>NC_008750.1:0-4708380 GCF_000015185.1 Shewanella sp. W3-18-1 | reverse complement strand
CATTTCACGCAAATCCTGCTTTATTAAGCGATCCACATTGATCTATAATGGCGCCCCTTTGATCTCGTTGAAGATCCCCTACACTACTATATGTAGTGTCCATACACAGAGTTATCCACATCTTATGGTGTATAGTGGGGATGGATCTAAAGCTACACTGGCAGAAATAACCCACTTACCGACTTTCGTTGTTGACGGGACCAAGTAAAGTGATTACAATTCGGCCTCTTTTTTGCCCTTACCTCTATACCAGAGATAAGGAATGTTCACTAATAACAAAGACGGATTGCCATCATGAGTAAACGTACTTTTCAACCTAGCAACCTGAAGCGCAAGCGTTCTCACGGCTTCCGCGCTCGCATGGCTACTGTAGGCGGCCGTAAGGTGCTTGCACGTCGTCGTGCGAAAGGTCGCGCTCGTTTATCTGCTTAATAAGTGGATAACTAGTTGACTAGCTATACCTTTACGCGGGAGTTGCGTTTGCTAACTCCCGCGCAATTTAAATCTGTATTCTCCAACCCCATCAAAGCATCTTCTGCTGAAATTACCTTGCTCGCTATTCCTAATTCGGAGCAACATCCGCGTCTGGGCCTTACTGTGGCTAAACGCTACGTAAAGCGTGCTAATCAACGTAATCGCATTAAGCGTATCATCAGAGATAGTTTTCGTTTAAATCAGCACGATATTCCTCATCTTGATATTGTCGTGCTTGTCAGAAATGGCGTGATGGAAATGGAAAACGCAGAGATCAACAAATTGATAGAAAAGCTATGGCGCAAACTCAGTCGCCGCTACAATGGCTAGCGACCACGTTAATTCGTGGCTATCAAATCTTCATTAGCCCTATACTGGGCCCTCGTTGTCGTTTCAATCCCACTTGCTCTCATTACGCCATTGAAGCAATAAAAGTGCACGGAACCGCGAAAGGTTGTTGGTTTGCATTGAAACGCATATTAAAATGTCACCCTTTACATCCCGGCGGTAGCGATCCCGTCCCCCCTAAAAATGACAGGTGTAATAAATAGGCTATGGAATCTCAACGCAATATATTGCTCATAGGACTACTGTTTGTCAGCTTTTTGCTGTGGCAACAGTGGCAAGCAGACAAAGCTCCTAAACCCGTTGCAACAGAATCGTCCTTAGTGGCGAATGTGGCTAGCACTCACAGTGCCGATGTTCCAGAAGCTGATACAGGTGTACCAGCAGCAGTAGCTGCGAGTAAAAATCTTATCACAGTAAAAACTGATCAGCTTGATGTACAAATCAACCCTGTAGGTGGCGACATCGTCTTTGCTGCACTAGTTTCACACAAAATGGAGCAAGGTAAAGAGCAACCTTTTGTATTGCTTGAGCAGACAAAAGATTACACTTATATCGCCCAAAGCGGTTTGATCGGTCGTGATGGTATCGATAGCAGCGCCAACGGTCGTGCAGCATTCACAACCTCTGCAACTGAATTCACATTAGCCGAAGGCCAAGACACCTTAGAAGTGCCATTAACCTACGTGGCCGATAACGGCGTAACTTACACTAAAGTGTTTGTTTTCCATCGTGGTAAGTTCAACGTAGATGTTGACTATAAAATCAACAACACTTCAGCAGCACCGCTGCAAGTTCAGATGTACGGTCAGATTAAACAAACAATCAAGCCATCTGAAAGCAGTATGATGATGCCTACCTACCGTGGTGGTGCGTTCTCAACAAATGATGTGCGCTACGAGAAATACAACTTTGATGACATGGCCAAAAGCAACCTGAACCAAGCCACTTTAGGCGGTTGGGCTGCCATGTTACAGCACTATTTCGTTTCAGCTTGGGTGCCACCCGCAACTGACAGTAACACTATTTTTTCAAGTGTCAGTGCTGGCGGTTTAGCGAATATTGGTTTCCGCGGTGCGGTATACGATATCGCACCTGGTGCTAGCCAAGAAATTAGCTCACAGTTCTATGTTGGTCCTAAAGATCAAGCGGCACTATCCGCCATTTCAGAAACCTTGAACCTTGTCGTTGATTACGGTTTCTTATGGTGGTTAGCGGTACCAATCCACTGGTTATTGATGTTCTATCAATCATTTGTGGGTAACTGGGGTGTAGCAATTATCCTGATCACCTTAACCGTTCGTGGTTTACTGTTCCCGCTAACAAAAGCGCAGTACACCTCAATGGCTAAGATGCGCAATCTGCAACCTAAACTTGCCGACTTAAAAGAACGTTTTGGTGATGACCGTCAGAAGATGGGTCAAGCTATGATGGAACTGTATAAGAAAGAAAAAGTTAACCCCATGGGTGGCTGTTTACCTATTATTTTACAGATGCCAATCTTCATTGCCTTGTACTGGGTATTGCTAGAAAGTTTCGAACTACGTCACGCTCCCTTTATGTTATGGATCCACGATTTATCGGTACAAGATCCTTACTACATACTGCCGTTGCTGATGGGCGTATCTATGTTCATCATGCAGAAAATGCAACCTATCGCACCGACGATGGATCCAATGCAAGTGAAGATGATGCAATGGATGCCAGTAATCTTTACCGTATTCTTCCTGTGGTTCCCATCAGGTCTAGTACTATACTGGTTAGTGGGTAACATTGTTGCCATCATCCAGCAGAAGATTATTTATGCAGGTCTTGAGAAAAAAGGCTTAAAATAAGCCCTACCTTTAGCAAAGCATAAAGTGAAAATGACACTAAAGGCGGCTTAATTAGCCGCCTTTTCCTTTACAGGGTATTGGTAAATATTAGTTTGGTGGGTATTTCCGTGACAACTGACACTATCGTGGCTCAAGCCACCGCACCCGGACGTGGCGGCGTTGGCATCATTCGAATTTCAGGTGACAAGGCAACTGATGTTGCCATGGCAGTTTTAGGTCATTTACCTAAAACCCGATATGCCGATTATTGTGATTTTAAAAATGCAACAGGCCAAGTAATAGACCAAGGCATAGCGCTATTTTTTAAGGGGCCTAACTCCTTTACCGGTGAAGACGTATTGGAATT
Organism: Shewanella sp. W3-18-1; assembly: GCF_000015185.1. Classification (NCBI taxonomy): domain Bacteria; kingdom Pseudomonadati; phylum Pseudomonadota; class Gammaproteobacteria; order Alteromonadales; family Shewanellaceae; genus Shewanella; species Shewanella sp. W3-18-1. Next base: position 4,705,380 of record NC_008750.1, on the reverse strand, counting down.
GCAAGGCCACGGCGGCCAAATAGTCCTCGACATGCTGATCAAACGTGTATTGGAAGTTGAAGGTATTCGTATCGCCAAACCCGGTGAATTTAGCGAACAAGCCTTTATGAATGATAAGCTCGACTTAACCCAAGCCGAGGCGATTGCCGATCTTATCGATGCCACCAGCGAGCAGGCCGCCAAAAGCGCGCTACAATCGCTGCAGGGTGAGTTTTCTAAGGAAGTCCATGAGCTGGTGGATCAAGTCACGAACCTGCGTTTATACGTTGAAGCCGCAATTGATTTCCCCGATGAAGAAGTCGACTTTTTAAGTGATGGCAAAATTGCCAATGCACTCTATAAAATCATCGACAAACTCAGCACCGTACAAGCTAGTGCTAAACAAGGTTCTATCATTCGTGAAGGCATGAAAGTGGTGATTGCCGGCCGCCCTAATGCCGGAAAATCCAGTTTATTAAATGCGTTAGCAGGTAAAGAATCGGCGATTGTCACCGAAATAGCCGGTACTACTCGCGATGTACTACGTGAACATATCCATTTAGATGGCATGCCACTGCATATTATCGATACAGCAGGCCTGCGTGATACCACTGATACCGTTGAACAAATTGGTATCGAGCGCGCTTGGAATGAAATCAACAGCGCTGATCGCGTGTTATTTATGGTCGATGGCACCACCACGGATGCTGTCGATCCCCATGATATTTGGCCAGATTTTATCAATCGACTGCCCGCTAATTTAGGGGTAACCGTAATCCGCAATAAAGCCGATCTTACCGGTGAAAACCTCGATATGACGGAAGAAAAAGGTTATAGCGTTTACCGGATCTCAGCCAAAACAGGGCTCGGTGTTGATGAGTTAAAACTGCACTTAAAGTCACTTATGGGCTACCAAAGTAACTTAGAAGGTGGATTTATCGCACGCCGCCGTCATCTTGAGGCCTTAGATGTAGCCGCAAGCCACCTGCAATTAGGTAAAGAGCAATTAGAGGTTTACCTCGCAGGAGAGCTATTAGCGGAAGAGCTCAGAATGGCACAAATAGCCCTATCTGAAATCACAGGCCGTTTTACCTCAGACGATCTATTGGGCAAAATTTTTAGCTCATTCTGTATCGGGAAGTGAAGCTCGCAATTCAGATGAAAAACAAAGCAAAACCCTTCAAAGCATATCAAAGCAACTTACTGTTATTTAGGTGATTTTATAGTGAACCTCTTATAGTTAGGTTTTACTTCCCTTTCCACGATTTTGCTCCGTTTTGCTAAATATTGATCCGTATTTGCTCCCGAGTTAAAATTTTGGAGTAACGGGAGCAAAGCGGAGCAATTATGAAGGTATCAGTAAACAAGCGTAATCCTAACTCGAAGGGGCTCCAGCAACTTAGGCTGGTGTACTACTACGGTGTTGTTGAAGGTGAGGATGGTAAAAAACGTGCAAAGCGCGACTACGAACCTTTAGAGCTCTATCTCTACGAGAACCCAAAGACACAAGCAGAGCGTCAACACAATAAAGAAATGTTGCGTCAGGCTGAGGCTGCGCGGTCAGCAAGGCTCGTTGAATCTCACAGTAATAAGTTCCAACTGGAAGACAGAGTAAAACTTGCTTCGAGCTTTTACGAATACTACGACAAGTTAACTGCCAGCAAAGAGTCTGGAAGTTCTTCAAACTATTCTATTTGGATCTCAGCAGGTAAACATCTTCGGAGCTATCACGGAAGAGCAGAGCTAACTTTTGAAGAACTTGATAAAAAATTCCTAGAAGGGTTTAGGAAATACCTTTTAGAGGAACCGCTAACGAAATCTAAGTCAAAGCTTGCCAAAAACACGGCCTCTAGTTACTTCAACAAAGTCAGAGCCGCCCTAAATGAAGCGTACAGAGAAGGCATCATAAGGGATAACCCAGTCCAGCGAGTAAAAAGTGTCAAAGCAGAAAATACCCAGCGAACCTACCTCACTCTGGATGAAGTTCGAGCTATGACAAGGGCGGAATGTCGCTATGATGTTCTTAAACGGGCATTTCTTTTTAGTTGCACAACTGGCTTGAGATGGAGCGATATTCAGAAGCTTACATGGAAAGAAATAGAAGAGTTTCAGGATGGGCACTACAGAATTATTTTCAAGCAGACTAAATTACTGAATGCCGGAAACAGCTTAGTCTACTTGGATCTACCAGACTCAGCAGTTAAGCTTATGGGAGAGCGCCAAGATAAAACCGAGCGAGTCTTTAAAGGGTTGAAATATAGTAGTTACACCAACGTCGCTTTACTACATTGGGCAATGCTAGCAGGCGTTCAAAAACATGTTACTTTCCACGTTGGCAGACATACATTTGCGGTGGCCCAGCTTAACCGTGGCGTTGATATCTATTCTCTCTCTCGCCTTCTTGGGCACTCCGAATTGAGAACAACGGAAATTTATGCTGATATCCTTGAAAGTCGCCGGGTAACAGCAATGAGAGGCTTTCCAGATATTTTTGAAGATAAGGTAAAAGAGCCTGAAACTTGCTGTCCTCACTGCGGAAAATCCGTACCCCATAAAACACTTTAAGATGCCCTACGGCTGCGAGGTGAGCACGCAATGTAATTTGCAACATCTTGGTGAAGTTCATCTTGGGACTTCACTCTGTTCTTTTCCAACCATGCTTGAAGGTCTGAGCGCTTAATTAGCACCCGATTACCACCCGGCTTAGTAAACGATAAGCGCTTTTCATGCGTCAGGCGGTAGATGTATGAGCGTTTTGCTCCAACTAATGCCGCCGCCTCATCGACGGTAAGATATTCTTTATCAGATGGAGGTAAGTTTGATTTGCTGCCGTCACTCACCGTATTTTCAACGACCTGAGCCAGTAATTGTTTCATTTCTGCAATTTCGCTTATCAAGGCATTCAAGGTTTCATTCATGTCTACATTCATCAGCCTATCCGTTACACACCAGTTATTGATAGACCTAGTTTATGAGAGGTAGCTACCAATCCTCGGCTCTGGATCTGCCTTTTTAGGGCGCGAACAGAGTTATTAACACCTGAGCATGGTTCAACTATAGGTATCTCTATAGGATTTTTTTAAAGGCAATACCTATAGGTTTAGGGGGGGGGTAATTATGCGTGGCAAGGGGGGGTGATTATGCGCAACTTGTCAGTAGTTAGGGGGGTAATTATGCGTAAAAAAGGGGGGGCGATTATGCGTGGACAAAATCCAAAACCAACAGGGTTTTCCACAACTTTGCAAAGCAATAACATAAAAAAACCGGCACATTGGCCGGTTATTAAGTCAATTACGGTATGGAATCGGTGGGGGGCTGGACATCATCAGAATTCCGCCAGTCACTTTCTTAACTTTTGCATCCGGATAAACAGTAAGGACTCTCTTTAGCGCAGGAAGGAATACCTTCTTAAAGTTCCTGTCAGCGTCGTCTCCGGTATATTCTTGACCAAACTGCTCGCGCAAATTACGCCAGTACAATACGACAGGCCTACCGCTAATTCGATGTAAACGATCCGAGAGCATGGCATAAATATCCATCGCAAGAGCACTGCTATTAAGCTGATTTAGAGCCCTTAAATCAAGCGGTACAGCATGTTCGCTTAGCGTCGTAAAGTACTCGTGTGAAAATGTAATAACACCAGGCCATAGAGCACCTTGACCTTGATTGTCGCTGTTACCAATCCAAGCTTCAAATTTTTGGATTGGCTTACCATCGTAAGTGAACGCTTTATCAGCGGTACTAAAACCAAGGGTAATACTACAAGCAGATAACGCCAAAAGCTGTTTACGGAAGTTTGTATAGCTCCCATTTTTTCCTCCTGATGACTCCTTGCCTAGTTGTTTAAGGAAAGCACTGGCGCTATTGCCGACATCAATCTCCGGTGATTTTGAACGCAACGCTTGAGTATTCAGATATGCCATTACCAAACGGGGCATTGGCCCATAGGGAACCGGCTGCTGAACAAACTGTTTTCCATCCCATATTTTACCCGCTCGAATGTATAGACCAGCAGCACCGCAGCGCCTTTCAAACTCAACTCCATTTACTCTTGAACGAGGTAAACCGATTTGGCACATTATTGAGTGCATAAAAGTGAAATCATTGGACAAGGGTGGATCTGATTTAATCCTTACAGAAGCATCTATTAATTCAGACTCAGCCCTACTCAAGCCTTGTGGTCTACTATTATTTTTTACTTCAATATCTGCCTGATACTGTGAAAAAAGTTGGCTAAATGGCTTCATTACTGATCCTGCGTGAATCAAGCCATGCTTCCAACTGATCTAATCTGTATCTTAGTGTTTTATCTCCACTGAGCTTGTATGGTTTGGGAAATGAAGGATCGTTTGTGCGGATTCGTTGAAGCGTTGGCGCTGAAATCTTTAGTAAAGCCGTGACTTCGTGCACTGACAGAAGCTGTAGATGCCTGTGACCAGTGCTACTTTCGATTTGGATTGTCTGCTGCATAAGTTCCCCTAACGAATTTGATTGCAGGGAAAATTTTGCGGGATAGCATCTAAAAACCTCGGCTCTGGATGTGCCCTATTCGGGCGCGAAGAAGAAGAAAAGGACAATGAGAAAACTTTCACATGTGAAAGTTTTCTCATTGATAAACATCAACCACCATTTCCATCCAAGTCAGGGAATATTTCACGCGCTTTGTCGTTTCTAATTTTGTCCACATTAATCCCTTCCAGCCGCTCCATGATACGTTCTGAGGCGTCTTGTCGAGTACCATCAATATTAAAATCACTTCCAGCTCCCGTTAAAGCATCCAAGTTTAACGATGCGGGATCAGGAAGTTTTCCATTTTGCTGAAGTATCCCCAACCACTCGTCTAGGTTGACCTTACTCCAATCAATATCCGCTATTCGATCCAATGGAATTCCGCCGCATTGAGGTGTACGCGCATCACCAAAGTTAAGGCCAAGTTGTGGCCGCACTTGCTCTTGGATGATTCGAGAGAGTGGCGAGTTGAAACAGCAATAGGACTCTCGCTCCTCGACACATGCTCCCAGTACTTTGGACTTGCAGTAAGATCCAACGTATGTGCAGCTATTTAGTGCTCTTTTAGCATTCATGGTGAATTCCTTTTCCTCACACTTCCAAATCATTTGGATCATGACCATTGACACTACATAGACTGTGTAAACAGTCATAACGGTGCTTAGCATGGCGGCACCTTGTTGGCCGAGGATTTGTTCAGTCATTGATTCAGGAGCACCAGCAGGTACGCCAGCGGCTCCCGTCGCAGAAGCATTCCCTAGAGCTTCAGAAGTCAGCTTGGTAATTTGCTCCTTTAATGCGCCAATAGTCTCCTTGGCAAACTGTTGAACAGGCTGGAGAAAACTATCAACCGCTCCACTAATGTTTTCGATATAACTTGCAAAAGGCTGTGTTATTTCGGTCCAGCCAGACATTACGGGGTCTCTTAATACTTGGTATGCTCCTTTCACGGCACTGCCATCAGAGAGTCCCATAACGGCACCGTCTAGCTTAGGCACGGCCATAATCAAATTGAGATAGTCAGCAAACGAAATATTCGTCGGTTTTTCACAACAATCTGAGACACCACCCACAGCAATCTTGCATTCCCCGGCCTCACCGGCAAAAGCTGAACACATCACATTTTCTTCACCCGTGGGGTTATCATTACCATTTTGACCAGTACAACTCATATCCTGAGTCATGAACTGAGCTGCATTCAACAATGCTGATGCACGAGCGAAATCAGTGCTTTGTGACTTTGTTATATCGAGACAATCATCCCCCATACACCTAATGGGTCCGCCACATTGATACGTCGTTTCTTTCTCTAAAGTAGGTATTGATACGTCCGTTCCGCAGTCGTAGGTATCTTTAAACACATAACACTTACCCGAGGAACCTTCTGCTCCATCAATACATTCCGAACTAATAAATCCACACTGAGGATTATCCTCGTACATCTGGCAACTGTTAAGATTTCCACCAGTATTTACAGGGCAGTGTGTTTCACCTTGAGGATCTGTCCAGCAGTCCATTTGCCCCTTATAAAAGTCATAGTCGGCTTTAACTCGAACCTTTTTGCACAGCTTTGGAATGCCAGGCAAAGGTGACGGTTTGAGTTGGGATTCGCAAACTTTGACCCCGTTGATGACTGTGCAGCCCGTAGCATCAGTCGGGTCATCTATACAAGTGATCTCACCTTCTGCAAAACCATCTACAACCCCTTTTGCCGAATCCATGCAGCTTTGTGGAGACCACTCATCCTTGGTAATAGCTTTGGCAGGGTCATAACGGAGTTTAATGCGTCCATAGCCTTCACCAGCACCACCAACGGAAACTCGTATTTTGAAATTGACAATTCCGTTACGATTTTGTCTTTTGAATATGTTCGTTACGTCTACATTTGGTGTGCTTTCCCATTCAGTTTTGAGCTCACATTTTCCACCTGTTTCAGGGGGGAAGTTATTATTCGGCCCATTCCACACTTGTACTTCTTTACCAGGCTCTCCTACCAGTACCTTAATATAGTCATCCCACTTAACATATTCTAAGGTCGCAGAAATTATTGCCTCAGGGTTACTTACTTGAACGCTGGTCTGTTCTTCAAATATTTTACAATTCCCTTCCCAGTAGTTGTTCCCTACCTTACCAATCCAGAGTTCTGTACATCCTTCACCACAAGATTTGAGGTTGTATGGGCCATCATGGTGCTTCACAACTGAGGCGTCGTAGTCATGAACAACTTCGCAATCGGCGCTTTGGTCCACAACTCGCTGGCATCGCTCATACTCTGGAATATGCGCGTTGATGGTATTCTGATTAATAGTTGTTTCGGCAGAACAATCCCCAAAGCCACCTGCGATGAGGTCCATATCCTCATAGGTCTTTTTGCTTAGATTTAGTACTGGGTCATTACTGAAATCAGGGCGTGAGCGATTGGCCGCATCCATAAGAACTTGATATGCAGAACCTGATATTGAGGGATTGGCGCTGTTGGCGTCTTGGAATAAATTGGCTTTTGCCTCATTACCAAACTGATCCATAGCATCAGCATCACTGAATATCTGTTCTAGCTCCTCCTGAGATGCTGCATCAGGGAAATACTCTGCGGTATTTTGCCCAGGTTGAACTCCAGGAAACAGTTCATTTATGTTTATGGATGTTGATTGGCCATTACCAACTGGTAGAGAAATTTTACCATCTTGAATCTGAGCAGAGTTTTGCTTAACTCCGTTCGCAATAGATAAACCAAATTGTTTGGCATCACGACCAACAGCTCCGATGTTAGGTTCCTGATTACCCGCATAAGAATGTATCGGAAGAACTGAGATGGTTAAACATAGGAGCGAGGCAACAAACCTCGCCATGATGGGCGGCATAGTGGACATAGCATTTCTCCAGCTTTTTATTTTGGATAATGCTATGCCGCTCTCTCATAAAAATTAGCATCGCTATTTGCCCTTTTGCGGCATACGCGGCTGTATTCAGGCAGCTTTTGAGACCCGGCAGAATGGGCATTCAACACATGTTCGCTGATTAATTGACGTAAAAAAAGTGCATTGGCATTGCTCGCAATGCTCTATCATTGCGTTCCCACTTCTCAGCTCCGAAGCAAGACACCAGGCATCTGTAATGTCGAAGGGCTCCCATTTTCCTCCTTTCATACCTGGTACTTCTTTACGGATAGCGTGATACATCCTAAACGCTTTATTCAGAGCGCTAATATCTACAGAACGCTTAACCTTTTCCCCTCCAAGATTTGAATAGAGCTGCATTAAAAGCGATGCTTGAATTTTAGATGTCTGACTGTGGATCAGCGTCGCTCCACCACGGAATGTCCTGGATTTCTTATCCTTCACATCATATCCGGAATATTGAAGCTCAGCGTACAGCCTGCGAACTTGCTTATAAGTCAAACCAGTCTCTAGGATAATTATCTTTGTGATATAACCCGCCAATGCCATGTGCCTTGCCTTTACCCAGCGAGATAAAGAACCAGATGTAAAACATTCACTCATGATTATCTCCACACCAAAGATTGCTGAATCTTTTTTAATAAAATCGGCGTTGTATCGGCAAGAGCTGCTGATAAGAATTGATCGAGTACGCCAATATCAAATCTCAATGAAAATCTAATAACGACCCTATGCGATAACGACCTTAACTGGCTGTTTGAGGAGGCGGCGACTGAGGAAGCAAGACCAGAAGATACACCAAAAATTTGCATCGCCATGTCCAAGTTTCTACTAGCTAACTTATTAAGCAATAGCCAGTACGCTGCGTCAAAGTCGTCCACAACATTTTTAAGGCATATGACAGAATCGTAGCTAACGGCAAGAGTATCGATCACTTCCATTTGATCTGTTTCAAGTTTAAAGCTTAGAAGAACTCCACTCGCTAATTGTGAAAGATAACTGTCAGGAGCTGACGCCAATTTATTAACAAGATCTTCTGGAAGAGAAAAATGATTACTTACCTCGGATGGTGCATTGACTGATAAAAGCTTCAGTAGTGTCCACAGAGTCAAATCGAACTCAAAAATATCTTGGTCCGGCCTTTCTTCACTTAATTGAATGGCAAACTTGTCAAAGCTACCAATAACATCACGTTCTAGCGGCTCTAGCGCATACATCAGCAGCTCTCCTTAACTTTCTTGATGCGGCCCAGATTGATTGAAGCTAACGCCACCCCGGCAATCAACGCCAGCAAGGTAAACCCATATTGGCCATCTCTCCACGACGAGATAACCAAATGGGTAAGAAAGCCTAGAATAAACAACGTTCCGATTGCCTTAACGACTGTGTTTAATCGCTTTTCAGTTTCACGATCTAAATGCTTCATATCTTTCTCCATAACACACCTGATCTATTCAATGGTTAACTTTGTCATCAATCATAAATACCATGACTTTTTAATAATGCAACGCCAAATACTGTGTTTTTTTACAGTATCATTTTATGGTGCTATGAAGATTTGCATTTCTGAACGATAATCTATAATCGGTTACATATTAATCAGGAGGCGTAAATGAAAAAGGCGCTATTCTCTTTGTTTTTAATCGTAAGTTTGTTCTATTCGTACAAACTTCTTGGCCTATGGTCGCTCATATTTTTTGTAGTCGGAGTTTCTCTGCTGGCATCTTTAAAGATTGGTAAAAGAGCCAATCTAATCAGTAGTTCCGGGAGTAAAACGAACACATTATCTGGGCGAGATCTGTTTGCAGACGTCACATACAACCCTGCCACAGGATCTCCAATGGTAAGTGACGTAGATGTATCCGGAAGCTTCTATGGATTGAATAAAAACAAAGGCTCCTGAGAGCCTTTGTTTCTATTAATTATAGACTTAACGTTAACTGCCTATCTTTATATCTTAATAACGGATACCGTTGAGGCGACGAAAAAAAACCTATCAAAATGTGTTTATTAAGTTCCGGATGCTCTCTGATTACATTGTTCAACACCGAACCATCGACGATAAATTTTTTATTTCCACAGGAGATTGGCTTTTCTTTTAGCCATCTCCCTTCCCCCAGTAATATCATCACTTTAAGCTCTTTAATGGCGCGTCTATATTCAGCTCGTCTGCTCATTAACGGCCTCCTTTGGCTACAGATAAGTATCTTGAAACAGGCGCTAAATATCCGCCCGCTTGGTCTTTACCTGCCCCCGCCGAACTTTCAATAATCGCAGCCATTTTATCTGCCAATGCGTTATCACCAACCTCTTCTCTGAGATTTTCTCTTAGTTCTCCAGAGCGCGATGAATCGCCGCCCATCAACGATGCAGCAAACAATTCTGCTCCTGCCTGACTATTCAAACCATAATCATATCTTGCAGTATCCATTGCTATCTGCCTGAATTCGTCACCATATTGCTGAACAAACTCAGCCGCCTTTCCAGCTCCAGCCTCGCTTGCACTTGCTAATGCAGAAGCAAAAAACATCCCTCTTTCTCTAACAGACATTCCCTGTGCTGCCTCTGAAAGATCTGACTTACCGGTTAACCATTCTTTACCGGCTTCAAATCCACTGATTCCCACACCAATGATATCCCTACCCAGATTTGCAGCACCTACAGCCAGGAAGCCTCCAAGACCATACTCTTGCTTGACGTAATCGTCCCCTTTCTTTGTGTCCTCAATAAACTGATCTCGTTGTGCTGGAGTCATCTGGGCTAACTTAGACATTGATTGCCCAAAATTCTCTGCGAACCCATCTTTGGCGGCTCCTGCGCCACCCACAACTTGCTGTACAAAACGACCAGCGCCTTCAGCACCTGCAAACAAAGTGCTGGATGTTGAAGGGGCTAAATCAGATGCCATGATCTGTGACTTTAAAGCAGGCAAGCGGTCATTAAGGTATTCATTTCTGCTGGACCCATAACTCTGCTCAAGTTGTTGGATACCCTTTTCATGAGCGTCACGAACAGAATTTTCAGATCCAATACTGCCTGATTCAGCCAAAAGCTTTTGTTCACTGCTCATTCTTTCCGGTGCCGAAAGTGAGCTCGTATTTTCGACCGGTGAAATATAGCGCGGAGCATCCTTTACCAACATTGCACTTTGACCTGGTTGATTAAAGTCGATGCCACTGTTGCCACCAGTCGCCTTTGCTATTGCACTGGCTGCAATTGCTTGTTCAGATGGAGAGTTGGAATTGAGCATAGCAAACAACTGCCCTCCAACTATTGCCCTCTGGGAATCAATGCCTAAATCTTGGTAATGCTGGGCTTTTCTTTGCGCAAAATCTCTTGTCTCTGGCGATGACTGTCTAACGCCATCTGACAATGACTTACCAGCTGACCAGTTGTTCAGAACTTTGTCAGCTAACGCGCTAATATTATTGTTGCTAGTAGTCCCGATAGTTTGCTGAGCCTGAGATAACTCTTGGTAGGTTTGTTGCGAAGACAAAAGATCAGAACTGGATTGCATGAGCTGCTTTCTCTGCTCTTCACCTAAGCTCTGGGTAAAACGTTGACCTTTATCAGTGGAAACTTGACGAGCCAAATCACTCGTTAATGCTGAACTGTCATCTTTTGTAAAACCAAGTCCGCGAGATAAAGAGTCAATATCAGAACTAAGCTGCTGCCTACTATCCTGACTCTGTGATTGCGCAGATACATCTAAACTACCGTTCATAGATACCGGGTTAGCGGCATTTACAGCGGCACCAACCGGTCCTGTAAAAGCAGCAGCAAGTTTTCCGGCATCCACACCAGCGCTGGCCCGCATAGCAATAGCTCCAGCCACAGCATCCGTGTGAGAGGAATTTAATCCATGATCACGAGAGTAGTTCTGAGCGGCGGACAAAATACTTTTAGCCTGAGTTGAATCGGACGCTCTCAGCGTTTGTCCTAATGATTGTAGTTGTGAATAAGTCTGTTCTGAACCATGTCCAGAAAACACACTATTACTTAATTGATTAGCGAAGCCTTTCTGAGCCTGTGCAGTAGCAGCAGAACTACTGCTAAGGGCATTACTTACGGTACTTCCTAAGTTAATACTATCAACTAACGACTCACCTCCAGAGGTCATTGTTCCAGCAATTCGGGATTGATTAAATTGTGGTTGTTGACTCAAAACAGAACCACGGTCCACTAAGTCTGGAGACATTAGTTTTTCATTGACTGTATCACTCGCCCCCACTCGTTGAGCAAGACTATTGAAGGCATATACTGAGCCAGTTACTAACATCAACGATAGGACTGGCGTTGCTGCGGCCATCATTCCACCTATCCCTATCCAACGCTCAATTTCGGCCCCAGCATATGCAACACCTTCAAATGAGGATAAGTTCCCTGTGGTATATTTTGCGAGCGCCTGCTGCCCCATTATGTAAATGAATAGATTGATTACCGACATAATTGGCAACCAAAGTTGTACCCATATAAGCATTTGAAGATACTTACCGACCAATAGCAAACCTTTAGAACCTAGCACCATAACAAATGCGGCTATGGGCGTAATCGCATAGGCAAACCCCTCTACCAAGGTCATAAGAGGTTGAATCGATTTTACAAACAAAGACTGTTCGGCTGCATATTGCGTATTTCGCTGAGACTCAGCTTGAGTGAGCATGATTTGTGCGTACGGATCATTCATATCACTGTAGTACTGAGCAAAGCCACGCTGTACGATAGGTTGTAGAAAATTGGCTTTTATAAAATCACCTGCGGCCACATTCGTAACCTGCAGGCGATATAAAGAGTCAGATGTAGCATTCAAAGCATCAGTGGTAGACAACAAATAGCCAAGAGCTTGTTGCGAAAGGCCAGAATTGAAGGCAGTTTCAAAGGATTGGCTCAACTGAATCCAGCCATCTGTACAACTGGGATCTGTCGGGCCAGATGGAGACAGGAACAATCGGGTCCCATATATTTGTGAATCAAATCTGAGAGCTGTACGCCAATTCTCTGTGTTGATTTGATCCTCATTTGACTCACCTAATGAAAATTTAATTGCTGTGCATTCTGATATGTAGTTAGTCAGGCTTTTCTTCATATCAACAGCACCGCCTCCTAGAGAATCATTCCAGACAGTCCATAGTGCTGACTCCATTTCGTGATTTCTGAGCTTTGATAATAACTCTAAAGAATCCATGAACTTTGATTCAGTCACACTCGCGACAGGGCTATATGCAACCTCAAAGAGTTTTGTGAGACCAAATCCAACGCTTGAGATTATAGAACCAGCGGCGGCTGGACCAACAGGTACGTTATCCACTACTCGCACTTGTCCGTTGTACGCGTCCTCAATAGTTACCGTAACGCCGGTTCCAAAGGAAATGGCATACACTAGCCAACAAGCAAAAACTTGATGTAAATCCCAGGATTTAGCGCCCTGGAATAACGACTGAAATGAGATGATAAGAGCGCCAATTAAAAGGCCAATACTTACCATGCGTTCAAAATCACCGGTGCCTGTAGCCATCGCCACAGCAATCATTATTTGCTCTAGAAATGCGGCATCACCGACGGAATAAATACTAAAATCCATTAGTTACTCCTTTTTCCCTGATGCTTGGGCCGCAAGTAAAAGCCGCTGCTTTTTTGTGACATCGAGTAAGCTGTTGTAATACCCCATCAGATCACTTAGCTTCCCGTGTCTCACAATTAATTGGTCATACTCTTGTCTGACAACAGCACGAGAAGCATCAAGTACATCAACAGCTTTTTGTTGATAGGCATTATCACTGTTAGCTAACGCAATAGTTGTTGCCCGGTATATCTCCTCAATAAACCTGTAGGTTATATCTAGCGCTATGATGGTCTGTGCTTGCTGAGCAAACTGCTCTGCTGTATCACTGGAAACAGCTGAAAGATTTCGGAAAAGTGAGCCAAAGCTACTGGGGAGATTTGATACAAAAGCTATCTCGGCAGAACTTAAAGCCCCAACATTGTTTGCATATTTATAAATCAATCCAGGTGAAGAATCAGAACCAAGAAGTAAATCTGACATTTGATTGCCAATACCCCTGAGCTGAACACTCTTCAGCTCAGAACCAGCAGAAATACAGTTAACCGTATCACTGTCACATGAATAAACTTTAACAGAGCCACCTGAAATGAGATCTCCAAGGGTAATTCGATTCCCCGGTAAGGTGACGATGGGATTAGTACTGTTGTTTGCTCCAGCAAGATTTGGATCATTAATTAAATCACCAATGACAACGGCACCAGTTATAGACATCATGGCTTCAAGCAGGCTGCTATCCCCGTACTGGAACCATGAACTTACACTATTCTTTTTGAGTTGCTTCCAGACAATATTACCTATCATCTCTTGGTAGGCCTGTGGCGAGTTGTCTTTCAGAGTCTTGATTGCCGTTTGTCCATCCGTTTCCTGCGTTGCAGAAAACATGTCTTCAAATAAGCCTTTGGTCGATGCTTTTGTACGAGTATCGTTTTTTAGTTTTGTGTCAAAAGCACTTAGTGAATCGTTAACAATACCCTGAGCTAACTGACAAGAATTGCCTAAATGTTGGTTCAAAGCCTGAACTTTTTTCTGAAAGTTTTCTATCCATTTGGCACCATCAGGAAAAACATTATCCAGAGCTAGTTGAAAAGCATAGCCCTTTGCATTTGCTGCCACAGCTCGCATCAGTTGAACAATCTGATCTGCATTCACAAACGATAAAGAACCACCGAATAGATCAACGCCACCACACCCAGCTTTCCAAGATGGAGGGACAAAGCTAACTAGGTTTTCATCAAAAATACGCGCTTTGGTGGTCACACGCCCACCCGCAATAACTCCACGGCGTTGTGTCTCATGAATACCAGGTCTGGTTGTATTACTCATTTCATTGAATAGTCTATCCATCTCGGACTGAAGTCCTTCAGCCGAGGCATGAGTGGCGACGACAGAGAAGATGATTAAACAAGAGGCAGATAGTGTTCTAATGTAAGGGGGAGAGACTCTCATACTGTTGCTCCAATAGGTTTCGTGTCACCCGAAAGCCTACCGAGCAAATGAGTACAAACCGAACTGCCAAACTGTCCAATTTGGGCAACCCAAATAAAACTTCCACATGTGAAATGTCGGTAACTTTGTCACGTCCGTACAAACTTATGATTTTTAAAAAGTTTTACTTAACCCTTGTTGCATTTTCACAAACCAATGGCACTCTATTTCTAAAAGAGGAGCTTTAAATGAAAATGAATATGTCAACTTCCGTAAGTTCAGCTACAGCCTTGTTCGCCGCCATTATGCTCGCAGGCTGTGCTACAACCCCAAAATCCTATAATCCAGAGATGTCCAGAGCGCTAAACTTGGCAAGAGCTGGAGGTATTTATGACCAAGATCTGAGAGACTCAGAAGATGGGCTGAACTCATATAAACAGTCTCTATTGATGAAAGCGCTAAATATCACAAGCCTGGCCTCATCGCTTGATGCTCCATTAAGAGGATTGAACGGTCAGCAAACTCTCATGTTTAACACTGCAAGCATTCTTACATCACCGGATAACCCATCCGCTAGGCCAAGTTTGATGGCATGGATGCCTGCATCAATGGCTAAATCCTCAGAAGAAGCTTATAGCAACTATATAAACCTAATTGATAATGCCGTTGCGGTAGCAGCGAAATCTATGAACCTGGATTTAACTAAAATAGTGGAAAGTACGGCGCCTAAGATTGATGGAAACCCCTTAATTATGTGGGCAGTAACGGCTCCGCAATTTGGCTGTGATGGCTCAAACTGCGTAATTGCATACAACGTTACAATGCCGAATCCTTGGAAAACACCAGCCTTTGTGGGCAGTGGTAATATTGATAGCTTTAATCTGGCTGCTAATAACACAACCAAATATTCTCGATTGATTTTCTCCCAGGTCAGCGACGTGAAATCATTTCCAATGGACGATTTTTACAAAAGTACGAGCCGAGCGCTGCCGGAATGGGCAGTCATATATTTCCCGCCCAATAGTGTGTTCCAGGATGGTAAAGCTTTGCCATATCCAGTTATCTATGAAAAAGGCCAGCAATTGCTATTCAGGAAGGCACAATGAGTCTGTGGCATGAAGAACTGGAGCTGGCTTTGCTAAATCTGGAGGATTCAAAAGCCAGTTGTGATGTGATGACTTACGTGATCAGCCACATTCTAGCCAAATCAGACATTCCACATCAGTGCAGAGTAGGGTTTGTTGAAACAGTGCATAGCAAGACACAAATCAATCCGCATTGCTGGATAGAGCTAAAGGATGGATGGGGTATAGATCTGACTTTACGCCGGTGGTTGGGTGACGAGGACCGATGGCCGCATGGAGTATTTAGGCTTTCAGACTATCCACAGGTTCAATTCTGGGGAACGCCCCTGTTTGCTCCGAAACTAGACGATGAGGAAATTAACGCTATGTCCGATCATCTAATTGAAACAGTAAAAATACCAGTTTGTTGCTGAATTATTCAGCATTGATAACAGGGCCGTTTAATACACATATAATTATTGTTCAGAGCGGTTTTGATTGTGTTTGTTGTATAAATACAAACTTCCGAACGTCACAATGGTAAAAAATGCGAGCAAACTTAACATTGCAATAGTAAAGGCATCCACGGAACTGAACCTCTCTTGTAAAACCTTATATACTTAGAGTCTAACTAAACTAGCGAGATTTACCAGTGGCAAAAACACTAGACCAGATCTTGGAGCAGGAGAAGCCAGAAATTGTAGCCGAGGCCAGACGCAAGGCGTCAGAGATGCTCCGCCTCTTGGATGAGCAAACGGCCAAGCAGGATCATGAAACCGATTCAGTAGATTCCTATCCCCAGAAGTAGCAAAGGGCCAGACAAGCTGGCCCTTTGCTTTTCTCAGTAATTACATCACTAAGTACGGTTCATCGTTGTCGCTTTCAGCTATCGTCAAGTCAATAGTGAAAGTGATATCGATGCGCTCAACAGTCCGATTACACTCACGAGCATACTCATCCTGCAGGCTTTTAAACATCGCTTCAGCTTCATCATGAGAAGTAGCTTCTACTGTTTCAACAGCCAACTCACCTTCTTTTTCAGTGTAGTTAACCCCACGATAATACACGCGGCCACACACATCGAATTGATGGATCTCTGTTTGATTTTGTCCCAACATATTAATTCTCCGAAAGTTTAATAGCCGGGACTTAGCCCAACCGGGCAAAGTACCCGGTTGGGTTATTTAATTAGGGATTAGGCTTCAGGTATGTTGCGTATAGTGAAGGACTCACAAACACCATGCCCGTAAAGCACTGCATTTCCCTGGGGGTTTTGTTCCAAAAACTTGCGCGTGGCTTTGAGAGCTGCCCTATAACCAGCATCAGAAGGCTGATACTCTCGAGTTCGCTTCTTTTGGTTTGATAGAATCAGTCGATACATTAAATCTCCCTCATCTTTGAGCTGACAATAATTTCCTGGTGGAACCTATTACAGCGCGTTCTGCAACCAGCTCACCCTCAAGCGGAGCGCATTCGACAGCATCGGAGACTCCAGGTTGATTGCTACCGGAGGTAGCTTTCAACCATTCACCACACAATGAACTGCTATTAGTTACCAATGGACTGACGACCCGTACGGGCCGCGTTTTTCTCAATGATCGATATGCAAGAATCGAAGCCTTATTTAGTAGTTTGGCGACAATGGTAGCCCCGAAAGCAATAACGCCCACGGTAACAATCATGATCAAAACGAACGTAGAAAAGTACATAAACACCTCCAATTAGTTGGAATTGAAGGGGTTACACCGCATAACCGGTGAACCCCGGTTACGGGATAAATTGATAAAATGCTGTTTGTTTTTGGCGACCAGCTATCGCACATACTCAGCACGGGGCTGAAGTTGATTCAAATTTAACAGCTCAGTTCTGAATCGACACGCGCTGTATTGGCCCTTTTTGGGCACAATTAAACAATGCAGGAACTATTTTTATTATGCAGAAGTCCCCATTCCACCTGCTTTTTATCGTAATTACGATAATTATGATAATACGGTAATTACAAACGGTAATGCGGCGAACGGAAGGTCTGATTAAGGAATATGACATAGGCATAGATGGCTTTTAATCAGCAGAGCCGGTGTTTTTTGGGCGTGGAGGCTCTCCGGGACGGTTAAGCAATTCCCACAAGAGTCGGAACGCATAAAAATGATCCCGTAATGTCGTTGTACTCAATCCTTGGTGCCTAGTGTAATACCGGTGGATATGAGCTCTTCCAATTTGCGATGGTGCGTTGACTCCTTTTTCATTGGCGGCAATATCGTTTAGAGCCGCAATTAGCCTTTTTACCATAGCTCGCCGAGCCGTCTTCCCTCCATGTCGCACATAAACATGGCTTCTTTCTCTTACCCATTTTTCCATCAATTACCCCAAATAACTATTTGTCACATCGATGCGACCGTGACCCAATTCCAAAGCCACTTCAGATCTGATTTCTTTGTCCAGCATTTTGGCGTGAGCTATTGATACTCCAAGTTCTTTGGCTAAATATTCATAGTGCTCTCGCCCATGTTTAACACCTGCTTTTACCGGGCAATCAGCACGCATCAAAGTTTTGTAGCGCGTTTGAGCGTAGTGGTGCCGTTCGCCGTGGAAGTTCACCGGATGGCGGCCGATCTCCCGGTAGGCTTCTTGCCGAAACTCACGATAATTCTTCTCTGCGGGGATCATGCTGCGGCCATCCTGTATGGCGGCGGCTCGCAGGAGTGCCGTAATTTGAGCATCACTGGTGATCGGAACAGTGCGCGCCCGGCCACCTTTGGTGCCATCTTTTATGCTCACGGAGCCAGTTTTCTCGGCCTCTCTTAGTGCTCTGGCTGCATCCAGCTTGGCCGATTCCTCGAACCGCAGACCGAAATTACGCTGTAGTTCCAGCAAAGCCCCAAGGCGCTCGGAGGCTGCCCCCATTGCGGCATTATGGGAAGCTTCCGAAACACTTCGGTCGCCAGTGGCGATACCTGAGCGCTTTGGAAGTCCCCCCTCGGAGACAGGATCTACACGTACCTGTCGGTCGCCACGCGCAATCTCCATCACCCGATTCACTGCGCTCAGGTAGTTCTGCGCCGTGGATGGCGCAATTTCTCCCCGCTCGTAGCGATCATTAAGGTGCGCCGCATAAGCGACCAAATGAGCCTTTTCTATGTCCCGCATGTCCTTTATGCCCTGTTCGGACTTAATCCAAGCGCTAAAAACGCTCCATCGGTCATGAATAGTGGCTATGGACTGAAAACTCTTCATCCCCTCCTTGAGAGCGTTCAGGGCTGCCTTGTTTATATCTCGACTACGAAGACCAAAATTCCGTGAATCCGGATTAGTCCGCTCTGAACGCATTGATCCCCCTAACTCTGTTAATCAAAATTGTTACTTTGTTGGCCCGTCCGTATCCGGTGGTAAGTGAAACGCAGTTTTTTAATTAGCTCTGCATGCTAAGGCCAACGTTGGGATCTTGCCCAAACACAGGACAGTTAAACCCGATGTCCACGGTCATTAATTACGAATTGTACTGCTATGGAGCGAACTGCTCATTCCATTGGCTGGTCTGTTCCGACGGAACAAACTGCCAGCAGATCCGGCTGGTACTGTCGTGTCATTCTTTGGAAAGGAAAGCGCGAAGCGCGCTAACCGCCGAAGGCGGTATAATTCGCGCACATTCGTGCGCGGTGCGAAAGCCTAGAGCCCTTGAGGCTCAAGGCTTCCGTCGGGGGCTCTACCCCCGTCTCTGTTTACGCCTACGGCGACAGAGACGGGGTGGAGCATCGAGCAAGTTGGGTATTCCAACACTCGTCCTGATGTTGAGGGTGGTCCTCTTTGGTTTGGCTGCTCGGAATCGAGTACCAAGGACACGACATTGCTTTGAGCAAAATCGCGGTATGGAAGCCTGTTAACTTGTGCAATACACAAGCACAGGCAGCAGCATAACGCTGCAAGCATAATGATGATAAACATCTGATTTTCCTCCGGGGAGATTGTTATAGACGGAGGAATGCCCATAGGGGGCAGTCCCCCTGAGGGTTAAGAAATGAAGGCAATCGCCTTAGTTTTGCAGAATGCTGTTTGAAGGCCAGCTACCAAAAACACTTTATATATTAATCAAACAGATAGAGGCGTCAAGTACATCGTAAAGTTGCTTTTGGGTTGCTTTTCAGTGCTTGTCTTTGGGGTGCGGTTTGTTCGTTGGGCTCGAATTTAACTCAACGGTCGCTTTTAGGTGGCTTTTCGGTAATGCTTAGAGCGATGACCAAATATTTAGTATCAATAGATTGCTTTTCGATGGGGTTTTAGTAGGTATATCAGATGTCAGTAAACTTTGAATTAGATGAATTGGAAAGTAGAGCAAAAATAATTGTTGAAGATTTCAGCGGTATTTTTTCTCCATACGACGCTTTTTATATACATTCGATAATTTATTCAGCTAGCCGATGTTTGGAAGCTTTTGAACACTACGAATTTGCAAAGGAAAAACAGGCTGATTCAGACTACTTAATTAGTTTGGTACAAGAGGCAATAGGGCATGCGGCGGCTTTATCTCGATACTTCTGGCCGGTTTGGTATCCGGGCAAGCTAAACAAAACCCATCCCTATCAAGCAGCTCTGAGAAAAAAACGAGGCGAAAAGTTAATATCTGCTTTTGGTATGGAAGAAGACTCACCTATTCATAACAGGGATCTACGGAACGCTTGGGAACATTTTGATGAAAACTTAGACGACTACCTTCTGAAAAATGATGCTGGACATTTTTTTCCTGACTCAGCAATTGGCAATCATACTCTTGCTGACGAACCGGCCTATCACTTGTTTAAACTTCTGGACCCAGAAGCAGAATGCCTTGTCCTAATGGGGAAAAAGTACTTTTTTGGTCCAATAAAATCTGAGATCGCAAGAATTTATGATAGGGCCAATTACCTACAGCAAAATGGATATAACTTGAAACCGTTATAGACCCCTGAGCTATAGAGCAATCATAAAGCTGGCTTACCAAACCAGCTTTATGATTATTATGTCCTATAAAAGCTCTGACAAGATTATAGAACTGCCATCTCTTAGCTCAATTAAATTATCTGGTTCAGAACAAAACCACGCATAAGTTCCCCACGCGAGTTCTGACATTGCTTTTTTGAATGGAGCGGCTGAACGATCTTGAAATGCAGTTACAAAAGCAAGATTCTGGGCAGAGAAGCCAGCTTCAATAGCTATCTCAGTTAGCTTCTGTTTACGCATAGAGTTAATTGGACCATCTGAAGCAACAATTTCAATAAAAACAAATAACATGTCACTACCGTCAGTCTTGGTCCCAAGATCAACTAAAATAACGTCAGGTAACGTTTTTGAAGGGTCAATTTTGAGCTTTAACCTACTCGCAAGATCAATACCAACCTTTTCCCCTGACTGAGACAACCATAATACGGCTGGCGTCTTTAAAAACTTCCGAGCGAATTGTTCGATCACCGCCTTACCTATTACGCCTGACGGACCAGACTCAAGCATTACTAACCCAGAATTAGGTAATGTCGCGGTTATCTGATCTGATGCTGCGGCAGTGGCATGCGCACCAAGTAATCGAATTCGACTTAAAGCGGCAGCATTAAGGTGAGAGTTCTGCCAGCTACGAATTAAAGCCTCTAAATCATCCCCAATTAAATCTACATTGAACAGAGCTGCAAATGCTTTTGACATTGCGTATTTAGGAAGAGGAGTTGTCACAGGCAAACCAGTGCGTTCAATAACGGCACCAAGGGCTATAAACCCATATCGAATAGTCTCATCTCTGACAGGTTCTCGAGAATTTGGAGCATACCAGGTCGTAACAGGCCTATCTTTCTTACTAGATAGCGCCTGCTTAACCCAAGACTGACGCTCCTCGTCCGTCAAGAGAGCAGCCTGAACATCAGACATGTCGGTTACTTGGCTTGGCCGAATCCAACGATCAGCACCTTCGACAGCTCCTGCGTAGAACATAACATAGAGAGTTCTTGCAGCCATTTCTCGGATGACATAATTACGATTTTCTGTCCCTTCAGGGAATATTAGAGGTAAGCGTTCAGCAATCACCTCCAGACTTGGTACATGTGGCCAGCTCAAGTTTGCTCTCTCCATACAATCCTGCGATACACTTCTCGATGGAGAGTCTATCAGAACCTGCTGCAATGATCTTCTCCAGCTTTTTCATATCGTCCAAGCTCGGTAAAGGCACGGCCATAAGCTCATAAGCAGAAACAGCTACACTACCGCTTATGCAACGGTATATACGGTCAAAGACCTGAGAATTAAGTAATCCGTTGATAGTTTCTACGCTTAACTCCCGTATAAGTGTATCTGCGTATACGATATTTAAATGATTTTCTACAACGACACCACCATATCGATCAATAAAGTCTTGTGGTATGACAGCACCGAGAACTCTTCGATTTTGTTCTTTAGATGTGGTTCGCTGCACCAAAACACATGAATCAGTAGTTACAAGATGTCGCTGGTTTTTTTCAATTTGAATATAAGGAACATGGTTTCTCTTCACCGAAGAGAATTTAAAGCCATTTGAAGTTACCGATTCAGCCCAAACAAGAGGTAGTGCCCCTTTTGTTTTTTCAGTACGTAACTGGCTTTTATGTCTATTCCAAACAAGTTTCCCAGTCGAAACAACGTAGCCCAGATCAGGGAGACGGGTCTTCATCTTCTTGAGTCGATTTAACAATGCAGCGTCTTCAGCTACTCTAGGGATTAGCCACGGACCATCACCTTTAATAATTGATACCTTTCCAATAGGCTCTACTCTTGCTTCGTTAAGCCCCTCCGGTACTAACAATGAAACCTTTGCCGGTGTTTTTCTTGCTGACTTTTTGAATGTTGCAAGAAGAGTTTCTTGTAAAACATCGTCAAAAACACCCTCTCTATTTGATATAAAATCAAAAGCTCGTGGCGCAGATTCATCAATTAACAGCTCACGTAATGCCTTGAAATATTGCCCACCCAAAAATGATGTAGGTGTTAAGTAAGCTATTACCCCTTCAGGCTTGGCGAGTCTTAAAGCGAGGTCGGTGAAAAGACCATATAAATTGGCATGACCAAACAGTGAGCGACTAAACTTCTCTCTAACTTCTGTATCAAGAGAAACTTTACCGTATGGAGGATTGCCTATTACCAGATCAAAATCTACAGGTGACTGGTACGTTAGAGCGTCACAAATACTGATAACGCTTTTTGCAAGCCGCCTCCTGGCAATAATGCAATGTTCTATTAATACACACTCTAATAAGACATGCGTCATCCAGGCAGCAAATGGATCTATCTCAACCCCCTTGAGCCTCTTGCCTATTTGCGCAAGCTTCCATTCACTTGAAGCATGTTTGGAACGTTGGAGCATTCGCATAGCGACTGGCGCAAGGAAAGCACCTCCGCCGCATGCAGGATCAATTACCGACGCGGTACTGAAATCAACGCCTGCTTCTTCTGCCAAATCAAGAAGCCTAGATACCAAAGGTGGCGGAGTGTAATAAGCTCCTAAATCAGATCGATAAGCAGTAGGCAACATGGCTGTATATATTGATCCGATAAGATAGCCCGCATCAATATCAGGGAATTGTGCAATCACTTTACCGGTATTTTTAGCAACATCCTCTGCATCGAGAGTAATTTCGGCCAATTCAGAATCAGTTGGGATTGAAAAAATTTTAAGCTTGCTATTGTGCCTAGCGTTAATTTCGTCCCAATAAGATTTTATTAAAGCTGCGCAATAAGACCTGGCGATTTTAAGTCGATACTGGTCATCTATGACAGAGTTAGCATAACCACGAGCCATACCTTTGCAGGCCTCATAACGAACGAGAGGCTCTGCTGACTCACTTAAAAGATCCTGAAAGTGGAAAGCGTTCATATACTTGCCCCCTCACGGTCAGGTTTTATGACCCCGACACTGTTATAAATTGTTGTTCTAGATACACCAAATCGTTTAGCTACATCGGAAACGGGTATGCTTGGATCTTTTAGTAATACCTTAATCTCTCGAATATCCTTTGGTGCGAGCTTCGGCTTTCTGCCACCTTTACGTCCCCGAGCCCTAGCAGCATCAAGTCCAGCTTTAGTCCGTTCACTAATTAAATTACGCTCAAACTCAGCTAAAGCTGCAAATACATGAAAAATCAACTTTCCAGAAGCACTATTGGTTTCAATCTGCTCTTGTAAGCTCAGGAATCCAACTCCCCGTTCATCAATCAAATTAGTCACGACTTTAACCAAATCACCCAGGCTGCGACCGAGTCTATCGAGCCTCCAAACAACTAACGTATCACCTGGCCTGAGAGCCTTTAGACAGTTATCTAGTTCTGGCCGGGCAGTACTTTTACCGCTGGCTTTGTCCTCATAAATGATTTCACAACCGGCAGCAACCAACGCATCCCGCTGGAGATGCAGGTTCTGGTCATCAGTTGATACTCTGGCATAGCCGATTCTTTGATTCATGCACGTTTTATTTACATAGTTTTTTATACGAGTATTTTAACAGATTATTGATTAAAAAACCAATCCATAGGTAAGTGTTCTAACTGTTCAATAAACGGTGGTTTGTTGGACAAAAATAAAAGATCTGCTCATTTTCTAAGAAAACTTGATCTATGAAATAAATCATATATAGTTCTATATATGATTAAACCTATGGAGGTATTAAGATGCCAGTCACAATAAGTATTTCCGATGACGTGTTCCGCAGATTGGAGGGGTTGGCTGTCGGGTTCGACACGCCAGAGAGAGTTATCGAGCGATTGCTCGATTTGGTTGAGGAGAGCGGATCTAAGTCCAGCGAAAGCAAACCGTCCCTAACTTTTGTTCCTGATGAAGCAGCTTTCAAAAATGAGCTGATAGCTCGCAAGAAAGCACAGGTCGTTCTTCATTTGAAAAACGGTGAACGAGATGTCATTCATTGGAATGCGTCTAGATTTCAACCCAGTTCAAATCTTCGAGCTAATTTGTGGTCTGGGATTCTGAGAAACTGGAAGGATAAAGGGATCATCTCTGCGGAACTTTCGGTTCTACCTCGGGGCCACAACCATCCTGACGACAACACAGATCTATTGATAGCTATTGCCGGAGAAGTTCACTGGACGCTCGAAGAGGTAGAGCAGTACTTCGTTGATTACGACCTGGTTAGCAGTGATGACGGCCATCCTTACTACTACCTTGCGACGTTCAGTGATGAAACACCTGACGAGCTGAAGCAAATTGCCGGGCTGAACAGCTCAAATCAACTTCACTTGGGTCTGAACATAGTTCCGGATGAAGATCAGGGAGAGTTCGAGTAAAGTAATAGCTTCAGATAATCAATACGTTATGTGTGTAGAGGCTGGCAAATCTTGATCCGCATTTGCTCCAAAAAGCATATAATCAATTGATTTATAAAAATTAATTACTTTCTGTATCGGGAAGTAAAATAGTAAAACGAATCAAACCAAATCAAAACAACATTATGATTTTAAAATAATTTTATTTTGTGGGATGTGATTTGAAGGGTTTTGTCGATTCTTGCGCCACGTGTGCTCCGAAGATAAATTCTGGAGCACATATGGCGCACAAGATGAGAAAAACCAATGAAAATCAGCATACATAAACGAGATTCAGATAAGAATGGCCTGCGCCCCATCAGGCTGTGTACTATTACGGCTCAAGAGCTCAGAAATGCTCATATGAGACGTTAACCTGTTCCTCTCTAACAAGCCAAAAAACGCAGTTGCGCGCGAACACAACAAAACCACATTACAAAAAGCAAAAGCCATTCGTGCCAAGCGTCTGCTGGAAATGGAATCAACCAAAAATGGTTTAGACGACCGTCAAAATCTTATTAGTCGATACTGGATTAAAGTTCATATTTAACAGGTTATCAGCCACTGCATCTGAGTGTTTTCGCTGTGTCGTCACCTTGTGAGCGCGTCGCTGATAACCTTGCTCTAGCACCATCAAGACGGCTTCATCTTTAAATGCCTGCGGATAACTCTTATGTGATTTTTCAGACTCATATAGACCTCTTAATTTATTGACCATACTGTCTCAAAATTAAGTGTCCGATGGGATTAATGATTACCTCCTGCTTTATAAAGATTCGCATGGAGGCCGTAAAACGCAAGAGGTTTAGTAAATTTATTATTTTAAAATCAATATCTTGCACTAAAAAAACAAACTTCAAAATAGTTAATGAACGGAAAAAGAAACTATTTACCCCACTGACTTAATAGATAATGGCCTGTAATATCTGAATTTTCTAGATTCAACAAAGCACATTATCAACTTGAAGGACAGAGCTAGCCTTAAAGAAAGATTATTTAACACAGTTACACAATGTAGCCCTTGCTAACGTGAATCATACGTATAGAAATAACTAAGCACGCTACCTTATTGTAGATTTAATGGCTTTTAAACTTGCCTTAACAGGCCAAGAAAGAACGAATATTGTTCCTCCATGGCCCGATGGCTGGCAAACCACGTGGCCGCCGTGAGCTTCAGCAATTGTCTTAACCACTGCGAGACCGAGTCCACTGCCACCACTTTTTCGAGAGCGAGACGGATCGACTCGGCGAAATGCTTCGAATACGTAGCTTGCAGCTTCATCAGGGATACCGGGGCCTTCATCTTCTACGCTGAGGTAACAGCTTGCCCCCGAGCGGTAGAATCGTACAGTCAAAGTGCCAGGATCAGCATGCTGGCGTGCATTTTCCAGCAGCGCCATCAGCGCCTGACATATTCGTATAGCATCACAGTAAACTTTAAGTCTTGTATCGAGTTCCTGCTTCAGTATGAGTCCCTTAGCGTCTAACACCGCAGCGAAAGTCTCAATCACTGCACTAAGTTCCTCGGCTAAACAGACCTCATCCCGCTGTAACTCTAGATGACCACTGTCATTAAGGCTCAGCACTCGTAAATCTTCGATCAGGTGATTAAGGCCTTCAACCTGGCGTAACAGTCCCTCGAAGAGCTCACTGCTGGGGCTAAAAACACCTTCCGCTAATCCCTGCAACCGACCACGCAGAATGGTGACTGGGGTACGGAGTTCGTGAGCGATTGCCGCGTTCCAAAACTCCCGTTCGCGAGTCATATACTCTAGGCGCTCGGCCATAGCATTAAAGTCACTCACCAGTTGCGCCGTCTCCCCCATCGCATGTTGGTCCATTCGCGCACGCGCGTTGAGCTTGCCTTGGGCGACTTCGCGTAGGCTATATGCCACAGAGTTCAGTGGTGTAAGAATGCGCCGTGACAGGCGAATGGCAACAAATAGCGCCATCCCCAATGCGGCTATGATAGTGCAAACTATCCATAGCATTTCCATCTGAGAAGGCATCCAGGTTTCAGATATACTGCCTGGCAGGTAGGCCACTGCAATGGCATAGAATACATAGGAGCCAAACACTGACAGGAAAATGATGCCTAATGTCATTACCGCTAGGGACTGGATAATTTGCCTGCGCAAACCCGGTGTTTGCCTCATACTTCACCACCAAAGCGATAGCCAACCCCCCAGACACTGAGCGGCACTCCTTGAATATCGAGGGCTTCAAGTTTTTTACGCAGCTTACTTATATGGCTGTCTACAGTGCGTTCCTGAGTATCGCCCTCAGGCAAGCAATTAATTAACAGCTCCTCACGGCTAAAAGCACGTTTCGGTGTACGCATCAAGCAAGCGAGCAGTTTGAACTCGGTCAAGGTCAGATCCAGTGCCTGCTGCTGACCGTTACAGATTACGCTAGCCTCGTGGCTGTCTAAGTCGATTTGGAACTGGCCGACGCGCAACATTTGGGTATTTATAGGCGTGTTAGTGCGGGCGCGTCGCAGTACCGCCTGCACCCTAGCCACCACCTCGGCGGGATTGAATGGTTTAACCACGTAGTCGTCAGCACCGAGGCGTAACCCCATTAATTTATCGATATCCTGATCAAGCGCGGTGAGCATGATCACCGGCGTGTCACCACGGGAGCGAATTTCATTCAGTACATTCCAGCCATCGAGATTGGGCATCTGTACATCGAGCAATAATAGATCGGGCTTAAATGTTTGGTGCATGGCTAACGCTTGGATACCATCGATAGCGTGTTGAGTTCGCAGCCCACTACGCTGCAAATAAGCGATAAGGATATCGGCAATCTCTGCTTCATCCTCTGCGATTAATACCAGTGCCGAAGTCATAGAACTTACGGATGCATTGAGATTAGACATGGATTGCCCCAACATTAAAATGGCTGAACTTTATCATCCCCTCCATACATTCTCCACAATGTCTCGAATAATTCGCAATAGTGACTCGTCATAATTCAGCATTAGTTCTCTAGCGTTTGATAAAACGCCATTAGTGAGATCGCTGTACATTGAGGAGAGTAGATTATGTACATCAAACAGCGGCACTTAAGCTTTGTATTAGTTGTAGGAATTGCCGTGTTGGGATTGGTAGGTTGTGATTCAGCGGTACAGGATGAAGAAACATCTGCTCCGGTTCAAGTGTCAGTAATGACATTAAAAAATGAAGAACTATTGGTGACTAAAGATCTGCCCGGTCGTGTCGCTGCGGTTCGCAGCGCTGAGATCCGCGCGCAAATTAGCGGCATAGTGCAAGGTCGCCTCTTCGAACAGGGCGCCGAGATAACATCTGGCACTGTGCTGTTCCAAATAAATCCAGCACCATTTAAAGCGGATGTCGATATTGCTGCGGCAGCGTTACTGCGTGCCGAAGCGGTATGGGTTCGGGCTCGTCAAGAAGCCGATCGCTTGGCCTCTTTGATACAAACCGAGGCCGTCAGCCAACAAATGTATGACGATGCTATTTCCCAGCGCGATCAGGCTGCCGCGGATGTAGCCCAAACCAAAGCGACGCTGGCACGGCGTCAGTTAGATCTACAGTTTGCCAGCGTCGAGGCACCAATCTCCGGACGTATAGATGAAGCATTAGTGAGTGAAGGTGCATTGGTCTCACCGACCGATACCACACCCATGGCGAGGATCCAACAAATCGACCAAGTGTACGTTGATGTACGTTTGCCAGCATCAATGTTGAAGGCGATGCGTCAGCAGGCCAACTCTGGAGCCCCGGAGTTGGCTGTTGAGATCCTTAGCAGTAGTGGCGAGCCTCTTGGCATGCAAGGGCATATCTTATTTTCCGGCATTCAAGTAGATGCAGGTACTGGCGATGTACTGCTGCGCGTACTGGTAGATAACCCGCAGCATCGTCTATTACCCGGTCTTTACGTAAAAGCTCGCATTCCACAAACTTACTATCCTACGACGCTGAACGTGCCTCAGCAGGCAGTGACTCGCAAGGCTGGTCAACCCCAAGTGTGGGTGCTTGATGAGCAAGCTAAAGTGCAACCTGTGGCCGTTAAGGTCGATGAATTGGTGGCAGGTCACTATCACGTAGTATCCGGCCTAAGCGCTGGTCAGCAGATAGTTGTTGAAGGCATCGAACGCCTAAGCCCTGCGGCGCAGGTCGTCGCGCGCCCTTGGCAACCTACTACTGCTAATCAGCAACTTAGCGCCGTCGTGCGCTAAATTTGGAGAAGTCGCCATGCCCCAGTTTTTCATCAACCGCCCAGTATTTGCTTGGGTGATAGCCTTATTTATCGTACTGATTGGCGTCATCGCCATTCCAAAATTACCCATCTCCCGCTACCCCTCAGTGGCACCCGTGTCGGTGAGCATTTATGCCGCTTATCCTGGAGCCACGCCACAGACACTTAATGACTCTGTAGTAAGCCTTGTCGAGCGTGAACTATCGGGGGTAAAAAACCTACTGTACTTCGAATCATCGGTGGACAGCTCGGGCAGTGCACAAATAACCGCTACCTTCAAACCAGGCACTGACGCGGAAATGGCCCAAGTTGATGTGCAAAATCGTATTAAGGCTGTCGAACCACGCCTACCTCAAGTTGTACGGCAGATCGGTCTGCAGGTTGAGTCGGCCGCTTCAAGCTTTTTGATGATGATTGGTATGACATCTCCAAACGGCCAATTCGACGAAATCGCGCTAAACGACTATTTAGCACGCAATATTGTCGAGGAACTGCGCCGAATCGACGGTGTTGGTCGCGTGCAATTATTCGGTGCCGAGCAAGCCATGCGCGTCTGGGTAGACCCGAATAAACTCACCGCCTATAGCCTGACAATGAACGACCTTGCTATCGCTATTGAGCAGCAAAACGCACAAATTGCCCCAGGGCGACTCGGTGATGAACCTGTCTTACAGGGACAACGACTGACGGTCCCCCTAACAGTGCAAGGACAACTCAGCACGCCCGAGGAGTTCGCTGCTATCGTCCTACGTGCCGGTGCCGATGGCGCAAAATTGGTGCTCGCAGATGTGGCTTGGGTCGAGCTTGGCGCTCAGTCCTATGGTTTTTCTAACCGTGAAAATGGTGTGGCGGCGACCAGTGCTGCTATCCAGCTCTCGCCAGGAGCCAACGCTGTACGCACAGCTTCTGCGGTACGTGAACGTCTAGCCGAACTGGCGCCGATGATGCCAGCTGGCATGAACTACTCAGTGCCATTCGATACAGCTCCCTTCGTCAAAGTGTCTATCGAAAAAGTAATCTATACCCTGTTTGAAGCTATGGCGCTGGTATTTATGGTGATGTTCCTGTTCCTGCAGAACCTGCGCTACACACTTATACCAGCTATCGTCGCACCCATAGCGCTACTCGGTACCTTCGCGGTGATGTTACTGGCTGGCTTCTCAATCAACTCGCTGACCATGTTCGGCATGGTGCTGGCCATTGGCATTATTGTTGACGATGCGATTGTGGTGGTGGAAAACGTTGAACGGCTGATGGCTACCCAAGGACTGTCGCCGCGGGAGGCAACCTCACAGGCGATGAAGGAAATTACCGGCGCGGTGATCGGTATCACGCTAGTGCTGACCGCCGTATTCATCCCCATGGCCTTCGGTAGCGGCTCGGTGGGAGTTATCTATCAACAATTCACTTTGTCGATGGCGGTGTCTATTCTGTTTTCGGCCTTCCTCGCACTGACCCTAACGCCAGCACTATGCGCCACGCTACTGCGCCCAGTCAGTGCTGATCACCATCAAAAAGGCGGTTTCTTCGGTACCTTCAACCGTGGATTTGAACACCTCACCGCTGGCTACAGTGAACGCGTAGCACGATTGGTTGGACGCAGTGGACGTATGATGGCGGCATTTGCCGTACTCTGCATGGTGCTGATCCTCGCTGCTGGGCAATTGCCGTCGTCCTTTCTACCAGAAGAGGATCAAGGCTATTTCATGACCTCCATCCAATTACCCACAGGCGCTACTAGCGAGCGCACGCTGGATGTGGTCAAAGCCTACGAGGCGCACGTCGCATCGCGCCCAACGCTGGATGCAAATATGGTAGTGCTGGGCTTTAGCTTTGCAGGCTCCGGCCCCAATGCAGCCATGGCCTTCACTATGCTCAAAGATTGGGATCAGCGTAATGGTGCTACGGCTGCCGAAGAAGCGGCACTGGCGCAGCAAGCTATGGCTGATAACGTTGAAGGCACAGTGATGAGCCTGATGCCGCCAGCCATCGACGAGCTGGGCACATCCTCCGGTTTCACTCTGTTCCTGCAGGATAGAGCTAACCGGGGCGAGGCTGCATTGATAGCTGCACAGACACAATTGCTGGCACTGGCTGCGCAGAGCGAGGTGGTCAGCGATGTCTACCCAGATGGCCTACCGCCCGGTGAGAGCATTAGCCTGAATATCAATCGGTCAAAAGCCGAGGCTATGGGTCTGTCCTTCGCCGCGGTCAGCAGCACACTTTCGGCGGCCATGGGATCACTGTATGTCAATGATTTCCCTAATAATGGACGTATGCAGCAGGTCATCCTGCAGGCCGACGCTACGGCACGAATGCAATTGGACGACGTGCTCAGCCTGCGCGTGCGTAATTCAAGTGGTGGCATGGTGCCTCTACGGGAAATAGTGACGGCTGAATGGAAAGAGTCGCCGCAGCAAATGATGCGCTTTCAGGGCTTCCCTGCTATGCGTATTTCCGGGGGTGCTGCAGCCGGCGTTTCCAGCGGCGCAGCGATGACCGAGATGGAACGCTTAGTGGCGCAATTGCCGCAAGGGTTCGCGGTAGCGTGGACGGGGGCATCATTGCAAGAGCGCCAATCGGCGGCGCAGGCACCATTGCTGATGTTGCTGTCCGCTCTAGTGGTATTTCTGGTACTCGCTGCGTTGTACGAAAGCTGGTCGATCCCACTGTCGGTGATGCTAGTAGTGCCGCTGGGTCTGCTGGGCGCGGTAGCGGCAGTAATATTGCGTGATATGCCTAACGATGTGTTCTTCAAGGTAGGAATGATCACCATCATCGGTCTATCGGCAAAAAATGCTATCCTCATCGTCGAGTTCGCCCGCCAATTGCATGCCGAGGGCCATACGCTGATAGATGCTGCAGTGACCGCTGCACGCCTGCGTCTGCGTCCAATTCTGATGACGTCACTGGCATTTACTCTCGGAGTGGTACCCTTAATGCTTGCGAGCGGCGCCAGCGCAGAAACTCAGCATGCTATCGGTACAGGCGTATTCGGTGGCATGCTCAGTGGCACCTTGCTGGCAATATTCTTCGTACCGGCATTTTTTGTCTTTGTCATCGGCACCCAAGAGCGCTTGAGTGCCTGGCTAGGAAGACGTAATCATTCCAAAATGGCCAAAGGATAAACACCTATACTGAGTGAAGACTCCTACGATCCCCACTGAACAGTAGTAAGCTAGCCCTAACAACGGCTGGCTTACTACTATCATGTAGTGGCGCAACCAAACAATAATAAATATTTTTATATCTAGAACTGAATATTGCCACTTATTAGCTAAATTAAGATTCAACTTGGCGATAGTGATCTTGCATCTGGTAGGATCTAGCATAAAGCGCAAATATCAATGCCGCCAAGATGGCAAAACCTGCGAAGAAAAACATCTGAAAAGCAGTAATGCTGATCCCTGTTTGAGCTATTTGTTCAGTGACCGCCGGACTTTTTACACTAACATTAGCAAGTAATACCCATAAGTTACCGACAGTAACCGACAAAGTCCAAAAACTCATAATAGTACCTTTCATAGCCTTTGGGGCTTGGCTATAGGCAAATTC
Source organism: Shewanella sp. W3-18-1 (assembly GCF_000015185.1). Taxonomy (NCBI): domain Bacteria; kingdom Pseudomonadati; phylum Pseudomonadota; class Gammaproteobacteria; order Alteromonadales; family Shewanellaceae; genus Shewanella; species Shewanella sp. W3-18-1. The sequence continues at coordinate 4,672,862 of NC_008750.1, read as the reverse complement.
TAATCCAGTAGCAGAAACTAATACCTCGCCAAATGTTAGAAGAGCATAAGGTAAAATTTGCCAAAAAATAGAGAGCACCGATCCTCCATCCATGACTAATTGAATGCTCCCTACCACAATCCAACTTAAACCAGTGATCGCGATACCCGCCCCCATTTTACGCAGTGCAGTTAACTTTATCCCCATGCGCTCAATAGCTGGATACAGCACAAAATTATTAAATGGGATCAGTAACATGACTAATAATGGATTCAATGCTTGCATCATCGCAGGTTCAAACCATTGAGGTTTAGACATATCATTGGCCTGCAAAATCCAAGTTGAAGCCTTTTGATCAAACAAGGACCAAAACGGCGTAACTAAAGCAAATAGCACTAAAATACGTAACACCGAGCGCACACCATCAACCGCAATATCAGGATGTATCCCTCTGGCACGCTCAAGTTGCAACGAAGCACCAACACCCGTGAATCCCATCAGTAGTACAAGCGCACTACATAAACCTGCAACAATCCCCAGTGTTGGAATATTCACTAAAGCATAGGCAGCAGAAATACACCCAATTAACGCTAAAACTAGCCCAACATTCGCTTGGCCAGCCACTTTAGTCAGTAATGCAGTGCGAATAACAGGTAAGAAACCATGGGGATTTTTAGGTTCGGGTGGCATATGCACATAACGCTTGCGACCTAACCAGAAGAATACTGTAGCGATGAACATCAATATTCCTGGGATCCCAAATGCAACAGCAGCCCCATAGTTTTTTAATAGAAGCGGCATAGATAATGAGGCAAAAAAGGATCCAAAATTAATCGTAAAATAAAACATATCAAACGCTTTTTGTGCTAATGATTTGTTCGTTTGATCAAACTGATCACCCATAAAGGAAGAAACTAAGGGTTTAATACCACCCGACCCTAATGCGATCAAAAATAATCCCGTATAAAACCCTTGAATACTGTGTTCAAAGATGGCCAAAAAAGCATGACCAACACAATAAAGTAAACTCAACCACAGAATCGTGTTGTACTTACCGAAAAAACGATCCGCAATCCAGCCTCCTAGTAGCGGAAAAAAATAGACCCCTATAACAAATGAATGGAATACATCCTTAGCGACTGCCCCACGAAGATCTTCAGGGATAGACAGCAACAGCGCCGTCATAAGGAATGGTGTTAGAATATTTCTCATACCGTAAAAGCTGAAACGCTCGCAAGCTTCACTGGCAATAATGTAAGGGATTTGACGTGGCCACTGTGGCGCATGAACAGGAGTTGTCATCGATTGTCCTATTATAATTGTTATAAAAACTGTCAGGTTATGAATTTAAAGCGAGAATATGCAGCAAAGAATACTAACAGACCAGATGTTAGCTGTGCCAAATTTATCCAAAAAACGGAAAAATCCTAAGCAAGTACAGTATCAAATACTAGATATTTAATGATCAAGAGAGTTGTAATAATGACAAATATAGCAATATTAGTAGGAACAACATTAGGTGGCAGTGAATATATTGCCGATGAAATGATGTCTCAATTAGAAGCATTAGGGCATCAAGTTAGCCTTTATCTCTCCCCTAATTTGAGTGAATTAGATTCTAAACATCTTTGGATCATCGTTTGTTCGACCCATGGAGCAGGCGATCTACCTGACAATATTCAACCATTTTGCTCTGAAATAATGCTCCACACCCCTGATCTTAGCCATATACAATTTGCTTTATGTGCTATTGGTGACTCAAGTTATGACACATTCTGCCAAGGCCCAGAAAAACTGATCTACGCTATAGAAAGCTGTGGTGGAAAAGCATTTGTGGATAAGATCCAGATCGATGTACAGCAAGATCCCGTTCCAGAAGACCCAGCCCTCGCATGGTTAAGCCAATGGCAAGATATAATTTAAGATCAAATTTTGATTATATTCAGAATAACACACAGTTTAGATCATATTTATCCACATATTAATCATTTAATGTATAAATATGTGGATAAGCTATTATTTAGATCTGATCAACCTCTGTGCTATTCACAAAGGGATCAGCTTAAAGATCCTCCTTGTGGATAAGTAGTCGATCTATCCCCATGTTATATGAGGTTAGATCGCTAGCAGATCACAGGATCGCGATCTCGTTATATTATGATTTATATAGTTAATTAGGCTTATGCACAGAAAACTGCGATCCTAATAGTAAACATAATAAGAAGATCTATATAAAGATCTTAAGATCTATTAGTCCGGATCAATTCGATCTTTCAACGTAAAATGATCATTCACCTAGCTCAAAGCAAATGCTAAAATACTCGGCTCGTGTTTAGTCTCTTAAGTTATTAAAGGTTGTGTCATGCATTTTCATGAACGGTTTGATGTTATTGTTGTTGGTGGTGGTCATGCCGGAACTGAAGCCGCATTAGCAGCTGCAAGAATGGGCTCAAAAACATTATTACTAACGCATAATATTGATACGTTAGGACAAATGTCATGTAACCCAGCAATTGGTGGTATCGGTAAAGGTCATTTAGTAAAAGAAATTGATGCTTTAGGCGGTGCAATGGCGATCGCAACCGACTATGCTGGGATCCAATTTCGTACCTTAAACTCAAGCAAAGGCCCCGCCGTTAGAGCGACACGAGCTCAAGCTGACCGTGCTTTATATCGTCAAAAAATCCAAAATATACTGCAAAATCAAGCTAATTTACGGATATTTCAACAAGCTGTAGATGATTTGATTGTCGAAAACGATCGTGTTGTTGGTGTTGTTACTCAAATGGGTTTAGCCTTTGAATCACCAGCAATAGTGTTGACAACTGGTACATTTTTAAGCGGAAAAATCCACATAGGTCTAGAAAACTACAGTGGAGGTCGTGCTGGCGATCCACCTGCGATAGCCTTAGCAAATCGTTTACGTGAATTACCTATTCGTGTTGGTCGTTTAAAAACCGGCACTCCACCACGTATTGATGCAAATACTATTGATTTTTCGCAAATGGCAGAACAAAAAGGTGATTCTCCATTACCCGTAATGTCATTTATGGGGGATGTAAGCCATCACCCTAAACAAATTTCTTGCTGGATCACCCATACCAATGAAAAAACCCATGAAATTATTCGTGGTGGTTTAGACAGAAGTCCTATGTATTCAGGTGTTATTGAAGGTATTGGTCCACGTTATTGCCCTTCAATTGAAGATAAAATTCATCGTTTTTCAGATAAATCTTCACATCAGATCTTTATCGAACCAGAAGGGCTAAATACGACAGAAATCTACCCTAACGGGATTTCGACCAGCCTCCCCTTTGATGTACAGTTGAATTTAGTTCGCTCAATCAAAGGGATGGAAAATGCAGAAATTGTCCGTCCAGGATATGCAATAGAATATGATTATTTTGATCCACGAGATCTTAAAAACTCATTAGAAACAAAAACGATCAATGGTTTATTTTTCGCTGGTCAAATTAATGGCACAACGGGATATGAAGAAGCTGCTGCTCAAGGCCTATTAGCAGGGATGAACGCTTCATTGCAGGTTCAGGGCAAAGATGCTTGGTGCCCACGCCGTGACGAAGCGTATCTTGGGGTGCTAGTTGATGATCTATCGACTCTAGGGACCAAAGAACCGTACCGCATGTTTACTAGCCGTGCGGAATACCGTTTGTTACTCCGTGAAGATAACGCTGATATTCGCTTAACGGCAAAAGGTCGTGAATTAGGTTTAGTGGATGACATTCGCTGGGCGGCATTTAGTGAAAAATTAGAGTCGATTGAACTTGAGTTACAACGTTTACGTGCTCAATGGGTGCATCCAAATTCACCTTTGATCCATGCATTAAACCCACACTTGAATACGCCGATCTCTCGCGAAGCGTCATTTGAAGAATTACTGCGTCGTCCAGAAATGGATTACAGCAAGTTGATGCAGATCGAAGGTTTTGGTCCAGGACTTGAAGATCCACTGGCCGCTGAACAAGTACAAATCCAAGTAAAATACTCTGGTTATATTCAGCGTCAGCAAGAAGAGATTAATAAAGCCGTACGTAATGAAAACACAGGTTTACCATTACACCTTGATTATAAAGAAGTTCCTGGTTTATCAAATGAAGTTATCGCTAAATTGAATAGCCATAAACCTGAAACGATAGGTCAAGCATCAAGGATCTCTGGAGTCACTCCAGCAGCAATTTCAATTTTACTTGTGCATCTTAAAAAGCGTGGCTTATTACGTAAGAGCGCGTAAAAGCTAGCTTAATCGATAGTTTGGTCGCAGAAGGGAAGCATTCAGGCTTCCCTTCGACGTTTCAGGGCTTCATAATAGCCTTCGAATTTATAATCGTATTTTTGTTGAGGTTGCTTAGTGTTATCAGCCCAGTTAGAGGCTTATTTAGCCGAAATTAATCTGTCCGCTACAGCGGAGCAGAAAAAACAACTAATTGATTTTGTTGGCATGCTCAACAAGTGGAATAAAGCCTACAATCTGACATCTGTGAGAGATCCTGAGGCTATGCTTGTCCGTCATATTATGGATAGCTTAGTCGTGTCAAAGCATTTACAGGGGGAACGCTTTATCGATGTTGGTACTGGCCCTGGTTTACCTGGTATTCCTTTAGCGATTATGAATCCAAATAAAACCTTTGTGTTGCTCGATAGCTTAGGAAAACGTATTCGTTTTCAAAAACAAGTGGCCTTTGAATTAGGGATCCGCAATATCAGTTCAGTTGAAAGCCGTGTCGAAGCCTATCAAGCTGAACAACAATTTGATGGTGTACTGAGTCGCGCTTTTGCATCCATTCAAGATATGCTGAGTTGGTGTCATCATTTACCTGCTGAGAATGGGCTGTTTTATGCGTTAAAAGGCCAATTGAACGACGAAGAATTGCAACAAATGCCCAGCGGATTTGTTATTAAAGAAATCATCGAACTTAAAGTACCAAAACTCGATGAACAGCGTCATTTATTAAAGATTATCAAAGAATAACAGGCTTAAAGGTCCTCCTATTGTGTGGATTTTTAAGTAGGCAATAAACCAGAATTTACATACAGGGTGATATTGTGGGTAAAGTAATTGCCGTGGCTAACCAGAAAGGTGGCGTAGGAAAAACAACTACTTGCGTTAACTTGGCTGCTTCATTAGCTGCAACAAAACGCAAAGTGCTACTGATAGATCTCGATCCACAAGGTAATGCCACAATGGGCAGTGGTGTCGATAAGTACGATGTCGAAAATACAGCTTATGAACTCTTGGTTGAAGATAAGCCATTTGATGAGATCGTAGTCAAAAATACCGCGGGTAAATATGATCTTATTGCCAGTAATGGCGATGTGACGGCTGCTGAAATTAAACTAATGGAGTTTTTTGCCCGTGAGATCCGTTTACGTAATGCTTTGGCACCGATAAAAGATCAATATGATTATATCTTCATCGATTGTCCCCCTTCATTGAATATGCTGACTGTTAATGCGATGTCTGCCGCAGATTCAGTGCTAGTGCCAATGCAGTGTGAATATTTTGCGCTCGAAGGCTTAACTGCACTTATCGATACCATAACCAAATTAGCCGCTTTTGTTAATCCAGGTTTGGGTATAGAAGGGATTTTGCGCACTATGTACGATCCCCGTAATCGATTATCTAATGATGTGTCAGATCAGCTAAAACAACATTTTGGGGATAAAGTATATCGCACAGTGATCCCTCGTAATGTGAGGCTGGCAGAAGCACCAAGTTTTGGCGCGCCAGCGATGTATTACGATAAATCCAGCGCAGGTGCTAAGGCATATCTTGCACTCGCAGGTGAGATGATCCGCCGCTCAGAACAGAAAAATCAGGCTAAGCAAGCGTAAAGGATAACCATGACGTTAAAGAAAAGAGGGTTAGGTAAAGGGTTAGATGCCCTGCTGAGTAACAGTCATGCTGCCAGTAAAAAGCACACAGATGAAATGGCTGTTATTGATAAAAATGAAGAACTTATACATCTTGATCTCGACCTGTTGCAGCCTGGGAAGTATCAGCCGCGTAAGGATATGTCCCCTGAGGCATTAGAAGAGTTAGCTCATTCCATACGTAATCAAGGTATTATCCAGCCTATTGTTGTACGTCAAGTGAATGATACCCAATATGAGATCATTGCAGGTGAACGCCGCTGGCGCGCATCACAACTTGCTGGTATTGATAAAATTCCTTGTATTGTTAAGCAAGTGCCTGATGAAGCTGCAATTGCTATCGCTCTTATTGAAAATATTCAACGAGAAGATCTTAATGCCATGGAAGAAGCCATTGCATTACAACGTTTAATGCAAGAATTTGAACTGACTCACCAACAGGTTGCCGATGTTGTGGGAAAATCCAGAGCGAGTGTATCTAATTTGTTGCGTTTAAATGGCTTAAATGAGCCAGTAAAGCGTTTACTCGAGTATGGCGATATCGATATGGGTCATGCTCGCGCCTTGTTAGCAATTGAGGGTGAAGAACAAACAAATTTAGCAAGATTAGTAGCAGCTAAGGAATTAACCGTTCGCGAAACTGAACGATTGATTAACCAAACCTTAAATCCGCCTAAACAAGCCGAAACTACGACTAAAGATCAAGATGTTTGTCGTTTAGAGCAGCAGTTAATTGAAAGATTAGGTGCCAAAGTTTCTATTGCTCACAGCAGTAAGGGCAAAGGTAAAATTGTAATTAACTATCAGAATCTGGCTGAATTAGACGGAATTCTTAGCAAAATTCATTAAGGTCTGTAGATTAACAGTTTTTAATGTAAATTTGTGACAAATGTTAATTTTACATTTTGGCTGTTTAGACGCTATATCACGTTAAAAGTGTTGTTTTTCCTTATCTCAAAGTTGCAATGAAGGCGTGAAAAGGTATACTTTCGCAAGCTTTTTGTGCATCGACAAAAATACGGATATTTGTCATCCGGTCATCGAAACAAAAAGTATAAATGCGGAGAGGATGAATTGAGTAAGGTTTTAGCGCGTCGTGGCCAGTGGTCAGCCTATAAATTGGTGTTGATGCAGGCGGCGGTCGCTGGGGGTGCTTCAATTCTCTTTTTCGCTGTGTGGGGAGTTCAGTTTGGCTATTCTGCATTAGCAGGTGGTTCAATCGCTGTACTCCCTAATTTTGTATTCGCAACCTTTGCTTTCTCTCATATGGGGGCAAGTTCATCGGGAAAAGTTGTTAAATCATTTTTCCTGGGGGAAGCGGTAAAGTTGCTGTTAACTATAGTATTGTTTGGACTTGTATTCAGTACGTTAGATGTAGATTTTACATCTTTGTTTGTCTGTTATGCATTAAGCCTCATAGTACCTTTTACAGCCTCTTTATATTTCAAGCAAAATTAAGTGAGATTAATCATGGCGACAACTGGTGAAGCCTTAAATGCTTCTGAGTACATCCAGCATCACCTGACTAATGCGAAAATGTGCTCTACTGATGGTGGAGTTGCTTTTAATCATGCATGTCAAGATGCTGGATTTTGGACTTGGCACATTGACTCACTTTTATTTTCAGTAGGCCTTGGGGTTCTGTTTTTATGGTTGTTTTATAAAACAGGACAAAAAGCAACGGCTGGTGTTCCAGGTAAACTTCAATGTTTTGTTGAAATGTGCGTGGAAGGTGTTGATAAGATAGCAAAAGAATCATTTCATGGTAAAAATGTTGTCATCGCACCATTAGCTCTTACGATTTTCATTTGGGTTTTCCTGATGAATTTCATGGATCTAATACCTGTTGATTTTATTCCCGAAGCTGCAAACAGATTTTTAGGTGTTCCTTATCTAAAAGTTGTGCCAACAACTGACCTCAATGTCACTCTCGGTTTATCTTTGAGTGTATTTGTGTTGATTGTTTTCTACAGCATTAAAGCTAAGGGAATTGGTGGCTTCACTAAGGAGCTAACCTTGCAACCTTTCAATCATTGGTCATTGATTCCTGTAAACTTTATTTTGGAATCAGTAACCTTGATTGCGAAGCCTATTTCTTTAGCGCTTCGTCTGTTTGGTAACCTGTATGCGGGTGAGTTGATCTTTATTCTGATAGCACTAATGCCTTGGTGGGCTCAGTTCGCACTTTCTGTGCCTTGGGCAATTTTCCACATTTTGATCATTGTGTTACAGGCCTTTATTTTCATGATGCTTACGATTGTTTACCTAAGCATGGCGCATGAAGAACATTAATTTTATTAAAAAATTTGATATAAATTGGAGATAACATGGAAACGGTAATTAGTTTTACGGCAATCGCTGTTGCTATCATGATTGGTTTAGCTGCACTAGGTACTGCTATTGGTTTTGCTATCTTAGGTGGTAAATTCTTAGAAGCTTCAGCTCGTCAACCTGAATTGGCTCCAGCTTTACAAATTAAAATGTTTATCGTTGCTGGTCTGCTCGATGCGATTTCTATGATCGCAGTGGGTGTTGCACTATTCTTCGTATTTGCTAACCCATTCTTAGCTCAACTTGGCTAATTTTGCACCCTGTAAGGAGTTGTCGTTATGAGTATTAACGCTACCCTGCTAGGCCAGGCAATTTCTTTTGCGCTGTTCGTGTGGTTCTGCATTAAATTTGTGTGGCCACCGTTGATGAATGCAATCGAAGAGCGCCAGAAGAAAATTGCTGATGGTCTAGCTGATGCTGGTCGTGCAGCAAAAGATCTTGAATTGGCACAAGCGAAAGCAACCGAGCAACTAAAAGAAGCCAAGGTAACTGCTAACGAAATTATTGAGCAAGCGAATAAACGCAAAGCTCAAATAGTCGAAGAAGCAAAAGCTGAAGCCGATGCTGAGCGTGCAAAAATTATCGCTCAGGGTAAAGCTGAAATTGAGAATGAACGTAGTCGCGTAAAAGATGACTTGCGTAAGCAAGTAGCTGCTCTGGCTGTTTTAGGTGCAGAAAGAATTCTTGAGCGTTCGATTGATCAAGCCGCCCACAGTGACATAGTTGATAAACTAGTCGCTGAAATTTGATAAGGGAGTAGAGTCATGGCTGAATTAACTACCATCGCTCGCCCTTACGCAAAAGCAGCTTTTGACTTTGCTATTGAACACAATGCAGTGGATAACTGGGCTGAAATGCTCACGTTTGCCGCGCTGGTAAGTGAAAACGAAACCATGCAGCCCCTGCTTAATGGCGCTTTAGCCAATACAAAACTTGCTGCACTTTTTATTAATGTGTGTGGTGAGCAAATCAATAAGCAAGGTCAAAACTTGATAAAGGTAATGGCTGAAAACGGTCGCTTGAGTGTTCTACCTACGGTATCGAAATTATTTTCAGATTTCCGTAATGAGTGGGCAAAAGAAGTTGAAGCTAATGTGGTTTCGGCAACTGAGCTTAGCTTAGAACAACAGCAGCATATTAGTGTTTCTCTAGAGAAACGTCTCGCACGCAAAGTTAAGCTGAATTGCAGCACGGACACCGCGCTTATCGCCGGTGCAATTATTCAGGTGGGTGATCTGGTCATTGATGGCTCGGTCCGCGGTAAATTATCGCGCCTGTCTGATACGCTGCAGTCGTAATTGGGAGTTTGAGCATGCAACTGAATTCCACTGAAATCAGCGATCTGATTAAGCAGCGGATCGAGCAGTTCGAAGTCGTTAGCGAATCTCGTAACGAAGGTACTATCGTTGCGGTAAGTGACGGCATCATCCGCATCCACGGCCTAGCCGATGTGATGCAAGGTGAAATGATCGAACTGCCTGGTAACCGTTTTGCAATCGCGTTGAACCTTGAACGTGATTCTGTCGGTGCCGTAGTAATGGGTCCTTATGCTGATTTAGCAGAAGGCGTAAAAGTTAAAACGACTGGCCGTATTCTGGAAGTTCCAGTAGGCCGTGGTTTGCTAGGCCGTGTCGTTAACACTCTGGGTGAGCCAATTGACGGTAAAGGACCTATCGATAACGATGGTTTCTCTCCTGTTGAAGTGATTGCACCTGGTGTTATTGAGCGCCAATCAGTATCACAACCTGTTCAAACGGGTTATAAAGCCGTTGACGCTATGATCCCTATCGGTCGTGGTCAACGTGAATTGATCATCGGTGACCGTCAAACTGGTAAAACAGCGATGGCGATCGATGCAATTATCAACCAAAAAGATTCTGGCATTAAGTGTGTGTACGTTGCGATTGGCCAAAAAGCCTCTACTATCGCCAACGTAGTGCGCAAGCTAGAAGAACATGGTGCGTTAGCTAATACTATTGTTGTGGTTGCAACGGCTTCTGAAGCTGCAGCGCTGCAATTCTTAGCACCATATTCTGGTTGTTCTATGGGTGAATACTTCCGTGATCGCGGTGAAGATGCTTTGATCGTATACGATGACCTGTCTAAGCAAGCTGTTGCTTACCGTCAGATCTCGTTACTACTGAAGCGCCCACCTGGTCGTGAAGCTTACCCTGGTGACGTATTCTATCTACACTCTCGTTTACTTGAACGTGCTTCACGTGTAAACGAAATCTATGTAGAAAAGTTCACTAAAGGTGCAGTAACGGGCAAAACCGGTTCTTTAACCGCGTTGCCAATTATTGAAACTCAAGCGGGTGACGTATCTGCATTCGTACCGACCAACGTAATTTCTATTACAGACGGTCAGATCTTCCTTGAGACTGATCTGTTTAACTCAGGCCTACGTCCTGCAGTTAACCCAGGTATTTCTGTTTCTCGTGTTGGTGGTGCGGCTCAGACTAAGATCATCAAGAAACTGTCTGGTGGTATTCGTACCGCACTAGCACAGTATCGTGAACTTGCTGCGTTCTCACAGTTTGCATCTGATCTTGACGATGCAACTCGTGCTCAGCTAGAGCATGGTGTGCGTGTTACCGAACTGATGAAGCAAAAGCAATATGCTCCGATGAGTGTAGCCGCTCAGTCTGTGTCTATTTTCGCAGCTGAAAAAGGTTATCTGAAGAGTGTTGAGCTGAAGAAGGTCGGTGATTTCGAAGCCGCTCTGCTCTCGTTCATGAACAGCGAGCATGCTGCTTTAATGAAGCTTATTAACGAAACTGGCGATTATAACGCTGAGATCGAAGCTGAATTAAAAGCTGGCCTCGACAAGTTCGTAGCAACCCAAACCTGGTAACAATGATAGAGGTGTCTTAAGACACCTCAGGTCCAGATTGGAGAGTAGAGATGGCCGGCGCTAAAGAGATTAAAACCAAGATCGCGAGTGTTAAAAACACTCAAAAGATCACGTCCGCCATGGAAATGGTGGCAGCCAGCAAAATGCGCAGAGCGCAGGAACGTATGGCTGCGAGCCGTCCATATGCGGAAAGCATGCGTAAGGTGATCGGTCACGTTGCGCAAGGTTCTCTCGAATACAAACACCCCTATTTAGAGGTGCGAGAGGCTAAGCGGGTTGGTTACATTGTTGTCGCAACCGACCGTGGCCTTTGTGGTGGTCTAAACGTTAACCTATTTAAAAAGGTTCTTTTAGATCTGAAAAACTGGAAAGAGCAAGGTGCAGAAGTTGAATTTTGCCCAATTGGCGCTCGTAGTGTGCAGTTTTTCAAAAGCTTCGGTGGCACTATGCCTGCTCATGCATCAGGTTTAGGTGATGCTCCTAGCATCGCTGATCTGATCGGAACAGTGCGTGTGATGCTTAAAGCTTACAACGAAGGCAAACTGGATCGTCTGTTTATTGTGTTTAATAAATTTGTTAACACTATGACTCAGGCTCCTGTGATCGAGCAGCTGCTACCTTTGCCTAAATCAGAAGAAGTGGCTAATAAACATCCTTGGGATTACATCTACGAACCTGATCCAAAAGTACTTTTGGATACGCTGTTGGTTCGCTATATAGAATCACAAGTATATCAAGGTGTTGTTGAAAACATTGCCTCTGAACAAGCTGCCCGTATGGTGGCGATGAAAGCGGCAACGGACAACGCTGGTGAGCTGATCAACGACTTGCAATTGGTATATAACAAGGCTCGTCAGGCTGCTATTACGCAGGAACTGTCGGAAATTGTTTCAGGTGCCTCTGCGGTTTAGGTTAGGTAACGAATACAAGTTTTAGAGGATTTATCATGAGCACAGGTACTGTTGTCCAAGTAATTGGCGCGGTTGTGGACGTAGAGTTTCCGCAAGATGCCGTACCTCAGGTATATGACGCTCTGAAGATCACAGGTGAAGGCGCCTGTAATGGTTTGGTGCTGGAAGTTCAGCAACAGCTAGGCGGTGGTGTAGTTCGTACTATCGCTATGGGTTCTTCTGATGGTCTGCGTCGTGGTCTTGAGGTTGTTAACTCAGGTTCACCTATTTCTGTTCCTGTTGGTACCGCCACGCTTGGCCGTATCATGAACGTATTAGGTGAGCCTATTGATGAAGCGGGTCCAATCGGTGAAGAAGAGCGTTATGTTATTCACCGTGCAGCACCTTCATATGAAGATCAATCGAACACTACTGAACTGTTAGAGACAGGTATCAAGGTTATTGACCTTGTTTGTCCATTCGCTAAGGGTGGTAAAGTAGGTCTGTTCGGTGGTGCGGGTGTTGGTAAAACAGTTAACATGATGGAACTGATTAACAACATCGCTAAAGCTCACTCGGGTCTTTCTGTGTTCGCCGGTGTGGGTGAACGTACTCGTGAAGGTAACGATTTCTACTACGAGATGAAAGATTCTGGCGTTCTCGACAAAGTGGCCATGGTTTATGGTCAGATGAACGAGCCACCAGGAAACCGTTTACGCGTAGCACTGTCAGGTCTGACAATGGCTGAGAAGTTCCGTGACGAAGGTCGTGACGTATTGTTGTTCGTTGACAACATCTACCGTTATACCTTAGCCGGTACTGAAGTATCTGCACTGTTAGGTCGTATGCCTTCTGCGGTAGGTTATCAACCAACATTGGCTGAAGAAATGGGCGTTCTGCAAGAGCGTATTACTTCAACTAAGACGGGTTCTATTACCTCTGTACAAGCGGTATACGTACCAGCGGATGACTTGACTGACCCATCACCAGCAACAACCTTCGCTCACTTAGATGCGACTGTTGTACTGTCTCGTCAAATTGCTTCTCTGGGTATTTACCCAGCGGTTGACCCATTGGATTCGACTTCACGTCAATTAGATCCATTGGTTGTTGGCCAAGAGCATTATGATGTTGCTAACGGTGTACAAACGGTATTGCAACGTTACAAAGAGCTGAAAGACATTATTGCGATTTTGGGTATGGATGAATTGTCAGATGATGACAAGACCACTGTATTCCGTGCTCGTAAGATTGAGCGTTTCTTGTCTCAGCCTTTCTTCGTAGCAGAAGTCTTTACAGGTTCTCCTGGTAAGTACGTTTCTCTTAAAGACACTATCCGTGGCTTTAAGGGTATTCTGAATGGTGAGTTTGATCATCTGCCAGAACAAGCGTTCTATATGGTTGGTTCTATCGATGAAGTCATCGAAAAAGCCAACAAAAAGAAATAACTAAGTTTTTACTTAGTTTTTTAAGGAGAACCGGATGGCAGCCATGACAGTACATCTTGATATTGTAAGTGCAGAAAACAGCATTTTTAAAGGTCGAGTAGCATGTCTACAAGTGACTGGTGTTGAAGGGGAATTAGGTATTTTACCTGGTCACGCCCCTCTGCTGACCACTATCAAACCTGGCATGGCGCGCATCATCAAGCAAGATGGCAGTGAAGAGGTTATTTATCTTTCAGGCGGTTTTCTGGAAGTACAACCCAATTCTATTGCCGTTCTCGCGGATGTCGTAATGCGTGCCGATGAAATTGATGAGCAGGCAGCATTAGAAGCAAAACGCCGTGCAGAAGCCCATATGGCCGATGCAGGTGCTGATTTTGATTATGATGCAGCTATGGTTGAGTTAGCGAAAGCAATGGCTCAATTACGTGTTGTTGAAACCATCAAGAAAAACATTGCCAGATAAGGTTATTGTTTATGAAAAAAGGCGACCATAGGGTCGCCTTTTTGTTTCTAAAATCGGGATAGATTGGCATTTTTGTACGTCTTTGATTGATTAGCATCGCTATCCGCTTCGCTTTTCGATGGGCTTTCCGCTAAAATTACGCCACAAAATCGACGGTAATTTTTTCACCCTCTTGGAATTTGTTCAAGGATATGGCAATGGCATTAAATGTAGTGATCTTAGCGGCAGGTAAAGGAACTCGGATGCGCTCAGATCTTCCTAAAGTATTACATCCTATCGCCCATAAAAGCATGGTACAGCATGTGATTGATACAGCACATAGCATTGGCAGTGATGCGATTCAATTGGTCTACGGCTACGGTGCCGACAAACTACAAGCCAGCTTAGGTGAACAACAACTTAATTGGGTATTACAAGCTGAGCAATTGGGTACAGGTCATGCGGTTGCACAGGCTAGTCCATATATCGCCGACAACGATACTGTACTGATTCTTTACGGTGATGTGCCGTTGATCCAAGCATCGACTCTTGAAGCATTACTCGCCGCTCGTCCTGAAAATGGTGTTGCTATTTTGACAGTTAACCTTGCTAATCCAACAGGTTATGGTCGTATTGTTCGTGAGCAAGGAAAAGTGGTAGGTATTATTGAGCAAAAAGATGCGAACCCAGAGCAGTTGCTGATCAACGAAATCAATACTGGCATCATGGCAGTTCCAGGTAAACAACTTAAAACTTGGTTGAGCCGTTTATCGAACAATAATGCTCAAGGCGAATACTATCTAACGGATATTATTGCTATGGCGCACGCAGATGGCGTTGCTATTGATACTGCTCAGCCACAATCGGCCATTGAAGTGGAAGGCGCCAATAATCGCGTGCAATTAGCGCAACTTGAACGAGCTTACCAAGCTCGTGAAGCCGAAAAACTGATGTTGGCGGGGGCGAATCTTCGCGATCCACATCGCATTGATATCCGCGGTGAAGTCACCGTCGGTATGGATGTGATGATCGATATTAACGTGATATTCGAAGGCAAAGTTATTCTTGGTAATAACGTCACCATTGGCGCTGGTGCAATATTGATTGATTGTGAGATTGCCGATGGCGCCGAGATTAAGCCTTACTCTATTATCGAAGGGGCTAAACTGGGTGTTGCTGCCAGTGCCGGCCCATTTGCCCGTTTACGCCCGGGAGCAGAACTTAAGCAAGATGCCCATATCGGCAACTTTGTTGAAGTCAAAAAAGCGATTATTGGTGTAGGTTCTAAAGCTGGGCACTTAGCCTATTTAGGTGATGCTATTATTGGTGATGGCGTTAATATTGGCGCTGGTACTATTACCTGTAACTATGATGGCGCTAATAAGCATTTAACCGTTATCGAAGATAATGTCTTTGTTGGCAGTGATACTCAGTTGGTGGCACCTGTGACTATCGGTAAAGGTGCTACTTTAGGGGCCGGTTCAACGATTACCCGTGATGTGGGTGAGAATGAGTTAGTGATCACTCGTGTAAAACAAAAGCATCTCTTGGATTGGAAGCGCCCCGTTAAAATAAAAAAGTGAATCTAACTTCGTAACATTAAAAACTAAAAGCGGCTCTGTGCCGCTTTTGTCTTTACAGATATTCAAGATTAAGCATTAAAAACCTTTTTATTAAGAAATGCTTAATAATTAAGGTTTGATTAACATTTGTATGTTATGTGCAACTTGTTAGTTTTTAAGCTAATTTGATCGGTATCACACTCAATTGTAAATTCACGTAAAGAAGATAAAATAAAAACACTTCTCATTTATATTGCCAGCAATTCTAAGACTAAAGATTTATTCGAGGTGTTGGCAATGGTATTTAAATATTCAATCGTAGGTCTTGCTGTTGGCGCAGCATTAATGGCTATGCCTGTTTTAGCTGATGATGCAACAGATGCCAATATTGAACGTATTAAAGTCACTGGCCGTACTTTTAACGACTATAAAGTGGGTTCTGCATCGGGTGCTATGCGTGGTGATATCAACTTAATGGATACTCCACAGTCCGTTAATGTTATCCCCGATTTTGTTACAGATGAACAGTTAGCCACTAACCTCGCTGAAGTCTTAGTCAACGACTCAAGCGTAACTGCTGGTACAACGCGTTGGAACCGCCAAGTCTTTAGTATCCGTGGTTTCGAGATTGATTCCGGTAATGGTTATCTTATCAATGGCCATCAGCAGTGGTCTCACTATGTACAACCTATTGAAACCCTACAGCAAGTTGAGGTGTTAAAAGGCCCTTCTAGCATGCTTTATGGTCAGTCTGGTCCTGGTGGTTTAGTGAATATGGTCACTAAAAAGCCTACCTATGACTCCATGTTGGATCTTGGTTTTGATACCGATGGCTACGGCTCAACCCGCGCACAATTAGACGCTGGTGGCAGCTTAAATGATGCTCAAAGTATTCGTTACCGTGGTGTGTTAGTGAAACAAGACACTAAATACTGGCGTGAGTATTCGACCACTGAAGAAAACCAAGAGCGTGACCGTTGGTTAGGTTACCTAAACCTAGAGTTTGATGTCAGCGACGATGTTACTCTGTCGGTTAAATACGATCATACCCAAGATAAAGCGGGTATTGATGCTGGTGGTTGGCTAGATGCTCAAGGTAATGTGATAGGTGGACGTAAAACCGTTTGGGATGCGCCATGGGCCTTTACTGATAATACTATTTCAAATTTAGGTGCCGATATTACTTGGCAAATGACTGACGATTGGAAAGTTAAAGTAGGTTATAACGATCAACAATTTGACCGTCAACGTTTCGATTCTGCGCCTGTTTATACGGCAGATCCTTTCACAAATGGTTATCGGATCAGCCCATTTGATCGTTACGATGATTGGCAACATAAAACGGCTTTTGTGGACTTTACAGGTGAGTTTTCTTTAGCAGGTATGGAGCATCAATTCCTTATTGGTGCTAACTACTTAGACTATTTCTACCAACAGCAAATTAAGCGTGGCACAGCACAAACCGTCATTCCTGGGCAAGTGGTGATTAAGCCAGAGCTTGATTACCATCAAGGAAACTTGAGTATTCCAAGTGAATACAAATATTACGGTTTCTATCTGCAGGATTTAATGACCTTAAATGAACAATGGAAATTGCTTGCTGGTGTGCGTTATGACGAGCAGAAGAAAGATGGTGTAGGCGGCAACAGTTATGCCGTATCGCCTAAGTTTGGGGTGATCTACTCACCAATGAGCAATGGTAGTATTTACGTTAACTATTCAAAAAGCTTCGCACCAAAAGGTTCTGTCACCAGTTCTGAAGATGTTAATGAAGGTGATAACCTTAAGCCTGAGTATGGAACTCAATATGAATTAGGGACTAAGTGGGAGTTATTTAATGATAGCTTACTATTAACTGCTGCTGTGTTTGATATTACGGTTTCAAACGTTGTCATTGAACTTGACAGCCCTATACCGAGTAAAAAAACAATGACAACCCAAGGTGGTGAGCAACATCACCGTGGCTTTGAAATTGGTGCCCAAGGTCAGTTAGGTGATAGCTGGTTTGTGACTTCATCTATGATGTATTTAGATGCGGAATATAATACTGGTGCAGGCAAAATCGGTGGCAAGAGCTTAGATGGTAAAACCCCTATTGATGCTCCTGAGTGGTCAGCCAATATTTGGACTCGCTATGAAGTGACAGACAACTTTGCGATGAACTTTGGTGCTATCTATGTCGGAGAGCGTTTTGCTGATGATGTAAATACTATCACCAAAGATGGCTATGTACGTTTTGATATCGGTGCGGCCTACACTATGGATATCATGGGTAAAGATGTGAGCCTTCGCGCCAACGTCAGAAACCTCTTTGATACTGAGTACCTAGACGGTGGCAGTGATAGAATGGTCACTATCGGCCAAGACCGTAACTTCAGTGTTGCTGTTGAAGCTAAGTTCTAAAATTTATTAGGTTTTTAATCCATTTAAAGCAGTTTATCCCTAAAGGATAAGCTGCTTTTTTATTGGCTTATTTCCAAGTTGACTAGCTAGACAGATAAAAAATTGCTCGGATCATGCAAAAGTGTGTTTCCCACGACTAGCAAAAAAGTTTCGTTTCACTATAATGTATCTTTCGAATCGAAACTTAACTGAAAGGTTTTATGAACAAACGAAACACACAGCAGCGTCGCCACAGTATAATCACCATATTGAACGAACAGGGTGAAGTAAGTGTCGATGAATTGTCGTTACGTTTTGAAACCTCAGAAGTGACGATTCGTAAGGATCTCGCCGCGCTTGAGAAAACGGGTTTATTATTGCGCCGTTACGGTGGCGCCGTGGCGATTCCAGACGAAGTCACTCAACAGTTCTCTGCCAAGATCGCGCCTAATAAACTTTCTATTGCGAAAACTGCCGCGCAGCTGATTAAAGATCACAATCGCATCATTATCGATAGTGGCACTACGACGTCAGGTTTGATTGAACAGTTGAACGATAAGCGTGGGCTGGTGGTGATGACGAATGCGCTGCACCTTGCCAATGCCATCCATGAACTCGAAAACGAGCCAACTTTATTGATGACCGGTGGGACTTGGGACCCGCATTCTGAATCCTTTCAAGGCCAAGTCGCCGAGCAAGTGCTGCGTTCCTATAACTTCGACCAACTGTTTATTGGTGCCGATGGTATCGATCTTGAACGCGGGACCACCACCTTTAACGAGTTAACAGGCCTAAGTAAAGTGATGGCCGAAGTTTCCCGCGAAGTGATCGTTATGGTCGATTCTGACAAAATCGGCAAGCGGATCCCTAACTTAGAGTTACCGTGGGCCAAGGTCAGTGTGTTGGTCACCGACTCACGTATCGACGAGAGTGCGCTCAAACAAATTTCAGATCAGGGCGTGCGAGTTATGTTAGCGCCCTACGCTCAATAGACAAAATAGCTTAACAACTTCATTTTAATTTATAGGTAAAGACTATGTGTGGAATCGTAGGCGCCGTGGCGCAAAGGGATGTGGCTGAAATTCTGGTAGAAGGCTTACGCCGTTTAGAATATCGCGGATATGACTCTGCAGGTGTTGCGGTTATTCACAATGGTGAACTCAACCGTACGCGCCGCGTTGGCAAAGTACAAGAGTTGTCGGCTGCGCTTGAAACTGACCCATTAGCGGGCGGAACTGGTATCGCGCACACTCGTTGGGCGACCCACGGTGAGCCGAGTGAGCGTAATGCTCATCCGCATTTATCGGAAGGTGATATTGCCGTGGTGCACAACGGTATTATCGAAAACCACAATAAACTGCGCGAAATGCTTAAAGGTTTAGGTTACAACTTTAGTTCAGATACCGATACCGAAGTGATTTGTCACTTAGTGCACCATGAGCTGAAAACCCATAGCACTCTGCTTGGTGCTGTACAAGCCACAGTTAAACAACTCGAAGGCGCCTATGGCACAGTCGTTATTGACCGTCGTGACAGTGATCGTATGGTTGTGGCTCGCTCTGGTAGTCCATTGGTGATTGGTTTTGGTTTAGGTGAAAACTTTGTCGCTTCAGATCAACTTGCCTTATTACCCGTCACTCGCTCATTTGCTTTCCTAGAAGAAGGTGATGTGGCCGAAGTGACCCGTCGCAGCGTGAGTATTTTCGACTTAAACGGTAATGCCGTTGAGCGTGAAGTCAAAGAATCTGAAATTACCCACGATGCCGGTGACAAAGGCGAATATCGCCACTATATGCTTAAAGAAATTTACGAGCAGCCATTGGCACTGACGCGCACAATTGAAGGTCGTATTGCTAATAAGCAAGTGCTAGACACGGCTTTTGGTGACAACGCTGCTGAGTTTTTAAAAGATATCAAACATGTGCAAATCATCGCCTGTGGTACTAGTTACCATGCGGGCATGGCGGCACGTTACTGGTTAGAAGATTGGGCAGGTGTGTCTTGTAACGTCGAAATTGCCTCTGAATTCCGTTATCGCAAGTCGCATTTATTCCCAAATAGCCTGTTGGTGACGATTTCACAATCGGGTGAAACTGCCGATACCTTAGCGGCCATGCGCTTAGCGAAAGAAATGGGTTACAAAGCCACATTGACGATTTGTAATGCGCCAGGTTCATCACTGGTTCGCGAATCTGACATGGCTTACATGATGAAAGCGGGCGCCGAGATTGGCGTGGCATCGACTAAAGCCTTCACAGTACAACTTGCTGGCTTATTAATGTTGACTGCGGTGATCGGTCGCCACAATGGTATGTCTGATCAAATGCAAGCCCAAATCACTCAAAGCCTACAATCTGTGCCAGCAAAAGTGGAACAAGCTTTAGGTTTAGATGCTGCTATTGCAGAATTGGCTGAAGATTTTGCCGATAAACACCATGCATTATTCCTCGGCCGTGGCGATCAATATCCGATTGCGATGGAAGGCGCGTTAAAGTTGAAAGAGATTTCTTATATTCATGCTGAAGCTTATGCCTCTGGCGAATTAAAACACGGCCCACTAGCGCTTATCGATGCCGATATGCCAGTGATTGTCGTTGCGCCAAACAATGAATTGCTCGAAAAACTGAAATCGAATGTTGAAGAAGTGCGTGCCCGTGGCGGCTTAATGTATGTGTTTGCCGATGTGGATGCCGAGTTTGAGTCGGATGATACGATGAAAGTGATCCCTGTGCCACACTGTGACATCTTTATGGCGCCACTGATCTACACTATTCCTTTGCAGCTATTGTCGTACCATGTTGCATTAATCAAAGGTACCGACGTGGATCAACCACGTAACTTGGCAAAATCTGTAACAGTAGAATAAATAGAGATATTTAAATGAAAACCGCCTTTATTGGCGGTTTTTTTATATAGAGTTCACGACAAAATGACGATAACTTACAGTAATAGCAAATGCTGGTGACTTAGCTTGCTATGCTGGAATGGTTTCTAGCTCGTGCTGCTTTTTTGCCTCAATGCGTTTCCACACTTTGTCATGGAAGTAAAATACAACAGTGTTAACCGCGGGTTCTACTAAGGCCACTGCGCCACCGACGAGCACACTGCCAGTTAATAAATAGGTTACGGTAAAAGCGACGCTAAAATGCAGTACGGCAAACGTGAGTGTCTTAGTCATGATCTTGTCCTCTAAATAGGCTCCCAGCGGGAATATTTAGATGATAACAATTCTCATTAAAAATAAAAGCTGTGTTTTCAGATTAGTTTAAACGGTTTTATCTATTTATCCGTTGTAAAAAACATAAAGCCCTCACGATGGAGGGCTTTGAGCATTTAAACGTAAATTAATACGATTCTAAAATTAGTAGTGCCAAGGGAAGGCTGAAAAATCTTGATCGCGTTTTTCGAGGAAGGCATCACGCCCTTCCTGTGCTTCGGCGCTCGCATAGGCTAAACGCGTTGCTTCACCGGCAAATAATTGCTGACCAACCATACCATCATCGGTCATGTTAAAGCCGTATTTAAGCATACGCATAGCCGTAGGTGATTTAGAATTAATCTCTTTCGCCCACATCAATGCTTCGGTTTCTAGCTCGGCGTGGGGGACGGACTTATTGACCATCCCCATGGCAAAGGCTTCATCGGCACTGTAGTTAAAACCGCAGAAGAAGATTTCTCTGGCGCGTTTTTGGCCGATCATCTTGGCGAGATAAGCACTGCCATAACCTGAGTCGAAGCTCGCAACATCGGGATCGGTTTGTTTAAATATTGCATGTTCTTTCGAGGCTAAGGTTAAGTCGCACACTACGTGTAAACTATGGCCGCCACCCACCGCCCAACCTGGCACAACGGCGATGACCACTTTAGGCATAAAGCGGATAAGGCGTTGCACTTCTAATATATGTAAGCGGCCCATTCTGGCTTGATCGGCTTTACCTTCTTCGGCGCCTTCATATTTATAGCCATCTTTGCCGCGAATACGTTGATCGCCACCGGAAGAAAAGGAATATTGACCTTTAGCAGAGGGACCATTGCCTGTGAGTAATACACAACCTACATCAGACCATTGACGTGCATGGTCGAGTGCAATGTAAAGCTCATCGACGGTTTTGGGCCTAAAGGCATTAAGGCATTCGGGACGATTGATAGCAATACGCACTGTGCCGTGTGCTTTGGCTCTGTGGTAGGTAATGTCGTCAAAATTAAATCCACTGACTTCATCCCATAAAGTGGGATCAAAAATGTCTGATACTTGTTGGGTCATGGTACTTGGCCTATGTCTGTCGGGTCTCAAAGGCTAGGTGGAATCATATAAGGTCAATCAACTAAGCATAAAGCTTAGTGTTATATGGCAAAATTCCCTTTTAACCCGAGGAAAGTGATTAGAGATGATCGCAAATATAAAGCAGATTGTCTCGGCTGAAAACAGGATGTTCTGGTGCTTTTGTACCACAGTAGGTTTTCTTAAAGTCTGCTATGGCGTCTGGGGTGAAGGGTATTTTGTTAAACTCTTCAAGTTCAGGCGCCGATAAGCGCTCTACGATTTCCTTTCTCGCTTTTGCTAATTGTTGATCGATTTTAATGATTTGTGTCCCAGAGATGGATTGCGCTTTATTCTTCACGTCTTTAATTATCGTTTGTACCTCTGCAATTGGTGCATCTAATTTGTCTGTTTCTGTGTAGAGGTAATATAATGCGCCTGCAAGTAATGCGAGTATGATCCAACCTTTCATCTTTTAGTCCAACATAAGTGAATAACCATTAATTATATGGGTATAATAAGCCCGTTTTCGTCCAATATTAAAGCAGTAAAAGGCTGTCAAGATGAGCACAGAATCTAATAACAAGGACTATTCGAAAACCAATCGAATTAAGATTCACCAGCCAGATGCGAGTAAAGCTGATCGCTTTAACCCTCGCAACCGGATTTATGTCCGAGCCATCGACGGATTGTGGACTTCTTTGCGCCGCCGTATGGGGTGGGTTGCAATGTTATTCTTCCTGATACTCCCGTGGATCCCGTGGGGAAATCGCCAAGCCGTATGGTTTAACTTAGGTGAGCAAAAGTTCCACGTATTCGGCTTAACCATTTGGCCTCAGGATCTTACCTTACTCGCCGCCCTCTTTATGATAGCTGCTTTTGCTCTTTTCTTTGTGACAACTTACCTTGGCCGAGTTTGGTGTGGTTATACATGCCCCCAGACAGTATGGACTTTTATGTTCATTTGGTTTGAGGAAAAACTCGAGGGTGCGCGTAATAAGCGTATAAAGCTCGATCAAATGCCATGGAGTTTCGATAAAATTTGGCGAAAAGTGGCTAAACATACAGCTTGGATACTGCTTTCTTTCGTCACTGCGATGACCTTTGTGTCTTATTTTGTACCGAGCCGCGAGGTTTATCTCGACGTATTTACCCTTAACGCTTCTGGTGGCATCTATTTCTGGGTCGTGTTTTTTACACTTGCCACCTACGGGAATGCTGGCTGGATGCGTGAAATCATGTGTATTCACATGTGTCCATATGCTCGTTTCCAAGCCGCTATGTTTGATAAGAATACATTTATTGTTGGTTACGATACTAAACGTGGTGAAACTCGTGGCCCGCGTTCACGTAAAGCCGATCCGAAAGAAATAGGCTTAGGCGACTGTATTGATTGCGATCTCTGTGTGCAGGTGTGCCCAACAGGAATCGATATTCGTAATGGTTTACAGTATGAATGTATTAACTGTGGTGCTTGTATCGATGCTTGTGATCAAACGATGGAGCGTATGGGTTATCCATTAGGACTTATTAGTTACACCACGGAAAACAAGCTTGAAGGTATAAAAGAGAAAGTACTAAGGCCCAAGTTAATCGGATACGGTGTTGTGCTGGTGGTTATGATACTGGTATTCATCTATGCCAGTGCAACTATTGCGCCTGTGCGTATGGATATTATCCGTGATCGTAATCAGCTATATAGAGAAAATAACCAAGGGCTGATTGAAAATACATTCACCCTTAAGATCCTCAACAAAACGGAAGAAGCACACGAATACACTATGAGTGTCGAAGGCTTAAACAACTATAAATGGTATGGCCCAAACTCAGTTACCATTGCGGCGGGCGAGGTATTTACATTACCTATTAGCGTTGGAGTCGACCCAGTAGAGTTAGCTCGTTCAGTGACGAATATTGAAATTAAAGTGAAAACGCATATTAACGGTGAAGAAGTAGAAGTTAAGCAAGAATCTCGTTTCTTCAGCCCTTAGTATCCATTGTTCATTCTTGATGTATTAGATAGTTGAGTTTCGTTACATCAGGAAATAAACCTTAAAAAGGGACTTTATAGTCCCTTTTTTATTCGCTTCGTTCGATAAATAGCCGTCTAAACGCCTTGTTGCCATTTTATTTTAAAAAGCACTTGCAGAAAAAGTTTCGCTGCCTATAATGCGCATCCACTGACACGGCAGACAGCGTTAAGCAGCCTGATGTGACAGTTCATTGATGAGTTTACTGATTGATGAGCGAAAAGAAAGTTTGCAAAAACTCCTTGACGCGAAACGGGAAATGCGTAAAATACGCAGCCCTAGCCAGCTGGAAGCGTTCGGCGCTCAGTGTGGTACTCACCTTCTCTTACGAGGTTGAGTTGCTCTTTAACAAGATAAAACAAGAAATCTGTGTGGACACTCACAGGTGTTGAGTTAATCGAAACTGCTTAACCTTCGGGTTGGCAGTCAAAAATTTAAATCAATGTAATAATGAGTGTTCATAGCAATATGTACATAATTTTGATTTCGCTTTTTTAAAAGCGGAAACAAATGACAGAATTCATTGAGCCGCTGAAGTCGCAAGACGGAAGCAACAAAACTTTAATTGAAGAGTTTGATCATGGCTCAGATTGAACGCTGGCGGCAGGCCTAACACATGCAAGTCGAGCGGCAGCACAAGGGAGTTTACTTCTGAGGTGGCGAGCGGCGGACGGGTGAGTAATGCCTAGGGATCTGCCCAGTCGAGGGGGATAACAGTTGGAAACGACTGCTAATACCGCATACGCCCTACGGGGGAAAGGAGGGGACCTTCGGGCCTTCCGCGATTGGATGAACCTAGGTGGGATTAGCTAGTTGGTGAGGTAATGGCTCACCAAGGCGACGATCCCTAGCTGTTCTGAGAGGATGATCAGCCACACTGGGACTGAGACACGGCCCAGACTCCTACGGGAGGCAGCAGTGGGGAATATTGCACAATGGGGGAAACCCTGATGCAGCCATGCCGCGTGTGTGAAGAAGGCCTTCGGGTTGTAAAGCACTTTCAGTAGGGAGGAAAGGGTAAGGTTTAATACGCCTTATCTGTGACGTTACCTACAGAAGAAGGACCGGCTAACTCCGTGCCAGCAGCCGCGGTAATACGGAGGGTCCGAGCGTTAATCGGAATTACTGGGCGTAAAGCGTGCGCAGGCGGTTTGTTAAGCGAGATGTGAAAGCCCTGGGCTCAACCTAGGAATAGCATTTCGAACTGGCGAACTAGAGTCTTGTAGAGGGGGGTAGAATTCCAGGTGTAGCGGTGAAATGCGTAGAGATCTGGAGGAATACCGGTGGCGAAGGCGGCCCCCTGGACAAAGACTGACGCTCATGCACGAAAGCGTGGGGAGCAAACAGGATTAGATACCCTGGTAGTCCACGCCGTAAACGATGTCTACTCGGAGTTTGGTGTCTTGAACACTGGGCTCTCAAGCTAACGCATTAAGTAGACCGCCTGGGGAGTACGGCCGCAAGGTTAAAACTCAAATGAATTGACGGGGGCCCGCACAAGCGGTGGAGCATGTGGTTTAATTCGATGCAACGCGAAGAACCTTACCTACTCTTGACATCCACAGAACTTTCCAGAGATGGATTGGTGCCTTCGGGAACTGTGAGACAGGTGCTGCATGGCTGTCGTCAGCTCGTGTTGTGAAATGTTGGGTTAAGTCCCGCAACGAGCGCAACCCCTATCCTTATTTGCCAGCACGTAATGGTGGGAACTCTAGGGAGACTGCCGGTGATAAACCGGAGGAAGGTGGGGACGACGTCAAGTCATCATGGCCCTTACGAGTAGGGCTACACACGTGCTACAATGGCGAGTACAGAGGGTTGCAAAGCCGCGAGGTGGAGCTAATCTCACAAAGCTCGTCGTAGTCCGGATTGGAGTCTGCAACTCGACTCCATGAAGTCGGAATCGCTAGTAATCGTGGATCAGAATGCCACGGTGAATACGTTCCCGGGCCTTGTACACACCGCCCGTCACACCATGGGAGTGGGCTGCAAAAGAAGTGGGTAGCTTAACCTTCGGGGGGGCGCTCACCACTTTGTGGTTCATGACTGGGGTGAAGTCGTAACAAGGTAGCCCTAGGGGAACCTGGGGCTGGATCACCTCCTTACCTATACGACTAGCTCGATGCTTGGTCGAAAAATGCTCCTGCATTTTCGACATTCGGTACATCCGTGTACCTTTTGAGTGTTCACACAGATTGCTTGTTTATCCTGTCTTAGGACGGGTAGAGCGAAACATCCCTCTAGCAGGTCGATGTAGTTCTTTAACAATTTGGAAAGCTGATAGTAATTAATGGCATGAGTCTGTCATGTGATTAATTACAAAAAGTTTAATGCGAAAGCATTGAACATTGAGTTCTCAAACACTTTATTAAGTGTCTTGAATATTCAAGTCTAAGGCGCGTCCACTTCTTTGGTCAGAAGTGAGACAAGTAAAACCAGCTGGTCGCAACAATTCAAGTGAAACTCATTTGGGTTGTATGGTTAAGCGACTAAGCGTATACGGTGGATGCCTTGGCAGTCAGAGGCGATGAAGGACGTAGTAACTTGCGAAAAGCGTTGGCGAGCTAGTAACAAGCATTTGAGCTAACGATGTCCGAATGGGGGAACCCGGCCGCATAAGCGGTCATCATGTAGTGAATACATAGCTACATGAGGCGAACGAGGGGAACTGAAACATCTAAGTACCCTTAGGAAAAGAAATCAACCGAGATTCCCCTAGTAGCGGCGAGCGAACGGGGATTAGCCCTTAAGTCTATGGGGTGTTAGTGGAATGGTCTGGAAAGTCCAGCGGCACAGGGTGATAGCCCCGTACACGAAAACTAACCGTAGATGAAAACGAGTAAGGCGGGACACGTGACATCCTGTTTGAATATGGGGGGACCATCCTCCAAGGCTAAATACTCCTGACTGACCGATAGTGAACCAGTACCGTGAGGGAAAGGCGAAAAGAACCCCTGTGAGGGGAGTGAAATAGAACCTGAAACCGTATACGTACAAGCAGTGGGAGCGGTCCTTGAGACCGTGACTGCGTACCTTTTGTATAATGGGTCAGCGACTTACATTTTGTAGCGAGGTTAAGCGAATAGCGGAGCCGTAGGGAAACCGAGTGTTAACTGCGCGTTTAGTTGCAAGGTGTAGACCCGAAACCCGGTGATCTAGCCATGGGCAGGTTGAAGGTTGAGTAACATCAACTGGAGGACCGAACCGACTAATGTTGAAAAATTAGCGGATGACTTGTGGCTGGGGGTGAAAGGCCAATCAAACCGGGAGATATCTGGTTCTCCTCGAAAGCTATTTAGGTAGCGCCTCGAGCGAATACCATTGGGGGTAGAGCACTGTTAAGGCTAGGGGGTCATCCCGACTTACCAACCCTTTGCAAACTCCGAATACCAATGAGTACTACTCGGGAGACAGACGGCGGGTGCTAACGTCCGTCGTCAAAAGGGAAACAACCCAGACCGTCAGCTAAGGTCCCAAAGTGTATGTTAAGTGGGAAACGATGTGGGAAGGCTTAGACAGCTAGGATGTTGGCTTAGAAGCAGCCATCATTTAAAGAAAGCGTAATAGCTCACTAGTCGAGTCGGCCTGCGCGGAAGATGTAACGGGGCTAAACATACCACCGAAGCTACGGGTGCAGCCCATTAGGGTTGCGCGGTAGAGGAGCGTTCTGTAAGCCGTTGAAGGTGAAGGGGTAACCCACGCTGGAGGTATCAGAAGTGCGAATGCTGACATGAGTAACGATAAAGGGGGTGAAAAACCCCCTCGCCGAAAGACCAAGGGTTCCTGTCCAACGTTAATCGGGGCAGGGTGAGTCGACCCCTAAGGTGAGGCCGAAAGGCGTAATCGATGGGAAACAGATTAATATTTCTGTACTTCCGCTAACTGCGATGGAGAGACGGAGAAGGCTAGGCTAGCGCGGCGTTGGTAGTCCGCGTTTAAGGTGGTAGGTGGGTGACTTAGGCAAATCCGGGTTGCTATACACTGAGAGCTGATGACGAGGTCCTAAGGGACTGAAGTAGTTGATGCCATGCTTCCAGGAAAATCTTCTAAGCTTCAGGTTAGTGGGAATCGTACCCCAAACCGACACAGGTGGTCGGGTAGAGAATACCAAGGCGCTTGAGAGAACTCGGCTGAAGGAACTAGGCAAAATGGTACCGTAACTTCGGGAGAAGGTACGCTCCTGTTGGTGATGAGACTTGCTCTCTAAGCTGACGGGAGTCGCAGATACCAGGTGGCTGCAACTGTTTATCAAAAACACAGCACTGTGCAAACTCGCAAGAGGAAGTATACGGTGTGACGCCTGCCCGGTGCCGGAAGGTTAATTGATTGGGTTATCGCAAGAGAAGCTCATGATCGAAGCCCCGGTAAACGGCGGCCGTAACTATAACGGTCCTAAGGTAGCGAAATTCCTTGTCGGGTAAGTTCCGACCTGCACGAATGGCGTAATGATGGC
The DNA here is from genome assembly GCF_000015185.1 of Shewanella sp. W3-18-1. NCBI lineage: Bacteria > Pseudomonadati > Pseudomonadota > Gammaproteobacteria > Alteromonadales > Shewanellaceae > Shewanella > Shewanella sp. W3-18-1. The sequence continues at coordinate 4,644,338 of NC_008750.1, read as the reverse complement.
CACGCTGTCTCCAGCCGAGACTCAGTGAAGTTGAAATTGCGGTGAAGATGCCGTATACCCGCGGCTAGACGGAAAGACCCCGTGAACCTTTACTATAGCTTGGCACTGAACATTGAACCTACATGTGTAGGATAGGTGGGAGACTATGAAGTTGGGACGCTAGTCCTGATGGAGTCGTCCTTGAAATACCACCCTTGTAGTTTTGATGTTCTAACCTAGACCCCTAATCGGGGTTAGGGACAGTGCCTGGTGGGTAGTTTGACTGGGGCGGTCTCCTCCCAAAGAGTAACGGAGGAGCACGAAGGTTGGCTAAGTACGGTCGGACATCGTACGGTTAGTGCAATGGCATAAGCCAGCTTAACTGCGAGACATACACGTCGAGCAGGTACGAAAGTAGGTCATAGTGATCCGGTGGTTCTGAATGGAAGGGCCATCGCTCAACGGATAAAAGGTACTCCGGGGATAACAGGCTGATACCGCCCAAGAGTTCATATCGACGGCGGTGTTTGGCACCTCGATGTCGGCTCATCACATCCTGGGGCTGAAGTCGGTCCCAAGGGTATGGCTGTTCGCCATTTAAAGTGGTACGCGAGCTGGGTTCAGAACGTCGTGAGACAGTTCGGTCCCTATCTGCCGTGGGCGTTGGATGATTGAGGGGAGTTGCTCCTAGTACGAGAGGACCGGAGTGAACGAACCGCTGGTGTTCGGGTTGTCATGCCAATGGCATTGCCCGGTAGCTACGTTCGGAATCGATAACCGCTGAAAGCATCTAAGCGGGAAGCGAGCCCCAAGATGAGTCATCCCTTGGACTATAAGTCCACTAAAGAGCCGTTCGAGACTAGGACGTTGATAGGCATGGTGTGTAAGCGTTGTGAGGCGTTGAGCTAACATGTACTAATGACTCGAGAGGCTTAACCATACAACCCAGATGGGTTTTACAAAGAAGCCTTAGACAGAATATAAACACTTAATGAAGTGTGGACTCAAAAAACAATCAGTTTTCCGAATTATTAAATAAGATAAGAGCAGGTTTTAGTTCCTAGAATCTAGCAGCACGCAGTGCGCTCTCGAGTCTTGTTTAAAACCAAATATGCTTGGTGACAATAGCATTGTGGAACCACCTGATCCCATCCCGAACTCAGAAGTGAAACGCAATCGCGCCGATGGTAGTGTGGGGTCTCCCCATGTGAGAGTAGGTCATCGCCAAGCGCCTAATTTAGGTTAACGTGCAAACGTTAAGCTAAAGGAGCGGTAGTTCAGTTGGTTAGAATACCGGCCTGTCACGCCGGGGGTCGCGGGTTCGAGTCCCGTCCGCTCCGCCAACATTAAGAGATAAGCCTCATCGAAAGATGAGGCTTTTTTCGTTTTGCTAATATGACTCTACAATCTTTTTATCTAGGATTGTGTAGTCGGCCATTTGAGCCAATTATTAACATGGTTTCTTTCACTAATAGAATGGCTCTTGTGCGCGACTTGGCAGTATTGAGTTGTAACACTTATCTCGGACAAATTAAGCGGTATAATCCCTTATGTCTTTCATGAGTAACAAAAATGAATTGTCGTCTTGGTTGTGGTGCTTGCTGTATTGCACCTTCAATTAGCAGTGTTATTCCGGGTATGCCTAATGGCAAAGCTGCAGGAGAGCGCTGTGTTCAACTCAGTGATGATAATTTATGTTTGATTTTCGGCTCACCAGCTCGTCCCGCCGTTTGTAGTGATTTTGATGCATCTCTGGATGCATGTGGTAATACAAATGAAGAGGCGTTTTGGTTGATCACTAACCTTGAATCTCAGACTTCTCATTAGGTTTATCGCTGACAGGTGAATTATGCAGTTAACACGCTATACCGATTTTGGCGTTCGTACACTTATGTATTTGGCTGTCCAGCCCGATAGGACGACGCTGTTTAGAATTGCTGAAATTACCCAGGTATTTGATTTATCACCTAATCATGTTTCTAAAATTGTGCATCATCTCGGTAAGCTAGGCTATTTAGAAACCATTCGAGGAAAAATGGGTGGCTTTCGTCTCGGCAAGCCAGCTTGCGAGATCAACTTAGGCCAATTAGTGCGAGTTCTTGAAAATTCATTAGCACCAATTGACTGTAGTAAACCTTACTGCCGGTTTACACCAGCCTGTAAGCTTAAAGGCGTCTTGGCGCATGCGGTTGATGCTTATTTAAATGTGCTCGATCAATATAGTTTGCAAGATATAGTCAGTAATCGTGATGAGCTGTTAGTTTTGCTGCCGGATTTGTCTATTTCTGTTTTACAGTTGGATTAGTCTATTTTCCTGAGCTATATCAATAGGCAATAAATCTGATACGGGTACCAGATCTATTCCTTCTGCTTCAAGTAGTGGTAAATTCGCTTGTAAGAAGCGAATGGTTTCAGGATACGGATGAGCTATTACCACTAGACTTCCTTGCATGTGTGCATTGCTAATCATGAGATTAAATTGCTTTTCAAGGGCTTTTTTACTGACGTTGTTATCGAGAAAGAGTTGGCGTTTCAAACTTGGGATACCTAATTGATCTGCTTTCTCTCCCGCTTTAGAAAATGGTGTAGTCATACTATCCACAAAATACAGTTGATTTTGCTTTAGGCATTCCATAACCCAAAGCATGTGTGAATCGAGTTGTGTTAATAAACTCCCCATATGGTTATTTGCACCCTTAGCAAAAGGGATATTCGCAATCGCACTCGATACGTTAGCGCGGATCTCTGCTTCATCCATACCCTTGGTTAAGCCTCCGGGACCTAATGCTTTACCGTTAATAGCTTGCATAGGTAAATGCAGCATTATTTCATGCCCTTTACTGTGACCCACTTTTGCGAGATTTTCACCTAGAGGCGTATGAGGTAACACTGAAAGAGTTACTGTGTGAGGCAGTGACAATACTGCTTCATCTGTTTGACGATAACCTATGTCATCGATGATCAGTGCAATTTTAGCCGCGTAAGATGGCGCAACATATAAGATGAAGACAATAAAGATATAAAATAAACGCACTGTTTCTGCTTATTCGTCATGGTGTTGTATCCAAGCTATAGCAGAGTTGACTATATAGTCATGGGCAACATCGCTTGGAGTTGAGTTGGCGTCGATTATAGCCATATTCTCTTTGTTTGAGCTAGTTTCGGGGTTGACTTTCACATCTGGTACTATGCCAATCTCGTGGATATTTCCACCTTTTGGCGTGTTGTATTGGGCTATTGTCAGTTTTACAGCGTTGCCATCGTTTAGTATTGGGATCAAACTTTGGACGGTTCCTTTACCAAAACTGGTTTCACCTAATAGCTTAGCGCGACCATTTTCTTGCAATGCGGCTGCAAGCACTTCGGCTGCAGAGGCTGAACCTTTGTTGATCAACACTAATATTGGCACTTTGTTGAACATTGTTTGAGGTGAAGCGTAGTAGTCTGAATTCGCATCAAAAAATCGCCCAGAAGTTGAGACGATACGGCCCTTAGCGAGGAAGATATCCGCAATTTTTATTGCTTGGTCGAGTAGCCCTCCGGGATTATTACGCAAATCGAGAATAAGCCCTGTCAACTCTGTGCTTTGCCATTGGCTTAGTGAATGCAACACATCTTTGGTGGAGTTTTCTTGAAAGCTACTGAGTCTAATGTAGCCAATATTGCCTTTTAGCAGTGTGCTACTCACAGATTGCATAGTGATCATGCTAGGTCTGAGTGAAACCTTAAACTCTGTACTATCGTTTAGATGTTTTAGTGTTAAATCAATCGGTTGATTACGTAGGCTGTGCTGTTTTATTTCTGCAAGAATATCGGAGAGATTCGCTTCAGTTGATAGAGTATTATTGAGTTTGATAATAGTGTCCCCAGCTCTTATCCCCGCTTTTTCTGCGGGGGAATTAGCGAAGGGCGCTATGATACTGATCTGATTTTTATTGCTGGCGACTTCAAACCCAAAACCAAAGTACTCACCTCGGTTGGCATCTTTTAAATCGAGGAATTCTTGGTGATTTAAAAAGCTAGAGTAAGGATCTAAATGTTCAAAAATTCCCTTGATGGCCGCTTGGACCAATTCTTCCTTTGAAACGGTTTTAACATAATAAGTTTCAACTGTTTCAATAACATCCTGCAGCAATGGATAGTCAAAATTATTTAAAGAAGATTTTGTATTCTCTTTACTGGATAGGCTAATAGACAGGCCTAGTACTAGGCCTAATCCAACACAACCAATGTCGCGGAACACATGTTTCATAGCCGCCCCCTATTGTTAGGGCTGCCATGTTAGCGACAGTATTTCGCTGGATCGACGGCTTGCCCTTTATGCCTTATTTCAAAGTATAGGCCAGGCTCGGTTTGTCCACCCGAACGTCCGACTAAAGCAATTGCGTCGCCACTTTTTACCATGTCACCAGGGCTTTTTAGTAGTGTTTGTGCATGGCCGTAAAGACTCATATAGCCCTTACCGTGGTCGATGACCATCACCATACCAAACCCCTTTAACCAATCGGCATAGATGACTTTTCCTCCTGAAATTGCATGTATATTTTGTCCTTCAGGTGCCGATAGCATAGTGCCTTTCCACACTACTTGCCCTGAACGTGGGCTGCCAAAGCTGGCACTGACTCGGCCTTTGGTCGGCCATTTCAGCTTACCTCCCTGTTTGCCAAAACCTTCCATTGATGGACTGTCTTTCATGGCACGTAGTGCTTGTTCTACCACGCGTTTTAAGCTGGCTTCCTCAATTTGTAGTTGTTCAAGTTCAGCGCCCTTAGTGTTGAGGGTACGTTGCAATTCATTGAGGGTGAGTTGGCGCTGACTTTGTTCCTGGCTTAAGCGCTTAGACTGAACTTGTTGCTCTGCTATCAACTTAGTGAGCTGCTGCTGTTTACTGATCTGTGAAGCCTTGATGTCATCAAGCTCGGTAAGAGTCTGTTTTAATTCGTTTATCGACTTCATTCGAGCTTTGTTCAGGTATTGATAATAAGCCAGCATTCGCTCAATAGTGGCAGGACTTTGTTGATTTAGCATCATCTTGGTGTAATCGTGATTGCCAGCTAAATAGGCGCTAGAAAGCTGTTTTGAAAGTGTTTTTTGCTGGCTAATTTTCAGTGTTTCTAACTCATCTTGGCGTTGTTTTAGCTCTGCGAGTTTATTGTCTATTTGTTTTAAACTATTTTTTGTGTTGTTTACTTTTTTTGCCGCGGCAGCAATGGCTTCTTCATCACTTCGCAGTAATGAAAGTAATTTTTCTCGTTGTTTACTGGTGCTTTTTAGTGCGCTTTGTTGTTGGTTTATTTGCGCTTGGATTGATTTCAACTCGGACTGACGCTTCTGTAAGTCAGAAGCGTTGGCCGAGAAAGATAACATCATAAAGCCAGCAATAATGCTGGCTTTCACAAGGAGTCGAGTACTCACTAGGTAACAATTACTCTTTAATGTGGATTAAGGGTTTGCCCTTCATCTCTGCAGGAATAGTTTCACCAATTAACTGCAAGATGGTCGGTGCGACATCGCTGAGTTTACCACCTTTATCTATAGTCGCATCGCGTCCAACAAAGATAAAAGGCACCAGTTCACTGGTGTGGGCAGTATGGGCTTGACCTGTGGTTTCGTCAGTCATTTGCTCTGCGTTACCGTGGTCGGCGGTAATAATACATTCACCACCCACTTTAGCCAGTGCTTCGACAACGCGGCCAATACAAGTATCAACCGCTTCACAGGCTTTGACTGCGGCATCGAAGTTACCCGTGTGGCCAACCATATCGCCATTGGGGTAGTTACAGATGATCACATCGTATTTTGTTGATTCAATTGCTGCAACTAACTTATCAGTCAGCTCGGTTGAACTCATCTCTGGTTGTAGATCGTAAGTTGCCACTTTAGGTGAATTGATTAGGATGCGATCTTCGCCCTCAAATGGTTCTTCTTTACCGCCGTTGAAGAAGAAAGTGACATGGGCATACTTTTCTGTTTCAGAGATCCGTAGCTGTGTACGACCACGATTTTGCAGTACTTCACCTAAAGTATTCACTAAGTTTTCGGATGGATAAGCGATAGGTGCCGTTATGTCGCCAGCGTACTCAGTGAGGGTGACAAAGTGCATTTTAGGCACAACTGCGCGTTCGAAACCATCAAAGTCTGGGTGAATAAAGCTACGGGTAATTTGGCGGGCGCGGTCAGCGCGGAAGTTCATAAATATTAGTGCGTCGCCATCCTGTAGTGTTGCTACTTTACCATCGACATCGGTAATGGCCGATGAAGACACAAACTCGTCGTTTTCATCACGGGCATATGCGGCTTCTAACGCCGTCACAGCGTTATCGTATTGGAATTTAGCCTTACCTTGGGTGATTAACTCATAGGCTTGGGATACACGATCCCAACGGTTATCACGGTCCATTGCAAAGTAACGGCCTATGATTGATGCGACACGGCCATGGCCTAATGTAGTAAACAGATCATCAAAATGACTCAAGCTAGCTTTAGCGCTACGGGGTGGTGTGTCACGGCCATCTAAGAACGCGTGTAAATAGACCTTGGTTGCACCGCGTGCAACGGCCATGCGGCACATGGCTTCGATATGCTCTTCATGGCTATGTACACCACCGGGAGAAAGTAAGCCCATAATGTGTACCGCGCCGCCAGCATTAATTGCCGAATCAACGGCATCGCATAGGGCTGGGTTTGTCTCAAACTCATGGTCGCTAATCGCTTTACTGATGCGAGTAAGCTCTTGATAGACAATGCGGCCAGAGCCTAAATTGATATGGCCTACTTCAGAGTTGCCCATTTGACCATCGGGCAAACCTACATCTAAGCCTGAGCCAGAAATCAAACCGTGGGGATATTGAGCGTTGAGTCGGTCGAGCACTGGTGTTTTGGCGTGAAAAATCGCGTTCATGTGCGTGTTTTCACGGTAGCCCCAGCCATCGAGGATCAACAGCGCGATCGGACGTTTAGTTGTCGTCATGGTGATACCTTTAAGTTTTGAAGAAGCGGTAGAAATCTGAAATTGGTTAAATATTACTACGTAAGCAGGGTACGAAAAAGCGCTTTACCTAGATTAAGGTCATCGAATCGTTAATTAGGCAGAATATTGGCGAATGGTCGGATAATCGCTTTGCTACAAGGTTCAAACTGTGTTCTCTAACTGTGACTAAACTGCTGCAATCTGCCAAGGCAATGGGTATACTCTGTGCCCTTATTGAATTTTCGCCATTTATACGGGCTGTAATCATGCAAGAATATATCGAATTTTTTAAAGCTCACTCTATGTTAAGTCTTGCTTGGGTGGGATTATTTGTTGTACTCGTGATAAGTGTCATCAAATCGAGCTTCTCGAAAATCAAAAATATTAGTCATCAAGAGTTAACCATTATGGTGAACAGACAGGATGCCAAAGTGGTTGATGTGCGTTCAAGCGATGAGTTCCGTAAGGGCCATATTGTTGATGCACTTAACGTTACGCTCGCGGATATCAAAAATAATCAGACTTCGGCACTTGAAAAGTTTAAAGCCAGTCCCATTATACTTGTATGCAATGCTGGCATGACCTCGTCTCAAGCGGCTCAGCTTTTAAGTAAACAGGGTTTTGAAAATCTGTATAACTTAAAAGGTGGTATGGGTGAATGGCAGGCAGCTAATATGCCTGTTTCAAAAAGCAAAAGATAAGTTGTCGGCGGCAGTTATGATTTGTGCTACAAAGGCCATCTTGCCATGGTAGCAATAGGAGTCATCATTGTTTGGCATACTGATCCTGTGGTCGCTAAGGGCTTAAATTAAGTTTTGAAAGATGCACTTTAGGGTTAAATATTGGGATGGCACTGGGATCTAAGATTGGCCTTAAGTCGCAAAGCCCGAGCTAAATAGACATATAAGCCAGCCTTCAACGAAAAGCTGGCATAACATTGATAGGATAGGTAGGAAATTATGGCTGAAGTAGCAAACAACGAACAACAAGCCCCACAATTCAACATCCAACGTGTTTACACTAAAGATGTGTCTTTTGAAACACCTAACAGCCCAGCGGTATTCCAAAAAGAATGGAATCCAGAAGTGAAGTTAGATTTAGATACACGCAGTGCTAAATTAGCCGATGATGTGTATGAAGTGGTTCTGTCTTTGACTGTAACTGCACAAAATGGCGGTGAAACCGCATTCCTGTGTGAAGTACAACAGGCGGGTATCTTCTCTATTTCTGGTTTAACTGAGCCACAATTGGCGCACTCCTTAGGTGCATATTGCCCTAATATTCTATTCCCATATGCTCGCGAAGCGGTAGGCAGCTTAGTAGGTCGTGGTACTTTCCCACAACTGAACCTTGCACCTGTAAACTTTGATGCTTTGTTCGCGCAATATGTGCAACAACGTCAAGCCGCTGCGACTGCCCCTGCAGCCGAAGAAGCAAACGCTTAATTACATGAAAAACTCTGCCGATATCACGGTATTAGGGGCGGGTTCATATGGCACCGCCCTTGCCATTTCTTTAGCCAGCAATGGTCATAAGACCTTGTTGTGGGGACACGATCCTGTCCACATGCAAACGCTCGCACAAGACAAGTGCAACCAAGCTTTTTTGCCTGATATTGCGTTTCCAGACTGTTTACAGATCGAAGCCGATTTAGCCAAAGCCTTAGCCGCCAGTAACAATGTGTTAGTGGTCGTGCCAAGCCATGTGTTTGGTACTGTGCTTGAGCAAGCGAAACCGTTATTGCGTAGCGATGCGCGTATCGTGTGGGCAACTAAAGGACTTGAGCCTGAAACGGGACGTTTACTGCAAGATGTAGCCCGTGATGTATTGGGCGAACAATATCCGCTAGCGGTATTATCTGGGCCAACCTTTGCTAAAGAACTTGCTATGGGTTTACCTACGGCGATTTCGGTTGCAGGAACCTGTCCACAGTTTACTGAAGATTTAGTGGAATTGCTGCACAGCCCAAAACGCTTGCGGGTTTACGCCAATGATGATTTTACGGGGTTGCAACTTGGCGGCGCGGTAAAGAACGTGATCGCCATTGGTGCAGGTATGTCTGACGGCATTGGCTTTGGTGCTAATGCTAGAACGGCCTTAATCACCCGTGGTCTAGTCGAACTAACGCGCTTAGGCGAAGCCCTAGGCGCCAGCACAGCTACTTTTATGGGCATGGCTGGGTTAGGCGACTTAGTGTTGACCTGTACCGACAACCAATCCCGTAACCGCCGCTTTGGTTTAGCCTTAGGTAAAGGCTGTGATGTGATGACTGCACAGGCTGAGATCGGCCAAGTGGTTGAAGGTTATCGCAATACCAAAGAAGTGTTTACTCTGGCGAAACGCCTTGGTGTTGAAATGCCGATCACTGAGCAGATTTACCAAGTTTTGTATCAAGGTAAATCACCGGTTGATGCCGCAAAAGAACTGCTCGGCAGAGAGAAAAAATCAGAAACGCCAACCCAGTAAGTGTATTTATTACGAGGTAATAGCGGTTCGTCGAAAGGGTGCTAAAATAGCGCCCTTTTTTATGCTCGGACTTCTGGTGTGCAAGATGTATCCCCGGTCACCAGGGTCCTTGATGTTCCCGACATCAGACGGGCATTTCCTCCATCCTTGGAGGTCAGATGGTGAAAGAGGGGATTTGTGTCTAACGTTTGAGCTTATCTTTGCTCCGTTTAGCTGTTGCATGACTTGCTTGCTAAAGGTTCGCGAGTCATCAAATTGCCCGTTGGCAGCCAATACCAATCAATTTTCTGTGTGGAGTAAGAGCGTGAAACATCATGATGTGATTATTATCGGAGCCGGCGCCGCAGGATTAATGTGTGCTGCAACAGCGGGTTACCGAGGCCGTGATGTACTCGTACTCGATAACGCCAAGCAAGCGGGGCGTAAAATCCTCATTAGCGGTGGCGGCCGTTGTAACTTCACTAACCTTAAAGTTGAGCCCGCTAACTTTATCTGTAGCAATCCGCACTTTGTAAAATCGGCACTTGCGCGTTATCCCTCACAGCAGTTTATCGAACTGGTTGAGCGCCACGGCATTGAATACCACGAGCGCGATCATGGCCAGCTATTCTGTAATGACTCGGCCAAAGAAATTGTCACTATGCTGCTGACTGAATGCGAATGGGCTGGTGTGAGTATAAAGCTGCGCACCGATATTCTGGCCGTTAAAAAGACCGAAGTTGGGCGCTTTGAGCTTAACACTTCTAATGGCGAGTTAAGTTGCGATTCATTGGTGGTTGCTACTGGCGGCTTATCTATGCCCAAACTCGGCGCCACGCCTTATGGTTATCAACTGGCCGAGCAATTTGGCCTCAAAGTATTACCAACCCACGCAGGGCTAGTACCTTTTACCTGGCACAGTGAAGATAAAATTCGTTTCGAGCCCTTATCGGGCATAGCCGTACCTAGCCGCATTACCGCCAAAGACGGCACTAGCTTTAGTGAAGCTCTGCTATTCACCCATCGCGGCTTATCTGGCCCCGCGATTTTGCAGATTTCCAACTATTGGAAAGCGGGCGAAACCATAGAAATCAATCTATTACCCAATATGGATTTGGCGCAGACGCTAGAGCAACAATTGGCTGCACATCCAAAGCAGAGTCTGCGTAATACCTTAAGCCAGTGGTTACCTAAGCGGCTGGTGGAAGTATTATTCGATGAGGCGTTATTAAACAAAGCGTTAAATCAGCTTGTGCATGCAGAGCGCGCTAAGCTGGTCGACGATCTGCACCGCTGGACAGTATTAATGAATGGCACCGAAGGCTACCGCACCGCCGAAGTGACGTTAGGCGGTGTGGATACCCATGAACTATCCTCCAAAACCATGGAAGCTAGCAAAGTGCCTGGACTCTACTTTATCGGTGAAGTGATGGATGTAAGTGGTTGGTTAGGTGGGTTTAATTTCCAATGGTCTTGGGCCTCCGGCGTCGCAGCAGGGCAAGTAGTGTAAAAATCAGCTTTCTCGGCTTGTGACAAAAACAGAGCAATTTAGGGCTAATGGAAAAGTCTGGTATTTATGTGCGTTATTGACTCACAGGAATATGGTATGTTGTAAAATACCTACCAGCAAGCTCGGTTTTATGAACTTTCATCGCTATTTTGTTGAGTGTTTTATAAGCAGGTCTACTGTCAAGTAGATGAAATATGACTTCTTTATGTCCTAGTTCTCTCGCCCAACAAATCAGCGTTTTGAAAATAGATATACCAAACCCCCAAAATCTCTTAGCGATAACAATCGCTAATTCAAAGCCATTATCATCTGGTTGAATTCCGCACCAACCAGCTAACATCCCATCTATATAAACGGCACGTATACGACAACCATTTGTTGCATCGAGCTTAATTTTATCCTCCATCCATACTCTAACGCTGGTGGCATCAAAATATGGATGTTCTATCAGATGTATTCTTAGAGAGTCTTCATTGATAATAGATATGAAATCTTCAGGCTTTACTTGATCAAAAAATAGATATTCAATTTTACTCATGTTGTGATACTTCCTACCTACCTCGGTTTCACTTGATAGGTAAACTTAACCTATCAGCTTCTGGCATGATTTGATTTTGGCATATGGCGATATTGGCCCATTTTTCTTTTGTTATTCCACTATTGGGCCTGTGTAAAGGAGCTCACTATCAGTGCTTAAGCATATAGTGAGCACTCCTATTTTCACAATGTAATGGTTTGTTGATACATCAACATTATTGTTCTGTATTCTTTTACTCAGTCAAGAAGGTTTAGAGTTTGATGATATTGCTGACAACAGAGATAGCGTCTTCACCTTCAGTTACCCAATCGCCAATTTGGTTTCTGCGTAGCGCAGTTTTTTCACTCTTGGGTTGGCGAGGAAGTAGGCCAGCATCAGTGGGCCTAGGCGTCCCATATACATCATAAAGATAATGATCCCTAGGCCCATATCTGAAAGACTCCCTGTTAAACCGCGTGATAAACCGACAGTGCCCAGTGCTGAAACCGCTTCAAATACAATATCGACTAGCGGCGCTTTTTCAGTTAACACTAAAGCAAAAATAGCGAGCCAAGTCACGCCGATGGAGATCATGGTAAGGGCTAAGGCCTTACTAATGGTGTCTTTGGGAATTTCCCGCTTAAACACGTAGACAGCTTCATCACGGCGCAAGTAGCCATAAGTTGCCAAAATCAACACCATAAAAGTGACTACCTTAATCCCGCTGGCGGTACTGAGAGAGCCACCGCCGATAAACATCAATACCAGCATAAGTAGTGTTGAGCCATCTTCGAGCTGGTCAATGGCTAAGGTATTAAAGCCAGCAGTGCGAGGGGTAACGGCTTGAAACCAAGAGGCTAACCATTTACCGAGTTCGCTTAAGGGCGCGAGAGTATTGGGGTTGTTGTACTCAATCAGGTAAATAGCAATCACTGCTACGGCATTGATCAGTATGGTGCCTGTAATCATCATTCGGCTGTAGACGGTCAATTTCGACCAACATTTATTGCGGCGAAGGTCAATCCAGACTGAAAACCCTAAACCGCCAATGATAAATAAACCTGTGATGGTGAGGTTAATTACAGGATCGGCCACATAGGGCATTAAGCTGTCGGCACTGAGGGCAAAACCTGCGTTATTAAAGGCGCTAATCGTATAGAAAAAACCGTGGAATAAGCTGGTTTGCCAACCGAGTTCATTGCTCCAATGCACTGATAAAATCAACATGCCTATGGCTTCTACCAAGAGCGAAAACAGTAATACGGCCTTAGCAGTCGAGACTAATGTTGAAGTATCGGTTTGATTAAAAGCCTCTTTTGCGACGGTTTGCTGTAAAAAGCCAATCTTACCGCCAAGGGCGATAAGGGTAACAATCGCAAAGGTCATCAGCCCCAGCCCGCCGCATTGGATTAAAAGCGCGATGACGATTTGGCCAAATGGCGTAAATACTGTCCCAGTGTCGACAACGACTAGCCCAGTCACTGTGACCGCCGAGGTTGCAGTGAACAGACTTTGTAACCAAGTAATAGGCGCTTCGGTCGCTATGGGCAGTTTCAGTAAGCAAGTACCAAGGATGATCAGTAGTGCAAAGCTCACGCTTAAAATAAAGGGTGGCGCACCGAACAGTTTTCTATCCGACCTTGGATGATGTTCTATTGCCATGATGGAGGGATGCCATTGAACCACCTTACACCAACCTTGGTGCGAGATATTTAAGCTCGCTACGGCTACCACATAGCAACAATGCATCGTTAGCTTGCAACACAAAACTACCATCGATCTTGCTAAATACCGCTAAATCACGTTTAACCATAATGGCTGCAACTTTACCTTTAGGGTTGCGCTTTATATTGGTTAATTCATCACTAAAACCATCTTGAACTGAGCCTAGAAGTTGGGCAACGGTGGTTTTATCTAGGTGGGGTTTAATATGAATTTCAACAATATATAGTCCATCACCAATGGCGAGAAAGTTATTGACCATAGGATAATTGAGCGACTGAGCGACACGTATCCCCATTTCTTCTTCAGGGTGAATGATGCGTGCAACGCCGAGTTTTGACACGATAGTGTGATGCGCTTTAGTGCTAGCCTTGACCCAAATGGTTTGTACACCCAGATTCTTAAGCGCCAAGGTGCATAGTAGGCTGGATTGCATATCCTCACCGATAGCGACAAGTACGGCTTCGCTGTTGTTGAGGTCAAGCTCACGCAGCGATGCCTCATCGGAACAGTCGCAAATCACGGCTTCAGTTAGGTTCTCTACATATTTTTCAACCATTTTAGGGTCACTGTCGACACCTGTGACCGTGTGGCCTAAGTGGATCAATTCAAGGCTGGCTGCAACGCCAAATCGCCCTAAACCAATAACGGTAAAATGCGCCATACAAATATCCTTTTATGTTTGCTTTTGTGATGATGAGAACGCTTACTGCTGATTGATGTCTGTTAAGCGGTAACCTAAACCCGCTTCTGTTTTAATCAGTTGCTGCTCGTTATTGTCATTGAGTTTTTTGCGTAACTGGCTGACTAAAATCCGCAGATAGTGACTGTCTTCTTGATGGGTTTCGCCCCAAATTTTTCGCAGTAATACAGTTTGCTTGACTAACTGACCAGGGGGAGACATTAAGGTCTCCATCAGGGCGAATTCCTTTTTGGTCAAAGCGATTTCTTGCTTATTGATCCAAAGCTGGTGGGTGCTTTTTTGTAGCTTAAGTGTGGCAAAGTGCAGCACATCACTTAAAGATGACTCGTCCACTAAATCGCGGACTAATACTTTGATACGGGCAATTAATTCTCTTATCCCAAAAGGCTTGCTGAGATAGTCATTGGCGCCAGCGTCTAATAGGCGAATTTTCTCTTCCTCTTGATCGCGGGCAGTTAACACCAATACGGGGATTTTGTCGTTTCGCCTTAGGGTTTGTAGTAGCTCAATACCATCACCATCCGGTAATCCAAGGTCGAGTATCAATATGTGTGGTTGCTGTCCCCGATATTGGGCAAGGGCTGTGGTTATTGATGATGCGCCAATATATTCAAAGCCTTCTGCTTCTAAGGATATTCGCATAAATGTGTGGATTTGCGCTTCATCATCCACCACTAACACTTTGTAGGCCATTTATTCACAGTCCTTTTTTATCGGCAAAGCAATACGAATAAGGCTGCCCTTAGTGACAGGTTCGGCGCTGATTTGGCCTTGGTGTGCGGTAATAATTCCTTTCGCAACAGCCAAACCTAGACCAGCACCACCATCCGTTGATGGATGTTGGCGATAAAAGAGTTCAAAAATGGCTTCCATATCTGCGGTGGCTATACCGCAGCCTTGATCTTGGATATCCAATCTCAACATATTTTCATACCGATAAACCTTAACGGTGACTTTTTCATCTTGTGGTGAGTAGCACAATGCATTGTCCAGTACATTAAAAATAGCTTGCTCAATCAATGAACTGCATATCATCACTGTGGGTAGCTCTGATTCACTCTTGATAACAATGCGTGGTTGTGTGGCCGGAAAACGGGCAATAGCTTGGTGTAACACATGAGTAATAGAGTCTTCATTCAAACTAAACTTGAGTGCGCCATGCTGTAATTTAGTGGCCTGTAATAGATTTTCGATATATTGGTGCAGACGGTGGCTTTCTGCCGCAGCGCTGTCAATTAGCTCATCTTTTTGGGATGGGCTCAGCTTAGGCATATATTCTTTTAGCGTAGTTAAAGTGCCAATAATGGTGGCGAGTGGAGTACGTAAATCGTGGGAGACCGACAGCAAAATACTATTACGTAACTGGGCTTGTTCAAGTGCATCTTGCTGACGCCGATAAAGTTCCGCCAGTTTGCTGGTGGTGAGCGCTACTAAGAGAAATACGGCTAAGTTAAGAATATCCTCAAGATTAAACATCTGTAGCGAATAGCGCGGTGTGGTAAATAAAAAGTTATAACTTGCCGCTTCATACACTGCAGTAAAATAGGCGTAATGGGCATTACATTGTAGGGCGACAACCACCACAGCGAGTTGCAAAATCAGTAACACGGCGATGGTTGAGCCTGAGAGCAAATCAATAAAAAAACTGCTGAAAATGGCGATGACTAACACAACGAAGGTGAATGAAGATGGATGTGAACGCCAGTATTGAGTCATAGGTACGGCTATGGATGAAGTCATAAAAAAGAAAGAAGCATTAAAAATGTTGTCCGTACTCTAACAAAGGCATTTTAAGATAGCGCGTAAAAAATCCGTAAAATTTAGTCGATTGTTAGTGGCTTAGCTTGCGATTAACTCGAGGGGATTGAACTTACTCATATCAAGCTATAGGCGAATGATAAGGCTTACTGCGTAGACATCTGCTGTAAGCCTCACCTTAGGCGCTGGTTTAATGCTAAAGCGTCATTGATTCCTTGATTACCACGGAATGGGTGGTGGGACTAAACGCTCACCATTGTAGCCGGGAACGACGGCAAAGCGTGGGGAGTGTGCTTCCCACTCGGCTTGAGCTTTCGCTATTTCCTCTTTGCTATGGCCGACAAAGTTCCACCAAATACTAACAGGATCGGCCAGTGGTGCCCCGCCAATCAGCAGTATGCGACAACCTGCTTCGAGTTCAACTGTAATGGTCTCACGTAACATACCGAGATACGCGAGATCATTATTATCGAAGCTTTCATCCTCGATCTGGAAGCGGCCTTCGAGTGGCATTAGGGCATATTCGAAACTGGGATCAAGGCGCAGCGTGAGTTTAGTGCTATTAACAGCATAAATATCCATGGCGACAATGGGTGAAAAGTGTAATGTGGGTGCCTGTTTATGCTGCCAAGTGCCAATCAGTAAGGTGAAGTCAACGCCTGCCTCGTGCCAAGTCGGGAGTTCGGGATAGTGATCGAATCTTGGGGTTGTGTCTTTATGCTCAAGCGGCAGGGCAATCCATAACTGCGCTGCGTGCATAGTGCTTTTGCCTTTAACAGATTCCTCCGTGTGTGCGATACCATGTCCTGCCGTCATTAGGTTGACTTGCTTGGGGCGGATCACTTGGGCGCTGCCGAGACTATCTCTGTGCATAATTTCGCCTTCGAGCATCCAAGTAAATGTTTGCAGTCCAATATGTGGATGCTGGCCGACATTCAATAAGGGGCCGTCGGTGACTGGGCCAATATGGTCGAGGAAGCACCAAGGGCCGATAAGACGGCGGTCTTTTTGTGGAATCGCCCGCGCGACGGGAATACCGCCAACATCACTGATTTTTGCGGCGATTCGTTGGACTTGAATCCGACCATTTTCAATGGGACATTCCCTTGGACCACCAAAAAATTGCGCTTGTTGCTCATTCATATTGGTTCCTTACTCTTTTGCTATGGACACTGAGTGAGTGTTTGTCTGAAATGATGACTAGGTTTCAGATTCTATCTTGCATTCGAGCTGAAGGTTTTAGCTTCGGGCATTCTGGGTGATTTTGCAAATTACCGCCCAAATTGACGTTGATCACTTTATTATTTGAACTATCACGCCAATCATTTGCACTTTTACGCCAAACCTGCTTTTCCCCTTGTAACTTCAAATGTTAATGCGTTAAATTGCGCCGCAAATAACCCTAACCATTGGTTAACAAAGGAATCATGATGAAAAAGAGTGTAATAGCATTATCGGTATTGGCTTCTATTTCCAACGCTACTTGGGCAAATAGTTTTGATGCTCGCAAAGATGCGATGGGTGGAGTAGGTGTCGCGAGTGCCCACTATAGTGCCGCCACCCCCCGTCAATCCTGCACTAGTCGCTAAATATAATGAGAGTGATGATTTCTCATTCGTATTGCCTTCTATTGGTGCTCAAGGTACGGATAAGGACAAGTTGATCGACAATATAGATAATATCAAAGATGCCTATGATGCATTTCGTATTGGGGCGAATAGTGCCACAGCGAATAAATTAGCCAGTGAATTGGCTGCGGTAGATGGCAAGCTCGCTATGGTGAATGTTGGTGTAAATGTCCAAGTTGCTGTACCTAATAAATTGGTTAGTTTAGGTTTTATGGCAAATGGTTATGCGTCAGCTATGGTTGGTGCTGATGTTGCTCAAAGCGATCTTGACTATCTGCAAGATGTGATTGATGGCACCAGCGCCGCAGATCCTTCCCGTTCATTGAACTCCCAAGCCCTAGGTGTTGTTGCACTGGTTCAGGACTATGGCGTGGCGTTGGCACATCAATTTGAACTCATGGATATGCCCTTATATGTAGGGGTAACAACTAAAGTGCAAAAAGTTGAAACCTACAACTACAGTGCCACTATCACTGACTATGATGATTCTGACCTCAGTGATGACCAATATCGTTCTAGCGACTCAGGCTTTAATGCTGACCTCGGTTTAGCGCTTGATGCTGGCAATATGACCTACGGTTTAGCGGTACGAAATCTGGTGAGCAGGGATGTTGATACTGCAACGGTGAATGGCGTTACATACACTTACCAAATTTCACCTGTGGCAACCCTTGCTGCGGCCTATCGTACGGATTGGTTAACGGCGGTCATCGAGTTAGATGTTAATAAAAGCAAAGCATGGCTTGGGAAGGATGAATCCATGTTCGCTGCTGTAGAAGAATCTCAATTTGCAGCAGTAGGCGTAGAGTTTAATGCCTTTGATTGGGCACAGCTTCGCGCAGGATTCCGCTCTGACATTGCCGGTGAACAACCCGATCTTTTCACCGCAGGTTTTGGATTATCGCCATGGAGTGTATTCCACCTCGATTTAGCAGGACAAGTCGGTTCAGATAAAGCCGTTGGTGCCGCTTTGACTATGAGCTACACCTTCTAATCTAGCGAAAACTTGAAGGCCATCAAAAAGATGGCCTTCATCAAAAAGTCTGCTCTGTGAGTTATTGGGTGCTTCAAACTCAGATAGGCTGAGGTTATAGTATTTAAGCCTTTGATATCTAGAATTGACCTGATAAAAACGTCAAATTAGGTTAAGGTAAAACCCGCCTGTAATGAGTAGCGTTTTATGAAGATATTATTGATCGTTATCTTAGCCTTAGGTCTTGGCGCTTGTGCTAGCGCGCCAGAACCTAAGCCTGTGGTAAAGCAAGTTGAGCCTGTTTCTGTTTGGGATGATAGTAATATTGCAGAGCTACACTCAGAGTGGCGCGGTGTTCCCTATCGTTTAGGTGGTGGCACTAAAAAAGGGATTGATTGTTCCGCCTTTGTGTCTGTCGCATACCAAAAAATGTTAGGGATGGTGTTACCACGCACAGTTGAAGAGCAACAAACACTGGGTAGGCCTGTACCTAGGGATCAACTTCGTCGGGGTGACTTAGTTTTTTTCAAAACAGGTTGGAGCACCCATCATGTTGGCATTTATGTGGGGGATGATAATTTCCTCCATGTTTCCACTAGCCAAGGGGTGAAAATTTCCAGCTTACTTAATAGCTATTGGGCCTCTAAATATTGGAATGCGCGGCGGATTTAACCACAATGCTGCCTGTCACTACCATAGTGGCCTTTTTAATGAGATGAATTAAAAGCATTAATTACGCTATTTTTCATCGACTAAGCATATTTACAAGCTCGGTTTTATATAAACTTTTTGCCCAGATACTGCCTGCGCGAGACAAGTCACGTTTTAGCCCCCACTTTTATTGCGCATTTATGCTATTTTAGCTGCGACTTATGGTCTAGAGATTTAGCCTTCAACTGCGCTTAGCTCTAGCGTCTATGCTTTTTCAATCTTGTTTATTTCAACACCATTGGGGATATCCTATGAGTAAAGCAAAAATCGGTATAGTGACGGTAAGCGATCGCGCCAGCGCGGGAATTTATGAGGATATTTCTGGCAAGGCGATTATCGACACGCTTAACGATTACCTGACTAGCGAGTGGGAGCCGATTTATCAAGTGATCCCCGATGAGCAGGATGTGATTGAAGCCACGCTCATCAAGATGGCCGATGAGCAAGATTGCTGTTTGATTGTGACCACGGGTGGCACAGGCCCTGCTAAACGCGACGTTACGCCAGAAGCCACAGAAGCTGTATGCGATCGCATGATGCCAGGCTTTGGCGAGTTGATGCGTGCTGAGTCATTAAAATTTGTGCCCACTGCCATTTTATCCCGCCAAACCGCAGGCTTACGGGGTGATTCTTTGATCGTGAACTTGCCCGGCAAACCCAAATCGATTCGTGAATGTTTAGATGCCGTGTTCCCAGCTATTCCTTACTGCATCGACTTGATGGAAGGCCCGTATTTAGAGTGCAACGAAGCCGTGATCAAGCCGTTCAGGCCTAAGGCTAAGTAATCTTGCTATTGAGCCTGTAAAAACAAAAGCCACCGCATATTGAGTGGCTTTATTGTTTTTGGAGCTTAGGATTTATAACTGACTAATCTGCTGCTTTAGCTCGTATTCAGATTCAGTGACTATTTTTTCCAGTACTTGTACTCGCTCAATAAGCACTTGGTTTTGCAGACTTAACTGAGTCACTTTATCTTCTAGTTGCTTGTCGCCAGTGGGATTGACGCCAAGTTGGCGCGCCTTCAAATAGTGCTTAAACATTTCTGTAGCACTGAAGCCTATAATGAAGGTGACCATAATCACCATTAAGATATATTCTTTTTCCATAATAACCTCCAGTTTTTATTGAGATTTTTAATTTTTGAACGAGAGATAACCCGTTCCAAAGTTTATCGAGAAAAGCACCTTACAAACCGAAGATGACCTTTTCACTCTTGAGCGATCTTTCCATACCAAAGGCGAGTAATATCGCAATGGCGAGGGTGCCTAAGGTCGACACCAGTAATTGCAGCATGGGCAAGTCTTTACCTTTGATAAAGTCCATCAATGCTTGTTGCTGGCCAGAGACGGGCAACCATTGCAGCATATCTGGCGCTATGTTGTAGCTGGCGGCCATTGATAATGCTAAGGGCACAAATAGCACTATAGTGAGATAGGACTGGGCTTCTTTAAAGGTTTTTGCCATAAAAGACACGAACAATTGCAGGCATGCGGCCATCAAAGCGACGGGGATGCCGACGATTAACATTAAGGCGATAAATTCGCTGGTGATATTGACGCTAAAGCCTAATTCCTGCCATGGCACAAAGGTGTAGGCGATTTTAGACACCAGCAAGATCAGCACTAAACCGAGCAGGGCAAATAGGCCAACAGCGATGATCTTAGAGAGCACTAATTGGCGCGTGGTCAGTGGATGGCTAAGTAACAAAGCCAGAGAGTTACGCTCACGTTCCCCTGCGCTGGTATCTATGGCAAGGTTCATCCCCGAGATAAATACCGAGTAAATCATAGTAAAAATAGCGATACCTAAGATCATCCCGCCTTTAGAATCAGGTGTGGCTTGATCTTGCACATTCACTTTTAGTGGCTGTACCACACGCGGGTCGATACCGCGAGCGATTAAACGTAGGCTACCCATTTCGGCGCTGTAGGCTTGTAATTGTTTCTCTAAGCGGCGAATGGAGTTCTGTAATTTTTCCTCCGAATTATCGGCCACGATAGTAATTTCGGCGGCTTTGCCTTGATTCATTTGCTCGGCATAGTCGGTGCTGATGATAAGCTCTATGGCTTTCAGATCCTTAGCGCCAACGTCACCTTGAGTAATGCCCTTGTTGGATAAAAACCTCACTAGATCAGGTGCGTTATCTGGGTTGGTGATAGTGATTTTAAGATCATCAGGGCTGGTTAATTGGCCAATTAACACCATAAACAGGCCACACATGATCAGCGGTGTGCCAATGGCGTAATAAAGTCCCGCCATCACAGAACGCTTATCGCGAGCGGCATCGATAAGTTCCTTACGAACCATAGCGATTATTTTATTCATGCTGTTATTCCTTTATCCATGAGCATATCTATCTGAGTTTGTACATCATTGATACTGCTTACATTGTTGTAAGTTTGAGTCATCATGCTGCGATTCCTTCATCCGTGCCGATAAGTTGAATAAAGGCTTCTTCGAGCGAGTCTTTGCCTGTTTGGATGCAAAGTTCAGTTGGGCTGCCAATGGCAACAACTCTACCCTGGGCCATGACGATGACTTGGTCGCATAATGCAGCCACTTCTTGCATCACATGGCTAGAGAACAGCACGCAATGTCCTTGATTTTTTAGGTCGATAAGAATATCGCGCAGTAAGCGAGTGCTCATTACATCTAATCCACGGGTCGGTTCGTCGAGGATAATATTGCTGGGGCAGTGGACAATTGCCTGTGCAAGTGCTGTTTTCATCCTTTGCCCTTGGGAGAAGCCTTTGCAACGGCGATCGCTAATATCTTCGAGGCGTAATTTTGCAATCACTTGGCTGGTGGCCTCTTTAGCTTCGCGGGCTGATAAGCCGCTCAACTCGGCAAAATAGCGAATGTATTCCCGTGGTGTTAAGCGCTCATACAGACCAAAAGGATCGGGAAATAACCCGAGCTGTTGTTTCGCGCCGATAGGATCGATGGTGACATCGATGCCTTCAATTTCAGCTTTACCGTTATCGGGTTTTAGTAAGCCAAAGATAGTGCGTAAACAGGTGGTTTTGCCTGCACCATTGGGGCCAAGTAATCCTGTGATTTGGCCATTTTGTGCGACAAAACTTAAGTCATTAAGCGCCTGCACTTCTCCTATACGCTTGGAAAGATTGGATACTTTAATCATGGCTTACTCCTTGGTCCCAGTGCTGGCGTTATTATTTGTTGTTGTGGTTTTTGTGCTGGTCGCATTAAGCGGCTCGACTGAGCTGGCATTTAAATAAAAGCTGCGGCGCACATCTTTGTTTAAACATTCGCCGTCGAGGTCGTTTATTGAGCCCGTACGAACTAAATCCGCCACCAATCCATTGGCACAGGATTGATAAGCGACACCGTGGGTGGCATAGGGAGCGATAAAGTGTTTGGCGTTAGTGAGTTTTTCCATGGCTAACTCGCCCCAACTAGGCGGTGTGGCGGGGTCGATTTCACCGGATAACAGTAAGGTTGGAATATTGCTGCTAATGGGTTCGCTAAAGCTGTTATCTACCGCGGGGACTTTCCAGATTGCACAGGTTTTTTCCATTGAGTCCAACATGGTTTGACCAACATAAGAGCTTGCTGCTTTTTCTCGCATAGCAGGCGTGATGCGATGGATATCTTCACCGCAAACCACAGAGGTGTGCATGCCCATTGCTATGCCAGCGTTATCAACTGTGAGGGCATATAACCCCAGAAGTGGTTGAAAATGATTGTTTGCAGCTTGATGGATTGCGTGGGGCACAAGGGCGCGCACATTGGTTTGATACAGTGCCATACGGATGGCTCCGTAAAATTTTCCGCGTGTTATGGTGAGTTGGTTTTTTTCCCCTGTGACGGGATCGAACACATTTTCTGTGATTGCTCCCTTCGCCAGAGTGTTTGCTACCTGTTCAAATTCGGCCTTAAGTTGTGGAAACTGCTGTTTGCAGGCGGTATTTTCTTGGCAATCTTTAAACAGTAATTCAAAACCACGATCAATTGCCGAGCCTATCTCTAACACGCTTTGCTGCATGGGCACTACACCGTCTAAGGTGACTGTGGCTAGCTGCTCTGGATACAAACGCATATAAAGCTGCGCCATGCGAGTACCGTAGGAGATACCGTAGATATGCAGTTTTTTATAACCTAAGTGCGCTCGCACAGCTTCAAAATCTTTGACTGCGTTAAGGCTGCCATACTGGCTAACATCGGCATCGATTTTATCTAAGCATTTTTGTGTTTCAGCACTAGGATCGATACTGTCATCATCTAAGGAGAGTGGATTAGCGCTTTCATCACAGGTCAATAGATTGGAACGGCCAGTTCCCCGTTGGTCTATCAGTAGAATATCCCGTTGTTGACGGACTTTACTCAGCATGGCATCAAAACCCGCTGCGTTATCTATGGCCGACTGTCCTGGGCCGCCAGCAATGGCTAGTAAGGCTTCTTCATGGTTGGCATTTTTCACCGCGGGTAATACCACGTAATGCACTTGGATCTGTTTGCCATCGGGTTTGTTAGGGTTTTCGGGTACGGTCACAAACCCGCAATTTAAACGATCGGATACGCCTTCCACATAACAGGTATTGCTCTTGCTCGCCGCTTGTATATCTTGGTTTTTTACCTCATTCGCCCAAGTTGCTGTACTTGTTATTGCCAGTATGAGTGCGCTTATGCTTAAGCGCTTTTGGCTTAAGCTCCATGTGCTTAACATGGCGCTATAGCATGTAGCCTTGGTGCTATGCCATGGTCGCGTTGGCGAAAGGGGCTGAGCTGTTTTGCTTAACTTCCTGTGTGTCATGCTATCTATCATGAGCGCTTTCCTTTTTGCATTTCAGGACGAATGTGTTAATTTAAATACCAGTGTATCGGTGTATCAATGTATTAATACAGTGTGTAAAGGCTAATGTTAGAACTTTTAAATGTCAACCCCAGTAGTGGCGAACCCATCTATAAACAATTACACGAGCAAATCGTGCGCTTAATTGTGGGTGGTCAACTGCAAGTGGAAGACGTATTACCCTCTGTACGCCAAATTGCCGAGCATTTAGCCGTAAATCCCATGACCGTTTCCAGGGCGATTCAACAACTTGTCGATCAAGGTTGGCTCGAACGCCGCCGTGGTCAAGCGACAAAAGTCGCGTTGCGAACAGAAACAATGGCATCGGGTATCAGTCTGCTCGAACCCCAGCTCGATGCCTTGTTATCACAGGCAAAACAGTTAGGCGTCAGCTTGCCTGAGTTGCAGCAACTGCTGAACGAACGCTGGCAAGATTAGAAAGTAACGTATCGATAAATAGAATAAAAAGGATGAAATTCGATGGACCAAGAGCGCACGCCAATTCTTGAATTTAACCAAGTCAATAAAGTCTTTCGCGGTAAAAATGCGAGTGAAAAGTGGGCGCTTAAGGATTTATCATTAACCTTGTCAGCGGGAATGGTGGTGGGGTTACTAGGGCAAAATGGGGCGGGTAAATCGACTCTGATGCGCTGTGCATTGGGTATTTTAACGCCGGATGCTGGCAGCATTACGACCTTAGGTGAAGCACCAAACGATTTAAGCTCACAGGCAAAGGAGCGTATAGGTTATGTACCGCAGCAACCCTTTGGTTATGAAGGTTTTACCATTGAGCGAGCCCTCGACTTACACCGCAGTTTTTACCCTAATTGGGATATGCAATTAGAGCAAGATTGGTTGGTACGTTTCGAGTTAGATGTGACCCAACAGGTGCAGCGTTTATCGGTTGGGCAAAGGCAATCCCTAGCCTTGATTATGGCGATGGCCTATCGCCCTGAGTTGTTGATCCTCGATGAGCCCGTCGCCAGTCTCGACCCTATAGTCCGGCGCAAGTTTATGGTCGATTTGTTCGATCTCGCCCTCGAATCTGGTTCTGCCGTACTGTTTTCATCCCATATCACCTCAGATATAGAGCGAGTTGCTAGCCATGTGGCACTAATTAAACAGGGCGAGTTAGTGCTGTTTAAGGAAATCGATGCTCTGCGAGAAGAAGTGCGTTTGTTAACTCTCGCTCCTGAAACTATTTTGCCCGAGCCAATTACCGTGCTGAGCCGTGTAGGTGACTCAGTACTGGTGGATTTAGGTGAGCACTGCGCGCCAATAGCGGGCGTGTTAAAGAATGAAGCCTTAAACCTTGAGCAACTATTTATGGAGCTACACAGATGAGTGCGGCGCACCATAAGCAGATACAAGTCGCGAAGGGCAAAAGAACGAGTCAGCGAATGCATCCTTTTATGGGTATATTGCGCCTTTGGTGCTTTGATATCGGCAGTATTAGTTTTTTGGGAACGGGTTTGCTGAGTCTTGTGTTGGGTGGTGTAGCGGGTTGGTTCGGTCAAAAGGACAGCTTGGAATTATTCCTATCAATGGGAGTTGTGTCAGTCTCCGCGGCAATTGCATGGCAATTTATCCGTTTAATGGCGAGTGAATGCTCACAACTGATACCAAATTACAGGCGGAATATTTTTATCCAAAGTGGGCTGATCCTAAGTAGTGTAATTGGCATCCTCTTGATTTTATGTGTTAGTTTTGGGTTTGTTGCAAGTCTGCCGATCTTAGTGTTGGCGCTGGTCATCAGTTTAGGGTTTATCGGGTTATGTTTATTGGCCGCGCAATGGTTTTATGCCGCATTTTTATTATTCATGTTAATGCCATTTATCTCCTTGATTGAACGTCATATTCCACTATGGCTAAGTTTGAGTGTATTGCTGATTATGGGCATTGTTATTATCTATCAATGTCGTACTTTACCTTGGCGTGGTAATGCGAGGGTCGTGTATCTTAATGGTCTTGAAATGGGCTGGTTTTGGCTACCCAATCTGCAATCCATGCGCATCTTGAGCCGTTTTGAGCGTTATCTGCATCCAACCAATTTTTTTATTGGCCCTATGCTCACCATTCTATTGTTATTATTGCCTATTTTTACCTTAGGGCTTGGGGCGTTATCACTGCAATTGCAGTGGGATTTTCCAATATTATTACTTTTGGCGCAGTTTAGTGTGATTAGTTGTTCGCTAGTACATTGGAGCCGCGTGCAACGCTCACGGGCAACAGAGACCCTGTTATTAATGCCGGGATTTAACGGTCGTCAAGGGCTTATCAATGCTTTTTACCATGGGCAGCAGCGGTTACTGAATGTGATTGCAGGTATGATCTTTGTCTGTAGCTTGTTGCTTGGGTGGATTAACGGCGATGTGAGTTTGCTATTGGTCGCTCACCTGACGTTGAGTACTTACTGCGCTTGCGCCTTGATACTCGGTTTTGGCTGTATGTGTCGGCGAGTTTTACATGTCACACTGACAATGATGATAGTGGCGGGGCATTCCCTGTGGGTGTCTATCAGTCTTGCCTCTTTACGGGGTGGTAGTAATCTAACCGATTGGTTGTTATGGGATATACTCTTATCGCTTGTGGCACAAGTGGTGCTGGTTTGGGGTAAGAAAACCCTCTGGAAAAGCGATATTATGGGAGCGAATTGACGTTTATAGATTAAATGTTGTTCGCTCTGATAAGCGAGTGAAACGAGGGGTGGCATACCGTAAAAGGCGATTTACAGCGTGATTTGGGCGACATTTGCATAACATTAGAGCAAAAACTCTTAGTTTTTGGCTTGCCTTCAGGTAGAATGCTGCAAAAGCGGTACACTTGTAAGCTAAAAAGGTGAGTCTCTTATGTCTCTCGAACAATATCATGTAATTCAACTTTTACGGCAGCAAAGCGCGTCCTTAAAGGATGCCATCGCGCTGGAAGGTTTTGAAATGGCTGCTCCTTGGCATCAGGTGAGCTGGCAAGCATTTGATCATACTAGTAGCAAAATTGCACAGGTGTTGATCGAGCTTGGCGTACAAGTGCAAGACCGTTGTGTCATCCTATCGCAAAACTGCCCGCAGTGGACTTGTGCCGATATAGGTACACTTAAGAGTCGCGCCATTGTGGTGCCTATTTATCCTACCAGTACCATAGAGCAAGCGAGTTTTATCGTTAACGATGCCGCTGCCAAAGTAATTTTTGTCGACGACGCTAAGCAATACGCCATGGCGTGTGAGTTGCAGACAATTTGCCCAAGCCTTGAGCATGTGATTGTTTTCGATTCGAGCGTGACACTCGCTGCCGATAAAGGCAATCAACACTGGCATTTAGATACCTTACTCGCTGGCGGCTATACGCAAGAAGCAGAGCTAAACCAGCGTTTAGAGGCTGCAAATCTCGATGATTTACTGACGTTAATTTATACCTCTGGCACCACGGGCGATCCTAAAGGCGTAATGCTGGATTACCGTAATATGGCGTCTACCATACGTCAGCATGATCAAAAACTGGCGTTTAGCTCTGGGGATGTGTCTTTGGCATTTTTGCCATTGAGCCATGTATTTGAGCGCAGTTGGAGCTTCTACGTGTTGTGTCGTGGTGGCCATAACGTGTATCTGCAAAACACGCAAAGAGTAAAAGAGGCAATCAGCGCCGTGCGCCCACATACCTTATGTGTCGTGCCGCGTTTTCTCGAAAAAGTGTACAGTGCAGTGCAAGACAAAGTGGCTAAATCCCCCGAAAGCCGTAAAAAAATGTTTGCTTGGGCGATGCGTGTGGGTGAGCGTCAGTTCGAAGCCGGACAGCGCCGTGCGAAGGGAAGCTTATGGTTATCTCTGCAATGGCAACTGGCAAATAAGCTGGTTTACAGCAAGCTACAGGCTGTACTGGGTGGACGTTTGAAATTTATGCCCTGTGGTGGTGCCGCATTAGATCTCAATGTCGGCTCTTTCTTCCATGCTATTGGTATTCCTGTACTTTGTGGTTACGGCATGACAGAAACCAACGCGACTGTGACCTGTAATACCTTAGATAATCGTGTGCCAGGTTCTAATGGTCAACCACTGCTTGAAACCGAAATCAAGCTAGGTAAGGATGATGAGATTTTAGTTCGCGGTGCCACTGTGATGCGTGGTTATTACAATCGCCCCGAAGACACTGCCGCTGCATTTGAAGATGGTTGGTTAAAAACCGGTGATGCAGGGCGTTTTGATGCGAACGGTAATTTATTTATTACCGATCGTATTAAAGAATTGATGAAAACCTCTAACGGCAAATATATTGCGCCACAAAGAGTGGAAGGTACCGTTGGACGTTGTCCATTTATCGAACAAGTGGCGATTATTGCCGATGCTCGCAACTATGTGACGGCTTTGATTGTACCTGCGTTTGAGTCTTTGGAAGCTTGGGCGAAAGAAAAGGGACTGAAGTACGAATCATCCCTAGAATTGTTACGCCATAGCCATGTGGTTGAGCATTTTGAGCAGCGTCTTAAGCAATTGCAGCATGAATTGGCGGGGTTTGAGCAGATTAAAAAGTTCACTCTGTTGCCTGAAGCATTTTCAATGGAAGCAGGTTTAATCACCCCAACGCTCAAGCTGCGGCGCAAGATGATTTACCATAAATACGCCCATGAAATTAATGCTATGTATAGTAATTGATTGTTAAAACAATGATCTAATAAGGCCGCCTTCGCGGCCTTTTTTATCTCTGCTACTTCCTGAATAACGTATCTTAGCTTAAAATCCGCTCCGTTTACTGGTGCGCATGAGGCGCGAGGCGTCGGGATAAAAGGTGTAGTTAAATGGAACTTTCGATTCGTAGTTTATTCGCTGCAGTGAGTGCGGTGTTGTTATCTCTTTTGACTGTCATTCCTGTGGCTGACGCTGAGGATTACGACAAAATTGTCCATGGTCCAGTCGATTTACCTAACGGGCAATGGCTTAATTTCTATCAAAAAGATCATAAAGTGTGGAGTGAAATGCTCTACGGTGATGCGCCCGGCGTGCGTGTTGATGATTATGGTGCTGCTGAAATCGTAGCGGTTTTTTATCTCGATTTTGATAAAGGCGGCACCAAAGAAGTGGTTGTCATGCTCAGGGATGCCGATGGTCAGCATTTACGGGGCTATGGTTTTGAAGGGGATGAGCTCACAAAACTCCCTCGCCTACAGATTGTGCTTGATGAAGTGGCACCAACCTTAACCTCGTTTACCGTGGGTAGCGTTCGTAAAGTGTTAAGCCAAATTCCTCCGCAACAATACCGTATGACCTATGATGTTGAGGCGGTTGAAGATCCCGCCATTAAAGCGATTGTCGATGGTTCTACTAAGCTCAAGCCGACCTTAGTGGGTTATCGTAATTCCGAAGGTTCACCCGTCGATGTGAAGACAGCCGTCGAATATAAATTACGTTATCCACTCACTCGTAAAGATAAAGATGCCCAAGGTAATGATCGTCAATATAGCTTAGTGACCACCTTTGACCGCAGTGGATATAGTGAAGAAGACGCTAGCTTTGTATTAGTGAGCGTGGCCTTTGAGGCCGATGACTTTGATTGGCTTAAAAGTGGTGGTGCCGTGATCCCTAAAACAGGCCCATCCTACGATTTTATGAGTATGGGCATGGGGAGCACTTGGGCAGGGCTTGCCAGTGAAAGTCATTATGCCCAAGGTGTGCTCGATGGCCCGTATGCAGCCTACGATGGTCGCAATGGTAGCGTGGTTTACTCTGGTAACTACAAACAGGGCAAAAAAGTCGGTAAGTGGATGGAGACTGAAAACCAAGCCATTTATTGGGAAGGCGAATATCTTGACGGTAAAAAGCAAGGTAAATGGATTGCACAGTCGATGTTTAATGAGGCCGATAGCTTTGGTTTTGCCCATTACAATCAGGATGTGCTCGACGGCCCCTACGAAGTCTATGAACCCGATTATGACTCCAGTACAGAAGGCGATAAGCGATTAGTGGCAAAAGGTATTTATCTTAATGGCGTAAAAGATGGCGAGTGGCTTGAGGCTGATGGCAGCAAAGGCCAATATCAAAAGGGTGTGAAGCAAGGCGCTTGGGTCGATAAAGTGACGAGCGGACATTTCCGTGATCAAGTAGGCGAAGGTGCCTATCTTGCAGGAAAACGCACTGGCCCTTGGGTATTTAAAGCCGAAGATGGGACTCGTACCGAAGTGAGCTATGTCAATGGCTTACGTCAAGGAGAGTCTAGATCATTCGACAAAAATAATCTGATGTTTAATGTCCGCCATTATGAACAAGGCCGCCTTAATGGTCAGAGTATTTGGTATTCAAGTCCGAATGTCGTGGTGGATATCGCTAACTACCGCCAAGGAGAGTTTGATGGTCAGCAAATGCGCTTTAATCCCCAGAACGGTGAACTGACTGAACTCACGAGTTATCAATTTAATGAAGCGGTGACGCTTAAGCCTTCGCACGATGAATGTATTATGCGTGAAAATCCCTACTCAGATGATTGTGAAGGGGTGATCAATGGCAAAAATGAAGCCTCTTCATCGATAAAACACGGTGAACAGCGTGAATATTATAGCAGCGGCACCTTGTATAAATTGGCTTATTACACCAATGGCGCTGTAGATAAAGAATATCAGTTTGATTCCAATGGCCGTTTATTAAATTTAAAAACGTACAAAGCGGGTAAGGAATACGGCCCAAGTATCAGTTATTCCACTGATGGTGGTTACTCACTCTCCCGATATGGTCACCAAGTGAATAACCGTGTCTCTGGCCCCCATTACAGTTTCTATCCCAATGGGCAATTAAGAAGCCTGTGGAACTACTGCCAGCAAGAAGGCGAAATGTGGAACGGTGAACCTTACTACTGGGATAACGCCATTGCGCGCTGCGGTATACAGCGCGAGTACTTTGATAATGGTGCCGTGAGTTGTATTGAAGATCTCGATAGCAATTATGCCGTTGATAAAGTGTGTTACGACATGAATGGCAAGATAGCGAATGAAATGCTGCGTATCGATGAGCAGCATGTGATCCACAAGCGCTACATTAACGGTGTCATCTATTCCGAAGAGCCGGGTTTTGCCGATTACTCACATATCACTAAGGGCCGTAAGATTTATCACTTAGAGAACCCAAAAACTCATGGGGTGTATAAGTCTTATAAAAATGGCAAGTTAGAATATGAGAAAATGTATGATATGGGTAAGGCTGGATGCCTTAAAAAGTACGATGCTAACGGCAAGCAAACCCCAGAAACGGCGAGTTGTCAGTTTTAAAATGCTAGGTTTGGGCTAGTGGCTAGAACCTGTTTGACCTAGGATAATGGATGAGTTTGGTGGTTTGGTTTCATTGCGATAATCATCACGCTCTTCCATTTATAAAATAATAAAAAGGAAGTTTGCATGTCAGCCACAGAATACAGTCTCGAAATCAATCCAAGATTTACTGAAACCGACGGCCTCGGGCATATCAACAACACTGTTATCCCCGTATGGTGCGAAGCGGCGCGCACACCAATCTTTGAGATTTTCAATCCCGAGTTAGATTTACATCAGTGGAATCTTATCGTGGCGGGGTTTACCGTGACCTTTATCGCGCCGACTTACTATGGCAAGAGTGTCACAGTAAAAACCTATGTCAGCCGTATTGGTAATAGCAGCTTCGAGCTGACCCAAACCTGTTGGCAAGCGAGCAATAAAACCGCCGAAGTGAAAACTACCTTAGTGCACTACGATTACAGCAGTGAAAAAAGCCGCCCGATTCCTGAAGATATCCGCGAAATGCTTGCCAATTTAAGCGGTGAAGCTGTTTCCATATAAGCCATTAAGAGGTTAATGCATCAAAGTTCCTCGCAGAGAGTAAACCCTATACCTAGGATTAAGCACTCGCATTCCAGTGACTCGCAGCAAGTACGTCCGTGTATGCTCGAACGTGGCATCCATGCCACGGACGGTCACATCCATGCGGGTGCTTAATCTAGTTAGGACCTGTGTATACCCGCTTGTGTTCTACACTAACTCAACATTTTTTCCCGCAAGACGATTGTAGTTGGATTTGTAATTGATTGTTCGCAAAGTTTAAATTGAAAGGGTAATGTAGACTTATTCGTTATTTTATTGAATCCACTAAAGAGTTATATCGCTATTTGGGGTGAAAATGGACACAAGCCATGTTCCGCTGAAACGGACTTTCTCGCTAGTCGCTCGCGATACTGCATCAGAAGAAAATTTTGGAATGTTTCTTGGCTTCGAGAAGCCAAAAGACTGGTCTGATTTAGAGGCGGAATATCGAGTCGTCATTCTGGCTGATGCGGGCGCAGGTAAAACTTTCGAGATGCGTACACAAGCCGAATATGCGATTGAGCAAGGTCGTGCAGCATTTTTTATTCGTATTGAAGATATAGACGTTAATTTTGAAGATGCTTTTGAAGTTGGTACGGCATTGCAATTTGAATTGTGGCTGGAGTCTTCGGAAGATGCTTGGTTTTTCCTTGATTCAGTTGATGAAGCTCGTTTGGATAACGCGAGAACTTTTGAAAAGGCTATAAAGCTCTTTTCACAAAAGATAAAAAAGGCTGGTCATCGAGCACATGTCTATATTTCTAGTCGACCCTATGCTTGGCGTTTTCAAGCCGATAAAAAAATTGTTGAAGATTCGCTTCCTTTTGCTTCCACGCAACAGATAGATTCATGTGAAGAGGGAGAATTAAGTTCTGATCTTGACGAAAGTGCGTCAGATGGCCCTCTTCGGGTTTATCAACTTAGGCCATTAGACTTGGATGCTATACGGCAGTTTGCCGAATATAGATCTACACCTAACGTTGATAAATTAATTGCAGATATCACACGCACAAACCTTCTAACTATTGCAGAAAGGCCTTTTGACCTAGAAGGTTTGCTTGAGAAATGGAAAGACGATGGCCAACTTGGCAGTAGGCTTGAGTCATTACAGCACAATATCGGACTACGTCTTAAAGAAGTTAATCTTGATCGTAAACAGCAACAACCGCTAAATAGTGTGAAAGCGCGTGAGGGAGCTAGAATTTTGGCTGCGGCAGTTACCTTGACTGGCGAAGCTGGAATTTTCGTACCTGATCAAACCCATGAAAAAGTGGGTATTGATGCCGAGAGTGTGCTGCATGATTGGAATTCAAATGATGTAAAAGCATTGCTTGAACGTGGCTTATTTAATGACATTATTTACGGCGCTGTACGTTTTCGGCATCGAGAGATAAAAGAGCTACTTACTGCCGAGTGGCTCTATTCTCTAATTGAAACAGGGAATTCACGATGCGCAGTTGAGTCATTGATCTTCAAAGATCAATATGGTGAGCAAGTTGTTACCCCTAGATTAAGACCTATTCTGCCTTGGCTTATTTTATTCGATCCACCTATTTGTAAAAAAGCTCTTGCTCTTCATCCCGAAATTGCTGTCGAAGGCGGCGATATAGCTCGCCTACCACTTAATGAAAGGAAAAGTATTCTTATCGATATCGTTAGGCGAATCGTTGCTGATGAGGATGATCGCTCAGCCCGAAACAACAGTGCTATTGCGCGAATTGCTCAGCCAGATCTGTCTGATGAGGTTAGGCAGCTTATCGTCGAATATGCAAATAACGACGATGCGATTTTCTTTCTGGGTAGGCTTGTCTGGCAAGGCAATATGAAAGCATGTGTTGAGGATTTTATGCCTATCGCGATAGCGCCAGAAAGGGGGAAATATGCTCGGATTGCCTCGGTAAGAGCGATTTCAACAACGGGTACAGTTGAGCAAAAAATGACACTTTGGAAAGCGTTAAATGAAGTGCCTGCTGAACTTCCGCGAGAGCTGTTGGCCGAATTGTTAAATGATGCTTCCGCCAACTTACGAAGTATCAATTTTTTATTGTCATCGATTGATAAACTCCCACCTTATGAACGACGCAGTTATTCAGGGTTAAGTACATCTTTACATACTTTTATTGAGCGAATCTCCAACAGTGTAGATCTTTCTAAAGAGAGCGTTCTTTATGAGCTTGTGGTTGGTATAAATCATTTTTTAGGCCGAAAACCACATCTTGAACATAGCGAATGTAAGGTTTCTCAAGAGTTCACTTGGTTGATTGGCCCTGCTTGTCATGTTGTTGAACGACTAATTACAGCGCGTGCAGTTGAAAGCTTGAGTGATGCAATACTCTCTATTTTGCTTAAAATGCCTGCAATTTGTTATAGGCATGGAGAAGATTCAAGTGAATATAAGCATAAACTTCATGATCTGGTTCCAAGGTGGCCAGAGTTAAACGATGCTTTGTTTTGGAAAAATGTTACGGAGTCACGTGAAACTAATAAACGCAGTGATGACCGATTGACGAATATATGGCAAGTGGATTGGCTTGAGCATTATTGGCAATTTAACTCCGATGCCTTTGCGCGAGTACTGGCGTTTATAACATCTCAGCAGTTTGGGGATGACAAACTGATCGCTCTTTCGTTAGCGTTTCGCCTTTATGAGCAAGAAAATGAGCCAGAAGAATGGTTGGAAGGCATACGACAGGCCATTTTAGATAATCCAATATTGGCGTTGTCACTTGAGGAACGTTTAGCTTCCTTAAAACAGCGGAATATCAACCGAGAAGAGAGCCCTTATGAGCGCCAATACCAGGCCAAACGCCAAAAGGAGGAACGCAATCGGGCTCTATGGATAAAAAGATTGCGTGCAAATCCGGATTTTATTAGAAATCCGCAAAACCTTAGTCCTGGGGAATTAAGTGATGACTTAGGTTGGTTGCTAAGGGAAATAGAAGGGGGACACGGAATTAGAATGAGAATGAACCGTGGAAGAAAAGTCGACTGGCATTCACTCATCAATGAGTTTGGTGAGGACGTTGCCTATGCATTTCGTGACGCAGCAATTGCACATTGGCGAGCTTATCAACCGGCGCTGCGTTCTGACGGAGCAGATACAAGATCTGTAAGTTATTCGCTTACTTTTGCTATGGTCGGGTTGGAGTTCGAGGCTCAAGAAGTTGCAGGATTTCCACTAAATCTTACCGATGCTGAAGTTGAGCATGCTTTACGCTATACCACATATGAACTTAATGGTTTTCCAAGTTGGCTGGATAGCATGTAAAAGGCGCACCCGCATCACGTAAAAGCCGCCGTAATTAAAGAGCTTTATTGGGAGTTGGAAAATAGCAAAGCCGATAAACCTTTGCATTACATTCTGCACGATCTAGCTTATTACGCTCCTTGGTTGCACTCCGAGTTAGTTGAGCCCATTAGCCAATGGGTCTCTATCAATCAGATAAGTCATCAGCAAAATTTACGGTATTGCCTTCAAATTCTGAATAATGGTGGCGCTGCTACCGAGTTTCTTGCTGATTTGGCGAAGTCTAAAGTTGAACACTGTGACTCAGAGGATTTATTACCCAACTGGTATGCACTCTGGGTGGATATGGAGCCTGAAACGGGTATTCAAGCTGTTGAGTCTTGGTTGGAAGAAAAAGATACAGATACAGATACGGCAACGTTGGCTGCGCAACTCTTTATCACAGCCTTAATAGGCGGACGACGTGATGATTTAGGGAATGGTACAACTGCAGGAAAATTTCGTACAGCTTCTAATCTCAAATCATTATATCTAATGATGCACTGTTTTATTCGTGCGAGTGATGATACAGACCATTCAGGTGATGATTTCTACTCTCCAGAGTTGCGTGATGATGCACAAGATGCTCGAAATCAATTATTTAATTATCTGGTAGAAATCCCAGGTAAGGATACTTATCTAGCTTTAATTGAGTTAGCTCGACTCCATCCTGATGATAGTTATCGACAATGGATGAAAAAACGCGCGTACAAACGGGCAGAGGAAGATGCCGAACGTGAACTTTGGTTACCTCAACAAGTTCGAGATTTTGGGACGGCACTTGAAATGACTCCAGCCACTCATCGACAGCTTTTTGATCTTGGCGTATTGCGTTTAAATGATTTCAAAAACTGGGTTGAACGTGGCAATGATAGCCTAGCGGAAACGTATCAAAAGGCTGCTGATGAAACAGAGATGCGCAAAATTATTGCGCATTGGTTGAACGAAAAAGCGCATGGCCGCTATACATGTGCTGAAGAGGCTAACTTGGCTAATAATCAACGGCCAGATATTTGGTTCCAACATCCGAGTATAAAATCACCAGTACCGATAGAACTAAAGTTATTAGATAAAGGTTGGACTGGACCTGATTTATGTGAACGTTTGAGAAATCAGCTTGCAGGAGATTACCTGCGTGAGGACACTGCTGGTTGTGGGATTTTTTTACTGGTTTGGCAAGGTAAAGAGCCCGGTAAGTGTTGGGGAATTGAAGGTAAAAGAACCAATGTTTCTGAGCTAAAAAAAGCTTTGGAAGAATACTGGCTTAGGATATCGGACCAATTCCCAAATGTATCTTCAATTGAAATTATTGTGATTGATTTAACTTTGAGAGCAGAGCGGTCAGCCACTTAACTGATTATATTGATGTTGACAGTAGATCTTTGCAGTTGTTGTAAAATTTTAATTATCACCGAGTGTTACCGTCACTTGAGTTCAGGTATAAGCACGATTTGGCCTTCGAAAACATGGATGTTTTCGTAGAGCGTATAGGGATATATTCACAGCGTGCCAAAGGAGTACTTATTGCCTGAAGCGTACGAAGACGGCCATTAACTCAGGCAACTACGGTTCAACCCTGTCTCGTCTTTGCTCATTATTTTGCTTGGAAAATTTTTATCCGAATGGATATATCCATGACACCCCATACATGGCAATCATATCCGCGAAATACTCGCTAATCTGAGTGGACCAAGTGAGTCAAGTTAAGCACCATGAACCTGTGCTTGGCGTGCTTAATGTGTTGTGATGTTAGCTATTTCAAAAACTTCTGCACATACCAGCAGCTGGCTTTGATAGTAAAGTCTTGGCCTTTAGCCCACTTTAAGCCGTGGCGCACTAAGCGTTCGGCAAGGCCTTTGCCGCGCAGTTCGTTGGGGACAAAGGTGCGGCTAAAATCGATATCCTGGCCTGATAATTGGTATTCCAACACGGCTTCATAGCCGTCGACAGGGATAATAAAACGCTGTTTATCCTGTTGATGTTCAATGGCTATCTCGATATTTTCGTTATCTGACATACATGCTTCCCTCAAGGTATGGCCTAAAGTGTGCTGGCAATTTATCTATGGGCTCGGATAGCTTAAAGCTTAAGCGACTTCGTGCTGTTTGAGAATCGCCAGCAGTTCTGCCGGTAACTCGGCCTTTTTGCCCGTTTTAAAGTTAAACATTACGGCGACTGAAGTGCCTAACGTCGTTACTGCCTGCTGCTGTTTACTAAAAGCCTGATAATGCATGGTAAATCTATCGCTGTGAATATCGCTAATGCTGACACTCACCAATAAAGTATCGGGGAAAGTCACTGGGCGTTTATAGCGAGCCTGATTTTCGCTGATCACTGGACCAATGCCTGATTTATAAAGGCTATCTAGTGGGAAGAGGCGATTAAAAAAGTCGATACGCGCCGTTTCAAAATAGCGGAAATACACCACATTATTCACGTGTTGCAGGGCATCCATTTCGCCCCAAGCGACGGGGATTTCGGTGACTATAGGATGCTGTGCGAGAAACTTTTCCATTGCATTATCCATTGTAAAAACATTAGTTGAAACGCTCGTTTAAGAAGGCCAGACTAGCAGTATAAGGAGCGAGCGACAAGCCTAAAACTGTGGACATTCGAGCTATAACATTAAGCGAAACAAGGAGTCTGGTGTGATTAAACAAGTCGGAAATACCCTTATTCAGCCAAAACATAAAGCCTCCTGCCATTGTGGTGCAGTGGTATTGGAGCTTTCATTACCCAATGGCATCGAAAATCCACGGCGCTGCGATTGTTCTATCTGCCGCCGTAAAGGTGCAATTGTTGGCTCTGTGCCGCTAGCGGGGATTAAGATCCTCAAAGGTGGGGATGCGCTGAAGCTCTATGAATTCAATACCAAAACCGCTAAGCATTACTTCTGCTCCAACTGCGGTATTTACACCCATCACCAACGGCGTTCTAATCCCCATGAATATGGCTATAACATAGGTTGCCTAGAAGGAGTAAACCCATTTGAATTGGAAAATGTGCCCACTAATGATGGTGTTAACCATCCTGCGGATCGTTAGATTATGAACATAGGTCGGTTTATGCTGGCCTTTCTGCTGCACTTAATGGCATGTTTGTCGCTAAAGCCGTATTTTCCGAGCAGAAGTTAAGTGTCGTATAGTTAATCCTGAGTCAGGTTTATCGATTTGCAAAAGAGACCATAAGGCCGCTTTGATTTCCTCTCTCAAGTTCATTTTAATTGGATTTAAACTGGCGTTTGGGTGTTGCAGGGCTTTCATTCGACTCTAAACAGAACCTTCAACTTTGGCTAGAGATAGCCAAAGTTATCAATGTACCGAGATTGAGTGGTGCCGTTGCCATCACAGTGGCAAATGTTGTCCGTCTTACTATTTCAATGGAATGTAAAATAATAATGAATTTAATTGGTTACATTGGGTCTGCTCGCCAATACTTGCGAAAGCTCAGCTTACCATCACTGAGTGAAATCCGTTTAGGTTTGGGAAAGCTATGGCGTCATTTATCCCAAGGGTTGTCTAGGTTATCTTTTGCGCAAAAGTTGTATCTTATTGCTTTGATACTGGCTTTTAGTAGTGATGCAATGGGACTGGTCGCTGTGATTGCCGTAATCGCTATGGCTATCGAGTTCTGGCCAGTGTTTGAGCGAGTTTGGCACAGCCTAGCGGGTAAGGCGGTTTTGTTGCTGTTTTATGCCATTATTGCCAACTTTGCTTTGGGCTGGTCTGGCGCGATAGTCAACGAAGTGGTCGGGGTATCGGCAAGCGACTTAGATTACACCCATAACTTAGCGATTTTACTCTATATGCCCGCTTGGTTTTTGATGGTGAGCGCTATTGTGCTGTTGGCATTGCAGTTAATTATACCTATCTACCTAGTCTTAATCTTTTTGCTTAAACCTTTAGGTGTCAAATCGTTACAGCTCACCTCGCATACCTCATTCCGTAAAACGACTTTTTTGATCCGTATCGTGTTGGCGTCTGTGGTGCTGTACCACTTGAGTCTGTTAATTGATTTAGAAACCCGTATTCAAACCTCATTTGGTGATTTGGTCACGACAACCCAACAGGCTTCTGAGCATGCACCCTCCGAGCCAAAATCGGTGAGGATTCCGGATGCGACCGATGTGCTGACAGTGCCGATTGCAGAGTTGACTCAAGCGGCCCTTGATACCCAAGACGATAAACAGACCAGCGAACAGATGGCAAGTAACGCCGAAGACCTTAAAGAAGAGGAGGAACGTAAGAAAGCCTATGCGTCGGTGCGCACTCAATATCAGCATTTAGTACGGCAATGGCTAGCGACATTCGCTTTTACACTTGAAGCCAATAGTCGCTCACGTTGTGAAAAGCCTGCCGAGTCGAATGTGATCGAATTAAATGATTACGAAATTTTGCAGATCACACCCGATAAAAGCGCCGACTATGGCTATCGTTTTGAAGTGAAACGGTGTATCTCAGCGGCGTTTCCGCTGGCAGGGAAGGATATTGGTTTAGGCGAATAAAAAGCGACCACAAGGTCGCTTTCATTTTATAGGCTAAATCAGCTTTGGTTGAGTTAGTCGATTATCGTGTTATTAAAAATCGTGTTATTCAATCAGTAGTTCGTCGAAACTACTGATTTTATGGAACTCACCGGTGCGTTGTTTGCTGTCGCGAACCATTTGGCAGGTCATCATTCCCGCAGCGTCGGCAGCTTTTAATTCTTCAATCACATCAGAGACAAACAGTACTTGTTTAGGGCTTAAGCTGATGGTGTTGAGAATATTGCAGTAAGCTTGCTTATCTAGCTTATTGCCTGTACGGGTATCAAAATGACCGTTAAACATCTCGGTTAAATCACCGCCGTCACTGTGGCTAAATAACAACTTTTGGGCGTCGACAGAGCCGGATGAAAAGCTGTAAATACGCAGATTTTGTGCGCTAAAACGCTTCACCGCTTCAATAAAGTCAGGGAAGATATGGCCCTTAAATTCACCGTGGGCATAGCCTTGCTTCCAAATTAACCCTTGTAGGGTTTTAAGCGGTGTGGCTTTACGGTCTTCATTAACCCATTGTTGCAGGATTTCAGTTACACGCGCTAGGTCAGCCTCTGGCTCTAGGGCGATATCTTTAGTGTCACAAATACAGTTTTCAACCAATACATTGTGTTGGTTCTGTTCTAAAAAGTCTGGCAAGGCTTTGACAGAATAGGGGAATAGTACATCTTGGATAAAGTTTAGGTCTGTCGTGGTGCCTGCTGTGTCTACGACTATGGCTCTGATACCCATAATGTTTTGATACTCCACAATATGTTGGCTTGAAAATGCAACCCTGATCCTAAGCGTTATTGGTTAAGTTGGCTAGTCTATTTCGCCCAAATGGGTGGCTAGATTGTGGGTAGTATCACTAATTGATGTGTTGAGAATTTGATTAATCTAGTAATTTTAATTGCTTACTGGTTTACTTCGCTGAAAACACTAGCTTAATGCAGAGTTTGATCTTGTTTTTTCAAGCAAAGTTTGTTGTCAGCATAAGACTATGGTCTTAATAGCTAAGGGAAATTTAGACTGTTATTGTAGCTAGAGTCAGTTTTATCCCCATATCTTCTATGTTGTGATTTTTAGGGGATGTGAGAAGTGTATTTCCCTTGTAAGTAGAGAGATGTTAAATGAAATATTTACCCGCACTTGGCTTTGGCGCGCTATTGGCAGTATTGAGTTTTACGAGTTTTGCTTTAGTGGCCAGTGCTGGTTATATGCTCGATCTTCTTAAGGCGATACCCAATATTACTGATAATAATTTTGCCTACCTTTGGCTTGCGGCGCACGATGCTAGCTTATTGATTTTATTATCAGGTCTTGTGCTTTATTGTTATCATCGGTTTTTTCCTCGACTGCCTTACGATTGGTTTGCTGCCGTATTTATCCAAATGCCACTCGGCTTAGCTGTTTTAGTTTTGGATGGCATT
Source organism: Shewanella sp. W3-18-1 (assembly GCF_000015185.1). NCBI lineage: Bacteria > Pseudomonadati > Pseudomonadota > Gammaproteobacteria > Alteromonadales > Shewanellaceae > Shewanella > Shewanella sp. W3-18-1. The sequence goes on along the minus strand of NC_008750.1, from coordinate 4,603,564 downwards.
TCCTTAAATCTACTTTCCTTTAAAGGGTTTGCGCTAACGCTGACCACCTTTACTGCCTCCTTTGGAGTATTGATCATTTTTTGGTTGCTTCAGCGTAGTGTTAAGCGCAAGCATACGAATAATGCTTAATTTAGAGAATATAGCGTAGGCGTAGTGCCGTTTGTTCTACAGGAGTGAGTGCTAACCACTGTTCCCGAATGTCCACCGCCTCCTTTGGATAATCGGTGATGAGTACATCCGCTCCCAACGCTAACATACGTAGCATTTGCCGTGGATTATTCACCGTCCAGACATGGATTTGCTTGCCGCCTTTATGTGCACGTGCAATAAATTTTTCATTAGCCATTGCCTGATTTACGGCTAAAAATTGTGTATTTGCCCTGCTAGGATCGCCGATTGATTGGGTGACAATAAGGCCCGTACGGATAGAGGGATCGAGCCGTTGCACTTCTTCTATTGCTCTCGCTTCGAGCGAAGTAATGACCACTTGCTGTGTCATTTGCTCTTGTTGTAACAGGCTAACCACAGCCTGAGCCAAGCTGGGATCCGCTTGGTTATATTTAAGCTCAATATTTAAACCAATTTTATTGCGTGCTTCATTAAGCATCTGCGCCAGTGTCGGAACGAATTCCCCCGCAAAGGCAACACTGTGCCAGCGACCGACATCTAACCTTTGCATCTCTGTTACCGTGAGGTTGGCTACTCGCCGAGGATCGCCCGCTATACGCATTAAATCAGCATCATGCAGTACCACTAATGTACCATCAGCCGCAGTTTGCACATCGATTTCAGCATAATCGGCCTTTTCTGCAATGGCTAAACGTAAAGCCGCGAGAGTATTTTCTGGCGCCCTAGCTGCGCCAGCACGGTGGGCCGTAATCAGGATTTCATCCCGTTGTGGCTCAGTGTTGAGAGCATATATCCCCAAGCCAAACATGATTAAAAAAGTGCCGACCAACACTCCGCTTATCGTATAAACCGACAGTTCGGACGTTCTTTTTACCGTTTGTCGCCCAAGGCGTTCTAACCCTGCGGGTTTTTCCCCTAGCTGGCGGTACAGCAGTAAAATGATAAAGGCTTCCCCAAACATGCCGAGTAAGGACCATGCCGCACTGAGCATTAGGATTAATGCGGAAACAAAGGCCAAAATGGCTAATTCAGCCGAAAGTGTTAATGAAACCTTGTCGAGTAAGATGTCGGCTCCCCATGAAATAAGCAATATTAAGGGATAAACTAAAGCGCCAATCCTTAGCCACCAACCCGCCGCATGCCACATAATTCTACGTTCATTTCCGGCACTTAATTGCCAACTACGCTTAAGTGCGTTGAGCACGCTAATCGTCTCACTCACAATAATGGTCAGCGAAAAAGCAGTTCTTGCCCATAAATACAGCGCAATAAGGGCATAAATTAATGCCAATACAAGGATACTTGTTAGCGCGAAATACCATTCTATCGGTTTGTAATAAAGGTAGTAGTTGATGTCATGCCCTTGTAAAAATAGGCTAAAAGCCAAATAACCACACCCGATAAAAGGTACACTCAGTAGCAGTAAACAAGCGGCGTAGATACTCCCGAGACGGATAAAAATAGGTAAACGCCCAGCCGCAAAAATAAGCGCCCGCACAGGGCCGATGGGAATGTCGTATAAGCCTGATGCAGCAAGTATCGTGACGCCCGCCCGTTGAGTGAAAAATACCGAAAAGCTGCTAAAGAGCGTGATGACCATAAATAACAGGCCATAGGGCGACATGGCAAAAGCCATAAGGTCGTAATTGGTGATCGTAACATTGCCTGTTTGGGCGATAAGATGGCGCAATAACCAGCTAAAAGCAGGTACGATAAGCCCCGCCGAAACCAAGGTAAATAGCAGTTCAAATTCAATCAGTTTTCTACCGCGGAGCCGAATCACCGCAAGGGTGTCACGCCAGTAATTGTGCTCGGGATAAAGCATGCAGCTTCCTTATTTGCGCCAGAGAGGAGGGTAATTTAGCAGCGTTTCAGGTTTAAGGTTAGTCATCGAATTTATTACCTTGGGTAAGATGATGATTTATGCCTGTCTGTTGCTTTCGGTGGCGTGTTTTGTAAAACAGATAATTACACTCAATAGTGTATGCCATATAGGGGGGCGAACCTTTATAATCCTGATGGATGTATGGATAACAGGTTGATAGGGACAATGAGTAAGTTTTTTGGGGTACTGATGGCATTTTCATTACTGGCAGTGTTGATTGTGCTAAATTCTACGGGAGTGATAATCCATATCCCAACATCTCGAGTTTTGAATAATATTGCACATATTGTCTCCCCTTTGCTGCTGGTGATTTCTATTGTTGTTGCCAATATTGTGGGTATCGGGATCTTTATCTATTTCAAACATTGGGTATATGTGGTTGTGAGCACGCTGATGGTAATACCTTCTATTTTGTTTTTATGGTTGATTTTTAATATGTTTTAGCTAGTTGCTTTTAAAAATGTTGATAGGTAAGTCATCGATATTTGTAACCGATTGCTAAATCTCCCAAGATGAAACTGTTAATTCGGCGCGAAAAATGAGTGCTAGCTCAAAGGTTTGTGCATTCGTGGTGGATTGGGATGATATTTGCTGAACTTCGGTGGTACAGGATTATCAGAGGATTAAGCAAGCCTCTGATTTTTTATGTTAGCCAAGGAGTTATTGATGAGAAATGCCGTACTTTCAAGCCTTGTTCTTGCCCTGTTTTTGGGGGCTCCACTGGCGAATGCCAATATAGAATCGATCGAAAATCTTCAGGGTATTCGTGCATTACAACAGCAAGCGCCGCAGTTATTAAGTTCAGGTTTACCAAATGAGCAGCAATTTTCACTGCTTAAACAAGCGGGTGTGGATGTGGTGATCAACTTGATGCCGGATAGCAGTAAAGATGCCCACCCTGATGAAGGTAAACTCGTGACTCAGGCCGGAATGGACTATGTGTATATTCCCGTGGATTGGCAAAATCCAAAGGTCGAAGATGTCGAAGCCTTCTTTGCCGCTATGGATCAGCATAAGGGGAAAGATGTGTTAGTGCATTGTCTCGCTAATTATCGAGCCTCTGCGTTTGCTTATTTATATCAGTTAAAACAAGGCCAAAATCCCAACATGGCACAGACCATGACGCCATGGAATGATGAGTTAGCGATTTACCCTAAATGGCAAGCGTTACTTACGGAAGTGAGTGCTAAATACGGGCATTGATCCTTGGCGACACGCCCTATAATGTGATGGCGCTAATTCGAGGAAGAATGGAATAGCGCCAAAACATAATTTTTTGTCATTTAACAAGCATTGACATTTAAAGGAAAAATATCAGTGGATATAACACCATTTCTTGGTAGGCCTGAATCAGTAAAGGGCTGGATAGATAAATGTATTTCTAATCGAGGTCTCGGATATTGGCTTGTTTATGAGGACACTCCACAGAATGATGATATTCAACTCACGACAACTTTATTACCGATAGTGGGTAATACCAATAACTTTTCGGATCAAGAATTTGATGAGTTTGAAAATAGCCTGTTTAAAAGTGGCTATTGTTACTTCTTGAATATGGATCAAATCGAAGATGTCATTGACAACTACACAATGCAAAAAGCGCAATGGACGGATAGCGAATTACTTGAAGCTATTCTTTTTTATTTTGAGCGAGACGCGTTTATTTGCCTCTAAAGCGTTAATGAGTGATAGGTAAGGTGACGCATGAGTATTACGGAACGGAATAAAGCTCCGATTTATAATGTTGCATCGTCATAATCGTTTAACGCTAGCCGATATAGTTGACACAGTCAACCAATCTCGGTATTGTTGACACTGTCAACTATGTCGAGAGTTCAATATGTCCTTATCACTCGGTGAAACTTTGCACAGGTTGGTGCATGCCTACAAAAAGCAATTACGGGCGGATATTAATGCACAAGAGATTAATTTACCTGTCACCCATATCCGTGCCTTAAAGGGCATTTGCCGTAATCCTGAATCGACGGCTCAATCTATTGCCCTACGTATGCAGCGGGATAAAGCACAAATTACCCGTGTTCTTAATGAGCTACAGCAGAGTGGGCTGATCACTAAAATCGATAATCCCAAGGATGGTCGTAGCCAGTTGCTTAGGCCAACGACAGAAGGGGAAAAGTTGATGACTCAAATAAATGCTGCAGAACGGCAAACTGTCGCACATATCACTCAAGCACTCAGCCCCGATGACATCAACACATTTATTCGGCTTGCCAACATCATTAGCGATAGTGTTGATAACCCTGAGTGTTGACCGTGCCTATGGTAGTACACAAAGCCAGAGCTACAGGGCTGAATAACAGGCGCTAGATTGGAAACTCAATTGGATAAAATGATGAATAAACCTGCACCACGTGAGCTAGAAGTGATCCGCTCGACTTATATCACTCCGCATATGTTACGCATCACCTTAGGCGGTGCGGGATTGGCTGGATTTCCTGCCGATCAAGAGAGTGCCTATATCAAGTTGTTATTCCCACAAGCGGGTGAGCGTCCATTAATGCGAACTTACACTATCCGTCAGCAACGCGATGATGAAATCGATGTGGATTTTGTGCTGCACGATACTGACGGTCCCGCATCGAGTTGGGCGAAAACGGCGCAGGTGGGCGAACTCATTCAAATTGGCGGACCCGGACTTAAAAAACTGATCAACTTTGAGGCGGATTGGTTTTTACTCGCAGGTGATATGACAGCCTTACCCGCCATTAGCGTGAATCTGGCAAAATTACCAAACAATGCCGTGGGTTACGCTGTGATAGAAGTGCTAAGTGAAGCAGATATTCAACCTTTAGTGCATCCTGAACACGTCGAGCTGCATTGGGTGATCAATCCTGAAGCCGATCCCGAAGGCCGTCCTTTGGTCGAGCGAATTGCCCAATTACCTTGGCTTGCTGGCGAGCCAGCCGTATGGATTGCCTGTGAATTTAATAGCATGCGCGCGTTAAGAAGGCACTTTAAGCAAGCGCATTCATTGCCTAAGAGTCATTTTTATACCTCGAGCTATTGGAAAATAGGCTGTAATGAGAGCGAGCATAAGCTAGTAAAACAAGAAGATGAACAGTTAGAAAATGGGGCCAGTGCTTAAATCTAGATAAGATCGCCAAGTTTGATTTAGCGACCTTATCTAACCTTTCGCTTATGCCGTTTTTGCTGCTGATGCACCTATTATTGATGCACTTATGCTACTGGTGAACTAGCTTGCCATTCTTCACTACATCTTTGCAGGGATTGACGCCATAGCTGTAGGCCAACTGCGCAGGCGTGGCGATATCCCACAGACAAAAATCGGCTTGTTTGCCAACGACTAAACTGCCGACGTTATCTTCAATTCCGAGTGCTTTGGCGGCATTTAAGGTGAGTCCTGTTAGGGCTTCTTCTGGCGTTAAACGGAACAAGGTGCAGCCCATATTCAGCATCAACAGGGTTGAGCAAATGGGGGATGAACCTGGGTTGAAATCGCTGGCGAGCACCATAGGTACGCCGTATTGGCGCAGTAAATCAATAGGCGGTTTTTGGGTTTCCCGCAAAAAGTAAAAGGCGCCCGGCAGCAGTACGGCGCAGGTGCCGCTTTCACTTAAGGCTTTTACGCCTGCCTCATCTAAATATTCGATATGATCCACAGACTTAGCACCAAGACGTGCGGCCAGTGCGCTGCCGCCCATATTGGTTAACTGCTCGGCATGGAGCTTAATCTCTAATCCCGCCGCTTTGGCTGCGCTGAGTACCCGTTCGGTTTGCTCAAGGTTAAAGGCGATATTCTCGCAGAACACATCCACTGCATCGGCAAGATTTTCGGCGATCACTGCGGGTAGCATCTTATTGATAATTAAGTCGACATAGCCGTCGCTATTGTCTTTATATTCTGGCGGAATTGCATGGGCGCCGAGGAATGTGGTCTTTACATCTACATGGTGATGCTTGCCGAGCTCGCGGGCGACACGGAGGATTTTCAATTCAGTTTCAGTATCTAAGCCGTAACCCGATTTGATCTCAACCGTAGTCACCCCTTCTTTGGCCAGCGCGTTTAAACGCTGACGGCCCAGTTCAAATAACTCTGCTTCATCCGCTTCGCGGCAAGCTTTAACGGTTGAAATAATGCCGCCATCTGCACGAGCAATGTCTTCGTAACTGGCGCCCTGTAGGCGTAACTCAAATTCATTGGCGCGATTACCGGCAAAGATTAAGTGAGTGTGGGCGTCAATTAATCCTGGGGTGATCCAACCGCCTTTGCCCCTGTAAACAGGAATTGACAAAACATCGAAGGCGGGCAGTTCGCTGCGGGGGCCAAGCCAAGCAATTTTGCCATCTTTTACTGCGATGGCCGCGTTGGTGATCGCACCATAAGGTGCTGATACGGAAGGGTCCATTGTGGCTAAGTTAACGTCTATCCAAACCTGATCCCAAGACATGTATTCCCCTCGTTGTGCTGGCAGATGTTAACCAAGTGATTAACGGTTTATTAAATTTATGTGAGCTGGCTTGTATTTACTTGTATATACAAGCTAGGATTGTAGCCGCAATTTTGACCGTTTGAAAGTGGCATGACAGGCCAGTGCTTAGGTTGCCTTAGCAAGAGTCACTTTAACAATAGTCGCTTTCACAATGGCCACTGTAACAAGAAGCTGAATTTAAGAGGAAATGTTTTGGCTACACCTAAGTTTGCAGAAATTAAGCAATACATTATCTCCTCTATCGAGTCGGGTGAGTGGGAAGAGCATGCTCGCGTGCCTTCTGAGAATCAGCTTGCCGATTTGTTTACCTGCAGCCGAATGACGGCGCGACGTGCGCTAACCGAGCTGACGGATAGCGGTGTGCTTGAGCGTTCTCAAGGGTTAGGCACCTTTGTCGCTGGGTGTAAATCCCAGTCGTCTATGTTGGCGATCCGCAATATTGCCGATGAGATAAAAGACCGCGGTCATGGCTATAGCGTGCAGCAATGGGTGTTAGAGCAAGTTGTGGCGAGTACGAGTATCGCTATTTCCCTTGGACTTGAGCACGGTGCGACGGTATTCCATTCGATCTTAGTGCATTGCGAGCAGGGCTTACCGTTGCAAGTCGAAGAGCGTTATGTGAATCCCGAGTTAGTGCCCGATTATTTATTGCAGGATTTTACCCAGCAGACACCCCACGAATATTTGTCCCAAGTGGCACCGCTGACCGAGGCGCATCACACGATTGAAGCGATTATCGCCAGTGAAGAATTACAGCAAAGGCTCGAAATCCCCGCCACTGAGCCCTGTTTACAGATTTTACGCCGCACTTGGTCACGCCAAGGCGTCGTGAGTTTCGCAAAATTAGTTCATCCAGGTAGCCGTTTTAAACTCGGCGGCCACTTAACCTTTAGCAAGTAACGCCAGTGGCGTTATTAACAGATGTAAATCAGTAATTTTAATAGCTGTACCCTTATAAGTTAAAAGATAAAAACGATAGTGCTAACCCATATTAGCGGCTTAGCGAATACGAGTTAGCACCACAGGTTGAAAGAGGAAAATTCAATGGATAAGCGCCACGACCCAAGCCGCCGTATTATTGCACCGCATGGCACACAATTAAGCTGTAAGAGTTGGCTCACAGAAGCGCCAATGCGCATGTTAATGAACAACTTACATCCCGATGTGGCCGAGCGCCCAGAAGACTTAGTCGTCTACGGCGGTATTGGCCGCGCCGCCCGCGATTGGGACTGTTACGACAAAATCATCGAAGTCCTACAGCGCCTCGAAGACGACGAAACCTTATTAGTGCAATCGGGCAAACCTGTGGGCGTATTTCGCACCCATGCGGATGCACCGCGCGTATTGATTGCTAACTCAAACCTAGTGCCACATTGGGCGAACTGGGAGCATTTCAACGAGTTAGATAAGCTCGGTTTGGCTATGTACGGCCAGATGACGGCCGGTTCTTGGATCTATATCGGCACTCAAGGCATAGTCCAAGGCACTTACGAGACCTTTGTGTCGGTCGCAAAACAGCACTTTGAAGGTATCTCTAAAGGCAAGTGGATCCTCACCGGCGGGTTAGGCGGCATGGGCGGCGCACAAACGCTGGCGGGGACTATGGCTGGCTTCTCGGTGTTAGCCTGTGAAGTCGACGAAACCCGCATCGATTTCCGTTTGCGTACTCGCTATGTCGACAAAAAAGCCACTTCGCTCGATGAAGCATTAGCCATGATTGAAGCAGCGAACCAAGCTGGCAAGCCAGTATCCGTTGGCTTACTGGCGAACGCCGCCGATGTGTTTGCCGAATTAGTTAAACGCGGCGTTACTCCTGATGTGGTGACCGACCAAACCTCTGCCCATGATCCATTAAACGGTTATCTGCCGCAGGGTTGGACTATGGCTGAGGCTGCGGCCATGCGTAAAACCGACGAAGCGGGCGTAGTGAAAGCGGCAAAAGCCTCGATGGCAGTGCAAGTACAAGCCATGCTCAATTTGCAAACTGCCGGCGCAGCTACCCTCGATTACGGAAACAACATTCGCCAAATGGCGTTTGAAATGGGCGTTGAAAATGCCTTCGATTTCCCAGGTTTTGTACCTGCTTATATTCGCCCACTGTTCTGTGAAGGCATTGGCCCGTTCCGCTGGGTGGCGTTATCTGGCGATCCCGAAGATATCTACAAAACCGACGCTAAAGTCAAAGAACTGATCCCAGATAATCCACACCTGCACAATTGGTTAGACATGGCGCGCGAGCGTATTGCCTTCCAAGGTCTGCCAGCGCGTATTTGCTGGATTGGCTTAAAAGATCGCGCTCGCTTGGCGTTAGCTTTCAACGAAATGGTTAAAAACGGTGAGTTGTCGGCGCCCGTGGTAATTGGCCGTGATCACTTAGATTCTGGCTCAGTGGCCAGCCCGAACCGCGAAACCGAATCTATGCTGGACGGCTCAGATGCGGTATCCGATTGGCCATTATTGAATGCACTACTCAACACCGCTAGCGGTGCAACTTGGGTGTCTTTGCACCACGGCGGCGGCGTTGGCATGGGCTTTAGCCAACATTCTGGTGTGGTGATTGTGTGTGACGGCACAGATGCGGCGGCAAAACGGGTTGGCCGCGTGTTGTGGAATGACCCTGCGACAGGCGTGATGCGTCATGCCGATGCGGGCTACGAGATTGCGAAAAACTGTGCCAAGGAGCAGGGCCTCGATTTACCTATGCAAGACTAGCCGATGCTAACGACTCAATAACAATAATAACTAAAAGCTTGGAGCTAAAAATATGAAATCTGTGAATCACTTAGTGTTAACGCCGGGCAGCTTGAGCCTAGCGCAATTGCGCGAAATCAGCCGTCATAAGTTGACACTGGAACTCGCACCAGAGGCTATTACCGATATCAACACCAGTGCGCAAATCGTGCAAAAAGTGTTGGATGAAGGTCGCACCGTTTACGGCATCAACACGGGCTTTGGCTTGTTGGCCAATACCAAGATAGCGCCCGAAGACTTGCAATTGCTGCAACGCTCAATCGTGTTGTCGCACGCCGCTGGCACGGGGCAATATATGCAAGATGCCACAGTGCGCTTGATGATGGTGTTAAAAATCAATTCATTAAGTCGTGGTTTTTCAGGCATTCGTTTAGAAGTGATTAACTTCTTAATCAATTTAGTGAACGCCGAAGTGTATCCCTGCGTGCCAGAAAAAGGTTCAGTCGGCGCCTCGGGTGACTTAGCGCCACTGGCGCACATGTGTTTGCCTATGCTGGGCGAAGGCGAGATGAGCTATCGAGGAGAGTTAATTTCCGCTGCCGAAGGTTTAGAAATCGCCGGCCTTAAGCCAATCGATTTAGCGGCCAAAGAAGGGCTAGCTTTGCTTAACGGCACTCAAGCGTCGACTGCGCTGGCGCTGGAAGGGTTATTCCACGCCGAAGACTTGTTCGCAGCGAGTTCTGTGATCGGTGCCATGAGCGTCGAAGCGGCGATGGGCAGCCGTAGCCCGTTTGATCCTCGCATCCATGCGGCGCGTGGTCAGAAAGGTCAAATCGATTCGGCCATGGTCTTCCGTCATCTACTGGGTGAAGAGTCTGAGATAAGCTTAAGTCACGCTAACTGTGAAAAGGTGCAAGATCCTTACTCACTGCGCTGTCAGCCACAGGTGCTCGGTGCTTGCTTGACGCAAATTCGCCACGCGGCCGAGGTGTTAGGCACAGAGGCCAATGGCGTAACCGATAATCCACTGGTGTTCCAAGACACTGGCGATATCATTTCGGGCGGTAACTTCCACGCCGAACCCGTGGCTATGGCGGCGGATAATTTGGCGATTGCAATTGCCGAAATGGGCTCTATCGCCGAGCGTCGTATCGCGCTATTGATCGATTCTAGCCTGTCAAAATTGCCCCCTTTCCTGGTGAAAAACGGTGGCGTTAACTCGGGCTTTATGATTGCCCAAGTGACAGCGGCAGCTTTGGCGTCTGAGAACAAAACCTACGCTCATCCGGCATCGGTAGACAGCTTGCCAACATCGGCTAACCAAGAAGACCATGTTTCTATGGCGACCTTTGCGGCCCGCCGCTTGCGCGATATGAGCGAAAATACCCGTGGTGTACTGGCAATTGAATTGTTAGCAGCGGCTCAGGGTTTAGATTTCCGCGCTCCTTTAGCTCCAAGTGCTGCCGTGGCTAAGGCTAAAGCCGAATTACGTGAAGTTGTCGCTTATTACGATAAAGACAGATACTTCGCGCCAGATATCGAAGCCGCAACGGACTTGTTATATACCGCCAGCTTTAATGGCTATTTACCGGCTGGCACCTTACCGAGTTTATAGGATCTCAGAGAACGAGAACGAAAAGGCACAGGTTTATGACCTGTGCCTTTTTGCTGAACGCTGTATATAAAAATCAACAATAACAGCGCAATCGCGGTTGTTCGCTGAGTTTCTAAACTTGCAATTTAAGCTCTTATTTGACCCGTTCCAGAAACTAAGTATTTTTCAGCAGTTAAGGACTCGAGCCCCATAGGGCCATAGGCATGTAATTTAGTGGTAGCTATGCCGATTTCTGCGCCGAGGCCAAGTTCGCTTCCATCTGAGAAGCGGGATGAGGCATTTACCATCACCACTGATGCGTCGATTGAGCGTTGAAATTTGGCAGCGGTGACCTCATTGTTGGTACAAATCACTTCCGTATGGTGGCTACCAAATCGAGCGATATGCTTGGCGGCGGCATCAAAGTCTTCAACCTGCCTAATCGCAATTTCTAAATCCAAATACTCTTGACCAAAATCTTCCTCCGCCATAGCAGTGCATGCCTCAAAATAAGCTGCAGCTTTGGAGCAAGCATTGATTTTTACTTGATGCTCAGCCAGTGCCTTGGCTACTTTGGGTAGAAATTGTGGCGCAATATCTTGATGTACCAGCAAGGCTTCGAGTGCATTGCAAACACCAGTGCGCTGGGTTTTGCCATTGAGTAGCAAATCCAACGCCATAGTTTGATCGGCATCCTTATCGATATATAAGTGACACACGCCTTTAAAGTGTTGAATAACCGGAATACTGCTGTTTTCTGTCACATAGTTAATAAGGCCTTCACCACCGCGGGGGATGATCACATCAATAAATTCGCGCTGCTGCATCAGTTCTAGCATAAGTGCGCGATCGGGATCTGGCACCATGCTAATCAAGGCCTTGGGTAAACCGTATTGGGCTAACACATTTTGCAAAATCGTTGCGATAACCTTGCTAGTGTGCAGGGCTTCCTTTCCGCCACGCAGGATCACGGCATTGCCGGATTTAAAGCAAAGGGCACCCGCATCGGCGGTGACATTAGGGCGTGCCTCGTAAATCATGCAAACTACCCCTAATGGAACGCGCATTTTGCTGATGGATAAGCCATTGGGGCGTTGGCCTATATAACGTTCATTACCGATAGGGTCAGGCAATGCGGCAATGGTTTCAATACCTTGCGCCATAGCCTCGACTCGTGCTGGGTTGAGTGTTAAACGGTCTAGCATGGCAGGGCTGATATTGTCAGTCGAGGCTCTCTGTAGATCGATTAAATTAGCGCTTTGGATTTCATAGGATTTCTCTCTAATCGAGCGTGCCATATCCAGTAATACAGTATTTTTGAGGTGTTCATCGAGCAAGGCGAGTGTAAGTGCTGCTTTGGCGGCATCTTCAGATAAGTTTTTGATTAAAGTCATATTTACTCCAATTATGTTTACTCGGCTTATGTTTATTCGAGAATAGCGATGTTTTTCTCGGAAATGATCGGTCCAGTCTTTTGCTGAAATTCATTGGCAAACTGTCGATCTTCTTGCTCTGTAATAAAATTGAGTAGGCAACTGCTGTAATTGGATTTAGCTTTAGCCAGTTTAGTGCCATCGTCTTTGCGCACTAGAATGGTGTCACCTACTGAGAAATCCCCTTTTACTTCAACCACATCATCACTAGTAAACTGTTCGCTGTGCACATCGAGTGCGACATTAAAATGGTTTTCGACTATGACTTCACCTTGGGCTTGTGAAGTGTGTTTCATCCAATGCAAATGTTCTTGCATGGGTTTTTCGTCAGGGATGAACAAGGTGCCAGGGTTTTGGCCTTTAAGCAGTTGGCTGAAGGAATCCGCAACAAAGCCATTGATAATAAAGGTCTCAATTCCATGGGAAATGGCTTTTTCTGCCGCTTGGATTTTCGTTCGCATGCCACCAGTACCCACGTTACTGCTCGCACCACCCGCCATGGCATAGATGTCGGCATTAATCTCAGTGACCTGTTTAATCAACTCGGCATTGGGATTTTCATGGGGATTTTGAGTATACAGCCCGTTTACATCTGAACAAATAATCAGCGTATCAGCATCGGCCGCTGCGGCAACCATGGCCGAAAGATTGTCATTATCACCGACTTTGAGTTTGTCCGCGGTAACTGCATCATTTTCGTTAATAATTGGCATCAGCCCATGTTCAAGCAAACAGAAAATCGTTTCTTTAATGCTGATATAGCGCTCGCGATTACGAAGGTCGCCATGGGTGAGTAAGAGTTGTGCGGTGGGGAAGTCAAACAGTTTATTCCATGTGGCCATCATATCGGCTTGACCTGCTGCAGCCATGGCTTTTTTCACTGTGACACTCGGATTCGCTTCAACATTAAAGTGATGCCATCCCGCGGCGACTGAGCCCGAAGAGACCAAGACAACTTGGATCCCTTGGGCACGACAATAGGTAATGAATTGGGCTATGCCGAGTAAGTAGTGGCTGCTACAACCTTGTTTGTGGGGCGCGATTAACGCGCTCCCCACTTTTACAACAATGCGTTTTCGAGGGGAGTTTATCATCATGCTCCTTATCCTTCTTCGGCTAAAACACGGCCCGCCTTGTGGAACATCTTAGTGGTTTTTGCACTAGGTTCAGTATCAAGAAAGCTCACTAGCCAAATGACCGCACTACTGACGATAAATCCGGGGATCATTTCATACACTATGCTAGTTAATGCTTTACCATCGGCAAGCACGGGGGCGTAAATCCAAAATAGTACTGTAAGTGCACCTGAAACGATTCCTGCAATGGCCGCTTTATGGGTTAGGTTCGCTTTATATAAACTAAATAACACGAGTGGACCAAAGGCCGCGCCGAATCCTGCCCAAGCATTACTGACCAGCGAAAGAATACTGTTAGAGCGATCAAGCGCTAAAAGTGTTGCCACAATACCCACACCAGCCACGCCGTAACGGCCCATTTTCACCATGTCTTTTTCGCTTGACTCTTTTTTCGATACCACTTGATAAATATCTTCTGTCAGCGAACTCGATGACACCAATAACTGCGATGAAATCGTGCTCATAATCGCAGCAAGAATAGCCGCCAGTAGGAAGCCACTGATCAGGGGATGGAATAATAATTCAGAGAACACAATAAAGATGGTTTCGGGATCGTTAAGTTTCATGCCAAATTTATTGGCATAAGCAATGCCGACCAGTCCCGTCGCCAGAGCACCAACAATGGTGACTGTCATCCAACTGATACCTATGCGTCTTGCCATTTTAATATCCGCCACTGAACGTATCGCCATAAAGCGCACGATAATATGTGGTTGGCCGAAATAACCTAACCCCCAGGATAGGCTTGATATAAGCCCTAGGAAGGTGACGTTTTGCATTGCATCGCTAAAATGCGGAATTGACTGATAGGCAAAGTTCATCATCCTATCGGCGCTGGTAAATTCTTGATAAGCAACTACAGGCACTAAGACTAAGGCAACAAACATAATGCAGCCTTGCACAAAGTCGGTCAGGCTTACGGCTAAAAAGCCCCCAAGCAGAGTATAAGAAACCACTACGCTGAGTGTGACGACTAGGCCAATGTTATAATTTAGGCCGAAAGCTGATTCAAATAACTTACCTCCCGCAACTAATCCTGCGGAGGTGTATAAGGTAAAAAAGATCACTATGATCACTGCGGCGATAATACGGATACTACTGTTTGCATTACCAAAGCGTTTCGCAAAAAACTCAGGAATCGTAAGGGCATTATTTGCGACTTCAGTGTAAACCCGCAATTTAGGCGCCACCACCAAATAATTGATTAGAGCACCAATCAATAATCCGAGGGCGATGTAAATGGTTTCAAAACCCACTAGAAACATTGCACCCGGAAGACCCATAAGCATCCAGCCACTCATGTCCGATGCGCCAGCCGAGAGTGCAGTGACCTGCGGACTCACTTTACGGCCACCTAAAATATAGCCTGACACATCGCTGGTGGATTTACGGTAGGCAAATAAACCAATAGCGAGCATGGCAATAAAATAAATACCTAAGGACACGTAAGAGAGGGAATTCATCGATTATTTTCCTCCTAACGCTTTGTTATTTTGAATGAAGCTCGGTTTCAAAATGACAAAGAGATAGGTGCTTAAAATGGCGAATAAACACATAAACTGCATTAATTCCTTAAGGTGAGTGCGGGCCGAACCTATGGCCTGTGAGATGGGATTTTCATCCGCTGTTTTTGTCGATGACATAATATTTCCTTGGTTTATTGGGATTAAAACAGATGGGGATAGCACTTTATTTTATTAGTACTCTAACTATATTAACGCATTTTTAGGGTTAAAACTCAACCTAAAATGATATTTTGCTGCTTGAGGTGGCCAAGTCTGGCTTGATTTTACGGTTTAAAAATAATTTGATTACTGATTATTTTGGAAGGGTGAAAGGTAAAATTAAAACGAATATTTGATTATCTATGTCTTAGTATTAAGCGTTAATAAGGCAAAAAAAACGGACTAGACAGAGTGTCTAATCCGTTGATATAAAATCGATTATGTTAAGGAACGTAAGCTTTAGGTGCTTAGATTTCATGCACTTGGGTTTGCGTTCGTTCCTAAAACGCTTTGTTACAACATGCAATGACTTTTGACTTACGCATCTAGCGCATAGTAGTTCGATACTACCACACCCAGAGTCTGGAATTTTTCTGCAAAACCACTGCTATCAACACTTTCCACTCATTTTCCTGAAAAATCAGTTTTTGAGTAGAATTTTTCTAAAATCCTAGTTCCTACACTAGAATTTCCAGAGTTTTCACATTAACCAAAAAGCATATTGCGCCCTCAACTCCCAAACATTCGCACTTGCCTTCCTAAATGGGGTGGGAATCATTGACGTCTAAAAACATTTACTAACGAGGCCTTCACCAGAATGGATCTATAATTCAAGCAACTATTTTTATAGGTTTTATCATTGTATCCACTTGAAAAAAAAAGAATCGTATCAATATATTCAATAGAGCTGTCCGGAGTTCAGTCATCCTTTTGCAGCGGTTGGGAGTCTTGCTGAGTAGCGCACCATGAAAGCAGATATAATTGATTTACTTAACAAAAAACCAGGCTTGAAAGGAAGAGAAATTGCAAAGCTCTTAGGACTGGACAAAAAAGACGTAAATTCACTTCTTTATAACGATGCAACTGACGACTTTCAGCAAATAGACCGGTTGTGGTTTATACGCCCAAAGTCTGTTGTCGTAAGTGTGGAGAAAACTGGGTGGCTTAGTGCATTAGACTTTGATGATATTCTATCAAAGTCCCCGGATCTATGGTTAGACTCTACCCCTGAGATTCGCTTTGAGTTTCATAATTGCTCAATAATGCTTGGCGCTATAGCTCGGATTTTATCGCTAGTTAACCAGCTTGCTTGCGTTGGAAAGGAAATTATCCTTGATTTTTCAGAGTGTTCTGAGTCGTTTTCTTATCTCTGTCGTGTCGGCTTGTTTGATGCGCTAAACCAAGCTGTTCAGGTTTTCCCAAAAGTGCAGGACTACTCTACGCATTATGGTAAAAACATAAAACTAATGGAATTTGTGTCGATACCTGCTGGAACTGAGGAATCAAATCTGCCAAAGCGCTTGAAAGATGCCTTTGTTGAGCTAGCTGGTGATCAGTATGCAAATACCGCATTTGGATTCATTGCAGAGTATATCAACAACATTATCGAGCATTCGCAGACCCCGATTCCAGGTGTCGCAGCACTTCAAGTTTACGGAAAGGGTGCAAAGCGTAAGAAGGTTCAAACCATTTTCTCTGATAGTGGTAGAGGGATCATAGGGACTATTAGACCTGTGCTGAAATCCAGATACCCATTGCTACATAAAAAGTATCCCCTAAAAGGGAAGGATTCAGATGTTAATTTGTTGAAAGAGGTTTTGGAGTTTGGGGGGGTCAGTGGAGCGCAGGATGCTGACTTCAAAGGACGAGGCTTAGGGTTAAAAGTTAGTGCCAGAAATGCAGCAAAGTTCGATGCTACTATTTGCGTTAGGCAAGAGACCTTTGAACTGACGTTGAAGTACCAACAAGGAGCATTGCATGATTACACATCCAAGACCAAATTACAGAAAATTCTTGGAACTCACATCTGCTTTGACTTTTACCTTGATTAATATGCTATATTCTCATTAAATAAAAAAACTGAATCAGAACCTATGCGTCTAGATTTGATTGATTACACCAAAGACACACACCCCAATGGAAATGTGCAAGGTAAGGCCGTTTACAGTGAACTTCTTAGAGCTGTCAAAGCCCACCCGTCTGTCGAAACTTTTGAGATATCCCTAAAGGGTATCGAAGCTACTGATGCATCTTTTCCTAGAGAAAGTGTTATGGCTTTGGCAAAACACTTTGCAGGGAATAAATTTTTCTATCTAACCAACATTGTAGATGAAGACCTAGTAGACAACTGGACATATGGAGCGATAGCAAAAGAACAGCCAATGACTATATGGAAGGGCATGCACGCTTCATTCATAGGTCCAGAAATGACTAAATCTGAGAAAGAGTTGATTGGATACCTGCTAAAGCACTATAGAGCAACAACCAGCGAAATTAGTAAAGCATTTGATATTTCCACACAAAATGCGAGCACTAGACTGAAGAACCTATTTAAGTTTGGTTACGTTAACCGTACTGAAGAGATTGCGGAATCAGGCGGTAAAGAGTTTGTTTATAAATTGATTGGAAAAATCTGATTAAAAAACTTGATTTAATCAGATTTAAGGTTAACATGTGTTCGAGCGCGGATTCTTAGACTCTGGTTAAAAAAAAATATTGAACCAGGAGGTTTGACACGATGAACACCAACACGTTGTTTGCCCCTTATCTTGGGAAGGTGGCCATGAAAGAAGCCTTCGACGAAGGACTCATAAAACACAAAGGAAATATGGAGATACAAGAAAAAGCCGAGGAAATATGGGCAACGTCTCAAACAGCTGGCAACTGTTATTGGAAAGTGAAAATGCAGCGAAAAAAGCCCCAATGCTTTTGCATTAAGGCTTTTCTTTAGCTTATCAAGCAACTCAAACCCTGAATCGCAAGCTCTATCTAAGCTTTACTAACTTTTGGCGAAGACAAGTATAACCTTAGCAATAGACCTTGCCAATAATCAAATTAAAGGAAGGACAATATGTCTCATTCTTCTGACCATGGCAACGGTCATAAAAATAAGCCAGTTAACATCATAGTCAATGCACGCCCTAAACAGTTCGATGGGGAACGAATCAGCTACGGGGAGGTCGTTGAATTGGCATTTCCTGGGCAAGTCGACCCTAATATCACTTACACAGTGACCTACGTCGGTCCTCAGATTCCTGACGGAACTCTGGCAGAGGGGCAATCTGTAGCAATTAGAAATGGGATGAAGTTCGATGTCATCAAAACTAACCGTTCATAACCCGTCGATCCTCCGACTGATTGAAGAAGGGTTTGAGATAGATATTGTGCGCCAACATCTGTTGGTACATTCCATCCCCTACCTGAATCAGTCTGGTGAAGTAAAATTTGCGACTCTTGCTTGCCCCTTTGTTGAAAATGGCGAGCAAGACACGCGGCCACAAGATCATACGATGTGGTTTAAAGGTGAATATCCTCATGATGGCAAAGGGCGACCCATGACGGAGGTGGTAAATAGCCCTAACCAACATGTTCTCTTCGATGAGTTTGGTGTCGACTTTTATCTTTCAAATAAACCTAACGGACAGGATTTTAGCAATTTTTATGACAAGGTGGTTCATTACCACACTCTATTTGTTAGTCAGGCTCGCTTAGTCGATTCAAATGCAGATGGTCGAACAGGTATTGTACATGGCCAGCGAGATGAGAGCTCGGTCTTTTGTTACCCCGACACGGCCTCTTCACGTGCAGGTATTACTGCAATAACACAGAAACTCGAAGGTTCACGTATAGCTATAGTTGGGGTTGGAGGAACAGGTAGTTTTATTTTGGATTTACTTGCCAAGACTCCGATTGCTGAGATTCATCTATTCGATGCTGATGACTTCGAGCCGCATAACGCGTTCAGGGCTCCTGGTGCTGCATCGCTAGAACAGTTACAGTCTGCTCCCAAAAAAGTTGATTATTTTTTTGATGTCTATAGTGCAATGCGACATGGAGTTGTTGCACATCCCTACTTCTTGGACGAGCAGAATGTTTATGAGTTGGACAGCTTCACTTTTGTTTTTGTTGCTGTTGATAACGGTCAAGCGCGCCGAGTTGTGACTCAGCATCTTGTTAATCGAGGGATTCCATTTATTGATGTCGGGATGGGAATTGAGATAGTCGAAGATGCCAGTTTACAACTGCGTGGCACGTGCCGAGTCACACTGGTTACTAATGAAAAGAATCTTCATTTGGCACAAAGGGCCAACTTACATGACGATGATGATGAGGCGTTATACAAGAGCAATATTCAGGTCGCTGACTTGAATGCGATGAATGCAGCACTGGCCGTCATGCGTTGGAAGCAGTACATGGGGTTCTATCTGGATCAGGGACAGGCTCACAATCTGAATTACACGCTTTCGCTTCAATCTCTCACCCGAGATGATGGCCCCGAGGAGGACTGATGGCAGTGCACTATATTACGCCTGTATTTGTGGAATTTATTCCAGAAAATATTGAGCAGGGAAAACTGTACATCAGTGAAACCTATAAAACTGCGATCCATAAATGTTGCTGTGGGTGTGGAGAGGAAGTAGTAACACCTCTGTCCCCCGCAGACTGGCAGCTCAAAAATGGCGTAAATACTGTGTCGCTTTACCCGTCTATTGGTAATTGGAACTACAAATGCAAATCTCACTATTTTATTAATAATAAC
Source organism: Shewanella sp. W3-18-1 (assembly GCF_000015185.1). Lineage (NCBI taxonomy): Bacteria > Pseudomonadati > Pseudomonadota > Gammaproteobacteria > Alteromonadales > Shewanellaceae > Shewanella > Shewanella sp. W3-18-1. The sequence continues at coordinate 4,583,960 of NC_008750.1, read as the reverse complement.
AGGATAATCTGGGCTCCAAAGTTTAGCCCTGAACAAATACAAGCCGTACAAGTAAGAGATCGTGTGGATAAACTGAATTACATAGCTGATAAAAATAAAGCAGGTCCGATTGCTTGGTCGAATTTTATTGGTTGGCTGGTTAAATCTTGGAGATTCATACGATCACTATTTAGCCTCAGATGAATTGGTACAAAATAGCCGCTTCTCAAGAAGCGGCTTAAACAATTGCCACATACGACATCAACCCAACACCAGAACGTTTCATCTCGGCTAAAAAAGTCATGCTTAACAATATGATTTAAATGACTTTTTAAGGATTAATGATTTACTGGCTTTCGTATGAATTGTCACTTTCACATGTGAAAGTAGGAATGTCACAGCTTGAAACCGTGGCTTGAGCCATCTCGTAGGTCAATATGAAGACGGAGTTTTCCTCCGCCTGATTCAACAATTTGTTTCAACTGCTGTAGGCTATCGATAGTACAGCTATCAATTTGGAAACCTGCATCAGCACCGATACGCTTTAGTAGCTCCATCAGGCGAAGCTGAATCAACTGCTTCGACGCTATCTCTTCGGCTGTGTAAACGACCTCTTGAGGCTGCTCTGCAATGATGTCTTCAAGTTTTCTACCCATCTTCTCTGCCTTTGAGGTTAAGCAGGAAAATTTTCACATGTGAAAGTTTTCCTGGCTCTGTTTGTTTGGCTAGTTTAGCCAGCAAAGGGTAGTAAAACTAGCTCAGGTATACAATTACTTGATTCTCACAATCTGGCTCTGTTTGAGCTCAACTATCTGAAGTTCAAGATCTTCAATACGTGAAAGAGCACTCCTTAGAGCATGACTTAGTTGATGATGTTCTGCGGCCATTGAAGTTAATCTTTGGTTCAATACAGCAACTTTTTCACGATACTGAATTTTTATCTTTCTTTCTTGGTTGCGCTTTTCTCTCAAAATCTCGACATCGGCTCGAACGGCGGTATCAGGCGTAAGGCACTTTAGTTTTTGTACTTCTGATTGAACTCTGAGCTTAAAATCTGGATAGTAATAGCAACTGCCATTTCCCAATCCGGCTTCTTCCTCTACAGCTCGAACCGATAATTTACGGTGATCGGGTATTCGTTTGGTTTTTCGTTCGATGATTCGTTGCAAAGCCGCTTCAAGCTTGAGAAGTGTATTTTCTGACTTTTTCATAAATCGATAACCTGCAATGGGTGCTGATATTTTTCAAATTTCAGTCCAAAATCATTCAACACTTTCTCGGCAGCTCGAATCTGTGTAATACAGTGAGCATACTCTGCATGGCTGACATTGGATTGCTGCTTCAGATAGCTACTCAACGCTTGATGTTTCTTTTGCCACCATGACGCTTTTTTATCATCCACGACGCTACCGCCGCCACGGCAATCGACACAGAATGCAGCATTTATTACTCCATCCATGTCACATTCATAGCCATTTTTACAATAGCTATGTAGAGTGCCATGTAAAGTTAATCGTTTTTCTTTAACCAATCGATACAAGCCATCCCAGTTGCTATAGATCACAGGTTTGTCGTCACGCATGGCGACAATAGCTTTACCAAAGCTTCCCGTTAGCTTTTCATCACTACTGAACCATTTATCAAAGTGCGCCGTTGTTTGTTCAAGTTTTACTTCGTTGAGCAAGTTAATTAGCTCACTATCTACCTTTATATCCTGTAGGCGGGATTCGATTGCGCCATTCCCATACCATTCGCTCATGCGAACATGGATATGTTTGAATTGCTGCTTAATGGATATAGGGTGGCCCAGTCCATTGCGGACGGCAAAACAGGCAAAAGTGCGTCGAAATTGGTGGGTGAGAAAAGGCCAAGGTTCTCCTAAGTTAACTTTGTCCTCTATTGCTCCCCCATTTCTTGGATTAAGCTGACGACATTCAGACAATGCTTTTTCATCAACGATTGCACCAACTCTTTTTGCATAGTTTTTTAGTTTGTCGTTCCATTTTGTGCGAGATATGAGGATTGGTAAGTTTTTCCGTTGTGCTTGGCTAAGCCATAAGTTACTTGATATTTCCAATAATTTATCAACTTGCCCAGGATCGCTACTATGCGCTGCAAGTTTTACCAATTGTTCACGGGCACATGCGCTCAATGAAATTGCGAGCGATATGGCTTTTTCTACAATAGGGCTGGTGAGCCACTCTTCTTTTTTTCTACCAGCAGCAAGCTTATGCGTTGCCGCTGATACAGAGTGAAATAGTTGTCCATTGATAGTGTATGTGCGAAAACTATCCTCATGGAGTTCAAACAGTTCGCTAACTCTCATTCCGCTGAATGCGCCACAACATACAAAACAAGCGGCTTGAAGATTCGCTCGCCATGTAAATAGCCAGTTCCCATCAACACTATCATCTGGTAGTAATCCTGTTCCACCAAGATGTTCTATGATGATTTCTGATTGCGAGCGAGGTGTCGCTTTGTTGATTTCTTCAACGTATTTTTTGCTATTAAGCCTGCCTTCCACATCATAAAGCCACTTCCATCTACCAGTGGCTAGTTTATAGTCTACTGCTGTACGACCTATATCATAGTTTGCTTGTAAATCGCGTTCGAGTTGGGCTAGTTTTTCTTTATGGGGCCAAGCTCTTTCTACATCGCAGATTGCTTGCCCGTACAGTAGATTTGCTAATGCTTGCGGTATGGCTAGTGATTGCTTATGTTCTAATTTTTCTTGGTCTGCCAGCTTTCTCGCTAACTGTTTATAGTTGGTATTTGGTAGCAATAACTCAAAAGGAAGCCACGGATTCAGCCTTTCAACTGATTGAAGAGCTGTGAAAACAAGTTCAATTGTGCGTTTGCTTAATGACTCACTTTGTAAATCCATTTCAAATTTTTGCCAGACATCATAATTATTCAACTCTACAAGGTTATTAGAACCATTGTTTTTCAGGCTGACTAATGCTCTTTTTAACCCCATATTAAATCTAGAGGTTAAAGTGGACAATTTGCATTTTTGCCCAAAGCAATGCCCTTGTTCGTATAACCATCCATAAACGATAAGCTTAGCTTCAAGAAGCAAGTTAGGAGAATCCGCTAAATAAGAGAAATCAAATTCTCGTTGGTTTTTATCGCTGCCTTTATCCGAGGCATATGGGCTACAATCCCAACGATTTTGGCCAAAGTATGCTCTTAATATTTGATGTTGATCTATGCATACAGGTACTTGGTTCAATTTGTCCCAGTTACGCTCTTTGACTAATCGTTCCACATCTTGGGTGTAAAGATGGAGTGAACTAGGCGTTTCAATTGGCAAATGTAATAGTGGTTTCATTTTGTCCTCAGCTAATATTGACACTATCTATATCCATCCACAGGGGATGACGACCTTCATCTGCTAATTTTCTTCTGGCTTGCTGAACAATTTTGGGACTTAATTGTTTTAAGCGGAGGTCAATCTTTGCTAAGGCTTCACCAAAATTTTTCTGATAATGAGCATTATCTATATGCAGGTATGCCGATTCTTCAATGCATTCGCGAAAACTAAGAGCACACCATAAGTCAGTCACCGATTCGACAAGAACTTGATGTCCGCAGCTCCAACATTTGAGTAAATCGGCACATGCTAGGCTTTCATTCTCAGTTATGAGTCCATGTGCTCGTGCTCTTGATGTAAACTTCTCAGCCATAGCGCCCATAGGATCTTTGCAGTAACTGCCGTGAGCGCTACGAATGGGAGGAGATGCTCGTCGGATGTACGCTTCATAGGCAAGTACTTCCACTTTTTGTGCCTCTCTGACCTTTTGTTTTGCTGACTCCACACCTTGTCTGTCGCGAACGATCTGCTCCAAAGTTTGACTTGTATCTCGGTTCATCAGATCGTTTTCATGAGGGTTTCCACTTGAATATGCGAGGGCGATAGTCCTAGGAGTGTTATCCAGAAGAATCGCAGCTTCCAGTGTACTTTTAAGTGCCAAAGTTAGATGACTGCCTGTGGCGCGGAAGCGTCTTGGTACAGGCCATAGTATTTCTCCTCGCTCATCGGTCATTGGGAAATTCTTTGTAAACCACTTCGCCTTAAAGTCATTGAGCAGGCTTCCACTCATCATTTGTACTTTTTTGCTGCGATAGCTATAGGCTGGTAAGAGCAATCCATTTGGTGAAGGATCAACCAATTTGGATGCTATCAATAGTTGATCGAAAAACTGTGTAGCGTACTTAGGGATTTCGATTCGGCCATGATCACCTAATTCTACAGTGACGGTCTTGAATGCTCGTCGTTTAAACGCTGGCATTTGATACCAATTACTTGATATGGCATGTGTGCTGGTCTGCGGGCGTCTTAAACTATATAAGACGGTACTGTTACTCCATGTGTAATAACTAAGGAGAAAGGTTGCGGCATAAAAGATTTTAGACGCTCCTCCAGACACTGGATAATCATTTCCCTTCCAGGAAAACACCATTGTTTTTTCGTTTGGACTGGCCTGAAAATGAAGCTGTGGGTCAACAATAAATTGTTGATACAATTGCTTAAAAATGCTTCTTAGCAACGGAAGCAACAGTTTTAAATCTGCATCACTATATCCGCGAGTCGGTTCTGTTTGAGAGCATCCAGAGTGTCGTATTTTTAGTGGCTTGATATTTTTAATTGATAGGTCTTGCCACTGATATAGGGAAGACAAATCAGCACGCTTCCTGCTTTCAGTACTATCTTTGATTTCTCCTCGTCGCTGACGGATAGAGTTATATTCTAATTCTTTAACATATGCTGTTTCGGATAACGGTTGGAGTGGGGGCGTTTGTGCATCGCAAAATGCAAAGTGTCTTCTCGCGGCTAGAAATATGTTGCCTTTAGTCGCTGGTGACACATCTTCTTTGCCTGTGATAGCGATGAACATTCTCTGTGCTATATCATCACGGTCTAATAGCTGAACATTTCCCAGCTTTATTTCATGTGTTTTAGGAACCCCGCGATACCTGAATCGATTAAAGTCCAAGAGTGTGTGTGCGTTTGCTCCGTTTCGTATGGGAATACAAAGATATTCAACCCAGGGGGCTATTAATTTCAATGTCTTACTCATTAGCTTCCTCTAATGCTTGATGCATAATGCTGTCTAGTACAGATATTTTCTCTTTTAACGCTTCTTTTCTTTTGAGGTACTGTAAGTACTTCCATGTCGTGGATTCATTCTTATGTCCCATCCACCCCATCAGTAAGCTCAGTGCATTCGCAGGCTCAATACCTGCTTCAAGTAGGCTATGTAGTCGGTAGGTTGCATAACTACATCTAAGATCATGAAACTTATGCTCAAATTGTATTCCTGACTTAATTATTGAGCGGCGAACTTCTCCAAAGCGAGAGCCTATTGTGTTTGGGTCGTATGGATTACCTTGTTGGCTAATAAATAAGGGTTCATATCGCTGGGCTGTGGTCAGGGCGTCGAGTTTTTCCTTTGAGACATGAACAGAGTGGGACTTTTTTATGTCATTGATGCCTTTGTTGAACTCAATTTTGCTAAGAAGTTTGTCAAGTCGGCACATTCGCCGCTCACTAATGGCATAAGTTTTCAAATCTGATAAAAGGCGACTTGTTATCTCAATAGTTCGAGTTTTATTGTATTTCGTAGGTACACCATTACTTGGTCCTATTGTTAACTCGAAATGAGTTATAGAACCTGAGCGTTGAACCGATTGCTCTAGTGCGGTCAAAGTCAATCCCGACGCTTCTTGGATACGTAAGCCGCATTGAGCTGCGAGCAAACAGATCAGCCGAAATTCGCAAGGCGTGTTACGTAAATGCAGAGCTAAATGAGTGAGTGCAATTTGAGTTAAGGGCTTTAGCCCTCGAATATTCTTGCTGGTTGCATCCCTCGGCGTTCTGATGCGCAAATCTGTAGTTTGGACCAGAAATTTAGGCATCATATGAGCCAGCATGTCGCTTCTCTGTATTCTTACAAATTCGATTTCGAAGGGTTTGTGTTTCTCGCTGATGTCGTAATAACGTTCATGTGCTGTCCATAAATAAAACTGGACGACATGAGTCATATACGTCTTTGCAGTTGAGTATGCCAGCTCACCAGCTTTAACACTCTTGAGAAGTTTGTCATTCCTATATCGATATGTAGGCTTTAAACCCTTTGCTAAGGGGAACACGTCCCAGGTTAACTTTTCTGATTCAAGAAAATTCCAATAATGCAAAAGCGCTCTTGCGTAGGAACTTAGATTTTCAAGTCGTTTGTTCGCTTTAAGATGAATGAACCAGTGGTTTACTGGTGCAACATATCCCCAGTTTTGGTCATAAATAGTAGGCAATGACCCTAGATTTCGGCCATTCAGAAACTCTATAGGGTCCGTTTCAGTGATGATTTCACCACCTATATGTACGTCGTCTGATTTGATCAAATAAGCCACGGGATGAACTTTGTAATAACTGTTGGTTCATTCAGTATCTGCTACTGCTATCGAGATCCTAAGGCCTACAATGTACCAATTGGGGCAGTTTGAGCGCTTTCATTGAATAGTAAAAGTTGCTAGCACTTTCACATGTGAAAGTTTTTTGGGGGATTACCAAATGATGCTCCAATAAAAAAGCCGCTTTATTAAGCGACTTTTTGGTGGAGCTAAAGGCTTTGTTTCCTAAATCGATTCAGCGAACAAAGCCCCTCATAATCGTTTAAATATCAAACTACACGGTAAGTTTCAGGCATGCCTAGCCCTGTAAGCTTGTTCAAAGCCTTTATCATCGCGTAAGTTTCTCCCACCTGACCGTTATAATTTCGCAGGCTCAATCTGCCACCAAGTAATTGCTTTACCCTGTACATGGCAGTTTCTGAGATTGACCGCCGATGATAACCATACCGTTTTTTCCACTGCTTATTTGAACCATGAAGCTGTTGCCAACTGACCGCTAAGTTACGCGGATGTCCCTGTTCCCAGAGTGCAGCACCTTCCCTCGGTGGAATGAGTACTAAAGCGCGTTTTCTACGAACCGCATCGTGACAGGCTCTTGTGTCGTAAGCACCATCACCTGAAATATTTCGGATTTTTCGATGGGTTTGCTTGAGCAAATTCGGCATAACTTCAGCATCAGTGACACCGGATAAACTCAGTTCTGCTGCAATAATTTCATGGCTATGGGTATCGACGGCGATATGCAGCTTACGCCACACGCGGCGCTTGCCATCTGTGCCATGTTTCTTCACTTTCCACTCACCTTCGCCATAAACCTTCAAGCCTGTCGAGTCGATAGCCAAGTGCTCAATGGTGCCACGCGTCTTGGTTTTAAAAGCAATCTTGACGGCTTTCGCTCGTTTGCTGATGCAAGTGTAATGTGGGCACGAAAGCGGAATATCAGCCAGTTTAAACACCGAGTTGATAAAGCCTTGTAACGCTCGCAGTGGCATAGAGAAAACACGTTTAACCATCAGTGCGGTGGTAATGGCTAAGTCGCTAAATACGTGTGGGCGACCTTTCCTTGGTTGCTCGGCCTTAGCTTTCCACTGGGCGATAGCGTCCTCATCAATCCAGAAGGTAAGTGAGCCACGATTGATTAAGGCTTGATTGTATTGCTTCCAGTTGGTTGTTTTATAGCGAGGTTTTGACACGATTGATGGGTGAGTTGATAGGCTATGCCGATCAGATCACCAGCTATGGTTTTAGTTCAACTGATTTAGGAAACAAAGCCGGAGCTAAAATCTAAGCAAGTAAATAAACTTTAGTTTTCACGACGGACTCTTAGTGGTGACATCGGTTTCTCGGGGGGGGATTGCATACTCGCCGTCGGCGCAGAGATTTGTTATAAGCCGACATCTACAGTGTTAACTGATAATTTCCTTACGGTAAATGAGTAAAGTCAATACTATGAAGATTAAGAAACTAACAACATCCCTAATTCCTGTCATATTTTTCACTTCACTGTTATAGCTTTCAGCACAACGAGTATATATAGCATGAAGATCATCAAAACGAACTAGGAACTGGTTAATTTCTTGCAATGCTTCAGTATTGTTTTTTCTAACTGCTAAATATGGATCTTCCATCAGATCTCGAATAATATCTACTCGTTCGGTCATTCCATCAACGTTGTACTCGCCACTTTCATCTTTTTCCGGCTTAACACTATAAATTCGCTGATGTATACGCATAATAGCATCCGGTCTTTGGCTTAATTTTTCAATTAGTGATGGATATTCCTGGACTAATCTATTGTATATTTCTTTTGAATTATTAATGAACAAGCACTGTTCTGAATTGGTATAACCAACAGATATGCCGATATTATTAGACATTTTTTCGATCGACATCAAAAAAGGCTTGGATGAAATAATATTATACAACTCTAACATTTGGCTATGGTATTCACGCAAAATAGCCATATATTCATCATTAACGGTTTTTTCACCAGTTTCGATACTAAGCTTTGAAATTAAATTTTTTTCATGAATATATAAATTCATCTCTCTCAAGTTAGACTCTAATTCACTTTTTGGCTGATAGAATTCAATGTCCTTATCCATCATTAGCTTAGGGATATCGAATAACACTTTTTCTACCATGAGTTGTGCTATGCAAAGTGCTGCGATCCAACTAAGAAGCTTGATGCGTAGTTTCTTTTTATTTTGTTCCATAATAACCACTCTTATCTAATGATTTTTAATAATTTAACCACACAAGTACTGTGTATGAAAACAGTATCAAGTGTAAGACTTAAATGTTATTTAAACATTTTAATAAATTGCCTGTAAGCGTGCAAAAATTTATACATAATGTGCTGCTTGTTTGTTATATAACTACATCTGAGATTTTTATGTATTAAAGAAAGATAAGTACTCTCGCGTAAAGATCCTTCTTAAGTTTGCTAGCTTGATCTCATTGAAAAAATGTCCCAATAAAAAGCTACTTTTAAAGTAGCTTTTTCCATTAAATATGTCGTAAAAACCAAATGATGACATGATAGTATTGAGGAAAACAAATACTTATCTAAATCATGTGACCAGACATTGACATAAATGTGTCCATATCATGACAAAATAGAGACTAACAAAAAATAACTCAAGTGATAAAGTGTAATTTTTCTACGAATATCCATTAAACCATTACAAACTACAATTGTAAAAGTTCCGAGTTAGGAATCTAAGCGAGTAATTTACATTCCGGATTGCCAAATGTATGGCATATTTATGTGCTTATTTCAGCCTTTTTTATTATTTTTTAATTTATCATTCAAACTTTGACCCAAATTTGCTATTTCTCCTCCTAGCCCCATTGCTAGTCTAGCCAGTTTTAAATAATTTTTTCTTTCTTTTTCTTGAGTTTTATTTAGCTGATTGATGGTTTTTAAGGCCCTAGGATCTTCTAAATTAATCCTACAAACCAATCTTGAGAATAAATCTATAGATAATGAATGAATGATGCGAAAAAAAATTAAGATGAGATGAGGAGGGTCTAGAGTTAGCTTATATAGCGAATCTTCAATCTCATCAAAGTATTTCTCTACTATCTCAATGCTAGTATTTTCATCATGTTCTGCTAGAGATGCCAGCGCAAACACAGTATCATGCCATCTATTTTCTTTATCAAATAACTTTAATTGCGTTCCATCGGTAAAAAATTCAATAGCTATTTCTGGCGCTAAGCCAATGAATATTGGGTGTAGTGCTCCTTCGATATTATCTCTGTTTAGAGAAATCCAAGAACGTGCAGGCTCTTTTTTGCTTTTAACACCAAAAAAACTAATCAGATGTTGAAGTTCATCTGACTGCTTTTTCCAATCTGTGTTAATAGATTTATTAAATCTATTTTGATCAAGTTTTACGAGTAAATTTTGTATAAAACACTCATCTATTTCACTAATTACAGACAGGGAGCGAGCCAGATTTTCAAGGTCGCGTGAAACCAAATTATACATTGCTTTAGCCATCAACTCTGGTGATAACTTTGATACAATATCTTTTGCTATATTGAGCTGTTGCGTGGTTGGGTTTCTTCCCCCTCTTAAGAAATGAGGATAAAAACCTAGGCAACGCCAGAATACACCGGTAAAAGCGTTAACTGCATTTATAGGGTCAGCTTCATAACACTTAATAATGAATGGTTTTGAATCAGTCACATATCTGTAATCAATTTTTTCTTTGCCTAAGTTTGTTAGTAAAAATACACTTTCAATTAGTTTATCTACTGAACCTCGATATTCTGGAATAGTCTTATTTATTAATTTTGCAATTCTACTCCAATCAAAACTCAATAAAAAGTTCTCTACCCATGTTGGGTGGAAATAAGTTAATCTATTTATCAACTCACCAAAGCTATAAAAATCGCTGACTGATATTTCATTTGCGAGTCGGACAAGCCTATCACTATCTACTTTCTCAAATAGGCGTTTAACTTGCTCTGAAGACAGGTTTGGTTCTATCCTATTTCCTAAATTGATAAGATGGTTAGCAATTTCTTGGCTGAAAATCGCCTTTCTACCGAAACCTGAAGTAAACCACTGCAAAAGATGCTCTTCATCTGAATTAAGTTCTTCGCTTGAAATATCAAAAAAACGAATAAGATAGTAGTAACAACCTATTGCCCATTCACTTTGTTTCCATTCTTGTTTACATCTAGTCTTCAATGGATTTAGCATCGAAAGCCATAACTTTTTACTTTCGAATCTAGTAGCATCGGTTAAGTCAATAGATTGAAGTAACCAATAAACCCCTTCGAGACCCACTGTATCATCCAATAATATTTTCAACACCATATCTACTGAGGCAGGCCAAGAATTGTAGTTTTTACTATTAAAGCATTCACTAATCAACCTATCTGCATAGCTGATATGTTTTGTTCTTAGAATATCATCAGATATAGTGATCAGTCCCAGAGACTCTAATTGGGATATAGCTTTATCAAACTCTTGAGGTTTCACCCCTTCAGTTTCTGTATACTCTATCAAACGACTTATTGAAATACCGGCGTCACAACTGCTGATCTGTCTAGCGGCAATAATTGATATTATTAGATTTGCATTGGTAATCTGTTGAATTCTTTCAAATTCTTTTCTCGCAGTTTTCCAGCCACCTCTTAAAACCCAGAAAAATTCCCAAGGCGATTTTTGTGTGGAACATTGTATAAGCCTATTTTCAAGGGAAGTTCCCATATAGCTGTCACTGATATCATCATCAAAACTCTGTACTATAGGTAATACTTCACTTCTTCGCTTTATAAGTGCATTCTGAATTTCTTTATTGGCTAACGACGGAGAAATTAAGGCTGGAGAGGGGATGTTAAAGTCAATGAATGTGCTAGTAAATATTATTTTTAATGTTGAGCAAGCTCTTTCAGATAAGCGTGAAATAAAATCATTTGAGTATTGTTGTGCATCGTCAATAACCAAAATTTTATTACTATCATTAACTAATGATTTTAATAATTTAGCAGGTTCGGAGCTATAGTCTGGCCTACAAACAATAAAGCCCTCGTCGTAAAACTTTTTAGCCACTTGCCAAGCTGTTATAGATTTTCCGCAACCTTTATTACCTGTAATCCAGTATAAATGAGACCTATCTAACTCAGTTTTTATCTCATTACATATAGAAAGTTCTGGACAATGAATTACATCAGATGGGCCAAGCCTCCTTCCTGCTATTGCATTTTCTAGCCCTCTCTGATGCTCAAAACTTACTTGCTCCCACATATAGTTTGTGTCACGAGAAACAGAACTACACCAGTCTCGTAAAAGATTCACAAAATCGTATCTAGATAAACTAATTCCATGACTTGCGAAGGTCGATAACTTAGTAACTAAAGCATTAGCCATCGCTTCCCTATGCAAAAATGATTGAGCATATATACTGTTTTTTTCCAAAAAAATGGCTAGTAAATGACATGCCTCTCTCAATAACCCGTTAATATCCATATTCTTAGGGCAAGGAATTAGAACAGTGTTGTAGCTGCCCATTTTCGCCACACTTTGCGAACAAGGGCCAACTAGAATTAATATGTACTCATTAGCTTTTGATTGCTCTTTAAGCTCACTTGCCCACTTTACGGCATTAGATTTTGAGATTTGATTGATTGATGATTTGACTTGGCTGACCTTGGTGCCTTTTATCCCTTGCCAAGCAACATCTACCTTATCTGATATGTGATCGGCCTCTATTGTTACCGTAGTCCAATCGTTGTCGTTAAGGGACTCAAGTAGTGCAATTATTGACTGAATTAAATATCCCCGATTTCCGTCTTGACCGCTCAAATATCATTCCTTATCGAAATCCAAAGCCAAAGCAATAAACCATTCTCACCGGTTTAAGCCATGTAATCAATTAAACACTACATTTAAAACCTGCAATTACCACCTTCAGCGGACGGTTGAGTCACTTCATAAACTTGTAACAACTTCTTACAGTTAACATGTGAATCGCCGTGGTTACTCTAGTCCCTCTGTAGCATTAACAAAAATTGGTCAACCTAACAGCACCAAACTGTATATCTTAGGTCACAGATAAATTGAAAAGGTGTATAAACGTATTAGAAGAGACTGTGTATAGATGAGTCGATAAATGAAGGCCAGAGAACGATGCTCTGGCCTATCAGTTTTTCTACAATACGAACGTGTGTAGGTGGGTTTTCTACATTAACCCCTCATAGTAACAAATTCCTCTGCCCCAGTTGGGTGGATAGCAACAACTGCATCAAAATCGGCTTTAGTTGCACCCATTTTGAGTGCTACACCGAAGCCTTGAAGAATTTCATCCATGCCAAAACCGATACCGTGAATACCGACGACTTTTTCATCCTTACCAGCGCAAACTAACTTCATTTTGCAGGCTTGGCGGTGGCTTGTAACCGCCGTATACATTGAGGTAAAGGTCGATGTATATACTTTGACGTTATCATCGCCGTATTGCGTACGCGCTTCGGGTTCAGTCAGGCCCATAGTACCGATTGGCGGGTGGCTGAAAACCACTGTTGGGATAAGACTGTAATCCATTTTGGCATCTGTCATACCGTTAAATAAACGCTCGGATAACAAACGCCCCGCTTTTACCGCAACAGGAGTCAACTCTACGCCGCCAGCCATAATATCGCCGACACAGTAAATTCCTTTGTGGGTGGTATTTTGCTGGGCGTCAGTGATGACGTAGCCTTTGGAATCTAATTGCACGTCGGTGTTTTCTAAGCCGATATTTGCTGTGGCTGGCGAGCGGCCAATCGCCCAAATGAGGCAATCTACTGTGATGCTTTCACCGTTTTCTAAACTTAATGTCAGGCTGTCATCGGCATTTTTAACGACGGCTTTTGGCACGCTATGGGTATGCAGTGTCGGACCGTCAGTTGCCATGGCATCGACGAGAGCATCGACCAATATAGGGTCAAAATTACGCAGCGGCGCATGTTTACGCACTAATAAGTGGGTTTCACTACCCAGAGCGTGTAAAACGCCAGCGACTTCAACAGCGATATAACCCGCACCAATTACGGCAACTCGTTTAGGTTGCTCACGTAGGGCAAAGAAACCATCGGAATCGATACCATATTCCGCGCCGGGAATATTTGGAATGGTCGGTGCGCCGCCAGTGGCGATAAGAATATGATCTGCAGTGTAATATTCACCGTTCACTTCAATGGTGTTGCCATCCACAAAGCGGCCATAGCCATTTAGTAAAGTGACTTTATTGTTCGCAAACCCACGGCCATAAGCATCGTGAATGCGACCGATATAAGCTTCGCGGTTATTAACGAGCGTGTTCCAGTCAAACTTGTTCACTGTAACGTCGAACCCGTAATCTTTAGCGTAGAGGTTCATCGCTTCTGCAATGTGGGCACCATACCACATGACTTTTTTAGGAACACAACCCACGTTGACACAAGTTCCGCCAACTTGCTTCGCTTCAATAAGTAGAACCTTTGCACCGCGCATTGCAGCACGATTTGCTGAGGCGATACCGCCACTACCTGCGCCGAGGCAAATATAGTCAAAATGTTGAGCCATGAGTTTCTCCGTCTTACTTCAAGGATGAGATGCTTTACAGCAGAAGGTCATTGTAGGGTGGTTTGTGATTACAGACTAGTCTATTCACAAGGCTGAGGTATTTGCACAAAGCCCCTAAAGTGCATAAAAGTTAGCGTGTCATGGTTTCTCGGCGATATTGGCAACGTGAATAATCGTTTTGGTTAGGCCCTTCTGCTCCGCACTTGAGACACTGCCATTCCTTTTGGCGAGCGGATAGTTCATCAAGTTGATATTGTGCTGGTTTATTCTGTTTGCTACTGCTTAGTGCTTCGAGTTGTTGCATTCGCTTATCAAGCCAGCGACAGTTTGGATCATTAGCAACCTGTGCTCGGCTGGTGAGCTGTTGCTTGCGATTGAGCTTTTTACTTTTAGTTTTTTTTGACGGGGCGTGCGTTTGGCTTTTTTGCGTTTCAGCGAGCGAGACGGTTGGAGTTGAATACTCTAACGCACTTTGCCGTTGGTTGGGTATATGGATAGGTTGGCCATTATTATCGAGTAAGGTACCTAGCGGTAATTGTGGATTTTTGGGCGGTTGAGATAAAGTCTCTAAAGTTAGCTCTGGTTCACCTGTTTGGCGGGCTTGAACGGAATGGGTTACCACAAATAACATGGCTGAAGCTAAAAAAAATATTGAACGAATAATATCGAAATAATGCGCTAACATTCCCTGTTCCTCTGCTTCATCGTGATGATTGACACACGTCGCTCCGTCGACATGTTGAGTTTAGTTAGCAGATATTTTTTTGCCAAGGGATGGGCATCATATTGGGCGATATAGGTTGATAAGAGCCTAAAATGTCATTGCCACATGGATACCAGCATAGGTTTGATCCTGTGAGCCAGTATCACCATTTTCCGCCATTTCTTGCTCAATATCGTTCTGGGCTATGCTGTGACTTATATGGCCACTTAGATTGATCTCGGATGTGATTTGATAGCTTGCTTCTAGGCCAAGTTGAAGATGGTTTCTCCCATTATGTTTTTCAGTTCTATATTTAAAATCAAAACCTTGAGTGATATATGGTGTGAGAGTGAATTGGTCAGTGATATTCCAATAACTGTGTAAACTCACTTCAACAAAAGAACCTTCAGCCTCCGTGGAGTAAACATAACTTACCGAAGGTATTAACCAAGGTGTCGCGGTATAGGCGAGTTCACCGAAAAGCTCATTATCTTGGCAACGGTTGTCGCTAAACCCTTCAATTCGTTGATAACCCAAATTCGCTTCTAATTGCTCAACCACGTTGAAGGTATATTCAAAGCCAATATTCCACTCGGTATAGGTTTGGCTATCACCACGCCCCACTAAGGCGTAGGTCGTTAGATTATTATATTGGATTGAAGCATTTGCCCAATAAATGCCACCATGTTTTAAATTGTCACGCCCCTGTGAGATATATTTGCTATCCCACCCAAGGTCGAGTGTGAGCGCCAAAGGTGCAGCATCTTGATTGGGCTGTTGTTGACTTGAGATACTTTCCGTCTGGATTAGGCTTTCATTTGCCAATACCGTTTGGTTTAAGCAGAGCACCCCTAAAGTGCAAAGTATGTGAGAAAAGATCACCGTGGGTGTTGCCATATACCAGCCAGTTTAAGTTGTAGTTAGATGATAGGAGAATTTTAACGCGTTTGAATTTGAGTGTTAATGAGAATGGATTAGGTTTGCGATCAAGTCGTCAAGTTCACTTAAGTAAATTAGATGTAAATATTAATTGAGAACTAGTTCACTTTTTTTATGTGTAATTACCGCTAGCGCCTTCGTCGAAGGAGGCAATCGATATTCTCGCCTTGATAAATAGGGTATTAGCCCTTATTTATACCCAAATAACCTCAAGATCCTGAAACTGGCATCTTGAAGATACCCTATACAGATTGTTGAGGAGTCAATATGAGCAACCCTTTGCTTAGCGGCGCAAAATTACCACTTTTTTCACAGATAAAACCGGAACATATTCAAGTCGCTGTTGAGCATGCTATTGCTCAGTGCCGCGCTAAGATTGATGAAGTGCTGCAGAATCAAGGTCCTTTTACGTGGGACAACTTGGTCGCACCATTAGAACAGGTTGACGATGAACTAAGCCAAATTTGGTCGCCCGTTTCTCATATGAATTCAGTGACTAGCACAGATGAGTGGCGTGCCGCCCATGATGCTTGTTTACCACTTTTATCGGAATACGGCACTTACGTTGGCCAACACCAAGGTTTGTATCAAGCCTATAAAGCACTGCGAGCCTCCAATGAATTTGCGCAATTGAGCCAAGCGCAGCAGATGGTGATAGAGCACAGCCTACGCGACTTTGAACTATCAGGCATTGGCTTAGATGACACGCAAAAGGTGCGTTACGGCGAAATTGTAAAACGTCTTTCTGAACTCACCAGTGGCTTTTCGAATCAATTACTGGATGCGACACAAGCTTGGACTAAGTTGATCACAGATGAAGCCGAGCTTGCTGGTTTGCCTGAGTCTGCCAAAGCCGCCGCTAAAGCAATGGCGCAGGCACGTGAGCTAGAAGGTTGGTTATTCACCTTAGATTTCCCTTCTTATTTACCTGTCATGACTTACAGTGAAAATCGCAGTCTTCGGGAAGAATGCTATCGTGCGTTTGTCACTCGCGCTTCGGATCAAGGTCCCAATGCCGGCGAGTTTGATAACAGCCCGCTGATGGACGAAATTCTTGCTTTGCGCCACGAACTCGCATTGTTACTCGGTTTTGACAGTTTTGCTGACAAATCTCTGGCGACGAAAATGGCTGAAACGCCGGCGCAGGTGATGGCATTTTTAAATGAGTTAGCGCTGCGCTCAAAAGATCAAGCCAAGGCCGAATTAGCCGAGTTAAAAGCATTTGCCGAGGCCGAATATGGCGTGACTGAAATGGCCTCTTGGGACTTAAGCTTCTATGCCGAGAAGTTACAACAGCATAAGTATGAGATTTCACAGGAAATCCTGCGCCCGTATTTCCCCGAGGATAAAGTGCTCTCGGGCTTGTTTTACACTGTATCGCGTTTGTTTGGCCTTAAGATTGTCGAGCAAAAAGATTTTGACCGTTGGCATAACGACGTTCGTTTCTTCGATATTTTCGACGAAACTGACGAACATAGAGGCAGTTTCTATCTCGATTTATATGCCCGCACGGGTAAGCGCGGCGGTGCTTGGATGGATGATTGCCGTGTGCGCCGTCAAACCGCTCATGGATTGCAAAAGCCAGTGGCTTATTTGACCTGTAACTTTAATGGTCCGGTCGATGGCAAACCTGCGCTGTTTACCCATGATGAAGTGACAACCCTGTTCCACGAATTTGGCCATGGTATCCACCATATGCTGACCAAAATCGATGTTGCAGGTGTGTCGGGTATTAATGGTGTGCCTTGGGATGCGGTTGAATTACCAAGTCAATTTATGGAGAACTGGTGCTGGCAGGAAGAAGCCCTAGCCGAAATTTCTGGTCACTTCGAAACGGGCGAGCCATTACCTAAAGCCTTGTTGGATAAAATGCTCGCGGCGAAAAACTTCCAGTCTGGTATGATGATGCTGCGCCAACTCGAGTTCTCATTGTTCGATTTTAGAATGCACCACGAATACGATCCCGCTAAAGGCGCGCGTATTCAAGAAACCTTAGACGAAGTACGTCGTCAGGTGGCCGTATTAACACCACCGGACTTTAACCGTTTCCAACATGGTTTTGCCCATATTTTTGCGGGCGGTTATGCCGCAGGTTATTACAGCTATAAATGGGCAGAAGTATTATCAGCAGATGCGTTTTCCCGCTTCGAAGAGGAAGGTATTTTCAACCCTGAAACGGGTCGTCGCTTCCTGCACAATATCCTCGAAATGGGTGGTTCAGCTGAACCTATGGACTTGTTCAAACAATTTATGGGACGCGAGCCGAATATCGATGCCCTGTTAAGACATTCAGGCATTGCTGCATAAGTAATTGTGAGTTTTGATAAATCAGCCCATTTTAATGGGATGATTATCTGAGGGTATTTAGCTTAATTGATCGATAAAAAGACGCCTTAGTGCGTCTTTTTTGTGATCTGATTCACGCTTGCCCTGTGGTATGACCTCTGTTAGCCTGTGGCTCTTATTTCAAGGGCGACTCGTTATGAATTTGTATTTTCGTTTGTTTTGGTTGTTATTTTGGCGTACGCGCCATTGTCGTAAGATCGATTTTCTAGGCACAAGTCGTATCACTTATCGTGCTTTACCGAGCGATTGTGACATCAATTTCCATCTGACTAACTCCCGCTATCCCGCATTTATGGATCTGGCGCGGACCTATATGCTCGCCGAGATGGGTCTACTGAAACGCTTCTTAAAGTTGAAGTGGATGCCGATAGTCAACGCCGCCGAATTTACCTATATTCGCGATATCAAGCCGCTAAAAACCTTTGAAATTGAAACCAAAGTTGTTGGTTGGGATGAAAAGTATTTTTATATCGAACAGCGCTTTGTGAGCGAACGTGGCCTGCATTGTATCGTGCATGTACGCGGCGTGTTTGTGTGCAAAGGTAAGCAGGTGCCGCTCGATGTATTAGTGAAAGAGGCGGGTTATACCGATCCTGCACCTGAGTTGCCGCCAGAAGTGGTGAAGTGGAAAGCGTTTTTGCAGTTAAAAAAAGAACGTAATATGTGATCCGATGGAGGCATGACTTATTTCACTAAGGTATGCCTCTGACTCCTGTTGTTTCCTCCATTTCTGCCTGTAACACTTCTTCCTGTACTAACATCCAAGCGCCGCGCAGTTGTGCCTGCTGCCAGTAGCGAACCACTTCATCTAAATCCAACAAGTTTAAATGTTGGAAGCTATAGCTTAAACAAGGGATTAGGGCGCAATCGGCTAAAGTAAAACTGTCGCCACAGACCCAATGATGTTGTGTGAGTTGCGCGTCTAAGCGTTGAAACTGTGTCAGTAGTTGCTTCTCTAATTGTTTGATTTCGAATTCATTACTGTCTTCTATATGCTTTAACTTTTCTAATTGAAATAATGGGTTGTTAATATCATTGTCTATGATGCGATCGAACAAACGTACCTGTAAGTTGCGTTGTGGTTCTGGTGGCAGAAGTTGGGTACTGTTATCAAAATGCCTATCTAAGTACTCGATAATAATGCTGGATTCAGGGATGAGTTGGCCATCTTGGGTTTTAAGCAATGGTAATTTTGCGGGTGGATAAAATTGATGAAATGCTTTGCGTGATAGTGGATCGCCTAAGTCGGTAATGCGCGGGTAAAAATTAGCTTGTTTTTCATAGAGTGCAATCAACACTTTCTGTGAATAACGAGATAAAGGATGATAAAAAAGCTCCATAGGTTTTCACCCCAACTCCAGTGTTCTACTGACGTTATGATTTAACTTTAGTCGCAATCGAGACTTTTGTTCATTAATTTCCATATAGGGCTAACGAGAAGCCATATCTTAAAACTGGAGCAAATGCTCTAAATGCAAGTGTGTTAACAATTATGGGTTACATTAACGCGTGAAAGTGAGATCAAGATGGAGTTTAAGTGTTTTAAATAGCCAATATGGCCTTGATTTATCTTGAGGTGTGTAAGCAATTGGGGGTTTTATAGAAGCATTATTTGTGGGAATCTGAGTTTCATTTAATGGAGTATAAATAATGATTTCAGATTTGCCCTGAATTAGGGTAAACACTAAAATGGCAGGTCCGAAGGTTGTTGTTTTAGTGAGAGTATCTATTTCTGCTGATCAAACCTCAGATGTTTTCTAATGTCACTGTTAAGCCGCTAGCTAATCTCTGGTTTTAACAGTGCCGTAATGTAGAACAAATTTGCAACATTCTAGATATAGAGTAGGCTGATTAAGTGTTATACCTTGTATATATCTAACAATCTTATCCATAGTTAGCATACATTTTAAATGGAATAACAACTAAGTGAATTTAGTATGGCCGCCAGTGTAAATATTTGCATTAGTTTACACTTTTGTTCGGTTATCTTCCTTGTTGATCCCTATAGGTTATGCGATAAGTAACAGCTTTTATTTTGGTTATAATTACGATCGTGTCAGCACAAATAAGTGTACTGGTGTGTAGGTCGTTAATATTTGAAGGAGTTCTCATGCGGCAGACAATTAAACTTGCCTCAGTTATAAGCGTGGCGTTATGGATGGCAGCTTGCAGCCCTCAAGAAGAGACAGCTCAAACAGGGGCTGGGCCGCAGAGCATGGAAGTGGGAATTCTCAATGTTGTCGCTAAGCCTCAGGTTATCCAAGTGGAGTTACCGGGTCGCAGTAAAGCGTTCCTCGAGGCCGAAGTTCGCCCGCAGGTAAATGGTATTATCACTAAGCGTAGCTTCGTAGAGGGCGGCAATGTGAAGCAGGGCGAGTCTTTATATCAAATAGACTCAGCGACATACAAAGCGGCACTCGTCAGTGCGAATGCAGATTTAGCCAGAGCGAATGCGAGTCTAGCATCGGCGAAAGCTAAAGCGGCTCGTTATCAGCAATTAGTGAAAACGAATGCGATCAGTAAGCAAGATTTCGACGAAGCCGAAGCTGCATACAAAGAGGCATTGGCCAGTGTCACTGTGGCTGAAGCCGCAATCAATACGGCTAAGATTAACCTGCAATATACAGAAGTATTAGCACCAATTTCCGGTCGTATCGGTAAGTCGAGTGTCACAGCCGGGGCGTTGGTGACAGCGAACCAAAGCCAAACCTTAGCAACGATTCAACAGCTTGATCCAATCAATGTGGATATCGCGCAATCGAGTGCACAACTATTGCGCCTTAAAGCTAAGCTAAAACAAGGTAAGTTACAGGCTGCGGATAATGCTGATGTACAGTTGGTATTGGAAGACGGTACAACCTATGGTCATTTAGGTAAGTTGCAATTTGCTGAAGTCAGTGTGGATGAGAACACTGGCTCCGTTATTCTGCGCGCCGAGTTTCCAAACCCTGATGGTATCTTGTTACCCGGTATGTATGTTCGCGCAGTGCTAAATGCTGGTACTGATCCTCAAGCTATTCTAGTTCCACAAAAAGCCATTAGCCGTAACTCTAAAGGTGAAGCTGTGGCTATGGTTGTGAATGATCAAGGTGTTGTTGAAGCAAAAACGGTGACAACAGCAGAGGCTATTGGTCACGAGTGGCGTATTACTGAAGGGCTTTCAGTCGGTGATAAGTTGATTGTGGAAGGCTTACAAAAAATTCGCCCCGGAGCGCCAGTCACTCCCAAAGTTATTTCTGAAACGCAAGCACAATAGGGCATAGCTATGGCACGTTTTTTTATTGATCGCCCCATCTTTGCGTGGGTGATCGCCTTAATTATTATGTTGGCGGGGATCCTATCAATCCGTTCTCTGCCAGTGTCTCAATATCCGAGCATTGCACCTCCAACTGTGGTGATCAGTGCTAACTACCCCGGCGCTTCGGCTAAGATTGTTGAGGACTCAGTCACTCAGGTTATTGAGCAGCGGATGACGGGGATCGACCATCTGCGCTATATCACTTCAACCAGTGATAGTTTTGGTAACGCGTCTATTACCCTAACCTTTAACGCAGAAGCCGATGCCGACATTGCACAGGTTCAGGTTCAAAACAAGTTGCAAGGGGCGATGACGCTGCTGCCACAGGAAGTGCAATCACAGGGCGTTAATGTTAACAAATCCAGCTCTGGCTTCTTATTGGTTTTAGGCTTCGTGTCAACGGATGGTTCACTGGATAAGAGTGATATCGCTGACTATGTAGGTTCTAACGTACAAGATCCTATGAGCCGTGTTTCTGGTGTGGGTGAGATTCAGATATTCGGCGCTCAATACGCGATGCGTATATGGTTAGATCCGCTAAAACTAACCCAATACAATTTGACTAGCTTGGATGTTGTCGCGGCTATTCGCGCTCAAAACGCACAGGTTTCTGCGGGTCAACTGGGTGGTACGCCATCGGTTGCTGGTCAAGAGCTAAATGCGACAGTATCAGCCCAAAGCCGTTTACAAACACCAGAAGAATTCCGCAAGATTATTCTTAAATCAGATACTTCTGGCGCGAACGTTTTCTTGGGTGATGTTGCTCGAGTTGAGTTAGGTTCTGAAAGTTATTCCGTTGTGTCCCTATACAATGGTAAGCCTGCAACAGGTCTAGCGATTAAACTCGCGACGGGGGCAAATGCTCTCGATACTGCAGAAGCTGTCCGAGCTAAAATCGCTGAGATGAAACCTTTCTTCCCACAAGGGTTGGAAGTCGTTTATCCCTATGACACTACACCTTTTGTTGAAAAATCCATTGAAGGCGTTGTACACACATTGTTAGAAGCCGTTGTACTGGTGTTTCTCATCATGTACCTCTTCTTGCAAAATTTCCGTGCAACTTTGATCCCAACGATTGCTGTTCCTGTGGTATTGCTGGGTACCTTCGCTATCTTGTCGGCAACGGGGTTCTCGATCAATACGCTCACTATGTTTGCTATGGTGCTGGCGATCGGTTTGCTGGTAGACGACGCGATTGTGGTGGTGGAGAACGTCGAGCGGGTGATGTCGGAGGAAGGACTCAGTCCGCTTGAGGCGACTCGTAAATCGATGGATCAAATCACCGGCGCCTTGGTTGGTATCGGTTTGACGCTATCTGCGGTATTTGTCCCTATGGCATTTATGTCTGGCTCAACAGGGGTGATTTATCGTCAGTTCTCAATCACTATCGTGTCGGCGATGGCGTTGTCTGTATTGGTGGCTTTGATTTTAACGCCAGCACTTTGTGCGACCATGCTCAAGCCACTCAAGAAGGGTCACGGCCATATTGAAACGGGATTCTTCGGTTGGTTTAACCGTGGTTTTGATCGATTAACCAACCGTTATGAGTCGAGTGTGGCGGGTATCATCAAGCGTGGCTTTAGGGTCATGATGATTTACGTTGCACTGGTTGTTGCCGTCGGTTGGATCTTCATGCGTATGCCAACCGCTTTCTTGCCAGATGAAGACCAAGGTATTTTGTTTACGCAGGCCATTTTACCGACAAACTCAACTCAAGAAAGTACCTTAAAAGTCTTAGAGAAAGTGTCTGATCATTTTATGGCTGAAGAGGGTGTGAGATCAGTATTTAGCGTGGCGGGCTTTAGTTTTGCGGGTCAAGGGCAAAATATGGGTATCGCTTTCGTGGGGCTGAAGGATTGGTCTGAGCGTACGGCTCCTGGTGCTGATGTTCAATCCATTGCGGGTCGTGCTATGGGCGTATTCAGTCAAATGAAGGACGCGTTTGTCTTCGCTTTCGTACCGCCTGCGGTGATTGAGTTAGGTACGGCTAACGGTTTTGATATGTTCTTACAGGATAAGAATGGTCAAGGCCATGAAAAGTTACTGGCTGCACGAAATCAGCTATTAGGTATGGCGGCACAGAATCCTAATCTAGTGGGCGTACGTCCTAATGGTCAGGAAGATGCGCCAATTTACCAATTGCATATAGATCACGCTAAGTTAAGCGCGCTCGGCATTGAAATCGCTAATGTTAACAGTGTGCTTGCAACGGCTTGGGGTGGTTCATATGTGAACGACTTTATTGACCGTGGCCGTGTTAAAAAGGTTTATGTACAAGGTGATGCTCAGTACCGTATGCAACCGGGTGATTTAGACACTTGGTATGTACGCAATAATAAAGGTGATATGGTGCCATTCTCTGCCTTCGCTATGGGTACGTGGGAGTATGGCTCTCCACGCCTAGAACGCTTTAATGGTTTGCCAGCGATGAATATTCAAGGAGCTACAGTTCCAGGATTTAGTACTGGTGCTGCCATGGATATTATGGAAGATCTGGTCAAGCAGTTGCCTCCTGGCTTTGGCATTGAGTGGAACGGTTTATCCTACGAAGAGCGTTTGTCGGGTAACCAAGCACCTGCGTTATATGCACTGTCAATCTTAGTGGTATTCCTCGTACTTGCTGCTCTTTATGAAAGCTGGTCGGTACCCTTTGCCGTTGTGCTGGTGGTGCCGTTGGGGATTATTGGTGCATTGTTAGCGATGAATGGTCGTGGTTTACCAAACGACGTATTCTTCCAAGTAGGTCTACTTACAACGGTTGGCTTAGCGACTAAGAACGCAATCTTGATTGTGGAGTTTGCTAAAGAGTACTACGAAAAAGGCGCTGGTTTAGTGGAGGCGACGCTGCATGCGGTTCGCGTTCGTCTGCGTCCTATTTTGATGACGTCCTTAGCCTTTGGTTTGGGTGTTGTGCCATTAGCGATCAGTACTGGCGTCGGTTCTGGTAGCCAAAACGCCATCGGTACTGGTGTTCTTGGTGGTATGATGAGCTCGACCTTCTTAGGTATCTTCTTCGTGCCCTTATTCTTCGTTATTGTTGAGCGTATCTTCAGTAAGCGAGAGAGAAAAGCGAAAGACGAAAAGCCGACATCGGCGGAGTAATCTAACGTCTGAATTAATCAAAGCCCTGTATTCGCAGGGCTTTTTTTGGGAGATAAGAAAGGTTATCGTTGCAAAAATGGATAGCCGCCTTGAATTAATTTGGGCATATTGGACGAGTAAAGGAGCATGTGATGTCTGAAGTGGATAACGTAAAGCCGGATAAGTTAGCCAAATTAGAGGCGTCTCTCGCGAGGGGGAAGTGGTATTTCATCTTGGTGATTGGTGTGCTGTATTGGGGGAGTGTGACGTCACTTTTAGTGGCGGGGTTTCAATACTTCACCTCAGAGATTTCATTTTGGCAGGCACTAAAAGTTGCGCTGTATATTTATCCCGTGAGTGGTGTGCTATTTGGCTGGACGCTATGGATGCAGTTAAATCACAGAAGAGATAAACTGCGCGGCAAATCTCGTCCATAATCAATGCACATCGTTGGTTTAGGAGTCAAATCGTGTCATCGGTTAGCAGCCTTATCACTAAGCAATTTGTCGTAGCCATCATTTGTCATGGTATCGCTATTGGTATTTTGGCCTATGGAGCATATGAGTTCTATCTTGAGCAGCTTGTCGTCCCCGAACTTACCCGTAGTCTCGCCGTGGCGGTATTTTTTATCGGCATGGGGCTCGAACCCAATGTGTTTTTTACTCCGTTAAGTCAGGTCATGATCCAAGTCGACGATAAATCGCCTAAGGCGAAATTACAGGCGCTGGTGTTCAACCTTGGGGTTTTCTTGCTGATTTGTAGCTTTTTAATGGAATGGTTGTACGACTAATTCATTAAATCCGCCCATTAAAAGGGGCGTCGAGACCTGTTGCGACGCCCTAATAAACCTATCGAAAGTTAAACCCGCCTTTAAGGCGTGTAGTAAGTTGCCGCGCCAGGTCCTACAGGCAGACCAAAACCAAATACCCACAGGAAGAAAAACGCCGTCCAGCCCACGAAAAACACTAAAGTGTAAGGCAGCATAGTGGCAATTAGCGTACCTATGCCTAAGTTCTTTTGATAACGACAGGCTACCGCAAGGATTAATCCAAAGTAACTCATCATAGGCGTGACTAAGTTTGTTACCGAATCGCCAATACGATATGCCGCTTGGATCGTTTCTGGCGCATAACCGACTAGCATTAACATAGGCACAAAAATTGGGGCGGTAATAGCCCACTGCGCCGAGGCGCTGCCAAGCATCAAGTTGATAAATCCACACAGCATAATAAAGAACAGGAATAGGATTGGGCCTGTTAGTCCAATGGATTGCAGTGCATCGGCACCTAATACTGCGAGTACAGCACCTAAATTACTCCAGTTAAAGAAGGCGACAAATTGCGCCGCAAAAAAGACAAGGACGATATAGAGGCCCATAGTGCTCATGCTGTGAGACATGGCATTGATCACATCCCGATCATTGTTAATGCTACCGACGACTTTGCCGTAGACAAAACCCGGAATGGCAAAGCAGATAAAGATAAAGGCAACGATCCCCTTGAGAAAGGGTGAGCCTGAAACTAAACCCGTGTCAGGATGGCGCAGTGGCGCCCCCTCTGGCACAACTAAAAGTGCCAACATTATTGCCAATATCAGTACCGATAGTCCTGCCCATTTTAAGCCACGCTTCTCAATGGCACTCACCGATTCCATCGATTGCAGAACCGTTTCATCTGCATCACCATCTTGGTATTTTCCTAGCTTAGGCTCGACGATTTTTTCGGTGACGAAGGCGCCAAGGAAGGTAATCACAAACGTCGAAACAAACATAAAATACCAATTTACCTCGGGGCCAACGCTATAGTCTGGATCAATCATACGCGCTGCTGCCTCGGTAATTCCCGACAGTAAAGGATCAACCGTTCCGAGTAATAAATTAGCACTGTAACCCCCAGAAACCCCCGCAAAGGCAGCGGCTAAACCTGCAAGGGGATGGCGCCCCAATGAATGAAAAATCATCGCGGCCATAGGGATGAGCACCACATAGCCAAGCTCGGCTGCCGTGTTAGACATAATTCCTGCAAATACGATAGTGACAGTCACCAGTCGCTTTGATGCCCCCATGACTAAGGCGCGCATTGCCGCGGATAATAAGCCCGAGCGTTCCGCAATCCCTACGCCCAGTAATGCGACAAGTACCGTGCCGAGCGGCGTAAAACCGGTGAAGTTTGTGACTAAATTCGACACTATCATACGCAAGCCTTCTGCATTCATTAGGCTTACTACATGGATCAGACCATCAGCACTGCGGCCATGGGATCCCACAGGTCTTGGGTCGGCAACCGTGAGTTCAAAGTAACCTGCAATCCCAGAAATAAGAATCACGGCAACACAGAAAAGGGCAAACAGGGTAATAGGATGGGGCAGTAAATTACCTAATCGCTCGACAATATTGAGGAAACGCACAAACCACCCGCTATGGCTAATGTCACTATTGGGTAGAGGGTTTTTGGGAGTCTTTGGGGTGAATTTATCGTCGGCGCTCAAACTATCGTCCTTCCTTTATATGAACCTTTGCCAATCGTATTCTCGTTAGCGCAAAAACAGGCCTTAAGCGCAGATAACTGAATGACGTAGCTAAAATGAATATGATTGTGTATGAAAGCTAAGGCAAAAGTTAAAAAATGGTTGGGAAGTATGATTGTTAAGTTTTAATTGAAACTTAAATGGTGTAGCGAGGGTAACAGGGAAAACTCAGGATAAAAAAATGGACTCTCGAGGAGTCCAGTATTCACGAGCAAAATGGTTGCTCTAACGTTGTGCATTTTTACTATAGACCATTTTTGCTGTATTGGAGCTGAATCGTTAGTCTCTGGTGTTTATGGTTGATTTTGGATCTTTTGAGGAAAAGTTGAACATTGAATTTGGCGTATTACGATTTTTAAGACCTAACACTGTGCTTTAGATGAAATTCTTATTCATTTGTGATTAGCTGTACCCATTAGAATAAAAAAGACTAAGGATGGAAGATGGATAAATTTCTTTTAGGGTTATCGCTCGTTTTTATCGTGGCTTACCTTTGGTATGTTAGCCTAGTCAAAAAACGGAATACTGCACTTGAAGCTCTGTCGGGTATCGATGCACAGCTTACCAGCCGCAATGAATTTATATACAGGGTCCTTGAAATTGCGGGCCAACATAAACATGATGAGCTGTTATTTAAAGAAATTAATGAGTTACTGACAACCTCTGCTTCCGCTTATCGCATGTTTGATCCTCAAGAAGTGAAAGTACATTTTATTAATGCAGAGCAGTTGAATCATAAAATGGCTAAGTTAGTCGCCAATATTGATGATTATCCCGATCTGAAATCCGATAATACTATGCTGGAGGCGATACAAAACTATAGCGAAGCTGAGTCTGATATCGCGAATGCCAGCCGTTTTTACAACTTAGCAGTATCTGAATTGAATACAGCGGTTGAAATCTTCCCCGGTTCGATTATTGCCTCAATGGCGAGTATTAAGGTTATGCCTCTCTTTGAACTGATTGAGGTTCCCAAGGTTCCTATGGATGCTGTTGATTATCTATAAGGCTTTAAAGGGATGCTCAAATCGAAGCCATGTTTATACTAAAATTTGCAGTGTAAACCTTCAGAACCATAATGCTTTGCTATTATTGAGTAACTGATTCTTAAGAATGTATAGGCTCTTGATGCACCGTACTGATATACAGTTATCGGCATTGTTTAAATGGCCTAGTAACTTATGGTTGTTAGGAATATGCCTGTTGCTGCTTTCGAGTGCAGTGATGGCGAATAATGCACAGGATGCCCATTCAAAACCTCGAATCGTGGCACGTTATTCTGAGACGGGAATCCTCAGCCGCGAAGGGCAAGAGAAGTTTAAAGTATATCAATATCAACAAGCTAATGGTGTTACTGTATTTTCCGATAAGGCACCCAGTAATAACCAATACCAAATTTTATTGTACGAGTGTTTTGCCTGCCGCCCGGACTCGAACATTGATTGGAATGCCATTCGTTTATTTAGCGCAAATTATGATGCATTAATCGCTCAAGCCGCCCATAAACATCAGTTAGAACCTGCGTTAATTCGCGCCGTGATCCATGCTGAATCGGCTTTTAATTCCCGCGCGGTATCACGTAGTGGCGCTATGGGATTAATGCAATTAATGCCAGAAACAGCGAAAGAAATGGGCGTTATAAATGCATTTTTGCCTGAAGAAAATATTTTGGGTGGCAGTAAATATTTAGCACAAATGCTAAAGCAATTTAATGGCGATATTGCCTTAGCCTGTGCAGCCTATAATGCGGGACCAACAACTGTGACACAGTATAATGGCATTCCGCCCTATCCTGAGACTCAAGCCTATGTTGAGCGGGTACAAATTTTATTGAAGCGCTATCGTGAACAAAACCGAGCCTAGGAATATGACTGTGCATTTATACCAATCGTATTAAATATCTGTTCATTCAGCGGGAGTTCAACGCGCTTTAGACAAGCGAAGGCTTGAAGGCATAGTGGTGCTCTGTCGAAAGCCTTGAACGCAGTATAAAGCGCGTTGCAACCCGCCCTTCGGGAGCCACACAGGCATCCCACTCCCGTGTTGCATTGACTTAAAAGGGAATGACCATTTCTGCGTCAATGCGCCTTGGATTGAGATGCCTGTGAGGCTCTGAACTGATTAGATATTTAATGTGATTGGTATTATTGCTGGCAGCGGACTAACAGCCATCGCTGCCATCGATTTTTACTCGCCCACTTCCCATTTTACGGTGACATTTCCGCCAGCTTGACCGAGTGTTTTACCTAAGTAATTCATTAATTCTGTTGCAATTTCATCTAATTGCCATGGTGGATTAATGATCCACAATCCTGCGGCTGTCATGCCAAACTCATTCGAATCGGGTTTAATTGCTTGCTCTATTCTCAGTTGGCGCTTAATGCCGCTGTTGGCGAGGCGCGATAACATACCTTCGGTTTGAGCACGATTCACAACTGGATACCACAGCATAAAAACTCCCGTAGCAAAGCGTTTGTGGGCTTTGATCAGCGTTTCAGCGACATCTTGGTAGTCGGTTTTCATCTCATAACTTGGGTCGATTAATACCAGCGCACGGCGCTCTAGGGGAGGAACAGCGGCAATAAGCCCTTTTAGTCCATCACCCTTAATGACTTTGACTTGCCTATCTTCACAGAAATAATCATCCAGTAAAACATAGTCCGTACTGTGTAACTCATGCAGTACCATGCGATCTTTTGGGCCAAGTGCCATATCGATAATGGCAGGGGAGCCGGGGTAAAAGTTGAGTTCTTCCGGGTTGTCTTCATTAAAGTGGCGTACAGCCTCAACATAATCTTGTAAGGCTTTAGGCAAATCGCTTTTATCCCAGAGTTTGGCTACGCCGTCGAGATACTCTCCGGTTTTCTGTGCAAACTCATCACTTAAAGCATAACCCCCCGCGCCTGCATGGGTATCGATATACACGAGTGGCTTGTCTTTCTTGTGCATCAACTGCAAGGTTTGCAGCAAGATAGCGTGCTTTAGCACATCGGCATAATTGCCTGCATGATAACCATGGCGGTAACTTAACATGGGGGGATCCTAGTAATTTGCAAATGTAGCAAAGAGAGGCAAACGGCAGTGACCAATTATACCTGCGATGATCATAACCTCAAGATTTTGACATTCTTATCTTGGTATTACTTGGCTATAGAGAGAATTTAAGGCCTTAGTTGGCACTTTTTTTATCAGGGAACCAGTGCATGGGGGTTTGCATTTGAAAGGTTTTCAGCCAAAGATTGGCTGGGGCGGGTTTTCCAAATAAATAACCTTGAAATTGCTTACAGCCTAAAGCGGTGAGTTGCGACAGTTGGGCCTCAGTTTCAATCCCCTCGGCAATGACGTTCAATTTTAAACTCTTTGCTAATAGGATAGCCGCATTCACAATTTGGGTATGGCGCTCGCTAATCCCAAGTTGGCTGATAAAGTAGCGATCGATTTTAATCGTATCTGCGCTGATATCGATAAGTTGGCTCAATGACGCATGCCCAGTACCAAAATCATCAATTGCGATAGATACACCCATTCGTGCAAGGGTGTTAAGACGGCGTCCAGTTTCTTTATAGGTTGAAAACACTGATGTTTCGGTGATTTCAATTTCTAATAATGGGATAAGCTCAGGGTGATTCATATAGGTCTGTATCAGCACCTTAAAGAATCGATCCGACAGAATATCCTGTCCTGATAGGTTGAAAGCAATCTTCACCGGAGGCACATTTTTAGGCCAAGAACGGATCAACTGTAGTAATTGTCGGAACACTTTTATGGCAAAGATTGCCTGTAGTTGGGATGACTCAATAATGGGGATAAATGTATTGGGCATTATCATTGTGCCATCTTCGTCGAACATTCTGGCAAGAGCTTCAAAACTTATAATATGGCCATTAGCCATCACCTGAGGTTGTAGCCACATTTCGAGGCGATTGTATTTTAGGGCGTCACGGATCCTTGCTTTTTGTGATGATGCTTCGAGTAAATTATTGATAAGGCCAATGTAATACACCATCACAGGGCTTGCTTGAGTCGTTTGTTTTATAGCAATTAAGCATTGTTCTGCAGCTTGCTGTGGTGAGGCTTTTGTGCCTGAACTGCAACCAACACGGCATTCGAGATGGTATTCAACTTGTTGTTCTTGTTTAAGTTGTAAGTTGGTCGGAATACGTTCACGCAATTGTTGAGCGAGATTTTCAGGGGAAATGAGCGGCAAACTGGTAAATTCAAGCGCGAAGGAGGCTCCCCTAAAGCGGTATATTTTTGCATGTTGGCCAAAACGATGTTTTAGCTCATTTGCAAAGGTTTTGAGCAGGGCATCTCCTATTTGAATGCCGAACGCAGCATTAATTTGGCTAAGGTTATCAATTTTGACAATCGCAACAGTCATTTTTTGATGGATAACACTCGGCGCAGGGTTATACCAATGATTCTCGTTTGGCAGACTGGTGACTAAGTCATAAAAATGTGTGCTGATATGGTGTTTTTTAAGTCGGCTTAATTCAATTGCATGATTTGTCTGTTCGGTAACATCATGGCAGTGAAACAGTAAAGTATCGTGATGCTGTAATGAGGCTTTTTGTAGTAAGTATTTGGCTTTAGGGTTGTTTTTTAAATGTGTAGGGAAAGATGCTGCAAACAAATTGATGGGAGTATCTTCCGCCAGTTCAAAAATATCAGATAGTCGAGTCTGGTTTACCCTGACATCGTTGGCGATATTTTTTGCTGCATCATTTAGGTTGAGAATCAGCCCATCTTCATTACAAAAGAAAGAGGCCGTGCCATTATTTTCAAATATTTCAGTGTATTGCTCTAGTGTGTGTTGCAGTGCCTCATGGTGCTTAATCATCTGCTGCGAATGAATTTTTTGAGTTTTTAATAGCCGCATTGCCGACAAAGGAATACAGATATTAAAAAACGTAAACAGCAAGCCATTTAGGTAGGCATGGGTTGCAGGCATACTGATATCAATATCGATAATCGTCGGGAGGTTACGATTTTGCAGTAGCAGTAAAAAGGGTAATACATTGAAAAACATCATTATGATGGCAGCTTTTGCCCCAAAGAGAAAAAGTGCCATCAGTGGTAGGGTATATAAAAAAATAATGCCTGCTTGCGACAAATTAAAATCAGGAACAAACAACAAGATGCATATGCAGGCTGCGACAACCATAGCCAACAGGCTGATTGAACTGAGCATCAAATATCGGCGGGTGAACCA
Source organism: Shewanella sp. W3-18-1 (assembly GCF_000015185.1). NCBI lineage: Bacteria > Pseudomonadati > Pseudomonadota > Gammaproteobacteria > Alteromonadales > Shewanellaceae > Shewanella > Shewanella sp. W3-18-1. Next base: position 4,551,901 of record NC_008750.1, on the reverse strand, counting down.
CAAAGCAGAGATCAGCACACTCAAAAAGCTGACGGTGATAATAATGACAAAGCTAAGATTTAGCTGATAGGCCATTAAAGAACTGTGCAGCACAATGCTGGTGGTTAAGATGGCACCACTGAGCAAAATAATCCGTAGTAAGCTGGTTTTTAATAATTCTCTATCAGGATTTAAGAAATCTTGCTCCCTGATAAATAAAAAACCTTTAAGCCATTGAAACAAAAAATATCCTTATCCCATACGGAAATCACACCAGCTAGTGGGACATAACATATAACATAAATCATGGTATTGTTATACAAATAGATTTATATCTTTGTAAATTAAAGTGTTACATATTAATGCTTGTTTGAGTTTGATGTTTTAACCCCTAACTTAAATCGCACATTGTGAGGAAGTGTCCTACTCGCCCAAGTGTTCATCAATCAAATTATTAGGCATAATGACGGCCATTTTATTGGTTAGAAGACAGCCTGTGACTCCGATTTTTTTTAATCAGCAATACCCAACACTGGTGGACATATGTGCGCGCTGGCAACTGATTTATGATGCCAATGCACCCTTCGAATTGCGTTTTGAATCGGACAGCTTAACGCTACATAAGCGCGATGAGCCTAAACTCGATGGCATATTAGTCGATTTTGTCACTGGCGCCGTTGCTCATCGTCGCAAATTTGGTGGTGGCCGCGGACAATCTATCGCTAAGGCCGTTGGCTTAAAGCAAGGGGTAACACCAAGTGTGGTTGATGGTACTGCGGGTTTAGGGCGCGATGCATTCGTACTTGCCAGCTTAGGTTGTACTGTGACTATGGTCGAGCGTCATCCTGTCGTGGCTGCCTTGCTAGAGGACGGGTTACGGCGCGCCTATCAAGACGCTGAAATCGGCGATTGGATGCATGAGCGGATGCAGCTATTTCATGGTTCAAGCCTTGAAGCCTTATCAAAACTGGAACAAGAGGTGGATGTGGTTTACCTCGATCCTATGTATCCCCACCGTGATAAGTCGGCACTCGTTAAAAAGGAAATGCGGGTATTTCAATCTTTAGTGGGCGCCGATTTAGATGCCGATGGTTTGCTCGCTCCCGCTTTAGCATTAGCAACTAAACGTGTCGTCGTTAAGCGCCCTGATTATGCCGAAGATTTGGATGGGGTGAAGCCTAGTATGGTTATCGACACGAAAAAAAATCGCTTCGATGTTTATGTAAAAGCCGCAATGAAATAGATAAAAAGCTATTGCCCCAAAGTCGTGGGGCTTCACCCTCCACCCGACCAAGGAGGACTGTTTGTCCTATCAAAAACGTCCATGTTAAATAGCCAGTTCAATATCCCTATCTCGCGCTCAAAACGGCCGCAGGCCCTTCGCCCTTGGATGTTCCAAGACGCCCCTATGAAGTTGAAAGCTCCTTGTGCTCATTGACAAATTTTCTATCGCTTCCGAACTCACGCAATTTGTCTATTCGTCATTAAAAGTCTTTAAAAAGGTGCGTTCTATCCACCCATTTATCCTTCAACGTAATAGATACCAATCAAAACATAGGACTAAAATTCTGCAAATTAAGGTCAATAATCAGTAGAAAGTGAGCTTAAAAGAATGAGAAAGCTAAAACGATATCAAGTGATTACCCCTCAAACTGTATAAAAAACCGCTACCGCAAAAAAGCAAACTCCTATAGCATTATTTATACCCACTTACATGGATGTGGCAGCGGCCATATTTAAGATTGAGTCAACAAGCGATTTATGCCCTGCAAACAGCGCAGCGCATAAATACTAAGACGTTATGTTACTACGGAGTTTAATGCATGGATGTTGGTCAATTTAAGCTATCTAAGAAGTTTATGATGATTATGCTTTTCTCATTGGTAGCTTTTGGGCTTTACTCATCTCTAGATTTAGTCGTAAGGGTTGGAGACTTTAATTCTGTTATGGAGCTAAGTCGCCCACTAGATACAAGGCCAGAAAAACACACTGAAAATTTAGAAGTTCTAAAAGCGCGTATTCAGCTTCTTGAAACACAATTAGAAGCACAAAGCTCATATCAAACAATGACTCAAAAAATAGAGAGTCGAGTTTGGATTCTTTATGCCATATTTCAATTTATGTTTATCTTGCTCATTTATAATTTCTTTATATCAAAAGAAAAACTTAGTAATTCAAACGTAACCTAACAAGGATTTTAAAGTCTGACTCGTAATAGCTTGCTTGGTTCCACTTTGTTTCACATTTTAGCAAGCTATTAATCGTCGCTTAAAACGGCGTTATTTCATAGAAATTTTAATCCAATACTCACTAATTAGATCTAAAAGTCTAACTAAGAAATGTCCAATTATTTGCTACTAAATAGTCAGTTAGAGAAAGCCAATGAAATTATCCGACTCGCAAGACGAACTTAAAAAAAGACTGGGACAGTCAATTGATATCATCACACCGCGCCGAGCGTTGGAGGTGATGTTGGCGTTTTATGGCGAACAGCGTTTTGATGATGTGGAGATTAATGAAGATGGTGACATGTTGTTGTACGAGTGGGGTATTTGCAACTCTCGTCAATTTTCGCTAAGTGTCACAAGACAATTTATCATCACCGATGAAGATGAGCCTTATCAGTTACACCTTAGACAGTACTTTCCCTTAACCGATGCACTGCGACAGCTTAACGGCGGTAATGAATGGTGCCATTCGCCAGATGAGTTGCCCGTATTCAGGCAATCGATTGAGTCTTCAGCCCCCTTCAGGGCACTTATCGATGATCAGCCGTTAAATGTGGAATTGTACTTCGAGCAGTGTTGATCCTTGTGTTGTGAACATCACTCGAATGACCGTTTTTAGCCGGTTGAAAGCGTATATATATTTTAAGTATGTGCGTTTCAGGTGGTATAAAAGTGAGTGCATAATAAAAACTGATATGAGATCCATATATGCAACAAGCAGCACTGTATTCAATGCTCAATGCGTCCGGTTTTTCGGTTCAGGTCTTTGAAGATTACCCATCGTTCTTCGGTAATTGGCGCATCATATTAAAGCGCGGGCAGCACACCTATGAAGTGGTGAGTGATAACCGAGAAGGTTGGTTATCACTGTGGCGATTATTAAGTGACCAAGGGCAAAAGTTGTTTGAAATTGAATCAACACGGCTTACGCAAGAGCAGCAACTTATTCAGATTGCTCAATGGTTGGAAGCGGTTACACAGATAGATCTCAATATGTAATCGGAGGAGATATTTCCTATCCTCTATATGAGGTTAGCAAGAGTTAGTCAGGATACCTATCCACTCCTTTTAGTAAGTCAGCTTTGTGGCGTTTCTTTGAGAGAAGATGAAAAATATTCCTCCTATTATCTCATTCCGCATTTAGAAAGTTACGTCAGAAAAGGAGCAGAATGAGATGCGGAATATTTACATTCAATAATCAACTATATTGTTTAAATTTGCTTATGGATAATAAAAGCGCTGCAATTGCAGCGCTTTTCAATCTTAACCTCGGCAATCTACTGGCAGATATTCATCGGGAATACCGTTACTGCTGCAGAGCCAAGTGATATTGTTTTGTTCATCGACTTGAGGTGAGAGGTATACCTCATAATCTTGGTAATCTCCGAGCGCTTCGCCCCCAACAAAACCCACTATGCCATCTGTGTATAGGTTAAATGTTTCCAGTTGTTCGTCTGTTAACCCAAGCACTTCTAATTCCGTTGGCCAAGCTTTATTGGTTTGATAATAGCGGGTTAAGGTGTCAGTGATGGGGATTAATGATTGATGTCTTTGGTCGATATGTGCCATTGCTAGTGATGCATCGGGAACGGTGAGCATCAATGTTGGTGTATCGTTTGGCGTATCGTAGCTTATGCTTGCCCCCATTTTTTCTTGATAGTCTTTATAGGCCGGAACGGCAATCGCCGCCGCAATGCCAATAATCGCAGCCAAGATAATCAATCCACCACCCGTTGTACCTAAGCGTGGCATAAAGATGCTAAATACATAAGCCCATGCACTGCGAGAAGGCGCCACATAATCTTTGCCCTGCGCCTTGGCTTGGACTCTTGCCATACGTTTAGTTAACCAAGGATAGCTGCCATTAAGCTCGTGTAATGACATCCAAAAACCGCTCGATTCTTGGGTTTGGCGAATATATTGCTCTACATTCATACGCTTCCATTGCTCGACGCCTGCGGCTAATACAGCAACCGCATTGGTGGCAGAACGTAAGCTGTTGCAGCAACGTAACCCGTGGAGATCGCAGGTATATTCACAGGCACGAGAATAAGCCGCGCCGACTAACGGTAACCAAGTGGCGAAGAGTAAAAAAGGCGCTTTACCTATATGATTGCGGCGAATATGGCCTAGCTCGTGGCCGATATAGAAGTTGAGCGCATCTTTATCGGACTCAAGTGCATCTACAATCGATGAAAATAGCACTATGTAGTTGCGGCCGAGAAAGCGAGTCGCCAACGCATTGAGCATGCCGTCGGCGGCGAGTAGGTAGGCCTTTGGTGGTTCTTTTATTTCTAAGCGTTCGCAGCAGGCTAAATATTGTTTATGTAAATCAGGGAATTGCTCTGCGTTGATCTCAACAGCGGTGCCTTTTAAGTAGCTGATAAAGGCGGAATGGCTAAAGAGATAGATAATGAAAAACGCCAATACATAAAGCAGCGCGGCACCTAGAGTGCCTATGATCAATCCTGCCCAGGCGAGTCCTGAAATAATGGCTAATATGGTGAACAGTGATTTTTCCTTCGAGTAAACAGTATCGGCCATTTGGATGGGATTATCGTTCCCTGTGGTCATAACGTGTTCCATGTTGATCCTTTTCCTAGTGAAGTGACAAGCGGCGTGAAAATAGTCAATTTCACTAGGAAATTCAACCACTATCGCGCGCAAAGCAAAAAATTAACCGTTTTGTCATTCAGTTTAATCAATCATGCATAAATTATAGTAGGTCAATTTCGTCAGGATTTTGTGGCTTTTTAGCGCTAAAGTGTCCGATTATGCAGGCGGACATCGGTTGGTAAGTGGCTCTTAGTCCTGGGCATTTTCCTCGCCGCGCACTAGAATTAGGTGTTTCCGCAACAGATCGGCTGTTGGGGTAGCTATGGCAAGCGTTGAAACAAGCCACAGAAATACAAAGGAATTGATATGGGCAAGTTAACAAATAAGATGATAAGTAATCGATTGGGTTTCAAATGGTACTGTGCCGCAGGCGTGATGGTTAGCGCGTTAAGTGCAGGAGCAATGGCGGCTAACGAGCCTTCTTTTGACTGCGCGAAAGTGAATGCTGGCAGTATTGAAGACATGGTCTGTAAGGATGCGGGGCTGAACCAACTCGATAATCAGTTAGCTAAGGTTTATAGCCAAGCACTTGAAAAAGCAAAGAATGAACAGCCTCCTACTTTAAAAGCGATGCAACGTGGTTGGGTGAAAGGGCGTAATGAATGCTGGAAGAGCGACGATAAACACGCGTGTATTCAATCTAGCTATCAAACGCGCATTGCCGAGCTACAGGCACAATATCGTTTAGTTGAAATGACGGGACCTGTGTCTTATGCCTGTGACGGCAGTCCTGCTAATGAATTGGTCGTGACTTATTTTAAAACCGAGCCAGCTACCCTGATTGCCGAACGCGGCGATCAAACCTCGCTGATGTTTGTACAACCCAGTGGTAGTGGTGCTAAATATCAGGGCAGAAATGAGAGCTTATGGGAGCATCAAGGTGAGGCAAAAGTAGTTTGGGGCTACGACACGCCGGAAATGACCTGTAAACTGGTAACCAAATAGCGTTAATTGAAGGTTGGCATGAAACAAGCTCTAGTGCATATCGCCTTAGTCGTCAGAGATTACGATGAGGCAATTGATTTTTACGTGAATAAATTAAAATTTGAACTGGTGGAAGACAGTTATCAGGCCGAGCAGGATAAGCGCTGGGTGGTGGTAGCGCCGCCAGGCTCTAAGGGCGCATCTATCTTGCTCGCGCAAGCGTCTAAACCTGAGCAGTTCGATTTTATCGGTAACCAAGCGGGAGGTCGGGTATTTTTATTTTTAAATACCGATGATTTTTGGCGTGACTATCAACGTATGGTTGCCGATGGGATTCATTTTATCCGCGAGCCGCAGGAACAGGATTACGGTACGGTAGCTGTGTTTGAAGATCTCTACGGGAATCTTTGGGATTTGCTGCAACTTAATGTGCAGCATCCCATGGCGCAAAGACTCGCCTATCAGAGTTAACGTGAGTTGATTTCGGTTATTTTGAGATCGATTAACTGCTTTTGCCACAGGGCTTTATCTATACCCTTAACCCAGATAATACTGCTCTTACGCTGTTCACCTTTACGAAGATAGGTTTCTGGCATGCGGAAAATGGCTTCCCATACTTCGAGTTTATCGGTTTTGAGCAAAGTACCATTATCAGCAAAGAAACGAGCTTCGACCTCGACTAAAGTAACGTGTTCATTGCTAGTACTGGCCAGTTCGAAGGTGAGTCCAAGTTTATCACCTTTCCATTGGCTGTCAGTAAAGCTGACTTTAATACCGTCTTTAGCGGTTGTGCCTAGCAGTTCTGGTTTAGCCATTGCAGTCGCGGTCAGTGTTGTGACTGGCACGGATACCGCTGACGTTGTCGTTAGGCTCGTGGCGCTGTTAATGGTAGTCGATGCGTTGACAACGGTTTCAGTCGCCAAAACATTCGGTGCAGTTTGAGTTTCTGTGAGTACATATTCCCAAGTAAAATCATCTTTTAGTCTGACTTGAGCGCCATTTTCAAGGGTAACTCTTGCTACATCGGCCGCAATTACTGATGAGGAGAGCAGTAGCCATGAACTAAGGGCGCTAAAGCGAAGTAAAGTGTGCATTGGTTTCTGGTTCCGATATCCGTTTGAGTCAATATTGTGGACTAACATAGTTTATTTACCCTGCATCAGTCACTGACTAAGTTGTGTTTTGCTGAAGAAAATTGACTTTGCTAAGTGCTTAATGATGAAAAATCTAATGGCTTTTTAGTTTAGTCCGCCTGAACATTTTAAGTATTGATGAACTATTTTTACGATTCGCCGGTCTTATCTGCTGTTAGCTTTTATTAGGCGGTTATTTTTATTTTTATAATCAAAGAATAAAACGAAGGAAACCCAAATTTCTAAGTTATCGACTAGGCAAACAGGCAACCTATGGGGCGTGATGGTGTTTACCATTTTGACCTTGTTCTGTTTGACTCAAAACAGTGGAATACTTAATTTGCTGCTCAAGGAGTCGAGCGTGCAGGCGATGTCGGCTACGTATTTTTCGAGTGTAGCTGCAAGCGCCAACTCAGCCGTTAACACTGGCTCAACTTCAAGCAGTATGGCTAGCAATGCTGACGCCCAATTGCTAGGTGCTGAGTTGGTCAAAAGTAAGCCTAAAAAATGTGAATTGTCTGAGAAATCGATCCGGATCTGTATCGATGCTCCAAGTACCATTCCATTACTTATCCTGTTGTTCCTACTTCCGTTACTTCCCCGCGTTTCCCGCGTGATAACGCTGTTATCTATACCCAGTTATCAAGCGAAGCCTAGGCGAATACATCTCACATTCTGCCGTTTTCAAGAATAGAAATAGCGTATTTATCCACTCTTGAATTAAGCCTGCTATCACGCTGATGTTTCTTAAGCCGTTACTCTATTTGTCACTAGAGCATGGTTAAGAAGCAAAGTAAGCCTTTACACGGCATAACAAACAGTTAATGCCTATTTTGGGAACAAAATGAGTATATTAAAATCCATATTTACCAAATTCTGGATACTCGCCTTGATAGTGACGAGTCCGTCGCTAATGGCCGCATCGACGGGGTGGTTGGTTAATGATAATCACCCGCCAGCCAAAGTACGTTTTATGCTGACGGGCGAAGTTGATCCCGCAACGAATACTTTGCCCGCTGTGCTTGAAGTACAACTTGAGGGTGATTGGAAAACCTATTGGCGCAGTCCTGGGGAAGGCGGTATCGCGCCGACGATAAAATGGGATGGCTCACACAATCTACAGCAAGTGGATTGGAGATGGCCAGCGCCAGAGGAATTCTCATTATTGGGATTACAAACCTTTGGTTACAAAGGCAATACCACCTTTCCATTAACCATAAAAGTCGATGATATCGCTGCCTCAACTCAGTTGCGTGGCAAAGTGACCTTGTCGACTTGTACCACTATCTGTGTACTGACGGATTATCAGATGAGTCTCGACTTCACGCCCAATGCGTTGCAAGCGGATACCGATGCCATGTTGGCTTACAACAAGGCTGTGTCGCTTGTGCCACAAAAAGTATTGACCCAAGAGGGCCTAAATCCTGCCATGACAATGGGTTGGGATGCCGCCAAAGGTCAACTTGAAGTCAGACTCAATGATGCCAACTGGCAGCAACCCACAGTGATAATCGATGGCGATCCAGATACCACATTCAAGCTAGTGAGCTTAAAACCGAGTGAAAGCGATGTTAACGGCAAGCAATTGGTCGGTATTTTTAGCGGTAAAAGTTGGCTGGGGGAGCCTGAAGTCTTGGGTAAATCGCTGAACATGACTGTTGTCGATAGCGAGCGAGCATTGGAATACCGCTCCGAAGTTAAGCCTGTGGTGATTACCCAAGAAAGTACCTCGATATTTGGCATGATACTGCTGGCGCTTATCGGTGGTTTGATCTTAAACGTCATGCCCTGCGTGCTACCTGTGCTGGGCATGAAGCTCAGCTCAGTGGTTGCCGCGCCTGATCTGAAGCGTAATCAAATTCGCCAACAGTTCATCGCATCGGCTTTGGGAATATTGGCCTCATTCTGGTTATTGGCTGGCTTTATCTTAATGCTTAAGCTCACGGGTCAAGCGATAGGCTGGGGAGTACAGTTCCAAAACCCTTGGTTTATCGGCTTTATGGCGCTGGTGACCACAGTGTTTGCCTTCAATATGTTAGGTGTATTTGAGATTAACTTACCCTCTAACGTGCAAACCAAGTTAGCGACAACGGGCGGTAATAATAACAGCGGTCATTTTTTACAGGGTATGTTTGCGACGCTGCTGGCGACACCGTGCAGTGCACCATCTTTGGGTACTGCGGTCGCCTTCGCTTTGGGCGCCGATGTACTGAGCTTGTTTGCCGTCTTCACCGCGCTGGCCGTAGGTATGGCGTTCCCTTGGTTAATAGTGGCGGCATTTCCGCAGGTGGCGGGTTATTTCCCTAAACCCGGCCGCTGGATGAACACAGTGAAAGTGTTTTTCTCTGGCATGTTGCTCCTCACCAGTTTATGGCTCATTAGCTTGTTGGCCAGCTTTATCGATATGCTGTACCTGTGGCCATTAGCGGCTGTCATTACACTGATATTTATGGTGTTTATGGCTAAAAAATATGGTGCGATTGCCATTGTGAGCTGCTTAGGTATCGGTATTTTACTGTCGGCGGTTATTACCTTTATGACGCTGAATCAGTGGGCTAAACCTTTACCTGCGGATCTTGCTTGGACGCCATTGGATCAAGCATTGATTAATCAGCAGGTCGCCCAGGGTAGGACAGTATTTGTCGATGTGACTGCCGATTGGTGTATCACTTGTAAGGCCAATAAAGTTGGTGTGATCTTGCAAGACCCTGTTTATAGCCTGTTGCAACAGCCGCATATTGTGCCGATGAAGGGCGATTGGACTACGCCTTCTGAACCTATTACTCACTATTTGCAAAGCCATAATCGTTTCGGGGTGCCATTCAACGTGGTTTACGGCCCGGGTGCACCGCAGGGGATTGAGCTGCCGGAAATTCTATCGACTGACCTTGTGCTTGCTGCGATTGAGCAGGCATCAGCATCCCCTGAAAAGTCATCCGTAGTGGCAGGGAAATAACGCGAACAAACAGCCATTCACTCGGTAATATCACTGGCGAGTCTCATTTAATAGCAAGTCGAGTGGCACTCTACAAATACTCAGGTCAGGGATAACCCTGACCTAAAAATGGAAACGTATTATGAAACAGATGATTACAGTAAAAAAAGAAACGGAATCAATGCAGGGAAATCAAATTATTGGCACCACACTTATGTCGAAATTTAGCCTTTTATTCAAACATCGTCAGTTGCAGATGTTTGCCGTATCTGGTGTGGCCATGGCAATGCTGGTGGTTTCCTTGCCTTCGCTGACGACCTCTGCCCATGCCAAGGACAGCAGTTTATCGGCGGCGCAGCAGCAAGAAGTGCGAGCCATCATTAAAGATGCCTTGATTAATGATCCGGACCTAATGAGAGAAGCGATTCTTGCGTGGCAAGCTAGGGAGCAACAGGGCGCAGATGCCGCAATGCAGGCTAGCTTAGCGAGTCATCATCAAGCCATGTATGAAACCAAAAGTGACCCATGGAAGGGGGCTGCAACGCCTGAGATATCTATGGTGTATTTCACCGATTTTAACTGTCCATACTGTAAGAAAATCGAACCTTCGCTGAACAAGTTGATTGAGGAGTTTCCGCAGTTGAAGATCATAATCAAAATGGTGCCGCTGCAGGGCGAAGGCTCCCAAATGGCGGTCGATTTTGCCCAAACGGTTTGGTTAAACGAGCCAGAAAAGTATCTCAAGGTGAAGGATATGTTGATGTCGAGTCCGCGTGGACTCGATGCCGCCGCCATCGCTAAGGTCGCTAAGCTGACGGACACCGAGCGTTGGGTGGGCAATACAGATGAGCGCGTGGCTAAAATGGTCGATGACAATATTAATTTAATGAATGACTTAGGTATAGGTGGCACCCCAAGTATGATAGTGGCCGATACGCTTATTCCTGGATTAGTGCCTTACGAAGAGTTAAAAGCACAGCTTGAAGCCGCGATTGCCGCCAAAGATAAGACGCAGAAAATCCGTTAAGATGCAGCCAAAGGAAACTGAAAATATGAACGCCGAACAGGTTTCAATATCTTTACCTAAACGCATATTGGGCTGGATTAAACAGCTAGCACTTTGGCTGTTAATCGTCCTTGTATTGACCAGCGTGATGGACATCTGGCGCGGCAAAGATATCCCGCGGGATAATTTGCCGCCGTTACAAGGAATGACTTTGACCGGGGTTGAGGTTGATATCGCAAAACTTAGTCAAGATCAGGCAGTATTAGTGTACTTTTGGGGCACTTGGTGCCCTGTGTGTAATTATGTCAGCCCAGCGGTGAGTCAAATGTCGGCCTATTACCCTGTGGTCACGGTTGCCATGAGTTCGGGTGAGGATGATAAACTGAGAAAATATCTTCAACATCAGGGTTATGGCTTTGACACTATTAATGATAGTGACAGTAAGATTGCCCGTGATTGGTCATTACAGGCAACGCCAACCATTATGATCGTTAAAGAAGGTGAGTTAAAACACTACACGACAGGCTTTACTAGCCTGCCCGGTATGTGGTGGCGAATGCTCCTTGCTTAAACGGAACCAGCAAACATATCGCATTGAGTGAAAGGGGATTAAGTATGCAAATTAAGCCAGTGATTTTGGGATTAGTGACAGGTGTAGCATTCAGCTTACCAGTCTTTGCTGATGATGTACCCCAACGCGGCTGTGCCGCCAAGTTAGAGGCCATTAGCCAGCAAATTGAGCATGCTAAAACGGCGGGTAATACATATAAAGTAGCAGGGCTTGAAAAAGCCTATAAAGAAGTCATGACCCATTGTAATGACGATAAGCTATATGCTGAGCGATTGGCAAAAATACAGGCGTTGGAAGCGAAGTTAGTCGAACGTCAAAATGAACTGACTCAAACGGTAAAAGAAGGCCGGCCGATGGATAAAGTCAGTAAAAAACAGGCTAAGGTTGCTGAAGTTGAGGCTGAGCTTGCCAAGGCTAGGGAAGAATTGGAACGCTAAGTTTCTATCGCTGTGAGAGCGAAATTATTCTAAATAATGTGTTGTTAGTTTTTTAAAGAGTAATGTGCTTTCACTAAGGTATTAATCGAACTGAGCTTGGAGATACCTTAGTAACGGCTATTGTGTTAACCCAGTTAGGAGTGAAACTGTGGATCAAGAAATAAGGCTCGAAATTTCTAAGTGGCTAGCGGGCTTTGGAATTGATAGCCAACCCTCTGATGGAATGTCTACCACCATCATCATTTTTGCTTGTTTACTCTTGGCGGGAATCGCCTATTTCATTGTTCGGCGTGTCGTTATTCGAGCCGTTAATATGGTGATCCAACGTTCTAAGGTGACTTGGGATGATGTTTTTATGCGTCATAAAGTGCTTGAAAAGCTGGCGATGGTAGTGCCTGCCATAGTGCTTAATTTATTGATCCCTATAGCCTTAACGGAACATCCATTATTAAGTGGTCTGGTTGACCGACTATTGAGTATTTGGCTAGTGGTACTGATGATCCGCGCCATTTATGCTGCTTTAGATGCGGTTGATGAAATATCAGATGTGAACCTAGTTGGACGACGTCTCCCTGTTAAAAGTTTTGTGCAGTTAACTAAGCTGTTTTTGTTCTTTGTTGGGATTATTGTTTCTATCTCAATCTTGGCTGATCAGTCTCCTGTGTACTTCCTCAGCGGCTTAGGTGTGGCAACGGGTTTTGTGATGCTGGTGTTTCGCGACACTATTCTAGGTTTTGTGGCGGGCATTCAGTTGGCGGCAAACCGAATGGTGAGCAAGGGTGACTGGATCCAGATGGACAAGTACGGTGCCGATGGCGCAGTCGAAGAGGTCTCGTTAACCACTGTCAAAGTGCGCAACTGGGACAAAACCATCACTATGATCCCCGCATACGCGTTAGTCTCGGATGCGTTTCGTAACTGGCGTGGTATGTCTGAGTCGGGTGGCCGTAGGATTAAGCGTGCGGTAAATATCGATATCAATAGTATTAAGTTTTTGACTGAGGATGATCGGAATCGCCTCAGTAAAATCAACTGCTTGAAAGAATATTTTCCTGCAAAAATTAATGAAATCCGTGAGTCAAATGCTAAGGTTTCTGACCTTGATATGATAGTGAATGGACGGCATTTAACAAATGTCGGGACTTTCCGTGCTTATTTACAGGAATATTTGCAACGTCACGATAAAGTGCATAAGGATATGACCTTGATGGTGCGCCAGTTAGCGCCGACGACCGAGGGATTGCCTATTGAGATTTATATCTTTACTAACGATACCCGCTGGGCATTTTATGAGGCAATCCAAGCCGACATATTTGACCATATTTTTGCGGTATTGCCTGAGTTTGGTTTGCAGGCCTTCCAAGCGCCGACAGGCAATGATATCCGCAGTCTAAAATCGGTTAAGGTCGAGGGTTAGTCTCGACTGATCAGAATCACGGCGAGGGTTAAAAATACTCCGCCGCTGGTTCTGTCAAACCAATGGAGTTTGTTACTTGCCCTAAGCGTTGGTGCAAGTACGTTTGCCATACTGGCGTAAATCATCACAAATCCAAAATCCACTACGGCCCATGTAAGTGCTAATAGGGTCAGTTGTGGCACTTGCGGCGCAGAGATATCAATAAATTGCGGAAACAATGCGGCAAAAAACAGTAAATCTTTTGGATTGCTTATTCCCACAAGAAAAGCCTGTTTGTAGAGTTGTTTAGGTGTCCCTTTACCTTTTAATTGGCCGACTTCAATGGGGGCCGCATGGCTTTTCGTCAGTAGTAGTTTAATACCTAAAAATACTAAATAGGCAGCACCACACCATTTGAGTAAGGTAAAGCCATAGTCTGAAGTGCTGATAACGGCACCTAATCCTGCAGCAGAGGCCATCATCAAAATTAAAGCCGCACTCACACTGCCAAGACCTGTAGCTATACTGCGTATTTTGCCGAAATGGATCCCATGTGACATAGACAACATAGCGATAGGTCCGGGCGAAATGCCAATCAATACAATGGCAAAAAGATAGAGTAACCAAGTGTCGGGGTGCATATATGTCGCTCTAAATTGAATTAATGTTTATCGCTCGCCACAAAATCAGGGATCACCTTAGGATGGCGACCTTTAATGGTGCGGTAGAAGCTCAAAATATCCTGCATATCGGTTGTGATATCGCCACAGGGCTGCAATGGCGTCCGTATAATGACAGTGCGGCGGCTAAAGTCTAGCCCTACAGGAGTAATAGGTACCCCAGCTTTGCTGGCAATATGGTAGAAACCGCACTTCCAACGCGTTACGGGGCTGCGGGTACCTTCGGGGGCGAGTGCCAGTTTGTAATCGGCTTTAGATTCAAAAAGTTGTATGGCAGTATCGACTAAATTATTATTTTTACGCCTATCTACTGGGCTGCCGCCTATGGCACGAAAGAACCAGCCCCAAGGTGGGATAAAGAGTTGATGTTTACCGAGAAAGTGAATTCGAGTTCCTAAGGCGCCACGGGCTAAAACCCCCACTATAAAATCCCAGTTACTGGTGTGTGGCGCAACGATGACGATGTATTTAGCACAGTCAGGGAGTTGCCCTTCTATTTGCCAACCTGAAATGTTGAGTAGCCAGCGGCAAAGTATGGTAAACATAGTGAGATACTCAGAGTAGAAAAATTAATAATATCATCAGCATTTTAGCTTATGGTATGAGCGAGGCAAGATAGTCTAGACTAATTTGGCTATAGTACTTGATTGTGGGGGGACGATACGATGTTGAAAAAAGGGCGATTAAACAAGCTTGTGTTGCAGCGTGTTTTGGCGGCGCTTTTACTCTTAGTGACTTGCCATGTAAATGCGGTACCAACGGATGACATCACCCAAATGCTCAAAGGCCAAGAAGATGCGTGGAATCGTGGTGATCTTAACGCCTATATGCAAGGCTATTGGAAAAATGAGCAATTACGTTTTGTTTCAAATGGAAAATTTAGCTATGGCTGGGAGGCAACCCTTGCTGCTTATAAAAAGAATTATCCCAATAAAGAAGCGTTGGGCGAGCTTAAGTTCACCATCAAAGAAATCAAAATGTTAAGTAATTATGCCGCCATGGTTGTGGGACGTTGGGATCTACGCCGTGCAAAGGATGCCCCTTCAGGCGTATTTACCTTGTTGGTTGAAAAAATAGAGGATCGCTGGGTGATTACCATGGATCACAGCTCTGACTAAGTTCTGCTCTAACTGCCTGTATTCGTTGTGGCGGGTAACATGAAGTGAAAATCCTGCTGCCCAAGTTGCCTACCTTTGCCATCGTATCTCACTTCGGTGAAATGCATGCTGCCTTGAACATCTTCTAGTAAAACGCTGGTGGAGCGCGTTCCATAATCGGGATGGCGAATATAAATTGCCGCTAAACGTCGCTCCCATTCGAGCCCAATTCCTGTGTTGGGTAATTCGTTATCCAATGGTTGGGAATCATCTTTCATCAGTTGGAGTAGAGCGGGTATCTCTATACTTTGCGATTGATTGATTAATGCTTCTAATGCCTGCTGTCCCTTTGCCATTTTGGGCCAAATATCATCGAGTGCTCCATTGCTAATGGCATGAAATCCATCGGATAGTTTTATAGTTTGCTTATTTAGGCTGTTAAAACAATACAGATGTACACCTTGCCCAAAAACCAAGTTGAAGGGCTGATAATTATCACTATGCTCGGCAAGCCAATTAGGACAAATCAGTGAACCAGAGCTGAGTGCCTTAGTAATCAGTTCTCCACGACTACGCATCGCTTCAGGACTCTTTTGTGGCACTCGTAAATTAGTGACTCCAGCAACTTGTCCTTGTTTATTGACGCCAAACCAAGTTCCGCCAGCCTGCATATCTTTACCTGCCAGAATATTATGGTCTGGTGACCAATAATGGGCGGGAGCCGTTGGCCTATGGTGAAACTCATCACGGTTAGCGCAGATGATGAGGGGGTACTGAGGATGGGCGTTGATAGCCACAAATAGTATGCACATAACAGGCTAAATTAATCTCAATGTTGGATTAACTTAGCCTGTCTACTCACAAATGAACAGTATTAGTGGTGGTGTGAGTCTTTATCCGCCTTGCTATGCCCGTGTGAATGGGTATGAGATTGATTTTTTACTGGCGGGTGTCCATGGCTGTGCTCGTTATGTGCATGCCCATGTTGATGTGATTCTGCTTTACCCAACATAAGACGACGTAAAAACTGGCGAGGGCCTAAACGTAATAAACTCGCAGCAAAAAGCGCGGAGAGTATCAGCAGTGCCAATATGTTGATTATTTCCGGTAGCGTGACAAGCGAAAACCACACAGGTAAACGCATCGAGGCAATTAAGGCTATCGCAATAAGAGATAGTAATACGCCTCTTTGCTGCCAAGTCATCAATTTAAGCTGAGCAATATTAAGCACCGGCGCCGCAATGAGTGGCAGAATAATCGCCAGCGGACTCCAGCCACTGTAAGCAAGCGCCAAGGCTAATACGGCAGCACCTAAGTTACAGAAACGCATAGGTAAAAAAACCAATAACAGCACTATGAGTTGTAGTACAGGGTGGTTTAAGGGTACTGATGGATGACCGATAAGATTCACTAGCACTAAGCTCAGTAGGATCCATGGCGCGCTACGATCGACTAAGTGCGCAAAACCAAAATGCAGCGCACGATGGGGTAATTGAGAGTGTGGATCGGTTATTTGAACCTGAGCATAGCTTAAATACACGCTCATAATCAAAGTGACAACTAATTGAAATAAAGCAAACCAAGGTCCGAGGAGTAGGAAAGTAATAATCAAGGCTTCAGGCCCCGCTAAGCGTTGGAACCAGCGTCGAGTTAAGCTGTTATCCTGAGGCGTTAGGCCAAATTTAAATCGAACTGCTGCCGCTGTATAACTCAGTAGAAGTATGGGGGCAAGTATTAGCAACCAAGGTATTAGCTGCTCTGTGCTGTGATCATGGTGGGCATGTTGATGGCCACCAGTATCCATCAACAGCAATGCCATTAATAAAGCTATCCCTAATAAGCTGCCAATACCTGCTTGGTATTCATATTTGCCTTGTTTATCGGTTTCATGCTGACCATGGGGTTGATGTAATACAACATGTAAAATTGAGCCTGTTACAAATGCTTGTAAATAAACAGTTTTATCTATGCTTGTGTGTGATAAAAGCTGTTCGCTGGCAAAATAGCCTATGCCAGTGAATACCATAATGGCGGCAAAGATAACGAGCGTCCAACGGATACCAAGATGGGGTTTAAGTATCCACCAAACGGCAAAACCCACAGGGAGCCGATGGAGTATAACGCCCAGCGCTAGCAGAATGGAGTTACCTTCCTGCTGTGCCAACACCATTGCACTACCATCAGTCATGGTATGTAGCAATAAGCCGCTAATACCAAGGAAAAGGGCGAAATTATGGGTGATTTCAGAGTAACGATGAAATAATCGTTCACTGGCTGTTGGCCCCCAAAGCCCGAGGATAACAAAGACGATCGCGAGAATGCCACCATGCTCAAGTAGTTCTGGCAAGATATGGATGAGCACCAACCCGCCCAAAGAGACAAATATAAAGCCATCGAGTCCCTTCTGTAGACCGCTACCCGATGAAAAATAGCGATAAAACAGTGGCCCGATTAAGAGTGCAAGACAACTAGCGAGAAGATAGAGCATGGAGTCCACAATATTTATTGAAAAAACGCCGTAGTATAGCAGTTGTTATGTAAATGAGCAGTGACTTGTTGGTAATTTACCAAACTGACGTACCAATGATATTTGTGTCAATGTCGTGGAGATTTTACTCGGTTTACCCATCTATAAATATCCAGGACTCTGCGGGAGTTTAAAGCGTTTTACCCTGTGGTTAAGCGCGGCGCCGGGACGGAGCATATAGCGCCCCCCTTGCATCAACTCAAGAGGTGGCAGCATTCAGCCATTGATGTGTGCTGAATTGAAGTACCTAGGCGCGCTGAAACGCGTATCTTGGGATTGTTGGGTATAGGGCGTAAATTTTCATACCCGTGTCGAGAAAAGGTTATACAATATGGGCTTATGTTGGCTTGGGCATTGATAAAGTTAAATGGATATATTTTCTGCTGCGGTAATGTTATTTCTGATTATGGACCCTCTCGGGAATTTGCCGATTTTCGCCTCGATTCTACGTCATATCGAGCCTAAAAAACGTCGTAAAGTATTGATCCGCGAGCTACTCTTCGCTTTAGTTATCATGCTCGCCTTCCTCTATGCAGGCGAAGCTATCTTAAGTTTCCTCAATTTACGCTCCGAGTCCGTGAGTATTGCTGGCGGGATTATTTTGTTCCTGATTGCAATTAAAATGATTTTCCCTCAACCCGGTGGTGTTGTGGGGTTAGCGGCAGGTGAAGAGCCTTTTATTGTGCCAATGGCGATCCCCTTGATGGCGGGGCCATCTATCTTAGCCGCACTTATTTTACTCGCCCATACCGATGGCTCTCGTATGGGGGATTGGACGATTGCCTTAGTGTCGGCTTGGGCTGCAAGTGCGGTTATCTTGATGTTTTATAAGCTCTTCACCCGTATGTTGGGGGAGAAGGGTTTAACTGCCGTCGAGCGTCTTATGGGTATGGTGCTCGTGATGATATCGGTGCAAATGTTCCTCGATGGTGTTTCAAATTATATGAAAACGACGGGATAAATAGCATTCAAGTTATCTAAAATGAATAAAGCCGTATTAGCTTAAGGTTAATGCGGCTTTTTTCTTACCGAATATAGGCATTAGCTGAATATCTGCTGACAAAACAAAAAATGCTGCATACAGACAAATGTATCAAGTTGTTACTCTTGCGGTGTCCTGATAATGTCAATCTTTCTGTATACAAACCATAACGCACCAGAATTTATACTAGATTATAAAGAGGGATGTATTTGCCATCGGATCGGTGTTTTTGTGTTAGCAAACAGTGTGACAAGGGGCCGGTTTTTATGAGAGGTAAATTAAAAATGCGAAGCATAAACGACATCACAGCATTTGTGCTGATGCTGGCATTGATGAGCGGCGCCAGTATTGCTGCACCAAATCATACACCTGCAGATGCAGGGGTGATTAATAAGGAGCGAATATTATATTGGCTGATTGAGCGTGGTGAGGTTTCTGTTGACGCGAGTGAAAGTGTCAAACAGGCTGCGGTTGAGGCTTATATTCATCGTGCTACCCTAGCTCAACCTAAGGCACCTCGTATTGAGGTTGAAGCCGAGCATGCTCGTTTACAACAGTCCAAATCATCCAAGTTGATGCGTTCCCCTGCGCAGCGTTTAGTCGCCGATGCTGATGTCACAAAAACGGTGAAAGTATTAGCCGTTCTGATTGATTTTCCAAACCTAAAATATAATAACAATGGCTTAAAAACGGGTGATACAGAGATGTTCTACCCTAGTTATCCTGTCGCTCACTATAAGGATTTGCTCTTTTCTACCTCGGGATTTAAAGGTCCACAGGGGCAGACTTTTGATTCGGGGTACCAGTATTATCAAGCGGTTTCAGGTAAAACCTTCTTCTTCACTGGCGATGTAAAAGGCTGGTATACCGCGAGTCAAAATGCGGAATATTATGGTGCTAATGATGCACAAACCGACAGTGATGCCAATGTGACTGAGCTCATTAAGGAGGCTGTATCCCAAGCGGTTGCGGATATGTCGGCGGCTGAATTAGCCAGTTATGATGTTGAAGATCCTTACGATTTAAATAATAACGGCAACTTAGATGAACCTGATGGCATTATCGATCATGTGATGATTTTTCACTCCAGCATTGGTGAAGAAGCTGGCGGTGGAAAGCTGGGGGCCAATGCTATCTGGTCCCACCGATATTTTGTTGACCAAAGGACTCGCGGTTATGCCATTCCGAATTCAACGAAGAAATTGTTTGGCTACACTATTCAGCCAATTGATGCGGGAACTGGAGTGTGTACCCACGAGTTTGGCCATGATTTAGGTTTACCCGATGAATACGATACTTCGTCAAATACCAATAAAGATGGCTCGCCTGTAGGCTTATGGTCTTTGATGTCGGGTGGCAGTTGGGCTGGCAGTATTGCGGGTGCCCAACCGAGTGGTTTTAGCCCTTATGCTCGCTCTTACCTACAGGAAAAATACAAAGGAAAGTGGTTAAATGAGCGTGAAATAACCCTAGCGAGTATTCCTAAGTCGGGGATGGAGTTGACCTTAAATGAGGCGGTTAACCATCAAGCCGTGAATCAAATTTCTATTCCACTTCCTGCTGCGCCTATTCCTTTTAAGGCTCCCTATCAAGGCCGTTACCAGTATTATTCTGGCCAAGGAAATATGCTAAATAACAGTATGAGCTTTGCTGTTAATTTACCTACAGTAACAAGCGATAAACTCACTTTAACGATGAAAGCGAGTTGGAGCATGGAACCTGATTATGACTATATGCAGGTAAAAGTAAGAGGTACAGCAATTCCGGGTAATTATACAAAGTCGGTTAACGCGATGAATAGCGCTCGCCATATCATTACGGGCGAATCGTCAGCAATTCCTCAGGCGGAGGGTAACGATGCTTGGGTTACCTTAGAATATGATTTATCCGGCTTTTCTGGTACAGCAGTTCCTATTGAAATCAACTATGTGACCGATGAGTATGCCTCAGAGTCGGGGGTGACTATCGATAATATCAGCATTAAGCAGAACACCACTGAACTCTATGCTGATAACGCTGAAGTTGCGGGTAAAGTGACATTAAACGGTTATAGTCGTATCCAAGATGCGCGTCCTGGCGCACCATCGCGTTATCTTGTGCAATTACGTAGCCATAATGGGGTCGATGCAGGCTTGAGAGTGGCGGGCTTTGATCCAGGCGTATTGTTATGGTTAGAGAACTTAAGCTATTACGACAATAATGTGTCTGCTCATCCTGGGTATAGTTTGATTGGTGTTATTGATGCCGACCAAAATATGATCGGTACTCGCTCTACCGATGAGCAAATCCGCGATGCAGCTTTTAGCACTGTGAGACAAACAGCGTTTGCGGGGGATAGCCATCTTAATGCCGTAAGCCTATTCGATGACAGTTTAGATTACAGTGCGCCCCTGCAACCTCAGTCAGGTATGGTGTTGCAGAAACTAGGCCTAACGATGGAGGTTTTATCCCAAGCCAGCAATAACAGTACTGCGGTTGTTCGCTTAGCCAATGCGAACTCCGCTGTGATAGTGCCATTAACGGTCAGTTTTACTAAAACAGTGAATCAGTTAGCCGTCAACTTTGTCAGTAATACTCAAGGTGCTGTAGGTGCAGTAACCTACGCTTGGGATTTTGGCGATGGCACCACAAGTACAGCGGCAGCGCCAACCCACACCTATACGGCGGCTGGGACTTACACAGTGACACTCACAGTAACAGATACACAAAATACAACAGCCAGTAGCAGTTCAACGGTAACAGTTACCGCGTCTGTCACGCCGCCAGTAACACCTCCGAGTAGTGAAGGTTCTGGTGGAGGTGGTGGTAGTTTAGGTTGGTTAAGTCTTGCTTTCCTTGGTTTATTTGCTTGGCGTCGTCAGTTACATGCTTACTAAGAACCAGATGAAAAATGCCTCTATTTAGAGGCATTTTTCTGCATTGTGATTAAGAATTAACGCAAGATAAAAGTGATCACTGGCAAATTGCTCGCTCGGCCGCAGGTAAAAATATTTCACTGACGATCATCTCATCCTGGCCGTGGTGAAAATAGCGACGGCGTCCCCACAGGAGATGTTCAACCCTTTGATCTAAACTTGCAGCTAAGTGTGCAAGACGACTACCTGTATCAAAGCTGGCGACTTCTATTCTGCCGGGGATAAAGTTATCTTGGCTAAAGAGTAATTCGCCAAGGGGACGAGAACCCAAACCGAGAAAATCCGCTTCTCGTTCAGACAGCAAAGAGAGTGGGATTAAGGTTCTGGCAAACACCCAAGGAACATTATCAAGGCATAGCAATACTTCACGAACCCAAACAGAGCCTTGCTGAGGATATTCATCTTTGAAGGGGGCGAGTTGGCCTTCACCGAGGACTTTGACTTCAAACTGATTGCAGCAGGTTTTGAGTTTTTTTGTCAGGCTGCCTGGGGCGAGTAACCACTCTTTTAGCGGTGACGGGGGAAGTTTATCGGTACGATCAGCACAAAACCATTGAATAGATTCACCATAGGGGAAGCTTAAGCTAGTCACATTCATTAAATACTCGTTACAATATAGGCAAACGTCGGCAGTCTACCATGTCGCGGCGCGAGCAGATAGATTGGGAAGTTTCTTCCATTGACCACACTTGTTAGGGAGCTATAAACCACGATGAAAAAATTACTAACAGCCTGCCTGATGGTGTTTGGTGTTGTTTTCAGTGTCTATGCCGCTGATGAGAAAGAAACGCCTCCCGCAACGCCGCCTGTGGCTAACTATGCTTACTATGGTTTTGATCCCGAGATTGTGACCAATTATATTTCCAATCGTAAAAAGCTCGGTTTTGTGAAGATCAGTGTTGAGTTAATGGTTAAAAATCCGGAAGACTTACTTATCCTTCAGCGCCATGATCCATTACTGCGCGCTGCGCTTGTCGAGATACTTGGAAATCAATCGGAAGAGAAAGTTAAATCCTTAATCGGTCGAGAAGAGATCCGCCGTGAGTGCTTTGATATGTTGAATAATCTCATTATTAAAGAATCGGGTAAGTCTATTATTTTAAACTTGTTATTTACTTCTTATCTCTACGATTAATCTCGTCATATTAGCGTAAGGGCCGAGTCAGTATCGGCCCTATGTATTGAGTTGTTATGCCAAAACCTCCTCGTTCTACTCAGATACTATCCTGTAATGCGCCTAACGGTAAGCCTAAAACTCAACATCCGAGTGCTCGAGCTAAGGTGAAAAGGACTCCCGTTAACACACGTTCAATCGCTGAGATAAAAAAAGCACTACATCCACGCAATGTCCATATTAATGGCTATGATTTTAACGCTCTGATCAAAGCATTTCCTCGACTTAATGCCTTTGTGCGACCAACATCATTTGGTGGATTATCCATAGATTTTGCGGATCCAGAGGCGGTTAAAACCCTGAATACTGCGCTACTTAAACATCATTATGGGATTGATTTTTGGGATATCCCTAAAGGCGCGCTATGTCCTCCTATTCCCGGTAGAGTGGATTATCTACACTATTTGGCAGATCTTTTAGCTGAAGGAGATCACCACTTAGTTATGGATCGTGTTTCTGTACTCGATATTGGTACTGGCGCGAATGGTATTTACCCTATTTTGGGCTGCCAAGTTTTTGGTTGGCATTTTGTGGCATCGGATATCAATTCGATTTCTTTAGCGAATGTCCAAGGGATCATTGCACAAAATCCTGCATTACATGGCCGTTTAAATTTAAGATTGCAGGGCGATGAAAGCGCGATATTTAAGGGCGTTATTCAGCCTCAAGAACGCTTCGAGTTAACCCTCTGTAATCCACCTTTTCACGCTTCTTTAGCCGAAGCGGCAGAAGGAAGCCTGCGTAAAGTACGTAATCTGCAACTTAATCGCGGTCGTACAGCCAAGCCTGTGGCTAAACTGAATTTTGGGGGACAGGGCGCAGAACTCTGGTGCCAAGGCGGTGAGCCGCAGTTTTTAGCCACAATGATCGATGAGAGCCAAGCATTTGCCGATCAATGTTTGTGGTTTACGAGTCTGGTCTCTAAGAAGGAAAATTTGAAACCATGCTATCAAGCATTAGCGAAATTGGCCGTAGATACAGTCAAAACCATAGAAATGCAGCAAGGCAATAAAATGACGCGGATTTTAGCATGGAGCTTTCAGTCGGCAGCTAAACGTAAAATCTGGCGCAATGCGCATTTATCAGATTAATTGAATATAAAAGGTAGGCGTCATTGACGCCTACCTTGGTATTAAGCTATTGGTTTTCTTCTTTATGATCGCGGCGAAATAATGCCCATTCTTCAATAGTGTCACCGATAGGTAAGGTGCTTATTTACGACCTAATATGCGCAAAATTCGTAAGAATAGGTTGATGATATCCATATATAAAGCCGCGGCACTATCAATGGCATTATCTATGGTCTTGGGGATTTGATTCGCCCGTCCCCAGTCGTAACCGATATAACCGCAGAAAATAAGCACGACTATCCAATCTAAAATACCGTGGTGAGTATTAAAGATAAATATTTCAATCAGTTCAACCACGATAACGAGCAGTAGTGCTATGGTGAGTGCGCCAGCAATTTTTTGGAAAAAGGCGGGGAAAAGTGTACCTAAGCACATCATCGCTACGGTCACTAGCCCCGTTATTCTGATGGCTTCCGTGACTAACTCTGGATCATATTGACTCACTACCATATTGATAATTAAGCCAAAGGGGACGACTACAAAGTTATAGCCAATAAAGCTTACGACGGGGTTACTCGATTTTTGAAATAGATAAATCCCAAAGAAACAGGAGGCAAAATAGCCGATAAAGAAAATCCAAGGGTTAATACTTGCAATCGTGTTGGGATCAATATTAGTGACCATCCAATAGTTAACTGCAAATCCCCAAACGAGCGTTAGGCCTATCACTAGGTTATAAAGCCCCGCGCCTATGATAGTGTCATTTGTCGTGCTACGGTCAAAAACGCTATTTTGTGAATCCATATGATCCTTTATATCCTTATAATTTATCGCTGTATAAAGCGAAGTTAATCTAAAACCACTACGGCTGTTATTGGCAAATCTTACAATGGGGTTGTTTGGGCAGTTTCATTTCGCGAAATTCCATGGTCATTGCATCGATCATTAAAATACGCCCTGCCAGTGTCTTACCCATTCCGGTTATGACTTTAATGGCTTCAACCGCTTGTAAGCAACCGATCATCCCCACTACAGGGGCGAGAATTCCTGATTCAACACAGCTTAATTGCTGCTCGCCAAATAGGGCGCTAAAACAATGATAACAAGGGGTTTCAACCTGATAATCAAACACAGTTACCATGCCTTCCATACGGATAGCCGCGGCAGAAATTAAGGGCACTTTATGCTTAAAACAACAGAGATTAAGCTGCTCACGCACGCTAACATTATCGGTACAATCGAGCACTATATTGTGGTCGGCGATAAGCGCATCAAATTCGTGGTCATCTAACACAGCATTGATAGTGTTGATTGCTACATGGGGATTTAACTGGCTTAGTGTTTGTTTTGCTGACGCCACTTTGGGCTGACCAATATTAGCGTCTTGATGTAACACTTGGCGTTGTAGGTTGGAGAGTTCAACCGTATCAAAATCCACAAGTGTGAGTTCGCCAATGCCCGCAACTGTCAGGTATTGGCTGGCGGCGCAGCCCAAGCCACCCGCGCCTATCATAAGTACTTTGGCCTGTTTTAAGCGTTCTTGACCGTCGATATCCATCGCTTTGATGGAGATCTGACGGCTATATCTTAAAAGTTCGCTGTCGCTGAGGATATCGACTTGATCATTCATATTACGCTAATCCTAGCAAAGCACTGTGTTAAAAGGTTCTACTGTTACTTTAGAACCTGCGGGAGTATCACCTTGGGATTGCTCTAATATTACAAAACAGTTCGCGAGGCTCATGGAGGTCAGCATGCCAGAACCTTGGCTGCCCGTAATGGCGACTTCAAGTTCTCCTTGGGTGTTACGGCTTAACACTCCCCGTTGATATTCAACTCGGCCAGGATGTTTACGCACTGGCGTTGTCAGTATTGCATCCAACATCAAAGGCGTTACAGGGGTTAATCCCTGCATCTTGTTCAGTATGGGCCACACTAACTTATAAAAAGTCACCATTGAAGAAACGGGATTACCCGGTAAACCACAGAATACGGCCTTACCTATACGCCCCATTGCAAAGGGTTTACCCGGTTTAATCGCGAGTTTCCAAAAGGTAATTTGGCCTTCTTCATCGAGAATTTGTTTAGTAAAGTCGGCTTCGCCCACGGATACGCCACCCGAGGTCAGTACCATATCGGCTTGGCTGGCTGCGGTACGAAACGCTTGGCGAATCGCTTCAGGATCATCGGCTATCACGCCTAAATCAATCCATTCCACATTTGCCCTGCTGAGCAAACCTTGAATAGAGTAACGGTTAGAGTCGTAAATTTGACCGGGAGCAAGCTCACTGCCGACGGGACGTAATTCATCTCCCGTTGAGAAAAAGGCAACCTTTAACTGGCGATAAACCCGCACTTGGCTCACGCCAATCGTGGCTAATACGCCTAACTCTGCCGCCCCAATTTGAGTTCCTGCGGTGAGTACTTTGGTGCCTTGGGTGAGTTCTTCACCTTTGCAGCGTACATTTGCCCCTTTGCCTTTGGGGTGATTAATGAGGATAAGTTCACCTTGAACTTCCGTTTCTTCCTGCATCTGTACTGTGTCATAACCCACAGGCACGGGCGCACCTGTCATAATACGCACACAAGTGTTTGCTTTGGCTTTACCTTCAAAACCATGGCCCGCAAACGCGCTACCTATGAGTCGCAATGAGGTGCGATTGGTTTGTGTATTTAAGTCGGCAAAACGAAAGGCATAACCGTCCATCGAGGAGTTATCGAAGGGGGGTAAGTCAATACAAGAGGCCAGATCTTCGGCCAATACTCTACCAAGTGCGTGGGGCAATGGTACGACTTCGGTGTCTGACACAGGACTCACTTGTTCGAGCAAAAGAGGAATGGCCTGATCGGGATGCATAAGGCTAGGTTGCGAACAAGGATCGGCTTTTACGGACATCGGGTCTTCCTTAAATGCAATGGTTGTCTAGGACAACGCGAAATGAGTTTTCACCTGAGTAGGGTTGTCTATTATGCCATGGTGATCTGCGATGGCTATGATCTGTATACCTGTTTCTGTGATAGGACTGTCAGTTTTTACTGCCGATTTAAAGGTAAATCGCAGCTTATTTGAATACCAAACCATAGGGCTGAACACGAGTCTATGAACAAATGAAAATCATTTTTATCAAAGAATCATTAACTTAGATAAGTATGAAAGGTAAATTTTGTTGCTTTTATTGGCCCCCTTAATGACAATGTGACCCTATGATTCAGTTCGAGCGCAAAAGAGGGTTTACTATGCTGTCAGCAGCCATGATCGACAAGTTGAATGAACAAATTAATATGGAGTTCTTTTCCTCAAACTTATACCTGCAAATGAGTGCATGGTGTGAGGATCAAGGGTTTGAAGGTGCAGCTAAGTTTATGCGTGAGCATGCCGATGAAGAAATGGGCCATATGCGTCGTCTGTTCACCTATGTGAGTGAAACCGGTGGTTTGCCTTTATTAGGGGCTATCGAAGCGCCACAGTCGCAATTTTCATCTTTGCTAGCCTTGTTCGAGTTGACCTATGAACATGAACAGTTGATCACTCGCCAAATCAATGCATTAGCCCATGCAGCATTTGCTAACCAAGATTACTCAACCTTTAATTTCCTACAATGGTATGTCGCTGAGCAGCACGAAGAAGAGAAACTGTTCAAGTCGATTGTCGATAAAATCCGTTTAGTAGGCGAAGATGGTAAAGCGTTGTTCTTTATTGATAAAGACTTAGCAAAGCTTGCCTCAAAGGGCGGTGAAAGCATTATGAATGGTCAGAGCCAACCACAGGCTTAACATTCTATGTAAAAAACAAAAAAGCAGCCTAGGCTGCTTTTTTGTTTTTAGGCGTTTTACGCTTAGAAATTACTGCATTCAGCTTCACCATCGGAATCGAGTCGTATCTGGTACTTTTGTTTGAGTAATGGTGTGACGTCATCGAAAGGCAGTGGCTTAGAAATTAAATAGCCTTGGGCGAAATCACAGCCTAAGTCTTTTAGGAAATTCCATTGTGCTGGGGTTTCTATCCCTTCGGCGACGAGTTTCATTTCAAGACTTTGGCCCATCATCACAATCGCTTTGACTAAGTTGGCATTTGAAGTGCTTTCGAGGGCATGTTCTACAAAACTGCGGTCAATTTTTATGACAGAAATAGGATATTTCTTCAAATAACTGAGGGATGAATAGCCTGTACCAAAATCATCGATATAAATCTGTGAGCCTAGCTGACGAATAGCATTGAGGGTACTGAGGCAGTGGCTGGCATCGCCCATCAGCATACTTTCAGTGATCTCAATATGAACATTTCTCGGATTAATATGGTGGCGATTGAAGCATTCTTGCAGCACCTGATCAAAGCTCATTCCGCGCGTATTGATGCATTGCCGGCCAGAAACATTGATAGCAACATTGATATTTAAGCCGCTTTTCTGCCATTGCCTAAGATCACTCATGGCTTGATTGAGCACCCATTCCCCCATAGGTTCAATGAGTCCTGTTTCTTCGGCAATCCCGATAAAATGATCTGGCGGTATTAATCCCAAATCGGGATCTTGCCAACGGATAAGTGCCTCAACACTGCAGACTTGGCCTGTTTTCATATCCACAATCGGTTGATAATGCAAGGCAAACTCATTTTGTGCCACTGCGCGGCGAAGGCGTTGTTCCAGTTCCATGCGGGCAAACATGGCTTGGTTCATTCCCGAGGTAAAATATTTAAAGTTATTTCGCCCTGCGTCTTTGGCTTGATACATTGCCATTTCGGTATTGCGGGTGAGGGAGCTCACATCAAGGCCATCCTCTGGGTAGACCCCAATACCAAAGCTGGCGGAGATTTGGATCTCTCGCTCGTTCAGACTAAAAGGCGTGGCTAAGGTTTCGATAATGCGCGTAGCCATATGCTCAATGGCAAGTTCATTAGTGAGGCGTGGCAGAATAAGCACAAACTCATCGCCGCCGATCCGCGCAATAAAATCGTTTTGGCCACCGATGCTTTCTAAGCGTTTGGCGACATCCTGAAGCAGCAAATCCCCCGTGGCATGACCCTGCACATCGTTGATGTATTTGAACTGATCTAAGTCAATTAGTAGGATGGCCAGTTTGCGTGAATCGTGTTGAGCCAGTTGGATTTCGTGCTGTAGTCGTTCGTTAAACAGTTTGCGATTGGGTAGGCCTGTTAAGCTATCAAAGTTGGCTTGATACCAGAGGTCCTGCTCATATTGCTTACGCTTGCTGATATCCATAAATAAACCAATATGCTGGATGATCTCTCCTTGTTCATTCTTGACAACTGTGATGGCAAGATACTCGGGATACACCTCTCCATCTTTACGCTTATTCCAGATTTCACCTTCCCATTTCCCTTCTTTTTGAAGCGATTGCCACATAGCGGTATAAAAATGTGGCTGATGGCGTTTAGCGCTTAGTATTGATGGGTTGTGGCCTTTAATTTCATTTAAGGTATAACCCGTTATCTGGGTGAAGGCGGGATTAATCAGTTCAATATGGTTTTCAGCATCTGTGACCACTATGCCTTCGGCGGAATAATTAAACACGGCTGCGGCTCGGCTTAGCGCATGGCTTGCCTTTTGACGTTCGCTAATCATGCGGTTCATGGCGCGGGCCATTCGGGCGAGTTCATCTGAACCTGAAATATTGATATTAATATTGAGTGTGGGATCCGCCGCCATTTGCTGCATCCCATTGGCAATTCTGGTTATTTTTTCCATAAAATTGCTAATAATTTTGCGGCCAAGCCAGAGCGTTATTGTCGCGGTTAAAAATGCCGAGAATAAATAGAGTCCGAGTAAGGTCAAGGCTTTCGTTTTTAAGTACTCACTCTGTAGCGCCATAGATTGAGTCATTTCTTTGCTGATGGCGTGTAATTTGTTGATGCGATCCGTTGTCAGTTTCCACCAGAGTTGACTTGTGACTGGATGAGGCGGCATTAACAGTTTACCCATTGCTTCGTTTAGCTGTGCCTTTTTGATATTCATAAGCCCGTTGATATCTTCAAGAGGGCGTTGCTGCTGTTTAAGCTCGTGCAACTTATCCATATAAAATGCGTATTGTTCTATCGTGTTTTCAACCACATTTACTGGGGTGGCTAATTCGGGTAGATGACGAATTTCATGATTCAATTCAGCTAAATTGAGTCGGATGATGGATAGCGCGGCATTAAATTTTTGTCGTGCAGCATCTGTACCTGTAAGTCGGTAATCTTGAAAGCTATCGATTAAACCACCATAACCTAAATGAGCATTGATCGTTTTCGCTAGGGTACTAATGCGTAGCTGTTGCTCAATCTGTTGGCTGATTTTTAAGATTTGCAGGCTTTCGGGAGAGGTTTGAACCTGATGAATAAGGGACTGTTTGGTTGATATGGATGCATTACTGGCGTGTAAAATTGCTTGGCCGTATTCATAGATAACAGTACTTATTGTACGGTAATCAGTGATATTGAGTTCTTTTGATAACAGCATTTGATTGATCACATTGCGCTCTTTTACTGCCAATTCCTGCACAGTGATCAGATTCAATAAATCAGTGTAAGCACGAGATTGATTAATATCGTTAGTTTGCAACTGTAACAGTTGGAGTAGTTGCAATAATTGCTTATTGAGTTGGAAATAGAGCTCAGTCAACGCTTGTGGTTGTTTATCTGATACACCTTGACGAGCCGATGCTAAGTTATGACTTGAAAGTGCAATAGCGTCTCGTTGTGCTTGTAATTGCTCTGATGCTGGTTGAGCACCCGTGAGTGCATCAATTAAGGTCGCGAATGATGTGCTAGTGAGAAGATGAGTTAAAGCCTTCTTGGTGTTAGTTTGCTGTTGCTGCAGTTCCGTTTCATCGGATGGTGTTGCCGCTTGGCTGCCATTGACGCTAAGACTATATTCGTTTTGCAATTGATATAGTAAATCAGTTACTTGTGCCGTTGTTTGTATTGCTAGATGACTATGATCCGCGGCGCGGTATTCTTTAGCCAGAACGTACATTCGGGTTAATACGAAAAAGCCCATCATCAATAGGGGAAGCAAAGAAAACAGAATCAGTTTTTGCTTCAAACTGAGATGATGTAGCGTTGATGGCATACAAGCTTACTCCTACCCATTTGCCTAGTTGGAGATATAAAAAATCAAGGCAATTGCCTTGATACTGAGTTAAATGGTGAAAAAAATGAGCCTAGGCACAGGGTGACGATTTTTAACATAGACCCGAACAGCCCGCGACCTTTAGTTTATGGATATCTAATCTAGGTCACGAAATTAAGCAAATTGTTATATATTGGTCTAAGCAATTATTTTTATTGACGTATTTCCCCTATCAAACAATTGGATTGTTTGTCTGTGATATTGAGCAGTATTTGAGCGTTAGCGATGTTAGCTGACTCACTAGGCGGTAAAGCCGAATATCAATTGCATACTTATCGTGGTGGTCCGTGACGATGTTGACCTTATGGGTAATGCTATCGAGCCCCAGTTTTGGGATATCTTATCTAGCGTATAGAAAGAAAAAGGACGCCCTTGAAAAAGGCGTCCTTAATATACGGTGACGACTGCTTAATGTGTTACTAAAACTTGATTTAGCCTACATTTGCGAGCAGCGATTTACGGTAAAGAACAATATCTTCAATCGTTAGCACAGGTATATTGTGCTGGGCACCAAAGGCAATAATTTCAGGTAAACGTGCCATTGTGCCGTCTGGATTAGTGACTTCACATAATACGCCAGCGGGCTTTAAACCCGCGAGTTGCATTAAATCAATCGTGCCTTCTGTGTGACCGCGGCGAGTCAACACACCACCGGGCTGGGCGCGCAGTGGATACACATGGCCAGGACGCGCCAAATCACTTGGCTTAGCGCCATCGGCAATCGCCGCTTTGATGGTGGTCACGCGGTCAGCAGCAGAAACGCCAGTCGTTACACCGACTTTTGCCTCAATGCTCACAGTAAACGCAGTACCATATTGGCTTGAGTTGTTTTCCACCATAGGCGGTAACTCAAGGGCTTTGACTTTTTCGTCCGGTAAACACAAACAAACGATGCCACTACATTCACGAATAAGCATGGCCATTTGAGCGTTAGTCAGCGTCTGGGCAGCGAAAATTAAGTCGCCTTCGTTTTCTCTATCTTCATCATCGACAACTAACACACCTTGGCCTTGACGCAGGGCATTAAGACCGGCTTCAACACGTTCGATAGCAGTACCAAAAGGAGCAAGTAAAGACTGATTCATGGTTAATATCCTTAAAAAATACGACATTGGAATATCCAGAATCAGGGCGTGCAGGAATACAACTTAACCAAACCTAATGGCTCAATTTTGCTGTAGCAATATCACTTCACTGGGTGAAGTTATTGCAAAACATGAGGCTAACACTGTGCGATACTGAGCATGTTTATACATGGGTGCCGCAAAGTGCCGTCTTACATTCTCTTCCATCCGGACTCAGCACTGTTGCCATTAAGGTCACAGTCCATTACCGTCGGCTCTGGAATATCAGATTTGCACTCGGCAAACACTGAGGCACCAGATCTGCTGACCCCGAAGTATTTCGGGCGCTCGCGGGCTTTGAGCCACACTAAGTCACCATCACTTAGCCGTTACTCATTTACCGCCGGTGGGGAGTTTCACCCCGCCCTGAGAATTTGCTTTTAAGCCGTTTAGGCTAAAAAACGCAGTTATGTTGCTCTTATTTAACCCGAATGGCAACTTCTGGCGTTCAATGTTTGCGCTAGTGCACACCTCACCACTATCATACTAATTTATTTGCCGTCGCACTCATCGACGGTCGTTATGGACGTCACAAGGACGTATAAATGCGATCTCTGCTACTCACTTTAGGTATTACCATGTTGCTATCTGGTTGTTCGACTCAAAAAGGGCAAATTCCTGCCCCGATTGCTGAAAAAATTCCCCATGTGATGACCTTGCATGGTGTCACGCGTACCGATGATTACTATTGGCTACGTGACGATGAACGCAAAGATCCTAAAGTGTTAGCCTATCTCAACGCTGAGAATCGCTATACCGCGGCTTATTTCAAACCCTTAAAGCCACTGCAAGATGGCCTTTATAAAGAGTTAACCGAGCGTTTAGTTGCCGATGAGTCGAGCGTGCCGTACCAATGGCACCAGCATAGCTATTACCGTCGATATCAAGAGGGCAGCGAATATCCGCTGATCAGCCGTAAGGGTGCCGATGGTGTAGAACAAGTGATGCTCGATGTTAACGAGCGAGCTAAGGGTCATGAGTTTTATGGTTTAGGTGGCGCGAGTGTCAGCCCAGATGAAACCATGCTGGCCTTTGGTGAAGATGTGCTCAGTCGCCGCGTGTACCACATTTATTTTAAAGACTTGGCCTCGGGCGATATGATCACCGATGTGCTTGAAAATACAGAAGGTCGAGTGGTTTGGGGTAACGATAATCGGCATGTGTTCTATATTGCGAAAGATCTTAAGACCTTACTCGGCTATCAAGTTTATCGCCATGAATTAGGCACGCCACAATCACGGGATATTTTGGTTTATGAAGAGCAAGACGATTCATATTACCTTTCTCTCGGTAAAACCTTAGATGAGTCGCAGATTGTACTGTTCCATGAAAATACCACTACCAGTGAAGTCTCTGTGCTGGATGCCAATGATCCTTTAGGGTTATTTAAGCCTGTACTACCAAGAGAAGAAGGCCATGAATATAGCGTGTCTAAGTTGGGGGATACCTATTACATTCTCACCAACTGGCAGGCGACTAACTTTCGTTTAATGAAAGTTGCCATCAAAGATGCGGCAGATAAATCCAAGTGGCAAGAAGTGGTAGCCCATAACCCTAATGCACGGATTGAAGATGACTTAGTGCTTAAGGATTACTTGATTATTCAAACCCGTGAAAATGGCCTAACACGCATCAAAGTGATGCCTTTCAATGGTCAAAAGCCCTTTGAACTGAGTTTTGATGAACCCGCCTATGTGCTTGGGTTAGATGTTAACGCTCAGCAAGATAGCGACAAGTTACGTGTTTTCTACTCCAGCCTTACCACGCCAGAGGCGATTTATGAGTACCATTTAACCAATCCCGATAGACGCGATCTGCTCAAGCAGGAACAAGTGCTTGGTGGTTTTGATGCCAGCCAATACCGCGCCGAGCGCTTGTTTGTGACCGTCCGTGATGGTGCCAAGGTGCCAGTGTCCTTGGTTTATCGTAAAGATAAGTTTAAGAAAGACGGTACTAACCCTCTGTATCAATATGGTTATGGATCTTATGGTTACACCGTTGAACCTGATTTTTCTTCATCGGTTATTAGTCTGCTCGACCGCGGCTTTGTGTATGCCATCGCCCATGTGCGTGGTAGCGAAATGTTAGGTCGCCCTTGGTACGATGCAGGTAAATTACTGAATAAAAAGAATACCTTTAATGATTTTATTGACGTAACAACGGCGTTAACCGAGCAAGGTTATGGCGATAAAAATAAAGTCGTTGCCTCTGGCGGCAGTGCGGGCGGGTTATTAATGGGCGCGATTGCCAATATGGCACCGGAAAAGTACTTTGCCATTGCAGCGCATGTGCCTTTTGTGGATGAGGTAACGACCATGCTCGATGAGTCGATTCCGCTCACCACTAATGAGTACGACGAGTGGGGTAATCCTAACGAGAAAACTTATTTTGATTACATGCTGAGTTACTCGCCCTATGACAACGTGGCCGACCATGAGTATCCCCATCTGCTAGTCACAACGGGTTTGCATGATTCACAAGTGCAATATTTTGAACCCGCTAAGTGGGTCGCTAAGCTGCGTGATGTGCAAAATAAATGGTACAAGTTTGACGATAAGGTGTTGTTATTGGATGTGAATATGGATGCTGGCCACGGTGGTAAGAGTGGCCGTTATCGCCAGTACCAAGACACAGCCCAAGAATATGCCTTCTTCTTAAACCTGCTGGGCATAATTAAGTAGGCGCCAACAGGTGACTGATTTAGCCATTGAGACAGCAAATCCAGATCACTTGGCTAGCTCTGAGCAAAGGGCTAGCCAAGCTCAAGCTGTTACTTCAGACCAAGGCGCTACGTCAGAGATAGTGCAAGTATCGATGTGGTATCTGTATCTGATCCGCTGCGCCAATGGACACTTGTACACCGGCATTACCACCGATGTCGCACGGCGCTTTAAGGAACATCAATCCAATGGCCCCAAGGCGGCAAAATACCTGCGCGGTAAAGGGCCATTAACCCTGATGTATCAAGAACAAGTCGGCACCCACAGCGATGCCCTAAAGCGTGAAATCGCGGTTAAAAAACTGAGTCGTACTCAGAAATTGGCGTTGATTGAAAGTGGGCGTGAAACTGCTTAACAGTCTGTTTTTTCGTCATTCCGGCAATAATGTTGAGCGGAAATCGAGATCTTATAAATGCCGATGAAATGATTAAGCAGTGCCATTCCAGTGACACGCAGCAAGTACGTCCTTGTATGCTCGACCGTTACATCCATGTCACGGACGGTCACTTCCATGCCAGTGCTTAATCCCATTAACTACAGAGTATTCTGTTAGCCTGCACATATCCCGATTCTGTCGTCAGGAGCAAAGTTTAACTGTGAGTATCTCAATAAACTAACAACCAAGCCAGTGCTACGAGGGGAACAAAGCTTAGCGCACGAACAAGTCGCGGCATTTCAAGGGCTGACACATTGGTGTTATCTATTAATAGCCAAATAGAGCAGCTAAAAGAAGAGTTGAAATAGCGTTGGATCGTTTAATGTCGTTTTTTATGATGGTGTATTTATTGAAATACTGATAAATTTGTTTTATTTCAAGTGATTAAATATGTGCACTTGTACTTGTTTAATGAGGTTAACGCGTATGCGCACTAAGACGTTATGTTTCCAAGGAAATTGTGCGCCATATATGCTTTTCAAAAAATGTGTATTTATAATTTCTCTTTCAATAATATCTGTCTCATGTGCGCCTGTAGTTCGTGATTACTACAAGCCAATATATAGCGAAGGAGTTACACACAGTAATGGCTGTGGAGGTTCTGGTCCTACGGATAACATATCAATACAGCTTAGTGGGGGAGTTGAGCTAGAAGTATCTAGCTCTAGTTCAGCAAAAAATGAGAGATTTAAGAGTTTTCATTTTGCAGCTTCAATTATTGCTCCATCTGGAACATACTTTCAATTTGAGAGCGATGAAATTGTAATTGCTGACAATACAACAAACAAAACATGGAATGTAAAGATAGCTGAATTAATTACACGGGCAGAGAACATTCCAAATGCTAATTCTGATGAGTCAACTAATAATGGGTATCTCAGTGTAATTCCTATATCAAAGATAACTGGTAATACCTTTT
This sequence comes from Shewanella sp. W3-18-1, assembly GCF_000015185.1. NCBI lineage: Bacteria > Pseudomonadati > Pseudomonadota > Gammaproteobacteria > Alteromonadales > Shewanellaceae > Shewanella > Shewanella sp. W3-18-1. The sequence goes on along the minus strand of NC_008750.1, from coordinate 4,515,902 downwards.
TTGGCTATAACACATTATTTGGTAAAAAGTATTTTAATTCTGGTGCATCAATAAGTATTTTTTCAAGCGATATTGAGTATAAATTGGAAGATTACTCTGTCCAGTTACCATCCATTATTATAAATGGTAAAAAATACATTATTGAACCTATAAGATTTTTACATGTGCGAAGCATAGGGATAGACCCGCTAAATTGTTAATGTTATATGTTTTACCAGCATCGAACCAAGTTTAAACGAGACACCCATTGTTAAATTTTCTTACAGGAATGGTAGATCTGGCAAAACTCTTGTGGGATTTACAGCCTGCACCGAGAATAAGAGCTGAGCCAACCAAAATTACAGTGTCAATTAAACAGAATAGTTGCATGATGAACCCCAGCTTCTTGGAGCAAGCCTTGGTTGCTGGATTTAAATCAAAGGCTAAATCCTAACCATTCATGCGGACTTCCTGATCTAAAAAGCAAGATAAACCTTAAGGTAATGAAGATGATAAACGCGATCCTACACCAGAAGAAAAAGAAATTATTAGGGACTTTGAAACGAGGGAGAATTGATGAAAATTAATGAATTATTTTTTGAAGGTGAAGAAGTGTTTATGTATGTTAATCATACATTTGATGCAAATGACTTGGATGATTATATGCGCGGATTTCATAACATATCGATATCTATGAGAGATGAAACTTTAAATGGTCAAGAAGTAGTAAAGGTTTGCTTTGGTGATCTCGTAGATGCTAATAAATTGAGATTGGCATTAGATGAATACTTTAGTAGCTGAAAAGAAAAGGTAGAGAAAAATAGAGGATTAAATGCAGCGGATGGCACTGTCTATCAAATCAGTCTGACCTGTGCAGGGGAGGAGTGAGAGCTTACGGAAGAGGGTAGAGTTTATTGAGATACCCATTGTTAAAGTACGTTACAGGAGTAGTCGAACAGGAAAAACTCATTTGAGATTAAAAGTTTGCACTGAGGAAACAGAAGTTCATCTCCTCCGCGAAGTTGATGAAGGGTGTCGAAAAAAATAGATTTGACTATGGGGCTACATAAACAACTATCCTAGATAGTTGCAGCACTATAAAATTTAACAAAGGATGTCTCGTTAAACTGTCGATAAACCCGTTTTAATTTAGAAAGATTTATTTGAGGAGCCACAATGAGACTAAGCCTTAAAGTTTCTTCTTGGGTGACTGTAATTATTGTGGTGCTGCCGCTAATAAGTTTTGCAATTTATGATCTTTTTTACTTTCAGCCTCACCGTGTAGAAATAACTCGACTCATCCAAGTTGCTACTCCGGAAGAATCAGTGCCTCCAGCCATAATCGTGCAGCTCGTTCGTATATCCACTGGCGAAAATCTTGATTGGCTTGCTACAAGGTTGATTATTGATAATTTAAATATCCGCCATAAAACCGAATCAATGACTTATTGGCATATTAAGTCATTTCTGTGGCTGCAGTTGGTCAGGATTCACCTTACAGAGCAAGAGCAATTAACTCTTTATTTGGCACAAGCGTATACTGGCAAAGATTCAAAAGGCTTTTCCTACGCATCCCATGCACTTTTCAATAAGCCTTTATCGGGATTAAATGTGGAAGAGGTGGCCACAATAGCTGCTCTTCCACATGCTCCTAGTATCTTTGCAAAACACCCAGATCTACTCACAAAACGCCGTGAATATCTGCTTTCTCAGTTGGATAAAAGCTTCTAGTCTGCTGTGCTGTTGAGTAGAAATATCAGTTTAAACGAGACACCCATTGTTAAATTTTATTACGGGAATGGTAGAGCTGGCAAAACTCTTGTGGGATTAACAGCCTACACAGAGTTTAACTAGACACCCACTGTTAAATTTTGTGAATGATGCAATAAAAGTCACACAAGCACAGGACTGCCACATCTTTTTGTTAGCTCGGTTTCACACAGTCTCCTTGTCCTTCGGTGCGAAGAATAACGCGCTGCATATTCGAAGTGTTATTCCAACAAATCTAAAAATTGAATCCGTATCGCTTCCGTACAATTTGCGCTGTGGTTGTTTAAGCTTTATACTCCAATTCATTACGGATCTTTTCCGTACGATAGGAGGTTTTATGGCGACTGCAAGACTTGATATCCGTTTGGATGAAGAAATCAAAGCTAAGGCTGAGAAAGCATCCGCTTTGCTCGGGTTAAAAAGCTTAACTGAATACGTTGTTCGCTTAATGGACGAAGATGCAACTCAGGTGATAGCTGAGCATGAAAGCGTTACGGTTAAAGCAGATGTATTCGACCAATTCATAATGGCTTGTGATGAGGCTAAGGTTCCGAATAAGGCATTGCGTGAAGCGGCTGCATTTACTAAAAATGGTGAGTTTAAGTGAGTTATTCCAAAATTTTCAAAGAATTGGATAAATCACTACACGATAGAGTATCATTTGACTGTGGCGAAGCAGAGTTAAACGATTTTATCCAAACTCAAGCAGCAAAACATATGCAAGCAGGTATTAGCCGTACAATGGTTTTACCTGCTGCTATGCCATTGCCCAATCAAAAATATCCAATTTGCTCATTTTATACTATCGCACCAAGTTCAATTTGCCGTGATACCTTGCCGCAAGCTATTGGCAAAAAGTTACCACGCTATCCCATTCCGGTCTTTCTGCTTGCTCAACTTGCGGTTCATAAAGAGTTTCATGGCAGTGGGTTAGGTAAAGCTAGCTTAATCAAAGCACTAGAATATCTGTGGGAAATTAACGCTCACATGAGAGCTTATGCCATTGTTGTCGATTGCTTAACTGACCAAGCTGAATCATTCTACGCAAAATATGGTTTCGAGGTTCTTTGTGAAATCAACGGTCGTGTCAGAATGTTTATTCCAATGAAAACAGTCGGTCAGTTATTCACTTAGCTACAAGCTCCCACCTTGCCTGTTGTGCAAAAGTTTAATAAGGCCCATTGTTAAATTTTGCTGCGCTAAGCTATTGATCGTGCCTAACTTGCTTAAAGAGATATACCTGCTGAGATAGTTAGCTCGGCATTGGCATTACACTTGGGCGTAGTTTCAGGCTAACAGAATACGGTTTAGCTCGCGGAATTAAGTACTACCATGGAAGTGATCGTTGGCGGCGAGTCACTGGAATGGCAGTGCTTAATAGCTTAACGATTAACTTTCACAATAAATCAAATAGTTAAGTTTTAGTCGTCACCGAAGACTGGTCTGCATTGGGGTTAGAGACGTAAGAATCGAGAGTTAAAAAATGCCACTTACACAGATCTTTTCGTGCTCTCGAACTACATGTCCGGTCTTTTTCTATGCTTAATTTACAATCCCTGGTAGAGCTTCTCTCAAAAGTTCCAACTCCTTTTTGTTTGCTTTAATCCAAATTTTTTTCAGGTTTGGCATCGAAGTCAAAATATCGATAGTTTCTTTAGTCTTAATGACATTTGTTTCAACTAGATATAACGCAAAAATATTTTTATTTCCACGCAATGCGTCAATACTGGATAACTGTGGATTCCCGCTAAGGTCTAAAATTTTTACGCTATCAAGCGTTGAAATTATAGAGAAAAAATCTAACTTTTGACATTTATTTAATGATAAGTAACTTAATCTATCCGACATTCCGCAGCTAATTTAGGAATAAACTACCTCATAGAATCTACCGAGTAATTTGAGTAGTTGTGTTTGGTGATCTTGAAGTCCAGTGATGAACCTTTGGCCGTTAATCTCTAGCGTATCTATGCCTTCGAATTGCAAGAAGACCCAACGTGCCGTCGGTCTGGAGGTCGTCTTGTTCTTTACCATACTTGGGAAGAACGCTTCGGTTTGTGCGAGTTGTTCTCTGATTTTGTGTTCTAAACTAGCGTAAACAAGCAAGCTCAACGTCATTATCATTAGCAACGCTTCAATGCGCTCAGGCTTTTTCAAGAAGATGGAAGAGGTTAAAAACTCAGGGCTTTTTAGAAAACGGAAGCCGCGCTCGACTTTTTGTTGCGATTTGTAATGTGCTAGAAGAGCCGCCATGGTGAGTGCTTCATTGTCGGTGTCATTCGTCGCGAGGATAAACATGCCTACTTTGAGCTTAGCCAGTTTTACTTTTTCTAGGTCGGTGAAGGGGGCGGCTTCGATAAAGTATTGGTATCCTGTCGGTGCTTCATCTGTCTTTGGGCGGCCCGAATGAGAGTAAGTCGGCTGTTTGATGAGAGTGCCTTGTTCAAACCCAAGTAAGTCACATTGTTTCTTGAAATCGTTAAACGCTAATTCTGCGTCAACTTCACAAGCGAATGGTTTTTTACTTAGCTTTTCCAACGCTTTGATTTCTTTTGCTATGTTTTTCTCTAAGTTCTTGAAGAAAGTGATTTCTTCCCGCTTGGTGGCCTGTTCACTGTGAACGAGCAACCAACGTTGATTGACCTTTCCGTAATCCGAGTCTATCCAACATCCTGAGTAGCCATGACCGATAGTGCTTAATTGCTCTGGCTCTAGCGCAAGTAGTGCTTGTTTTGCGAGCTTGATGGTCATGGGGACACGGGTAATGAATTTTTGATTTTGCTCATCTAGCGAGGAGATGCTTTCTTCGGTGTACAAAGCGGCATCAGCGATAAAGTAACGACTATTTTGCGCGGCTTTTAGGCAATGTATGTGTCTTTTAGTGACTTCAGCGAATGCCTTGGCATCATTGGTGTTACCACTCAGTGCTTGCATGTAAACAGGAATACCTGCTTGGTTTTCACAGATGAGTTCAAGCACGACTTGGTTAAGCTCTGGCCTATGATCCCGACTATAACCTCTTACAAGCTTAATCACGTTGGTGTTTTCATCTTGTGCATACTCACCATCAACGTGGAAGCTAGTGATATCAAGATGAACAGAATCGGTCGTCAAGCCCAGTTTATCAACAACACGCTCAGCAATAACCTGATAGAGCGCTGAGACATCGGCTTCGTATAGAGCATCTAATGTGCGGCCTAGTACATCATCAGTCAGGTGGTGTGCTTCAATGTCTTTGGCGAGTAGCTTAGATACAGGCTTGGTCTTAAAAAAGTCCGAGAACATGTGCAGTGTTCTGCTATGAAAGCCAAGTCCATTTAGGAGCATGGCCAATACCGCGTCACCATGAGAAACATTGTGGTCAGAATATTTTGGGATAACGGCATCTATCATCCGTGGCAGGCCAATTTCGTGACAAAAGGCGGCAATGAGACCAAGGTGATCTAAGCGTTTAATAACAGGATGGGTAGACATATTTTGAGACCGTCAAATAGCAGTAATAGATCAAAACTGTCGATCGCGGTCAAGATGGTGTCGTAGTTTTTATGAAAAGCTGATCGCCAGATCACACTATTTAAATTCTGGAATTAGCTGCGGAATGACGGATCTATGGGTGTTTCCGGTAATTTCAGAGAGTTTGCTTGCATGGGACACACTTAATGATTCCACTGAATCTGAGCATAAATTAATTGACTCTAATGAACGAACTATGGAGCAGTTTAATGAAATTGCGACATCAACTTTTAGATTAATAACGTTGGAGTTGAATATATTTACATGCTTAATTCCGTCAACCAACTCAGATGATTTATTTTGCTCAAAATAACCTTTTCGAATGAATGCCATTATGGCTTTCCAATCATCTCGCTGCCACTCAGCGTTATATACATAATCCAATATCGGTAATATAGAATCGAAGGTAGGTAATGAATTCTCCCACTTCTGCCATTCTGAAACATTTTCTGGTGCTAACTTTATATATTTCTTAAAAGATGAAATGTCCATATTATCACTTAATTAAAATTGGGTTGTTGAATTCTGATGATTTATTCTGTCACGCTATCCCTTTACTCATGCTTATTTGAGCTGACTAAAGCTTTAAAGCGAAGGTCACTCTTGCTCAGTGGCGCGAGTGCTTCGGCTTTGGTGAGATAGTGTATTGTGATGTGGATAGCGTCTTGATGGTGACTAAACTCCCTAAAAATGCGTTTTGCAATCAGCAGATTCAATTGATGTGCAGCTAATGAAGCATGCTCATGCTTTATCTGTAAAATAACCTCTTCTAGGGAGATAGGGGGAATTTCTTCCAGGGTTATAAGAAAGGCTTTTGCGACAGTTCTGGCGTGTGAAAAATAGTCTGAGTGCGCATCTAAGGCGTAAATATGCTTGAAAATGTGTATGGCTAGGGCTTTATTGCCATTGTGATACAAAGATTCGCCATCAAAACAAATATCCCCAAGTCCTTCCATTATCTGTCGGGGATTATCCGATAGGGAAAGCAATTCAATTGCTTTTTGGTATTCCGAAAACTGATCCATATTCTCGACCTTATTGGCAATACTGTGTGGCTTTTCGACTGTAGAGGTGGAAAGGCTGACTATCTTAGCAAATCCGAGGGATTAAAGGCTAATCATCTCAAACTTCAGCTTAATTGCAGCATAAAAAAATGCCGCTACCAGGGAGTCGCGGCAAAATTGCATTAACTGCAAAGGGTGGGTAGAAGACTGACATCTTGGTTGGGAACCGTTGCAACATCAGCCTCTACGCCGGGAAGAGGGTAAAAGCTTTGGGAGTAGAAGGCTAAACTGCGCTCTATTTCATGCTTACTGGGCCATCGATTTTGTCGAAGTTAACATTGCCAGAGCCTGCGGCTAAGATAGTTAAGCCTTTAGTGTTAACGACATTAATATCACCTGAGCCATCAGTGATGGTCACCGCACCTAGCACATTTGCAACGGCTATGCTTCCTGAACCATCATCGATAACAATATTGCCTTGAATATCAGTAACCTTAATGGCGCCAGAACCATCGACAATAGCGAGATTGCCGCTAATTTGGCTGACGTCAATATCACCTGATCCATCATCAATACTGACATTGTGACCACCGTTGATAATGAGTTCGCCTGAACCGTCTTTCACATTAATATCGGCGGTCATTTTGCTGATCAATATGGCGCCTGAGCCGTCATCAATATCCAGTGTTAAATGTGCTGGCACTTGCAGTTTTATATCCATATAAGATGAGTTGTTAGTAAAACTGCTTTGCTCAAAAGTCGCTTTGAGCCTGGCTTTATTGGCCTTTTTCTCAAGGGTGAGAATGATTTTGCTGTCATCATTAGTATAAATATCGGCGATGAGTTTAATTTGGCTAAGGCCTTCTACACCGATGATCTCTAAGTTACCCGCGCCAGTTTCAGCAATCAGCCCTTGCAAGTCTTGGCTATCAAGCGTGAGTTCGCGTTGCTGGTGGTCTAAATCGGGCATGCCCGCGGCGTTGACATTAATAATGCAGCCAGTGAGTGATACACCTGCGGTAAAAACCAATATAAAGGCGAGGATGAATATAAATGGACGTAGCGGCATGTTAGCTTCCTTGTTTATCGGGCTCTCTATTTTCGGCGGAGAGTGACCTATCTTGTGATAGGCAACGCATTGCATAGCCTATGCCAATATTTATATTTACTTATAATCAATGGCTTGAGTGTAAAGTGTCCGATGTTCGCTGTGCGGACATGTCCGCCACATGAGCGAATTACTCATAGATTAGTGAAATTGCTCATTTATTAAGTTAGTTTGAGTGCTAACCTCATGCTGAGCAAAAATGCAAAAGAACATCGACATACGAGAAGGGATACAAATGGATTATTTAACGACAAATAAGACCGCTTGGGATGCGCGCACTCGGGTACATTTAACCTCTGATTTTTATGATGTTGAAGGCTTTTTGAACGGCAACACATCATTAAGGGAAATCGAGCTTAATGAGCTTGCGGTTGCAGGCAAAAGTTTGCTGCATCTGCAATGTCATTTTGGCTTAGATACCCTATCGTGGGCGCGAATGGGCGCTAAGGTTACAGGCGTTGATTTATCAGAGGTCGCGATTGTTGAAGCGCAAAAGTTGGCACAACGGACACAGTTGGCCGCCGAGTTTATTTGTAGCGATGTCTACAGTGTGGCGAGCAAGGTTGAGCCTCACGATATTGTGTTTACCTCCTATGGTGCGATTGTGTGGCTACCGGATTTAACGCTTTGGGCACAGACCATTGCACGCTGCTTAAAACCCGGCGGACAGTTTTATATGGCCGAGTTCCATCCTGCACAGCAGTTGTTTGATGGTTATAGCTATTTTAATCGGGGTGAGCCAGATATTGAGCAAGAAGGCACCTATACCGAAAATGCCGGTGACGATCAGCAAACCTTAATGTGCTGGTCACACAGTTTATCCGAAGTGATCAATGCCTTATTGCAGGCGGGCTTGGAGTTAGCGTTTTTCCACGAATTTGATTTTAGCCCCTATAACTGTTTCGCTGGATTAGAAGCACAAACCGATGGCCGTTATGTGTTAACACACCAAGGGCAGAATGTGCCCTTGGTGTATAGCATCAGTGCGCGTAAACCTGCTTAATCCTTAGCATTGTTGATGGCTAAGATTAACGGCTGCGGTAAACTGGATACTTAAGGTATTGGTTATCGTAGTAGGGGCTGCGCTCATAGAACCAACGCAGACGTGCGTCGGGATCGGCGGCAAACTCTGGATTGGTCAGTGCTTTGTCGAACTCTGCCTGCAACTTAGGATCTTCTTTCAGCATTTTTGCTGCCAATGGCTCTACCGCATAATCTTCAATATATTCAGTGCGGGTAAAGATAGGATTAAAAAAGCCCCATTGCAGTAATGAGTCAGGTGATTGAGGTTCAAGCAATAACACCGCTAAATCACCTAAAGGTTGATCTGTGCTAACTTTAATGGTGCCTTCGGGCAAAACCGTGGTGAGTTTAGTTAACTCCGACACCACTTTTACCGTTTGACGACCTTCAAAATCCTTAGCACTAAACACTGGATGACTCAGTTGGTATTGCTGTAATTTCAACTCAGTGGGCTTTTTGAGTGCCGTCATGCGAATGCCATGTAGGTTCAGTCGATCAATGACCTGTGTCCACTGGGCAGGGATATAGTAAGCACTCGGGCGGGTGACCTTAAGATCGGGCACGGTTTCTGCCATCACAGGTAAGTTAGGGTAGAGTTTAGGTTCACCCGTCCAGCGCACGACATCGGCGCCACTGATGGGGCTTTTTTCAAGCTTGTAGTCTATGCCTTTAAAATCCCAACCTTTTTCTAATGGTGCTGATTTCCATGTGAGGGTGATCAGCGGTGAAGCGCGATATTTATCTTCCTGAATCGCGCTTTTCAGTTTAGTCGCTTGTTCACCAACGGTTTTTAGGGTTTGTTCTAGCATCACATAAGTGCCTAACACCCGTTGCTTAAAGGGTTTTAGGCTATGGTTTTCAACCAGAATGGTGGGTAAATGGCGTGCATCACCATAACCATTTGAAAAGCGTGGGCTTGGATTCCACAGCGACATACCTTTAGTGATATCGGCATTATCCACAGCAAAAATTAGCTGCCCAGGAATATGCCCTTGCTCGGTTAATGCCGCTTCAATGGCTGGTCTGTAGCTGTTTTCGAGCCAGCGGTAGCTGGCGGGGCTTAAGCCTTGGGCAAGGTTATAACCAAAAGTGACATCGTACTGATAGTCGATGCCATCGGTAACATGCACGTCGATATACAAATCAGGCTGCCAGACATTGATTGCGCGCAGCATATGTTGCATTTCCAAGGTATCGGCCTTGGCATAATCGCGGTTAAGGTTGAGATTATTCGTCGTAGTTCGCCAGCCCATATTCACTGGGCCACGTTGATTTACGCGATTAAATTCACCGCTGCGCTCATGGGCATCAACACTAAATATTGGCACAAACAGCAGGTTGGCTTTTTCGAGCAGGTCGCTTTTGTTGCCTTTGACTATATCCCGCAGCAACATCATACCCGCATCTTTACCATCGATTTCTCCCGCATGAATACCGGCTTGTACGAGAATCGTTGGCTTAGTATTTTGCTTAAGGCTTGCTGATTCACTTATCCCTTCACTGCTGGCGATATACATCCAAATATCGCGCCCTTGAGGGCTTTTACCTAAGCTTACTTTTTGTAAACTAGTGGTTTCAGCCGCCAATCTGTCGAGCCAAAGGATAGTGTCATCGTAACTTGGGCTTTCAATACCATTGCTTTGTTCAAATGGGGTAGCCCATTCGTTATCAATGCTTAGCATCAGTGCTTCGCTGGCACCATGCCATGTGATACTCGGCGGCAAAATAGCATCATTGACAAAGGTCTTGGCGCGCTCAGGGATAGGTGCTGGCAGAGTTCCTTCGGTGGCTCCGGCAGTATTTGCGGCCACATTTTCCTGAGTTTCTATTGTTTGTGTATTCTCAATGGCCTTTAAAGGGACGACTTCTTGGGGAGCCGAAGTGACAATGGTTTCAGGAATGACAGTGTTAACCTCATTGGCAAAGCTGACATGATTGGCTGATAGGCAGGCAATGGCGATAACGGAGAGGGAAAATAAGCGCATGAAAAAGCCCATAAATCGAATTTTTATTAGGACGGTATCTTTTCATTAAACCCCCAGTGAATGCAAGGCCAACCAAGGGTTTATCTAAGGTTTAGCGCATTAGGAGAGTCATGCGCCAAGACCGATCCAATTTAGATTCTAATATTTAATTGTTAATTGCACAGGTTGACTCTAATTGCTTTTAGCGGGCGGCTTGTTGTAGGCGCTATCGATAATACTGATATCTTCATATAGCGCTTCTACCGCGATGGCGAGTTGGTAAATAAGCCAGCTATAACCTGTAAGTGCAAATCCTTGTGGCGCTTGGTGTGATAAAGGCGTGATATCGGGAGAAGCCATTCCACTTGCCATCGGCAATGTCAGTTGTAACCTCTGTTGTAGTTGCAACTCTAGGTGTTCAGGTAATGTGGGTAACTGCGGTGTGTTACCTGCAATAAACTCAGCTAATTGTTGTAGGTAGAGCGCGAGCTCTGCGGCAATGCTATTGATTTGGTGGTAAGCGTCTTTATCTTCTTCCTGCCAGCGGGTTAAGGGCAAGAGTTCAAGTAAAGTGATTAAACGCACTTGTTTGTTGGCTAATTGCGCCAATAACACCTTGTGTTTTTTGAGGGTTTTACTTTCCCATTCTAAGGAGAAAAATAACTTCTTTTGGGTGAGCACGGCTTTCATTGCGGCTTCGAGTTCGGTGCGAAAATCTAAGCTATGGTTGGCGGGTGCCTTTAAATGTTTGGTCAACACATTTGCCATATTTTCAATGGCATGAGTGAGTTGCGATCGCCAATCTTGCTTGGCTTGGATAGGGAAAATAAACAGAGAGACTAAAATAGCAATTACACAACCAGAGAGAATATTGGCGGTGCGCCATAGGGCTTCGGAAGTATCATGGTTGGCATCACCCACAACAATAATGATGGTAAATCCTGCCACTAAATAGGCATAGCTATAACGTCCTGCTGAGATAAAACAGATAAGACTCACCGCCAAGATAAGTAGACTCATCATTAGCCAATAGCTATCAACTGTTGCAACTAACATCACTCCATAAGCTGAGCCTAAACAGGTTCCAATGGCCCGCTGTAAGGATTTTTCTATTGCGCCGCCGACCTGCGGTAAGCTCATCATAATGATCACTATCGTGACCATGCTCCAAATAAAATGCGGTGGCGCCCAAATGGCATTAATGGTGACAGCAATCAGCAGTGCTAAGCCCAGTTTGAGGGCGTGGATAGAGCGAAAATGGCGATAGATAAAGTCGGCAAAGGGTGTGGCTGGGGCAAATACAGACATAATACAAAACTCCTTTGTCACTTTAATTTGAGCCTAGTATCGCAGAAAAGTATGGTCAACAGCGGTTATGTGGCGATAAGAAATGTAAATTGCGAGATTTAGCAGCTTGAGTTTAGTCGTGGTGATGTGAGGGATCACATTGAGGCTGAGATATTTGAATTAAGTCGTTTTGACTCGCGCCTGTTTAATCAGCATAAGAGCTTGAATAAGCACTGCTTATTCAAGCCCGTATTCTACGTTAGCTAAAGCACGTTAGCTAAAGCTGCGCCCGTTATCTGCTTCAACTTCGCCCTCAGTATATTTATCCATGACTAAGGCACATGCCGCGTCACCTGTGATATTGAGCGCGGTGCGGATCATGTCAAACACTCTGTCTAAGGCAAATAGCAAAGGTAAGCCATCGATAGGAATGCCGGCGGCTAATAGCACTGCCACCACTAAGAAGGATGGGCCCGGCACACCTGCTTGACCTATTGCGCCTAAAGTGGAGGTAAAAATAATCGCAGCATAGGCGGTTATCGACAGGTCGACGTTATACATTTGGGCGAAAAACATGGCCACTAAACCATAATAAATCGCATTACCGCTCATATTAATGGTGGCACCTAAGGGCAGTACAAAGGCAGTTGTTGCCTTAGAGACTTTAAGATCTACCTCGCAGGTTTCCATATTCACAGGCAGAGTTGCCATTGAGGAGGCGGTTGATAATGCCATTACCTGAGGTTTTTTCATGGCCGAAATAAACTGTAATGCAGACACTCTTGAGAAGAGTTGCACGACTAACGGGAAGAAGATAAAACCGTAGATCAAAATTGCTGCCACAAACACAGCGAATAACTTAAATACCACTTCTAGCGCATCGAAACCGAAGGTGCCTACAGAGTCTGCCATCAAACCAAATACACCAATAGGCGCAATGATCATCACGCAGTTAATCATCCATACAAAGGCATCTACAACGGTATTTAGCGCGGCCAAAATCGGTTTAGCTCCATCACCTTTAACCTTAGTGAGCGCAATACCGAAGAAGATACTAAAGACTAGGATTTGTAAGATGTTACCGCCGTTCAGCGACTCAAACACATTGGTTGGGATCATGCCGATAAAGGTATCCATTACCCCTGGTAATGCGCCTTGCTCCTTAGTGACTTCCATCAAACCTGTGCTGCTGTGGGCAGTAAAATCAACCCCAGCACCGGGCTTAAATAGATTACCCATCACGAGAGCAAGCACCACAGCAAAGCCTGAAGTCACAATAAAGAAACCGAATGTGCCAACGCCAATCTTACCCGCCGATGGGCTATCGCCTAAACTGGCGGCGCCGCTAATGATAGAAACTAACACCAATGGGATGACGAGCATTTTGACTAAGTGGATAAAAATGGTACCCAGTGGTGCAAACACGCTCGCACTGTCGCCCATGATAAAACCCACTAGTGCGCCTAACATCATGGCAATAACCACTTGCACACCAATATTGCCCAATAAACTCTTGTTTTTCACTATGGCTAAACTCCGCTGTTGCCGTGATTTTTTGTGTCATACCCAGACGGTTGAACTTGATGATTCAACCTTAGCGATAAAGGCGCATTCTGTGTTAAAGGTTCGCTTTGTATTAAAGGCAAACCTCCCGACACTCTTTTTTTGTACGACTAAAGTACCATAACTGGAACGTTTCGGTTTGTGAAACATTACCTGTGTTGGTTTTAAAATAACCAACATTTACATCAAACCAGCCTTAAATAAATAATGTGCAATTTTTGGCGGTTAAAAATTGCAATAGTTTATTTTGAGCTAATATTTTAGCGGATGGATTACAGAATGCGAATTTTGCAGTGTTTTAAACTGCTACCTTTTAATCTTAATCAGAAACACCATAAATGGCTTCTTACTTGGTGAGCAACACCTGGTAGAGTGAAGGTCAATTGCATTAACTCGCCTTAGCTTATTGAATATATTACTCTGCAAAACCAGCAATGATTTTCTTTCCTTTTTCCCCACCCCAATGATCCGCTAGAAGGTATTGGGGCGTTACGACATGAGTGGAGGGAATAAAGGTCAATTTATAAAATACCTCCTCCCCCTCACAAACTTCGTAATATACCGAATAGAGTTCATCATTAAGTGGTAAATAAATCTTAAATTTTTCAGCGGCTGATGCGACTTCCAGTTGATCTTTGTCAACGACATAAAAAGGGGCAAGGATGCAGCGTTGGCAAGCTGGGTCCATCTTGAACTCATGGCATATAGACAAAATAACATTTGCCCCAAATGCGCCCTCCACAATAGGATCAAATAATAAATAATCTCTATGCAGAAGTGCGCCTTGGGTAATATTGCCACGCCCCCATTGACTCAAATCTTCATTAAACTCCCTAGAGCGCACAATAATCTGACTATGTGAGATTAAGAGATCCACTGTCTGGGTACTATCCACTTGCATAATGAACCTCAAATTATGGTAAAGCAGGGAAAGTGAGTGAACTGCCGATACCTAACGGTAAGCCTAATGCCCAATATCCCAGCAAGAAACCGCTCCATAGCAATAGAAAACTGATTGAAAACGGTAACATGAGCGCCACTAGGGTACCTATGCCCGATTCCTTAACGTATTTTTGGCAGAACACCACAATCAATGGAAAGTAAGGCATTAGCGGTGTGATGATATTGGTTGATGAATCGCCCACTCGATAAGCGGCTTGAGTCAAATCGGGTGATACGCCTAGTTCCATTAACATTGGCACCATAATGGCACCAATAAGCGCCCATTTCGCCGATGCGGAGCCCACTAATAGATTGACTAACGCGGTGAGAAATACAATGCCGACTAGCGTAACCCCCATAGGAAGGGCTAACTCTTTTAACGCCAATGCGCCTTTAATCGCCATTAACGCCCCTAAATTGGATTGGCCGAAAGCATAAATAAATTGCGCACAGAAAAAGGCCATAACGATGTAATAACCCATGCCACTCATGGATTTGCTCATACCTTGAATAATGGCTCTGTGATTATTAGCCGTACCTGCGGCATAGCCATAAACTATGCCGGGGATGAGGAAGAACACAAAAATAATCGCCACAATTGACCGCATTAAAGGCGCTGAAGCACTGGTGAGTGCCCCGTCTTCACCACGCCAAGCGGAGTGATCTCCGTAGGCGGTTAATACTAGGGCTAAAGCACAAAACAACATGGAAGCCATGGCAAATCTCAGTCCGCGGCGCTCATGGGGCTGAAGTTCATCTAGAGTTGGGAGTGTCGCTGGATCGCCATTCACTGTAGTGTTTTTCAGGCGTGGTTCGATGATTTTATCGGTAATGAACCAGCCAACTAAGATAATTAAGAGGGCTGACGCTGAGGTAAAGAAGATGTTATTCAGTGGGTTAATGGTGAGATCTGCGGCAGCGGGATCGGCCGATAATCTTGCCGCCGCTTGCGTTAACCCCGCTAACATAGGATCAAGACTCGATGGCACACCAACCGTTGCCGAAAAACCACCTGATACGCCCGCAAACGCCGCGGCAATCCCCGCCAAGGGATGACGGCCTGCGGCATAAAAAATCACCGCACCGAGCGGGATAACGAGCACATAACCTGCATCCACTGCAACATGGCTCAGAATTCCCACGGCGATCAGTACCGGAGTCAGCAACATTTTTGGGGTAACAGATAAAATGGAACGCAGCCCAGCATTAATAAAGCCCGTATGCTCAGCAACACCAAGGCCGAGCATAGCAACCAGCACAACACCTAGCGGCGGGAAGGTCACAAAGGTCGACACCATCGTTGATGTAAAAGCGGTTAATGCCGCGCCATCTAACATATTGACAATTTGAATGGGGTTGCCACTACGGGGATCGATCTCATCAAAACTGACGCCAGATAACCACCAAGAGATCAGCCAGACCAAGCCTAAAAACATGGCAAATAATACGGCGGGATCTGGAAGTTTATTTCCTACAGTTTCTACCGTATTGAGAAATCGCTGAAATCCGGTGGCAGATTTATGATTAACCATATGGGCGCCTTATTGCTCTAAATAATGATGGTTGATATTCGTTCTAAATAAGAAACCGTGATTAGTTACTTTAGGTTTTAGGTTTCGTTAATAGTATTAATGCTTAAAGTTTAGAGTGTTACAGCATTAATGCTATTGCTAATTTAGTGCGGCTACATTATCACGATTGTATCTTCATGGTCTATGGTGGTTAGGATTGGCAATTAAGTAGGTAAATTATCTTAGAAGTTTATTTTATTGTTAGCGAATACGGCTGTCATTACCGTGTCATCCGTTCGACTTATATTCTGGCTTCGATTTGATGAATATAAAGAGGTTATTCGTGCGTAAAGTGATCAAGCTTAATATGGTTTTATTGTCTTCTCTAATGGTGTTATCTGGTTGTAATTCAGACTCAGAAGACACTCACCCGACACCTATTGAACCCACGGGGCGTTGGTTAAAGGGTGACTTGCATGTGCATACCGCTGTTTCGCAGGATGCCCGCGAAACCCAGTCTGATATTTTGAAGTGGGCGTTTGATGACTTCAATTTAGACTATGTCGCATTATCCAATCACATGCGCGATAACAGCCAAGATAATGATGATAATGATTTGGGTGGGTTACTTTTTTACGATGCACTTGTTCAGTATGAAAATCCTGGCCTTAAGGCCTCTATGTCTAAATACGCCGGCAAACTGGCCTACTCGAGTTTCGAGTGGGATATGCCTACCCATGAGCATTTTAATATCGGTATTCTCGGCGATGAGTCTGAAGTTCTTGCGGCGATTAAGACGTTCGAATATCGATTTAGTAGTAAAAATAGTATTGAAGACTTTAATGCTAAAGATGTTGCCGCTTGGGAGGCTGCGGGTGACACCCGTCAAAATCAGACTCACCAAGATGCCATCGCTGCCTTGACGTGGCTAGAGACTCACTATCCTGATAGTAGCTATGGCATGTTAAATCATCCTCGTCGCTATTTAACCAGCTATACCATTAAAGATGTCAGGGAGTTGAATGATGCAGCACCCAATGTGTTCTTTTTAGTTGAAGGTTTGGTTGGTGGACAATTTAGCGGTAATCGGGGTGATTATGCTGAGCGCAGTAGCGGTGTCTATGGCGGAGTCGATCCTGTGGTAGCGCAAGTCGGCGGTTGGTGGGATGCGTTGTTAGGTGAAGGTCGCCAGATATGGAATATGGGTAATTCTGATATCCACTTTAAAACGCGCCCACCTTATGCAAGCAGCTATTATCCCGGTGAATATGCTAAAAGTTATACTTGGGTCGATGGTAATGATACTAAAGCCCTCTTGGACGGTTTGCGTTCTGGGAATAGCTTTTCAGTATTTGGTGATCTGATCGATGCCTTGGATTTTAGGCTTGAAAGTAGTCATCATAGCGCCACTATGGGGCAAACTTTGGTGGCGAAAGCGGGAGATAAGTTAACTCTGACTATTCGCTTTAAAAGCCCCACAATGAATAATAAAGAATCAGATATCGGTAATGAAATTTATGCGGGAGTTAACCCTGGTGTGCATCATATCGACTTGATTGCAGGTAATGTGGGGCCGCGTGCTGAAGCGGGGACAACGGCATATGAAAAGGAAACTAACGATTCAACCTTAGTGGTTAAGACTTTTACCAGTGCTGATTGGCAAAAAGATGCCGATGGATACTACAGCATGAGTTACAGCTTTATTGCTGATAAGCATCAATATTTCCGTTTACGTGGTACTAATCTAGATTACAACCAAGCTAATCTCACGGAAAAAGGCAATCCCTTAAAGTCTGCTGTGATTAATAAAGAAGATGATGAATCTGTTCAGGCTTGGTATAACAAAATTAATGACCGTAACTATGATGACCTGTGGTTTTATTCCAATCCTGTGTTTGTCAATACGGGCAAATAAGCCTCTTTAACGGTGATTAAATCACCTGAGTGGGATCATAAAAATCCCCCCAAGCGATAATCACTTGGGGGATTTTTATTAGCGAGATACCGTTATTAACTTATTGGTGCAGCTTCTTTCTTTAACTGACGAGAGTAAATTAATAGATAAAGTGCGGGTAGTACAAAGAGCGACAGGATTGGCGCTGTGACCATACCACCGACCATAGGTGCGGCGATTTTTTGCATCACATCGTTACCCGAACCCGCGCCCCACATAATGGGCAGTAGGCCAAAAAAGATAGTGGCGACTGTCATCGCTTTGGGGCGAATACGCATAACAGCACCTTCAATTAAAGCTTCTTTGAGATCGGTAACTGTATGGTAGTTATTCTTCTCTTGCCTGTGCTTAATCGCATTATTAAGGTAAATCAGCATGATTACCCCAAACTCCGCGGCAACGCCCGCCAACGCAATCATACCGACTGCAACGGCGACTGAGATGTTGTAATCCAGTAGATACAATAGCCAAGTGCTGCCGACCAGCGCGAATGGGAGGCTGAGCATGATAATACTCGCCTGCAAAGTAGAGCCAAATGTCATCATCAACAGGATGAATATCACACCTAAGGCCATAGGGATCACTTGCTTCAGTTTTGCATCTACCCGTTGCATATATTCATACTGGCCTGCGAAGGTATAGCTGTAGCGCGGGGGCACTTTAAGTTCGGCAGTTAATGCTTGCTTGGCAGTAGTAATATATTCGCCGATAGACGTGCCTTCAATATCGATAAACACCCAAGAGATTAAGCGACCGTTTTCACTGGTGAGCATAGGTGCGCCATCGGTGATTTCGATATCCGCTAAATTTCGCAGTGGCAGGTAATTTCCCGATTTAGTGATCACAGGGAGTTCACGTAGCTTCTCAATATTATCGCGTAGCTCACGGGGATAACGTAGGTTGATGGGATAACGCTCAGCCCCTTGTACTGATTCACCAATATCCATACCGCCAATGGCGTAACGTACTACATCTTGAATATCCTGCAATGACATACCGTAACGTGCAGCCACATCGAGTTTTGGGGTGATATCGATATAACGCCCGCCGCCACTGCGTTCGGCATAGGCCGACTTAGTGTGTGGCACTCTACTGAGAATGGCCTCTATTTCTGCTCCTAGGCTTTGTAGTTCGTTCACATCGGCGCCGGTGATCTTAATGCCAACGGGGGTTTTTATCCCAGTCGAGAGCATATCGATACGGGTTTTGATGGGTTGAACCCAAGCATTCGTGATACCCGGCACTTTCACCGTTTGTTGTAGTTGAGCGATGATGCCATCTAAGGTCATACCCTCGCGCCATTCTTCATGGGGTTTAAGCATGATGGTGGTTTCGAGCATAGTTAACGGCGCGGGATCGGTCGCAGTCTCGGCGCGGCCCACCTTACCAAATACGCGGGCGACTTCGGGGACGGTTTTAATCAAACGATCGGTTTGCTGTAACACTTCGGCGGCTTTGCCCGCACTGAGTCCTGGTAACGCGGTTGGCATATAGAGTAAATCGCCTTCTTCTAACTCGGGCATAAACTCACTGCCCATGCGCGTCATCGGATACCAAGCGCTGACTAAGGCAATCAACGCTAATGCTAAGGTGATTTTAGGGAACCTAAGTACCAGATTAAGCGATGGCTTATATAAAGCGATCAGCACGCGACTGATGGGATTTTTATGCTCACTCGGAATTTTTCCCCGAATAAAATAGCCCATTAAGACTGGCACTAATGTGATTGCTAATAATGCGGAAGCGGCCATAGCAAAGGATTTGGTATAGGCCAGCGGCGCAAATAAACGGCCTTCCTGGGCTTCGAGTGCAAACACAGGTACAAAACTTAAGGTAATAATAATTAAAGAGAAAAATAGTGCTGGGCCAACCTCAATCGAGGCTTCGGTGACGATCCGCCAGTGTTCTTTGGTATCGGGTTCTCGGTTGTGTTCTGTGTGAAACTGCTCCAAATGTTTGTGCAGGTTTTCAATCATCACAATTGCGCCGTCCACCACCGCGCCAATGGCAATCGCGATACCCCCAAGACTCATAATGTTGGCATTGACCCCCATCTTATTCATTACGATAAAGGCAATCAGGATTGAAAGCGGCAGGGTAATGATGGCGACTAAGGTTGAGCGTGCATGCAGTAAAAACAGCAGGCAGACCAGCCCTACTACTAACATCTCTTCGACAACTTTGCTGAACAGGTTATCAACGGAATTAAGGATTAATTGGGATCTGTCGTAGGTGGGGATGATTTCAACCCCATCGGGTAAACCAGCTTTCAGTTCTTCAAGCTTAGCTTTTACGGCATCAATCGTGGATAAAGCATTTTCGCCGTAGCGCATCACAATAATGCCGCCTACGACTTCACCTTCACCATCGAGTTCGGCTATACCGCGGCGTGAGGCCGGGCCTTTGCGCACGGTGGCGACATCCTTGAGTAATAGACCTGTGCCTGAAGGGCTGGTGATGCCTAATGGAATTTCGCGGAAATCCTCAAGGGTTTGACGATACCCTTTGGCGCGCACCATATACTCGGCTTCAGCCATTTCGATGACCGAGCCACCCGCTTCGCTATTAGATTTTTCTATCGCATCTTTAATGCTGGCGATATCCAGTTTATAGATCGCCATTTTGTCGGGTTCGAGCACAATCTGATAGGTCTGCTCCATGCCACCGACGGTTGCGACTTCAGACACGCCAGCCACGCTTTGTAGCTCTAATTTAAGATACCAGTCCTGCAGGCTTTTGAGCTGTGATAAATCTAAACTGCCGGAGCGATCGACCAACGCATATTCAAACACCCAACCCACACCTGAGGCATCGGGGCCAAGGGACGGTTGTACGCCTTGGGGTAAACGGCTACTGATCTGACTTAAGTATTCTAATACCCGTGAGCGCGCCCAGTAGATATCTGTGCCATCTTCGAAAATCACATAGACATAGGAGTCGCCGAACATGGAATAGCCACGTACCGTTTTGGCACCGGGTACAGCTAACATGGCCGTAGATAAAGGATAAGTGACTTGTTCTTCTACCAATTTAGGCGCTTGCCCAGGATAGGACGTTTTAATAATCACTTGCACATCCGACAGATCGGGCAAGGCATCGAGTGGCGTTTTACGCAACTCTTGTACGCCCCAGACAGTGATCATGATGGCAATGATCAACACCATAAGTCGTTGTCTGATGGAGGCTTCGATAATGTACTTTAACATGATGCGCTCCTAGTGCTGATGACCGCTGCTTAAACGCATTAAACTGCCCTTGAGGCTGGCTTCGGAGTCGAGTAAAAATTGCCCTGAGATCACCACGCGCTCGCCCTCGGTTAAGCCCGAGACAATCTCAGCTTTACCCTGACTCATCATGCCGACGGTCACGACTTTAGCGGCAAAACTATTGTCGTCTTGTTTGACTATCACGCGATTCTCTTTACCCGTTTGGATTAAGGCTTCCTGTGGGATTACTAGCGTGTCTTTATTGGGGCCGCCAAAAAGCGAGACCTTAGCGAGGGTTTTAGGTCTAAGGGAAACATGGGTGTTATTGAGCACAACACGCACTCGCAAGCTACGCGTGACAGGATCAAGTTCCGGATAGATATAATCTATAGTGCCTTTTATCCCGCTTAAGTTCATGGCGGGCACAGCCACTTCAGCCTGTTGGCCTTTGACTATCCAGCTTTGTTCATTTTCAAACACATCGGCTATGACCCATACCTTAGAGAGATCGACTAACGACATCACTTCGGTGGATGGCTCAATATACATACCATCGCGGATAGACAGTGTTTCGACTACACCATCCTGTTGTGCATAAAAGGGTACCCGATATTGGGTTTGGCGCGAGTCGGCTAATTGCTTGATTTGTTGCTCGGTAAATCCTAAAAATGACAGTCTTAAGCCTGCTCTACGAACAAGATCCTGATATCTCTGATTGCCTGCTGTTTTGGCGGTATCTAAGGCGAGTAAATAATCATCCTGAGCATTGACTAAATCGGGTGAATAGATTTCATAGAGTAGCTGCCCTTTTTTGACTGTGTCTCCCATGGACTTTACCATCAGTTTTTCAACCCAACCCGTTACTCGAGCATGGATATGCGTTATTTGGCTTTCATCGTAATCCACTTGTCCAACGGTTTCGACAAATTTCCACAGTGTGTCGCGTTCAACCTTGGCGACTTTGAGTGCCAGCGCTTGCTGCATACTGCCGGAAACATTGATATTGATTTCTTGGGTATTGCCGCCCGTTTCGACTTTTTCTAAATTCATACCGCAGATAGGGCACGTACCGGGCACATCGCTGATGATGTGGGCATGCATAGGGCAAATGTATTTAGTTGTTGTTTCTTCGCTGGTTTTTTTAACGAGATTGTTAGCCTTAGGGGTTGGTGTGTCGAACACTTGACTTGCCGCTTTCGTGGTCGAGGTGTGCGCATGGTCTGTCGCTAAGTGATCTGTATGTTGATGTTCAGCATGTGGATCTGCTGAATTGGTATCGGTGCCTTCCTTTTCAACTAAAAACATATTGCACTTAGGGCAGCGACCGGGTTCATGGCTGAGCACTTCCGGATGCATTGGACAAGTGTAAGTTTTTACTTGGTTTAGTTCGGTACTTTTCGGTGAATGATCTGTGGTCCCAGCTGTACCCGATGCGAAAACCTTTTCACTCGATAGTTGAGCATGGCTTAACGGTAATCCCAGCAGTAAGCTGCTTAGGATTAGTACGGCATTGGGTGCCTGCTTTTTTACGGTTTTAAATGGATTCATATGCCTCATCTCCAGCAAAGCTTAGTGGTGTTTGTGGGCGTTTTTCACCGCACCTTCAGCTGGTTTTGCTTCTGCTGCCTTTGGTTCTAAGTTCATACCACATTGAGGGCAAGTGTCCTCTTTGCCGCCTGTCACGTCAGGGTGCATAGGGCAAACATGGGTATGGGCTTGTTCCTGTGGATTGGCATTGCCGTGATGATGTTCGTGCGGCGTGGTCGTCGCAAATGAGTTTGTGCTCATTACCAATAATGCAATTAAGACAAGATTAGTTAATATTTTCATATAGTTCACTCCATCGGATTTACGGCCGAATATAAGCGCATCACATGATAATGAACGTCAGCATTCTTGGTGGTTAACATGCCAAGATTGATGATTGCTCAGTTATACAAGTTGCAGTGCTTGGATGCCTAGGTTGACGATAAGGCACCACAATAAACGGCGAAATTGGGTGTTAGCTGTGGGCTAACCGAATTCTCGTTTTAGCTTAACTTTTACTCAGGGCTGATCAGCCCATTTAGGGCAAAGTAGGGCTAGGCTATCGGTGGTTTAAAGGCCGAAGACAAAGAGATAGAGTGGAAATGAGGCATAGGAGTGGCCATTGCAGTATCGCTTATGCTCACACTTGGCCAGAGGTGTGGGCTGAATAGAGTGCCAGCAACTGAAATCGTCAAACAATGACCACAATCATTTGAGCATGATGTGGTGCCATCACAGCAATGCTGTTGTTCGCCGGGAAGCGTTTCATCGTTACAGCAATCCGCGTTGGCGATTGAATGGGCGTCAGAAGTGTTCTCTGTGTTCATTTGCATCATTGCAGCATGATCCATTCCGTGGCTTGGCATCTTATGGTTCATCGCACTCATATCCATAGTGTGTGGCACCATGGCGTGACCATTAGACACGACACTTTGCCCGACGAGTGCGAGTAAAGTGAAGATGACAAATAGATAACGACTAAGAGTTTGATGCATAAGTATTCCAAATAATGAACGGCTCGATTCTAGCACAGCGGGATTCTGCTGCAATGCGTTAACTCACATTTCAGGGAATGACAAGACCTCATATTTATCTCAATGAGATACCCATTGGCTATCAATGGAGAACAGTTTTGCCAACATTGATATTGGTTTATGTCGTATCAGGGTATCAACAAAGTGTGCCATCGATTACAATTTCACATTATGAAAATAACTTTGTAAAAAGGTAGGTTTGTTTTTGCAAATATTCGATAACTTGCGATTGTTTGATGATTGCATTAGCTTTAGTTGAAGTGCATAAATGCTCTGCTATAGGTCTGTTTTGACCAATTATTGTCCTGATAGTTAGAGCTAGGTCTCATTTTGCGCTTTTAAGTTTAATTTAATCGATAGATTTAGGCTTAGAATCAAATTTCTAATAAGTGAAATAGCATAAACTAGACTTATAAAAACTAATTTTGGCAATTTTGGAGATAGAGTAATGAACTGGCGTGCACTATTTAAACCTAGCGCAAAATATTCAATTCTGGCGCTGATGGTCGTCGGTATTGTTATCGGCGTAGTGGGTTATTTCGCAACCCAACAAACCTTACATGCGACAAGTACGGATCAGTTCTGTATGTCCTGTCACAGCAACCATTCACTTAAGGATGAAGTTCTTGCATCTGCCCATGGTGGTGGTCGTGCGGGTGTGACCGTTCAATGTCAAGACTGTCATTTACCACATGGTCCTGTAGATTATTTGATCAAAAAAATCATTGTATCTAAAGACTTATATGGTTTCTTAACGATTGATGGCTTTAACACTCAAGCTTGGTTAGATGAAAACCGTAAAGAGCAAGCCGATCTAGCACTTAAGTATTTCCGCAGTAATGACTCCGCTAACTGTCAACACTGCCATACTCGCATTTATGAAAACCAGCCAGAAACTATGAAGCCTATGGCTGTCAGAATGCACACTAATAACTTTAAGAAAGATCCAGAAGCCAGAAAAACCTGTGTTGACTGCCATAAAGGTGTAGCTCACCCATATCCAAAAGGATAATAGGTTTTTAGCGATTCATACTTGAACTAAAAAGCCCTCTTTTGAGGGCTTTTTGCTGTCTGGAGCTAATTGAGTTAACTCGCTTGAGCCATCACTCGCTGACGATAAACTAACAGGCTAAAAATCCCGAAGATAAAGACTTGCAGATAGTCTGTTTTACGAAGTGGCAGTAAGTTCTTAAACAGCATATGGAAGATGGCCACTTGAAAGCAGTGCATCATGCAGGTAATGCCAAAAATAATATTTAAAACAATGGCGACATTACCGTCAAATGGCATGATGAGGTTATAGAACATCATCAGCCAAGCCACTAATGTAATCGTTTTGCCTAAGTTAATCAGCAAGGACATGGTTTTCCTCTTTTATCTCTGCAGTGTCTGCTTGTTGGTATTGATATAAACGGTAGCTCACTTGCCCTGCATTCTTTTCTTTTAAGGCATGCCAGCGGGAAGGGATGGCGAGTTGCGTTAATTCAGACTCGATTTCGACATAAATCAAGGCACCATCATTGAGCCAACCTTGAGTATCTAGCAATTGAATCGTCTTTTCTGCCAATCCCTTACGAAAGGGGGGATCGATAAACACGACATCGAAACCTTGCGCACAGCCCTTTTGCAACACCACTAGAGTGTCAGCGTTGAGCACTTCGGCCTTATCGCATTTAAGGGTTTGGAGATTTTCTCTCAATTGTATGGCTGCGCCGCGTTGTAACTCGATAATTTTGGCAAAACTGGCATAGCGAGATAAGGCTTCAAGGGCTAAGGCGCCGCTGCCGCCGAAACAATCGAGTACACGTGCATTGACTATGTCATTGGCCAGCCAGTTAAAGAGTGTTTCGCGAACTCTGTCAGTCGTTGGGCGTAAACCTTCGAGATCTTGGATAGGTAGACGACGCGAGCGCCATTGGCCTGCAATGATCCGCACTTGTCCACTGCCGGGTTTATTTTTGGCGGTTTGACCCTTGGTCACATTATTTTTGACCGTTCGATGATTAACCAAAGTGCCCCCGTGATTTTGCCTGAAGAAAGAAAGTGGTAGACTGTGCCACCTTAATAAAGGCCGCTATTTTATATCAAAGTCTCACTAAAAGGTGAGAAGGCTAAGTGAGCTTAGCTAATTGCCGACTTTTTGGGCGTAATTGCTAAGGCAATCTGGTATAACATCAGGGTCTTATTCAAAATTCAATATTGCAGTAGAGCGTTGGAATCACACATGGCAAAGAAAGGTTTTTTCTCTTGGTTTCGTAAAGATAAGTCACAAGATGAGGTCGTCGCAGAAACGCCAGTTGTTACTCCAACACAAGATGATGCAACAGAGCGTTTAGCACAGCAGGAACAAGCTGAAGTGCAACAGGCTATAGAGGTCGAAGCTCACGCTCATGCTGAAAAACAGGCTGCGGAACAATTAACTGCCGAACAAGCACAGGTAAAAGCCGAAGCAGAGCAGTTTGCCCTAGAGCACGCTCGAATTGAAGCGCTGGACTTCGCTAAACAGCAAGCCGAAGCAACACGTTTGGCCACAGAACAACTCAGGGCCGAAAAGCATGCAGCTGAGGCCTTAGCCGTCGCACAGTTAGCAGCAGAGCAACGCATCGTAGAACAATTGGCAGCACAGCAGTTAGCGGCCGAGAAAGCCGCTGCAGAGCAACTAGCTCAAGCTGAAACTGCACAAGCTGTTGAGCCCGCGGCCGAATTACAGCCAGAGCCGCAGGAAAGACCCGTTAAGGAAGGATTATTTGCTCGCCTGAAACGCGGCTTGATGCGTACCAGCGAGAATATTGGCAGTGGTTTTATCGGCCTATTTCGCGGCAAGAAAATTGACGATGATCTGTTTGAAGAACTCGAAGAACAATTATTAATCGCCGACGTTGGCGTCGAAACTACCACTCGATTAATCAATAAGTTGACTGAACATGCCTCACGTAAGCAGCTTAAAGATGCTGAGGCACTATATGATTTACTGCGTGATGAGTTGCAAAAAACACTCGATCCCGTCGCTATTCCGTTAGTGCCCAATAATGCCAATGGCCCATTTGTTATCTTAATGGTTGGCGTCAATGGTGTGGGTAAAACTACTACTATCGGTAAGTTGGCTAAACAATATCAAAGCCAAGGTAAGTCTGTGATGTTAGCCGCCGGTGATACCTTCCGCGCGGCAGCTGTTGAGCAATTACAGGTTTGGGGACAACGCAACGATATTACCGTCGTCGCCCAGCATACAGGAGCAGACAGTGCCTCTGTATTGTTCGATGCACTGCAAGCCGCTAAAGCGCGTAAAGTCGATGTGTTGATTGCCGACACAGCGGGTCGCTTACAAAATAAAGCCCATTTGATGGAAGAACTAAAGAAAGTGGTGCGGGTGATGAAGAAGCTCGATCCAGAAGCGCCGCACGAGGTCATGCTAACACTGGATGCGAGTACAGGCCAAAATGCGATAAGCCAAGCAAAGTTATTCCAAGAAGCCGTAGGTGTTACAGGGCTTACTATCAGTAAGTTAGATGGAACCGCAAAGGGTGGTGTGGTATTTGCGATTGCCGACAAGTTTAATATTCCGATCCGTTACATCGGTGTCGGTGAGCAAATTGATGATTTGCGGACTTTTAATTCAAAAGAATTTATCGATGCCTTGTTCACTCAAGAAAAAGCGGATAGCTAATTTATGATTGATTTTCAGCAGGTCAGTAAGATTTATCCTGGCGGCCAGATGGCGCTGGAAGATGTGAATTTTCATCTACAACAAGGTGAAATGGCATTTTTAACCGGCCATTCTGGTGCGGGTAAAAGTACGCTGTTGAAATTAATCACGGTTATCGAAAGGGCGACAACGGGGCGCGTAGCGATTAACGGCCATGATATTGCCAAAATTAGTGCGAAGCATGTGCCTTATTTACGTCGCAATATCGGGATGATTTTTCAAAGCCATCATCTGTTGATGGACCGTAGCGTGTTCGACAACGTGGCCTTACCGCTGGTGATAGAAGGTTTCTCCCATGGCGAAATTCGTAAGCGCGTTGCTGGAGCGCTCGACATGGTCGGTTTATATGGTAAAGAGCGGCATAACCCGATTATGTTGTCCGGCGGTGAACAGCAACGTGTAGGTATCGCCCGTGCGATTGTAAACAAGCCACCATTGCTACTTGCCGATGAACCTACAGGCAACTTAGATCCTAAATTATCGATGGATATTCTCCGTCTATTTGAAACCTTCAATGACGCGGGCACGAGCGTGTTAATCGCCACCCATGATCTGGGACTGATTGCACGAATGAAGTACCGCACTTTCACCCTAAAACAAGGTCGAATGTTAGGCTCACAGGAACTTCACCACAGCGTACATACTCGCAGTAAACCGACTGTTAAAGGTGATGGCCAATGAGCAATACAGCTAAATTAACGCGCAGTAAGTTACCGCTTTCTGGTCGGATAGTGATGTTTTTTATTCGCCATGTGCAGCAGGCAATGGCGAGTATGGGCGAACTGTGGCGTAATCCTGTATCTTCGGTAATGACCATGGCGGTGCTGGGTGTAAGCTTAAGTTTGCCCGCTGCGCTGCAGGTTTTAGTCAAGAATGCTGAAACGATTACAAGTTCATGGAACAGTGCCGCGGAGATATCATTATTTATTGATGAAAACCGCAGTGACCAAACGATTCAAAGTTTGCTGACACGTATTCGTCTTTATTCTGAGGTGGACAAAGTCCAGTACATCGATCGCAACCAAGCGTTAGAGGAGTTTCAGCGTCTATCAGGCTTTGGTGAAGCGCTGGCCTATCTTGATAAAAACCCTCTGCCAGCAGTGATAACGGTAACCCCCACACCGAGATACTCCACGCCTATAGGTGCACGTGAGCTATTAACTAAGTTAGAGCGCGAACCTGAAATTAGCTTTGGACGTTTAGATATTGAATGGCTTGAGCGTTTACAGGCGGTAGTGCGTTTGCTTGAGCGCACTGTGATGGCGATTGCGGCTTTACTGGTATTGGCTGTTGTGCTGGTCATAGGCAACACAATTCGTCTAGCGATTATGAACCGCCGTACCGAAATAGAAGTGATGAAATTAGTGGGGGCAACCGAGTCTTTTATCCAAAGACCCTTCCTTTATACTGGTATTTGGTATGGGGTGATTGGTGGAATATTAGCTTGGATTATCATTAATTTACTTGTTTTGTATCTTGACTCCGCCCTTGCTGAGTTATTGGGTTTGTACGGTAGTCAACTTGAAATGAAATCACTCACTTTATTAGAGTTACTACAATTGGTGGGGTTAGCATCCTTCCTAGGCTGGTTGGGTTCGTATTTATCCGTCAGACAACACCTACGGGCAATAGAACCCTCTTAGTTCATTAGCATTAAAGTGAATAGGTAAAACCTTTACGATGAACTTTTGTTCACTTGCAATGTCTATTCAACGGGGTTAAAAGTAACGCCTTAGATGAGCAGAAGTAACCCCCAAGACGAGCCAAGGTTGACATACTCTGTCAATTAGCCGATAGTTCGTCAGCCTATTCTTGAGGTGTTTTGCTATAATCCAAGATGGCAATCGACTTATATTTGATAAGTATTTGGTAAGAAAAGTAGGAGCGCGAATGACCTTTCAAACGCAATCAATGGCACTGACAGTCCCACAGGGCAGTAGTAGTCTAGAGGCTTATATCCATTCAGTGACTAGCATCAGTATGCTGGACGCTGAGGCTGAGTATGAGTTAGCCAAGCGTTTGCAGGAAACGGGTGATCTGCAAGCAGCGAAGCAACTGATTATGTCGCATTTACGCTTTGTTGTGCATGTTGCAAAAGGCTATTCAGGTTACGGTCTGCCACAGGCGGATTTGATCCAAGAAGGCAATATCGGTCTAATGAAAGCAGTAAAACGCTTCGACCCCGATGTTGGCGTACGTCTGGTGTCCTTTGCTGTGCACTGGATCAAAGCAGAAATTCATGAATATGTGCTGAAAAACTGGCGCATTGTTAAAGTCGCCACCACGAAAGCACAACGTAAGTTGTTCTTTAACATCCGTAAAGCGAAAAAACGCTTAGGTTGGTTTAGCGATGAAGAAGTCACTATGGTGGCTGAAAATTTAGGTGTATCTAAAGCTGATGTGACCGAAATGGAATCACGTATGGCAGCCCAAGATCCCGCGTTTGATTTGACCAGTGATAATGATGACGAACAGGATTTTGCCCCAGTTCATTATCTTGAAGATCATTCGTCAGATTTAGCCGAAAACATCGAAAACGACAACTGGGAATCCAATGCCCAAGGTCGTTTATTATCGGCCATCAAAACCTTAGACGAACGTAGCCAGCATATTCTGCGCGCCCGTTGGTTAGATGACGATAAAACCACCCTGCAAGAATTGGCAGAAACCTATCAAGTCTCGGCTGAGCGTATTCGCCAGTTAGAGAAAAACGCCATGAACAAGCTTAAGGCCTGTATGGAAGCCTAACTAGGTTGCGTTTTATTTCGATGTTAGAAACAAAAAACCTGCTTCGGCAGGTTTTTTTATGGGAAAAAGAATAGATTTAATCGCGCCATTTAAAGTGAATTTCGCTATAGCTATAAAGCTCAATTGTATTGAAACGTACGCGACTATGGCTGATTTCACCACGAGACATCGGATTTGTCCTACATTTAGAGCCGTTATAAATAGTTAATATATGGCTAACTTTTGAGCCTCAATTCGTAAAGTTATTTTCGATGTTTATTATCGAACGGTTTGTTCCTCCGCATTTTGAGTATTGCCTTAAGCAAGTTGATATAGACATTGAACATGGAAGGTTTGGCCGGGTGGCGATGGATTGTGTCTAAGGAAAGCTTCTAAGTTAGAAGGAATGCCTGCCAATTTACGATAGATACTCAATATGCGGCTTTTTATTGTTTAAAAAAGGTGGGAAGTTATGTTCTCAATGATCACTAAGTTAGCCCTATCATCAGAATCTGGTTGGGGTACTGCATTTCGTGTCAATGGGGGCGTCGAAGTATGTCAGCAGAGCTTGTTTTGGTTAGTTTGCAAGGGTATCGCTTTTGAACCCGAGGACTTAAAGCTTAGTTATGTATTGGGAACTGAGGTCATTCTATGCCAATTTGAGACGAGAGTTTTAATTGAGTTGCTTAAAAAAAATAACATTCATTATTTTCAAGACGATAGCCAAGTACGATGGTTGCTGCCCCGCAATGTCTCAACAATCTTCTATGCGCAGTGGAAGAATAGTATAGCGGTTGATCTTAACCAAACTTGTGCTGACTACTGTTTTGTTTAACGCTTATTCTTGCCATGACATTTTTATATGAATGAGTAGTGTTTTAAACTAGATAAGTGTGATTAGTTAGTTATAAATTTTTAATCTATCAATAAGTACATTTATTGCCAGTAAATATACTTCAGAACATCCATTCTTGGTCGATAGTTAGGAGGTGTCCTACAAATCGAAATGGGTGATGAGATGTTAAAGGTATCGTTATTCGGCGTAACTACAGTCATGTTGAGCGCGGTGATAAGCTGTAACGTAATAGCAAAAACTGAGTTTAGAACTCTTTCTTTTCAAGGTGAGATAGCAGAACCAAGTTGCTACTCCGATCTATCTACCATTTCTTGTTATGACCAAAATTTTAATCAATTTCTTACCCAAGTTATACAGCCTAAGATATTGCCGAACGCTATGTATAGTGGCGAAAAACGTGTTTTATCAACTCAGTTCAAACAAATTAATAATCTAGTATTTAGCCGAAAAAATGAGAATGAAGTTATTCTTGCTCTTCATTATAATTGAGGCACAATTTTGTTATAAATAATGGCGGTTTCATTTTTTGAAATCGCTTTTTCATTTTTATCTTTAGTATATTTATTGTCAGAAATTTCCTACAAGATCGCAAGCCTGGTCCTATATGTAATTCTTGGTGTTGTTGCTATTGTGTGCTCAGCTTTGATGAGCCATAACCTTAATATTTCTATATAGTGATAACAGTAGGATGTCTGATGAAAAAATTAACGCTATCTATTTTAGTTTTAGGTGCATTGTTTGGTACTAGTGTTCAAGCGAATAATACTATTACTTTTTTGGGTGAAGTATCGGACCAAACTTGTGAAGTGGCGATTAACGGAAATGCGGCTAATCCCAGTGTCTTGCTACCAACTGTTTCTACGGCTCAACTTGCCACTGCAGGCTCTGTTGCTGGTGAAACACCTTTTACCATTTCAGTCAGTGGTTGTACTGTCAATGCAACGCAAGCTTTACCTATTAAAACTGTATTTTTGGGTAACAATGTCACAACTGCAGGTAACTTAGGTAATACTGGTACAGCAACGAATGTAGCATTACAGCTTCTTGATTCAGTTGGTGGAACGGAAATCAATTTAACAGTAGGAAGTGCTGTTGATGGATTAAATGTTGCTGCAGGTGCAGACTCTGCCTCCCATGATTTTGCTGTGCAGTATATTTCTGAAACTGGCAGTGCAACAGCAGGTCGTGTGATTAGCTCTGTCCAATATGCAGTTTCTTATCTTTAATATACGATAAATTATGATTATTCGCTCACCCAGCCCATGGGTGAGCGCTGCTGCTTTTTGGGGCTTCTATGATTTTGTCTAGCTTACTTCTTCGTTTAATATTTTTGACTCTACTCATGATCGGTTTTTCAGTTAATGCGAGTGTGGTCATGACCAATACGCGAGTCATTTATCCTAGTGATGCTAAAGAGCGCAGTGTTCAGTTGACCAATAACGATGCTTTTCCAAATGTTGTTCAGGTCTGGACTGATATTAATAACCCTGAGTCGACACCTGAGTATGCTGACGGCCCATTTTTGGCCTTACCCGCTATTTTTAGAATAGAGCCTAAGCGAGGGCAGTTAATTCGCTTAATTTATAGCGGTGGTGAGCTGCCAAAAGACCGTGAGAGTGTATTTTATCTTAATTTTCTACAGATACCTCCATTATCGAAAGAAAATGCTGGTGAAAATCAGATGCTAGTGATGCTCAAAAATAGAGTGAAAATATTTTATCGGCCTGTAGAGATTGAATCTAATCCAGATGATGTGGCAAAAGAGATTGCCTTTGATGTTCAGTATGCTGATGCTGGAATTCACCTTGATGTGAAAAATAATGCGGCTTTTTTTGCCTCTTTTGTTGAGGCAAAAATTAAGTCTGGTAAACAAGAGTTAATCATCCCTATTACTATGCTTGAACCTAAGTCTAATCAATTGATAGACATTCAGAATCAGCAGTTTGTCATTACATATCCAATGACAATTGAATTCACTTTAGTAAATGATTACGGCGGATTTGTAAAAAGTGAATATGTCATTGCATCTGAACATCATTGATAAGATTGATTATGAAAAAATCCATGCGTTTGATGAGCCAAATTTACTCTTTGCTATTATTGATTGGTGTGATCTTTTGCATGTCTTCATCGTTGATGGC
The DNA here is from genome assembly GCF_000015185.1 of Shewanella sp. W3-18-1. NCBI lineage: Bacteria > Pseudomonadati > Pseudomonadota > Gammaproteobacteria > Alteromonadales > Shewanellaceae > Shewanella > Shewanella sp. W3-18-1. The sequence goes on along the minus strand of NC_008750.1, from coordinate 4,483,090 downwards.
TGATGACTTACAGGATTTCACATTTGATGATAGCCTATTACTTGGTGGTGGTTATGGCGATAGTTATCTTTCTCGCTTTAACTCGACTGCGGAAACTATTCCAGGTCAATACCAAGTTGATATCTATATAAATGGTACTTACTTAAATAGGGAAATTATTAATTTTATTAAAGTTGACTCCCAAGGAGTTGTGCCTTGTCTCGACCTTAATTTCTGGAAGAAGTCGAATGTAACTGCAATATACATAAACGAAGATGCACTATTGCAGGCAGAATGTGCCGCCCCTGATACTGTGGTCAAGGGGGTATCGACGCAATTTGATGCCGAGAAATTAAGATTAGGTATTGCGATCCCACAAGCTTATTTACGGCAGATTCCGCGTGGCTATGTTGATCCTTCATCTTGGAGTGAGGGAGAAAATGCTGGATTTATCAGTTACAACAGTAACTACTATCAAACTAATAGCCGCAGTGCTGGTAGCGATATGCGTGCCATTTATACGGGCCTTAATTCAGGTGTCAATTTAGGATTATGGCGCCTGAGAAATCAATCGAGTTATCAGTACAACGATGTTGGCCAAAATACTCAAGAAAGTTTCAATTCTATAAGAACTTATATCACCAGAGCCTTGCCGGATATGCAGAGCGAACTCTTGCTTGGTGATGCCTACACTCGAGGAAATATTTTCGGTAGTTTAGCTTTTACCGGCGTACAGTTGCTGACAGATAATCGCATGTTACCAGAATCGCAGCGTGGTTATGCACCTGTCGTCAGGGGACTCGCTAACTCAACCGCAAGCGTAGTGATTAAGCAAAATGGTGTGAGTATTTATCAAACCACAGTAGCGGCGGGGCCTTTTGTTATTAATGACTTATTTCCCACAAGTTATGAGGGGGATTTGTTAGTTGAAATTAGTGAAGCCGATGGAAAGGTCTCTAGTTTTACTGTGCCATTCAGTGCTGTGCCTGGCTCGTTGCGTGAAGGAAGTTTCCAGTACGGGTTATCATTTGGTGAAGTAGATCAAACAGAGTCTGGTGGGTACTTTGTAGATTTAATTTCTGAATATGGTTTGAGTAATATGCTGACGCTAAATAGCGGTGGGCGTGTCGGAGATGATTATTTTGCTTTGAGTCTAGGGACTGTATTAGGTACAGAATGGGGGGCTCTGGGGTTAACCGCAGTACATTCTATGTCTCGTATTTCTCAGTCTTCAGTATTAAATGAGTGGAAAAATGGCTGGCGTGTTGGACTTAATTATAGCCATTCATTCGATTCGGGGACATCAGTGGCACTTGCTGGATATCACTACTCTACTGAGTCATTTCGGGAGTTGAATGATGTTTTAGGTTTGAGGAGGGCATTGGAGAGTGGGAATATTTTTGAATCTGAGACCTACCGTCAGCGGTCTGAAATGAGTTTGAGTGTGAATCAGAGTTTAGATGACTTTGGCTTTGTGTATTTGAGTGGTTCTAAACGTCAATACCGTGATGGGCGCGATGATGACGATCAACTACAGTTTGGCTATTCGGTGGGTATTGGCCGTGTGAATATAGGGCTCACTTTTTCACGTCAATATACCAGTCAAGTTCCGCTGCAGAATGGGTTTAGTGGTCAGCTATTAACTGAAATGAGCGGTTATTCCTCTGATAGGGTGAAGGAAGATCTTGTCAGTCTCACCGTGTCTATTCCATTTGGTCGTCGCCAGTCAAACATGCTTAGCAGTGGGTTTAGTCATTCATCTAGGGGCAATGAGCAGTATAATCTAGGACTCGCAGGCACTGTGGATGATGATAATACTTGGACATATGGCCTGAACGCTTCATTGCAGCGGCAGGATAGTTCGAGCGAAAGTGTCAGTGTCAATACGCAAAAGCGCTTTAGCCAAGCGACGTTATCGGGTAACTATTCTATTTCTGATACTTATCAGCAGGTTGGTGCTGGGTTGAGTGGTGCTGCAGTGGTGCATTCTGGCGGCATAACATTAAGCCAAAACCTCAGTGATACTTTTGCGATTGTTCAAGCAGAGGGAGCTTCTGGCGCAAAAGTGACCAATAATTGGGGCACTGAGATTGATGGCTTGGGATATGCGATTATCCCATCTTTGACGCCTTATCGTTCTAATAGTGTGACACTTGACAGTGGGTCTATGCTCAGCAGCACAGAGCTTATTGATACACAACAGCAAGTTGCGCCCTATGCTGGTTCTATCGTTAAGATAAAATTCGAGACTAGACACGGGATCGCTGTCGTCTTCATGACTCAGCAAGCCAACGGCGGCGTTATCCCTATTGGCGCCGAAGTAGTGGACGAAGATGGGGTTGTATTGGGCATGGTCGGGCAGGCAGGTATGGCTTATGTCAGAGCTCCTAAACCGAGTGGTCAGTTGACCGTAAATTGGGGAAATAAGTCCGATCAACAATGTCACTTTAACTATGCTCTTGAAAACAGTCGTGATAATACTTTATTAAGAATGCTCGCGCTATGTGAGCGGGTTAATTGAGATAAAAACTATGATTGAGTTCAACCTAGGTCGGCTATTAGTCGTGTTTGTGTTTACCACTTTAGTCTGCGCTCAAGCGATGGGGACTTGTTATCGCATATCAACAGCCACAACAAATCCGGCAGATTTTTATTATGTCGCACCTGACTATGGCAAAACAGCGGTATGGCATGGTAGCTATGATGCTAATAGGGGCATGCTTAATCTACCTATTATCAATGTTACCGATGAAAGTTTTCAACCTAATGGCACCTTATTGGGATCGAGTGTTGTGCCCTTCAGTACCTATGGACAGACTGGCGGGTATGATCCTGAACAGGTACTTTTTCGTTGCGATGCGGCGGATGAGCACCAACTAAATGAGATCTACTCAGTAAACGCTGATAATGCTTATGGTGGCATGTACGAAGATGGCACGGCTTATGGTATCGATAAGGGATATGCCACTTACCATCGAAATGTTGTGATCAGGGTTAAGAATAATTCGACTGGTCAGTATTTTTCACGTTTGTGGCAATATCGACCGCTGCGTGGATTAGACCGTGATGCACAGGGGCGGATCTTAGTGAAGGCGAAAAATTTTACAGATGTCACTATAGAGTTGTTCCAGATTGGAAAAGTGAGAGGTGTTGAGCAAACAACCGTCTATAGCTATAACCAACCAGCAGCTTATATTGCTTTTGGTGGGCCAGGCCTTGCCTATCCTACGGAAGGGGTTGACCATATTAGTCATTATCCAGGCTGGTATGCGAATTGGCCTGGGAATATCAGCTTATATCAACAGTTGTATACGCGAAGGGCTGGAGGTTGTGCGGTAATGAATGTCACGCCTTATGTGTTGTTCCCCACTGTGACTATCGCGGAATTAAACAGCGGCGTTACCCGAGAAGCTGACATTCAGATTAATTATCGTTGCCAACAGCATGCTGATATCAATGGCCCCGCAGTTAATGCGAACGCTATTGCTTTTAAAATTGAGAGTAATAATTATCAGATAGCGAGACAGTTGGGGTTTACTACTCAGGACGCTGTGACATATTTAGTCAGTAATGCCTATGGTACCAATACTGTTGCCAGTGGTGTGGGGGTAAAGCTACAACGCAATGATGGTGTGATTCAACCCTTTTTAAATTTTGATTATAGAACCAGCCTAGACTCACAATATAATGCATGGAAAGACGGTTGGCGGCCATTACAGGGCAATAGAACTGGTATTGTCGGTACGAGTTATCAATATATGGATAATTACAGAGTTGTTTTTGGCAAGTTGCCAGGAATGAGTCCAACGGCAGGAAAATTTTATGCAAAAGCGGAAGTGCTTATTCGGGTTCAGTAGTTTAGTTTTATGGCTCCTTATGTTGCAAACCGCGCTGGCTGGTGTAGTTGCCGATCGTAGTCGAATTATTTTTGCGGCTTCCGATCGGGAACAAGGGTTGTCACTGGTGAATATTAATGACTACCCAGTGATGGTGCAGCTGTGGGTGGATGACGGCGATCCAGACTCTGGCCCTGAAACGGCAAATGCGCCAATTTTACCCTATCCTGGCTTGTTGCAAATTGCCCCAAAGGAGCGCAAGCACATAAATCTGCTTAATATTGCGGAGCAGAAACCTGAAAAACAAGAACAGTTATACTGGCTGAATGTATACGAAGTTCCACCCACCCCCGCCAAAAATATTGATGAAACTGAAGGGCAACTGTTGATTGTCGCTTTACGTACTCAAATGAAGGTTTTTGTGCGGCCCAATAAGCTAGCTATTGATGTTTTAGACTTAGCAAAGTGGCAGTCATTTATATTGAAAGACAATATGTTATCAATAGAGAATAAGTCACCTTACTATGTGACCTATCAGAACCTCAGTTTGAGTTTTAAAGGGAGGGATTATGCTATTTTTCAAGGAATGCTAGCCCCTTATTCCGCAGAAACTGTGACTATCACTGAGAGCGAGTTAATTGGTCAGCTTGGGCTGATCCTAAAGGCCGAGTACATAGACGATGAAGGAAACGCTCAGCCGCTTGCTTTGACAGTGAATTGAACATAAGGCTCTGTTTACAACAGGGCCTTATGTGTTTTATACAGCGTGACTTGAAGCTATTTATTTGAGGCTGTTTGGGTATAAGAGATCACTTCTGCCTCGAGTGAAGTAATAGCCTGAGATACGGCTTCAACATAAGCATTCAGCTGCTGATGGTTCGCATTTTCTAGCATTTCACAGGCAGACATGAGTTTCTGTGCATCGATAATTCTTGCTGCCCCCTTGATCTTATGAGCAAGATCTTTGATGGAACTGCAATCATTATTCTCTAGGGCTACAAACAGTGACTGCAAGTCACTTTGATTGCTTTTAAGGAGTTCTTTAAGCAATTTATCGACTAGCTCCGCATTATTACCAGTGAGTTTTTCTACTGCGTCAGCAGCAAAATGTGTCGCGGTTATGGTCGCTTTTTCAGGGGTAAACCGTTTAATCATACTCTCTAGCTCCATTAGGCTGATGGGTTTGAATAAACAGTCGTCCATCCCAGCAACTAAACAGGCATCCTTGGCTTCTTTTTGAGCGTTAGCGGTATAGCCAATGACGATAGCATGTGCGTGACGTTTGCGTTCGAATTGTCGAATTTTTTGGCAGAGTTCATAACCGTTCATTTCTGGCATATTACAGTCGGTGATCACCACTGGGTATTTTTTGCTTTTGAACATGTCTAAGGCCGTCAAACCATTTTCTGCCTCATCAACACTATGGCCTAAATATTTAAGCTGTTGGGCTAATAACAAGCGATTTGCAGGATGATCGTCAACAATTAAGATATCTATGGGGGTACACTCATGTGACTCTGTAAATAGTGGCGAAGAACTATTGACGATCTCGGTTTCTAGTTGGGTAAGTGTTAATTCCATTCTAACTTGAGTTCCTTGATACAATTTGCTTTTAAGGATCAAACTTCCACCCATCATTTCACACAGAGAGCGGCTAATCATGAGCCCAAGCCCCGTACCGCCATGGGTATTATGAGTGCCATGAGCTTGGCTGAAGGGGCTAAATAGCTTCTCTTGATCATCTTCCGAAATGCCAATACCTGTATCCGTGACAGTAAATAGAATGGTGTGCGTGGTATTGGTGACATTTTCTGATTGAATTTCTACTTTTACTCCGCCGCTATCAGTAAATTTAATAGCGTTGCCAATTAAATTTGACAGTATTTGCTTAATCCTCATAGGGTCAACGAGTACATCATTAGTAATAGTAGGATCAAAATCTAACTGCAAAGTGATTCCTTTTTGTCTAGCCAACCCATCAAAGACCCTCACAACAGAGGTTGTAATTGCCTTAAGATTGGTCCTAATCGGCGAAAGCGACAGTTGACCTGCTTCAATACGAGCTATATCTAAGATATCTCCAATAAGTTCAAGTAGATCATTGGCTGAATCATAGGCAACTTTGATTGAATTTAAATCAAACTGCTGTGAGTTTGTGCGTTGTAATACCAGTTCTAACATGCCGATGATGGCATTCATAGGTGTTCGAATTTCATGGCTCATAGTCGCTAAGAAAGTACTTTTGGCTTGACTTGCACTATCTGCAACTTCCTTTGCATGTTCTAATTCTTCAATAAGCTTGACTCTGTCACTCACATCTATCCAACCACCAATAATCCCTTCAACATTTCCTGCTTCATCACCATATGATTTGAACCAGTGATAAATATTATATTTATCCCCATTTATGTGAAGTTCTCTATCTTTGAAAACGGCAATACCATCTTCTAAGGCCTGTATATATTCTTTATCTACAATTGGGGCCTCTGGTGACCGACTGGCTCCTTCTATTGTGCTTTTATATAGCAAATCCTTACGTGATGCTTTAAAAGCATTAAGGTAGCTCTCGTTACACATAGTCAGTTCACGTTGCTTATTTCTTACATAAATAGGATGAGGTATGGCATCAACGATAGACTGCATGAATTGCAGTTGCTGGTTTAGTTCTTTTTTAGCCAGTAATCGTTTTCGATAATGAGTTCGGGTGTAAAAAGCCCAAATAATGGAGACTAAAATCATTATCGTTGAGGCAATTACAACAGTGTAAATTGTGTATTTATAATCTTTCCAACTTTGGCGTGCAGGTAGAGCATTACGGCGCCAGCGATTCTCTGCCATTTGCAATTCGTCAGGAGGAATAACTGCTAATGTTTTATTTAGTATGCTCTTAAGTAATGCGTTCGAGCCTGCCATTCCAAATGCTACAGACGCTCTTGGTATTTCATCTATGATCTTACTTACTTCTAACGTATCGCTGAAATAACTGTTTACATAAAAATCAGCTAAAACTAGAGGAGCAATAGTCGCTTTTGTAGCTCCAGTCGCTATATCATTCATGGCTTCAATATAATTGTCTGCAATTGTGATGTCGGCGTTAGTATTTATTTTTCTAAGTATATTGTTGTTAAATATACCATCTGGTACGACAATTGCGTTAATATCTGGAGTAAGTGTATATTTTTGTGTAACTAACACATAGGGAGAATTAGAAAACTCTTTCGTAAAAACAATATTTTTGTCAATATCTTCAGTGGGAGAGTATATTGTCATCATGGCTTTATGGTTGAGAACAGAACTAATTTGTTCTGAAAATCGATTATTAACAACATAATCAAACTTTAGTCCTGAATACATTTGTATAAGTTCTAGTACCTCAACACCAAATCCATTGGCATTATGTGTATCGTCAAGATATGTTAGTGGTGCTGCGTACTTATTAATTGCTACTGTTATGCTGGGGTTATTTTGTAACCAAGCTTTCTCTTCTGCGGTAAAAGAAGGGAGTTCCGAGGTAAAAGGAATAGTACTTCCTCCACCACTCCAGCGCTTTCTAATCAACTTTCTTTGTTCGAGTGAAATATTGTTAATAGATTTGTTAATTATATCTATTAATGCCTTATTCTGTTCTGTTGCAGCAAAAGCGCTACCATGGGAATTTAAAGATAGGTGAGTATCCAGTTTGAGTCTTCCAGGGAAGCTATTGTTTATTAGATAGTTAGCTGATACTTGATCAACTATCACGGCATCAACCTGCTTAAGTGCTGCCGCAGCAACTGCAGCTTGTCTGGAGGAAAATTTGAGTAATTTTCTGTTGGGATAAATGTCTGTAATTGCCTCATCTGGTAGGTACTCATAGGCCATGGACATTGATTTAATCTGTTCATGCTCACCTAAGTTAGCATTTTTGAATATAGATGGTTTATCAATAGTATAGGGAGTACTTAAAATAAGCCCATGCATCTGCTCGAATTTATTGGCAGTAGTAATTAGATCAACCTCTCCATTGAGCGCTGCAGTAATTGCTTTCTCCCGAGAGATATAACGATGAATATTGATTTCAATATTAAGCATTTTAGCAATAATATATATATAGTCGGCACTAATTCCTTTGTAAATTTTTTGTTCACCATTAACAGTCATGTCAAATGGTGGATAATCGGGAGCAGATATTCCTATATTTAGGACTCTATATTTTTCGAGCGTACTTATCTCATCTGGTGAGAGGTTTATTAGTAGCAAAGGCTTTTCAGAATACCCAATTAGATCATAATTAGTAAATTTACTTTCATGTGCTGCTGAGTATGTTGAACTTAGGGTTAATATAAAAATGAACATAAATTTTTTCATATTAAGCTTTGCCTTTTTGCGATCTCAATTATATCAACTAAGTTTTTTGCATTTAACTTATCAAGCAATCTGGTTTTATATGTACTAATGGTTTTGTTACTTAGCAGCATGCGTTCAGCTATCTCTTTATTGGATAAACCAATCGCTAAATGTTGCAATACCACCATTTCGCGAGTTGAAAGCTTTTTTACGAGTTCGGCCTCATCTTGATTCGATTTTGAAATCATATTGTTATTGCTTATTATCGGGAAGTAGGAATGACCAGTGATAATTGCTTTCAGAGCACCAGTAACCTCATTCATGTCTTTTTGTTTAGAGACAAATCCTGATGCTCCAGCTTGAATGCAACGAGAAATAAAATGTTCAGAAGGCTGTGCCGTTAGCACTAAAATTGGAGGACACTTAGATAGCTTTCTTGATCTTTCTATCACTTCCAAGCCATCTAATTGTGGAATGCCAATATCGAGAATCACTGCATCAGGTGAAAGAGCCTTCATAAGCTTCAAGGCATCAACACCATTATTGGTTTCAGCTATAACTTCAAAGCCACTTTGTTCTAGAATGATCTTTAGTGCCAAAACAACAACGGGATGATCATCGACTATTAATACTTTTCTTTTCATTCATGTAACTCCGTAACTATTGAGTACAGATTTTATCCTTTGTAAAGCATTCGTGTGAAATAAAACTAACTGATTAAGACTTTTCCTACATACTTTTCAGCAATTTCTTTTAAATAATAGTCGTAAAATAATGGAAGTTAGATGAATTTGAGCATAGTAATTCTCTTTTTTTTAAATTCATAAACATCTGTGTGTATTTGTATCATGGGTTCTGAACATTGAGTTGTTTAAATTATAGCGGACTATCAATATCTTGGTTTTACAGCTTTCTACCGCGAGAATATAAAAATCATTTATTTATTCAAACTTTTAATTTTAAAGGGTATTTAATGAGTAAGGTTAGAGTGATTGTCTTAGAAGACCACCCCTTTCAACGTGCAGTGCTTGAGCATAATCTTGCATCTCTTGCGAATATAGAGGTGTTTGCATTCGGTTCAGCCCAAGATGCACTAACTTGGCTTGATGTTCATAATAGTGCTGATATTGTTATATGTGACTTAATGATGGCAGGTACTGATGGCTTATCATTTTTGCGTAAAGCAAAAGCAAAATATGATATAGCTTCTGTTGCCTTATTTAGTTGTATTGATAAAGAGCTGCGACGAGCTGTATCACAAATGATAAAAATGCTTAATTTTGAGTATCTTGGCGATTTAAGCAAAAGTCCTTCTGTTGATAATCTACAAAGTATGCTGGATAAATTTGTCTATTCTCGAGCTCAAAAGAGAAAAGTGATATCGACTCCACGGGTTGAGATTAGGCCGAAAGATTTTACATTAGCTGATTTTCAGTTGGCACTTGATCAACATCAATTTGTCGGTTTTTATCAACCTAAATTCAATGTTGCTAACTTTAATTTGGCTGGTGTTGAAGTTTTAGCTCGGTGGATTCATCCAGAACTTGGTACTCTCAATCCTGCCGCGTTTATTGAGCCATTAATTACCTATGGCCTGCTCGACGAGTTGTTTTTACAATTATTTGAACAAGGTTGCCAATTACAACAAGAGTTATTGGAGCAAGAACAGCAAATCTCACTCGCTTATAATCTTGATATTTCACAACTTAATTCCACAAAATTAGTTTATCGTATTGTTGATATAGTGAAGAGGTTTAATATTCATCCAAGGTCTATCACGCTTGAGATAACTGAAACGGGCTTACTTTCGGCGCCAGCTGTTAACATGGAAAACCTAATCCGGCTCCGGATGCAAGGCTTTGAACTTGCTATAGATGATTTTGGTGCAGCCCATTCTTCTTTAGCGCGATTATGCGAATTGCCATTCTCTCAAATAAAGTTAGATAGCTGTTTTGTTAGAGAATTAGGTGTTGAGCCTAGGTGTCAAGCTGCGATTTCGAGTGTTATTGCTTTATCTCAAGCACTTAATATGGAATTAGTGATAGAAGGTATCGAAACAAACTCGCAATTAGTATTATTGCAACAGCTTGGTTGTACTATAGGGCAGGGGTTTTGTTTTTCTCGTCCCATTGATGAACAAACATTTATTCAACGTTTTTTCCCAGCAAGTTCACAGCAGAGGGAACCACAGTAGATCTATTTTGAGTTATTAGTGGTTAGATTGTTTTCCTATGCTATTAACTATAGATTTTCTATTCACCTTTAGCCCCATTTGTTCACTATCTTCAGGCCATGGGTAATAGTGGCGTGGGCGTTTGAAGCGGGCAATTTTGTCGGCGAGAAAGGGTTCGAGTTCAGTTGCGATTGTGGTCATATCTTCGGTGATTTTTCCGCGTACAATCGCAGCGGGGAGATGGCCAAATTGTGCGTCAGGCTCAGCAAAGACGATAGCATCGTCAATGAGAGGATGTTGTTTTAGTGCCGCTTCAATTTCTTCTGGCTGAATGTTCTCACCGCCACAGATAAACATATTATCGACGCGGCCAAGGATATGCAGATTACCATTGGCATCCCACTCGCCCCTGTCTTTGGTATAAAACCAACCCGCTTTATCAACGCACTTTTGTATTCCATCCGCAGTGAGATAGCCCATAAACAGGCATTCACCGCGCACCCAAATCACACCGTCTGCTATTTTAAGCTCACGTTTGGGGAGTAGTTTGCCACTGCTGCCGTCACTTAAGGCCGAGCCTGTGGTGATCTGCGAGCCCATTTCTGTCATGCCATAACTGGTAAAACTCGCAATATTGCGCAATTTAAGCTGGTTGAGTAAATCTGTCGAAATAGCGCCGCCGCCGAGTAGCAATGCTTTGATACTTTCAAGCTTCCCATTTTCGTCACTCAGTAGCTTGATAAGTTGTGCGGGCACTAAAGAAACATGGGTGAGTTTATCACGCGTTATCTGCTGATTTAGGCTGATAACGGGATCTGGCATGGCTACACTGGCACCAACTAAGGCACAGCGATTCAGGATGGCAAGGCCACCGATATGAAATAACGGTAGAGAGAGTAACCAAGCGTCTCCCTTTTCTAAAGGGATGACACAGCGCGCACCTTCGGCATTGGCAATATGATTGGCTAAGCAATGCACCGCCGCTTTAGGAAAACCACTTGAGCCAGAGGTTAAAATCACATTGCTTGGGCGCGTAAAATCTATTGATTTTGCGGACTGAGTACTCAGAAGATTAAACTGCAGTTCTAAGGGGCTACAATGTCGCAATGCGGAGTCAGGTGTTGGGCTCCAATAATAGTCCACTTGATGGGTATCAATGAGTGCTTGTACTTGCGTGGTGGGGAAGCGTGGCGAAATTGGGAAAAATATCGCACCAATATCGATACAGGCCCAATATAGGCAGATCATTTCAAGGTTATTAATAGAAATACAGGCAACGGGATTGCCTTCCTTTATACCCAATGCCGTTAATTGCTCGCCAAGGGCGATAACCTGTTGGCTTAGCGTCTGATAATTGATGCCTTGTCCAGCTAGCGTGATGGCTGTTTGTTGTGGAAAATCCCTTGCTGCTTGGTGTAAGGGGGATATGGCGGTAAGGGGAAATAACACGCTACTCCCCCTTCGCTTCTGCCAATTCATTATCGGTATTGGTTTTTGCGTGGGTAGTATGCTGCGCGATAAGTTCAAGCTGTGAGAGTGTTAGGCATTGGGTTTTACCCGATGACACGATTAAATCTTGGCTAAAGGCGTTTAAGGTATCCAGACCCGGGGTTTCATCGGGTGTGAGGATTGTCGCTAAATGTGCTAAATCACGGATACCTAAACTGCTTTCAAGGCTGGAGCTTAAAATGCAACGCACGCCATGGTTTTGTGCGATATCGATTAACTGAGATAGTTTTTCGAGGCTACCGAGTAACATTGGCTTAATAATGATTGCCGCGAGTCCCTTATACAACTCAAATTGATATTCAGGATCATTTAGCGATTCATCCAAGGCAAAGGGCAGCCCTATGGCTTGATAAAATGCAGGGTTATCCCGTGGGTTATGGCAAGGTTCTTCGATATATTCGATAGCCTCTAATGGCAAGCAGGCGGCAAATGTGATGGCTTGTTCCAAGCTAAAACCGCGGTTTGCATCCAAACGTAATTTGATGTCCGGCCGTGTACTTAAAATACCATAAATTAAACTTAGCTCATCTTCGATAGAGGTCTGTGCGACTTTGACTTTTACGGAGCGAACATCCTTGCCCAGATGGGCAATTTTTTTCGCAAGCAGAGCCTTACTCGCATCGGTTGGATGATAAATCAAAGGCACAGTGCTGTTTTGCGGCCTTACCGTCGCGAGTTTTCCCATTAATTTAGCATGCAGCAGACTTAAGCCGAATGCTAATGAGGGATAAGGCGTTTGCTCGGAAAAGTCGATAAGTTTATCGATGTGTTGCCCACAAAGCTGAGGTAATAACGCTGTTAATGCACTTCGTACTTGGGCGAGGTTTTCGCGGCTAAATCCTAAAATATCGTGCTGCTCAATATCAATACCTGAGAGCGGGGCAATGTCCACTTCAACCTGTGTATCTCTATCGTTAGCACTGGCAAAGGCTTGCAAGACTAACCCTGCTCTGTGATCGATTCGTTGCTTACCAACGGGGAGTAATACCTCAAGTGGTAGTCGATATTGATACAAGCTAAGCGAAGTTAAGATCATAGGTTTCCTACATTTTTATTCGGTAAATTACCCTAGCAAGGCCACGATTTTTGAGATTAATGCAGCGGGTGCCATTTGGTGTATGTTGTGTCCTGCGCCGTGAATGCTATGGAGGAGAATAGGCGCTTGCTGTTGCCATTTTTCGGCAATGGCCGAAAATTTACTATCTTCAGTGCCCGCAAAAAAATGGCATTCGCAGGTTAATTGTGAAGGGACATTCCACAGGGATGCTTGCTTGGCAAGTGAAGTCGCAAGATAGATCTGTTGTAGTTTTTGTTTGGGGTGTTGATCTAATGCTTTTGTGCGTAAATCAATCAGACTTTGGCGTTTGGTTGTGCTCATATCGGCGAAAACCGCCTGTTGGTACCACAAGGCCAGAAACTCTTTGCTACTTAACCTCATTAAACGATCTGCCCACAGTGCATCATTACTGGCTCTGGTGGTTTTTTCTTCCAGATCATCTAGCCCCGGATGACAGGATTCGAGGGTTAAGCTCAGTAACCTTTGTGGGTAAGTATTGGCAAGGTGAAGAGCAATACGGCCACCGAGAGAATAGCCATAAAGGTGGAATTGACCTATATGGAGCCCATCAAGGTGTGCGATCACATTTTCCACACATTGGCTAAATCCCTCCAACTCGGTTGGCGCTAACTCGTCTTGATTATCACCATGGCCTGGCAGATCCACACAAATGCAATGAAAGTGCTGACTTAGCACTGGCATTAACGGCAACCAGTCAGCCTTAGTACCTAAAAAACCGTGTAGTAATACTAAGACCGGTAGTGATGTTTCACCGTAACGGGCCATGGTTGGCATTAGCTTTGTTTCACCCACAGGTTGAGCTCAGCAATTTGGTCACTGGCTTGTGTTTGGCTGACATTGACTTCAATGATCGAAGCCCCTTGAAAATCTAGCGCTTCATTATAGCTATCTTGAAAATCAGCTAAATTATCTACTTGATTATAGGGCAGATTAAACATGGCTGCGGCGTAACCAAATTCTAAGCCGTGGCTGAGTCGATAGTAGTCATTGCGCACTTGTTCATTAGGAACAGGCAGCAGATTGAAGATATTGCCGCCATCATTATTGAGGATCACGATCACTAATGGGCTAGCTAAGCTTTTGGCAATAGCCAGCGAGTTAAGGTCATGCAATTGGGATAAATCGCCAATGATCAAACTTGTAGGTTTACCTTCATGGGCTGCAAGGCCACAAGCCGTTGCCAGTAAACCGTCAATGCCCGAGGCGCCGCGGTTAGTATAAGTGGTGGCAGTGCAGCAACTGACTGGGGCATACATGTCGTATAAGCGAACGGGCAGACTATTGCCGATAAACAGTTGTTGTTCTAGTGGACGAGTATTTGCAATAGCGCGTACAACCTGCGCCTCGCCAAATTCCCCGTGATCGATATTGCGAACAAATAAGTTATGTAGTTCATCATTATAGGTAATGAGGGTATTGGCCCAGTTCGCGGAGGAAGACCGATACCAATTTAATGCTGTAAATTGTGCGGCATTGGCATGCCAAACATGCTTGGCATTATGGCTAGGGTCGAGTCGGTTTTGCTCTGGCAACACTTGCCAGTAACTGTGCCAGTGCTGCTCTGCTAAATAACTTATTAAGCGTTTTGATAATAAACGGCCACCAAATACGAGTACACGATCCGCTTCTTGTAATAGATTACGCGCCTTTGGATGTTGTAATAGTTGGTCAATATTTCCGATGGCAGCGGGGTGCTGGCGCAATTGTGATTGGGCATCCGTGAGTAGAGGCCAACCAATTTTTTGCGATAGGGCAATGAGCTGTTGTGGATCTTGTTCAGGGGTTAATGTGCCAGCAACAATGACCCCCTTTCCATGGACGAAACGCATTATTGCATCGTCACTAGGGTTGCTTACCTGCTTATATTTACCGTATTGAGTATAAGGCCGCGACAATTGCAGCCAAGTTTGCAAGGGTTTGAGGTAGGGCGATTCGGTATCGAGAATAGGGGTGCCTAGCTCACTTGGGTACAAAGGTTCACGGTACATGCAGTTGATATGCACAGGACGAGTCTGATTTGCCACTGCTTCATCAATGGTGGTGAGTAATGCCTGTGGTGCAATGTGTGCATCGGGTGTTGGCAAGTTAATTTGCTTGGCGTAATGAGCAAAAATACCGGGCTGAACTATGGCTTGGTTTGCGCCACAGTCGAGCAATTCTGGCGGGCGATCACCACTCAAGACGATTAAAGGTACATGGGTGAGCCAAGCTTCAACGATTGCAGGATATAAGTTGGCGACAGCAGTACCTGAGGTGGTGATAATAGCGACGGGAGCTCGGCTTGCTTTAGCAAGACCTAAGGCCATAAAACCTAATCCACGTTCATCAAAATGCAGGTGGCGTTTCAGCTTTGTTTGTTGGGCAGCAGCAAGGGTTAAAGGAGTTGAACGTGAGCCCGGCGCCATACACACATGTTGCACCCCAATGCGTGCAAGTTCCTCAAGAATAAGTGCGCCCCAAATAAGATTGAGTGTGGCTGTATTTTCGGTCCGCATAACTGAATCTATTAGGATAAAGATGGGCTTAGTGTAACGCGTTTACGCCGCAAGATGTATGCTTGGTTTAACAAATCTTGGGCGCATAAATGGTGGAGGTGTGCGAAAAGCTTAGGCATAGGTAACCCTATCACCTCTGATGTCGGTGGTTTACCAATTGACAGTGTTTCATTATCGCTAGGCTAAATAATACGATCGACGATTTTTTGAATTTCTCCACTTAACCATTTTAGATCCTCATTGATGGCATTGGGCTGATTTTTTTGTACTAAAAAAATCGTTGGTGCTTCGGTATCTGCATAGAGACGTTCAGCTTCGTATTGCGATAGTTGGCAAGTATGCAGTTCAGGAATATCGCTCACCATTTCGTAGACTATCCGATAGGGCAATAAAGATACGGCATTACTTTCACCTAGATACTCAAACAAACTTGAAATACTCGTTATGGTAATTTCAGTATTGAGTTTTATACCATTAGTGATGCAAAACTCTTGGTATGGACTCAATTTGGTGCTGGGATTGCCAAGATCGGTATTGACATAGGGATATTCAGCAATGGTTTCTAAGGTGATTTCCCGTTTAAAAATAGGATGATGCCTGCTAGCAATTAGGTAGAGTTTATCCATGCGGTGCAATTCAGTCGTTAGCAGTTTATCGCCGAAGGCAGCGACATCGGCAGCGCTTTTATTACAACAAATACCTAACGTGATATCACCATTAATAATGTCCTGAGTGGTATGCATAGACCAAGGGTTAATATTAATGTGCATAGGTTTTTGCTCTTCTTTAATCGCCTGCATTAAGGCTTTAGGAAAGGCATAGGCAATTAATCCTGGCGCAGCAATTTCAACATGCGTTTTTACTTGGCGAGTATTTGCCATTCTGGCTTTTTGAAACTTATCGGTACACTCAATAGCTTCTTTTGCAATTGGATATAAATGAGTAGCAAACTCATTTGGAAATAAGCCGTATTTACGCCGAATAAAGAGTTCGTCACCAAAAATTTCCCGTAGATTTTTAAGGCTACGACTGATTTTAGGTGCTGGAATATCAAGAGCCTTCGATACATAGGTTGCTGACTTGTTCTCATATAACGAAACAAGTATTTTTAAACTCAGAATATCGAGGCCATCCATGTTACTAATATGCATTTTTTATATTCCTTAATATTGAGTAAATACTTAAAGTGCAGACTAATTATGCTGTTAATTAATAAATTTAATGTGAAACTAATCCCAAGTTTAGGATCTAGAGTTTATCTATGTGTATCAAAGGCTTTTTATTTTGTTTTTTATATTTAAAAGGCGATTTTTAATAAAATTTGAAATTTCAAAAAATGATATTCGCGCAATAAAAATCTAATAATTGAATTATCAAATACCAATATCTGCATTTAAGATTTGCATAATTTTGCAATGTGATCGGTTGTGTAAATCATTGTTTATATTTAAATTGTTATTTGCAAGTGTGATACTGGTCAATAAAAGTTAAGTGTTTTCAAATAATACTGAAGTTGCTTTAAATGAGATAACAAAAATATAAATTAGTTTTTGGAGGCGTGTATGAATACTTCAGTCATTCTCAGCTATGCGTTTATGTACTTCGTACTATTCGTAGCAGTACCATTCGTGTTTGTGATGTTTGTCATGACTTGCATTAAGTTTTTTAGAGCAGATCCTGATGAAGCCGCACACCATGAAATGAAACTTAAACCAGTGCTGTTTGATAAACAAAGCTTCAATTTTTTTAAATCATTAAAAACTGTTGTTGAAGGTAAATACGATGTTTGTTGTAACGTACCATTAGACACAGTATTTGAGATGGATCACCATGATGCGGAATTAAATCATGAATGCCGACTCGATTATGTATTGATCGACCATGATTCATCTGAAGTGAAAATGGTGATCAGTGATTTTGGTAAAGAGACCAACTCACCACTGAAAAAATTGTTTAGCAAGTTCAATATCAATTTCATTGAAATGAACCCGCATAAACAGTGGGATACTCAGAGTCTTAAGCAAGCCTTAGCTGTGTGATCTTGACCGTCGGGTTCGGACCTATCCGAACCCTGACTCCTTCTTTACCTTCCTACGGATAAATGTGAGGACTTCCTATGTCCAAAAGACAATGGCTGTGGTCGTTACGCTTAGGTGCTGCGACATTGCTTTTAAGCTTTTCTGCAATGAGTGCTGAGCCAGCCAATCAAATTAACAGTGATGCTTGCATGAAGTGTCACAAGCGTAACGGTCAAATGTTAGGGCATCATGGCCAAGATGCGATGAAAATGACCTGTTCTTCCTGCCACGGCGAAAAGGGCGACCACCCTAAAAAACCAAATGATTTGGTGGTCTTCGGTATGCAAGACGCGTCGGATATGACGGTTCAACTTGGTGCGTGTCAGAAGTGCCATACCAAGAAAAAGCTCGGTGAAGCAGATTGGACACATAACGTGCACGCGAAAAAAGTGCCTTGTGCTGCCTGCCATAAATTACATAGTCCAACGGATCCAATGGCGCAGATGACGCTAAAGGTTCGCAGTGAGCTATGTAGCAGTTGCCACACTGGCAAGCAGGAGTAAAGTTATGGAAAATTCAAAAAGAAGATTTCTTAAAGGTACCTGTGCTTTATTAGCGGGTGCATCTGGCGCCTCACTTCTCGCCACTGTGAATGCATCAGGCAGTGTTAAAGCTGAAGCTGATGTGAAATATGCACTTATCCATGATGAAACTAAGTGCATTGGCTGCCAAGCATGTGAAGTGGCCTGCCGTGAAGTGAATAATGTGCCTGAAGGTGTTTCTAGGATTGAAATAAAAAGAGAAGGTCCTTTTGGCGAATACCCTAATCAGTTTTATCACTTTAGCCGCAAGTCTTGTCAACATTGTGAAGATGCGCCATGTGTGAATGTTTGCCCAACGGGAGCAGCGTTTATTGATAAAGAAACGGGCATTGTTTCTGTTGATGCTTGGAAGTGCGTAGGTTGCCAATATTGTATTGCGGCTTGTCCTTATCAAGTGCGTTTTATCCATCCTGTCACCCGTGCTGCGGATAAGTGTGATTTCTGCCGTGAAACGAACTTGGCTCAAGGTAAACAGCCTGCTTGTGTTGCTGCTTGTCCAACAAAAGCACTCGTGTTCGGTAATTTAAAAGATCCGACGTCAGAGGTTGTTCAAGTGCTGCGGTCTAATCCAACCCAACGCGCTAAGGTTGATCTCGGAACGCGACCTAAACTGTTCCGTATCGTTGCAAAATCAGGGGAGGTGACATTATGAGCGCACTGCATTTTGATACCTTAGTCTGGCATTGGCCGATTGCGATTTACTTGTTTTTAGCCGGTGTTTCAGCGGGTGCTATGTTCTTCGCTGTACTGTTAAAACATTTTGTACTTAAACATAACGCCTATCAGTCAGGTTTTGTGCAAGCTGCCTGTATTGTGGCTCCCGTTGCTGTTATGGCCGGGTTAGGTATTTTGGTCATTGATTTAACTAAACCGCTCGATTTTTGGAAGATTTTAGTGTTTTACAACCCTAAATCTGTCATGTCGATGGGTGTGCTTATTCTACTGATTTACCAAGTGTTTATGTTTATGTGGATAGGTATTACCTTCCGTAAGCCAGTGGATGCTTGGTGTGAAAAGCGTTTCCCGATAGTGCTTAAGTTGACGGCACTCTTAGCACGCTATGAGGCAACAATTACTGGCTTGTTAGTGATTTTCTCCCTGGCACTCGGGGCTTATACAGGATTTTTACTATCGGCCTTGCCTGGTTATCCAATGCTTAAAAATCCAGTGTTACCTTTGCTGTTTTTGGCATCGGGACTGTCTTCTGGTGCGGCATCTTCTTTACTGGGTGGTGTATTGCTCAATGGTAGTCCTAATGGTAAGGAAGTGCATTTTATCCATAAAGTTGAAATTCCACTGATTTTAGTCGAAATCGTGCTGATTTTTACCTTCTTTATGGGCTTAGTGTTAACGGGTGGACAGAGTAAAATTGCGGCCTTTAACGCCATTGGTTATGGCTTCTGGGGATGGATTTTCTGGCTCGGTATCATTGGTCTTGGTTTATCTGGCCCATTAGCAATGAATCTGTTTATGACGGCAACCTCTAAGCGCAAGTGGGCTTATGTGGCGGGTACAGCATGTATTAGTTTGATAGGTGTGCTGTTACTGCGAAACTTTATCCTTTACACCGGGCAAATGACCATTGCCTAACAGGGCAGAATACGTTGTTAGCAAGTATATCAATATCAGTGTTAAGGGATTCGACGGATTGCGAAAAACAGTGTCTAAGGAAAACACTGTGAGGTAACACCTCCAATAGCTATGACTGAACTATTGGGGATTGGTATCTCGCGCAATCCGTTGTCACAGGGAGGTTGCTGGGAAAGGAATCCATATTTTGTACTTAGGTATTTTGCCCTGCCTCCACAAGGGCTTCGCCACCTTTATTCCTTAGGGGTGGCGCTTCTTGCTAGGGGGCAAAACCAATTTACTCGCCTAAATTATTGATCCATTCACTCATCACTATATGGGTTTTAATCTTGGTTATATCGGAATGAGCATCAATATATTCACGGATCTCATGTAAACGGCGCATTGATGGCGTTTGGACATAAACCAGTAAATCCATATCCCCAGAAATACCACGGCATGTAATGACTTCAGGGATGGCTTGAAAGACATGCACGACGTCTGCGCAGCGTGAGCATTGGTGTTGGATCTCAAAATAGGCCGACACACCTTCTTTTTGCGATTCGCTCAAAAGGACTTGATAACCGCGGATCACTCCAGACTGTTCTAATTTCTTAATTCGCTCTGCAACGGCGCTGCGGGAAAGGCTTACTTGTTCAGCAATATGTGACACGCTCTGGCGTGCATTTTGACGTAAACAGTTAATGATTGCAGTATCGAACTTATCCAAATTGGGCTCCAGTGCAAATAGTGATATTGAATCAGTGCGCTATTTTCCATTGGTTTTAGTCACAATGGAATGGGCAGAGTATTAGGCGCACTATTTTACCGAATATTAAGTCGGCCGTCATTTTGATGGGAATAATCCCATTTTCCGTGATTTTGCTTGTGTAGGGCGTGGATAACACAGAAATTCACGGCAGATTGTGGCGTAAAATCTCATTATACTGTCGACTCAAAAATCATTGAATATTAACTGATGAATGCACATAGCGGAACAATAGGTCGTTGGCAAGGGGCTGGCTTAATGGCGACCACTTTACTGGGTACTGGGGTATTTATTTTGCCACAGATCACCATCGAAAAAGCCCATTCTGGCGCACTTGTGGCTTGGTTGTTATTGACCTTAGCCATTATTCCCGTTGCTTTAGTGTTTGGCCGTTTGGCGAGTGTATTTCCCCATGCTGCAGGTCCTGCCTATTTTGTTGAAAAAGCCTTTGGTCGTACAACGGGACGTACTATTGGTCTGATTTTTTTGCTGGTGGTTCCCATTGGTGCCCCCGCCGCGATCTTGATGACTTTTCAATTTGTGAATGCACTTATTCCATTAGAGGGTTGGCCTAAGGTTGGTTGCGAAATTTTGGTGATATTGGGACTATTTTTACTCAATTTACGGGGCATTCAAGTGTCGGCCAAACTGCAATTTGGTTTAACCCTATGCATAGTTGCTGTGGTGGTGATGTTATTTGGTGCAAGTAGCTTACAGCCTGGGCAGCTGACTTCACTTGCTAGCCACGGAATGCCGCAAATGTCAGCCGTAATGGTTGCTGCGGGTATCGCTTTTTGGAGCTTTTTAGGTATTGAAGCTATGACTCATCTTGCCGATGATTTTCGTCGGCCACAGCAGGATATGATCCCGGCGATGATGATGGGGACTATGCTGGTGGGCGTTATTTATGTTGCTTGTACATTTTTACTGCTGCTCGTGCCTACGGATGAAAGTGTTGCCATGATAGGTGTCTTTGATCAATTGCTTGGTGGGTATGGCGCTCAAGTTATCGGGGTTTTAGGCATTGCCAGTGGCCTTGCAACGGTAAATATTTATGCGGCGAGTGCGGCTCGTTTGATCTGGAGTTTTAGTTGCGATGGCATTTTACCGCGTTTTTTTGCGGTCAAAAATAATCACGGTGTTCCTATTCGCGCATTGGCGGCATTACTCTCGGTTATGGCAAGCGTGATGGTGTTAACCTATTTGACTGGGCAGGAATTAGAGCATCTGATTGCGTGGAGCAATGGCGTTTTTGTGGTGATTTATCTGATGGCGATGTTAGCTGCGGCTAAATTATTACCAAAGCAAAACTTGCCCTTAGTCATATTAGGGTGTGTTTTCTGTTTGGCGTTAGGAATTGCGCTGGGTGCTAGTATGGCCTATGTGTTGGTATTGGTCATAGTCGTTGCGCCTTTTCTTTGGTGGCAAAAGACGCATATAAGCCGCAAACAAAGCTTAGTTATCCCTGACTGACTTCATTGCAAGGTTGCGCATCTGGATAAGTTCACTGTGCTTGAGATACAACAAGTCAGCGGTACGGCGAATAATTTGGTCTTCGTATTGGGATAATTGTCCATCGGCATAAGCGAGTTGCCACATTGCCAATAACAGTTGTTGCTTTTGCTCTAGGCTAAATTCGGCATTGATAGCGCTCGTAAATTCAAAGAGTGATGTTGCATTACCTTGTACTTGTTTAGCATCATCGATAAGAGCGTTGGCATCGTCATCTGTCATCGACAGGGTATCGGTAAGGAGCTTAGGCAACAGTGCCATTTCTTCAGCGGCCAATGTTTCATCGGCAAAAACGACTTCTAATAACATGCTGGCTGCGGCTAATTTAAGCTGATGCGCCTTATCTTCAGGGGACACGGCTTGGGTGTGTGATTGAATAAATCGCTTTAGTTTCGCAATCATAGAAAGGCTTTTCTCATGCTAAAGAGGATATTAGGTAGAGTGATTTAAGGTGTAAAAGTTCACCCTAAACAACTGTGGTTTAGGGTGGCTACGGCCATTAGAGTAAGGAATTTAGGCCTTTCATCAGTAGATCCGATGTGCCCTCTGTGCCATTGGTTTCAAGGTATGACTTCGCAATATTGATCATTGGCATAGCGAGTTCTTGTGAGATCCCCAGTTTTTCGAAAGCATCTAATACCATAGCACCACCTTGGAGCGATGAACCGAGATTGCCAGCTTTAGATAACAAGCCAGATACGCCTGAGTTTGCATCAAGTTTAGGGGCTGCGGCCAACAGACTCTCTGCATTAGGAATGCTGGCAGCCAATGTTGAATAATCGCTCGAACCAAGGCTAGATTGTGCAAGCCCTAATAAACTGCCTAATCCACCTTCTGCTTGGGTTTGGTTTAAGCCCAGTTGAGACATCACATTACCCACCAGTTCATTGGATTGGGTTGCATTAACAGTTGCGACTGTCTGTTCGGTTTTGGCTTGAGTACCCGCTAGATTATCTAACCAACCAGCATGAACGGGTGTGGCCATAATAGAGGTGCCAAGGAGAAGAGATAGCGTGATGACGTGTTTCATATGAGGTGTCCTTTAAGGTGTTGCGCGCAATTAAAGGAGACAGTTTAGCGGCTTTGATGTCGTTGTTGCAGTAGTTTTCTGTGATTTCCTGTTCACACTGGTGATTTCTGCTGTGCATTGGTCCGGGATTTTCGGTATCCTAGCGGCAATTCTCTGTGTTAATTTATTTCAATTATTTTGGAAAGTCGCATGTCACTATCCGCAATTTTAACCGAAGCCTATAACTTTTTCCGTAATCATCTCGTGCAACTTGCCATGTTGACAGTGCCATTGCTGTTAATTCAAGTGGGTATTCAGCTATGGCTTGGGGCTGAGATGAGTAAAGCCGATCTTGAAAATCCTCAGTTTGGCGCGCCACATATGCTTGCGATGATGCTGTTACTCCTTACTTTCTCGGTATTGATCGCAGCCTTAACATTGTTTTTAGAACTCCGTTCTCAGGGGCATCATCCTTCTGCTGGTATGGTGTTGAAAGCCAGCTTACCTTTTGTGCCGCCGTTATTACTCGCAGGGGTATTCTCTGGTCTAGCGATTTTGGCGCCAGTGATGTTATTTGCTGCTTTTGGCCCAATGTGGTTGATAGGACTCGTGATCAGTTTTTATCTCTTTGCCCGTTTAGCCTATGTGAACTTTATGGTGGTGGTCGAACGCTTAACGCCACTGGAAGCCATAAAAGGAAGCTTCAGTTTTAGTGGCCCAATCGTATTAAAAACAATCGCATTATTAATGCTTTATTTGCCATTGGCAGTGATCAGTAGTCAGTTAGCGAGTATTGCAGCTATGGGCGGTTTACCTTTGCAAATGCTGGTAGATACTTTTATGTCCTTTATTGGTTTATTCGTTAATTTGGCCCTATTTCGTTTGTATATGGTATCTAAAAAACCGACAGTCGAATAAGGTAAGCGAGTACTCCCTATAGAGGTAAGCATCGATGGCGACTAAGGTTGTGATAAAGGATAGTGATTTTATCCAAGGTTTTTCCGCCAATCTTGTCGATGATTACCTCTGTGCAAAAAATTATGTTAAGGACGTACCGACTCAGTCATTACTGCATATTCGCAGTTTTACACATAAGCTGACCGAGTTGTTGGGGCAAGATAAGCGGATTGAGTTCTCAAGCCCCAATTTGTATGACCGTATCGAGCAGTTAAACCAAAAACGCCTGATTGATGTTAAAACAACCCGTGCCTTACACCGCTTACGTGCCGACGGTAACCGTGGCGCCCATCCAGAAAAATATCATCTTACCCAAGAGCAATTACTCGCTTTAGCCCAAAAAACGATTAAAGATGTACTGACATTAGTTGAGCACTTATATCCTAAGGTGGCAGGATGTGTTGCTCCTAGGTATCAATACAAAGCGAGTGATTCAGTAACGGTTAAAGACCTCTGCTATCGCGCTGTGATGGAAGATGATCCTAATGCTCAATATTTGGTAGGTATTTCGCTAAAAACAAAGGCTTTTATGCTTAAGGATCAAGCGCTTTCTTGGGCTGATCAAGCCGATGATGTTTTGGCCACGCATGCGGAGTTAACTAATAATGTGAGTGCCCAAGCGGCGGATACTTTTGCGAAGGCGGCTTATTGGTTTTCCCTTGCGGCACCCAAAAATATGGACGCTTTGTACGAACATGGCGTTGCACTGATCCACGGTTATCAAGGCGTGCCAGATATTGCTAAGGGAGAACAAGCTATTGCTGTTGCGGCAGAGGCCGGTGTTGTTAATGCGATGGCACTTTTAGGGTATTTTTATCTAGTGGGCAGTGAGTCATTGGCTCAGGATTTAGAGCTAGCGCAGCAATATTTACAGCGTGCAGCCGATGGTGAACAAGCGGAGGCCATGGCAAACCTTGGCGTATTACATTATCAGCGTGAAGATTTGACTCAAGCCTATCACTTTATTCATAAAGCGGCGCAGGCTGGCTATCCCCATGCCCAGTATCATCTGGCATTAATGCTCGCTAATGGCGAGGGTTGTTCTCGAGATCCTATCGCTAGCGAATATTGGATGGCTGAAGCCGCAGAGCAAGGACAGTTAGATGCCATGTTTATGCGGGCACAACATATGCTCAACGATGACAATGCATTCGGTAGCGATTTAACCCAAGCTGAGCATTATTTGCGTGAAGTGATCAAATATGGTCATAGCGTTCCTGCAATGATAGAGCTGAGTATGGCATTAGCTGATGGGATGTTGGGCAGAATTGATGTGGTTGGTGCAGCGGCATTACTGAATTTAGCTCGGCGTTATGCCAATGAAAAGGAGGCTGAGATTATCGAACCTCTTTGGCTTTCATTGGCATTACAAGTAGATAAGGTACTCGAAATGACAGTCGATCCCGCAGAGATCCACAGCCTTAAGCGCGCGCAGACTTTACTTGCCTAAATCCGTCAATTAACGCTCATCCTCTTGATGCTCAAAAGTGCGTCCTTGATGATGAGTCGCGTGTGGCTCACGAACAATATGGGGAGATGAATAACCCGTTGACTCAGTAGTATGAGTTGTCTGCGTGTGCGCTCGATTAAATTTTGCCAATTGGCGCGCGACATAAATACGGCTAAATAATACTAAGCACCCTAGTGTAATTGCGCCGAATAACAGCACAAAAGGAAGTAAAAACAGTGATAAGCAGATAAGGCTTACACTGAGCGCCATGGCTAACCAAGCCCGTGGGCCAGAAATTCGGGTCTGCATTGGGCTCTGTTGGAACTGTTGATAAATCATAAGAACTCCTAAATAGGCAGTGGACGTTTAGTGTGCAATAAAAAAAAGCGAGGGGTCACGTTAAACTTGGTTAATTTACGTTCTTTTACGTCCACAGAGATCCTGTTGTTGTTACTTTTTATGAAATGTAACTATTGAGCATGGAATGTGTGTTTATTTTGATTTCATTGGTTGATTTCATGTTTTATATGAATGGTAGATCATGATACTAAAAGTGATTTCTTTGTTTGTTATACAAAATATGCGAAAATTCTGGTCAATTTCTGATAGGTTTTCTGCCACCTATGTAACTTTATTACCATGGTTCAGCAATACCGATTAGTTTGCCCAGCTATCCCTTGTCACTAATAATAGACGCCAATATGAACTCATACTCGCTCAAACAGAAAATCCTCATTTCGGTGGTAATCGCCCTTTCGCTCGTGATTGGTTTATTGTCATGGCAAAGCTATTCCAGTCAAAAATCCCTACTGTTACAGAACAGCCTCGAGCAGGTTCAGCGGCTAGGCGATCAACAGGCTGAGCGTATTCAAGAATGGCTATCTGGGCGTCAAGATATTGTTGGAGCACTTGCAAGCAAGGTTGAAGGTGACACTTTAAACACATTGCAACAAGCTCAAGCATCGGGTCGGTTTCAGTTGACCTATTTTGGTGCTCAAACAGGGCAAATGTTGGATTCTGATCCCAGTATTGATCGTACAGGTTATGACCCTCGTAGCCGCGCTTGGTATCAGCAAGCGGTTAAAGAGCGTGGCCTTATTCTGACTAAACCCTATATGGATGTCGCCTATAACATCTTGGTTGTGACTATGGCGCAGGCAATTCCTACTGGTGTTGTTGGTGGGGATTTATCGATTGCCAGTCTGGTGGACAGTGTGAATCGGATGAAATTACCCGCAAATGGTTATGCGATCATGATACATAAGGATGGGACTGTTATTGCTTATAAAGATCCCACCAAGGCGATGCAACCCATCAGCAATATTGACAGTAACCTAAACCATAATCTGCCTGAACAAAGCCGTAAAGTTGGCGAGCTGCTCTCTATGCACTTTGAGCATGAAGGCAGAGATAAGTTAGTTTGGGCTGTCGATATCCCTAATACTGATTGGGAGCTAGTATTAGTGCTTGATAAGGAGACCTTAGAAGAACCGCTCACTCGTTTGCTATTGGTGCAGCTTGGATTATCGGCATTAGTTTTGTTATTGAGTGTATTAGCGATTTCGTGGCTTGTTAATGTGCTTTTAGGTCCTTTGAGTCGAGTATCTCAAGCCCTAGCTCGCATCGCCGATGGTAATGGTGATTTAACCCAGCGTATCGAAGTCGACACTCAAGATGAAGTGGGTGTACTTGCTGACAGCTTTAATCGTTTTGTGGGGAGTCAACATCAGCTTATCAGCCATATTCGCCACTTACCTAACGAATTAGATGCGGATGCTGAACGTAGTCTAACCACTACGCAAACTTCCGTTTCTGAGTTACAACGTCAGCAGCAGGAGGTCGCTATGGTTGCCACAGCGGTGACTGAAATGGCAAGTGCCACTAATGAGATTGCAGCTAATGCTGAGAATACTGCGACTGCGGCGCAGCAATCGGCAGCGAGTAGTTTACAGGGTAAGGACTTAGTGCATAAAACCCGTAACTCGATTAACTCACTTGCTAATGAGGTTTCTCAAGCAACCGATGTGATTGGTGATTTGAGCCGTCACGCTCAGTCTATTTCGAGCATTCTGGGCACAATTCAAGGGATTGCAGAGCAAACTAACTTACTGGCGCTTAATGCCGCAATTGAAGCGGCTCGTGCGGGTGAGCAGGGACGAGGTTTTGCCGTTGTTGCGGATGAAGTGCGAGTCTTATCGCGTCGCACGCAAGATTCGACCCAAGAAGTGCATACCACCATTGAAACACTGCAACGCACTACTGCTAGGGCTGTCACTCTGATGGAAAGTAGTCAAGCCTTAGCGGGTAACAGTGTCGAGGATGCTAACGCAGCGGCGAAAGCCTTGGAAGAAATTACCCAAGCTGTGAATGTGATTTCAGATATGGCTGGGCAGATTGCCACCGCTGCGGAAGAGCAAACTCAAGTCACGGGTGAAATTACTCAAAATACCGTAGCGATTAAGGATGTAACCGATGAGATCACGGCCTCTGCTATGGCTGACTTAGCTCAGGCTAAGGCACTTAAAGCGCGCGCAAATGATCTGAATGCCCAAGTTGCAACGTTTATCCTTTAAACACGATGATTAATTGTTAGCTTGATATTAAGCCCGATAATGCTTTTGCTTTATCGGGCTTAGTTTTTGTCACCTTGAAATAACAAGAGATAATTGAAGTTGTTAGGTGATATCAAGCGGATTGAATAATGTAGCAACACTCTGACAAATCGTTTCTCTAATCCATTTATGCCCTTGATCTTCATCATTTCTTTGATGCCATAACAGCACATAGGCCATAGGCATAAATTCAAAGGGGAGGGGAATTTGTTTTAACGGATAAAGTTGGCAAGCATGGCGAGCAAAACTTGAGGGTAGCGTAAAGATTAAATCACTGTGGGCGCAGACGCTGGCTGCACCATAAAAATCTGGCACAGTAGTGCTGATTTTTCGCCTATGTCCGAGATCTGCAAGAAAGTAATCCAAAGCCCACCAATCGCTCCCTTCACAGCGTACTTGTACATGGGCCATATCGAGATAAAGTGATAAATTCCATTG
The DNA here is from genome assembly GCF_000015185.1 of Shewanella sp. W3-18-1. Classification (NCBI taxonomy): domain Bacteria; kingdom Pseudomonadati; phylum Pseudomonadota; class Gammaproteobacteria; order Alteromonadales; family Shewanellaceae; genus Shewanella; species Shewanella sp. W3-18-1. Next base: position 4,454,758 of record NC_008750.1, on the reverse strand, counting down.
CGCTGACATAAGGGCAGCCATTGATGGATGATCTTCTCGAATAAGACACACTTGCTCATCGGTAAACAATGTTTGGCAGGCAATGCCTTCGGGTAACCGGTCTATTTGTGGATCGGAAAGCGGGTGTAAGTCGCGACCAGAAATCCCAAAATCAATTTGCCCTTGCTGTAGATCATGCATGGATTTTTCAGTCCAGACATAGGAGTCTAGCTTGATATTGGGTGCGGTATTCAGCAAAGGGCCGATAAAATAAGGAATTAAGGTTTCGTAGGCACTTTCGACCATGGCGAAGGAAAACTGTCTGTTGCTGCTTGCTGGATTAAAAGTTGGTGGTTGGGTTAGTTGATACAAGTCCTGCAAAATATTCGGGAGTTTTTGCCCAAGATTCAGGGCATGCGCCGTCGGTTTTAGGCCGTGTGCGGTACGTTGGAATAGCGGATCGTCTAAGGTTTCTCGCAGTCTATTCAAACTCTTACTTAGAGCCGATTGACTGATATGTAGTCGGCTAGCAGCTCTTGTCACACTCTGTTCCTCGAGGAGAACTTTGAGTATGACCAACAGATTAAGATCGATTCTGGCTAAGTTATCTAAGTTCATAGATATTCCTAAAAGGAAATTCACTTTGGAAATTATACCATTTCTGTTCATACCTTGATTTATTTAAAATAGCGCCCACTGAAATACCTTTACCTGATCAACTGAGATTATTTATGCGGCGCAATCTATTACCTATCCTCATGTCTATGGTGCTGCTTAGCCCATTGGCCATTGATATTTATCTACCTTCAATGCCAACTATGGCAGCAGAATTCGCCGTATCCGCCAGTGAAGTTCAATCGACTCTGGTATTGTTTTTATTTGCCATGGGTTTAGGGCAAGTGCTTATTGGCCCATTGGCGGACCGCTATGGTCGTCGACCTGTGGCATTATTTGGTGTGTTACTTTACGGCGCAAGCAGCCTTTTAGCCGCAGCGGCTATCGAGTTTCATTGGTTGCAAATTGCTCGCGTATTACAGGGATTGGCCGCCTGTTCGACGTCAATTGTGGTGTTTAGTGCGGTCCGTGATTGTTACACGCAAAAAGAAGGCGCTAAGATTTACAGTTATTTAAATGGCGCAATTTGTGTGATTCCAGCACTTGCTCCGACATTAGGTGGACTGTTAGCGATGCAATTTGGCTGGCGTTCGACCTTCGTATTTATGACCTTATATGCGATGTTGATGATGCTCGTGGTGGGTTATCGTTTGCCCGAAACTCGCCCCGCTAATACAGTCACGACAGGACCTTTATACCGTTGGGGTCGATATAAACCAGTATTAAGCAATACCCACTTTTTGTTTTATGCCTTTGCCTGTATGTCGGCTATGGCTGCCATTTTGAGCTATGTCTCTTATTCGCCAGTATGGTTAATAGGCCACTTAGGCGTATCTGAACTGGCTTTTAGTGGTCTGTTTGGTCTCAATGCGTTAGTTAATATCGTGGCTTGTTTTGCGGCGCCAGTCGTTATTCGTAAATTAGGTAACCGCCCAACGGTGATCTTAGCCCTATCGTTACTTGTTTTATCCGCAGTCTTTATTCTAGGGGCTCAGCAATTTGGTCCAAGCGCGGGAATGGCTGGTGCCTTTGCTTTTATGCTACCTATGATGCTGTTATGTATCGGTTTTGCGCTATTGCTCGGTCCTGCTACTAGCATGGCTTTATCTGCCTTTGGCGAGCGGGCTGGTACTGCTGCTGCCATGCTTGGATTTATCCAGATGAGCGGTGCATCAGTATTAACAGGACTCGTTCAACAAACAAATTTAACGGCGCCTTACGCAGTTGCTCTAGTGATGGGCGTATTTTCTATTGGCTTATTATTGATGATGGCGTTGAGTCGCTTCGACCATTGGCATCAGGAGCAGTTACACCACTCACATTAAATACCTGAACACCCTTTGCCCGCAGCAAGTTTGACCATAAGCTGCGGGCATTTTTTATTGTGCCTGCTGATTTATCATCCTTTGATATACTCCTGCGATACACGGTTTAGTAGAGAATCAGATTTGACCCGTCACTATTGTGTTGCTTGTCGCTATCCATTAAATTCCTGCCTTTGTGGGAGTATTCAACCTATTTATCCTTCGACGAGATTGGTCGTTTTACAGCATCCCAGTGAGGTTGAGCATAAGAAAAATAGTGTACGGGTGTTAAGCCTTGCAGTACCAGAGACTCAAATCTATGTGGGTGAAGATGAACATGATTTTAGTGAGTTGCGTAATGACTTAACTAAGCATGATCAGCCCATTTATCTTGTCTATCCTTCGGATAATAGTGTGAGCGTTGAAGCGCAAGATATTAGCCCTAATTGCGTATTGTTGTTACTTGATGGTACCTGGCGTAAAGCCTTTAAAATGCTACAGCTTAATCCTTGGCTAAACGAATATCCTGCGGTGCATTTAACTGAGGGCTATGAGTCAAGATACAAGATCCGCAAATCAAGCCGTAGCGATAGTTTATCGACCTTAGAAGCCTGCGCTTATATGTTAAGCGCACTTGACCCTTTGCTCAATGTTGCGCCTGTCATCACAGCTTTTGATGCCATGGTGGAGATGCGTATAAAGGCTATGCCACCTGAGATTCAGGTTCGGTATCGTGAATTTAGTGAATAAATCCAACGATATGAACTGGCTTGTTAGAATATTTAGATATAGATAAGTGCTTTTAAGTTATCGATTTTTTGAGCTATCGTACGAATAAAATTAGCAAAAGTCTTATTCAGATCACGCTAACTTAATGCAAAACGCGGTTTAATAGGCACGATTCATTTGCACTGCAAATGATGAGATAGCTTTGCCAGCCAATTGCTTTGCAGGGGAGTGATTCCATTTTTTGATGGTGTGCTGGCAGGGCTATCGAGCCTACCCTAAGTGTTTTACCGCAAGCATAAATAATCCCGTTGTTTCCGATAGCAAATAACAAGTCGTGAACTTTTTTGGGACTGTAAGGGCACCAACACGCCAAGTTTGATGCTAGGCGATGTGTTTTTCGACTAAAAAGGTTTGGGTGAAGTGTTCGACAGCACTGGGGTAACCAAATAAAAATCCCTGAGCAAATCCTTGTCCCATGTCGGTCATGATGTCTTTTTGTTGTTGTGTTTCAATTCCTTCCGCCACAAAATGAATATCTAGCGCCTGTGCCAATTGCACGATGGCATAGCAGAGTTTTTGCCCTGAGATATCGTTTAAACGTAGGGCAAATTCTGCATCTATTTTTACGCTATCAATCGGTAAGGTACCCAAGCGGCTAAGTGAAGATAGTCCTGTCCCAAAGTCATCAATGGCAATACTAACACCTAGTGATTTGATGCGATTAAGCGTTAATCTCGCTTGTTCAGGTTGACGCAGCAGTGCTGATTCGGTGATCTCTAAAATCAATGCATCGGCGGGTAGCGCTGCCATTTCTAAGGCATTTATCACTTGTTCAACAAAATCGACATGCTCTAGCTGTAGTGGTGAGACATTGACCGAAATTTTAAAATCAGATTGATACTGTGATCGCCAAAGTGTTGCTTGTTGGCAGGCTTGTTCGAGTACCCATTGGCCGATGTTAACAATTAACCCTGTTTCTTCGAGTAGCGGGACAAATTCTGAAGCCTCATAGTGCTCAGTGGGAGATTTTTGCCAGCGCAGTAAAGCCTCCGCCGCGATGGTTTGGTTTGTGTGTAAGTCTACGATAGCCTGATAAACTAATTTGAACTGTTTTAGGCTATGCGCATGTCTTAAACTATTAATCAGTTTCAGCTTTATTTCAGCCGCTTGACTCATTGATTTGTCATAAAACACTAAATGTGGCGGGCTCTTTTTAGCGCAGTACATGGCGGTATCTGCCAAGCTTATTAATTGCGTTGCCTGATCACTATGGGTAGGGAAAAGAGCAATACCAATACTTGTGCCAAGGAAGAATTTTTGCCCTTCGATTTCAAAAGGGCTGTCAAATAGACTCAGAATTTGTTCAGCAAAGAGTTGAATTTCTTCTTTACAGCTACAGTCTTGAAGTATAAGGGTAAATTCATCTCCTCCCATGCGGGCAATATCGGCTTTTTCGATACAACCGGCTTCTAGCCTTGCTGCAACCAATTGTAAAACCCTATCACCCATTGAGTGGCCAAAGCTGTCGTTGATATTTTTAAAACCATTGAGATCTAAAAACATCAAAGCGCCTAAGAGATTTGGGTCGGTTTGTAATTTTTCTAGCGCGCTATTAAGTAATTGTTTTAAGTGAAAACGGTTGGGTAAGCCTGTCAGCGTATCATACATGGCCCGAGTGGTGAGTTGGGTCTCCAACTGCTTTTGGGTACTGATATCACTAAAAATATTAACGTGGTAAGGGGTTTCCCCATCAACCACAATTCGGCGGCTACTTTGCCATGCAGGAAAAGTGCTGCCATTTGAACGCTTTTTAAGTGTTTCACCTTGCCAAGAACCACGTTGTTTTATCGCCAGTTGACAGTCGGTTTCTTCACCTTGGCTAAGATTGCGAGATTCTAACATTGCAGGCGTATGGCTAATCAGTTGCTCTGCGCTATACCCACAAATACGGCACATGGCTTTGTTAACGGCAAGGATGCGGTTATCGTCATCTGTGATATAAACGGCTTCGGCACTTTCCTCTAAGGTTGTTGATAGTATTTCTTTGGGAATGTGAGCAAAACCATCTGTAATGGCCTCTCGCACGTGATTGCGACGGTTAAGAGCTTGTAGTTCGACGAGTACCACGGGTTGTTGCTGGAGATAGCATCGATATAAATTAATGCGTGTTGGCAGCTCGCGACCTTGTTGGTTTAAATGTAACCAATTAAATTCGACATGATTACCCGCGATAGCTTCGAGTATCATTTCTCTAGCAAATTCAACACTATTACGCCCAGATGATTGGATTCTCGGTGAGAAATCATAGGGTGTTGCATTCACAAACGCATCGTAATGAGTGCCAAAATAATTTAACGTTGCGCGGTTGGCGCTGATAAAGCTAAAACCTTGGATAAGTGCTAGCGGTGTTTGATCGGGATGGGTTTGCCAAAGAGACAGCTTTTCTCGCAATACGGGATCGTCCGTACTGAGTTTATTGAGTAAGTGTTGCCATCTAATCATTCAGGATACTCCCTGGTAACTCTCACGAGTCACATCCCATTCCATAGGTATTTCGTTTATAAAGAAATTGCCTAAATAGTACATTATTTAAGTGGGGTTAAAAATAAACCTAATTAGTGTTTCACTCAAATAGAAAAATAAAAAACTGTAGTTTAACACTTATCTTTACCCTGATTATGGGGTAAACCATGCTGAATAACCTAATATTCATAAAATATTATGCTATGTTGGACGCTGGGTATCGAGTGCGGTGAGCGTGATAATAAAGGTCATAGGTTGGCATTTTCAATAAATGAGGTAGGGATAATGGCATTATTGAAATCACTTATTTGGTTCGTATTGAGTTTGGCTCTTTTTCTACCCACTGCAAATGCAGATGAGCAAAAACCTCAATTAATCCTAGAGCAAAAGGCGGATAAAGCACGAATCGACTTTTTGCAAGTAGAACAACTTCAATTAGATAAAGCTCGACAAGCAGCGAAAGAAACCGTTGAGCGGGAAGAAAAAGTTAGTGGAACACTCCAAACCAATGAGTGGGAAGAACAGCAAAAAATAAAGGCAAAGAAGCAATTTGATGAAATGGAGAGCCGTGAGCAAAAATATTTACGTGAAGCTAAAGATGCGGTCGCAAAAGAGCGTAAAATAATCCCTAAGCCTTGATAGTTATCTCTGCCGTTATAGAAATGCCGATTAACTTGAATCGACCATCTACAATCTGTAGGAATTATTTTTGAATATCTGTCCCTTATGCCATAGCACTGAATTAGTTGCTTACCATCAAGATAAAAAACGCTGTTACGATCAATGCCAAATTTGTCAACTCGTTATTGTACCGCCTGAGTTCTATCTTTCAGCCGAGGCAGAAAAAGCGGAGTATGATAAACACGAAAACTCTCCCTATGACGTCGGCTATCAGCGTTTTTTAAACCGAACACTCGACCCATTACTCGCCCGTTTTGAACCTTCCGCCAAAGGTCTCGACTTTGGCTGCGGTGAGGGAATGGCACTTAGTTTGATGGCGAAGGACCGTGGTTATCAGGTTGCAAATTTTGATATTTATTACGCCAATGATCCTACAACATTAACTCTTCAATATGATTTTATTAGCTTAACTGAAGTTATTGAGCATGTCCGTGATGCTGCTGGCTTACTCAATCAGCTCGACAACCTATTAAAACCTAAAGGTATTTTGGCTGTGATGACTAAGCGGGTGTACAATCCTAGCGCTTTTTCTACATGGCATTATAAAAATGATCCTACCCATATCAATTTTTATTCCGAAGCGACCTTCAACTGGATTGCCCGCAAATATGATTGGCGGTTGGAGCTTGTCGATAAAGATGTTGTGTTCTTTCACAAGCCCTGTTGATTCAGTTATATCGCTTTTGCCTTTATATCCCCAAGTTATCTGAAGATATGAATTTAAGATAAGTTGAACACTGATTTAATGTTTTTATTTATCAGATGATTAACATTTGATAAGTCATGGTTCTCATCTATTGCCAATGACATCTCGCATGCTGCTTCCCGTAACGCTAAATCTAGCGACTCAGTCGTATTCTGAATTTGATATCAATCACACCTTTCGATGACAATATAAATGATAATCCTTCTCAGTTAGTTTTAAGGTTATTTTCATTTAAACGGTTGTTATCTTAGTTAACAGCTTTCTATCACTGACAGTCATTTGAGGATTTTCATGGAACACCGGGCATTTAAGAAAAATATTATCGCCGCTATTATTTCGAGTTTGGGAGTATCTTCTGCTTATGCAGCAGTTGAAGCAGAATCAACGGAACCCATTGAAAAGATTACCGTATATGGTGAAAAAATTGAGCGTAGCTTGAAAGACACCACCTCATCTGTTTCTGTTATCGACAAGGATTCACTGGATAGCGGTCAGTATCAATCTGTGTCAGATGCATTATCTGAAATCCCTAACGTCGTCGTGCTGACTGGCTCTGTGCCTGATATTCGCGGTGTTTCCGGGAATGGCTCCGCCTCTGGATTTAACTCTTTTACTGGTGGTGCTAGGGCGCGGGTTTCTACACTTGTCGACGGTGTTGCTGAACCTTTTGTTGCCGATCTTACTGGTGATACAGGTTTATGGGATATACAGCAAGTTGAAGTATTTCGAGGTCCTCAGTCGACGATCAATGGCCGTAATAGTATTGGGGGCACTGTATTTATCAAAACAGAGGATCCGACATTTGATTGGCGTGGCGCTGCACGTTTAGGCTACCGAGATCAGAATAACTATGTCGACAGTGCTGTAATGGTATCCGGTCCTATTTTAGACGATGAGTTAGCGTTTAGGCTAAGTGGCCAAAACGTGACAGGAGAGACCTATAATAAGGGATTGGTATATGAAACCAACCCTGCCCCGTTTGATCTAAATGAGTTAATTACAAACCGTTGGCGTGGCAAATTTTTATGGCAGCCAAGCGCTGTCGAGGAGCTCAAAGTACTTTATAGCTTTTCCTATAACGACGAAAAAGGTGATTCGGGTCGTAACTATTTTTCAGGTGATGATCCATGGGCATATCGACCGATTCTCCAACGTTATATTGAAACAGAATCGACAACGCATTCAGTCAAAGTTGACTATGACTTAGGTTCGGGTAGAGCGTTAGACTTGGTTGTGGCTTATATGGACTATGACTGGGGTTCTAAGTCCTATGAGGCTTTAGTAACAGCACAGCAATATGTCGATATGAAAGACGAGAGCTATACCGTTGATGGTAAATATAGTTTTGGCTTAAATGACCGTGATTTTAACGGATTTATCGGGCTTGCGTATTATGAACGTAGCCAAGATTTTGGTAGTACAGGAAGTTCTGTTTATACGGGTGATGACAGCAGTTCCTCTGTATCCATTTATGGTGAATTAACCTATGGTTTAGCCGAGTCGCTTTGGCTTACTGTAGGCGGTCGCGTGATGCGCGATGAGCAAAAACGGAATTTTTCGATGTTGTATCGTGGTACTCAGCTTGAGGAAAAACTCGATAACGACAGCACCATTACCTTGCCTAAGTTGGTATTGCAATACGCCATCACGGACAATACCACCTTAGCTGCCAGTGCTCGCCGTGGTTATAACTCTGGGGGTGGAGCCTTATCCTTAGCTGAAAGCGAATATTATTACTACGATGAGGAATTTGTTGATACCTATGAACTCAGTGCGCGAAGCATGTTTTTAGGTGGCAATGTTAATTTGAGCGCTAACTTATTCTATAACGATTTCGATGGTTATCAGGCATCCAATCAAGCCCGTAAAATTACTAATGTTGATAAAGCAGTAACTTACGGGATTGAAACTGAGTTAAGTGCAATGCTAACCGCTAACTGGCAGGTGATTGCAGGTGTTGGTTTGCTCGACAGTGAAATCAAAAAAGTTGATTCCAGTTATGGTGATATTGTTGGCAATCAACTTAATTCCGCTCCCCATGTGACGGCGAACCTTGGGGTCAAATATTGGCTAAATGATGCCTTCTCCGTTGGCGTATCGGGTAACTATGTGGGGGAATATTTTGCAGATATTGATAATACAGAATCAAGGATTGCAGGTGATTATGTGGTTGCTCGTTTAAGTGTCGATTATCAGAAAGATAACTGGAGAATAAGCGGGTTTATCAACAATATGTTTGATGAGCAAGCAATGACAGTGAATGAGCCACCTAGTGCTAATTATGTTAATGGTTATGCCGCTATTATTGATCCACGCAATCTTGGGGTATCGGTTATGTATAGCTTTTAGGTTATGGGTGAAATAAAGGATTAAGTCTTTTCGAATAAAAACCCTCTGTGATAACTCACAGAGGGTTTCTTTTTATCGTAGAGCTAACAAGCATCACTCTTTATATTTTAACGTGCCGTTAGCTTTAATTTCGTCATACCACAGGTTGTGGTGTTGGGTTGCCCAGTTCTCATCACAGTAGCCAGACACCATACATTCCATACCGCCTTCTGACATCACTGTTGCCATAAAGATGTGCACGATAGAGAAAGCACAGATCACGATAGCACTCACTGAGTGCAGTACCAGGGCGATTAAGCTTAATGTACGGCTAGGTTCGAACAGGTTAGGGAAGAGTAACAGCATACCTGATGCAGAGATGATCAACCCGAACAGGGCAAATGCCCAGAACCACATTTTTTCACCTGCGTTAGCAAAGCCTGCGTCAGGGTGCTTACCTTTGAATGGCCCGAAGTTAATGTAACCACCAACCACCATAAACCACTTCACATCGTACATTTTAGGTAGCTGGTTTTTCGCCCATAGTGTGGTCATCAATGCCCAACCTATCATGAAGGGAATCGCCATCACATCATGGATTTGCTTAGCACCGTAGACAATGGCTTCCCAGATCCCAGCACTTAACCAAGGTTGGAAGAAGAAACGACCTGCCAGTAAGGTTAAGCCAGTTAAAATCAACAGTAAGCACGGAATCGCGCCTAACCAGTGGATTGAAACATCAAACTTAGACCAGCGATGCACTAACTTGCCTGAAAAACCATGGTGTAGCTTAGAAATGCCATTCACCTTGATAAATAAGACAAAGATAATAATCATACCGAATAGTGCTGCCATTAACGCGGGTGCTAACCAGTCGCTACGTAACTCCAATACTCGTAAATCATAGGTATTGATTGGCTGGGCATGAAACTCACTTTGTGAGGTAGTGTATCCCGTGGCGCCATCCTTCAGTTGCGCCCAAATTTGGGCATCAGACTGTTGAACTTGAGTCGCCAGTTCATCACCACCATTGGCTATACACACAGCACTAAATAACAGTGCTATGGCTAAGCCTATGTGTTTGAACCATTTGTTCATCATACATCCTCTCTCACTTAGTCGCGCCCACCTAAGTAGGCGCTAAGCTAAGTCTATGGACAGATCCTGTTGACCTGAATTAATTCCAAGCCGCGTTTTTAGCACCACGGTAAGCCATACGCTCACGGAAGATGCTTGAAACCACTTCAGCATCACCCGCTAACAGGGCTTTAGTGGCACACAGTTCTGCACACATAGGTAGCTTGCCTTCGGCAATACGGTTTGCACCGTATTTTTGGCGTTCGGCATCTGAGTGGTTTTCTTCTGGGCCACCGGCACAGAATGTACATTTATCCATCTTACCGCGACTACCAAAGGCACCTTTTTTCGGGAACTGTGGTGCGCCAAATGGACAAGCGTACAAGCAATAACCGCAACCAATACAAGCATCTTTATTATGTAGCACTATGCCGTCATCGGTTCTGTAGAAACAGTTTGCTGGACAAACTGCCATACAGGGTGCGTCTGAGCAATGCATACAAGCGACAGAGATGGATGCTTCACCACGTTGACCGTCATTGATTGTGACTACGCGGCGGCGTTGGATCCCCCACTCGAGAGCGGAGTCGTTTTCGTTTTTACAGGCTGTGACACAACCGTTACATTCGATGCAGCGCTTGGTATCACACAAAAATTTCATAGTAGCCATAATGGCAATTCTCCTAGCTTAAGCTGCACTTACGCTTTAACGATCTGACAGAGTGACGCTTTGGTTTCCTGCATTTGTGTCACAGGATCGTATCCATAGGTCAGCGCAGTGTTACAAGACTCACCGATAACGTAAGGTACAGTGCCTTCTGGATAGTTCGGCGCTAAACTCTCACCGTGCATTACACCCGCAAAGTGGTACGGCATAAAGGTCACGCCTGGTTTAACGCGAGGCGTTACCATTGCTTGCACCTTAATACGGCCACCTTCGGCACCTTCTAACCAGACATTTTCTCCGTTACGAATACCGCGATCGGCAGCGTCGGCAGGGTTAATTTCAACAAACATTTCCTGCTGAAGTTCAGCTAGCCATGGGTTAGAACGAGATTCCTCACCACCACCTTCGTATTCAACCAAGCGACCAGAGGTCAGTACCAGTGGGTACTTACCGCTTAAATCCTTTTCTTGGATTGACTTATACAATGTGGGTAGACGGTGTACTTGCATATCGTCATAGGTTGGGTATTTCGCCACTAAGTCACGACGTGCTGTGTATAACGGTTCACGGTGTACAGGCACTTGGTCAGGGAAAGTCCAAACAATACAACGGGCTTTAGCATTACCAAAGGGGATACAGCCGTGTTTGATTGCCACGCGCACGATACCGCCTGACAGGTCAGTCTTCCAGTTTTTACCATCGGCTTCGGCTTTTTCCTCGGCGGTCAGATCATCCCACCAACCCAATTGCTTGAGCATATCGGCAGTAAATTCAGGATAACCGTCTTTGATTTCCGCACCCTTAGAGTAAGTGCCGTCGGCTAAAATGCTTTGGCCGTTGTATTCAACACCATAACGAGCACGGAAGTTACCACCGCCGTCTTTCACGTGTTTGGCTTGGTTATACAGAATTTGAGTACCCGGGTGTTTCGCTTCTGGTGTACCCCAACATGGCCAAGGTAGACCGTAGGTTTCGCCCTTCGCTGGGCCGCCTGCGGCTTCGAGCGTTTTGTTGCTGAAGGTGCCCCAGTTTTGGGTGTGCAACTTGATACGCTCTGGGCTTTGACCTGTCATACCGATAGTCCACATACCGCGGTTGATTTCGCGGGTAATGTCTTCGATCACGGGTAAGCCGTTTTCTTTGGCTATGCGTTTAGTGTACTGCTCGTCAATGCCGAGTTTTTGCGCTAAACGGTACATGATTTCGATGTCGGTTTTTGACTCGAATAACGGTTGGATAACCTGCTCACGCCATTGGATTGAACGGCCTGAGTTAGATACTGAACCTTGAGTCTCAAACTGAGTTGCTGCAGGCAGCAGATATACGCCATTCTTACGACGGTGCATAACGCCCGCCATTGTTGGGAATGGGTCGACAACCACTACTGTGTCCATCTTGTCTAGGGCATCACGCACTTCACGCTGACGGGTTTCGGTGTTGACCGATTGTCCCCAGAAAAACGCCATACGGATATTGTCTTTCTGCGCTAACTTGCTCTTATCTTCTAACACTCCATCGTGCCAACGAGAACAAGGAATGCCCGGTGTCGTCATTGGATCTTTACCAAGGTAGGCGGTTTGATCGAAACGACCTTTCACCCATTCCATGTCCAGATCCCACACATGGGTCCAGTGACTCCATGCTGCAGAGGTTAAACCGTAGTAACCGGGTAAGTTATCAAATAACAAACCTAAGTCAGTGGCGCCTTGTACGTTATCGTGACCACGGAAAATGTTAGTACCGCCGCCTGACACGCCCATATTGCCCAGCGCTAATTGCAGAATACAATAAGCACGGGTGTTCGCGTTACCGACGTGATGCTGAGTACCACCCATACACCAAATTACCGTGCCAGGACGGTTATCAGCCATTAATTTAGCGGCTTGATAGACATCGGCTTCGCTCACGCCAGTGATGTTTTCGACTTCTTTAGGTGGGAACTTCTTCACTTCAGCACGGATACTTTCCATCTCGAATACGCGGTGCTTGATAAAGGTTTTATCTTCCCAACCATTTTCAAAAATGTGCCATAACATACCGTAGATAAACGGAATATCAGTGCCTGGGCGAATTGCACAATGCAAGTCTGAATGCGCTGCAGTGCGAGAGAAGCGTGGGTCAACGACGATGATTTTCGCGTTGTTTCTTTCTTTTGCGATCAGAATATGTTGCATAGAAACCGGATGCGCTTCCGCAGGGTTTGCCCCGATCAGGAAGATGGCATTGGCGTTCTGGATATCGTTGAAAGAGTTAGTTTGCGCACCGTAGCCCCAAGTGTTAGCAACACCAGCTACCGTGGTAGAGTGACAAATACGAGCAGAGTGGTCGATATTGTTTGTGCCCCACATCGCCGCTAATTTGCGGTACATGTAGCAACCTTCGTTAGAAAACTTAGCGCTCCCCATGAAGTACACTGAGTCTGGGCCTGACTCTTTACGAATATTGAGCATTTGATCGCCCACTTCGTTAATGGCATCTTCCCAAGAGATTTTTTTCCACTTGCCATCAACCAATTTCATTGGGTATTTCAGGCGTTTTTCACCATGACCATGCTCACGCAGTGCCGCACCTTTAGCGCAGTGGCCGCCGGCATTGAATGGGTGATCGAATGCGGGTTCTTGACCTGTCCAAACACCGTTTTGTACTTCGGCATACAAACCACAACCTACTGCGCAGGCACTACAAATAGTACGTTTTACTTCGATTGGCGCATCATGTGGTACTTCTTTGGCTTCGACGCGGCGCATCATGCCAGTACCCATTAGTGAGGCTGCAGCAATACCACCAGTAGCAATACCGGCTTGCTTCATAAATTGACGACGGCTAATGCCGAGTGTCGGTTTGTCTGCCACTAGGGCGATATTGGACTTGCGAGTTAACTTCATCGCTGACTTCTCCTAGATTAGCTGCGCAGGCTATCGTAATAGCTAGTGATATGCGCAGTTTCGTGGTAACCATTTGATTTCTTTTCGGCTACCGTGCTGCTTTCGTTGGCTTGTGCCACGCTTATGCCCGTTGCGGCAATAGCGGCACCCGCTACACTTCCAACGGTGAGCGCTTTAAGCAAAGAGCGGCGAGATAAATCGCTGGGTTGCTGCTTCATGCTGACTCCTGAAATTAGGGTTTATGTTTATTGGAATTGCGCGACTTTTCGTTGTCATAAAATTTGTTAGCAAAAAGTGAAGATTAGAAGTGAAAATGATAATGAAATCATCCTGTTCGCTGGTAATCATCGCGCGTGGCGGCAATATAGTGGGAACGATTGTGCGGGGAATTGATCTAGAACAGTTTGCGGACTTGAAATAGCACATGGTTATCTAAAAGCGTTAACTTGCTCATAGTTTGGAGTGTAAAGTTCACTCAAATCATAAATGAATGCTGTGTGTTACTATTATGTAAATTGTTGATTTTTTGTGGTGTATTTTGAGCGGGATAAAAAAACACCCCGTAAAAAGGGGTGTTTTTAGTGGTAAAAAAAGCTGCGTTTTACCTAGTCTTTATATTTTAAGCTGCCGTTAGCTTTGATCTCGTCATACCAGAGGTTGTGGTGCTGGATTGCCCAGTTTTCATCACAGTAACCTGACACCATACACTCCATACCGCCTTCACTGAGTACCGTCGCCATCCAAATATGCACTATGGTAAAGGCAATTAGGATGACTGCACTGATAGCGTGGATCAGTAGGGCTGCCATTGAGGCTTCACGGGGTAAGTCTAAGCCGGGTAAGACTAACATGATGCCGGAAACACTGATAAATAGACCGAATAAGGTCAGTGTCCAGAACCACATTTTTTCACCAGCGTTGGCAAAACCACTGTCAGGATGTTTACCTTTGAATGGGCCAAAGTTGATATAACCACCGACGACTAAAAACCATTTTAGATCATACATCTTAAAGGTTTGAAGCGGCATCCATTTCACCACGCAGAACGCCCAAGCCACGATAAAGACGGGACCCGCCCAATCGTGAATCGTTTTACTGCCGTAGATCAATGGCGCCCATAGGTCGGGCCCAAGCAGAGGTTGTATTACATGCCGTCCCAACATAATGGTTAAGCCTGTAAACATCAGTGCTAAGCAGCTTGTTGCCATTATCCAGTGGATCCATAGATCCGCTTTAGACCAACGAGCTACTAACTTACCCGAAAAGCCATGGCTAAGTTTTGAAGGACCATTCACCAAATAAAACACTAAGAAAGCACCAAATACTCCAGTCACAGCTAGCGCCATCACGGGAGTTAAGTATTCATTCCTCAGTTCTTTTCCTTGGTTACCGGCAACGTTAATCAACACCCCAGTTTCGACACCTTTTGCAGTGGTATAGCCGGCATCGCCCGCTTTTACCGCACGCCAAAGGTCGGCATCGCTGGTTTGCGCTTTCGCCTGTTGTTGACTCGATTGCTGATCACTTGCTTGAACTGGACTTGAGCTCATTACTGAACCCAATCCCAATCCCATGACTAGCACTAACAGAGCAAACAGACTACGCAGTGATTTGTTTAACTGTTTGTTTAACATTGTCACTCCTTGCCAGAGGTTAGGGATGACTCCCTAACCCTCGCTCTGCTTAGTTTATCTCACCGGTTTTTGGGTTATAGCCCCAAATCACGTTAGGATTGCCACGGGAGGCCATACGTTCACGGTAGATGTTAGATACCACTCCCGCATCACCAGCAAGCAGTGCTTTGGTTGCGCAAAGCTCCGCACACATAGGTAATTTGCCTTCAGCAATACGGTTTGCACCGTATTTTTTACGCTCGGCTTCGGAGAAGGTTTCTTCTGGGCCACCGGCACAGAAAGTACACTTATCCATTTTGCCGCGGCTACCAAAAGCAGTCTTTTTCGGGAATTGCGGTGCACCAAATGGGCAAGCATAGAAGCAATAACCACAACCGATACAGGTATCTTTGTTGTGCAGTACTATGCCGTCATCGGTTCTGTAGAAGCAATCTGCTGGACACACTGCCATACATGGCGCATCGGTACAGTGCATACATGCCACTGAAATCGATGCTTCACCAGGTTGACCATCGTTAATTGTCACCACGCGGCGACGTTGAATACCCCACTCGAGAGCGGAATCGTTTTCGTTCTTACATGCAGTGACGCAACCGTTACACTCGATGCAGCGTTTGGTGTCACATAGAAATTTCATGACTGCCATAATGGCTTATCTCCTCATCAAGTAGGTTAGGCTTTGCTAATTTGGCAGAGGCTGGATTTAGTTTCTTGCATCTGAGTCACAACATCGTAGCCATAAGTTAAAATGGTGTTTGCGGATTCGCCTATCACATAAGGCACTGTGCCTTCTGGATAGTTTTTCGCGAGACTTTCACCTTCAAACACCCCTGCAAAGTGGTATGGCATAAAACATTCACCAGCAATTACGCGTGGTGTTACCATTGCCTTAACCGTGATTTTGGCGCCTTCTGGACCATGAACAAAAACATTATCACCGTCACGAATACCGCGATCCGCTGCATCAGCAGGGTTCATTTCGATGAACATTTCTTGTTGTAGTTCAGCTAACCAAGGGTTAGAACGGGATTCTTCACCACCACCTTCGTATTCCACTAGACGGCCTGATGTGAGTGCCAGTGGGAAGTCTTTAGCAAAATCCTTGTCTTGAATTGACTTATACAGCGTCGGTAGACGCGCAACCATACGGTCTTCGTAGGTTGGGTATTTAGCAACTAAGTCACGACGAGGCGTGTAAAGTGGTTCGCGGTGGCGTGGAATATCGTCAGGGAATGTCCAGACAATACAACGAGCTTTAGCGTTACCGTAAGGGATACAGCCGTGTTTGATAGCAACACGTTGGATACCGCCAGAAATATCCGTTTTCCAGTTTTTGCCTTCGGCGTGTTTTTTCTCGTCTGCTGTTAGGTCATCCCACCAGCCTAATTGCTTGAGCATATCGGCGGTAAATTCAGGATAGCCATCTTGGATCTCACTGCCTTTAGAGTAAGTCCCTTCAGCAAGAATATTATTGCCTTCATGCTCAACACCATAACGAGCGCGGAAGTTACCGCCGCCGTCTTTAACATGCTTGGCTTCGTTATACAGAATTTGGGTTCCAGGATGTTTCATCTCTGGTGTACCCCAACAAGGCCAAGGTAAACCATAGGTCTCACCTTTGGCTGGACCGCCTGGAGCTTCTAAGCTGTCAGCATCAAAAGTGCCCCAGTTTTCTTGGTGCATTTTTAAACGTTCTGGGCTTTGTCCGGTGTAACCGATAGTCCACATACCTTTGTTAAATTCACGGGTAATATCTTCAATCAAAGGCTCATCACCATTGACTTTGATTTGTTTGAACAACTCTTTATCAATACCCACTTTCTTAGCGAGTTTGCACATGATCACATGATCTGGCAGTGATTCGAACAGCGGCTCTATTACCTTAGAGCGCCACTGAACTGAGCGGTTGGTTGCAGAGATAGAACCATAGGTTTCAAACTGGGTTGCAGCTGGCAGCAGATAAACACCATCTTGACGTTGGTGCATTACACCTGCCATCGTTGGGAATGGATCGACAACAACGACGGTATCCATTTTGTTCAGTGCTTCACGCACTTCGCGGCCACGGGTTTCAGTGTTGACAGATTGTCCCCAGAAGAACGCCAGACGAATATTGTCTTTCTGCGCTATCTTGGTTTTATCTTCTAACACGCCATCGTGCCAACGAGAGCATGGGATACCTGTTGAAGTTTGTGGTGTTTGACCTAAGTATTCACCTTGGTCGAAACGGCTTGAGACCCATTTAGGATCGAGATCCCATACATTGGCCCAGTGATCCCATGCGGCGGTAGTTAAACCGTAATAACCGGGTAAGTTATCAAATAACAAACCAAAGTCGGTTGCACCTTGTACGTTATCGTGGCCACGGAAAATGTTAGTACCGCCACCAGGAACACCCATGTTACCTAAAGCGAGTTGTAACATGCAGTATGAACGGGTGTTCGAGTTACCGACGTGATGTTGCGTACCACCCATACACCAAACAATGGTGCCAGGTTTAGTTTCAGCCATCATCTTGGCAACACGATACATTTGGGCTTTAGGTACGCCCACCACATTTTCAACTTCTTCTGGGGTGTACTTTTTCACTTCTTCGCGGATGCGATCCATACCGTAAACGCGGTGCTTGATAAACTCTTTATCTTCCCAGCCGTTTTCGAATATGTGCCATAACAGACCATAAATGAAGGGAATATCTGTACCAGGACGGATATGCACGTACTCGTCAGATTTCGCTGCAGTACGGGTGAAACGTGGATCAACTACGATGATTTTGGCACCGCGTTCTTTACCAATCAAAATATGCTGCATGGCAACTGGGTGTGCTTCACTGGGGTTTGCCCCAATAAACATAATGCACTTAGAGTTACGAATATCGTTGATTGAGTTGGTTTGCGCACCGTAGCCCCAAGTGTTAGCAACACCAGCTACTGTGGTAGAGTGACAAATACGGGCTGAATGGTCGACGTTGTTCGTTCCCCACAGTGCCGCAAATTTGCGATATAAATAAGCTTGTTCGTTTGAGAACTTGGCACTACCCATGAAGTAGATAGAGTCTGGGCCAGATTCTTGACGAATAGAGGCCATTTTATCGCCTACTTCATTAATGGCTTGATCCCAAGAGATCTTTTTCCATTTTCCGCCTTCTAACTTCATTGGGTATTTCAGGCGTTTTTCACCATGACCATGCTCACGCAGTGCTGCACCTTTAGCACAGTGGCCGCCGGCGTTGAATGGATGATCGAATGCGGGTTCTTGACCTGTCCACACACCGTTTTGTACTTCAGCATAGATACCACAGCCCACAGCACAGTGAGAACAAATGGTACGTTTAACTTCGGTTGGAACGTTGTGAGGGATATCTTTGGCTTCTGCTTTACGCATCATGCCTGTACCCAGCATTGAAGCTGCGGCGATACCACCAGTGGCAAGACCTGCCGATTTTAAGAATTGGCGACGATTGAGACCCAGGGTCGATGCTTTAGGCTCGACAACCTGATCTGTTTTGCGGGTTAATCGCATCACACACTCTCCTCTATTTTAGTTTTTAAGCGACGCATAGTAATGACGAATATGGTCGGTTTCACGGTAGTTCTCGCTCTTTGGCTCGATAGGTTCAACCGTTGGCGCTGCGGCTAATGCCTGACCGCTAACAGTGGCTACCGCACCTGCCGCACTGCCGAGTGCCAATGCTTTAAGCAATTGACGACGGCCCATGTCGGAAGCTTGCTTCTTCATAGTGTCTCCTTGTGTTACTGAATAAAGTGGCATAAAAGACAACCACCTCGGTTATTGTAGAAGCCTCGGCTTCATCTATTGTGGCGAAGGTGAATCAGATTCTCCTTCGCTTACAGAACTCATCAATGCCTATTCCACTATTGTGTAGGCACCTTGATCTTAATTTACTAATTCCACTTGCTTTTCTGCATCATTGGTGGCCGGTTGTAAGTCGGCACTGCCTGGGCAATTCACTGGAATATCTAGGCTCAATTGCTCAAATGCATTGGCTTCCATTTCGAAAAAGGCTTTTGCCAGTTGTGCAACCGTGGCGTAAAACGCCGCACTTGGGGCCTTAGTTAAATTGTCGCAGAACCGACCAATCCAGCTGCCAATATGGCGTTGGTAGAACGCAAGTTGACGATAACCTGGGGCCTCAAGGATCAATGTGCCCATGACTTCACATAGCGCAGCCACGTGATCTTCAGGCTCCTTGACGTTTTCTTCCCGCTCAAAACCGAGCTGCATTAAATCTTGGCGCAACAGTGCTAATGGTTTATCCATTAATGAGCCGGTCATAAACCAACTGCCATAGGGCAGGATCTCACCACAACCCACGCCGAGGAATAGGGCAAAATACTCATCTTCTAGCTGTTCACTGCGGAACTGCTGCGCCGCGAGCTGCAGTGACAGCCAAGCTTTGGTCATTGCATTATCTTCATTGGCATCGATTTCAAGATTGGCCAAAAAGTGCAGTAATTCAGGGCTAGGATGGCGGCGTAATAGCGCAGCCAGCAGTTGATAAATATCGGCTCTCAACTGATCGTTTTCTGATACTTGTCTTACGGATTCGGTCATAACGGATCTCTTATCGCAGTTGCTTTTCAGGATCTTGAAGAATGTCTTCAAACATGTCTTTTACCCGGCAGTCGCCACACATTTTCAGGCGTTCAATATTGGCTGAAAATGCGCTATGCGCGCCGACCATATCCAGCATCCGATGCACCATAGATTGGGTCGCAAAAGGAGAGCCGCAACGAATACATTCGAAGGGGGCTTCTTCTTTCAGGGTGTGTTGTTGCTGACGTGCAGCTTTATCAAAATTGATTTGTGGGGTGAGGCTAATCACTTTTTCAGGGCAAGCCGCTTCACATAAACCACATTGCACACAGTTTTGTTCAATGAAGTGTAGCGCAGGTTTGTCACCACCATCCTGTAATGACATCGTTGGGCAAATTGCTACGCAGGACATGCATAAGGTGCATTTCTCTACATTGACGCTCACTTTGCCGTAGGGAATGTTATTCATGCTCAGACAAGTATCAATCTCACCCGCTTGGCTATTGAGGTGGTCTATTGCCTCAAACAGGGTGTCGCGCTTAGTTGTCGATACAAATGGCGCTGGTACTATGATTGGCCAATCTAAGCTGATATCAAGCATCGATTCTAAATGAGTGATCATGCTTGGATCGATAAGGCTAATACGCTGTGGCTGACCCATTTCATCTAAAATGCTATTGGCTAGTGTAAGTTCACCTTTGAGCATTTGCGTGAGTGTTGGCGCAGTCGCTTCTGTGTTGAGAATAAGCACTTGGCGCGCGCCCCAAGCGAGTGCAGAAAGCCAGTGATCGAGGCTTGCAACGGTAATTTCTTCAAGGGCAACGGGAAGAATATCTCCAGCCAAATCCTCCGATATGAAGTCGGCACCAGTCGCATTATCATGGAATAAAATCACAGGAGCTGTTTGGGCTTGTTCACGAAAACGGCTAATGATTTTATTTAAATAAGACGATAAGGCTTGGGGTGTCGGTAAGTCGTAGCTGATAGCACCTGTTGGGCAGGCACTGGTACAGCTACCCGCACCGTGGCACAGGTAAGGATCGATTTCAATTTTCTTAGCGACGCTGCTAATCGCGTCAGCAGGGCAGAAGTTGAGACACCGATTACAACCATTGATGTCATTACGGTTGTGAGCGCATAGATCCGGATTAATTTTTACGTAACGAGGCTTGTCGAATTGGCCGACCAGTTCTGGAATTTGTGTTAATGCATCTTCGAGTTTGGCGGTATCCTGACCGACATAGAAGTAGCCAGGAGGAAGCATCTCTAAATTTAAACAAGGTGTGCTGCTTAAATCGAGCACTAAATCAAAATGAGGTTTTCTGATGGATACTAAACTAAGTTCAGCAGCGCCATTTTGATGCTCAACGCTGACTTGGAATTGGCCTAAAAAACCTTTAATTCCAATCAGTTTATTGTAGTAACTTTCAACATTAGTCGCCGCAGCCATAACACGCTCTAGGTGCGCTTCGTCTTGGCTGGTAATGGCTTCATTGGCCAAAATCACTCGATTTGCCATAGTGGACAATTTGTCCGCAGCGAGGCGAGCGAGATCCTCTGGGCCGATAATTAGCACTGTGCCTTCGGTGGTATAGCTTACCGTTGGCGGGATCAGATTCTGCAAAATCTGAGTCTGCGCTAATACATTTTGCCGCGCTTGTTTTAGCGCATGCTGGGTTTGATTGGTCATCAAATAAGTGCTCACATTGCGTTCCTGAACAGTACTTGGGCTGTTCTATTTTTTGCTGTATTGGAGCAGATTTAGGCGGTTGGTAGTAAGTAAGTCATTGCCTTTTCTGCTTTTATCTAAGCTTTTACTGCGCTATACAGCAATTCACATACCAAGGTTGTGGACATTAAAATTAGCTAAACTGACGTTAAACAACTCGGGGATGAACTTGAGCTGAAAGCTCTGGTGCATTTTGGGGTAGGTCATCAATCTCCCCATCCAAATTGTCCGTTAACGGTTTTGCTGCCAATTCGGTTTCGATCTCGTTGTCTGATCCCATCGCTGTTTCTGGTACGGAATTCAGCTCGTTTTTCACTAAGGTAGCTTCTTCGTCTGAATCTTCGTTGTCCTTAGTCATATAGCGGAACACCTTTTTAGCGAGTTCAGCTGAGACTTCAGGAGTGAGTTTAGTTTGATTGCTATAGTCGAGTGCATACTCCAAAAGACCATCAATCTCATTGAAATGCGGTTGCTTCCACAGTGCGCGAAGGGCTGCGGTTTTAACGGCTGGGTCGACATTGGCAGCCATGAAACTGGCAAAACTTCCTCCAATTTCAATTTCTTCAGGGTTAGGTAAATCCTCCGCAGTTAATATGCGGTTAGGGTCTTCCTGTGATTGATATTCAATTTCAGGTGAAGGTGATGCTGTGGTTGCGTTAGTCGGGGCAACTTCGGTGTCGCTAGGTACATCCTCGATAACATCCTGTATCTTTTGGGTTTCTAATGCTTCCTCAGCAGCCACTTGTTCACGGCGTTGAGTCCAGCGACTAAAAAGTCCACTTATTTTTTGAGTATTATCAGCCATTAGTTCCTCCGTAATGGATCGCTACTAGGGCCTTGATTGTTACGCCCATCGACATGTCGACGGCGATGGGCCGAAATTTCGACTTCACCGTATTGGGTGATGAAGGCTTCAATCCAACAGGCGATGGCTTCTGGCATTAATATATTAAGTACAGGTGTATTTCCTTCAAGACAACCTGCTGCAACATTTTGGTCTGCCGAGAGTAAAGCGGGTACCCATGTACCATCTGCCATTTCATCACAGACGAGGAACAACATCGCATTGTCCATGTCTAGATTGATGCGATAGCTAGCTCGTTCGTCTTTGTGCAACTCAAGTAAGACTAATGTTGCACCTTCGGGGGCTTCATGGGTCGCGGGAAGTAAATGATCTATTTCCCATTTAACTGAGGTCCAGCGGCCTACCTGTGTCTCCACTTTTTTGAGTGAAACGTACATAGGCCAAACACTTGTTGTATGTTGCATTGTCTCTCCGTTTCAACTGTGTTGGTGGACGATTCGTTGTTTTGCGGATCGGATCGATGTTACCAACAAATTGCGATAAAAGGTCACTGCAATATTAATGCCAGTAAACATTGGGAATAAGTTTGAAGTAGATCATCAAAATGAGTGTTGTTGTTGGACATTTTGTCCAGTTTGTTATTTTGCATGGGACATTAACGCCCAAATAGAAAATTCGAATTGCGATAGATCACGCATTTTAGCCCTTCTTTCATGCCTAGGTATAAATATTGCTATGCTCTTGGTTATCACTCGTTAAGCGGTAAGATTATGATTTCTGATAACAGTACGATTACAGCGAAAAGTTCGATAGCAACTAATACAAATTTACAGATTAAACATCCGTTTACTTTTGTGAAAACTCAAGCAGAAGTTCCTCTCACTATAGCAGTTAAGGCGGTTAATGAAGCTGGGGAAGTGCTAGATAAGTTTGTAGCCTGTGAGCGGCCATTAACTGTGTATTTGAATTGGCGCCCGATAGTCACTTTGATGACTCTTGGTGCAAAACCTGAGTCATTGGCGCTAGGTTATCTTAAAAACCAAGGTTTTATTTCTGATGTAAGTTTGCTGGACTCTGTAATAGTCGATTGGGATGTGAATTCTGCAGCAGTGATTACCCGTGAACAAATTGCGGATCTTGATGGCAAACTCTCTGAAAAAACCGTTACCTCAGGCTGCGGGCAAGGGACTGTTTACGGAAGTTTTATGCAAGATCTTGAAGGCATTACATTACCGACACCGAGTCTCAAACAAAGCACTCTTTATAGCCTACTAAAAAACATCAATGAATATAATGAAACCTATAAGAATGCGGGGGCCGTACATGGCTGTGGTTTGTGTGAGGATGACCAAATTATGGCCTTTGTCGAAGATGTTGGTCGCCATAATGCGGTAGACACACTTGCTGGTGATATGTGGCTAGGCCAAAACCCTGGCGACAACAAGATTTTTTATACAACTGGTCGGCTTACCTCTGAGATGGTTATCAAGGTAGCCAAGATGGGAATTCCTGTATTGTTGTCGCGAAGTGGCGTGACTCAAATGGGACTAGAACTCGCTCAACAATTAGGTATCACTATTATAGCCCGTGCGAAGGGACGTCATTTCTTGGTATATCACGGCAGTGAAAATTTACAATTTGATGTGAATTCTGACCCTGTAACCTGAGTTAGAGCCTCACAAATACAGTATTTCAGCGAAGAACGGATATTGAGAGACAAGGATATAAGATGACATCTGCTAGTGAATTGGTCTACATGAGCGCTAAGCAAGTAGCCGAGTACTTAGATCTTAACGAGAAGAAAGTCTACGCCATGGCGAATGACCGAATTTTACCGGCTACGAAAATTACAGGTAAATGGCTATTCCCTAAAGTATTGATTGACCGTTGGGTGATGGATTCATGCCATAGCGGTATGCTCACTGATAGATTGCTTATTACGGGCAGTGACGACCCACTATTATCTATGCTGGTAGCACGCTTAATGTCGCAGGTTGGCAGCCGTGAGTTGATTAGCTATAGCGCAACAGGATCACGTCTAGGCTTAGAGTTGCTCGCTAAGGGGTATGCTGATGTGTGCACATTGCATTGGGGAAGTATGGAAGATAGAAATATCCGTCACCCAGCGCTATTAAAAGGCTATAACAATCATCAGCAGTGGATAATGGTGCATGGTTATTCTCGTCAGCAAGGGCTAATCATGCGTGCAGATATGCACCACAGATGCCAAGAAGAAGATAAAGTGGTGAGCTTACCGTGGCGATGGGTGAGTCGTCAGGGTGGAGCTGGAAGTCAACAGCATTTAGAGCACTGGTTGTTAAAACAAGGTGCACGATTAGATCAGCTCAATGTTCTACTAACAGCTTATAGTGAGCGTGAACTTGCAGGGTATATTGCCCGAGGTGATGCTGACATTGGTTTTGGTTGCCAGTCAGTAGCTTTGGAGAGTGGTTTAAGCTTTGTCCCTTTAGTGAAGGAGTCCTTTGATTTTGTTATGCCACAAAGTATTTACTTCCGTCGACAGCTGCAACAACTCTTTACTATGTTGAGCAGCTGCCATACAAGGCAAATGGCTGCCCTTTTAGGTGGATATGATCTTACCGATTGCGGACAACTACTCTGGAGCGCCAGCTAAGTACAAATTCAGCTAAGAGCGTCTAAGTGAATCGCGTATAGTCGCATTATGCTACTTTATACCTTATATATAGATATAAAGTAGCGGCTGACATCAATTGTTTCCTCTATATCTTTATTACCGAATTCGCCGCCTATAGCTTCTTTTCTCCCTTAGCACTCAATCTTTATCGAAATTAAGCCATTTCCCTTGTTCTTTAGATGACTTGTTTTGCGTATAAATTCAGCGTATGTGGATAACTTTGGGCATAACAAGTGCATAGGTTGTGCTTAGTCTGGGAGTAAGAATCTATGTGAAAAATAATCATAAAAATCTGAAAAAAGCACTTGCAGAAAAAGTTTCGCTGCCTATAATGCGCATCCACTGACACGGCAGACAGCGAAAGCCAGCTGACGAGTTAGGTTGAATTGAACAGCTTTTAAGCACTTAATTCAAGCGCAGCAAGAAGTTGAAAAAACTCCTTGACGCGAAACGGGAAATACGTAGAATACGCAGCCCTAGCCAACTGGAAGCGTTCGACGCTCAGTGTGGTACTCACCTTCTCTTACGAGGTTGAGTTGCTCTTTAACAAGATAAAACAAGAAATCTGTGTGGACACTCACAGGTGTTGAGTTAATCGAAACTGCTTAACCTTCGGGTTGGCAGTCAAAAATTTAAATCAATGTAATAATGAGTGTTCATAGCAATATGTACATAATTTTGATTTCGCTTTTTTAAAAGCGGAAACAAATGACAGAATTCATTGAGCCGTTTGACGTAAGTCAAACAACAAAACTTTAATTGAAGAGTTTGATCATGGCTCAGATTGAACGCTGGCGGCAGGCCTAACACATGCAAGTCGAGCGGCAGCACAAGGGAGTTTACTCCTGAGGTGGCGAGCGGCGGACGGGTGAGTAATGCCTAGGGATCTGCCCAGTCGAGGGGGATAACAGTTGGAAACGACTGCTAATACCGCATACGCCCTACGGGGGAAAGGAGGGGACCTTCTGGCCTTCCGCGATTGGATGAACCTAGGTGGGATTAGCTAGTTGGTGAGGTAATGGCTCACCAAGGCGACGATCCCTAGCTGTTCTGAGAGGATGATCAGCCACACTGGGACTGAGACACGGCCCAGACTCCTACGGGAGGCAGCAGTGGGGAATATTGCACAATGGGGGAAACCCTGATGCAGCCATGCCGCGTGTGTGAAGAAGGCCTTCGGGTTGTAAAGCACTTTCAGTAGGGAGGAAAGGGTAAGGTTTAATACGCCTTATCTGTGACGTTACCTACAGAAGAAGGACCGGCTAACTCCGTGCCAGCAGCCGCGGTAATACGGAGGGTCCGAGCGTTAATCGGAATTACTGGGCGTAAAGCGTGCGCAGGCGGTTTGTTAAGCGAGATGTGAAAGCCCTGGGCTCAACCTAGGAATAGCATTTCGAACTGGCGAACTAGAGTCTTGTAGAGGGGGGTAGAATTCCAGGTGTAGCGGTGAAATGCGTAGAGATCTGGAGGAATACCGGTGGCGAAGGCGGCCCCCTGGACAAAGACTGACGCTCATGCACGAAAGCGTGGGGAGCAAACAGGATTAGATACCCTGGTAGTCCACGCCGTAAACGATGTCTACTCGGAGTTTGGTGTCTTGAACACTGGGCTCTCAAGCTAACGCATTAAGTAGACCGCCTGGGGAGTACGGCCGCAAGGTTAAAACTCAAATGAATTGACGGGGGCCCGCACAAGCGGTGGAGCATGTGGTTTAATTCGATGCAACGCGAAGAACCTTACCTACTCTTGACATCCACAGAACTTTCCAGAGATGGATTGGTGCCTTCGGGAACTGTGAGACAGGTGCTGCATGGCTGTCGTCAGCTCGTGTTGTGAAATGTTGGGTTAAGTCCCGCAACGAGCGCAACCCCTATCCTTATTTGCCAGCACGTAATGGTGGGAACTCTAGGGAGACTGCCGGTGATAAACCGGAGGAAGGTGGGGACGACGTCAAGTCATCATGGCCCTTACGAGTAGGGCTACACACGTGCTACAATGGCGAGTACAGAGGGTTGCAAAGCCGCGAGGTGGAGCTAATCTCACAAAGCTCGTCGTAGTCCGGATTGGAGTCTGCAACTCGACTCCATGAAGTCGGAATCGCTAGTAATCGTGGATCAGAATGCCACGGTGAATACGTTCCCGGGCCTTGTACACACCGCCCGTCACACCATGGGAGTGGGCTGCAAAAGAAGTGGGTAGCTTAACCTTCGGGGGGGCGCTCACCACTTTGTGGTTCATGACTGGGGTGAAGTCGTAACAAGGTAGCCCTAGGGGAACCTGGGGCTGGATCACCTCCTTACCTATACGACTAACTCGATGCTTTTGAGTGTTCACACAGATTGCTTGTTTAGCTTCTCTCACGAGAAGTCAGAGCGAAACATCCCTCTAGCAGGTCGATGTAGTTCTTTAACAATTTGGAAAGCTGATAGTATTAAACACAATGATGTCTGTCGTTGTGTTGATACGAAAAAAGTTTAATGCGAGAGCATTGAACATTGAGTTCTCAAACACTTTATTAAGTGTCTTGAATATTCAAGTCTAAGGCGCGTCCACTTCTTTGGTCAGAAGTGAGACAAGTAAAACCAGCTGGTCGCAACAATTCAAGTGAAACTCATTTGGGTTGTATGGTTAAGCGACTAAGCGTATACGGTGGATGCCTTGGCAGTCAGAGGCGATGAAGGACGTAGTAACTTGCGAAAAGCGTTGGCGAGCTAGTAACAAGCATTTGAGCTAACGATGTCCGAATGGGGGAACCCGGCCGCATAAGCGGTCATCATGTAGTGAATACATAGCTACATGAGGCGAACGAGGGGAACTGAAACATCTAAGTACCCTTAGGAAAAGAAATCAACCGAGATTCCCCTAGTAGCGGCGAGCGAACGGGGATTAGCCCTTAAGTCTATGGGGTGTTAGTGGAATGGTCTGGAAAGTCCAGCGGCACAGGGTGATAGCCCCGTACACGAAAACTAACCGTAGATGAAAACGAGTAAGGCGGGACACGTGACATCCTGTTTGAATATGGGGGGACCATCCTCCAAGGCTAAATACTCCTGACTGACCGATAGTGAACCAGTACCGTGAGGGAAAGGCGAAAAGAACCCCTGTGAGGGGAGTGAAATAGAACCTGAAACCGTATACGTACAAGCAGTGGGAGCGGTACTTGAGACCGTGACTGCGTACCTTTTGTATAATGGGTCAGCGACTTACATTTTGTAGCGAGGTTAAGCGAATAGCGGAGCCGTAGGGAAACCGAGTGTTAACTGCGCGTTTAGTTGCAAGGTGTAGACCCGAAACCCGGTGATCTAGCCATGGGCAGGTTGAAGGTTGAGTAACATCAACTGGAGGACCGAACCGACTAATGTTGAAAAATTAGCGGATGACTTGTGGCTGGGGGTGAAAGGCCAATCAAACCGGGAGATATCTGGTTCTCCTCGAAAGCTATTTAGGTAGCGCCTCGAGCGAATACCATTGGGGGTAGAGCACTGTTAAGGCTAGGGGGTCATCCCGACTTACCAACCCTTTGCAAACTCCGAATACCAATGAGTACTACTCGGGAGACAGACGGCGGGTGCTAACGTCCGTCGTCAAAAGGGAAACAACCCAGACCGTCAGCTAAGGTCCCAAAGTGTATGTTAAGTGGGAAACGATGTGGGAAGGCTTAGACAGCTAGGATGTTGGCTTAGAAGCAGCCATCATTTAAAGAAAGCGTAATAGCTCACTAGTCGAGTCGGCCTGCGCGGAAGATGTAACGGGGCTAAACATACCACCAAAGCTACGGGTGCAGCCCATTAGGGTTGCGCGGTAGAGGAGCGTTCTGTAAGCCGTTGAAGGTGAAGGGGTAACCCACGCTGGAGGTATCAGAAGTGCGAATGCTGACATGAGTAACGATAAAGGGGGTGAAAAACCCCCTCGCCGAAAGACCAAGGGTTCCTGTCCAACGTTAATCGGGGCAGGGTGAGTCGACCCCTAAGGTGAGGCCGAAAGGCGTAATCGATGGGAAACAGATTAATATTTCTGTACTTCCGCTAACTGCGATGGAGAGACGGAGAAGGCTAGGCTAGCGCGGCGTTGGTAGTCCGCGTTTAAGGTGGTAGGTGGGTGACTTAGGCAAATCCGGGTTGCTATACACTGAGAGCTGATGACGAGGTCCTACGGGACTGAAGTAGTTGATGCCATGCTTCCAGGAAAATCTTCTAAGCTTCAGGTTAGCGGGAATCGTACCCCAAACCGACACAGGTGGTCGGGTAGAGAATACCAAGGCGCTTGAGAGAACTCGGCTGAAGGAACTAGGCAAAATGGTACCGTAACTTCGGGAGAAGGTACGCTCCTGTTGGTGATGAGACTTGCTCTCTAAGCTGACGGGAGTCGCAGATACCAGGTGGCTGCAACTGTTTATCAAAAACACAGCACTGTGCAAACTCGCAAGAGGAAGTATACGGTGTGACGCCTGCCCGGTGCCGGAAGGTTAATTGATTGGGTTATCGCAAGAGAAGCTCATGATCGAAGCCCCGGTAAACGGCGGCCGTAACTATAACGGTCCTAAGGTAGCGAAATTCCTTGTCGGGTAAGTTCCGACCTGCACGAATGGCGTAATGATGGCCACGCTGTCTCCAGCCGAGACTCAGTGAAGTTGAAATTGCGGTGAAGATGCCGTATACCCGCGGCTAGACGGAAAGACCCCGTGAACCTTTACTATAGCTTGGCACTGAACATTGAACCTACATGTGTAGGATAGGTGGGAGACTATGAAGTTGGGACGCTAGTCCTGATGGAGTCGTCCTTGAAATACCACCCTTGTAGTTTTGATGTTCTAACCTAGACCCCTAATCGGGGTTAGGGACAGTGCCTGGTGGGTAGTTTGACTGGGGCGGTCTCCTCCCAAAGAGTAACGGAGGAGCACGAAGGTTGGCTAAGTACGGTCGGACATCGTACGGTTAGTGCAATGGCATAAGCCAGCTTAACTGCGAGACATACACGTCGAGCAGGTACGAAAGTAGGTCATAGTGATCCGGTGGTTCTGAATGGAAGGGCCATCGCTCAACGGATAAAAGGTACTCCGGGGATAACAGGCTGATACCGCCCAAGAGTTCATATCGACGGCGGTGTTTGGCACCTCGATGTCGGCTCATCACATCCTGGGGCTGAAGTCGGTCCCAAGGGTATGGCTGTTCGCCATTTAAAGTGGTACGCGAGCTGGGTTCAGAACGTCGTGAGACAGTTCGGTCCCTATCTGCCGTGGGCGTTGGATGATTGAGGGGAGTTGCTCCTAGTACGAGAGGACCGGAGTGAACGAACCGCTGGTGTTCGGGTTGTCATGCCAATGGCATTGCCCGGTAGCTACGTTCGGAATCGATAACCGCTGAAAGCATCTAAGCGGGAAGCGAGCCCCAAGATGAGTCATCCCTTGGACTATAAGTCCACTAAAGAGCCGTTCGAGACTAGGACGTTGATAGGCATGGTGTGTAAGCGTTGTGAGGCGTTGAGCTAACATGTACTAATGACTCGAGAGGCTTAACCATACAACCCAGATGGGTTTTACAAAGAAGCCTTAGACAGAATATAAACACTTAATGAAGTGTGGACTCAAAGAAATCAGTTTTCCGAATTCACTGGAATAAGAATTTATCAACTACATCCATGTAGTTGACCCTAACGGGCCGCGCTAAAGCGCGTTAAAAATTGTTCCGGACAATTTTTTGCTTGGTGACAATAGCATTGTGGAACCACCTGATCCCATCTCGAACTCAGAAGTGAAACGCAATCGCGCCGATGGTAGTGTGGGGTCTCCCCATGTGAGAGTAGGTCATCGCCAAGCGCCTAATTATCTTGTAAAGATGTAACCAAGCCAGCTGAATAAGCTGGCTTTTTTGCATCTGTCATTTATCAAATTTTATTCAGTTTGCCCATCATTATCCTGATAGTGCTCAGATTTTTCTACACCTATCTTAACGCTGGTTTTACCCTAGGTATTGCTATTAGTTAAGCGGTTACTTACCTTATGTTTTAATTTGTTGGGGTAGATAAGGATTTGAGATGAAGTTAGAGATGATTTGTACTGGGGAAGAGGTGCTATCGGGTCAGATTGTTGATACCAATGCGGCCTGGTTTGCCAGCACTATGATGGAGCATGGCATTGAGATCCAAAGACGAGTTACTGTGGGCGATCGCCTTGAGGACTTAATTGCGGTTTTCCAAGAGCGCAGCTTGCATGCCGATGTGATCCTAGTCAATGGTGGCTTAGGGCCGACAAGCGATGATATGTCCGCTGAGGCGATGGCCAAGGCTAAGGGAGAGTCCTTAGTTGAGAATATCGAGTGGCGCCAACAGTTAGAAGATTGGTTTACCCGCAATAATCGTGAGATGCCCGTCAGTAATTTAAAGCAGGCGATGCTGCCTGAATCTGCTGTTATGGTGGATAACCCCGTTGGGACGGCCTGTGGATTTAGGGTTAAGTTAAATCGCGCTTGGCTGTTCTTTACGCCAGGCGTGCCATTTGAACTGAAGCATATGGTTAAAGAGCAGTTTATTCCCTTTATTCGTGATGAGTTTAATCTCGACGCTAAGGTGGCGCTTAAAAAACTGCTGACAATTGGCCAAGGTGAGTCAGCCCTTGCCGATAAAATTGAGCCATTGGAGTTACCCGAGGGGATTACGATTGGCTATCGCTCCTCTATGCCGCATATTGAAATTAAGATCTTTGCCCGCGGCGAGAAGGCGATTGTGTTGCTGCCACGAGTAACAGGGCATGTCAAAATGGTACTGGGTACTGCGGT
Organism: Shewanella sp. W3-18-1; assembly: GCF_000015185.1. Lineage (NCBI taxonomy): Bacteria > Pseudomonadati > Pseudomonadota > Gammaproteobacteria > Alteromonadales > Shewanellaceae > Shewanella > Shewanella sp. W3-18-1. The sequence continues at coordinate 4,423,110 of NC_008750.1, read as the reverse complement.
TGTAGCCGAAGATAAAGCGACGCTTGCTGAAGAAATCCATTCTAGGCTGCTGAATTCTGGATTGACGCTCAGTGTCGCTGAGTCTTGCACTGGCGGGATGATTACCAGTCAATTAGTGGACTTTGCGGGCAGTTCATCCTACTTACATCACGGTTTAGTGACTTACAGTAACGAGTCCAAGGTGCGAGTCTTAGGCGTTAATCCGGCGACTTTAGACGATCACGGTGCCGTGTCGATTCCAACGGTTGAGGAAATGGCGAAGGGTGCACGTGCTATTTTAGATAGTGATTTTGCCTTAGCTACCAGTGGTATCGCAGGGCCTGATGGTGGTACGGAAGATAAACCAGTCGGTACAGTTGCCATTGCACTAGCAACCCGTAATGGAGTTTATAGTCAGATGATCAAATTACCTAGACGTTCGCGGGATCTCGTGCGCAGTTTAAGTGCTGCAGTGGCCTACGATATGTTAAGACGTGAGCTTTTAGCTGAAGCAGTAATTGTCGATTATCAGTCGATTGGACGCTTCAGCAAGTAACTTTTTACAGACTTAAGTCAGTCTAAATGTATTAACAAAAATGCTCCCGAGGGAGCATTTTAACTTCTACAGAGATACAAAAATGGCAGATTATTTCGTGAACTTAAGCACTAATTTGCCAGGGGCAACTTGAATGCTTTCGGTCATTTTTGCCATTAGTGCTTGGTTACTATCATTAGTATCAAGCACATAGACTGGCTGGCTTTCTAAGAATTGCCTTAGATAACTCATCACCTGAGGTGTGGCACTGCTGATCGCTTTTTCAATATCCTTGGGCGTTGATTCCACTTTGACTAATTCGAGCTGGCGCAGATAGACACTGTGCGTTGCGCTGTCATACCAAGGCTTGGCTTCGAAAGTTGTTGTGAGTTTGGCACTTAATGGAAAGATCGGATTCTTAATTGATACTTGAGTCGCGGCACTTACGCTCATAGTGTCAGGTTTTGCTCCTAGCTTGACACTGATGTCGTTAATGCGCACTTCTGCGCCAACGAATTGATTGCCTTGTTTAATCTCAAAATGGATCTCTTTACTGAGGTACTGCTCCATTTCGTGCTCGCTGATACTGTACTGCGAGACGCAGCCGCCAAGCAGTACAGTCAGTCCCAAGCAAATCGTGCGGGAAAGTTTTTTCATTAACCAGTGTTTCTCATTCCCGCTGCCACACCTGCAATGGTCAGCATTAGCGCTAACTGTACATGTTCAGACGCGGGAGTTTCGGTTGTTTCCTTACGTGTCCGCGCTAATAGCTCGGTTTGTAAGAAGTTTAATGGATCGATATACGGATTTCGCAGCTTAACAGACTCGCGATTCCACGGCGTATGCGCCATTAAGCTATCTGATTTTGTCAGTTCAAGCACGACTTTAATGCCCAGATCTAAGCGTTGGCGCAAGGTTTCGCCTAAATGATGCAAGTCTTTCGGTACTAAACAGGTTTCGTAGTAGCGGGCTAAATTAGGTTCCGCCTTGGCGTAGACCATTTCTAGCATTGAAATGCGAGTGCTGAAGAAGGGCCATTCCCGCTCCATATCTTGCAGTAAACCCATTTCACCGCGTTCACTGGCGGCTTGAAGTGCTTCACCGGCGCCAAGCCATGCAGGTAACATCAAGCGGTTTTGCGACCAAGCAAAAATCCACGGAATGGCCCGTAGGCTTTCAATCCCACCATCGACACGACGTTTAGCTGGGCGGCTGCCAAGTGGCAGTTTTCCTAATTCCACTTCTGGCGTTGCCGCGCGGAAATAAGCCACGAAATCCGGTTCATCTCGCACTATACCACGGTATGCACCCACGGATTCTTCAGCGATGCGTTGCATGCAATTGCGCCATTCTTGTTTAGGCTCTGGCGGTGGTAGCAGGGTTGCTTCCAATACGGCAGAGGTATATAAGGCTAAGCTTTGAACCGCGAGTTTTGGCAAGCCAAACTTGAAGCGGATCATTTCGCCCTGCTCAGTGACACGAATACGGCCATCTACCGACCCCGGAGGTTGGGATAGAATCGCTTTGTGTGCTGGACCACCCCCGCGACCAATGCTGCCGCCACGGCCATGGAATAGTGTGAGCTTGACACCCGCTTGTTTACAAACCGCGACCAATTGTTCTTGGGCACGATACTGAGCCCAAGCTGCCGCCATGACGCCAGCATCTTTGGCTGAGTCAGAGTAACCAATCATGACCTCTTGCATGCCTTTTGTGTAACCACGATACCAGTCGATATCGAGCAAATCAGTAATACATGCCGCAGCATTGTTTAAGTCGCTTAAGGTTTCAAATAGCGGTACCACGCGCATTGGGTGCGAACAGCCCGTTTCTTTGAGTAACAGTAAAACCGTTAAGACATCTGATGGTTTACCCGCCATCGAAATCACATAGGATCCGAGTGCTTTGGCCGGATGTTTAGCAATCAAACGACAGGTATTAAGCACTTCGGCCACATCGGCCGAGGGTTGCCAGTTACTTGGGATCAGTGGACGACGGTTGCTGAGTTCGCGTAATAGGAAGGCTTGTTTCTCGGTTTCATCCCAATGATTGAAATCACCCATGCCGAGGTAACGAGTTAACTCGGCGAGCACATCGCTATGACGGCTAGCGTCTTGGCGAATGTCGAGTCTGAGCATGTGAATGCCAAAGCAAGCGAGGCGACGGAGAATATCGAGCAATAAACCGTTGGCGATTAAGCGCATGCCACAGTCGGTTAAACTCTTATAAAGCATTTCTAACGGTACTTTGAGATCGCTTTCTTGCCAGATCAGGCTCGACTTATCGACTTCAGGATTGTGGCCTTCGATGCGTGCATTTAAATAATCTATGGTATCGCGCAGCCTTTGACGAAGTGAGCGTAATACATGGCGATAGGGCTCGCAGTTATTGTTGGTATAAGCCTTTAACTCATCATTGGCTTCTTCCATCGACAGTTCACCGACCAGCAGCACGATATCTTTTAAGAATAGTCTGGCGGCGGCATGGCGGTTACGATCGAGCACCTCTTGGGTGACTTTTGAGGTAACAAAGGGGTTGCCGTCGCGATCGCCGCCCATCCAGCTTGAAAAGCGCACTGGTGCGATATCAATCGGTAATTGCTGCCCTGTACGTTGCTGCACTTGGTCGTTAAGTTGTCTTAAGAAGTCAGGCACCGCATGCCAGAGTGACTCTTCAATGGTGGATAATCCCCAGCGGGCTTCATCCACAGGTGTTGGGCGCTCACGGCGGATCTCATTGGTGTGCCATATTTGCGCGATTAATTGGCGCAGGCGCAGATTGATCTGTTGACGTTCCCTATCCGACAGTTGGTCGTTTTCTTGCTCTGTTAGGCAGTCGACGATGGCTGCATACTTTTGGATCAGGGTGCGACGGGATATTTCAGTGGGGTGCGCTGTTAGCACTAGATCAATATCCAGTGTTTTTAGACAGTCGAGCATCTTTGTTTGATCAATCCGACCATTGAGCATACGACCTAGGAGTTGTTCTACTGGATCAGGTACGCAGACAAGCTCGTCACAATTGCGACTAATAGTATGAAATTGTTCAGATAAATTGGCTAAGTTAAGGAACTGATTGAATGCCTTTGCAAAAGGGACTAATTCTTCGTCTGGCAGTGCCGTGAGTAACTCGAGCATTTGCTCTCTGGCTGCTTGATCGCCTCTGCGTGAGTCTTTGGCAAGCTTACGGATCTGTTCAACTTTCTCAAGAAAAGAGTCCCCAAGATGGGTTCGCATAGTATCGCCAAGGATTTGGCCTAACATACTCACGTTCGATCTTAATGACGCATACATATCTGTCATATTGTCTGCCGCGTTTACTGACATAGTTACTCCGAATAGAAAAACACAAAAATCCGCTGTGCATTTAGCTCGTTAGCACAATACCTATCACTTGGGGCTATGGTCAACAGCAGAACTTATAACTTATACGACTGGCTTATCTGATATACAACCGATCACGATATTCGATGAAGAATATTCAATAGAAATGCGAAGTCACGCAATATTTTGTGATGATTAGCGTAAGTGAATATGAAGTGCATCATTTTGTGCTTTGCAAGCATGTATCTTAGCTGTTAATAAAAAGGACTGGTTTCGGTGCAAATTAGACCTAGATAACTGAGTTATTAACGAGTTAGCTGAATGAGGAACTTACCGATGAAATCCACTGCAGAGTAAGGAATATGAAAATAAATTAAAAATATATATTCACATATATTGCATAAGTAGATCTTTGTGGTAGTCTAGCCATCAGTTGAGATGAGTCACCCCCCTGTGACCTGTAGAGTGAATATCATGATGCACAGTATTAGCCTGACAGTGAATAAAATAACAATCTATTACGATTTCCTGCGACGATAGTCTTGTCATCATAGATGTACGCGGTTGCGTGTACGCTATTCATCTATTCTTTAAGTTTCTTTGATTCGGTTAATAAGACAAAACACATGAAAAATATTGCCATTATTGGTGCCAGTGGTTACACAGGCGCGCAACTGACCGCTTTAATCCATGCAGAAGCAGAACTGACGATTCAGGGTTTGTATGTTTCTGAAAACAGTTTAGATAAAGGTAAACCTTTAGCCGATTTGTACCCTAGCTATAGCCATATTGCATTAACGCTGTCGCCATTGTCCGATGAAGCTAAGGCAAAAATCGTTGCTGAAGCCGATGCCGTGGTCTTAGCGACTGAGCATTCAGTAAGCTTGCATTTAGCGGCCTGGTTTTATGCACAAGGTTTGGCGGTATTCGATTTAAGCGGTGCATATCGTTTCAGCGATGTGGCGCAATACCCTAAGTGGTATGGCTTTGAGCATGAATATCCTGAAGTTTTAGCCAAAGCCGTGTATGGCCTTGCCGAATGGAATGCTAAAGAAATCGCTGCGACTAAGATGATTGCCGTGCCAGGTTGTTACCCTACTGCATCGTTGACAGCGTTAAAACCATTGGCGAGTTTACTGACATCGGCTTATCCGGTGATCAATGCGGTGAGTGGCGTAACAGGTGCAGGCCGTAAAGCGCAGTTACACACCAGTTTTTGTGAAGTGAGCCTGACACCCTACGGTGTATTAGGCCACAGACATCAACCCGAGATCGCCACTCAGCTTGGCCAAGAAGTGATATTTACACCGCACCTTGGTAACTTTAAACGTGGCATTTTAGCGACCATTACCGTACAGCTAAAACCGGGCACAACGACTGCCGATGTGGCAGCGGCCTATAGCGTGTATGACAAGGCGCCATTGGTCACCGTGAAGCACAATCAGTTCCCGAAAGTGGATGACGTGGTGCTGACACCTAACTGCCACTTAGGTTGGAAGTTTGATGAGAATAGCGGTTACTTAGTAGTGGCCAGTGCCATCGATAACTTGATGAAAGGTGCTGCCAGCCAAGCGCTGCAATGCATAAAGATTCATTTTAACCTTTAATTGTTCATCCTTATTTAAGAGAGTCGTCAAGATGTCTACAAACAACTCAGTATTAGTGCTTAAAGTGGGCGGCGCGCTGCTGCAATGTGAAATGGGGATGGCGCGATTGATGGATACGGCTGCGGCTATGTTAGCCAATGGTCAGCAAGTGTTGATGGTACATGGCGGCGGCTGTCTGGTGGATGAGCAGTTAGCAGCAAACGGTATGGAGACCGTCAAGTTAGAAGGTTTACGGGTGACTCCGCCCGAGCAAATGCCGATTATTGCCGGCGCACTTGCGGGCACTTCGAACAAAATCCTTCAAGGCGCAGCGACTAAGGCTGGCATTGTGAGTGTGGGCATGAGCCTTGCCGATGGCAATACTGTTTCGGCTAAGATTAAAGATGAGCGTTTAGGCCTTGTTGGCGAAGTCACGCCAAAGGATGGCACTTATCTTAAGTTTATCCTTGAGCAAGGTTGGATGCCGATTTGTAGCTCTATCGCCATGATGGACGATGGTCAAATGCTTAACGTCAATGCTGACCAAGCGGCGACGGCACTAGCCAAGTTAGTAGGAGGCAAGTTAGTGCTACTGTCGGATGTTTCTGGGGTGCTCGATGGTAAAGGCCAGCTCATCCACAGTTTAAATGGCAAGCAGATAGCAGACCTTGTTAAGCAAGGTGTGATCGAAAAAGGAATGAAGGTCAAAGTTGAAGCTGCGCTCGAAGTCGCGCAGTGGATGGGGCAGGCGGTACAAGTTGCCTCGTGGCGTGATGCAAGCCAATTAATCGCATTAGCAAAAGGTGAAGCCGTAGGAACACAAATCCAACCATAAGTGGAGTAGGTTATGAAGCATTTACTATCGATAAAAGACTTAACCCAGCAGCAGTTACAGGATCTCATTGCCTTGGCAAAAACGATCAAAGCCAATCCGGCAGAGTATCGTCATGCGCTGGATGGCAAGAGTGTGGTGATGTTATTTGAAAAGCCCTCGCTCAGAACCCGCGTTAGCTTTGATATCGGTATTAATAAGCTCGGTGGCCACTGTTTATACCTAGACCAGCAAAATGGTGAGCTGGGGAAACGGGAATCGGTTGCTGACTTTGCTGCTAACCTGTCCTGTTGGGCCGACGCAATTGTGGCGAGAACCTATTCACACACCACTATCGAACAATTAGCCGAGTTCGGCTCAGTGCCTGTGATCAATGCGCTGTCAGATCTTTATCATCCTTGCCAAGCCTTAGCTGACTTTTTAACTCTGGCAGAGCAGTTTGAGGATGTCAGCAAAGCTAAATTAGCTTATGTTGGTGATGGTAATAATGTCACTCACTCGCTGATGTATTGTGCGGCTATTCTCGGTGCCACCATGACAGTGATCTGCCCTGCGGGTCACTTTCCTGATGGCTACGTAGTGGCAGAAGTGCAAGAGCTCGCCAAACGATATGGCGGCAAGATAGTGCTGACCTCAGATATCGATGCGATTGAAGGCCACGATGCTATTTATACTGATACTTGGATTTCAATGGGCGATTCAACTCCATTAGCGGAGATTAAGGATAAGTTTGCACCTTATCAAGTCAACAAAGCCTTGATGGCGAAAGCGGGTGCTAACTTCTTTATGCATTGTTTGCCCGCCCACCGTGGTGTAGAAGTAACAGATGAAGTGATGGACGGTGCAGGATCCTTAATTCTGCAACAAGCCGAAAATCGGATGCATGCCCAAAATGCAGTACTGGTAACCTTATTTAGTTAAATTAACCCTGTTTAGCAGCCTGTTTTCTCCTTGAGAGAAACGAGTCATAGGAATTTAAGATGTCTATCGAGAACAAAAATACTGGCGTGAAAAAAGTGGTTTTAGCCTATTCAGGTGGTCTAGATACCTCGGCCATTATTCCTTGGTTAAAAGAAAACTACGATAACTGCGAAATCATTGCATTTTGCGCCGACGTCGGCCAAGGCGAAGAAGAGCTCGTTGGCTTGACTGAAAAAGCCTTAGCCTCTGGTGCATCAGAATGCCATATCGTCGATCTGAAAGAAGAATTTGTTAAAGACTATATCTACCCAACTATGGCAACGGGTGCGATTTACGAAGGCACTTATTTACTCGGTACGTCAATGGCGCGTCCTATTATTGCTAAAGCGCAGGTTGAAGTGGCCCGTAAAGTGGGCGCCGATGCCCTGTGCCACGGTTGTACTGGTAAGGGTAACGACCAAGTGCGTTTCGAAGGTTGCTTCGCCGCATTAGCACCTGATTTAAAAGTGATTGCCCCATGGCGTGAATGGACTATGCAGAGCCGTGAGGATCTGTTGGACTATTTAGCCGAGCGCAATATCAAGACGTCAGCATCAGCGACTAAAATCTATAGCCGTGATGCTAACGCCTTCCATATTTCCCATGAAGGCGGTGAGTTAGAAGATCCATGGAACGAGCCAAGTAAAGGTGTGTGGACACTGACTGCCGATCCAGAAGATGCGCCGAACCAACCAGAATACGTGTCACTCGAAGTCGAAAATGGTCGTGTGACTAAAGTAAACGGCGAAGCATTAACGCCATACGCTGCGCTGATGAAACTGAATGCCATTGCGGCACCCCATGGCGTGGGTCGTATCGATATTACCGAAAACCGTTTAGTGGGTATGAAGTCTCGTGGTTGTTACGAAACACCAGGCGGCACAGTAATGTTCGCGGCGCTGCGCGCGATTGAAGAGTTAGTACTGGATAAAACCAGCCGTACTTGGCGTGAGCAGGTTGGCGCACAAATGGCGCATCTAGTGTATGACGGCCGTTGGTTCACGCCGCTGTGTAAGTCTCTGCTGGCAGCATCTGAGTCATTAGCCGAGTCTGTTAACGGTGGAGTCGTGGTTAAACTCTACAAAGGTCATGCGATTGCCGTTAAGAAGCGCTCGCCAAACAGTCTGTACTCTGAAGCGTTTGCGACCTTCGGTGAAGACCAAGTGTACGATCAAAAACACGCAGAAGGCTTTATCCGCCTGTACTCACTAGCGAGCCGCATCCGCGCGCTCAACGCTAAGTAATAGGCAGACAGAAAGGGCGCCTAGCGCCCTTTTTTATATCTTAAGTTTTAATGGCTTTAACGTATTAAAAGCAGTGACCGAGGGGATTGAGCATGGCTTTATGGGGTGGAAGATTTCAGGGCGAAACCAGCGCGCTATTTAAATTATTCAACGATTCACTGCCAGTGGATTACCGTTTGTTTGAGCAAGATGTGGTCGGCTCTATTGCTTGGGCGGATGCGATTGCCAGCGTGGGTATTATCACCGCAACTGAATGCCGTGACTTGAAAAAAGCACTCAATGACTTGCTGGTGGAAGTGCAGGGCGATCCAGCGATTATTCTCACCTCGGGCGCCGAAGATATTCACAGTTTCGTCGAGTCGGCCTTGATTGCTAAAGTGGGCGATCTCGGTAAAAAACTGCACACTGGCCGTAGCCGTAACGATCAAGTTGCCACCGATTTAAAGCTTTGGTGTCAATCCGAAGGCAAAGCATTACTCGCGCGCCTTCAAGGCTTACATGCTGAATTACTGGCGTTGGCTGAGCGTGAATTTGATGCGGTAATGCCCGGTTACACTCACTTGCAGCGCGCGCAACCTGTGACATTTGGTCACTGGTGTTTGGCCTATGTGGAAATGACTGAGCGGGATATCAGCCGTTTAGCCGATGCGTTAACTCGCGCGAATACTTGCCCATTAGGTTCGGGTGCCCTTGCTGGCACAGCCTACAAAATGGATCGACATGCACTGGCTGCAGCGTTGAACTTTTCTTCGCCAACGCTGAATAGCTTAGATAGCGTATCAGACAGAGATCACGTGGTAGAGCTTTGTTCAACCGCCTCAATCAGCATGATGCACTTAAGCCGTATGGCTGAAGATTTGATTTTCTTTAACTCAGGTGAAGCAAACTTTATTTCCCTGAGTGATGAAGTGACCTCGGGTTCATCCCTGATGCCACAGAAGAAAAATCCAGACGCATTAGAGCTTATCCGTGGTAAAACCGGCCGGGTTTATGGCAGCTTAGTGGGCATTCTCACTACGATGAAAGCGCTGCCTTTGGCGTACAATAAAGATATGCAGGAAGATAAAGAAGGCCTGTTTGATGTGGTCGATAGCTGGGCAATTTGCCTCGATATGGCGGTGTTAGTGTTATCTGGCTTGAAGGTTAATCGTCCTAATGCGCTGTTAGCCGCGCAGCAAGGTTATGCCAACTCTACTGAATTGGCCGATTATCTAGTATCTAAAGGTATGCCTTTTAGAGAGGCGCATCACGTAGTGGGTGAAGTCGTCGTAGCAGCGATAGCGAAGCAAATTCCGCTCGAGGATTTCTCCTTGGCCGAATTAAAAACTTTTGCCGCTATCATTGAGGAGGATGTTTATCCCAACCTGACTATTGAAGCCTGTTTGGCGAAACGCGATGTACTCGGCGGTACTGCTTTGCCACAAATTCAACAGGCTATTGCTGCCAAGAAAGCACGCTAAGGCATGCTTAAGACAATAAAAAACGCGACCCTAAGTCGCGTTTTTTATTGGTTATTCATTGTTATCACAAAAAAGATGAAGCCTATTGGAATAAATCATCCGTTGGTGATTCGATAAAGAGGCTATTTTCATCTTGCGTTTCACTGATGTATTCCTTCGGTTCGGTACCCGAAATAAAGTACTCGAACGCACTGGTATAGTCAGTTTTTCGGGTGAGTTTACCTGTCGCTAAATCGATTCGTACTGAGACAATACCTTCAGGTGGGATCAAAGTTGCTTCAGGTGTACCTTTTAAGACACCGTTCATAAACTCGTTCCAGCCTGGCCCTGCGGTTTTTGCTCCAGCTTCTGCTCCCGTGATTTGATCTTTTTCGCCATTGGCATTCCAAGCGGTTCTACCTAATTGTCTACCATGATCATCAAATCCAACCCAGAAAGTGCTGGTAAGTGCAGGGCTAAAACCACTGAACCAAGTATCACGTGATTCGTTAGTTGTACCTGTTTTACCTGCAATATCGTGTCGTTTAATCAACTGCGCAGCACGCCAAGCCGTACCTTGCCAGCCAGTGCCTTTACTCCAATCGCCGCCACCCCAGATAACACTCTTCAGGGCTTCAGTAATAAGAAATGCAACCTGTTCAGAAATAATTTGTGGTGCATAACGGCCTGTTTGTCCAAAGCAATATGCAGTAGGTTCGTCTGTTGCTAAATCTGCATTGCCAAAATTCATCGGGTCATTTGACTGCGGGGCCGCTGTGTTGCTTGGTTTGCAAGCTAAGGTTGGATTTGCTTTCTCGATGACATTGCCAAAAGAATCTTCTACACGGTCAATATAGAAAGGTTCAACTAAGTAGCCTCCATTGGCAAATACGTTAAACGCAGTAGAAACTTGTAGTGGAGTTACCGAAGGAGAACCTAAGGCCAAAGATTCGTTGCGGGGTAGATCGTTTGGATTAAAACCAAATTTTACCAGTTCAGCTATCGCAGCATCTAAACCAATATGGCGCATCGCACGAACTGACATTACGTTGATCGACTGTGCTAAACCCACACGTAAACGAGTTGGGCCGCCATAGATATCAGGCGAGTTTTTAGGCCGCCATGCGGTGCCTTGGCTGATATCGGGTTTATTAATTGGCGCATTGTTGATTAAGGTTGCTAAGGTAAAGCCTTTCTCTAACGCAGCAGCATAAATGAAAGGTTTGATGTTTGAGCCTAATTGACGTTTTGCTTGGGTCACTCGGTTATATTGACTTTGGCTAAAGCTATAGCCACCAACCAAGGTACGAATAGCGCCATTTTGTGGATCGAGTGATACAGTGGCACTCGCAACCTCTGGTACTTGGGACAACTGTAAATATTGACCGTTATCGCGGATCCAAATACGTTCACCCACATTTAGCACATCAGCAGCCGTTTTAGGAACGCTACCCTGACGTTTATCGGTAATGAATTTGCGCGCCCACTTTAATCCATCCCAGTTGATGACTTTGGTTTCACCTTTGGCGGTTAATACGCTTGCTTGCTGACCATTAAGACCTAACACCGCAGCAGGGTGTAATTCCTGTACAGGCGTGATCTTAGCAAGTTCAGCTTGAATTTGGGTGTTATCTGGCCTGGTTCCTGTCCACAGCACTGCTGCGGCACCTCTATAACCATGGCGTTCATCGTAGGCGTATACATTATTACGTAAAGCTTGTTGTGCGAGTAACTGCAGATCCGATGAAATCGTGGTGTAGACGTTATACCCATTGGTATAGGCTTCTTCTTCACCATATTTTTGTACCATATAATCCCGCGCCATTTCCGAAATATACGGCGCATAGAGATCAATTTCAGCGCCATGGTATTTAGCGACTAAAGGTTCTTGCAGAGCCAGTTGGTACTCAGTTTGATTGATGTAACCGACTTCATTCATTCGCATTAGCACCACATTGCGGCGAGCCAATGCGCGTGAATGTGACGTAATAGGGTTAAGTGTTGAGGGAGCCTTAGGCAAACCCGCAATCATACTCATTTCGGATAGGCTGAGATCTTGTACGTTTTTACCAAAATACACTTGAGCTGCAGCGCCAACACCATAGGCTCTTTGACCTAAATAAATGCGGTTAACATAGAGTTCGAGGATTTCATCTTTGGTTAGCAGTTGCTCAATGTGATAGGAAATAAAAATCTCCTTCACTTTACGAATAATGGTTTTGTCACGGGTTAAGAAGAAGTTACGCGCCACCTGCATAGTGATCGTACTTGCACCTTGTTTCTTTTCGCCTGTAGTTAACATGACGACCGCAGCACGAATAACACCAACAGGATCGATTCCGCCGTGTTCATAGAAACGTGCATCCTCTGTTGCAAGGAAGGCTTGCAACAGCGGTTTAGGGACTTCTTCCAACTTTAATGGAATACGACGCTTTTCACCAAACTGAGAAATGAGCTTGCCGTCGCTGCTATAAATGCGCAAAGGTGTTTGTAATTGCACATTTTTTAGTGTCGAAACATCCGGCAAATCCGGCAAAACATAAAAGTATGCTGCAACAATGGCGCCTACACCCAGAAGGGCTAGACTAAATAGAGCTATAACAATACGTTTTAACCACTTCACCTAAATTGTTCCTAATGTTCAGTTAAGTGCGACAGTATATAAGGCGCGCACGTCTTGGTGAAGTAAAAACGTGATGTTCATAAAATAGCCTGTGTAAAATATTGAAACATTTTATTCAAATAAGTATAACAAATTGATTTTGTGCTAATCTCTTTAACGGAATGATAACTAAAAAGTGACAACGGACTATGCTTTCAAATTTATGGAAGCGTCAGGCTCCGCAGATGGTGGGAATCGACATTGGTTCACATGAAGTTAAGGCCATTTTGCTGGGTAAGACTGCTGATGGATACAAAATACTCAGTCATGCAGCGGTCCCTGTAAAAAAGGGGGCCATCAACGATCATGATATTCGTGATGTTGATGCCGTTGTTGAATGTTTAAGGCAAGTGAAGCGTATCTTACCTAAATCGGTGAAATATGCGGCTGTTGCTGTATCTGGTTCAGCAGTGATGACAAAAGTTATCTATATGGATGCTTCGCTGAGCGAGGAAGAAATGGAAGCCCAGATAGAAATAGAAGCCGATAACTTAATTCCCTATTCCCTGGATGAAGTGAGCATTGATTTTGAAACCCTCAATGTAAATAGTACCGATCCTTCTAAGGTTGATGTGCTATTGAGCGCCTGTCGTACCGATAATATAGATGTCAGAGTCGATGCATTAGATACGGTTGAACTTGAGACGAAAGTTGTTGATGTTGAGGGATATGCACTTGGGCGCTCTGCAGAGTTAATCCTAGGTCAGTTACCAGAAGGAGCGAGGCAAAAAGCCGTTGCACTGGTTGATATTGGCGCCAATATGACGACTTTTTCTGTAGTAGAGTCTGGTGAAACAACCTTTATTCGTGAACAAGCCTTTGGTGGTGAGTTGTTTACTCAGTCAATACTGTCCTTTTATGGTATGTCCTATGAACAAGCGGAAAAAGCCAAGATAGAAGGTGACTTACCACGTAATTATATGTTTGAAGTGTTATCACCTTTTCAAACTCAGCTACTACAACAAGTTAAACGCACGCTGCAAATCTATTGTACATCCAGCGGTAGAGATAAAGTCGATTATCTGGTTTTATGTGGTGGGACCTCTAAGTTGGAAGGAATGGCTAATTTATTAATTAATGAATTAGGTGTTCATACTATCATCGCCGATCCTTTTCAAGGATGTTTACACGCAGACGAATCAATCAAACATATCCTGCAACCTAACATCAGTAAATATATGGTTGCCTGCGGCTTAGCACTGAGGAGTTACGGTCAATGGCGAACATAAACCTACTCCCTTGGCGTGAAGAGGCAAGAGAAAAGCACAAACGTGACTATATCGGTATTTTGGCTCTGGTTTTTTTAGGCGCGGCTATTCTAGTGTATATCGCCTTGTCTTTGCTTGAAATGATGACCGATGAGCAGCGTGGGCGAAATGCTTACCTACAATCAGAAATTCAATTACTTGAAACTCAAATCGCTGAAATTAAAAAGATCACCGAGCGGAAAAAAGACATAGAGCGTCGTACCGAGATTATTCTTAACCTCCAACAATCTCGTAATTTACCAACCCATGTTTTAGATGAGTTAGTGCGTGTAGTACCCGCTGGAATATATCTTTCAAGTATTGAGAAAAAGGGCAGTCTATTACTCATTGAAGGTCGGAGTGAATCCAACAATAACGTAGCGCTGAAGGATCCCCTCATAAATCAGCCATAGCATAGCCATATTTGAGCAACTGATTGGCGAATAATACCCAGGCCGCCAGCAATTCTTTCTCCGTGATTTGATAATCAGGCCGCCTGAGTACCTCCAATCCCAAGCGAATCGTTGAGAGTACCGTTCGATGCCCAATGGTATTGGCCTGAAAATGCTTATCCCAGCCCTGTTGCTGTGCGTGTAAACCAACTAGCCACAACAGGCATTGAACCATCAACGCTATCAGTAGGATGATGTCGAATCGCTCTGGACTGTTGGTACGACTTTGGCGTAAGCCAAAGCCGTATGCCGGGCTTTTGAGGTCACGAAAGGTTTCCTCTATTTGCATACGTTTGGCGTACAGGTTTACCAGCTGCTTTGGGCTCCGAGATTCTGGTGGTAAATTGCTGGCTAACACCCAAGGCTCTTTCGCCGATGTTGAGTACGTTTTTGCCGATGGATGGTGGCAATTAGTCCTCGTTGAACGCTGATTTGTACGCCCCTTAGGTTTGCTACGATAAAGCGTGAGATGGCAATTGATAGGGTTAGTTTTGGTCAAGGTCTTACAACCCAGGCTCTTCGCTTGACCGTTGGCCAAGTCATGTGTACTGCGAACTGCACGCCAATTTTCAGCGCCAATATCTGCAAATTGAACTGTACCGCGAATACGGCTTAGCCAAAACCAACCATGCGCCTCAACCTCTTTGTACCAAGGCACTTTGAACCCCGCGTCAGTCACGATGAGAGGGGTAACATGCAAAGGTAAAATCTTGGCTAAGTCCGCTAAAAAACCGTTGTGGGAGGCCTTAGAGCATTGTTCTGATAGGGGATAGGACTTCTCATACAGGGTAATAGAGCGGCCATTGAAGGCTATTGAGGCGCGCAGAGCCATGATGCGTTTATGCTCTCGGATGTCTGACCAATCGACGAGCACAATCGGCATAGGGTTACCAGAACAGATGAGGCTGGCATGCCATTGGTAGACAGCTAACCGTTCTTGATGCAGATGCGTGTTGCCGAGCAAACGATCAATGCGCTTGATGTTGTGCTTGGTTCGGGCCGTGGTTGGTAAATTTCGACCTAACTCAGTCAAGGTCAGTGTCTTACATTCAATCAGTGCCTTAGAGGCCAGCATCAAGCTGTTTAATCGTTTTAGGTGAAGTTCTGGGCAGTATTGGTGTAAAGAATGTTGTAGGATATTGGCTTCGCGCATCTTGTTGTCCAAGTGTAGTTTTTGGAGAAACCATTTGATCATGCAACAAGATGCGCTTCCACCCTAATTTGATGATTTATTTGTAAATCATCAGGGGATTCTTCAGAACGTAGCGAATATGATGCGTAAAGTTAAAGCATCAGAATGGTTAACCGATCCGAATATGCAATCTATCGTGACCCAAGATGATGAATTAAGACAATTACAGCGGTTTAATTTACGAGTGAGTGTTAAAAGTGCGATTGCTGATGACCCTGTAAAAGTGGCGCAAGGAGCGAGTAAATGAAACTCGATCTTAGTCAGTTTAATGACATCGATTTTGAGAATATTGGTGGTTGGCCTAATCAAGTAAAAACTTTTTTTGCAATATTATTAGCGCTTTGTGTTTTTGCTGCGGGTTATTTTCTTGTGATAGCAGATGCTGTTGATTTGTATAGCGCGGAGCAAAATAAAGAGGTGCAGTTACGGGATGACTTTAAAAATAAATATCAACTTGCGGCAAATTTGAAACTCTATCGCGAACAGTTAGCTATCATGGAAGTGCAATTTGCTGAATTGCTTAAAATGTTACCGTCTGAAAATGAAATGCCAGGTTTGCTCGATGATCTGACTTTTGTCGCAACGGATGCAGGATTAAGAATTAAGAGTTTAAACTGGGAACCCGAAATTCAGCGTGATTTTTATATTGAGTTTCCTATTAAAATGTCTGTCACTGGGGATTATCACCAGCTGGGCAATATGGTCAGTGGTGTCGCAAAATTACCACGAATTGTTAGTCTTCACGATTTTACGATTAAACGGGATGACTTAGGTAATTTAGCGATGGATATTTTAGCAAAAACCTATCGCTTTAAGGAAGGAGCTGAATTACCACCCGAAAAGACATCGGATAATAAGGGTAAAAAATGATGAAATTATTTCCCTTACTCGTGTTAAGCCTTTTTTTGATGGGTTGTATTGGTGATCGTAGTGATTTAGAGCTATTTGTTACTACGACTAAGGCACAGCATGTTGCTCATATACCGGCGCTAAAAGAACCTCCAAAGTTTGAACATTTTGCTTATCAAGCTGAGTTGCTGCGAAGCCCTTTTGTTCCACCTTCTCGTGAGTTAACGGAAGAAGTGGTTGATACTAGCAAGAACTGCTTACAACCAGATTTAAAACGTCGTAAAAGTCGCTTAGAGACCTATGCCATTGATAATTTAAAAATGCGCGGCACCTTAAGCGAGGCAGATATGACTTGGGCACTTATCGAAACAAATGACGCCAGTGTATATCGTATCGGTGTCGGCGAGTACTTAGGATTGTTTAATGGGCGTGTAACCAAGGTGACTTCACAAGCTGTTGAAGTAATAGAATTAATTCCTGATGGTTCTGGTTGTTGGTCTGAACGACTCAATAAATTAGAACTTTCCGGAGAATAACGAGCGAAGGATGAAGGAATAATGAAATCTTCTGCTGCGATCAAAATGCCATTAATACTCTCAGGTTTAATTAAGCCTGTTATTGGGATCGTATTCGTATTTGGCATATTGCCATCGAGTTTTGCTGCCAATCGATTATTAGATGTTAAATATCATGCTTTAGTTGATCGTCAGTTAGAGGTTGAGTTAGTTTTTGAAGATGCAGTAATGCCACCAGTCATTGATTCTAATGCATCGCCAGCCGAGTTGGTTTTAATATTCGATAATAGTATTTCGGGTTTATCTAAAGACCGCTTGCCCATTAATCAAGTGGGTGTAAATGAAATAAGAACAGAACAGCAGGATTCTCAACTAAAAGTTGCCTTAGGCTTATCTAAAGTGAAGCCGTATCAAGGTGCTGTGATAGGTAACTCTTACCGTTTAACGATCAATGATGAAGTCGCTAGTGCAAAGCCATTTAGTGAAAATCCTTTTGTTAATAGCATTAAAAATATCGATTTTCGCCGTAATGCAAATGGTGGTGGCGAATTACTAGTCTATTTAAATAATCGCTCAGTCGCTGCCAATGTTGAACAAATTGGCGCTAAGCTTGAGATAAAGTTATTTAATACCGACATTAATAATGATCTGCTTTATGTGATGGATGTGCAGGATTTTTCAACACCAGTAAAAAGTTTTGAAACCTTCAAGGAAGATTTAACTACGCGAATATTAGTTGATATTTCAGGTAACTACGATTTCAATTATAAACAGGAAGATAATATATTTAGACTCTCAATAAATAAAGTTGAGCGGGTTGCAGCAACAAAAGAAGTAAAAAAATACAACGGAAGAACCTTATCCCTTAATTTCCAAAATATTTCTGTTCGAACAGTACTACAGATTATTGCTGATTATAATAATTTCAATCTCGTGACCAGTGATACTGTTGAGGGCAATATTACCCTTAGACTTGATGATGTACCTTGGGATCAAGCATTAGATTTAATATTACAAACTAAGGGACTAGATAAGCGTATTGAAGGTAACATTTTAATGGTGGCTCCAAGTGAGGAACTGGCCATCCGAGAGAGTCAAAACCTTAAGAATAAACAAGAGGTTAAAGAGTTAGCTCCTCTCTATTCTGAATATTTACAGATCAATTATGCCAAAGCGATTGATATAGCTGAATTACTTAAGAGTGCGGATTCGAGTCTGCTATCCCCACGGGGTTCAGTGGCCGTAGATGAACGGACAAATACTGTACTTGTAAAAGATACCGCTGAAATCATAGAAAATATTCATCGTTTAGTGGAGGTGCTGGATATTCCGATCCGCCAAGTGTTGATTGAGTCACGTATGGTGACAGTTAAAGATAATGTGTCAGAAGATTTAGGTATACGCTGGGGCATAACCGATCAGCAAGGCAATAAAGGTTCATCAGGTTCCTTAGAAGGCGCTCAAGATATCGCCAATGGTATTGTTCCTAGTATTGGTGATCGACTAAACGTCAATTTACCTGCACAAGTTGATAGTGCAGCGAGCATTGCATTCCATGTTGCCAAATTAGCCGACGGTACTATTTTAGATCTCGAGCTGAGTGCGCTTGAGCAAGAAAATAAAGGCGAAATTATTGCTAGTCCACGCATTACGACTTCTAATCAAAAAGCGGCATACATTGAGCAGGGGATTGAAATCCCGTATGTGCAATCAACCTCAAGTGGTGCCACATCCGTCACCTTTAAAAAAGCCGTGTTATCATTGCGTGTGACACCGCAAATCACTCCTGATAATCGAGTGATTTTAGATTTAGAAATCACGCAAGATTCTGAAGGAAAAACGGTTCCTACATCCACAGGGCCTGCGGTTGCGATTGATACTCAGCGTATCGGTACACAAGTGTTGGTTAATAATGGTGAAACCATCGTGCTCGGTGGTATTTACCAACAGAATCTTATCAGTCGCGTTAGCAAAGTGCCTGTTTTAGGCGATATTCCCCTAGTAGGTTTTTTGTTTAGAAACACAACAGATAAAAATGAGCGTCAAGAGCTACTGATTTTTGTGACACCTAAAATTGTGGATGAAAAGCTCTAACTCGCTGTTGTACTTTGAATAAAGCCAGCAACACTTGCTGGCTTTACCGTATCTGAAATACAATTCTTAGTATAAATAGCGCACATGACTTGCCATAGTAGACCTTAAACTGAGATAATCCGCGGTCAAGTCTCATAAGAGCAAGGTAACATATAGGTCGGCTTGATCATGAGTCGATATCGGCATACTTTTCAATAAGATTCAGACGTACAAGAAATGGCTGAAAAACGTAATATTTTTCTGGTAGGCCCTATGGGCGCAGGTAAAAGCACAATTGGTCGCCATCTGGCGCAAATGCTGCATTTAGAATTCCACGATTCAGATCAAGAGATTGAGCAACGCACAGGCGCTGATATTGCTTGGGTGTTTGACGTCGAAGGCGAAGAAGGTTTCCGCCGCCGTGAAGCTCAGGTTATTGCTGATTTGTCTGAAAAACAAGGTATTGTCCTTGCCACCGGTGGTGGTTCAGTACAAAGCAAAGATATCCGTAATCATCTATCTGCCCGTGGGATTGTTGTTTATCTGGAAACCACTATCGACAAACAGGTCGCTCGTACTCAAAGAGACAAGCGACGCCCGTTATTGCAAGTAGATGATCCTCGAGAAGTGCTGGAGAGTCTTGCAGAGATCCGTAACCCGTTATACGAAGAAATTGCCGATGTGATCGTTAAAACCGATGATCAAAGTGCAAAAATCGTTGCAAATCAGATCATTGAGAAGTTAGGTTTCTAGGCAGAATGATGAAGCAAATTCAGGTTGATTTAGGTGAACGTAGTTACCCCATTTATATTGGCCAGAATTTGATGAATGATAGCGAGGCACTGTCTCGCTACCTGCTTAAAAAACGTATCCTTATCGTTACCAATGAAACCGTCGCGCCCTTGTATCTTAATCAGATACAAGAAGTGATGGTTTCTTTTGGTGAGGTTGAGAGCGTCATTCTTCCTGATGGCGAGCAATTCAAAGACTTAGCACATTTAGACGCTATTTTTACTGCATTATTGCAGCGGAATTATGGTCGAGATTCTGTGCTGGTGGCTTTGGGGGGCGGCGTGATTGGTGATATGACAGGGTTTGCTGCTGCGTGTTATCAACGTGGTATCGATTTTATCCAAATCCCAACGACATTATTATCGCAAGTCGATTCTTCTGTTGGCGGTAAAACTGCCGTAAATCATCCATTAGGTAAAAACATGATTGGGGCTTTTTATCAGCCACAGTTGGTGTTGATCGATACTCAATGTCTTCACACATTACCTGCACGTGAGTTTGCGGCAGGGATGGCGGAGGTTATTAAGTATGGCATTATGTGGGATGGCAAATTTTTTCAATGGCTTGAAAATAATGTGCAGGCATTAAAGAGATTAGAAACAGAAGCGTTAGTGTACGCTATTTCTCGTTGCTGTGAAATAAAGGCCGACGTTGTCAGCCAAGATGAAACTGAGCAGGGTGTTCGTGCTTTGTTAAATCTTGGACACACTTTTGGTCACGCTATTGAAGCTGAAATGGGGTATGGCAACTGGCTTCATGGTGAGGCTGTTGCTGCTGGCACAGTCCTTGCTGCACAAACGGCTAGGTCACTGGGACTGATTGATGAGTCAATAGTTTGTCGTATTGTGCAGTTACTCCAAGCTTTCGATCTTCCAGTGAGTGCGCCGGAATCTATGGATTTCGACAGTTTCATTCAACATATGCGACGCGATAAGAAAGTGTTAGGTGGTCAGATTCGACTGGTGCTTCCGACCGGAATTGGTCAAGCGGATGTATTTAGTCAGGTCACTGAATCTACCCTTGAACAGGTTATTTGCTGCGCATAAACATTGTGTGGTGAGTGAGTGACATTTCAGGGGCTAGTCTTGCTTCCTTCTCAGGAAGCGCTTATACAACGATTGCATCATATTGCCAGTTATAGCGACCAGCTACTGGTGCTCTCTGGTGCTCAAGGTTCAGGTAAAACCACGCTTGTTACTGCGCTGGCAACGGATTTTGATGAGTCAAATGCCGCGTTAGTCATTTGCCCAATGCATGCAGATAATGCTGAAATTCGCCGGAAAATATTGGTGCAATTAATTTCATCGCCGATATTTGATGATGATATCCCGCTTGGGGAAACGCTATTACGTGTTGCGCCCACACAAACTAAACCCTTACATATCATTATTGATGACGCTCATTTGCTTTCTAAAGAGTTATGGGCTGAATGTATTATTCTGAATCAAATCCAATGTGCGGGTAAGCGGATAGCGGTTACTCTCACTGTGCCCTCTTCATTTTTAGCGGATTTATTGCCGCAGTTACCTGAGCAATTAAGGCGGCAAGTTTTACCTGTCAGCATTGAGCCATTAACACTACCTGAGCGTGAAGCCTTGTACCAAACATTGCTTAGATATAGTGACCAAAACCCGTTTACACCAAGGGATATAGTGCGTGCTAAACTCGAAACACAAACGGGTACTCCACAGGAAGTGGTTAATTTACTTGAGCTTGCTCTCCATGGTAAGCCTAAGCCAAACTTTTCTTGGAAAAAATATAAAGTACTATCCATTAGCTTTGTTAGTGTGTTGCTTGTGTTGGCGGCTTGGGGAGTGGTAACTCAGCTTCCTCACTCTGGGCTCACCTTAGAACCTATAACCTATCCAGCGATGGACTCACCCGAATTCCTTGCCCATGGTCAACACCGGCTAGCGCCTTATTTTAGCCAACGTGCCGAGCAGCTTAGGCTTTCACAGATTGAAGCAGAAGAGATTGTACCACCAGATCCTTTAGCGAGTTTTCATGGCGAGACTCCACAAATGGAGTCCGATATACCAATTCAATCTCCTATTGATGAGGCGAGTAGCAAGGGAGCGACAGTGGCGTCGAACAGTGCGACATCAGCATCTGTTAAACCCAAAACCGCCGAAGTGAAGATAACGCAAAATGCCACATTAATGACGCTCCATAAACCAACTAAGGGTTATACCATCCAAGTGGCCAGTGTTTCGCAATTGCGTTCACTACGTTCGACTTTAAAAATGATTGAAGGAGTCGAAGGAGTAAGGATTGCAAAGTATAAACAACGCTGGGTGGTATTCGCTGGTCACTATAGCAATCATCAATCAGCACAGAGCGCTGCCGCGCAATTAGCTAAGCAGTATCGCCTCGAACAGCCTTGGGTCAGAAAATGGGCGGAACTGCGCGAATATCAGCTACAAGAAAGTCTCCCAAATCGTGAAATCTCAGAATAAACAGAGTACAATCGTGACCTTTATTTATGTCGGTATTCATCAAATTAAATGATTAAAAAACATAGAGCCTTCCTAAAATGGGCTGGCGGAAAATTTAAGTTGGTGGATGAGTTAACGAACTATTTACCTGCGGGAGACCGTTTAGTTGAGCCATTTGTAGGCGCTGGTTCGGTGTTTTTAAATACGGATTATCCAAGCTATTTACTCTGTGACATAAATCAGGATCTGATCGAACTCTATAAAATTGTAAAAGAAAAACCTGCCGAATATATTTCCGCTGCGAGAAAGATGTTTGTCGATGAGATGAACCAGAAGGATGCTTACTACAGGGTGCGTACAGAGTTTAATAAAACCCGTGACCCCTTCATACGTTCAGTTTATTTTCTTTACCTCAATCGTCATGGGTTTAATGGATTATGCCGTTATAATCGCAAGGGTGGGTTTAATGTGCCCTTTGGTTCTTACAAAAAACCTTATTTTCCTGAAAAGGAGATTTGGGCTTTTTCTGAAAAGGCTCAACGTGCTGAGTTTAAATGCATTGGTTATGAAAAGGCATTTGAACAAATTCGTACTGGTGATGTGATTTATTGTGACCCACCCTATGCACCTTTATCAACCACTGCCAGTTTTACTACTTACGTTGGAGCGGGTTTTAGCCTAGATGATCAGGCTTTACTCGCTCGACATTCACGGCACACAGCGCTTGAACGTGGTATTCCTGTGCTAATCAGCAACCATGACATTCCTTTAACGCGGGAGCTATATCGTGGTGCTCACCTCGCAAAGCTTCAAGTACAGCGCAACATTAGCCAAAACGGCAGTAGCCGTAATAAAGTGGACGAATTGATGGCGCTATACGATGAAAACTATGATCTACAGGATGAGTAATATTAGCGGTAATTGCATTAGCTAAGCACTTGACTTACAAGTAATATAAGGCTCCCCACTAAAATTATAGCTAACACTATACCCATCACAATATAAGGTAGTGGTGAATGAGTTTGAAAGTCTTTTGTGCGGTTTTTATCCGACTGCACTCCGAAAAAGGCTGCCAAGGTACTCTGAAATATTTGCCAAATGCGGTTGATCATTAGTATGAGAGTTGTGAATTGGTGGGTTTCATATCATCGATAGGCTTATCTTTATGCCCATATAATAATTCAAGCAGATCAACGAAGTGAAACTGACTTGAACGATTTTTACCCGTAAGCCACGTTGTCCAACTTAAAGGTTGCGCTTGATTAGCACAGCGGTTGTTGGGATGGCTGCTTGGCAAAGAGTTGTTATAGCGAGTGTCACTGCTGCAAGCGCAGGCGGTGGTTTCAGTATTGTCAGTGAGTTTTTGTGCACCAAATGCTAAGGAGGCAACAACGACAGCCGTGAATGCTAACATCATTGATGACTTAAATGTCACTAAACCTAGTAAGTTTGAGAAATGATTTAACCGTCCTTTCATAATACTTCCTTTAACATAACCCAGCGCAGCGCATCGAGTATAACAAACTCGCTTAGTTTATGAACAATAATTTATCAATCACTACAGAAATGTTTGAATATCTCGTTTCTTAACCATATTTTTTGCAAAGCGTGTGTATTATTCGTGTGGCATTCCTCTGACGCCATAATCCATTCAATTACCATAAATGTGGCTTTAGCTATAGAGGCTTAGCCTAGCTAAGGGTAAAATGAAGCACTTTTTGTTCAATTACAGCGAGTGTTTTATGCGTCCATTCTTAATTGCTCCATCGATTTTATCCGCCGATTTTGCCCGTTTAGGGGATGATGTTAAAGCCGTATTAGATGCGGGCGCTGACGTAGTGCATTTTGATGTGATGGATAATCACTATGTGCCTAATCTGACGATTGGCCCTATGGTGTGTAAAGCCCTACGTGATTATGGCATTACCGCCGATATCGATGTGCATCTTATGGTGAAACCCGTTGACCGTATCGTGCCTGATTTTGCTAAGGCTGGCGCTTCTATCATTACTTTCCATCCAGAAGCCTCTGAGCATGTCGACCGTACACTGCAATTAATCAAAGAGTCAGGTTGTAAGGCGGGCTTAGTATTTAACCCTGCGACGCCATTGCATTACCTCGACCATGTGATGGATAAACTCGATGTGATCCTATTGATGTCGGTGAATCCTGGTTTTGGTGGTCAATCCTTTATTCCATCAACCTTAGATAAGCTGCGCCAAGTGCGTGCGCGTATTGATGCCAGTGGTTTTGATATTCGTTTAGAAGTCGATGGTGGTGTGAAGGTCGACAATATCGCCGAAATCGCTGCGGCGGGTGCGGACATGTTTGTGGCTGGCTCGGCTATTTTCGGCAAGCCCGATTATAAGGCCGTTGTTGATGAGATGCGTGCCGAACTGGCTAAAGTTGGGGCATAGTCGCATGTGGGAACAAATTAAGGCAATCGCGTTTGATCTTGATGGAACATTAATTGATAGTGTTCCTGACCTTGCAGTAGCGACCCAAGAGGCTTTAGCTGAACTTGGTTTAGCAACGTGTTCTGAGGCACAAGTGCGTACTTGGGTTGGTAATGGCGCTGAAATGTTAATGCGCCGCGCCATGACTAATGCACTCGGTACCGACGTAGAGCAGGCTGCACTCGATGCGGCGATGCCAATTTTTATGCATCACTACCAAGAGAACCTTGAGAAGCACAGTGCGCTCTATGCGGATGTGCATCAAGTGCTGCAAACCCTGTTAGATGCAGGTTTTAAGCTAGCGGTTGTCACTAATAAACCCTACCGCTTTACGTTACCTTTGCTTGAAGCCTTCAATATAAACAGCTTTTTTAGCTTGGTATTAGGCGGTGATTCGCTGTCAAAGATGAAGCCTGATCCTTTACCGCTGCAGCACCTACTGAAGGAATGGCAGTTAGATAAAGCCGAGTTATTGATGGTTGGCGACTCTAAAAATGACATTTTAGCGGCGAAAGCGGCAGGTGTTGCATCAATCGGCTTGACCTACGGCTATAACTACGGTGAAGATATTGGGCTCGCAGGCCCAGATGCTGTCTGCGAGCAATTTAGTGATATTTTGAACTGGATAAATCCAACAACGCGTTAATTTAATCGATTCTTTTTATTTATAGATAGTGGAGCAATGACGTAATGACCAAACCCATAGTACTCAGCGGTGCACAGCCGTCCGGCGAATTAACCATAGGTAACTACATGGGTGCATTGCGTCAATGGGTTGCGATGCAAGATAGCCACGATTGCTTGTATTGTGTGGTCGACTTGCATGCCATTACTGTTCGCCAAGATCCTAAGGCGCTGCGCGAAGCGTGTTTGGATACCTTGGCCCTGTATTTGGCCTGTGGTGTGGATCCTAAAAAAAGCACAGTGTTTATCCAATCTCAGGTACCACAGCACACCCAATTGGGCTGGGCATTAAACTGCTATACCCAAATGGGTGAGTTGAGCCGCATGACGCAGTTTAAGGATAAGTCACAAAAGCATGCTAACAACATCAACGTGGGTTTGTTTGGCTACCCGGTTCTGATGGCGGCGGATATTTTGATTTATCAAGCGAACGAAATTCCCGTTGGCCAAGATCAGAAACAACACCTCGAGTTAACACGCGATATCGCGACTCGCTTTAATAATGCCTACGGTGACACTTTTACCATTCCTGAGCCATTTATCCCTGAACATGGTGCTAAGGTGATGTCGCTGCAGGAGCCGCTGAAGAAGATGTCTAAGTCAGACGAAAACCGTAATAACGTTATCGGCCTGCTAGAAGATCCAAAATCAGTGCTGAAAAAGCTGAAAAAAGCCATGACGGATAGCGATGAGCCGCCAGTCGTACGTTTCGATTTGGATAATAAACCGGGCGTTTCTAACCTACTGAGTTTAATGTCGGGTGTGACAGGGCAAAGTATTGCCAGCCTAGAAGCCGAGTTTGAAGGCAAAATGTATGGACACTTAAAAGTAGCAGCAGGTGAAGCGGTTGTGGGGATGTTAGAGCCACTGCAGGAGCGTTACCGCGCAATTCGAGCCGATCGCGCTTACTTAGATCAAGTGATGAAAGCGGGCGCCGAGAATGCACAGGCGCGCGCCGAAGTGACGCTGAAAAAAGTCTATGAGAAAATTGGTTTATTAGTGTAACTAAACTTACCTCAACCCATTGAATTTAATGCCGACATAAGTCGGCTTTTTTGTCTTTGTAAATCGGTATTAGGCTTGTGATTTAAGCCAAGATGAGAAAGCCGCAATTGCAGGTTCAGATAAGCGGCGTTGTTTACAAAAAAAAGTAAATTCAAAACCCGTATGCACATCGGGTAAATTCACCGCGACTAAACGCCCTGTGGCAATATCACCCGCGACCATAAAATCCGGTGCAAGGGCTAAACCTTGACCAGCAATCGCCGCTTCAATCGCCATGACGATATGGCTAAATACATGCTGTTGTTCGTTATTAAGCGGGATTTGATGTGCTGATGACCATTTATGCCAATCAAGTCCGAGCGGCCCTTCATCCACGACTAATAGAGCTTGCTGCTGAAAGTTATTGAGGTTGATTTCACGCCATTTGGGGTAAAAGCTTGGGCTACACACAGTGATCAGGCGTTCCTTATGTAGTAACTGCTGCCAATACCCTCGCTGGTTGAGTTTTCCGGCGATAAAAATATCCGCTGTGCTGGTGCTGAGATCAGGATCTTGGGTGATCATCTCAAGGCGGATCTTCACACTCGGGTACTGGCGGCGAAAATCGGCGAGTCGAGGGATCAGCCATTTCACGGCGAAGGAACTATAAACCGCTAAGCATAATTGCTTATTGGGTGTGTCCTTCACCTTAAGATTAAGGTCACTTAGTTCATTGAAAATGCGCTCTAACTCGATGAATAATCCTTGGCCTTTGGGTGTTAATTGCAACTTACGGCCTTGGCGATCAAATAATTGCTCACCAAAATATTCTTCCAATACTCGCACTTGATGTGAAACTGCACTTTGGGTAATGCATAGCTCATCGGCCGCTTTTGAAAAATGCTGCTGTCTGGCAGCGGTTTCAAATACCTGCAATGCACGTAATGGTGGAAGCTTTCTCATTATTTTCAATATGTAAAAAATTTAGTATGAATCTAATTCATCTAGCATGAGAAAGCATCATTTCAGCTTAAGTTTTGTGGGGATTATCATGCTGTCATCGAGATTTGTGGAAGTTAAAAATGCAACGCCCTGTTGTTATCGGTTTGATTTTATTGATAGTGGGTAATCTATTCAGTGCCTTTTACGATGTATCTATCAAATGGTTACCCGATGATGCTAACGCTGCAACTTTTCTCCTTGTCAGGCAAATCACTTCTGTCTTTATGCTGCTGCCCGTATGGTTATATGCACAGCGGCCCATGACGACACATATTTCAGTTCACCTTTGGCGTGCCAACATAGGCTCAGTTGGCGCGCTTTTTTTAATTATTGGTTTAATGGCGTTGCCACTTGCGACCGTGAGCTCGCTGTTTTACTCGGCACCGCTGATGATCATCCTTATGGGATATTGGTTTCTTAAGGAGCGCATTACCACAGGGCAGGTATTCTGTACCCTGTTAGGGTTTGTGGGCATTGTGATTATTCTGCGCCCGAGTGAAATGAATTGGTTCGGTCTTGCCGTACTCTTTTCTGCGTTTACTTTTGCAGTGAATCAACTCACGCTAAAAAAAGTACCCAATACGGAACATCCTGTACTCACTTTAATGCTTTATAACCTCTTAGGTATACCAGCCACTTTGTTGATAACCGCTTTCCAAGGTTTGCAGGGATTCAGTTGGGCGTTGTTAGGGATCGCCTTATTGAGTAATGCTTTTTTACTGATTTATCATTGGTTTTGTGTGTTGGCTTATCGTAAGGCACAGGCGAGTGATATTGCGATTGCAGAATATACAGGGCTGTTATTTATCGTGTTTTTAGGTTGGTTATTGTTCGATGAGTGGTTAGATAGTTTAAGCTGGTTTGGGGCGGCATTGATTGTGCTGCCATCCTTGTTTTTACCTTGGATAGGTATGTTAATGAATAAGCCTGGGCGCCGCAGTGTTGATGCTTTGCTGGTGGAGCCTTTGCGACTTGAAAGTGTTGAGGGCGAGCCTAAGCGATAAGTCACCTAGGCGCGATAATGTTATTCAATATATTCGAATACTTTAACCACTTTACGTACGCCTGCGGTATTACGGGCTATCTCTACAGCTAAATCTGCCTGCGAACGATGGATGACTCCAAGTAAGAAGACTTCGCCATTTTCGGTAATGACCTTAATGCGAGTCACGTCTAACCCTTTTTCATTGAGCATGCGTCCCTTCACTTTGGTGGTGACCCAAGTATCGTTGCTGCGTGTCGTGAAAGAAGTTGGATTACCAATACGGATCTGATTGTGAATTTTGCCACCTAGCTTTAGATCTTGCACAACCTTAATTGCTTTGTCTCGGAGCATTGAGTTTGGTGCTTGACCTATCATCAGCACATTACCATTTACCGATACACCAGTGATATTAGTCTGTTTTTTAAGATCTTCTTGCTCTAGCAGTGCGCTCGTTATTTTAAAGTCAGTATTGGTATCATCAAGCTGAGTCTTTACCGTTCGTTCATCATTAGCGACCATGGCGCCACTGACTGCACCCACCATAACGGCACCGGCACAGCCTTGTAGCAGCAAGCAAACCATTAACAGTGGGGCAGCGTGTCTCATTGTTGCTCGTCCTGTGGGAAGAGTGTGCGGTCAATATTGTCACACAGGCAATGGATCACCAGTAAATGTACTTCCTGAATACGCGCGGTAACATTAGATGGAACACGAATTTCTACGTCGCCAACACTCAATAGGCCTGCCATCGCACCGCCGTCCTTACCTGTTAGGGCCACAATGGTCATATCGCGGCTAAGTGCTGCTTCCATTGCTTTAATCACATTACCTGAGTTTCCACTGGTAGAAATTGCCAGTAGGATGTCACCTGGTTGACCTAAGGCTAAGATTTGTTTTGAGAAAATCTCGTCATAGCTATAGTCGTTTGCGATAGCTGTGATGGTTGAAGTATCGGTAGACAGGGCGATAGCTGGTAAGGGTGGACGCTCAATCTCATAGCGGTTTAACAGTTCGGCCGAAAAATGCTGTGCATCGCCAGCACTGCCACCATTCCCGCAGGCGAGGATTTTATTGCCACCCAAAAGACAGTGCACCATCATCTCGGCCGCTTTAGCGATAGATTCAGGCAGCGCTTCGGCTGCATCGATTTTGGTCTGGATTGACTCAGTAAAACTGTCTTTAATGCGTTCTAACATGGATAAATCCTTTCAGGATAAAGTGTTACTATCATGCCATAATTTCTCGGGCGAGTTGAGGCATAAGCGTTAAAAATAATTCATGCCGATGTTTAAAAGGCATCGACTAGCCAATGGATTTGATGGCCTTCAATTGCTACAACATCGAAACGACAGGGCACATCGAGCCGATGAATTTGTAAATAATGGCTAGCAGCCAGACGTATACGGCCTATTTGCGCCTTACTTACAGCTTGTAGTGCGCCCCCATACTGGGTTGCAGAGCGATATTTCACCTCAACAAATACCCAATGGTTTTTATGGCGCATCACCAAATCGATTTCGCCAAATGGATAGCGGACATTACGTTCGACAAAAGTGAGCCCTTGTTGTTCAAGGTGACTTTGGGCGAGCGTTTCTGCCGCTTGTCCGAGTATCATAGCTGACGAAAACTGCCTCTTTGGTATCGTCCCCAGCTTAACTGGCGGTTAATCACTCCGTCTGGGTTGACTGATAAAACACCGCTGCGGCCGTTAAATTGATATCCTGGGAATGAGCGCATTTGGGCTAATTTGCTAATTAAATCCATCGCGTCATAACCCATGATAAACAAACGCTTCTGGCCATTGTTCCAACCCGTCCACAGGGTATTGACCATCAGGTTTTCTTCACCATTTTGCATTAGCCAAGGGGCATCGCTCATGGTGAGATTATTTAAATCCTGCGCGGTTTGGCTCGATTCATTATCGATACGACTACGACTCGATGTGTACAAAGGCACTGGCTGAGTAAAAACGCTAAAGTTAACATCAATAAAGGCTTTGAGCAGTGTTAGCTCCTGCGGCGTTGATATCATATAAATCGCATCGATATCTTGGCGTGACCGAAAATCGGCTTGTACTGAGTTGCCAAGGAGTTCCTTGATACGGGCAATGCGTTCTTGGCTATCGCGAACCCCGAGGGCATCTTGTACGGTTGTACGCATTTTATCTCCACTATCGTAGTAATAAACTTCGATGGGAGTGTCACTCTTTTTCTTCCACGCTTGGATAAAACTCTCGGCCATGCGCTTACCAATGGCATCATTGCTGGCAAGCAATAACGGCATAGTTACGCCATCTTGATACATACGTGCTGCGGCGTCAGCGGCTTCTTGTGCGGGTGAGAGGGCGAAGTAGAATTTGTTGGCCTCAGGTACTAACTTGTCGGTCTGATTTAAAAATAACTGCGGAATAGATGTGCTTGTTGACACCGCTCCTGTGGCTGTTGGCATTGCCTGTAACTGATCGATTTCGTTCGGCAATAGTGGGCCAATAATAAACTCCGCACCTGCTGCCACCGCTTGCTGGTAAGCGGATACTGCATCATTGGCGGTATCGTAAAAATTGACGGCAACTTGTTCGTTAGGTTTGGCCATGTAACTGGCTAATATGCCTTGACGAATTGCATTGGCGGCATTGGCTCTTGAGCCTGTGAGTGGTAATAGCACCGCTATATTCTTGGGTGAAAAAGGCTTAGTATTAAGTGCTCTATCTAAGTCTGCGGGCAATTTGGCGGCAGCAGGATGATAAGGGTTCTGTTTCTGCCATTCACCTAAGTAGCGCACTAATTGAGTCGGATCGACGGCATAATGCTTCGCGATATAGGCTAGTTGTAACCAGCCTGCAAAGATCGGGCTCTTAGTATCACGGGTAAAATTTTGCAGCGTTTGTTCATGCATAGGCTGTAGCACTTGCCAAATTTTATTATTGACTTCGTTCGCCTCTGCAGAGGGTAAATAGGTCGTGAGTAAACTTAGCTCACGTACTTGTTCAATGGGCTGCTTATTGAGTTGATATAAGTGAGCTTTAAACTGGTGATATGCCACCATCTGCCATTTCGGCAGGCTCCAAGTGCTAGGATAATTTAATATATTGAGCGCATCAGTATAGGTCGAGGTATGCTCAAGCACTCGAGCGGTGAGATATTTGTGCTCTGCTAATAGCGTTGGAGTCTGCGTTAAGCTAGGTTGCATCGACTTAAGCAGTTTTTGCGCGGTGGCATAATCGTTAGCATTGATATACGCATGCGCTGCAAGTAGCAGATTGGTATCTCGTTGCTGTGCGTCCTGACTATTGGCGGCCTGTGCTAAATATACATTGGGCGCCAAAGGAGCAGAGGCTAAAGAGGTGACCGCTGTGGAGGCTGTACCAGTCGAGGTTGTGGGCGTAGAAGTGCCACAACCCGCTAGAATTGCCGATAAAATGGCCACGGAAACGAACTTAGTTGTATTCAGGCTTTTTAACACTGGGCTTCACTCTGGTAAGATGCTGGCTCTAGTTTAACCTTCTCTTGCGCTTGACGAAAGTCTTGGCACTGTCATTACAGAGGTATATATGGACCAAAGCGTCGCACTCTACATAGTTCCCACTCCCATAGGCAATTTGGGCGACATGAGTTCACGGGCTATAGAGGTGCTGAATCAGGTTTCATTGATCGCCTGTGAAGACACCCGTCATAGCGGCAAGTTATTGAGTCATTTTGGAATTACGACTAAAACAATTGCGTTGCATGATCATAACGAACGTGCTCGCGCCCAGTGGATTGTGGATCAATTAGCTGCGGGTCAATCGATCGCCTTAATTTCAGATGCAGGTACGCCGTTAATTTCCGATCCAGGTTATCACTTAGTCTCCCATGTGCGTCAGTCGGGTTTTAATGTGATCCCCTTACCCGGCCCTTGCGCGGCGATTACCGCCTTGAGCGCCTCGGGTTTGCCATCGGACCGTTTTTCTTTCGAAGGTTTTTTGCCATCAAAAGAAAAGGCGCGTGCCGATAAGCTATTGGCATTAAAAGAAGATCCTCGCACGCTGATATTTTATGAATCACCCCACCGCATCGAGCACAGTCTAACGACTATGGTTGAAGTGCTTGGTGGCGAACGCCATGTCGTTATGGCGCGTGAAGTGACCAAAACCTTTGAAACTTTTTTATCCGGTCCTGTTGCAGACGTATTAGCTAGGGTAAGCACAGATCCTAATCAACAGAAGGGCGAAATCGTGTTGATGGTGCACGGTTACCATATCGATGATGATGAAGCTATTCCAACGGTCGCGATTAATACGCTTAAGCTGCTGTGCGAAGAATTGCCTCTCAAAAAGGCCGCTGCAATTGCTGCGCAAATTCACGGTCTTAAGAAAAATGCGCTGTATAAATATGGCCTAGAGTCTGATTTATAAGCACTGCTACGCATCCCTAGGATTAACTGTGGTACATAAAGATGGCATAGGCTATAATCCGCGCCGAGTTGGCCAGACAGTCGCCGCGTTCGCAAGAACGGGGAGGAAAGTCCGGGCTTCAAAGAGCGGGGTGCCAGGTAACGCCTGGGCGGTGTGAACCGACGACAAGTGCAACAGAGAGTAGACCGCCTGCCTGATTTATCAGGTCGGTAAGGGTGAAAGGGTGCGGTAAGAGCGCACCGTGCGGCTAGCAATAGTCCGTAGCAAGGTAAACTCCACCCGAAGCAAGACCAAATAGGGTTCCGTATGGCGTGGCTCGCGTTGGAACCGGGTAGGTCGCTTGAGCCTGTGAGCGATTGCAGGCCTAGATGAATGACTGTCCAAGACAGGACCCGGCTTATCGGCCAACTCACCTCATTCAACAAAAAGCCCGTTTGTCGTAATGACAAACGGGCTTTTTGTTTTTTTAATTTATACGGTAATGATCAATTTTATTTGATTAACTCATTAAAAAATCAGAGTTAGCTCGTTCTCCAGTACATCCCGTCTATCGCTTATTTAGCCTTCAGTTTAGCCGCCATTACAGCCATTTCCAGTCTTTTTTCGTCGCAGGTAAAAATTACTCAATGCAGGTAACATCTACCGTTAACTGGGAGGGTTAATAGAAATGGTAGAGTTATAACCTTTTGTTTTTATGAAATTATATTGTTTGGTATAGCCATTGCATTGGTTTGTACGCAAAGTGCAGCATCTTGTTGCATTGCACAGTGTTCACCAAGGAGGCTTTCTATGGCCAGTTCAAAAAGCGTAGCAGAACAAACTAACAGTAAAGATAGCATTGCTTTAAATTCACCCACAACAGCGAAAGCAACTGAAGTGACGCACCATGCCGTTGATGTAGTAGCAGAGAAAGCCGCAGTTGCAGAAGACACTTTGCGTAAAACGGCAGCTAGCTCACAGGAAACTCTGGCGCTCAAGCAGGAGGAAATCAAATTACAACTGCAAAGTTCTTATAGCAAAACCCGTGAGTTGGCAGCGCAAAATCCATTGGCTACAGCTGGGATTGCCTTTGCCGCTGGCGTGGTATTAACGGCTTTATTGCGCCGTCGCTAAGGTGGATTTATGCAAAACCGTGCAAGGTCAGAGGCGCCAGAACAAAGGCCCGTCCAGCATAGTGCGCAAACCGCCAAAACTGGGCAGACAGCATCAGCTGCTGCCCAGCATAACGTTATTGATCAGGCAATGGAGCAACTGGCTGAAATAGCTGTTCTTAGCAGTTCAGTGAAGCAAGCCTATCTCGATCAGTTGAAGTTGGCTGGGAAAATAGCAACGGCAGAATGGCGGTTAACAGGGCGTAGCCTGATTATTGCTGCGGCTTTAGTCGTCTGTTTTGGTACTGGCATTACGTTATTCTGGGGCAGTATTTTATTGCTGCTGGGCTATATGCTGTTTCAATTGAGCGGTTCGTTATTGGCCACAGTGAGCGCTTTGGTGGTGCTACAGTTTGTTTTATTGCTTTGGTGTTGGCGTAGTCTTGGCTATGTGCTGTCACAAACTGGCTTTTCGAAGACTTGGCAGCAATTACAGCTTTTGCTCTCGACTCGAGAGTCGGGACATCAAAAATAGGGGGCGCGAGTATGCTAATTCAACAGTTACTTAAAAAACAGCAGTTGCAGCTGACAGTGCTGACGGAACAAGGCCAGTTGCAGCATGATTTGTTACTGATGAGGAAACGACAATTAGCGCAAAGCAGTCGTGATTTTATAGGGTCGACACCAGGTTTAATCGTCAGTTTTAGCCTTGGCTGTCTGTTTCAGCTGCGCCACAACAGTACTGTAAAACTACTGCGCAGCACCTTTGGCCTGCGTTGGATTACCAAGCTAATTGTTTGAGCATTATTTAAACGCCGTAACTTTTACCATGATTACTTTCATTGGTTTAGATATGCGTTTCTTTTCGTTAACGCCGCTAAAATGATACCCCGCGTAAGCAGATGTAAGTACTTGGCTTGTTGTGTAGGACAGGGATGAGGACTGGCAATAAGTTGTTGAATTTGGCTTAAATAAAGAGCGGCTATGCTGTGGGCCAACGTGTGGCTTGGGATAATAAATTCGTCAGTGTTGAAGGTGTTGACCAATTTATTTTCGATATGTTGCACAAGTTTAGTTTGTAATTGTTTCGTTGCGGCATCGAGATCGCTACCAAGTCTAAATGACATGGAACGGCGAAACATGCTGTTTCGGCTAAAAGTAATAAGCAGTTTTTCCAATGAAGGTGGCGTGTTAGTTGAAAGCCAGTCTTCGGCTGACTGAAGATCTGCGAAGATATCTTCAAAAATATTTTGATGGAGTGCAATAAGAATATCCAGCTTACGCTTGAAGTAGCGATAAAACGTCGTGCGGCCTACATCGGCTTTGTAGGCAATATCAGCCACTGCAATATCACGATAATCTTGCTGTTTCAGCATTTCCTTAAAAGCGTGGAGAACCTTGAGCACAGCCCGCGGGCTTTTCGCTATGTGCATGCAGTGCTTTGTGTGCATATTGGATCCCGCTTTAAATTCAACTCAGTTTAGGCGTGTGATTATACCTTAGCCTCAATGGCTCTTGTGTTGTGATTTTTGCTTAAGTGGAACAGATAGGCTCAGGTGTACCATTTGAAACATGCGGGCGAGTTTGTGCCTGATGATTAGGAATAATGGGCTTTATAGTGACGGTCATAGGGTTAACTGCAATGACAGTGTTACCTGAAATATGAAATTGTTACTACCGATGGAGAATCTGTGATGAGTGAAAATATTGAAGCGGCTCAAAGTGATAAACCAAATCATCCAATCAAACACAAATTAAGAGTAGGTATTTTTCTTTACCCCGGCATGACGATGCTCGATGCCTATGGGCCACTACAGTTTTTAGCCTTTGTGCCATCTTTTGAAACCTTCACTTTTGCGAAAACCAGCATGCTATTACCCTGTGATGCGGGCGTTAACTTACAACCTAATTACGATTTTGACCATTGCCCACCAATAGATATCCTGTTAGTGCCTGGGAGCGCAAATCCTTTGGCGCAAATACAGGATGAGCAAGTTATTTCCTTCTTAAAACATAAGGGGGAGCAAGCACAATACATTACATCTGTATGCACTGGTGCCTTGATTCTTGCGGCAACAGGTTTACTTAATGGTTATCGCACGACTACTCACTGGGCTTATGCTTCAGTGTTGGCACAATATCCTCAAATTACCTTTGAAAATAAACGTATTGTGATTGACCGTAATAGGATCAGTGGCGGCGGTATTACTGCTGGGCTGGATTTTGCTTTGGCACTCATTGCCAATATAGAGGGTGAACAACAGGCTAAAACACTGCAGTTATTGTTTGAATATGATCCTAAACCGCCCTTTAATTGCGGTTCTCCCATATTGGCAGACGCTTCTCTGGTACAGAGGGTTGAGCAGGAGGTTAGGCAGATAGCCTCAGGTTTATTCGAGACCACCACAGATTAATGGTGTTGAGCAATCATGGTGTACCTTAGGTTTAAAAACTCTGTTTAACTAAGAGCCGCCATTCCCAACTATTGGCAGATTCGCCACCTGTGTACGGCAGAGAAAAATCGATATGGGCGACATTGCCGTAGCTGGAACGGGAGGAATAAATTCGTGCTCCTATACCGATAGTGCCCAAAGGGCCGCTGACTTCGTTATTGCTAGCCAGTGGTCCTCCCGATGCTTGTCCCAGATCGGTAAACAGTGCCCAGCCAAGTTCTGCCAGTTGATAGAGATTGATATTGGGATAATGACGCAGTTCTGCAGTCATGAGCCATTGATTGTCACCTTGTTGGTACTCATTGGGGTAACCCCGTACACCCGTTTCATCCCCAAGTCCTTGGGTGAGATCAAGGTAAGTATTGTTTGATACGCTTGCCCAAGCTTTACCGTAGGCAGTCCATTTAGGGTTGATCCGATAAAAGTATTCGGCTTGGGCTTCGACTGTATAGGTATCTTTTTGCGTTGTGCCAAGGGTGCTACTCCCTGCCATTTCTAAAAGCCAGAGTTGATTATCGAATCGGTAACCGCCGCTGCTTTGCCACTTAAAGTGGTAGCCTAGTGGGTTACCATCGTCTATGTCTTTGGTTTCTAATCCTAACTGGACATAGTGGTGCCAGCCTAAGTTAAAGTCTTCGTTATTGGTGATCAGGTGAATATTATTCAATACGTGAAAATCGTCTTCGATAAATTCGTAGGCAACCCAAGGATACATAAAGTCCCTGTTTTGCGGTAGCGTCGATGTGGGATAGGTGTCTACGTTTGCAAACTCATGTTTATTCTGGGTAATACCTGTAATAAAGCGGGAAATATTGTCGTTATTCTGACTTATTAGCCAGCCGTACTTGAGGTTAAGGTAGTCAGACTTGTGTTCAAATTCATTCACCTCATTACCGTTTTGTCGCAATATATCGGTACGACTATCGTCAAGATATTCTAGGGAGTACATGCTATTCGTCTTGAGCGAATAAAAAGGTTTACTGATGTACATATGTTTAGCTTGGCCGTCACTATTATCATAAAACTCTGCGGCGATGATGCCGTGTTCGATAATGCTAAGGGGGGCTTCAAAGGCAAATTTATAACCACTACGAGATTCATTTGACTGGTAATTCATTCGAGTTCGTATGCCTGTACCCAATAAATTGTCCTCCTTTACGCCAAAAGAATAACGAGTATCCCCTCCTGAGCTGCTAAAGCTCCCCGTAGGAAGTAATGACCAGTTATCCCACGTTTCAATAACAACCGATTCGACGTTAGGATCGGTGTCGGATTGGGGATCTTTGTCAGCGATATAGATTTTTGCATCGCGAATATAGGGCTCGGCCCGTAAGAGACGTTGTGATTCATTGAGATCTTTTAGGTCGACAGTATCATTTTCACTAAAGGTGAGTTTATCGCGCACGACATAATCTTTGGTGTTGATATGTAGCTGATTTGCCCAGCGATGAATAAAAAAAGCGTTTGGATCTGATTCATCAAAAATTGGATTATTCACGACAATAATTTTGCCAATTTTTTTAGGAGTCTGCTCTTGTTGAACGATTGGGGGGCTTGTTAGTGGCTCATCGACGTTGGCCACACTCATCTGGCTGCTGATGCAACAAGGTAGGATGCATGCATACTGGATAAATTTCTGCATATAGACCACTCCCATGGAATTGACGGCTGCAGCGATATCAAACTCACTCTGCAATTCACAATTTAATAACACATGGAAAGTGGTAATTAGTCAAGGAAGTATTTAAATAACATTTTGATTTTATTTAAGGTTGCACTAAGAATACCGTGCACCTCAATGCCGCCATACTGAGTATGGCTAGAGAGTATGGCTAGAGAGTATGGCTAGAGAGTACGGCGAGGCGGTACAGCAACATTGGCGAAGATAAGCCCTGCGATCAGCGACATAAAGATTAAAAAAATCTGTGAACCTATATGGGATTGATTAAGCATAGTCTCGCCAGAAATTAACGCATTAAGTCCAATATAGGTTTTGCTGCCGGGCACTAAGATCACTATACCTTGTAAAAGAGCGATGGAAGCAGGCGCTTTCATCCAGCGAGCAAAAAGATTGGAGTAGATGCCAACGGCTAAAGCGCCAAAGAAGATCCCCACTGAATCACCAAAAAAATGTCCGCCAAGCATGGCCGAGAAAAACGCCACTATCCCAGCGAGTACGCCCCAAGGTGAATCTTGCATTCGTGCTTTAAAAATAAAGACTAACGCCATGGATAAAATCGGTACCGCCGACCATATTGCCCAGCGGGGCAGCCTTTCGGGTTCAATATAGATGGTCTCGCCAAAGAAAGCCTTACCGATAGCCATGCCGAGCACTGCACCAAAGTACAATTTAAACAGCAACATACTGGCATCCATAATCCTAGCTGTACCTGAAATCAAATCACGCGCCGCCAGCTCAGCTAAGCCTAAGGTTAAGGCTAAACCCGGGATAAAGATAATGATCGCGGAGAGGATAACCACGGGAATATTAATATTGGGATCAATACGCGCAATGGCACAGGCAACTATGGCGCAGATAATGGTCGCAAAGGGTTCAAGGACTTCAGCCATGCGTGCTGAGCGTTCAGCACGATACACAAAGCCATAAATGAGTAGACCGAGTAATCCAGACCAAAATACATCATTCCAGCCTGTGCCCATCAGCATGGCGAAAGCGGCGGCAGAGGTCCCAAAGGAAAAACAAGTTAATACCGGGCCGTAAGGATTGGGTTTATTGGCAATTTCTTCTAAACGCTCTAGCGCCTCGGTTAACGTACGTTTACCTGAGGTTAATTCATCGACTAACTCATCGGTTCGGGCAAGTGAGCCTAGATCAAGCTCTCCTGGTTTCACTCTC
Source organism: Shewanella sp. W3-18-1 (assembly GCF_000015185.1). Lineage (NCBI taxonomy): Bacteria > Pseudomonadati > Pseudomonadota > Gammaproteobacteria > Alteromonadales > Shewanellaceae > Shewanella > Shewanella sp. W3-18-1. The sequence goes on along the minus strand of NC_008750.1, from coordinate 4,384,090 downwards.
GCGACATGGTTATATTCTTGATCCGTATCGTGTTGTAAAACGAAAGTCATCGAGGTGGGTGAAATAAGAAAATAACCTTCGAGGCCTAAGGTGCGTGCAACGGTTTGTAAGTGAGTTTCAAGGCGATAAGCGGGTGTGCCAAATTTATGCAAAGCTTTACCTAGCTTAATGATAAATTTGCGTTTTTCGATAAACTCTTCGTTATCCAATCGGGGTCTTCACTGTATAAAAAAGTTGTTGGGAATGACGCGCGCATATTAACCTATCTTGTCGCTAAAAGGTTAATGGCTTTTAAACTTAATACAAATAAATTGCTGATTTTTTGCGGCTCGGGCTATAGTCATTTTTTTCATAAAGGGAAATTAATATGTCTTTGATGGTAACAGGCCTTTACGCCAGCCTTACAGGGTTATTAGTCGTCACTTTGGCCTATCGTGTGGTTAAACTTAGGCGAAGTCAGAGAATTGGTCTCGGTGATGGCGGTAATAGTGCTTTAACCTTGGCGGGACGGGTGCATGCTAATTTAATAGAGAATGCACCCATCGTATTGATTTTAATGGCCGTAGCCGAATTAGGTGGCTTGCCTGCATTTTATTTGCATTGTTTTGGTACCCTGTGGGTTGTGGCTCGACTACTCCATGCCATTGGACTCACCCAAGGCCAAGGTGGTTATCATTTGGGACGTTTTTGGGGAGTGTTACTCACTTGGATTGTGATTATTAGCTTAGCCTTTGTGAATTTAGTGTATTTTGTCCAAGGGCTAGGTAAGGGGTTGTAGCCGCTCAACTCGTGTCTATGTCATATCCATAGCCGATTTAGGGGTATTCTAGCCGCAGGCCAAATACCCCACAAAAGGTTGTGGTTGGTGTTTTTTTAATCGCACTTGCCAGTGATTGCCTGCTATACTCCGCGTCCCTAAATCGGCGCAGCTCCTTTTTGCTTCGCCTTTGTTTGACATTACGCTTTTGGGTCAATATCGATGCAAGTTGAATCCACACTTTTTAGTTATCCCAAATACTGGGCCGAGTGCTATGGCACGGCACCTTTCTTACCTATGTCCCGTAAGGAGATGGATAAGCTCGGCTGGGATAGCTGTGACATTATTATTGTCACAGGTGATGCTTATGTGGATCACCCAAGCTTTGGTATGGCCGTTATTGGCCGTATGTTAGAAGCCCAAGGTTATCGCGTGGGGATTATTTCTCAGCCCGATTGGTCGAGCAAAGACGCTTTTATGCAGCTTGGACGCCCGAATCTGTTTTTTGGTGTCACCGCGGGTAACATGGATTCCATGATTAATCGCTACACCGCTGACCGTCGTATCCGCACCGATGATGCTTATACTCCAGATGATATCGGTGGCAAGCGCCCCGACCGCGCCGTGACGGTTTATACCCAGCGTTGTAAAGAAGCCTTTAAAGATGTGCCAGTCATTATTGGCGGAATTGAGGCAAGCCTTCGCCGGATCGCCCATTACGATTATTGGTCCGATAAAGTGCGTCGCAGTGTGATTTTCGATGCTAAGGCCGACATTTTAATGTATGGCAATGCGGAGCGTCCGCTAGCTGAAGTGGCGCGTCGTTTAGCGGCGGGGGAGTCGATTAATGACTTGCACGATGTACGTGGCACTGCGGTAATTCGTAAAGAACCTTTGCCTGAATGGCGTGGTATGGATTCACGCAAAATCGACCAATTGCATAAGATTGATCCTATCCCTAATCCCTATGGTGCCGATGATGTGGGTTGCGCTAATTTATCTGGCCCTTCGGATGCAAAGATTTTTGATAACGATGCGCCAAAAGCTATCAGCGTGCAACCGCCACGCCCTAAGCCATGGGATAAAACCTATGTGCTGCTGCCAGCTTTTGAAAAGGTATCTGAGGACAAATATTTATACGCCCATGCCTCACGGATTTTGCACCAAGAGCAAAACCCGGGCTGCGCACGGGCGCTGTTCCAGCCCCACGGTGACCGTGGGGTGTGGGTCAATCCGCCCGCTTGGCCGCTCAATACCGACGAGATGGATGCGGTATTTGATTTACCCTATAAAAGGGTGCCACACCCTGCCTATGGTAAGGCGAAAATCCCCGCCTATGACATGATCAAAACCTCGATCAACATTATGCGCGGTTGCTTTGGTGGCTGTTCTTTCTGCTCGATTACCGAACATGAAGGGCGGATTATTCAGAGCCGTTCGCAAGAATCTATTATCAAAGAAATCAAAGATATTCAGGATAAAGTGCCCGGTTTTACTGGGGTAATTTCCGATCTTGGCGGCCCCACTGCCAACATGTATCGCCTCGGCTGTACCAGCGAAAAAGCCGAGAAAACCTGCCGCCGTTTGTCCTGCGTGTTCCCCTCGATTTGCGGCCATTTAGGCACAGATCATAAGCACACTATCGACTTGTACCGCGCCGCCCGCGCCGTGCCCGGCATTAAGAAGATTTTGATTGCCTCCGGTGTGCGTTACGATTTGGCGATCGAAGATCCTGCCTATGTTAAAGAGTTAGTGCAGCATCATGTGGGCGGCTACTTAAAAATCGCCCCTGAGCATACCGAGGAAGGGCCGCTCAGCAAGATGATGAAACCCGGCATGGGCGCCTACGATAAATTTAAAGAACTGTTCGACAAGTATTCGAAGGAAGCGGGTAAAGAACAGTTCCTGATCCCTTATTTTATATCGGCGCATCCTGGCACGACCGACGAAGACATGGTGAATTTAGCGCTGTGGCTGAAGGAGCGTAAGTTTAAGCTCGACCAAGTGCAAAACTTCTATCCCTCACCGATGGCGAATGCGACGACGATTTATCATACCGAATTGAACTCGCTTAAAAACGTCAAACACACCAGTGAAGTGGTGCCAGTGCCGAAGAAGGGGCGTCAACGCCGCTTGCATAAAGCGTTGCTGCGTTACCATGACCCAGCAGGTTGGCCTATTATCCGTGAAGGCTTGATTGCCATGGGGCGTGAAGATTTGATCGGCAATAGTCCAAACCAATTAGTGCCACCAGAAGGGCGCAATGAGCGCGGGCCTAAATGGATGAAGGATGCCAACCAAGGCCAAAAAGCCTTTACACGTTTCTCGGGTAATCAGTTCGATGATCGTAAGGGGGCGACTAAATCTAAAGGGGCGATGAAAGGCGGTGTTAATGCGGGTGCAGAGTCAAAACCTGCCGGGAAAGGCGGAAAACCTGCATTGAATGCGTCCAAGCCTAACGTACCTAAGCCTAATGTGCCTAAGTCGAATCGTCCGGGAGCTAAAGCGCCTTTTGGACAATCGAGTGCTAAAGCATCAGGGGCTCAATCTAAGGGTGGCGGTAAACCGTCCCATAATCGTCAGCAAGCTAAGTAACTCGGTTTCTACTGAAAAAAAAGCCACTTCATAAACTCAATTTGAAGTGGCGTAGAGACGATGGTAAACCGGCGGAACCATCTAATGAGTCTACGGCGAGCGTTTGTAGACGGAACGTGCGCCGCTCCTCAGCCTCAAAAAGGCTCACGTATATGAGCGATGACGTGAGCCATGAGTTCTTTGGTTACAATGCGGAGCGAGTGCAATGGTAGGTTGGACTCGCGCGAGTGTTTTTGAAAAATGGCTAGAAGAAGTAGTTAATCCCCACCGCAAAGCCGTTGTCTTCCAGCGCTTCGAGTGCAGCGTCATCCATTTTGCTAAAATCCAGTTTCATCTCGGCAAACATCACAGTGTCGTTACTGTAGCGATAATGCAGTCCTAACATGGCAAATTGGCGGGTCCATTTACCTTGGATAGGTGTGGTTGCATCTGTATCTAAATCTAAATAACTGAGCACCAACATAGGTACAAAGCCATTATCAAATTGATAGGCCGTCATTAGCTCGACGCCAGTCGCATCGTAAAGTTCGCCATCCACTAGTTCATTGTTTTTACTTTGATGGGCGTTAAAGCCGACATAGAGGCCACTTGCTTCGCGATTTTCGGCATAGTGATAATAATCACCGTACATAGCACTAATACCGACAATCTTATTTGTTTCATCAACTTGGGTATTACCTAGGTGGCCGTCAAAATCACCGCGGTTAAAGCCCGCCAGCAGCTTAAATTTGTCCGTTACCGAATAGGTCAGGCTGGCACCGTAGCTGCTGTCGAAATTGAGTTCAGAGTCTGCCATTTCGCTGCCATCGGCATTTTTAAGGACGATATCCCCATTGGTTTTGGCGGCGTATTGCAGGGCAATGTGCACTGGGCCGAGCGTATTGCGGTAGATAAATGCGGAGTCAGCTCGGCCTGTTCCTGTTAATCCACCATCACTAAAGGCATAGGCGCCAACACTGTACCCTGCAAAGACGTTGGGTAGATCTGTGGTGCCTGCGATGTCGTAATATACGCCCCATTGCTTACCAAAACTTAGGCTCCCCCACTCATCGTGGGACATACCGACATAACCTAAACGGTTATAGAGGAAATCTTCGTTTTTTTCTGCAGCGAGTTTACCGCCTTGCATCACTAGACTGTCATCGCTAGACACCATATTGATACCCCATTCGGTCGTCGCAAAAGCCGTCCAACCATGTTTTTCATTGCGTTCGAAGCTAAATCGTACACGGGATAAATCGTCAATAACGGAAGTATCATGGCTATCATTTAATGCGGCAAATCCAAGCCAGCCACTCAAATCTAATGAATTTTTTGAGTCTTTATATAGTTCAATTGCTTGGCTGCTGGTGGCGGTCAACAGCACGGGAAGCACTAAGGCGATGCAAGTCTTATTCATAATTTCACCGAAAATAAGCAAGGGTTAGTTAGGGGACCATAGGATTTACAGCCTATGGTCCCTGAGTATTGATGTTAAGGGCGCTATTCGTTAGGGGGTGAACATAGACACTGTCGTCGGGTGTTCACACTGGGCGCGCCTCAGCGACTGGGGTTTTATTTGAAATAACACCGTAGATAGTCCAACCGAAGAAGGTCGCTATTGCACCAAGCATTACTGCTGTTTCACCGGAGCTATAAAGGGCATAGAAGCTATATAGGGCACCAATCACGGCAATGACGTTGGCAACACGGGCCTTATTCGCAGGCACTTTAAGCTGTCTTTGCATAATACCTAGGGCGGCCATCGATAAAATGTAGGGCACAATATTGGTGACGACAGCAAGATTGACAAGGGCTTCAAACTGTTTGCTCAGTGAGGGACTAATGGTCATTAATGACAACATAGTTTGAATTGAAACGATAATTGTCATACCCCAAATAGGCGCATCGGCTTTGCTGACCTTAGAGAATATTTTTGGAAAGAATCCTTCATCGGCTGAGGCTTTAAACACTTGGGCAATAGTGAACTGCCAGCCTAATAGCGATCCAGTACAAGAGATAATGGCACAGGCCATCACGATTTTTCCGACCACAGGATTAAACATTTGCGCGAAAGCTAAACCGAATGGCGCATTCGACATAGCAAGCTCAGCGTTTGGTACAATACCGGCAATGACGTTGGTGGAAACGATGTAGATTATCGCCGCACCTAATGTCCCTCCCATAACGGCGATGGGTACATTTTTTTCTGGATTATCAACCGCTTCAGAGTTTGCGCAGGCTGATTCTAAACCAAGGAAAGCCCATAATGTCATTGCGATAGAGCCGCCTAGTGCTTTAAAGAATGGCATATCATGCGGGTTCCAAGCGCCTTTATAGAGGTCAATATCAAACCAGTACCAGCCAATTAAAGACACACCAATCACAGGTATGATAATTCCCCAAACTGTTACGCTACTCACGCGGCCTGTAATGCGGGCACCACCAAAGTTTGCAATTGTCGCTAACCAAAGCACACCAATCGTCGCAAGGCAAATGGCGATAGGACTTAGGTTAACCTCAAGCAATACCGCGGCGTAACCTACGGCCGAAATAGCAATCGCGACATTGGCAATTAATAGTGAAACCGCATAGGTATAGTTGGCCATAAAGTTACCTGAACGACCAAAGGCATACTCGGCATAACCGCCCATACCACCGGATTTTTTACTGAACATACCGCACTTAGCAAAGGCAAAGGCCAGCGCCGTAGAGCCCGCGGCCGTGACGAGCCAAGATAAAATTGAAATGGTTCCCACTTGGGCTAATTGGGTTGGCAACATAATAATGCCTGAACCCATCATATTGACTATGGTGATAATCGTTAATTGGACAACACCAATTTTATTCTCTGATTTACTCATAATAATGACCTAATTATATAATTCATTTTAGAGAGATGAGATTGACTGCAGAGCGGGGTTAATTAACTCTGCAGTCAAAAACTGTTATTTAGCTAATACATAACCTAATGCTTGGATTTTGCCTTCGGCGGTGTTTTCGAGATAAACACCTTGCAACTCTGGCGAGAATCCGGGTAATAAGTTGATACCTTCTTCAAGGGCTAAGAAATAACGCTGTACAGCACCTCCCCATATTTCACCTGGAACCATACATAGCACTCCTGGTGGATATGGCAGCGCACCTTCGGCAGCGATACGACCTTCAATTTGAGAGAGTGGGACTAGTTCTACTTTACCGCGAATAAATTCAAGATTAGCTTCTTGAGGGTCCATTACCTTAGTTGGGAAATGTGCTTTTCTGAACATTTCTTTTTGCAATTGTTTTACATCATGGCTGACATAAAGATTATGCATTTCTTGGCAGAGTTGGCGGATAGTATAATCTTTGTAACGGGCTTTATTGGCGTTATAAACATTAGGTAAGACTTCGGATAATGGTGCATCTTCATCAACTAATTTTTCGAAGCGGGATATTTGCGACACTAAATGTTGCATTTTTGCCATATCTTCTGCGGGTGTCATCAGGAATAAAATCGAATTTAAGTCGCACTTCTCTGGAATAATATTATTTTCCCGTAAAAAGTTAGCCAAAATAGTCGCGGGAATTCCAAACTCAGTATATTTACCCGTTTCGGCATCAATACCCGGAGTTGTTAACAGGAATTTACAAGGATCAACGAAATATTGGCCTTTTTCATAACCGTCGAAGGAGTGCCATTTTTGACCGGGTTCGAATTCAAAGAAGCGTAAATCGTCGGCCATTTGCTCGGTTTCATATTCTTGCCATAGGCGACCGTCGATCATGGTTGGCACGAATGGTTTGATATATTTACACTTTTTAAGCAATAGCTTACGTGCTTCGATACCCGCTTTTACCGCTTCGCGCCACAGATAACGACCGCTTGCTCCTTCATGCATTTTTGCGTTCACATCCAGCGCCGCAAACAGAGGATAGAAGGGGCTGGTTGAGGCATGCATCATAAAGGCGTTATTGAAACGCTTATGGTTACAGTATCGCGCTTGGCCTTTGATATGCTTATCTTTTTTATGGATTTGTGAGGTCTGTGAGAAGCCTGCTTGTTGTTTGTGTACAGACTGCGTCACGATAATACCAGGATCTTCTGGCGTCAGTTCGAGCAGTAGTGGTGAACAGTCATTCATCATGGGAATAAACTGTTCATAGCCCACCCAAGCTGAATCAAACAGAATGTAATCACATAGATGACCAATACGATCAACCACTTGGCGAGCATTATAGATAGTACCGTCGTAGGTACCCAGTTGGATAATCGCTAACCGGAATGGGCGTTTTTCATCGGCGCGTTCTGGGGCAACTTCACGAATTTGTTCTCTTAAATAAGATTCTTGGAAACAGTGGGCATCTATACCACCAATAAAACCGAAGGGGTTACGTGCTGTTTCTAAATAAATCGGTGTTGCACCCGCTTGAATTAGCGCGCCATGGTGGTTCGATTTATGGTTATTGCGATCAAAGAGTACTAAATCCCCTTTTGCTAATAACGCATTAGTGGCCACTTTATTGGAAGAAGAAGTCCCATTGAGTACGAAATAAGTTTTATCGGCATTAAACACTTTAGCCGCATATTTTTGTGCATCCAGCGGCGCACCTTCATGGATGAGTAGGTCGCCTAATTTAACGTCGGCATTACACATATCAGCACGGAAAATAGTTTCGCCAAAAAAGTCGAAGAACTGACGGCCTACAGGGTGTTTACGGAAGAATTGTCCACCTTGATGGCCAGGGCAAGCAAAGGTGGAGTTGCCCATTTCGACGTATTTTTTGAGTGTCCCAAAGAAAGGGGGTAATAAAGCTTGCTCATATTTATTAACCGCAGTTTCCACCTGTTTTCCGTAGAAGTCAGTGTTATCTCCGCAGAGTTCAAATACCCCAGTAATTGATGAGCATACATCATCTGGGAAGGTTTCTTCACAGCAAACTGAAACGAAAATCGGTAGTTTTAATCCGGTATTTTTAATCTTTTCAACAATACCATTTCTAACATCATCAACAGAGACAACAGCCGCACCTACATCGCAAAAATCAGTGGTTAATACGTTGACGACTTCTCTGTCTATATCGAAACAAGATCTGACAGATAAGCTAGCGGCTACTTTTAATGATTTCATAGTTAATTTCCTTTTTGCTACTAAATAATTTGGATACAACCGACATTCCGCAGCTAATTTAGGAATAAACTACCTCATAGAATCTACCGAGTAATTTGAGTAGTTGTGTTTGGTGATCTTGAAGTCCAGTGATGAACCTTTGGCCGTTAATCTCTAGCGTATCTATGCCTTCGAATTGCAAGAAGACCCAACGTGCCGTCGGTCTGGAGGTCGTCTTGTTCTTTACCATACTTGGGAAGAACGCTTCGGTTTGTGCGAGTTGTTCTCTGATTTTGTGTTCTAAACTAGCGTAAACAAGCAAGCTCAACGTCATTATCATTAGCAACGCTTCAATGCGCTCAGGCTTTTTCAAGAAGATGGAAGAGGTTAAAAACTCAGGGCTTTTTAGAAAACGGAAGCCGCGCTCGACTTTTTGTTGCGATTTGTAATGTGCTAGAAGAGCCGCCATGGTGAGTGCTTCATTGTCGGTGTCATTCGTCGCGAGGATAAACATGCCTACTTTGAGCTTAGCCAGTTTTACTTTTTCTAGGTCGGTGAAGGGGGCGGCTTCGATAAAGTATTGGTATCCTGTCGGTGCTTCATCTGTCTTTGGGCGGCCCGAATGAGAGTAAGTCGGCTGTTTGATGAGAGTGCCTTGTTCAAACCCAAGTAAGTCACATTGTTTCTTGAAATCGTTAAACGCTAATTCTGCGTCAACTTCACAAGCGAATGGTTTTTTACTTAGCTTTTCCAACGCTTTGATTTCTTTTGCTATGTTTTTCTCTAAGTTCTTGAAGAAAGTGATTTCTTCCCGCTTGGTGGCCTGTTCACTGTGAACGAGCAACCAACGTTGATTGACCTTTCCGTAATCCGAGTCTATCCAACATCCTGAGTAGCCATGACCGATAGTGCTTAATTGCTCTGGCTCTAGCGCAAGTAGTGCTTGTTTTGCGAGCTTGATGGTCATGGGGACACGGGTAATGAATTTTTGATTTTGCTCATCTAGCGAGGAGATGCTTTCTTCGGTGTACAAAGCGGCATCAGCGATAAAGTAACGACTATTTTGCGCGGCTTTTAGGCAATGTATGTGTCTTTTAGTGACTTCAGCGAATGCCTTGGCATCATTGGTGTTACCACTCAGTGCTTGCATGTAAACAGGAATACCTGCTTGGTTTTCACAGATGAGTTCAAGCACGACTTGGTTAAGCTCTGGCCTATGATCCCGACTATAACCTCTTACAAGCTTAATCACGTTGGTGTTTTCATCTTGTGCATACTCACCATCAACGTGGAAGCTAGTGATATCAAGATGAACAGAATCGGTCGTCAAGCCCAGTTTATCAACAACACGCTCAGCAATAACCTGATAGAGCGCTGAGACATCGGCTTCGTATAGAGCATCTAATGTGCGGCCTAGTACATCATCAGTCAGGTGGTGTGCTTCAATGTCTTTGGCGAGTAGCTTAGATACAGGCTTGGTCTTAAAAAAGTCCGAGAACATGTGCAGTGTTCTGCTATGAAAGCCAAGTCCATTTAGGAGCATGGCCAATACCGCGTCACCATGAGAAACATTGTGGTCAGAATATTTTGGGATAACGGCATCTATCATCCGTGGCAGGCCAATTTCGTGACAAAAGGCGGCAATGAGACCAAGGTGATCTAAGCGTTTAATAACAGGATGGGTAGACATATTTTGAGACCGTCAAATAGCAGTAATAGATCAAAACTGTCGATCGCGGTCAAGATGGTGTCGTAGTTTTTATGAAAAGCTGATCGCCAGATCACACTATTTAAATTCTGGAATTAGCTGCGGAATGACGGATACAACAGTGCCTATACCTAATTAAAAATATTAATGGCATAAAAATTAGATATAGCTATTCCATGCGCAGCTTAGATGTGGCTATACGTAATACGCTAAATAAAATATTATTTGAAATATATTTTATTGGATGCGTGAATAGAGTAGCCGCAGAAAATCTGCACTAATAAAAGAATGCTTTGATAAGGGTGCGAGATAACAAACTAAGTTAATACAGTATGATAGGTGCCTACGTAAGTTGGCACAATACCACTTTAGACCTGTTACTTAGTTTACTACCTGCGCTAGGATCAGCGGAGAAAGATAAATGAATGGTCGAAATAATCACGTTGACTAGGCATCATGATATGTCGTGTGCGCCGGATATGCGCCATAATTTTAGATTTCCTCTTCATATACAACTCCATTATGACTTAGAGAAAATGATAGAAACGTTTTATTACGGTATAGAGTTTATCTGTGTGTTATAAATAAAAATATGATCAGTGTCTTGTTTTTAATTAAGTGTAATTATTTATTTCATCTATTTTTGTATTTGTTAAGTGCAGTCAATCGTCCTTAAGTACCATTATCTAAATTACAAATGTAAATATCCTTAATGCATTATAGTATTAAATATTGCATAAAACATTTAATGATATTTTTCTAATTATAATTAAATGACTACTACAATGGTGAACATCATTTATAGCGCATGCCATATTTGAATTGTTATGCATAAATATTCTTTATAAAATCATCTTTACCTATTAAAAGTGATAATGTTCTTAGATTTATTCTTAGATTTGAGGGGAAAGATCTGAAATTTGTCATTTGTGCCTAATATCGTGATTAGCTTGACGTAAATGGTGCTCGTTGACTTAGAGGCAGCAGTATACTGATTTCAATCATTTTTTATGTTGTAAGTGTTTGACTGGTATTTAGGTTACTATTTTGCACTGTTCCCAGTGCTAAATCGTCGTACACTGTGAGAGCTATATTATTGGAGAGAATATCATGGCGGATGAGCAATTTACTGAAACGGGATTTTGGAGCAAAATCAAACTCTTTAGCCGTCAGGCGGGCAAGGATGTCATTGAGCGCGCTCTATGGCTCTATTATGCCGCGCAAAGGCCGAATACACCTAAGTGGGCTAAGTCTGTGATTTTTGGGGCCTTGGCTTACTTTATCTCGCCTTTGGATGCGATCCCTGACTTGACACCTTTAGTTGGCTTTACCGACGATTTAGGCGCTCTCGCTGCTGCTTTGACTATGGTGGCTCTATATATTGATGATGAAGTGAAATCCCTCGCAGCAGATAAACTGGCACTTTGGTTTGGGGATGAGTCACCTAATGCTAAAAGTTAAGTATTCTGCGATGGCTTGTAACACGAATATTTTACGGTAAAAATATGATTTTATTAGCAGTTACTGATTCGGTGTGAATTTTAGCGTGTTAAAGGGGAATTATTTTTTTGCAAATGTTTCACTATTGCTTAATTGCGCTATATGCTAACGCTGTTTTGTGAACTCATTGTGTGTGTTTAGGCCAAGAAATGAAAAATATGATGGTGGTGCTCCTATGGTTTTTAGGTGTCGCCGCTGCAATCCCCGCGTTTGCTGATAAGGCATCTCCAGAACAACTTGCCCGTCTATACCTCGATTATATGACTCAAAGTAGTCGCCAGAGTGAAGTACTGTGGCCGGGATTTAGGCTTGAGGATAAAGTCCATCTGTTTAGCTATGGTGGCAATGTGTGGTTACGCCAACCAGGAGGCGAGATCATCCAAGATAACAGCGTGTTAGAATCTGTTAACTTGCATTCTGGATTATCAGTCAACTTTGGATTTCCACAATATCAGGGGCTACCAGGTGTTTTAATTCAGTTTGAAGCGCCGACAATTCAATTTGCTGCTGACACAAAAATCACCGATTTATCCTTTTTAGTTTGGGCGGGTAATAGCTTACACGAAGCATTTCATTTTTATGCTCAGTCGGAATGGCGAATATTAGAAGAAGGACGCCGTTATGAAGGTGAGGTTTTTCCGCTCAATCTTGACGCTCGCTATTACCGCTTACAGTTATTTAATGCCTTGATGGTGGCGTTAATGCAACCCGAGCAACAGTCTGTACAACTGGGTTATGCCGCCTATTGGCTACAGCTATGGCGTCAAATTGCACCTAACGAGGATAGGGCGGGGTATTTAAATGATCTCGTGGAAGGCAGCGCTAAGTATATCGAGTTAGTGGCAGGCGCACGCTTGTTAAGTCAAAATCAATCCTACTTGGGTTACCAAAAGCTGTTGTTGCAGTATGTTCATAATTATTATCAACAACAAAAGATGCTGGGTGGATGGGCTGCTGAGGCGGAAAATATTGGCGCTATTGCGGGCATATTATTAGATATCAATCAAGATCCCTATGTGTGGAAAGAATCGGTTATGTCAGGCATGTTAGCCGTAGATCTGTTGCTTAATCGTGTGAAGCCGATAGTGCCACCCGTTGAAAAACAGAGTGCGCAGAAAAAAAATTTACAGAATATGTTGGCCTATTATCCTGCAACACATCAGAAATTAGCGCAGTTGCTTAAGGATATTCAGGACCCAAAAGTGCCTTTACTCGTGATGCCAAGTGTGAGTGATAGCAGTAGTTTTATCGATGTGGGGGATGTGCGCTCAGGCTTTTACGTGGTGCCCTATCAAGGGGAGATGACACAAGCTTATTTAGGGATGAGTTCACAATTCAGCAACTTAAATGTTAATGGTAGTCCACTATTGGATGTCCCTCTACAGAATTATTGTGAGGGCATTGAAGCCGCAACTCTGTTACCTTTAGCATTTCCCTTCCAGCGCGAGGGGCAGTATTTAGTATTCAATGAACTGGAAATCCATGGAACAATCAGGGTTTCTGCAAGTGTTGTTGAGGGGCGAACTCTCTACTGTGCGATGAATTAATAATGAGAAAAAACCAACTCGAATTTACCTATATGCGTGGCATCGCGATTATCTTAATCGTACTTGGTCACAGTGTTTATAACTCTGGACAAGGGTTTCCACTGCTATTAGAAAACTTACTCAGGGGAGGCACTGCACTGTTTGTGTTTATCTCTGGCTATTTTTTTCATCGTATTTTCTACAAAGATTTTGATTATAGTAAGTTTATGAAAAATAAAGTACATAATGTACTTTATCCCTTTTTAATCGTGTCCTTTGTCGGCCTATTTTTCTTATGCTTGCGCTGGATATTCATGGAGCAACAACCGCTCGATAATGTGCTATTGAGTATCTTTTATACCGTGAGGAATGGTTATATCCTCTATCCCCACTGGTATATCCCCTTCATTATGGCGGTTTTTCTATTCTCGCCCGTATTTTTATGGTTTATCCGGTGTTCACAGTCGATGCGCTGGACACTCTTTGTACTGAGTTGTGTGGTGGCTATTTATCTGCATCGCCCCATAGGTAACGTCAATTTTATTCATTCTATGGTGTATTTTATGCCCTTCTATTTGATAGGCATTCTATATTCACAAGATGAACATCTTGTGACACGCTTTGGAGGAATAATCACTGGATTAGCGATCATTTTCTTAGTCGTGAGTTTGGTTGAGCAGAGCTATATAGTGGGGCATATTGGTAACTATCATAAAGCGCCATTTGAATATAATGGTGTCGATTGGCAATTTATCCAAAAGTTATGTTTGTGTGTATTAGCACTGAATTTCTGTGAGTGGCTTTCGGGGCGCAGCCGTTTACCTTGGCTGATAGAGATAGCGGAGATGAGTTTTGCCATTTTCTTTATCCATCCACTTTTCGATATGCTGATTGGTGTGGTCACTAAACTATTACGTTACCGTTTACCACCTGGGTCTTGGGTGACTAGCGTGCTGTTTTCTGCGGGGATTTTCATATTCCTCATGGTGGGCAGTATTATTACGGCACGGTTTATTAAAAAGCGCCTCGGCAATCGTTCTCGTACTTACATTGGTTGGTAATCCACACCACGAGCACAAGGGAAATTCAGTTTAAATTTATTCCCTTGTGCTAAGTTGTTTTTCATCAAAAATGGAGAACAATATGAAAAACAGCATTATCCTTCAGAGCCTTGGGCTCACAACGCTATCATTACTGGTCACGCCCTCACTCGCTAACACTGTTAAGCCACAGGATGCGTTTTTTGCGCAAATAGCGAGCCACTGTGGGCAAGCCTTTGCGGGCAAAGTGGTATCAGGTGATAGCGCCGATTCGGCATTTAGTGGTAAGCCGTTAGTGATGCATGTGCGTGAATGCACTGATACTGAGCTAAAAATTCCTTTCCATGTGGGTGATGACCACTCACGTACTTGGGTGCTGACAAAGACATCCCAAGGCCTTAGGCTAAAACACGATCATCGACATCAAGATGGCAGCGAAGATGCTGTGACCATGTATGGCGGTGATACTGTAGATGAAGGGACAAATCAAAAACAGTCATTTCCGATTGATAAAGAATCAATTGATAACTTTATGAAAAATGGTCTGACTCAGTCTGTGACGAATGTGTGGCATATGGCGATAACGCCAACGATGTTTAGCTATCAACTCACCCGTGAAAACCGCGATTTTAAAGTGGATTTTGATCTAACTCAGCCACAACCTTTGCCACCCGCTCCGTGGGGACATAAGTAATTGTCAGTGATAGTGAAATGGTATTTATTAAATGATAAATACCATTTCCTATTAAATCAGGTGACTAAAATATTAACACTTACCACAAGTGAACAGCATGTGTTATTGCGCTATTCAAATTCCGTCGCCCTAAACTAGATAAAACGCAGTTTTAGAGAGATACCGGGGTTTTATTGATTACCTCATGTCTATTATCTTAGTGGGTTGCCAGATAGTTTGATTGTGGTGGGAGACCAAAATTAGCGTGCATTTTTGTTCGCAAATCATCTTAGCAACGCGCTTTTCTGTCTCTTCATCTAATGCCGAGGTGGCCTCATCCATTATCAGAATTGGCGCATTTTTGATAAGCGCACGTGCTAAGGCAAGCCTTTGGCGTTCCCCTCCCGATAACCCTGCACCTTGTAAGCCGACTTCTTGGTAAATGCCCAGTTCTGATCTGTCTAATACTTCATCTAGCGCCACTTGGCGTGCTGCTTTATCTACGGCTTGATCGTCGGCATCAGGGTTACCAATGCGAATATTACTGGCAATGGTGCCTGTAAAGATGAGTGGATCCTGCGGCACATAGGCGAAAAAGCGGGCAAGTTCAGCAGTGGGGACTGACGTGAGTGGCACCTTGCCCAAAGTGATCAGGCCTAGGGTGGGATCATCAAAGCGCATCAATAACTTAAGTAAGCTGGTTTTACCTGAACCGCTCGGGCCGCCAATCAGCACGCGTTCACCTGGCTCGATAGTGGCATTGATATTTTGCACCGCAGGAGGAAATGTTACGTTATTCAGTTCGATTGTATGATTGTTCGGTGTCTTTTGTTGTGCTTGGCTTGGCTCTTTGAGCGTTGGCGCATGAGTCGCTTGTCGATAGTGTTTAATAGCCGCTAGCTGATCATTAATGCCTATTCCCGCCACGGCGAGAGTCTCAAGTGGCGCCGCCGCGCGCATGGTCAACATCAAGACAGCGAGCAGCATTGTCGTATTGTTTATACCGGATAGCACCAGATAGAGTGCCATGCCTGCAATAGGTAAAAAGCTGGCGAT
Source organism: Shewanella sp. W3-18-1 (assembly GCF_000015185.1). NCBI lineage: Bacteria > Pseudomonadati > Pseudomonadota > Gammaproteobacteria > Alteromonadales > Shewanellaceae > Shewanella > Shewanella sp. W3-18-1. The sequence continues at coordinate 4,368,166 of NC_008750.1, read as the reverse complement.
AGCCGACAGTAATGTTGCTATAGCAGCGGCGCGATTAGTTCGTTCCAATGCGATTTCTTGTGCCAACCAGTTTTGCTCCAACCGTGTTGTTGCGCCGCGATAACCTGCTGCTGTGCGCAGTAACTCTAGGTGGTCGATCAGTTCAAGGGTTGACTGATCCGCTGCCAATTCAGTGTTGTTTCGGTCCATATCTGCGCGGGCAAGGGCTCGTTGCGCCATACTCTGAATCACAAATGACACGAGCAACAAGCTAGCCAACATCAGTACCAGTGGTATGCCACCGATCAATCCTATGCCAAAGGTAATGCAGAGCGGAATAAGCGGTGCATGAATAAATACCTGAAATTGATGTGCCGGAATACTCATAAAGCCAGGAATACTTCGAGAGACAGTTTCTATGAGTAGTGTCCTGACACTCGGTGTAAACCAAGATAGTTTAGCTTGTTGCATGGTCGTGCCTAATGCACTGTAGAGCGCATTGGCCAGCTTTGCGCCAGCCCAAAAACCTGAACGCGAAGCCAGTATTGTGGTGAGTATGGTTATTGCGGCAATCGATAGCACTTTTTGCGGTGATTGCTGCTCAATAATGGCTAAAGCCAGTTGAATGTAGCATGCCGCTTCCAATATGGCCGCCACAGCCCAACCGCAGGCAACAGGTATTAAGTGCTTTATGGCTGCGTAATCTTGGGGATGATTTATCATTGGCCTTCTCCTTCCCTGTGATGATGCTTGAGTGTGAGCTTGTCATCCGCCAGCTCGGCAAGCGTTAAGTCATGGGTGACCATCACAATGGTTTTGTGGTTTGTTTTTGCGTGATAGCGTAGTGCTGTGAACACGTTAAACGCCGTTTCGCTGTCTAGGGCCGATGTGGGTTCATCAAGCAATATCACCCTAGCGGGTGAAAGAAATACACGAGCAAGATTAACCCGTTGTATTTCACCGCCAGACAGTGTGCTTGCATGAGTAGTTAAGGATTTATCCAATTGCGCGCAGTGTAATGCTGCTAAGTAATCCTCATCCGTGGCATCAGGTGCGGTGAGCGCGAGATTGTCGGCGATGGAGGTTGCCAGTAGTCCCGCACCTTGCGGCAATAGCATGATCGCGCGATTAATCGAGGTTTCATCCATCTCCTTGAGTGCAATACCAGCGAGTCGAATATCTCCGGCATTTAGCTGCTCCATGCCAGCTAATAAGCGCAGTAATGTGGATTTGCCAACACCACTGATCCCTGTAACTGCCGTGACTCTGCCAGCTCTAAATTGATAGTTAATGGGCACAGATTGATTGCTTGTAGACAGTGAAGGCACAACATTCGTGAGGGTGAGCGGCATATTTGCATTAAGCTCAATATTGCCGTTACCAACAGGAACTCTCGACTGCTCAAGAAAATCCGTTAGCCGCTGAGCGGCAGCGCGGCCCGTGGCAAGATAATCAAGCCCATGCCCGAGCTTTAGGGCTGGTGTGACAATGGCCAGACTGAAGAACAAGGCTGCAGCAAGCTTTTCTGGGGGCCATTCATACCCGATGGCATAGACAATGGCAAAAGTAGAGACAGCCTGCAGTAGTGATGTGGCCACTGCGACTGAAGTGGATACCTTGCTTACCCGCTCAATGATCTCCTCAATAAAATGCTTAGTTGCCTTTTGGTAGTCGACCATAGCACCCGTTTGTGCCCCATAAATGCGAAATACAGGTGCACCACGCGAGTAATCATCCACTGCAGCAGTGATATTTCCCATCACATTGACTCGTGCTTCCCCCTGTTTTGCAGCAAGCCTTGGGATCACCACCAAATAGAAAAGCGCTGCGACTAGGCCTGGGATAAGGGCAAGTAATGCCACTAGGCCCGCACTTAAGATCAGCAAACCGATAGTGATGGCAGGGACAATGATAAAGGTCGCTAACTCAGAGGGTAAATGCGCGATCATATGATGCAATGACGCTATGTCATCGACCATTAATCGCTTTAACTTTTCGCCCTTATATTTTGCCAAAGTACTTGGTGGCAGCCTGACAAGATGCGCTGCAACATGACGCCTTAATCTTCCAGAAAATTGCGCCTCAGCATTGTGGTTAACCCAAGATGCGCCAGCTGATAGCCGCGCTGACACGACCCCAAATATGAGCGCCCCCGCTAACCATAGCGAATGATGGCCAGCAATAAGTTGAATCATGCACCAGAGTGCACCTAGTGTCGTCACGCCAGCACCTGCCGCTAGCAGCATTCCGAAAGTGAGTGCGGGAATCGCCGGACGTAGGGCGAAGGCTAATGTTGAAGTGGGACTGAAAAGTCGCTGCATTTTAATGTTCACCTAAAAAATCGAAGTGGAACAGGCTGGGCTTCAGTCTGGAAAGTGTGATTAACACAAGGCCAATGAAGCGATGAAGTCTTGATATTGCAGAGTAAAAAATAGTCTGAGTGCCAGAGTTTATGGGTAAATGAACATCCACGAGCCAAATTCCTTGTTTCATAAAAATTGAACCGCCATGAGATGGCGACCATATTAAGCGGTCATTTTTATTTATCAACATTGTGTTGATAAATGTTTTGAGTGGCGATAATATAATTGATAACTATTCTCATTGGTGCAAATCTTTCGTATAAGGAGTTATTACACATGCCCCGATTTGGTAAGTTTTACCCACAATCAAAGTGGGTTATCGGTTCTCTTGCGCTGGGGCTTAGCGCTATTTCAGGCTCAACTATTGCTGACAGTGGAACTGCTCCGGATAAGCAATCCAAGCAACAAGATGCAGCGGGAAATATTGAAGTCATCACAGTTTACGGTCAGAAAATCGAGCGCACGCTGAAGGAAACGGCTAGCTCAGTGACAGTGATCACTGAAGAACAGTTGAGGAAAAATGCCGACCAATCAACGATTTCTGAAATTCTCGGCGGTACGCCAAACTTAATTTATGCCGGAAATACCGATGCGCCCATTATCCGCGGTACGGATACCAAAGGGCCTGTTGCAGCGGGTAATGCCTACTTATCTAAGCCTGTACCCGGGGCTACTATCAGTGTTGATGGTAAATATCTGAGCCCCGCAGAACTGGATTTAGGCGCCGCAGGCGTGTGGGATGTGTCGTCTATTGAAGTTTACCGTGGTCCGCAAACGACCAGTCAAGGAGCCAACAGTATTGCTGGCGCTGTAGTGATCCATACCCATAACCCCACTTATACGCCAGAATTTGCAGCGCAAGCACTTTATGGCAGTCGAAATAAGCAGCGCTTTTCGGTCATGGCGTCCGGTGCGCTCAGTAATGACTTTGCCGCAAGAATTAGCGCAGATTACAGCGCTAGAGATACTTTTGTTGATTACGTTAATCCCGATTTTACTGCCCATGATTTGGATTTTGAGTTTAAAAACCAAAATCTACGGGCGAAGTTGCTATGGGAACCCGAAAAATACAGCAACTTTTCCGCCATGCTGACTTATTCCTCCACTGAGGCTAAACGTCCCAGAAACGAGGTGGTATCAGAACCCTATGATGACTTAGAAAATCGTTCAATTTTTCAGGATAATCAGGAAGTCAGCAATCATGTCGGGATTTTTGATCTTGAATATGTGTTTTACAATGGGATGAAGCTGCATAACCAACTGCAGTATTCAGAAGGCCAGTTTGATTATCGATTTGCAGCACCTTATCAAGGGATTGCAAAACGAGATAATGAAAACTTTTCGAATGATATAAGGCTGAACTTTGGTGACAAGAGTTCAGAGTTTAGTGGGGTTGCCGGTGTCTTCTACTGGGATGATAAAACCAACAACAAGCTGAACAACGTATTTGGTCATGCCGACGCCGACCTGAGACATACCAGTTTTGCCCCCTACGGTGAAGTCATATGGCGCTTCTCACCCAAGTGGGCATTCACCAGCGCACTCCGTTATCAGTCTGATGAAATTAGCCACGATGGTATTGCTAGCTACATCCCAAACGTGCGCCATCAATATGAAGAGACATTTACGGCTTTATTACCTAAGGTTGCCCTGTCCTATGATCTGACAGATCACGTCTTAATCGGCGCTATGATCAGTGAAGGTAACATTCCAGGGGGCACAGGTATTAACTTCCGCGGTGGCGAATATTATACATTCGATGCCGAATCGGCATGGAACTATGAACTTTTTACCCGTATCGATCTGCTTGAACAGCGCTTAATCATAAATAGCAATCTCTTTTACACCCGCTTTAAAGATTCACAACGTTCAGTTACTGACTACCTCGATGGACGACCCTTTGGTTCTGTCATTATTAATGCCGATGAAGCGCAGAGCTATGGGATTGAATTAGATTGGAACTTTAAAGTGGCCGATAGTTTTAGCTTATATGGTGGGTTGGGTTTACTTGAAACTGAGATAAGTGAATTTAATGACTACCGTGGCGAGGAGTTTGTCGGCAACGAGTTTAGTAAAGCGCCGGGATATATGTTCAATATAGGGTTTGACTATTCAATCACAGACACTATCAAAGTGAGCGGTGATGTGCGCCATACGGATGGATACTTTTCAACGGATACCAATGAGCCAGAGTTAAGAGTGGGATCTTACACTACGGTAAACCTGAATTCTTCCTATCAAATCAACCAATATTTTGAAGCCTTTGTTTATGCGCGCAATTTACTGGATGAACGAGCTCCTGTGGCAAAAATGGCTGACAGAAGTACCGGAGGCGTGGATGCATATTTACTTGAACCACGAGAAATAGGTGTAGGCGTTAGGGCGAAGTTTTAGCAGCTAGCTTCTACCCGCGGTATTGGGTATTGCCATGCAGCGGGTAGCAAGAGCGGTTAGAATGGCATTTTTGCCTTGGAAACCTTATCGATATGACACAAGTACCGGATCAACCTACTCAAAAACGCCAGCGTGGCAGACCAAGCCGTATTTCCCGTGAGGCTATCGCCAGAGCTGCGTTGGAGATTGGAGTTGATCAAGCGACCATCCCAGCTATAGCGGCGCATTTAAAGGTCGATCATTCTTCCCTCTACCATCACGTAGCAGGTCGAAATGACGTTATCTCCATTGCTGCTGAGCTTGCTATCAATGAGCTGGACTGGCGAGCGCCAGCGGCCACCGATTGGCGGAGCGAATTGATCATATTGACCGATGCCATTTGGGCACTGTATGAGCGTCATCCTGGCCTCGCTGAATCTATTCATCAGGCCAGTGTTACGCCGTCATCGGGTATACGTTCTTTTGCTGAATCGGTCGAAAAGCTGCAACACAAAGGCTTCTCCCTCGATGAGGCAGTGCTTGCCGTTGATATCTTAGTTGACATGGTGGGGGAGTGCTTTTTGGGATGGTGGTCAACCACTAAACCAGAAGCCGATGGCCGGACACGTAAAGAGCGAATTATCGCAATTTGGGAAGATGAAGCCACCAAGCTCCCTGATAAAGCTGAGCAGATAAATGCGATGGTAGACATCATGAAGGTGGGCGCCCGCAAATGGTGGGAGCGAAAACGTGACTTAGTGTTAGCGGGTATTGCCGTTACCCATGCCCAAAAGGCAGGGGGATCCGATAAGGCTCAAACATAGCGCGTCGATATGAAAACCTCATAGCGGCTGCAGATTAGTACAAGATTTATTGCGTATAGGAAGTATCAGTTTGTGAAGGTGGTTTATGCACTGACGTGCTTTTTTGTGCTTTGTTTTGCCTCATTGCTGCTAGGCGCAAAGTATGCCTCTGTGGCGCAGATGCTGACGTTATCGGATGATGTCTGGTTGGTGTTATCTGCGAGTCGCTTGCCGAGGCTCTTTGCCTTGATTTGCTCAGGTGTAGGGCTCGCTGTCTGTGGCGTGATATTGCAGCAGATTGTGCAAAACAAGTTTGTTGAACCTGCTACTTGTGGCGGGCTTGATGCCGCCAAACTAGGGATATTAATTTCAATCATTCATGCCCCGAGTATGGGTGTCACCGCCAGAATGTTGGGGGCTTTGGTTTTTTGCTTGCTTGCGAGCTTAGCTTTTATTCTGATTATTCGTGGTATTCGGTATAAGAGTCCGGTGCTCATTCCAATTATTGGGATTATGTTTGGCAGTGTACTCAGTGCGATAGCGGAACTTTATGCTTATCAAAACAATATGATGCAAAGTATGCAGGGATGGATGCTGGGTGATTTTTCAAAAATCGTGCAGGGTAACTACGAAATCATCTATCTGATCCTTCCCGTAGTCATACTGACCTACCTTTATGCACAGCGCTTTACCATTGTAGGAATGGGCGAAGGCTTAGCTACCACACTAGGCCTGAGTTATTTCAACCTAGTTATCTTAGGGTTAGTGCTGGTTTCCCTGACCATAGCGACCACAGTTCTCACAGTCGGGAGCATTCCATTTATTGGTTTGATTATTCCTAATCTTGTCGCAATGCGTTACGGCGATAATTTAAAACGTACCTTGCCTATTATCGCCTTTGCTGGCGCAACACTACTGATTATCTGTGACTTGCTTGGTCGGCTTGTTTTGTATCCCTTTGAAATTCCGATAGGTCTAACGGCAAGCTGTTTAGGTGGACTCATATTTCTAGTTATCGTTTGGAAAATCAAATGAAAGACAGTGCATGGCGTTTTTTGAGCTGGGGGCTGCCTATTATGTTGGCAGTCACATTTTTATTGATGGGCTCAGGCTTTGATTTTGACTATGTCATACCGAATCGATTGGTGCGTTTGGGCACTATTTGCCTTGGTGGTGTCTGTATTGCGTTTTCTTCGATACTGTTTCAGACCTTAGCCGGAAATCGCATTTTAACGCCATCTATCATGGGGTATGAAGGGGTTTATTTGATTTTGCAGGCACTGTTGATCCTTATCTTAGGGACGGGAAGCAGTATTCTGATCACCGCTAACAGCAATTTCTTTGTCTCAGTCGTGGTGATGTTGCTTTACTCAATGGCGATTCATCGTTGGCTATTTAGTGGAGATCGACATGATGTGTTCTTCCTACTGCTTGTGGGCTTAGTGCTCACTGTGGTGTTAGGCAGTTTTACTCAGTTAATCCAATATTCTATCAGTCCCGGTGAGTTTTCTATTTTCCAGAGCTACAGCTTAGCGTCGTTCAACCGCGCTCAACCAGAGCAATTACTTATCTCTCTAGTACTTGTCAGTGCCGTGTGTATTGCCGCTTGGAGAGTGCGTGCTGTACTTGATGTATTACTAATGGGGCGGGAGCAAGCTATCTCTCTTGGTATTGATTATCAAAAAGTGGTGCGCCTGCTATTGGGTCTTATCGCGGTATTGGTCGCAATATCAACCAGTTTAGTGGGGCCGACTGCTTTTATGGGGATATTTGTCGCGAATATGGCCTATGCACTGGCAAGGCATCCGTCGCACTCATTTACCTTGATAACAGGATGCGCCGTTGCTATCTCGGTTTTTCTGATCGCGCAAATGCTTGTTGAGCATCTGTTTAATTATCAAACCAGTGTTGGGCTGTTAATTAATCTATTTTGTGGCGCCTATTTCTTTGTCTTAATTCTTAAACCTCGGAGCGCAGTGTGATAACCGTCAATAACTTATATCAGTCTTATGGCGCGAAACCTGTGCTAAAAAATGTCACTGCACAATTTCCCGAACATCAGATGACTTCTCTCATCGGCCCCAACGGTGCCGGCAAAAGTACCTTACTGATGTCGATTGGTCGGTTACTGAATATCCAGCAGGGCGAGGTATTACTCAAAGGTACTGCTATCCACAATATTCCCTTGAAGGATTATGCCAAGCAAGTGGCAACCATGCGTCAGTTTAACAGCCTCAATTTACGCCTGACGGTCAGGGAGTTAGTGGCATTTGGTCGTTTTCCCTATAGCCAAGGGGCACTCACAAAGGAAGATCATCGCGCCATTGATGAAGCGCTGTCGTTTTTAGCTTTAGAGTCATTAGCCAATGTATTTATTGATGAACTTAGCGGCGGACAGCGCCAAATGGCTTTTCTGGCAATGGCGATTGCGCAGCAAACGGATTATTTATTGTTAGATGAACCGCTCAACAATCTGGATATGAAACATGCCGTTAGCATCATGCGGGCACTTCGCCATCTGTGTGACGATTACAAACGAACGGTAGTGTTAGTGGTTCACGATATCAATTTTGCAGCTAACTACTCCGACTATATTGTCGGTATGAAGCAAGGCGTTGTGCACTGCGCTGGACCCGTTGAAGAGGTCGTTACAGCACAAAGGTTAAAAGCCCTGTACGAACTGGATCTTGAGGTGCTGAAAACGAGTCAAGGAACTGTATGTAACTATTTCAACTTCAACTTACAAGGAGAATACAAGTGACGTCGAAATGTAGAAGTGGGACTAAAGTGATAGCGATTCTGTTATTTAGCTCGGCTTTTTTGCTGGCCTGCGACAATAAAACCGAGTCATTACAGCCTGCATCATCGGATACGAGTGCTTCAACGGTTGAGTTGGAGTTTGCCCCGATAGAGGTAGAGCATAAGCTGGGCACTACTGTTATTACAAAACGGCCAGTACGCGTTGCCGCCTTAGATATGAATGAAGTCGACTATCTCGAACAGTTGGGTGTTCCCATTGTCGGTATGCCAAAGGATTTTGTTCCTTATTACCTGAAAGATTACAGCAACAATAGTGATATCGTTGATTTAGGTGCTATCGTTCAACCCAATATGGAACGTATTTATGCACTTAAACCCGATTTGGTGCTGATGTCATCCGTTCAAGCTAGTCATTATCAAGCGCTTTCCAATTTGGCACCAACCATTCATTTGGATATTGATTACCAAGACAGCAACAGCGATTACTTTGATATAGTCACAAAACACTTATTGATGCTGGGGAAATTATTCGATAAGCAAACCTTGGCAAAACATAAAGTGGATGAACTGGAAACTAAGATCCAAGCCGCCAGAATGGTGATTAAGGACAGGCCAGAAAAAGCATTGGTGGTGTTGCATAATAATGGCGCTTTTCGATTTTTAGGTATTCGTTCACGCTATGGGTTCATTTACAGTGCGCTAGGGGTTAAACCCGCTAGCCTTTCAGAGCAGATGGGATTGCACGGTCAACCTGTATCAAGCGAGTTTATTCTTGAAAACAATCCCGACATCATTTACGTGGTTGACAGAACCGCAGTGATGGAGCGAAGCCCTGTATTGGATAAACAATCTATCGATAACCCTCTCTTGCGTGAAACTAACGCTTGGAAGACGGGGAACATTATTTTTGTGGATCCCGAGGCTTGGTATATAACTGGGGCGGGCATAACATCCCTTAATATTATGATTGATGATGTGTTAAAGGGTTACGTAAAGTAGCTGACGACCCATAGCACGGTTTATCTTGAAGATAAAATAACGGCGAGTGATATCACTCGCCGTTTACATTGGAGGGAAAAGATTTAGCTTAAATGCTAAGGTCGTTTTAGTTAGCTCTAGGCTCAAAAGTGAAAGATTGTCCCGCTAACGCCGCTTCAAACATTAAGCCACCTTTTGCTGCGGTAAATACTGCCATACCATTGATATAGGCCCCAGTCGCGGATTGGTTTCCACCGGATTGGCCTGCAGCTGCAGAATTACCCTTAGTTCCCGCTTGTGCATTTGCCCCCATATTTATCGCAACAGCAGAAGCTTGGGCGTCGAACTCGAAACTACCGCTTGTAAAGGCATCGTAGGATTTTGCATCTTTAAAGAAGATGATTTCGCTGTAGGCTTGTCCTCCTAACTGAAAGCCTATGGATAGCTGAGTCATACTAGAATCACCAGTATAGACACCAGCTTGATAGACTCGTCCTTTTCCGTAGGCAGCACCTATACCAATACCGCCTTTCCCGATTGTTGGGAATAGGGCATAACCATAGGCAGTATCGAAAAATTTACGGGTTTCTTTTGCTTGATGGAAATTCGCTAACGCTTTGTTATAGCTGTCATCTGCTCGTGTAGCGGGGGCGGTAAAGAGGCTCACAATAAGGCATGTTGATACAGCAATTGCAGTTAAAAAAGATTTCATATGGATTCTCCTCAAGTACTCAGTTCCATCAGAGTACCCTTAATAGTGAATAATGACAGCTAATTACTGTGTTCATGTCAGCCGAGGTTCAGTTTGCTAGAGAAACGGCGAGGTTGATGCAGTATTGGATATTGAATCATGCTTTTAGTTCTGAGCGTTGTGTTTAGATTCTGCGGATTTGTCACTGACTTCATTCGATTCTTGTTGAAGGTGTTGCAGAAAGTCAAACTCCTCTGAAGTAAGTAGTTCTTCTGTTTGGGCTGTGGTTGTCGGTGTTGTAGGCGCAGCAAGATGCCCTTTTAAATAGGCGATACGGGTAATTTGTTTTAGGCCATAGGCTGCGAGTAAATAGATGCTCAGTAATAAGGTTAGGCGGGGTAAAGCGTGGGAGAATATGGAGAGTGAGTCACCAAGATAAAAGGGGATAACGACGACAAATGCGCGGATAAGCCAGTTAAGTAACATGGCTAAGGTTAGGCTAAAAAGCCAACGAAAACGGATTAAACGTAGGCTTGCCTGTGGTGCGTTGGGGGACTCTTGTTTGGGTACTTTGTAGCGTCTAAATAAAATCCACAGAGCAATAAAATATCCGCAGGTTTGTATCGAAAGTAACAGAGGTAACAGGATCCCCCAGTGGCTGATATCAATATTGATTTGATGCAGGATAATTTCAGCTTGAAACCAAATCGGATTTTTTTCTAAATCTATCCTGAGGAAGATATCGATTACTGCGATAAAAAGAGTAAAAATGGATGGCCAGTAATGTTTTGAAAAGCCAATAGGTTCAAAGCGTTGCTCTAAACTGCGTTTGCAATAAAGATAGAGCAAAGGCATAAGTAGGAAATATATTGGATTGATAAGATTAAATAAAATATGAATAGGGATCGGCGTATTATCGCGATTAAGCATGCCTGTGAGAAAGTAAAGTGCAATAAGACTGAGAAAGCTTGCCAGAAGTTTTTGATTGCCGTCTGCGTGGTAAAAATAGCGAATATAAATAGCGAGTGCGAGGCAATGCAAGCCTCCAAGTAATGATAGCCACCAATAAGCTTGAGCGAAAAAAGTATTAAATTCGTTCATGTGCGACACCTCGAGCCTTGTTATAACAGGGAAATGGGTGTCGCAAAAGTGTTACTAGGGGTTTTTCTTTGAATTGGCTATGCGTTGATGTCGATTGGATGCGGCCTCTGGCACTGTATCCGGAACTGGAACCCGTTCGGCGAGTAGGTGTTTAATAGCGCGTATCGGATGAGGTAACAGCATACGAGGTCCTGAGTAAATCATAATTTCTTTCACGATTTGTTTCTGGACGGGCTTGTAACAATGCACGGGGCATTTATTGCAGGTCGGCTTGTTTTGGCCGTAAGGACAGCGATCTAAACGAGTTGCGGCATAATCTAATAATTCAAGACAATCAGAACACAGACCATTTTCATCTTGTCCTTGGTGGTGTGCCTTGCAATAAATTTTCGCCATGGCAGCTATGGTTTGGTGTTCGTATAGAAGCTTGCCTGTGAGTAGTTCCGCTGCGTCCATTTGAATACCTTAGTCAGTTACTCGGATATCCTATCATAAGCAGTGAGATTGGCGCTGACAAAAGAGATGCGCCAATTTATGAAGGTGCGCACAAAATAAGGCTTTAAATTGATCAAGAAAATAATCTTAAGGTGCATCTTAAATATGGATGACTTTATCTGCGGCTAAGGTCCAACGAGTTAAATCCTGTAGTGTGCCAATGTCAGCGCCTTCAATAATCATCTCTGCATTCACACCACGGGCCTGTGCGCAGGTTTTACAGAGTAAAATAGGGACCTGTTGTGCGCTGAGGATTTCAAACATTTGTTGTAAGTTGTAGCTTAAATCCGGTGTTGTTTGGTTTTTGAGGGCACCAAAAATGGCATCTGACATTAAAAAGATCTTTAGACCTATCTGTTGTTCCTCTTGATCTTGCAATGCCATGGCAATCCGTAAGGTATTAAATAATTTTTCTGTGCCGTATGGGCTTGCATGGGCGACGATCAGTATTTGTTGCATAGCATTCCTTTTTTAGTGTTGCAAAATGTTGACTTATCGCTAAGTGGGGAGATAAAGCTTAAGTTTAATGCAATTTATTATAACGATTTGAGTGTAAGATCGTATAAAAAGGCATAATTACTTGATTTACACTGATAGTATGGACTTTAATAGCGGTTAATCTCTGCTCAATTTTTAGATAACCCCCGTTGCCAGCCACCTCAAGGGATATGGCTTGGTAAGCCAATTGACACAGCTTCTGACGAGAAGCGGCCATCAAAGGTGAACAAGAATGAAGATCATTGTCGTAATAATACTGATTGCAATCGGTGTATTCCTATTTCGTCGCGCGCAGCGCTTGGCGAAAGAGGAGCAAGAAGCAATAACACCTAAAAAGACGACTGAAAACTCTACGGTTTATACTGAGCATCCTGAGCAGGTTGAAACAACCACCGCCGTTAATGAGGTAAAGGCCGTCGTTTTGCCAGAATCTGAAGTTGTTACCGCAAAAGAAGTTGAAGCAGAGCTAATGCCCCGCGAACCTCAAGCTCAGACGGCGTCTCAAACACACACTCTTCATATTGCTCCTGATGTTAACGAGGCAGATGCGCCAGCAGCCCATAACGAAGAAGCGGTTATTATTTTAGGCTCGCCACCAAATGAAATGGGTGATCCAGTTGAAACCACACCTAAATTCGAGCCAATATCAGAGCTGGCAGCGCAATCCACATTAAATATGGGCTCAACTTCCTCGACGTCAGAGATCAGTTTTGCCGCGCCAGATACGTGGGCAAATATCACATTACAACGCGCCTTTGAAGAATATCAACGGGCGGGCTCTGCCCTTGAACGATACACCGCGCTACAAAATATGATTGGTGAGTGTTACAAGCAGCGTAAATCTGCGGATTATCTTAACTATGGCGCTCAGCTAACACAGCCTTATCTTGCACTTTTCCACGCCGTTTCTGCAGAAAAAGACGAAGTGTCTGAGCTAAAAACCTCCGGTTTTTTACAACTCGCTACATTACTCAGTGATACTCAGGCATTTGATGCCGCTATTGCACTGTGCCAAGAGGCATTACTGCTAGGCTTAAGTGATGGCACTGTGACGGGCTTTGAGGGGCGAATTAGTCGTATCGAAAAGGCTCAGGCAAAAGTAGCAAAGGTTTAACGCAAATGAGTGGATTAATCCCTTAGGTGAAAAGCGGTTATTTCCCTCGCTTAGGCAGTGTAGAATCCAGCTTAACTGAATGCGCAAAAGCGAACTAAGGTTCGCTTTTTTTATGGGGTAGAGAAGATGAAGTTACGTTATACCTTGCCCAGTGTCCTGTTGGGATTATGGCTACTGAGTGGATGTACTAAAGCGCCTGAATGGACTCTTTTCTATTATCCTAATACCGATATAGTGCCTGCAGAGTCTTTGCAAGTTGATGATATTAATGGTTATTACGATACGTTAGAGCAGTGTCAGCGTAAGGCGCTTGGGATGCAGCGTTTAAGTCAGTCTAGCACTGCTGGAGTGTATCAATGTGGGCATCTGTGTGAGATTGATGCTAACTCTGTGCTTGTTTGTAAGACTTTGAGTCAATAGGCGGGTAAGTATGCAGTTTAAACAGGATTTTTTTACTCAATTACCTGAGTTTTATTCTCAAGTATATCCGCAGGGACTCAGTCATCCACAGTGGTTAGCATGGAGTCATGATGCTGCCCAACTGATAGGCTTAACTCAACCTACGGACGAGTTACTGTTGGGGTTATCGGGTAATGCCGCCATCGATGGCGCCACTTATTATGCTCAAGTGTATAGCGGCCACCAATTTGGCGGGTATACACCGCGTTTAGGTGATGGCCGCTCAATTATTTTAGGTGAAGCGATAGGGCCGAATGGCGCATGGGATGTGGCACTTAAGGGCGGTGGTCCAACTCCATACTCACGTCATGGTGATGGCCGCGCCGTGATGCGCTCAGCTGTGAGGGAGTTCTTAGTCTCGGAAGCCTTATATCATTTACATGTACCTACGACTCGCGCCTTAGCCGTAATCGGTTCGGATATGCCTGTCTGGCGTGAGAGCCAAGAAACTGCGGCGATTACCGTGCGTTTAGCTCGTAGCCATATTCGTTTCGGCCATTTCGAATTTTTCTGCCACAGTGAACGCGGACGTGCCGATAAGCTGCTCCAATTACTCAACTTCACTATTACTCAGCATTATCCTCATTTGAGTTGCGATCCATCGGGTTATAAAGCGTGGTTTTTACAGGTCGTCCAAGATACCGCTAAGATGATTGCCCATTGGCAGGCGGTGGGTTTTGCCCATGGGGTGATGAACACCGACAATATGTCGATTTTAGGGGATAGTTTTGATTTCGGCCCCTTTGCCTTTCTTGATACTTTTCAAGAAGATTTTATTTGTAACCATTCCGATCCAGAAGGTCGTTATGCCTTTGGTCAGCAACCAGGGGTCGGTTTATGGAATTTGCAGCGTTTAGCGCAGGCGCTCACGCCTGTGATCCCATCCGATGATTTAATTGCCATTCTTAATCAATACCAAGAGGCGCTAGTACAGACCTATTTGCTGTTAATGCGCGCCAAATTGGGGCTGACAACATTGGATAAATCAACGGCCGAGCAGGATAAGCAAGATCTTGAACTTATAGGTCAATTCACTGTGTTGATGGAAAAAAACCAACTGGATTACGCTCAAACATGGCGTCAATTTGGTCAGTTAGATCCAAGGAGTCAACATAGCTCCCTGCGGGATGATTTTATCGATACTCATCAGTTCGACACTTGGTATAAAGCTTATCAGCTTAGATTAGGGGACGTTACGGATATTGCGGCTTGGCAAACTGAGCGTAATAGTGTCAATCCTAAATATATTTTGCGCAATTATTTAGCTCAAGAGGCGATAATTGCCGTAGAAGAAGGTAACCTTGCGCCACTGCAGCGTTTGCAACAAGTGTTGAGTCGGCCATTTGCAGAACAAGTTGAACATGATGAATTAGCCAAGCGTCCACCCGATTGGGGCCAAGGGTTAATTATGTCATGTAGTAGTTGATTGGATAAAAAGCATGAAATTACCGAGCTCTCACATAAAAGCCATTAGCATAGATGCCATTAGCTTAGATAAAAACGCATTAAGTCTATCGATCAGTGCTGATATCGATTTTGACCGCTTCGCCGATTTTGCCGAGCCGCTGGTGGCCGCATTAGATTGCACGGTACGCGAACGCCAATGGGGTGCAGATAGGCACCAATGGTTATTGGAGTTTGAGGGGACTCAACTCTGGCTAAACTATGAGTTTTACGGCAACATTTGCTGGCTTTCGGCTGAACGGGAAGCTGATTTTGACGTGTTAGAATATTTAGCGACTTTGCTGAAATCTCACCTATAAGTGAATCCATATGAGCCCAGAACAGCTTAATCAAAGCAATATGCCATCAGCAAACCAAAGCAGCGGCGCTGAGTTTCATTTTCAAGCTTTAACACCTGACTTGATCTTAGATGCGATAGAGAGTCTCGGCATTTATCCCGAAACTGGCTTACTTGCGCTTAATAGTTACGAGAATCGTGTATATCAATTCCGCAGCGACGAAGGGGCGCGTTTTGTGGTCAAGTTTTATCGCCCAGATCGTTGGAGTAATGCTCAAATTCAAGAAGAGCATGATTATGCTCTGGCCCTCGCTGCTGAAGATATACCTATGGCGGTGCCAGTGATCTTGAATGGAAACACATTGCATGAGTATCGAGGTTATCGATTTACTCTATTCCCCTCCTTGGGCGGCCGCGCTTTTGAGGTCGATAATTTAGAACAGCTGGAATTAGTTGGCCGATTTATCGGTCGCATCCATCAATATGCCGCGCAGGAAGTCTTTTCTGAGCGAGAACCATTGAACCCACTGATCCTAGGTGAAGAACCTCTGGCATGGTTAAAGCAGTCTGATCTGGTCCCTACGAGTTTACGGCTGCCATTCTTCACTGTCGTGGAACAAGTGCTCGCGAAGGCAAATGCCATTTGGAAACGACAAGCTTTTACCTCCATTCGTCTGCATGGCGATCTGCACCCTGGCAACATCCTATGGACGCCTAACGGCCCAGGTTTTGTGGATTTAGACGATGCGCGTATGGGGCCGGCAATTCAAGATCTGTGGATGATGTTAACGGGTGACAGGCAACAGCAATTGATGCAGCTTGAGATTTTACTCGAAGCCTATGAAGAGTTTTGTGAGTTTGATATAAGACAATTAGTATTGATTGAACCTCTGCGGGCACTACGTATGGTGCACTATAATGCTTGGATTGGCCGACGTTGGCAGGATCCTGCTTTTCCAATGAACTTCCCGTGGTTTGGGGATGAAAAATATTGGGAGCAGCAGATTTTAGCCTTCAAAGAGCAATTATTTGCCTTGGATGAACCACCGTTAAGTTTAATACCTTATTAAAAGGCTGATTGCTGACTTCTTCTGTGACATTAGATTGAACTCTTAGGCTTGAGTTACACTCAAAAATGGGAATATGTTAGTCTTCGGTACAAAACTATTTATAAAATTGATTTAAGGAATTTTAATGAAAAAAGCATTACTCATGGCAGCGGCTCTATTACTGGCTCCAATGGCAGCATTGGCTGCGCAATACCAAGAGGGTGTACATTACACTGTCATCAACGACGGCCCTGCAACGGCAAAGCCTGAGATCACTGAATTTTTCTCATTCTATTGCCCGCATTGTTACACGTTTTCTAAAACTGTCGTGCCTAAAATCTTGGCAGAAAAGCCTGAAGGCATCGCTTTTAACCAAGCACATGTTGATTTTATTGGTAAAGAAATGGGCGTAGAAATGTCACGTGCCTTTGCCGTTGCGCACCAATTAAAGGTCGCTGATAAGGTAGAACCCGCATTATTCTCCGCTATTCATGATAAAAAACAGCATTTTACAAGCCGAAATGATATCCGTGCGATTTTTGTTGCTAATGGTGTTGATGGTAAAAATTTCGATGCAGCAGCAGAATCTTTTATGGTTAACGCACAAATGTCAAAGATGAAGCGTGATACTGAAAACGCTAAGCTAACGGGTGTGCCTGCGATAGTGGTTAATGGAAAGTATCGCGTTGAAACGGGAGCGATTAAGTCATACGACGAACTGTTAGAGATTGCGTATTTCCTTGCGAGAAAATAAGGCAAATTGCATTAGCACACCTGTGACATGATCGCGGGCTTTTGCCAAAAGCATAAATATCAGAGGAGCCTAAGGGCTCCTTTGATATTTATCGCCCGATATAATGATTTTGACACCGTTAGAATAATGCGAAATGGGGGGATCTCAACCACTATTACATTTACCTATAAATGGGCAAAAAAAAACCGTACCTCCTATTGGAGAGCACGGACTTGAGCCATATGACCCATTTTTACCCTGAGTAACGCGTTCAATCTATCAGAGTGTCAAAAAAATGGCAAGCGTCATTATTATGACGTTCATGTTGATGTTGTTAGATACGCTAATATCTATATTCACACTAAATCAGTGGATTAGCTTTCTGTCGTTATAAAATATGAAAAAAACACCAGAAAAATGAAACTCAAACGGTAAAAGCTGTGTCAAACCACTGTATTCAATAACAACAAGAATGCTTGTAGGTGGTTATATGAGAGTTTTCCCTGTTTACGCACCTAAGCTTATCGTTAAGCACGCGCGTATTTTCCTTACTGGTGTTATTTGGGTTAAAGATTTAGGGCGATTAGAATTTGAGAAAGGTCGGTTTTTGTTGCCAAGAAAAAGCCTGCCAAAGGTAAAGCAGGCTATTTTAGAACTCAACGAATTGATTGAAGCTCAAAATCATCAAACAAAAACAGCTTAGATTTCGCTGTTGAGCAGACCAACCAGTCCAGTGACTTTTTCGTTCCAAGAAGCGAGTTCTTGCTGCAGTTGTTGGTTTTGCTCGTTCAGTTGTTGATTGTGCTCACTCAAAGTTGAAGATTTTTGCTTCTCTTCTTCAAGCTCCATTTTAAGAAGCTCGATAGTTTCGAGTGTAGCCTGGATTTTGGTTTCCAGTTTGGACAGTAATTCAAGGCTCATCTGGAGAGTCCTATAGTTTCTGGATGGGACTGTGATTCTAGCAGTGCCAAGAACATAAGGAATAGTGATTCTTGCCGTTTGGCGAAAAAATACCCGATAACAGTGTTCTAAACTAAGTTTTTTTGCATTTGTTATTAACTCGTTAGTATTCTTGGTTTTATTTATTGTCGGAATGGCTCATGTTGCCGAATCTGCTTGCCGTGCTTCCCCTGTTATTGACCCTTACTTTAGCCTTATTATTACGTCGAACTTTGCTTGCACTCGGGGTTGGTATCGTTTCAGGTGCTTTGGTGTTTGCCCATTTCGATGTGTTACAAGCTGCGTATTATTTATTGGAGACAGGCATTAAGCAGTTTTATGACCAAGGCGCTTGGCTAGGGTGGCACATTAATGTGCTATTGGCCATGTTACTGCTAGGTAGCATGACGCAACTCTTGGCCCGTGGCGGCGCAGTTGGCCAGTTTGGCGATTGGTTATATAGCCGTATTCGTTCTGAGCGACAGGCTCGGCTTGGAGTGGTTTTTCTCGGTTGGTTTGTTTTCATCGATGGTATTTTCAGTTGTCTTGCCGTTGGTCACGTATGTCAGCCGCTGAGTCAGCGTTATGGTATTCGCCATGAGCAACTCGCCTATCTAGTGGATTCCAATGCTTCGCCTTTATGCGCGCTATTGCCTTTCTCCAGTTGGGGGCCCTACGTAATGGCGCTTATCGCTGGGCTCAGTTTTTTACCTGTATCGCCGCTGGAAGCCTTTATCGAGATAGCCTTATTTAACTTTTATGCGATTGTCACTTTAGGTCTATCTGTGCTGGTCGCTTGGTATGGCGTAGGTTTTCATTCGTTAATGGTGAAGGAGCGATTCTTGGTTGAGGAGCCGTTGCAGCAGGACACCGCCACCTCACAACTGCAGAGCAAACAAAATGGTAGCCCTTGGTTATTGGCGATCCCTATGTTAACGCTGTTGTCCGCTTCTGTGGGATTAACCCTTTGGTCAGGGGCACAGCAAGTTTCTTCTTGGAATATATCACTCTGGTTAGCTAAGGCTGATATAGGTGCCTCTATGCGCGATGCTTGTTTATTGGCAACCTTAGTCACTTTAATCATGTTACGTTTCTCTGGTCGACGCATAGGGGCCTTATCCAAAGATTTGAGCCATGGTATCCGCATTATCGCCTTTGCAATTGCTATTTTGCTTTGTACATGGATGATTGGCGCTGTGATCCAAGATTTGGGTGTGGCAACATTGTTAGCCTCGTGGGCAAAGCTGTATCTATCGCCACAGCTGCTGGTGGCAGGCATGTTTTTGCTCTGCGCTGTTATGGCATTTGCAACGGGATCGAGTTGGGGGACTTTTGCCATTATGATCCCCATTGGTGGTGAAATAGCCCATAACCTAGAGGCTAATTTATTATTACCAACCCTAAGTGCTGTGATGGCGGGATCCGTATTTGGCGATCATTGTTCTCCTATTTCAGATACTAGCGTACTTAGTGCGACCAGTTCGGGTTGTGCGCCCCATGATCATGTCGTAAGTCAGTTGCCCTTTGCGTTAATCGCGGCATGTTCAGCTTTGGTTGGATTTCAGCTAATCAATTTTGCCGTAGCGACACCACTTGTGTGGTTAAGTGTGATTAGCACAGGTCTTGGGTTATTGGCTTTGATGTCACGCTTTTATCCGTTTTGGCCTAAAGTTGTATCGCAAACTTCTTAAGTATTTGCTGTTAAAATACCTGATTCAATAAACGTTTAACCATCTGATGTAAGAGATTATCCATATGAGCATTACCCGTTTAGATGTTGGTACCCGAATGAGTAGCATAGTGATCCATCAAGGTACTGTGTATCTGTGTGGTCAAGTGGCGAAGGACAAGTATCAAAATATCACCGAACAAACCGTTACTATGCTTGAGGAGGTCGATACCTTGTTAGCGCAGGCGGGGAGTTCCCGTGAGCATTTGCTATCAGCGACAATTTATCTGAAAGATATGGGCGATTATGATGCAATGAATGCCGTTTGGGATGCTTGGGTGCCTAAGGGTCATGCGCCTGCCCGTGCCTGTGTACAGGCAGCGATTGCCGAGCCGGAATATTTGGTCGAAGTCTCTGTGATTGCAGCGGTGGCGGTTTAAGCGGGAAACAACTTTTTCACCCAATTTATAAACGGCTTCGATCCTTATTTAGCATCCTGTCACCGAGTGTAATGACTCGGTGAATCTTAATCCTCTATACACTCTTTATCTAAGCTTACATTTTGTTAGCCCAATAAGTACTCCATTAAATGAGCAGGGACAAGGGGGGGATGATCCGCATATCGCATTGAGAGTGCGGTGGCGATAGCTTCAATATTCTGCAGTGCTAAGCCTTGCTCTATAATGGCAAACGCCCAAGGTGCATCGGTTTTGAGTTTGAGGTAATAAGGCGTTTCGACAAATTGGGCGAGTGAGTAAGCCGCGCCACCTAAGCCATGTCCCCAACCTTCGCTGACATGAAAGGGCCTATTTAGGTGCGCCATAGTAAACTCAATGAGATGGGGATATTGACCGTTATGCCCACCAGTCCAGTGACCAATATCAACAGCTAAAATCATTTTTGCCATGTCATCCTCTTAGTTAAGGTTGTTTAGTCGCAATCAATACCCTGCCAAATTCAGCATTAGGATCAAGGGGCGTGATGGCGGTTATCTGGTCGAGTCTAACGGATTGTCTCGTTTGTTGCTCTTGGATGATAAGCCACTCAGTTTTGTCTGCCCTTGTCTGCGTGGTGATGGCTTGGCCTTGGCATTGCGTGCCATCAATCAACTCTATCTTAAGTTGATAGCCGCGCAGGCAGGCGAGTTCGAGGTAATCATAGTGCTCACAGGGGATCATCTTATAATCTGACATTGGCTTATCTCATCTGACTGAAGCCCGCCCCTATTGTGGCAAAAATACTTGTCATTGGCTTTAGCCCCCTTGACTTTATTCCTATCGCTCCCTAGTCTGCTTGTTCAGTAATCAAGGTGGTATGCGATGGAAATAACTTACAATTTAAAACCTGCGTCCGAGCGCCGTACTGAGCAATTCAAGCCCGAGGGGAATGTGGGCTTCGGTAGCCTCAGAACCGATCATATGTTTTTAATGGATTACCGCGATGGTGAATGGCGTGATCCGCGAATTGTGCCCTATGGTCCATTTGAAATGGCGCCGGGTGCAATGGCATTACACTATGGTCAGTCAATCTTCGAAGGCGCGAAGGCCTTTATGCATGAAGATGGCGAGATTTATACTTTCCGTATCAATAAAAACGCCGAGCGGATGAATCGCTCCGCCGATATCGTCTGTATTCCGAATATCGATGAGCAGATGCAAATCGATGCGATCAATGCGTTGATCGATGTGGATCGTCTCTGGTTCCCGATGCAAGAAGGTGCCTGTTTGTACATTCGCCCCTTTATTTTTGCGACCGAAGATCGTTTGTCTGTTAGCCCGAGTTCTCGTTATACCTTCTGTGTGGTATTAAGCCCTAGCGGTGCTTACTATGCTGCTGGCGTGAATAAAGGTATTCGTTTGCTGATCAGCAAGACCTATCACCGTGCGGTATCGGGTGGAACTGGCGCATCGAAGGCGGCGGGTAACTATGCTGCCTCTTTGCGAGCGGGTAAAGCGGCGGCGCAGTTTGGTGCATCACAAGTGTTATATCTTGACTCGACCAATCAACAGATTGAAGAAGCGGGCGCGATGAACCATTTCCACATCTTAAAAGATGGCACTGTGATTATTCCGACCTTCACCGATACCATCTTAAAATCCATTACCTCGCAATCGATTATGGAATTAGGTGGGATGCTCGGTTGTGAAGTGCGCCAAGAAACGGTAATGCTGGATAAATTTATCGCTGATATTGAATCTGGTGAAATTATCGAGGCGGGTGGTTTTGGGACGGCGGCTGTGGTTTCTGCTGTGGGCTCCTACATTTTTGAAGATGGTCGTGTTGTCACTGTCGGTAATGGCGAAGTGGGTGAGCATATTCAGCGCATCTACAAACTCTATACCGATATCCAAAAAGGCCATATCAAAGGGCCTGAAGGTTGGGTAAAGCGTGTAGAGCGAATCGCACCTTAAATTTATATTGATATAAAACAGGCTCCTATAACGGAGCCTTTTTATTGTGCGACTCGGTTTATTGCATCAGTTGTTTAGATTGATTACCTAATAGGGTTAAGCAGTCTTTAGCACTGAGAGGTTTACTGAGGAGGAAACCTTGTACCTCATCGCAACCCTGTAGCCCTAAAAAGTTTAGCTGTGCTTGGGTTTCTACGCCTTCGGCAACCACATTCAGTTCTAGACTGTGTGCTAAGGCAATGATGGCACTGGTGATCGCTGCATCGTCGGGATCGTTGGTGATATCTCTGACAAATTCTCGATCAATTTTTAACGTGTCTATCGGGAAGCGTTTTAGATAGCTTAGGCTTGAATATCCAGTCCCAAAATCATCAATCGCGATAGTTAATCCCAGCGCCTTGAGTTTAGATAAAATACTAACGGAATCTTGGGGGTTACCCATGATCATCGATTCGGTCAGTTCAAGCTCTAGTGATTGAGCGGGAAGTCCAGAGACGGCGAGGGCGACTTCAATGGTGGAGATGATATCGGCTTTGAGTTGTCGAGCCGATAAATTAACCGCCATGCTAATGTTATTGAAACCTAATGCATTCCACTCAGCCAGTTGTTGGCAGGCATGGTTAATCACCCAATGTCCAATTTGATTAATAATCCCTGTTTCTTCCGCTAGCGGGATAAATTCTACGGGTGAAATCGGGCCCAGTTCAGTATGGTGCCAACGTAATAGGGCTTCTAGCCCTGTGAGTGAGCCATCCCGTAAACTGAACTTAGGTTGGTAGACTAAACTTAGCTCATTGCGATGAATGGCTTGTTTTAATCCAGCTTCCAATAGCACATGGCGAGTCGCGATTTCATTAAGTTTATGGGTGTAAAACTGAAAATTATTTCGACCTAAAGACTTAGCATGATACATAGCCGTATCGGCAAATTTAATTAATGAGTCCGCATTGTCGGCATCATTGGGATAGAGACTAATTCCTATCGAGGTTGAGATAGTTAAGGACTTATCCTCTAATAAAAACGGTGTTTGGAAGGCGCGTAGCACTTTTTCCGAAATCAGTGTCGCGGCTTTGGTTTTGGCTACACCTTCCAAAATAATAGTAAATTCATCGCCACCCAGACGGGCAACCGTATCGCCTTCTCGCACGGCATTTTGCAGGCGCTTAGCTGCGGCTTTGAGCAATAAGTCCCCCACATGATGGCCCATAGAATCGTTAATATGCTTAAAACGATCGAGATCGAGGAACAGCAGTGCAACGATATTATTTGCCCTATGTGCTTGGGTGATTGCGTGATTGAGCCTGTCTTGGAAGAGGGTTCTGTTTGGCAATCCCGTCAAAGTATCAAAACTGGCAAGGAAGCGCAGATCCTGCTCGGCTTTCTTTCGCTCTGTAATGTCGGTAAATACCGCAACAAAGTGGCTAGTTTCACCTTTTATATCGATAACTTGGTTGATCTCAAGCCAAACCAATATGGCTTTGCGTTGTTTATTGCGGATCCAAATTTCGCCTACCCAATGTTTATGGCGAAGTAACTGTTGCTCGATGCTATTGAAGAGTTCGCGTTGTTGTTTATAGGCCAGATGAACTAAATATTTATCGGTGATTTGACGTTCAGAATATCCTGTAATAGCACTAAATGCTGGATTCACCGAGCGGATTTTATAATCTAACCCAGCCACGACAACGGCTTCATTCATGCTGTTAAGCACTTGGGATGAAAGTACCAGTTCATTTTCAATCAGCTTACGGGAGGTTATATTGCGGTTAGTCCCCGTCATACGCATGGGTTGCATATGTGCGTCAGTTTCAACGACTTTACCTCGGTCCAAAATCCAAATCCATTTACCAAAAGCACCTTCAATCCGATACTCGATTTCGAAGAAAGGGGTTCGGCCCTGTAGGTGTTCGGCCAATTCATACTTAAATTTTTCCCTATCTTCAGGGTGCATATTCTCATGCAGCAGATTGTGGCTACTCCAATGTGAGACAGATGCATCCATATTGGTTCGGTATACTTTATTTTCTTTAATATTCCAGTCCCACATCCCATCGCCTGATGCCCATAGCGCGAGCTTTAGCCTTTCTTCAGAGGCTCGGATACTGGTTTCAAACTCCCGTTGTTGTTGGCGTTTTTGTTTACGCCAATGAAGTCCCCATATCAATAATCCTATAGCGAGTAAGCAATAAAGGGTGTAGGCGAATGGGGTTCTATAGAAGGGAGCTTGTACCTTTAGATTCACTAAAAGGGTTTGTGAGCCTTCACGGTTATATTGTAATGAGTGGCGTACATGAAGCACATATTGACCGGGATTAATATTGGTAAATGTAATCTCATTACCCGCGGGTAATTGATGCCACTGGTGATCAAAGCCTTCAAGGAAATAGCTAAAACGGTTTTTCCCCGTATAACTAAAATCTAATGAGGTCACTTCAAAACTCACTAATTGTTCGCCGTAATTCATCACAATCGGCGGTGGGCGACTTAAATCTAAAATAGTGTGATGCTTCCCCGCAATCTTGTAGCCTGTTAATGCAACTTTGGCTTCACCTCTTTGCTCGGGAATAGTTTGAGGGTTAAAACGATTAATACCATTAATGCCACCAAACCAAAGGTCACCATCGCTATCTTTAAGTTTTACTGCGCCATTAAACTCTAGCGACTGCAATCCCTCCTGTTCATTGAAACTGATAATGCGGTGAGTTATAGGGTTTAATTTACCAATGCCTGCATTACTGCTAAACCAAATGTGATGGTTTTGATCTTCGAGCAGCGCATAAATAGTGTTACTGGGTAAGCCCTGTTCGCGGGTGTAATGGCTAAAACCGACATCTGCATTGGTAGAAGACCATTTACTTATACCACCATGGGTTGCAAACCAAATATCCCCATTGGATGCGACTAAAATATCCCGAATACGGTTATTAATAATACTGTTTTTATGATTAGGTTGATGGTAAAAAACCTGACCTAATTCAGTTTTCATATCTAGCTTGATAAGTCCATTGAGCGAGCCTATCCAAAGATCATATTTATCGGCTTTAAGGGTTAATAATAAGTTTTGTGTGGGATAAAAATTCTCGATATTCGCTAGGGATACGGGGATGAATTCATCCTTATCTAGCGCTTTGCGGTAAAGTGCGTGGCTAGTGGCAATCCAAAGTCTATCTTGGTGATCAATTTCTAAACTGCGGATATAGTTTGGTTCCGAGTGCTCTTGATTTTGAGTCACTTTAAGCAGCGAAAACTCACCACTGGGTGTTAAACGTCCGAGTCCATAGTTACTGGCAATCCAAAGGACGTCTTGATTATCTTGGGCAATATCTCGAATAACTAGATTTAAGTGGCGCTGGCTGGAACCGAGCGCTTTAGCAAAATATGACGAATAATAATCATATTGGTTACTGCCTTGGGGTAAGCGTTTTAGTCCTGCACCGTCTGTTCCTATCCATAATGCACCGTCTTTGCTGCGTAGCAGTGAGCGAATATTGTTGCTTTGCTGTGGCAGTTCGATAGTCGACTCATAGAGATGCTGAAAAAACTGACGGCGAGTATTGATTTTATTAAGTCCTGAGTAACTGGTGCCGAGCCAGAGGTTGCCGAAAGGATCTTGCAGTAGGCTTAAAATATTATTTTCACTGATGCTGTTTGTACGCTTAGTATCGTATTTATGATATGTCGCGATAAGCTGCCCTGCCTCACGATCTAATTGGATCAGCCCGGCTTCTGGCCCTACAGCCCAAATAACCCCAAGTGGTGTTTGAATAAAATCTTTAATGTAAGGAATATCAGGATCGACTTGCCATAATACTTCACCCTGCTGGGAGATAAGGTCATAACGCCAAAGTTGGTTACCAAGGGCGAGATCAATTGAGCGTTTAGAATTGGCTTTTATTTGATAGGCAGTCACATTCTGCGGCACATTTAAACGGGTGATGGTGTTGGCACTTACAGCAAAGGTCCCGCTATTTTGTGTACCAGCTAATAAGTAGGTGTTGTCAACATTGGCAAGGCTAGTGATATAGGGTTCAACACTGTTACCTAAGTTGACTTGATTAATACGTTGAGTCTTTGTTGATAAGGAAAATAAGCCTGATTGAGTGCCAATCCATAGGGTATTGCCAACAATATTAAGCTTAGTGACTCTCGGTTCTGTCAGTCCTTGTTCTAACCCAAAATGCTCGAATTTCCCTGTGCTGAGGTCGAGACGATTAACACCTTGGCTAAAGGTGCCCACCCAAATATATCCTTCAGGATCTTGGATAATATCGGACACATAACTTTCGGAAATGCTGGTAGGATCATTCGGTGAGTGAATAAAAAGATTAAAACTATGGCCATTGTAGCTGTGTAAACCATCTTGAGTACCAATCCAGAGCATGCCAGCACTGTCCATAAATAGACTCGTGATAGTATTTTGGTTTAGCCCTTCTTCACTGCGAATATGTTCAAATTTAAGTTGAGTATTCGCCGCACTTAATGGCTGTGCCCATCCATTTTGTGGGATCCACAATAAACTCAAAATATAAAGAGTGCATATAACAAGTTTGTAGGTGAATGGACGCAAATTTACCCCTATAAAAACCTTTATCATCCCGTTTGAAATGAGTGCTGATCTTAGCTTCGTTATCTACTCATTTTTGGGCTATATCACAGTTGTCATTATTGTTTTTACCCAGCCCAAGAATCTTAGCATTGTTTACGGTATGCCAACATATTAGCTGACGAACAAATTATTGCTGTGCTGTTACTTGGGATATTGGAAAAGAAAAGACCTTGCCGGAAGGGGGAGAAGCAAGGTCTTTGGTTAAACTGTTTTAGCCGAGTGTGGACTTGGCAATAAGCGGGTTAGGTAAGTGCCAAGCCTCAGTGATTTAGGTAGCCTAGATCAAGATCCAAATATGCTTGGGTGTTTATGATCCGTTCACGTTCTGCAAACGACACCATCTGCTCGGCAATGCTGCCACTGTCACCCTGCTCGAGAATGGTACGTAAGGTGTGCTGGCAAGCATGGATAGTCGCTCGCTGTAAGTCAGAGGGAATAATAATGAACTTATATCCCAATGCTTGCAGTCTGTCCTTTGATACTAGCGGTGTTTTGCCACTGTGGAACATATTGATGAGCTTAGGCTGCTTGATATGCTTAGCAATTAATTCAATTTGCTCAATGGTTTCGGGTGCTTCGACAAAAATCACGTCGGCACCTGCCGCTAGATATGCATGTGAGCGTTCAATCGCTGCTTCAAATCCTTCTACGGCGATCGCGTCTGTGCGGGCAATTAAGACAAAATCTGGGTCAGTTTGGCTGTCTTTGGCGACTCGGATCTTGTGCACCATTTCTTGGGTACTTACCAAAGATTTATCATTGAGATGGCCGCAACGCTTTGGAAAGGTTTGATCTTCCAAGTGTAATGCTGCCACCCCCGCTCGTTCAAAGGCTTTAACGGTACGACTCACATTGATGGCATTACCAAACCCTGTATCCGCATCCGCTATGATGGGCATTTGGGTCACTTCGACCATCTGTTCGAGCCTATGCAACACTTCGCTAAAGCTCAGCATGCCTATATCAGGGAAACCACAACTTCTCGCAATCGCGCCACCACTGGCATAAATCAGGTTAAACCCTGCCTGTTCGGCTAAACGTGCCGTCATGCCATCGTACACGCCTGGGGCGACGTGGATATCGGTGCCGCTCAGCATTTGTCGTAATGCCGTTGTTTTTTTCATTTAAATTGTCTTCCTTGTGCGCTTTTAGCGATTAATCCAGAACCAGATAAACGATTAGAAACTATCGCTCGGCACCCGCACAAAACCTTCCATCAGTACGCGGGCGCTGCGGCTCATAATGGCTTTGACGACCGTCCATTCTCCATTCACTAAGCTTGCCTCAGCGCCAACACGCAGCGTGCCTGAAGGATGCCCAAAGCGTACCGCTTCCTTTTCGCCACCGCCTGCGGCGAGGTTTACTAAAGTGCCGGGAATTGCCGCCGCCGTACCAATAGCAACGGCAGCCGTGCCCATCATAGCGTGGTGCAGTTTGCCCATAGACAAGGCGCGCACCAGTAGATCGATTTCATCGGCATTGACGGTTTTACCGCTCGATGACACATAGGCTTTAGGTTTAGCGACAAAGGCGATCTTAGGCGTGTGTTGGCGTGCAACTGCTTCATCAATATGCGAAATCAAGCCCATACGCACGGCGCCATAGGCGCGAATGGTTTCAAATTTGGCAAGGGCGGCATTGTCGCTATTAATATCATCCTGTAGCTCAGTGCCTGTGTAGCCTAAGTCCTGCGCGTTGATAAAAATGGTGGGAATGCCCGCGTTGATCATGGTGGCGTTAAAGCTGCCAATACCCGGCACTTCTAGCACATCGACAAGATTGCCCGTAGGGAACATGCTGCCACCGCCGCCATCCTCGTCAGCTGCTGGATTCATAAATTCGATTTGCACTTCGGCGGCAGAAAAGGTCACACCATCGAGCTCAAAATCACCGGTTTCTTGCACTTCACCGTTGGTGATTGGCACATGGGCGATAATGGTTTTGCCTATGTTGGCTTGCCAAATTCGCACTGTGCAGATGCCATTGTGTGGAATGCGGGCCGTATCAATTAAGCCATTGCTGATGGCAAAGGCACCGACGGCGGCGGTTAAGTTGCCACAGTTACCGCTCCAATCGACAAAAGGTTTGTCGATAGACACTTGGCCAAAGAGATAATCGACATCGTGGTCGGCTTGACTGCTTTTTGACAGAATAACCGTCTTGCTGGTGCTCGAGGTGGCGCCGCCCATACCATCGATTTGCTTACCGTAAGGGTCGGGACTGCCTATCACTCGCAGTAACAAGGCATCACGGGCAGGGCCAGCAACTTGTGCGGCCTGAGGTAAATCCTGCAGACGGAAAAACACCCCTTTACTGGTGCCGCCGCGCATATAGGTCGCGGCGACTTTGATTTGTGGCGGGAAAAAATTCTTACTCATGCTATTAACTCCAAGGGGAATAGCGATACAGGTTAGCGTCGGTATCAAAGGCGGCGATTCTAAATGGGTATCGCCGCCTTTTTAGCGCGAGTGTTATTTCAGATTCGATTCTAAAAAGTCCTGAGCAAAACGCTGCAATACGCCGCCCGCTTCGTAGATAGACACTTCTTCGGCGGTATCGAGACGACACGTGACTGGCACTTCGATGCGCTCACCGTTTTTACGGGTGATAACGACGGTTAAGTTCGCTCTTGGCGCTGGCGTGCCTAGGACATCGAACACTTCTGTGCCGTCTATACCATAGGTGGCGCGGTTGTCACCGACTTTAAATTCCAGTGGCAACACGCCCATGCCCACTAAGTTAGTGCGATGAATACGCTCGAAACCTTCGGCAACAATGGCCTCAACGCCCGCTAAACGTACGCCTTTGGCAGCCCAGTCGCGGGACGAACCTTGACCGTAATCCGCACCCGCGATGATGATCAGCGGTTGCTTACGTTCCATATAGGTTTCAATCGCTTCCCACATACGAGTCACTTGGCCTTCTGGCTCGATACGCGTCAGTGAGCCTTGTTGCACTTTGCCATCAACCAGCGCCATTTCGTTTTTAAGCTTAGGATTGGCAAAGGTTGCGCGCTGGGCGGTTAAGTGATCCCCCCTGTGGGTGGCGTAGGAGTTAAAGTCTTCCTCCGGCAAGCCCATTTTGTGCAGATATTCGCCCGCGGCGCTGTCCATCATAATGGCGTTCGACGGCGATAAATGGTCTGTGGTGATGTTGTCACCCAGCACCGCCAGTGGTCGCATGCCTTTTAACGTGCGCTCTCCGGCCAATGCGCCTTCCCAGTAGGGTGGGCGACGAATATAAGTGGATTGCGGACGCCAATCGTACAGCGGACTGATTTTTTCGCCATAATCGACGGCTAAATCGAACATGGGCTCGTACACTTTACGGAACTGCTCAGGTTTAACACTTGTCGCAATCACGGCATCGATTTCTTCATCCGATGGCCAAATGTCGATAAGTTTGATGGGGTTGCCGTCTTTATCTAATCCCAACACATCCTTTTCGATATCGAAACGTATGGTGCCGGCAATCGCGTAGGCGACGACCAATGGCGGCGATGCTAAGAAAGCTTGTTTTGCATAGGGATGAATACGGCCATCGAAGTTACGGTTACCCGATAACACAGCGGTGGCGTACAAGTCGCGGTCGATCACTTCTTTTTGAATTACAGGATCCAGCGCGCCGCTCATGCCGTTACACGTCGTGCAGGCAAAACCAACAATGCCAAAACCGAGTTGTTCAAGCTCAGGTAATAGCTTGGCTTCTTCTAAATATAATTGCACCGCTTTAGAGCCGGGTGCCAGTGAGGTTTTGACCCAAGGTTTGCGGCTTAAGCCTTTAGCATTGGCGTTGCGGGCAATCAGGCCTGCAGCAATCACGTTGCGCGGGTTACTGGTGTTAGTACAGCTAGTAATCGCCGCGATAATCACAGCCCCATCGGGCATTAAGCCTGGCTCGTTTTCGACTACGCCGCTAATTCCGCGCTCAGCCAATTCTGACGTTGGCACCCGTGCATGTGGGTTTGATGGCCCTGCAATGGTGCGCACCACCGAAGATAAATCAAAATGCAGTACACGTGGATAGTGCACTTCGGTCAAGCTGTCGGCCCACAAACCTGCGGTTTTGGCATAGGTTTCAACCAGCTTAACTTGCTCGGCTTCGCGGCCAGTTAAGGTTAAATAATCTAAGGTTTGCTGGTCGATGTAGAACATGGCCGCAGTGGCGCCAAATTCAGGCGTCATATTCGAAATCGTGGCGCGATCGCCTAATGTCAGCGCCGCTGCGCCTTCGCCGAAGAACTCTAAGTAAGATGACACGACTTTTTGTGCGCGTAAAAATTCGGTCAAGGCCAATACGATATCGGTAGCCGTAATGCCAGGCTGCGGTTTGCCCGTGAGCTCAACACCGATAATGTCCGGTAGACGCATATAGGATGCGCGCCCTAGCATCACGCTTTCGGCTTCTAAGCCGCCGACACCTATGGCGATAACGCCCAGTGCATCAACGTGTGGTGTGTGGCTGTCGGTGCCAACTAAGGTATCAGGGAAGGCCACGCCATTGCGTGAATGCACCACAGGCGACATACGTTCTAAGTTAATTTGGTGCATGATGCCGTTACCCTGAGGGATAACATCGATGTTTTTAAAGGCTTTTTGCGTCCAATCAATAAAGTGGAATCTGTCTTCGTTGCGTCTGTCTTCGATGGCGCGGTTTTTGGCGAAGGCGTCTTTATCAAAACCACCAAATTCGACAGCGAGTGAGTGATCCACAATTAATTGTGTTGGTACAACAGGGTTCACTTTGGCCGGATCGCCACCCTTAGCGGCAATAGCGTCACGCAGACCTGCAAGGTCAACTAAAGCGGTTTGCCCCAAAATATCGTGGCACACCACGCGGGCAGGAAACCAAGGGAAATCCAGTTCTTGCTTAGATTCGATAATCTGTTTTAGCGAGTCGGTCAAAACGGCCGGATCGCAGCGACGGACTAAGTTTTCAGCTAAAACGCGCGAGGTATAAGGCAGCTTGGCATACGCGCCAGCTTGAATGGCTTCTACGGCTTCGCGGGTATCGAAGTAATCGAGCTGAGTGCCGGGTAAGGGCTTGCGATATTGGGTATTCATAGCAGTGCTCATAACATCATCCATTTCGGAAAATGAAGTTGGCGCGAGACTTACATTGAGTGAAATCTCACGCCAACTGTGGTCAATTTTGCTTAACGGTTGGCAATCGGTACCACTTTGCGCGGTGCAACGCCCACATAATCGGCACTCGGGCGGATGATGCGGTTGTTAGAGCGTTGCTCCATCACGTGCGCCGCCCAGCCTGTGACGCGTGAACACACGAAGATTGGCGTAAACAACTTAGTCGGAATATCCATGTAGTGGTAAGCGCTGGCGTGGAAGAAGTCAGCATTACAGAAGAGTTTTTTCTGTTCCCACATCAGGGCTTCACAGGCAACTGATACGCGGTATAGACGGTCGTCACCGTTGGCAGCCGCCAGTTTTTCTGACCATTCTTTGATGATGGCGTTACGTGGATCGCTGTCGCGGTAAATCGCGTGGCCGAAGCCCATGATCTTATCTTTACGCTCGAGTTTACCCATTAAGATGTCGCGCGCATCGGCTTCATCTTTCATGTCTTGAATAAGTTCCATCGCCGCTTCGTTCGCGCCGCCATGCAGCGGGCCGCGCAGTGAACCAATGGCGCCAGTGACGCATGAATGCATATCTGACAAGGTGGAAGCACATACGCGAGCGGTAAAGGTTGATGCGTTAAATTCATGTTCTGCATAAAGAATTAACGATACGTCCATCACTTTTGCATGCAGAGCCGACGGCGCTTTACCATGTAATAAGTGGAGGAAGTGTGCGCCAATTTGATCGTCATCGGTTTCAGTATCGATACGCACGCCATCGTGGCTAAAGCGATACCAGTAACAGATGATCGATGGGAATGCGGCGAGTAAACGGTCAGTAATTTCACTCTGTTCGGCAAAGCTGTGCTCGGCTTCTAAGTTGCCTAGCATAGAGCAGCCAGTACGCATTACATCCATAGGATGAGTGTCGGCTGGAATGCGCTCCAATACTTCTTTTAATGCTTGCGGCAAACCGCGAAGGCCTTTGAGTTTGGTTTTGTAGGCATCAAGTTGGGCTTGAGTGGGCAGCTCGCCGTAAAGAATAAGGTAGGCGACTTCTTCGAAGGTGGCATTTTCACCGAGATCTTTCACATCATAACCGCGGTATGTGAGGCCCGAGCCTGATACGCCCACTGTGCTCAATGCAGTTTCGCCTGCGCTCTGGCCACGTAATCCTGCACCGCTTAGTTTTTTAGCTTCTGACATAATCCTTCCCTTCCGTTAACTCTGTATGATTATTGCTGGTGGATGAATACGCTCATTTCAGAGCACTCATTCGCCGACATTTATTGGTTAAGGCTGCACTTTTTTAACTTGTTTAACGTTAAATCTGCATTAACGCCAAACCCTGTAGGGTTGCAGCTTTTCGGTTATTTATCTTGGCTGAACAGTTGATCTAACTTGTCTTCAAAGGCGTGGTAGCCCAAGTATTTATACAAGTCTTTACGGGTCTGCATAGTGTCTAGCACATTGCGTTGATGACCATCATTCATCAGCGCTTGCATGACGTTCAGTGCGGCTTGGTTGGCTGCACGGAAAGTACCGAGTGGGTAGAGCACCATGTCGGCACCCGCCTCGGCGAGTTCTTCTTTATTGAACAATTGGGTTTGACCAAATTCAGTCATGTTGGCCAAAATCGGTGCTTTAACTTGAGCCTTGAAGTGGCGATATTGGTCTAGCTCAGTTAAGGCTTCGGCGAAGATCATGTCGGCGCCGGCGGCAATATACGCTTGCGCACGTTCAATACCCGCTTCTAAACCTTCCACGGCAACCGCATCGGTACGCGCCATGATCACAAAGTTAGGATCGGTACGGGCATCGACGGCCGCTTTAATGCGATCGACCATTTCTTCAATGCTCACAACTGCTTTGTTGGGTCTGTGGCCGCAACGCTTTTGCGACACTTGGTCTTCCATGTGCACTGCAGCGACGCCGATTTTTTCGAACTCTTTGATGGTACGAGCAATATTGAATGCGCCGCCCCAGCCAGTATCGATATCGACCAGTAAAGGCACTTGTGTGGCTGAGGTGATGCGGCCGGCATCAATCAGCACGTCGTTCATTGAGGTCATGCCCAAGTCAGGCAAACCGTAGGAAGCATTGGCAACGCCAGCGCCCGAAAGATACAAGGCTTGGAAGCCAGTTTGCTCTGCCATTAAGGCAAAATAGGCATTGGTGGTGCCAACGATTTGTAACGGTTTGGCCTTAGCAAGAGCTTGGCGAAAACGTAATCCTGCGCTTTGAGTCATGGTTTTATCCTTTTCCATTTTATGGGAAGTGGGCATATTGAGCCGTAAGAACTTAGCTAATGTTGGCTAAGGTTTCTTTTGCGGCTGCATTGGCTTGCAATTCAATTAAGCGTAATTCGGTATTTTTACGCCCTTGTTCGATATGGCGGCGCATCAGCAAACTGGCCAACTCACCATCGCGCTGGGCAATGGCTTCGACTATGCGTCTGTGCTCGGCAATCGCTTTCACGGGGCGATTTTTATTGGTGCACTGGTAGCGGTACATACGTAGCAAGTGATACAGACCACCGACTAAGGTTTCCTGCAGATGCTTGTTACCGCTGGCTTGAATAATTTGGTAGTGGAAGTCGACATCGCCTTCCTCTTGGAAGTAAGTATCGCCCTTGGCGAGCGCCGCTTCTTGCGTTGCGAGCAGATCTTCTAGCTTGGCTAATTGTTCTGGGGTAATACGGCTGGCGGCGAGTTCGCAGGCCATGCCTTCAAGCACGCTACGTAGTTGATATAAATCGTTAAGTTCACTCACGGTTAGCTGGGCGACGCGGGCACCAACATGGGGCGCACGCACCACTAAACGTTGTCTTTCTAAGGTTTGCAGTGCTTCGCGGGTCGGGCCGCGGCTGATGCCGTATTTTTCGGCCAGTGCTTGCTCGTTAATCTTGCTGCCCGCAGGCAGTTCGCCCTTGATGATGCTGGTTTGGATCTGCACCAAAATTTGATCGGCTAATGTGGTCGACGTTTTATCTGCCGAGGTCGATTTGACCTTATGCAGGTGGGAAACATGTGTGTCATCAGAAACGAACGTCGTGTCTTGCTTCAACATAGAGCGCATCACTATTAACAGGATTGTCGACAATGGGTAAAAAATAGCCCTCCCTTGGTGGATTGTCAACAATGTGTTTACTTAGACGTAAGTCTATATTTCAATGGGTTTCTGTTTTTGTTATTGATTTATATCATTTTATTTTTATTATCTCGTTATTAATATTTTATGTTATGAATATTTAAATATTAAATTGTCAACAATGGCGTGGTTTTAACCTTCCAACCTCGTTGCGGATGTTGATGGTTTTGGGGAAAATCGTCCAAATGCATTTGGCATGTTTATCCTTCGCGTTATGCTATGGGCGGAATGAGACATTTGGGGATGACAGTGGAAAAAGTGTTAGTGAGCAGTTGTTTACTCGGACAAGCGGTGCGCTACGACGGTGGCCATAACTTGATGGAGAGCGAGCAGGTGCAAACGTGGCTCGAGCAAGGGCGGATTGTGGCAATTTGTCCCGAATGTGCAGGCGGTTTACCCACACCTAGACCGCCAGCGGAGCGGATTGGACAGCGCATCTTAACTGCCCAAGGTGAGGATGTTACCCACGCTTTTAGTCTGGGAGCCGATCTCGCGCTTAAACTGGCGCAGCAACACGGGATTAAAGTGGCGATTTTAAAAGCCCGCAGTCCATCCTGTGGTAATAGGCAGATTTACGATGGTCAATTTGTAAAACAGTTAATTGCGGGACAAGGATTAACGTCTGAAAAACTCAGCGCCGCAGGGATAACGGTATTCAATGAATTTGAGTTATCTGATGCGGCTGCATTCGTTAGAGAGCTAGAAGCTAGCAGCGTAAGACGTTAGCTAGCTTGAGTATGATTTTGGCGGGTGGCACTATCTGCCACATTTTGATTGGTGTGGAGCAAAGCATGAATTTGTTGATCTTTTTCCGCCCAAACTTGGTTTAACCAGCGTTGGAATTCGACGCGGTACTCAGACTCAGAGAAATAGCGTGTTGCATCAACCTGAGGTACTGGAAGGGCATTAATCCGTAAAATTATTTTGTTCACTTTGCCGTTCATCACCCCAAATAGAATATCTTCAGGTGCATCTGGGTAAACGATTGTCATGTCTAGTAGATTAGTAAATTGCTCGCCCATAGCCGAGAGAGTAAAAGCGATACCGCCTGCTTTAGGGCGCAGTAGATATTGATAAGGAGAATTCTGACGCTGGCGCTTATCTTGGGTAAAACGGCTACCTTCAACATAGTTGATAATTGAGGTAGGCATATTTCTAAACTTTTCACAGGCTCTGCGTGTGGTTGCTAAATCTTTGCCCTTAAGCTTTGGATTTTTTTTAAGTTTTGCGGGGCTAGTTCTGTTCATAAATGGCATATCCAGCGCCCAACATCCCAGCCCCATAATGGGTACATAAATGAGTTCTTTTTTAAGGAAGAACTTAAGCATCGGGATATGGTTACGTAACACGTAAGTTTGCGCGGCGATATCGAATCCACTGAGGTGGTTGCTGATCAGTAAATACCAGCTATTTTTATCGAGTCCTTCGAGCCCTTGCACATCCCAC
The DNA here is from genome assembly GCF_000015185.1 of Shewanella sp. W3-18-1. Taxonomy (NCBI): domain Bacteria; kingdom Pseudomonadati; phylum Pseudomonadota; class Gammaproteobacteria; order Alteromonadales; family Shewanellaceae; genus Shewanella; species Shewanella sp. W3-18-1. The sequence goes on along the minus strand of NC_008750.1, from coordinate 4,331,731 downwards.
TCAATTTTAGCGATGAGATACAAAATGCCGCCGTTACAGCAGGCCCAAGCCCACATAAAACGATTCATGACGGTGGTCACGGCATTACGTGCCCTTTGCACTGGCATTACAATTTTCACCAATCCGCCAAGGCTAATAAGTGAACCCCAAACGGCAGTGTTGATTATCAGCAAACTCAGGCTGAGTATAAACAGCACTGGACCGGGGAGAAAATTCAACATATTGGTGTAACCCTTATTCTTTATCGACTTGGCCAGCGAGTTGGCTTATCACTTGATCCTTGGTGAGCCAGAGTTGATTCAACTGTTCCTGAAAGCTAATTTTAAAATCACGGTCATTCATATAATCGCCGCGCATGGCAGGATCGATATCAGACACGTTAATGTGTACTTTAACCTTTGGCACTTTGCCTGTCAGGTAGTCCCAGTAACTTGGAACATGGTCTGGGTAGTAGATTGCCACATCCACTAACTTGTGGATCTGTTCTCCCATGGCCGATAGCGCGAAGGCCATGCCGCCCGCTTTGGGTTTTAACAAATGTTGGAACTGTGAGTTTTGCTTTTTATGTTTGGCTTTGCTGAAGCGCGTGCCTTCGACAAAGTTCATCACACTGACAGGTTTCGCTTTGAATTTAGCGCAAGCTTTACGTGTGATTTCAATATCTTTACCCTTTAACTTCGGATTTTTTTTAAGCTGCGCAGTGCTATAACGGCGCATAAACGGAAAGTCCAGTGCCCACCAAGCAAGCCCAAGCACAGGCACAAAAATCAGCTCCTGCTTTAGGAAAAATTTAAGAAAGGGGATTTTGCGATTAAATATCCGCTGCAGGATCAGGATATCGACCCAAGACTGGTGGTTGGCAATCACCATATACCACTCTTTAGTGGAAAAGTCGGTGTCACCACTCAGTTCTATTTTAACGGGATGCAAGCAACGCTCAATCACGCCATTGACGCTAATCCAAGCGCTGGCACAGAAGTCGAGCACATAGCTAGTGGCTGTTCTGGTTGGGCCAAAAGGAATAATCTTGATAAAGCTAATCAAGACAATTGGAATAGCCCAAAAAAGCGTATTAATGACGTAGCCTAAGAATGCTATGCAGCCTTTTAACTGTGAAAACACCGTTCCCATCCGAGCCCCCTGACAAAAATTGGAGGCCTATGTTACTCGGTGTCAGCCTTTGGCTCAATCTTAGCCAGTGCTGGTCGGTGCATTTGTTAACATTTATTCGTTCAATATTGCTGAGATAAACGCGCAAGCAGCCTATCCATAGCGCGATATCCTAATGCTTGAGCCAAGTGACGTCTTTCAGTATTGGGTGACTGCTCTAGATCGGCAATCGTGCGGGCGACTCGTTGAATACGATGAAAGCTACGCACAGAAAGTCCAAGTTTGACGACGCTCTGCTCTAAAAAGATAAGGTCTGCATTAGTTAGACCACTGAAAAGTTTAAGCTGTTTACCCGTAAGTTCACTGTTGAGCACTCCTGAGCGAGCCAGTTGAATATCCCTTGCGCGCCTAACTCGTTTCGCGACATCTTGGCTAGTTTCGCTCGGCGCCATGGCTTGGGTGAGTGTGCCTGCGGGTAGTTTTGGCACTTCAATCGTGAGATCAAATCTATCGAGAAATGGGCCCGACAATCTTGCAAGATACCGCTGTACTTGATCTGGAGTGGCGCGGTTATTTGCATCAATATCACCGCTAGGGCTAGGATTCATGGCGGCGATTAATTGAAAACGGCTTAAAAACGTGAGTTTAGCGGCGGCGCGGGAAATGACTACTTCGCCTGTTTCCATAGGCTCACGTAGGCAGTCGAGCACTTTACGTGGAAATTCAGCTACTTCATCTAAAAATAAGACGCCACGGTGTGCGAGGGAGATTTCACCGGGTTTTGGAATACTTCCGCCACCCACGAGGGATATTGATGAACTTGTGTGGTGTGGCGCTCTAAAGGGGCGTTTTAAAAAATCTTGTGGCTTGATGTCGAGTCCTGCAACGGAGTGAATAGCGGCAACTTCTAATGCTTCTTCATAACTTAAGGCAGGGAGTAGCGCCATCATGCGGCTGGCCAGCATGGTTTTTCCAGTTCCGGGCGGGCCCAGCATCAAAAGGTTATGATTACCTGCCGCCGCAATTTCCAGTGCTTGTTTGGCTTGATATTGTCCTATCACATCGCTTAAGCATTGGCTTGAATCATAGGATTGTTCTTCGCTTACCCATTCAAGATGAGTATCAAGTTCCGGTAGTGGTGCTTGACCTTGTAAAAATGCCGCGAGACTTTGTAAGTGCGATCCAAAAAATACCTTTTGATAGCCAACTAACTCGGCATCGTGACGATTTTCCAATGGCAAAATTAAAGTATTGTCTTGGCGTTTTGCTGCAATAATTGCAGGTAGCAGCCCTTGGCAATAACGAATCTGTCCAGAAAGCGCCAGTTCACCCACAAATTCTAAATTTTTTAAACTGTTAGCTGGGATTTGTTCGGATGCCGCGAGTATGCCCACAGCGATAGGTAAATCGTAGCGCCCCCCTTGTTTCGGCAAATCTGCCGGCGCGAGATTGACAGTAATTCTGCGCATTGGGAATTCAAAACCTGCGTTGATCAGTGCGCTACGTACTCGTTCACGGGCTTCCTTTACCGAGGCTTCAGGTAATCCCACTAGATTAAATGCAGGTAACCCATTACTAAGATGTACTTCAACCGTGACTTTTGGGGCTTCAACCCCGCAACTGGCTCGAGTGTTAACGCAGGCAATTGCCATAAACAAATCCTTTTGTTGATCTTTTTACGCAGAATTTGAGTGTAGCAGTAAATGGTAAGATGGCTTGTTATCAGTTCTGTGTACAGAGGCCATTAAGCGATTACATGTTTTAGCACTAGGCCAAAAACCAACACATTATGGTTTTTGGCCCATGAATACTTACTTGATAACACCACAAGCCATACGTGCACCACCGCCGCCAAGAGGTGCTGGATGATCAGAATGATTATCTCCACCAACATGGACCATCAAAGATTTACCTTTAACATCATTGACCTTCAGGCGAGGAGCTAGTACTGCAGTTGTGGCCTTGCCATGTTCATCGACGTATAAAGGCGGTAAATCGCCCTTATGATTATCGGTTGACCATGGCGTTCCATGTTTACCCGTATTGTCTGGATCATAATGTCCACCCGCACCTCCGCCTAAGACTGTTTTTCCATCCTTAGTTACTGGCTCGCAATTGCCAGTTTGATGTACATGAAAACCATGTACACCTGGCGTTAAAGATGACAGGTTTGGGGTGAGAACAAGACCAAATTCGGAGTCATTTAGGCTAATAGTGCCAATTGGAGTATTACCCTCTGCATTCAACAACTCCATGGTTACTTGGGACTCTTGTGAAAACGCGGTACCACTCAGTAACAAGATTGAGAGCGAGGCTAAGTGTAATTTGTTCATTTTATCGTGCTCCTTTTAATAAAATTAGCCTTAACCATACAGAATGGCTGCTTATTTTTCAACCAAGTCGGTGTTGATTGGGTTAGTGTGCTGCAGCAATTAGCGGAAGGAGTTTCCTATCGTCTTAGTTTTTGTTCGTCTTATCAGCAAAACGCTACTCCAGCTTTGCAGAACCTATGACAGCCTTGCAATTTATTATATTTGATGATGGCAAATAGTTGATAGAAATGATAAAAAGCAAACATTGGAGTCGTGAGGTAAATATGGATATGTTGTTAGCAGAAAATTCCCCCATTCGTCGGCAGTTGTTAGAGCAAAAGCTGGCGCAGTTTAAAGACCCGCATCTTGCCCATACGCTCTCGGCGTTTATTCGCAGTAGTGTCGATCTCTATCCCTGTGCAATCGAACACTATGCCAAGTTAGGTAACAGCCGGCTGGGTGGATTACCGGATTTGCCTGTCGGCATGGATTATCCGGTGACTTTGGTTGGACGGGAGGAGATGCTGGATGCTTACGCTGAGGAATTCGACCATACTCGCGAATATATCGAGGAGCATTGGCGGGAAGATTGGGCTGAAGAGAATTACCATTGGGACGAGGCTGCGCAAGCCTTTCACGTTCCCATGCAATTTATCGCGCAGCTTAATTGTAGTGAACTGAAAGCGTTACAACCCTACTTGCCCAGAGAGGGCCGATTGTTGTTCTTTTTGGAGCGTTGGCGTTTCTCGGAAATGCTTCGCGGTCACGTCTATTATGTCGCTGAGGATCAGCAACTTTACTCTGGAAAATGTATTGCCGATCTTAAGTTCGACGATTCTGTATGTGGAAACTATGAGTATGAGACAGCTTATCAACTCCACGGGATTGCCAGCATTAAGATGATTGCCCCTGACATGATTAATAGTGACAACCCGCATTTATTAAAGTTAGCCAAGGCACGTTTACAAGCGCTACCTGAACAGCAGCAAGCTATGGTGCTACAAACCCTTGAGGTTGTGGATGACGAATTGGCATCTGAGTGGCAAGATCAGCTCAAGGGCTATGAGCTGATGCAAATGAATATGCAGGGGTTAATCCCTGGTCAGATTCTCACTCAATCGCAATGGGCTAATACCGACTGGCAGTCATCCAACTTGCAGGCATTGCTGGTCCCCGAGCAGCCGCTGCCGTATTACAATGGTATCGCCAGCATTAATGGCCATGGCGATAGTCGCTATAAAGCACCCGAACTCCGCGCCGCAGCTGAATTAGGCGGTAATGCCGAAGATTATCTAGTACTGTTCAAAGTCGTCTACAGTGAGCATTCTATGCAATTGAATTTTATTATCCACCGAGACGATCTCGCGTTGGGTCAATTTGAGCGCATTTACTGCATATATGATTAGGGCGTGTTGACGTTTCAGGGTTATTTTTGCAGCGAGTTGGCTGGCTTTTATGCAAGGTAAAGCCCGTGCGGTGTAGTTATTCTACATAAACGGGCGATAACGCAGCAAAAACGCCAGCCAAACGCTGCCCGAAGGGTTCGTCTGGAAAGCTCTTGCTCTTTGTCACTCGTCATTTGAGTAGAATAACTACACGTCACTCCTCGTTTCGCGATCACAAGCTTGCCAGAGCGAACAAAATTTAATCTCGAAACGTCAACACGCCCTATGAGTTCGCAATAAAAAAAGAGTTACCCTCTTATTAAGCGTAACTCTTTTTTGTTCATTCACTTATGATTGAATAATGGCTAATTCAACGATTCAATTAGAAGCGTACATTCATACTAACCCAGAGATTACGGGCTTTATCTTTGTTGTTATAGTCATCAACGTAGGATGCTGTGTACCCGTTTTGGCCATTGTCGTCAGAAACACAAGTTGCGCTAGTATCGCTACATTCGGTAAAGACAATATCGTATGTTGTAAAATCTTTATCAAACAAGTTGTTGATTCGCATATTAAAGGTGACAAACTCACTTGCTTGATAAGAACCGCCGAGGTGGAATACGTTGTAGCCTTTGTAATAGAGTGGGGCATCATTAATCGTATCCCAAGAACGATAGCGTTTGGCGCGATATTCTGAGGTCAAAAATACATTAACTGAATCGGTTATCTCCCATTTTAAGGTCGCGTTTGCCATATGCTTAGCGCTGTTGCCAAGTGGCCGACCTTGCTCTGCTCCGCTTTTTTGCTCGCTATCAGTGTAGGTATAGTTAGCATTAAAGGTTAAGGCATCAAGGATTTCCCAACGCCCGGCTAGCTCTGCCCCTTGAATAGTCACCTTGTCAATATTCACTGTCTTGGTGCTAACCGCATAGCCCAAATCAGCATATTCACCCGCATCGGAACATTCGATACTTGTACCTGTACCACAAGGTTGTGAAGCAATCTTATCGTCAAAATCGTTTTTAAAGACGGTTACGTTGAAGTTATGACCATCAGGATGTGACCAGTATAAAGCCACTTCACTAGAGACACTGGTTTCCGCTTCCAGATCTGGGTTACCAAACTGTGGTGAGGTTCCTTGGCCACCAAAACCAACGACACCATCATATAATTGCGTGGTTTTAGGTGTTTTAAAGCCAGTGCTCACTCCACCTTTTACCGTCCACTCATTATTAATGGTGTAAACGCCATACAGACGTGGACTGAGTTGGTTGCCAAATATTTCATGGTCATCATGGCGTAAACCTGCTGTAACAGATAAATCAGAGGTCATGCTCCAGGTATCTTCAGCAAAAACAGACCACATATTGTGTTCTTGTACTGCGCCTGGCGTACCTTCTTCCATACCAAATACACCGTCTTTTAATTCTCCTCGTATCACCTGCGCACCTGTTACCGCGACATGATTGCCAGCAGCTTCAAATGGAATGTCGAGTTTCATATCCAGTGTATATTGGTTGCTTGCCATTTCACGTTTAGGTCTAGGCAGGAAGGTCGATGAGACAATTGCTTTACGCTCTGCTTCTGTCATACCTGTGTAGGCCCCTTTACCATCAATCATTTGCAGTAACAATGTCCGTTCAGCAGTGGTAAATGGGAGTGTACGGCCATGGTTTTGCGTGTCGACATATGACAGTGAAACGAAACTTGTTCCAAAATCCCAAGCTCCTTCGTGGGTTAATGCCCAAGCATCACGGGTAAATTTTTGAGTTTCGCTATAACCAACTCTTGGATTAGAACGTCTTGCCCATTCTCCACCACTGGCAAGGCAGGCGGCCTCACGGGAACCTACACCACCTTTACAGAAATTACTTGCTACCCAAAGGCTTTCTAGATTATCAACTGTGCCAAGAGGATACTCGCGTACACCGTCCGCATTGATTAATGGCGTGTTGTCGTATTCCTGTGAGGATGAATCTAAGTCAAACCAAATTTTATGATGTTCATTGGGTGTCCAACTTAGGCTCCCACCGAGCATATGGTTTTCATTATCAACGGTTTTACCTCCGCCTCCAAAACCGAGTGAGCGGGTACGCACTTCTCCATTCGGATAATTGACGGGAGCATACTCAGGTGTTGACCCCATACGATCATAAATACTGCCATGGACAGAGAGTCCAAGGACGCCTTTAATGAGCGGCCCCATTACGCTGAAATCGGTAGTGATATCTTCGCCATAGGCATCATTTGTTTGATTAGTGCGACTGTGAGTGACCGAGCCTGACCATTCGTCCCCCACTTTTTTCGTGATGATATTCACCACGCCCCCTAGCGCATCGGCACCGTATAGTGTTGATGCAGGTCCACGAATAACTTCAATTCGGTCAATTGCATCAAGTGGTGGCACATGGCCAAATTGGTTGCCGCCAAAACTGTTTGGATAAATATCACCATGGTTGTTCTGACGCTTACCATCGACGAGGATCAGGGTATAGTCAGATCCCATACCGCGTAGGCTGATGGTTCCTTGTCCTGTTTTATCACGGGTTTCACCAATATCAACCCCTTCCAAGTCACGTACTGCATCTAGGAGAGTGGTATAAGGTTTTATCATCAAATCTTCTTGGGTGATAACAGAAATACTGGCTGGTGCATCAACTAATTTCTGTTCATATCCAGAGGCGGTAACAACGATAACTTCCATTTTTCTGTCTGGGGCCTCTTCAGCTTGGACGAAATTACCAGCAAAAACAGCGGTAATGGCAGCGGCCAAGCAAGTTTGACGAAATAACATAAACCTCTCCTGTTTAGTAAACTTAATTTACAAATGTAACTTACAAATAATTTTGCGAATGATAATGATTAACATTAGCAAGATCAATCAAAAGTTGAATTCCACAGAAATAACATTTATGTTTTTTGAAATTGCTCCTGATCTACTGGGAAATATCGCTAGAGATGAACGGCTGACTACAAAGGGATACAGTTAGCGCAGATGGCTAACCTACACAGGTTAAGAATGAGTATTAGAATGTATTACGAAGAGATAAATACGTTAGGTAACAAGCTAATATAAAGTACAGATAGTAAAACACCGGAGTGGCTCCGGTGTTTTTAGTTAACACAATTTATGGCTTAGACTAAAGATTGCATACTTGCTTGGTTTACTAAGTAACCCATATAACCTAGATAGCTCAGCAACAAAACTGCGCCTTCTCTACGGCCGATGCGTAAACCTGTCCAAGCGAAGGGCAGTATTACTACGGCTAAAGCTAACATTACGGTAAAGTCGAAGGATTGAAAACCCAGAGCCGATACTGGGTGAACTATGGCGGTGACACCTAAAATACCTAAGATATTAAAAAGGTTAGAGCCTACGACATTACCGATAGCAATATCACTTTCACCTTTTAGTGCTGCTAAAACAGAGGTAACTAATTCCGGCATACTGGTGCCAATAGCGACAATCGTTAAGCCGATAATCACTTCACTCACGCCGAAGGTTTTAGCCAGATCAACAGCGCCATTCACAAATAAAATTCCACCACCGACTAACATACTGATGCCCACTAAAATAAATAAAATTGATAACAGTGGGTTTTTAGGGCCTTCTTCAATGGCCTCGGCATCGGCATCCTTAGTGTTTTTTGAACTGATGTAACTAAACACTAAATAGCCTACCAACAGTGAAAGTAGCACTACACCGTCAATGAGGCTGAGTTCACCGTCTAGTAATAATCCCCAAAACAACATAGAGGCTAAGATCATCAGGGGAATATCCCGTTTTACAATTTGGGATTGTACTTGGATGGGGCGGATCAGCGCGGTGATCGCTAAAATCAAACCAATGTTGGCAATGTTTGATCCTATGACATTACCTAGGGCTATGCCGCTGTTACCTGCTAATGCGGATTTAACACTGACCGCTAACTCTGGCGCACTTGTACCAAAAGCAACGATAGTTAAGCCAATAATTAACGGCGTAATACCTAAACGCAGGGCAATTGAACTTGCACCGCGAACTAGGGCTTCTGCGCCTAAGGTTAAAATAATAAAACCACCAATAATTGAAAGTGCAATGAGCATTTTTAGACTCTGTTTGATCTTGATTAAGTGAATTAATTGAGGTGTGGACACCTTAACCGACAGCCATACATGATACGTGGTTTTAACACTGTTTGACAGAATATGTCATAAAAAAGCACGCTCCATCGCGTGCTTTGATTTAGTGATAAAAAAAGTTTTCTATATCACTGTTTTGGAAAGTTATTTAATAGAAATCTCATCTTCCCAACATATTTTAGCGCCTCTAATGCCATCGACTCGTTCGCTAAAGGCTTTTTCAAGCACATGACGTTTGATTTTGAGGGTAGGGGTGAGTACATCATTCTCAATTGTCCAAGGATCACTGACCACGATAATTGCATCGACATGTTCATGGGACTCTAAGTGTGGGTTAACACTGTCGAGTGTTGCTTTCAGTGAGGCTCTCACTTCTTCACGGGCTTGTAGGCTTGCCCCTTCTGATAGTTGTACCAGTGCGACAGGATGTGGCAAACCAGAGCCAATAACGCAAATCAGTTCTACATAGGGATCCTGAGCTAATTTACGTTCAATAGGAACTGGCGCGACATATTTACCTTTGGCGGTTTTAAAATTGTCTTTAACACGACCAGTAATAGTCACGCAGCCATCGGCATCGATGGCACATAAATCGCCAGTATGGAAAAAACCATCGGCATCGAAGGCTGCCGCAGTCGCTTCGGGTTGTAAATAATAGGCGGTCATTAAACCGGGGCTTTTGATCAGTAACTCGCCATCGTCCCCTTGGCGTATTAAGCAATCCTGTATTGGACGTCCAACAGTACCAATTTTACGGGCATCAAAGGGATAGTTGATAATCGAATAGGCGCAGTTTTCCGTCATTCCCCAAGCCTCACAAATATTGAGGCCAATATTGTGATACCAGTGGATCAATGATGGTGGAATAGGCGCAGATCCTGAGCCGAGCAGGCGACAATGGTTTAAACCTAATCCCTTGTGAATTTTGTATTTTACAAAACTGCTAAGTAGCGGAATTTTAAGTAATAGATTGAGTTTGCTTAGGCCAATTTTATCGATGATATTTTTCTGGAATAAGCTCCATAAACGAGGTACGGAGAAAAAGACTGTAGGTTTAGCCCGTTGCACATCGGCGACAAAGGAGTCGAGGCTTTCGACAAAGGCAACGGAGCTACCCGAATAAAAGGATGAGCCTTCAATCGCAACGCGTTCAGTGATATGGGCTAATGGCAGATAGGATAAGAGTCTATCATCACCATCGGTGCGTAAGTCACGTACAACGGCTTTACAGGTCCAGCCGTAGCTAGCAAAGGTCTGAATGGCACCTTTAGGCTGCCCTGTCGAACCTGAGGTGTAGATCAATGTCATCACTTGATCTAGCTTAGGTAGGGGAGCTTCAATTAAAGGATGACCTAGATTTAGCAATTGTTCCCATTGATATTGGGCGGGCATAGTGTCGTAGGGCATTGCTAGGCGTAATAATTCTCCGCCAACCCCAGCTTCTTGATCGGCCCAATGATCGAGCTTACCGACAAAAATGGCTTTAGCTCCACTGTGTTGTAGTACATAACGTATGGTATCAGGGTTGGCGGTCGGGTAAATTGGCACGCTGATATAGCCGCCGTGCATCAAGGCGAGATCGGTGATAAACCACTCTGCACAGTTTTTAGATAAGACGGCAATTTTATCGCCAGACTCAAATCCTAAGTGACGTAGCGCACCCGCTAATTGCTGCACTTTCTCTTGCACTTCACCCCATGTAAAATCAAGGTATTGTCCCTTGATTGGTTGGCGCAAATAGACTTCATCCCCACGAGCTTTAGCCCAGTGTGCCAGCATTTCGATTGGTGTCTTAATCGCAGTATCCATAGGCAATTCCCTGTTCTTTATTGTTATTTTTACCCCATCACTTTAAGTATCAGTATGGCGAGTTTTGTGATGCTGCGCAAATAGTTTACAAGATTGCAAATTTTTTAAATGTAGGATGAAATCTATAAGTGAAGTATGAAATAAAGATGAAGTTAGGGAGAGGTCGGAGCTGATGATGTGGGTCAAAAGAGCAACAAAAAAGCGCCGTAGCGCTTTTGTTTAGTAAGACAGGCTCGGGCTTACAGCTCCATCACGCCGTCCATTTCAACCTGTGAATCCTTAGGCAGCTGCTTTACACCAATTGCGGCGCGAGCAGGATAAGGTTGGCTGAAGTAGCGACTCATGATTTCATTCACTTTAGCGAAGTGGCTTAAATCAGTCAGGAAGATATTGAGCTTAACGATATCGTTAATTGACCCACCTGCTGCGTTGCAGACGGCCGTTAAGTTTTCAAATACTTGTACAACCTGGGCCTCAAAATCATCACTGACAATTTGCATTGTGCTTGGCACGAGTGGGATCTGGCCTGATAAATACACTGTACTACCGACTTTAACGGCCTGCGAATAGGTGCCGATGGCCGCAGGGGCATTGTCGGTCGCTATAATGATTTTTTCTGCCATGACGTTCTCTCTAATATTGAATGAATTAACGATTACGGGATGTACGTAACACTTCAGGAAGTACTCGGATACGGCGCATCACGTTGGCTAAATGGATCCTGTCCTTCACCGAAATACGCAGGTTAATCAGATACACGCGGCCATCACGTTCTTCAGTGCTGAGGTTATGAATGTTAGAACCTTCGGCGGCAATGATCGAGGTGATTTTTGCCAGTGCGCCTTGGTGATTGACGATCTCAACCCGCAGATTTGCTTGATATTCAACGCCTTCAACATTATCCCATTGTACAGGAATGTATTTATCAGGTTCACCTTGGTAACCGCGAATATTGGCGCAGTTTTCCATATGCACCACTAAGCCTTTACCTGGACTCACGTGGGCAATAACGGCATCGCCAGGAATGGGGCGACAGCAGTTTGCAAAGGTCACTAGCATACCTTCGGCGCCACGGATTGGCATCAAGTGCGCATCGCGGCTCTCTTGATTTTCAAGGTTATCGCCAATTAGACGTTGGGCGATAACGATGCTCATCGCATTACCAAGACCGATATCGGCGAGTAAGGCGTTAAGGTTCGCATGCTTAGTATCACGCACCACTTTTTCAATTTGCTCTGGTGGAATACTGTCGAGCTTAGTTTTGCCCAGCGCATGGTTTAGCAAACGGCGACCCAGTGCGATCGCATCGTCACCTTTAAGGCTTTTAAGCACTTGGCGAATTTTGGCACGGGCTTTACCTGTAACTACAAAGTTAAGCCAAGCCGCATTCGGACGAGCACCTTTAGCCGTAATAATTTCAACGGTTTGACCTGAAATTAATGGCTGACTGAGCGGGTAAGCTTGGCGATTCACGCGGGCTCCTACGCAAGTATTACCGACATCAGTGTGCACTTCGTAGGCAAAATCGACCGCGGTGGCATTGACGGGTAATTCCAAAATGCGACCTTCGGGGGTGAACACATAAATCTCTTCGGGGAAGAGTTCTGTTTTCACGTTCTCAACGAATTCGAATGAGGTACTGGCACTTTGTTGTAATTCCAACAAACTTTGCATCCACTTGCGGGCGCGTACTTGGGTGGTTGTACCTTGACCTGCTTCAGCACCGCCTTTGTAGGCCCAGTGTGCAGCGACCCCTTTGTCGGCCATTTGATCCATATCTTCGGTACGAATTTGGATCTCAACGGGGACGCCGTGTGGGCCAAACAAGGAGGTATGGAGTGACTGATAACCGTTGGCTTTAGGGATAGCGATATAATCTTTGAAACGACCGGGACGAGGCTTGTAAAGGCCATGCATAGCGCCGAGTACGCGGTAGCAAGTATCGATGGAATCGACTATCACCCTGAAGGCGTAGATATCCATGACTTCTTGGAATTGCAGCTCTTTACTCTGCATCTTGTTATAGATGGAATAAAGATTTTTTTCTCGACCTTTCACTTTGCCCGGAATACCTGCATCGTTTAAGCGGGTATATACAGCGGCTTCAATGCCTTGAATTAATTCTTTGCGATTGCCACGGGCGGCTTTAACCACTTCTTTAAGCACCCGATATCGCATTGGATAATAAGCTTGAAAACCTAAGTCTTCTAACTCGGTTTTGATATTGTGGATACCAAGACGATTGGCGATGGGCGCGTAGATTTCTAAGGTTTCGCGGGCGATACGGCGACGTTTGTCTGGACGTAGTGCGCCTAAGGTACGCATATTGTGGGTGCGATCGGCAAGCTTGATGAGGATAACGCGGATATCCTGCGTCATCGCCATCATCATTTTACGAAAGTTTTCGGCTTGCGCTTCTTTCTTATCGCGAAATTTAAGCTTATCGAGTTTTGACACACCTTCGACCAGCTCTGCCACAGACTCACCAAAGCGCTCTGCCAAGTCTTCTTTGGTGACATGCGTATCTTCGATAGTGTCGTGGAGCAGAGCCGCCATCAGCGTCTCGTGGTCGAGACGCATTTCGGCAAGGATGCGAGCAACCGCAACCGGGTGAGTAATATAAGGTTCGCCGCTAGTGCGCATTTGCCCTTCATGGGCATCACGCGCAATCTGGTACGCCTGCTTGAGTAATTCTACCTGTTCAGGTTCTAAGTAACCGGAAGCAGACTCCTTTAGACCTTCAAACAGATACAAGTGGCAGCTCTCCTTTTACCTACACAGGTGTTTACGCAATAATGCTTATAATGAACGGCCTTCAGCAATGGCTGCAACCGCTGCAATTTCAGCAGCTTCACGTTCACGCACCGTTTGACGCTCATCAGCATCTAGGGTGTGAGCGTTAACTAAGCCTAATTCGATTTCACGCAGGGCGATAACCGTTGGCTTATCGTTCATCTCTTCAACCATAGGGTCTTTACCCTGCACGGCGATTTGGCGAGCACGACGCGCCGCAACCAGGATCATATCAAAACGGTTGCCGATTTGTTCTACGGCGTCTTCTACAGTTACGCGAGCCATGTGTTGAAACTCCAGTTTATCTAGGGAAAAAATGACGCAAAATTGTACACTATGACAGCTATCCTGCCAACAGATCGTGAAGCATATCATTTTGTGCGTGGATCTGACTAGCACCTGTTAAGCGTTGGCTGCGAATGATGGCACGCAGATCGGCCAGTGCTGTATCAAAATCATCATTGATGATAATAAAATCATATTCTTTATAGTGGGACATTTCCGATACGGCTTGTGCCATTCGGCTGGCAATCACTTCCTGACTGTCTTGTCCTCGACCAGTCAGGCGTCGCTCTAGTTCAGCTTTCGAGGGCGGTAAAATAAATACCCCTACGGCTTCAGGCATAACCGCTTTAACCTGCTCGGCACCTTGCCAGTCGATATCGAGGAACACATCGATACCTTGGGTGAGCGTATGTTCGATCACATGGCGTGATGTACCATAGTAATTACCGAATACTTCAGCCCATTCGAAAAAGGCATTTTCAGCTATTAATGTTTTAAATTGTTCAACATTAACGAAGTGGTAGTGTTGGCCATCAACTTCACCTGGGCGCGGCGCGCGGGTAGTATGTGATACTGAAACCTGCATATCGGCAGGTTTGTCTTTTAACAATGCCGAAATTAGCGAGGATTTACCCGCACCACTTGGCGCTGACACAATAAATAAATTTCCGCGTGCGGTCATGAGCTAAATATCCAGTTGGTAAACGCAAGAAGGGCCCAGAAAGCCGTGCATTATACCGATTTTGACCACATAAAGGCTAGGGGCTGTTTGCCTTGAATTTAAGCCTATTTTAGTTTTATAAGGATATTATGGGCATTTTTATCCGACTAGAGTCTTAAGCACTGACAACAGCAACTAAATTCGGTACGCTCATGTTCAGATAATAGTGATAGTCGTGTTTGCGCTTGAATTATTCAACAATAAAGGAAGGGCCGTGCTGTTAAAATCTCTTTTTTGCCTTCGCGGGCGTGATTCTCGTCCCCGTTTTGTCGCTATTAGTGTATGCGTGTATACGTGTATTTCACTTGCTGCCGCAGTGTTTGGGCCTCACTTTTTAATGTATTTATTTGCGCTGGTAGGCTTACCTTTACTCGCGTTTGCGAGTTTGCGCCGTGTAGCCGATGCGAATAAACCTAAAGTATTGGCAGGCTTGTTGCTCTTACCATTACCCGTTTATCTCGCGTTATTGATTGTGGGTGCTCCGCCTTTTATTGCCATATTGGGTTTAGTGCTGGCGGGGGGCGCGACCTTTTGGGGTGGAAACTTAGCGTCCCCAACAATAGTGGATTATCGATTTGGCTACTATGGCCCAGCAATGGATGCGCCTATATCACAGGCTATGCCACGTCGTCGTGTTGAGCCTATGTTAACGCCTAAACCAGATATTGCACCGCCCGTTTTCGCGAGTACAAACCCACTCGACACCGATGTGCCTCACCATTCGCCCAATGCCGCTTCAACTCTGCAAGCAAGTCGGGGCAATGTACATTCAGAGCCTGTTATTACACCAAAAATTCCCGATATCGATTTAGATGTGCTTCGTCAAGATGAACTGCGTTTTGATGCATTAACTCGGATGACGCAAAATCCTGCTGATTTTGTCATGCAGGATGTGATGATGGATAAAAAATCAGATTTTCGGTCTGCCGATTCTAGCCGTGTCGAACAGGCCAATATCGCGTTTTCCGAGGTCGATATTGAGCGGGGTGATCTACAGCATACGAATTCTAATGCGGCATCTGTCTATACAAGGGATCAGAATGATGAGCCTGTATGGCGTTTTGACGCGGAAGATGAACACGAGGGTTTTAACAGTATTGAATATGCTGAAGAGGTGCGTCGCCGCCGTGCTGAGGATAAAGAATCAGGCTCTATGACGGAATTATTCCGTGGCGTGCTCGAGTTTATTTCACCTTATCGTCGCTACTTGGTGTTGCCTAAAATTCCGATGCCAGACCGTCGTTATTGGCGTCCTATGGGTATTGGTTGTGGGGCGATTTTATTCGTTGTACTGGTTTGGGGCTTGTGGCCCACTGGCGGCGATGAGCTAGATAGTGATACGCCGGTTGCCAATAATAATGGTAGCGCAGCCTTGGCTGCTGAGCGGATTATGCTTGATTTACCCGATGGTTTTTCAGTCGCTTTAGAAGCTGATGTGTTGATATTGCGCTGGTTAGGTGAAAAAGGTGCTGCTCAAAATATCTGGTCATTAGCAACGGCTAAGGGAGATAGAAGCTGCGGTGCTTTAGTTTTTAATAATGGAACAGAATATCGGCCAGTGACTGTTGATTTGAAAGCAGACTCAGCGACAGAGGCACGTTTTTCGCCCTTGGATACGGCGGCTATTATTGTTGATCTCGCTCGTCGCGGTAATATTGGTCTATGTGGATATAAGTTTAGCCTAAAGGGCAGCCAAGCTGTCTTGGAACAAAACCGCACATTTGGGCAGTATTTAGCCCGTTAATGACATCGTAGGGCATGTTGACGTGTTGAAGTTATGTTTTTGTTCGCTGCAAAAATAACCCTGAAACCTCAACATGCCCTAGCCACAATCAGAGGGGTAGATTACACTTTTGCTCTTCTTTTTCTCTAACGCCATTTTAAGTCTATTAGCGTATTGCGCCGTGGTTTAGAGAGATCCCTTTAATACGAATAGAAATCCAACATGAATACAGCATTGACCTTAGTCATTATGGCGGCTGGGTTAGGTAGTCGTTTCGGCGGAGACAAACAATTGGCAGCCCTAGGGCCAGCAGGTGAGCCGATGTTGGTTCTGTCGATTATGTCTGCCATTCGAAGTGGATTTAATCGCGCGGTCTTAGTGATCCGTCCTGAGTTAGCGCTTGAATTAACTGAGATATTGACGCGGTTTTTACCTGCCAATTTCGAGTATCATTTTTGCTATCAAGCTTTAACAGACCTGCCAGAAGAGGCGCTGCTAACGGATACAAGTCATCGGCTTAAACCTTGGGGGACAGCGCATGCGCTTTGGTGCGCCCGTCATTTAGTTAAAGGGCCAATGGCGGTCATCAATGCCGATGATTTTTATGGCGACAGCGCATTTGCTGCATTAGCGAAAGGCCTAAGCGTAAAACCTACGCAATGGATGATGGTGGCTTACCCCATAGCACTCACGTTGTCGGAACATGGCGGTGTTAACCGTGGTCTATGTCAAGTTGAGCGTGGGCAGCTTAAGTCCGTTGTCGAATGGCTGAATATCAAGGCTTGTGAAGGGGTATTGATGGGGGATGGGCCACAGGGATTGACGGTATTACCTGACCAGCCCTTAGTTTCAATGACATGTTGGGGCTTTTCTCCCAGCATTTTTGATGTTATTAAGCATGAATTAAGTCAATTTATTACGCTGGAAGGCCAGCAACCTAAGTCTGAATGTTATCTACCAGCCGTGGTACAAGCTGGGATTGAGCAAGGTGTTGCTGTTTGTGTTGATATTGCCTCAGAGCCTTGGCTCGGTGTCACCTATCCGCAGGATACTGTCTGGGTAAAGCAAAAATTAGTGGAGTTACTGAGTGATTAAACTCATCAGGCAGTTTGTATTGCCTCATTTTGGCATTGATGCAACGGAAGCAAAAATCTCAGCTTTGGGTAATGGGCATATTAACGAAACCCTATTAGTGCGTTGGCCGACAGGTGAGCTAGTGCTGCAGCGCATTAATACACAAGTATTTAAAACGCCACAGGCTTTAGTGAGTAATGCGGATAAAATCAGCCATCATTTATGCGCTAAGGCATTGCAACAACAGTATGGCTTAAAAGTCGTGAGTCCTTGCTTGACCAAAGAAGGTGAATTAGCACTCGATTTAGGTGAGCAAGGATTCTGGCGTGCAATTAGTTATTTGCCCCATAGCCATAGCATTGAAGTTGTTAAATCGGAAAAAGAAGCGGAAATGGCCGCCAAGGCCTTTGGACATTTTGCCTCGGCGTTAAGTGATTTTGATGCGACTCAGCTTGAAGATGTAATCCCTCAATTTCACCATTTGCCAGGACGTATGGCCTTGCTAAAACAAGCGGTTGAACTCGATAGCCAACATCGCCTAGCATTCTGCCGCCATTGGGTCGATTATGCTTTGTCCCAACAGGCCTTATTGGATGAATTAGCTGAAATATCCCCAAAACTACCGCTACGAATTTGCCATAACGACACAAAAATCAACAATATGCTATTTGATAAACGCGATATGTCCAGTATGGCAATTATCGACTTAGACACCTGCATGAAGGGTCATCTAATGTATGACTTTGGCGATATGGTGCGCACCTTCTGCTCGCCAGAGGCAGAGGATTCCACCGCCCTTGAAAATGTTAAAGTGCGCCAGTCGATCTTCGCCGCGATTTGTCGTGGGTATTTAAGTGAACTTGGCAATGTGTTGACCGAAGTTGAAAAACGCAGTCTATGGTTGGGTGCCAGAGTGATTTGTTTGATGATAGGTGTTCGTTTTTTAACGGATTATCTTAACGGTGATGTGTATTTCCATATCCATCGTGAAGGCCATAATCTCGATCGCGCTGCCAACCAGTTTACCTTATATCAAAGTCTACTCGACCAAGATGTGGCACTTAAAGCGTGTTTTGAGCTTAATCCCTTATCTGCAGTTGAGCATTCCTAGACTCTAGCTGCAAAAATCTAGACCTTGTAATCAAAGTATTTACGCTTTTCAGGCCCCGCTGTATTAGCACTGATCTTATTGGGATGTTTATATTCATCCCAACTGGCCACATTGCGGCCGACATTGAGCTTAGGAAAACTCAGATTGTGATTTTCGGCGTTGGTTAATTCCATAAACCCTAATAACTGGCCGAGGGCACCTTGCTGGCTGACATCGATACTTAGCAAGTCCTGTCTGCTCGCAAAGTAGTTAAACACCTCTGTTTTATGGTGTTGATAACAATCGATAAGATGTTGTTCATCCTGCGGGTTTTCGACTACACCTACGCCAAAGGTATGGCGAAAACTGCGCTTCATTATTGGGTGGAAACGTCCGATTTTTGCATCCAAATGTGGCAGCATTCGACTGAGTAACATCTGCATTGACGGCACCCAAGAATCTAACTCGCGGTCAAGATAGACAAACTTGGCTTTGGGGAATAACTCATCTAACTGCTTGAAATCACTAAAACAAGGTGCATCGGAAATCGCATCTGCCTGCATAAAGGCTTCTTTGGTAAAAGCCATATGCGCCACTTTAAGCCCTTGCTCCAATAGCGCCACGCTTACGCTCGTTGTCCCAGTTCTAGGCAAGCCGATAAAAATAACCTTCTGTTTTTGCTTGGCAATTACCGACTCATGCTTAATTGCATTCGGCTCGATTCTACTTTGCCTGATTTCATTTGGTTTAGTTGAATCGCACTGTGGCTGAGTAGGCTTGTCATCATAGCTACTGCCATGCGCCTGAGTATGAGAGGCGGCTATGTTTGCGTTATCAGGCATGTAATGGGCTCAGCATATTCTAGTTAGCGTGGTTGTCGCGATTAATGTGCAAAATTGGTTTTAATATGAGTGTTTATCAACGCCAGCAGTATATCGCAGCCCACAGGTTTTAGCAGTGCAAAGCTGTTGTCTGTGTGTCTGCATTGACCTGTAGGAGCATATCAACAGCACAAATTCTTTTACTCTATAAGCATTTGGGCTAGGTGAGGCGATTACTTTCATTATTTGCCTCATCATGTGAGGCGAATAGGTTTGTTAATCGACTCATTTTGTGAGTAGAATGGACTTATTATTCGACTCATGGGGTAAGATATGTGGATTTGGCAGCAAGCCGATTGGCCTAAATTTCATTGGAAGACCAGCAGCATTGATGCCTTGCTGCGTCAGGTTTATTTCAATCAGGGCCAACTGCTTGGCAAGCAAATGCTAAGTCACGACGACAGCCTGTTAACTTCAGATGCTGCACTCGACACCTTACTCGCTAACATTATCCATTCCAGTGCCATCGAAGGTGAAAAGCTCAATGCGGCCTCGGTGCGCTCATCCTTGGCTAAAAAACTCGGCGTGTCCGAAGACAAACCGTATCCGACCACGGCACAAACCGATGGTTTGGCAGACATTATGCTCGATGCCTTAAAAAATTTAGATACAGAGTTAACCCTTGAGCGGATATTAGATTGGCATAAACAGTTATTTCCCCAGGGTTATACGCTGTTTAACCCCGTTATTGGTGGAGCGCTACGTGGCGATACGCCTATGCAAGTTGTCTCAGGCCGGATTGATAAACCAAGGGTGCATTTTGAGGCCCCCTCTCGATCCACTTTGGACGCTGAACTATCGCAGTTTATTGAATGGTTTAATGCTTCACGGCAAGAGCCGGGCTTAGATCCGCTTATCCGTGCGGCGATAACTCACCTTTGGTTTGTGACTCTGCATCCGCTTGATGACGGTAATGGGCGCATTACGCGTTTATTGACCGATTTGGCTTTGGCGCAAGCGGAAAAACGCTCAATTCGTTTTTACGCTATGTCGGTCAGTATTCTTGCTCGTCGCCAAGCTTACTATGACATTTTAGAGTCTACCCAAAGGGGCCGTGTCGATATTACTCCTTGGTTAGTATGGTTTTTTGAAACCCTCAATGATTGCTTACTCAATGCGATGGCAGATGTGAACAAGACTCTGCGGAAAACGCAGTATTGGCAAAATGTCGATCAATCCTTATTGAGTCAGGAGCAAGCCAAAATACTCAATCGGATGTTAGACGGCGATTTTGAACTAGGGATTAATAGTAGCCAATATCAAAAGGTCGCTAAGGTGAGTCGCGCCACCGCCACCCGTCATTTTGCGCAAATGGTCGAGCAAGGCTTTTTAGTAAAAGCCGACGCCGGCGGCCGAAGTACGAGGTACTTATTGCCGAGTGGGAAGTAGATGGATTCAACGGCAATAATCATTTTACATTTGTGAGTGATTACCGTGTGCAATGTTATGTCCAAACCTTTAAGTGCTAAGTATTGAGTGTGACTCATAGTCCGTAGACGTATTGTCGACAAGTAAAGATCATCATGAAAACTCTTCAAAGGATTATTCATGGAAGATCATTTGCTTACCTCATTTGGTGTTCATCTTAAACGCTTGCGACTCGAGAGGTCTTTTTCGCAGGAGCAGCTCGCATTAAAAGCTGACATGGATAGAACCTATGTGAGTGGCATTGAGCGTGGGCAACGCAACGTCAGTTTGATCAATATCTTTAAGCTCGCCAAGGCCTTAGATATCCCTGCGAAACAACTTTTAGATTTTACCGTTGAGGGTTCATGATGACTCAACGAGCATTTTATTCGGCGAGTTTTACAGATTTTTTATCGGCGGAGACCGATGCGATTACCGGGCAGATATTAGGTTCCCATACTCAGCATTTACTGCATTCACAAACCCGTGCTTGGTTGATTGAAATTGAAGCTCTCAAGCGTTCCTTGGCCGAGAGTGTTGATCGTGAAGGATATATTTTCATTGAGTTTATGATCCCTCGAATGGGACGACGTGCCGATGTTGTGATGATATTTAAAGGGATTATTTTTGTTGTAGAGTTTAAAGTGGGCGCAAAAGTATTTACCGCTGCAGATATGAGACAAACTCATGGATATGCCTTAGATTTAAAGAATTTTCATCGTGGTAGTCATGATAAATATCTGGTTCCGCTACTTGTTGCTACAAAAGCTACTAGCCAACTGAAAGATCCGGTATTCGCAGGGGATAATGTTGCTTCGACCTTGTGTATTTCACCCCGTGAATTATTTTCAAGCATGCGTCAAATCGCTGAACAGTTGAATCAAGCTCCTTTTGATCCAATGTTGTGGGCTGATTCTGGTTATTTGCCGACGCCCACCATTATCGAAGCGGCACAAGCTCTGTATGCGTCGCACAATGTCGAAGATATTGCTCGTAGTGAAGCGGACACTCAAAATCTTGGGCAAACGAGTAGACAACTTATTTACCTCATTCATGAAGCTCGCGAGAAGCACAAAAAAGTCATTTGTTTTGTTACTGGTGTACCTGGTGCAGGTAAGACGTTAATCGGGCTAAATATTGCAAGTACTCACGCAAATAAGGAAGAGAACGAGTATTCGGTTTTCCTCAGTGGTAATGGCCCCTTGGTGGCGGTATTACAGGAAGCCTTAGCTAGGGATAGATCTTCTCGGTCTGGAGAGTCTATCAGTGCAACAAGGAAGGAGACAGAGTCCTTTATTCAAAATATTCATCGCTTTAGGGATGAATATCTGCATGGTGGCGTGCCGCCTGAAAAAGTGGCCATATTTGATGAGGCTCAACGAGCGTGGGATAAAGAGCAGGCAAGTGATTTTATGCGTCGTAAGCGAGGTGTTGTCAACTTCAATAAATCAGAGCCTGAGTTTCTCATCGAGGTGATGGATCGTCATGAAGACTGGGCGTTTATTATTGCGCTAGTCGGTGGTGGACAGGAGATTAATAAAGGTGAGGCAGGGCTAGCTGGTTGGTTGGATGCGCTTAAGGCCAAGTTCTTAGATTGGGATGTCTATTTTTCCACAGCTTTATTGTCAGGTGAGTATGTCTCGTTAGGGGTAGATCTGAATGCGGTTTCAAGGGCGAATGTCTTACCTAACTTACATCTTGCCACATCCATGCGATCTTTCCGTGCTGAAAAGTTGTCCAGTTTTATTCATTACTTGGTTGCTGGGCAATGCGGGCTTGCAGTTAGCATTTATAAAGATCTAGAGCATGCCTACCCAATCAAAGTCACTCGCGATTTAGCTAAGGCTAAAGCTTGGGTTAAGCAGCACAGAAGAGCCAATGAGTCGATGGGGCTGCTTGCTTCTTCTAACGGCATTAGGCTTAAAGCTGAAGGGATTTTCGTTAAGAATGAGATAGATCCTGCTAAGTGGTTTTTAAGTGGAGTTGAAGATATTCGTTCTGCCGAGTTTTTAGAGGATGTAGCCACTGAGTTTGATGTACAAGGACTAGAGCTAGACTGGTGTGTTGTGGCTTGGGATGCAGATTATCGTTTTAATGCTCAAGCATTTGAACATTGGCAGTTTGTTGGAACCAAATGGCAAAAGCGAAGTCAGTTAGTTCGGCAAAAATACCTTGAAAATGCGTATCGCGTATTGTTGACAAGGGCTCGTCAGGGCATGGTGATATTCGTGCCTATAGGCGATAAATCAGATGAGACTCGAGATCCCAAGTTTTATGATCACACTTATAAGTACTTGATAGATTGTGGGGTTGAGGTGATTTAGCAAAAGCAAGGGTCGGAATTGTTCGACCCTTTTGGTTATTTTGAAACGAAAAAACTAATAAACTCATCAAGGTCGCCAAAGACCTTGATTTGTTTGTCTTGAATATTACTCGCAGCCGTTTTTACCCAGTCAAAAGCTTTCTGTTTATAGCCTTTTCCTCCGAGTAAAATGATTAAATTTTTTTCTGGTGCGAGGCGAAGAGACTCCAGAAAAAAAGGAAATTTTTGATCGACAGAGCCGCTTTGCTCTTGCTTGTGAGCTTCAATTCGGACTGCGCCGAGTGCCTGATGTTGCACTAAGAAGGCTGCCTTTCGAATTCCACCATACATATCTGTATAAGGTGCACCTTTAAGGAACTCGTTTTGAGACGGAACACCTTGTGATTCACGAAAGCCTAGAGCCACAAGAGATTGTTCTACTTGATCACAGAACTTCTGATTGGATAACATGCTCGCTTCATATTTACTTGAGTCGACTTCAGGTAGTTCTTCAAAAAGTGATTCTTGGTTCATTCTCCATCCTTGGTTATTAAATAGTCCTTTAATGTAGCATTGAGAGTGGCTGATTTTCAATCAGTTAGAGCCACTACACAAAATTGTTCTATTACGTTAAAATTTACCCTAACTTGCTACTCGTCAAGTTCTCCATCAAAAACGCTATCAATACGCTCACCTTTGTCGGCAAATATTTCCGCTGCGGATAAACCGCATAAATACCGTGTTCTGGTAGCGGATAGTCAGTGAGTAATGCCTGTAAACGTCCGGTTTGTAGATCTGGCTCTACAATAAATCGCGGTAGGTTGGCGATACCTAAGCCATCGAGACAGGCTTGATGGATGGCGTCACTATTGTTGACCTGATAGTTGCCTTTGGGCTGAACGCGTTGCACGCCATTGGGACTTTGGAAGCTCCATTCCACACCATCTTGAAAATAAGAGTAAAACAAGCAGTTGTGCTGTGTTAATGCCGCAGGTGTGCTGGGTAAGCCATGTTGTGCGAGGTAATCTTTGGCGGCGCAAATGACGCTTAAACAAGGTGCGAGTTTACGGGCGATAAGGCTTGAGTCTGGTAATTCGCCGATACGAATGGCTAAATCAAAGCCGCCAGTAATTAAGTCAGTGGTCTTGTCATCCATGTGCATTTGTAGCTGGATATCAGGGTATCGTCTTAAAAATTCAGCTATTAATGGCGCAATATACACGCGACCAAACACCATAGGCACCGAAATTCGTAGATGACCTTGGGGTGCTTGTTGCAATTCGGATATCGCATCCAATCCTTCTTGGGCGAGCTGAACGGCGGGGCAAACATAGTTGTAATAGCGAGCGCCCGCTTCGGTAAGACTTAAGCTGCGAGTAGTACGGTGTAGGAGTTGAAGACCCAGACTTTGTTCTAATAGGGTAATACGTTTACTCACTGCCGATTTACTCAACCCAAGCTTTTGCCCTGCAGCGGAAAAACTACCGCATTCCACTACAGTGACAAAAATAGGTAATGCCGAAAAGTGCTCCATGGTGTCCTTAGATTATCTCGCCCCCAGCCATTATTGTTGATAATACCTCAACAGTCAGTTTTTATTATCGTGGTTATCATTGCCCTTGATGCAAGGTAGACTAATGCACTTGCTGATTGCGGGTGTTGACTGTGAAGCCTCGTTATTTTTGGATTCATCACTCATTGTTTATCACTTATCTTGATTACTGTTCGGCAACTCGCCGCAGCAGTGCCGCAATTGCCGATGTACCATTCTCTGATGCCTCTGAACGGCATAGGAATGGATCTTAGCTATTTTGTTAGAAAGAGAGTTCCTATGTCATTGCCATACCAATGGATTCTGTTCGATGCCGACGAAACCCTATTTTATTTCGATGCCTTAAAAGGGCTTAAGTTGATGTTTGGTGAGTTTGGGGTCGATTTTACTCAAGCGGATTTTGATGAGTATCAGTTAGTTAATAAACCGCTATGGGTTGACTATCAAGACGGTAAAATCACTGCTGCCGAATTGCAAACCACACGTTTCGAGCCTTGGGCTGTCAAACTTGCGGTAGCGCCGCAAGCGCTCAATAGTGCCTTTTTATCTGCTATGGCTGAAATTTGTGCGCCGCTACCTGGTGCGCGCGAGTTGTTAGCCGCGCTGCAAGGTAAGGCTAAATTAGGCATCATCACCAACGGTTTTACTGAGCTACAAACCGTGCGGTTAGAGCGCACAGGCTTACAGCATCATTTTGATATTTTAGTGATTTCAGAAAAAGTCGGCATGGCAAAACCCGATGTGGGTATCTTCGAACATGCCTTTGAATTGATGGGGCATCCTGAGCGTGAAACTGTGCTTATGGTCGGCGATAACCCGCATTCCGATATTCAAGGCGGTATCAATGCAGGGATTCATACTTGCTGGTATAACGTCCACGGCCACGATGTGCCCGCAGGGATTACTCCGCACTATCAAGTGCGCTCCCATCAAGAACTGCATAGTCTGTTGCTCGGGGTGTAAACGGCATAATTTTCAAATAGCTGCTTAATCAACCCGTTAGTGCTTCACGGATCTTTCTGGCTTTTTCCTTACCTATGCCTTCGACTCGGATTAATGCCTCTTCCGGAGCGGTAAAAATGGCCTCGATATTTTTGAAGTGGTACAGCAGTCGGCTAGCAAGCTTGGGGTCTACTTCTGGTAGGCTTTGCAAGATAAACAATTGCTGATTCTTCTTGCGTTTGGGCTTACGTCCCGTAAGGGTTAATTCATTTTCTCTACGGTTTAACTGAGAGGCGCAAAAATACAGTATTTTGGCCGTTTCCGTTTGCGATAAACTGCGGAGTATTGGGATATGGAAATTGATTGAAATGGAGCACAGCGTGCCGATAAGTGCCTCTCTGCGGATCTGGTAACCTGCGATATCTTGAGTGCAGCCTTCGAGGAGTTGGGCTGTGTGGCTTGGGCTCGCGGCTAGTCTGGCAATTTGAGAAAATAGTCGGCCATCGCATAAGGATTGCACTAGATCGGGCAAGGTTTTACGTTCAATCAGCCAATCATTGAGTTGATAATCACCCAATTTAGGCGTTTTTTGATGAGCGAAAGATCTTCGTGCAGTGACAATTCATAGAGGATTGTTTCTGCATGTTCTCTATCGTCATAAAAAAGGGGGATTATATCTGCAGCCAATGTTAGTGAGCTCTGCCGAGTGACACATTCAGGATTGCTTATGAGTGTAGTCAGGCCGAGTCACAGGTACCAAAGTTGCCTTCAGCTTTGTTAATCATCAACTTAAAATGAAGTGAGATGTATATGGCGTTTTTGCCTGCTATAATGCCCGCCCTTTATTTCCAACCTTTAGGTATTCAAGGTGTCAAAACGTGGCAAAAGCATAGTAAGCGCCGTTTCGATTTTTAATATCGATGATTTGTCCAC
This sequence comes from Shewanella sp. W3-18-1, assembly GCF_000015185.1. Taxonomy (NCBI): domain Bacteria; kingdom Pseudomonadati; phylum Pseudomonadota; class Gammaproteobacteria; order Alteromonadales; family Shewanellaceae; genus Shewanella; species Shewanella sp. W3-18-1. The sequence continues at coordinate 4,305,287 of NC_008750.1, read as the reverse complement.
GTGGCAAAAATATCGTAAAGGTCTGTGCGATACTTGCCATGCCACTTGTTGTACTCTGCCAGTAGAAGTTAGGGTGAGCGATTTAGTGCGGATGGCGCTAGTGGATGAATTTGAGGCCGAAGGCGATCTCAAAAGCATTGCTAAGCGTCTGCAAAAAGCCCGTTTAATCGATCATTTTAACCATAAGACTGCAATTTTTACCTTGGCGCGTATGGCGAATGATGATTGCCTATATTTAGATAGTCACACGCGTCGTTGCACTATTTATCATCAGCGGCCAGAGACTTGCCGCAATCATCCTCAAATTGGTCCTAAGCCTAATTTTTGCCCCTATTGCCCTCGCTAGTCCTTCGTCTACTTGCTCTCAGTTGTAGTCTTTTATGGCGGCAATCTTGTTGGGAATTGGCCTCGCTATCCATAGATTTTTATTTTCAAAAACGCTGACAACATATTGATATAAAAAGCATGAAATGCACTATCTGTTTGTGCTGACTAATAAAAATAGCTTGGGATGAGATCATAATAAGCAGCAAATAGGATATAATCTGTTACCCGTTGTAATTTAACGTAGCACTCATCGCTGTATCTGTGGTGCCATTCTGGGCTTCTTTCAAACAATATAGCTAAGTCGAAGCTTGCATATAATTGGCTCTCTGCGAGAGCAGAGTCACGCCCCGTTGGACGATAAGTCGATATAATCTTGGCTTGTATCTAGCGCAATTTAGATACCCATTTAAATGAGTCTTGCCATGTGTTTACAACGAGTTAGTCCAGTGAGTGGTTACATTTGTATGGTATAGCAGTGCCAATAATTTAACTGACACGCGAGCAATAAAGGTGCGGGTCAGTCCTAGTGAGTCCAGTGTTAAAAGAAAGGTGTTACATGAGTATCTTTGATAACGTGATGATTATATTGTGCTTAATTGGAGCAAGTTGCTTTTTCTCTATGTCAGAGATTGCACTCGCCGCATCGCGAAAAATCCGTTTACGCCAGTTAGCCGATGAAGGTGATGGGCGTGCTGAAAAAGTACTGCAATTGCAAGCTCATCCAGGAAGCTTTTTTACCGTAGTGCAGATAGGCCTAAATGGTGTTGCCATCATGGGAGGGATCGTGGGCGAGTCGGCATTTCGTCCTTATTTCTATGAATTACTCAGCCCTTGGTTAACAGGAACTTGGCTCAGCCAAGTGAGCTTTGTGCTTTCCTTCGTTTTAGTGACCAGTGCATTTATTTTAGTGGCAGATCTTATGCCTAAGCGTATTGCGATGGCGATGCCTGAGCCTGTTGCTTTGGCAGTTGTGGGGCCAATGAGCTTCTGTATTGCGCTTCTTCGTCCGCTGGTGTGGTTTTTTAATGGTCTGGCAACGGCGATTTTTAAGTTGTTGCAAATTCCGACTGTACGCAATGATGAAATCACATCCGATGATATTTACGCAGTTATGAATGCGGGTGCCGAAGCTGGCGTATTGGATCGTGGTGATCAACAGATGATGGAGAATGTGTTTGAAATGCAAACCGTTTCCGTTACTTCAGCTATGACTGCCCGCGAAAGTTTAGTGTACTTTTTACTGCAAGATAGCGAAGAGGATATTAAACGTAAGATCTCCGAAGATCCTCATACTAAGTTCCTCGTCTGTGATGGGCAGTTGGATATGGTGAAAGGCTTTGTGGATGCTAAAGAGCTACTGATACGAGTCATTAATGGTGAAGATATTACATTAAAAGACAGTAGCTTAGTGCATACCTCCCTAATTATTCCCGATACCTTGAGCCTGTCTGAGGCGATGGAATATTTTAAAAATAGTCGCGCCGATTTTGCCGTGGTGATGAACGAATATGCCTTAGTGGTGGGGATTGTGACTACCAACGATTTACAACGCGCGGTAATGGGGGCTTGGTCTTTGCACGAAAGCGAGGAGCAGATTATCGCCCGCGATGGTAACTCTTGGCTAGTCGATGGGGTCACGCCTATCACAGATGTGATGCGCGCCTTTGATATTGAGGAGTTCCCGCATAATCAAAACTACGAAACCATCGCCGGTTTTATGATGTATATGCTACGTAAAATCCCTAAGCGTACTGACTTTGTGAATTATGCGGGTTACAAGTTTGAGGTTGTGGATATCGATGCCTACAAGGTTGATCAATTGTTGGTGACGCGAATTGATTCTAGCGATAAACAGATATCACCCGATACCTAAATCACTTCTAAGAAAGCGCTCAGTATCGGGTCATCCAGCCGTTTTACCTTGCAGCAGCAACCGAGTTCAAATGGCGGTATTGTAACGGGTGAGGTGAGTAACTGGATGCGATCTCGCACAGGACTGTTATTGATCACCACTTCTGGGCTGATGCTCACGCCGCAGCCTAACGCTACCATAGAGGCGATCGCTTCTTGACCCGACACTTGAGCGTAAATATTAGGGCTGATGCCCATTTGTTTGAACCAGTTATCGGCGCGGCGCCGTCCTGGGCCGTGATCTGGGATGATAAAGGGCACGCTCGACCAATCGATGGGCGTTTGACTCACTTGTTGCTGTACTGCACAGCGGATCGTCGGTGCGATAATCGACAGTGGCACATCGTCGATTTTGGCAAAGTGTAAGCTGCTGGGGAAGGGATCGGGCAGGGCGGCGATGGCAATATCGGCTCGATTCTGTTGCACTTCTGCCAGCGCATTGGCCGCATCTCCCGTTGTCAAGGCGATTTCCACAAAGGGATGCTCTTGGCGGAATAAATCCAATAAATGCGGTAAATGGCTGTAGGCGGCAGTGACCGAGCAATACAGATTCAACCGACCGCGCAGCACATCTTGCTTAAGGTCGATACTGTGCCTGAGCGTGCTCCAATGGTGCAAGGTCTGCTCGGCGAACAGCTTAAATTCGCGCCCTGCATGGGTTAAGGTCACGCTGCGATTATCCCGCTCTAACAGCTTAGCGTTCACTTCTTCTTCTAATCTTTGCAGTGCTCGGCTTAAGGTCGATGGACTCACATGCATCTGCTCCGCCGTCTTGGCGAAGTGCAAACTGTCACATAAGTGCAGGTACAATTTGAGGGTACGAATATCCATGTGCTTATCCTGTTTAGCCTGAGCTTGAGTCTGCATATTGCCGCCGATGTAGCTGCCAATGTTACTGAGCGTTATTGCAGCTGACGTTGCGAATAATGCAATATGAAGTTTCGAATATATCATTTTAAGCAACGATAAGCATGGGGTATAGTGATTTCAATCACAACCATTCCTTAACATAGCGTTTAGTTTGGTTGAGTCCCCCATTCCTGACTTAAAGGTGGTATCTCAGATGGCTAACTATTTTAACTCTCTGAATTTACGTCAACAATTAGCACAGCTTGGCCAATGTCGTTTTATGGATCGCTCTGAATTTACCGACGGCTGCAATTACATTAAAGATTGGAATATTGTTATTTTAGGTTGTGGCGCCCAGGGTCTTAACCAAGGTTTGAATATGCGTGACTCAGGGCTGAATATTTCCTATGCCCTGCGCCATGAAGCGATTGAACAAAAACGAGCTTCGTGGCAGAAGGCGACCGATAACGGTTTCCGTGTTGGTACCTTTGAAGAATTAATTCCCACGGCGGATCTAGTGCTTAACTTGACGCCAGACAAACAGCATTCCAACGTGGTTAACGCGGTTATGCCACTGATGAAGCAAGGTGCAACCTTGTCTTATTCCCACGGCTTCAACATCGTTGAAGAGGGCATGCAAGTCCGTCCTGATATTACGGTTATTATGGTTGCGCCTAAGTGCCCAGGTACTGAAGTACGTGAAGAATACAAACGTGGTTTTGGTGTCCCTACTCTGATTGCAGTACATCCTGAAAACGATCCAAAGGGTGACGGCTTAGAGATTGCTAAAGCCTATGCTAGCGCAACCGGTGGTGACAGAGCGGGTGTGTTACTGTCCTCCTTTATCGCCGAAGTGAAGTCGGATCTGATGGGCGAGCAGACTATCCTCTGCGGTATGTTGCAGACGGGCGCCATCCTAGGTTATGAGAAAATGGTTGCCGATGGCGTTGAGCCAGGTTACGCGGCCAAGCTTATCCAGCAAGGTTGGGAAACGGTCACTGAAGCGCTGAAACACGGCGGCATCACTAACATGATGGACCGTTTGTCTAATCCAGCCAAGATTAAAGCCTTTGAAATTGCAGAAGATTTAAAAGAAATCCTCCAGCCATTATTTGAAAAACACATGGATGACATCATCAGCGGCGAATTCTCACGCACTATGATGGAAGATTGGGCGAACGATGATGCGAACTTACTGCGTTGGAGAGCGGAAACTGGCGAAACCGGTTTCGAAAATGCGCCCGTATCGAGCGAGCATATCGACGAACAAACCTATTTCGACAAAGGTATTTTCCTTGTTGCTATGATCAAAGCGGGTGTGGAACTGGCGTTCGATACCATGGTGTCTGCGGGTATCGTGGAAGAGTCGGCCTATTATGAGTCACTGCACGAAACCCCACTGATCGCCAACACTATTGCTCGTAAACGTTTGTACGAAATGAACGTGGTAATTTCAGACACCGCCGAATACGGTTGCTACCTGTTCAATCACGCCGCAGTACCTATGCTGCGCGACTATGTGAATGCCATGTCGCCAGAGTATTTAGGTGCGGGCCTGAAAGACAGTTCTAACAGCGTTGATAACCTGCAATTAATCGCGATTAACGATGCGATTCGTCACACCGCTGTGGAATATGTTGGTGCTGAACTTCGTGGTTATATGACTGATATGAAAAGTATTGTTGGGGCGTAACGATTAAGTAATCTCTTCAAATTACGGGCTAAGACTCGACGGATGCGAGTCTTAGCATAATACAAAATATTTACCTGCTTCGTGGGTTGTCGAGCGGGCAAAAACGACATGGGTTAGTAAGCGGTGCCGCTAGCTAACACTCGTTTATTAACGTTTTATGTTGTTGTTTTGCATTGTCTCGGCAGGGAAGCTGAATTTTTTTTGACAAAAGATATTTTTTATTGTGTTTGGCCGTCGCTTTATGGTAAAGCTAATAGCTCGCGCTAGGGCAAAGCCCAAAGCGAAACTAACTTTCAAGTCATTCTCGTTATTAAGAGAACAATTTTAGAAGCACCGATTAGGGATCCATATTGATGTTTAACCAAGCTGCCAAGCTCATTCTCGTGATTATTACCGTCGTGATTATTAAATCACAGCGGGGGCGGCGCATGGCGAACTGATAGACCTAAAAGGTTAAAAGTTTCGAAAGAACCCCCCGCTCCGAAAGGACCGGGGGGTTCTTCGTTTCAGGGCCTAGAGCAAGGTTCTAAGTTTCGAAAGAGTAACAGTTTCGAAAGCGTAAAAATCGAGTCGATTTTCGGCAATTCAGGACTAACGTAGCGAGAGAGAATATGGAACCAGGGCAGATGATCAGAGGCGCAGACGCGGTAATCAAAGTGTTAGCAGCACATGGAGTGACCACAGTGTTTGGTTATCCCGGTGGTGCCATTATGCCAATATACGATGCCCTCTATGGAAGCCCTGTTGAACATCTCTTAAGCCGTCACGAACAAGGCGCGGCCTTTGCTGCCGTAGGATACGCAAGAGCCAGCGGTAAAACCGGCGTGTGCTTTGCGACATCAGGCCCTGGCGCGACTAACCTTATCACCTCACTTGCCGATGCGTTGTTAGATTCAGTGCCTATCGTGGCTATCACAGGCCAAGTCTCTACCGCCGTTATTGGCACTGATGCGTTTCAAGAAATTGATGTGCTGGGCATGTCACTGAGCTGCACTAAGCACAGCTTTATGGTGACAGACGTCAACGACCTGATCCCAACCTTGTATCAAGCTTTTGAGATCGCCGCATCCGGCCGCCCTGGCCCTGTGTTGGTCGATATCCCGAAGGATATCCAACTTGCTCACCTCGAATACCGTACACCTTTGCTGGCCGTTATGAACGAACCACAAGCCGAGATGAGTGATATCGAGGCCGCCCGTGCGCTGTTGGCAGAAGCGAAACAACCTATGTTGTATGTCGGCGGCGGTGTGGGCATGGCGGGCGCGGTCGATCAACTGCGTGAGTTTATCAAAGTAACGGGTATACCTTCGGTCGCGACCTTGAAAGGGCTTGGCAGTATCGCCCACGGCACGCCCGGTTACTTAGGCATGTTAGGCATGCATGGTGGCAAAGCGGCTAACTTAGCGGTACAGGATTGTGATCTGCTGATCGTGGTGGGTGCCCGTTTCGATGACAGAGTCACCGGCCGTTTAGCGAGCTTTGCCGACAAGGCCAAAGTGATCCATTTAGACATAGACGCCGCTGAGCTGGGCAAGTTACGTATGCCAGAGGTGGCGATAGCCGGTGACTTACGCCAAATCCTCCCCGCCTTAGCCATGTCGATGAACATCACGCCTTGGCAGGCCGAGGTGGAGCATTTATCCCGTAAACACCAATGGGATTATCAACACCCCGGCAGTTTGATTTATGCGCCTGCGCTGCTGCGCCGTTTAGCCAATAAGTTACCCGAGGACAATGTTGTTTGTTGCGATGTGGGCCAGCACCAAATGTGGGTGGCCCAGCATATGTGGTTCCGCCGCCCTGAGGATCACCTGTCCAGCGCGGGCTTAGGCACTATGGGCTTTGGCTTGCCCGCCGCGATTGGTGCGCAAGTGGCCCGTCCCGATGCGACTGTGGTCACTGTGTCTGGCGATGGTTCTTTTATGATGAATGTGCAGGAACTGACCACCATCAAACGCCGCAAGCTACCAGTGAAAATCGTGCTGGTCGATAACCAAAAGCTTGGCATGGTGAAGCAGTGGCAACAGCTATTTTTTGAAGAGCGCTACAGTGAAACGGATTTATCCGATAACCCTGATTTTGTCTTATTGGCCTCCGCTTTTGATATTCCCGGCCGCACGATTTTTTCTTCCGACGAAGTGGAAGAAGCCTTAACCGAAATGTTAGCGGCTAAGGGCCCGTATTTGTTACACGTTGCAATCGACGATGCTTTTAACGTTTGGCCACTGGTGCCCCCCGGCGCATCAAATAGCGATATGATGGACGAAATGGAGAAACAAACATGATCCACTCTCTGGAATTAACGGTTCAACAACGCCCCGAAGTGCTTGAGCGTGTTTTGCGCGTGACTCGCCATCGTGGCTTTAGGATTACCCAAATGCAGATGCGCATGAACGACGATGCGAGTCTGTCGCTGGATATGGAGGTCGATAGCGAACGTGCCATCGAACTGTTAAGTAATCAGTTGAATAAACTGATTGATGTGACTCAATGTAAGGTATTGTTACCACTGAGCTTGCAACAAACGGCGAATGCGTAAGCCTGCGCCATATGAATTAAGAATACGATTTTCGATTTGAGATAAAGGATACAGTCAATGCCAAAGTTACGATCAGCTACCAGTACCGAAGGCCGCAATATGGCGGGTGCACGTGCGCTATGGCGCGCCACAGGGGTGAAAGACAATGATTTTGGTAAGCCGATTATTGCGATTGCTAACTCCTTTACTCAGTTTGTACCAGGCCATGTGCACTTAAAAGACATGGGCTCACTCGTCGCGAGCGCCATCGAGGAAGCGGGCGGTATCGCCAAGGAATTCAATACGATTGCCGTCGATGATGGTATCGCCATGGGCCACGGCGGCATGCTTTATAGCCTGCCATCGCGCGAGCTTATCGCCGACAGTGTGGAATACATGGTCAACGCCCACTGCGCCGATGCCTTAGTCTGTATCTCCAACTGCGACAAGATCACCCCCGGCATGTTGATGGCGGCGCTGCGCCTCAATATTCCCGTCGTATTTGTGTCTGGCGGGCCGATGGAAGCGGGTAAAACTAAGCTGTCGGATAAACTCATCAAGCTCGATTTAGTCGATGCTATGGTGGCGGGCGCCGATTCGAACGTGAGCGATGAAGACAGTGCCAAAATTGAGCGTAGCGCGTGCCCAACCTGCGGCTCTTGCTCGGGCATGTTTACCGCCAACTCGATGAACTGTTTAACCGAAGCACTAGGATTATCGCTGCCGGGTAACGGCTCTATGCTGGCAACCCATGCCGATCGCCGCGAGCTGTTTTTAGAAGCGGGTCGCCGCGTGATGGCGCTAGCAAAACGTTATTATCATCAAGATGATGAATCGGCATTGCCACGCAATATTGCGAACTTTAAAGCCTTTGAAAATGCCATGACCTTAGATATCGCCATGGGCGGTTCATCTAATACCGTATTGCATTTATTGGCCGCCGCGCAGGAAGCCGATGTCGATTTTACCATGGCGGATATTGACCGTATGTCGCGCTTGGTGCCGCACCTTTGTAAAGTTGCGCCATCGACGCCTAAATACCATATGGAAGACGTGCACCGTGCGGGCGGCGTGATGGGGATTTTAGGCGAGCTAGACAGAGCCGGATTACTGCATACCGATGTGTTCCATGTGGCGGCCGATGAAGGTGGCAATTTGAAGTCTGTATTGGCGAAATACGATGTGATGCAGACGCAAGATGAAAAAGTAAAACACTTCTTTATGGCGGGACCTGCGGGGATTCCGACCACTAAAGCCTTTAGCCAAGATTGTCGCTGGCCGTCATTGGATAATGACAGACAAGAAGGTTGTATCCGTAGCCGCGAGTTTGCCTTCAGCCAAGAGGGCGGTCTTGCCGTATTGTCGGGTAATGTGGCCGAGAACGGCTGTATCGTTAAAACGGCGGGTGTGGATGAATCGAACCTGACCTTCGTTGGTTCGGCGCGCGTCTATGAAAGCCAAGATGACGCAGTGGCGGGCATTTTAGGCGGCGAAGTGGTGGCGGGTGATGTGGTAGTTATCCGTTACGAAGGCCCGAAAGGCGGCCCGGGTATGCAAGAAATGTTGTACCCAACCAGTTACTTAAAATCACGTGGCTTAGGCAAAGCCTGTGCGCTGATAACCGACGGTCGTTTCTCCGGTGGCACTTCAGGTTTATCTATCGGCCACGTTTCACCCGAAGCGGCAGCGGGCGGCACGATCGCCTTGATTGAAAATGGCGATCGCATCGAGATTGATATTCCCAAGCGCAGTATCAAGCTGGCGTTAACTGATGCCGAATTGGCTGCTCGCCGCGAGGCCATGTTAGCGCGTGGCCCAATGGCGTGGAAACCTATAGGTCGAGAGCGTTTCGTGTCACTCGCGCTTAAGGCCTACGCCATGCTTGCTACCAGTGCCGACAAGGGCGCGGTGCGCGATCGCAGTAAACTGGAGGACTAATTATGTTTACTGCATCTATGTTGCCACTTGCGTCGCAAACTCAGGCGGATCTAGCCCATTTTCAGTTGGCACAAAGCTATCTGCAAAAAATCCTGTTGTCATCTGTGTATGACATAGCGAAAGTGACGCCGCTTTCCAGCATGAACAAGTTGTCGGCGCGTTTGGGTTGTCAGGTATTTTTGAAGCGCGAAGATATGCAGCCAGTGCATTCCTTCAAGTTACGCGGTGCCTATAACCGTATCGCCCAACTGACGAAAGAAGAATGCCAGCGCGGCGTGGTGTGTGCTTCGGCAGGCAATCATGCTCAGGGTGTAGCCATGTCGGCGGCGAGTCGCGGTGTGGATGCTGTGATTGTGATGCCTGAGACGACGCCCGATATCAAAATCGATGCGGTGCGCCGTTTAGGTGGCAACGTAGTATTGCACGGCCAAGCCTTCGATCAAGCCAATGGTTTTGCGATGACGATGGCTAAAGAAGAGGGCCGAGTCTATATTGCGCCCTTCGACGATGAAGCCGTGATCGCAGGCCAAGGCACTATCGCCCAAGAGATGTTGCAGCAGCAGCGCGATCTCGAAGTGGTATTTGTGCCCGTGGGCGGTGGCGGGCTCATCGCGGGGATCGCTGCCTATTACAAGGCGGTAATGCCGCAGGTGAAAATTGTCGGCGTCGAGCCAGAAGACGCGGCCTGTTTGAAAGCGGCGATGGAAGCGGGCGAGCCCGTGACACTGGCGCAAGTCGGTTTATTTGCCGATGGCGTGGCGGTTAAACGTATCGGCACTGAGCCGTTTCGAGTCGCGAAACTCTATGTCGATGAAGTGGTGACTGTCACCTCGGATGAAATCTGCGCCGCGGTGAAAGATATCTTCGAAGACACCCGTGCGATCGCCGAACCCGCAGGGGCCTTGTCCTTGGCTGGGCTTAAAAAATACGTCAGCACCAATGCCAGTGGAGATTGCGGCAATGGTGAAAAAGTCGCCGCGATTCTCAGTGGCGCGAATGTGAATTTCCACAGTCTGCGTTATGTGTCGGAACGCTGCGAACTCGGTGAGCAAAAAGAAGCGGTACTGGCGGTGAAAGTCCCTGAGCGTCCGGGAAGTTTCTTAACATTCTGTGAGTTGCTCGATAAGCGGGTGATGACAGAGTTTAACTATCGTTTCAGTAGTCGTGATCTTGCCGTGGTGTTTGCTGGCATTCGCTTAAGCCGAGGCCAAGGTGAGCTAGAACAAATTATCGCCACCTTAGAGGCTAATGGTTTTGAAGTTCAGGATTTATCCGGGGATGAAACTGCGAAATTGCATGTGCGTTATATGGTCGGTGGTCATCCACCAGAGCCTTTAGAGGAGCGTTTATTTAGCTTCGAGTTTCCCGAACATCCCGGTGCGCTGCTGAAGTTTTTGACCACATTGCAGAGTAAATGGAACATTAGCTTGTTCCATTATCGTAACCACGGTGCGGCTTTTGGCCGAGTGCTGGCGGGGTTTGAAGTGCCCGCGAGTGATGCCTTGCCGTTCCAACAGTTTTTAACTGAATTGGGTTTTGTCTATCAAGAGGAAACCCAAAGTCCTGCCTATCAGCTGTTTTTAAATGCGGGTAACGGTAACAAGGCGTTATAACCTTAGCGCACCATGCGCGTGATAGTTATGACTAACACAACTAAGGCTAAAGGAGGAGCGCACATGCGCTCCTTTTTGTGGTAGTTTTGTAGACTTAATACTCTAGCCGCCGATTAGCGCGCCACTGTTAAGTCGCTGACTTAATCCGCTGATGGTTAACTCGCTGGTTTTTAAAGCAGAATGGCTAACGAATAACGAATTAATATCTAGACCTCGACCTACACGCATTAAGGAGACATGATGTTACCAGCACCGCGTTTTACCGCTTTTAATCCTCCTCGCCGTATTTTAATGGGCCCTGGCCCGTCGGATGTTTATCCCGAAGTGCTTGCGGCGCAGTCCAGACCGACGGTCGGCCACTTAGACCCGCTGTTTGTGGGCATGATGGATGAGCTTAAGAGTCTGATCCAATACGCCTTCCAAACTAAAAACGAAATGACCATGGCGGTATCAGCGCCGGGCAGTGCGGGCATGGAAACCTGTTTCGTTAACTTAGTAGAGCCGGGTGAGAAGGTGATTGTCTGCCGTAACGGTGTGTTTGGTGAGCGTATGCGCCAAAACGTCGAGCGTATGGGCGCCATTGCTGTGCTGGTGGACAATGAGTGGGGCACTCCTGTCGATCCAGCCGCAGTAGAAGCGGCACTGAAAGCCAATCCCGATGCCAAATTTTTAGCCTTTGTGCACGCCGAAACCTCAACTGGCGCCTTGTCCGATGCTAAGACCTTGTGCGCATTAGCCAAAACCTATGGTTGCTTGAGCATAGTTGATGCGGTCACTTCCCTTGGCGGCGTCGAGTTAAGAGTCGATGAATGGGGCATAGATGCCATTTATTCCGGCAGTCAAAAATGCCTCTCCTGTGTACCGGGTTTATCACCCGTGTCTTTCTCGCCTGCTGCCGTCGAAAAACTCAAGAATCGCAAGACCCCAGTGCAAAGTTGGTTCCTCGATCAAAGCTTAGTGATGGCCTATTGGGCCAGCGCGGGCGGCAAACGTAGTTATCATCACACTGCGCCAGTGAATGCGCTGTATGCGCTGCATGAATCCCTGCGTATGTTAGCGGCCGAAGGTTTAGAAAATGCGTGGCAACGCCATCATGACATGCACTTAGTGCTGCGTGCTGGGCTGGAAAAATTAGGGCTAAACTTTGTGGTTGCCGAAGATTCGCGTCTGCCACAACTTAACGCAGTTTATATCCCCGCTGGCGTCGATGATGCCGCTGTGCGGGCTCGTTTGCTCAAAGATTACAATCTCGAAATCGGCGCCGGCCTTGGTGCCCTTGCGGGTAAAGCATGGCGCATCGGCCTTATGGGCTTCGGTGCTCGCCGCGAGAATGTCGCCTTATGCCTCAAGGCATTAGAAGAGGTCTTGAGCTAAGCGACTGAACCATCATCCCGGCAGTGTTTTTGAGCGGGGATCCAGTTTTTTGATAACTGAAGTTTGATTAAGCATCGTCATCCCCGCACTGCATTTGAGCGGGGATCCAGCTTTTTGGCAATCTAAGTTTGTGCTAATGCTTTCTCAGGGACATTAAAATTTTAACCTATTACAGGGTAGTTATTATGAGTATAAATCCACAGGCATTTTTTATTGTGCAATCAGATCCTGATGGTAAGGGAATACCGTATTTTATGGATAAAAATTGGACTCCTGAGTTACCTGACTATGAGATTTATGACTCACCACCTTGTGAGGGTGATTTTTTAACTGCTTATTCTCTTAAAGCAAAAGCATATCAACTGAATGGTGATTATTTGGTTGATGAAAATTTAGTTTCTAATGAAATGTTATGCTTGTGTGAAAAATTAAATGTTAAGTGTATTCGTATTCCTGTCGATATTAACCTGTATCGAGGAGTTAGGCCGCAGAAAAAGTATTTTTTATTTTTTCCATTAAGTTATTTATCTATCTTAGATAAGGATGAGTCCATTTATACTATCTCGATTGATTTAGATTCTGGAAAATTGAACACGCAAGAGGAACGTGGGTTAAAGAAGACATATTATGAGTCTATCGATAAATTTAAAATAAAGAATAATATTTGTGAACATTTATTCTTTTGTAACGAGATAGCGGCTTCAGTATGTTCTATTCAGTTTAAAAATGAGTACGAAGCTCTTGGTTTAACGGGTGTGAGTTTTAAGGAGATAAATGAACATTATCAGTATTCTGCATGGGACTGAGTGCCTCATAAAATGAAAATATTGAAGCTAAGTGCAAGGAGTGAATAATGGACTGGATTGAGTTAGAAGAAAAATGCTTTGAAACTACATACGATATAATCAAGATGTTATTGTTAGAAAACAAAGATGAGACATTCTATGCGGTATCTCTTTACACTGACAGTAGTGCTATGTCGGTATCATTAAGTGCTAGCTCTGAGGAGAAGCTTAAAAGTATTCTCGCTGATGAAGAAGAGCAGAGCATAGAGTGTGAAAGTTACTATAGATGGGCAGTATCTGAGTGGTTTTACGATGGATATAATGCGGGAGCCTTCTCCAAAATAAGTAAGATGCTTCGAGAGGACTCATCTCGAGAAATAAACTTTGCAAAGTTTAAGAGTGAACTCATTCAGACATTATCAAATGTACTGGTCAGAATAAAAAGAGAACTGCCTATTGAGCTACATTCGACAGTGTGTTTTGTTTCAGTTACTGACGACAATGAGTCTGAAGAAATAGAAAACTCTTCTGCAAAATTAATAAACGATGCACCACTTTCAATGGCATTTATTTCAAGATTTGACTAATTAATCGTACAGATTTATCTATAAGAATAGAAACATAATCATCTTTTCTTCATGGCGATTATTCTAAATCTTGATTCAAAAGATATGACTGCTGAGATGGTTTCCTCGGAAGAAATTGTAATAGTTGAATTTTATTGAAAAATTGTATTTTTACTCTGAGGATATTGATTAAGCACACTCATTTCAGTAACACACCGACTTTGGTTTAATAATAAGGCTCGACGGCAGCATCTGCTGTATATGGCTAGATTTATAACAAGGCTAGAATGTCGCGATCACATGGATGTGAATGAGTGATCATGCCGCCAATGGTCACTTCCATGACGGTGCTTAATCCAGTTAAGCTCTTGGTATGCTGAATCGTCAGCTTTTTACTTATACATCTGGATAATTTAACAATGGCTGGTCATATTCATGTTATCAACCACGGCTTGATGAACCCTTCCCTATTAGGAACTGTTATTAGTATGGTGTAAGAAGATAAAGAGATTTACTAGTTAAGTTATTGACTAACAAAGAATAATAGTCAATGCTTGACTGAGTGGAATGCAAACGAATTCCGATGAGGATCCTTACTTCTAAATGTAAACTTAGACGTATATTTCAGTCTAGACCATGCGTTAATTAAAAATTTTCCGTTTCAGAAAGCAATTGACCAATATATTTTCCTACACTTGTCAGCGAGAGCTGGCAAAATATACTAGAATGCCACAAAGGGAACAAGAGACCTATATCTGGACATTGTAGAATTATATATCCATTAGGGTCGTGAGATGTAAACTCCTGAGGGAATGCCTTTTGATAAATGTCAGCTAAGTGATTTTTTATCGATTCTTTATTGCAACAAGATGCATATAGAAGATGTTCTAAGTCAGTGGTTTCAATTTTGATTTTATTCGCTATAGGTAGGACATATTTAATTAAGTGTTCTTTTACATTTACAGCTAAATCAGACGGTTTTTGTACAGTTAATGTATATATTAGCTCTAGCGCAACTAGCTGGTTATTGGTGAGTTTTGATATTGAATTTATGGCTTCATTACAAATTACTATTTCTAATTTAGATGGAGTATTAATACGTTTGGTAAGTACATTTACAAGTAACTCTTTAATTTGAACATTTCCATTCCTTGCATACTGTTTTTGGGCTTCAAATAATACATATTGGAAATCAGGATCATTAATTGAACCAGATATTATAGGCGAATTAATGTGAAGATTGTGTAAAAAATCATTAACTAATTCTGAAGCACGATTCTCTGCTATTTCACGTGCAGTATTGCTCAGGCGATAGAAGTTTCTGTCAAAGACATCTTGCGCAACTTCTTTGGCCTCGGAATAAGATAATCCATTAGATATATTTAAATTTTGAGTTTGAACATTAACGGAGTTTGAACCACTTTTTTGTGTTTGATTAGTCTCCACTTTTTTTTCCAACTTTCAAGTTACCGCCAACTTGGATGTTGACTGAATTATGTCCAGATTTCTGTAATTGCTTTGTGGACTTACAGGCTTTAATCCAACCTATAACCGCTATTGGTATTGAAATTGCGGCACCGCTTAGTAGCCATTCTTTATTCTCTATAAACCAGCTCAATAGTGCTCTCCTAGGAAGTTATTAAATTTCAGTTACTTACAGTGCATAAATCACGTATTGGAATTGTCTTTTGTTGTATTTCTGTTATTCAGTATGTTTTATGCTATAGGAATTTTATTTTTTTGGTAGTTATTTTTTGTGCGGTTGTGATTATCAAACATTGACAATGTTTCAGCTCGTACATTCATTATTGCACTAGTTAGAAAAACAAGGCTGACATATCTTTCCTTTATGTACTTGTGCCAAATCTTGGTTCAAAAATATGCCTCTTTAGATGTTTACTTTTATCTTGGCATTGGACTTCGGGTAGTTCTGGCTATCAGGATACACGATAGTTAACGGAATTAAGCACTGGCATGTAAGTGACCGTCCGTGACAGGGATGTCACGGTCGAGCACACAGGGATGTGCTTGCTGCGCGTCACTGGAATGACAGTGCTTAATCTAAACCACTAAATATGCACAGGACTGCCAGCCTCCTCTTTTGCTAATTGACATATAATGTCATCCCGCTATTATGGCGGCACCTCAGATTACACGAACAAGATCCTATAAATGAAAAAGTTATTTATTATGCTGGCGATGATTTTTGCGGTTAGTTTAGTTACTAGCCCTGTCGTTGAAGCGAAAAAATTCGGCGGTAGTAAGTCTATCGGCAAAAGCCATCAAACCGCTCCGGCTCAACCGGCGGCGACTAATACACCCACGACTGCGCCTGCGGGAGCGCCGGGCAAAAAAGGTATGATGGGTGGCATGTTAGGCGGTTTATTAGCAGGTGGCTTATTGGCTGCGTTATTTATGGGTGAAGGTTTTGAAAATATTCAATTTATGGATATTTTGATTATCGGTTTGCTGGCATTCGTGCTATTCAAAATCGTTCGTACTGTGATGGCCTCAAAAGCGGGTGCGCAGCCAAGACCGGCCTATGCGGGGGCTGGCCAGCCAAATCCTAATTTTCAGCGCCAACAAGCAGAGCAAACAGGTTTTGCCAGCAATGCGACAAATAATGCCAACAGCGGCAGTCATGGTTTTGCCCAGGCGGCAAGCGATGTGCCCTTTAATTTACCCGCGGGTTTTGATTTACCCGGCTTTTTGGAAGGTGCTCGCAGTCATTACAAAACCCTACAATTGGCTTGGAATGAAAACGATCTAAGCAAAATCCAAGAGTATGTTTCCATTGAACTATTCAATGAACTCAGCAACCAACGCCGCGAATTAGTGGGCGACCAACACACAGAAGTGATGTTTTTGGATGCTGAACTGGTACGCGCCACGCACACTGCCAATCTTGCGGAAGTGAGTGTTAAATTTAGCGGCCGCTACCGCGATACCGTTGAAGGCGTAGAAGAGGACATTAAGGAAGTATGGCATTTGGAGCGTAACGTAGCGCAAGCCAACTCACCTTGGTTAATCGTGGGTATCGAACAGTAATCAGCCCAGTGTTCAAAGCAGCCTTAATCTCTTAAGGCTGCTGTTTATATCCCTTGAGTATCAGTCCTACCTTATCGCAACAGTTCAATTGTGTTGATAGGTTAAAAATCCAGCTGTTATTGCATTAACTCTTGGCTGTGGCAACTCTTTGATCATTCTTTGCCAAAAAACCTTCACCATGCTCTAGGCTTAGCTATTTGTGCGCATCTTTAATTACGTAGCTTGATAGAGGCCGTAATTTATCAACCAATAGTACACTGACCCAACTGATCACTGACGCTAACAGGGTAGAAAAGAGCACATCTTGCGGCCAGTGCATACCGAGCAACATCCGGCTTAATCCCATTAATAATCCCCAACCTAATAGCAGGATTGCAAACATGGGTAAGCCAGCACACAGCAAATAGTAACTGGCGGTAAGTACCAGTGTTGCAGCAAAGATAGTGTGTCCAGAAGGAAAAGAGTAACCGACTTCATCTTCCCAATGTTGATGGATACGCGAGTCGAGTTTCATCGTGGGGTCTGTGGCGATTAAGCCATCGAGTGCATTAGCGATTGTTTTAGATCGCGTCTGTTTATCCAATTGATAGAAGGCATCAAGTGAAAGCTGTTCATCTATAGGTAGTGCTTGCTCAGTGAGAAAAACCACATTAGGCCGAGGTTCTTTAAAAAAAGATTTGAGTGTATGGCTGAGGCTCAAGCTTATGACTTGGCTAATACTAATCGCTAAAAATAGACTGATAAAAAGTGGTTTAGGCATAAGACGATAGGCTATCGCCAGTACAAACAAGACCGTCGCCACGCCATAGGGGGCGGTGCCCGTGGTGGTAATCCAATATAACATTCTGGCAAATGTAGAATGCAGATCGATCAGCGGAAACAGTTGGTTTTGCGTCAGTAATAATAAGCTAGGAATCGTTGCCAGCAATAACCAAGCAAGGCCTAAACGGCAGAAAAGATTGGCGCGATGAGTCAAAATAAAAGCCTCTTTATAAAACACCATAGGCTACAAGGTGAGCATGGCTTTGCCAATAAAAAAATCCCGACAGCAAAAGGTGGCGCTGTCGGGGGTCTTCAAGGGTGGATCTGTGATGCGTTATTGCGCCGTATTTTTAGCTTGATGTCTGGTCACGAACATTAAAATGAGCAGAATGACTAACAGCAAACCTGTACCCATCAATAGGGCGTAATCTTCTAATTGCAGTATCGAATAGAGCACGGCGTACAAACTCACTAGCATTAAGCCAACGATAGAGCCGCGCTTCATGCTCGTAGTAGCGCTGCCCACATAGGCGGATACCGATAGCACAGGAATACAGGCGGCAATGAGATAAGCATGTAAGAAGGCTAAATGTTCAGATAACGATAGCAATAACAAGTAGAACAAGGCCATGGCACTGCCGACTAAAACATATTGAATCGTACTTAGGCTAGTTTTTTGACCGAGTTCGAAAATAAACAACATGATAAAAGTCAGCACGATAAACAGTAGGCCATATTTTACTGAGCGTTCTATCTTGCCGTAATGAGTCACAGGTTCAAATAACATGGCATTGGCCACGACTTCCGTGAGCGTCGATTGACTGCTCTTAATAAACTCTTGTGGATAGTTACGGGTTAAGTGGCTGATATTCCAACTAGCAGTAAATCCGTTGGCGCTGATCTTGCGCTCTGCAGGGAGCAAGCCTTTAAAACTCGGGTGTGGCCAATCCGCTTGGATATTGATCAGGGTTTGTTCACCTAATGGTAGGGCGCTAATCGATTGTGAGCCGCGCAGTGTCATCGCAAAGTTCACACTAAAATCACTTGCTTCACCGACTTGAAGCCTTTGATTAAAGCCTTTTTCTAAGCCCCCTGTGGTTAAGCCTGTACCCGACATCAGTGAGCCAGAGAGTAAAGTGGAGTCGCCTGTAATTTCTATTTTCTCCACTTTATCAATTGCTTGGTTAGATGATACTCCAAAAACTAAACGGGCATTTTTATTATCGAAGGCGATAAGGTTAGGAATGTCATAACGGTTAAGGCTGAAGTCGGCCTGACCTTGTAGTGCTGCGTTATACACAAGGGATTGGTAAATGCCGCGGGTACGGAAATCATGTTTTAGGTCTAAATCGAGGGTGAGCTTTTTCGGTAGGATCACTAGCTCATCTTGATAGGTACGCTTCACTTCATGGCGAGTTTTGCCGTCGTTACTGACTTCTTCTTGCAGCACAAAATAGCTGTAAGGGATCACCAGCACAGGACCAGAGAGAGTTTGCTGCTCACCCCATGAGCGGCCAATTTCATCGACCACGCTATGGTATAGGGCTTGGCGATCTGAGGTCATATCCATAATGATCCCTAATGGGATCAAGGCAATAATTGATAATATGCCAATGGTTAAGGCTTTTAATAAGGTGGTGTTTTTTAATGCCGTTCCCTTTGCGGTAGCTGCTGCCCACGGATCTTGTGCTGACATATCGATTCCTTGATCTCTATTAAATTTTTTGAGGAGTGCGCGCACCACAAAATAGGCTGCGGCACCAAATAACGCCAAACTTAGTAGGGTGAGTACCCAGAAAATAATGCTGAACATTGAATTTCATTCCCTATGAAATGCGGTCGTTAGGTTGAATTGTGCTAGCGGCTGATATTAAAACAGATTTGCCCCCAGAAGTTGCGGGCAAGTTGCTGATCAATAGTGGCAAAATCATGGCAATGACCACTAACACTATCTCTACTGTTTAAATGATTAGGCCGAAAAAGAGGAGGCTTTGCCGACATTTAGGATGGTTGCCCTCGTCGTCATCTTCTTTTCTAATGTGAGTCGCAGTATTTTGAAACTTTACTTGAGGGTGACTGGCTCTTGAATAGATAACCGAGTGAGTAGATTGGTGTGGATATTTTAGCGGTTCATCTACAAAGTTAAAATCTGTAATCCCTCAAGTGACACTTGAGGGATTACCATTTTACCGACTTGCCAATATCCATTTCGCTTTAAGTGTCTTCCATGATGCGAAAGAATGACTAATTGACTTTATTGCAGTTTAATAACCGTATTTGGCAACAGGATGCCAGTTTTTATTGACTTCATCTTCAATAAATTTTTGTTTTTCTTTAATTAAATCAGCTTCAACCAATCCAATTGCTTGTTGAGCTTTCTCTTTGGTGCTGATATCTGGATAGCTGACTTGTATCACTTTGAAGTGTTTTAAAACACTCGCGAGTTGATTACGTGCATCGTTGGCTTGTTCAATCGCTTTATCCAATAGCTGCTTACCTTCCTCTGGATTATGGGCATAGAGGCCATGTGAAGACATGGCAAAATCCCAGCGCCATTGACTGTGCCGTATCGCCATTATGGGTTCATTCATTTGTTCCCATTTAGCGCCTGCATCCCATGCTGCTTTGGCTTCGTAGTGAGCCTTGACGAGTAAAGATTCCACTTCGCGGGCTTTGGTTTCAATGGTTAACTTATTCGCCGCGAGTTTAGTTTCGATTTTGGTTTTACTGCTATGGCAGCCGCTGCAGCTACTATCAAAATGCGGTAAGGCTTTATCAACTTTATGGCTCGTAAATTCAACACCTTTTGCATCCTGCTGGGTTGGCATATGGCAAGTAATGCAAGTGACACCGACTTCGGCGTGTTTACTACGACTCCAGTGCTCAAACTCAGGATGACGTGCTTTGAGTATGGGCGTTTTTGAAATGGGGTGGATCCATTCAAAAAAGCGGCGAGTGTCGTAATATTTTTCAATATCATCGGCGGTACTACCAAAAATCCAAGGAATATTAACGACATTACTTTTTTCTGGACGGAAATAATAAGTCACATGACACTGACCGCACACCTGTGCGCCTTGCATATTTTTATCTTGTTTATCGAATGGCAAGTGAACTTTGGCCATTGCATCTTGAGCATGTGGGCGAGGTAAGGCTAATTTCTGTGTACCAGACTCATGGCAATCGCTGCAATAGACGACACTTTGGATCTCTTTGCCCAAATCGGTAAAGTTTTTGGCAGAGTACCCTTCAAATCCCAATTGTTCTATCAATCTGGGCGCATCAGGTGTTTTACAGGTCCAGCAACTGGCGGATAAGCCCTTCTCTCCTGCTTTAGGTGGTACGCCTGTACGTAAAGTCTGTGTCACATCGGCAACGGCGAAATGGTGTCCCCGTGGGCTATGGTACTCTTTTGCATAGGAAGATCCTGCCCAGAGTATGATACTGGCAGGATAATTTGCGAGCATATCCTCGCGCTCAACTTGTTCAGATGTGGCTTGCCAAGATTGATATTGATTAGGATATTTTTGTTGATTGCTGGTATCAGAAGCCGCTACAGATGTGCATGTAGCAATAACGAGAAAGCCAATCAGCTTGAGTAATATGACTGTTTTTAAATAAATTTTCACTTTGTATCCTTTTGTCAGAACATCAATATTAACCTGGGCGCCCATCAATACGGGGGCGGGTGAGAATAGGCAGGTAATGCCATACAAATAGTGCAAATGCGATAAACCAGCAACTGGCGGCCAACCATAACCAGACTTGTGTGTGAGCCGGAAACCAAATTGGCATTAGCGCCCTAAGCAGTGCCGCTAACGGTAGGCAGATAAATGCCAAAATCATTTTCGGGCCTTCATAAATATTTCGGCTCGTGTGTCCGAGTGACACTCTAGAAATCATTGAAAGACACAAGGTCGCCATACAACCAATGGCAAATAGGTGAAGCAAACTGCGATAGGCATATTCATTATCAAGATACCAACTCATGGCCAACAGGCTGATTGGTAGCATGAGGTAAGCAATATGTAAGGACCACAGCATGGGTTCTTTCAGTGTTTTATGGGGCAGCCAGCGTGCAAACCGAACAAGCTGCAGTAGTCCAGCGATGAGTAGCAAGCTTCGTTCAATTTCTTGTGGTATTAGATGAGTTAGTGCCTGAATAACCAGCAAGATCATCGCGAGGAGCAGGGGATATTCAATCCAAGGCAAGGGGTTTGCTTTAGTTGCTTTGATGCGCATCGCGGTAAAGAAGGGAATAACGCGTCCGGCCACTATGGTTATGAGTAAGGCTAACCACCACAACATCGCTTGCCAGATCTGATTAGCAAGAATAAAGTCTCGTTCAAACAGCGCATAGTAGCTGACATTATTAATCACGAGTGCTGCAAATAACATGATCGGAAAGCCAATATTACGCCATTGCTTCACCTTATAGATACAGCGCCAGAGGGTGAAACTTGCCATGCCAAGGAACAAAGAATCAAACAAGGCTGGCAAGATTAACGGAATTTGCATTGGGAGTAAGAGTAACAATCGCGCCAGTAACCAGCAGCTAAAGGTTAGCGCCAGTGGCCATCCCTTTAATGTGGGTTGATTGGTCCAGTTTTGGACGGCGGTCAGTAAAAACCCACATACAATTGCCATAGCAAAACCGAACAACATTTCATGTGGATGCCACCATAGTGGCAATATATTGGCCCAAAAGGAGGGGGCAAAAAAGCTATATTGGGGAGTAAACCAAGTCAACAGCCATAGTGGAATGTATAGCGCAGCAATGATAGCTCCTCCAAGAAAAAAAGGTCTAAAGCCTAAGCGCCACAGTGCATGAGTACGTTCGGTTTGTTTAGGATCATCAATATTTAGCATAGTCATTAACCTAGTGGCGGGGCTGCTCAATGGCAATACACTTAAGGTGTATTTGATATGCTTTTTATATTAGGCTGAAATTGTGTGTAATTCAAACCGTATCTTAGGTTTTGGAACCAAGGTCTCATCGCGGACATTCAGCAAAGGGACGAAGTTAAATCATCAAGGTTTTAATGGGGCATTCATATAGCGGAAGCAAACTGCGAGTAGTGCAAGGTAGGCAACAGGTAAAGCTGCATAGATAAGTGTTTGGTTTGACTGTAATTGAATCGCTATCTTATAGAGGGGAATATAGATAGCAGGATAGATGAAGCTCCCCCAAATAAAGCCTTGGTTCATGAGCCGATTAAATAGCGGTGGTTTATATGTGCTTTTATGGCCAGCGAGTAGCATCAGGTTTGCAAATACGACAAATGGGTAGATCAGTAAGGGAAGCCCGCCCAGCAGTAGCAATACCCAACTCGCTATATTTTCCCATGTACTCATATCATATGTTGTCATTTCCATTGAGAGTACCATCTTCCTTGTATTGAGGATTTAGCCCAAGTGATTTAGAACTCATCCGTTAAATTGTGCTGCAATTCAGTTACCTTGAATAGCAAGGATATAATTGGCAAGTTGCTGCATTAATCCCCCAACATGACCGAGCAGACTCAGCATTAAACTAAAAAGCACAGTCGCATTTGGCTATCTGTGCTTTTTTAATAAATGTTATAACGGTTGTTAATCAGTGGCGTTGAGTTTTTTTTCTAACTCATTCACTTGCGCTTGCAGGGCTTCTAACTTTTCACGGGTCTTTAATAGCACATGCTGCTGTACATCAAATTCTTCGCGGGACACCATATCCAACTTGAGCAGTTGATTTTGCAGTACTTGCTTGCTGCGTTCTTCAAATTCACCAGCAAATTGCTTTAGACCACTGGGTAAACTGTCACTCAGCTGTTTCGCCATTTCTTCGATTTTCTTTGGATTGATCATCATCTTGTCCGCCTTTTCACTGAATGGCTCGATTGTAACTCAGTATGTTAGGTTTCAAAAGTAAAGTAGACACGTGGGCACTTTAGCTGGTCGATGTTGGGATATAGATTAGGTCTGGCCTTAGTCCAAGACGGGGATTTGTTAGCCTTAAAACGGCTGATTCTGCTATGATCCCATCCCTTTAAGTAGACTTGTTTGGATGTTGCGCAAAGATGAAACTCAATCCTGCCCAAAATGATGCTGTTCATTATGTTTCTGGCCCGTGCCTTGTGTTGGCGGGTGCGGGCAGTGGTAAAACGCGCGTAATTATCAATAAAATCGCTTATTTGGTCGAAAAGTGTGGTTATAAGGCGCGCAATATTGCGGCGGTGACCTTCACCAATAAAGCCGCACGCGAGATGAAAGAGCGAATTGCTCAGTCGATGGGGCGTAAGGAAGCGAGAGGATTATGGATTTCGACGTTTCATACCCTTGGACTTGAGATCATTAAGCGTGAGCATAAGGTATTGGGTTTAAAGCCTGGATTTTCGTTGTTTGATGATCAAGATACCTTGGCCTTACTCAAAGAGTTAACCCAAGACGAGTTAGATGAAGATAAAGATTTACTTAAGTCGCTTGCGAGTACCATTTCAAACTGGAAGGGCGGCTTAATTATCCCGGAGCAGGCGTGCAAAATCGCTCAAGATGAGCAGCAGCATTTATTTGCCATGCTTTACCAGCGCTATGCTCAACATATGAAAGCTTATAATGCTTTGGATTTCGATGATTTAATTCTATTGCCTACCCTGTTATTGAGGCACAACGAAGAGGTTCGGACTCGTTGGCAAACTAAGATCCAATACTTGCTGGTGGATGAATACCAAGATACCAACACTAGCCAATATGAGATGGTGAAACTGCTTGTCGGCGAGCGTGCTCGTTTTACTGTAGTGGGGGATGATGATCAATCTATCTACTCATGGCGTGGCGCTAAACCACAAAACCTTGTATTGTTAGGTACTGATTTTCCTAAACTTAAGTTAATTAAGTTAGAACAAAACTACCGTTCTAGTCAGCGGATTTTACGGGCTGCCAACATTCTGATTGCGAATAATCCCCACGTTTATGATAAAGCGCTATTTAGCGAACTTGCCTATGGCGAGCCGCTACGAGTGTTATTTGCTGCTAATGAAGAGCAGGAGGCTGAACGTGTCGTTGCAGAAATAGTGCGACATAAGTTTGTTGGCCGTACTCAGTTTGGCGATTATGCGATTTTGTATCGGGGCAATCATCAGTCACGCTTACTTGAGCGAGCACTGATGACGAACCGTATTCCTTATAAATTGAGTGGTGGTACTTCATTTTTCGCTCGCGCTGAAATTAAGGACATCATGGGCTATCTAAAGCTAGTGGTGAATCCTGACGACGATAATGCTTTCCTGCGTATTGTTAACTTACCCAAACGTGGCATAGGTCCGTCGACATTAGAGCGTCTAGGTCATTTTGCGAATGAAAAGCATATATCTATGTTTGCGGCGATTTTTGAGCCTGAACTCAATCACCATCTTCCGCCAGCGGCTATGTCATCTTTGTATCAGTTTGGGCGTTTTATCGTGGAAACAGGCGATCAAGCACAGCGCGGTGAGCCTGTAGAAGCGGTGAAGCAATTAATTCGTAAAATCAATTACGAAGATTATCTATACGAAACTAGCACCAGTGCTAAGGCCGCTGAAATGCGGATGAAAAATATCTCAGAGTTGTATCGTTGGGTCACAGAGATGCTTGCTGGTGATGAGCTTGATGAACCTATGACCTTACCCGATGTGGTTAATCGACTAACGCTTAGGGATATGATGGAGCGTAATAGTGAGGATGAGGGGGGGGATCAGGTTCAGTTGATGACTTTGCATGCTTCAAAGGGCTTAGAGTTTCCCTATGTATTTATGGTTGGCGTAGAGGAGCGGATCTTGCCCCATCAAACCAGCATAGATGAAGACAATATCGATGAGGAGCGTCGTTTGGCGTATGTGGGTATCACCCGAGCTCAACGTGAGCTTTGGTTTACGCTTTGCCGTGAAAGGCGCCAGTTTGGTGAAACTATGCGTTGCGAGCCGAGTCGCTTCTTGTTGGAATTACCACAAGATGACCTTGTGTGGGAAAATCGTAAACCACAGCAAACAGAGCAAGAGCGCATACATACGGGGCGAAGCCACATTGCTAATCTAAGGGATATGTTTAAAAAGTGAGCTCACGCTATATCGATTTGTTGTTATCGTACATGTTTAAGCACAATCTTGTTGCTGATTATCCGCCAGCGAAAAGGTTTCAGCTAAGGCTATTCCTTGGCCAAACTGATAACCCAATGAGCTAAATATACGGATTTGTTCTTGGCTTTTAATCCCATCTACAAAGGTTTGTAATCCTAATGTTGACGCCGCTTTTTGATAGGCAGATATCAACTTAATGTGTTGTTCATCCACTAGCTGTTGGGTGATATTGGCATCGAGTTTTAACCCTTTTATGGGTAAAAATAGCAGGTTGTTTAGTGCGCTATGACCACTGCCATAGTGGCTTATTCCAAGATTAACGCCAAGTTTATCAAGTAGTTCAAAACCATTAATATGGTTTTCAGTTTCCTGAACTAATGCCTTTTCACTAAAGAATAACCATAAACGACTTAGATTAAGTTGAGTTTGCTTGAGAACATTTTTTAGACTACGAAGTACATGCTTATGCTTTATATGTTGGCTAGATAGCATCACATGCAGATTAAGTTTATCTCCATAGCTTCTAAGTAATTGTGGATAGGTTCGATTCACGGCTGCTAAGGTGTATTTATCTAGCTCTACAATAAGATTCGTTTGCTCAGCAAGGGCATTAAGCTGCTCCTGTTGTACCGTACCTCGTAGGGGATGTTCCCAAAATAGGCGGCTTTCTAATGCATAAACTTCTTGAGTATTTAAGTCCACAATAGGGAGATAATTCAGTTGTAGCTCAGATTGCTGCAATGCTCGTCTAAAGTCATTTTCAAATGCCGCATCTTGCATAGCTTGTTGTGACGAACTATCGTCAAAAATAACATAGCAACCTTTGCCATTTGCTTTTGCTTGATACATAGCCATATCTGCATTGCGCAACATAGATTCACTGGTATCGAATTTATGATTACCACTGACAGTTATGCCAATACTGGCACCAGAGTTAAATTCTACTGAGCCTAGTTTGTAAGATTGAGAAATGGTTTGGATGACTCGTTCGGATATATCTTTGGCATCATTAATACTGTTAATGCTATCGAGTAGAATAACAAACTCGTCACCACCGAGTCTGGCTAAGGTATCGTTATCGCGAATACAGGATCTCAGGCGACTTGCGGTTTCGATTAAGAATCGGTCGCCTTCAAGATGGCCAAGAGTGTCGTTTATCTGTTTAAAGCGGTCGAGATCGATAAACAATAAGGCAAACTGTTCGAGGCTGTGGCGCCTAACATGCTTGATTGCTTGATTTAAGCGTTCCATAAACATGGCACGATTAGGGAGGCCCGTAAGCGCATCGTGCTTTGCATCGTGAACTAATTTTGCTTCCATACTACGACGTTGGAGGATCTCTTTCTCAAGGTCTTTATTCAGCTCGGCTAAATCTTTTGTTCTGGCGATGACTTTTTCTTCAAGTTCTTCATAACTGCGACGGAGTGATTCTGCTGAAAGCTTTTTCTCAATCGCCGCACCAATATGTTGTGAGACGAAAGTTAATAGCTCTAAATCCTTAATTTGATAATTCTGCGTCATGCTAAAGCTATAAATGGTTAGCGCGCCACGGACTTGATCATGGATAAAGAGTGGAATACCTATCCATTGATGCATCGTCTGTGTGTGGTTTAACGAGGGTGCTTTGGTATAGATCTCGCCACTGGTGATCAGGGTATTAATATCATTTTGGTCTAGTAATAGTGGGCGTTTATGTTTGAGCACATATTCAGTGAGTCCATCTTGTAGTGGACGAGTTCCTGGATGCTTATTACCTAGTTGTGATACATAAAAAGGGAAGGTGAGATGGGTTTCTTCTTCATTGAGTAAGGCAATATAGCAGTTATTCGCGGGTATTAAATGGCGAATAACATTATGTAGTTGAGAGTAAAAGTCAGGGTTGTCCGTGCCAGAACTGGCAAGTTCTGCTATTTCAAACAACGATTTTTGTAGACGTTCAGCTCTGCGCCTTTCATATACTTCTTGCTTGAGTTTATCGTAGGCTTGGCTAAGTTCTTTGGTGCGCTGTTGTATCGCTTGCTCTAACTGTTCTTGATGTTTAAGCCTTTCCATTACGCCGGCAATATGGTGGCAAATAAACGTCATTAATTCGACTTCAATATCACCATAATTTACATTTGTATCATAGGTTTGCACGACTAATACACCAGTCATTATACCATCGTGTTTAATGGGCACTCCGAGCCATAGGTGGCAGGGTGAACCTAGGTTCACTATCTCACCTGCCGCGATGAGCTCATCAACTTTATCATTGTCACACAGGAGTGCTCTACCCGTTCTGAATACGTACCCTGTTAATCCCTGCTGCAATAAAGTAGAGAGTGATTCCTCTGGATAAAGTTGTGCGGGATGAGCATCTTTTTCATCGGCAAAAAAAGGAACAGCGATTGTGCCTGAAGCGACATCGAGAGTAGCGATAAAAAAGTTGTCAGCGGAGATCAGTTGTTTTAAGTGTTGATGTACACCTACATAGAATTCTTCTAATGAGGAAACTTGAGTCGCGATATTCGATAACTCAAGTAGGGCATTCTGGATGATTTCGGCACGCTTATACTTATGCGCTAAATATTTTAAGCGGATAATTCTTTTTTTTAAGCGTTCAACCCTAAGAGTCGACGATTGCGTAGTTTCATCTTCATCCTTAAACATGATACTCACTTGTTAAATGTTTGTGTTTTTGCCAAACGCTATAATTAGCATGAAATACCGTAACATCCAAGTCATATTTATGAAGAGCGTCAGATGGAAAAGCGCACTAATGTATCAAAACTTGAGCAGTCAGTAAAAAAAGTGCGAAACAGCTATAGACTCAAAGGCTATTTGTCCATACTATATGCGGCGCTAACCAAGGCGAGCGCCCATAGCTCAGCTGGATAGAGCGCACCCCTCCGGAGGGTGAGGCCGAAGGTTCGAATCCTTTTGGGCGCACCACTTCCGTACAGCGTTGTGAGCTTTTAGGTTAGCATGATAAGTAAAATCAGTGGTGATTGTAGCTCAGTTGGTAGAGTCCCGGATTGTGATTCCGGTTGTCGTGGGTTCGAGCCCCATCAGTCACCCCATTTTATCTACAGATTCATTTTACGGTGATTAGCGCAGTCCGGTAGCGCATCCTGATATTTAGGATGAAAGTGGACCAGAGGAAACCCTCTGAGCTGATTACAAAGGTAATACAGATTGACGGTGATTAGCGCAGTCCGGTAGCGCATCCTGATATTTAGGATGAAAGCGGACCAGAGGAAACCCTCTGAGCTGATTACAAAGGTAATACAGATTGACGGTGATTAGCGCAGTCCGGTAGCGCATCTGGTTTGGGACCAGAGGGTCAGAGGTTCGAATCCTCTATCACCGACCAAATTCTTCGCATAACTAGCGAGCTTAATGTAGATTAAGCAAATAGTTTACAATTTACGGTGATTAGCGCAGTCCGGTAGCGCATCCTGATGTTTAGGATGAAAGTGGACCAGAGGAACCCTCTGAGCTGATTACAAAGGTAATACAGATTGACGGTGATTAGCGCAGTCCGGTAGCGCATCTGGTTTGGGACCAGAGGGTCAGAGGTTCGAATCCTCTATCACCGACCAAATATAAAAAAGCCTCAGTATCCAATACTGAGGCTTTTTTATATTTTCTCTCTTATCTTACTTGAGCAGTTAACAAGCCTTCTTATTGAGGATAAGGGCATGAAAGCGTGCGCTCAGTTATATAGATAGGGTGGAGAGTCGTAAAGCTCCCGAAGGAGCTTCACGACTGATTTATTCTAGATTTTCTGGTGGCGCAATAAATCCTTGATAGGCATCCGTTCTTAGTTCATTAAAGCGTTCAAGTTGTGCTTTTTCTTGAATGCCAGTCACTATCACTTGAATATCTAATCCTTTAGCGACATTAATAATAGCGCGGCAAAGCTCACTGTTATGCTGTGCTTCATCGTAATAAGAGAAAGACTGATCGAGCTTAACGTAACTCGGTCTAAGCTCTTGCAAATAGGACATAGAGCCAAATTGACGTCCAAAGTGGTCAATACCAAATTTAGCACCATTATCGCGAATAATTTCACACAAGTGTAAACATGACGCTAAATCGCTATATACACCAGCTTCTGGTATTTCAAAGCAAATGCGTTCAACATGTTGGGCATTGCGAAGGAAATGATTAAGCCACTCATGAAATTGGGGATCGCTAATACTTTGGTGTGTTAAGTTAATTGCCACTGGCTCATAGCTACGCTCGAGGAGTTTTTGTTCATATACAGTTTCAATTAAACACTTATCGAGTAGCGCACCAAGCGATAATAATTCAATGTAAGGCATAAATTGCCCTGCATGTGCTAATTTATCGCCAAGTTCTAATTGGCAATATAATTCCCGTTGTGCAATACCATCTCCATTACAGAATTGAATAGGTTGCCATCTAAACTTAAACTTTTTATTACTGATAGCATGACTGAGATTATCTCGCCATTGTTCACGGGTAAAAAGCTGTTGTTCAGTCGTTTCAAACCAGTGGAAGGTTTTATTTTCTTTGAGTGCTTTTTGTAATGCGTTATCCGCTTGTGCCAAAATATCCGACACTTTCATTTGCCCTATTCGCTCAGCAACGCCTATTGCAAAGTTTTCATTAGGTTTACAGCCCGCTTTGGACATTTCTTGGTTAATTGTACGGATCAATGTTTGCAGATATTTGCTGATTTGATCGTGCTCAACATCTGTGACTAAAAACGCAAATTCAAAAGCCGCAATGCGTGCGATAACCGAAGGGGTAATTTCATTCAATTCCTTCTGAAATCTCTCCGCGAGAATACGTATGGTTTCATCTCTTACTTGATAACCATATTTGCTATGTACTTCTTCAAGCCAATCTAGTTTTGCTAGGAAGAGTGCGCCACTGCTAGGCTCACTTAACCAGCCGTTGAGTCGGTTTACCACATATTGCCTATTGGGTAAGCCTGATGCTGGATCCATAAGATTTTTCTTACGAAGTGCGCCGACTTCTTCATCTAAAGATTGGAATACTTGCTTTAGTTGCGTCGACATACTGTTAAAGGCGGTTACAAGATCCTTCAGTTCAGTGGTTCTAGGCAATGGCATATCTGGGCCAAATTGGCGAGCTGCGATACGCTTAGCGTGTTCTGATAGTGCATGTAGGGGCTTTAGGATCCAAGTGAGTCCTAATCTTGCGGTAATTATGGCAACCAAAAACAATAGGGAGAAAGCGATGATGGTATTTGACATGATCCGCCACAACTCATGATAACCAAACCCAGGATGAGCGGTAATTTCAAGTTGTGCAAGTTGTAACCAGCCTGATGTGATCGTGCTTTCTTTGCGTATAGTCTTAAAGAGATTGAGATTGATAAACCACTGAGGGACGCCTTCAATTTTTAGTGGATTTGTCCATTCCTGTTGTTTGCCATCTACCATCCATGTCAATTTCACTTTTTGGTAGTAACCACCTTCAAAAATAACATTGACTAACGTTTCTGCCGCGACTGTATCACCAGCCTCGAGTGCAGGGGTGAGCATTAAGCCGAGAGAGTTGCTGACGTTGTTTAGATCGGACTCCATTTGCTTAGTTAAAAAGCTTTGGGTCTCAGTAAATTGCACATAACCTAAGCTTGCGACTACTAACAAAAAGAGGCTAAACAGCAGCGAATAAATCTGTCTAAACAGTGTCATTTTGGGGGGCTACTCCAGTTTTAATTTAGGTTGCCTGAGACGGTCAACACCTAATCTGTGGTTGAGGTCATTCCATTTTTCGAGTCGCGTAGAGGAACCCGCTAACACACCTCGTCCTTGTTCTTTGTTAAGCCATAGTTGTTTACCGTTAAAGCTATAAACGGGTAATAAATCTTTCCGTTTTGTCGCTGGTTTTATCTCATGGTCGAGATTATCGAGTACTAAGGGTACGGCTGAGGGCGTTTCATAGTAAGCCAATACCATGTGGTATTGATTGACACTGGTTGCTTTTACCATAGTAATTCGCATCTTATCTTCTGGTACGCCTAACTGGAGTAAAGTGAAGTATTTTGCAATCGAGAAATCCTCACAATCCCCCCCATTGACACCAATAAATTCCATTGGAGTCGCCCAATAATTCGACTCTCCCCACAGTTTTATATCATCAACAAAACGAAATAAATTAAAAAAGTTATT
This sequence comes from Shewanella sp. W3-18-1, assembly GCF_000015185.1. Classification (NCBI taxonomy): domain Bacteria; kingdom Pseudomonadati; phylum Pseudomonadota; class Gammaproteobacteria; order Alteromonadales; family Shewanellaceae; genus Shewanella; species Shewanella sp. W3-18-1. Next base: position 4,273,661 of record NC_008750.1, on the reverse strand, counting down.
CACTTTTAACAGTTTTTCTTTTTCATCTAACGTACTTGCTTCAGATAAAACCTTAAACCACGCTTTGGCACGCATGCCTGCACGTTCGCCATAATGTTTAACCAGAGTTGAGGTTATTTTAGTTTCATCAAGGGTTTGTGTTGGCGCAGCATAGAGACAACAGATCCCTAGGGCTGACGCTATTAGACTAAAGCGGCAGACTCGCAATAATGAATCTTTATAATCAAGTCTGCCGTTCATCACTTAATGTTTTAGTCCTTAATTTGGATTGTCATCGACAGAGTAAATTGTCCATTTCATATCCGTTGTTGTGTCATCACCAGTTACTTCGGCGACAACACGGCGGTTGCGCATTTCAGCTTCTGGAGTTTGTTCTAATACTATTGGGCGACTAGAGCCATATCCGATGGCGGTGAGTCGGCTTCGATCGATGTTAAAACGATCTGCTAGCGCTGCAGTAACGGCATCAGCCCGCTCTTGTGATAACACCGCATTGCGTTCATCAGTGCCAGTGCGACTTGTGTGGCCTTCGATAGTCACTTTAGTCGTTGGATATTGGCGTAAAAAAGCCGCGATATCTTCAATCTGAGAATAGTACTCAGGTGCGATAAAGGCAGAGTCGTTTGGAAATAAAATATTTATCTCCTTTCGTTCATTAATCGCTTTAATTCTGCCACAACCATAGTTATCTGTACTTGCACCCAGCATAGTGTCGTTGCAACGTTCACGGGCCTCGACAACACCATCCCTGTCTTTATCTGATAGATCATAGGCTTGAGTCGTTGTCATTTCCTCAATATTAACCGTATCTCGCATGGAACAGCCAGCTAAAAGTATGATACTGAGGAATAGGATTACGGTTTTCATTTGTTAGTTCCTCCTTCATAGTTACGTTCGCCACGCCATGCTTCAGGGCGAGTAACTTTGAGTGAGTCTAATAAACGACCAGTAGCGTTGAGTACACGATATTTTGCGATGATTTCATCATATTCGGTCTGTAAATAATCTTTACGAGCCTCAAATAGTTCATTCTCAGTATCGAGTAAATCGAGTAAGCTGCGCTGACCGAGGTTGAATTGTTGCGCATAGGCAGATTGAGTATCTTTTGCTGCAACGACGTGATCGCGAATATATTCTTTCTGTGGTGCTAACATTTCATAGGCGTTCCAAGCTAGATTCACGCCTTCAACCACTTCTCGTTGTGCACGTTGGCGAATTTCTTTTGCTTCACCGAGCTTATAGGCAGTTTCTTTTTCCCGAGCAAGATCTCTTCCTCCAGCGAAAAGGTTGTATTTCACTCGAACCATAGCAAGGAGATCGTTGTTATGTCCGCCCACATTTTGGCTCGCCAGATTACTTACGCCATCTTCACCGCCAATATCATTATTCCAATTACCACTGAGCTCTAATGAAACCTGTGGATAATAATTGGATTGAACGGATGAGCGCTCATTTTCAGCCGCACGAATATCATTAGCCGCGGATTTTAAAATAGGATGATTCTGCTGGGCATCATTTAAACTTGAGCTAAGATCTTTTGGTAACATGTCAGCATCTGGTACGGGCTGAATTAAATCAACTGGTTCAGATTCAACGACTTTGACGTATTGTGCTTTCGCATCAAGTAAATTATTGCGCGCTGACATTACATTGGCATTTGCACGAGCAAGACGGCCAGATATTTGGGATAAGTCAGCGGTTGAACCTAAACCAGAATCGGTGCGTTGTTTAATTTGGTCATAAATCTCTTTATGGCTATCGAGATTTTTTTCTGCCAGTTTTAGGACTTCAAGAGTACGCAGATAGTTGAGGTAGACTTTACTGACCTCTAGTGCCATATCTTCTGCCGCGGCGAGTAAGGCCCACTGATCTGCACTGGCTTCAAAGCTATAGCGATTGACTTCGCTGCTGGTATAAAAGCCATCGAATAGCATTTGTTTTAAGCTAACACCGAATTCTCCACGGTTTAGCTCTGCCACTCCTTTCCTATCAACATCACCCACATTTTTACGTCTGCGAGTTGATACACTGTCGGTTTGCTCATAACCATAACCGCCAGTGATATCAATGGTTGGCATATAACCAGCCATTGCTTGGTTAACTTGCTCTTCCCGCGCTTTAAAGCGATTAAAGGCGACGCGCAGATCTGGATTGGTATCGATCGTGTGCGCAACCGCCTGCTCTAAAGTCTGACTTTGAGCCGATAATGGTAATAGTATTAATGACAATACCATGGCTATTTTTGAACATTGAAATGGTCGTTTTACTAAAGTATTCATTGCAAACCTCCCGGTTTATAACAGGCTTAACGCTCTCTAAGCGCAGTGTCCTTAGCCCTTAAAATTGGATTTAAAATGTACTCAAGAATGGATCTTTGTCCCGTGATGACATCAACCGTAGTTAACATCCCCGGAATTATTGGCATCTGCGTGCCATCGTCTTTAACTAAACTCGATTCTTCTGTTCTCACCCTAATAAGATAGAAGCTATTGCCCTCTTCATCCTGCGATGTATCTGCACTGATATGTTCGACAGTACCTTTAAGGCCGCCATAACGAGTGAAATCATAGGCGGTGACTTTAACAATCGCAGGTAATCCTGGATGTAAAAAAGCAATGTCTTTTGGTAGTACTTTGGTTTCTATCAATAATTGGTCCTCGGAAGGAACAATTTCAATAATGTTTACACCAGGTTGTACAACGCCACCTAATGTATTGATATGTGTTGTTTTAATGGTGCCGTTAACAGGTGAGGTGATAATGGCTTTACTGACTTTATCTTGTGCGCCAACCTGAGCTTCATTCATACGAGATAAGCGAGTTTGGGTCTCGTTAAGCTGCGCCCGCAAATCGGCGGCATACACAAATACAGCTTCCCGACGTTTTAAAATGGCTTCGTCTAGGGCTGATTTCAATTTTGGTCTAAGTAATCGTAGTGAGTTGAGTTCACCTTGAGCATCGTTAACCGCACGCTCTAACTTGAGCAATTCGACTTCTGGCACAATCCCCTTTTTAGCGAGAGGTCGAGTCAGTTCTAGTTCTCTGGAGATTAACTGCATACTTGTGGTGAGCGTTGTCGTTTTTGAGGCAAGCTCATCGATTTCCTGCTGCCTTTGTTGAATTTGGCGCACTAATATCTCAAGTTGATTACTGAGATTATCTAAACGACCGTTGTATTCCTCTTGTTGCCTATGCACGAGTGCAGGCTCCGCCGCCACTATACTATCAGGGAAAACTAAGGCTTTTTTGGTGATTAAAACCTGTTCACGCCAATCAGAGGTCATATCTGAGATTAATATGCTATCTAGCTCGGCTCGCATACGAATAGTGTTGGTTTTTAAACCAAAAACTTCCTGCTCTTGTTGAGCGAAATCTGAGCGGAAACGAGTGTCATCAATTCGTACTAAGGGTTGCCCTTTGGTGACCAGTTCACCTTCCCGTACGTAGAGCTCTTGCATTATTCCGCCATCCAAGCTTTGAATAACCTGAACCTGTGAGGAGGGGATTACCTTGCCTGAGCCTGTGGTGACTTTGTCTAATTTGGCAAAAGCTGCCCACAACAAGAAACAGACAATCATTGCCGCCATTGCCCAAATAATTAATCTGTGGCCTGTGGGTGCATCGGTCATCATGGCACCATAGACATCATCTACCATGTCCAGATCATTAGCCGTTAAGTGTTTACTCATTTTTTACTGCCCCCATTGAACAGACCAAAATTGAGTTTTTCTAACACTTCAGCTTTAGGGCCATCAGCGACGACATGACCGCGTTCAAGCACGATAATGCGATCAACTAATTGTAATAAGTGCATTTTGTGCGTAATTAACAATAGGGTTCTGTCTTTGCTCACATTTTGCATTGAGCGAATAAACTGTTGCTCAGCACGCGCATCTAAGCTTGCTGTGGGCTCATCCATTAAGAGTACTGGCGGATCATTGAGCGTTGCTCTTGCAAGCGCCACTGTTTGCCTTTGTCCACGACTAAGCGACATACCGCCTTCACCAACCTGCTGATCTAAACCTTCAGCTTCAAGATTCGTAAATTGGCTTACGCCTGAGAGTTGTACCGCCCGTATCAGTTGGTGTTCAGTCACTTGGCGAGTACCAAAGAGAATATTATCCCTAATCGTCCCGTGAAATAGCGTGACATCTTGAGGCAAATAGCCGAAGTTACGGCGTAGATCGCTAGGGTGAATTTGTGCAGAATCAATACCGTCGTAACGTAGACTGCCAGTGGTCGGCTGGAAAAGACCGACTAAAAGTTTGGCGAGTGTACTTTTACCTGAACCATTGCGCCCAATAATTGCGATGCGCTCACCGGGATTAATGGTCAGAGACATGGGATATAACACGGGTTTTTCTGACCCTGGATAACTAAAACCGACATTATCGACATTAATCTTACCGAGTAATCTCTGTTTACTGACTAAATGACCTTTATTTTGAAACTCATCTTCTTGCACCATTAAGTCATTCAGTTGACGCAATGCACTTGCTGTATGGTTTGCTCTTGTCATCAGGCCTGCGAGTTGTGCCATCGGGGCTATGGCACGGCTAGATAACATGACCGCAGCAATGATTCCTCCCATTGAAATGACATTATCAGCAACCCGATAAACCCCCAAAATAACCACACTTACAACGGTAAACTGGACAATAAAGTTGGCAATATTTGACACTGAATTAGATAGGTTTTTAGATCTCAATTGCCAGTTTGCGCTATGGCCTATCATTTGCTGCCAACTTCGTTGCACTATACCTTCGGCACCGTTTGCTTTTATTGACTCAAGCGCAGAGAGGCTTTCAATTAAATGTCCATGTTTAAGGCTTGAAAACTTATTACCTTCTTCAATCGCAGCTTTTAATTTGGGTTGTGTGTAAAGCGTAAAACCTATAATGATAACGCCCCCGATAACGGGAATAATGGCAAGATCACCAGCAACGATGAAGATAATAATTAAGAAAAATAACGCAAAGGGTAAGTCAACTAATGTGGTTATTGTTGCAGAGGTTAATATCTCGCGAATATTGTCAAATTCACCGAGTTGTTTTGCCATACCGCCGATACTGGGTGAGCGTTTCTCAAGCGGAATACCAATGGCTTTAGCAAAAAGTTGTGATGAGACAATGATATCTACCTTTTTACCTGCAACATCAATTAAATAGCCTCGTAATTGTCGCATCACAAGATCAAAAAGATAAGCAATAGAAGCACCAATTGCGAGAACCCAAAGAGATTCAAAAGCGAGATTGGGAACCACTTTGTCATACACATTCATGATGAAGAGTGGTGAAACGAGCGCAAATAAATTTACTAAAACAGACGCAATAAGTGCATCTCGATAAATAGGTGCGGAATCTTTTAGGGTTTGGAGCAACCAATGGGTTTTATTATCGTGAAGATAAACATCAAAGCCCATGTCACCACGGTATTCTTGTTTTACTAAAAATAAATAACCTACATATAAGGCTTCTAGTGACTCAATATTGAGTGTCTCTTCACCACCCGTTTCAGGTAATTGAATAACAGCTTTATCTGACTCTAAATTAATCTCGCGTAATATACAGGCTTTCTGATCTTTTAATAATAAAATACAGGGAAGCAGTATTGGTGAGACTTCATTTAATCCCTTTCGAGACAATTTTGCAGCTAAACCCTGAAGAATCCCCTGATGATTTACAAATAAATCATCAAATTAGGGTGGAAGCGCATCTTGTTGCATGATCAAATGGTTTCGCCAAAAACTACACTTGGACAACAAGATGCGCGAAGCCAATATCCTACAACATTCTTTACACCAATACTGCCCAGAACTTCACCTAAAACGATTAAACAGCTTGATGCTGGCCTCTAAGGCACTGATTGAATGTAAGACACTGACCTTGACTGAGTTAGGTCGAAATTTACCAACCACGGCCCGAACCAAGCACAACATCAAGCGCATTGATCGTTTGCTCGGCAACACGCATCTGCATCAAGAACGGTTAGCTGTCTACCAATGGCATGCCAGCCTCATCTGTTCTGGTAACCCTATGCCGATTGTGCTCGTCGATTGGTCAGACATCCGAGAGCATAAACGCATCATGGCTCTGCGCGCCTCAATAGCCTTCAATGGCCGCTCTATTACCCTGTATGAGAAGTCCTATCCCCTATCAGAACAATGCTCTAAGGCCTCCCACAACGGTTTTTTAGCGGACTTAGCCAAGATTTTACCTTTGCATGTTACCCCTCTCATCGTGACTGACGCGGGGTTCAAAGTGCCTTGGTACAAAGAGGTTGAGGCGCATGGTTGGTTTTGGCTAAGCCGTATTCGCGGTACAGTTCAATTTGCAGATATTGGCGCTGAAAATTGGCGTGCAGTTCGCAGTACACATGACTTGGCCAACGGTCAAGCGAAGAGCCTGGGTTGTAAGACCTTGACCAAAACTAACCCTATCAATTGCCATCTCACGCTTTATCGTAGCAAACCTAAGGGGCGTACAAATCAGCGTTCAACGAGGACTAATTGCCACCATCCATCGGCAAAAACGTACTCAACATCGGCGAAAGAGCCTTGGGTGTTAGCCAGCAATTTACCACCAGAATCTCGGAGCCCAAAGCAGCTGGTAAACCTGTACGCCAAACGTATGCAAATAGAGGAAACCTTTCGTGACCTCAAAAGCCCGGCATACGGCTTTGGCTTACGCCAAAGTCGTACCAACAGTCCAGAGCGATTCGACATCATCCTACTGATAGCGTTGATGGTTCAATGCCTGTTGTGGCTAGTTGGTTTACACGCACAGCAACAGGGCTGGGATAAGCATTTTCAGGCCAATACCATTGGGCATCGAACGGTACTCTCAACGATTCGCTTGGGATTGGAGGTACTCAGGCGGCCTGATTATCAAATCACGGAGAAAGAATTGCTGGCGGCCTGGGTATTATTCGCCAATCAGTTGCTCAAATATGGCTATGCTATGGCTGATTTATGAGGGGATCCTTCAGAGCTAAACCCGCGCGCGATGCTGCTTGTGGAAGTAAATCTGGTGTTAAAAGAGCACCAGACAAGGGTAAACCTGCCGCAAGCGAATCGCTTGAGCATGGGTTTCCAAAATGTTCAGTGAGGAGCACTAAACAATCTAGCAATGGATCAACTATAACTCGCTGCGAAGCAGAAATAGTCCACTGCTCAATTCTTTCAGACGCTGTGACAGGCACCTAATTATCTATCCTTTGATTTTTATATGGTTATCCAAAGTATCGTCCATGATGGCCTATATTTCTATAGGCCATCAAAACGATTTTATTTAAGGGATCATAGTGCCATTGTTATGAGGATCATTAAGTGGTGTTACTCCCTGTGGTGTCTCTGGAGTGATAGGCTGAGTATCGATAATTAATGGACCATTACCATTGGTACCCAGTAGACCATTAATCACTCCGGCATCATTTGTTGCGCCATAAGTGGTGAATAAATTCACGCCATCAAGAATGATGTGCTGTTCATATACACCATCAAGATTGGCATCAATATCGATGACGGTAGAGCCAGTGCTGTCTAAGCTAAAGTTTAAGTAACTGTCCAAATTATTTGCCGATTCGCCTTGGAGTAAGTCACTCAGGTCTAACTTATCTTCTGTGACTTTAAAGTCCATAATGTGGTCAGTGCCAAACTCCGCATATCGCCAGACGAAGGTATCAGCGCCGCTATCACCACGAAGGACATCATCACCAAGGCCACCGATGAGAGTATCGTTGCCCTCTCCACCACGGAGTGCATCGTTGTGGCTACCACCATCAATATAATCATTACCTGTATGACCATAGAGAATGTCAGAGCCAGATTGACCATAAATTCGGTCATCACCGCTGCCACCATTTACAATATCCGCTTTATGCGAAGCGACATCATTAGCCAATAATAGGCCGTTACTATCAACCATTCTGTTAGCGCCAGTTAATTCACCCGTCATAATATGGTGATTTAGGAGCGTATTGACTGATAGCTCAAGTGCATCATCTGAACCATATCCAGTCGAGCCTGTTCTACCCGCATAGATAACATCGTTGCCTTTGCCTGTTTCAATATGATCATTACCATCGCCGCCATTAACGAATTGGGCATCCGTAGTGCTATAGCTCTTATTGTTAGCTCCTGAAGCAACAACCTCTTTTCCGTTACTGTTTGTGATGATACCGCTTTGGCCACCACCAAAACTGACGTTCAATATTTTTTGATTTGGGTTATTAGCACTTTCACCATTAACCACGACCATAGTGTCATTCAGGCTAGAACCTTGAGTGGTAATAAGGTTGGCGTCCGCAATATTAATACCATCGCTATTGACGGGATTAACGTTGATTTTCAAGGTTGCACTGGATACATCGCCATCACTATCACGGATGGTATAAGTAAAGGTTTCTATTGCTCCTGTTGTAGGCAATTGGCTTGCATTTGCTGTAAGTTGGTATTTATAGGTTCCATCGGCGTTTAGTATCAGAGTGCCATATAGGCCAGTTATGGTTGACCCTACTTGCCCAGATACACCGCCGGTATTGGTAAAATCGCCCTTAGCTACCCCAATAATGGTCAATGGACCATCAGCTCCAACGACATCATTTGTCAACACATTGCCTTCAGTGTTTGGTAAGGAATATCCATTACCAGCAACCATACGAACTACTAGTTCATAACTGGTCGCAGCATCCTCATTAGTGTAGATAGATGTGACAACGTTGCCATTAGTATCTTTAAATCCAATCACTTGCATTGTGTAGATTTGGCCTTCATAGTTGAAGGTGACACTGGTTTGGCCTACGGTGACAATGTCGCGAGAAGCTATTGGGTCATTTGTATTAGGTGTTTCGTTATGGCTAAAGTTGAGAGTTAACGTTACAGGTGTAGTTACTCCATATGCATCTGTGACGTTAAAGGTCACTTTCATTGTGGCGGCAGTAATAGATGTACCTGACGTAATTGAATAATTGTAGTGGGTAAATGTACCCAAAACGATATCTTGGTTAAGTGACAATGCTCCATTAAGTCCTGCATCGTTATCCATAAAACCATAACCTGATTGGTTTCCATACCAACTAGATGGATCTCCCCACCGAATTTGATCTAAACCTGTATCGTTATCTGGACCATCATATTTAGTGATATTTGTACCACCAATAGTACTTTGCCAATTAGCAACTACTCCAGAAAACTTAAATGAGTCGACAACAACATCGAGTTGTGCTGTATCATTTTTAGCGATATCAACATCATCGGCAACGGTAACCGTGACAGTTGACTGGGCTGTATTACCAGCACCATCAATAGCCACGACTTTAATGCCATTTATCGTAAGGCTATCCACATTAACGCTATGGGGTAAATTAGTCAGTAATTCGGCGGTAACCGTCACATCACCTTGTTCTCCTGCATTAATTCGATCCCAATCTAAGGTTAAGCGAAGAGCTTCACGGCCAAACACGGTACCTATTAATTGGCCCGCAGTATTAACGGCCCAATGAATGTGCGCATTAATACCTGTGACGGAAATATTACTAAAATCACCAAATTGGAAGCTACCAATCGAGTTACTACCAGATTTAAAGCTAAGTGTTTGTACACTCATATCAGGAGCGCCAGCCTGCAAGTCTGCTTCATTAAGGCTTGCAATGGCGTTAGTAGTGAGCGCAACAGGTGCGATTGGCGTTGTATTTGGTGCCTCAAGATGGATGTTAAATCCGCCTGTATTCGTATCACCATCACTATCGGTAACCGTTACATCAAAATGTAAGTCGACATTTTGAGTGGAGCTCACAATGGTTTGTGCCGTAGTGCCAGTAAATTGGAAACTGGTACCTGCTAAAGCAGATAATTCAATATAACCAATGGAACCTAAGTTCTGGATAATTTGACCGCTTGTTATATTTCCTTCACCAATTAAATTGCCTTGTTCATCATAGGCTTTAAAATAGATGGATGTAGCGCCTGTAAAATTAAAACTCGCAGTAGCAGCATCTTCAGAATAATTAACAATTAAAACTTCATTACCACTAACACTTGGATTATCGACGCCGAAGCCGTTGTTGGTGCCATTGACACGACCCATATTTCCATTTTGATCTCGGGCGGTTAGTGTGAATGCAATATTTTCCCCTGATGGAATTTTAGAAATATCGTTATAGACACTGTAGCCATTTGTAGAGCTATTGCTTGTGACATAGACCGCATCACCGATCCCACCTTGTCCTCCAACTAAACCTGCAATTTGGATAGTTGAAAGTTGATCAATGCTTTGATTGATATCGAAAGTGTATTGGTCGCTATGCGGATCGGTTGTCAACGTGAAGATTAATGCTTGGTTCGCCGCGCCAGTATAGGCTGAGGGGGTAGCATTGGTATCCGTATATGCAATAAGCACATTGGGATGAGCAGGGTCTACGTAGTAAAATATGGTTAGCCCTTCTGAGGTTATACCTGAGTTAGCAAACGTAGTGGTTGTTCCATTCCACCCTGTGATATTCGCTGTCAGACTTATGCTGTAATCATCATTAAGATCATGATCATTACCATCGGCTCCTAAAATATTAAGAGCACCTATGATATTGGCAGCGCTAGAGCTATTTACTCCAGAGGTACTTACAGGGTCGATAGAGATTAGATCGTCATTAATGACGATGCTTAAATTACCGGTCAAAACGCTACCATCGGCGCTAACAGCTTCAATAACAATACCATTGATCAGTGAATTTAGATTTGTGCCATCTAGAGCATTCATATGTTTGATATTATCAAGCAATTCAACATTCACAGTAATATTCGCAGTTGTACCTGCGGCAATCACTCCACCTGTTAAAGTGAGCTTGATGACATCAACCCCATCAATGGAACCTATTAGTGCTCCATTTGCGGCTATCGCCCAAACGATGCTCACTCCTGCTGCGAGATTTGTCGCAGCATTAATGGCTGACTCATTAAAGCGGAATTGCGTCAGTGCTTGGTTACCTGCGGTGAAACTAATTGTACTTGAGACAACATTAGGAATATTGTCACGCAGGTCACTTTCATTAACCGTTATCTGCTGATTGTTAGGTTGGTAAATCTCTGCTGTATCATATGCTTGTGTTGATGTATTACCAGTTGAGTCAGTTTGAGTTGCTGTAACGGTAATGTTTTGCCCTGCCACAGGTACGTCTTCTGTCCAACTGATTACACCATTGTTATAGCTGAAACCTGTTGCTGATGTGTTATCACTAAAGAGTAATGCACCATCGACGAGCTTAAGTGTATAGGTGCTTAAATCTCCGCCGTTATTGACGTTAATAGTGACTACACCTCCGATTAAAAGTTCCGCATGGCTCACTGTAACCTGAAGCTGAATGCCTACACCGTTACTGTTGATTTCACTTTGGGTGAGCAGACCATCTCCCGGTACACCATCATCCACGATCCAGACGGTTGGCGCTGGTGGGGGGGTAATATCCAAAACCGTCACATTGACCGTCGTCGTTTCGGTGACGCCGCCAGAGGTGACGGTGTAGGTAAAGCTGTCACTGCCATGGAAGTTTGCATTAGGCGTGTAAGTGACCGTGCCGTCGGCATTGATGATCACGGTGCCGTTGGCGCCATTGGTCACTGCAGTCACCGCAGCGTCGGCATTTTCAAAGCTGTCATTGGCCAGCAGGTTCAGCGTGACCGCGGTATCTTCGTTGGTGGTCATGGTGTCGGCGACGATATCGGCAACCGGAGTCACGGTCACATTGATGACCTGGGTGGTGGTGTTGCCGTCATCATCGGTGATGGTCACGGTAAAGCTGTCGGTGCCATTCCAGTCCGCCACAGGGGTGTAGCTCCACGCGCCGGTGACAGGGTCGATGCTGGCGGTGCCGTTGGCGGCAGCGCCTGTGATGCTAAAGACATTGCCATTGGTGAGGCCGTCAACATCGGTGGCACTGAGGGTGCCACTGATCACGCCAGCGTCCTCAGCGCCACTGCCTTGGGTGTCGCCTGTGATGGTGGTGGGGTCATCGACTTGACCTACCGTCACATTGACCGTCGTCGTTTCGGTGACGCCGCCAGAGGTGACGGTGTAGGTAAAGCTGTCACTGCCATGGAAGTTTGCATTAGGCGTGTAAGTGACCGTGCCGTCGGCATTGATGATCACGGTGCCGTTGGCGCCATTGGTCACTGCAGTCACCGCAGCGTCGGCATTTTCAAAGCTGTCATTGGCCAGCAGGTTCAGCGTGACCGCGGTATCTTCGTTGGTGGTCATGGTGTCGGCGACGATATCGGCAACCGGAGTCACGGTCACATTGATGACCTGGGTGGTGGTGTTGCCGTCATCATCGGTGATGGTCACGGTAAAGCTGTCGGTGCCATTCCAGTCCGCCACAGGGGTGTAGCTCCACGCGCCGGTGACAGGGTCGATGCTGGCGGTGCCGTTGGCGGCAGCGCCTGTGATGCTAAAGACATTGCCATTGGTGAGGCCGTCAACATCGGTGGCACTGAGGGTGCCACTGATCACGCCAGCGTCCTCAGCGCCACTGCCTTGGGTGTCGCCTGTGATGGTGGTGGGGTCATCGACTTGACCTACCGTCACATTGACCGTCGTCGTTTCGGTGACGCCGCCAGAGGTGACGGTGTAGGTAAAGCTGTCACTGCCATGGAAGTTTGCATTAGGCGTGTAAGTGACCGTGCCGTCGGCATTGATGATCACGGTGCCGTTGGCGCCATTGGTCACTGCAGTCACCGCAGCGTCGGCATTTTCAAAGCTGTCATTGGCCAGCAGGTTCAGCGTGACCGCGGTATCTTCGTTGGTGGTCATGGTGTCGGCGACGATATCGGCAACCGGAGTCACGGTCACATTGATGACCTGGGTGGTGGTGTTGCCGTCATCATCGGTGATGGTCACGGTAAAGCTGTCGGTGCCATTCCAGTCCGCCACAGGGGTGTAGCTCCACGCGCCGGTGACAGGGTCGATGCTGGCGGTGCCGTTGGCGGCAGCGCCTGTGATGCTAAAGACATTGCCATTGGTGAGGCCGTCAACATCGGTGGCACTGAGGGTGCCACTGATCACGCCAGCGTCCTCAGCGCCACTGCCTTGGGTGTCGCCTGTGATGGTGGTGGGGTCATCGACTTGACCTACCGTCACATTGACCGTCGTCGTTTCGGTGACGCCGCCAGAGGTGACGGTGTAGGTAAAGCTGTCACTGCCATGGAAGTTTGCATTAGGCGTGTAAGTGACCGTGCCGTCGGCATTGATGATCACGGTGCCGTTGGCGCCATTGGTCACTGCAGTCACCGCGGCGTCGGCATTTTCAAAGCTGTCATTGGCCAGCAGGTTCAGCGTGACCGCGGTATCTTCGTTGGTGGTCATGGTGTCGGCGACGATATCGGCAACCGGAGTCACGGTCACATTGATGACCTGGGTGGTGGTGTTGCCGTCATCATCGGTGATGGTCACGGTAAAGCTGTCGGTGCCATTCCAGTCCGCCACAGGGGTGTAGCTCCACGCGCCGGTGACAGGGTCGATGCTGGCGGTGCCGTTGGCGGCAGCGCCTGTGATGCTAAAGACATTGCCATTGGTGAGGCCGTCAACATCGGTGGCACTGAGGGTGCCACTGATCACGCCAGCGTCCTCAGCGCCACTGCCTTGGGTGTCGCCTGTGATGGTGGTGGGGTCATCGACTTGACCTACCGTCACATTGACCGTCGTCGTTTCGGTGACGCCGCCAGAGGTGACGGTGTAGGTAAAGCTGTCACTGCCATGGAAGTTTGCATTAGGCGTGTAAGTGACCGTGCCGTCGGCATTGATGATCACGGTGCCGTTGGCGCCATTGGTCACTGCAGTCACCGCGGCGTCGGCATTTTCAAAGCTGTCATTGGCCAGCAGGTTCAGCGTGACCGCGGTATCTTCGTTGGTGGTCATGGTGTCGGCGACGATATCGGCAACCGGAGTCACGGTCACATTGATGACCTGGGTGGTGGTGTTGCCGTCATCATCGGTGATGGTCACGGTAAAGCTGTCGGTGCCATTCCAGTCCGCCACAGGGGTGTAGCTCCACGCGCCAGTGACAGGGTCGATGCTGGCGGTGCCGTTGGCGGCAGCGCCTGTGATGCTAAAGACATTGCCATTGGTGAGGCCGTCAACATCGGTGGCACTGAGGGTGCCACTGATCACGCCAGCGTCCTCAGCGCCACTGCCTTGGGTGTCGCCTGTGGCAATACTCGGGTCGTTGACTGGAGTGACATTTAGAGTCAGTGTTGCACTTGCGCCTGTATTGGTGGTGTAAGTAATAACTGGAACTTGACCATTCCAGTTTTCACTGGGTGTAAAAGTATAAGAGCCATCAGCGTTGATAATTAATACACCGCTTTCAAGAGTCACTTCAGTTCCTGCGGCATAACTTGTGCCTTCAACCTCAAAGCTGGCTACCGTTAATTCAGAATCTGCATCGCTGTCATTGTCGAGTACATTGCCTGTGGCAATTGTATCTTCATCAATAGTATTAGTGTCATTCGCGAGTATGGATGGCGAGTCAGTGGCAATGGTTTGGCTTAACTCATTGGGTGCGATGGTTGTTGGCGCTTGACCTGTTGTTGAGTAGCCTGAGGACGCAAGGGTTTCACTGCCGCTACGGGCTAATGTTACATAACCTGAGTTACCATCACTACCAGGGGTATTACCTGCTGCGGTTTCTGGCAGGCTTTGAGTTGGATCTTCTCCAGAAGCGATGAGATCTTGTAGTGCTTGGATTTCATCTAGCGTCGCTTCACTGGCGGTACTTGGCGGTGTCGCTGTAGCGGTATTCGGTACGTCTTCGTTCGATAATTTAGTGCCATCATCGAAGGTGATTTCATATGTTGCATTTTCGCCAATATGGAGGACTGCACCTTTCGGGAGTTGCTCGCCATCCTTAGCGGGTTGATTTGTACCATCAACTTCGATATTGATTTGCCCTTTAACTAACTTTAGCAAACCTTTTTTTGATGTAATGACCGATCCCATAATTAGCTCCCAACACCCAAGTGTTAATCCAAACAAAGGCCCACAAATCCAACAAATGTATGGAAGTGTGATACAAGTGGTGGAATTTTAGCTAATGAGCGAATGGAAGTCAATTTTTTGACGCGCCTCTATCGCTTGGTATTAAGGCTTTTTCTTGCGCATTACCTGTAAAATTGACGCTGGTTTTGTATAAAACTAGATGTTGTATGTTTATTTGTAAAAACAACTGCATTTAGTGTGTTTGTTTTATAAATGTAAGCTTTTATATAGCGAATAGATCTTTAACTGAGGATTAAATTTTTATGAATGCAAAATACTTGAGGCTTTAACTACGGATATGAGGAAGGGTAAGGAGCTAGGGAACGCCATAATTTGGGTATTATGGCGCTATCGATGTCGTTATTGGTATTACAGGTTGGCAGCTTGACGATAGCTTTGGTTGGCGTAACCCTGTTCACCTAATTGCTCTTGAATGCGTGCAAGTGCTAACCAAGCATCTTTCGTTGGCTCAAGTCGACAGACGTTTTGCCAGCAGGTTTTCGCTTCTTTCATTTCGCGCGTTTGCTGATACAGCTTGGCTAAGCAAATTTGATAATCAGCATTATTCTCGTGGGTCACTTCGTATTTTAGGAGTTGTTTACGGATATCCATATCTTGGGCAGTGGTTATATCAGGTATTACCTTTAATAGTGCCGTGTCTGGTGCTGAGCGGAGTTTTTTCAGCAACAACTTCATCGCTTCATCTTTACGATTAAAGCGGCATAGGGCAATCGCGTAGATAGCGAGGTATTCAGACTGATTTCGTTCACTGCGCGATAACCATTGCCAGCATTCTTCTAATGCTGCTTCACTTTTTGTCGCCGCTGCTTTAAGTAAAGCGCAATGGGTAACTATATTGAGTTCATTAAACTTTTCATCATCAATGAGTTGACGTTTCTTCAATATAGGCAATAACAGCTTTAACGCATCCCAATCTTGTTGTGCTTGATAGAGATCAAGGGCCAGCTTTAGTACTGGTGCTTTGCTCTTACTCGTGGGCGATAACTTATCTAGCTCAACGCGTGCTAAAGCTAATTCCCCTTGCTTTAATAAATAACGGGCACGAGTGGTTGTTACCGCATTGGCGGCTAGAGGTTGTGATGCTGCGCGGTCAAGATATTGATCACGCTCGGCTATTTTTTGTTGGTACTGAGCAGCCCTTGCCGCGGCAAGTAAATTTAGTGCGGGGAGTTCGCCGTTGTCAGCGCCTTTTATCATAGCGCGTTCAGCCGCTGGCCAATCTTCTTCTGCAAGTGCAAGCGCGCCCATTAATGTATGTTTTTTTGCGGATCGGCGGCGCCAATGGTAGGGGATAAAACGGCTACGTAGGATTAGATTAATAGCGGTAATCACCAACCATTCAAGTACTTGGAATACAGCATAAAATACAATTAAGGCGATAACCCCAAAGACCAAGCTGGTTTCAATTTGGTAATCACCGGCCGTAATGTATACATAACCTGTATTTCCGACTAGCCAAGGGCTAATACAGAGTCCTATTAGTACAATCCCTAGTAAAATTAATATCTTTATCATAGTGACGTATCCTCTAATGAGGTGAGTTCACCATAACTTGTGAGTTGTAATAGTAGAGGTTTAGCTGTAAAGGATTTCAGGGTGATAGGATCGAGTTCCAATGTGGCTAATTTATCGATTTCGGCAATGGCTTCGACAGTTTTATGATCTTGGGGATCAAAGTAAGTTTGGAGCCACTTGCGTGCCATCATTAATGATTGATGATATGCCGCTCTATCATAGCGATATAAAGCAAGTTGGCATTGCAGCAATTTATGACGGATATTTTCAACCAGATACCACTGCTGATCTGGCGCTAATAGCGCTGGAGCGTTGGCTGTTCTGTGACGAATAGTAATAAAATCTTGGGTTAAGGCTTTCCATGTCTTACTTAGATTTGTTTGCCAATCACTCAGATTGTCAGTGATAGCAGTATCTTCAGCGGGATTTACTTCTGCATCGTGGCGATTTAGTGATAGCTTGCTCAGTTGCTCAATTAAGGCATCAAGCGCTAATACATTCCCTTCAATATCTGTCACTTTTATGCTGGCCGTTGCGGCGATATCTTTGGCGAGTGCTTTGCGGATTGGCAGCAGTGCAGGGTTGTTCATCGCAGCAATGGTTTCATCCGCGGATTTTAACAAGTCGGTAGCAGTACGAGGATCTTTCTCTAACCAGAGTTTACGTCCTGCCATATTGACGAGGTATTCTGCCTCTGACGCCATCCAATGTGTGGGACTACGTTCGGCAAGTTTATTCACTCTATCTTGGAGCTGGCTTTGGTTTTCAACGAGTTTTGATAATTCTTGATAGGTTTTTGCGTCGTTAAGTTGTTGCTGTTCTAATTGTTCTATTCGTTGATTAGGCTGTAATAGCGCCTGTGCTAATTGGCTTTGCAGGGCATTGTTTTTTTCATCTTGTGCCAACTGTTGCTGCTGAATTTGTTGCTGGAGTTGCTGATACAGCACATAGCCACCGCCTATGGCACCAAGGGTTAATCCTAAAGCGAATAAAATACTAAAGCGAATTGCCCAAGAACTCTTGGTTAACGCAGGAGTGTTAATGGTTGTGTTTGTGGGTTTTACTGCGTCGGCTTTCGCTTGAGTTTCAGAGGATGACGTTGGCGGTAACGATGTTTCATCGGTTGTGACCGATGGTGCAATAATAGAGGTAGCCTCGGATTCTGGGCTCTTTGCGTCGTGCTTGTTGTTATCCATTTAACAGTCCTTGAAAACATGCTACTGCCGACATTCGAGTAAAATCGGGCTAAATAGCGCTTAAAGTTTAAGGGCGTTTAGCACGGCTTTGCTGTTGGCGGCACAGGCATTGGTGACGTGGTTTATACCAAAGGCGTGAGCTTGAGCTTCTACTCGGTTACTTGGGACTATGATATGACATGAGCGCAGCCATGCAAATAACTCTTTTGGCACTAGTTTAATCAGGTTATTGAGAACTTCGCCACTGGTGACCACAATGGTATCAATACCAAAGTGTTGCCATTGTTGTGTAATAGCATATCCGTCTAACGGTGGACACACTCGCTGATATACTTCCCAATAGCGTACATTTGCGCCACGGCTGGTTAATTGCTCAGCGAGAGCTTCGCGGCCACCAACACCACGTATAATCGTTACTTTTTTAGCTGGAATATGTTGTAGAGAAGTAAGGGTAAGTAAGCCTTCCGTTTGTTGGCAATCATCGGGGGCTTCAACTGCGCAAATGCCTAACTGATCTAATGCCTCCCATGTTGCATGGCCCACAGCAAAATATTGAACTTTAGGCCATGTTGCTATTTGTGCATTAATTTTGTTTAAGGCTTTATTCGCAAAAATAACAGCGTTAGCACTGATACAGATAATAATATCTGTCCCTGCCAATGGATGCGAAGCATCCGTTGTGATGTCGTTAGTTGGTTCAACACCCAATAATGGCGTGACATAGTGGGCAATGCCTCGTGCATTCAAGGCATCGACCATAGACTGATTGCGCCCCTCAGGGCGCGTCAGTAACACTTTCATTGACTTAGGCTTTAGCGTAAACGGCGTCAAGGATACTTTTTGCGCCTTTGCTTAAGAGTTCTTCGGCAAGAGCCACACCTAATTGTGTTGCTTCGGTCTTCGGACCTGTGATGATGCCTTCGATAATTTCGCTGCCGTCAGGATTGCCGACTAGACCGCGTAAGGTCATCTCATCGCCATTAATTTCAGCAAATGCACCAATAGGCACTTGGCATCCACCTTCTAAGCGAGTGTTCATGGCTCGCTCAGCGATAACACGGTAGCGGGTTTCTAAATGCTCTAATGGTGCTAGAAGTGCTTTAACTCGCTCATCGTTGGTTCTGCATTCAATGCCCACAGCGCCTTGACCGTTAGCGGGTAAGGACTGTTCGGCAGAAATAAAGCTGGCAATGCGTCCTGATAATTTAAGGCGAATTAAACCAGCAGCAGCAAGAATGATGGCATCGTATTCACCGTTATCCAGCTTAGCAAGGCGAGTGCCGACGTTGCCGCGTAAATCTTTAATAATCAGATCAGGGCGTGATGCGCGCAGTTGACATTGACGGCGCAAGCTTGAAGTACCAACGGTTGCACCAAGTGGTAATTCGCTGATCGTTTTATAGATATTTGATACAAATGCATCACGGGGATCTTCACGTTCGCAAATGACCTCGAGTCCGAGTCCTTCAGGAAAATCTACTGGCACGTCTTTCATTGAGTGCACAGCAATATCTGCTTGGTCTTCTAGTATCGCCACTTCAAGTTCTTTGACGAACAGACCTTTACCACCTACTTTTGCTAATGGCGTATCTAATATCACGTCGCCCTTGGTGCTCATTGGTAGCAATTCCACCACAATACCTGGGTGAATGCGTTCTAATTCGGCTTTAACAAATTCAGCTTGCCACATGGCTAGCGGACTCTTGCGGGTTGCGATACGTATGCGGTTTTCAGACATGCCTAGTTTCCAGTCAAAGATCTTAGTTGCGCCAATGCTAACATTGGCAATACGTTAATGTAAGGAAGCCGTATCGATTCTTTGAAGTCGGCAGCGTTCTAAATAGCATAAAAATGTGATGCAGATCTCATTTGGTTGCTCATGTTGTCAAAAGTGTTAACATAAGCACACTTCCCATAAGTGTTAGGTGTTTTGTTTTAGGATGGATCAGCAAGACCTATTTCCTGATATTGCAGAAAGACTTAATGAAGTGCGTATTGCGCGTGCTTTAGCTTTGCTATCTCCTCTGCAAAAACACTTATTCCATTTGATCCCTTTCTTGATCCACCAGAACAGCGTTCAGTATCCCGGCTATCACCATCCCAATACTCCTAGTGGTATTAGTGATTATAAAGAGGGGAAAAATGCGTCACTGGCATGTGATGTATTTAAGCTTCCCTTTATACCTCAAGAGATGGATACCTATGCTTTTGAAGGTGTTTATGCCATGGGCAGCACTGCAAGCTTTGGCCAAAATGCTAAGAGTGATGTTGATGTTTGGTTAGTTCATCATCCGCAGTTGTGCGATGAAGATTTGGCATTAATTCGTACCAAAGCGAATAGATTAACGGCATGGTTTGCAGATTATCATTTTGAAGTTAATTTTTACTTAGTGCATCCGCAGCAATTCAGTGGCGGCCAAAAAGGGCGTTCAGCATGTCAAGCATCTATGGCGCACGAGCACAGTGGTAGTACCCAACATTGGTTATTACTAGAAGAGTTTTATCGAAGTCAAATTCGCTTGGCGGGTAAAACCATTGCTTGGTGGCCAAATGCTAAGTTAAATCCTGACTTATTATACCTTGGTGATGTCCATGAGTTACCCGCGAGTGAGTATTTTGGTGCCTCCTTATGGCAACTCTACAAAGGCTTAAATAAGCCGCATAAAGCTTTGATAAAGGTTCTTCTGTTAGAAGCTTACGCTAGCGAATATCCTCATTCACATTTGCTGTGTGATCGTTTATGGCAGAAAACGCTTGAGGGAGATTTTTCAGCATCAAACGATGCGTATTACGCTATATATGAAGCGATTGAAATCTATTTATTGAAGCAAAATGACACACGACGACTTGAGATTGTTCGTCGCTGTTTTTACTTAAAATGTGGTGTGTATTTGAGTCGTGCCAAGCAAGGAAAAGATTGGCGCTACCCTAAAATGCAGCAACTGGTTCAGGATTGGCAATGGCCAGAGAGTTTAATCAATACACTCGACGATTGTGAGCATTGGCACAGTGGCCAGCTCAATTGGTTTAATGAACAACTCAATGAATTACTATTGGCGAGCTATCAAACGTTACTGCGATTTGCATCTACCCATGAGTTGAATGAAGGCTTACGGATAGAAGAGTTAGGGATGTTGACCCGTAAGTTGCACACCTATTTTACCCAAGATGAAGATCAAATCGCGAAGCTGAATTTATTATGGAGTAGCTCGGTTGCCGAATCTGAAGTGACTATGGTCTCCAGTTCTCGCGAAAGCCAATATTATCTTTATCGGCAAGGTCCTCAGCCGAAGAATCTACTGGGTGAATCTGCAATTTGCAAAGGTAAAACACCATCAGCATTAATGATTTGGGCCTGTTTAAATGGGGTGTCAACGCCTGATACAAAATGGTATGAATTTGGGCAGAGTAAGCTTAAGTCTAAGCGGCTTACCGATGCGGCAAAGCGTTTACTGCATTTTATCGATCATGACTGGCGGGTGTCTAAACGGGACTTATGTCAGCCGTGGCATTTCCGTAAACTCATTTTTGTGCTCAATTTAGACTGCGATCCCACCATTAACTGGCGTGGGCAAGAAATGATGGTTGATTTTATGAATGCCAACGTGTTCTCTCTCGGGCGTAAAAAAGAGAATATGCTCGGCGCCTTAGATGCGATTTGTCTTAACAGTTGGGGGGAATGGCAATGTCATCGTTTTGAAGGTGATACCGCAGTACTGCAGGCATTGGCGTTTGTCACGCCAGGGTTAAGGCGAGCAAGTTTACCTGTTGATATGGATGTGATCAGTTGCTCCCAAAAATTACGGCCACAACTTAAGCTCGCGGTGAAGAATTTACTCAAGCAAACAGCGCGACTATGCCAGCAGGCACAGCAATCCAGCATACTCGTACAACCCCTGCAAATAAGCCATATTCGCTATGGTATTTTTTTTAACCCATTGGGTATGGCCTATGAAGATTTGAGTGATGCTAAATCTTTTTATCAGCAACTTTCTCGTAGTCATCTCGTTCGATTGCCACGCCCAGCATTGGGAGATGATCCGTTTTCTAGTATGCCCAATATTATTCAAAACTTTGCGGCTAAGGGGGCGATTCAGTATTTCTTACGTCAAAGGGGTGATAATTTGGATGTATTTATTCTCGATGAAGAAAACCAACTCAGTCATTATGTTCAACATGGCTCTAATATGAGTGAGCTTGTCAATAAAGTGAGTCATCACTATGTGTTTGATGAGCATTATGCGGCGCGGGCGAGATTTAATATTCCGCAGTTTTTTCATTTGGTTAGAGTTGCAGGTGACCTGACTGTCGCCCCATTTGGAATTGATGTTACCGACCAAGATGCTGAGTTTTAATCGTACTAATTTGCACCATGGGAGCCTAAGCTCCTATGGTTATGTTGTCGTGTCTTAGAAGCTAAGTTTTATACCGCCTTGGCGCAGTATAGAGTCTTGAACGAATGGCATAAATTCACCGCCATTACGGCCATCTAGCCATTTACCCTCTACAAAGCCAAAGTGATAACCGCCAAACCGCGTTGCAACCCAAATCTCATGCAAAGGTTCTTGCTTGTTGATCACAATCTTAGAGCCATCTACAAATTCCAATTGCAATACGTTGCCGCTGGCATCGATATCGACATCGGCATCTTGCTCATCAATTGCCGTTTCAATCGCGCTCTCTATGGCTTGGAACATGTCATCGGCGAGCTGGTGAAATTCTGTATCTGTCATAGCCATGCATTTCTATCCTTTGCTTTCGTCAAGATGGGTGCGATTATAAGGCTATTAGCCACCAGATGCACAGATGTTGAGAAAAATGAGACTGTTTTTATTGTTATTGCTTGGTAGCCTATTCATTACGGCATGCGGTCAGAAAGGCCCTTTATATAAAACGCCAGCGCCCCAAGTGAGCCCGCCTAAAAAAGTCGTGGCACCCAAGCCAATGCTAACGCCTGAAGAGCAGGCTGAAGCCACAACAGAAACGCGAGTTAAAACTGAACAGATACGCTAATTAGCCTAACTAACATTATTCTCGCAGCTAAGCACAGTAAGGAATCGGATATTGGATCACTTTCTCTACCATAATAATGCCCTGCACGCCGAAGGCTGTCAGGTTGCTGATTTAGCCAAAACCTATGGCACACCACTATATATATATTCCCGTGCGACACTTGAGCGCCATTGGCATGCTTTTAATAATGCCGTTATGGATCATCCACACCTCATTTGTTATGCGGTCAAAGCCAACGCTAACTTGGCCGTACTGAATGTGCTGGCACGTTTAGGCAGTGGTTTTGATATTGTGTCTGGCGGTGAGTTGGCAAGGGTTATCGAAGCAGGAGGCTCCCCCGCTAAAGTGGTGTTTTCTGGTGTGGGAAAAACCGTTGCCGAGATGGAGCAAGCGCTTAATCTGGGTATTTACTGTTTTAACGTTGAATCAAGCGCCGAGCTTGAGCAGTTAAATCTGGTTGCGGGTCGTTTAGGTAAAGTAGCACCCGTTTCATTGCGGATTAATCCCGATGTGGATGCAGGAACCCATCCCTATATTTCGACCGGCCTTAAGGAAAACAAATTTGGCATTGCTATGGATGAGGCTGAAATTGTTTTCGCCCGTGCCCATGCGTTACCACATCTAAAAGTGAAAGGTGTCGATTGTCATATCGGGTCACAACTCACTGAGATCCAACCATTTCTTGATGCAATGGATCGTATGCTGGCGCTCATAGATCGTCTGGCTGAGCAAGGAATTGTTATCGAACATTTCGATGTAGGCGGTGGTTTAGGAGTGACCTATGATGATGAAACGCCACCACATCCCGATGTATATGCGGCTGCGTTACTCAAGCGTTTAGGCAACCGTAAACTTAAACTGATTTTCGAGCCTGGCCGTGCGATTGCAGCTAATGCGGGGATTTTTGTCACTCAGGTGCTTTATCTGAAAGAAAACAGCGACAAGCGTTTTGCGATTGTCGATGGCGCGATGAATGACCTAATTCGCCCCGCACTTTACAGTGCATGGCAAAATATTATCCCAGTAGTGCCAAGAGACTCTGAGGCCTATGAATTTGATATTGTAGGCCCTGTGTGTGAAACAGGCGATTTTCTAGGTAAAGAACGCAAGCTGGCTTTAGCTGCTGGCGATCTACTTGCGGTGCGTTCAAGTGGTGCCTATGGTTTTGCTATGGCATCCAATTACAATACTCGTCCCCGTGCGGCTGAAGTGATGGTCGATGGCGAGCACGCTTTCTTAGTGCGTGAGCGAGAAAAAATATCTCAACTCTGGCAAGGTGAGCAACTCCTGCCGTAAACTAGAAAAATTATATTGATTCAGGCGCTTGGTTTATCATTGAATAAACAGCGCCTCGGCTTAAAGGATAAGTATCTTGATCCAATTCACTAAGATGCACGGACTGGGCAACGATTTTATGGTGGTCGATGGTGTCACGCAGAACGTGTTCTTTTCGCCTGAGCAGATCCGCCGTTTAGCCGACCGTAACTTTGGTATAGGTTTTGACCAACTACTCTTGGTCGAGCCGCCCTATGATCCGGATTTAGATTTTCACTATCGCATCTTCAATGCCGATGGCAGTGAGGTTGAGCAGTGTGGTAATGGTGCTCGCTGTTTTGCCCGTTTTGTGCGCAATAAAGGACTAACAAATAAGAACAAAATTCGTGTTAGTACTTCATCTGGCAAAATGACATTGCGTTTGGAGCGCGATGGAACTGTGACGGTGAATATGGGTGTTCCGATACTTGAACCAAGCCTTATTCCCTTTAAAGCTAAAAAGCCTGAAAAAACATATTTACTGCAAACTGCGCAGCAAACTTTTTTATGTGGCGCCGCTTCTATGGGCAATCCCCATTGCGTGCTTGATGTGGAAGATGTGGCCAGTGCCGCCGTTGCCGAGATTGGTGCTTTGCTGACAAAACATGAACGCTTTCCGCGTGGGGTGAATGTCGGATTTATGCAGGTGATAAACTCTGGCCATATTAAACTGCGTGTTTATGAGCGCGGAGCTGCTGAAACCTTAGCTTGTGGCACAGGTGCCTGCGCTGCAGTGGTTGTGGGTCAAATACAAGGTAAACTTGATCAGCAAGTCCGTGTGGATTTACCGGGAGGCACGTTAACCATCAACTGGGAAGGCGAGGGTAAACCCCTGTGGATGACGGGGCCAGCACAACATGTTTATGATGGACAAATTCAGCTATGACAGAGCCCTTGATGCCACAGATGAATGTGCCCTTTGATGAGTTGATTATTCGCGAGTATCTGCTGGATAATCCTGATTTTTTCAATCGTTATCCTGAGCTATTGTTGGCAATGCGTTTGCCCCATACAGAACGTGGTGCGATTTCATTAGTAGAGCGACGCCAAGAAATACTGCGTCAACGAGTCACCTTGCTTGAGGAAGAAATTACGAGCTTGCTGACCATGGCAGCGCGTAATGAAAAAATTTACCTTTTCAATACTGAGCTATCTTTCAAATTATTGAATTGTGCGGATTTAATCTCTCTTAAGGAAGTGCTCGCTGATAATTTAAAGCAGCAGTTTAATTTTAGCCATGTACGTTTAATCAATGTTCTCGATGTGGATATCGAGATGAAAGCGATTTGGGAACAACGTCTACGCAAGGGACATTATTTTGGCCGTTTAACCCAGCAAGAAGCCAAGCGACTTTTTGGCGCCGAAGTGGGCTCTGTTGCTTTAGTGAAGCTAGCCGAAGATATTCCCGTTATTTTTGCTATCGCTAGCCAAGATGCGACTCATTTTCACCCTGATATGGATAATATGCTGCTTGAGCAGTTACGTCGTTTATTGGCGTATATGTTAGCTAAATTATGATTTTTAGACTGTTACTTAAACTTATGTTTAGGAATAACGTCTATCTGATAGAGACGGATAAGGAACCGATAGGAGTACGCGAATGGGCGATATGTCGGACCTCGAAGTGACATGCCTGCAGGACTATGAGCGTTATTTACATTCAGAGCGGCAGTTGTCGGCTCACACTGTGCATAACTATCTCTATGAACTAAATCGTGTTAGTACGCTATTACCTAAAGACGTTACCTTACTTAATGTGGGTCGAGAGCATTGGCAACAAGTGCTCGCAAAATTACACCGCAAAGGCTTGAGCCCTCGCTCGCTTTCCTTGTGTTTATCTGCGATCAAACAGTGGGGTGAGTTTTTATTACGAGAAGGGATGATTGCGGTTAATCCAGCCAAAGGACTCAGTGCACCTAAACAAGCCAAGCCACTGCCTAAAAATATGGATGTCGATTCCCTTACTCATTTACTTGAAATTGAAGGTACAGATCCCTTAACGCTGCGAGATAAAGCCATGATGGAATTGTTTTATTCCAGCGGATTACGTCTTGCCGAGTTAGCAGCACTCAATTTATCAAGTGTACAGTACGATCTGCGTGAAGTTAGAGTATTAGGTAAAGGCAATAAAGAGCGTATTGTGCCAGTAGGCAGTTATGCCATTAAGGCATTAGAGGCATGGCTTGTATGTCGTCAGCAAATTCCTTGCGAAGATTGTGCATTGTTTGTAACGGGAAAAGGTAGACGATTATCTCATCGGAGTATCCAGTCGCGGATGGCAAAGTGGGGGCAGGAACAAGCGTTATCAGTGCGAGTCCATCCCCATAAATTACGTCATTCTTTTGCGACTCATATGTTGGAGTCGAGTGCCGATCTGCGTGCTGTGCAGGAATTATTAGGCCATGCAAACCTCTCAACGACACAAATTTATACCAGTCTAGATTTCCAACATCTTGCGAAGGTGTATGATAGCGCCCATCCTAGAGCGAAAAAACAGCAGGATAAATAATGCGTTGTTATCTTAGACCTCAAAATATTCAAGCGATCAGTTTCGATCTCGATGATACTCTGTACGACAATCAACCTTATATTTTAAATGCCGAAGCCGAGTTAACTCAGTTTTTGCATCGGGCTTTTCCACTCACCAAGGCATGGCAAGCCTTCGACTGGCGAAGGTTGAAATTACAACTTCTGCAGCAAATTCCTGAGTTAGCACATGATACGTCTGCAGCAAGAGTTGCCACCCTTCGCCAAGGGTTATTACAACTGGGCTATTGTGAAAGCGAAGCCGAACGTGGCGCGAAAGAAGGTTTAGATTGCTTTTATTTCCACCGTAGTCATTTTAAGGTTTCTGACGCTGTGCTCTCTCTGCTCAAACAGTTATCAGGACATTTTAAGTTGGTTGGGATCACCAATGGCAATGTGGATCCTGAACGTATTGGGCTTGGAGATGCTTTTGAGTTTGTTTTGCGCCCAGGCCAAGGTGTGCATATGAAGCCTGCGAAGGATATGTTTTACCTTGCCTGTACTCGCTTAGATATTGGACCGCAACACCTTTTGCATGTGGGCGATAGTATGAATGCCGATGTGCGTGGTGCACGCTTAGCGGGGTGTCAGTCAGTTTGGCTTAACCCTAGTTTTGGACAAGTTGCATCCTTGCCAATTGCCGCGCTTTTGCCACACCTAGAGGTGGCTTCTTTAGATTCATTAGTTGAAATACTCGTGCCATAGTGTGGCTTTAATCTGGGCAACTAAGCCTCGATTTTTGCCCATCTAAGGGTGATTAGGATCAAAGTTTATATTCCTTTTTTACAGTAGAGTTTTGGTTATCATTTAACCTTATTAAAACAAAAACTTATTCACCAAGGATGCTGATATGGCACGTTTATGCTTATTAACCCTATTTACTCTATTGTTTATTGCTCCAGCATCCGCCCATGAAATTCATTCTGGTGGTGGTTTTATGTCTGGATTTAATCATCCAGTGTTGGGGTTTGATCATCTGCTGGCGATGTTAAGTGTGGGGATGCTCAGTACTCAACTGGGGGGGCGTGCGATTTGGACGGTCCCCTTAGCTTTTGTCACCTTTATGTTAGTCGGTGGTATTTTAGGGTTATACGCGATTCCAGTGCCTTTCGTGGAAATCGGTATTGCTCTATCGGTATTATTACTCGGCCTGGCTATTGCTTTTGACCGTCAGCTGCCTCTGTTATTTGCCATGGCTTTTGTTGGGGTCTTTGCCATATTCCATGGGCATGCCCATGGTGCAGAAATGCCAGAATTAGCCAGCCCAGTACTCTATGCCCTTGGTTTTTTATGTGGCACCGCGGTAATCCATTTAGGCGGTGTGATGATAGGACTCGGTATGCAACGTGTTACTGGTCAGCGTAAATTGATGCGCTTTTCTGGCGCGGCAATAGCTGCTATGGGTGGATATTTACTCGCTGGGTTTTAGCGTTGGATTAACGTGCCTTGATCTGTTTATTGCACAGATGGGCACGTCTTAATAATTGGTTTACCTGCCGGCGGCTGGCGTGCATGTCGGCATCTCCTATTCGAAAATACGTACCTGTGTAAGCGTTGCCGCCAATATAGATGGGCTTTAAGTGTTCAGAGGCGAGAGGTACTCGGATCCGGATAAGTTTTTTATTCATAATTTCAATGAGCTGAACATCTGAAATCTCAAGAATATTGTGGCTTGTGCGCTGTGGATCATCGAGGATTTCCCAAAACTCTTGTAATACTGGCAGAGGATTAGGAATACCTTCAATGGTGAACTGACCGCGTTCTTCTCGTACGCCGAGGATGATCTCACCACCTAAGGTGTTGGCAAAAGAACTATAAGTTGCCCAAATATCCTCGGGCAGTTGGCCTTGGCCGTCACGGCCACCCGCGAGTTTAAATTCCACCTGAGCCGATTCTTGTAAGTTGGCAATATCGTCGAGCGCAAATGATTGAAATGTCATGGCTGCTTGTCCATCAGCGGCACTTAAGTTTGTTGTAACATGCCTATGACTCAAAGGCCAGATCTGGGTCTAGCCTTTGGGACAGGATCGGACTAATGACTTAAGAGGATCGCGTCGTTAGTTATTGGGCTAAGTCCAAGCTCTTAGGAAATAATATATTGTTTTCTAAATGGATATGTTGGTGTAAATCGGCTTCAAATTCAGCGAGTGTGGCATAGCATACTCGCCATGTTGTGCAGGCATGTTCTGGTGGAGTGAAGTCATTGGTTAATTCGTGTAATTTCTGCAAAATTGCCCCTGCTTCTTCGTGCTCATGCTGCATAGCATTGATAGGATTACCAATATGACCAAAGCAACCCTCAACATGTTCACCCTGACTGAGAGCGCGAATGGCAGGAAAGAGTATTTTTTCTTCTTTCATTAAATGCGGCATTAAATCTTCAATTAGGGCACGAACCCAGCCTGCAAAGGGGATTATTTCCGCATAATGTTCGCCATGAGCCCGTACCATCTTTTCTGAATACTCTATGAGTAAAGGGGCTTTTTCGCGCACGTATTGATGGTGAGTTGATTCTATATATTCGATAAGTTGATCTAAGGGTAATTGATTTAATTGATCTTCTTTGCAACCGGTAAGTGTTGCGGCATTCAGCGCAGCAACCACTTTTGCGGGCTCTACATTTGCACGTTCACAGGCGACCGCAAGTGATTTACCGCCGCCACAACAAAAATCGATACCAAATTGACTAAATACATGTGCGCGGCGAAAGTCTTCTGCCACTAGTTCACCGACTTTTTTCGTTAGCCAAGGTGAAGAAGCGGATGGTTCTTGATGATCTAACCGTTCGGATGATAAATCGGCCGTTGCAAGAACAGCATTTGACTGATGGGTAGCTGACATAGAAACACTCCATAGCGGGCAATTAGTTACATTCATATTATTTGCAGCTTTATGTCGGAGCAAGTAAACCCGACTAAAACACTCAGGAATTGCAGGTGATGTCACAGTTCTTGGAATGAAATATTCCTTAGGGAGTAGATGCATTAGGGGCTGATATTATCGTCAAGGTGGGCAACATCTTTATTTACAACGGGTGTAATGCGCGTTAATCAACTTACTTTAAGGGGAATTACAATAAGATCTAGAATAAGATGTAGCCATCTATTCTAAATCAACAACATGATGCACTTTTGGTTTGCCTACAACCTGTACTGGCTAAAATTGCTTGAACGAGAGCCATCAAAA
Organism: Shewanella sp. W3-18-1; assembly: GCF_000015185.1. Lineage (NCBI taxonomy): Bacteria > Pseudomonadati > Pseudomonadota > Gammaproteobacteria > Alteromonadales > Shewanellaceae > Shewanella > Shewanella sp. W3-18-1. The sequence goes on along the minus strand of NC_008750.1, from coordinate 4,243,868 downwards.
GTCGTAGGATTATATCTTAGGCAAAAAATCGAGTTAATTTATTCAAAAAGGACGTATTTCATACATGCTAACCCATCCACTATACGAATAGGTTGTAATTGGGTTAATTACACCAGATTGCAGTCAGTTAATGTGGAAGTGCTGACAGCTTGTCGCAAAATGTCATCGTCGCTTTTTAAGATGTTCGCAATAATCGGTTAGTTCTTGCAGCGTACTCACTGGACAATGAAATAATCGGCTAAACTCAGCGATGAGCTTGAGCCAGCCATCTTGTTGATTCGCTTGCCTTGCTATTGGTTCATTCAAACAGCGCGCTCTTTTGAAAACTTAGGCATGAAATATCACATAATCGGCTGCGATAAATTGCAATGGCATGCTTTAGCTTGAGCACTTAGTGAGGTTCAACTAACTCACCTTTGACGAATTTTTGCGTTAATTCATCATCTTTAAACAGCTTATGCCATTGCTCAAGTACCTTTCTGTCACTCCAGCGGTTTGCACTGTCGATATCAATCCACAGAACCACATGCAGATGATTCGACCCTCCCGTTTATTTACAAGAATGCAAAGGCTGTCACATCAATGGCAAAAACGGCTTCAAGTTCAAATAATAATGACTCAACCCAACCATGGTGATGGTCATAGTTTTTACCCGAATTAGCATCATCACCATCCACTTTTTTCAATAATGAAAGGCTCGCCGGACAACGCGGTTACAACAATGGTAATAGGGAGTGATTTTAAAGAGAGTTCGAGACTAATCTGAGTTCTGCGAGAACGAGGCATACAAACCTCCTTGTTTAATGCTTAACTCAAGCATAGATAGAGGTTAACTACCGCACTATTAAGAGTGGGTGGCTCGCCATTATGTTGTCATTCCCGCAACGCTTGTGAGCGGGAGTCCAGCTTTTAGGTAACTGAAGTTTAGTTATTTAGAGAATTGCATAATTTTAAATGGTTAATTTTGTTTGGATTAATCGCAGTTAACTTTGTGTGTCTGTTAATGAATGGATTAGCGTCAGCGTATTTGGGTCAATTGGCAGATCATTTAACTTTTGCTCAGCTAAGGGATTGAAAGATATATTAATGGACTCGTGACCCGTGGTAAAAAACGCGTGTAATTCATTCTGCCATGGTAGGGGGAAATCAAGGGGAGGTAATGGCGCATTGGTTGTATGGAACCGCCATAAATTGACTAAACCATGGGCATTAACACAGTAACATTTTTCCAGTGGCGAATATTCCTGCTGCGAGCGATTAGACTTGACCATAATGGCGATATTGTCGATAAACGAGCCCATGTCCTGATTGATGATGGCTGCGAGGCTATGCAGCATCGCCATACTGTATTTCGAATCTTTTAGGCTTGTGAGTTTATGTCGTAAATTATCTGTAATGGGTGTGGCACCTAAAATGGCATATACCGCATTGCAGGCCAAGACTGTCACCTTATGACCCGTTAAAAAGGGTGGCACAAATTGCTTTTTATAGGCGGCGATAGTGGGTAAATCATGAATGGCGAGTGCCGCCAGCAGCGGCCAAATATGTAGGCTGTCAGTCCCCGAGTAATCCCCACCCCGCACCAATCTCGTGAAACAACCAAAGCGCCCTGCTAACGTCAGGCTGTTTATAAACTCGGCGAAGTTGTTAAAGGCCACCCGCTGGATTATGGCGAATTGGGTTAATTCATTTTCTATATAGCTGATGCGATGAATTAAGTCATTAGCGGTGAGATCATCACTCTCTTTTAAACCCTGAGCTAGAATAGCGAGTTTGACTGCTTGAGGCTCGGTTAACTGCTCGTCATTTTCTGCCAGTCTCTGCAATACACTGAATGCTTGGTCTCTGTCTTTTTTAGGGTAGTTTTTCATCTTGTATCTCACTTATCGTTGCCACCGTTAAGGTCACTCCTCATTTCGCGATCACGAGCTTGCCAGAGCGAACAAAATTTAATCTCGAAACGTCAACACGCCCTAATCAAGTCCATTGGAGAAAGGTTGTTTTAAAACTTCCAACAGCAGGCATAGTTTTGATTTTATGCAATAAGAAAATTAAGCTCTTCATTTTGTAGGCATAAATCGCTATCAATTGAGGAGAGTAACACACCATAGGTATAACCGCAGTTGCCCACAAAAATCACTTGATTACCATTGAGTATCAACACTTCTACGCCATGATCGGTTTCCCAGTTGCAGGTGTAATGATAACGAATTGCCCGAGTCTCCATTGTGCTAGTGTCATCCAATATAATGTACAAAGGCTGGGTATTTGCGGCTATTTCATTGATGGTATTTAAAGAAATCTCTAAGTCACCGCAATAATCTTCAAAGTACTTATGCATTTTGAGCATAGCATTTAGGATTTTATGCTTTGTCTCTTGTGTCATCAAAGAAACGTCTTCGAGCATTTTTATGCGTAACTTATCGTTGCACTGAAGCTCACCTTCAATAATCAGTTCACTAGGTTTGTTGAGTAATGGGTCGTTCATTTTCGTTATCCTTAATCCTCAATTAACTCATCTGGATATAGCGCGATTTGCGCCAAGGATTGTGCAAAAAATTGGCTTAGATCTGGGCAGATAAAGTCCATCATATCGGGGTCATGGGTGTATGCTATCACTTGTCCAATTTGGCCTAATGCCGAGGGCGAATGATCTGCAATCAAGAGTAATGTACCGCCCCCAAATTGGGCAAAGGGCAGCCATCCTTCTTGATACCATCCCGATTGGATTTTGGGATCCCGCACTTCTGGCTCTTGGTAATCAGCGTAGTACTGAGCCTGTTTTTTCATTCGATCACGAAATTTAAGCGATGAGGCTAATGACAAAAAATCATACCGACAAAAGTAATCTTTCCGGGCAAATACTGTGCTCCACTCATTGCCGCCATTGGCATATCCCCAAAGCTCCCTTAACGGGGAGATAAGTGTAAAACCTAATTGTTTTTCGGCTTCATCTAAGGCCGAGTTTGATAAGCCATCATGCAGTTCTAATGTTTGATTTAGGCTGGCGTAGAGAGCACTCAATGCTTGTAGATAGGTCTTAACGTCCATTGTATATATTCCTCCATCTTGGAATCTGGCCGCAGTGTAAATCCGTTTTCTTTATACCGCTAGCATATGCACTTAGGGAACTTATTTAATCGAATTAATCACATAAATGCCATGGTTTGCGTCAGCCCTATAAAAATGGCACCGATCAATATTGAGTCAGTGCCATTTTTTTACAGGCTTTAAATTAAATGCTTAGGCGTTTATGCTTTTGGGCCTGCGTGTCGGATTGCGTCTGACACTTGATACTTAGCGAAGTTTTTAGTGAAAGCTTCGGCCAGCTTCTGGGCATATTCGGCATATAGCGCTTTATCGCCCCAAGTGTTGATTGGGTTGAGTAAATTGCTGTCTACGCCTGTCACTGCAACAGGAACGGCGAGGTTCAAGGTGTCTAAGTGGATGGTTTCAACATCTTTCAATTCACCGCTGACAATTGCATCGACTATGGCGCGAGTGGTGGGGATGTCAAAACGTTTACCCAGACCATGTGGACCGCCAGTCCAGCCAGTGTTGACTAAGTAGACTTGGCTACCGAATGACTCAATGCGTTTCATTAACAGTTCAGCGTACACGCCAGCAGGGCGTGGGAAGAAAGGTGCGCCGAAGCACGTTGAGAAGGTCGATTGAATCGCTGAGGTTGAGCCGATTTCAGTCGAACCCACTTTGGCGGTATAGCCAGATAAGAAGTGGTATGCCGCTTGTTCTTTAGTCAGGATAGAAACTGGTGGCAATACGCCAGATACGTCGCAGGTTAAGAACACAACGGCATGTGGCTCTGCGCCGCAGTTGTCTTCTTTACGTTGGGCGATGTGCTCCAGCGGATAGGCTGCGCGGGTGTTCTCCGTCAGGCTGCTGTCTTTGTAGTTAGGGACGCGGTGTTCGTCCATGACCACGTTTTCAAGCACAGTGCCGAAACGAATCGCATCCCAAATCACGGGCTCATTCTTCTGGCTTAAATCGATACATTTGGCGTAGCAACCGCCTTCGATATTAAATACGCCGCCCGGTGCCCAGCCGTGTTCATCGTCACCGATCAGGAAGCGTTTTGGATCGGCAGATAATGTGGTTTTACCTGTGCCAGATAAACCGAAAAATAGCGTAGTGTCGCCATCTTTACCTACGTTGGCTGAGCAGTGCATCGGGAGCACGCCTTGGGCTGGCAGTAGGAAGTTCTGTACTGAGAACATAGATTTTTTCATTTCGCCAGCGTATTTCAGGCCTGCAAGCAGCACTTTACGTTCGGCGAAGTTTAAAATCACGGCTGCATCTGAGTTAGTGCCATCACGCGCGGGATCGCAAACAAAGTCTGGGGCATTGATGATCTGCCATACTGGTTTGTCTTTACGATTAAATTCTTCAGGAATGATGAATAGATTGCGGGCAAACAGTTGATGCCAAGCGTATTGCGTAGTAACGCGTACGGGTTGGTAATGTTCTGTATCGGCACCGACTTCGAGATCAGATACAAACAGTTCTTTATCGGCAAGGTATGCCTCAACCCGTGCCCATAAACCTTCAAAAGCACCGGGTTCGAAAGCTTGGTTGACAGGGCCCCATTCAATATCGGCCTCTGAACTGGGCTCTTTGACGATAAAACGATCACCGGGTGAGCGACCGCTGCGAGCGCCAGTTTTCGCAACTAACGCGCCATTGGCTGTCAATTCACCTTCGCCGCGTAGCAGGGCAAATTCGACAAGTTGTGCTGTTGAGGGGTTGTAATGAACGCGGTGTAATCCATCCGCCATAGCGAGGTCTCCATTTATTGTATTTGTAAGGTTATTTTTATGATCGATCGTCTGCCGATTTATTTGCTATTTATCGCCTAGGCCGTGCTAGGGACAAAGTGATGCCGATTGTAGCCTAAGCAGAGTACAAAGTGTGAACTGGATCATGGTGGAATAAAAAATGGGCACCTGACTGTGCCCATTTTTTTAATTAATTTATTGATTATTGAGGTATATTCGAGTTCTGACCATTGGCAAATATTGTTGTGATATCTATGCCATCAAACACGTAATTGGCATTGCAATACTCGCAGCCCATTTCAATCTTACCTTCTTCGGCCAGAATGGCTTCAACTTCAGCCTGCTCTAGAGTCTTAATCGCTGCAGCACTTCGCTCACGTGAACAGGTGCATTTAAAGCTAACTTCAATAGGATCGAATAGGCGGACTTCTTCCTGATGATATAAGCGGTGTAATACGTTTTCAGCATCTAAAGTGAATAATTCTTCGGCCTTAATGGTTGAGGTTAACTGGCTTAAATGCTCGAAGTCTTGATGGTGATCTTCTTGGCTTGGCAGAATTTGCAGGAACATACCTGCAGCCTGTTGTCCATTAGCAAATAACCATAATGCTGTTGGTAACTGTTCAGATTGATTGAAGTATTCCTCAACACAGGCGGCCAGCGTGGGCTTGTCTAATGCCACGACACCTTGGTAGCGTTCACCCTCATCCGGTGTTAGGGTGATCACCATATAACCTTGACCAAATAAGTCAGCAAGGCTGGCGTTATCGGTTAATTCGCCATTCCAACGCGCAACACCGCGCAGTTGTTGCAGGTTATTGCCGTTAATCACCGCCAGTGATACGGGGCCATTACCCTGTAACTGCACGCTGATATCACCGCTGAACTTTAAGGTTGCCGTTAACAGTGAGGTCGCCGCCATTAACTCACCGAGTAAAATTTGTAATACAGGCGGGTACGCTTGGGCGTCGAGCACTTGTTGGTAGCTCTCTTGTAATTGCACCAACTCACCACGCACATCGGCATTGTCAAACAGGTAACGGTGTAAAATATCTTGGTTCATTATTGAGTCTCACTATTAGAATTCTTTAAAGCGAATGAGCTGACGTCGTTGCTTTTTATCTGGTTTATGGTCTGGCGCAGGATTATTGAGTATGTTCAATCGCCTGGCTTCTGCGTTTACTGCGCGTTTTGCCACACTGTTAGCTGTTTCTTCGTACAATTCTTGTGCGATTGATGCACTTTGGCGCAATTCGGATAATTTTTTTATCACGATCTCTTTATCGTCATATCCCTGACGTATCTTAAGGACGGCACCTATCTCTGCATTCTTACTAGATTTGGTGCGCGCACCGTTGTAATGTACTTTGCCGCCATTGATCATTTCCTTGGCGATGGCGCGGGTTTTAAAGAAACGTGCGGCCCACAGCCATTTGTCGAGCCGAACGCTGGTATTGTCGCCAAAACTTTGCGTCATAGTGTCTCCAAGGCAAAAGATCGATGAGTTCACATGTTGAACAATAAAATGCGAGAGCTGCATTTCTATTATGTTAAAGGGTGGCGCGCTTCACACCCTTTTTAGGCGGGCAAAGTTAGCATAAATGGGCGATTTTCGCCAATGACAATACTGTTATGGGGTTGTTGCCAAATGCGGCCTAGGTTAGCATGTGGCTGGCATCATCAATTTATATAATCAGAACAGAGACCTGTATCGAGGGTCCACATAAATATGGATTTATTAGATAAAGTTATCGCAAAAGCTGCCAGCATTCCTCATAAGCCCTTAAGTCAGGTTACGTTCTGGTTTGGGTTTATTGTCAGTTTGTTATTAGCGGCACAAATTACTTGGAAGCTCGTACCTACTCACTCATCACCCAGTGCGTGGTCACCGACGGCCACCACGGTAGGCAGTGGTGCGGGCCAAATCGACCTTACGGGTTTACAACAACTTGGACTGTTTGGTAAAGCTGACGCTCAGTCCGAAAGACCTAAGGTTGAAGTGGTAGAAGCCATCACCGATGCCCCTAAAACAAGCCTATCTATCCTATTGACGGGGGTGGTTGCTTCAACGGCAGATCAAAAAGGGCTCGCGATTATTGAGTCCAGTGGCATTCAAGAAACCTACAGTCTTGGGGACAAGATTAAAGGTACTTCTGCTTCACTCAAGGAAGTGTATGCCGACCGTATCATCATCACTAACGCGGGGCGTTACGAAACATTAATGCTTGACGGGCTAGTGTATACAAGCCAAAGCGCAGTTAATCAGCAGTTACAGCAAGCCAAAACAAGCAAAGTAGAGCAAACTGTCAGCCGTGTTGATCAACGCCAAAATGCTGAAATCTCCCAAGAACTGGCTGAGTCGCGTAATGAGTTATTAGCCGACCCCAGCAAAATCACCGATTACATTGCCATCTCACCCGTAAGACAAGGGGACGCGGTTGTGGGTTATCGTCTAAATCCCGGTAAAGATGTCAATTTGTTTAGGCAGGCAGGGTTTAAAGCGAATGACTTAGCGAAATCGATAAATGGGTACGACCTGACTGTGATGACTCAGGCGTTAGAAATGATGAGCCAATTACCTGAATTAACTGAAGTTTCCATTATGGTTGAGCGGGAAGGGCAGTTGGTTGAAATCATGTTTAGTTTGCCGCAATAACACGCGTTAGAGGAAAGTAACATAATGAATAATAAAAGGATTCGACGCAAACTGATTGCTGGAGTTGTGGCGGGCGCTGCCATGTTTACCTCCCAATTTGTTTGGTCAGAACAGTATGCGGCCAACTTCAAGGGCACTGATATTCAAGAGTTTATCAACATTGTTGGTAAAAATTTGAATAAGACCATCATTGTTGACCCAACGATCCGTGGCAAAATTAACGTACGCAGTTATGACCTGCTGAATGACGAACAGTATTACCAGTTCTTCCTTAACGTGTTGCAAGTTTATGGTTATGCCATTGTCGAGATGGAAAATGGCGTGATTAAGGTTGTTAAAGACAAAAGCGCCCAGACGGGGGCAATCCGTGTCGCGAACGATAATGATCCCGGCATTGGCGATGAAATGGTTACCCGTATTGTGGCCTTGTATAACACTGAGGCTAAGCAACTCGCTCCCCTGTTACGCCAGCTAAATGATAACGCTGGTGGTGGCAACGTCGTCAACTACGATCCTTCCAACGTACTTATGCTGACGGGCCGAGCCTCTGTGGTTAACAAGCTGGTGGAAATTATCCGCCGTGTTGATAAACAAGGGGATACATCGGTACAAGTGGTGCCGCTAGAGTACGCATCAGCGGGTGAAATGGTGCGAATTATCGATACCCTTTACCGTGCAAGCGCAAACCAAGCGCAGTTACCCGGTCAAGCACCCAAAGTGGTGGCCGATGAGCGTATTAACGCTGTCATCGTTAGTGGTGATGAAAAGAGCCGTCAGCGGGTGGTTGAGCTCATTCATCGTCTCGATGCGGAGCAAGCCAGCACAGGAAACACTAAGGTACGTTATTTACGCTACGCCAAAGCGGAAGATTTGGTTGAAGTGTTAACGGGTTTTGCCCAAAAACTGGAAAGTGAAAAAGATCCAAGTGCGCAGGCGGGTGCGAAACGTCGTAATGAAATCAACATTATGGCTCACACAGATACAAACGCTTTAGTGATCAGCGCCGAGCCGGATCAAATGCGTACTATTGAGAGCGTGATTAACCAGCTCGATATTCGCCGTGCTCAAGTATTGGTCGAAGCCATTATCGTCGAAGTTGCTGAGGGCGATAATGTCGGTTTTGGCGTGCAATGGGCTGCTAAAGCGGGTGGTGGTACTCAGTTTAATAACTTAGGCCCAACCATAGGTGAGATTGGCGCAGGGATTTGGCAAGCACAGGATAAAGAAGGTGATACTGTTACTACCCTTGACGGTAATGGTAATCCTGTAACAACTAAAAATCCTGATACCAGAGGTGATGTCACCTTACTTGCCCAAGCTTTAGGTAAGGTCAATGGTATGGCTTGGGGTGTGGCCATGGGGGACTTTGGTGCCTTAATTCAAGCCGTGTCGAGTGATACTAATTCTAACGTATTGGCAACACCTTCGATTACCACCTTAGATAACCAAGAAGCCTCATTCATCGTGGGTGATGAAGTGCCTATTTTGACAGGGTCTACCGCCAGTTCAAATAACAGCAACCCATTCCAAACCGTTGAACGTAAAGAGGTTGGGGTTAAGTTGAAAGTGGTGCCACAAATCAACGAGGGCAATGCGGTTAAGCTGGCGATTGAACAAGAAGTGTCAGGCGTTAACGGTAACACGGGGGTGGATATTTCCTTTGCGACTCGCCGTCTAACCACCACTGTTATGGCTGACTCTGGGCAAATTGTGGTACTCGGGGGTTTGATTAACGAAGAAGTGCAGGAAAGTGTGCAAAAAGTACCTTTCCTTGGTGATATACCCGTGCTTGGGCATTTATTCAAATCTTCCTCCAGTAAAAAGACGAAGAAAAACCTGATGATCTTTATCAAGCCAACCATTATTCGTGATGGTATGACAATGGAAGGGATTGCTGGGCGTAAATACAACTATTTCAGAGCGTTACAACTTGAGCAACAAAAGCGTGGCGTTAACTTAATGCCGGATACTCAAGTCCCTGTATTGGATGAATGGAATCAATCTGAGTATCTACCGCCGGAAGTGAACGATATTTTAGAGCGTTACAAAGATGGCAGAGGCCTAGACACCCAGATGCGTAAAACTGATTCAACGCTCAAAACGCTGGATGAAAACAAAAATAAAGATAAAACCAATGAGTGAAATTCAATTATCCCAAGTCGATGACTTAAGCCTAGCGTCTAATGAACTAGGCTTAGATACCGAAGGTGATGAGGTCTTTCGCTCCAATAGCAAAGAGCGTTTACCCTTTGCCTTTGCCCACCGTCACGAGGTGATTTTGGCCTATGGTGATACAGACGAATTAAGCCTGTTTCATACCGCTAAAACACCACTTGCCGCCATGCTTGAAGCACGGCGTTATTCGGGAGTTGATTTGCCCTTAGTGCAACTTGAGGCGGGTAGATTTGAGGCCAAATTGACTCAGGTCTATCAGGCTAATTCCTCTGAGGCACAGCAACTGATGGAAGATATTGGCAACGAGATGGATTTATTCACTCTTGCTGAAGAGTTACCTCAGACCGAAGATTTGCTTGAAGGTGATGATGACGCACCTATCATCAAACTGATTAATGCCTTGTTATCCGAAGCGATTAAAGAAGAAGCCTCAGATATTCATATCGAAACCTATGAGAAGCAGTTAATCGTACGTTTTCGTGTTGATGGTGTGCTTAAAGAAGTGCTTAAACCCAACCGTAAATTGTCGTCACTGTTAGTGTCGCGGATTAAGGTGATGGCGCGCCTCGATATTGCTGAAAAGCGTGTACCACAAGATGGCCGTATCTCATTGCGTATTGCGGGACGTGCCGTTGATGTACGGGTGTCGACCATGCCATCGAGCCATGGTGAGCGTGTCGTGCTGCGTTTACTTGATAAAAATGCGGGTAATCTTGATTTAAAACAACTGGGGATGACAGACGGTATTCGCGTTAAATTTGAAGAGCTTATCCGTCGTCCACACGGTATTATCTTAGTGACGGGTCCTACTGGTTCAGGTAAAAGTACCACGCTGTACGCAGGTTTAACTGAGATTAACTCCAAAGACACCAACATTCTCACTGTTGAAGATCCTATCGAATATGAGTTAGAAGGCATAGGCCAGACCCAAGTTAACACTAAGGCAGATATGACTTTTGCCCGTGGTCTAAGGGCGATTTTACGTCAAGATCCAGACGTGGTGATGATTGGTGAGATCCGCGATCTCGAAACCGCCCAAATTGCGGTACAGGCGTCACTCACGGGTCATATGGTGATTTCAACCCTGCATACTAACACCGCCTCTGGCGCTATTACCCGTTTGCAAGATATGGGTGTCGAGCCTTTCCTCGTTTCATCGAGTTTGCTTGGTGTGTTAGCTCAGCGTTTGATCCGAACTCTGTGCCCTAAATGTAAGATTGAACATGTTCCCGATGAACGTGAACGTGAATTACTGGGCATCGCCGCAGATGATAACCGACACATCTTCCGTGCCAATGGCTGTAAGGCTTGTGGCGAAAGCGGTTATCGCGGTCGTACGGGGATCCACGAATTACTGCTGGTGGATGATAATGTGCGCGAGCTTATCCATGGTGGTCGAGGTGAGTTGGCGATTGAAAAATACATTCGCCAGTTCGTACCCAGTATTCGCCATGATGGCATGAGTAAGGTGCTCATGGGCATCACTACACTTGAAGAAGTGCTAAGGGTGACCCGCGAGGAGTAAGCAATGCCAGCATTTGAATATAAAGCACTGGATGCCAAGGGTAAGCAGCTTAAAGGCGTGATAGAGGCCGATACCGCCAGACATGCCCGTAGCCAACTGCGGGAACAGCGTATGATGCCGCTGGAAATTCTTCCCGTTACCGAAAAAGAAGCCAAAGCCAAAAGCAGTGGGTTTTCTGTTTTCAAACGTGGGATTTCAGTCGCTGAACTTGCCCTTATTACTCGCCAAATCGCGACGTTAGTGGCGGCGGGGTTACCTATTGAAGAATCCCTTAAAGCCGTCGGTCAACAATGTGAGAAGGATCGTCTCGCGAGTATGATTATGGCGGTGCGTTCACGGGTCGTCGAAGGTTATAGCTTTGCCGACTCCCTTGCTGAGTTTCCGCATATTTTCGATGACTTATACCGCGCTATGGTGGCCTCGGGGGAAAAGTCAGGGCACCTAGAAGTGGTCTTAAATCGTCTTGCCGATTACACCGAGCGCCGCCAACAGCTTAAGTCAAAACTGCAACAGGCAATGATTTATCCGATAGTGCTGACTGTGGTCGCGATTGGTGTGATTTCAGTATTGCTCGCGGCTGTGGTACCTAAGGTTGTTGGTCAATTTGAACATATGGGTGCAGAGTTACCCGCTACCACTCGTTTTTTGATCTCGGCGTCTGATTTTGTCCAAAACTACGGCCTCTTTGTGGTGTTGGCGATAGTATTGTTGGCAGTCGTGTTTCAACGGATGCTTAAGTCGCCAGCATTTAGAATGAAGTACGATAGTTTTTTACTGAAAATGCCTGTGATTGGTCGTGTCAGTAAAGGCCTTAATACGGCGCGTTTTGCGCGTACCTTAAGTATTCTTTCTGCCAGTTCTGTCCCCTTGCTTGATGGTATGCGTATTGCGAGCGAAGTACTGCAAAATATGCGAGTACGTGCCGCGGTTGATGATGCAACAGCACGTGTGCGAGAGGGAACCAGCCTTGGTGCTGCGTTGACTAACACTAAGCTGTTTCCGGCAATGATGTTATATATGATTGCCTCGGGCGAGAAAAGTGGTCAGCTCGAACAGATGCTAGAACGGGCTGCGGATAACCAAGATAGGGAGTTTGAAGGTAACGTCAATATTGCCCTTGGCGTATTTGAACCTATGTTGGTGGTGAGTATGGCGGGTATTGTGCTCTTTATCGTTATGGCGATTTTGCAGCCGATATTAGCATTGAACAACTTGATTAGTAGCTGATTGTTGAATTTATGGATTTATAGCCAAGCCAATTGGCGTAGGTTTTTTTAGGAGAAGTAGTTGATGCAAATAAACAACAGACAAAAAGGTTTTACCTTACTCGAAGTGATGGTAGTGATTGTTATTCTTGGTATTCTGGCCTCTATGGTCGTGCCTAATTTAATGGGTAACAAAGATAAAGCCGACCAACAAAAAGCCGTATCAGACATAGTGGCGCTCGAGAATGCGCTAGACATGTATAAGCTAGATAATGGCGTTTATCCAACGACTGAACAGGGTTTAGAAGCCTTAGTGCAAAAGCCAACCATTTCACCAGAGCCGCGCAATTATCGTGAAGAAGGCTATGTCAAACGCTTACCACAGGATCCATGGCGTAATAATTACTTACTGTTAAGCCCAGGCGAAAACAGCAAGCTCGATATTTTCAGCGCAGGCCCAGATGGTCAACCAGGTACCGAAGATGATATCGGTAACTGGAATTTACAGAATTTCCAATAAAATGATAAAGCTGCGCCAAACTGGTTTCACCTTAATGGAGGTGATGCTGGTGATTTTGCTGATGGGACTCACCGCTGCTGCAGTGACTATGTCTATTGGTAACTCGGGGCCACAGCAGGCCCTTGAAAGAACGGCGCAGCAGTTTATGGCCGCGACAGAATTAGTGCTCGATGAAACGGTTTTAAGCGGTCAATTTATTGGTATTGTGATTGAAAAAACCAGTTATCAGTTTGTTTTTTATAAAGATGGTAAATGGAATCCTCTGGAAAAAGACAGAATGCTGTCTGAAAAACAGATGGAGACTGGGGTGTCGTTAAACTTGGTGCTCGATGGTTTACCTTTAGTGCAAGAAGATGAAGAGGAAAAATCTTGGTTTGATGAGCCATTTATTGAAGCTAAAACCGAGGATAAAAAGAAACATCCAGAGCCTCAGATCATGTTATTCCCCAGTGGTGAAATGAGTGCTTTTGAACTGAGTTTTATCGCAAAAACCGATAAGGGACAGATTGATGTACTGGTGGTGGGTGATGCGCTTGGGCGTTTAACTCTAGGACGGCCAGATGAAATACGTTAAGGGCATGACCTTGCTTGAAGTGATTGTTGCGCTGGCGGTATTTTCTGTTGCCGCGGTTTCAATCACCAAGAGTTTGGGTGAACAAATGGCAAATATGCCCATTCTGGAGTCGCGTACTCTGGCGCAATGGGTTGCTGACAATCAGATGGTCGATGTCAGGCTTGAACCTCAGTTTCCTGAATTAGGTAAAAAAGAAGGCCGAGTTGAACTGGCAGGAAAGGACTGGTATTGGCGCCGAGAAGTTGTAAAAACGACGGATGATAATTTTAGAATGATCCGCATCAGCGTCAGTGAGGATGAGCGTTATCAGCGTATTGCAGCACAAGTGAGCAGTTATGTCCTTAAAACTAACTAAAGCTCACACAGGCTTTACGCTGCTTGAAATGTTAATCGCTATTGCGATTTTTGCCATGATAGGTGTAGCGGCCAATGCAGTGTTAAGTACGGTATTGACCAACGATGAAGTGACTAAAAACTTTTCGACTCGCCTAAAGGCATTGCAGCAAGGCTTTGGTGCGATTGAGCGTGATTTAAACCAAATGGTCGCGAGAACACCAAGGTTACTCGAGGGTGGACGTGGTACTACGGTATTCCAAACGGGTAATGAGCTTTTAGACTCAGAATCTGAGGCACTCGTCTTTTACCGTTTGGGTTGGTTAAATCCCGATGGCTTATTACCAAGAGGCAGCTTGCAGTCCGTCGCCTATGTGGTGCAAGAAGGGCGATTGGAACGCTGGTATTTTCCCTACCCAGAGCCTGAGTTTGGTGCTGAGCCGATTAAGACTGTGATCATCGATAACGTGTTGTCGGTAGAATATTCCTTCTTTATGGAAGATAAATGGGAGCGAAAAGTCGAAGCGACTAAGCTGCCTAAAGCCATCGCGATGGAAGTGGATATTGAAGGTTTAGGTAAAATTCAGCGTAAGTTCTTGTTGCCATTAGGGGCCTTAGCACCTGAAAAATCTAAGGACGATGACAACAAAGATAAGGATGATCCAAAAGACGACAATAAAGAGAATGAAGATACTGGTAGCGGTGATGGCTCTGGCGAAGTGGATCCTAATGACGATCCCGAAGACGAGGGTCGAGAATGAAAAACCGTATTCAGCTTCACTCTAAACAGCGCGGTGTCGCACTGATTGTTGTGCTTTTGATTGTGGCACTGGTGGTGATTATTGCCACGAATATTACCAGTCGTAATCAGTTATCAATGCGCCGAACATTGAACTTAGCCCAGTACGACCAAGCCTATTGGTATACGATTTCGGCAGAAGAGTTGGCGAAAAAAATTCTAAAACAAGATTTAGAGGATTCCGAAGGAAAGGTGCATCGGCAGCAGTATTGGGCCATGAGTGATGTAGTATTCCCGGCGGAATATGGTGAAATTGCTGGCAAGATCACCGATATGCGTTCCTGCTTTAATTTAAATGCTTTGTCTGCCACAACGAAAGAAGTCGAAAATGGGCAACCTAAGTTACCCTTGGCGGCAAGACAATATAAAGCGTTGTTGGTGAGTTTGGGGATGGATGATTTTTCGGCGGATCGTCTGACACAAACCCTAAAAGATTATATCGATGAAGATACAACAACCAGCCCCTTTGGCGCCGAAGATGCAGAGTATGAAGCGCGAAATGTGCCGTATCGTGCCGCAAATACCCTGATGAATCACCGTAGTGAATTGCGGGCAGTAATGGGATATACCCAAGATATTTATTTGAAATTATTACCCTATATTTGTGTTATTCCGGGAAATGATAGGCAATTGCTCAATGTAAACACCTTAGAGGTGGAGCAAGCTGCATTGCTTGCGGCCATGGTTGAGGGGCAAATTTCAGTTGGTGAGGCAGAGAGTGTCATTAATCAACGCCCTAGCGATGGTTTTGCCAAAATAGATGATTTTTATGAAACCTCTTCCATGCGGTCGATCAAATGGGAGGATGCAATGAAGTCGAGTTTTGTTATCGACAGTCAGTATTTCCTTCTCGCCTCCGGCGCTAAGGTCGACAATGCCATCTTTAGAATGGAGAGTGTGCTCAGAAAAGGCAGCGGTAACAAAATGGAAGTGCTCACCCGTCAGTTTGGTGGACAAAAATAATAGCAATCAAGCTCAATTCTTTTTTAGGTTGAAGCTGGTGGAGAAAAACTGTGAGTGAACGGCTATTTATTCGCTTAGGCAGAAACACAGAGCAGGCTTGCTCTTGGTTGGTATGGTCTGAGCAAGAACAAGAAATTATCGCCTCTGGCGAACTTGCAAATGCTCAAGGTTTAGCGACCCTAACTGAACGTGCGGGTAATCGTCCTATTGATGTGCTTGTGCCCGCATCAGCAATGACCCTAACCAGTGTTAATTTGCCTGAAAAAGGCCAACGTCAAGCCTTGAAAGCACTGCCTTTTATGTTAGAGGAAATGCTAGCAGATGATGTTGACGCTATGCATTTTACCGTTGGACCACGTAATGGTGATGCCTTAAGTGTGGTCGCCGTTGCCCATGAACAAATGCAAACTTGGCTGAATTGTTTAACAGAGGCAGGGTTAAAAGTTAAACGTATCGTTCCCGACTGTTTGGCTTTGCCATTGCAGGAATGCCAATGGGCAGCGATGCGTTTTGGCAACGAATTACTGCTAAGAACAGGCTCTGGTACAGGCCAAAGTTTGCCACTTTCTTGGCTGCCACTTGCGATGAAACAACTGGTCACTAAGGATGAAGATATTTCAGTAGCCAGTTATACCGATTTCGAGCTTGAAGGTGTTGAGCTTAAACAGCAACCTTTAGATTTACCAATGTTGGTGCTTGCCCGTGGTATTTTAAATGCGCCTATTAACTTACTCAGTGGTGTTTATACGCCTAAGCGCGAATACAGTAAGTACTTAATTTTATGGAAAAATTCCCTCATTATACTCGGGGTCGCCTGTGTGCTTGCCCTTGTGAATAAAGGGCTGACGATCCATCAAGTCAATAGTCAGATTGCCGATCTGAAAGCGCAGAGCGAGTCGATTTACCAACAGGTTGTGCCGGGTAATACTCGGATTGTGAATCTACGTTCGCAAATGGAAAGTCAGTTACGAGCCTTGCAGGGGCAGGGGAGTGGCGCCGAGTTTTTTGCAATGTTGGCTGGTTTACAGGATGCCTTTAAGCAAGTCCCTGAGCTTAAACCCAATACGTTAAGATTTGAAAGTGCTCGTAACGAGATCCGTATGCAGGTTACCGCTAAAAATTACGCACAGATTGAGAAATTTAAAGAAATTGTTGGACGTCGTTTCCAACTCGATGGTGGCACGATGAATAGCGCTGAAGATCAAGTGACTAGCACCTTAACCTTGAGGAGCAAATAAGATGAATAATTTGCGAACTTGGTGGCAGGGGCTGGCGTTACGCGAGCAACAGTTAGTGGGTTTTTGTGTCGTATTCTTGGTGATAGGAGTGTTCTATTGGGGTATTTGGACACCGATTGCGAATGCTGAAGCCGATGCATTACGTAACCTCACTGCCCAGCAACAGACTTTGAACTATGTAAAGCAAACGGCAAATAAAATTGCTGGACTGAAGCAAAGCGGTGCTAAACCTGCGATGTCTGACAGTTTAAGCTCGGTGGTTAACCAAACAGCGGGCAGCTATGGCTTAGTGATCACGCGCATGCAACCCCAAGGCGATAAGATCCAAGTGTGGATGGACGATGTGCCTTTTGATGCCTTATTAGGTTATTTGAGTGAGTTGGTTCAGAAAAAAGGTTTATCCCTCGAAAGTGTTGATTTGGCTGAGGCTGGTACGCCAGGCTATGTCAAAGTAAGACGTATCCAATTAGCGCAATAGAGGTGTCGTTGTGAGCTTGATAAAAAAAGTCATCATAGGTGTACTGATTTATTTAGTATTTTTAGTCGTTCTATTTCCCGCTAAGATTGCGATAGCTTTAGCGCCATTACCTGCGAACATCAGTATTTCGGGGGTGAATGGCAGTATTTGGTCTGGCAGTATTGAAACCTTAAGTGTGCCGCAACGCCAACTTGAGCAAATACGCTGGGAGCTGAGTCCTTGGGCGTTATTTTTAGGAAAAGTTAAGGTTGATTTTCAGATAGGTAGTCGCGCGACGCCAGTCAGTTCTAAAGGGCTGGTCACTTGGTCTTTAGGTGGCTTAAGTGCCAAAGGATTACGTTTTGAGGCGCCAGACAGTTTTCTTATTGGTAATGCTAAGTTGCCGTTTAGAACTGAAATAACGGGTGAAGTCAGCCTATTAGTCGAAACGCTTGAGCAGGGTAAGCCTTGGTGTGAGCAGTTATCAGGTAAACTGTTTCTAAATCAAACCCATGTGAAAAACCAGTTTGGTGAATATCCATTAGGCAATATTGAGCTAGGGTTAAGCTGCGTTGAAGGTAAAGCTCAGTTAATGACCGATGAAACTAAAAATCAGTTGGGCATTGTGGGCACTTTGCAATTAGTGGAGGACAACATGGTGAGTGTTACCGCTAAAATTAAAGAAACTGCTGAGCAACCTAAGGATATGCGTGAATCATTGGGAATACTGGGCAAACGTGGTACTGACGGTTATTTCCCTGTGGTGTATCAGGGGCGTATTCCGGGGCTGTAGTTACAGTATTCGGCTTAAAGAGGATAAAGGCACTCAGGTGCCTTTGTTTTTATTATCTTTTTGTTGTTTTAAATCATCAAGTAATAAGTGATAGTCAGTAATAGCTGGGAAGTCGTGAAAGATTTTTAGCGGTTTTTGGCTATCGGGGTTGGCTATCCCCAGTTGATGACCCACGCCTGCTAACCTTGCTGCATTGAGTATCGGCTCACTGTCATCGATAAAGAGGCAACGGCTAGGATCGAGGACAAATTTTTCAAACAAGGTTTGCCAAAATTGTGGATGTTCCTTGGGATAACCTGTTTCGTGGCTTGAAATCATCCCATCTAGCCCTGAGCCAAGTTCTGTATGCTCAAGCTTTAAAGCAAGACTTTTGGGGTGCGCATTGGTAACAAGAATACGTTTTTTACCCGCAGAGGCTAAGGCATCTAAAAAGGGCATACTATCTTGGCGTAGTTGAATGCGATCCACCAAAGTACGATGCAAGCCCATAATGTCGAGCTGAAGTGTTGCTTGCCAATAATCGAGGCAATACCAATCGAGTGTTCCTGCCACTTTTACATAGGCACTCACGACTAATTGTTGCGCGTCATCCGTGCTAATACCTCGCTGCTGACTCAATTCCTGTGGTACTAAACTCAGCCAGAAATGATTATCAAAGTGTAAATCTAATAATGTGCCATCCATGTCGAGTAGCACTGTGTCTATAGTGTTCCAGTTAAGCATGGGATATTCCATTTGTTTCAAATCATGGGTTAAAGTGTTGCTGACTTGTATGATTGTGACGTTGTGCTAGGCTTGGTTGACTGACCTAAAAACACAGCCGTTAGATATGGATATCGACTCTTTTGCTTTGCTTGCTCATATTTCAAATACCCACCAGATACTAGTAGAACTTAATGCATTGTTGCAACAAGACTGGTTGCCCCATGTTAATCAACGTGATTATCAGGGCGGTTGGGATGTTCTTGTCCTGCGCTGTGCCGCTGAGTATCAAGGGGCCCATCCTATCTTGCAAGCCTTCTCTATATCATCGGCCGAAGATTGGCGTAATTTGCCTTGTCTTGAGTCTAGTCCTGCGCTCTTAAGCTTTATTCAGTCCTTAGGTTGTCCTGTTAAATCGGTACGTTTGATGCGTTTGCATGCTGGGGCTGAAATTAAACCCCATAGCGATAAAGGGCTTTCTCTTGAGTATGGCGAGGCGAGATTGCACTTGCCGCTGCAAACGAATGCACAGTTAAATTTTTATGTGGATGATAAGCGCGTTCCAATGCAGGCGGGAGAGCTTTGGTATATCAATGCCGATCAAGTTCATTGGGTTGAAAATAAAGGGCAGGAAGCACGCATCAATTTAGTGATTGATTGCGAAGTGAATACTTGGCTAAAGGATTTAGTGAATGCAGCAGAAATTAGAGTGTGAAGCAGGATCATCTTTAAGTGTGGAAGCGTTAGCCACATTTGCTAACACCCTGTTGCAGAAATCCGTTTTAGTCTCGAGTGAGGATTTAGGGGGCGGTGGTATTTATCATTTACTGCGCCTATGGCAAAAAGTGCAGTTACAGAAAGGCGGCGAGTCTCTCCCTCTACTCGCCCATGAATGGCTTTTGGATAAAGCCTTGCTGGATCTCTGTGGTATTGGTCTAGAGCCGGGGCTAAAGGCCCTATACCAAAATGACGATCTACAGACATTTATCAAGCTGATACTGCAGACCACTAAGCTCACGGCGGAAGATATTGGCGTTATAAATCAACGCCTGCGAGATCTATCTTTAGGTATTGCGCGAACGGTTACGCCTGGGGTCTTACCCCCTAATATAGTGTTAAGCGATGCCCAACTCGACTTTTGGCACCGCGAAGGTTACTTAGTGATCCCGCAAGTGTTATCGGTAGAGCAATGCGCTGCGACTCGCGCCTTAATTTGGCAGCAGTTAGGGGCAAATGAAAAAGAACCCCAAACTTGGTATCAATCCCATGCATTGATGCAAAAAATTATGCTGCAACTGTTTCGCCATCCGCAACTGGACGCGAATCGACAAGCACCCAAAATCCGTCAAGTGTTTGAACAGCTTTGGCAGCGAACCGATCTGGTGATGACAACCGATAGAGTCAGCTTCAATCCTCCAGAAACACCAACATGGCATTTCCCAGGGCCTGATATGCACTGGGATATGCCGCTGCAATTACCCATAGTGTTTGCAACTCAAGGATTAATTTATTTAACCGATACCAGTGCCGAGCAAGGTGCGTTCTGTTGTGTCCCTGGATTTCATCTCAAAATAGAAAACTGGCTCCTTGAGCAGAACAAAACGGATATAGAGCTTCAGCAGCAGGATTGGCATGAATGGCCAGTTAAATCGATAGCAGCCAAAGCGGGCGATCTCATCATTTGGCACCATGCTTTGCCCCACGGAGCGAGTCCTAATCGGGGTAAATTACCCCGTATGGTGCAATACATTAACTTTTACCCTGTGGCTTCCTGATGGTTAATGATATGCAAGAGAGACAAAACCGTTATTGGCAGTTATTACATCAGCCTGACCGACTTTTGTTACTGCATCAAGCAAGCAGTGTTGAGCAATTTGTCACCTTAATGGGAGATTGGCTGGCTTGGCCTGAGCTTACTTTAGATCAAATGCTGGCTTTTATTCATATGCAGCGGTGGGAGGATTTTACACCAAAATTAGCACTATTTAGCCAAGCGTGGCTTCCCTATCGCTATTGCTCCCAAAGCAAAGAGGTGTATTGGATCCCTGCATTTAATCAATTATCTAAGCCCTTTCTTGAGGATGATATTAGCGATATCCGTCTAGGCTTATTGGCGATTTTTATCCAACCTAAAACATTACTCAAATCTCTTTTAACACAGTGCGACTCTGTGCCCGAGCTCCATCCTTGCCTCATGATCTTCCATTGGTCGCGTTGTGGTTCAACTTTAGTTTCAAGTAGTTTTTCTAAACTAAATGATTGCCTTGTAATTTCTGAATCTATGCTATGCAGCGATATTATGCGCGATGACTTTTGGTCACAGGAAGTAAAGGTAAAGCTGGTTGATTTATGTTTAAGGCTGCAAGGGCGATTTAGGCATGGTGAGCGGCATTTAGTGGTGAAATGGAATGCTTGGGATTTGGCTTACTGGCCGATGCTTTTAGCACTTTACCCGCAGAGCCGCGTGCTATGCCTGATACGTAATCCTAAGGATATTTTGGCTTCTCACCAACGTCTTGCGGGTCGTCATATGGTTGAAGGGCAAGGTTTACTTTCAACTGAGTGGCATATACAGCAGATAGAAACTGTGAGTACAACCTTTAGCTTAAATAAATTTCGTATCAGTGTATTACAGCATCTAGCGCAATTAACCCATGCCTTACTGAACTCAAATCGAGCGATTTTGTTAGATTATCAACAAGTAAAGGATTTTCATCCCACAACACTCTCTACCATCTTAGGCAGGCCATTATCTATGGATGAAATAGAGTGCTGGCAAGATCATTGGTGTTTTGATGCAAAACAGCAGGGGCAAGTATTTACGCCTGCTGTATCAAATGAACCAGTCCCTCTTCGTGAATTGCAAAGCCCATCGTGGCAGCAATTATTTATGACTTATAACCAACTGTTGCAGCGTTTATATTGGGATAAAAAGCATGATGCTAGATGAGTTCAATTCACTAATTGGCTTAAGTGCTAAAGCCGCTAATGCAAACGACAACCCATTTATGGCACAGCTTTTTTACTCTACAAAACCTTTCTTTTATGAACTGGGTTTACCCCGTGAAGTGGTTGACACTATGTTGGCGAAACAATATCAACTGCAGCAAGCCTCTTATCGGGAACAATATCCAAATGCGAACACTTATATCTTGTTTTATCACCAGCAAGCCGTCGGGAAAGTGATGCTCGATACCAGTGAACATAGAGTCCATATTATTGATTTGATTGTGATAAATAGCATGAGGGAACAGGGTTTTGGCTCGGCCATTTTAGCGTTCATTAAGCAAGAGGCGGCAATACGTAATTTACCCGTTGGTTTATCCGTGGAGAAGGAAAATGCGCGAGCTAAAAAGCTTTATCTACAACATGGATTTAAGCTTGAAAGTTGTTCTGACACCCACGAGTTGATGTTATGGGGTGAAGTGACGTGAAAGCATTTACCTTGATTTTTTGGGGGCTCGATTGTGTTTATCAATTTTTAATGTATGTTTAATTGTAATAATTTTGTTTTATTTTTGTTTTCATATTATCTAGATAGTCTCTCATCGCGTGATGTGGATGATGTTGCAATCAGCTAAAGGAACTCGCTGTCGATTAAATGTCGAGAGTAATTAAATCGTTAACTAGACAAAATCGTTATTTTAAGGAGAAAAACAATGTCAGATCCATTTATTGGTGAAATCACTATGTTTGCAGGTAATTTTGCTCCCCGTGGCTGGGCTTTTTGTAATGGACAATTACTGTCTATCTCGCAACATACCGCACTTTTTTCAATTCTAGGCACCACCTATGGTGGCAATGGCCAAACGACTTTTGCACTGCCTAACCTACAAGGGCGTGTGCCTGTGCATCAAGGCCAAAGCCCTGGCACCAGTCAATATACCCTGGGACAAACGGGTGGAACTGAAAATGTGACCTTGACAGCCAATGAATTACCCGCGCACGTTCATTCCGTAGCACTAAATGGAACAGGAAATACGAGCGTTGCATTGGGAGCTTCCTCCGCGAATGGTAATACCGCTACTCCTGGGCCAACCACGGTGCCCGCCAAAGTGGTGAGTGGCTTAGCTGCTCTTAATGCGTTTAGCACTACTGCACCAGACACCACACTATCGCCTGTGACTGCCACCACAACTGTTAACGTAAATGGAAATACAGGTATTTCTGGTAACAATATGCCTGTTTCTGTCGTTCAACCTTATCAAGTTGTTAATTTTATTATTGCTCTTGAAGGCATTTTCCCTTCACGTAATTGATGCTCTGCCGCTGACGCCAGGGACGAGCACTACTTAAAATAAGCTTTTAACGGAGAAGTAAAATGTTGCGAGCCACTCACAATATAATTTACGCACTAAAAAATCTTGTTACAGAGTATCGGTGTCTATCTTGGTGCAGGTTATTTTTAGGTGGCTTTTTGGCTCTGGCATCTTTTGGTGCAATGGCGGTAACTCCCTCGGACCAAAACTTTAATTCTGAACAGGAGCGGTTTCTGAATCCCAATGGTGAAACTATTGCCGGAGCAACCTACAGGTTAGTTTCACCTGCAGGTGTTTTGGGGTTAACTCAAGTGCCTTCCAGCATAAGTATTACACCAGACTCCAGCGACTTAGCAGTCATGTTTAATTTTGAAGGAGTCAACATTACTGCGGGTGCTCTGGATGCAAGAATTTCCTCAGCGGATGGCACGCAGTTTCGTATAGTCTCTATTGAAGTAGACACTGGGGCGGGTTTGGGGACTAGCCCTAACTTGACTGTGACGGGTTATCGAAATGGTGTTTCAGTTGCGTCAGACTCTGTAAATACTGGTATCTCAGATTCGTCAGGATCTGTTACTTATGCAAAAAATGGAGTAGGTGGAGGTTTTGGCGGTACCTTAACTTTCAATTCTGACTGGCAATATATCGATGAAATCCGTTTTACAGGAACTGACACTATTGTTGTAGTAGATGATCTGGATTTTGAAGACGGAATACCTCCATTTCCAACCATCACCTCTGCCACCTACAATGCCTCCACTGGCGTGTTAGTCGTTACCGGCACCAATTTCACCGCAACGGTTGGTGCGACCAATGATGTGGTCGCCAATAAATTTACTTTCACGGCCGAGGGCGGCAGTACCTACACTCTTACCGACAGCGCTAATGTGGAGATTGCCAGTGCCACCAGTTTTACCCTGACACTCAGCGCGACCGATCGCGCGGCAGTGAATTTAATTGCCAACAAAAACGGCACCAGTTCTACCGGTGGGACTACTTACAACCTTGCCGGTGCGGCAGGTTTTATTGCTGCTGAGCCAGCA
This sequence comes from Shewanella sp. W3-18-1, assembly GCF_000015185.1. Taxonomy (NCBI): domain Bacteria; kingdom Pseudomonadati; phylum Pseudomonadota; class Gammaproteobacteria; order Alteromonadales; family Shewanellaceae; genus Shewanella; species Shewanella sp. W3-18-1. The sequence continues at coordinate 4,219,833 of NC_008750.1, read as the reverse complement.
ACAGCCGACCTTACGGGCAACGGTATTACTGTTTCCAATACGGCTGAGCCCACAGTGACATCGGCTACCTACGATGCCAGTACTGGGGTTTTGGTGGTAACAGGCGCAAATCTGAAATCACGCAGTGGCGCCAGCAACGATATTGTCGCCAATCGTTTTACGCTGAGCGGTGAAGGTGGCAGTACCTGGACTTTAACGGATACAGCAAATGTGGAAGTGACGTCCGGTACCAGTTTTACAATGGTGCTGAGTGCGACGGATAGGGCGGGCGTTAACCTGATCCTGAATAAAAATGGCACCAACTCTACCGGGGCGACCACCTACAACCTGGCCGCTGCTGAAGATTGGAATGCCGGTGCTGATGCGGCAGTCACTATTGCCGATTTGACGGGTAATGGCATTACCGTTAGCTATGTGGCAGTACCGACCATTACCAGTGCCACCTACAACGCTAGCACTGGTGCGCTGGTGGTTACAGGAACCGGCTTTCTGAGTCGTGCAGGTGCAACCAACGATATAGTTGCTAACAGGTTCACCTTCACAGGTGAAGGCGGTAGCACCTATACACTGACCGACACAGCCAATGTAGAAATCACCTCCGGCACCTTCTTCACCCTAACGCTCAGCGCCACTGATCGGAACACGGTCAACTTGCTGTTGAATAAAAATGGTACCAGCTCGGTGGATGCAACTACTTATAATCTGGCTGCTGCTGAAGATTGGGCAGCAGGTGCAGATGCGGCTGTATCAGTAGCTGATTTAACAGGCAATGGCATTACGGTGAGCAATGCTATTTCAGTACCAGATGCACCAACAATAGGTTTGGCGATAGCGGGGGAAGGTCAGGTTTCTGTAGCTTTCACTCCACCCGGGAACAACGGTGGCTCAGCTATTACCGGCTATACCGTAACATCCAACCCCGGCGGCATTACCGGCATCGGTGCAGGATCTCCTATTACTGTTACAGGCTTAACCAACGGTATAGCCTATACCTTTACTGTAATTGCAACTAATGCCGTAGGTAACAGTATTGCTTCAGCGGCCTCTAACGCTGTGATCCCTAAAGGTAATCAAACCATTACTTTTAACAACCCGGGCGCACTGAACTTCGGTACCACGCCAACACTAACGGCAACATCATCTGCCGGAGCAGGTTACGCCGTAAGTTTCAGCTCAGCCACTGCCGGTGTTTGTACCATTACTACTGGCGGCACCCTGACCTTTGTTACATCAGGAAGCTGTACTATCGACGCTGATCAGCCGGGTGATGCAGCCGTGAATGCTGCGACAACGGTGTCGCAAACCTTTATGGTAAATGCGGTAGTGCCGGGTGCGCCAACTATTGGCACTGCCACTGCGGGTAATACTCAGGCAACGGTGGCCTTTACAGCACCAACTAATACCGGTGGTACGACGATTACCGGTTATACAGTAACATCTAACCCCGGAGGCTTAACCGGCAGCGGTGCTGGTGCGCCCATTACTGTCAATGGCTTAACCAATGGTGTTTCTTATACCTTTACGGTCACGGCCACTAACTCGGCGGCGTTAACGGGAGCTGCGTCTACAGCATCCAACTCCATTACTCCGGCAGCACCACAAACCATTACCTTTGCCAACCCCGGAGCCCAGACTTACGGTACGTCGCCGACACTGACAGCGACATCCGATTCCGGTTTGACGCCGACATTTAGCTCATCAACTACCGGAGTTTGTACAATTACCAGTGGCGGTGTGTTGACCTTTGTGACGGCAGGTACCTGTACTATCAATGCCGACCAGGCAGGCGACTTATCCTACTTGCCAGCTGGCCAAGTGAGTCAGTCTTTCACCGTTAATGCTGCAGTGCCCGGTGCGCCAACCATAGGGACTGCAATTGCCGGTGATACTCAAGCGAGTGTGACATTTACTGCGCCAGTCAACACCGGTGGTACAAGCATTACTGGCTATACAGTGACAACCAATCCGGCACATGTGCCTCCGGTAAACGGAGCCGCATCACCTATAGTGATAACGGGTTTAACCAATGGGCAGGGCTATACCTTTACTATCACTGCCGAAAACGTGGCGGGCTCAGGCCCTGCGTCGGTTGCATCCAATTCCGTTACACCTAAAACAATCCAGACAATTACCTTCAACCAGCCAGGTGCGCAGAACTTTGGTACTACATCAACGCTTATCGCCACTACCGATGCAATTGGCCTGATACCCACCTTTACCTCATCTACGCCCGGTGTCTGTACCATTACTTCTAGTGGCCTGTTAACCTTTGTGGCGGCGGGTAGCTGCACGATTAATGCGGATCAGGCAGGCAACGCCGGCTACCTTGCTGCAACTCAGGTGAGCCGAACATTTACGGTCAATCCAGTGGTTCCAGGTGTGCCCACCATAGGTACTGCGACCGCTGGTATTGCTCAGGCAACTATAGCGTTCACCGCACCCGCCTTCAGCGGTGGCTCAATGATTACCGGTTATAGCGTCACTGCCAACCCTGGCGGTGCAACGGCAACGGGTGCAGGCTCCCCCATTACTCTTTCTGGCTTAACCAATGGCGTGAGCTATACCTTTACCGTCAGCGCAACCAATATTGTAGGTACAGGAGCCTCCTCGTCGGTGTCCAATGCGGTCGTGCCGAATGGCGCACCCACCATTAGTGGTACGCCTGCGCTGAGTATCAATCAGGACACACTCTATAGTTTTATCCCAACGGCAACGGACACGGCTGGCGATACATTAACCTTCAGTATTACCAACAAACCGACATGGGCCACGTTTGAGCCAGCAACTGGCGCGTTAACGGGCACGCCAACCAATGCGGATATTGGGATAACGAATGGTATTGTTATCAGTGTCAGTGACGGTACTTTGAGTGCGAGTCTACCCGCGTTTAGCATAACGGTGGTTAACGTCAACGATGCACCGAGTATCACCTCTGTTGCTATCACGACAGCCACTCAGGATGTGGCCTACAGTTACACCTTAGTTGCCAGCGACGCAGACACGGGTGATGTCATTACCTTGAGCGCGGTGACGAAACCCAGCTGGTTAACCTTCAATGCTGCCTCTGGTGTGTTAAGTGGCACACCGAGCAATGCTGATGTGGGTATGCACCCGGTGATGTTACGGGTTACGGACACCGATGGGTTAACGGCAGAGCAAAGTTTTACCATCACAGTGACGAATGTGAATGATGCACCGGTTGCGATAAGTTCAACCGTGACGCTGGAGGAAGATAGCTCAGTGATGATCACCCTCATGGGTGAGGATGTGGATAATGATCCCCTGACCTATGAAGTTGTCAGTCAGCCTGAGTCGGGTACATTGGCGCAACATGGGACAGTATGGTTATACACACCGGAGAAAGATTTCAACGGCGCAGATCAGCTCAGTTTTATTGCAAAAGATGCTGAACTGAGCTCAGAGCCTGCGATTATCACGATTAATGTCACCCCCGTGAATGATGATCCACAAGCCGTCGATGATGCTTACACGCTGACACGTTCAGTCAACGATATCTATACTCTGGCGGTGCTTGAGAACGATACCGATGTGGATGGCGATACCTTAACGATTGATGGCGCCGCAGCAGATATCGGCAGTGTGCAAATCACTCCCGATGGGCTGACCTTTACCGCGCCAGAGGCATACGTCGGCCCAGTGGCGCTGCGCTATACCATCAGTGATGGCAACAAGGGACGCTCCACAGCCAAAGTCAATGTGCTTATTGATGGCGCCGAGTCAGATAATCAGCCTGTTATCACCTTACCCGATGATGTTGAGGTCAATGCAACAGGCTTATTTACCCGCGTCAAACTCGGGTTTGCTAAAGCGGTCGATCGCAATGGTAAGGCATTGCCGGTTTCCTTAGTCAATCAGAGTTTATTTTTTGCGCCGGGTAACTATTTGGCCTACTGGCAAGCCGTCGATAGCGAGGGTAACAAAGCGATTAAGGCCCAGAAAGTCAAAGTGCATCCCTTAATCTCTTTAAGTAAAGATCAGATAGTGGGTGAAGGAAATGAGGTCATTGTCACTGTGCACCTGAACGGTGTCGCCCCAGATTATCCTCTATCCATACCCTATACCGTTTCAGGCTCTGCTAGCAGCAGTGATCATGACCTAGTGAGCGGTGTGGTGGAGGTGACTTCCGGTCAGGAGGCCCAGATCACCTTTAGAACAGTAGAAGATGGTGAGGTTGAAGGGAACGAAGATGTGCTGATTAGCTTAGATCCTAGTTTGAATCTGGGCAGTAAAAATCAAACACAAGTCCTGATAACTGAAGCGAATATTGCACCTAAAGTGAGCTTAGAGGTCACCCAAGCGGGTGAGCGTCAACTGATTGTTGCGCAGAACGGCGGTGACGTACGTATTGATGCGCATATTAGTGATGCCAATATGCAGGACAGTTTAACCTCGGTATGGGAAAGTGGGGCATTGGACTTGCAATCTGATAACCAGGGCATGTTCTTCTCACCAGCTGCGGTATTACCAGGGATTTACCCTGTGAGTTTGACGGTCACAGATGATGGCTCCCCCGCACTCTCTACAACGGAAAAAGTCTATCTTGTGGTACGGCCAACCTTGCCTGTGCTCACGGGGGCGGACACTGATGGGGACTTAATTCCTGACGACCAAGAAGGCTTTGGTGACGCAGATCGTGATGGTATCCCTGATTATCTAGACGCCATTAGCGATTGTAATGTGATCCCTGAATCTGAATTACAACCCGTGTATTTCTTGGCAGAAGGGCAAGCAGGCGTGTGTTTACGCTTAGGGAATACAGCCCTTATCGAAGGGCTAAGTGGTGTACAACTGCAACCTAATCAAGTGGCTACAGACAGTATTGCGGCCAATGTAGGTGGTATTTTCGACTTTATCGCCACAGGATTGCCACAACAAGGGCAGAGTTACAGCCTAGTGTTACCACAGCGCTCACCTATACCCGCTAATGCGGTATACCGTAAGTATCAAGCACAACATGGCTGGAAGGATTTTGTTATAGATGCGCGTAACAGTATCGCCAGTAGTGAAGGTGAGCGAGGTTTCTGCCCGCCTCCTGGTGATAGTCGTTGGACTCCGGGCTTAACTGAAGGCCATTGGTGTGTGCAGTTAACCATAGAGGATGGTGGGCCGAACGATGATGATGGTGTCGCTAACCGCACGATTGTCGATCCAGGTGGGGTGGCGGTTGTGCTTAATGGCAACCATTTACCCGTTGCAAATCCTGACTCCGTCTCACTGTCTTGGAATCAGAGTATTGATGTCGATGTGCTTGCAAACGATACCGATAGCGATGGCGATACGTTAACCGTTACACAGGTCGTCAGTGAGTTTGGTACCGTGGCAATCTTAGCCAATCAGCATGTGAGTTATACCGCTGCGACTGATTTTGTCGGTACTGATGTGCTTATCTATAGCATCACTGATGGTAAGGGCGGCACCGCAAGCAGTGAGTTAACGGTGATAGTGAGTGGTAATGTGGCACCGATTGCCGTCAATGACAGTGCCACTACAGATGACCGAACAAGCTTATTAATCGATGTATTAAGTAACGATAGCGATCCCGATGGTAATAGCCTGACCTTAATCAGTGCGACAGCACAGCAAGGCGTGGTTTCGGTCGAATCGAACAAGCTACGTTATATACCTAAAACAGGGTTTGATGGAGTAGATACTGTGAGTTATCGGATTAGTGATGGTTTTGGGGGCGAAGCAACAGGGCAAGTATTCGTCACCGTTAAGGCCTATCAAGATGTGGTTATTGACAATAAATCGGGTGGAGGGAGTGTGTCTCTAGGGGCATTAATATTGCTTCTTGCAGGTGGTTTGATACGCCGCAGGGCATGGCATCTGTTGAGTGTGGTGTTGCTGCTTGTTGGTATGGTGAATCCGGTGAATGCAGCGAATGAGGGATATTGGTACGCAGAAGGATTTATCGGGCAAGCTCAGGTGGATAACGGCAAGCGAGTGTTACAACCCCAAGCAGGAGCGGGCGCGGTGACTTCCGTTGATACCACAGATACGGCGATTGGTGTCAGTGTGGGTTATCAATGGACGCCATTGGTGGCCGTGGAGTTAGGTTATGCCGACTTTGGTAATGGCAGCGCGCGGATTGAAGGCGCAAGTCTCACCCCTGAGCAATATCATGAGCAGGTCAAAGGGGTGACGCCCGTACTGGCCGACGGTGTTACGCTGGGATTACGTTTCACTTTACTCCAACATGAAGCGTGGCGATTTGAAGTCCCCATAGGCTTGTTTAGGTGGCAAGCCGATATCAGCAGCACTATGGGTAATAGCCGTTTAACGACAGCGCTTGATGGTACAGATTGGTATGCGGGTGTGCGTTTTAGCTATCAATTTACTGAGTCATGGTCTGTAGGCTTGGGGTATCAATATGTAGATATCGAGCCTAATGACTTCCTTAGTTACCAACTTAATCTACGATATCAATTTTAAGTTTCAACAACATTGAAAAGGGGCTTAGCCCCTTTTTTGTTATTCACAATTCGCGATGCATTGAATGTTTTTTTGAAGGAGTTCACTAGAGGGTATAAGTCATTCGTGATGTGGATGGCAAAAAATGACGACTTGTCTTTTGGTATTGTTATAAATTCAGGTTGTAGATTAAAGATAGGATAGTAAGATTGTCACTTACCTTGATTTGTTTATCGCTATCTTTATCCAGAGGCAGTTATGTCGCAGCGGCAGAAAAAGCCGGAAATATTACATACCGAAGTTGTCGCCAGAAGTCGATTATTTCAAATTGAACAAGTGCATCTGAAATTCTCTAATGGTGTTGAGCGCCAATATGAGCGGATGAAGGGCGGCAATCGTGGCGCTGTGATGATAGTGCCTATTCATCAAGGGAAAATGCTATTGGCACGTGAATATGCTGCCGGGACAGATAATTACGAGTTAGGTTTTCCTAAAGGTTTGATAGATCCCGGTGAATCAGCCATAGAAGCCGCTAACCGTGAATTACAAGAAGAAATTGGTTATGGTGCAAATAAGCTCACGTTATTGAAAGAACTCAGCCTCGCACCGGGTTATTTCTCCAGTAAAATGCAAATTTTTCTTGCAGAAGATCTGTATGAGAGTCGCCTTGAAGGTGATGAGCCTGAGCCAATTGATGTTATACCTTGGACGCTTACAGATTGGGAAACCTTGCTCGATGATGTGAATTTCTCCGAATCCCGTAGCGTAAGCGCGTTGTTTTTAGTGCAGAAACATCTACAACTTAAATAATCTTTTTCCTTTTAAGCGCTCAGAATGTGATCGCTTGCAAAACATTCGCGAGGTTTGCGATTGGAGTTGTTATGAAGCCAGAAGAGTTGATCGACGAAGTTATTGCGATTGCGACCGATGCAGGGATAACTATCCGTGACATTTATCTCAAAGGTAATTTTGAGCGAGAAATGAAGTCTGACAATACCCCTGTCACTTCCGCAGATTTAGCGGCGAACAAGATCATTTGTGACCGATTAACCGCCTTAACGCCTGATATTCCTGTGTTATCTGAAGAGGCGGCCGATATTGCGTTGAGTGTGCGTGAGTCTTGGAAGCGCTATTGGTTAGTTGATCCACTCGATGGTACGGGGGAGTTTATCGCCGGCAGTGGTGATTTTTCGGTAATTATTGCATTGGTGGAACACAATCGTCCCGTGATGGGTGTGGTTTATGTACCTATGACGCAAGTCTGTTATTACGCCATTGCAGGTTTAGGGGCTTATAAACGTACTGATAAACAGGAAGTTCGCATAAGTAGCCGCCAAATCGAGCACCGTGAAAAGGTATCCTTACGATTGGCGGTGAGCCGCCGCCAGGATCCGCAGTCAGTACTAACACTGTTCAATCACCCTAAATATTGTGAACTCGTGGTGATGGGGGGCGCTGCGCTAAAGAGTTGTCTCGTTGCCGAAGGTCGAGCCGATTGTTATGTACGCGTCGGACCTACGGGAGAGTGGGACACGGGCGCGGCGCAAATTATTGTCGAGGAAGCGGGCGGTCAGCTGATGGATACCGAGTTGCAACCGTTAACCTACAATGAGCGTGAGAGCTTAGAAAACCCTAACTTCATCGTCGTTGGTGCACCCAACTTAGAGTGGGATAAAATTTTAATTGGTGAATAATTTTTAAATGCAGTCTATACGTCCGGTATTAAAGTCAGAGTTATTTGCGGTTTATCAGCTCGAACAGGCCATTTTTGGCGAGCACAGCTATCCCGATTTTTTCTTCCGCCAAGGATTTGATTGCTGGCCAGAGCAATTTTTAGTGGCCGTGGATGCAGATAATCAGCTACAAGGCTATTTGCTCTGTGCCCAGAGTAGCGATCCTAACTGTGTGTGGATCTTATCTGTCGCAGTGAGTGAAAATGCTCGCGGGAAGGGATTCGGCAAACGTTTGATGCAACAATGTTTAGCCGAGTTGCCAGTGTCAGTTGAGCGGGTGTGTTTAACCGTTGATCCGAGTAACCCTGCCCATGGCTTATATCAGCATTTAGGTTTCATTGATTCAACTTTTGAGGCCGATTATTTTGGTGATGGCGCAGATAGAGTGGTGATGACTTATCGCAGGCCTTAAATTGCGCGCTTATCTTTGAACCAAAGATGATCCTCAAATAAAAATCACCTTTGAATTAAGAGTGATTTTTAAATCAAAATAATGGACGGTATGCTGACAGAGCGCGCCGTTTTTTTATGCTCTTTTAGACGATGTAATCCCACGGATCCCGTTCGGCTTGCTGAGGGAATCTAATTCGAGTACCTATCTTTATCTATCATCCTCAATAATATCCTTCATTATTTACCCTCTCCTGTACGTAAAATAAACTTATTTTGAACATTGTTTTTTATTTTGACTGCTGTTAGTCTCTTGCTATTCAACAGGGGATGAGACCTATGGCCAGACGAAAAGAACACAGCCATGATGAAATTCGCGCTATGGCAATACAAGCGGCAACTGAGTTACTGATAGATCAAGGTGTTGCGGGGCTTAGCTTGCGCAAAGTGGCCAGCCAAATTGGTTATGTCCCTAGTACCTTGATCAATATTTTCGGCAGCTACAACTATTTATTACTGGCCGTTTCAGAGGCAACTCTGCGGGCATTACACCTTCGATTAGCGGAGGTTTGCGCTGCCGATAGTTTAGGTAAAATCATTGCAATGGCGTGGGAGTATAGTCAATTTGCCCATGAGCAGCGTCAGGCTTTCAAATTAGTTTTTGAATTGCAATTACTCGATTCTGAACCCTTGCCTGAATCGCAAGGGCAATTGATTGCGGGACTATTTACTCTGATTGAATGTGAATTGGCGCAACTATTTCCCGAGGTTACGCAGGCGCAGCATCTCAGTATGAGCCGGGTATTATGGGGGGGAATTCATGGGCTGACCTCTCTGTCCCTCGATAATAAGCTCTTCGCTGAGTCCTTATCACTGCGGGATTTACTTGAGAGTCACGTACAAGCTTATTTACAAGGAATGGGTTACCAGAAGGAACTATCATGCTGCTAACAAAACGTTTTTTACCCTATTTTGCAACTCAGTGCTTAGGCGCATTGAATGACAACATCTATAAAAATGTGTTGCTGCTATTGGTGACCTTTAGCCAAGTGAAAGACCTACCCATAAGCGTCGATATGTTTGTGAACTTGGCTGCTGGGGTGTTTATTTTGCCGTTTTTCCTCTTTTCGGCCCATGCGGGTGTTGTCGCCGATAATATGGATAAGGCTAAACTCATTCGCCGATTGAAGTTACTCGAGGTCATTATCATGTTTAGCGCCGCGATTGCGATTCTGAGCGAGAGCTATATGATGATGTTATTATTGCTGTTTTTAACGGGTAGCCAGTCTGCTTACTTTGGCCCAGTTAAATATTCCTTATTACCTCAAGCCTTAAAAGAAGATGAGTTAGTCACAGGTAATGCTTGGGTTGAAATGGGCACTTTTCTCGCGATTCTGGTGGGCACTTTGAGTGCAGGGCTCTTGGTTTCTGAGGAAAACGGTACGCTTTGGTCGGCGATTACTGTTGCTGTATTAGCCTTTGCAGGGTATTTATCGAGCCGAGCGATTCCAGCATTACCGCCGCAGGGCGTCATCGAGACAATACGTTTCAGGCCGCTATCGGGCACTTGGCGTAGCATCAAGAAAGCCCGTCAAACGCCCTCAATCTGGATGGCTATCCTCGCTATCAGTTGGTTTTGGTTTTTAGGCGCGACCTATCTGACTCAATTTCCAAACTTTGCCAAATTATATTTGCACTCGGGCGCGACGGTTGTTTCGCTATTATTGGGAATGTTTTCCATCGGTATTGCTGTTGGTTCTTTTATCTGTGAGCGCTTTTCCTTTGGTCATGTTGAGTTGGGTTTACTGCCATTTGGGGTTTTGGGACTGACAGTATTTGGTGTGGACTTGCTTTGGGCAATTCCTCCTGCACCGATTGATGTAAGTGTTGTTTATGGATTTAAAACCTTTATCGCTCAGTCACAGCATTATCGGGTCATGCTAGATTTCTTTATGATTGGCGTTAGCGGTGGCTTGTTTATCGTCCCTCTGTATGCGTTTATTCAATCTCGGTCAGCTAAGGGCGAATGTGCTCAGGCGATTGCCGCCAATAACATTATGAATTCATTGTTTATGGTAGTTTCGGCACTGTTGTCTATGCTATTGCTGGGCGTTGCAGGTTGGACTATTCCACAGTTATTCCTGCTACTCGCTGTGATGAATGCTGTGGTCGCACTCTATGTTTATTCACAAGTACCAGAATTTACACAACGATTTATCAGTTACTTACTCAGTCATGTGATGTATCGAGTGACAGTGACAGGTCGCGATAAAATTCCGAAGGAAGGGGCTGGCATCATAGTCTGTAACCATGTGAGTTATGTGGATGCATTGATTATTATGGGGGCATCGACACGGCCTATTCGCTTTGTAATGGATAAATCGATCAGTGAAATCCCTCTGTTGAAGTATTTGTTCCGCCACGCTGGAGTGATCCCTATCTGTTCCCCTAGACAGAGTGAAACTACCTATAACCAAGCATTTGAATCTATCCATGCGGCATTAGCCAATGGCGAGTTAGTGTGTATCTTTCCCGAAGGTCGGTTAACGCCAAATGGGGAATTAGGGGAGTTCCGTCCCGGAATCGATAAGATACTCGCTCGCGATCCCGTGCCAGTTATCCCTATGGCACTGCACGGATTATGGGGTTCTTACTTTAGCCACAAGGGCGGGCATGCATTAACGACCATGCCAAAGCGTTTTTGGTCAAAGGTGTCGGTAAGCTTAACGGATGTGGTCGATGGACATGATGCGAATCGACACGCTTTAAGGGATGCTGTCGCCAATTTGCTCAACAAATCTTAATTTGCAGATTGAGATAAAGAAAACCGTGGCAACAGGTACACGGTTTTCTTGTTTTTATTGTGTTGATTTGAAGTTATTCAACCATTCGTGCATCGCTTGATGTGAGCCTTTAAAAAGAACACGTTCGGACTTTTTCTGTAATTGGTATTGATACATAGGATCGTAATACTTGTGCAATAACAGGTGTATCCAGACTAAGTGCAGCGAAGTGTCATTCTGACTGATTTGTTGATTGAGGGCTTGTTGCATCAAATCTTGCAGTTCTTGATGTTGTTTTCCGCCTAAACGTTTGCGAATACTCATTAAACTCTGTAATAGATATTCGCTGAAAGCTGCAAAACCTGCTTCCAGCCCTAAACGTTCACAGAAGCCGCTATACATTTTATGCACATACTCATTGCGTAAGCGTTTGAGCCTCGTATCGTCGGGTTCTTCTAATACCAAAATTTCGGCAGCTTGCATGGCGCTGTAAAATGATTGCGGTAGTGCCGAACGCCCAATCAGAAAGCTTTCATCCTCAAGCAATAAGCAGGAATGATTATCTTGCTGATGGCGGAGTAGTGCAATGGCGAGTTGATTTTCAAAGTTAATCTGCGTTGGCTGTGGGTCGATATTCTTTCCAAAACTAGAGCCTCTGTGATTAGCGATTCCTTCAAGATCAACCGCTTCTTTACGCTGTAGTAGAAAATCGGTTTTACCGCAGCCCGTCATCCCGCTCAAACTCAATAACGGCTGTTGAGTCGGTGCCGCTTCAATCACGCCAATCAGATATTGACGCATGGCCTTATAGCCACCCTGAATATAGGGGACTTCGATACCCGCTTCTTTAAGCCATTGCTGAGTGAGTTGCGAGCGCAGGCCGCCGCGAAAGCAATAAAGGTAAGCATTAGGATTGGCTTTAACATAGCTAGCCCAAGCCTCGATTCTCTGTTGCTTGATGGGACCATTCACCAGTGAGTGGCCTAGTGCAATCGCGGCTTGCTGACCAAATTGCTTATAACAAGTACCGACTTTTTCCCTTTCACTATCCAGCATCAAGGGTAAGTTGGTCGAGTTGGGAAACGCGCCCCGAGTGAACTCTATGGGCGCTCGCACATCCATCATCGGATGTTGATTGAGAAAGATCTCCCTATATTGCTCTGCGGCTACAATAGCGCTTGGCATCAACACAACACCACATTCGCTTGAGTGGTCGGTGTTTCCAGTGACCCAATGCAGATTGGGGTTATGTGGTTCGCATCGAGTAGGGCGATTAATTCCGCTTCAGCTGCGGCCGAGACGGCAACTAACAGGCCACCACTGGTTTGCGGATCGCACAGTATCGCTTTTTGATGCTCGCTGAGTTCAGGGAGATGCTCGCCATAACTGTCGTAATTACGGTGAGTTCCGCCAGGAACACAACCTAAGGCCAAATAATCTAAGGCGCGTGGTAACAATGGCACTGCATCAAATTTAAGCTTCGCAGTAAGGTTGGCGCCTTGGCACATTTCGAGTAAGTGTCCCGCCAGTCCAAAACCTGTGACATCGGTCAGGGCGTTTACACCGCTAATTTTTGCAATGGTCGCGCCTATAGTATTGAGTTGGCACATGGCATTGACCGCAATGAGACTATCTTCATCGTGGAGTTTTTTCTGTTTTTGCGCTGTGGTTAAAATACCAATGCCGATAGGTTTAGTGAGATATAAACGATCGCCCTTTTTAGCCGTATCATTCTGTTTTAAATCACTTAAGGCAATTTGCCCAGTAACCGCGAGACCAAAAATAGGTTCGGGTGCATCTATGCTATGACCTCCGGCTAGCATGATCCCTGCTTCCATGCAGGCTTGTCTGCCGCCATCGACTACTTGTTGTGCGATTTCGGCGGGTAGTTTATTGATTGGCCAACCTAAAATCGCAATCGCCATGATAGGCGTGCCGCCCATAGCATAAATATCACTGATCGCATTGGTCGCTGCGATACGACCGAAGGTGAATGGATCGTCAACAATTGGCATAAAAAAATCTGTGGTACTGATAATGCCAATCTCATCATTGAGTTTGTATACCGCGGCATCATCGCGGCTTTGGTTGCCGACCAGCAGATTTGGATCGGTAAATACGGGGAGCTGTGAGGCTAAGATAGTGCTTAATACTTTAGGGGAAATTTTACAGCCGCAACCAGCACCATGACTATATTCTGTTAGCTTGATTGATTCAGGGAGTGTAACTGGGGAATCTGACATGATCTCAACAGCCTATTTAAGTGATTAAGGCAACATCATAATCAGATACGGCCACCATGCAAGGTGGCCGTATGACTTTAAGGCAGAATTGTGGCTTAGCTATAAGTTGCGGTCAGGCTGCGCCAATGTTTTTGTTGGACTAAGAAACGTGCCTTTAGTTCTTCAACTTGTTGCAATAGTTGTTGATCGACAAGTTGCTTACGTTTTGCCTCAAGCAAGGTTTTTTGTGCTTGATAGTAATCCATTAAGTGCAGCTTTAATAACTCATACTCCGCTTGGATTTTTTCAATAATTTCATCGGCATTTGGCAGATGGGTTACTTTATTTTTGGTCTGTAGCAGTTGCATCTGCAAACGCGCACTCTCGATACGTTCTTGTGGGCTAGTGCGTAAATCTTTCGCTAATCCAAACCAAGACAATGATCTAATCAACCATTTAGTTGGATCGTAGTGCCACCATTTAATGCCATTACGATAGTCATTTTCAAAGATATGATGGAAATTATGGTAACCCTCGCCGTAGGTCAACATAGCCAGAAAGCCATTATCTCGTGCGGTATTTTTATCCGTATAGGGCTGGCTGCCCCATACATGGGCCAAAGAGTTGATAAAGAAAGTGCAGTGATGCACCACCACTAAACGCAGCAAACCAGCCATTAATAGCATTGAGATAACATCTCCATTGAGCCAACCTAAAAATGCAGGTAGACCAATGTTCATTAACAGTACAAGTGCCAAATAGTGTTTGTGTTGCCACATAACGATACGGTCATTCTGCAAATCGCGCACATTTTGATAATCGTGATAACGCTGCGCTTGGTATTCACGCAGCATCCAACCGATATGGCTGTACCAGAATCCCATTTTCGCGGAATAGGGGTCTTTATCGTTATCATCAACATGCTTATGGTGAACTCGGTGATCCGATGCCCAATGTAATGCACTGTTTTGTAAAGCTAAGGCGCCGCCAAGTGCATAAATAAAGCGCACCGCAGGATGTGCTTTATAGGCTTTATGGGACCATAGTCTGTGATACCCCGCCGTAATTGACAGCCCGCTTGCAAAGGCGAGGACAATAAAAGCTATCCATTCACTGGCACCATAGCCGTGAACTATGCCTCGCCATGGAACAAGAATGACCGCGCAGAGAAAGGTCACAGCAAACAAACTAACATTAAGCCAGATAATAGGGGGTTTTTTCATTATGGGTTTCCAAAATTCGCATTTGAGCGTACATCTGTAAGCTAATTTAACGTAGCGATATTGTTTGGTCAAGGTCAATAGGGCTGTGTTTAATGTCTAAAAGCGGTATTATCGCGTTATTACATTCAGTTAGCGGATTTAAGAATGGGTATTCGAGCGCAACAAAAAGAGAAAACTCGTCGAGCCTTAGTCGATGCGGCCTTTAATCAGCTAAGTGCCGAGCGCAGTTTCTCGAGCTTGAGTTTACGGGAAGTGGCACGCGAGGCTAATATCGCCCCGACATCTTTCTATCGTCATTTTAAGGATATGAACGAACTCGGCCTCACTATGGTGGACGAGGGCGGGTTAACGTTAAGACAAATGATGCGTAAAGGACGTCAGCGCGCAGAAGCGGGTGGCAGCGTTATCCGTATTTCTGTCGATACTTTTATGGAAGTGCTTGATTCTAATCCAAACGTATTCCGCATTCTGCTGCATGAACGCTCTGGTACGTCAGCGGCTTTTCGGGCTGCGGTTGCCCGTGAAATTGAACATTTTATTTCAGAACTAGCACATTACACCGAGGCTACTGCAGGTCGGACTCCGATATTGGCTAGAGCGCAAGCCGAAGCTTTAGTCACCTTAGTGTTTAATGCAGGTGCATCGGCACTCGATATGAAACGTGCAGACCGTAAAATACTCGCCGACCAACTTGTGATGCAATTGCGCATGGTTGCCAAAGGGGCTGAAGCATTACAACACAAGGTAGAGCATCGTTAGTTTGATATTTGTGAAAAGCAAAAGGAGCCTCGGGCTCCTTTTGCTTTTATTGGTTCGAGGTCAATGGTTAACGACGTTCCAGCAAAACACCTGTTTCCATATGATCGGTGTAGGGGAACTGATCAAATAGGGCAAATTGTGTGACTCTATGGGTTTTGTACAGTTGTTCCAGATTGTCTTTTAAGGTGTCAGGATTACAGGAAATATATAAAATCCGCTCGTAACCTTGCACTAAAGCCAAAGTATCAGGATCGATTCCAGCGCGTGGTGGGTCGACAAAAATAGTATTACAAACATAGCTATCAAGATCGATCCCTTCTAAACGCCTAAAACTGCGTTTTTTTGCCATAGCATCACTAAAGTCTTCAGCCGACATACGGATAATCTGCAGATTTTTAATGCCATTAGCCTCAATATTGTATTGCGCGGCCTCTACCGAGGGTTTCGCAAGTTCAGTCGCAAGTACGCGATTAAAGTTTTGGGCCAATGCAATTGAAAAGTTACCATTGCCACAGTAAAGCTCAAGCAAATCGCCTTGGCTATCTTGAGTGACATCGATTGCCCACTCCAACATTTTGACTGCTACTTTAGCGTTCGGTTGGGTAAAGCTATTCTCTATCTGCTTATATAAGAAGGTTTTATCATTGACTTGTAATGACTCAACCACAAAGTCTTTATCTAAATCGATTTTTTGCTTACGGGCACGGCCGATGATGTTGACGTTAAACTGGCTACTTAACTTGGCTTTCAGTGCAGCCGCATTGGTGCGCCATTGGTCATCAAGCTGCCTGTGATAAAGCAAAGACACTAAGATCTCGCCGCTTAAAGTCGACAAAAAATCCACTTGGAACAGTTTGTGCCTTAGACTCGGATTCGGTTTCAGCTCGGCGATTAAGGCCGACATCATTTGATTGATGAGCACGCTAGCTGGTAAGTATTGATCGCAACGTACTTTCTCATTCAATACTTTATCGAACATGTAATAGTATAAGTCGTCACCATCATGCCACATGCGGAATTCCGCGCGCATACGGTAGTTAGCTGGCTCTGAGGCAAAAACTTCAACACTCGGTGTTTCAAATTGGGCAAAGGCTTGTTCTAGCTTGATACGCTTGTGTTCTAACTGCGCATCATAAGTCTGAGGGTCCATTGCTGCTAAGTTCATTGTTTGATTCACCGTTGCTGTAAATTGGGGCGCAAATATTATACTAGGTGACACGAATGTCCAGTATCTTGCTTTTGCGGTTTGGACAAAGCTGTGGGAAAATCCGCTCCGCTAGTGAGATGTTTTACCGTGCATTGAGTTTGTCATTGCGATTGAATACACGGATTGGATCACTAAGCTCACATTTCACTCTCTTTTTGTAGTCTATTCATAGTAACCAGGACTGGAGACTCAATTGTCGCGACCTATATTAGTGTTTGATTCTGGGATTGGTGGTCTATCTGTGCTAGCGGAAATTCGTAAACTTCTTCCCCAAAAAGAGTACTGTTATCTTTTCGATAATGCGAGATTACCCTATGGTGAGCTTGAGGAGCAGGTATTAATTTCTGGCTGTGTAACATTAATTGAAGAACTCGCGATTCGTATTGATGCTGCAATTGTCGTCGTTGCCTGTAATACTGCAAGTACCCTTGTATTGCCCGCATTACGCGAAAAACTCTCAATACCAATAGTGGGCGTTGTTCCCGCTATTAAACCTGCGGCCCTAATGTCTAAGAGTAAACGTATTGGTCTCTTGGCTACACCAGGTACCGTGAGGCGGCACTACACCCATAAACTGATCAGCCAGTTTGCAGATGGGTGCCATGTTGAACTTTTTGGTTGCTCAGAATTAGTTATGATGGCAGAGCAAAAAGTTGCAACTGGCATTCTAAATATAGAAAGGCTAGCACGCATATTAGCACCAGTTGTTGCAGCCGATCTTGATGTACTTGTTTTGGGCTGTACACATTTCCCCATGATCCGTAATGAATTACAACTTGTGCTTGGTGCTGGTGTCACCTTATTAGATTCTGGTGAAGCGATTGCAAAGCGAGTAGTAGCACTCTTAGCACAGGAAAGCGGGGTGCTGGATAATAAAACGATGGGAAGTAAAGCAAGTATGTCGGCGTATTATACTAAAGCGGAAATAAGCGAAGGATTATCATCAACATTAGCCGATTGTGGTTTTTCAGCTATTGAGCGAATTGCCACAATCAACTAAGTTCAATTTACATATCTAGGACTACTCGTCGGTACCAGTTCGCTCTGTACCTTCGGAATCCTGTGTTTTAGCTTCTCTTACCTTCAAGGTTCTTTCTTGGAAATTATAGTCGTTCAATTTGACCATGGCCTTTTGTGCGCCAGACTCTGACATCTCCACAAAACCAAAACCTTTACGACGACCTGTCTTACGATCTCTGACTAAACGTACAGAGTTAACTGGACCAAATTCGCCAAATAATACTTTTACTTCACCCTCATGAACACGATAAGGCAGGTTACCTACATATAAGGTCATAGTAGGGCCAACATATTGTTCTTCTGAAGCATGAGATGATGAAGTCTCTGGAACAAATTTAAAAACAAGACTTGCAATGATAGCGCCAGCGACAAAAGCAATAGCTGATAATGGCGTTGCGAACTGAGATAGTGCTACTGCGCCAATAATGGCGACAATCAAGACAATAAGAAATGACTTTTGCATAAGAATGCTCTCTGATGAATGGGAAATTGATAAATAACTGTTAACAGCAAGTATATGGTAATGAATTATTTACTTTTACACTAGAGTTCTGCCGAAAAATTGAGCGTGATTTATCATTTATTAGATAAATAGCGATTTTAAAATTTTATGAATAATCATTAATAGTCAAAAATTAAACATGATGTCTAAAATATCGACGTACAGTTCAGTTGGCATGAAAAAGCCCTTGCACAAAAAGTTTCGCTGCCTATAATGCGCATCCACTGACAGGGCAGACAGCGAAACGCAAGTTAAGCAAAGAAAGCCAAGCAGTTCATCGGTTAGCAAGCTAAACGATGAGTGTTGAGAAAGTTGAAAAAACTACTTGACGCACTAACGGGAATGCGTAGAATACGCAGCCCTGACCCGCTGAAAACACTGAAGTGTGTAAGCGAATGGTCAACGCTCTTTAACAATATATCAAGCAAATCTGTGTGGACACTCACAGGTGTTGAGTTAATCGAAACTGCTTAGCCTTCGGGTTGGCAGTCAAAGAATTAATCAATGATGAAGAGTGTTCATAGCAATATGTACATAATTTTGATTTCGCTTTTTTAAAAGCGGAAACAAAAAATCAGAATTCATTGAGCCGCTGAAGTCGTAAGACGGAAGCAACAAAACTTTAATTGAAGAGTTTGATCATGGCTCAGATTGAACGCTGGCGGCAGGCCTAACACATGCAAGTCGAGCGGCAGCACAAGGGAGTTTACTTCTGAGGTGGCGAGCGGCGGACGGGTGAGTAATGCCTAGGGATCTGCCCAGTCGAGGGGGATAACAGTTGGAAACGACTGCTAATACCGCATACGCCCTACGGGGGAAAGGAGGGGACCTTCGGGCCTTCCGCGATTGGATGAACCTAGGTGGGATTAGCTAGTTGGTGAGGTAATGGCTCACCAAGGCGACGATCCCTAGCTGTTCTGAGAGGATGATCAGCCACACTGGGACTGAGACACGGCCCAGACTCCTACGGGAGGCAGCAGTGGGGAATATTGCACAATGGGGGAAACCCTGATGCAGCCATGCCGCGTGTGTGAAGAAGGCCTTCGGGTTGTAAAGCACTTTCAGTAGGGAGGAAAGGGTAAGGTTTAATACGCCTTATCTGTGACGTTACCTACAGAAGAAGGACCGGCTAACTCCGTGCCAGCAGCCGCGGTAATACGGAGGGTCCGAGCGTTAATCGGAATTACTGGGCGTAAAGCGTGCGCAGGCGGTTTGTTAAGCGAGATGTGAAAGCCCTGGGCTCAACCTAGGAATAGCATTTCGAACTGGCGAACTAGAGTCTTGTAGAGGGGGGTAGAATTCCAGGTGTAGCGGTGAAATGCGTAGAGATCTGGAGGAATACCGGTGGCGAAGGCGGCCCCCTGGACAAAGACTGACGCTCATGCACGAAAGCGTGGGGAGCAAACAGGATTAGATACCCTGGTAGTCCACGCCGTAAACGATGTCTACTCGGAGTTTGGTGTCTTGAACACTGGGCTCTCAAGCTAACGCATTAAGTAGACCGCCTGGGGAGTACGGCCGCAAGGTTAAAACTCAAATGAATTGACGGGGGCCCGCACAAGCGGTGGAGCATGTGGTTTAATTCGATGCAACGCGAAGAACCTTACCTACTCTTGACATCCACAGAACTTTCCAGAGATGGATTGGTGCCTTCGGGAACTGTGAGACAGGTGCTGCATGGCTGTCGTCAGCTCGTGTTGTGAAATGTTGGGTTAAGTCCCGCAACGAGCGCAACCCCTATCCTTATTTGCCAGCACGTAATGGTGGGAACTCTAGGGAGACTGCCGGTGATAAACCGGAGGAAGGTGGGGACGACGTCAAGTCATCATGGCCCTTACGAGTAGGGCTACACACGTGCTACAATGGCGAGTACAGAGGGTTGCAAAGCCGCGAGGTGGAGCTAATCTCACAAAGCTCGTCGTAGTCCGGATTGGAGTCTGCAACTCGACTCCATGAAGTCGGAATCGCTAGTAATCGTGGATCAGAATGCCACGGTGAATACGTTCCCGGGCCTTGTACACACCGCCCGTCACACCATGGGAGTGGGCTGCAAAAGAAGTGGGTAGCTTAACCTTCGGGGGGGCGCTCACCACTTTGTGGTTCATGACTGGGGTGAAGTCGTAACAAGGTAGCCCTAGGGGAACCTGGGGCTGGATCACCTCCTTACCTATACGACTAACTCGATGCTTGGTCGAAAAATGCTCCTGCATTTTCGACATTCGGTACATCCGTGTACCTTTTGAGTGTTCACACAGATTTGCTTGATAGAAGAAAGAGTAAAAGATGGACCTAGTTAAATAGGTTTATCAAAGATGGGTCTGTAGCTCAGCTGGTTAGCACCCCAATTCCCTCATAAAGAGTAGGGTGAGGTCAGTGGTTCTGGATGGTTGTAGATTTATCAATAAGATGGGTCTGTAGCTCAGCTGGTTAGAGCGCACCCCTGATAAGGGTGAGGTCGGTGGTTCAAGTCCACTCTGACCCACCAATCCTTCCTTCTCAGCGTTGGAAAGTGACTCGTTTAGTGAACTAAACGTCGCCACTGTCCGCCTTGATAAGAAATGATTGGCAAACCAATCCTTTAAGAGGTTTGGAACATCTTATTTACTCGCACTGCATGTAAATGGGGCTATAGCTCAGCTGGGAGAGCGCCTGCCTTGCACGCAGGAGGTCTGCGGTTCGATCCCGCATAGCTCCACCATTTATTGCATTATGGTTAGAGATGCCAAAGATAAACTGAAAAATTATCTTTGGCTTTTTTAAGCCCGCTCTTTAACAATTTGGAAAGCTGATAGTAATTAATGGCATGAGTCTGTCATGTGATTAATTACAAAAAGTTTAATGCGAAAGCATTGAACATTGAGTTCTCAAACACTTTATTAAGTGTCTTGAATATTCAAGTCTAAGGCGCGTCCACTTCTTTGGTCAGAAGTGAGACAAGTAAAACCAGCTGGTCGCAATACAATTCGAGATGTGTTTTTTCTTATTTCGATAAGATAAGCGCAGCCAATCGCTTGTTAGGCAAGGCCGTAAGTTGAATGACGAATGAGTGTAGCAGCACTACATGATTGAGGAATGAGACTTGCAACGCCGCATAACAAGAGGAGTGGCAAGCGAAAAAGAAACCTATCTGGGTTGTATGGTTAAGCGACTAAGCGTATACGGTGGATGCCTTGGCAGTCAGAGGCGATGAAGGACGTAGTAACTTGCGAAAAGCGTTGGCGAGCTAGTAACAAGCATTTGAGCTAACGATGTCCGAATGGGGGAACCCGGCCGCATAAGCGGTCATCATGTAGTGAATACATAGCTACATGAGGCGAACGAGGGGAACTGAAACATCTAAGTACCCTTAGGAAAAGAAATCAACCGAGATTCCCCTAGTAGCGGCGAGCGAACGGGGATTAGCCCTTAAGTCTATGGGGTGTTAGTGGAATGGTCTGGAAAGTCCAGCGGCACAGGGTGATAGCCCCGTACACGAAAACTAACCGTAGATGAAAACGAGTAAGGCGGGACACGTGACATCCTGTTTGAATATGGGGGGACCATCCTCCAAGGCTAAATACTCCTGACTGACCGATAGTGAACCAGTACCGTGAGGGAAAGGCGAAAAGAACCCCTGTGAGGGGAGTGAAATAGAACCTGAAACCGTATACGTACAAGCAGTGGGAGCGGTACTTGAGACCGTGACTGCGTACCTTTTGTATAATGGGTCAGCGACTTACATTTTGTAGCGAGGTTAAGCGAATAGCGGAGCCGTAGGGAAACCGAGTGTTAACTGCGCGTTTAGTTGCAAGGTGTAGACCCGAAACCCGGTGATCTAGCCATGGGCAGGTTGAAGGTTGAGTAACATCAACTGGAGGACCGAACCGACTAATGTTGAAAAATTAGCGGATGACTTGTGGCTGGGGGTGAAAGGCCAATCAAACCGGGAGATATCTGGTTCTCCTCGAAAGCTATTTAGGTAGCGCCTCGAGCGAATACCATTGGGGGTAGAGCACTGTTAAGGCTAGGGGGTCATCCCGACTTACCAACCCTTTGCAAACTCCGAATACCAATGAGTACTACTCGGGAGACAGACGGCGGGTGCTAACGTCCGTCGTCAAAAGGGAAACAACCCAGACCGTCAGCTAAGGTCCCAAAGTGTATGTTAAGTGGGAAACGATGTGGGAAGGCTTAGACAGCTAGGATGTTGGCTTAGAAGCAGCCATCATTTAAAGAAAGCGTAATAGCTCACTAGTCGAGTCGGCCTGCGCGGAAGATGTAACGGGGCTAAACATACCACCGAAGCTACGGGTGCAGCCCATTAGGGTTGCGCGGTAGAGGAGCGTTCTGTAAGCCGTTGAAGGTGAAGGGGTAACCCACGCTGGAGGTATCAGAAGTGCGAATGCTGACATGAGTAACGATAAAGGGGGTGAAAAACCCCCTCGCCGAAAGACCAAGGGTTCCTGTCCAACGTTAATCGGGGCAGGGTGAGTCGACCCCTAAGGTGAGGCCGAAAGGCGTAATCGATGGGAAACAGATTAATATTTCTGTACTTCCGCTAACTGCGATGGAGAGACGGAGAAGGCTAGGCTAGCGCGGCGTTGGTAGTCCGCGTTTAAGGTGGTAGGTGGGTGACTTAGGCAAATCCGGGTTGCTATACACTGAGAGCTGATGACGAGGTCCTACGGGACTGAAGTAGTTGATGCCATGCTTCCAGGAAAATCTTCTAAGCTTCAGGTTAGCGGGAATCGTACCCCAAACCGACACAGGTGGTCGGGTAGAGAATACCAAGGCGCTTGAGAGAACTCGGCTGAAGGAACTAGGCAAAATGGTACCGTAACTTCGGGAGAAGGTACGCTCCTGTTGGTGATGAGACTTGCTCTCTAAGCTGACGGGAGTCGCAGATACCAGGTGGCTGCAACTGTTTATCAAAAACACAGCACTGTGCAAACTCGCAAGAGGAAGTATACGGTGTGACGCCTGCCCGGTGCCGGAAGGTTAATTGATTGGGTTATCGCAAGAGAAGCTCATGATCGAAGCCCCGGTAAACGGCGGCCGTAACTATAACGGTCCTAAGGTAGCGAAATTCCTTGTCGGGTAAGTTCCGACCTGCACGAATGGCGTAATGATGGCCACGCTGTCTCCAGCCGAGACTCAGTGAAGTTGAAATTGCGGTGAAGATGCCGTATACCCGCGGCTAGACGGAAAGACCCCGTGAACCTTTACTATAGCTTGGCACTGAACATTGAACCTACATGTGTAGGATAGGTGGGAGACTATGAAGTTGGGACGCTAGTCCTGATGGAGTCGTCCTTGAAATACCACCCTTGTAGTTTTGATGTTCTAACCTAGACCCCTAATCGGGGTTAGGGACAGTGCCTGGTGGGTAGTTTGACTGGGGCGGTCTCCTCCCAAAGAGTAACGGAGGAGCACGAAGGTTGGCTAAGTACGGTCGGACATCGTACGGTTAGTGCAATGGCATAAGCCAGCTTAACTGCGAGACATACACGTCGAGCAGGTACGAAAGTAGGTCATAGTGATCCGGTGGTTCTGAATGGAAGGGCCATCGCTCAACGGATAAAAGGTACTCCGGGGATAACAGGCTGATACCGCCCAAGAGTTCATATCGACGGCGGTGTTTGGCACCTCGATGTCGGCTCATCACATCCTGGGGCTGAAGTCGGTCCCAAGGGTATGGCTGTTCGCCATTTAAAGTGGTACGCGAGCTGGGTTCAGAACGTCGTGAGACAGTTCGGTCCCTATCTGCCGTGGGCGTTGGATGATTGAGGGGAGTTGCTCCTAGTACGAGAGGACCGGAGTGAACGAACCGCTGGTGTTCGGGTTGTCATGCCAATGGCATTGCCCGGTAGCTACGTTCGGAATCGATAACCGCTGAAAGCATCTAAGCGGGAAGCGAGCCCCAAGATGAGTCATCCCTTGGACTATAAGTCCACTAAAGAGCCGTTCGAGACTAGGACGTTGATAGGCATGGTGTGTAAGCGTTGTGAGGCGTTGAGCTAACATGTACTAATGACTCGAGAGGCTTAACCATACAACCCAGATGGGTTTTACAAAGAAGCCTTAGACAGAATATAAACACTTAATGAAGTGTGGTCATAAAATGCTCCTGCATTTATGACACACAGTACATCCGTGTACTTGAACTCAAAAAACAATCAGCTTTCCGAATTATTAAATAAGATAAGAGCAGGTTTTAGTTCCTAGAATCTAGCAGCACGCAGTGCGCTCTCGAGTCTTGTTTAAAATCGAATATGCTTGGTGACAATAGCATTGTGGAACCACCTGATCCCATCCCGAACTCAGAAGTGAAACGCAATCGCGCCGATGGTAGTGTGGGGTCTCCCCATGTGAGAGTAGGTCATCGCCAAGCGCCTAATTTAGGTTTCTACTTTTCGATAAAAGTGAAATCAAAAATGGATAATCATCACTGATGATAAAGAATTGCTGATATGGCTCAGTCGGTAGAGCGCATCCTTGGTAAGGATGAGGTCCCCAGTTCGATTCTGGGTATCAGCACCATTATAATCTAGTGTCTTTTCCTAGAATACAAAATTTGCTTGGTGACAATAGCATTGTGGAACCACCTGATCCCATCCCGAACTCAGAAGTGAAACGCAATCGCGCCGATGGTAGTGTGGGGTCTCCCCATGTGAGAGTAGGTCATCGCCAAGCGCCCAAATAAACGCAAAAGCCCTAGCCTAAACCGCTAGGGCTTTTATGTTTATCCGCTTCGCGAAAACTTACCTCGATGTCGACTCGCCAGCTAAGCTGGGGCAAAAATAACGTCCACCCATGTTTGATGGAACACTGCTCGACAATGTCGGCATAGCCGCTAAAACAACAATTGGCCAACATATTTTGACGTAGCCACTGCCATACCTGCTCTATCGGATCCAACTCCGGTGAATAAGGGGCAACTTGAGAAGCGTGAGATTATCAAAGTTTGTTGATGCGAGCCTGCGCCGTCTATGATGAGCAGCGCATGGTGCCCAAATGCTGTGGCGGCTGAAATTAGCTTTTAAATGCTCGTACATATATTCGCTATTGGCATGCGGCGCAATAATCGCTTGTGTCGCCCCCATCGCCGGACACACTGCGCCATATAGATAATTGCTGTTGCCTGACTGTACGTGGATGAATATCTTTTGGGGGGCCAAATGTGGGTGGTCATCCATAAGAATGTAATCGGTATTAAAAGTTGCAGATACAAAAAGAGCAGCCATCTGGCTGCTCTTGCTTTCCACATTCACACTGCGTCTAGGCTTCTTTAAGCCACTGAGCTGCGCGTTTGGCGAAATATGTGAGAATACCATCGGCTCCAGCACGCTTGAAGCAGAGTAGGGACTCCATCACGATCGCCTTTTCTGCCAACCAACCGTTTTGGATTGCTGCCATATGCATGGCGTATTCACCGCTGACTTGATAAGCGAATGTTGGCACTGCAAGTTCGGTTTTGACACGATGCACTATATCTAAATAAGGCATACCAGGTTTGACCATGACCATATCTGCACCTTCCTGAATATCCAGTGCGACTTCGTGCAATGCTTCATCACTGTTTGCAGGATCCATTTGGTAGCTGTGTTTATTGCCTCCTTTTAGATTGCCTGCTGAACCGACAGCATCGCGGAATGGTCCATAGTAGCTTGATGAGTACTTTGCTGAGTAAGCCATGATTTGGGTGTTCACATGACCAGCCGCTTCAAGTGCTTGGCGTATTGCACCAATACGGCCATCCATCATATCTGATGGTGCAATGATATCTGCGCCAGCTTCTGCATGCGATAGCGCTTGCTTCACGAGAATGTCGGTTGTGATATCGTTAAGGATATAACCTGTTTCGTCTATGATGCCGTCTTGACCGTGAGTGGTGAAGGGATCTAGTGCCACGTCTGTCATGATGCCGAGCTGTGGAAAGGCTTTTTTGAGCTCGCGCACAGCACGTTGTACTAGGGCATCTGCGTTATAGGCTTCTTCTGCCATTAATGTCTTTTTCTCTGCAGGTGTCACAGGGAAAAGTGCGATCAATGGAATACCTAACTCAACCAGTTCTTCAGCCTCCTTCAGTAGCAAGTCTATCGAGTAGCGTTCGACACCTGGCATAGAGGCAATTTTTTCACTACGATTAGTGCCTTCAAGGATAAACATTGGGTAAATCAAGTCATTGACCGTTAGATGATTTTCGGCCATCAATCGACGACTAAAATCATGTTTACGCATGCGGCGCATTCTGCGCTGTGGAAAAGCACTGGTAATAATATTCACTTCTGACTCCTAATTAGGTTCTGCTGTTGCAGAAGAATATAATTTCACTTGATTACGCCCACTATTTTTTGCTTGATAGAGCGCTTTGTCTGCTTGTTCAAGTAAGGTTGTACTGTGTTGGTCGCTAGCGACTATATCTGCGCTCACACCTATACTGACGGTGAGAGGGATGGGTTTTCCTTCCCACATTAAACCAATTGACGTTACTGCATCTCTTATAGTTTCAGCAACTTGAAGTGCACCGTCTGCAGTTGTATTGGGGAGGATGATAGCAAACTCTTCACCACCAAAACGTGATACTAGATCCGTTGGACGCTTTAAGTTTTGTTGTAATGTTTGAGCGATAATCTTTAATGCTTGGTCGCCTGCTAAATGGCCAAACTGATCGTTGATTGATTTAAACTTATCTATATCAAGCATTAATACCGCAATAGGAGTTTCTTGCCGGCGACTGATCCGGCTTTCTGCAAGCAATCGTTTATCAAAAGCGCTGCGGTTTTTAACACCAGTGAGACTATCGATAGTACTTTGTTCTGTGAGTTTTTGATTTACTTCGTGTAATTCTCTTAGTGTAATCTCAAGCTCTAAGGTGCGCTCTTGCACCATTTGCTCCAGCTTTTCATTCGTTTCAGCTTCTAGTTTCAGGGCTTCTTCTCGAGCACTACGAATTTTCTGGGCTTGCTTTAATGCCTCTTGCTGAATACGCAGTTTTGCCTTACGTTCATCGTTATATCGGATAGCAAGTACGAGGGACATGAAGATGATCTCAAAGGTGAGTCCGAGCATAACTGGTGTCTGAGGTTTCATATTTAAATCAATCACGCTCAGGTATAGCAGGCTACTGATACAGGCCCCTGTTAGCATGCTGACCCAACCTATAGTGTAAAGTCTGGCAAGTTTATGTCCATTAATGGCTTGCATAATAGCGAGCACCATAAGGATGAGGCTGAGAATGGCGACTGAAATAATCTCAATGTATAAGGCTGTGCCATAGTGGATAAATGGCAGTAATAGCCCAACGAGTAAAATGTATACAGCACTGTAGCGGCAAATAAGCAGCATATGGCGATTATAGTATTTGAGTTGCAGAATCTTTTCGGTAAACATCAACGCGAATGCCATGACTACAGGTAGTAGTATAGGCACCATAATTTGTTGCAACATAGGCCATTCTGGCCAAATAAAACGGAAAGCGAAGCCGTTAATCGTTGCGACGAGTAAAGTCATGCTAAGCACATAACCAGAATAGTAGCTATAGCTGAAAGATCCTGAAGCGACAGCAATAAAAAGACTAAAAATGCCTATAGCAGCTAACACCCCTAATTGAAATCCATGCTCAACGGCTGTTGATTCTGCTATTTGTGCCAAATCATTTGCAGACCAGAGGTAGAGTGGGACTGCTGCGCTGCCTTCCGTTTCAATATGCAGATAAAAAGTGTGTTCTTCATTAGCACTGATTTTGAAAGGGTAGAGGAAAATATTACTGAGTAACGGCCGTTCAGAGTAAGGCAGACTATCTCCCATATAAACTACGTTGAATGGTTTTTGATTAATGAGGTGGTAGATAGTCACTTTATCTAACAAAGGATTATCTAGGGCTAAGATCCGTGAAAGACTTGCATCAGTACTATTCAAACTGATGTTTAGCCAAAAGTTATGTTGACTAAGTTTTTGAATGTCTTTATTAGTAAAGTTACGCCATTCTTGTTTAGACAGATTCTGGATATCTGCCAATTGTGTTGTTGAAGGATGACTTACCTGTAGCCAAGGAGTTAAGTTCAGTGGTGTTGGTGTATCTGTGTCGATGTGGAGTAAAGCCGCAGCGGAAGTTACAGACGTTAGCAGCCCAAGAAAGAATAAAAGAAAGCGACTTACTTTAGCCATTATCTCGACTCAAATTAAAAAACGCTAAGCTATTTTGATAGCAGCGTGCAGCAAATTCATCTGCATTTTCCCCCCTCAAATCTGCAATGTATTTTGCAATATAGGGGAGGTATTCCGGCTTGTTTTTGCTCGATTTTGGCTTAGGTCGCATGCTTCTTGGTAGAAGATAAGGGCTGTCAGTTTCTATCAGTAAGCGTTCTTGTGGAATAAAGGGGACGAGTTGTGCTAACTCTTGGCCTCGCCTTTCGTCACACACCCAGCCAGTAATGCCTAAGTGTAAATCGAGCGAAATGTAGGTCTCCATTTGTGCATGGGTTCCAGTAAAGCAATGCAGTAATGCACCCGTAAGCTGTGGCCTATATTCTTGTAGAATAGCGATAAAATCCTCATGAGCGTCCCGTTCGTGCATCAGTACGGGCATTTTCAACTCAACCGCCAATTCCAGTTGGGCGATAAAAGCCTGACGCTGGATAGGTCTTGGTGAAAAATCACGATTATAGTCTAAACCACACTCACCAATAGCAACGGCCTGAGGTGCTTGGCAAAGCTGAGCTTGTAACTTACTTGAATCGGTATTCCAAGTGCTCGCATGATGGGGATGTACACCTGCAGTGCAATAAAGTTGGTTCGGATATTGTTTACAAAGGGTAATGGCGGCTGCACTTTCACTTAAATCGCTGCCAATAACAATTAACGGCGAAACCCCTTGGCTCGCCGCTGCTTGTATGATTGATGCTATTTCTGGCTCGAGTGCGCTGCCAAGTAAATTGACAGCGATATCTATATATGAGGGCATTATTTTAGGCGTTTCACCCGAATTTTGGCATTGCGATTATCAGTACCCATTAAGAAAGAACCTAAAGCTGCCTTTTCAATATAAACCGTCTCGCCTTGCTTTAAGTTGTACTTACGGCCTTCAGTTTGTTTCCAAATTTGACCATTGGTGAAAGTGACTTTAAGCGCGCCGTAGGCATCTTCAGTTGTAGATTGAACTTCCAAATAAATTTTATCTACAGTATTTTCTTGAATGCGCTTAGCTTCCATTCCAAAGTCATCGGCAATATTCGCAGCAGGTGCTTGTGACGTTGTTGCAACGGTAGCCGCCAGTTCTGAAACCGGTGCAACAATTGTCATTGTGGTTGGAGCTTGAGTGTTTACTATGGCTGGTGTTACACCTTTGACGCTTTCTGCTAGTTTGTCATAGCAAATTAAGCGTTCAAGTTTATCCGCCGTTGCGGCACATTGGGTTAGCTGCTGTTCAATGCTGGCATTAGCTTGCACTGATACCATAGCTATAGCTACAGCCATAATAGTTAAGCGCATGAGAATCTTCCTTATTATTATATTTTCTCTAACGCCAGCTAAGACGTTAGCTATTGGTTTGTTCTTCGTCGTCCGATTCGTCGCTAGGTTTGCTGTAAAAACGAGCGGCGAATAAACCACCTTCAAACAATAGCAGCATTGGTACAGCAAGCATAGTCTGCGAGATGACGTCAGGTGGTGTTAATAGCATACCAACAACGAAGGCGCCAACAACAATATAGGGGCGTTTTTGTCTTAAGTCATCAGGAGTTGTGACCCCGGCCCAGCAGAGTAAAACGACTGCGATGGGGATTTCAAAGGATAGGCCAAAGGCAAAGAAAAGCTTCAAAATGAAGTTTAGGTAGCTAGTAATGTCCGTCGCAACTTGAACTCCTTCCGGTGCATTATTAGCAAAGAATCCAAAAACAACAGGAAATACAATATAATAGGCAAAGGCAATGCCGAGATAAAACAATACGGTACTGCTGAATAGCAGTGGCATCACTAAGCGTTTTTCATGTTTATATAAACCCGGTGCAACGAAGGACCAAATTTGAAATAACACATAAGGCACAGCCACAAAAAATGATAAAACGAGCGTCAATTTAAAAGGCGCAAAAAATGGCGCAGCGACATCTGTCGCAATCATACTGCCACCAAGCGGTAAAGACTGCATTAAAGGTATTGCCATGTAATGGTAGATATCATTTGCCCAGTACACACTGCAAATGAACACCAATAACACGCTAGCAATGGATTTTAGCAGCTTGGACCTAAGTTCAAGCAAATGGCTGATAAGTGGCTGCTGTTGCGACATGAATTATCCGTTGGCTTTCGGGTTAGAACTGGTATCCACGCCCTGAGATGGCTCATTGTGAGCGGCGGGAGACGTCAAATGTTGACTTGTCTCTAATGGGGTCGTCGGATTGGTCTGGCTCACTTGAGCTGGACTGTGAATTTGATTATCCGGTGCAGCCGTCCCTTGGGATGAAGAGTCTTGAACTTGATAAGGACGGTTTACGGATTGCGCCGCTTGTTTTAACTGTTCAATGGACTCTTTGAGTTCAGGCGAAAGATTAGATAACCCTTTGCTTTCAGCTTTTTTAAGATCGGCATGTAATTGCTCAATCTTTAGCTCCTGCTCAAGCTCTTCTTTGACTGAGTTGGCCATGCGTTTCATCGCGCGGATCCAACCTGTAACCGAACGTACCGCGACCGGTAAACGTTCGGGGCCAAGAACGACTAGCCCCAAAACACCGATCAGCAGCAGCTCCATAAAGCCGATACCGTCAAACATAATAGAGTTACGCCTGTTCTTTGTTAGACTCAGGTTTCTTTTCAGTCGCCTGTTGAGTTGTTTGCGCTGTTTTAGCTGCTTCGGTATCTTCTAATGCCTTTTTATCTTCTTCTGAAGACATTGCATTTTTGAAGCCTTTAACCGCACCACCTAAATCACCACCCAAAGAGCGTAATTTCTTCGTTCCAAACAATAAGACAACGATTAAGGCAATGATAAGAAGTTGCCAAATACTAATGCCACCCATGAAGGTATCCTCTTAATTGAAATCGGTTCTATTATGAACCTCTGATTAATTAGTGCTAGCTAAAATTTACGATTCTTTGGCCTAGATCGCCATCCGATGAACCACATAAGTACGCCTGAAGTTAAGCATACGTAAGGGGACCACAGTGTAGCGTCTTGGTTGAATAATAACGTGCCACAGATCAATAAAACCGCAGAAGTGATAAGCATGTAATTGCTTTTATGAGCTTGCTGCTGATGTTTCAGATACTTATCTAGCATTTGTTGCTGAGAACTCAGCAATTTCCTGCCTAACTTAAGGTTGTCGTAAATTAGTTCAGGGAATTCAGGTAGTTTATCAGACCAATATGGCAGTTTTGTGGATACCTTTTTAAACATCGCTTTAGGCCCCACTTGCTCAGCCATCCACTGTTCTAAAAAGGGTTTCGCGGTTTGCCATAAGTCCAACTGTGGGTAAAGCTGGCGTCCGAGACCTTCGATATAAAGTAAGGTTTTTTCCAGTAATACCAGTTGTGGTTGTACTACGATATCGAAGCTGCGTGCTGTGCGAAAGAGTTCTAATAGCACGTGGCCGAAAGATATTTCATCGAGTGGTTTGTTAAACATAGGTTCACAAACTACTTTGATTGCTTGTTCGAAAGCCTGTAGATCCGTTTTTTCTGATACCCAACCAGACTCAATATAAAGTTGGGCGATTCGGTGGTAATCACGATTAAAGAATGCGAGGAAGTTTTCTGCCAGATAGCGCTTATCGACTTCGCTGAGTGTGCCCATAATGCCGCAGTCTAGGCCTATGTAGTAAGGATTCTCGGGATGGTCGCGGGAGATAAAAATATTCCCCGGATGCATATCTGCATGGAAAAAATTATCGCGGAACACTTGGGTAAAAAATAGCTCAACCCCGCGTTCTGCTAGTAATTTAAAGTTTGTACCTTGTGCTTTTAGGGCGGCAATATCGGAGACTGGGATGCCGTAAATGCGCTCCATTACCATTAAACGCGGGTAACAAAACTCTTCATAAACATAAGGGACATAAAGTGCATCTGAGTTGAGAAAGTTATTGCGTAACTTTATTGCATTTAAGGCTTCTAGCTTCAAATTCAACTCGCCTAAAATGGTGACTCGATAGTCCTCAATCACTTCAGCGGGGCGTAAGCGATTACCTTCACCAAGAAAATATTCAAGCAGATTAGCAGTTTGTGACATCAACTGTAGGTCGGCCAGAATTTTAGCCTCTACATTAGGGCGGAGCACTTTCAATACTACGGCTTTACCATTTGATTTGAGCGTCGCGGTATGAACTTGGGAAATAGATGCAGAGGCCAATGGCGTTTCATCAAAGTCATCAAACAAAGATTCAATCGATGCTTTTAACTCGGCCTCAATTGCTTTGCGAGCGAGCACACCATCGAAGGGAGGGACTTTGTCCTGGAGCATGGCTAACTCAATGGCCCATTCATCACTCAATAAATCGCGCCGGGTTGAGAGCATTTGTCCGAGTTTAATATAAACAGGGCCGAGCTCTTGCATTGCCAGTTTTAAGCGTTCACCACCGGGTTTGCTTTTATGTTTATTACGTATCCAAAATAAGCTGCTACGAGCGAGTGTAAAGTACCAAGGGGTCATCTTTGGCGGCAGAACTTCATCTAACCCGTATTGAAGCAGGGTTTTTATGACGTGGTAACCGCGGCGGATACTGGTAAGGGTCATGGCTTAATGTGGTCTCTTAATTGGATTATTCGCTGTTCAAGGGCAAGAGTATCACTGACTAAATCATCCAGTTGATCGCGAAAATAAACTAATTCAATTTTGTGTGGTGCGAGGCGATACTCTTCAACTGCAAGTTGACCTAAATGGGAGCGAGTTTTGCGTAAAACATCGAGGGCAAAATCCTTTGCCTGATGGCCTGTACTGATGAGTTTATGGGTGGCGGCATCACCTAAGTAGCGTGATATGGGCTCCGCAAAATCAAACTCTATACCACGTAGATATTGGCTAAAACTTTGTAATAAATTGAGGTCGCCCTCTAGTTTGAGTTTATCCTGTTTAATTAATTCGGTTAAGTTAGCCCCTTCCGTCACACGGTAAAGTGTCGTTGCATCGGCATGTAGACTGACATCGACCTCGCCTTCGTAGTGGCTGAGTACTTGGATCTCTTTGGCAAAGATCAAATAAATCGGCCAGGTAAGTTGTGATAATTGGATGCGAAATACTTTTCCATGTAGATTGCGTCGGCGCGAATAATCACCACCCGCTTGGGCCTGAAGCTTTTTCAGGCCTGTTTCAATTGCAGCGCAGACAAGTAACACAACTTCTTGCGGCATCATTAGAACTTATAACCACGGTGCAATGCGACAATGCCGTCGGTCATGTTGGTGTAGTCGACTTGTTCGAAGCCTGCATCAACCATCATTTGCTTCAGAGTATCTTGATCTGGGTGCATGCGAATCGATTCCGCCAAATATTCATAGCTATCTGCATCTTTAGTGATGAGTTCACCCATCTTAGGTAAGACTTTGAAGCTATATAAATCATACACTTTACGCATGATTTCATGCTGAGGCTTAGAAAACTCTAACACCAATAACTTGCCACCGGGCTTAAGCACGCGGTTCATTGAACGTAGCGCCGCATCTTTATCGGTCACGTTACGTAGACCAAAGGCGATGGTAATAATGTCGAAGTGGTTATCGGGAAACGGCAGTGCTTCTGCATTCGCTTGTACATAACTGACATTGTTGACTATACCTTTATCGCGCAGCTTAGTGCGGCCGACTTTCAGCATCGAATCGTTAATGTCGGCTAACACCACTTCACCTTTATCGCCCACTAAGTGAGAGAATTTTGCAGTTAAATCGCCTGTGCCGCCTGCTAAGTCTAAGACTTTCATACCAGGGCGAGCACCAGAAACCTCAATGGTATGACGCTTCCAGAAACGGTGGATGCCGAAGGACATTACATCGTTCATGATATCGTACTTAGCGGCAACAGAATGAAACACGCCGGCAACGAGTTCGGCTTTTTTATCGGCCTCTACAGTTTTGTAACCAAAGTGGGTACTTTTAGATTCGCCCTCAGACATCAATGTGTTCCTATTGTTTTGCAATGTATTAGCTGCGAGTGTATGCCATCGCCTGCATTTGCTGAATCTTTGATCTATCACTCTGTGATCGAGTTAGTAAACTAACGTCAGTGTCTTTGTTTACGCCACTTGGTATAGCACAACAAGTTATGTGCCTACGACCACATAAAACGGACAGGCATTAGACCACAATATCAAGATTTGTTGAATAGCTTAGCGTGTAGTTAGACGTTACCTGCACATGTTATTGTGCCAAATATTGTATGCGGCCTTGAACATAGGCATAAATAAGTTCACTTAGGCTTTGACCTACATCTCTAAATCCAGCTTCTATGCCTGCCTCGTGACAGATCGGTGCCGCTTCAGCTAAATGCAAATAAGCACAAGGGCAGTGACGGGCGATATAATTGACATAATGCGCAGCATCGAGCAACGGCACACCTGCTGCAGTTGAGGCGCTACTAGGCATTTTAGCGATAGCGTCGACGTCGAGTTCTAAGCCTACGGGTAAACCTGTGTTATTGAGTTTGGTCGCAATCTCAAACAAGGCTTGGTTGAGGCTGATTTCGCGGCGAACCCAAATCTGTTGCAAGCTATGCCAAGTGCCGCCAAATTCAGTGAGCTGGCTTAGGTTTGTTTCGCTGTTTTTTAACTCGTGCAATCCCAGTACATGGTAACAACCTAAGGCGCCACGGTCGGCAGCATAGCTAAAGCCATTGCCGCTGTGACGACCTTCAAGCAGACGAAAATCCGAATGGGGATCGAGATTCACCGCCGCGACTTGGCGCTGATAATGGCCGTAGGTTGCCATCAACAAACCATAGGCATTGTTATGGCCACCACCGATGAGTATGGGTTCTAAACCCGCTTTTAAAATTGCACTGACGATACGGATCACGCGCTCATCGAGTTGTTCTACCGCATCGCGTAATTCATCTAAGGTGACGTCATTGTTAGCTGTTGTATTGCTCGTGGTTTGTTGCTGCAGATCGGCGGTGTTAACTTGGCCTAGCACTAGGCATTCGGCGCCGGAAAGGAAACGATTCGATTGCAGGTTGAGCCATTGCTGCATACTGGTTGTGAACGCATCTGTTGCACCGCTGCGACCGAAGTTAGCACGTGGCCCTATATCCTCACCGACACCCAAAATTGCAAACTGAGCACCATGAGCTTTGGCTGTGTGAAGAATCATATCTAAAGTATGCTCTTGATTTGCAGTATGTACACATTGACCTAGCTTGGTTTCACCTGCTCTTGAGTTGACAAGCATCGCAACATCGGCATGAGTAAAAGGAATAAATTCGGGCATATGATTATTCTTATTGAGCCAAAGATAACTTATTGTGACGTAGGCTAGGGCGGTTATTCAATGGTCATTGGGTAAAATAGATAATAAAAAAGCCAGCTTAGCTGGCTTTCATCAAACAGTACTTAGACTACTCAATATCGAGTGGTTCAGGTGATAAAATAATACCAGTGTTATCAGCATAGATATGATCACCTGGTAAGAAAGTCACTCCGCCAAAATTGACGGGAATTTCGACTTCACCTACGGAGTTACCATCTGCACCCACTGGAATCGAGGCTAGAGCCTGAATGCCAATGTCTAATTCTTCTAGTGCATCCACATCGCGTACAGAACCGTAAACGATAATGCCTTCCCAGTTGTTGCTAACCGCAAGCTCTGCGATAGCGCCATCGATAAGAGCACGGCGTAATGAGCCGCCGCCATCGACGAGTAAGACTTTACCTTGGCCATCTTCTTGTAAGACTTCGGTAATTAGGCCGTTGTCTTCAAAGCACTTAATGGTGCTAATAGAACCGCCAAAAGAGCTACAACCACCGTAGTTACTGAACATGGGCTCGACTACATCTACGACATCTAAGTACATGTCACATAGTTCTGAGGTGTTGTATTCCATATTTACACTCCTATTGATCCGCGTTGCGTACAGTTTAGCGAGTTTACGCCAGTATAAAAGGGATTATTGAAAAGAAAAGTGTTATCAATCACGGTATTGTTGCCATTAGCTCGTTAACACTTTAGTGGTAAAGTTTCTTCATATAATCGGAATTCAAGCCAAAAACTTGATATTAGTCATTAAATAACGGTTTTTTATTACAACTCTGTTGCGTGATTTGTTATTATATCCCAAGTTTAAATTAACTTACTTAACTTAATTTGCTTTAGGGGCATGGACCCCCCGTTATGCTTATGGACGGTAGAGGGCCTTCGAGAGGTGCCTGTGGAAGCTATAAATACGATTGAAATTATTGGTTATTTTGCCTCTGTAATGGTGGCAATCTCTCTAATGATGAAGAATATCATTTGGTTACGCTGGTTGAATTTTGTGGGATGTACACTCTTTGTTATCTATGGTGTGTTTATTTCAGCTTGGCCAGTAGCAGGGATGAATGCGTTTGTTGCCTGTATTAACATTTATCATTTGACGAAAATTTACCGTGCTAAGGCAAATCCAAACGCCATAGCCTAAGTTTTATCGAGACGTGTTGTTCTAAACTTGAAGCATATCAATTTAGAACAACACTCCTTCGTTATTCCCACCGCTTATTTCAGCAAATCACTGCTAATCGGTTATTTCAGCGCACCAACGGTCATTATTGTCATAAAACTTTAGGCTAGATGTCACAGAGGCGTCATAGCGATTTTTTAGTCTCATTTTAACAACATCGTACTTGAGTTGGTGTTATATGAGCATCAAGACAAGTATTAAAAACCAAGCCTCAAAGCAAAGAATCTATTACTGAATTTGAGCATTTTAGTAAAGCGACACAGAGAATGCGGATTCACATTGCAGTAAAACTCGCTGGTATACCAGCAAGGAGCCTGTTTTATGTTGAGTTACATTGCAGACTTAGATAAGCGATTTTTTTGTTGTATTGTCGCCTTTACTGATCGCCATGGTCTTTATGCCTATGCCAAGCGACTATCTGCGAGTGGCGATGGGCATCTGTACTTGTATTTATCTGTAGGTTTGATGTTGGCTCATTCTCAGGGGCAGGCGCTATTCAATTTAATGTTAGTGAGTTTTCTGGTTGAATTGCCGCTGTATTTATTATTGAAAAATAGCATTCGGCGAACTCGTCCATGCCACGCCTTAGTGGGGTTTGAAAGTGGCTTTGAGCCATCGGATCGTTTTAGTTTGCCATCTGGCCATACGGCAGCGGCCTTTATCATGGCGACAAGTGTGGCGCAGATTTATCCCGTTGCCGCTCCCGCAGCATATTTATGGGCGCTAGGTGTTAGTTGTTCGCGTGTTGCATTAGGAGTGCACTATCCCTTAGATATCATGGCCGGGGCTTCACTAGGGGCTGGAGTTGTATTACTCGTTCATCAACTGATTTAACTCACATCCTATTAAATGTACCACTTCATTTTATTACCAACATCTTTCATATTTATTGGTTAAAGGATAACGAATGCGAATACTCTACGGAGTTCAAGGCACAGGGAATGGCCACTTAAGTCGTGCTCGAGTGATGGCTAAGGCGCTGATGGAGCAAGATATTAAAGTGGACTTTTTATTCTCTGGGCGTAAGCCGGATCA
Source organism: Shewanella sp. W3-18-1 (assembly GCF_000015185.1). NCBI lineage: Bacteria > Pseudomonadati > Pseudomonadota > Gammaproteobacteria > Alteromonadales > Shewanellaceae > Shewanella > Shewanella sp. W3-18-1. The sequence goes on along the minus strand of NC_008750.1, from coordinate 4,181,917 downwards.
ATACTTTGATATGCAATGTTTTGGTGATTATCGTGTGCAAACAGGAATGACGTTTGCGACTCATTCTGGGCGGCTTAATTTGCCACAAACGGTGAGACAGAACTTATCACTATCCTTAATGAAAGATATTCAAGCTTTAGATTTAAGTTGTTACGATCTGGTTCTTAATGATTTCGAGCCTATTTCTGCTTGGGCTGCACGGCGTCAAGGCGTGCCATCAATTGGCATTAGCCATCAAGCTGCGCTGATCCATCCTGTGCCTAAAATGGGGAATACTTGGCTTAACGAGTTGTTGCTTATGTACTTTGCGCCTGTGGATGTGGCGCTCGGTTGCCATTGGCACCATTTCGGGTTTCCGATATTGCCCCCCTTTGTTGAGGTCGTTCCCTGTTCTTCTGAGCATACTCACCAAATCCTTGTGTACTTACCCTTTGAAGATGTGGATACGATAGCCAGTTTTCTGGCTCCTTTTTCTGACTATCTGTTCTTGGTGTATCACAGCCAGCAACCTCAGGTGCAAACAGCCAAACATATCCAATGGTATGGCTTTAACCGTGATGGTTTTAAGCAACATCTAGCGAGTTGCGGCGGCGTGATTGGTAATGCAGGGTTTGAACTTGCCAGCGAGGCGTTAACATTAGGGAAAAAACTATTGGTAAAACCTTTGATTGGGCAGTTTGAGCAGTTATCAAATGTGGCCGCATTACAATTGCTTGCCGCCGCAGATAGCATGATGACGCTTGATATTAATGTGCTAAAGCGTTGGCTTAAAGCGGCATCACCAAATCCGATTGCTTATCCTCAGGTGGGGGATACTCTCGTGAAATGGCTTCGAGGTGGTGATTGGCATCATAGCCAACCATTATGCCAAGAGCTATGGGCACAAGTGGCGCTTCCAGACACATGGCGTTAACCCTGTGTTCTATTGACATGAAAAGTAGGTGAGACACTAGCTGGCTTTATGGGCTTAGCGTATAATTTGGGCAATTTTGCTGTTAGCCCCTTTCAGCACGTCTATGTTGGCCTAGTCTGGCCGTTGATTATGTTGTTATAAATGAGCCTCAAGAAGTTTACTCAGTACAAGCTACTGTTTTTAATGTTGTTATCTCTTTGTATTTTACTTCCTTTTATTCCAGATCAGGCTTATCACATTCCCGGTCCCGATATCGCGGAGCAAAATTTTCATGTTATTGAGTTTAATGATCAAGGCCAAGCCCATGATGATAGACAGTGGCAAGGTTTACGGGATCGTATTTTACAACCCAATAACGATATCGCTCCTGAGTTGCTAATTTTCGTTCATGGCTGGCACCATAGTGCTAATCCAAAAGATGAAAATTTTGTGGCGTTTGAACAATTTTACCGACAAATGGCGGCATCAGATAAACAACGTAACTTATTGGGTCTTTATATTGGTTGGCGTGGCGATAAATATGATCCTTTCTGGCTCGACGGCTCGGACGATGCAACCAGTCAAATTGAGCCCATAGATTTTCCGACGATTTTGCAACGTAAACGAGTGGCTAAACGCATTGGTCAGCAGGGATTGTCGCAGTTATTTGATAAGCTAGATGGCTTAGTCTCTAATCATCAATTACTGCGTTATACCGTTATAGGCCATAGTCTAGGCGGTTCAGTTGTATTACACGCCAGTAAGGATCGTATTAAAGCTGCAATTGATAATGGCCAAGATAATCCCAATTTATTTTTGTTGTTAAACCCCGCTGTGCCTGCGAAGGATTACCAACCTTTAGATAAGTTAGTGAGTTTGGATAGGCAAAAACCGAGTATGGTTGTGCTGCAATCTAAGGGGGATTTTGCGGTAAAAGAAGCTTTCAATTATATCAAGGATGGCGAGCGTGCTGTGGGTAACTCTTGGGCAATTACCCATGATATCGATAAATGTTCTGGTGGAAACTGCAATACCCCAATAAAGATGCCTTCGGCACTGATGGCTCACGATAAAATTCCTGGCTGTATGATGACTCTTGCCAATTCAGGTTGGAAAATTCGCGCTCGCTTACAGGCTCGTCGCAGCGTACAAACCTGCCCCGATGCTAATATGCAGGCGGTGTGGGTGTTGGCTGTGTCGGATGAGATTGTCTCTGGGCACAATGGTATTCTCACAGCGGATCATGCCAAAGCCTTGTCTGAAGTGATGAGTATGATTGATTTGTATCGAAATCAATTACCTAAACATGCGGTTGAAAGTCCAGCTAACCAAGATCTCGGCGCGCTAACGCCAGAGTCTGGAGCAGTAGTCTCTGCGGAAGGTGAAATAGCTGTACCAGAGGAGCCTGTTGTTATCGTTGAACCTTTACCAAATGAGCAAAGTTCAGACTCTCAGCGTCAAGATGAATCTCCTATTACCGAAGTGCCACCTGTGCCAATCATTGATTCTGAGCCAGACTCAACGTCTGAGAGTCAGCCTGAGGAAGACATCAAACCTCAACCTGAGACTAAAGACATGTAAGCCATCTAGGGAAAGTGCTAATGGCTTAAGGTTATGTTCAGTATCAAGCAATAACCACCAGATTGTACTTGATGTTATCTGTCAATCTGGTGGTCGTTTAAACGAGATTATGCTGTTTTAAACTGTTTAACATTTTGCTCTAATGTTTTTGCCAGTACTTCAAGTTTTTGACTTGCAATGGTAATTTTACTGGCTTGTTCCTCTGCGAGCGAGGCGGAATGAGTAATTTGGCTAAAGTTACGATTGATTTCTGATGCCACGACGGACTGTTCTTCCGCAGCAGTGGCGATCTGAGTGTTCATATCGCTTATTTTGGTGACTGATAGATTGATTGCATACAATGAATCACCTGCAGATTTGGCTTGTTCGACACTGATTTCAGCCTGAGTCTTACCTTCATTCATCACGGCGACTGCATTTATTGAGTTGCTTTGCATCTTCTCAATAACCGTTTGTACTTGTCCTGTGGATTCTTGCGTGCGGCGTGCTAGATTTCGAACTTCATCGGCAACCACGGCAAAGCCACGGCCTTGCTCCCCAGCTCTTGCTGCTTCAATTGCGGCATTGAGTGCGAGTAAATTTGTTTGCTCTGCAATGCTTTGAATCACTTCTAATACTGAACCAATTTGACGGCTATCCTCTGATAAATTGTTAATAACCACAGCAGCTTCGCTAACTTTGTCTGCAAGTTTATTAATACTTGACTGAGTTTTGCTCACTTCATTTTGCCCTGCATTGAACTCATTCATTGCCGTTTGTGCTAAAACGGCGGCATCACTGGTGTGGTTTGCAACCTCAGAAACGGTCGAAGACATCTGGTTTATTGCCGTAGCACCTTGCTCTGTGGCGGCTTTTTGATTACCGATTAAATCTTCATTGTACTTTGCTGTCAGTAATAATTCGTTTGATGCTGAAAGTAGTTCGCTGGCAGCCTTTATTGAATTTTTAGTGATCCCTGACATATGGTCAGTTAAATCTTTAAGTGCACTTAAAATACTTTCGGAAGTATGGAATTTAACTTGTGTCGTTAAATCACCTGATGCGATTTCTTTTATAACAAAAGCCGCATATTCAAGCTCGCCACCGACAAGTTTTTTTAATCGATTAACGGTACTAATCGCCACAAGGGAGCCGATAATAATCGCAATAGTGGTCACAACGAGCATGATCCACTGGAAACTGTTTGTTTGCTCACGTGCCGAGGCAACTTGATGTTGTATTGCTTCTTCTTGATAATCAATTAACTTATTAATTCGTTTAAGCCATTCACTGTAGGCAGGTGAAACTGTGGTAATCAAATAATCGGTTGCCTCGGCTTGACGGCCATTATTGATCATACTGAGCAAGTTTTCAGTTAAAGATAAGGTTGAAGCCTCTATTTCTTTGATTGACCGTAGTAGGTTTTGTTCTTCTGGTGTGTGCTTTACCTTTGCATACATGGCATCTAATGTAACTGCCGCTTTTTGGTAGTACTCATTCAGACGAACAATGTCATTTTGGTGTGATTTTGATTTATCGTTATCTTTGGCTAAAACGACATCTCTAATGGAAATAGCCCTATCATGCACGCTACCACGGAAGTTGATGGCTTGGCGTTGTTCAACTGCCGTTTGCTCGGACAGTTCAGTCAAATTTTCATCAGCTATGCTGATTTTGAACAAGCCAAAGAGTGTGATACCAAGCATGATCAATAGCAGCACAGCGAAGCCTGAATACAAACGTTTTATTACATTCATTAATAACACCTTATTTTGATATTAGGTTTCTTGCCATATCTGATGTTTAGTATACGTAAAGTGACTACTTTAGATCACTAAAAGACCAAATTAACTAATTGATTCAGGTCAATTTCAGGTCGAAAATGGGTTTAACCTTGAAATGAACCTGTAGTTATCATGCCAGTTTATTCTAGTGTTCAGGTAAACATTTATCATAAACAGGTTATTGTGGATTTTTGGTCTGCCACTTTCGCCAAGTAAGCAGGATAAGTACGGCAAGTATCAAGCTGACACCTGCCCATGTTGGATATTTATGCTGGTGGTAGAATGCCAATATTGGTGTTATCTCATCACGGATAATGGCGGGGCCAAGACCAAATATACTTACCCAAATACCGGTGGCAAGACAGTTACCTACTACAAACTGTTTCAGCGGCATTTTTGCCAGTCCGCAGCCGATAAACATGAATTGTTTTAAGCCTTCGATAAAACGACTCAGGATTAATGCTGCTATACCATATTGACCGATAACGCTGTGGATCTTGTCTTCTAATTGTGGTTTTATCCAGCCTTTGTTCAGTAACACCTCCCCGAAGCGCCAACCGATATAATACCCAAAGCTATTCCCGCAAAGTGCACCACAAGCGGCCACCATCAAAACAGCAGATAATGACATTTGACCTGTAGCGGCTAATAAACTGGCGACGATTAATAGGGATTGCCCCGGAGCAGGAATGCCAAATCCTTCGACCGCGATAGCGATAAACAGTAAGACATAACCATATTCTTGTAGCCATGGCGTGAGCTCACTCATGATATGTTGTAATGCATCAGGCATAGGGAAAAGGTTTAATATTAACTTGGAATATGTAGCATCATACAAGTGAAGCGCTAAGACTGAATAGGTTTATGAGCAAAGTTTCATGCTTGCTATATCTGATTGTGCACAAGGGGTTTAGCAGTAAATATCTGATTGGTTGAAATACAAAAGGCCGAACTCAGTTCGGCCTTTTGTATCGCGCATCGCGATTAAGCGAATGCAGCTTGTAGTTGCGGCACAACTTGCTTCTTACGGCTCAATACGCCGTCTAACCATACTTTGCCATCAACTGGGGTTTTGCCATAAGCGCGGTTAACCAGATCGGCATCGTCAGAAACCACTAACAACTCAGAGCCTTCTTTCATAATATCGGTCAGCAGTAACAATACGCTGTGACGGTTGCCTTCAACTTTCAGTGCTTTGATATCGGCTTCCAGTTCAGCTTTGATTGCATCAAATACAGACAGATCGATGACTTCTAGCTGGCCGATACCGACTAAGTGACCATTCATGTTGAAGTCTTTAAAGTCGCGCATAACGAGATCGCGTGCAGGCGTGCCTTCAACGGCAGATTTTACTTTGAACATTTCCATGCCCAGTGCTTTAAAATCTTCAATGCCCGCAATTTCAGCTAAGGCTTCAACGCAGCGAATGTCCGCTGTGGTGCAAGTGGGTGATTTAAAAATCACTGTGTCGCTCAAAATGGCGCACATCATAATGCCAGCAATGTTTTTAGGAATGGCGACTTGGTAGAAGTCATACATCATCTTGATTACTGTGTTGCTGCAACCGACTGGGCGGATCCAACATTCTAATGGAGTATCTGTTGTCAGATCGCCTAATTTGTGATGATCAACGATACCGACAATTGTCGCCTTAGCGATATCGTCTGGTGCTTGAGTCAGTTCAGAGTGGTCAACAATATAGACTTGCTCGCCTGCATAGCTGGTTTTGTATTCTGGCGCTTCAAAGCCGAAACGCTCTAAAATAAAAGCCGTTTCTGGCGATAACTCACCTAAACGTGCGGCAACGGCTTCTTCACCAATTTGGTTTTTTAAATAAGCTAAGGCGATAGCACCGCAGATTGAATCAGAATCGGGAATTTTGTGACCGACAACGTAAATGGGCATTTCAGGGACTCTCCTTTAAATTTGTGACAATTTTAGCAATATTTGGCCTTAATCGGAAATAGCCAAAGCGCATATCACTCTGGCTTTAAGCTGCTATTACGCTAAAAGATATTGAACTTGAATTGGGGCAATAGGCTTACACTTTGACTTTTATCACGACCTTGCGTACTGCGGTCGCAGGATGCCCTGTACCGGGCATATGTATGTCGCCAGGGAAAAATAGCGCAAACATGCCCGCTTTGAGTTTGATATAAGAGGCATTTTCTTTATTTGACTCGTAATCAAATCCCGCATAATCATGTTTTTCAAAATAGGGTTTTGAGGGAGCCTGATCGACTAAAGGCAAGTAACCAAACTCTTCTTCTCCGCTGAAAACATATTGCACGTCGATATATTTTTGGTGCACTTCAAAGGATTCAGTTGATTGATGTTTTGTGTGGTAGTCGTTAACTATCACAAAAATATCATCTCCATCGAGAGGGTAATTTCCCACAGGTAGCTGACTAAAGTCAGTCGTTGCTAAATGCTCCAGCGCACTCGCAATACGGGGATTTAGGGTTTGATAAATATGACGGTTAGCTAAAGTATCAACGATCATCTGTTACTCGATATGGCAGAAGGGAAATGGATAAATTATGGCTGATTATAATCAGATCCCTTTGGTTTAGACATCAAGTTTAAAGATAAAACAACAGGCCATGGAATGGCCTGTTGTTATGAAACGATGAACTCATTAGTAAGTGTATTTGGCTTCTAAGAAGTAGTAGCCACCATTAAAGCCAAAGGGGGTATTGGTTAATGGGTAGACGAAGATACCATTGAAGTTATTGTTATCTGGTCGTTTTTCTGGATACACATCAAACAAGTTTTGCACCCCAGCGGTAAAGCTTAGCGCATCAGTGGCGGCGTATCTTACCGACAGATCCATTACCCATTGATCGCTATAGTTTACATCGCCCGTTGAATAACCTTCACTATAGTCACCAAAGTAGTTTAAGCGAACATTGGTTTTAAAGTCCCCTAACTCATGGGTTAGCCCAATACTGCCCGTGTTATGCGGCGTAGCAGACGTCATGCGGGTTCTTTCTATACCATCAAAGAGTTTCTTTTCTAATCCGCCTAAAATAGACGGCAGATTGATGTCTTGGATCTCGGTTTTATTATAGGCATAGGCTAAATTCGCCCGTAAATCGCCCCAAGTGCCAATATCAATATCTTGGCTAACAACGAGATCGACCCCGCGAGTGCGGCTATCGATGGCATTGACGAAAAATCGTGCTGAATCGGCATTGGTGCCCGCAAGTGCCGCTGCAACCGCAGGGCTATCAGTCGCTCTTAGGGAGCCAGATAAGATGATGCGATCATCAATCTCGATTTGGTAAGTGTCGAGTGTTACCGCGAGGCCAGAGTCATTGGTATAAACAAGACCGAGACTAAATGATTGCGATATTTCAGGTTCTAGTTCGTTAATTCCAAGCGCCTTTGTCACTGGTGATAAGGTGTTGAAGGTGCCTGATTCAACTGGAACTAGCTGGCCTGTCACAGGATCGGGATTAAATAGGGTTGATATGTTGCTGAAGTACAGTTGTTGTACGCTTGGCGCTCTAAAGCCTGTATTGATAGTGCCACGCAGGGCTAAGTTGTCGGTAAAATCATAACGACCCGCTAACTTCCAGCTTGTATTGCCACCAAAGTCAGAATAGTTTTCGTAGCGCAGCGCCGCAGCCCAATAAAACTCGTTGGTTAGCTGGTTTTCAAGTTCGGCATAAATGCCTGTATTATCGCGTGTTTCATTGACCTCGGACTCAGGGGTAAAACCGGTGAAACCTTGGCTACCGGGTGCTTTACCATTGTAGCCACCATTGATATAGGAGCCTTCTTCTCCGGCTTCAATTTCATAACCGTTTTGACGCCATGAAATCCCCGTCGCAAACAGAATTTCAGAATCGTTCACAAAGGCAAAATAGCGAGAAATATCTAAATTGATATTGGTTTCACGGGTAGCCAATGTTCCAGCATCGAATTCAGTAGGACTTTCAGGACCTAATGAAGCATTTAACGTATTGACGATATTATAGTTGAATGAGTTTTTACCATATCCCACAGAGGTATCAATATCCCAATCACTTAGATTGAATTCATAGCCTAGGGTAAGAGAAGAATCGATAATTTTGGGGTTAATTTGCGGTAAAAAACCGTCGGGATACACTTCGGGTAAGTTACGGGCATCGAGAGCTAAACGGTAAAAGGCCCCTGATTTAGTCTCACGTTGACTGATGCCGCCAAAGGCATACAGTTTTCCATCAGTAGAGATAGGCTGAGCCGCATTGATAAATAAACCGACATTATCATATTCGGCATCACCAACCTGGTGGCTCTTACGGTTAAATGTCGCTTCGCGCGGATCGTCAGAACCATCTGCTAGTTTAGGGTATTGCTGCCGTGGATCGAGTCCTGCGCGGTTTGTGCTGTCTTTGTGATGCGCTTCTAGGGCGACATTCACAAAGCCATCATTGCTTAAACTGATACCATGGTTAACACCTACACGCCATTGCTCACCGTCACCTTGGTAGGTTTGTCCGGCTTGCGCCGAGATGCTACCTCCTTGATCGCTGTCCTTGAGTACCACGTTAATCACGCCCGCAATTGCATCCGAGCCGTATTGCGCTGAGGCTCCATCTCGGAGAATTTCAATGCGTTTTATCGCTGTCATTGGAATCGCGTTTAAATCGACGTTAGACGAGCCTTTTCCCATGGTGCCACTTAAATGTACTAGGGCAGAACCATGGCGACGCTTGCCATTTACGAGCACTAAGGTGTGGTCTGGCGACAGGCCACGTAAGCTGGCGGGGCGAACCGCATCTGAACCGTCAGTCACCGAGGAGAATGGAAAGCTATAGCTTGGCGCCGCAAATTGCAGCGCTTTTGCGGTTTCCGTCATACCTGTTGATTCGAGTTGTTCGGCTGTGATGATATCGACAGGGGCAACACTGTCGGTTGCCGTGCGCAAGGCAATACGTGAGCCGATAACTTCAATTTTTTCTACGGCAGCGTGTTGTGAATCTGCTTGTGCGGCAGACATAGTCAATGTAGATGATACTGCTAATGCGATAACGGCTAGACGCATACAACCTCTCAATAATGTATATATAAAACAACAATTAGACCGAACGAAGGTTAACACCATAACAATTGTTACATTTAGACGGATATGTACTAACTCAGAGCGGACTGTTCTAAATCGATATAAATGAATATGTTGTCGGGAGTCATCATTAAGACACTTTTAAAAAGTGGAGGTGTTTCTGGTTACACAAATCAGGTGGATGCTTTTTTACTTGCTTAGGAAGGAAATTATTTCTACTGCTACACTCTAAGTTAATAGGGAATGTAGGTGAGTTACTGATCATTTCCTTTTATTTCAGGGCGGGAGGTTGCTATGCAAACACGAGAAATGGCGTTAATCATACGCGATGCCTTGTTACTGCCACAGGGAAGGATTGAAGTTAGAGTGGTGGAGCCCGGTTATTTGCGAATGGTGGCAGATGTGCTTAAAGGGAAATATGATTTAGCCTTTGCTGCGGCAAATCCACGTGGAAATCCGCCCTGTTATCCCACTGCGACTCAGTGCAATATTATTGATTTTAATCAGTTAGAGGATGATTCTCTTAGCATTGTGCTCGAAGGGCGACAAAGGGTAAATATACTCTCAGCGGCGCAGGCTAAAGATAAAGTCTGGATGTCGCGTACCTTACCTTGTCGTAATTGGCGGCATGAGCCAATCAAAGGTGAGTTTGAATTAATTAGCGCCGCTCTAGAGCAATTCTATGAGGTTAACCCTGCGCTCTTGGAGCTTTATGCCCAAGTGCATTTAGAAGATGCGGCTTGGGTCAGCCAGCGTTGGCTTGAGGTTTTACCTATGTATAACAAAGATAAATTAGTGTTGGTCAATCAACCCGATTGCCATAAGACACTGGATTTTGTATTACAACTGATCAAGTCGCATGTAGACTGAAAAAGCCTATAAACGCTAGAATAGCGGCTTCTCAATAGCCGCTTTTTTTCGATATGACCTTAACTGTCCGCGCCGCTCAACCTTCCTATGTAGTACTGCCCCGGAATATTACCGATACGCCGACAGTATTTGCGTTTCTTTCGACACACTTTGCGCGTATCGGTGAAGAAGTTTGGCGTGAGCGTATTCTCGATGGCAAAGTGCATTGGCAGGATGGCAGTTTGATCGCGCTAGATACGCTTTACCGTCCAATGGCGAGGGTATATTACTATCGCGAAGTACCTGTTGAGACAAAAGTCCCCTTTGAAGAACAGATTCTATTTCAAGACGATAACCTTATCTTGGCCTATAAACCGCATTTTTTGCCTGTAACGCCTAGTGGTAATTATGTGAATGAGTGTTTAGTACATCGATTGAGGCTGCGAACGGGCATCGAGACCATTGCTCCGGCCCATAGATTAGACCGTGAAACCGCAGGAGTGATTTTGATGACAATTCAGCCTGAAACACGTCATCTTTATCATCAACTTTTTGTCGATAATGCCATTTGTAAGGATTATCAGGCCATTGCAAAACTCACACCTGGAATTATTGAGCAATACCAAAAAGGCCATTTAACTTTGCCACTGCATTGGACGGTAAAAAATCGTATGCAGCCAGGTGATCCGAGTTTCACGATGCAAGTGGTTGAAGGTGAAGCGAATAGCCATTCTGAAATCAGTTTGGTGGCGATAAAAGACGACTTAGGATTATTCCATTTAAGCCCGATTACGGGAAAAACGCATCAACTAAGAGTGCATATGTTAAGTCTAGGTATGCCATTGTTAAACGACAGATTTTATCCAAAATTACAGCCCAAAGGTCCAGATAATTTTGCTACACCGTTAAAGTTAATGGCCCAACGTTTGCGGTTTGTGGATCCTGTGAGCGGTATTCACCACGATGCTCAGTGCAATGGGTTTGAGTTTTAAAACCCACTCGTCAAGATAGACTTAAAGGTCGAGCAGTATTTAATAAATGCATTGAATATTAAAGGCTTTTTAAATTAAAGTGAATTCACTTAGCGACTGCATATAGGTGTTGCAATGACGAAGATTTTGGGCACAAGTTTACCTGCAGCCGACCAAGTTGCATTGCTACGAACATTAGGTTTGTTATTACAAATGGGTTTAACCACCTTTGCAGCCGACACCTTTGGCCTTAGCTTGCAAATGGAACCTTTAGTGCATGTACTCGTGTTGGAGACACTATATTTGTCACTCACACTCGTATTACGCAAGCCATTGTTTGCAAAAGAAAGTGGATTATTTATTGCGCTGGGGTTAGATACACTATTTTGGATTTCGTGGTTATATTTTTCCGGTGGTGCCACCAATGCCTTTATCTCGCTGTTGTTATTGCCTATCGCCTTGGCCGCTGTCACATTACCAATTTGGGCACCTTGGAGCCTGACGGCGATATCGACCCTTGCCTATAGCTTGATGATTTTTACCGTGCCAGAATCGCAAATGCAGCACCACGGTATGGATATGAGTTCCCACTATTTGGGAATGTGGTTTAACTTTGTGATTTCAGCATTAGTGATGACGACCAGTGTCGCGCTGATCACTAAACGTATGCGTCGTCAAGACGCGCAATTGGCCTTTATGCGTGAGGGACAATTGCGTCAGGAGCAATTACTCGCGCTAGGGACGGCGTCAGCTCAAATGGCACATCAATTGGCTACGCCACTCTCAACCTTAAGATTATTGTTAGACGAAGTTAAGGAAGAAGGTCGTGTTGTATCTGCCAGTGTGGGCGAGATGGAAATTGCTCTCGGTCGCTGTGAACATACTCTTACCGAATTGCGGCTAGCCACAGAATCGATTCGTGACCGTCGTCAGCATCCGTTAGCTTTAAATGAGCTTATTGATGGACTTAAACAAAAAACCTCATTGCTTATGCCACATACAGAGCTTAATTGGCAGATTGCCTGTCCCCCTTCGCAGTTGACAGGGCTACACATTTTGACTGATATGAGCCTTGCACCTGCAATCATGGCCTTGATTGAAAATGCTGCCCGCGCCAGTGCTGAAACGCTAGGTGTGGCACAGGTGGATATTAGTGTGGATAGCGAGCCAAATGAAGGGCTGCTTTATGTGCGGATCCGCGACTACGGCGCCGGAATTGCACCATCATTATTGCCTCAACTCGGTACTCTGCTGGTTGAAAGCCCTAAAGGATTAGGGGTTGCACTGTTACTTAGTCATGCCAGCTTAGAAAGGCTAGGCGCACAGTTAGTTCTGGCTAACCACCCGCAGGGCGGAACCGTTGCCCAAATTTGTTTTACGGTTTTAGTTGACCCGAAAACATTAGATAAGACCGCCTTGGTCGATAAGATAACGCCATGAAAAAATTGTTGATTGTTGAGGATGACCACGCCCTTGCGAGTATTTTGGAACGTCGTCTTACGCGCCATGGGTTTAATTGTCGTCTAACCCATGATGCTAGCGATGTACTGCTGGTGGCGCGGGAGTTTCGACCCAGCCATATTCTGTTGGATATGAAGCTTGCTGAAGCCAATGGGTTAAGTTTAATTGTGCCGCTGCGTAATTTACTGCCGAAGGTGATGATGGTCTTGCTCACAGGCTATGCCAGTATCGCAACGGCGGTGGAAGCGATTCGCCTCGGCGCCGATAACTATTTGGCTAAACCTGTCGATACCCAAACACTGCTTGTTGCGCTGGATATAGATACGCAGTCACATTTATTGCAAGAGGATGAAATTGATGACTCGCCGCTTAATCCTAAACGGCTGGAGTGGGAACATATTCAGCAAGTGCTCAATGCGAATCAGGGCAATGTGTCGGCTACCGCCCGCCAGCTTGGTATGCATCGCCGTACTTTGCAGCGTAAGTTATTAAAGAAACCCGTGAGTGAAACCGGGCCGCTAAAGTAAACGAGAATGATCTCAAGGAAGGAGTCGTAGGATGCGTGAGTATGATGGTATTGAGGTGCGTTATCGCAGGCCCGATACCAATTTAGCCAAAAGTTTACAAGTGATTGAAAATCTATTGGGATTTGCGCCAGAACCGCAGCAGTTAGACTTTGATTTATCCTTTTGGGCGGGTGGCGCTGGGGTATTGGATAAACTGGCGATCTCTTGCTTCGTCACGCCCGAGCAGCGGCAAGTTCTACAACAAAAACTGGATTTATATTCTCCCGAAGAGGCTGTTGCACGGGACTATTGGCGTGATGACTTTATCTGGTTAGTCGCCGATGATGAGGTATGCAGTGATATTTTGGCGGCCTCGGCGCAATTTATTAACGACAATAAGGCGCCCTTTCAAGATGAATGCGATACGTTGCAGGCTATCTACTTTGGTTATATGAGCGATGTGAATTGTTGGACGGCGGTATGGGGGCAAGGCAGCCGAATAAACTATGCCTACTTTTGCCAAGGTTAATCGCTGTCAGAGTTAACCTGTGTCAGTGCTAAGCGTTGCCTTATTGCTCTACCAAGGAAGCTCTGCACCATCGTAGGCTAAAAATCTTCCCGTTTGAGCTGGAGTGGCATTGGCAATAATGCTCACTAAACACTGGGCAACGTATTGCGGTGTAAACAATTTATCTTTGGGCACACTCTGCTGAAAAGGTCTGGATAATGACGTATCTGTAGTGCCGGGATGAAGTGATAGCACCACACAGTGTTTCATTGTCCTTTGCCATTCAATCGACAGCGTTTTAAGAAACATATTCAGTGCCGCTTTTGAGGTGCGATAGCTATACCAGCCACCCAATCTGTTATCAGTAATACTGCCGACTTTGGCCGACACCACGGCAAATCTTGCAGACACACTGCGTTTTAACACAGGCTCAAAGTATTTTGCCAGCATGACGCTGGGAAGCGTATTTAACTTTAGATTATGCTGGAAAAAATCCGTATCGAGGGACTGTAAACTTTTTTCAGGCCCGTTATCTTGGGTGTGTAAGATGCCAACACAGTTAATGACCCAATCTAATTTAGCGAGTTGTTCACTTAGCTGTTTAATCTCGGCTTCATTGGTTACATCTAACGCATGCCATTGGATCTTCTCCTGCACATCTTGGGGAGGATGATGCCTGTAGGTGGCATGCACAGCCGCGTCTGGATATGTTTCTTGGATTTGTTTAACCATGGCTTTACCAATGCCACCACTTCCGCCAATGATAAGTATTTCCATAACAAAATTCTCCATGGTCAATGTGCCATTATAAAATGTGCCGCTATAAACGGTTTAGATTGGCAAGATTGTGCTCGGCAGTGGCTAATATGGTGTTTCGGACGGATTCTTCCATCTTGTCCCAAGTCTGGTACAGCATGCCAATCCTTGGGTTTTGCGACAATCGTGCGCGATGTTTATTCATAAAGCGCCAATAAAAGCTATTGAATGGGCAAGCGAGTGCGCCGCTACGTTCTTTTATTTTGTAATGACAACCGCTGCAATAGTCGCTCATTTTATTGATATAACTGCCGCTTGCAGCATAGGGTTTTGTGCCGACAATGCCGCCATCTGCAAATAGTGCCATGCCGCGAGTATTGGGCATTTCGACCCATTCAATCGCATCCACATACACGCCTAAATACCACTCATCTACCTGATTTGGCTCGATTTCGGTTAATAAACAAAAATTGCCGATCACCATTAGGCGCTGAATATGATGGGCATAGGCAAAATCCAATGATTGAGATAACGCATGGCGCAGGCAATTCATTTGAGTCTTGCCATTCCAAAAGTAGTCGGGCAGCTTGCGCGTGGCCTCGAGGGCATTAATGCTGGCGTACTGCGGCATATTCGCCCAATAAATTCCGCGAACGTATTCTCGCCAGCCGAGGATTTGCCGAACAAAACCTTCGACTTGGGCTATCTCGATATGCGGGTTGGCCTGATAATACTCAATCGCCGCATTAATCACTTCTAATGGGTTGATAAGTTTGGCGTTTAAGCTAAAGGACAGCCGACTATGGTACAGGCTCCACTGCGCCGGATGCTGCTGGGTCATCGCATCTTGAAAGCGGCCAAAGGCGGGCAGGCAATACTCGCAAAAATACTTAAGCAACTCGAGGCTTTGCGCGCGGTTTATCGGCCAGAGTAAATGCATATCCGCCTTTCCCATGGTGTTAATGCCATGGCGTTTAAGGCGCTCGAGAATATCTTCTACATTGTGGCCAAACATCAAGGGTGTTGGTAATGATTTCAGATCTTGGGATTTAAGCTTTTGCCTATTGCTCGCATCAAAATTCCATTGCCCACCAACAGGCTTGCCATCCTCTATTAAGATATTGAATCTTTTGCGCATTCGCCGATAAAAATGCTCCATCATTCTGTGCTGCCCTTGGGGGAACTCCCTATCAATCTCGGCAAAGGGTAATAAAAAGTGCTCAGTATCGACGCAGTTCACCGTTATATTGGCAAACTTAAGTTGGCTTAACTGGGCTAACAGTCGATATTCGTCAGGCCGTTGATATTCAAACTTAATTGCACCTGTTTCGGCGATATAGTGTTGGAGTAAGGCATTCAGATCGGCAAAGTTTTGGGTATCGTCGAGGGTGAGGTAACGCACCTGATGCCCGTCCGCGCAAAGCTTGCTGGCGAATTGTGTCATAGCACTGAAAAAGGCACAGATCTTTTGCACATGGTGCGTCACATAGGTGTTTTCTTGATGCAATTCTGCGATTAAATACAGTACCTTGGGATCGACCTGCTTATACCAAGTATGCTGCGCATTAAGCTGATCGCCTAAAATTAACCTGACCGAATGGAAGTGCTTTAATTGCTGCTGTAATTGCTGCCGTAATTGCTGCCGTAATTGCTGCCGTAATTGCTGCCGTAATTGCATTAGGTGGGCTCTGGTGAATGATCTTTGCAATTGGGGATACGATGATATGGGTGGTTGGGATCAATCTGAAGGTGGCTTTACAGGGGAGGTTTTATCGCTGTGATTTGGGATTGGGCAAGGAGGATAGGACGAGCAGTCCTCCTTGGTCGACTCTTTATAAAAAATCAGGGGGTGAAGCCCCACGACTTTAAACAAAAAATACTACTGATAGTTTCAGTTAAAGTATCGCTTAATTACTTGCTTAAAGTTCTCGCTATAAACCCGTAATCATTCGATGGCGTTAACCAACCCAGTTTGTCGCGCATAGCTCTCTAGCTTGATATCAAGATTATCCAAGTCTTTATAAAACTCATCATCGAGTTGATTGAGTCGTGCTTCGGCTATTGGATTATCAGTTGCGGCCAGACGCTGGTCTCTATTGGTGGGGACTGGATGGTCGCCAAATACCGCCTGTTTGGCTTGTTGTAATAGAGCTAACGAGTGCAAAGCGCCTATTTGCTGAAGGCCGCGCTCGGCAACTTCATAATACTCGCCCGATGAGTTATCGAAATATTGGATGAAGCCGCCGTTATAGACTTCGCCAGAGAGGCAATTGACTACGTAATAGTATTGCGCTGCTTCGCTTAGTGTGTGAAAACCCTGCTTATCGTCGTGCACCCTCACCACAATATCTCGCCACAGTGCTCTAAAAGGGCAAGTTTTATCTAATTCCCGCTCCTGCTGGTAATAGGCTTTTGCCTGCTCGATATTTTCACGATTACCATTTTTACAGGGCATACATAAGCCCGCGTTTCGCTCGGCGGTGCTGGGCATGATTAAGGTTTGGCAGGCTGTGCAGGGGACTTTTTCCGACATTATCTTTCCTTAGATGCCATAGTCAGTAAGGTTTTGGTGTTATGGCCCAAGGAGAAAACAGAGCAATCTCCTTGGGCAATACTAGGCTATTCAACCGATTAGTTGTACTTAATATTCATCGAGATCAGCGGTTCGCGCGAGGCTTTTTCAGCGCGTAGGCGAGCTAAGTATTTTTCCCATAACTCCACTTGGTGGGTGGCGAGATCGTAGAGTACTTTCCACGAGAATAGGCCGGTATCGTGGCCATCATCGAAGACGATTTTTACCGCATAGTTGCCAACCGGTTCGATGCTGGTGATATTGACGTTTTTCTTATGGGTGACCAGCTTTGGGTTGCCGTGACCATGCACTTCGGCAGAGGGCGAGTAGACTCTGAGCATCTCGCAGCTAAGTTGATATTGCTCTCCATTATCGAAACTGATTTCTAGAATGCGCGATTTACGTTTCAGTTTAAGATCAATGACATTGGGGCTTGCTGTGGTCATAGGTTGGTTACCAGAAAATGCTAGGGATAAGATAAGGACTCATTAAAATAACGCCTGATTAATGTAACCGCTTGCCGCCAAGGATACAAAGGGTAAGCCAGAGCTGTCTATCTCTGGGAGGAGGCTTTTTCGTTTAAGTCACACTTTTGCTTTTGAGTTGTCGTTCATCGCCAAGTTGTTTGGGCTTGGCGATGAGCGGGGGCGCACTAGAGAATAAAGCGGCTTAAGTCTTCGTCCTGCACCAGATTATCTAAGTGGGCACTCACATAATCGGCATCAATCACAAAGGCGCTGCCAGACTTGTCGGAAGCCTCATAAGAAATATCTTCCATTAGCTTTTCCATCACAGTATGCAGACGACGGGCGCCGATATTTTCGGTGCGCTCGTTTACTTGCCATGCGGCTTTGGCAATGCTTTCAATGCCCGATTCGGTAAACTCGACCTTAACGCCTTCTGTCCCCATGAGTGCCACATATTGCTCGGTGAGCGAGGCGTGTGGCTCGGTCAAAATGCGTTTAAAATCATCGGCCGATAGCGCATCTAACTCAACGCGGATCGGCAGACGTCCCTGTAACTCAGGGATTAAATCCGAGGGTTTTGCCATCTGGAACGCGCCAGAGGCGATAAACAGAATATGGTCTGTTTTTACCATGCCGTGTTTAGTGGTCACAGTGCAGCCTTCAACCAGCGGCAGCAGGTCACGTTGCACACCTTCGCGTGAAACATCTGGCCCTGAGGTTTCGCCGCGCTTACAGATTTTATCGATTTCATCGAGGAACACTATGCCGTGTTGCTCAACCATTTCAATGGCTTGCTCTTTTAAATCCTCTTGATTCACCAACTTAGCGGCTTCTTCCTCGATCAATAGCTTAAAGGCTTCTTTGATCTTCATCTTGCGACGTTTTGCTGGTGCTTGGCCCATGTTTTTAAACAGGCTTTGCAGTTGGTTTGTCATTTCTTCCATGCCCGGTGGCGACATGATTTCAATACCAATCTGCGGCTGCGCCACATCGATATCGATTTCCTTATCATCCAATTGACCTTCGCGTAGTTTCTTGCGGAAGATTTGGCGGGTGTTTGAACCCGTGTCGGTGTCTGTGCTTTCCCAGTCATTTTTCGGCTTAGGCAGCAGGGCGTCGAGAATGCGTTCTTCGGCATGTTCTTCAGCGAGCTGACGGCACTTGCCCATTTGTTGTTCACGGGTCAGTTTGATGGCGATATCGGTCAAATCACGGATGATTTGCTCGACTTCTTTACCGACATAACCCACTTCGGTGAACTTAGTGGCTTCGACCTTAATAAAAGGCGCATTCGCGAGTTTGGCTAAACGGCGGGCTATTTCGGTTTTACCCACACCTGTTGGGCCAATCATCAGAATATTTTTGGGGGTGACTTCTTGACGGAAGTCGGCATCTAGTTGCATGCGGCGCCAGCGGTTACGCAGGGCTACGGCAACGGAGCGTTTGGCTTTTTTCTGGCCGATAATGTGTGCATCCAGCTCGTGGACAATCTCACGGGGGGTCATTTCAGACATAATATTCCTCACGGGCTGTTTAGTAATTGAGTTCTTCAATCGTTTTGAATTGATTGGTAAACACGCAAATATCGCCGGCAATAGTTAAGGACTTTTCTGCGATTTCGAGTGCCGATAATTCGGTGTTTTGCAACAGTGCCAGCGCCGCCGCTTGGGCATAATTACCACCCGAGCCAATGGCGACTAAGTCATACTCTGGCTGTACCACATCGCCGTTGCCTGTGATGATAAGCGACGCTTCCGCATCGGCCACGACGAGCATAGCTTCGAGTTTGCGCAGCATGCGATCGGTTCGCCAATCTTTGGCCAGTTCGACGGCCGAGCGCAGTAAATGGCCTTGGTGCATTTCGAGTTTGGCCTCAAAACGCTCAAATAGGGTAAAGGCGTCAGCGGTGCCGCCAGCAAAACCGGCTAATACCTTGTTGTGATATAAGCGACGCACTTTCTTGGCGTTACCTTTCATCACGGTATTGCCTAGGGAGACTTGTCCATCGCCGGCGATGACAACTTGATTATTACGGCGTACTGATACGATAGTGGTCACTTTTGAATCCTCTTCTCTGGCCCGCCATGACAAATCATGCGGTGGATAATGGAGTAGATATGGGGATAGATGACAATAATTCAAGTTGTAGTAAGAAAAGCCAAAGGAGTTTGCGATCTTTGGCATTCTTTTCGCGGGGAAAATAGGCGGTTACTGGGAAAGAGTGGATCGGCCCACTTCAGTGTAGCCACTAAGGGGATAGTATTTGAGTTCCCAATTTTCACTGCCTAAACGACGATCATCTGAGACATAATTGAAATAGCAAAAGGTATTTGGATTAGTTATTGGGCCGCCACTGTACCAATAAACAATGTCAGTGTTGGGCACTTGCTGCCAGTCGAAGTGATTAGCCAGGACAAATTCATTGTTTCCAATTAGGTTGTGCCATAGCTCACCGCAAAACTCGCCCTGTAATTGGGTTCCTGCATTACTGCTACTTGCCGTGTTGATACCGAGTGGAAATCCAGTGGAGGTTGAATCTATTTTTCCATCACCATAACAGGCGAGATCTTGGATATAACCAGAGTGACCGCCCGCAAGCCAGCAACTGTGATAAAGCTTAACACCAGAGGTAAAGGCCGCAAATGCGGTTTTGGCTCTGGCATCGTGAGCATCTTGGCCTAGGTTTAAAAACCGTGGTGCTGCGACGACGGCCAAGATCCCAAGGATGATAATGACCACAACCAGCTCAATTAACGTAAAGCCCTTCGAGGACTGCAAACGACTCATATTGCTCACCTATCTGTTAGAGGACAATATTCTAACGGAACTTTGATTTGCAATCAGTAAGTCATTGATAATATTTAGTTGTTTAACATTATTGTTACATGAGACTGCTGTAAGATGGCAAGCCAGAACTTTACCCTTCAATGCCATCTGCCGAATGTAAACGGCTTATAAAGCCGTGTTGTCTATAACACGATAGCGGGTTTGTACGTAGCCATTGTCATATTGCTGGGTGTGGATTGGCATTAATGGTATGGCTTGGGGTACGTCACTAAAGAGCGGAATACCTTTACCCAGTAAAGTGGGGATGCGAGTGAGCGTGAGTTCCTGAATTAGCCCTGCCGCTAAAAAGCCTTGGATTGTTTGGCCGCCATCGATATAGAGATGTTTGAAGCCACGCTCTCTGAGTTGTTTGCTAATATTTGCCGCATTGCCATTAAGCACTTGTACGTGCTCACTTAACGCCGACGGTACTGTTATGCCGCTGCGACTTAATACAAACACTGGGATATTCATATAGGGCCAATCACAATCGAAGGAGAGGACTTTTTCAAAGCTTTTTCGTCCCATTACAATCGCATCGATAGTGTCGATAAAGGCATGATAACCAAAGTCTTCATCGGGATTAGTACTGGGGTGCTGATTTAAAAAGTCGATATCCCCATCGGGCGTCGCGATATAACCGTCGAGGGTCGCGGCAATAAAAACAGAAGCTTTCATTTATTCTTCCTTAATGCGATTTCCGTGCGTGTTTCTCTAATGATTCTTTCAGTGCTTGTTGCTGAGCGAGGCAGTCTTGTTTTGCTTTGCCGGACATATCGTTACACGTTTGACTTTTATCTGGGCCTTCTAATATGGCGGCAGCAACATAAACCGCGGCGTCTGCGGCATTGCATTCTTGTGTGCTGTAAGGCGAGTTTGCATCGCATTTCGCATTTAATGGCCCAACACAGCCGCCAATAGAGGTTAATAAAAATAGACTAAAAATGATGAATATGAAGGATTTGAACATAGGCTGCCATGGGTCTTATCATTTGAAATGGCCGTCAATTATATAACCCGTCCGCAGTGTGAGCCCAGTGCTGAATTATTCCATTCTATTGTGGGTGTTTTTCTGAGGTAAAGAAACTCGAAAATCAAACATATAAAAAAATCCCCGAGGGCACTGGCAGGCTCTCGGGGTGAAGGTTCAAAAGCAGTGGATTTCTTGAGCGCCAGCAGGGCACAGAGGAAAGAACCTATTGCGAGAGTGTGCGCTTTGATACGATTTTTAACAAAGCCAAATGCACAAACTGCGACAGCTTGTCGCAGGTAAGGCATCTTTAAACCGCCAGGGTAAAGTGGTTAGATAAACTTGAGTATCAGCTCACGAAGTTATAGAACAGAATTAAGGCTCCCTAAGTGCTGTACTAGCTCTGCCATATTATTTACTTCAAGTTTTTTCATGATTTTTGCACGGTGAACTTCAATCGTGCGTAGGGATAAAAACATTGCCTCCGAGATTTGCTTGTTAGTCATGCCTTGGATTACATGGGCTAACACTTGCTGTTCGCGTTCGGTGAGTTGGTCAAACTTATGTTGTAAGCTCTGCTTTTCAAAGGTTGCGAGGCTCTCGCACTGAGCCTTTTCAATGGCTTGTACTAATGCTTTGCCCGATACGGGTTTTTGAAAAAAGTCGCAGGCCCCTTTACGAAAAGCACTCAATGCCATAGGTAAATCACCGTGACCTGTGAGAAATATCACGCCTAGTGGACTGTGGGTTTCTATCAGTTTTTGCTGTACTTCTTGGCCCGTAATTTCAGGCATTCTGCTATCTAAAATTACGCAGCCAGCCTCAGATAGTGGGCACTGTTCGAGAAAGTCTCGACCATTATTAAAGGTTTGTACTTGGTAGCCAAATTGCCTGAGCATAAAGCCAAGTGAATCTAAAATGGCGTCATCGTCATCGACAAGATAAAGGGGCAGCTTAGTGAGCATATATATCCTGTGTTATTAGGCAGATTATTAGGGCTTGTTGATTGTTTTGGTGAGTTACAGCGCCAAACATAAAATCTCCATACCTCAACAAGCCCTAACCAGCTTAAGCCGTGAAGGTGTAGTGCTCAAGATTAACCCTGTGTCTTGGGAGGTATATCACTAAATCACAATATTCATTTTACAGTGGGGTGAGAGTTTGGTGGCATTTCACAGCTTAGTGTCTTTTTATCAGTTAAGGTCTTGGTATTACTCAGGCAAAAGAGATGCGCTTAATGTTTAAAGCTATCGGTTATTTATTACTTTTAGGGTTGAGCTATGTGAGTTTGAGCTATGCCGATGAAGCGACCGAAGTGAACTTATTTAAGGTGGGTGTTCTGGCGAACCACGGTGTATTGCAGGCTAAGCAGCGTTGGCAACCTATGATGGATTATCTCAGTGAACAAGTACCTAATAGCCATTTTGAAGTTGTCCCAGTTGATTTTAATGGTATGAGTAGTGGCTTACTTAGCCATGACTTGCAGTTTATTGTGACCAACCCAGGGCAGTATTTACACTTAAGTAATAATTTTCCGCTATCTTGGCTGGCGACGATGAAGAGCCGTAAGCATCAAGGCAGCACTTTCACGATAGGTGCAACTATCATTGTACGTGCTGATAGCCCAATTCGAACCCTACAGGATCTACGGGGTAAAAATGTGGTCGCAACCGATCCGCAGGCCTTAGGGGGGTATCAAGCAGCCATGGGATTGCTGCACAAAATGGGTTTTTTACCAGAGCAGTTTTTTGGGCAAGTGCGTTTTTTAGGTTTCCCGTTAGAACCGCTGATTTATCAGGTGCGTGATGGTAGCGCCGATGCAGCCATAGCCCCCTTTTGTACCTTAGAAGAAATGATTGAGACAGGGCTGATTAATAAAGCTGATTTTCGAGTGATCCACCCGACTAAGCCCGCAGGGTATGACTGTGAGGTAAGTACCCAGTTGTATCCCAGTTGGTCATTTGCTGCGGCAGATACTGTTTCCCCGAGGATTACTATGCAGATCTCCCGCGCTTTATTTGATTTACCTCCTGACCATGTGGCTGCGATTACCGCCGATACGTTGGGCTGGACAGCGCCCGTTAGCCAGTTAAAAGTCATTGAATTATTCAAAGAACTACAACTACAAGGGGCTTCACCACCGCTTTATCAAACCGTTTATAAATGGATGGAAAAAAATAAAGAATGGGGCGGAGTGTTGTTACTGATTTTTATTGTTTCAACTATTTATCACCTTTGGCTTGAATATAAATTTCGCCAGAAGAGTGAGTTTTTAATCAGTACAGAGCGGCAACTAAAGGATAAGGCACTGCAACTAGAGCGGTTACAAAGTGCGGCGATTTTGGGGGAAATTGGCGCAGGCCTTGCCCATGAGCTTAATCAACCTATAGCAGCCATCACCCAATACAGTGAAGGTGCCATGTTACAACTGGAAAGGCTTGGGCAAAATAATCCCGAACTTTATGATGTGCTTGGAAAAATTAATGCTCAATCGATTCGCGCAGGAGCGGTTGTGCATCGTATTCGCGGCTTACTTAAACGGCGCCAAGCTAAGACTGAACCTTTAGATATTACGGTGGTGGTGAAAGAAGCCTTAGCTTTACTGCGGCGAGAGTTAGATAGGGCTAATGTACAAGTGAATGTACGAGTACAGGGCGAGCCATTTGAACTTACGGGTGATAGTGTGGGTTTAAGCCAAATGTGGGTCAATCTAGTGAAAAATAGTCTAGATGCGCTAGAAACCTGTGGTGATACTCGGGTGCGGCAGTTATGGATTGATATCTACTATTTGCCGCATGAAATCAGAGTATTCGTTATTGATAATGGTGAAGGTCTACAGGGGCAGGCGAGTGAGTTGATGGCATCTTTCGCCTCAACCAAGGATGAAGGTTTAGGGTTAGGTTTGGCGATCTGTAAGGATGTGGTTACCCGCCATCACGGGAGTATTCAAATTGAAAACTGCCAAGATTGTACCACCGAAGCAGCATTACCTTGGCAGCAAGGTTGCATTGTCACCGTAGTATTACCACGGGAATAGCGTCGAAGTGACAATGCGAGAAAGCCATATTAGCGCATAGCGATGGCCCAAGTGCGGCGACCTTGTTCGAGAATAATTCCCACGGCCAACCCTGCCGCCGCGTTAATGGCAAGGCAAGTCACGGCGGTAGATAAGATCACAAAGATACAGAAAGGCTTGCCGTCGAGCAGGCGTTTTGACCAGGCTAATTGTAATCCACCGATAGACAGTAAACTGCCGAGAATCGCTACTGGGATCAGCCCAAGTAGCCAAGCCATTTGGTTATCCCAAAACAGGGCAATGATAAGACAAGTGCCGCCAAAAATCAGTGGTGCGAGGTGAGTTCGGGCGCCAAAGTGGTACTGCACCGCGAGTCCTCCCGCGCCATGACACATGGCCGCAGCACCAAAAGGTGCGAGCAATAGATTCGCCAGCCCAGAGCTAATCGCTAAGTTTTTAGGGGTAAGTTTGGCGGCATCTTCAGGGAATTTTTCCCGCGCCATAACCGAGGTTGCAATCACCGCATTGGTTAAGGTGAGCGCCAGTTGCGGTAACACCAGCAAAATCGCGGCCGAGCTCCATTCGTTTAGTGTCGGCCAAGCCAAATGTAAAGATGCACTCACGGCTGGAATGCTCAGGCTGGTGGCCATGTCGGTTTGGCTATTGGCTTGCCAGATCATGCCTGCGGTGATAACGAGTGGCATGGCAAGGTAGCGTAATGGCAAGAATTTACTCACAAATAACAAGATAAATGCGCCTAGCCCGAGGAGCCAAAAGTCGCTCATCATCTTGGCACCCATCCACATCAATTGCAGACCAATCGCCAATTGAATCCCCACACTCACGGCTTGGGATAATTGTTTAGCAAGCCAAGTGATGGCGCCGCTAAAGGCCAAGATTAACAGGATAATGCCCATCAACATGGCACTGGCCTGTAGCATCCCAGGGGTTAAGCCTTGGGCGATCACCAGTGCAGCGATGACTTTCATCGGTTGGACTGGCATAGGGCGGCGGTAAAAAAATGCACTTATTATCGCGAATACGCCAAAGCCTAAAAATATCCCTTGGGGAGAAAACTGGTTAAGGGCGATAAGCCCTAACACTAAAGGTAAAAAAGTACCTAAGTCGGCAAAAGCGCCACTGGTTTCACCGAGTACACGGTTTAATGGTTGAGTCGTAAAATGGGTTGGGGTTTTGCCCGCAGTCATAGAGGTTGCCACAATTGAACATGGCTTGATTAGGCAAAATAAATGCCATAAAAATCAGATGATTTAGACTATAAACAGACTTAAACTACCGTATTGAGCCAGTCAGTAAGACAAATTAGGGCAAAATTAAGATAAAGTTGAGTCTAATTGTCTTTTTGTTTCAATGATGACAGGGTTAATTTGAGTATTGATTAGTGAGTGGCGGTAGGTGATTCAGTGAGATTAAGTGGTGGCTCGACACCATAGGATTCAAATAGACGCGTGATTTCACCCGAGGTACGCATTTGGTCGACGATTTGATGAACCTGCTTTGCATATTTGTGTCGTGGTGACGTTAATGGAATGCTGAAGTAGCGGCCATTTTTACTGATATCGACATATTCCATCTGTTTTAGCATGGGATCATTGGCAAAAATATGCATTTCATGTTGCTCAGAGCTAATTGCTAAATCAATACGGCCCGCTTTGAGCATATTAATTAACTGGCTGTTAGTATTAACAAATGAAA
Organism: Shewanella sp. W3-18-1; assembly: GCF_000015185.1. Lineage (NCBI taxonomy): Bacteria > Pseudomonadati > Pseudomonadota > Gammaproteobacteria > Alteromonadales > Shewanellaceae > Shewanella > Shewanella sp. W3-18-1. The sequence continues at coordinate 4,156,013 of NC_008750.1, read as the reverse complement.
CCTTTAGTTGATTCATATTTTCATTGAATTGCGTGCTATAAAATGTCCCTCTTAATGCTCCAATGATATAAGGGGTGAGTTCATTGAACTCCCGAATAGCCGTCGGTTGACTCGCCAGCGCGTAGTAATAGACATATCGTTTGTCGTAGCCAAGTAGCATAGGGTCGAGGAAGGACTCTCGTTCTGTGGTCATTGAATGGGAGGGAATGAGATCAACCTGACCAGCCTCTGCAACTTTGATTGTTCTTGCCCATGGAACATCAGTCCAATGTACTCTGTGTCCTAGGCGGCGGAATACTTCATTTATCACCGCGGCACCGGGGCCTTTACATTCACCTTGTTCAAAATAAATGATGGGGCTCCTATCGCGGCAGTGCGCTTGCCAAACAATTGGCGATACTGCGGCTGCTGCTTTGGGCAAACATAAGGATGAAAAGATAATCATCGTTAACAGCTTAGTTATCACAGTCAACTTCATTTTTTTGCCTATCTGAATGGGCGACTTTACTCTTTATGGTGTTATGGCAAGTCAGACTATGTTCTATTTTTTTAACGATTTAGAAGCATAGCTAGGACCGATATAAAGATTGTAGTGTGAAGGTGGCTTTTGCGCTTGGTTTTATACGAGCGAGATAAATGATGGTTTGGTCAGCTTTATCTAACCAAACCTGAGCGGGTTAATCTTCCGATTCAATAAAGGGGGCAAGTTTGCTTTCTATGGTCTCAATTTGAGTTTCAGCGTAGGCAAGTTCGGATTCTGTTAAACATGATTTTGCGGTGTTTTGATGCAGCTGTTGAACGCTATTCATCCCGTATTTACCAAAATGACGTAGCAATAAACTAGACCAAATAAACATTTGTATGGGTTTATTTAATTGTTCCGCGCCGTAAATATTGACCAGTTCCCGCATAGCAATTTCATTACCTAGCTCTGCCGATTTGATGTACCAAGCTTCTGCCGCTTGTAGAGCCTCTTGAGTGGGTTTTTCACCACTTAAAAATGATTCAGCCTTATAGGAATAAAAATATTGTTGTTGCTCAGCGGGGATTGGATGCTGATGCAAGAAACTGTCACGTAGACGCTCAGCCTCTCTTATCTCTAAGGTGCCTAGTTGCTGACTGAATCTGGCTAATTCTTTTAGGTGATCTGCTCTATTGCTCATGGCCGCGAGCTGGTAATACATTAACGCTTTAATCGGTTGGCGACTCACGCCTAAACCTTGCTCATAAATCTTGCCTAGGCCTAGCAGTGCGTCTTCATTCCACTTAAGTGCGAATTCTTCAAAGTCAATTTTAGCCTGTTGGTAATCACTCTCATTTTGTGGCGCTTTCAGTAAAAGATGAGCAAATTCAATCTTAGCGAAGTCATTACCTCTAGCGACAGATTGGCTTAACCAATGGCGCGCCTTGTCATAGTCGACAGCAAAATCTTCACCGTAGAGGAAACGTTTACCAAGATAATACTGGCGGAAATCATCGTCTGCGGCGCGCTCGCTAAGTAAAGCCTCTGCACGCGCTAAATCTTTAGGTCCACCTTGGCCTGCAGCAAGCATATGCCCTAGATCATCTTTTGCTAATTCATAATCAGCGGCTGCGGATTTCTCAAAGTATTCACGTGCTTTGATATAGTCCGAAGTGACGCGCTCATCATGCCAGTAGAGTGTGGCTAAATGGTAATAGGCTCTTTGGTTTTCTTGTGCGGCGGCTTTTTCGAACCAGTAAATTGCTTGGCTAGCATCGGGATCGAGAAAGGGCTGGCTTAGATACAAGTAAGCAAGCTCATATTGAAACTCGGCTTGCCCCGCTTCGGCATTAGGTTTGAGCTGTTCTACCTGTGCGATTAACTCATCGGGTGTTTGCGACTGCGAAGAGAGCAAATTAGGTAGGGTGAGCATGGGTAAATATTGAGGCTCTATTTCCGCGGCTTTTTTATACCAATCGTTAGATGCCTTGGGATCGGCGGGAACTTGTGGGAATCGACCGGAATAAAGTTCTGCCATAGCAATGGCGGCAACGGCTAAGCCTTTATCGACTGCCTGCTGAATATAATCTAGACCAGCGTTGACTTCGCCTTGGTTAATCAGCGTTAGGCCATGATTGAGTAGCGCCGTAGGTTCACCTGCGGCAAGCGCCTTAGCTTGCGCTTGCTTTTTTTGATATTTAGCAAAAACAATAAACAATACAACAAACGCAATAATTATGAGTATCAACAACATAGTAGTCCGTCACTATCGATATTTGGAGTCACAGTAAACTTGGATTATCACTAAAATGCAAGTTTACTGTTTAACTAAGGTCGACCAATTGAATGATTTAGACCTATGATTTTGGGCTATTTATTTTGTAAGTGAATTTCTTTCATTGGGCAAGCTATCTCAATTCCTGCGTTTTTAAGTGCATGATATAAATCAAGATTGACCTTATATTTATGCTGAAAATAGCTCTGGGTTGGCACCCAGTAACGCACCCCCATTTCAATTCCTACCGCGTTAAAACCGTTTATGCCGATATTAGGTGTCGTTTCCTGATGAACATAAGGGTTATTAGTGAGTTGGCTTGTAATCACTGCGATTGCATGCTCAGGATCTGTGCTGTAACTGAGATTAAACTGGGTTTCGACCAGTTTATTGCTAAAAGAGTTATGTAGGATCTCACCGACGATATGTTTATTCGGGATACTGATTTGCTCACCTTCTTCATTCGTCAGTATCGTCATTCCTAAATTAATACGTTTAACAACACCACTTTCGCCTTTAATTTCAATAGTATTTCCGACTACAAACGGTCTGGTTACGATAATAGTTACGCCTGCAGCGTAGTTGGATAACATGCCCTGCAAAGCTAAGCCTGCACCTAAAGAGGCCGCACCAATAGCTGCCACCATTGGAGTAACACTAATACCGATTTTGCCTAGGGCGATAATCCCCACCATAACAATAATCAGAATCCGAATAAGATTACTGACAAAGTTGCTAAGGGTGATATCAATATTGTGTTTTTCAAACTGTTTGGCGACTAAACGGGAGACTTTACTCGCAACCCATAAACCTAATAAAAAGATCAATAAAGCACCAAGTAACTGAAAGCTATAGGTGACTAAAAACTCAGTGATCAGTTGATAAACGCCCTGTAATTGCTGTAATTCTTGATCCAGTCCTGGTGCTATCATTTTGATATCCTTGTAATAAATTTAATCGTATGAGTATAACCTAAAAAGGTTATTCCATGCTTAGCTGCCATACATTGTGAAGCGTATCATGTAATCGCAGTTGCTTTAATGAGCCAATAGGGGGAGTCGGGTATGCTGTTCATCTATCCAAATATGGAGTTGAGTGTTTATGAAAACGCTGTTGTTATGTGTGTCTTGCCTATTAACCCCAATATGGGCATTTGCTGCTAGTTATGTAACTGGGGATACTATCAATCCTATTTCATTGGTTGATCAGCATGATAAATCAATTGAAGTCACCGATGATACCCGTGTAGTACTCTTTAGCCGCAGTATGAAAGGTGGTGATATTATTAAAGAAACGCTACAACCGTTAAGTGAAACACAGTTTCCCAATCACTTAGTTTATGTCGCTGATATTAGTGGTATGCCTTCTTTAATTGCTAAGTTTGTGGCGGTACCGCAAATGAAGGAATTACCTTTTTCAATCGGTCTAGATAGAGAAGGTGAGATAAGCCAAATGCTGCCAGACACAAAGGATATGGCGACGATGATTTTGCTTGATCACCGCAATATTCTCGATATCGCTTATTTTGATTCCAGTGAAGCATTGAGCCAAGCGCTCACGAAAATAAATGTGACACAGTGATTGGCTTACTGCGTCGCGGTTTTGTCATCTTCAAATAGTCCACTTGAGTAGGCTTGTTAGGGATGGATATTCTCGCTTATCCATCCCTGATTTAAGTACATCGTAAAAAATTCACTTTTTATTCTCCAAATAGGTGCAAATTTCACTTCGGGTTTGCATGCATAAACATCTGTTTTACAAATACTTTTTTGGATGACATATCCCCTTAAAATTAAATGGCATAAAAAGTTAGTTATTCAGCATAAAAATTCGTTGCGTAAAATGGAAAAATATCGTTTACTGCGCACGTTTTTAAGACTCATACCCACTTTTTATGACCTGACCCAAAGGAGACTCTGGCCCAATGAGCCAATTTCAATCTATTGATGTTGCTGATTATTATGATATGGACACATTCAAACGTATTGAAGCGTTTGCCAAAGACAAAGCAACCCCGTTCGTGGTGATCGATACCAGTATCATTGCGAAACAATACGATGACATGGTTAATAGTTTTCCTTATGCCAACGTTTATTATGCAGTCAAGGCAAACCCTGCGGCCGAGATCTTATCTTTATTAAAAGATAAAGGGTCCAACTTTGATATCGCCTCGATCTATGAGTTAGATATGGTCATGAATGTCGGTGTTACTGCCGACCGTGTGAGTTACGGCAATACCATTAAGAAACGCCAAGATGTGCGAGCATTTTATGAGCGTGGCGTGCGTATGTATGCATCTGACTCAGAAGCCGATTTACGCATGATCGCCGAAGAAGCACCAGGTTCTCGCATTTATGTCCGCATTCTAACCGAAGGGACAGACACTGCCGATTGGCCGTTATCCCGTAAATTCGGCTGCCAAAATGAGATGGCCTATGAGCTATTGGTATTGGCGCAGGAACTCGGATTAGAACCCTATGGTATTTCATTCCATGTGGGTTCACAGCAGCGCGATATCGGCGCTTGGGATTCTGCGATTGGCAAAGTGAAAAGCATTTTTGACCGTCTGCGCGATGAGCACAATATCACGCTGAAAATGATCAATATGGGTGGTGGTTTTCCTGCTAACTATATTGATAAAACCAATCAGTTGGGTGTGTATGCCGAGCAGATCACTCACTTCCTGAAGGAAGATTTTGGTGATGATTTACCGCAAATTATTCTGGAGCCGGGCCGTTCATTGATTTCTAATGCGGGCATTTTAGTGTCTGAAGTGGTGCTGATCAGTAAAAAATCCTACACAGCCTTAGAGCGTTGGGTGTTTACCGATGTGGGCAAGTTCTCGGGTTTAATTGAAACCATGGACGAGGCGATTAAGTTTCCAATTTATACCGAGAAAAAGGGTGAGTTGGATAAATGTGTCATTGCTGGGCCAACCTGTGACAGTGCCGATATTATGTATGAGCACTACAGCTATGGCTTACCGAATGACTTAGCCATTGGTGATCGTATGTATTGGTTAACCGCAGGGGCTTATACCACCACTTATTCAGCGGTATGTTTTAATGGTTTTCCACCGCTGAAAGATTATTATTTATAAGCTTTTGAAATAGAATTAAAAAGGGCGCTTAGGCGCCCTTATTGTTAACTTAGCGAACAAGGCTAGTTATGGGATTTAAGGATTTGATAGATCTCTTCTTTTAGATGTAGCTTTCTGCTTTTGAGTTCTTTCACCGCAGGATTGAAATCACTGCCGACACGTTTTTCCAGTTGTTTTATTTCTTCATCTAACTGATTGTGCTCATTGAATTTACGCTGAAAATGGGCATCTTGATTTTTTAGGGTGGAAATGAGCTCTCTGTACTCTGGAAACATTGGCTTTCTCCTTGTCGTTTTACTATATGTCTTGTTCTCTTTAACCCTAACCTTATGTAGCTGGTTGAATTGTGACTTAGATCAATATTCATTTGCCTTTCGGCTCATACTAAAGGGGGATTTATGTTTATCTGCTATCAATCCAGTGGTAAGGGCTTTATTGATATTTTCACGTCCATATCGCCGACATTTCGTTAACTCAGCAAACTTATGTGTAGACTCGTATATAAAGAACGTCAAATCACGGTGAAAATATCCCTAGATGCCTGCACGCTCTAAAATCATAATTGTAGTCTATAGCGCGTAAGTTAGATCTGGTTCACACTTTGTTTTACATAAATCAGACATTCATCCAGAATTGAGGAAGATTTGCTATCTTTGTGATCAGACTGTAAGCGTTTTGGTAATTACATTACGAATAGACAATTACTTCTTGCCGATAATTCTGTGATCAAGTTAACCTTCATCGCTTCGATACTAGGTTAAAGTCGATTTTATAAGAATTTAATTATCAAAAATGAAAGGGGTTTTCACAATGGCTGATGTATTTCATTTAGGTTTGACCAAAGCAATGCTCGATGGTGCAACCTTGGCAATCGTGCCAGGCGATCCAGAGCGTGTAAAACGTATTGCTGAGTTAATGGACAATGCGACTTTTCTTGCAAGCCACCGCGAGTATACAAGCTATTTAGCGTATGCCGATGGTAAGCCTGTTGTTATCTGCTCAACCGGTATCGGTGGTCCGTCGACATCTATCGCCGTTGAGGAATTAGCTCAGCTAGGTGTAAACACCTTCCTGCGTGTAGGAACAACAGGTGCAATTCAACCCCATGTGAATGTGGGTGATGTGATTGTGACCCAAGCATCTGTGCGTTTAGATGGTGCTAGCTTGCATTTTGCGCCTATGGAGTTTCCTGCGGTTGCCAACTTTGAATGTACTACGGCCATGGTTGCCGCATGTCGCGATGCGGGTGTAGAGCCACATATTGGTGTGACGGCATCTTCAGATACCTTCTATCCAGGTCAAGAGCGCTATGACACTGTTACAGGTCGTGTTACGCGCCGTTTTGCTGGTTCAATGAAAGAATGGCAGGAAATGGGCGTACTGAATTATGAAATGGAGTCTGCGACGCTGTTTACTATGTGTGCAACTCAAGGTTGGCGTGCTGCCTGTGTGGCGGGTGTGATTGTAAACCGTACTCAGCAAGAAATTCCTGATGAAGCCACGATGAAGAAAACGGAAGTCAGTGCGGTTTCTATCGTGGTTGCTGCCGCGAAAAAATTGTTAGCCTAGTTTGGATTAAGCTAAGTAACACTCCCCTGCAAAGTGAGTGATTAAAATGAAAAAGGTGCCAATGGCACCTTTTTTATGGCTTAAAAACGGCGCTAATACAGCTTAGAAGTGGTATTGAGCAATCACAGAATAAGTGTCTTGATCTACACCTTTTACGCCGTATTTATTGGTCCACAGATCGTATTCGATACCTACCAACAGTTTATTGGCTTTATGTTCACCGAATAGACTCTTACCTAGGTCGTATTTTAATTGTGGGTTGAAGTGGAAGTTCTCTTCATAACCATCCTTGTCTGTCGCAAACACCCAATCGATAAAGCCATCGAGCACTATGTTGGCTGAACCAACGGGAATATCGATGCGAAATACTGGGGTAAACTGCCAACCATCACTATTGTTGCCCGTGCTCATTGCATCGCGACGGTAAGTATTAAAGTTAAGGTAAGTGAAATAAGGTACGGCGACATCAACGCCTAGACCATAAAGCAGGCTATGAACTGGGCCTTCGCCTTCTTCATAGGTTAAGGCTAAAGATAAATCGGTCACTGGACCAAAAGCGATTTTCTCGCCAAGAATTTTACTCGCACTAAAGCGTGGGGAAATTTCACCATAGGTGGTGCTATCCATGCCCGTGTGGTTGCCTTTGAAATAGATAAAGTCTTGGAAGGCAAACCAATCTCCGTATTTCCAACCGCCTGCAGTTTCTAAGGTAATAGTGGCTTGTTTGTCTGATGGCGCTAAATCGTAGTCTTCGCCATAAAGGGCTGTAGCGCTGAAATCCCACCACTGTACTAAGTCACCCGCAAATGCTTGAGGAGAAAGCATTAATGCTAGACATAGGCATGTTTTTTTCATTGTTATTTCCTGTTGTAGAGGTAGAGGCTAAATAGTGTTGTACTCAATCCTCGCTCTGACGTCGGCACAGTTTGATGGGTAAGGTCAAACACTGCGGTTGCTGCGGGTCAAAGGTCTAGATAAAAAGTGCGGGCAATATATGCAAAAATTCACATTTATTCAAAGTTTTTATCGAATGTTGTTGTCAAAATCACATAATCAAAATCAGTAATTAAAATGGTTTAATTAGTTGATTTTTAGTGTTTTTATGTTTTAAGTGACATCCGTTTACTTAAATGGTAGCTATCTTTTTGAATTGATTGTGCTTAATTTTAAAACAACTAAAGAAGTGATTTGATAAATTTCATCGCGGTATTTTTTGACAGTGTGATATCTATAGCGGCTCATATTTAACGTAAATTTTGACATATTATGTCGCACATTGATGTGTCTACTGCTATAGTGCTGCAACGGGCACTCTCATTTTAGGGGGGGGGGATATGGAGCTTTCAAATCCAATTTTAATGTGGTCAGTTATTGGTATTATCTTGATGTTAGCCGAACTCATTGTTCCGGGTGGTATAGTGATATTGTTGGGAGCTGCCTGTTTGGTTGTTGCTGGCGCATTGGGTATCGGGTTAGTGGAAGGCATAGTGCAGAGTATGACATTGTGGTTTATTTCCGCGATTGTTCTGTTGTTGAGCTTTCGGCAGTTAACCCAAAGACTGGTAGGGGGCGATTCACATGTCGATAATACCGATGAAGAACTCGACATCTACAATCAAATTGCTCGTGTAAAACAAACTATCGGTCCCGGACAAACAACGGGGCGGGTTGAGTTTCAAGGGAGCGAATGGCCTGCTCTTGGCGATGGCAGTATTATTGCCGTGGGTTGTGAAGTTCGAATTATCTGCCGAGAAAACATTGCCCTAGTGGTTGAGCCTGTTACTCAGGCAACGTCTCAAAACTAAAGGATGAGTCTATGTTTCTGTTTACCTTAATTATTTTATTTGTTTTATTTATTCTCTACAAACTAATGCTAATAGTGCCAATGCGTGAAGTTCACGTTATTGAGCGATTAGGGAAGTTTCGTACCGTATTGCAGCCGGGTTTTCATTTTCTAATCCCGTTTTTTGACCGTGTCGCCTATCGTCACGATACCCGTGAGCAAGTACTTGATGTGCCACCACAAAGTTGTATTTCTAAGGATAATACTCAGCTTGAGGTGGATGGTCTTGTTTATCTTAAGGTAATGGATGGAAAACTGGCGAGTTATGGTATTGAAAACTACCGTAAAGCAGCGGTAAACCTCGCTCAGACAACGATGCGTTCTGAAATTGGTAAGTTAACCTTAAGTGAAACCTTTTCTGAGCGTGATAGTTTGAATGAATCCATAGTACGCGAGATTGATAAGGCTTCTGAGCCTTGGGGGATCAAAGTATTACGTTATGAAATTCGTAATATTACCCCATCACGCCATGTGATCCATACCTTAGAAAAGCAAATGGAAGCCGAGCGTCGCAAACGCGCTGAAATCACCTTAGCCAATGCGGAAAAAGCGGCAATGATCAATATGTCTGAAGGTGAGCGTCAAGAGGCCATTAACCTTTCTGAAGGGCAAAAACAGAAACGGATTAATGAAGCCAAAGGTACGGGACAGGAGATTGCTATCATTGCTAAGGCGAAATCAGAGGGGATGGCAATGATCTCTCAAGCATTAGCGGTTAATGGTGGTACTGATGCGATGAATATGTTGTTAAAAGAGCAGTTTATCGCTCAAGTTGGCAAGATACTTAATGATGCACAAGTATCGGTAGTTCCCGCCGAAATGGCGAAGCTCGAAGGTTTCTTCGAGGGCATGGAGCAGGTCACTCACACTATGAGTGGTCAAAATACAGTAAGTAAAGGAGCGCGTTAATGAATATCCCATTCGATACTGATCTTGCTGTGATGGCCATTTGGGGTCTTATTTTTGCCATTTTTGTTATTAAACTTTTCCAATCGATTCGCTTAGTACCAACTAAGTCAGCCTACATTGTTGAGCGTTTGGGTAAGTACCACTCCACCCTAGATGCGGGATTTCATACCTTGATCCCCTTTGTGGATAAAGTGGCTTATATCCATGACTTAAAAGAAGAAACGATTGATGTTCCACCACAGGAATGCTTCTCTAGCGATGAGGTGAACGTCGAAGTTGATGGTGTAATTTATATTTCTGTGACTGACCCTGTTAAGGCGAGTTATGGCATTACTGACTATCGTTATGCAGCTATCCAATTAGCGCAAACAACAACTCGTTCAGTGATTGGCACCTTAGATTTAGATCGTACGTTCGAAGAGCGTGATGTGATTTCGGCTAAGGTCGTCGAAGTGCTTGATCAAGCTGGCGCTATATGGGGTATCCGTGTACACCGCTATGAGATAAAAAATATCACGCCACCAGAAACTGTTAAAAATGCAATGGAAATGCAAGTGAATGCTGAACGTGAGCGTAGAGCATTACTTGCTAAGAGTGAAGGCGACAAGCAGAGTAAGATTAACCGCTCTGAAGGGGTTAAGGCTGAAACGGTTAACCGCTCAGAAGGGGAAATGCAGCGTCGTATTAACGAGGCCGAAGGTAAGGCTGAGGAGATATTAACCTTATCTCGCGCAACGGCAGAGTCAATTGAACGGCTTGCCTCGGTGATTTCTGCCCCCGGTGGTCATAACGCGCTGAGGATGCAACTCGGTGAACAGTATATGAAACAGCTTGATGGCCTGAGCCAAAAAAATACTCGTGTGGTATTGCCAGGCAATATGGTGGATTTTGATTACTGGATGAATAGCATAGGATTAAAAGAAGCAGGCTTAAAGGATAAATAATCCCTGCCGTGTTGATTTATAAGCCTATACCTAAGGCCAAATACACAGTATTTGGCCTTATTTTTGAGCATTATCATGGGGGTGTTAGCTAAAATTGTAGGTTTTATGACTGTTCGATTTAAGCCGAGCTATTGCATGAGTCGTTAGCTTGCCAATATTTGCTTAATACCGCTATCGAGATCTCATATTCTTAGTATGCTAAACGCTCAGAAATTTGAGAGTGTGAGTGAGTTTCAATGAGCTGAGCAATTGCGTTTTGCTCAAGTTGGGGTAATGCAGAGATTTCATCGTAAATTTTATCTTGGACATCTAAAGGCATGTTTACATGCTCCATAAACATTCTAATGCCTAACGTGTCACCATCCTTAAACAGTTGACTAAATTCATTGGCTTCAATCTCTATCAATGCGTTCATATTACTTCACCTTTAGGTTGGTTATTCATACGGAAATAACTTTTTGCCGTTGATTAAGGGATACGCCTAACTTTGATCTAGGTCAAATTAACTGTGTATTAACCTTTGTTAATAAACTGATTTTCAGTTTATAAATAGAGGGTTATACAAAAAGAGGTGTTAGTGGATAAATGATAAAAACGTATATTTAAGGGCGGAGACTTGGTTGTGTGGTGAATTTTAATCAATAAGGTGCAGGGATAAAAATAGCGGTGAGTTCTAAAAACTGACCGCTAATTTGTGGTTACGACTGGGTTATTTAGGAACGGCTAAAATCTGGCAACCGTTAATGCCTGCATTTTGCAACACATGGCGTTTACGTTCTGCATCACGTTTGGTGGTATATGGTCCTAAGGATACCTTATACCAAGTGCCAGTTGTCCCTTCAATTTGCCTTACCTGCGCCTCCAACCCTTGAAAAGCGATGACGGCTTTCATTTGATTGGCTTGGGACTCCTGACGGAATGACGCACACTGTAATTGATATTGTTGCGGTGCTCGTGTGCTAACAACGTCAGGAATATCAACCTCAACATGCTTGTTTTCTAACTCGTTAAGATAGGTCCACTCTTCCTTAGGTTTTGGTGGCAGCGCATTAGGATCGACTTTAGGTGTTACCTCTTGTTTTTCTACCGGAAGAGTCACAGCTTGACGTTCTTCCTGCACTTGCGCTTCTTTCACTTTTGGGGTCAGTGTTGAAGCTTCTTTGACCTTAACGCGATTCTCGGTTTTAGGCGTTGGGGCTGGAGTTTGCTGTTTTGCTGTATCTTTGATACTCCACAGAAAATAGCTAAAACACCCCACGGCAAGGATGACAAACAGGATCAGTGCGACAGGGTACTTCTTACGCGGTGCAGACTTTTGAACTGGCCGAGCTCTGGTTGCGCGGATCGGGCGCGGTTTAGCGCCCGATTGCGGTCTTCTGTTGGCATAGTCGCGATGGCTCATAGCTTACATCCGTTCTAGGGTTTCGATACCTAGCAGATTGAGTCCCTTTTGTAGGGTGCGAGCAGTCAACTGTGACAACAGTAACCGGCTATTTTTTTGCTCATCGTTATCGGCGGCAAGTACAGGGCAAGCCTCATAGAAACTAGAGAAAGCGCCTGCTAACTCATATAGGTAGGCACACAATACGTGCGGCTGGCCTTTATCGACAACACGATTAAGGATTTCGCCAAACTGAGCCAATTTGTTACCGAGATCTTTCTCTTTTTCATGCTCAAGCACGATTTTAGCTTGGCTGAGATCCAGACCAGTGACTCGCTTGAATATGCCCGCAACACGGGTATAAGCGTATAACAGGTAAGGTGCAGTATTGCCTTCGAAGCTGAGCATTTGTTCAAAGCTGAAGATGTAATCACTGGTGCGGTTTTTCGATAAGTCGGCGTATTTAACTGCGCTTATTCCTACAACACGGGCGATTTCTGCCAGCGTTTCCTCATCCATATCAGGATTTTTGCTGCGAACGAGTTCTAGCGCGCGCACATTGGCTTCTTCTAACAGGTCAACTAACTTCACAACGCCGCCGCTACGGGTTTTAAATGGACGGCCATCTTCGCCGTTCATAGTGCCAAAACCTAAGTGTTCCAATGACATATCTTCACGAACAAACTTAGCTAGCTTGGCGAGGCTAAAAACTTGTTGGAAATGCAGCGCCTGACGTAGGTCAACAAAATACAGTACGCGATCGGCTTTTAACACGTTAGAGCGGTAGCGCATTGCCGCGAGATCTGAGGTGGCATACAAATAGCCCCCATCGGCTTTTTGGATGATCACAGGCAGTGGCTCACCTTCTTTATTGCGGAAGGCTTCTTGGAATACCACTTTGGCGCCGTTGCTTTCTGTTAATAAACCTTGGGCATCTAAATCTTTCACCACTTGTTCGAGGTCGGCGTTATAGGCACTTTCTCCGTGCACATCGGCGCGGGTTAGGCTCACACCTAAACGGGCGTAGACTTCATGGCAGTGGCTTAACGAAATATCGTTAAATTCGCGCCACAGTTTGTTGCAATACTCGTCGCCCGATTGCAACTCAACCACTAACTGACGAGCGCGGGTGGCAAATTCTGCTGATTCATCGAAACGCAGTTTAGCGGCACGGTAGAAGGTTTCAAGATCAGACAGTTCAAGATGAGCTTGCTCACCATTTTTGGCGCGCAGCTCTTCCATATAGGCCAGCAACATACCAAATTGTGTACCCCAATCGCCCACATGGTTTTGGCGAATCACCTTGTGGCCCAGAAATTCCAGCGCACGCACAACACTGTCACCAATGATGGTTGAACGTAGATGACCTACGTGCATTTCTTTGGCGAGGTTGGGGGAAGAGTAATCGACCACTACAGTTTGCGGTGTCGGTAACTTAATACCTAAATGTTCATCGTTAACCGCATTTTGCAGTTGATCCGCTAGGGCACTGTCGTTGATGAAAAAGTTGATAAAGCCTGGACCTGCGATTTCAACCTTAGCCACAAATGCCGAAGCGGGTAGAGTATCTATGATCAACTGGGCTAATTCACGTGGATTCTTGCCAGCGACCTTGGTCAGCATCATGGCTAAGTTGGTTGCCAAGTCGCCATGACTCTTATCCTTGGTTCGATCTACTTGAATGCGTGCTTCAAAATCAGCAGGCAAAATACCTTGTTGTTTAAAGGATTCGATTGTTTGTTCAAGTAATGATTGGATATGTGATTTCATGGATTAATTAGCACTAACTTTAAGAGTGAATACAGGGAATAACCGCATATTTTAGCCGCTTGTGGTTAACAATTGCTATCTTCCCGATGATTTTTTATCAAATAATCGATTTATAACAGATCCTGTGGATCCCTATCCAAACTCCAGCGGCAACGCTTTGCTTCGGGGAGTAACTCCACAAGCGGATGAATACGTTCAAACTCTTGCTGCAGGCGATTGCGATTCTTGGCCTGAAACATTAACTGGCGGCGGAACTTACCTGCTTTTCTATCCAGTGGCGCAGGCATTGGGCCTATTACCTCAAACTCTTTATCTTGAGGTAAAAGTGCTGCAAAGGCATTGAGAAAACTGTCGGCATCCAAGGCAGAATGCGCTTCGGCGCGTACGAGTACCATATGCCATGCTGGTGGCAGTAGTGCCTGTTGGCGTTCTTTTAACTGGCTACGGGCAAACTCGCCATAACCGCGGTGCAGCAAATCCCGCAAGATGGGGTTATCACTCTGGTGTGTTTGTAGTAGCACTGTGCCGGGTTTACTGGCGCGGCCCGCACGCCCTGCGACTTGAGTATAGAGTTGCCCAAAACGCTCAGGCGCGCGGAAGTCGGCGCTAAATAGGGCCCCATCGACATCCAATAGCCCAACAAGGGTTACATCGGGGAAATGGTGTCCTTTTGCTAACATTTGAGTGCCGACTAAGATTTTATATTCACCCTTATGAATCGCACTTAAATGGCTTTCGAGGGAGCCTTTAAGACGCGTCGTATCTCGGTCGATGCGCACCACAGGATATTTCGGAAACTCCTGCTGTAATGCTTCGGCAAGTTGCTCTGTGCCTATGCCTTGACCCATCAGCATAGTGCTGCCGCATTTGTGACATTGTTTGGGAATGGCATATTGGTTACCACAATGGTGGCAGCAAATTTCACCAAGGGATTGATGCACAGTAAAAAATGCATCGCAGCGGTCGCACTCATGTAAGTGCCCACACTCGTGGCATAGCAGGGCTGGCGCAAAACCACGGCGGTTTAAAAACAGTAATACTTGGTTTCCTGCATCTAGATGCAGCCTAATTTCATTTAATAGTGGTGCCGACATCCCTGCCTTTAGGGGCAGATTTTTAATATCAATAATACCTTGTCTTACTTTTTTGGCGGCACCTGCGCGCTCACCAAGTTGTAAATGCACATAGCGACCACTCAAGGCATTTTGCAGACTTTCGAGTGACGGTGTGGCAGAGCCTAAAATGACGGGAATTGATTCTAAATGGCCACGCATAACCGCTAAATCACGAGCATGATAGCCCACACCTTCTTGCTGCTTGAAACTGCTGTCGTGTTCTTCATCGAGAATAATAATCCCAGGATAGGCCATAGGTGTGAACAACGCTGAACGTGTGCCAATAATGATCGCCGCCTGTCCACAGCGTGCTTGACGCCATGCTTCGAGGCGTTGGTTATCGGTTAACCCTGAATGTAAAACCGCGACATTGACCTTAAAACGACGTTTAAATCGGTTGATGGTTTGTGGCGTTAGGCCAATCTCTGGCACTAAGATCAGTGCCTGCTTTCCTTGTTTTAGAATTTCTTCGAGTACGGCCAAATAGACTTCGGTTTTACCCGAACCGGTAATACCTTCTAATAAGGTGCAATGATAACCTTGTTGCTGATTTAAAATAGTCACGGCAATAGCTTGTTCTTTATTGAGTCTATGCGGTGTTTCATCCAGAACTAATTGGGTACGCCAATCAAGGTTAAGTTCGGCTATTTTTTCGTGACGAGCAACCCAACCTTTATCTTCCAAGGCTTTTAAGGCGGTTTTACTTATCGCGAAAGTAATCACTTCTTCTTGAGTTAGGCTAGTCTTTTTGAGTAACTCGAGCAGTTTTTTCTGAGCAGGAGCGCGTTTAACGATCTCGGGAGCAATATTTTGCCCTAGTTCAGTTAATTGCCAATATTGGATTTTTTGTGGTGCGGCATCGAGTCCCTTACGTAATGCGACAGGAAGGGCTTGAGTTAGCATTTGCCCTTGGCTGCAAAAGTAATATCTTGCTGCCCATAAAGTTAATTTATAAAGGGATTCGGGCAATAGTGGCGTGTCGTCAATAAAATCAATAACCGCTTTTATTTGCTTTGGCTCTAGGCTACAAGTGTCAGTCACCGCGGTGACTAAACCTATGAGTTGTTGGCGGCCGAAAGGCACTTTAACGCGAACCCCAATTTGTGGTGTTTGCGGGTAGGTTTCGGGAACGCGGTAACTAAAGTTTTGCCGCATAGGTACAGGTAACGCAACTTCGACAAACAGTGACATATGCTAGGCAAGTCTTAAATGGGAATGGGGTTTAGTGTACTCAGCACGGCTAGCAAGGGCTAGTCCTAATGATGGTTTATCTAAGGATAGTGGAGAGTAAATTGATGGCTAATATCGTGAAATCATTAGGTCTATTCATCTTAGTTTGCAGTGCATCTTCGATGGCTCAAGTATCCCATGTGAGTATCAATAACATGATGTTTGAGTTGGGGACTTATCCGAAGATGCGCCTCAATGTGATTACTGATAATCAGGATATTACACGGCTTGAATTTGTGCTGCGCCAATCAAGTGGTGAAGAGAAGTTGATGGCGCAGGAGCTCAATCGCTTTCTAGTGTTACTCACTGGGGTTGAAGACGTCAAAGATCCCAAGGCGCAGTTAGTGGTGAGGGAATATCGTGTTGATCGTTGGTATGAGGTAAAAAAGATCCCACTTTTTGTGGAGCCTTCTGCCGTTGCGAGTCACACCACTTCAGTGGATTCAACAAAAATATCTCAAGGTGTTAAATCTGCAGAGCTTAGTTCCGAAGTGAGGCTAAACAAAGTGGATATTGTGGCAACAGAAGCTAAGTCCTTACCAGCGGTGTCATCAAGTAATTTAACCCCTATAACGAAAAGTATGGGTTCTGAATCTATCGTTACAACGGGTTTTATATTTTCTAAAGATGAGCCTGATCAAGAGACTGGTAACGCACCCAAGATGATGCCAACTAAGGAATGTTTGCTCAATTATGACTCAAGCGAAACCCTCTGGCGGGTTGCAAATCGTTATGCGAACGAATGGAATGTAAGTGTTTATGGCGCCATGCTTGCTATATATGATGCCAATCCCAAGGCGTTTGCTAAAAATAAAATCAGCGCGTTAAGAGGCGATGCCGCCCTTTACTGCCCATCAACAGATCTGTTGGCACAGTACCCAGATGCAAAAGAGGCCAAGGCCATCTTTGAGGCAAAGCAAGCGGGTAAATAAGAGCGAGATTCAACGGTATTATCATGCAGAGTTATCTGTGAAATGCTCAGATAATCTACTTGTATCCGCAGTGACGATACTGTACCATTCTGCGCCCTAACATATCGTTATTAACTGCATGTGGTGTCCGACTAAGGGTTGGAAGAGCGACATGGCCTTACATTTTGAGGTAACCCCAATGAAACAAGGTATCCACCCAGAATACGCAGTTATTACTGCAAACTGTACTTGTGGCAACGTAATCAAAGTAAACTCTACTGCTGGTAAAGACCTGCACTTAGACGTTTGTGGTGCATGTCACCCATTCTACACAGGTACACAAAAAGTTGTTGATACAGGCGGTCGTATCGACAAATTCAACAAGCGCTTTGCTGTGCTTGCTAAGAAATAATTGCGACGGCAATGTTTCTAGAAAGGGCGCCTCGGCGCCTTTTTGCTTTTCAATTTTTGATATTTATGACTCTTCACAGTAATAGCCGCTGGTATGACTTCAATTAAAAAATCATCAATACTGTGGAAGCTGACGCTTTAACACGGTAAAACGACTTATTCATTGCAATTAACGATAAGATAAGTGGAGTTCACTATCTTTATTGTAATTTAGCCAAAATTTATTGTGAGTTATGGTTGTGAGCCGCATTATTTCAGTAAAATTTAAGTTTGTTTCCTACAAAAAGTAAATAGGTAATCAGGTCTTATCCGTACAGATAAGTTTATAAAACTGGGCTTAGATGTCAGATTGATGCGCAAAGGCGAAATTTCTCAATCTCTTATTTAAAAATTACTGTGATTGGCGTATCTTACCCCTCACCTACAAAGTCGACAGATGTCTCAAAAATGAACTCATCTGCGCTGACTAGGCCTTACCCATACTATTATAAATGTCGCATTTCAGGATGTTAAAATGTCAGATATTCGTCAACAAGCACTCGATTATCATGAATTTCCCGTTCCAGGTAAAACCGCCGTTTGTCTTACTAAACCCGCCGAAACGAGCCACGATCTCGCCCTAGCATATAGCCCTGGTGTCGCAGAGCCTGTACGTGAAATTGCCGCTAATCCTGACAATGCATATCGTTACACCAATAAAGGCAACACAGTTGCAGTGATCACCAATGGCACGGCAATTCTTGGTCTTGGCAACTTAGGTCCGCTAGCATCAAAGCCTGTAATGGAAGGTAAAGCTTTACTATTCAAGCATTTTGCCAATATCGACTCGACAGATATTGAAATTACTCACAATACTCCTGAGGAATTTATCAACACTGTTGCCGCGATTGCAGATACGTTTGGCGGCATTAACCTCGAAGATATTAAAGCGCCCGAATGCTTTGTCATTGAACGCGAGTTAATTGCCCGTTGTAAAGTGCCCGTATTCCATGATGATCAGCATGGTACGGCCATTGTGACTGCTGCCGGTATGATCAATGCGTTGGAAATTCAAGGCAAGTTGATAAGTGACGCGACTTTTGTGTGTATGGGTGCAGGTGCTGCTGCTATTGCTTGTATGACGATGTTAGTCAAGTGTGGTGCTAATCGCGCCAACATTTATATGTTAGACACTAAAGGCGTTATCCATTCTGGTCGTACCGATCTTAATGAATATAAAGCATTATTTGCCAATGATACCGATAAACGCACTTTACAAGATGTAATTAAAGGTGCCGATGTCTTTTTGGGCTTATCTGGTCCAGATGTGATTGGCGCAGAAGAAGTTGCCATGATGGCTGACAAGCCGGTTATTTTTGCTTGCTCAAATCCAGATCCTGAAATTAAGCCTGCACTTGCCCATGCCATTCGCAATGATTTGATTATGGGCACAGGTCGCAGCGATTATCCAAATCAGGTGAATAACGTACTGTGTTTTCCATTTATTTTCCGTGGTGCTTTAGATGTGCGAGCGTCTTGCATCAATGATGAAATGAAAATCGCCGCCGTACATGCTATCGCTGAGTTAGCCAAAGAACCCGTGCCTGAGAGTGTACTTAAGGCCTATCCTAAGGTGAGTTCATTAAGTTTTGGCCCTGAGTATGTATTACCAAAACCTATGGATCCACGTTTATTGCCTCAGGTGGCACGTGCCGTTGCACAGGCCGCAATTGAGTCGGGAGTGGCTGCAATCACTACGCTTCCCAAGTATGCTGATTAAGTAAAAAGTGGTAAATCATCTAAAAAGAGGCTCATTAGCCTCTTTTTTAGTTTTTAGCTGTAGGTAAATACGCCTATCCTTAGTTGCCTTTTGGCTTATGCTACTGAATAATCAGGGGGCAGCATTTGTTGAGCTAATGTTAAATACGCACCGATAATTATAATAATTCTGCAGGATAGCGGATCGATGAAATTCACTCGAATGTTAACTACAAAATTGACCAGTTTTTGGTTGATGTCTTTAGCTGCCATTGCTTTTGTATTTTTACTCTGTGCCATGATGAGTTTTGTGCAACTGACCTATAAATTTCAGCAGCAAAAAGTGACTGAACTCGAATCTATGTTGGTTAACCATTATCACGCCCAATCTGGTTGGGAATTGGACTCTTGGTTGCCACCACTGTTGTTAGCGTACAATACCGTTGAGTTTAAGTTGACCTTGAAAACGGAAGTACTATTCGCTTATCAAGGTAATGTGTTAACGCAAAATGCCATGGTATATAACCATCTGCTCGATCCCAATTCCGATCTACGAATGTCACTCATTTTGCCGCAGCCTTTTGAGCAATATCATGTTGGTTGGTACGAGTTTTTAATCCTCGCGGTAGGGATTTTTGCCATTGTTGTTTTAGTGCGTTTTGGTTATTTATGGTTTTCACAGCAGCTCGATGGGATTGAAGAATTAGCATTACGGAGCCGTTTAATCTTACAAGGAAAGCATGAGCAAGCACTGGCGAGCCCAGGTAAAGGTAAACCTCGGTTAATTAATCGTGCACTGACAAAATTACTTGAAGAGTTGCAGGATGCGCAAAAAGAGCGTGGACGTTTTGATAAATTTATCCGCTCAAATACCTTTTTAGATGCTGAGACTCGTATTGGTAATCGACTTTTCTTAAATAATCGTCTCGATGCTTTAAGTCACAATCAAGGTATGGTTGCCCATGGGGTTATTTACTTATTAGAGATGGATGATCTCGATTTATTACAGCAAGCGAAAGGTGAGTCTGTAGCCAAAGAGCTTTTAAATTCAACTGTCAATGGGATTAATCAGATCCTGCAAACGCTACCAAACAGTATTTTTGCCCGTCGTTCCCATAATCAATTTGCCATTGTTGTACCCCAAGTCTCTTTGATTGAAGCCGATCAACTTGCCAGTAAACTGTTAAAAGTGTGTTTAAGCCAGCCGTTAACGGATGTGGATAATCGAGACAATTTTTTCCACTTAGGATGTGCTTATTTTACCGCAGGCGACAACGCAACGCAGTTGATCGATGAGGCTGATATGGCCTTACGCGCCGCTCAATTACAGGGTAACAGTAATTGGTTTATGTACGATAAGGGGGCAATTGATGAGGAGTTTGCTAAGGGCTCTGTGCGTTGGCGCAGTTTTTTAGAGAATACCTTAGTTCAGCGGCGCTTTTTTCCTTTTAGCCAACCCGTGATTGATTCAGATGCGAATGAACACCATAAGGAAATTTTCACCCGTGCAAGGGATAATCAAGGCGCGTTAATTCGTGCCACGCTTTTTATTCCTATGGCCAATAAGTGTGGATTAATGCCGCAAATCGAGCGGCAAATGATTGAGCGGGTTTTAGCGTTGCTTGCCGATGAGCGACATAGTAAACAGATTTATAGTGTGAACTTAAGCCTCGACTCCCTAACGAGCCGTGCCTTTAGCCAGTGGTTAAAAACGACTTTGTTGGAATATCGCCATTTAACTCCAAGGCTGATATTTGAGGTCTCTGAGGATGTCGTTATTCAGCATCAAGCCAAGTTACAGCCTAAGTTGGATATGATCCGCAAAATGGGGGCAAGGCTCTGTGTTGATCACGTAGGTCAGCAAGTGGTCGGCACTTATTATATTCGCGAATGTCATTTTGACATGATTAAACTCCATCGCTCTATTGTTCGGCATATTCACTTACGCCCTGAAAATCAGCTATTTATTCGAAGTTTGATCGGTGGTTTATATCGTACCGAAGTGCAAGTCTGCGCCGAAGGGGTGGAGGTGTTTGAAGAATGGCAAACACTACAAATTCTTGGTGTCGGTATGGGACAAGGTATGTTTTTCAGTGATCCTGTGGAGGCGTAATAAATATTTGCTCCTGTGATCATTATGGAAGATTGGGCGCATAACGGACGTATTTTCCTATAAAATTCACTGATTAGCGGCTAGACTAGCCGGTGCCAAAATTATGACGGTGAATATGACAGGTTTCACGTTTTCTATTTCACCTTACACTGTATTGTTGTTGGCGTAATATTTTTTGCAAAATCATTGCTCTAGCTTTTAAATTCATTAGGTTATAAGCATTTTATGGATAAAAGACGTATTGGTCGATTAGCCTTCTGGCAAAATAAAGCGATTACGACAGATCTTGGCGTCTATGTTTGTGCCGATAAGCTATGGGTCTATGCCCCTGCAACAGAGCGCTATGCAGAGCAGTGGGTCACATTCGAATTGCAACATGAGCAATGGCTAATGGCTTTTGCTGAGCTCGCCCGCGTTTTCCCCCATGCTCGATTACAACTGCTATTAGCAAGTGGCCCTTATCAGCTACTCGTGGCCGATAAACCCAATGTGGCTCCCGAGGAACTACCCCAAGCCTTGCTCTGGTCAGTTAAAGATATGGTGACCCTGCCTGTGCCACAGATCCATTTGGATTATTTTGAGTCGCCATTACCTAGCGGTAAAATCAATGTGGTGGTAGTTGAAAAAGATAAATTAATCAATATGGTGCAAGCTATACATGCGCATGGGCTTTCCATTGCAGGCATCAGTATTGAAGAGCTCGCCATGACGAATTTGTTTGTCGATGATAACCAAGCTCGTCTCGTTGTGAGCCATTATTCTGGGCACGATCTCTTGCTCACCGTAGTCAAGCAAGGCCAACTTTATATGCAGCGACGTGTGCGTGGTTTTATGCAGTTAGATAAAGCGGAAGTAGATGAGCTTAACTATGGTCTTGCTGATAACTTAAGTTTAGAAATTCAACGTTCTATGGATTATTTTGAGAGCCAGCTTAGGCAGGCTCCTGTGGCATCTATTGAGTTACTCATTGATGGCGCGGCCGACGCCTTAGCCAAATTGGTTTCAACCAATTTCAATCAAGCAGTCAATGTTATCGAGAAAAATGCTGTGGGTGCGTGCATGGCGGGACTGGCTTTTTATGAATTGTCTCGAGGTGCAGAGTGATTAAATCGAGAGTAAACCTTTATTCTGCAAAATTATTACCTCCTGAGCTGCGGTTAACCTTTGCAAAACTGATGACCTATGTGGCTGGATTAGTCCTGCTGTGCATGTTAGCCGGGGTATACGGCTATTGGCAGCTAGGTCAGTCCGAGCAAGCATTACAACAGGCTTCCCAGCAAAAGCAGCAACTCGAACAGCAAAAAGCGGCGCTTGAAGCGCAAATCGCGGCACGTAAACCGGATCCTGCATTGGTGGCACGGGTCGAGTTAGAGTCGCAGCAACTCGAACTTAAACAGTTGTTAATTAGTGAATTAGCCCTTCGTTCCGCTTTAACGAGTCGAGGCTTTGCACCAGTACTTAAGGATTTAGCACAGGTTTCCGATGCGAGTGTGTGGCTGAGCCGGATTATGATTAATGAGCAAAACGTGATGTTTGAAGGTTTTGCAGACCATCCTAAAAGTATCCCGTTATGGGTGGGTAAGCTAAAAACAACAAATACATTAAAGGGGCAGGCATTTTCTTCTATGACGATGGATCGTGGTGAGGCTAAGCCTTTGGCTTTCACATTAACCAGTGAGATCTTAGTGGAGCCGAAGCGATGAAGACGATGTTTAATCATGTCGGCCAACAGTTTGAGGTTTTAAGCCGCCGCGAACGAGTCTTGATCGGTATCGCCCTATTAGCACTTGTCAGCATTATCGGGTTTATGCCATTAGAATCGCTTTGGAAAAAACAGACGTCGATATCACAGCAACTTAAGGCTCTGGAGCAGGAAAATCAGATTTCGGTTCAGCAGATTGAGTTATATCAGCAGCGTTTAACCATGGATCCTAATCAGGATTACCAACAAAGATTGGTGTTATTACAGCAGCAAAATCAAGAGATTGATATGCAGCTTAATGAGCAGATGGTCGACATGGTGCCAGCAGATTACATGCCGGAGTTACTGGGTAATTTGCTTGGGCAAGTGCAGGGGATAAAGCTCATTAAGTTTACTTCTATTGCCCCAGTACCTTTGCTGGCGGTGGGCGATGAGAAAAAACTCAACCTTTACAGCCATGGTATTCGTATGAGCCTTGAGGGAGATTATTTTTCGGTCATGCGCTTTGTCGAGGCGGTAGAAGCCATGCCTGACAAACTCTATTGGAAGCGCCTTGATTATAAGGTGGCCGAATATCCTAAAGGGATAATTGATATCGAAGTTTATACTTTGAGCCTTAATAAGGACTTTATCAGTGTTGCTAAATAAGCCTTATCTTTTCATGACATTATTATGTGTAGCTTCGAGCGTATCGGCCGAAGCGCTGCGCGATCCCACCTTACCCGGAAAAGGTTACTCTGGTGCAGGGCAAGTCACTCAGTCTCAGGAACAAACACTGATCCTAAATAGCATCGTTAGCTCAGGAAGCACAGCCTATGCTGTGATTAATAATAAAATATTGTCTGTCGGCGACAGCATTCAAGGGGTCAAAATCGTTAGGATCACCCCTTCGTCTGTGTCACTTTCTGATGGGCGTAAATTGGCACTGTTTCAAGCAATAACCGAGAGATAGGGAATACAAATTACATGACAGCGATCAAATACTTCACGCCTCTGCTCTCACTTTGTCTTGTGGCGTGCCAATCCACAGATAGGCCACAACCTGAAGCCTCTAAGGCAGCATTGGCTGCATCAATGCAAACGGCGAATCGTGCGACGACGCCATCTCCCGCAACTATGCCAGATGCAGTGCAACGTGAACTAAATTCGGGTGCTTTATTGGCTGGACTCGCTCCGGCATTAGAAACCGAGCGACGCTTTGATGTTTCGGCAAATGATGTGGATGCGAGAGTGTTTTTTCCTAGCTTAGTGCAAGGTACGCCACTGAGCGTTGCCGTACATCCCGAGGTGGAGGGCACGATTTCTCTATCACTAAAGGGCGTTACCTTAAGTGAAGCTATTCAAGTTGTTGAAGATATTTATGGCTATGAAGTCAGTCGAGAAGGGCGAGTTTTACGGGTATTCCCTGCGGGCATGCGTACAGAAACGTTCCCCTTAAACTACCTCTATATGGAACGTGATGGTCTGTCATTGACCTCTGTTAGCTCGGGTCGGATTTCCGATAATAATTCCAACAGTAATACTAATAACAATAACAATTCGAATAACGGTAATTCCAACAATAATAGCGGCAATAACAATTCGAACAACGGCAGTAATTCAAACAATAATAGTGATAGTTCAAACGGCACTTTTATCCGTTCGCGCACTAAAACAGATTTTTGGGGTGATTTAAAAGAAACCCTAACGGCCATTATTGGTGATACGGGCAATGGGCGTCAGGTGGTTGTTACACCACAGGCAGGGTTAGTCACTATTCGAGCTTTCCCTAGCGAATTACGCCAAGTACGCAGTTTTTTAAATTCGGCGGAAACCCATTTGCAACGCCAAGTTATCCTTGAGGCAAAAATCCTAGAAGTCACACTATCGGATGATTTTCAGCAAGGGATCCAATGGGAAAACGTGTTAGGTCATGTGGGAAATACCAATATTAATTTTGGTACAACAGCGGGAACTGTGGGCAATAAAGTCACATCCACTCTGGGCGGTGTAACATCACTTAGCATTAAAGGCTCTGATTTCACAACTATGATCAATCTATTAGATACTCAGGGTGATGTGGATGTGTTGTCTAGCCCAAGAGTGACCGCATCGAACAATCAAAAAGCGGTGATTAAGGTCGGCACTGATGAGTATTTTGTCACTGATGTATCTTCAACCACAGTGGCAGGCACTACGCCTGTGACGACGCCACAGGTAGAGTTAACGCCGTTCTTCTCGGGCATTGCCTTGGACGTCACACCGCAAATCGATAAAGATGGCAATGTGTTATTGCATGTTCATCCATCGGTTATTGATGTGAAAGAGCAGACAAAAAATATCAAAGTGAGTAATGAATCGCTGGAATTACCCTTAGCACAGAGTGAGATCCGAGAATCAGATACAGTGATCCGCGCCGCGTCTGGTGATGTGGTGGTGATCGGTGGATTGATGAAAAGCGAGAACGTAGAAGTTGTCTCACAGGTGCCGTTATTGGGTGATATTCCATTATTAGGCGAGCTGTTTAAAAACCGCAGCAAGCAAAAGAAGAAAACCGAGCTGATTATTCTGTTAAAACCCACCGTTGTTGGCGGTGATACATGGAAGAATGAGTTAGAGCGTTCAAAAACCTTATTAGATCGCTGGTATCCGGAGACTAAGTAAGCTTCTATGTATTTGAAGCATTTTGGCCTAAGCCAAACCCCATTTTCACTCACCCCGAATACCGGATTTTTTTTCGGGTTATCGCCACATGTGGAAGCCTTGCAAGTGCTCCAAACGGCCTTGCAAACAGGTGAGGGGTTTATCAAGGTGACAGGTGAGGTCGGTACAGGTAAAACATTACTTTGCCGTAAGTTAATTAATGACCTACCGAGTGGATTTCATTGTGCTTATTTGCCTAATCCCTATTTAACACCAGCGGAATTACGTTGGGCGGTAGCAAATGAATTGGGGCTTCATTACGGGAAAGATATCGATCAGCAGCAGCTTACAGGCTTGATTCAGCAGCAACTGCTCGAGTTAAGCAGTCATGGGCAGGCGATAGTTTTAGTGTTAGACGAGGCGCAGGCATTACCGGACGATAGCTTAGAAGCGCTGCGTTTATTCACTAACCTTGAGACCGAGAGTCGCAAATTACTCCAAGTCGTGTTATTTGGGCAGCCAGAGCTTGATGAAAGATTAAAACGTCAAGAATTTAGACAGTTAAGGCAGCGCATCACTTTTAGCTACAATTTACGCCCGCTCACATGGGATGAAACCGATGCCTATATTCGCTATCGATTAGCCATTGCGGGTCGCCAAGGTGAAGCCTTATTTACACCTAAACTAACGCGTAAGATTGCCAATGCCTCCCGAGGGATCCCCAGATTGATTAATATTCTCGCCCACAAGGCGCTATTGCTAAGTTTTGGTGAAGGCGTTACACGGGTGAAGGCATCCCATGTGCGTGATGCTATTTTAGATACTGAAGATGCCAGTAAAAATTCGTTCTGGTCTCGAAGCATGGCGCTCGTTCTAGCGCTATTAACGGTCTTCATTTTTGCGATAGCAGCATCAGGTATCGATTTCCTGCAGATTTGGGGGAATAGAGCATGAGTGTTATCAACAAAATGCTAAAAGATCTTGATCAGCGCCAACAGGGACATCAACTTTCAAATATTGCCCAGCATCAAGTGCAATATTTAGGTCGCAAGCATAGCGTTAACATCTGGGTTTCAATCAGCCTAATGTCATTGCTTATTGGCGGTGTTGGTGTTTATGGCTATCAATTAATCAGTCAAATGCCTGTCGAGCCAGCACCTAAGTTCGCCGCCGCGAGTGAGACTGAAGTGGCAATAATACCAACAGTGCCAGAAATAAACGCTGAAGCAGAGACAATCACTTCAGAGGCCGTGAATGTAACCGAGCCTTTAGCCCTTAGCAAAAAGACAGTGGTCAAAGCATCTAATGGTTTGGTTAATATAGAAATGCCCCTCGATGAGGGATCGCATCCAGTCGCCAAGCAGAATGCCCAAATAGAAGCCACGGTGACCGCTAATGCCCAATCTGAACCACAGACAATAGTCACAGAAGAGGATGAAATTGTTGAAGCGATTCAGGCCAGTGCGCCCGAACGTGAGTTCGTTAAGCCATCCGTAGATACCCCCACAATTGAGCCTGTTAAACCCGCGGGTAAAATGGCGGTGACAGAAGTTAAGCTTACGCCAAGCCAGCTCGCGCAAAAGCAGCTTACTCTTGCAACTGATGCCGAAAAACAGGGAAAACTCGATAAGGCTCTCGAATATTATGAAAAGGCTCTCGGCTTTGACCCAAGCTTACATAATGTGCGTCAGCAGCTTGCGGCATTGCACTATGGCCAAGGACGGCTCAATAACGCCGAACAAGTGTTGCAGCAAGCCGTACTGTTATACCCTCAAGAATTTGAGTTTTACCTGTTATTAGCACGAGTTCAGCAGGAGCTTGGCGAAGTAGATTTAGCATTAGCTAGCCTAGCGCAAATCCCCGACAGCCATGTTTTAGCACGGCAAAAATGGTTAGCGCAAACCGATTTAGCCCAAAAACAAGGGCAATTTACTTTAGCTGAACAGGCTTATCGGCAGCTATTGCAACAGGAGCCGCAACAAGGAAAATGGTGGATGGGCTTAGGGTATGCTTTAGATTCTCAGCAGCAATTTGCCAAGGCGAGTCAAGCCTATCGCACCGCATTAAGCCATTCAGGGCTCTCGGCGCAGGCAACGACTTTTATTGAACAACGATTAAGCCAACTAGGAGATAGCCAATGAAACCCAGATTAAAGATGCGTTTGGGCGATCTGTTAGTGCAAGAATCGATTATTACCGAAGAACAGCTACAGCAAGCGTTAACTGAGCAACGTAAAACAGGCCATAAACTGGGTCGAACCTTGATTGATTTACGCTCCATTAGCGAACATCAATTGCTGCAATTTCTCTCCCAACAATTGAATTTGCCCTTACTCGATATCAGTAAGCGCCCCATTTCAGCAGAAGTAGTACAGCTTATCCCTGAAGTACAAGCGCGGCGTTTTCGGGCACTTGCAGTTGAAGATAGGGGAGACAGTGTACTGGTTGCCATGAGCGATCCCGCGGATTTACAGGCGCTCGATCACTTAGAGGTTCTCGTTGCCCCTAAACGCTTAACCTTAGCGGTCGCGCCCGAGCAACAACTGCTAGAGGCCTTTGATAATCTTTATCGTCGTACCGATCAAATCGCGCAGATTGCCGGCAAGCTCGAAGAAGAATACGCCGCTGATAAGATGTTTGATTTGGCGAGTTTAACCTCGGGTGATAGCGATAATGAAACGACCGTGGTCAAGTTACTGCAATCGATTTTCGAAGACGCGGTACAAATGCGCGCCTCGGATATTCATATCGAACCCGGTGATAAAGCACTGCGTATTCGTCAGCGTATCGATGGTCAACTGCATGAAACGATTCTGAATGAAGTAAATATTGCAGCCGCCTTAGTGCTGCGGCTGAAGTTAATGGCAGGGCTTGATATTTCGGAAAAACGTCTGCCACAGGATGGGCGTTTCCATATCGAAATCAAAGGCCATCATATTGATGTGCGTATGTCGACCATGCCGATTTACCACGGCGAATCTGTGGTAATGCGTTTGCTCGACCAATCCGCAGGTTTGCTTACACTTAATGAAACCGGGATGCCGCCGCATATTTTGGCGCGAATTCGTAAACAGATTAAACGTCCCCATGGCATGTTATTGGTAACAGGCCCCACGGGTAGCGGTAAAACAACGACCCTGTATGGCATATTAAGTGAGCTTAATACCGCGGACCGTAAAATTATTACGGTGGAAGACCCAGTCGAGTATCAATTGCCGCGGATAAACCAAGTACAAGTGAACCACAAGATTGGGCTCGATTTTTCAAACGTACTGCGTACCACATTACGTCAAGACCCCGATATCATCATGGTCGGTGAGATGCGCGATCAAGAAACGGTAGAAATTGGACTACGCGGTGCCTTAACTGGTCACTTTGTGTTATCGACGCTACATACCAATGATGCGGTCACCAGTGCATTGCGTTTACTCGATATGGGCGCGGCGAGCTATTTGGTGGCAAGCGCGCTCAGGGTGATTATTGCTCAGCGTTTAGTTCGCCGCGTTTGCCATAATTGTGGGGTTGACTATCAACCTACACTACAGGAAAAAGCCTGGTTGAGCAGTGTAAGCCGTAAAGATTTTTCAGCGGCGAATTTTAGAATTGGTACGGGTTGCCAGAGTTGTAATGGCAGTGGTTACCGTGGTCGGATCGGTATCTTTGAAATCCTTGAACTGGATGAGAAGATGATCGATGCCATGCGTACGGGTAATCCACAGGATTTTGCCCGCGCAGCATTACAAAGCCCCAATTTTACGCCACTGGCCGAGTCAGCCTTGCAATATTTAATTGAAGGCATGACGACCATTGAAGAGGTGGCTAAGCTGGTGGAAGATGTGAGTGAGTCGCAGATCCCTTTATCTAAGGATCTGATAAGCCAACAAGGCGTTGAGGCGTAATTATGCCGGTTTATCAATACCGTGGTCGCAGTGGTCAAGGTCAAGCCGTTACGGGGCAGCTCGATGCTGCCTCGGAAAGTGCTGCGGCGGATATGCTCTTAGCCCGCGGGATTATTCCCCTTGAAGTGAAAGT
This sequence comes from Shewanella sp. W3-18-1, assembly GCF_000015185.1. Classification (NCBI taxonomy): domain Bacteria; kingdom Pseudomonadati; phylum Pseudomonadota; class Gammaproteobacteria; order Alteromonadales; family Shewanellaceae; genus Shewanella; species Shewanella sp. W3-18-1. Next base: position 4,126,388 of record NC_008750.1, on the reverse strand, counting down.
GGCTAAAGTCGTTAAATCCTTTTCTGTGACTCAGTTATTTGGCGGCAAAGTCGGTTTAGACGAGTTACAAATTTTCACTCGCCAAATGTACTCTTTGACTCGTTCAGGCATTCCTATTTTACGGGCGATTGCAGGATTATCTGAAACCGCCCATTCTCAGCGGATGAAAGATGCCCTCAATGATATTTCTGAGCAACTTACCGCTGGGCGCCCCTTGTCCTCTGCGATGAATCAACACCCTGAGGTGTTTGATTCTTTGTTTGTTTCTATGGTGCATGTGGGTGAAAACACCGGTAAGTTAGAGGATGCATTTATCCAGCTTTCAGGCTATATCGAGCGTGAACAAGAGACGCGACGTCGAATAAAAGCGGCTATGCGTTACCCCATATTTGTATTAATCGCCATCACCATTGCCATGGTGATCTTGAATATTATGGTGATCCCCAAATTTGCTGAAATGTTTAGTCGCTTTGGGGCCGATTTACCTTGGGCGACCAAAGTGTTAATTGGTACATCAAACCTTTTTGTTAATTATTGGCCCTTAATGCTAGTGGCACTTATCGGAGCCATTGTTGGGATACGTTATTGGCATCATACGGAAAAAGGTGAAAAGCAGTGGGATAAGTGGAAGCTGCATATTCCAGCCGTTGGCTCTATTATTGAGCGTTCAACCCTTTCACGTTATTGCCGCAGTTTTTCGATGATGCTCAGCGCGGGAGTCCCTATGACTCAAGCATTAAGTCTGGTGGCTGATGCGGTGGATAATGCTTATATGCACGATAGGATTGTGGGTATGCGCCGAGGGATTGAATCCGGTGACTCAGTGCTTAGGGTATCGAATCAGAGCCAGTTATTTACGCCCTTAGTACTACAAATGGTCGCAGTGGGTGAAGAAACAGGGCAAATCGATCAGTTATTGAATGATGCTGCCGATTTTTATGAGGGTGAAGTGGATTACGATCTTAAAAATCTCACGGCAAAATTAGAGCCTATTCTTATTGGCATAGTGGCCGTTATCGTATTAGTGCTTGCGCTCGGTATCTATCTCCCTATGTGGGATATGCTCAATGTGGTTAAGGGGGGGAATTAACAGCATGCGCTGCACACCCGCTTATTGCAAAGGATGCGACTAGATGCGAAGTCAGCAGAAGGCTGAAAGCAATCTATTGAACCTCTATGGTCGGATGATCGCGTTAATTGTGGTGTTAACTATGATGGCTATTATCGGTATCAAATATTTTTCAACGATGCCGCAGTTGGCCGCTAGAGGGCTTGAATTAGAGCATACGCGTTTTTTAAATATAGTGGCTATGGTGCGCTCCCAATGGTTATCCCTTGGTAAACCGTTACAGATGAATTTAGACTGGGAAATATTTGATAATCAAAATCAGCAGCTTAAGCCTAGCGTGGTTAAGATGAATCCCCTTGGTTGGCCACAACCTCAGCAACGGAATAACCAAGGTTGCCAAGCGTTATGGCAACAGTTAATGGGAACAGAATTAAAAAAAAGCACTCTAATCGGCGCGTATCTTCCTCGGGATAATAGCTGCCATTATCGCTCGCAAAATGGCGATAGCATTGGCTACCAACTGGATTCTGGCAGGGTCATTTTTTTGACGAATCCTTAAAATATTGTTAAGCAGTAGGCTTTTTAAAATGAATTTAACTGTTAGAATGACATGTCTTAAGTATGAGGGTAAGTAAATGAAGACTAAGCAAAATGGTTTTTCATTGATTGAACTCGTTATCGTTATTGTGATTTTAGGCTTATTAGCGGCAACGGCGATCCCACGGTTTTTAAATGTAACCGACGACGCACAGGATGCGAGTGTCGATGGGGTTGCGGGTGGTTTATCCACTGCGGTGAGCTTTGTGCGTTCACAGTGGGAAGTGGATGGACGTCGCAACAATAATGTGCTCCTCGATGGTACCTCGGTTAACCTCGATACTCGTTTTGGTTACCCTACTGGAACCTCAGTCACGGATGCGACCGCAATGACGGATGCCAGTTGCCAAGAAGTCTTTAATACCGTATTGCAGAGTGCTCCACGCAATGTGCTTTACACTCAAGATACCCGTAATCAACGCTATACCGTCAGAGTGATCGATGGTGCGGGCGGCAGTGCGACCTCAATTGCAGGCGCAACGGTAACTGGCTTAGATTTATGTGTTTATCACCAAGTGGCTTCACTGGTGGTCAACCAAACAACGGGGGTCGCGACGCCTACACCCGATTTATCCACGACAGGTGCTAAGGGCGTGGTCTATAACCCAGGTACAGGCAGAGTATTAAGCTTTACCCAAACCCCATTTACGCCTTAATTACACTGGCGTGGAATTAGATATTTAGAATTGTTATTACATAGGTAGTTAATGATGAAAAGACAACAAGGTTTTACCTTAATTGAGTTAGTGGTAGTTATTATTATTTTAGGTATTCTTGCTGTCACAGCGGCACCTAAGTTTATTAATCTTCAGTCTGATGCATACGCATCCACTTTGAATGGCGTCAAAGCCTCTTTGCAAGGTGCTAATTCGCTTGTTTATTCTAAGGCGGCTATTCAGGGTGTGGAGAGTAAGGATGTATCTAGCATTATTATCGATGATAAAGGTAATTCTGATGCAGATGACGATGTTAAAGTTAACGGTGTTTATGGATATCTGAAGCAAGCAGCAGATGATATGGTGTTAGTACTTGATTTAGATACTACTAACGAGTGGACTATTGTTGAAGCACCTACGGTTACAACGACGCTTACAACGCCTGCAATAATTCATCCTAAAAAGTTGACGCCTTCAAATACGGCAAAATGCTGGGTTGAATACAAACAGGCTGATTCTAGTAACCCTCCTAAATATCATGTTGAGTCATCTGGTTGTTAATTAAGGGTTTTAAATGAAAAAACAAATTGGTTTTACATTAATTGAATTAGTGGTTGTGATTATTATTTTAGGCATTTTAGCTGTTACCGCCGCGCCTAAATTTATCAATCTACAATCGGATGCAAGAGCTTCAACTGTGAAAGGATTAGAAGCTGCAATTAAAGGTGCGGATACTCTAATTAACTCAAAATCGTTAATTGCGGGTAATAATACAGTTGCTTCTACTGTAACGCCTGCTCCAAATGTCACTGTTGAAACAGGTAAAACAGTTTTGATTAACTATGGCCATGCAACGCCAGTATGGACAGGTTCTCTTGCGAATGCATTAGACATTAATGCAGCCGATAGTGGAACATCAAGTGAGTGGCTTTATGTTTTAGCTACTGGCAGCATTTATTTCTATCCACAAGGACAAGTCAGTCCAACAGCCGCAACAAATCCAGGTGCTTGCTACGTCCAATACACGAATTCTTTGACAACATATGGCCCAATTACAGTTACTAGTGTTGTAACTGGTTGTTAATTTGAATTACTAGAAAAGGCCTGCCTAGCAGGCCTTTTTTTTAGATAAAATACATGTGTTAAATCGGTTGCAATAAAATGAATTTACTTAGAATTTGCATCCGAATTTATAGCAATTTATTTGCTTTAATCAAATGGTTGGCAGAAACTGAACCTAGAACCTAGAACCTAGAACCTAGAACCTAGAACCTAGAACCTGAAATGGACAATGGCTAAATTTTCAATGGCAAAACAGACTGGATTTACCTTAGTTGAGTTAGTCACAACGGTCATCTTGATTGGGATCCTTTCTGTGACCGTACTGCCGCGTCTGTTTACACAGTCATCCTATAGTGCTTTTAGCTTGCGTAATGAATTTATGGCAGAGCTGCGTCAAGTGCAACAAAGAGCATTAAACAATACCGATAGATGTTATCGGATCGCTGTTTCCAGTGTGGGTTATCAAGTGAGTCAATTTGCGACCCGTGATAATACAGGTTGCACGGGCGCGCCGCTTTCTCCAGAACCGCTATATACCCAAGCCTTTAAAGGTGGTGCTACGCTTACGTTATCCAGTAGCAATGCTAGTAGTTTTAATATTGATTTTGATATGAATGGTAGACCCTCATTAGCTTGTAATGGTCACTGTATCAAAGTCATCGCCAACGATATTGTAAGCATCAATATCTCGAGCGAGGGATATATCTATGCCAACTAATCCTCGCTTATTCCTTCATAAAATATCGCCACACAAGGGCTTTACCTTAATTGAATTAGTGGTGGGCATGCTGGTGATTGCGATTGCTATCGTGATGCTTAGCAGTATGTTATTTCCCCAAGCGGATCGTGCAGCAAAAACCTTGCATAGGGTGCGAAGCGCCGAACTTGCCCATTCGGTGATGAATGAGATATGGGGTAAAAGATACGATCAAAATACCAATGCCAATGGCGGTGTACCTGCCTGTGGGAGTCCTTTAGGGATGAGTTGTACCCCTGCCGATAAGTTAGGTAAAGATATCGTTTCTGGAATAGTGGAAAGCCGCAATAATTTTAATGATGTGGATGATTACCACGGTTTAAATGAAACCGCGACTATGCTTAACTCCAGCCAAACTTATACCGAGGCTTATCCTAACTATCGTTTAAGTGTCACTGTTGCTTATGGGGCCGTGCCCAATACCAAGTTAGTGACGATTAATGTGACAACGCCTGATAACGAAGTGATTACTTACAATATGGTGAGGAGCAATTACTGATGGCCTCACAATATGCTGTTAATAAAAAATCCGCGCGGGGATTTACCTTAGTCGAGATGGTCACTGTTATCTTGATTCTGGGTATTCTGGTGGTTGGGGTGAGTAGCTTTATTATTTTTGGTACGCGGATTTTTGTCGAGTCGAGTTCAGTCGATCAAGTATTAAGTCAGAGCCGTTTTGCCGTCGAGCGAATGACCCGTGAACTGCGTGGCGCTTTACCTAATAGCGTGCGGGTGAATACGGATTCACTCACCTATCAATGTATTGAATTTGTACCTATCCAAGCTAGCACCTCTTATTTATCTATGCCAATAGCACCGAGCGCCGCAGCTCTCTCGGGAACGGTGATTTTAGACGATGTGACCAGTAAGATTGCGGTTAACCAATATGCTTGGATTTATCCTTTGACTGATAGCGATGTGTATAACAGTGCGAGGCAAAAACGCGCTCAGATTAACACCATGGCGCCTTCGGGTAATCGGGTAACGCTGACGTTTACTGCGCCAGTACGTTTTGCTGAAGCATCACCACGGCAGCGGATCTATTTTGGTTCAAATCCTGTGAGTTATTGTTTTGAAAAAGAGCCAAGTGCTAATCAATTGCAGGTACGACGTTACGCGGGCTATGCCTTTACTGCCACTCAATCTAAACCGGGCGATATGGGTTCAGGGGTGTTGATGGCGCAAAGTGTGGCGAATCTTCTGAGTGATAGTAATGACTTACCAATGACATTAACCCCATCAAGTTTAGTTAATCATGCCATGGTGCATTTACAACCGCGGTTTAATGTTAATGGTGAGACATTCCAATATCGACATCAAGTGCAGGTGATCAATGTTCCATAATGTATCTCGTCAATTGACAGGTCATCACTCGATAATGCGAATGTTACCCAGAACATCGCGAGTAAGGTCGCAACGACCAGCCTTACCTACGCGGCAGCGAGGGAGTGCGTTGATCATTGGGATATTTGTTATCACTGTGATGTTTTTATTAGCGTCTGCACTTATCAATATTGTGGAAGATGCGGATACTGGATTGACGCAAGAAGTGTGGGGGGCTCGTGCCTTAGCCGCGGCCAATAGCGGTGCTGATGCAGCATTAGCACAGTTATTTCCACTAAACGGTAGTGTCGGTGTTTGTTTGGCAAGCAGTTCTTGGACGCCACCGAATGTAGTAGGTTTCCATGCTTGCCGTGTTGAACTCAGTTGTAAAGCATATGCCGTAGACACTGTCACCCAATATCTAATAAATAGTAAAGCGGTATGTGAGAGTGGTGAGACTCGCGTCAGCCGACAAGTTGAGGTAGAAGCCCGTGGTTAGATTTTTGATGATATTAAACTTGGCACTACGTTATCAAACTCATTATATGCGTGGCTTATTGTCTAACTTGCTGCTTATATTTTTTATTCTTACCTCATCGCCAACTTATGCCGCAATTGATTGCAATAGTGTATTTCCGGGGCCAATACAGAGTTTTAGTAGTAGCGGCGAACTCTATATGCAAAGCGGTGCGCTCATTGAAAATTATAATGTTTTAGATGTTTGCTTTAAAACGGTAAAAAATTACCATGAAATGAATGTAAGTGCTTGTGGTATAGGGAAGTGTCAGATTTCGGGGACTGCCAGTTTGGCAAGGGCTGCACCCACTTTTGTCAATAGCTCTACTTCTGCAACCAATATTGTAGCCAATTGGACAACGCCCTCTGTAGAGCTTGGAACGACAGCGGGTTATGGTCAACGATTTAATAGTAGTCGTTGGGATATAGGCACATTAACGATTAATACAGGCGGTAATGTCACCGTATCTGATGCTTATTCAACATATGTCATAAAAGATCTGACTTTTTTTAACTCAAGTATTATGACGTTAAAAGCAGGTAAAACTTATATTATTGATGGTGATCTTAACCTTAATTCAGGTACGTTAAATATAGTGGGTACAGGCGATACCAAACTGTATATTAAAGGTAATTTTACCATTGCACTCTCATCAGTTTTTAATGCGCCCACTTCTGTTGATGTATACGTAGGTAATAGGCTAGAAGTACAAAGTAATGCTCAGATTCAAGGTAGTTACTATGTCGCCGATGATGCGACGTTACTCAATAGCGCAGTATTGGTAGGTAGGCTCAGTGCTAAAAACGTAACTCTTCAGAGCAATAGTAAGGTGATTTATGATGCCGGTGCACCTGTCTTACAATGCTTTAATGATGATTTCTCCCAAAGTGCATTAAGCAGTGATTGGGTTGTTTCCCGTAGCAGTGGCAGTTTTACCCCTTCAATCGTGGGTGGCCGCATGCGTTTAACGCAAGCGAGTCAGAAACAATCAACGGCATCCACTTATCAAAGACTTTTCCCCGCCGCTGAAAACTTAGTCGAAATCCAGTTTGATCATTATGCTTACGGTGGTGCGACCAATAATGGTGCTGATGGTATTGCCGTGGTGTTATCTGATGCCGCGATTACACCGCAGCCTGGCGCCTTTGGAGGACCTTTAGGTTATGGTTTTAAGCCTGGAATTAGCGGGTTTGCGGGAGGCTGGCTTGGGGTTGGTATTGATGAGTTTGGGAACTTTTCTGGTGAAGGCGGGAGCATAAATCTTTCGGGCCAGCGGCGCCAGTCAGTTGTTGTGCGTGGTTCTGGTGCTGGCACATCTGGTTATCGTTATCTGCGTGGAACCTGTAATAACGGCACAACCAATACCAGTGGTAGCTGTTTATCTCCTACGGTTGATAAAAACAATGTAACCCCTGCACACAGATATAAAATTACCATAGATTCGCAGTCTGCGGGACAATCATTAGTCAAAGTTGAGCGTAATACAGGCTCAGGTTTTGTCACCTTAATATCCTCTTTCAATGCTGCGGCTCAGACGGGGCAAGCAATCATTCCGAAGGATTTTTTATTGTCATTAACGGGATCGACGGGGGATTACTATAATAACCATGAAATTGATAATGTTCAGATTTGCGCATTAAAGTCGAATCCAATTACCACACAGATCGATCATTTTGAATTTGATCATACGGGTCAGGGACTCACCTGTAATCCCGAGACTGTGACCATTAGAGCCTGTGCCAATACGAGTTGTAGTCAACTCTTTACCGAACCGCTAACGGCAACATTATTGCCTGAGTCTACAGCCGAGGGCGTGTGGGTTGGCGGTAACCAAGTGAGTTTTAGTGGTGGTACTGCGCAATTACAACTACGGCGCAATACTGCTGGCGTTGTGACCTTAGGTGTAAAAGGGTCCAGTCCAACAACTAGGCCCTTAAGCAAGACCTTATGCCGTATTGGTGCTGGTGCATTAAGTGAAAATAATTGTTCGCTGACCTTTGCCGATAGCGGTTTTATTTTTGATGTACCTGATAAATTAGCTAATAAACCGGTTGAGGTGTTGGTCAAAGCGGTTAAAAAGTCGGATGTCACACAGCAGTGTATTCCGAGTTTCCAGAATCAGGCTAAGAGCCTTAGTTTTTGGAGTCAGTATGTGGAGCCTAGTGCGCCAATCACACCTAAGGCTGTCACTATTAATAGCACTGCAATCAGTGCTGCGAGCGCCGTACCTACTGCATTGAGCCTGGGCTTTGATATTAATGGGCAGGCAAAAATCACGGTCAATTACCCCGATGCGGGCAAATTACAGATCAATGCCCAATATACAGGAAGCGGTACTGAGCAGGGCCTTGTGATGACTGGCTCGGATCAATTTGTCAGTGTCCCAGCAGGATTATGTGTGAAACCCGTAAATGCGACGGCACTTTGCCCAAGTGCCAATATGAGTTGCAATGTCTATCGTAAAGCGGGTCAAACCTTTGGTATGACGGTGCAGGCGGTTGCGTGGCAGGCGGACAATGATAGCGATTTTTGCAGTGGTAACCTGCCAACGCCCAACTTTAGTGATGATTCAATGATGCTGGCAAGTAAAGTGGTTGCGCCAACCATAGCCAGTGGCGCAAACAATGGTGTGTTAGGCGTAACGTCTTACAGCCATAGTGCGCAAACCAATAACCTAAACACCATTAATAATCAAACAATCAGTGAGGTTGGCGTATTTCAAATTTCAGCTACGGCCAGTGCTAATTACCTCGGCACTTCGACTAGTTTAAATATCCCTACCGCCTATTCTGCCAATATTGGCCGCTTTGTGCCCGACAGGTTTTTGATTGGGGATATTTCGGTCTTATCTGCCTGTGGTGGCTTTAGCTATATGGATCAACCCTTTCCTATGTCGATGAGCCTTACAGCCTTGAATATCGGCGGCGATAGGACATACAACTATTTCCCGCCATTCTCCCTCGCGACCGCGAAGTTGGTGGGCGAAAACAATAACAATGGTATCGATTTGCAGAGTCGTTTGAGTGCTTTACCAGTTAATGCGGCAAGTTGGGTTCAAGGTGTGGCGACGATTGATGGCGCTTACCGGGCTAATTTGAGCAGAGTAACCCCAAATGTGGCGACGAATCTGTATCAAGACGGGCCCTTCGAACTGCTCGATATTGGTGTGCAATTGATGGATAACGACCCAAGACCAAATGGTTTATACAGTTATGTAGCCTCACCCGATATGGATGCGGCATCCACAGGTGCCTGCATCAATTGCAATGCAAAAAAAATCACCACGCAGATCCTACGCCATGGCCGAGTAGTGATGGATAACACCTATGGTCCAGAGACTGAAGTCCTCAAAATGCCGACCAGAGCCGAGTATTGGAATGGCACTAATTGGGTGTTAAATGGGGATGATAGCTGCACTATCGCCACTTATGGCTTAGGTTCGCAGGTTGATAATGCTGATCTTGGCTATCACTTTGACCCAAATTTAGCCACAGGACAAAGTGTTGTGCGCTCCGGTGGCACATCAACATTCCAATCTGGCCAATTTGAGTTGCTGTGGCGAGCCGTGGCGACAAGTGGCCCGCTTTACCGAGGACAAGTGACCGCGCCTTTAGATGTACCCGCTTGGCTAGAATGGTATTGGAATTGGAACGGGGTTTCACCTACTAGCTTATCCGAACCCCGCGCCAGTGCATTTTTTGGTCGTTACCGTGGGCATGACAGGATCATCTACTGGCGAGAGGTTAATTAATTAGTTTTAGTAATCTATCCCGCTAAATTAAGTTGTAACTTTAGTGGTAAATCGTTAGGCGACTTATTTTTGAGCCTTGGCTTAAATGTCTACGTTCGGCTTTAAATGCAAAAATGACGTTTGGCATGTGTTGCTAGTTTGTATTGCTTTTTACTTTTCGCTGCTCAAACTTTAACCTGTAAAGCGTATTTTTCGGCTAAATACTGTTTTTAAGCTGTATATTTGAAAAAAAATCACGCCATTAGCGATTGTTAACCTCAATGGTCTTGTGGAATCAAGGTGGCATTGATAAAGTTAGCTGATTTTTCTTTTCTTCTGACTCCACAGAATACAGGCTAGTTACATGTTCAAGAAGCTGCGTGGCATTTTTTCTAATGATCTATCGATCGATTTGGGTACAGCTAACACATTAATTTATGTTCGTGACGAAGGCATAGTCCTCAATGAGCCTTCTGTTGTTGCTATACGTGGTGAGCGTAACAGCTCTGGTCAGAAATCTGTTGCCGCAGTCGGCACAGAGGCTAAACAAATGTTAGGCCGAACACCCGGTAACATCCAAGCTATCCGTCCAATGAAAGACGGTGTTATTGCTGACTTTTATGTGACTGAAAAAATGCTGCAGCACTTTATCAAACAAGTGCACAACAATAGCTTTTTTCGTCCAAGCCCGCGCGTTTTAGTCTGTGTGCCCGTGGGGGCAACTCAGGTTGAACGTCGTGCTATCCGTGAATCGGCCATGGGGGCTGGTGCTCGCGAAGTGTATTTAATTGAAGAGCCAATGGCTGCTGCGATTGGTGCGGGTTTACCTGTCTCTGAAGCAACAGGTTCTATGGTGGTGGATATTGGTGGTGGTACCACTGAAGTCGCTATTATTTCATTGAACGGTGTCGTGTATTCCTCTTCAGTACGTATTGGTGGCGATAAGTTTGATGATGCCATTATCAACTATGTGCGCCGTAATTATGGCAGCTTAATTGGTGAAGCAACAGCTGAGCGTATTAAGCACACAATTGGTACGGCTTATCCTGGGGATGAAGTGTTAGAGATTGAGGTACGTGGTCGTAATTTGGCTGAAGGTGTGCCGCGTAGCTTTATACTTAACAGCAATGAAATTTTAGAAGCGCTGCAAGAGCCATTATCGGGTATTGTTAGCGCGGTGATGGTGGCGTTAGAGCAGTCTCCACCTGAGTTAGCCTCAGATATTTCTGAGCGTGGCATGGTATTAACGGGCGGTGGCGCACTGTTGCGTGATTTAGACCGTTTATTAATGCAAGAAACGGGTATACCTGTAATGGTTGCGGACGATCCACTAACGTGTGTTGCACGCGGCGGTGGTAAAGCCCTCGAAATGATTGATATGCACGGCGGCGATCTGTTCTCCGAAGAAACTTAATTTAACTTCGGTATGGGGCGGCTAATCACCGCCCTAGCTTTCTATGAAGCCAATTTTTGTTCGTGGTATTTCTAACCAATTTCGTTTAACACTGGCAATTATTTTGTCGGTGATTTTGCTCGTGGCTAATCATCGTCTCGAACCTGCGCGTCAATCCCTTTCATCTGTATTAAGCCCTGTGCAATATCTCGCCAGTTTCCCCGGGGCCTTACTCGATTGGTCATCCGAGAGTTTTGCAACGCGTAATATGCTGGCGTTACAGAATAAAGAGCTATTAAGACAGCAATTGCTAATGAGCGAGCGTTTGCAGCGTTTTGAACATTTGCGCCAAGAGAATGAGCGTTTACGCGCCTTGCTTGGGTCTCCTGCGTATCAGGATTCTCGCAAAATGGTGGCAGAAGTGCTCGAGGTCGCTAGCGATCCCTCCCATCATTATGTTGTGTTAAATCACGGAGCGCGCAGTGGCGTGTTCGTCGGGCAACCCGTTGTTGATGCACAAGGGGTTGTGGGGCAGGTGGTGCAAATTAGCGAGATGACCAGTCGTGTATTGCTGCTTTCTGATGTCTCCCATGGTTTACCTGTGCGTATTACCCGCAACGATGTGCGCTTAATCGCCAATGGTACGGGTGAAAATGATGAGATTGAATTGCGCCATGTGGCTAAAAGTATCGATGTGCGTGTTGGTGATTTATTAGTGACTTCTGGCCTTGGTAATCGTTTTCCCGAAGGGTATCCCGTTGCTCGGGTCATGGAAGTCCTGACGGAGGATGGCCAAAGCTATGCCCGTGTTACTGCTCAACCACTGGCAGCCCTTGATCGTATTCGTTATTTATTATTGATTTGGCCATCACCAGATTCAGGTGTGACTTTGCCGCATCAAATGCCAGTACCTGCTGCGGATCAGCCTGAAGAGGCTAAGCCGGATCCCAATACGATAAATAGTGCACCCAATACCCAAGGTTCGGCAAACACGCCACAAGGGGCTGCAACTAATGCGAATGCTACAACGGGCGCTGTGACCACTCCACCGCCAGCAGAGGTGCATTAATGAGTTTACAAGCTGCCAATGGTCGACTCATCGTCTGGTTGACGCTGTTTATCGGATTGCTAAGCCAAATTATGCCTTTACCTTCGGTGGTTGAAGCTTGGCGTCCTGACTGGCTGTTAATGGTGGTTATGTATTGGTCTATTGCCTTGCCACACAGATACAATATTTTAACTGCTTGGGTTTTAGGTTTGGCCCTCGATATTCTGTTGGGAGCAACCTTGGGTGTGCGCTCATTAGCGATGTCATTGGTGATCTATATTGCGATTTTGCATTGCCAACGGTTGCGTAATTTCCCAAAATGGCAGCAAACCTTAGTAGTGGCGCTGCTAATTGCCCTTTACCACTTAGTCGTTTACTGGGTAGAGTTTGTGATGGATGAAGCGACGTTTAATGCGGATTTGTTTCTACCTGCCATTTCTGGGCTAGTGATTTGGCCTTGGATTTTTTGGATTTTACGTCGTGTTCGACGTCATTATAAGGTTCGCTAACGGTGAATTTAGTTCTCGCTTCTACCTCTCCACGTCGCAAAGAATTATTGGCAAATATTGGCTTAGGGCGTACAGATTTTAGTTTTACTCAAGTCGCCCCAGATATTGATGAAACCCCTTTAAATGATGAGACTCCAAGGGATTATGTACAACGTCTCGCCGCTGAAAAAGCGCAAGCAGGGCTTGCATTATGCCTTGGCATGTCACAGCCTGCTGTATTAGGTTCTGATACTATCGTTGTGCTTGAAAACGCAATATTAGGTAAACCCGTTGACGAACAGGATGCAAAACGTGTGTTGCGGGCATTATCTGGCAAAACACACACAGTAATGACAGCGGTGGCGATAACCTATGGTGATGTCGACAGCCCTACAACATCAGTGCGTTTGGTTGAAACCCAAGTACGATTTTGTACGCTAAGTGATGCTGATATCGATGCCTATGTTGCCTCAAAGGAACCCATGGATAAAGCAGGTAGTTATGGTATTCAGGGGTTAGGCGGCTGTTTTGTTGAGTCGATTGAAGGCAGTTATTCCTGCGTGGTTGGCTTACCTTTAGTTGAAACGCGTGCATTATTAGCTGAGGTTGGATTCGGTTAATCTTATCCCTGTTGCGAGGTTTAAAGGATTTAAAACGGAACCTTATCGATGTTGATAACCTCTTACTACCAAGTTTTAGTCCGTGAACTTACGGTGTTGGTAGTAGTTGGAATATCGGTTTCAGGCTGAGAGACGCTATAACTTCAATTATTTAATCTAATTTCCCGAATGGGGTGAGTCGTGAATACCAGTCGCTTAAATCAAAATAAAATACAGCGCAAGATGGGTTCAGAATTACTGATCAACGTAACCCCATCCGAGGCTCGCGTCGCTTTAGTTGAACACGGTGTATTGCAAGAAGTGCATATTGAACGCCGTATGAAACGGGGATTAGTCGGCAATATTTATAAAGGTAAAATCAGCCGCGTGTTACCTGGCATGCAAGCGGCTTTTGTTGATATAGGTTTAGATAAAGCTGCATTTCTTCATGCTTCTGACATAGTGCCGCACACTGAGTGCGTTGCCGATGTTGAAAAAGGCCACTTCGTTGTCCGTGATATCGCTGAATTAGTCCGCCAAGGGCAAGATATTATGGTGCAAGTAGTTAAAGATCCCTTGGGTACTAAGGGAGCGCGTTTAACAACTGATATCACGCTGCCTTCCCGTTATTTAGTCTTTATGCCTGGCTCTAGCCATGTTGGGGTTTCCCAACGTATTGAGCTTGAGGAAGAGCGCAGCCGTTTAAAGAAAATCACACTTCCTTATGTGGATGAAGATGGCGGATTTATTATTCGCACGGCTGCCGAAGGCGTTGGAGAAGATGAGCTTGCCCAAGATGCGGCGTTTTTACGCCGAGTTTGGTCTAAGGTCAGCGAGCGACGACAACGCCGTGGCGTGGCGCTTTTATATCAAGATTTAGCGTTGCCAGTGCGTATTGTGCGTGATTTTGTTGGCACTGAACTGGATCGTATTCAGGTCGATTCACGCCGCACCTTTGATGAGTTGCAAACCTTCGCTCAAGAATTTATGCCTGAAATTGCTGAGAAAATTGAGCATTATTCAGGCCCGGCACCTATTTTTGATCTCTACGATGTTGAAAATGAAATTCAGCGCGCGCTGGGGCGTAAAGTTGAGTTAAAGTCGGGCGGTTATCTGATCATCGATCAAACCGAAGCCATGACGACCGTCGACATCAACACTGGTGCCTTTGTGGGTCATCGTAATCTCGAAGAAACCATCTTTAATACCAATCTCGAAGCGACCCAAGCCATTGCAAGGCAACTGCGCCTACGCAATCTAGGTGGCATCATTATTATCGACTTTATCGATATGCTTAATGAAGAGCATAAAACACGTGTACTTAATAGTTTAAATAGTGCTTTAGCCAAGGACCGCGTTAAAACGAATGTCAGTGGTTTTTCTGGTTTAGGGCTGGTCGAGATGACGCGCAAACGCACTCGCGAGAGTTTAGAGCATGTGGTTTGTAGCGAGTGTCCAGCTTGTCATGGCACTGGGAGTATGAAGACAGTTGAAACTGTCTCCTATGAAATATTCCGAGAAATTATTCGATTAAATCGTGCATACGATGCCGATGAGTTTTTGCTGTATTGTTCTCCTGCGGTATATCAAAGTTTGAGTGGCGAAGAAAGTCATCTGATCGCTGAGCTTGAAGTTTATATTAGTAAACGTATTCGCCTGCAAAATGAGCCTATGTACTCACAGCACAAATACGATGTGGTGATGATGTAGTGGCTGCGTTTGTTACCGTTAAATCAGTGAGCCGTTTTTGCTGGCAACTTCTGGCAGTTGTCTTGGTGTTGTTTGCACTGGCTGTTAGCTTGATCCGTGGATTATTACCTCAGGTCGATGAAGTGCGTCAGCAGCTCGTTGATTATATAAAAAATGAATATCATCTCGATGTTCAAGTGGGGGAATTATCGGCTCAATGGCAAGCCTTTGGACCCGCACTGACCATTGAAAACCTGATTATCCCACCCCAACATAAAGTACCAGTAACAGTATTGGTCAAGAATATCCAAATTAAGCTGGATTTTTGGCAATCCTTATTGAAAACCAGCCCGCGTATTGAGGATGTCAATTTTGATGGGATCAGACTCGCCCTCGATATCGATAAACTCATCGAAGATCCGTCGGTGACGACACAAAGTAACGTCTATCAGACCGATTGGTTGTACAAATTACTCCTAAAACAGCTTGAGCGTTTTTCTCTCACAGATGTTTCGGTACAGTTGTTAAGTCAGCAGCATGAATATCGCCCCATTCATATTCGGCATTTAAATTGGCGTAATAATGGTGATAGCCATCGCGGTGCGGGTCAAGTTTATCTCGATAATCACGCCTCTATGCACGAGTCATTACAATTACAACTCGATATTAAGGGCGATGGCGCTACCCCTGATAGCCTCACAGGTCAAATCTATCTAGCGGCTCAATCATTGGATTTAGGAGAGTGGGCGTCGCGTCAATCTCATCCAGATGAGCCCAGTGAGAAACTCCCTTTGGAAGGTGTTATCAATCTCAAAGCTTGGCTTACTTTTGCTCAGCGGAGTATCCATTCGGGGATGATCCACTTTGAACCGAGTTGGCTTGAATGGGCAATAGGGGACAAACCACAAAAATTTGAGATCAACTCGGGCAGCATTACGTGGTTACCGACAGCCTCTGGTTGGGAGGTTAATAGCACGGATCTGGATTTTATAACCAATGGCGAGGCTTGGCCTGAGTTGACATTGGCGCTTAAACAGCAGGGTGATGAGTTATTTGGCTATGCAAGTCAACTTGAGTTACAAACTTTATTTCCATTATTGCCCTTATTTCCCAGCGTTGATTTAGCGGCTTTAAAACAGTGGCATCAATTGGCTCCAGAGGGCGGAATTGGCCCTATCCGCGTATATCATAAAAAAGGTGAACCTTGGCTTGCCAACACGGATATTAAACAGCTTCATTGGCGGATGGATGAGGGTGTTCCTAATGCTAACCCATTGGATGCTCATCTGCAGTGGCAGGATAAAACCCTCGTCTTTTCATTGCCAGAGCAAGCTTATACCCTGAACTTTGGCGATGAGTTTCCTGCCCCCTTAGTGCTTAATGGTGCAGCCATTGTTGGGCAATTCGATACTGAATCTTTAACCTTAAGTGTGCCGCAAATTCGGTTTGATAATGATGATATAGCGCTCGATGCAGCCGTTAAATTGGACTTCAGTGCCGCAGTCTTTATGTCGCTTGCCGCCAATGTGGAGGTAAAAAATTCTGCCAATGCGGATAAATATTTTCCCGTAAAAGCCATGGGCGAGTCTTTAGCTAAATACCTTGATGATGCGATAAAGGCTGGGCATAGCCAAAATGCACAAGTGTTATGGCAAGGAGCATTGGCGAATTTTCCCTTTGATGATAATAGTGGGGTTTTTCAAGCAGCCTTTACGTTGCAGGATGCGCAATTCCAATTTCAACCCGATTGGCCAGCGGTCACGGATCTTTCCCTCGACGCCCTATTTGAAAATGCTCGTATGGATATTTGGGTTAATCAAGGAAAGTTAATGGATGTTATCGCTGATGGCGCCCATGTATTTATTCCTGAATTGGGTGAATATTCATTATTAAAAATTCAAGCAGAGCTGGCGACTCAAGGTCGTGCCGCGACTCAAGTTTTACAGGCATCTCCCCTTGCAGACTCCGTAGGTAAAACACTCAACGTTGTGCAAGTTCAAGGTGCTGTGACAGGAAACTTAGATATCAGTATTCCCTTATATGAGGGCGAAGATGAAGACATTCGAGGCCAAATTAGTTTTGATAATACGCCTGTGTATATTGCGCAACCTGGGATTCAGCTTAATGGCGTGACAGGTATAATCAATTTTACAAATCAAGTGATTACAGGCAAAGGCATTAAAGCCCGCTTGTTTGAACAGCCGCTCAGTTTTACCTTTGACACTCAGCCCAAAGGTAAAGATTTTGCCCTTAATCTTCAGTTGAAAAGTCGCTGGGATCTCAACCGTCTTCCCGATGAATTACATCATCCGTTGAGTGATTTCTATCAGGGGAAAATCAGTTGGGATGGTGCAATGGATATGCTCTTTACTGAGCAAGGTTATCAAATCCAAGCCAAAGTGACATCCGATATGCTGGGGACGCAACTGTCATTCCCCGGATATTTTGCTAAGCCAGAAGATGAACCGCGATCTTTAGTTGCGGAGTTTATTGGCGATCAAAATGATGCGATCTTAGACGTAAAGCTTGCCAGTCATGCCGAGTTTGTCGGTGGGTTTACAGCCGATAATGGTACTCGCTTTAGTTACTTTGATTTGTTATTGGGGCGTTTATTCGATGAGGATGAGGCCAAAAATACAGAGCAAGGTCATATCCAAATTGATCTTGGCAAAGCCAAATTAGCTGAATGGTTACCTGTGATTAATGCTTTTGTTGGGCAAGAAAAAATGCCTAAAACGGGGATTTTAGTTGATGAGATCCCACATAAAAACGTATTTCCCGCGGTAGCAAGTATCGATTCTCATATTGGTCGTCTCGATCTATTGGGGCAACAACTGACAGAGCTTAGGCTTAATGCGAAACCTAATGAAACGGGATGGCGCTTCAATGCCAACGCCAACGAATTCGAAGGTTGGATAGATTTCTATCCAAACTGGATGACGCAGGGGCTTAAAATTGCTGCAAGCAAATTCTATTTTGCTCCTGAGTTAAAAAATGATGCAGAAGCCGATTTTGGCGCGGAACAAGTCCTTACTAACTTGCCACCAGTTGCCGTAAATGTGGAAGATTTCCATGTTTTTGATAAACCCTTTGGTAAATTAGTGTTGCAGGCTAGTCCACAACCATCGGGATATCAGATCCAGACATTGTCTTTGGCTACACCCAATGTAACCCTAAAAGGGAGTGGGATATGGCAACAGCAGGATGGGCAAAATAAAACAGAGTTGAGCATGATGTTAAATGCGACCCAGTTTAATCATTTGACCGAGCAATTAGGGATTGATCCTGGCGTTAATGAGGCGCCACTCAAGGTTAATGCTGACTTATCGTGGGAGGGCGCGCCCTATGCATTTTCCCTTGAAAGCTTAAACGGCAAAGTAAACTTTGCTTTGGGTAAAGGTCATTTATCCCAAGTGAGTGATAAGGGGGCGCGAATATTTTCACTTTTCAGCTTAGATTCCCTCGTGCGTAAGCTATCGTTAGATTTTAGCGATGTTTTTGGGCAAGGCATGTATTTCAATTCCTTTACCGGAAACCTGCAAATTGATAATGGGGTGGTGAAAACCACTGATACCGAAATGGATGCGATTGCCGGCAATATGAAGGTGCGAGGATACACGGATCTCACCACTGAAAGTTTAAATTACGATATTCGTTTTGTGCCGCAATTGGCCTCGAGTGTGCCGACAGTGGTATTGCTCAGCACCAGTGCGTGGACATTGGGACTGGGCGCATTTGCCCTGACCAAAGTGCTTGAGCCTGTGATTGAGGTGATTTCAGAAATTCGTTTTAGGGTAACGGGGACTATGGCTGAGCCTGTGGTCGAAGAATTAGAGCGTAAGAGTAAAGAGATTGAAATTCCAGAGTCTATTTTGCCCATTATTGGCGCTGGCGATAAAGCCATGCCGACCGAGGGTAACAATGAACAACATACCCCGAAGCTAGGCCCAAAGGCTTCGGAGGACATGAAACTTGGCGAACCTCTGCCTCAAGGATCTCAGCCTGATACGATGCCGCCCGAGCCAGCCATCAAGCCTATCGAACCTACCAATAGCCAAGACGTTAAACCGATTAAGCAAAATCAGGGAGATAACAATGCACATCAGCCTGTTGCAATGTCAGAGCAGTCGCGACGTCAGCGCCAATCAGCTGTTTATCGAATCGCAGCTTAACGAACTCAAACGGGATGCCGATGCGCCCCACTTAGTGGTATTACCCGAATGCAGCTTACTGTTTGGTGGCCATGAAAGTCAGCAACTTGCCTATGCTGGCGATGCCCATCAGAACCCACTCAAATCGGCGTTAAGTGCACTGGCCGCCAAGTATCGGGTGTTTATGGTCGCGGGAACTATTCCGGCGTTGGCTGAGGATGGTCGTGTCTATAGTCGCTGTTATCTGTTTGATGATAAAGGTGATACTTTAGGGCATTACGATAAACTACACCTTTTTGATGTGGATGTTGCCGACGGTACAAAGCAATATCGCGAGAGCGAAACCTTCTGCCCTGGCGATCATATAACTGTTATCGATACACCTTTTGGCAAAATAGGCCTAGCTATCTGTTATGATTTACGTTTTCCCGACTTGTTTAGGGCGATGCGTCTTGCGGGTGCCGAGATTATTACAGTCCCTTCGGCCTTTACTAAAGTGACGGGGAAAGCCCATTGGCAAGTATTGCTACAGGCAAGAGCGATTGAAACCCAATGTGTTATTCTCGCAGCGGCGCAATGGGGAGCCCATAATGAAGGTAGCCGCGAAACTTGGGGGCAGAGCATGATAGTCGGTCCTTGGGGAAATATTTTGGCTGAACTTAAAACGGGTACGGGTTGGGTGCAGGCCGAGGTCGACTTAACCGAACTGCACAGTATTCGCAGTAAAATGCCCGTCATGCAGCATAATCGTTTTCGTGAACCATGTTTGAAATAATGCGCCAATAGCCAGCAGACGAGTTGAAATGCTGAATTTACGCTTGAGTCGATACGCAGCATTAACACATAGAATGAGTATACCGAGTTTACACTCAGAATATCAAGATCCCTTGGGGTCAAAGAGAGCATAGATGCCATTTTTAGCACAAGTAGAGCAAAGTTTATTAAAGAATGGGTTAGCGTTAGATGGCTTGCAAAGCTATTTGAACACCATACATCAGCACAATATCGATTATTCCGATCTCTATTTTCAAGGCAGTCGCCACGAGTCTTGGGTGCTAGAAGACGGCATCATCAAAGACGGTAGTTTTCATATTGAGCGCGGTGTGGGTGTGCGGGCTATTAGCGGTGAAAAAACTGGTTTTGCCTATGCCGACGATATCACTCCTGCTGCCTTAAGCGCTGCAGTACAGGCTGCCCGAGGTATTGCCAGTGCGGGTGAGCAAACTCAAGTGCAAGCCTTTAAACGCCAAAAAGCATTAGCGCTATATGATAGCTTAGATCCCATAGCGGCGATGGAGGAAGTCAAAAAAATCAACCTGCTAAAAGAGGCAGATGCCTTTATTCGCAGTCTCGATAGTCGCATTATCCAAGTGGTGGTTAGCCTTGCCGGCGTGCACGAAGAAATCCTTATTGCTGCGAGCGATGGTACGTTGGCGGCCGATATTCGCCCCTTAGTACGCTTTAATTGCAGTGTGATTTTAGAAGAAAACGGTAAACGTGAACGTGGCGGTGCAGGGGGCGGTGGACGCCATGACTACGGTGTTTTAATGGCAAATGATGACACAGGTTTACCTATGTGTTTTGCCTTTGCCCGCGAAGCCGTGCGTCAAGCGCAGGTCAATCTAAATGCCATCGATGCACCAGCGGGTGAAATGCCAGTGGTGTTAGGTAATGGCTGGCCCGGTGTATTGCTCCACGAAGCGGTTGGACATGGTTTGGAAGGTGACTTTAACCGTAAGGGCAGCAGTGCCTTTAGCGGCAAGGTTGGCCAGCAAGTCGCGTCTAAATTAGTGACTGTGGTCGACGATGGTACCTTGCCTAATCGTCGTGGTTCACTGAGTATCGACGATGAAGGTGTACAAACCCAAAGAACCGTATTGATTGAAGACGGTATTTTAAAGGGCTACATCCAAGACAAACTCAATGCGCGTTTAATGGGCGTTGCGCCAACGGGTAACGGCCGCCGTGAATCCTACGCGCATTTGCCTATGCCACGTATGACTAACACTTATATGACAGCAGGCGAGTCTGACCCAAGCGAGATCATCAAGTCGGTCAAAAAGGGGATTTATGCTCCTAACTTTGGCGGGGGGCAGGTGGATATCACTTCAGGTAAGTTTGTGTTCTCAGCATCCGAAGCCTATTTGATTGAAAATGGTGAAGTGACTCAAGCCATTAAAGGCGCGACTTTAATCGGTAACGGCCCAGAAGCCATGAGCCAAATTTCGATGGTGGGGAATGATATGGCACTGGATAGAGGCGTTGGCGTTTGTGGTAAAGATGGTCAAAGTGTACCTGTAGGTGTCGGCCAACCGACCTTGAAGTTAGATCGCTTAACAGTGGGGGGGACAGCATAAGATCTAGAATCTAGAACCTAGAACCTAGGCTTAACGCCACACTTAAGGAGGCGAGTTCTAGCCGCTTTCCACCATGAATGTTATCATCCGCAAACTAAATTAGAGTAACAACTCTAGAGGTGTTAATGAAACGATCACGAGTGGCTTGGCTGTGTTTACTGTCAGTGCCTTTTTTATTGCCATCGGCTTTGCATGCAGAGCCGATAAGCTTCAGTGACGCTTGGCAACAAGTGCTGAAGGTGAGCGATAAGCTACAGGCGCAGTCGCAGGAAGTTAACCGTGCTAAAGGCGAGCAGCAGGCCGGAGAGGGGTTAAACTTACCCTCCTTAGATATTCGCGGTAACTATATTCATTTGGATAAACCGATAGAGTTTGATTTGAAAGAATTAAATTCAGTGGTTTCTATTCCACCAGCCCTTGGCGGCATCATCGCGGGTATTCCGCCGCTGCCCTTAAGTGAGCAAGATATTTTTAGTGCGAGCTTGCAGGCAATGTGGCCGATTTATACGGGTGGGCAGATCACCGCCGCTCAAGGTATACACGCGGCCATGGTGGCCGAAAAACAACAAGAATTACAATTAGCCACCCGCGATTTATTTACCCAGTTGGTGGACAGATATTATGCTGTCGATGTGACTCAGGCATTAGTTGAGACCCAAACCGATCTGGTTGGCTCCTTAACAAAGCATGTTGAACATGCTCTAGCAATGGAGCGCGAAGGGCAAATTGCGAAGGTTGAGCGCCTCAATGCTCAGGTCGCTTTAGATAATGCTAAAGTCAATTTAGGTAGTGCCAGCCGCCAACATGAAATGGCTGTTATCGCGCTGGCTCGTATGCTCCAGCAAAGTCAGGTGAGTACCCATTCCCCTTTATTCGTACTGCCGCACGCTCCATCGTTAGATCAACTTAGCCAAATGACCTTAAGCCAACATCCAGCACTCAAATTGCTCGAAGCGAAAGAAGCGCAAGCGAATGGTTTAGTATCATTAGAAAAGGGGAAATACCACCCAACGGTATTCCTCTTTGGTAATTACACCTTGTATGAAGAAGACACACTCTTATCGAGCATTACGCCTGATTGGATGGTTGGTGTCGGAGTTAATGTGCCGCTGATCAGCCGTGATGGCCGCAGCGGTAAGGTCGAAGCCGCGAAAAGTGCCCTACTGCAAGCCCGCTATACCAAGGCACAAACCAAGCAAGACTTAAGCCTGCTGGTGGATCAAAGCTATCGCCAATTATTACAGGCCGAAGAAGAAGTGAAGGCGCTTGATACCTCACTCGAGCTTGCGACCGAAAATCTGCGGCTTAGGGAGATTGCTTTTAATCAAGGGCTTTCCACTTCTATCGACCGAGTCGATGCCGAGCTAAAACTGAGCGCAGTGAAAACCCAGCAATTGGCTGCCCGTTATCGTTATGTGCAAGCCTATGCCAGATTGATGGCAATCAGTGGTCAATTAGATGAATTTATTGGTCGTACCGTCGATCGTCACCCAGTGCAGGAGATAAATCATGCGCGCTAATCGAATGCTGGCCCTTGTGGCGTTGGTCGCATTAGGCCTCATCTTAGCCTATGGGCTTAAGCTGGCTTATAGCCCGCAGCCGAGTCTATTGCAGGGGCAGATAGAAGCCCGAGAATACAATGTGTCATCCAAAGTGCCCGGTCGTGTCGAGCAAGTGTTAGTGCGCCGTGGTGATAGCGTGGCCGAAGGGGATTTGTTGTTTGCCATCCACAGCCCTGAGCTGGATGCAAAGTTGATGCAGGCCGAAGGGGGCCGTGATGCCGCCAAGGCTAAGCAGTTAGAAGCCAATAACGGTGCCCGCAGCCAAGAAGTGATGGCAGCTAAGGAGCAATGGCTCAAGGCGCAGGCGGCGGCAACGCTCGCTAAAACGACTTATACCCGCGTTGAAAACTTATTCAACGAAGGTGTGGCAGCAAGACAAAAACGTGATGAAGCCTTTACTCAATGGCAAGCGGCAAAATACACAGAACAAGCGGCCTTAGCCATGTATCAAATGGCCGAGGAAGGCGCACGAGTTGAGACCAAAGCGGCGGCGGCAGGCAATGCACGTATGGCTGAAGGCGCGGTAAAAGAAGTGAGCGCCGTGATGGAAGATAGCCAAATGCGCGCCCCTAAATCGGGCGAAATTAGCGAGGTGCTATTACAGGCGGGTGAATTGGCACCAAGTGGTTTTCCGATTGTGAGCTTAATTGATATGCAGGATGCTTGGGCAGTGTTCCAAGTGCGTGAAGATCAACTCAAGCGTTTCAACAAAGGCGATAAAATTCAACTCAATATTCCGGCACTCGGGCAGGATGTCGAATTTACAGTATCCCATATCAGTGTCATGGGTGACTTTGCCACTTGGCGCTCGACCGAGAGTGGCCATGACTTTGATATGCGTACTTTTGAGGTGGAATTACGCCCCAATGCACCGATTGCTAACCTACGTGTCGGCATGTCAGTGCTGCTACGCGGTGAGTAAAGGCCGTGACTGAGCACTCGACAAACATCAAAGCGCTGGACACTCGCAGCGCGCCAAGGGCTGCTGACATGGGCTTAATGGCATTGTTCGTCGCATTAGTTCGTCGTGAGCTGCGTGCCCTATGGCATGATCCTTGGCAGTTAGCACTGATAAGTTATATTCCGCTACTGGGAATGTTATGCCTTTGGTGGCTGTTCAGTGCCGGTCTTCCAAGACAACTGCCCGTGGCGATTGTCGACCAAGATCATAGCCAATTGAGCCGCATGTTGACCCGTCAGATGAAGGCAAATCCCGTTACCGAACCCCAAAGTTTTACCGATTTATCCTCAGCCGTTAGCGCCATGCAGCAGGCGAAAGTCTACGCGATTGTGGTCTTTCCCTATGATATGAAAAAGGATTTACTCACAGGCCATAAACCGACAATTGATGTGCGCTACAATAGCCAGTTTTTGCTGGTGGGTAAGTTACTGTCAAGCCAAATTCAACTGAGTTTAGGTGAGGGATTACAGCAAGTTGCGGAATTAAAACAACTGGCAACGGGTACGCCAAAATCCCAAGTGGCGGTCAATTTAAGCCCTGTCAAAAGCCAAACTACGGCATTATTTAATCGTAATAACAACTACATCGGTTTCTTGGTGCCGCCAGTGCTTATTGCACTGTGGCAGTTATTATCGATGTTGGTGATGGCAAATAGCCTAAATCGTGAGTTACATTTAGCGCCTGTTGTACAAGCCGATGTGATATCGGATCGATTAACCACACATTTCTGGCCTAAAGTATTGGCTAAAGTGGCATTGTTTACACCGATATTAATGTTGCAGGGTGGCTTTATTTTAGCTTGGCTATATTTGTATCTTGCCCTGCCGATGGCTGGCAGTTTAGCCCTATTACTGCTTGCGCAATTAGTGATGTTATTGGCGGTCTGGAGCTTAGTGTTATTAATATTTGTTGTGATGCGTGACAGTGCGCGGGTCATCAGTTTTTGTACTGCTTTATTTGCGCCCGCCTTTGCTTTTATGGGCATTACCTTCCCGACCCATGATATGCCGCCATTAGCCCAGTGGTGGCGATTGATTATGCCGTCGAGCCACTATATGGAGTCCCATGTGAGCGTGGTGAGTTACGGCGCCAGTGGGCTGGACGTGGTGAGCCAAATGAGCAGCTATTGGGGCTTTATCTGCCTGTTTCCTCTAATTTATTTATTAGCGCGTAAGTTACTGCCCATGACAGCAAATACTGAGAGTGGGTTAGCGGCAAGTGATTCGGATGCAGCACAGCCTGCCAAGGGGCAATAGTATGAATATATGGCGGCTGGTATTCACTGAACTTAAAGCCATTATTAGCGATAAAGCGATAGCCGTGACTTTATTTGGCGGCGTATTGTTTTATTCGGTGCTCTATCCTTTACCCTATCTAAACCAAGTGCCGACCGAGCAACAATTGATCGTGGTGGACTTAGACCATTCTTCCTTAAGCCGTCAGTTGATCCGCCATGCCGATGCCAGCGCAAAAATTCAAGTCATAGGTCAAGTCGGCTCGATAACCGAGGCGAAGCGCTTTATTGAAATAGGTAACGCCCATGGTTTATTGGTCATCCCCGAAGGATTTCGCCGCGATTTATTGCTCGGTAAAGGCGTCACGCTAAGTTATGGTGGTGACGCCAGTTACTTTTTGATTTACTCCGCCGTTGTCGAAGGTTTAGTCAGTGCGGGAATGGATGCGGGTAAACAAGTACAATTGATTGGCATGCTTGCCCAAGGGCAAAATCCTAAGCAGGCTCAAGAAAGTCTACAATCGCTCCATCTAAATAGCGTTCCTGCTTTTAACCCAAGTTTAGGTTATACGCCCTATGTGGTCCCCGGATTGTTTTTGCTGATCCTGCATCAAACCTTATTGATTGGTACGGGTATTTTAGGGGCTGGGCAATGGCGGCATAAAGGGTATTGGCAACAGATGTCGCCAGTGCAATTAGTCTGTGGCCGTATACTTGCTTTTATGTTGATTTATATATTTTTTACCAGCTTTTATGTGGGCTATTGTTATCACTGGTATAACGTCAGTATTCAAGCGAGCCTTGGCTTAGTTGCGCTATGGTTATTGCCGTTTTTACTGGCTACCGCCGCAGCAGGGGTTGCGATGAGCACACTGTTCACTCGCCGCGATTTACCAACACAAGTGCTACTGCTTATTTCTATGCCCATCCTATTCGTATCAGGTTTTGTTTGGCCGATAGCATTGATCCCCGAACCGCTGGTGTTAGGCTCGCAGTTTATTCCTGCCGTGCCTGCGATTATGGGCATGCTCGAACTCAATCAAATGGGGGCGAGTTGGGCGAGTGTAACCCCAAAATGGCTACAACTATGGGGCTTATTTGCGGTCTTTTTCGGCCTAGCAATTGTAGGGATCAAGCGAAGAGCGAAGTTGTTGTTAATTGATAACCCCTAGGTTTAGCAATATTCGCTATTTCTATTTATTGGCGAGTGTGAATAGTTTGCTAGGGCACAATGCCGCTTTGCCCCCACCAAAAATTTGTTACTCATATCATTCGAATCTTAGTCAATCCGCTGCGTTTACCCCTGTTGTCATTTAATACGATTGGTATAGCCCACCGCAAAGAACTGGGCATCTGAAAGTACAATCGCTACAATCGCCGCTATTGTGATTGTAGGAGTCGACATGAGTACATCTTTACTTGACGTGCCAACGGGTTTGCAGGCACGAGTGATTAGCTTGGTTGAGCAAAACTGGTTTGGTCATTTTATTTTGACATTGATTTTAATCAACGCGGTGCAGTTAGGTATGGAGACCTCAGCCAGCCTGATGGCGCAATACGGTACTTTGTTGATGAGTCTTGATAAGGTGCTGCTGAGTGTATTTGTGGTGGAGTTATTGCTGCGGATTTATGCCTACAGGGGGAAATTTTTTAAAGACCCTTGGAGTGTGTTCGATTTTACCGTGATAGTGATAGCACTGATCCCTGCATCTGGGCCATTGGCTGTCCTGCGTTCGCTCAGGGTATTGCGGGTGCTGAGAGTGTTAACAATTGTGCCATCAATGAAACGGGTGGTGTCTGCGCTGTTGGGATCACTTCCTGGATTGGCATCGATCGCCACGGTATTACTGTTGATTTATTATGTGTTTGCGGTGATTGCTACCAAAATTTTTGGCGATGCATTCCCTGAATGGTTTGGCACTATTGCTGACTCATTTTATACCCTATTTCAAATAATGACGCTTGAAAGCTGGTCTATGGGAATTTCGCGGCCAGTGATGGAAGTGTACCCTTATGCTTGGGTATTTTTCGTACCATTTATTCTGGTAGCGACTTTCACAATGCTAAATTTGTTTATTGCGATTATCGTCAATACCATGCAAACCTTCAGCGACGAAGAGCATGCATTAGAGCGTGAACAAGACAAACAAATCTTAGAGCAGGAACAAAGACAAATGCACGAGGAGTTGAAAGCCATCAGACTCGAGCTACAACAATTACAAACCTTGTTGCGCAATGCTGCTGGTGATTCTTCTAATGTGTCGACAAAGGGAAACATTGGTTCTGACTAAAGCAGATTGAGGATCGTGAGCGGTTATCAAGTCTTATACTTAGATTCTGTCGTTTTTCGCTAAACCATCACAGATTGCGGATCACTTAATATTTTTATTGGGTTGTCTTCTGGTTGGTTTTGGGGGAGAATGCGCGCCGAAAAAATAACCGAGCTACTCAGTGGCTCGGTTATTTTTCATTTATGAATATGCGTTTAACACCAATTGAGGCCGGTAAACATCCGGAAATGATATGAGGTTCGGCTGAACCTATTTTACTGAGGACAAACCAATGAGGTTGTTGTGTACCGAATTTTCGGTCGTTGCTGTAAATCAAGTAGTTGCGTTAGCTATTCAACCTAAGGTGTTGATGGTGACTCACAAGCAAAAACCAATTGCAGATGTATGGTTAAGTGTTCATCCCTATAGAATGGGGGTGTGCTGATGAGTCAGCAAAATCCGGGTTTGAAGCAGACCCTCAACTTATGGCAAGTGGTGGTAATGGGGCTTGCCTATCTCACGCCGATGGCCGTTTTTGACACCTTTGGTATTGTTTCCGAGATAACCTCAGGTCATGTTGCTACATCCTATCTTTTTGCGCTCGCTGGGATCTTATTTACCGCGTTCAGTTATGGCCACTTAGTGCGTAAATATCCTTATGCGGGTTCAGCCTACACTTATGCTCAAAAAACCTTTAGTCCGAACGTCGGTTTTATGGTGGGCTGGTCATCGCTGCTGGATTATATGTTTATGCCGATGATCAATATGTTACTGGCAAAAATCTATTTAACTGCCATGTTCCCCAATGTTGAACCTTGGATCTTTATTTTCGCTCTTGTGACCATAATGACCTTACTTAATCTTAAGGGGATAGATCTGGTCGCTAACTTTAATGGGGTGATAGTGTTTGCACAGCTGGCCATTATTGTGGTGTTTATTGGTCTAATGGGCTATAGCATTTCCCTCGGTGAAGGCGAGGGTGTGATTGCGAGCGTACGACCATTTTATGCAGATAATATGGCGATGGCGCCATTATTCACGGGGGCGACGATTCTGTGTTTCTCCTTCCTCGGCTTTGATGGATTAAGTTCGCTGACCGAAGAAACTAAGGATGCTCAACGTGTTATTCCTCGCGCGATTGTGTTGACAGCCTTGATCGGTGGCGTGATTTTTGTTGGTGTATCCTATTTCTTGCAGCTTTATTTCCCGGATATCTCACGCTTTCAACAGCTTGATGCGGTATTGCCTGAAATTGCACTCTACGTTGGCGGTAATCTATTCCAGTCCATCGTATTAGTGGCAACCACGGTTGCGGTATTAGCCTCGGGTATGGCAGCCCATGCAGGCGTTGCACGGATTTTATATGTTATGGGGCGGGATAATATGCTGCCACGTAAAGGGTTTGCTTATATCCACCCTAAGTGGCGCACCCCAGCATTTAATGTTCTGTTGGTGGGCGCACTTGCGCTATCTGCCGTCTCATTTGACTTAGAAATGGCGCTAGCCTTAGTTAATTTTGGTGCTTTAGTCGCTTTTACCTTCGTGAATTTATCTGTCATTGTGCAGTTTTATGTGAGGGAGCAGCGTAATCAATCACTTAGAGATCACTTACAATACTTAGTCTTGCCATTGTGTGGCGCGGGTACTATTGGTGTACTTTGGGTGAACTTAGAACCACAATCATTAGAGCTGGGGCTCATTTGGGCGGCAGTGGGAGCGATGTATTTGGCTTTACGGAGTTTCCGTTTACGCCGTGCAGTAGAGCTACAAAATTAGTTGAGTTCAATACATGGCAATTCACCTAAGTTAGACGATAAAAACCCTTTACCAGATAGTACTCCGCATACTGGTAAAGGGAGTCACATGTTCTAAAAGAACAGCGCGATTAAGATAATGATCGGAATTGGGATCCCGATAAACCAAAGTAATACTGAACGCATAACAACCTCCTTTAAATTGAATAAACAGTGTGCGAATTAAGCATCGCGTTGACGGCCACCGAAAATAGCCATCACACTGGCGACGAATGCGCCCAACAATAGTGCTACAGCCATCCAAAGTGCAGCATAGGCGGATGCTTTACGTGCTTCATCTGCGGCTTGGCGAGCCGTAGTTTCCGCATTTTTCAGCGTGGTTTGCACTTTCTCAAACCCTTGTGACACTCGCTGCTCAGCTTCCTGCTGAGTCAGATCGGTGCGTTGTGTAATGAGTTGACCTATATAGCGTTCGTCCTCTGGTGACAACGTACCTGTTTGCAGTGCCTGTGCGAGTATCCGTGAGACTTCACGGACTGGAATTGGCAAGATTTCAGGGGGTTGCTCGTTTGCCAATGCGTTTACTTGGGGGGCTGTAGCTTCAGTTTGGACTTCTGGCATTTGTTCATTGACCTGAGGTGTCATTCTTTCTGCTGGGATTTCTTGGGCCGGTTTGTTTACCTGCGGTGTTGTTCTTTTACGGGGGCCGTTAGAGTCATCACGGAACAGTGAATCAACAAAATAGCCGATGGAATGGTTGCCATTGCCAGCTTCACCTGTGGCTAGCGTTGCCGCCGAACCCACTGCAGTTCCTGCGGCACTTGCGGCTTTACCGACAACGTCAGCACTAGCACGGACGCCACTGCCAATGCTACCCACGACCGACGTCAGTACCACAACGGTTAGCAGTGATGCGACAGCCCATGTCAGAAAACCGTGAGCGGTATCGCGAAAGTACACTTCATCCGTATGTACATCTGTCCATTTGGTGCGTAGTCGTCCGGCTAGATAACCGCCCATGCCTGATGCAGCGAGTTGAGTGAAACTCAGCCATGCGATTGCTGCAACACCAAAGGTTGCTGCACTGATGCCCTCCA
Source organism: Shewanella sp. W3-18-1 (assembly GCF_000015185.1). Lineage (NCBI taxonomy): Bacteria > Pseudomonadati > Pseudomonadota > Gammaproteobacteria > Alteromonadales > Shewanellaceae > Shewanella > Shewanella sp. W3-18-1. The sequence goes on along the minus strand of NC_008750.1, from coordinate 4,096,074 downwards.
TGCTCCACGGCGATATAGCAGAGAAACCCAGCCCAGTGCCTAAGAGCATTAATAACAGTGACAGCGCTGCGGCGCCTGCCGCTCCTGCAAAGATGGCTGCCCATGAGACGGCGCTAGATCCGTATGGGGTGTTAATGCTGTTTGCTGGAACGCGGCGATCTCTCATCGGTTCCATACCGAGGTTAACTTCTGACATGTGTCTCTCCATTTTGTATTTATAAAAATAAGGTAGTAAGGTTATCCACAGTGTTGGCATTGTTGTTGGAACTGAAAAACAGTGCGGTTATAACTGCACAGACTTCCTTGTTGGCGTCACTCCACTATTTGATGCCGACATACATATCTATTAGCTTTTAGACTTCAACATGTCATCGCGTAGGTTTATTGCCCGCGCGGCGCCAATGGCGGTTTCCACTTTTTTAATTTCCTCAGGCGGCGGTAGGACGGCGGGTAAACCCAGCGATTCGATCCATAGCTCGCGTAGGAATCCCTTGGTGTGATAGAGATGATGGTGCTCATCCTGCGCCACCAATTCAAACGCAGTCCTTAGTGCATTGGTTTCCTCACCTTCACCGTGTTCTGCCAGATGTCCAATCAGCTCCCAGTTCTGATGATCTTTTGTTTCTGCCAGAACCACGCACTCGCCAGCGACCAGTTGCGCTGCGGCAGTACTGCCTCGTGTCTTTGCTATTTGCATCGCTTTGACCAGTGAATTCCCTATATGAGCCACGACTTCACGACCAGGTGTCTTAGTGTCAGGATCCAACCCTAGCTCACCAAAAACATCCATAAGTACCTGCTCGTGGATGCGGGTTTGCTCAAGGTATTCTTGCCATTCAGTTTTTAAATCTTTGTTTAACGCGCATGACAGGGCCGTTTCGTAGATTTTTATGCCACCGCGCTCTGTTTCGATAGCCTGATACAGCAACTCGTGTAGCTGTTTTTTGATATAAGGTTTCTTGTTCATAGCTTTATCCTTTTTAGTGGCATTTTTTAAGCAGTGGTTGGTCGTGAGCGATAATCGGACTGCTTCATGTGGTTACAGCGTTATTGGATTATTGAATAGCGAGAAGGGTGGCGATGAGATGCGACCGCATCAATAAATACCGGCACAATTTCAGCCATATTGCTGCTGTCTACTAGCAGGATCCCCTTGTCTTCTTCCATGCGGAATCCAATGTTGGCCAAATCCAGCAGTTCCCGTCCGTCACCTAAAGCGAGGATTGTTTTGCCGTGTAGGTACAACTCTTTTATAAATGGGATTGTGTGGCTATAGCCTGCGAGAGCTTGAACCGCCTCGTTTCCATCGGGTAGGACCAAGGCATCAAACAGCACAGCCGGAGAATTCTCCATCGATTTATCCGCTTCTATTTTCTCGCCTGAGGCACCCACAAAACTCCCTATTCGCGGCCCAACAAAATGAACGACAGCTCCAGCGTCTACTAACGCCGCATGAAGGCTAACCAAGGATGCATGGTGAACACCGTCCTCGATTAACACGGCAATATGACGTGTACGGATACCGCATTCGCCCGGTAATGCCATCAGCGACAAGGCGGTAGAGACTGTTACTTCAGGTGACTGCGGCTCAGCGATGGCCTTGGGCATTGCATCTGGAACAACCATTCCTAGGCCTGCTGCAACTTCAACTGCAAGTTCAGGGGAGACATTCACCAACGAGGACAGCATCCGATTGCGTATGGCAGGGACTGCAACTTTGCTGAGCTCGAAGCGAAATGCATCGACAATATGGGCTTTTTCGACAGCCGTTTGACTGTTGAAAAACAAAGTGGCTTGTAGATAGTGCTCGGCAAATTTTTCCGGCTTACCCCTGATTTTGTCTTCGCTAATTCTTTCTGGAAACGATACAAATCCGCTGCTTCCAGCTTGAAATGGACAACCACCCGCCAGTGAATTTGGCTCGTAGGCAACACGGCCGCGATGGATCGCCTGACGATGAATGCCGTCGCGTTGGTTATTTTGAACCGGGGCTAGTGGTGCATTGATCGGGATTTCGTGAAAATTAGCGCCACCTAAGCGGGTAATTTGCGTGTCCACATAGGAGTGGATACGACCCGCCAGCAGTGGGTCATTAGAGAAGTCTATGCCCGGAATAACATGTGCAGTGCAGAACGCAACCTGTTCGGTTTCGGCAAAGAAGTTATCAGGATTGCGATTGAGCACCATACGCCCAACAGGCAGTACTGGCACCAGTTCCTCTGGGATCAGCTTAGTTGAATCGAGTACATCGAAGCTGAAACCATCGGCCTGTTCCTCGCTGAAAATTTGTAACCCGAGCTCCCATTCTGGAAACTCGCCCGACTCTATGGCTTCCCATAAATCACGTCGGTGGAAATCAGGATCGGCGCCCGATATTTTCACCGCCTCATCCCACAGCAATGAATGCGTGCCTTGCAGCGGCTTCCAGTGGAATTTACAAAATACGGATTGCCCCTCTTCGTTCACTAAACGGAAGGTATGCACGCCAAAGCCTTGCATCATGCGATAACTGCGCGGTATAGCGCGGTCCGACATCACCCACATCAGCATATGGGTGGACTCTGGCATCAGTGAAACAAAGTCCCAAAACGTATCATGGGCCGATGCCGCCTGAGGCATGCCGTGGTGTGGCTCTGGTTTAACTGCGTGTACTAGATCGGGGAACTTCATCGCATCCTGAATAAAGAATACTGGCATGTTATTTCCAACCAGATCCCAGTTACCCTCGTCGGTATAAAACTTCACCGCAAAGCCACGCACATCACGCGCCGTGTCTTTTGAACCACGCTCGCCAGCTACCGTAGAAAAACGTACGAACACAGGGGTGATTTTGCCTTGCTCGGCAAAAGGTGCTGCGCGAGTGTATTTGCCCAGTGCGTCATAGGCTTTGAAGTAGCCATGAGCTCCTGAACCGCGAGCATGAACGATTCGTTCTGGGATACGTTCGTGATCGAAATGGGTAATTTTTTCCCGCAGGATGAAATCTTCAAGCAAGGATGGCCCACGTAATCCAGCTTTCAGGCTATTTTGATTATCACCAATGCGAACCCCTTGATTGGTGGTCAAAGGCTGAGCGCTTGCATCGACTCGAACCCGATTGAGCGAGTCGACCATAGGGTTAATCCCAGGTCGCACAGCGCTACCGGTTTTAGCCGTTTCGATATCCTCAGTTGCCGTGCTTGCCGTTAATGCAATAGAGGGCAACTCCACAGTCACTCCAGGTACAGGTGCCATAGCGTTATCATGACCATAGTCGAATGCCTTATTAATGTTGTAGGGCATAGCTGCGACCAAGGTATCGCTATCGCGAGCTTGCTTTGCAACTATGTCATTCGTTTTAAGCACAGACTCCTGACCCTCTGTTGCGGCGACGGATGAGTCATCTTTGCTTTGCACTCGTGATGACGGGTCTGGTTTTTTGTTCATAGCCATAATTGTTCTCCGGTGAGGTGGGGAATGTTGACAATAGAGATACCGCTCAAACCGCCAACCTTTATCGATTCTTATTGAGTTGATGGGCTGTGTCTGTTCGATAGCGAACCATCCACTAGACTGTATCTGCATCACCGTATGCCGTTTTTTTGTTCAGTTCGACAACGCACCGACGCTGTGATTTGTATCCTTCAGACTGGTTGTGGAACGCCTGTTTTGTCGCAGCTAAAGGTCGATAAGCAGAGCTTGACTAGGATTTTTAGATTCACTTTTAAACTCTGTAAAAAGGCCTATGAACCTAATACCTGATCTTGAATTGAGTGTTGCCGCACTGCATGTACGCGATTTATTGTTTGCCTTTATTCTGGCCCTGCCGATCGGTTGGGACCGTGAAAAGCGTGAACGTACGGCGGGCTTACGCACCTTTCCGCTGGTCGCGGTTGCCGCATGCGGATATATGCTGGTTGGTATTGAGGTACTGAGTTCAACGGATGCAGAAGCCCGTGTGATGCAAGGTATCATCACAGGGATAGGGTTTATTGGTGGCGGTGCCATTCTTAAAAATGCGGTGAAAGGTGAAGGCTTTGTTTCAGGTACTGCAACAGCTGCAAGTCTATGGTTAACGGGAGCTATCGGAATATCGGTCGCCACTGGCCGCCTCGAAATTGCGCTGGTGCTCAGTGCCATGACGTTCTTTACCTTGAGGCTGATGAGTCCAGCTAAAGCGAGCGTGGGAGATCAAGAGGATAAACAAGAGTAGCAGAGAGTTTACAGAAGGCATTGGAAAGCAAGAGGAAAAGCCAGAGGATACACCTCTTGCGTGTTTTTTCTTAGCCCCAATGATAGGTCATCTGGATCTAAAAAAAGACCCGCATTGGCGGGTCTGTGTTTTACGGATACATTACCGACTATTGCAGCAATATATTGAACTTAAGCAAGGTTTCAACACCACTTGGTGTATTCACTGTTAGTACCACTTGGCTGCTAGCGGTTCCAGTATTCTTGAGGAAAAAGTCCGTCATACCAGCATTAGCATTATTCGTTTTAGGGACAGTATAGGTTGTTGATAGTAATTCCCCTTTATCCGCACCGATATTAAGCGTTGTGCTCGAGGGCATAATTTGATCGGCACTATCGTAGAATTTTACGGTAAATTTAGCCGTTTTCCCGGCAGGGATTGCAGTTAACGCGTCAAGATTATTGAGAATATTTTGACCTTGGCGATCTTCATATACTTTGACATCATCTTGCCATAGGGAGAAATAGGCTTTTGAGCCTGACATTATCATCACAACCGCTTTGCGAACGTAAGTCTTATTAGCTTGGCCTGTACCACAGAGTGCGCCTTGACATTGAGGGCCGTTAAACTTTCCATCGGCACCTTTGTAGGTGCTGCTGGCGAGGTTATCGAAATAGCGTTCACCACTGTCATAGGCAAAGTTTTCGTTATCATCGCGAAAGGCTGTCGGCAGATCGCTAAAGCCTGAGCTATGGAAGGTTTCAACATCTAAGCCATTACCGCTACAAGCCACAGCCACACCATTCATTAAACAGGCCTTTGCGATTGCGCTGCCATCGGCAGAATCAAATTGGTTGTTGCCATTGGTATCGAAAAAGGTCTCGTGGCCTAACGCGTAGGCTAAAACCGTTATACGATGATCTTGAGGTCTTGGATCGCTTGATGTCCAAGTCACACTGCAGACACCATTTTGAGTTAAGCAGCTTGGCTCTATTTGGCCGCCTTCACTGGTGAAGTTGACTGTTGTGTCATTGGGCGCAGGGTTGCCAAAACTATCAGACAGTCTTGCTGTCACTGTGACTTTCTCACCATCAATATTACCCGCTTCAGGGTTGGCATTACTGGTCGCTAAACTAAATCCAAGCTGTTGTGGCAGACCCGTATTCACGGTTAATTGTTCAGATTGGCTAGTGATGACTTCTTTAGTATCAGTATCAACCGCAGTAGCGACTACGCGCACTGGCGTGGGGACGGTACCGGATAATACCCGTACACTGGCGATACCTTGGGAGTTAGTCAGGCTTTGCGCATTCGCAGTGCCATTGGCAAAACTTAAACCACCGACAACCGTATCTAAGGTAAAGCTGACCTCTTGCTGCGCTGCGGGTTGACCATTGGCGCTGGTGACTTTAAAGCTGACTAAAGAGGATTCGCTTGAACCCGTACCGCCCGCACCTTTAATACGAATTTGAGTGGGTTCCGCCGATTCAAAACTTAAGCTAGCCAGCGTTTGGCGTTGTAGGGTAAAAGGTAGGCTAGCCGTTAAGGTTTGATTGCCCGCAACTGTGGTGGCGATGATCTGATCGTTACGCTCGCTATTGCCGCTGCAACTTGTGTCTTGGAAGGTCGAACTGGCATTACCCGATAAAGTCGTAACTGGGGTATCGAGAGTTGCACTATTGTTTGTGGTGCAATCTGAACTAAAGCTGATGGAAGCCGGTGTTTGTACTCGCGTAATTGTGCCGTCATTGGCCTCTAAGACTAAACTTGCGCTTACGCCAAAGCTGCCACCTGCGCTGATCTTATATACGCCCTTGGCATCGGCCGTTAAGGTGCTTGCTAATTTGCCTTCGGTAAACACTGTGCCATTGAATGAGCCGAGTTTTAGCGTGCCTTCTTGGTTGACGGCATCTTTACTCAACACTTCATACAGGCTACTGGTTTGCAGCGATTGACCTTGATAATCCACAGTGACCGTTAAGGCGTTTGCCCCTAATTCACTGCCACTTGGCGTGTAGGTCACCTGCGCAATACCTTGATTGTTGGTTAGCGCACTGGCTGGATTGAGCGTTGCCGAACCTGCAGTAAAGGTCACTTTAGCGCCTTCGATACCCTTACTTTCGCTGTCTAACAATATGGCTTGCAGTTTCACCGCCTCATCGACTTTAAAGCGAGTGACTAAGGCCGAACTGCTTAAAATACTGGCGCTGAGTTTAGGGGTGGTCGGAGAGGTATTATCGCCCGTGCTTAAAAACTCAAAATTGCGGCTAGCGGTGAGTGCTGTTGTGGAATCTTTTGGGATGGTTGTTGCCGAAATTGTTCCAGCATTGATGAGTAAATCTGGATTACTCACGATAATAATGGCTTCACCGTTATTGTCGGTTAGCTTGCTGCTGGGCGTTAATACACCAAGGTCAGTCGTAAAGTCGACTTTCTGATTACTGACTGCGGCTGAGCCTTTCTTTAACTTCGCGACTGCGCAAAACTCTGTGTCTTTAGGGAAACGTTGGAGTGACGTCAAACTGCCGCATTCAGAACCCGATAAGGTTTTAAAGTCGATAGACAGTTTATAGATACCGTCAGTGGCATCTGTGCTGCCATTATCTTCATCAGTGGCGCCATTACAACCACTGAGCGCTAATGCGCCCAGTAACACCCAAGAAAATACCGCTAACATTTTGCTGAGTCGCATAAGCAACATCCTTGTGAGGCTGAAGTTAATTAGTCTTGGATTTCGCTGCGTAGATATTTAAACAGCTCTTTAGATGATTTTGATTCTGGACTTTTAGCCAGCTCTTTAGTCGCTTGACGCACCAAAGTACGCAGTTTTTGTCTGTCTAATTGCGGATAGTGCTCGACTAAGGTTTGAATTTCATCGTCACCTTGGGTTAACAAACGCTCACGCATTTTCTCAAACATCTGCAGTTTAGCGGTTTCGTTGTTGTTTTTGTTTAACACAACAGCGAGAGCAGCTTTGATCGGTTCAATATCAAAATTGCGCATCAATTTGCCGATATACTGCATGTGGCGACGATACGCCTCAGTATTGACCTTGATTTTGCGTGTTTGCAGGATAGCGTCGTACAAAAACTCATCCAGCTCGATTTTATCTAGCTGAGTCTTGCTCAGTGAAACAAGCTCCATACCGACTTTTTGCACGGCTTCGCTATCACGCTTGTCCGATGTTTTGCTGCTGACATAATCTTCATCAATGTCGTAGGGCTGTTTAAAATGCTCTGAATCACCAACTATCTTCATATAGATAAAACCTCAAGTAAAAATCTTGCTAATAATAACATCTCCAGCCAAAAATCGCCTAGGTGAATGTGCTTATAGTGCGGGTCATCAGTCTCATTTTGCTACTGATATGACGTTAATAATTAATGTGAATGGGTTTTGTGTTTGTTATGCTAGCGCCATTGCCGACAACGAAAGAGTAGCTTTGTGTCTTTGAACAGAATTGATAGTGAATTGGGCGCGCTGAAAGATGCGGTTGCCGTGGCACTCGAATATGCCAACAAACTAGGAACGAACGCGGCCGAAGTGGCGATCAGCAAACAACAGGGATTGTCGGTTTCTACCCGTTTAAAAGAAGTTGAAACCGTTGAATTTAATAAAGATGGTGCCTTAGGAATTACGGTTTACCGCGATGGTTGCAAGGGCAGTTCATCAACGTCGGATTTAAGCCCTGAGGCCATTGCCTTAGCGGTGAAAGCGGCCGACGATATCGCCCGTTATACTTCTCCCGATCCCTTCAGTGGCCTTGCCGATAAAGCCTTGATGGCAAATCAGATCCGCGATCTTAAGCTCTATTATCCTGAAGATATTTCCCCCGAGGAATTAGCGAAGCTTGCCATCCGCGCCGAAACTGCGGCACTCGATGCCGATCCTCGTATCAATAATTCTGATGGCGCTAGTGCCAATGCGCACACCGCGGTTAAAGTGTATGGCAACAGCCATGGCTTTTTAAACGGTTATTGCAGCTCACGGTATAGTTTGAGTTGCAGCGTGATCGGTGAAGATAGCGAAGGCAATATGCAACGGGATTACGATTACACTATCGCCCGTAAATTCAGTGAGATGCTTGCGCCAGAAACCGTAGGGTTAAAGACCGCCGAGAAGACGGTGAGCCGTTTAGGTGCGCGCAAGATTGCCACGACACGTTTACCTATTTTATTGGCTCCTGAGATAGCAACTGGCTTAATTGGTCACTTAATTGGTGCCATCAGTGGCGGCAGTTTATACCGTAAATCCAGCTTCTTATTGGATGCAATCCACACACAAATCTTCCCCGATTGGTTCAGTATCGAAGAGCAGCCGCATTTACTGGGCGCATTGGCGAGTGCGAACTACGATAGCGAAGGTGTGGCGACCCAAGACAGACGCATTATCGACCGCGGCATGTTAGAAACCTATTTGTTGACTAGCTACTCGGCGCGAAAATTAGGTTTGCCGAACACGGGTCATGCGGGCGGTATCTACAATTGGACGCTCGGCCACACGGGCCAAACTTTCGACCAACTAGTTAAAGACATGGGCACAGGTTTGATTGTGACCGAAGTCATGGGCCAAGGCGTGAACATGGTCACGGGGGATTATTCCCGTGGTGCGGCGGGCTTCTATGTTGAAAACGGCGAGATCCAATATCCAGTGGAAGAGATCACTATCGCGGGCAACTTGAAAGAGATGTTCCGTGGCGTACAAGCCGTGAGTAAGGATTTTGATTTGCGCTCATCGATTCGTACCGGCGGTATCTTGTTATCTGAAATGAAGATTGCAGGTAACTAATGCGCACAGATGCGCATCTGTGCGCAGTGAGTTGGGCACTGAGTGCTTTAGGTTTTAATATCCATATTTAAGTTACTGAATTAAAATAACAAAGGGCAAGCGATTAACTATTTAATCTGCTTGCCCTTTTTGTATAACGCGCTGATTACGGCTATTCGTCTAATGAACCGCTAAGGTTAAAACGCATAGCTTGCGCTGAGTTCAAATGAGCGTCCCGCGCCAGCCACCTGATTAAAGCCATTGGTATTATCGGCCTTAAATTCAGCCACACTCACGCCGCCCAGTGGCAGCTCATAGTAGCTGTCGAACAGATTATTCACGGCGAAGGTAACAGTCAGATCCTGCCATTTCATGCTGCTGTTCAAATTGAGCAAGGAGTAGCTGTCAGTTTCATTTTCAAGGCGGCGGTCATCGACGTGATCTTTGGTCGCAACCCATTGCCATGAAAGACTGTTTTCCCAGTCACCTAACTGATGTTGCAGTGCCAGTTCCGTTTGTAGCGGCTTGATTTGATATAAAGGCTCATTGCCGTTATCTCGCTCGCCACGGGTGACATTCACTTTGCCTAACACTTGCCACTTACCTGTGCTGGTTTCGGCAAACTGATAGAGCGCATTAAAACGTGCGCCATAGAGATTGGCATCGAGGTTAGTAAATTGGAGAATATTGCGTTTGCCATCAGGTGAGCTAGTGCGATTGAAGCTACCAATGACTTCGGCATCGACATAGTCAGTCACAGCTGTGTACCAAGCCGTGGTCGAGACTTGCCAGCTATCACCGTTATATTTGTAGGCAGCGCTTAAGGTATGGGCGGTTTCTGGTTTAAGATCCGGATTACCCACATAACCATTACCATCACCATACCAACCTATCATAGTGGTCGCCATAGTGCCGCGGCCCCAGCTATAACGCTCATAAAGGTTTGGAGCACGATTTTTACGGGCGAGTCCAAATTCCAGTTGTTGATTGGTCGATAATTGATAGCGCGCCAGTAAGGTGGCATCGATCAGATTATCATCACGTTTTCTGTCCATCGCATTAAAGGCTTTTGCCGCTTCGGCGTCGACATTGGGCATGCCCATCATAGGCATGTTGCTATAGGCTTGGACTTCACCTGTATTGGTGGTGACATACTCAAAGCGAACGCCCGCCGATAACCACCAGCTTTGACTTAAATCTTGCTGCCATTCGCCATAAACGGCGGCGCGGCGGCGTTCACCATCGTTGATGTTGATGTAGTCATTGGGCGCCATCATAGTGCCAGGCACCGCAGGCCAAACATCGTCGAGCTGGTAGCTATAGTATTCTTGGCCGACCAGTAAGGTGCTGTCATCACCCATTGGCAAGCGCCAGTGTAGTTGATAGCTGTAGTCATCACCTTCAGTGTTCATTGGCATCTTGCCGGTTTTTTCTGGGGTGAAAAAGCCCATCTCGTGTTTCACGCCGTGCCAGTTTACTTGGGCACTGAATTCACCGTCATCGTCGAGTTTAAGTTGATAACGGGCGAGGGCACCGTAACTCTTGTTATCCGTCATATCCATGTATTGGTTAGCAAAACCTTGGAATGGAATATTTTGGTGGGTCAATTTGATGGCAACTTCTTGAGTCTCATCGCGCCATGCGGCGGTCAGTGCATGGTTTTGTGCGCGGTACAGGGTATCGATGACTTTATCGCCATTGCCATCTTTATAGCTGTTGGCATCTTCATAGGCGCCTTCATAGCTAAGACTGACATTTTTGCTGGCGACTGTGGCGTTGGTGCCGAGTAATAAAGTGTCACTTACACTACGGTATCCAGTTGAAATATCGCCACTATTCCACTTGATAGCCTCGCTTTCACCAAATTTAGGGTTAAGGCTGCTAACCTTGATCACACCCGCAATATTGTCGCCACCGGCACTGACTGGCGATACGCCCGCAATGACTTCGGCCGTGGTGATTTGATTGGCGGAGATATAGGACAGCGGTGGATTCATTTGGTTAGCGCAGGAGGCGGTAATGTCTGCGCCATCGACCAGCACTTTGATGCGATCGCCCATCATGCCATTGAGGATAGGTAGGGCCGATACGCCGCCCGCTTCAGAAAAATCAACACCTTGTTCTTTAAGTCTATTTTCTGCTGAGCCTAGGATGTTTCGGGGCTCACTTTGCTGACCATGGACTTGGATATGTTCAATATTAGCGACTTCGCTATCATCTGCCATTGCCTGTGTTATAGGGGCAATTCCTAGCGCAATCGCAAGGGATGAATAGAGTATTGAGGTGTTAAAGGCGTGAGATAAATACGCAGAATTTGCAGCCATTTTATTGTCTTCCATTCACTTGGATAATTGCGCTGCATTATAAAGATTATCTCATTGTGGTAGGTGCGGCATATTGTCGCATACCTTATAAAATAAAGACTTAAGTAAAGTAGGCCCCACTTATCATTTTACCTAGATATGCAAATAGCTTGTTTGGGTATAGAGGTCTGTCTTGAACTATTAGCCAAAGTAGTGGAAGTAAATTTGCTCTATTTCTCCACCCGAGTCCATAGCTGCCAGTGCTTTGGCAAATTCATAGGCTTTAGACTGAGGTGATAACAATATGGGGCTGTTATCAGGGCTTAGCGGTTTATCGCTGCGATAGTGGGGATTGGGTTCGCTGCGAAAATATTGACTGTTTTTTGAGAAACCTAAATACATTTCTTGTGGGATTTCACAGCAGGTATAGTGCAGTTTAAACCGAGTTTTATCACGATTTCGCAAGTAGTAGCTGATAGTGGCTTGATCATAGATAAATATATCCCCATGATTTGATAATAAATAATCCAGTGCTCTCGATACATCTAGCTCTGGAGGCTTACGTACCTGCATATTGTTTGCTAAACCACCAAAATCATAACTGCCTGGAGCAATTAAGAGGGTTAGGCCGCTTTGGGATAACTGCTCTTTAGAGCGAATATCTGCGGCTCCCGCACGACTAATGCCTATGGCACGTTCCGACAGACCATTAGGGATAAAAAGCGCATATTCTGCACGTTCTTCAGTAAAATTAAGGCCGGGGTAAAAGTCGATATTGCCAAGTTTTATATCCCGTAAAATACGTAATTTAGGCGCACGAACAATATTAAGCTTGCAACCTATTTTTTCTGCGGCAGCTTGGTAGATATCCTGATATAGCCCGTTATTACTGGGTTCTCCTTCAATAAAGGGAAGGCGTTCGCTGGTGCGATATCCCATAGTGAGTACGCAGGATTCGGCGCTGGAAAAGGCATAGCTTAATATCGGTTGTAGGGCAATAAATAAGCAAAAAGCGGTAAGTCCTATTTTGTATATGGATCCGGATTTCAAATTGATCTCCTTATCTAGCGATTACATTAGTAATCTATTTGCCAAAACATGGTGGCTAAATTCAACGGTGACTGTTTATGCTTTGTTGGGCTAATGTGTTATTTTTGTTGAGGTAATCTATCATACTTTCAGGTGGGTAAAAGCCATTTTTTAGGGTAGATAGCACAAACTCTGTACATCTGATTAGATTGCGCTATAGTTTGCGCCGTTAGGCCATGGGCTTAACTTTCATTAAGCAGTGAGGAATAAAATGACTAAGCAAAAACCGCAAAATATAACTTTAGAACACGAAAGTGGTCGAGGCACCATTACCGATAATGCACTCAAAGCCTTAGTGACGAGTCCCTTGTTTAGGACCCGCACCGAGAAAGCGAAAAAGGGCAAAGGGTCATATGACCGTAAAGCAGCAAACCGAAAGGGGCATCAGCATAAGGGCGATGCCCCTTTCGACTTTTTAGGTCTGCGCTTTTGTTAATCTGCTTTTTTACGGCCTCAGTTCGCTGTTTTAGTTTGTTGTTTTAGTGCTCGTTAATCCAGTCTATTCATGCTCTTCCATCTGTCCTTACGCCAATCTTTACGCTTAAATCATCCTTCTTGTTGATACTCCTTGTTGGAGGTTAATTGTACTTTCGCCCTGAGCGAGTATGGTGAACGCTTAGAGGGTTTTAGCGAAGGAGATGCACATGGCACAGCAATATCGAGTTGAACACGACACTATGGGTGAGGTGAAAGTCCCCGCCGATTGTTATTGGGGCGCACAAACCGAGCGTTCGCAGCAGCACTTTCGTATTGGTGCTGAGGCATCTATGCCTGTCGAAGTGATCCACGCTTTTGGCTATTTAAAGAAAGCTGCCGCCATTACCAATCAACAGCTTGGCATCTTGCACCAAGATAAAGCTCAACTGATTGCCCAAGTGTGCGATGAGCTGATTGCAGGTGAACTCGATGCGCAATTTCCTTTAGTGATTTGGCAAACGGGTTCGGGCACGCAAACCAATATGAACGTCAATGAGGTGATTGCCTATCGCGGCCATGTGCTCTCGGGTGGGCAACTAAGTGATGCAGTCAAGTGTTTGCATCCCAATGACGATGTTAATCGCTCGCAATCCTCTAACGATACTTTTCCCACCGCCATGCATATCGCTGCCTATCGCCAAGCAGTGGAACTCGTTTTACCTAACATGAAATGCTTGCAGCAGAGCTTACAGAAGAAGGCCGAGGAGTTTGCGCACCTAGTCAAAATCGGTCGCACACATTTTATGGATGCAACACCGTTAACTTTAGGCCAAGAGTTTTCGGGTTACGCCGCGCAGTTAAGTCATGCCATCGAAGGCATTGAGCACAGTCTCAAGCGGGTGGCCGAGTTAGCTTTAGGTGCGACCGCCGTCGGCACAGGGCTGAATACACACAAAGATTATGCCGTTAAGGTGGCGGGCAATATCGCAAAACTCACGGGTTTGCCCTTTGTGACGGCGCCGAATAAGTTTGCATCTCTTGCTGCCCACGATGAGTTAGTCGCCCTGTCGGCGGCCTATAAAGTGGCGGCGGTCAGTTTAATGAAGATCGCAAATGATATTAGGATGTTAGGTTCGGGCCCGCGTTGCGGTATTGGTGAGTTATTACTGCCTGAAAATGAACCGGGTTCGTCCATTATGCCGGGAAAAGTGAACCCGACTCAGGTCGAGGCCATGACCATGGTGTGCGCGCAAATCATGGGTAATGATGTCGCCGTTGGGATTGGCGGCAGCAATGGTCAGTTTGAGCTCAATGTGTTTAAGCCGATGATTATCGCCAATGTGCTGCAATCGGGGCGCTTATTGGGGGACACTTGTCAGTCGTTTAATGACCATTGCGTAGTCGGCATAGTGGCGAATGAGCCACAAATCGCGCTGCATGTGGAAAATTCACTTATGTTAGTCACGGCGCTAAATCAACATATCGGTTATGAAAAGGCCGCTAAGATAGCCAAAAAAGCCCATAGCGAGCATAAGACACTGCGCCAAGCGGCATTAGAACTTGAGTTTGTGACAGCAGAAGAGTTCGAGCTGTGGGTCGATGCCAATAAGATGTTGGGGCCAGATGTCTAGTGAAGGTAGAAAGCAGGGCGGGCTTCGCCCTGCTAGGACGCTGCAAAGAGCGCAGCTGCTAGAATCTAGAATCTAGAATCTAGAATCTAGAATCTAGAATCTAGAATCTAGCTTAATCTTGGGTGTCAGCATCTACCACTTCAGCCCATAGATCATGCTCATCTGAATGGGTGATGCGGGCACGAACTAACATACCTGGCTCAAGCTCAGTTTCACCATTGATAAACACCATGCCGTCGATTTCAGGTGCATCGGCGAAGCTGCGGCCAATGGCGCCTTCTTCGTCTACATCGTCAATCAGAATATCTAAAGTACGGCCAACGAAACGGGCTAAACGCTCGGCGCTGATCTCGGCTTGGAGTTCCATAAATCTGTGGTATCTGTCTTCTTTCACTTCTTCGCTGATAAGCTCAGCTATGGTGTTGGCGACAGCGCCATCCACTTCAGAATACTTAAAGCAACCTACGCGGTCGAGACGAGCTTCTTTTAAGAAATCGAGCAGGATTTGGAAATCCTCTTCGGTTTCACCAGGGAAGCCGACGATGAAGGTCGAGCGGATCACTAGATCTGGGCAGATTTCACGCCAGCGTTGAATCGCTTCTAACTGACGGTCAACACGGCCTGGACGCTTCATCATCTTCAGGATACGTGGGCTTGCATGCTGCATTGGAATATCCAAATACGGCAGGATTAAACCTTCGGCCATTAGCGGGATCAAATCGTCAACCCATGGGTAGGGATAGATGTAATGCAGACGCACCCAAGCGCCCATTTTACCCAGTTGGCGCGCTAGGCTAGTAATGTCTTGCTTGACTGGCATGCCGTCCCAAAAATCGGTACGACCGCCTTTGTCTTTGCCGTATGCCGAGGTGTCTTGGCTGACGACTAAAATTTCTTGTACGCCTGATTCCACTAAACGCTTAGCTTCATCTAGGATGCTGCCCGCTGGGCGGCTGTCGAGATCGCCACGTAGTGAAGGAATAATGCAGAAAGTACAACGGTTGTCGCAACCTTCTGAAATCTTTAAATAAGCGTAATGCTTAGGCGTTAACTTAACCCCAGTTTGTGGGATTAACGAGGTGAAAGGGTTGTGCTCTGGCTTAGGCACGTATTTGTGAACGTGCTTTAACACTGCTTCATAGCTGTGTGGGCCAGTGATTTCTAATACATCTGGATGTACTTCGCGGATTTGGTTCTCTTTGGCGCCAAGGCAGCCAGTGACGATCACTTTGCCGTTTTCTTCTAAGGCTTCACGCACAGCGTCCAGAGATTCTTCCACCGCAGCATCGATAAAGCCGCAGGTATTGACGATAACTAAGT
Source organism: Shewanella sp. W3-18-1 (assembly GCF_000015185.1). Lineage (NCBI taxonomy): Bacteria > Pseudomonadati > Pseudomonadota > Gammaproteobacteria > Alteromonadales > Shewanellaceae > Shewanella > Shewanella sp. W3-18-1. The sequence goes on along the minus strand of NC_008750.1, from coordinate 4,080,376 downwards.
CGGCATTGTCGTAGCTGTTAGTCACTTCGTAGCCGTCGATGCGTAACTGAGTCAGAATACGCTCTGAATCCACGAGGTTTTTTGGGCAGCCCAAAGACACGAAACCGATGCGATTCCCAGTGGTCACAGCATTAGTGCTTGCTGCTTCTAATGTTTTTGCTGGGGTATCAAGCGTGGTTGTTTGCTTGGGTTTAAACGTTTCAACTGTCATGGTTTCTCGCTGAGATATAAGCTGCCTTAAAAAAGTTGGCGGATTATACCTGAAGTGATTAAAAGGTACAGTAGCTTTGGCTGAAAAATGTACAACCAAGGCGTTGAATATGCCAGTTAACCCAAAGGCCTATTCTGGGTGTGGACATAGGAAGATAAGCCAAAGATCTGTGGTAAAACTCATCGGGATAAAAAGATCTAAACATTTTTCAGAAAAATTAACCCTTTTTAAATTTCAGCGCGTTTATCAGTGCAAGGTTCTAGCTTCTAGCAGGGTTACATATTGACACAGGTATTTGTCTCTTTAAGTGATAGCTTAGATAGTCAGTTTAGATAGTCGAGAATATTCAGTTTTATTTATCTTAAATTTTTGGAGTAAGTTATGAAAAATTCTCTTTTAGCGGTATTAGTGGCGGGTGGTCTTTTTTCTAGCGCGTTTATGGCGCCAGCAGTGCTCGCCGCTGAGGTCGATTTTCCGCATATTGAAACCATGGGAGTGAGCCAAATTCAAGTCGAACCCGATATGGCGGATGTGAATGTGGAAGTGGCCGTGACAGAAAAAAACGCTAAAGCCGCTAAAGATAATTCCGATGCGGCAGTGGCTAAGTTTATTGCTCGCTTAACGGCTGCGGGTGTAGCTAAAGATCAAATCCAGAGCGCGAATTTAAATCTGCAGCCGCAATATGTGTATGTGCAGGATAAAGCGCCAGAATTGACGGGTTATACTGCCAGTCGTCAAATTACGGTGACGGTAACAGACTTAAGCCGCTTAAATGCTATCTTAGATTCAGCCTTAGAAGAGGGCATGAATCGGGTGAATAACATTGCCCTTAAGTCGAGCAAAGAAGCTGAATATGTTGCAAAAGCACGTCAAGAGGCGATAGCGGATGCTAAGCAAAAAGCCGAATCTTTGGCTAAAGGCTTTGGTGAAAACCTAGGTAAGATCTGGCAGATCCGTTATTACGATCAACGTCCAGTGCAACCCGTGATGTTACGCATGAGCGCCAAAGCCGATGCCATAGGCGCCGCCGAGAGCTATCAATACGGCCAAGTAAGCATCGAAGATAGAGTCGAAGTGATTTATAAACTGAAGTAAATCAGTCAGAGGCATATGGTGATGGATGAAGCTCCTATTGGGATTCATCCATTTTTTATGCCGTTTACAATCGTTTTATATTTTTGGAAATAGCATTCTTCACTCTATATGTGATGGATTTTATTAGGATGATGAACAGTAAAAACTGGCAAATTTAAGCATTTATCCTCACACTAGTAAGGTTAATGTTTAGGAGGCCGTTTATGGATTTTCCCGCTCGAATAAAGCAACAAACTTGCATGGATTGCTTAAGTGGTAAGTCATTAGGCTTTGAAATCCGAATGGCATTTCAACCTATTATCCATTGGCCTAGTCGTGAAATTAGCGGTTATGAAGCCCTTGTTCGAGGCCCAAATGGAGAAGGTGCTGCGTGGGTGTTTGAGCGGATTAATGAAGATAATAAATACTATTTTGATCAGGCTTGCCGTGTTAAAGCGATAGAAACCGCTTCAAAGCTGGGACTCGATAAAATGCTCAGCATCAACTTTTTACCTAATGCCGTATATAACCCTGAGACCTGTATCCGCGCGACGATTGAAGCTGCAGATCTTTATGGTTTTGATATTCATAAAATCATGTTTGAAATGACTGAGGGCGAGCAAATTGTCGATCGGGCAAAATTAATGCGTATTTTCGAGAGCTATGCTAAGCGTGGCTTTATCACGGCAATCGATGATTTTGGCAGTGGCTTTGCCGATTTAAGCTGGCTCGAAGCTCTTCTTCCAAAAGTATTAAAACTCGATATGACCTTGATCCGAGATATCGATCTAGACAAAGAAAAGCAGTTAGCCGTGGATGAAATACTGCGTATTTGTTTAGAGCTTAATACAAGAGTTTTGGCTGAAGGCATTGAGACTGAAGCCGAACTTAATTATCTCGCTGGAATAGGGATTGAGTATTTTCAAGGTTATTATTTTGCCAAACCACAACTCGAATATTTGAGTTCCTATGAAGAGCTGAGCTTTCACGCCCCAAAGTAAATGGTTAGGTGGATTGATATCGTTGCACGATTAGAGTGATAACACGTGCTGAGACTCGATGGATAATTCTTTGTTTCTGATATCGGCTAACTGATATATCATGCGCCACCTAAAATTGCCCTTGTTACCTATTCGCTACTATGTCTTCCAACGCGCTCTATACCGATTTATCCGGTTATTACGATTTAATGTGTTCCGATATCAACTACCAGCAACAGAGCGCGAGTATCCATCGTCTGCATCAGTTCCTCGGCAATAATGGTAAGCAACATCTTGATTTAGCCTGTGGTACTGGTCCACATGTGCGGCATTTTATCGACCTTGGTTATCAGTGCAGTGGCCTTGATATTAATCAGCCTATGCTAGACATGGCCATGCGTCGTTGCCCTGAAGCTCAGTTTAACCTCCAAGATATGACGGCTTTTTACTTAGAAGAGCGCGTCGATTTGATTACCTGTTTTTTATATTCCATTCATTACAGTGCTTGTATCGAACGCCTTAAGAGCTGTATCGCCAGTGTGCATAGCGCACTTAATGATGGTGGGCTGTTTTGTTTTAATACGGTTGATAAGCACAGAATCGATAACACAAGCTCGATTAAGCATTTTGCCGAGTTTGAGGGCAACCACTTCGCCTTTGAATCAGGTTGGCATTACAGCGGACAAGGTGAGAAGCAGTCGCTAACGCTCAGTATTGAGAAGAGTAATCAACCTTTCAGTCGGTTCACTGATGTAGAGTTTAATGCCGAGGAGAGCCCGCGCCAAACAGAATTATGGCAGGATCAACATGCCATGGTTGCCACCAGTTTTGCTGAGCTACAGGAACTGTTAGCCCCCTATTTTGAAGTGCATATTTTTGAACATGACTATGAAAAAATTATTCCATGGGATTTAAATTCGGGTAATGCCTTATTTGTCTGTGTGAAGATTTGACCTTGGGCTGCTTGATATGAGCAGCCCACTTTGATGACATGTATTACAGCTTCCAGCTTAAGGTTGCGCTGTAGTTGGCTGGTGCGCCGTAAAACCCTTGCGCCCAGTACAAACTGTTAATGTATTTCTCATCGGTCACGTTATTGGCATTGAAGGTGAGGCTGATGTTTTCGCTAAAGGCATAGCGCGCCATCAGGTCGACGATGGCATAAGCGTCTTGACGGGTGATAATGGTGTCGCCCGCATTAGCAAAACCTGCACCGACCGTGCCTTGCTCGCGAGAAATATCATCCTGCCAGCGCATATTGACCCCCAAGCTTAAGCCCTCTAGTTGGGCAACATCGTAGGTTGCCGCTAATTTGAATAGCTTGCTTGGGGTGTAGTTGGCCACTAACTCATCGCCCTTAATATTGAAGTCAGTAAATCCAACACTCACTTGCAAACCATCATAGATTTCGCCTGCAATATCTATTTCATAGCCATCACTGCTGATACCGTCAGCCGCAATGTATTTTTGCTGGTTAGGCGGTAAGTTGATGGTGGCAGGATCTAACTTCGCGAGGTTGACCTGATCGATTTGGAAATAAGCTAAGCTGGCAATCAACTTACCCTCAAATAACTCGCTTTTGAGGCCGATTTCTTTGCTTTCACCCGTCACTGGATCGAGTGGTTGCTCATTGATATCGACTTCAGTTTGCGCCAAGAAGGTTTCGGTATAGCTGGCATAGGCGACCAATTCTGGCATAAAGCGGTAAACGGCGCCGATGTAGGGAATAAACTCCTCGGCTTCGGCGTCACGAGACTTACCATAGGATTCACCTTTGGTATCCCAACGGTTAAAACGGCCCCCAGCGATAAGGTGCATATCCTCAAACAGATTAAAGCGTCCGGTAAAGTAGGCGGCTTTTTGAGTCGATTCGATATCGCTCCCCGATGGTCTGTCAGCAAAGGTGGGGTACGGGGTATTACCATCCCAAGTGTTGAGATCGGGCATTTTCGGGAAACCATTGCCCGTGGTGTCATCGTAGAGGGAGTGTTCTTGTTTATCGGCGGTGGAATAGTTAGCACCAAAGACTAACTGATGATCACGGCCAAACAGACTAAAATCACCTTTTACATAAATATCCGCAAGATCGGTGGTTTCTTTCGCATCATAGGCGCTGCCGTAACCCGTTAACCCTAAGCCAGTGGTTTTATCAGGTGTACCGAAAACATAAAAGAGTTCAGTGTCTTCATCGGCGGATTTATGGGAATAAGTCGCCCGTAAGTGCCAATCATCATTAAAGTAATGACTCAGTTCAACTACGGTATTGTTTTTCTCTACCACCCAAGCCGACCAATTGGCCGATGTGCTGGTGGAGCGGTCGTAGTTTGTGGCGCTGCCATCGGTAAAATACAGTGGCAATGCGCCCCACAGGCCGCCGTTGGCGTCGTTATTGATATAACTGTGGCTGATGGAAAAGCTGGTGCTATCGGATAAATTGGCCTCAATAAAGGCATAGAGCACGGTTTTGTCTTGCTCATAACGGTCAAGGTACGAGTCTTGAGTTTGTTTTACCGCCACGGCGCGGGCGGCAATATTCTCACTCAGCTTGGTGGAACCGTCGAGTTCGAGTCGGGTGTTATTAAAGCTGCCATAACTGCCATTGATATTCAGTTGAGTGTCGGCCGTTGGGCGTTTACGGATAAAGTTAATGGTCGCCGAAGGATTACCCACGCCCGTCATCAAACCGTTAGCACCACGGATCACTTCGATACGATCATAAATCGCGGTATCTTCATCGGCATGATTACTACCCGAGCTTAAGGGTAAACCAATGCCATCCACTTGGAAGTTGGTAATATCGAAACCACGGGCGGTGTAATAGGTACGGTCGGTTTCAATGCGCTCAACATTCACACCCGTTGCCGAGTCGAGGGCGGTATTAATGTTAGTGAGTTGGAAATCACTCATCTGGGCATTGGTGATCACCGATACCGATTGGGGAATATCGCTTATTGCTAAATCAAGGCGAGAGGCTCCGCTGGCAGTGCTGGCATTGTAGCCAGCGATATAACTGCCTTTCACTTCAATTTTTTCAATATTATCAGTGGTTTTATTGTTGGTGGCACTGTCATCCGCATGGCTTAGGCCCGCGGTGCCTAGCGCCAGCAACATAGCTGAATAGAGTAGGGATAAGCGTGGTGAGTTCATCAATAGGCCCAATGTTGTGAAGAATCAAATGCAAAAGTGGGCATAATATAGCGCAATAGCACTTTAGTGTTAATGATAGTTATTGTTATTTACATTTGTTAATTGTTGCGCAAAGCAGCACATTTACTCCGCATTTTGCCTATGGTGTACTGGAGCATCAAAACTATCTGGTCGCCCATGTGATGTATATCCGCCAGCATTTATAGCAAATTCAGGCTATTTGATCCCGTTATCCCGATAAGACATCGCTGTATTTTACATTGGCGCGGCACTATATAAGATAAGCTCATATTTTATGGAATGGCTTATGAAATAGTTACAAATGCATCGGAAATAAATACATTAAAATAGAATGAGTGTGAATTTTGTCATCATTACATAAGCATCTTGAACACTTTTAAAAAGCTGTATTATTTAGAATTAATTATATTAAATATGGCATAGCATTGATAATCAAGGTAAGTTTTGATTTATTTAAGTTGTCCAATGCTACTTATTAAAAGCTGGCATCAAATTTGTAATGTACTTTAGTGTATTTAAATTAATTAACTAGGAGTACTTTATGAAAAATAACATTATTACTTTGGCAGCCATTATTTCCTTAGTGTCTTTTAGTACATATTCTCATGCCAATAGTTCTAACAACATCGATGTTGCACAAAATGGCATCTATGTAGGCGCTAACTATGGGTATTTAAAGGTCGATGGAGCCGACGATTTTGATGATAACAGCGATGTTTTTCAAGGTCTTGTTGGTTATCGTTTCAACCAGTACTTAGCCCTTGAAGGTGGATACATTAACTTTGGCAAGTATGGCAACAACTTAGCTAAGGCCGAAACGGATGGTTATACTGCAGGCCTTAAAGTCATGTTTCCAATTGTAGACAGAGTCGAGTTATACGCTAAAGCTGGGCAGCTATGGTATTCCACCGATTATAAAGTCGTAGGCTTTTCTGGAAATAAAGATGATGAAGGTGTATTTGCGGGTGCAGGTGTCGCGTTTAAAGTCACAGACCGATTTTTAATTAATGCTGAGTACACTTGGTATGATGCAGAGATTAATGCAGATAATGTAGCTAATGGTGCAAATACAGAAACGGACTTTAAACAAGCAAGTTTAGGTGTTGAATATCGATTCTAGATATTTTTAATTCCTTAAAATTAAAGTACTAATCATCGAGGTGTAACACGCTAAGTGTTATACCTTTTTTACTTTAATATTATCTTGATGGTAGATGTTATTAGATTTAATAAGAAATGTTGAGAGCTATTTACAAACAACAATATAATGCACTTTCCATTTTTGCCTACAATCTGTTATGACGAAAATTGCTTGAACGAGTACCATTAGAAATGATGGGACGATATAGGGGACAAAAATCAAACTAATTCATTAAAAAAGGCGTTTTTAAACATGCAAACCCCCACCGATTTTAGGCATGGGAGGATTGCCTATCGTCACTAGGACGATGACAATCAGTACATTTATATCGAAAGCCTTGTTCTAAAAGAACAGAAATCTGGTATCGTCTTACTATGGTCAAATACAGATAATTCATGGTGATAGTCTCTTATATCTATGGTTAACATAAGTATGCTTTTGAGTAAACTATGGTTGAAAATAGAACTGATAGATTGAGATTGGCACTCTTGGGCGTTAATCTTGCTTCGATTAGAGTATCGCACTTCGGAGTTGAATTTGGGTTATCTTAATTATGGTATAGCAAAATGAGTAAAAAAATATTTACAGGAAAAGTAACAGGTCATTATAAAAATGGTCAACTAAGGATTGAGGAAAATTATGAAGATGGAAAGTTAGATGGTATTCGTAATAGTTATTATGAAAACGGTCAGCTAGAAAAAGAAGAGAATTATAAAGATGGAGTGTTAGATGGTATTTGTAATAGTTATTATAAAGACGGTCAGTTAGAAAAAGAGGGAACTTATAGAAAAGGCAATAGAGAAGGCATTTATAAGCATTATTGGTCTAATGGAAAACTAATGGAGGAAAAGTTTTATGTAAATGGGAAAGAAGAGGGTATTTGTAAAAGCTATTATAGAAACGGTCAGTTAGAGTCGGAATTGACTTATGAAAATGGGACTTTAGAAGGTGTTTGGAAATATTATAATGAAAATGGTCAAGTAACAGTGCAAATTTTTAAAAATGGGAAAGAAGACGGTTTTTATCGAACTTATCATTGTAATGGTGAACTAGAGAATGAAGCGTTGTATATAAATGGAAAATTAGAAGGTGTTTGGAGGTGTTATAATGAAAATGGTAGGTTAACAGTGGAGAAAACCTATGTTAATGGTATTAGAAATGGTCTGTTTAAATATTATAATGAATACGGTAAATTAGAGGCGGAAGGCGTTTATAAAAATGATCAATTAGATGGTCTTTATAAAGCCTATGATGAGGAAGGAATATTGCAAGCTGAGGAATATTATAAAAATGGAGAGCGAGAGGGGATTTTTAAGAGTTATCATAAAAATGGTATAATAGAAGCAGAAGGAACTTATAAAAATGGTAAGAAAGAAGGTATTTGGAAAAGCTATAATGAAGATGGTCATTTAATTCAAGAAACGACTTATAATAATGATTAGTTAGATGGAATCTTTAAAAAAATTGCAGCAATTGACAATTAGTGTTGGAAGAAATAAATCTTGTCCTCCATTTGTAGCGGGCTTAGAAAACCATATCGACCTATTTAGCTAAGCAATGTCCATTCGAATAGTGCTTTCTAGTGCTTTTAGCGCGGAAGTCGCCTATGGCGGCTTGCCGTTACTCTACCCCATATCAAAAATGCATTATATTATTGTTTTACAATGGGTGGTAGGATTTATTGGCTCTCTGAATGATACATAATTTGATAATACGAAGAACTGCAACCATTGTTAATCTTAATTTTTTTTGAAACGATATTATCACCTTTTATTATCATTGAGTCATATTTTTGACACATTGGTCTCTTTGGCAATATTTCTTGCTAGTTATTTGTTGGTAGTTTAATAATTTACTACAAATATAGAAATATTATGGAGAGAATTGATGTTTAGGTTGCTGAAAGATACTCTTTGCAAACGTTGTGTTTTTTTTGGATTAAATTGTGAAAAAAAGGTTGTGAGCACTATTATATTTTTCAGCATATTATTGATAGATATGGAAAGTTATATGCGGTAGAAATATTATCAAGGCCACATTATAACCCGAGTAACAATATTGAAGAGTATTTTGATACCATGAGTGTTGATAAGGGTAAAAGGTTAATAAAACATCAACTTCTTAATCTGACTAAAAACTGGGGAATACTTAATCTTAGTGGCTATAAATACTTTTTAAATATAGACCGTTATTTACTTGTTGACCCTAAAGTAGTTGATATACTAACTATTGCAAATAAAGAACTAAAGATGAAGGGAGTAAAGCTTGTTTACGAAGTTACAGAAAGGCAGTATGAAACAGATGTAAATATAAAAAATGTATTCTACAAAATGTTGGTTGACGATATTGATTTTGCGGCAGATGATTATTCTTTTGAAAAGAAAACACACATTTTTGTAGATGACTATCAATATATAAAAATCGATATGGATATTGTTTATAAAAGTATAAAGAATGATATCAATGGATTTACTGATCACTTATATAGATTAAAGTATAATAATGCCAAGCTTATCGCAGAAAAGGTTCAATCAAAGCAGGATTTTTTGACTGTTTATTATTTGCCATTCGACTATTTTCAGGGTTTTTATTTTGATACACATAACGAGTTAAATAAAGATATATAGATTTTTAATTAATTTTTAGATAGGAGTTGTGTTTTTATGAAAGGAGAGGAGCTTGCCGTGATCTGGATGTTAATTGCTTTTCAACTGTTTTTGAGCTTTCCCATTAAAACATATAAACATGATTCTTATTAAACCTTAGTTTACAATGAAGTTGTTAATGACAGATATGAGTTGAAATATGTGGGGTTAATAGTAGAATAATTATTGACGGAATTGAAATCATAATATAAAAGATGAGCATGTTTTAAATAGTATTATAGGAGTGAAGCACTTTAGTGGTTTTTTTAGGTTTAAATACAGGTATATAATTATATTTTCTTTCAAAAATTAAGATCTAGAAATTTACTGCATTAAAAATAGATACTTTAATACTAAACTATTAATTTACAGAATAACATTTTAAAATGTAGCCAGCTTACTCTCAGTAAAGAACTCGCCTTTTTAGAAGGCGGCTTTGACTTTTCCCTGGAAGGAGCTATTCCAAGAGCCTACATCGTCTGCCACGATAATTTAGCCTCGTGTTCCAGATCTTATTTACCTTGATGGCGCACATATCGTCTAATGATTTCTTCATTAACCCCTGCTATATCGACAAAATAACCTCTGTCCCAAAACTATTACCCCATGGCTTTTTAAGACAAAGATAGGGCAGGCTGCACTCTTTTGAGATTAACAGCTAACAATTTAACGAGCCACCCATTGTTAAATTTGCAAAGTGTATGCTTGTAAAAAGGCATGCAGATTACTGGGGAGTTGGTTGAATTAAGCATTGGCATGTAAGTGACCGTTGACGGCATGGATGCCGTCGTCGAGCCCTCATGGATGAGTTTATGGCGTGTCACTGGAATGACAGTGCTTAATCATCAGCGATGTATTGGTTTAGTTTATGAATAACTTAAAGAAAAAGGCGCCATGTGCCTGTCTCTTATACACAAATCCCCCGATAAATTCGGGGATTTTTTTGAACTCGCGCTGATGTTGTTGATCTGATCTACAAAACAACTTTAGGCGCACGCTATGAATTTTATTTCCAACCCAGCACAATGGGCCCAACATCTCTTCCAACATGCCAGTTTAGGTGATGCTCGGCGCGTCAAACGCTTGATAGCATTATCGGCAACGCTGGCTGCTCATATGGGAAAATCTGTGCCGCAAGCCAGTCAAACTACCGCTGATATTGAAGCCGCTTACCGTTTTATCCGCAATGAGGCCATTTCGGCCGATGCCATCGCCGAAGCAGGCTTTATGGCAACGAAGCAAGAAGCCTTAGCATTTGACACCTTACTGGCACTGGAAGACACCAGCTCGCTAAATTTTTCTCACAAAGGGGTCCGTGATGAACTGGGACATATTACATCTCATCTATCGAGCCGCGGATTTCAAGCACATTCAGTATTGCTGTACGCACCATCACATAACCAAGTGATTGGTTTAATTGAACAACATTTATGGACCCGCGACATAGCTACGATGGGAAAGCACAAAAACGCAACCAAAAGACCTTACTGGGAAAAAGAGAGTTTTAAATGGCAGCAGGCCTCACAAAATGTCGCTAACCGTTTGGGTCAACACATGGCACATGCGGTCAGCGTCTGTGACCGCGAAGCGGATTTAATTGAGTACCTGCAATATAAACTCGAACATCAGCAACGGTTTGTGGTGCGTTCGATGATAAGTCGGCATATAGAAGAAGCCGAAGGTAAGTTACATCTGTACGGCCATTCGTTGCAAAGTGCTGGGGAGCGAATGGTAGAGGTGGTACAAAAAGGTGGCCGCAAAGCCAGAGTCGCGACCTGTGAAGTCCGTTTTGCACCGGTAACCCTGAAAATGCCCAGCAATAAAGTTGGCGAAAGTACGCCGTTGTTTTATGTCAGTTGTATTGAAAAAGGCAATGACGATGGATTGTGCTGGCACCTGCTGACGTCGGAGCCCGTCACCAGGACGGAACAAGCACTGACGATCTTGTGCTGGTATGAAAAGCGCTGGCTGATAGAGGACTTTCATAAATCCTGGAAAAGCGGTGGGACTCAGGTTGAAGATTTGCGCTTACAAAGCAAAGGTAATTTGGAGCGTATGATTACGATCCTAGCGTTTATAGCGGTGCGAGTTCAGCAGTTGCGCCATCTTGGGTTACAAGAAGAACAGGCAAAGCAACAAAGTTGTGAGACATTGTTGGGTTGCAAAGCGTGGAAATTACTGTGGCTGAAAGTTGAACAATGCAAACCACCCAAGCAAGCACCCAGTGTGCATTGGGCTTACCTAAGTTTAGGAAAATTAGCGGGTTGGCACGATAGTAAAGGAACGGGTGTAGTAGGTTGGGAGCGGTTATGGGAAGGATGGTTCAAACTGCAAACCATCCTTGAAGGCTACGAATTGGCTCTATCTCTTGAACACGAGATGTGATCAAGAGATAGGCCTAGGCGCCTTTTTTACTATTCAGCTATGGGTAAACCACCCAAAACCTCAGATTTGCTTACAACTCTCTACTAGAGAATCAGATCATACTCTTCCCGTAGGATCTTAATAATATCTGCCTTTGGATTCGCTGGAAGCGGAATCGCCGCGCCAGTCACTTTCTCGGCAACGCCGGTGTAAGTGCGTGACACTTGCATCATGGCCTCAAGTGGGAGGTCATTGTCGCGGGCGAGGGCTTCACGCTCTGGCATTCTGTCTTTGTTGAGCAGCACATCAGGATCAGGGAAATGATTTAGCAGGAACTGGCGGAAACCCTCTTTGGAGTTTTCCAAAATCTTACCATCGCGGTAGGCGGCGCCGTCCCAAATACGTGATGAGTCTGGGGTGCCGACTTCATCCATATAAATCAGCTTTGAGTTGCCATCTTTGTCGGTCACATAGCCAAACTCGAACTTGGTATCGACAAACACTTGGTCAATGTCGGCCAGTGCTTTTGAAATCACCTTAAAGCCATCTTTTAATAGTTTTTCGTACAGGTCGATATCTTCTAATTTTTCAAAACCAAAGGCTTGGTAATTAGCTTCGATATCGCTGCGGCTGATGTTAATGTCATCTTGTGCTGGCACGCCTGGGATGCCGGTTAAAATGCCCTTAGTTGAAGGGGTGATCAGTAAGTCAGGCAGCTTTTGATCTTTCTCTAAGCCTTCTGGCAGTGTGATGCCACAGAATACGCGCTCGCCTTTTGAGTAAGCGCGCCACATGGAGCCTGTGATATATTGGCGGCAAATGGCTTCGACTTTAATGGGACGGGCTTTTTGGACTATCCATACGAAGGGATGCGGGATATCCAAAATATGGCTGTCGGCTAGGCCGTTTTCGGCGAACAGCTTAAACCAATGATTAGAAATGGCATTTAATGCAGCGCCTTTACCTGGGATGCCTTTTAAACCGCCTTCACCGTGGAAGATACAGTCGAAGGCGGAGATACGGTCGCTTATCACCATGATGGCGAGCGGGGTATCTTCGGGGACGTTATAACCTTTGGTTTTGATTAAACGGCGGCTGTCGGCGTCGGTTAGCCAGTAAACGCTACGTACCTTGCCGCTGTGGACTGGGCTGTCGGTACGGATGGGTAAATCGTTGTTCACGGCTAATACGGAATCAGCAAGACTCATGACGAGTATTCCTTTGGATTAAGAGTGTAGGGATAAGGTTTTTATAGGTGTCGGTTTGCACTAGGGCCATGCTTCGAGCGAGCGCCTTGTTTAGTACAATATTTTTATTATTTACCAAAGGATTATAATTTAATTGGAGAAGTCCATTGGTGGGATTTGATGTTAAATCTTGAACAGCAAAAATGTTGTTTTCGGGCGGTGTTTGAATTGTGTTTGTTGGAGATAAGGCAAGGAATGGAACAAACGCAGGGCAAGGTTGGCACCACAGTGAAAGTGGTCTGCTAAAGCGGGCTGGGCCCGTGTCATTTTGCTCGAAAATGCTAACCATTAATCCGAGAGAACCTTGTTCTAGACTGCCGCGAAAAAGTGCCGACATTCTACCGTTTTTGACAAAATTTACCATGGCTATTTGTGCGACGCAGTGGACAAAATCCTAAGGTTTATTGATGATGGCGCAATTGGCCGTTGAACAATGTCTGTGGAATTATGGCATTGGAATCATTTTATAAAGGGGTAGGTGATGGCATTTAAGATTGGCCAAAGGGCGGCACCACAGGGTAGCCATTTTTTATCTGAGCAGTTTAGTGGCTTATCCGAGAATGTGCAGGAGTGGCAGGAGGTTGAATTTGAGGATTGCGAGTTTTTGGATTGCCATTTTAGCGAGAGTACCTTCCGTAAATGTAAGTTTATCGAGTGCCGCTTTGTGCGCTGTAACTTGAGTTTAGTCAAAGTGCCCCAATGCCAGTTCAATGCCGTTGTATTTGAAGAATGTAAGCTCGTCGGTATAGATTGGACCCGCGCTGCATGGCCACGTTTATCCTTTGCTGCGCCATTTTCCTTTAAACAATGCATCCTCAACGATAGTTCTTTTCTTGGTTTATCCCTCGACGAAATAGTGATTGAGGAGTGTAAAGCCCACGATGTGGATTTTCGAGAAGGCAGCTTCAATCGAGCCAATTTCACCTACACGGATTTTAGCCATAGCCTGTTTGGCCGCACCCAATTAGCTGATGCGGATTTCTCTGAAGCGACAAATTACGATATTGATATTTTTAATAATAAAATCAAAGGGGCTAAATTTAGTTGTGATGAGGCGATTCGTTTGCTCAATTGTCTCGATATCGAACTTGTCGATTAAAATGCGGTTTAATCAGTATTAACTAATTATTTTTAAAGTATTTTCATAAATTTTTATGTTTATCGAAGATGATTTTTTTATAAAAAAACATCATCTTTTTCCTCTAAAAGTCCTCAGCAAGTCTATTGATCTTATTCACGATTTTTTAGATTGATTTTAGCTTTTCGTTGCCTTAGATCACACCGCTCTCCCCTATGTGGTTTACCACAATATCCGCTTACCTCTTTAGGGTTAACAATTGCCTTGGATTAGAAGAAGTGCATTAAACGAACTTTAATGCGCTGATAACGATAAAAGCAAAACAAAATCAGTGAGCACACTTTAACTCGATATGGCCAAAAGGCATTAAACGGGTTGGATGAGCGTGATGGAGGTAACCATGATAGAGCTTAATAGGCGAACCTTTTTAAAGGGTGCTGGGGCGAGCGGTGCAACCTGTGCCTTAGCCAGTCTGCTGCCGGGCAGCTTAGCGGCATTAGAGAATAAACAGCTAAAGGGTATGGGCAAGGATATTGCCAGTATTTGTGAAATGTGCTCAACCCGTTGCCCTATTTCTGCGCGGGTGATTGAGGGCAAAAATGTCTTCATTAGCGGCAATAAAGCGGCTAAATCCTTTGGTGGTAAAGTCTGTGCCCGTGGTGGTGCAGGTCACAGCTTGCTGTACGATCCACAACGTATTGTTAAACCACTTAAACGTGTGGGTGAGCGTGGCGAAGGCAAATGGGCTGAGATCAGTTGGGACGAAGCTTATAAACTGATTGCGGATAATCTGAATAAAATTAAAAAGGAACATGGTCCTGAAGCCGTAGCATTCTCGTCAAAATCTGGATCACTCGAACAGCATTTGTTCCATTTAGCCACGGCTTATGGCAGTCCAAATACCTTTACCCACGCATCAACTTGCCCCGGTGGTTATGAAATTGCCGCCAAAGCCATCTTTGGGACTAAGTTAAAACGTGATTTAGGCAATTCAAAATACATTATCAACTTCGGCCATAACCTGTACGAAGGCATTAACATGTCCGAAACCCGCGGCATGATGGCAGCACAGATGGATAAAGGCGCCAAGTTGGTGGTGTTCGAGCCAAGATTCTCGATTGTGGCCGACAAGGCCGATGAATGGTATGCCATTCGCCCCGGCACCGATGTCGCGGTCGCCTTAGCGTTATGCCATGTATTAATTGAAGATAATCTATACGATAAAGCTTTTGTTGAGCGTTATGTTGAAGGCTTCGAAGCCTTTGCCGACGAAGTGAAAGCCTATACCCCTGAATGGGCAGAAACGGTTTCCGATGTGCCCGCCAAGGACATTCGCCGTATCGCCCATGAATATGCCGCTAAAGCCCCCATGCTGTAGTCGATTTTGGTCATAGAGCGACATTCACTACGGAAGAGTTTGATATGCGCCGCGCCCTTTATGCTGCCAACGTCTTGATTGGTAACATTGAGCGTAAGGGGGGGATTTATATCGGCCAAAAGCCGGGTGATTACAACAAGCTCGCCGGTGAAGCGGTTGCGCCAGTGTTGGCCAAACCCGGCATAAAAGATATGCCAAAACCAGCCGCAAAACGCATTGACCAAGTGGAAGAACAATACGCCATGATGTGGTCATCGGGGGGGATTTACCAAACCATTCTCGATGCGACCTTAAGTGCAGTGCCATATCAGTTACACGGCTGGGTGATGTCCCGCACTAACCCAATGCAAACCATGACAGACAGAGCGCGCGTTGTTGAAGCCATGAAAAAGCTCGACTTTATCGCCGTGTGTGATGTGTATATCAGTGAAACTGCGGCCTATGCTGATGTGATTTTACCTGAATCAACCTACCTTGAGCGCGATGAAGAAATTGCCGATAGGTCGGGGAAAAATCCTGCTTACTATGTGCGTCAACGAGTGGTTGAAACACTCGGTGATACAAGACCCTCTTGGCAAATCTTTAAAGACATTGGCAATGAACTGGGCCTCGGTGAGTTTTATCCATGGGACAACATTGAAACCCTGCAATTAATGCAAGTGAACCGCGATACCGCGCTGTTACGCCGAATTAAGGATGAAGGTTTTGTCAGCTTTGGTAAGCCTATTATGTTGCGCGAACCTAAGATGGTTGCCGAGTTTATTAAGGCATACCCCAATGCGCGACCCGCCGATGAAGACGGCACTTACGCCAGTGCACTGACCTTTAAAACCCCAAGCGGCAAAATTGAACTCACCTCCGCTAAAGTTGAAGCGATGGCTCCGGGGCGTGGAGTGATTAAGTTCCGCGAAGTGGCTCTGAAAAAACCAGACGAGCTCTACTTTATCCAAGGCAAAGTGGCTGTACACACCAATGGCGCCACCCACAATATTCCTATGTTGGCGAACCTGATGCCTGATAACGCTATCTGGGTTCACCCAGTGACAGCGGGCAAGTTAGGGATCAGTAATGGCGATCCAATTCGTCTCACCAGTAGCGTAGGTACCGAAGAAGGTCATGCCTTAGTCACACTAGGTATTCGCCCAGATACTGTATTTGCTTATATGGGTTTCGGCTCTAAAAACAAAGAGTTGGTCAGAGCAACGGGCAAAGGTATCCACTGCGGAAACTTACTTCCCCACGTGACAGCACCTGTGTGCGGCATGAATGTGCACACTACGGGTGTCACGCTGGCAAAGCGCTAATCGGAGGCTTAAATGAATAAACGATATGTAATGGTGCACGACGAGAATAAGTGCATCGGCTGCCAAGCTTGTAACGTGGCGTGTCGCAGTGAAAATGGTGTACCTGAAGGTGTTACCCGCCTACAGGTACGTGTCGAAGGCCCCTATGGTGAAATGCCCAATCTGCATTTCAAATACCACAGGGTATCCTGCCAACAGTGTGAAGATGCACCCTGCGTTAAGGTGTGCCCAACGGGGGCTGCCTATGTGGGTGAAGACGGCATTGTTTCTATTCATGCAGATAAGTGTGTGGGTTGTATGTACTGTGTGGCGGCGTGCCCCTACAAAGTACGTTTTATGAACCCAGAAACTAAAGTCGCGGATAAGTGCAACTTCTGTAAAGACACGCGTTTAGCGCGGGGTGAAGAGCCTGCTTGTGTGACTGTGTGTCCAACCGATGCGCTTGTGTTTGGTGATGCCAATGATCCTAAGAGTGAAGTGGCCATCATGCTCAATACCAAAATCACTTACCAAGATAAAACCCATTTGGGCACTAAGCCTAGGGTGTATCGCGTTCCTACCAAAAGAGGGGGGATTTGATTATGAACAATACTTGGGGCGATATGACGCAATATGATCCAGTGACTTGGCATTGGGTTATCGCCGTCTACCTATTTATGGCGGGGTTATCCGCGGGCAGTTTACTGATTGGTATCGGTCTACGTTGGGCGAATAAGGAGCTTAACACAGGGGTTGAAAGCAGTATTCTTAAGGCGGCGGCCATTATTGGGCCTGTAGCGATCAGTTTAGGTTTGGCGTGCTTAGTGTTTGATTTAACCAAGCCATTCCATTTCTGGTTAATCTTGATTAACTACAACTTCCAGTCAGTGATGGCTATTGGGGTGTTGGCGCTGCTGGCTTATTCACCCTTGGCATTTGCCTATGCGATTCTCGTATTGCGTGACGATTTGCCAAAGTGGGGCTTAGGTTTCTTAGTGCCTATTGCTAAGTTACTTATGCCCTTTAGAAAGGTGATTGAAGTATTGCTGTTTGTCCTCGCTATTGGCGTAGGGGCTTACACTGGCTTCTTAATTTCGGCCATGAATGCCTATCCTATGCTCAATACTGCGGTACTGCCTGCACTGTTTTTAGTGTCAGGCTTATCGGCGGGCGCTGCGGCTAACGCGGTACTGGCGTTGCTGATGTTTAAGACAGACAGTCACGATAAAACGCTTGTCAAAATGCACGGTTTAGAATTGCCTGTGATGGCGATTGAAGTCATGTTCCTGTTTATGTTGTTCTGCGCCTTGTACTTTAAAGGTGGTGCTGCGGCTGCAGCACTGGCTTCATTGACAACAGGTGTTTGGGCAAGCGTATTCTGGATTGGCGTAGTGGGTATCGGCTTTGGTATTCCATTGCTGTTTATGCTGCTACCCGCTGCGACTCGCCATACTAAGGGCGCAATGATCATGGTTGCCTGCGCTAGCTTAACGGGCGTGCTCGCACTGAGACACTTTATTGTGTACGCAGGACAAAGCTACTTAAGCTGAGTGTAGATAGGCTTTACATATTGAGAGATAAAGAAAAAGCACTGGCAATGTCAGTGCTTTTTATTGTTTGAATCTTGAGAAGGTTTGCCTGTACAAGCAGGGCACTTATTGGGGTAATAGCTCGATAACCGACTTTACCGTTAACACTAAGGCGCTGATGGCACAGAGGGCTAATGTCGCCATTTTGGTTTTATGTTTATCGATGCGTCCCACGAGTTTACCTGCGACTAAATAACCCAAAATGACTGAGGGTAATAGCATTAAGGAGAGCCATAGGTGTTTGATCTCTAGCAAGCCTGTTACAGCTAAAATACACAGCGCAATCATAGAGCTAAAAATAAAGAAGGCCGATAAAGCTGCGCGGAACTGCGAGGCATCTTTGCCCGCCAATAAAATCGCCATTGGCGGGCCACCAATTGCGGCAATATTGCCGAAAATCCCTGAAACCACACCCGCACTGAAGAGGGTTGCTTTATTAACGGGGAGACTGAATTTATACAGGCTGAGAATAACCGCGATTGTCACAATGGCGGCGATGGATAAACCGAGTATGGGTTGAGGCGCAAACAGCAACAGGCTGGCACCGATAAAACCGCCGGGTACGCGACCGATAAGAGCATATTGCAAGCCATTGAATTCTAAATGACCGCGCTCACGCACTAAGGTAAGTAGCGCGATAGAGAATCCCATCGCAATAACGGGTGCAGGGACAAGCTGCGGATCGACGATATACAACAAGGGGCTAGCAACAACCGCAAGCCCAAATCCAATCAGGCTTTGGGTTAAGGCGCCCATAAACACGATTAGCGAGGCTAAGGCAAGTGTCTGGGGATCTATCATAGAAAACATAGGGTTCCTACATACCCAAAAATCTCAAGATAAACTCATCGCTTGAGATTATGTAGGCATAAACAAAAAGGGATCGTTAACGATCCCTATTGATGAGCAATGTGATCTTGAAAATAACAGCAATCTTGGAAGCGACGAGTCGCTATTCCATGTCTTCCCACTCGATCCCCATTTCGTCCATCAACAACTTGGCTTCGGCGGGAATACTATCTGGGTTGTCTTTTGACAGATCGTCATCGTTAGGCAATGGCTGGCCAGTGTAGGCGTGCAAAAATGCCTCACACAACAGCTCGCTGTTGGTGGCGTGACGTAAATTATTGACCTGACGACGAGTACGTTCGTCCGTAAGGATCTTAAGCACTTTGAGCGGAATCGACACAGTAATTTTCTTTACTTGCTCATTCTTCTTGCCATGTTCAGCATAGGGGCTGATATATTCCCCATTCCATTCAGTCATTGACTCACCTGTTATAACGCTAAATTCGGGGCAGATTTTAAACCCTTACAAACAACAGTCAAATTATTGCTACTATTTCTTAGGGATTGCAAACAGATTTCTTTATGTTTAGACGTCTAAACGTCTTAACGCCTATTGACGATGTGGTTGGGCTTAGGTACATTTAGACGTCCAGACATCTCTATCAGTCTACCGAATTTAGGAGTCCACCCATGGCAGAGCGTCAATTAGCCACACTGGCAGTGCGTCAGGGTATCGAAAGCGATACTCAATATGGTGCCGTTGTGCCACCGATTTATTTGTCGACTAATTACGCCTTCGATGGTCATAACAATCCCCGCGAATTCGATTACAGTCGTTCAGGCAACCCAACGCGCTGCATTTTAGGCGAAGCATTAGCCCAATTAGAAAAGGGCGCCACTGGCATAGTGACGTGCACTGGCATGGCAGCCATCACCTTAGTGACCACCTTACTCGGCCCAGATGATCTCTTGGTTGTGCCCCACGATTGTTACGGCGGTTCCTACCGTTTATTTACCAACTTGGCGAAGAAAGGCCAGTTTAAGCTGATTGTGGTGGACCAAACTGACAGTCAAGCGTTAGCCGCAGCCATAGCGCAGAATCCTAAGATGGTGTGGCTCGAAACCCCATCGAACCCGTTATTGCGTGTGGTGGATATCGAAGCCATTGCTAAGGCGAGCCATGATGTCGGCGCGCTGGTGGTGGTCGATAACACCTTTTTATCGCCGATATTGCAACAACCCCTATTGTTAGGTGCGGATATCGTTATCCATTCCACCACTAAATATATCAATGGTCACAGCGATGTGGTCGGCGGCGCTGTGGTCGCCAAAGATGCGCAAATCGGCGAAAGCTTACATTGGTGGTCGAACACTCTAGGCTTAACGGGGTCAGCCTTCGACAGTTATCTGACCCTGCGCGGCCTACGTACTCTAGCGGTACGCATTCGCGAACATCAAGCCAATGCCCTGCGCATTGTTGAGGTATTAACCCAAAGCCCTGTGGTGAGCAAAGTCTATTACCCTGGTCTTGCGGATCACCCTGGTCACGCCATTGCAGCCAAGCAGCAAAAAGGCTTTGGCGCTATGCTGAGTTTTGAGCTTAAGGGCGACGAGGCCGAAGTGGTGGCCTTTTTAGGTGCATTAAGTTTATTTAGCGTGGCAGAAAGTTTAGGTGGCGTCGAAAGTTTGGTGGCAGTGCCCGCTACTATGACCCACAGAGCCATGGAGCCGCAGGCGCGCTTCGAGGCTGGTATTAAAGACACCCTATTGCGTCTATCGGTGGGTATTGAAGATGCCGCCGATTTAGTTGCAGATATTCAAGCAGGATTAGCCGCCGTTGCGGCTTGTCAGTAGAGGAATAATAGATGGCACGTTGTCACTTACATAAATTTGGTGGCTCCAGTTTAGCGGATGCCGATTGTTATCGTCGAGTCGCCCATATCCTGTTAACCCACGGTCATAGTGATGATCTCGTGGTGGTCTCTGCGGCGGGTAAAAGCACGAATTTCCTGTATAAATTATTAGCGCTGCGTGATGCGGCTCAGCTATGGCAAGAAGAATTACAAGTGCTGATCAGTTACCAACAGGGGTTGATTGAGCAGTTGTTGTCGAATGAACAAGCCCGCGATCTGCGTGAGCGTTTGGCTACTGATAAAGCGCAACTTATCAGCTTGTTATCCTTGGATGCGCGCAATGATTACCAAATCAACCATGTGGTGAGCTTTGGCGAACGTTGGTCGGCACGTTTAATGGCGGCGCTACTGCGCGAATCTGGCGTGGCGGCAAGCCATGTGGATGCCTGTTCAATTTTAGTGGCCGATGAAGCCGCTGTGCCACAAATTCGGGTACAGGAATCCCGCGCTAAAGTACAAGCCCTATTAGCCGCGCATCCCAATGAACGCTTGGTGATCACAGGCTTTATCTGCGCTAACGAGCGTGGCGATACCTTATTACTTGGTCGTAATGGTTCAGATTTTAGCGCTAGCCTGATTGCTAGTCTTGCCGATATCGAGCGCGTGACGATTTGGACCGATGTGGAAGGGGTGTTCAACGCCGATCCTAATAAAATCAACGATGCCAAGTTACTAAAAAGTATGTCACTTGCCGAAGCCGATCGCCTAGCGCGTTTAGGCTCGCCAGTATTGCATTCGCGCACTTTGCAGCCGTTATTCAATACCGAAGTGAGCTTAGCGGTGCGTTCAAGTTATGCGTCCCACACCGACTTTACCTTAATCGCGCCCCACAGTTCGTCAGCGAGTGCGCCTGTGGTGACGAACCTCAATGCTGTTGTCCTGTTCGGCTTTAAACTCACAGGGGAGTTAACTCGTTTATTAGATTTATTGATTGCCGCGGGTTTAACGCCATTGGCCCATTGGACATCTGCCCATCAAAGGGTTGAACTTGCCTATACCGCTGAGAATCAAAAACAAGTTCAAAGATTACTCGATGCTGAGGCAGAAGCATTAGGGATCAGCGATCAGCAGATCAACACAGATTATGGTTTAGTCGCATTAGTGAGTGCCGACGCCGAACATTATCGCCGCAGCTTCGCCCGTTTACTGAGCCGTGATGCTAAACCTTTGTTCAGTGGCGATTTAAGTTTAGTGACGTTAGTGCCCCAGTCACAGGTGAATCTGTTAACCCAAAAAGTCCACCGCCGCTGCGCTGGCCCGCGTAAACGCATTGGCGTCTTACTGCTCGGTGTGGGCAATATTGGTGAGGCTTGGGTCAATCTCTTTAAGTCGGTTTCGCCATCACTGGACCATGAACTTGAGGCTAAGGTTGAGTTAGTGGGATTAGTTAGCTCCAGTAAGGCGTTGATCAAATCCGCTGGCATTAACTTAGCCAATTGGCAGACCGAATTCGAGGCAGATGCTACGCCTTGGCAATATGAGCATTTATTTGAGCAGTTAGAGCAAGTTAACTGCGATGAGCTGGTGGCCTTAGATATCAGTGCCAGCGCCAGTTTGACGCTGCAATATCCAGAACTGTTCGAGCGCGGTATCCATGTGGTGAGCGCGAACAAACTCGCTGGCTCGGGTCCACTACCTTTCTACCGTGAGTTAAAGCAGCAACTAGGTAATCGTCGCTTATTTTGGCGCTACAATGCTAGTTGCGGCGCCGGCTTGCCTATCCAGCATGCGCTGAATGATCTGCGTAACAGCGGTGATAGCGTTGAGGCCGTGGGGGGGATTTTCTCCGGCACCCTGTGTTGGTTATTTGAGAAATACGATACCAGCAAGCCATTTTCAGAATTAGTGATTGAAGCCAGAGGCTTAGGTATTACTGAACCCGATCCCCGCGACGATCTATCCGGCCGTGATATGCAGCGTAAGTTGCTTATTTTAGCTCGTGAAATTGGCCTTGAAATAGAGCTTGAAGATATTGAGCTGCGTTCATTAGTGCCCGCACATTTAGCGGATATTCCCTTAGAGCAGTTTCTTGCTCGCATTGCCGAGTTAGATGCCGATTTGCTGCAACAATATGGTGCGGCGGCTGAGCAAAATAAGGTGCTCAGATACGTGGCATCCTTAGACAACAGCGGCCCAGAGCTTAAGGCTGAAGTGGGCTTGCAGTGGATTGATACCGATCATCCCTATGCCAATTTAACCCCGGGGGATAACGTGTTTGTGATCCGCAGCGCCTTCTATCAAGGTAATCCGCTGATCATCCGTGGACCGGGCGCAGGCCGCGAAGTGACAGCGGCAGCAGTGCAGTCAGACTTGACCCAGATTTGTCGCGATCTATTGCAGGAATAGATTTAAATTCAAAAGCTTAAAGGACTCATTCGAGTCCTTTTTTATTGACTAAAA
Organism: Shewanella sp. W3-18-1; assembly: GCF_000015185.1. Taxonomy (NCBI): domain Bacteria; kingdom Pseudomonadati; phylum Pseudomonadota; class Gammaproteobacteria; order Alteromonadales; family Shewanellaceae; genus Shewanella; species Shewanella sp. W3-18-1. The sequence goes on along the minus strand of NC_008750.1, from coordinate 4,057,116 downwards.
TTAAGCTGGTCTACAAGCGATAAGAAAATGCAACAAATGGAGATTTTTTGGCTTGACTTGCATCTCAGTTTCTCTAGTATATGGACATGTAGACGTCCAAACGTCCATTTGATTTGAACCACTGAACTATAGAGTCGTGCCATGGGCGGTTAGTCGTGCCAAGGGCGGTTGAGGAAATACACATGGCTTTTCATCACGCACAACATTCACATTCGCTAAACCAGAGCTTGTCTGAGCTTAATGGCGATATTAATGTTTCTTTTGAGTTTTTTCCGCCATCTACCCCCGAAATGGAACAGATCCTGTGGAATTCTATCCGTCGTTTAGAGCCACTGAATCCTAAGTTTGTGTCTGTGACTTATGGTGCTAACTCTGGCGTACGTGACCGTACCCATGGCGTGATTGAGCGTATCCAACAGGAAACTGACCTTGTTGCCGCGCCGCACTTAACCTTAGTGGACGCCAGCGATGAAGAGTTATTAGAACTGGCTAAGCATTACTGGAAATCGGGCATTCGTGACATAGTGGCCCTACGGGGTGATTTACCCGCAGGCAGCCCAAAGCCAACCCGTTTTGCGGCCGATTTAGTGCGTTTGCTGCGCTCTGTGGCTGACTTTGATATTTCCGTTGCGGCCTATCCAGAAGTGCACCCCGATGCGAGCAATGCACAGGCGGATTTGATCAACCTTAAGCGTAAGATTGATGCGGGTGCCAGCCGTGCCATTACCCAGTTTTTCTTCGATGTGGAATCTTATCTGCGTTTTCGTGATCGCTGCGTTGCCGCTGGTATCGATGTTGAAATCGTGCCTGGCATCTTACCTGTGACTAACTTTACCCAGCTAAAACGTTTCGCGGGCATGACCAATGTGTCGTTACCGAATTGGTTACATAAGCAATTTGATGGCCTAGAAAACGATGCGGGTACACGCCAATTGGTGGGGGCAAACGTGGCAATCGATATGGTAAAAGTATTGTCCCGCGAAGGCGTGAAGGATTTCCATTTCTACACCTTAAATCGCGCCGAATTGACCTACGCGATTTGCCACACTTTAGGCGTGCGTCCTAAATAACATCTTATAAAATAAGCTAATAAAAACGCCGCAGAGAATGCGGCGTTTTGTTTTTCTGTGCTTTAAATTTTGAATTGAGCCAATAACGTTGTTAAACGGGCTGCGAGTTGGGCAAGTTCATCGCCAGCGCGTGCAGTTTGTACCGCACTATCTGTGGCATTGGTCGCAATATCATTGATGTTATTGACATTTTTATTAATTTCTGCCGAAACTGCGCATTGCTCATTTGCGGCGCTGGCAATTTGAATGTTCATTTGGCTAATAGTGGATACTGCTTGGGTAATGGCTTCGAGTGCTTCACCCGCTTGGTGGACTTGGGATACGCAGCTTTGGGTGGTACGGGTGCTGGTTTCCATCGCATTAACCGTGGATTTGGCTTTATGTTGAAGCGCTTCGATCATCTGCTGAATTTCTGTGGTAGATGCTTGGGTGCGGCTAGCAAGGGTGCGCACTTCATCGGCAACCACCGCAAATCCTCGACCTTGTTCACCCGCCCTTGCGGCCTCAATTGCCGCATTGAGTGCGAGTAAGTTAGTCTGGTCGGCAATATTACGGATAACCACAAGCACAGAATCAATTTCAGCGGTATTACGCTCTAATTCATTGATTGCGCTCGCTGCTGTGGCTATCTCCTCAGCTAGAATCGCTATCGTTGATACCACTTTTTGTACGACCAATTTGCCTTGTTCGGTTGAGTCATTGGCGTGATTGGCGGCATCGGCCGCATCGGTGGCGTTATGGGCAACTTCTTGTACCGTTGCGGCCATTTCATTCATTGCGGTAGCAACTTGCTCGGTTTCGAGGTGTTGGCGATTCGCCATTTGCTGGGTTTCTCGCGTAATGCTCGACATTTCCTCTGCGGAGGTGGCGAGCAGGCTGGTAGAGTCGGCAACTTGGGAAACTGTGTTGTGAATTTTTTCAACAAAGCGGTTGAATGCCATGGATAATTCTGCGATCTCATCCTTACCATTTACCGCGATTCGGCGGGTTAAGTCACCTTCACCTTCGGCGATATCATTCATGGCTTGGGTGGTTTCTGCGATAGGACGCGTAATGCCCTTGGCAATAAACCAAGCAATGGCGGTTCCAATGAATAGCGCTGCTAAACCGATAAGGATCAGCTTAAGACGAATATCTGCCATCGTCTGCTCTGAATGGGTTCTATCCATCGCGATATCGAGTACCCCAAATACATTCCCTGAATAATCTTTTATGGCGTGGCGATACAGGGCGTAGGTTGTGTTATTTAAGGTGAGAGTGCGGATCACTTCATGGCCTTGCATAACCGTATTTAGCTCATTTATTGCTTGGGTATCAGGCGTGAAGGTGGCACCAAATAACTTATATTTTGGACCATCAGGTAATATGAGGGCGATTTCCGCTTGATAGGCTTGTTTAAAATTATCAAAAAAAGGTTGACCGAAGGACATGCCAAATTCCACCGAACCTGTGTGTTGTCCGTTGTAACTCATTGGTACTAAGCCGCGAATACCCAATCCTTCCACTCCATATTCTAAGCCATAGAGGGGGCGTTTTTGGCTATTTGTCTCAACGATGGTTTTACGTATGCTGGTGAGATCATCGCCAAATTTTTCAGGGCGATGTAAACGCAGGAAAGATGTGGCGGGTGGTGTGTGAAATTGGAATTGCTGAACGGCAAAATCACGCTTGAGTTGGGTAAAGATAGGCAAGGTGCGTGTGGTGAGTTCATCACGATCACCCATTGCAAAGGTGCTTTGCACTTCAGGTGTGAGCGAGATAATGGTAGCCATTGCTTCGGCTAATTTGCCCGAAGAGGCGATTTCGGCCACTGCGGTTTCATAGAGCTTATGGAGTTCTCTTTGTTCGGATTCAGCAACTTGGCGACTGAATTCGGAGAGCACGAGCGGCATGATAAAGCTCATTGCTGTTAACAGTAATAGACAGATCCCGATAACGATCCTCGTACTAATTTTTAGATTTATCAAAGCAGCCTCCAGTTCATGTGCGCATCCATCTAAATTATCTGTTTAATATTATAGAGATACAACATGACAATATTTGAGAGGGGACGAACCTTTTTAGGTTATTTTTCCTTCTTTACGTTGGTTTCGTGGTCTTGAACACAGATCTTTTTTATCCTCAATTATTTACTTAGCCTGCTAACTAAGTATAATGCTTAGCAGGCTAAGTAAACTGGTAAGCATGATGCAAACAGAATTAGAGCGTTTAAAGGAATTATCCCTCGCGGAACATTTAGGCCGTCTACATCGGTTGTGGCGCACTGTCGCCGATGTTGAATTGGCACCTTTAGGATTAACTCATCCACGCTGGACTGCCCTATGGAAACTGCTGCGTTTAGGCGACAACCTGAGTCAAAAAGTATTGGCCGATGCGCTAGAGATTGAATTGGCTTCGCTTATGCGTACTTTAGGGCAATTAGAGGAGCAGGGCTTAGTCGAGCGTCATTGCTGTGACAAAGATAAGCGGGCAAGGATTGTGAGTTTGACGCCTGCGGGATTAGAGGTTTTAAAGCAAATGGAAGCGCGGATTATTCAAGTTCGCCGTGAGTTACTCGATGGGATCAGTGCCAGCGAGCTCAGCGAATTTGAACGCATTATTAGCCTGATCAGTGACAACGCCAGCGCCAAATTAGCCAAGGTAACAGACACCATTTTGTGAGAAAAAAGATGACACCAGATCAACAATTTGCCCGTTTAGTAAAATTTGCCATGTTTGGCTTTGTGATGATTTTTGGCTATTTCATGCTTGCCGATACAGTGATGCCATTGACACCTCAAGCCATGGCTACCCGTGTGGTGACTAAAGTGACACCACAGATCAGCGGTAAAATTCAGACGATAGCGGTGACGAACAATCAAGCCGTCACTAAAGGTGATTTATTGTTTCAAGTCGATCCCGCGCCCTATGAGCTCGCAGTATCACAAGCTAAATTGGCACTAGAACAAGCTCGCCAAGACAATGCCGAATTAGATGCTTCACTTATCGCAGCTAAAGCGGATGTGAATGCGAGTAAAGCAACTGCATTACAAAAACGCAGCGAAGCTAAACGTCTGGATGCCCTATATGCCACCCACGGCGTATCGCAGCAACAGCGCGATCAGGCCGATAGTGATGCTGACGCCGCGGAAGCTAATTTACTCGCCGCCAATGCGCGCTTAGATAAACTTAAAGTGAGCCGTGGTGCTTATGGTGAGGCAAATCTTAAAGTTCGCCAAGCACTTAATAGCCTTGAACAGGCAGAACTGAATCTATCTTACACGCAGATTCGAGCCGATCAGGATGGTGTCGTCACTAACTTGCAACTTGAGGTCGGCAGTTTTGCCACTGTTGGTCAGCCACTGTTGGCCTTGGTCTCGGATAAAGTGGATATTATTGCCGATTTTCGCGAGAAAAGTCTGCGTGGGGTTAATGCCTCTTCAACTGCTTTGATTGCGTTTGATGGCGAACCCGGTCGTTTATATCGCGCTCAAGTCAGCAGCGTCGATGCGGGAGTGAGCGCAGGGCAATTCGATGCCAATGGGCGTTTAGCCGCGCCGCAGGAGTCTGACCGCTGGGTGCGTGATGCTCAAAGGCTCAGATTGCACTTAATTTTGGATGGCGATGGAATGAAAGACCTACCCTCAGGTGCGCGCGCTACGGTGCAGTTACTTCCGGATAATAGCCTGTTTGGTTTACTCGCTAAAGTGCAAATTAAAGTGATAAGCCTGTTGCACTATATTTACTAGCCATTTACTAGCCTATCTACTCGCGCTTCTCGCTGTTGAGGTCTAAGTGACTCGTGGTTGATTTGTATTTACCGCGAGTCGTAAAAGAGTTCACAACATAAGCATGAACGCAGCATAAGTCAGCTAAACATCCTCATTTAATGTATCGATAGAACAAGGCGACGAGCATGTTACTACGCCATAGCCCATTGACGGCCAACGATTTACGCCAGTGTTTACGGATTGCGACTGGCGCGACCTTAGGTTTTACCCTGTGTAAAATTTTTGGTTGGAGCAACGGGGTATTTTTCACTGTGACACCTATGCTACTCCTCGGATTAGTGCCCGTAATGAATGGTCATGCGATGCGCCAATTATTGGCCTCATCTGCCATAGCTGGGTTAGAGGTTGGGTTGCTCGGTGGTTTCTTTGGTAGCCATCCCGGCATGATGACTCCTATCGTGTTTTTGCTGTTTTTATACCGCTTTGCAGCCATGTCCCGTGGCAGTTTGTTTCTCTTTGGTGCTAACGGTGTGTTGAGTCTGAGTATCATGCTGCACTTTGCTAGTTATCCCGGCGTTGATTTAAACGATTTAATTTTCAGTAACTTTTGGGCAACAGCCCTTTCAGTTGTTATCGCCTACGCTATGATGGCACTCTGGCCCGATGTTGAACCAAGAGCGGCTTACAAGCCTGGGCCTAAGGCGCCGCATCGAATGCGCCACGAAGCCTTGCTTGGTGCGACCATAGCGACGGCATCGTTTCTGGTGTTCCAAATATTTGATCTGCGGGATTCGATGTCGGCTCAAGCAACCACTCTTTTACTGCTGTTTCCTATGCATTGGAATGGCGCACTCGACTATGCCCGTAAGCGCGCCATCGGTACTTTGTTGGGGGTGTCGTTTGGGATACTCGTGCAGTTACTGCTCTATGATTGGTCTGGGTTATTGGTGTTAGTTGTTCCTTTATTGTGGATTGGACTGATGATTTTTAGCCAAGCTCATGTGCGCGAGGCGAGTGGCTCTGGTGTCGGTTTTGGGGCTATGACCACCTTAGGGATTTTGTTTGGCCAGTATCTGACCCCAGGTAACGATTTAATCTTCAGTGCCTTATACCGAGTGAGCAGTATTTTAATCGCTATCGTTGGTACGCTACTTTTATGTTACCTGATACATAAGTTATTGAATCGTTTCGAATCGACGCGATTTGGTTATTGATTGTAATTAGATATATTAGATTTTTTTTATGCTTGTCGTTTTTAGGTTTGCGGAGTAAGGTAACAAGCATTATGTGTGAGCAAACCCACATAAATAACCTTATCCCTATGCTTTAGAGCTTACCTCTCTTTCAGGATAGAAAATGAATATTAGAACATTCGTCATAGGTCTAACCCTATGCAGCGGTTATGCAGCCGCCTCTGATGCGCCTTCTGGCAAACAATCGATGGACATTATCCCACCTGCAGCGCAACTCTGTGTGTCTTGTCATGGGGCAAAGGGTGAGGGTATTGACCCACTCGGCCCTCGATTAGCGGGATTATCTAAAGAATATATCTCGACACAATTGCAGCATTTCCAAGCGGGCGTTCGCCAAAACGCGACCATGATGCCGATGGCAATGACGCTCCAAGGTGACGGTATTGAGCAAGTCGCCCGTTATTTCGCCGCTAAGCCAGCCAATCACGTCAAGCCCGTTATCCGCGGTGAACAAGTTGTTTTTAATGACGACACCGCCCGTTTAGCCTATCAAGGTGATTGGTCCCGTGGTTTACCCGCCTGCGTGACCTGCCATGGTCCTTCTGCATTAGGTGGCGGCTTATTTCCCCGCTTAGCAGGCCAACAGGCGAGTTATATCAAAACGCAATTATTGGCATGGCAGTCGGGAACACGTAAAGGTGACGTCGATGGCATGATGGGGAGCGTCGCGAATAAGCTCACCGTCGCCGAGATTGATGCGTTAGCCAACTACTTTGCGAATTTAAAATAAGGAGCCGGCCATGAAATATTCCGCAATGTTATTACTGGCCGCGATGGGGTCGTTAACTGTGCAGGCACAAGCTGAAACTGAGCCAGTGCAAGAGCGCCCAGATAAGCAAGCTCCGCTGCCTTCTTTCCCTAAGGTAGCGGATCAAACCTATCTTACCCCTAGACCTTTGAGTGCGATTCCCGAAGGCGCTTTTGGTGACAAAGTGCGTTTAGGTTATCAACTGTTTGTGAATACCCAACAGCTGCGTGATAAGTATGTAGGTAATGAGCTTAACTGCACCAATTGCCATATGGATGCAGGCCGTAAAGCCAATGCATCCCCCCTCTGGGGCGCGTATTTTGCTTATCCGGCGTATCGTAAAAAAGATGATAAAGTCAGTAGCTTTGAAGAACGCATTCAAGGTTGTTTTAACTATTCGATGAATGGTAAAGCCCCGGCATCAGGTAGCCCTGAGTTAGTGGCGCTTTCTGCCTACGCTTATTGGTTAGGCATGGGCGGCTTGATGGATGAGGCTAATATCAGTGGCCCTGTTCCTGAGATCAGTGATGCTGAGTTAGTCAAAGGTGCTAAGCGGGATGACTTCCCATTACCAGAGGCATTAGCTAAGACGATGACAGTTGAGCAACGTGCTAACTTGCCGGGTCGAGCTTATCCTGAGATCCCAAAACCCGAAAAAGCCTATTCACCTGAACGAGGTAAAGCCGTGTATGTCGCCCATTGCCAAGCGTGCCATGGCGCCGATGGGCAAGGTCAAGCTATTGCGGGCGTGTATGCACTGCCGCCGCTGTGGGGACCTCAAAGTTATAACTGGGGAGCGGGAATGCACAGGGTCAATACTGCCGCATTTTTCATTTATGAAAACATGCCCTTTGGTAAGAGTATGCAGTTGACGAACCAACAAGCTTGGGATGTTGCCGCTTACATCAACTCCCACGAGCGTCCGCAGGACCCACGTAACAAGGGTGATGTGAAGCAAGCGCAGGAGAAATACCATAATGACAGTGATTACTATGGTCTCACAGTCGATGGCAAAGTGTTAGGCACTGAGGCCTATCCGATTTTTCCTAAGAAGTCGTAGTTGAGCCGCTGAGATTAAGTGCTCGTGATGAAGTAAAGTGAGTTAATGGATTAGACAAAAAAGCCAGTAAGCATTTAGCTTTGCTGGCTTTTTTATTGGTCAAATATGTGTTGGTCAATTCTACTGAGCGCTCTGTGATTTCAGGGTATTAATACTTAGTGGTTTAGCCCGCTAGTATCGGCTTGTCATGGTATTCGCTCACCGACACGCAGCCAGTCCATCTGTGGATGCTCGACCGCCCCGTCCATGGGGCGGACGGTCGTCTCGCAAATCACCATGACTCACCTTTCGAGCATTAGTGTTATCTGTCGCTTTAAAAGCATACGAAGATTTTCGCTATAAGTGGCTTATTCACTATCTCGAATGTGCAAAACGTATTGAGGGAGTCGAACCCTCTCTATGTTTTCTAAGAAGCTGATTTACTTTGGTTTTTGGTCAAAGGAAACAAACTCTTGTTACACCTTACTGTATTTCTTCAAGAATTGGAAAGACCACGTGATGTTTACATCATCTACAAAAGAGCTCTAGACATACAGTTATAATCGGGAATTAATCAAACAGCTTCAAAAGCGAGCCTAAAAGCTATCGATTCTGGCATGAACATTTATGCTTTTAAGAGAAAAGATTAATCTTTACCTCCACTGTACTGGTCAACCAAAACTGGACACCTTACTTGTTTAGTACGTTAAATACTTCTCGTTAAACAAAGTCTCTATTTTTTAAATAGAAATATTGATGGAATGCCGAAAATTATGCTAACCCATTGGTATTATTTACTATTTACCAGTACCATATCACTCGCATCCTCAATGCAGCTTAGCTTTTATTCGAAGTGTAGGTAATAAACTGTTAGGTTAAAGGAAATATATGATCACAGGAAAAGATGTTGTTTTAGCGTCTCAAAAAGACTTAGAGAGCCTCTTTATTCCTGAGGCTAATTTTGAGTTAAAAATTGAGTTAGATTCAAGTTCTCGTCATCATGCTAGTGTTGTAGGTACAGGGAAGAATTTACGAATCAGATTTTCTAAGGACTTCTGTTCAGCTGAAGTAGCAGATATTGATGCATTTCACTTTTTTGCCCTAATAATTGGTCATGAAATTGCACACTATATGCATGCGCATAATGAGCACAATGATCAAACTGAGTTCGATAGTAAAAGTATCGAAGCTTTTACCGATTTCTTTGGTACGCGAGTGATGATGACTCTCATTACTTATGGTCAGAACTATATCGGGCTTTATGAAAAACTTGGCTTCAAGTTTCACAGTGGAAAAGTGTTAGATAGTATTGGTACTGCTATAGCAAAGCTTTCAGACTCATTGTTCAAGACTGATTCTAAAAATTATCCAAATTGTATTTCTAGAGTAGGTTTTTGTGCTGCTGGAGTTACTTCATTTTTAGATAAAAAATTTGGAAACATCAATATTCAGCGCTCAATGGATGCATTAACACGCATTTACACTGCGGGAAACCTTCCTCAACTTTTTAAACTTCAATCTGACGAGTTTGATATGGATCCTGACTTGATTGTACGTTCAGATGAGGTACATAAAGTGATTCAAGGTATAAAACTAAGTATTTCTCAAGGGGTAAAACCACAGTATTTTAAGTATATTGGTACATCCTATCACTCTACTGAGCAGTCTAGAGAAGTGTATATTGAGACTTTAATAAGCCTTGCCAAAGGACAAGGTTTTGACCTTCCTAAATTAACCAAAAAAACAATTTAGGAGCGACTCACCATTCTTGGAATTTGTACTTTTGATCTAATTTAGTGAATGCAGCATTCACATAAAATTGTGTGGTAGTGTGCAGCACACCTTAATTGAGTGTCATGTTTAACGAGGTAAGCTTGAGCGGAATTAAAATTACTTTTGCATATGATCGCAATGGCGTCAGGGTAAATGCTGATACCTACGGTGTATTCCCTATTGCATATCCTTTAACCTGTCCAGACAAAAATTGTGATGCTTTTGTGGAACACGTAAATGGCTATAAGCGTGAAAGTTATGGCAAACAACAATTTGTTCCCGCATTTTTCCGTCTTGAAAAAGGTTTCGACCATAGTAAACATTGTACTTATAAAGCATCGGGAAGGGATACGATTGTTGCTGGTGAGTCAGATCATGAAGTAACTGATGCTTTAGCAAAAGGAGAATTTTTGTTTCGTATTCATGTTATGGATGCGGAAGAATTCAGAAGGCTCAAAGATAAATCTGACTCTTTTATTCAATTCCCTCCAAACAACACTACAGAACGAAAATATCGCACAAAAGGTCGAAAATCTACCTATGTCCGTACAATGAATAGCTTATTAGATATATACAATCATGGTCGCCTTAACCCAGATGACCGAGAAAAAATAAAGTTAATCATTGGTGGCAAGCTTGTAAAATGGGTAGATTTTTTTTATTCAACAAATCATTTAGGTAGCCTAAAAACAAGGCTGCATAGTGAGGGGATCGTTCAAGCAGCGGTTATTGTAAAAGTCAGTGTTATAGGTTTGCCTAATAAGAGAAAAGGCGGCTTTTGCTTCATTGAATGCAGGCCTAAAACAACAGGAAAAGGTAAGCCAATATATACAACACTTAAGCTAGCAAAACGGTTACCCAGTGAAGTTTTTAGGCTTAATAAAAGCATAATGGTTTTAGGGAAGTTTACTATTCCTAGTCCGTCTGACCGCGTAACTCCTTCATACTTGGGTAACGAAATTCGCACACTGGTTTCTCATGAACAACAAGTTGTCGTAATATAAACATAATTAAGCATTTAAGAATGATTGCTAACGATTAGCATTTTTGGTTCAAGGTGGGGTTTCGTTTTCATGGCGCAAAGCTTTAAGTGAGGTCGAATAGTTGCTTACCTTTGTATGGCGTTATATCTGTTGACGCTTCATTCCAAAGACTTCATTGGTAACATATAAGTCTTATACAGACTTAATATTAGCACCATAAAAACAGGTCACCATGTATGCATCTGTGAACACACTTGCTATAACACAGGAATGCGGTTCACTGAGCCAAATGAATACATCAAAATATCATTTAAGTTAGATAACTTGATGAATACAACCAATTGAACTTTATTGAAACATCCATTGTTAAATTTAGTGACAGGTATACTCGGGAATTAACGAGATTAAGTACTTGCATGGAAGTGACCGTTGGCGGCATGGCCGCTCATTCACATCCATGTGATCGCGGCATTCGCACATCCATATGCAGCAGATGTCGCCGTCGAGCCCTCAGGGATGACCCATTTCTAAATCAAAGTTGGCGTGTCACTGGAGTGCAAGTGCTTAATCTTTTGGCAAATCAGGAAAGGACGCTTTACAGTATCTGACCGATAGGGGCATAGAGAATATCACTATAATGCCTAGGACATTATTAACACTTCTTTTTAAATCATAAGCAGGCGTGTCACTGGGAAAACAATGGCAATTAATACTGCATAACTCAGCAGCTTTGCCTTGGTGGGAAACAACTCAGCCTGAGTTGCAAAAATCTATTATGATCTCCGCGCTATAAAAACTTATCTTGCTATAAGGATTACCGTGTCTCAGCCATCGGAACAACCTAAGTTCGAAACTGCGAAAATTTGCCCTTTGTGCCAAGGCGCGAATCAATGTGCTGTGATTTTAGGTAAGGGCATTAAGGACTGTTGGTGCGCTCAGCAAACATTTCCATCTTTGGCCGTCTTGCAAGCACAAGCATCTGATTCGCTGCAAGGGGCATTAAGCCCTATTTTACCGCCTAGCGATGCGTGTATTTGCCAAGCTTGTTTAGTCCAACTCAAGCTGGGTTTAAGTCTGGACCAGCTTAAAGCGCAGGATGAAAAAAGCCCATCGAGTGTGAGCGATGGGCTAGGTTATGAGGCGAAGTAACGGCTATTTCTTTATTACAGGCTATTCATAGGTATTGGGTTACTTATCTATGGTGTAATCCAGTTGCACGCTAGTTTGTGCCTCAACGGCTTTACCATTTTCAAACTTAGGTGCGTAACGCCATTTATCTAGGGTTTTAATACTTTCTTTTTCAAATAAAGCGCCGCCCTTAGAGGCAATAATTTCAGGATTTTTCACAAAACCATGTTCATCGACGGTAAATTTAAGCTGAACCCAGCCACTTTTCCTTTGTTGTACGTAGGACATTGGGTAGTTTGGTACGATACGGAAAATCGGTTGTTGCTCTTGTTCGTCGGTCCATGGGCGCATTTTGCCGATAGCAATACAATGGGCGGTGGATTCGTCACGCTTTCCTTGGCGCTCATAGAGTTCAACTAAATAAGCGTGGGCACTTAAGGCATAGGGATGACTGTAATTAAGTACATCGAACTGTTTAACCACTTCTTTTAGTAAAGGTTCGGCTTTTTTATCATGTTTTTCCGCAAATTCAACGGCGCCCACAATATAGGTTGCCTTGACTCTATCTAATGCATTTTCGGGAAGAATTTCTTTATAAATATCATAGGCATCGAAGGCATAGTTTCTTATGCTTTTGGTGTATAGCTCAGTATTGGATAAGCGATTGAAGGCGGCCATTTTTACATCGGCTATGAGTTTTTTATTATCCGATTTTTCTGCGATATCAATTGCTGCTTGCAGGTAATCTTTTGCAACCTTAGCTTTGCTCTCGGTTATAGCAGATCCTAGCAAGGGATCGATAAGCTCCAGTGCCTCTTTGCCGTAATGGACTTTATAGTTTGCTAATGCGATTTGATATAGCTCATTCGCCTTGGCAGTTTGTGCTAGGTTTTTTTCTGCAAATGGGTAGGGTGCAACTTGCTTTTCTATTGCGCTGGCCCAGTTTATGGCGAGATTCGCTAAGTCGATACTGTCCTTGGCATATTGAGCTTCGCCGAGTTGATAAGCGGTTTTAGCACTCGCTTCAATATTCGCGGCATCGCCCTTTTCAACGGCGGCTTGATAGTCACTATAGGCTTTGGCAAAGCTATTTTCTGAGGCATGCACGCTAAGAGAAGTGCCTAAAGTGAGGGCAAGAAGACAGGCGATTGGCAGCATTTTTCCGTGTGACATTCTATATATCCTTATTATTAATGAAGTTGGATGATACATAGATGTGGATTATGGGACAAGTCAGTTTGGTTTTTGTTAATTTGCGGTAGAGGTGCTGAGCACTTAGATTGAAAATAGGCGAGCCCAGTTGTCACTGGGTCGCTTACTTTATTTGTTGTTATGACTAAATGACTACCGGATTATTTGGCAATAAAAGTCACGGCGAACTGCCCAAGCGCGCCGTATTCAAATTTGCAGACCTGTGCCAATGGCAGATCGAGCACGCCAGCGTAGGAGCCTGTGATCACATATTGCCCTTGCGTTAAGCCAATGCCTTTGGCGGATAAAAAGTTAACTAACCAGTAGAGTCCCGCCTTAGGGAAACCGTTAGGGTGAATGGCGGATTTTTGCAGAGTATCGCCATCCTGAATATCAACACGGAGTTCAAAACGGCTCGTCTCTAAACCTTCTTGCGGATTAAGTACTGGCCCTAACCACAGCCCTTGATTGACTAAGCCATCGGCGAGGGCATCAAAATGTGTCGCTTCACTGGGTGTGTGGTAGCGGCTTTTGATCAATTCCAAGGCTAAGCGTGTATGGCCTAAGGCCGCATCGATTTCAGCCTCAGTGTAAGGAGTGCTTCTTGGCGGTAAATCAACGCCAATCTCGAAGGCGAGTTCAGGTTCGACTCGGGCAAGCCCTTTAGTCGATGGATAGAGTGGGCAAGTGGTCGATTGTTGGTACACATCAACTTGATAAATAGGCGCCACCACGGTTTTTTCCGCTGTGGGTAAGAGGCATTTCCACGCCGCGATAGGATTGTTATCGCTTGCCTTATATAGTTCTGCTACGGCTTGTTGAATAGCGAAGGCCTGTTCGAAGCTGGTTGGCCTTAGTTCTGGGATCAGTAAATCGCCGCTCGTGCCTGCGGCGCGGCGCTCGGCTAATTCTTTGGCTGCAGTATTAATATGCGTTTTAACTTGTTCGAGTGTGGCGGTAGATAACATTAACTTTCCTATTTAAAGCGTTAGCTTAAAAAGACGTGGCCTAGGGAGTGTGTGGCAGAAGCCATTTTTATGGGCCAAATATACTCGGTTATTGGCAACGCGGGAAATGCCAATGTTGGCTTTCGGGGTAAATCTGCTGTCGTTGATTCAAACGTAGGGCCAATATTTCAGCCATCGTAAGATGCTGATACTTGCCTCACATAAGTGTCAGCTAAAGTATCCAATCTAACGCGAATGTTTCCATGATGATCCGCTAGATATTGTGTTAGCTCAGTGCCAGAATGGCTGTCCATTTTGCGGTTTCTACTGGACTCCTTCGTGAATCTTAGCCATAACGCCCCTCAGGCAAATAATCATGCTCAACTCGGGCTCCTATTCATCTCAGTTGCGGTTTTATTTTGGGGTATTTTACCCATAGCATTGAAACTGTCGGGTGCGTTTATCGATCCCATTACCTTGACTTGGTTTCGTTTTTTAGTCGCATGGCTAGTGAGCTTAGTCATCCAGTGGAGTGCGGGCAGTTTAAAACAATTTGCGGGACTGACGGGAACGGCCTGGTTAAGGTTGGTGCTTGCTGGCATCTTTTTGATGCTTAACTACGTTTCATTTGTGTATTCCCTCGATTTTCTTGCACCGGGTGCCGCCCAGCTTAACTTCCAAACCTCACCCTTTTTCCTCGCCTTTGGTGGTGTGTTGTTTTTTAAGGAACGGCTTAATGCGGTGCAGCTCAGCTGTTTTGCGACTTTAGCATTAGGTATGTTGATGTTTTTCCATCCGTATTTAGATTTTTCTGCATCGGATAATCATCAGGTTTGGCTTGGGGTGATGATTATTCAGTTCTCTGCCTTATCGTGGACGACCTATGCGTTATTACAAAAATCCTTATTGAACCGTTTATCGCCCGCGAACGTACTATTAGTGCTCTATGGTTTAGGCATTGTGGTTATGGCACCCTTTAGTGACTTTAGTCAGTTCGCCAACATGGACAGTTTCGATTGGCAGGTTGCCCTGTTTTGCGCTGCCAATACACTGATCGCCTATGGTTGTTTTGGTCAGTCGATAAAATATTGGCCGACGGCACAGGTGAGCGCCATGTTGGCCCTAACACCCGTATTTAGCTTTAGTGCCACGGCGTTAGTGGTGAGCCTTGGCTGGTGGCCAGAAGTATTCCGTGCTGATGAATTAGATGGTCTATCTCTGCTGGGGATTGGCGTGATTATTGTGTCTGTGATGGTGGTGCAATTGCTGCCTATGTACCGTAATCGTCAGGCGAAGCGTTTACAGGCTGCCTAACGCATACATTTTATTTATGGGAAAGGCCAGTGATCACTAGACTCAGCGAATTAAAACTTCAGGATATCCGTGGCGTCATCTTCGATCTCGACGGTACGCTTGCGCATTCTAATCCCGATTTTGCTGGGCTGCGGCGTGAATTGGGGAGTCATTCTGGCACGGATATCTTGGCCCATGTTGAGAGTCTGAGTGCGGGTGAAGCACGGGCTAAGGCGTTAGACATTGTCCATGAGTACGAAAGGCAAAGTTCACTCAATGCTCGTTGGATTGATGGCGCGAGGGAGCTTATCGAATGCCTACGGGCCAAGTCACTGCCCTTGGCTATTTTGACTCGCAATATGCCAGAAGCGGCGCAAATTACTATCGAAAAACTGGGTATTGATATCCCTTTAGTGCTGACCCGTTACGATGCAGAGCCTAAGCCGCATCCCGAAGGTATTCACCTTATTTGCCAGCAGTGGCAACTCGCGCCCGCTGATATTTTATATATAGGCGATTATCTGTTTGATCTGCAAACTGCGCGTAATGCAGGTAGCCGCTGCGCCCTCTATTGTCCTGAAACCATTCCCGATTATGCCAAGGGCGCCGATATGCTCGTTACTTGCTACCATAGCTTTATTGAAGCATGGACAGTTGGCGACTAGGCATTGTTTTGGGCCGTGACTGCATCTTGCTTATCTTGTTTCAGTCCCAAGCGCACACTATCTAGTAAGGCAATTAGCCAGCAGAGGATAAAGCCATACATTAACTTGTCTGCACCATCCCGAATAGTTGCGGTGGTTTGTTTGGTCACTTCGGCCGCAATCACGCCTATATCCAACGGCAAAACGCCAGTTTGAATATCAAGCGAGATAAGCTGTGCGACTTGCATGACTTGTTGCAGCATCAGGCCGAGACTCAGTATTGCCAGTACAAAAAACACTAGGCCAGTGCGTTTATGCTTAAGATAGAAATGGCCGCTGCCGGGGGCGACGAAGGCGGATAATAGTCCAGCGGTAAGGGCTTTTTTCATGGGAGTCGATTACTTATGCCATTAAACTCTTTGGATATTAGACACTAAGCTTTATCTTTGCTAAAGGCAAACTAAGACAAAATCAAGCCAACAAAAAAGGAGCCTAAGCTCCTTTTTTAGTCTCTAGCTTAAGCTAGATTAGTCTTCACGTGGTTTACGTGGCTTACGCTCACCGGCAGGTTTGTCTGCACGTGGTTTGCGATCAGCAAATGGTTTGTCACCCGTAGACGCAGCGCGAGGCTTACGATCACCCGCTGGGCGGTCACCCGTTGGACGATCGCCACGTGGTTTACGGTCACCAGCAGGACGGTCTGAACGAGCACTGCGGCCTGAATCAACAAATACTTGATCGCCAGCTTCGCGGATGTTCAATGGCTTGCCACAAACACGTACTTTACGTAGGTGCTGTAACACGTCTTTTGGCATGCCGTCTGGCAGGTCAACGGTAGTCACTGCATCGTAAAGTTGGATTGCGCCAATGTAACGGCTGTCAATGTTGGCTTCGTTCGCGATAGCGCCAACGATGTTACCCACACCCACACCATTCTCACGACCTACGTCGATAACGTAACGACACATTTTTAAATCTGGGTTGTCTTTCAACGCTTCAGCTGAGCCTAAGCTGGCTGGCATTGGACGCGGTTCGCGACTTCTGCGTTCACCACGCTCACCACCACGGTCATTACGATCACTTCCGCGGTCGCTACGTTCACTGCGCTCATTACGTTCATCACGAACGCGTTCTTGAATGGCTGGCAATTGCAGAGGACGTTCTTGTTGAACTTGCTGTAACAAGGCTGCGGCTAGCAGATCGGTATCGACTTCTAACTGTTGGCATAATTGAGCAACAGCTTCTTTCATAAAATCTAAATCGCCGTTGATGGTTTCAGCCAATTGCTCACCTAAGCGAGACAGACGACGTTCTGCAACTGTCTCTGGACTTGGGATTTTCATTGGTGAAATACGACTGTTAGTTGAACGCTCGATAGTGCGCAGCATGCGCATTTCACGGCTTGTCACAAACAGGATCGCCATACCAGTACGGCCAGCACGGCCTGTACGGCCAATACGGTGCACATAAGCTTCGGCATCATACGGAATATCGTAGTTCACAACGTGACCAATACGCTCAACGTCAAGACCACGGGCCGCAACGTCAGTCGCAATTAGAATGTCTAACTTGCCACGTTTCAGTTGGTCAACTGCACGCTCACGGGCTTGCTGGTTCATGTCACCGTGTAGTGGTGATGAAGCATAACCGCGGGCTTCTAACTTTTCAGCTAACTCAACACATGAGTTACGAGTACGCACGAATATGATCACACCTTCAGTGTTTTCAACTTCTAATACACGTACTAAAGCTTCAAGTTTGTTGTGTTGTGACACTTGCACAAAACGCTGTTCGATTGATTCAACCGTCGTTTGGCTTGATTCGATACGAACATGCACAGGGCTGCGTAAATGTTGGTTAGCAACACGCTTAATTTGCTCTGGCATAGTGGCAGAGAATAACGCCAATTGGCGCTCGCTTGGCGTGTGCTCAAGGATCCATTCGATATCGTCGATGAAGCCCATTTTTAACATTTCATCGGCTTCATCAAGCACGAGTGCTTTTAATGAATCAAGTTTCAAGGTACCGCGACGCATATGGTCCATAACACGACCTGGCGTACCCACGATAACCTGTGGACCACGTTTCAGGGCATTCAACTGTTGTTGCATGCTTTGACCGCCGTAAATTGGCAGAACGTGGAAATTCTTCATAAATTTGGCATAGCTACTAAATGCTTCAGCAACCTGAACCGCTAATTCACGCGTTGGCGCTAATACTAAAATTTGCGGTGTAGTTTGGCTGGTGACTTTGTTAAGTAGCGGCAGCGCGAAGGCGCCAGTTTTACCTGTACCTGTTTGAGCTTGACCTAAAATATCTTTGCCAGCCATAAGTGGATCAATACTGGCTGATTGGATTGGCGTGGGTTTTTCATAACCTAGCTCGTCAAGAGCACGCAACAAATTCTCGGACAGGCCGAGTTCACGGAAAGTTCTTTCATCGGATGACATTGGGTTGTAGCCTTGTGGATGCGCGCGCGAAATGGCGCTAATAGTTTCACAGACAGAAAATCAACCCCGTGTCGATTTCCCGCGAACGACGGATTATAGCAGCATAGCAGCCACTTTACCAATCAGAGTCACACTATTTAACCTGTTTTCTGCATTTTTTTCGCTAAAACTGAGCAAGAAACGCGCCACTTCCCATTAATTCTTTAAATATTCAACATTTAATTGAAGTAATTCAAATGCAGACTCAGTTAAAGAAGCGCAGTCCCTAAACGACTGCGCTTCTAAATATAATCGCGGTTGGTTTTTACGCCTTGGCTTTTTTAGCCTTTGCCAGTTCAACATCCCGTTTTAACAGTGGCTTTAAGAAGCGTGCCGTATGGGAGGTTGGATGTTCGGCGACGTCTTCTGGCGTGCCTGTGGCTAAGATCATGCCGCCACCACCGCCGCCTTCTGGGCCTAAGTCGATAATCCAGTCCGCGGTTTTGATCACGTCCAGATTATGCTCAATCACCACAATGGTATTGCCGTGGGATTTAAGGCGATGCAGTACATCGAGCAGTAGTTGGATATCGGCAAAGTGTAAGCCTGTGGTCGGTTCGTCCAAGATATACAAGGTTTTACCTGTGTCACGTTTGGACAGCTCCTTGGCGAGTTTCACCCTTTGGGCTTCACCGCCCGAAAGCGTGGTCGCGCTCTGGCCGAGGCGCACATAGGACAAACCCACATCCATCAAGGTTTGCAGTTTACGGGCAATGGCAGGTACGGCATCGAAGAACTGACGCGCATCTTCCACTGTCATCTGCAGTACTTCGTGAATATTCTTGCCTTTATAGCGTACTTCTAAGGTTTCGCGGTTATAGCGCTTACCTTTACAGGAATCGCAGGGCACATACACATCGGGTAGGAAGTGCATTTCGACCTTGATCAAGCCGTCGCCTTGGCAAGCCTCACAGCGTCCACCTTTGACGTTAAAGGAGAAACGGCCGACTTGATAACCTCGAGTACGTGACTCTTGGGTGCCGGCAAAAATCTCGCGGATCGGGGTGAAGATGCCCGTATAAGTGGCAGGATTCGAGCGCGGTGTACGGCCAATCGGACTTTGGTCGATATCGACCACTTTGTCGCACAGTTCCATCCCTTCGATACGATCATAGGGTGATGGCTCATCCACAGTCGCTCCGTTGAGCATCCTATGGGCGATTTTGAAGAAGGTATCGTTGATTAAGGTCGACTTACCTGATCCAGACACACCTGTCACACAAGTGAACAATCCCACAGGAATGGTTAAATCGACATTGCGCAGGTTGTTACCGCGAGCGCCAAATAATTGGATGACTTGGTTTTTGTCAAACGGAATGCGCGGCGTATCGATATGAATGCTGCGCTTACCGGAAATATATTGGCCGGTGACCGATTCTTCACAGGCGATGATCTTCTCTATCGGACCGTCGCAAATCACTTCGCCGCCGTGCACTCCTGCGCCTGGACCGATATCGATCACATGATCCGCCATACGGATTGCATCTTCGTCATGCTCAACCACAATCACAGTGTTACCCAAATCCCGCAGATGGATCAGGGTTTGCAACAGGCGTTCGTTATCCCTTTGATGCAGACCAATTGAGGGTTCGTCGAGCACATACATCACGCCAACAAGCCCTGCACCGATTTGGCTGGCGAGTCGAATACGCTGGGCTTCACCGCCGGAAAGGGTTTCAGCCGAGCGTGACAGGCTCAAATAATTGAGACCTACGTTGACAAGAAAGCCTAAGCGATCGCGGATTTCCTTTAAAATCTTCTCGGCAATCTGCGCCTTTTGGCCGCTAAATTCGACTTTCTCGAAGTAGTCCAAGGCTTCACCAATTGACCAAGTGGTGAGTTTGGGTAGGTTGAGATCGCCAATAAACACATGACGGGCCTCTTCACGTAGACGCGAGCCACCACAGCTTTGACAGGCTTGAGTATTGATAAACTTGGCTAATTCATCACGTACCGAGTTACTTTCGGTTTCGCGATAGCGCCTGTCCATATTGTTTAGAATGCCTTCGAAGGGGTGATTACGCACCACTACATCGCCACGGTCATTAATGTATTTAAAGGCAATGCTTTCTTTGCCTGAACCATAGAGTACGATTTTGCGGACTTTTTCACTCAGTTGTTCGAAGGGGGCTTCCACATCAAACTTATAATGCTCGGCAAGTGAACTGAGCATTTGGAAATAATAGAAGTTGCGTCTATCCCAGCCACGAATCGCACCGCCTGCCAGTGAAAGCTCGGTATTAGTGATCACGCGCTCTGGGTCGAAAAATTGCTGCACGCCTAAACCGTCACAGGTTGGGCACGCCCCCGCAGGATTATTAAAGGAGAAAATCCGTGGCTCTAATTCTGCCATTGAATAACCGCAATGCGGGCAGGCAAAGTTAGCGGAAAAGATGAGCTCGTCACTCTTGGTCTTACCGTCACCTTCATTCATGCTGGCAACGATGGCAATGCCGCCGGAGAGTTCTAGCGCAGTTTCAAAGGACTCAGCTAAGCGTTGCTGGATATCGTCACGTACTTTAAAACGGTCAACGACCACTTCAATGGTGTGTTTTACGTGTAAATCCAGTGTTGGTGGATCGGTTAAATCGCATACTTCACCGTCGATACGGGCACGGATATATCCCTGAGCGGCTAAGCCTTCCAGCAGTTTAACGTGTTCACCCTTACGGGCGTTGACCACAGGGGCTAATAGCATTAAGCGGCTATCTTGGGGCATTTCCAAGACTTTATCGACCATCTGACTGACGGTTTGCGCTGCCAAAGGTTGATTATGCGTTGGACAGCGTGGCTCGCCTACACGAGCAAATAGTAGACGTAGGTAATCGTAAATCTCGGTAATGGTCCCCACCGTAGAGCGCGGGTTATGGGATGTCGATTTTTGCTCGATAGAGATGGCTGGGCTTAAACCTTCAATATGGTCTACATCGGGTTTTTCCATCAAACTTAAGAACTGACGAGCGTAGGCTGATAGGGACTCAACGTAACGTCGTTGGCCTTCGGCATATAAAGTATCAAATGCAAGGGAGGATTTGCCGGACCCAGATAAACCTGTGATGACAATCAGTTTATCCCTTGGGATAGTCAGGTTGATATTTTTGAGATTGTGGGTGCGGGCGCCGCGTATTTCAATCTTATCCATCTATCACTCAAGTCATATGCGTTTAAAAAAATGAGCATAAGTATCGCACAGTTCTGCCGCTGAGTTTAGTTGATTCTGTGATCTAAACCTATTCCATACCTTGTCGCTTTTAAGCCTTTATAGAGGAGTGTTGTACTTCCTTTGGGATATAAGTCTATGAGGATTAACTAAGATTAATGCGATATGTTATATGGCCTTCATTATATTCGTGACCGCTTGGTTAGCATATTGTAATGGTAGCGTAATGGCATTATTGACCTATGAAGGTGTAATGCTCGTTTTTCAAGGACAAATAGGGCGTGCAAACACTGTGGACTAGGCCACGATTTCCTTTTGAGCAAACCCTTTTGGGTGTGATAACATGCGCCCCCTAAAAGACTTCATATTAGGGCATAATCATGGGTAACAACGGGCTTTCAGGTACTGAGAAAAAAGTCGCGTTTTCTTTAGCCAGTGTATTTGGTTTACGCATGATGGGCTTATTTATGATCATGCCCGTCTTTGCGCTTTATGGTCAGCACCTCGAAGGTTTTTCGCCTCTGTGGGTGGGTATTGCTATCGGCGCCTATGGTCTGACTCAAGCCGTGCTGCAAATCCCTATGGGGATTTTATCTGACAAGTATGGTCGCAAGCCGATTATTCTTGGTGGCTTAGTGTTGTTTGCTGTCGGTAGTGTTATCGCAGCTAATGCAGATACAATTTATGGCGTTGTGTTTGGCCGAGCAGTGCAGGGGATGGGCGCGATTGCAGCCGCAGTACTGGCGCTTGCAGCAGATTTAACCCGTGATGAACAACGTACAAAGGTGATGGCGATCATCGGCATGTGCATCGGGCTATCCTTTGCCCTGTCTTTGCTAATGGGGCCGATAGTCGCGCAGCATCTTGGGTTGACAGGATTATTTTGGTTAACGGCTGTATTGGCGATTGTGGGTATGTTGTTGATCCAATTTTTAGTGCCTAATCCCATCACTCAGGCGCCGAAAGGTGACACGTTAGCCACTCCCGCTAAGCTCAAACGTATGTTCCTTGAGCCGCAATTATTTAGGCTTAACGCTGGGATTTTTATCCTGCATTTAGTGCTTACCGCTGTATTTGTGGCCTTACCGCTAGATCTGGTTGATGCGGGGCTGGTTAAAGAAAAACATTGGATGCTGTATTTTCCCGCTTTCGTGGGCGCATTTATTTTAATGGTGCCGTTAATCATCATTGGGGTTAAGCGTAAGAATACTAAAGCCATGTTCCAAATTGCGCTGGTGATCATGATATGTTCATTGGCTGGTATGGCAATATTTGCCAGTAATCTATGGGCTTTGAGTGCGGCGGTATTATTGTTTTTTACTGGTTTTAACTATCTCGAGGCATCATTACCGAGCTTAATTGCTAAATTCTGTCCCGTAGGGGAGAAAGGTTCTGCCATGGGGGTATATTCCACAAGCCAATTCTTAGGGGCATTTTGTGGTGGTATGCTCGGTGGCGGTGCTTTTCAGCTCGTGGGCGCCGTCGGGGTCTTTATTGTTGCTGTGATCTTAATGTCTATATGGTTATTCCTGACATTAGGTATGCAAAATCCTGTACTGTTAAAGAGTTACACCTTAGAAGCCGAAGTAAAAGATAAGGCGCAAGCGCGCGATATGGCAACCCAGTTATCGCAATTAATGGGTGTTGTTGAAGCTATAGTTGTACTGGACGAGAAGGTGGCTTATCTCAAGGTAGACGAGCATTTCGATTTAAGAGAAGCCCGAGCTGTGTTAGGCTCTGCTCAATAATATGTGTGATAGCCAAAGTATTTTGGGACCTAGATTTCCCCTTATGGCAACACTGATAAACAACATACTGAATTAATAGATTATTTAAAGAATCGCAGGAGATTTCAATGGCCAGTCGTGGTGTTAACAAGGTAATTTTGGTTGGCAATTTGGGACAAGATCCAGAAGTGCGTTATATGCCAAACGGTAATGCAGTCGCAAACATTACAGTAGCGACTAGCGAATCGTGGAAAGACCAACAGGGTCAACAGCAAGAGCGCACCGAATGGCACCGTGTGGTTCTGTTCGGCAAATTAGCTGAAATTACAGGTGAATATTTACGTAAAGGTTCACAGGTTTATCTTGAAGGTAAACTGCAAACCCGTAAGTGGAAAGACCAAAGCGGTCAAGATCGCTACAGCACTGAAGTGGTTATCGATCAAAGCGGTAGCATGCAAATGCTAGGTAGCCGTGGTCAAGGTGGTCAAGCACAAGGTGCGCCAATGGGCGGCGGCATGCCACAAAATGCAGGCTATCAATCAGCGCCTCAGCAAGCCGCTCCTGCACAAAATCAGTATGCGCCAGCGCCTCAAGCTGCACCTGCTTACCAAGCCCCTGCGCAGCAACAATATGCTCCGCCAGCACCTGCTCAGCAGCAAGGTTATGGTCAGCCACAGGCTCAACAACCACAACAAGGTGGTTATGCGCCTAAGCCACAAGCCGCTCCTGCGCCAGCTTATCAAGCGCCAGCAGCACCTGCACAGCGTCCTGCACCACAACCACAGCAAAACTTCACTCCAGATTTGGATGATGGCTGGGATGACGATATTCCGTTCTAGAGCGGTACTGATTGAAGCGATAAGAATAAATGCTTTTAATCGCTAATATTAAAACTAACCCAGCTAATAGCTGGGTTATTCTTTAATTGCCTTTTAAAATTAACCTATTGGTATTTTAATGCTGTTAATGATCGATAATTACGACTCTTTTACCTTTAACTTAGTGCAGTATTTTCAGCAACTAGGGCAAAAGATTGTGGTAAAACGTAATGATGAAATTAGCTTAGATGAGATTGAAGCCCTTGCACCCTCTCATCTGGTGATCTCTCCTGGCCCATGCTCTCCAAATGAAGCGGGAATTTCCCTCGCGGCGATTAAGCATTTTTCGACACACTTACCTATTTTAGGTGTGTGTTTAGGCCATCAAGCCATGGCTCAGGTTTTTGGGGCGAATGTCGTTCGTGCCGAGCGAGTGATGCATGGCAAAGTAAGTGAAATTGAGCACAGTGGTGAGCGATTATTTACAGGGCTAAATCACCCTTTGACGGTGACAAGATATCATTCATTACTTGTGGACGCCGTGCCAGAGGGGTTTGTGCTCGACGCTTGGTTTGATGATCCTATCTATGGACGTGAGATTATGGCAATGAGTCATCAACATTTACCGCTTTATGGGGTGCAATTCCACCCGGAATCAATTTTAACTGAGCAAGGGCTTGATCTTTTAGCAAACTTTTTATCTTTATCCCCAAGTTAAAGTCGTTTTTATTCACTCTTTTATCATTCTCTGTTACAAGATTTATCCCTCCTTTTGCGTCAATTTAGTCGCTAAATATGATATAAGTGCCGCAAAACTACGCTAAACAGACAAGATAGACAGATCATACTTTGGCTGTTGCGATAACAATAAAAAGGAAGGATAAATGAAAAGCGTAATCCGAAGTTTGGGATTTAGTGCACTTACCGTTGCGGTGTTAGCGGGTTGTGCCGCAACATCGACAGAAACGTCAATCCCTACATCATTGCCGCAGGTGTTCCAAGTCCCATTGGCGCAACCTCCGCAGGTTTCAGAGGCCCTTACGCTTAATCAAATTATGGCGAATCCCGATTGGATGGGGATTTTCGCTAAAGAAGCTTATTGGAGTGATGATAGTCAAAGTGTATTTTTTGCCCGTCAAGCCAGTGGTGCACCTTTGCGGAGTTATTATCAGCAAGGTATTGATGATACTGGTGCGCTTGAGTTAGCTATCGATAAGCTGCATACCGCTGATCAGCAATTTGGGGTCATAGATCCCACGCAGTCTTATAAAGCCTACCTCTATCAAGGCAATATTTTTGTTAAGCAGTTAAGTACAGGGAAGATCACCCAATTGACTCGCCAACGTACTGCGATTGATGGTGTACGTTATTTGAATAATGGCGACATTGCATACTGGCAGGGGGATAATGTTTTCCAAATTCATCAAGAGACAGGGTTAATTGAGCAGCTTGCCGAAATCAAAATGGCAAAAGCGCCAGAAGGGGTAAAAGAGCCTAATACTTATTTGGCTAAACAGCAGCACAGATTAATTCAATATGTGGCACTGCAACAGGAAAACGCCAAAGCTAAGGCGAAGTTCAATGATGATTTGCAGAAAAACGATCCGACGCTTGCGGCCAGTACTTGGTATTTAGGCGATAGTGAGGTGGTTTCTGAGCTTAGCCTGTCTCCTGATGGCCGTTATATTTTAGTGGCGTTAACCGATAAAAATCATAACGGCCGTAATGAGCATGACATCATGCCTAATTATCTTGGTGCCAAAGGATATATCGATCCTGTGCCTGTGCGCGCTCGTGTAGCTGAAGACGCTCCACCTGGGCAACGCTTTGTATTACTTGACCTAACCCTGCACAAACAAATGAATATCACCATTGAAGGCCTAACAGGATTCGATGAGGATGTACTGGCAAAGGTTAAAACTGAGAATGCCAAGGCTAAAGGCGAAACTTATCAAAGCACTCTCGCACCACGTAAAATTCAGTTAATGCAGGATTGGGGTTGGACACAAAGTGCGATTCAGTGGCATGAGTCCGGCGCTAAAGTCGCCCTCATGTTGGAAGCCACAGATAATAAAGATCGCTGGATAGCCAGTGTTGACCTCTCAAAGGGGAAGTTTATTACTGAACATCGCCTCCATGATGATGCTTGGGTGAACTATGACTATAACCAGTTCGGTTGGGTGCCAGGGACAGATACGCTTTACTATCTGTCGGAAGAAACAGGTTATTCGCAACTTTACATTAAATCATTAGGCGAAAAGCCACGTGCGTTAACCCAAGGTAAGTTTGTGGTAAGCGATATCACGCTATCACCGGATGCAAGTTTTATTTATTACAAAGCAAATCAAAATCATCCAGGTATTTATAATGTTCACCGCGTGAATATATCCACGGGTAAAAATGAGCAATTAACTCAGTGGGATGGTAATTTAGATTACAGCTTAAGCCCTGATGGAACTAAGCTGTTGCTCAATGCCTCACGCCGTACACAACCGAATGAGCTCTATATTCAATCTATTGGCGGCGAGTTAAAGCAACTAACTTCTTATACGAGTGATGCCTTTAAAAACTACCCATGGCAAGCGCCTGAAGTGGTGGCGGTGCCGTCAAATTACGGTGCAGGTGATATTTATGCTCGAGTCTATTTACCCCAAGGCTATGATAAATCCCGCGCTGAAAAGTACCCAGCGGTGATTTTTAACCATGGTGCAGGTTATTTGCAAAATGCTGACTATGGCTTTAGCGGTTATTTCCGCGAGTTTATGTTCCATAACCTATTAACTCAACAAGGTTATGTGGTGATGGATATGGATTACCGCGGCTCTAAGGGTTACGGCCGTGATTGGCGTACTGCGATTTATCGCAATATGGGGCATCCCGAAGTAGAGGACTTAAAGGATGGTGTGACTTGGATGGGGAACCATGCCAATGTCGATACTCAACGTGTCGGTACTTACGGTGGCTCCTACGGTGGATTCTTAACCTTTATGTCGCTGTTTACCGCGCCAGATCTATTCCAAGCGGGCGCCGCACTGCGCCCTGTGGCAGATTGGGCACACTATAATGCCCCTTATACCTCGAACATTTTAAACACGCCTGATGTGGATCCTATTGCCTATGAGCGCAGTTCACCGATTGAACATGCCCAAGGATTAACTAAGCCATTGTTAATTATGAGTGGTGTGATGGACGATAACGTCTTCTTCCAAGACAGTGTTCGCATGGTGCAGCGCCTGATTGAACTGGAAAAGCCGATGTTTGAAATGGCAATTTATCCTGTTGAGCCACACGGTTTTCGTCAGCCATCGAGTTGGTTAGATGAATATCGTCGTATCTATAAGTTATTTGAAAAAGAACTCAAATAAGCGCGTTTAGCGTTTTGCCAAGGCCTCTTTAAGAGGCCTTTTTTATGTTTAAGTTAGTAAATTTGAGAGGTACTAAGCAGCAGGGTTTGTTTATTGCTAAGATTGATTGTATGTGCTGAAATTATAATGTTTTTTAGGATTTTAGAATATTGACGTCACAGGCATGGCTTAATAGGACAGATGAATAGTGGCGATTTCGGTAGCGGGTGGCGTAAGGCCTGGCAAAATTATAGAGATAGAACATAGGCTCTATCAGCAATTAATCCTCGGCAAACAAAAGGCGAGTCCAACACTATTGGATGAACTTGATAGGGAGCTTGAGGCCGATGCGAATAAGTTGGATATTGAACGCGAAGCCATTTTGGCGCGTATGATGAAACAGCTCCAAGCCCGAGAAGTTTTTGAAGCGGTGTCGAAACAATTAACCGCAACCGTTAATAACGCCATTGAGCATCAATTGGCCTCCCCTGAATTGGTTTTGGTGCAGGCTGATATCAATGAGTCCCAAATTTTATTGTTAGAACTCCTACTTGCAAAAAACCTTGATGCCACTCGATTACGACCACTTATCAGTAATCTAAGTTGGTTATGTCGCGATTTAACCAATATGGTCAACAGTCCCGCCTTTCGTGCCCATCGACCTCAGGGGGCTGATGTGCATGTCACTGATATCAAATTAGTGATGAGTTACATTGGAATAGAGAACCTTCGCACCATAATTCCCTATTTTTGTTTACGTAACTGGTTACCTAGCGGCAATGCTAAATTGCTGTGGACTACCCGTAAACTTTGGCGCTACAGCATTATCAGCGGTATTGCAGCCAATGCACTGGCTAAGCTTCACAATACTGACTCAGCACTGGTTTATAGTAGTGCTCTGTTAAACCAGTTAGGTACGTCGGTTGTATTGAGTTTAAGTGCTCGCTTATTCGATAAAACATGGGGAACTTGGATACGGGAAGCCAGTAGTAGCCGCGATAAAGAAGTATATGATGCTGTGATAGCAACAGAATTCCCAGCTAAAGTGGTTTTTGAACAAGTGTTAAATCATGGGCTGAAACTTAATTGGCAATTATTAACACTACTTGAGTTTGAACATAGTCCATTAACTTTGTTATTAAAGGAGCTTGATCAAACCTTAAGCTATCGTGAGCTCTCATCTCAAGCCGCGATTGTCGCACGGGCTAATTGTTATGCTAAGGTGGTGTTACTTGAAGAGATGCGCCATATTGAGCCGCAAGAAAAGCGTTTAATGTTTGATTATTACGAGTTAACAGAGCAAGAAGTGCTGCGTTTAAAAGCACAAAATTATCGAAAGTTAGATTTGCTATAATCGATGCCCTTTTATCAGTGTCGATATGGCGCTGATGTGGAGGGAAGATGTCAAGCTGGCAATCATCTGTATTAAACACTATTTTATCCTACGTTGCCCGCCCATCCATCAGCCGAGGCAAGGCAAAAGTCCCCTTAGCACAAGTGCGTGAAAAGCTTATTGAGCTGGATAAGCGCTGGATCCCCTGGCCCGATAAATTAGTCAGTGCCACCATTCCGCTTAGGCATTCAAATCTATTGCACTATGTGCATCTGACTAAATCACCTCTATTAGGAAATCTCTTTTATGTTCGTGGTGGCGGTTTTTGCTTTAAAACCCCCCATGCCCATGCAAGGCTTGTTGCAGATATCGGTCGGCGTTGTCAGTTAGATATCTATATTCCCGATTATCGTCTTGCTCCCGAATATCCTTTTCCCGCGCCCTGTGATGATGTGATGGAGGCGTATTTACGCTTAATCGACTTGAAAGGTGCAAATAATTTGGTACTGATGGGGGATTCTGCGGGAGGTAATTTAGCCTTAAGTTTATTGCTCGAACTTAAGCGTCTTCATTTACCGCTTCCCCAAGCCTGCGTACTCTTATCGCCAGCATTAGATTTGGCGATAACGGGGGACACTGAGCTTATTCTTGGTGCAGATGATCCTTTTTTTACCATAGAGTCATTGCTGCGTTTACGGGGAGCTTATCTTGCAGGCGCAGATCCTATGTCTGCAAGAGTTTCTCCTTTACAAGGGAACTTGGTAGGCCTGCCGCCGCTCTTAGTGATCGCGGGTACTCGGGAGTTGCTATTACAGGATTCAGAACGGTTAGTGACTCAAATTAAAGCGAGTGGTGGGGAGATCCAAGGCATATTCTATCCCAATATGCCTCACGTATTTCCTATGTTTGACTTGTTACCTGAGGCCCTCGAGGCGAGGGAGAAAATCAGTCACTTTGTGCTTTCACATTTGATTCGTTAAAATTGTGTAGTTATTCATATTCAGTGAATAGCTAGCAAAAATAGAGGTAAATAACTTTTTTTCTGACTAAATATGCTACAAGCCTTAGGGATAAACGCTTGTATAGCTCTTAAACTGCAATCTTTATGCACTTTGTGTCAAAGCATAGCGATTGATGTTTGTGAAAAACTGGTATTTTGATCACATTTTCGCTAATAATGGCTATTAACAGACACAAGCATTCCCTGTATCACTAACTCTAGATAAAGATACACAGGGTATTCTGACGGCGCCCTATGCCGCTAAACAAAAACAAAGGATGAAGAAGAATGAGCGTTGATATGAAGTTAAACCGTGCCCAATTTGACGCAGTGATGGTGCCTAATTATGCGCCAGCGGCAGTGATCCCCGTTCGTGGCGAAGGAAGCCGAGTATGGGATCAAGAAGGTAACGAGTTTATCGATTTTGCTGGCGGTATTGCGGTAAATTGCTTAGGTCACTGTCATCCTGCTCTTGTGAATGCACTAAAAACTCAAGGCGAAAAACTGTGGCATTTATCCAATGTGATGACAAACGAACCTGCCTTAGCCTTAGCGACTAAATTAGTGAACAGCACCTTTGCCGACAAAGTGTATTTTGCTAATTCAGGTGCTGAGGCAAACGAAGCCGCATTAAAATTAGCCCGTCGTTATGCCTTAGAAAAATACGGTGTTGAAAAAGACGAAATCATCGCATTCGATAAAGCCTTCCATGGTCGTACTTTCTTTACTGTAAGTGTTGGTGGGCAAGCCGCCTATTCCGATGGTTTTGGTCCTAAACCACAGAGCATTACACATTTACCTTATAACGATATCGCAGCATTAGAAGCCGCAGTATCGGATAAAACCTGTGCCATTATGCTTGAGCCACTACAAGGTGAGGGCGGTATTATCAGTGGCGAGCCCGCCTTCCTCAAAGCGGTACGTGAACTTGCGAATAAGCACAATGCCCTCGTAATTTTTGATGAAGTCCAAACCGGTGTTGGCCGTACTGGCGAGCTTTACGCTTATATGGGAACGGACATAGTGCCAGATATTCTCACCACGGCTAAGGCTTTGGGTGGTGGTTTTCCGATTGCTGCTATGCTGACTACGGCTGAAATTGCTGAGCATTTAAAAGTGGGCACCCATGGTTCTACCTATGGTGGCAACCCATTGGCCTGTGCTATCGGTAATGCAGTATTAGATGTTGTGAACACGCAAGAAGTGCTAGATGGCGTGAAACATCGCGAGCAATTACTGCGTGATGGTTTGAATAAAATCAATGAAAAATATCATGTTTTTTCAGAAGTTCGCGGTAAAGGTTTACTCTTAGGGGCCGTTCTTAATGAACAGTACCAAGGTCGTTCACGCGACTTTTTGGTCGCCTCTGTCGCCGAAGGCTTAATGAGTCTGATGGCGGGTGCTAACGTGGTGCGTTTTGCTCCTTCTCTGGTGATCCCCGAGGCAGATATTGCTGAAGGTCTAGCTCGTTTTGAACGTGCTGTGGCGAGCATAGCTGCCGCCTAAATGACCTAAGGAGTGCTGAATTTATTCGCACTCCTTTTTTGTCAGGGAATGCTTGTGTGCATCACTACCTGTCTTATTTAGATAGGAGCCTTGGTGCGCTGCAAGCCAAAGTGAGGAGACACTAAGATGTTAATCATACGTCCTATTCAGGCTGGTGATTTTGAGGCTTTATATCAAATTGCCGAAGAGTCTGGCCATGGTTTTACGTCATTACCTGTGAATGCCGATTTGCTCAAACATAAAATTGCGAGAGCAGAAGCCTCATTCGTCAAACCTGTAGAGACTCCCTTCGATGAAGGCTATCTGATGGTATTGGAAGATACCGATACCCGCGCAGTGGTCGGCACTTGTGCCATTGAGGCTGCTGTCGGAATGGAAGACGCCTTTTACCATTATCGCCTCGGCACCGAAGTTTATCATTCTGAACAAATCGACGTGCGTAATGAGGTTGAAACCTTAACCCTTTGCCACGATTACACTGGCGCCGCCGAATTATGTACATTGTTTTTACGTGAAGCCTATCGTAAAGGCAATAATGGCCGCATGTTATCCCGTAGTCGCTTTTTGTTTTTGGCCCAACATGCGAAACGTTTTGGTGAAACAGTGATCGCCGAAATGCGTGGTGTGAGCGATGCTAATGGTCATTCTCCCTTTTATGGTTGGCTACAAAAGCATTTCTTAGGCATTGATTTTGTTCAGGCAGATTATCTTTCTGGTTTGGGTAAAAAGGCATTTATGGCCGAAATGATGCCACGAAATCCGGTTTATGTGTGTTTACTACCGGAAGAAGCACAAAAGGTGATAGGCGAAGTGCATACCAACACCCGTCCCGCATTGAGTCTGCTACAAGCAGAAGGTTTTAGATGCCGCGGTTATGTGGATATTTTCGATGGTGGTCCAACGGTTGAGTGTCGCTTATCCGATATTCGCGCAGTCCGAGAAAGTCGGCTATTGACCATAGATATAGGTGATATGGTCGAGGCGAGTAGCCAATTCATTATCTCCAATACCCAATTAGCCAACTACCGTGCAACAGCGGCATATTTAGCGGTGGATGATAAATCCGAACACATAGTAATTAGCCCTGAACTCGCAGCGGGTTTGTTGCTCGCTAAAGGCGATCAAATCCGTATTTTGGCAATGTAGGAATAAACACATGACACATTATATTCAAGGCCAATGGCATACTGGTAACGGTCATGACGTGACCTCAATCAATCCTGCCAATGGTGAAACTATTTGGTGCGGAAAAACAGCTACCGCAGAGCAGGTTAATGCCGCGGTTGAGGCTGCTCGCGCAGCACAATTTGATTGGTTTATGTTAGGTTTTGACGCGCGTTTAGCCATAGTTGAAGCGTATCGCAGCCAACTCGAAGCCAATAAAGCTGAACTGGCTGAAACCATAGCCCAAGAAACCGGTAAACCTCAGTGGGAAACGGCAACCGAAGTCGGCGCCATGATAGGTAAAATTGCGCTATCGGCCGCGGCTTACCATAAGCGCACGGGCACAGAAGCCAATGATACGCCAGCCGGACGCGCTGTTATTCGCCATAAACCCCACGGTGTTGTAGCTGTCTTCGGTCCTTACAACTTCCCCGGTCATTTGCCTAATGGTCATATAGTGCCTGCTTTACTCGCGGGTAATACTGTGATTTTTAAACCCTCTGAATTGACGCCTAAAGTGGCCGAGTTGATGGTCACGCTTTGGGATAAAGCGGGTTTACCTGCGGGGGTTATCAACTTGGTTCAAGGCGAGGTGGATACAGGTAAAGCGTTAGCCTCACATCCTCAGATCGATGGTTTGTTTTTTACGGGCAGTTCACGTACAGGACACCTATTACACCAACAATATGCGGGTCATCCTGGCAAAATTTTAGCACTTGAGATGGGTGGCAATAATCCACTGATCATCAAAGGGGTACAGGATATTAAGGCTGCAGTGCACGATATTCTGCAGTCGGCTTATATCTCATCTGGCCAACGCTGCACTTGTGCACGCCGTTTATACGTTGAGCAAGGCGAGCAGGGTGATGCCCTGATTGCCCTGTTAGTCGATGCGGTTAAACAGATTAAAGTCGGCCCTTGGAATGCGCAGCCACAGCCATTTATGGGCTCAATGATTTCAGAAACTGCCGCCAAAGGTATGGTTGCGGCGCAAGCCAATCTACTCGATTTAGGCGGTAAAGTGCTCGTTGAATTAACGCATTTACAAGCAGGAACGGGCTTAGTCTCTCCTGGCCTTATCGATGTAACGGCAATTGATGTATTGCCGGATGAAGAATACTTTGGGCCTCTATTGCAGTTGGTGCGCTATGGCGATTTCGATCAGGCGATCAAATTGGCTAACCAAACGCGTTATGGTTTGTCTGCGGGATTACTTGCGGATAGCCGTGAAGATTATGATTATTTCCTCGCGCGTATTCGTGCAGGCATTGTTAACTGGAACAAACAAATCACTGGCGCATCGGGCGCGGCGCCTTTTGGTGGCGTAGGGGCATCGGGTAACCACAGAGCGAGTGCTTTCTATGCCGCCGATTACTGTGCTTACCCCGTTGCTTCGGTCGAGGCTGATGCCGTGAGTTTACCCGCGACACTAAGCCCAGGTTTGAGCTTGTAAGCGGGTAGAGATTTGACTTTTATGTGGTAAAGAGGAGGAAGGACGAATGTTCTTCCTTTTTAATAACAAGCAGTAACGTGACTTGAGTTTCTACTGTGGGTATGTGTGACGCTGCAACAGTGGCATCTAGGTCGTTACATTTAGTGTTTGCGGCACAATAACAGCAATAACCGCAGCACAATAAAAGGAGTTTTTATGCATACTGACATCAACGCCTTATTTGCCGCCCTGTGGCAAGACTATATTCAAATGACCCCTTCTGCGGCAAAAGTGCACGCGTTGTTGGGTCATGGTAAGCCGATCATCAACGACCATATCGCCCTACGTACTTTTAACATCGCTAAAGTGAATTTGGATGTGCTGGCTAAGCATTTCACATCACTAGGCTATGTTGCTTGTGGTGATTATAAGTTCGAGCAGAAAAAACTGGTGGCTAAGCATTTTGAACATCCAGACTCGACTCAGCCTAAAGTGTTTATCTCTGAGTTGTTGGTTGAAGAATTTAGCCCAGCGCTACAAGCGACCATTCAAGGTTTAATCGCCCAAGTGGATGTCGCCGCGACAACGGCGGATAATTTTATTTACTCAGGCCGCCATTGGTCATTGGATTCTCAAACCTATGAGGATTTATTAGCCGAGAGTGAATATGCTGCTTGGGTAGCCGCTTTTGGTTATCGTGCAAACCATTTTACTGTGTCTATCAATCACCTCCATGGTTTTGATACCTTAGAGTCAGTGAATAATGCATTGAAACAAGCGGGCTTTGTGCTCAATAGTTCTGGTGGTGAGATTAAAGGTTCGCCAGAGGTGTTGTTAGAGCAATCCTCGACCATGGCCGATAAAATTGGCGTTGAATTTACTAATGCGACAGTAGAAATCCCAAGTTGTTTCTACGAGTTTGCCCTGCGTTATCCTATGGCAAATGGCGAGCTTTACACGGGCTTTGTAGCGGCGTCTGCCGACAAGATTTTTGAAAGTACCAACGTGAATAAAGCTTAACTTCATCAGGGCCTCATCTCGCTTTGAGTATAAAAAAACGCCATCGATTCGATGGCGTTTTTTATGAATAGCTCAAATAAGACATCTAGCTAAAGGTCAGTTCGATCCTCAATCCACCTAAGCGAGTGCTGTGATCAAATTTAAGTTCAATCTCATATTGCTCGGCAATTTCTTTCACTATCGATAAACCTAAGCCGTGACCCATTACAGCTTCATCTAATCTTGTTCCTCGCTGTGTGAGTTTATCTAGCTCATCATCAGCAACCCCAGGGCCATCATCATCGATACAAAGGCAGAGACGCTCTTGCTGACGTGATAGCTGAATACTCACTTGGTGCTTAGCCCACTTAAAGGCGTTGTCTAATAGGTTGCCTAGGAGCTCCATGCCATCCTCTCTGTGGATCGGCAGCCGTAGGATATTGGGATCGAGTTCAAAATTGCATTCGATGGACTTGTTGCGGTGGACCTTATTAAGGGTATTGGCTAGGCTGTGTAAATCCCTTGGGATCACTAATTGCGCCGCAGGAAGCATGTCGCCTGTGATCCTTGCCGCCGCCAGTTTACGCTCGACCATCTTGTGAATCGAATCAAGTTGTTGCTGCAGGGCTATGGCGGTTTCAGGATCTTTAAGCCCAAGTGCTTCAACTTGTTGCTGCATCACCGCCAGTGGCGTTTTGAGCCCATGGCTCAAGTTACCTAAGTTATTGCGACTACGTTCAATTTGCTTGGCGGTGTATTCGAGTAGTTCATTATAGGTTTTTGCTAGTGGCCTTACTTCCGGGGGGATATTACTCAGTTCGAGAGCGTTGATCTCCCCTTGCTGTAAACGGGATAGCGCATCTTGGATTTGCCTAACGGGTTTAAAAGACTGACGTAGAATTAAAAAGATCCCCATGATCATCGCCACTAGCATCGCTAGATTGACCCCAAGTTTAGTGCCATAAACCTCACTAAATACGCGTCTACCAATACTGAGATCCTGCGCCACTGTCAGGGTGGCTGTGACATTGGCGCTACTCGAATTTAATCCCAAGGATAACAGTTGCATATCATTGTTTTTTGGTCCTTTAGCTTGCCAAACTCGGGTTTGATTTGGGGCTAATGGTTCAATATCTAATTGCATGTCCCATAATGAACGTGAGCGAATCACTTCATTTGGCAGATTAAGCTGGAAATAGCGGCCCGAATAGGCAGGTTTATAAAAACTGGAAAGCTGGCTTTGATCTATGCTGATATCACCATCATTGATATGGGTCGCCAGCATGATATGTTCAAGATCTTCTTCTAAACGATTGATAATCGAATCGTGAAAAGCTTGGCGCAACATGGACTCAAATAAGATGAGTCCAATCACTGTGCCCAGCACTATTAAGCCCGTTAACCATAAACTGAGCTTAGTGCGAATGGATATCATTGAATTGCGCCGTGGAAAATATAACCTTGACCGCGGCGGGTTTCGATAGCGGTTTTACCGAGTTTTTTACGTAGATGTGTCACATAAACTTCTACGACATTACTCTCTTTTTCATCATCAAATTGATAGAGTTTATCGGTTAGCTGTGCTTTAGATAACAGCTTTTTAGGCGACATAAGAAAAATCTTAAGCAATCTAAATTCCATGGCTGTTAACTCGTATAGGTGATCGGCTACTTTTACTGTTTGCTCCGTTTCATCTAAGGTAACGCCACCATAGGTGAGTTGTTTACTGGGAGTATTTAAGCGTCCATGGGCTCGGTGAATCAGTGCTTGTATGCGAGCAAGCAGCTCTTGAGCATGGAAAGGTTTTCCTAGGTAATCATCAGCACCCGCATTAAAACCTTCGACTTTTTCATGCCATTGGCTACGAGCCGTTAACATGATCACTGGCGTACTAATACCTTGATTTCGCCAGCCTTCGAGCAATTCGAGTCCATTACCATCGGGTAGGCCAATATCTAAGATCACACAATCATATTGAGTTTCTTTGATGAGGTAATCGGCTTCCAGAGCTTTGTCTGTGATATCGGTAACGTAGCCAGCAAGTTTGAGTTGCTTTGCCAGTTCATTGACCAGCATTGGGTTATCTTCAACGAGTAGCAGTTTCATTTTTTTGGCATTCGCTCGGTAGTGCAATGGATTGATCGGGTTGGCCATTGGTTGCATCAATGCTCAGATTAACGATTTGGCCGCGCTGAACTTTAATTTGTAAATCATAGCGCCATTTATGCGCTTCTTGATAGAGATGGGCATCAATTAGTTCACCTTGGCAAAATTGATCCACAACCGCAAGGGTACCATTGAGCGACAGAATTTGTCCTGAGTTAACGAGATCTTTGACTTGATAGTGTTCTAATTCAATCGGTTCAGCATTGATTATTGTTGGATACACCAGTGCGAACAGACTGAAAAAACAGATAAAAAACAGCCGTTTCATTTGTGTACCCCAATAAAAAATGGCCTAGAATTTATGCTAGGCCACTTTAATGAAACAGGCTTAAATCAAGCTGAAGACTAACTTAACGGGTACCGTATACCACTATCGTTTTGCCGTGTGCTTGAATTAAATTTTGCTCTTCAAGCATTTTCAAGATTCGACCGACAGTCTCACGTGAACAGCCTACAATCTGGCCAATCTCTTGACGAGTAATCTTGATTTGCATCCCATCAGGATGAGTCATTGCATCAGGCTGTTTAGCTAAGTGCAATAATGTTTGTGCTATACGACCTGCGACATCAAGAAACGCTAAATTGCCGACTTTCTGACTCGTGCTTTGTAGGCGATAAGCCATTTGAGCAGACAGTTTCATCAGAATTTCAGGGTTAACTTGGATCAGTTGCTTAAACTTTTTATATGAAATTTCTGCAATTTCACATGCTTGTTTAGCTCGAACCCAAGCGGTACGTTCTGCTTGTTCTTCAAATAATCCTAACTCACCAATAAAGTCGCCTTGATTAAGATAAGAAAGGATCATCTCTTTACCTTCTTCATCTTTAATCAATACGGCAACAGAACCTTTTACGATGTAATAAAGGGTATCTGAATCTTCACCAGCATGGATAAGAGTGCTCTTTGCAGGGTACTTATGAATGTGACAGTGTGATAAAAACCATTCCAAAGTTGGGTCCGGTTTTGGCTTACCAATCAGAGCCATGTTGATGTTCCTCGATTGATTAAAACGAAAGTAAGGATATTCTAAATAAGCATTTTACGTCAATTAGACTCACAAAAACTTGATAGAAGTCTTAGTTTAGAATAAGTGAATAAATGCAATTAACCATCTAAAATTAGAGCTTATTTTGCTACTTTAGTGATATTAGTCAACTAAATCGGTACGAAACTCATCGGATTCAGTTAACTCTGTCGAGTTAATCACATCTTATAAGGCATTTTAAGAATTTTTTGAGCCAAAAATAAAAAAAATGCCACTGTACGAGGTAATTACTTTTGCTATTTCGAGAAAATATCCCTTTATTATCCCATTTTAGTCTTGGTTTTAGTGCGATTTAGGCTCGACTTATCCAAAAAATTCAGGCTAACTTTATGGTGTGGTCGCTTTGAGGTGAGGTAAGTAAGGTGAAATACAGACAATGGGTTTTGAGCATAGGCTTAACTTTAGGCGTAGGGCTAAGTTCTGTTGCGCACGCATTTTCTATTCCACAACCTGCAGCTGAAATTGCAGCGAGTAAATTTGCGCTAATCCAAGTTCAGGCGGCGCATGGCAGTGCTGATGCTCAATTTTTATTGGGGCTGATGTATCTCTCTGGGCGCTATGTGGAACAAGAGGTGCCATCTGGCATGTATTGGATATCCCTGGCGGCTGAACAACAGCATGAGAAAGCACAGCAAACGCTGGCTGATTTATCCTTTGAGGGCAAAATTATTGCCAGAGATCTCTCGGTAGCAGAGCATTGGTATAAAGTGATGAGTGAACGAGGTAATCGTTGGGCTCAGTTCCGTTTAGGTTTTATTTATGCCTCTGGCGGTGATGGCGTTGTACGTAATTGTGGTAAAGCGGTCGAGCAATTTACCCAAGTGGGTGATGATATTGCGCTGGGTAATGTGGCGTGGATCCTTGCGACTTGCCCTGAGGCTGAATATCGCGATGGCAATAAAGCGGTTGAGTTATCCTTAAAGTTACTTAAAGTAAATGAAAACGATCCCACTAATTTAGATAACCTCGCTGCTGCCTATGCAGAAATTGGTGATTTTAGTGCTGCAATATTGACCCAGCAAAAAGCGATTGAAGCTTTAAAGATGAGTGCTGAACTGACTAAGACGGATGAGTTCATTCAGCGGTTACAAACCTATGAACAAAAACGAGCCTATCGCGAAACCTTACGTCTGGTTGAATAAATTATTAGACTTTCTCGTGTTTGTTGCCCCTACTTTCTATCTGACTTTCCTTATCAGTCCTGCTTATTGAGTGCAGGATTTAATCTATTTCAGGCTAAATCTTGACCAATCATAAAGAAGTGTGTTTTTCTGAATAAGCTATACTTTTTTCCGTAGCGGTTAATGTCATTTTATTATTTTATAGCTATTCATTAGCTCATTAGCCGTTTTTGATTATTCAAATTTCTATGCTCAACGCATGTTGATAACACCTTAAATGGAATGTTAGGTAAGGAAATACCTTGAAATGTCAGATGGTTTAGCCAATCCACTCCAACAGGCACTCGTCACTATTTTTAGCGAAACCCCGCTAGAAACCTTAGAGCAGAATGTTGACCGAGCCCTAGAGACTATTACCTTACAACTCCACTGTGATGGAGTGTTTGTGTTGACAGGAAGCCAGTCTCTTGACCATTTACGCACTCGAAATCTTTATTTAAAACCGCAATTTACTAAGGGACAACAGATCCGAGTTTGGCCTTTAGCACGTATGCCTTTTTTTCGTTCGTTGGTACGTTCACCAAGATTATTAAATGTGCCTGATGTTAATCGGTTGCCCGATGAGGCATTGGCTGAAAGAGCCCTACTAAAAGATTGGAATGTAAAAAGTTTATTGGTTTTACCTCCCGTCATTTTTGGCGAAACACGGATAGCTCTAGGGGCGGTTAACTGCTCTGAATGTTGTGATTGGAGTAATGCGTTTATTGATGAGTTTAGTCATGCCGCAGTGATGATTGGCTCTGCAATGGAATTGACTCGAATTGCCCAAAATATGCTGGCAAGTGAATATAAATACCGTCAAGTATTTAATCAGTTACCTTTAGCCTGTGCGTTACTCGATAAACATAATCAACTGGCAATGTTAAATAAAGTGGCGTTGCAAACTTTACCTGTGCAGCACGGATATGATTTATTCCAGATGGTACGAGAAGAAGAACACGCCATGCTCAACGATACCTTGCATATGGTACGTGAGGGCGTCTTAGGTCAAGCTTGGTGTGAGTTACCGTTAAAATCGGTGCATCAACTCGATTGGTTAAGGTTAAGTTTCAGCCAGATCCATGGTGATAAAAATACGCTGGTGATGATAGCTGAAGATGTGAGTGAAAAGTATCGCTTAGCCGATGAACTCTCTTTCCATGCTAATTACGATGCACTGACTGGCTTACCCAACCGACTACATTTTGAAGCATTGCTTGAGAATCTTCTACAAGTAAGGGATGACATGCCGACCTGCGTTGCTTTTATTGATGTCGACCAATTTCAAGTCATCAATAATGTGAGCGGCCATCAAGCGGGAGATAAACTCCTGTGTCAGTTGGCTTTGCGTCTAAAACAGCTTGTCCGCAAAGGCGATATTGTCGCGCGCCTCGGTGGTGATGAATTTGGTATTTTGATGCATTACAGCAACGTGGATTCGGCGCAGCATATTGCTAATCGCATTTGTACCCAGCTTGCAACCCACGAGTTTATTTGGGAGAACCGTTGCCATAATGTCAGTGTGAGTATGGGCATTGCCAAGCTCGATAAATCGGCTGCTGATATTTACACTGTGATGAGTCAAGCGGATGCGGCATGTCGCCTTGCTAAAGATAAAGGGCGCAATGGTTGGCATTTATACAGCGCCAAAGATCCTAAGATGACTCGACTTTATACTGAGATGATGGCCTCAGTTGATATTGTCAGCGCCCTCGCATTGAATCAGTTTGAGCTTTATTTTCAAATTATTACACCATTAAATCGCCGTGAGTCAGGTCTGCATTTAGAAATCCTACTGCGTATGGTTCAGCCGAACGGCACTATTGTTTCTCCTGCGATTTTCTTGCCCGCGGCTGAGCGTTATAACTTAGCTTCTAAAGTCGATCTTTGGGTAATAGATAATTTACTTAAATGGGGTAGTAGTCATTTAGCGATTTGGCAGCAGTTGGATCTTGTTTCTGTTAATTTATCGGCCACGTCTTTAGGAGACAGTGAGTTTATGAACTGGCTTGAAATGCGCTTAATGACCGAGCCGGAGTTGGTGGACAAACTTTGTATTGAGATTACAGAAACGGCAGCGGTGAGTCAGCTAGAACAGGCGACAAAATTGATTGAAGTATTACGTCCCCTTAATTGTCAGTTGGCTCTAGATGATTTTGGAGCTGGTTTTTCAAGCTTTGCCTATCTCAAGCGTCTTAATGTGGATTTTGTCAAAATTGATGGTCAGTTTGTCCTTAATATTTGTGAGGATCCCGCGGATCAAGCTATTGTTAAGGCTATCTGTCAGTTGGGGCAAGACATGGGATTTGATATTATTGCTGAGTTTGTGGAGTCCCCCGAAATTGGCCTTAAATTACAGATGCTCGGGGTCGACTACGCCCAAGGTTACGCGATTAACAAACCCACTCGTTTATCTGATTTAACTTCAGGGCTAAGTCGGCCTTGGCTTGATATGAACAGTGGTTTACAGCCTTAAATCCACAACCTGCACGGTTGGTATTAAAGCCGATTATGAGTACACTGACGACCTGTTTTGAACTTTGATATCAGATCCTTGAACTCTCTACCCATTTATTCTCTACTTGCTCCGCTGCGTGAGGCATTTTCTACCCATGCCCAAGTCATCCTTGAGGCGCCTACTGGGGCGGGTAAATCTACCGCTTTGCCTCTGGCTATGTTGGATTGGCCTGAAGTCACTGGGCGTATTCTGATGCTTGAGCCTCGTCGAGTCGCCGCCCGTAGTGTGGCACATTATATTGCCCGCTGCCGACAACAGAACGTAGGGCAAGAGATTGGGTATCGGGTGCGTGGAGAGTCTAAGGTCAGCGCCAATACACGCTTAGAGATAGTTACCGAAGGGATTTTAACGCGGATGATCCAGCAAGATCCTGAATTAAAAGGGATTGAAGTGATCATTTTTGATGAGATCCACGAGCGGCATCTTACAACGGATCTTGGCCTTGCCTTAGCGCTCGAAGTACAAGCTTCCCTGCGTGATGATTTAAAAATATTGGCTATGTCGGCGACGTTATCGGGCTTAGCCTTGGGTGAATTAATGCCCTCGGCGGCGATTTTACACAGCGAAGGTCGCAGTTTCCCCGTTGAAGTTGAATATTGCCCCGTGCCAAGTCAGCAGCATTGGTTGGAGCATCTTGGTCGCTGTATTGTCGAGCTTGTCAGTGCAAATACGGTTACTGAAAAAAATACCGTTCACAATGATGTATTAGTCTTTTTACCCGGCAAAGCTGAAATCCTGCGATTAGTGCAGTATTTGGGTGAGCGTCTCGACAGTGATACTTTCTTGATATGTCCATTATACGGTGAGCTTTCTGGTGCTGAGCAAGATCGCGCCATAGCGGTATCGACACAGGGAAAGCGTAAAATTGTATTGGCAACCAACGTGGCAGAATCGAGCTTAACAATTGATAATATTGGTTTTGTTATCGACAGTGGCTATAAACGTCAAGCCAGTTTTAATCCTAAAACTGGCGTTACTCGCCTCAGTTTAAAACGTATTAGTCAAGCCTCGGCAACTCAACGTGCAGGGCGTGCGGGGCGTTTAGCGGCAGGTCGATGTATTCGATTATGGAGTCAAGAAGAACAAGGGCGAATGCTAAAGGCTGATGAGCCTGAAATTTGCCAAGCGGATCTTGTCTCAATGGCCCACGATTGTGCCTATTGGGGAGCAAAATCCTTTAGTGATCTAATGTTACTGACTTCACCCCCCAAGGTAAATGAAGCACTAGCTTGGCGGCTGTTACAGCATTTAGGGATGGTTGATCCCCAAAATAAGTTAACTCCCCATGGCAAAGCTGCCTATGAGTTAGGTTGCCACCCTCGGCTTGCCCATATGTTACTGAGTGCTAAAACCTTAGCTGAGCAGTTATCTCAACCAGAATTATCTAGCTTAGCCTGTTTGCTTGCGGGGATTTTAGAGGCCAGAGGCTTACCCAAAAAGGGTGCAGATATGATGAATTACCTGTACTTTGCGACTCAGGGACAAGTGGGGCAGCAGGTAAAACAATGGCAAAGAAAGTTAGCCGTGTCTGGTGATTTAAGCGTGATAGCCTCCCATGCTCATCATAAAGATGTCGGGTTATTATTGGCATTTGCCTATCCTGATCGTATCGCTAGGGCGCGGGGCGTAGAGGGATATCAATTGGCTAATGGCACGGGTGTTGTGCTCGCCGCGGAGGATGGACTTGCGCAAACACCATGGCTTGTTGTCGCTGATCTTCAAGAAACAGAAGGTAAAAGTGCAGGTCGGATCTATTTGGCAAGTCAGTTGCACCCCAATCTATTCGATGAGGCACTAAAGCCCCTGCTAAATATCACAGAGCAATGCGGTTGGGATGAGATAAAAGGGCGAGTAGTGGCAGAACGCCAATATAAGATTGGCCAAATATTGTTCAGGTCTGAATCAATATCTAAGCCTGAACGCCCACAAATAGTGGCCGCATTACTGAACTATATCCGTTTGCAGGGATTAAAAATTCTCAATTGGAACGACAACTTAGAACAACTCCAATATCGACTCCAGTTGGCTAAAGCACTGGATGCGAGTACTGATTGGCCTGATATCAGTGACACTGCATTATTGGCAAACCTTGAAACTTGGCTGGCGCCTTACCTTGAAAATGTGAATAATCTGCCGCAGTTACAGAAACTCGATTGTTTTAGCTTTGTCGCAAACCAATTAAGTTGGCAGCAGCAACAAATGCTCGAGACATGTTTGCCAACCTCTTGGGCGTTAGTCACTGGAACGCATGCCCCGATAGTGTATGACGCCTCTGGGCGAGCTTTGCTTAGGGTAAGATTACAAGAAACCTTTGGTATGGCACAAAGCCCAATATTGGCACAGGGCAAACTTAAGGTGACGATGGAGTTGCTCTCGCCAGCACAGCGACCATTAGCACTTACAGCCGATTTAGCCAGCTTTTGGCAGGGCCCTTATGTTGAAGTCAAAAAAGAAATGCGTGGTCGTTATCCAAAACATTTGTGGCCGGACGATCCTGTGAATACTTTACCTACAAAATATACCAAGAAGAAAACCTTGGGTTTATCTCAGTCATAGCTTTTAGGCTGCTTTGATTTACAACAT
Organism: Shewanella sp. W3-18-1; assembly: GCF_000015185.1. Taxonomy (NCBI): domain Bacteria; kingdom Pseudomonadati; phylum Pseudomonadota; class Gammaproteobacteria; order Alteromonadales; family Shewanellaceae; genus Shewanella; species Shewanella sp. W3-18-1. Next base: position 4,012,892 of record NC_008750.1, on the reverse strand, counting down.
TTAGGTGTTGTGCCCGTGACTGATGTCTTTAAATGTGTGAATGATGAAGTAGATATGACAACTAAGACGACAAAAAAAACACCCGCTCAGCGCAAGGCAAAAAGGAGTCGTGGACTCTTTGGGCACATCTGGTCGCTCACTTGGAAGTTGACTTTAGTAGTGCTTGCCGTAGTCACTTTTTACAGTATTTATCTTGATCAAATTATTGCCAAAAAATTTGAAGGGCAAAAATGGCATCTACCCGCCCAAGTATTTAGCCGGTCCATGGCCTTGTACCCCGGTGCCGCCGTCAGTCATCCTCAGTTAATGGCTGAACTTAAATTGCTCGGTTATCGTAAGGTCGCTAATCCTCGCCAAGTCGGTGAATTTTCAGCTTCAAGTACGCGTATAGAGTTATGGCGTAGACCCTTTTTACATCCTGAGGGCGATCAAGCAGAACAAAGAGTAATGATAAGCTTCGACAGTGACGGTGTAAGTTCCGTCGCGCGGATAGAAGATAAGCGTCAATTAGCGGTGTTTCACTTAGAACCCGTATTACTTGATCGTATTATTGCTGGCGACGGTGAAGACAGGTTATTTGTGCCAACCGAAGATATGCCTAAATTGATTATTCAGGCATTACTTCTAGTGGAAGATCGCAGTTTCTATGAACATCATGGCGTTAATCCTTTTGCGATTTTGCGTGCTGCGTTTGTCAACTTAAGTGCGGGACGAACAGTACAAGGCGGCTCAACGCTGACACAGCAGCTTGCAAAAAACTTTTTCTTGTCCAGTGAGCGTTCTTTGCTGCGTAAAGTGCGGGAAGCGCTAATGGCGGTGATTATTGATTTTCGCTACAGCAAAGAAGAAATCCTCGAAGCCTATTTAAATGAAGTTTATATGGGGCAGGATAAATCCCGTGCTATACACGGCATGGGGCTGGCCTCGCAATTTTATTTTGGACGTCCGATTAGCGAACTGACTGCGCCTCAGCAGGCATTTCTTGTGGCAGCAATTAAAGGTCCGTCTTACTACAATCCGTGGAAATATCCAGATCGTAGTCAAGAAAGACGCGATCTCGTATTGCGTTTATTGATGGATGCGGGTGAATTAAATACAGAACAGTATAAGGCGGCGGTAGAGTCTCCATTGGGCTTACGTAGTCAAAATAAGCCTGTTCATCAGAAGTTACCTGCTTTCTATGCTTTGGTGAAGCAAGAACTAAATCAACGTTATGGTGATGCTTTACTGAAACAATCTGGTGTGAAAATTTATACTACCCTAGACCCAATGGCCCAAGAAGCGGCCGAAAATGCGGTGATGAAAACCTTTAAAAGTTTAGATAAAGGCAATAAATCATTGCAGATTGGCATGGTGGTGACCGACAAATACACTGGCGGTATTGCCGCAATGGTAGGCGATAAAACGCCAGGGTTTGATGGATTTAACCGCGCCGTTGAAATTCGCCGTCCTATTGGCTCGTTAATTAAGCCCTTTGTGTACGCGACGGCATTGGCGCCTAATAGCAAATTCACTTTGGCGACACCGCTAAAAGATCAGCCTATTACCTTAAAAAATGAACAAGGTAAAACTTGGTCTCCCCAAAACTTCGATAAAAAGTTTAGTGGTCAAGTATCCCTGTTAACGGCGTTGAAAAAATCGATGAACGTGCCCACGGTAAACTTGGGGATTGCGGTTGGTGTGGACGCAGTAGCAACCACCCTAGCCAAATCTGGCTGGGAAGAGCCCTTAAACGAATATCCATCGATGTTATTAGGGGCAGTGAATGGCTCTCCTCTGATGGTCGCGCAGGTGTACCAGACCCTAGCGGATAATGGGGCTTATCGTAAGCTCACAACCGTTACTGCAGTATTGGATAGCCATAATGAACCTTTGCCAGTGACCCGTTCACCTAAAGAGCAAGCCATTACGCCCGAAACAGATTTTCTCGTGCAATATGCGATGCAGCAGGTGGTGCGTTCTGGTACGGCAACACGGTTAGGTAATGCTTTCCCTGGGGTGGCGCTAGCGGGTAAAACGGGAACGAGTAACGATAGCCGTGACTCTTGGTTTGCGGGGTTTGATGAGCGTAATGTTGCAGCAATTTGGGTCGGACGGGACGATAATGGCAAAACTAGCCTCTATGGTAGTAGTGGCGCCATGGCGGTATATCAATCCTTCTTAAGTGAGCGCCCACCAATTGGTTTACGCTCAATCCCGGTTCCAGGTGTTGTGCGAGGCTATTTTGACCGTGATACCGGCGTCGCTAAAGAAGCGGGTTGTGGCAATGTCGAAGCTCTACCCGCATTAAAGGGAACCTATAATCCTGCACAAAATTGCGGTGAACCTTTGCAATGGTGGCAGAAGATTTTCTAGGTTAATCGGGGCGATTATTGGCCAATAACGCACTGATGTGTTGAATATAAAACCAGTAGAACCTGTGTCGATGGAAGTGATGTTATCGAGAGCAAACTCGGGATGTCACTCTTCCTTTTGCTCGGGACGTTAACTCAAGTGAGAAATGACATGTTTAAAACCGCTGCCGCCGTGCATATTTTAGTGAAACACAAAGAGCAGGCTGAGGATATTGTTAAGCAGCTAAATAATGGTGCTAATTTTGCTGTGCTCGCTAAGCGTTTTTCCTCTTGTCCTTCAGCCAAAAAAGGCGGCGACTTAGGTGAGTTTAAAAAAGGCCAAATGGTGCCACAGTTCGATAAAGTCGCATTTTCGGGCGAGTTATTGGTGCCACATATAGTAAAAACGAAGTTTGGCTGGCATGTCGTTAAAGTGCTTTATCGCACTTAATACCTCAGTAATAAGCGCATCTTCACCGAACGTTATTTTCGACTAATCAAATAGATTGGAAGATTAGGGAGCGATCAGCATGAAATTTAGTTTTAACACCGAAGATGCGAGCCAAGTATGTGTAGGCGCTTTTGCCCTTGCGGTTCCCATCGCATTTTCTGAGGAAGCGTGGCAACTTGGCGAAACGTTGCCTTTATTAAATATTGCTATGCTCTTTAGTTTATCGTTGTTATTTCTCGGAGTATTTACTTACCACAGCGTGTTCCAGCAGAATATTCGAACACGGATCCCTGTGTTTATTTTTCGGATAGTGGTGGCGTATTTGCTCACTGCACTTGTTGTTTTTCTGGTGCTGTTTTGCCTCGATAAAGTGCCATTTTTTGAGGATCCTCTGACCTCGATTAAACGGATCATAGTGATTACTATGCCGGCCTCTATGGGCGCTATCGTTGTGGATAGTTTTGATAAGGAATGATTTTGCAGTCAAATCTCATGACTTTTGTCACTGGTGTATTTGGCGTATCTTGAACATACTGATTGTTACTGCGTTTCGAGATTAAATTTCACTGCAAAAATAACCCTGAAACGTCAACACACCCTAAAACGAAAGGAATGGATTATGAACAATGGTGCTCTTGCTTTACTTATTCCCATACTTGCGATTGTGGGAGGATATGTTGTGGCAATTATGAAGATCCGTGAAAAGCAAAGATTGGCGAGTCATGAGCAAGCACAGGAGAACCAAGTGCTGCGCACCGAGTTAGAAACGCTGCGTCGTCGTATTGAGGTGCTAGAGCAGTTAGTGACTGACGATGGTTTTCAATTAAAACGTGAGTTTAATAAAGTCTAAAAGATGCATGTTGCGATGGAAATGCGCTAGCAATGTGAAATGCAACAACGAGGTTATTCGCTTTACAAATATTATCACGGTGTTACTTTTACGGCTTCGTTGGATTCAAGTCATCGGGTGAGTGAAATACCTAAATTAAGGTAGACTCGTGAGAATTTTGTTATCCATCCCTACTTGAGTCATTACTAATAGAGTTTATATGTTTCTAGCGCCTTATTTTTCAAAGCAAAATCAAGCAATTTCAGTTTCGGCACAGCAGGCTAGCGATTTCGCTAAGAAAGTTGCACAGGATTTTAATCCTATACATGATGTCGGCGCCAAGCGTTTTTGTGTCCCTGGAGATCTGCTGTTTGCTTTAGTGTTAACCCAGTATGGTTTGAGTCAGAGCATGAAATTTAGCTTTGCGGGCATGGTGGGGGATGGCGTCGAATTGCAATTTCCAGAGCAGGTTAATGATAGTTTTTCGATTTGCGATAGTCGTGAAAAAGCCTATCTTAATGTCAGCCGTCAGGGTGATGTAAGTTGTTGTGATGCGCAGACAGAATCCTTTATTCGTCAATATGTTGCTTTCTCTGGACATAATTTCATCGATATCTTAGTGCCGTTAATGAAACAGCATCAAGTGATGATAAATCCAGAACGCCCATTAGTGATTTACGAAAGCATGTCTTTCGATCTCACTACACTTGATTTTATTGAGGTCACTTTATCCCTCGTTGGACAAGATCTTAAAATTGATGGCAAACGCGGCGATGTGACTTTGCATTTTGAGTTACACAGTGGTGATACCTTAGTCGGAACAGGTATAAAGACCTTAGTGATGAGTGGATTACGTGCTTACGATGAGGTTTTTGTGCAGCAAATGTGCGCAACCTATGAAGGCCGTAAAATAGATTATTGATAGACGCTTAGGTCATCGCGTAGTTTTGGTCTGTAGGCAAAGCGCTATGCATCCATAAATAGCGCTAATGAATGATGTAATATGCGGATTAATGTTGATCGTCGATGGAAAGCTTTGACACCGTTGATGAGACATTTTCCGCCCCATTACGAATTTCCCCCATAACCAATGTCACCTCTGCTAACTGCAGTTTCCCTTCCTGAGCGATACGCTCAACCTCATTCATCATGTGTGTTGCGCTAGCGGTTAATTGAGTATTTTTACTGACTACGGCGGCAATTTCACTGGTTGATTTACTGGTTCGGGCTGCAAGTTGTCTCACTTCATCGGCAACAACGGCAAAGCCACGCCCTTGATCACCTGCACGCGCAGCTTCAATGGCAGCGTTAAGCGCCAGAAGATTCGTTTGATCTGCAATCGAGCTGATGGTTGCAACAATGGCTTGAATACTCTGAGACTGCTCATTGAGTTTTGCCATTGAATCCGTCGTCCTATGGGTTTGCTCGGCAATGGCATTTGAGGTACTTACTGTTGCATCCAGCAATTTCACACCTTGTTGGGCTTGTGTAAGCGTTTGTTGTGAGGTGATCAGCGCAATATTGGCGGCTTCTTGAACGGCTTGATTTTGTTGGATTCGCGCGCTGACATCGCTGGCGAATTTGATGATTTTTCTGACATGACCGTTTTCATCAATAATGGGATTATAGGCAGCCTCTAACCAGATGGATTGACCATAGGCATTTTTTCGTTCAAAGAGTCCGCTCTTAAATTGCCCATTTTTAAGATCGTCCCAAAAATGAGGTTGTTGCTGATAGAAATTATCAAAGCAAAAAATACGGTGGTGCTTGCCGATGACTTGTTCTTTGCTGTACGCCATTACCCGTAAGAAATTATGATTGGCGTTGAGTATGGTACCCTCTGACGTAAATTCAATAATGGCCTGTGACTTATTTAATGCATCGAAAATAGCCGCTTGATCATCGAGTTGAAGCTTTTCTTTCGTGATATCAGCGGCAATCTTCATCACTTTTATCACTTTCCCATCTAATTTAATGGGAAAATAAGTCGCTTTAAGCCATATCTCGTGTCCATTTTTATGGATACGGCAAAAATTACCTTCTTGCAGATGGCCTGCTTTCAAGTTGTCCCAAAACTGACGATAGGTAGAGGCGTTTGCATATTCTGGCTTACAAAATATCCTATGGCTTCGGCCTATAATTTCTACCAGAGAATAACCCATCGTATTTAAAAACAGAGGATTAGCATCTAGGATTTCACCATCTGGTGAAAACGTGATAGTGGCGACGCTGTTATCGATGGAATCAACTAAAGATTCTGATTCCAGTAGTTTCGCTTCACTCTCTTCAAGGCTTTTACGTAACGATGAATTAAACACTGAGATACTCCTTAATTCAAAAACGAACTCTTTTTTATTGGATGATATGGCGCCAAATACACTGATAAATATAGCTATGATTGGGATGATTTGTGGTTTTTATTAACATGGTACGCCGAACTGTATACTGCAATATTGGCAAGTAAGATCACTAAAATCAGATGTGGATAAAGTGCAGACATCGAGCTTACATGAGCAAATGTTGCCAAGTAACGGAGTTTGGCAGGCGTTTTTGCTAGATTATCGCCGTTTGTATAGATTCACTATACGGGCTTTGCTTTGCATAAAAGCCTGCCAACTTGAGGTGAGAATAAACCTTATACGACTTTCTCTATTTTTGCGGGCAGCCCTTGTCTGGCCGAAGCGCCACTTGCCCAATCTACCAGCGGGTAGCGGCCGTGGCGACTCGGATCAAACAGATTCAAGTCGTTCATATTGATGCCGACTCGGATCAGCGGATTGGCGGCGATTTTAAGGTTGTCGATCACTACGTCCCGCGCGCCGAGTTCCTTATGGCCATAACCGTGTTCGATGGCGATGCAGTCAGGGTGCACTCCGGCAACACATTCCACTAAGGCAATCACGCTGCCGTTGGGCGTGCTGATTTTTACTGTGTCACCAGTGCTTATTCCAAGGCGACTGGCGGTCTTCTCGTTCAGCCGCACCGGATTATTAGGGTGCACTTGGCGCAAACGATCCGAGCCAATACTCATAGAGCTCATGGTGTGGGATTTGTAACTACTGATCAGCAAAGGCCACTGTGATTTATTAAACGCCTTATCGAGCGGTGTGCCATCGGCTAAGGCGGGTTGATATAAGCGCGGACAGCCACTCATAAATTCCCCAGTGAGACTGTTACGCCGACTGCCCACTTCGGGATTCCACAGCATCATAGGTTTTGGCCAAACCTTGGTTGGATTCCCCACTTCATCCCGTGCACCGCTCATATTCTCAAAGCGGCCGCCGCGGGCAAATAAGTAGCTGACTTTTTTGACTTCATCTGGCTTGAGTCTGGCGTTGAGCTCACTTTGAATACGACTCACACCGCTAAGGTACATGTCCTCAGCGTTAATATCGGCAACGGCTTTACCCAAATAGGCCACGTTGGCGGCACCGTAGAGTGAGTAATCCGCTGCGCGCGTTAACGGATGTAAGCTGCCATCGGCGGCCTTAACGGCATTTTCGCCAAAACCAGGTAATTGCAGTTTTATTGCCACTTGGCTTAAGAAAGACTCCATGCACACCACATCGCCACTGGCCATTTTTGTGACCCTTGGTTCGACAATCGGCCAGCGACCTGTCGTTTCCTTCGTCAGAGTCCCATGCCACGAAGGGCTCCAACCCCATGACTCGTAAGTTAATGTGTCGGGCACGATATAATCCGATAGCGCCGAGGTTTCGTTAATAAAGCTGTCGATACTGATAAACAGTGGCAGTACTTTGGGATCTTTCAGTTGTTCACCAATGGCTTCACCTAGGCCCGCTTGACCATAAATCGGATTGCCCATGTGGTTAATCCATGCTTTGAGTCGATAGGGATAGCCGTGCACCGCCGCCGTTAAATGTTCGCCAAGCAAGGGTGATGAAATCGGAAACCAAGGCTCCTTTGCAGGATAAGGCGATTCGCCCGCTTCGACTTTACGGCGATACTCTGAGGTTTTCTCGTAGGGGAATTTAGATCGCGATAGGAATACGCCCTTAGGCTCGACCATGCCGTCAAACTCCTGCAGATTATACCTTGGGCCTTTACCAAAGGCCGGGAATGAACCGCCGGAGGCTAATGCGCCGCCCTTGAGATTGATGTTACCTATCATGGCGTTGAGCATCATGATCGCCCACGCGCTATAGAAACCATTGGCGCTCATCGTGCCGCCGTGGGAGATCACCGCAGCCTTAGTGCCATGGCTGGTAAATTTATCCGCGAGGGCGATAATTTGCGCCTCGCTAATATCGCACTCCTTGGCATAGTGTGCCATCTCGAAGCTCTGCGCCGCTTCACTTAACAGTTGGAAGCTAGATTTAACCGCAATCACCCCCTTAGGTGTGTCGACGTTTTGGTCAACGTCGAGCTTGGCTTTCTGACTTTGGCTCGCCAAAACTATCTTGCCACTCGCGGCATCGACAACCAACTGCGAGTCTTGCTCGCCGTAGGCTTTGCCGTCGAAGGGTAAGCCAAGATCGCTGGCAAAGAGATATTGGCCATATCTTGGATGGGTAGGTTCGCTGACGATCAAGAAGCCCGCATTGCTGAAGCCACGGTAACCCGAAACCTTAGCAGCATCGACATTGGGCGCACTCAAAAAATCGGCGGCGTAGCGCTGGTTATCAATAATCCAGCGCAACATGCCCATGGCGAGGGCCGAGTCGGTGGCGGGGCGGATCGGCAGCCAAGTATTGTTACCCGCACAAGGTTGATTCGAGGTATTGGGTAGCATGGGCGACACCACCACATAACTGAAATTTGTTTTATTCACCCGCGCGTTAGCCAATTGTCTTGCTTGGCGTTTAAAGGGATTGCCCGATTGCTGCGGTGAAGTGCCGATAAAGAGTAAAAATTCGCTATGGTCCCAATCGGGTTTCAAGTGGGCGTATTTTTTCAAATCATCCAATAAAGCGCCTGCTCCGGCGCGGTAGGTAAATCCACAGTAAGCGCCGTGGTTGGCAAAGTTTCGGGTGCCAAAGCTGTTGAAGGTAAAACGTTTGATAATGGCATCGCGGCCTTCATCGGAGGCGTTTGAGACCAGTAACTGGTTAGCCTTAGGGCCGTATTCTGGATTATTGGTATCGAGCGGCGTGGTGATATCACGAATTGCTCTTAAGCCTTCGACTTGGCCCTCACCAAATAAATCACCACCTTCGACGACTTCATTCAGCAATTGCTCAAAGCTAATGCTCTGCCATTGGCCGCTGCCGCGCTTACCCACGCGTTTAAGGCATTGGGTGACACGATGTGGGCTATCTAATTGTTCTAGCATGGCATTACCGCGGGCGCAGGCGGTGGAACGTCCCTGCAGACCCTGTTCTTGAAAGGCGCTAAGCCCAACAAAGGCGGTTTTGATCGGCGTATCAAAATCGATATGTTCCCGCGATGACAACGGATGATAAGGATTACCGCTGATACGGATGATTTTATCGGTTTTTTGATCGATACGAGCGCGCACGCCGCATTTGGTCCAGCAACCTAAGCACATAGTATTGGCGATGCGTTGATCGTCATTGCTGATTAACTGGCCTGACTGTAAATCGACTTTGTATTCAGGTGCTAAGGAATTGCCATGCAGTGGATCTTGGGTCGGTTTTCCTGAAGTGCCATTGACGACACCTTTACCTATTTGCGCTAATGTATGGCTATAACCCGCGGCAAACAATCCCACACCACCCGTTACAGCGGCCCCTTTGATAAAACGACGTTTACTCTTATCCATGATGGACTCCTTAATTCTGTAAACTAATTGGGTGCTCAGCGAGCAAGTTTTGCCGCAGGCGTGTGGCGAATAAGTTCGGAGACCAGCGCCATTAATGCTAACCAGAGGCCGAAAGTCCCAGCTATTCCTAATAGCCCTTCAGGTCCCCAAGGCAGTTGATAGAGATAAGTCCCCGCGCCGTATTTAGGATCGGTTTGCGCTTGAATTAGCACTATCCAGCGAAATCCCCACGCAAGGTGAATGGCCGTGAGGCTGACGATTAGCATTGCCATATTGGGTAAGTGACGAATGGCGAGCATCAGTGCCAGCACGGCGAGTGTGACCAGTACCCAAATCGCAGCAAGTTGCCAGCTTGGGCTGGTTTCAAGCAATAATGCGGCTTCAGGGGCCGAGCCCTTATCGAATAACGCCCAGCCGATAAGGCATAGGGCGAATAGACCAAAACTCGCTCTTACCCAGAGTAATAGGCTGTCTTGGGTGCGCTGTTGGTAGCCCTTTAATAGTCGATTCAATACCACCAAAGTGCCGCAGGCGGCGAGTAGGGCGCTCATTGCCATCAAAGGTGGCAGCCAATAGGTATGCCACAGTGGCCGCGCCTTAATGGCCATGGTTTCCATGCCAGTGTAGAGGGCGATACTGCAGGCACTCAGGGCCGTGATCAGTGCGATCGGCTTGATGAATTTGTCACTGTTCCAATCACCGAATCTCAGTAATTGGCCTATTTTATTCACCCAATCTGAGTCTTGATTCGTGGTGTGCTTAGGCAGATATTGACGCAGTAGCAGCCAAGCAAACAACGCGCTGGTGCCCGAGAATACGGGCAGTAAAAAGGCGCCATACCACATCCAAGAATCAGGGCGAACTTGCGCATAAAAATGCCAAGCCCGCAGCGGTTGGTGTAAATCGGCGAGTAAGGCGATAGGGGCGACTATGCCTGCGGTTAACATTAAACAGGCGCAGAGCTTCAGCAATCTGTCATCGGGTTTGGGTTGGCTGAACAAGTGTATTGTCGCTACCCATACGCTGGCGTAGGCGAGCCCCATCATAAAAAAGTATTGTACTGCCCAAGGTAGCCAAGTAATGGCGATATCTGGGGTAAAGATTTCTTTAATGACCATGGTGGATCTCCTCGCCAGTATCGGTAAGTAAGGTTCTAACGGGGGCTTGGCCGCTGATCTTGTCCTCAAAAGCGCTGCTCATGCCGATGTAGAATACCCGCGGCGCAGTGTTTGCTGTTGGTTTTAGCACCTTGATATCGGTTTTGTTGGCGGCGAGCAGTTGGCTTATCTGGCTGTTGGGATTATTCAGATCGCCAATCACACGGGCTTCTCCTACGCAGGTTTCGACACAGGCGGGCAGTAACCCTGCATCTAACCTATGGGCGCAGAAGGTACATTTGTCGGCGGTATTGGTATCGTGGTTGATAAAGCGCGCATCATAGGGGCAGGCTTGCACGCAATAGCCACAACCAACACACCATTCATTGTTGACGACCACTATGCCGTCCTTGCGCTGGAAGGTCGCGCCCGTAGGACAAACGGGGATGCAGGGCGGGTTTTCACAGTGATTACAAAGTCTTGGCAGCATTAAAAACGCAGGAGGAGTAGTATCTTCCTGCTGCGAGACTTCATACTGCTGCACTGTGGTGCGAAATTGGCCGAGGGGCGGTTGATTCTCGATAGTGCAAGCGACGGTACAGGCTTGGCAGCCCACACAGCGGCGTAGATCGATCACCATACCGTAACGTTTACCCACTTGGCCTTCGCTGGCACTGTGCATTTGAGGGCTGCGCTTATCATCCTGTGCATACACTTGCACGACAGGGATGAGTGCGGCGCCAACACTGACGCTGGCCATTTTGCCGAGAAACTGACGTTTACTCTTGTCCATACAGATTTCCTTCACTACTTGCAGATGGCGAATAAACTGGCTCATAGACCTAGAGTTAAGGTTTATGGCGAGGTTTACAGGCATTCTGTAAAAGGGGAGGCGGCATAACTATAGTGGTTTTCCACATATCGGGTGTGGACTTGATCTAGCGCAACAAATATCCGTTAGAATAGCCTTCAAAATGCTAGGGTTTTATTTTTTGTGGCTTGGGTTTGCCCTGTTCTTAGCTTAAGTTGGACTTGATTTTAGTGTGAGCGACTGGGGATAAAGTATTGCACTTCATGTTATTGAGGATGATGAAAACGGTGTTTCGCTTAGCAGTATCGGTCAAGTGGCCGTTATCGATTCTGAGCACTCCACATTCCGTGGCAATACCGAGGAAAAAGCCAAGGAACGCAGTGTTATTCCTATGCTTGCTCGCTTCGGCTGAGGTGTTTGCTGCGGAGCCATTGAATCAAAGTTCGGGGTTAACTGACCCTGAGATTGTCGCTCAAGTTGCTATCGAAGAGCCCAGTTATCAAGTGGTCGATGTTGGCGTGTTAGCCATCCGCGGTTATAAGGCGACCATCAACCGCTGGCAACCTTTGATGGGGTGGCTCGAAACTCAAATCCCCAACAGTTACTTTAGGTTACATCCTCTCACCCTCGATGAGCTAGCTAAGGGCGTTGAAACCCAAGGGCTCGATTTTGTGATCACCAACCCAGGGCAATCCGTGTTGCTGGCGCGACAATATTCCCTCACTTGGTTGGCGACCCTGCGCAGTCCGTTAAATAATGGCGCGGCAATGCAAGTGGGCTCGGCGCTGGTGGTGCGCGCCGATTCACCCTATCACACCCTAAGTGATCTTAAGGGACGTCGACTCGGGATCGTATCGAAAAATGCCTTTGGTGGTTACTTGACCTTAGTGTACGAAGCGCAGCTAAAGGGCATAGATTTACCTCGCTTTGTGGGAGAGATCATTCCGCTGGGGTTCCCGCTAGATAACTTGATTTATCAGTTAGATGACAAAAAAACTTCCACAGAGCGACATCAACCGTTAGACGCTACGGTCGTGCCTGTGTGTCAGCTTGAGCAGATGCAAACGGAAGGTCTTATTAACATCGCCCATTATCGAGTGCTCGATAATCAAGCGCCTGCGGGGTTTAATTGCCAAGTCTCGACTCACCTTTATCCCAACTGGTCTATGGCAAAGACCAATCGCGCCTCCCAGTCTCTGGCTAAAAGTGTGACTCAAGCTTTGCTGGCGCTGCCCGAAGATCATCTCGCCGCTAAGTCTGCTGATTCTGCGGGCTGGACCACGGCCGTGAGTCAGCTTGCGATCGATCAACTGCTTAAAGATCTCGATATGCATCCTTTGCAGGCACCATGGTGGCAAAGGGCGTGGCAGTGGATCAAGTTACATCAACAATGGGCTTGGCTTGTTTTGGGGATTTTGGTTTTACTCAATGTGTATCATTTTTGGCTTGAATACCGCTTTAGTCGTCGTGGCCGTGAGTTGATTAACACTCAGCGCCAGCTCAATGAAAACCGTGCGTTACTGGAACATGCCCAACGTATTGCTATCGCGGGCGAGCTTGGCGCGAGTCTCTCCCATGAACTCAATCAACCTTTGGCGGCGATTGGCCATTATTGTCATGGCGCTGAAGTGCGATTACAGAGGGGGACGAGCCCTGAGGAGTTGCAATCTGTATTGGCGCTGATCCAGCAGGAAGTCACGCGCGCCGACAGTATTATCAGTCGCTTACGTAATTTACTGAAGAAGCGACCAGTGTCGAAACAGCCTTTGTATCTGCATGAGTTGGTCAATGATACTGTGCCACTGCTTGCCTATGAGTTTGAACAACATCAGATAAACCTTGCTGTCAATGTGAATGGTGAGCCCTATTTACAGTCCCTCGATGAAGTCGGCATGCAGCAGTTGTTGCTCAACCTACTAAAAAACGCCTTTGACGCCTGCGTTCAGCGGTTAGAGCTTGAATCCAGTGGCACCGAACAGAGCATCACGCAAAAGCCATACACACCCACGATCGATATCGATCTTCGCTATCAAGAATGTACGCTCTTGCTGACGGTCACAGATAATGGCACTGGGTTAACCGAAGAGACCAGTCTGCTGATGCAAGCATTTTATTCCACTAAATCAGAGGGGTTAGGTTTAGGCTTAGTGATTTGCCGTGATATTGCCGAGAGCCATGGTGGTACGTTTAGCCTAGAAAGCGCTATGGGTGGCGGTTGCCAAGCGCAGGTGGCTATACCGCGTAAACCTGAACCCAATGGAGCACAATAATGAGTCTTGCCTTACCTGTGTATTTAATCGATGACGATGACTCAGTGCGTCGTTCTTTGCGTTTTATGCTTGAAAGTTATGGCCTTAAGATCACCGACTTTGATAGCGCTGAAGCCTTTTTTACCGCCGTAGACTTAACACTACCGGGTTGTGCGCTAGTCGATGTGCGTATGCCGGGTTTGAGTGGTCAGCAGTTGCATCTTGAATTAGTGGCAAAAAATAGTCCGCTAGCGGTGATTTATCTCACTGGCCATGGCGATGTGCCAATGGCGGTAGATGCGCTTAAATTAGGTGCGGTGGATTTTTTCCAAAAGCCCGCCGATGGCGCTAAGTTAGCCGAGGCGGTTGTCAAAGCGTTGGAACATACCAAGGCGCATCATCAAGACAATCAGTATCTTGAGACTTATCAAGCGCTCACGCCAAGGGAGCGGGAAATACTCAACCTGATTGCCCAAGGCCTGAAGAACCAAGAGATCGCCGATAGTCTCTGTATTGCCATGCGCACGGTTGAGATCCACCGCGCCAATTTGATGAAAGGCATGCAAGTGGGATCGCTGGCGGAAATGATGCTGATTTACAGTCGGATCGCCGAACGCCTGCGTCTCGAATAAATCCGTTGGAATTTACCTTTTATCGCGCTAATTGCCGCTTTGTTAGCCGTCCATTTGGGCTAAGTTGTCGTATCATTGGCCGCTTAACATTGGCCTAGCTATGGGGTTAGGTTTTTGCTGAGCAATGGGCTGAGATGTGAGCTAAGGCATTAGTGCATCGCCGCTTAATTGCCAATACACTGTGATTGCCTTATTTTAGGGGCACTATTTTTAGGCCACGATTTTAACGTCAGTGGCCCTCTTGGATTGTTTTCTCTTATTTGTGTAGAAACTTCTGCAGCTTAGATAAGACTCTCCTGTTTGCATAAGGAATGAAATGGCAAGCTTGATTCGTATTGTGCTGATTGACACGCACCTTCCGGGCGTGGTGGAACTCGCCCTCAATGGCCATACCAACATTTGTGGTACTAACGCCTCGGGTAAAACGACATTACAACGTTTAGTCCCTGTTTTTTATGGTGAATACCCAAGCCGCGTGGTGCCTTCGACCCGCGACAGTTTCGAGCGTTGGTACTTGCCACACGATTCAAGCTACATCATTTACGAATATCAAAAGGCCGATGGCTTACTGTACCAAGCTGTACTGGCCTCGGCGGGCGATGGTAAGGGCGTTAACTATCGTTTTATCGCCAAAGGTTTTGAGTTAAGTGATTATATTAAATCGCAAAATGGCGACACTATTCTGTGCCACACCATGGCGGAATTAGGCCGTGATTTAAAACGTGCCGGCATCGCCACCACTAATTTGCTTAATACCCGTGAATATCGCGCCATTATTCAAAACGATCGCACCCTATTAAGCACGGGCAGTAATCGCAGCGAACTACGCGGTTATGCACGCCAATTTGCCCTGTGTGAGGGTGAGCATTCCCTGCGCCACATCGAAAAACTCGCTAAAGCGGTGCACTCCAAAGAAGGCAAGATGGAGACGGTCAAATCCATGATCGCCGCCATTTTAGAGGAAGATGGGGTTAATCCGCCCAGCTCACGTTTGAATCCGCAGCGCGTTGAAGCGTGGATCCGTGAAAGCCAACTTATCCAAGGCTTTGAAGTCATTCGTCCTGAGTTTGAGAAACTTGAACAAGAATTTAACCAACTGCTCAGCGCCGAACTGCGTTTATCAAGTCTGTCTCGCGGTTATCGAAACGATGAAACCTTAGAAGCCGATCGCCAAGATAGGGAGCAAACCCTAGCTAAGGAATTGAATTTAAAGCTTCGCTTATTAGATGAAGAATGGAAAGAGCAGCGCGATGAGCTAAACCTCGACTTATCTGCCGCTAAGGGCGATGTGGCAAAGTGCGAGTATGAACTCGATGCGATTGAAAATCAGCATGCCGCCTTTTTAGATGCCAACATCGAAGAGGCTAAAGCTGATTTAGAGATGCTACCAAACTGGCGCAACGATGTTGAAAACTTAAGTGAACGTCATAAGCTGCAAACCGAGAAACACCAAGATATTGAGGCGGCCTACAATGCCCGTCGTAGCAAGATTGGCGAGCAGTTAAACCGTGAATTAGAAAGTCTGCACAGCGACCAAGACAAGCAGCGCGAAGCCCGCGATAAACAGCGCGAGGTGGCGCGCGCCGATATTGATGCCTTAGAAGCGCAATGGCGCAACCAAATCGATGCGGGTAAGGCCAGCTTTAGCGAGCAGGAATACCAATTTAAACTCACAGCCGCCGAGCTTAAATTACGTGTCGATGGTGTGACTTACACCGAAGAAGAAAAGTTAAGCCTCGCGATTTTCGACGAACGTATTCACCGCGCCGATGAAGAGCAAGAAAGCTGCAATGTTAAGGTCGAGCGTCTTGCCAGCGATGAGCGCAAACTCAGATCTAAGCGCGATCAAGCCAATGAAGCCTTGCGTATCGCCAGTTTAAGGGTGAATGAGCGCCAAGCCGAACTGGATGAACTGCACCATATGCTGTTCCCCGAGTCCCACACCCTATTGGAATTCTTACGTAAAGAAGCCCAAGGTTGGGAGCAAAGTTTAGGGAAAGTGATTGCGCCAGAACTGTTGCATCGTACCGATTTACACCCGAGTGTAACAGGCTCTGGTGACACCCTGTTTGGGGTGCATTTAGATCTTAAAGCCATCGATGTGCCTGAATATGCCGCCTCTGAGCAAGAGCTGCGTATTCGCTTAAGCAAAGCCGAAGAAGCGTTACAAAGTGCTCAGGAACTACAAACCGAGGCGGAATCACAATTAATTTCGATTAATGGCGAGCTGGATAATCTCAGCCGTGAACTGACCTTTGCCCGCACGGCGTACAAAAATAGCCGTGACGATCTGCGTCGACTATTCGATGAAAAGCGCAGCGAGCAAGACAAAATCAACAAAGCATTGAGTGAGCGCAAAGCCCATGCTGGGCAAAGACTGACTCAACTTGATGGTGAGCTAAAACAGCTTAAACATCAGCACGAACTCTGGCTCGAAGATCAAAAAGAGCAAGCGCTAGAAGCGCGCATGGAAAAGAATGCCTATTGGCAGGAAGTCATCGGTGCGCTCGACAATCAACTCGGCCAAATTAAAGCGACCATTGAAGGACGTCGTGAAAGTGCCAAAATCGAGCAGAAGGCCTGCGAGACTTGGTACAAAAACGAGCTTAAATCCCGCGGTGTGGATGAGGATAATATCCTCAAACTTAAGCAACAAATTCGCGAGTTAGAAACCAAAATCAGCCGCGCCGAGCAGCGCCGCAGCGACGTACTGCGCTTCGACGATTGGTATCAGCACACTTGGCTGATACGTAAACCTAAACTGCAAACTCAGCTTAGTGATGTAAAGCGCGCCGTATCGGAAATCGATCAACAGCTTAAGGCTAAAACCTTAGAGGTGAAGACCCGTAGGCAAAAATTGGATACCGAGCTTAAGGCATCCAATGCGGCGCAGGTGGAAGCCTCTGAAAACTTAACAAAGTTACGTGCTGTGATGCGTAAACTCGCCGAGCTTAAGTTACCAACCAATAACGAAGAAGCCCAAGGCAGCCTAGGCGAGCGTCTGCGCCAAGGTGAAGATTTGCTGCTAAAACGCGATTACTTGATGGGTTCGGTGAAGCAATATGTGGAGCATTTTGACTCAGTGATCGCCAGCAAGTCAGGTTCAGGTCTTGCCGAAACTTGGGAGCGTGCCCGTGAAGAATCGAGCTTTATCAACGACAAAGGTATTCGTCTGCTGGATTACCGCAAGTTAGTGCCACAACTTGAACAATTGCTAAACGTAATAGTGCCGCAATCGATTATGGCGCTGCGTGAGCAGGGACGGATTTTTGGTGTCGACTTGACCGCCTTCTACGATGTACTCGCCGATATCGACCGCCGCATTGCCTCCCAAAGTGCGCGCATTACCCGCGAAGTGGGCGAAGAGTTATTCCTCGATGGCGTGTCTGAATCGGCGGTACGTATTCGCTCGCGCATCAGTGAGTTAGAGTTCTGGCCTGAGCTTGAGCAGTTCGTCAAAGCCTTTAAACATTGGAAAGCCGATGGCTTTAATGGCTTGCCCGATGAGGATTATACCAACAGTATGCGCCGCGCCTTAGACATTATCGGCCGCGCTGCATTAACGGGGGGGATCTCTAAGTTGCTGGAAATCGAGCTGCGCCTTAAAGAAGGTAACAGCGACTTAATCATCCGCACCGATAGACAACTTAATGAATCCTCAAGCCACGGTATGGCATATCTGATTTTGTGTAAGTTCTTGTTGGCATTCACGCGCTTGCTGCGTGGCCGCGCCGATGTGACCATTCATTGGCCAATCGATGAGCTGGGCACTTTGCACCATACCAACGTGAAGAAGATTTTCGATGCCTGTGAAAACAACAATATTTCTGTGCTGGGCGCCTTCCCTAATCCTGAGTCTGAGGTGCTGAACTTGTTCGCCAACCGTTACATTATCAACAAACAAACCAAGAAGTTGCAGGTGGTTAAGCCTAAGGTCAACCCAATTGCAGACATGTTGAATAAGCGTTTGTCGAAGGAGGCCATCTAATCATGCTTGAATTAAAACAAACCAAGATGTTGCAGCTGGTAAAACCTAAGGCTAACGTGAAAAGCGCAATTGCCGACATGTTGAATAAGCGTTTGTCGAAGGAGGCCATCTAATGAGCGATGCAACCCAAACCGTATTAGTTGGCACTGGCGCTTTGATTGAACTGTTACTCAAGGGCGAGTTTATTTGCCGCACCACCAATGAAGAAGGCTGGCGCGCCCTTAAAAATAGCAGCACCCGCGAGCGGGTCGAGGCCTATCTCAATCAAATCAACCGTACCGTGGCGTCCGCCGCCGAAGGCGATGTGTTCTTCTGCGGTTACTTACAGTTAGGCGATGCCGAACGCAAAGTGATTTCATCGCAGTTTAAAGATATCTGTCAGGCATTGATCCCGCTGGTGGAATGGTTGGTATTAGTGCAAGAAGCCAGTGGTCAAGATGCGCCGCTGAGCGAAGGTGCGCCCGTGCGGTTAACCGAGCTGCAAAGCCGTATCGAAGACACGCCGGCGTTCCGTGAGCAGCTAGCCAAACTCAGTCAATATCGTTTATTTGGCTCGACCAGTACCAATAGCGATGCACAAATCAAATTAGTCTTCAAACGCTTAGTCGAACTCGGCTATTTAGTACGCCCCAATGCGGAGAAGCAAATCTATATCGCCACGGGTAAGCTGGATTATCTGTATGAAGTCATTCGTTTTATCGATGAAACCGAAGGTTTAAGCCTAGAAGCGCAGGCGGAAACAGCGACCCAGCGGGACTTAATCTAATGTTGGCACTGTTAAACCTAGGTAAAAGCTGTGACCAAGGAGGCCATGATGAGCAGTAACTTACATCAGGCGGGTGTGAAACTGCTCAAGCAGTTAGGTCGCCATGCTGACATTATTATGGACACCTATTTGGCAGGCTCTCTTAACGAGGATGCGCACGATCCAAGCGTGGTCGAAAAGCTTAAACAGGCAGGGATTTTATGGCGGCCAGAGCCAGATCAGGAGCTGCGGCTTAAGCGTTCTGTGCGTGCCTTACTCGAAGAAGGTTTAAGTGACGAGCGCAATCGCCAAATCGACTCTAATGTCGGTTCGGCCTTAGCGACCATTAAAACCTTGGCCGATCATTATAAAGAGGCGCGTCATAGCTCAGACTACAGCGCCGCCGAGGCCTATTTATCAGATTTAAGCGAGCATGTTTATAGCTTCGCTGATAGTCTGCGTTATTCGATTCGTGTGCTCTGGGGCCGCATTAATAACGAGTTCGGTTACGTCGGTACGATCAACGCTAAGATCCGCGAAAACGAATTAGCTCAAAGCCAAGTGTCTGAATTGCTTAATGGCTTAGAGATGTTTCAGTTTAGTGAGCTCGGCGAAATCGCAGGCGATATCCGTGAACTGCGCAAACTCTTAGTGACGACTTTGCAAGAAACCATGAGCGACTGCGCCCAGGAACTGAGCGTAGTGCAGGGGCGTTTACTCGAACTCTTAGGCCGCTTTAGGCAAATCCGTGGGCGTACCCGTTTGCTCAAGGGCTGGTTGCTCTACACTGATTTGCATCCGGATTATCGGCCTGCGGACCATGTGTCCCACAAGGAAATCCCGAGTCTATTTAATCGCGCTGAAATCTTGCTCGCGCCTGCATCGGTTGATGTACATAACGCCAGCCAAGAACTGGAGTTGATGGGCATAGTGGCGCACATTAAAGCTATTAGTCGTCATCCCGTGATTGCGGCGGTGCGTGAGCATGATGTATCCGTTTCTATCACCCAAAGTGAAGACTTTGATGTGCCGGATAATCCGCTTAAACAAGCGGTGGATGAGTATTTCGTCGATGTGATTGAGTCTGGCCTGCGCCAATCGGCGCTGGAATATCTGGCGGATAAAGCGCTGCCTTGGGACGCCGAAAGCTGGATTTATCAAGTGATTGGTGGCTACGAAGGTCTGCCCGATGAACACAAGGCTTATTTTGAGCTTGAGCCATTGGGTGAACCGCATCCCATCTATAGCGGCAACTTTATTATTCGCGATGTTGAGTTATGGCTCGCCTAGGCCAGCAACAATTACAACTGTTGGAGAACGCTTTTATTAAGCGTTCTCCCAAGGTTAAGCTCACGGCTAACTGGCGCGCGATTTACCGCGAGTTAGAAGTGGGTGAGTTAGACGAGTCTGAAAAGTATCTATGTTTCGCACCCAAAGATTTTGATCTATTAAGGCAAGGCGTGTTGGCGCTAATGGGGCTTGATTTAAGGCAGCTTGATTTCAATATCGATCGCATGGCGATGTCCGCTAAAAGTCACGATGAAAAGCTCGCTAAGATCCGCCCCGAAGCCGAATACGTTTTGATGAAGTATCTGGGTTTCGGATCTTCACCATTTGGGATTTCAACACGCACATCACTGCGTATTCCATTGGATGAAGCACAAAAGCATTGCCATGAACTCAATGTCGCAACCATCCTAGTGGTTGAAAACTTAGATGTATTTGATGTTATCCATCAAGCGCGTTTACCACAGGATTTAACTCATGTGATGGTTATCTACCGTGGTAGCGGTCATCATTCCCCGATTGGCGTGCGGCATTTTTTGCAAGCGATGGCAGATAAATTGCCGATCATTGCCTTTACCGACTTAGATCCCGCAGGGTTACAAATCGCCCATACCTTAACGGGCGTGACTCATTGGCTTGTGCCACAACTTGCGCTGACAGCACCTGCTGAGTTATTGGCGATAGCACAAATTAATTCTACTGATGATTTTGACAAGCAAGCGAAACAGGCTAAGTATTTGCAAAATGCCGAGTTAAAGCATTGGCAAAAATTAGCCGTTTGGCTAAATCAACATCGTATTAGTATCAAACAGCAGCACCTGCTGCATCATCGGCTTGAGCTAGTACTACTGGCATACAGTTAACCTTTATCCTTCCCCATCTCTCTGTAAAATTCGATATTTGTAGTTTTAAATGCTAATTAAAGTATTTATTCAGTTTTTAAATCTAGTGTTATCCTAATAAAACCCTTGAATCGTGAGTTTTTTGTTTGATTACTGTTATTGTTTTGATTTTAAAATAAAGTGATTAACTGAGTGTTTATTATTCAGTTGTTTTTATTTCATTTAAAATCATATTAATAGAAGTTTTTTGTGATGTGCTTTGCTTAATTTGAAATTAAATAAGTAAATTTATTCATTGAATTTACTACCAGCATGTTTCACTATCCCCGCCTGAGCCAAAAATGGATTGGCAATTGTGCTCATCATGGAAGATGAATAACAAATAAATGACCTTTCTGGGGAAACCACAAGCATGATGAAATCACTTTCGACGCGGATCTTTATTGGTCTGTTTGCCGGCCTTATTTTCGGCACAATAGTGCAATACTTCTTAAACGATATCGGTTTTTTCTCGGGCAATTTAGTGGAGCTTGCCAGTGGCGTTGGCACTATGTTCGTCAATATGATCATGATGTTGGTTGTGCCACTCGTGTTCGTGAGCATCGTTTGCGGTGTCTGTGAGCTGCAAGATCTCAAAAGTTTTGGCCGTTTGGGCGGTAAGACCTTCGGTTTTTATATCATCAATACCTTTGTCGCAATCGCGACGGCATTATTAGTGGCACTGCTACTCGAACCCGGTAAAGGCGTGGATATGAGCAGCACAGACGGTGTAGCCATTACCGCAACAGAGTTGCCAAGTCTGATGGCGCTGGTGATCGACATAGTCCCGCGTAATCCAGTGGCGGCTTTTATGTCGGGCAATATGTTGCAAGTGATCTTTATGGCGTTAATGCTCGGTGGTGTGATCAAATCCCTCGGTGAGCATGTCACTGGCGCGGTGCAAGGGTTTCAAACCGCCAATAAAATTATGATGAAGCTGATTTCTGTGGTGATGAATCTTGCGCCCTATGGTGTATTTGCCCTGATGTTTAAACTCGGCGCGACCTTAGATGCTGGCGTGTTTATGAGTGTGGTTGAGTATATGGTGCTGATCCTCGCGCTGCTGCTACTGTGGATTTTTGTGGTTTATCCTATGGCTGTGGGATTCTTTACTCCCATTTCAGCCAAAACCTTCCGCGAGAAGACCCAAGAGCAAGTGTTATTTTCACTCTCGACCGCAAGCTCAAATGCGACTATTCCTGTGACTATGCGTACTTTAACGGACAAGTTAGGCGTGAACCGTGCTGTTGCTGGTTTTGGTGTGCCGCTGGGTGCGACCATGAACATGGGCGGTGTGGCGATTTATATCACAGTCGCGATTTTCTTTGTCGCCAACGCCTTTGGTATGCCAATAACCACTGAGCAATTGCCTTCGCTGCTGTTTAGTATCTTTTTATTATCCGTTGGGGCGGGCGGTGTGCCCGGTGGCGGTATGGTGATGATAGGTGTGTTAATCCATCAAATGGGTTTACCGATAGAAGCCTTTGCGATTGTGGCAGCGCTGGATCGTATTATCGATATGGTGCTGACATCCTGTAACGTGGTCGGTGATACTGCAGTGTTGACCATAGTGGATCAAACTGAGAAAGTGCATCAGCTTGAGTTAGCGAAGAGCTAACGCCACTCATTTATACGCTATAAAATGATATGCAATAAAGCAAAAAGCCACTGATATCAGTGGCTTTTTTTGTTAGGTGAATTGAAGGTTGTATGGATTTATTTAGCTGTCTTTGGCTTTTATGATGAGGGTGAATCTTGTGCTTAAGGTGAGCTTGTTTGGTTCTAATGTTTCAATACGGCCTTTATCGTGCCTAAAAATCCGATATTTCCAAGCTGAGTCAGATGCATGGAGTATTTTTATCAAATTAAAAGTGGTTAAATAAATGTAACTTAAACCATACTGGTTTATAACCTTGAATCATTTGAAAAATTAGGGGGCACCATGACTGGATTTTGGCAGACAGTAGGGGGGCGATTACTCAGCATTCCGTTACTGGCATTGCTGGGTTTCGTGGTGCTGGGCATCATGGAGCTAAACGCACTTAACCAGAGTTTGACTAAGGGGAGGGAAGATCGCGTTGTGGCGATCATTGATAGCAGCCTGAGTATCGTTAAACATTATCAGACACTGGAGCAAAGCGGTGCATTAAGCACTGAGCAAGCGCAGCAGCAGGCCATGTCGACCATTAAGGCCATTCGTTATGATGGTACTGAATATATTTGGATTAACGATACCGGTCGGCCTATCCCCAAAATGGTTATGCATCCAACCGTATCCACTTTAGACGGCACCGTACTGGACAAACCCAACTTTCATCACGCGACCTTAATGCGTAACCGTGATGGCAGCCAACAACAAACACTGAGCAACGCCAACTTGTTTGTCAGTTTTGTTGACGTTATCGACCGTTATGGCAATGGTTTTGTTGAGTACCAATGGCCTAAACCCTTAAAAGGTGGGGGAGTGACGCAGGAGCGTTATACCAAGTTGTCCTATGTGGCAAAAGATGACAAATGGGGCTGGGTGCTCGGTTCTGGAATTTATATTGATGATGTTAAAGCGGCCTTCTGGGAAGTCGCTATGAGAGTTGGGTTGGTCGTCGTGGTTATTATGGCCCTGACAGTTGGTGTGTCTTTGTATATCCGCCGCTGGTTATTGCAGGCACTAGGTGGGGAACTGGCGACAACCAAAGCACTGGTGCAGCAGGTTGCGGCGGGTGATTTCTCAGTGAACTTTGGGTTAAAGCCGGGTGATAACGACAGCTTGTTGGCGGCATTAAGTGGCCTTATCAGCCAGTTGCGCAGTATTATCGGCCAGCAATCGGCAATGGCTGAGCAATTGGTCAAGCAATCAGAGGTACTTGAGGACACCAGCCAACAGACGCAGCATATTTTACAAAGTGTGATGGACCAAACTGCTCAAGTGGCTACCGCGGTCAATGAAATGACCTCGACTTGTGAGGATATGGCCCGCAGCGCGACTCTGGCCGCTAAAGCGACCAGAGATGCTGACACTGAAGCCAAAAACGGCGTGACATCCGTAGGCCAAACGATAACGGCCATTGATGCGCTTAAAGTAAAACTGGAGCAAGTCTCTGATGTGATAGGGCAGTTGTCTAAACGTGGCGATGAAATTGGTGCGGTCACCGATGTTATCGGTGCGATTGCGGAGCAGACCAATCTATTGGCATTAAATGCGGCGATAGAAGCGGCGCGTGCTGGAGAAATGGGGCGCGGATTTGCTGTTGTGGCCGATGAAGTGCGTACCCTTGCTAGCCGCTCTCAGGCGTCAACTCAGGATATCAATAGGCGTATTCAAGGCATTCAGCAAGACTCTGCCAACGCCGTGCAATCGATGGCGCAAAGTCGAACCGAAACGGAGCAAACGATAGTCTGTTCTCAGCAGGCCAGCGAGGCGCTAACCCGCATTAACACTGCCGTGTCGAGCATTACCGATGTCAACGATCAATTGGCCAGCGCCACAGAACAACTGGCCGTTGTGTCGGGTACGATTAATCAAAATATGGAGAATATTGCGCAGGCGGTGGAAAACACCAATGCAAAATCTTCAGAACTATCGACTGCCAGCCATCAACTACGGAACATGGCTAGTGATATGAAAAAGTCACTGAGTGGCTTTAGGTTATAAGCGGTAGAATAAGCATAGATGTAGATAACCATAGATATTGATGCCGAGCTAAGGCTTGGCATCAATATCTATGCGGGAGTGAGATGATGGCGAGAGTATTCCCGCCTTCGACCCCGGCACCAGACTGATTATGGAATACCCTCTTGTGTTAATTTAGCCGCGGCAGTGGTAAAACCTGCCGAGGCTAAGTCTGAAGGAATCGCTCTGAACGGGGCTCTTACTTAAATGGGATAATGTCTAGATATAACGCGGGGGATTGGAGCTTATATTTTCCCCGCAGTCCGTCTTCTTTCACTCTGAAATTCATAATCTTACAGGTGCACCCATTTAGCGTGCTTATTTACGGGTTATTTTATCTAAATATCCCATAGCAAAGGCAGATAAGACAAAAGTGATATGGATCAGCAAGTACCACATAATCTTGTCATTGGAAATATTCTCAACATTCATAAATATTTTGAGCAAATGAATGGACGAAATAGCCACAATAGAGGCAGCGACTTTGTTTTTCAGCGAGCCGGAATCCAGTTTGCCAAGCCAGCTTAATTTTTCGCTATCTTCACCTACATCTAATTGTGAGACGAAATTCTCATAGCCAGAAAACATCACCATCACAATAAGCCCGCCTACAAGCGTGATATCAATCAGTGACAGCGTGACTAGCACTAAGTCCACTTCGCGCATCTCAAAAATGATAGGCAAAACATGAAAGATTTCTTGAAAGAATTTAATGCCTAAACCTAATAAGACGAGGCTTAATCCCAAATAAATCGGCGCCATAATCCAGCGCGATGCATACATTAGCCTTTCAAATATTTTTTCCATCAAAAATTTAACCCTTTATATAAGATACAGTAGAAGTCAATCGAATCATTTAAGCTAAAACAATAGCATAATGCACTTTCGGTTCGCCATTATACAATAGCAGAGGGGATGAAATGCCATCTATTATGGAGCTCCCATTTGTCGCACGACTACGCTGTACTTACCGCTTACTTAATGTCACCCCATAACTTGGTATGTCTGTCAGCGCACAGAGCCAGAGCTATCGTTATTGCATTATGGTTATTACCCTGCACTTTTTGCAGTGTGAAGGAGCTTATAATGCAAACACTAAAACGTACGTTCGTAACTGCTGGTATAGTGCTAGCTGGTAGTCTGTTGCTTAACGGCTGTGACCGTGGAAATGTTAATGCTCAAAGCGGTTCACCGGATTTAACCGTGACAACCGAGGATGGCACTGGTGATGATGTAAAAATAACCACCGCAGTTAATACCGCGCTGATGGCCGATGCGCAGTTAAAAGATTTTGATATTCAGATAGAAACTCGCAAGGGTGATGTCATGCTTTCCGGTAAGGTAGACACCCAAGCTCAAAAAGACCAGGCTAAACTGGTAACTGCAGCAACCTCAGGTGTGCACTCAGTAAACAATCAACTGAAAGTAAAGTAAACAATGTCAGTAAAGCTGCAGGTTTAATTCGCTGAATAGAAAGGCGACAAACCGGATAGGTAGATCTTTCTGATCTAAATCCACCACTAATGCCACGCAATACCAATCCCCGCCGACCTTGCTGCGGGGCGTTGGCCCTCTTGATTTATAAAATGTGTAAGCCCAGCCATGGTCACTCACGCAGGCCTTGCGGCTGCTGTGGCAGATTTGTGCTTTGGAGTTTGTACCTGTCGTGACTTTCTTTGCGCCACATTTCGCACTTGCTACGTAGCTTTTGGCTTTGTGGTCTTACGACCGAGGTGAATTAAGGGGCTTCACCCCACACCCGATAATAGTGCTGGTTTGTTTGGTGTTGAATTGGCAAGGTTATCGCTGTGAGTATGTTAGCAATTGCGGCCTTACGTCCGAGGTAAGTCAAAGTCGTGGGGCTTCACCCCACACCCGACCAAGGAGGACTGCTCGTCCTATCCTCCTTGGATGCTCCTTGACGCCCCTAACGGAGTTGAAAGCCCCTTGGGCATTAAGCGTCCTTATGCTATCGCGTCAGACGCTCGTCCCTGATTCGACTGACGCTATCTCGGCATCCATGCCTCGCTCACGCAACGAACGCAAATGCCCTGCGGCAACTCCGAGGGGAAGGTGAGCTCTTTTCACTTTGGTGTTGTTTGTAAGCCATCTAAAGCAACCTGAATGATACCTAGCATCTCTTGTAGAAAATTTAACAATGGGTGGCTCGTTAAACTCTCTGATAGGCAGGATGCCTGAATGTCGTGAAGTGCATGGTCAATGACGTTCCATACATCATTCTGACATTTCCCATTTCCCATTTCCCTATGGGTCTGATGCACGAGAACGACCATGCCTCGCTCACGCAACGAACGCAAATGCCCTGCGGCAACTCCGAGGGGAGGGTAAACTTCTGTGATATCGGCGTTTGCTGTTAATCCCAAAAGAGTTATGCCTGTGCCATCTTTCGATGCCAACAACACAATCAATTTACTCTTGCTCGACTTTGTCGTAAGTTTGTTAAAATAGTGTTTTTTATGTGTCTACTCGGTTATTGAAGGACTTAATTCTTAATATGGATACTTATGCACCTGACAGTGAGGTCATTATTGGACTTGTTACACCAGTTGGTGTGAATTATGACGATATAAGTTCTCGTTTTGAAACATTTTTAACTCGGTACAGATACAAGCTAAATTGGCTTCACCTTAGTAAATTGATGGCAGAACTGATTGAGAATGGTGAGGTTGGCTTCGTTTCAGAAGATGAACGACTTCAAAATGCTATGGCTTTAGGTAATCGTTTACGGAAAGACTATAAAAGAGACGACATTATGGCTCTTGTGGCCATTAATTCGATTCTTTCAAAGCGTGAAAGAGAGGCTGATAGAAGTAAACCTCTTTTTCGGACTGCCCATATTATTCGTTCTTTAAAGCATCCTGATGAAGTGGAAACTCTACGGACTGTTTACGGGAAAGGCTTTGTCTTAATAGGCATAACTGCCGATGAAGAGAGCCGTATAAAATATCTTATGGAACAAAAAGGAATTGAAACTAGAGAAAAAGCTCAGGAGCTCATAGAGCGTGACGATAGAGAAAATGATTTATCAACTGAATATGGCGAGCACGGACAGTCAACTCGCGATGTATTCCAACTTTCAGACTTCTTTTTAACTATTGATACTGTAGAGGAGTTCGATGAGCAGCTACAGCGGATTCTTAGTATTTTATTTGCTAAACCTGTTGTATCACCGAATCTAGATGAATATGCAATGTTTCTTGCGTATGCAGCTTCTCTACGTTCTGCAGATTTATCTCGACAAGTAGGTGCTGTAGTTGTGGGAGTCTCTGGTGATATTATTTCAACAGGGGCTAATGATGTCCCTCAAAAAGGGGGCGGACTCTATTGGCCTGGGATTAATGATCAGCGAGATTATGTCAAAGGATGCGATACAAATGAGCAGGAAAAAAAGGCTATTAGTTTAAAAATTTTAAAAGAATTTGATGCTTATAATAATACTGTTTCCGAAGATGAAAATTATAAAATCGCGAAAAAACGCTTAAAGCAGACAGGTATACTGGATATCACAGAGTATGGTCGCGCTGTGCATGCTGAAATGGAAGCGTTGATGTCTGCTGCACGTACGGGGATCTCAGTTTTGGGAGCCACGCTATACACAACCACTTTCCCATGCCACAATTGCGCCAAGCATATTGTTGCTGCAGGCGTTGGTAAAGTTGTGTTTATTGAGCCCTATCCAAAGAGTTTTGCAACAAAGTTGCATAGTGACTCAATAAAAGTTGATAGGTTCAATGGTGACGAAACGAAAGTGCACTTTTATCCGTTTGCAGGGGTTGGACCAAGAAAATTTATTGACCTATTCTCAATGAAGTTAGGTAATGGAAGGAAGCTTATTCGCAAATCTGCGGGTCATCTTGCTGACTGGAAAAGAGAAACAGCAGAACTAAGAATCCCTTTAGTTCCATTATCATACTTAGAGAGTGAATTTATTCTTGATGCAGAGCTTCAAGATATTTTACAAGAACATAAGGACAAGCAAAATGATTAAAAGTAACTCTGCTCAAGTAGTTAGAGGCTTACCTTTATGGATGCAAAACTATCGTCTTACATCAAATTCTCCTCAGAAAAATGTAAATAGTTTGCCCTCTTCCACAGAGAGCTCAAAAAGTCGAAAAAGTTAAGTAGGTAGTATTTTATCCAATTGATTAAATACATTTTTATTTAATTTTAAGAATAATTGGCTTTCTCAACCTAAGTTCATACAATTGTGCAGATGATACTCATTCCCTGCGAAGTTGCCGTGGGGCGTTGGAATAAATTGCGTGAGTCCGGTCATGGATGAAAGGTAAGCGTCCGGGCAACTACACCTATCTTTTAAAATTCCATGGTAACAGGCTGTCTATATCCGGTGCTGGTTGGCACAGTTCATTAAGGCAAGCCATGATGTAATCAAATGGCACTAAGCCATTAACCTTTGCGGTTTCCACAATGCTGTAAAGCGTGGCACTGGCATGAGCCCCATTAGCTGTCTGACTGAATAACCAATTTTTTCGACCAATCACAAACGGTTTTACCGCTCGCTCTGCACGATTATTATCAATACTCAATCTGCCATCATCAACATAACGAATAAGTTTGTGCCATTGATTAGCCAGGTAATTAGCCGCCTCTATCAGTTTGGTATTACCCACTAAATTCGGTTGGTTTTGCTCAAGCCATGCTTTTAGCTTGTCCAGTATAGACACACTGACTGCTTGTCTTGTCGTGTATTTATCATCCGCACTTTTATCTTTAACGCGTGACTCAACGCCGTACAGTTTTTGGATAAGGCTCAATACCACATCCGCTTTGCCGGTTTTATTTTTACCTTGCAGCTTTTTGGCTTCAATAAATTTACGACGCGCATGCGCCCAGCAGCCAGTTAAGGTTGCCTGTGTTTTTTCATAAGCTTGATAACCATCTACGTGCAAGTACCCTTGATATCCATCAAGATAATTAACCACGCACGCGGCCGCGCGACTATTGTGAAAATCGTAAAGCACGATATTAGGGATAGGATTATTCGGGTCTGGTGAATCTCGACCTGAGCAATACACCCACATGTAGCTGTTCACTTTATCGGATTTCACCACCTTTAATGGCGTTTCATCGGCAAACAGCGTGGGCTGCTTTAACAGTTCGGCTTTAAGTCGCTCAACTAGTGGCGCGAAGAGTGCGGCGGATTTGTCTATCCAGCTGCTCATGGTCTGGCGACTGAGCTCAATACCGTATTGCTTGAACATCGCTTCCTGGCGATAAAGCGGTAACCCGTATTGGTATTTACTGGTGATAAGCTGACTGAGCAAACTGCTCGTCGCGATACCTTTATTAATCGGCATTGCAGGCATTGGTGCTTGTTTTATTGGCGTATTCGTCGAGGATTTATCACAGTGACGGCACGCGTATTTAGGCCGAATGTGCTCAATGACTTTTATTTGCGCTGGGATAAACTCAAGCTTTTCTGACTTATCTTCACCCATTTTATGTAGCTCACCGCCACAGCAATCACAGGTTTTATCTTCAATGTCGTGGATAACTTGCTCACGGGGTAAGTCTTTTGGCAGTGGCTTACGCACCGGTTTTTTGCGGGTATAGCTAATGGATTGTTGCTCAGCCTCAACGGCTTCAACAATCTCTTCTACTTCATTGAATAACTCGCCTTGCCCTACAAAGCCTTCAGCACTTTTGCCAAATTGTTTTTGTTGGGCCAGGCGCCAGCGTTCTTCTAGCGCAGCTATTTGCGCATCTTTTTGTAAAGATAATTGCCGCTCATTTTCGAGCAGTTTTTCCAGTTCAGCAATGCGCTGTTGAAGGGCGAGTACATTTTTCATGACGCCTATTTTAAGGCGTCACCAGCGGGTTTCCAGTGCTAAATGAACATCCTTTGATGATCATCAATCGATCGCAAATATTAAAGTAATTGCTTACCTGCTATATCAATTTTACTGTGGCCAATGACATCATAACCCGACAATAACCAGTGTAATTGTTGCTCGGTTAATGTCATGGTGGGTGACATGAGTTTGGGCCATTTGAACTTATGCTTATCTAATCGCTTATACCACAGCGCAAAGCCGGTATTATCCCAATAAAGCAATTTGAGTTTGTCACGGCCTTTATTACAAAAGACAAATAGCGCACCACTGAGCACTGGGAGTTCAAGCTCTGCTTCCACTAAGGCGGCTAACCCATTAATCGATTTTCGAAAATCGACCACATCGGCACATACATAAACGGTGGGCACATCAACAAACATCTTCATGCCATTAGCCCTTTAATAATGGCAACGATATCGGTCGTTGCTAAATCTGCAGGTAGGGTGAGTTGGCCGGTGCGGGTATCAAACTGCAGTGTATTTTGATGAGTGTGCTCGCAGACGTCAGTGGTGGTTTGTTTTAGTTGAATAAAGCGTGATGATGTAGCGCGCGTTGGTAAGGTTATTTTTTGCTGGTTCTCAGCCTGTAAAGCACGTTGTTTATAATAAGTGGTAATCGAGACATTATGATGTTGGCAGAATTCAACATTAGTGCCACTAAACGAGCCGCGTTGTTGAAGTAGCATCTGCCACTGAGTAGTTGTTCTGTATGTTTTCATCACCTGCTCCAAATTTATCATTGAGCAGGTATTTTCAAATAGGCAGATTAATGATGCGAGGTGTGGTTCGCTAGACGGTTACGATGAAAGATCGGACAGGCACAATTCTTTCTGAATTTACAGCCCATACAGTAGCGACAGGTGTTCACCCTCCCCTCGGAGTTGCTGCAGGGCGAATAGACAAATTGCGTGAGTCTTGCCATGGATGGCAAGCTAGCTTTCGCAGGTGCAGGGATGCATGCTTCGGAAGCGGTAGCAAATTTGGCAATGAGCACAAGGGGTTTTCAACTCCGTTGGGGCGTCTTGGAGCATCCAAGGAGGATAGGACGAGCAGTCCTCCTTGGTCGGGTGTGGGGTGAAGCCCCACGACGTTAAACTTTCTCGGCCATAAGGCCGCATTTAAAAATGAATGTTGCATTCAGCGACAACAAAAAAGCCACTATAATCAGTGGCTTTTATCATAAAAATCAGAATGTAAGCGATTCGGCTTAGTCTAAACCAGGTTCTTCGCTGTAGTCTAAACCATGGTAGCTCAAACAAGCGTCAACTTCGTTGGCGCTGCCTAGGATAACCGCAACACGTTGGTGAATGTGTGTTGGCTGAATATCCAAAATGGTTTCATAACCCGTAGAGGCTTTACCGCCAGCTTGTTCGACTAAGAATGCCATTGGGTTGGCTTCGTACATCAAGCGCAGTTTGTACGGTTTTTTCGGATCTTTATTATCGGTTGGGTAAGTGAAAATACCGCCACGGGATAACACGCGGTGTACATCGCCGACCATGGCCGCAATCCAGCGCATGTTGAAGGATTTTTCACGCGGGCCAATTTTACCGAGCAGTAAATCGGCGATATAGGTCTGCATTGGCGCTTCCCAAAAACGCTGGTTTGACATGTTAATGGCGAACTCTTGGGTGTCTGCGCTAATGCTCATGGCGGCATTCGTCAGTAAAAACTCATTGGTTTCTGGGTGCAAAGTAAAGAGTTGCACGCCTTGGCCTGTGGTGAGCGCGAGCATGGTCGATGGGCCGTAGAGCACATAACCTGCGGCTAACTGATTGCGGCCAGATTGTAAAAAGCTAGTTTCAGTTAACTCGCCAGCAGAGGCGGGCAGGATAGAGAAAATCGTGCCGACTAGCGAGTTGATATCGATGTTCGATGAGCCATCTAAGGGATCGAAACACACCAGATATTGACCATTGGTGCTCACTTCCACCACATGATCTTCTTCTTCTGATGCTAAGCCGCGCACTGTTCCGTCGGCTTTGAGCGCATCTTTAAGCATATCGTTGGTGATGATATCCAGTTTTTTCTGAGTTTCACCTTGGACGTTTTCTTGCTCGGTCGCACCTAACACGCCTGCAAGCGCACCGTGGCGTACGGCATGGCTGATGGCTTTTGAGGTGTCGGCTAAGGTCAAAATCAGTTGCGAGAGAGAGTCGTTCACTGCCTGTGAGGTTAAGTGCTGGGCAAGAGTCTGCATGTTAGGTCCTTTAGGGGTTCAACAATGAGGTCAATTTGGTTATTTGCCGCGAATGATAACTCAGTTAGTCGACAATTTCAGCGATGTTACTGTGGGTTTTAATGAATTTAGAGCGTTGCGGTTATCTGTTAATGCGAAACTGTGTTTATCATCTTGATGATTTGGCTGAGTTGTGGGGGTTTTGTTCGCCAGTTAATTTGTATCTGTATATTGCCCGCGCTTTTTATTTAGGCTTTGCCTCTGGCACAATGGCGGCAGTTTTTTAATCGCCGTCTTCAGGCGAATATGCTTCCAAGGAATAATAATGACTAAAAATGGGTTAGCTTCCTCCCTGCGCGCCGTGAAATTGGGCGCCTCATCCCTATTAATAGCGAGTCAAATGGTTATGGTTTCAATATCGCCGAGTTATGCCCTCGAAGGCGGCAAACTGCCCCTCACCATTGAGCGGATGAATGCTTCGCCCGCATTAGCGGGCACCAGTCCCCGAGGTTTAAAATTATCTCCCGATGGTCAACGCGTGACTTATCTTGCAGGCCGTAAGGATAACCAAAACTTTTACGATCTGTGGCAAATGGATGTTAAAACAGGAAAATCTAGCCTGTTGCTGAGCGCCGATAAGCTGGCGAGCAATGAGTTATCCGATGAAGAAAAGGCACGCCGCGAGCGCCAACGTATTTATGGCGAAGGCATTATGGAATATTTCTGGGCTGACGATAGCAAGGCGCTATTGATCCCTGCCTCGGGCAATTTGTATTACTTCTCCTTGGTCGATAATCGTGTGAGTCAACTTTCGATTGGTGAAGGTTTTGCTACCGATGCCCGCTTATCACCTAAGGGCAATTTTGTATCTTTTGTGCGGGATCAAAATTTGTATGTGCTCGATCTTGCAACTAAAAAGCTTGAGGCCATGACCACAGACGGTGGTGGGGCGATTAAAAATGCCATGGCAGAATTTGTGGCTCAAGAAGAAATGGATCGCATGACGGGCTACTGGTGGGCACCCGATGAATCGGCTATCGCTTTTACGCGAATAGATGAATCTGGCGTTGAGTTAGTCACTCGTAATGAAATTTATGCCGATGGCATTAAACTTACCGAACAGCGCTATCCTTATGCGGGCAAAAACAACGTCGACATTGCATTAGGTGTGGTCACGCTAAAAGATAAGGCTATCAATTGGGTGACCTTAAATGATGATAAGAGCAAAGACATTTACCTGCCGCGGGTTAATTGGTTGCCCGACAGTAGACATTTATCGTTTCAGTGGCAGAGCCGCGATCAACATAAGCTTGATTTGCAGTTAGTGGCATTAGATGCGCTGACCAAGCCGAAAACGCTAGTCAAAGAGCGAAGCGATGCATGGGTTAATCTTAACAATGACTTGCACTTTTTAAAGCAGCAATCGGCTTTTATTTGGGCCTCGGAGCGCGATGGCTTTAATCATCTGTACCTTTTTGACTTAAAAGGCAAACTTAAGGCGCAATTGACTAAAGGTGAGTGGGCTGTCGATAAGCTGGAATATGTCGATGAAACCGCAGGTTGGGTGTATTTCACTGGCCGTAAAGATACGCCAATCGAGAAACAACTGTATCGCGTGCCGTTAGCGGGCGGCAAGATTGAACGAGTGAGTACAGCGGCGGGTATGCATGATCCTGTATTTGCCGACAATCAAAGCGTGTATCTCGATTATTTCAATAGCTTATCTCAGCCACCGCAGATTAGTTTACACGGTGACAAGGGCCAACATTTAGCGTGGGTTGAGCAAAACCAAGTCAAAGCGGGTCATCCTTTATATGACTATGTGGGACTTTGGCAACTGCCTGAGTTTAAAGAGCTTAAAGCCGAAGATGGCCAAATCTTGCAAACACGCCTATTTAAACCGGTTCCCTTCGATGCGGGTAAAAAGTATCCCGTGGTTGTGCGGGTTTATGGTGGCCCACATGCGCAATTGGTGACCAATAGCTGGAGTGAGCAGGATTACTTTACCCAGTACTTAGTTCAGCAAGGTTATGTGGTATTTCAACTGGATAACCGCGGCAGCGCCCACAGAGGCACCAAGTTCGAGCAAGTGATTTACCGTCATTTGGGCGAAGCTGAAGTCAAGGATCAAAAAGTGGGAGTGGACTATTTACGGAGTCTGCCCTTTGTCGATGCCGATAATGTGGCAATTTACGGCCACAGTTACGGCGGTTATATGGCCTTGATGAGTCTATTTAAGGCGCCGGATTACTTTAAAGCCGCGATTTCGGGGGCTCCTGTCACCGATTGGCGCTTATATGATACCCATTACACTGAGCGTTACTTAGATCATCCTGAGAATAATGAAACGGGTTATGAAGCCAGTAGCGTATTCCCCTATGTGAAAAACTATCAATCGGGACTCTTGATGTACCACGGCATGGCTGATGATAACGTCTTGTTTGAAAACAGCACTCGCGTCTATAAGGCATTGCAGGATGAAGGTAAATTATTTCAGATGATCGATTATCCGGGATCTAAACACTCAATGCGTGGCGAAAAAGTGCGTAATCACTTATATCGCTCGCTGGCGGATTTCCTCGATAGACAGTTAAAAAGCGGAAAGTAGCATGCATAAAAAAACCAGATCCTATGATCTGGTTTTTATGGCGTTTAAACGGTAAGTCGCAGATTAGTCTTCTAAATTACCGCAAAAACGATAGCCTTCACCGTGAATGGTTGCGATGATTTCTGGCGTATCTGGCAAGCTTTCGAAATGCTTACGGATACGACGGATAGTCACGTCAACAGTACGGTCATGTGGCTTTAACTCACGGCCAGTCATCTTCATCAGCAGATCAGCACGAGTTAAGATTTTGCCTGGGTTTTCAACAAAGTGCAGCATAGCGCGGAATTCGCTACGTGGCAGTTTGTAAGATTCACCCTGTGGGCTTACGAGAGAACGGCTGTTGATCTCTAAGCTCCAATCGTTGAAACGGTAGTATTCGACAGAGCTCTTTTCTTCGACTTCATTGCCAGCGCTATTAACACGAGTCAGAAGGTTACGAGCACGAATCGTCAATTCACGTGGGTTGAACGGCTTGGTAATATAATCATCCGCGCCAATTTCAAGTCCAAGGATTTTGTCGACTTCGTTATCACGACCTGTCAGGAAGATTAGGCCGATGTTGTTGATTTCACGCAGTTCACGTGCCAACAACAGACCATTTTTACCTGGTAGGTTAATGTCCATCACCACCAAGTTAATTTTGTTTTCTTGCATAGCCTTATGCATTTCTGCGCCATCATTGGCCTCAGTTACCACATACCCTTCTGCCTCGAAAATACTTCTCAGCGTGTTACGGGTAACGGCTTCATCTTCAACGATCAGAATGTGCGGATTTTGCATGTTATTTACCTAAATTTTAATCAATTCTATTCTAACCATAAGTGCCTCTTACATCGGGCTCTTATATTCATAAAAATGTTGATACTTCCTTGAACTGCTGTGCTTCTAAAGGAAAGATCTTCACTGCGACATATCAGGATGTATATAAAGTGCACGTTTAAAGTGTAATACGATAAAACGTAACAAGTATCAACTTCGATAAGCAATAGTTAGAAATAGTTCCTTAACTATTGTTTTTTTAAATGTTTAAATGATAAATCAAATGTAGAACACATTTTACACAGATGTCTAGCCGACGTTGTTATCCCCAAAGAACAACATAACAAACAGTATTAAACACTAGGCAATCTTAAGCCGTTGTTCAACTAGGCCAGTGATGTCATTGTACTCGTTTTAGGCATTTGTTAACAAATGAAATGTTAACAAATTTCAAGCTAAGGGCGATATTTACCATGATATTTACTTTACTTATTGATTAGTATAACTAATGTATTTTTAATTCTTGTGAGCCAGTTCACGCCTCTTTGGATTTTACAATCACTCTGCTACACTAACTCGGGTTCATTTTTCGACTAGACTACCAATGGACAATACGACTCAAGACCTGTGGCAGTGTTACCAAACACCATTATTTTTGCTGACTCAAGCATTATCCTGTGATTTTCCCTTTGCCGTAATTACCGCCCATAATCCTGCTTCAAAACGTTTTTCTCCCAGCAAGAACCGCTTACTCGATAGACAACTTCTCCTCGATATTGAATCACTTAGCAGTCCTTATAGGGCATTAGTCGGTGCCGCTCCTGACTTATCCTATATGGAAAAAAGCTGGGCTGTGTTTATCGATAGAACCATGGCACTGCAATTAGGCAAGAAATTTAATCAATATGCCATTTACATGGTTGAGCAGGGTTGTGTGAGTTTAGTGCCTTGCACATTAGCGGGATACGATGAAGTTTGTTTAGGTAAATTTAGTGATTATGTGCAATTAGTGTATGAGCTGCCTGATTTGAACACTTAATCTCACACTTACTCTCAGTTAATTTGTTTATTTGATATGAAATTAGCATTGACTTCATTAGGGGTTTATTGCTACTTTTTTCGTCCCTTTCCGTGGAAAGGAACAGAAGAGGAGCGTTAACTAGGTAGTCGGTCTGAGGAGCACAAACTCCAACGATGACAGATGAGGGAGATTAACGCCGAGGCATAGATATGGTTGCTGCGTGTTTATGTCGGTCGTTCAGGCTGAATCCTGACGATTGTCACCTGTAATTGGTGGAGAGCTTCTGGTGACGATTGCTGTTTCCCTTCTATTGGGGTGCGTTATCATTGAGCACCAGGCTCTTCGAACGTCGTTAGTTCGGAGTGTGATCATGTTAGTTAATCAATATCTTATTCAATCTTTTGCTGTTTACTCTGCTTATTTTGCGGAGGTGAGCTAATGTCCCTTGTTGTCGCAAAATTTGGTGGAACTTCCGTTGCTGACTATGGTGCGATGAACCGCTGTGCCGATATAGTGTTAGCAAATCCTGATTGCCGTTTAGTTGTGGTCAGTGCCTCGAGCGGTGTGACGAATTTATTGGTTGAATTAACGCAAGAATCGATAACCGATGATGCGCGTCTACAACGATTAAAACAAATTGCCCAAATTCAATATGCTATCTTAGATAAACTCGGTCGCCCTAACGATGTGGCCGCCGCATTAGATAAATTATTGAGTCGGATGGCGCTACTCAGTGAAGCTTTAGTTTCCGTTCGCAGCAAAGCGACCATAGATGAGTTGCTATCGCTGGGAGAGCAATGTTCTTCTGCCTTATTTTCAGCGGTATTGCGTGAAAAAGGGGCAAACTCCAGTGCTTTTGATGTACGTAAAGTACTGCGTACTGATAGCCACTTTGGCCGTGCCGAACCTCAGGTTGAACAGATTGCAACCCTATCGCACGACTATTTACAACCGCTACTTGTAGAGCAAGTCATTGTGACCCAAGGTTTTATCGGCGCCGATGAAGCGGGGCAAACAACAACGCTTGGCCGCGGTGGTAGCGATTATTCCGCGGCATTGTTAGCCGAGGCTCTGCGTGCATCGGCGGTGGAGATTTGGACCGATGTCGCAGGCATTTATACGACCGATCCACGCCTTGCGCCAAATGCCCATCCTATTGCCGAGATCAGTTTTAATGAAGCCGCTGAAATGGCGACCTTTGGCGCCAAAGTATTACATCCTGCCACTATTCTTCCAGCCGTTCGTCAGCAAATTCAAGTATTTGTTGGCTCGAGTAAAGAACCCGAGAAAGGCGGGACTTGGATCCGTCATCAAGTGGAAGATGCGCCAGTGTTCCGCGCTGTGGCACTGCGCCGCGACCAAACGCTGTTAAATCTTCACAGCTTGCAAATGCTACATGCCCAAGGCTTTTTGGCAGAAACATTTGCTACGCTGGCAAGGCATAAGATCAGTGTGGACTTAATTACCACTTCGGAAGTGAACGTATCACTAACCCTCGATAAAACGGGCTCAGACTCGAGTGGTCAAGGCTTGTTGAGTGAGGCACTGCTGCAAGAATTATCACAACATTGCCGAGTGCGTGTTGAAGACGGTTTAGCTTTAGTGGCAATTATTGGTAACCGTATTGCGACCACGCCGGGCATTTGTCGCCGTGTGTTTGAAGTGCTAGAACCCCACAATGTGCGCATGATCTGCCAAGGTGCGAGTCCACATAATTTATGCGTGTTAGTGGCAGAATCGGAAGCGGCTCAGGTGGTAAAAGCATTACATGAAAATTTATTCGAAGCTGCTTGATCTGTAGCCAAGGCTTAAAGTGATTTTGCAAACATAAAAACGCCAATCTAAAGGGATTGGCGTTTTTATTTTGCGATGATTATAGCCATTTAAATCGGTAAAAAAGTGCCATTTGCAGAGCAACAAGGGATACCAATATGCCGCAGAAAGTGGCAAAGGCCCAAGTGTCTTCTGCCCCAGGAATACCGCCAATATTGACTCCCAACAAACCCGTTAAAAAGCCTAGCGGTAAGAAGATTGCCGATACTAATGATAGGAAATATAAGCGTTTATTGAGTTGTTCTGATTGCTGACTGAGCAGTTCTTCTTGAGTCACATTGGCCCTATCGCGCAGGGCATCGAGATCTTCAATGGTACGGATTAGTTTATCGTTGATTTCCCTTAGTTTAAGCCGTTCTGGATCGTTAAGTAGGGTAAATTGATCGGAGAGCATTTTAGTGAATGCTTCTCTTTGCGGCGCTAAATAGCGGCGAATTGCGACCGTTTGACGGCGTAACTCGGCGATATCGGTACGCAGATCCTTCACATTGCCTGAAACGACTTGTTCTTCTAATTCAGAAAGTTGTTCTTCTAATTTATCGATAAACTCGACCTTTCGATTGGTGAGTCTCTCACAGATTGCGACAATAAAATCCCCCGTAGTCGTCGGCCCTACACCTTCTTTGATAAGTTCTGCCACATCTTTTACCGATTGTAATTCACGGTCGCAGGTTGAAATAATCCTTTGCTTATCGGCGTAGATGCGTATGGCAACCATATCCTCTGGGGCTGAATTGGGGTTTAAGTTTACGCCACGCAGTGCTAACAGTACTCCCTCTCCAGCCAGTACGGCTCTTGGTCGGGTATCCTGTGCGAGTAGCGCATCGGTTTCAACTTTATTGAGGCCACTATTGATGACCCAATGACGCGCCTTCTTGTGGCGATAACGCAGATGTAGCCAGAGTAGGCCATCCTTTGGATCCCAAGCATCAAGTTGTTCAGGGCTTAAGCTTGAGCCTGCTTGGGCGCCGCTAAGCACTAAACTATAGATAAATCCATCATGCATATGTTTTCCAATTACTTTCTCAATCATTTATTCAAGCTAACTGATTTTGTTCTAAAAATGAAGTCTGTCGCTCGCAATGCTAATCAAGGGATATTTGAATAAGTTCAAGGCAGCTACGCTGTTACTCAAGCAACTTGTCCCATGTTAAGTTAAAATTAGCCTTAAGTGAGTTAGTGCAAAGAGAACCTAAAATGGAATATGAATTTCGGCGTAACAGTTTAACGGGCACTTTTTTAGCCACCTTTAGCATGGATCATGAAGTGCTTGGGCAGTGGTTTTCTGAAGAATTAGGGCCAGAGTTAGCCAAAATTCAGCAAGTGTTAGACAGCGTTACAGAGATCCTCGCGGGTAAACGCGAATCATGGCAGCTTATTGGCAGTGACTTAACCTTAGAAATAGATCGAGAGCAAGCCAGAGTGTACGCCAATGTATTGGGATTTGATGAGGAGTATGAATTAGAAGATGCGATGTCACTCTATGATGCTGAATCTGAAGCCTATTGCGGTTTAGAGGATTTTGAACAAGCACTGTTAAGCTGGCAAGAATTTGTGCAAAAGGGCATTTAAGCATCACTGATGCCATATGAATGTGTATTCTTTTGGCTAGTATAACAAAGGCAATCTGTTGATTGCCTTTGTTATTTACTCTGCTGTTTTAGTTATTTAAATACCTTACTGCCATTTCGGTTCGTGATTTGGCATTCGCTTTACGCAGTAAATTTTTAACGTGAACTTTTACTGTGCCTTCACTGATATGTAAATGTTCTGAAATCATACGATTGCTTAAGCCTTCCGCCAATTGTTGCAGGATTTGTAACTCCCTTGGTGTAAGACTTGAGATCCATTCTTGCTCATCGGCAACATTTTTAAGCTCATAGAGATATTCTTCAATTTCCTCACTGATCACCCTATGGCCGAGCATGGCATTTTTGAGTTTTTCGAGCAGTAAATCCGGTTCGGTATCCTTGAGTAAATAGCCGTCTGCACCTGCGCGAAGTAATCTAATCACATCTTGTTTTGCGTCGGAAACAGTGAGAATAACGATGCGTGAAGTAACACCTTCCTGGCGCATGGCGTTGAGTGTATCGAGTCCTGTCATGCCTTTCATATTCAAATCAAGGAGTATGATATCTGGCTCATCCGTCGCGACTGCACTTAACGCATCTAATCCGCCACCTGCTTCGCCAAAAAGACTGAAATCAGGATCTGAAGTGATCAATTGGCAGATACCTTTACGTAAAAGCGGATGGTCATCAACGACCAAGATAGAATAGGGTTTACCCATGTGTAGGCTCCAGTTGAGAAGGAAAAATAAGAGTGACTTTCGTTCCTTGGGGAATACCGAGTTCACCATCGGTCACAGTAGTAAGTGTGCCATTTTGTATTTGATTTTCGGTTGGTTCAATATGATTAGGGACAATGAGTTTATCATTGCTGCTAAACACCACCATACCCGCGAGTTTACTCGCTCGCTCGTGCATAATCCCTATACCAAAATGTTGATCTCGCTCTTTTAAATGCTCAATACCCACGCCATTATCGCAGACACTGATATTGACCATAGCGTTATCATCCTTATAGCAACGTATATGTATCAGGGTTGCCTTTGAATGTTTTATGGCATTAAGCGTTGCTTCTCGGGTGATTTGTAATATATGGATATGCTGTTTTGCCTCAAGCCATTGGGGGGAGAGTTTGTAATCTAAACTGATTTTTATATCGGTTTTAGCTCTAAGCTGATCCAGCATGGCTTCCATTGCACTTTTCAAATTAGGTTCTTTAATGGTAAGCCTGAAGGTTGATAACAATTCTCGAAGCTGCACGTAAGCCGTACTCACACCTTCGTTAATCTCGTTTAGCTGATTTTCTACCGCTGGACTACGGCAACTATAGGCAAGATTTTTACGCAACAAGCTGATTTGTATCTTCAAAAAAGATAACACTTGACCAAGGGAGTCATGTAATTCGCGCGCGATCACCCCGCGTTCTTCCATTAACGCTAACTGTTGTCTTTGCTCTGTGGCATTGTGAATCACAATTGAGCGAGTCAACATAATGGCAAAGTTGTTAAACAATGCAATATTAGGTGTTTGTGCGGAAATCAGTTCTAAATAACCTAAATCAACTTGCTCAAACTGCATCGGAAAACGAGTGCTTTCCTTTGGTTCTGTCGGCCAGCCCCCATTTGCCTCAACGATTTCCACCTCTTGATCTGGGTATTGAATTATCAGTCGTAGATAATCAAGGGATTCATAACCTTTAAGCTGATTTAGTGCTTCTCTAAGGGCTTTATAATCGAGTTTATTGGCATTTAGGGTGAGTAAATTATCATATAAAAAGGCCAGCTCATTATTTGCCCTCGTCAATGCTAAGGTTTTTTCTGCAACCTGTGACTCTAAGTTTCCATATAACGTAGCTAATTCCTTTGCTGTTTTTTGTAGCGCATTGGTCAACGCGGTGAGCTCGATATATTCGGTTTCTGGCATTTCAATTTCAAAATTACCTTTAGAAATGGTGTTGGCGGACTCCATCAATTTTTGCAATGGCACTACTACCTTACGTTTGGTGAACCGCACGGCAATAAAAGCAATAA
The DNA here is from genome assembly GCF_000015185.1 of Shewanella sp. W3-18-1. Taxonomy (NCBI): domain Bacteria; kingdom Pseudomonadati; phylum Pseudomonadota; class Gammaproteobacteria; order Alteromonadales; family Shewanellaceae; genus Shewanella; species Shewanella sp. W3-18-1. The sequence goes on along the minus strand of NC_008750.1, from coordinate 3,970,306 downwards.
AGAGCATCAGCCCTAGACCAAAAATTTGGCTGGCTGCCAATAACCTCAATTTAAAGGCGGCATGGTGTTCCATTTCCAGTACGAGTAAATCTATCGTATCGACAAAGTCCTTGAGTGCTGCAGCATAGTCACGGGAATTTTCCTGCTCAATGTAATATTTCATGACGAGCCACTTGTCGATCACAAGTTGGTATTGGTCTGCGATTTTTTGTGGGCTTAGCCAACCTGTCGATGGCTGTAAGGCTTCGGAATGCAAGGTATTTTCAAATTCGATAATTTTTTTCTGGGCGGCTTGGCTACCTGAATTGGCATAAAACATGAGTCGATAACTTTGCATCCGCAGGGATCCTGATGCGTTAATTGCTTTAGCATCGCCTAAACTATAGGACAGATTAATGATGGCAAAGATGGCTAAACTGCTAGAAAGCAGAATAAGGACTAACATTAATCCTAAAATCTTAGAGGTGAGACTGCCTCGTTTCATAGGTTGGCTATCCAGTTGAAGGCCACGTTTTGATGGCTCTTTAGTTGTGTTTTTACATTAGAAAATAATGTAATACCTTAACAAAAACATAAAAGTGTGAACAACAACACTATTACATTTTGATCTGGCGCAAACTTCGCCGCAGATACCTCCTAAGAGGTATATTTTTAGCGGCATTAAGCTACTAACTTTGGTAACGGAGATGTCGTGATTCACAACAATAATGTAACACGGAGATGAGATGATGAAGAAGATGACAGGTAAGTCCTTTGCACTAAGTGCACTGGTTGCCGCCAGCTTCATGGCGGCGGGCGCAATGGCGAGCGATAAAACTGAACCTCGCAATGAGGTTTATAAAGATAAATTTAAAAATCAATACAATAGCTGGCATGATACCGCTAAAAGTGAAGAGTTAGTGGATGCGCTTGAACAGGATCCTAATATGGTTATCCTGTGGGCAGGTTATCCTTTTGCAAAGGATTATAAAGCTCCGCGTGGTCATATGTATGCGGTAACCGATGTACGCAATACCTTACGTACAGGTGCGCCTAAAGACGCGGAAGACGGCCCATTGCCAATGGCATGTTGGAGTTGTAAAAGTCCAGATGTGCCTCGCCTGATTGAAGAGCAAGGCGAAGACGGTTATTTCAAAGGTAAGTGGGCTAAGGGTGGCCCAGAAGTGACTAACGCAATTGGCTGCGGTGATTGCCATGATAAAGGCTCGCCAAAGTTACGTATTTCTCGCCCTTATGTTGACCGTGCATTAGATGCAATCGGTACACCTTTTAGCAAGGCTTCTAAGCAAGATAAAGAATCAATGGTGTGTGCCCAGTGCCACGTTGAATACTATTTTGAAAAAACCGAAGACAAAAAAGGTTTTGTCAAATTCCCTTGGGATATGGGTGTGACTGTTGAGAAAATGGAAGTCTATTATGACTCAATCCAATTCTCAGATTGGACCCATGCACTGTCTAAAGCACCAATGTTAAAAGCCCAACATCCAGAGTATGAAACTTGGAAAATGGGTATTCATGGTATGAATAATGTGAGCTGTGTTGACTGCCACATGCCAAAAGTCACCAGTGCTGATGGCAAGAAGTTTACCGATCATAAAGTCGGTAATCCATTCGACCGTTTTGAAGAAACCTGTGCAACTTGCCATAGCCAAACGAAAGAGTTTTTGGTTGGCGTGACGAATGAGCGTAAAGCTAAAGTCAAAGAAATGAAGTTGAAAGCAGAAGAGCAATTAGTTAAAGCACATTTTGAAGCTGAAGCTGCTTGGAAAGCTGGTGCAACTGAAGAAGAAATGAAGCCTATCCTGACTGATATCCGTCATTCACAATGGCGTTGGGATCTAGCGATTGCTTCCCATGGTGTTGCGGCTCACGCTCCTGATGAAGCCTTGCGTATCCTAGGAACATCAGTCAATAAAGCTGCTGATGCGCGTGTTAAGTTAGCGCAGTTACTGGGTAAAAAAGGTATTACTGATCCAGTGGCCGTTCCTGATATTTCAACCAAAGCGAAAGCACAAGCCGTGTTAGGCATGGATATGAAACAACTGGTTGAAGAGAAAGAAGCCTTCAAGAAAAACATCCTGCCTAAATGGGATGAAGAAGCTAAAAAGCGCGAAGCGACATATAAGTAATACTTAGCCTGATAAAGGTTAATAAAGCCAAAGCCCTCAAATTTGAGGGCTTTTTTTTATAATGGGCTTATTGAGGTCTCTTGAGGTTTAGAGATTATTTTTCCTCAGGTGGATAAAACAAAGTGATAAAACGCTTCATTAGGTGGCATAGTGAGTTTTATTACCGCATAAAAAGAGGAAGATTGATGTCTGATGTTGTGCTGAATAAAGGTATTGTGATTGAGCAATTGCGCTATGGGCACGGTAATGATGTGCTGGTAGTTGATGCATGGCAATTAGGAACGGCTGAGCATTGGGCAATTTTTGCGACCGATAGTTATTCAGGCTCCCTCCTTGGGCGGATCTTATCGGGGGATATTACACCAGATCAGGGGATTATAACTGGTCTACCACAGCGTATTGGTTGGGTTTCCCTTGGACAGCAACAGGCATTACTGGCGCGGGAATTAGCGAAAGATGAGCTTGATTATGGATCAAGTGTCGAGTTGTTAGTGCTGGAATGTTGTCAGGGTGCTCAGCAATTAGGCCCATTATTACAACAAGTAGGGCTAGAACATTTGCGCCTACGAGGTTTTCGGCAGTTATCAACCGGTGAAACTCGGCGGGTAATGTTAGCGCGTGCCCTAGCAATGCAACCGCAATTGCTGATCCTTGATGATCCCTATGCGGGTTTAGATTGTGAGCATCAGGAGAGTTTGTCACAACTGTTGGATGAAGTTGCCAAGAACTGTCAGCTACTGCTCATTACCTCTCGCCAAGAGGAGTTACCAGAATGTATCAGCCATGTGGCATTGTTTAATACTGAAATGCTTCAATCAGGACAGAGCATACATAAGTTGAGTTTGCCTATGTCCATCAAGGAGTGGCATAGCCATCCCATTATGGCCCAGCTTCATGCTTTGTCGGCCCAGCGCAGCGATGAATTATTGGCATTATTGGTGCGCCAGCGCCATAAGGTTGAAGATTTTGCCCCCTTGGTGGAAATTAAAAATGGCAAAGTGGAATATGTGAGTGGGCTGATTTTTTCTGGAGTTAACTGGCGTATTGAGGCTGGGCAACATTGGCAAGTGCGTGGCCCGAATGGTTGCGGTAAAAGTACTTTACTTGGGCTTATTTTAGGGGATCATCCCCAATGTTATAGCAACGATATCACGCTTTTTGGTCGTCCACGGGGAAGTGGTGAAAGTATTTGGGAAATTAAACAAAGGATTGGCATTGTTTCTTCCGCACTGCATTTGCAGTATCGAGTGAGTTGCTCCGCCCTTGATGTGCTACTTTCAGGTTTCTTTGATTCTATTGGCCTATACCATAAACCCACTAAGCTTCAACATGATCTCGCTAAAGAATGGTTAGCTATTCTACATATGAGTGAATTGGCACACATCAGTTTTAAGCAACTAGAATATGGGCAGCAGCGATTATTACTGATTGGGCGGGCGTTAATTAAAAAGCCCTTATTGTTGATTCTTGATGAGCCGTACCAAGGGCTCGATTTTATCAATCGAACCTTAGTGATGCGTACGCTAGAGATGATTGCCCATCATCATCTGAGTCAGCTTTTATATGTATCCCATCATAGGGAGGATGCCCTACCATCCATCAAACACTTTATTGATTTCGTTAGACAAGGTGATGGATATTCTGTGCAAGTGAGCCATCTCTAAGCTAGTTAACTCATTAAAATTAATATGAAAAATACTAACTATTTTAGTGATAGCGAATTTTTATTGTAAATTTGGCGTTGTTTAATGTTGTTGCAATTGTTATTTTTTTGTTCATACTTGCGACTGATATAGGAGTTTTACGGGGAAGCTAAGTGCTTTCTTGACTTCTTATTTAGTCAACTGACGAACAGGTACACCCGTTGTGAGACGGGGTCGCAAAGCTTCGGGTCTTGATTTTTTATTAAGATAGCCGGGTTGCCGAATCAGGTGAAAAATCGTTCGTATACGCTCAAATCATTAGCGTTTACAGAATGTTTAACAATATTTTTTACCTGTCGGAGAATATATGAAATATAAAGTACTCGCTTTAGTCTCTTTGTTTGCAGCTATGTCGGCAAATGCTTCCGTAATCTATGATGAAAATGGTGTAGGTTTTGTTGGTAAAGGGGATATCCAATCACTATTTGATTGGAATAATAGCCAATTACAAGAAAATGCATCTTTACTTGAATTTCGCTTTATTACCGCAGGAAGTGTAACGTGGCAATGTGAGTGGTTTACTGGTCCAACTCAGAAACGCCATGTTAACTCCGTTAGCACGCATGCGGTTGACACGAGTGCAGCTATTGATCCAAGAAAAAATAGCAAAGGTATGATCACTGGATTCAACTTAAGCGGTACTGTTGATGGTGGCGAAGAAGCCTATGGCATCGGTGACTGCAATGGACTTGGTGCAGATAAAACCTTGGTTGAGGGCTCCATCGTTTACGAAGGTGATGAAAATCCGCTACTGCAAGTGAGATATACCTCAACAGGTGATTGGTTCGACTTACTTATTAGTCAGTAATATCCAAGTATCAACTGATTTTTTAATACCACGGCTATATTTTTAGGCGTGGTATTTTTTTGCTGATTTCCGTATTCCTCCAAAATATTGCTATGTATGTTAAGTGTTGTGAGCAATCCCTCGGTTTGAAATCCCAATATTCCAAATAATTGTTTCTGGCCTACGCCATAAACAATTGGTGTTTCTCAAAAGATCATCAATATAAATTTATCTATTAACGCTGTTTGTCAGGTGATTTTCGTTATGGCAAGACCCAAAAAATGCCGTCAGCTCTCGAGTTGTGTGCCCTGTAGCTTATTTAAGCCCAATGGCATTCCATCCGTAGAGCTAACCCATATCCAGTTAGAAGCCGATGAATTTGAAGCATTGGAACTCGGAGATGTACAAAGATTAAGCCAGCTCGATGCTGCAGCTTTGATGGGGATTTCTCGGCAAACCTTTGGGTATTTACTTGCAAGCGCCCGTAAAAAAGTAGCAACTGCGATTACGCAAGGCGAAGTGTTGAGATTGCCAAGCAAAACAGACAAGGATTTATCATGATTATTGCTATGCCTATGAGCCGTGAGCGACTCGCGGCCCATTTTACTAAAGCTCAACAGATAGGTTTTTTTGATGAGCATCATCAACTGATTTCCTTAGTGGATAATCCCGCACTTGATGGCGACTGCAGTGCTAAAAAAGCACTACTTAATCTTATTGTCCAACAAAAAACCAATATCGTTATTGTGCAGCATATTGGTGAGCGTATGTTGGGAAAATTATTAGATTCTGGGATCAGTGTGAGTAAAGGTGACGCTAGCCAAGCAGTCGCAACTTTATTAGCAAAAAGTACCGATCTTAATCTAAGGCTGACGGATGCATCCCAAGGGCGAGCATCGCTCAAGCATGCCGCTAAGGGCGGATGTTGTCATTCTAAAGACGGCTGTGGTTGCGGTGGTAAAGCGCATGCCCTAACTCATTCATCACGCCTTATTGGAGCGCCAATAGCAGAGGCGAAATCTGATAAATCAGTGCATTACGCAGGTTTTAGGCCGTTAGGAAATAAATGATCACCGTTTTTATGTAGATTATTCTGTGGCGATTAACGTATAGGGGCGAGCCAGCGCCCCTCTTATATCGGCTAGCGAAAACACCTTGGCAAACCGCCCAAAGGTTTTACCATAAAACACACACTCTACTACAGGTAGGCAAAATACATTGTAACTCGCCGCTATCTCTGCTTGAGCCTCGCAATCGATATAGGCCATTTGGATGAGTGGAAATTCCTGCGATAACATTCCAGCAATTCTTGGTTTGAGTGTTTGGCATACTCCGCAGTTTGGCGCACCAAATAACAGCAATACCGCTGCTTTCCTCGCTAAAAGTCGTTCTAGCATTTCAGTTGAATCAATTTGTTGAATTAGGTCAGAGGCATTCATAGTCTTCATTATCATTTAATTATCGAGAGTCTGCTCACTCGTTCATTGGCATGATGAAAGCCATCCCATTATAACTGCGCTATTTCCATTAATTTACCAAGATAGAAGCAAGTGCTCGTAGGGATCGATATGATGGCTATGATTAACCCTATCAGTTGTATAGCCGTTAGGTGAGTGTTTTGATTTCAATATGTTATATAAAATTTACTTATCTGGCACCACATCATCTTCAAGTGTTTCTACCTGTTTACTTTTTTATTTACAAAAAAACAACATTAAATCTTGCATTATTACTGTGTGATGCATAGTATTTGCTGTGTAGCACACAGTGTGTGTGACACAGTGTTAAGGATAGGAATTCGACAATGACAAGTTCACAGCTAGTCAAAATGCGACTCGAGTTGCGCCGTGGGGTATTAGTGTTGGCGGTACTGGGATTATTAAAACAAGCCCACTACGGTTATTCGCTCCGCAAACAGTTGCAGGAAGGCGGTATCGATATTGACGAAGGGACTCTGTATCCCTTAGTGCGCCGCCTAGCCGATCAAGGATTATTGGAGAGTGAGTGGCGTCAAGCCGAAGGGCGTGAGCGTCGTTATTACCAATTGTCATCATTGGGCGCTGAGTTGCTCAGTCAACTGACCGATGAATGGCAGCAACTTAATGGTGCTTTGGCTTTTTTACTGGGGCAAAGCGCTGACACTAATGGTACTGATACCACAAGTTCTGATAAGAACTCAGATACGAGTCAAAAGGAGATTTGATATGGAATTAGTCGATCGCTATATCGCCGCAGTGCAACGAGAATTGCCCGAGAACAAACGTCAGGAAATTGGTCGTGAGTTGAAAGCTAATATTTATGATCAATTGGATGCACTGTCTGAACAGGGCCAATTGACCGAAGTACAGGTGACTGAAGTGCTAAAGACGATGGGCCACCCACGTAAGGTTGCTCAGCAGTTTTCTCCCTCTACACCTATTGTTGCCATTGAGGATATTCCACTGTTAAAGCATACGCTTATTATGGTACTAGGCGTGTTATTTGTACTGCAAGTTGTTGGTGGAACTATGCAGTGGTTGGGGACGTCAGGGGCTAGTCTTGTCGGTTTTTTACACTATATTGCAGCGGGATTTATCGAAGATGCTTGTTTTGCTTTTACGGCTATCGTGCTGTCTTTTTGGTTAGTTTCGACACAAGAGAAGACTGTGACGGGGCGCCATTGCCAAACATGGGAACCCCAAAATTTACCTAAGGTTGGCCCTGGTTGGGAGCATATCAGTTTAAGTGATGTATTCACTGATCTTGCAACTTATATATTCTTGCTATTAGTGATTTGGCCTTCGGTATGGATGAGTCCTGAACAATTGAGCACTTTGACAGTGATATTCAGTGCCAATGCTCAGCAATTACTCCAGTGGTTTAGTCCAATTATTGTGCTTTCAGTCGTTAATAGCTTATGGCAATTACGTCGTCGCGTATGGGCTGTTGAGTTATTAGTGGCAAATATAGGCATTAATGTTGCTTATGCGCTGTTCTTATTAATACTTGCTTTTAGCGGTCCAATATTACAAAGCACCAATGAGGCGTGGCTGAGCATAGCCACATTAGCCATGCTAAATAAAGGGCTGAGTTATTGCTTGATTATTGCGGCACTGTTTCCTTGCTATGAAAGTGTGCGCGATATTTTGCGATGCAGAAAATGATAGACACGCAATCTTAATCACTATTTAAAGCCCCATAAAATAGGATTATCTGTGGACAAATTGTCTATGTCATAAGAAATAATGTGCGACACAGCACATAAAAATGGCAAAAATACGTCACCATCTCGTTGTTGAAGTGTGAAACTTTGATTTGGCTCAGTGTTTGGTTTGTAAGTGAAGCGTTAAATCGGCGCCAACTATCATCAACATTGGGATATGACAGATGAAATTAGCTGTATGTTTTTTACCGCTTTTGGGGTTGTCGTACACGGTTATCGCCGAAGATTTGGCCGATAATATTGAACGACTTGAAATTCGTGGTAGGCAAATTAATACCTTAGGACATAGCACTTCTGCTTCGGAGGGGATTGTCGGTGCGGCGGAGATAGCGAGTCGACCTCTGCTACGAACGGGAGAGATTTTAGAATTTGTCCCTGGGATGATAGTTACCCAACACAGTGGTTCAGGCAAAGCGAATCAGTATTTTTTGCGCGGGTTTAACTTAGACCATGGGACTGATTTTAATACTCGTGTCGAAGGTATGCCTGTCAATATGCGCACCCATGGGCATGGTCAAGGCTATACGGATCTTAACTTTTTAATTCCCGAGCTTTTAGGGGAGATCCGTTATGCAAAAGGGGCGTATTATCCAGAGGTTGCCGACTTTTCTGGTGCCGGAGCCGCGCAGTTGATGCTTGCAGACCAACTGGCTTATAACCAAGTTGGGGTGACTTTAGGGGAGTATGGTTACCAGCGGCTGGTGGCGACTCAAGCGTTAACTACGGATGTTGGGCGTTTTATTCTTGGTGTAGAGTTACAAGCCTATGATGGCCCATGGAAGGATATTAATGAAGATGTTAGCAAGGTTAATGTCGTCGCCCGTTATTTAACGCGACTCGCTGGCGGTGATTTAAGTGTGACTATGATGGCCTATGACAATAGCTGGAATTCGGCGGATCAGATCCCCGCACGGGCTGTGGAGTCTGGACTCATCGATTTTTATGGATCCTTAGACAAGGATGTGGGTGGCGATGCCAGTCGTTACAGCGTTTCTGCCCATTATGATGCGGGGAATTGGCAGGGAAATGCGTATGCAATTCGTTCAACCATGGATTTATTCTCAAATTTTACCTATTTCCTAAATGATCCCGTCAATGGCGATGAATTTGAGCAAGTCGATGAACGCACCCTTTGGGGTGGGGATATTAAGCGTGATTGGCATACATCCTTAGGTGGAACTCAGATTAATTACAGTTTGGGTGCTGATATACGTTACGACGATATAAGTGCAGTTGGGTTATACAATACTCAGGCACGTCAAAGGTTAAGCACGGTAAGGCTTGATGAAGTGCAGGAATTATCAGGGGGTCTATTTGGTAAGCTCGAGTGGCTACCCCTTGAGCAATGGCGTTTTAATCTAGGGCTGCGCTACGACTATTTTGATGTGCAGGTTGATAGTGACAATTCGCTCAACAGTGGTGATGCGTCCGATGGTATGTTGAGTCTCAAGGCGGGGGCTTCCTATTTATGGAGTGATAATCTTGAGCTTTATGTGAATGCAGGCCAAGGATTGCACTCAAACGATGCTCGTGGAGCAACGATCAAAGTCGATCCTGTTAGTGGAGATGAGGTTGATAAAGTCGATCTTTTAGTGCGCTCCAATGGGGGTGAGTTTGGTGTCAAATATTACAACCGCGATTTTATTAACTTTTCTGCGGCAGTTTGGTATTTGCAATTGGATTCGGAGTTAGTCTTTGTTGGCGATGCAGGTAACACTGAGCCAAGCCGTGCGTCTGAGCGTTATGGTGCTGAAATAACAGCATATTACTGGCTAAATGATGATATTAGTCTTGATATGGAGTTGGCATGGACCCATGCTCGATTTACCGAGGATGAAGCCGAAGAAGGTAAATATATCGATGGAGCTGTGCCTTTTGTTGGCAGTGCAGGGATAACCTATCGCCCCGACGGTGGCCTGTATTCCAGCATTCGCATTCGATACCTTGGTGAGCGGGTGCTTGATAATTTTAACGAGCATAAGGCCGATGATACGACCTTAGTGAATCTTGCTCTGGGTTATAAATTTGACCACTTTGACACTAAACTTGAATTGTTAAATCTGTTTGATAGTCAGGACCATGATATCGATTATTTCTATGCTTCACGCTTACCCGGCGAAGCGGCCGAAGGCATAGAAGATCAGCACTATCATCCCGTTGAACCTCGTATGATTAGGGTGAGTGTAAGCTATCACTTCTAGTGTTATGTGCTGAGTTTAACCGCCGACATGGGATTAAATTCAGCAGAATATTTGTGTTGATATCAGAAACTCAGGCTGCAATTATTTACTATTCTTTAGGTGGTAATGACGACTAGAATGCTATCTAAATGAATTTCGATTACAGGATTTTTGCGGCCAAAGCCCCCAATTATGAGTACGACAGCATCGATTGAGAACATTGACTATTGGCGACACCCAAGTCTATCTGGCATTGAATTAAGTCAGGCTGAGTTTACGCATTTTAGCTTCGATAAACATGTCCATTTGGATTATCACCTAGGCGTCGTTACTCAAGGTGCCCAACAGTTTGTGAACAAGGGCAGTTATTATCAGCTTGGTCAGCATAGTCTATCGACCCTAAATCCCGACGATACCCATGATGGACAAAGCCGTGACGCCGAAGGTTATCGGGTGAAAGTCATGTCTATCCCTGTGGAATATATGAATGAAGTTAGCCAAGAACTCGGCCTAAAGGAGCACTTTTTTAGCGCGCCTATGGTGGACGATGCGCTACTTTATCACTATTTTATCCACTTACATGAGCTTCTTATTCAAGGTCAAGTTACCGCGCTTGCGAGTGAGTCTCACCTGTTTAATTTCATTCAGCTACTCCTTAGACGCCATCCTAGCGGTATACTCAAGTGCAATTCACCGCAGGGTTTATCGACATTACAACTGGGCTTAGTTAAACAGCGAATGCATGATGAGCCTTGGCATAATACGCAGCTTGAAACCTTAGCGGGTGAAGTGAATTTGAGTAAGTTTCAATTTTTACGTCAGTTTAAACAGGCAACGGGGATGACGCCCCATGCCTATCTTAAGCGTGTGCGCTTAGAGCTAGCCAAAAAGTCATTATGTCATGGCACCTTAGTCGCTGATGTGGCGCAGCAGCTTGGATTTTTCGACCAAAGCCATTTGAATAAAGCCTTTAAACAAGCATTCCTACTCTCTCCTGTACAGTTTCAGCGGCGCATGCTTTAGTGCTTCTTGTCTTTTAAACTCCTTCTTATGGTGCAATTTATTACAATGCAGCCTTTGTCGAAGTTGTAATACTGGCCTTCATTATTTTTATTCGCGGAGTCGCCTTGTTATGGATTTATCCCTTTTACTCACCTTAGCCTTGATCCACGCTGTGGCTTTAGTCAGCCCAGGGCCCGATTTTGCGATTATGGTAAAAATTGCCACTCAGCAGTCAAGAAGCGCTGCCGTTGCTGCTGCGGTGGGAATTTCGGTGGCCATTGTCGCTCACACTATTTTGAGTTTAACGGGCGTCAGTTTGGTTATTAAGAGTTCGCACACTTTATATTTGTTGGTGCAAATCATTGGTGCCTGTTATTTAGCATGGATGGGATGGGGAGCTTTGCGTGCCGCTTTCGCGGTATTGGCGACACCGAAGGGATCTCAAGGTGTTAACGATAGTGGCATGGCAGGATCGGCCGTAACGCCAGTGCCTTTGGGTACAACTATGTCGCCTAAACAAGGCTTTTTAACGGGGCTTTATACGAATTTATTAAACCCCAAAGCGTTAGTTTTTTTCTTAACCTTATTTTCTGCTTTGATAACTCCCAGTGTGACTGTGAGCACTAAAGTTGCAGCCGCCATGCTTCTCCTATTGCTATCACTGCTGTGGTTTGGTTTTCTGGCACTAATGCTGTCTAAGGCACAGGTGCAACGCAAACTACAACGATTAACACCGGTTATTGATACTGTTATCGGCGTTATTTTTATTGTGGTGGCATTCGCGATCGTCTCGAGCTTGCTGTTTTCGGCCTAATGGCGCCTAAATCTCTTGTGTTATGCTGTGTGCCATTTTTCGGGACATTATTGGATTAAGGGATAAAAATGGCGCAAGTATTATGGATTATCCAAATCATCTCAAAGGGATTGGTACGCACCCTGCGGTTTAAGGCTCACATATTGCGCATGATATTACTGGGTTCATTGGGGGTGGCGATTCATGTCAGCGTAGTTAATGCGGCCGTTACCGATAACTCGCTACCGCAGGAGTCTATCCCGCTCGTTCAGGGATTTATTGATGCGGCAAAGGCACATGATCGTCAAGCTATTGCGGACTATATGGCTTATCCCATAAAGCGTACAAATCCTATCCCTGCGATTAACACTCCGGAGGAATTGCTTAAGCGTTTTGACCAAGTATTTGATCCAGAAATCCTTGAGACAATAGCACAATCTCAGGTTGAAGCTGATTGGCAGGCAATGGGGTGGCGCGGCATTATGTTAGGTAGCGGCACTATATGGATGGATTTTGATGGCAAGATTACTGCTGTTAACTATCAAACACCAGCAGAGACCAAACTTAAAGCTGAGCTTATTGCCAACCAAAAAACAGGGCTGCATGAAAGCGTGAGTCAGTTCGTTAGTCCGGAGTTAGCTTGGCAAACTGCCAAGTTTACGATTCGAGTTGATAATATGGGTAATAGTCAATACCGCTATGCATCTTGGGCAAAAGGTAAGCCATTGAGTGAAAAGCCTGATTTAGTGCTTAATCAGGGTAAGCTCGTGTTTGATGGCAGTGGTGGTAATCACTCATTTCAGTTTACAAGTGGCCCCTACCTTTATGTATGTGATGTGATCGTTTTAGGTACCAGCGATAGTCCAATAGGTGAGTTAGTGGTATTTAAGCATGATAGGGTCTTATTGCGTGAACCTGCGATTAAGGCTGAGTAGTTTGCGTGTTAGCTTTCTTAGTGGCAAGGTTGGTGAAATGACCGATCGATTACTCACATCAAGTATCGATCGGCCGCGCCGGGAAGCGTTTAGGATAAAAGTGGAGCGTTAGTTACGTGATTGACCTCCTATTAGTGTCGGTTTGATATTAAAGGCCAAGCTATACATGACTGGCAGGACAATTAATGTCAGCACAGAAGCGAAGCCTAAGCCAAAGATAATGGTTATGGCCATCGAACCAAAAAATGCATCTGAAATTAAGGGGATCATTCCAAGCATTGTGGTTATCGCCGCCATCATGACAGGGCGAACACGGCTGACGCAGGAATCCAACAATGCACTATAGGCCGCTTTACCTTCACTTAGTTCAAGGTTGATTTGATCGACCAACACAATGCCGTTTTTGATCACCATGCCCGATAAGCTCAATAGGCCAAGCAGTGCCATAAAGCTGAAGGGCGCATCGAACAACAAGAGTCCCGCCGAAACCCCAATCAATGCGAGTGGTACAGTAAACCAAATAACCAATGGCTGACGCACAGAGTTGAATAGGAATACTGTAATTAAAAACATGGCAAGGTAACCCAGCGGAATTGAGCTAAACACCGCTGTTTGCGCTTCACCTGCGGTTTCATATTCGCCGCCCCATTCGAGGTGGTAGCCAGCGGGTAAGGCGATAGCTTCAACCTTATCTTTGACCTTACGTAGCACAGAGTCCGCCGTTTCATCGCTGCCTAATTTAGGATCTGCCAAGACAGCAAGCATGCGCATACGGTCACGGCGCATCACCAGTGGATTTTCCCATTCGGTATTGAAGTTACTGACAACTTGAGTTGCTGGTACAAAGGTGCTGTGTTCACTACTCCAAATTTGTAGTTTCCAGAGACTATCAGCTTGCAAGCGCTCCTCGGCGGGTGCTCTTGCGACTATCGGCAACAAGTGGCTGGTTTCTCGATATAAACCAATTTGTTTACCGCTAAAGTTAACCAGCAGTGCATTGTCGAGATCTTGTTTACTGATCCCCGTTTCCCGTGCTTGGGCATTTTCCAATTGCGGACGAACTAACGGGACTTGGTTACGCCAGTCGTGGCGTATACCATCCATGCTTGGCTCCGCGTAGAAAATGGCTTCGACTTGGGCACCTAATGCTCTTAGGACTTCAGGATCATCACCATAGAAACGAGCCTCAATTTTGGCTGCGGGGGATGGACCATTTTCCATATTTTTTAGGCGATATTGTGCCTGTGGGAAGCGTTGATTTAAAAAACGCTCCAGTTCAGGCATATAGTTTTTCACCGCCTCAAGATCCTGCATTTCTACAATCAACTGGGCGAATGCGGGGTAACCTTTTTCGGGCTGATAAGGCAGAATAAAACGCTGCGCCCCTTGGCCTATTACCGTCGTTAGGTGGGTCAGGCCAGTATGCTGTTGCTCAGCTTGTTTGAGTAATTGTTGTTCAATATCAGCAGCAAAGCGCTCCGTTGCTTTAATATCAGTGCCTTCAGGCATCCAAATATCCACAAAAAAGATTGGCGTATTGGATGCGGGAAAAAACACATTTTTAATATGACCAAAGCCAATCACTGCACTCACTAACAGCACACCAACCAGCAGTATGCTCACAATTCTAAATCGCAGCGCTAGGGTTAAACTGGCTCGATATAAGTTGAAAACCCAACCCTTATAAGGATCTTGCTCGTCATCACTTGGTGCATCTTTAAACAACAAATGACAGAAGAAAGGGGTGAGGGTAATTGCGGTGATCCAACTGATAAATAATGAAATCATCAGCACTTGGAACAGTGAGCGACAAAATTCTCCAGAGGCATTTTGCGATAATCCGATAGGCGCAAAGGCGATGATGGCAATAATGGTTGCACCTAACAGTGGCCATTGAGTCTGGGAGACAATTTGTTTTGCCGCTTCTAAGCGCGTCTTGCCACGGCGAAGGCCAATTAAAATGCCTTCGGTGACGACAATTGCGTTATCGACCAACATACCTAAGGCGATAATCAACGCACCGAGTGAAATGAGCTGTAGCTCAATACCTAGCACTTTCATTACGATGAAAGTCCCTAAGATGGTTAACAGCAGGATAAGCCCCATTAATAAGCCTGAGCGTAAGCCCATAAACAGCAATAGTACGGCAATAACGATGGCAATTGACTCTAATAGATTGATTAAAAAGCCATTAACGGTGTCATCTACCGCCGAACTTTGGTTGTAGACTGTATCTAAATTCATTCCAATCGGACGTTGGGATTCGAGTTCGGTGAGGCGTTCACTCACCCTTTGACCGACTTCGACGACGTTTACACCGCTAGAGAAGGAAATGCCTAGGGATAGCGCAGCTTCGCCTTTGTTGTGGTAAAGCACTGTCGGGGTTTCGTTATAATCCTTTGCGATATTGGCAATATCGCCTAAATAGATAAGTTCCGTGCTGCCGGGTGGACTGACAATCAAGCGGGCGAGATCCTGAATACTGCCAAATTCACCAGTGGGATGAATGCGGATTCGATTATCACCAATCACTAGGCTTCCTGCATTGGAGACCACGTTTTGATTATTGATAAGGCCATAGATATAGCTTTGATCTAACCCTAGCGCCGAGAGTTTTTGCTGAGATATTTCAATGACCACTTGCTCGGTAATACTGCCCACAACTGAAACTTTTTTTACCCCTGGCACGAGTACTAACTCACGGCGTAAATAGTCGGCATAATTGCTCAGTTCTCGGTTGCTGTAATCTGGCCCTGAAAGATTAAATAAAATCCCGTATACATCACCAAAGTCATCCATGACTTGTGGGGTCCCTGTGCCTGGAGGTAATTGGCCCGCAGTATCATTGACTTTACGGCGCACTTCATCCCATACCTGTGGCAGGCTAGTTTTATCGTAACTGTCTTTGATCTCAATTTGGATTTGTGACAAACCCGCACTGTTAATAGAGGTCACATGCTTGACTGCATCGAGTTGTTGTAGGGCATCTTCCAGCGGTAGGGTAACTTCTTCTTCAACTTGTTCTGGCGAGGCACCGGGATAAGCCGTGATCACTAGGGCTTCTTTGATGGTAAATTCGGGAAATTCTAACTGCCCTAATCCCGTAAAGCTGATGCCACCACCAATTAATAGGAGTAACACAAACATCCAGCTAATGACTTTGTGGCGAATGGAGTATTCAGCAATATTCATCACTTATACTCCACGCTGCCAGCGCAGTGGTTTAACTTTCATCCCCGTGGATAACTGAGACACGCCTGCACTGACAATAAGATCGCCTTTATTTAGACCACCAAGAATTTCAATCCCTTGATTGGTTACGCGTCCCAGTGTCACTGGTGCGGGGACGACTTCGCCTGATTGAGTTTGATATACCCAGACCTGTACTTGACCGTCTTGGTCACGTTTATCGATAGCGGTAACAGGTACAATAGCTGAAATTTGATTAGGAGCTTTAACCAAGGCTAAGGTTAGCTCGGCACTCATTCCTGGCAATAGCTGCACATTGCTAGGTTGTGGGAGCGAAAACACCACTTCATAGGCTTGAGTACCCGGCGTAACTTGGGTTGAGTACTCTTTGAATTTAGCATCAAACTCCATTCCTTCTAGCGCGGTGAATCGCACCTTTGCGGTAAAGTTTTTCTGCTTAATATACTCGTTTAAGCCTGCGGCCATCGCTTCGGGCACGTGGATGCTGACATCGAGCAAGTTATTATTTTGCAGTGTTAACACCCCTTGGTTTGCCTGCACTATTTGGTGGTTATCCACTAAGCGCTTAGCGATAGTGCCACTAAAAGGGGCGGTTAAACGGGTATAACTCAGTTGATCGCGCGCGGCTGCTAAAGCGGCTTTGGCGGATTTTAGCTGAGCTTGGGTGCTATCGAATTCGGCTTGTGAAATCAGTTTGCGATTCAATAACTCTACTTTACGTTGATAATCCGCAGCCAAAAGTTCATGGTCGGCTTCACGCGTCATCAAGTTGTTATATGCATCCCTGTCGTCCAGTTTGGCAAGCAAGCTTCCCTCTGTGACTTTTTGTCCTTCAACTAATGCAAGTTCAGTCAATTGTCCTGAAATACGAAACGATAACTCGGCACGGCTATTGGCTGCTACGCGGGCTGGGAAGGTTCTAAAATCCCCGCCTTCGAGTTGTATCACCTCAAACAGTTTTACTGGACGAACCGCTGGAGTTTGCACTGAACTCTCGGCAGGTGAACAACCACTGAGCAAGGCTGGAAGCAGCGCCGCTAAGGGGAGGAGTCGATATGATGTCATGGGAGGTTCCTTGATAACAAATTGTCAGCATTTCAGAGGCGCGAAGATAACAGTTAAATTTGTTGCAATAAACGGGATTGTTTGGGATTATCGGTCTCATATAATGAGATTGAAATTAGGGCAAAAATGAAGACAGAGGACTTAGCACTATTCCACCGAATAGCTGAAACAGGCAGTTTGATTGAAGCCGCTGATTTACTTAACTTACCTAAATCGACGGTCAGTCGCCGTCTGCAGGCATTGGAAGATGAGCTGAATATTAAACTGTTTCACCGTCAAAGTCGTTCGATGACATTAACCTCGGCGGGCAGCCATTTTTACCTGCGTTCACAAAATATTTTGGCCCAACTCGATGAAACCTTATTTGAGATGACCAATGATGACGCCGAGATCAGCGGGCATTTACGCATTCAAATGTTCCCTATCCATAGTATGAAGATATTGATGCAAGCCATTTTTCGTTTTATGGATATGCATCCCAAACTCACCGTTGAAGTAATTAGCAGCGCTGAATCCGTCGATATGGTCAAGCATAACCTCGATGTCGCTTTTGTGGTTGAGCCTGCTTTAGATACCTTAGATTTAGTGGTACGCCCTATTTTTACAACGGATCTTCGCTTTTATGCTAGCCCTGAGTATTTAGCCGCACACGGTATACCAAAAACACCTCAAGAGATTGAGTCACATAATGTTTCTTTATTTCGATTATCCAATGGCAAAATTTTTAATGAGTTATGGATAGGGTTGGAAGAAGAAGTCAGAGTGCGGGGGAATTTTTGTTCGAACAGTGTGGAAGTCGCGGTTGAGTTTGCATTACAAGGCAGAGGTATTGTCTATGCGCCCACAGAGGTGGTTGCTGAATTTGTCGAAACGGGTGAGCTCGTTACCCTACTGCCAGAAATTGATGCTCATCAAGGTGAGTGTTTCTTAGCATATCCATCAAGGCGTTATGTGAGCTTAGCTAGCCGGCGTTTTATTGACTTTATCATGCAAGAATTAGTGCCCAATGGCGTACCGACCAATATGAGCGAGATGAGTACTCGCCGGACATGTAAAGTCTCTAAAGAAGCCTTCCCTCACGACGATTTGCGTTTTCGCATTAAAGAGTCCGTCTAAGGTTAATGGGTCGCACTATTGGCGTTTACAGTAGTGACTTTTACAGGCTCACATATCTGCTGCGCCAGCCAATAGCAGGCAATTCCCATTAAAATATTGGTCACAGGTAGCGCGAGCAATAAGCCTTTTACCCCGCCAATATAGGAGCCCAATGCCGCCAATGGCAACATCAGCAATACTAAGCGGCACAGATTAATCACCAAGGAGTTTATGGGTCTGTGATAGGCGTTTAGGGCGGTAGCGAAAATAATCACTATCCCCAAAGGCCCGTAAGCGCAGGGCAGTACTAAAATATAAAAACTAAGCCATTCCAATACTTGCGGATCCGTACTAAATAAGTGTGCTATGGGTTCAGCCAAAAACACCAGTGGTATATAGAGCAAGGTTTGGAAGATAAAGATAAATTTAAGTGATAACAGTAGTGCTTCTTTGGCTCTTTGTGGTTGCCCTGCACCTAAGTTTTGCGCAATAAAGGGCATTAGGCTTGACGACAGTGCCATTACGACAATCAATAATACTGACTCTAACCGCGTACCCGCTCCAAAGGCGGCAACAGCGCTGTGGTCTATATGTGCCAACATGGCCATGATCACGGCATTGGCAAGCGGGTTAATTAAATTCATTAATGCCGCAGGTTGTGCAATATGGGCAAGTTTACTCCAATTGGCGCGCATTCTATCGATATCGAAAGCCGCCCACTCCAACATTTTACGTTTAATAATCAACAAATAACTGGATAGCGATAAAGCCACAACCCAAGCAATAAGGGTTGCAATGGCAGCCCCTTGAATTTCTAAGCGTGGAAATGGGCCAATCCCAAAGATAAGTAAAGGATCCAGAATAAGGTTAATGATCGCCGCAAGTGACATGATCATTGCAGGTGAGCGGGTGTCGCCAGTTGAGCGTAAACCTTGATTACCCACCATTAGCACGACCAGCAATGGTGCGGCTAAATACCAGTAAATCATATAGTCGCGGATCAGCGGCAGACTGCTTTCATTCGCCCCAAGCAAACTAAACAGCGGTGTAATAAAAATGCTGCCAAGGGCCGATAAACTGGCTGTTAATATAAACGTCAGCAGTAAGGCATCGTGTAAAAATACTTTGGCTTTAGGAGCATTTCCTGAGCCGATAAGACGCCCAAGGTTGGTTGAAACACCTGCACCAATACCGATAGCAATGCTCGAAATAATCAGGGTAACCGGAAAGGTAAAACTGATGGCAGCTAAAGGCTCTGTCCCTAATTGACTGATAAAAAAAGTGTCAGCGAGGCTAAAACCTAGAATGGTCATAATGCCAATCAAGTTAGGGAGGCTCATGTTGAGCAGTACACGACCAATTGGCGCGGTGAGCAGCCCGTGTCTGTCTTTCATGGGAAAAATAGTGCCTTGTTTGCGTGCGGAGGCGGAATTCTAGCAGGATTGTGCCCGCTTTAAAAAACCGACATCAAAAAAAAGAAATTTTTTTTGTAAAGGCACTTGGATCTGACAAGTATTAACCCCATATCACAGACATCAAAGAGGAAGGCGGATAAGCCTCCTTTTTTCATCACAAATCGCCTCGATTGTTGGGCATTAAATCATTAGGAGAGTTCATAGATGAATATTCGTCCATTACATGACCGCGTAATCGTTAAGCGTCTAGAAGTTGAATCAACTTCAGCGGGTGGCATCGTTCTAACAGGAAGCGCCGCTGAAAAATCAACTCGCGGTGAAATCCTTGCAGTGGGCAATGGCCGTATTCTAGAAAACGGCACAGTTAAACCACTGGATGTGAAAGTGGGTGACGTGGTGATCTTCAACGAAGGTTACGGCGTTAAGAAAGAAAAAATTGACGGTCAAGAAGTCTTGATCCTGTCAGAAGCTGACCTGATGGCAGTAGTAGGTTAATCCTTCGCATCAATTCGACATTCCAATTAATCATTAAAAATTTAAAGGATAATCAAGATGGCAGCTAAAGAAGTTGTATTTGGTAATGACGCTCGCGTAAAAATGTTGGCTGGCGTAAACATTCTCGCGAACGCAGTGAAAGTGACCTTAGGCCCTAAAGGCCGTAACGTGGTATTAGACAAGAGCTTCGGCTCACCACTGATCACTAAAGACGGTGTTTCTGTTGCCAAAGAAATCGAATTAGAAGACAAATTCGAAAACATGGGCGCGCAAATGGTGAAAGAAGTTGCTTCTAAAGCCAACGACGCCGCCGGTGACGGTACTACTACTGCAACTGTACTGGCTCAAGCCATTGTGACTGAAGGCTTAAAAGCCGTTGCAGCCGGTATGAACCCAATGGATCTGAAGCGCGGTATCGACAAAGCCGTTATCGCTGCCGTTGCTGAATTAAAAGCCTTATCACAACCTTGTGCAGATTCAAAAGCGATTGCACAAGTTGCGACTATCTCTGCAAACTCTGACGAATCTATCGGTGAAATCATCGCTACTGCGATGGAAAAAGTCGGTAAAGAAGGCGTGATCACAGTCGAAGAAGGCCAAGCGCTGGAAAACGAACTGGACGTAGTAGAAGGTATGCAGTTCGACCGTGGCTACCTGTCTCCATACTTTATCAACAAGCCAGAAACAGGCAGCGTTGAATTAGATCACCCATTCGTCCTGTTAGTAGACAAGAAAATCTCTAACATTCGCGAACTGTTACCTATCCTTGAAGGTCTGGCAAAAACGGGTAAGCCATTGCTTATCGTTGCTGAAGACGTTGAAGGCGAAGCATTAGCAACTTTAGTTGTGAACAACATGCGCGGTATCGTGAAAGTGGCTGCCGTTAAAGCCCCTGGCTTTGGCGATCGTCGTAAGGCAATGCTGCAAGACGTAGCAATCCTGACTGGCGGTACTGTTATTGCTGAAGAAATCGGCCTAGAGCTTGAAAAAGCAACCCTAGAAGATTTAGGTACAGCTAAGCGTGTTGTGATCACTAAAGACAACACCACCATCATCGATGGTAACGGCGAGCAAGCGCAAATCGAAGCGCGTGTAAGCCAAATCAAGCAACAAATCGAAGAATCAACCTCAGACTACGACAAAGAAAAACTGCAAGAGCGTATGGCTAAATTAGCTGGCGGCGTAGCAGTTATCAAAGTTGGCGCAGCGACTGAAGTTGAAATGAAAGAGAAAAAAGCACGCGTTGAAGATGCGCTGCATGCCACTCGCGCTGCGGTAGAAGAAGGCGTGGTTCCTGGCGGTGGTGTTGCTCTGGTTCGCGTAGCGTCTAAGATCGCTGAACTTGAAGTATTAAACGAAGATCAAAAACACGGTGTGGTTATTGCACTGCGTGCAATGGAAGCGCCACTGCGTCAAATCGCCACTAACGCGGGTGAAGAAGCGTCAGTTGTTGCTAACACAGTGAAGAATGGCAGCGGTAACTACGGTTACAACGCGGGTAACGACACTTACGGCGACATGTTAGAAATGGGTATCCTTGACCCAACTAAAGTGACTCGTTGTGCGTTGCAATTCGCAGCATCAATCGCTGGCCTGATGATCACCACAGAAGCTATGGTTGCTGAGATCCCACAAAATTCTGCGCCAGATATGGGCGGAATGGGTGGTATGGGCGGAATGGGCGGCATGATGTGATCCTAGCTGGTTAAAATCGTTTATAGCTGCGTTACTTTGTTACTCGTGTAGAAAAACACTACACGTCGCAACAAAAAGCCTTGCTCTAAAACGATTTTTCCTGCGCTAGATTAGCAAACATCTGCGGTCTTTAGCTTAATCGCTTAAACCTAAATTCTTGTAAGAGAAAAATGAAAACCCCGATACTGTTACCAGTATCGGGGTTTTGTTTTTTGGTCTGGTGACTTGGGTAAGTTTCAGGTGTACTTAGCTACACTTTTTGAGATTTAAGCACTGAAATTGTTACTAAAAGTGTAACATTGTATACTTTTGCTGGTGGTTAGAGTGTCCCATCTTTCTACATTGTTAGTCATTGCGGCCTTACGGCCGAGGTGAATAAAAGTCGTGGGGCTTTCCCTCCTTATTCTTAATCAAGAGTCGACCAAGGAGGACTGCTCGTCCTATCTTCCTTGCTATTGTTTTCACATCAGCCAAGACGCCCCTAACGGAGTTGAAAGCCCCTTGGGCATTTAGCGTTCTTATGCTATAGCGTCAGACGCTCGTCCTTGATTCGACTGACGCTATCTCGGCATCTGATAGGCAGGATGTCAGAATGTCGTGAAGTGCATGGATGGGTCCAGATATGCACGAGAATGACCATGCCTCGCTCACGCAACGAATGCAAATGCCCTGAGGCAATTTCGAAGGGAAGAGTAGAATACTGTCACCTCGGTTTTGATTGTTAATCCATAGAGAGTTGGGTATGTCCCATCTTTGATAGTGAAAACAGGTAGATCAGTTTTGCATTGTTGGTGACATCTAAACTGCTTGTGCGGCAGTGAACGGTCGCTATTATCTTGCGCCATCGATGGCACTTTTCTAAGCTGCCTGTGCGGCAGAGAACTATCCGTATGGTATCGATGGTCGCGGTACATTTTTCTAAGCTGCCTGTGCGGCAGTGAACTTGTTGTCGCTGGATGTCACCCTTCGCATGGATTTCTAAGCTGCCTGTGCGGCAGTGAACGTATTTACTCGCCACATGATGCCGCCTTTGGTTTTCTAAGCTGCCTGTGCGGCAGTGAACTTTAAATCTAAGTATGCAGATTTAAACTCCGTTTTCTAAGCTGCCTGTGCGGCAGTGAACTTGAATTTGTTTCGTCTGCTGTGTGTCACTTGTTTCTAAGCTGCCTGTGCGGCAGTGAACAAGAAGATTGCAGCAGCCAAAGAAACGGTAAATTTCTAAGCTGCCTGTGCGGCAGTGAACCGCTATGGTGACGCCGCTCACGCTCGTGTTAATTTCTAAGCTGCCTGTGCGGCAGTGAACCGCTGAGAACTACGGCGAGTCGTGCTAAGTAATTTCTAAGCTGCCTGTGCGGCAGTGAACTCGAGGTTTATGTTACTGCTAATGAATTTAATTTTCTAAGCTGCCTGTGCGGCAGTGAACCTTAGCCAAAACACTATGCCAACGACCTAGCATTTCTAAGCTGCCTGTGCGGCAGTGAACTCGTTCTGGGGCGAGCAATGGTTTAAGTCTCATTTCTAAGCTGCCTGTGCGGCAGTGAACAAATGGCGCGAACTTGGTTAAGGTGAATTTATTTTCTAAGCTGCCTGTGCGGCAGTGAACCACAAGCTAAACGGGAACTATACTCTCATGTCTTTCTAAGCTGCCTGTGCGGCAGTGAACCTGAATTAATGCCTGATACTTTTACTGACACATTTCTAAGCTGCCTGTGCGGCAGTGAACAAGTAATAACTACATCAACAACAAATGGAGGATTTCTAAGCTGCCTGTGCGGCAGTGAACCGTACCTAAGCCTAATTTACAACTTTGGCGCGTTTCTAAGCTGCCTGTGCGGCAGTGAACTGTAGAATAAATCAATAAAATAAAGTTACAACAGGCAGTTAGGATAAAAAACGTATTTTTACCTTCTTAAAAATCATCTATTGTAACCTTTTGTATTTATAGCTTATTTCTAAATGCAATAGAAGTATGGGTGAGTCATCCTAAAATAGCCTTATTTACGGCCTGTTCCTTTTAACATTTTTGTTTGGGTTTACTCTTTTGAATTGGCTTTGTGGATGGCTAGATTTTTATGGTTAGAATCTAAATTTAAACTCAATATTTCCTTGGCGTAGGCGGGCTTTTTCATCTAGAAGATGATTTTTTTCATTTAAGAGGATATTTTTTTGCCTTAATAAGTCGGCTTTATCGGTGAGATTATTGAGTTTGGTATTAATGCTGCTGATCTCACTATCAATAGTGTGTAAACGGTCTGCGATTTCCGCCAAACGCTTATTGACGAGATACTGTTGATGCCCTTGGTTATAGCGTTCTACAAATTGGTTATCGCTGCAGACCCCGTAATAACTTTCACCTTCTAATCCCACACGATAACCGTTTTCAGGTAAACAATAATTGATGAGTCCTTGTTGATAGCCTTGCTGCCACTGAGATGCGTCCACTTTAAGATTAAATTCATTACAATCCTTTTGATATTGATTGAGTCTCGTGGCCGTTGCCCCACGATTACCATCTGCAAGCCCAAGGGTATACCAATCGCTGCTGCTACATTCTTCAAGGGAGAGACTCGTGCAGTGGGTGAGAGACAGGGCGCAAAGTGCTAAGGTAAGGTTTAGGTAACGCATTCGAAGATCTCAAGGGACATAGATTGTAAAGTTGGATTAGAATAAGGACTCTGAAAGATGAGATCTAGTGATATATTCAGCGATTGATACGGTTATTTTGTGCTGGCAGTGCAACGGTGGAACCAAGTTAGGGCTTTAGGTTCTTAAATGGGCATTGCTAGTGTTGTAGCTGCAATCAGTTGATGTGTATCTGCGTTTGATATCAGCCTAAGTATCTACTATTCATCATTGCTATTTTAGTTTACAAAATGATTTTGATTGAGAATCAACAGTGCCTTTATCTGGCAGGAGACCGCTTTTATATGAAGATTTGTCCGCAGTATTCCATCTCAAGCCTAAGTAAGGTATAAGGGCGCTATGAAAACTCCGAAACGAATCCAACCTCTGGTTGATGAAGGACTGGTCGATGAGGTCATTAGCCAGTTAATGAGCGGTAAAGAGGCCACAGTGTACGTTGTACGCAGTGGCGACGATATTCGCTGCGCCAAAGTCTATAAAGAAGCAGATAAACGCAGTTTTAAGCAAGCAGTGCTTTACCAAGAAGGCCGTAAAGTGCGTAATAGCCGTCGTGCTCGGGCTATGGAAAAAGGTTCTAAGTTTGGTCGGGACCAAATGGAAGAAGCTTGGCAAAGTGCAGAGGTTGATGCGCTTTACCGTTTAGCCGATGCAGGTGTTCGCGTGCCGATACCTTATGGTTGTTTTGATGGTGTGCTGCTAATGGAGTTGGTGACTGACGCTGAGGGCAATGTCGCCCCTCGTTTAAATGATGTCACGCTGTCCGCCGAAAAAGCGATCCGCGATCATAACTTAGTGATGACCTACGTTAAACGTATGCTATGTGCAGGTTTAGTCCATGGCGATTTATCTGAGTTTAATGTTCTCGTCGATAGTGAAGGGCCTGTGATTATCGACTTACCCCAAGCCGTCGATGCTGCCGCGAATAACCATGCTAAATGGATGTTAGCGAGGGACATTAATAATATGACCCAATATTATGGTCAATATGCTCCCGAATTACTCAAGACCCAATATGCCAAAGAAATGTGGGCCTTGTTTGAAGCGGGAGATCTTAAGCCTGATACTCAACTTACGGGTGAATTTACCGAAGTATTGGCAGAAGCGGATGTCGGTTCTGTACTTGAAGAAATCCAAGCTGCCTATGAGGAAGCGCAGGAGCGAAAACTGCGGATCCAAGAGGCGAATGAAGATTATTAGGTGGGTATACCATCCCATGTAAAGGCGCTCAGGGTAGCGTCTTTTTTATGGGCAATATTGAGGTTTAATGTGCTATTTGATGTATCACTGCCATCCTTGGCATATGCGCTGTTAAGCACAGGGTCATCATTGACTAAGTGAATAAAAGGACAAGACCAGAGAGAGAAATATGCTGTTGAGTTGGAGAGCACAATTTACATATTTAATCTTGGGGGAGACCACTCCCTCGAGTCTTGCCGAAACCTTGTGTATTTTTAATCACACTAAATAGTGTTAAATCACAGCCCTCCTTGGCACGCCACACTCACTATAGCGTTTGATCTTCATTGATCTTGTGAATAAAAGGACAAGACCTAAGAGGTTAATATGTTCATGACTTGGGGGAGCACAATTCACATATTTAATCTTTGGGGGAGATAATTCCCTCTATAGTCTTGCCGAAACTTTTGCATTGTCCCGTGTTGAGCAAATTGTCCAATCTCTGTTGGATTCAATCAATAAAGCGGCAGAGTCAGATGGTAAACAGCACATTTATTATTGTTATTTGTGCATTTACACCCAAGCACCCTCAAAATGCTTATCCTGTATTTAGAGGTTGTTTGGGCATATATCTTAGGTCGTTGGGGAGCGATAATAGATACCCATCCGACTCTGCCTAAACTGGTTAACTTTTCTTCTGCTTCCTTTTACTCGTTAATCTCATTATTTGAATGACAAGGCCGGACATTAAAAAGGCGCTGTTATTATTGTTGTTAGCACATCTTTTATATCGTTAGCGTCATCAGCAGGGCGACTTGCAATGTTGTCCGGCCTTGTCGATTAGGGCACTTATAAAACCGTAATGGTTAACCTAGAGTGCGTAATTCGTTGTTAAGCTGCTTAATTCTTTTTTGCAGTTGGGCTATTTCACTGATGAGCGCATATTCTCTTTGCTGTGGTTGCTGATCGCTTTCTCTTACCCACTGGTATACGGCTTTAGCTGAAATACCGTATTGGTGAGCCACATCCGAGAGCAAGCGACCTTTCACTTTTACTTCAGCGATGACATCTAATTTGAGATTATTGTCGGCGATTCCCATAAGCGATCCCTCTTTACTGCCTTCTAACTAAAATCGGTTTAGCGGTTATGTATAGTCCTTAAATAGATTAGCGACGCTGCTCTAAATCCCACTGGCTGAGTCCAACATGGCGTAGATATATCCATTCATGGCGGCACAGTTTGATTAAGTTCATAATGCTTTTCATCTTTCGTCCTCAATACCCGTTATGCCTTTAGGTATTTCATCTAGGTTAAAACGATTTAAGTAGCACTTGAGTAACTGGTTTGTTTGTCCATTTCTTGCCTTACTCACTAAGTAGTATGTAAAATTCGTGCCAATATTCTAAATTTTTTATTTTTGTTTAAAATCATTTGGTTACTATATCGATTAAAACGCGGGATTTTTTCACGTATGGCAAAAACGGTGCAAAGTGCACTATTTCAGTGCTTTTACTCTATGTTGTTGGGGATGGTTATCTTAGATAATCCCTGTATCTTTGCTGACTAAATTATCGATTTATAAATTTACACAGCGATTAAAGATTGTCTCTGTGAGGAATGCTTATATACTGCGGGTTTTAGAGTATTCAATAAGGATTTCGCTATGTCATTGGCAGTGAGATCTATGCCTTCTATGTGGGTACTCACATTTTCAATCCTGTTATGAGGTCATTAACGATGAAGCGTTTTCAGGTAAATCGATTTACATCATCTAGGCTCGCCTTTGCTGCGATTATCGGTACGTTTGTTGTATCTGGTTGTTCAACTGTTAATCCATATACTAACGAGCAGCAAACGGCTAAAGCGACCAGTGGTGCCATTATTGGTGCCGTTGCTGGTGCGGCAGTGGGTGTTGCTTCCTCAAGTAAGAGTGACCGCGGTAAAGGGGCATTAATTGGTGCTGCATCGGGCGCCGCTGTGGGCGGTGGTATTGGTTATTATATGGATGTGCAAGAAACCAAATTACGGCAGCAATTGGCATCTACGGGGGTGAGCGTGACCCGTAATGGCGATAATATTATTTTGAATATGCCCAACGAAGTGACGTTTGGTGTCGATCAAACCGAGTTAAGCGATGGCGCCTCACGGGTGCTTAACTCTGTGGCGTTGGTGGCAAAGGAATACAGCAAAACCCAACTTAACGTATTAGGTTATACCGACAGCAGTGGTTCAGATGCTTACAATTTGCGTCTATCACAGGTGCGCGCGAGTGAAGTGGCTAATTATCTAATGAGTAAAGGTATAGCGGCTTCACGTGTTAAATCTAAGGGAATGGGAAAGGCGAGTCCAATAGCATCTAATGCCAGTGCTGAAGGGCGAGCACAAAACCGTCGTGTTGAGATTGTATTAACACCTACGGGCTAAGTGCTGCTCAACAATCAAAAGTCGCCTGCGGGCGACTTTTTTGTATCCAGGCATTTATTATTTCCCGTTGAGACAATATGTCTTTAGTCTGTTAAGGCTTGAGTGATCTGTACTGCAATTGTGCAGCTTCCTTCGGCTAGATGATGATTTGTAGTTGATCTTCAAAGCTATTTCACGTGTTGTATGGCAAATATTGAGCAGGGTAAGGCTCAATACCTAGAGGAGAAGATCATTATGATGAAGAAAAATATACTCGTAGCCTTAAGTTTTTGCCCCGCTATGATGGTTTCGATAGTACAAGGTGCCCCTGTGACTGCCGAGGTCGCTCCAATTGAACTGCGTGCGGCGGGTAGCTTAAAAGCGGCGATGAACGATATTATTACCGCCTACCAAGCCCAAACTAAAGATACTGTTGTTGCGCAATATGCACCTTCTGGACTGTTGTTAAAGCGTATTCAAGAGGGGGAGCGCGTCGATCTCTTTGCCTCAGCAAATATGGCCCATCCTCAGGCGCTTGTTGATGCAGGGTTTGGGGAAAAGGTGCAAATGTTTGCTCGTAATCAGCTCTGTGCTATTGCTCAAAATAGCGTCTCTCTTACAAGCGCGACACTGTTAGATACACTGCTCGATCCCAATATTAAAGTTGGCACTTCTACGCCCAAAGCAGATCCCGCAGGAGATTATGCTTGGGCAGTGTTTGATAAAGCACAAACGCTAAAACCAGATGCAAAAGCTATTTTAGAGGCCAAGGCATTACAGTTGACTGGAGGGCCCGATAGTGCGAAACCGCCCAAGGATCGTAACCCTTATGGTTGGGTAATGGAAAACAAGCAAGCGGATATCTTTTTGACCTATTGCACAAATGCAGTGCTGGCTAAAAATGAAGTGCCTAGTCTACAGATTATTGATTTACCGACAAGTCTTGCTGTTGGGGCCGACTATGGTTTACTTATCCTGAAAGAGAGTAACGCCTCGGCCGCTCCTTTAGCTGAGTTTATTTTATCGGCGAAAGGACAAGCTATTTTAAGTCGTTATGGCTTTCAACCACCGGTAAATTAGCTTCAATACCAATCATAAAAATATGGCTGATATTAAAACGGCGCAATGAATCGCGCCGTTTTAATGTATTACCACCTTTCGATGGTATGACTATATGACATCCTCTTTTATGCTAATTCATTAAATAGAGGGTGGCTAAACCGAGAAAGGCGAAAAGCCCTGTTACATCTGTGACTGTGGTTAATACCATACCGCCAGCTAGCGCGGGATCGATTTTGAGTCGTTTTAATATTAGCGGAATGCTGGCACCCGCGAGCCCTGCGACTGTCATATTGATTAGCATTGCTCCCGCAATTAAGCTGGCGAGTGCGGTATCTCCTTTCCAAAGGGATACGGCAACAAAGACCAGTATTGACCATAGCAAGCCATTGAGAAATCCAATCGCCAATTCTTTACCAATAAGCCAGCGGGCATTGCTTTGGCCAATATGCCCAAGTGCTATAGCGCGAATGACTAAAACAAGGGTTTGATTACCCGCGACACCACCCATACTTGGAACTATGGTCATTAATATCGCAATAGTGGCAAATTTCTCGATAGTCCCTTCAAACATACTACTGACAGAGGCCGCAAGTAGGGCGGCAAACAAATTGATGGTCAACCAAAGTGAGCGACGAAAGGTACTTTTTAGCACTGGTGCAAAGGTATCTTCATCATCGTCCATGCCTGCCATTCCCATCATAGAATGTTCGGCATCTTCACGGATAACATCGACGACATCATCAATAGTGATCCGGCCGAGTAGTTTGTTATCGCTGTCCACAACGGGCGCGGATACCCAATCGTGACGCTCGAATAATTGGGCGACTTCACTGTCTGACATACCCACTGGAATGCTCTCAATGTCAGGATCCATAATATTACGGATAGGCGTGTTGGGATCGCAGGTGAGCAGATCGGCAAGTCTGACACCGCCGAGCACTTTATCCTGTTTATCGACCACATATAGGGTGTCAGTGGTATCGGGGAGGTTACCCCTTTGCCGCAGATAACGCAGTACAACATCGATATTAACGTCTGGCCTTAGGGTGACGGTATCTGTATTCATCAAGCTGCCAGCCGTCTCATCAGGATAGGACAGCGCTTGCTCCACTCGTTGACGATTTTGTAGGCTCATCGACTGTAATACTTGTTTATAAACCGTATCTGGTAGACTTCGCAGAATATAGGCGAGATCGTCCGTATCCATACTCGCAGTCGCCTTTGCAACTCGTTCTGGACTCATGGTGCTGATCAGCGGATCTTTCAACTCTTCACTCAGTTCGTCAAGAATCGCCCCTAATTGCTCCTGATCAATTAATTGCCATAGGACTTGCCTTGCCTTTGGTGGTGAAGATTCGAGGATTAAAGCGATATCCGATGCTGCCATATTCTGTAGCATTTGCCGCACATGGACAAACATACCGCTGCTAAGGGCTTTGCTGAGCTGGTCGAGGCGATGTCCGACTTGATGACTGTCTGAAGCTTCTACGGGCATTTGTCCTCCATAATATGGTGAGGGAAACGGATAATTAGCGACTATTTTCACTGAGTGTGAATATAGCCTAGTCAAGGTAATGGGTTTGATCAGCGGACGCAGGGGACATATTGTAATTGAGCGTCACAGGGAACGTCGAGTCACAAATGAGTGCCGATTGAGTATCAGTGAGCAGTACAACGGGAATAGGTTAAGTATAACTTTGCTTAAGATCAGCAGGCTTCGTCAAATTTAGCATCGATTAATGCGCAAATAGCATCAAGCGCGGGTTCTGCATCAGGGCCCTCTGCAATTAGCTTGATGGTTTTTCCCATACCTGTTTCAAGCATCAAAAGACCAAGCACACTTGCCGCTGAGGCTTGTTTATCGCCTTGTATTAACGTTATTGTTGCATCAAACTCAGAGGCCAGTACCACCAATTTTGTGGCGGCGCGTGCGTGTAAACCGAGCTTATTACAGATGGTAATCTGACGTTCAAGCTTTGGCATGATCTAGCTCTCGATGGCGTACATTGACCTTATGTTTACCATTACTAAATCGCTTCGCTAATTGTTCTGCCACATAAACCGATCTGTGCTGTCCACCTGTGCAACCAATCGCAATGGTTAAATAACTGCGATTATTACGCTCAAGGTGTGGTAACCAGGTTTCTAGTAAGTTTTCTATCTGCCAAATGAACTTGTTTACCAGGGGCTGGCGATTCAAAAACTCAGCTACAGGTTCGTCTAGGCCTGTTAATGGACGCAATGCTAACTCCCAATGGGGGTTAGGTAAAAAGCGCACATCGAACATAAAGTCGGCTTCTGTAGGCATGCCATTTTTAAAGCCAAAGGACTCAAAGTAGATGACTAATTCTTTATCAACGCTACCAAGAAGAATTTGTCTGACTTGATCGCTTAAATCATAGATATTTAAATTTGAAGTATCTATGTAGTGATCTACCAGTTTGGACATAGGTTCGAGCAGTTTTCCTTCAAGTTTAATGGCTTCTTGTAGGGATACTCGACTTTTAGATAACGGGTGCAGGCGGCGTGTTTCACTGTAGCGTTTAAGTAACACTTTATCGCTTGAATTGAGGAAGAAGCTGGTAATCTCCGTCCCTGCTGGCAGGTTAGAAAGTTGCTGAACCAGCACTTTATCTTGCTCTGGCATATTACGAACATCGACACTAATGGCGACAAGATCGTTACTGCCTTTGAGTTGCTCAAGCAAACTGCCTATTAGTGGCAAGGGAAGATTATCGACACAATAATAGCCGAGATCTTCAAGTACCCTAAGTGCGACAGATTTGCCTGAGCCAGAGCGGCCTGACACTATGACCAGTTTCATCCAGTGATTACCTGATAGAGTTCCGTTTCATCATGCGTCTTACGCAGTTGTTTTAATATTTGTTTATCACTTAGCTTTTCTGCCATGCACGACAGCGTGCTTAGGTGCTGTTGGCATTGATCCGCCGGCACAAGCAGTGCAAACAAAATATCAACAGGTTGCTTATCGATAGCGTCGAAAGCTATCGGTTCCTCACATTTTACGAGTATTGCAATGGGTTGTGTAATATCGGTTAATCGACCATGTGGAATGGCGATACCGTTACCTATACCTGTGCTCCCCATCTTTTCGCGCGCCACAAGGCTTTCGAAGATCTCTTGAGATGAGAGGGTGGGGTACTGGGCAGCGGCTAAGTCACTGATGAGTTCCAGTACCTTTTTTTTACTGCCCGGAGTGGCGCAGGTAGTGCACTCCGGCCTCAGTATGGTACAAAGTTCCATTATTAGTGTTTTGTTAACTTCTCTTTGTGTTTAATAACCTGACGATCAAGTTTATCGATCAGGACGTCTATGGCAGCATACATGTCAGTATGCTCTGAAGTTGCAAAAACTTCACCACCGGTGAGGTTGATTCGCGCTTCGGCAATCTGTTGCATTTTCTCAACATTGAGCACAACGTGCACATTATGGATCTGTTCGAAATGGCGTTCAAGTTTTGAAAATTTTTCCTCTACATATGCCCGTAACGATTCAGTAATCTCGATATGGTGTCCAATGAGCTTTATTTGCATAGAAACGTCCTCCGATATCCATAGTAGGCTATAAACTTTTACGCTGATTGGAAGGGGGAATAAGCATTGCTTCTCGATACTTCGCAATGGTTCTGCGCGCAACATTTATTCCCTGTTCTGCCAGAAGTTGTGCCATCTTGCTGTCGCTTAATGGTTTTTTCTGGTTTTCCGCGGCAACCAGTTTTTTAATAAAGGCTCTGATTGCTGTGGATGAGCACTCACCGCCATCGTCAGTCCCGACATGGCTTGAGAAGAAGTATTTTAGTTCAAAAAGTCCCTTAGGGGTATGCATGTATTTTTGAGTTGTGACCCGTGAGATGGTCGACTCATGCATTTCAACCGCTTCGGCTATATCGTTAAGTACCATAGGTTTCATGGCTTCTTCACCGTACTCAAAGAAGCCTTGTTGGTATTGAACGATACAATTGGCCACTTTGAGTAAGGTGTCGTTACGACTTTCTAAGCTCTTGATAAACCATTTGGCTTCCTGCAGATGGCCACGAATAAATTGGCTATCTGCTTGGCTTTTTGTGCTGCGAGCCATGGCGGCATATTGCTGGTTTACATTGATTTTGGGCATGCAATCTGGGTTGAGTTCTACCACCCAACGGCCATTTTTCTTCGATACCGACACATCTGGGATCACATATTCTTCATCTATCGGTGTGATCAACAAACCTGGGCGAGGGTTCAGCGTTTGTATCAGTGCGATACCATCCCGAAGTTCATCTTCCTTCAGTTTGGTTTTACGCATTAACAGCCTAAAATCGCGAGCAGCGATCAGATCTAAATGATCTTTGATCAACATGCGGGCATTTTCGAGATGTGGTGTGTCCGGCGAAAAATGGGATAGCTGGATCAGTAAACATTCGCTGAGATCTCTTGCTGCAACACCAACAGGATCAAAGTGTTGGATACGCTTAAGTACAGCTTCGACTTCGTCCAACTCAATCTCAGGGTTTCCCATCGCTTCGAGAATATCTTCAGTGCTTTGGGTGAGATAGCCCTGATCATCAATAGCATCAATAATGGCCGTGGCAATGGCAAGATCGGTTTCAGAGAAGGGGGTGAGGTTTTTTTGCCATTCTAAATGTTCATGTAGGCCCTCGCTGGTTTCCCCCTGAAAGGGCATGTCATCTTCTCTACTGCCACCCGAACCTGAGTTGGGTGAGGCGGTAAACACTTCATCCCAAGTGGTATCCATGGGAAGTTCATCTGGCATCGATTCTTTGGTCAAGGATTCTGCGGTATCAACAGTGGAGCTATCTTGTTCGGGTGGCAGTGGGCTTGATTCGCTGAAATCTGTGTCTGATAAATTCTGGTTGCGTTCTGTAGGTGCGTCAAATTGCTCATCTTCCAGCTCAAGAAGAGGATTAGAGTCTAAGGCTTGCTGGATCTCTTGTTGTAATTCCAATGACGAGAGCTGCAACAGACGAATCGCCTGTTGTAATTGTGGCGTCATGGTTAACTGTTGGCCCAGTTTGAGCTGGAGTGACGCTTTCATGTTACCGCTGATCCCTACGTTATTATTTTTGAATGAGGCCGTTTGTTATCAGTGAGTGGAGTCTAGTCGCAATAATTTTATGCTATGGACTCCGCTGGAGTAACTATAGCCTGAATTGTTCACCTAAGTACACAGCCCTAACTTGCTGATTGTCTAAGATCTCTGCAGGAGTTCCCTCGGCAATCAGGTTTCCGTGACTCACAATATAGGCATGTTCACATACGTCTAATGTTTCTCGGACATTGTGGTCTGTGATAAGTACGCCTAAGCCACGACTCTTAAGTTGTTCGATAATTTTTTTGATATCGATAACGGAAATCGGATCAACGCCCGCAAAAGGCTCATCGAGCAGAATAAACTTGGGATTGGCCGCGAGGGCGCGGGCAATTTCAACTCGGCGACGTTCACCGCCCGATAAGGACATCCCTTGGCTATCGCGAATATGGGTAATATGGAACTCTTCGAGTAGGTGCTCCAGTTCTTCTTCGCGTTCTTCGTCTTTTAGCTCTTTACGGGTTTGTAATACCGCCATGATATTGTCGTGAACGGTCAGCTTACGGAAGATACTGGCTTCTTGTGGTAAGTAACCAATTCCTTTGCGGGCGCGAAGATGCATAGGATCTGCTGTTAAATCATCATTGTCGATAAAAATATGGCCTTTATCGCTTTTTACTAACCCAACCACCATGTAAAAGGTCGTGGTTTTACCTGCACCATTTGGGCCTAGCAAACCAACAACTTGGCCAGTTTTGACTGTCAGACTGACGTCTTTAACCACTTGGCGGTTTTTGTAGCTCTTGGCGAGGTTTTGTGCTCTTAGGGTAATTTGGGTCATTGAGAGTCCTGCTCTTTCACAGGTTTATCTGCGGGTGTTTGGGGTTTGAGATCATCCTGATAGCTTTCGGGTTGAATAATGGTTATCACGCGGTCATCACCATTCCCTGTGCTTTCTGCGATCAGTTTTTGTTGAATGATGTTGTAACGAATGAGGTTACCTGTCACTTGACTACCCGCTTGATCGAGGGAGGCCGAACCTGTGAGTGTTAATGTTCTTGTTGCCATTTCATAGCGAATTTCTTTAGCACTAGCAGATGCAGGGCGACCGTCATCTAAGATTTGGGTGTAAGTCGCGGGGTTGCCTGTTGCCACTAAGATTTTACTGGTTTCACCATCGGCAGAAAATGCGCGCAGCTCTTGTGCATTGATTTTAATCGAACCTTGGGTGACTTCTACTGGGCCAAAGAAGATGATTTGGTTGTTTTTAATATCCGCCGTTTGGCTCACAGCCTTGATTTTCACTTCTTGCTGCAGATCTGCGACTTTTGCATAAGTGCTCATGCTCATTATCAGCATTAAGCTGGCAAGTAATATCTTATTTTGCTTCATAGGTTCCTACTACCTGACTGGTCAATTGGACTTCCTGCGCGTTCAGGTCCGCATAAAGGCCTTGCCCTTGGATATTAAAATCTTTCCCTGTGACGTAAATGATACGGTCAGAGGTCATTATCATAGTGTTTAGATCAAGTTCTAAAAAACTAGTCGATAAGGTTTGTATCGGCTCTTCTGGGCTGATGGCATCGATAATAACATTATTTTCTAATACAACCTTGCCTGTTTCTTTGTTGAGTTGTCCTTGATCCGCTCTGATCTGCCATTGTGCTTTACCTTGGTCAGGATAAACAAGGTATACAGGTTGAGTGAAATAGGTTTGGCTTTTTAGCTCATAGTGTTCCATGTGTTTGGCGGTGACACGGCTATTCACTTGACCTTGTTCATTGAATTCAATGCTACGCAGATCTTCAATAATGTAATCAGGACTATCTGGGTTATTCAAGCTGTTGTCTGTTTCGTTACCCCGCTTTTGTTGTACTTGCCAGTAGAGGATGAGGGCAGTACCAAAAAAGGCAATGATAGCGAGGGTCACACGACTCATATGCTCATCCCGTGGGCCGAAGTGAACTTATTTTGGCTTAACAGCAGTAAATCGGTTAATTCCCGTAGCGCGCCATGTCCACCGTTGAGGTTGGTGACAAAGTGTGCCTGTTGGCGGACATAGGGATGACCATCGGCGACACATACTGCTAAACCTACCGCGTTCATCACCGGAAGATCGACAATATCATCCCCGATGTAGGCCACTTCTTCTGGGATGACATTATAGTGTGATAGTAGGGCTTGATAAGGCTCGAATTTATTATCAACACCTTGATAAATATCTGTAATGCCTAGGGCAGTCATACGATTGGCAACAATCTTAGATTGGCGACCTGTAATAACTGCCATGTTAAAACCGCTGGTCAGTAGCGAGCGAACACCATAACCATCACGGGTATGAAATGCTTTAAGTTCTTCACCTGCATTACTTAAATAAATGCGCCCGTCAGAAAATACGCCATCAACATCACAGATAAGCAGTTTTATTTTTTGTGCTCTTTGCCAAACATCATCGCTGATAGGGCCGTAAAATCCTTGCTGTGGCATTAAATAACTCCTGCTTTAACCAAATCGAGCATATTAAGTGCTCCGATAGGATGGTGATCTTTGTTTATCACGATTAAACCATTAATATTTTTACTATCCATAACTTGTAGTGCTTGAGCCGCAAGTGCGCTATCGGTAATTGTGATGCAATTGCGAGTCATCACATTGGCAATTGGCGTTGTACGTAGATTCACTTCTGCATCAATCACTCGACGTAAATCGCCATCGGTGAAAATGCCCACTAATTTATGCTGCTCATCAATAACCGCTGTCATACCTAAGCCTTTTTTGGATATTTCATACAGGGCTTCGGTGATACAAATATCGTGATTGACAAGTGGTAACTCGTTACCGCTGTGCATAACATCGCGGACTCTTAGTAGTAATTTTCGGCCCAGTGCGCCACCTGGATGCGACATGGCAAAATCTTCGCGAGTAAAGCCTTTGGCTTGTAGTAGCGCAATAGCGATTGCATCACCCATCACGAGGGTTGCCGTTGTGCTGGAGGTGGGGGCAAGCCCAAGCGGGCAAGCCTCTTCTGGCACTTCTATACATAAATGGATTTTGGCCAGACGCGCCATCGTTGAATCGGGTTTACCTGTCATCGCAATCACGGGGATAGCTTTTCGTTGAATGACGGGCATTAAGGCCAAGATTTCACTGGATTCTCCCGAGTTTGATATTGCGAGAATAATATCATTGTCGGAGAGTACACCAAGGTCCCCATGGCTCGCTTCTCCGGGATGCACAAAAAATGCCGGAGTACCAGTGCTTGCCAGTGTCGCTGAAATCTTATTGCCGATATGGCCTGATTTACCCATTCCCATAACAATAACTTTGCCAGAGCAGTTAAGAATTAACTCGCAAGCCTGTACAAATTCAATAGAATCAACATATTGATAAAGATTATCGAGGGCTAACTTTTCAATGTCGATAACTTTGCTGCCCCATTGGCGCAATTGTGATTGGTCTACCATGTCTATCTCTCTTCTTGCATTGTCTTTGTCGCCCCATGGATGGGATTGGAATAGCACAATTTGGTACGCGATAAAGATGATAAATAAAAGGGCATCCTGCCAAGGTTATGTCGTTTTCTATGCTACTTTGTCATGGCCTTTATTTTTAGATTCGGTTTTGCGCCACGTTTGTCAATATTGCTCATTTTGCCTGTATGACGGCCATTTACCGTCCACCAAGGGTTAATCACTAGGCTAATGAAGCAGAATAGCGTGTTTAGTGCTTGAATGTCTTGAGCAATATCATCGTCTTTATCGTTTATTTTAATGGTTTTATGTGAGAGGGCAGCACGCTTGCTCGCTTTCTCTTTTAAATATGAGCAGTTAAGCTAGGGTTGTTTAACCGTCATTCTAACCTTGTGCAGTTATGATTTAGCAATCAATTAAAATAATTCGATCATTTAATTAACTCACCAGCGAACCCTGTGTAACAGTTTTCGCTGGAAATAAAAACTTAGCGCGCATTTTCGCTGGAAATAGGGCAAATTGAAAGTATCGCGGGGCGATAGTGTCGATTCTGTTGTAGGTTAAAGCGCAATTACGTACAATTTACGGCTCTTCGATTGGTCTGTCTAAAACTCAGATCACCTCTTTTTCAAATATCGGAATCAAGCATGACTCAAGAACAAACGCCGCTGGTTGAGATCCGTCATTTGGGGTTTAGCCGCGGACAGCGTGTCATATATGAAGATATTAGCTTGTCTATTCCTCGGGGCAAAGTGACTGCCATCATGGGGCCAAGCGGGATTGGTAAAACCACACTCTTAAAGTTAATCGGCGGGCAATTAACACCTACGCAGGGACAAGTGTTATTTGATGGGCATGATATCCATGCTGTGAGTCGAAATGAATTATTTGCCTTACGTAAACGCATGAGCATGTTGTTCCAAAGTGGTGCTTTATTCACGGATATAAATGTGTTCGATAATGTCGCCTTTGCACTGCGTGAGCACTCGGGATTACCTGAAGAGATTATTCGCACTATCGTGTTGATGAAACTTGAAGCCGTAGGTTTGCGTGGTGCGGCCCAGATGATGCCAAGCGAATTATCCGGCGGTATGCAGCGCCGTGCTGCATTAGCGCGCGCGATTGCCCTTGAGCCTGAAATGGTGATGTATGATGAACCCTTTGCGGGACAAGACCCTATCTCTATGGGGGTGTTAGTCAAGCTGATTCGCGAGTTATCGGATGCGTTGAACTTAACTTCGATTGTCGTATCCCATGATGTGGATGAAGTGCTTGGCATTGCCGATTACGTGTATGTGGTGGCCGATAAAAAAGTGATCGCCCATGGCACGCCAGAGGAATTAAAGTATGCCGATAATCCGCAGTTGAAACAGTTTATTCAAGGAGCGCCAGACGGTCCTGTGCCGTTTCATTATCCGGCAAATGATTACCAACAAGAATTAATGGCAAAAGGAGTTGGCAAGTGAAGTTATTAGACAGTATTGCCGACCTAGGCCGTAGCGCGATTGAGTTAGTGCTCGGTTTTGGCCGTGCAGGTCTTATGTTGTGGGGAGCGATTTTTCGCTGGCCACGGGTGCGTAAAGGGTTCCCATTATTAGTGCGCCAGATTTATGTCGTTGGTGTGCAATCTATGGTGATTATTGTTGTTTCAGGGCTCTTTATCGGCATGGTGCTCGCACTGCAAGGCTACAACATCTTAGTAGGCTTTGGCACTGAAGAAAGCCTAGGTCCTATGGTGGCATTGAGTTTATTGCGTGAGTTGGGGCCTGTTGTTACCGCGTTATTGTTTGCGGGACGGGCGGGTTCAGCATTAACCGCTGAAATCGGTTTAATGAAAAGCACTGAGCAGCTTTCCAGTTTAGAGATGATGGCTATCGATCCATTAAGACAAATTATTGCACCACGCTTTTGGGCTGGGGTGATCAGTATGCCATTATTGGCATTGATGTTTACCGCGGTCGGTATTTATGGCGGTCATCTTGTTGGCGTGGAATGGAAGGGGATCGACAGTGGTGCGTTTTGGTCGATTTTACAGGCATCAGTAGAATGGCAAAAAGACATACTTAATTGCCTGATCAAGAGTGGTGTATTTGCCGTAGTGGTCACTTGGATTGCGTTGTATCGTGGCTATCAAGTGATCCCAAATCCTGAGGGTATCAGCCGTGCAACAACGTCGACGGTAGTGCAGTCGAGTCTTGCCGTTCTGGCATTGGATTTTTTACTAACAGCCCTGATGTTTGGCAGCTAATGGATTATTGCGCCGTTAGACACAGTTTAGATGGATTAAGAGAGTGGTAACTGAGTATGTTGACACGAAAAATTGAATTGTTAGTGGGTGTATTTCTTTTAACCGGTTTAGCCGCCTTTTTGGTATTGGTGTTTAATGTCGCTAATATTGAAGTGAAAACCAGCGATAGCAGTTATACCTTAACGGCAAACTTTACCAATATTGGTGGCCTTAAAGTGCGTTCGCCTGTGAAAGTGGGCGGAGTGGTTGTTGGGCGAGTCAGTAGTATTGACCTTGATCCGGTTAAATTGGTTGCTGTCGTCACGATAGTTATGGATAAGCGTTACGATAAATTCCCAGAAACCAGTAGCTTAGCGATTCTCACTTCGGGTCTGTTAGGTGAGCAGTTTCTTGGTCTTACTCCAGGTTTTGTGGATGATGATATCGGCATGCTAAAAGATGGCGATAAAATTGATGATACTCGCTCTGCCTTAGTGTTAGAGGATCTGATTGGTCAGTTCCTATATAGTATGGGTTCAAAGGATAAATAGGGGTTACTACTATGTTTAAAAGCTTATCTCGCTTTTTACTGCCGTTAGTTATGGTCTTAGGTACAGCAAGTGCGCTTGCTTCTGATGCCTCGGTAAACACTAAAGATCCATATGCCATGGTAAAATCCGTTGCGAATAAAACCTTCGATCGTTTCCATAAAGATAAAGCATTGATCGATGCGAATACCGATCATCTGAAAGTCATCGTCCATGAAGAACTCATGCCCTACGTTGATTATAAATATGCCTCTTACAAGGTTTTAGGCCAGTACCTTAAAGATTCGACTGAAGATCAGCGTAATCGTTTTGTTGATGCTTTTGAGGGATATTTAGTTACCACCTATGCACAAGCATTTACTGAATATACGAATCAGAAAGTTGAATTTTCCCCCGGCATTGATTTCAGCAATGAGAAAATTGTCGACGTCAATGTGCAGATCATCGAGCCGGGACGTCCACCGATTAAACTGTTGTTTAAAGTGCGTCGTTTAAAGGATGATTCATGGAAGGCGTTTGATTTAGTCGCTGAAGGTGTGAGTTTACTGTCATCTAAACAATCTGAAATTTCTAATCTTATTCGTCAACAGGGGATTGATCCTGTCATTAAGATGCTAGAAGAACGGACTAAAGACAAAGTCACCAAACAAGCTAAATCATCTGGGAACTCAATGTCGTGATTGAATTTGTGCAGCAGGATACAGTTTGCCACCTCAAAGGACGTTTATCACAAACTCAAGTGATAGCCTTGTGGTCACAAAGACACAGCTTACTTAGCCCACAGACACAGGTGCTATCTTTGTCTGGGCTTGAATACAGTGATAGTGCTGGCGTAGCTTTTCTGCTGGCTTTAGTCAGTGAGCATAAAACCCCTCTCGCGCTGAGTTCCGCTTCGCAGCAACTTAAAAAATTAATTGATTTATATGATTTACAGTCCTTCTTCTCTGAAGAAGCGATTTGAATACAAGGTATTAGATTCTATGGAATGCAGCTTAATCGAACAGATTTTACGTGATGCGTTAGGGCTTGAAGAAGTTCACGCAAGCTCGGATGGTAGCCATTATAAAGTCATCGCCGTAGGTGAGTGCTTTGATGGTATGAGCCGAGTTAAACAGCAACAAGCCATTTATGCACCACTCACTGCACACATTGCCAGCGGTGAATTACATGCATTAACGATCAAAACTTTCACGCCGACTCAATGGAAACGCGAAAAAGTTTTCAACATGCCTAGCTAGTGAGGAAAAGTGGATAAACTAACAATTCAGGCAAGCCCCCCGCTTGCCGGTGATGTGATCATTTCTGGTGCTAAAAATGCGGCGCTACCAATCCTAATGGCGGGAGTATTGGCAGAGACCGATTTTGTGGTTTCTAATGTGCCGAATCTTCGCGATGTAAGTACGAGCTGCAAATTATTACGCTGCCTTGGTGCTGAAGTGACTGAACTTGGTGACGGACAGATCCGCATTTCGACCACTAATCTGAATGAGTTTTGCGCTCCCTACGATCTAGTGAAAACCATGCGTGCCTCTATCTTGATCTTAGGACCGTTATTGGCACGCTATGGTACCGCTGACGTTTCATTGCCGGGCGGCTGTGCCATTGGCGCGCGTCCAGTGAACTTACACTTGCATGGCCTCGAAATGATGGGCGCCAAGATTGAAGTGAAAGAAGGCTATATTAAAGCCCGTGTCGATGGTCGTCTTAAAGGCGCGCATATTTTTATGGACATGGTCAGCGTTGGTGCGACGGAAAATTTACTGATGGCGGCGGCGTTAGCCGATGGCGAAACTGTGATTGAAAACGCAGCCCGCGAACCTGAAGTGATCGACTTGGCGAATTGCTTGATTGCCATGGGCGCAAAAATCACTGGTGTAGGCAGTGCTACACTGCGTATTCAAGGGGTTGAGCGTTTACAGGGCTGTGAGTATCGCGTGATGCCAGATCGTATCGAAACCGGTTCATTCCTGGTTGCTGCAGCTGTCACTCGTGGCCGTATTCGCTGCCTAAAAGCCGATCCCGCTTCATTAGAGTCGGTTATCGCAAAACTTGAAGATGCGGGCGCTAAGATCACCACAGGTGAAGATTGGATTGAGCTGGATATGGAAGGCAAGCGTCCAAAGGCGGTGAATATCAAGACGGCGCCTTATCCTGGTTTTCCCACCGATATGCAGGCGCAGTTTTGTGTACTCAATGCGCTCGCGCAGGGCACGGCAACCATTACCGAGACCATCTTCGAAAACCGCTTTATGCACGTGCCAGAACTTATCCGTATGGGCGCTACCATGGAGCTTGAAGGCAATACCTGTATTATCCAAGGGATTGAGTCTTTAAGCGGTGCACAGGTGATGGCGACCGATTTACGCGCGTCAGCCAGTCTAGTGATTGCCGGTTTAGTCGCTGATGGTAAGACTATCGTCGATCGTATCTATCATTTAGATCGCGGTTACGAGCATATCGAGCAGAAATTCCAAGGATTGGGCGCGCATGTAGAGCGCGTACAATAACTTCAGCGTCGAATTGGCTCCAATAAAAAACCAGCGTAATGCTGGTTTTTTATTGCGCTCAGTTTAGTTCAGCTAAAAGGGAAAGGGACAGAAGTGTGCTGCATTTTGCGCGGAATTATCTTCATTTCGAATAAACAAAAGTAATGAAAAATTCGAATGGACAATAGGTTTCAATATGCAGATATGTCGATAGGCATCGGTTTATTGGCTAATCGCGATTCGTATAGGAATATCAATTAATCATGTATTTAGTTCTACTTTTTTATCGTGATGTAAAGAAATAGAAGTATAGATGCCTAGATGTGTATATATCTAAATGATCTATTATTCATTATCGTTATATCAAATAGTTATTAAATCATTATCCCTCAACTGGTAAAGGCATAGAATCCGACTCATACAAAGCATTTCATTAAATGGGAGTCATGGATGGAACAATTACCGATATTGAATTTAAGTGATTGGTATGCGGGTGGGCAACGTCGTAACGCCTTCATCACTAAGCTTGCCGATGCCGCTAGAAGA
Organism: Shewanella sp. W3-18-1; assembly: GCF_000015185.1. Taxonomy (NCBI): domain Bacteria; kingdom Pseudomonadati; phylum Pseudomonadota; class Gammaproteobacteria; order Alteromonadales; family Shewanellaceae; genus Shewanella; species Shewanella sp. W3-18-1. Next base: position 3,926,986 of record NC_008750.1, on the reverse strand, counting down.
ATTGGTTTTTTCTACCTAACTGGACATGGTCTTGGCCTCGCTAGACAGCAGCAAGTACTTCAGTTAGCGGCAGATTTCTTTGCGTTGCCCGTTGCAGATAAACTTGCGGTAAAAATGGCTAACACGCCGCATTTTCGAGGTTATACCCGTTTACAAGGTGAATTGACCTTAGGGAAACCGGACTGGCGGGAACAGTTTGATATTATGCAAGAAGAAGTCGCTAACCCTCAGCAGTCAAATGGGCCTATATGGTGGCAGCTACAGGGGCCAAATCAATGGCCATCACAATTACCACAGATGAAATCGACTTTATTGGCATGGCAACAGGATTTAGTGGATATCAGTGTCACTCTATTGAGAGCTTTTGCTGTCGCATTAGAGCAACCTGAAAGCGCCTTTGATGCCACGATTGAAGCCGGTCCTTATCAACATATGAAGCTTATTCGCTATCCCGGCGCGGATGGACAGACTTCAGGCCAAGGTGTAGGGGCACATAAAGATCCTGGCTATTTGACCTTAGTGCTGCAAGATAAGCAATCCGGTTTAGAGGTTCAGACTGACAACGGTTGGTTAAGCATACCGCCATTAGAAGATGCCTTTGTGGTGAATATAGGTGAATTACTTGAGTTGGCTTCTAATGGGTATTTAAAGGCAACCAACCATAGGGTGACAAGCCCGCCTGCTGGGGTCGAGCGCTACTCGTGCGCCTTTTTTATGGCGGCGCAGTTGAATGCGACAGTCCCTTTGTTACCTTTGCCAAAGCATCTGGCGAACCAAGCTCAAGGACCGGCAAGCGATCCATTAAATCCACTTTTCCACCAAGTGGGCCAGAACGTATTAAAAGGGCGTTTACGCTCTCATCCCGATGTTGCTCAAGCACATTACGCCTCATTCGCTTATGCCATTTAATGATTATTAGGATTTATTATGCAATTTAAAACCAAATTACTTCACACCCATTATGCCGCTGATAACTCGACGGGCGCGCTTACAACTCCTATCTATCAAAGTAGCACCTTCGCCTACGGTAGTGCTGAGGATGGTCGGGCCCGTTTTGCTGGTGAGCAACCGGGTTTTATCTACAGTCGCATGGCGAATCCGACAGTGCAGGCGCTTGAATATCAATTAGCACAACTGGAAGGGGCTGATGAAGCACTCGTTGTTGCGAGTGGGATGGCGGCAATCAGCAGTATTTTCTATGCCTTGGCCAGTCAAGGTGATGAAATCGCATTTATCGACCCCGTATATGGTGGCACTGCGGCATTTTTAATCCAAACGTTAACTCGCGCGGGTATTACCGTGCGCCGTTATCAAGACGATGATCATTTATTGGCAGAGATTACCGCCGAAACAAAAATTATTTTATTTGAGCCCATCACCAATCCGACCCTAAAAGTCAGCGACTACCGTAAGGTTAAGCTTGCCGCCGAAAAAGTGGGCGCTATAACCATTTGTGATAATACGTTTTTAACCCCGTATTTATTCAAACCGCTGGAACATAGCATTGATATCGTGATGCACAGTGCCACTAAGTATCTAAGTGGTCATGGCGATTTAATCGCCGGAGTTGTCGCTGGACCTAAGGCATTAATGCAACCTATTCGCACTATAGCGCTTAAACATATCGGCGCCGCGATTGGGCCACAGGAAGCCTATTTATTACAGCGAGGCTTACGTACCTTAGCTCTGAGAATGGATGCCCATCTTGCGGGCGCGGCTAAGGTCGCCGCTTTTCTTGCAACCCATCCGAGCGTTACAAAAGTTTATTACCCTGGGCTAGCAGAGGATCAAGGTCATCAAGTTCTGAGTGAAACAATCAACGCCTTTGGCGGTATGGTGAGTATTGAGCTCGAAGGCGGTTTTAACCGAGCGGCGCAGTTTTTAGATCATTTGAACTTGTTTACTCAAGCGGTCAGTTTAGGTGACTTAGAGAGCCTTGCCTGTCATCCAGCCAGCACCACCCATGCTGCTATGGATGCTGCGAGTCGGCTAGCTTCAGGGGTGAATGACAACCTGATTAGATTGAGCATTGGTGTGGAAGATCCTCAAGATTTGATTGCCGATCTTGAGCAAGCCTTAGTGTTTTAAAGGTAGTGCACTAATAGGATGCAGTGCTCAATACATGAACAACTTCAGTTGAACACTTAATAAGTGTTCAACTTTTTAATCGCATCCAGTATTACCCGTTAAATGCCTTCCCCTAAAAAGACTTTGGTATAGCGTGGCTGGATCCAAGCGCTATCGCCTTTGTTTATGCCAAGCTGTTTAAATTGCACTTTAGATAATTCAACATGGATCAATTGGTTATCTAGCTCAGTTAGGACTTCTAATCTCACTGCAGGGCCAACTATGGTCACTAAGTCTAAACTGACTTTAAGGGCATTTTCAGTTGGTTGTGTCAGTACCTCGATTTCGTGTGGGCGAACATAGGCCAAGCCTTGTTGCTCTTCACTAATCGCGTGTTCAGGTGAGGGAATGTGGATATTACCTATAGTGCTATGCCCTTGTTTTACCCGGGCATGAAATAGGTTCACATTGCCAAGAAACTCGTACACAAAAGGATTGCTGGGATTGTCATAGACTTCTTCTGGCGTACCTTGCTGCTCGATACGACCTTGATTCATCACTACAATTTTATCTGCGACTTCGAGTGCTTCTTCCTGATCATGGGTCACAAATACGGTAGTGACATTAATCTCATCGTGTAAGCGCCTTAACCAGCGGCGTAATTCTGCGCGGACTTTTGCATCGAGCGCGCCAAAGGGTTCGTCTAACAGTAGAACCTTAGGTTCGACCGCAAGCGCGCGGGCGAGTGCGATGCGTTGCCTTTGACCGCCTGAAAGTTGTGATGGATAGCGATTAGCTGTCCAATCTAATTGGACGAGTTTGAGTAATGAATGCACCTTATCGGCAATGTCTGCCTTAGTCGGACGTGTCTTTCGTGGTCTGACTGTGAGTCCATAGGCGACATTTTCGAATACAGTCATATGTTTAAACAGGGCGTAATGTTGGAATACAAAACCGACACCGCGTTCACTCACATGCTGTGTGGTGATGTCTTCGCCATTAAATCTGACTATGCCACTGTCGGCCTGTTCGAGTCCGGCAATAATCCTGAGTAAAGTTGTTTTGCCTGAGCCGGATGGGCCTAAAAGGGCTGTCAGCTCTCCGGTTTTGATCTCTAAATTGACCGAGTCCACGGCAACAAAATCACTAAAACGCTTATTAACTTGTTGAATGTGTATGCTCATAATGCTCTGTTCCCAAGGACGTTGCGTTTAGTTAATTTGATGTTTGCGCTCATCTTTCCACTCCACCAGGCTTTTCAGCACTATAGTGACCAGTGCTAAACCTGTGAGCAGGGATGACACGGCAAACGCTGCCGTAAACATGTATTCGTTATAAAGCACTTCTATGTGTAGCGGCATAGTATTGGTCTCACCACGAATGCGCCCAGAGACCACTGCTACCGCCCCAAACTCGCCCATAGCGCGGGCATTACACAGGATCACGCCGTAGAGTAAGCCCCACTTAATGTTCGGCAGTGTGACGTACCAAAAGGTCTTTAAACCACTGGCGCCTAAGGTGAGTGAGGCCTCTTCTTCATCTTTGCCCTGTTGCTGCATCAGTGGGATGAGTTCACGGGCAATAAAGGGTAAAGTGCCGAACATGATGACAATGACTATGCCCGGAACGGCAAAAATCACTTTTAAATCATGGGCAGCAAGCCAAGGCCCAAACCAGCCTTGGGCACCGAAGAGGATCACAAAAATCAGCCCGACCACGACGGGTGAAATAGCGAAGGGCATATCGATTATCGAGATCAGTATGGTTTTGCCTCTAAACTCAAATTTAGCAATGGCCCAAGCGATGGCGACACCAAAAATAGCATTAGTGGGCACAACAATAATTAACACTAACAAGGTGAGGCGAATGGAAGCGAGCGCATCGGGATCGGTCACGGCTTGCCACCAGACCTTGAGACCCGCTTCGAATGCGCCGTAGAGCACAACCGCTAATGGCAAAACCAGAAACAGTGCGAGAAAGCTTAATGCGATCCCGATTAAACTCCACTTTATCCAAAGTGCCTCAGTGGTAGCGTGATGATTTACAGTCGATATTTGGCCCATAGACTTAACCTCTTTTACTCGCCCACCACTGTAGGCTATTAATTAATAACAATAAGAGGAAAGCTGCTGCGAGCATGACCACCCCGATAGCCGCAGCGCCGTTATAGTCATATTGCTCAGCTTTGGACACTATCAGTAGCGGAGTAATTTCGGTGCGATAGGGCAAATTGCCCGAGATAAAAATGACGGAACCATATTCGCCTACTGCGCGTGCAAAGGCTAAGGCGTAACCCGTTAATAATGCAGGTAATACCGCAGGTAGGATCACTCTTCTTATGGTGGTTAATCGATTAGCACCGAGGGACGCTGAGGCTTCTTCAAGTTCCTTTGAAAAGTCTGCTAAAACCGGTTGTACTGTTCGTACGACAAAGGGCAATCCAATGTAAGTTAAGGCGATTACAACACCAATTTGACTGTAGGCGACTTTAATGCCCCATAAGTGTAAATATTGACCTACCCACCCGGTAGTCGAATAAAGCGTTACGAGCGCGATACCTGCGACAGCCGTCGGTAAGGCAAAAGGCAGATCGACTAAAGCATCGACGACTTTTTTACCAAAAAATTGATAACGTACTAACACCCAAGCGACGAGAGTCCCAAAAATGGCATTAATGCTGGCGCCAATAAAAGACGCCGTAAATGACAGCTTGTATGAGGCTACAACCTGAGGATGACTAATGGCGACCCAAAAGTCAGCCCAACTCATTTGCAGCGTAAACAGAACTAATCCGGCTACAGGAATAAGAAATAGCAAACTTAAATATAAAACTGAGAAGCCTAAGGTAATACCAAATCCAGGTAGCACAGATTTTATGACAACCTTGCTCATATCATTATTCCGTCGCGAGATAAGTGAAACCAATGGGCGGTTTCGTATTAATGAAACCGCGTAAAAGATTACTTGCTAATCTTGGCTAAAATAGAATCGAATTGACCACCATCATTAAAATGCGTTTTTTGTGCTTTGTTCCAGCCACCAAAAACCTCATCAATGGTAAAGAGCGTCAGTTGTGGAAACTTGTCTTTGTATTGCAAAGCAATGTCTGGGTTTGTCGGGCGATAAAAGTGTTTTGCAGCTAGGTGTTGTGCTTCATCAGTATAGAGATGTGCTAAGTAAGCTTCTGCTAACTTATGTGTCCCTTTGCGATCGACATTTTTATCTACCACTGTCACTGGTGGCTCAGCAAGAATGCTGACACTTGGAATAATGATTTCAAATTCACCTTTTCCTAACTGCTCAACTGATAATATGGCTTCATTTTCCCAAGCGATGAACACATCGCCAATTTTACGCTGTACAAAGGTATTGGTTGCGCCACGGGCGCCAGAGTCCAGCACAGGTACGTTTTTATAAATCTGAGTGACAAACTCTAACGCTTTTTCTTCTGAGCCGTATTGCTTCAGTGCATAACCCCAAGCAGCGAGATAGTTCCAGCGCGCCCCGCCTGAAGTCTTAGGATTTGGGGTAATGACCTCTACACCTTCTCGAACTAAGTCATTCCAGTCATGGATATTTTTGGGATTTCCCTTGCGAACCAATAGCACTATGGTCGAGGTATAGGGCGAGCTATTGTGTGGCAGGCGACTTTGCCAATTTTCAGGAATTAAATCCGCTTTTTGCCTTAATGCATCAACGTCATAGGCCAGTGCCAGAGTGACAACATCCGCTTCTAATCCATCAATAACTGAGCGAGCTTGCGAGCCTGAACCACCATGAGATTGACGTATGGTTGGGGCTTTATGGCCCTGTTTTTGCCAATATTGGCTAAAGAGTTGGTTATATTCCCGATAGAATTCACGGGTTGGATCATAGGAAACATTCAATAGCGTATCTTCAGCGAGTGCGAGAAAACTAGCCGAGGCCAAAACTAAGGTGAGTGTTGCTTTTTGTAGGTGAGATAAAATATTCATACCGAAATCCTCATATTATTTAATAAGGCTTCCGGTTGACCGGTCAGCGATGTGGTCTAACTGTGTTGATTGGGTGGTAAATTTCGTTTTATTTCGACGGCGTAACTTGGTCTAAACGAATTTTTTCTTTCTTTTCTAATTGCACTAATTTCCCATGGTGAAAGGTTAATTCCACTGTCCCAAACTCAATTCTACCCAGTAGTTTTTCTAAACTATTGACGAGCAAGGGGATCACGGTTTGTAGATCTTCTTTGGTTGCCATATCAGTCCTTATGTAAGTGGTTTTTGACAACGTAATTGGAATTATAATCAAATATTGATAACTAAAAAGTTACATTTTGCGATTTGATATTCCTTTATGTAATAAGTGTGTCTTTTGTGTGTTTGAGTTTGCGAGATCTTTAGACTGGCTCTGAGTTGCACTTTCTATTTGATAGATAAGATTACCAATAAGCACATCAATGAGGGGCCACTGTCCATGTCCGGAATCGACATTAATGTGGCCACTTAACCCTAAGTTGATTGTTGGGAATCCAAATTTTTTTGCCAGTTTTGCAGCTTGATTAAAGGGCATCCAAGGATCGTTTTCACTGGCAATGACAAGCCCTGTGATACCTAAGGGATGTTTTGGCAACAAGTGTTTGATCGTTTGAGTGCCATCGTGTTCAGGCAGAATGTGTCCATTCTCAGAAAATCGTGCTGGTGATGCTGGTGCGACTAAAATAGCTGCAGCTACCCGCTGTGGATGATGAGCGATGGCAAGACTTGTCGCTAAACAGCCAAAACTGTGGGCGAGGATGAGGATTTCACCTTCGATTTGATCGATTGCGCGGCAAATGGCATTGGCCCAGATATGAATCTTAGGCTCCAATAGTGGTAAGTCATTGACCCATATAGCTGATTCATATTTTTGTGCAATCCAACTTTGCCAATGTAAAGGGCCGCTACCACCAAACCCTGGCACAATTAATAAGGTTGCCATATTTCATCCTCCAAGATGTGAGTTGATAAAGGAGTCAAATGGCAACAAATTGAAGCCAGCTTGACTTGCAGTCTGACTATAACTGTAAAATTAGTTATTAATATCGCTATATGTAGTTCATTTTGGAATATGAGATATATTTAGGATCTTAATTCGGCGAAGGAAGGTCCCTACTCAAAGGGAAGGTCAAGAGTTAAATAACCATGAATGTAATTAGAATCGTTAGTATGGTAAGTCCTTATCATGCTCAAGCATCTTGAGGTAGTGATGTGTCTCGCCAATCACCATGGCTCACCTTTTTAGTATTAGTGTAACTTGTCAGTTTGAAGAATCTACAAGTTTGTGCGATTAGGCACAACGTGTGATTTTAGCTTTTCTTTCGCAAAAATAAGGAAGAATTTGGATGTGAAAATTATGATCTACGTAAAGAATAGCTTTCTAATAATAGTGTAATTTATATGTTAAGAACCGCTTTCACCCCCACCCCTACTGCAAAGGATTGTGAAATTAATGCCCAAATTTCCTGAAGTGTGTATCGCATTTGATTGTAATATTTACAGCAAAGAGGCTGTTCTTAAAGCTTGTTACCAGTTAGCTGATATAGCTGTATTCGATGTTGGTTCCCACAAGAATAAAATCACCGTATCCGCAGTGGTTCGCTCTACCAGTAATACTTCGGCAGATGAATTGTCTAATGATCTGAAAACTTCGGTTATCGACTATCAATTGCGTGAGAAAATTGAAGCACAAACTAAGCAAGTTAAAGACATATTAATTAGTGCGGCAGTAAGTAACTCTCTGAGGGCGTCGAACTGATGAGAGTAGCTTCTCCAGAAACCTTTGCATCACAGAGTTATCGTTTACTTCCATTTCGGTTTGAACGTGTAAATGATGATAGATTTTTACTCATCAATGAGGTCGGCGAACATTGCTATTTAAATTGTGCTGATTTAAATAACTTAGTTAATGGGTACTTAACCACATCAGGAAAAACCTTTCAGAATCTTGAATCTAAATCATTTGTTTACAGTGAAAATAACAACTTTGCCCTGAGAGCTTTCAGTGCAAAATATAGGGCAAGAAAATCATTTCTGTTTGATGGTCCAGCGCTACATATTTTTGTTTTAACACTCAGGTGCGAAAACTCGTGTGAATATTGCCAAGTAACACGAAGAAGCCCTGATGCAGTTAAGTATGACATGCCACTAAGTATCGCAAAGCAGGCCGTGTTGCGCATGTTTGAGTCACCAGCAGAAAATCTAACGGTCGAATTCCAAGGTGGAGAACCACTACTTGCCTATGACGTACTTAAGTACATTGTTGAACTCTGCATAGAACTTAATATAACTGAACAAAAAAGTTTGCAGTTTGTTGTAGCTACGAGCCTGCAAAATATAAACATGGAAATGCTCGAATTTTTCCACCTCCATAATGTTCATATCTCTACTTCGGTCGACGGTCCTCAATGGTTACACCAACTTAACCGGCCAAATAGTTGCTCGAATAGCTATGAGAAGACAATGCATGGTCTTGAAATGGCTAGGGGTGTTCTGGGACATGACAGAATAGCAGGAATGACCACTATCACTCGTAGTAGTTTAACTGCGATAAAAACCATTATCGATGAGTATGTACGTCTTGGTTTTCACTCGATTTTTCTACGCCCCTTGAACATGTACGGGTTCGCAGTGAAGAAAGAAAATAAGGTAGGTTACTCATCTGAAGATTTTAATAAATTCTATGAGCAAGCGCTTAAGTACATCATAGAAATCAATCAGCAAGGCTATCGTTTAGATGAAGTAAACGCAGCTTTAGCGTTAAACAATATCCTGACGCCACAGGCAACTGGATATGTCGATATGCGTTCGCCATGCGGAGACGGCACAGGAGTCTTGGTATACAACTACGATGGAAAAGTGTATCCATCGGATGAGTCTAGAATGCTGGTTGAAATGGGCGACGAATCTCTCGCACTGGGTTCGGTTAGTGAATCATACCAAGACCTGATGTCATCAAGTGTGTTGAACACTATCTTACACGCTGGGATTGCTGAAGCCCTGCCTGGATGCTCTGATTGCGCATATTTACCTTACTGCGGAGCGAATCCAATACAAAACTACTCTCGTTATGGCGACATGATTGGTCATCGAACATTTAGTGCTTTCTGTGCAAAGCAAAAGTTTATTTATCGATATGTATTCAATTTATTGCAAGACAAATCTAATCGTACTGTCTTCAATAGCTGGTTGCCACATAGTCTCTGTCAGAGAGCCGAAGAAGGGCAAACAAATGAATAAAGGGGTCCCATTAAAAACGAGAGCAGAGGTCAATGCATTCAATGGTTCTAAGATGTTAAAAGTCATTGGACTGGATGAATTTGTGTCTAATGGCATATGCGATAACAGACATTGCCTGCTTCTGCCAAATTATAATCCAAACCAAAGAGAGTTACTCAGTCTAGATTGGGGAGCAGTTGCTATACAATGTGGTGGCATACCAAGTAATCTAACAATTCCGGTTATCAGTAAACTGGAGCATCCTGAAGTCATCTCTACTGGAGATGTGATTGTATTAAACGAGAATAGAGTTGATATTCTGTATCGTCGTAAAAGCACTGCGAATCTGCTTTTTGTCACAGAGAGATGCAACCACCAATGCATCATGTGCTCCCAGCCGCCAAAAGTGCTAGATGATGGCTGGCATTTTGAGGAGTGCCATCAGCTACTGGAACTCATTGACCGAGATATCCCTGTTTTAGGTATTAGCGGTGGCGAGCCGACATTGCAACGCGACGGATTTCTAAAACTGCTTGAGCATGCCAAAAAAGCTCTGCCATCAACGCAATTACATATCCTGACCAATGGGAGTGCTTTTGAAGAATATCTCTATGTCGAGCAGATTATTCAGTTAGGGCATCAACAAATTGTATGGGGAATTCCAATTTATGGTTCTACTCCTCAACAACATGATTACCACACACAAGTTCTAGGTTCATTCAATAAAACCATGCATGGGCTCTACAATCTTGGGCATGTCGGTGCACAAATAGAGCTAAGGGTTGTACTAACTCGACCAATCATAGAAAACATAGTAGAGCTATCAGAGTTTATTGCTAGAAACCTTCCATTTGTATCCACTGTAGCCTTAATGGGGTTAGAACCAACCGGATTCGCCAGAACAAATTATGAAGCGGTATGGTGTGATTTAAATGACTACCAAGAAGAATTACTCGAAGGAACACATGTTCTACTAAGCTCTGGGCTAGATACCGTCCTTTATAACATTCCACGATGCCATGTTCCCAAATCACTGCGTTCTATCGCAGTACAAAGCATCTCCGATTGGAAAAACAGCACAAGGAAAGAATGCGAATACTGCGAAGAACAGAATCTTTGCTGTGGTTTTTTTAAATCTCATACCCAGCGATTTAGTGAGCAAAATGTTAAGCCAATTCAGTTAGAAAGGAGATCAGAAAATGTGGTTAGAACTTAATAAAATCTGGCGATCAATTACAGGAGTCCTTCCAACAATTTCAGTTGCTTCTGTAGGCGGAAGTACATTTTTGGTTCCTCAGGCGTATGCTATTCCGTCAGTGACAATGGCAGACATTGATAGCGCTCAATTGAACCGCCTAGTCAGTTTTGACATGCAAATAAACGCAAACAGCGAAAACTTATATGCTGGTCATCGTTCTCATTCCAGCCACCGTTCTCACTCAAGCCACAGATCTCATTACTCATCTAGGACTGGAACGAGTTCATATCCATCCACATCTAGCCCTATTTATACGCAGCCAAATACTCCGACATATCCCAGCTCAGCAGCTCAAAACAGTTCTGTATCAGATACTCCATCTTATCAGGGCAGTAGTGATACCCTGAAAGCATTAGTGATGAGAGTTCAAATTTCACTCCTTAGAAATGGTTACAACATAGGAGCGATTGATGGACTAATGGGACCTAGTACTTCATTAGCACTGAAATCATACCAAAAGGATATGGGGCTGAAGGTGACGGGAACCATGACAACAGAGACACTAACTAGCTTAGGAGTTTCACTTCCATAAATGCAATGTTATGGCATAACTCAGTGTCACTGGGAAAACAATGACAATGGATATTTGCACTATGTGACTACTACGCTTTGAGGTAAAGTGAGTTAAACATAGCGGTGCGATATATCTTCCTCTGCCATTTGAGGATGATGTGGCAATTCCATATGTTGATCTTATGACTCAGAATGAAGCTTTATTCTTACCTCATTCTGAGTTTCACTAAACAAGATTATTCAACCGAACTTAATTATCAACCACAACCTTTTCATCAATAATGACGGGTAACTCTTGAGGTTTTCCTTGGCGTATCACTGTCATCATCACTTTTTTGCCGGGGGGCGTTTCTGCTATGCGATCCATCAGCATCTCGACGCCGGGGACATCTTCACCCTCGTATTTAATGATCACATCCCTTGGCATTAGCTGTGCTCGTGCTGCTGGACCATTAGGATCGATACCTGTCACTAATACGCCACGTAGATCGGGAAGATTAAGAATTTGTGCCACAACAGGGTTAATTGGTTCGCCAGAAATGCCTAATGCTCCACGGATAACGCGGCCATTTTTAATTAACTTGCCCATAATGCTGTGGGCCAATTTAATCGGAATAGCGAAGTTAATGCCGTGCCCCCCCCCTTCTTCACCAATTTGGAAGGCTGCAGTGTTTATACCAATAAGACTGCCATTAGTATCAATTAATGCGCCACCGGAGTTACCCGCATTAATCGCAGCATCGGTTTGCAAGAAGTCTAAGTAACCTGAACTTAACCCGTTGCGCCCAGTGGCACTGATGATACCTTGGGTAATGGTTTGACCTAAATTATAGGGATTACCAATGGCAAGTACGACATCACCTACTTGAGGTGGACTATCAAGATTAACCGGGACAATCGGTAAATTATCCCCCTCAATTTTAAGAACCGATAAATCGGTTTCAGGATCAAAGCCCACGACTTCAGAGGTAAATTTACGTCCATCCTGTAGTGCGACCACAATTTCGTCGGCTTTTTTAATCACATGATAATTGGTAAGGATATAACCTTCCTTACTCATTATTACCCCAGAACCAAGACCTTGGAGTGAGCCAGAATTGAGAGGGCGACGTTGATCGATACTGAGACTATAGATATTGACAACGGCAGGGGCTGCCCGGCGAACGGCTTTGGCAAAGGAAAGTTCAACGGTATTATTGGCGCGGGTTTGCAGTAGAGTATTCCCGAGATTGTTACTATCGAAATAACGAGTCACCAATAAAAACATTGCCGCCATGATAAGACCGAAAAGGATGGCTTTACCGAGATACAACAGGGTGTCTTTTATAGTCATGGCAGGATAAATATTGAAAAAGGTGAGTTAGATTAACATGTTTAGCTAGGCAAAGAATAGGGAGCGCAGGCTCCCTATTCTGATCTAAGTCTGAAAAATAGCTGATTTTTCAGCGATGATTAGTCCGTTAACGCAGTACTAAATATAACATGCTCTTATCGCGCAATATTTTTAGCGCTACGGCACCTTCTTGATCCTTAAGATGGGCTTTGAGTGCCTTAAGATCTTTAATTGCAGTGCGGTTAATTCCCACTATGATATCGCCTTTCTGTAAGCCACTCATCGCGGCGGGGGAACCTTGAGCAACATCAGTAATCGTCACTCCGCCCTTGGCAGCATTTTCTAAGGCGGCACCTTGTAACATAGGGTGCACCGCGCCTGCGGCCGAATCACTCGTTTGGCTTGCTTCACCTAAGGTGACTTTAACGGTTTTTTTATCACCATCGCGGATGATCCCTAACTCGACTTTTGCACCCGCTCCCATAGTCGCCACCTTAGCACGTAGCTCTTGGAAAGACTTAATGCCCCGGCTATCAACACTGACAATAATATCGCCCGCTTTAATACCTGCCTTTTCTGCAGCGCTACCCGCGGTCACTTCATTGACAAAGCCACCGTGCTGAGTATCTAAACCAAAACCTTGAGCAAGTTGACTATCGAGATCGCGGCCTGAAATACCAAGCACACCACGACGTACTTCACCATGTTCGACAATCTGTGCGACTAAGTTTTTCACCATATTGGCAGGAATTGCAAAACCAATACCGACGTTACCGCCTCCCGGAGCCACAATAGCAGTATTGATACCAATCAATTCGCCATTAAGGTTAACAAGGGCACCACCTGAGTTACCGCTATTAATTGCCGCATCGGTTTGAATGAAGTTTTCAAGCATTTCAATTCCTAGGCCACTACGACCTAAGGCGCTGACGATACCTGATGTCACAGTCTGACCTAAACCGAAAGGGTTACCAATGGCAACGGCAAAGTCACCTACGCGTAAATCATCGGAGTCTGATGACTTGATAGCGACAAGATTTTTAGCCTCAATTTGCAATAAGGCTATATCCGATTCGGCATCGGCACCAATGAGTTTCGCTTTGACCTCTCGACCATCGTGTAAACCAACTTGGATATCATCTGCGCCATTAATCACATGGTTATTGGTAACAATATAACCTTTATCAGCATCAATAATGACGCCGGAACCTAATCCTCTAAAAGGACGTTCTTGAATTTGTTCCTGTGGCACATTAGGGCCAAAGAAGTAACGAAATACATCAGGTACTCTTTGTTTAGAAACATGGGTACCAGTGACAGCCACAGAGACGACGGCTGGCGTTGCGCGCTCAAGCATGGGCGCAAGACTTGGCATCGACTGTCCATCAACAGTTTGTGGAATTGCGGCCTGTGAGATAGCAGGCATCATAGTCAGGGTTGCGGCTAACATTGCAGCTGAAAGTACAGATAGTTTTGTTTTCATCTATTCATAACTCCAAATAAGGGTTCAAAGATCTGGCTATAATGCGCTGTAATATACGCCCCAGATCGAATCTGTATCGGTACTGGCTATTTGCCTAGGTAACCATTCGGACACGCACCTATTTGAAAAAGTTCATTAATATTAACAAAGGTTAATTTCTTTAAGCTGGTTTTATGAGCTTTTCCGATTTGTTACTAAGGCCAACACTATGGTCGAAAGATGTACTTTTCAAGGGGGAGGATGAATCAAATCTATCAACTTAACGGGTTACCCGCTAACACTATTTTGATTGTTTACATGATGCTTCAATCTGTCGTGTATTAAAGACGATATTACGCTCAGTTTAAATATATCCTGTGTCACATTTGCCGTGCTAATATCGTCACAGTGTTATTAAAGGATAGAAGAGAATTAAACTGTGCCCCAGTTAAGCCCTTGGCAGCATTATCAAAAAGATCTTACCCGTGACGGTTTTTCCCATGATCCAGCCCAAGAAGTGGCGGTTAAAGCATTACAACGTGTATATGAGGACTTAACCACAGCCGAAATACCTCATTCTATCGTCGGTAAATTGTTTACGGCTTTAGGGTTAAAATCCGCTCCTGAAGGTATAAAAGGACTCTATCTTTGGGGCGGTGTTGGTCGTGGTAAAACCTATTTGATGGACACGTTTTTTGATGCATTGCCTGGTGATAAAAAACTGCGCGCTCACTTCCATCGTTTTATGCACCAGTTGCATTTAGAGTTGGATAAGCTAAAGGGCGTTCGCGATCCATTGATTGTGATTGCCAAACAGATGGCCGCTAAATATCGAGTGATTTGTTTTGACGAGTTTTTTGTTTCCGATATTACTGACGCTATGTTACTAGGTACGTTATTCCAAGCTTTATTTAAAGAAGGAGTGGTATTAGTTGCGACCTCAAATATTATTCCCGACGATCTCTACAAAAATGGTTTACAGCGTGCGCGTTTCTTGCCGGCAATAGCTTTGATCAATCAACATTGCGAAGTGCTTAATGTGGATTCTGGGATTGACTATCGTTTACGCACCTTAGAGCAAGCGGAAATTTATCATTACCCGCTAGATGCACAGGCAGATAAAAATTTACTGCATTACTTTTCTCAATTAGCGCCTGAGGCAGTGGTATCCACTGAAGCCATTGAAATTGAAGGGCGTGTGATACCGATTCGTCAACAAGCACAGAGTGTGTTATTAATTGATTTCAGGGCTCTTTGTGATGGACCTCGTAGTCAACGTGATTATATGGAATTGGCTCGGATTTATCATACCGTGCTGGTCAGCGGCATAGAACAAATGGGGGCATTTTTAACAGGTGACGATATCGCAAGGCGTTTTTTAGCGATGGTGGATGAGTTTTACGAGCGTAATGTAAAGCTTATTGTGTCAGCCCAAGTCCCGCTTGAAGATATCTATGCCGATGGTTTGCTTAACTTTGAATTTAGGCGTTGTCGCTCGCGTCTTATTGAGATGCAATCCCACGATTATTTGAAATCGGAACATCTTCCCTAGTCCTTGTAGACAATCGCACTCGCGTTATTTTTTTACACCATCGAGAGCGGCTCATTCCTCCTTGAGATGACTCGCCGCTTGATCGAAATTTTATGTTTTTTGTCAAAATATCAGGTGATTTTTAACTCAGCTTTGTCTATACTCCGCCACCTGCCCACGTTACTCCGCCAATTGGGCGGAAGTTGTAAGCCGAATTAAGTGCTCGAAGGGGTACTGAAAGGCAATTTTGTGTTGTTTGCAAATGCAAGCGGCATGTGAGACAGAAATTAACTTTGGGTTTTTGTAATAATGAAGACTTTTACTGCTACACCAGAAACTGTAACTCGTGACTGGTTCGTCGTTGATGCAGACGGCAAAACTTTAGGTCGTATCGCTACTGAAATTGCTACCCGTTTACGCGGCAAGCATAAGCCAGAATACACTCCTCACGTTGATACTGGTGATTACATCATCGTTATCAATGCTGAAAAAGTCACTGTTACTGGTAACAAAGCGAAAGGCAAAACGTACTACTCGCATTCAGGCTTCCCTGGTGGCATTAAGCAAATCAGCTTTGAAAAGCTGCAAGCGCATAAGCCAGAAATGATCATCGAGAAGGCAGTTAAGGGTATGTTACCAAAAGGTCCTCTGGGCCGTGCCATGTTCCGTAAACTGAAAGTTTACGCTGGCGCAGAACATAACCACGCTGCACAACAACCTCAAGTTCTTGATATCTAAACGGGATTAAGCAAATGGCTGCAACTCAGTACTACGGCACTGGCCGTCGCAAAACCTCTACAGCTCGCGTATTCGCTAAAGCTGGTAGTGGCAACATCGTTGTAAATCAACGTCCTTTGGATCAGTATTTTGGTCGTGAAACTGCTCGTATGGTTGTTCGTCAACCTTTAGAGTTAGTTGAAATGACTGACAAGCTGGACATCTATGTAACTGTTAAAGGCGGTGGTATCACTGGCCAAGCAGGCGCAATCCGTCACGGTATTACCCGTGCTCTGATGCAATTAGATGAAGCGCTGCGTCCATCGTTACGTTCTGCTGGTTTCGTTACCCGTGACGCTCGTAAAGTTGAGCGTAAGAAAGTGGGTCTACGTAAAGCACGTCGTAAGCCACAATTCTCTAAGCGTTAATTCGTTTTTGGAATATCAAAAAACCCAGCCTATGCTGGGTTTTTTATTACCTAAGATTTATTATGCTTATCAAAATAAAGCGTTAGGTTAAGTTTGAGGATGGAAATGACATTTCAATTATTTATGCTTGCGATAGCATTGGTGTTGATCTTAGAAGGAGTAGGCCCACTATTATTTCCCAATAAATGGCGTCGTTATTTAAGTGAGCTTTCCAATCAAAATCAGCAAGTTTTACGCAGAATGGGCGGTGCTTTGGTTACTGCCGGCGTGGTAATCTTGATTATTTTTTCATAAATGGCTTGCAACTTGGCCCCACAAATCTGCTAGAATCCTTTTTTAACCACAACCTTGCAGCAAACAATGGGCAAAAACGTAGTTGTTCTCGGCACTCAATGGGGTGACGAAGGAAAAGGTAAAATTGTCGACCTTCTAACAGAACAGGCAAAATATGTAGTTCGCTATCAAGGCGGCCACAATGCTGGTCATACCTTGGTTATCGACGGTGAAAAAACCGTTCTTCATCTGATCCCATCGGGTATTCTGCGTGATAATGTGAAATGCATTATTGGCAACGGTGTGGTGCTTGCACCAGACGCCCTGATGAAAGAGATCAATATGCTCAAAGATCGTGGAGTTCCTGTTGAGGAGCGCCTGCTGATTTCTGAAGCGTGTCCGTTGATCCTACCTTTCCATTGTGCCCTTGATATTGCCCGTGAAAAAGCGCGCGGTAATAAAGCTATTGGTACAACTGGCCGTGGTATTGGACCTGCGTATGAAGACAAGATCTCTCGTCGCGGTCTGCGAGTAGGCGACCTGTTCAATGCTGAACTGTTTGCTGAAAAGCTGAAAGAAGTTATGAAATACCATAACTTTATGCTGACAGAGTACTATCAAGTCGAAGCGGTTGATTACGAGCAAACGCTAGCAGATGCTTTGGCTATGGCCGATTATCTGAAGAGCATGTGTGTTGATGTGACTGAACTATTGGATACTGCGCGTAAAGCCGGTGAGCCAATTCTGTTCGAAGGCGCTCAAGGTACATTACTCGACATCGACCACGGAACATACCCATTTGTAACATCTTCAAATACCACTGCTGGTGGTGTTGCGACAGGCAGCGGTTTTGGTCCGCGTCACTTAGACTATGTCTTAGGTATCATGAAGGCTTACACCACTCGCGTAGGTGCAGGTCCATTCCCAACTGAACTATTATGTGAAGTCGGTGATCATTTAGGCACTAAAGGTCATGAGTTTGGTGCGACCACGGGTCGTAAGCGTCGTCCAGGTTGGTTGGATGCAGTGGCCATGCGCCGCGCAGTTCAAATCAACAGCGTCAGTGGTTTCTGCCTGACTAAGTTGGACGTACTTGATGGTCTCAAAGAAGTGAAGATCTGTGTGGGTTATCAACACCCCGATGGTACTATCGCGAAAGTGACACCACTTGCCGCAGAAGGTTATGAGCAGGTTACACCTGTTTATGAAACAATGCCGGGTTGGAGCGAGTCGACTTTTGGTGCGACGTCGATTGATCAACTGCCACAGGCGGCGATCAATTATATCAAGCGTCTTGAAGCGTTATTAGAAACACCAATCGACATTATCTCAACAGGTCCTGATCGTAACGAGACGATGATTTTGGTTAATCCGTTCAATTAAGACTTGAAAGGCCGTGTTTCACGGCCTTTTTCTCTTCGCGCTATCCTTTCTCTGTGCTTCCCTGTGGTTAGATATTCAGCTTAAGCTCAAGAAATAGGTTATACTGCCGATGCAAGTATTCACCCTATTGTCATTGAGAGTCGTTATGCTTCGTACTGTATTAGTTGCGCTACTGCCTTTAGTCTCTTCAATGTGCTTTGCGCAAACACTGGCAGTCGATATTTACAGACAAGATCAATTGCTTGAATTGATCCGTAGCAATCAGTATTTAGCGAAAGTAAAGCGTGATGATTGCCAATTGGTCCAAGATATTGAGGCCAGGGCTGAAGTTCTGAAGCAACCTTTATATCAATTTCTTTGGGGAGAAATGCTGAACCATGGGACTTGTGTAAAAGCAAATCCTACTAAGGGAATGCGCTTGCTACGTGATTCGGTTGAACAAGGTAGCCCTGAAGCAATGGTGAAACTTGCCGAGTATTATCAAAGTGGTAAATTTGTCATTCGCAATAAAGATCGAGCAGTTAACTATTTGTTACCTGCAGCCGCAAGCGGCGATTTACCCGCTCGTATGATGTTAGTGCGTTTATACGGTGAAGGTTACGGTAGTCCAAGGGATTACGAAATGGCCTATCACTGGTTATATAACGATGTATTTGTAGATGAGGCGACGAAGAAAAAAGCCTTATCTTTACTGCAGGTGTTAGCAGCTAAAATGCCCCCCAGTGCAGTGGCGCGGGCCCAGCAAGAGCAGTTGCGAACCCGTTAAGATGTCTCTGAAAGCAGAGACACATTATTTGGATATTGAATGATAAAAGACCCTCATTTTGAGCGTGAACAGGATAAGTACGAAAACCCTATCCCAAGCCGTGAGTATATTATCGAATACTTACGTTCTCAAAAATCACCCATCACTCGTGACAGCATCGCCGCAGCGTTAAACATTCACGAGGAAGAGCAACTAGAAGCCTTAAGGCGTCGCCTACGTGCGATGGAACGCGATGGCGAACTGGTGTTCACCCGCGGACAAAGCTATGGCTTACCAGAGAAGATGGACTTAATTTCCGGCATCGTTCTTGGGCATAGGGAAGGCTTTGGCTTTTTCAAGCCCGATGAAGGCGGTGATGACTTATTTATCTCCAACCGCGATATGTTGATGTACTTCCACGGTGATAAAGTACTGGCGCAAAAGGCAGGGTTAGATCGTCGAGGCCGCCGCGAAGCCCGTATTGTACGCCTTATTCAGCCTCGCAGTGCTGCAATTGTCGGTCGCTATCATGTCGATAGCGGTATGGCATTTGTGATTGCCGATGATAAACGCATTACCCAAGAAATTTTAGTCGCCAATGAAGACCGCAATGGCGCCCGTCAAGGTGATGTGGTTGTGGTTGAATTAACGCGTCGCCCAGGCCGTTTTGTTAAGGCTGCGGGTAAAGTGACCGAAGTGCTTGGTAAGCAAATGGCGCCGGGGATGGAAATCGAAATCGCCCTGCGTAACTATGACTTACCCCATACTTGGTCACCCGTGATCGAGAAGAAACTGCGCCGTATTCCCGATGAAGTGACCGAAGCCGATAAAGTAGGCCGTGTGGATTTACGTCATCTCCCCTTAGTGACTATTGACGGGGAAGACGCCCGCGATTTTGATGATGCAGTGTATGCCGAGAAAAAAGCAGGTGGCGGCTGGCGTTTATGGGTCGCAATCGCGGATGTCAGTTACTATGTACGCACCGATTCGGCATTAGATACTGAAGCGCGTGCCCGTGGTAATTCAGTGTATTTCCCGTCGCAAGTTATCCCTATGTTGCCAGAGAAAATCTCTAACGGCTTATGTTCGCTTAATCCTCACGTCGACCGTTTATGTATGGTCGCTGAGATGACGGTATCTGCAAAAGGTAAGTTATCGGGTTACAAATTTTATCCGGCTGTGATGTATTCCCATGCCCGTTTCACTTATACCCAAGTGGCAGAGATGTTAGAAGGCGGCCCGATTGCACCAGAGCACGAGGCCTTATTCCCACATTTGCAGTGTTTACAATCATTGTATTTAGCGCTCGATGAGCAGCGAGCCGAGCGCGGCGCGATTGCCTTTGAGACCATGGAAACGCAGTTTATTTTTAATGAGCAGCGCAAGATTGAAAAAATTGTGCCACGTGGCCGCAATCAAGCACATAAAATCATTGAAGAATGTATGATTTTAGCCAACGTTTCGGCGGCTAAGTTTGTGAAGAAACACAAAGGCGAAGTCTTGTATCGTGTACATGAAGCGCCATCAGAGCAAAAGCTAGCGAACTTTAAAGAGTTTTTGGCCGAGCGTGGCTTGACTATGACTGGCGGGCTTGAGCCAACGCCGTCAGATTATCAGAACGTGATGCTGCAAATTGCCGACCGTCCCGATGCTGAACTTATCCAAGTGATGTTGCTGCGTTCTATGCGTCAAGCAATTTATACACCTGATAATGAAGGCCACTTCGGTTTAGCCTTAGAAGAATATGCGCATTTTACCTCGCCCATTCGCCGCTATCCGGATTTAGTGTTACATCGTGTGATCCGTTATTTACTGGCGAAGGAAAGGGGCGAAGCCACTGAGAAGTGGACGCAGGATGGTGGCTACCACTATCAACTCGATGAACTCGATCAATTAGGTGAAGAGTGTTCGACCACAGAACGTCGTGCCGATGAAGCAACTCGAGATGTCAGCGATTGGCTCAAGTGCGAGTTTATGCAAGATCACGTCGGCGATACCTTCGAAGCTGTGATTGCTTCAGTAACCAGTTTTGGTTTGTTTGTGCGTTTAAATGAGCTATTTATCGATGGCTTAGTGCATATCTCAAGCCTAGGTAGCGATTACTACCAGTTTGATCCAATGCGCCAACGTCTTATCGGCGAGCACACAGGCCAAGTCTATCAAGTGGGTGATCCTGTGACAGTTAAGGTCGCTGCAGTCAACTTAGATGACAGACAGATTGATTTGATCATGCTGGGTGATGATAGCAAAGGTGGCAAGCGTAAAGTATCAGCTAGCCGTGATAAACCTATGACAGCCCGTGAGCGTGTTAATCGTGAAGGTGCTAAGCAAGGTAAAGCTGGCAAAACCGCGGCATCTAGCGCCAAAGTTGGAACAGGCAAAGCCAAACCTAAGGCCAAAGCGGGTGCTAAAGCCAAAAAAGCAACTGTAAAAGATCCGGCTAAAAAGCCAAAAGCCGCGAAGCGGAGCACGAGAAAGAAATAAATGAAAAAACAAGATATTATTTTTGGGATCCACGCAGTTGAAGCCCTGTTAAAACACAGCCCTGAGCGCATTATTGAGTTGTGGCTGTTACAAGGTCGTGATGATGAGCGTTTAACTGTGCTTGCCGATCAGGCTAAGGCCTTTGGTACGACGATTCAAGTGGCTTCTCGTAAAGCCTTGGATGACAAAGCGGAAAGCAGCCAACATCAAGGCATAGTCGCGCGCGTTAAAGCGGCAAAAGTATTGAATGAGCAAGATTTAGATGTGCTACTTGCTAACACTGAGCAACCATTCCTGTTGATCTTGGATGGTGTGACCGATCCCCATAACTTAGGTGCTTGCCTACGTAATGCCGATGCGGCGGGCGTGCAAGGTATTATCGTCCCTAAGGATAACTCGGTTGGCTTAACGGCGACAGTGAGTAAAGTGGCATGTGGCGCGGCAGAAACCGTCCCTTTATTCCAAGTCACTAATCTTGCGCGCACGATGCGCCATCTACAGGATAAAGGTGTGTGGATTGTGGGCACGGCGGGCGAGGCTGATTGCGAGCTTTATCAAGCGGATCTTAAAGGGCCATTGGCGATTGCTATGGGCGCTGAAGATAAAGGCTTACGCCGTTTAAGTCGTGAGTCTTGTGATTCGCTTATTTCTATCCCTATGGCGGGAAGCGTGTCTAGCTTGAATGTCTCGGTCGCGACAGGTGTTTGCTTATTTGAAGCAGTGCGTCAACGCCGTAGCTAATTAAATTACTCGTTATAAGCCATAAAAAGACGGATATTTTCCGTCTTTTTTATTAATTGATTAATTAAATAGGTTTAGCTAAATCTTTTGTCTCGCAGACTTGTTCATCAAGCGGCACTATCGTCTCCATTTGTGAGGCGAAAGTGCGAACGGGTTCCATATCGAAACTAAAGGCAAGTTGTTGATCATCATCTTCGTCATCACTCGTTATCGCATCTGCACCTAAATCTTCTTGATCCTCATATTCTTCTGGATTCGGAGTCATATGCTCCTGAATTGACTCGACGTCCACCCGAGGATCAAGTGCTGCAGCCAGTGGAGACGAGACTAAATCCCCTGTCGCCATTATGTAGTCTTGGGTGATATTTGTTTCCGTTTTTTGCAGTGAGTTGACATAACGTAAGCGTAAAAAGAGTACTAACGTGCAGGCGGACATAAAACCATAGAGCATGTTATTGCCTAGCCATTGCATTAGGGTGGATGCGATTAATGGACCGATACTGGCACCCAGACCAAAGGTGAGTAAGATTGTGGCTGACAAACCCACGCGTTCACTTTGCTCTACCCGAGAGTTAGCTAAGGCTGTTGCCAATGGATAAAAAGTAAATCCAAGGATCCCAAAAAGGAAAGTCATCACCAATGAAATGACGGGGTGATAGGGTGTGAGTGCAATGCCCAGAGCTAAAATACCGAGGAGCACGCAGTTGATACGAATAAGCCTGCTGCGGGGCATAATGTCGGACAGTTTGCCCATCGGCCATTGTGCCAAAAGTCCTGCAAGGATAGTGGCAGTCATGTAGGTTGCGACTTTCTCCGGTGGTAATCCTAAATTACTGGCATAGGCGGGAGCGAGACCATAAAAGGAGCCGACGATCATGCTGCCTATTGCAATGGTGGTGAGGGCCTGTGGGGCTTTTTTCCAGTAATGAGTAATTTGCAGTGGCGCTGGTATCAGTGGCGCAGGATGAATTCGGCGAGTAAGTGAAATAGGTACAATACACAGTGCAAAACAAATGGCGATAAGCAATAAGGGTTCTAAACCCAGTTCGGGATAGATACTAATGGCCCCCTGTCCGAGGATTAAGCCAAAGTAAGAGACGATCATGTAGCTCGCGAATACAGTGCCACGTTGACTATTTTCCGCTTGTTCATTTAACCAGCTTTCAAGCACCATATATTGGCACATCATCCCCATGCCAACGATAAGTCTAAGTAGTATCCATATAAATAGATCATTAACGAGAGCGTGACATAATGCCGATGCCGCAACGATACCCGCACTTGCCACAAATGCACGAATATGACCGACCTGAGCGATAAGTTTATGCCCTATCTTGGAGCCAGCAACGAGGCCGACGTAATAGGCAGACATCATGCTACCAATCCAAAGTTGTGGCACATTCGCTACAGAGAGCCTAAGTCCTAAATAAGTGGTAAGTAAGCCACCTGCCAACACAGTTAAGAGCGTTGTGCTATATAAAGAGGCGAAAGTGCGTAGCGGGTTTGCCATATACTACTCCTAAGGCGTGTTAACTTTCCGATGTTGAATTTTGTCTGCCTTGTATAAAAAAGTGTCAAATCACTCTAAACACCAACACAGCCAAAAACGCAAACAAGATAATTCTTGGCTAGTATATCAGGGGTTGGTGTTTGTAGAGTGTTGCAAATTGTTGGTGATTATCGATTTATTTTTCGTTTTTGTGTATGGGTCACTAAATTATGACCACAGAAGCATAAATGGTGCTTCAGATTACACGGAGATAATGGCGGTTTTGCACAAGGAGTTTGGGTTTAACCAAGGTTAATCGATGGTCCATTAATCCAAACAATTTACCTAAATGTATAGAGTAGATTGAATGTCGTTATCGTATCAGTTTGCTGACTCCCTTCGGGAACCACTTCAGTGTATTTAATGTTCATTCCAATTTTAAACGCCCAATCCTGAAATACGAGGTTTTTGTAGCTCATATCTAAAGTCAGTGTGTTGTTATTTTCCCCAACTTCAGCGGTGAGATCGGCATTGATACTCGTGTATTCCTGTAGTTTTTGAGAAAACTTCGCCGCTGTACGTAAAATGGCATCTTTTTCTGCGTCTGGATCGGGAACAGAAGTAGACTCAGCGGGTAAGTTATAACGGTAACCAGGACCTATTTCGAGACTCAGCTTTGTTTTATGATTACTAATAGCATTAAAACCATAACCACTTGAAAGTGTTGATATCTGGGTATAGCTACCAAATTGGTCCCACGTAAAGTCCCCACGGCCAAAAACATACCCTTTATTGAGCTTATAGTTTGACTGCAATTGCAGTTCATATTTTTCTGAAGTGGTTTGGCTTTTTTCGGATGCAAAGTAAGCTTTTAATGTGGCTTCTTGTTTGGTTTGTTTCGTGTCGTAAATGAGCTGGGTTCGGCCATTAAAACTACTCGATTCGGTATTACCTGTGTTTAGCTGTAATCCTGCTTCGACTTCAGCCGTAAAGTCGCTAGGAGGCTCCTGATAGTCGGGGGGGACGAGCGCAAATGCCGGCATTGAAAGAGAACATAAACTGATAAGAGCGGTAACTTTTAGCATTGTATTTTATTCTTGGTTGGCTGATTTCAGATATCCGAATGGGGGCGAGGCGTCATCATACCTGTATTGGCAAGCGAGGCAAAGTTATTGCTTGAGTTTCGCGTCTGCTTTCTGTACTATCTCGCGCTCAAATCAGTCACTAATTTTCGTTCCTTGCCTCTATTTGGTTTGACTGAGCCAATACCGGGGCTACATAACCGTAAGGAGCAATAAATGCGTCATTACGAAATCGTATTTATGGTTCACCCAGATCAAAGTGAACAAGTACCAGGTATGATTGAGCGTTACACAGGTGTTATCACCGAAGCTAACGGCACAATCCACCGTTTAGAAGATTGGGGCCGTCGCCAATTGGCTTACCCAATCCAAGATCTGCATAAAGCTCACTACGTTCTGATGAACGTTGAAGCACCTGCAGAAACGATCGAAGAGCTAGAAACAGCTTTCCGTTTCAACGACGCAGTTCTGCGTAACATGGTAATGCGTACTAAAGTTGCCGTTACTGAAGCATCTCCAATGGCTAGAGCTAGAGATGAGCGCGATTCACGTCGTGGCCCAGCTGGCGAACGCTCATACGATGAAGCTCACGCTGAAGAAATCGGTGAGTAAGTTTATCTGTGACCACCAATAGCTTGGTGTTGTCCGGAACCATAACCCGTTCCAGACGCTTTAAAAGCCCAGCAGGGATTGCACACAGTGTGATTATGCTGGAACACAAATCGCAGCGTTATGAAGCAGATATGCTCCGCAACGTCTACGTACAAATACAAGTGATATTGAGTGGCCCGCGCTTTGAAAGCGTCGCAGACAATCTGAAAGCAGGTGTGGAAGTGCAAGTGCAAGGCTTTATGACGCTCCAACAAGGGCGAAATGGTCAAAACCGCTTAGTTATCCATGCCGAAAATGTCGAATTGAAAACTTAGGAGACTGTCACATGGCACGTTATTTCCGTCGTCGCAAGTTCTGCCGTTTCACCGCTGAAGGTGTTGCAGAGATTGATTACAAAGATATCGTTACTTTAAAGAACTACATCACTGAAAGCGGCAAAATTGTTCCAAGCCGTATCACTGGTACTAGTGCTAAATATCAGCGCCAACTAGCTCGCGCTATCAAGCGTGCTCGTTATCTTTCTCTACTGCCATACACTGATTTACATCAGTAATTGCAGTATTCCTAATCGAATATAGAGGATTTGATAATGAACGTTATTCTGCTTGATAAAATCGCTAACCTAGGTAACTTGGGTGACCAAGTTGTAGTTAAGGCTGGTTACGCTCGTAACTACCTGCTGCCACAAGGTAAAGCTGTTGTTGCTAACGAAAGCAACGTTAAAGTATTTGAAGCTCGTCGCGCTGAATTAGAAGCTAAATTAGCTGCTGAATTAGCTGCTGCTAACCAACGCGCTGAGAAAATCACTGCCCTGGAAGCGGTTGTTATCGCTTCTAAAGCGGGTGATGAAGGCAAACTGTTTGGTTCAGTTGGCAACCGTGACATCGCTGATGCAGTAACTGCTGCTGGTGTTGAGCTGGCTAAATCAGAAGTTCGTTTACCATTAGGCGCTCTGCGTACTACTGGCGACTTCGAAGTTGAAGTTCAGTTACACACTGAAGTTAAAGCTGTTGTTAAAGTTTCTATCGTTGCAGAAGCTTAATTACATACTGCTTTAAACTAAAAAAACACCGCTTCGGCGGTGTTTTTTTATGGTTGAAATTCAGTGTTGGGCGCCATGTTATGCTTGAGCAAGTTTTGATAGGGAATGAATGCGGTAAGTAATCGGTACACATTCAATCTTAAACTACATAAGTGGCTAAGGTGCTCGCTTAAATAAAAACCGCTCATTGCATAACAGTGAGCGGTTTTTTGTCTATAACAACTGATTTAGCTTAGAAGATTAATTTCTCACTAAATCCAGTTCTTTAATCAGATTATCGGCATGGTCAACTTTATCCATCATCCACAGGATATAACGGATATCCACGTGTACGGCGCGGGTGATTGTCGGATTGAAGAACCAATCCTTAGTAATCGCTTCATAGGTAGAGTCGAAGTTAAGGCCCACCAATTCCCCTTTACCGTTAAAGACGGGTGAACCTGAGTTGCCACCTGTGGTATCTACGCTGGATAAGAAGTTAACCGGCACTGAGTTAAATTCTTCTGGTTTATCTAAGCAAGAGAACAGACGGCAAATCCAGCCGCGGGGATCTTGATAAACTGACTTCACAAGGTGATCGCCAAAGCGTTGCTCGCTAATGGCATCAAGTAGTTTTTGGGGGGCATTGTAGGGTTCGGCTCCTGTGTGTTTAGCCACTATGCCATCCAGACGAGTAAACGGCTGTTTATAGAGTGCATCACGGGATTGATAACCATCCACCATACCGTAGCTGATACGAAGTGTACCGTTGGCATCAGGGTAGACAGGCCAGTTATTGGCTTTGTAATACTCGATAACCGCGGCCATATAGTCAGGACGTGCAGTCGATAACTTACCATCGAGTATTTTTTCCGCTTTCTCCTGTGCCATATTGGTATCGTAGAGCGCAACGGCTAAACGAATAAAGGGATCGGTACTGGTTTCGAAGGTTGTCGTATCGGCATCCATCCAGGCGAGACGCTGGGCTTGGTCTGTGAGCGTCGTGAGTGAATACAAACCATCGAGTTTTGCCTCGAGATTTGTCTCTTTATTGTTGAGATCCAGTGCATCATCAAGGGCTGCTATGCGATTCGGTTGAGCAAGATACGCTGTGAGGTCTTGTCGCCATAGGGTCTTATCTACGTCAACGTGAAAGCTTGAATCGATACGTTTTAAGCGCGAGCTAAACATCGCCAAATCACGCTCTTGATAACCAATTTCGCGTTCAGCATCGCTCTTTTGTTTTTCCTTCGCAAGGCGATAAAGGCTGTTAGCGGCGGTTAACAGTGTGCTCGATTGGGCATTGGTAAAGTAATAATTACTCTGGAATACTTGTTGCTGCTCGGCGAGTAACACTTCTAGTTCTGCAATAAGATTTTGATTTAGTTTAGGGTTTTGTTTAAGCCAAGCTAAAAAATTATCTTCACGGCTTTGCTTAATGCCAATGATATCCGTGGCTTTAAAGCCCGCTAACAAACCATTAAGTTTCTTCATTCGGTTGGCCATTGAGGCCATATTACCAGCGTATTTTATGGCGATATCTGCATCTTCTTGCCCCATAGCGTCGATGGTATCAATCTGTAATTGATAGCGTTTGGCTTGGGTTGGATAGAGCCAATCACTGGCAAATTTAATCTCACTAGTGAGATTATAGCGGCTAGTCGTTCCGGGATAACCCGCAACAAACACGCCATCACCAGCCTTAACGCCATCGGCATTCACTTTAAGGTAGCTTTTCGGTTTGTAGGGAATGTTATCTTCCGCATAGGCTGCGGGCTTACCATCTTTACCCACGTAAGCCCGTAGGAAGGCAAAATCCCCCGAGTGGCGTGGGTACTCGTAGTTATCGATATCACCACCGTAGCCGCCAACACTTTCTGGCGGTGCATAGACTAAACGTACATCGCGGATCATCAATTGCTTGATTAAGTAGTATTCTAAGCCGTTATGAAAACTACGGACATTACAGCGATAGTTATCATCCACTTCACAGTTTTTTATGAGTGCTTTGCTATTATTTTGAATTTCTTCATAGCGGGTGAGGGGATCTTGACTTAACTCTTTAGTGACGTCCTTGGTTACATCGGTAACGGCTTCGGTAATATATAAACGCTCGTTCGGCCCAGCCGAAGGTTCTTTATCCATTGATGTGGCTAAAAAGCCTTGTTCTAGATAGTTATGTTCTTGCTTAGTGTTATATTGTATCGCTTTGTAGGCACAATGATGGTTTGTCACAACTAGCCCTTGGGGGGAGACAAAACTGGCGGTACAATAGCCCAGCCCGACAACGGCATTCATTGGATAGCTAGTTAGATCGGCCAGTTTTTCGGCAGGAATGTCGATTCCGCGTTCACTGAGTTTGTCTGCAATTGAAGGCATTTGATAAGGTTGCCATTGCCCTTCGTCGGCATTCGCTATGCCGGATGTCAGTACTAAGGTCGCAACCAGTGCAATACGCATGTCTTTTCCTTATTGATTGTTAGAGTGTCCGTTGGAACAGGATAACAGGTAAACCACCTGTTGCTTAACGCGGGTTTTATATCATATTTTGTTAAGTTGTTGGAAATCGGGAGTGTTAATGTCACAACAAGGTGCTTTTAAGCCTAAAAGTAAGCCAAGAGATTTGCAGCTAGATGGACTCAAGCTGCCACCGCATTCTATTGAGGCTGAACAATCGGTATTAGGCGGCCTAATGTTGGACGCCGATGCTTGGGATAAGGTGGCTGAAACGGTCGTAAAAGAAGATTTTTACTCGCGCTCGCACCGGATGATTTTTGCGGCGATGCACCGCCTAGTGGAAACCAGTCAGCCCATCGATTTGATCACGGTTTCTGAGCAACTTGAGCTTGAAAATCAGCTTGAAGAGGCTGGTGGATTTGCCTACTTAGGTGAAATTGCTAAGAATACTCCCAGTGCCGGCAATATTGTCTCCTATGCTGAGATTGTTCGCGAACGTGCAGTAGTCAGAGAGATGATCCGCGTCGCCCATGAAATTGCCGATGCGGGTTATAACCCCGAAGGCCGAGACTCCAGTGCTTTGCTCGATTTAGCCGAAAGCAAAGTCTTTAAGATTGCTGAGCAACGCACCAATGCCAACGAAGGCCCTGAAGGCATCAAAACCATTCTTGAAAAAACCGTCGATAAGATTGAGAAACTCTATAACAACCCGCACAACGGTGTAACTGGGGTATCGAGTGGTTTTAGTGATCTCGATAAAATGACCGCAGGTTTCCAATCTGGCGACTTGATTATCGTGGCGGCACGTCCATCCATGGGTAAAACGACCTTTGCGATGAACCTCTGCGAACAGGCAGCGATGAATGAAGATAAACCCGTACTTATTTTCAGTCTCGAGATGCCATCCGAACAAATTATGATGCGTATGCTCGCCTCATTAGGCCGCGTCGATCAGACTAAAATCCGTACTGGTCAACTTGATGATGAAGATTGGGCGCGGGTGTCATCGACCATGGGGATTATGCTCGAGCAGGGTAAAATGTATATCGACGATGGTTCTGGTTTAACGCCGACGGAAGTGCGTAGCCGCGCCCGTCGTATTGCTCGTGAATACGGTGGCTTATCTATGATCATGGTCGACTACTTACAGTTGATGCAAGTGCCCGCTTTATCTGAAAACCGAACGCTTGAAATTGCCGAAATCTCTCGCTCACTTAAAGCCTTGGCCAAAGAACTAGAGATCCCTGTTATTGCCCTGTCTCAGCTTAACCGATCACTGGAGCAACGAGCCGATAAACGTCCGGTCAACTCAGACTTACGTGAATCGGGATCTATCGAGCAGGATGCGGATCTCATCATGTTTATTTACCGTGATGAAGTGTATAACAACGATTCTCCAGATAAAGGCACGGCCGAAATTATTATCGGTAAGCAGCGTAACGGTCCTATTGGACGGGTACGCTTAACCTTCCAAGGTCAGTATTCTCGCTTCGATAATTATGCAGGCCCTCAGTTTGAAGAAGATTAAGCGATTGACGTGTCTGAGCATATAGATAGTGAGTTTTACAAGAACAAGTTGATGGTGATAGAAGATAAGCAACGCTTATGTATTCTTTTTATTTCTCTGGCTTTTTATTTCCTGACTTTTTCCAGAATAGGCAAGGTAAATTTTGAAACCTTTTCCCCGTGCAGAAATTAGCAGTAGTGCACTGCAAAACAATTTAGCTGTGCTGCGTCAGCAGGCCCGCGCAAGCCAAGTGATGGCTGTTGTTAAGGCCAATGGTTACGGCCATGGATTACTGAATGTGGCCAATTGTCTTGTGAACGCCGATGGTTTTGGGTTGGCGCGTTTAGAAGAAGCGCTAGAATTACGAGCGGGTGGTGTAAAGGCGCGGCTGTTGTTACTCGAGGGATTCTTTCGTAGCACGGACTTACCTTTACTGGTTGCCCACGATATTGACACTGTGGTTCACCATGAATCGCAAATAGAGATGTTAGAGCAGGTTAAGCTCACTAAACCTGTCACCGTCTGGCTTAAAGTGGATTCTGGCATGCACAGATTAGGGGTCACGCCTGAGCAATTTGCCACCGTTTATGCAAGATTGATGGCTTGCCCTAATATCGCAAAACCCATTCATCTGATGACGCATTTTGCCTGTGCCGATGAACCGGATAACCATTATACAGATGTACAAATGGCCGCTTTTAATGAATTGACGGCGGGCTTACCTGGTTTTAGAACCTTAGCTAATTCTGCAGGAGCGCTTTATTGGCCCAAAAGCCAAGGTGATTGGATTAGACCCGGTATCGCACTTTATGGAGTGTCTCCTGTTGCAGGCGATTGTGGTACAAATCATGGGCTTATCCCCGCGATGAATCTCGTTTCGCGCCTTATCGCCGTGCGTGATCATAAAGCCAATCAGCCAGTCGGTTATGGCTGTTATTGGACGGCCAAACAAGATACCCGTTTAGGTGTAGTCGCTATTGGTTACGGCGATGGCTATCCTCGTAATGCGCCCGAAGGTACACCTGTATGGGTTAATGGCCGTAGAGTGCCCATCGTTGGTCGTGTCTCTATGGATATGCTCACTGTGGATTTAGGCCAAGATGCGACTGATAAAGTCGGTGATGATGTTCTACTTTGGGGGCAGGACTTACCTGTCGAAGAAGTGGCAGAAAGGATCGGCACTATCGCTTATGAGTTAGTGACTAAACTCACGCCAAGGGTGGCGGTATGTTTAGCTTAGATAGCGTTTTTTAGGTTAATCAGCGGCACGTAAGTGCCGTTTTCTTTTAATAACAGTAGCGATACTCACTGTTAGCTTTCAAAACAGATTTCAATAAAAGCAGTACCATGTGGGCTAGTAAAAGGCATAATAATTTTGGTGCCATTGGCTTTATGGGAAATTGTATGGCCTTTTCCTGATACGACCATAGGCGTAGCCATTTCAAATTCATATCCTTTTTGCCCTAAAAGATTTTTAGCGCCACCTGTGACCATATTGGTGATTTCACCGACCAAATCGGTGACTTCCTCATTAATTTTGCCTGGGTTCTCACCGAGCATATTCTGCATAATCTGTAGTACAAGCGTTTGCTCAAATGTAATCGACAAGGATCCTTTAGTCTGTGGCCCAACCATACCGATCAATCCGGAAACATCTCCTTTGGCTAAGTTATCATTTTTTATTTGGGGTTTGCCCGGCGTCAAATCCATACTCGCCATTGTTGAAATAACATTGAGTAGCGATTGTAGGAAAGGGTTAATAAAATTGACGTTCATGCCTAAATTTGTCCTCTTTTAGCTCTAAGCCTGTCGGTTGTGGCTTATTTAAGACTAGTCGAAAAGTGGTTTTATCGCCGCAACTAGGATCACACTCTATCAGCTTAGATGAACTCGATATAAATGTACGGCTAATTTGACCATTTTCTTATCCTTTATTTGAATATTGGTAGGGAGGAGGCATTCTAAATACCTTGTTATCTCGTGTTTGCTGAAAAAGAAGTCCGTTGCTTATTCACAGGGAGATAAATCGCGATCTTCGTTTACGATACTAAGCATATCGATAAGGGGGTCTTTGCTTATTCTCCGCCGCCTTAATTTCCACAATATACGCGATTAGCGGTATAATGCGCGGCTAATATATTGTGAGCACGAAAGGGCAATGGCTATTTCTGTCTGTGCTTTTTGCGTTGTTATCGTCAATCTAGTGATGGGTTAACTTGAGCGTGAGCTTACAATGTCTCAATTTTACAATGGCTAGCTAGGCAAGAAGCCACTTGGAAAGAGTCCATCATGTCTCAACACAGAATAGATGTTAATACTTTGAAAAATAACAATATTGATACTTACTCACTCGATAGAACCTTTTCCATAGCGCCCATGTTGGATTGGACGGACCGACACTATCGTTATTTTGCACGTTTAATGTCGGCTAAGGCATTGTTATACACAGAAATGGTGACTACAGGGGCGATACTGCATGGTCGTGGTGATTACTTGGCCTATAACCAAGAAGAGCATCCTTTGGCACTGCAGTTAGGTGGTTCTAACCCGCAGGATTTAGCGCGTTGTGCTAAACTCGCGGCGGAGCGCGGTTATGATGAAGTGAATCTCAATGTCGGTTGTCCTTCCGATCGTGTGCAAAATGGTCGTTTCGGTGCTTGTTTAATGGCTGAGCCTGAGCTGGTGGCTGAGTGTGTGGATGCCATGAAGCAAGTTGTTGATATTCCAGTTACAGTCAAAACCCGCATCGGTATTGATGAGCAAGACAGTTATGAATTTCTCACGTACTTTATCGATATTGTCAACGCCAAGGGATGCACGGATTTTACTATTCATGCTCGTAAGGCTTGGTTACAAGGATTGAGTCCAAAAGAAAATCGCGAGATCCCACCACTTGATTATGAGCGAGTATATCAACTTAAACGTGATTATCCCGTGCTGAATATCAGTATTAATGGTGGCGTTACAACGCTTGAGCAAGCGCAAGGGCATTTAGCACAACTTGATGGAGTGATGATGGGGCGTGAGGCGTACCAAAATCCTTATATACTTGCGCGGGTTGATCAAGTGCTTTGCGGTAGTCAAAGAGCGGTGATTAGCCGTGAGGATGTCATTGAGGCTATGTTGCCCTATATTGAAGCGCATTTGCAGGCGGGTGGACGCTTAAATCATATCACTCGCCATATGATTGGTTTATTTCAAGGGTTACCAGGTGCTCGGGCTTGGCGTCGTTATTTAAGTGAAAACGCCCATAAAAATGGTGCAGGGATCGAGACTGTTAGGCAGGCCTTTCAAAGTATCCAGACAGAAATGACTGTGTGATTTTTGTTCTGATAAAAAATGGTGAAATTAGCTAAAGTGAGTAGTTTTTTTCACCACTTCTTATTTTTAATTTTTACCTCTCTAAATTCACCTTAAATAAATTTATTTATTTTCAGTGTGTTATTCGTTTTTTTAAAGTTGGCACGTCATTTGTAATACTCCCTTTGTCAAGTTAATTAATCGAAAGGGAAGACATCATGTTTACTTCAAATCTTAAAAAATCAGTTCAAATGAGTGTGTTATGTGTTGGATTAATCAGTAGTGCGATGGTGCATGCCCAAGCTGCCCCAATGTCAGATGTGGCGGTTGCAATTGAAAAAACACTCACAACGCAGGCTCAAGAGTTGTTAGTGAGTGCTAAACGTGAGTTAGTGCTGTCACTACACACACAACTTGCAGAAAGTATCTACGACTTTAATAACCAACTTAGCTTAAGTGCTGACAATAAAACTGAATCGGCCGCAGCCGTTGAATATAGTGCGAAGTAGTAGGATCTGCCTATGTGGTTTGTAGCCCATCTAGTGACTTTGCTACTGCTACCAGTGATTAGCCTCGCGTTGTTTTCAGGAATTATCTGCTGGTTTCAGTGGCACTGTTGCAGCGAAAAATAAGCGCGTATTTAAGTGATGAGGGAGTTTAAAATGAAACGAGTTCAAATGCGTATGGAAAATGCAGATCGTTTAGTCTGCGGTGTTGCTTCCGGAATGGCATGGCAATTTGGTTGGTCTTGTTTTTGGACAAGAGCAGTGTGGGCTGTCGCTATCCTCTTGATGCCTGGTGTCAGCTTATTGGTTTACTTTGTATTAGCGTTGTTAGTGACCCAGTGGAAGAAGTCTATTTAAGTTGGTTTGAGAGATTACCTTATAAACAGCTTATAAGCGTTAATGCTTAATCCATCAAAAAGAGGGCACTTGACCCTCATGCAAATAGTGAGCACTGAACGGTTTAGTGACATTATTTTTTTAGAAAAGTCTGGAATCTGGCTTTTGCTTCATCACTCTTTAGCCTAGCGCTAAATTGTTCCAACTCTTGATGCATTTGATGTTGTACTCGATTCTTATGTGGACGCATCAACTGGCGAGTCATTTGCAGAGCTTGTGGCGGTTGGTTAGCGAGTTTTTTGGCTTGATTAAGAGTGTAACTGAGTAAATCTTCCTGAGCGATAATCTCGTTAATCATGTTAAGTCGATAGGCTGTATTGGCATCAAAACTCTCTCCGAGTAAGAGTAGTTCTGCCGCTTTTTGATAACCAACGAGTTCAGGTAAGAGTAAGCTGGCACCAGCCTCAGGCACGAGTGCCAGATTAACAAAGGGTAGTTGAAATTTGGCAGTGTTATCGGCATACACAAGATCACAGTGTAATAGAACCGTTGTACCTATACCCACGGCGGAACCAGACACAGCCGCTACGAGTGGCTTTTTCAGTTCGAGTAGACAAAATAAAAAACGTACAGCGGGATGATTAGGCCCTAAGTCACTATTTTTCAAAAAGTCTGCAATATCATTCCCTGAGGTGAAACAATTATCTTGTCCATGGAGCATAAAGGCACGAATGTCGTTGTCTGCTTCACCTTCGATCAGGTATTCTGTCAGTTGTTTATACATATTAAGATCAAGTGCATTGCGTTTATCAGGGCGATTAAAGCTGATAATACGGACACCTTGATCATCCTGAACCTGTATATGACTCATGGGTTGTTTTCCTTTACGACGACATTGGGTAGACATGGAGTTTAAGACATTGAAACCAATATTCAAACAGATGTTTAATTGTCTCGCACTATCCTGTGCATCTTTTTCTGTGTTGGCGAGTGTGGTTGTGACCGAAGGGCATGTACGAGCTATGCCAGATACAGTGCCCAATACCGCCGCTTACTTTACGCTTGAAAACCACACAGATAAAGCGCTTCGTCTTGTTGGCGTACAAACTGATGTAGCAAAAGAAGCACAACTTCACACCATTATTGAAGAGCAAGGCATGGTTAAAATGCGACATGTTGAGGGATTTGATATTCCATCCCATGGCAAATTGACGTTAACGCCATCGGGTAATCATGTCATGTTACTTGGTTTAAAAGCACCTCTTGTCTTAGAACAACAAGTTGAATTGCTATTGCAGTTTGACGATGGCAAAAACATGGCGATAACACTACCCGTCAATAAGCAAGCAGAAAACAATGCTGAGCAAGAGCATCATCACCATCATCATTAAGGAGTCGCTTGATGCAAATAACATGGAAGCAAGTCACCGGAGTCGGTTTATTTTTAGTCTTAATCTGCTATGCAGTGAGTGTGTGGTGGAGTATTGAACCCGATACGCTTACGCCTCAAGAACTCACTGCAACAGATAAGAATGTTGTTGGTTTTGCCACTACCACATCACTGATCTTAACGGTGGAGACCTTATTGGATAAACAAGGCGGTTGGTTATCTAACGATGTGATACCGCCTTCTATCTTTATGGATAATATGCCTGCCTTTGAATTTGGCGCGTTAGAGCAAGTTCGCGATTTAGCACTTATCATGCGTAAAGAGTTTAGCCGTTCACAGTCTCAGTCTACTGCGGATAAAGATTTGGGTGAGGCACAATCTAAGCTGAATATCGACCATACAAGTTGGTTAGTGCCGAGTGCAGAAAGTGAATACCGTGATGCAGTCAAACTATTAAAACTGTATCGTGCACGCATGATGGATCCTAACAATCAAGATGCACAGTTCTATGCACGGGCTGACAATCTCAACGAATGGTTAAAAGAAATTCAAAAACGTTTAGGCAGTATGTCACAGCGTTTATCGGCGAGTGTGGGTCAGGAAAGATTGAACACGGACTTAGCTGGTGATAACTCTGCGCGTCAATCGACGCCTAATTTGGCAAGCCATCAGATAAAAACAAGCTGGTGGAAGATTGATGATGTGTTTTATGAAAGTCGTGGTGCTTCATGGGCACTCCTGAATTTTATGCGTGCAGTAGAAGTCGATTTTGCTGATGTTTTAAAGAAGAAAAATGCTGAAGTGAGCTTAAAACAAATCATTCGTGAATTGGAGGCGACTCAGCAAACCGTCTGGAGCCCTGTTGTACTAAATGGCAGTGGTTTTGGTCTAGTCGCTAATCATTCATTGGTTATGGCTAACTATGTATCCCGTGCGAATGCCGCGGTGATTGATTTAACGAACTTGCTATCTCAAGGTTAATTATGAAAAAGACACTCCTTGCCAGTGCTGTATTAGGATTTTTGATGGCCACATCGGCCCAGGCAGCAACAGTGGTTGGTTTTAAACTTGGCGGTGACTACTGGCGTGCAGATACCAGTGGTACTTTTGCAGATAAAGGGCAACCACAGCAAACTTTTAATTACAGTTCATCGGCTCAGGGTAGTTATTGGATTGCTGTTGAACATCCATTGCCATTTGTACCAAACCTTAAAATTCGTGAAAATAGTCTTGATCAAAAAGGAAAAATGTCAGGTGCTGACTTTACCTTTAATGGGCATGACTTTTCCGGTAATGTGACTAGCTATACCGATTTAAGTAACACAGATTTTGTGCTGTATTACGAGTTGTTAGATAACGATATTTTGTCATTCGACCTCGGTGCAGCCTACAAGTTAATGAATGGATCATTGCGAGTACAAGATCCCGGTCATCCAGAAGAAAAAGATGTCGATAGTGGTATTTTTATGGGGTATGCCAGCACCCATATCGGTATGCCTGGATTTGGTTTATTTGGGTTTGCGGATTTAATGTTGGGTGTGAATGAATCGAATGTCCATGACTATGCCATAGGTCTGGGGTGGGAGTTTGATGGCCTAGCAGTAGATACGCGTGTACGTGTGGGCTACCGTGAGTTTTTATTCGATGTAAATAGTTTTTCTGGGATCAGTGCTGATACTAAGTTCGATGGCTATTTTGCAGGTGTAGAAATTACTTTTTAAGCTTTATTCTGAAAATAAAAAAACCGCCAATTGGCGGTTTTTTTATTTAATGACATTAGTGCTAATCTTACTCAGCTTTTAGGCCGCTATTGATGGCAATAACATCATCTTCGTTAAGTGTGCCTGCTGCTTTCTTTAGGGCAACGATCGAATTAATGTAGCTGTAACGTGCATCAGACAATTTACGTTTTGAGTCATACAAGTCACGGGTACGGTTTAGTACGTCAACGATAGTACGAGTACCGACTTCAAAGCCCGCCTGAGTCGCTTTTAATGCGCTTTCTGATGAAATGACCGATTGCTCATAGGCACGAATTGAGCTAATTGAGGCGCCTACGTTGTTGTAGTTATTGCGTACATTCTTGACAACACTACGGTAGGTTTGCTCAAGTTTCTCACTGGCTTCAACATATTGATATTGTGCTTCATTGACTTGAGAGGTCACTTTAAAGCCTTCAAAAATGGGAATGCTTAAATTTAAGCCCACATTGACATTATCAAAATCAGGATCGTTAACACTGCCTGTTTTTTGCTCAAGCCCTTTATTATAACCAGCACTTAAGCTCAAGGATGGCATATGGCCCGCTTTGTAAAGGCTGATGGTTTCCTGAGCAATATCTTTACCAATGCGTTGGGTCATTAGATCAACACTGTTTGATTCAGCGATCTTTAGCCATTCACTTGGTGATGAAGGGGCTGGAGTCACGGCTGAGAAACGATTTGTATCTAGCACATTAAGAGTCTTGTGATCGATACCTGTGATTTCACGCAGTGCTTCGTAGCTATTGGCAAGATCGTTTTCAGCAAGGATCTCGCTGGCAGACGCTAGGTCATATTGAGCTTGAGCTTCATGTACATCTGTTATTGCTGTTAGACCTACAGCAAAGCGTTGTTTTGTTTGCTCAAGTTGACGTTCAATAGCGCGTTTTTCTGCACCTTGGAACTCGTAGTTATCTTTGGCCGTTAACACATCGAAGTAGGCTTTAGTCACGCGAGTAATCAAGGTTTGTAGCGTTGATGCATAGTTTGAATCAGCTTGAGAAGCGGCTTTCTCTGCAAGGCTTAAACCTACCCAAGCACTGTGGTCATAAATGACCTGATTTAACTTAAGACCACCCGTTAAACCACTGGTATTATCCCTAGGGTCATTCCAGGCTTTGTCATACCCTACGTTTGCACTCAGTGTTGGTAACAGAGGCGCACGGTTTTGCTCAATCTTTTCAAATAAAGCATCACGTTGCGCCTGAGCTTGTAACACGAGAGGGTCGTTAGTCAGTGCTTGTTGATAAATTTGCAGTAAATCATCTGCTTGTACCGCTTGAGCGGAAGCTGCGAGAGTTAATGCTGCGCATAAAGAACGGATCTTAAATTTCATTTGCTGTCCTTATTAGACAAAATCTCCCAAAGGAGAAATATTTTAACTTCGTTTAGACTAAGTAATGCCTTTACCAAGGCGGTTTGCGCTTCCCGACGCTTCCCGATACAGCTAAAACTTAATGATGTAGAGTCTAAAAACTCTGACACTGGCAAGTCAAATGCGAAGTGTAACAGATTTTATTTTAAAAATGTGTCAAATTGCCTTGATAATAGGCGCAAATTTAACTTTTAAGGATAGAGTATGAAACCCCCTGTTTTTTCGCAAATGGATATTGAAATTCTCGATAAAAAATCCCTATATCAAGGCTTTTTTGCGCTAGAACAGTTCACTTTTAAGCACAAACTTTTTGCCGGTGGTTGGAGTCAACCTGTCATCCGCGAGGTATTCGAGCGGGGTCACGCTGTGGTGGTATTGCCCTATGACATTCAGCGCGATCAAGTTGTGTTAATTGAACAAGTGCGCTTTCCTGCATTAGCGACCACTAAATCTCCTTGGCTTATGGAGTTAGTCGCGGGTATGATTGCGCCCACAGAGACAGCAATCGATGTTGCTCATCGTGAGCTGCTTGAAGAAACGGGCCTTGTTGCTAGAAGTATTCATTTTGTTAACAGCTACTTAGCGAGCCCTGGTGGCAGTACTGAGCGTTTT
Organism: Shewanella sp. W3-18-1; assembly: GCF_000015185.1. Taxonomy (NCBI): domain Bacteria; kingdom Pseudomonadati; phylum Pseudomonadota; class Gammaproteobacteria; order Alteromonadales; family Shewanellaceae; genus Shewanella; species Shewanella sp. W3-18-1. The sequence continues at coordinate 3,887,372 of NC_008750.1, read as the reverse complement.
TATTTTTATTGGGCTGAAGTGGATTCAACCCAAGCCTGTGGATTGCATGGATTAGCTGAAGAACATGAAGATATCCGATTGCATGTTGTGAGCCGTGAGCACGCTTATCATAGTGTGGTGGCGGGAGAAATCGACAATGCATCGACCGTTATTGGATTGCAATGGTTGCAATTAAACTATCAGCAACTCGTTTAAGTGGGAAATAATGTGGCTACCTCCACTTCGCATCAAAAACCACGCTATCGACCGAATGTCAGTGATTTCTTGGCTCTTTGCGGCCGCAATTATGGCTATATGCTGAAATGGTTACCGCTGGATATTGCTACCGGTCAATCATGGCAGCTAAAAGGTGAGTTTGGTATATTAGTGGTGCGTATTTTAGAAAATACCAAATATACTCAATTGGTTGAGATATCTCGTCCGCTTGCAACAGGCGAGTTTGTCAATACTCCCAAGGTGTTAGTGAGAATTTATCACGATGCTAAATTAGCAGAAGTGTTAACTGGTCAACAGATTTACCAATTACGCCCAGTGTATGATTATCCCAATTTACGCATGTATCATAGTGATGAAAAGTACCAGGTAAATGCATTCCTGGAGGAGTTGTTGAAGATTGGTAACCAACAACGTTTAGTATGCCAGTCTTAGAATTTGGGTATTCAATGTGCTGAAAGAGGCAGTCTCTTACTCCATAGCTGAAGGGGAAAGTGTGCGTATAGTGCAGGTCACTGATCCGCATCTCTTTGCCGATCCTGAGGCCCAGCTACTTGGAGTCAACACCAGCAAAAGTTTTGCTGCTGTGCTTAATACCATTCGGGCGGTCGATTATCCGGCACATATCATGTTAGCCACGGGAGATTTAAGCCAAGATTATTCGGCTGAGTCTTATCAGCAGTTTGTTAGAGCTGTTACGCCGGTAGGTTTGCCTTGTCATTATCTTCCCGGAAATCATGATGATCCGCGTATTATGTATCTGCATATGCAAGGTGAGCAGATTTTTGGGCAGCAGCGTATCCTTGCTGGCAAGTGGCAAATTTTAATGCTGGATTCCACGGTTCGTGGAAAACCCGGTGGTCATATGGCGCAGAGCCAGTTTGAACTTATTGAACAGGCCATTGCGGCGCACCCTGAATGTTACACTTTACTGGTGATGCACCATAATCCGATTTTGGTTAACTGTACTTGGTTAGATCAACATTGCATGGATAATGGTGCTGAGTTTTTAGAGCGTGTGGCAATGTATCCTCAAGTTAAGGGATTACTCTGGGGGCATGTGCATCAGCGAATTGATACTCACTATGAAGGGCCGCATGGTGCGCTACAGCTTATGGCGACGCCTTCTACCTGTATCCAATTTAAGCCTTTATCACCTTATTTTGCCTTAGATGGTTTGCAACCCGGTTATCGTTTGCTGGAGTTGAAGGCCGATGGTAGCATCGGCACTAATGTTTATCGCGTACCGGGTAACCATTTTTTCCCCGATAATGATTCCAGCGGTTATTAACGCGAGTGACCGCAGCTTGAGGAACTATGCTGCTCTATATTCACGGATTCAACAGTTCACCTTTTTCAGATAAAGCGATAATGACTGCGCAATATATGGCGCAGCATCATCCGTCCGTTCTCTTTCATCAACCCCAATTACCGAATACTCCTAAGGCCGCAATGGCACTTTTACTGGAATATGTGGAAGCGGCATTGAAGGATGATGAACCACTTACCTATATTGGTTCATCATTGGGTGGGTATTTCGCCAGTTATTTAGCCGAACATTATGGTGGCCGAGCGGTATTAGTTAACCCTGCGGTAAAACCTTTTGAGTTGTTTGATGAATTTATGGGGCCACAGTTTAATCCTTATACAGGAGAAAACTACCAAGTATTGCCTGAACATAAGATGGAGGTCGCTGAATTTAATACGCCAGTTATCCGTAATCCAGATCGTTTTTTGGTACTATTGCAAAGCGGCGATGAAGTGCTCGATTACCGTGAAGCACTGAGTAAATACCATCACTGCCAATTACGGATTGAAGCGGCTGGAGATCACAGTTTTGTAGGTTACGAGCACTATCTGCAAACTATAAGCCAATTTTTACACTTACCTTGACAAACCGACATCCAGAGCCGCAACATGGCCGGATATAACAACTTATAGCGTACACTATGACGAATCAATACACCTCTGACGCCATTGAAGTCCTTAACGGACTCGATCCTGTTAAACGCCGTCCAGGTATGTATACCGATACCTCCAGACCTAACCATTTAGGCCAAGAGGTCATAGATAACAGTGTCGATGAAGCCTTAGCGGGTCATGCGACCAAAATTGAAGTTGTTTTACACCTCGATAACTCCCTTGAAGTGACTGATGATGGCCGTGGTATGCCTGTGGATATTCATCCTGAAGAAGGTATTCCAGGGGTTGAGCTTATTCTGACTAAACTGCATGCAGGCGGAAAATTTTCCAATAAAAATTATCAGTTCTCAGGCGGTTTACATGGTGTTGGTATTTCGGTTGTTAATGCCTTATCGCGCCGTGTTGAAGTTACAGTGCGTCGTGATGGTCAAGTTTATGATATTGCTTTTGAACATGGTTTTAAGGTTGAAGAGTTAAAAGTCACAGGAACCTGTGGTCGTCGTAATACCGGCACGCGCGTGCATTTTTGGCCCGATGCGAGCTATTTTGACTCTGCAAATTTTTCCAACTCAAAACTCATTTATCTGTTGCGAGCTAAAGCCGTACTGTGTCCTGGATTGCGGATAAAATTCACCAATAAGCAGACCAATGAAGTCCATGAATGGTTTTACGAAAGCGGTTTAACCGATTATCTCAAGGCTGCTGTTGGTGATAACGTCATGTTACCCGAAGAGCCCTTCGTTGGCAGTTTTAAGGGGAAAATTGAAGCAGCCGACTGGGCCATTACTTGGTTGCCAGAGGGGGGGGAATCCATCAATGAGAGTTATGTTAACCTCATTCCTACCCCACTTGGTGGCACCCATGTGAATGGATTTCGTCAAGGTTTGCTCGAATCTATGCGGGAATTCTGTGAGTTCCGTAATTTGATCCCCCGTGGCATTAAATTATCACCAGAAGATATTTGGGACAGAGCTGCGTTTATTCTGTCGGTAAAAATGCAGGATCCGCAATTTGCTGGGCAAACTAAAGAGAAACTCTCCAGCCGCCAGTGTTCCGCTTTTGTTTCAGGTATAGTACGGGATGCTTTTTCACTCTGGTTAAACTCGAATACGGAATTAGCTGAATCTTTAGCGGAATTATGCATTAACAATGCCCAGCGTCGTCTTAAAGCTGCAAAAAAAGTGGCGCGTAAAAAGGTGACGTCAGGCCCCGCATTACCAGGGAAATTGACGGATTGTAGCGGGCAAGATCCGATGCGGGGCGAATTATTTCTCGTCGAAGGGGACTCCGCAGGCGGTAGTGCGAAGCAGGCTCGGGATCGTGAGTTTCAAGCGATTATGCCGCTGCGTGGTAAAATCCTTAACACTTGGGAAGTTGACGCTTCTCAAGTATTGGCTTCTCAAGAAGTGCATGATATTTCAGTGGCTATTGGTTGTGATCCCGATTGCAATGATATTTCAGAGTTGCGTTATGGCAAGATTTGTATTTTGGCGGATGCGGACTCCGATGGGTTGCATATTGCCACCTTACTCTGTGCGCTATTTTTGAAGCATTACCGTATATTGGTCGAACAGGGTCATGTGTATATTGCTATGCCGCCACTCTTTCGTATCGATATAGGTAAAGACGTATACTACGCCTTAGACGAGGCTGAAAAAGAAGGTATTCTTGACCGTATTAGCGCTGAAAATAAAAAAGGAAAAGTTCAAGTGACGCGCTTTAAGGGCTTGGGTGAGATGAACCCCTTACAGCTCCGTGAAACAACCATGGATCCTAATACCCGTCGTTTAGTACAGTTGACGATAGATGATGTGGAAGAAACTGATTCTTTGATGGATATGTTACTTGCGAAAAAACGTTCTCCGGACCGTAAATCTTGGCTCGAAGATAAGGGTGACATGGCTTTACTTTAATGTTGTGCATTATTGCCGATAACGATAAAACATAGGCATAAAGAAAATTACAATGTTGTATATAAAAACCAATAATTATAATTATTTAAAGGTGTTCTCAGCCTATACAGTTCTATTCGTCTCTGTGATTTTACTCCCCATTCACAGCGCGGTAGCTGCATCTCAATCGGTGATGATTACCGTTTCGAAGGGATTTGGTTTATCCCTTTACGCCTCTGATTTGGGGGATGCCAAACAGATAGCGATGGGATCAAATGGCACCTTATTTGTGGGCTCTCATAAAAGTGGCACCATCCATGCCTTGGTCGATAGTAACCAAGATGGCCGAGTTGATAAGCGTTATGTGATTGCAAAAGGTTTAAAATCTCCTGAAGCAATTGCCTTTTACGATGGCGATCTGTTTGTGGCAACCGAGAATCGGGTTATGCGCTTTATTGATATAGAGCAGCGTCTGCGTCGTCCTAGTCGCCCGAAAGAAATCTACAGCGATCTGCCTGCCTCTGATAAAAAAAGTACCAGAGCAATGAATTTTGGTCCCGATGGTCGTCTTTATATCTCTATCGGCGCACCCTGTAATGTGTGTGAAGCACCAGCCCCCTACAGCAGCATAATCGCGATTAATGTCGATACAGGAGCAAATGAGCAGATTGTCTCTGGAGTCCGTGATACTACTGGGTTTGATTGGTCGCCCATCGACGGTAAACTGTGGTTTGCCGATCAAGGGCGGGATTGGATGGGGGATAATTTACCCCCCGATGAAATCAACCGTGTTGATTCTATCGGAAGCCACTATGGTTTTCCTTATTTACATGCCACCTCTGTTATTGAGCCCGCTTACGAAAAGCCTAAAAACTTAAAAATTAGTGTTCCTATTTATGAGTTACCTGCCCATGTAGCACCGACAGGGCTGGCTTTTTATCGCGGTGTTCAATTTCCAGAAGTTTTCCACAATCAACTATTTATCGCCGAAAATGGTTCTTGGAACCGCTCTAGTAAAGTAGGTTACCAAGTTGTGATGCTTAAGATTGAAAATCAACAGGTTGTGAGTCGTGAAACCGTAGTCAGTTTTCTCGACGGAGAATTCCCCGTTGCTCGCCCTTATGCGTTGTTATCAGCCGATGATGGGGCTATGTACATATCAGATGATTTAAAAGGTAACGTATATCGCTTGTTCTTTAAAGGTGGCGATAGTACTGAAGAACCACAGGAACTAGAAGAAAATGAGTGACGCAATCGAGTTAAGTTTAGATGGGGTAGAGCAAATGCCATTGCGGCGCTTTACCGAAGAGGCTTATCTGAACTATTCCATGTACGTCATTATGGACAGGGCCTTGCCACATATTGGTGATGGGCTTAAGCCTGTGCAGCGCCGAATTATTTATGCCATGAGTGAGCTAGGGCTATCGGCTCAGTCTAAGCATAAAAAATCCGCCCGTACTGTGGGTGACGTATTGGGTAAGTATCACCCCCATGGTGATAGTGCCTGTTATGAGGCCATGGTATTGATGGCGCAGCCATTTTCCTATCGATATCCCCTCGTTGATGGACAGGGTAACTGGGGGGCACCCGATGATCCTAAGTCATTTGCAGCGATGCGTTACACCGAGGCGCGTTTATCTAAGTTTTCAGAAGTGTTACTCAGTGAACTGGGCCAAGGCACCGTTGATTGGGGGGCAAACTTTGACGGAACACTGAAAGAACCCAAAGTATTGCCGGCTCGTTTACCGCATATTTTACTTAATGGTATTACAGGCATTGCCGTGGGAATGGCGACGGATATTCCGCCTCATAATGTCAGAGAATTAGTTTCTGCCTGCGTAGCCTTGCTCGATGATCCAAAGCTCGAACTTGAACAATTGATGAGCTATGTGCCAGGACCTGATTATCCGACAGAAGCCGAAATTATTACCCCGTCTGCCGATATCGCAAAAATTTATGAGTCCGGTCGTGGTTCATTGCGAGCGCGTGCGGTTTATACTGTTGAAAGTGGTGAAATTATTATCACCGCTTTGCCACACCAAGCCAGTAGCGGCAAGATTTTAGAGCAAATCGCAGGTCAAATGCAGGCGAAGAAATTGCCTATGGTGGCCGATTTACGCGATGAGTCGGATCACGAGAATCCAGTGCGTTTAGTGGTGGTGCCACGTTCAAACCGTGTCGATTGTGATCAGCTAATGGCACATTTATTTGCCACCACAGATTTAGAAAAAAGCTTCAGAGTGAACTTAAACGTACTTGGCCTAGACGGTCGCCCACGGGTGAAAGGTTTAAAAACACTCTTAACCGAATGGCTAGAATTTCGCGTAGACACGGTTAAACGTCGGCTTGAATATCGCTTAGATAAAGTGCTTTCTCGGTTACACATACTCGAAGCTTTGATGATCGCTTTCCTCAATATCGATGAAGTGATTGAAATCATTCGTTTCCACGATGAACCAAAAGTCGAGTTGATGGCGCGTTTTTCGCTAACTGATAAGCAAGCAGAAGCGATCCTCGAATTAAAGTTACGCCATTTAGCCAAGTTAGAAGAATTTAAGATCACCGCCGAGCAGAATGAACTCGAAGCTGAGCGCGAAAAGTTGGAACAGTTATTAGGTTCTGAGCGGCGGTTAAAGACCTTGATCAAGAAAGAATTAATTCAAGATGCTGAAACCTATGGCGATAATCGTCGCTCGCCCATAGTGCAGCGCCATGAATCACGGGCTTTAACCGAACAAGAGCTAACGCCGAGTGAGCCTGTAACCGTTGTATTATCTGAGAAAGGCTGGGTGCGTTGTGCTAAGGGGCATGATATCGATCCGTTATCCTTATCCTATAAGGCAGGCGATCAATATCTGTGTAGTGCCATGGGCCGCAGCAATCAGGCTGCCGTATTCATTGATTCATCAGGGCGAGCATTTGCAACGGATAGCCATACTCTGCCATCGGCTCGGAGCCAAGGCGAGCCAATCACCACCCGCTTTAATATGGCGCCTGGTGAAACGATGCAACACGTGATCATGGGTGAAGAGGAACAATGTTATCTGTTAGCCACTGATGCGGGTTATGGTTTTATTTGTACCTATAACGATATGGTGTCACGTAATAAAGCAGGTAAAGCATTACTGAGCCTGCCAACGAATGCTAAATCATTGCCGCCTAAGTTAATCGATCGCAATCGAGAAATGTCACTTCTTGCGATTACTAACGAAGGACGCATGTTGTTATTTTCCCTTGAGGCATTACCGCAGTTATCTAAGGGCAAAGGCAATAAGATTATCGGTATCCCCTCTGAGCGTGCGAAGAGTCGTGATGAGCTAATGACACACCTACAACTCGTGCCGAGTGATACTTCTGTGACTCTCTGGGCGGGTAAACGAAAACTGACCTTAAAGCCGAGTGATCTTGAACACTATCGAGGGGAACGTGGTCGTCGTGGGGCTAAATTACCGCGTGGCTTGCAGCGTGTTGATAGTGTTGAATTAGGTGAGGGTGGAGAACCATCACTTAGCATCTAATGATTGTGTATATTCGAGGGCCACTGACGCTATTTCTGCTCGGTGGCTTTTTTATAGATGTTAATAAACTCATTTTATAAATGCGTAAGATGTCGCAGTAAACATCAAGCGAGAAAGTGAGTCAACCACTGGATTCGCATCTATTATTAGCTGAATTTTAGATACAAAAAAACCGACGCTTAGTCGGTTTTATATTCTTCTAATGAAGAATTGGTACCAGTGGCCAGACTCGAACTGGCACGCTTTTAAGGGCGGCGGATTTTGAATCCGCTGTGTCTACCGATTTCACCACACTGGCATTATTGCACTTAGAGACAACAATATCTTGCTATCGCTAAGTGCAGGGAATTATACCTTTGCCCATGACAATGGCAAGCCTTTTACCTAGGCAAACATATAAATTAGATTTAACCGCTCAAAAATCATGCTCTTGAGATTATTCTGCGCCATGTGAGAGTAAAAATGTCGTATATTCCTTGTCACTTTTTTGGATATGATTAACGAGCCAAGATCGCAAGAAAGACATTAGCTCATCGGCAACATCTTCTCCTTTTCCTACACGTGTCTGAAAATCAAGAACTTGGCCCACAAGTTGCCCGTGTTTTTCTTTATGACTTTCACTTTGAGGATAACCAAAACGCTCAAATAGTTCTTCTTCATAGGAAAAATGGTTTGCAGTGTAATCCACCAATCCTTGTACTATGCGTTTTATTGCTTCTAGGCCATAGTCTTCACTTAATGTCCTATGTAATTCATTGATAAGTGAGACTAACCTTTGATGTTGACGGTTAATTTCTGGCATACCTATATCAAGTTCTGGCCCCCATGTGACAAATAACTTACTTAATGCTTGGTTTGAATTAAATAACGCTTTATCCACGTGGAATCGATGTAGTAACGAGCCAATTTCCTGCGACATGTTATACACCTTAAGACTTGATAAATTCGTGTTATTTGTACGATGTGCATTGTTTAGAGCGAGTTTTGCTACAGCACAGATATTGTTATTAATTTCTTCTGCAACTTTATATTGTTCTTCAGAGGCCGTGGCTATTTGGTGAGACATATCCGTAATAGTATTAACTTGAACGGCAATATCATTGAGGGCCTGGTGTGCTTGGTTAACCATCAATGCTGTTTCATCTGCAAGACTGACATTGTGCAACATGACTTCAAGCCCTCTATGGGCTCCTTTTTGTAATCCTGCAATCTGTTGCTGAATTTCGACCGTGGCTTCTGAGGTTCTCTTTGCAAGATTACGCACTTCATCTGCGACAATGGCAAAGCCGCGGCCATGCTCACCTGCTCTCGCACTTTCAATGGCAGCATTTAAAGCGAGTAGGTTAGTCTGTTCTGCGACTTGTGAAATGGTTTCGATAATACTGCTGATGTTATTTGTATCGGCGGCTAAATTTTCAATAACATTTTTAGTGTCATGGAGTTGCTTTGTCATTCCATTAATTTTATGGACAATATTTCCCATGATGTGATCACTTTGTTTGGCTGAGTTCTGAGCCATATCAGCGGCCTTAGCTGTGCTGGCCGCGTTTTGTGAGACGGCTTGTACCGTTGAAACCATTTGTGTTATTGCTGTCGCCGCGAGCTCAGTTTGATGTTCTTGCTCTAATACGCCTTGTTTTGCTTGCTCACTGATAACTTTGATATCTGAGGCAACATTTTTCATTCCTTCGCAGGTATCTGACAGAGACAAAATAGTACGACTAACGTCTTCTCCCATGCGGTTGATACTACGCACAACCTTGATAAACACGCCTGCATCTTTTTCATCTACCTGGTAACTTAAATCCCCATCTCCTAGATGACGGGCCGCATGTTCAAGTTTGCTTAGGTTATTAAACAGTTTATAAATATAAAAAAATAATACTGCTGCAAGCAGGAGTAAGCAGAGTGTAGCAATGATATGTCGATCTATGATTAGACAATAAAGGGGATAAACGAGTAGCAACAGAGGAAAGAAGGTTGAACGATATATGATCGTGTTCTTTTGAACTGTCATTTTTGGCTCCTTCAAAAATGGGACTGATTGGCGGAAATGAGAGAATCTATGTGTCAGAACCAGTCTCTTTAGCATCTCGATGGCTGAGATAGTTAATCCTAGCGGTTAACGCAATAAGAAACAAAGGTAATACCTTGATCTATGACTAAATACTTTCTTGGTCAAACTTGATTCGTGTCACACAATTTTTCCAAGATGAGCGTTTTGTATGGCAATGTTGGTTTTTTATTGATCAGGATCAGTGTTTAGTTAAATAAGGAAAGCTAGTTTAGAGGGGACTTCACAGGAACGAGGATCTCAGTCATGGCATTTTGGTTAGATTTAATGTTTGGTAACCCTATCGGTTTACTCTCAATGATTGTTATCTTTAGCACAATAGGGATAATTTCTTATATCACTTGGATGTTTATTGTGAAGTCAGCACAACAGCCGTAGTTTTTGCTTCCATTGTTTATTATATTCTTTGTCACAAATTGCACATTATTATGGGGGTCTTAGATAGCCCCCATTTTTTATGTCCGTAATCTACACCTACACATTGTTTGTTGGTGCTAGATAGCATGTTTACGATTTTGTACTAGACCATTCAAAAATTGTGGTCTTGCTTTGATCAAATGCTGCATTTCTTCTTGGCTTGGTTCGCCTGCGGGTAGCCGAAGTACATCGCGATTTAAATAGATGCGCGCTTTCATCGAAATTTTGTAGTCAGCCGTAGGGCCTTGAATGGCGTAATGACGTTCGTTACCAAGGTTTTCTAAGATACAGGCGTTTAGCAAGCTTTTCACAGCAGGTTCATTTTGCGGTAGAGTCAAAATAGTGGCACCTTGTAAGAAGAACTCACGTAAAAGTGCTCGCTCTGCGCGGTCAAGCAAATTCACTTTAGCTTCTATAGTTTCGGTAATACGCTTATCACTCAAATGGCGAATCGATTCATCTAGCCCTAAGTTCAGCAATTGACTTAAAAAATAAGCAATAGAAATGATGAGTCCTAAACCTACAAAATGCGCGTGTTCAGGTACAAATTTATCAAGTGCCAGTATTTCTAACACATTGAGTGGAATAGATAATAAAACGACACAACTCACCATTAACCACAGCATGATTTTGAACATCATTTTCTTAGGGCTAAAGAACTTAACTGAATCAAGTTTGAGTTTTAACATAGCATTATCCCAGTGACAAAAAATTGAACTTGTTGACTAATAAGCAAATTCAATGCCATTTGTTGGAATGTAATTGATGGATTTTTATGGTGGATAAAATGCACAATTTAAAGCATCGGGTCTATGCTTATAAACATCTCAAGCCGCTCTCGTGCATAGAAAATTTAAGATGCTGACATTCTTTAGCCAATTAATCAAAAGCCCGATAGGCAGGCATCTTACTCTGTCTATCATCCTCTTTAGCTCTTTGATCACTTTAGTGACGACAGCCTATCAACTGGTAAACGATTACCAAGGTGATATTCATCGTATCGATAGAGTTTTTTCTAACATTGAAAAGGCTAATTTAGATGTGTTGGCTGCAAGTGTGTGGGTGATAGATGAGCGGTTAATTAATACCCAGTTAAATGGGCTTATCCAATTGCCTGATATTAACTATATTTCGGTTAGGGATGATAGTGGCCAGTCTTGGAGTTCTGGAACACGGCAGTCTGAGCAGTCCCTCGATAGGGTTTTTCCTTTAGTCTACAAATCACCAACTGAAAATATCAATGTTGGTATGCTAGAAGTTCAAGTGGATATGGATGCGATTTTTCAGCGCCTCTATGACAAAGCAATCCTTATCCTATTGTCTAATGGCATTAAGACCTTCTTAGTTGCTGGGTTTATTCTTTTCTTAGTGTGGTACAACATAACCAAACATCTCGATAAATTGAGTCATTACTGTAAGCAGATCAACCTTGACGTTGAATATGAGCCCCTCCAATTTGATCGAAAAGAAAAAGCTGATGAGTTTAAGCAGGTTGCTGATGCTATCAATAATATGCAGAACCAATTGAGGCATTCCTTTGATGCACTTAAAAACTCTAAAGCCGACTTACAAATTGCCTTAGAAGATAGAGAGCGACTCCTCAAACTGGAACGTAGTTACAAAGAAGAACTCGCAAGGCAAGTTAAAGAACGAACCCTCGAATTAGAACAATCCCTTGCAGCATTAAAACGTGCGCAGCAGGTATTGGTTGAACAAGAAAAAATGGCGGCATTGGGAGGATTAGTGTCAGGTGTTGCCCATGAAATAAATACACCGATTGGCATTTGTCTTACTGCCGCGAGCGCACAACTTAGTCATATCGACGAGCTTATTGAACTGATCCATAGTGAGCACGCAACCTTGGATGAAATCAATGCCATTTTGGATGAATACCAACAGAGCTGTGAGTTGATTGTTCGCAATATCAGCAAAGCAAGCAGTTTGATCCAAAAATTTAAGACGATTGCAATTGATCGCAGTCAAGAAGAACATCAATGCTTTAACTTACATGAGCAGCTTAATGAGATTTTTGAATCGTCATTGCTGATGCATCCCAATATCGAGGTTAAAGCAAATATCCTTGTTGAGCCGGAGTTAAACATTAAAACAAACATAAGTTTACTTAATCAAATGGTCAGCAATATTCTCTCCAATGCGTTTACCCATGCATTCCAACCTCGAGAAGCTGCTCTCGTACAGGATAATCTTATTCAAATAGATGCGAGCATTGATGAAGGTTTTGTTCATATAAGCATACAAAACAATGGGGTAAAAATACCGCCAGAAGTTGCAGAGCATATGTTCGAGCCATTTTTTACAACGAGTAGAAGTAAGGGCGGGACGGGATTAGGGCTATCAGCCGCATTCAATGCGGCAACTTTATTAAATGGCACTATGAGTTACCAAGCCGATGCCTCTTTAGGTGGTGCGCAGTTCAACATCAGTCTTCCTTTTGTTCAATGTGACTTAGCTCCGCTTAATCAGTATCACGAGTTTCAAATATAAGCGATTTTTAGCTTATCTTATTGGTCGGCCTCATTGGCAATGTGTGCCAACCTTGATAATACTCGGCTTGCAGCGACAAAACCAAAGGTGCCTGTGACCATAGTGACAGCACCAAAGCCGGAAGCACAATCCATTCGCATGCTACCATCGGCGGTTGCCTTAGCGTTACATACCGAACCATCTGCTTGGGGATACACTAACTGTTCACTGGAAAATACGGCATCTATAGCAAAACGACGTTGCACGTTTTTAGAGAAGTGATATTCACGGCGTAAAATATTACGCACTTTAGCCAGCAGAGGATCTTGATAAGTTTTAGCGAGATCGGCGAGTTGAATTTGGGTAGGATCGGTTTGACCACCCGCGCCACCGACTGTCACTATCTTGATCTTTTGCCGTTTACACCAAGCAATAAGGGCCGCTTTTTGTTTCACCGCATCAATACAATCAATAACATAATCGATGTTGCCGCCTTCTTTGGCGCAAAGTAAATAGTCACCTAGGTTATCAATAGTGATAAAATCTTCAATTTCATTAACTTGGCAATCAGGATTAATATCACGGATCCGTTGTGCCATTATTGCAACTTTTGAGCGGCCAATTGTTGATATTAATGCATGGATTTGGCGATTAGTGTTGGTCACGCAGATATCATCTAGATCAATTAAGCTAATTTGCCCTATACCACTGCGTGCTAATGCTTCTGCGGCCCAAGTTCCTACACCACCAATACCAACTACCACCACATGGGAACGGGCAAATTTTGCTAACGCCTTTTGCCCGTATAAACGGCCAATTCCACCAAAGCGATTCTGATAGGCTTCAGTCATCAATACTTACCTTCTATAAGACGTTAAAAAAGCGCTCTCCCTATCAAGGCTTTGGTAAGGCCAAGATACAGGTCATTGCTGAACATTAAAAATGCGCAGTGGATTCTAAACGATTTAACCTAAAATTCGAAATCAATCTCTGCCCTTGTAAAGCGGTATTGATGAAGATTTGAATGTTAATAAGTTGATGATAAAGAAGGTAAACTGAATATTGTGATCATACTATTGAATAAAGGTATCAAAATAGTGTTTTCAATATGTAAATCAATATGATGAAAATCATGCCATTTTAAGTGTTTGTGATCTATATCGCATTTTACTTTATCCCGTCTATGCAAACTCTGCCGCGCAATATCGCTAGTTCAGTGTGAGTTAATTAGCGCCTGAGTTCTAATACTATGGTCTATGCTACTCCACCTGTTTCAGCGGCAATCTTATGTTAATTGATGCGAAATAGGGCTTAGCTGATATTGGATGTACTGTAGGTTTATATGTTGATTTTAAACTGAATTATTCAGTTTTTTAAAACTGTGTTTGAGGTGAAAATAGTTGTTTCTACCGCTTTTTTTACCCACTTATAGCTAAAAAACATACATAGACCTGCTTTATGACAAACTTGCTACAACATTAGTATATGCTACAGTTAGCGTCGCCGACTCACTTAGGCCTATGCGTCTGCTATACCTCTTAAGTAGTAAGTGAAATATGCTGTTTTACTGCTTTCATGCCAAATTGTGGTCAAGATATGGGGAAATATCCTAAAAAAGTCTGAATAAAGGCAAGGAGAACCAAAAACTTGATCTACGACACAGCCTGCAAGTCGTAAAACTGTAAAAATCGGCGGCAACTTTGTTACCGATAACCAGTAACAAATGTGTAAAACCACACAAAAACCATGAAAAATGGATAAGAACTTAGGTTCGAGGGAGCACAAAACATGAAAAAGACATTCATCTCTGCATCAGTTGCATCAGTATTGGCATTGGCTTCATTCGGTGCGCTAGCCGAAGGCCCAAGCTTCTATGGTCGCTTAGATCTAGCAGTGACCACTACTGATTCAAGCACTACTCTACAAGGTAGTACTAACAAAAAGAATCCTGTAACTTATGGCGATAGCGGTACTTATCTTGAGAATAACTTCTCATGGTTAGGCGTAAAAGGCTCTGAAAAAGTTGCCGATGGCGTAGACATTGTATACCAAATGGAGTTTGGTGTTGATAACACTACTAACTCTAGTGATACATTCAATGCTCGTAACACTTTCTTAGGTTTTAAAACGGTTGCCGGTACAGTGTTAGCGGGTCGTAATGATACCGTATTTAAACAAGCTGAAGGTAACGTTGACGTGTTTGGTAACACCAACGCCGATATCGACCGTTTAGTGAGCGCTCAAGCGGGTGCTGGTCGTAGTGGTGATGGCGTATGGTACTATTCTCCAAAAATTGCTGATTTAGTGACTCTGAACGCGACTTATTTATTTGATGATAACTATGGCACTTCAGACAGCATGTATGCCGTAAGTGCGACTTTAGGTGATAAAGCATTTAAAGAGCAAAACTATTATTTAGCCGCTGCTTATAACAAAGCTATCGATGGCGTAGATGCATACCGTGGTGTGGCTCAAGCTAAATTGGGTGACTTTACTGTTGGCGGTTTATTCCAACATGCAGAAAGCATTAAAAATGATAACCGTGATGGTAACTCATACTTTGTGAACGTAGTGTACAAACTGCAAAACGGTGTGAATCTGAAAGCCGAATACGGTAAAGATGAAGCTGGTTTCGGTAGCTACTTCAAAAATGCATCAGGCCTTAAAGATCCTGCAGATGCAAATTACTATATGAATACTAATCTTGATGACGTTAATGTCGATCAAATCACTATCGGTGCTGATTACCGTTTAGTTAAATCAACTCTGCTGTTTGCACACTATGCACACTATGAAGGTGATTTCACACAAAACGGCGTGAAAAAAGATTTGATTGAAGATGATGTTGTTTCTATCGGTGTACGTTACGATTTCTAATATCGTTAATTGATATTGATAAAAAAACCTACTGCTCGCAGTAGGTTTTTTATTTTCTAGGCGCTAACTAAAAGTGCATGGCTGATTGACCTTAAGTTTTCCTTCCGCTTAGGCGTCGCGGGGTAAGCCTTTTTCAATAATTCGTACCATTCGCGCTGTTTGACGGCGTGATTTTTGTTGCACTAGAGTGTTACTCGCAGCAAGGCGTGATAGCTGTGCATCGATGGCCCACTGAATATGTTCCAGTACCATTTCATCCACGTCGACACTTTCCTGACGCCTAGTCAGAGCCTCTAAAATAATGGGGTTTGCAGGTGCATTACCCAGTGCTACAGCAATATTACGTAGCCAGCGTTTATGGCCAATGCGGCGAATGGCGCTTCCTTCTGTTTGTTTAAGAAACTCGGCCTCACTCCATGCAAAAAGGCTAAGGAGATCAGGTTGTTTTAACTGAGGACGAATATGAAAGTCAGTTTCGGTTGTGAGTGGCGCTTGACGATTGACTGGGCATACAAGTTGGCAATCATCACAGCCATAAATTCGATTTCCCATCAGCGGTCTAAATTCTTCTGGGATAGCACCTTGTAGCTCAATGGTGAGATAAGAAATGCAGCGTCTGCCATCGACGACATAGGGTTCTACAATTGCCCCAGTAGGACAGGAGGTTATACAGGCAACGCATGTATTACACGCTTCCTGAATAGGAATATCCACGGGCAGAGGTAGATTAATAAAGAGTTCTCCTAAAAAGAACCAACTTCCCGAATCATGGTTGAGGATAAGAGAGTGTTTACCTGTCCAACCAATACCCGCTTTTTCGGCTAAGGGGCGCTCAAGTACCGGTGCAGAGTCGACAAAGGGACGAAAATCAGCAGCATCAAAACCCAGTGCAATTAACTCTGCACTGATGTGATCTCCGAGTTTTTTAAGTCGTGCACGGATTAATTTGTGATAGTCACGGCCACCCGCATAACGGGAAATATAACCTAAGTTGGGATCGGTGAGGTTGGTTGCAAAGCCAGCTTCGGGTGGCAAATAATCCATACGCACTGATATCACTCGCACTGTACCTGGATGTAATTCTTGAGGGCGCGCACGCATCATGCCGTGGCTAGCCATATAGGCCATTTCACCGTGATAACCCTTGTCTAGCCATGTCTGGAGCTTAATTTCTTCACTCGTTAAATCAGTATCGCAAATACCAACCCGTGCAAATCCTAATGCTTTTCCCCAACCTTTAATTTGTTGCGCAAGTCGAGAGAGTATCGCGGCATCGGGATAATTGGACTTAGGATAAATACTGGGCGACATGGAAATAGTGAAATGGCATTGTAAGGTGGCAATATAATACCAGTTTTACGCTCAATGCGGTGAGTTAACTCAAGCCGTTTGGAAGTCCAGAAGATGTCACTTTGCATTCAGAGGGCGATCAAGGTATAAACCTCTTCATATTATGACACTATTATCGACCTGATATTTTTCGCATATTGCCATCATTTTTAGCCATAAAAGTTATTACCGCATAGATTAGAGAGTTTGCATGATTTATTTATCAGATAGTTACCGCAAAACTGCGGAGCAAGTTTCTTTCAATGTCGCCAATAAAGTACTCCCTATGGCGACATTGCCAGAGAGTTTGTTGGAGGCTTACCAAGGCTTATACACTGAACTCTTGGAAGACCGAGAAGGTAAATTTAACCAAGCGTGGGCATCTTTACCCGCCAGTGCGCGTAATTTGATGGAACAAGCCGCATTCCACGGTTTCTATATTGCCAATGCTTGGTTGCAATTAAGCCGTGTCGCCCAAGAGATTTCTGAGCAAGCCGATACCGATAGTGCAATCCAAGAGCAAGAATACAATGGTATTTTTACGCGTTTAGCTAATGAGTCATTAAAAGAAAGCCTGCGTAAATTAAAGAAAGCCCGCACCGATCGTTCTATGCTCAATAGCTTTAAGCAAGTGATGGCGCCATAGCGTTGCACTGAAATCAAGCCTAGTGCTGAAATTAACCTAGTGCTGAAATTAACCTAGTGTTGAAATTAACCTAGTGTTGAAATTAACACTGCGCCTGAAGTTAAAAAGCCCACTACTGTAAAGTAGCGGGCTTTTTACTGGTTTGCACAAACTCAGTTAAGCTGTTTTGCCGCAACGAGCGCAGCGGCAATGGCCAGCCTTAGAATGAGGTACGTTTATAGCGGCGGTATTCTGGTTTCCAGAAATTACCTTCAATTGATTGCTGCAAAATCTCATCGCTCATAGGTAGCGTTAACCCTTGTTCTACCGCGACTTTGCCTACTGCGAAAGCAATGTGCTTACTCACGGCATGGATATCTTCCAGTTTAGGCAGTAGTGGACCTGTACCATCGATTGCCAGTGGCGAACATTCGGCAAGTGCGCGACTTGAAGCCATCAACATGGCATCGGATACATGACGTGCGCCAGACGCTAATACGCCTAAGCCAATACCTGGGAAGATAAAGCTGTTGTTGCACTGGGCAATTTCATAGGTTTCACCATCGACCACAACGGGCTCGAACGGGCTGCCCGTAGCGACGAGTGCTTGACCTGAGGTCCAATGCAAAATGTCCTTCGGTGTCGCTTCTACGCGGCTGGTGGGGTTCGACATAGGGAAAATAATCGGCCGAGCACAATGGCTGTGCATAGCGCGAATAATTTCTTCAGTGAAGAGACCCGGAACGCCAGATACCCCAATCAGCACTGTCGGCTTGGCGTTGTTTACCACATCGAGCAGTGAAATATTGTCGCTGAAGTTGTTCCAGTTTTGAATGTTGGCACATTTCTGCGCCAACTTCTGCTGGAATGGCAACAGGTTAGGCATGTTATCTAGCAATAAGCCCCAACGGTCAACCATACACACTTGAGTGCGAGCTTGCTCGTCGCTGATCCCTTCTGACACCATTTGTGCCACGATAGCTTCGGCGATACCGCAACCGGCGCTACCAGCACCGAGAAAGGCGATACGTTGCTGATTTAATTCAGTGCCCGCAGCCTTACACGCGGCGAGCAAACAGCCAACGGCAACCGCAGCGGTGCCTTGAATATCATCGTTAAAGCAGCAATAGCGATCCTTATAACGCTCTAGGATCGGCATGGCATTCTTTTGGGCAAAGTCTTCGAACTGGATCAAAGTATCCGGCCAACGCACGTGGACGGCTTGCATAAAGGCTTCAATAAACTCGGCATATTCTTCGCCACCGATGCGCGGATGGCGCCAACCCATATACATAGGATCTTCTAACAACTGCGGATTATCTGTGCCTACGTCTAAGGTAATGGGCAGGGTATAAGCCGGACTGATACCGCCACAGCTAGTGTAGAGTGACAGCTTACCGATAGGGATCCCCATGCCGCCAATACCTTGATCGCCAAGGCCTAAAATACGTTCACCATCAGTGACTACGATGATTTTAACTTTTTGGCGAGTCGAGTTATTGAGGATGTCATCGATCCTATCTTTGTTCGGATAGGAGATAAACAAACCACGGTTGCGGCGATAGTTTTTCGAAAAACGCTCACAAGCTAAACCGACTGTCGGCGTATAGATGATGGGCATCATCTCGCTGATGTTATTTTGCACTAAACGATAAAATAAGGTCTCGTTTGTGTCTTGAATATTCCGTAGGTAAATGTGCTTGTCTAAGTCGTTATTGAAACTTCTAAATTGATCGTAGGCGCGAGAAGCCTGCTCCTCAATCGTTTCAATGGCATAGGGGACTAAGCCTTCGAGGTTAAAGAAAATTCGCTCTTCTTCAGAAAATGCACTGCCCTTGTTAATCAGTGGGGCTTCAAGAATGGCAGGTCCTGCAAACGGAAGATAGAGGGGGCGTTTATTATCGTCCATGGGTAACCTTTGAGTTATTGTTTAAGTGGTCAATACGTGCTTTAAGTCACGTAAGGTTACCACGAAATGTGATCTTTGTTGTCCGCGGAAAGCGGTATTTGTGGTTTTTTTTACAGCAGCAAAAAAGTTCGCTGTTTAAAACAGGATTTTTGAGGTTGTTGAAATGGAATTGCGATGCGCTTGTGTGTATCCAAACAAGCTTAGTATAGATAAACGTAGAGGTAAAAAAACGCAGCCTAAGCTGCGTTTGATGTCATAGATTTAGCGTTATACGCCGCGATACTTAAGTGATAAGCCGCGAATAAAGTTACGCAGTATTTGATCGCCACACTCTTTAAAATTCTTGTGGTCTGGATTGCGGAACAAGGCGCTTAGCTCTGATTTTGACATTTGCACTTCGGCTAATGCCAAAGTAGCGACTATGTCTTCTTCACGCATTTCGAGAGCCACTCTCAGCTTTTTAAAGATGAGGTTGTTGTTTAAACGTGAAACGGGTGCGGGAATTTCTGCACCTTCACGTAAACCGCGTTTTTCTATAATAAGACCATCTAAAAACTGACATAGGGTCGTGTCGTTACAAGCTTTATAACCTTCTTCCTCTTCTTTACGTAGAAGATCAATCATCTCTTCGACAGGCACTTCTCTTCCAGCTTTGGCAAAAATTTTAATCATTTTTGCATTGCTAAAATCAAACACGAAGCGCAAACGGCGCAAAATATCATTATTAATCATGGTCATCTCTTGGCGCGGCTGCGCGGTCTGGTTTAAGAGGCAGTATTATATACCCAAAGCGCTTCAAAAAGCAGAATTCAGTGGGAATTTAGCGCCGTTGACTGGGTATGTTTTTTTAAGCCTTGATTGCAGTTTGGCCATTTGACTCATTACCCTTTTATGACGTTGTACCAATAGATAAACAGTGCCGCAAAAATCAGTAGGTAACTCAGGCCAAACCAAGACAGTAGTTTCATCTTAGTGCCATATCTGTCTGTCTTGGGGAGCTGTTTGCTGGTCATTAAGCGGTAATTTAACCAAGCAAAAATGACGGTGGTCATAAAGGCCAAGATCATCACAAACTCGAGTAACGGTAAGAGTGCGCCTTTAAAGAAGAGGATCAGCAATAAGCCAAAGGCACTGATGGCGAGCATGATCCCTGTGAGGCGTTTGTCTGAACTGGTCTTTGAGGTGAGTAACTGCCAGCCCATATCTAAGGTGCGACTATAACCATCGATCACTGTTACTGTGGTACTAAAAATACACAGGAACGCGACAATACCAATAAGATAACGACTCTCGCCGCCCATCACTTGGCTGTAAAGATTAATCAATTGATTCGCAAATTGCGCACCCGAATCTGAAAAATGCTCTCCACTGCCGTGCATGACCAATGCGCCAAGTGCGAGGAATACAATTGCGAGGATGGCGGTGACTAGATAGCCTAAGTTGAAATCCAGTATTGCTTGGAATTGAGTCACTTTTTCGGTCTTTTGTTTCTCGAGTAACCAGAGTGAATTCCAAGCACTGACTTCAATCGGTGCTGGCATCCAGCCCATCATGGCGACGAGAAATCCCACATGAGCCCATTGCCAAGGTGAAGGAGAGACAAAATTGCTCGCTAATGGTTGAGCATGATCCAAAGCTAAAGCCACGGCAATCAAAGTGGTTAGGGTGAGGGCGAACATGATGATCTTAGTGAGTCTATCGAGCAGTTGATAATGACCCAAAATCAGTAAAGCCAAGGAACTTAGCAATACTAGTAGGGCCAACCAATCAATGGGCAGCGGAATAAACTGGGTCAACATCGCCGCCGTTAACATGCAAACGCCCGCTGTGCTGGCGATGGCGGCGATAACATTGAGTCCAGTAAACAGCAGTAAGTAACCTCGGCCCTGTTTTAAGTAACCATGTAGTAGACTTTCCCCTGTGGCGGCCGTATAGCGGGCGCCAGCGGCAAAGAAGGGGTACTTAAGTAAATTTACCCCCAGAATAGCCCAAGCTAATTGCCAACCAAATTCGGCGCCCGCGCGAGTGGATGCAACTAAATGGGAAGCACCAATCGCGGCTGCAGCCATAAGAACACCGGGCCCCATGGCTTTAATGCCGAGCATCAGATGTGTCATCCAAGAGGATGATGTGGAGGTTACTGAGGATTCTGTCATCTTGTTATCAAAAAGACCTAACGTATTGAACTAAAATATTTTACTCAAGCTATCAATTTCATTTTTGACCGAGTAAGGCTTCTATTCGTTTTAGACTGGCAGCAATTTCGACCACATTTTGTAGAAGGATAGTGTCCAACTGTGCTGGTGAATGGGCTTGGGGGATATGATGGCTAAGACGTTCTTTTTGTTCAAGAACAAGGGTTCTAAACTGAGGCGCATCAACAATGCCAACTAAACTAATTAGGGCACCAGCACCCGATTGTCCAGCGGTTTCAACCGTGAGCTTATGTAAACCAAATAAGCGCATAATTGGACCTTGGATCAACGCCATATCGGTAATTTTATCTAAAGGCACAGTGTTTTCGGTGCGCGTTAATATGCCGCGACGTACGATAAGTTTGTTATGGGTAAGCTGGGCACTCATATTGTTAATATAGCGACGAGTTCCCCACAATCCAATTGGAAACCAAAGCAATAACAAGGGAATACCTATAATACTCAGGCTAAAATATGCGGCGCCCGATAGCAGCCAATATAAGCTTAAATTGTCTGCAAACTTAGCTTGGTGAATGATGTTGTCTTCCATACTTTCTCCATAAATCCCGTTATTCAAGCTTATGATATGGCTGTGGTGTGTACTGCTATACAAGGATGATTATCTTGGGTTATCTCTCAATGAAAATACAGATTTTTAACATATTAGGATATTCTTTTTTATCCTATGGTTTAGCAACCTATACCAATCGTATTAAATATCTGTTCATTCAGCGGGAGTTCAAAGCGCTTTAGACAAGGCGAAGGCTTGAAGGCATAGTGGTCTCTGTCAAAAGCCTTAAACGCAGTATAAAGCGCGTTGAAACCCGCCCTTCGGGAGCCACACAGGCATCCCACTCCCGTGTTGCATTAACTTAAAAGGGAATGACCATTTTTGCGTCAATGCGCCTTGGATTGAGATGCCTGTGAGGCTCTGAACTGATTAGATATTTAATGTGATTGGTATTAGTTGTTTTGAAAGACTTTTGTGAGGGAATACTTCAAAAATAAAAAGGGCAGATATCAAGATCTGCCCTTGGTCTCGTGTGTTTTTGGGTTTTAAAGCTGTGTCGCTGCCCATTTTGCACGGCTTTCGCGGCTTTCGCTCATACCATGCTGCTCACGGTAGGCTTTATAGGCTTCAACATCGAGTGGGATCAAGCTGACATCTACTTCGAGTACCAGTTTGCACTCTTTCTTAATGCGCCATGCGGATGTGTTGTAGAGTTCCGTCAGTGGGAGTGAGCTTAAAAATTCTGGATTATATTGGCTATAAATGGCTTGGGTTGGATATACCACAAAGGCGAGTTGGCGCTTAGGTTCTTTTTTAAACAAGGCTTCAATACCATCAGTGGTATTGAGCACTTGCATCTCAATAATATCGTCGATTTCTAACAGCTTCTTCTGGGCAAGCTCTGGCGCCATTGATTCACCATTCTCCCAGGCTAAGACGTCGGCTTCAGTATGATTAGTCAGTTGACCTACTTGAGCAGGGCTTAGGCTAAGCGATTGGCGTAAGTAGCTCATTTCAATGGCGTTCAAGCCAATATTTTTAGACATAATGCGGTTCTCAAGTTCGATAATAAAAAATTAGTATTTGTTTTTTAACCAAATATCTTCAACCCATTCCCAGAAGGATTCCCAATAGATATCGGCAAAGTCACCATTTTTCCAAAAGTGCACTTGACCCTCTTGGTCGATGCAATAAAAGTCATCACCCATCTGACAAATGGCAATCATGTCCCTTGGCATGCCGATTGACCAAGCATAACAGGTCACTTCGGGGAGATAAGTGTGTGAATAGGGATCGGCA
Source organism: Shewanella sp. W3-18-1 (assembly GCF_000015185.1). Taxonomy (NCBI): domain Bacteria; kingdom Pseudomonadati; phylum Pseudomonadota; class Gammaproteobacteria; order Alteromonadales; family Shewanellaceae; genus Shewanella; species Shewanella sp. W3-18-1. The sequence goes on along the minus strand of NC_008750.1, from coordinate 3,864,106 downwards.
ACGGTAACCGGTTCAATTGCACCATAAATGACATCACTGGCGTAAAGTAGATATTCTTTTAGCTCCCTTGGCAATGAAATGAGGATCTGCTCTTCCACTTCAACGAGTTGTTCAAATGTGGGTAATTCGAGCGGAACGGGCACGCTTTCACTGCGTTCTTGGAGTTGCTCAATAATGTCGTGCATGGCATTTCCTGCGGTTAGGGCTATGGCGCGGGATTATATACCCAAACAACCTGAAGATGCGAGAAAGCGGCTTTATACCACATGATGTTGGTATCAATAGATAAAAAGGCGCTGGCACCTTTACAGGTAACCAGCGCAAGAGTGGAAGCTGTTTTTGAGTTAGGCTACGGCGACTTTTAATAAACTGGCTTCATCGACTCGTTTATAGTTAAGCCACGCTTTATGATAAAGCTTGTGTGATTCTTGGCGCAGTTGGGCAATTTGCGCTAACTCAAACTCGCTCAATGGACGCTGTTGTTTGATGGCATTGGCTTCAATCATCTGCACTTTTTCATATACCTTGTGTTCAGGACCACTTTTGATATCGGCGATATCCTGTAGGTGTAATTGCACTTCTGCAATCATGCCCGATTCGGGTAGGCGTACTAATAAGTTTAGGTCACGATAGCCAGAGGCTTTTGGTGTGGCAAAGCGGTTCTTTTGTTGAACAATTTGGGTTTGTTCACTCAATACTTGATAAACCTGCATAAGCTCTTGGATGCTATCGGTAACAATACTGGCTCTGGCAAGATCCGTAATTTTACGGGCATCACCGCTAAATTTTGTCGCCACTTTATCGGCCGCTCGTTGATAACTTTTGACTTCAGGAATAATGATATGTGCCTGAGATTGCGTTGTAATTTGCTCAAGTAATTGACTCAACTCGGCTTGAGCTTTATGGGCCTGTGAATATAAGTTTGCTAGGTTGCTTGAGGTCTGGAGTGGTATATCGAAGGTTTGGCTGCTTAGAGCATACAGACCTTGAAGATCATGACTTTGTACTTGTCTTGCACTGTAATTGCTGCGGTCTGTTTTCGTGTCATTGATATCTAAGGCGCTTGCAACGGTAGCTCGGCTTGATAGTAAAAGTAGAAAAATAAAAAAAGTACGAAATAACTTAGTCATGCGGCCTACTTCCTTATGGGTGAGTTATACAGGTCACGCATCCACCATAGGCTTCTATTGCTTAATTAAAGCTGAACCAACCATGAAGACTTGTTCATCTTGCGCATCGGTTCATATTTATCGTCTAGTAGTTTTAGGTAATAAAAATGGCGCTATCTATTACAGATTGCGCCATTTAGTGGCTCAGCCAAGATGGTTGAGCAATGATTTAAATTTGGCTTACCAAATTTTTACGCGTTTTTCTGGGGCGATATACATGGCATCACCGGGTTTTACATCATATGTGCTGTAGAACTCTGGCATGTTAGATAGTGCACCCAGTGCGCGGAATTCTGCTGGAGAGTGTGGATCGGTCGCTACGCGGTTACGCATGGCTTCTTCTTTGGCTTTTGCGCGCCAAATTTGCGTGAAGCCGATAAAGAAGCGTTGATCGCCCGTTAGACCATCAATAACGGGAGCTTCTTTACCATTAAGCGATTTTTTGTAAGCGCGATAAGCGATAGTCACACCGGATAAGTCACCAATGTTCTCGCCTAAAGTTAAGCTGCCGTTGACGTGTAGATCGTCAAACACTGCGTAACCATCGTACTGTGCGATCAGTGCTTGGCCGCGAGCAGAGAATTCTTTCAAATCTTGCTCTGTCCACCAATCACGCATATTGCCCTCGCCATCGAACTTAGCACCTTGGTCGTCAAAACCATGGCCCATTTCGTGGCCGATAACCGCGCCAATACCACCGTAATTGACGGCATCATCCGCTTCCATGTTAAAGAATGGCGGTTGCAGAATAGCCGCAGGGAACACGATTTCGTTCATGGTTGGGTTGTAGTAGGCATTAACGGTTTGTGGGGTCATATGCCATTCGTCTCTATCAATTGGCGCGCCCAGTTTCGCTAATGACTTGGCATGTTCAACTTCACTGGCACGCATAGCGTTACCGACTAAGTCATCCGCCTTGATGGTCAGTTTGCTGTAATCTTCCCATTTGTTGGGGTAACCAATTTTAGGGTTGAATTTAGCTAACTTATCCGTCGCAGCCACTTTAGTGCTTTCGCTCATCCAAGTGAGTTCTTTGATGCTGTCGCCATATGCACCACGTAGGTTTTCAACCAGTGCTTGCATACGTTCTTTGGCTTCTGGGGCAAAATGGCGTTTTACATACACTTTGCCGACGACTTCACCCAAAATATTGTTAACCGTTGCTACACCGCGTTTCCAGCGAGGTTCTTGTTCTTCTTGACCGTTCAAGGTTTTAGAGAAGAAGGCAAAGTTTTCGTTATCGAGTTCTTCACTTAAATTGCTAGCAGCGTGTGTTAGCACTTGCCACTGCATATAGGTTTTCCAAGTGGCGAGATCCGTTGTCTTGAGGATGTCGTTTAGACCTTGGATATAGCTAGGTTGATTAACGATAATATCGGTTTGCTTATCGGCACCTAAAGCGGCTAAGTAACCAGCCCAATCAATATCTGGCGCTAATGTTGGTAGATCTTTCACTTGATATAGGTTGTAGGTTTTAGTGCTATCGCGGGTTTCGACCACATCCCAATGTTTAGCAGCAATGGCTGTTTCTAGGGCGAGGATAGCTTCTGCACTAGCCTTAGGATTCGCAAGACCAGCTAGGGTAAACATTTTTTCGATATGAGCTAAATACGCCTTACGGATATTCACGAAACGCTCTGACTCGTTAAAGTAGTAGTCTTTTTCTGGCAGGCTTAAACCGTATTGCCATAGGTGAGTAGCATAGCGGCTAGAGTTTTTAGCATCGATATCGATATAAAATGCCATAGGGGTACCCGCACCAGTGATTTGGCTGTGGGCGAAGTATTTCACTAATTCATTCTTATCTTTTAAAGCATTAATGGCATCCAATTCACCCTGAATTGGTGTCACGCCCAGTTTGTTGAGTGTGGCTGTATCCATAAATGAGCGATACAAATCGGCCACTTTTTGCTCGTCTGTACCAGCGGCTAAATTAGGTGTTGCAGCCACTTCTTCGATGATGGCTTTTACATCGTCACGGGATTTTTCACGTAGATCGTAAAAGGCACCAATACTAGTGCGATCCCCTGGGATCTCTGTGTTTTTTAACCAAGTGCCATTTACATACTTATAGAAATCGTCCTGTGGACGAACCGCTTTATCAAAATGAGCAAATTCAATACCTGAGCCTAAGGCTTTAGTGACGGCGGCGGCAGTGGCTGTTTGAGTGGGTTCAGGTGTCTTAACTTCAGCCGCTTTATCATTACAGGCAGTCAGACCTGCAATTAATGAGGCACAAAGTCCCCCAATGAGTACTTTTCTCATGTCATTTCCTTCGAGTTTATTATTGTGCCCATATCTGGGGCTGTTATTGGTCTAAATGGGATCGCTTCAGGCGCAACGAGATGTATGTTAATGCTTTACTAGGAAGCGAAACAAGGTGGTTACACGGTTTAGGTGAGATTTATTATCAGTGATATGTAACTAAAAATTACTACCGAGTGTCACATAGCCTAAAAGTACAAACTTACCGTATGCAAGCCTTTTGAAGTTAGTGAACACTTAGTTCTGTTTATAGGGAAAGGCAAATAAACTTAACATATTGAAACTTAGGAGTAGAGATAGGTTGGGTATCGAACATTAAATCAGTTGAATTGCCCTTTAAGGTCATCGGCCTCATAATACGGCAGTTTTCTTTATTGAAGTTGAGTATTAACGTGCGTTTAGACAAATTTATTTGTGAAAGTACCTCTCTCACCCGTTCATTGGCCAAAAAAGCGTTGCACCGCGGTGATATCACCTGTGATGGCGTGGTTATTAAAGACGCTGGTTTTAAAGTCACTGAGGGAATGCAGATTTGCCTTGAGGGAGAACCCATTGTTTTAGTGGGTGAGCGTTATGTGATGCTCAATAAACCCGTTGATACCATTTGTTCAACCATCGATGAGGCTTATCCATCAGTGTTAAGTCTGCTCGATATCCCGAAGCCTGAAACCTTGCATATTGCCGGTCGTTTAGATGCCGATACGACGGGACTTGTGTTGATCACCAGCGATGGTCAGTGGTCACACAAAATCACATCGCCTAAAAAAGAATGCGGTAAGCGTTACTTAGTGCAACTAGCCGACCCTGTGGATGACGGCCTAATTGAGGTCTTTGCGAAAGGGGTTGCACTGCGTAATGAAGATGGTCTGACAAAACCTGCGGTCTTAGAGATTATTGATCCGCAACAGGTTCGTTTAACCATTACCGAGGGGAAATATCACCAAGTGAAGCGTATGTTTGCCGCTGTTGGTAACCTTGTGGTGGGATTGCACCGTGAACGTATTGGGCAAATTGAGTTAGATCCAGATTTAGCCCTAGGTGAGTGGCGTTACTTAACCGCTGAAGAGATCGCTTCAATCTGAAATACTCCATAAACTGAAGTACTCCATAACAATGCCGCCCAGCTGTGGGCGGCATTGTTGTTCACGGGAGGGGATTAACGTGTTTTGAGGATAAGATTACCGCTAATAGAGTTCATTTTTACCTCCGCAGTACCTGCACCTGTTTGGAAACTGAGTGACTCATTTGATATGTATTTTTGTTTTTGAGGCATATCTTGGCTTAAGCCATTTTTGATTTTTCCACTTGGGCCACCGTTTAAGTCAAAGTTGGCATCAGGTTGTTCTGGGAAGGTAAGCGTAATATCGCCGCTGACGCTGTCAACATTGGCTTTATCGAAGGTTTTTGCCAATGATATTTGAGTATCGCCGCTTACCGTTCTGACACTAATCTCTTTTGCTTTACTAAAATCGGCAGTAATTTCACCAGATACTTGTTCTACTTTAACTTTCTCGGCCAGTGTTTGACTGTTTAGATCACCACTCACGAGTCGATACTTGATTTCACCTTGACTTTCAGTGTCTTGAATTTTTCCTGAAACTGTCTCTAACATGACTTTACCTTCCAGCCCCTTCGTGGTGATGTCACCTGATACTGTGTGTAACGAAGGACTGCCACCAAGACCATCGGCGGTAATATTGCCACTGACACTATTTAAATCCAATTCACCTTTGACTTGGGCTATTTGCATATTTGCGGAGATAGTATCAGCGTTAAGTTTGACGGTTTTAGGCACTTTTATCGTGAGTTTTGAGCCTTTATCATCACTGCCGTTGTAGTGGCGAGGCATTTTATCTTCAATCGTTAAGTTATTGCCTTTTTGCTCAAAAACAAAACCTTCACTCAGTTCGTCGAGCGTACCTGTTACGCTGACTTCATCTTTATCCCAAGTCTGGATTTGTAGATCACCACGTTGGACTTTAATTTGCAGTTGGGTACCGCTAGTTATGCTCAATTGTTTGTCCACACTTTGGGCCGCAAATACAGTGCCCATTAAACCGAGATAGAGTGCTGAAGCTAATAGGCTAGCTTTTGTCAGATTAATGTTGCTCATAGGGTGTTTCCTTGTGTTGAGTTTTGAATAGGGAGTTTTTGGCCTTGTTGCAATAGATCGAGTTCACGTTGTTGCACCCAAAGCCAGAGTTGCCATAACTGTTTATCGGTTGGATTTGCTTGTAATGCCTGGTAAATCTGTAGACCTGCTTGTCTTAGTTCTGCGAGCCCTTTTTCTAACGGTGCACTAAAGTGACTCGTTTGCCAGAGGGGGGCATTTACTGAGTGTTCAAGAGCATCGACTTGCCCTTGGTGTGTGGCAGCAATTTGTGTCAGTAGGGTTTGTAATGCTTTATCACTTTCTGCACTTGTGCTCTGTGAGGTGAGTGATGCATTTGGTGTCTCCCTTTGGTATTGGAAGCCCCAAAATACGGCTAATACAATTGCCGCCGCCATTGCCCATTGCGGCAATAGGTGCCGTGTTGGCGTAGGGGTATTCACATTAAGATGCAATGGTTTATCCATACGTTTTTCAATTGTTTGCCAAAGATCCTGTTTGGGTACTAACGCCTTAGGGGCATTAGCAATCAATTGTTCGAGCTGTTCTTCACGGGAACGCGGTGGTAACGACATTACAGCATCTCCTGTAGTAATTGCTTCGCTCTGTGATATTGCGTTTTACTGGTACCAACGGCAATCCCAAGCAGCTTGGCGATTTCCTCATGTTGGTATCCTTCTATGGCGCAAAGTACGAACACCATGCGAGCCCGTTCAGGTAGTTTGAGGATAAGTTTATCCAAACCTTGATACCCTTCATCTGTGCTATGGGGTTCGATATCACTTTCAATGGGAATAAAACGCGCCCAAAAGGATTTTTGTTTACGAATACTGCTTAAAGCTTGATTCACACAAATGCTATGTAACCAAGTTGAAAATTGGCTATCCCCCCGAAATTGCGGCAATTTTTGCCACACGAGGATAAAACACTCTTGGGTAATTTCTTCAGCCTGAGCGACATGCCCACACAGGCGTAAAGCCAGAGCATAAATACGCTGATGATGGTTTACGTACAGTTGCTTAAATGCAGCACGATTTCCTTGGCTCGCGAGGGCGACAAGATCAAAGTCAGACATTGTGCTGTTGAGTGGGAGTATCCCTGCCGTCACTGTACTTTCCTATCATGCTGATTGAATATTGTAGATTTGACGCCCTGAGGGGGGCAAAAGGTTTGGAGTCAGTGAAAAAATTTTATCTAAGCCGCTATCAGCGAGTCTTACTAATAGGGAATTTGGCTATTTTGTCATAAAAGTGTCATATAACATGATGACATCCAAGTAATATTTTTAATTTTTCGCCGTTATTCAAGCTGTCTGCCAATTAAACTCGAACTATACTTTCTTAGGCGCAATCTATGTCACCACTTTCAAAAGAATACTGGTTTGTTATTGCAAGCGGTAATGCTGATTAAGAGTGTGAATACCGACATCAGAATAGGCACCACAAGTGATGATTGTATATGGTTCAGCTTTTATAGGCTGAGCTTTTATACCTTGAAGAAAATAATGATATCGGGGACTTTTATGTTAATCCGCTCAAAGTTGTTACTCAGTGCGGCAGTATCCATTTCGGCATTAATTGCGATGTTTGGCTTGCAACTTCATTCTAATTCTGTCGAATCGGAGCTTTCCCATTTGGCGCAAAATATACTCGAATTAGAACGAGACACGCTTATACTTCGTCGGAATGAAAAGGATTTCTTTGTTCGTAAGGATTTAAAGTATGTTGAAAATCATAAACAGGTTTATGGTCAGATAAGTCAATCTATCCCCGCATTGGAACAAATCTTCAAAAAATATGATGTCCCGACGCAATCTTTAGATAATTTTTATCGTCACTTAAATCAATATCAGTCAACATTTAGCGAGGTGGTAAAACTACAGCAAGAAATAGGCTTAACCCCTCAAACGGGACTTTACGGTACGCTAAGGACTGCTGTCCATAACGTAGAATCATTGCTGAAGGAATATGAGCAGGCATCTCTCGCGGTTGCAATGCTGCAATTAAGACGTAATGAAAAAGATTTTATGTTACGCCGCGAACTCCGCTATGTGGAAACCTTTGATACCAATATTGTTTCATTTAACAATAGCTTGCTTTCTTCAGGCTTAGATAGCGATATCCAAGGTAAAATTTCCGTTCTTATTGAACAATATCAAAAAGATTTCAAAGTGTTAGTTAATAAAGAACAACAGCTTGGCTTAACAGAACAAGATGGGACCATGGCGCAGATGATTGAGGCAAATAAGTTAACCGAAGCAAGCGCCGAGGAGTTGCATCGTCTGGCACTTAAAGCGATTGAGGTAGCCAAGAGCAGCAGCGTTAATCTTGGTATGATGGTGTTTTTATTAATAACAGCATTACTGTCTATTATCACCTATCTGATTATCCGCAGTATTATCACTCCTGTTGAGCGCATTACTCAGGTCATTTCTCGCATCGAGCAGAGCAAGGATTTGACCTTAAGATGTGACGCTTCGACCCAAGATGAACTAGGTAAGATAGCTGAACATTTTAATAGTATGGTGGGGAGCTTTCAGCAGTTGATCGAGCAAGTTATTGAGTCTGTTGCGACCATCAATACATCCTGTAAGCATGTATCTGAAAATGCCATGCTCGCCTCTGAAGGTGTAGCACAGCAGCTCAATGAAACCGATATGGTAGCAACAGCGATAACTGAAATGGGGGCAACCATAGATGAAATTGCCAAAACCACTGAGCTTGCCGCACTTAAGGCGGGTAAAACCCACGATAATGCGCAGAGTGGTCAACTGGAAGTTGAGCAAACCATACATAAGATCCAGTCTCTGGCCGAGCAGCTCAATAGTTCTGCATCGGTTGTGGATGAATTAGAGCGTGACAGTGAAACGATTGGCAGTGTGCTCGATGTGATCCGTGGCATTGCCGAGCAAACCAATCTCCTCGCGCTAAATGCTGCGATTGAGGCTGCACGTGCTGGTGAGCAAGGTCGAGGTTTTGCTGTGGTTGCTGATGAAGTGCGTAGTCTTGCGATGCGAACTCAATCCTCGACTCAGGAAATTGCCAATATTATCCAAACCTTACAGAGCCGTACCCGTTCTATTGTGCAGCTTATGGATGCCAGCCAAAAGCAAGGAACAGAAAGTGCGGAGCAGGCCGCCGCCGCCGGTGCACTGCTGAAACTTATCAATAATGATGTGCGTAATATTATGGATATGAGCACGCAAATTGCGGCAGCTATCGAAGAGCAAAGTATGGTTGCCGCTGAAGTGAACAAAAACGTCGTCGTGATCCGTGATATTGCTGAAGAATCATCAAAAGCGGCTGATGCTAACGCTTCGGCATCCGATGAACTTAAGGCCCAGGCCGAGTATCTCTATCGCGCAGTAAGCAATTTTAAAATCTAAACCTTTGGGGAAAACAAAAACGCACTCAAATGAGTGCGTTTCTTTTACTGCAAGTCGCCAGATTAATGGCTAAACATCGCAGAGATAGACTCTTCGTTACTTACGCGACGAATAGCCTCTGCCAGTACCGCAGACATTGTCAACTGAGTGACTTTAGCCACTTTTAACATTTCTGGACTTAAAGGAACTGTGTCAGTAACGATAACTTCATCGATCACTGAGTTGGTAATATTTTCAGCCGCTTTGCCTGAGAACACAGGGTGGGTTGCGTAAGCAAATACGCGGTTTGCACCATGTTCTTTTAAGGCTTCTGCCGCTTTACACAGAGTGCCGCCTGTGTCGATCATATCGTCAACGATAATGCAGTCGCGGCCTTGAACATCACCGATGATGTGCATAACCTGAGCAACGTTCGCCTGTGGGCGACGTTTGTCGATAATAGCTAAATCAGAATCATCGAGCAGTTTGGCAACCGCACGGGCGCGAACAACGCCGCCAATATCGGGTGAAACCACCACTGGATTATCAAGTTTCTTCGCTAACATATCTTCTAGTAGCACAGGGCTGCCGAATACGTTATCAACAGGGACATCGAAGAAACCTTGGATTTGCTCAGCGTGCAGGTCACATGTCAAAACACGGTCAACACCGACGCTTGACAGGAAATCGGCAACCACTTTCGCGGTAATAGGTACACGTGCGCTACGAACGCGACGGTCTTGACGTGCATAACCAAAGTAAGGAATCACGGCGGTAATGCGACCGGCAGATGCACGACGCAGAGCATCAACCATAACGATGAGTTCCATCAGATTATCGTTGGTCGGCGCACAAGTGGATTGGATGATGAACACATCGGCTCCACGTACATTTTCGTTAATTTGGACACTGATTTCACCATCGCTGAAACGACCAACCACTGCGTCTCCGAGTTTGCAAAATAGACGATCGGCTATCTTTTTAGCGAGACTGGGGGTGGCGTTCCCAGCAAAGAGCTTGATGTCGGGCACTGTATGAACCTCAGGCGTTTGCTTTATATTTTAGTGGCTAGAGTAACGACGATGTAGGGACGGGAGGACCCGAGGCGTTATCGTATGTGGTTACCCTAGAAGAAAGTAGTTTACGGATGATTGAGCCGCGTGATAAGCGGCGAAATATTCATCCCTTTTGCAACAAATCCTTGCATATCAGACGGTAATTTCGCCAAGGCTGCGAGAGCTTGTTGCTGTTGTGTAAATTCCCCAAACACGCATGCGCCTGTTCCGGTCATTCTCGACGGCGCATATTCTAGCAGCCAGCCCAAGGCCTTGGCAACTTGAGGGTATTTAGATACGACCAGTTTTTGGCAATCATTTATCCACGCCTGACTCATCAAAGTATCGATGGCAAGTTTTGGGGTGTTACGTGGTAAAAGGGGATCTTGGAACACTTCAGCGGTGGAAACGTGGGCATCTGGTGCAATAACTAAATACCAAGGCTCTGGTGGTGATACCACTTGTAAGCGTTCACCGATACCTTCGGCAAAAGCCGCGAAACCATGAATAAAAACAGGAATATCGGCACCCAATTTAAGACCAATTTTAGCCAGTTCTTCGGTCGATAATTGGGTGTTCCATAACGTGTTTAGTGCCACTAATGTGGTGGCAGCATCCGATGAACCGCCGCCTAAACCGCCACCCATCGGCAGACGTTTATCTAGCCAGATTTCTGCTCCACCTTTAAAGCTTGTCATTTGTTGTAATGATTTTGCGGCTCGCAGAATTAAGTTATCGCTATCTGCGACAACGCCAGCCATATTCGAATGCAAAATCAGCTCAGAGCTGTCAGTGACCTTGAAATCCAGCATGTCGCAGTAATCGATAAACTGAAACAAGGTTTGCAACTCATGATAGCCATCGGTGCGGCGGCCATTGATGTGCAAAAACAAATTAAGTTTGGCTGGCGCGGGCCAATTACGGGAGATAGCTGCTGACATGCTAAGGTTTTTCCCCAATCATTATTGTGGCCTTGCCAAGGGCTTGCCATTGATTGATTTGTAGTTTGAGTTGTAAATCACCGCGTTCAAGTTTTAATTGATGAGGGATATGAGCACCGCTCTGTAATTGCCAACTTAAAAATTCGACGACCCAAGAGGGTGGCGTTTGATCATTAATCAGTTGTTTAGGATTCGCTTTACTATCGCGGCTTAACACGCGATCCTGCGAGCCGATTTGGCCTGTTATCCAAAGTGGCAAATCAGCTAAGGGGATCGACCAACCGCTGACGCGCTCAAGTAAATCTTGGGCGTTATTGTCTTTAAAGTCTTTGCCATCAATATGTAAATGGGCGGAGTTAGGTGTCGCTTCTAGGGTTAACACCGTTGTGCCTAGCATTGTCGTGAGCGTGAGTTCATCACGCTCTTCGCTATGGCGCCAATAAAGATTGGCACTGAGCTTATCTTCAGGGGTTTTTATGGCAAGTTTGCCCTGTAATTCCCATGCTTTTGCTTGGTCTGGGTGGCTTACTGTGATGGGGGTTAAGTCATCAGCAGGAGGCAGCGTTTGGCAGCCACCCAAAAAGAGCAGGGTGCTCAAGGCAATACAAGAGAAAATGGATTCTGTGAAGCGCTTCAAATTATTCATCTATGACTGATATACCAAAGTCCTTATGATACGAGGGCTTGGGAATAATACCAATGCCAATCGTAAAATTTCCATCGGCGGTCACTTAGGATTCGCTTCTTAGCGCCAATCCATGTTTATCTAGATTGATAGAAAATTTAGGTAACAAGTTAGACCTTTATTCGGTTTTGTTAAGCGTATTCTGTTTTTAGTTGGGCCAATTCAGTAGAATGCCCTTATTAAGATAGACGCCAAGAATCTAGAAAGAGTCAGATGAGCCTTGTAGCAATCGGTATTAACCACAAAACAGCCACGGTAGACCTGCGTGAGAAAGTTGCCTTCTCTCCAGACAAAATTCATGACGCCATGAAGAGTCTGGCCAGTCGTACGCGCTCGGGTGAAGCCGTTATTGTCTCGACCTGTAATCGCACTGAGTTGTATTGCAACAATGGCGATGAGGCTGACATCATTGAATGGCTTGAAGAATATCATGGCCTAGATCATAAAGATGTGGCGCCTTGCCTATACAATTACCACGGCCAAACCGCGGTTAAGCATTTGATGCGTGTTGCTTCAGGGCTTGATTCGTTAATTTTAGGTGAGCCGCAAATTCTAGGGCAGGTGAAGCAAGCCTTCGCGAAAGCCAAGGAAGCGGGCACAGTTGCTTTAACCATAGATCGCCTTTTCCAAAATACCTTTTCCGTTGCCAAAAAAGTGCGCACCGAAACGGAAATTGGCGCTGCTGCTGTGTCGGTGGCTTTTGCCGCTGTGAGTATGGCGAAGCATATCTTCTCCTCACTGTCGACCACTAAGGTGCTGTTGATTGGTGCGGGTGAAACGATAGAATTGGTAGCCAAGCATTTAAAAGATAATGGTGTGGCCTCCATGGTGGTGGCAAACCGTACTTTAGAGCGTGCTCAGGGCATGTGTGAAGAGTTTGGTGCGACTGCAATTACGCTGGCGCAAATACCAGATTATCTCCCTAAAGCCGATATCGTGATATCCTCTACCGCCAGCCCGCTACCAATCCTTGGTAAAGGCATGGTCGAAAAAGCGCTAAAGCAGCGTCGCCATCAACCTATGTTATTGGTTGATATAGCAGTTCCCCGGGATATTGAGCCGGAAGTCGCCGATTTGGATGACGCGTTTCTGTATACAGTGGACGACCTGCATAGCATCATTGAACAGAATATGGCTTCTCGAAAAGAAGCCGCCGAGCAAGCTGAATTAATTACTGAAGAACAATCTTACCTGTTTATGGATTGGGTACGTTCTTTAGAGTCGGTCGACAGTATTCGCGAGTATCGCAATCAGAGTATGGCGATAAAAGATGAGTTAGTAGAACGCGCCCTGAATAAATTAGCTCAAGGGGGCGATACTGAGCAGGTATTGATTGAATTAGCCAATCGCCTGACGAACAAACTTATTCACGCACCAACCCAAGCCCTCACTGCGGCGAGCCGTCAGGGTGATTTGAATACACTAGGTCAGTTAAGAACAGCGCTTGGATTAGATAAAAACTAAGGTTAGCGAGTTAAATGAAGGAATCCGTTATCCGCAAGCTGGAAGGCTTGCTCGAGCGTAATGAAGAAGTTTTGGCCTTGCTTGGTGATGCATCTGTTATCGCTGATCAAGACCGTTTTCGTGCATTATCAAAAGAATATTCTCAGTTAGAAGAAGTGGTTGCAGGCTTTAAAGCTTACCAACAAGCACAGGCTGATCTTGATTCCGCCAAGGAAATGTTGGAAGAAGATGATGCTGAAATGCGCGAGATGGCGCAGGAAGAAATGAAGGCTGCCAAAGCAGAATTAGAGCGCCTTGAAAGCGAATTGCAGATCCTGCTTCTCCCTAAAGACCCTAACGACGATACCAACGCCTTTATCGAAATTCGCGCTGGTGCCGGTGGTGACGAGGCGGCGATTTTTGCGGGCGATCTGTTCCGTATGTACAGCCGTTATGCCGAAGCCAATCGCTGGCAGATGGAAGTGATGAGCTGTAACGAAGGTGAGCACGGTGGCTTTAAAGAAATCATCGTTAAAGTCAGCGGTGAAGGTGCCTACGGTAAGCTGAAATTTGAGTCGGGCGGTCACCGCGTACAACGTGTGCCAGAAACCGAATCACAAGGGCGTGTGCATACCTCGGCTGTTACCGTAGTGGTAATGCATGAAGTGCCAGAAGCTGAAGCGATTTCAATCAATCCTGCCGATCTTAAAGTCGATACTTTCCGATCATCGGGTGCGGGTGGTCAACACGTTAACAAAACTGACTCGGCTATTCGTATTACCCATATTCCAACGGGGATTGTGGTCGAGTGCCAAGATCAACGTTCGCAACATAAAAACCGTGCTCAAGCCATGAGTGTGTTGGCTGCACGTATTCAAGCGGTTGAGGATGAAAAACGTCGTAGTGCTGAAGAGTCGACTCGCCGTAGTCTGGTTGCCAGTGGTGACCGTTCCGAGCGTGTACGTACCTACAACTTCCCCCAAGGCCGCGTGAGTGAGCATCGTATCAATCTTACTTTGTATCGCTTAAATGAAGTGATGGAAGGCGATTTAGATGCGATTTTAACACCGCTGATGCAAGAGCATCAGGCCGATCTGTTAGCCGCACTGGCTGACGAGCAGGGGTAACTTTGTCCGATCAATCTAGCATCGCTGAAGCCCTACAATGGGCCTATGTGCAGTTAGCATCAACCTCTGAATCCGCTCATCTGGATGCAGAGGTTTTTCTGCTATATTGCCTCAATAAAAATCGTGCTTATCTCTATACTTGGCCTGAAAAGGCCCTGACGATTGACCAGTGGAAACGCTTTCAGCAAATGGTACTAAAACGCCAAAAAGGCGTGCCCGTTGCGCATATTGTGGGCGAACGTGAGTTTTGGTCGCTGCCTTTTATTGTCAACGACACTACTTTGATCCCGCGTCCTGATACCGAAATTCTGGTAGAAACCGCGCTAAATTTACCCCTATCGACCTATGCTAAAGTGCTCGATTTAGGCACAGGCACTGGCGCGATTGCACTGGCATTGGCATCCGAGCGTGAGTCATGGGAAATTACCGCTGTCGATAAGGTCGATGATGCTGTCGCGTTGGCTATCGCAAATCGTGAAAACTTAAAGTTGCCGCAGGTTGAAATCCTCCAGAGCGATTGGTTTAGCGCCGTAAAGTCGCGGGATTTTGACTTAATCGTCTCAAATCCCCCCTATATCGATGAGGCCGATGAACACTTGCACCAAGGCGATGTCCGCTTCGAGCCGCAAAGTGCATTAACCGCCGCTGAGGAAGGCTTTGCCGATCTCTACTATATCGCCAAAACTGCCCGCGATTATTTAAAACCTAATGGTTATATCCTACTCGAGCATGGTTTTGAACAGGCCGTAAAACTCAGAGGTAAGTTAATCGAACTGGGTTATGAAAATGTCGCCACAGTGCGTGATTTTGGCAGCAATGATAGATGCACTATGGGCAAATGGGCGGAGTAATTCGCCCTTGTTTTTAATGAAGATGTTTACATTGTGAGCCGTTATTCGTTATTTGTTGTCCACTATTCACTATTCATGAACCGTCATTCCCGCAATGCTTTTGAGCGGGAATCCAGCTTTTGGTTAGATCCTAAAGTCGTGGCCAAATTCAGTTAACGATAAATGATCTATTATTGGTCGCGTGCATTATTTTAAAGCAGCAGATCTCCCCACCTCGCCGCTCCTCGATAGAGCAAATGGCATACCTTATAAGTCTGATTATCGAAACTTATCCGTAAATATTATCACTACAATAGGCGTGCTTTGGACGGTAAATTGAACTAGACAATATTGGCTAAGTGTTAGATTATCAAAAAATTAATGAGCATGCTTTCACTCAACTGAGGTGAAAGATGAGCTTGTACATTATATAAGTGTTATAGCTAAAGCTAAGGAGAGTGCAGTGGCGTTTGACTTGTCCGAAGAACAGCTAAAGCGAACCGAGGAAGAGTTGGGAGCAAAATTGCCTCACGAATACCGTGAAGCGATGAAAATAGATAACGGAGGCGAGGCGTCTACAGAAGAAGACGATTGGGAGTTTTATCCTATTAAAGATATCTCGAATAGGAAAAGGTTATCGCGTACTTGCAACCACATTATTAATGAAACCGAGTCATGCCAAGGTTTCGGCTACTTCCCAGAAAGTGCGATCACCATTGCAGGTAATGGGTTTGGAGATCAAATGGTTTTTCTGAAAGAAGGCGAATCGTTTGGCGACACTGTGTATTTATGGCTGCATGAAACGGGAGAGCTCCAGCAATTGGCAGGTTCGTTCAGTGAAATCAAAAAGCGATAACACAGCGATGCACTGTGACATCTTTTCCGTTGCAGTTTCGCCTCCATTACAAAAAAGTTGCACGCACTGGCGGCGTCAAATGCTAAATCACCACATGGAGTTAAAATGAAGAAAATAGCATTCATCACATTGGCTGCAATTGCTTTAGTAGGTTGTAATCAAAAGGCTCAAATAGATCAATCTAAGATGTGTATTTATAGTACTGATGAAGAAGCAAAGCAGTGTAAATCAGGTGAAATGTCTTGGTTTAAGCCTAGCCGTTGGGGCAATGAGCAATTACCACTCAATGTTGCTGGTGCATATTGTGATTTTAACTACGAAGTAATGTACAACAACTCTGGTGTGATCTGTGTGTTCACAGATAAACGATTGTTATTGGTCAATTAAAATGGCCTTTACCATAGCGTAGTTAGGTGTGACGGCGTTTCGTTGTGGCAGTAGAAAAAGACAAGTAAAGATAAAAGTTGGTTCCCCGCATTCGCGAGGATGGCTTTATTTTAGGTGGCTTACTTCGTTTTAGAGAATCTACTTCGTTTTAGATGGATAACTCAGGTTTGTTGGCTGGCATTTATTTGCTCCAGTACAGTGAAATGGCTAGGTTAGATATCTGGAATTGTAGCTGAAGCATTGGGGTAGTTTACGGCCGTAGACCTTCAACATCACAACACTTTTACCATAAAGAATTTACTGCCGATTTCGGGGTAGGCTTGTTGTACCCATTGCACATGGTAACCGTGGCGCTCGTAGAAAGGCTTGGCTTGAAAATCGAGGGTATCAAGCAAGGCAAATTGACAACCGCGAGCTTTTGCTTTGGCCTCTGCCTGTAATAATAACCGCGAACCGATTTTTTGATGTCTTAGGGAACCATCAACTCAAAGATAATCAATTAAAAACCAATTACCGAAGGTTTTGCCGCTAATGCCTGCTAGCAGTTTTCCCTCTGGGTCTTGCAGTTTTAACCCCAGATTTTTACGGCTAAGCCCTTGCCAATGGGCTTGGTTAAATTCCACTATTTTTTGTTTTATCGCCTCGGCAAAATCAGCCGATTCATCGTCAATTGGCGTTAAATTCATAATCATTTTCTCTGTATTTTTGACTCAAACTAAGCGCGCTAATCAAGACGGTTAGACATTGGTATGCCGTAAAGGATTAGGGTAAACTAGCGCCTTTGTCACTGACCATAAGAATCGAAATGGAAACTTTTTACAGTCTATATCCTGCGGTTAAGCATCTGCATTTTACCTTTATCGCGTTGAGCGTGCTGTTTTTCACTGTTCGTTTTGTGTTGCATTTACGTCAGTCTGCATTGATGGATAAGAAGTTCATTAAGATTGCCCCCCATGTGATCGACACTTTCTTACTGCTTTCTGGCTTAACCTTGTGCTTTATGATCAAACAATATCCTTTTGTGGATCCTTGGATGACCGAAAAAATCGGTGCCGTTGTGGCTTATATTGCGCTAGGTGTGATTGCGATAAAAGCGAATAGGAATAAACTTTTCAAAGTGTTTGCCTTCCTCGGTGCTATAGGTTGGTTGGTCTATGCCGCCAAATTGGCGCATTTTAAACAAGCGGTATTATTGGGTTAATGGGTAAATATACACTTCAAGATGGTATTTCATTGCCTGAGTCGGCTTTGGATGTAGGTGCTCACCTTGGCTTTTCGAACCTTAAAGCGGCTAAGTGGGCGTGGTTTGAATTGGCAGGAGCGGTATTAAGTCATTACTTAGTTAATCAGCAGCAACGTTTAAATGCGCTATTACATTGGTTTTATCAAGACCTCGGTTTTTGTGCCCGCGACAATTACTTTAGTGTTGAAGCTGCAGATTTAGGTACTTGCCTTATTAGCAAGCAGGGTAACAGTACAACGCTTGCTACCGTATTGATGTTACTAGCAAAACAACTCGATTTAGAGCTTGAATTGTTGTTGCTCCCGGGTAATAGCGTGTTGCGTAGTAAAATTGCTGGCGAGGTGCGTTATTTTGATCCGCTAACAGGGAATGAGCTGACTCGCCACCAATTACACGTATTAGTGCGCGGTGAGTTAGGTAATGCGGCGCAGTTAAAGCCAAGCTATTTTAAAGCCGCTTCGGTGAAAAAACTTATTACCCGTATGCTGCATGAACTAAAAGCGGGTTGTATTGTTTCTCACCAATTTGAGGCAGCATTGGAATGCTGTAACTTGCTTTTGCAATGGCATCCAGATGATGTGCACTTAAATCGTGAGCGCGCTTTCATTGCCCAGCAATTAGGCTGCATTAATGTGGCGGTGGCTGATTTACAGCACTTTGTTGATAATAGTCCACACGATCCTGTGGTTGAAATTGTGAAGATGCAGCTTAAAGAACTTAATGAGCACGCAGAGATTTATCATTAAAAGAAGAGCCTCTCGGGGCTCTTCTTGTTTATTCAATGGTACGACTCAATCAAATCAGCAAAAAAATAATAACATTGGGCAACTGGAAGTTTGTCCAAGGACTTAAAGGTTAAGTCTCTAATATAAATAAAATAATTACTGTATTAACAGGGAGAAATTAGCATGACAGGCACGGCATTAGTTACCAATGACGCGGTGGCACTCGGGATACTTGCAACTATTTTAGGTTTTGTTTTTTATACCAGCAGTAGTCACCATCCCTTTTGGCAAAAGTTTTACCGTTTTATTCCTGCGTTATTATTGTGCTACTTCCTGCCATCACTGTTAAATACCTTTGGGGTAATCGATGGGCACACATCGCAATTGTACTTTGTTGCATCCCGTTATTTACTACCCGCTTGTTTAGTATTACTTATTTTAAGTGTTGATTTAAAAGCTATTTTAGGTCTTGGCCCTAAGGCCGTGATCATGTTTTTAACCGGGACTATTGGCATTGTGATCGGCGGACCGATAGCCTTACTTATGGTATCTGTGATTGAACCTTCTTTAATCGGTGTCGATGGCCCCGATGCGGTATGGCGCGGTATGACAACGCTTGCGGGGAGCTGGATTGGCGGCGGTGCAAACCAAGCAGCAATGAAAGAAATCTATGAAGTGGGCGGTAATATTTTTTCAGTGATGGTGACAGTCGATGTGATTGTGGCCAATATTTGGATGGCAGTATTGCTGTTTATGGCCTCAAAAGCTAAAGAGATAGATGCCAAAACAGGGGCGGATACGTCGGCTATTGAAGCATTAAAAAATAAAGTCGAAAAATATCATGCTGAAAATGCGCGAATTCCTAATCTTCGGGATTTGATGCTCATTGTCGCCGTTGGGTTTGGTATTACGGGTGTCGCCCATATTGCGGCTGATTTTCTGGGGCCATTCTTCGAAGCCAACTATCCGTGGACCGAGGATTACAGCTTAACGTCTAAATTCTTCTGGCTAGTAGTGATAGTCACAACGATTGGGTTAGCGATGTCCTTTAGCCCTGTGCGTCATTTAGAGGCGGCTGGCGCATCGAAAGTGGCATCGGCTTTCCTCTATATCTTAGTGGCGACCATTGGTCTGCATATGGATGTGAGTAAAGTACTTGATACACCACTGTATTTTCTAGTGGGTATTATTTGGATGGTAGTGCATGCGGGCTTTATGTTATTAGTGGCTAAGTTAATTAAGGCTCCCTTGTTTTATATGGCTGTTGGTAGCCAAGCCAACGTTGGGGGCGCAGCATCGGCGCCTGTTGTTGCGGCGGCATTTCATCCCGCATTAGCGCCAGTGGGCGTATTATTAGCCGTATTTGGGTATGTGTTAGGCACCTATATGGCTTGGATTTGTGGTCAACTTTTACAGTTGGTTGCCGCATAGATCGATATTCAGTTTATTGCTGGGCAGGGGTCCAGTATTTTAGAGAGAAATTGCGATGAGTAATAAAATCATAAACCTAGGTTCAATCGAAATTGCAAACGATAAACCTTTTGTGTTGTTTGGTGGCATGAACGTGCTTGAGTCTCGTGATCTCGCGATGTCGATTGCTGAAACTTATGCCGAAGTCACCCAAAAATTGGGGATCCCCTATGTATTTAAGGCCTCCTTTGATAAGGCGAATCGCTCTTCTGTCAATTCTTACCGTGGTCCAGGTATGGAGGAGGGGTTAAAGATTTTTGAAGAAATCAAAAAAACCTTCAATCTGCCATTGATCACCGACGTACATGAAACCTATCAGTGCGCACCCGTTGCTGAAGTGGTTGATATTATTCAGTTGCCAGCATTCCTTGCCCGTCAAACCGATTTGGTTGTGGCAATGGCAAAAACGGGTGCCATCATTAACGTGAAAAAACCGCAGTTTTTAGCACCTCACGAGATGCGCCATATCATTACTAAATTTAATGAAGCGGGTAATGACGAAATCATCCTCTGTGAGCGTGGCTCATGTTTTGGTTACAACAACTTAGTTGTTGATATGCTGGGTATGGATGAGATGAAGCAGTCGGGTTATCCAGTGATTTTCGATGCAACCCATGCACTGCAACGCCCTGGTGGTCGTAGTGACTCTGCGGGTGGCCGCCGTGCCCAAGCGACTGAATTAGCTCGCAGCGGTATGGCACTTGGTTTGGCAGGTTTGTTTATTGAAGCCCACCCTGATCCAGATAATGCTAAGTGTGATGGCCCATGTGCGCTACCTTTGCACCAGTTAGAAAATTATCTGAAGCAAATGAAAGCCATTGATGATCTCGTTAAATCCTTCGAGCCAATCGATACAAGTAAGTAAGGATAAAAAAGAGAGGTTGAATAAACCTCTCAAGCATAGCAGGGGAGCTTTTATGGCTCGGGCAAGAAATAAATTGCCAATATTTACGATGAAAAAGACGAAGGATAGTAAGCCGTTATTCAGATAGAATTCGAATAACTCCAGCTAAATAAGTGCATCTCTGAATAGATAAAATGAGAGACCTTAAGTGGGTCTCCCATTTTATTCTCACTACTATTTTTGGGTTAGTGCGTGTTTTGCCGCATTTGTCCCTGCGATTTTGCCGAAAATCACAGTATCAGCTACAGCATTACCACCTAGTCGGTTATACCCATGAACGCCACCGGTAACCTCACCAGCAGCAAATAAACCTTTAAGCGGTTGGCTTTGTATATCAAGCACCTCTGCTTTCGTATCAATGGCTACCCCGCCCATAGTATGGTGGATGCCGGGCGCAACTTTTACGGCATAGTAGGGGGCTTTTTCTATTGATAGTGGCATTTGTTCACGATTAAATGCCTCATCCTTACCCTGTTTGAAATAACTGTTGTAGTTTGTGATCGTTTTTTCCAAAACACTTGAAGTCATCCCCGTTATTTTTGCAAGCTCTGCAACGGTATTGGCTTTTTCAAGCATTTCTAAATGATCATACCCCTGAACCATTTTGGCTTTTTTATATAATTCATTATCAAATACTAACCAAGCATATTGTTCAGGCTGCTTTAAGATGGCATCAGAGGCTTTATCGCGGGTTGTTAATTCATTGATAAAGCGGTTGCCATCTTTATTTACCATTATGGCACCGACACCTCGAACCGTTTCTGAAATTAATATCCGGCTATCTTTCCCTACCGTTGGATGTGTTTGGATCCAATCAATGTCAGTCATACTTGCACCGACTGCTTTAGCCAGTTCAATACCATCTCCTGTTGAAGTAATATTGTTCGAGCTTGTCATACCTTTAAATGTAGGGCGATAAAAAGCAATCATCTCTTTGTTAAACCCATAGCCGCCAGTGGCTAAAACCACCGACTTAGCTGCCTGTCTTTTATACAGAAGTCCCTCATATGATATGAGGGATTTTTTTTGAACTAAATTCTTGGCTCACGATCAGATCTTTAACGGCTTTAATTGAGGCTCCCTGAGATGATAAAAGGCAATAATGATTGGGCTGAAGAACAATTTGGTCATGCTAAACTTGGTGACCCAAGAAGAACGGCTAGGCTCGTAAAAATGGCGTCAGACTTAGCTCAGCATCCCGGTAAGTCGGTAGTAAAATCGTCACCTTCACCAGCAAGTATGGAGGGCGCTTACCGGTTTATTCGAAACGATAATGTATCAGCAGACGATATTGCTGAAGCCGGTTTTCGTGCGACAGTCAATCAAGCCCACCGTTACCCCCTCCTTCTCGCTATTGAAGATACAACCACCTTAAGCTACAAGCATCGCTCTATTCGAGCGGACTTAGGACATGTCAACCAAGGTAATCGTTATCGAGGTCTGCTTGCCCATAGTATTTTGTTGTTTGCTCCTGAAACTCTTGACGTTGTTGGATTGATTGAACAACACAGATGGACCAGAGACATCAAGACTCGAGGTATCCGCCGTGAGAATTTAAAACGACCTTACGAAGAAAAAGAAGGTTATAAATGGGAAAGTGCATCACGTAATATGGCTGCACGTCTAGGAACCGCGATGGCTAACGTGATATCGGTTTGTGATCGTGAAGCCGACATCTACGATTATCTCCTTTACAAGATAGCGAACCAACAACGTTTTGTTGTGCGGTCAATGATGAGTCGTCATATAGAAGAAGGTTCAGATAAGCTTTATCATTTTGCATCAGAGCTTAACAGTGTGAAACAACGCCAAATCCAGATAGCTCAAAGGGGCGGTCGTAAAGCTCGAGAAGTCACGCTGGATGTTAAATATGCGGCAGTAACGTTAAAAACCCCGGCTAACAAAAAAGGCTCCCCCATTTCTCTGAACTATGTGGGTTGCTCCGAAGTCGGTGATGAAGAGAAGACGCTCAATTGGCATATTCTGACCAATGAGCCAGTAAACAGTGCCGAAGATGCTTTAAAAATTATCGGTTATTACGAGAAGCGCTGGCTGATTGAGGAGTATCATAAGGTCTGGAAAAGTGAAGGGACCGGAGTTGAAGACCTTCGAGTACAGAGCAAAGATAACTTAGATAGATTAGCGACTATTTATGCCTTTTTAGCGGTAAGGATCTTCCAATTGAAATTTGCCAATGAGCAAATCAAAGACATTAGCAGTGAGAAAATCTTGTCACCAAGAGCGTGGAAGTTACTTTGGCTTAAAAGAATAAAGACGCCACCTCCAGAGGAAGTACCCACTGCAAAATGGGCATATGAGCACCTGGCAAGGCTTGGTGGTTGGAAAGACAGTAAAAGAAATGGAAGAGCATCAGTAAAGACGCTCTGGGAAGGATGGCTCAAATTGCAAGCAATCCTTGAGGGTTACGAACTTGCTCTGTCTCTTGAACAGGACTTGTGATCAAGAGACAGCCGACTTAGCTGCAACCATATAGTGGCCTGAATGTTTACCATGGACGACAACACCCACAATTCTTTGTTCATCATCAACAACTAACTTGACCACTTTAGAATTGAGTCTTGTATCAACACCTTCTTTATCGGATGCTTTTCTAAGTACATCGATAATATGTGGACCAACACTTAAACCACCCGATGGACGATGTGTTCTATCGACTCTGGCGCCACCAGAACGCTTTAAATCGTCCATATTGGCGCCTAAAGATTCTAACCATTTAATGCCATCAGCAGATTGTTCCGCTAAGATTTGTACCAATTTAGGATCGTTAGCATATCGACCGCCTTTCATTGTATCTTCGACATACCATTCGATTTTATCATCGACCTTATGGTCTTTTTGCTGAGCCGTCCCGACGGCATTATACCCGCCTGCGGCGAGCATAGAGTTGCCACCACTAAATGGCGCTTTATCGAGTAATATAACGTTAGCACCCGCCTTTTTAGCTGCAATTGCAGCATTAAATCCAGCGCTACCCGCCCCAACAACAATCACATCCGTTGTTTCTTTCGGGCCTGCAGCAATCGCTTTATTTATAGCCTCATTATCCCAACCTTTGTCCCATGGCTCCTTGGATTTTGCTTTATTAAAAGGCATGTCGAGCCCTTTAAATGAATGGCATTCGTTGCAATATAATTTGGGTTGTTCATGTCCTTTATGACAAGACGTACAATTAATATCGCCTAAATGTGAAGAGTGTGGATCAATTTCAAGTTTAGGATTTGCTAGTTTTTCATAATCACCATGGCAGGATTTACATTGTTTATTTTCAAATGTTTCACTGTCACTTACCTTATTGGGTGCTGTATGGCATGTTTTACAGCCATTGATATCTTTATGAAATGATGCTAAATCATTTTTATTATCTGCAGCCCATGACGAAGCTGTTAACATTGAACATATAAAGATGCTCAAATATTTTATTTTCATGCATTTCTCCAAATGTGTTTTTATCAGTTTTATATAATGATAGTGATATCTCATTATTAAATAGTGATGTCGCGCAATGAATCGCGGTTGTTAAGTATAATTTAATGGTAGTTAAATTATATTTAACTATGTGATTTTGTTGGTTAGTTGTGATCTAAGGTGGAGATGTATTGATTTAAAGCATTAATATGGCATTGCTTTTATATTCTAAAAAGGTGATGTCAATGAAGAATGCTAAATATATTTATCTTGGTGCAGTTTTAATTTGTTCAACTCAAACATTAGCTGAGCCATTAGACTTTTATGGACGCTTATGGCTGGGTGTTGCAAATTCAAGTAATGGTCTATCTGGTAATGAAAAGGTTGATGGCTTTTCTCTTGAAAATTATGCTTCATATTTAGGTGTTAAAGGAGAATATGCTGCATATGATAACTTTAGCTTGTTATATAAATTTGAAGCAGGAATAGAAAGTTTTGATAACGATGACTCCAATATTTTTAAACCTAGAAATGCTTACTTAGGTTTTAAAACTAACTATGGGTCAGCCGTTTTTGGTCGAAATGATACTGTTTTTAAAAGTGCTGAAGGGAAAGTGGATTTATTTAATATTACCTCTAGCGATATGAATATGATCATTGCGGGTAACGATAGATTAGGTGACTCCGTAACATTAAACAGCGCTAAAGTCGTTGGTGTGACTATGGGGATTAGTTACGTTTTTGATAAGGACTTTAATCAAAAAAATCCAGAACTATCTGATAAACAAAACAATTACGCGGTAAGTTTCACTGTAGGGGATGCGTCGCTTAAAAATAAAAATCATTATGTTTCAATTGCATATGCTGATGGTTTGAATTTACTAGAGGCAACAAGATTGGTAGGCGGACTTTCCGTCGCATCGATAAAATTCGGCGCTATGTATCAGCACTCAGAGTCGAGTCTGTATGACAATATTAAAGGGAACTCCTATCTATTAAGTATGAGTGTTCCAATTGATAAATATGATATAAAGCTGCAGTATCTAAAAGATGATGCCGGGCTTGGTAAAATTACAAAAAATGCTGGAGCAGATCTAAAAACACTAAAAGAGAGTGATGCAAGTCAATATTCACTCGGGGTTGATTTTAAGGCCCAGAAGGATTTGACATTTGGTGTAGGTATCTCCTATTTTGATGGTGATTATACCGATGCCAAAGGGCATACTGAGTTCGATGATACTCTCATTTTTGTATCTACAAGATATTTGTTTTAATTATCTATAGATAAAGCGGCTATAATCGCCGCTTTATTAAAATTAGATATTTATCATGTTAATTATCTAATGTTTTAAACTATTATACTGCAAGTAAACTGATTTCCCCTCGTGGAGCATATGATGCGGATAACATTAAGACAATTGATGATCTTTAAAGCTATACATTCTGAGAGGCAGATCTCAAAAGCAGCAAAAGTGCTTCATATGTCAACACCTGCTGTCAGTATGGCACTTAAAGAATTAGAAAGTTCTTTAGGTTGCAGGTTATTTGAGCGGGTGTCGGGTGGTTTGGTTGTTAATGCCCATGGAGAAATTATATTACCTTATGCAAATGAAATGCTCTGTAAAGGGAAGGAGTTGGAAAATATATTCTCATTTCCTGAGCACGGGATTAAGGGAACCTTAACTATTGGAAGTAGTAAAACGGCTGGTAATTATGTTTTATCTAGGAAAATTCCTTTATTTAAAAGCCAATATCCAGATGTAAAAATAAAATTGGTTGTTGATAATAGTTTAGTTATTGAGAAGATGGTCTCTGAAAGAGAACTCGATTTAGGTTTTATAGATGCCAAACCAGCGAGTAAAAATCTTATTTGTGATCACTGGTTGCAAGATAATCTTTGTATTGTGAGTGGTGCGACTCATCCCGCAGCTAGTGATGTAAATACAAAGGCATGGCTAAGTGAACAATTATGGATATTCGACCATGAAGCATCGCTTTCTCGAATTCGGGCAATACAGTTATTAAAAAGTTTAAATATTCATGTCCGTGATGAAATTTGCATGTCGACAATTGGCGCGATTAAGAGAGCCATTGGGACTGGTATAGGGTTGAGTGTACTGCCTATGCTAGCTATTGATGCTGAATTAGCTCGGAAGGATCTTACTTTATTATCTGTTGATGGATGGGATTATAAACGGACTTATTGGTCAATTCAGCGAGAAGGTGAAGAATTGTCTGCACTGAGCATGAGTTTTTTAGCTTTTAGCAAGCAATCATATAATCATCTTAGCTAATCATTCTACTAGGTGAACTATTTTGCTTTCATCGGATCTTGAAATAGGATTTTTTTTAGCACTTTTACTCGTTGGTATTTTTTATACTCATTCATCCTCCATCAAGTTTTTTAACATTTTATATCGTATTTTTCCTTTAATGTTAATCTCTTACATTTTACCCACTATTTTTAGTTCACTAAATATTATTGATGCTAGTAATAGTCAGCTCACCGAAATAGCAAAAACACATTTTATGCCCAGTTGCTTGTTTTTATTGATTTTAAGTACCGATTTCTTTGCTTTAACCTTAGTGGGCAGAAAACTGCTAGGTATGTATGTGTTAGGTGCGGTAAGTATCTGCATTGGTGGTCCATTAAGTTTATGGTTTGGCGCAGTATTTTTTCCTGATGAACTCCTTTGGCAAGGGGATAATGCAGCGTGGAAAGGTATGTCAACACTGATGGCCAACTGGCTTGGTGGAACCGCGAATCAATTAGCGATCAAAGAAATTCACCATGTAGGTGATGCAGTCTTTGCAGTAATGATGGCAATTAATGTTCTTTTTTCTGGTTTATGGATGGTTATATTACTTTTTATTGCAGAACGCCAAGATAAAATTGATGATTTACTGAAGGCTGATAAAAGTTTTAGACCGATATTTTGTCATGATCTCAAGCCTAAAGTGATGCCTAAGCTAACTCGTTATTATTGGATATTGATATTGCTGAGTGTCTTTTTGATGGTGATGTTCCTTACCAATAATTTATCCTCTTTTCTTGCTAAAACCATTGCTGACCATCTTCCTGCTTTATTTAAGTATAATCTCACTTCTGATTTTTTTTGGTCAGTGTTAATTGCCACTTTCTTAGGTTTGTTATTTTCATTAACAAATGCAAGGCATGTATTAGTCAATGAAACTCGGCATCTCGCACTTTTTTTTATTTATATCATGATTATGTTGATGGGATTGAATTTTGATATTAGTGCATTGAGTGCAGCGCCATATTATGTTTGTATTGGGTTTGTTTGGTTTTTTATACATATTATTATTTTGTTTATTTTTACTGTTTTTTTTCGTTTACCTATTATGTACTTAGCAATTGCAAGCCAGTGTAATATTGGTGGGGCAGCTTCTGCGCCTGTTGTGGCGAGTGCCTTTCACCCAAGGTTAGCATCTGCTGCGGTATTGATGGCTGTTTGGGGTTACACTTGGGCTTCTTTATTGGCTTGGTATGTTGGCTTTTTAATGCAGTCTATTCAACCTTAATGTAATGATTAATAGAAAATATTTTTATTGTAATTAGGGTGATGTGTTTGAATATTTGCAACATTCATGTTTAGTATACAAATGGTTACAACAATCATATAAGGGATTTGCTAGGATGCTGACCCGTTTAAATTTACTACAAACTCAAATGCGCAATCTGATATCTGCCTATGACCTTTCGCCTAAGCATTGGGCGGTCATCTTGCTACTGCCTATCTTGCTTGCAATGGGGCTGAGTTATGCCACGACAAGCTATACGGTGCATAATAAGGCTCGGGATATTGGACATTTTAATTTAGAGCGTCTTCAAGATTTATTGAAGAAGTCAGATAGCATAAGTGAGTTTGCAATGACTCTTGGGGAGGGTGATTGCGCTAAGTTAAGTGAGTTTATGAGGTTTAGGCCTTATAACCGAGGTGTATTATTATTTAATGAAAAGGCTTTTTATTGTTCATCTATCGTCGGTGATATCAATCTTCCTCTCAATTTTCTTCTACCAGAAGATAGATTAAAAGATTCAACTTATTACATAGTGCCTGAAACCCTTGCTCGCCCCGGTGTTCCAGCGGTGATGACTGTTTCAAAAGATGCTAAAACTCACCATGGCGCGATTGTGTTAATAGAAGGTCAGTATCTTATTGATAATTTTATTCAACCTGATGTTTTTCCGCGCCCAGTGAGTAATGTCGTGCTTGGATTACACGGGGCAACATTGCCAACAGAACCCAATTTTGGTGAGGGTGACGTTATTGCGGTGCCTGCTATCGATAATGATTTTGTGATGTTATTAGAAGTGCCTAGAGCGTTTTTTGAGCATTTTTTCTGGATTTATTTTGGTGTGTCATTACCGATTTTTTTTATTTTTATCCTTTTATTGTGTCTATTATTCTCACGGAAAAAACGTCGTCACTCCCTTGCTGACGATATCCGTAGTGGTATAGAAAATAAAGAATTTTTCTTGGTTTATCAACCTGTAATTTGTACCGAAGATGGAAAAGCCAAAGGGGTTGAAGCACTTGTTCGTTGGCAACATCCTCAAATGGGGTTAGTTCGACCTGATTTATTTATTCCTATCGCTGAAGATAGTCAGTTAATTGTGCCTTTGACCAATTACATTTTTGAAAAAGCCTTAGAAGACTTTGCCAATATGGAAGTTGAGGCTGGTTTTAGGATTGGTTTTAACGTGGCGCCAGAACATTTTGCTCAAGTGGATATTGAGTCGAAATTTATCCATTTACGGGATTCTCTCCAACGTATCGGTGTCACTCCACTGATTGAGATCACTGAGCGGCAACTCTTGACGCCAGATATCTGCCAGCGTATTGAGGGGTTACGGCAGTTAGGTATTCTCGTCGCGATTGATGACTTTGGTACAGGGCAGACAACCCTCTCTTTGCTGCAAACTATGCCCTTAGATTATCTAAAAATTGATAAGTGCTTTATCGACACAATAGGACAAGAGTCGGTAACATCCCATGTACTTGATACTATTATTGAACTTTCACATAAAATGCATTATGTGGTGGTTGCGGAAGGGGTTGAAACTCAAGATCAGGCAGATTATTTAACTAGCAGACAAGTACACTTTCTACAGGGGTATTTATTTGCAAAGCCTATGAAACTTGAGGAGTTAAAACGCTGGTTAGTCGAGCAGATCTAACCTAGTCGTGATTAAAAGTAACGCGTTGGAGTTATCATATTGCATCGGCACCTTCTTCTGAGGTGCGGATGCGTACTACTTGTTCAAGATCCGTCACAAAGATTTTTCCATCGCCTACTTTACCTGTATGCGCGGCTGTCATAATGGCTTCAATGACGGCGTCTTCCTGCTCAGTATGGATGGCCATTTCAAGTTTTATTTTAGGTAAAAAATCGACAGCGTATTCGGCACCACGATAGAGTTCTGTATGCCCCTTTTGACGACCAAAGCCGCGGACTTCAGTAACCGTCATGCCATTTATACCCAGTTGGGTTAGAGCTTCACGTACATCGTCTAATTTGAACGGTTTAATTATTGTGGTGACCAGTTTCAACGTTATTCTCCAACAAATAGCAGGGTTAATTTGCACGGTTATAGCAGAAATTAGGCCATAAAAACAAAGCATTCATTATCATCATGTTAATTTAGATGTACACAGTAACAATGTCATATTTGATATAAAATGGTGCTAAATTAAGTTGGTATGCTCCATATAGGTGCATTATTTCGGTGCAACTTATTGCCCATGCTGCCCAGCAGGTTTTGATATTTCTAGCAGTTTAACTTTTTTGCACATTTCGGTATTAATAGCGGCACTTAAGCCGTGCACTTTAGCACGCTCACAGATATAGCCATTGATTTGATCTATTTCAGTGCGCCTTTGATGTGCAATATCTTGGTGCATTGAGGAAAAGTTTTCTGCCGTAAGCGTTATCACTCGATAGACTCTGTCCTGTAAGAATTTCCTATCGAGTGTTATACCATCCTGTGCAGCAACTGAAACTAACTCATCAAGGATAGCTGTAATGATGTGATTAAATTGCGGCTCTGCTAGCATTCCATTAGGGCATTGATATATTGCAGTTAAGGGATTGATTGCCGCATTAACCGCCAGTTTTTGCCATAGACAAGGAATGATGTTATCAACCCATTCACAATTGGGGATGGCTTCCAATAAGAGTTGACGATAACGCTCATCAAGCTGTTGACCACAATAATGCCCAATTTGGGTTAACCCTTGCCCTGTTTGTTTTATCTGCCAACGCTGCTGGCGAAGCACACCTTGGGATGTTGTTCCCAAACTAAGGCCGCGAGAACCGATAAGGGGAGCTAAAGCTAAGTGTGGCCCCATACCGTTATGCAGTAGCAAAATATGACACTGGCTTGAAAGTTTATCGAGTAAAGGCGTAATAGCCTCGAGTACTTGATAGGCTTTAACACAAACGATGATAAGTTTTATACCTAACAGCGCTTCTTGCTTAGGCTCAAACATTGGCACTGTGTAATGACTTTCAAGGGGAGGGCTGACCATTGTTTCTGGCTGCATTAAGGCGGTAAAGCTAAGTTGCTGCTCTTGCACTATATCCGTCGTTTTTCCAATAAAGCCGACTGGGTTTCCTGCCGTATGAAGCTGATGGCAAATCAATTGCCCTACCGCTCCTGCGCCCAGAATTGCGATTTCAATATTAGCGGAGTTCATGCTCACTTCCCTTACTTATCTTGATTTGCTCAACATCGGCAGTTTTATTCTTGCAATTGTGCAGCGCGAAAGTATTTACCATAGATCCAAAGGCAAAAGTAAAACAGCGCGATACCTGCAAAATCGGCAAGTACATCTCCTATTGATGCACTGCGGTAGGGTAAGCGGGACTGCACTAACTCGATGATTACGGCATAGCTTGCCAGTACGAGCGATAGCCAATACCACTTTGGGCGAAAAGCGAGATAGGTCAGATAGGATAGGCAAAAAAAGCTCCCAAGATGGCCAATCTTATCGATATGAGGAATGCTCTGTGAATAGGTCGGTCTGGAAAACACCAGATAACTGATTACGACAAAGGCTACGGCTAAAGCCAGTTTAAATAGGGTGTTTTTGGTTATCACGAGTATGGTTTTATTATCTTAGCGTGGGGCAATAATAGGAAAATGCGCAACCAAAGTCATCCATAACCCGAGTTTTATCTTGCCCAGAATGAAGTTAACCTTCAACTTGTGGTGTGGAGTCGGTAAACTATGGGCATTTACAATCACCTAAGGGGCGGCAACCATGCCTTCATTTGATATCGTGTCTGAAGTGGACGAAGTTGAATTACGTAACGCTGTAGAAAACTCCCGTCGTGAACTTAGCAGTCGTTTTGACTTTCGTGGAAAGAATGCTGAAATCGAATATAAAGATCATGTGGTTACTCTGTCTGCTGAAGACGATTTCCAATGTAAGCAGCTTGTAGACATTTTACGGACTCAGTTAAGTAAGCGTAATGTGGAACCTTCAGCAATGGATGTGGATGAAAAGTCGGTACACAGTGGTAAAACATTTTCGTTGAAAGTGCGTTTTAAGCAAGGGATCGAAACCGATATTGCTAAAAAAGTCGTTAAGATGATTAAAGACAGTAAGCTGAAAGTGCAATCCTCTATCCAAGGTGACACGGTACGGGTAACAGGTAAAGCCCGTGATGACTTACAAGCGGTAATGGCGTTAGTGCGTCAATCTGAATTAGGTCAGCCTTTCCAATTCAATAACTTCCGCGATTAATATAATTTAATGCCTGTTTAAGTGCATTTAAAGCTTCTATATAAAAAGCCCTCGATGCTCAACATTGAGGGCTTTTTATTTGGTAATGTTGTTAATTTGATGAAGGGTTAGCTGTCTGATTGCTTGGTTTTGATCTGTGCATCATCCATTAATGATGTGCTGGGGTGTGGCGCATATTTGTTAACTAAGGCGATCAAGAATAACACTGGAAAACCAATGACGCTGGCGGCAACAAAGAAGTTTACATAGCCAAAAGAATCGACATAAGCACCCGAAAAACCAGCAATAAACTTAGGGAATAGCAGCATGATCGAAGACAACAAGGCATATTGAGTTGCACTGTAGCCGTTGCTGGTGAGGCTCGATAGATAGGCAATAAAGGCTGCGGTGGCGATACCAGCGCTGAAGTTATCCACGGAGATTGCAAAGGTTAAAAAGGGCACGTTATAACCAATGACAGCCTGCCAAGCGAATAACAGGTTAGTGACCGCCACCAGTAAAGCGCCAAGAAAGAGTATTTTCATCGTGCCAAAACGGGCTAAGAGCACACCACCAAAAGCTGCACCAACTAAGGTCATAATAAGGCCGTATATTTTACTCAGATAGGCAATTTCTTCCTTTGTGAATCCCATATCCACATAGAAAACGTTCGCCATAATCCCCATCACAATATCTGAGATCCGGTAACAGGAAATAAGTAGCAAAATAAGGATAGCACTACGGCCATAGCGTTTAAAAAAATCGATAAAAGGCAGAACACTAGCGGTATAAACCCAGGAAATACTTGCCGCTATGGGTCGAGGATAAATCGTGCTTAGACGTTGTTTTAATTCAAGTTCAGTTGCATCTGCAGCGCGGGTATCAACTTCAGGTTCGCGGCTAAAAAGGGTGGTTAAGATCCCCACCGACATTAATCCTGCCATCACTAGGTAGGACGTTTGCCATGCCACTAAGTTATATTCGGTATTGCCTGGTTCAACCCAAGCCGCAATGGTGAGTGCGCCAGCGGTAGCAACGATCATGGCACTGCGATAACCCACTTGATAAGCCGCTGCGAGCGCGGCTTGCATTTTTTCTGGTGCCGATTCAATCCTAAAGGCATCAATGACAATATCTTGAGTGGCTGAAGCAAAGGCGACCATGAGGGCGAAAATAGCTAAGCGTTCGAGATCTTTTAAGGGATCACTAAAGGACATGCCAAGAATAGCGGCCACTAATAGCAGTTGGGCAAACAGCATCCAACTACGTCGTCGTCCGAGAAAGCGGGTAAATAAGGGTAAAGACAGCCTATCCACCAACGGCGACCAAGCCCATTTAAAGGCATATGCTAAGGCTATCCAACTGAAATAACCGATAGATGTCCGATCAACTCCAGCTTCGCGCAACCAGAATGATAGAGTAGAAAATACCAGCATCAAGGGCAGCCCTGCGGAAAAACCGAGGAAGAGGAGGATTAAAACCCGCTTGTGATAGTACACACTAAGCGCATCGAGAATGCGTTGAATAGAACCTGTTACGGACATTGGTATGAGTCTAAGTGTTGAATCTGCCTAGCTTACGGGTAAGGTGCCATTAGGTTCAAGGACTAATACCAATCCTTTTGGAACTCAGATTTGCTTATTGGCACTTTATCATAAAAAAATGACCCAGTTATGCTGGGCCATTTTGCTGTGATACCACCCTATTGATTGCCTAATATGGCAGTCTTAGACCTATTAAGGTCTTATCCCTATGCAACCGTTAGGCATTCTGCCTCCAAGACTGAGAAAGTTACAACAATCATGGATTTGCTTACGCAGATATTGATTGCCGCGAAGAGTGCTGCCTGGCCAAGTGTTAAAGCTATGGAGTAAATGCCAAAACACTTTCTCGGTTTCCGTTTGTGCGTCGCCTGTTGGATTGAGCAATTGCCATTCCTCTAGCGTATCCCAAAGATAGAGCTGTACTTCATGGAATTCGAGTTCATCACTCAAAAAGGCTTTTCCATACACAGCAAGCTGGGGTGCTTTATTATCGATGAAATCAGTTGCTGTCATCGTATGCCTCCTTTCAGTTGCTATCTGAGTATAGATGCATAATTAGCGCTTTTACTCGAATTTTTTATTATTTTTTAGGCAGTAATTTAGCCGATTTCAATATGATTGGGGTGACGGGGACATCGGGCCAATTAAGTTTAGGGTTGGTCGTTGTTTCTACTACGGCCATAGCTTCAAGTACAGGTTTACCTTCAATTATTTCACCAAAAACGGCATAACCCCAGCGGCGTTTTGAGGGGTCGAGTTTAGTGTTATCAGTCACGTTAAAGTAAAACTGGCGTGTAGCCGAGTGTGGATCGTTATCCCGAGCCATGGCAATTGTGCCCATACTATTTGTTAGACCGTTGCCAGACTCATTCACTATAGGTTTTCCCGCAGGCAGTTCATCCAATTTAGGGTTGAGTCCTCCCCCTTGCACGACAAAATCGCTAATCACGCGATGAAAAATGGTGTTGTCATATTCACCTTTTACGACATAGGTTAAAAAGTTGTCGACAGTAATGGGGGCTCGGGTTCTGTCTAACTCGACCACGATTTTGCCTAAACTGGTATCAAACTCGACTTGGGGATACAAGGTGTCAGGTTGAATGTCGATTGCAAAGCTGCTGTGACTAATACACAGGAATATGAGCGCAGATATCCAGCGTAGCATTTTGATTTCCTTATAAACTATCGGCGATTATTATTGTTGTAAAAATTGGTTTAGCTCGGGATCATTTAGAATTTCCCCCGACAGCTGGCCAAGTAATTTGTTCATATCTAATTCTAGGGTTGCAAAGTCGGGGGTTAGTGGCCCTTTTAGTGTCCCTTTGGCTTTATAGCGTTTAACGAGTTCTTGAGTCGAGTTTCGAGCTTGCACGGCAATCATTACACTGTGCTTAGCTTCATAACCAAAGGTTTTTTTGGTCACATCCATCTGTAATTCTTCTAATTGAATTTGTACCGAATGACTGGCTCCTGGATCAATTTGATAACCGGCTTGAGCAAAACCATTACGGAATACTTCGTCGAGTTGTAATTTTGGTGGTTCACTTGGGCCGACTAAGCGTGTTTTTGTGCCCTCTTCAATAAAGCGTGCAACATATTCGACATTACGGGTATCAAGGGTTTCCAGTGAAATAGGGATAGTTCTTGATATTTGTTGTTTCACATCTGGAATTTGCGGGCTAAAAGCCATATGAGTTGGCTTTTGGCTAGCGCAGCCCACGAATAGCAGGGGAAAAGTCAAAGTCAGTAATAGCCGTTTCATTGGAGATCTCGTGCAAGTAAAAGTGGTTACAGCATACCAGAAATCACTTTTGATGCCACAGAGCACCGTGATTCAGTTGAGGTACAGGCGAGGCGTATATTATACCAATCACATTAAATATCTAATCAGTTCAGAGCCTCACAGGCATCTCAATCCAAGGCGCATTGACGTAGAAATGGTCATTCCCTTTTAAGTCAATGCAACACGGGAGTGGGATGCCTGTGAGGCTCCCGAAGGGCGGGTTTCAGCACGCTTTATACTGCGTTTAAGGCTTTCGACAGAGCACCACTATGCCTTCAATCCTTCGCCTTGTCTAAAGCGCGTTGAACTCCCGCTGAATGAACAGATATTTAATACGATTGGTATTATCCATCGCGACAATTTTTAAAGACTCAATTAACTCAGATGAGAGCGTGAATGAAATATATAACGAATTTATCCCTATCAGTATGGGTAGTC
Organism: Shewanella sp. W3-18-1; assembly: GCF_000015185.1. Lineage (NCBI taxonomy): Bacteria > Pseudomonadati > Pseudomonadota > Gammaproteobacteria > Alteromonadales > Shewanellaceae > Shewanella > Shewanella sp. W3-18-1. The sequence continues at coordinate 3,828,587 of NC_008750.1, read as the reverse complement.
TTGTTAGGCTTGAGTGCTGGCACATTAAGCTCGAATGCAACTGCAAATGATGCAACTCATCATCTCGTTGGCGCTAGCTTAGGTTACGTGCCCAAGAATTTGAAACTAAAAATGGTAAATATGATGCGGGTGATACCGTCACTGTCGATTTATATTACCGCTATATGCTCAATGAGCATTTTGGCGTTGAAGCAGGTTATTTAGCAGGGTCTGGTGGCGTGGCAAGTGCACTTGTTGAGGCATTTAGCGAGATAAAAGATCTAAGTTATCAGGGTGGCAGAATAGCCGCTTACGGTGAATATCCGTTATCGAGAGGCAATAGCTTGTATGCCAAATTAGGCGCAGCTTACACCCAAGTGAGTTATGAGATGGATAAGCAAGATAGGGATTCTGACGATATCGGTTTTTATGGTGCTGTCGGTTGGCAATATCGATTTAAGTCGGGGTTTGGTTTGAATCTAGAATATCAATATATTCCGATGAAAGAACTAGAGTTGCAGGGGATTAATGTTGGTATTAGCTACAAATTCTAATCGCTTCTCAATATCCTGCGAGCAATGATGAAAGCGCCTTTAGGCGCTTTTTGATTCTATCACTAAGGCATTTCGCTAAGATAGAATGCTGGTGGATAACAAGTTCACAACAATTTGGTGTTGCACTCTTTTAATGCAATGTGGGACAGGTTAGAGTAAAAATTCGATGTTTATAAGAGGAGAGCATAGATGCTCCCCTGTTCTTTGTGTAAGGCTGAGTCATGTCAACGATAGCAACGCAAATCGCCCCAGATAGCCTAATCAATCCGAAAGGATTACCTCATTTAGGCCATTTCGATGGCATAGTCAAAACCTTAGGTTTAGCGGATTTTGCCTACTATGACACTATGGATAAACCTGCTTCAGCGTGGGCCAAGCATTTCGATTATAAGCAGTTTCAGTTTGTTTCTTTGGTCACGCCACGTTATGTCCTTGGGGTCGCGCTTGCCGATATTGCCTATGTCGGCAGTGCTTTTTGTTATTTATACGACATTAACACTAACACACTCACCCAGCTTGATTGGCTAAAACCTTTAAGGCTTGGCTATCAGATGACGTCATCACCTGCTAATGGTAAAAGCCAAATTGGTCGTAAAGGGGCGCGGTTAAGCTTTGAGATTGTTGAGGGCGGTTGGCGGTTAATGATAGATACTAAAAACATTCAAGCCGATGTGACTTTGCATCCATTCCCCCTAAGTTTACCTATGGCGATGTGTAGTCCGACGGGATATAACGGCTGGACTTACACACAAAAGCATAATGGTTTGACCGTTAAAGGTAGTTTGACAGTAGGTCACGAGCCTCAGCCGTTGAATCAAGCCTTAGCGGGCTATGATTTTTCAGCAGGTTATATGCGCCGCGATACGAGTTGGCGCTGGGCGTCGATCAATGCGCGGATCCATGAAGGCATAATGGGGCTTAATTTAGCTGCCGGAGTAAATGAAACCGGGGCAACGGAAAATGTCTTTTGGATTAATGGCGAGCGCCATTTACTTGGGCCCGTGCAATTTGAATTTGATCGCTATGCCACTCTTGGCGCCGAAGTCTGGCGGATCTACAGCCAAAATGGTCAAGTGGATTTGCAGTTTGCGGCGCACAATTGTCGCAGTGAAAAGCGTAATTTACTTTTCCTTAAGAGTAACTTTCGCCAATTTATCGGCCATTTCAGCGGCACGATAATCGACAATCAAGGACGCAGTTATTTGCTCAGTAATGTCCTTGGTCTCGCTGAAGATCACTATGCACGTTGGTAACCGAGCATGGGGAACCGACCATTGTTGCCTGCGTTGTGGTGTTGAATGCGGTTTATTAACCTCGGTTTGGATTGAGATAACACGATAACGATAAAAAGAATCATAAAACAAGAAGAGTACAGGACGACCTTAATATGGATATCACCTCACTGATCCAGCACCCAGAAGTGTTACTGCTTATACTTGCTCCATTGTTTTTCATGTGTATTTTGCTGGAATGGTACTTTGGCGATAAAAAACAAAGATTACCTTTGAGTGCACGTTATCGTGGTCAAGAAGTGCTGTGTAATTTCAGCCTCGCGGCAATGCATCAAGGCGCAGATCTGCTCACAGGCCTTCTAATCGCTAAGCTGTATTTGGCGATTTTTGGTTGGAAATTATTCGATATTGAAATGGGTCCATTGAGCTTTATTGCCTTGATGGTTGCGCAGGACTTTTGTTATTACTGGTTCCATCGGGCGAGCCACAGAGTGCGCTGGATGTGGGCGGCTCATGTGGTACACCATAGCTCTGAGAATATGAATTTTAGCACTGCGTTTCGTCAGAGTTTAATGTATCCCTTTGCGGGCATGTGGATATTTTGGTTACCGCTGGTGGTAATAGGTTTCGATCCAAACTGGGTAATATTTGTCGTATTGTTCAATCTTGGATTGCAATTTTTTGTGCATACACAAGCGATTACATCACTTGGGCCACTTGAATGGGTTTTCAATACACCGTCACATCATAGGGTACATCACGGCCGTAATCCCCAATATATCGATAAAAATTACGCAGGTGTGCTTATCATTTGGGACAAGCTATTTGGCACCTTTGAACCTGAGGACGAAACTGTGATTTACGGGATCACTAAACCAGTCAACAGCTTTAATCCACTAAAAGTGACCTTCAGTGAATGGTGCGATATGTTTAGCGAAGTTACGGCAAAGGGGTTGAGTCTGCCACAGAGACTGAGGATCTTATTTGCACCACCGACCAATCATCAAAAACATGATTAATAAAATAGTGTAAATGGCTAATGGGAGTGTGGCCTTAGCCTTGGTAGCCTACTTTTCTTTTTTTGCAAATTAATCGCTGAAAAAATGTACTAAACCATGCTTTGGTGGTAATTTTTTGCACAAGGGATTCATCTGAGTAGGTTGCTATATGATTGATGAGCCGTATTTAACCTTGGAGGAATTAGCTTGCTTTAGTGAGCTATTTTCTCCTAATCGTATAACTCATGGCATGGAGGAGGCTAATCCTGAGCCTTGGGTTAATCATGTATTGACGGTTAAAACCGAAGTGCCGCAAGCATTGGCCTCCTTATTAGGTAAAGCCAAGTTAACGCTTTTAGCTGAGGTTGGCCCTTATAAACTGTGGTTCCCCCTTGAAATGAGACTCGATGACTTTGGGCAATTACAACCGACATTGGGTGTTCCAGAAGTCTTAGACACCACTGGTGCGGAACGGAGTTGGCGCCTGACTCAGCCTGAGGATGTGTGGATATTCGACCATGATCAGGGTGAGCAATGGTCTGTCGTGTCTTTATCGAGTTCTGGCATGGCTATTCGTGCTAAATCCCAACAACAGTTTGAACAGCTAATTGGTAGCCAAGAGTTACAGCTACAACTTCCCGATGGTGAGACGATGCGGGTAAAGATTGAACCTATCCGCCATGAAGAAGGATTGGCAATTGTGAGATTTGAAGCTGAAATCCAAGAGCGCGAAGCCTTACGTCAGTTCTTATTTAATCGCCATCGCAGCCAACACGCTAAGCTCTACGCCAGCTTACGTGGATAAGTGAGTGTTGTGACATAATCCTGTTAGATAAACTTCAGTCAATTGTAAAAATCCCTTTCTTTGTCAGGATCTTTGCCGAGTAAGTGGCTTTTCCGAGATCCTAACCTGCCAATCTGCGGTTCTATGGATTAGAATAGCCTTGAATTCAAAAACATCAGAGCGAGCGGTATGCACGTACATATTTTAGGAATTTGTGGAACCTTCATGGGTGGTCTGGCGTTATTGGCTAGGGCAAAAGGGCATAGAGTGACGGGTTCGGATGCCAATGTTTACCCTCCAATGAGTACGCAACTAGAAGAACAAGGCATTGAGCTTATTCAAGGTTTTGATCCTAGCCAATTGGGTGAAGCCGGACATTATCCTGACTTAGTCGTGATTGGTAACGCCATGAGTCGGGGAAATCCCTGTGTAGAAGCCGTGTTGAATATGGGTATTCCTTACACTTCTGGTCCGCAATTTTTGGCCGAGCATATTTTACCTGAACGTTGGGTGTTAGCGGTTTCAGGCACCCATGGTAAAACCTCAACTTCGAGCATGTTAGCGTGGATTTTAGAGGATTGTGGTTATCAGCCCGGTTTTTTAATTGGTGGTGTACCGCAAAACTTTGGTGTGTCTGCATGTTTGGGGGAATCAGCGTTCTTTGTCGTCGAAGCCGACGAATACGATAGCGCTTTTTTCGATAAGCGCTCCAAATTCGTGCATTATCATCCACGTACTCTTGTGATTAATAATCTCGAATTTGACCATGCCGATATTTTTGCCGATCTAGCGGCTATCCAAAAGCAGTTTAACCACCTGATCCGTACTGTGCCAGGTGAAGGAAAGATCATTTGGCCCGTTGATGCGCAATCGGTAAAACAGACTATTGATATGGGCTGCTGGAGTAAGCAAGAACATTATCATACAGCAGAGTCTATTACTGGTTGGTATGGCAAAGCCTTAAGTGATGATTGCCATTGTTTTGAAGTGTTTTTTGACGGCGAATCCCAAGGGGTACTTGAGTGGGATTTAATTGGTCAGCACAATATCGAAAATGCCATTATGGCGATTGCAGCCGCGCGTCATGTGGGCGTTAAGCCAAGTGCTGCGATTGAGGCTTTAGCACAATTTATACCGCCAAAACGTCGTCTTGAGTTGTTAGGTACAGTGAATGGTATCAGCGTATACGATGATTTTGCCCATCATCCCACCGCTATTGCGACCACATTAAAAGGGATGCGCGCTAAGGTCGGCCAGAGCAAAATTATTGTCGTACTTGAACCACGGTCAAATACCATGAAGAGTGGCGTGCATAAAGACACGCTCGCATATTCTATGATGCAAGCTGACGAAGCGTTTTTATATCAAGCAGATACGATTGACTGGAACATGAAAGAGGCGATGGAAGCCTCAGTGATCCCTGTCATGGTGTTGCATCAGATTGATGAGGTTGTCGCTAAGGTTGCGGCAACGGCTAAACCCGGTGACACCATAGTGGTCATGAGTAATGGTGGGTTTGGTGGTTTACATAAGAAGCTGCTTGCCGCATTAGAGCAGGCTTCAACGGTAGAGCAGGTTAACTAAGATGGTCTACGCAAAGTCGACTAAGGCAATTAGCTTAGCTTGGACTGGCGCCTCGGGTGCTCCCTATGGACTGAAGTTACTCGAATGTCTGTTGGCTTCTGGTTTTCAAGTGTTTTTGATGATTTCGAGTGCGGCGCGAGTGGTGTTAGCGACAGAGCACGGTTTGCAACTCAGTGCTAATAGCGAAAAAGCGAAACAACAACTGCTTGCTGTATTGGCAGAAAAAAATGCGGCTATTGTGGGGGAATTGGTTGTGCTTGGTAAGGATGAGTGGTTTTCTCCCCCCGCATCAGGCAGCGCCGCACCTAAACAAATGGTCATTTGTCCTTGCTCAACAGGAACACTCGCGGCGGTTGCGACAGGAATGAGCAATAATCTGCTTGAACGAGCGGCAGATGTGGTGATTAAAGAACGCGGACAGCTTATCCTAGTGCCCAGAGAAACCCCTTTTAATGCTATACATCTCGAACATATGTTGAGCCTTTCTCGCCTCGGTGTGACGATTATGCCTGCGGCGCCCGGTTTTTATCACAATCCCAAATCGGTGGAAGATCTGGTAGACTTCATGGTCGCTCGAATTCTCGATCATTTGGGCGTTGACCATGCACTAACGAGTCGCTGGGGGTATGACAAGCAGACCCACCGTGACCTCGACAATTGAGACTGATATGAAACACACCACCGAAGTGATGATTTCCGCCGAAGAGATTAACCAAAAATTGGATCAAATGGCTGAGTTAATCAATGCCCATTATGCCAACAGCGAACGCTTGTTGATGGTGGGATTGTTAAAAGGCTCAGTGGTCTTTATGGCGGACCTCTGTCGCCGTATTAAGGGCCATGTTGAAATTGATTTTATGTCGGTTTCCAGTTATGGCAATTCAATGACCAGTTCACGGGATGTGAAAGTGCTTAAAGATGTGCAATCGGATATCGCAGGCCGCGATGTGCTGATTGTCGAAGACTTGATTGACTCTGGTAATACCTTAAGTAAAGTTCGCGAGATGTTGTTGCTGCGCGAACCTAAAAGTCTTGCTCTGTGTACTTTGCTGGATAAACCAGAGCGCCGAGAAGTGGATGTTAAGGTTGATTTTATCGGTTTTACTATCCCTGATGAGTTTATCGTGGGTTATGGTATTGATTATGCCGAGCAGTATCGTAACCTGCCTTATATCGCGAAAGTTGTGCCACTCGAATAATTGCATTCTTGCTCGGTTATAACAGTTAAAACTCCCGCAACATGCGGGAGTTTTGTTTTATATAAGGTCGACGTATTGTATTTGGCTTTTTTGCCACCATCTTATTAGTCTCGTTATGTTAAGGATCAGGTACAACTATGGTGAATACTGCCCATGCTCTGGTACTCGAAGGGCTTAAAAAAACCTATAAAGGCGGCGTAGAAGCAGTTAAAGGCATTAGTCTTACTGTTAATCAAGGGGATTTCTTTGCCTTACTCGGCCCTAATGGTGCGGGTAAATCCACTACTATCGGGATTATTAGCTCTTTAGTTCAGAAGAGTTCTGGTACGGTTAAAGTCTTTGGTTATGATATTGATGAACAATTAGAGCATGCCAAATTATGCATAGGTTTAGTCCCGCAGGAATTTAATTTTAATCAGTTTGAAACGGTATTACAGATAGTAGTGAATCAAGCAGGTTACTATGGTGTACCCAAGTCTATCGCGCTTGAGCGCGCGCAAAAGTATTTAACTCAGCTAGATTTGTGGGAAAAACGTCACAGCCAGTCGCGGGAGCTATCTGGGGGTATGAAACGGCGTTTAATGATCGCCCGTGCTTTGATGCACGAACCTAAGCTACTGATTTTAGATGAGCCCACCGCTGGGGTGGATATTGAACTGCGCCGTTCTATGTGGGAGTTCCTTAAACAAATTAATCAGCAGGGTGTAACCATTATTCTCACAACCCATTATCTGGAAGAAGCAGAAATGCTATGCCGCAATATCGGCATTATCGATAATGGTGTGCTGGTGGAATGTACCAGTATGAAGGCGCTGCTCGGTAAGCTGAATATGGAAACCTTTATTCTCGACCTACGCCACGACATCAATGTCGCTCCAACGCTCGATGGCATGGTATGTCGTCTCACCGATCCCCACACTTTAGAGGTGGATGTGGCTAAAGATCACAATCTTAATGAGGTATTTCGTCAATTAACTGCCGCAAATGTGGAAGTATTGTCTATGCGTAACAAGTCAAATCGGCTAGAAGAACTCTTCGTTGAATTGGTGAATAAAACCCAGGGAGCTTTAGCATGAATCAGCTCTACTTTATTGCCTTTAAAAGTATTTTAAGTAAAGAAATCAATCGTTTTACAAGGATTTGGATTCAGACGTTAGTCCCACCTGCGATTACCATGACCTTGTATTTTTTGATTTTTGGTAACTTAGTCGGTAGCCGAATTGGGGATATGGGTGGCGTATCTTACATGGAGTTTATTGCACCCGGTTTGATCATGATGTCGGTGATCACTAACTCTTACTCAAATGTAGCGAGCTCGTTTTATAGTGCTAAATTTCAACGCAATTTAGAAGAGCTAATGGTAGCACCTGTGCCCCATTATGTAATGATTGCGGGCTATGTGGGAGGTGGTGTTGCCCGTGGCTTATGTGTTGGGTTGATTGTAACTTTAGTCGCGATGTGCTTTGTCGACATTCGCTTGCACCATGCGGGGTTGGTGATAATGACGGTCTTTTTAACCTCAGTGCTGTTCTCCTTAGGAGGCTTAATTAATGCCGTTTTTGCAAAGAGTTTTGATGATATCAGCATCATACCGACTTTCGTGCTCACCCCATTTACCTACCTTGGCGGGGTCTTTTATTCTTTAACACTTTTACCCTCATTCTGGCAGGGCGTTTCAGCACTAAATCCCGTAGTTTATATGATTAACGTGTTCCGCTATGGATTCTTAGGCTTTGCCGATATCAGTGTGCCGCTATCCATCGCCATTATGGTGGGTTTTTGTATCGCTTTATGGGCGTTAGCTTACTATCTTATCTCACGCGGGATCGGGCTGCGTTCGTAATATTTCTTCGCATTACATCTAATAAAAAGGGAGCTACTAAAGAGCTCCCTTTTGTTTTTAACAAAATATTACTTCATACGACGACGAATAAACGCCAGTGGCAAGAGTAAAGCTGTTAACCAACCAAGAGAACCGCCACCGTTCTTTTTAGCGGGTGTTGGTTTGGCTGTTACTGTGACAGTTGCAGTGCCTGGAGCACTTTCTAGCTCACCATCAGACGCAACTACTGTAAATACCAGCGATTGGGCACCTGCTGGAGCGGTGAAGCTGATCGTTCCACCACCATTTGTGAAGGTAACAGGGGTTCCACTCGTTTGTACCCAGTTATAGGTTAAAGTATCTTGGTCTATATCTGCACCATTAGCGGTAGCTGTTACTGTCGAACCTTCTACACCTGTTGAGCCTACAGGAGCGACAGTTGGCGCATCATTAACATTGTGAACGTTAATAGTGACCATTGCAGCTTCTCCAGTATTGCCATCTTCATCAACGGATGTGTAGCTCAGCGTATCAGTACCAAAGAAATCGACACTAGGGGTATAGTCAATATGACCTTCAGTACTCACCACTGCTGTACCGTGGGTAGGAGCTTGTACTATTTTTACGCCACCTAAAGGCCCCTTGGGCATAACGTCAATAACACGTAGTGCTTTTGCTGTCATGCCATCGCCAGTGACAGAGGCTTGGGCTACCTTTTGATCTGGTTTAATGTCATTTTCAAGGACATTAATAGAAACTAGAGTTTCTTCATCAGTGTCAATTACATCCGCTTGACCAACATTAAGAGACGTTGCTTTAGCACTGTAATTAATCGTTACATTACCAGCGGTTGTGTTTCTTAAGGTTACAGCATCGCCAGATGTGACAGTGCCACCAGTGCCATTAAAGTGATATGTGGTACCAATCGTTCCTCCTATGTTTTCTGCACCAATGGTGACTGCAGATGGCATGTTTGGAATATCGATATAGTTGAATACAACTTCTTCTGTAGCACCCGTCCGAATCCAAATACTGAAAGTATATTCCGAACCTGATGTATCACCATAGAGCTTGCCTTTATTCCACTCTAAAGCGAGCCATGTTACACCTGCATTGTCGGTAAATACGCCAATAGCAAGATCACCGCCACCAGTATCGCCAACCGTTTTATCTGATAGATCAAAGTCAGACCAGAATGGCGCTAGAATATTATTGGGATTTGCACCATCAGGTAGCTGCTTATTGGCATAAGAACCACTCGTATTTCCTCCCCCAACAATTGCCATACCGTTATCCGATAATGTAATTCTGGAGTAACTTACACCGTTATATTTAAAGCTAGGAACATTATAACTGAAGCTCACCTCATCACATCCAGTTCTACAAGTGATAGGGTTGGTTCCTAATCCAATGATACTTGGGAATCTTTGAGCCCCTTTTGTGGTCGCCATCTTAGGTAAATTAAGAGAACCAACCCAAGTGATTAGGCCTAAATCTTCGTTTACCTGCAAGCCATTTTGGGTTGCTCCAGCTAATGTGACATTGACATCATCTTTGGAGGTCAGCTTAGTCCCTTTAGGTGCTTGTGCTGTAAAAGTAACTGTGTTTTCAAACAGAGTATTAGTGAGTGTTGCTACCATAGGGATGACATCACTGGCGTTAATATCTGATTTGGTCGTATTGGTTGAAATTAGGGATGCATTACTTGATTCTTTAGCCAGAACAGCTAGAGGTAAGTGAGCATTTTGTCGCCCCTCATTGCTATTGATCAATATGTTTCCGAAGATCCACTCACCATATTTAGCGAAAGTTGAGTCAACTGTTACTGTAAATGTGGCAGAGGCGCCTGCGGCAAGTTCTAATGTAGACGGTGATACTGTGATACCTGTGCTATCGGATGAAGCTGATAAGCTCCAAGACGTTGTACTGTCACTTTTGTTATAAACAGTGCGAGTGAAAGTACATGGTCCAACACAAGAGTCAGAGGCGATTGATGGTTTGTCGAAGGTTAGCACCGCTTTCGCTGCTGCATCTAAATCCATACGACCAGCCCCCATGTCAAATGGGTTAGCCGCTGTTACAGAGTCATCATCAAGAATATCGACATATTTAGCCGTAGAGGTGAGCGCGGTTTTGATATCATTGGGGCTCCAGTCTGGATGCAATTGACTCATAAGAGCAGCTGCTCCCGCAACATGAGGACTTGCCATACTGGTACCTGAAATGGCATTGAAATCTAATCCTTGCCCACCATCATCTGGTGAGTAAGCAGATAGAATATCTGTGCCCGGTGCCGCGATATCTGGTTTTAGGATATTTTGATTACCGTTAGGGCCTCGTGAACTTGAGCTATTTAAATTATCAGCAAGTTCAGGTGCGATAATGCGTTTGGTTGTTGCCGACAACGTTCCAATTGTTGGCGTGTCTCCCATGGCTTCTATAATGGCTAAACCAGCATCTTTAGTAATCATTAGTGCAGGAAATGGATCATCGGGCATAGACATGGTAATCGGAGCGCCCGCAACACTATTGTATACAACGACGGCTTTGGCGCCTGCTGCTTTAGCATTGGCTGCTTTTAATGAGAAGTTACATACGCCACGAGAAATTAATGCGATACCGTCCTTAAATGAATCTGCTGGAAAGGCATCACACCCATTGGCATTCTCAGCATTTAGATTTTTAGCTGCAATGATAGGTGCTGTAATATCTGCGCTCAATACAGCATCTGAGCTTGGTATTGCGAGTAAATCTTCACCACCAGCATTGAAACTATTGGCAAAATAGCGACCAGTTGTCGTGTTCGCAACGGTAATCCCTGATTCAATACAGCCAGGACATCCCACTGTTTGTGCGCCATTACCATCATTACCTGCAGCAGTGACTACAACAACGCCAGCAGCTTCTGCCGCTTCAAACATGGTTTTATATGGGCTACTAGCAGGATCTCCACCCGCGCCACCACCCCAAGAGTTGTTAATAACATCAGCACCATCATTGACAGCATGTTCCAATGCTTCCATTAACATAATGTTTGAGCCGCTGCCTCTTTCACACTCGAGATTACTATAAAGTGCTTTATAGACCATCAGATATGCGGCTGGAGCGACGCCCGATAACTCAACAGGAATATCTTTGAATGTTGTTGAAACCTTATTACCGACAGCCGTTCCCGCAACGTGGGTACCATGCCCACCATAACCGAGTGGGCTCATGTATTCTTTTGCACAAACGGGGAAGGTCGGTTGTGACCAACGCGCAACTATGAGTTTGTTGTTACAAAAAGAGGCATCAACAGTAGAGCAATAATCATCTGAAGGTAGGTTACCACTTGGGGCAGTGAAACCTGCATCTGCAAACATTGGATTTTCGGGGCGAATACCGCCATCAATGATTGCGACTTTAATTCCTTTACCTGCATTTTCCATCCCTGAAACGGCTTCCCACATTGCTTGGGAATTAATCACTTGGTGAGATGCATCCATGTTTGTTTCATACATGGTCTCTGGGTAGACGGATTTAACGCCAGGCATTTTAGCCAGTTTTTCGGCACTTAATCCTTGACCAACAACGGTTACACCATTAAAAAGAGTTTGGAAATGACGCTCAACTTTTGCATTAGGAATTGTCTTTGCTAAAGCTGATGCAAAATTATTTTGTTCTTTGGCGAGATGGCTGGCATAGCTTTTAACTTCAGCGGATTGTACGTTTAGTTTTTGCCCTTCTTTTGTGGATGCTGTTGGAGCAAATGAACCTATCCCACCCTGATAAGCCGCCAGTGCAGGAGATTCCATTTCAACGATAAAACGCTGTGGAGCTGCAATATTGGATACAGCAACCTGAGGTTTACTGTATTTCTCATGGGAGGACATTTCAGGAGAGTATGGTTTAAAGGTAAATTCACTGTTTGCGATAGCAGCACTAGATAACAGTGCCGTGGATATGGCGATCGATAATTTTGTCTTCACAACTTCTTCCTTGTCAATTAATGCTTTCAACACACTAAATCATGTGTCTGTAGCTGAATTGTTATAGTTATGCCTCGCTCTTTTGGCGGTAGCAATGAAGTTGTAACATAAAAGTGTTGTGTATTTAACACTTTTAATGGAAAAAAGACTTATATCATATTTTGTAACTTTAATTGTGCTTAAAGCGAGATGGGGCAACTTAGGGCTTAACTGCCCTGACTATTGGGTTTTGTAAGCTTATCAAGGTTTCTGTTGACTGAATTTCATCGATAGATTGAATGCGATTAATAAGAACGTGCTGTAAACCATCAATCGATTGGCACATGACTTTTACAAAAATACTGTAATTGCCAGTGGTGTAATAGGCTTCAACGACTTCTTCTAGGGCATTGAGTTTCGCTATGGCGGCAGGGTAATCGCCAGCACTTTTAAGATTGATGCCGATAAAACAACAAACGTCATAACCTAGGGCTTTAGGGTTTACGGTGATTTGCGCACCAGTGATAATACCTGCTTGCTTCATCTTTTCTACCCTAACATGGATAGTACCAGCACTGACGCCAAAGCGTTTAGCGAGCTCTGCAAAGGGGGTTCTTGCATCTTGCATTAGGGCTTCAAGGATATGATTATCGAGTTGATCGCGCTGAAATGCGGTATCCATAAATAAACTCTCTATAACGTAATGAATTGTCATAAAGCTACGTTTTTTTATGGAGAATTGCTACCAATTTTGCCCATCTTATTTGATTTTAGTGATCATTGTTCACCCAAAGGCTCACAAAACGGAGCTTCAGTGCTAAAAGTCATGCTAACACCTGTGTAGGGATGTTTGATGGTGAGCTCTGCCGCATGGAGTAATAGGCGGGGAGCTAATGATTTAGCGAGTGGATCGGCATAAAAACCGTCTCCTAAAATAGGATGGCCTATTGCCATCATATGCACCCGTAATTGATGTGAGCGGCCCGTGATTGGGGTGAGTTTAACGAGTGTTGAACGTTTGGCTCGACTCATAACTTGATAGTGAGTGAGCGAAGGTTTACCGACAAAATGATCGACTTTTTGTTTGGGTCTATTTGGCCAGTCGCAGATAAGTGGGTAGTCAATACTACCTGTGTCGTGCTTTATATGGCCTGCAACCCGTGCAATATACGTTTTACTGGTTTCTCTATCGTGGAATTGACGTTTTAGTTCTCGTTCAGCACTACGAATAAGGGCGAGGACTATCACGCCCGAGGTTGCCATATCGAGACGATGCACGATTTGGCAATGGGGGTGTTCGGCTTTTACGCGGGCATAAACACTATCGTAATGGGCTGGATCTCGACCTGGCACAGACAACAATCCCGAAGGTTTGTTAATCACGATAATATCTTTATCTTGATAAAGAATCTCAAGCCAAGGTGTTGTGGGGGGGTGATAAATAAAATCAGTCATCATAGTGCCTATTGGTCAATGCGCGGCAAAGATACTCTGCTCAGCTTGAGGGTGCAAGTGTGGGGGATTAAGATTACTGGTTGCTAGCATTTAGTTTGGATAGAAGGAAAGCGTGTTTAGTTGATGATTTGCTGATAGAGCTACATTCGAGTTATTGCTATAATCACGCTCTTTTTTGTTCTTGATCATTTTGAGCCTGTGAAGCCATGAGCCAGCCAGAGATTTACACCCCTGAGAATCTTTCTCACGTTCATAACCGCCTCGAGTTATTGGCGCCAGCAAAAAATGCTGACTACGGTATCGAAGCCATACGCCATGGTGCCGACGCGGTTTATATCGGTGGCCCAGCATTTGGTGCTAGAGCAACGGCGGGTAACAGTGTTGAAGATATCGCGCGTCTGTGTACCTATGCTCACAAGTACCATGCTCAAGTGTTTGTCGCGCTTAATACTATCCTGATGGATAACGAACTGGCTGATGCTGAAAAACTGATTTGGCAATTGTATGAAGCCGGTGCCGATGCGCTGATTGTGCAGGACATGGGCGTATTGCAACTTAATTTACCACCGATTGCCTTGCATGCCAGTACTCAAATGGATAACCGCAGCCCTGAAAAGGTGGCGTTTTTAGAGCAAGTGGGATTTTCACAGGTTGTACTTGCCCGCGAACTTGGCCTAAGCCAGATCCGTGAAGTGGCGGCACATACTAATATGCAGCTTGAATTTTTTATTCACGGTGCGCTTTGCGTGGCCTACAGTGGGCTATGCAACTTAAGCCATGCTTTTAGTAATCGCAGTGCTAACCGCGGAGAATGTTCGCAAATGTGCCGTTTGCCGGGGAATTTAAAAACTCGTGCAGGGGATGTATTAGCGCAGAATGAGCATTTATTATCACTTAAAGACAATAACCAAACCGAAAACCTTGAAGCGCTAATTGATGCTGGTATTCGTTCATTTAAGATCGAAGGTCGCCTTAAGGATTTAAGTTACGTTAAAAACGTCACTGCCCACTATCGGCAAAAACTTGATGCGATTATGGCGCGTCGCCCAGAATTTGTGGCTTCATCCCATGGTCGTTGCGAGTACACTTTTACCCCAGATCCTGAAAAAACCTTTAACCGCGGCAGTACGGATTATTTTGTCCATGAACGTAGCCAAGGGATCAAAGATTTTCGCTCACCAAAATACATAGGCGAAGAAGTGGGTAAAGTGGTCAGCATAGGCAAAGACTTTATCCAAGTGAGTTCAACCCATGAGTTCAACAATGGTGATGGCTTAGCGTTTTTCCCCCTCAATTATGCCATGGCCAAACAGTCCGATGATAAACTCCAAGGCTTACGGGTCAATCGAGCAGAAGGGCTTAAGTTGCATATATTACAGGTGCCAAAGGACTTAAAGGTTGGGATGACGTTATACCGCAACCATAATCAAGCCTTCGAAACCTTACTCGCCAAGGAATCATCTAAACGTATTATTGGCGTGGATATGCGCTTGAGCGATACCACAGATGGACTTGCGTTGACCCTAACTGATACTTATGGGTTAAGCGCCAGCGTGAACTTAGTAGCCGAAAAAACACCTGCGACCGATATTGAAAAAACGCTGCAAACAACCCGCACTCAGCTTGGCAAACTCGGTAGTACTGACTTTGTTGCCCGCAGTATCAGTATCGATACGGCCCAAGCGTGGTTCTTACCAGCGTCAGTGCTTAATGGTTTGCGCCGTGATGCGGTTGCAGCGTTAGAAGTGGCTCGCGTGCAGGGATATATACGTCCAAAACCATGGAAATATAACCAAGATGCAGTTTATCCTGTTAAGCATTTGAGTTACTTAGGTAATGTCGCAAATCAAAAGGCGAAAGATTTTTATCAACGCCATGGTGTGATTGAAATTCAAGACACTTATGAGAAAAACGGTGTCACCGAAGATGTGCCCTTAATGATCACTAAGCATTGTTTGCGCTTTAACTTTAATCTTTGCCCTAAAGAAGTGCCGGGGATCAAAGCCGATCCTATGGTGCTCGAAATTGGTAACGATGTGCTTAAGTTGGTGTTCGACTGCCCTAAATGCGAAATGATGGTGGTCGGTGAAAACCGTCAAGTACGAGGGCTGAAGCAGATTTAATCCGTCATTTAACAGCCCCAAAATGTGGCCTCCACATTTTGGGGCTGTTAATGCGGGCTGATAATGACTTAGTTCAACACAATTGCACTGGTGTTGGTCGCTTGCTCAATCCGCTCACCGCTCATGGTGTAGGTTTCTGACAGTGCTATGCGGCCTTGTTCATCATATTGATTATGAATGCCAACCCAAAATTGTTCTTCTCCTCGAATTTGTAAATTCCCTTCTTCGGCGATATGGCTATTGGGATGGTAACGCTTCAAGGTATAAAGTTTGCTTTCATCGTCAAATTTTAAGTGATAAAAGAGCCTTAGGGTTTCTGTAGACCTTGTTGTAACCACTGGGGCGGCTTGATCTTGTGCAGGCTGGCCAGCAGTATCGCCATTACTCACATTTTTGGGGTTATCCCACTCTGCTTCGTCATCTTCTTGTGCGGTGGTATTTTCATCAATATCAAAGTAGTGGCGGCTTTCGATAAGTTGTCCTTGCTCATCTAGCCACACTTCTCGTAGGAGTTGTCCTTGAGGGGTGAAGCGTTGCCAGTGACCAAGATCAAGGTAGCGTTCTTCCGTGACTTGAATTGTGCCTGTTTCTAATATTGCGCCTTGTCTGGACAGTGACTTAGCACTAAACAAGTTGTCTTGAATACAGGTTAATAGCCAACGAATTGCACCATCCTCGTAGTATTCGATTCGTGTATCAGGGATCCCTTCTTGGTAATATTCACGTTGATTATTTTCAAGATGATAACCGCAGCGAGTATTGGAATGGCTTTGATAGGATTCGAGTATGCCTTGTTTATTATAGAAGCTGGACTCCTTAAGGTAGCCTTGGCCATCGCGCACTTCATATTCTGAAATAGTACGTATAGTGCCATCCTCATAAAACCACCGGGCGGTGCCGTCACGGTTGCCTTGGGTGTGTGGTAAATACATTTGCACTTGCTGATTTTCGTAGTATTCAATAAAGGGAGCGACCGAGAGATTGTTTTTATATTGACCTTCTGCCGACAACACACCGCTTTCGTAGTAGCTTTTAAATAAACCTTCCCTCAGGCCATTTTCTAAGTAAATCTCAAGGGCAAGTTGGCCATTTTCATGGTACCAATTGGCCATGCCTTGTTCTTTGCCATGTTCAAAATAGATTTTTTCTTCAAGTTGACCATTGGGATACCATTTTACATGCTCACCATGTAACTCACCTGTAGGATTAAATTGTTCACGCCAAGCTAATTGTCCACTCTCATAAAATTCTTCAAGGATTTTTCCTGTGCTATCGGCGCGCATTTTTTGTTTTAACACTCCATTGGGGTGATACCAAAATGCTTGGAATTCATAGCCTTGCTCGTAGTGGCGTTCAGCTTCTAGGGCACCATTGTCATAATATAAATATTCAATCCCATGGATTTGATCATTGATTAATGGGCGGGTGAGTTGGACATGCCCTGATTCATAAAATCGAGTTAATGTATTGATATATAAGCCATCACTATTGATTTCGGCCGTTTCACTTATCTTGCCATTTTCATGGTAACGCGTAATAAACATGCCATTAGGATGACGATCTTCGCTGTAATTAATGTTACCTGTATGGTGAAACCAAGTTTGTAACCCCACTTGCTGATCTTGAATAAAATGCCCTTCAAATAACAAGGTGCCAAGGGCGTCAAATTGGCGAGAAATACCATCGCGCTCACCAAAATAGTTAGATTCAACGACCTGAGTCAATTTAGGGTTTTGAGTAATAATTCTTAGGCGACGTATGCCTTGCTCGTCTTCTACTTCGTGGAAAGTACGCTGCAGTTTTCCGGTTAGGCTGGCGTGATCTTGGATATCACCACAAACGATAAAGTGCGCATCTATAGTAAAGTGGCTGATTAGTAAATCATCGATATTGTACAGTTCTACCTGCCATAACATCTTGTCTTGGTTGGGAATGACTGGAGTAATACTGCATACTTTTTCCTTGTTTAACCAAAAATATTGCTCCAGTGCATTAGCCTGATTATTGATTTCGAGCCGATCAAATTGAGTTGTATGGAAAGCGCAAGGTTCATTGGCGAACTCCCAGCCGAGAAGCTCAATTAATTGTGGAGAGTCATAATGATAGGTAGTGATCCCCCGCTCGGCATCCTGCTCCAGTGAGGTCGCAAGGGCTTCTGTTGCATGGATTTTTAAACTAAAGTGGCGACAAAAATATGGGGTTTCAATAGGAGGTTCTGCGGGTGTTACTTGTAGTAGAGTGCTTTGCTCGGCGCGATTATGTTCAGACGAATTAAAGAGTTTAGCTTTGAGCGCACGAAACAACGACATTGTGGGAAATCTCCATATCCATATGCAAAACAACATATTTATTTGATATAAGCTCATAGAAAATGAGTCTTACGCCGACCTATGATAGCGGTTTTGGATAGGGTTGCTCAATGCTTCAACGGGTAAAAGGCCGTTAAATAAAGGATAAAAAATGATTCAAAATTTTTTTAGTCACTTACCAGAGGCTTTATCCGCCGAGGTTTTTGAAAAACTGGCGGGCAATGATAGCGTGACGATTGAGCGTATTGTTTCCCATGGACAGTCAACCCCAGTTGGGCAATGGTATGATCAAACTCAATATGAGTGGGTGATGTTACTCAAAGGCGAGGCTACGCTCGAATTTGAACAAGGTGAAACCGTGACACTCACCACGGGCGATTATTTAACAATACAGCCACACCAAAAGCACCGTGTAGCCTCAACGTCGACGAGTTCAGAAACCCTGTGGCTAGCGGTATTTTATGATTAGGGGCTCTGATTAAATCAGGACTTGATTGAGCACTCTTTGCCAGTTACCACCCATAAAACGGTCGCGGTCGGTAGATTTAAAACGTGCCTTGGCTAGGGCATCGTCGATACGTTCCATGCGGTCGATATGGTTCAGTTCGGGAATGACGACATGTCTTGGTTCAGCATCAAATCCTAATACGTTTTTGGCTCGCAGGCTGTACCACCATTCTTGATATTCTTTTATGCCTTGGGCGTTGTCGTTACCGAGTGCCAGTAAGTTTTCTTGGCCACGGAGCGGAAAGTCATTAGCGATGGCCACACAGTCTACACCGCCGACACGCATAACGTATTCTAACTGACGGATGTAGTCATTTATGGTCGGCACAGGATTTGGTGTTAACCAAAAACTCATCATAAAGACGCCAAAAACACCTCCAGAATTCGCAATGGCGCGGATAACTTCATCGGGCGAACAGCGGGCATGATTGACTATCCCACGCGCCGCACCATGGCTTTGGACGACGGGTGACTTACTGATTTTGGCGACATCAAGAGCGGTTTGGGCGCTAGCGTGGCTCAGATCAACCAATATATTGCTGTGGTTGAGCTTTGCAATTAACTCTCGACCATGGGCAGTGAGTGGTTTATTCAGTCCGCCATTAGCATCATTATCTAATGCGCCCCCCGCGAAGGTATTGCCATAATGGTGGGTGAGTTGCAGGATACGTAGTCCTTGTTGATGAAATTCATCCAAGCGCGCCCATTGGTTGACATCGCTATCTTCCTCAACACAATCAGCTCCTTGAATTTGAAAATACACCGCAGTGCGTTTACTTTCCCTCGCAAGCTGAATATCTCGCCCAGTTAAACCTTGCAATAGGATATCGGGGTGATCGCTTACCCGTTTAGCGGCCAACTTAATACTTTCCATACAGGCTTTATAAGTACGCTTATAGTTTTGCGTACCATCGGGCAGTTGCAGGGTTTCAATGGCTGAAATATCGCAAAGATAGGCATCGAGTTTAGAGGCGGTAACATCAGCTAAGTCATCGGGGAGAAATGATAAACCATCAACATATAACCGCCTTGGGGCAGCCGCAAAGCTTGGAATGCTGGCGAGGGGACTTAACAGGGTTGCAGCGCCAAGACCTTTAAGAAGAGTGCGACGGTAGTGATTGACAGCCTGGTTGGGCATGCTCGATTCCTATCAATTAACGCAAATGTAACTTCTTTATACCCTATTTAGCGGGTCGAAGTCTTTGATTAAATCCCTTTTTTGGCGATTACAGCACTCAGTGTAGAAAACATTTATCTTATTGTGCAGCGTCTTTGATTGCTTTAGCGAGCGCATTCAGGCCATTAGTCCGCGATGGGCTCAGTTGACCTGCTAACCCTAATTGTTCGAAGTAAGCATGGGGATCAAATGCGTGGATCTCATCGCTAGTTTTTCCATGACAAGCACCAAGTAACAGCCCTATTAGTCCTTTTACAATGCGCGCGTCACTGTCGGCAAGGTAATAATGTCTTCCATGTTTTTCTCGGTGATAGAGCCAAGCATCACTTTCGCAGCCTTTTACTTGTGCTATATCGATGCGTAATTCAGTGCTTATGTTAGGCAATTCTTTTCCTAATAGCATGATTTGGCGATATCTTTCTTGCCAATTAGCGGCCTTGGTAAAACGCGCCAACAAGGTATCGGCATCTTGCACTAAATAGTGAAAATCGGCCTCGTTTGGTAGAGGTATGGTCGAATCTGTCATGGACTAAAATCCTGTTTAACGTCAGTTTGAACATCGAATGAGTGATGTGTGAATAAATAGCTAAATGTTGCTCGTTACAACAGCAAGTCTTTGACCGAGGCTAATGCGGCAATAAAGCGGTCAATATCGTCTTTATTCGTATAAATACCGATAGAAGCGCGGCAACAGCCCTTAAGATTGAGAGTGTGCATTAATGGCATGGCACAGTGATGGCCACAGCGCACGGCAATCCCTTGTTGATCCAGTAAAATTCCAATATCTTGATGATGTTCATCGGCGAGGTTAAAGGCAACCACGCCAATGTTGTTGTCAAAGGCGCCGTATAAATGCACCTCGCCGAGCGCGCGCAATTGGGTTTGTAAATACCTAAGTAGTTCAGCTTCATAGGCTTGAACCTGCGGTGTAAGCTCGGTTTGTAAAAAGGTAATGGCTGCGCCTAAGCCTATCACCTCGGCAATGGGTGGCGTGCCGGCTTCTAAGCGATTTGGCAGGTTGCCAAATTCTGTCGCTTCAAAGCTCACGCGCTTAATCATCTCACCGCCAGTTAACAGTGGTGTGAGCGTGTCTAATACGTCTAAACGACCATAAAGCACGCCAACGCCAGTGGGACCATACATTTTATGTCCTGAGAATACATAAAAATCGCAGTCGATTTCAGCCATATCCAGCGTTAAATGTGCCACGGCTTGCGCGCCGTCAACTAAGGTGATCGCCCCTTGTGCTTTCGCTAATTTAACTAACTGAGCCACGGGATTAACTGTGCCTAATACATTGGAAACATGGCAAAGTGCAACAATTTTAGGTTTTAATTTAAGCAAGGTTTGATAGGCGTTGATATCTAAACGGCAATCTTGCATCAGAGGGATAGGTTTAATGACAGCCCCCGTGCGTTTTGCTAGTTCCTGCCAAGGCACAATATTAGCGTGGTGGGCTGCAGTGTCGATAAGTATCACATCCCCTTTGCTTAAATGCGCTGTGAGTCCAAAGGCGACTAAGTTGATGGATTCTGTGGTGCCGTGGGTAAAAATGATTTCTTCGCGGTGTTTTGCCTTTAAAAACTGTTGCAATTGATCGCGCACTTTTTCATAGCTTAAGGTCGAACGCGCCGATAACTGATGCGCTGCACGGTGCACATTGGCATTGTCGTTGGTGTAAAACTGTGCCATGGCATCGAGTACCATTTGTGGCTTTTGGCTGGTGGCTGCGGTGTCGAGATAACATAGGGGATAGCCATCAAGCATTTGATTTAAGGCTGGGAATTGCGACCTAATCTGAGCATTGCGCTGTGTCGCCTCTAATGAACACTGTATGACAGTCGCTTCCCGCGTAGCATGGGACGTCGGATGATGAGTCACAGAGTTTGGTGTAAGCGATGCTGATTGAGTCATAGGTAAGATAAAAGGCAATGAAAAAGGCCAAAGGATCTTCTGTGATCTGTCCCTTTAATGCAAGTTTTAGCGAGCCAATCCACATCATCACTGATATGTGATGATGTATTTCCTGTGCTTGGCGTGTTAGCTCAATATTAGGGGTGAATTGTGCCCGCTATTTTTAATGGCTTATCTCTTATCTCTTATCTAGCTAAAATCCATGGTGAAAATAATTTTATGACAATGCCTGCTTCAATAAGCGATAGTCATCTATAAATGAGCCATTAAATTTTTTAGCAGCAGTGCCATCAGCGACGCACCATGGGCAGATAAAGTCGACTTTTTTAACGGCATAAATTGTGGATGTACAGGCGAATCCTGTGGCCTTACCGCAGGTGCCGCAAAAATGATACTGGTTGTGCAGTGACTGGCAATAAACTGTTGTAATATATGGTGCTAAATACCGACTAAAAATGTGAGTTCAATGGGCATGCGTATTCTTTGGTTTCTTGTGTTAACGCTGAGCATTCTTTCAGGAGCGGCTGCAGCATCGGATATTGCCAGCAGTGTTAACGGAGGTACTAATCGTCTTGCTGACGGCGGTGATTTTGAACTGGGCATGAGTGTTTACGGGATAAATCGAGTCGATGTTCGGCAAACGGATGATGGTGCTGCACAGTTGTCTTTGTTGATAAGTGGTATGTACCAGTACAAAGGGCTATTTGTTGAGATGATCCACCAATCTCAAGATGGCATTAATCTAGGGTTTAATCTTTGGAGCTCAGAGGATTGGTCTTTAGAGTTGCTGCTGGCTAATTTACAAAGTTCATGGTCTCGTCCTGATGTTGATCCCCGAACACTCGATGAAGCTGGCCGCAATGCTTATTTACTCTCGGAAGATTCTCTTTATATTGGCGCAGGTTTTCGTGCCACGCGTTATTGGGGCGATAACTACGTTTTCCAGTATAGATTAGTGTCTGATTACTACGATGACCAAGGGATTCAGAGTTCAGCTAGATTAGGCAAGTCTTGGCAAGTGCGTAATTGGAATTTTCACGTATTGGGGAGCGTCGGCTACTCATCCGCCACCTTAAATCGTTATCTTTTTGGGATCAGTAAGGAAGAAGCGACCGAACGCTTTCCTGAATATCAACCAAACAGTTCTTTTAGTTACGGTATGGAGGTGGGGGTTGCCTATCCTTTAAGTGAGAGTGTTGTCTTTCGAGCTATGTATCGCTTGAATCTGTTGTCCAAAGAAGTTACAGACAGTCCCCTAAATCAAGCCAGCTATGTCTCCTATTTTAATGCCTCTATTAGCTATGTGTTTTAGGGGGAGAGCATGAACCGATTGTATTTATGGTTAGCGTTAGTGATGCTGAGCACTTCCTTTGGTGTTTGCAGTCAGGATGATGCCGTTATTTTTACTGCGACCCCAGAACGCTGCATTGCGCTACATAAAGGGCAAACTTGCTATCAAGATGTGTTGTTTCGGTGGCAGACACCCGCGAGTGGTGAGTACTGTCTGATTTTGTCAGACCATGGACACCAGTTAACCTGCTGGACTGGCAAAGCGTTGCAAGAATACCAATATAGTTTTGAGGGGGATAAAACGGCCACTTTTAGTCTTATTCGTAATGATGATGTGCAACCGCTCGCGCAAGTCAAAGTGGTCGTGACATGGGTTTATAAGGCCCCTAAACAGAGTCAATCCGGCTGGAGGTTATTCTAACATGTCAGTTGCCAAGCACATCTTAGTCGTAGAAGACGATACCTCTCTGGCAGAGTGGATCAGTGATTATTTACTGGATCACGGTTACGAGGTGACGGTTGCCAGCCAAGGCGACTTTGCCTTAGAGATGATAGCCGATGAGACACCTGACTTAGTGCTACTCGACGTGATGATGCCCGTTAAAAATGGTTTCGATGTGTGTAAAGAGGCTAGGGCATTTTATGCAGGGCCTATTTTATTTATGACGGCTTGCGTTGAGGACGGCGATGAAATCCGCGGGTTAGATGCTGGGGCTGATGATTACCTGACGAAACCGATCCGGCCACAGGTATTGTTGGCGCGAATAAAAGCCCTATTACGCCGCGTGGGTGATGAGGAACAAAAGCTGCAATTAGTGTTTGATTCTTTAGTGTTAAATGCGACGGCAAAATCAGTCACTATTGATAAACAGCCGCTGGATTTGAATGCCAATGAGTTTGATGTCTTGTGGCTGCTCGCATTGAAAGCGGGCACGATAGTGAGTCGCAATGAGTTGGTGGCTCAACTGCGGGGCATTGAATACGATGGTTTGGATCGTTCGATTGATATCCGTATATCACGCTTACGCAAGAAATTGCAGGATGCGTTGAGTCAGCCCTATAAAGTCAAAACCATTCGTGGCAAGGGATATTTATTTTGCCGCGATGAGGTTGAGTAAGCGTTATGAAGAAGTTGATGGCTTCGCTCGTGCTGGTGGTGCTGAATGCCAATGAGTTTGATGTCTTGTGGCTGCTCGCATTGAAAGCGGGCACGATAGTGAGTCGCAATGAGTTGGTGGCTCAACTGCGGGGCATTGAATACGATGGTTTGGATCGTTCGATTGATATCCGTATATCACGCTTACGCAAGAAATTGCAGGATGCGTTGAGTCAGCCCTATAAAGTCAAAACCATTCGTGGCAAGGGATATTTATTTTGCCGCGATGAGGTTGAGTAAGCGTTATGAAGAAGTTGATGGCTTCGCTCGTGCTGGTGGTGCTAGTCGCCATTGCGAGTTTAGGTTGGTCGATAAGTGAGTTTGCAACACTTGTTGATTCTGATAATAAAACGCCTAGTCCAGCAACTCACCTTGCGGCATTAAAGCTACTGGGCGGTTCACTGGCACAGACGTTAGATAATGATCCCTTGCCCAATAATGCGTTTATAGATAACTGGAATCAGCGAAATGCAGATCAATTGTCTTTGGTGAATGAGGCGGATTTCGTCTTACCCTCAGCCCTAAAGACAGAGTTTTATTCAGGGGAATCATTACTGCTGGAGTCCGATGATGGCATCTCTTTGCATTATTTATTGCCTAAAACGGGTCAGGTGCTGAATATCAATACCCAGATAGTGACGCCCGCCGATGTGAGTTTTAACGCGAATAAGCTGTATACCATGCTTTTTTATGGCGGTGTGGTGGTGATTTTGTTGGTGTGGGTGTCTCCTTTAATCCGCCAACTGGTTAATCTCAGTAAAGCGACTCAAGCATTTGGTATGGGGGAGCTACAGCAGCGAATTCCTGTCAGTAAAACATCGTACATAGGTGCAATTGAAAGTGAATTTAATCGCATGGCCGATCGTATTCAACAATTGATCGATGACAATAAATTGCTTAGCCGGGCAGTTTCCCATGATTTAAAAACGCCAATAGCACGGCTCAGATTTGGTATTGCGGCGTTAGAAGAAACCCAAAGCGAACAGCTTAGGGTGAAGTATTTCCAACGATTGAACCGCGATCTGGACACAATGGAAGACTTGGTGATGACACTGCTCAGTTATGCCCGCCTTGATGAGGCGAATATCCAACCTGATTGGCAGCCTATTGAGCTTAATACTTGGTTGTTGGAAAAGTATCAAGGCCAAGTATATCCAGGATTTTCAGTGGAACTCATTACCAGCCCAACTCCGCTGAACATCAAAACAGATCCTAAGTATTTATCAATGCAGGTGAACAATTTACTCAATAATGCGCTGCGTTTTGGTCGTGCCAACATCCGGCTGATGTTGGCATTGGAAGATGGGATTGGGTGGTTACACGTTGACGATGATGGCCCTGGCATAGATGAACAGGAATCTACTCAAGTGATTAAACCTTTTGTGCGTGGTCAGCACAGTCGCGGAAATTCCGGTCATGGTATGGGCTTGGCGATTGTCGATAGAATTGGTTGTTGGATGGGGTCCAAATTGTGTATTGGCCGCTCTCCTGACTTGGGTGGTGCTCGTATGTCATTGAGGTTTACATTGAGGAATAATTGACTCGCTGAATATATGTATAAATGTTGCTGATATTATTAATAAAAAAGTGCATCAGCAAGTATGTAAACTGATGCACTTTTTAGCTATCCATTCGTTATCCGAGATCTACGAGCAATTAACTTTTCACATTGATATGGCTAAGTATGTAATCTGTCTCGTAGATGCGGGAACTCGCATTTTCGGGTTTGCTAGGTAAACCTGTGACTTCGACCATGACAGACGTTTCTTGATTCATCGTCGACGTTCCCCACATGATGTCATCACGGCTGTTTTTTCCCACACCGAACTGACCCACTGCATCACGATCCGTTTGTTCGCGAGTGAATGTAAAATAGGCATAACCCGCCTGTTTACATAACTCGGCCGATTTACGCATAACGTATTTACGAGCCAATGCGCGGTCAGTGTTGGTATTGCCAACAAAGCTAATCTGCCAGCTATCGGATGCAATTTGTACGGTTTCAAACCCTTTACCGAAAGACCAAAAGTGTTTTTCGGTATCGTAGGACGTGGCACAAGCTGAAAGCATCAGAGCTAGCCCGGTACATATAAACATTTTTCTGATGAGTATCATGATCTTGTCTCATAAAGTGGTTTAGAAGCTATAGGTCACGCCAAGGGTGGTAACCCACTGGTTGTTACTGTCTATTAGCGGAGAGTCAGCCATATTGGCACCTATGTGCGAGTAACCAGTGGTTTGAGTGATATCTAAATGTTTAGTGACTGGGATAACCAAAGCGTAACCTAGCTTATATGCAAAGGTACCGTCGGCTTGATAGGCAGGGCGAAACGCCGTTGCTTCAGATGACGTCACACCTGTGTAGTAGTTTGCAAAATCTTTACTGAAATAGTGCACACCCGCATAAGGCACCAGATCACCGAAGCCAAGATTGATTGGATGGTAATAGGTGATATCAGCCTGAAAACCATTATAGACACCCGTTACATCGTGTTGGAATTTGGATGATAGCGTGCCATTTCCTAAATGAAGGTCGGCGTTTAACCCCAAATCACCACTGAATTTGCGATCCTTCATGCCCGTTAAAATATCGGCATCATCGGCATCAAAGCCGGGATTCGCGACCATAAAAACGCTGAAATTGACGGTACTATCGTTATTGCCTAAAAAACGGTAGTTGATGCCGGACAGATCGGCGTTAAAGTCTTCACCGTGGTAGCCGCCATTGAGGTAGGCACCAGTTTGGTGATCTTGACCCTTATAGAACTTACTGCCTGTTGCAACTCCTGCACCCGCAAAAAACTGATCCTGATGGCTATAAATATTACCGTTGCGTATGTAGGTATTGCCTTCAGCAAGGGCATGGCTTGACATCAAAATGGTTGTGATTACAAAGCAAAGTTTTTTCATTTTTAGATCCTTATGACATCTGTCTAGTGACTGTGGCGACACTATATTTCAGATATGAATAGGACTCTGTATCCGAATGTAACCTAGAAAAGGTTATCAATGGCACTTTGCTAAACAGAGGAATAGTGTGCAGGAAAGTAGTGTTAGGGAATGCAAGAACATTAATGTCAATCAGTAGCATCAGGCACATTTTCCTGATGCTACTCCTCTAGCATTCCGCTCACTTTATCTGACTAAGGGCAGGGTAATCTAAATTGATCGGACAGTTGGTTTAATCGCACTAATAGCTCTGGCGATAAGGTAACTTTTAAACTGTCGATATTTTCTTTCAGTTGATACAAGTCGGTGGCGCCTATGATATTGGAGCCGACAAACTTACGTGAGTTAACAAAAGCTAACGCCATTTGGGCGGGTGTGAGTTTGAACTCGCGGGCCAAATCGACATAGGCCTTTGTGGCATCCAGTGCCATTTGTGAACCAGTATAGCGGGCGAAACGCTTAAACAAGGTCAGGCGCGCGCCTTCAGGCCATTGGTCGTTGCAATATTTTCCCGTCAAGGCACCAAAGGCCAGCGGCGAATAGGCAAGTAGTGGCAATTCTTCACGGTGGCTGATTTCGCTCATGCCGACTTCAAAACTGCGATTAAGCAAGTTATAGGGATTTTGCACACTTACAATACGCGGCAAGCCGTGTTTTTCGGCGAGTTGCAGGTACTTCATTAAACCCCATGGCGTTTCGTTCGACACTCCTATATAGCGTACTTTACCTTGGCGGATCACTTCGGCGAGCGCTTCTAAGGTTTCGAGGATCGGGGTTTGATGCTCATGATCTTGCTCGTCGTAAAACAGTTCACCAAAAAAGTTAGTATTACGGTCAGGCCAATGGAGTTGATAAAGGTCGATAGTGTCTATTTGGAGGCGTGCTAAAGAGGCGTCAACCGCTTGATGGATGTTGTTCCAGTCCAGCGCCATATTTTTGCGAATGTAATCACTTTTACCACCCGGTGCAGCAATTTTAGTGGCGATAACGAGGTCGTCTCGGTTACCGCGGGCCTTGATATATTGCCCAAGGATACGCTCGGTTTCCCCCTGGGTTTCTGGCTTAGGTGGTACGGGATACATTTCTGCGGTGTCGATGAAATTAATGCCATTTCCTATGGCGTAGTCTAGCTGTGCAAACGCTTCGGCTTGGGTATTTTGTTC
Source organism: Shewanella sp. W3-18-1 (assembly GCF_000015185.1). Taxonomy (NCBI): domain Bacteria; kingdom Pseudomonadati; phylum Pseudomonadota; class Gammaproteobacteria; order Alteromonadales; family Shewanellaceae; genus Shewanella; species Shewanella sp. W3-18-1. The sequence continues at coordinate 3,800,445 of NC_008750.1, read as the reverse complement.
GCCCCAAGTCATAGTGCCTAAACAAATTTTACTGACTTCAAGATTAGAATGCGGTATGCGTCTGTATTCCATCTATTTCTCCTACGGAAACTCTCTTAGTTTGAGGCTACCAAGCTTTTGCTGTAAAGCAAAGGTTAAACCATAGGTTGAAATGTTAGTGCGCTAAAAATAGCCAACAAGCAGAGCCGTGTTTACCTAGGTTAATGCATACCATTGGTTGAAGTTTGTTCTTTGAGTGTCAGTTTTCGTCCTTTTGTCATTAAATTGTGCTGAAATCTCAATTTTTGCTTATTTATGAGAATCTTAGTGATGACTAAAACAGCAATACTGTATTTATGTACGAGTTGTTATAAAACTACATTTCAGGGCTTGCATTGGGGCTGGATGTGAATCTGCGTCACGCAATCATTTAAATTTACGTATCTAACTTACGAATTTGCCGAGGAATGTGACGCCAATATCGGATTCTTTGTTAACAAACCTGTACCCTAAAGTATCTAAAAATTTTTTATGGTTGATATTTGTGATGGCAGATTTTTCAAACCAAATAATAACGATCAAAAAAGGCCTCGACTTGCCGATAGCGGGCGAGCCTAGGCAGATCATCGAATCCGGTAATAAGCCATCCCAAGTGGCCATACTGGGCGAGGAATATGTTGGCTTAAAACCGACTATGTTGGTTGAGGTCGGCGATAAGGTCAAAAAGGGCCAACCTTTGTTTGAAGATAAAAAAACAAAGGGAGTCTTATTTACCGCCCCCGCCAGTGGTGAAATTGTCGCGATTAATCGCGGGGATCGCCGAGTGCTGCAATCCGTAGTGATTGGTTGCGATGGATTAGATGTAAATGAGCAGATCCGTTTTGATATTCTCCCTGATGTGATCTCGTTATCGCGCCAAGTCGTTCAAGATCAACTCGTGAGCAGTGGTCTATGGACAGCGCTTCGCACCCGTCCTTTTTCAAGAGTGCCAGCCTTAGATAGCCAGCCTGCAGGTATATTTGTCACCGCAATAGATACTAATCCACTTGCCGCCGATCCCCGTTTGATTATTGCAGAACAGCTTGAAGCCTTTAAAACTGGCTTACAGGTGTTGACTCGCTTAACCGAAGGCAAGGTTTATCTATGTCAGGATAAGGGTGATGCCATTGCCTGTGATGTTTCACCCAATCTTGAAATTCGCCGTTTTACAGGTGTGCATCCAGCGGGGCTAGCGGGTACCCATATCCACTTCACTTTACCTGTGAGCTTAGAGCGTCAGGTATGGCATATCGGCTATCAGGATGTGATTGCCTACGGCAAGTTATTCCAAACCGGTGAGTTGTATACCGACCGCATCATCGCCTTAGGTGGCCCAAGCGTACTGAATCCACGTTTACTGCGGACTCAGCTTGGTGCTGAGTTAAGCGTGCTTGTAGCTGATGAGATTAAACCCGGTAATAACCGTGTGGTATCAGGCTCTGTGTTATCTGGCCATACTGCTGCGGGTGTACATGACTTTTTAGGCCGATTCCATAACCAAGTGTCAGTATTGGCAGAAGATGCACAGCATCAAGTGCTCCCTTGGGTTCGTGGTGGTTCGGATAAATTCTCTATCACTCGGGCTGTCACCTCTCGATTATTTGGTGCTTCTAAACGGTTTGAGTTTACGACCCATCAAGGTGGCTCACAGCGTGCGATGATGGCCTTTGGTCAATTAGATCGCGTGATGCCGCTGGATATTTTGCCTACTTTACTGGTTCGCGACTTAGTGGTGCGTGATACCGATGAGGCGCAGGCATTAGGTGCATTAGAGTTAGATGAAGAAGATTTGGCGTTATGTACCTTTGTATGTCCCGGCAAATATGACTTTGGTAAAGAATTGCGTGCCTGTCTAGATGTTATTGAGAGGGAAGGTTAATGACCAAGCAAGTTAAAAAACCTGATTTACAGGACGCCCCAGATTTACAACAAGAGTACTACGCAACGGGTAAGTCGATGAAAGGCTTTTTGCGCTCATTGGTTATTGCCAGTGGTCGCAGCACTAAGGGGCAAGTACATGTACGTGACGCAATTGACGTAAAACGTACTATGACCTTAGTCGGCCTTTGTTTACTACCTGCCATTTTATTTGGTTTATATAACGTAGGCTTACAGGCTCAGATTGCGCTCTCTACAGGATTAACCACACCTGATACTTGGAAGCTTATTATCTTTAATAGCCTTTCAGGAGGGTTAAGCGAGCAAACTGGGGTGGTGGGCTTATTTCTCTATGGCCTAAGTTTCTATTTACCCATCTATCTCACCGCATTGCTAACCAGTTTATTTTGGGAAGTAGTGTTTGCGCGGGTTCGTGGTCAAGAATTACACGAAGGCTTCTTCGTGACAGCGCTATTGTTCACCTTAATCTTACCCGTATCAACACCACTATGGCTGGTGGCCATGGGGATTTGCTTCGGTGTTGTTGTGGCTAAGGAGCTATTTGGTGGTATGGGATATAACTTCCTAAACCCTGCACTGGCGGGCCTTGCCTTTATTTACTTTGCCTATCCATCTGAAGTGTCTACCGTAAAACAGTTAGTGGCCGTTGATGGTTTTGCCGGCGCAACGGCGCTGGCACAAACCGCAGCGGGCAAACTGAGTTTTGCCGATTACTCTTGGTTTAGCGCCTTTAGCGATCCTAACTGGTGGAACAACTTTTTTGGTTTTACCGTGGGTGCCATTGGTGAAACCAGCACCTTAGCGATTTTAATCGGCGGGGCATTCCTGCTGATCAGCCGTTTAGCCGATTGGCGTATTGTTGCTGGTGTAATGCTTGGCATGATAGCCACCGCAAGCCTGTGTAATTTGATTGGTTCTAACAGCAACCAAATGATGGCAATGCCATGGACTTGGCATCTTGTGACGGGTGGTTTTGCGTTGGCGATGATGTTTATGGCGACTGACCCCGTAACGACTTCTTACACTCGTCCAGGCAAATATATTTACGGTGCCTTGATTGGGTTTATGACTGTGCTTATCCGTGTCGCGAACCCCAAAATGGCAGAGGGCGTGATGTTAGCGATTCTGTTTGCCAACCTTTGGGCGCCGTTGTTCGATTATCTGGTGGCCCGCGCCAACATCAAACGGAGATTAAAACGTCATGGTATTTAAGAAAGATACAGTGGTGGGGACCATGATCTTCACCATTACGCTCTGCCTTTTGTGTTCCTTTATGATCACTGGTACCGCAGGCATATTGAAAGAGCGCAAATTAGCGAAAAAACGTGACGAAGTGCAGCGTTATGTGCTGATGGCTGCCGATGTTAACTTAGGCCAAGGTAATGAGTTTAGAGAGATTTTTGCTAAATCGGTTAAACCGTTATTGATCAATCTAGACACAGGTAAGGTGGATTCTGACGCTAACGTGCTTGATTTTGACGAGCGTATGGCCGCCATCAATCCTGAGACCTCAAGTACGCCGAAAAAAGATATCGCCAAGATTAAAACCCGTGCGAACGATGCCCGAGTATTTAAAGTGTTCGATGACAGCGGCAAATTATCCAGCGTAGTCGTGCCCTTCTACGGTAAAGGACTATGGTCGATGATCTACGGTTATGTGGCAGTTGAACCCGATTTCAACACCATTAAAGGGCTCGTCGTGTACGAGCACGGTGAAACACCTGGAATTGGTGACTTTGTGACGGATCCTGCTTGGTTAAACCAATGGAAGAATAAGCAATTATTTGATGAAAAAGGCAAATTTGCGATACGTCTTGTAAAAGGTGGCGTTAAAGAAGGCGATGTTCACGGTGTGGATGCGGTAAGTGGCGCGACCATGACTGGCCGAGGTGTGCAGCGTGCAATGGAGTTTTGGTTTGGTGTTGAGGGTTTCCAGACCTTCTTTAACCAGTTAAAGACGTCAGCGGTGCAAGGTGAGTTTGGGGGTGAAAAATGAGCAATACTTTATCCATGCGTGACATGTTAACGGGGCCAGTGTTTGCCAATAACCCTGTTGCTATGCAAGTGCTTGGCGTATGTTCTGCCTTAGCCGTCAGTAACTCAATGCAAACGGCCCTAGTGATGACACTGGCGGTGACCTTTGTATTGGTGTTCTCTAACCTGATTATTTCGACCATCCGTAGTTTTATTCCCAACAGTGTGCGCATTATTGCCCAGATGACGGTTATTGCTTCTTTAGTGATTATTGTTGATATGGTTTTGCAAGATATAGCCTATGAATTATCTAAGCAACTATCTGTATTTGTTGGGTTAATTATTACTAACTGCATCATTATGGGCCGTGCAGAAGCCTTTGCGATGAAGTATCCACCGCACTTGGCGATTGTCGACGCTTTAGGTAATGCAATGGGTTATGGCTTGGTTTTATTAAGTGTCGCTTTTGTACGTGAACTCTTTGGCACGGGTAATTTATTTGGTCATAGCGTGTTTACCACCATCGAAAACGGCGGTTGGTATTTGCCGAACGAAATGTTTAAGTTACCACCGAGCGCCTTCTTCCTGATCGGTGCGCTGATCTGGACTATTAATGTGATCCAGCGGAAACGGGGTTAAGGAGCAGATATGGAACACTATATTAATCTATTTTTGCAGGCCGCTTTTATTGACAACATGGCGCTGTCGTTCTTTTTGGGCATGTGTACTTTCTTGGCAGTTTCTAAAAAGGTGTCTACTGCTTTTGGTTTAGGCGTTGCAGTGATTGTGGTGATGACCTTGGCCGTCCCGTTAAATCAACTGATTTATGTCAAAGTGCTAGCACCCGGCGCACTGTCTTGGGCGGGGCTCGCGACGATTGATTTAAGCTATCTGCAATTAATCACGTTTATCGGTGTGATCGCCGCTTTAGTGCAAATCTTAGAAATGTTTTTGGATAAGTACATTCCTAGCCTGTATGACTCGCTCGGGATCTTCTTGCCACTTCTCACCGTAAACTGTGCGATTTTTGCAGGGGTGATTTTTATGGCAAACCGTGATTACAACTTTACCGAATCGGCCGTATTTGCCATGGGCTCAGGCCTTGGTTGGGCGCTGGCGATTGTGATGCTAGCGGGGCTGCGTGAAAGAATGAAATTTCATGCAATCCCTGAAGGGTTACAAGGCATTGGCATCACCTTTATTACGACAGGCTTGATGGCACTTGGGTTTATGTCTTTCTCAGGGATCTCGCTTTAAAGATACTGTAGGCGAGCCATTAGCTGAGAAAGTGAAACCACATTCTTTTTAGAAAAGAGCTAGAAAAGGGTTATACGATGGAAATGGCAATTGGCATAGGCATGTTCACGCTAGTGGTCTGTTTGTTGGTGATAGTGATCCTTATCGCCAAAAAGAAATTAGTCACAAGTGGTGAAGTGACAATCGGCATCAATGATGATGCCGAAAGAAGCATTAAAGTTGCAGCGGGCGACAAGCTACTGGGCGCCTTAGCGAGTCAAAGTATTTTTATTCCGTCTGCCTGTGGTGGTGGCGGAACTTGTGGTCAGTGCCGAGTGAAAATCAAATCCGGCGGTGGTGATATCTTACCGACTGAGATGGGCCATATTACCAAAAAAGAGGCTAAAGAAGGTTGTCGTCTTGCCTGCCAAGTCGCGGTGAAAACTGATATGGAGCTTGAGCTTGACGAAGAAATCTTTGGGGTGAAAAAGTGGCAGTGTGAAGTGATTTCTAACGATAACAAAGCCACCTTTATCAAAGAATTGCTGCTTAAATTGCCCGAAGGTGAAGATGTTCACTTTAAAGCGGGAGGGTATATTCAGATTGAAGCGCCTGCCCATGTGGTGAAATACGCCGACTTTGATATTCCTGAAAAATACCGCGGTGATTGGGATAAATACGGTTTGTTTGACATCGTTTCTACCGTGAATGAGGATGTGTTGCGTGCCTACTCTATGGCCAACTATCCCGATGAAAAGGGCCGCATTATGTTGAACGTGCGGATTGCGACACCACCATCGGCCAATGTACCAGCGGGTAAGATGTCGTCCTATATCTTTAATCTTAAAGCCGGCGATAAAGTGACGATTTCAGGCCCATTTGGTGAGTTCTTTGTGAAAGAAACCGATGCGGAAATGGTGTTTATCGGCGGCGGTGCGGGCATGGCGCCGATGCGCTCACATATTTTCGATCAACTTAAAAGCAAGAAAACCAAACGTAAAATGAGCTTCTGGTACGGTGCACGCTCAACCCGTGAAGTGTTTTACCAAGCAGATTTTGATGCTTTAGCGGCCGAGAATGACAACTTCGTTTGGCATGTGGCGTTATCAGAGCCATTGCCCGAGGATAATTGGACGGGTTATACTGGCTTTATCCATAATGTGATTTATGAGAATTATCTTAAAAATCATAAAGCGCCAGAGGATTGTGAGTACTATATGTGTGGGCCTCCAATCATGAACTCTTCAGTGATTAAGATGCTTGAAAGCCTAGGCGTTGAGCCAGAAAATATTCTACTCGATGACTTTGGTGATTAACACTTAAGTTAAAGCTTAGGTTAAGGCTTGAAATTAAAGCTGCGGTTGAATCAGAACTGCAATGAGAGATTAAAGCTTGAAACTAAAAACTCGCGTTAAGGCAACTGAACGCGAGTTTTGTTTTAGATACAGAGAGAAAAGTCTTAAATCTGGCACAAGAAAATTAGAATAAACCATCTATGTCTATGTCACGTAATTAGAAGCTATTCGTTTCAATGGTCTGATACATAACGCTTGGAGAATTCATGTTTAAGTATGTCCGCGACCACCGACCCTTTATCATAAGTAAAGCCACTAATCATCTTTACATAACTCATAAACCTAGGGTCAGAAAACCTATAGTGGCCTCTCTCAATTTTAACGATCACGTTAAGCTCACTATTTTTAATCCAGCGAGAAAGACAACTTGTAATTGTACTTTTTCCTAACGCAGGATCGATTGCTTCATTTACCATTTCAACTAATTCGGAAACTAGAAAACCCTTAGGGTGGCACAATGAAGCTGCGAGTAAAACTTTCTTTGAATTTTCAGTATTTTTCTTGATAGCTTCTTCATATGATCTTTTCAAACTACCTTCTGATACTTTTGCGGCAGAAATTAATGCCTTATTAAGGTCAGCAGAAACAACCTGTTTAACTCCCTCAAAAATTGCCTCTTCAGCACACTTCAATGCAATTAAGTGAACAAAATGTGGGTATCCACCACTTACATCGACAATGTCATCAATAACATCATTATCAAAAAATAGACCTAGTTTATCTGCACCTTTTTCTACAATACTTTTCAGAGCCATTACTCCAATAGGTTGTAATGAAACTTCATGTACACATCGTTCAACAGACCTATGGTTGCAGATTAAATCCCTACCAGTACTGCTAATTCCGACAACTAGAACTTTGAGCAATGATTCATAGTCACTCAAATGTTTGATAAATTCTGCCAGCTTTAATTTTTCATGTTCGCCATTGAGAACATCCGCTTCGTCAATAATTAGAAGCGAACGTTTATCTTTCAGAGCCTTAGCTGTCCAAGATGGTGATGAAAATTGCATATCATGGCTAATTCTCTCAGTTTTTTTCTTATTGGAACCAATATTTAACCCAAATAATGCAACGCCTATCTTAGCTCCAGAGGTTTCAGAATGTTCTTGAACTGATTCTGCACAACGTACATCAATCACAACTTTTTCTAATACTTCAGAAATTATGCTCATAAACGAATCATCCGTAGAGCATTTTTTTATATAGACAGAATAGTTTAGGGCGTCTTTTGCTATCTCAGCTATTACATTTGCAAGAGAGCTTTTACCAATACCCCTATTACCATAGATTAATGCATGCTGACCTGGTGTGTTAATACTTGAGATGACACTTAATATTTCAGCTTCACGCCCTGATAGTAATTCGCTTTTATGAACAGGAGAAAATGGTGTAAATACTTCTCTTACTTTAGATTTTTCTATTAGCTTCTCTCTACGAATTACAGCATCCATATTTTCACATCCCAACAGACTCATTGATAATCAAGAAATTTAATTTTTATCAAGAAATTAATAATGAAATACACCTTGACTACGAAACCCACCACAAAAATAAAATAATAATGTATAAAAAAATCTGGTCATCCATTTTAGATCAACAACATAATGCACTTTCAGTTTGCCAACAACCTACTCTGGCTAAAATGGCTAAAATGGCTAAAATGGCTAAAATGGCTAAAATGGCTAAAATGGCTAAAATGGCTTGAATGAGAGCTATCATTGTTGATCTCCTCAACTGTTTCATCAATATATTCCTGAACGCCTTCCTTGAATTTAGCTTCGTATTCTATTTATTAAGATCTAACAGCATCGGCATTTCGCAGGCGTCGTGGCCAGTGTCACCTAGTGGTGCTGATAAATGGCTAAAGCCTAATTTTTCGTAGAGTTTTACCGCTTCTTTTAAGCTGGCGGTGGTTTCTAAATAGCAGCTTTGATAACCCGTTTCGCGGGCAAAATCGAGCGCCATAAGCGCCATACGCTTAGCTAAGCCTTTTCCGCGAATTTCGGGCATAAAGTACATTTTTTGCAGTTCACAAATGCTGGCATTATTGGCTAATGGGGCAATGCCAACACCACCTACAACGCGGCCATTTTGCTCTACCACCCAATAATTGGCGCCCGTTTGTGAGTAGATTTCACTTAAACAATCTAAGGTGGGATCAGCCACGCTATACCCTTTATCTGCGGTTAAGCCGTATTCTGCCGAAACATTGCGGATCACGTGTGCAATCGCTGCATCATCTTGTGCCGTGGCTTGGCGGATAAGGCAATCACTTTGCTGTTTGGCGTGACATATCGCTTGATTATATAGCATAAGGGCTTGTTCTATTTGTTGGGTTTGTGCCGGAGTTAGTTGGGCTAAGATCTCTTGAAATAATTGATTTTGCTGAGTATCAAGTTTAAAGAGTAACTTTTTCCCCGCGGGTGTGAGTTGTACTACTAAGCAACGGTTATCACGTGGATGAATTTGGCTCTGGGCAAGATTTTTATCAACTAAGTGTTTAATTGCTCGACTCGCATTGGATTTATCTATGCTGAGTTTGCTGGCGAGATCCTTAATCGTTTGCGGTTGGTTGCCTATTTCAAGTAAGGCATGGGCTTGGACAGGGGAGAGGGGCAAGTCACCACAGGCCGCATTGAGCATGCCTAAATGTCGCACCATATAACGAGATAAATGCCTAAGCTGGCTGGATGAGCCGCAAGGTGCTAGTCGCGATTGCGTGGATTCGTGTTGTAGATTCGCCATAGTAAAACCACAGTTTGAGTCATAGGAGTGACATAAAGTCAGACTATGTCAGTTCATTTTGGTTGTAAGTCACAACCAATTTAGTGAGGCTTACCGTTTATTGCAATATATCAATAAGAATTTTATACATAGATGGCGGGGTTTAAGAACTGTGCCATTGCAAGAATAATGGCCTGCGTATAATTGCTTTCACGGGTAGCATGACCGTGGGTGAGTAAACCTATGGCGCCACCTTTTTGCTTGATATTGACTGTATTAAACAACCTATCCATCACCACGCCGAGTTCTTCACCGGCTTCTAATGCTCGATAAACCTGCATTGGCAGAGGCAGAATGGCACTGCGACCAATGGCAAGCTGATCTTGATGACCAATGACAATATAGGCGAATGTGGCTGGGCCAAACTCAAAGCAATCCACGCCGCCTTCCATTGCAAAATAGTAATCTACTTCAGTCTGTTGTATCTGGCTTTGTTGTTGACAATAGCGTACACGATTAATGGCACCTTGGCGGGTTTCAAGATCCGTCATGGGCTGATCTGCAACACCAGAAGGGGCATCCATACCTTGCGCATCAATTTGAGCATCTGGAAAGAGCGTTGCCATGGCTTTCGCAGCCGCATTGATTTTTACAGGATTTTTCGAACCTATTTTTATCTTGATAATATTTTGTTGCATATAAGTTGCTTGTTTGGGTTTTTGATGTGGACGCTCGTTTGGATCATTGCTTAAATGGATAAAGGTGTTTAAGCCTCGGGTTTTCTATTTTGCCATATTCGCCAGAGAAGCTCAGTAAAAAATGCGGGTGAATGGGGGGCGAAATAGCCGAGTTTAGATATCAGGACGCGACATATGATTATTGCGCCTTCAGCACGTAGACTGAAATATGCAGTAATGCTATGTCCTTGAAGGAATCAACATTAAGAGATAATAATAATGAAATTCAACAAACTCGCCATTGCTATGGGTATAGCCTGCGGCATTATGCTCACAGGTTGTAACGACAACGAAGATAGTACTGCACCAGTACCAGAAAGCCAGCTTCAAACCTTCGCCCCTAACGGTCTACTTAAAGCCAATATTCGCCGTACGACCTACGGCGTGCCACATATCCAAGCTGATAACTTAGAAAGCCTTGGTTTTGGTAGTGGTTATGCGCAGGCACAGGATAATCTGTGCGTATTAGCCGATGGTTTTATCAAGGCTAACTCGCAGCGTTCTATGTACTTTGGCCCACATGCGTCACTTGATTTTTCGACGGGCTTACCCACGTCAGAAGATAACGGCAACTTAATCTCTGACTTTGCCTATAAAGCGCTAAAAATAAGGGAGCAAGCCGAGGCTAAGTGGCCTAATTTTAGTGAAAACTCGCGGGCGTTGATCCAAGGTTTTACCGCGGGCTATAACCAGTATCTTGTTGATGTTGACGCGGGTAAGCAGACGGCAGAACCTTTTTGTAACGGTCAACCTTGGGTGAAACCCATAGTGCCAGAAGATGTGGTGACGTATCTATTTTCAATTGCTTTATTACCCGGCGCAGCTAACTTTCTTGATTTGATTTTCTACGCCAATCCGGGGGATGCAGAGGAATATATGCCACGTATTGTTGGGCCAGCACCAAGCCAAGACCAAATGGCCTTTGTTGCTGATATGCAGTCTAGGTTACTTGCCCGCGTTGCACGTATTACAACGCCAGAGACGAATCCCCGCGATTTAGGTTCAAACGGGTGGGGTTTAGGTAAAGACAAAACCGAAAATGGTAAAGGTATGGTACTGGGGAATCCGCATTTCCCGCATACGGGTAATCTACGTTTTTGGCAGTCACATATCACTATCCCCGGGCATATCGATATGATGGGCGGTTCGTTAGTCGGTATGCCAGGCCCGATTAATATCGGGTTTAACAAAGATTTAGCTTGGACCCATACCTTCTCTACCGCTGAACATTTTGTAATGTATAACTTAGAGCTAGTCTCGGGTGATCGCATGCAGTATTTGTTTGATGGTAAACCTATGCCCATCAACAAAGAGACAGTCTCGATTCTCGTTAATGCAGGTCCTGCAGGCATGCTAGTGGCTGAGAAGGATATTTATACCACAGCAAAAGGCCCCATGGTTGAAGCGCCGCCCGCATTAGCCCCTTTTGGCTGGAATGATGGCAGTGCCTTTATGATCCAAGATGCCAATATGGGCACAATGGATCCCGTTGATCATTGGCTTGCGATGAACCGAGCGACGAATAAGCAAGAATTCCAACAGGCCTTTAAAGATTACGATGGGGTCATTTTCAACAACACTATGTACGCCGATAAAGAAGGAAATGCCTTCTATATTGATGACTCAACAGTCCCGGGATTATCTGAATCGGCCGTAGTGTTACTTAAAACCTCGCCCGATATTAAAGCGGCCAAGGCGCAGGCCGGATTTACGATTTTACCCGGCAATACTTCGCTGTTTAGTTTTGATGGTCCAACGCCCTATGAGCGTGCACCAAAGCTCGAGCGCAGCGACTTTGTGCAAAACTCCAATGACTCATTTTGGTCAACTAACCTGAATGAGCCATTGACTTACTTTTCACCTATGTATGGCGCAGAGGCTGGACAGTTGTCGTTACGCACTCGTATGGGGCTTCGTTTAATGCAGGACGCTGCGGGGGCTGACGGTAAGTTTAGCTTGGAAGAGCTTGAGGCGGCGGTGTTGTCTAATCGCAGTTATTTAGCTGAGTTAGTGCTGCCAGACTTAATTGCGCAATGTGATGCTCAAGGCAGTACGCCAGTTGTGGTATCAGCAAGTCTATCTAAAGATATTACGTCTGCTTGCGCGGCATTAAAGGCGTGGAACGGTAAGCAAGATAACGACAGTAAAGGTGGTGCTTTGCTGCGTGAGTTTGCCCATTTATTTAATCAAACAACGATGCTGACGAAGGGATTTGATCCCGCTAATGCAGCGACCACGCCAAACACTTTAGCGACCGACGGCAGTGCTTTAGTTGCATTAGCTCGCGCATCACTTAACTTAGAGGCGGCAGGTTTTACGCTCGATGCACAACTAGGTGATGTTCAGTTTGTTGAAAAATCGCTACCCGATGGCACGCCTAGTGGAGCGCGCTTACCTTGGCCGGGCAGCCATAATGCCGAAGGTGGCTTTAACGTGTTTTCGACCAGTCTGTCTGGCGATGATACTTTGATCCCGCAGCATAAATACGCGCCAGTGATGGATGTGGTGACAGGCAAAGCCTTAGGTTCAGGGTTAACGGCGAAGGGATATCAAATCCGTTATGGTTCGAGTTGGATGATGGCGGTGAGTTTCACTGATGAAGGTCCGGTTGCGCGTGGAATACTGACTTACTCTGAGTCTAGCAATATTTTAACGCCTGAATTTGCTGATCAAAGTGTGTTGTACTCAAGTACAAAAAGTTTCCGTCCTTTGTTATTTAAAGAGGCTGATATCGCGCCTGCTGTAGTATCGACCATGGAATTAACACTGCAAAAACCAAACTGACTGATGTAGTCGTTGCTCAAATGGCTCACCCAATGGCTCACATAATAGGTGAGCCATTTTTATCCCGCGAGCAACGCTATTTTGAAGCATCAACGCATGCAATAAGTTGTTAAAAATTAACAAACAGGAGTGTGATCCTGCTCAGCTTATGCTTGTCATTTGCTGATGATGATCTTGTTTTTGTTATTATTGTGAATATTGATGGGTTTGCTGTTTTTGTCTACAGATCGGGTTTGTCGCAATCTCGGGCTCATGGTGAATGCATTGTGTATTCATGCTGTTAATTTGTGACTTTTTTGAAGCTATTTTGAAAACTAATTACATCATTTAATAGATCCAGATCCCAATATCACGTTAATCTGAAATTCCCTTACTTTTAATGGTGTCAGATCAACTTTTAGAAGGTTTTTTTAGATATCCTTACGGCGAATTTTTTATGCTAGCCACACCGTAAGGTAACCTTTATATGCAAAAAGATGCGACGAGTGTTCTTGGTACACCCCAAAACACGCAGGAACACGATTCAACAAGACGTTTATCTTGGACGCGCCAAGACACCACTTGGATGCTGAGTTTATTTGGTACCGCAGTCGGTGCTGGAATTTTGTTTTTACCTATTAATGCGGGTATGGGCGGTTTTTGGCCATTAGTGCTTATGGCTGCCATTATCGGCCCTATGACCTACTTAGCTCACCGTGGACTCTCTCGTTTTGTATGTTCATCGAGCATTCCTGGCAGTGATGTGACTCAAGTGGTTGAGGAGCATTTTGGTGTGGGTGCAGGTAAAGCGATTACCGTGCTGTATTTCTTCGCAATTTATCCCATTGTTTTAATTTATGGAGTGGGGATCACTAACACAGTTGATAGCTTTATTGTGAACCAACTTGGTATGGCTTCACCACCGCGTTTCTTACTTTCCGGAGTTTTGATCTTCGGTATGATGGCGGTTATGGTGGCGGGTGAGAAGTTTATGCTCAAGGTCACTCAGTTACTGGTTTATCCATTGGTGGGGATTTTGGCATTTATGTCGATTTATTTAATTCCTGAATGGAAAATGGATGCACTGCAGGTTGTGCCTGAAGCGGGAGCCTTTTTAGGCACGGTTTGGTTAACGATCCCTGTGTTGGTATTTGCCTTTAACCATTCACCTGCTATTTCACAGTTTTCGGTATCCCTTAAACGTGACCATGGTGTTAATGCCGCACGTAAAGCCGATGTGATTTTACGCAATACGTCCATGATGTTAGTCGGTTTTGTGATGTTATTTGTGTTCTCCTGTGTGTTGTCTCTATCACCGGAGCAACTCGCCGATGCAAAAGCGCAAAACCTGCCGATTCTGTCTTACCTTGCAAACGTACATAACAGTGGTTTTGTAAGCTACTTTGGTCCATTTATCGCCTTTATTGCGATTGTATCGTCCTTCTTTGGGCACTATATGGGTGCAACAGAAGGTATGAAAGGGATCATCGTTAAACAGTTACGTTCGAGCAATAAAAGTATTTCAGAGCAAAAGATCAACACCTTTATTTTGGTGTTTATGTTTGTGACGATTTGGGGCGTTGCAATCAAAAACCCCAGTATTTTGGATATGATTGAAGCCTTGGGTGGGCCTATCATTGCGGCGATTTTGTATTTAATGCCTATGTATGCCGTGTATAAAGTGCCCGCACTTAAGGCTTACCGTGGCCGTATCAGCAATATCTTTGTGGTGATTGCTGGTGTACTGGCGATGACAGCGATTTTGTTTGGTTTCTTCCGCTAAGGATTAATCCTGAATGGAACTGGGTTTAGATCTAAACCCCGATATATAAAAAGTAAAAGGATCCTGTCAATGACATGATCCTTTTTATTTGGCTTACTTTTCTTCGTACATCAAATAGTAGCTCTGCTTCATCCCTAGTGCCTTGTAGGTTTGTTGTGCAGCCGTATTTTCCTGTTCGACATAAAGCCTAAAACTTGCGGCACCGCCATTGGCTTGGGCGAGGTTCTTTACCTCGTTATAGAGTTTGCCATAAATACCTTGTCGGCGATTTTGTGGACGAATATACACACTTTGGATCCAGTAATAATCCTTAGCACGCCAATCACTCCATTCAAATGTCACCATTAGCGAGCCTGCAATCTCTCCCTTTATTTCTGCGACAAGGTAAAAACCTTTTTCAGGTGCATTGAGTAGCGTACTGACACCTTTAGTTAGTGTGGTTTCATCTAACACTAAGCCTTCAGTCTCTTGGGCCATCGCTTGATTAAATTGAACTAAGGCCGTGAGATCCTGCGCTTTAGCTTTACGAATTAACATACAACAACTCCTAGGCGGTTGCCTGGCAAGGCCGCTCTTGTTTTATAAGGGATATTTGTGTGGCTTACTTTAGCACGAAATGTATCTCAGCATGGAGCAGTGGAGTCAAATGAGCGAGATAGCAACAGAAAAACGGCATTGAACCTGTAACACATCATTTTACTGTGGATATGAAAATTAGTTGGATTTTATAGCGATTGGCCTCAACGTGATATAGATCATCCTTAGATTTTTATTCATTATGCTAGACTCAGCGGTTCGCTAATTTAGTGAGTTAAGTTAGCACCTGCCATGGATAAGGCTTTGCCATATCATCATTTCAACATCAAGGTTAAAAACATGTCAAAACAAAGGTCGTCAGCGTTAGGCCGTGCTTGGTCGCGTTGGATGTCAGTGCCACTATGGCTGCAAATTTTTATTGGTATGGTGCTAGGTATCACTGTTGGGGTGGTGTTAGGTGAGCAGGCGGTTTTCTTAAAGCCTATCGGTACGTTGTTTGTGAATACAATCAAGATGTTGATTGTACCTTTAGTGTTCTGCTCTTTAATTGTCGGCGTGACGTCGATGGAAGACACCGCCAAAATGGGACGTATCGGCTTTAAATCCTTTGCGTTTTATCTCTGTACTACCGCTATTGCCATTAGTTTGGGGCTTTTGGTGGGTTATGTTATCCAACCCGGCGCAGGTGTACCGCCTTTGCAGCATGATGTTGTGCATACCGCAAAGGAAGTCCCTTCGGTTATGCAGACCTTGATCGATATTGTACCGACCAATCCTATTGCCGCATTAGCCAGTGGACAAATCTTACAAGTGATTGTATTTGCTGTCGCCCTAGGGATTGCACTGGTGCTGATTGGTGATCATGGTAAACCGGCGATTAAAGTGTTTGAGAGCTTAGCCGAGGCGATGTACAAGCTCACTGATATGGTGATGAAACTTGCGCCATATGGGGTGTTTGGCTTAATGGCTTGGGTGGCCGGTGAGTATGGTATCGACATGCTGTGGCCACTTATTAAAGTGATTATTGCGGTTTACCTCGGCTGTATTATTCATGTATTAGGCTTTTACAGCATAGTATTGCGCGTGTTCGCTAAATTAAATCCATTGCATTTCTTCAAGGGCATTAGCAATGCCATGGCAGTGGCTTTTACAACATCAAGCTCTGCTGGCACCTTACCTGCGAGCATGAAATGTGCCAGTGAGTATTTAGGGGTTAATAAAAAGATTTCGAGCTTTGTATTACCGCTTGGCACCACGATAAATATGGATGGCACAGCGTTATACCAAGGTGTGACAGCATTATTTGTGGCACAGGCCTTTGGTATCGATTTAACTTGGGTAGATTATCTCACCATTATTTTAACGGCGACGTTGGCTTCTATTGGTACTGCTGGTGTACCTGGGGCTGGATTAGTGATGTTGACCTTAGTGCTATCAACAGTGGGTCTTCCACTGGAAGGGGTAGCGTTAATCGCGGGGATTGACCGTATTTTGGATATGGCTCGTACCGTTGTAAACGTCTCTGGCGACTTAGTGGCAACGACTATTATCGCTAAATCAGAAGATGAGCTTGATGAAGCGCATTACAATGCTGATATGGTGCAAAGTGCAGTCTTAGCAGAACAAAATGCCGCCATTGAAAACGCCGCTGCGAAGAATGCTAAAGCGTAACCATTATCCCCAAACAAGCTGAAACGAGGATGTTTACACTGCTTGGAGATAGATAAAAAAACCGCCGAGGGCGGTTTTTTTATGGCAATGACCTTAGGGTTATTTCATTTTGCTTAGAATAAGCACAGGCTTGTCATCGCTGCTGAGCAAGGTCAGACGCCCTTCGACTAATGTGGCTTTTGCTACAAGTGGCATAGCCTGCATGACCTTATGCTCTTGCTGCATCAGAGCATCAACGCAGGCTTTCATTGTGCTCCCCGCTGGTGTTAATTTAAGTTCTTGGTCTTGCTGGATATATTGGCCAAAAAAGTTGTTGCAGCTGTTATTACCATGGAGTTTACCTTCAGCTTCAAAGGTGATGTGTGCAGGGCTGTAATCGATAACGGGTTTGCCTTGAATGGCTTCAATGTGCCAGCTTCCCTCTAATGGAGTCGAATTATTCTTTGTGAGGTCGGTGCCTTGGCAAGCCGTCAATCCGAGTAGTAATGCACTTACTATGAATGTTTGTTTTAACATCGTTTCTGTTCCTTTTCCCATGATTATGCCCATAGTGTGACAAGTTTAGCTCAAAATCGAAAGAGGTTTCTATGAGAGATACGGTTAAAAGTACTCTGAATTTATTGAAGTTTTTACATTGGTTAGGCGTATTGATGTTAGTTTGTGGAGTTGGGGTCTATATGTTGACGCAATGGAGTCTCGACATCAGCGGAATGTTATTCATCTCAAGTCTTATTGGTTTAGGATTAGTATTGATGTCACCTTATCCGGTAGTGCTTTTTATTCAATGGGCGAAACAACAGGAAGAAAAGTGACGTTGATGAACGGATGGAGCGCATGGAATTGTGCTTATCTTGAGGAGCAACAGGGTTGGGTTGCCCTTTAGCTAATGTATAATCATGCCCTTGAAATCGATTTTATATATGAATATAGCCGTGATAATACGATTAGCGACAGCGCAAGATATTGATTTATTAGTGGTGCTTGAGAAACGGTATCTCAATGATGAGTTAACGTCAGCAAATATTGGCCTTGAGGGGCAAGCCTTTTCTCGTAATGAACTCAGTGAATTAGTGAATCATCACTGGGTTATGGTTGCCGAGGTTGATTCAACCATTATCGGTTATGTTATCGCAGGACGGTGGACGTTTTTCGAGGCTTGGCCGATCTATCGCTCGCTATTAAATCGTCTGCCTCAGCTAAGTTGGGATGGCCCAAAGCTGACAAAAAATAATAGCTGCCAATATGGACCTATTTGGGTGCATCAAACCTATCGTGGGACAGGGGTTTTTGAGGCCCTAGTTAACGCCATTCGCTCCGTTGTTTCACCGCATTTTAGTTATATGTTGACCTTTATTGCTGAGGAGAATGAGCGTTCATTTGCCGCTCACTCGGGAAAAGCGAACATGCAAGTTGTGGACTTTTTCACGGTATCAGCAAGGGACTACTATTTAATGTTGGTGAAGACATAAGTCAGATAGCGGATTATCGCAATTGAGAACAGTGTCTTTATTGACGAATATTCAGGAGAGCAATACGTGAACGATCCATTTGTTGAGTCACTCCTAACCGCCTATGCCGAAGTCTATTTATCGGCTTGGGATAATTTGCGATTGATCCTATCTGAGTGTGCTCTTAATAAGTGTGAGGCAAGGGGATTTGAAGTCGAGTTTGCTGCTGACTCGGATCTATCGCGCTATTATTGGGTTCAAATTGGGGATATTTGGCTCAATTGCGGCCGAACCAATGCTTATTCTGTAACAATAGAAAATGTTACGGCCGATGATTTTGAGCGAGTAAAGGTAAAAAATAACGTAGAGTGCGCACTGTTATCCCAAGATCAAATTGGCTTACTTTGCATGCAAAATGCCCATTTCGACCATTGCTAAGTGGTTTAATATTAATACTCTGATTTTAGAGCCTTTAGTTATCACGAACTCGGTATGGGACAATAGTAATTTAGGAATTTGCATGTTTACTTTTGTTCAGACTAAACAAAAGTAATGCAGAGCGTGAACAGTCAGCATGGAGAAGCTTACCCGTTTAAGGGTGCAAAGCTTGGCTAGAGGCTTTACCTTTACACCATTTACCACTGTTGTGCTGCTTTTTGAATTCGCACATGCTATCCCATCGACCACTTATACCACTGTATTGACGACGAAACTCTTTGGCAGAAGTGAGCCATGCATCGGAGGCAATCCCTAACTCATGAAGGAGTTTTGGCCGTTGATTATCGATATAACCTTTTTTATCAAGGCGGATGGCTCGACCCGTCCAATCTATTAACTCAAGATAATCGACAAAATAAAACGGAATGCCCGTTTGCTGACTCTGGTGTGTTGGACCATCAAATTTGGCGAGGGATTGGTGAATAATTTGCGGCAGTTTATTTACGGATTTAACCTGTGTTTTAAGTGAGGTAAAAGCGTCACGTTGCAGGTTTAGCAAGCTAATTCTTTCTTGAATCGATGTAAAATCAGAGGATTGCAAAGAGTCTGCAACCCCCGCCCTGATTGGATTTAAATCCACGTACATCATACAGGCGAGCAGTGCTTGCTCATCTAACAGTGCTTGCGACTTAAACCGCCCTTCCCAAAAGGCACCTTTACACTCATCCTCACGATTGGCTTTGCGGGCGATTTCTTCATTAAGGCAGCGCATAAACCAGCTAACACTACTTAGCCGTTCATGCCACTCAGCGAGCAATGCATCAAGTAACATGACTTCACCGTCGATTAAGACGTCACCATTCATATACTTAGTAGCAACCGCATGGCCTTTAGTGATTTGACACCAACGACTGATAATCTCCCTTTGACTTAAGGATTTAGCTTTCTCAACATTAATTTTAAGCACTAAATGATAGTGGTTATTCATCACCGCATAGGCGCAAATATCAATACAAAAAATCGATGACAATACTTTGATTTTATCAACAATCCAGCCACGCCTATGCTCATAGCTTCGACCAGTGAGTTTATCCTCACCACATAAAAAAGCCCTGCGAACACAGCGATTTATCACATGATAGAAAGGCGTCGCATTGGCATCAATTAACTGTCTTCTGGCTGAGGTCATGAGACACTCCAAAACGACAAAAGCAAGATAATGTAAAGCCTAGTCAAAGAAGCTAAAAAACACAAAAAGATGTGGCTGTCCTCGTTTTCGTTTGTCCTCGCTTTCGTTCCTCCTCTTCAGAATCTAGTGTTATCACCTTATTTTTTATAAACTTGAGTGATTCAGGGCTCGTTTTGTCATTTATGGATAAAGCGACATTGATAACAGCGCTGGGAAACTGTACAAAGGAGTCTAATAAATATTTCCCTTCTATACGGCGCCGTGCTTAGAGATAGGATCCTAGTTTAATGATACTACTGCTGGCACTGACATATTGACGAAGGTTAACAAATAATGAATTACTATAAATTAGGTATAAATTCGGAAAGTAAAAAATGGATGGGTTATATGAATCCTAGTTCATTTTTTATAGATGGCGAAGGAAATGAATTAAGTGATGTGAAACTATCTGCGATTCAATCTGGATTCAAAGGTGTTTTATATTTCAATGCATTAAAAGAAGGTAAATCACCTCCGGTGGTCTCGGTTGGATCTAGGTTATTGGCGTTTAATGAGGATGTCTTTTTTGCGGACTATATTAATGTCAGTGGTGTCCAGTTAATACCATTTATAAATAGGCATAACAATTTAAAGTATGTGTTGATGCATGTATTTAATTACATTGACTGCGTTGATTGGGAATGTTCTAGAATTGAACGCTGGCCTCTGGGCTACATTCCAGAAGTTTGGGAATCAAAGCATGGGCGATTTTTTATTGAACCAGTTGTCAATAAGGACAAAATACCTGAAAACTTAGACGCCTTTCGTTTGTATGAGTGGGGTGGTGCATTTAATATAATAATATCCGAAGCTTTCAAAGATAAATTGTTGTCTGTGGAGTTTGATAGTTCCCTTCTTGATTTTAAACCACTATCTCTTAAATAATAAATGCCGAGGAGGTTATTAAACATCCTCGGCATAATTTTGTTTGTATATCCATCCCTCAACTTTGTAGGCACATATTGATGCGGGACACATATTGGGCAAGGTTCTTGGTGGACTGGTCAATACCCACAGATTATTGACCACTTGATGCTGATGACTTAGTAATATCATAGCAATTGTCTAGAACCACGGTGAACAGCTCCTAGACAGCCCGACCCCACAGTGTTTTTAGATTCTTTCACGTACGTAATCTCCTAATTCTATGATATTTCCAAATTCAAGAGATATACCTTTCCCATCTAGAAGCCTATATGACTTAAAATCTCTACGAAAGAACACAACAGCATCTAATGTCTTTAATTGATAAACGAGCCACCAATTCTGCCCTTCCTTTTTTGGGTAGCTCTGACGGCATGATTTTAGGTACTCTTTTATAGATAAACCACGAATTTTTCTTCTATCTAAATCTGCCTCCTTCATTACATCCGGAGGATAAACATATGCACTAAGTTTTGCAGCAGAGATACCTAAGAATTCCGCCTGTCTTTCTAATTCACTTGAAGGATTAATTATTTCTTCCAGTTCTGACTGTGTGAGATTGCTATAAATGTTATCTTTACCACATATTCCGTAACCGTCTAGCGAACCACACCTCGCATCATTAATCTGCCTATTTGAAAATACCTGCTCAATGATAAATTTGGAGCAGGTGATGAAAACATACAGAACAACTACTCAGTGGCAGATGCTACTTCAACAACGCGGCTCGTTTAGTGGCACTAATGTTGAATTCTGCCAACATCATAATGTCTCGATTACCACTTATTATAAACAACGTGCTTTACAGGCTGAGAACCAGCAAAAAATAACCTTACCAACGCGCGCTACATCATCACGCTTTATTCAACTAAAACAAACCACCACTGACGTCTGCGAGCACACTCATCAAAATACACTGCAGTTTGATACCCGCACCGGCCAACTCACCCTACCTGCAGATTTAGCAACGACCGATATCGTTGCCATTATTAAAGGGCTAATGGCATGAAGATGTTTGTTGATGTGCCCACCGTTTATGTATGTGCCGATGTGGTCGATTTTCGAAAATCGATTAATGGGTTAGCCGCCTTAGTGGAAGCAGAGCTTGAACTCCCAGTGCTCAGTGGTGCGCTATTTGTCTTTTGTAATAAAGGCCGTGACAAACTCAAATTGCTTTATTGGGATAATACCGGCTTTGCGCTGTGGTATAAGCGATTAGATAAGCATAAGTTCAAATGGCCCAAACTCATGTCACCCACCATGACATTAACCGAGCAACAATTACACTGGTTATTGTCGGGTTATGATGTCATTGGCCACAGTAAAATTGATATAGCAGGTAAGCAATTACTTTAATATTTGCGATCGATTGATGATCATCAAAGGATGTTCATTTAGCACTGGAAACCCGCTGGTGACGCCTTAAAATAGGCGTCATGAAAAATGTACTCGCCCTTCAACAGCGCATTGCTGAACTGGAAAAACTGCTCGAAAATGAGCGGCAATTATCTTTACAAAAAGATGCGCAAATAGCTGCGCTAGAAGAACGCTGGCGCCTGGCCCAACAAAAACAATTTGGCAAAAGTGCTGAAGGCTTTGTAGGGCAAGGCGAGTTATTCAATGAAGTAGAAGAGATTGTTGAAGCCGTTGAGGCTGAGCAACAATCCATTAGCTATACCCGCAAAAAACCGGTGCGTAAGCCACTGCCAAAAGACTTACCCCGTGAGCAAGTTATCCACGACATTGAAGATAAAACCTGTGATTGCTGTGGCGGTGAGCTACATAAAATGGGTGAAGATAAGTCAGAAAAGCTTGAGTTTATCCCAGCGCAAATAAAAGTCATTGAGCACATTCGGCCTAAATACGCGTGCCGTCACTGTGATAAATCCTCGACGAATACGCCAATAAAACAAGCACCAATGCCTGCAATGCCGATTAATAAAGGTATCGCGACGAGCAGTTTGCTCAGTCAGCTTATCACCAGTAAATACCAATACGGGTTACCGCTTTATCGCCAGGAAGCGATGTTCAAGCAATACGGTATTGAGCTCAGTCGCCAGACCATGAGCAGCTGGATAGACAAATCCGCCGCACTCTTCGCGCCACTAGTTGAGCGACTTAAAGCCGAACTGTTAAAGCAGCCCACGCTGTTTGCCGATGAAACGCCATTAAAGGTGGTGAAATCCGATAAAGTGAACAGCTACATGTGGGTGTATTGCTCAGGTCGAGATTCACCAGACCCGAATAATCCTATCCCTAATATCGTGCTTTACGATTTTCACAATAGTCGCGCGGCCGCGTGCGTGGTTAATTATCTTGATGGATATCAAGGGTACTTGCACGTAGATGGTTATCAAGCTTATGAAAAAACACAGGCAACCTTAACTGGCTGCTGGGCGCATGCGCGTCGTAAATTTATTGAAGCCAAAAAGCTGCAAGGTAAAAATAAAACCGGCAAAGCGGATGTGGTATTGAGCCTTATCCAAAAACTGTACGGCGTTGAGTCACGCGTTAAAGATAAAAGTGCGGATGATAAATACACGACAAGACAAGCAGTCAGTGTGTCTATACTGGACAAGCTAAAAGCATGGCTTGAGCAAAACCAACCGAATTTAGTGGGTAATACCAAACTGATAGAGGCGGCTAATTACCTGGCTAATCAATGGCACAAACTTATTCGTTATGTTGATGATGGCAGATTGAGTATTGATAATAATCGTGCAGAGCGAGCGGTAAAACCGTTTGTGATTGGTCGAAAAAATTGGTTATTCAGTCAGACAGCTAATGGGGCTCATGCCAGTGCCACGCTTTACAGCATTGTGGAAACCGCAAAGGTTAATGGCTTAGTGCCATTTGATTACATCATGGCTTGCCTTAATGAACTGTGCCAACCAGCACCGGATATAGACAGCCTGTTACCATGGAATTTTAAAAGATAGGTGTAGTTGCCCGGACGCTTACCATATTCCGCAATGAAATGAAAGATTAATTTTATTGCTGGTCATAAAGTCATCAAAAAAACACGCATCGACTTCATTATATTTTTCACAATACTTACACTTTAATGATGCTGTTGTTGACATTGTTATCCCTACAAAAAGCTAACGTCTTAGTATTTATGCGCTGCGCTGTTTGCAGGCATAAATCGCTTGTTTACTAAATCTCAAATATGGCCGCTGCCACATCCATGTAAATGGGTATAAATGATGCTATAGGAATTTGCTTTTTTGCGGTAGCGGTTTTTATACCGTTTGAAGGGTAATTAGTTGATATCTATGACTGGATGTTACCCTATGAACCAGACTAGGAAAGTCTGATTCACTAGCTCACTTTTGGGACATAAACGTGATAGACCCTTTGCTCTAACTCGTCAGTTTCTCATTAAAATTTCTATGGATTAATAAACATATAAACAGCCACTCATTATAAAACAACATAATGCACTTTCAGTTTGCCTACAATCTGCTTTGGCTAAAATGGCTTAGAATGAGAGTCCTCAAAAAAATGAAACGGGACACCCGCTTTCTAGCTTTACACTAGCGTATCAGCCTAAAGAATGAGCCATTGCCCGTTTGGGTAAGTACCAATATAACCAAAAGGTATTCTTCCACTGAGATACCAAGATAGGCGTTCACTCGTAAAGGCTGAAAGTTTAACGTCAGCTCGGAGTAGTGTAGCGAGCGTATCTGCGTCGTCGGATGTCAGTGCGCATACTTCTGCAACGGGAATCATTTTCCAAGTGGAGAGGTAAGCTGACTTAGATATTTCATCTACTTCGTTGTCAGAAATCCAAGCATGCATGTCATTTACTACTGCCTTTGTTTTTAATGAAGTAGCCAAGTTATGATCTGTTACACACAGGCTTTCATATTGGATTTCGTAAGGTGTTTCAAAAAAGGCTTCAGGATCGGATTCAATAAAAGCGGCAATGTCCGCTAATGTGCCGTATGTCTTTGCTGTTTCCTCTGGCTGACCTACATTGGCTGCCCATGCACAAGTTTGAAGTTGCTGTAATAAGGTGGCGTTATCGTTCATGGGTCAGTGGACTCTAATGGTTAGTGTATATGCTGCTTTTTATCTTGCTGTATTTGTCTTCGCATTATTAATCTACCCCATCATGCATAAAAAAACCGCTTGGTAGCGGTTTTTTATGCATCTTAATATGGGATTATAAGCCAGCGTCAGCGCGCAGTGCTTCGGCTTTATCTGTTGCTTCCCATGGGAATTCGTTGCGGCCAAAGTGACCGTAAGCGGCAGTTGCCTGATAAATTGGGCGAGCCAGATTTAGCATTTCAGTCAGGCCATATGGGCGTAGGTCGAAGTGTTGACGCACTAATTTGATCAGCACCTCTTCAGACACTTTACCCGTACCGAAGGTCTCGATACTGATTGATGTTGGCTCAGCCACACCGATAGCGTAAGACACTTGCAATTCGCAGCGATCAGCCAGACCTGCAGCAACAATGTTTTTTGCTACATAACGGGCAGCGTAAGCGGCACTACGGTCAACTTTTGATGGGTCTTTACCAGAGAATGCACCACCGCCATGACGCGCCATACCGCCGTAGGTATCTACGATGATCTTACGACCCGTTAAACCACAGTCACCCATAGGTCCGCCGATAACGAAACGGCCAGTTGGGTTGATAAAGTATTTAGTGTCTTTGCTTAACCACTGGGCAGGCAGAACGGGCTTGATGATGCTTTCCATCACGCCTTCGATCAAATCTGCTTGGGCGATATCAGGGCTGTGCTGGGTTGAAAGCACGATCGCATCGATACCGACAATCTTGTTGTTTTCGTAGGCGAAGGTGACTTGGCTTTTCGCGTCTGGGCGCAGCCATGGCAAAGTGCCGTTTTTACGTACTTCTGATTGACGCTTCACTAGTGCATGGGCATAAGTGATAGGTGCAGGCATCAGGATCTCGGTTTCATTGCTGGCATAACCAAACATTAAGCCTTGGTCGCCGGCACCTTGTTCTTTTGGATCGGCGCGATCAACACCTTGGTTGATGTCTGGAGACTGTTTACCAATCGCGTTTAATACGGCGCAGGAATCGGCATCAAACCCCATGTCTGAATGGGTATAACCAATTTCGCGAACCGTTTTACGGGTCAACTCTTCAATATCTACCCAAGCAGAAGTAGTGACTTCACCACCCACTAATACCATGCCAGTTTTGACGTAGGTTTCACACGCGACGCGTGCTTTAGGATCTTGGGCCAGAATTGCATCTAGCACAGCATCAGAAATCTGATCTGCAATTTTATCGGGATGACCTTCTGAGACCGACTCAGAAGTAAACAAGTGCTTTGCCATAGTAGGAAAATCTCGTCGTTAGCATTCAAACGTGTAGAAGCATCTACATCTAGACGGCTATTTTAGTGGAAATTCATCACTATGACACCCCCAAAGCTAAATATTTGTGTACTTAGTGAGGTAAATCCCAGCTTTAAAATCCAAACTAAAAAGCGATTTTGTTAATTAACTTTTTGAAAATAAATCATTAAATATATCTTTGGACCATTATTTTTCATTGGTATATCTAATTAAAATGCCCAAGATGGCCCGTAGGCAATCTTAAGTAAAAACTTTATGAGTGTCTTGGTATGCCGATTTTAATTACGAAGTTTGGACTATAAAAGTTCATATTCAATCTCTTTTTTATCTTGATAAAGCACGATTGACGCGATGAAGGTGAAATTGTGATGAATTTTCGTTTGCGTCATCCTCTTATGTAGGGGAAAATATGCATCCAAATTGCCCGCTAGACCCCACAAATTAAGCAGGAGAGAGCATGTCTTCCCGTAAAGTACTCGCCAACGCAATCCGTGCGTTAAGTATGGATGCAGTTCAAAAAGCAAACTCAGGCCACCCCGGCGCCCCAATGGGCATGGCAGATATTGCTGAAGTGCTGTGGAATGATTTCCTTAAGCACAATCCGAACAATCCGAAATGGGTAGATAGAGATCGTTTTATCCTCTCTAACGGTCACGGCTCTATGCTGATCTACTCTTTACTCCACCTGACGGGTTATGAACTACCGATTGAAGAACTGAAACAATTCCGTCAATTGCATTCAAAAACCCCAGGTCATCCTGAATATGGTTATACCCCAGGTGTTGAAACCACAACGGGTCCATTAGGCGCGGGCATTAGTAATGCGGTCGGTATGGCGATTGCCGAAAGAACACTAGCGGCGCAGTTTAACCGCGACGGCCACGAGATTGTTGATCACTATACTTACTGCTTCCTTGGCGATGGTTGCTTGATGGAAGGTATTTCCCACGAAGCTTGTTCATTAGCTGGCACTTTAGGTTTAGGTAAGTTAATTGCATTTTGGGATGACAACGGTATTTCTATCGACGGCCATGTTGAAGGCTGGTTTACCGATGACACGCCAAAACGTTTCGAAGCTTACGGCTGGCATGTGATTGCCAATGTTGATGGCCATGATAGCGATGCGATTCGTGCCGCTATTGAAGCGGCGAAAGCCGTGACCGACAAGCCCACCATGATCTGCTGCAAAACCATTATCGGTTTCGGTTCGCCAAACAAATCTGGCAGCCACGATTGTCATGGCGCACCATTAGGTGATGCTGAAATCGCCGCGGCTCGTGAATTCTTAGGTTGGCCACATGCACCATTCGAAATCCCTGCCGATGTTTACGCAGGTTGGGATGCTAAAGAGGCGGGTGCTGCAAGGGAAGCCGCGTGGAACGACAAGTTTGCTGCTTACGCTAAAGCATACCCAGAACTGGCTACAGAGTACGAGCGCCGTGTACTGAAAGGCGAATTACCTGCTGATTTCGAAGCTAAAGCACAGGCATTTATCCAAGAATGCCAAGATAAAGCCGAAGGTATTGCGAGCCGTAAAGCGTCACAAAATGCCATCGGTGCCTTTGGTGCTATGTTGCCTGAACTGCTTGGTGGCTCTGCCGACTTAGCGGGTTCTAACTTGACCTTATGGTCAGGTTCTAAAGGGATTCAAGACGATCCAGCCGGTAACTATGTGTACTACGGTGTGCGCGAGTTCGGTATGAGTGGCATTATGAACGGCGTGTCACTCCATGGTGGCTTTATCAACTACGGTGCGACTTTCATGATGTTTATGGAATACGCGCGTAATGCTGTGCGTATGTCTGCACTGATGGGCATTCAAAACATCTTCGTTTACACCCATGACTCTATCGGTCAAGGTGAAGACGGCCCAACGCACCAACCCGTTGAGCAATTAGCTAACCTGCGTATGACGCCAAATATGGCGGTATGGCGCCCCTGTGATGCGGCTGAAACCGCTGTTGCGTGGAAGGCGGCTATCGAACGTCGTACGGCACCAACATCACTCATCTTCAGCCGTCAAAACCTGAAGGCTCAAGTACGCAGTGCTGAGCAATTAGCCAATGTGGCAAAAGGTGCGTACGTACTGCAAGACTGTGCAGGTACACCAGAACTGATCCTGATCGCAACCGGTAGTGAAGTGCAATTGGCGATGGAAGCGGCAGCGGCTCTGACTGAACAAGGCAAACAAGTTCGCGTAGTTTCTATGCCATCAAACACTGAGTTTGATAAGCAAGATGCGGCTTATAAAGAGTCAGTATTGCCCCGTGCTGTGACTAAGCGTGTCGCCATTGAAGCAGCCCATACTGACTTCTGGTACAAGTATGTTGGTTTCGAAGGCACTGTTGTGGGTATGACCACTTTCGGTGAGTCTGCGCCAGGCAACGTGTTGCTGAAGCATTTCGGTTTCACCGTTGAAAATGTGCTGAATGCAGCAAAATCACTAGGTTAATCAGCCAAAGGATTAGATTAAATACAAAAGGTTAAACTTTTGAACTGTTAATCTGTATAATGCGGCCTGCAATCGTTTGCAGGCCGTTTTTGTATTAAGAGGAAACTGATACCTCAATGATCCGAGTCGCTATTAATGGTTATGGCCGTATCGGCCGCTCTATCCTTCGCGCTTTATATGAGTCGGGAAAACGTCAGCAAATACAGATTGTCGCGATTAATGAATTGGCTAAGCCTGAAGCCATTATTCATCTTACCCAATACGATACCACCCATGGTCGGTTTCAACACAAAGTGAAGCTTGTTGATAATCATATGTTGATTGGCGACGATGCGATAAAAATCCTCCACGAGCCTGATGCGGCAAAACTCCCTTGGCGCGAGATGGATATTGATATCGTCTATGAGGCCACGGGCGTAATCTTAGATCGTCAAAGCTGTGAAGCCCATATCCATGCTGGCGCTAAGCAAGTGCTGATAAGTCATCCATCGTCAGCCGATGTTGATGGCACTATTGTTTATGGTGTGAACCACGATTTACTGCGTGCCGAACATACCGTTGTCTCAAATGCCTCATGCACTACCAACTGTATCGTGCCAGTGATTGATGTACTCGATAAACACTTTGGGGTGAAAAGCGGTGCTATTACCACCATCCATTCGGCGATGAACGATCAGCAAGTGATTGATGCCTATCATGATGATTTACGTCGCACCCGAGCTGCAGGCCAATCTATTATCCCCGTTGACACTAAACTTGCCCGCGGTATTGAGCGGATTTTGCCACATATGAAGGACAAGTTTGAGGCCATTTCGGTGCGCGTGCCAACGATTAACGTAACCGCGATCGACTTGTCTGTCACCTTAGCGAAAACCGTTGATATTGCCAGCGTGAACCAAGTGTTAGAATTGGCCGCCAATGGGCGATTTAACGGTATTCTAGGCTATACTGATGAGCCTTTGGTATCATGTGATTTCAACCATGATCCCCGCTCCAGTATTGTTGATGGCACTCAAACTCGGGTAAGCGCTGGGCAGTTAGTTAAACTGTTGCTGTGGTGCGATAACGAGTGGGGTTTTGCTAATCGTATGTTGGATACGAGTTTGGCGATGATTGCAGCTAAACAAAGCTGAAAAATAAGAATTTATACCAATGGGTTAAGAAGTTTGTAGTTAATTCGACGGGATATCGAGTTGCTATCTACTCAAACCGATTGATGAAAAACCAGTTTGTTTTTTGATTATAAAAGGAAGCGTTACCATGGCAATTATCAATATGTCAGATCTGGATCTCCAAGGTAAGCGAGTGCTTATCCGTGAAGATCTCAATGTGCCTGTCAGCAATGGCGTCGTCACCAGTGATGCGCGCCTTAGAGCCTCTCTCCCCACTATCGAGTTAGCCCTTGCCAAAGGTGCGGCGGTAATGGTGATGTCGCACTTAGGTCGTCCAACCGAAGGTGAATACAACAGCGAATTTTCAATGCAACCTGTGGTCGATTACTTGGCCAAAGCCCTGTCTTGCACCGTCCGTTTAGCGACCGACTATTTAGACGGCGTTGAAGTCGCTGTAGGTGAAGTGGTTGTGTTTGAAAACGTGCGCTTTAATAAAGGCGAGAAGAAAAACGACGAAGCGCTATCTAAGAAAATGGCCGCCCTGTGCGACGTTTATGTGATGGATGCCTTCGGCACAGCTCACCGCGCAGAAGCGTCAACCAACGGTGTTGGCTTATACGCGCCTATCGCCTGTGCTGGCCCATTACTGGCCCAAGAGTTAGATGCTTTAGGTAAGGCGTTAGATAATCCAGCGCGTCCATTAGTGGCGATCGTTGGCGGCTCTAAAGTGTCAACTAAGCTCACCGTATTAGAAAGCTTATCGGGCATTGTGGATCAATTAGTGGTTGGCGGTGGTATTGCTAACACCTTTATCGCTGCGGCGGGTCACAATGTCGGTAAATCTTTATACGAAGCCGATTTAATTGACGAAGCTAAGCGTTTAGTGGCGAACGCCCAAAGCCGCGGCGGCGATATTCCTGTACCAACCGATGTGGTTGTGGCGGGTGAGTTTAGCCCAACGGCAACGGCGACCTTAAAATCGGTGAGCGATGTTAGCGATAGCGATATGATTTTCGACATCGGCCCAGACAGTGCCGAAGCCTTAGCCAAAATCATTGAATCTGCTGGTACTATCGTATGGAACGGCCCTGTTGGCGTATTCGAATTCGACCAATTTGGCGAAGGTACTAAGCGTATCGCCCAAGCGATTGCGGATTCTAAAGCCTTCTCTATCGCTGGCGGTGGTGACACCTTAGCGGCGGTCGATAAATACGGTATCGCCGATAAAGTGTCTTATATCTCTACGGGTGGTGGCGCTTTCCTCGAGTTCCTCGAAGGTAAAGAATTACCCGCTGTAGCTATGCTGAAAAAACGCGGCGCTTAAGAGATTGGTTTTAAACAATGCGGCGCATAAGACGCCGCAATAAGCCGCTAACTAAGTGGCTATAAAAGTAAAAGAATTATAAAAAACCGCTTATTCTCTTTTGTCATACCACAATCTGACTTAAGTGATTAAGCATAAAAATCCATCCAAACGATAGCGACCTCGGTGACCAAGCGTTAATGTGACAGTCACCCTATTATTGGAGTTAAAAAAATGGCGTTAATTTCCCTACGACAACTACTCGATCACGCGGCAGAACATGGATACGGTGTGCCAGCGTTTAACGTAAACAACCTTGAGCAAATGCGCGCCATCATGCAGGCCGCAGAAGCTACCGACAGCCCTGTTATTGTGCAAGCCTCTGCGGGTGCGCGTAAATATGCCCGTCCTCAGTTCTTAAAATATCTGATGACTGCGGCCCTTGAGCAGTATCCTGATATCCCAGTCTGTATCCACCAAGACCACGGTACTGACCCTGATATCTGTCAGCGTTCTATCCAATTAGGTATGTCATCAGTAATGATGGACGGCTCATTAATGGCCGACGGTAAAACCCCAGCGTCTTATGAGTACAACGTTGATGTGACTCGCAGAACCGTTGCATTCGCCCACGCCTGTGGTGTGTCTGTAGAGGGTGAAATCGGTTGTTTAGGCAGCTTAGAAACCGGTACTGCCGGTGAAGAAGACGGTGTTGGTGCAGAAGGCGTGTTAAGCCACGACCAACTGCTGACCAGCCCAGAAGAAGCGGCGCGCTTTGTTGCTGATACTCATGTTGACGCGCTGGCGATTGCGATTGGCACTAGCCACGGTGCATACAAGTTCAGCCGTAAACCGACAGGCGATGTACTGCGTATCGACCGTATTAAAGAAATCCATGCCCGCATTCCTAATACTCACTTAGTGATGCACGGTTCATCTTCTGTGCCACAAGAATGGTTACAGATCATCAACCAATACGGTGGTCAAATTCCTGAGACCTACGGCGTGCCATTAGAAGAAATCGTTGAAGGTATCAAACACGGTGTGCGTAAAGTGAACATCGATACCGATCTGCGTTTAGCGTCTACTGGTGCGGTACGTAAATACTTGGCCGAACACCCAAGCGAGTTCGACCCTCGTAAATTCTTAAAAGCCTCGATGGAAGCGATGGCGGATATTTGTACTATTCGCTACGAAGCCTTTGGTTGTGCGGGTCAGGCATCTAAGATTAAGCCTTTGTCTTTACAAGCAATGTACAAAGCTTATCAGTCTGGTGCGTTAGATCCTAAGATCAATATGTAAGTTTTCGGCTTAATGAAAAACCCGCTAAAAAGCGGGTTTTTTTATGTTCAAAATAGAGTCGGTTTTCAATTGTTACTCATAAATGTTAGTATTGCGCGCATTTTTTAGGCGTACTAACCCTATCAATATGTGTTTATCCAATTGGGTCGAGCAGATATGCCATAAGGTGGGTACAGCGAAATAGGAAGAGGTAGACATGAAGAAAGTACTGACCGCAGCGATATTAATGGCTGCACCTTTTATGGCGAATGCTGGGAGTGATTTTGTCAAAGGCGATAAAACATTTGCTGGTGAAGTTGAACTGGGTGCAACCTTAACCACAGGTAATACGGATACTTCATCCTACAAGGGACGTTTAAATCTTAAACATGAGCTTGGTGATTGGGAGAATCAGTACCTACTCGAAGGTTTATACAAAGAAGATACGGGTTCTGTCACTGCGAAACGGTATTTAGTCGCTGCACAAGGTAACTACAAAATGACAGACCGTAGTTACTTGTTTACAAATGCCAACTACGAAGTCGATCCCTTTACAGGGTACGAATACACTCTGTCAGGTGCAACGGGTTATGGGCATAGATTATATGATGCGACAAAGACGTTTTTAGACGTTGAAGTCGGTCCTGGTTATATCTATCAACGTCTTGATTCTGAACAGGCTATTTTAGAGGGGCAGAATTCTAACGACAGTATCGTTGCCCACGGTGTGATTAACTTTGAAACTGAAATTACCGATACTTCTAAGTTCCAACAACGTTTTGTTGCAGACTATGGTGATAAGTTAGATGCCCGCTCCGAAACCTCGTTAACGGCTAATATTATCGGCTCGTTGGCAATGAAGTTTGCGGTAATTGTGCGCTATAACAGTGAACCATTTGATAATAAGAAAAGCACAGACACTGAAACGAATATGACGTTGTTATACGCATTCTAATCGTGAGTCACATCAACTCAGAAGCACCTCAGGGTGCTTTTTTATTGGTAGATTGACAAAAATTAATGCTTTTTAGCCCGTTAGCCAGTAATGGGCATTCAGAAGTTTGCTTCTTATCAACATTTTTTACTGACTCGGTATGGTAATTTCTAAACTCATTCCCACGTAGAGATGAACTTAATGAAATTACAGCGGTTGTTTAGGGGCAGTGGAATGGCATTTCTCAGCCTATGTTGTATTGCCGTATTGGGCAGTTTCTCACCCGCGGCTTGGGCGATGGCAGACGGAATCGAGCGTCTTAATTTAACGACTGCCACGGTAGGTTATATTGCCGTCTTTGTGTTTATTGTTGGCTATATATTGGTGATGGCGGAAGAGAAATTACACTTGCGCAAGTCAAAACCAGTGCTTGTGGCGGCCGGTATTATTTGGGGCATGATCGGTTTTGTGTATACACAAAATGGGATGTCTGAGATTTCTGAGGCAGCATTTAAACATAACCTATTGGAATACTCTGAATTATTACTGTTTTTGCTCGTTGCTATGACCTATATCAACGCGATGGAGGAACGTAATTTATTTGATGCTATTCGCGCTTGGCTCGTTGGTCGGGGTTTTAGCTTAAGAACGGTATTTTGGCTTACGGGGTTTATGGCTTTTTTCATCTCCCCTGTGGCGGATAACCTGACGACTGCATTACTGATGTGCGCCGTGGTGATGAAGGTGGGGGCAGGGCAGCGTAAATTTATTACCCTTGCGTGTATTAACATTGTGGTCGCAGCCAATGCGGGAGGCGCTTTCAGTCCATTTGGGGATATTACTACATTAATGGTATGGCAAAAGGGGACGGTACACTTTGGGGAATTCTTCCATTTATTTATTCCTTCTTTAGTCAATTTTGCGGTACCTGCGGCCATTATGAGTGTGTTTATCCCGCATTATGTGCCTGAGGCTGAAACGGTAAAGGTTTACACTAAGCCCGGTGCCAAACGCATTGTTGCCCTATTTCTATTTACGATTGCTACCGCGGTGTGTGCTCATTCGCTCTTTGGTATGCCACCCGTGTTAGGTATGATGACTGGGTTAGGTTTTCTGCAGTTTTTTGGTTTCTACCTGCGTAAGACCTTCGATCGCTCGGTAGCGCGCGAACGTGCTAAAGCAGAATTAAGACACGATGAATTGCGTTTACAACAACTGGGTAGTGTCGTGCCTTTTGATGTATTTAACCGTATTGCCCGCGCAGAGTGGGATACGCTGCTGTTTTTTTATGGTGTGGTGTTATGTGTGGGCGGCTTAGGTTTTATGGGGTATTTGAGCTTAGTGTCTGAAGCCATGTACCAGCACTGGGATGTCACTTATGCCAATATCGCGATAGGGGTTTTATCATCGGTTGTTGATAATATTCCGGTGATGTTTGCGGTATTGACGATGAATCCTGATATGAGCTTAGGGCAGTGGTTGCTAGTGACCTTGACTGCTGGTGTTGGGGGCAGTTTATTATCCATCGGCAGTGCTGCTGGGGTGGCCCTTATGGGGCAGGCTAGGGGGATTTATACTTTTGGTGCGCATTTACGTTGGACGCCAGTCATCGCCTTGGGTTATGCGGCGAGTATCTTGGTACATATGTGGATGAATGCCGCGATGTTCTAAACATGTCGCTTAAGTTTTTTGAAATATAATCGAAAAGAGAGGCATCCATCGGATGCCTCTCTTTTGGTTTGGAGATTTGATGAGAGATTATTGTGGTTGAACTTGAATTAAACTCAGCTCGTTATTGGCTTTTGCCCCGTAGATCTGGATCGCCAGTTTAATGTGTGCCACTGAACGACTTGGATCCTGCTGTTTCCAATCTAAGCCTGCGATTTCAAATTGATATTTTCCGCCGGCAACCTCAGTCAATTTACCACTGCATTCACCAAGGCTTTGGCAACGATAACTTTGAGTCACATGCCAGCGTTTCCATGCTTTAGGATTAGGGGATTCCTTGGTTTTGTCGGGAAAACCAAAATAGTAAATATCATAGTTTTTTGCCGCTGTGATGGCTTCTTGCTGTGCATCTGTTAGTGAAAACTGAATGGTTCCAGTGCTAACGTTAAATTGCTCGAGTTTAAGATTGATTTGGGTGGCATCATCAATATTCACCGCATTTTCAACCGGAGGTGGTGGCGGTGGTGCTGGTGGCGTTTCTTCCTCCACTTTATTGCTGTCACTGCCACATCCTGCGAGCATTAGTGTCGCTAAGGTCACTGCGAGTAATGGGTATTTCATCACAGCCCCCTTAATTAAAGTGCCCAGTATGGCAAGTGGTGCATTCCATATCCGTTTTCACACTGGCTGCTGAGCCAAAAGTGGTTGTACTACCATGGCATTGTTGGCATTCCTGTGCATCGGGTGTTGGCTTACTGCCATTGAGGGCGGCGATATTTTCCCCTTGATAGGCGCGGTTCAATACATCGACTAAGTAGTAGGCCATCGAGGCGGATAAGCGGTAGCAGCGTTCACCTTTCTTCGCGAATGATAAGCCAGAAGCTTTCGACCAATTACTGATTGATGAGTGGCATAAAACGCTTTTTGCTTTTGATGAACTGCCGACAAGGGCTGTTTTTTCTGCGGTAGAGCCAATACCTGCAACAAATTCCGCTGAGGATAAAGGCAATGTTGTATTTTCGTAATAGCGGAAGGTGTTGGCAATCACCGCATTATTATGACCATTTATGTCATCTAAAATATTCACGAGCATACCTATCGCATTAAGGTTGCCGCAGAGCGTACCTTGTCCCGTAACACCCGCAAAACCATAAGCGGCTAAAGCCGTTGGTATTGTCTTGAACTTGTCGGCATCTGCACTATTGGATTGGGCTAGCATAGTCACAACGGCGTGAAACACTTGGTGCATACAACCGCCACCCGTTTCGTAGGCTAATTTTGCGGTTGCCATAGGATCAAGTGGTACATACTTGAGTTTTTCACCTATTGCTAATTGATATTGACCATCGGCATTGGTTGCAGCAAGAACAGAGGTT
This sequence comes from Shewanella sp. W3-18-1, assembly GCF_000015185.1. NCBI lineage: Bacteria > Pseudomonadati > Pseudomonadota > Gammaproteobacteria > Alteromonadales > Shewanellaceae > Shewanella > Shewanella sp. W3-18-1. Next base: position 3,764,240 of record NC_008750.1, on the reverse strand, counting down.
CCCATCAGCGTGGCGCCCGCTGCCGCGGTGCTAATACCGATAATACGGGTTAATGCTTGGCGTCGATTCATACTCATCTTCTATGTCCTCTTATTATGTAATTACTTTTATTTATCAAATGGTAAAGCAACATTTGTGAGGATGAGTTTAGGGCTTGCAGGGATAAATATTGTGATTTGTAAAGAAGGATATTTACCAAAAAAATATCAATCGAAGGATGAAATATTAATCTGTTTTGTCTGCTAATGAATTTTTTATAATGAGTTTAATCGATTTAAATAGGGTTTGTGTCACGGTATTTGTTGTATTTATGTGAATTTAAATCCATTTATCGCTTATTTCTACACGCTAAAATCACATTTATCCCTGTGAGCTAAAGCAAATTTTCATTTAATTAGGCCTGACCTGAGGGGGGTTTCACGAAATTATATTATTTGCACTCTTTGGGTTAGCAAGATCACAGTAATAATTAGATATCTTGCATAGACTTAACCCCATATTTTTATGAGCTTGGGAGGATATTATGCAACTGGGGGGCTGCTGGTTTGATCGTGAGCGGGGTTTGCTTATCGAGCAGTCCAGAGATGAGTCATGGCATCTTCCTCGAGCTGAACTGCAGGTGCTAAGTTTACTTGTGGAACATCAAGGGAAACTGGTCTCTAAGCATATGCTGAAAACGGGTGATGGTGCTCACCCGCCGTTAACTGACACGTCTGTTGCAAGGGCCGTGTTTATGCTCCGTTCCTTTTTGGGGCCTCAGTACGAAAGTTTGATTGAAACCGTTAAGGGCCAAGGCTACTTACTGCACAGTCCCCATGGCCAATTACCTAGGCAATTTCATCAGAAAGGATTGCAATCCATTTCTTGGTGGGGAGTGTCATTACTTTTTGGTTTAATGTTAGCGCTCTCTCTTTTTTATATCAGTCACATTGATCGGACCATACCGACAGAGCCTTTAATGTCAACTGAACTTCCCCTTGAATCAGGTCAACATATTCGTTTGTATTTATATGCCAATTCAAAAACCAACAATACGTTATTATTCGAGTTAGGCGAGCGTTTAGGGCAGGGACTTACCGCTTGTAAACGCAGCGATTGGGCCGATGTTTATACCTCGCTGTCCCATGATAAGCAATTGTTTTATATAACCCTACGAGGACATAAACTGGGACAGTCTGTTATCCGTAATATCAAGATCGCGGATCTCAGAAGACCTAAAGAGTTTATTGATGCTCAGTGGCTGCAGGAGGTTGGGATCTGTGGCTAAATGGTTAAAGTGGACGATTAATCTGGCGATCCTATCCGCATTGATTGTGGCTTGTGGCGTGATCTATATGCAATCTGTCTCGAATAAGGCCATCATTTTTAATTGCAGTTCAGAACTTTATGATCGTCACGATAATGCAGAAGATGATGGAAAGTTTTATTTATTAGTCGATGTGCTTATCTCTGCGGGCAATGCACAAATTAATTACCGTTACTTTCATCTTGATGGCACGAGCGCAGGTATGCTGTTGATGCAGGGAGAGGTAAAGAGTATGAAACCCAACAGTATGACCTATAATGTGTCGGTTAAAACCAAAACAGAGTCAGAGGATGTGGCAAAAAAAGATTGGCCAGAACACATGAAATATCTTTCATACATCAGCAGCTTACATTTTAGTGAATCTGGAAGGCATAATCTTAGCATTGAGATACTCGACAGTGATGCTAGCCAAGATTATGCCGTGGTGTTATTTCAACCTAGCAATACTGTTTGTGGCTGTCGAATCGTTAATAGCCGAATTTAATCAGTGTATTTGGTTGGATTTCAGTTTAGATTATGTTTTATCCCCATTGGTTTACAACTGCTTAGCCCCACAGTGTGAGGGTATTAAAGGTCTTTGTGTCTAAGATTCGCGTTAAACAAGAAGAATCCCTATCCATTAAGTTCAGCCACCAGATGGAAAAAGGGGATAGTCGTCAGCTTGATCTCTATTTCTTTCTACCGAAGGAGATGGGCATAGGTTCGCGCACCTTAGATGAAGAAGAATACTATTACAGTTCAATCGTTGGCCGTCGCTCATATTATTCTGAAGGCTTACATTTGCCTTTAGTTCAAGGTCGTTTCGCGAGTTTAAATCGACGGACAGTGGATGAGTTCAGGTTATACCTTAATCTGTTTGCTTATCAATTTGCTGTTGCAGTTGAAAATGATGTGAAAGAACTTCATCAGCTTACTGATGTGGCGCATTTTTACCTTGCCCTCGATGAGTTATGTGAGCAGATTGGTTTGTTATTGAAGAAGTTTCGCCGTAATGAGCCTGGAGATCCTAAGTGGAAATCTTACTTTGAAAACGCCGATAATTACCTGTCTTGGTTCTGCGAGCAGCAACTGCTAAAAGTGCTTGCCCATGCCACTCGAACGAGCGATTTTTCTGATATCCAAGAACGTGTTTTAACACTTTGTCGCAATGAATGCGCCTACCGTGATGCGAATAACTATAACTCGACGCAAACTAAACAGGATCCTAATCGTATTTCAAATAAGATGCTGTTATTACGTCGTTTAATCCAGCAAGGGGTCGTGCTTAAAGAAGAGTTAAAGCCATTGGGTATTGGCCTTAAAAAGTTTACCACTGGCTTAGCAACTGCCTTAGTGATGTTAGTGGTATCGGCGCTCATCATTAAAGCTCAGGGAGCCTTTAGCGGTTTTACTATCGCGTTAGTTCTGACGTTGGCGGTGATTTATGGCTTTAGGGAAATCTTTAAGGATGATGTGCGTAATGCCATGTGGCGATTTATTCAACGTGGACGCCCCCGCTGGAGCCGTATTTTACGGGATACAACAAGTCAGGCTGTGATAGCTAAGCAGTTAGTATGGTTAGAGTTTATGCGTCAGCAGGATTTACCTGATAAAGTGAGTGAGATCTTAAAGCACAGACATAGCCAAAATAAAGTCGATGCCGAAATCTTGCATTATAAGATTGCGACTAAAGTTAACCACAGTGAGTTTCAAGCTGGCTATTCGACCATTCAGGAACAGGTCAATTTTAGTTTCGTCCCTTTTGCCCGTTACTTAGAACGGGGAAAAGCAAAAATTTACAAGGAAGTTGAAGGTAAAATTAGCCATGAATCGGTTGAACGCCGCTATCAAGTTAACTTAATTTTAGTGTTGCGAGAGGGACGCGAGGAGCCACAATATACACGTTATAAGATCACCATGAATCGCTCTGCCATTATTGAAATTACACAGAGTCAACTGCCTGACGCTATTAATTCAGGAACCATTAAGGCTGACGACGAGTAAAGGCTTGGCCAATATTTTGATCATTATTTTGCTTTGCACGTTTGAGTGCAACTTCAGCATTGCTGAGGTATTGCTCTAATGTTTGGCCCTCTTTATAACCTGCAATACCTATGGTTATCCCTTCACCTAATCCGTTACTATTTAACTTTTCCATTGTATTAAGCGCAAAATGATGGGCTTGGGTTGCATCTGTGTCCGGTAAAATCACAATAAGTTTGCCGAGTTGCCAGTGTAGAATTTGATAGTGTGCTGGTATTTCAAGCAATAGTTGCACTTCGACTTCCTGTTGGCGAGTTTCGAGTTGATCGATATCGCTCATATGGCTCAACATCCCTTCCGGATTGATATCCATCAGCAACAAACTTGAGTGGTTGCGGCTTTGGGGAGATAACGAGGTGAAATAGCGTTCTAAATCAGAGAGGCTGAGTAAAATAGTACTACGGTGGGGAACATAGTTACGTGGCTCGATACCGTGAATACGAACAGCCGCTTGCTCTAAGGTGCAGATAATAAAGTCAATTTCACCATCGGCAGCAACATGTCCCTTAAGCGTTGCTTGCAAGCAATTTGAGTGACGCAGATTAGGTGAGCAAAGAATTTGCCCTTGCCACTGGCCTTGCATACTAATTTGTGCCGTTATCCGTTGCCACTGGTTACCAATATCATTGGCAAGTAGTGTGGCAAGATCATGGTTGAGTTCACCATTAAGTTGCATAAGGCTATCGAATACGGGGTTGATCTTAATGAGTTTGCCATTGGCATCTGTCAGCGCAGTGGCAACCGTATTATCACAGAGTAAATCACTCAAGAAGGCTTGTTCTTTACTGCTAACCAGTTCACTGATATCTGTGAGCGTCACCAATAAATGGGGCAAACCTCTGCCGACTCGCGGTGCTTGGCGTATTTGGGCTCGTAGCATTGGGCCACCAATGCTTTCGAGTGAGATTTCTCCTGCCCACTGTCCTTGTCTGTACACCTGATCCATGATTTGGGCTTGGGTGACATCGTCTAAACAAAGCGTTCTTTGTAAGCTACGGTCTGTCATTTCATCCAGTGGCACTAAGGTCCATTCAGACGCGTTTGAATTTGCGCTAATGATTCGCGCTTGTTCGTTAGCAAGAATAAAACCTATATCGCTATTAAAGAGTCCATTAGCAACATCGATACTATATTGGCGTGACCGTTGTTGAAGACGATACATATGACTTAGCAATATAACCCATGCTGCTAATAAGGTGAGTATTAAGGCTGCAACTATCACAATGTTTTGCCATTGTGCAAAGCGTGCTGCGATATCGGCATGACGAATATAGGAAAGTAAGAAGTATTGACGCCGAGTTTCATGCTGCGCGGTTAGTTCCACTTTAAGATAGACAAAGGTCGCTTCATCACCATGGAACTGGCCAAAATTATTCATCGACATTTCTCGCCACAGCGCTGGATTACTTTGGCGTAGGCTAGCGCCTAAGGTTTCTGGCATATTGGCAAGTGGGGCGAGATTGCTCACCCCCGCATAAAGTAACCCTTGGGTATCGAGTACTAACATTGGGGATTTATCACTCGAAAATGCAGGTTTTATTGCCTCAAGCATTTGTACAGTGGAATTGTAGGTAACAAGGTAGCCCATTGAACTTTGATCCGGCTTTTCAAGCCAGACCATTTGGTACATATATGGCTCTAACATCCCGTTGAGGGGAACGAACTCAAGCGGTGAAGTATAAACCTCTCGTCCACCCATGCTGCGGCTAGTATTAAGTAGCGAAGGGGGTAATGCCTCAGTGCTGAAGTTAGCGGGAGTAGAAAAGGTATAATTGCCTTGAGGATCAAACAGCGCAATCCCGAGTAATTCTGGGATATGTTGAACTAGCTCTTGCCAACTTTCCTGTAACTTTCGTTGTTGTGCAGTCGTTGGATTTTTTAAGTATTGCTTAAGTAACTCATCCTTAGCGAATAATTGGGTTCTAAATTGTTGAAAGGCGACTTTGTCTGTAATTAAGGTGCCAATGGTTTGTAGCTCACTGTATCGCTGCGTTGCCCATTCTTCTTGGAGACGGCGCTCCCCTAATGTAATGATTAAATTAGTTATTATTAGCATGCAAATCAATAGCATAGATAGCTGGCTTGCAATGGCTAGCAAGCGTTGATGTGACCAATGCAGCCCTTGGGCTAGTGAGAGTCGTGGTGCTAAGGTGTGTATGCTTGAGGTTGTCTTCAGCATGGGCCGATTATGCGTTTATGAGCCATTAATTGGGCTATGTTAACACGAAAGAGTCAACGCGAAAGAATTGTTACGCAGTACAGATAGCTGAGAAGAGCAAGGTCTAAAGCATAAGAATGTTTATAACCATTCATTTGTCGACTTGAATACGCGATTGATGCTATTCATTTATCCAAGTGCGCCTAAGATTCTGTGTTTGAAATTACAACCATTTGCGAGCACCTGTTCACGGCAGAGATCAATATCTACCCCCTCTAATCCTTCAATCGCAGACACTTGTACTGTTTCGATATAATGGGGGGCTAGGGCAATAAAAGCATTTACAGCATGGTAGGAATCAGCCAATTTGGGGCGGCAATGTTGGTTATAGGCAGCCTCATTATCCGCATTAAGCGAAATCGATAAGCTGTCTACACATTCGGCTAATTCGGGCAAAATATTACGGCGGTGAACGAGATTACCTAGGCCATCAGTATTGACTCGTACTCGGCCACCCCTTTGTTTGATCTCTTTGGCTACGGCAATAAGGGTCGGTAGATTTAATGTGGGTTCCCCGTAACCGCAGAAGACATATTCCTCAAAATCATGGACATTGCCTAACAATGGGATAATTTCTTCTGGCTTTGGCTGGTGGGTTAAAGCGAGTTGATATTCATGGATCTGCTTACTGCCATTATGTTTTGGACAGAAAACACAACGTAGGGTGCAGCGTCCTGTGATATTGAGATAGCGGCTCTTGCGAATATCGTAGACTAAGGTTTCAGTCGCACAGGTTTCATTTGTGCACACTTCTTGGGTGACATGACCATTAGGTAGGGTCTCGGTGGCTTTTATATGAGCCTCGTTCTTACTCTTGGAAGGGACTGAATTCGGCATAATATACGTTCTATTTGCTGAGGCGATGACTTATGGAGAGTTTAACGAAAGCCCTTTAGGATAACTGCCACGTAGATCGCAACTTTAGTTTTCATAAAACACTGTTAGATATAAGTTCAACAGCATTTGCATAAAAAAAGAGAGCTAAGGCTCTCTTTTTTCTAGGACATTCCTGCTATAGCTTTTCGTTTAGGGACTTAAACTCCACCGTGTGAGTGCCTGCCGTGTCTATATGCATATCTTCGGCTTTTTTAGGACGCCACCACCAGTGGAAAAATCGACTACCGGTACGTTTAGCATCATCAAGAATGATATAGAGCAGCGGGACTAAGATCAGTGTTACAACTGTCGAAAATAAGATACCAAAGGCGAGAGAGGTTGCCATTGGGATCACTATTTGTGCCTGTAAACTGCGTTCGAGAATAATGGGCACGAGTCCAACGAAGGTCGTGAGTGATGTCAGAATAATTGCCCTAAAGCGATAGCAGCCAGAGTCGATTGCCGCCTGTCTGACCGAAAGCCCTTGCTCCCGCGCTCTGTTAACAAAGTCGACCAAAATCAATGAGTCGTTTACTACCACTCCCGCCAGTGCCACTATGCCACAAAGGCTTAATACGCTCATTGCGAGCCCTTGGACTAAATGACCAAAGAGTGCTCCGATAATCCCAAAGGGGATGACCGACATGATGATAAGTGGTTGGCTGTAGGACTTGAGCGGAACCGCCATCAAAGCATAAATGGTGAACAGGGCAAAGAAAAAGCCCTGTATTAACCCCACCATGGCATTTTGCTCATCCAAGCTGCCGCCATCTAATGCCGTTTGAATTTTGGGATACTTGGCCTGCAATTGTGGCAGGTAATCTTTTTGAATTTCCTGTACCACCTTGGAAGGTTCAACTTTGTTTTTATTGGCATTTGCCGTGATAGTAATGGCTCTTTTACCATCTACACGGGTGATAGAGGCATAGGAGTCTCCCTTTTCAATTTGTGCCACAGTGGAAAAGGGGACTGATGCGCCTTGTGGAGTACGGATCAGCATATTCTCCAAATAGCCGACGGTTCGACGCTGCTCTAATGGGTAGCGCACCATGACTTTAATTTCTTCTTTATTACGTAAAATACGTTGTGCCTCATAGCCATAAAACCCATAACGTACCTGACGAGCTAAATCGGAAAGTGTTAAGCCAAGGGCTTCGGCTTCTGGGCGTATTTTTAAGCGAATCTCGTGGCTACCCGATGAGAAGTTGTCTGCAATATCATATACACCTTCATAGGTTGCCAGCTTTTGTTTGAGATCGCGCGATGCTGCGGATAACTCTTCGAGATCCGTTGAGGTTAATCTAAAAGAAATATCCCCACCGCCACCAGCATTAGTACTGGCATCAAAATTCAGCTTTTTAACGGATAGCAGTTCAGGGAGCTGTTCACGCCAAGCGGCCGCAATGGTAACACCATCAACTTCTCTATCTTCACCCTTGGTGAGTTCGGCAAAGATAAATGCTGAAGTGCGAGAACTCATATTGATAAAGCTATGTTTGACAACTTGATAGCCGTTTTCTTTCTCCATCTTGGCATTCATTTGATACAGCGCTTCTTCAATGCTCTGCACCACTTTCAGAGTGTTTTGCTCGGAGCTACCTTCGTCCATTTCAAGCTGAACTTGAATAAAATCAGATGGAATATCGGGGAAGAAGACCCAACGCACTTTACCGCTCGCGACGAGGGCAATGGATAAAATCAATACTCCAATAAAGGCGGCGACGACGTTATAGCGGTGCTTGATACAAAACTCGAGAAAATGACGATAATGGTGGTGAATAAAGTGTTGTACACCGTTGTTAAATTTTGCCTTGAAACGCCCAAATGCTCCCCTAGGCTCACCCGGTTTTTTAAACTTCATATGTGCTAAATGCGCAGGAAGAATAAATTTAGATTCGACTAAGGAGAATGCAAGGCACATGATTACCACCATGCCGATAGATTTCCAAATGATCCCCATAGGACCCGAAACTAGCAACATAGGAATAAAGGCTGCGATTGTAGTTAATACCCCAAAGGTCGCTGGCATAGCGACTTTTTGGGCACCACGGATCACATGATCGATTGAGTGGCCGTGGCGTTCCACTTCACTGTATGCACTTTCGCCAATAACAATGGCATCATCCACCACAATCCCGAGTACAAGGATAAAGGCGAATAGGGTCAACATGTTGATGGTCATAGAGAAAGGTTCTAGCGGCATGATGAGCATAGTGCCGAGGAAGCACACTGGTAGTCCCACCATCACCCAGAATGCCAGTTTCAGATCGAGGAACAAGGCCAAGATAAGAAAAACCAGCAAAGCGCCGTAGAACATGTTTGACATCATCATATTTAAACGGCCTTGGAGGTAATGGGTCATATCCCCCCAAGTGTCGAGCTGTGCATTCGCTGGCAGTGTAGCGCGTCGGTTCTCGACATATTGTTTAACTTGGGCAGCAATATCTAAGGCGTTTTGATCATCAATACTGATGACTTCGATAATGGCTGCGGGTTTGCCATTAAAGCGGGTGTATTCCAAGCGTTCTTCAAAATCGTCTTTGATTGTTGCCACTTGGGGCAACATCACTCGACTGCCATCGGCGCGGGTGGTCAGCACTATATTGGCAAAGTCATCCCCCGTGTAGGCTTGGCCTTTAGTACGCAGCAGAATATCGCCATCCTCGGCACGAATCGAACCGCCGGGCAAATCGATGGATGAATTTTGTACTGCTAGTGCTACCTGTGAGAAGGTTAGGCCATATTCACGTAACTTATCCTCAGAGACTTCGATACTGATTTCATAATCTCGAACTCCAGTGACTTTGGCGCGGGTCACGGCAGGCAATTGAGTTAAATCGTCACGAACCGATTTAGCTAATTCCTTCATATCATGCAGTGTCATATCGCCATAAACAGATACCCAAATAACGTTATTTTCGGGTTTGATCTGATAAATATTGGGTTTTTCGATATTCACAGGGAAGGTGGAGATAGCATCTAGCCTAAGTTTGGCCTCGTCTAAGACGTTTTGTACATCGTAGCCATCTTCAACTTCGATGGTAATTGATCCTACACCTTCACTGGCAACCGAAGTCACCTTCTTAATGCCATTGATATCTTGGATGGCTTCTTCAATTTTGATATTGATGCCTTCTTCAATTTCCTGAGGGGCAGCGCCTGGGTATGCGACAGAGATACTCAGTAAATTCAGGTTGAATGAAGGAAATACTTCCTTATTGATCAGTACGGTACTAAAAAGGCCGCCAATCAGTAGCGCCCACATCAAAAGGTTAGCTGCCACACTGTTTCGGGCAAACCAAGCGATAATCCCTTTTGGAGTCTCCATTATTTGACTCCAGTAGCGGCAAGGCTGGACTCTGGCGTATCATCTTTAGGCACGCTAACGGGTAATGCCGCTTCGCCTAGCACCTTAACCAATTGGCCATTAGCCATAGTGTTTGAGTGGCTTGTGGCAACCCGTTCACCGGTTTTTAAGCTGTCTTTGATATAGACATTTTCTAAATCGCTGCGGACGACATTAACATGGCGCATTTCAACGATATTTTTATCATCAATCAGGACCACTTGGTCGTTGCGAACCACATGCCTTGGCAATTTGACTATGCCATCGACAGTGCGACCTTTAATCACGGCATTGACAAAACTGCCGTATTTTAACGGTAAACTGCCGGCGATTTTCTGCTCACGTAAGTAAGGATCTTTAATCTCTGCAACCAAGTAAACCATACGATTTTCTGCATCGATCACGCCTTCACTACGAATGATATTCCCTGACCAAGTATTTTCTTTACCTGCGAGTGAGGCACTTAAGGTCACTTCAGTATCTGGATTATCGACGGACTCTAAATAGGCAAGATCGTCATTAGAAATCGGTAAGCGGATTTCGGCAATGCGTGTGTCGTACAGTTCACCTAGGTTTGTCCCTAGACTAACGTATTGACCTAAATCGACGTTTCTGGCTTTGATTATGCCATCAAAGGGAGCTCGGATAACGGTGCGTTCAAGATTACGTTGTGCACGTGCCAATGCCGCTTGGGCGTATTTCACATTAGCTTGTTCTTTTTTGAGTTGCGGAATACGTAAACCTAACTCGGGCGGTAACCCTTTGTCATAGCCCTTGAACTCAATTTTAGCGACTTCACCACGGGCAATTTCTTCATTCAATGCAGCAGTGGCTTGTGCCAGTGTCGCTTCTGCTTGCATTAAATCGGCTTCATAATCAGAGGGTTCGATTTGAGCCAATTGATCGCCTTTCTTGACAATGCCACCTGCAACAAAGTGAGGCGAAATGGTGAGCATTCTGCCTTGAACCTCAGTGACTAACTGGGTTTTATACTTAGGTGTTACAACGCCATAGGAAGGCAGGTTTAACGATACCGTTTGCTGTTCAACTTTGATCACATCAACGATAGGGATGGGGATTTCTTCAGGCTTTTGTTCAGGCGCCTCCTTTGTTTTCATCAACAAGGCTGCGCCAACAACAAATAGCAGCAGAATAAAAAAAGGAGACAGTCTCCGTAGTAGAGTTTTCATCATGTTATGGCAATATCCATGCTAAATAGCGTAATGGGCTTAAAGTATCAGAGTCTGACCTACCAATAAATTTATTTTTGTAAACTAAATGTGTCTAAAACTGATGTGGGGACACATATACTGATTATGTATTAGCATTTGAGCGAAAATTAGAGCGATAAAGTGTCGGAAGGTTCAGTTAGATAATTGGAAACTATTGAAATAATAAATAATACCTACTGAGGGCAATAGCGCTAAATCAGCCGTATTTCATTCTCTATATTCTGATATTAAAGGGCGTAGCCAACCCAATTAATGAGTAGAGTTAAATGTAAGTAATAAAAAAGCCGCATTTCAGCGGCTTTAGTTTAACTATTTTAAGTCATGTATTACTTCTTTTTGCGGGCGATTTTACTCGCTTTCTTGGCCGCTTCTTTTTTGCTTGTTTTCTTTGCAGCTTCTTTCGCTTTCACTTTGGCTTTTTTCTTGCCCGGTGTGCGCGCTTCTTTATTCTTTGGACGTAACTCTTCAATCACTCGGCGTTTTAATGGTTGCTCAATATAACGCTCGATTTTACCGACGATACGCATATCGTGGGCTTCGGCAAGCGAAATTGCAGTACCTTTGGCGCCAGCGCGGCCAGTTCGACCAATTCGGTGAATATAGGTATCGGCAGAGCGAGGCATATCAAAGTTGATCACATGAGTAATGTCGTCGATATCGATACCGCGGGCGGCAACATCGGTTGCGAGCAATACGTTGACTTCACCTTTAGTAAAGCGACTCAATGCTTGGAAACGTTTCTTTTGTTCCATATCGCCACGCATGAAGGCGCAGGGAATGCCGGCTTTGAGTAACTGGCCTTCTAAGCTAGTGACTATGTCACGGGTTTTTACAAACACAATAGTGCGTTTGACATCTTCTTGGCGCAGCAAATGGCAGAGTAGGGCAAACTTATGCTCTTTATCGTCGGCTAAATGGATCCATTGGTGGATTTTTGCCTTTTCGCTACGGGGCGCATCAACATCGATTTCTATTGGATCTTTTAACACTTCGCGGGCAAAACGCTGCACACCGCCGCCTTCTAAGGTCGCCGAGAACAGCATATTTTGTTTACGACCTTGGGCTTCGAGTGCGATGGCTTGGACGACGGATGAAAATCCCATATCGAGCATACGATCGGCTTCATCGATGATCAGTATGTCAACTTCTTCAGCGCTGAATTTGCCTTTATCTAGGTATTCCATCAAGCGGCCAGGCGTCGCAACCAGAATATCTACGTTCCCTGCCAGCGCTTCTTCCTGCGGTGCGTAGGGAACACCACCAGTAATGATGGCGATATCTAGCCCTTGGTCCGTGGCTAAGTGGCAAGCATAGCGATGAATTTGGCTCGCTAACTCACGGGTGGGGGTGAGAATTAATATGCGTGCTTGGCCCGAAAATCGACGGGGGAAATCGATTAAATGTTGTAGTGCAGGCAGTAAAAAGCTTGCGGTTTTGCCTGTGCCAGTCGGGGCGCGTGCCAGAATATCCCTCTGTTCTAGCGCATAGGGGATAGTTTCTTGCTGAATTGTGGTGGGCGAATGATGCCCCATGGCTTTTAATGACTCGAGTAAACTTGGGTCAAGGTGGAAATCTTCAAATTGCATGCACGGCGTCTCGACGGATAATAGCCGAGCATTATAAAGGTTATGTTGGTTAACTTAAATAACTTATCTATCTCTCCTGTGTTTATCTTCGCGCTTAGTGGTGAATCGCGAGATCAGAGCTTAAGGTAAAAATCTTGGGTTAAGTGCACCATAGCTTGGCTATATTGCCCAGAGGTATCGCGCAGGGTGAGTTCGCTCACTTTAGGCTCAACAGTACGGTGAGTTTGTGCTGTCAGTAGGCATAACACCCGATTGGCCCTTTTGCCTTCAACACTTTTGATATCGACTCTTTCTACCCACTCGAGCCTAGATTGGCTTAGTAAATGATTAAAATTATGTAGGCTTTGTATTGGCAGGATCAAGCTAGCGAGCCCATTGGGTGAGAGGCATTGCTCAATTGCTGCGAGTAATTCGTTAAAGCTTAATTGATCGGTGTGGCGAGCCATCGCTCTTTGGGATAATTGTGCCTGAGGGCCATGCTCAAAATAGGGGGGATTACAGATAATATGATCAAAATAGCCTTGATATTCCTCAGCTTGACTAAGCTGCTGAATACTCCCTTGCACTAAGCGTATCCGCGATGCCCAAGGACTTTGAGCAATATTGTGTTGGCAAGCGATGGCAGCCGTATCGTCTAATTCGATACAAGTAATGTTGGCTTGGCTGCGTTGAGCCGCCATTAAACCCAATATGCCACTACCTGCACCTATGTCTAAGATCTGTTTCGCGTTGGTCAGCGGCGCCCAAGCACCCAAGACTACTGCATCGGTACTGACTGCCATGCCGCAGTTAAGGTCATCGATATGAAACTGTTTGAAAGTAAATGCCATGGGTGATCAGTTTTAGGTTGGATTTCGGATATAAAGTGCGATTGAGTGGCGTATATTCTAAATCCGACTTCGCGTTTTTGGCTAACGCTTTTAAACAGCGGTTATTGTGTATTTTGTATGAATATTCGCGATGCTTCTCGGACAGCTTTTACCGATTTCACTTAATTGACTGTTAAATTTATTAGCTTTGTAACCTCAAATTAGCAGTTAGTTAGCATTACTTTACTTTTTTGAGCAAATTCCTCTTGTAAACTTGCATTGGTTTTTCAAGTCTGGTATTAGTTCTGCCCCCATTTTTAATCACTTTTATGGTTAACGGATAGGTAAACGGGTTTCTTGAGGTAAAAATAGGCTATTGCTGCTATTTTTTATTCCATCTTTGTTTATAAACTCGGCTGATATCAGTCATATTTACCACGGAATTGTGTAAACATAGATTTGCACTCCGGATGGGCTTTGTTTTAGCTATAGCTAATCGACACATAATCACTTAAGTTTGTAAAAAAACAATAAGACAAGATGGGGCTTCCAGTGCAAGACAATCAGATGAGTATCGGGGATACATTAGGTTTAGGTTTCATGACCTTCGCGTTTTTTTTAGGGGCGGGAAATTTAATATTCCCACCGTTTGCTGGCATGTTAGCTGGTGAGAATATGCCTCTTGCTATGCTAGGCTTTTTGATTACCGCCGTAGGTTTACCTTTAGTGGGACTCATCGCAGTCGCTAAGGCTCAAGGTAAGGTTATGACAATGTTGCCAGTATTTGCAGCAACGGCATTGGCGATTGCGATTTATATTATTATTGGTCCTGCATTTGCGGCGCCACGAACAGGTTTAGTGGCTTATGAGATTGGCGCTAAACCTTTTATCGATAACACGACCACAACAATGTTAGTCGGTAATGTTGAGCTTAACCTGTCGCAACTTATCTACACGTTGTGCTTCTTTACAGTCACTATGTTACTCGCGTTGTTTCCTGGCAAGTTGCTTGATAGTGTTGGTAAAGTTCTGACCCCTATTCTACTGTTGTTACTCGTTAGCCTTGCTGCGTCTGTACTATTTTTACCTGCATCAGATGTAGGGCTGGCCGTGGGGGATTACCAGAAACATCCTCTGACGAAAGGTATTCTGGAAGGCTACAACACCATGGATACTTTGGCCTCACTCATGTTTGGTATGTTGATTATTGATATTTTGCGTAAAAAGGGCATTGAACAGCCGAGTGCGCAGACAAAGTACCTCATTCGCGCCGCCTTTATCGCTGCCGCCGGTCTTGCCTTTGTTTATGTGTCATTGTTCTTTTTAGGTGCGACGGCGGGTGATATTTCCGTAGGCGCTAAAAACGGTGGTGAAATATTAACAAACTATGTTACCCACGAGTTTGGCAGCCTAGGTACTTTGTTGCTGTCGGCTGTGGTGTCTCTGGCCTGCTTAACTACGGCGGTGGGACTTGTGAGTGCATGCTCTGAGTTTTTTAATGAGTTAATGCCAAAACTTTCTTATCGTTTCTTAGTGGTTGTGTTAAGTGCTATTTGTGCCTTGATTGCTAACGTCGGGCTTTCACAACTGATTAATATCAGTATTCCGGTGTTGATGGCCGTTTATCCTGTGGCGATTGCACTGGTTGCGGTGACGTTCTTAACCGAATATTTTCCACGGCCACAGTTTGCTCACCGTATGACTCTCTCTGTCGCGCTGCTATTTGGTATCTTCGATGGGATGAAAATCGCAGCTAAAAGTCTAAAGGGTGAAGATGGTAAAGGCGTGACGGAAGCGGCGCAGAGCTTTATCGATGTGGTCAGTGGTATGTCACCCACATTGTCGATTTTACCTCTGTATGAAGAGGGGATGGCTTGGTTATTGCCAACCTTAGTGGTGATTGTGTTGTGTTTAATTATTCGTGGTGGCGGTGCAAAAACGGTCACTGCGGCATAAACAAAGACGCTGCCAGTAGCGGGTGAATTAAGTTAATATCAACGGCGTATCCTTAATATAAGAATACGCCGTTTTTTTATGGAGTATGTGTGCCTAAGACATATCAGAGCGATCCACTTATTGATGCTTTTCTTGATGACCTATGGTCGAGCAAGGGATTGAGTGACAATACGTTGTCTGCCTATCGTACGGATTTACGCCATTTTGATCGCCATCAACAGCGTCATGGCACCACATTGCTTGAGGCTACCGCGGCAGATGTTCGATCCTATTTAGCATTGAGATTAGAACAACATTTTGCGCGCACCAGTAGTGCAAGATTGCTCAGCAGTTTACGACGTTTTTATACCTATTTACTGCTGACTAAACAGATTGCTGTTGATCCTATGGCATTAATTGAGTCCCCTAAATTAACGCGTCATTTACCCCATTCGTTAAGCGAATCTCAGGTCGATAGATTGCTGTCTGAGCCCAATGTCGATGATCCTGTTGAATGCCGCGATAAAGCCATGCTCGAACTGTTATATGCAACGGGCTTGAGGGTGAGCGAGCTTGTTGGTTTGACGATGGAGCAGATGAGCCTACGCCAAGGTTTAGTGAGGATTGTGGGCAAAGGTGGCAAAGAGCGTTTAGTGCCACTGGGTGAATTGGCAGTTACAGAGGTGGAAGCCTATTTAAAATTTGCGCGGCAGGAATTACTTGGTCATAAACAATCCGATGTGGTGTTCCCGTCTAACCGTGGGCAGATGATGACGCGGCAAACCTTTTGGCACCGCATTAAACTTTATGCGCTGCGGGCGGGGATTGAAACTGCGCTTTCACCCCACACATTACGCCATGCCTTTGCGACACATTTACTCAACCATGGTGCCGATCTGCGAGTCGTGCAATTGCTTTTGGGTCACAGTGATTTATCAACAACCCAGATTTATACCCATGTTGCACGGGCAAGATTGCAGGAGTTGCACCAACAGCATCATCCAAGAGGTTGAATTTAGTTACAGTATAAATTTGCATTCTGTATGGCTTGTCTGTAACTTTTTGCCACCATACAGGGTCTATTGAGTATCTCGAGCTAGAACGACCCAATATCTCGTTATCGTGACACAATTTATAGGATGTCCCATGAAGTTGACCCCAGCATTATCATTGGTTTTTACACTCCTTGTTGCACCACTCGCCAGCGCAGCAACCACCACTTCTCCTGATACTGCTGCGATTAAGCAAAAACTCAGTGAGATGTTAGATGTCGAAGTGATTTCGATGCAGGATGCTCCGGTGGAAGGTTTGTATCAAGCCATGACGAACCGTGGCGTACTTTATATTAGTCGTGATGGCTCAAAGCTATTCCACGGTAATGTATATGATATCGATAAAGGCATGAAAAACCTGACAGAAGCCGCATTAGCGGGCCCACGTATCGCGATGATGAAACCGCTTGAAGATCATATGTTGGTCTACAAAGCCAAAAATGAAAAACATGTCATTACCGTATTTACCGATGTCAGTTGTGGTTATTGCCGTAAGTTACATAGCCAAATGGATGAATATAATAAGCTAGGTATTACAGTACGTTATTTAGCTTTTCCGCGCGCGGGTGTGCCTTCGGCTAATGCCGATGAGATGCAGGCTATCTGGTGTGCTAAAGATCCATTAAAAGCCATGACGAATGCCAAAGCGGGTCAAACAGTGCCAGCTGCCACCTGTGATGCTAAAATTGCTGAGCAATATGCATTAGGCACAAGTTTTGGTGTTAATGGTACACCAGCGATGATCCTAGCCGATGGCAGTATGATCCCAGGTTATCAACCACCTGAAGATTTATTACGCACCTTAGATATGCGCCAATAATTCGAATCAGGGTAAATTTATCCCACGAAAGGTGAGCTTAAAACTCACCTTTTTGTTATCTTATTGCCACGATTTAATGAGAGTTTGAGTCCCTTGATCCATAAGATAGTCCGTCGCCCAACCGTTGATGACAGTCATTTACCCGTCCATCTTCCACCTCTGTTAAAACAGCTTTATGCTCGCCGAGGTGTCATGCCCCATGAATGCGAGCTTGCGCTTCAAGGGCTTTTACGCCCAGAAACGATGAAAGGCTTGGTTGAAGCTGCAGCCATTATTGCTGATGCGATGCAGGCGAATAAGTCGATTTTAATCGTGGGTGACTTTGATGCCGACGGTGCAACATCAACGAGTGTGTGTATGTTAGCGCTACGGATGATGGGCGCTCTGAAAGTGGATTATTTGATCCCCAATCGCTTTGATTATGGTTATGGACTCAGCCCTGAAATTGTCGCGGTTGCCGCCTCGAAACAGGCTGAACTATTAATTACAGTTGATAATGGTATTTCCTCAATAGAAGGTGTTGCAGCGGCTAAAGCCTTTGGTATGCAAGTGATTATTACCGACCATCATTTGCCTGGCCATGAATTACCGGCTGCCGATGCGATAGTGAACCCTAACCAACCGGGCTGTCCATTTGCCAGTAAATCGATTGCCGGTGTTGGCGTTGCCTTTTATTTGATGACGGCGCTAAGGGCAGAACTTCGGACGCGAAACTGGTATCAATCCCGCGGCATCGCTGAGCCCAATTTAGGCACACTGCTCGATATTGTCGCCCTAGGCACTGTTGCCGATGTGGTATCACTCGATGCCAATAATCGAATTTTGGTCGAGGCGGGACTGCAGCGCGTGCGAGCCGGACGTTGCCGTGTAGGGATTACCGCGCTGCTTGAGGTGGCTAAGCGAAATCCGGCGCGCATTCTCGCATCTGACTTTGGTTTTGCCGTGGGGCCAAGGCTTAATGCTGCGGGTCGTCTCGATGAAATGGCGCTTGGGGTCGAAACGCTACTTTGTGAAGATATAATGTACGCTCGGCGTATGGCCGCAGAGCTTGATGGGTTAAACCAAGAGCGCCGCGAGCTGGAAGTTGGTATGCAGCAGGAAGCCTTAAAAAGCCTAGAGCATTTAAAGCTCAACGAAGCTGAATTACCTTGGGGTATCGCCTTATTTCAAGAAGATTGGCATCAAGGCGTTATCGGGATTTTGGCCTCGCGCATTAAAGACAAATATCATAGACCCGTGATTGCCTTTGCCGATGCGGGCAATGGTGAAATTAAAGGTTCGGCGCGTTCGATAAAAGGCTTGCATATGCGCGACTTGCTCGAGTTAGTGAACACTCGCCATCCAGGATTGATTATCAAATTTGGCGGTCATGCTATGGCGGCGGGTTTATCGCTCAAAGCGGGCAGTTTTGCGACATTTGCTAAAGCCTATGATGATGCGGTGCGTGAACAGCTTAAACCTGAGTTATTAACGGGCGAGCTTTGGTCCGATGGGGAACTCACTCCTACAGAGTTGAATCTTGAAATTGCTCAGCTATTGCGCAATGCGGGGCCTTGGGGACAAGCTTTCGAAGAGCCGCTCTTTGATGGTTATTTTAAAATAGTGCAGCAGCGCCTTGTTGGTGAGCGCCACCTTAAGCTTGTGCTCGAAACCCAATGCGGCACTGTGATGCTCGATGCCATTGCCTTTAATGTGGATTTGCACACTTGGCCCGATGCGACAATTAATCATGCTCGAATTGTCTATAAACTCGATGTGAATGAGTATCGCGGCAATTTTTCGCTGCAACTGATGGTTGAACAAATCGAAGCTATGTAAGCCTCAGATGACAAGGAGTTCAGTTGAAATCATTATCTGATAAAAAAATCCGCCAGCTACTTAAGCGTTTTGCTTGGATATATGCAGCTTGTCTAAGCATTCCTCTTATATCAACCTTACTCACCTCTAAGGCACAGGGGCAAGTGCTGCTTATCGGGATTTGGCCTGTTGCCTCCTTATTTTATTTTCTCGCTTACCGTCATTTAGCTAAATCCTTTCATTTTGAAATCAATCGTCACTTAGCCTTTAGTTATCATGGTGGTGGTACGTTAGCGGGGGCTTTGTATTCGCTAGCTAAATTGGTGTTATTTGCGATGGCTTTTATGCTATTTATCAGTGCAAAACAGACCTAGGTTAAGCGGCATTTATCGATATATTGGAGTGACAAATGGAATACCGAGTCAGTACAGAGCAATCTGAAATGGATTTTGAGGTTATCCATGGTTTTATCAGTAAGAGCTATTGGGCGCAGGGAATACCCAAGGCGCTGTTGCGTACAGCGCTTAGTAACAGTTTATGCTTTGGGGTCTTTGATAAGGATAATCAGCAAGTGGCCTTTGGCCGCTTAATTACCGATAAAGCCACTTTTGCCTACCTTGCCGATGTGTTTGTACTCGGATCCCACCGCGGTTTAGGTTTAAGCAAGTTGATGATGGCAGCAATTATGGAACATCCTGAGCTGCAAGGCTTAAGACGCATAATGCTCGCCACCCGCGATGCCCATGGACTCTACGCCCAGTTTGGTTTTGGTACCGTGGATCATCCTGAAACCCTGATGCAAATTCGGCTTGAGAATGCCTACCTTTAGAAAAGGATTGTTGATATTATCCTCGTTAACATCGTCATGATTAAGATAAGGAAATTCAGATGACACAACTACATTATGCCTATTTGGCCAGTTTTATGGTTTCCTCCGCTTTTTTGAATTGGTTACTCGAGGGACAAGTGCCTTGGGTGAGACTACTTTGCTTAATTTTGTTGTTTTCAACCTTCGTATTTGTCAGTTTATACCATAGTTTAAAGCGGTCGATAAAATCAAAAGATTAGAAGTAAACCCTATTAAAAACAAAAAGCCAGCTTGCGCTGGCTTTTTATCTTATGCGGTTAATATTTCACTATTATGCGGCTTTCGTTTCGGCGGTTTCTTCATCGCTGTGGCGAATTAAGTAATCAAATGCCCCCAGTGATGCGGTCGCGCCGCTGCCCATGGCAATGATAATTTGCTTAAACGGTGAGTTAGTCACGTCACCTGCTGCAAACACGCCTGGTACAGAGGTTTGGCCGCGTTCATCGACGATGATTTCGCCCCTTGGGGTTAATTCCACTGTGCCTTTTAACCATTCCGCATTGGGTACTAGCCCAATCTGCACGAAGATCCCTGCCAGCGCGATATGGTGCCTTTCACCCGTTGCGCGGTCGGTGTAGTTTAGGCCATTCACCCGAGTGCCATCGCCCGTCACTTCAGTGGTCATCGCTTGGGTAATGATTTTAATGTTACCCATAGATGCGGCTTTACGTTGCAGCACATCGTCGGCGCGCAGGGTTTTATCAAATTCCAGTACTGTTACATGTTCTACTATGTTCGCAAGGTCGATAGCCGCTTCGATACCTGAGTTACCGCCGCCGATCACCGCCACACGCTTGCCTTTAAATAATGGGCCGTCACAGTGTGGGCAGTAAGCCACGCCTTTACCACGGTATTCTTTCTCACCGGGGACGTTCATTTCGCGCCAGCGAGCGCCTGTTGCCAGCAATACGGTACGGCTACGTAATTTAGCGCCGCTTGCCAGTTCAAGTTCGAACAAACCGTCAGTCGTCAATGACACGGCTTTTTGATTATCCATGATATCAACTTCATAGTCACGCACATGGGCTTCAAGGTTCGCTACTAGCTTTGGACCTTCGGTCGCTTTGACCGAAATAAAGTTCTCGATACCCACGGTTTCAGCGACTTGGCCGCCAAACTTGTCGGCAACAATACCAGTGCGAAGTCCTTTACGTGCTGCATAAATGGCTGCTGCTGCGCCAGCGGGGCCGCCGCCAACGACTAAGACTTCGAAGGGGGCTTTTTCATTAATTTCATCGGCCTTGCGGCTGGCTGCATTGGTGTCCAGTTTATTTAAAATCTCACCTATGCTGATGCGACCTGCGGCAAACACTTCGCCATTTAAGTAGACAGAAGGTACGGCCATAATATTACGGCTCGCTACTTCTTCTTGGAATAGGGCACCATCAATCATCACGTTGGTGATATTCGGGTTAATGGCCGCCATCATATTCAGTGCCTGAACTACGTCTGGGCAGTTTTGGCAGGTCAGTGATACATAAGTTTCAAAGGCATATTTGCCCGGCAGATTGCGGATCTGCTCGATGATATCATCGCTCAGTTTGATTGGGTGTCCACCCGTGTGCAGTAATGCCAGCACGAGTGAGGTAAATTCGTGACCCATAGGCAGACCAGCAAAGCTGATTTGCGTTTTAAGTTCTGGGTTTATCACTGTCATCGCCGGGGTGCGTTCGCCCTGAACTTCTTTCAGGCTCACCAGAGAAGATAGGCTGACAATGTCATTAGCTAAACTTTTTAATTCTTGAGACTTTTTGCTCTCATCTGCAGACACGACAAGTTCAACTGGTCTCTTGAGGTTTTGCAGGTAGGTTTGCAGTTGATTTTTTAAATTCGCATCTAACATGTGATAACTCCAAAATCGCTAAAAAAGATGAATACGCGGGAGAGGTGCCAATCTAGACCCTTGCAGGGGGGCGGGACTAGATTGGCAAGGTTAACGCTTTGCGGACTAAATTAGATTTTGCCAACGAGGTCTAAAGAAGGTGCTAAAGTTTCGTCACCTGGTTGCCATTTTGCTGGGCAAACTTCGCCATCGTGAGTCGCAACATATTGAGCAGCTTGGATCTTACGAACCAGTTCTTGCGCGCTGCGGCCGATACCTAAATCGTGAATTTCAGCCACTTTGATTTGACCTTCTGGGTTAATCACGAAAGTCCCACGCAGTGCCAAACCATCTTCTTCGATCATCACGCCAAAGTTACGGCTGATAGTGCCTGTTGGGTCAGCTAGCATTGGGAAGTTGATCTTCTTGATGGTGTCTGACGTGTCATGCCACGCTTTGTGAGTGAAGTGTGTGTCAGTTGATACTGAGTAAACTTCAACGCCCATACCTTGCAGTTTTTCGTAGTGATCCGCCATGTCGCCTAATTCAGTTGGACAAACGAAGGTGAAGTCTGCTGGATAGAAGAATACAACTGACCATTTACCTAACAGATCTTGTTCAGTTACTGGAACGAACTCACCATTGTGGTAAGCAGTGGCTTTGAATGGTTTGATTGTGCTGTTGATAATTGATTGAGTCATTTTATGCTTCCATTTAGTTGATGATTACTTAAGTTCATAACGAAGACGTTTGCTTGCGTCCCGTTGATGTGGAGCATAGTACCGACTCATATGGAATTAATATAACGGATAAAAACTATCATCCTAATCGATTTAATCGAATATTGATTATTCTGCAGCGAACTTAATCGGTTTTTCCGCGGTGGGCTTGGGTTTGGTGTACCTTGGGTTTGATTTTATTGTGCTTTTGGCTTTTACCAATCGTCTTTTAGTGGGTCATAAATTGCGGATATAAAAAGGGATATCAATGATATCCCTTCAATATAAATACAATTAAAACAAGATACTGAGGTGCTAGGTGCTAGGTGCTAGGTGCTAGGTGCTAGGTGCTAGGTTTTCGTTCAGTGCTTTGGGTTGCGTTAACCAAGTGCTGAGTAAGCGCACGCCGTAACCTGTGGCGCCCGCAGGCACAACGGCGGTATCGGTCGCGGTTAAGGCGTTGCCCGCGATATCGAGATGCGCCCAAGGTTGTTCACCAGCGAAATGCTTTAAGAACATAGCTGCAGAGGATGCGCCTGCGCTGCCTTCTTTACCTGTGTTTTTCAAATCGGCAATGGTAGATTTTATTTCATCGCCATAGGCTTGATCTAAAGGTAGGCGCCACACTTTCTCGCCAACCTGTTGACCTGCATAGGTAAGTTGCTGCACCAATGGTTCGGAATCTGTAAATAGGCCAGCGTAAACGCTACCTAATGCGCTCACTTTTGAGCCTGTCAGTGTTGCAACATCAATAATCACCGACGGCTTATAATTTTCGCGGGCATACCATAAGCCATCCGCTAATACTAAGCGGCCTTCTCCATCGGTATTAAGCACTTCAACCGTTAAACCTTGAGCCGTTGTAATCACATCGCCTGGGATCATTGCATGGCCAGATATCATGTTTTCTGCCATGGGCATAATCGCGACCACATTTACAGGCGCTTTTTGAACCGCCATCGCCTTAATGGTGCCCAGTACAGTGGCGGCGCCCGCCATATCAGACTTCATGCGTGCGATGGAAGTGCCTGTCGCTTTAATATTGTAACCGCCAGAATCGAAGGTGATGCCTTTGCCGACTAGCGCAATGGGGGCTTCTTTACTACCGGGCCAGTGGGCGACAACTAACCTAGGTGGACGTTCACTGCCTTTGCCTACCGCCGCTAATGCCCCAAGGTTTAACCGCTCGATATCTTTCGCTTCGAGTACAGTCACCTTTACGCCGAGAGATTTAAGTTTACGCGCTTCGTTGGCGAAACTTTCGGGGTACATGATTCCAGCAGGGGCATTGGTCAGATCGCGCGCTAAAAACACACCGGCTTCAATAGCCTCTAGATTTTTACGGTGTTTTTGGTTGGCACTTAAGTTATCGACTGCGATTTGATAGTTTTTTTCGCTATGGTTGCTAGCCTTGAACTGGGTATAACGGTAACTACGTAGCTCAATACCATGGGCAAGCTCAGAGGCAAATAGTGGTGTAGCACTTAAGCCTTTGGTGAGCACGCGCACACTGGCTTGGGGAACAGTTTCTAGCTTTGCCGCTAGATTTCCACCGATATTATTAATCTCTCCGGGCGTTAAGGATGTGGCATCGCCAATACCCACCAATAATACCCGTTTAGCATCAATTTCACTCGGGACTAAAATCTCTAAAATCTCTCCTTGTTTGCCCGCAAAACTGTTATCTGCTGTGGCGAGATTTAACTGATCTTGGGTCGATTGAGGTAAAAAATCGATACCATAGGTAGTAGAATCTACACTTTGGAATAACACTAATGTATCTGAATTCAGTGAACTACGAGTGTCAAAACTAAAGGTTTCGGCGTTAGCATTGAGAGAGTTAAGGCACGCCAGAGCCATAACGCTTAACATAAATTTGTGCTTATTTTTCATGGTGACAACTCATATCATAGGAGAATGTAAAGAATAACAAAGCTCAGCCTTAGGGTTAACTAATTTACGCTATTTTGCTGATATTAATATTAAATCCAAGGCCCAAATCGTGTCAGTGATCGATCAAGGGCAAAACCCAATTGTTGCGATAAAGATTGAGCATGATTTTTGAGTGCCGAGGTGCCTAATATTTGAGGAGATTGGCTAGCAAAAATCACCCAATTGCCGCCGCCTGTGAGGCAAGCGTTCACATGGGCAAAGTGTTGTTGTAAGTCGGCTAACAACTCGCGATTTTGGCTATGTTCTTTCCAGCAGTTCAGCACTAAATAACCGTTGGGTTTGATGAGGTTAGTGCACTGTTCAAGGAATATTGGCGAAAGCTGCCCTGTTTCAACGCCTTTGGCTGTATAAATATCGGCAAAAATTACATCCACTTTTTTATGATCGCCAGCAGCTAAAAAAGCAATAGCATCATCATTGATAAGATTGAGCTTTTTACCTATCGGCAGCTGAAAATAGCGCTTAGCTAACTCAATCACCGCGGGGCGTAATTCCACCGCTGTTAACTTTATTGCCGCGTCGAAATTGCGCAGTGAGTGAATAATTGAGCCGCCGCCTAAACCTAAAACAATAGCGCTCTTGGGCTTACAAAACAGTAAAACCAACAACATGGCTTGCACATAAGTGTGCTGAGGAATATGGGGCGCAGCCTTAAGAATTTTACTCTGCTCATCATTATCCCCAAAAGACAGTATTCGTGAGTCATCGTAATCGAGCACGCGAATTGGGCCAAATGAATCTTGGGTTTCATGTAAGAGGGTAGAATCGACCATAGTGTGTTGTTACTCTGTTTGCTGCTTGGCTTGTTTGCGGGTGGTATAACTGGTTACGCAAAAAAGTTAGAATTCAGACGGTTTCAAAAATTGAGTGGCTATTATGACAAATCAAATCCTGCTTGCCTTTATTTATCTTGCAGTGTTTCTCTTTTTACAGCGTGCGTTAACCCATTGGGTGAGAAAACTCGCGCAAATGAAGCAAGTGAGTGTCGCACGGACCAGTTTGGTGACTCGGTTTATTTCCTATGTGATGTTTTTTATTACGCTGTCTTTGATGGCGGTCTCGCTGGGGCTTGGTTATCAGGATGTATCACTCTTTGTTTCATCGGCGTTTGCGGTGATGGGGGTCGCCTTGGTCGCCCAGTGGTCAATATTGAGTAACTTAACGGCAGGCGTGCTGATTTTTTTCGTATTTCCTTACCGCATTGGCGAGCGTATTCGGGTGGTTGATAAGGATGAAGATATCAGCGGAGTGATTATTGAAATCGCACTATTTCACGTGCTTATTCATCGCGACAATGGTGATACCATCACGTATCCCAATAACTTAATGCTTCAAAAGGCAGTGTTAAAGCTCTCAGATCAAAGTCCGCTTGCAGAGCGTCAGGCTTTACTCGAAGGCAAAAAGAAGTTTGATCCTGAGTAACAAAGGATAAAAATACATGGTCAGTGAAGAAGATGTTGGCAAATTGATTGATACTGAACTTTATAGTTCATTACTCGTCTATGCAAAAAAGAATAGCAAAGTAAATGTAAATGAATGTGATCTACCTAAAGTGTTATTAGCCTATGATGCACAAAAAATAAACGCCGCCGAGTTTTCTATTTTAGAGATGGAGAAGATAGTGTCATCGAACGTGCCACTATTTACTTGTTTCTTCGATAAAAAGATTGATACTTTTATTGATGCACCAGATGAGCACGAGAGCAATAATGATGTTATCGCAACACTGCCTTTTTATAAAAATTTCTTGGTGATATACATTATTGAGTTCTGCCTCTTAATTGAAAAGCAAGATGAACTAGAACGTTACCTTAAAAAAATAAGAGTATCAGGCAGCAAAAAATATTCACGAAAATTAAAGGAAATAATGACTGCTTTGTAATTGATTGAGAACAGTCAGAGTAATACGTGTATATAATTTTGGGCAAACTTGATAGATCTGGCCATGGTTGGCGACCTTAGTTATTTGGAGTTCGCATGTTTGCAAAGTCAATAACCATTTTTCCTTTTGGTGATATTTCAGGAAAAGGTCAATCAAAAATCTGGGAAAGGAAGTTAGATATACCTTATTTAGGGACTGGTTTTCTCATACGTATTTGGGGGACAAAAGAGGGGCCAACAGTATCCCAATGTGAGGCATTCGATAAACTCATCAATAATGCAGAGCTGATTAGAAAAGATGCAACTGCTAGGATTATTCATTTTCTTACATCTTCTGACATTGTTCCTGCAGATATTGAGCTCTCCTCATCCAATGTTTGGGCATTTTTGTTGCCATGCTTGATCGAAGTTCATGCAAATAATGAATACAGTCTTGGTATTGGTAAGCTTGGTACGAATGCCATTTCGATTGGATATAATATTTCTTTGGGTGAAGGTTTTCCCCTTTTACAGATAGGTGTTTTAGATGGCGTTATCGATGAAATATATTCCGAATAGTGATTATCTGAATGTATGATTAGCAGTTTAATATATGCAAGGATGAATCACTAAAATCATAATATTAGTTAAGGTTTTAGTGATTCATTTGATTTAAAAAATGTAGTTCGTTAGGTGTATTGTGGGCAGCCCTAAAGGCTATTTTAACGAGGCGATAAAGGCTTCTGACTTTTGGCGGTAGGATTCTTCAAATGCAATGATAGCCGCTATGATACCGGAGCCAAAAAGTACTTGTAGAGAGGGGATAAGTGTTGCTATGCCCACAGTCGACCAAAAGTTAAGACCAAATCCACGTGTCATCCAAAACTGACTCGCTAGGCCAATTAATGAAAGCGCGACGGCTAGCAACGAAACAACGGTTGTTACTCGGGTAATCATTAACAGTAACGCTAAGTTTTTTGAGGATAAATTTTTATAGGGTTTCATTTTTCTACTCTTTCCTTAAGTAGTTAATATCTAGTATGTTTAATTTATGACCTAGTGAAGCACTCTTTGAAAAAACGCGACCGCTTGCAGGTACATTTGCAGTGCGAGTGCGGGATCATAGCGTTCGCCTTCATCACGCATAAAGACGTGTTGGGCGTTGACTTCAAGCCAAGTGAAGTTACGGTTCAGCGCCATTAATTGCTGGTGGATTAACACTCGCCCCTCTGGTGATACATGGGGATCTTGCTTGCCGAACACTAACACTAATTCCCCTTGAATATCACCGCTGCGGCTCAGTGAGTCATTGCCGTAAGCGCAGGGTAGGGTGTTGGAGTGAATGTCGGTTGGATAGAGGCAAAATGCGCCTAAAATAGCGGGGTTGAGTGCGGCGCGATAGGCTAAGTGGCCGCCAATACACACGCCCATGCTGCCTACTTTGCCATTGCAGTAAGCTTGTTGAGTGGCAAAATCGACTAGGGCTTGGGTGTCGCTATCGTGGTGCTCTAAAGGTTTGGCAAATTTATCGGCGTTGCCTTTGTCTTTACCCGATTCATCATAGGCGAGTACTGTGCCTATGGGGTTGAGTTCATGGAATACTTCAGGTACTAATACGGCAAAACCATGGCCGGCAAGAATTGTGGCGGCGCGAGTGATGGGGGCGGTTTGCTGAAATATTTCGGAATAGAAGATGATACAAGGGAACTGGCCTTGTGCATCAGGGCGATAGATATAGGTGCGCATCGGGCCGGATGGCGTTGAGATATCTTGAGTTTGCTGAGTTACTAACATATTTATATTCCGCTATGAGGCTTCAAACGCTGAAGCCTCACTTTAGCAGTCAGGATTTTATCTGTCAGTTAAAACAATTCGTTACCTGACAATTCGCCCGCACTGAGTGCTTTTAGATTGCTCAAGGTTGTTTTAGCGATAGCACTTAAGGCTTCTTCGGTGAGGAAGGCTTGGTGCCCAGTGAAAATCACATTGTGGCAAGCAGATAAACGGCGGAATACATCGTCTTGGATGATTTCATTCGATTTATCCTCAAAGAATAACCCCTTTTCATTTTCGTACACATCAAGCCCCAATGAACCAATTTGGCCCAGCTTTAAGGCTTCCATTGCATCAAAGGCATTGAGTAAGCCACCGCGGCTAGTGTTAATCACCATCACCCCGGGTTTCATCTTAGCGAAGCTTTCTTTATTGAGTAAGTGATGGTTATCTGCCGTTAACGGGCAATGTAAGCTGATGATATCGCTGTTGGCATAAAGCGAATCGAGATCTTGATATTCCACATTAAGGGCTAACACGGCTGGGTTAATAAAAGGATCAAACGCAATGACTTTACAGCCAAAACCGAGTAATACCTTGATGGTTGCCACGCCGATTTTACCAGTACCAATCACGCCAACGGTTTTGCCGAACATATTAAAACCGACTAAACCTTCGAGTGAAAAATTAGCATCGCGGGTACGTTGATATGCTTTATGGATTTTACGATTTAAGGTCAACATCAGTGCGACAGTGTGCTCGGCCACAGATTCAGGTGAATAGGCGGGCACGTTAACGACTTTCATACCTAAGCGTTTAGCAGCGACTAAATCGACGTTGTTAAAGCCCGCACAGCGCATGGCAATAATTTTTGTGCCACCCTTGGCGAGTTCTACGAGTACTTCTTCGCAGAGTGAATCGTTAACAAAGGCGCAGATGATGTCAAAACCTTCGGCAAGTTTCACCGTTTGCATGCATAGACGATAATCGAAATACTCTATTTGCGCACCAAAGGCGACATTGGTACGGTTAAAATATTCTATGTCATATTGTTTTGCGCTAAAAAATCCAATTCTCATTTCAATCACCTACCCCGTTGCCTGATATTGTTATCTGCTAATGAGTGTAAGTGAGTTCGCTTTTTTTGTCCTTAACCTTGAGGTTTACCCCGCTAAAAGAGTGACCTTTATCATCAATTGGACATAAAAAAAGCGAGCCCCTGACGGCTCGCTTATTGGTTTGTTGAGTTTGCTTGAGGATCAAGCAACGGCTCTCATATTAATAGTCGTGCTATGTGAGCCTTGGGCTAGTCCTTTAGCACTGATGATTGCATTTTACTTTTTATCTTTAGCGTATTTTGCTGCAGAGGCACCCGCGATACGGCCGTAAGTTACGATATCAGAGATAGCGTTACCACCTAAGCGGTTAGCGCCGTGAACACCACCGGTCACTTCACCTGCTGCATATAAACCATCAATAGGTTTACCCGTTTTCTCGCTCTTCACTTCGGCCTTAGTATCAATCACTACACCACCCATAGTGTGGTGAACCGCTGGCGCGATTTCGAGAGCATAGAAAGGCGCTACAACTAATTCACGTGGTAAATCAGGACGTTCAAATTGAGCATCTTTACCTGATTTAACGAAACCGTTGTAAGCTGTGACTGTTTTAGCCAGTTCTGCGGCTGGAATATCTAACTGTTTAGCCAGATCTTCAATCGTTTTGCCTTCTTTAACAATGTTCAGGTGAACATAGCCTTCGATGGCTTTTAAGCTCTTACGGATTGAATCATCAAATACCAAATAAGCACTTTCGCCTTTTTGTTGCAGAATCGCCGCAGACGCTTTGTCACGGGTGGTGATTTCGTTCATAAAGCGGTTACCTTCACGGTTAACCACGATAGCCCCGTTACCACGTACCGCTTCAGTGATCATCACACCGCCTGCAGGAGAGTAGGTTGGGTGAGCTTGAATAAATTCTAAGTCGCGAGTTGCCGCACCAGCTTGCAATGCTACGTCTAAGCCGTCACCTGTGGCACCTGGGTGGTTAGTTGCTTTAAAGCCTTTTAACTTAGGATCGTACTTCGCTACGCGATCATTGTTTTTAGCAAAACCACCTGCAGCAATAACAACTGCATCGGCTTTGATCACGTAATAACCTGTGTATTCGCCTTTCACTAATACGCCAGTAATTTTACCACTCGCATCTTCAAGAATACGTACTACACGGCTGTTTAAGCGAATATCAGTGCCGCGTTTTACGGCGTTATCCCATAGAACTTGTGCGACATGGGCACCTACACCTGCGCCGCCAGTAGGACGATGGCTACGGTTAACACTTGCGCCACCCATACGGCCAACGTCTGTCATATCGGCACCCATAGAGGTTAACCAATCGATAGAGTCTGATGAGTTGTTCGCTAAGGTTTTGACTAATTCAGGATCGTTAATATTACGGCCACCTTTCATGGTGTCGTCGATCATGATTTGTTTCTTATCTTCAATACCTAACTTAGCTTGTGGCTTCGTTTCTGCAGCGTTCATACCGCCCGCAGCCAGTTTAGTATTACCACCTGGTACAGGTTCTTTTTCAAGTAGAATGACGTTTGCACCAGCATCACGGGCAGATACGGCAGCAGCTAGACCTGCACCACCTGAACCAATAATAACCACATCTGTGGTTTCTTTTGCGCCAGCGGCAATGGCTTTATCTTGTGCAGCTTTGTCTGCATCAACAGGCACAAACTTACGTTCCCATTTACCACCGTATGGCATATCAAAGCCAAAGCTATGGCAAGCGTCGCAGTAAGTTACTGATTTTTCATGGCCTTTGTGACAGCTAGTACAAGCAATTTCACCAATTAAGTGAGATTTATGGGGGGATACTTTATCTTTAGGTGCGGCGGCGGCTAATTCTTTTAAATCACCGTGGCAGCTAACACATTGGGCATTTTCATGGGTCAGGTTGTCGTTGGTAACGCCACCTTTGTCTGATACGTGGCAGCTATCGCAGCCACCCATTTCACCGTGAAAATCGGCTAGCACTTCCGGCGCTGCATAGGCCGTTCCGGCCATTGCGCCTGAGATCAGCATGGCTAGTGCTGTTTTTTGAATCTTTCTTGTGAACATGATAGTTCCTCCGCCGTACATTCATCTACTTAATAAGGGTTATTCATCGTGGCGTGATATTGGTATTTTACATAGCTCACGCACTTTAGAGCATTCTCCGCTAACAAAGTTAGCACTATCTAAAGAGGTATATGTGTATTTGTGTCACATAATTATTGTTATATCGAAAATAACATATCTAAATTGTGCAATATGATGAAAAAAACAAAATCAAACTGAAATAAATCACTTATTTGATAGGGTGAAACTTGCTTTAGTTAACATATTTATACGGGCTAGTATTCGGCTATTTGAATTAGTTTTGAAAGTTTTGAAAGTTTTGAAAGTTTTGAAAGTTTTGAAATATGTTTAGTTGTATTTTTATTTGATTGTAGTTTAGTGTAAATACGTAAATATTTACCGAGTTAAGTATTATGCAATAAGTGATATTTCGCCAGTAATTGGGGTGGAAATTTATTGTTTATTTTGCCAGTATGTTAGCTGTATGATTTTTAAAGGTTAAATTTATGCGTAGCGATCATGTGTCAGAGAGACGTTTTTGGATACAGCGACTGAGTAAAACAAGCTTAAGGGCGTTGCATATACTTGGTGTTGTCGGTGCGGGGGGAGGAATATTACTCGGCGTAGAAAAACTCCTGTGGCTGAATTACTGGTATATTGCAATGTCGACAGGAAGCATATTGATGTGTTGGGAAGTCGTACGGGATTGGCGTTGGCTTATTCAGCTTAAGGGTGTGTTAACCTTGGTTAAATTAGGTTTGCTTTGTTTGTTTATACCACTCGCAAATTATAAACCTGAGCTGCTTATACTCGTCTTGTTTTTATCTGTTATCGTTTCCCATGGTCCCGCTGGACTCAGGCATTATTCGATTGTGCATCGTCGACAAATTGAAACTAAAAAAGAGATTAAAGGCTAATGCTCCAAACAGATTGTGCACTTTTAAAGCCATCGGCATTAATAACTCAATTCCCTTGGCCATCTTTAGTGGGCTTGAATGTGCTTGATTTAGCTTGCGGTTCTGGCCGTAATGGCCTGTGGTTCTTAGCACAGGGAGCCGATGTTACTTTTGTCGATAGCGATCTGTCTCGTTTGTATGTTGAGCATCCTAATGTGCATAAACTTCAGTGGGATTTAGAGGCCCATTCGGCACCAATTTTGCCTGTCGAAGCATTTGATATTGTGTTGGTGTTTAATTATTTACATCGGCCTTTGCTGGCACAGATCGCCGCAAGTGTTAAATCCAAAGGGTTTGTTGTTTATGAAACTTTTACATGGCGCCAAGCTGAAATAGGGCGGCCACGTAACCCGGATTTTTTATTGATTGAACATGAACTCAAATCAGCATTTGCCAACTGGCAACCTTTGCATTACTTTGAAGGACAATTGAGTGAATCTCATTCGGATCGTATGAGCTTTAAAGCACAGATAATCGCTCAAAAGTGGTAGTATGCTATCCTGTCCGATCCCAAATCTATCCATGCACAAAGTAAAAGTAGAGGCCGCAGGATGTTTCCCTATCCAGAGCAATACCGCATTGCCACTCCACCGATAACGACAGCCATTATGGTGGGTTGGGCGCTGCTCAGTCATAGCGTGTTGGCGGATGCTAGCCCAGTAGCGTTATACCCATTATTTGCGCTGTTTCCTCTGATTATTGCATTACATATGTACTTAATTTGGTTGGCGAAAGGGATGGGAAGGCTCGATCAGTTTTTCTATGCGTTAGTGCATATTCCATTAGCGTTTGTGGTGTGGACGTTTACCATTATGCATGTCAATGGTAATGCATTTTCCTAGTTTATTTTCCTGATTTGTGACTACTTTACTTAAGATGTGTTCAAGGATGATTGCGTGTGGATCTAGAGTTTAAAAAACGCCAACTACTTTATTTTCCTGTTTTATATCTCAGTGGATTATTTATTTTAGGCTATAGCCTTATCCATTGGTTTTTACTGCAATTATTTAATGTAGATGAAGACCTTGGGTATTTTTGGTTACCTCTGTTGCTTCCCGGTGGATTGTTGTTTTTTTTCCTTCGGCCTAGGCTTAAACTGCTTAACTTTACGGGCAGTCATTCACGCTTTATATATCTTCTAATTGCTTCAATTTATATTGCAGTTCCTACCATCATTGCTCAGGCATACCTAAAGACGGTAACGGGCAAGTTAACTCAGCTTGATTCGATACAGGAAATCATGCTGCACCCTCCGACGCAGTTTTATCAATTAAAACGGTCTTATATCGATAAAACGCAAATCGGTTTACAGCGTAGCTTTGAAGTAACAGGTAGGAGTAATAACAGACTAACGATCAAGCTGTATATCGCCATCCCCATTTTTGCGAGCGAGGCAGATAGCCACCGCGCTCCCGCTCTGGCATGGTATGGCAAAATATACCAAGAAGAGATCAGTAATCGACTCGAACCTGATGAAAAAGAAGCGCAATTTCAAGCGTTCTTAACACGTATACAAACCGAGTTTGACGAGTTTGATCCCCATGCGTTTAATTATTTAGATCGTCTCGGCCCCTCTTCACTTTATTCGGATTTGCTCTCTGCCGCGCAAAACAGCCCCAGCTACCAAGCTGAATATCGGACTATTTTTATGCCTGCATTCACTCCCTTTGAGGCGCGAAATGGTCATAAACTAGCGTGGATTATCGGCTGGCTATTGGTTGGAGCCTTGGTGTGGTATGTGATGTTGCGACGGGTCAAACTGGATGAAGTGGCGTTGAACTCAGGGGCATTAGCAAAACAATTGGATCATCGAAATACCACCTCTGAATTACAGTCATGGCTTGAGTTCATCCGCCCTAAAGCCGGTTTTATGGTCACGCCAGTACTGATGTCTCTCAATGCATTCGTGTTTATCTTTATGGCATGGTCAAGCTCGCATGTTATTCATTTTCAGAGCCATTTTTTGCTTGAGTGGGGGGCTAATTTTCGGCCTAACGTACTTGCGGGTGAGTGGTGGCGCTTAGTCACGAGTAGCTTTATCCACGGCGGCTTAGCGCACTTAGTGCTGAATCTTTACGGATTGTTTTTCGTCGGTACCTTTATTGAGCCTTTGCTGGGTAAATGGCGACTGTTGTTGGTGTATTTAGTCTCGGGGATTCTGGCGAGTGTTGCGAGTCTCTGTTGGTATGATGCCACTATAAGTGTGGGAGCATCGGGCGCCATTATGGGACTTTTCGGGATATTAGTGATTTGGGTTTGGAAGCGGGTTTTTGCTAAAGAAATTCATTTTATCTTAAGTATCAATGTAGCGATATTTGTCACTGCAAGTGTAGTTTCTGGTTTTTTGGGTGGCGTTGACAATGCGGCTCATATTGGCGGATTCGTTAGTGGTTTACTGCTTGGGTTTCTTTTACTGCCGTATATTCGAAAACCTCAGCCCACTAAAAAACAAAAGCCGAGAAGAAAATAAATACTTCTCGGCCGTTGAAGGATGTTTCTGTTAATGTTTAGGCATGTTCAAACATTAAGAACAAATACACGATAAACAGCACTATATGAGTCGCGCCGTGCAGTGCATTGGTACGACCGCTACTAAAGCTGACCTTACAGACCATTAAACTGGTGATTAACAGCACCATGTCGGCGGGTGACAGGCCTAAATGGACTTCTTGATCTATCACGCTGCCAATAATTAATACCGCGGGGACTGTGAGTGCAATCGTCGCGAGCACTGAGCCAAAATACAGATTCATCGCCCGCTGTAATTGATTGTTTAACGCGGCCTTAAAGCCTCCTACCGCTTCGGGTGATAAAATCAAGCAGGCGACAATAAAGCCCCCTAATGCCTGTGGAGCGCCTAGGGTTGCTACGCTGTAATTGATGGGCATAGCTAAGGTTTTTGCCAGCAAGATGACCACCAACAAATAGCCAATTAATAGAATCGTATGGTAAGCATTACTGCGCAGTATGCCGTGGTGTTCCTCATGGTCTTCATGATCGGCATCGACAAAGAAATGGCTATGGCTCTTTGTCTGTACCACTAAAAAGACGCCATAGAGCAGAATCGAAATAATGATCAGCATCCAAGACATGGCTTTAGACATGCCACCGATAGTGCCACCTTCGGTAAAATTGGGCAGCACTAAACAGAGTAGGGCGAGGGGAATAATCGCCACGAGATAGGATTTTACGCCATCTAAATTGAAATGCTGGGTATGGTAACGCCAGCCGCCAAGTAATAATGTAAAGCCCACTAAACCATTGATGATTAACATGACGACGGCGAACATAGTGTCGCGCGCCATGACAGGATTGGGTTCTCCGGTCAGCATCACGGAGGAGATCATCACCACTTCGAGTGAAATGACCGATAAAGTTAAGATTAAGGTGCCATAGGGATCGCCAAGTTTAATCGCTAGCGCATCTGAGTGGCGTACCACAGAGAAAATAGCCCAAGTTACAACACCCAATAGGGCGAGCGAAACGGGGATATAGGTCGAGAGGGCGGTGCCATCGGCGAGTAAGCTATCGCCACCGTTTTTAAAGAATACTAAGGTCAGTATTCCCAGTAGTAGGGCTAACTCGTCTTTCATAAATGTCTTCATAGGCAATGTGTCCTAAACGAAAAAAAAGGCCGTTAGTATAGACACTGGTTATGGCACACTTTGCATTAAACTTCTTTTAGATTTTACAGTTGAGGTGTTGATGCTAAGGTTTTTTATTTTAACTAAGTCTGCCTACGACGGTTATCGTTAAGGGTGGTATAAATATGATTATGCTGAAGTGATTCATCTTCTAGCCTTAACTAAAAACCGATTTATGAAGGTAGTGATTTGATTAATATAGTTATTTTTTGTGTGATTGTGATTTTGTATTTTGGATTTGAACAACACCGAGATCGACAAGCCTATATGGCGATACTGCTCTATGGGGTTTATATACTTATATATGAGTTTGTCCCACCTTTCCCGAGTGTTACATCATCCCATATAGGTAAATTATACGGTTTGGTGCCTATGTTATCCGTTGGCGCTATCCTCTTTCCGCATTTCAATACCAAGTCACCAGAAGTGGTGACTCGTTGTATCGGCTGGCTGGGATTGCTTTCTGTATTCGTCATTTTAGCAATGTTTAAAATATTGATATGGTAGTAGAGCTGCCTACTGTGCTGTGCACTCAATACAGTGCACAGCGGTTTGGTTTTTATTAATGGATTAACTCTGCGGCTTAAGCTAAAAGTCGCACACTCAAAAACCGTAGACTAAAAGATGGGGAAGACATGGTCCGAGGTAATCACCGGGGGCGGTATTTCCTGATTTAAAAACTTGCCATGATGGTAGCTATTAATCACTTCTATCCAGCCATTATCCCTGAACTCGTATTGTTTACCATGAAACCTGCTCTGCTCGTCATAATTAGCAATTTCAAGCAAATAGTCTTCGGTATTACGCAGTTCCCAATGGCCGACTTGTTTACCTTGGTCGAAGCGACCGTACCAATAACGTCTCTCAGGATTTGGCCTTGGGTTGAAACCGAACTCTCCATGGGTATACACCCAGTCGCCATCCTGCTGCCCATTGCGGTATTCGCCCTTTTCATACAATTGGCCGTCAGTGGCATAGCGTTGGACTAATCCTTCGGGTTTGCCATGGTTAAAGTTTATTAATTCAAGCAATTGCCCTGAACTTGTCTGATTGCGGAACTCGCCATGGAGTTCCCCTTGGGTATCATAACTAAAGGTGAGGGTGGCATCCTCTTGTTGTTTTTTCCATTTGCCTGAGGGCTTGTCGTTGGCATATTGGCCTTGCTCGGCCAGCCATTGTTCCCCTGTTTCATGCTTAATTTTCAGCATTTCGTAGGGGCCTTCGCGCTTACCCTCTTTAAAATATTCCCGGGTAATCACTTTTACAGTTTGACTACGGTTTAGGGTTTGCAGATATAAACCGGTCAATTGGTTATCGATATGCTCGCTGCGGCTAATTAACTCACCTTGCTCAAATATTTCGTTGAGAACCCATTTTTTAAGCTTGTCTTCTTCGATGTTAGAGGTAAGTTGACCGTCACTAAAGCGTTGATGCTTACGGTAAACCCAGCTGTTGTTTTGGTGTTTTTCTTCGGTTGAACTGAGCATGTCACCCTTTTCATCGTATTTAATCGATAAGGTCACATTCCATGGTGCTTCTATGATTTCCTTTTGTGCTATCTGGCCATTTTCATAGTAATCCAGCTGTTCACCGACTTTATAGTCATTGTGGTAGCGGTAGTGGCGCTTTACCTTGCCATCACCGAAATATTCGAAGTAATCCCCGTGTTTCTTACCTTTGACATAAGCTTGGGTCGAGATGATTTTACCAAACGCCCAGTTTGTTTCGTTGCCATGTGTGAGCCCGTCCACCATTGGGGTTTCGAGGTGCAAGTTGCCATTATCATAGTACTGAGTAACACAAGTGCCGCTATTACAGATCTTGCCCCTAAGCTTTCCCTCGCTATCAAAGAGCTCGCTTATGCCGACCTCTTTACCATCTTGATAGGTGGTTTTGTAACGGATCTTTCCACCTTCCCAGTAACCTGTTTCTGGGCCTTGTTTCACACCATTTTCATAGTGGGATTCAACATACAATTGGCCCGTTGCTATATATTTTTTAAGCAGGCCATGAAGTTGGCCTTGCCTATTGCGAAAGCCTTGTTCATAGGGTTTGCCATCCTCAAAGTAACATTGATAAGCACCGCGGAATTGTTCGCTCGTGAGTGTTTTAACGATATTGTTATCGGCGAGGGAACTGGCGCAGAAAAGCGCATCGTTATCTTTGTAATAAATCTCGGCCTTATAATTTCCGTCGGTAACTTCAGTCGATTGCTTTAAATAATAGCGAGCTAACTTTTTATTTTTGATGACATTCCAGT
Source organism: Shewanella sp. W3-18-1 (assembly GCF_000015185.1). Taxonomy (NCBI): domain Bacteria; kingdom Pseudomonadati; phylum Pseudomonadota; class Gammaproteobacteria; order Alteromonadales; family Shewanellaceae; genus Shewanella; species Shewanella sp. W3-18-1. Next base: position 3,726,258 of record NC_008750.1, on the reverse strand, counting down.
GTTCATCGAGTAGCACGTTTTCTGCATAGGCATTGGTACTGATAGTGATACTGACAAGTACCAGTGCTCCAAGGAGCCGTTTTACTGTAAATAGACGCATAACTGCTCCTTAAGGCAAAGGTTTAAAGGTGAATTCATAGGGGATATCGACGGGGTTTTCAGAGATAGTCATATAACTCACCTTCGCGGCAGGGCCCGCAACACTTAAATAGCGGCCATCGACCAGCGCCTCTTTAATCCGCAGTTCGGTGGTTTCGGGCAGTCGAATCGTTAGGGATTTGCCTTGGGCATCCTCGACTTTAAAGTAGTTCTTAAGATCTTTACTCGGCTCGTCACCATAACCGGTTTTTGTTAGCCAAGCTTGTAAATCGATTAACCAAGGACGTGGGTTAGCTGCCTGCTCTAAGGGTTGCCAACTGATATCACCTTGGCAATGGATTTTTCCTTGGATGTGTTTATCGTAGAAAAACTGCCGCTCGCGGTCGGGCGTCATCAGGGTATAGGCTGGTCCGTTTGGGGCATTATGCTCAAACAGCCAAGTGACTTCGTGTTTCCCCTCTTTAAAACCTTGTTCTATTTCAGGTTTACAGGCACTCGCTAATGCGGCTGACATAGGAATATACAGATTATGGCCATTTTCAGTCTCAGGTTTTATCCCTTGGATCGCACTGATTTCGGCGTTTGATGGCTCAAGATCTTGATAGAGGAAGTTATTGAGGCTCGAATCGCCAAACTCGCTTAAGGGATTGGCCAGATTTTGGTTGTAGTCGGTAAAGGTCACAAAGCGGATGTTCTTGGTTTGGCTTAACTCCGGCTGTGGCTGGCTCTCCAGTATTACAACGGTTTTAGGGATTTCATCTAGCTTAAGTAGCAGGGCGCGGGTGCTAAGGTGATGAGGATCATCGACACCGATTAATTCCCCCAGCAGTTCCTTATCTGTCACCGTTAACCATTTAGGATAATCACCATCGCGACGAGCTTCGGCCATCTTTCCTTTAAATTGCTGAAAAGGAAGATTAATGTTTTTAGTCTTACTCTGCTTTGTTACGACTTTAAATAGCTTTGCCTCGGCGTTGAGCACCTGAATCGTGAGGCTCGCATCGCCAAAGGTATAGGGAGTGGCGACCAGTTCATCCCACGATTTTTCGACTATCTTATTGCTTTCAGGGATAAGGGTCAGCTTGGCGGTGATATGGTCTATCTGTTTAAGTTTATTGGCGGTGTTGTCCCAGCCTGTGGCGATAAGATCCACCGAAGACTCAATCGAGCGGTTGAAATTCATCGCCATACCTTTGCTGTGCTGCCAGAAGTGAATATCTATCGGATTTCCGCTGGCATCAAAGGCGGCTAAGTCTTCATAATTCACATTAGCAACCACATATCGCGGGCTCATATTATGCACAAAGCGCAATTGCAGCACTTCTGGCGTGTCAGCGCCCCATGGGCCAATATTATCAAGAATACCTTGCTGATCAGCTAATAAGGATTTTATAAAGTCCTTATCATGGGCTTTATATTCCCGCGGAACATCGCTAATGGGGTAGAGTTCTTTTTGCAGATCATCTATATCACGCTCGGCATCGTACCTAGCGTCGGCATGCCAAAGCATGCTCATGATATAAGGGCTATCCTTGGGCGCCATGGCGATGCGGCGGGTGAGAGTACTGCCTTGCTGCACTTCCTGTTGAAAAAACGCCATGCTTTCTAACCAACCGGTTTTGCGGTTAAGCTCGAACTTGCCATAGGCCTTAAAGTTGTCTTTTTCACCTTGTACTACCGCAAATAACTTATCTTCGGTCACTCTCTCAACCGTCCAAGTTAAGCGCGCGTCCATGGGGGCGGTAATGCTATAGCCGACCTTAGGCTCTAGCGCCACGGGCAAAGTTGGAACCTGTTCAAACAGTGACTTAAGATTAGTCCAGTGCTCAAATAGCTCGATAACCTCTTTTTGATCCGCCTTCGCGATGGGCGTCAGTTGACGGACTTCACCCTTGCTAAACTCCACATTAAAGCCGTCTTTAACCAATTGCACGATTTCATTGGACTTGCTTTTAGGGTCGATATTACTCACCGGAATAGGCAAGCCATAGTCGCTTATTTGCAACAGGTTAGGTTGGAGAAAAAAGCGGGCGTTATGGGTTAATGGCGTCGTTAAGCTGGCCGCTTTACCTGCTTCATCTTGTAATTGGTAATCCAGCAGCAATCGCGCCTGCATCACTTTGCGGGTTTCAAAGCCATCATCGAGGCTGACGGTGGAAATAATCTGATATTCACTTTGAGTGGGGATGCTAGCTGACTTGCTTGAAAGCGAATTATCGCAAGCCGTTAACCCAAGCGTGATCGTGATAGTGGTACAAATTACCCTGCATATCCTTATAGCCATTAGAACTCCATCTGCAACTTATGTTGTTGAAATGTAAAATTATTAATTTATGAATTGATGGCATTATACACAAAAATATCTCAGGGGAATAAATTAGATACCCGTCAGAAAAATATCTTTGCGTTAATCAAGGTGGCGTCGTGGGGGGGAGACATTCTATGGGATAAACCAGATGGGTTATCCCATAGAATGGTTCGAGCATTAAAACAGCAGTGTTGCTACGCCTAATAGAGCGAATAATACAGCACAGCCACGATGGATCCAGTGCATAGGTAATTTTTCTGCGCTAAAGTGCCCTGCAATCACAACAGGAACATTGGCGATCAACATGCCTAAAGTTGTACCAGCAACCACCATGGCGAGGGCATCGTATTTTGCGGCTAATACCACTGTGGCTATCTGAGTTTTATCTCCCATCTCTGCAATGAAAAATAAGATAAATGTGGCTAAAAATGGCCCCATTTTATAAAAACGACTTTCCTCCGCGTCCACTTTGTCAGGAATTAATACCCAGAGTGCAATGCCAAAGAAGGAGGCGGCAACTAAATAGCGAGCAAGATCGGGGTTTACCCAAGTGATGGCCCATTGACCAACCCAAGCTGCGGCAAAATGGTTAAACAAGGTTGATAGCAAAATACCTAAAATTATCGCGGTTTTATTTTGAAATCTTGCGGCGAGTAATAGTGCAAGCAATTGAGTTTTATCACCAATTTCGGCGATAGCAACCGTAAAGGTTGAGGCAAGTAGTGCTTCCAAGTGTGATCCTTTAGGGGTGGTTTAGACATAAGCACAATAGACCGTCCACCCCTAGGTGCGGTTATTGTGCTCAGGTCTTGCTTGGCAAATCAATGACTTGCTGTGAATACCATGGCCTGTTGCCAAGTATGTTGATATTCACCCTAGATAACGATGGCTCGAAATCCAGTTAGCTACTCCCCCGAAGCGAGGCGTGCATTATAGCGAAGTGAAGCAGAGTTTCAAGGGCGGGATGTAAATGGCGCCTGAGTTCCTCTTTAGTGTGATTTATGGCGCTATGAGCATGAATAATGAAGAGGATTTGATAACTTTGTATTTTTTGTTTGCTCAATCGCGATTAAGTTGTTGCGATACAAAATTCCATTCAGCTTTATTGATAACTGGCTTGCCCACTGGGTTTGGCTCTGTTAATGTCCCAAGTTATCTCTTTATCGATGTATTTAATCGGTACTTTATTAGGGTCACACCATTGAAAGTCACGTCACTTTTCTTCAAACGATTTAGTTAGCCTCAATGGCGACTGAGTTGAAATATTCAAAAGCTATTGGGGCCAATTGATCTGTTTAATCAAGATCTGATTGGATGCTTTAAGTTTTATGACGCTTTTAATCTAATGACGACATAGTGACGCAGGGCTTTATCCTTCAAATCGATGCAACAATATTGATAAAAATAATAAGTAAAACTTGAATAGGATGATTGTGTGAATTTAAAAATACTCGGTTCAATTGCCATTGTTGCTGGTACGGCAATTGGCGCAGGCATGTTAGCTTTGCCTTTAGCTACTGCAGCTTTAGGGATTATTCCGGCAATTTTATTACTGGTGGTTATTTGGGGCATTTCCGCTTATACCTCATTGTTAATGCTCGAAATCAATTTGCGCTCTGGTGTGGGTGACAATGTGCACGCCATTACGGGTAAGCTACTCGGTAAAAAGGGCCAGATTATCCAAGGTGCATCATTTTTAAGTTTATTGTTCGCACTAACAGCAGCTTATCTGACGGGGGGGTCATCCCTGTTAGTATTAAAAGCGCAAAATATGTTCGGTATAGTGCTGGATAACCAAGTTGCAGTACTGTTGTTTACATTGGTTCTCGGTGGATTTGCGGCGCTAGGTGTGGCTTGGGTTGATAAGATTTCACGCTTACTATTTTCTTTGATGATTTTATTGCTCGTGGTTGTGGTGCTGTTTTTATTACCCGAAGTGAGTCTTGCTAGTATGGCAACGGGGGCGATTGCGGAGTCTATGACCAGCAGTTGGATGGCGGCCATTCCTGTGGTATTCACCTCTTTTGGCTTCCATGTGTGTATTGCAACCTTAGTGCGCTACTTAGATGGGGATGTGGTTTCACTGCGCAAGGTGTTGTTAATCGGTTCGACAATTCCATTGGCTTGCTATGTGTTTTGGTTGTTGGTGACCTTAGGTACAGTGGGAGGCGCAGAGATTAGCGGTTTTAACGGATCGTTACCCGCCCTTGTCACCGCTTTGCAAGAAATTGCACACACGCCTTGGATAAGTAAATGTATTTCATTATTTGCTGATTTAGCCTTAATTACTTCTTTCCTTGGCGTAACCTTAAGTTTGTATGACTTTGTCGCCGAGCTGACCCGTGCCAAAAATACGGTCTTTGGCCGTATTCAAACTTGGTTATTAACTTTCGTGCCCCCCTTATTGTGCGCGCTATATGTGCCCGAAGGTTTTGTGGCAGTACTGGGGTTTGCGGCCGTCCCTTTAGTTGTGATGATTGTCTTTTTGCCGATCGCTATGGCCCTTCGTCAGCGTCAACCTCAGGCATTAGGTTATCAAGTTGCTGGTGGCTCGATGGCATTGGTGTTAGCAGGCCTTTTAGGGGCAGTTATTATTGGTGCACAGCTATTTGTGGCGCTCTAATCGAGTGCGATTATCTGAGCCGTTTTAAAAGCAAGTTTAGCCTGTACTATTACTCAGATGTATTTGCTTTGTAAGCGAGTTTGTCAAAGTCTGTTGGAAGCTGTGTATCATGTGATAAAGTCAGGCCCTGTGCCTGACTTTTTGCTTTTACAGGTTTTAAGGCAATCAGGTTGAGGGTCTTTCGCCCTTCAATAGACGATTAATGACAACAAAATAGCCTAGCTTGCGCGCGGCTTTATTCACATAAAACGGACTTAACACAATGAAAAAATGGTTACTTACAGTTGCCGTTGCCGCTAGTTTTGGCGCTCAAGCGGACGAAGGTATGTGGCAGCCCCACCAGTTACCCGCGATGGCCGATGAGCTAAAAGCAAAGGGATTAGAAATTGATGCCAAATCAATTTCTAAACTGACCGAATTCCCGATGAATGCCGTGATAAGCCTTGGCGGTTGCACAGCATCATTCGTATCGCCAAAGGGTTTGGTAGTCACGAATCATCACTGTGCCTATGGTGCGATTCAATATAATTCTACCCCTGACAAAAACCTGCTCCAAGATGGTTTTTTAGCTAAGACATTTGCCGATGAATTACCTGCAACCCCCGGTTCTCGCATTTATGTGACTGAAGATGTCACCAATGTGACCGAGCGTATTAAGGCAGGGCTTGAGTCCAAAGTAGGTAATGAGTTTTATCAAGGTGTTGAGCAACAAGAAAAAGCCTTAGTCGCTGAATGTGAAAAGGAAGATGGCTATCGCTGTCAGGTTTATAGCTTTCACGGTGGCCTCGAATATTATCTTGTCAAACAACTCGAAATTCGTGACGTGCGCTTAGTTTATAACCCAGCCGGAAGTGTGGGTAAATACGGCGGCGATGTCGATAACTGGATGTGGCCACGTCACACTGGCGATTTTTCTTTCTATCGTGCTTATGTCTCTAAAGCGGGAAAACCGGCGGAATTTAGCGCGGATAACGTGCCATATGAACCCAAAAGCTTCCTAAAAGTATCGGCTAAAGGCGTGAGTGATGGTGACTTTGTAATGGTCGCAGGTTACCCCGGCCGTACCAATAGATATCGCACCGCCAACGAAGTGCAAAATCAATTCGAGTGGGCTTATCCTCAAGGTAAGATCCTGCGCGAGCGCTTTATTGAGATCATTAAAGATACCGCCCCAGAGGGCAGTGACGAGCGTATCAAGTACGAAAGCCAAATTGCAGGCCTTGCCAATTACGCGAAAAATTTCACTTCTATGATTGAGTTTTACGGTAAATCGACCATGCTGGCCGACCGTCAAGCTCGCGAGGCTGAACTTGCAGCGTGGATAGCTAAAGACAGCAGTCGTGAAGCTAAATACGGCAAAACTTTAGCAGAGTTAGATACGCTAATTGCTAAAGGTAATGAGCATCAAGAGCGTGACATGATCTTAAGTTATATTGGCAATACGACTATGGTGCCTACGGCGCGTGATTTATACCGTTTAGCCAATGAGAAGCAACTGCCCGATATGGAACGTGAGCCTGGTTTCCAAGAGCGTGATATGACGCGCTTTAAAGCGAGTATGGAGCGAATCGATCGCCGTTATGCGCCAAGCGTTGATAAAGCCGTGTTGCTCGATATGCTTAAACGCTATGCCGCCCTTCCTGAGAACAAGCGCTTACCCGCACTGGATAAAGCCTTTGGTATCGACAGCAAATTCAGCGAAGCTAAGTTAGCTAAAACACTCGATAAAATGTACGCCAAAACCGATCTAGGCAACAAAGATGTACGTTTAGCATGGATGGATAAATCGGTTGCTGATTTTAAAGCGTCTAAAGATCCTTTTATTCAATTTGCCGTCGCTATGTATGACACAGATATGAGCGAGGAGAAGAAAGAAAAAGAATTAGCCGGTGAGCTGATGAAGGTGCGTCCGCAATATATGGATGCCATTATTGCCTACAACCTTGAGCAAGGTAAGCCTGTTTATGCCGATGCGAACTCAAGCCTACGTGTGACAGTGGGCCATGTGAAAGGTTATGCACCAAAAGATGGTTTAGTTGCACTGCCATTCACGCGTTTAGAGGGAATAGTGCAAAAAGACACTGGTATTGATCCCTTCGATGCCCCTAAAAAGCAGTTAGATCTGATCAAACAGAAGCAATACGGTGATTTCTATGTGAAATCAATTGATTCTGTACCAGTGAATTTTTTATCGACGCTCGATACTACTGGCGGTAACTCTGGCTCACCTACCTTAAACGGCCGCGCCGAATTAGTAGGCCTGCTGTTCGATGGCGTCTATGAAAGCATTATCGGTGACTGGGCCTATGACGATAATATCAACCGCTCAATCCAAGTTGATAGCCGTTATATGCTGTGGGTAATGAAGTATTTAGATCATGCCGACAATCTATTAGCCGAGATGGAAATCGTTAAGTAATCCATTACCGCACCAGCAATGGTGCGGCCTATAATGGCTGGATTATCAGCATCTAAGCGTTATGTAGCGTTTAAAAAGACTGCAATAACAACACAAAAAAATAGCGATAAACTCACTGAGTTTATCGCTATTTTTGTATTCTGAGGTTGGAAACCGTTTGGTGTAATTTGGTGGTGAGAAAGCCGTTTTATATAAATTTTTAATTGGTTGGGTTTGAGCTAATTGCGGGGATTCATCGTAACTCGATTTGCGGCTGGAACATGTTGGTCAGCGAATAAATCTGGCCATCCATTTTAGATCAACAACATAATGTACTTTCAGTTTGCCTGCAATCTGCTCTGGTTCAAATGATTTGAATGAGAGTCATCAAAAGTCGCAGGGACAGCATCTGAGGCAATAGATTGAGCTAATTCCTTCAAAAAAAAGTGTATTTCAGACGTGGTAAGTGAGCCCATAGTGCTTGAAAGGTGTTAGGCGATGATGGCTGTCGAAGGGATATAGTCGTTGTCAGTTGCTGTGAAAGTGCTGACAGCTTGCCGCAAAGTGCCGTCGTCACTTTTCTAAATGTTCGCAGTAATCGGTTAGTTCTTGCAGCGTTCCCACTGGGTCATGAAACAGCTTACCAAACTCAGTGGTCAGTTTAAGCCAATTGTCATGGTGGATATTTAATCTGGTCAGTAACTTGGCGCTATTAAAGCTGGGTGTCCTGTTTTGTTGTCCAGTTTTGTTCGGAGCTGCATTCAGGGTGATGTGGGGGCTGGAGGCTAGACATCTCCGGCTACCCGATTATGTGCTCGTTTAATTTTACTTTGCACCTGATTTATTGGGCTTTTTATCTATTAAAACATCCTGTTGCCATTTACTAGGTTTTTTATCCGTTCGATGAATACATCCTACCCAACAACACGGCCGCTTTTTTCCTTCTAGTAATTCTTCAACTGCCCGAAGAATTCGCTTTGTTCTAGTTTTTTCTTGTTTGGCGTCTTCAATCCAGCAAATAAATTCGTTACGGCTGATTGGCGTTAACTCTTCCCAGATATTTATAATATCTCTTTCAGTTAACGTTGTTGCTAAATCAACAGGTAATTCGTGTACAAGACCTCCAGAAATTTTTGATTTCATATTTAAAACTCATCATCAACAGTTTAAAAATTGTGGTATCAAGTTGTCGATCCAAAAAAACTAAAGTATCGATCTTTCAGATTTATAGCTTTTGATTTTGCGATTTCTCCGAAACGTTTAACTTCTATTTTCTTGCACACATAACGTCTTAGTATTTATGCGCTGCGCTGTTTGCAGGGCATAAATCGCTTGTTGACTCAATCTCAAATATGGCCGCTGCCACATCCGTGTACATGGGTATGAATGATGCTATAGGAATTTGCTTTTTTGCGGTAGCGGTTTTTATACAGTTTGATAGGTAATTATTTGATATCATTTTAGCTTTCTCATTTTTTGCGCTTATTTTTTACTGATGGATGGCTATCTAATGACACAAAACTCCAAGGAATACACCTCCCCTCGGAGTTACCGCAGGGCGAATAGAGCTCTTGATTTAATAAAGAGTGTGTGAGTTCGGTCATATATGACCGACTCGCTTTCGCAGGTGCAGGGGCGAATGAGAATCGATGATTTTCGCGCTTATGAGCGAGAGGCAAGGATTGCCGAACTGAGGTGCTTTACATGGATGTAAAGCGGTGACTTCGGAAGCGATAGCAAATTTGTCAATGAGCACAAGGGGCTTTCAACTCCGTTGGGGAGCGTCTTGGAGCATCCAACGGCCGTTTTGAGCGCGAGATAGGGATATCGAGCAGGCAGTTTAACATGGACGTTTTTGATAGGACGAGCAGTCATCCTTGGTCGACTCTTGATTAAACATCAGGGGGGAAGCCCCACGACTTTGATTTTGATTAAAGTATTCAAATGAAGTTTAGAAAACTCCAAGGTCTTACTTTGGGGCAGACGATTAACAGATATTGGTTTAATGTAAAATTCTCACCATCAATTTATATTATTGCCAGTGCTGCTTTTAGCTCTGCAATTTCCGATTTTGTCAGTGGCCGCATTTGCCCTTCTGGTAACTCACCAGATGCTAATTCGCGTAAATTCAGCGCCATTATAGTGACGCGCTCAAGATCGATAACGCGATACCCGAGTGCCTTGGACATATGCCGAATTTGTCGATTTAATCCTTGAGTCAGCACGATTTCAAAGCTGTCCAAACTGAGGCGGCGTACTTGGCAGGGCAGGGTTTGCAGATCTTTATAACGCACTCCACTTGCCATTTGTTCTACAAAATCATCAGTGAATGGCTTATCGAGGCGCACATGGTAGGTTTTACTGTGGGCAAAGCTGGGGTGCATCAGTTTATGGGTCAGCTCACCATCGTTAGTTAACAGTAACAGGCCGCGGGAGTCCTTATCTAGCCTGCCGACGGGGTAGAGTCTTGGCGCTTTGGGAAGCAGATGCAATAAGCTCGTTTTATCTTGTTCAAGCAAACGGCAATCGGTGCCGACAGCTTTATTGAATATCCAATAAGCGAGTGCTTCTGTTTCAACTATGGGCTCTGCATCTAAGCAAATGCTATCAAGGCATAGACCTTGAGCATCGCGTTGAACTAGGTTGGTATGTTTGGCTATCTTGCCATTAAGTGTAATACGCCCAGCATTAATCAAACGGCAGGCTTCACGGCGAGAGCCAATGCCGCATTGGGCAAGGTATTTTGCTAAGCGCATGGATTATCTTAGAGTAATTGGCGTAGTTGAGCGCGATGATACAGTATTTTTGAGAGACGCCGCATGGCAAAGGCAAGGCTTAAGCACCAAATAATATTGAGGTTAGTTTGGATCCACATATTGGCCGATACTGCGCAAAAATGTGTTTGAGGCTCGCAGGGGGGGAAATCCAATATCGACCAATCTAATTGCAGGCTTAAACTCATCGCACTACAAAAACTGATAATACTTAAATAAAACAGCGGCTTTGGGCATATAAATCGAGGCGCCAAACCTGCGATGATCACTAGGGCATGTAGTGTGAGGGTGCTGAGTAAATAACTCGTTGAAACCAGTCTGTGTATGCTCAAAAAATTAATGGGAAATATGCCCATTAGCACTACGGATGTTCCCACCCAAGCACCTGTTAGTGCGACATATTGGCTAAAAGTGTCGAGTTTGAGCAGGTAGAGTCCTATCATTGAAATCAGCATAGATATTCCTGCTGCCAATAAACTTAAATTAAACACATAGGCGAGTGGGGAGTTGATATAGTCACCTAGAAAATCGGCTCGCATTTGGAATACTCTCATTCCAACATGTTGATATTCAGCATAAATCGCAACTAAAACTCCAGAGGCACTGAGAAAGGCTGCGCCTACAATTAACCAAGTGATCAGGCGATGTAAATCGTAATAACTCGGCTCTTGGTGATGTAGAGGATTCATGGATACTAACAATATACTGCTATGACTGGACGGAGTGCGGTAACTTGCCTGAATTGTTTAATGAAGGCAAGTGCTGTTTGACATAAAATAGCCGCCCAAAATAACCAAGGAACGCTTAGCGTTCCTTGGTTCAGTTTTCATCTACTCGATGGAATGCTGCAGTACTCTTAGTGTCATTTAGTGTCGTTTGCGGAAAATCACAATAACGACGGCAACTACAGCTAAAATCATGCAGTACCAAGCGTGTGAAACGGCTGCTAGCGGCGTGATACTAAATGTCGATGCGATAAGTAACGCCTGAGCGCCATAGGGAATTAACCCTTGGATAATACAAGCAAAAATATCGAGTACACTGGCTGCACGTTTTGGACTGACACCATGTTTTTCGGCCAAATCCTTGGCAATATCACCCGTCACTACGATAGAAACCGTGTTGTTAGCCACACAAGAGTTAGTCACTGCGACTATACCTGCCATCCCCAGTTCCGCAGCACGGCATGAGGCTTCACCCTGTGCTTTAGAGAAACGAGTGATCAGCTTTTCAATTTGTTTACTCACAAAGGCAAGGCCGCCTTGTTGTTGCATCAGTGCCGCTAAACCACCCACAAGCATAGACAGGATAAAGATCTCCTGCATATTACTAAAACCTGCGTAAATATCCTTACCAAACTGGATTAAGCCATAATCCATCGTTAATAAGCCTGTTACTCCCGCGAGTAAAATGCCAAGGGTTAAGACGACAAACACATTTAATCCTGCGACCGCTAAAATCAAAATGGTCAGATAAGGAAGCACTTTAATCAAATCGATATCTTGTGTTGCTAACTCTGCTTGGCCTTGGCCTGCAAAGATAAAGGCGATTAAGGTCAGTAAGGATGCGGGGATTGCAAAAATTAAATTCTCGCGGAATTTATCTTTCATATCACAGCCTTGGGTGCGAGTCGCGGCAATCGTCGTATCAGAAATAATCGATAAATTATCACCAAACAAAGCGCCAGACATGACTGCACCCGCCATGATGGCATAGTCAATTTGTGCTTGGTCAGCAACGCCTAATGCAATCGGGGCGACGGCCGCAATGGTTCCCATAGAGGTGCCCATTGCGGTGGCAATAAAGGCTGCAATCACAAAGAAACCGGGTAATAACAGGTTTGATGGAATAAAGGATAAACCCAAAGCGACTGTGGCATCGACACCGCCAGTGGCTTTGGCCACGGCGGCAAAGCCACCTGCTAAAAGATAAATCAAACACATGGCAATGATATTGCTGTGACCAATGCCCGAAATAAAAGTATCAATTGATTGATTTAATTTCTGTTTTGATAAAATCAACGCCAGAATGATGGCGGGTAAAATGGCGATAACACTGGGTAATTGATAGAAGGCAAAATCAACCCTCTGACGTTGAAAATAGACGCCTGCGCCAATAAAAAGACCTAGAAAAACAAATAGTGGCAGCAAAGCAATAAAAGATGCAGGGCTATTTGTTGAAGATGTTTGTGCTGAATGGCTCAATGTTGTCTCTCTTTTTTTCAGAGTTTTACCTGCGGGATCCTTGGCAGTCAAACTCGCTTAAATTTAGTGTCGCGTCGGCATCATATCCTAGCAACTTGGAGCGAAGCATATTTGATCCCTGCGAGCCTGTCAATTTAGACGTCTAGATGTTTTTACTTCCGTTGTGAATTATTGGTTATTAGTCGGTTGTCTAAAGTCATTGAATTGGCTTTTGGGACGTTAACTTGAGGATTGCTTTACTGTTTGAAGAGACTGGAATGCCATAAGTAAATACAGTGGAGTATGGGTTTTGTGCTTTTACATATGTGTCCAAGGGGAAAATCCCCAAGGACACTTTAGCGGATTTAAGCCACTTTAAATCGAGCGACTTCTTTTTGTAGATTGCTGCAAATGGCTTTAGTGTTAACCACAATTTGCTGAGTTTCTTGGATCACCAAGTTACAGTATCTTGTTTTATCAGATAATTCAGTTAAGTTGCGGTTAATTTCTTCAGTCACATGAGTTTGCTCTTCCGTCGCGGTGGCTGTTTGAGTGGACATCTCACTGACTTTGGAGGTGGAGTTAAGGATTTCATCCAAGGCATCTTGCGTTTGACTGGCAAGCGTCACCGTTGATGTTGTAAGCGTCGCGCCCGATTCAATGCTTTTAACCGCATCATTAACCCCACGTTGTAACTCTTCAATCATGCGCTGAATATCTTGGGTAGATGTTTCAGTGCGACTCGCCAGCGTCCGTACTTCATCGGCGACGACAGCAAAGCCACGCCCCTGTTCGCCAGCGCGAGCAGCTTCAATGGCAGCATTAAGCGCAAGTAGGTTGGTTTGTTCTGCAATAGAGCGGATAACATCAAGTACGGAAGCGATATTGGCAGAATTGACTGACAGTTTTTCAATAACCGCGACTGCATTTTTAACGGATTCAGAAAGTTGCTGAATATGATTAACCGATTGCGCTAGGATATTTTTTCCTTCAATTGTCTGATCATTGACCTTAGTGATCTCGGTGGCAGTATGCAGTGCATTACTGGCGACTTCTCTTACGGCGGCGCTCATTTCATTGACGGCGGTGACAATGGTATCAACAAATTGCTCTTGTTCATGGCTGATGTTTATCGTTGTTGTTGATTTAGTCGCTAGGCTTTCAACTGTTTGGCTTACATCTTTGGTTTGGCTGATAATGGCGATAACCATTTCTTGTAGCTGAGCAACAAACTGGTTAAACGCAGTGGCAAGTTCACCGATTTCATCCTGACGTTTGATGGGGATCCTTTGGGTGAGGTTACCATCGCCATCAACAATATCGTTGATCCTATCGGTAATATCTTGGATAGCGTTCACTATGATCTTCGGACCGAAATAAGCGAGTACAAGGGCAATCATGGCGACCAAAGAGGCAATGGTAATGGAGACTTTAGTTTGCGTTGTCGCTTGCTCTGAGGCCAGTAAATCGAGTTCTTTGACTCGATCATCTGCCGCCTCACCTGCAGCATTATAAATACTCCTTAATGATTTAAATTCTTTATTGGCTTTCGTGGTATGGAGCTGTTTGGCCTTTTCAAAATCATTATTTTTAACAGCATTAATGACCTCTGATGAGGCTTGATGCCAGAGTGAGAATTGGGCTTCAAAGCCGTTGGTTGATTGCAGTACTTGTGAGTGGTTTTTGAGAATTTGTTTGAATTCACCCATTCTATCCCTTGCTTGGTCGACATTTTCCTGCCAATTGTCTATTTCACTTTTACGTTTTTCAGCACTTAATTCCTCTTGAAGTAGAACCTCTTGACTGAGTTGAGCTTGGTAAAGATCGCGATCTGCATTCAAAATGGCTGAAATGGCAGGATTAAACAATTGGCTAAACTCCTGCATCTGCTTGAGTGTTGATCTATTTTGCATTGCTCCTGTGACTGCTATAACAATGAGCACCACGGCCATAATGATAAACATAAGGGAAAATTTAACGCGAATACTGTTAAACATAGGACGATCTCCATTAATAACTTAATAAATAGCTTAGCCGTTATTTATAGAATTGCCTTTGCATGCAGCAGATTGCGATGGGATTTTGTACACATTGAAATAAGCGAAACCGCCTTGGTCACTGTTAGCAAGGCGTTGACGCATTACTTTGGATTATTCAGGACAAGCTAGGGTAGGGGGTGACTTTAGGCTTAGGTTTTATCTGCACTAGCATGACGCCAATAATGACCATAGAGCCGCCAATATAGTGATACACAGCTAAAGTTTCATTGAGGATGATAGCTGCAAGTATGGCTGCCAAAATGGGCATTAAGTTAAAAAATACGCTAGTACGGTCTGCACCGAGTTTACTTATGCCATTGATCCAAGCCCAAGGTGCTAGAAGCGATGCCGCGACAGCAGCGTACAGTATCAGTGGTGCCGATTGGCTGGTAATTGCCATACTCGGACTACAAAAGAGTAGCGGTGTTAGCATTATTACCGCGATAATTCCTTGAATATAAACCGATTCCCAAGTTGATAATGGGAGTTGCCAGCGTTTAAGTAACACACCATAGAGTGCATAAACAAAGGCACTAAAAAGCAGCAATAAATCCCCTTCGGTTATTCCGATGGCAATCTCGACGATATTGCCGTGGCTGAGCATAAAAATTAATCCAAACAGTGAGACTAACATTCCACTAAATGCCATTGGCGAGAGCTTTTGCTTTAGGAGTGGCACGGCTAAAAACAGGCTAATCATAGGTACGAGTGAGGTAATTAACGCCATATTGGTAGCTGTTGTGGTGGCCGCAGCAAAATAGGCCAAACTCTGATTGAGTACCATACCAAGTAGTGCCAAGGCAGCAAGCTTGGGTAATAAGGGCGTTATTTGTTGGCGTTTTTGCCATACAGACGCCGCCATAAAGGGTGTTAATAATAGCATCGCAAAAAACCAGCGGTAAAAAGCGATTGCCTCTGGATCTATTGTCCCAAGCGAAAGTTTGTTAACGATAGAGTTACCAGCCCAAATGAATACTGCTAGCAGAGGAAATAAATACAACATGGTCTTACCTTAGTGTATCGATGTCAGGGTCGACAAAATCAAAGTGATTGCTATTATCTACGGTCTGTTGTGATATAAATATCGCTTATAAGACAAGGTCAGTTCCAATACGGACAGATTTACCATTGCAGTGCGTTATTGTCTCATATTGGTTTGTGGTTATCGCTTGAGGTAAAAATAAGATGCAAACGGTTTTTAATCCGCAACAACTTGAGCAAGAGCCGCTTGCTGATATTTTCTTTAACTATGAAGCATTTGTGCCAAATACAGTCACACCTAAACATCAACATTCATGGGGGCAACTACAGTTAATTAGCGGAGGTATTATGGAGTTATATGCCGCAGGGCAACGATTTTTGTCCCCTTCACAATATGCGATTTGGGTACCCGCGGAGATTGAGCATGAGAGTTTCACTCGCCGTAGTATCCACTATTGTTCGATGAATATCACGGCGAAAAGGTCACAAAACCTTCCACTTGAGCCTTGTCTTTTAGCTTTAACACCGATAGCTCAATCGATAGTCAATGACTTTCGTGAGCGGCAAATCAAAGTAGTAGAAACGCTAACCGATCAGCGCTTAGTTGAGGTTTTGCTCGATCAACTGACCTTAGCTCAAGTGTTACCGCAATTTATTCCTACGGCCACCGATAAGTTATTACTGCCACTCTTGCAGGCGCTTGAAGCCGATCCCGCAAACCCAAAGACTTTCAAAACTTGGGCGAGTGAGTTACATACCACTGAGCGCACCTTAGCTCGCCGCTGCCATGAGATTCTGGGCATGAGTTTTACCGAGCTAAGACAAAGGCATAAGTTTATCTATTCATTACAACTCTTGCGTCAGGGACTTGCGATCAAAGAGGTGGCGTTAACGCTCGGCTACAACCAAACTTCACCTTATATTGTTATGTTTAAAAAATATGCCCAGTGCTCACCTGAACAGTATCGCCGCCGCGTGGGTTAGCATAAATAAAGAAGATTTAAGGTTGTACCTGTAATGTGAAATAAAAGAGGGTACCAATTTAATTGGTACCCTCTTTTTGGCCTATTTAAAGAGAGGATTTAAGGGTTTTTACATTGTGAGATAAATTAGTCGGATGCTTTTTGGCGGTTCCGTTTATCTTGACGCTTCTCTTTTAAGGTTTTCATTGGCGGTTTTTTTGCTTTTTCTTTACTCATGGTTTTTGACTCCAAAGTGAAGTAACTATTTAAATCCGCGCCGCAATTCGGTTTCAATAGTTGGGCTCAATTTTTATTTCAGGCTTAAATTGAGATGTTCCATTTAGCAAGGTAAATGATCTATTTAACACAAGATGCTTAAAATATACTCTTTAGCAATTTTTACCTCTTTACACTAAAGCGCTGCCATGACTTTTGAGAGTAAAGTATGGGTAAAAACGGTTAAATAAAAATTAATTACCTTGAGTAAATGTCGCGGCCAGTTGAGAACTTCAAAATAATATCTCCTTTTATTTTCATATTAAGCTATACCACTATTAGCGGAGCTAAAAGTGAATGAATAGTATGTTGCCACTGAATTGAACATACTGGATGCTAAAAATAAAATGCTATCAATACGTAATTACTGCACAGATTGACTTGTTTTTTTTACGATGCAACTGACATCCTTAATCATAAAAAGTACAGGTTTACCTAGAATATTAACCTGTGCCAGTTCACCTTTCGTTCGTCCAAGTAGGCTCGATCCCAAGTCTGATATGACTGAGAAGCGACCCGCACTCGGTTTGTGTTTTTGCGGGTAGACCAGTTCTACTTGGTATTCCTGTTGATCCTGTAAATTAATCAAGCAAATCTGGCGTCCTACAGTAATTTTATTACTTGAAGTATCATTCTTTAAGTATTCGAGCTTAGCGATAATCCCTGCTAATGCCGTTGGGCGTAGTGAGGAATTAAAGCTATTTTGTAAATAGTATGACTTGGTTTTTAGCACAAAAGACTGAAAAATGTCGCCAAAAAAAGAATAAGCCATGACCGCCTCTAAGTGACTAAGACAAAATATAGATAGAATAGTCCAAAAAAGATTATTCTATGTTTTCATATTTATTTTAATATTCTGCCGAGCGCTAGTTGCGCTCGGCTTAGACTGGGAATTTAGGGGCTGGACGCACTAATGTAGTAAAGTCGTTATGAGGGACGAGTGTCGAAAAAAATTGTGATGAAAATGCATTGCTAAACATAGGTTTTACATCTCCAGTCATTAGTTAATCGAAATGGTAAATCAATAATGTTTATATATAAAAAGCATCACCACACGGAGTTGATGAATGCCTAATAAATAATTGCCTCTACCATAGGACAAGTGAAAAAATAAATCAAGCCTACTTGCTAACTTATTTGGTTTACTATTTTTTATATTATTATCTACATTATGGGGCAAGCATCTTTCACTGAAGTGAGTTAATACAAAAGTGTGTATATCTTGATTTGTAACATTCAAGTTGTCAGTCCTGCTCCTGTCAATAAAATCTTAATACACATAGAAACGAGGAACAGACAGCTTACGCTCGTACACCAAATCAGCACTAACCAGCCGAGTCGATAGGCGAGGGATTTCGTTTGGGTTGTCATGTTGATCTCCTGCATATGTAAAGTCATCTAAAGTGAATCAGCGACCTAAGCCAAGTTAGCTTAGGTCGCGTTTTGGGAAGCCTCTTTTACCTGAGTCATGGCTAGTGATAGCCTGCATCCTTGGTTACTTTGCCGCGGAATACGTAGTAGCTCCAAAAGGTATAAACCAAAATCAGCGGGATGATCATCAGGGCGCCGACGAGCATAAAGCTTAAGCTGCTATCGGGCGCGGCCGCCTGCCAAAGGCTGATATTGGGCGGAATAATGTGTGGCCAGATACTGATCCCGAGTCCACTAAAACCTAAAAAAACCAGGCATAGCGTGAGTAGGAATGGCTGATAGTTATCATCACGATTTAGGGATTTTATCAAGGCCCAACTGCAGGCTAATACCAGTATTGGCACTGGGGCGAAGTAGAATAAATTCGGTAAACTAAACCAGCGCAGGGCAATATTGGGTTGCACAAAAGGCGTCCATAAACTGACTAAACCTATGGTCATCAGCAGGCATAAGGTCAGGACTCTGCCGAGTTGTTGCATGGTCGTTTTAAGCTCGCCTTGGCATTTTTTCACCAACCAAGTTGCGCCGAGCAAAGCATAGGCCAGCATAAGGCCAAAACCGCAGAAAAGTGAGAAGGGCGTTAACCAATCGAAACTACTGCCGCTAAATTGTTGCTCGCTGACCGAAATGCCAGAGATAAACGCCCCCAGTACTACGCCCTGTGAAAAGGTGGCCGTGATAGAACCGAACATAAACGCTTTATCCCAGAATGGTTTAGCTTCTGCGCCCGACTTAAATCTAAACTCAAATGCCACGCCGCGAAAAATCAATGCCAGCAGCATGATGAGCAGCGGTATGGTTAGCGCTTCGAGCACTATGGCATAGGCGAGGGGAAAGGCACCGAGCAGGCTGGCGCCGCCGAGCACTAACCAAGTTTCGTTTCCATCCCAAACGGGGGCGACGGTATTGACCATAATATCCCTGTCGTCCTCGTCGTGAATGAAGGGAAACAGTATGCCGATGCCGAGATCGAAGCCATCCATCACGATATACATTAAGGTGGCAAAAATGATGATCCCGAACCAAATCAAGGGTAGATCGAATTCCATGGTGAGCCCTTAAATATGTTTAAGATTGAATAAGTTAAACTAGATTCATTTACTTTAAAATTAATGGCTTGTTGCCGCGATATCTGGCCCTTTGCGGATGAGTCGCATCATATAGCGATAACCAACGCCGAAGATGCCACAGTAACTGACGATGAAAATCCCTAGGCTGATACTCAGGTGGGTAACGCTGTGGGAAGACACGGCATCCTGAGTGCGCATCAACCCTTGGATCACCCAAGGTTGACGGCCAAGTTCGGTGGTAAACCAACCCGCTAGTGTGGCGAGCAATCCGGCGGGGCCGAGCACGAGTACAAATCGCAGAAAGTGTTTGTTGCTGTAGAGGCTGCCTTTGCGCCTGAGATAAGCGCTCCACAGTCCAGCAAAAATCATCAATAAGCCTAAGCCGACCATGAGCCTAAAACTCCAGAACACTAACAACACATTGGGTCTGTCCTCGGCGGGATACTCAGTCAAGGCTGGCACTTGTTTGCTTAAATCATGCTTTAAGATCAGGCTCGCGAGCCCTGGGATTTCGAGACTGAAGTGGTTTTTCTCTGCGTCCATATCGGGAATCGCAAACAAGATAAGCGGTGTGGGTTTGTCACCCTCATTACGCCAATGGCCTTCCATTGCCGCGACTTTTACAGGTTGATATTCAAGGGTGTTTAAGCCGTGAAAATCGCCAATCACAGCTTGCAGCGGCGCGACAATTAACGCCATCCACATCGCCATAGATAACATCTTACGGATCGCGGGCGTGTCGTTACCTTTGAGTAAATGCCAAGCCGCCGATGCGCCTACAAAGAAAGCCGATGAAATAAAGGCCGCCACTGTCATATGGGCTAAACGATAGGGAAATGAAGGGTTAAACACTATCTGAAACCAATCCACAGGAATGACGCGATTGTTCACGATTTCAAAACCTTGGGGCGTCTGCATCCAGCTGTTTGAAGCTAAGATCCAGAAAGTTGAGATAATCGTGCCCGTGGCGACCATACAAGTGGCGAAGAAATGCAGGTTTTTGCCTACCTTCTGCTGACCAAATAGCATGACCCCCAGAAAACCCGCTTCGAGGAAGAAGGCGGTGAGGACTTCATAGGTGAGTAGCGGCCCAGTTACGCTGCCCGCGAAGGCGGAAAAAGCACTCCAATGGGTACCAAATTGATAGGCCATCACTATGCCTGAGACCACGCCCATGCCAAAGTTTATGGCAAAAATCTTCGACCAAAATTGATAGAGTTGTTGGTACACCTCATTCGCCGTTTTCAGCCATAAGCCTTCTAATACCGCCAGATAGGTGGCGAGGCCGATAGTGATGGCAGGGAAAATAATGTGAAAAGAGATGGTAAAAGCAAATTGGATCCTAGCGAGTACTGTGGCATCAAAATCAAACATAATTTCCTCGAGAGATAAGAGTCTCGTTACAAAGGCATTGATCTAGTCGCGTACACTGAGCCCTAAATTGGCTCAACGGTGAAAGCTTGTGTGCTATTAGACCATGGGATAAGCTGGCTATAACAGACACAGAATATATTGATTGGGCTATAACAGATGGCGAAGTACGAACAGTTAGCGCAGGAATTAAAGACACGAATAGCCCAAGGTGTCTGGCAGGCGGGGGACAAATTGCCATCGCTGCGCCAAACTGTGGCCGATTCGGGCTTGAGTCTGATGACAGTGCTCAATGCCTATCAGTTATTGGAAAGCCAAGGCGTGATCTCGGCGCAGGCTAAGTCTGGCTATTTAGTGGCGCCAAAGCCGGAATTAATCGCGCGCCAGGGAGAAGCTTTTCGTTATCCCGAGCGACAAAAGCCGATTTATCTTTCCGATAGCGTGGATATTAATGAGTTTGTATTCAATGTTCTGCAGGCTTCGAAGCAGGCGGACATAGTGCCCTTTGGCTCAGGATTTCCTGATCCTAGTTTATTCCCGCAACAAGCACTGGCGCGATCTTTGGTTAAGGTCACTCGGCACATGTCACCTTCTTTTGCCGCCGATAATTTACCACCAGGCAATGCGGGATTGCGTAAGGCGATCTCCCAACGTTATGCCAAATTAGGCATGAGCATTTCGCCCGACGAAATCATCATTACCTCGGGTGCCATGGAGGCGCTCAACTTGAGTTTAGCGACGCTGACTCAAGCGGGGGATTGGGTTGTCATTGAATCACCGACCTTTTATGGTGCGATGCAAGCGATTGAGCGGCTTAAGCTTAAGGCCATTGCGGTCGCGACCGATCCACAACAGGGGATTGATCTCGAGGCGCTGGCAGAAGTGTTGAAAACCTATCCAGTGAAAGCCTGCTGGTTGATGAGCCAACATCAAAATCCCTTAGGTTGCAGTTTATCGGATACTAAAAAACAAGCGCTTTATCAGCTACTAAACGAGCATAAGGTCAGTCTGATTGAGGATGATGTTTATCAAGAACTCTATGTCGATTCCAGCGCGCCAAGGCCAGTAAAAGCCTTCGATACCGAAGGATGGGTGTTGCACTGCGGCTCATTTTCTAAGTCTTTGATTGCTGGTTATCGTGTCGGCTGGGTGGCGGCGGGATGCCATGCACCGCAGTTACAACGCTTACAAGTCATGTCGACGTTATCGACCAGTGCGCCGATGCAGCTCGCCATCGCCGATTTTATTCAGTCGGCGCAATATGAACGGCATTTGAAACAGTTACGTAAAAAGTTAGCCAGCCGTAAATTGGCCATGTATCAATTATTGTGCGCGCATCTGCCCGAATCTGTGGGGGTCAACTTTGCGCAGGGCGGCTATTTTCTCTGGTTAGCGCTGCCAGCACATATGGACGCTACACAAATTTATTATCAGGCGATTGAACGTGGGATCAGTATTGCACCCGGAAATCTCTTTAGTAATCAGGTCGAGTTCCGCCATTTTATGCGTTTGAATGCCTCATACGAGTGCTCGCCAGAGATAGTCTCAGCGGTCATGGTGCTGGCCGAACTTATCCGCAACAATTTGCACCGAAGTTAAAGGCTGTGGCTAAAAAATTTTAGACTTCTAGATGTCTATCTGTTAGCTTGTTGAGCATGCACAAATCTTGTGCAATTCTCTATGTCGATTGAATACTGGGCTGCTACGGATAAGGAAGGGAAAATGAAATTAGAGTCACTGGCATTACACCATGGTTATGAGTCAGAAGCGACCACGAAGGCGGCCGCAGTACCTATCTATCAAACCACCTCTTATACTTTCGATGATACCCAGCATGGTGCTGATTTATTTGACTTAAAAGTCGCTGGCAATATTTATACGCGCATCATGAATCCTACCACTAGCGTGCTAGAGCAACGTCTGGCGGCCATTGAAGGCGGCATAGGTGCGCTGGCCGTGGCATCGGGTATGGCAGCGATTACCTATGCGATTCAAGCCTTGACTCAAGTTGGCGATAACATCGTCAGCACCAGTCAGCTCTATGGCGGCACCTATAATCTGTTTGCCCATACGCTGCCGCGCCAAGGCGTTGAAGTGCGTATGGCGGCCTTCGATGATTTTGAAGGCCTCGATGAGCTGATCGATGACAAAACTAAGGCCTTGTTCTGCGAATCGATTGGTAATCCAGCCGGCAATATTGTCGATTTACAACGTTTAGCCGAGATTGCTCATAAGCATGGCGTGCCTTTGATTGTCGATAATACGGTCGCGACTCCAGTGTTATGTCGCCCCTTTGAGCATGGCGCCGATATCGTTATTCATTCTTTAACTAAATACATTGGTGGCCATGGCACGACGATTGGCGGGGTGATTATCGATTCTGGCAAGTTTGATTGGGTCGCAAATAAAGAAAGATTTGCCTTACTTAACCAAGCCGATCCTTCCTACCACGGCGTGGTCTACACCGAAGCCTTTGGCCCTGCTGCATTTATTGGTCGTTGCCGTGTGGTACCGCTGCGTAATACCGGCGCTGCACTATCACCGCACAGTGCATTTTTACTGTTGCAAGGCCTTGAAACCTTAAGCCTTAGAATGGAGCGCCATTGTTCGAATGCCTTGGCATTAGCTGAATATCTGGTGTTGCATCCGGCGGTCAGTTGGGTGAACTATGGCGCCTTGCCGAGCAGCCCTTATCAGGATAATTGCCACAAGATCACTGGCGGAAAAGCTTCTGGGATCATCAGCTTTGGGATTAAAGCGGCCACAGCAGAAGAAGGTAAGCTTGCTGGCGGACGTTTTATCGATGCACTGCAGATGATCCTGCGTTTAGTTAACATTGGGGATGCTAAATCCTTGGCCTGCCACCCTGCGAGCACTACGCACAGACAGCTCGATGCCGATGAACTGGCACGGGCGGGCGTGTCTGAAGATCTTATTCGTATCTCGGTTGGGATTGAGCATATCGACGATATTATTGCCGATGTGTCGCAGGCGCTCGATAAGGCACTGGCGAGCAAATAGCTCGTATCGAATAGCCCATATTAAATAGCCGATACCTCATCGCTTTATTAAATCGTTAACAGTAAAAAGCCGCCATCGATTCAATTTGATGGCGGCTTTTTTAGTGCTTTAAAAACGATGTTAATCTTGCTGCAGTCGATTTCTCGCCTTTTGATAGAAGTAAGAAACAGTCAGTAAAATGACCCCGATCAGCATAAAGGCAATCACCTTTTGCACTAGCTCGAATGAAGCCATATCCAGTAATAGCACCTTAAGTGTCGATAAGGTAAATAGCCCAGCGGCAAGGCGGATCATATCGGCATTTTGTGGTTTTAAGCTGATAAACATCAACACACTGCCATGGATAACCAATAAAATCGCGCTGAGTGGGGCGGCAATAATGTTATCGAAGCTATAACTCCACATGAAGTAACTCAAGGCGAGTAACAGATGCCAACTCCACTTAAGTCCTTGTAAAGGTAAGATGCGTCTATGCAAGCGTATTGCTGCGCCGTGCTGCAAGATAAGCCTTGCTAGGAGTGCCAGTGATAAAAACTCGATTAACACAAACGAGGCATTATCACGATTAAGCCCGAGTGTTAGCTCAAAATGCAACATGATGGGCAACAGGGCTAAGCCTAAAGTGAGGCCATAGGCGAGATGGTAGCTTTCCTTTATTGCGGCTTGGATTTCGGCTACTAGGGTTAACTTCATGCTATGTAAGGCTTGGCCTACAGCTCTCTGACTTACACCTCTTTGGATCAGCAATGCAAAATAACCACTTAAGGCTAATGCCGTCATCGCTATTCCTACTGGCTCAGAATGATTAAAACCATAAACGATCACGGCCAATACCAGTGCAAAGTAATAAGGGCTTAATTGCCATTGTAGTTGCAGCAAGGGGCGCCAATGCTCGGGTAACTGGCGGTAGCGGAGCAGTGTGAAGCCCATAAACAGGGCGCCAACGGCCAGCGCCGCGAGTCCTTGCCAAGCGTGAATAAGGCAGAGCGAGGCGGTCATCAGAACCGCTAGCCAAGTGAGAATTCTGGCCTCTATGTTCAAACTCTTATGTTTAACAAAGTAGGCTAAACCTATGCTCATAAAGGTGCTCAGCCAGAGGGTGATAGCGGTATATTCCCAATGGTTGCGGATGATTTTGGGCAGCAGAATAAGCGGCAGCAGCAAATAGCAGAAGATTTGCATCGTATAAGCGGCTTTGGCAAATAAGGCATCTTTATAGTGGCGACGATACCAATAATGGGCCAAGAGTAAGGCGGTAAATAACTCAATCCGTGCCAGTTTTGCCATGAGCGGCTGGGCACTAAAGCTAAAACTGCCTGTGAGCGTTATGCCTTCAACAACCTTAAACAGCAGCGGCAATAACAAGAACCAAGCAGCAAATTCACTGAGAACGAGTCTGTCCTTTGCGCTTAAATACAGCAGTAATAGGCTGACCAGTGGCAAGATGGCGAGGTAGTAATCGCTGCTTAAAAGGTAAGCCACGAGGATAATTGTCGCCACATAAAAACCGCTTAATAGCTCTTTTAACACTCTGTTTAGCTGACTTTCTAGGGGCGAAAGCAATGCATGGTGGAGTGTTAAAAGCCGAATAACAAAGACTAAGGCGGCGCAACTTAAGGCCAGTGCTAACAGTGGAAAGCCAAAAGCTGACAAGGGAGAAATTGGCGCCCCATCGATAAAGCTTGATTCTAAAAGGCTAATGCCCGTCAGTACACTAGACGCATTGAGCCCTAATCCCATCAGTAGCAATACATAGGCTTCGGCGCGAACGGATATCAGTTCTTCTTTGGTGCCAATCCACAACAGTAATAAGGCTTCGAGCAGTAAAACTAATCCAAGGAAATCGTGGCTGAGTAAATACAGTGCGGCAAATCCCGCAAAACTGCCTGCAAAGACTAACAATAAGCCGCTGCGGGCTTTTTCTAGGTTGCCTGTGCGTTTCCAAGTTAGTTTCCAATAGAGGGCCGCGCAAATCAGAGCGTTGATTGCAAAGATTTCCCCTGCGAACTCAGTAAATTGCGTTAACTCTAATAACACAAAGGCGAGCAATGCTATCGGTAGGGCGAGTATGCGATGGCTCAGTGTATTATGTTTTTCATTATGATGGGTAAACGGCTTGGTAAATAGTAGGCTGGTGATGCCGTAGAGATAAAAGGTTGCATTAATACTGATAAGCGCCAGCAGACTGACGCCGCCAAAATCCCTGAGTGGCAATTCAATGAAATAGCTAAAGGCTTCGATGCAGCCTATGTGCAACAGGGCGGTGATTTCCAGTAATAGCGGCCATTTAAGTTTGCGACTCTGGGCAAGGGCGCCGGCACCAATAAGCAGTAAATAAGGCAGATACAATAGCGGTGCATAGCTTTGGGATAACAGCATCATAGGTGCGGTCGAACCACCGACTAAGGCGATCACGGCGATCACTTTGGCATCTAAGCGCATCGACAGGCCATAACCTGCCAAAGTGATCAATAACAGTAAAATAAAACTCGCGCTATTGGGTATTAACTCAAAATACGGCCCAATAAAGTACGCGCAGAGATAATTAAGTATGAGTCCGAGTCCGACAATACCTGAGCCAAAATCCGCCATACCCGCGCGTTTTTGGCGAATAAAAATCCCGCCCACTATGATAGCGTTCGCGCTGGCAAACCCTAGTAGCGCTTTGCCAAGTTCTGAAAACCAATGGTTGATTGAATATTGCAGTAAATACCCAAAGCCTAAGGTCAGGGTGATAATGCCTGCGACAGTCATCAAAAAGACAGGTCCTAATCCCTTGGCCTGATAATGATGGTAGAAAGATTTGACTTGCTCGTTGACTGCCGCAAAGGGTGCCATGACGGCCGCGAGTCCTTGGGATAACAACTCATCAAATTGACTCGCTGCTTGCACACTTGCCTGCAATTTGACTTCATCACTCAGTTGTTGATCTTGCGCTTGGTGTTCGGTTTTAGCGGTTTGTTCTGCTGGGGTATTTTTTGTTTTTCTTTGCCAAGGGTCTCCTTGCAAAGCGTTTTGCTGCCATGGGTTGGGTTCTGCTGGGGCTGGCGCTACGGAAGCAGGTTCAAGGGTTGGTGTTTGTGCCGCATAGGTTAATGTAGGCGCGTTATCGGCGGCGAGCACAGATGCAATCGATGAAGCACTCGCTGCCATATTCAGAGTGGTTTCAGTGGCGTCTTCAGTCGCAATTTGCTGACTTAAGGTCTCGAGCTTAGTGGAGAATTCTGCTAATTGACGACCGAGCGAAGATTGCTGCGATAAATGCAGCGATTGTAGCTGTGCCAGCTCAGCTTTTAGTTGGGCAACGTCATCCTTTAACGGCATATCTCATTCCTAAATGTTTAAGTGCTTAACTCATAAACCTTTGTCGGCAAGAAGTGTACTTGTATGTGTATTTTTCGGCTAGTTGTTGTTGATTTTTCGGAAATCTCCGACTGCGACTTTTCCAACATGTCATAGCTCTGCATAAAAAGAGCCCTGTATAAAAAAGAGCCAGATATTGCTGGCTCTCATTTAACGTGTCAATTTCGATGAGGTTATTTTTTCTGTGCTTGCAGGATCACAAATTTACCGTTGGAGGCGACTGTGGTGCAGTTCTTAAATAAGCGCTGTAATTTTACATGGTAAGCCAGATGGCGGTTGCCGACGATATGTAAGATCCCCCCTTCTTTTAAGCGGCGGCGGGCATCTAAAAACATCTGCCAGGCAATATGATCGGTAATGGCTTCACCTTGATGAAAGGGTGGGTTACACAGTACTAGATCTGGCTGCACATCATCGGGTAGATGTGTCATGCAATCGTCCCAATAGAAGTGGCCTTTGTCTGTGGGCAATTGGTTGCGTGCCCAGTTTGCCTTGGCTGATGCGACTGCCATTTCAGAATCGTCGATAAAGTGAATGTCAGCCTCTGGGAATAACTGGGCGGTGCGTAACCCCAGCACGCCATTGCCACAGCCGAGATCGACAATCGACTTAAAATCCCCTTTGGGCAGATTCTCTAGCATGATGCGTGCACCAATATCAAGTTTGTTGGCGGCAAACACATTACTTAAATTGCTGATCTCAAGTTGATATTCAGGTATGGCCCAAGTGACTTCTTTGGCTAATGGTCTTGGTTTGCCATCACTGACACAGGTGATCACTCGGGTGTTTTTCCACGCTAAGCTAGCGCTTGCGGGGCCTAAATGCTTAGCAAAGATGTCGAGTAAGGCGCTATTGATCGATTTGGATTTGGCGGCCACTAATACACGAGTACTAGCGGGTAACACTTGCGACAGGCGCGTTAGCTGGTGGGCAAAGTAGCTTAAGTTCTTAGGCAACTTCATCAGTACTAAGGCTAAGTTTTCCGGCAAGGTATCGCGGCTAGTGAACCACTGCAGATTATCCATAGGCAACTGATTGCGGCCATGATTTTGCTCTGTGCCTAAAAAGCTGGTTCTAGCATCGGTTTCAACAAATAGTGGCCAACTTGGATGCAATTTAGATAAACCGCAGCTTAAGGCGCCGAAACTGTCGTTGATAATGGCGGTTGGCACGGCGGCTTGCTCTGACTCAATAAGGCTTTTGAGTAAGTGTTCATCGGCGGCATCCCAAGCTTGAAGATTGGATTCCTGCTGAGTTGGATACCGTAAGAGTTCGAGTTCAACACCCGCTACTGAAAATTGTGTTGTCATGTGCCACACTGCGCCAATAAATTTAAGGCGCAGATTATCGCAGATTTCATGGTTGAGTGCGACGGCTCGCATGGAGGGCATCAATGCAGCAAGGTAAGTTAGGGTTTGATACAGAGGGTGAGGCTCAAATTAAACCGCCCATCACCTTAGTGCGGGGTTATCTTAATGCTGAGCAGCAAGCGGCGCTAATGAAAGAAGCGCAGACCTATCCCTTAAGTCGCCCCGAAATCCAAGTCTTCGGTCAGTTTCACGCGATCCCTCGCCAGCAAGTGTGGTTTGGCGATCTGGGCTGCGACTATTTATATTCAGGACTGTTTATCCGCGCCCTACCTTGGCCTAAATATGCTCACAAGTTGAGGGATAAGTTAGCGCGGGATTATGGCTTGGAGAGCAACGGGGTATTAGTGAATCGCTACGCCGATGGTAAAGATTGTATGGGCGCCCACAGTGATGATGAACCTGAAATTGCTCAGGGGAGTCATATTGCTTCTATTACCCTAGGCGCCACACGGGATTTTGTGCTTAAGCATAAGCACAGCCAAACCAAGTACAGCATCAGTTTGCACAGTGGCGATCTACTGATCATGCATTGGCCCATGCAAAGTGATTGGCTGCATAGCCTCCCTAAACGGTTGAAAGTAAAAGAGCCACGTTGGAACTACACCTTTAGGCAATTAGTTGTAAATTATCATGGCTAAGATCTGTAATCGAAATGTGGCAATGGTAATAAAATAAAGTAAGCAATCTTGATGAGTGAATTTGATCTTTTGCACTTGAAGCAGTACTCTGCGCCCACTGGATTTTCCCATTCTGAGACTCGAATATGTCCAATACCCAAGAGCCAGTCACAGTGGCTAATATTATCACCCATAAGTTAACAGAAAACTTCTCACCGACCCACTTAGAAGTCCTTAACGAAAGCTATCGCCACCATGTGCCACCCAATTCCGAAACCCACTTTAAAGTGGTGTTGGTCAGTGAACTGTTTGATGGGTTACGCTTATTGGCTCGCCATCGTTTAGTCAATAGCTGCTTAGCCCATGAATTGGCAACGGGAGTGCATGCTTTATCTATACATACGTTCACCCAGAGCGAATGGGATGCTAACGTCGAAGTGCCAAAGACGCCTAATTGTCGTGGTTAAGCTATTAACCTGCTGCGCATCTTGAGCCACTCCATGGGAGTGGCTTTTTGTTTTAGGTCAAATGAAGGGCATTCTTTAGTTTCCCTGTCGAATTTTCTGTGTTAACAATATGTTTTATTTTTAAAGGCGTTAAGCACTTTGCGATCGCGTAAATATGAGTATTTGATAAGACTCGATGCGCAGTGTGGGAGAAACTCGATGCATAAGTTTGGTAGCCTGCTTTTAGCGGTATTACTTTTAGGATTAGGTGGTTGTAAGCCACCATCCAGCAATACAGAAAAGGCAACACCAGACATTGCACTTAGAGCCGATGCGCAGATTATTGAATGGAAACTCGCGACCTCTTGGCCTAAAAACTTTCCAGGCTTAGGTATGGCTCCCGAACGATTTGCACGTTTAGTTGATGAGATGTCCAATGGCCGTTTAAAAATCACTGTCTATGGTGCGGGTGAGCTTATGCCTGCTTTTGCTGTTTTTGATGGCGTGAGTCAGGGCAAAATTCAAATGGCCCACGCGACTTCCTTCTACTGGAAAGGTAAATCTCCTGCGGCGCAGTTTTTTTCATCGATTCCCTTTGGTATGACTGCACAAGAAATGAATGGTTGGCTTCACTATGGTGGCGGAATGGCACTGTGGGAAGAGGTCTATCGACCCTTTGGGGTTATTCCGCTGGCTGGGGGCAATACGGGGATGCAAATGGGCGGTTGGTTTAATAAGCCCATTAATACCATTGCCGATTTTAAAGGATTGAGGGTCCGTATGCCGGGATTGGGTGGGGAAGTCTTAAAACGTGTTGGCGCTGTACCTGTTAATATGGCGGGGCGTGAGATCTATACAGCGTTGCAAACAGGTTCAATCGATGCGGCAGAATGGGTTGGACCCGTCAATGATCTTGCTTTTGGCTTGCATAAAGTGGCTAAGTTTTACTATTACCCCGGCTGGCATGAACCTGGTTCAAATATGGAATTTTTGATTAATAAAGCGGCATTTGAGAATTTGCCCGCCGATCTTAAGGCTATAGTCAAGGTTGCTGCCCGAGCCATTAATCAAGATATGCTCGATGAATATACTTCCCGCAATGTGTTAGCACTTGATACATTGGTCAAAGATAAAGGGGTGGTATTGAAAGAATTTCCCCCTGCGGTGTTGTCCGAGCTTGAGAGAATTTCAAGTCAAGTTATTGAGGACCAAGCAAATCAAGATCCTTTGATGAAGATTGTCCATGATGCATACCGAACCTATGAGAGAGGTGTGCGCCAATATCACAAAATATCGGAAGATGCCTATAGTCAGCATCGTCAGCATTAGTATTTGATTTGTGATTTTATCTTTAATTAACTTATTATCGGCCTAATTTATTTAGTGTTATGCTTGCCGTCTATAAATAGACTGTTGCAGTGGCGTTGATGTCGCCCTGAGAATTTGGAGATCCCCATGCCATTACTTGATAGCTTTACCGTTGACCATACTCGAATGAATGCTCCTGCGGTACGTGTTGCGAAACATATGAGTACACCAAAGGGTGATGCCATTACCGTATTTGACCTACGTTTTTGTACGCCGAATAAAGAAATCCTGAGCGAGCGTGGCATTCATACGCTGGAACATTTATTTGCAGGCTTTATGCGTGATCACTTAAACAGCAGCAATGTTGAAATTATTGATATTTCTCCAATGGGATGCCGTACAGGCTTTTATATGAGCTTAATTGGAGAGCCAACCGAGCATCAAGTTGCTGTGGCATGGTTAGCGGCGATGGAAGATGTATTAAAAGTCGTTGAGCAATCCGAAATTCCAGAGCTCAATGAGTACCAGTGCGGAACCTATGAGATGCATTCATTAGAGCAGGCGCAAGAGATCGCCCGTAATATCATCGCAGCAGGTGTGAGTGTGAATCGTAATGATGATTTAAAATTAAGTGATGAGATATTAGGTAAGCTATAAGCCATCATTCGTAGGGGAAAGCCATCCTTAACGGGCTTAACGACTCACAATGTCCTAGTGATATGAAGAAAGCGACCGTAGTCGCTTTTTTTTTCAAATAAATTCAGCTATTTTACAACTTAATAACAAATCGTGCGCTAACCAACATTATTTTGGGAGCTTGGCATGTCTAGTCGTTACTTTATCCTATCGTTTTGTGCCGTTGCGGTTTCTGTTCACTATTCAAGTCATCTTTTTGCGAATCCTCTCGACTCTCAAACCATCAATCTTTATGAAGTGAATGATATTTACCACAGTAGCGATGATGTGATAGCGCTGAGTCGCTTGAAAACCTTGACAATATTACCAGCCGATCGCAGCGGCAATCCTGCTAATATCAGTATGCGTTCAGTTAGCCAAGGTGTGGCCGTGTTGCAGGACCGCGTTTACTTCTCACCGGCACCTTATTCAGCACCACAATTACAGTTATTGCCTAATCTACTGCAACAGCAAAGTGTGACAGTTACGCCATTATCGGAGATGACTGTTGGTGGGCAGGGGGCATTTGGGGTGATCAGCTATCAGAGCATTGCGATGCTAGATCAAGCACAAGAGAACAAAATCACAGTTGAAGGTTCGACTGACTCCGATATGAGTGCTGAAATGAATTGGGGGGTTAAGCAGAAAGAATATGGCACGATATTAGCGGTTAACTATGAAAAGAATAAAGGTGAGGGTGATTTTTTCACTGGCCGCGATACGGATAGAACAAGCACTGACATTCTTTTTAAGATTAATGCATCGAGTCTATTAGGGGCTAGAAACCCTCAGATGACCGAGTTTACCTATCAGTTTCTCGATGTTGATAGTTATCGCTCACTCTTGGGGGTGACTGGCGCCGACTGGTTGAAAAATCCCATGATGCAGTATTCCGCTAGCGCGGAAGACCAAGCCATAGGTCGATACCATAAATATCAACTTTCCCATCAGGTTAACCTCGGTAATAGCCAATTTATCACGGACTTTTATTATCACTCCTATGCCCAACAGTTAAGCCAAGTGAACCAATTCAATGGGCTCGTGATAGATAGGCAAAGTCTTGCCGAGATCGCCGCATTTGATCGCCAGCCTTGGAATAGTGGTGCTGAACTTGCCGCCCTTGAGCAGGATAATGATTACAGCGCTTTTGGCGCGCAGACCCAATCTGTAAATCAGTATGGTGAACATCAAATTATTTACAGTGCTCGTTATCATACGGATAAAGCTGAAATGCGATTTGCAGAGCAGCAATCAATGTGGCTGCCAGATAGAAGTATTGTCAAGGCTGCATCATCTTCGATATTGGCCTATACAGATGATGCAACGGCATTGACTTCATCAGTTGATTCATTACTTAAATGGGAAGGATTACAGTTTAAGCTGGGCGTTACCTATGAGCATGTTGATGTTAATCGTGAGGTGCATTCAGCCTATGCCGGACTCGATGCTGTTGATTTTTCTGACAGTGATTGGATGCCGCAGTTGGGGGTTTTCTACGATGCGGGGAATTGGCGTTTTAGTACGGATATTCGACGGGCTTGGACGGCCGCGAGTGCGGGAAATTTTGAACAGGAAGCACAGGTCTCACTCCATTACCAAGTGAGTATGCAATATGCCCTTGAGGGGTTTAATGCCAATCTTAAAGCCTACATGCAGGAGTTTGATAATCTGCATGTGGATTGCAACGCTTATTCTTTATGTGCTGATGCGCGTTTATTCACCCAAGAGAATATTCCTGATGTGCAGACCTATGGCATTGAAGTGAGTCTGGGCTATTTGTGGAATGTTGAACATCTGACGTTTCCCCTCTCACTGAATTACCAATATATCAATTCAGAATACCAAACCAATACTTGTACCGAGATCCAAGGTTGTGTGTTCGCGGGTGATAAAATGGCGTGGCTACCCGAACAGCAACTGCAATTTAGCGCAGGAATGAAATACGAAGCGTATGAAGTTAATGTCAATGCGTTTTACCAATCGGAAAGGGAGTTGAGTCAGTTTGGTGCTGAATTAACCCCCATTGCTGGGCAGCTAAGGGTAGATTTAGCCGCAAGTTATCAATTTGATCGCCATCATCGATTTTATTTTAGAGTCGAAAATCTGTTGGATGAGTCTTTGGTAACAACAGCATCAAATAGCGGAATTCGAGTTGAAAATGGACGTATCAGCTATTTGGGGTATCAATGGCGTTTCTAAGCTACAGGATATCTTGTCTGGGATAATGCAGCGTGATCACGATAACACTCCTTAGTGGGTGTTTTTGACTAACATCGACCTTTCGCTAAATTAACTCTTTAAAAATTAATGTTATAGTACTTCCCGACCGGAATATTGTCTCTTTCTGGCCATTCACTCGGCCGGAAGGTGAACGCCGTAGCGCATGATTCTTTTAAATCCGTATTTTAGGTTTGAAAACACCTATAATTTTCGTGGCGATGCCAAGTCAATTGGGGTAAAATGCGCGCGACCAGCGTGATTGCGATCGCATTTCCGTGATAAATCTGCGCTAGCTCAATGCAGTGGGTTTTGTTTAAAACCTCAGTATTTAGCAGGAACGCGGCGCATTGTCTTTCCTTCAAAACGTAGTGCTTGTGGATATGATTACAATTAAGAAAGGATTGGAACTGCCTATAGCAGGCGGACCAGAGCAAGTTATCCATAATGGCCCAGCCATTAAACATGTAGCTACTTTGGGTGAAGAGTATATTGGCTTACGTCCTACAATGAAGATTAAAGTGGGCGATAAAGTACAAAAAGGCCAGGTTCTTTTTGAAGATAAGAAGAATTTAGGCGTTAAATATACGGCTTTAGCCAGTGGTACTATATTAGACATTAACCGGGGCGCCCAGCGTGTGTTGCAGTCTGTTGTTATTCAAGTGGAAGGAAACGACAGCGTTTCCTTTGCTAAGTATGACGCCACTGCTCTCGATACGCTCGACTCGCAACTGGTCCGTGATAATCTGATTGAATCAGGTTTATGGACTGCTTTGCGTACACGTCCTTTCAGCAAAGTTCCTGCTGTAGATTCATCTGCCGCTGGTATTTTTGTAACCGCAATTGATACTCAACCTCTTGCCGCTGATCCTGTTGTAGTGATCCGTGAGCATAAAGAAGATTTTGCTAATGGTCTTAAGATCTTAGCACGACTCACCGAAGGTAAAGTTTACCTTTGTAAAGCACCAGGCGCCGATATTCCTGCCGCAAACGCCCAAGTTGAAGAATTTGCTGGCGTTCACCCTGCGGGTTTAGTGGGTACTCATATCCATTTCTTATTACCTGCATCTGCAAAACGTACCGTTTGGCATATTGGTTACCAAGATGTAATAGCAATTGGTCAGCTATTTACGACGGGTGAACTCAATACTGAACGTGTGGTTGCTATAGCGGGTCCTAAAGCGGCTAAACCAAGATTGGTACGTACAGTTTTGGGTGCGAGCATGGCGGAATTAACTGCAGGTGAAACCTTAGCGGGTAATGTGCGTCTGATTTCAGGCTCTGTACTGAACGGTCGTACTGCTGTGGGTCCTCAAGGATACTTAGGCCGCTACCATGTTCAAGTGAGTTTGCTAGAAGAAGGTACTGAGAAAGAGTTTTTAGGTTGGGTATTACCAGGCTCAAACAAATTCTCTATTACTCGTGCATTCCTTGGGCATCTGACACCTTCTCGTTTGTTCAGTATGACAACGAGCACGGGCGGTTCAGATCGCGCTATGGTGCCAATTGGTAACTACGAGCGTGTGATGCCATTGGATATTCTTCCTACTATGTTGCTGCGTGACTTAGTTTCAGGTGATTTTGACGGCGCTGCTACGTTAGGCGCGTTAGAGTTGGATGAAGAAGATCTCGCACTGTGTACGTTCGTATGTCCAGGCAAATATGACTACGGTTCATATCTGCGTGACTGTCTAGATACGATCGAGAGGGAAGGCTAATGAGCTTGAAAGATTTTTTCGAACGTATTGAACCCGACTTTGAAAAAGGCGGTAAATACGAAAAGTTTTATGCCCTATTCGAAGCGGCATACACGATTTTTTATACGCCAGGTAAAGTGAACAAAGGTAAAACCCATGTTCGCGATAACCTCGACCTAAAACGTATGATGATTACGGTTTGGGCCTGTGCATTCCCCGCGATGTTTGTGGGTATGTACAACGTAGGTTTACAAGCACAATTAGCGTTAATCGCTGGTTTTGCGACCCCAGATGTATGGCAAGTGAGTTTGTTTGGCATGTTCGGTACTGAACTGACGGCAAATTCTGGCTGGCCAGCATTAATGTGGTATGGCGCCTGTTTCTTCCTGCCTATCTATGCGGTGACATTCGCCATCGGTGGTATTTGGGAAGTGTTGTTTGCCGCTATCCGTGGCCATGAAGTTAACGAAGGTTTCTTCGTAACCTCTATCCTGTTCGCCTTAACGCTACCAGCGACGATTCCATTATGGATGGTGGCACTAGGTATCACCTTTGGTGTGGTCGTGGCTAAGGAAGTGTTCGGTGGTACTGGTCGTAACTTCTTAAACCCTGCCCTTGCTGGTCGTGCTTTTCTGTTCTTTGCTTATCCGCTGAACATGTCAGGTGACACTACATGGGTTGTGGCAGATGGTTATTCAGGTGCGACAGCGCTGAGCCAAGCAGCTGCGGGCAGTTTAGATTATGCCTTCAACCAAAACTGGTGGGATGCCTTCTTCGGTTTTATCCCAGGTTCTGTCGGTGAAGTGTCTACATTAGCGATTCTATTAGGTGGTTTGGTCATCATCTATACCCGTATTGCTTCATGGCGCATCGTTGGCGGTGTGATGGTCGGTATGATTGCCATTTCAACCTTGCTGAACCTGATTGGTAGCGATACTAATCAAATGTTTGCAATGCCTTGGTACTGGCACTTAGTGTTAGGTGGCTTTGCATTTGGCATGATGTTTATGGCGACAGACCCAGTGTCAGCGTCATTTACTAACCAAGCTAAATGGGCATACGGTATCTTGATTGGTGCAATGGCTGTGTTTATCCGCGTGATTAACCCTGCATTCCCAGAAGGCATGATGTTGGCAATTTTGTTTGCTAACTTGTTCGCGCCATTGTTCGACCACTTTGTGGTTCAGGCAAATATCAAGCGGAGGATTGCCCGTGGCTAGTAATAAAGATTCGTTCGGCAGAACGTTATTTATCGTCGTTGGCTTATGTCTAATTTGTGCGATATTTGTGTCTACTGCAGCAGTGTTACTGCGCCCGACTCAAGCAGAAAATAAACTGCTTGATAAGCAAAAGTACATTCTGGAAGCCGCTGGTCTTATCGATACTAAAGCGGGCAAAGTGACCAAAGCGCAAATTTTGGAAACTTATAGCAAACATATCGAAGCTAAACTCGTTAACTTGAAAACCGGTGATTGGGTTGATGGTGTTGACGCTGATAAATTTGATCAACGCAAAGCGTCTCGGGATGTGAAAACTTCATTTGTACCTGAGCACGATATTGCTTCTATCAAACGTGTTGCTGAGAATGCTGTGGTTTATCTGGTGCGTGATGATCAAGGTAAATTAACGAGCGTGATCCTGCCCGTTCATGGTTATGGCCTATGGTCGACTATGTATGCCTTCCTTGCGATGGATGCAGACTTAAACACAGTGCAAAGCTTAGTCTACTACGAGCACGGCGAAACGCCGGGCTTAGGTGGCGAAGTGCAAAATGCTCAGTGGAAAGCGAAATGGCAGGGTAAGAAGTTATTTGATGAGCAAGGTAAACTCGCTATCAGCATAACCAAAAATCCCGCAGTGGCCAGCACTGAGTTTGGTGTAGACGCATTGTCTGGCGCGACATTAACCAGTAACGGTGTGCAACATTCACTGACATTCTGGTTGGGTAAAGAAGGTTTTGCGAGTTTCATTGAAAAAGCACGCAATGGAGGTCTCAGCTAATGTCTGACGCTAAAGAACTGAAACAGGTTCTGACTGGACCTATAGTCAACAACAACCCAATTGCACTCCAAATTCTTGGTGTATGTAGTGCGCTAGCAGTAACGAGTAAACTCGAGACTGCACTGGTAATGGCGTTGGCATTAACTGCGGTAACTGCGTTTTCGAACCTGTTTATCTCGTTAATTCGTAATCACATTCCAAGCAGTGTGCGTATTATCGTACAGATGACCATTATTGCCTCTTTGGTTATCGTGGTTGACCAATTGCTGCAAGCTTATGCTTACCAGATCTCTAAGCAATTGTCGGTATTTGTTGGTTTAATTATTACCAACTGTATCGTAATGGGCCGCGCTGAAGCCTATGCGATGAAAACACCGCCAATGATGAGCTTTATGGATGGTATCGGCAACGGTTTAGGTTACGGTGTGATTCTATTAGCCGTTGGCTTCGTACGTGAACTGTTTGGTAACGGTTCGCTATTCGGTGTCCAAATCCTGCACAAGATCTCTGAGGGTGGCTGGTATCAACCTAACGGTATGTTATTACTGCCTCCGAGTGCGTTCTTCCTAATTGGTATTCTAATTTGGATTATTCGTACCTATAAGCCAGAGCAAGTTGAAGCAAAAGGGTAAGTGCGATGGAACATTATATTAGCCTGTTAATTCGCTCTGTTTTCATTGAAAACATGGCACTGGCCTTCTTCCTTGGTATGTGTACTTTCTTGGCCGTTTCTAAGAAAGTGACTACTGCCATGGGCCTAGGGATTGCGGTAGTTGTAGTGTTAACTATCTCTGTTCCTGCGAACCAAGTTATCTATCAAGGGCTGTTAGCTCCTGGTGCACTTGCTTGGGCTGGCGCACCTGAAGCTGACTTAAGCTTCTTGAAATTCATTACCTTTATCGGTGTGATTGCTGCTTTAGTTCAAATACTAGAAATGGCACTGGATAAATATTTTCCACCTTTGTACAACGCGTTAGGTATTTTCTTACCTTTGATCACTGTGAACTGTGCGATTTTTGGTGCGGTATCATTCATGGTTGAGCGTGACTACAAACTGGGCGAAAGTGTGGTATTTGGTTTCGGCTCTGGAATAGGTTGGGCATTAGCTATCGTATTGATGGCCGGTATCCGTGAGAAGCTGAAGTATGCCGATGTGCCTAATGGCCTGCGTGGTTTAGGGATTACCTTTATTACCGCTGGTTTAATGGCCTTAGGTTTCATGTCGTTTTCAGGTGTGTCCCTGTAAGAGACACTCAACGGCTTCTTGAATTGGACCTTCTAAGGATAAGTTAATGGATATTCTTGGTATTTTTAAATCTACTCCACTTGAGGTTTACCTCGGTGTGAGTATGTTTACTGCTATCGTCCTGATCTTGGTATTAGTGATTTTATTCGCTAAATCTAAGTTAGTGGCGAGCGGTGACATCACGATCGGTATTAATGACGATCCTGAAAAAGCAATAAAAACCGGTGCGGGCGGCAAGTTATTAGGCGCTCTTGCCAATAACGGTATTTTCGTATCGAGTGCATGTGGTGGTGGTGGTTCTTGCGGCCAATGCCGCGTAGTGATTAAGTCTGGCGGCGGTGATATTCTGCCGACTGAACTTGACCACATCAGCAAAGGTGATGCCCGTAAAGGTTGTCGTCTTTCTTGTCAGGTTAACGTCAAAAACGATATGGAAATCGAGCTTGACGAAGAAATCTTCGGTATCAAAAAATGGGAATGTACTGTTATCTCTAATGATAATAAAGCCACTTTCATTAAAGAACTGAAGCTACAAATTCCTGATGGCGAGTCTGTACCATTCCGTGCGGGTGGTTATATCCAAATCGAAGCGCCAGCTCATCACATTAAATATGCAGATTTCGACGTACCTGCACAATACCGTGGTGACTGGGAGCACTTTGGTTTCTTCAATCTTGAATCTAAGGTTGATGAAGAAACGATTCGTGCATACTCAATGGCTAACTACCCAGAAGAGTTCGGTATTATCATGCTGAACGTGCGTATTGCTACGCCTCCACCACGTAACTTGACATTGCCTTGCGGTAAGATGTCATCTTATATTTGGAGCTTAAAAGCGGGTGATAAAGTGACGATTTCTGGTCCATTTGGTGAGTTCTTCGCGAAAGATACCGATGCAGAAATGGTGTTTATCGGTGGTGGCGCGGGTATGGCACCAATGCGTTCGCACATTTTCGACCAACTTAAGCGTCTTAAATCTAAGCGTAAGATGAGCTTCTGGTACGGTGCGCGTTCTAAGCGTGAAATGTTCTATGTTGAAGATTTTGATGGTCTCGCGGCTGAAAATGATAACTTCGTATGGCATGTGGCGCTGTCCGATCCTCAACCTGAGGATAACTGGGATGGTTATACTGGTTTCATCCATAACGTACTGTATGAAAACTATCTGAAAGACCACGAAGCGCCTGAAGATTGTGAGTTCTACATGTGTGGACCTCCAATGATGAACGCTGCCGTCATTGGTATGTTGAAAAATCTTGGTGTCGAAGACGAAAACATCCTGTTGGATGACTTCGGCGGCTAATGTTCATTAGCCTAGGATGAGAAAAGTTGCAGATGTTGAGGTTAATCTTTCATCTGCAACTTTTGCATTTAAGGGCACAAATAAGAGTAGTAGGTCACTATGTTTCAGACCTTAAAGATCAATACCTCAGCATTAAAGTATTCAGTGAACTGGCTAGTCCTCGTAGGGCTGGCCTTTTTTGTTTCAGCCTGTTCAAAGCAAAATGAAGTCATTTCGTTAGCTGGTAGCACTATGGGCACGACTTATCATATTAAAGTCGTCCCGAATGAGCAGATGCCAACGGCGCAGTTACTTCAAGCAGAAATTGATTTAGCCCTTGAGCTAGTCAATGACCAGATGTCGACGTATCGACCTAATTCAGAATTATCCCGTTTCAACCAATTGCCATTAGAGCAAAGCGTTGAAGTCTCACCAGATACCATTAAAGTGGTGCAAGAGGGAATACGTTTATATCAAGTGACGGATAAGGCACTTGATATTACCTTAGGTCCTTTGGTTAATCTGTGGGGATTTGGGCCAGACAAGCGTCCCACTAAAGTCCCCACTCAAGCTGATATTGATGCAGCGAAAGCGAAAACGGGAATTAGTGAACTCTCTGTTGAAGGTAACCGTTTAAGAAAGCACAATGCCCATTTATATGTTGATCTTTCATCGATAGCTAAAGGCTTTGGTGTTGATAAAGTGGCTTCTATTTTAGATAAATATCATGCTAGCGGTTATCTAGTGGAAATTGGCGGCGAGCTGAGTATTAAAGGAACCAAGGGAGATGGTAGCTCTTGGCGCGTGGCTATAGAGCAGCCAACCGATGAGGGTGTGGCAGTGCAACAGGTGATTGAGCCAGGCACTATGGCAATGGCGACCTCTGGTGATTATCGTAATTACTACGAGGAAGATGGCCAACGTTTTACCCATATTATTGATCCCCGCACTGGTTTACCTGTCAATCATAAGCTAGCCTCTGTGACCGTTTTGCATAAAGATTGTATGACCGCGGACGGTTTTGCGACGGCAATGATTGTTTTGGGTACTGAAGCATCATTGGAGCTTGCCAAGAAAGAACACTTGGCGATAATGCTAATAGAAAAGCAAGGCGAAGGATTTAAAGTCTACTACAGTGACGCCTTCAAGCCTTTCCTTAAGTAGTTGGAGTTAACATGAGCACTTTTATCGCGGCATTTGTGATTTTATTACTGTTCTTTTTGCTGATGTCGATAGGTTATCTTATCAAGCGCAAAGCCGTTGAGGGAAGTTGTGGCGGTTTAGGTGTATTAGGGATTGAGAAAGCCTGTGATTGTGATGATCCCTGTGACAAACGTAAACGTCGAATGGCGGCCGAAGAAGCTCGCCGTGAGAAGTTAACGAAAGACCGGATTATTTAGAACATCTCGAATCGACAATAGCCTCCCTACATTGGAGGCTATTTTTTTTGCTTATATTTTATTACTCATTTGAGATTTATCCTTGGTATTTGAGTGGGATAGGACGTTAATCTAAGCGGAAATGAGAATGGTTTTTATAATTAAATAGATGAAATATAAAGATAATTTGAGTTTGCAGCTAAACTGTACTAGGCTAGAAGCTTGATTTAGATCAATCTTTTCACGTTTACCAAGGATCGTAACTTATGAAAGGTCATCCAAAAGTGGTGGGACAACTGAATCGGGTGCTTACCTGTGAGTTGACGGCCATCAACCAATATTTTCTCCATGCCAGAATGTTTAAGCATTGGGGTTTTGAGAAGCTAAACCACGTCGAATATAAAAAATCTATTCAGGATATGAAGCACGCCGATAAGCTTATTGAACGCGTGTTGTTTCTGGAAGGATTGCCCAATCTGCAGCAACTTGAAAAATTGCGCATCGGTGAGCACAGCCAAGAAATGCTCGATTGTGATTATGCGATGGTGCAAGAGCAGTTAACGCTGCTACGTGATGCCATTACCCTGTGTGAAGCTGAGCAAGACTATGTGAGCCGAGATTTATTAGAAGATATTCTTGAAGACGAAGAAGAGCATTTAGATTGGCTCGAGTCTCAGCAGGAGTTGATCTCGTTAACGGGTATCCAAAATTATCTGCAATCACAAATCAGTGAATCATAGGAGCGAAATATGAAAGGCGATAAAGATATCATCGATGCGTTAAATCGACTCCTAACGGGAGAACTCTCGGCAATGGATCAGTATTTTGTCCATGCCCATATGTACGAAGATTGGGGCTTGAATGAACTCTATGAGCGTATCGCCCATGAGTCAGATGATGAGAAAGCCCATGCAGCAAAACTCGTGCAGCGTATTTTATTCCTCGAAGGTACGCCTAATGTTGCTGCCCGTGAGGCATTGAATATAGGTAAAGATGTAGAAGAAATGCTACGTAATGATCTCGCCTACGAATACAAGGTC
Source organism: Shewanella sp. W3-18-1 (assembly GCF_000015185.1). Taxonomy (NCBI): domain Bacteria; kingdom Pseudomonadati; phylum Pseudomonadota; class Gammaproteobacteria; order Alteromonadales; family Shewanellaceae; genus Shewanella; species Shewanella sp. W3-18-1. Next base: position 3,684,081 of record NC_008750.1, on the reverse strand, counting down.
GCGGATGATTTACGTAAAGTGATCGCCCTATGTGAGCAGAAGCAAGATTACCAGACTCGAGAAATACTTGAAGTGTTGCTTGACGATACTGAGTCTGATCATATGTATTGGCTCGAAAAACAACTTGGACTTATTGACCGTGTTGGACTGCAAAACTATCTGCAAACTAAGATGTAACGTCTACATGAAGATCAGCGGGTTTGCCTCGCTGATCTTATTTCTACTTTTGTACATATACTTAATCTTTTATACAGTTTATCTAACTATAAAAATCCGCCCTCACAAATTCATCCTCTGCCATCTTTATTAAATTCAGCTAATTCTGTTATGTGTGTAATGTCCTTTCTTTACAAATAGTTGTTTACGTTTTTTATATGAATTTCATCTGTTGTTGCCCCGTAAAAATTGTTAACGTGTAAAACTGTTTTTGCGCCTTATATTGTTAAATGTTGTCGGTCTGACGGGGATATAGATGGGATATATAAAACGTTCTCTAAGTTTGCAGTTGGTTGTGACGATTGTCAGCGCCTTAGCAGTACTCCTTACCTTAGTTGCCGTTTTGTTGGTAACGAAAGAAAGTAATAATACTCGTAAGCAAGTCGATGAGGATATTTCGGCACTTGTTGCATTAAAAGCCAATGAAATCAGTGGATATTTTATTGCTAAGGGTCAGGTCATCCACTCCATATTTGCTGAACCGGGTTTAGTGAGTTGGTTTAGCCAGTATCATGCCCGTGGCAGCAATCTTGCCGCTGATAGCCAATATCAAAATATTATTCGTTATTTCAAATCCTTTTCTGAGCGCGATCCCGATATAAAATCCGTATTTTTTGGTTCGGCTAATACGTTTGAATATTTTGATCTCAATGGTCGTTTCGATGGCGACCCCAATTATTACACCAATAAACGACCTTGGTGGCAGGAGGCTATCGACCAACGTGGACTCTTTGTGGGCGACCCTGCAGTGGATGCTAACGATGGCTCTATCTCTGCTACGGTTAAAACTCCTGTCTATGGGGCAAATGGTGAATTGATTGGTATCGGTGGTATGGATATTTTGATCGATACTATTGGTAAATCCCTGTTAGCACCGATCAAATATCGCAATTTTGGTCAGGCTTTCCTGATGACCGATGACGGCAAGCTGGTTTATTTCCCTGGATTTTCTGAGCGTTTTCCACCGGGCTCTTTAGCTAGTCAAGTCGACAGTCAGTTTGAAAATACGTCTGGATTCGCCTTACTAAGACAACAGATGCAACGGGAAGCTCAAGGCTTTGCTGAAGTGACGTTTAATGGCGTGCCACAGAGAGTCACTTTTGTATCTGTCGGAGGGGATTATCCTAAGCAAAAATGGCACTTAGCCTTTATGTTACCCCATGAGGTAATAGAAGCGCCTGTGACAGTGGCCTTTTGGAATGCGTGTTTAGTTGCTATCGGCATTATGCTATTAGTCGGAATAACGGTTTGGTTAATGTTGCTGCCCTTTAGACGTCAGTTATCTAAGCTATTGGATGCGATGGAGGATATTGCTGAAGGTGATAGCGATCTTTCTCAACGTATTCTAATGGATCGAGAAGATGAATTAGGCAAACTGGGTGATGCCTTTAACCGCTTTGCTGAAAAAGTTCAGCATATGTTATTGCATACCCGCACGCTAACGCAGGAAGTCGGTACAGGGGTGGAAGATGCTCGGCAAGTGTGTGAATTAGCCGTATCTTCAGTGTCATCTCAGAAACAGCAAATCGATTCTGTGGCAACCGCAGCGACACAAATGGCACAGACGAGCCAAGAGATGGCGGTGAGTGCCCAAAGAGCAAATGATTTTGCACAGAAAGCACAAACTCAAGCCCACGATGGTACTCAGATTGTTTCACGTGCGACAGAAGGGATGAAAGTACTATCTCTGCAAGTTATTGAGGCTGCAAAAGTGATTAAACACTTACGTAATAGCTCAGAACAAATCGGTGAGGTATTGAGTGTTATTCGTCATATTGCCGAGCAAACTAATCTACTGGCGCTCAATGCGGCTATCGAAGCGGCCCGTGCGGGTGAACAAGGCCGTGGCTTTGCTGTGGTGGCAGATGAAGTGCGTACGTTGGCATCGCGAACCCAAGATTCTACCGCTAATATTCAGGGCATTATTCAGACATTACAACAAAGTGCATTACAGGCAGAACAAGTGATGGAGTCTGGCGTTGAGCAGGCAAAAGCAGGTCAGGATCTGACGACTCAAGTGGAGCAAGCATTAAATGATATCGCAAATGCCATTGTGTCTATTCAGCAACAAACCGTAGAAATTACCGTGGCAATTGGTCAACAGGCGGTAGTGGCTGAGGAAGTGGCGCAAAACGTTGAGAATGTCCGTGGTTTATCGGATCAATCTTTGTTATCCAGCCAAGATCTATCGCAAAGTCTACAGGGCTTTGAACATGTAACCCGTAAACTCACCTTAAATATTGGGCAATTCAAAATCTGATCTCAGGTAGACGCGTCATCAATAAAAGGAGCTTCGGCTCCTTTTGTTTTATCTGTGGGTAAGAGAATAAGTGTGTATAGAGCACTTGATTACTGGTTTTATATACAGTATTTTGACGTTGGAGGAATTCAACGTGCGAAAAATTATTCACATCGATATGGACTGCTATTTTGCAGCAGTAGAAATGCGTGACTTTCCCGAGTACCGTGGCAAGCCTTTAGCCGTGGGTGGCAGTCGTGAACGTCGCGGTGTGATCAGCACTTGTAGTTACGAGGCGCGTAAATTTGGGGTACGTTCGGCGATGGCGACTTCCTATGCCTTTAAGCTGTGTCCCAATCTTATTTTGGTTCCCGGTCGGATGCAGGTTTACAAAGAAGTATCGCTACACATTCGTGAAATCTTCTCCCGCTACACGCCATTGATTGAACCGCTTTCCTTAGATGAAGCCTATTTAGATGTGAGTGAGTGCCAACAATATAAGGGTTCTGCAACCTTAATTGCTGAGGCTATTCGCCGTGATATCTTAGCCGAAACGGGTTTAACGGCTTCGGCGGGGATAGCACCAGTGAAGTTTTTGGCAAAGGTTGCCTCGGATCTGAATAAGCCTAACGGGCAATATGTGATCACACCAGAGATGCTTCCTGAGTTTGTTAAGACCTTATCGCTACGTAAAATTCCCGGAGTGGGTAAAGTCACCGCTGAAAAGTTAACATCCCTTGGGTTAAACACTTGTGGTGATGTGCAGGTTTATTCAAAACAAGAGTTGCTCTCCCGTTTTGGTAAATTGGGTGCAGTGCTAATTGAGCGCGCCCATGGCATTGACGGACGGGGAATTTCCATCGATCGTGAGCGTAAGTCCGTTGGCGTTGAGACCACTCTCGCCAAGGATATTTATACCTTAGAACAGTGCCAGCAGGTGATGCCGGGATTAATCCAAGAGTTGGCGTTGCGTTTAAGCCGCAGCGCTAAGGATCGAAAGATCCATAAGCAAGTCGTTAAACTTAAATTTAGCGATTTTAAACAAACCACCATAGAGCATCGCACTGAGGAGGTTTCAGTGAACCTGTTTTATGATCTTCTTACTCAGGCATTAGCTAGGCAGGATGCTCGGGGGATCCGGCTTGTGGGTATTTCTGTAGGATTAGCCGATTCAACACTTTATGTCGCATCAACATTAAACACCCAGACTCAGCTTGATTTAGCGCTCTAGGCACTTATTGAGTCGATCAATTTCATCACCAACTCGAATCGCTTAATAAGCTGAGGGTGGGTTTTCCAGCATAAAATCAATCAAGAGCCTAACCCGTAGAGGAAGATTATCGCGATCGCGATACATCAAGTAAGCGGTACGCGGAGCACCTTTCCACTCGGGCAGTATTTGAATAAGCTTGCCGCTTTGTATTCGTTCACTCGCCATGCTAATTGGTAATAGTCCAATACCGAGCCCTGCCATCACAGCTTGACTGGCGATAGCCATATCATCGACGGCTAATTTGATATTGCCCCTCGGCTCAAATTCGAAATCTTGCCCAGTGATATTATGTTGTAAGCGCCATGTTTTAGCTGGTTTTGCGATAATAACGGGATGTTGTTCGAGCTCCTCTATAGATTGCAGAGAATGCCATTGCGTTGCCGAACTACTGGCGCAAAGCACAAAGCTAATGGTGGTGAGTGGCCTTGCAATCCAATCAGGATCTTTAGGCTCGCCAACCCGAAAGGCGATATCAATCGCGTTTTCACTGACATCGATATTCATATTCGACAGGCTTAAATCGATATCGATATTAGGATAGCGTAATTGAAAGGCGTTGAGTGATTCCCCCAGCCAAAGGTAGGTGGTGTTGATGGGTGCTGAGATCCGCAGTTTTCCAACCGCTTGATGTTTATCGGCATGCAGCTCACCCGATACTTGGTTTAACTCGATAAACAGTGGGCCGCAACGTTCGAGATAACGCTGACCTGTGGCGGTAAGATTTACCCTATGGGCGTCTCGGTGCAGTAAGCGCAACCCTAAAGACTGTTCTAATAGATTGATTCGACGACTTAAGGTAGACGGTGGAATACCTAAATGCTCAGCCGCGAGCTTAAAACTGCCCTGCTGTGCCACAACCCAAAATAAACGCATATCGTCTAGGGAATAATTAAGTTTCATATTTGGAATTTAAGCTCTCAATCTTGCTAGTTTTAATAATATATGAAACTTATAAACTAAGCTCAATCCCAATTCCCTCCCAAGAGGCAGATATGAAATCCCATACCCCTTACCTGACATTCGTTTGTCTACTGATTTGTGTTTTTAGCTGGGGCAGTGTGTTTCCCATTGCTAAGCGAGTGCTGGAGGAGATGTCGGGAGAATCCCTCGTTTTCTGGCGGTTTACCATAGCCGCGGTCACGCTGGCGTTATATATCGCTTTTACGCGTCAAGCTTGGCCCAAATTGAGCTTGGGGCAATACACAGTCATCGCGTTGGTGGGCGTGATTGGTGTTGGTGGTTTAAACCTCGCCTTATTTAATGGTCTACAACACACCTCTGCGGCCAATGGCGCCTTGATTATGGCACTCAGCCCGCTGGTGACTTCAATCGTCAACGCACTATTGCAACGTGAATGGCTCAGCAGGCAACAAGTGTTTAGCTTAGTGGGTGGTTTGGCTGGCGTGCTACTGGTTATCACTAACGGCAGTTTGCAGCAATTGCTCAATTTTAGTGTTAACCAAGGTGACTTGATGGTTGCTGCGGGGATGTTCGCTTGGAGTGGTTATACTATCTGTTCGCAACGGGTTGGGCATTGGTTACCAGTGCTGCCATTTACCTTGCTGAGTATGATTGCGGCAAGTGTATCTATGTCCGTGGTTGGGCTTGGTCGTGGTGAATTTCATCCTTGGCAGGAGTTGATGGGACTGTCGATGATAGCCTTTTCCAGCGTGCTCTACATTGGTCTATTTGCGACTGTGCTGGGTTATTTATTTTGGATTAATGGTGTTAAGGCGCTTGGCCCTGCTAAGGCATCGGTCTTTTTCAATCTCGTGCCTGTCTTTGCTGCATTAACTGCTTTAGCCATGGGGCAGGCGGTAACGGAAATTCAATTGGTGGGTATGGCGATAGTGATCCTCGCGTTGATGTTACCTATGTTGGTTAATCTACGTGCAACAAGAGGCTTAGTAGTTAAGCGTTGTTAATTTGCTTTGAGGTCGGTTTAGGTGAGTTACTACTTGTTTGTAGTCGCTATTTAGTTGAGCGGTAAACTTGTTCCAGCAATATATCTCAATTGGAAAAACGAAAATAAAAAGCCGCGCTTTATCCTATAAAGCGCGGCTTTAGTATGAGTATCAACTTAAATTTTAACTGGGATTCGCTCTAACACTGCCAGTAGCAATGTCCAATATTGGCCGACAGTGGTGATGTTTACCATTTCGTCTGGGCCATGTGGATAGCGAATGGTGGGGCCAATCGAGACCATATCCATCTCTGGATACGGTTTCTTGAATAGACCGCACTCGAGACCCGCATGGATCACCATAATCACAGGCTCTTTGTGGTAAATATCTTGATAGGTTTCACGTACTATCGCCATTACAGGTGAACTGTTATCTGGTTTCCAACCTGGGTAAGCGCCGCTTAAATCAATATCGGCTCTGGCTAAGTTAGTTAACGCAGTTAACATACCTTCGACTTGGGTACGACCAGAATCGATCAGTGAGCGGATAAGGCACAGGATAGTGACTTCTTCATCGTTAGTGCTGATAACCCCAACATTGAGTGAAGTTTCAACCACACCTTCAACTTCATCACTCATGCGGATCACACCATTTGGGCACACATGCAGCAAATCGATCAGGGTATTTTGGCTGTTTTCACTCATTACACGTTTTGGCGTTGGGATAGTGTTTAACACTAAACGCATATCTGGGTCGGCAATGGCTAATTCGGTACGGATAAGCGCTTCAAACTCTGCGACTTTTTCGTTTAAGGCGCTGACGTTTTCTTCTGGCAACATAAAGCTGATATTGGCTTCCCGTGGAATAGCATTACGCAGTGAACCGCCGCTAAATTGGGTGAGTTCTAACGCTAACTCATCGGCATTTTCAAACAGAAAACGGGCCAATAGTTTGTTGGCATTGCCACGACCTAAGTGAATGTTCACCCCAGAGTGACCCCCTTTTAAGCCTGATAAGTGTAGGCTAAAGGCCGAGTAACTTTGCTCAGACGCTTGCCACACCATAGGCAGGGTGATTTGAGCATCGACGCCACCGGCGCAGCCCATATAGATTTCACCTTCTTGCTCTGAATCGGTATTGATGAGGATCTCCGCATCTAACATACCCGCTTGTAAACCAAAAGCACCTGTCATGCCTGCTTCTTCATCTATCGTCAGCAGCACTTCTAATGGGCCGTGTTTGATATCATCTGAGCCTAAAATGGCTAAAGCCGATGCCATACCAATACCGTTGTCGGCACCTAAGGTGGTGCCTTTGGCTTTAACCCAGTCGCCATCCACATAGGCTTCGATAGGATCTTTAGTAAAGTCATGCACTTTATCGGCATTCTTCTGTGGCACCATATCGATATGGGCTTGAATTACCACCGTCTTACGATTTTCCATACCGGGCGTCGCAGGTTTACGGATGATTAAGTTGCCAACGGCATCTTCGACTACGGCGAGTTGCTTATCTTTAGCCCACGCTTGGATGTGCTGGCTTAAGGCTTGCTCGTGTTTAGAAGGGTGGGGAATCGCGCAGATCTGTTCAAACCATTGCCATAATGGTTGTGGGTATAACTGACTTAAGGCTGTCACTTGAGTGTCCCTCATAAGGTCTTGTGGGTATAGGGCAAATTTGCGGCCATTCTAGCACATTCTGTGCAGCCAAATAATCACAGCGTCACAGGCTTTTGCTGAGCTGGCAGCCAAAGTTGCCAGTTCGGCTTTTTCTGGGAGTGTCGATACCATTTTTAGATTGGTAATTAGGCGATAGAGCGGGAATAATGCAGGCACAATAATGAAAAAGGATGGGTCATGTTTCAAGTTAACTTCGTTGATGTAAAAGCAGAAAGTGCCATTTTTGATGGTGAAGGCTGGGATGCAGTTGTGGTGGTGACGCCTGATCTGGATTCTATCGGTTTTGATGAGATAGGCTTATTGGCTCAGCACGGTGCCCATGTGGATAAACGTGTCGGTAAGAGCCCGATATTACTGTTTGCCCCAGGGCTGGCGGGAGGTCGCTTAATTATCGCGCCTATTACCCAAGTGAGCGATGAGTATGTAGATGTGCGAGTATACGCCGATGCTGCAAGAGCGGCGATTGCCATTGCAAAAGAGGCAGGCGCACAACGTCCGCTGCTCTATGTGGTGCCATCGAAGGACGCGCGTTTTGGTTTTGCCTCTGAAGTCGCGGCGTTAGCTTGCGGTCAAGAATTATGGCAAACCTTAGAGCTGCGTGAGGCGACGGGCTTAATGCCGGCATTTGAGGCCATAGGGTTATTATCTTCGTCAACCCATAACAGCAATTTACTCAATGCCTTAGAGGCGGGGCGCGTATTAGCGCGGGATTTATGTGGTACTGAGCCAGAGCGTATGTCGGCTAAAGCCTTTGCCGATTATTGCCTGCAATCCTTTAAAGGCAGCGTGATCAAAACTTCGGTAGTGGAAGATAGAGATATTTTAGAGCGTGATTATCCGCTGCTCAGCGCTGTGGCACGTTCTTCTTTTGCCGTTAGTCGTCATCAACCTCGCGTGGTTAAATTAGAATATCAGCCAGAAGGGAAGGTGACTCGCACTTTCTTGTTTGCGGGTAAGGGTGTGATTTACGATACGGGCGGTGCCGATCTGAAAGTCGGTGGTGCTATGGCGGGCATGAGTCGCGATAAAGGCGGCGCTTCTGCCGTGGCGGGGCTATTTAAAACCCTATCAATGCTTAAACCTAAAGGTATTCGAGTGATTGCCGAGTTGGGCTTAGTGCGTAACAGCATAGGCAGCGAAGCCTTTGTGACCGATGAAATTATTACGAGCCATGCAGGCGTACGGGTACGCATTGGTAATACGGATGCCGAAGGGCGTTTAGTGCTGGCGGATTTACTGAGCCATTTACGGATTAAAGCCGTGTCGGCGGTGCAGCCTGAACTATTTTCGGTTGCAACACTCACAGGCCATGTTGTGCGTTGTTATGGCGGTTATCCCGCGGCGGTAGAAAACTCAGTAGCAAGTTTGCAGCAATGTGCCATGACTTTACAACAGCAGGCGAGTCAGTGGGGCGAACCCTTCGAAGTGTCGACCTTACGCCGTGAAGATTTTGCCAAAATCCGCGATGTCTCTGGCGCTGCTGACATCTTATCTTCCAATAATGCGCCGTCATCGGTGACAGCCCGTGGACATCAATATCCTGCAGCGTTTTTATTGAAGGCGTCGGGGCTATTTGATCACGGGATAAATGCACCTATTCCCTTAGCTTATACTCACTTAGATATTGCCGGCAGTGCGACCGAAGGGGATCCGCTGTATGGTAAACCGACGGCCAGTCCACTCGTGGCGCTGTATCAATATGTGATCAATCGATAACGGGTCGCAACAAATAGAAATAATTCTGTAATATTTTACTTATTAGGTGGTTACAGGATTATTTCTGTTTTTATGTGAAGCAGATCGCCATTAACCCCAGTATAATTGTGTAATTTAATTACATTAAAAAGCCTTAATGAAAAAAAATACAAATAAAGGTTGTAATAAAACTACAAAACCATATAATTGCTTCCGTGGATTAGGCACTACGCCTTTCCTCTCTAGTCTATCCAGGATGGATATTTTTCTCCAAGGACCCGAGTGACAAGTCGTCTCAACGGATTTGAGAATCTCTAGTTCCAAGGAACCGAGCCAAGCTTCACTAGAGTACTTAATCACAACTAATTTAGGAGCATTGACTATGTCTTATACAGGCAACAACCATTTTTATTGGCAAAACACTTGGTTTAACACTGATGTTTTGCGTGGCGGTTTATTCGCCATGAGCTTTAAGGCCTAACCCTCCTTAAAGTGTAAGTTTCCATCATCCATCAACCTTTGTATCGCCTTTTTTGGCGTGTTTAGACTCAAGTAGCATATCGGTGTTTTTGCATGGGTATGCCAGGTTTTTCCCGCTAGCGCGGTAATGTACTTCCCCGAAAGGGACGCTTGAAATATGTCTTTGCCTGCTCATTGAGCAGGCTTTTTTTTGCCTGTCGTTTGTTGTGCTGGATTAATTGTTACTATTTACTAGTGATCCATCGTCCTTTCATTTTAAAAAACTATCCCTATAGGCTCGACGGCGGCATCCATGCCACCAACGGTCACAAGCTAAAATCGCAGCTAAAATCGAGCCACCCATGGTAAATCGCATGATTTAGGATCCTCTACTAGACTCAGTAAAAGTGTTGATGGGAGGATTTGCTATGCCGCGCCCAAGAAGAACTCAGATCAGTGTTGAGGACACGCCTTTCTACCATTGTTGCAGTCGTGTCGTTCGACGTGCTTTTTTATGTGGCGATGATGATTACTCAGGTAAAAACTATGACCATCGCCGAGCTTGGGTTGAGTCGTTATTGTTTAAACTTGAAGCGATTTTTGCGATAGATGTGGTTGCCTTTGCGGTGATGTCCAATCATCTACATGTGGTTTTACGCATTGATGTAGAGACAGCAAACCGCTGGAGCGATAGGGAGGTGCTTGAGCAATGGCATAAGTTATTTAAAGGCAATGAATTAACGCAAAAATTCGCTAAAGGTGAGTTGGTCGAGGCCCATGAGGTCAACAGATTAAAACATAGCATCGCGACGTATCGAAGCCGTTTATGTGACATCAGTTGGTTCATGCGTTGCTTAAATGAGCCGATAGCAAGGCAAGCAAATCAAGAAGATAACTGTACAGGTCGTTTCTGGGAAGGCCGTTTTAAATCGCAGGCCTTACTCGATGAGACCGCAGTTTTAGCCTGTATGGCGTATGTTGATTTGAATCCTATCAGAGCTAAAATGGCCGATACACTGGAGCAATCAGATCACACCAGTATTCAACTGCGTATTCGGGCTGCATTGAAAGGTGAGCAGCCCAAAAATCTACTGCCTTTTATTGGTAATGAACGCGAAAACCAGCCCAATGGCATTGCGTTTTCATTAGTAGATTATCTTCAATTGGTGGAGGATACAGGTCGAATTATTCGAAATGACAGATGTGGTGCTATCAGTGACAATAGCGCCAAGTTACTGACAAGGTTGAATATCCAACAAGACAACTGGCTCAAGCTCACCACAGAGTTTGGCAAGTTGTTTCATGGCCCTGTGGGAACATTGCAAGAACTTACCGATTACTGTGAGCATTTAGAGAAGCGACGACGGCACTTTGCGTCTTGCTGTCAGCACCTCAAAGCTGGCTGACTTCGAGCCTATTCATCGGCTTTACCTTTTAAAACGGCCAACCAGACAATGGGTTGGGCGACTCTTACTAAAAATCACCATTTTTCCATCAAATTGCCCGATTTAGTCGATCATCATCCATTTGAAGCATACCTTGTCAGTCTTTTTGCGACTAAGTGACTTTCCGTTGCTTGAAGCCAAGCCCAGAGTGCATTATGTTGTTGTTTTAACTTGGGTGGCTTAATTTATTGCTTTTTTAGAAGACCGGGGTACTAAACAATGACCAATAAAACGCTATCTGAAAAATTTCAAAGCACGATGGGGCAGCCCGTAGAAGTTGAAGGTACAAAAGCATACCCGATCTATAGTTTTGAATTAAATAAAGAAAAGCAGATAACCCTCAAATGGGTTAGCACCCAGTCTAATCTGAAACAGGGAATACAAATAAAAATAGATAAAGGTGTTATAGAAGTAAACGGTGAAAAATTATCAAATATCATACTGTGGGAAGACACTAGTCCAACAGAGGTATCATTCCGATGCTTACCAAAAAAAAAACGCCAAGCTAAAGGTATGGAATGTTTGGGACGTTGACGGAGTGACTCAAGCATGGGTAGGAAATGCTGGAATGGATATTTTAGAATCAAACCATAAGGTTAGATTGAGTTGCAGTGATGGCTCTGGAGATGTCAATTTCCAAAATGTAGTTGTTGAATTGAATGCTGATTGATTTCGGACAAAACGGATAGCAATAAAAGTTTGTGCTAATCAGCCCCATTTGCTTGGGGCTTTTTCTTGCTTGCAACTGGGCAATTTGACCAGCAGTCTGAGCAGTCATTGCTAGTAGAACTGGGCAGTGGCGGCCAGCAGGGCGGGCAATTTGTTGCAGTGCCATCACATGGTGGCACTGGCGCAATTGATCGCTTCTGCTGTCCATGAGTGATCACGTCTACTGTTTTGAACCGCTCAGTCTGCTGCGAGTTTTAACCAAATAGATCATTCTTGCAAAGAAGAGGGATAGCTTGTTCATCGGTTTTGATACTAACTTTAAATAATTGCCTTACAAATATTAATCCGAATCCAATTAATTAGAGTAAAAAATCTAGCAAGGTTTTGTCCAAAAGTGAGTTTATGTTTAATCGAATGACTTAGCTTAAATCTAATCAGTCTAAGATAATGAGGCTTAATTAACTCGTCATTAAGCCCTGAAAAAATACAAAACAAACCCTGCCCAACTTAATAGTAAGAGCGTTATGGCAATCCAAGTTGCGGTGGTGAATTGATTTTGAGATTCTAAGGTATCGTCTGAATCCTCTAGATCATCAATGTTATTAACTGTGCGAGATTTTGCTCTCAACTGTTGTTTACGTGCTTTATCCCGTTCACGAGCTTTGGCTTTTTGAAGCTTTTTATACTCGGCGATGCCTTTTTCAATCCCTTGGGCGATGAGTTTTGTTTGCTCTTTGGTTTGTCCCGGTTTTTGGGTGGCTTTTGCTGCAATCATTGCTTCTTGCTGGGTTTCTGTCGAGATAGTGGGTTTCATTTGGATTCTGCCTAAGTTACGCGGCGGTGGCGAAAAGTTATCGCTAAAAGTGTAAACGTAGCGATTATACCCACATTGGACTACAAAAACGTAAGTTGATTATCCTGATTTCATTAAAAAATCAGTGGATGCCCCCCCTGTGGGGCAGGGACATATATAGGCTCGTAGTCCCATACTTCTCGAATGATATCTACCGATAGCGCTTCAGTTGGTGTACCTTGGCTTACTATTTCTCCTTGTTTTAATACGATTAATTGGTCGCTATAGCGAGCCGCTTGGTTTAGGTCATGCAGTACTACTATCACAGTGTAGGCTTGTTGGTGAGCTAAGTTTTGCGCTAACTCAAGCACTCTATGCTGCTGGGCGAGATCTAATGCCGATGTCGGTTCATCTAATAACAGTATGGGAGGAAAGGGCGATTGACTGAGCTGAGTTAACACGCGGGCGAGTTGGACTCGCTGTTTTTCACCGCCCGAAAGGGTTGGATAGCTGCGCTTAGCCAGATGAGTTAAACCGACTTCAGCTAGTTTTTGCTCAACAAGAATATCCCCTTCTTTTTTACTGAGAGTTAAGGGGTATAACCCCATAGCAACGACTTCAGTCACACTAAAGGGAAACGTTAAACTCGCGTGTTGTGGCAGTACCGCTAAGGATTTTGCCAGATCGCTCCTTGGCCAATCCACTAGTTGGCTATGACCGAGTTGTATGCATTGCCTAGGCGTGCTGATTTCTTGGCAAAGTGCTTTAAGCAAGGTTGATTTTCCTGCACCATTAGGGCCGAGTAATGCCGTAACTGCGCCTGATTGAAATTGCACATTTATGTCCCGTAATACGGCTTTTTGTCCAATGGATACATTTAGCTGGCAAATATTCAACTGAGTACGCGTTGCATCTACTGTGCTGGAATAACGCGTCTCTGAAAGATGGCTAGTCAACATAAAAGGGCTCGTTTAGGTTAACTTACTGCGTTGTTGCAGTAATAAAAAGATAAAGAAAGGCGCGCCAAGCAATGCTGTGACCAGCCCTACGGGTAATTCCGCTGGTGGTAAAAACGCTCTGGCACCAATATCGGCAAGTGCCAGTAAGATGGCGCCTAAAAGTGCACTGAGCGGGAGGAGTTGCCTATGATCTGGGCCGAGTATCATGCGTACCAAGTGAGGTACCACTAAACCGATAAAGCCAATAATGCCTGTTGCTGCGACGCTAACTCCCACACCGAGTGCGCAGAGTAAAATCAACCTAAGTTTGAGCCTATCAACATCGATCCCAAGATGACGAGCCTCAGCCTCCCCCAGTAGCAAGGCATTTAGCGCCCTCGCATCTTGATAAAATCGCCAACTGATAAAAACTAAGGTCGCCACACACAGGCTGACATATATCCATTGTGCTCCTGCAATAGAGCCCATTTGCCAGAGGGTGAGATCCCTCAATGCCATATCATTTGCAAGGTAGGTGAGCACACCAATCCCCGCTCCAGCCAGTGCGGCTATTGCAACACCTGAAAGCAATAGGAGCACGACTGAGGTTCCCGTTGGGCTACTGGCAAGGCGATAGACAACAAGCGTTGTTATTAAGCCTGTAACAAAGGTACTTATTGGGATCATTAAGGGATGGGTGTTGGGTAATAGCACAATACAAATGGCGGCACCAAGCGCAGCGCCAGATGATACGCCGATAATGCCGGGATCCGCCAAGGGGTTACGGAATAACCCCTGCATCACAGCTCCACATTGGGCAAGTATTGCTCCCACGGCTAATGCCAGTAATGTCCGTGGCAGACGCACATTATTGATGACAAGTTGTTCATGTGGCGCAATATTGCCGATATTTTGCTGGGTCGCCCAATTGACCACTGCACGCAGGGCATCGATTAAACTGATACTTACGGGGCCTGTGCTCACTGAGAGTAAGCAGCTTAAGCCTAACAGTATGGTTAGGCCAAGCCAGAGCCAATGGGTTACTTGCCAGCGATTAAGCTGCATCGTGACTATTCCTATTTTGAAGGTGTTATTAACGATAGGGACTGTTGACTATGATTGATGAGTGTCGTAGCAAGTGTATCTGCTGCATTTATTGCACTTAATCCGAGCCCTCCGAGCAGTGCTTGTGCGGCAAGATTTTGAATATGTCCGTTTTTACCTGCAGGTGTATGAGCGATTAGGGGCATTTCTTGCAGCAACTCTTGGGTAATTTGCTCATTGGTTTTTTCATCGGGGGTATCGCTTCGTTTTGACAATAGGATAATGTCGGGTTGTAAAGATAAAATTCCCTCTTGAGACAGGGTCTTATAACCCTCAAAGTCGGCGATATTCGTCGCACCGGATAACTCAATAATGATATCTGCCGCGGTACCTTTTCCGCCAACCCGTGCGCCGCGCCCTTCTTGCAATAACATAAACAGAATTTTAGGCGGGGTAGTGGCATGGTGAATTTGCTGTTTTTTAGCGTGTAAGTTTTGAAGCTGTATATGTAAATCCTGTTTTAATTTAGTTGCATTATCTTGGCGATCAAGTAACAGACCTAATCTATCCACATTGTCCATTAACTGTGATTCATCGGTTGTTGCGGGTAATTGCACCACTTTAATATTGGCCTGTTTGAGTACCTTAAGCGTAGTGTCAGGCCCCATCACATCTGAGCCGATAACCAGTGTGGGGGAAAGCGCGATAATCCCCTCAGCGGAGAGCATTCTGTGGTAGCCCAATTTAGCAACATGGCTCAATTGTTCAGGGAGATAGCTGGTGGAGTCGATGGCAACTAATTTATCACCAGCATCAAGTGCAAGTACCAGTTCAGTGACACCCGCCCCCGCACTCACTAACCTGATATCTTGCTCGGCACTCACGGCATTAAGGGGTAAACCTATAGCGGAAAAAACCAGTGTCGATGAAAAAAATGCCGTGGTTACAATGCGTGATAGTGATTTATGTGCATGACGTTGTAGCCGATTATTGAGGTGATTTAATCTATTGTTATATCTCAATTGAGTGATGCATTTTAACGTGATAGTGCTGATAACACTCGCGGTTTGGTACAACATAATAAACTCCTTATTCATTTATTCTCCGCCGATTGCTATGCGCGGTTTGCTACTTGTTAACGTGCACTATTGCTCGTTCTCGGGATTATTGTTCCATCAAGATTTGAGTCTGGCTGATGGATTGTGCTTGCAGAAGCGCCAGTAGTTGCATTAAAGGTTCTACGGGCGCGGCTTTGTCGGCCGCAATAATCACGGTTGCTTCAGGCATCGTCTGAAAACGCGCGGTAAAGGCGGTGCTAAAAGTCGTTAAGTCAGTAAATGGTTCACCATCAATAGCCCAATAAGGGGCGATTGCCATGATATTGATGGCAATCGTAGGTTTGTTTTCTACCACGCTAATGGCAGAACTTGGGCTCTGAGGCACATCTACTTGTAGTGGCTCGCAAACATAATCCCGCAAGCTTGATTACATCCGGTTTTCCCGACTCAGATTAATTGATAATAAGCCAAGTGCTCGGCTCACAATCAGTGCCAATGAGATTTGCCGCTGTGCCATCGGGCTTGAATTCATCTAGCTAGGCTCACATTAGGTACCAACAAATGACTTGAGTTGCGTAAGTACGGTTTTCGTCATAATGTCCATTTCTAACAGTCTCTCCAGCGTATCCATGACCATCACTTCGTTTTCAGGTTGAATGTCTTCTGCAAGCCACCGCTCACATTGCTGCTGAAATAAACTCAGCGAACCCAGCTGTTCCTGGTAAGCTCTTTCCGTTCTGATTAGCTCACAGGCCGAAAACAAAAATAGATTACCCTTTGCTTTCTCCAGGTTGAGGGTCTGCTGTTGGGTACTGCTGTGCACTTCCTCAACCATTTGAACAAGTAAAGGCAGCATGCTAATCGGCTGCCACTGTATCTTTTCAGACATAAAGTTCCTTTAAATGGGCAGCCCAGCTTCCCGCAAGTCCTGCGTAATTTCTTTGACCCGATTAGCATCCAACTCACCTTTAAAAAATTTCCGAAGCTCAGCCGGTTTGTAATGAAACTGATCCACCAGTACTTTTTCGCTGTAGCCATGCCGGATAAGACGTGGCTCTATATCATTGATCCGTCTGGACAGGGTTAAATCCAACACGTCAACCGTGATAGGTTTCACACCCACATTAAAACCTTCTTCCAATGCCAGCGATAAGTGTTGCTCAATTTGCAATGGTGTCGTCAATCGCTCTACCAGGTAGTCGATGGCCTGTTCCTCGATGACATCTGTGGGTTTGGTTTTATCATCTGTGCAATTGTCCAGCAGCCAGTACACGTACTCGCGCAAGTTGCCCTGCATAGCATCTAATGACACGACAATGGTCCGATAACCTACTTCTTCCATCGTTGGGCCTTTTAAGTCATTTTTTAGCTTTGGATGACCGGCTAATAAAATTGACAGTTTGCCACCACCGTCTCTGATCACTTCCATCAACCGTTTTAATCCCGTCAGCGTACGATGATGCAAATCATGGGCTTCGTCCACTAACAGCACCACTGGCTTTTTGACATCCTGAATTAAGTCGCGTAATTCACGTTCCCGCTTCTCGCCGAGTTTGGGTACCCGATAGTCTTTATCTCCGCTGACATCATAAAACAGAGCGGTGATCAGCGTTCCAAGATTGGTCTTTGTCTTCTCGACAGACAACGATTTTGCAACAATGACTTTTTTCTCTTTCGCCAGTAAGTCTTGCAGTCGTGATAATGTCGTGGTTTTACCGCTGCCGACTACACCGGATAATGCAATCAGCTGCCCCTCAGGGATCACCTTTTTGAGCTGATTAAAGATCCGCCGCTGGTGCTCAGTTTCGAAATAGTCCGCGTCCCGAAAATACTTAATAATGCCGTAGTGCTCCATGACTTCAAGTTGCATGAGTGCTATCTCCTTTTGGATGGAAGTACGATTTCAGTCGTGCCATGACAACGGATTTTTCCAATGTTTCATCCAAAATGGCTTCTATAAAGTCCCGATCTGTTTGGCTTAACAGCGCCAGTGGCTTACCGAGATAGTCTGCGATGGCGAGCTTTGCTTTGAGTACACTTGAGTAGCTCAGGTCGTTATAAGGATCAGGGTCTGCAAACGGTTTATCCGCAATAACATTCACGGTTTTAAGCATCGTTTTGAGGATGGCCACATTTTGCTCGTCCCCAATATCCCGCAAGCTCAGCGACTTTGCCAAAGTTTCTAATTTATCTAATTTTTTCTCAGCCTGAGTCTTTTTAAATTTCCGGTACCGGTAGAGAGGAATAGGACCGCTGACTGGAAGATATGCTCCGTACCGCTTGCCTTCATGTTCAACAAATAGTTCGTCGTCAAACAGCCCCCACCAGAGTACAACCCGTTCACCGGCAAGTTCCGGACTGATTTCATAAACGGTGCCATCGACGCTGATCCTGGCATCAATGCCGACAGTACGTTGCTCCGGTTCTCTGGCAAATGCACAAAATCGCTCCCAGCTGCACATGCTTTGAATACCAGAAGGCGGAATATTGAGTTGCCAGTCCTCCATGCGGGAATGAGTCTCTAAACGGTGCGAGTGGTCGTTATATTGCTTTAGGTATTCCCGCAGCATGTCATTGGCTTCGACCTCATTTTTGGGTTCCCGCAGGTGATAGAGCACTTCATGGCATTCTTTGACTGTCCGAAAGGCTCGCTCGACTTTGCCTTTTGAACGGGCAGTTTTGCGCCTGTCAGTGGCGCTTGCAGGTTCATGGACTTTCAGCTCAACGCCCAAAAATACCATGACATTGCGAAATACACGGCTTTTAGCGATGGGACCATTATCCAGATAGATGGTTTTCGGGATACCACGGAATGGAAACTCGCTGTCAGACTTCGCACTCATGGCATTGAACAAAAACAGTAAGGCCGCTGGCGTATCCTCGCCATAGACGTTCCGATATTCCTGATAGCAAACCCCGCTGCGGTCATCGACCACGCTGTAGAGCATCAGCAGCGGCCTGCCTTTTTGTGGATCAAACCAGAGCGGTTCCTGCACATGCTTCAAATCAGATGGGCTTAGATCGAATTGCCAGCATTCATTGCTATATGTGGCTTGGAACCGGACCGCAGGCGTATCTCTGAGTACTTGTTTCGGATTAAAACCCCATTGCTGCAGGTAACGATTGACGGTTGCTTTGTTCAATCGTCCAACCGGCACTTTGATGAACCCATAATCCGAGCCAACACCTGTGCGCTCCAGCAGTGCAATCGCATTGGCTGTTGAAAGATGACGGCCATTTTTATTCATCGTACGGATCTTCAGCGCCGCAATGATTTCGCAATACTGTTCCAGTTCAGCCTGCGGAATGGCTCTGGGTTTACCCGCATCGCTGCGGCGGATGGATTTTGGCTGGTACAAATTGCGTAAGTGTCGGTACAAGGAACTTTCTGAAATGCCGTAGAGGGCTGTGGCCTGTGCAATGATGTCACGTCGCTGAGCACAGCGCGGCGGTAAGCCTTCCAATCGATGGTAGAGATCAATCAAAACTTCCTGTGCAATGCCGCGCTTCGCTGAGTTCATGGCATCACCTGAGCCCAACACTGCCAATACCAACTCCCTGAAGTCGTAGGTATTTATAAAGAGTGGTCTTGGAGATATTGAGCTGTGCGGCAATTTGCTGCGCACTGAGACTGCCTTGCTTGTATAATGCTTCTGCCGCTATTGCCACATTTTGGGCGTCTTTGCTAAGTCCTGCTGGTCGCCCTCCGTTGCGTCCGCGTGCCCGAGCCGAAGCCAATCCTGCTTTTGTGCGCTCCCTAATCAAATCCCGTTCAAATTCAGCGATGGAGGCAAACACATTCGTGATGAGACGCCCTTGTGGCGTGGTGGTATCCACTGGGTCGTTAAGACTGCGAAGGCCAATCTGCTGTTCGGTCAATTGGTTCATCAAATGCACCAAATGCTGTAACGACCGTCCGAGCCGGTCCAGTTTATATACCACGATGATGTCGCCAGCTCTGAGCTGACCAAGTAAATCATCAAGGCCAGGTCTTTTGGTTTTTGCGCCGGAAGCGATATCTCTAAAAACACGTTCACAACCGGCGTTTTTGAGCGCGTCTTCCTGCAGGTCAAAACTTTGCCCTTTGGTGCTGATCCGGCAGTACCCAAAAATCATCAGATAACCCTGAATCGTTCATTTAATTGAATGAAAGAGTATGGTTCTGAACGCTGATTTCATCAACCAGTTAACTGAACGGTTTTTTGAGAATTTTTTTCAGGGTTGCATGCACCTCTTGTTGGTTCATAAATACGTTCATTTTTATGAACCAAAAGAATGAGGATCGATTTTAAAGAAGATTGTTTTATTTTCAGACGAAATTAGGCCAGTGTTATCAACTGGCCGTTGTCAATTTCATCCAGCACAGCAGGACAACTCATTCACATCTTTGTGAAAGGTTTGAGCGCAGAGCTTGATCCCTTCAACCATGGTCAAATATGGAAACAACTGGTCAGCTAACTCAGTGATAGTCATCCGATTGCGGATAGCTAGAGCTGCAGTTTGGATCATTTCTCCGCCTTCATGGGCCAAAAGTTGTGCACCAATCAGTCTTCCTGTGGTCTTTTCAATCACGAGCTTGATAAAGCCGTCAGTTTCGAAATTGGCCAGTGCTCTGGGTACATTTTTCATGTCGAGTACCCGGCTGTCCGTGTGAATACCCTGCTGTCTGGCCTCAACTTCCGTCAGTCCGACGGTTGCAACCTGCGGATCGGTAAAAATGACCGCCGGCATCGAGGATAGGTCAAGTTTACTCTCGCCACCGGTCATATTCATTCCTGCGCGGCTACCCGCCGCCGCAGCGACATATACAAACTGCGGCATAGTGGAACAATCACCTGCGGCATAAACCCCTGGAACGCTTGTTTCCATCATCTCGTTAACGATGATCGCCCCGTGTTTGTCTGTCCTGATCCCAACTGCATCGAGGTTAAGACTGGCTGTATTTGCATGACGCCCTGTGCATATTAGAAGCTTGTCACAGCGTAAAGTGCCTGCATTGGTTTTCAAGGTAAACTGCCGTCCGTCATGGGAAACATGTGACGCCTCGGTATGGTTTAGAACCCTGATACCTTCATTCTCAAAGCAGTCTGTTAATTTTTCACCGAGTAACGGCTCATCGCGATAAAGAAGCGTGTGTCTGGCCAATAGGGTAACGTCACTGCCTAAACGGCGATAAGCCTGAGCAATTTCCAGCGCAACGACAGAAGATCCAATGATGACCAGATGTTCTGGTAGTTCAGTCGCAAACAGCGCTTCAGAAGAAGTCCAGTACGGGGTTTCGCTCAGACCTTCAATAGGTGGGATGGTCGGGCTCGAACCGGTAGCAATCAGCACCTTGTCAGCGTGTATTTCTTGTTGGGAGCCATCACTTTTGCTGACAATCAAAGTGTTCGCGTTTTTGAAAGTCGCCCAACCTTTTATCAAACTCAGTGCCGGATTGATATCCAGAATATTTTGGTATTTTGCCACGCGTAATTCTTCGACAAGCGCTGTTTGTTGCTCAGCCAACAGTGCGCGATTGAGCTGGGGTGAATGATTTGCCAATCCGATAAAAGGATTGTTTCGTTGTTGCTGCGCCAGTTGTGCGGCGCGGATCAGGATCTTGGACGGGACACAGCCGACATTGACACAGCAGCCGCCAATAACATCCGCACCTTCGATGAGCGTAACCTTAGCTCCTCCGTCAGCAGCTTTAATCGCACAGGCAAAAGCACCAGAGCCACTGCCAATGATCACCACCTGTTGTGGGCTGATATTTTCTGTATTGCTGAGATTAGTGTTGTCAAAACAAGTTTGAGGTTCTGGATTGACTTGTGCAGCATAACCCAGAGTTTTAACCGCCTTGACGAGATCCGCCACACTTACCTTCCCGTTTGTGGTGACCGCTGCGCTGGCATTTGCATAGGAGATCTCAACGTTATTCACTCCTTCGGTCGCATCGAGCGCATCTTTAATATGGGAGACACAGCTTGGGCAGGTCATCCCTTTTATCGATAACAAGAGCATTTTCGTTCCTCAACAGCACAGATGTATTTTCTGCGATTGTTAATTATTGCAAACCAACAAGCTCAGCTTATCGCCGAAACAGTGTCCGTAATCGTAGTAGTCTTTCCGCGCTTTACTCTTTGACCGTTGACGGATAACCCGCGTTAGTGGTGGCTTCAGTCAGTGCTTTCACCGTGGTTTTTTCGTCATCGAAGGTGACTACTGCTAACTTGGTGTCAAAGGTGACTTCAGCTTTACTGACGCCCTCGACATTTTGTAAGGCTTTTTTGACCGTAAACGGACAAGTGACGCAGTTCATGGTCGGAACTTCCAACGTAACCGTTTTCGTTTCGGCTATAGCGCTCAGGCTGGTCAACGTTAGCAAAAACAACAAGGTGATTTTCTTCATCATTCGCTCCAATAACGTATAAAACGTTAACAAAATTGAGGGTAAAAAGTATTCAGGCGAACCAGACAATCCAATAATTGCTGGTGACTAACATTAATGCTGTGAGTGCTGATAACCAAAAGATCACCTGCCTGCGTTTTCGCACTTGGGGAACTGCACAGACTGTTCCTGGAGCGCACATGTCAGTAGGTCGATAGACCTTCCAGCCAGCAAATCCAAACGAGGTTAAAACCAGCAGAATAAAAATAGGGCGATAAGGTTCTAACATGGTCAAATGACCAATCCAGGAACCACTCACCCCAAGTAGCAACAAAACGAAAGGACCGGCACAACAAACGCCTGCACCAATAGCCGCAACTATTCCACCGATAACGGGGAGATTTGACTCTTTTATGGACACGTTTTACTCCTGGGATTAGAGCTATCGGTGTCAGTGTAGATGCCGTACCATAGTACGGAGTCAAGCCCAATCGGTGGGTTTAGTTGTTATGTGGTTGTAGGGATTCGATAATGGGGCAATGGGTCTGATCCGGATTGGATGCGCATTGGCTCAGCAGGTGATGAAGAACAAGTTCCAGACTCTGCAGATCTGCAATCTTTGAGCGGACATTGGCAAGCTTGAGTGTGGCCACGTCCTGAACGCCCTGACATGGGGTATCATTGAGTGTGAGCAGATGATGGATTTCTTCCAGTGTGAACCCTAACTCCTGCGCCCGCTTGATAAATCGAAGCCGATTCAGGGTAGTGACAGGATACCGGCGAAACCCCTGTGTCGGTTTACCAGGCTGTTCAACAAGACCGCGGCGTTCGTAGTAGCGGATAGTTTCAACGTTAACGACAGCTGCATTAGCTAATTGGCCGATTGTATACAAAGTTACGTCCATTTACCGTACTTACATACGGTCTATTATAATCCAAAATTAGCCATCAATAACATTAGTACGAGATTTTGCTTCCTGAGGATTTCGATCAGCTATAACGCTGTTCATTGATAACCTCAATGCTGGTTGCTGGTCACGGCAACTCCAACATTTGTAAATTTATGCGACTGTCCACTGAGCATAATGAATGACAACTGTAGCCAGTTAATGTGAGCCGATAAGGATAAATTCAAGCTCGTTATTAATTCTGGATATCTCATTAGCAGTGATTGTGAGCCGAGCGTTCGGCTTTTTAACAGTTAATCTGAGTCCGAGAAGCCGGATGTAATCAAGCTCGCGGTATTATGTTTGCGAGCCACTACATCTACTGGCAAGCTGAGTAGTTGACTATTTGCCGTGAGTAGCAGAAACACCAACACGATAAAAATAATGTCGATGAGTGCCGTTAAATCGATATTTGGTAGCTGATCGGGTGTGGATATCCCATTGGGAGTGATGGATTTATCTGGGGTGATCATCATTGAGGCTCGGTGTGGGTATTGAGCGGCTTAATAGGGTTATTAGCTCGCTCAAACGCTTGATATGTATTGGCATTGATAGAGATATCTTCGATACCTGCTAACCAAAGATTAAGTTGATTCAATATATGGCTAGTGCGTAGGCATTGCCCTTGTGCCCAAATTCCAAAAAGATGGGCCGCGGTAATGGCGGGTACGGCAATAATGAGTCCGGCTGCAGTGGTGTTCATCGCAAGTCCTAAACCGGCGCTGAGTTGCGCTGGCGTCACTGGGCCTTGGGATTGACCGAGTTCTGCAAACATATCAATCAATCCTAAAACTGTGCCAAGTAATCCAAGTAAAGGGCTAATAATGCCAATCACTTGTAGTACCTTTAGCCCTGCCTGTAGGTCACGCTGCTGCTTATTGAGCCACAGACTCAGTAATTCTTCCCTGAGTGTTTTAGGTTGGTGAACTTGCTTGAGCAGTAAGGTGGCACCGCGGGCAAGTAAATCGTTTTGCACACTTGTTTGTTCGAGCAAAGTATTAATGTTTTCTGTTGTTGCCGTTGAGGTTGAACGACGAAGATTTTTTATCCATGCCTGTTTTTGCGGCAGGATAGATAACAAGGTTTGATGTAAAAATAAGGCACTACGTTCAAGACAGATCATTAACGCGAGAAAAGCGCATAACAACAATGGCCAAGTCAGTACGCCAAGCTGTGTTTGTAAAGTTGAAAAGTCGGTCATGGGCATTAAGTCTCTATAATCATGATAATTATCATTTGAGCGGTTTGTTTAACGGTCGCCATAAATGGTTAATTGAGTGCAAAACGGATTGGGACTCTGACCTTATAATGACTTGCCAGTTTTTGGGGTGGCGCTTCAAATTGCCAAGTCTCAACGGCTTCAAGTGCGGCCTTGTCTAACAAGCTAAATCCTGAACTTTTCACTAGGGTAAGTGCTAATTGCTCACCCCATTCGTTAAACATGACTTCTACCATTGCTGTGCCTTCTAACCCTTTTTTACGTGCAATGCGTGGATAATTGGGTCGAGGTGGTGGCGTAGTAAAAAGCGGTTTTTCTAATTCCACTATATTGGTTTTAATGCTGGTGGTTTGGTGAGTTGATTGAGTTAACTCGGCCGCCATTTCAGTCTTGGCTTGTTTTTTTTCTATATGATTTGCTGTTGTTATTTCAGAAAGCTGAGATAAGGTGGCATCGGCTAACCTCGGTTCAGCCTCTGTGGGTGGATTAACGGTTTTAGCTTGGCTTGCCGTTTTAGCTGAAGAAGGTTTGAGCATAGGCGTATCAACTGATGTTGATTTAATGCTGTGGTTTTCAACTTTTGCGGTGATGGTTTGTTCTGTATTTGATTCCGTGCTTTTGGGTGGCGTGATAATAGGTTCAGTAGCCTTAGTTTTTGCCACGTCAGTTTTCGCCACGTCAGGGTTAGCAAGGTTTTTCACCGGCATCGCTAAACTTAGGCTCACATGATTTGCGCCACGGTTTAGTGTGGAGGCAGATGTCATCGATATCGCATTCAATTGCTGTGGGACGATAGACGGCTGTGAGGCAATAACCCCAGATTGGATAGCGATAGTTAACGCGCCAAAGGCCAAATATCGTTTTGGTGTCACAGTAATCTCACCTCCTAAAAAGAAATACATCCCAGCGTTTAAGCATTTTCGCTAATTAAGATACTGCAATATAAATAAGATCGCAAATGATAATGATTACCATTTGATCTACTTTATTATCTCAGGTAGAGTGCCAGCAATTGCTTGAATAGGTGCTCAAAAAAGCAGCTATCTCGCCAATAATACCCATTTGCACTTTTTATTGAGTGTTGAGTCAGGGGAATTGAATGGATATAACGAGATATCACTTGAGGATAAAGAGATGAAAAAAAAGCCATTAGTCATCGCGATGGCGGTAGCGCTGAGTAGTTCGACGCTGAGTTTTACATTAGCAGCCGAAGACGTTACTAAGGCAGAGATTCAAGAGAGTGCCGATAAAAAACTGATTACTACTGAGTTTGATGAAGTCCTTGTGAGTGCGACACGCATCAGTGAAAAAGCCTCCGAAACTAGCCGTAGCGTGGCCGTTGTGGGTGAAGAACAGCTTGCGATTGCGCAAGCTTCTTCTGTGGCAAATGCGCTTAAACATGAGGCCAATATTTCGCTGACTAATGGCCCAAGAGCTTCATCGCAAGGGGTTGAAATCCGTGGTTTAAGTGGCGATAGAATTCTGCAAACGATCGATGGTGCAAGGCAAAATACCAGTTCAGGTCATAGGGGAACATATTTTATGGATCCTGAACTACTCAAATCGGTTGAGGTATTGCGTGGACCCGCGAGTAGTTTGTGGGGGAGCGGTGCCCTAGGTGGTGTAGTCGCCCAGAATACTAAGTCCGCAAAAGACTTTTTAGCCCCAAATGAGAAATTTGGTGGTTATCTTCAGCAGGGATATGAAACCAATGGCGATCGCGTTAAAACCAGTGGTGCCGTTTATGGACAAGAAGGCACGATTGATTGGTTACTCAATGGTTCCTATTTCGATTCAAATAATATTAAAACTGGTAACGATGAAACCCTGATCAATAGTGCATCCGATGGTGGCAGTGGTTTGGCTAAACTAGGTTGGCAAGCTGACGAGGCATCACGGTTAGAATTATCAGCAAGGGTTAATAAAACCAACGAATTAGTACCAAGTAATCCCTCTACTGTGGTCAGCAGTTCAGTTCCCTTAGTTCGTCGCCAAACGGATGATCAAAATATCACTTTAAATTATAGCCTTAACCCTACTAATAACCCTTATTTGGACACTAAAGTACAAGTGTATTGGAATAGTACGGACTACGACGAAGACCGCGTGACTAAGGGGCAAAAGGACAGCACTGAGTTTAGAACCGTAGGCGTAAATCTGAATAACAGTTCGCGCTTAGGCAATACCAAGTTGACCTATGGCGTTGATGGTTACCGCGATACCATCGAAACCGTTCGTGACGATAGCGGACAAGTCGGGCAACGCCCCGGAAACATTGATGGTGAAAGCACTGTGTGGGGGGCTTTTACCCGCGCGGATATTGAGTTGACTAAGACCTTCAACTTAGATGCCGCCCTGCGCTATGACAACTTTAAAAATGACAGTAATAACCTCAACATGTCATCGGATGATAATGAATTATCACCTTCTCTTGGTTTGAGCTGGCAGACTCAACCTTGGTTAACATTAAGTGCCCGCTATGACCAAGCGTTCCGCGCGCCTACGGTGGAGGAAATGTATTCCAGCGGGACGCATTATTGTATTCCGCCTATCCCAGGATTCTTACCCCAAGGTCTGTGTAACACCTTTGCGACCAATCCGAATTTAAAGCCTGAAACCGCTCGTAATAAAGAAATTAAAGCGGACTTACGTTTTAGTGACTTGGCGGGTGATGATGAACTGGCGGTGACCTTAAACGTCTTCCGTAACGATGTTGACGACTTTATTGTGCAGCAGGTTTCTAACCCTTGGCGTGGTATTCCAGGATTTGAGCAAACCACGTCATGGAATAACGTCGAAGATGCTCGTTTAACGGGTTTTGAAATTAGTGGCCGTTATCGCATTGGTCAAACTCGTTTAGCCATGAATTATGGTCAAACCCATGGCGAAGATCGTAAGACAGGGGAATATATTGAAGGAATACCTGCCAATAAATTCAATGTCGACTTATCTCAAGGCATTATGGATGGCGATATGAAACTGGGCACCCGAGTCACCTATGTCGCCAGTCAGTCAAATACACCTGATGGATACAGTGTGGCGAAATACGATGATTACAAACTGTGGGATATCTACGTTGCATGGGAGCCTACTATGGGGGTGATGTCGGGTGTGAGAGTGGATTTTGCCGTTGAAAATATCGGTGATGAACAGTATCAACAGGCATGGCAAACCTTGTATCAGCCAGGGCGAAATATGAAGTTATCGGCGCGTTATATGTTCTAAATGCCGGTTTGAGGAGCAAGATAAAGATGACCCTTGATACCCATATCGTGGCAAGTATCGAACCCGATACAGAACAGGTCGCGCGGCATAGCATGCTTAGACAGCGATTTGAACAGCAAGCCGATTTAATGCCAGCGCAACTTGCGAGTGAATTAGGCATTGCCGAAATGGAAGTGGTAGCTGCATTACCGCCAGAACAAGTGGTTTTTGTGCCACTAACGCAGCTCGATACTTTGCTACAAATGCTGCCAGAGTGGGGAAACTTAACCACGATTGTGATGCTTTCTGGCTGTGTATTTGAATTTAAAGGTGACTTTCCTCAGGGCAAATATGCCCACGGTTACTACAACCTCTACAGTAAGGGAGATGGGCTACATGGGCACCTCAAGTTAGATACCATGCGTGGTATTGCACTTATTAGCCGTCCTTTTAGGGGGAGTGAGAGCCATTCGATCAACTTCTTCGGTAGCGAGGGGGAGGTTGTGTTTAAGGTGTATCTCGGCCGTGATAAACAAAGGGCGCTATTTCCTGAGCAAGTGCGACAATTTAAAGCATTAGCGGCCCGTTTTGTATTGTCAGATTTAAGCTCGAATGCGTAAAAATTAACCAAATTTAAATAAAAGGAGCAAGGTCAATGAAAACTGAAATGACTGAGCAAGAACAGCGTTTAAGGGACAAACTATTACCCGAAATTGAAGCCTTTAAGCAGCAAAAGGAAACCCTGCAATTAGCAACCGTTGATATTCATGGTCAGCCCAATGCTAGTTATGCTCCCTTTGCACTGGCCGATGATGGATTTTATATTTTGGTCAGTGATCTCGCCAGACATGGCCATAATCTAAAACATTCAACCAAAGTGTCAGTGATGTTGGTTGAAGATGAAGCTGCCGCAAAATCTGTCTTTGCCCGTAAGCGTTTAACCTTTGATGCAATTGCCGAGGCCGTGCCCCGTGATACCCCTGCTTTTAGCAAAGGTGTTGCCGTGTTATCCGCTCGTTTTGGCGAAATGTCGGATAATCTTGCGGCCTTGACGGATTTTAATTTATATAAACTTGCGCCCCATCAAGGGTTATATGTGAAGGGTTTTGGTCAGGCATTTACTTTAAGTGGTGCAGAACTCTTAGATGTGGATTGGAAGCGCGATGGTCACCATGGCACTCCCAAAACGCCAGAAAGTATGCAAGTCGCTTAGGCTTTTGTCTGGTTATTTGCCAACCTAATGTAAGCCCATTCAACAATGCCAAATTCGTCATTCCTGTGAATTTGGCATTTGCGTTTTTAAGTTAATATCGCAATAGTACAGATTCCCCCTTGAATTCTTCTCGAATAGGCAGCATTTCTATTATGCCTGAATGACAGTTCCCTACCCGAAGGATGCCTCGCGTGCATGAGCCTACTGCTAAATCATCTGAATCCATTAAAACTGACATAGCTAAAAATCCAACCTCAAAGATACGGCAACGATCGGTATTACCTTGGATTGCGGGTTTCCTTAAGCCATATCAGTTTAAAGTGGTCGCCGCGATTATCTTTTTGATGATAGGTTCACTCGCTTGGTTGTCACTCGGCCAAGGAGTGCGCTTGATGGTGGACGAGGGCTTTGTGCGTGATAATGCACAGCGATTAAATGAAATCATACTGTTAGTGCTTGGGATTACCGCCATCAGTGGCACGGCGGTGTTTTGCCGTTTTTATTTAATGACTTGGCTTGGTGAACGCGTTAGCGCCGATATTCGCCTTACCGTTTATAATCAACTGCTTAAACTCTCTCCGGCGTTTTACGCTAAGGTGCGAACTGGTGAGGTGATCTCCCGTTTTACCGCCGATTCTACCTTGCTTCAAACTGTCGTAGGTTCAAGCCTTTCGATGGCACTGCGCTCTGGCGTGACTGTCCTTGGTGGTTTAGTGATGATGGGTATCACTAGCGTAAAGATGACCTTGCTGGTGCTATTGGCTGTGCCTTTAGTGCTAGGGCCAGTGATCTTTTTTGGTCGAAAAGTGCGAGTCTTAGCGCGGGAAAGCCAAGACAGGGTTGCCGATCTTGGCGCTTATGTGGATGAAACACTCCATGAAATCCACACAGTGCAAGCCTATGGACATGAGGATAAAGATCGCAGTTTATTTCATACCCGCGTTGAAGATGTGATGTCGGCGGCCAGCGGTAGAATTCGATATCGTGCACTGCTTATTTCATCCGTGATGTTTTTAAGTATCGCAGCGATTGCTATGGTGACTTGGGTTGGCGCCCATGATGTGATGGCCGGTAGGATGACAGGAGGTGAGTTGTCGGCCTTTATGTTTTACGCAGTGATGGTTGCGGGCGCCGTGGCAACGATCAGTGAAGTGATAGGTGAGATTCAACGGGCATCTGGTGCCGCCGAACGATTAATTGAACTGGCTGAAACGCAAGTAGATATTCCCGTTGCAACTCATCCAGTGAGTTTACCTGCCGATGTTAGTGGTGAGCTAGTTATTGAGGGACTCAGTTTTGCTTATCCTGAGCAGGACACCTTAGTGCTTAAAGACGTTAATATGACGATTACCGCCGGTGAGCGGGTAGCCTTAGTGGGGCCGAGTGGCGCGGGTAAAAGCACCTTATTCCAGTTATTACAGCGCTTTTATGTGCCTAGCGCAGGCAGTATTCGGCTCGAAGGGATTGATATTGCTAATCTTTTACCACAGGATTTGCGTGCACAGTTTGCCTTAGTGCCGCAGGACTCTGTGATCTTTGCCACTAGCGTGCTTGAAAACGTACGTTATGGACGAGTCGATGCCACCGAACAAGAAGTGATAGATGCTTGTATTGCAGCCCGTGCCCATGAGTTTATTAGCGAATTTACTGAGGGTTATCAAACCTATTTAGGCGAGCGTGGAGTGCGACTTTCAGGTGGGCAAAAGCAGCGGATCGCTATTGCGCGGGCGATTCTAGCTGACAGACCAATATTGTTACTCGATGAGGCGACCAGCGCCTTAGATGCCGTCAGTGAGCAGAAAGTAAAGCAAGCGCTGGATGTATTGATGGCGAATAAAACCACCTTGATTATTGCCCATCGCCTATCGACGGTCATCAATGCGGATAGGATTTTTGTGTTCGATAAGGGCGAGATTGTCGCCAGCGGCCGCCATCAAGCCTTGATGCAATCTAATGCGCTATATCGTGAATTTGCCAGTTTGCAATTGTTAACCGAAGAGGCCAATGCCTGCGCAATCAATGAGACCACTTAGGGAAAATAAAACCCAGTCGCTAGTTAATCTAGCTTACTGGGCATGTTATGGTGCGTTGGTTTTTAAGTTTTGTTTGTAAAAGCGGTTTTTATGTCCTGACTTTAAGCCTTATTTTTAAGTTCGCGGCGCAGAATTTTACCGACGGTGCTTTTAGGTAATTGCGTCATAAACTCAATGATTTTAGGTAATTTATAACCCGTTAATTGCTCGCGGCAATACTGCAAAATTGTACTTTTAGCCTGTTCATGATTGAGGTTATTGTCCTTGAGGACGATAAAGGCTTTGACCGCTTCCCCCGAGTGTTCATCTTGTACACCAACAACCGCGCACTCAATGATATCGGGATGACTGGCAAGCACATTTTCAACTTCATTAGGGTAGACGTTAAAGCCTGACACGATGATCATATCTTTTTTGCGATCAACAATTTGATGGAAACCTTCCGCCGTTGCTATGGCAATATCGCCTGTTTTAAAGAAGCCCTCTGGTGTCATCACATTGGCGGTTTCTTGTGGGTTATTCCAATATCCTCGCATCACCTGCGGGCCGCGCGCAGCTAATTCTCCTGCAGTCCCTAAAGGTACTTCAATGTTATTTTCATCTAATAGTTTGACCTCAGTACCAATCACAGGTTTACCAATAGTGCCGAGCTTTTGATAACCGGGCGCATTGAGTGAAATGACAGGGGAGGTTTCAGATAATCCATAACCTTCGCTGATCATATTACCCGTGGTTTGTTGCCAAATATTGGCCGCCGCGGCCGTGAGCGCTGTACCACCTGAGATGGTAATTTTTAAATGGCTAAAGTCCAGTGCTTTAAATTCGGGTTGATGGCACAGGGCGACAAATAGCGTGTTCAGTCCGGCAAAGCCAGTAAAAGGGTATTTAGCTAAGGTTTTTATCAAGCCGCTGATATCCCGAGGATTAGGGATCAGAACAGAGCAACCTCCGCACTCAAAATACAGCACTAGGTTCACCATAAAAGCATAAATATGGTAAATCGGTAATGGCGCAACGAAGATATCTTCGCCTTCAGATATCACGCTACCAATGCGGGATTTTACCTGCGCGGCATTGGCGAGCATATTGCCGTGGGTCAACATGGCTCCTTTAGATAATCCCGTTGTACCGCCTGTATATTGCAATGCACAGAGATCATCGAGTGTGGACGCTAGGCGGGTAAAGGTCAGTTCTGCGCCTTGCTTTAAAATATCGCAGAACGCGATATTTTTGAGGCCTGTCTTAGGTTGAATTTGAGGCTCTATTAAATCCAGAGCATGGGTTGAGATAACTAATTCAATCTCGGTAGTGGCGACCACTTTTGCTAAGGTTGGCAGCAAATCCGATAGTACAACTAAGGCTTTGGCTCCTGAATCATTAAACTGATGGATAAGTTCGCGCTCTGTATAGAGAGGATTGGTGTTGACTAGAATGAGCCCAGCCCTGATAGCGCCGTAGGCTGCAATAACAAATTGCGTGATATTGGGTAATTGGATGGCAATACGATCGCCAGGTTTGAGTTGGGTCTTGTTTTGCAAATAGGCGGCAAAGTAACGGGAGTCTCGCTCTATCTCGTTAAAACTGCTGGTTTTACCCAAGCAGGCATAGGCGGGTTTATCACCATAGCGTAGGCTGGTTTTTTCGATCAGATCGACGAGTGATGAGTAGCCTAGTTTGAGTTGGGAGTCTTGATCATATGCCATACTTAACTGCCTCAATTATGTGTTTATTCGTTGTTATTATTTTGAAATCAAACATATGTTTAGATTAGAGGGTGTGAGCACTAGAGGTCAATGCTTATCGTGAAAAACATCACAACGTCAATAAGGGTATCTTTATGTAACAAAAGTCTTTTTACTGTAAAGCATAGGACTTAACTATAGCTTAACTACCTTATCATTTATAAAGCGTAATAACTGTAAATAAGAAAGTGATTTAGATTTTGTTAGTGTTATGTATTTATTATGTGGTTGACTGCTCTTTATTTACTTAGTGCCAGTGTACTTAGTATCAGTGCATTTCGATGATGAATTTTCTTGCCGCGATTTAGGAACTGAGTTCGGCGGATGAATAGATAAAGCTGTTGCAAGGAGTGTCAGTTATTTTGTTGATGAATGTAAGACTTAAATTGACGCGTGGTGTTATGTTTCAAGCGTCAATTAAGTCTTAAATATAGAAGTTAAATTATCACTCTAAGGACTAAAGAATCCTGTTTCTTGGCTTACTTGCTGCCTTGGTTCTTTAATATCTGTGACTGAAAATCGGATCAATTTTCGCCCTGAAGGGACATTATCTTTATCGGCAAGAACCGTTACGGGATAGTCAATTTGTTCACCCGCGGCTAAGGTGATAATGGGAGCCGCAATCAAGCTAAAAGGCATTTCACTGTCAACGGCAAGTTGATATTGCTTAGTGTCTTGTGTCTTGTTGCGGATCTTCAGTTGATAGGTATTTTCAACTTTATTATCGGAGGTTTCACGGTACAGGCTTTGGCGATCGCGTATCACGTTAAGTTGAATTTCGCTGCGGTTATTTAGATCTAAGCCTATGACGATGAACATAGTAATGACCGCTGCACCGTAGCCTAAGAAACGGGGGGATCGCCAATAGGAATGGGATATTCCTTTGAGATCATTTTCACTCATATAGCCGATAAGATTTTGTTTGTAATCGAATTTCAACATGGTTTCGTTACAAGCATCAACACAGGCACCGCAGTTGATGCACTCATATTGTAAGCCGTTACGAATATCGATCCCCGTTGGGCACACTTCGACACATAAATGGCAATCAACACAGTCGCCCAAAGTAGGGTCAGCTAGATTCGTTGCTTGCTTACGTTTACGTGGACCGCGGGATTCACCACGCTGTGCATCGTAGGTTACTGTTTTAGTATTGGCATCGAACATTACCGCTTGGAAACGGGAATAAGGGCAGCAATGCAGACACATTTGCTCGCGCATCCAACCCGCATTGAGATAGGTACAAATGGCGAAGAACCAGACCCAACAAGTCACCCAGAAGCTAGCATTACCTGTGAATATATCTAAATAGAGTTCGCGTGCGGGGATAAAATAGCCAATAAAACCGCAACCAGTAAGTAAGGCTGCGAGTCCCCATAGGCTATGTTTTACGGTTCTTTTGCCGATTTTATTTGCTGTCCAAGGGGCTTTGTCGAGTAATTTACGTTTGTTGCTATTACCTTCGATACGGTTTTCTATCCATACATAGATAAAGGTCCATGCAGTTTGCGGACAAAGATAGCCACACCAAACGCGTCCCCAGAATACGGTGACAAAAAACAAACCAAAAGCCGCTGCGATAAAAATCCATGCTAATAGCGTAAAATCCTGCGGCCAGAGCGTTAACCCAAAAAAGAAAAATTGCTGCTGACTGACATCCAATAATATTGCTTGGCGGCCATTAACAGATATAAACGGCAGGGCGAAAAATAGCACAATTAACAGGCTATTCATCATGGTTCTTAAGCGTTGGAAATACCCCTTTTGTTCACGAAAATGAATTTTGCTTGAGGCAGTGGCATTTTCGAGCGAGGAGTTTGCTTTCGGGGCGGTTGAAATATTTTTAATGGGGATAAATTGCTCTGCTAAGGCAGGTTTTGCGTTTGTAATTGGGGTTATGTCGCTCTTTGGCATAAGAGAGTCCTAACGGCTTTAATAAGATTTATCCCCTATTAGCAAGCGTTAGGCCAATATGT
The DNA here is from genome assembly GCF_000015185.1 of Shewanella sp. W3-18-1. Lineage (NCBI taxonomy): Bacteria > Pseudomonadati > Pseudomonadota > Gammaproteobacteria > Alteromonadales > Shewanellaceae > Shewanella > Shewanella sp. W3-18-1. Next base: position 3,649,962 of record NC_008750.1, on the reverse strand, counting down.
TGTGAGTTTAATGTATTGATATTTATGGTTAAAATTAATGAACTGATTATGCATTCTCACGATATATCGCGAATTGGCGATATATCGTGTAATTTAGATTGTGGGACGCTAATTCGTTTCATTCATTTGACGTTGGATCCCCAATTTTTTCATCCGCGATCTGAGCGTGCTCGGCGGTACCCCTAAGATATTAGCTGCGCCAGAAGGCCCTGATATACGCCAATTTAAGCGTTTAAGTGTTTGTTCTATATGCCATGCCTCAGCTTCAGCTAGGGTTTGATGCTGCAGTGATAAATGTGGCGCATTTAGGTTATCGGTTGGCATTGCATGGATGTGTAAAATATCTCCTTGGGTAAGAATTGCTTCACGCTCAAGGATATTTTGTAGCTCACGTACATTGCCGGGCCAAGTGTAGGCCATCAGTTTTTGTAGGCCTTTTTGACTGACCCCGCGGATTTTTTTACCCAGTTTTCGATTCAAGTTATGGAGTATATGGCTGACTAGTTCGGGGATATCATCCAGCCTCGATCGGAGTGGCGGAACTTTAATTGGGAATACATTCAAACGGTAATAGAGATCCATACGAAATAATCCCAGCTCGACTCGTTTGAGTAAATCATGGTGGCTGGCTGCGACTAAGCGAATATCCACTTGGATGGTTTCACTACCGCCGAGACGTTCAAAGGATTGCTCTTGAATAACTCGTAGTAATTTTGATTGGGCTTCCAAACTGAGTTCTGCGACTTCATCGAGAAACAGCGTTCCCTGATGTGCAAGTTCAAATCGACCTTTTCGGCGGCTGGTGGCACCAGTAAATGCTCCTTTTTCGTGACCAAAGAGTTCACTTTCCAGTAAAGAGGCTGAGAAGGCGGCACAGTTAACGCTGATCATAGGTTTATCTTTGCGGTGACTGAGTTTGTGTAAGTTGCGGGCAACTAATTCTTTTCCTGTGCCATTTTCACCACAAATCAACACTGTACTGTCGGTGTTGGCAACCATGTGTAGTTGCTGGATCATGTGGCGGATAACACTGCTATTACCAGAAATATCCACATCACCTGTTTTATCTGCTAATTCGGCTTGCAGGTAGTGATTTTCTGATGCAAGACGTTCGGATAGTGCTTGCACTTGAATTAAGGCTTGGCGTAATGAGTGCTCAGTTTGTTTTTGAATACTAATGTCACGAAATATCGCGACTACGCCAATAAGTTGATTGTCTCGATAAACAGGAGTTGAGCTGTAATGCACAGGGAAGCTGCTACCATCTTTACGCCAAAACACATCGTGGGTGATCTCGCGGGTGATACCATCCTTTAAGGTATTGTAAATTGGACAATCTTCTTGGGGATAGTGGCTGCCATCCGCATGGCTATGATGGTGGCAATTATGGATATTTTTGCCCAGTAACTCTGCATTTTTCCAGCCTGTCATCCGTTCAGCTGCTGGATTGATAAAAACGGCATTTCCATTTAAATCAAAACCATAAATACCTTCACCCACGGCATTGAGTAGCAACTGATTTTCCGGCAGAAAATGTTTGTCTAATGGTTCTTTAGGGGAGGGGGTCTTAGTCATACACAGATTACCGAGGTAGCAAGCAGATAGCTTGATTATACACTTTATATCTTGGCGATATATCGTGACTTTGATGTTTGGCTTACAGCATGATTCGGTATCTTACATTCAATGCTCTTTCTTAGCGTGAGATGCAGTTTGTTTGGTATTTTGTTGTAGCCATCGATGTGATATGTATGAATTAAAACGCCTTTAAAGATGCTTTGATTAGAATTCAGTATGAGTATGCTGGACGACCTTGGGCCGCAGCAAGGCCATTAAGCACATCATTGATACTCAATTTTGCTGGTAACACAATGCCTTTAGGTAAACTTGGCCCATAGATTTTATTGTAAGGCGTGCCTGGTACTCCCTCATGGCGCATATATGATTCAATTGTGCTGTTGGCTTCACTCCAATTGCCTTGCATTAAAATAATATTTTCTGCCATTAGGGCATTTACAATTTGTTCTCTGTGGGTCACATCGGCTTTATTCGTTTGGCAAATCGTGCACCAATCTGAAGTGATATCGACAAAAACCGTATAACCCTGTGCGACCAGAGGAGCAATTTCGGCGGGTGCTAAGGTATGCCATTGGAGTTTTTGGTAAGCCTGATAATCTTCTCCTTTGTGTACAAATCCGATAATACTGCCTAAACCTAATGCAAAAAATCCTAAGGTAAAAATCACTGATAATGGGATGTTTTTACCTTTTCTCTTTTGCCATAACAAAAGCAGAATGACGCCGATTAGTAAACTAAGAAGAATAAAACTGATGAGGGTGATTGTGCCCATAAACGCTTCCGCTTGAGAATATCTAAAACAAGTTGGCATTTATCTTAGTCGCTAACAGCTTAAAACTACGTGAATTTAGGATATTTATCCCACTTGTATCATGTTAGTTGCAGCTCCATGTTCCAAAGCCGAGTATTAACATTAACGCCTTACTCTGCCGATGTTAGAATGTCGCTATGCGAAAACCCGTTGAGTTTATTTATCCCTTTTAGGACATATACATGAGTTTGAGTACTTGGTTTGGTTTATTGGCAATTTGTTGTTTGGGAGCTATGTCTCCGGGGCTAAGTTTAGCCATGGTGGTACGTCATACGTTAGGGGGTGGACGTAGTAAAGGGATTGTTTGTGCATGGGCGCATTCTATCGGGATCGGTTTTTATGCCTTGATCACGTTATTGGGTCTAGCCGTAGCCCTAAAAAAAGCCCCTTTACTATTTAATGGAATTGCAATTATGGGGGCTTTATATCTAGCCTGGATTGGTATTCAGTCGCTGCGCTCAAATGGTGGTGTGCAAGCAAAACTTGCTGCCGGAGAAGCAACTGATACATTCACTGCGGCGAGGGATGGATTAGCTATCTCTCTTTTTAACCCCAAAATCCTACTGTTTTTTTTGGCGCTGTTTAGCCAGTTTGTCATGGTGGCAGATAGCATGACAGGGCAGGCCTTGATTGTTTTGACCCCTTTAATCGTGGACGGTCTTTGGTATAGCTTAGTTGCGTTAATGTTGTCTCATTCGCGGGTGTTACCTAAACTTCGAGAAAAGGCGGGTTTGATTGATAAATTAACCGGTATCGTCTTAATACTGTTAGCCATTCGAGTGATTTATACGCTTTAAACCGCACGAATAATAACGCCATCAGTTGATGGCATTATTATTCAGATTTTAGGATAGCGGTTTAATTAGCTTTTAAATATTTGTACGGAGTCATCCGCTTCTGCTGGCGCTGATTCTTCCTGAATAACCGGGGGATTAGCGATATGATCTTCTAAATTATCATTCAGCATTTCACGATATTCAGAACTAAACCATTCTAGGGCGCTATCTTTTTCTGCGCCTAAATCAGCAGATTTTATGGCTGCTTCAAAGGCATTAAAACGTGCTGCAGCAAAACGCAGGGCTGTACCGACTTTACCGACATCGCCTTCTTGCTGGCTTAGCTGATTGGCTAAAGCAATAAATTGATCGGCAAGTTCAAAAATGGTGGTGTTGCTCGTTTCGGTCATGGTGCTCACTCTGGAAAATAACAAATCAATGGCCGATTCTATCCTAATTAGCTTAAGAAGGAATCGTTAAACATCAACTATTGGGATCTAAGTCGGTCGTAACGGTTCCATCGCGGGAGTCATAGTAAACGGCCAATTTGTCATTAGCTCGATAGGAATATTTACACTGACTAGGGGAGATGTAACTGGCTTTATAATCGGTGTCATCGGCATCAATATTTAAACGCGAAACGCTAGGTAGTGCATTCTGAAACAGCACTTGCCATACAGAAACGCAGTCTTCTACGTTATCCAATACGGGTGAGGCTTCATTGCCGTAAATATAGTGCTGGGCAGGCCAGCCAAAAGCGTTGAAATCGACTTGTTCAGACTGTGCTGTACCAAATACTGGTAAATCTTCGCTTGGACCTGAACCTACTTTTACTGCCCATACAGAACGAGCCAAATTGAGCCCCGTTTTAAAACCTCCTGCACTCGCTTTTACGCTGGCTATTTGTGCGTCCTGTTGTATGTTAACGAATTTGGGTAACGCCACGACAGCGAGAATGCCAAGCAATAGGATTACGACCACGAGTTCTATTAAGGTAAAACCTGCTTGTGGGTATTTTGATCTCATTATGGTCAATATGAAGCGACGAGGTGAGTTTAAAATGTGTAGGCACTATAACATTTAAAATCGGCCTAATTAACTTAAAATGGTTTTATTGTGGGCCGAGTGAGCACATTAATCTCACACTTGGCTTGTGAATGTTAGCCATGACTTTTAAGCTAGCCACATTGTAATTTGAGGATAATTATTGTGACTTTTTCAACTTGGCAGGATTTTATTGATAACCAGCGTGCACAAACTTACTACCAAGAGTTAATCGCATTTGTGAACAAAGAACGACAATTGGGCAAAGTCATTTATCCTCCTAAAGAGGATGTTTTTAACGCTTTCAAGATGACTCCCCTTGAAAATGTTCGAGTCGTACTCATTGGACAAGATCCTTACCATGGCCCAAATCAGGCGCATGGATTATGCTTCTCCGTTAGGCGTGGTATTAAGCCACCACCATCATTGGCTAATATGTATAAAGAACTGGTTAATGATATTCCTGGTTTCCATATTCCTGACCATGGTGATTTAAGCTACTGGGCCGAACAAGGGATCTTAATGCTCAATACGGTATTAACAGTTGAGCAAGGCCAAGCTCACTCACATGCCAATGCTGGCTGGGAGATATTTACTACCGCAGTATTAAAATTGTTAAACGAGCAATCTAGGCCGATTATTTTTGTGCTGTGGGGTAGCCATGCAATAAAGAAAGGTGCAGTCATTACTGCGCCGCAGCATCAAGTGTTGTGTGGGCCGCATCCATCCCCTTTATCCGCCTATCGTGGATTTTTTGGTTGTGGGCATTTTTCAAAGGTGAACCAATTGCTGACAGCGCGGGGTGAAATCCCTATACAGTGGCAAGTTTAATGACTCAATAAAAAAGGTCTTACATAGTAAGACCTTTTTTATTCTAAGTTGAGTGCAAACAATTAATGATTGCGATCAACTGATATTTTAGCCAGTGACACTAAAGCCTCTTTAAATTCGCTATCTGGCAATACATCCAGTGCTGCAATGGCTTTTTCCGATTCTTCAATCGCTTTTTGCTGAGTGTAGGTTAATGCACCACAGTGATGTAATGCGGCCACAATTTTATCAATTGCCTGCGTACCATCACCTTGCTCAATGGCTTGGCGAATAAGTTGCCTTTCCTCATTGGTGCCGTGGGCGATGGCGTAGATTAAAGGTAGCGTCGGTTTGCCCTCGGCGAGATCATCACCAATATTCTTTCCTAACTCTTCAGTATCAGCGGTGTAATCGAGCAAATCATCAGTTAATTGAAAAGCGGTTCCGAGATATTTCCCATAATTACCAAGAGCGGTTTCCTGCTCAGTGCTTGCTCCCGCTAATACTGCTGCAAGCAAGGTCGCCGCTTCAAATAACTTAGCTGTTTTACAGTAAATGACACGCATATAGCTTTCTTCAGTGGTGTCAGGATCGTTGCAATTCATTAATTGCAATACTTCACCCTCAGCCAGTACGTTGGTCGTATCCGCTAAGACCCGCAGCACTCTCATATTATCGAGTTCTGTCATCATCTGAAATGAGCGCGTGTAAAGGAAATCACCCACAAGCACACTTGCACTGTTTCCAAATAGGGCGTTCGCGGTTTCGCGCCCACGGCGAAGTGTCGATTCATCAACAACATCATCATGGAGTAATGAGGCGGTATGGATAAACTCAATGATAGCCGCGAGCTTGAGGTGTGCATCACCTTCGTAGCTTACCGTACGTGCAGCAAGCACTGACAGTAAAGGACGAAGACGCTTACCGCCACCATTGATAATGTAGAAACCTAGCTGGTTGATCAGGGCGACATCTGACTCAAGCTGTTTATATATCAGCTGATTGACTGCTTGCATATCAGTGTCAGCCAGTTGACGAATAGCGTTTAAATCCATAATAGACTCTGGTTGTGGGGCCATTACGTACCCGGCCTCTATTTTAGGCTCACGTGTTATATAGAATGAATTTTACCTAAAATTCTGACATATGACAGCACTCGGACAACTAATGTGCGAGTTATTCCGGCCTTTTTTTATTCTTTCCTAATTAGGGCTTGTCAGAAATGGATTCTTCGCGTAAACTCCGCGCCCATTGTCAATAAAGTTTTTGTAGCACCCTGCCTCCCCAAAAGTGCGAGCCAGCGTGTTAGGAATATCGGAGTAAAATAGCTATGTACGCTGTTTTTCAAAGTGGTGGTAAACAACACCGTGTAGCTGAAGGCCACACAGTTCGTTTAGAAAAATTAGAAGTTGCTACTGGTTCAACTGTTGAGTTCGATCAAGTTTTACTGATCGCTGATGGTGAAACAGTGCACGTTGGTGCTCCTTTAGTAGCTGGCGGTAAAGTCGTTGCTGAAGTAGTGAGTCATGGTCGTGGCGAGAAAGTAACTATCGTTAAGTTCCGTCGTCGTAAGCACCACGACAAGAAAATGGGCCACCGTCAGTGGTTCACTGAAGTTAAAATTACTGCTATCAACGCATAATAGGAGTCTAACTCATGGCACATAAAAAAGCTGGCGGTTCTACTCGTAACGGCCGCGATTCAGAAAGTAAACGTCTAGGTGTTAAGCGCTTTGGCGGTGAATCAGTTCTAGCTGGTAACATTATCGTTCGTCAACGTGGTACTAAATTCCACGCTGGTGTAAACGTGGGTATTGGTCGTGACCACACTCTGTTTGCATTGACTGACGGTAAAGTTAAATTCGAAGTTAAAGGTCCTAATAACCGCAAGTTTATTAGCATCGAAGCTTAATTTTCGAATCTAGCTTATACTGTTAAAGCCCCGCCTTTGGTGGGGCTTTCTGTTTTTTATGCTTCTATTTACGCTGTATCAATGATGAGTTTGGTAAATTTTTACCAAATTGAGGGCGTTGGCAGGTAAGATTGGGAGCAAAGTATCTCGAGTTTTTTGGCGACCGATGAAGTTAGACGGTATAATTCCTTCATTCAGTGATGCCAGGAGTAAGTATGAAGTTTGTCGATGAGGCAGTAATTAGGGTCGAAGCGGGCGACGGCGGTAGCGGTTGTGTCAGTTTTAGACGCGAAAAATATGTACCTGATGGTGGTCCTGATGGTGGTGATGGTGGCGACGGCGGCAGTGTGTATCTGCAGGCCGACGAAAACTTCAACACTTTGATTGAATTTCGCTTCGAGCGTTTTCACATGGCTGAGCGCGGTGAAAATGGTCGTGGCCGTGACTGTACTGGTCATAGTGGTAAGGATTTGATTTTAAAGGTGCCTGTTGGAACACGCGCGATTGATCATGATACCGAGGAAGTGCTTGGTGATCTGACAACCCACGGTCAAAAGCTATTGGTGGCTAAGGGTGGTTTCCATGGTTTAGGTAACACCCGTTTTAAGAGCAGTACTAACCGTGCACCACGTCAGAAAACCCTAGGGACGCCCGGTGAAGTTCGTAGCCTGAAGCTTGAGCTATTACTGCTTGCCGATGTGGGTTTACTCGGTATGCCAAATGCGGGTAAATCGACCTTTATTCGTGCTGTATCCCGCGCAACGCCTAAAGTTGCTGATTATCCCTTCACAACTTTGGTCCCCAATTTAGGTGTGGTCAATCCGCGTCCTGGCCAGAGTTTCGTCATTGCCGATATTCCCGGTTTGATCGAAGGTGCAGCTGAAGGTGCGGGTTTAGGTATTCGCTTCTTAAAGCATCTTGAGCGTTGCCGTATTTTATTGCACATCATTGATATTGAACCTATCGATGGAACCGATCCAGTTGAATCTGCGCGCGCTATTGTTGGTGAACTTGAAAAGTATTCTCCTAAATTGGCGAGTAAGCCTCGTTGGCTAGTCTTTAACAAAACCGACTTGTTACTTGAAGAAGAGTTGCAAGAAAAAGTTGAGCGCATTGTTAAAGAGCTAGAATGGGAAGGAGATGTGTATACTATCTCCGCCTATAATCGCGAAGGCACTAAAGAATTAGCTCTGAAGTTATTGGATTACATTGCGAGTCTGCCACCAGAAGACAATGTTGTTAATCCAGACGATGAAGTGGAATTCAAATGGGACAATTATCATCAAGCTAATCTTGATTCAGTCAATGAAGATTATGATGATGATTTTGACGACGACTTTGATGATGATGACTACGACGTAGAAGTCATTTACCAAAGATAATATTAATGTCTGAGTTTTGAGAGTCCCGTGTACGCTGATACTCAAAATGATATTACTCGGCAGGTTGTGCGTGTTGCACAACTGCTACTGGCCTATGGCGCTGAATCTGATCTCGTTGAAGAAATCAGTCAGCGTTTAGGCCAGGCTTTAGGCCTTGCTAGCGTAGAGCTTTCTATTTCCTCAAATTCCCTCGTCTTGACCAGTTTGGTTCATGGCCGCTGTATTACTACTACCCGTCGAATTCGTGAACATGGCATCAATATGACCATAGTGTGTGAATTGCAGCGGATCTGCTTATTAGCTGAAAAAGGGCTTTATGGACCTAATGAAGTTCGTAAACGTCTAGCCCGTATTGAGCCTAAAACCTATCCACCTGCTTTAGTTGTGTTAATGATAGGGCTGTCCTGTGCCAGTTTTTGCCATCTCTTTAATGGTGATTTAGCCGCGTGTGTGATCACTTTTTTTGCTTCTGCGGTAGGCATGTCCGTTCGTTTAGCGATTGCCAAACGCCATTTTAATTTATTGGTGAATTTTGCTACGACTGCATTTGTGATTAGTATGATTGCGCAAACAGGTTACGTATTTTCACTCAGTGAAACACCACAGTCGGCAATGGCGGCGAGTGTGCTCATGTTGGTGCCTGGTTTCCCTATGATTAATGCGATTTCCGATATGGTGAAAGGCCATATGAACGTGGGGATTTCACGCTGGGGACATGCAACACTGTTGACTGTATCGTCTGTGATTGGCATAACCATTGCCATGCAGCTTGGTGGTATCTTTCTATGATAGAACTACTGAACATGCTTTTACATGATGCATTTTTTTCAGCTATTCCTGCCGTTGGTTTTGCCATGGTGTTTAATGTGCCCAAGCGTTTTTTACCTTACTGCGCTTTAGCTGGCGCGATAGGGCATAGCTCGCGTACCTTGATGCTTCACTTTGGCCTTCCTATCGAATGGGCGACATTTGCTGCTGCAGCTTTAGTGGGGATGATAACAATAGGGTTTGCGAAGCGCCATTTAGCGCCACCTTTAATGTATGCTGTGGCCGCTATTATTCCGATGATACCCGGTACTTACGCATTTAATACTGTGATTGCTTTAGTGCAGTTAACTGCTCAGTCTCAGGTGAGCCAAGAGTTAACCGGCCAAGTGATCAGCAATGGTTTAAAAACCGTCTTTATTCTTGGAGCATTAGCGGTTGGGCTTGCATTGCCGAGTCTATTGTATTTTAGAACCCGCCCCGTTATTCGGTAATTCTTTATATCTACAACACTGGAGTGAGCATGCGCATTGCTATGATAGCCGCGATGGCAAATAATCGAGTCATCGGAAAAGATAATAAAATGCCGTGGTATCTTCCTGAGGATCTTAAACACTTTAAGGCGATGACTTTAGGCAAGCCAGTCGTGATGGGACGTAAGACCTTTGAGTCAATCGGTCGCCCTCTCCCAGGTCGTCATAACATTGTGATATCCCGCCAAGCTGACCTTGTGATTGAAGGTGTGACCTGTGTGACCTCATTTGATGCAGCCAAACAAGCTGCTGGTGAGTGTGAAGAGTTAGTGATTATGGGTGGTGGTCAGCTTTATCGGGAACTATTACCTCAGGCCGATATCCTCTATTTAACCCAAATTAACCTTGATGTTGAAGGTGATACCTATTTTCCTGAATGGGACGCTCGTGATTGGCAAGAAACCGAATCACTATCCTGTATAAATGCCGATGGACTGGAATATCGCTTTATCAATTTGACAAAAAAATGTTAAATTAGGTTGTTATGTTGTGTACCCTGTGCGTATGGATTGTCAAAATGTCTAAAGTATTGATCATTTTGGCGACTTAGTGGTGATGTGAGCTAACCCAGATGGCGTTGCAAAATCTAGCCGAAAACTAAGGCCATAGTGGCTAGTATCCTTTAGATATTGCTGCATCCCATACAAAATTGATAATAAAACTATAAGAAAGTATTAAGGAGTATCGGATGCGTCTTATGCCTGTGGCTTTGGCTGCGTTAATCGGTTTTAGTTATGTTTCTGTTCCAACACAAGCTGCTGCGGCTGATGCAGATCCACTTGTAGCAAGTATTTGTGATTATGTGAAAGCGAATGATAAAAACCGCTTACGTAAGAAATTGAAAGAGAGTCGCGTTAAATTACGTCAGATCTACAGCGGTATTAATTGTGATGGTCAAAGTCTGTTACGAACGGCTTATAGCGCCAATGCAAGCGATGCAGGAGAATTTGTCGCTAAGCGTTTGTCTGTGACTGAGTTAAGTGTGCCAGAATCAGACGGTATGACTATTCATGCTTGGGCAGAGGCTAATGGGCATAGTGCAAGCCCTATCACTGCTGCAGTAAAAGATCGTCTTGGTGGTTCTGCGGGTGGTGAAGAGGATTAATTCTCTTAACTAGCTGAATTTGAATTCTGATTGACGAGTGTTAAAGCAAAAATGCCGAACTACAATTCGGCATTTTTGTTACTTAAACATGTAGCGGATTAACCGTTATAGTGTATTTTTGAGGCTTTATGTTAGTCGCAATATTAAAGGTCGCTTGTGCGACCCTTATTAAGGCTGACTTATTTACACTCTAAACTCACCCACCGAAGCTTGAAGCTCCTCAGCTAATTTTGCGACTTGGTGGCTAGATTGAGCCGTTTGATCTGCCCCGATAGCGGTTTCTTCAGATATTGCAGCAATATGTTCTAGTTTTTCTGATACTTGTTGGCTGACTAAATTTTGCTCCTGTGCGGCATGCGCGATATGGGTGCCAGAGTCATAGGCTTTATGAACAGACTGACTTATCGTTTCTAATGCCAAATTTGCTTGTTCGGTTTTTTCAACACAAGCATTAGCTTGGGCACGACCCATATCCATGGCTGCTACAGCCTGCTCCGCGCCCTGTTGTAACACTTCTATCATTTGTTGAATTTCACGGGTAGAGACTTGAGTTCGAGAGGCTAGGTTACGCACTTCGTCGGCAACAACCGCAAACCCGCGCCCTTGTTCACCAGCCCTTGCCGCTTCAATAGCCGCATTTAACGCTAATAGGTTGGTTTGCTCTGCGATGCCACGGATCACATCAAGAATGGAGCCAATAGAGGCGCTATCCGATTGCACTTTATTGATGACTAATCCCGCTTTAGATACCTCATCAGCTAAGGCTAAGATAGTTAATTTATTCTCTTGCGCAATAGCGCGCATATGTTGGGTTTCTAGATCTGCCTGTTTGATTTGCTCAAGTGCTTCATCGGCACTTTGTGATACTTGTTGGGCACTAGAACTAAGTTCAGTAGTTGCGGTAGCAACTTGATCAACCTGACTTTTTTGTTCTTGTATGCCCGAAGTTGTTTGCGCTGTGATGGCTGATGTTTGCTCCGCTGCTGCTGCAAGTTGGTTCGAACGGTCCAAAATACCAATAATCAAACTACGTAGGCTGTCGACAAGTCTATTACAGTTTTTAGCCAGCTCCGCAAATTCATCGTGGCCGGAATCGTCCAATTTATGGGTTAAATTGCCAGAAGCTAAGACATTAAGTGCATGATTAACTTGCTGAAGTGAGCGTTTCAATGGATTGACTACAGCGAAGCTAATAATAATTGCTGCCACTATAGCGATTAACACAACGATAATAATACGCAGGCTGGCAGCATCAATTTCTGCCATCGTTGCTTGACTCATATTGGTAGCGATAAGTTCGATATTATTGCTAACGTCTTCCATATTGGCATCAATGATCTTTCCATCTTTTTCAATAATCGCGAGTTTATTAATTGACTCTTGAGTATGAATTAACTGGCTAGATTTAAGATCTACCATTGAATCTTTGCCTTCGACTAATGCTAAGACTTTGCCAATATCATTATTTATGGATTGTAATGTATCGGCTTCGACTATGCCTTGAGCGTGACGATTAACATATTCAAGTTTATTTTTTGTTTCACTGATAATGTAATCGAGTTCTTTAGCTATAAGCTCATGCTTACTTGTCTCTTCATTCGTGACTAAATCTGCGATGGTGGTAATAATATTGCCTAGGCTAGTGTCTATGGCGCTGGCAGAGGCTGCAATACTTTGCATATCTGGATTTTGGCTGCTCTCAAGGTCAATCACATCGAGTAGCGTCGATGAAGCGTCATCTGCCGCATTTTCGAGTTTTTTCTTTAGGTTGATAAGCAACTCTTGTTTACTCAGAGCTGACTCTCGCTCAGAAAACATCGCTAAACTGTCATGTTCGAAGATTGAGAAGCTACTACTCAGTTGAGCTATCAGTGATGATAGATTGGTTTGCCTTTGAACTAATTGAGTGAGATTGCTAATTTCACTTTTAAATTGGGTACTATGACCATCAAAGATTTTATGAATATTGGGGATGTTCGTTGATTTTTGAGTATGAAAAGCGATTAATACTTGGCGTTGTTGCTCACTTAAACTTTCTGTTAAACGATTGGTTGCTTTGAGTGCTGGTAAGCTTAACTCTTGCATCAACGCTGAACTATCTTTAAGGCTGGTATTCGTTAAGTAGGAGGTAAATCCTAGCAATAAAAGTAAAAGTGTAACAATGCTAAATCCGCCAATAACTCTGGTGGCTACATTAACTTTCATAGGATACTCCAATTATTATTATATTTTTTCCAAATGAAAAGGGGATTAAATTCAGGGCTGTGCACAATCGTTTATCGACCATAGGCCGTTTTAGTTTAACTCTTTTTTAACCTTTTTTGGGTAATTTTTTGGTCTTTTTCAAGATGCCATAGGGTTAAGTGTTCGCCCCAGCAACACCCTGTATCTAAAGCCTTTAATTTTTTATCGTTGACATTTCCCATCAGTGCAGCCCAATGGCCGAAGACTAGAGTGTGGCTTTGACGTAATGGAGAAGTGTATTCATACCATGGGCGTAACTGTGGATCAGTACAATCCTGTGGTGGTTGTTTACAATCAAAATTGAGGTGGCCATCGACATAGAGATAACGCATTCGAGTCAGAGCATTAATGCAAAAACGTAATCGAGCTATGCCTAATGCCGTTGGTTCCCAACGCTCTGCGGTATCTGTGTACATTTGGCTTATTAAAGCCTCTAGATAGTCATCTTGCTTGAGTGCATGACTAACGAGTGCTGATTCTTGTCTCAGTGTTTCTAATGACCACTGCGGAGGCACACCAGCATGGGTCATAATCAGTTGTTGCTCAGGTAATTCACGCATGAGCGGCTGTTGCCTGAGCCAATCAATTAACTCATTAATATCATCAGCTTTTAGAAGGGCTTTCAGATTGTCACTTGGTTTATCACGTTTAAGCTTACCGTGAATTGCCATCAAATGCAGATCATGATTACCCAATACGGTCTTAGCCGAATCACCAAGTGATTTGAAGAATCTTAATGTGGCTAAAGAATCGGGGCCTCGAGCAACAAGATCTCCCACCGCCCAGAGTTCATCTTGGGATGGATTAAAATCAACTTTTTCAAGTACCTTTTGTAATTCGGTAAAACAGCCTTGAACATCACCAACAAAATAATGAGCCACAATATCCTTTCTACAGTTAAATCAATGTAATAAACCTGGAGTCGCTAAGCGGAAGGGTTTTATTATCGCTTCAAAGCGTTCCCCTGACTCGCTGACCATACCATAAGTACCGTGCATGATGCCAAGAGGAGTATCAAGTAGGGTACCACTGGTATATTGATAAGCCGTATTGGGAGGAATGGTGGGCGTTTCGCCAACGACACCTGCACCTTGAACCTCGCTGGTATTGCCATTTGCATCTGTAATTATCCAGTGACGAGTCTCGAGTTTTGCCGCTTGCTCGCCCAAATTGATAATCGTGATAGTGTAGCTAAATAAGTATTTTTCATCCTCGGGGGAGGATTGCTGCTCAATATATTCAGTTTTAACTTCAACTCGAATTGAGGTGTCCAATGCGCTCATTCTTATTCCTACAATGATATTGGGCACAGGGTGTGCCCACACATAACACTACTAAGCCTTTCTATCGCAGATCATATTTGCCATTGCAACATATTGCTCGACACTGATTTGTTCAGGACGTTGGCTTTGATCAATCCCTAACTGTTCGAACTCGGCATCGCTCAGCATATGCTTGAGATTGTTACGCAGCGTTTTACGGCGCATGTTAAAGGCGGTGGTACAGAGTTGGCGTAGTACATTAACATCTTTACAGGGGAATGGCTTTTCCGCATAGGGTAAAAGACGCACAACCGCAGAGTCAACTTTAGGGGCTGGCGTAAAGCTATGGGGGGGAACCTCGAGTACAGGGACAACTTGGCAAAAATATTGCGCCATAACGGTTAAACGGCCATAGGCTTTGCAACCCGGACTTGCCGATAGACGCAGGACGACTTCTTTTTGTAGCATAAAGTGCATCGTTTCAATCTGTTCGGCAAACTCGAACAGATGGAACATTAATGGCGTCGAAATGTTATAGGGCAAATTACCGAATACTTTGAGCTTTTTACCCGGAACAACGAGCTGACTAAAATCAAATTGCAGGGCATCACCCTGATGAATGGTCAGTTTGTCTTTGAGGACGGGGTGTTTATGTAAGCGTTCAACCAGATCACGATCCAGTTCTACTACGGTGAGATTATCGACCGCCATTGCAACGGGCTCGGTTAAGGCGCCTAAACCGGGACCAATTTCCACCATGACATGGTTATTATCAGGTGCAATTGCGCCGACAATACGATTAATCACATTGCCGTCGGTTAAAAAGTTTTGTCCAAAACGCTTTCTGGCCGTGTGGCCTAAATGTACTTTGTTGCTCATTAATAATGTAATCGTTTAGTTTTTTGAGGATAACTCAATGGCTTTATTCAGAGCGCAGACAAAACTGCCGATATCGGCCTTGCCTGTGCCCGCGAGATCGAGCGCTGTACCATGGTCAACCGAGGTACGGATATAGGGTAAACCTAACGTAATGTTTACCGATTTGCCAAATCCTTGTGACTTGAGAACGGGAAGTCCTTGGTCATGGTACATGGCCAAGACGACATCTGCGTCCTGTAAATATTTGGGTTGGAACAGTGTGTCCGCTGGTAATGGACCGACAATATTCATCTGATATTCTTCGCGCAACTCGTTAAGTGCAGGAATGATCACATCAATTTCTTCCCGTCCTAAATGTCCATCTTCACCTGCATGTGGGTTTAAACCGCACACATAAATTTTCGGTGAAACAATACCAAATTTACTGATAAGGTCAGCATGTAAAATCTTGATAATATGCTGTAACCGTTGGCGAGTAATGGCTTTTGCTACATAGGCAAGTGGGATGTGGGTGGTGACTAGCGCCACTTGTAACCCGGGTGTTGCTAGCATCATCACGACATCTGGGCAGTTGGCTTGATGGGCAAAAAATTCCGTATGTCCGCTAAAAGAAATACCCGCTTGGTTGATAATCCCTTTGTGTACAGGGCCTGTGACTACGGCATCGAATTCACCGCTCATGTTTCTTTCGCCCGCATAGCGCAAGGTTTCGACTACATAAGGACTATTCTGTTCATCAAGTTTGCCACATACCGCAGCACTCACCAATTTGAATGGGGCTATGGTTAACGTGCCTGCTTCTTGAGGTTGGGGAGCCTGATCTGGTAGATACGGTCGAAAAGAGACCGTTAGACCGAGCTGCTTTGCACGGCTAGCGAGTAATTCTGGGTCGGCACAAACGACTAACTCAACAGGCCAAGCCTGTTGAGCGAGTTGTACGACTAAATCGGGGCCGATACCTGCAGGTTCTCCTGGGGTAACGGCAATGCGTTTAGTGGTCAATTTTACTTAACCTCGGTTAGTCTCAGGCTGAAAGACTTCAATGTATGCGTCTGAACGCATTTCGTCTAGCCAGTTTTGCAGTTCTTCATTAAATTTGCGACGGAAGATCAACTGGTGCGCGCGGTTGCTATTGAACTGATCCGTTGCATCGGTTTTTCTTCTTTCTTCTAATTGAGTGATATGCCAACCGTGGGTTGTGCGGAAAGGTTCACTGATTTGATCTATGGCTAAACTGCTAAGCGTTTGAGCAAATTCTGGCACATAGATATTGGGATCCGCCCAACCTAATTCGCCTCCTTTAGCCGCAGAGCCCGGATCCTCTGAATACTGACGGGCGAGATCTTCGAATTTAGCTTCTCCAGCACGAATTTGTTTTAGGAATTGTTCAAGCATCGCTTTTGCACGGTCATCGGATAAAATTGGCGATGGCTTAAGCAGAATATGTCGCGCTCTGACTTCTTCTATTTCTTTCGTTTGTAAACCGCGGGAATCCATGATCTTAATGATGTGAAACCCCGCGCCACTTTTAATTGGGCCGATAATGTCACCGGTTTTCGCTCCGCTAAGGACTTCGGCGAAAAGCGTTGGCATTTCGTTGATGTTCATATAATCCCAGATACCGCCTTCGAGGGCTTTAGGCCCTGATGATGATGCGATAGCGGTACGGCGAAAATCTTCCCCATTTTTCAAACGCTCAAGGACGATATTGGCTCGTTTGCTGGATGCTTCGAGTTGTTCACTTGTCGGGTTGTTGGGTACGTCAATTAGGATATGGCCAATTTGATATTCCACATCTTTCATACCTTGTTCTTGGATCAGTTTCACTAAACTGGATATTTCTTGCGGTGATACTTGAATACGGCGTTGTACTTGAATGCGTTGAATCTCACCTAGGGTGATTTCTTCACGTAGCTGTTCACGGTACTGACTAAAACTTAAGCCTTCACTTTCAATTTTTTGTTGCATTTGCGCGACTGACATTTTCTGTTCACGAGCGATGTTTTCAATCGCTTGATCTAATTGTAAGTCACCGATATGTAAGCCAATACGATCGGCCATTTGCAGTTGTAGACGGGTTAAAATCAAGCGTTCAATAACCTGAGTACGCAGTGCACTATCAGAAGGTAACGATTGATTTGCCGCTTTGGCATTGGCTTTTACTGTGCCAATCATGCTGACGATTTCACTTTCGAGCACAATTCCATCGTTAATTTGGACTGCGACACGATCGAGTGGTTGAGGTGCGGCCAATGTAGGTTGGCTAATCGCAAGTGCAAATAAAGCAAAAATCAGATGTTTACTGGGTTTCATCCACAAAATCCTTGGCACGTTCTAAAGTCAGGTTCGACAACTTATTTGGGTTAACTTTACCATTTATATCGAAATTACATTGAGTTGCCTAAATGTTTATCTGCTGACAACTCGATAAAGAGTACGACATTGTCTGCTGAAATTGGCGCTAGGCCAAGCTTGACTAATACCGTCGCTATCTCTTAGTAACCTAGTTGGACTCTCAGTCCTTGTTGAGGTTCAGCAATCTATCACAATTCTTTGCTAATTCCTCAGGTAAAGCGGTTTTCTGTAGTTAAACAGGCCATCATTGAGCATATCGGTGACACCGAGTGGGCCAGAGCCTCCGAGTCCTTTAATGATGACATTAAAATACACACCACTTTCAAACAGTTCGCGACTGTCGATAGCAGATGAGCCTATATTGTCGTCGTAATTAGTTTTTATTCGATAGTGGTAGCTGAGTCGAAGTGCATAGCAGCAAGACTCATATTGAAAACCTGTGTAGGTTTCGACGCTGCGGTTTTCATTGAGATCATAGTACCAGTTACCCACAAAATAGAGACTGTCATTGATGGGCCAAGCTGCGCGTACTCCCGCTTGGGAGATATTGGCGAGATCGTTGGTATTTGAGTTCAGCAAATCGGGTACGTAGCGGTAACTAAGCTGCAGTAATTTGTTGGCTTCGGGCCTAAAGTCTAGGGTTGCCTCTGTTTTTTTATTATCGCTGGTATTGGTATCGTACTGAATTGCAGCACCTAAGTACCAGTCTTGAGTGAGACGAGTATCTAATTCGGCAGCAAGTATAGAAGTCGATTGATTTTGCTCAAAAATACTATCTTCGTGGCCGAGTTTACTGTCTTCTAAATAAAAAATTTGCCCAAGGCTGAATTTAGTGACTTCTTGGTTGTGGTCATCAAAGAGACGGGTGGTCACACCGAGCGTCATCTGATTGGCATCCGCAATGCGATCAAGGCCTGAGAAGCGGCGATCACGGAATAGACCATAGTAGTCGTCTTGCAATTGAGCGGTATCGTAAATGCCGATATTTCGTTGATCTTCATATCCTACATAGAGGTATTGAAATTGTGGTTCAAGTGTTTGGCGATAATTTTGCTCAAATAACTCAGTAAAACGTTCAAAGTTGATCTGACCATTAATCCGTACCTGTGGAATGGTTCGATTAATACTGTCATCCAGATTTTTATTTGGATCGAGATTCGTTTGCCAATAATTGGTTTGCATTAATTTGACTTGGCTAGTCAGTGAGCCAGAGGGACCATGGATAGGTAAGGTGATACTGGGCGCCATATGCAAACGTGTCGCGGTGTTAACGTCATTATCCTGATGGGCAAAATTAGTTAATTCAGAATTAAAACCAAAATCTAGGTTGCTCCAAAAATCAGCCGCTCTGAAGTTAAAGTTAACCTGTGGCATGACTTGATAAGGCTTTTCTTCTTCACCAAGGACTTTAATATCTTGGACTCGGGTACTTAAATCCCAATTGTTTTCAAAGTAACTCACTTCCCCAATTCGGGATAGTTGATTATCGGTCGCGCGGTTAACATCTGACTTCAAATCATTAAAATAGTTGTTATCTGACACCTCAGTAAAGTTACTCATTACCCGCCAATGCTTATCAATAGCGCCTTGGTGCTGCCAGTTGTATAAATAACGATTAGGTCGGCTACTGAGTAATTGGTCATTGCCTAAATATTCTAAGTTTAAGCGGCCATTTTGAGCATCTCCGGCCAGATAGCGGAACTCAGTCTTAGTGAATATCCCTCTGTTAGACATATAATTAGGCGTGAATGTGAGATCATATTCTGGCGCAATGTTCCAGTAATAAGGTGCTGAAACCTCAAAACCGCTCGTCGTACTTGTACTAAAGCTAGGATAGAGAAAACCCGATTTACGTTTATCAGAAACAGGGATTGTCATGTAGGGAATGTAGAATACAGGGACCCCCGCGATTCTTACTTTGGCATTCCAAATTTCCCCCCACTCTTCTTCACTGTTGATTTTGATTTTCTCGGCCTCAAGCAGCCAAGATACATTGTCAGGAGGGCAAGTGGTGAAATTAGTATTGGTTAAAATAAGATTATTGTTGATGGTGATTTGCAATTTTTCAGCATCACCATTCACTTGTTGTCCATGTAGCCAGTATTTAGCGCCTTCCAACGTGGCGCGATTAGAGCGCATCTGAGCTTGTAGGGACTCTGCTGTAACAGTGAAGTTACTGTCTTGAAACACGAGATTGCCATTGGCATCAAATTGCTGAGTCTCTTGGTTCAGAATCGCTTCATCTGCAGCGATATGTCGGTCTCCTTGGCTAAAGACGACATTGCCACTAAAAATGGCTTGTTTGTTCATTTCTGCATTGGAACTGTCAGAAATAATACGAATTTTATTGAGTTCAGCCGCACTCATTCCCTCAGTGTGGGATTCAATTCTGGGTACTGGCGGTTCAATGACGCATTGGGATGCGGTCGTAGTAGGAGATTCGTCTGCCAGGACTAATTGCGGTAACAGGCTCAGGGCCAGAAAGTAACGGATCTGCATCTTAGGTCAATAATAATGATTTCTTAGTCTGGACAAGTATCGATGGGGAAAGTTGCAAAGTACAAGTGCAACACGGCTAAATAAATCTCTCAATTTCTTAGCTGTTTCCAAATTATATGCCAGCTATAATAAAGCAATTTTTCTTTAAGAGCCATGAAATGACTTTATCCGATCCGAGATTTATTTCCCTTAATCAGTGGCTGAATCGTTATTTTTCCTATGATGTCACACCTGTGTTGATTTCTGGTGATGCGAGTTTTCGACGTTACTTTCGGGTAACAACCGCAGAAGCGAGCTTTATTGCCGCCGATTCTCCACCAAATCTTGTGCCTATTGCCCCTTTTATTGCGTTATCGCAGGCCTACAGTGCAGCGGGATTGACAGTTCCAAAAGTGATTGTCGCTGATGAAACTCAAGGGTTTATGTTATTGAGCGATCTTGGGGATATCCAACTGTTATCGGTACTTACATTGGATAATGTGAGTGATTATTACCAGAGTGCACTTAGTTTATTACCAAAGATTGCGACAGTGGTTGAATGTACCTATCCTGATACGGGGTTAACTCAACCCTTACCGCTGTATGACGAGGCTTTTGTACGTCGGGAATTACATATTTTCACTGAATGGTTATTGGGGACTCATCTACAGCTTTCACTCAATGATGATGAGGTTCTATTACTCGATAAAAGCTTTGATATTCTAGTGGATAATGCCTTATCTCAACCTAAGGTGGGGATGCATCGTGATTTCCATAGCCGTAATTTAATGCTCCAAGGTGAGGCATTATCCGTTATCGACTTTCAAGATGCCGTTATAGGCCCTGTGACCTATGATGCTGTTTCACTTCTGCGTGATTGTTATATTCGCTGGCCACAGACCTTAGTGGCAGAGTTAATGGTGCAGCATTATCAGCAAGCCTTAGCGCACGGGTTTATACCTGTTGGTACACCTTTGAGTCAGTACCAACGCTGGTTTGATTTGGTGGGGTTGCAACGCCATATCAAAGCGGTGGGAATATTTGCTCGCTTACATTATCGTGATAATAAACCTGCTTATATGGCAGATATTCCATTAACACTTACCTACATCGTTGACATTGCAAATATTTATCCTGAACTAACGCCCTTTGCACTATGGCTGCAGGCGCGAGTTTTACCTGCATTTGATGCGGCTTATTCTAAGAGAGAGCAATGAATGAAAGCCATGATCCTAGCGGCAGGAAGGGGCGAGCGCTTAAGACCATTAACTGACACTGTACCTAAACCATTAGTGCCAGTATTAGGTAAGCCTCTCATTGTTTATCACATTGAAAAATTGGTCGCGTTGGGGATTACCGATATAGTGATTAATCATGCTTGGCTCGGGCATAAATTAGTTGAAGCGCTGGGGGATGGGAGTGCCCTTGGTGCCAACATCCGTTATAGCGCGGAAGATAATGCACTTGAAACGGGAGGCGGTATTAAACGCGCTTTACCTTTTTTGTGCGAAGACGGAAGTGATGCGCCCTTTTTAGTGATCAACGGTGATGTATTTATCGATGCTTTACCGCCTTTACCAGTGCTTGAGAACGATATTTTTGCTCACCTATGGCTAGTCCCCAATCCTGAGCAGCACCCCCAAGGTGATTTTGTTTTAAGTGGGAATAGGGTCAGTGAACAAGGGAGCACAAAGTTCACTTTTTCTGGCCTAGGTATTTATCGTCCTAGCTTATTTAATGGGACCCCAGAAGGGGCCTTTGCTTTAGGACCGTTATTGCGATCACATATGGCCCAAGGCCGAGTGAGTGGTGCTATGTTCGAAGGATTTTGGTGTGATGTAGGCACTGTGCCGCGTTTACAAGCCCTCGAGTTAACCTTGCTGGATAGCAAGTAAATTAATAGGCTTTGCTCCTTTGGTGCAGGCTGACACAAAAATATATTATTAAGATCAGGACATAAGATGCGTCTTTGGGGTAAGTTTTTTGGGTTTGTGATTGGATTTATGTTTGGTCGGTTCTTCGGTGCGCTGCTCGGTCTATGGCTTGGTCATCTTTATGATAAACGTGCCAGTTCTGGGGGAAGTTTTAGCCAGATCCTTGGGCAAGCCAAAAACCGGCAAAGTATCTTCTTTAATACTACCTTCGCGGTGATGGGGCATGTGGCTAAGGCTTCTGGTCATGTGACTGAAACCGATATTCGTATTGCCACACTATTGATGGATCAATTACGTCTTACGGGGGAAGCGCGTAAGGAGGCTCAGCAATCGTTTCGTGAGGGTAAGGCCGCCGATTTTGATTTACGTAGCAGCCTACAAGCTTTCCGTGCTGTGACCATGGGACGCAAAGAGTTGGTACAGATGTTTATGGAAATCCAAATTCAAACTGCGTTATCAGATGGTGAATTGGATGCCGCAGAACATGGGATTTTGATGACACTCGCCCAAGAACTCGGTTATGGTCGTGGACAATTAGATGAATTATTAAAGCGTTGGCAGGCGGAATATCGTTTCCATCAAACCTCAAATGGCAATAAAACCTCTATCACCGATGCCTATCATTTGCTTGGCATCACCCAAGAGGCCAGTGATCAAGAGGTGAAACGGGCTTATCGTAAATTGATGAATGAACATCACCCTGACAAGTTGATAGCCAAAGGTTTACCCCCTGAGATGATGGAGTTGGCAAACCGTAAGGCGCAGGATATTCAGGCAGCGTATGACAGAGTCAAGACTGAGCGTGGTATGCGTTAGCCTTGATTGAATTCGGTTTTATAAAAGATAAGGAATTCATAATGATAAACACTCGTAGTGTGTTGCTGTTGGCAAGCTTATTACCTATGGCCTTATCTGCTAAGGCTGATACTGACATGTTTGTTGCTCCCTATGGTGGGTATAGCCTCGGTGGTGGTCAATTTGATGTTAATCAAATTGACGTTAATAAAGACCAGACGGGAGATAAGCGGAGTGTTCGCATTGAAGAGTCTAGTCATTACGGCCTCATGCTCGGTATTGGCACGAATGATCCTGGTAATATTTATCTCTTATATAGCCGCCAAGCCTCTGAATTAAAAAGTGGCGGTCTATTTAGCCCTGACTATCTAACATCACTCGATTTAGATTACATCCATTTAGGGGGGACTTTATATTTTCCCCGTGGCGATGTTCAGCCCTACATTACCGCCAGTGCTGGTATTACCCGCATGATGCCTGATGGTTGGTCGACTGAGACGCGTTTTTCGATGGGAATTGGCGGCGGAGTTGAATATAAAGTCACATCACATTTGGGATTATTTGCCGATGTGCGTGGCTATGCGACGTTTATCGACAGTGATTCGTCACTTTTTTGTAATGAAGATGAATGCCTTTGGCACATTACCTCGGATGTGATGTGGCAAGTGCAAGCTAATTTGGGCATAAAAGTGAGTTTTTAAAAACAGATTTAATAGGAGAGCGCTATGAAGATAGTCGTACTTGATGGTGAAACCCTTAATCCTGGCGACTTGAGCTGGCATGCCTTAAGTGAATTAGGTGAGTTGACATGTTTTCCTCGTACCGCGAGCCAAGATATAGTCGCAAGGGCTAAAGATGCCGAGGTGGTGTTGACGAATAAAACCCCGCTCAATGCCGATATTCTTGCGCAGCTTCCTGCGCTTAAATATATCGGAGTGTTGGCAACGGGCACAAATGTAGTGGATTTAGCCGCTGCAAAGACGCAAGGCATAGTGGTGACTAACGTGCCAGCCTATGGGCCTGATGCAGTAGCCCAAATGGTTTTTGCCCATATATTGCACCATACCCAAGCGGTAGCGGCTCATCATCAAG
This sequence comes from Shewanella sp. W3-18-1, assembly GCF_000015185.1. Classification (NCBI taxonomy): domain Bacteria; kingdom Pseudomonadati; phylum Pseudomonadota; class Gammaproteobacteria; order Alteromonadales; family Shewanellaceae; genus Shewanella; species Shewanella sp. W3-18-1. The sequence continues at coordinate 3,626,208 of NC_008750.1, read as the reverse complement.
CTGTTGTCGATGGTCAGTGGGCAAATTGTCAGGATTTTTGTTTTACCTTAATGCCGCTGCAATCCTTAAAGGGTAAAACCTTAGGCTTAATAGGTTACGGGGATATAGGTCAGCAGGTTGGGCAAATAGCCCTTGCGTTTGGTATGAAAGTGCTCGTGCATACCCGAACGGTACGTGAGGATTTACCTTTAGGAGTTATGTGGGCAGAACGTGATACCGTCCTTAGTGAGTCTGATATTGTTTCGCTCCATTGTCCGCTCACGCCGCAAACTGAGCAATTTATCAATCAGCAAACTCTTGCCTTGATGAAACCTAAAGCACTGCTGATTAATACAGCGCGCGGCGGATTAATCGATGAGGCCGCATTAGCCAGTGCATTGGCTCGAGGTAAGCTCTATGCCGGCGTGGATGTGCTATCAACCGAGCCGCCCAGTGCGGATAACCCGCTGTTACATGCACCCAATATTAGTATCACTCCCCACAATGCCTGGGCGACCAAGGAAGCGCGGCAGAACTTATTGAATATTGCGACGGCAAATCTCACCGCTTATTTAGCTGGTGAACGAGCTAATTGGGTGAATCCCTAAGGATTGTGGGCTGGCTTGTTCTTGTTTAAAGGGAATACGCTTCTACTCAAGAGTAAATCACGTTGGGATCGAAGGTTATTAAAATACTTGCCCAATTGATAGGTGGGCTATGGTATTCGCTCACCGACACGCAGCAAGTCCATCCGTGGATGCTCGACCGCCCCGTCCATGGGGCGGACGGTCGTCTCGCAAACCACCATGGCTCACCTGTTTAGCATCGGCGGAGCCTGTAAGTTTTAAAGAAATACACAGCATGTTTTGGACATTTCCGAGTTAAAGCCTTAACTCTAACTCGTCAGTTTCGGATAAAAATTTCTATGGATTAACGCCAAGTACTATGGCAGTTTGTAAGTTGCGTGTTGCTGCGCCTTGTTTGCCTTTAGTCGTGATAGAAAGCCCCAGACACATAGAAATCGCAGAAAGATTTGATATCTTCCTTATTGTCGGACTCGATAGCTCTGGCTCGCAGTTTATAGCCACGCACAATTCGGCTGTTGTTTTCAATGGCGAATTGAATCATCAAATCATTGCTGCTTGAATCAAGCTTCTCTAATTCAGATTTAGCTGACTCCGCATTACTTTCAGTGAAAAAACTTTCCTTCATTTGCATATTTGGCTCAATACGCAATTCTCTATGTTCGCACAGCAATTTCTCTTCAGTAGCTTCCGCATGAAGAGAGAACAAGATGGCTATGACAGCTAAAAACTTCATAACAGATCCTTAGGCGTAACGCCCAATTAAGGTGTGAGCCACACTACCACAACACTCAATTTGAACGCCGTAAACACTAAGCTAAACCCAAAATGCCAAGCGTGGGGAATCACTCTTAAATTGTTTGTTATGTATCTCTAGTCGTTAATTTTACTTTTTTCGTTTTTATAAAGCTAATACTTCCAAGCTGCTCTTCTAAATCATTCACACTTTTTACAATTGACTTACCTTGAATATCCTTAGAAAAAAACTCAATAAACAATTTAATTATTAATAAATTACTAAAAATGGCAATTAAATAAGAATGAAACTGTCCTAACAACACGTTAAGTTTACTACCTTCATGCATACTATTTACATGAGACATTGAAATTATTTGTGTAAAGTCCCAATGATGATACTTTGCCATTGGCTGATAATATTCCCTATACATTGTTTGACAAACATCATCTAAGTCTTTTGCTACGTCAAATATGTTTTTATCTAACCATTTGTTATGGTAACTTTTTTTATCTTTATTTAAGAAGAACTTATCTACGTCTGATTTGACATCATCAATCTCTTTTCTCAATTCTAATGGAAAATTTTCTCTTGACATATCATCTATAAAATCAACATAGAGACTTAATTTCCATCGATAAGCTATCTCCTTATCTACGTTTTTAGCTGAATAGGCTAAAAATAAAGCACCTTCAAACATACTTCTTGATACTAAAATAGAGTCAGAAAACCCATGCAAATGAAAAAAGCTCCTATTTTGATAATTAATCCTTTCAAGAAATAAATAAATCATCATTTTAAGTGGTTTAAATTCACCTAATTTTTCTTTAGATAAGCTATTCTCTTCGATTAAAGAGTTGGTTAATTGCATTAAGCTATCAAATATTACAGTTAACTTTTTAACATCTTTATCATCCGGTAAATTTAATTCTCTTAAATTCATGTTTATTCCTACATGTTAATTGGTGCCAAGATACATAACATTTTATTCGTGCGCATGCGCGTTTACCTCGTTGGAGCAGTGAAAACGCGCATAGTTAACTATCTGTATGCAAAGAACTTATCAGCTTTCTGCCAGATACACCATCTGGAAAAATACGCATACGCGTTTTCCAAACCTATTAACTAAAAGTATGTCACTATAGTTAATTGATTTTATAGAGTTTTATTTGTTGTTGCTGGAGTTAACGTGCACTGATTTTGTCTAAACATCATACAAAGATGCCTAAATTTAAATATGACTATATACCCATACGTTGTTAGTCGATTTCTGGTAAGGCCAAACATAGGCAAATAGATAAAAATATGTATGACAGCAGGAGTGGGAGTTTTCGATCGAGCTAACGAGCCGAAACACACTTTGGGGCATAAGCTTTTAGCCAGATGAACAGTTCGATGGTCGTTAAGATTGGCATTGTTGCAACAGTGACCGTTGGCGGCATGGATGCCGCCGTCGAGCCCTCATGGATGAGTTTATGGCGTGTCACTGGGGAAACAATGACAATTAATGCGAAATTTTAAATTATATAAATCTTTATATTCAGTATGATGCTTTATCACGTCCGTCATAACAGCATAAGTGTACAGGCCGGAGTACTCGGTTAGCGCCTTTCTTTGGTAATACAAGAAAGGCGCTTTGTGTTCTTACTGTTGATGCTTTCTTCTGCGCCAAGCGTAAGTGCCGAGCAGGACGATGATAATGGCAAAACTAAAGACCACGGGCTTTTTCAGTTTGTGGTACAGCGCATTCCATTTGGCGGCTTGATTCGCTTGTTCTCGTTTTACGGCACTGTCGAAATCGGGCGTTTGGCATTGTAAACCAAAGTGTTCAGCCCAAGGTACAAAGGGGCCATTGGCGACGTACTTTTGGTAGTAGCGCTGGGCCAGTTCATTATCCCGATACAATATCCAACCTGTGGCTTGGCAAAGCAGTGCGGCATAGGCTTGGCTGTTATGGGGCACTAAGTCTGCAGCTTTGTTTGCCAGATCTGCGGCCTGATAACGATAATGGAAGCGTTTATCGGGAATTGCTTGGCTGGCATTGACGCGTTGTTGTTCTTGCTCGGCCAGTTTTGCGGCCTCATTCCAACCTGTTAAGTCAAACATACCTTGGTAAATAGCGTAGTCTGGTGCTAATTCAAATCCTAAGATTTCCATCCCTTGGTGGCGAGCGAACTCTGCCGCTGTCCAGTAGGCTTTAGCACTTTCTATCCCTTTTGCATGTTGGGCCGTCGTAAGAGCCTTACCATAGGCTTGCGCGCTTGCATTCATATTGGGATTTGGGAAATAAGCAGGTGCTTCTTTTAGTGCACCCTCACGTAATAAGCGGCGACCAAGTAAATAACGTAGTTGGTTATTAATCGGCTCTATACTGTCGTACCAGTCGCTATCTTTGGGATAGTCGAATGCGATAGACGGCACTTGTTTATCGATAAATTGTTTAAGTTCAGCCGTGGTCAGCACACGCTCGGCGACATAGGCAATGTCTTGCCAGTATTCGTTACCACTTGCGAGCAGTTGTTGTAAGGCATCGATATATTCACCGCGCTCTAGCGATAATACCCCTTGTTCTGCACGAATTCGGCAATAAGTGGCTTGCTCTTCATCGGCATGAATGGCTTGCTGCTGAGTCTCTTGGGTATCCGTCGCTATTGGCGTGTTTTGCGCTGGGAAGTGGTGTACAGCTTGAGCATAGGCTTTAGCCGCTTCAGTTTTATCGCCTTTTTGCAGCATTAATTTTGCCGTGAGCCACCAACTGAGACCACTTTTGGGGGCAAGCGCCAATAAACGTTCGGCACTCGCATAGTCACCTAGTTGGTAATAAATCGCCGCTAATTTATCGCCCTGAGTCAGTTGTAATCCATCCGTTGGAAAGACTTTAAGGATGCTCGCTATCTTTAATCCCATCTCAGACAATTGCCCATCGTAGGCAAATTCATTGGTGCTGCTTTGCCAGTAGGCAATCAATAATTGCTGAATACTAGCTTGTTGTAAGAGTGGTTTAAGTTCTGCCGTTTCCTTAGTCATCAGTGTACGGCTTAGCATCAATAATGAATCATAACCGCTGCTATCACCTTGCGCCGATTGTGTTGCATAAAGCGCAATGGCCTTATCCAAGGCCGCAGGATCAAGGGTGACTTGTCGAGTCGTATGGGGTTCATCAGTATCTGCACTTTGGGATAAGGCTTGGCCTTGATGCAGTAAAATATAGGCCTGCTCACCTAGGCTCGATAAACTTAAACGAAGCGGATCGGCAGCGCCTTGGGCCACTTCGGTTTGCAATTGCATCAGGTAAGCGTTAGCACGATTAAAATGCTCAGGATCGGACGAGGTTTTACTTAAGATAAGCTCTATCCGTGAAAGGGAGTAGAGCGCCCATAGGCTTCGTGAGGCACGTTCTTGCTCCGGCAACTCAATCACTTTGGTAAAATAACGGCTCGCTCGATCATAATCTTTTGCATCAAATGCCACTGCACCTAAGGTGTACCAGATGAGTGCTTGAGGCAGCATTTGATCTAGCTCTGTCGCCATTTGCTCCGCTTCTACAGGACCTTGTGCATTACGTAGCGTGTTTACTTGGGCTAAGTGGGCCTCGCTTAACTCGGTATGTTCAAAGGCGCGAGTTTGAGATAGGTAGCGATGATTAACCTCATCCCAGAGATACTCTTGCGATGCTGCGGCATCTTGATACTGCCAAGGTAAAGGCTTAGCAAGCGATGTTAGTTGCTGGCTAAAAGAGGTTTGCGGTAGATAAATTAAATTACCCTGTCTGTCCTGCGTTAATTGCAAAGGAAAATCGGGGCCGCAGGCCAAGAGCATAGGAGAAAACAGGCTCAAGCACAGGAGTGTGGTTTTTTTTAGCATAAAAGCGCGGTTTTGTTTTGCCACTTTAGATGATGTATTTAGCTTATGGCGCATAAATTCCCTGTAAATGTAATGACTCACAACGTGCCCAACCGATCACTTTTTGGCCGCCAGGATTGAGCATGTACTGTTGAATTTCTGTATTAGGTATTTTAGAGAGTGAGTGGGCTTGTGTTGATATTGAAGGCGCAGCACTCTCGATTGGCGAACTTTTATTTTTAGGCGTTTCTGTAAGCTCAGTTGTTAACTGCCATGCGAGTTGTCCTTGCATCTTGCTGACACTGTAGCCATTTTGCGCATCATACCCGCTGCAAGCTTGCGCCGCTAGAGACAAAATACGAGGGAGCGAGCCCGCAATATTTCCTTTGTTAATCAGGATCAGTTGATATAACTGCGCTTCGTCTTTATTGGGCGTGTTCCCATCATTAAGGTTAGGCTCCATGAAGTTGGATGCCGTGGTTTTCCCTCTGATCTCAAGCTCAATATTAGGTGTAAGTACACCTTGCTGTGCAACGGCGATTAAGGTGCTAAGTGGCCAGACTCTTTTATCCCCTTCGAGCGGTAAGCGAAACCAGATAATGCCTTTGAGCTTTTCATCTGTTTGGTTTTGAAGCTTTTGCACAAAGGCTTGTAACATTTGAGGATCGGCCATCAGTTCCTGTACTGCATTGGCTGATTGGCGTTGATCGCGCAGCGGTGTTTCACTTTCAACTTTATAACCTGAAGCTGTGCTGATGACAGCAGAACCATAGGCGGGCAGTGCAATAAGGTAAGGCACAGCGCTAATGTTTGATAGTTGTTGTACCCATTGCCAACCTTGTTCAGCATCAAATAATCCCAAACGAGGGTCGCTTACGCTGTGAATTTGCAGCACCAGTTCATCAATACTGCTGAATAATGCGGGGAAATCGGCGCTATTGAGCCAAGCGGGCAAAGCGGTAATACTGAGTTTGAGTTCTGCGGGTAGCTGCGCTTTCAGCTTTTTAAGAAAGTAGTGATAAGCGGGGAGTTTGCTACTGGCACTGTCGTGGTCGATTTCAACGCCCGCGATGTGCGTACCTTTTGCCTGCCAATTTGCGAGTACTTTTTTGATTTTATTAATAACTTGTTCATCATTTAAATGGGTGAATTGGCCATCTAAACGCACCACAGCGATTTTGGGCCTAGGATCGGCTTGCAGCCAAGCATGGTTGACCGCGACTTCAAACCAAATATCTGCGCCATTGGGTTTAGGGTGTGCCTGCAATGCTAAAATACGTAATCCTTGGAATACACCTTGGCTTTGCACTAATGCCGTTTGATTGGCGGGGCGCCATTGGCGCTGCCAGATATAGACTTCCTGCGAAAGTGGCGCTCGAAGCGTTGTTGCTTCTGCAGCGGCACTAGTATTTGGGCTAGCCGTGATTTCATTGGAGTTCGATGTAGGCTGGCAGGCGCTTACAAATACTGAAGCGCACAACAAAGTACATAATAGCCACTGATTTTGCTTAATTTTTTTTATCAGATATTCCATGCTACTGCTATGAATTCCATGTTGAATGAGGCATTACTATGCCTGAAAAATGCCGCTTGTACATTGTGGTCAAAGATCCTGCATTAAACATCAAATCTTAAACTTCAATCATCTGATATCACATCTTAAGCTTGGTTTTCTCGTAAGGTAATAATCAAAAATCGGGATCAATTTGAAAGCGCATCTGTTCACGGGTGACGGGATGTTGAAGCATCAATAAATCGGCATGGAGATGCAGCCGATTGGCGCGAGTGCCGTACAGATCGTCACCCACAATGGGCGTATTTAGCCCCTCAGAGTGGGCGCAGTGCACTCTGAGTTGATGGGTTCGGCCTGTTTTCGGAAATAGATACACGCGGGCTGTACGTGCCATTTCATCGATATGGCTCAATTCCCAATGGGTTTGGGCCGCTTTGCCAAACTCGTGGCAAACGAGTTGCCTCGGTCTATCGTCTAAATCGCCACGTAGGGGTAAAGAGATTTGTCCCGCTGCCAGCTTATCTGCCATTGCTGTAGGAATTCCTGCTAAAAGTGCCACATAACGCTTAGTCACTGTGCGCTGGATAAACTGTTTTTGCAGCTGTTTATGGGCGTCTTTTGTCAGTGCGATCACCATTAATCCCGAGGTCGACATATCGAGCCTGTGGACGATAAGCGGCCCGGTGGCATTAGGAAAGGTTTGCTGCATCCGCGAATACACTGAGTCTTCAATCTCTTTTCCGGGCACGGATAAAAACTCGGCGGGTTTATTCACAATCGCCATCGCCTCGTCTTGGTAGAGGATGCTTAAGGTTTTGCCTTCGGCGGGGTTCATCAGCAGTGGATTATCATCGACAACAAGCCCTTCGAGCATATGCCCCAAGATAGGTTGGCATTTGCGCAGACAGGCAGGATAAAACTGTTTGTGTTGGCGAATTTCTGATTTTGGCGGTGCGCCCCACCAAAATTCGGCAATCGCCAATGGTTTAAGACCATGTTTAAAGGCGTAATGTAATAATTTTGGCGCGGCACATTCACCCGAGCCTGCGGGCGGGGTTAACTCAACCGTCCCGTTAAATATGCCGTTAAGGCTTTTTTCTGCGCCGCGAATATTCAAAAAACGATACTGCTCAAACAGCTTTTGCTGCAGCGCCGCCGAGAGCTGTTTACGCTGTTGTCTTAACGCGTCGCGTTTATCTGTCAGTTGAGTTAACGCTTGGCTGATGGCATGGATACGTTCATCCCAATAGTGTTTAATATCTCTTAACTGATTCTTTTCATTTATGCTTTCTTGGCTAAGCTTAGCCTCTGTTACCGCGTTTTCACACAAAGTCTCATCCGTCGGATTGGCAGCCCATTGCACTGCGAGTTGATGGCGTTGCGCCTTGCGGGATTGGCGACCATCGATCATCACTTGCCTGTGGGCGGCAAGCTTGGCTTGTGCTTGAGCTTGCTCAGCGTTGAGTTCGCTCAATAGCCGAGGAATATCGGGGTGATTTTCTACTGCAAGTAGCTGCTCGTTAATTTGGTTGATTTGCAGATTTTCTGCGTGGAAAAAATTGTCCTTAGCCAGCATATCAAACACAGGTGGAACAAAGCGCGGCCAATGGTTTTGCTCGGCTAACTTGCCTGAAAAGGCCGACAAATAGCCCACTTCACCCTGTGGGTTTTGCACTAAAAGTACACCAAACATTTTGCCAATCGCGCCCGTTAACTCACCCGTTAGGCCAAAGTTATGTTGCCAGTCGTTTTGCGTCTCAAGGTGATGTTGCAATTCTTCGGCGGCGATCACGCACAGTGGATGCGGTTCGTAATAGAAAGGAAAGGTAAAACGCTGCGGTAGGGCATAGGCATCAATGGCTTGTGAGAAAGAGGTAAAGCAAGAAGGCTGAAGATGCATATTGGGGTCTACTGTTGGTTTTACTTATCTGGGTTAATTATCGGAGTTAATTATCTGAGTTAAGCCACAACTTAAGATGAGGGCTAGTAAGAAAGGGCGTTAGTTTACTCTGTCGATTTGGGACTGTCGATTTTGGGCCGTCACTTTTTATTAGTGCGGCTCTGTGTTGAAAAAGGGAAATGGCATTAAAGCGCATTTCCCTTTGATGTGTCGCTTGTGCTTAAAGCCAATTTTAAACGGTTAAACCCGCTTAAAAGATGACTTTCACTTTACTGGCGCTATCGAGTGCTTTGCTGATTGCGCTGTCGATATCGATATCACGGGCAAGCGCGACACCTAAACGGCGGCGACCATCAATATCGGGTTTGGCGAATAATCTAAGCTGAGTGTTGACCGCTTCTAATGCCGCACCAATCCCTTGATAGCGGATATTGCTTGAGGTGCCTTCGGCCAAAATCACCGCCGAGGCACTTGGGCCATGCTGGTGGATATTGGGTATGGGTAGACCAAGAATCGCTCGAACATGCAGGGCAAATTCCGATAAATCTTGGCTGATGAGTGTGACTAGGCCTGTGTCATGTGGCCTTGGCGAGACTTCAGAGAAATACACTTCATTGCCTTTAACAAACAGTTCTACGCCAAATAGCCCATAACCGCCAAGGGCTTCGACCACTTTGCTCGCAATCGCTTGGGATTTTGCTAACACTTCATCGGACATGGCTTGTGGCTGCCATGACTCGCGATAATCGCCATCTTCTTGCCTGTGGCCAATGGGGGCACAAAAGTGAATGCCGTTCACAGCGCTGACCGTTAACAGGGTGATTTCATAATCGAAGGGAACAAAGCCTTCGACTATCACACGACCACCGCCAGCGCGGCCGCCTTCTTGGGCATATTGCCATGCTTTGTTGCTTTGAGCGATATCGCGAATAACGCTTTGGCCTTTGCCCGATGAGCTCATGACAGGTTTCACCACACAAGGCACACCAATTTCGCGAATGGCTTGATTAAATTCGGTTTCGGTATCACAGAAAAAATAGGGTGAAGTCGGTAAACCTAAGGTTTCGGCGGCGAGACGACGAATACCTTCTCTGTCCATCGTGAGCTTAGTTGCGCGGGCAGTGGGGATAATATTCACGCCTTCGGCTTCCATTTCCACTAAGGTTTGGGTGGCGATGGCTTCAATCTCTGGGATGACTAAGTGCGGCTTTTCTAATTCGATAATAGCCCGCAGCGCTTTAGCATCGAGCATATTGATCACATGGGAGCGATGCGCGACTTGCATGGCGGGGGCGTTGGCGTAACGGTCAACACCAATCACTTCAACGCCTAAGCGTTGCAGTTCAATGGCGACTTCTTTGCCAAGTTCACCGCAGCCGAGCAACATGGCGCGTCGTGCGCCCTCTGTGTAGGGAGTGCCTATCATGTGTGGGTACCTTTTATATTGGGATAATTGACGCCTGAGGACGTTCTTGCGCCATAGTTTACCTCGATTGCTGGCAAAACATGAGACTGAAATTGACAACTGTGTTTTTGATCAAGCTATTTAAGGGATTAACGGCGGGCTTATTTGGGGGAAGTCGTAAGAATCTGATTCACTGGGCTGTTTATGTTCACTTTTCGTTTCATAACAGATCATGAAAACCGAAAACACATAGGCATTATATTAACTAATACCGATGGCGTTGGTCGCATCATAACACTGTGATAGACCAACGCTCTTATCGAATGAATATGGCTATAAAGGCTTAGATATCAAAAGCAAGGCTACCTGGTGGTAGGAATGGCCAGCTTTGGCGAATAGGTGAACTCTCACCCTGCGCGCCAAAGAAGTAACCTGTTCTTGGGGTGGCGTAAACCACACTGCCTTTTTGCAACCCGAGTTCCTGCAGATGATGGTGGGTAAATTTGGCTTCCCATGGTTCTTCGCTATGCCAGCCGAGTGGGGCTAATTCCAGTCTCACTTCGGCGCCAATGGGGGTCATGGCAACAATATTGAACGGCAAATTGGCCTGACTGTTAGGCTTGTCTGATAGCGCCAATTCGTGACTGCGGACATAGAGCGCGCCATCTTGCTGCAGTGCTTGCTGTTCTGGAGGTGTTAAAAATGCTTGACCATTTTCCCAGCGTTTTTGTTGCCAACTGGCTTCAAAGACATTGACGTTACCCAGAAAATCAAACACAAAGCGGCTATTGGGGTGCGAGTATAGCTCAGCAGGTGTATTAATCTGTTCTATATGACCATTGCTCATCACGACCACTCTATCTGAGAGTTCAAGTGCTTCATCCTGATCGTGGGTCACAAACACGCTGGTGAATTTTAATTCGTCATGCAGGCTGCGTAGCCAGCGGCGTAGTTCTTTACGCACTTTAGCATCTAAAGCGCCAAAGGGTTCATCCAGTAGCAAGACTTCTGGCTGGGTTGCTAATGCACGGGCCAACGCAATGCGCTGTTTTTGTCCACCCGAAAGTTGTTCGGGATAGCGCTGTGCCAAGTGACCGAGTTGTACCATCTCGAGTAAATGACTGACCCGTTTTTGGATTTCTGCCGCCGAAGGTCTTTGTTTTTTAGGAATAACTTCGAGCCCAAAGGCGACGTTATCGGCGACCGTCATATGGCGAAACAGCGCATAGTTTTGAAACACAAAACCCACGCGTCTTTCACGCACATGCACTTGGGTGACATCTCGGTTGCCGAATTGAATTTGTCCGCTATCGGCTCCTTCAAGACCAGCAATAATCCGCAGCAGTGTGGTTTTGCCTGAACCAGATGGCCCCAGTAGACCTATCATTTCCCCTTCTTGAATATCGAGATTAAGGGGGGAAAGCGCCTGAAATTGGCCAAATTTCTTGGAAATATTAGTAAGACGAATACTCATAATTGGCTCTGCTCTTTATTGTCATTGGCGGTTAAACTGCGTTGTTGCCGCCATTCAACTACGGCTTTTAGCATTAGGGTAAATAGGGCGATTAGGGCCAGTAGTGACGCGCTCGCGAAGGCAGCTTCGGCCTGATAATCTTCATACAGTAATTGCACATGTAAAGGTAAGGTATTGGTTTCGCCGCGAATGTTACCTGATACTACAGCAACAGCACCAAATTCTCCTACGGCTCTGGCATTGGTGAGGATCACACCGTAAATCAGTGCCCATTTGATGTTGGGTAGGGTCACGCGGCGAAAGAGTTGCCACCATGACGCTCCGAGGATCACTGCGGCTTCTTCTTCCGATGCGCCCTGTTGCTGCATCAATGGAATAAGTTCTCTGGCCACAAAGGGGCAAGTGACAAAAATGGTCACTAATAGTATTCCCGGCCAAGCAAACATGATCTGCAAATCGTGCTCATATAACCATTCGCCCAGCCAGCCACTGTTGCCATAGAGCAGCAAATAGAGCAAACCAGCGACGACAGGGGATACCGCAAAGGGGATATCAATTAGCGTGATCAGTAACTTGCGACCGGGGAATTCAAAGCGAGTGACACTCCACGCCAGCATGACGCCGAACACTAAATTGATGGGCACTGTCAGTGCTGCCACCATCAGCGTTAAACCAATCGCATTCAGCGAATCCGGCTGAGTTAGATGCCCAATATAGCGCTCCAAACCTCCAGCAAACGCCTGCTGAAAAATACTCACCAGCGGCAATAGCAACAATAATAAGCCTAAGAGCACGGCGAAGGTAATAAGGCTCCATTTTATTAGGGGAGCTTCACCGACTCTTAAGGGTTTAAATGAGTTCATATTCGCTCCTTATCGGCCATGAATGCGGCGCAGGTAACGCGCCTGCCACAGGTTTATCAGCAGTAATAGCAATAGTGAGGTCATCAGAACCACTGAGGCAATGGCGCTGGCACCTGCAAAATCAAACTCTTGCAGGCGGACAAAGATCATTAACGAAGTGATTTCGCTGATATAGGGCATATTGCCAGCGATAAAGATCACTGCACCAAACTCACCTAGACTGCGGGTAAAAGACAGTGCCGTTCCAATCATTAATGCTGGCCAAAGGGAGGGTAAAATTACCCGCCAGAATACCGCAATATCTGAGGCGCCAAGCGTCATTCCCGCTTCTTCTTCCTCGTGGGATAACTCTTCGAGAACGGGTTGTACTGTACGAACCACAAAGGGAATACTGGTGAAAATCATCGCGACCACTATGCCTAGCGGGGTGTAGGCAACTTTTATGCCCCATTCTGCTAATAGACTACCGATTTGGCCGTTTTCCGCATAAAGGGTCGCTAAGGTGATACCGGCAACAGCGGTCGGCAAGGCAAAGGGTAAGTCTACCAAGGCATCTAAAATGCGTTTGCCGGGAAATTCATAACGCACGAGTACCCATGCGAGTAATAATCCGAAAAGGCAGTTAAATAAAGATGCCGCGAGTGCCGATAGTATGGTGACTCGGTAACTGGCAACCACTCTGGGATCGGCAATCACGCCCCAGTATTCGGACCAACTCATTGAACTGGTCTGCATGATTAGGCCTGTGGTCGGCAATAATAGGATCAGGCTGACAAACAGTAGGGATACACCTAAGCTGATGGTAAAACCGGGAAGAACCCGCTTATGGCGTAAACGCCCGTTATTAAAAATCACAGAATAATCACCCGAAAAGGTTAATCGCGTTAAACCAATATTCTATATAGTGTTCGCTCATTACTGGCTCAAGCCATATGTAAGCCACTATTTTACGGCTAACACTGATTGATAAATGCCAATTAGCGATAAACCCGGGACTTTGCCCGGGTTCTAGGTTGATATCTTACTATATTAAAGGTGATATCAACGCTTTAATAACTGATCCAGTTTGGCACCATTGGCAAATTGAGTCTCCATTGCATTATCCCAACCACCGATGATTTGCTCAACGGTTAAAAGGTCAACCGTAGGGAACTGCTTAGCAAATTCTGCCTGAACCTTTTCGTTGTGTACGCGATAGTTGAATCCTGCCAGTAGTCGCTGTGCTTCTTCACTATAGAGATAGTTCAAATACTCAGTTGCTATCTCTAATGTACCGTTACGCTTAGCATTTTTTTCAACCACAGCAACGGGAAACTCTGCCAGAATTGAGGTTTTGGGTACAACCACTTGGTAATCATCCGTACCATATTGCTGACGAATGTTGTTCACTTCCGATTCAAAGGTAATTAATACATCACCGATCCCACGTTCAACAAAGGAAGTGGTTGCACCGCGGCCGCCAGTATCAAATACAGCCACATTGCCGAGGAACTTTTTCAGGAATTGATCCAGTTCCGCCTGATTATCCTTACCATGGTTTTTCTGGGCATAACCTAATGCGGCTAGATAAGTGTAGCGAGCATTACCAGAGGTTTTTGGGTTAGGAAATACCAGCTTAACGTCATCTTTCGCTAAATCGCCCCAGTCGCTGATTTGCTTTGGGTTACCCTTACGCACCAAAAAGGCAATGGTGGAATAGTAAGGTGAACTGGCATTAGGCAGTAATTGTTGCCAATTTTCGGGGATCAATTTACCGCGATCGTGTAGCACTTGTACGTCTGTCACTTGATTAAAGGTCACCACATCTGCGGGTAATCCCTGCAGAATCGAGCGTGCCTGTGCAGATGATCCTGCATGGGATTGTTTAATCTCGACGGTTTTACCTGTTTGCTCTTGCCAGTGTTTGGCAAAAACCGGGTTATAGGCATTAAATAATTCCCGTGCGATATCATAAGAGGAATTAAGCAGGGTTTGATCTGCGGCGGTTACATTGAGCGAGGTTCCCAGAACGAGGGTCCCCAGCAGGGCCTTTATCAATTTTACGGACATTTTAAACTCCTTAATCTGGCAACTTGATCAGCGTGATGACTTGTAGATTAGTAGAATTAATTAATTATAAAAAGCCATTCATATAGAACTTTTTTGAATAACTATGAGCGATTTATTTTATGCTATAAACAATATTCACCGTGTTTGTGAGAGATAACCCACTTAGAATAGGCTATTGCTTAGCTGTTTTATCAAGTAAAGGATAACCCTTGTGTCTGACTTCCCGACAATTGAAGCCTGTATTGGGCAAACTCCGTTAGTTCGCTTGCAGCGGCTTGACTGTGGTACTTCCACTGTGCTGTTAAAGTTGGAAGGCAATAACCCCGCTGGTTCGGTAAAAGATCGCGCTGCACTTAATATGATTATTCAGGCCGAACTTCGCCAAGAGATAAGCCCTGGTGATACGCTTATTGAGGCAACGAGTGGTAATACTGGTATTGCGCTCGCGATGGCGGCGGCCATCAAAGGATACAAGATGATCCTGATTATGCCGGAAAACTCGACTCAGGAGCGTAAGGATGCGATGCAAGCCTATGGCGCAGAACTCATGCTGGTGGATAATATGGAAACCGCGCGGGATTTGGCATTGCGGTTACAAACCGAGGGTAAAGGTAAGGTGCTGGATCAATTTAATAACCAAGATAACGCTAATGCGCATTTCCTCACGACAGGCCCTGAGATTTGGCAACAAAGCCAAGGCAAGATTACCCATTTTGTGTCCAGCATGGGGACAACGGGCACCATAATGGGCGTGTCTAAATACCTTAAAACTTGTAATCCTGATATCACTATCGTCGGCCTTCAGCCCGCCGATGGCAGTGCTATTCCTGGGATTAGGCGTTGGCCGCAGGCGTATTTGCCGGGTATTTTTGATGCATCCCGTGTTGATGTCGTCATGGATATTGAAGAGCAAGATGCAAAAGCCATGGCGAGGACTTTAGCGCGGGAAGAAGGGATTTGTGCAGGGGTCAGTTCGGGCGGTGCTGTGTTTGCAGCACTGGAGATAGCTAAACAATATCCGGATTCTGTAGTCGTAGCGATTGTTTGTGACAGGGGCGATCGTTATCTTTCGTCAGGGCTTTTTTCCTGAGTTCTAGACTTTTACTCCAAAAAAATTAAGTGATATGAAATAAAAATGGGCGGAGATACGCCCATTTTAACCTGATTATTTTTGGGGTGGGAACTGCGTCAAAATTCGGCTGACGGCTTTGGCCGTATCTTGAGCTTTTTTATCGCCACCAGTATCAAAATCAAAACTATCGCTCCCACGCCAAATCAACTTTTTTGTCTTCGGGTCCACAATATCTATCTGAATGGTTTGAATTTTAGCAGTATCACTCCCCAGTGGAACGCCAACACTGGTACCTATTCCAATCCCGCCCGAACTTCCGAATGTACCAGTGCCTAATCCAATGGATAGTCCTGAATCTTTGGGCTTATCTTGGGTCAGTAAGGCGTAGGTGACATTAAAATCGGGTGATGTTGTATTTTCAACAAAACCCTTTTGAGTCAATTGATCATTGATTTCTGTTTGAATACGCTGGGCACTTAGCGGATCGTCCGTTGGCTGTGGTGTGAGCTGGGTAAAGCTGCGTAGTGCGGCGAAGTCGTAATTGAGATCGTAATCGTTTTTCGGTTTACTGCTACAAGCGCTTAATAACACTAAAGCACTCAATAGTATGGCAAGGTAACGGTATCCCATGATAGAACTCCAAGTTGTACAAACTCTGTTCAATGTGCCTTGATTAAGGTTGTTACTGCAAGTACTTTTAGATAAGCATGTTGTATTTGAATCGCTTTGAATGCAATAAAACGGCATCGTCTTAGCGCGCTGTGTTGAGTATGGTTGATTTTTAGTGAGGAATCGCAGCAGGTGATGGAACAGTTAGCCTTTTTTGAGATCCCCAGTCCTTGTATCGGTGTGTGTGCCACCGATGCGCGCGGTTACTGTAATGGTTGCCTGCGAAGCCGTGACGAAAGATTCAATTGGTTAACCTTTTCAGATGCGCAAAAATACGATGTTATTCGCCTGTGTACTCAACGCAAACGTCGTCGTCAGTTAGCGATGATGAAAGCAAGGCAAGCACAAATAGAGCAAGAAAGTGCAGCGTTAAATCCACAGCTGAATTTTGAGCCTGAGCCAGAAGCCGATCTGGATTTTGGGGACATCGAGCTAGACTAATAGGTTGAATTAGCTTGTTTAACTCGCTTTTTACATTTGCGAGTGAGATGCATGAGTGACTTTTGTTTATCTAATCCTAATGCTTATCACTGCTTACGTTTCTTTGGCCAGATTAAACTAAAGCGGGTATGTAGCGTATCGCTGACGACGCTTACATCCCCTTGATGGCGCTGCATAATACGTTTGATGATCGCCAGTCCCAAACCGTGCCCTTTATTACCATTCTGCACCGATTGGCTGCGATAAAATGGCTCGAACACTTTGGGTAAATCCACCGCAGGGATAGATTCGCCATCGTTACTCACACTTAAATTGACCCTATGCAGGGTCTGCTTAACCTCAATGATGATTTCAGTGCGGGCAAAGCGTTGTGCATTGGTCAGTAAATTCTGTAGCGCCCGTTCGATTAATGCGGGTTCTCCGAATAAGGGGAGTTTTTCGACTTCGGCCTTGAGCGTTATAGGCGTTGGACTTAAGGTTTCTAGACGCTTAATGCTTTGATTGATAAGGTTAATTAAATCGTATTCGTCTAATTGAATTCCTTCTCGCTGGGACTCTAAGCTGGCGTAGGTTAGCAGTTCTTGAAGTAAGTCTTCCATTTCTTTGATGTCGAGCTGCATTTCGTCGAGAAAGTCTTGTCGCTTCTGTTCGTCCGAATCTGGCTGGCAATACATAGGCATAAGTGCAAGAGCGAATTTGAGCCTCGCCAGAGGCGTGCGGATCTCATGGGAAACCGCATTAGAGAGGTGTTTTTGGTTCTCAATCAAGGCGCTGATATGGCGCGCCATTTCGTTAAATGTATCGGCTAATGGTTTGACTTGTGATCGATTTGACAGGCTAATCTGAGTGTTCCATTTGGCTTCGCCAAATTCTTTGGTGGCCTTACGCAGTATGCTCAAATCCCGTGAAAGCGGGCCGACCCAAATTAGCGCAACAAGGGCGAGTGATAAATAAAAGAACAGGGTGAACAGGCTGCGAAGGTTGGCTCTGGGATCTATGTCCAGCGGCCCCGCCATTAAGACTTGATCGTCTACTCGAATAAATTGCAGCAAGCTATCATCATTGGCCGTGGTGGTGAACACCTTGCTTGTGCTTAACGCTTGATTATCTGCCAGCGCGACTTGATCTGCATTGAGTAATTGCAGTGGCATCACCGGATTCGCTGGGATCGCCTCCAGATACCGTTGGCGGGTATCGGGAGGCAATTGAGCTAATAATTGCGCTAATGCCACTAACGGCGCATCGAGGGCATTATTGTCATCCACATTTTTTTGCCACAGACTGTCGAGTGTCCAGCCGATGCCAAGAATGCTCAGGCTTAATAATAAATATAAGCTGATAAAGAGACGTTTCACTGTAGTAACTTAGTTATTCCAAGCTTCTGGGGCAAATAGATAACCTTGTCCCCAAACGGTTTTAATTCTAAAAGGTGTCTCAATATTATCGTTGAGTTTTTTACGAAGTCTTGAGATCCGCACATCGATTTTTCGATCTTTACCGTCAAAGTCAATATTGAGCAGTAGCTGGTATATGTACTGGCGACTTAGCACTTGTCCCGCCTGTGAGGCCAGCAACCATAGCAGCTCAAATTCGTGGCTGGTTAAATCGACTTCTTTATCGTCAAGTCTAATGGCATGGGTATGCGGATCGATACTGAGTTTGCCAAAGGTTAAACAATGGGATTCGGCCTGTGGTGGTTGATTTTGACGGCGTAGTAAGTTGTGAATTCTTGCCACTAATAGCGCAGGATCAACGGGCTTGACCACATAATCATCGGCGCCCAATTCTAATCCTTTGATTTGATCTTCAGTCGAACCAAGCGCGCTCATCAACAGTATTGGACCTGCAAAATAGTCAGGTAATTTTTCGCACAGGCTCAGGCCATCCATGCCTGGCAGCATAATATCTAACAGTATGATATCGGGCTTATAGTTGATTAAACGCGTTAAAACAGTATCGCCGCGGCGTTCCACTTCGACATGCATGCCGTGGGATTTTAAGTAATCGACGATTAAATTTGCCAGACGGACATCGTCTTCAACCAATAACACTCTGTGGGATGCTTGTGGGCTGGTCATTAAAATAAACTCCAAGGGTTACGGTAACGTCTGCGCACCTGAGGCTGTGAAGCTGACGTGATTTTAAGTTTGGCACCTGCCAAGGTTTGATTGCTCTCTTTACTCACCATGACAAATTGAATATCAGTCGAGGTGCTTACCTTAATATTGACAGTGCGCTGATTGAGCGAATCATTACACCATTTTGGATAAGCTGGATTGTCGGATAAAATGCAAACGAGCTCATCGTTAGAGAGTTCCCACTGTAATTCCAGCGTGATCTCACAAGTTTGCTCATCATTGCTGGTAATACAAATTTCTGGTGTCACTTTCAGATTATTGTGCTTATCAGATTTTGCCTGTGCGTTATTGCTCCCAATTAAACCCAAGCAGAGAGTTAACACACAAAGCAAGTTAATCTGAGGGGGAGTCACTAATGTTAAAACCTATAGGCTGCGCCAACAAAATACGTGCTGCTGTAGTCTTTATCAAGCAAGGGACTGGCGGCAATTTCATCGGAAATTTGAGTATAACGAACTGCCAATAGCAGATCCCAATTATCTGTTAATATATAGCGTACCGTGGCTTCAGCACCTTTATTCCAACCTGAACTGGCTTGATATTTCTGGCTCCAATAGGCATTTTCGCTTGGACGGATACCATAGTAATAATCCACGACATTTTGACTTTTCCAATCCAAGACTAAGGATAAATCGAGAATCCATTGATTTACATGCCAACCATAAGTCCACTTTACTTGTGCCTCTGAGCCAGAGTGTACACTGAACATATCGTGGGAATATGCCAATCTGATTGTACCTAATTGACTATAAATAAAGGCTTCTATACCACCGAGCATAGTAAAGTGGCGCGATTCTAATGAATTAAAGACAGGCTCAGGCTCACTGCTAATACTCAGTGCAGGACGATCTGTAAAATTGGTTGCAGTTTGCGAGCTGCGAGCAAGAAAGACATTTGAAGGATCCCAGCGATAAAAATAGGCTCTGTCCAAGCTATAACTTGTCACTACATTAACACTAAAATATTCTTGTTCAGTTAAACTGTAGCCAATATTGCCATTATCGAAAAACCAACGCTCGCCGTAGTAAGCGACTGTTGGGATGAAAAATACTGGGATATCGTCAAAATCCTTTAATGGATTGGTTTTTTGCCCCCATCCGATAGCTATACCTAAATCCCAATTCCGCATTTCGATACACTCATGTTTCGTAGAGCATGTCTCTTTCGCCATTCCTACTAAGGGGATGCCGAGGGTGATTAGCAGGATAAGTAAAATACGATACATGATTAAGCGTTATGGGTCGAAGTCGTGATAAGTAGAAAAGAGATTAGCATTTTATGCTTCATTCGACAGAGGTTTAGCTAGTATGGATGCAAAATGATACAGATGTCAGATGAATAGTAGCAATGAGTTTTTTGTAACTCACTGTATATAAATGAAAAAAATATAACCCCCACCCATTTTTACGTGGTGATGTCGTCAGCCCTGAATGTTAATTTTTGTTATTATTTTGTGTCTTTTTGAGGCGTTATTGATGTGAGAATTGTGTAAAATGCGCCCGTTTCACAAAATATTGTGCCATTCAATAGGATGAATGGCACGGTAGTAAGCAGTGAAAGCTAAATGTATAGGATCACGCTAAAGGAAGCGAATGAGTCAAGTTTAGTTGAGTTCTTTAATCGTTTGATAGCCCATTTCAGTCAATTGATCGTTTACACAATCGAGCACATATTGTGGTAATTCAGCATTGTCTATTTGATCTTCAGATGCCATCTGTTGACATACCTCTGTCAACTGGGCAACGTCGGACGCAGGGGCAGGGGGGAGCGGAGATTCATTGGCAAATGGTGCAAAACTAACGAATACCGAAAGAGTGATAAGAGCTGATAACTTCTTCATTTTATTTCCTTTAGTTATTGATTGTTAACAACAGACTAAGATTTGTTCTCTTAATTCAATGTGCCAACAGCAGCAATTTATCACTGCTATTATTTTTTAGATATAAATAATTTTTAGCTAATTTGGTGAGTGAATTTTTCCGTGCTGTGCTCGTAAGTCGACATCATACTTTGGGGTATTTCTCAGACTATTTACAGGCTGTTGTCATCATACTGCCACATCTACCTTATTCCAATTGACTATACCCATAATTCATTTTTATGCATTCGCTGTCTTTAAGCTATTGAGTTAGCAGCATGCGAAAAGTTCCATCTGCAGTCGTTATTCAATGGTTACTATTTTGTCAAAAGTGCGGTTTATGTCGTTTTTCTTACTTTATTGGGATGAAGTTAATAAATATCCCTGTTTATAGAAACGCTTGATCTTATATTTGGTATCGCTAAAAAAGTAAATTTTGAACCAATGCAAATATTGCGTAAGAATCGCGATCTAAAGCACGTTCTGACTAGGGTTTACGGTAGTTATTTGAATCTAAAAAGAATATTTATTAATTAGAATGTTGAAATGCTAATTTTTATTTTATTTATTTCGTAATTGATTGATATTTATTGATTATTTTTGATTTTCTTGATGTTTTAAACTTTACGTTGCGAGTCATGTTTATGTCTACTAAAATGCGCCGCTCACAGAAACAGATAAGTGTGATGTATTTTATTAATATTTTGATTTTAATCAATTTAGTGACTCTCTAGGAGAACGGTAGTGTCGACAAAACTGGCTAATCCAGCCCCATTAGGTTTAATGGGTTTTGGTATGACGACGATTCTGTTAAATATTCATAATGCGGGATATTTCCCGATAGACTCTATGATCTTAGCCATGGGAATATTCTATGGTGGTATTGGTCAAGTCATTGTTGGCATTATGTGTTTTATGCGTGGGGATACCTTTGGGACCACGGCTTTTACATCCTATGGCTTGTTTTGGTTAACCCTTGTTGGATTAATTTTGATGCCGAATGCGGGCGTTGCGGCGAGCCCAACCTATTTTATGGGATGGTATCTGACGCTTTGGGGTATTTTTACAGCATTTATGTTTGTGGGTTCATTACGATACCCAAGGGCTAAGCAATTTGTTTTTGCTTCACTTACGGTATTGTTCTTCCTACTCGCCGCTCGAGATTTTACGGGTAATGCCCTAATTGGCACTATTGCAGGGTTTGAGGGCATTATTTGTGGTGCTAGCGCAATTTATTTTGCGATGGCACAAGTACTGAACAATGAATATGGCCGTACTATATTGCCGATTGGTGAGTTGAGAAAATAATATTTCGATCCGAGGCAATAGACAAAAGGCTGATGAAAATCAGCCTTTTTTGTTCAGTTTTTGGCTTTTATGTAAGCGATAGCTGAGTCATCTAAACAGCTTGAAGAGATATAACTGGTGCCTGCTTTATGGGTGATCAAAAAACCTTTTTCAGTTTCGTTAATACGGTATATATCCGTCCACAGTATTTGGCTATTAACATATTGTGATTGAGTGCGAATACCCTGTTCATCAATGGTTAGGGTAACGTCATTACTGGCCGCTTTACTCATCATTTGCCGCATCAGCCACCAAGCTTTATGGTATTTCACATTCAGCGCCTCGATAACGCCTAACCCTACGAAGAAGTAAGCTAAATACAGGCTAATGTCGGTGAAGATAAGCGCGATACCTATGAGTACCAGCCCAATCCCTTTGTAATAGGGTTTAAGTGTGGGATCTGGGGTGACAGATTGAGTATAACATTCATCAAAATGCGCTTTATCTAGGATATAAGTTGTGGAATAGGAATAAGGCGTAGGCATAGTGTTATCTAATTAGAAACTCGCTTTGTGGCGGCTAGTGTAGCGATTTCCGCTTTCAAAGTAACGACTTTAAGCGTGAGTGCATGATGGCAAAGTGGACCTATTTATCCACTTATGCCGATAAAGCCCAATCATATCGATAAATTATTTATGATTTGAGCCGAAAGTTGATATAGATCCTCCGCTGTTATGCATCAATAACGATTGCGCTCTGCAGGAATATCGCTTAAATACTCCACAAATTCCACTTCAAACCCATGGGCGTCGAAGAAGTAAATATTGCGTCGATAGGGGTCTTCCATGCCATCTTTAGCAATAGGGAAACCTGCCTGGGTCAGTCTTGCTATCACAGCATCTAAGTCGTCGGTCACAAAGGCAAAATGCGCTAGGCCTATTTGGTGACCCGTTAAATCGCGGTTTTCACCTTCACCATTGTCACTAAAAGCAATGTATTGATAATCATCGCCAAAATGAATCCAATTACGCGGTTTGCCGTACCAAGTGCCTTTATCACCCCCGCGTACGCGCCAGTGGGGAAAAGCCGCTTGATAAAAGCGAAGTGCTGCAGGGATGTCGTCTACCACTAAATTGATATGCTCTAAATGAATCATAATGCGTTCCTTGTAATGATTTTAGTCTGTCGTTGGTGGTTAAAATCTCAAGCCGCTTACATACCGTAACAGTATTCCTGCTGTTTGGGGTACGCTTGATTGGCATGTTGTTCACGAATGGGGGCTAATGCTTGGGCGTATTGATGCAGCATATATAAGCTGTATTGCACTCTTTCCCTAAGCGCGATATCGCGGGCACTCTCAGGGATGGCATTGAGTACATGGCTGACATTGCGAATGATTAAGTGATCGGGGATGGGCACTAATTTATTATTTTTAAGTGCATTCATTTTTAGTTCAACGATAGGGTAGGTACCGCTAATACCATCCGATATTGATACTAACAAGGTGGGTTTATGGGCGGTTTCTTCACGAGTACACATCAACAAAAAGTTCTTCAGTAATGGTGATGCCATACCGCCCCATTCCGGGGTGATCAGCACTAGCGCATCGGCTTCATCGACTCTGTGCTCTATTTCGGGCCAGTGTTCACCTTTGTTGTTTTCTTCTCCGTCCCAAAAGGGCAGATTAAACAGGCATAGTTCTAAGTGATGTATCGTGTCGTAACCCATAGTATGGGGCGATGAGAAACTGCTTTCCGCGATATAACGACCGACTTTAGCACTTTGTGAATCGGGTCTTTGGCTGGTGCTGATGATGAGTAACTTCATTAAGTAAACCTATTTGTTTATAAATTATTTGTAAGGTAATTGCTTTATTTAATCTTGTAAAGGATAAAGTAAATAAAAAAGTTTATTTAATCTGTTAAAGAGCGGGCGAATGGGGGATAATCCGTTGCGAAGACTGGAGATTTCAAATGAAAACCACTGATAAGATTGTTCAATTACTCAAGTTGCATGGCCCGCTCACCGCTAAAACCTTAGCGGAGGAATTGGCGTTAACAACTATGGGGGTGCGTCAACATCTTCAGGCTTTGGAAGATATGGGTGATGTGGATATTGAGGATAGAGTTGAAGGTCGCGGTCGCCCAACACGTTACTGGGGCTTGACTGAGCAAAGCCGCACTCACTTTGCCGATCGCCATGAGGAATTGACGGTACAGCTGATTGACTCGGTAAAAATGATCTTTGGCGACCAAGGCTTGGATAAGCTTATCGGTCACAGGGAGCAAAGTGCGTTAGTCCAATATCGTGCCGCAATGGAAGGTGCTACTGATATTCCGACACGTTTGGCCATACTTGCGAAATTACGCTCGAACGAAGGTTATATGGCGACGATGGAGCAAATCGATGGAGTGTATTTTCTACTCGAAAATCATTGTCCTATCTGCGCTGCTGCAACACATTGTTTAAATTTTTGCCGCTCAGAGTTGCAATTATTTCAGCAACTATTTGCAGATATCGCCACCGTGAATCGAGAAGAGCATATTATCGAAGGTGCACGCCGTTGTGCATATCGAATTGTGTCACTCACCCCACAAGTACCATAAACGCCTTGTTAAGACGGTATACTCAGTGAGCGTTTGTTCTTTTTATGGTGTTTGAGGCAACATGCAATCTAAACGTGGTCGACTCGATAGATATTTAAGCGCGAAGATGCAGATGCCCCGCAAATTAGTGCGTGATTTACTGCTATCTGGGCGTGTGCAAGTGGATGGGCAGATTGTTAAAGAGATGGACAGACAAGTGGATGAGTTTTCCCATATCCAACTCGATGATCAAGTTTTACAGGCCAATACTCCGGTTTATATGATGTTACATAAGCCTGTTGGCGTGGTGAGTGCGACTAAGGATAACCAACATAAGACGGTAATCGACCTACTTGATAATGAATATCGGCACGAATTGCATATCGCGGGTCGACTGGATTTAAATTCTTCTGGATTATTGCTCCTGACTAACGATAGTCGATGGTCCGAGGCGCTTATGTCACCAACAGAAAAAGTCGATAAAGTGTATCGTGTGACGCTTGCAAATCCACTAACACATGATTATGTAACAGCATTTGCTGAAGGTATGTATTTTGGTTTTGAAGATATCACGACTCAACCCGCAAAACTGGTTATCCTCGATTCCCATTTGGCTGAAGTGACGTTAAAAGAAGGTAAATACCATCAAATAAAGCGTATGTTTGGCCGATTTCGTAATCCTGTGATTGGTCTACATCGGTTATCCATTGGTGACATAGTGTTAGATGAACAGCTTCAACCTGGTGAGAGTCGAACTCTCACCGCGGCTGAGATTGCTTGCATAAAAATCTAAACTCAGAGGCTGTTCTCTAAATTAGAGTTTAAAGGCACTGACTTGATTGCGCATACTGCTGGCGAGTTTTGTTAAATTTATCACCGACTCACTTAACTCAGCCGCCGATGTTGTAGAGTGTTCGGCAATATCGCTAATGGCAATAATGCTGCGATTAATGCTCTCTGCTACACTGCTTTGCTCTTCTGCTGCGGTCGCTATGTGGGTATTTAATTCCGTGATGCTATCAACAGAAGTGACAATTTCTTTGAGCGCTTGACCTGCCTGATTAGCTTTATCATTGGCATCATCCACCTGATGAATACCTATTTCCATGGCACTTACCGCTTCTTTTACGCCCTGCTGTAGTGTCGCTATCATGGCTTCAATTTCTTGGGTTGATTTTTGGGTACGTTGGGCAAGAGTTCTTACTTCATCGGCCACGACAGCAAAGCCTCTACCTTGTTCCCCCGCGCGAGCGGCTTCAATGGCGGCGTTTAATGCCAGTAGATTAGTTTGCTCCGCAATACTTTTAATCACATCGAGCACTCGGCCAATATTTTGGCTTTCATTAGCCAAAAAGCCGATAACTTTTGCCGTTTTTTGAATTTGATCGGAAAGCTGCGACATACTGTCAATGGATTGCATCACAATACTATTACCGTTGGCAGCATAGGTATCTGCATCTTTGGCTGAATCGGCTGCTGCAGCCGCACTTTGGGCGACTTCTGCAACGGTTGCCGTCATTTCGTTCATTGCTGTGGCAGTTTGCTCTGTCTCCGCTTGTTGCTGTTGCATACGTTTATTGGTTGCTTGAGTAAAACTACTAAGATCGGTTGCTGAGTGATTAACGGTATTTGCCGCTTCGGCAATGGAATTCAAAATACCTCTTAAGTGCTCAATCACTTGGCTTAGGCTAGTTGAGATTTGCCCAAGTTCATCATTATTGAAGGTCTTAAACTTAATGGTGAGATCGGAATGTTGATGGATGGTCCTTAACTTATTTACTATATCGCTGATAGGGTTCATGACACTGCGGTTAACCCATAGGCCAATTAAGATACTGATTAACATGGCAATAGCCGATAAGATGATGAAAATCGTAATAGACGATTGATAAATGTCTTTAACGGTATTTTTTTCCTGTCCTGCAATTTTGATCTGTAATGCAATTAGCTCCGATATTTTGCCACTGATGGGGTCTATCGCGTGGTAGAGCGGCATAATATTGTCGTTCAGTTGGCCTGTGATATTACCGTTTAAACTTCTTAAGCGTGCAGTAAGGGTATTTATCTGTTGGTTTGCAGGCGCAAAGAGTGCCTCAGCTTGTTTTGCTAAGACTGATTCTTCTGAAGTAAGCTCCGTCGCTAAATATTTTTGCCAATATTGAGTAATGGTTGATTTTGCATTTTCAAGTGCACTTGCACCATCCGATGCGCTCAAACCGCCAGCATTGGTCTTATTGACGGCATCAATTACATCTACCGCATATTTATCAGCAATGACTTTTAAGTCATCAAGTGGAACCACTCTGTCGTTGTAGATACGTTCGACACCAACCTCAATTTTTCCCATCATATTTACGGCAATAAAACCGATCATAAGGAGCATGATTAGTGGAACTAAAATACCGATAAACATTTTTTGTTTAATTTGTAGGCCGTTCATATGGATGCCTCTGTGAACTAAATGAGTCCTTTGGGCAGAGCTCAAGCTATCCCTATGATGAGTCTGTAAGATTAGTTATAGCAAACTTGCGGGAGTTAAAGAGAAATGGAGGAAAATTTTATTTTAGATACAAAAAAACCTCGCTTAGCGAGGTTTAATGTTGGTACAGATGAGAGGACTTGAACCTCCACGCCCTTGCGAGCACCAGCACCTGAAGCTGGCGTGTCTACCAATTCCACCACATCTGCATGGCTATTCGATATTTCATCGAATTGACAATCTTAACACTGTGAATCTTAACTTTTGAACTGCAATTTGGTACAGGTGAGAGGACTTGAACCTCCACGCCCTTACGAGCACCAGCACCTGAAGCTGGCGTGTCTACCAATTCCACCACACCTGCACTGTATCTATCGCAGTTCTCTAACATAAGTGGCTATCGCAACCTATTTAAAGATGGTGCCCGAACCCGGAATCGAACCAGGGACACGAGGATTTTCAATCCTCTGCTCTACCGACTGAGCTATTCGGGCGACGGGCGCAATTTAAAGGCTTTTCGGGTTTTGAGTCAATAGATTTTTACTAAATAACCTAAAAATGGGTGTAGTTGCATAAGTTTTACTCGAATAAGGGATTACGCTGTACTATTACTCATTCGGGCAG
Organism: Shewanella sp. W3-18-1; assembly: GCF_000015185.1. Taxonomy (NCBI): domain Bacteria; kingdom Pseudomonadati; phylum Pseudomonadota; class Gammaproteobacteria; order Alteromonadales; family Shewanellaceae; genus Shewanella; species Shewanella sp. W3-18-1. The sequence continues at coordinate 3,598,709 of NC_008750.1, read as the reverse complement.
ATTAAAAATCGATAAAGACGCATGACTTCGTTAGTTAGAAAGGATGAACATATCTAAAAAGAATGCCCCTTCAAAGGGGCATTCTTAACTAGTTTGATAAGATTTCATTGTTTGGATAGTTAGCTTGCATTACCATGAGCACGTTTTGCTTCAGCTGGTTCTGACCTAATTCGCCGTAAGCTTCTATCATTATTTCTAAGGCCCGCTCTGTTGAAGGGGTGCCAGGATATGTTTCTAGTACTGATTGAGCTCGGATTGCCGCGGCGCTCCAAGCGTTCATTTTGAGATAATATTCGGCAACTTGAATTGAATATTTTGCCAAGCGATTTTTCAGCGAAAACATACGCTTTTGTGCATCAGCAGCATATTTGCTGTTAGGATAGGTTTTGATTAAACGGTCAAAATCTTTAAAGGCATCTTGGGCATTTTTAGGATCGCGGTCAGTTCTATCAATACTCAACATATCATGGAATAGATAGTTATCAGCCTGCATGTTGACCAGTCCTCGCATATAGTAGACATAGTCGATATTAGGATGGGTTGGGTTAAGACGGATAAATCTGTCTATATTGGCGATACCAGAAGCGACATCATCCATTTTGTAATAAGCATAAATCAAGTCTAATTGGACTTGGGTTTTATGCGGTCCGAAAGGGAAGCGAGAGTCTAGCGCTTCCAAAGAACGGACAGCTTTAGCGTAATTACCAAGCTCCATGGAGGTTCTTGCCTGAGAATAAAGCACATCAGGTGAGGTTTTGGCTGCAATATCGCTATCATCAGGGCTGCTGCTACAGGCTGATAACGCTAGTGAAAATAGGACTAAGGTAACGCCTTTGGAAAATTTATACATACTTGAATTCAATTCTTTTTAAGTTGTAGTTAAGAATTTTTCCATTTCACTATAAAATAGAAAACATCCGATTGTAACAGATAGCACACATTTTTTGACCCCTAAATGGGGATACGGTTCCTATGACACAAGAGATTAATCTAAAAAGCGAGATTTCGGCAACACAAACTGGCCTGAGATTAGATCAGGCACTAGCTGAGTTGTTCCCAGATTACTCGCGCACGCGCATCAAGGAATGGATCCTATCTGATGCAGTTTATGTTGACGGGGTAATTGTTAATAAGCCTCGCGAGAAAGTATTCGAGCTACAACAGATTGAAATTGCTGCAACTCTTGAGGAAGAAGTGCATGCAGCAGCACAGGCCATCGAGCTAAATATTGTCTATGAGGACGATCATATCCTTGTTATCAATAAGCAAGCAGGATTAGTTGTGCACCCTGGTGCTGGTAATGCTGATGGTACGCTAATGAATGCGCTTTTACACCATTGTCCCGATATTGAGCATGTGCCGCGTGCGGGTATTGTGCACCGTCTCGATAAAGACACGACAGGTTTGATGGTAGTGGCCAAAACGGTTGAAGCACAAACCCATTTAGTGGCTGCTTTGCAGGCCCGTGAAATCACTCGTGAATACGAAGCGATTGTGATGGGGACTATGACAGGTGGCGGTACTGTTGATGAGCCGATTGGCCGTCATCCAACCAAACGCACTCATATGGCGGTGCATCACTCTGGTAAACCAGCCGTTACCCATTATCGGGTTGCCGAAAAGTTCCGTAATCACACGCGTTTAAGATTGCGCCTTGAATCGGGTCGTACGCATCAAATTCGTGTGCACATGGAATACATTGGCCACGTATTAGTGGGCGATCCTGTTTATGGTGGTCGTCCGAAACCACCAAAGGCCGCGAGCCCAGAGTTTTTTGAAATTCTGAAAAACTTTAAACGCCAAGCGCTACACGCTGTGCGTCTTGAATTAGCGCACCCAGTGAGCTGTGAAATCATGAGTTGGCAAGCGCCAATTCCTGAAGACATGGTGATTTTAACGAAAGCACTGCGTCAAGACACGGTCGAACATCCGATCGAGTATTTGTAAATGTTTAATCACGATTGGCCTGTTCCTGCTAATGTTGGCATCGCTATGACAAATCGTCATGGCGGTGTGAGCGTACATCCCTATGATAGTCTCAATCTTGGGCTGCATGTCGGTGATGTTGAAGAGCGGGTGATGGCTAATCGTGACTTACTCTGCAAACAATTAGCGTTAACCGCCGAGCCTGTCTGGCTCGAGCAAGTGCATGGTACTCATGTGCTTAATTTAGACGCGCTGAGCTTAGCTCATGCTGCGGATACACCGATTGCCGATGCCAGTTACAGCCGAACCGCTGGACGAGTTTGCGCTGTGATGACCGCCGATTGTTTGCCTGTGTTGCTGTGTAATCAAGCGGGAACCGAAGTGGCTGCGGCTCATGCTGGTTGGCGTGGTTTGTGTGATGGCGTGATTGAGGCAACTGCGGCGCAGTTTAGTTCACCTATGGATGAGTTGATTGCCTACCTCGGCCCGGCTATTGGTCCACAAAAATTTGAAGTCGGCGTTGAAGTACAGCAAGCCTTTTGTACTTTACATCTACAGTCGGCAGCGTGTTTTATTCCAAGTGGTAACAAGTATCTTGCCGATATTATTGGCTTGGCTAAATTACGCTTGAGTTTACTCGGGATAAACCCTATTTATAGCGCAGATATCTGCACAGTCAGCGACACGGATTACTTCTCTTATCGTCGCGATAAGGTGACGGGACGCATGGCTTCATTGATCTGGCTTAAGTCTTAAGCTAATTCCCTTACAGCTTGTATTTATTTGCGTGTTATTCGCTTGAATTTGGCTAAATAGCCCCCATCTTTTAACTAACGAAATGTAATACCAATCCTATTTTGAACTCTCCATTTGACACGCTAATTCAAAGCCGTTCATTTGGTAAGGTATCTGGTGGATTGGCATATATCTAATATGTGAGTTTTAGGAGGCTGTATGCGACTCGATCGTATGACCAATAAATTCCAGCTTGCCATCTCAGATGCCCAATCACTTGCTCTTGGGCGTGATCATCAGTTTATCGAACCGCTACATTTGATGATGGCACTGCTTAACCAGGATTCTGGTTCAATCCATCCCTTATTAACCCAAGCGGGTATTCGTGTTAGTGCGCTGCGATCGCTCTTGAGTCAAGAGTTAGAACGCTTACCTCAAGTTGAAGGAACTGGCGGCGATGTGCAGTTATCCCAAGGGTTAATCCGTTTATTAAACCTGTGTGATAAGTTAGCGCAAAAGCGTAAAGACAAATATATCTCTAGCGAGCTATTTGTGTTGGCGGCATTAGAAGGCAGCGATGCCCTTGCTCAGGCGTTGAAAAAAGCCGGAGCAACGAAAGAGTTAATGGAGCAAACCATTGAACAAGTGCGTGGCGGCCAAAATGTCGATGATCCCAATGCCGAAGATCAACGCCAAGCGTTGAAGAAGTTTACTATCGATCTCACTGAGCGAGCCGAACAAGGCAAGTTAGATCCAGTGATTGGCCGTGACGATGAAATTCGCCGCACGATCCAAGTGTTACAACGTCGCAGTAAAAACAACCCTGTCCTTATCGGTGAACCGGGTGTCGGTAAAACGGCGATTGTTGAAGGACTTGCCCAGCGTATCGTTAATGGTGAAGTCCCCGAGGGGATTAAAAATAAGCGTGTCTTATCCCTCGATATGGGCTCATTGATTGCGGGTGCTAAATATCGTGGTGAGTTCGAAGAGCGTTTAAAAGCGGTACTTAATGAGTTGTCACAGGAAGAAGGTCAAGTGATCCTCTTTATCGACGAACTGCATACTATGGTTGGTGCCGGTAAAGGTGAAGGCGCAATGGATGCGGGTAACATGCTCAAACCTGCGTTAGCGCGTGGTGACTTGCACTGTGTGGGTGCGACAACGCTCGATGAGTATCGTCAGTATATTGAAAAAGATGCGGCGCTTGAACGACGTTTCCAAAAAGTGCTGGTGGATGAACCAAGCGTTGAAGACACTATCGCCATTTTGCGTGGACTGAAAGAACGTTACGAGCTGCATCATCATGTGGAAATTACCGATCCGGCGATTGTGGCGGCAGCGACTATGTCGCACCGTTATGTGTCGGACCGTAAGTTACCCGATAAGGCGATCGATTTGATTGACGAAGCGGCATCGAGCATCCGTATGCAGATGGACTCAAAACCTGAGTCACTCGACAGGCTCGAACGTCGTGCTATCCAGCTCAAACTGGAGGAGCAAGCGTTAGCCAAAGAAAATGATGAGGCGAGTCGTCGCAGGCTTGACCATCTGCAAGAGGAATTACGTGACGTTGAAGCGAAAGCGTCAGAGTTGAACGAAATCTGGCGTACTGAAAAAGCCGCATTAGCGGGCACTCAGCATATTAAAGCCGATCTCGAACAGGCTCGAATGGACTTAGAAGTGGCGCGTCGTGCGGGTGATTTAACTCGGATGTCTGAGTTGCAATACGGTCGTATTCCTGAGCTTGAAAAACAGCTTGATTTGGCATCGCAAGCCGAAATGCAGGACATGACGTTATTGCGTAACAAGGTCACTGAGTTCGAAATCGCTGAAGTACTGTCGAAAGCGACGGGAATACCCGTATCGAAAATGCTGGAAGGCGAGCGTGAAAAATTACTGCAAATGGAAGTGGCGCTGCACGAGCGTGTGATCGGCCAAAACGAAGCCGTCGATGCGGTCGCGAATGCGATTCGTCGTAGCCGCGCGGGTCTGGCTGATCCAAATCGCCCGATTGGCTCGTTCCTGTTCTTAGGCCCAACGGGTGTAGGTAAAACTGAGCTGTGTAAATCACTGGCGAGGTTCTTATTTGATACCGAATCGGCTTTAGTGCGCATTGATATGTCTGAGTTTATGGAAAAACACTCAGTATCGCGTTTAGTGGGTGCGCCTCCAGGATACGTAGGTTATGAAGAGGGCGGTTACTTAACGGAAGCCGTTCGTCGTAAACCTTATTCGGTGATATTGCTTGACGAAGTCGAGAAAGCGCATCCCGATGTGTTTAACATTTTACTGCAAGTGCTTGATGATGGACGCTTAACCGATGGTCAAGGTCGTACTGTCGATTTTAGAAATACAGTGATCATCATGACCTCGAACTTAGGCTCCGACATTATCCAAGAAGGATTTGGTCAAGTGACCTATGCAGAGATGAAAGCAGCGGTAATGAATGTGGTGACTCACAGTTTCAGACCCGAGTTTTTAAACCGCATCGATGAATCTGTGGTGTTCCATCCATTGGATGCTGCCAATATCAAGCGTATTGCTTCGATACAAATTGCTTCCTTACGCCAACGTTTGGCTGAAAAGGACTATACATTGGAGATCACCGACGAGGCATTATCATTGATTGCGGAAATTGGTTTCGATCCTGTGTATGGTGCAAGACCGTTGAAACGGGCATTGCAGCAAGAAGTCGAAAACCCGCTGGCGCAGAAATTACTGCGTGGTGACTTGTTGCCGGGTAAACCGATCAAGGTCAGCTGTGCGGGTGGCGAGTTAGTGTTCGAGCAATAACCAGTAGTCAGTATCGCTCCCGCTTCAAGCACTAAACGAAAAGAGCCGAGTTAAAAACTCGGCTCTTTTTATTGCATTAGCATTAATCATTCTTCGTTAATGGCTATTTCTTATCACAGAAGAGTTTGATTCTTTCCTGCTGCTGGGCAATCGAGGCTTGGCGGTCTTCCTCAGTCATAGCGACAGATTCACCCGAGTCTGAAGTTTGGCGGATAAGCTTAGTATGCGTTGTGAGTATTTCTAAATTGTGTTTTGCACTCTCACAAATGGATTTAGCCTGTTTGACGTCTTTTTCTTTAATCAGCGCCGCTGACTTTTCTAATTCATTGGCTTCAGAAGTGGGATCTGCTTTTTTTATCGGCCCGATAAAACCGACTTTCGCTTGCTCTAAATCTTCACTGTAGAGTTTTTCTGCTTTGATTTTTTCTTGTTGTGGTGCTTGTTGACTGTAATGCGTTACCCCATTTTCATCGACCCAAGTATAGATAACGCCCGCAGAAACGGGGCCAATGAAAAGACCGAGCCAGAGCCATCGATACAGTATTGTTCTGAACATGTTCACTTTTAACATCGAAATTATCCCTAACTGGTCTCTCATCGACATGATAATAAAATATGTTATCTTGAAAGCTAACTTCTCTTCACTGAACTAGCGTAATTAAGTGTATGCAAAATTCTTCAAATCAAGCAGTAAAGAATAAAGGTATCTATTTACTACCTAATCTTTTTACGACAGCAGGATTATTTTCTGGCTTTTATGCCGTGATTGCTTCCATGAATGCTAACTTTGAAGCTGCTGCAATAGCCATTTTTATAGCCATGATCTGTGATGGTCTCGATGGTCGAGTCGCAAGACTGACCAATACCCAAAGTGATTTTGGGGCCGAGTACGACAGTATGGCAGATATGGTGTCCTTTGGGATGGCGCCAGCATTACTTGCCTATAATTGGGCACTAGCTGATTTAGGTAAAATAGGCTGGCTAGCGGCATTTATTTACTGTGCTGGTGCCGCATTAAGACTTGCTCGGTTTAACACACAAGTTGGCGTTGCCGATAAGCGCTATTTTCAGGGACTCGCAAGTCCGGCCGCCGCGGCTGTTATTGCTGGCAGTATCTGGCTTGGTAATCAATACAGTCTCGATGGAAAAAATATCAGTTGGATTGCAGCCCTTGTGACTGCGGCAACGGGTCTATTGATGGTCAGCAATTTCCGCTATCACTCCTTTAAAGAAATTGATTGGCGTGGCAAGGTTAACTTTATCGTGATCTTACTGGTCGTCGGTGTGTTTGTGGTGGTGTCTGTTCAACCTGCTTTGATCTTATGTGTCGGTTTCTACTTATATGCGATTTCAGGTCCGATCATTACGATTCGAACTGTGAGAAAACTCAAAGTCGCTCATATTGTCGGTGATGATACGGTGACGAATGTCGAGATCAATTCCTCAACCCAAGCTGCCGCACAAACACAAAGTGCTACAGTTATCGAAAAAGGGAAACAAGAAGATCATCAATCTTAGGGCTCAGGCTTATTAATCATTGCCCATTATTTCCTATGCTGATCATGAAATAAGTCGTCGCACTGGGCATAACCTTTTAAAAGCCAGTTGATATAGCCAAAAATAGCTATCAACTACTGTTTATGCCTATTCAATCTATGAAAAAAGCAGCAGTAGGCTATTTTGTCTGCCAAACTTATCCTCCCAAACGGCGGATTTTCCAATAATTGCCTCGTATTTATACGTATTGATTGTTATTTGTTCGCTTGGTGTGAATTGTAAAAAAAGCGCTTGCAGAAAAAGTTTCGCTGCCTATAATGCGCATCCACTGACACGGCAGACAGCGAAAGCCAGCTGACGAGTTAGGTTGAATTGAACAGCTTTTAAGCACTTAATTCAAGCGCAGCAAGAAGTTGAAAAAACTCCTTGACGCGAAACGGGAAATGCGTAGAATACGCAGCCCTAGCCAACTGGAAGCGTTCGACGCTCAGTGTGGTACTCACCTTCTCTTACGAGGTTGAGTTGCTCTTTAACAAGATAAAACAAGAAATCTGTGTGGACACTCACAGGTGTTGAGTTAATCGAAACTGCTTAACCTTCGGGTTGGCAGTCAAAAATTTAAATCAATGTAATAATGAGTGTTCATAGCAATATGTACATAATTTTGATTTCGCTTTTTTAAAAGCGGAAACAAATGACAGAATTCATTGAGCCGTTTGACGTAAGTCAAACAACAAAACTTTAATTGAAGAGTTTGATCATGGCTCAGATTGAACGCTGGCGGCAGGCCTAACACATGCAAGTCGAGCGGCAGCACAAGGGAGTTTACTTCTGAGGTGGCGAGCGGCGGACGGGTGAGTAATGCCTAGGGATCTGCCCAGTCGAGGGGGATAACAGTTGGAAACGACTGCTAATACCGCATACGCCCTACGGGGGAAAGGAGGGGACCTTCGGGCCTTCCGCGATTGGATGAACCTAGGTGGGATTAGCTAGTTGGTGAGGTAATGGCTCACCAAGGCGACGATCCCTAGCTGTTCTGAGAGGATGATCAGCCACACTGGGACTGAGACACGGCCCAGACTCCTACGGGAGGCAGCAGTGGGGAATATTGCACAATGGGGGAAACCCTGATGCAGCCATGCCGCGTGTGTGAAGAAGGCCTTCGGGTTGTAAAGCACTTTCAGTAGGGAGGAAAGGGTAAGGTTTAATACGCCTTATCTGTGACGTTACCTACAGAAGAAGGACCGGCTAACTCCGTGCCAGCAGCCGCGGTAATACGGAGGGTCCGAGCGTTAATCGGAATTACTGGGCGTAAAGCGTGCGCAGGCGGTTTGTTAAGCGAGATGTGAAAGCCCTGGGCTCAACCTAGGAATAGCATTTCGAACTGGCGAACTAGAGTCTTGTAGAGGGGGGTAGAATTCCAGGTGTAGCGGTGAAATGCGTAGAGATCTGGAGGAATACCGGTGGCGAAGGCGGCCCCCTGGACAAAGACTGACGCTCATGCACGAAAGCGTGGGGAGCAAACAGGATTAGATACCCTGGTAGTCCACGCCGTAAACGATGTCTACTCGGAGTTTGGTGTCTTGAACACTGGGCTCTCAAGCTAACGCATTAAGTAGACCGCCTGGGGAGTACGGCCGCAAGGTTAAAACTCAAATGAATTGACGGGGGCCCGCACAAGCGGTGGAGCATGTGGTTTAATTCGATGCAACGCGAAGAACCTTACCTACTCTTGACATCCACAGAACTTTCCAGAGATGGATTGGTGCCTTCGGGAACTGTGAGACAGGTGCTGCATGGCTGTCGTCAGCTCGTGTTGTGAAATGTTGGGTTAAGTCCCGCAACGAGCGCAACCCCTATCCTTATTTGCCAGCACGTAATGGTGGGAACTCTAGGGAGACTGCCGGTGATAAACCGGAGGAAGGTGGGGACGACGTCAAGTCATCATGGCCCTTACGAGTAGGGCTACACACGTGCTACAATGGCGAGTACAGAGGGTTGCAAAGCCGCGAGGTGGAGCTAATCTCACAAAGCTCGTCGTAGTCCGGATTGGAGTCTGCAACTCGACTCCATGAAGTCGGAATCGCTAGTAATCGTGGATCAGAATGCCACGGTGAATACGTTCCCGGGCCTTGTACACACCGCCCGTCACACCATGGGAGTGGGCTGCAAAAGAAGTGGGTAGCTTAACCTTCGGGGGGGCGCTCACCACTTTGTGGTTCATGACTGGGGTGAAGTCGTAACAAGGTAGCCCTAGGGGAACCTGGGGCTGGATCACCTCCTTACCTATACGACTAACTCGATGCTTTTGAGTGTTCACACAGATTGCTTGTTTAGCTTCTCTCACGAGAAGTCAGAGCGAAACATCCCTCTAGCAGGTCGATGTAGTTCTTTAACAATTTGGAAAGCTGATAGTATTAAACACAATGATGTCTGTCGTTGTGTTGATACGAAAAAAGTTTAATGCGAGAGCATTGAACATTGAGTTCTCAAACACTTTATTAAGTGTCTTGAATATTCAAGTCTAAGGCGCGTCCACTTCTTTGGTCAGAAGTGAGACAAGTAAAACCAGCTGGTCGCAACAATTCAAGTGAAACTCATTTGGGTTGTATGGTTAAGCGACTAAGCGTATACGGTGGATGCCTTGGCAGTCAGAGGCGATGAAGGACGTAGTAACTTGCGAAAAGCGTTGGCGAGCTAGTAACAAGCATTTGAGCTAACGATGTCCGAATGGGGGAACCCGGCCGCATAAGCGGTCATCATGTAGTGAATACATAGCTACATGAGGCGAACGAGGGGAACTGAAACATCTAAGTACCCTTAGGAAAAGAAATCAACCGAGATTCCCCTAGTAGCGGCGAGCGAACGGGGATTAGCCCTTAAGTCTATGGGGTGTTAGTGGAATGGTCTGGAAAGTCCAGCGGCACAGGGTGATAGCCCCGTACACGAAAACTAACCGTAGATGAAAACGAGTAAGGCGGGACACGTGACATCCTGTTTGAATATGGGGGGACCATCCTCCAAGGCTAAATACTCCTGACTGACCGATAGTGAACCAGTACCGTGAGGGAAAGGCGAAAAGAACCCCTGTGAGGGGAGTGAAATAGAACCTGAAACCGTATACGTACAAGCAGTGGGAGCGGTACTTGAGACCGTGACTGCGTACCTTTTGTATAATGGGTCAGCGACTTACATTTTGTAGCGAGGTTAAGCGAATAGCGGAGCCGTAGGGAAACCGAGTGTTAACTGCGCGTTTAGTTGCAAGGTGTAGACCCGAAACCCGGTGATCTAGCCATGGGCAGGTTGAAGGTTGAGTAACATCAACTGGAGGACCGAACCGACTAATGTTGAAAAATTAGCGGATGACTTGTGGCTGGGGGTGAAAGGCCAATCAAACCGGGAGATATCTGGTTCTCCTCGAAAGCTATTTAGGTAGCGCCTCGAGCGAATACCATTGGGGGTAGAGCACTGTTAAGGCTAGGGGGTCATCCCGACTTACCAACCCTTTGCAAACTCCGAATACCAATGAGTACTACTCGGGAGACAGACGGCGGGTGCTAACGTCCGTCGTCAAAAGGGAAACAACCCAGACCGTCAGCTAAGGTCCCAAAGTGTATGTTAAGTGGGAAACGATGTGGGAAGGCTTAGACAGCTAGGATGTTGGCTTAGAAGCAGCCATCATTTAAAGAAAGCGTAATAGCTCACTAGTCGAGTCGGCCTGCGCGGAAGATGTAACGGGGCTAAACATACCACCGAAGCTACGGGTGCAGCCCATTAGGGTTGCGCGGTAGAGGAGCGTTCTGTAAGCCGTTGAAGGTGAAGGGGTAACCCACGCTGGAGGTATCAGAAGTGCGAATGCTGACATGAGTAACGATAAAGGGGGTGAAAAACCCCCTCGCCGAAAGACCAAGGGTTCCTGTCCAACGTTAATCGGGGCAGGGTGAGTCGACCCCTAAGGTGAGGCCGAAAGGCGTAATCGATGGGAAACAGATTAATATTTCTGTACTTCCGCTAACTGCGATGGAGAGACGGAGAAGGCTAGGCTAGCGCGGCGTTGGTAGTCCGCGTTTAAGGTGGTAGGTGGGTGACTTAGGCAAATCCGGGTTGCTATACACTGAGAGCTGATGACGAGGTCCTACGGGACTGAAGTAGTTGATGCCATGCTTCCAGGAAAATCTTCTAAGCTTCAGGTTAGCGGGAATCGTACCCCAAACCGACACAGGTGGTCGGGTAGAGAATACCAAGGCGCTTGAGAGAACTCGGCTGAAGGAACTAGGCAAAATGGTACCGTAACTTCGGGAGAAGGTACGCTCCTGTTGGTGATGAGACTTGCTCTCTAAGCTGACGGGAGTCGCAGATACCAGGTGGCTGCAACTGTTTATCAAAAACACAGCACTGTGCAAACTCGCAAGAGGAAGTATACGGTGTGACGCCTGCCCGGTGCCGGAAGGTTAATTGATTGGGTTATCGCAAGAGAAGCTCATGATCGAAGCCCCGGTAAACGGCGGCCGTAACTATAACGGTCCTAAGGTAGCGAAATTCCTTGTCGGGTAAGTTCCGACCTGCACGAATGGCGTAATGATGGCCACGCTGTCTCCAGCCGAGACTCAGTGAAGTTGAAATTGCGGTGAAGATGCCGTATACCCGCGGCTAGACGGAAAGACCCCGTGAACCTTTACTATAGCTTGGCACTGAACATTGAACCTACATGTGTAGGATAGGTGGGAGACTATGAAGTTGGGACGCTAGTCCTGATGGAGTCGTCCTTGAAATACCACCCTTGTAGTTTTGATGTTCTAACCTAGACCCCTAATCGGGGTTAGGGACAGTGCCTGGTGGGTAGTTTGACTGGGGCGGTCTCCTCCCAAAGAGTAACGGAGGAGCACGAAGGTTGGCTAAGTACGGTCGGACATCGTACGGTTAGTGCAATGGCATAAGCCAGCTTAACTGCGAGACATACACGTCGAGCAGGTACGAAAGTAGGTCATAGTGATCCGGTGGTTCTGAATGGAAGGGCCATCGCTCAACGGATAAAAGGTACTCCGGGGATAACAGGCTGATACCGCCCAAGAGTTCATATCGACGGCGGTGTTTGGCACCTCGATGTCGGCTCATCACATCCTGGGGCTGAAGTCGGTCCCAAGGGTATGGCTGTTCGCCATTTAAAGTGGTACGCGAGCTGGGTTCAGAACGTCGTGAGACAGTTCGGTCCCTATCTGCCGTGGGCGTTGGATGATTGAGGGGAGTTGCTCCTAGTACGAGAGGACCGGAGTGAACGAACCGCTGGTGTTCGGGTTGTCATGCCAATGGCATTGCCCGGTAGCTACGTTCGGAATCGATAACCGCTGAAAGCATCTAAGCGGGAAGCGAGCCCCAAGATGAGTCATCCCTTGGACTATAAGTCCACTAAAGAGCCGTTCGAGACTAGGACGTTGATAGGCATGGTGTGTAAGCGTTGTGAGGCGTTGAGCTAACATGTACTAATGACTCGAGAGGCTTAACCATACAACCCAGATGGGTTTTACAAAGAAGCCTTAGACAGAATATAAACACTTAATGAAGTGTGGACTCAAAGAAATCAGTTTTCCGAATTCACTGGAATAAGAATTTATCAACTACATCCATGTAGTTGACCCTAACGGGCCGCGCTAAAGCGCGTTAAAAATTGTTCCGGACAATTTTTTGCTTGGTGACAATAGCATTGTGGAACCACCTGATCCCATCTCGAACTCAGAAGTGAAACGCAATCGCGCCGATGGTAGTGTGGGGTCTCCCCATGTGAGAGTAGGTCATCGCCAAGCGCCTAATTATCTTGTAAAGATGTAACCAAGCCAGCTGAATAAGCTGGCTTTTTTGCATCTGTGATTGATGAAATCGACTGTATTTCTCCGCTAGCCCGTGAGTTTTATCCTTTTCTCTCTACATCAGCACTTTTTGTATTTATACCATTTCCATTAATTATATGATCTAATTGATTATCAGTTTTTTAATCATACAAAATATGAATAATCCCAACATCACAGCCTTAGTGAAATCGGAGAAAAGCACACACAAACGTATGCGCTATCTTGCCTTACTCCATTTTACTGATGGCCATTCTCGTACCCTATCGCAATCATGCTCAAGGTTAGTAGAACCAGTGTGAATCGATGGATCACCGCCTATTTAACCAAGGGCTTAGCGGTCTAGACGATACGCCCAATCTGGGCCGCACTGCTACATTGTCCACAGCACAGCAGGCCAAACTAAAAGCGTTTGTACAGCATCAAAGCCTATCTGAACAGGGTGGCAGCTTGATGGCCAAGGACGTCGGCCATTTTATCCAGACTGAATTTGGCGTGACGTTCAAGCAAGCGAATATCTACCGCTTGCTACATCAACTTGGCTTCTCTGGATGACCACTCGCTCGCTACCCAAAACAATCTGAAGCCGTACAAGAGGCTTTTAAAAAACGTCCAGATGGCAACGATCCTTAACACGCTTGGGCATGTTGCGTTCGATTGCATCGATGTTTAGTTTCAATATGAGGCCCGATTTGGCCAACAGAATACAACCACCCGTATTTGGGCCAATAAAGGCACTCGTCCACGGGCAATCAAGCAGCAACAATTTGAATCTACATATCTATATGGCGTAGTGTGTCCGGCAACGGGGCGACACAAGCGGCATGCCAATTGCGAATATATGTACGAATATTTAAAGCTGATCTCAACCGCGACGACATTCGGACGCCACATACTGGTCATCATGGGTGGAGCTAGTTGGCATCAACAGGATTTGGCCGATGACTTTGATAATCTCACCCTCCTCAAGTTGCCTCCTTATTCACCGGAGTTGAATCCAATAGAGCAGGTATGGCAATGGTTGCGTCAAAATGTGTTAGCCAACCGTTGTTTTAGTGATTATGACGACATTGTCGAACAGTGTTCCATCGCGTGGAATACCTTCATTGGGAAGAAAGTAAGAGTGAGTAAATTGCGCACTAGACAGTGGGCAAATCCGACCAATTAATTAATATAATTTATAATATTGGAGGATAGCTACTATTTGCATAATTTATCACTAGGTGGCTCTTATTACTTTTTGTCTTTATTCAAACAATCTTTGTTTAGGGATTTATGCCACTTAGGATTTGCTTATCTTTTGTTGAGGAATATGGATTTATTCCTCGATTTTATGAGAAATCCATATAGATATCCTTATAAATTCACTTACATGGTAAGACCAATTTACATTGCATTGGTGTTTTTGGTATCTATTGGTTATGTTTGGTAAGTGCGAGTTAGATCTGTACTTTGTATTTGTTGTGAATATTTAGTCTTTGCGTGTGATTTTATATGCTGCGTTTGCACCTTGCTGTTGAGTGGTGATGGGGCTCTTAAGTTCAAATTGAATTAGTGCATGTGAACAAAAATAGTTTAAGTCTAATTAGGTTAAAATTTGAAGGAGTTGTGGGGCTATGGGGGAGTTAACTCTGCAGTTGCTGGATGCTGTTGGCATTATGCTTTTGGGGATGGGTTTGGTCTATCTGTTTTTAAGTTTACTGATCCTTGGGATCCATTTGGTTGCAAAGTGGTGTGCTAAGGATGTTGCTCTTGATAGTCATTCAAAAGAATTGCAAAAAATTAAACAATCTACATTGCCTCTGAGTGTTGCACCTTTAGATCCTAAAGTTGTGGCTGCAATTACATTGGCCGTTAGACAGTATCGTTCACAGATAGAATAATGGGAAGCAGTATGACTTTTGTACCACTCGCTAAGATGGCTGTGACTAAGCCGTTACTTTTAACTGACGTTGTTCTACGAGACGCACATCAATCTATCTTAGCAACGCGTCTGCGAATCGATGATATGTTACCGATAGCGCCGTTACTCGATAAGATCGGTTTCTGGTCGTTGGAGTCTTGGGGCGGGGCGACTTTTGATGCCTGTATTCGTTATCTTGGTGAAGATCCCTGGGACAGAATTCGTGAGCTAAAAAAGGCCATGCCAAATACTCGGCAGCAAATGCTGCTGCGTGGTCAAAACCTATTAGGCTATCGCCATTATGCCGATGATTTAGTCGTGCGTTTTGTTGAGCGTGCCCATACCAATGGCGTCGATGTATTTCGTATTTTCGATGCGATGAACGATGTACGCAATCTTGAGACTGCAGTGAAAGCGGTGCGTCAAGTTGGCGGCCATGCACAGGGGACGATCTCATACACAACTAGCCCAGTGCATTCCATAGAGACTTGGGTGGATATGGCAAAGCGTCTTGAAGATATGGGATGTGATTCTTTGTGTATCAAAGATATGGCGGGATTACTTAAGCCTATGGAGGCGTTTGAGCTTATCAGTCGACTAAAATCCCAAACGCAACTCGTATTATCTATGCACTGCCATGCAACGACAGGATTAAGTACCGCCACTTACCAGAAAGCCATTGAAGCGGGTATCGATGTGCTCGATACGGCAATTTCGTCGATGAGCCAAACCTATGGACATACTGCAACTGAAACCGTTATCGCTATGGTGGAAGATACTGAGCGTGCGACTGGTTACGATATGGTGTTGCTTGAAGAGATTGCCGCTTATTTCCGTGAAGTGCGTAAGAAGTACGCTAAGTTTGAAGGCGCGCTGAAAGGCATAGATTCGCGGATCTTACGTGCGCAAGTGCCTGGCGGCATGTTGACCAATATGGAAAGCCAACTTAAGGAGCAAGGCGCGGCCGATAAGATGGACTTGGTTTTGGAAGAAATTCCTCGCGTTCGTGCGGATTTGGGTTTTTTGCCTTTAGTGACGCCTACATCGCAGATTGTTGGCTCTCAGGCAGTCATCAATGTGCTAATGGGTGAGCGTTACAAGTCACTGACTAAAGAGACTGAAGGCGTTCTCAAGGGAGAATATGGTGCGACGCCTGCGCCAGTTAATGCCGCGTTGCAGACCAGAGTCTTGCAAGGCGCAGAAGCTATTACGTGTCGTCCTGCGGACTTATTAATGCCAGAGCTGGTTAAGTTAAGGCTGGACTTGGCAGAAAAAGCGCAGGAACAAGGCATTCGCCTATCGTCAGAGCATGACGATGATGTACTGACTTATGCGCTTTTCCCACAGATTGGGTTACAGTTTTTAAAAAACCGCGACAACCCAAGTGCCTTTGAGCCTAAACCTGAATTGACTTCGGTACTTGCTGCTTCTAATGCTGCGGATCGTGGCCCTGAAACTTATACCGTGACCGTCGAAGGGCAAGAGTACGTAGTTGAAGTCGCCGCAGGCGGTGAGATCTCGCAAATCCAGCCACAGGGACAAAGTGTTCATGCTGTGCAAGCTGTGACTGAGAGTACAATGCCAGCAACAAGTCATGGTGAAGTAAGACTTGAAATGAGTGCCCCCTTATCGGGCAACATTTTCAAAGTACATGTTTCGGCAGGCGATAGGGTACGCGAGGGGGATGTGGTGATTATCCTTGAGGCCATGAAGATGGAAACTGAGATCCGTGCTCAAGGGGATGGCATAGTCGCTAAACTCTGGGTAAAAGAAGGCGATTCAGTGTCTGTGGGTTCTCAATTATTGGCCTTGGCGTAGGAGTCATTATGGAAGGGTTAATGGCTTTTTGGGCCGAAACGGGAATTGCTCACTTTACTGGTGGTCAAGTATTGATGATGGCGGTAGGAGCATTGCTCTTGTATCTCGCTATCGTGAAGGGGTTTGAGCCTTTGCTATTGCTACCCATAGGTTTTGGTGCTGTGCTGGCAAACATTCCCCATGCTGGATTTACCGAGGAAGGCGGTATCTTGTATTACGCCTATCATGTTGGAATTGAAACTGGAATATTTCCATTACTTATCTTTTTAGGGGTAGGTGCACTTACAGATTTTAGCGCCTTGATAGCTAATCCAAAAACCTTATTGTTAGGTGCCGCAGCGCAATTTGGTATTTTCTCAACACTCATTGGTGCGATAGCACTTAACTTAGTGCCCGGTTTTGAGTTTACCATGAAAGATGCCGCAGCTATTGCTATTATTGGTGGTGCCGATGGTCCTACGGCGATTTTCTTAGCTTCAAAACTGGCGCCAGAGTTGTTAGGTGCGATTGCGGTTGCGGCTTATTCCTACATGGCTTTAGTCCCGATAATTCAACCCCCAATCATGCGCTTACTAACGACCCAAGCTGAGCGCGAAATTAAAATGGAGCAGTTACGCGAAGTCAGTAAGAAGGAAAAGATCATTTTTCCTCTGATGGTTTTAGGATTGACGATTTTGTTCTTACCTGCTGCAACCCCGCTTGTCGGCATGTTTTGCCTAGGCAACTTGATGCGTGAATCGGGTGTTGTTGATAGACTATCTAAGACTGCGCAAAACGAGCTTATCAATATAGTGACGATTTTCTTAGGGTTAGCTGTGGGCTCTAAGCTTTCTGCGGAGCAATTTTTAAGGATTGAGACTCTGGGTATTTTAGTGCTTGGGGCGTTAGCGTTTAGTATTGGCACTGCGGCGGGAGTCCTGATGGCAAAGCTGATGTGCAAGCTTTCCGGTGGTAAGGTTAATCCTCTGATTGGGGCTGCGGGTGTTTCTGCCGTTCCTATGGCGGCACGCGTTGTGAATAAAGTCGGTTTAGAAGCTAACCCACACAATTTTCTGCTAATGCATGCAATGGGGCCAAATGTAGCAGGTGTATTAGGTTCCGCAGTGGCGGCGGGGATTTTACTGGCGGTGCTTGGCTAAGTTGTTTTTGCTTACAAGCCAACTGAATAAGTTGGCTTTTTTATGCAGTTAACCAAAGCAGTAGCATTAGGATCAAAATTAAGGTGCCACTGATAGCGATAATGTAAATAAACCCACGTTTGCCCTGTTTAAGGGGAATACCATTGGCTTGTAAAAAAAGCGTCCATAGCAGACAAAGGATAAGTGGAAACAGAAAAAGTTTAGTCATAGTGAGTTCTACTCTGAATAAATAGTAATAGCATAGCGTAGACTTTGAAGTTTAACAGTTTGATCTTATTGGTGGTAATTGATTCATGTTTTAGGCTTATCCATCTTGTGTCTATTGTTTTATTCTGTTCATAAAAAAGACCGCCTCAGCGGTCTTTATCAATAAGCACGGCGTTATTGTGGCGAATTTACCGATTCAGGATCTTGGGTTTCGTTTGAGTAGAATTGCGCTACATCAAGCTCATTTTCTGATTTACCAATCACAACAGCCGTCATCATATCACCTGTCACGTTTGTTGCCGTACGGATCATATCAATAATGCGGTCGATCGCGGCAATAAAGGCAATGCCCTCGAGTGGTAAGCCGATTACACCTAAAGTCACCGTTAGCATTACCATTGCACTTCCTGGAACGCCAGCGGTTCCCACTGAGGCCACGGTTGCGGTGATGGCAATCATTATGTAATCCAAGGTGTCGAGTGGGATATTGTAAATTTGTGCGATAAAGATAGCGGCAATAGCAGGATAAATACCGCCACAGCCATCCATATTCATAGTCGCCCCCAATGGCATCACAAAGGCGCTATAGCGCTTAGATACGCCCATAGTTTCAACCGCACGGGTGCTCGCAGGTAAAGTACCAAAGCTTGAAGATGTACTAAAGGCAACTAATTGCGCTGGCATGGCTTTACGGAAAAATTGTACAGGGCTTAAACCCGCGACAAATTTAACTAAACCACCGTATACAAAAATGATATGAATTAAGGCTGCTATATAAATAGCCGCAATAAATTTCCCGAGGGGTAATAATGTGGATAAACCATATGCCCCTACAACCCATGCCATCAAGCCAAAAACACCGATAGGTGTGAGTTTTAGTACCATACGAGTCAGTTGGAACATGACTTCGGCACCCGCTTCAATAGTACGTTTTAGTGGCTCCGCTTTTTCTCCGACTCTATTAATTGCAATACCAACTAAGGCTGCAAAAACAATAATCTGTAAAACCTTTCCTTCTGCAAGAGAAGCAAAAGGATTAGTTGGGATCATATCGAGTAATACTTGTGCAAAGCCTGGAATATTGCGCTCACGAACCTCTGTCGTCGAGAGCGCCATGGTGCCGCCCATATCCATTAATGAGCCCACGGCTAAACCAATTAATGACGCAATCGTTCCCGTTAACATAAACATACCTAAGGTCTTTAAGCTAAGACGCTTCAGGCTGGTTTGTGATCCTAGAGATGTAATGCTCACAACAATGGCGCAGAAAACCAGCGGCGCAACTAGCATCTTAATGGCACTGATAAACAAGTCGCCTAAAGGTTTTAGCATTGTTGCGGTTTCACCTAAAATGACGCCAACAAGTGCGCCTAAGATAAAACCTGTAAGCACTTTTTGCCAAAAAGGAATGCGGCTAATAGTTTGAAGAATCATGCATTTTCCAAAAAATAATAAAGTGTAAATCGATAGGGTTGAGATGCTAAGATGTGTATTCAGTTAAAGTAAATCAATTGATAACAACAAGCTACTCAGGCATATGATATTTTGCTATTAGGTGCATTGTATCGATAGAGGTGGGGTTATAACAAACCGTTTTAATTATAACTTATTGTCATAAATGAGTTTGTTAGTAAATGATTGAGAAAATACAATTATTTAACCAATGGAGTGTTGATATTTAAAGATTAAATATTATTCGCTCTAGTCAGTTTGTGCTTGTGAAACTCGGAGTAAAGTGTCGTTATTACTCCCTTAGTAACGCTAGGTGCTTTATTACAAAAATTCATGTTTTCATTGAGTAAGCTGTTATGTCCCAGTTATGGATCATGTTTTCTGGCGCCTTTTTAGCGGCCACATTGTTGCCAGGTGGATCGGAAGTTCTACTCATCGCTCTCTTAAATCAAGCCCCTGAAACGTGGGTATCACTTATCGTTGTCGCCAGCATTGGTAACACGTTAGGGGCGATAACCAGTTTTTATCTCGGCCGAATGGGGCGGTTTGCTAAGTCACCTGAAGATTTGATGGGCTCAAAGTATTTAAGATCTTTAGGTTTGATTGAACGCTATGGCGTGTGGGCATTGCTACTCTCTTGGGCGCCAGTTGTGGGGGATATTTTATGTGTCTTAGCGGGGTGGCTAAAACTGCCAGTAATATCATCAATATTGATGATATTAATCGGTAAAACAATACGTTATTTATTAATTGTTGCTGTGTTTATGCAGTGGCTTATGTGAAATAAAATTTTTAAGCGATATATTTGTCAGTAATACTTCAAGAAAATTCATAATAACGATAGGAACTTAGTCACTCTATACTGAGTCTTAACTGTCATTATTTAATGGTTAACAGTCTTCCGACAAATTGATGTTATAAGGGGAGTATTTTGAAAAAATGGATATTAGCAGTCGCGATTTCTGCTGCTCTTTCAGGTTGTGCGGCACAAAAGACGACAACGAATTTGCCTGCTGGCGTGAAATTAATTGAAAGTGTGCAACTAGCCGACTCACAAGTTGGTATTCCTTATAAAAAGTATCAATTAGCCAATGGGTTAACTGTTATCCTGCATCAGGATGATTCCGATCCTTTAGTGCATGTTGACGTGACTTATCATGTTGGTTCCGCCCGTGAACTTGCGGGACGATCCGGTTTTGCACATCTGTTTGAACATATGATGTTTCAAGGCTCGGAGCATGTTGCCGATGAACAGCATTTTGAAGTCGTTACCGAAGCTGGCGGTACGCTAAATGGATCAACGAACACTGACAGAACAAACTATTTTGAAACCGTGCCGAGCAATCAATTAGAAAAAATGTTGTGGTTAGAGTCGGACAGAATGGGATTTTTATTGCCTGCACTGACCAGCGAAAAATTTGAAGTGCAGCGTGAAACGGTTAAAAACGAGCGGGCACAACGTATCGATAATCAGCCTTATGGCCGTATGAGCGAGCGATTTAATCAAGCTCTATACCCAGTTGGACACCCATATTCTTGGCCTGTTATTGGGTGGCCGGATGATCTGAATCGCGCAACGGTCGATGATGTTAAACACTTTTTCCAACGTTGGTATGGCCCTAATAATGCGACGTTAACCATAGGCGGCGATTTCGATGAAATGCAAGCCTTAGCATGGGTGAATAAGTATTTTGGTGAAATACCTCGAGGCCCTGAGGTGTCGCCAGAGCCTAAAACATCGGTGAACTTAGATAAGACTCGTTATATCTCGATGGAGGATAATGTTCACTTGCCCCTTATTCGTATTGGCTTCCCGACAGTGTATGCAAGGCACCAAGATGAAGCCGCGCTGGATCTTTTAGGGAATATTTTAGGCGGTGGTAAAACGTCTTTAGTGTATAAAAACTTAGTAAAAGAAGGGCATGCCGTCCAAGCGAGTGTGAGCCATCCATGCCAAGAGTTGGCCTGTCAAATGTCAATTTATGCACTGGCAAACCCAGAAAAAGGCGGTAAGCTTGCAGATCTTGAGCTGCTCATCCTTGACTCTATCAATGAGTTTGAACAGCGCGGCGTGACCGATGAGGATCTGCAAAAAGTCAAAGTGCAGTTTGAAGCGGATACTATTTTTGCTTTGCAAAGTGTCAAAGGCAAAGTATCAACTTTAGCTTTAAACCAAACCCTGTTTGATAATCCCGATTTGATTTCGGCTGATCTTACACGCTACGAGAGCGTCACTAAAGACGACGTGATGCGTGTTTTTAAGCAATATATTAAAGATAAGCCGATGGTGGTTATGAGTGTTGTCCCCCAAGGTATGACTGCATTGGTGGCTCATCCTGATAATTTTATCCCCACAGATTTACCAATAGCCGAAACTGCCGTGGAAGGGCCGTTGCCAACGGCTAAGCTAGTATCAAGTTTTGACCGCACTAAGATGCCGATATCGAGTGCTGCGCCCATGCTAAAGGTGCCCAAAATATGGACGACTCAGTTAGCCAATGGTATTGAGGTGATGGGCACACAAAGCACTGAAACACCAACGGTTGAATTAATCGTTTATCTTAATGGTGGTCATCGATTAGTACCCGTGGAAAAGGCCGGACTTGCGAGCCTTACTGCCGAAATGCTGAATGAATCCAGCCAAAAACGTAGTACTGAGGCATTATCACAAGCCTTGGAAATGTTAGGTAGCACAGTCGATTTCAGTGCATCCGAATATCAAAGTACCATCAAAATCTCGACACTGACCGAGCATTTAGATGAAACACTTGCGATTATGGAGGAAAAGCTCTTTCAACCTGGTTTCACTGATGCCGATTTTGCTCGAGTAAAACAGCAACAGTTACAGCAAATTCAGCATATGCAGTCAAATCCAAGTTATTTGGCTAACTCGGCCTTGTTTAGCCTGTTATATGGTAAAAATAACGCATTAGGTGTGAGTGATTCAGGCACATTAGATTCTGTTGCTGCGCTGACGTTAGATGATGTTAAAGCCTTTTATGCAGAGCAATATCGTGGTGCTAATGCAAAAATTATTACCGTAGCCAATTTGCCTGAATCAGCTCTCTTGCCAAAGTTAGCGGGATTAAGCCGATGGAAAGGGGAAGCCACATCGATTCCAGCCTTGAAACCATTCCCAGAACTTAAAGGTGGCACTATTTATCTGATTGATAAACCGGGCGCTGCGCAGTCGGTGATCAATATTGCTAAACGTGCTTTGCCTTATGATGCGACGGGGGATTACTTTAAAGCTTATTTGATGAATTATCCGCTGGGTGGTGCTTTTAATAGCCGTATTAATTTAAATCTACGAGAAAATAAGGGCTATACCTATGGCGCCCGCACTGCTTTTTCAGGCGGAGCGGAGGTTGGCAATTTTGTGGCATCAAGCGATGTACGAACCGATGTAACCGCTAAAGCTGTTGCTGAATTTATTAAGGAAATTAATGCTTATCAGCAAATGGGGATGACGGATGCTGAACTTGCTTTTATGCGTAACTCGGTTTCCCAGGGGCAGGCTCTGGACTATGAAACCCCTTACCAAAAAGCGGGCTTTATGCGGATGATCCAGCGCTATCAGTTAAGCCAAGATTTTACCGCTCAGCAGGATAAAATCATTAATACTGTAACAAAAGATGAACTCAACTCCCTTGCTGCCGCTGAGCTCAATATCTCGCAAATGGTGATCTTAGTGGTAGGAGATAAAGCAAAAATTGAGGCGGATTTATCGACATTGGGCTATCCAATTGAAACCTTAGTGTTGTAAATTGATTTTTTGGCCTTATATAGATGTCAGACAAGTCAATTTGGCAATGAAATCCATTGTTAGTCTAAAGTGTCAATAAATAGTGAGACGGTGACAGCATTAGCTGTCACCGTCTGCTTTTAACCACTAAATAATGCAATTTGGCTTGCCCTACTAACAGGTTTAGATTTATTTTGAGGCGTATTTTGAAAGATAAGCCTCAAAATAAAGGTCTGACTGTTACCTTTGTCGCGATAGCGAATCACCAATCAGAGAAGCGCAAATTGAAGTCATTCAATGAATTAGTAGAACATTTCTCGGACGCTCATGGGCGCACCGCACTCTTAGGTATGTTACGTGGTATAGAGCGTGAGGCCTTACGAATCGATGAGGCTGGCTATCTCGCATTAGATACACATCCTCTCGAATTGGGCTCGGCATTGATGCATTCGCGCATTACTACGGATTACAGTGAGGCGTTACTCGAATTTATCACACCAGTGAATAACAAGGTTGAGCCACTATTAGAGGGGCTGACCGAAACTCATGCGTTTAGTGTGCGTCACTTGCATGGACAGCGTTTATGGCCTGTCAGCATGCCATGCTATGTCAAAGATGAGCACAATATTCCGGTTGCCCGTTATGGCTCATCTAACACTGGCAAGATGAAAACCTTGTATCGTAAGGGCTTAACTTACCGCTACGGTGCCCTGATGCAGATTATTTCTGGGGTACATTTTAACTTTTCTGTGTCCCAAGAATTGTGGCAAAGCCTCTATGAGATAAGTGATAAGAGCCTGACCTTTGAAG
The DNA here is from genome assembly GCF_000015185.1 of Shewanella sp. W3-18-1. Taxonomy (NCBI): domain Bacteria; kingdom Pseudomonadati; phylum Pseudomonadota; class Gammaproteobacteria; order Alteromonadales; family Shewanellaceae; genus Shewanella; species Shewanella sp. W3-18-1. The sequence continues at coordinate 3,574,841 of NC_008750.1, read as the reverse complement.
ATTTTATTTCTGAATCTTACTTTGGATTAATTCGTAATTATCGCCGTTTAGTCTGGGTGCTACCTTATTTATTTGGGGCTTCACCAGCTTTGTGTAGCTCGTTTATTAAAGGGCAAAAAACCGATCTACAGTTTGAAAAGTCAGGCCGAGGTACTTTGTATTTACCCTATGCTACCTCATTACGTATGAGTGACTTAGGTTATACCAATAAAGAGCAAGAAGATCTCAACATCAGCTATAACTCATTACCCGAATATTTAGCGGGTGTGAATGCTGCCATTAAAATGCCTTCGGCAAATTTTGCCAATATTGGGGTTAAGGTAGATGGTGAATATCGACAGCTCAATGCCAATGTCCTGCAGATTGAAAATGAGTTTTACTCGCCTATTCGTGCTAAACGTGTGACACGTAGTGGCGAAAAACCTTCAGAGGCGCTAGCGCGTGCAGGAGTGGAATATATCGAAGTCAGGGCGCTGGATGTAAACCCCTTTAGCCCTATCGGAATTGAAGCAAGCCAAGTTCGTTTCCTCGATTTATTTTTACTCTATTGTTTATTAACTGAATCGCCTAAGTCAGATATCAAAGAAGAGGCTCGTTTGAGTGCCAACCTTAAATCTGTCGTGCTTGAAGGACGTAAACCCGATCTTAAGTTGTTAACGTCGACAGGTACTTTATCCTTAAAAAGCTGGCTAGAAACCCTGTTTGATACATTACAGCCTCTTGCAAAGCTGTTAGACGGTGAGGCATCGGATTACCAAACGGCATTAGCCCATTGGCGCCGTGCAGTAGATGACCCCAATCAGACCTTATCAGGACAAGTTATCCAGCATTTAATTGCTAAAGGTCAAGATCATGGGCAATGGGTGATGAAACTTGCCGAGCAATATCATCAATATTTCATTGATTATCCACTTTCTGCAGAAACGATTGCGCAGTATCAAGCTGAGGCAAAAAGTTCGCTTGAAAAGCAAGCTGAATTAGAAGCAGCCCAAAGCGCAATTTCTTTTGATGATTATCTTAAAGACTATTTTGGAGCCCAATTTTGATCATCCGGAGGGGGAGTATGACAAGTTTGAAATGGGGTGCAGTAGCGATAAGCCTATGTCTCTTTCTCTCTAGCTGTGCATCTTCGCCTGAGGAAACTTTAAGTTGTGGGACAGTATCCGGCTATTTGAAGCCTGATGCGAAAACGCATTGGTACCGTGTTGTGGTAACTCATTTAAATGGTAAAGCCGTGGTGTCCAAACCCAATTACCAATTAGCTCCTGGAGACTACGAGTTTACAGTCGCGGAATTGATTGATGATCCCTCCTTAGGCGTCTCCCTTAGTGCCCGCATTCCCAAGGTGTTCAAATTGACAGTAGAGAGGGATCAGCGTTACCACATCGGAGCGTTATTTCACACCGATAAGCGTTATATGGGAAAAGACAGTTCCTATTGGGCGCCGGGAGTATGGCAGCAAGAAGACCATGAATGTCAATTTGATTTAAGCCCAGAAACTAAGTAGATGATTAATGAATAGGTATTCTACGGCATTACTCTGCATTACTATGGTGGGATTGGTTGGATGTGCAACCTCTCCACCTAAATCCCCCGATAATCTTTGTGATATTTTTCAAGAGCACCGTTCTTGGTATCAAGCCGCTAAAGACACCCGTGATAAATGGGGCGTACCAGTACATGTGCCGCTTGCCATGATGTATCAAGAAAGTTCATTCAAGCATAACGCCGCACCACCAATGGAATATTTTTTAGGCTTTATTCCAATTGGTCGCGCGAGTGATGCCTATGGCTATGCTCAGGCAAAGAATATGACTTGGGATGATTATGTCCGCGAAACGGGTAACAGTTGGTCGAGTCGCAGTAATTTCGATGATGCGATGGACTTTATGGGCTGGTATATCAATAAGACCAATAAAATAAATGGTGTATCTAAGTGGGATGCCCGTGCTCAGTATCTCAATTACCACGAGGGGTGGGGAGGCTATCGACGTGGCTCCCATAAATCAAAGGCGTGGTTGATAAAAGTTGCCAATAAGGTTGATGAGAGATCCAAGCGTTATGCCGCTCAATATCAAACCTGTAAAGCAGATTTAGACTCTTCTTGGTTGTGGCGATTATTCTTTGGATGATTTAACCAAACGCCATCAGAATGTTGAAATTTGTATGTTGATGGCGTTTGGTGTCTATTTTTAGCTAAGCGTATTCCGCGATTGTGCGGTGATTATTGCTCCGTGATATTATCGACGGTATCTGTAAAGGCTTCTGATGCTTTAAGGGCTATTTTCTTCGCTCGTTTATGCTCATACATTGCATGATCGGCCTGTTTAAAGGATTTTGACCAATCGCTTTCGAATAGCGCAATACCAAAACTAAAGCCTAAACAGAGCTCCGTATTTTGCTGCAGACTGAACTGCATATTTTGCAAATCTTGCTCGAGCTCAGCTTGTGCACCATGGCATAGGGCAACAAACTCATCTCCTCCAAAGCGTGAGACAATCCCTTTATTTTGCCAGTAGCTCAAAATGGTATCCGCAACTTGTTTTATGGCGAGATCACCCGCCTGATGCCCATAAGTGTCATTGATGGTTTTGAGATCATCCATATCAATGATTACTACAAAGCTTCCAAAATGCGCTTTATGTTGCCATTGCAGTAAGCTGTCCTCGAAGTATTTACGATTGTAAAGTCCTGTTAAAGAGTCAAAATTAGCAAGCTTTATAATTTGTTGGGACTTCTGATAAAGAGCGATAGCATTACTGGCTTCGTGGGTCAAAATAGAAACCAAGTTGCGATCATAATCGTTAAAGGCGTCAACATGGCTGCTGTCAAGATTGAGCATTCCATAGAGCTTCCCGTCGACACGAATAGGGCTTGAAAGTGTTGAACGAATGGGCGATTTTGCGACAGTTAATAAGGTTTGTTGATCTTTTTTAGATAACCCACTACCAGAATTGATATTTTCCATATCGTTTACGACAACGACTCGATCACACTTGCCATCGGTGAGACGATATTCAAAGGACTGCTCTAAGGTGAAGTTTAGTTGTTTAAGTTTGGTTAAGTCGAGACCAACCACAGATTCAAAATGCAGCTTATGGCTAGTTTCATTGACTTTAATAATGCTGCCCATTTCTGCACCATTGATAATACAAACGGCTTTGTTTAGTAGCGCATCAAGAAAGGCGTGCTCATCTTTATATTGATTTGAAAGGTGGGCAAGTTCGTAGATAGCATCATTAATAGTGACAACTTGCTCTAAATGTAGCCATAGTCGACTGAGTCTACCTTGGTGTAAATAATAGATTAAGCTATAAGCAAAAATGTAAATGAGGCAAACAAACAGCAGCGGCAAAACACTCCGGCCTTCTGCGGGAGCATTAAAGATAAACAGTAGAACAAATAGTACTATCGGTACAATAAGTAAGAGTAAATGGTAACGATAATCTAAGCGGTCTATGGTCTTACGTTTAAAGTTATCCCTTAATTTCACTCGAAAATTCCTTTATTCGTACTATTGCTCGTGCCGGTCGAACTTAAAACGCTACTCAGTCCTTCTCGTTGAGTAGGTTTAGTATAACGAATGCTAAAAAATAAACCGATATAGAAAGATAATTCCATATCGGTACTCAGTGTTAATTCATATTATGTATTGGCAAACTCGGCCAATATCCACGCAAGAGGGGCTTGGTATTGGGTTGGCATCCAAGTTTGTAGGGCGGTGATACTCGTGTTGAGCACAGTTTGATTAGGTACCGAAAGGTTTAAATGGCCAACTTTACGACCTTGGCGCACTTCTTTGTTGTACCAATAAAGTTCAGCATTAGGCAGGCTTAACCAACGTGGGTCATTATCGATACCAATAAGATTGACCATAACACATTGAAAGTTCACCTGTGGTTCAGGTATTGCGATGCCGCACAGTGCCCTTAGGTGCAACTGGAATTGATCCATATGTGTACCCGCTTGCGTCCAATGTCCTGAGTTATGTACACGTGGTGCTAACTCATTAACAAGCAAATGATTGCCAACACGGAAGCATTCCATCGCCATCACACCAACGTATTCTAGCTCGTGCATAATGGCACTTAGCATAGTTTGCGCTTGTACTTGCAAGTGGTTTAAACGCGCTAGCGGCGAAATTGAAGCCATTAATATGCCATCTTGATGAAGATTAAGCGTCAGTGGATAAAACACACATTGACCTTCACGGGTACGAACACCTACTAATGACACTTCTTCATCAAAATTAATCGCTTGTTCAGCAATTGCAAGGTTACGCCAATCATTTGGTATATCACTCGCTTCGGCTTGTTTGAGCCAATGTTGGCCCTTGCCATCATACCCGCCAGTACGACGCTTCATCAGCACGCGGGGGCCAAAACACTGGTAAAGCTCATCGACCTGTGTTGCATCATCGACCAGTGCCCAAGGCGCAGTGGGGACGCTTAATTGATCAAGTAAGCATTTTTGACTGTAACGGTCAGCTAAGCGGCTGAAAACGGGGCCGTTAACAAAATGGGGGTGGGAACTGAGTTGTAAACTCAAGGCAGATTCTGGCCACTGTTCACGCTCAGCCGTAATGATATCTTGGGGGGATAATGGCAGTATTTCGTCTGTTGGCGCCATAATGTCTACAGCGTGAACATCGATTGCTAATGGCTCGCCTGCGTGGGTTAACATTGCGCCTAACTGGCCATTACCTAATACCCAAACCTTAGGTTTTATGTTTTTCTGGGTCATTAGACTTCCCTCGGGTCCGGGTTGTCTAACACTGCACGGGTTTGCTCTTCTCTGAAAGCCTCTAAACGAGTTGCTAGGGCGGCATCGTTATTCGCGAGGATTTGGCAAGCCAGTAATCCGGCGTTAAAGGCGCCAGCAGTACCTATGGCTAAGGTGCCAACGGCAATACCTTTGGGCATTTGTACAATCGATAATAAGCTATCCATACCCGACAGGGCTTTACTTTGTACTGGCACACCTAATACGGGTAAGCGAGTTTTAGAAGCAATCATACCGGGTAAGTGGGCGGCACCACCTGCACCTCCAATGATGATTTTAAAACCACGATCAGCGGCTGAGGCTGCAAACTCCATGAGTTTATCTGGCGTTCTATGGGCTGAGACGACTTCAACATGATAAGGCACTTGAAGTTTATCCATAATCTCAGCGGCGGCTTCCATTGTGGGCCAGTCACTCTTAGAACCCATAACAACAGCAACAAGGGCTTGCATGATAACTCCTTAACTCACTAATTTTAATTATATTCTGACCTTGTATCAGGTCTGGGTACAGTTGATGCCTATTAAGCCATTAATCGCTAGGTGCATCATGGCGCAGAATAATACCATGTAAAACGCTATTTCTGCGCGCAAAATAGCATTGAGTACGCGGATTGTGTATTCAAAGATTGATGATGTGAAATCGGCGCCAAGTTGAGGTGGTTTTAGCCCCCAAAGGCCATTAAATGTGTCTGTGGGGGCTTGAGTTGGCTTAGGAAAATGTGCTCTATCTTAAAGATTGTCTGCTACTGGTTCAGTTTGTTCAGAAACCAATGGGGCTTCTGCTAAGGCTTCACGCAGGGTTGGGTAAAACTTAAGCACCCCTTCAATGGGTTGCACTTTTGCTTTTGCGAGTGTGCGGATGGGCTGAAATTGCAGATCGGCAACAATGAGTTTGGTATTACTTTTCTTGCATTTTTCAATCAGTTTTGTCAACGCTGCTAAGCCTCCAGCATCCAGTATTGATACCCCATCGAGATACAATACAATCACTCGTTTATCTTGGGCTAAACTGGCTATTTCGGCAAAAATACGATCTGCCGCCGCAAAGAATAATGGTCCATTAATTTTGAGCACTGTCCAATCTGCGGGCAGAGGCTGATCGACATAGCGTTTATTGCTACTGATATCATAGAGTCTTGTCATTTCCGCAATTTCTTTCATAAATAGCAGAGCTGCAAGAATAATCCCCACACTAATGGCGATAACCATATCGAAAATAACCGTCAATGAAAAACAGCTCATAAAGACTAAGATATCGCTGGTGGGCGCGGTTTTGATTAAATGCACCGCTTTAGGGGCTTCGCTCATATTCCAAGCGACGACCAGTAACAATGCTGCCATAGCAGACATAGGTAAATAGGCTAACACTCCAGCTAGGGCAACTAAACCAATTAACACTACTATCGCGTGGATCATCGATGCAATCGGGCTCTGAGCACCTGCTTTAACGTTTGCAGCGCTGCGGGCAATTGCCGCTGTGGCTGGGATCCCGCCAAAAAAGGGCGTGATAATATTACCAATCCCTTGACCGAGTAATTCGCTGTTAGCACTGTGACGTTTTCCGGTCATACCGTCGAGCACCACGGCGCAGAGTAAGGATTCAATGGCGCCTAACATGGCTATTGCAAAGGCTGCGGGTAATAGTGCTTGAAAGGTCGTGAGATTAAACTCAAAGGGTTGTCCATTGGCTCCGGCTTGTAACCAAGGCCATTCAAAACTGGGTAGTACGGGTGGGATCCCCATCCCTGTAGTACCATCGGTTAATTGGTAGTGGAAACGTGTACCAATGGTTTCTATATCCGCTCCCATCGCATTGAGTGCTAAGGCGATGATGCTGCCAAGAGCAATTGCGGGCAGATGTGCAGGTACTGGAATTTTTAGTTTGGGCCAAAGCAGCATAGTCGCTAAGGTGATCGTTGCGACCAAGAAGCTAGGTAAGTGCATTGTAGGAAGTGCTTGGCCAAGAGTAATAAGTTTTGAAAAATATTGCTCTGGCATGTGCTCTATAGGTAAGCCAAAAAAATCCTTGAGTTGTAACGTGGCGATAACAACGCCAATCCCTGCCGTAAAACCTAAGGTCACTGATTCTGGGATATATAAGATTAAGCGCCCAAGACGCAGCATCGCCATGGCGACTAATATCATGCCTGACATCACGGTAGCGACCAATAATCCGGCTAAGCCAAATTGTTGTGCTATTGGATAAAGCAACACGACAAAGGCCGCGGTAGGCCCAGATACGCTGTAGCGTGAACCACCTGACATCGCAATGATAAAGCCACCGATAATCGCAGTATATAAACCGTATTGTGGCGCGACACCGCTAGCAATCGCGAGGGCCATTGCCAAAGGAATGGCGATAATTCCCACGGTTAAACCAGCAAGTAGGTCTTGCCCAAATCGTTTTAGGGAGTATTTATCTTTTACACAGGCTTCAGTGAGAGCGTGAGCAATTCTTAATGAAAACAAATGGGCAGAGTGTGACACGAGTGGGTCCAGAGTGCGGGTTATTACAAGGCTCTATTTTAAAGGCCAGATATAAATTACTGTGTGATCATGATTGCAAATTACGGTTAAGTTACTTTGTTTTGTGAAAATAGTATGCTTGGGCTAGTTTGTAAGTGCGACATTTAACCCTTTTGACATTGTGCTGCGTTAATAGGGATAAGTTAATCGCAGAGGTTTTTACATGGAACAGGCCCCAACTCAGCAGCAATACTTATCTGCTCATCATTTTTCAATTGTGCCGCTTGCGCGTAGCACTTTATGCCGTCAATCAGCAAGGAATCGAGTGTTTTTACTATCGAGTCTGACATTAGCAATCTTTTTCGGATTGAGTGGTTGCTCAGATAAGCAAAGTGATGGGGATAAATCCTTAGTCGTGCATCCTTTGACTGAGCAAGCTGAGACTGTGAGGTTAGAGAGCGAACAGAGCAAAGTATTAGCGATATATAAATCGGAGGAACTCCATCAGTTGAAGCAGGTGCAATCTTCTGAACGCTTAATCGATGCATCGTTAGCTGCAAAGCAGAGATCTGCCAAGCATGTTATCAATACTCATTATGTCGCCGCCCCCATCGCGAGCGACGCTTGGTATGGTATTAAGCAACCTGAGCGTAATAGGTTCGAGAAACAAATACAAAATGGCATTATGGTCGCGGGTGAAATCCCCATTTCGACTTTTTCGATTGATGTTGATACAGGGAGTTATTCAACGCTGAGACGGATGATTAAAGAGGGGAGCCTCCCCGAGAAGGGCACGATACGTATTGAGGAGATGCTCAATTATTTTACCTATGATTACCCCTTGCCGAATAAAAATGCAGCGCCATTTAGTGTGACGACTGAACTTGCTCCCTCACCCTACAATGACGACATGATGCTGCTACGTATTGGGCTGAAGGGCTATGAATTGACTAAATCCGAACTCGGTGCGAGTAATTTAGTTTTTTTACTTGATGTCTCAGGATCAATGGCTTCAGCCGATAAACTGCCTCTGTTGCAAACGGCGCTGAAAATGCTTACCCAGCAATTAAGTGCTCAAGATAAAGTTTCTATAGTGGTTTATGCAGGCGCTGCAGGTGTGGTGCTTGATGGCGCTTCGGGTGATGATATACAGGCATTAACCTATGCATTAGAGCAATTAAGAGCGGGGGGCTCAACAAACGGTAGTCAAGGTATTTTGCAAGCCTATCAATTAGCACAAAAGCATTTTATCCAAGGCGGCATTAATCGCGTTATTCTCGCAACTGATGGTGATTTTAATGTCGGCGTAACCAATTTTGACCTGTTAATCAGTCTAATTGAAAAAGAAAAGCAGCGAGGAATTGGCCTTACCACCTTAGGTTTTGGAATGGACAATTATAATGACCAACTGATGGAGCAGTTAGCCGATAAAGGTAATGGGCATTATGCTTATATTGATACGCTGAATGAAGCACGAAAAGTACTAGTGGATGAGTTAAGTTCGACCTTACTGACCATCGCTAAGGATGTAAAAGTACAAATAGAATTTAATCCGGCATTAGTCTCCGAGTATCGCTTAATTGGCTATGAAAACCGCGCCTTAGCCCGTGAGGATTTTAACAATGATAAAGTGGATGCAGGGGAAATTGGTGCGGGTCATACTGTGACGGCATTGTATGAATTACGCTATGCAGAAATGGGGGGAATGGCTAATGATAAGTTGCGATACGGTTATAATCCTCAAACGGGACAAGAAAAATACAGCCGCGAAGAAATTGCCTTTTTGAAGCTACGCTACCAATTACCCGATGAGAATAAGAGCCAACTGCTTACCTACCCAATACGAATCGACCAAAGTGTGAAGCATTTAAATCAGACTAGTGATGACTTTCGTTTTGCGGCAGCAGTCGCTGGTTTTGGGCAATTATTGAATCATAGTCACTATTTACATCAATTTGATTATACTAAGCTAAGTACGCTGACTCGTTCTGCTCTGGGAGATGATACCTTCGGTTATCGGCATGAATTTATGCAACTAGTGGATACCGCTGCAGTGCTTGCACAATCTAACGCCGCAGCGATAAACCAATCAATTGCACACGGCGATAAACCTTTTCCCCCAGAGGATAAACTCCATTAAAGGTCAATTTTCGGCAAATCTTGAAAGATGGACAAAAGAATTGGATCAATCAGTGTAGGGGTAAGCCAAATAATGAGGGAACAATTGTGGCACTAGCGATACCGCAAATACATGCCCATGAGCATAGCGATGAACAACTGATGCAACGCTATGCACAAGGAGATAGTCAGGCATTTGAGCAGTTATACCTGAAGCACAAGGGGGCACTTTATCGTTATTTTGTGCGCCAGTTGGGTGATAAGCAACTGGCTGAGGATTTATACCAAGAAACGTGGGGGCGGGTTATCCGTGCCGCAGTAAATTATCAAGCCAGTGCTAAATTCAGTACTTGGCTTTACCGTATTGCACATAACTTATTGATTGACCATGTCCGAGCTGTCAAGCCTGTCGATTTCATCGCAAGTGATACCGATGTGACTGGCTTAGATACTTTTGAGGGATGCGATCAAGATAAACCTGATATCCACTGGCAAGAAGCCCAAAAGAGTTTGCTACTTAAAACCTGTATTTCACTATTGCCCCAAGTACAGAAAGAAGCCTTTATTCTTAATATTGAAATGGGATTTACTGCTGCAATGATAAGCGATATCGCAGGGGTAACCCTCGAAGCAACAAAAAGTCGAATTCGCTATGCCTATCAAAGCTTAAAAGAGTGCGTAAATGCGAAATGGCAGGAGGCGGGCCATGAATAATGTCACAGTCAATACCGAAGAAACTGAAGCACGAAAGCAAGTCTCTATTTGGTATCACCAGCAGTCGTTAGAAATGCCATCCGCAAAGTTAGATCAAGATATTTTAGCGCTTGCCCAAACCCATCTTGTTGATATGGATAGGACTAGGCAAAAACCTGTGATGGTACCTTTTTGGCGACGTTTTCCATTAGCTCTATCTAGCGTAGCATCATTGATCATTGTGATTAGTGTAGCCATCTTAAATCGTCCACAAATTGATGATGTAGCCATTGTTCCGGAACTGAGTATGAGTGCACCAGTACCTCAAACAATTGAGCCTATGGTTGCAGCGAAAATGAGAGCCGGGCAAAGCGAGCAAGCGGAGCGCCGCTCAGTCGACGCCGCTCAGTCAGAAGCCATGCAAGCGAGATCACGTATGGCTGTTCAAGCTACTGAAGAATCCCTTGAGCAAGATGTCACTTCCATAGCCGCAGCAAGCCCAGTATTGCCACAACATGGGGCAAATTCTGAACATGTTGGTCGAGATATCGAAGATAAAGAATCCTTAGAGAAGTCACTACAAAGATTAAAAGTATTTATCGATACAAAAGAAAATGAGCAAGCATTAGCACTAGAGCAAATACTGCTGACTAGGTATCCCGAACTCGCGATGACGGAGGAGCTTAATAACTCGAAAGATGAATTATCTCAAACACTCCGTGCAGAATTTAAGATGCTACAACAACAGTTACATCAAGCTGTTAAGTAATACTATCGTGATTTTACTGGATGATGTTAGAGGATGCTTCGATTTATAAAACCTAATGTAATGAAAGGATGTTAGTCTTGTTGGTGCGGCAGTTTTTTACTCTAAGGTATATGATTTACTTGATCGCCGTCATAAAGTGAACAGGATTTAGCCTGTTATATTGGAGTTCGCACTATGACTTGACTAGTATCAATAGTCATGGCCTAAATTCAGGAGGCAGTATGCTCAAAAGACTTATGCATGATCATAAACATATCGCAGTTTTATTGAATGTCTTAAAAAACAAACAGATGAAACTATCTGAGGGTGAAGCGATTAATTTTATCGTGGTAAGAGACATCGTCGAGTATATGCAAGAGTATGCCGAGCGCAGCCATCATCCTATTGAAGACATTATTTATGCTTACTATTTAGCACATAAGGCCAATGACGATATTAATAAACTGAGCAGTGAGCATGAAACGGTGATCCAAGCTTCTGCGACGTTGATGAATACTTTAAATTTGATTTTGAGTGATATCGTTGTTGCGAGAGAAAAGTTAATTACAGATTTTGCTGAGTATGTTGAATTACAAGAGCGGCATATGCAAATGGAAGAGAGAGAGATATTTCCGCTCCTCGCTCAAAACCTAACGGAAGAGGACTGGTTAGTGATTGAAGAGGAATGCCAACAATCCCTTATTGATGACCCACTGTTTTTGGACCGAGAGCAGCAGGCATTTGATGAGCTACGATCTTATCTTTCCGAGTCTGAATAGAAGTAATATTTGGGCGAATAAAAAAGCGCCTAGTGCGCTTTTTTCATTCGGTTATGTTTAATACGATTGGTATAAGCATTATCAAACATAAGGTTACAACTGGATCGAATCAATATCGTAGTCAAAGTTATTATCAATTTCTTGGAGTTCTTTAAGCAAACGATGTTTATCCTTTAACGCTTCAATCTCTCGCCATTTACGCTTCTTGTTGGAGCCTCGCGAGCGATCGGGTCTTTCAACGACTTCATCTAGCGCACAACCATAATCTAAACGATCCATGGTAACCTCCTGTTGTTGTATGTTTTGTCAGCGATTAAATAACATATTTTCAAAACAGGGTGCAAGAATTATGTTTCATTTGTGTTAACTTGAAATGAAGTTTGGATGATATATTCTGGATATTAGGTACAGATATTGTCGATCGAGTTGACTATAAAGTGTTTATAAATAAAGGCATACAATAAAAAAGCCAGCAATTGCTGGCTTTTTGTTCAATTAAATTGCACCTTGTCGATACAAGTTAATCAGTCCATTACTTGAAGCGTCTAAGGCGCTGGAATCTTGTTCTGCACTGATCCTCGCGAGCACATCGTTACCGAGATTTTTACCTAACTCGACTCCCCATTGATCGAAGGAGTTGATATCCCATATTGCCCCTTGAACAAAGGTTCTGTGTTCATACAGCGCAATTAGCGCACCTAAGGTTTCTGGCGTTAGCTTGTTCATCAATAAAGTATTGCTTGGTTTGTTTCCGGGCATCACTTTATGTTTTGCTATTAGCTGTTTTTCTTCATCAGTTAACGAACTATTCGCCAATTCGGCTAACGCTTCCTCGAAGGTTCTACCTTGCATAAGTGCTTGGGTTTGTCCAAAGCAGTTTGATGCTAATTGATCATGGTGTACGCCAATGGGATTATGGCTTTGCAGCGGCATAATAAAGTCGGCAGGGATCAATGCTGTACCTTGGTGGATGAGTTGGTGGTAGGCATGCTGACCATTCGTGCCTTCACCTCCCCAAATTACGGGACCTGTACTGTAATCAACGTCAGTTCCATCGAGTGTGACTGACTTGCCGTTACTTTCCATATCGAGTTGTTGGAAGTAGGCTGGTAGACCACGTAGATAGTGATCGTATGTTAATACCACATGGGATTGAGCATTAAAAAAATTACCATACCATAGAGACAGTAGTCCCATGATGACGGGCATATTTTCTGCCAAGGGTGCACTGGCAAAATGCTCATCCATTTGGTGAGCACCATTGAGTAGGGCTCTGAAATTATCCATACCCACCAATAATGCAATAGGCAGACCTATGGCAGACCAAAGCGAGTAGCGGCCACCAACCCAGTCCCACATAGGGAAGATGTTATCGGCATCAATACCAAACTCAGTTGCTTTAGTCACGTTTGACGTGACTGCAACAAAATGCTTAGCCACATCGGATTGTAAGCCGCCTTTAGCTAAAAACCAGGCCTTGGCTGTTAAGGTATTTGTCAGTGTTTCTTGGGTACCAAAGGACTTAGAAGACATGATAAACAGTGTGGTTTCAGAATCGAGCAACTTCAGTTTTTCACTGATAGAAGTGCCATCAACGTTTGCCACAAAATGGCAATTTAAACCTTGGTTCCAGTATGGACGTAGGGCTTGAGAAACCACTTTAGGGCCAAGAAAAGAGCCCCCAATACCGATACTCACAATATCGGTTATTGCTTTGCCTGTGTATCCTTTCCATTGTCCAGAAGTCACTGTTTCAACAAATTCCTGCATTTTACTCAAGGTTTGCTGAACCTCTGGGACGATATCTTGGCCTTCGGCAATAATTGACTGACTAGCTTTGCTGCGAAGCGCGGTATGCAATACAGCGCGCTTTTCCGTGGTATTTATTATCTCGCCGGCAAACATTGCCTTAATCTTGGCTTCGAGTTGACTGTCTTTGGCTAAGGAAAATAACAGTTCAAGAGTTTCAGCCGTTGCTCTATTTTTTGAGTAATCGAGAAACAAACCACAAGCCGATAGTGACATATTTTTGAAACGTGCCGCATCAGTTGCAAATAATTCCCGCATATGGGGTAAGTTTTGTGTGTGTGCTGATAAAGCTTGCCAGGTTGAGCTTTGGGTCAAGAGTGTCATCGAATCGTCTCCGAAGAAGCTTAGTTTGAGAGTTTTGCCTTGAGCATTACTTCAAGTTTGCCCTGGTCGATGGCGAAATTACGTATACCTTCCGCTAACTTTTCAACCGCCATTGGATCTTGGTTGAAGTCCCAACGGAATTGCGCTTCAGTCAGAGGCGTCTCTGCTGCAACCGTCGTTGTCGCTGGTAAGAGTTTAGCTTGAATTTGCGCTTGAGAATTGGCTAACTCTTCTAGGAGTGAAGGGCCAATAGTTAAGCGGTCACAGCCTGCTAACTCAATGATTTCACCTATATTGCGGAAACTGGCTCCCATTACCACAGTGTTATAACCGTGCTGTTTGTAGTAGTTGTAAATTTCAGTGACCGAAACAACACCTGGATCATTGGCTGGTGCATAATCCTTACCTGTGTCTTTTTTATACCAATCTAGAATACGGCCAACAAAAGGAGAAATCAGGTAAACGCCTGCTTCAGCGCAAGCTCGAGCCTGAGCAAAACTGAATAATAATGTGAGATTGCAATTAATCCCTTCTTGCTCTAATTCCTTGGCTGCACAAATGCCTTCCCATGTAGAGGCTAATTTGATCAAAATACGAGATTTATCAATCCCAGCCTCTTGATACAAACGTACTAGCTTATGGGCTTTAGCAATGGATTTTTCTTTATCGAATGAGAGGCGGGCATCGACCTCTGTTGAGATTCGGCCTGGAACGAGCTTCAGAATTTCAACGCCGATATTGACTGCTAGCTTGTCACTCGCATCGTCAATTTGTTGCTCAAGTTCAGTGCTCTGTGTCTGTGCCCAAGCAATGGCATTATCAATTAAATAACTATATTCAGGGATTTGAGCTGCTTTTAAGATGAGAGATGGATTTGTTGTCGCATCCTCAGGTTGATAGCGTTTAATTGCTTCTATATCACCGGTATCTGCAACAATAGTTGTATATGACTTGAGTTGTTCTAACGTATTGGCCATGGAAAACATCCTTCTCAGGTAACTATCTAAACTCGGAATTCACTGATGACTATTAGAAGCGATTTTACCAACTTTTCCAACCTCGAATGTAAAAAAATTACAAAAATGACAAAACAATGTCGATTTCAATGTAAGGAACTAAAGTCATTCATTTCAGTTGGAGGGAAGTACCAATCGCTTAGGTATTATAGATGCCAAAAAACAAAAAAGTCGCTGCAAGCAGCGACTTTTGTAATGGACTGTAATGAATTACTTCAGAACAGGTTGTTTTGTTGTGGTTGTAACGATAGCTTCAATGCGACGGTTCGCAGCATGAGCTTCTTTCGAATCACCAGCAACTAACGGCTGAGTAATACCGTAACCGTTGGAGGTCACACGACTTCTGCTAATACCAAATTTTTCTACAAGAATATTGGCAACAGCGTCAGCACGCTTGTCAGACAGAACCATGTTGTATTCTGGTTTACCTACGTTTGAGGCATGACCAGCAATTTCAACTGTGAATTCAGGGTTCTTGTTCAAGTAGTTAGCTAGTCTTTCGATGTCTTTGTAGTATACATTTTTAACTACAGCAGAATCGTTAGCAAACTGGATTGAACCTACGTCTTCTTTGTTTTTCACATTTTCATAAATGGTACAGCCCACAGAGTCAACTTTATGAGTTGCTGGTGTCGCTGGACATTGATCTTTATCGTCGTATACACCATCGTTGTCTGAGTCGACAGGTGCAGCAACAACGGCTGCTACAACTGGTGCAGCGGCGGCAACTGGAGTGCCAAAACGGTAGCTAAGCTCTAGGCCCCAGTAGTTGCTATCTGCTTCAACGATGTTGTATTTGTCATCTAAGTTTTCATAACGACGGTATTTGGCTTGTAACTTCAAGTTGTCAGTGAAGTTGTAGCCGATACCTGCACCAAAGTATGGGGCGAAGTCGTCAGAGCTATATGAACTACGAGCACCAGAAATAGTATCACGTTGGCTATTTTCAAGAGTGTAATACATTGCTCCAGCTTCAGCTGATAGGCTCCAACGGTTAGCTAATGGCCAAAGACCAACTAAACCAAGTGTCGCGCCTTTTACGTCAGCATCGTTGCTAATGCCTGAAGTGGTCCAATCAGCGTTACCTAGATCACGGTAGCCGATTTCTGCACCAAAGTAGTCATTAAACATATAGCCGGCAAATATATCCCATGCGTATGGGTTGTCATCACCGTTTTGAGTTGCAATGTGTTCATAGTTATTAACGCCTAGACCTGCACCAACATACCAAGGCGTGAGTTCTTGAGATGCACTGGCAGCAAGTGGGAGCATTGACGTAAGTAAAACTACTTTTAATGTATTCTTCATCATTTGTTTAAGTCCATTGTTTATGATTCTCCACAAAATATGCTTTGCGGTTTTATGCAAAACATTGCTAGCACTGAGTGTGGGGATCCTTATGGTATTGTAGCCAGCGGTTAATTATCACCTCATTTGTTAAATTTTTCCAGTGTTAAGTCTAATGTTTTTATCGTTCACCATTCCGTTAATGCGTTTGAATGTTAAAAAGGCACTCAAAAGAGTGCCTTTAAAATGTATCGATATTGTTAGCTAATTTTGTTAATTAACGTGTCCAAACCCAGTTTTCAATTTCGATTGGATCAACACCATTTGCTTTAATATAGTTGCGATGATCAACAAGTCTCTGCAGCATATCTGTGGTAATTGAAACATGCTGAGTTTCATCTATTACGCCTTGTTGGAACAACTTATAAGCCATATCAATAACAAGGTGATAGCGTGATGTTCCATTACGAACGCCCATATCGAATGGTGTGGTTGTTGAACCTTCTTCTTCATATCCTTTAATTCTAAAACGGCGACTTCCTTTGTAATCAAAAATTAACTTTTTAATTGTATTTGGATAACCATGATAGTTAAATACAACGCCTTTATCTTGAGTAAATATTTCATCCATTAACCAAGGCTTTTCTTTAAACTTACGGCTACCTAAGCCATCACTGCTTAATTCCGTTACACTAACGAAGCGAATTCTTGCTCTTGGTAATAATTCCCGAATTAATACCAAGGATGCCATACATTCTTGAGTGACATAGTCTCCGCAGCCTGCAAGAACAATATCGGGATTCTCGTCAGAAGCAAAATCCCATACCATAACACCGTCTTTTGCTTGCTTACGGGCTTCTTCTAGGCTTAACCATTGAGGGAGTTCTTTTTTACCTGCAACAAGGATATTGAGCTTGTCACGGTCGGCAAATGCGCGCTCTGTATAGACGAGAGTACTGTTGGCATCAGCAGGTAAATAAGCCGAAATAATTTTTGGATGTTTTTCTAACATTGCCCCTAAAAATGAAGGGTTTTGGTGTGAGTAGCCATTGTGATCTTGACGCTCTAAGAGGGAAGATAGCACGACGTTACATGCTGGTAGTGGTTTACGGAAGTGGACACCTTGGCTTGCATATACATACTTACAGTATTGATCTGCCATGGATGAAACGACCTGCGAGAAGGACTCATAAGTTGGGAACATACCATGTCGTCCCGTTACTGTATAGCCATGCAACATACCGAAAAGCAAGTTCTCTGATAATAATTCAATCACTCGTCCATCGCGGGACATATCTTCATCCCAGCTTTCGATTGGCCACTGCCATGCGCGATCTGTTTCTTCAAATACCGCTTGTAATTGGTTTGAATAGGTTTCATCTGGACTGAAAATGCGTAGATTATTTTGATCACGGTTAAGCTTAAATGCATCTCGCATCCACTGACCCATTTTCAGCATTGAAAAACCACGTTGACCACGTGGAACTTCTGGACCGTAGCAGAGTTTTTCAAGATCGGGATTAGATAAAGCTCTAACTACTTCGCCACCATAGGTTAAGTGTTGGCGGCCACAGGCAAGTTGTTTCGGTGGGATTAATGAGCAGATATCGGCATCAAAAATCAGCTCACCTTTATCATTCATATGATAAAGCTCTTGGAAATGATAGCTGGCTAGCCAGTTATTGAGTGCATCAAGGTGGCCTTTGTCAGTCGCACATTTATTCACAATGACTTGATGAGATTCGCAATTGCCCTCTAGCTTGACACCATTGTATTCGCTCACGCCTGTCCAACCTTTAGCTGTCCGCATCAAGATCACTGGCCAGCGAGGTTTGACGACATCTTCACCACTACGAGCTCGGGTTTGAATCTCGTTGATCATACTGTAAGCAGTATCCATGGCATTTGTCATCTGCACATAGATATCTTCTTCTGCGTCACTGTCAACAATGATGGGGAAATAACCTAAGCCTCGGAATTCAAGATCTAGCTCTTCATGGCTCATGCGCCCCATACGAGTTGGACCAGAAATTTTATAACCATTAATATGCACTATTGGAAGCACGGCCCCGTTGGTGGCCGGTGATACTAAACGGTTTGCATACCATGACGCTGCGAGTGGGCCAGTTTCTGATTCACCGTCACCAATCAAAACAGTGGCGATTAGGTCAGGATTATCGAGAACGGCACCCCAACCTACTGAAAGTGAATAGCCTAATTCCCCCCCCTCAAGGATTTGCCCTGGAGCTTCTGGGTTCGCGTGTGAAGGATAACCATAGGCTGCTGAAAACTTTTTACAGATATCTTCGATACCAGTTTCGTTATACGGAATCGTTTCAGGGTAGAAGTGGCTTAAGGAACCTTCGAGGAATAGGTTAGCTTGTACGGCTGGGAAACCGTGACCAGGGCCAACTAAATAGATGAATGGACGATTATGTTTAACGATGAGTCTGTTAATGTTGGCATAAACAAAGTTGATACCAGGACACGTTCCCCAGTGACCGAGTAAGCGTGGTTTTATGTCAGAGTGTGCTAGTGGACGTTTATGTAAGACATTTTGTTTGAGGTAAATTTGTGATGTGGCAAGGAAGTTTGTTGCTCTGACGTACTTTTTCAGAGCGTTTATTTCATGGATGTGTGTCATATTTAGCCTCACTAGAGCTGACAAAAGTAAATTGAGTTTCGATGGGGTTACTATATTTGTAGTTTTATTACAAAAATGTGCCCTACATCCAAATTTTAAAAGTTGTTTTTGATGTTACGTTTGGTGATTTGAGTTTTCTCATTTGTTAATTTAGCTTTAACAAAGGCTTGCGTGAAGTAATGTCTAGTGACGCGGTCGGTGTTTGAGCGTGTAAATGTAGGCTTGATCACATGAGTGATTTCGAATACTGTGCTACTTTGCTGCGTTGAATTCGGTAGCCGTGATGTTGTAAATTCACGGAAGGATAATTTGAAAAAATAAATCTACTGAAATTCTTACCTTTAACTTGGAAGGATTCATTCACCACAGATGTTGTACCTTTAATTACCATTAGAGGAGCATTTGCTACGGGAAGAAGTAAAATAATATGTTAGAAACCATAGTTAATTTTTTGAATGCGCTACTTTGGGGCAAGTTGTTAGTTTATGGACTGGTAGGTGCTGGTCTTTATTTCAGTATTAGACTTGCCTTTATCCAGTTAACTCACTTTAAACATTCCATTAAAGTTATGACCATGAGCCGACAAGGTTGCGATAGCGGACTTTCTTCATTTCAAGTCTTTTGCACCAGTATGGCTGCTCGTGTCGGTGCCGGTAATATGGCAGGTGTTGCTGTCGCTATCGGTGCAGCAGGCCCTGGTGCGGTATTTTGGATGTGGCTCATCGCTATTTTAGGTATGGCGACTGCTATGGTTGAATCAACCTTAGCACAGGTTTATAAAGTTCGAGATCATAATGGTCAGTTTCGTGGTGGCCCTTCTTATTATATGGAGAAAGGACTGGGTCAGAGATGGATGGGCATTTTATTTGCAGTCTTTCTGATTATTGCATTTGGTTTAGTATTCAATGCAGTACAAGCAAATACTATCACTGGTGCTATGGAACGGGTATTTGGTTTTAATCCTACTTATGTCGGGATTGGATTGGTCGTCGCTAGTGGCTTTGTGATTGTAGGCGGTCTACGTAAAGTGGCGCGAGTCTCAGAGTTTATAGTGCCTATCATGGCGTTAGCCTATATTCTCGTTGCTTTCATTATCGTTATGTTCAATTTAGATCAACTCCCTGCAATTATTAGCTTAATTGTGAAGAGTGCTTTTGGGTGGCAAGAGGCTGCGGCTGGCGGTGTGGCTTATACTGTCTCGCAAGCGATGCAAGCGGGTATTGCTCGTGGACTTTTCTCGAATGAAGCGGGTATGGGGAGTGCGGCAAATGTTGCAGCAAGTGCATCACCTAACCCTAATCATCCTGCATCTCAAGGCTTTGTCCAAATGATGGGGGTATTTGCCGATACTATCGTTATTTGTACTGCAACGGCTGCGATCATCCTGTTATCTGGGGATATTGGCACTAGTGAGGATGGTATTCGACTCACTATCAATGCCATGTCTACTCATGTTGGAGATTGGGGGGGGGCATTTATTGCAGTCGCAATTTTCTTATTTTGTTTTACCTCTATTATTGCAAACTATTCTTATGCTGAAACGAATGTGATGTTTTTGACTGGCAATAGTACCAAGGCACTACCCTTATTCCGCTTATGTGTATTAGGTATGGTGATGTTTGGCGCCGTTGCAAAGATTAGTCTAGTGTGGAATTTAGCTGATGTCTCAATGGGGCTTATGGCTACAGTAAATATTGTGGCATTACTGCTTTTATCTGGGTTGGCTATCCGAGTCATTAACGATTATCGTGAGCAGCTTAAAACAGGGAAAATGCCAGAATTTGATCGCAGTAAGTTTCCTGAGCTTATGGATCAACTAGATAATGATATTTGGCAAGATACAGGTGATGCTAAATCAGCTAAAGTACTGTAATTCATTAGCTTAGCATTATTCTTTAGTTTGTTTATTATTGCTATTGCAAAAACCACGTATGCAATACGTGGTTTTTTTATCTCTGGTAAGTATGATGGTAAGGTCTTCTTTTTCAATTGGAGTTTTTGATGTTGATATTGGTTTCACCGGCTAAAACCCTCGATTTTGAGCAGCCACCCTTAACTCAAGTCTATTCTCAGCCTGATTTTTTATACCATAGCCAAGAGTTGATCCAAGTTTGTCGACAGTTAGCTCCGAGTGATATAGCAACACTAATGAAAGTCAGTGATAAAATTGCAGGTTTAAATGCTGCCCGTTTTGAAGGGTGGCAACCTCAATTTACTTTAGAAAATGCCAAACAAGCCATTTTTGCTTTTAGAGGCGATGTGTATACAGGCTTTGATGCCGATACATTATCATCACAAGAGCTAGAACGCGCTCAGTCACAGTTGCGTATTTTGTCGGGGTTGTATGGTTTATTGCGCCCCTTGGATTTAATCTTGCCTTATCGTTTAGAAATGGGGACTGCATTAAATAATGCTAGAGGTAAGAATCTTTATGATTTTTGGGGAGATATATTAACGCTAGCCGTTAACAAAACGCTAACGGAACAGGGTGATAGGATAGTCGTTAATTTAGCCTCTAATGAATATTTCAAAGCGATAAAAGTGAGACAGTTAGATGGGCAATTAATCACACCAGTATTTAAAGATTATAAAAATGGTCAATATAAAGTGATTAGCTTTTTTGCTAAGCGAGCTCGAGGCATGATGGCGCGGTATATTATTAAACAGCAGATAAACTCTATCGATGAATTAATAAAATTTGATGCAGCAGGCTATTACTACAGCGAAGAGCATAGTACGCAGAGTGAGCCGACTTTTTTACGTGAAGCACAATAGGAAATAGAAGGGAATAATAGAGAACGGTTAACGTCATTCTCTATTACTCCATTTACTTATTATTTTATTTCACTCGCCAATGGAGTAAGTACTATATTCGAATTTGCCATGAGATAAGCAAATTGTGCATAGGCAGCAACATTTTGCGCTAATGCCGCGGGATCAATTTTGTCTAAAGTATCATTTGGGGTGTGATGATAGTCAAAGTAATCGCGGCCATCCTGTCTCAGAGAGGCAACGGGTACTCCCTGTGTGGGCAACATTGAAATATCGGGTCCCGCTGAAGCCTGATTACTTCCAAGCGTAACGCCATTCAAGGTCATAGGTTTTAATATATTTTGCACTTTTGTGAATACGCTTTCATTTACTTTTGTATCAATTTGGTAAATGCGCCCAGCACCAAAATCAGATTCAGCGGCAATATAATGCAAAGGTAATTCTGCTTTATGGGCTTCAGCATAGGCTTTTCCTCCCATGAGACCAATCTCCTCCGCTGCATAAAGTACTACTCTTACCGTACGTGCAGGTTTTATCGGTAAATCTTGGATATGTTTTGCCGCCGCAGTCACAATGGCAACACCGGCACCGTCATCAATCGCGCCAGTACCTTCATCCCAGGAATCTAAATGAGCACCAATGAGTACTATTTCATTGGGCTTACTACTGCCCGTTACTTCGGCAATGACATTGTAAGAGGTATTAAAACCTGAGTTCTTTGGTGACATCTGCAACTCGAGTATTGCATTTGGATCGCGTCTTAGCATTGCAGTGACTAAGTCTGCATCGGGATTTGACATTGCCGCTGCGGGGATTTTGGGTACACCATCTTGGTAACGCATCACACCTGTATGGGCCATGCGGTCGTGATCTGTGCCAATCGATCGGATAATAATTGCTACAGCTCCTTTCTCTGCCGCAGCAACAGCACCTTTAGAACGTCCTCCAACACTCTTACCGTATCCTTCACCCGTGATATGGCGTTCAGTCTTTTGGTCAATAAAGGCTATCCTACCTTTGACATCCTCAGGGTTTGCTTGTTTAAGCGCTTCTAAGCTATCAAAACGGATGATCTTCGCTTGAATTCCTGTCGTTGGTGTTGCAACACTACCACCAAGAGCGGTGATTACCAGAGGCTGTTCAACGGGAAAGGTTATCTTAGCTTTGGCTTCACCGCGTTCCCATATGGGGACTTGTACTGGTTCTTTATATACTCGATCAAACCCGAGATGAGTTAATTTATCCATGGCCCAATTTACCGCAATAATATCTTTAGGACTTCCAGCTAGTCTAGGTCCGACTTCAACGGTTAAGGATTCTACGATGTCGTATCCTAATGATGAGGATAATGCGGTTTGTTGTAATAGGTAGGCATCATTATTTGTTATTGACATTGTTTCAACGTGATTTTGGCAAGCGTTTAAGCTGCTAATTAAAAGGCCTGTCATCAATGTTGTTTGGTAGCGCTTCATAGGTTTCCTTTATTTTTATTAAGCATGTCCCACTTTTAAAAACAATCTAGCAAAAAGTGTGCTTTATGTCCCGACTATATCTGTAAGGCAACGCTATATTAGCGCAGGGGTTAGATTTAGGAGAAGAAGTGCGTAATGAATATTGAATTAATGCAGGAGCGAGCCGATCATGCTGTAGTGCTATTAAAGGCACTCGCAAACGAACGCCGTTTATTTATCCTTTGTTATTTATTGAATGAAGGAGAAATGTGTGTTGGCGAAATGAACAAGAAATTAGGCTTAAGTCAATCGGCACTGTCGCAACACCTTGCTTGGTTACGCAAAGATAATTTAGTAACCACACGCAAAGAAGCGCAAACGGTATTTTACTCACTGAAAAGTGATGAAGTACGGGAGATGATCCACCTACTGAATAACATCTATTGTCATTGATATTTTTCAGATATAAAAAAACCGGCAATTGCCGGTTTTTTTGATTTGCTAGTCATTAAGCAGCGATTGCTTTGATCTTAGCGTTCAAACGAGCCTTTTGACGAGCGGCTTTATTCTTGTGAATAAGACCTTTAGTCGCCATACGGTCAACGATTGGTTGTGCAACAGCAAAAGCTTCTGTTGCCGTTTTGTGATCGCCTGCTTTAATTGCAGCGATTACTTTTTTAACGTATGTACGTAACATTGAGCGACGGCTGGCGTTATGCTGACGACGCTTTTCAGATTGAAGCGCGCGCTTCTTTGCAGACTTGCTATTAGCCAAGGTGCAACTCCTAAAAACTGGATTTGATACTTTTAAAGGCCGAGGAATATGCCTGCATTTAGTCACTTTGTCAATGACTATGATTGAATATTCATCATAAAGATAAATTAATCCAACCTGCCTTGGCTATCTTCAACCCAACTCGTGTAATATGTGGCGCAATTCTAACAGCTATTGCCGCGGTGTGACAGAGCCTGAGTCGATTTTTTGAGATGAATCACCTAATCAATTCGATGTAGGTCTGGGGGACGTTTGAGTAGAAAATTATTAAGATCTGGTATGATAGTCAGTGCAATGACATTGATATCCCGTGTTTTAGGTTTGATAAGAGATGTTGTAGTTGCAAACTTGATGGGAGCCGGAACCAGTGCGGATGTTTTTTTCTTCGCCAATAAAATTCCAAATTTTTTACGCCGCTTATTTGCAGAAGGTGCATTTGCACAAGCATTTGTTCCTGTTTTAACTGAATATCAGGAAAAGCATTCATCGGAGGAAACCCGTGAGTTATTGAGTAAGGTAGCGGGAACACTTGGTTTGTTAGTGACAATAGTCACCTTAGTTGGAGTAATAGCGTCACCTGTGTTATCGGCACTATTTGGTGGCGGTTGGTTCATCGCATGGCTTAACAATGAGCCTGATGGTGCGAAATTTGAACTTGCTACCGTCGTGCTTAAAATTACTTTCCCTTATTTGTGGTTTATCACTTTTACTGCCTTAGCTGGCTCAATTTTAAACACCCGAGGACGTTTTGCGGTATCGGCTTTTACGCCTGTATTTCTTAACGTGGCGATTATTGCTGCGGCTATTTTCTATGCACCAACATCGACTCAACCTGAAATCACTCTCGCTTGGGGGGTGTTTTGTGGTGGATTGATTCAGTTTTTATTTCAAATTCCCTTTCTTTTGCGAGAAAAGGCGCTTGTTAAACCTTCTTGGGGCTGGAATCACCCTGGTGTCGTTAAGATTAGAACGCTAATGATCCCTGCATTATTTGGTGTATCTGTTTCACAAATTAACCTTTTGTTTGATACCTTTATTGCTAGTTTTTTGATGACAGGCTCAATTAGTTGGCTTTATTACTCTGATCGATTGTTGGAGTTTCCGCTTGGGCTGTTTGGGATTGCGATTGGAACGGTTATTTTACCTGCACTTTCACGAAACCATGTTAATGCTGAAGGCGCTGGTTTTGGTAAAACCATGGACTGGGGAATAAAAGCGATTTTATTGCTTGGGTTGCCTGCAATGATGGGATTAATCGTATTAGCTAAGCCCATGTTGATGGTGTTGTTTATGCGCGGCGCTTTCTCTGTTCACGATGTAGAAATGGCTTCCTATAGTTTGATGGCTTACGGTAGTGGTTTACTTAGCTTTATGCTGATTAAAGTGCTGGCGCCAGGATATTACTCCCGCCAAGATACTAAGACGCCCGTACGATATGGCATTATTGCTATGATTACTAACATGGGGTTTAACCTCTTGTTTGCGGT
This sequence comes from Shewanella sp. W3-18-1, assembly GCF_000015185.1. Taxonomy (NCBI): domain Bacteria; kingdom Pseudomonadati; phylum Pseudomonadota; class Gammaproteobacteria; order Alteromonadales; family Shewanellaceae; genus Shewanella; species Shewanella sp. W3-18-1. The sequence goes on along the minus strand of NC_008750.1, from coordinate 3,549,688 downwards.
ACCTTTTGGATATGTTGGATTGGCGATTGCGACCTCCATGTCAGCATTGCTCAACGCGACATTACTATACCGAGGCTTGCATTTAGCGGGGGTATATCGAGTTTCGAAGCCAACGATGGTGTTTTTTGCTAAAGCCGTGGTCTCTACAGCCTTGATGGTGGTAGTCTTATACTACTTTTTGCCGTCACAATCCCAATGGCTAGAATGGCACCTGATTGAGCGTGGGAAGGCTTTGATGGGCTTAATCGCTTTGGGGGCTGTAACTTATCTGCTTGGGTTACTTGTGTTTGGAATTCGTCCTTGGTCAATGAAACGGGGAGCATGATTGCTGATTCTCATCGCTAGCTGTTATATAATCAGCCGATTTGCGCTTAGCAGTTGTCTAACGTTATGGAATTAATCCGCGGTATACATAACATTTTGTCATCTCACCATGGGTGTGTTTTGACTATAGGTAATTTTGACGGTGTTCATCGTGGTCACGCTCAAGTGATTACCAACTTAGTGCAGAAGGCGAAGCAATTATCGCTGCCATCGACGGTGATGACGTTTGAACCTCAACCACAAGAGTTGTTCAGCGGTGATAATGCTCCTGCTCGTTTGAGTTTATTACGTGATAAAGTCATTTTACTCGATGAGCTAGGTGTTGAGCGGTTAGTGTGTGTTAACTTTAATCGCGCTTTTGCGAGTCAACCTGCAGAGCATTTTATTGAAGAATTGTTAGTTCGTAAGCTCGGTGTCAAATATCTAGTTGTGGGTGATGATTTTTGTTTTGGCCAAGGCCGTAAAGGTAATTTTGACATGCTCATGCATGCTGGGGAGCGTTTCGGCTTTACGGTTGTGAGTACGCAGAGTTTTATTGTGGGGTCCCAGCGGGTGAGTTCCACTGCTGTGCGTGAACAATTGGCGAAGGGCAATCTTGAGCAGGCAAGACGTCTATTAGGTCATCCTTTTACACTCAGTGGTCGTGTTGCACATGGGCAAAAAATTGGCCGCACTATCGGATTTCCTACTGCGAATATTGCCTTAAAGCGCAATGTTGTGCCGGTACGCGGTGTGTTTGCGGTTAAATGTTATTGGGATAACAGCGATATTTATGAGGGCGTAGCCAATATTGGGTTTCGCCCGACAGTGAACGGTCAAGTGTGTCAGCTTGAGGTGCATCTTTTTGATTTTGAAGATGACATTTACGGCAAACATGTTGAAGTCGAGTTGGTGGCTAAACTCCGAGATGAGCAGCCTTTTGACTCATTGGATGCGCTAAAAAAACAGATTTTAAATGATGCAAATGAAGCCCGAGCTTTATTTGGTAATGATGCAGGCTGAAATTTATCAGTTTAATTAACGGTATAGGATCAATGAGCGACTATAAATTTACTTTGAATTTGCCGGAAACAGAGTTTCCGATGCGTGGTAATTTGGCAAATCGCGAGCCAGAGATGTTAGAGCGCTGGACAAAAGACGGTTTGTATCAGCAGATCCGTGATAGCCGAATTGGCCGTACTCCCTTCATTTTGCATGACGGCCCACCGTATGCAAATGGCAGTATTCATATTGGTCACTCAGTTAATAAAATCCTCAAGGACATTATTGTTAAGTCAAAAACCATGTCTGGTTTTGACGCGCCTTATGTTCCAGGTTGGGATTGCCATGGTTTACCTATTGAGCTGAAAGTTGAGCAAAAAGTGGGTAAGCCTGGTCAAAAAATCACTGCAGCAGAATTCCGTGAAGAATGCCGTAAATACGCTGCAGAGCAAGTTAACGGCCAACGTGAAGACTTTATCCGTTTAGGTGTGTTGGGTGATTGGCAAAATCCGTACTTAACGATGGATTTTTCAACAGAAGCTAATATCGTTCGTTCTTTATCGAAAGTGATTGAAAGTGGTCACTTGCATAAAGGCGTCAAACCTGTGCATTGGTGTACCGACTGTGGTTCAGCGTTAGCTGAAGCCGAAGTCGAATATGAAGATAAGACATCACCTGCTATTGATGTGGCGTTTGTCGCCGCTGACAGCAAAGCCGTTGCGGCTAAGTTTGGGGTAAGCGATTACTCGCATCCTGTCTCTATGGTCATTTGGACGACCACGCCATGGACGTTACCTGCGAACCGCGCCTTGTCTTTGAGTCCGGAGCTGGATTACAGCTTAGTCGAATTCGAAAAAGACGGTGTGACACAAGCGCTTATTTTAGCTGAAGTCTTGGTTGAATCTTGCCTGACTCGCTATAACGTAGAAAGCCATACAGTGCTTGGTACAACCAAAGGCGCCGCGCTTGAGCTTGTCTGCTTTAATCACCCGTTCTTGGATTTTGATGTGCCTGCAATTTTAGGCGATCACGTCACTACTGATGCGGGTACCGGTATCGTTCATACTGCACCGGGTCATGGCCAAGACGACTTTGTTGTTGGTCAAAAGTACGGTTTAGAAGTTGCAAACCCTGTTGGCGATAATGGTGTATATAAGCCTGATACTAAGTATTTTGCTGGGCAACATGTTTTTAAAGCTAACGATAACGTCGTCGCTTTGCTGAGAGAAAAAGGTGCCTTGCTGAATCACGTGGCTTACCGTCACAGCTACCCACATTGCTGGCGCCACAAAACACCAATTATCTTCCGCGCGACACCGCAGTGGTTCATCTCTATGGATAACCACGGCCTACGCACGCAAGCATTGAAAGAAATCGAACAAACCCAATGGATCCCTGATTGGGGCCAAAGTCGTATCGAAAAAATGGTTGAAAACCGCCCTGACTGGTGTATCTCACGCCAACGTACTTGGGGTGTGCCTATCACGCTGTTTGTGAACCGAGAAACCGAAGAGTTGCATCCTGATAGCGTGTCGTTAATGGAACGCGTGGCGAATCGTATCGAACAGCAGGGCATTCAAGCCTGGTGGGATCTTGATGCCGCTGAATTGCTGGGTGATGAGGCGGATCAATACCGTAAAGTGACTGATACTTTGGACGTTTGGTATGACTCAGGTTCAACCTTTTCATCAGTAGTTGCTGCACGCCCTGAATTCCATGGTCATGGTGTTGACTTGTATCTTGAAGGTAGCGATCAACATCGTGGTTGGTTTATGTCATCTTTGATGATATCAACTGCGATGAATGGTAAAGCTCCTTATAAACAAGTGCTTACCCACGGATTTACCGTTGATGGTAAAGGCCGTAAGATGTCAAAGTCTATCGGTAACGTGATTGCGCCGCAAACTGTCACTAACAAATTAGGCGCCGATATTCTGCGTTTATGGGTGGCAGCAACCGATTACAGCGGTGAGATGACGGTTTCTGACGAAATTTTAAATCGCAGCGCCGATGCTTACCGTCGCATTCGTAACACGGCTCGATTCCTATTAGCCAACTTAAATGGTTTTGATCCCGCTAAGGATCTAGTGGCCGTGGAAGATATGGTGGCGTTAGATCGTTGGGTTGTTCGCCGTGCCGCTGCGCTGCAACAGGAAATTATCGAAGCCTATGATCAATATAACTTCCATATAGTGACGCAAAAACTGATGCAGTTCTGCTCGGTTGAGTTAGGCAGTTTCTATCTGGACATCATTAAAGATCGTCAATATACGGCTAAGCAAGAAGGCCATGCGCGCCGTAGTTGTCAATCGGCGCTGTTCCACATTGCTGAAGCTATGGTGCGTTGGATTGCGCCAGTTCTCAGCTTCACTGCCGATGAAGTGTGGCAACTATTGCCTGGTGAGCGTGATGCTTATGTCTTTACCCAAGAATGGTATCAAGGCTTGAAATCAGTCACGTTAGCGACGGATTTGAGCGATGACTATTGGCAGCAGTTGCTGGCAGTTCGTAATGAAGTGAACAAAGTGATTGAACAAGCTCGGCGCGACAAACGTATCGGAGGTTCATTAGAAGCCGAAGTGACCTTGTTTGCGGATGCTACCTTGACTGAGCAATTAACCCATATTGGCGATGAATTAAGATTTGTGTTGTTGACCTCTGAAGCCAAAGTATTGCCTTTAGCTGATGCAACAACTGAAGCGGTTGAGACTGAGTTGGCATCACTTAAATTAGTGGTTGCTTCAAGCACAGCAGAGAAGTGTGAGCGTTGTTGGCATCATAGAGAAGAAGTTGGCAGCATCGAGGCTCACCCAACATTGTGTACTCGCTGCGTAACTAACATTGAAGGCGACGGCGAAGTTCGTCAGTTTGCATAAAGGATCTGTATGCCATTAACTTGGAAAGACAGTGGCTTACGTTGGTATTGGGTAGCTGTGTTGGTGTTTTTAGCCGATCAGCTATCTAAGCAATGGGTCTTAGCCAATTTTGATTTGTTTGAATCGGTGCAGTTATTGCCCTTTTTTAATTTTACTTACGTACGTAACTACGGTGCAGCTTTTAGCTTTTTAAGTGAAGCCGGAGGCTGGCAACGCTGGTTGTTTACGATTGTCGCAGTTGGATTCAGTACTTTACTGACGGTATGGTTGCGTAAGCAATCGGCTTCTTTGTGGAAGCTAAATCTTGCCTACACCTTAGTGATTGGTGGTGCCCTAGGCAATTTAGTCGACAGATTAATGCACGGTTTCGTGGTTGATTTTATCGATTTCTTTTGGGGTAAGAGCCACTACCCAGCATTCAATATCGCCGATTCGGCGATTTGTATTGGTGCTGTGTTGATCATTTGGGATGCATTTTTAAGCGGTAAATCAGAGCAAGATACAACCGAAGGAGTTAAGAAGTGACTATAACTCGTTCTTTATTATGTCATATGAATATTGTACTAGAGGATGGTTCAACCGCCGATAGCACTAAAGCCTCGGGTAAACCCGCTCGATTAAATGTGGGCGACGGCACTTTGAGTCCGGCATTTGAGGCACAGTTAGCCGATCTTTATGAGGGGGACAAACACAGTTTTACCCTCGAAGCGATTGATGCTTTTGGTGAATCTAATCCTGATGCTATCCATTATATGGATAGAAGCCGTTTCCCTGCGAATATGGACTTGGAAGCAGGAGTGATAGTGAGCTTTGCAGGTCCAGGCGGCAGCGAGATCCCTGGGATTGTGCGTGAAGTCGCGGGGGATTCAATTACCGTTGATCTTAATCATCCCTTAGCGGGCCGTAAGGTGACATTTGAATTGGATGTCGTAAAGGTACTATAAGATGAAACTCGATCCTACAAGCCCAAGCTTGAATATTTTACTCGCCAATCCACGTGGTTTTTGTGCTGGAGTGGATCGTGCTATCAGTATTGTCGAACGGGCGTTGGAATTGTTTTCACCGCCAATCTATGTTCGCCATGAAGTTGTGCATAACCGCTATGTCGTGCAAAATCTGAAAGATCGTGGTGCGGTTTTTGTCGAAGAGCTTGATCAAGTGCCTGATAATAATATTGTTATCTTCAGTGCCCACGGTGTATCTCAAGCGGTGAGACAAGAAGCTAAGGCGCGAGGGCTGAGAGTCTTTGATGCGACGTGCCCCTTAGTGACTAAAGTACATCTTCAGGTGACGCGTGCCAGCCGCAAAGGTATTGAGTGCATCCTGATTGGCCATGAAGGGCACCCTGAGGTCGAAGGTACTATGGGTCAATACGATAATCCTAATGGTGGAGTTTATCTGATTGAATCGCCAGCCGATGTTGAAGCTTTGGAAGTGCGTGACCCCAATAATCTCTGCTTCGTGACACAAACTACATTGTCTGTAGATGATACTTTGGACATTATTGTTGCCTTACAAAAAAGGTTTCCCTCTATTGAAGGTCCGCGAAAAGACGATATCTGTTATGCAACGCAGAATCGTCAAGATGCGGTACGTAATTTGTCTGCAGACGTTGATTTGTTGATTGTTGTTGGCTCAAAGAACAGCTCTAACTCTAATCGTTTACGCGAGCTAGCATTGAAAACAGGAACCCAGTCTTATCTGGTGGACACCGCGGATGATGTTGAGTCTAGTTGGTTTGATAATGTTACACGTGTAGCAGTGACTGCAGGCGCATCTGCTCCCGAGGTCTTAGTTCAACAAGTTGTTCAAGCTATCGCGACACTCGCCCCTAGTGTGGTCACAGAGGTTGAAGGCCGTAAAGAAGATACCGTTTTTGCGGTACCTGCTGAATTACGGTAACACTAAGTTGTTTTATTCAAATGATAAAAAGAGGCATCATGCCTCTTTTTTTTGCCCTGAATATTTGAAATTCATGTAAAGCATAATGGTAGTCGTACTTAGATATAATTGTTACTGGATAGTTACATTTTACTCATCTATTATTAACTACCGTAGTGCCTTTGTTGTAACATTAAGATTTTTAAAAGGTAAGCAGCTGAAAAGCTTGTCAAAAACATGACTAGAATCGAACGGTTTGAACAAAGTCATTTCCAACAAGGCTTCTCATTGATAGAAGTGCTTGTCGCGTTAGTGATTTTAGTCATTGGCTTAATAGGCATTTTTAATCTTCATATTATCGCCAAGCGCGGAAGTTTTGAATCATTTCAACAGACGCAAGCTTCTTATTATGCAAGTGACATTATCAATCGGATGAAGCTTAATCCAACACAACTGGCAAGTTACCATGGTGATTATGCTGGTGCTAAAACGGCGATCACGCCTGTATCCCCTGCGTGCGAGGGAGTTACTCTCTGTACGCCAGCCCAATTAGTTAATTGGGATTTGTATGAATGGCAGTCCGCTTTTTCCGGTGAGAATGAGGTCGTTGGTTCTCAGCATGTTGGTGGTTTAGATACGCCAACTGCCTGTATTCGAGTTAACGCCAATACAGTTTCTATCACTATGACATGGCGAGGGATTACTGAAACGAGTGATGGCATAGATAACGTAGATTGTGGAACCGCCAGTAAAAGACGGCGCGTTTTTACTCTGCAGACGGTGATTTAGATGGCGATAAAACGCTTTAATATAGCGATTATTCATTATCAAACTGGGCTGTCATTGGTTGAGCTTATGGTCGCTATGGTTATTGGCCTATTTTTAACCGCGGGCGTATTTACCATGTTTAGTATGTCATCTTCGAATGTGACAACCACAAGCCAATTTAATCAATTACAGGAAAATGGCCGCATAGCTTTAGCAATTCTTGAGCGTGATTTGAGCCAACTTGGCTTTATGGGTGATATGACGGGTACTGACTTTGTTCTTGGTTCCAACACCCAAGTGAATATTGCTGCCGTAGCGAATGATTGTGTTGGTGATGGTTTGAATAATGCTACCTTGCCAAATAATACACCTGCACATTTTCGACGCTTGTGGGGCTATGAGCAGGGCGTTGGTGCATCCCCTTTCGATTGCCTTAACAACGTCAATAACAATACCGATGTAGTACAAATTAAAAGGTTAATTGGTCCATCCCTTGCTGCTCCTTCTGGTAATAATATTTTTGTTGTAGCTAATGCTAGCCAAGCGATTTTTTTTACAGGTAACTCTTCTCCCACTATGACGAATGGGCGGATATGGGAGTACCAGCATCATGTGTACTTTATTAGTAATGATGCAGCTAAAACTCCAGTGTTACGTCGTAAAACCTTGACTAATTCTGGAATGAATAACGACGAGCAATTGGTTGAGGGAATTGAAAATCTCCGTATTCTCTATGGTTTTGATAATGATGGAGATGATACGCCAGATAGTTTTCTTTCTGCCGAGAATGTTAGTAATTTAATGTGGGAAAATCAGACTTTTCAGCGACTGGTTGCCTTGAAATTATTTGTATTAGTGCGATCGGTACAAGTTGATGCTAGCTACACTAACGAAACTCAGTATCAATTAGGTGACAAAACGATTGAAGCACCTAAGGATAGTTATCGGCGTAAGGTGATGTCTACGACAGTTGTATTGGAAAACCCAGTATTGATCCGTAGTTAAATGAGGTTTCTGATGAGCAAACAGCGTGGAATAGTGCTTTTTTTTGCACTGATTGTATTGATCATTATGACCGTCATTGGTGTTGCATTGGCTGTCAATTCTACGCAATCACTTCGTATGTCAGGCGCAGGTTCTGAACGAATTGAGGCAAAAGCGCTTGCTGATGGTGGTTTACAGCAGGTTATTACAAATTACCAAGGGGCACTTTTTGCTAACCTTGGCTTAGTAACTTCGGAAACTCTCTTTAATGGAACGCAGCAATTAACTCCGCTCCCACTTACTGGAGTTAGGGATGTTAGTTGTCAGCGAACAGACAGGGCGACTGGCGCTAATTTAGTGAGTTGTCGACGAGTGGAAATTAGCAGTACAACAACGTTTGGTCGAGACAATTTAGGGCAGATCACTGTTGTTGCTGGGATTGAACAGCAAGTACTAACAGGAAATTAATATCATGTTAAATAAGTGCTTAATAGGTCTTTTGACTGCATTAATTATTATGTTAGATGCAGTATATGCCGATGATACTGAACTATATCTTATTGATTCTACAGTCCGTTCAGGTAAGCGACCACAAGTGTTATTTATTTTCGATAACTCTGGCAGCATGTCGACAATTGAAGAGAATGCCGTGACGTCTTACTGTTCTGAAGCAGGTAAAGCTGCGGGGACTTGTAGTTATCCTACTGGATTTGATAATTTCCTCTCGGGTTATTCTGGTTATATCAATAATAAAGGGACCTATTGGAATGCGGGTGGTATAGATAATACTAATAATATGCCAACACCGGATAAGCCTAATGATGCTCGACGCTTCTATTTAGATAATAATAACTGTAATACAGCAGCAAAAGCATTAGTGGATAAAGGACGTTATACAGGTTATTTACGAGAGTTTAGCAGCAACCGAAATACTTGGAATAATCTAGCGGATAATAATGGATTTAATCAGAATGATATAGTGGATTGTTATGAAGATATTCTTAATGGAGACCCTGTTAATCCAGGAAAACTAAAAGGTGTAGCTTTTAAAAATGGATATCCAATAAATAATAAATCAATGTATACCACAGGGAGTGGTGAAGCAGATCGTTTGTCGAGTTTGAGTAATACTCAATTTGGTTCTGGTCAGCCTGTTACCTTATATAGTGCACATTATCTTGTTTGGCATAAATGGGCGACGACAACAGAAGAAGGTAAAAGTAGTGGTGGTGTAGGTACTCGGCTTGATGTTGCCAAAAGTGCGTTGATTTCTGCACTAGAATCGCTAGCAATTCCTATTGATGCTGGACTTGCAATTTTTAATTTAAATTACCCTAATGAGGGTGATGCTGACGGTGGTCGAATCGTTTATGATCTAACTGAGATGAACAGCATTAATAAAGTGAATCTGACTTCACTTATTAAAAATATGCCAGCAAAAACTAATACACCACTTTGCGAAACACTTTATGAAGCATATCAGTACTTTAGTGGTGGGCAAGTGACTTTTGGCAATAAAGATAAAAATGGCACAGGGAATAATAAAATTGATGGATATACTCCAAATAATCCTCCAAGTATATTAACCTCTGGGAGTTATACGACGCCATTTAAAAAATGTCCCGATACCGCTTATATTATCTATATTACCGATGGCGCGCCAACATTAGATAAATCGGCAGATACGCTTATTAATGGTTTAGTTGCAAACGCCAAAAACCAAGCTGCTAACTATGCTGCATTCTCGTTTACTAATGCTGGAAATAAGACAGAAACAAGCTACATGCCTGCACTCGCTGCTTATATGTATAACAATGATATTGTTATTGGAAATAAAGACTCTTTAGGTGTTGATAATAAACAAAATATACGGGTGTTTACTATCGGTTTTTCTGATGGTGCAGATGAGGCCGCAGCTCTGTTAGAAGAGACTGCTTTTAGGGGAGGGAATCCTCGTGGAAGTAATAATATCTCTAAGGGATATTATGTCGCTAAAAATGGGCTCGATTTAGTTTCAGCGTTAGAAGATGCTTTGAAATCAATTTTGACAATAGATTCATCTTTTACCTCGCCAAGTATTGCGAGTAATAACTTTGATAAGACTCAAACCTATAATTCAGCATATTATGCAATGTTTTTACCCGGCAATGGACCTCGATGGAGTGGTAATCTTAAAAAACTAAAAGTCAATGCGGCAGGCGAAATTGTAGGCCCTGGTGGAAATAATAAAGCAATTGATTCAAATGGTAATATTGCAAATGATGTTTGCACATATTGGAATACTTGCTCCGAATCAAATGATGGTAATAAAGTTCTTTTTGGAGGAGTCTTACCTTCGTTGAGAGCTAAGCTTAAAAATCGAACTATTTATACCAATAATGGTTCAAGTTTGATTAATTTTTCCAGTTCTTCTTTTATCTCAGGGCATTCTCAGGCGGATTTTGATTGGTTATATGGTGTGGATGTTGATGATGAAAATAACAACAACAATACATCAGACGCTAGAGAAGACGTTATGGGCGATCCACTTCACTCTAAACCCTTAGCTATCAATTATGGTAGTACAACAAATTTGGATGTACGGATTCTTGTGGGCACTAACCAAGGGTTAGTGCATATGTTTAAGGATTCAGATACAGGTAATAATGATTATAGTGTGGGTTCTGTTGAGGAGTCATGGGCATTTATTCCTAATGAACTTTGGGGCAATATTCCGCTATTAAGGCAAAATCCAGCGACCGGGGTGCATTCAATATACGGTATGGATCTATCACCTGTGGCATACACTGAAAGCGATACAACAGGTAAGCTCACTAAGGCTTGGGTGTATTTAGGTATGCGAAGTGGCGGTGCATCCTACTACGCTTTAGATATTACAGCCGCTGATGCCCCAACATTTAAATGGATGATTAACTCGGATAGCACTTCCTTTGAGGATCTAGGCCAAACATGGTCTGAACCTGTAGTGACTTACATTCCCGGAGTCAAGGACCCTATATTGATATTCGGTGGGGGAATGGCATCATCTGATGGTTCTGGTGCTGCAGTTTATATTGTTAATGCGGATACTGGTGCATTTATCACTAAATTTACTGCTGACGATATGGGGAGTGTTGTTACCAAAGTGGCAGTGCTAGACAGTGACAACGATGGTGCAACGGATCGTATATATGCCAGTGATATTACGGGTAATGTATGGCGTATTGATTTGGCTAGCACGACTCAAAGTGAATGGACTATTTTTAAATTTGCTTCCATTGCGGGTGAGTCCCCTAACAATCGAATGTTCTTTGCTGAGCCTGTCGTCGCACAAACTCAATTTAATAATGTTCATTCAGAGAGTGGTGTCTTAAGTTATCAAAAAATACCTTATGATGCGGTCACTATAGGAACAGGAAACCGCAACCATCCTTTAGATATGACGACAAACGATATGTTTTATGTCTTTCAAGATAGAAATGTTGTCACGCAAATTTTTGAAGAAAAACCTTCAGTACTAACCATTAACGATCTTTACGACGTTAGCAGTAGTTCCCCAGTTAGTGAGTCAGATAATGTTGCTTTTGGTAAAACGAGGGGCTGGTATTACGATTTTACTGCCAACGGAGAAAAAAGCTTATCTGCTTCACTTATTTTTGATGGCAAAGTTTATTTTACATCCTTTGTGCCCCCCACAAATCAAGCGGTAGATTTAGATGCCGGCGTTTGTGGTTTTTCTGGTCAAGGGCGATTATATGTATTTGATTTACATAAGGGCACTCGTACCTATAATCAGGTTTATTATGAGGTTGGTGAGCGGGTACCTGATACACCTCAAATCGTCATTCCAAAACCTGAGGACGGTGAGGAGGTTAAAGCATATATCATCGGTGTTGGTAAAGGTGAGTGTGAAAATGGTGAATGTAAAGGTACGATTGAGTTAGGTAGCGGCTTGGGCGCTAATAAAATTTACTACCATATTAATGAGTGATATTGAATGAAGATCGCCAGAGGTTTTACGCTAATAGAGTTAATGATTACCGTTGCGATAGTCGGAATTCTAGCGGCGATTGCTTATCCATCTTATATTGAATACGTTACTAAAAGTGGCCGTTCTGAAGGCGTTGCAGCAGTGATGCGAGTTGCTAACTTACAGGAACAGTATTACTTAGATAATAAGGCTTATGCTACAGATATGACTAAGTTAGGGTTATCTGCAAGCCCGTTCATCACTGAACATGGACATTATAGTCTCTCTTCTGAAGGGACGAGTAGTTTTAAAATTACGGCGACTGCGAAGGGAAGTCAGGCGAGTCGGGATTCTGTTTGTGCAACTATCACATTAACAGATATCGGTGTTAAAGGGCCATCTGAGGAGTGTTGGAAATGATTAAGCCTATTGTGCTCATATTTATTTCAGTGCCATTACTGGTAGATGCCGCTTCAATTGATATGATTCAGGATTACAAGTGCCATATCACTTTTGCTCAAAGTGAACAGATAGCTTTTTATCGTTGGGAATCGAGCAAAGCTCAACTTAATATGGCTAAGTTACCGAGCAAACAGTTGACGGATAATTTAGGGCGCAAGCATTTTATTCAAGATGTTGTTGAGTGTGTTCCTTTAGGTGATGAATTTAGTAATGAAAAAAGTCAAGAGCTAGACAAAAAAACACCAAGGTAACGTATTGATTCTATTTTATATTTGTATCAGCGTAGAGTGTAATAATTTTAAGTCGTATCATTTCACAACTATAAGAGATGTGTAGATGCCTTAATATCGCTTTTTAGCAACTTATACCTGTTTCACCATAGGCGATTAATCCACCAATATTAACGATTACTCCTTTAGCGGAAGAGGCTTTTGCATTAGCACAATAAATAATGCTGCCACCAGTGGCTAATCCATCTGTTGAGAAGGTAATTGTTTCTACAGAGGATTTCACTATATCAGAGGAGTGAAACCCTTCAATTACTCGCAAGGATTTTGTGCTATCTGCAGTTGAAAATATTCGAATTCCAGTGCTCCAATCAGTTCCTGCTTTACAACTTGACTCCGATTCATATGCACATACAGTCACAGCGTTACCATAATTGATGGCTTGGTTTCGGGCAAATACTAAGGTGTCATTGATTTTTCTGATATTATTATCAACACGTGTTGACTCATAAAGTGATATTAATGATGGTGATCCTATGCTTAATAATATTGCCGCAACGGCAATGGTCACCATCAATTCAACTAAAGTAAAACCAGTAAAATTTTTTAGCATAAGTTAATCCTCGCAAATACTTTGTTTAGTATAAGCGATAATATGGCTATTTTCAGCATATCTAACTTACTCTTCTAAATTCTATCTTTTGATATTTAAATAAATATAGTTAAATAACTAGTGATGAGCTTTATATCAATTTATGTTTGATTAGCTACAATTTATGTTGCTATCAGTGGAGAACCGGACGCGTCCAGCTTGGTTGACAATAACCGCTCTCGCATAGGGGCTGGTTGCTGATCCTGGGCAATATTTAAGTGTCGCATTTGTCCCTGATGCCAATCCATCAGGTTGAAAACGTATCGCTATACGATTGCATTTAACTATATCTTTGGAATAAAACGCATTAGTTTTAAAGAGTGTTTTTTCATCATTATCGAGTTGATTATTTTCATTAGTATCTACAAAGATGGTGAGGCCTACCTGCCAGTTTTGCGAACACTTGTCGTCAATGAGTGCACAAACAGTGATTTTCCTATTGAATGAAATTGCTTGATTCCGTGCAAGTTGGATCGTTTGTTGAATATTGCGAATACTGCTATCAACTCGATGTCTGGTATAAATATCGTTTAATGAAGGTACTCCTACTGTCAGTAAGATGGTTGAAATGGATAGGGTAGTAATAAGCTCAATCAAGCTAAAACCTTTTTGATGAGTATGCATGACATATCCTTGTCTTAATTACGCTTAGCATCCCGCGAGCGAGTTGATTAAGTGATAACTTAAGTAGTAAGTATAAAATCTGACCAGATAATCATTAAATTTTTTTTAGACTTTTATGTGCTAAAAGCGATTTTTGTAGAAACTGTGTTTTATGAGTAAAGCATGACATTCACTTCAATATTAACGTAAGCCCGTGTAAGCTAGTGCTATTCTGTTTGTTTATGTTGATGCAAGGGATGAGGAGTTTTTGATGAAAAAAGTTGAAGCCATTATTAAGCCTTTTAAATTAGATGATGTGCGTGAATCACTTGCAGAGATAGGCATTACTGGGATGACGGTGCTCGAAGTCAAAGGTTTTGGTCGTCAGAAAGGGCATACAGAGTTGTATCGTGGTGCTGAATATATGGTAGATTTTTTACCTAAGGTGAAGATTGAGTTGGTGATCCAAGATGATTTGGTTGATCAAGCTATTGATGTCATTGTTGAAACCGCTCGGACTGGCAAAATTGGGGATGGTAAGATTTTTGTCTCAGATGTTGAGCGTGTGATTCGGATACGTACGGGCGAAGAGAATGAAGAAGCCGTATAATCCATTTTAGATATTAAAGGGCCTCACGGCCCTTTTTTATACAATGAATTCGCGGTAGTTACATATGGTGCTGACTTTTCTGAAATATCTTTAATGGAAATTAGAATGGTTGCTTCACTAATGTAGTTATCTCTTATCTGTAACATGGTATAACTTAGCGACGCGAATAGGTTACGAGGTTGTCGTTGTGACTACGAAAAGAATAGTGATCGTTGGTGGTGGTGCTGCTGGTTTGGCTCTTGCATCTAAGTTAGGCCGTAAATGGGGTGGTAGTGATATCATTGATGTGTGCTTGATTGACAGAAGTCCTATCCATATATGGAAGCCTAAATTACATGAAGTGGCTGTTGGAGTAATAGATCAATCTATCGAAGGACTGCTTTATCGTGATCATGGGCTTAAAAATGGCTACCGTTATATTCGTGGTGAGATTGAGCAATGCGATCCTGATACTAAAACTATCCAATTGGCCGCGGTCTATAACGATGATGGGGAATTACTATTAGACCCACGTCCAATAGAGTATGATTTTTTGGTGCTTGCATTAGGTGGTGTTTCTAATAGCTTTAATACATTAGGTGCAGAGGAACATTGTATATTTCTCGATAGTTTAGAAAATGCCAATCTATTTCATCATAAACTACTCGATGCTTTACTGCAGTTAAATGAAACTCAAGAAAGAGTCAGTATCGGCATTGTTGGTGCTGGGGCCACGGGAGTTGAATTAGCTGCTGAGCTTCATCATGTCATTGAGTCTGTTAAAGAATATGGTTATCTTAACATATCTAAGAATCATCTTGATGTGCATCTCATTGAAGCCTCACCTAAAATTCTCCCCCAATTATCTGAACGTGTTAGCGCAAGGGCGCAGGCTGTTTTGGATAAAATTGGTATACGTTTACATATTGGTGTGCAAGTTAAAGAAGTGACCCGTGAGGGTTTTATCACCCAAGATGGCGATGTGATTGAAGCGGGTTTAAAAGTATGGGCCGCTGGTGTAAAAGGGCCTAAAGCCTTTCAAAACTTTACTAAATTACCTATTACTCCACGCAATCAAGTGGAGGTTGATGCTTGTATGCGAGTTAAAGGGCAGATAGATATTTATGCCCTAGGTGATTGTGCCTTATTAATTCAAGACTCTGGACAGCCTGTTCCTCCAAGGGCCCAAGCAGCAGCGCAAATGGCAGACACGTTATTTGATAATATTGTTAACCGGTTACAAGATAAGCCAGAAAAACCCTTTGTTTATAAAGATTATGGCTCGCTGGTTTCCTTGAGTCGGTTTTCTGCGGTGGGTAATTTAATGGGTAATCTACGTTCAGGCACTTTCTTTGTGGAAGGACATATTGCGAGAATTATGTATATTTCGCTATATCAGAGACATTTAGCAAGTTTATATGGGTGGTTTTCGGCGATAGTCTATCGAGTTGCGCAAAAGCTATTGAAATGGCAGCGACCAAAGCTTAAATTGCACTAACTGTGTGATGAACCAAATAAAACAGAGCTCGATTGGGCTCTGTTTTATTTGGTACTAGGTGATTTACGTCTTTGGTATGGTCGATGAGTCTCTTATCACAGGTTCTGGAGTGAATACTCTGGCAAACTTTGCATCTTGTTCTCGGCGATTTGCAATTAACAATTTTGTCGCCACTTGTGCTATTTCTGAGTTAGGTTGATGTACAGTGGTGAGTTTCGGCCAAGTTTGACGTGAAAATGGGCTGTCTTCAAAACCTACAATTGAAAGATCAGTCGGGATATCTAATCCTGCTAAACGAGCGGAAAAAAGTGCTCCAGCAGCAATTTCATCGTTGCAGGCGACGATAGCTGTTGGACGAGTTGCTAGCTTGATTAGCTTGTTAGCGCCTTCAACACCGGATTCAAATGAGTATTTTCCTTCAATTATGTAATCTTCATTCAAAACTAAATGGTTTTTTGTTAATGCTTGTTTATAACCAAGTAAGCGCTCTTTAGTCGATTCATGGTGTAAATCACCACTCAAAAATGCGATTTTTTTATGACCCAAATCAATTAAATGTTGGGTGATTTCAATCGCTCCGAATTTATCATTGACTAGTATAGTGAGTCCATCCTGAGATTTTTCATCTTCACCTGCAATGATGCGGACATAATTTGCATCAATATCACTCAGTGCTTTTAATACTTTTGGATCTTCGGACAGAGGAGGTGTAAGTACTAGACCTGCGAGTCTTGAATATTTCACTAGGGCAGTGAGTTCCTCGCAAATGGTGTTAGATTTAGCATTACAAGGATGTATTACAAGTTCATATCCTTTATCTTTACATGCGGACAAAATGCCATTTTGCATATCAATAATGTAGTAGGCATTGGGATTGTCGTAAATAAAACCAATCGCATAGGATTTCGTACCCGCTAGATTTCTTGCTGCGAGATTAGGCTGATAATTTAGCGCTTTAATCGCTTCATTCACTCTATCAATAGTGGCCTGTTTCACCGATGGTTCATTATTGGTTACACGCGATACTGTCTTAATAGACACACCAGCATACTTAGCTACGTCGTTGATAGTGACTTTCATTGATGTAAAAACTCTGTCTAAGGCCCCGAAAGGCTAATATTTCCATGAACGTAAATCCTTTATGAGCGATTTACAAGCTTACATTTTGTAGCCATCTTTATATTTGTGTGACTTTATAGTGCGGGCTTTTAGAAGGCTTAGCAATGCTGAATTGTTACAAATTGGCATTATTTTTAATTCTGTTACAAAGGAGTGTTGAGTCGTAAAATCACAGTAAATATTAACATTATGTTTTATAAGTAAAAACTTTTATTCAGATATGTAAGCATCCTACATTATGACATTTTTTATTGTCTTTAGTTATTTTGTTGTGGCAAGGATGTTGATTATTGTGTAATGTTTACCCAGACATGACAGCGTTGTCATTCCACTAGGAATGGTTATGAATACTAAAACGATAATAAAGTTATGGAAGGGAAACGAGATGCGACCATCTACCTTTAAGAAAAGTGTACTAGCTACAAATATTGCTATCCTATTGGGCAGTGCTGTATCTGTCAGCGCAGTTGCTGCGAATGATGCAGTTGCTGCTCCAGAAAACATCGAAAAAATTGAAGTTCGAGGAATGAGAGCTTCAATGAAGGCATCTGTTAACGATAAGCGTTTTTCTGACGCTGTTGTTGATGCTGTTACCGCTGAAGATATTGGTAAATTTCCAGATGGAGATGTGGGTGAGTCTTTAGGACGAATTCCTGGTGTTGCGGTTAATCGTCAATTTGGTCAAGGTCAACAAGTATCGATTCGTGGTGCTTCAAGCCAGTTAACCAGTACGTTATTAAATGGTCATTCTGTTGCTTCAACAGGTTGGTTTGATCAACAAAACATTGATCGTAGCTTCAATTATAGTCTACTTCCCCCTGAACTTGTGGGTGGCATTCAAGTGAATAAGTCATCTCAAGCAGATATTGCTGAAGGTGGGATTGGTGGCACAGTTACAGTTAAAACCCGCAAACCCCTCGATTTGGATGCAAACTCAGTTTTTTTAAGTGCTAAGGGGGATTATGGTAGTGTTTCTGAAGAAATTGATCCACAAACCTCAGGCTTATATAGCTGGAAAACAGAAGATGAGAAATTTGGCTTTTTAGTGGCAGGTTCGTTAGATAAAACTGAATATCAACGCAATGGTATTGAATCTCTGCTCGGTTGGGGAGAAATTGTTCCAACAACTTTCCAGCAAGATCGTGAACGTACGGCTTTAAATGCTGCATTTCAATATCGGCCAACGGATGCGCTCGAGTTTGGTCTGAATATCATGAGCCTTCAACTTGATGCAAATAATGCTAATACGTCAATTTTTTTATTTCCGACGCAGCGAGGGGAAAATACTTGCCTTAAGAAAAATGCAGCAGGTGTTTGTACCTTAGTTGAGCATACAGATAAAGACGGTTTTGCTTGGGCACAGACATGGGCTCGTAAAGCAAGTATGTCCTCTGACACTATTGATTTAGATTTTACCTATCAAGCAGATGATTACAAATTAGAAGGGCGAATTGGTAAAACTAAAGCTGAAGGTGGAACAGATCTTACATCTAACTACGGGCAATCAATCGGTAAACCTGAAGATTTTGCTGGCATTTATGATGCTACTGGAGATGTGATAAAAATCAATATTGCTAATAATTCATTTGATGCAAGTGATTTCAATGGTCAGCTAGAAACGGCAGGTTGGGCACTTAAAAAGCAACCGAATACGGATGAAGAGGCGTTTGCAACATTTGATATTACAATCCCTGTTGAATTAGGAGTCATAACGTCGATTAAATCAGGTATTAGCTATGCCGATCATGATGTGACACAAACAACAGAAGCTGCACTATCATCGAATATAATGGCTAAAGATGCATCAGCCTATTACTCTGGCACTATGTCATCAGGCGCAGGCTTTACTTTACCTAAACCCATCTTTAATAACATGATTAATGATGCTTACGCTGCTATTGATGGTTTTACTCTCGATAAATCAGGGTACGGTACACTACAAGAAAAGAATTTAGCGCTATATACCATGGCGACATTTGCGAGTGAAGGTGTTCGCGGTAACTTTGGTTTAAGATATATTTCTACAGATGTTGAATCTGATTATTATGCATTGAGTGACAGCGGGGTTTATGCTGATGTATTAAGCACAGATAAAGCTAGCTATAACGATGTATTGCCAAGCGTAAATATTGCATTTGATTTAGCTAGTGATTTAATTTTAAGAGCCTCGGCAGCTCAAGTTATTTCTCGCCCCAATTATGCTGATTTATTTGCGACTTCAAAATTACCCGGTTTTAATGATGGAACGCCTGGTAATGAAAAGAAAGTAACTGGTAATGTTAATTTACAGCCTTTTAAAGCATCGCAAGCGGATTTAAGTTTGGAGTGGTATTTCAGTGGTGAAGGTTTATTTGCGGCAACCTATTTTATTAAAGATGTAAGCTCATTTATTTCGACTAGAGAAAAGTTAAATCAAGAAATCGGTATAGAAGATCCTAATTTAGTGATTGCAGGCGGCAGTTCATGTGGTGTCGGTATTTACGATTGTTGGACAGTGAGTGAGAACTTTAATGCGACTGGTGGTTCAATCGATGGTATTGAACTCCAGTTGCAGGATTCTTTTGACAATGGTTTAGGTTATTCAGTGAATTATACTTTTGCTGATGCTTCATCGCCTGCTGAGAATTATGCAGATCGTGTAGGCGTGTTCTCAGATTCGTCTAAGCACACTGTTAACTTAGTTGGTTATTACGAGATGGATAATTTCTCTACTCGTATTGCGTATAACTGGCGTTCAGAATATATGATGCGTGAATTACCCGGGTTTTATGGCAACCGTGAACATCAAGCCTATGGAACACTAGATCTCAGTGCTAACTATAATGTGACAGATTATTTATCTGTGACCTTTGAAGTGGTTAACTTACTTGAAGAGGATAGTATCCAGAAAGGTGTTTCACCAGTGAATGCACCTAGTGTCATCAGTGAATTTAAAGATAATTACCCAGTATGGAGCTTCGATGGTGAGGCTCGTTATAAACTTGGTCTCGCATTACGCTTTTAAACAAGTTGATTTAATGTAGAAGCCTAGCATTTGCTGGGCTTTTTTTACTATGAAAAGAGTAAAGTTGGTATGTTGATTGTATTTAATGAGTAAAAAATTGGCTGTGTTAGTTCAACTAAATTAATTAGTAACAATTTAATCATAAGGGTGAGATATAAAATCTAAAGTTTAAGTATTAAATAAAATGTTTACTCAGTGGAAATCAGTTACTTTCTCCAGTTTGTAGTCATTTCAGGAATGAGATAAGGATAATCATGAATAAAACATTTGCCGCGACCGCTATACTCGTCGCACTTGGTTTGACTGCATGTTCAGATGTGCCAGATGCTCAGGTAGTAAATCAGGCTCCCAAACCTGCACATGCCTCGCCTGCCAGTGAGGTTAACGCCGTTTCAGGTGCATTAACTCAAACTCAATTGCAGCAATTGGGGGATACCTTAACAGCCACTTACCGTGTTGTGACTAATATTCCCGATGAGCAATGTAACAAAGCGCTGGCCGAGGGTCGCTGCTTTGTGGCCGAAATCGATTTTGTGCCGGGAATCGATATTGCCAGTCACGACTGGTCGATTTACTTCAGCCAAATGCGTCCGGTGCAATCGGTTCAGAGCGATGAATTTACAATCTCCCACGTAAAGGGCGACTTATACCGCATTGCACCGACTGCGGCTTTTACCGGTTTTAGCAAAGGTGTGAAAAAGACCCTGCGATTCCGTGGTGAGTTATGGCAATTGTCAGAAACTGATGCCATGCCTAATTACTACTTAGTGGCCGAACATTTAGCGCCAGTATTGATTGCGAGTACTCAGGTGGTGCAAGACCCTGAAACCAAATTAGAAGTGCGTCCCTATGTCGAAGGCTACACTGACATGGTGAAGCAATATCGCCGCACTGAAACTGATAAATTGCAACCCGCTGATGCAGCAAGGTTATTTATCAATAATCAAGCAGTAAGCGAAGATGCTGCACTAGCGACTAATGCTATTATTCCTACGCCGCAAAAAGTGCAAGTACATGGCACCGATAAAGCCGTGTCTTTAGCTGCGGGTATTAAAGTTGATTATCAACAGCTTGATCCAACACTGCTGACGCCAAGTCAAGTTGCGGCCGCATTAGCGCGTTTAGCCCGTCTTGGAGTGGCTGAAAACGATCAAGGTCTAGCGGTTAAATTGCAGCATAGTGCGGGCAATGAGGGCAGTTATCAGCTCGATATCAAGGCTAACGAAATCAACATCGCCGCAGCCGATGCTGCCGGTTTTTCCTATGCGCTATCTTCGCTGGCGAGTTTGGTTGATGTGCAAGACTTGCGAGTCAATGCGATGACGATCGAAGATAGTCCACGTTATCCGTTTCGTGGTATGCATATCGATGTGGCACGTAATTTCCACAGCAAACAATTGTTGCTGGATTTGCTCGACCAAATGGCGGCTTATAAGCTCAATAAACTGCATTTACACATGGCTGACGATGAAGGTTGGCGACTCGAAATCGACGGGTTACCTGAGCTGACCGACATCGGTAGTCAACGTTGTCATGATCTTGCTGAAAATACCTGTTTGTTACCGCAATTGGGCAGTGGCCCTTTTGCGGAGTCGAGTGTTAATGGTTTCTATACTAAACAAGACTATATCGACATAGTGAAATATGCTGAGGCGCGTCAAGTTCAAGTGATCCCATCGATGGATATGCCGGGCCACAGCCGAGCGGCAATTAAGTCGATGGAGGCGCGCTACCGTAAGTTACTCGCCGAAGGTAAAGCCGCTGAGGCTAAGACTTATCTACTTTCGGATGCGGACGATAAAACCGTTTATTCCTCGGTGCAGTATTACGACGACAACACGCTGAACGTATGCATGGAATCGACCTATCAGTTTGTCGATAAAGTGATTGATGAGATTGCCAAGTTACATCAAGCCGCCGGTCAGCCATTAACTCGTTATCATATCGGTGCGGATGAAACCGCTGGCGCTTGGAAGCAATCGCCCCAGTGTTTGGCGTTTGTGGCCAATAACGACAAGGGCGTGAAATCAATCGACGAATTAGGCGCTTACTTTATTGAGCGCATTTCAAATCAGTTGGCGAATAAAGGCATTGAAGCAGCGGGATGGAGCGATGGCATGAGCCATGTTCGCCCTGAGAATATGCCCGCTAAGGTACAGTCTAATATTTGGGATGTGATTGCCCACAAAGGTCATTCGCGCGCCAATCAGCAGGCGAATCTCGGCTGGGAAACCGTACTTTCTAATCCTGAGGTGTTGTACTTTGACTTCCCCTATGAGGCCGATCCTAAAGAGCATGGTTATTACTGGGCAAGCCGAGCGACCAATAGCCATAAAGTCTTTAGCTTTATGCCTGATAATTTAGCCGCTAACGCCGAGCAATGGACCGATATTCAACATCAGCCATTCGAAGCAGATGACAGAATAAAACTCGATGAGGCGGGTAAAAAAGTCTCGGGTCCAAGGGAAGAAGGCAAAGCTTTTAGCGGCCTTCAAGGGCAGATCTGGAGCGAGACAATTCGCAGTGACGATACTGCCGAGTACATGATATTTCCACGTTTGTTGATGCTGGCTGAGCGTGCTTGGCATCAAGCCGCGTGGGAAGTGCCTTATCAGTATCAAGGCGCTGTGTATAACCAAAACTCCGGAGCTTTTACCTTAGCCATGCGTGAGGCACAGGCAAAAGATTGGCAACAACTCGCGAATACTTTGGGCCACAAAGAGTTTATCAAGCTAGATAAAGCGGGAATTAATTATCGCGTACCGACGGTCGGCGCTGAGATCCGTGACGGTAAACTGTTTGCCAATATCGCCTATCCCGGGCTTAAACTCGAATACCGTAGTCTCAATGGCCAGTGGCAAGCTTATCAAGTGGGATTGGCGGTCACTGCACCAATTGAGATCAGAGCCATTGCGGCCGATGGTATTCGTAAAGGCCGAAGTTTAATCGTTAACTAAATAAATTTTTATATCTAGCTGTATTTTAAAAATAAAATACAGCCTTTTTATTTTTCTGTGTCGGTAATTTCAGAAAATTTATTTTAGATGAAAAATTGTCTTAAAAAGCAAATGACAACGCTGTCATCTTTGTTATAACATTGGGTTAACTAAGTTTAAATGCAGTCTTAACGATAAAGAATAAGCAACGGTAGCACTGCATGATAGGTGAAGAGGGTGTCATGGGGTTAGTCCAGACAAAAGATCAACCACTGTTTATAGGTGTAGATGGGGGCGGCAGTAAATGTAGAGCCACCATCTACTGCGCAGACGGTACCGTTTTAGGTACTGGTGTTGCTGGACGTGCCAATCCATTGCATGGTCTTGCACAAACATTTGAATCTATTCAAGCATCGACTCGCCTCGCCTTGCTGGATGCGGGAATGAACGAGAGTGATAGTTACTTGCTGGTGGCGGGCCTCGGTCTTGCTGGGGTAAATGTTCCTCGGTTATATCGAGACGTTACTAACTGGCAGCATCCTTTTGCTGCTATGTATGTCACTACAGATTTGCATACGGCTTGTATTGGTGCCCACGGTGGTGCCAATGGTGCTGTGATCATCACGGGTACTGGCTCTTGCGGCTATGCCCATGTTGGCGATACCAGTTTGAGTATTGGTGGTTATGGTTTTGCCTTGGGCGATAAGGGCAGCGGTGCTTGGCTTGGATTAAAAGCCGCCGAACACGTGTTGTTAGCACTCGATGGCTTTGCCGTACCAACTCGATTAACCGATATGCTGTTGAATGAGTTTGGTGTCACCGATGCGCTAGGCATTGTCGAAAATCTAGCCGGAAAGTCCTCAAGTTGCTACGCCGCATTAGCCAGAAGCGTACTCGATTGTGCCAATGAAGGTGATGCTGTAGCGACTGCTATCGTACAAGAAGGAGCGGACTATATAAGCGACATGGCACGTAAGTTATTTAGCCTAAATCCGGTGCGTTTTTCGATGATCGGTGGTCTTGCTGAGCCTTTACAAGCTTGGCTCGGTGCTGATGTGGTTGCCAAAATTTCAGAAACCTTAGCCCCCCCCGAACTCGGCGCTATGTATTTCGCCCAGCAAGAATTTAATAAGTCGTTGTCAGTGCGCATAGGCACTGAAGCTAAATCCTGTATTTGAATGTGAAGGTAAAAGACATGACAAACACTATTATGGAGCAAGAGGCTCGCACTGCACCGCAAAAAATCGCGGATAAATTAGAGGCTAACGCTGACATCATGCAGCAGTTAGGTGAGAAACTGCGCGCCTTCGCCCCCCGTTTTGTGATGATAGTTGGTCGCGGCTCATCGGATCATGCGGGAGTGTTCGCTAAATACTTATTTGAAGTTGAAGCGGGTGTACCGACCTTCGCCGCCGCACCTTCAGTGGCGAGTGTGTATGGTAAAACCTTGAAACTCGAAGGCGCGTTAGTCATTGTGATTTCACAATCTGGCCGTAGCCCTGACATTTTGGCGCAGGCGCGTATGGCAAAAAATGCCGGTGCTTTCTGTGTTGCCTTAGTGAATGATGAAAGTGCACCGATTAAAGATATCGTCGATGTCGTTGTGCCTTTACGTGCCGGCGAAGAAAAAGCCGTTGCTGCGACTAAAAGTTATCTCGCGACTTTGTCGGCGATTTTACAACTCGCCGCCGCTTGGACCCAGAGTGAATCGCTCGCTAGCGCCGTAGCGTCTTTACCCCAAGCGCTGCAAACCGCGGTGGATGCTGAGCCACAACTCACGCCAGAATCCGTTGCCGACGTGAAGAACTTAGTCGTACTCGGCCGTGGTTTAGGTTATGCGGTATCTAAGGAAATCGCGCTTAAGTTAAAAGAAGTGTGCTCAATCCATGCCGAAGCGTTCAGCAGCGCCGAGTTCCTCCACGGCCCTGTGACCTTAGTTGAGAAAAAACTCACTATCGTCGATGTCTGTATTGGCGATGAATCCTATGCTAGCCATATTGAACAAATTGAAAACGTAAGCCAACGCGGCGCCGATTTAGTGCACCTGAATCAAACCTCGACCGACATTCACCCACGTGTTGCACCGTTAGCCTTGTTACAACGTTTTTATATCGATGTGGCTGCGGTTGCGATTGCCCGTGGTATCGATCCCGACCAACCGGCTGGCCTTAAAAAAGTAACCCAAACGCTTTAAGTTGCCTAGCTTTAAGCGGCAAAGTGTAAGAGGTCTAGGTAGGCTGCACGATTAAGCATCTGCAGCTAAGCCCACGCGGTTAACTTAATTTAAGCCTTAAGCTAACTGCGTTATTTATTGAAAGAGGTTTGCGATGAAAATCACCTTGATCGCTGAGCGTATTTTTGATGGTGAATATTTCCATCAAGATGTGCCTGTGACTGTTGAAGACGGGCATATTCTGGCGTTTGATACGGTTGTTGGCGCGAAGGAAATCCGCCAAGCCGGAACGCTGGTGCCTGGTTTTATCGATGTACAAGTGAACGGCGGCGGCGGGGCGTTATTCAATGCCGATCCGAGTGTTAATTGCATTGAGACTATCGGCCGTGCCCATGCGCGTTTTGGCACGACGGGATTTTTACCCACACTTATCACCGATGATGTCAGCGTGATGGCCAATGCGGCTGATGCCGTGGCCGAGGCCTTAGTGAAAGGTAGCGCTGGCGTTTTAGGGGTGCATTTTGAAGGGCCACATTTATCTGTGCCTAAAAAAGGTGTGCATCCACAGGGCTTTATTCGCGAAATCTCAGAGGCTGAACTCGCGGTATTTTGTCGCCAAGATCTGGGGATTAAAGTGGTCACGCTTGCGCCTGAGAATGTGTCACCAGAGGTGATCCGCACGCTTGTCGCCTCGGGTGTTAAGGTGTGTTTGGGTCATTCTAATGCCGACTACGATACTGTGGTTGCGGCATTAGCGGCAGGCGCGACGGGCTTTACCCACCTTTATAATGCGATGTCACCACTTGGTTCCCGTGAGCCGGGCATGGTTGGCGCGGCGATTGAGAGTGAAACTACTTGGTGTGGTTTGATTGTCGATGGTCACCATGTGCATCCCGCTGCCGCAAAGGTCGCATTACGGGCAAAACCTAGAGGCAAAATGATGTTAGTCACAGATGCTATGCCGCCTGTCGGTATGGACGATGAGACTAGCTTTGAGCTTTTTGGTACTCAAGTGCTGAGAGTCGGCGATAGATTAAATGCCGTGACCGGTGAGCTGGCGGGTTGTGTGCTCGATATGGCGACTGCGGTCAATAATACGGTGAACTTGTTAGGTTTACCTTTGGCGGAAGCCTTGAGAATGGCGGCGTTATATCCCGCACAGTTCCTCGGGATTGACCATAAGGCTGGCCGTTTAGCACTGGGACATAGGGCTGACTTTGTCTTGCTCGATGCGCACAACAAAGTGCAGGCAAATTACATTGCGGGACAAGCCGTCTATTCAGGGCCGATTTATGCGGGCCAGGTAATAGGGGCTCGTCCTTAAACTGGGTTTGCAGCAAAGGTAATGTTTAACATCTAACCCTTATCGTATTTTGATGACAGGGGCTAAGTTTTTTTATTGTACAGCACTCATTTTAAACAGTATTAGTTTTGATCAACTTTTATAAAAGCTTTTAATAACAATAATAAAGGATGATGTATGGACACTACACAGACAAGCGCAATTGTGCCGGGAAAAGCGAATAAACCTAGGTTGATGTCTCTGGATGCACTGCGCGGCTTCGATATGTTCTGGATTTTGGGCGGTGAGGCCCTGTTTGGGGGCTTGCTTATTTTAACGGGCTGAGCAGGTTGGCAATGGGGCGATGAACAAATGCACCATAGCCAATGGCATGGTTTTCACTTCTACGATTTGATTTTTCCGCTGTTTATTTTCCTCTCTGGTGTGGCCTTAGGGTTATCTCCCAAGCGTTTAGATAAATTACCTATGAGTGAGCGATTACCAGTGTATCGGCATGGGATTAAACGACTCTTTTTATTGCTGCTACTGGGCATTTTATATAATCACGGTTGGGGTACGGGCGCGCCTGCCGATCCTGAAAAAATTCGCTATGCCAGTGTGTTAGGTCGAATCGCCTTTGCATGGTTCTTTGCCGCATTACTGGTGTGGCACACGAGTCTACGAACGCAAGTTATTGTCGCCTTGGGCATTTTGCTCGGTTATGGCGCAATGCAACTTTGGTTGCCTTTCCCCAGTGGACAGGCGGGTGTGTTCTCGCCAACGCAATCCATCAATGCCTATGTCGATTCGATTTTATTGCCTGGCGTCAGCTATCAGGGACGCACACCCGATCCTGAAGGTTTGTTATCGACCATTCCCGCCGTAGTCAATGCGTTAGCGGGTGTGTTTGTCGGGTACTTTATTGTTAAATCCCATCCTCAAGGTGAGTGGGTCAAAGTGGGATTACTCGCCACTGCAGGTGGCGCTTGGTTAGCCTTAGGTTGGCTGTTGGATGGTGTTATTCCTGTCAATAAAGAGCTGTGGACCAGTTCATTTGTGCTGGTGACGTCGGGCTGGAGCATGATCCTGCTGGCGCTATTCTATGCCTTAGTCGATGTGCTTAAGTGGCAAAAAGTCGCATTTTTCTTCGTGGTGATAGGCACGAACGCCATCATTATTTATTTAGCGTCGAGCATAGTAGATTGGAAATATATCGCCCAAAGTGTGTTTGGCGGGCTAGTAGCGGCTTTACCTCAAAGCGCTCAAGCGTTAGCTGCGGTTATCAGCTTACTTGCGGTGCAGTGGCTGGTTTTATATTGGATGTATCGGCGCAAGATTTTTTTCAGGATTTAGTCAGTTAGGTTCATTTATTCAGATAGGCCGTAGATATGTTGTGTTTGTGGCTTATTACTATTTGGATATGGCTTACGCCCTAGCAGTTTGGTTGCGGTGCCAATGTCAGAGTTATATAGCGTTGAGTGGTAAATCGTAAATGACAGCGTTGTCTTTTTGTGTTATTTGTTTTAACATCGCTGAAACAATGGTGCATTTAGATAGTAACATTAGCCATTGCGGACGAGTCGCGATACGGATATTCGGGAACTTAGGCATTAATTTAAATCCCGTTATCACCTAAATAATTAATTACTATAAGAAGCAGGTTTATGGAAATGACACTCGATAAAAGCCAGCAGAAAAGCAGCTTTCTCCCTATGGCCATAGTGGCCGCGCTCTTTTTCATCCTCGGATTCGCCACTTGGTTGAATGGTTCTTTGATGCCGTATTTGAAACAAATATTGCAACTTAATCCCTTCCAAGCGTCGTTGATCCTGTTTTCTTTCTACATTGCAGTGACCTTTACTGCCTTGCCATCCGCTTGGCTTATTCGCAAAGTCGGCTATAAGAATGGTATGGCGATAGGCATGGGCGTGATGATGTTGGCGGGTTTACTGTTTATCCCTGCTGCGGAAACACAAATTTTTGCCTTATTCCTTTTCGCCCAATTAGTGATGGGCGCAGGCCAAACCTTATTACAAACTGCGGTTAACCCTTATGTGGTGCGTTTGGGGCCAGAAGAGTCTGCCGCTGCCCGTGTGAGTGTGATGGGCATTTTGAATAAAGGTGCGGGTGTGATTGCGCCTTTGGTGTTTTCGGCGTTGATTTTAGACAGCTTTAAAGATCGTATAGGTACTGAGCTGACTCAAGTGCAAATTGAAGAAATGGCTGACGGTTTAGTATTGCCCTATTTAGGCATGGCCATTTTTATCGGTATCTTAGCGCTCGCGGTAAAAAAATCTCCCTTACCAGAGTTATTGAATGAAGATGAAGCTGCTGAAAATACTGATAAAGGGCAACTTAAAGCGGCATTATCTCACCCTAACTTAGCCTTTGGCGTGTTAGCGCTGTTTGTTTATGTGGCTGTAGAGGTGATTGCTGGCGATACCATTGGCACATTTGCTTTGTCTTTAGGCATAGAGTCATACGGTGTGATGACTTCCTATACCATGGTGTGTATGGTGCTGGGTTATTCTTTAGGTATCCTGTTAATCCCGCGTTTTATTTCCCAACCTAAGGCCTTGATGGTTTCAGCCATCTTAGGTTTAGTTCTGACATGTGGCATTTTATTTGGCGACAATAACTCTTACGCCATCGCAAATATTCTGTTAGTGCCTTTTGGTGGTGTGGCGCTGCCTGATACTTTGTTGATGATTGCCTTTCTTGGTTTAGCCAATGCGATTGTTTGGCCTGCGGTGTGGCCGCTAGCACTGTCTGGTATGGGGAAATTGACCAGTACAGGTTCAGCGCTACTTATCATGGGGATTGCGGGGGGCGCATTTGGGCCTGTGTCTTGGGGATTAATGAGCTCAGCGACAGATATGGGCATGCAGGGCGGTTATATTGTGATGTTGCCCTGTTATCTATTCATCCTGTTCTACGCGGTGAAAGGCCATAAAATGCGTCGTTGGTAATCAGTGATTATTCAAAAAGTCTTTAATAAATAACGTATTTAATGGTATTCAGATAAAAATAAAACCGCCTTATTATGCTAGTAATAGGGCGGTTTTGCATTGAGATATCACAACTGTGGGGCGTTAGAATGCGTAACTCAGGGTGGCGAGTACAGTATCTTTAGTTTTAAAGGCACCATCAGTCACTTTTTGAGCTCCAGTAAGATCTGTCCCTAACCACGCAAGTGATAGACCAAAACCTGCAAATTCAGTTGACACTCCAATAGAATAATCGGAGTAACTGTCGAAACCTTCGCCATCATCTAGGGCATCGCCAGCATTGTAGCCGTAGTGTAGATCGAGATTCCAATTTTCCACAAATGTGTAGGAATAGTTGAGTTCGGTATAGTGATAGTCTAAGTCGCTTCCTCCATAATCATTGGTAAACCAATAGGCTAGACGAAAACCTTTAAACTCAACGCCAGCAGTTACTTCAAAGTAACCAAGATCACTCTCACCTGAATAGTTATAACGATAAAGCGTGATATCGTAACTCAAATCATCATTGAGATCGTTGCCATAGGCGACATAAAAATCGTACTCAACATCCGGACCGTTATAGCCTGGCTCGTCAAAGTCCACATTACTTGCCCAAGCACCAACAGATAGGCCAGAGTCAAATCCCCAGTCTATACCCGCTTGGAGAGCGGGATCGCCTGCGGTTTGTGATATGCCACGGAAACGATAGTCGTTAGTCAGACTAATTTCCCCAGTGACTTCGGCGGCGGCAATGCCGGAGAATAGGGTTGTGGTTAGCGCGAGTCCGACAAGCTGTATCAGCCGTTTTTTATTCAGATTATTATACACGGTATTTCTCCCATTTTCTTTGTTGACTCGGACGTGCTACTAGCGACCATGCTAATCCAATCGCACCAGTGCATCCGTTGGTTTGCCAAACAACAGCCTAGGAAAACCCGTTGCTGTGACCTCATGGCGAGTTATTGCTAAGATAACTTAGCTTTTTTGAGGCTAACATCAGCCTCATTGATCTCACTTTTGTTCGAAAATGACGTAAACCTTGCGGCAGGGTTCCACTACTTCCCAAGTGCCTTGAAAACCCGCGGGTATAATAAACCTGTCGCCCACAGTGAAAGTCTGCGATTGACCTTGAAGATCGGTGATAACACTTATCCCTTCGAGGATTTCGCAGTACTCGTATTCAGTGTAGTTTATTTTCCAAGCACCTGATTCACTTTGCCAAATCCCACTGTGAAATTGATCACAAGGGCTAGAATAATGATTCTCTAACCTTTGAGTTGGATTGCCAGTTAACAACTTTTCCGTCGGTAACTGGTAGGTTTCGACGGGTGTTTGCGCCGAAGCAAAGCGAATAATGGCGTTGATGCTCACAGTCATTTGCGATTTCCTTGTTGAGCTGACATTCGGCTATTTCATCGTTGGCATCACAAACTCGGCTTGAGTCTGTTTACCCACAGGCCAGCGGGCAGTAATTGCCTTACGCTTGGTATAAAAACGCACGCCATCGGGGCCATGCATATGCAGCGGCCCAAACAGTGAACGCTTCCAACCGCCAAAACTGTGGAACGCCATCGGCACTGGGATCGGTACATTCACTCCAACCATACCGACTTGCACGTGGTGACAGAAATGCCTTGCCGCTTCACCACTTTGGGTGAAAATCGCCGTGCCATTGCCAAATTCGTGTCGGTTAATCAGCTCAAGCGCCGTTGGGTAATCTTTCACGCGCACAATCGCCAGCACTGGGCCAAAGATTTCTTCGCGGTAGATGCTCATTTCAGGCGTGACATGGTCGAACAAACAGGCGCCGAGGAAATAACCCTGTGGATTTTCTTCAACACTCAGTTTACGGCCATCGACCAGCAGCGCTGCACCTTCTTGCACACCGGCTTCAACATATTGGGTGACTTTGGCAAGGTGCTGTTTTGAGATCAGCGGGCCCATTTCCATCTCTGGCGTCAGGCCGTTGCCGACTTTTAAGGTTTGGATTTGCGGTAGCAGTTTTTCCACTAACGCGTCGCCCACATCGCCTACCGCGAGTACGACTGAAATTGCCATACAACGCTCACCAGCACTGCCGTAAGCGGCACCCATTAAGGCGCTAACGGCTTGATCTAAATCTGCATCTGGCATGAGTAACATATGGTTTTTCGCGCCGCCTAAGGCTTGCACGCGTTTGCCATGTTTAGAGGCTGTGCTGTAGATGTATTCAGCAATCGGCGTTGAGCCTACAAAGCTCACCGCTTGCACATCTTTATGGGTGAGTAAGGTATCGACGGCTTCTTTGTCGCCGTTAATCACGTTAAACACGCCATCGGGAAGACCCGCTTCTTTAAGCAGCTCGGCAATACGCATCACTGAGCTCGGGTCTTTTTCCGAGGGTTTCATAATAAAGGTGTTACCGCAGGCAATCGCGATTGGGAACATCCACATGGGAACCATCACGGGGAAGTTAAAGGGCGCTATGCCTGCGACAACACCTAAAGCTTGATTAACTGACCAAGAATCGACGCCGCCACCCACTTGCTGGGTGTGTTCACCTTTAAGCAAGTGCGGAATACCACAGGCAAATTCGACCACTTCGAGACCGCGGATCAACTCGCCCTTAGCATCGTCGATCACTTTGCCGTGCTCACGGGTGATAAGCTGCGCCATTTCATCTAGGTGCTGCTCGACTAAGGCTTTGAATTTAAAAAGCACTCGAGCACGGTTGAGCGGCGTGACTTGTGACCAGGTTTCAAAGGCGGTTTTAGCGATTGCGATAGCTTCGCCGACTTCGGTTTCGCTTGCCAGTGAGACTTGGCCACGTAGCTCACCCGTGGCGGGTTCAAAAATATCTTGGGTTCTTATACTGGCAGGGGTGTGCTGACCATTAACAAAATGAGTGATCTTGAGCATAGTTAACCTTTGATGTTCCCCGCCGCAGCGGGGTGTTAAATGTGAGAGTGGATTAAGCTGCGAGTGCGGTTATCCAACGGCGTTAATGGCATCGCTTAGGCTGTTAACCATTTGATCAATCTCGCATTTATCGACAATCAGTGGTGGTGACATGGCAATGATGTCGCCCGTGGCTCGCACTAAAGTGCCGTGGCGGAAGCAGTGTTCAAACACGCCGTAACCCCGTTTACCCGCGCCTTGAGCGTTAGGGGAGAATTGAATCCCCGCCACTAAGCCTGTGTTGCGAATATCAATCACATTCGGCAGGCCCTTGAGGCTGTGCACAGTGTCTTCAAAGTAGCGTTCAAGCTCAAAACTGCGCTCGAATAATCGCTCATGCTCATAAATTGATAGTGTGGCAAGTGCGGCTGCTGCTGCGACTGGATGACCGGAATAGGTGTAACCGTGGAAAAACTCAATCAGCTCAGTAGGGCCTTGCATGCAAGTGTCGTGGATAAAATCTTGCACGAACACTGCGCCCATAGGGATGGCGCCGTTATTGATGGCTTTAGCAGTGGTGATTATATCTGGGATAACGCCCCAACGTTGACTCGCAAAAGCGGCGCCAACACGGCCGAAAGCGGTAATGACTTCGTCAAAAATCAGTAGGATGCCGTGCTTCTTAGTGATTTCACGCAGACGTTTTAAGTAACCTTGGGGCGGCAATATCACCCCGGCAGAACCCGACATAGGTTCAACGATTACGGCGGCAATATTCTCGGCGCCATGCAGGGTCACTAACTGTTCTAATACCTCGGCTTTTTCAGCGCCAAAGGGCGAGAGTCCACGGGTAAATGCCGCATTTTGGATATCTAAGGTGTGGGGTAAGTGATCGACACCTTGTAATAATTGGCCGCTAAAGGCCTTGCGGTTATTGCTTAAGCCCCCCACAGATATGCCGCCAAAGCCGACGCCGTGGTAGCCCATTTCGCGGCCGATAAAGCGGGTGCGAGAGGCTTGACCGTTGGCTCTGTGATAGCAAAGTGCCATCTTAAGTGCTGTATCGACGGACTCAGAACCTGAGTTAGTAAAGAATACTTTGTTCAATCCCTCTGGGCTTAACTCTGTTAAACGCTCTGCGAGTTCAAAGGCGATAGGGTGACCCATTTGGAAGGAGGGCGCGTAGTCCATCTGTTTAATTTGTTTACTGACCGCTTCGCTGATTTCCTTGCGACCATGGCCTGCGTTACAACACCATAAACCGGCGGTGGCATCTAATACCTTATTACCATCAATATCCGTGTAATACATGCCTTCGGCCTTGGCGAGTAACCGCGGGCTAGCTTTAAATTGGCGGTTGGCGGTAAAAGGCATCCAGAAATGTTCAAGTGAGGGATGATCAAGTGAGGAGTCGCTTGCACAATTGAGCGGCAAATCGGCCATAGTGTCTACCTTGTCCTGTATTTTCAGGTCTTGTTTTAGGGTGGCTAATATTTGCTATGCTATGTTAGAAATAATGAACATGGAAGAGGTGTGTGCAGTTAATTATGGCAAAAAAGCTATTTTTGTAAAAAATATTGAATTTTATGGTTTAAACAGCGTAACCTGAAGCTCGAATTATGACTGTGATGATGTTTAGCATTTGCGCTAAAGTCGTCACAGACCCCTATTTTCTTGTCGATGAACGATAAACCACACCTATACGAATGATTAAGAGGTCATCATGAGCACACCGAAGAGCCGCAGCGAATGGGAAAGTCTGGCTGCCAGTCTATCTATTAATGGTAAGGCGTTTATCAATGGCGAATACCAAGATGCCGTTTCGGGTAACACCTTCGATTGTATTAGTCCTATCGATGGCCGCTTGTTGGTAAAAGTGGCTAGTTGCGATCTTGCAGATGCTAATCTTGCGGTTGCTAATGGTCGCAGCGTATTTGAGTCTGGTGTTTGGTCGCAGCAGTCTCCGGTAAAGCGCAAACAAGTGATGATACGTTTCGCCGAGTTACTGGAGGAAAATGCCAATGAACTCGCACTGTTAGAAACCCTCGACATGGGTAAACCGATTCGTTTCTCTAAAGCGGTGGATGTGGCGGGTGCTGCCCGTGCGATTCGCTGGTCTGGCGAAGCGATTGATAAAATTTACGATGAACTTGCGCCAACGGCTCACAACGAAATTGGCATGATCACCCGTGAACCAGTCGGGGTTGTGGCCGCGATTGTGCCGTGGAACTTCCCTATGCTGATGGCGTGTTGGAAGCTCGGGCCAGCGCTTGCCACGGGTAACAGTGTAGTATTAAAACCCTCTGAAAAGTCACCCTTAACGGCTATCCGTATGGCGCAATTGGCTATTGAAGCTGGGATCCCACAAGGCGTACTCAACGTGTTGCCAGGATTTGGTCATACTGTGGGTAAAGCCTTAGCGTTGCATATGGATGTGGATACGTTGGTGTTCACAGGTTCCACCAAAATTGCAAAACAATTAATGATTTATGCAGGTGAATCGAACATGAAACGCGTGTGGTTAGAGGCCGGAGGCAAGAGCCCCAATATCGTCTTTAATGACGCGCCAGATCTGAAAGCTGCTGCTGTTGCTGCGGCCGAAGCCATTGCCTTTAACCAAGGTGAAGTTTGCACCGCAGGTTCGCGTTTGCTGGTGGAATCCGGGGTGAAAGATGAGCTTATCGCGCTTATTGCTGAGGAGTTAGCCTCATGGCATCCGGGGCATCCACTCGATCCCGCCACTGTGAGCGGCGCCGTTGTCGATAAACAACAGTTAGACACAGTACTCAGCTACATCAAAGCGGGTAAAGACGAAGGTGCAACCTTAGTCCACGGTGGCAGCCAAGTTATGGCTGACACGGGCGGTGTATATGTGCAGCCAACAGTATTTTCGAATGTAAACAACCAGATGAAAATTGCCAGCGAAGAGATATTCGGCCCTGTGTTATCTGTCATTGAATTTAATGGCATGGAAGAGGCGATATCAATAGCCAACGATACCATCTACGGCTTAGCCGCTGGGGTGTGGACTTCGGATATCAGCAAGGCCCATAAAACCGCCAAAGCCCTACGCTCAGGCATGGTGTGGATCAACCATTACGATGGCGGCGACATGACAGCGCCGTTCGGAGGCTATAAACAGTCAGGTAATGGCCGAGATAAATCTCTGCACTCCTTCGACAAATACACAGAACTGAAAGCGACTTGGATCGTGCTATAAGCGCTTAGTTTTTATAACTGCTCTTTTTTTGTCTATATAAAAGAAGGAGTCGCTTTCGCTCAATACTAAAACCTCTTTTCATATTACATGGAAAGAGGTTTTTTATTTTTAGGGCGGTTTTGCCCCAAACAATACAAACAAACCATAGGGTTTACGAGGTTTTTCTATAGCTCTAGTGAATACTAAGAATATCAACTTTAAAGCTTTGCTTATTTAGTTTGAATTCTTTAATCAAAGTCAAAGTCGTGGGGCTTCACCCCACACCCGACCAAGGAGGACTGCTCGTCCTATCCTCCTTGGATGTTCCATGACGCCCCCAACGGAGTTGAAAGCCCCTTGTGCTCATTGACAAATTTGCTATCGCTTCCGAAGGATGCGTCCCTGCACCTGCGGAAGCTAGCTCGCCATCCATGGCGAGATTCACGCAATTTGTCTATTCGCCCAGCGGCAACTCCGAGGGGAGGTGTATTCCTTGGTGTTTTGAGTCGTTAGATAGCGATTCATCAGCAAAAAAATAAGCATGAAAGAACGAGAAAGCTAAAACGATATCAAGTGATTACCCACCAAGCTGTATAAAAAAACGCTACCGTAAAAAAGCAAATTCCTATAGCATCATTTATACCAATGGACATGGATGTGGCAGCGGCCAAGTCCAACAAGCGATTTATGCCCTGCAAACAGCGCAGCGCATAAATACTAAGAAGTTAGGTGAAAATGGAGTATCAGAAGGAAACAATCGTATATTCAGCCGTATTATCGGCTACAGCGCTTTTTTTTATATTGTTGCCAGTTATAAGAGGTAATCTTGGTATTGGCGCTATAAGTATATTGATCACTTTAGTAATTTATTTCTTGGTAGGCTTTGTTGGGTTCTGGCTTGGTCAAAAAATATCAGGTCAAAAACTTGTATTAAAGCCAGTATATTGGGCTGCGCCATTGTGCTTTGTAGTGCCTTTTCAGATTTCAAAATTTACTGGTTTAAACGAAGTGTTTCCTGGTGCTCATTTTCTTTTAGTAGTTGCCTTTGCATTTCTAGTTGGCTACCGCATGAATCAGGTAACCCTAGATAAAGATAAGAAGCCCCAAAGCTAACAAGCAAATTTTATCGCCAGCAAAAAGCTCTGGCTGCGACGTCAACCCGCTGCGCGACTTTCCGCGCTAAATTTGGGCGTTATTCCTTGAGAGATATATGAGCATTTTTCCCGTTGCTGTTGATGAAAAAATGGTTGGCGAATATCCGGCAGAGGCAAAATCTGGCGGCGGCTACTTCTATGATGATGTGCTTGAATATCGTGTCTGGTGTCGCCCTTGGCTTGGCGCACCAGATGAGTTTGATGGTGAAGTTTACTACTACGCGTTTTCTTCATTCGAGGCAGCTAAGGAATTTTCCGATAACACTAAAGGCTCTGAGCAACCGCTGGTTTTGGTGAAGCAAATTGAGTGGATAGATGAACCAACACTAGGTCAATTTATTCCCATGAAAGGTGAGCGCGTGACCGAGTGGTTAGTTGAATGGTTACAAGGTAATAAAAGAGCTCAGCATACAATTTCGCAGTTTATAGAGGCCAATGTTGTGGCATAACAATCGCCAGCACAATGCGCCTTTGGCGCTCGACTCGCAACAAGTTGCTCGCGTGCGTGGAGGGCGTTAATCCATAGAAATATTAATCCGAAACCAACGACTTAGAGTAAAATATCTAACAAGGTTTTTGTCCCAAAGCGTGCTGCGTAACGCTTTTAAATCTGCAGGTTACGCTAATGCCAAAAAGGTGAGCCATGGTGATTAGCGAGACGACCGTCCGCCCCATGGCCGCTCTTTGGCGTCCATGCCACCGCGACATTTGTGAATCCTGTCACGTCAGATGGGGCGACCCTGCATCTACGGATGGACTTGAACAACATCCCTGTTTAACTGCCAGTTCGCCGTCCATGGCTCTCGTTCATAAGCTCAGAAACCCTAGGTTTCTATTCACTGAGTCGACGAGCGAATGCCATGGCAAGCCTGTGTTAGTGGATACCAGCAAACGCTAAACTGTTAATAACTAAAATTACAGGTCCCCAAAAAACTGGTCTACAACACATATATGTCTGTTTCTAAGTCAGTATGTCCGCAACCATTTGACTTCAAACCGAGAGCATTTACCTGCTAATACGTGATTTTAGCGTGTAACTGCTGTAGCCTCGTGGGAATTTATTGTTTCTGGTTTTTGATCTTTTAGGATGCAAAATTCGAGCTTTGCCATCTAAGGTTCTTCGTTATTTTTCCCGTGACTTTACTGGCAAATAGCCGCTAGCAATGAGTTCACTTATTAGAGAGGGTGTCATGTGAATGCACTTCAAAACCCAATTAGGCAGTTCAATTTCGTCAAACTATTTGCACTGGCACTGCTAAGCTTTTTGGCTGGCTGTTCTTCGCTGCAGACGGGTGAAAATGGTAACTGGGTAGGATTTACCGAAACAGGTCAGGCTTCATTTTATGGGGATAAACATCAAAATAAGCAGACGGCCAGTGGTGAAATTTACAAACATAAATTAAAGACAGCAGCGCATAAAAAGTTACCCTTTGGCTCGAGTGTTAAGGTCACTAATGTTAAGAATGGTAAAAGTGTCATTGTAAAAATCAATGATAGAGGGCCTTTTGTGCGTGGCCGCATCATTGATCTGTCAAAATCGGCTTTTAGCAGTATAGGTAACACATCTTCAGGTTTGATTGACGTGAAAATTGAAGTGATTAAGTAGCGGTTAAGATTTAAAATTGTGGCAAGCTGTATCGTGGCTAAGATACTCGTAATTTAATGTTTTAGTGCCATAAAACTGAGTTCATATCGTTAATAGAAATATCCAAGGTCTCAATTTTTAAGCCAATATTTGGGCTTTGTGGCATTTGGTGAGAGACTGATGGCAGGCTCGGATAACAATAAAAGGACCCCTTATGGAATACCCGCTTGTCAGTACGCAGTGGCTCGAAGCACACCTCACCGATCCCTATTTAGTCTTGCTCGATGCCAGTATGGAAATCGTGATTGGTAAGGAACCCTTGATATACGATGAGCCTATTTGCATTCCGCGCTCACGTCGTTTCGATGTGGAGGAGCAGTTTTGCGATAAGACTTCAACCCAAATTCATGCACTGCCGACGTTTGCGCAATTTATTCAAGGGATAGCGCAACTTGGCATTGAGCCTGACAGTGTTGTTGTTATCTACGATAACCAAGGTATTTATTCATCCCCACGGGCGTGGTGGACCTTTAAAGTCATGGGCTTTAATCGAGTCTATGTACTCGATGGCGGTTTGCCCCAGTGGATTGAAGAAGACCGGATTACCTCATCGCGTTATCAAGCCGAAGGTGTCGATTATGGTCCTACGGATGTCGATACTTTGGCTGATGTGCTGCAATATCACCCTGAGCGGGTAATGGATGCCGAGGCTGTGCTTAAACGAATTGAAGATCCCGACACGGCGATTATCGATGCCCGTGGTGCGCCTCGCTTTTTAGGCCAAGTGAGTGAGCCGCGCCCCGGTGTGCGCTCAGGACATATTCCTCGCTCGGTTAATTTACCTTTTGCTCAAGTGCTCGATGGTAATAAAATCAAAACGGTCAGTGAGCTACAGTCTATTTATCAAGGGCTAGCAGCGGATAAATCCGCAAGGATATTTAGCTGTGGTTCTGGGATTACGGCGTGTATTTTGATCTTAGCTTCAGTTGCCGCGGGACATACAAATCCCATCCTCTATGATGGTTCATGGGCGGATTGGGGCAGTCGAACCGATTTGCCAATCGAGTGCTAGTTGTTTAAGCCTAAAATATTCAACTTTGCGCACTTTGGTAAAATATTAAGGAGATCGTTTTGATTGGTAGATTAATTGATAAGTTAGTGTTTGGGTTTATTCTAGTGCTTGCACTACAATTGCCGCAACTGGCTGATCATTATCAGCAATTTTTGTCCGGATTCTATGAATCGACTCGTTGGCAGGTAGAAGGCTATGAAGTAACGGCTAAGGAATATCATTACGTCGATGCCAATGAAATGATTGCTCGCCATCAACAGAACGAGGAGCCCAGTGTACGCGCAGACGCAGAGCAAAAGCTGCAGACATTGGCACGTTATAAAGCGTTAACAGAGGGTATGGCGATTTTTAATACGGGTAATTTGTTTGAGAAAACGGCCTATATGTTTAATCCTACTCGCTTTGATTATCTTGAGAAAACCATCAGTAACTTTACGCCTGGGATCCCTTTAACTACCAGTGGGATCGGTTTTGGTGTCTTAGTGGCGTTAGTCGTGCATTACCTTGGCTCAATCCCTTTTATCCTGTGGGCAAGGCGTAGAAAGCGGCAGAGATTGGCGAGTACTTAGATAACTCGCATTTAAACGGCTTGCATTTAAACAGCTTGCATTTAAACAATTGGCACTTAAACGATAGTGATGCCCATCGAATCGCTTATTCGATGGGCATCATCCGTTAGAGCTTAAAACCAGCCGTTAAAACAAGTCTTTAAATCTATGATATAGCATGCCAGCGGCGAGCATAGGTGAGCGGAATGTCGGGCCGCCGGGGAAGGTCATATGCTTGATTTTAGCGAACACATCGAAATGTCCCGCCTGTTGGCAAATGGCTTCGGCAAGCAGTTTTGCCGCCATATGGGTGGCATTCACGCCGTGTCCCGCATAGGCTTGGGCGTAAAAAATATTATTGGCATCGGGAAGGCGACCAATTTGTGGCATACGGTTAGCGCCGATACCTATCATGCCGCCCCATTCATAATCGATATGTACTCCTTTTAATTGCGGGAAAACCTTCTCAAGATTCGGTCTCAGTGCCGCTTCAATGTCTTTCGGATCTTTACCCGAATAGGTACAAAGGCCGCCAAATAACAAACGACGATCTGCGGATAAGTGAAAATAATCTAAGGCAATTCGCATATCGGCGAAGGCCATGTTTTGCGGGATAATATTCGTGCATTGGGCTTCAGTTAAGGGCTCTGTCGCCAATAAATAACTGCCCGCAGGTAACACTTTCCCCCCTACAAAGCTATTAAGTTTATGGCCAATATACGCATTGCCCGCCAGTACTAAGTATTGGCAACTGACTTCGCCCTTAGCGGTAATGACTCTTGGTTTAGCGCCTTGAATGATTTTTTCGGCGGCGCTGTATTCAAACAATTGCGCACCGAGATTGCGCGCAACGCGAGCCTCACCGAGGGCAAGATTAAGTGGGTGTAGATGGCCGCTGCCCATATCAACCAGCGCACCTTGATAAAAATTTGAGCCAATGACTTCACCTAATTGTGGCTTAGCTAATAGCTTGATCTCATGCGGATAACCCATGGCTTTGAGTGCGCTAAATTCTTCTTCAAGCTCATCCATATGGCGAGATTTAACCGCTAAATCGCAGTAACCCATTTGCAGATCGCAGTCGATACTGTGTTCTTGTATGCGATTTCGCACTATTTCAACGGCTTCAAAGCCCATCTGTTGAATTGCTTGAACACCTTCAGTGCCTATTTCACTTTGAAATTGCGAAGGATCATGGCCTATGCCGCGGATGAGTTCGCCGCCATTACGTCCCGATGCGCCCCAACCAATACGCCTCGCTTCTAGCAGCACGACACTCATGCCGCGCTGTGCGAGTTCTATGGCGGTATTGAGACCGCTAAAACCACCGCCTACGATGCAGACATCGGCATTGATACTACCTTCGAGTTGTGGGTATGCGTAAATTTCTTTAGCAGTATCAAGATAATAAGAGTGTGGATACTGTTCACTGTGCACTGGTGGTTTGTGTGCCATGATGGCTCCAAAAAATTGTTTTTATTGTAAATTGGACTTGTCTCAGTATACTCATCACACTTTTCAGATGTTCAGAAAAAGTGTTCGTTTTATTTAACACATTTTTTCTATAGAATACAATTAAAGCGTTAATTCAGGTGCTTTTGGGGTGTGAATACATTTGGGATGATGTTTATCCTGAACAATCTGTTCGTCATCTATCGGGGGTTGCCCGAACCTTTTGGGGGATGTGAAATTTGGATATTGGTGCCAGTCTCAAAACTGTTCGAAAAATGAAAGGCTTATCTCAGCGGGAATTAGCTAAACGTGCTGGTGTGACTAACAGTACGATTTCAATGATCGAAAAAAACAGTGTTAGCCCATCTGTCAGTTCTTTAAAAAAAGTATTGTCGGGTATCCCGATGTCTTTAGTGGACTTTTTCTCTATTGAAGCCACATCAGAGTGTGAACAAAAAGTGGTATATCGATCCGATGAACTGCTTGATATAGGCACAGGGCCGCTAGAATTTAAGTTAATTGGCCGTGATTATCCAAACCGGGCTATGTCTGTAATGAGTGAAACTTATCCACCGGGTTCAGATACCGGTGAAGAGATGTTAAAACATCAAGGCGAAGAGGCCGCAATGGTGATAGAAGGTAAATTCGAACTCACTGTAGGGGATGAAGTGTATATTTTGGAAACGGGTGACAGTTATTATTTTAACAGTGAGCTACCCCATCGATTCCGTAATCCTTTCGATGAGCCTTGCCGACTCATTAGTGCAACGACACCTGCAAACTTCTAATTTTCCCTATTTTGTTGCGCTGCTCTATTTAGAATAGAGCGGCGAGCTTATTTTCAGAGTCATTGTTTATCTTTTTACCCAATAGCTCGCCGCGTTATCTTTTAAGTATTCCTTCCCTGTGTAAATAATATTAGTCAAATGAACTTTCAATGATGCCATTGATGTTCACTCTCCATGGCTTTATTCGTCTTTAATTACAGCAGACTACTAGAGTGCTATTGTTGAAACGAACGAACAATAGCAGCTAACACGATGTTATTCATAAAAAATAAAAACGGTATGGACAGTGGATTTAACAAATAGATAACCTCTTGCCTAGTTTTAAATTTCGGTGTACTGTGTGAAAAAATGAACATTTAAAGTTAAAGTGTTCGATATGCTAGTAAAATGAGACCCTAAGGTGAGTTATGTCTGCAGAGTTACCCCTCATTGGTGTTATTGCGTGTAATCAACAATTGGGTTCACATCCGTTTAATATTGTTGGTGAAAAATATCTTTTAGGTGTTGTTGATGGTGCGAAAGGCTGGCCTTTGGTGATCCCATCACTCGGGCATGATTCACCTATTGACAGTATCTTGGCACGGCTTGATGGCATTTTGTTTACGGGGTCTCCTTCTAATGTTGAGCCACGCCATTATGCAGGTCAACCGAGTGAGACTGGTACTCACCATGATCCCAAACGTGACGCCACTACCTTGCCATTAATCCACGCTGCTATTGCGGCAGGAGTGCCTGTACTCGGAATATGTCGTGGTTTTCAAGAAATGAATGTGGCCTTTGGTGGCAGCTTGCATCAAAAGTTATATGAAGTTGCTGGTTTGATCGAACATAGAGAAAATGAAAATGCCGCTTTAGAGGTGCAATATGGGCCGTCACACAGTATTACTGTTGAGCCTGGGGGGGTCATTTACGAGGCTTGGGGCCGTAACTCTGCAGAGGTTAACTCTGTTCATACTCAAGGCGTGGCGCGTTTGGGTGTTGGGTTACGGCCAGAAGCTTATGCTCCAGATGGATTAGTGGAGGCCTTCTCCGTAATCGATACCAAAGAATTTGCCCTTGGTGTGCAGTGGCATCCAGAGTGGAAAGTGGCTGAAAATCCATTTTACCTCTCTATTTTCAATGCGTTTGGTGATGCCTGCCGACGTAGGGCTAAAACTCGAGTGAAATAATAATGAATAAGCTAATCGCTTTTTTAAAAGAACGAAAAATCACAGAAGTCGAATGTGTTATCAGTGATATGACTGGCATCGCTCGCGGCAAGATCGCACCCGTCGATAAGTTTCTCGATGAAAAAGGCATGCGCTTGCCAGAGAGTGTATTGCTACAAACAGTCACAGGGGATTTTGTTGACGATGA
This sequence comes from Shewanella sp. W3-18-1, assembly GCF_000015185.1. Classification (NCBI taxonomy): domain Bacteria; kingdom Pseudomonadati; phylum Pseudomonadota; class Gammaproteobacteria; order Alteromonadales; family Shewanellaceae; genus Shewanella; species Shewanella sp. W3-18-1. The sequence goes on along the minus strand of NC_008750.1, from coordinate 3,506,362 downwards.
AATCTACTACCGGTTACTCGACGATGCGGATATTGATTTTGTATGTGTCCCTGACGAAAACGCGGTCTTCATGTTGCCATGGACAATCGAAGCTACGGCTCAGGTTATTCACGATTGCTACGACAGAATGGGCAACCCCATAGAGCTTTCACCGCGTAACGTGTTGAAAAAAGTGTTGTCTCTGTATGATGAACAGGGATGGGAGCCCGTTATTGCGCCCGAAATGGAGTTTTATTTAACTCGTCGCAGTGACGACCACGATTTACCCTTAAAGCCTCCTATTGGTCGTTCGGGTAGACCAGAAGCGGGTCGCCAATCTTTTTCTATTGATGCGGCTAATGAATACGACCCACTGTTTGAAGATATGTATGACTGGTGCGAAATCCAAGGTTTAGATATCGATACCTTGATCCATGAAGATGGACCCGCACAGATGGAGATTAACTTCAGTCATGGCAATCCATTATCGCTTGCTGATCAAGTTTTTATCTTTAAGCGTACCCTGCGTGAAGCGGCATTAAAGCATGATGTTTGCGCTACTTTTATGGCGAAACCTGTTACAGATGAACCAGGTAGTGCGATGCATATTCACCAGAGTGTGATTAATAAAGAAACGGGTAAGAATATTTTTACTAATGAAGATGGTACTCAAAGTGCATTATTTTTGAGTTATATCGCTGGGTTACAAAAATTTATTCCTGAGTTACTGCCATTAATGGCGCCCAATGCTAATTCGTTCCGCCGCTTTTTGCCCGGAACATCGGCACCGGTAAATTTGGAATGGGGGGTTGAAAACCGTACCTGTGGTTTACGTATACCAGAATCGTCGCCACAAAATCGCCGTATCGAAAACCGTATTCCAGGCGCGGATGCTAACTGTTATCTCGCTATTGCAGCGAGCTTACTCTGCGGTTATATCGGTATGGTAGAAAAGCTCAAACCATCAACGCCCGTTCAAGGTAAATCAAATGAAAGTCGAAGCAACAATCCCCATTGCTTACCATTGACGTTAGAAGAGGCATTGGCAGCAATGGAAGAAAGTGACGCTTGTAAGGAGTATTTAGGTGAGTCGTTCACCACAGGATTTGTGGCAGTAAAACAAGCCGAACTTGAAAACTTCCGCCGTGTAGTGAGTTCGTGGGAACGGGAGTTCTTGCTGTTAAGTGTGTAATCTATGCAGGTTTGAACATAAATTAGTCACTAATTTTTACATAGTTTCGATATGCGGATAAATGGTGTGGCTAAATTAGTTAGAAAACCCCTGCACCATAGTGGTGATTTTGCTTTACTTTGGTGCAGAATTTTTTGAATAAAATATCTTCAACTATTCTTATTAAGCTTAAAGGGTAATTCGATAAGCCATGCAGTAAGGGCCTCAATCGAAAGATTTTTTAAATTTAGCACTAACATAGGAGGTAGTATCAGATTTATTTTTATTAACCTATTGTTAGTAATGCTAAAAATGGATTTGATGCGATAGGCTTTATCCTTGTTTTAGGGACTTGAGACATTTGTCTTTATGTTGCAATATGTAGCGGATTTTTCATATCTAGTCTGTTTTTATGATTGATAATGCAATCTGAACAAATTAGTAGGTTTGGCATGAAATCTGATTACGAACAAATTGCAGTCACCTCAAACAGAAGGCATGATTATGGTGCTGTGAAGACTGCCGATGCGGTTTTTAAGGTGTAGCATTGGTCGAGAATAACAACAATAACCGAGCTGTTGGTCGGTGACACAATTTCAGGATTGATATAGGCAATTCTGCTACCCGAGAAAGGAGAAAGCATGAAGCTATTTAATAAGATGACCACCTTGGCTTTAGTGACCACAGGCGTGCTAGCAAGTGTTACTGTTCAAGCTGAGGAAGTGGTTCGCGTATATAACTGGTCTGATTATATCGCGGAAGATACCTTAGAAAACTTCAAGAAAGAAACAGGCATTCGGGTTATTTACGATGTATTTGATAGTAACGAGGTGCTAGAGGCTAAGTTATTGTCTGGCCGTAGCGGTTATGACATCGTCGTTCCTTCCAATCACTTTTTAGCGAAACAAATTAAAGCGGGTGCTTTTAAGCCATTAGATCGTTCTAAATTGAGTAACTTTAAAAATCTCAACGCGGAGCATATGAAGCAGCTTGAAAAGGCCGATCCTGGTAACCAGTACGCAGTGCCCTATTTATGGGGAACTAATGGTATAGGTTACAATATCGACAAAGTGAAAGCGGCCGTGGGTGAAGATGCGCCATTTGATTCTATGGAACTGATCTTCAACCCTAAATATGCCGAAAAAATCGCTAAGTGTGGCTTTGCTATGTTGGATTCTGCCGACGATATGGTGCCACAGGCCATGATTTATTTAGGCTTAGATCCCAATAGTGCTAAAGCTGAAGATTATGAAAAAGCGGGTGAGTTGCTGGAAAAAATTCGCCCTTATGTAACATACTTCCATTCATCTCGTTATATTTCTGACCTTGCCAACGGGGATATCTGTGTTGCTTATGGTTTCTCTGGAGATGTATTCCAAGCGGCAGCACGTGCCGATGAGGCGGGTAATGGCAATAAGATCGGTTACTCCATTCCAAAAGAAGGCGCAAACCTTTGGTTTGATATGTTAGCTATCCCTGCCGATGCTAAAAATATTGAAAATGCGCATAAGTTTATCAACTATTTATTACGTCCAGAAGTGATTGCGCCTATTTCTAACTATGTGGCGTATGCTAATCCTAATGACCCTGCTCAACCTTTGGTTGATGAAGCTGTTCGCACCGATCCTGCGATTTATCCATCTAAAGAAGTGTTAGATAAATTGTATATCGGCGAAGTCCGTCCTTTAAAAATCCAACGTGTATTAACCCGCGTTTGGACCAAAGTGAAATCAGGTAAATAATCGATTTTGGGGCAAGTTTAGCTTGCCCCTGCTTTAGTTTATTCATTTGCAGAGGGGAAAACCCCTTTCAAAACCGGGCTTGGATGGATAAACAGAGTTAGCCTTATCATTCATTTATTGCGTAAATCTCAAGACTTGAACGCGAAGCGTATCGGTATTTGGGCGGAGAAGTATTATGGCAAGCACCTCGGGCGTCACCAATAAACCCACAACAAAGACGCAAGAACATGTACTGCTCAAGATTGAGCGGGTCAGTAAATTATTCGACGATGTACGTGCAGTTGATGATGTGTCATTGACGATCAATAAAGGTGAAATTTTCGCCTTACTTGGTGGTTCTGGATCTGGGAAATCGACTTTACTGCGTATGCTCGCAGGCTTTGAAAAACCGACATCGGGCCGCATTTATCTTGATGGTGAAGATATCACCGACTTACCGCCCTACGAACGTCCTATCAATATGATGTTTCAATCCTATGCTTTATTTCCCCATATGACGGTGGCGCAAAATATTGCTTTTGGTTTGAAGCAAGACAAGCTACCTAAAGCTGAAATTGAGCAGCGCGTGCAAGAGATGCTTAAACTTGTGCACATGGAACAATATGGGAAGCGTAAACCTCACCAGTTATCTGGCGGTCAGCGTCAGCGTGTTGCGCTGGCACGCTCGCTTGCTAAGCGTCCTAAATTATTGCTGCTTGATGAACCTATGGGCGCATTGGATAAAAAGCTGCGTACCCAGATGCAACTCGAAGTGGTTGAAATTCTTGAGCGTGTTGGTGTGACTTGCGTAATGGTGACTCACGATCAAGAAGAAGCGATGACTATGGCCGGACGGATTGCCATTATGAGTGATGGCTGGATTGCTCAAACAGGCTCACCGATGGACATTTACGAAAGCCCGAACAGTCGTATGATTGCCGAGTTTATTGGTTCAGTGAATTTGTTTGGTGGTGAAATTGAAGTGGATGAAGTTGACCATTTGATCATTAAACCCAATGAATTAGCTCAATCTTTTTATGTCGGCTACGGAGTAACGACCAGCCTTGAAGATAAGCATGTATGGTTAGCGGTACGCCCTGAAAAGACGATCATTAGCCGTGAGCAACCCGAAGGTGAATATAATTGGGCGAAAGGTATTGTGCATGATATCGCTTACTTAGGTGGTATATCAGTGTATTACATTCGCTTAGAGAATGGCCAAATTGTACAGTGTAGTATGACTAACCGTGAACGCCGTGCCGATCATGCTACTTGGGATGATGAAGTGTTTATCAGTTGGGAGGACACCAGTGGCGTGGTGTTGAGATCATGAAATTACTCTCAAGATTAAAATGGCCAAGGGGACGCTTCTGGACCATAGGATTGCCCTATGCGTGGCTGCTGTTATTTTTTGCCTTACCTTTTGCGATTGTGCTCAAGATCAGTTTTTCAACGGCGGCTATCGCTATCCCACCCTATGAGCCGACGTTCCAATACGCAGATGATGTGCTAAATATTTTTTTGCATCTAGGTAACTATCTGATGTTACTTGATGATTCGCTTTATTATTCGGCCTATCTGAGTTCGTTGAAAACCGCATTTATTTCTACTTTAGGCTGCTTGATCATTGGTTATCCCATGGCTTATGCCATCGCCCGTGCCCCCGCGCGTTTGCAGACAGTTTTGCTATTACTGGTGATGTTGCCCTCATGGACCTCGTTCTTAATTCGCGTTTATGCTTGGATGGGATTGCTCAGCAATACTGGCATTATTAATAATGCACTCATATGGTTAGGTGTTATCTCTGAGCCATTACAAATTTTAAATACCAATATTGCAGTGTATATCGGCATCATTTATGCCTATTTACCCTTTATGATCCTGCCGCTATACGCCAATTTAGTGAAACTCGATATGAGTTTAATTGAGGCCGCATCGGACTTAGGTTCAAGTCGTTTAAATACCTTCTGGAAAATCACTTTCCCACTCTCTAAAAGCGGTGTGATTGCAGGTTCCATGTTGGTGTTTATTCCTGCAGTGGGTGAGTTTGTGATCCCCGAATTACTTGGCGGTCCTGATTCATTAATGATAGGTAAAGTGCTGTGGCAAGAATTTTTCAATAATCGTGACTGGCCTGTGGCGTCATCACTGGCGATTGTCATGTTGGCACTCTTGATTATTCCTATTACTTTATTCCATCGCTATCAAGCGCGTAGCTTGGAGAAAGACCTATGAAAAAGTTAAGTTTTTCTTCTGTGATGTTGTGGTTCGGACTGATTTTTTTGTACGCACCTATGCTGATCCTTGTTATTTACTCATTTAATGACTCCAAGCTCGTGACCGTTTGGGGAGGATTTTCCCCTAAATGGTATGGTGAATTATTTCAAGATCAACAGATTTTAGATGCCGTATGGACCAGTCTGCGTATAGCGTTTTATAGCTCAACAATGGCGGTCATTATCGGCACTATGGCAGCCTTTGTGATGACACGTTTTAAGCGTTCATGGGCAAAGCTGACTCTGTCGAACATGATTACCGCCCCGTTGGTAATGCCTGAGGTGATCACAGGTTTGTCTTTGCTTTTACTGTTTGTGCATATGGCAGATTTATTAGGCTGGCCAAGGGAACGGGGCATGGTGACGGTGTGGATTGCACACTCAACATTTTGTGCCGCCTATGTAGCTGTGGTGGTGTCATCAAGATTACGTGAGCTAGATATGTCAATCGAAGAGGCCGCTATGGACTTAGGCGCTACCCCGCTAAAGACCTTTTTCCTTATCACTGTGCCCATTATTTCTCCAGCATTAATGGCGGGGTGGCTATTGTCCTTTAGCTTGTCATTAGATGATTTAGTGATCGCAAGCTTTGCCTCGGGCCCGGGTGCTACGACCTTGCCTATGGTGGTGTTCTCTTCGGTACGTTTAGGGGTTTCGCCGAAGATTAATGCCTTGGCAACGCTGATCATACTGTGTGTTTCACTCATCGCTTTCCTTTCTTGGTATATGGCAAGGCGGGCAGAGAAACGTGACCGTACACCAATGAATTAGCTTAATCTTGGGATGGCTTTGTTTCTGCAAAGCCATCCTTAATTATTCTCTCCACACCCATCACCCGCTTTGCTTTGCAGGCTAGCCCTGTGACTTAAGATCACCATAATTGAATCACTGAGCTAAAAATAATCGCGTGTTTGATATATCAAACAAAATGTAAATTATTGCGCTTTTCTGGCTAGTGTTTCGTTTTATGAAAGTGTAGGATGTGATAGCTGTTTAAAATAATGAACATTAGAATTCAAGGGAACAACATGTCTGCCATACCCCACACAGGATCATATTACGCCGCATCGGCTAACGATAAAGTCGAGCGTCCGCGTCTACAGGAATCGATTGAAGCCGACGTTTGTGTGATTGGCGCGGGTTATACCGGCCTTTCTGCTGCGCTGCATTTATTAGAATCAGGCATGAGTGTGGTGGTGTTAGAAGCCGCTCGCATTGGCTGGGGCGCCTCGGGCCGTAATGGCGGACAAATCGTTAATAGTTATAGCCGTGACATTGATACTATTGAAAAAACAGTCGGTAAAGAACAAGGTAAACTCTTTGGCCAGATGGCCTTTGAAGGCGGGCAAATCATCCGCGATCGTATTGCTAAGTATAATATTCAATGCGATCTAAAAGATGGCGGTGTGTTTGCCGCTATGAACGAAAAGCAAATGGGCCATCTACGTCATCAAAAAAAACTGTGGGAAAGCCACGGCCATGTTAATCAGCTCGAACTTCTCGATGCTAAAGACATTCGCGGTGTGGTAAATACTGAGCGTTATGTCGGTGGACTACTGGATAAAAGCGGTGGTCATATTCACCCGCTTAATTTAGCCCTAGGCGAAGCGCGCGCGGTTGAATCCCTCGGCGGTAAAATTTTTGAAGACTCAGCAGTGCTGCGTGTTGATGAGGGCGATAGCCCTGTTGTGCATACGGCGCAGGGCAGTGTAAAAACCAAGTTTGTGGTCGTGGCAGGTAACGCCTATCTAGGTAAGTTAATGCCAGAGCTGCAGGCAAAATCGATGCCCTGCGGCACGCAAGTGATCACCACAGAGCCTTTGAGTGCCGATCTGGCTGCGAGCTTATTACCACAGGATTACTGCGTCGAAGACTGTAACTATCTGCTCGATTATTTCCGTCTGTCTGGCGACAAGCGGATGATTTACGGTGGCGGCGTAGTGTATGGCGCCCGAGATCCGGCAGATATCAAATCGATCATTATTCCGAACATGCTCAAAACCTTCCCACAATTAAAGGATGTGAAGATCGATTATGCGTGGACGGGTAACTTCCTACTGACGCTGTCGCGCCTGCCACAGGTCGGTCGTATCGGTAAGAACATCTATTATTCACAGGGGTGCAGTGGCCACGGTGTCACTTATACCCATCTGGCGGGCAAGTTGCTGGCTGAAATACTCAACGGCCAAGCCACGCGCTTCGATGCCTTTGCTGCATTGCCACATTATCCTTTCCCCGGCGGTCACGCACTTCGCGTCCCTTTTAGTGCTATTGGAGCTTGGTATTACACGTTAAGAGACAAACTAGGTCTCTAACATCATCACTTTTAAGAAGCTAGGTAGCTTCATAATACGAGGAAATCCTTGTGCAATTAAATGATCCGAGTTTGCTACGTCAACAGTCTTTTATTAATGGTCAATGGTGTGATGCCGTTTCTGGTGACACGCTAAAGGTGGTTAATCCCGCAACCAATGCCGTGATTGGCTACGTTCCTAATATGGGACAAGTTGAAACTGAGATGGCGATTAAGGCGGCAGAAGCGGCTTTACCTGCATGGCGCGCACTCACAGCCAAAGAGCGCGGCGCTAAGTTAAGGCGTTGGTTTGAATTACTCAATGAAAACAGTGATGACTTAGCATTGCTCATGACGACTGAGCAGGGTAAACCGCTGGCAGAAGCCAAGGGTGAAGTAACCTATGCCGCTTCGTTTATCGAGTGGTTTGCCGAAGAAGCGAAACGTATTTATGGCGATACCATTCCTGGGCATCAAGGGGATAAGCGCTTGATGGTAATTAAGCAGCCTGTCGGTGTAACCGCTGCGATAACGCCGTGGAACTTTCCTGCTGCGATGATCACCCGCAAAGCCGCTCCAGCGTTAGCTGCGGGTTGCACTATGGTAGTAAAACCTGCGCACCAAACCCCCTTTACCGCATTAGCGATGGCAGAACTCGCTGAGCGTGCCGGTATTCCTGCGGGCGTATTTAGTGTGTTAACGGGTGATGCGGTGCAGATTGGCAATGAAATGTGTGCTAATCCCATAGTGCGTAAATTATCCTTCACGGGCTCAACCAATATCGGTATTAAATTAATGGCGCAATGTGCGCCTACCTTAAAAAAACTGTCGCTAGAGCTTGGCGGCAATGCGCCATTTATCGTATTTAACGATGCCAATATCGATGCCGCCGTTGAAGGCGCCATGATAGCTAAGTACCGTAATGCCGGCCAAACTTGTGTCTGCGCTAACCGCATTTATGTGCAAGACGGGGTATACGACGAGTTCGCCTTAAAACTTAGCACTGCTGTGGGCAAGCTTAAGGTTGGAGAGGGCATCAACGAGGGGGTCACGACTGGCCCGCTGATCAATGCTGCCGCAGTCGAGAAAGTGCAAAGTCACCTTATTGATGCCATTGCAAAAGGCGCATCAGTGCTCGCGGGTGGCAAAGTCCACGATCTTGGCGGTAATTTCTTCGAGCCAACCGTACTCACCAATGTTGATAAAAGCATGCGTGTTGCCCGCGAAGAAACCTTTGGGCCACTCGCGCCGCTGTTTAAATTCAGTGATGTCGACGATGTGATTAAACAGGCTAACGATACTGAATTTGGCCTCGCCGCCTATTTTTATGGCCGCGATATTTCATTGGTTTGGAAAGTCGCCGAAGCCTTGGAATACGGCATGGTTGGCGTTAACACTGGTTTGATTTCGACGGAAGTCGCGCCCTTTGGTGGGATTAAATCTTCAGGGCTGGGCCGCGAAGGTTCTAAGTTTGGCATCGAAGAATATTTAGAAATCAAATATATCTGTATGTCCGTTTAATACGGCCCGATTTGGCGAGTGAGGAACACTAAATGACAACAACCAATGATTCATTGATGGCACGTCGCCAAGCCGCGGTTGCGGGTGGTGTCGGGCAAATACACCCTATTTTTACTGCGCGCGCCGAAAATGCGACCGTGTGGGATGTTGAAGGTCGCGAGTTTATCGATTTTGCGGGCGGCATTGCCGTGCTCAATACGGGTCATCTTCACCCTAAGGTTAAGGCGGCGGTTGCTGCTCAACTCGATAATTTCTCCCATACCTGTTTTATGGTGCTCGGTTACGAGAGCTATATCAAAGTATGTGAAAAACTCAATCAACTGGTACCTGGGGATTTTGCTAAGAAGACGGCATTATTCACCAGCGGCTCAGAAGCGGTTGAAAACGCGGTTAAAGTGGCTCGCGCCTACACTAAACGTGCTGGCGTGATTGCGTTCACCTCTGGTTACCATGGTCGCACTATCGCAGCCTTGGCATTGACCGGAAAAGTCGCGCCTTACAGTAAAGGTATGGGGCTGATGTCGGCGAATGTGTTCCGCGCTGAGTTCCCGTGCGAAATGCACGGCGTGTCCGATGACGATGCTATGGCCTCGATTGAACGTATCTTTAAAAATGATGCCGAGCCAAGTGATATCGCCGCAATTATTCTCGAACCTGTGCAGGGTGAGGGCGGTTTTTACGCCGCATCGCCCGCTTTTATGCAGCGCCTGCGGGCACTATGCGACCGTGAAGGCATAATGCTTATCGCCGATGAAGTGCAAACGGGGGCGGGTCGTACTGGCACTTTCTTCGCCATGGAGCAAATGGGTGTTGCTGCAGATATCACGACCTTTGCTAAATCCATAGCGGGTGGTTTCCCACTTTCAGGCATTACTGGTCGTGCCGAGGTGATGGATGCAGTTGGCCCCGGAGGCTTAGGTGGCACCTATGGTGGCAATCCGTTAGCCTGCGCCGCAGCACTTGCTGTTATTGAAGTGTTCGAAGAAGAAAAGCTGTTAGACCGCGCCAATGCTATAGGCGAGCGTATTAAGTCAGCACTGAATATGATGCAGGTCGAACATGCGCAAATCGCCGATGTGCGTGGTTTAGGCGCTATGATCGCCATCGAACTGATGGAAGAGGGTAAACCCGCGCCAAACGCTTGTGCAAAAGTGTTGAGTGATGCCCGTGACCGTGGATTGATTTTATTGTCCTGCGGCACTTACGGTAATGTGCTGCGTATTTTGGTGCCATTAACGGCGCCGGATGCACAAATTGATGCGGGTCTTGGTATTCTTAAAGCCAGTTTCGATGCTGTACTGAAAAGCTAATATCGCTTTGATATAAAAAGGTTTTAGATGACAGTTTTTCTCAATGAAAATCCCGCTTCGGCGGGATTTTCATTAGGGGGCGATTGTTTTGAAATTGGCTGTTTTTACTGCCAGTGACTTTCAGCACTCATCAGTTAAATGAATCGCTACTGTTTAATCTCCATTAGGATCTGCAATGCCTTCTTGCGTTTATCAAGGTCATACAAGTCATTGGTGAAGATAAACTCATTCACGCCGAGTTCTTTGGCGATCATTTCCAAACGATGCTTAATTGTCGCTGGGCCACCAGTAACAGATAAACCTAAAAAGTTATCGATATAGGTTTCTTCTTGCGCACTCCATAAGCCATCCATAGTGTCAACCGGTGGCTTTAGCCATAACTCGTGACCACGGATAAGTGCCAGCACGCGCTGTTTTGAGGTCGTGCCCAAATATTGGGCCTCTTCATCTGTATCGGCGGCAACTAACGGCAAGCCGAGCATCACATAGGGTTTATCAAGCACTTGAGAAGGTTTAAAGTCGCGGCGATAGATTTCAATCGCATCGTAGAGAAAACGTGGTGCAAAGTGGCCCGCAAACACATAGGGTAAGCCGCGCTGCGCCGCTAACTGTGCACTAAAAAGACTCGAGCCCAATAACCAAATGGGTACATTAGTGCCTTCTCCGGGAATCGCTCGCACCGCATGGCTACCATTGTAAGAGCCAAGTAGAGTTTGTAATTCACTGACTTCTTCAGGGAATTGTTCGGCGCGATTGCTATCACGGTTCAGTGCTCGGCTGGTAATTTGATCGCTGCCGGGCGCGCGCCCTAGTCCTAAATCGATTCGACCAGGATATAAGCTTTCAAGGGTACCGAACTGTTCGGCGACCACTAACGGCGCATGGTTTGGCAGCATAATGCCACCCGCACCGACGCGAATACGCTCGGTATTTCCCGCTATATAGCCAATTAATACCGAGGTTGCCGAGCTAGCGATACCGGGCATATTGTGGTGTTCGGCAAACCAGAAACGATTAAAGCCGAGCCGGTCGGCTTCCTTGGCATACTGCAAACTGTTGTGCAGCGTTTCACCCACGGTTGATCCTTGGCGCATAGGCGCGAGTTCCAATAGCGAGAAGGGAATATCGGCCAATATTGATGTCTGTTGTGACATAGGGTCTCCAAGTGACTGCCGTTTTTGCTAGCGACAACAAGAGGCGCTAACAGTGTTAGGCGTATTGTTCGTTGCATTGCTAGGCTCATTGCTAAGAAAAAGCGTTAACGGCTCAGTCTTGATGAATAAAAGGTATTCAGTGTTATTGATATGGGGTTAACGACACGACTTCTCAAGCTTTAACGGATAACACTTTCCCTTTGGTTATTTCATTCGTTATTCATGTGAGTTTGCACTTGAGCTGCGCCATTAAACTGAGTGTGTATTCGCTTTGTAACAAATCGAGGGGCTGAAGTCATCCGCGTGTGGGGGGTGATAATGTGGAACTGAAGTTCTTATTCTCAGCAACTCAGCGCTAAGCCAGTCACAGTGGGATTGCATGACTTTTGCTAAAGCTCATTTGGTTATGAGTAGCAATATAAGGGTATAAACGATGTTGAATGAGGTGATAAAAAACTGCCGATAGCAGGGCTATCGGCAGTTGATGTTATGTAAAGATCACTGGCTATCGCCAGTTAAGCATTACTGCTCGGCTTTTACATCGCGCAGTGATGCAGCGGCACTGTCATCATCAATCACATTATGTGAATGGTGGCTGTCCGTTAGGCGACGCATTAGCGGCAATACGGCTAAGGCGATAAAGGTACAAACCACGGCTGCAATCCCTAATTTGTTGAATAGACTGGTATACACAGGTAATGTTTGCAATGGATCGACTAAATCCTGTGGCACACTGGCAAAGTTGGCGACAACCCCACCTAAATATTGTGAAATGCCTGATGCCACAAAATAGGCGCCCATCATAAAGCCTCCCATGCGCGCAGGTACATAGCGAGCAATCATCGCAAGACCTAAGCCGCTCACGAGCAGTTCACCTAAAGAGTAAGAGGCATAACCCCAGATCATGATCCACGAGGAGGTTTTACCATTGACGGCAAATTGACCTGCAAAACCATAGATAAAGAAGCCAATCGCCACTACGGCAAAACCAAGTGCAAATTTCGCCGCGATAGAAAAGTCTTTATCATTGCGACCTGCCCACGAATAACTCCACGCCAGAACAGGGCTTAACACCATGATCCAGATTGGGTTAAGTGCTTGGAACTGTGCTGGAGACCAAGTCCATAAATGAGTACCAAAAACTTGGAAATCCCAATCGACGTTACGTAGCGCAAAGAGGGCAAGTGACGTTGACATTTGTTGATAGAAGATAAAGAAGAATACCGTTTGCACCGTGAGAATAAGCGCCGCGATAAGTCCAGCGCGCTCACTTGGTTCACTGGTACGAATCAAATGGAAGAAAATCCCTAACACAGCCACACCCGCGGCATAAACGAATACACGGGCAACATCTTCATATTCAAGAATAATCGCCGATGCGACCACGGAAAGTGCTGAGAGTATTAATACAATGGCAAGGTTCTTCTTGTTGACTGGGCGCGTATCAGGCTCAGATCCATAGTTTGCTAGGCTCTTATGCATAAGCGCATAGTTACCTAAACCGACAAGTAAGCCTACACAACATACGGCAAAGGCTGCATGCCAGCCAAATTCGTTGCCATACTGGGCGTTAACGTAATCTTTAATCCAAGGCGTGAGTAACATGGAGAAGGTTGAACCTACGTTTACCGCCATATAATAGATGGTAAAAGCACTGTCGATTTTAGAATCGTCACCTTCATAGATTTTACGAACTAAGTTGCCCGCATTCGGTTTGAATAGGCCGTTACCGACCACAATCACGCCGAGCGCAGAGAACATAAACCACGTATTTTCAGTGGGTACGGCCATTAGCGCATACCCTAGAGAGAGGATCCCTGCACCGAGCAGCATAGTGCGTTTTGTGCCGAGGATCTTATCCCCAACCCAACCGCCGATGGCCGGTGATACATAAATGAGTGCCGCACAAGCACTCCAGACTAAGTTTGCACGTGAGTCATCAAAGCCAAGGCGCTGCACCATAAAGTAGACAATCAGCGCTTGCATGCCGTAATAACCAAAGCGTTCCCATAATTCAATAAGAGATACAGTCATAAATGAATGTGTCTTGCTTACCTGATTGGTACCAAGAGTCATATAGCTTGCTTCCATTTTTGTTGTTTTGTGTTTGAGGGCAAGAGTATAAGGCGATAAGGATTGCAAACCAATGGTGCTAAGCGGCATAAAAGACTTTGTTACAAATCAATTTATGTATTTTAAGTTGAGATTAATAAATAGAGGGAGCAGATTTAACGAAGCTTATCGAGCTTTGCCGCATTATTAGGCGGTTGCCTCTCAAATATTTTACTTATGATTAACAAATATCTATCTTGATCACTGGTAATACCTATATGGAGTGCTATTTTTAAGGCAGGTAAGCCAATATAAAAATTAATCAGATCAAAATTATTACCCTACAGTCGTTTTCTTGGGAGTTTACTCGATGAAGCATTTGTCCATCAGTACTAAGTTGTTATGGATCACATCTGCGTTGTTTTTATCAATTGTTGCTATCTTGTCCCTGAGTCTCTGGTGGACCTTATCAGAGCAAAATTCTCAATTATCTGACCAAGTACAAACATCCCTTCAGAATGAAACTCGCGATAAGCTGGAAGCGCGTGCGGGGGAGTATGGGGCAATGGTCGCTGGTTTTATTAATGAGTCCTATCGTATTCCCTATTCTTTTGCGGGAATGCTTGAAAGTACTGCTGAGGAGTTACCGTTAAAGCGTGATCGCTTAGAACTTTCAGTTGCTGCTGTTCTGAAGAAAAATGCACAAACATCTTCCATGTATGCTCAATTTGAACCTAATGGATATGATGGGCTGGATAGTGAGTTTTTAAATGTGTCGATAAGTCACAGTGTTGCTTCATCTGGCGTGTTAGAAATTTATTATACTCGTAATGATGATGGTAGCGTTGTTCATCAACAAGTCGATGATTCATCAGAAAAATACCTCACTACCGTGAACGAGTTTGGGATCCGTGATGCAGAATGGTACCTCTGTGCTAAAGAAACCTTAAAACCGTGTTTGATGGAGCCCTATTTATACGAAATTACTCCTGGTAATAATATGTTAATGACATCACTCACTGTCCCTGTGCTTAAGCATAAACAGTTTATCGGGGTCGTTGGTGTTGACGTTAATTTACCCGTATTCCAGTCTTTGATTGACACTTTATCTAGAAGCCTTTACGACGGGCAAGCTAAGGTGACCTTATTGAGTCATCGAGGTTTAGTTGTGGCAGCGAGTCATTATAGTAAGAAGGCTCGACCTTTATCAGAATCAATTGATCCTACACTGGCGGCACAAATTATTTCGCTCCATAAAAATACTAAGTACATAATGAATGACGATGAAATTATCGTTGCTTATCCTATCAAAATTCCCCTAGCTAACGCGGAATGGTCACTTGTCATTCAAGTACCTAAGGCACAAGCCTTTAAAGCGTCAATTGAACTAGATAAAAATATGGATGAAATGGCTACTTCTCTTGGTAGTTTACTGTTGATTGTGGGATTAGTGGTTTCTGTGGTTTCAGTAATCACAATCAGCCTTGTCATTCGTAGCATTATCTCTCCACTGAAAATGATCCAAGGTCGTGTTGAACATTTAGCCAGTGCTGAAGGTGATTTGACTCAATCGATTGAGGTGGATGCGCACGCAGAGCTTATTGCATTAGGCAAAGGATTTAACTCCTTTATCTATAAGTTAAAAAATCTTATTGCTGAGTTAAAAATTCTTGCAAGTCGCACCCAGCAAGAGAGTCAATCATCGGCTCAAATTGCCCAACTGACCCGTGATAGTGTCCATCGCCAGTATGGTGAAATTGAGAGTGTGGTGACAGCCGTTAACGAAATGAGTGCCACGGCGCTCGAAGTCGCTAAAGCTTCGGAGCAAACGGCATCTGAAACCGAGGCTATGTCACGTAATATTCGCTTAAGTGAAGAGAGTTTAACTAAGGCGATGGATTTTGTGGCAACCATGTCGCAGGAGTCTATGCAAGCCAAAATGGCTGTGAGTAAAGTGGCCGAAAGCAGCACAAATATCAGCCGTATCCTTGAGGTCATTAGCTCTATTGCCGCGCAAACTAATTTACTCGCTTTAAACGCAGCGATTGAGGCAGCGAGAGCTGGGGAGCAAGGCCGAGGTTTTGCGGTTGTCGCTGACGAGGTTAGGGCATTAGCATCTAAGACGCAAAGCTCAACTGATGATATCAGTGTGCTTATTGATGCACTGCAAAAAGAAGTACATAGTGCATCGGGTATTATAGATAAAGGTGCTGAGCGCGCACAAATGGCAGTATTGCAAACTGAACAGGCGCTTGCTTCACTAAACTCAATGGTCAGCCAAATCGAAGAAATATCAGGACAGATCACCCATATTGCTGCCGCTGCAGAAGAGCAAAGTGCTGTCACGGAAGAAGTAAACCGAAATATCACAGGGATCTCAGATTCAGCATCCGAGCTTGCCCGCCTTGCGGGCGAAGCACAGCAAAGCAGTGTGGTCTTAGCTGACTTAGTGAAACAACAGCATGAACAGTTAGGTAAGTTAAAAACCTAGGTATTTATAGAGGACTCTTTGAATAGCAGTAGACCCTTTGATATGTGTTGATCGTTAAGCATCGGTCGAAGGGTTGCTTTTCTGGCGTGAGATAATATTTAGATACAAAAAAGCCCATTGAATTAATGGGCTTTTTTGTTGAATTGGGTGGTGGCCCCTCACGGACTTGAACCGTGGACCTAACGATTATGAGTCGTGTGCTCTAACCAACTGAGCTAAGGGGCCGACTTAAGGTAATCGTCATTACCTAAAGCGGGTGGAAGTATACTAAGCTTATTTGCGCTTGTCACCCGTGTTTTAGGGTGAAATTCACGCAATTGATTCAATTGGTTATCTGTTAATCAGATCAGATGAGTATTAGAGGTCAATCAGGCTTTAAATCGCGATCATATCAGTCAATACAGTGAATATTTGCTTGTTTTTAATCTATATTTTAACGACATATGGTTATGTAATAAAAAGCCCTGCACAGGGCAGGGCTTGTTTGTCAGACAGGTTATCTATTCATCTAAGAAAGATTTCAAGATCTCTGAACGTGAAGGGTGGCGTAACTTACGTAATGCTTTAGCTTCAATTTGACGAATACGTTCACGGGTAACGTCAAACTGTTTACCCACCTCTTCAAGCGTGTGGTCAGTGTTCATATCGATACCAAAACGCATGCGCAATACTTTGGCTTCACGGGCTGTTAAGCCTGCGAGCACTTCATGGGTTGCACTCTTCAAACTTTCGCTGGTGGCGCTATCAAGCGGTAATTCGAGGGTGGTATCCTCGATAAAATCACCTAAATGCGAATCTTCATCGTCACCAATAGGGGTTTCCATGGAGATAGGTTCTTTAGCGATTTTAAGCACTTTACGGATCTTGTCTTCCGGCATCATCATACGTTCTGCCAGTTCTTCAGGGGACGGCTCACGGCCCATTTCCTGTAGCATTTGACGAGAAATACGGTTTAGCTTGTTGATCGTTTCGATCATGTGCACCGGAATACGGATGGTACGCGCTTGGTCAGCGATAGAACGGGTAATCGCCTGACGGATCCACCAAGTGGCATAGGTCGAGAACTTGTAACCACGACGGTATTCGAACTTATCCACGGCTTTCATCAAGCCGATATTACCTTCTTGGATAAGATCTAAGAATTGCAGACCGCGGTTGGTGTATTTCTTCGCGATAGAAATAACCAGACGTAAGTTGGCCTCAACCATTTCTTTCTTCGCACGGCGTGCTTTAGCTTCACCAATTGACATGCGACGGTTGATATCTTTGATTGCTGAAATAGCTAAGCCGGTTTCTTCTTCAACGGCGGCAAGCTTGCTACGGCAACGTAGTACGTCTTCCTCAACCATTCTTAGGCCTTCGGCATAAGGTTTGTTTGAGGCTTTTTCTGCATGGAACCAATCGAGATTAGTTTCATTTCCAGTGAAAAACTTCACAAAGTTTTTCTTTGGCATTTTAGCTTGTTCAACACAAAGCTTCATCGCCAAGCGTTCTTGTACGCGTACGCGATCCATCATAGAACGCATGCTTTTCACTAAACGATCAAATTGTTTAGGGACTAAACGGAATTCTTTGAAGATTTCACCGATTTCAAAAAGCGCTTTGACAGACTCTGGATGTTCACGTCCTTTAGCTTCGATGATTTTCAGCGCATTTTCATAGGCGGCTCTTAGTTGACTAAAGCGTTCGCGGGCTTCTTCAGGATCTGGGCCTTTGTTGGCATCATCTTCTTCATCTGCGTCTTCATCGTCTTCATCTTCATCGTCCTCATCATCGAGGTCTTCATCTGACAGTTCAGAGCCAATATGTGTTGCAGTGGGTGCTACGTCTTCTTCATCCGGGTTGACAAATCCAGAGATAATATCAGACAGGCGCAGTTCATCGGCTTCGAATTGGTCGAATTGTTCAAGGATCATCGCGATCGCTTGTGGGTATTCGGCGACAGAGCTTTGAACGGTATTAATGCCTTCTTCAATGCGTTTGGCGATCACAATTTCGCCTTCACGAGTCAGAAGCTCAACCGTACCCATTTCACGCATATACATGCGTACTGGATCCGTTGTGCGGCCAAGCTCACTTTCAACTGTGGCTAGGGCGGCCGCGGCTTCTTCTGCTGCATCTTCGTCTGTGTTGTCTTCCGACATCATCATGTCATCGGCATCGGGAGCTTCTTCAAATACCCGAATACCCATGTCATTTATCATCTGGATAATATCTTCGATCTGGTCAGAATCGACCATGTCTGCAGGTAAGTGATCGTTCACTTCTGCATAGGTTAAGTAACCTTGCTCTTTACCTTTGGCAAGCAACAGCTTGAGTTGCGACTGCGGAGTATGATCCATAGATATCATCCAAGTTGGGAAACTGTTACAACGACGGACAATTAGCTAAATAAGCTTAAGTGCCGCGCAAATCGTCAATTATAGCCGTGTGCACATATCTGTGCTAGTCACTGGGATAGTGAATGAGGACATTTTTGCCTCAGTTTAATCCTTTCATGACTGAGATCAGCTTCTGTAGCTGTATCTTTTCTTCTTTAGTATGAGTCTGTTTGAGACTCAATTCCTGGTATCGTTGTTCAATATATTGATTGTTCAACCAAACTAGGGTTTGTTTAAACTTTTCGAGCAGGTTTTCATCCGCCACTTGATGGTCCCATTGGGCCAATTTATGGAGCGCCCCACTGTGGGGATTGTCTCTGAATTGTTCAAGTAGTTGTGCGCTGTTTAACCTTTGCTCTCGAGTTAAATCCAACAGCAGTGGCAGCAAATCAATGCCTGGCATCTGCAGATGGTTAAGTGCGGGTTGTGGGGGTAAACCCAGTCCCAGCAGAGGATGTTGTACTAACAGTGCGATGGCGAGGCGCAATGGTGTACCACGTCCTTTTAATCCTTGTTTTGCTACTGTTTTAGTTTGTTTGACACTAAAACCTAGCTTTTTTTTCATATCTTCAGAGCTATTCATACCCAGCTTGTGAGCTAAGTTCTCAAGCAGTAAGTTTTGCAGCACAGTATCTTGAATCTTCTCAATCAAAATAAAGGCTTGTTTCGCTAAATTACTTTTATCAGTACCATATTTAGTCGCTAAGGTATCAAATAGAAACTCGGGTAGTGCTATTGCACTGCCCATTAAGGTTTCAAATGCTTCTTTACCAATTTTACGCACCATAGAATCAGGATCTTCGGCCTGAGGCAGGAACATAAATCGGACTTGATCCCCCGGTTTTAATAGCGGCAATGCGGTCTCTAAGGCGCGCCATGCGGCTTCTGTACCTGCTCGGTCACCGTCGTAACAGCAGACCACTTCTTTAGCACTGCGCAGTAATAACTGAAATTGCTCTGCTGTGGTCGAAGTGCCTAATGAGGCGACTGCATAATCGACGCCAAATTGCGCCAATGCGACCACATCCATATAGCCTTCAACAATCAGCACTTTATCTGGATCGCGATGGCGCTGTTTTAGCTCGTATAAACCATAGAGTTCATTGCCCTTATGAAATATGGGCGTTTCTGGCGAATTCAAGTATTTTGGGGTGCCATCACCTAAAACTCTGCCACCAAAACCAATAACTCGCCCACGCCTATCTCGGATCGGGAACATAAGACGATCGCGAAATCGGTCGTAACGCTTGCCATTGTCGTTGGCTATTAACATGCCAGCGGTCAGTAACTTATCCTGCGCATCTTGATTCTGACGATAGCGTCCTAATAAACCGTCCCAGCCATCGGGTGCAAAGCCTATACCAAAATGTTCTACTACATCATCGGATAAGCCGCGATAGGCGAGGTAATCGATAACTTTTTGTTTATCTTGGTGTTGTCTAAGCTGGTTTTGAAAGTAGCGGCTCGCTTCTTCCATTAACTGGTATAAGTCTCGGCTTAAACCATCATCATGGCGTTTGCCGGTACCTTGTTCTCTTGGGACTTCTAAGCCAAGTTGTCCAGCCAGATCTTCTATGGCATCAATAAAATCGAGTCGATCGTATTCCATTACAAAATCGATAGCATTGCCATGGGCACCGCAGCCAAAGCAATGATAGAACTGTTTATCCCGGCTAACGGTGAAAGAAGGTGATTTTTCGCTATGAAAAGGGCAACAGGCAGAGTAGTTCTTACCCGCCTTTTTCAAGGGCACCTTACGATCGATTAGCTCGACTATGTCGGTGCGAGCGATCAGCTCATTGATAAAATCACGAGGTATTGCCATTAAGTGCTTAAAATCTCGCCTAAAGCGAATTTAAACAAACAAGCCGCGCATAGGCACGGCTTGTTCATACATTGAAACGCTAATTATTGCAATTTTGCGCGGATCATAGCGCCGATAGCGCCCATGTCTGCACGTCCTTGAACTTTAGGTTTTAATGCTCCCATTACTTTGCCCATATCCGCCATGGAGGATGCACCTATTTCAACAATAGCTGCATCAATGAACGCTGCGATTTCCGCCTCTGAGAGGGGAGTTGGCAGGAAAGTTTCAATAACTTGAATCTCTGCTGCTTCCGCTTCGGCCAACTCGTTACGTCCCGCTGCTTCAAATTGAGCAATCGAATCGCGACGTTGTTTCACCATTTTGGTTAAGACCGCTATAACCTGCTCATCAGTCAGAGATTCGCGGGTATCCACTTCAATCTGTTTGATGGCGGCTAATGCCATACGAATAGTACCCAATCTCACCTTCTCTTTGGCGATCATGGCTTGTTTCATATGGTCTTTTAGCTGATCAATTAGGCTCATAAGAGATTAGTATAAACGTACGCGACGTGCGTTTTCGCGAGAAAGCTTTTTAGCTAAACGTTTAACTGCAGCCGCTTTTGCGCGCTTACGTGCAGTAGTTGGCTTCTCGTAGAATTCACGAGCACGCACGTCAGCTAAAATACCTGCTTTTTCACAAGAGCGCTTGAAACGACGTAGAGCTACGTCGAATGGTTCGTTTTCACGTACTTTAATAATTGGCATACGCCATCACCCCTTAGGTGTAGGTTGTTCTGGTTCAATTGCTCGAACCAAGTCTATTTAAAATGGTGCGGAATTTTATACCGAGACCATAGGGCTTGTAAAGCCCTAATACTGAGTTCAGCTTTTGGGTTGCTGGGTAAGATAAGGCCTCTATGGCTGGAGTAATTATTGACATGCAGGTAGAATTAGCGCCCTTTGGTTATTTTTGATGAGGCACCATGCGGGTTTTAGGTATTGAAACATCCTGTGATGAGACAGGTATTGCCGTCTATGACGATAAGCTAGGGTTGTTATCCCATGCTCTATATAGTCAAGTGAAGTTGCATGCAGATTACGGTGGTGTGGTGCCTGAGTTAGCCTCCCGCGACCATGTTCGTAAAATTGTGCCGCTTATTCGCCAAGCCTTAAAAAATGCTGATACTAAAATCGCCGATTTAGATGGTATTGCTTACACTAAAGGCCCCGGTTTAATTGGTGCGCTCTTAGTTGGAGCTTGCGTTGGGCGTTCGCTTGCTTTTGCTTGGAATAAGCCTGCTATTGGTGTGCACCATATGGAAGGGCATCTGCTCGCACCTATGCTTGAAGAGGATGCACCTGAGTTTCCCTTTGTGGCCTTGTTGGTTTCAGGTGGCCATTCAATGCTGGTTAAAGTCGATGGCATTGGCCTTTATGAAGTCTTAGGTGAGTCTGTGGATGATGCTGCAGGTGAAGCTTTTGACAAAACGGCTAAATTGATGGGCTTAGATTATCCAGGAGGCCCAAGACTTGCTAAGTTAGCCGCTACTGGAGTTCCCGCTGGCTATCAGTTTCCCCGTCCAATGACGGATAGGCCTGGTCTGGATTTTAGCTTTTCAGGCCTAAAGACATTTACGGCAAATACGATAGCCGCAGAGCCTGATGATGAGCAAACCCGCGCCAATATCGCTAGAGCCTTTGAAGAAGCGGTGGTTGATACTTTAGCAATTAAGTGCCGCAGAGCCTTAAAGCTAACAGGCTATAACCGTTTAGTGATCGCCGGTGGTGTCAGTGCCAATACCCGTTTACGGGCAACACTAGCTGAAGTGATGACTTCAATTGGTGGGAAAGTTTATTATCCTAGAGGAGAGTTTTGCACCGACAATGGTGCAATGATTGCCTATGCAGGGTTGCAGCGTTTAAAGGCTGGGCAGCGTGAAGATCTTGCGGTAAAAGGTCAACCAAGGTGGCCGCTAGACACTTTGCCACCGCTGTTCTAATCATTTTAATTAAACATCTTATAGTCGATAAAAACTGCGCTTAAGGCGCAGTTTTCGTTGATAAATTTACGATGTTGATTAAGGATTTTTAGGACGTTTTTTACGCGATACCTTTGACTCTTCACCTTTAAGTAGCCGTTGGATATTGTCTTTATGACGAATAATGATAAGCGTCGATAGCATGGCAACGGGAATGGTAAATCGTTCGTCTAACCACCAAGTATAAAGAGGAGCTAGTAAGGCCGTAATAATAGCGGCGAGGGATGAGTAGCGACTGATTAGCAATAACACTACCCATGAAGCCATAAGGCAGATAGCAAGATCATCGCCAATCGGTGCCATGGCTCCAAAGGCTGTTGCGACTCCTTTTCCCCCTTTAAAACCAAAAAAAATGGGATAGATATGACCAAGACATGCCGCAATGGCAATCAGCCCAAGGGAAATGGCATCGATACCCATTAAATAAGCAAGATAAGTGGGCAGCGCACCTTTAAGCATATCAAAAAATAGCACCATGGCGGCCGAACTGGCACCGCCGATCCGCAGTACATTCGTCGCTCCAGGGTTCCCCGAACCTTCGGATCTTGGATCGGGTAGACCTCTCATCCTACAGACCAGCACAGCACTTGAGATAGAACCTGCCAAATAGGCGGACACAATCATCAAAAGTGTCAGTGTTAATTGACTCACATTGGTTTCCTTACGCGTCTTAAGGTATTATCGCGCAACAATTTAAAAGCCTGTTTGGCTTGTATATTCAGTCATGGGCTAAAGCGATAACTCCGCAGTCGAAAGTAGATAGCATTTCTGAACGAACAAATCCTTTTAGGAGGTTATCCTACTTCGGATTGGCTCGAGTAGAAAGTAAATTAGTTATCTCTCAGAATATTGCGAATTATACCGACTCAATCACGCTTAGCTTATCAGACCTCTTAGTAATAGGTTAGTTGGAGACAATATGGATAAGGTACTTATAAGACAATTACGAGTCGATACTGTGATTGGTGTCTATGATTGGGAGAAGACAATCCAACAGAGCTTATTTTTAGATTTAGATATGGCTTGGGATAACAAACCCGCCGCTGCAAGTGATGATTATCAGTTTGCGCTCTGTTATGAAACAGTGTCTACACGGATTACTCAGCTTATTACCGAGCGACCCATTGAACTTATTGAAACCGTTGCAGAACGTGTTGCCGACTGTTTAATTAGCGAGTTTAACGTGGTTTGGGTCAAAGTGGTGGTGATGAAACCCGGTGCAGTTGCTACAGCAGCTTCTGTTGGCGTTGAAATTGAGCGTTCACGTTAACGTTTATTACTGCGTCTATGTAGTAATGTTCAATGAATAATAGTGACGAGTGTATAGTCGTTTAAAGACGGTTCGGACAACAGCATGGCACGTATTTACATTAGTTTAGGTAGTAATATTGAGCCCGTTCAGCATTTGCAGGCAGGGTTACAGTCACTCAGAGAATGCTTTGGTCCACTCAGGCTTTCTTCTATGTATGAGAGTGAAGCGGTTGGGTTTAGTGGCACAAATTTTTTAAATATGGTGGCAAGCGCTGAAACCGATTTGAATATTGCTACGGTAGTTGCGCAGTTTAAGCAAATCGAGCAAAATCACGGCCGTCTTGTTGGTGCAAAGAAGTTCAGCCCAAGAACATTAGATTTAGATTTGTTACTTTATGATGACATAGTATGTCAAATTCCAGTGGTGTTACCCCGGGCCGAGATAGTTAATAACGCTTTTGTATTGTGGCCGTTAGCGGAGTTAGCTCCAAATCTCGTTCACCCCTTAGTCCACCAAACCTATGCAAAATTGTGGAATGACTACGACAAAGATTCACAGCGACTTTGGCCTGTGACGTTTGAATGGCCCTGTGGGCTGACGTTTTAATTTATTGATAGGGTTGTCATGGATACGTTTCAGGTAATTATTTTAGCGTTAATTCAAGGGTTAACTGAGTTTCTTCCTATATCTAGTTCTGCACACTTAATTTTACCCGCTGAGCTGTTAGGCTGGGAAGATCAAGGATTATCCTTTGATGTGGCTGTAAACACTGGCTCGTTACTTGCGGTGGTGATTTATTTTAGACATGAATTGTGGAACATGTTTACAGCTTGGATTGCCAGTATTTTTAAAGGTAAACAGTCAGATGACAGTAAACTGGCTTGGTGGATAATTCTTGCAACACTACCCGCAGTTTTTTTTGGTTTTATGGCAAAAGATTTTATTGAAACGCATCTACGCAGTGCTGAAGTGATTGCTGTTACCACTATCGTTTTTGGTTTATTGCTTTGGTGGGCAGATAAGATGTCACATCAAGATTTAACTGTTTATCAAACCGGATGGCGTAAGGCATTATTGATTGGTTTTGCACAGGCACTGGCATTAATTCCTGGAACCTCACGCTCTGGCGCTACAATGACTGCTGCGCTCATGCTGGGTTTAAGTCGTGATGCTGCCGCCCGATTTTCATTCTTAATGTCTGTTCCTGTGAGTTTAGGCGCAGCCATTTTAGTGGGTAAAGATCTATCTGAAAGTTCACTTCCTATTGATTATCAGGCGCTTACTTTAGGAACTTTGGTCTCTTTTGTTGCCGCATACCTTTGTATTCATTATTTCTTAAAAATAATCAGTCGCATGGGGATGACACCTTTCGTTATTTACCGCCTTATACTTGGCGCGGTGTTATGTGGATTTATATTTCTGTAATTTCTTTTTGCGAACCTTTTGAAGAATCGGGTCTAAGTACCCGATTTTTACATTTTTAAGTATTGCCCTTTTTTGGAGCTAACCATGAGTCTTAAATTTCAATGTCCGACATGTGGTCTGTCATTGCAGCAGCATCAATCATCGCAGGGTTTTTACTGTACAAATAAACATCATTTCGATAAAAGTGAACAAGGCTATTGGGTTTTTACTAAGCCGCAAAGACAAAAGCCGACAGGCGATTCTCGTCAGCAGGTGCGGGCTAAACGCTTTCTGTTAGAGTCAGGTATTTTTACGCCGTTAATTGATAAAATGGCCGAAATGCTCGTCGGTTCATTACAAGATGATATAAGTTTGTTGGATTATGAGTGTGTTGAAGGTTTCTATTTACGCGCTTTATCATCCAAGTTGACTGATATTGCAAAGGGATTAACGATTCAATACGTGGGCGTTGCAGATGCTGAAAATACAATATTTTCTGCTGCTAAGGCACAAACACCAGGGATCTTATGTTTGAGTACCTCCAAAGTATTACCTTTTAGCGACAATTGTATTGATGTTATTACAGTGATAGATAAACCGCTTAAGGGTAAGGAGTCTGTGCGTGTGCTCAAAGAAGATGGGCTCATGTTGTTAGTGTTGCCGGGAGCTAGACATTTATGGCAATTGAAAGAATATATCTATCCTGATTTAGCCGAAAAGACGGTGCAAATAAATTTGCCGTCTGGATTATTGATAATAGAAACTCAAACCCTGCATTTTACCTTGTCAGTGACGGGGGAGCAGGCTTTAACATTACTGGATATGACCCCCTATGCTTGGCGGGCAACGGATAGGATGAAACATAATATCCAATCCAATTATTTTGAGTCCCTTGAAATTGATTTTATATTAGTATTAGCGCGAAAATGCTTAAGCGGAGAGGCACAAGTGAGTTGTACATAATAATAAAAATGTAAGGGAAAAATGCAGAGTCTGTACAGTATGCTTACCAATAACACTGGTTTTTAGGTTGCAGGTGTTAAGCTGTTACAAATGAAATCACTTAAAAAATAGATATAAAAAAAGGCTTGGATAGATGGGCTATTCGCTTTCATCACTCACAAGCCTTTTATGCTAACCTATTAAATTATAGGTTAATTACTTATCATTACTTTTTGTAACGAGTAGCAACGTTGTCTAGACGGTCGTTAGCACGCTTAGCTTCTGCTTGTGCGTCCATAGCTGCTGCTTTAGCATCTTTAACGTCTGCAGACAATTTGCTTTGCTCAGATTTCAGAGAGCCGACATCAGCTGACAATTGATCAACTTTGTTGCCCAGAGTAGCAACGCTTTCTTCCAGAGCAGTAGTGTTTGCACAACCACCTAGTAGGGCAGTCATTGCTAAACCAGCAATCATCAGTACTTTTTTGTTCATTGTAAAAAATCCCTTAAAATAGGTTGGATTTGAATGTTTCGTCACTTTGTAATCGAAACTGCCTAATTATGACATAGCTATTTTAATTTGCTACGAATATTAATGGGTTTATCCACTATAGACATATAAATTTTTTTTAAAAGGGTTTTTTATTGGTTATATCATCATTTTTGAGTGAAAAATGGCTCCGAATTTACCGTAAAACGGTACTGTATTTACAAAATTATTACTTTTTGACTGTGCGTTCTAATCCACTGCATTTTGTTTATCACGTTTTAACTGACCAACGGCATCGATTCTATGCATGTGGAGGATTTGCTTTATTTCCTCCCCTTTAAAGCCCGCTTGAATAATTGCCTTAATATTGACATTACTCGCGACTGCAAAGCATTGGCTAAAGTATTCACCTTGCGGGTAATCCTGATGTTCAAATCCTGTACGACCGCGTATATCTGCAATACAGGCCTGTACGAGTTGTTTTAGACGTTCAGGTTTGCGCCAAAAATCGGCTTTATCAAATATCTTGATAATTGTTTCTGGTCTGAGTTTGAAGGCTTGATGCACATTTTGATGTTGATCACTGACAATTAATGCAAGATCTCTGAACTCATTCGGAATACGTAAACGTTCACACAGAGCTTTGATTATTGGTAATCCTTTTTGTCCGTGGCCATGATGTTTAGGTAAATGTTCTATGGGCGTGATCGCCTTCCCTAGGTCGTGAACGAGTGCTGCAAAACGAACGGCTTTATCCTGCGTGAGTATTGCGGCTTGGGCGAGTACCATCAAGGTGTGCAGGCCTGTATCGATTTCTGGATGCCATTTTTCGGGTTGTGGGATACCAAATAAGGCATCAAGTTCTGGGAAAAGTACTTTCAGTGCGCCACATTGACGTAATACCTCAAAAAAAACCTCGGGGTTTGAACCGCTTAAGGTTTTATCAACTTCCTGCCAGACTCGTTCAGGTGTTAAGGCGTTTAACTCTCCACTTTGGGCGATCTGCTGCATAAGCTGAAGTGTGCTGTCAGCTATTTGAAAGCCTAAGTGATGAAACCGCGCGGCAAATCTTGCAACACGTAATACTCTGAGTGGATCTTCAATAAATGCATCGGAGACATGGCGCAAGAGGCGAGCGTTAAGATCTCCAATACCATTGAAAGGATCATGTAGGTTGCCTTCTTCATCTTGTGCAATTGCATTGATAGTCAGATCTCGTCTGAGCAAGTCTTGCTCAAGTGTGACATCGGGACTGGCATAGCAACTAAAACCACCATAGCCTAACCCAACTTTACGTTCAGTACGGGCGAGTGCATATTCTTGCTGTGTTATTGGGTGTAGGAATACGGGAAAATCTTTACCCACTTGGCGGTAACCCAGTTGTAGCATTTGCTCTGGTGTCGCGCCAACCACCATATAGTCTTTATCTTTAATGGGGAGATTGAGCAGGCTGTCACGTACAGCGCCGCCGACTAAGTATATTTTCACGGATTTACTTCGCCTATGTGTCATAGTAGTAGCTTAACATGCCCGTAGCGGGCAGGGATAAATCTAACCCAGAAATTTATCTAACATTTAGATGTCACATTGATGTTGCAGATGTTTTGACAAGTACACTAGGACGCTTTAACGTGAGCGTTATTTTTTGATAAGGATGATTGGTGGTATGTACAAGGCCTTTTATGGACTCAGCGATAACCCTTTTTCAATTGCACCCAATCCCCATTATTTATTTTTGAGTGATAGGCACCGAGAAGCCCTAGCACATCTTACCTACGGTTTGGGTGAAACCGGTGGTTTTGTGCTGTTAACAGGTGAAGTGGGGACGGGTAAAACAACGGTGTCTCGTTGTTTGCTTGGGCAATTGCCCGATAATACCGATACTGCATTTATCCTGAATCCCTCACTGACTGAATTGGAGTTACTTGCCACTCTTTGCGATGAGTTGAAGATCCGTTATGGAGAAAATCCAACACTTAAGCAGTTGACCGATCATTTAAGTCATTTTTTACTCGCGAACCATGAGAAAGGTCGTAATACGGTACTCATTATTGATGAGGCTCAGCACCTACGACCTGAAGTGTTAGAACAATTACGGTTGCTCACAAATCTGGAGACAGATACCAAAAAATTATTGCAGGTGATTTTGATTGGTCAACCTGAGCTGCAATTGTTACTAAAACGTCAAGAATTACGACAGCTGGCACAGCGAATTACTGCTCGTTATCATTTATTACCTCTAAATGAAGATGAAATTGCACTTTATGTGTTGCACCGCTTACAGGTCGCCGGACGATTTGAACCACTGTTTACCCGTAAAGCGATTAAGGTATTACAGAAATATAGCGGGGGGATTCCACGCCTAATTAACTTGCTCTGTGAACGTGCGTTAATGGCTGGTTATGCACAATCCCGAGTGCCAATTGATCATCGTATGGTGAGGCAAGCAGCGGCTGAAGTGTTAGGTGAGGAAGAAAAACAACAGAATCCATACCTCTGGCCAACGGCTATTGTTGCGACTCTCGCCATTGCCTTTGGCGTATCCTATTGGTTGTTTACCCTCAATCAAAGCACTATGAGCGTTCAAGCTTCCACCGCAGAGAGTCAACCTTCTCAAAATGTTAGTATTGCTGCTCAAGACATAAAAGATGTAAATAGTGAAACCCAGTTAACTCAGGCTTTAATCAAACAACCGAGTACCCAAGCTACAATCGTAAAACCTGATCCCAGCCAACGAGTCTTAAATGAGGCAATAAACCAAAGTCGTCAAATTGATACTGCCTTTGCTGGATTGTTCAGTGTTTGGGGGAAAGTGCCTTTTAAAGGGCTAACAGCCTGCCAATCAGCCATTGAACAAGGGCTTTCCTGTTACCAACAACAGGGAAATTGGATGTCCCTTACACGGTTAAATTATCCTGCAGTAGTATATTTAGTAGATGATAATCAACAGGATTTTTACGGTGCAGTGCTTGCTGTTGATGGTGAACAATTACTTATGCAATTGGGTGAGCAGCAACTTTGGGTTGATAGGGCATGGTTTAATCAACATTTTAGCGGTACCTTTGAGATTTTATGGCAGGCACCTAGCCTACCTATGATGGAGATCAGCCAGAAGTCGAGCGTAGGACAACTTCAGTGGTTGGAGAATGCGCTTGCCCATGTGAGTAATCGTAATGCGAGAAGGGTAACGCACTTTGATCTTAAATTAGAAAATGATCTCAAAGCTTTTCAAAGCCAACATGGCTTGAAAGCTGATGGTATTGCTGGCAACCAAACATTAGTGAGACTGAATTTGTATTTAAGTGAGCAAGGCCCGCGTTTAACCGATAATGGAGCACATGGCTAATGTCCATTCTACTCGATGCGGTAACGCGTAATAAGCAACAACAGTTATCTCCTTTACCTGATGCCGTGTTAACACCACGGACAAATTATCCTGAGTCCCGTAAAGCCAGTATCCCTCTGGTTAAGCTATCGCTATTAGCGTTGGCAGTTGCTATTGGGGTAGGGATTGCTTGGGGGGTAAGTGTGTTAGAGCAAAGTGAGAAGTCGTTATCTGTAATGGCAGGACTCGCAACACCTATAAAGCAAAATGCTCCAGCAGCTAATTTGTCGCCCGTAAATCCACCACAAACTGCATCAGCCACTGAAGTAACGGAGAGTCAAATTGTTGATGTGAATTCGAGCGGAGTCCGCTTAGCGGGCAAAGTCGCGTTGCCAAGGACACAAGAGTTACCGCAAGTTGGTAACATGCAGGCAGGGCAAGTTTTAGCTGTGACAACTGGATATGTAAACAATCTGCAGCGTGATCCAAGCTATGATGACTATCTTGCAACCTCGGCGCAGGTTGATGCTAACACTCGCACAGTACAACAACTCAATACTGACGAAAGCAATGTGTTAAATCAATTTGAACAGCCTGAATATCAAGAGATGCCAGAGCAAGAGCCGATTATATTAGGTGCTAATCCGAATCGTCAGGGATTGGCACAGCTTGAGGCATTACGCCAACAGGTGAGCGCGGCAGCCGTCGATGTTGGGTTGGAGACGAACCAAAGTCGTGAGGATGATAAATTAGTTTCTACATTTCAAGATGCGCTGAAAAAGGTTGAATATGGTAATTCGGCAAAAACTCCCGTAACTCAACCTAAGTTAGATCCTATCCCCAAACAAGAGAGCGATGACATCCCTAAATATGGTCAGTTACCAGCGGGGTTACAGCTACAAGTTCCTGAATTTAATATCGTTGCTCATGTCTATTCTACTGATCCTAACAAACGCTGGTTAAATGTGGACGGCGCGGAATTGCAGGAAGGCGATAAGATTAGTGGAAAACTGACAATTATTTCTATTCGTCCAAGGGATGTGGTGTTAGAAATTCAAGGAACGCAATTTAAGGTGCCAGCAATTTGACCTAATTTGAATAAAACAAAAGGCGCTCTAGTAGGCGCCTTTTGTTTAGTCGCCTTTACTTTAAGCAAACAGCTTGTAAGCGAGTAATAACGTGAGGCAATAGCCTAAGCTATAACATAAGAATAAAGCCGGTACATATTTTAAGTAACTGACGAATGTCAATTCTTTCACTTTACTCATCGCGACTATCCCAGCTGCAGAACCTATGATGAGTAAGGAACCTCCCACACCGACGCTGTAAGTTAAGCCAAGCCATTCTGGTGTACTGAGTACGGGTTCTGCTTTTAATAACGCCGCCGTTAATGGCACGTTATCAATTAAGGCTGAGCCCATCCCCGTGACGAAGTTAGAAATGTTTGGGTTGAACATAGCATATGCTTTCGTCAGCATATCTAAGGTGCCGATTTCTTTTAGCATACCAACGAGTAATAAAATACCTAAGAAAAACAATAAAGTGTCATATTCAACTTGTCGAATATATTCAAGAATTTTAATTTCCTCTTTATCGCTACGTGTAGTGTGACCAATGAGGAACATAACAGATAGACCCGTTAGGAATGTCAGCACTGGTGGGATCCCAAAGAGAATATTGAATAACATAGTCATTAAAATAGTGCAGAAGAATACTAGAGCAATCAGCACATCAACTGTTTGATAGGTATGTTTGATAGGTGTTGTGGCGACAACACCTTCTGCTTTAAGTGAAAACAAGGTCGCGAGTAAAATAACGCTGAGGGCAGAGGGAATAAACAGTATTAATAGCTCGGACATATGAACATGCCCGCCTAAGAAAATCATCAGGGTAGTAACGTCACCAGTGATTAATGCAACACCGCCAGAGTTAACGGCGAAAATAATTAATACTGCCATCCTACGACGCATTTGTTTATCAAGCTTAAAGGTGGTTAATAGGCCTAAAGACACTAATGTGGCGGTAACGTTATCGCAGAATGCCGATAAAACCAGTGCAAACAAAGCCACTTGGATCATCAACATTCGTACAGAAACTTGTTGTGGAAACAGCTTTTGCACCATGATTTGGATCATGCCTTTTGCGTTGAGGTAAGCGACAAAAGTCATTGTTGACATCAGAAACAACCAAAGAGTCGCAATTTCGAGTAAGTTTTCGTTGAGTTGATTTGCAATAATTTTCTCATGCTCAGGATCGCCTGCTGCCATAAACAGCGCTACCCAAGAAATGCAGCCAAAAAATAAGGTGGTTTTTGCTTTATTAAGGTGGGTCACTTCTTCGAAAATAATACTGAGCAGGGCGAGCACGGCCAATATGATCAGAAAGGTATATAACATAACTGCAATTCCAACGGCTGTTTTTAGTGTAATAGCAGGCTAGAGGCATACTATAGATTGGCGTTTTCAAGGCTAAATTAAGCTTGCTGTGTTAACGCGTGCGGATCAAAACATAATGATATGAATAACGCAACTGTTAGGTGTAACTCGTTTTTGTGTTGTTTTGTGATGTATATCTTGGTGAATTTGTTTTTGATGTGGTGTTTTATGCTGGTTTTATTATTTCTAATAATGTTGTTTTGGTTTTTTATGCTGGAATGGGTTTGAGTGTAAAGTGAAATCTACGATTAAAGTCTAAGCGATTAGCGTGCGATTCTTTAATTAATCCTATTTAGCGGGTGCGATTTTTCAAATGTCATAAAAAAGAGACGCTAATGCGTCTCTTTTTACTGCTGTATAACATGCTCAGCAAATTAACTTTCGGTTTTCATACTCGCTAAAACACGATCTGCGGCTTCTAAGGTTAGGCGCAGTTCTTCTTCACCATGGGCCATAGACAGGAAGCCTGCTTCATAGGCGCTAGGTGCTAAGTAAACACCTTCGTCTAACATTCCGTGGTAGAAAGTGCGGAAGTGCTCAATATTGCACTTGGTCACTTGATCGAAGCGAGTGATCTGCTCCTGTTCAGTAAAGAAGAAGCCGAACATGCCGCCAACATAGTTGATCGCCATTGGAATACCGTGCTTATCTGCCGCGGCTTTAAAGCCTTCTGCAATACGTTTGGTTTTTGCACTCAGTGCTTCGTACAAACCTTCTTCACACAGGGCGTCCATTTGTGCCAGACCCGCTGACATCGCAATGGGGTTACCTGATAGAGTGCCCGCTTGATACACTGGGCCAGTCGGTGCGATAAATTGCATTACATCTTTACGGCCACCGAAAGCGCCCACTGGCATACCGCCACCAATCACTTTACCGAGTGTGGTTAGGTCTGGTGTGACGCCGTAATACCCCTGCGCGCCACTTTGTGATACGCGAAAACCCGTCATTACTTCATCGATGATCAGTAGCGCGCCAAACTCATCACACATATCACGCAGACCTTGGAGGAAACCTGGGACAGGTGGAATACAGTTCATGTTGCCGGCAACGGGTTCGATGATGATGCAAGAAATCTCAGTTGGATACTGTTCGAACAGGGTTCTAACTGAATCTAAATCGTTATACACAGCGGTGAGGGTGTGCTTGGCGAAATCTTCAGGAATACCGGGTGAGCTAGGTTGACCTAAAGTTAATGCGCCAGAACCAGCTTTCACTAACAGGCAATCTGCGTGGCCGTGGTAACAGCCTTCAAATTTTAAGATCTTGTCACGATTGGTAAAACCACGCGCTAAACGGATAGCACTCATAGTAGCTTCCGTGCCTGAACTCACCATGCGTACTTGCTCAATAGAAGGCACCATAGAGATGACTTTCTCGGCCATTTGCACTTCAAGCTCAGTTGGCGCACCAAAAGACAAGCCATTTTCCACCGCCGCTAATACCGCCGCACGGATTTTAGGATGGTTGTGGCCAAGGATCATCGGGCCCCAAGAACCGACATAGTCGATATAAGCTTTGCCATCGGCATCGTAAATATAAGCGCCGTTAGCTTTTTCAATAAACAGGGGTGAACCGCCTACACCATTAAATGCACGAACCGGAGAGTTAACACCGCCGGGGATGGTTTTTTTAGCCTGTTCAAATAGTGCTTCGGAACGGGTCATGTTTAGTCCTTAAAGTCTGTAGCCAATTAGCGATCGGCTTTACGTGAATACCAATTAACTGGACACTCATATTTTTCGAGTTGATTATCAACGCCGAGTGTCAATGCAAACAAAGCCATGCGAATTAACAGCCCATTGTCCGCCTGTCTGAAGATAGCAAGATTAGGATGGCTGTTTAAATCATTATCTAACTCATTGGCTTGCGCACGTGAATCCCTTGGAAGCGGATGCATAATGACAGTGTTAGATTTGCAATGCTGAGTGTAAATACTGCGATTTAAGCGGAACTTGCCGCGATACTTATTCGCTTCTTCCTGTGAAGGGAAGCGTTCTTCTTGAATGCGAGTAAGATACAGAATATCTGCGTTATCTAAATGGCCTTCAAGTTGGTCGGTTATTTTGATGCTATGGCCAGCATTTTCAATGTCAGAGATCACATAATCAGGCATGGCTAATTCAGCAGGCGAAATCAGTGTGAAGCTAATGTTCTTATACATGCAGAGTAAGCGCGATAGAGAATGCACTGTACGGCCAAATTTCAAGTCGCCCACCATAGCGATGTGCATGCCATCGATACCGCGGCCAGCACACTTAAGTTCTTTTTGAATAGTAAATAAATCGAGCAGGGCTTGAGTCGGATGTTCGTTCGAACCATCGCCGCCGTTGATCACTGGGACGCGGCTGCCTTCGGCAAACTCTTTTACCGAGTAAGAGTCGGGATGACGCATCGCAATCACATCGGAATAGGTGGATAACACCCGCGCCGTATCGTACAGGGACTCACCCTTAGATAAAGACGATGAAGCCATACCTGTGGTTTCACGCACATGGCCGCCAAGTAAATTAAAGGCGCAACCAAAACTGACGCGGGTACGGGTACTGGGTTCGAAAAACAGGTTACCTAAAATGGCGCCATCGAGCACATTATTGCGCTTCTCTCGAAGTGCATAGGGCATCATGCGGCTAGCGACATTAAAAATAGTTTGGATTGAGTCAAGATCTAACTGGTTTACGGAGAGGATATGGGATCCTTCGAACTGATTCATCAGCCTGTTTTCCAATTTGCTAGGGGGCATTTTAAGCTGCGGTATCGCGCTTATCTGCCCTGATGTTATGTAGGGTGGCTGAGGCGCGATTGTAGCAGAAGCACAGTTACAACGAAATAGCCCATTGTCACTGTGTTAGATTTTTGCGATGAAGCCCAAAAAGCTTTTAATCTGCCGTCTCAGGTTTTGAATCTTTTAATAGCAACTAGGTTTTGAAGCGATATTAGGCTTGGCCTGAACGAATCTCCTGTTGCAGGTTCGACCAACTGATTACCCCGACCACATTGTCTGGCGAATCTTGATAGATAAACACTTCACCGTTACGTTTGGGCGACAATAGTGAATAGACTTCATTGAGGGTGGTGCTGTCGCTTAGCCCTTGCATGGGATGGCGCGATAGCGTGGTACTGTCATCATAGGACTGCATTTCAAGACGAAGCATTTCGATAATGCCATCGGCATTGCGGACTAGCACGGGTCGACCTTCGGCGCGTTTTAGCACTTCGAGCAACAATTCATCGTTGTTATTGACGATAACAAAGCGTTTATCCATTAAGGCTCGCACGCCTTTTTTCTGTAGTGCTAAATTCACGGGGGCGACCTTATAACCTAGTCCCATAATTTCTAATTGCTTAAAGAAAATGGAGTCAGTCTTAAAACCCTGATAAGCAATTAAAAAAGCCGGAACTGTTACAAACATTGCCGGTAAAATAATGCTGGCGTCATTAGTCATTTCTAATAGGGCGACCAAGGCGGCCAGCGGCGCACTTAAACACACGCCCATCATGGCCGTCATGCCGATCACTGTGTAAAGCCCTACATAAGGGGCTATGGACGGAAATAGTATTGCGCTCACGAGGGCTAAAATAGCCCCAATCAAGGCACCTATGCCGTAGAGTGGTCCAATTAATCCTCCTGGAATGCCAAGGCCTATCGCCGCAATGGTTGCGATTATTTTAGCTACCAGCAGGGCGATTAAGAGTAATAAACTTGGGTGTTCACTAATGGCTTCGCTGATAGCTAAATCACCAGTGCCAAGCGCCTGGGGTAAGACTAAGCCGATCAACGTCGTGATAACAGCCGCCAATAATAGTCGGAAAATCAGTGGCCATTTTTGGCTCGTAGTGGTGACTTTTATGAGTGAGTAGTTAAAAAAAGCGGCAACACAGCCTAATACTAAGCCGCCAATGGCGAGAATCGGGTAGTGATCTAGGGGAATGTGGATCACTTGAATACGGTCAAATTCGTGCACATTACCAAACACCAGTTGGCTTGAAACTGCGCCACAAATTGCTGATAGCATAATCGGGAAAAAGTAATGGATTTTATATTCACGTACTATCACTTCGAGTACAAAAATCACCGCCGCCAAGGGCGCGTTAAAAGTGGCGGCAATCCCTGCGGCAATACCACTGGCGCACATAATGCGCACACTGTTATCGGGAAGATTGAATTTTTCGGCGAGAAAACTGGCGCTGACAGCACCCAGATGAATGGCAGGACCTTCACGGCCGACGGAGAAATTGGTGCCTAGGGCAAAGAGTGCTTGAAAAAACTGCCCAGCGGCGGATTGCAGCGGAATTTTACCGTAGTGCAGTTTAACTCTATGTAACACATAGGCTATTCCCATGCGTTTGTAGCGTTTGGAACCCAATTTCGCCACAATCCAAATTAATATTGCGCCTAAAAGGGGTAACAAGGCTCGCCAGTCGGCGACGTTCCCCGTAAAATCCAGCGCTTGTATTTGGGTGTAATGATTAGCCCAAACGAGCAAGAGTCGAAACAGTAAGATCACGCAGGATGCAAAAATAGCAAATAACAGTGCCAGTATGCACAGTTGTGCACTGATGCGGGCTTGGGATAAATGGTCACGTAGCTCATTGGTTAAATACTTTTTGGCTGTGACTATGGCATGTTGAATAGCAACTTTCTTTATCGTTAATTGCACTGCATTGGCCTGAGTTGTATTGTATCGAACTCGTCTAGAGTTGATTGTATTTTATATAGGGGCTGTTACCTAATGCCAAATTATCATCGTTGGCTAGATTGGCTGCAAGGAATTGACAGCAAGTACCGTTCATCCTCAGTGTATTTATTACTTTTAGTGTTAGTTGCTTTTCTTTTAGGTGCTTGGATAAGTTTTTGCATCTTAAGTAGCGATGAGTCCGTAGTTAAACACATTGGCAGTAACAAATCTCAAAGATTAACCGCAGAATTGGAAGAGCAGACCCAATTGCTTGCAACGCGAAATTTAGAGCTATCAATTGAGCGCGAGGCAAATGCTCAAATGCAGGAGATGTTTGGTCAGCAAATCAAAAAGCAAAAAGATCTTGAGTATGAGTTAGCGTTTTATCGCAGTATTATGTCGCCTGATGATAATGCTGAAGGTATTGCCATTCACGGACTTGAGATGACGCCTGGCGCCTTAGCTGATGAATATAACTTAAAGCTTATCTTGACTCAGTTACAAAAGCGTAAACAAGCCATTCAAGGTCGAGCCGAATTAACCCTTATCGGTGTGCAAGAGGGGAAATCTGTTGAGTTAAGTGTGAACAAACTCACGGGTTCTAAGCTCGAATTTGATTTTCGCTATTTTCAGGTCATAGATACCAAAGTGACAGTGCCAGCAGGCTTTAATTTATTGCAAGTCAAAGTGAAAGTGGTTGTCCCATCAAGCCGTTGGACGAAGAATTCACAGACAGAACGTGTTTATAGTGTCCCTGAATTATTGCAGGGTGAAAAAGAACCACGGGTAATACTTGAACAAAATAGTCAGGTAACGGATAATTTGCCCCAGAAAACTGATGTAAGAGGTAGTAATGACTGAACAAGCTGATGCAGCAATGCCAATCCAATTTACCGATGCGGCTGCAGCAAAGGTAAAAGGCTTGCTAGAAGAAGAGCAAAATCCAGCACTTAAGTTGCGTGTTTATGTAACTGGTGGCGGATGTTCTGGATTTCAGTACGGCTTTACCTTTGATGAAAAGGTCAACGAAGGCGATTTTACAGTTGAAAAACAAGGTGTCCAATTAGTCGTCGATCCAATGAGTTTACAATATCTTGTTGGCGGTGAAGTCGACTATACCTCTGGGCTCGAGGGCTCTCGCTTCTTTGTGAAAAACCCCAATGCGACCACGACCTGTGGTTGTGGAGCCAGTTTCTCCGTTTAATCTTTGCTTATTTTTCGCGAGCATATTGAGTCTTAAATGAGATTAAAAAAGCCGTCGTAATGACGGCTTTTTATTATTTTCACTATAATAACAATGAGCTAGTTCATAATGTTTAGGTTTAATTTAGGTTTAAACCATGCTTTAACTTTACCATTAAATGCAATCCACACTTGCAGTAATGATAAGGCTATCAAGGCGATAAAAATCACATAGTCAGGGAGTTTTTCCTGCCATTCACCTAAATATACCGTTGTTGGGCCAACAATGAGATTATCAGGATCGTATAGTATTACTGGCAACATACTGACCAAAGCTAATTGCACCAGAGTATAACCGCGCAACATAATAAGCCCTGCTTTCTGACGACCAATAATCGCAATCACCATAAAGAGTGTTAATAGGCAAAATAACACGCCTTGCTTTGCCATTAAGCCACTTATGGAAGCCACAACATAAAGTAACAGCAGGACAATTAAGCGTTTTGGCAAACGCGTGTCTTGCGCTATTGCAGGCGTTAGTGAAGGAGATCCTTGCTCACTCATTGAGATTCTCGCATTAGGGTTAAGGCGATTAGTGGCTTTGTTTAGGCAATAAACGCTGATCTAACTCATAAGGGGGAATAACCACGCCTAAGTCATCCTGTACAGGAAATACAGCAACAAACAGATCATCATCTTCCATGCCTGGAACCCATCTTTCATGCCATTCATCATAGGGAATGGCTAATGTTTGACAGTCGCTCCACTCATCCACAGCCCAAGATTCAGCGGCATCTTCCGTTGGCCACATAGGAATACAATCTTCTTCTTCCGTGGTCAGCATTACGCAACCGTCTTGATCCTGCAAGGTCCAAAGAACCTTATGTTCTTTAACTTGTTCAACAAGGTAATCGTAACGACCTTCAGGTGTCATCGCTGCTGTTTCAGCGAGGGTTTTAACAGTCTTGCTCATGAAAATATCTCTTTTGCTGGAATAGGGTGATGCTTGTTGTGTCCCAATGTAAAAAATGAGGGCAAAGCAAAAATCACCAGTTAGTCAAATGGTAACATTAGAGTGGGATGAGAAAAAGAACAACAGTACAGTAGGATACATTTATGGCGTGCTGTTCATCTCTACACATGAATGCCAATCTGAGGTTGCCAAGTATTATTTAGAATAAAAGCCTCAAAGTATGAAACTTTTATTCAGGTAATTTAAACCGTTATTATTTAGCGCTAAATCGTCCGCCGAGTACGGCTTCGCGGGAGGCGCCCGTAACAGCAGGAAGGTTTGCGGGTAAACCTAAGTGGTTACGCATGGCGAGCCACGCAAAGGCGATACCTTCGGCCCATTTAGGATCAACGCCAAGAGCCGAGGTAGTATCCAGTTTATAACCCGGCAATAAGGCGGCGAGACGTTGCATTAGTTGGGTATTAAACGCGCCGCCACCGCAGACAAATAGCTCTCCCTCCGGCGATAATTTGATGACATCCCTCGCGATACTATGGCAAGTCATATCTAAAAGTGTCGATTGGATATCTTCTTCATCTAAATGATTAAAGGGCGATAGTTGCTGTTCTAACCACGCTTGGTTAAATAATTCACGGCCTGTACTTTTAGGATAAGCAAGCGAAAAATAAGGATGAGATAATAGCTGAGCTAATAGGTCTGGGTTGGTTTTGCCGGACGCAGCCCATTCGCCATTCTTATCAAAAGGTTCACTTTTTACATGCTGGATCCAAGCGTCGATAAGCGTATTGCCTGGACCGGTATCGAAACCCAGTACATGTTCACTTGTTCCAGGAAGGTAAGTGACATTGGCGATACCACCGATATTCAAAATAATGCGTTTTTTGCCGATTTCGGCAAAGGTTTGCTGGTGGAATGCGGGCACTAGGGGGGCGCCTTGGCCGCCGAGGGCAATATCTTTACGGCGAAAATCGGCAATAACATCTATGCCTGTTTCCGTCGCAATAGTATTAGGATCGCCTATTTGGAGGGTAAAACCCACTTCAAGGTTTGGCATGTGGCGTACCGTTTGGCCATGGCTACCAATGGCGATGATATCTTCTTTCGCAATATTGCACTTTGCCAGTAGATTATTGACCGCCAAAGCAAATAATTGTCCTACATTGCGATCTAATCGTCCAAGGCGGTTTATTTCATCGGCACCGGGCAAACATAAACGCTGTAGCCCTTTGAGTAAATGGCTCGGAATGGCTTCTGTATGGCTGCAAATCAGCTGCGGTTGTGGGCCCGAAAAGTCGACTAATACCGCATCAACACCATCCATGCTAGTGCCAGACATAAGTCCAATATAATAAGCGTTTTTCATCGGGAAGAGTCCGTCCAGTCGTTATTGCATTGCTAATTGTGTTTGCTTGTTCTGCGAAATGGTCGCCATTAATTGTCTACTCAAGGCATCGAATTGCGGTTTTTCTTTACGTGCAATTGATTCGGCTTTAGGTAAAGTGATCGTTCTTGGATTGCGATGTACACCATTAACGATGAATTCGTAGTGTAGATGCGCCCCGGTAACTCGTCCTGTTTTTCCTAAAGTGCCGATGATTTGCCCTTGTTTAACGTTTGCCCCTTTGCTGACATTACGTTTGGTGAGGTGTAGGTATTTAGTCGTGTAAGTATCGTTGTGTTTAATAAACACATAGTTACCGTTGAATTGATTATAGCCCGACTCGATCACACGGCCACTACCCGCGGCTTTAATTGGCGTGCCTATGGCGGCAACATAATCAACACCTCGATGGGCTTTTACTTGACCTGTGACTGGGTGCAAACGCTTTGGGTTAAAGTTGGAACTGACATATTTAAAATCAACCGGTGAGCGCAAAAAGGCTTTACGCATGCTAGTACCATTTTCTGAGTAGTAGTTACCGTCCGTATAGCGAATCGCCGTATAACGCTCATCTTGGTTAATAAACTCAGCAGCTAAGATATTACCGTTACGTAAAAACTCACCTTCTGCGTATTCTTGTTCATAGATAATCGCGAAACTGTCGCCCTCACGCAAATCCAATGCAAAGTCGATATCCCAACCAAACACTGTAGATAGTTGCATGATTTGGTTCGCATTTAAGCCCGCATCAACCGCAGAGTTCCAAAAATTACTTTTAATCTTCGCGCTGGTAAAATGCGTGCGAATTTCTACATCCTTCTCAGATATTTTTTCGTGATATTGTTCTTGGTTTTTACTGATCACGAGCGTAGAAATAGCATTAATTCGATAGCGTACTTCAGTTAAATCACCCTTGGCATCTTTTGATATCACAATTTCTTCGCCAGGCATTATCTTAAGTAAATTTTGCTTAGCTAAAGGCAACTGGGTGATTTCATAAACATCTTTACTCGTTAAACCTGCGCGGTCAAATACCGCTGCTAAGGTATCGCCATTTTTAACATTAAAGTGCTCTACATCCCTATGGAGTGCACTTTCAATGGACTCGACAGCTTGATTATTGGCATTTCCTGCGGCTAGCGCATCTGTTGAGGATAATGGCTCTGCATTTGCTGGAACATCACTCGATTCACCCTCTATTGACTCAGGGCGTTGTGGTGAGCGAAAGGCGAGAGGAACATCATAACGGGTGTTAATTTGTGTTTGCTCACTTATGCCTGCGGTTTGCCTTGAAGCTTGGGCTTCTTCAGAAGGTAGGAGCATGGTTATCATAGTGATAACAGAAAGAATGCTGAGGAGAATTTGATGCTTTTTAGG
Source organism: Shewanella sp. W3-18-1 (assembly GCF_000015185.1). Lineage (NCBI taxonomy): Bacteria > Pseudomonadati > Pseudomonadota > Gammaproteobacteria > Alteromonadales > Shewanellaceae > Shewanella > Shewanella sp. W3-18-1. The sequence continues at coordinate 3,464,725 of NC_008750.1, read as the reverse complement.
CAACAATTTAAATAACGTAATAACCTTTCCCATTGACGCCGATACCGATAACCTGAGGCTTGAATAATCCCGTTAGTGTACACACTTTCAATTGTGCTGGCTAACAAGTAACATAAGTCTCCTCATTTTATGATCATGGCCTTAGGAGTCCCTGCCGAGATGGCTGATTTAGACCAAGTATTAGCAGAAATTAGACGTGGTACCGATGAGATTTTACTCGAATCGGATCTGCTGGAAAAACTCAAAGAAGGACGTCCACTTCGTATTAAGTTAGGCGCAGATCCTACTGCACCGGATATCCATCTTGGACACACAGTAATTTTAAATAAATTACGATTATTCCAAGAGTTAGGTCATGAAGTCATTTTCTTAATTGGTGACTTTACCGGTATGGTGGGTGATCCGAGTGGTAAAAATAGTACCCGTCCACCACTGACTCGTGAGCAAGTATTAGCCAACGCTGAAACCTATAAAGAGCAGGTCTATAAAATCCTTGACCCAGCAAAAACGCGCATCGAGTTTAACTCAAGTTGGTTAGAGCCTTTAGGTGCAGCGGGAATGATCCGCTTAGCATCACAACAAACCGTTGCGCGTATGATGGAGCGTGATGACTTTAAAAAGCGTTATGCCTCGGGTCAATCGATTGCTATCCATGAGTTTATGTATCCACTGCTGCAAGGTTATGACTCAGTAGCCCTTAAGGCCGACGTTGAATTAGGCGGTACTGACCAGAAGTTCAACCTGTTAATGGGGCGTGAGTTACAGAAAGCCGAAGGTCAAAAACCACAAGCTGTGATTATGATGCCACTGCTTGAGGGTTTAGACGGTGTGAAGAAAATGTCTAAATCGGCACACAACTACATTGGTGTGAGTGAACCCGCCAACGAAATGTTTGGTAAGCTGATGTCAATTTCGGACGATTTGATGTGGCGCTACTTTGAGTTGCTGTCATTCCGCCCTCTGGCTGAAATTGAACAATTCAAACAAGATGTGGTTAATGGCGCTAACCCACGTGACATTAAAATTGCTTTAGCGAAGGAAATTATCACCCGTTTCCATGATGCAGCGTCTGCCGAAAGCGCACATCAAGCCTTTGTCGATCGTGCTAAGGGAATGATCCCTGACGATATCGAAGCAATCGAGTTAGCAGCGGGTGAAGGTATTGCGATTGCCAATCTGTTGAAGGATGCTGATTTAGTGGCATCGACTTCAGAAGCGATGCGGATGATTAAGCAAGGTGCGGTGAAGATGGACGGCGAAAAGTTAGAAGATAGCCGTATGACTTTGTTCGCGGGTACTGTTGCTGTATTCCAAGTCGGTAAACGTAAGTTTGCCAAAGTGACTTTGGTATAGTGACGTTGGTCAGTGGGTTTAGGTTAAGTCATTTTAATTTATTCGTTTAAACTTCAAGAAGTTTAAACGAATAAAAAGAGCGCCTTAGGGCGCTCTTTTTTTATACTTTCTACACAGCAAGATTAAGGCGCTGTGTTTAGCTCATGCTCGGCGATATTACATCTGTCGGTACCAAAGTGTTGTCCACCACTGCATTTCCACGCCAACTGAGCCGAACTGACCTGCCACTGTTTGGCATTTTGTTTTAGGGAGATAATCAACAGCATCTGTGGATGTTGCTTGGAAAACTCGCTCACTTGATAGGTTAAAATGCTGCCTTTATGCGATTGAGTGCGCACTAAGGTAAATTTATTACCTGCATATTGGCTACTGATTTTGCTAGGATCTTTTGCCCAATTTTGTTGTTGCGCCTGCGCAATGCGTAATTGTTGATTGAAGTGATTAACAGGTTGAACTGCATAAGAAACAATAATGGGTTGCTGTGCTTGTGCTTGGGGCGACAGCATTAGGCTATAAAAGGCGACTAGGGCACATAATCCAAAAAATTTCATACAAACCTCATTGCAACAATGCTGTAAATCTGGTGAATGCATAACATTCTGGAAATTGATTCATTGTTAGCTTCGACCTGTGTCTTGGTCTCAAGTTTCAAGGAGGCACAAATTTTGTGATTACTGCATCGCCAATTGGTCTGACATGGTTTGGTAATCAATTAGATCGACATGTTCAGTCACTCTACGGTTGAGCATATCGAGTTTTAGACTGGTGACTGCAGGAATTGCCACATCAATAATTTTACCGGGTTTGCCGAATTGTTCACCGGGTCCTTTAAAATGGTAGTTACCTATCATGACCACTAAAGAGCCTGCGTTATACATATGCTCGATATTAAAATCATATTCGAGTACACCTTGATGAGCTCGTTCTAGAAAGTCGATGATAAATCGCCCTCCGGTATATTTACGGTTAGCTGTTTTATCGAAGAAAATACTGTCGCGATTATAAAATGTGATAAGAGTTTTGTAGTCGTGCTCGGTTAGTGCATCCATGTACTTTACGGCGAGTTGCTGCTCCTGTGGCATTTCTCCCGAGTTGGCTTGTGCCGATACAGGAATCACGAGAGAAGCAAACATAAGACATAAAATAAGACACAATATTCGCAAACTATTCCCTCTTAGTTTTGAGATCAAAGGCTGGTAGAGATAGATGCCATTTGATGGCGCTTAAGCGGATAATCAAGGCACTGGTCATCGCCAAAAACAGCGCCGTTTTTTCATTCATACCGTAGGTTAAACTGACGGTATAACCTATGCCACCAATGATTGAAGCCGTAGCATATATTTCTGTGCGTAACACCATGGGTATTTGCCTACAGAGTAAGTCTCGAATAATGCCTCCTCCCACGCCTGTGATCAAGCCCATTACCACGGCAATCATGCCACTCAAACCCATATTGAGGGCTTTTTCGGCACCAATCACAGTAAACAGGGCTAATCCAAAGGCATCTGCGACGGGTAAAATGTACTCGGGCACCTTGCGAGGCCGACGGACCAATAGCAAACAGGCGAGCACGGTAGCGAGGATCACTATGATGTAGTTTGGGTCGCGGATCCAAAATACGGGTGTTGCACCTATGAGCGCATCGCGGATGCTGCCGCCACCAATAGCGGTGACAGAGGCAAGAACAATGACGCCAAATGGATCCATTCTATGGCGCCCGGCGGCGAGTGCGCCGGATAAGGCAAAAACGGCTGTGCCACATAAGTCAAAAAAGTAGATCCAATGACTCATTTACTCATCTCTTTGATATGGATATTTAAGGCATCCACGGAAATACGAATTTCGATCACAGATAAGATCAGTGAATACAGCAGTAGTAATAAGCTGGCACCGAAGATAACAGAGCCCGTTTTATTTAAACCAATATAGATAAAAATCATACATAAAACACACAGCGCAAAACTGGAAACACCTGCTTCTTGCATTCTTCGTATGATGCGGATCCGCTGGCTGAGGTTTTTAATTTGATCCTTATGTACGGGTTTGTCGCCGTTACTCAACTGACGGATCAGTGCTGCCAGTGCAAAAAATCGGTTGGTATACGCGAGTAATAGCAGGGAAATTGCTGGAAATAACAACGCTGGGGTTGTTAATGAAACATGCATATTTTCAAACAAGAGAGCCTGCCTTTAACCAAGTGCTAAGGGAAATTGCATCATATCACAGGCTTTGTTGCCAACGTAAACCTGCCCATAACAGGGGAAGTACAATAACAAAACTAAACCATATAGCACTCGCGCGGGAGGTGAGTTGAATCGCTGAGGCTATATTGTTGCTAGTGGGTTGTGGGCCGTAACTGATTTTGGCCACATCGATACGTTGACCTGAAAATTTTTGTGGACCGCCTAATTCAATATGTAAAATTCTGGCCACCAAATCCACACTGAGAATATAACCCCGTAAAGCAGGATGATGTTTAGGTAATCGAAAAAGGCTTGTCATTGCCTTAGGTCCACCCTGAATAGCAATGGATAGGCTCCAAAGCCACCCGGGAATAGCCAATAATACAGTTGATAGGCTATTGACTGTGCTACAAAAATGTTGGTATTTCGGTTGTATTGGTGGCCAACTGAGTTCAAGTTGCTTAATCATTCGCACTGCAAGCACCATGGGCGCTCCAGCGATGGCAAAAAAGAAAATGGTAGCAGCAGTCCCGTAAATAGGCGCTGTGGCGAGTTTTTCTATGGTGGCTTTGGCCAGTCCGACTTCAGATAGATTATCGGTATCACGGACAACCCAAGGCTGAAGCAGTTTTTTGGCGTTTGCATTATCTTGGCGCTTGAGAGCCTGAGCGATTTCAGCGGCCACTTGGTTGAAACCTGCATCACTCAGGCAGAGATAAAGCACTAAAAACTCAAAAAACCAAGGAAAAGCAGCTAGTTCGAGTAAAAAAGTAATAATGGCCCAAAATGGAAATACCAATAATAACATTGCTAGCAAGCCTGCAGTGGCTTGTTGGCTTGCTGGACGTTCTGAACGATTCACTTTTGCGGCGAGCTGTTTTGCTAAATGGGTAAACCAAATTAGCGGCTGCATTTCTCGCGGTAAAGGGGCTAAACGTGCGAGCAATAAAGCGCAAAAAAGTATCAAAAAACCTTCAAACAAAGCACCATCAATCTCAACAAGTCGTTGATAAAAAGAACTATGCATTTGATACTTTTCCGCTTAAGGTGCTACTCAAGATTGACTATTTTAGCTGCTCAAGTAACAGCATTACCATTAGCGCTGAATGGTAACCCGCTTTGACAATATAAGAGTCGAAATCCACTGGCGAGTCATTGTTGGCGTTATCCGATAAAGAGCGGATTACCACAAATGGCACACCAAACTGGTGACATACTTGGGCAATGGCAGCACCTTCCATCTCACAGGCAGCCATAGTCGGGAAGTTTTTGAGCATGGCTTGGGTGCGAACAGGATCGCAAATAAAGCTATCGCCAGTACAAATCAAACCTTCAATTGCTTTGACTTCACCCAGTTGAGCAATCGCTTTATTGGCAGCTTCAACTAAATGTGCGGCAGGAATAAACGCAGCAGGTTGCTGTGCCATTTGGCCAATTTCATAACCAAAAGCCGTGACATCCACATCATGGTGACGCACTTCAGAAGAAATCACGATATCGCCAATGGCCAGCGTATCAACAAAACCACCAGCAGAACCTGTGTTGATCACCGCATCCGGCGTATATTTCTCGATGAGCAGCGTGGTCGCAATACTTGCAGCCACCTTACCTATGCCAGAGCGAGTTACTACTACGTCTTTACCCGCGAGAGTACCCGCAATAAATTCAATACCAGCAATGGTTTGCGATGTTGCGTTTGTCATGGCGGCGATCAGGTGAGCGACTTCTGGCTCCATTGCGCCAATAATTCCAATTTTCATGGGAGACCTTTTTGATTCAACACTTAAAGAGTGGGACACGGGAATGCTGGCTAATATACCACACAGTTTTATGCAGTCGTTATGGCGAGATTGGGATTGCTTGATAATCGTGGGATAAAACGTAGGAGGGTTAACATAAAAGCGCATGTCCTAAGGTGTGTGCTTTTATCTATCGATTTTGCCTGTCTATTTTTTCATCTGTCGATTGCGATAAGCCACTAGGAAATGGCTGAACTCGTTTGCATGAGTCCAGCCATTGGAGTGCTTGTTAAACGACTGTGGTAAAACAGTTTTTAGTGATAAAAATACGTTGGCGCTTAATTTATAGTGCTTAGTCTAAGTAGTTAAGAATACCTTGGGCTGCATCGCGACCTTCGGCAATGGCTGTCACGACTAAGTCTGAACCGCGCACCATATCACCTCCGGCAAACACTTTCGGGTTGGTAGTTTGGAATGGGTTTTCATCTAACTTATTTGCTTTGACTCGGCCCCATTGATCGAGCTCGATACCGTGTTCGGCGAACCAAGGTGCAGGGCTTGGTTGAAAACCAAAGGCGATAATAATGGCATCGGCTTCGAGCAACTGCTCGCTACCTGCAATCGCTTCAGCGCGTTGACGACCGCTTGCATCGGCCTTGCCCATGGCGGTTTCGACGCATTCAATGCCGATCACTTTGCCATCTTGGGTTTTAATCGCCACAGGTTGACGGTTAAACAGGAAGTTAACCCCTTCCTCGCGCGCATTTTGCACTTCGCGGCGTGAACCTGGCATGTTGGCCTCGTCTCGGCGGTAAGCACAGACTACGCTGCTGGCACCTTGTCTGACTGCGGTGCGCACGCAATCCATCGCAGTATCACCACCGCCTAATACCACCACACGTTTACCTTCAAGGTTCAGGTAGGGCGTTTGCGCATCTTGAGTGCCCATTAAATGATGGGTGTTACCAATCAAATAGGGCAGGGCTTGGTATACGCCTTGGGCATCTTCACCCTCAAGACCCGCTTTCATGGCAGTATAAGTGCCCATACCGAGGAAGACGGCATCGTATTCTTCGAGCAGTTGAGTAAATGGGATATCCTTACCTACAGTGACCCCGAGTTTGAACTCAATGCCCATGCCTTCTAATACACTGCGACGGGTCGCCATAACGGCTTTGTCGAGTTTAAAAGACGGAATACCGTAGGTGAGTAGCCCACCAATTTGTGGATATTTATCAAAGACCACAGCTTTAACACCGTTGCGAGACAGAATATCCGCGCAGCCTAAACCCGCAGGACCGGCGCCGACAATCGCCACTCGTTCAGGGCGTGGCGTGACCTTGCTCATATCGGGGCGCCAGCCTTGGGCGATAGCGGTATCGGTAATGTATTTTTCGACATTACCGATAGTGACAGCGCCAAAGTCGTCGTTCAGAGTACAAGCACCTTCACAGAGTCTGTCCTGTGGACAAACACGGCCGCAGATTTCGGGCAGAGTGTTGGTCTCATGCACTAAATCTGCCGCTTCCATGATGCGGCCTTGTTCCGCTAGCTTGAGCCAGTTAGGAATATAATTGTGTAGCGGGCATTTCCACTCACAATAAGGATTACCGCAATCTAAACAGCGGTCCGCTTGCTCAGCTACTTGAGGCTGAGCAAAAGGCTGATAAATCTCAATAAACTGAGTCGCACGTTTAGCCGCAGGGTATTTAGCGGGGTCTTTACGACCCACTTCAATAAATTGAAAATCGTTACTCATGCGCCATTACCCCGCTTTTACAACTAATTCTGGGCTCGATTGCTCGAGTTTGAGCAGATCGGCCACGGCAATATTTTTAGGTTTCACTAATACGAAGCAATCTAACCAGTTACCAAAATCACTTAAGATCATCTTGGCATGTTCGCTGCCCGTTTCGGCCACGTGGGCTTCAATTAAGCCTTTTAAATGTTGTTGATGGATCGGTGATTCCAGTTTTTGAGTGTCGACAAGTTCAGTATTCACACGGCGATTGAAGCGGCCAAATTGGTCGAACACATAGGCAAAGCCGCCTGTCATACCCGCGCCGAAGTTCACCCCGGTTTTACCAAGGACAACCACGATACCGCTAGTCATGTATTCGCAGCCGTTATCGCCAAGCCCTTCGACCACAGCAATCGCTCCTGAGTTACGTACTGCAAAACGCTCGCCCGCTTGACCCGCGGCGAAGAACTTGCCGCCTGTCGCACCATAAAGGCACGTGTTCCCGACAATGGCGCTGCGCTCGCTTTGGAATGGACTGCCCAGTGGTGGATAAATCACAATCTTACCGCCAGACATCCCTTTACCCACATAGTCGTTGGCATCGCCACAGAGCTTTAACTCAAGTCCTGGGCTGTTCCACACGCCAAAACTTTGGCCTGCGCTGCCGTTAAAGCTCAGTTTGATGGGCGCTTTAGTGCCTTTCACGCCGAGCGTGCTCGCTATATAGCCTGACAAGGTTGCGCCAACGGAGCGGTCAGTGTTATTGATGCTATAAGCGGCGTCGAAACTCTCGCCCTTATCGACGGCGCTTTGGCATTCGTTTAATAAATGCTGGTTAAGTAGCCCTAAATCTGCCGGTGGATTGGTTTCTTGCCAAGTACGTGACGAGGTCGCTGGCACTTTGGGTTGATACAAAATCGGTGAAAGATCTAAGCCCTGTTGTTTAGCGGTTTGTCCTTCAAGGGTATACAACCACTCACTGCGGCCAACTAAGTCCTCAAATTTACTGACCCCAAGGGTCGCCATCCATTCGCGCACTTCCTCTGCCACAAACTCAAAGTAAGTCATCACTCGCTCTGGCAGACCGTGGTAATGGTTATCGCGCAGGTTTTTGTCTTGAGTCGCAACGCCCGTCGCGCAGTTGTTCAAGTGGCAAATACGCAGGTATTTACAACCTAGGGCGATCATAGGCACAGTGCCAAAACCAAAGCTCTCAGCACCTAAGAGCGCGGCTTTAATGACATCAGTACCGGTTTTTAAGCCACCATCGACTTGCAGGCGAATTTTATGGCGTAGACCATTTTCCACGAGAGATTGATGCACTTCGGCTAAACCTAGCTCCCATGGGCTACCCGCATATTTCACTGAGGTGATTGGGCTGGCACCTGTGCCGCCGTCATACCCTGAAATGGTGATCATATCCGCATAGGCTTTGGCTACGCCCGTGGCGATAGTGCCGACACCTGGCTCTGACACTAATTTAACTGAAATCAGTGCTTTAGTGTTGATTTGTTTTAAATCGAAAATTAGCTGGGCTAAATCTTCGATGGAGTAAATATCGTGGTGTGGTGGCGGTGAAATCAGCGTTACACCAGGACGAGCATGCCGCAGTCCGGCAATTTCAACACTCACCTTATGGCCGGGTAACTGACCACCTTCACCGGGTTTTGCGCCTTGGGCGACTTTAATCTGCAATACATCAGCATTAACTAAATAATGCGCAGTGACACCAAAGCGGGCCGAGGCAATCTGTTTAATTGCAGAATTTCGTTCAGTATTAAAGCGGCGAGCATCCTCACCACCTTCACCTGAGTTTGAGCGGCCGCCTAAGCGGTTCATTGCGATAGCCAGCGCTTCATGGGCTTCAGGGCTTAATGCGCCAATACTCATAGCAGCGCTGTCAAAACGTGAGAATAGATTTGATGCCGCTTCTACATCGGTGATATCAATCGAGGTTTGAGCCCCCTTAATACCGATTAAATCGCGCAGTGTGGCAATAGGGCGATTGTCGACCAGTTCGGCAAACTTTTTATAGGTAGCAAAGTTTTTATCGATCAGTGATGCCTGTAGGGTGTTGACTACATCGGGGTTAAAGCAGTGATATTCACCGCCTTCAACGTATTTTAGCAGTCCACCTTGCGGCAATGGCACATGGGCACGGTAGGCCGCTTTGTGCAGTATTGCTTGGTCTTGGGCGATTTCTGCAAAACCGGCGCCCTCGATACGGCTAACTACACCTTTAAAGCATAAGTCGATGACTTCGCTGGCAATGCCTATGGCTTCAAATTGTTGACTACAACGGTAAGAGCCGACAGTACTGATGCCCATTTTGGACATAATTTTACGCAAGCCCTTTTCGATGCCGTAACGGAAGTTCAGCATTAATGCAATCGTATCGGTTAAACCATGGCGTTTCGCAAGATCGGAGATTGATTCGTACACTAGGTATGGATAAATGGCAGTGGCACCAAAGCCAAGTAGTACGGCAAAGTGGTGTGGATCCCGTGCGGATGCAGTTTCAACAATGATGTTGGTGTCGCAGCGCAGGCTTTTATTCACCAGCATTTGTTGCACAGATCCGACCGCCATGGCTGCGGGGATCACTTGTGCAGATTTATCAACGGCGCGATCGGATAAAATGAGTAAGGTGGTGCCACTACGAGCTAAACGTTCCGCTTCGGCTGTGATGCGGCGGATGGCGTTTTCGAGTCCTTCATTAGGATCGTAATTTAAATCGACGATATTAGCGCGATAGTAAGTGCTATCTAATCCCAGTAATTGGTTAAAATCACTGAATAATAGAATTGGCGAGTTGAACATCACCCGGTAAGCGTGCCCTGTGGTTTCATTAAACAGGTTCTGCTCGCGACCAATACAGGTCGCCAAGGACATGACATGCTTTTCACGTAATGGATCTATGGGGGGATTCGTTACTTGAGCAAATTTCTGCCTAAAATAGTCATACAGCGAACGTGACTTTTTCGACAGCACCGCCATCGGTGTATCATCACCCATTGAACCTGTGGCTTCTTCACCTTGTTTTGCTAATACCCAAATTACTTGTTCTAGCTCTTCGCGGGTATAACCAAATTGCTTTTGATATTGCAGCAATTGTTCTGGACTTAATTCGCTAGCGCCATGTTGTTCTGTGGTGAGTTGCTCTGCTGGGATCAAAGTGCGGCTGTTTTTTGCCATCCATTCTTTATAAGGGTGGCGGCGTTTAAGATCGTTATCGATTTCGAAGGATTGGTATAGGCGGCCGTTCAAGGTATCTAATACCAGCAATTCACCAGGCCCAACACGGCCTTTTTCGATCACTTCATCTGCGGCGTAATCCCAAATTCCGACTTCGGAAGCTAAGGTCAAAATACGATCTTTTGTGATCACATAACGCGATGGACGCAGACCGTTACGGTCAACGGCGCAGGCGGCATGGCGACCGTTGGTCATTACAATACCGGCCGGACCATCCCAAGGCTCCATATGCATAGAGTTAAAATCGTAGAAGGCTTTTAATTCATCATCCATTTCTGGATTACTTTGCCAAGCAGGCGGGATCAACAGCCGCATGGCTCGGTATAAATCCATGCCACCGGATAACAGCATTTCCAGCATATTATCGAGGGAGGATGAATCAGAACCCGTTTCATTCACAAAGGGAGCGGCCTGCTGCAAATCTGGCAGTAGCGGTGAATTAAATTTATAGGCACGGGCACGGGCCCATTGACGGTTACCCGTAATAGTATTGATTTCACCATTATGGGCTAAATATCTAAACGGCTGAGCTAATGGCCATTTAGGGGATGTGTTCGTTGAAAAACGCTGGTGGAATAGGCAGATAGAGCTTTTTAAGCGAATGTCCGCGAGATCGGGATAAAACGCGGGCAAATCTACAGGCATCATCAAGCCTTTATAGACGATAACTTGGCCAGACAAACTCGCGACATAGAAGTCTTTGTCATCAATGATCTGCTGTTCTAAGCGGCGACGCGCCATATAAAGGCGGCGTTCTAAGTCTTTTTCACGCCAACCGATAGGCGCGTTAATCAGCACTTGGTAGATTCGTGGCAGGCTAGCCTTGCCGATTTCCCCTAATACGTCGGGATTGACTGGTACTTTGCGCCAGCCAGCAATGCTTAAGGTTTCGCGTTCGAGTTCACGCTCAAGGATAAACTTAGCTTGGTCGGCCAATTCATTGTCTTGACTTAAAAACAGCATACCTACGGCAAACTTGCGGCTTAAATGCCAATCATTTTCTGCGGCAATTGCTTCAAAAAATTGCACGGGTAATTGCATTAATAAACCGCAGCCATCGCCAGTGCGACCGTCGGAAGCTATGCCACCACGATGTTTCATTCGATCAAGGCCATGAATAGCCGTACGCACGATACGATGACTGGCTTCGCCATCCATTTGTGCTATCAACCCAAAACCACAATTGTCCCGCTCAAAACTGGGATGATATAAGCTCATACAAAAACCTCCCTAGACCTCAACTGATTACTTCTCGGGGAGAAAATGTAAAGACTTTCTATATATGCACCCGAACCACCCAAATTAGCCTGAGATTCACTAAAGGTCAAACCAAAAATTTGCATAAAATATGGGTATTAATTCATATTTCATACACAAAACACAATGGCATTACGTTAACGTCAACAGTAAAATGTGTTGTATAACATTATGAATAAAAAGAATTTTAAAAAGGATAAAACTGATGATTTACTAAAGTGTAACATGGGGTGGGATTGTTTTTGATTTACAAATAGTGATTTTTATTGCAAATACAGTGAAGGTATAAAAAATTATAATAAGTGAATTTTTATTCTCCATGTTTGTGATGTAGATCGCTAAATGTAAGTTAAATGCAAGGGGGAGTGCACATTTTTGACAATAGTTGTGACTATCTATTCGGAGTTTTATTTACGGCAAAGAAAAACAGGCTAACTTTGTTTACAATACGCTTTTTCCTTTCGTCCAATCACTTTTTTCTTTTCTACTGTAATTTTATCTTGGTTATTAAAAATGAAGCCATTTCACGTTAGGCAGGTGTTGTAATGGGGCTTGATGCATACGTCAACACATTCGGCGCAGTTTGTAAGGCAAAATACGGCACAAGATTGCGTAAACTGACAATAGATGCCAAGTTTACTTGCCCTAACCGTGATGGCACTTTGGGGCGAGGAGGCTGTACTTTCTGTAATGTGGCGTCATTTAGCCATCAAACTGCTGATGTATTGAGTATTACTGAGCAACTCGAACAGGGAAAGAGTCGCTATCGTGAGGCGAAACCTCAGGCTCAAGCCGATAAATTTATTGCTTATTTTCAGGCTTACACCAGCACTTACGATGAGTATCAAGTGTTGATGGCTAAATACGATGAAGCAGTTAAAGATGGTGAGATAGTCGGTTTATGTGTAGGAACTCGCCCCGATTGTGTGCCGGATAATGTATTGGATTTGCTGGCGCGTTATCAGGCCGATGGTGTCGATGTTTGGTTAGAACTTGGACTACAAACTGCCAACGATGAAACGCTGCGTAGAATTAACCGTGGCCATGATTTCGCCTGCTATTGTGATACTGTTTCTAGGGCAAGAGCCCGTGGTCTAAAGGTATGCACTCATCTTATTCTTGGCTTACCCAACGAAACTCACGGCGATTATATGGCGACTTTAGCAGCTGTATTGCAGCAGGGCGTTGATGGTTTGAAGCTGCATCCTTTGCATATTGTCGAAGGTAGCACTATGGCCAAAGCGTGGCGAAGTGGTCGTTTACCTTTATTGAGTCTTGAGGATTATGCCCGCAGTGTCGGAGAGATGATCCGCCATACGCCACAGGAAGTGATTTTCCATCGGGTCACCGCTTATGCGAAAAAACCTATGCTACTAGCGCCCAATTGGTGTGCTTATCGTTGGGATGGATTAGTGGCGATTGTCGATAATTTGGCGCTTTATGGTGGACAAGGGGAAGCATTAGAGGGACGATAGTCGCAATATCAGCACTGTTTAGATACCATCCATAGTGGTAAATGTTGGATGGTGTTAATAGCAAGCTTTTGATTTGTTATAGATAAATTTGTTTTGGACTGTAAATACTGCTATAAGTTGCACTGTCAATTTTTGAGGGTATCATGTCCTGAATTTGATTTACGCATTGAACTACTTAAGGGAGGCCTCGATGGCCACAGTTGAATTAGAAGCAATCCTAGATCTCAATACTTTGGAACAGTACTGTAGTGCTATTGGTGCAGCTACCCTCTTGAAGAGTGTTGTACTATTTGAGCAACTCATGCCTGAATATGTGGGTAATCTAGTAAAGGCTAACGATGCTGAAGATAAAGATACCCTGTGTTCTGAGGCTCATAAGTTTAAGGGGGCCGCAGGCTCTGTTGGTTTGAAACGTATTCAGCAAATTGCTCAATTATTGCAACATGGTGAAGAAGATCGCTGGGCAGTAGAGCATGGTATTTGGGTTGCTCAGATTGTTGAGTTTGCAAGCGCGGATTTACAACAGCTAAAGCTGTTTCTTCAGGCAAAAATATAACGTCAGTTATAACTATGGCGTATCTGTTCAAAAGAGATGGCTGCAGCATTGACTAGATAATATTATTTATTGATAAGCGAGAGCGTGTTTGATGTTTTTGAGCACGCTGAGTCACCAGTGCAAACTTGAGCCAGTTTTTATCAATAGATGAAAACGCAGCAGAAACACTGTTCGAACTTGCCGTCACGAACAAAATGTAACCTCAAAATATCGTAACACTTCAGTTTGACCTATTGAGCCGTTGTACAATCCACTGAATGGCGATTCGGCTCACACTCTTGATAACTAATGCCGCGTTATTGTTGATACTTTATGCTAGATTAGATTTAATTTATTAATGCATAACCTTATTGGCAATCGATAAAATGAAAAGTTTACCTAGCCTCAAGAATTTATTTTATTTGGTGAATCTCCATCAAGAGCAAAATTTTAACCGCGCTGCTAAGGTGTGTTTTGTTAGTCAGTCGACGTTATCCAGTGGGATCCAAAATTTAGAAGAGCAACTAGGTCATCAATTGATCGAACGTGATCACAAATCATTTATGTTTACTGCTATTGGTGAAGAAGTTGTACAACGTTCCCGTAAGATCCTCACCGATGTCGACGACTTAGTTGAGCTAGTTAAAAATCAAGGCGAGCCAATGACGGGTGATATTCGCCTAGGCTGTATTCCTACGATTGCCCCTTTCCTATTGAGTCGCGTTGTGCGCCAATGTCAGCAAGCTTATCCTGCGATGAGTTTGTTGCTGAAAGAAGATACAACTGACCGTTTGTTAGATGCTTTAGGGAAAGGAGAGTTAGATCTATTGATCCTTGCCTTACCAGTTGATACTAGTGGTTATCACAGTATGAAGGTTGGCATTGACCCATTCAAAATGGTCATCCATAAGGATTTAGCTGGAGAAATTCATCAACCGATCGACTATCAAGCCTTACCGGATGAGAGTATTTTTTTATTGCAAAGTGAACATTGCATAACAGGCCATGCAATCACAGCCTGTCAGTTGGGGGATAGTGCCAAGGTAAACCCATTTGCCGCGACCAGTTTGCATACCTTAGTACAAATGGTAAACAGTAAATTAGGGACGACTTTCTTACCACAAATGGCGATTGATGCTGGCATTCTAAACGATACCGATTTAGTGGTAATGACACCACCAGGTGAGGCTCCTTACCGAGATATAGGACTCGTTTGGCGACAAACTACCAGCCGAATTTTAACTTTCCGCACCTTAGGTTTAATGATCCAAAAGTTACTCACTAAAGACGAAGATTAAACTTACGGCAACAGCAAAGTGTGACGTCTAGTTACAGCTTAAATTGAGTCAAGATCAGAGTGGGGAAACACCAAATACTTCTATTGAGTGTTGTTTCCCTTTTAGTTTGATTGGGCCTAGGTTGGTTAGGCGATATTCACTATTGGGATTATCTAAGCGTCCTGCTAAAGCCCCAGACACTAACATACGTTGTCCAAGGGGGTTACACTGATCTTGCAGCCTTGCTAACGTATTGAGTACGTCACTAAAGAAGCTAATTTCTTGTTTTTGTACCCCAACAACCGCTGCAACTACCTGCCCACAATGTGCTGCGGCTTTAAATTTAGGCACAAAACCGTAGTGTTCCTCAAAGTAGTGTCTTTGCCAGCTAAGCTGTTGGCTAAATTCAAAATAGATATTCATACAACGATCATGCACCACGCCTTCTTCTAACGGCCAATGGATAAGGACGGCATCACCCATGTAACGATATATTTCGGCTTCATTATTCGTTACTGTGTCTGACAATAAGCTAAAGCTATCTTGGATTAAACGGCTAAAACGATAATCACCGAGTGATTCAGCGTGTGTGGTGGAGGCAACCATATCCAAGTAAAGAAACAAACGCTGTTCATATCTCGGTTTATGGTATTTACCCATACCGATATTGAGTAAAATACGTGGGCCTACTAATAATGCCATTTGCTCAACAAAGGCTAAACTGACTCGAACAACAACAAGGTAGACAATGAGTGCTTGAAAAGAAGGGCTGTACAAAATATGCGCTGTGAGCATTTGCCTTAGCGTAGACATATGGTTTTCTATTGCCCACATATTTAAAAATTGAGTAATGTAGGCCAAGGTTGTTGCACCTAGTAATAGGAACAACCCTTTGAAAATAACTGAAAACACATAGGGAAGGCGATTGATTGCGCTAAAATCGGCAATTAAGTTTGACATCCAATGTAGGCTACCAAAGATAATACCCATATAAACCGCGAGGGTCGCAAGATCGGCTGAGCTCACCGCCCACTGGGGCAGTTCTGGTGATTGTGCATATCGAAAAAACACGAAAGCAGCCATGGCAATAGCCCAAGCTAATATCGCAAAAAGAAGTTTTTTCGCTTGTCTACGTGCTCTCACGACTCGATTTTTATCCGAATACGACCGTTATTTCAGGATGCCGTAGTTTATAGAAAATCATCACCAAAGTGCTAGTGAAATTTGTGATCTGGATCAATACAAGTCCATATCGTTACTAAAATTTAACCAAAAGCTTTATTTAGTATCATGGCGGTAAAAGCGGTCTTTAAATAAAAGCCACGAGGATTGGTCATTTTGAGGCTACCATTTTCGGCAATGCTTTGCGTTAATGCTCTGCTATTGGCTGCTTTTGGCCGTAGTTGTAATACTTCGCCGTGACGGGCTGTGAGTTTCTCAACTTTTCCTAGCGCAATAAGCTCCATTATTTCCTCCCAATCTTGTTGTAATAGACGTAATTCATCGGGATCTGGTTGCCATAAAATAGGCGTGCCAATACGGCGAGCACCGACAGATATTTGTCTTTCACCCTCGACGGGAACCCAAAGCACGCGCTGTAGTTTGTGGCAGACTAGGCTGTTTTCCCAAGTTAGTCCTTCAATTTGCGAGAGCGGCGCGACACATACATAGGTTGTTTCTAACGGTTTTCCTTGTACATTTATGGGAATGGTTTTGAGCTCGACACCTAGATGTAAAAAGTCTTGTTCAGGTTTAGAGCCCGCTGTTGCACCCAATTCCATTTCGATGAGTTGGCCAACCCAGCCCTTATCTCGCTTAAGATTTTTGGGGACGGTTATTCCTCTATTAGCAGCAATTTGTGCCAAACTTACGCCAGCCATCATATTGGCGCGCTCGAGTAATTCGGTAAGATTTTCTGGAGGGATAATTGCTTTCATGGGCGAATTTTACTTAAAAATAGTTCGTTAGCAACAGTGGTTAAAAAATGCACTAGGGATTGGCGGTGATAACATTTATAAAGGGTAACTGCTAAGTTAATGATTTTAATGTTTATATCTTCAGTATTTAGATATCTTTTTAAAGGCGCTAAAAGTTACACTCGGCTTTCCCTTACGTTCCTCACATACTTATCCACAGATATTATGGATAACTCCTAAAGTGAATGCCTTTAACCTAATGAAAAATGCAAGTCAATGCAAAAATTCGGTGTTTTTTATCGAAATGTGGATAGTTTTCAGAGTGTCCTGTGTATAACCTTTATTGTAATTTAGTCTAGAATCACTATTAAGTTTTAAGGTTAAAAATTAACCTTAAATTGTTTGTTTTACTGATGGTTTTAAAATTATTTTTTATCATGCTGATATATATTAGCTTTTTCGTTCTGCTTCAACAGTGTGCTGAACCTTGGAACTTCTGTTTTTTGGACGTTATAACAAGTTCAAGGGAGTTTCAAACAGGGATATCCACAGAAAATGTGGATATCCTTGAGAATGCCTTCTTCTGTTTGTTGATAAATAGTCCATATAGAGGAATTTATCCCATGTGCCACTTAAAATAGAGGTTTGCTGAGAGACTGGCTTTATGAAACAATCGGATTATTAAAATTATCCTTATTCGGAGTCCATGTGATTGATAGCGACGGCTTTCGCGCAAATGTGGGCATAATAATTTGTAACAGATATGGTCAAGTTATGTGGGCTAGACGTTTTGGTCAACATTCTTGGCAATTCCCTCAAGGTGGTGTTGACGATGGTGAGTCAGCAGAGGAGGCTATGTACCGTGAGTTATATGAAGAAGTCGGCCTAAGACCCGAACACGTACATATATTAACCTCGACTCGTTCTTGGTTAAGGTATCGTCTACCTAAGCGTTTAGTGAGGCAAGACAGTAAACCAGTCTGCATTGGGCAAAAGCAAAAATGGTTTCTGTTACAATTGAAAAGCCAAGATAGTGCGATTAATTTAAGTTCTTCAGGGCATCCTGAATTTGACGATTGGCGTTGGGTAAGTTATTGGTATCCCGTGCGACAAGTCGTTTCATTTAAGCGTGATGTATATCGAAAAGTGATGAAAGAGTTTGCGGCAACGGCATTGTCATTCCAAACCCAGGAAATTCCGAGGAAGCGGGGAAGGCAAAAAACGACAGGCTGATTTTCAAAGAGGATTGAAAACAGTGTTAAATACGCTTAGGGATATTACGCAGGCCGTGGCATCTGCCCACAGTTTAGAAACCGCATTAGCAGTCTTAGTTTCATCCACTAAAGCGGCAATGGATACTCAATGTTGCTCCATCTACATATTAGAAGAGCAAGAACTTGTGTTGTCGGCAACCGATGGCCTTGAAAAAAGTGCTGTTGGTCGGGTGCGTATGCCGCTGACAGAGGGATTAGTTGGACTTGCCGCCCAACGTGAAGAGGCCGTCAATTTAGCGGATGCTAGGCTTCATCCAAGGTTTAAACTCTTCCCCGAGGTTGCAGAAGAAGAATACCGTGCATTTTTAGCTGTACCTATTATCTACCAGAAAGCTGTTGTTGGCGTGATAGTGGTACAGCAGGCCAGTGCTCGTCAGTTTAGCGAGGGAGAAGAGGCGTTTTTAATGACGCTTGCCGCCCAACTTGCTATGGCTATTCGCGGGTTGAAGCAAAAAGCTCAGGTGAGTTCGCACAACCAACAGATTTTGTTTCAAGGGACTTCTGCATCTAATGGTATTGCCATTGCTCATGCATTCGTACTTGGTGGTGAAATTGCCCTTGAGCAGCCCGATGTGCGCTGTGAGGATATCGCCATTGAATCTAGCCGATTAGCGGCTGCAATGGGACGTTGTAAAGACGCGATTGGTGCCTTATCTCAACGATTTGATCGTGAGCAAGATGACGAAGTCGTCTCTATTTTCAATGCGTTACTATTATTACTCGATGATGCTAGTTTGGGGGGGGAGTACACCCGTGAAGTGCAATTAGGGTGGGCTGCTGAGTCGGCGGTAAGTCGAGTATCTTTGCGTTATATCCAACAGTTTTTTGCAATGGAAGACCCCTATCTTAAAGAACGCGCCAGTGATATTCGCGATCTCGGTCAAAAGGTATTACGTCAGCTAATCGAGCCTGAGCGTCTTGAACTTGAACCCGATAAGCCCGTCATTCTGGTGACCCGCGAAGCTGACGCCACTATGTTAGCCGAATTTCCAAGGCAAAAACTTGCAGGAATAGTCACTGAGCTTGGTGGTGTAAACTCCCATGCGGCAATTTTAGCCCGCGCTCTTGGCGTCCCAGCGATTACGGGGGTTGAGCAATTACTGTCTGCGGATATAGATCAAAAGCTATTAGTCGTGAATGCGAGCCGTGGACAACTGATGGTATCGCCATCTCCAGCCGTTGTCAGCGAGTATCGCAGTTTGATTTCAGCGCAAAAAGCATTACAACGTCAGTATGCCCAAGAGTTGTCTTTACCTTCGGTAACCATAGATGGTTCACGTATTCGTTTGTATTTAAACGCAGGATTACTCAGTGGTGTCGCCTCTGAAATAGCCGAGGGTGCCGATGGTATTGGGCTTTATCGAACAGAAATTCCTTTTATGTTACAACAGCGCTTCCCGAGTGAATCTGAGCAAGTTAAAGTCTATCAGCAAGTTTTATTGGCTGCCTCAAATCGTCCCGTGGTGATGCGAACTCTAGATGTGGGAGGGGATAAACCTCTGCCATATTTTCCAATTAAAGAGGATAACCCTTTCCTCGGTTGGCGTGGTATTCGTTTATCCCTTGATCATCCAGAGCTTTTTTTAGTCCAGTTACGGGCGATGTTACAGGCTGGTGGTGAAGGTAAGCAGTTAAGTATTTTACTTCCAATGGTCAGTAACTTGGATGAGATTGATCAAGCTTTAGAATATTTACATCAGGCATATATTGAGCTAAAACATGATGTTAATAACAAGATTGTGATGCCGCGAATTGGCATTATGCTCGAAGTACCTGCATTGTTATATCAATTAGATGAAGTGGCTAGACGGGTCGATTTTGTTTCTGTAGGAAGTAACGATCTTACCCAATATTTGCTCGCGGTTGATCGTAATAATCCACGGGTTAGTTCTCTCTTTGATAGCTACCACCCGGGCATTTTACGCGCGCTACATCAAGCTCACCTCGATTGTCTCTATCATAAACTCGATATTAGCATTTGTGGCGAGTTGGCTGGTGAGCCGATGGGGGCGATTTTGCTGGTGGCGATGGGATATGACCAATTGAGTATGAATCAAGGTAGCTTAGCACGGATAAACTATTTACTTCGCCGTGTTGCTCGTGCTGATTTAGATCAGTTACTGTCGCAGGCGTTAAGTTTATCAAATGGTTTTCAAGTACGTGAGCTGGTTAAAGAATATTTGAATGAGCAAGGTTTAGTCACAATTCTTAATTAACTAATGGCGTTTTTTGCTTTAAGCTAAGACCTCAATTTATCGCGCTGTAGGTATTCGTGTGGATAGTTTGTTAACAGTGTTCTTTATTTGCTTAGCTTTAGGTGCATTTGTCGGTTTTATGGCGGGGTTATTAGGGATCGGTGGCGGTTTAATTGTTGTGCCAGCGCTACTTTATATTTTGCCATCAGTTGGGATTAGCTCATCTCAATTGCCACATATCGCTATTGCGACTTCATTGGCCGCAATTATTCTGACCTCCATTTCCTCCGCTAGAGCCCATCATAAGCGTGGCAATATACCTTGGTCTTTATTTAAATCTATGCTGCCAGGGCTTGTGCTTGGAGCGCTTGCTTCTGGTTTTATTGCTGAACGCATTCCCGCTGATACCCTGCAGCGAGGTTTTGCAATCTTTGTGATTTTAATGACAATTCAGATGGTTTATCCGTTTAAGACTGAGTCGAATCGTCAGTTACCTAATGCTTTTGTGCTTTTTGTTGCATCTGCTTTTATTGCGGTATTGGCAGGATTAACGGGAATCGGCGGCGGTATTCTGGTTGTACCATTTTTGACTTTTTATGGTTTACAGATGCGTCAAGCTGTTGGTTTTTCTGCTGCGATGGGCTTCTTAATCTCTCTTTCTGGCAGTTTTGGATATATTATCGCAGGGATGGACGCTCCTGAATTACCTTATGGTACCGTTGGTTTTATCTACTTACCCGCCCTGTTTGGTTTAATTATCACTTCTATTTTTATGGCGCCAGTAGGCGTAAAAGCCGCGAGTACTTTGCCGACACCTGTATTAAAAAAAATATTTGCACTCTTACTTTTGTGTGTTGGTCTTAAGTTAATTTTGGCCTAGTAGCAGAGCCGCTTTTTTGACGATGTTTATGGATGTTTTATGGCATTAAGTTTTCCCGATATCGATCCGGTGATCGTACAATTTGGCCCGTTTGATATTTTAGGACAAACTTTTGAGCCTGCCTTACGTTGGTATGGTTTTACTTATTTAATCGGTTTTGTGGCTGCAATGTGGCTGTTAAACCGTTATGCAGAGCGTTCTAAGGGTGTTTGGACAAAAGAACAGGTATCCGATCTTTTATTTTATGGTTTTTTAGGGGTGATTTTAGGAGGACGCGTTGGATATGTGCTCTTCTATCATTTTGATTATTTTCTCGAAAGTCCAATGTATTTGTTTAAGATTTCCGAAGGCGGAATGTCTTTTCATGGTGGACTAATCGGCGTTATTAGTGCCATGTTCTATATCGCTTGGAAGCAACATCGTCCTTTTTTTGCTGTTGCGGATATGGTCGCACCTGTCGTCCCTATTGGTTTGGGAGCAGGGCGCATTGGTAATTTTATCAATGGTGAACTTTGGGGGCGGGTGACCGACGTGCCTTGGGGGATGGTATTTCCTTCGGGCGGCTCAGCACCGCGCCATCCTTCACAGCTATACCAGTTTGCCTTAGAAGGCGTTGCGTTATTTATTATTCTTTATTGGTTTAGCAAACGCACAACAAAAGTGGGTGCAGTGTCAGGTATGTTTCTATTGGGCTACGGTATTTTCCGGGTTGTCGTTGAAACGGTAAGGCAGCCTGATGAGCAACTGGGGCTTTATTGGGGCATGATGACCATGGGGCAGATCCTATCTGTACCAATGATTTTGTTCGGTTTATATTTAATTTTTCGTCCACAGGATAAGCAGTAATGCAACAGTATTTAGACTTAATGAAGCACATTTTAGCTGAGGGTGTGGATAAATCGGATCGTACCGGTACTGGAACTCGTTCAGTATTTGGATATCAAATGCGTTTTGATTTAAGTAAAGGATTTCCCTTAGTAACGACTAAAAAATGCCATATGCGCTCTATTATTCATGAGTTACTGTGGTTCCTGAAAGGTGAGACTAACATTGCTTACCTTCGTGAAAATAAAGTGAGTATTTGGGATGAATGGGCCGATGATAATGGCGATTTAGGCCCGGTTTATGGCGCCCAATGGCGGAGCTGGCCAACTCAGAGTGGTGATGCTATTGACCAAATATCACAAGTTATCGCTCAGATTAAAGCTCAACCAGACTCTCGTCGTTTAATCGTTTCTGCATGGAATGTTGGTGAACTCGATAAAATGGCTTTAGCGCCTTGCCATGCTTTTTTTCAGTTCTATGTGGCTGATGGCAAGTTATCCTGTCAGCTCTATCAACGCAGTTGTGATGTTTTCCTCGGCTTACCATTTAATATTGCTAGTTACGCACTACTAACGATGATGGTTGCCCAGCAGTGTGATTTAGCGCTTGGTGATTTTGTGTGGACAGGGGGGGATACGCATTTGTATTCCAATCATATGGAACAAACAGTGCTGCAATTGAGCCGGGAACCCAAACCGTTACCTTTAATGACGATTCTGCGTAAACCTGAATCTATTTTCGACTATCAATTCGAAGATTTTGAACTGACAAATTACAATCCTCATCCTCACATCAAAGCTCCTGTCGCCGTTTAGGTACATTTTTCGAGCAAACACCTCGGAATAGCCGAGGTGTTTTGTCGAAACTTACGATTATACTAGTTGTTACTATTCGTCTACACTCAATACATTATGGTTTTTCGGAGTGTAAGATGGAAAAAGCAATTAGAAATTTTCTAAGCCAAGAGTCAGCGGGCGGCATCCTATTATTGGTTGCTGTTGTCTTTGCTATGCTGATGGCTAATTCTCCTTTATCAGGACTTTATCAAGGTTTTTTAGGGACTGATGTCCAAGTTCGCGTGGGTGCGTTAGATATTCATAAACCTTTATTACTCTGGATTAATGATGGCCTAATGGCATTATTCTTCCTGCTGATTGGGTTAGAAGTGAAGCGTGAGTTACTCGAAGGGGCGTTATCAAGTGTTGCCCAAGCATCGCTGCCTAGTTTTGCTGCTATTGGTGGGATGTTAGTTCCTGCTGGTATTTATTTGTTATTTAACTATGGCGACCCAGTGACTCAAGCGGGATGGGCAATTCCTGCTGCAACTGATATTGCTTTTGCTTTGGGGATTATGGCCTTACTCGGTAATAGAGTCCCTGTTGCATTAAAAGTTTTTCTTTTAGCACTCGCGATTATCGATGATCTGGGTGTTATTGTGATTATTGCCCTATTTTATAGTAGTGACTTATCAACCATTAGTTTAGCGATTGCTAGTGTCGCGATTCTTGGTCTTGTGGGGTTAAACCGTAAAGGCATTACAGCATTGACGCCTTACGGGATTTTAGGCCTGATCCTTTGGGTTGCGGTGCTTAAATCTGGTGTTCATGCCACTCTAGCGGGTGTCATTATTGCCTTTTGTATACCACTGCGTGCTAAAGATGGAAGTTCACCTTCTGAACATCTTGAGCACAGTTTACATCCATGGAGTAATTTTCTCATTTTACCCGTGTTTGCTTTTGCGAATGCGGGGGTTGCTCTAGGAAATATGAGTTTAGATACCTTGCTCTCGCCTGTTCCTATCGGTATTGCATTAGGCTTGATATTAGGTAAGCCCATCGGAGTCATGTTATTTAGCTTTATTGCGGTTAAGTTAAAGTTAGCTCGATTACCCGATAATGTTGGGTGGATGCAAATTGCACCTGTGGCGGCTATGTGTGGTATTGGATTTACCATGTCGATGTTTATTGCATCCTTAGCTTTTGAGCAAGCTGATCCTATGTACGGTGATTTGGCTCGCCTAGGAACTCTAATTGGTTCGTTTATTGCGGCATTGGTTGGATATTTCTGGCTGTCGAAAGTATTACCTAAAAAAGGAGTATAACTATGATAAAAATTAAGCTGTTGGGAATGGCCATATTCTTTTCTTTATCATCAACTGCAATGGCGACGCAAATAGAGGCTTGTAATAAGGACGTCACATCATTGACTTGCCAAAGCTATCTTGAGGGGATTGTTGATGGTGCTCTGATGTTTAAGCCTGAATCATTAGGTGCAAGACTTGAAACTAACGGTTACGAGTCCAGAGCACTTAAATACCGCGGGGGTAAGCGTTTCCAAGAAGCTAATCGAACTTATTGCGCTAGTCGTATTCCTGACCGTAATAGCCTAGTTTTAGGTGTCACAGAGGCAGTCAGTACTGGTACCGCTGCGGATTTAGAACAGTTACAGGGTATTGTCGTTAACTTATTAGATTGCCAACGTTTAAAATAAACTCTATGAATGAACCACCATGGTGAATGCTATGGTGGCGCTTTTGTGACGGTAATGATTCTCGTTGTATCGAGATCACGTTTAGCGATAAGGGAAAACAAGCGGCTATGCTGCATCTCAATTATAACCATTTATATTATTTCTGGATGATCAAAAAAAAGGGCTCTGTTGCTAAGGCGGCTGAGGCCCTTTTCTTGACACCACAAACAATCACAGGTCAGATCAGAGCCTTAGAAGACCGGCTTAATGGTAGCTTATTCAAGCGTGTTGGGCGTAGTCTTGAGGCGACTGAACTCGGGGAGCTTGTCTTTCGCTATGCAGATAAGATGTTTAGCTTAAGCTATGAAATGCTCGATCTACTGAACTACCAAAAAGATAATGCCATTCTCTTTGAAGTGGGTATTGCTGATGCTCTATCTAAAGCGTTGGTTAGTCGAGTTTTATTATCTGTAGTACCTAGTGATAGCTCAATGCATTTAGCCTGTTATGAGGCGACACATGAGAGTTTAATGGCACGTTTACGTGAACATAAACTGGATATGATCCTATCTGATTGTGCTGGAGAGTCGCTAAAGTACCCAGAGATTTTATCTAAAAAATTGGGAGAGTGTGGCGTCAGTTTTTTTTCAGCAGACACTTACAGTGCCGACTTTCCTGCATGTTTAGAACAAGGTCGCCTATTGATTCCTGGACGTAAAACCTCTCTTGGACAGCAGTTATATCGCTGGTTTGACGAGCAAAATCTTAATGTAAAAATTCTCGGGGAATTTGATGATGCTGCGATGATGAAGGCTTTTGGCTACCTTAAACGCGGTATATTTGTCACACCGTCCATTTATCGCCAAGAAGTTATCTCCCACGGTATGAATCTGCTTGGTGAAACCCATGATGTGAAGGAGGAGTATCACGTGATGTTTGCTGAGCGTATGATCCAACATCCCGCAGTTAAGCGATTGCTCGAAACGGATTTTAGTGATTTGTTTGCTGGTCTAGATGCACAAGTTCAGCAATGCTAATTTTTGTGTAATTCAGACTGGTTTCATCGACACTCCAACACTGCTACTGATAAACTAATGCGAACTCTACTTTGGGAGAAATACCTTGGAATTAATGAATATTGCACGGGTTCGTTGGGCATGTCGTCGTGGAATGTTGGAATTGGATGTGCTGTTTCAACCTTTCGTCGAGAATATTTATCAAGATTTGTCAGATATAGATAAAGCATCGTTTATTCGATTATTAGAATGTGAAGATCCTGAGTTGTTTGCTTGGTTTATGGGGCATGAAGCCTGTCCTGATGCAGAGCTAGCTCGCATGGTTGTTAAAGTTCGTGGAAGAGCAGCACCATAGTTTTAGCGTAAAAGCCTCCTTCGACCAACGGCTCTCGTTGGTCGTTTTTATGTGCGTTTGTTCCTCATCATTCCTTATTTGGCCTTATACAGAACATTGGTTAGTGGCGCTGCTACGGCTTGGATTGTTTTTGTTATCCGTTAGCTTTTTGATATGGCAATTGTGGAGGCTTAAGGACTGGCGCTTAAGCTTTATGCTTAATGGTAAAGGTGACGGTCGATTATCCACGGGAGAACATTTCAGAATTTTAAGGCGCACATGGGTTACCCCATTCGTATGTATGATATACATCGATGTTGAAGAAAAAACGCGTTTAGTATTGCTTTGGGCCGATATGTTTACGGGTGTTGACTATAGACATTTATGCCGATTATTGCTTAAGGCTAAAATGTTGCAAGCTAAATCTCAGGCTGAAATTTAGCTTGCATAATGAATGTCTGAACGGATAAATTTTCGCTTACTTAATAGGTTGTAAAATAGTTGGACGAGGTGAGTCGAGTTTCTCTGGATGATCGATATTGTAATGCAGTCCTCGGCTTTCTTTACGTTCCATGGCACAACGGATTATAAGCTCTGCTACTTGCACTAAATTTCGCAGTTCTAACAAGTTATTACTCACTCTAAAGTTACTGTAATACTCTTGAATTTCCTGTTGTAACATTAAACAGCGACGCAGTGCCCGCTCTAAGCGTTTATCTGAGCGAACAATTCCTACGTAGTCCCACATGAATAGCCGCAGCTCATGCCAGTTATGGGCGATAACGACCTCTTCATCCGAGTTAGAGACTTTACTCTCATCCCAAGGAGGAATTTGCCCAGGTAATTGAATTTTATGTAATTGGCTTTCAATATCATGGGATGCGGCACGGGCAAACACTAAACATTCGAGAAGCGAGTTACTCGCAAGGCGATTGGCTCCATGAAGACCTGTATAGGCGACTTCTCCTATCGCGTAAAGACCATTGAGATCAGTTTGGCCATGCAAATCGGTCATCACACCGCCACAGGTATAGTGTGCAGCGGGAACAACCGGAATCGCATCTTGAGTAATATCAATACCTAATTCTAAGCAACGGCTATAGATGGTTGGGAAGTGCTTAACAATAAAATCAGCGTCTTTGTGGCTGATATCTAGGTATACACAGTCAGCCCCGAGACGTTTCATTTCGTAATCGATAGCCCGAGCAACAATATCGCGGGGGGCGAGTTCGGCACGTTCATCAAAATCTGGCATAAAACGGCTACCATCAGGACGGCGTAGATAAGCGCCTTCGCCGCGAAGGGCTTCGGTCAACAAAAAGTTACGAGCATCGGCATGGTATAAACAAGTGGGGTGAAATTGATTAAACTCCATATTTGCCACTCGGCAACCGGCACGCCATGCCATGGCTATTCCATCACCACTGGCAACATCCGGGTTAGATGTATACTGATAAACTTTTGAACAGCCACCAGTTGCCAAAGCGACAAATTTAGCTTTTACAGTTTCAACATGCTCTTCATTACGATTCCACACATAAGCCCCTAGAACGCGATTCCCTGGGCGATTTAGTTTGCGAGTCGTAATTAAATCAATGGCGTTATAGCGTTCTAATACTTGAATATTAGGGTGGGCTAGTGCACGAGCTTGCAAGGTTGTTTGCACTTCCTTACCTGTGGCATCGGCAGCATGCAAAATACGTCTGTGACTGTGACCACCTTCACGGGTGAGGTGATAGGGAGCGTCCGCAGCGTTGCCACCGTTTGTTTCTTCTTTATCAAAGGCAACACCGCATTGGATAAGCCATTGCATAGCACTTTTGGCATTTTCAGCGGTAAAAGTCACAACGTCTTTATCGCACAAGCCTGCTCCAGCGATCAAAGTATCAGCGACATGGGATTCGATAGTGTCGCCTTCATCGAAGACGGAAGCGATACCGCCTTGAGCGTAGTAGGTCGACCCTTCAGAGAGTGGGCCTTTTGAGAGCAGAATTACTTTCGCTTTTTCAGCAAGATGCAAAGCTAGTGTCAGACCTGCGGCACCGCTACCTATGACTAATATGTCAGATTGGTGTTCAACTACTTGTTTCATCGGGTATCATGATGTGACTGAGAGTACCACCTATGGTAAACCAACTGACGGATTATGGGTACTTTCCTTTTATCCTTACTTTTTTTGTATAATTTTAAGAACTTTTTCAAAGCCCGCGAGTCTACATAAGTGAATATGATTCGAGCGACTGAGAAATCAGCATTTTAGATTTGGGAGAAGTCGGCTCGGATGAGTGGACAAATAAGTGATCAACAATTAGTTGAGCGCGTACAACGGGGAGATAAAAACGCTTTTAACCTGTTAGTGCTTAAATATCAAAGTAAAGTTATCAGCTTGATTTCGCGATACGTACGTAATCAAGCAGACGTTGCCGATGTAGCACAGGAAGCGTTTATCAAAGCCTATAGAGCTTTGCCAAACTTTCGTGGAGAAAGTGCGTTTTATACCTGGTTGTACCGTATTGCAGTAAACACTGCAAAAAATTATCTCGTATCACAGGGGCGTAGAGCGCCTGCAAATGACGTTGATGCAGAAGATGCCGAATATTATGAAGGTAGTGATGCACTGAAGGAGTTCGCCTCCCCAGAACGGCTAATGTTATCGGATGAAATCAAAAAAGTGATCTTCGATACCTTAGAAACACTGCCAGAAGAATTGCGAATGGCTATCTCGTTGCGTGAACTCGATGGTATGAGTTACGAAGATATTGCCATAGTCATGGATTGCCCCGTTGGGACCGTAAGATCGCGTATCTTCCGTGCCCGAGAGGCTATCGATAAAAAACTCCAGCCTCTACTGGAAGAGTAACACCCTTATATTTAGACAGGTGAACAATGGACAAATTAGGTCAAGAATGGGTATCTGCCGCGGTCGATGGAGAGACTGATGCGCATACCATGGCAGAATTAGTTGCCGATACGCATTCGCATAGTAAGTGGCATAACTATCATATGATAGGGGATGCTATGCGAGGTGAGTTACCTCAGACTATTGTGTTAGATCTTTCCGCTAACATTGCTGCGGCAATTGAGCTTGAACCTGCGATTGTCGCCCCTCGAATTACGGCTCCTGAAATCGGCTCGCCTGCGCAAGTCTCGGTAGATACAGGTAGTAGTCGCGTTGTACCATTATTCAAGCAATTTGGGCAGTATGCTATTGCCGCAACCGTTGCGATGTTTGCGATTGTGGGGGTACAAAATTACAATCAAAATGTTGATGATATGGCATCACCATCTCCGGTATTAATGACTCGCCCATTAGTTGGCAGTGCATCGCCTGTGAGCTTGCAAACTGGCCCTGTGCAACAGAGTCAAGGCTATACTAATGAGCAGATGAATGAGCAACGTCGCAGAATTAATACTTATATCCAAGATCATATGTTGCAACAACGATTGAACACAGGTGTAGTTCTAGAGGACAATAACGAGGTTACCCCCGTTTCTGTTAATAAGTAGTAAGGAGTTAGCTTGCGTCTAATCCTGTTGGCTTTATTAGCCTTGGTATTTCCTGCAATTGCGCAGGAAGATATGCCCGCCAAAGTCTGGCTCGAAAAAATGAGTCAGGCTTTAAAAGAAAAAGAGTTTAAAGCATCAATTATTCAACTTCAGGCCGATCATATTCGGCCTTTGGTTTATATCCATGGTAAGGTTAATAATCAAGAAGTTGCTTTTCTAGAGTACCTTAATGGCCCACCTAAAAATGCCGTTCGAGTGGGTAATAGAGTCACTTTTATTGAGCATGACCAACCTGCCTATAGCATCATATCTAACCATATTCAGGGTGTTTGGCCCGCCGTATTTTCTGCCAATACGGGAGATTTAGAAGTCGGTTACCAGTTTGTCTTGGGTGGTCGAACTCGGATTGCTGGGCGTCCTGGACAAATGATCCGTTTATTACCTAATGATGAATATCGTTATGGTTTTCAAGTTTGGCTCGACATGGATACATTTCTCCCTTTGAGATACGACATGCTGACTCAAGATAAACAATTGCTTGAGCAGATTATGGTGATTGAATTGATTGAGTTTAGTGAGCCTCCCTCTATCTTACAGGAAGCTTATAAGCAAGAGTGGCCCGCGGTTATTGATCAAGCAGAACGTCAAGATGGTCAGAATTGGCAATTTTCTTGGTTACCGGCAGGATTTACAGTGGTTGTTCGAGATCATCATCGCTTAATTGGTAGCCATGAGGCGGTTGAATATATCGCATTGACTGATGGGCTTGCCAATATTTCAGTTTACGTTGCTCGAGCAGGGACAAGCCCATTGCCGGAAGAGTTGATTACCCGTAATGGCCTATCGCTTGTTTCTGAAAAGGTAGGTAATGCAGAAGTTGTTGCCGTCGGTAAAGTTCCTACCGCGACACTCGCTCGCATTGCTAAAAGCCTAACATTGCAATAGGGGCTTGGCTATGATGGAAGAAGTGGCGAGAGTCGTTAGTGCTGATAAGCATGGTTGGTTGACCGTAGAAGTAGAGCTTAAGAGTACCTGTAAAAGTTGTAGTGGCAGTGAATCCTGTGGTACTTCAGCAATTGCTCAGGCGTTTTCATCAAAAACACAGCAATTCTCTATTCAAAGTGAGCGGGTTTGTGAGCCTGGCGAGCTATTGAAGCTAGGGCTTCCAGAGAGTGTTATCCTAAAAGCAGCAGCATTGATATACCTTATTCCACTATTTGGATTATTCATTGGCGCTGCTTTAGGGCAGTTTTTAGGCCATCTTTTTGATGTTGATTCTAATCTTTTTGCAATAGTATTAGCCACACTTGGCGCGTTACTTGCGTGGTCATTTGGTAGAAATAAAGCTAAACAGCTTGAAGTTGATGCCCATCCTGTGATTTTGGCTTATTTAGGTGTAGGTGTTAGTTTAGATAAATTATCCGATTAATTTCAATTGATTAAAGTTTTATTTATGGCAATTATCATTCGTGTTAATTGCCATTTTTTGGCATAAATATAACGAGGAGTGAATCTGATTGGTATTAAAACCGCAATCAGGTACAATTTCGCTCCTTTGAACCGTATCCATTTTCAGTATTAGCCATTGCAGCATAATGAAACACATTAGAAACTTCTCAATTATTGCACATATCGACCACGGTAAATCGACGCTATCAGATCGTCTTATTCAGGTTTGTGGCGGTTTAACCGACCGTGAAATGGATTCTCAAGTGCTCGATTCTATGGATCTTGAGCGTGAGCGTGGTATCACGATTAAGGCACAAAGTGTCACTTTGGATTATAAAGCCAAAGATGGCCAAGTCTATCAACTCAATTTTATTGATACTCCAGGCCACGTTGACTTTTCATATGAGGTGTCACGGTCCTTAGCTGCTTGTGAAGGCGCTTTGCTGGTGGTTGATGCGGGTCAGGGCGTAGAAGCTCAGACATTGGCAAACTGTTATACCGCGCTGGATATGAATCTGGATGTGGTACCTATTTTAAACAAAATTGACTTACCACAAGCCGATCCAGAACGTGTTGCCGCCGAGATTGAAGATATTGTTGGCATTGATGCTATGGATGCGGTGCGTTGTTCGGCTAAAACGGGGGTCGGTGTCGACGAGGTTTTAGAAGTCATTGTTGCCAAAATTCCACCGCCAGAAGGCGATCCTGATGCACCACTACAAGCCTTAATCATTGATTCTTGGTTTGATAACTACCTAGGCGTAGTCTCTTTAGTGCGGATTAAACACGGTAGCCTGAAAAAAGGTGACAAGTTTAAGGTGATGTCCACCGGGCAAAACCATACTGCGGATCGCGTGGGTATTTTCACGCCAAAACAGACCGATAAGACTGAACTTAAAACTGGTGAAGTTGGCTTTGTGATTGCGGGTCTGAAGGAAATTCACGGTGCACCCGTGGGTGATACTTTGACCTTAGCAAAAAATGGCGCGGATAAGCCTTTACCTGGTTTTAAAAAGGTTAAACCACAGGTATACGCGGGTGTATTCCCGATTTCGACCGATGAATATGAGAACTTCCGCGATGCGCTGAACAAACTCAGTTTGAATGATGCATCATTATTCTTCGAACCAGAAAGTTCATCTGCACTCGGTTTTGGTTTCCGTATTGGCTATTTAGGCCTGCTCCACATGGAGATCGTGCAAGAGCGCTTAGAACGTGAATACAATCTAGAGTTGATCACGACTGCGCCAACCGTAGTGTATGAAGTGGTGATGACCAACGGTGAAACGATTTACGTCGATAACCCGTCTGATTTGCCCGCGATCAACAATATTGAAGAAATGCGTGAGCCGATTGTTGAGGCCAATATTTTAGTGCCAAAAGAATACTTAGGTAACGTGATTACCCTTTGTATTGAAAAGCGTGGTACTCAAGTCAATATGGTTTACCACGGTAACCAAGTAGCTGTGACTTACCATTTGCCAATGGCAGAAGTGGTCATGGACTTTTTTGATCGTCTGAAATCAACCAGTCGTGGTTATGCATCACTCGAATATAACTTTATTCGTTTTGATCCCGCGGACATGGTGCGCTTAGATATCCTTATCAACGGCGACCGTGTTGATGCGCTTGCAATGGTTATCCATAGATCCAATATTCGTCACCGTGGTTTAGCTTTAGTTGAAAAGATGAAAGAGCTAATTCCCCGTCAAATGTTTGATATTGCGATTCAAGCAGCGGTGGGCAGCCAAATTATTGCTCGTTCAACCGTTAAAGCCCTACGTAAAGACGTAACGGCAAAATGTTATGGTGGCGACGTTTCCCGTAAGAAAAAACTCTTAAATAAACAAAAAGAGGGTAAAAAACGGATGAAACAAGTCGGTAACGTTGAAGTGCCACAGGAGGCATTTTTAGCGGTACTTAAGCTCAACGAGTAATCGTGGCCGTGAGCAGTATAATTTAGTTGACTATTGCGCCGCAGTTTGCGGCGCTTTAGTTAGGTTATTGCATGATTCTGTGACGTTTTTAGATAAATGCGGTAAGTTAACTAAAGTTCGATATTCGCTGAGTTAGGAACCTTTAATTTTTCAGGCAGGAGTTCAATAAGCAATGGCAGCCTATTTTTCGATTATTTTAGTATTGGTAACCCTTATTTCGGGGCTTATCTGGTTAGTAGATGTGTTGGTTTTTGCCCCTAAGCGCCGCGATAATTTAGCGTTAGCAAAGGTTTCTCAGGCCAATTTAACTGAAGAAGCTGAGTACCAAATTATTCGTGAGTCGACCATAGTCGAAACTGCGCATTCTATCTTCCCTGTGATTGCCTTTGTGTTGATCCTGCGTTCATTCATTTATGAGCCATTTCAAATTCCATCGGGTTCTATGATGCCAACCCTCTTGGTGGGTGATTTCATTTTGGTGGAAAAATTTAGCTATGGTCTTAAAGATCCTGTATGGCGCACTAAATTAGTCGAAACAGGCGAGCCAAAGCGTGGTGATGTGGTGGTGTTTAAATATCCTGAAAATCCGCAAATTGATTACATCAAGCGTGTAATTGGTTTACCGGGTGATCGCATCATTTACCGCAATAAGCAGTTAATGCTTCAAAAAGCCTGTGGCGCAGAGCAAGTTAATTGTCCTGAACCCGAAGTCGTGGCTCGTACCGAGGTTAGCCGTGGTGATTTTAGTCAAGATGGTGTGCCTTTATTGCGTTATACCGAGCAACTTGGTGATGTTGCCCACGATATTTTAATTAATCCTACCCGTCCTGACATGCTGGGATATTTTAAGCGTGAAGGTAATTTACCCGCAGGTGAATTTATCGTGCCAGAAGGCCATTATTTCACAATGGGTGATAACCGTGATAACAGTACCGACAGTCGTTTCTGGGGTTTTGTGCCTGAAGAAAACCTAGTAGGTAAAGCGGTAGCGATTTGGATCAGTTTTGAATTTGACCGTTCACAGGCTGGCTTGCTGCCTACTTGGGTGCCAAGCGGCGTGCGTTTTGAGCGTGTAGGTGGAATTAAATAGCATGGAACCGATTAAAAATTTGCCTCGTTTGTGTCGTACTTTGGGCTATGAGTTCACTCAAATTGAACTCTTAACTCAAGCTTTGACCCATAGAAGTGCGGCAAATAAGCACAATGAACGTTTAGAGTTTTTAGGTGATTCGATTTTATCTATCGTAATATCCGACGCACTTTATCATCAGTTTCCTAAGGCGACTGAGGGCGATTTAAGCCGCATGCGTGCAACTTTAGTACGTGGTGATACTTTAACGATCATTGCCCAGGAGTTTAAACTCGGCGATTATTTATATCTCGGCCCCGGTGAATTAAAAAGCGGTGGATTTCGCCGTGAATCGATTCTTGCCGATGCGGTAGAGGCCATTATTGGTGCAATTTATCTCGATTCTGATCTCGAAGTGTGCCGAAAATTACTGCTAACTTGGTATGCCGAGCGTTTAGCTGAGATTCAACCGGGTGTGAGCCAAAAGGATGCCAAAACCTTACTGCAAGAATATTTACAAGGGTTGAAAAAGCCTTTGCCTGACTATCAAGTTATCAACATAGAAGGCGATGCTCACGATCAGACATTTACCGTTGAGTGTCGTATTGAAGACTTGAGTCAAAGCGTGATTGGTGTGGCGAGTTCACGTCGCAAAGCCGAGCAAATCGCGGCCGCTCAAGTATTGGAGTTACTAAAGAAATGACAAAAAAAACAGACTTGTCAGGTATCGATGCTGCGAATGCGGCAACTGAGCCGAGTTTAGATGAATTACTGGCAAGGATGAATGCGGCTGCGCCAACGCCGTCGGCCCAATACGATGTCACTTATTGTGGCATGGTGGCGATTATTGGTCGCCCTAACGTGGGTAAATCAACTTTGCTCAATCGTTTGCTTGGCCAAAAGATAAGCATTACCTCTAAAAAGCCACAAACGACCCGCCACCGTATTATGGGTATTCATACCGATGGTCCTAAGCAAATCGTGTTTATCGATACGCCAGGTTTGCATATCGAAGAACAGCGGGCGATTAACCGTCTGATGAACCGCGCCGCTGCAAGTTCATTAGCCGATGTGGCTATGGTGATCTTCGTGGTCGATGGCATGACGTGGACCGCCGATGATGAAATGGTTTTAAGTAAACTGCGCCGTGGCGGTGAAGAACGTAAAACTATTTTAGCCATTAATAAAGTGGATAATATCAAAGATAAAGAAGCGCTTTTCCCCTATTTGGAAGAAGTGGCGAAGAAGTATCCTTTCGATGAAATTTTACCGATTTCTGCCAGTAAAGGCACCAATGTACAGCGCATTTTAGAATTAGCTGCGGCATCTTTGCCACAAAACCCGTTCTTCTTTCCTGAAGACTATGTTACAGATCGCTCGCAACGATTTATGGCATCGGAAATTGTGCGTGAAAAACTGATGCGCTTCTTAGGGGATGAATTACCCTATGATGCGACAGTTGAAATTGAGCAGTTTAAGATGATGGAAAATGGCGTTTATCAGATTAATGCCTTGATCCTTGTTGAGCGCGAAGGTCAAAAGCGTATGGTGATCGGTAGCAAAGGCGAACGTATTCGCACTATTGCGACTCAAGCTCGCCTCGATATGGAAACCTTATTTGATAACAAAGTTTTCCTCGAAGTGTGGGTAAAAGTGAAATCCGGTTGGGCCGATGATGAACGTGCCCTACGTAGCTTAGGTTACGGTGACGATTAATTTATTTACCTTTGAGTGCGCTTATCGATGAAACGTGGCTATGTTCTGCATCATCGTCCGTATCGAGAGTCCAGTGTCTTAGTTAACCTTTTAGTTGATGGCATTGGTCGGGTTGATGTGGTTGCCCGAACGGGCAGCGGTAAGCGCTCTATCAAGAGCATTCTCCAACCTTTTCAACCGCTGATCTTTGAATTTAGCGGTAAGTCTGAGTTAAAAACATTAACCCAAATCGAAGCGGCTGCGCCTGCGGTACCTCTTTCTGGCCAAAGTTTGTTTGCAGGCATGTATATCAATGAGTTACTGGTTCGCACTCTGTCTGTGCAGCACCACGCCGAAGCGTTATTTCTCATTTATCACCGAGCCTTAGTCGGTCTTGCCGCGAAGTTTTGCCAATCCCAGTTGCGTTATATTGAACTCGCCTTACTGCAAGAGTTAGGCGCAATGCCATCCCTTAGCCGCGATACTCAGGGTGAGCCACTCGTGCCTGAGGATTATTATCAGCTGGTGCCTGAGTTAGGCTTTCAATTTGTGCTCAATTCCCGTGCTCGCAACGCCTATCAAGGTGCCATGCTGATGGCGCTTAACGATAATCAATTGACTGAAGCGCAATTTTTGAGCGCTAAGTTATTGATGCGCTCATTGTTAACGCCATTACTCGGGACTAAACCTCTGCTCAGTCGACAATTGTTCGTGAGCTCTGCCGCGCCAACTAAGATTGATGGGAATAATTCGCCCTAACTCCTGTTTTTAGCGTGAGCTTCAGTGTTTTTTTGTGTGAGGCTAAGTACAATAGGCCGCAATATCAGCGTTAAACATTAAGGAGTTCCCGATGAGCCGTATCTTATTGGGCGTGAATATCGACCATATTGCTACTCTGCGCCAAGCCCGTGGCACCAGTTATCCCGATCCTGTGCATGCAGCTGCCGTTGCTGAACATGCTGGCGCCGATGGCATCACTATCCATTTGCGTGAAGACCGACGCCATATCATAGACCGCGATGTATATCTGTTGGCAAAAACCTTGAAAACCCGCATGAATTTTGAATGTGCGGTGACCGAAGAAATGCTTAACATCGCCTGTGAAATTAAGCCGACCTATGTCTGTTTAGTGCCAGAAAAACGCCAAGAAGTCACCACTGAGGGTGGTTTAGATGTGGCAGGGCAGTTAGATAAAATCACTGCTGCAGTGACTCGTTTAGCTGCTGAGGGTATTCAAGTCTCCTTATTTATCGATGCCGATAAAACCCAAATTGATGCCGCTGTTGCTTCTGGTGCACCGCTTATTGAAATTCATACGGGCTGTTTTGCCGATGCTAAAACTGAAGCGGAAGAAGCTATTGAGTTAGCGCGTATCAGCGAAATGGCTAAATACGCCCATGGCAAAGGCTTAGTGGTGAATGCCGGCCATGGTTTGCATTACCACAACGTGAAACCGATTGCGGCGATTCCTGAGTTATATGAGCTCAATATCGGTCATGCGATTGTCGCACGTGCTGCCATTGACGGTTTAGCGACGGCAGTGAAAGACATGAAAGCGTTAATGCTTGAAGGTCGCCGAGGCGAATAATGGCGATAGTCGGCCTAGGCACTGATATTGTCGAGATTGAGCGTATTGAGGCCCATGTTGCGCGTTCTGGCGACAAGCTGGCTAGACGCGTGCTGACCGAGGCTGAATTGGCGATTTATATCGCCCATAGTCAGCCGAGTCGCTATCTTGCTAAACGATTTGCGGCAAAAGAAGCAGCCGCTAAAGCGTTAGGGACAGGTATTGGCCGTGGAGTGTCTTTTCAACACATTCATATTGGTAATACGCCAGATGGTGCGCCCACTATTCGCTTTACCGATGGAGCGCAGCAGCGTTTGGCTTTCCTCAATGGTATCTTTGGACATATTTCGATCGCGGATGAAAAGTCCTATGCCATTGCGACTGTGATCCTCGAATCGTGCTGATATCTTATGTTTGATGATGCAGGGAGCTTTATGCTCCCTTTTTACTGCTTTGTGTTTGATTGTAATATTTTTGTTGCTTATGCTGTTCAGTCGATTATTTTTGGGCTAGTTTATGGTCTAGGCGTCATGTATGGCGCAAATTTATAGGAACCAGAAACGTATAGGGACAGAGCAAAAGGAGCCCAAGATGAAATCCGCCGCAGAGCAGTTATCAACCTACAAAAGTGTGCATCTAAATCATCGTAATATTCAAACCCATTTTGTGGGTATCCCACTGATTATTTGGTCTGCTTTTTTATTACTGGCGACAATCCGCATACCATTGGGGAGTTTGGGTGACATCAGTTTAGGTCTCGTTTTAGGGGGACTCGTGCTGGTTTATTATGTGCGTCTACATGTTAAGTTGGCACTAGGCTTGACTCTTTTTTTGATCCCAGTGCTTTATACTACTGAGGTTGTTGCTCATTTTTCCTATGCCGTTTGGTTAGCCTTAGCCCTCTTTATTGTCGGATGGATATTTCAATTAATTGGTCATCGATATGAAAAAGCTAAGCCTGCATTTGTGGATGACTTAAATCAGTTATTAATTGGGCCGTTTTTTTTAATGGCAGAAGTCTACTTTATGCTTGGACTAGAAAAGTCACTTAATGAGCAAATCACTGCAGTCGCAATTGAAAAGCGTCGTATGCTTGAGGCGCAAAAAAGTAAATAAATTTCGTGGTGCACAAAATCGGCTAAACCATTAAGCCGATTTTGTTTAATTGATGAAAGCTAAGCTAACGAGGTGGATGGTAATGTAGAGGAATAACGCGCACTGTTTTTACCATGTTATCGGCAACTTCTATGACTTCTATCGGATAGCCTGCGAGGCGTAAGCTAGTGTTTTCTGAAGGAATATCTTCTAGGTATTCTAAAATTAGCCCATTAAGTGTCTTAGGCCCATCTGTTGGAAAATCCCACTTCATTTCTTTATTTAAATCACGAATTGTAATGCTAGCATCCACTAAATAGCTGCCATCCTGCTGCACAGTAATATCTTCACTTGGTGCTGTAACCATCGAAGTGGTGAAATCGCCTACAATTTCTTCTAGGATATCTTCCAGCGTTACTAAGCCTTGAATATCGCCATATTCGTCAACCACCAAACCAATCCGTTCTTTATTTTGTTGAAAATTAGCTAGTTGGACATTAAGCGGTGTCCCTTCTGGAATAAAATAAAGCTCTTTTACTGCGCGGAGCAGTGATGATTTACTAAATTGTTTTTTTGATTGTAGGCGTAATGCATCGCGTAAATGGATAAAACCCACCGCATCGTCAATCGTATCGCGGTACACCAATACTCGAGTATGGGGACTTTGGATAACTTGGCGATTGATAACCTTAAACTCATCATTCACATTGATCGCATAGAGATCAGAGCGTGGCACCATAATATCTTCAACGGTGACTTTCTCTAAGTCCAAAATAGATAACAACATTTCTTGGTGACGTTGGGGGATAAGTGCTCCGGCCTCATGTACGACAGTACGTAATTCTTCTTGGCTTAAGGCATCGCTGCTATTAACGGTTTTAATGCCCATTAAACGTAGAAATCCGGAGGTGATTAAATTAACTCCCTTTACCAATGGTGCTAATAAGACTAACAACCAACGTAAGAGTACACTGGATGGGAAGGCAATCCGCTCAGGATTCAAGGCGGCGATAGTTTTAGGCGTAACTTCGGCAAAGACTAACACGACTAAGGTGAGCACCCCTGTTGCAATGGCAACACCTAAATCTCCCCAAAGTCGCATTCCTATGATAGTCGCAATAGCAGAAGCTAATATATTGACTAAGTTATTGCCGATCAGAATAAGGCCGATAAGTCGATCTGGTCGTTCTAACAATTTTAATGCCCGTATAGCGCCTTTATGGCCATTGGAGGCGAGGTGTCTTAAACGATAACGATTGAGGGTCATCATGGCGGTTTCTGAGCCTGAAAAATAGGCGGAGAACATGATGAGCACTAGTAGGAAAATAAGGAGTGCGCTTGTCGATATAGCGTCCAAAAATAGGCTCCAATATGGCCAGTAAACTTAAGTAGATACCGATATTTAAAAAAGTGTCAAGTCAGTTAAGACCTTTACGATCTCAACTGACTTAACATTATTAACTGAGGATCAACTCTTTGACAATTCGTGCTCCAAAATAAGCGAGCGTCAGCAGGCCTGCACCTGTAAGGGTATAAATGACAGCAGTACGAATTTTACAACCGACCCAGTATTGTTGCCACAGCATAGTGATATACACAAACCACGCCATTATTGACAGTATGGCTTTGTGGCCTTTGCCATCGGCAAACATATCATCGAGGAAGATGAACCCTGTCGCTAGCGATAAACTGAGCAAAATCACCCCAATAATCACGAGATGATAAAGCTGTTTCTCAACTGTCATTAGTGGGGGAATACCGGGACTTAGCATCAATTGTTTTTTCTTGAGCTTGTTTTGGATCATGGCGAGTTGTATTGCATACAAAGCGGCAATCATTAATGCGCTATAGGCCATAAGTGACAAGACAACGTGAGCTAACACTTCGGGATAGAGTTCAAAATGGATGATAAATTTAGGTGGTAATAGCCAAAGTAGGGCTACAGATAACACAGAACAGGCATAGACCACGGGGACGACAACAATCACTTTAAGCCTAAACATCAACACAGTGAAAGTGAAGGCGATAATCCAGTTTACGAGTGAGATGACATTCGTCAGGCTAAAATTTTGGCCGTCTGTAGTGAAAATTCCCTGTGAAAGGGCTGCAGCATGTAATATCACGGCAATCGATGCGACACCTGCAACGGCCCTACGATTTGGACCTTCGGGATGAAAAAGTCGGCTTGTCACTAATACCAACGCAATGCAATAAAAAAACATGGCTGAGGCAGAAAAGATGACCATGGGTAATTAACCTATTTTGTGTTGTTAAAGGTGCCTTAAATTCCCGCTGAATCTTGCATCTTCAGGTTGTTTGGGTATTAACTGGGCAGACAGATCAAAATTTTATTTAGAATAACATGGGCTGCCAGTAAATGGGCAGTGACTTGAGTTGCAAAATTTAGCAGATTCTTGTTGTTAATCATAAATAATTCGTAATTACCACTAAAACATGAGTCTGTGCGAGTAAAATACGCAAGTGCCATCAAGATTTTTGTGGCAGTAGCATAATGCGCCCGCATCGTTATAATACAGGCATTAATCGAGATTCTTAAAGGTATAGAACAGGACGATGTTTGAGAACCTAACCGACAGACTGTCACGCACGCTGAAAAATATCAGTGGCCGTGGTCGCTTAACCGAAGAAAACGTTAAGGAAACCCTGCGCGAAGTGCGTATGGCACTGCTGGAGGCGGATGTTGCCCTGCCTGTGGTGCGTGAATTTGTTAACAATGTGAAAGAACGTGCCGTTGGCCAAGAAGTGGCTAAAAGCTTAAGCCCTGGTCAAGCCTTTATTAAGATTGTTCAAAGCGAACTTGAAAAATCCATGGGCGAAGCGAACGAAGCCCTCGATTTAGCCACTCAACCGCCAGCCGTATTAATGATGGCGGGTCTGCAAGGTGCCGGTAAAACGACTAGCGTCGCTAAGCTTGGTAAATTGCTGCGCACTCGCCATAAGAAATCCGTATTAGTCGTTAGTGCAGACGTATATCGTCCAGCAGCGATTAAGCAGCTTGAAACCTTAGCCGCTGAGGTCGATGTCGAGTTTTTCCCATCGGATGTGAGTCAAAAACCGATAGATATTGCGAAAGCGGCTATTGCCCACGCAAAACTGAAATTTATTGATGTAGTGATCATCGATACGGCGGGTCGTCTACACGTCGACGAAGCCATGATGGATGAAATCAAGGCACTTCATGCTGCGGTTAAACCTATCGAAACACTATTTGTTGTCGATGCGATGACCGGGCAAGATGCGGCAAACACCGCAAAAGCCTTTAATGAAGCTTTGCCATTGACTGGGGTTATCTTAACCAAAGTCGATGGTGATGCCCGCGGTGGTGCGGCGTTATCGATTCGCCACATTACGGGCAAGCCGATTAAATTCCTCGGTGTGGGTGAAAAGACAGACGCGTTAGAGCCATTCCACCCAGACCGTATCGCTTCACGCATTTTGGGCATGGGCGATGTGTTATCGCTTATCGAAGAAGTTGAACGTGGCGTCGATAAAGAAAAGGCCATGAAACTCGCATCGAAAGTGAAGCAAGGTGGCAGTTTCGATTTAGAAGATTTCCGTGAACAGTTACAGCAAATGAAAAACATGGGCGGTATGATGAACATGCTGGAAAAACTGCCAGGTGTTGGTCAGTTGCCGCCTGAAGCCCTCGCGCAAATTCAAGATGGCAAGATGACAGGCCAAATGGAAGCTATCATTAATTCGATGACTTCCAAGGAGCGTAAAAACCCTGATTTAATCAAGGGCTCACGCAAGCGTCGTATTGCTGCTGGTTCTGGCACGCAAATTCAAGACGTAAACCGTTTATTGAAACAGTTTACTCAAATGCAAAAGATGATGAAAAAAATGTCGGCCAAGGGCGGCATGCAAAAAATGATGCGCGGAATGCGTGGCATGATGCCGGGCGGTATGAAATTTCCAGGACGCTAATCCTACCTATTTTTACTAAAGTTAATGCATTATCAGTTGGTTGATTCTAACTATGATGACGAAGGCATCAAAGGGGCAGGTTTAATAATCGCCAGATTGGGTTGCATTCGTTGAAAAGTCAGGTAAAATCTTCCGGCTTTCTATCTGGGACTCTTCGCGAACACGGGGTTCCAGTTTTTATTTTTGCTTCAAGCAAATCATTAGAGGATTGAAAACGCATGGTTACCATTCGTTTAGCTCGTGGCGGCGCTAAAAAGCGTCCATTTTACAACATCGTTGTTGCTGACAGCCGTAACGCTCGTGATGGTCGTTTCATTGAGCGTGTTGGTTTCTTCAACCCATTGGCCCGTGGCCAAGAAGAAACTTTACGTTTAGATCTAGCACGCGTTGAGCACTGGGTTTCTAACGGTGCTGCTACAACAGAACGTGTAGCAAAATTGATCAAAGACGCTCGTAAAGCAACTGCTTAATAGCGTTAAGGTATAGATTGATGAGCAGTAACCAACAGCCAGTCGTACTGGGGAAATTAGGCTCCTGTCATGGCATTAAAGGTTGGCTGAGAATCACCGCCTATACCGATTCTGTTGAAGGTATCTTTGATTATTCACCTTGGCTTATTAAAGAAAATGGTGAATGGCGGGAAGTAAAGGTCACTCAGTGGCGATACCAAGGTAAGGCAGTTGTTGCCGAGCTTGAAGGTGTCAATACCCGGGAGCAAGCGCAAATGCTCACAAATTGTGAGATAGCGATTTTACCGGAACAGATGGATGCATTGCCAGAAGATGAATTCTATTGGCGTGATCTTATCGGTTGCGAAGTGGTCAATACAACAGGTTATAACATGGGGATCGTCGATCAGATCGTGGAAACAGGATCGAATGACGTATTACTGGTTAAAGCCAACGCTAAAGATAGTTTCGGCAAAGTGGAACGTATGATCCCCTTTGTCCCTGAGCAATTCATCAAAACGGTGGATGTGCAAGGTAAACAGATTTTAGTGGATTGGGATCCTGACTTCTAAGTCGAGGTACAACAGATGTGGTTAGGGGTAATAACCCTGTTCCCAGAGATGTTTCGTGCCGTTACAGACTTTGGTGTTACGGGTCGAGCCGTGAAAAACGGCCTGCTTGAGTTGCACACGTGGAATCCCCGTGATTTCACCCATGATAGACATAATACGGTAGATGACAGGCCTTACGGCGGTGGTCCCGGCATGTTGATGATGGTGCAACCCTTACGCGATGCCATTCATGCTGCGAAAGCAGCTGCAGGCGAAGAGGCAAAGGTGATTTATTTGTCACCTCAAGGACGCAAGCTGGATCAGCAAGGCGTGACTGAGTTGGCTAAATCATCCCGGTTGATTTTGGTGTGTGGTCGGTACGAAGGTATTGATGAGCGCATCATTCAAACGGAAGTGGATGAAGAATGGTCGGTTGGGGATTACGTGCTTTCGGGCGGCGAATTACCTGCGATGACCATGATAGATGCAGTATCGAGATTGGTTCCTGGTGTGCTAGGAAAACAAGCTTCGGCGGAGCAAGATTCTTTCTCCGACGGTTTACTGGATTGTCCTCATTACACTCGCCCTGAAAGCCTTGATGGACTCGATGTACCCGCAGTGCTGCTAAGTGGCAACCACGAACAAATTAGACTCTGGCGTTTACAGCAAAGCCTTGGTAGGACTTTACTGCGACGACCAGAATTATTGCAAAATCTAGCTCTGACTGACGAACAATCGACTCTTTTAGCGCAGTTCGTTGAAGCAATGGACAAGCATGCTTAGTCGTAGCTCAGTTAATTCTAGAACGGAGTAAGTTATGAACAACATCATTAAAATGCTCAACGATGAGCAAATGAAACAAGACGTTCCTGCGTTTGGTGCTGGTGATACAGTAGTCGTTCAGGTTCGTGTTAAAGAAGGTGACAAAGAGCGTTTACAGGCTTTCGAAGGCGTTGTAATTGCTAAACGTAACCGTGGTCTGCACTCTGCATTCACAGTACGTAAAATCTCTAATGGTGAAGGTGTTGAGCGTGCATTCCAAACGCACAGCCCTCTGATCGCAAGCATTGAAGTTAAGCGTCGTGGCCGCGTTCGTCGCGCCAAACTGTACTACTTACGTGATCGTTCAGGTAAATCTGCACGTATCCGTGAGAAATTGGCAACTAAATAATAGTTCCAGTTACAGAAAACAAGACGTAGTGTTCGCACAGAAAACCGCCCTAGTGGCGGTTTTTTGTTTTTACTGTTT
Organism: Shewanella sp. W3-18-1; assembly: GCF_000015185.1. Lineage (NCBI taxonomy): Bacteria > Pseudomonadati > Pseudomonadota > Gammaproteobacteria > Alteromonadales > Shewanellaceae > Shewanella > Shewanella sp. W3-18-1. Next base: position 3,420,485 of record NC_008750.1, on the reverse strand, counting down.
AATTCTTCCTTGATCTTAATTTTGTTTACAGGCATAGTTGTCGCCTTGTTGTAATGGTGTAGCGTTACAGTATTGCGACTGGGTAGGGAATACTTTTCCTTATTCCTCATGGACATTGAGTGATTTGAACTTGTGCTCCAAATTATTCCGAATTAATAGCCTCAGGTGGTAAGCATGCAGCAGGATACGATTAACAACGTACACATCAGTTCAGAGAAAGTCTTAATCACGCCGCAAGAGCTTAAAAATGCCTTGCCACTGTCTGAGCATGCCTATCGTTATATTCTTAATGCCCGTAAAACTGTGGCTGATATTGTCCATAAACGTGATAACCGTGTGTTGATTGTGGCGGGACCTTGCTCCATACATGATATCGCCGCTGCAAAAGAATACGCTTTAAGGCTTAAAACTCTGCACGATGAACTCAGTGATGAGTTTTACATCTTAATGCGAGTCTACTTTGAAAAGCCGCGTACTACGGTCGGTTGGAAGGGCATGATTAACGACCCCGATATGGACGAATCCTTCGATGTCGAAAAAGGCTTAAAGATGGCGCGTGAACTGATGATTTGGCTCGCCGAGTTTGAGCTGCCCGTCGCCACTGAAGCACTCGATCCTATTAGCCCACAATACATTTCTGAATTAGTCACTTGGTCTGCTATTGGCGCTCGCACCACTGAATCGCAAACCCATAGGGAAATGGCATCGGGTCTGTCTATGCCGGTGGGCTTTAAAAATGGCACCGATGGTAAGCTCGATGTAGCGATTAATGCGCTAAAATCGGCGGCCAGTAGCCACAGATTTATGGGCATAAATCAACAGGGCCAAGTAGCGCTATTGCAAACTGCAGGTAATCCAGATGGACATGTGATTTTACGTGGTGGTGCAATGCCCAACTATGATGCGGCGAGTGTGGCAGAATGTGAGGCGCAGCTTCATAAAGCCAAACTTAATGCCCGCCTTATTATCGATTGCAGCCATGGCAATTCTTCTAAGGATTACACGCGGCAGATACCTGTGTGTGAAGATGTTTTTGCGCAGATCTACAATGGTAACAAGTCCATTATCGGGGTGATGTTAGAAAGTCACCTAAATGAAGGCAATCAAAGTTGTGATAGGCCATTAAGCGAGCTAGCTTACGGTGTTTCTGTGACAGATTCTTGTATTAATTGGGAAAAAACAGAAACTGTTTTACGTCAAGGCGCTGCGAAGTTATCTTCAATACTTCCAACGCGTTTCGATATGCTTAAGGTCGCTAACGCTTAAATTGGCAACAGCTTAATGGACTCAGGTATGAATGAAAAAACAACGGCCGAATTAGAACATCTTCGAAGCTTAATTGATGGTGTCGATCAGCAATTACTACATTTATTGCGTAAGCGCCTGGATCTCGTTGCACAAGTGGGCACGGTGAAACACGGCGCTGGTTTACCCATTTATGCACCGCAGCGTGAAGCAGCCATGCTAGCTAAACGCCGTGATGAAGCAAAAGCGCTAGGAATTGAGCCGCAGTTGATCGAAGATATTTTGCGTCGTTTGATGCGTGAGTCTTATCTTAATGAGAAAGATGTTGGCTTTAAACAAGTCAAAAAAGATCTAGGAACTGTGGTGATTATCGGTGGTAAAGGCCAGCTTGGTGGACTATTTTCACAAATGCTGACCTTATCTGGCTACCAAGTAAACCTGCTCGATAAAGACGATTGGCAACAGGCGGATAGCTTATTTGCCGATGCGGGTATGGTATTAGTGACTGTGCCGATAGCGATTACCTGCGAGCTTATTCGTGAAAAACTGACTCAGTTACCAGCAGATTGCATTTTGGCCGATTTGACCTCTATCAAGACTGAGCCAGTTAAAGCCATGCTTGAGGCGCATTCTGGTCCCGTCGTTGGTTTTCATCCTATGTTTGGTCCTGATGTGGGCAGTTTGGCGAAACAAGTTGTTGTTGTTTGTCATGGCCGCTCGCCGGAAAAATATCAATGGCTACTCGAACAGATCGCCATTTGGGGAGCTCGGATTGTCGAAGCTGAGCCAGCGCGTCACGACAGTGCGATGCAGTTGGTACAGGCGATGCGCCATTTCTCAACCTTTGTATATGGGTTAAATCTTTGCAAGGAAGAGGCGGATATTGAGACGCTGTTGCAATTTAGTTCGCCAATTTATCGTTTAGAGCTCGCTATGGTAGGGCGTTTATTTGCCCAAAGCCCAGAGCTTTACGCTGATATTATTTTTGCTCAGCAAGATAGTCAGCATGCAATTGGCGATTATTTAGATAACTACCGTGAAGCCCTAGAGCTGCTCAAACGGGGTGACAGGAACGAGTTTATTAAGCAGTTCCAAGCTGTTGCTCAGTGGTTTGGGGATTTTGCACCGCAATTTCAGCGCGAAAGTCGTATTATGCTGCAATCGGTCAATGATATGAAAACCAATTAATTAATAATATGTTACGCCATAAAAACGCCCATCATTGATGGGCGTTTTATTATGTCAAGTTCGACGTTGTCACATTTAATATTAGTGATCGCTTAAGGTGATAACCCTCGCAAATTTGAGAGAGGATTTTAAAAATATCTATCGCTTGTACAGGGTTTCGGTAGACTAAGTTTAAACATGCATAAATAAAGCATGAATTTAAATTAGGAGTCTATCCATGTTTTGTATTCAGTGTGAGCAAACTATTCGTACACCAGCAGGTAATGGTTGTAGCTATTCTCAAGGTATGTGTGGCAAGTTGGCCGCGACATCTGACTTGCAGGATTTATTAATTTATATGCTGCAAGGGGTTTCAGTGTATGCGGTTAAGGCCCGTGAGTTAGGTATTGTCGATGCCGAAATCGATAGTTTCGTACCTAAAGCATTCTTTTCTACTCTGACTAACGTTAACTTTGATGATGAGCGCATAGTCGCTTATGCACAGCAGGCTGCTAAATACCGCGCTAGTTTGAAAGCGGCTTATGAATTAGCCTGTGAAAGAGCGGGAAAAGTGGCAGAGCAAGTGCCAGAAGTGGCACAGTTAGTGTTGGGCACCAGTAAAGTTGAAATGCTCTCTCAGGCACCTATCGCGTTATTGAATAAAGACAAGCATGAAATCCATGAAGATATTCTTGGTTTAAGATTACTCTGCTTATATGGCCTTAAAGGCGCCGCTGCCTATATGGAGCATGCTCGCGTACTTGACCAAACAGACGCTGAGGTTGCGGGCCGATTTCACGAAATCATGGCATTCTTAGGTGAGTCGAGTGTCGATGGGGATAAGTTATTTGCCACAGCGATGGAAATTGGTCAATTAAATTACCGTATTATGGCGATGCTCGATGCGGGTGAAACCCAATCCTTCGGTCATCCAGAGCCAACGGTGGTGAATACTAAGTCAGTTAAAGGCAAGGCGATTTTAGTCTCAGGCCATGATATGAAGGACTTAGAGCTTATTCTTGAACAAACTGTAGGTAAGGGCATTAATGTCTATACCCATGGTGAAATGTTACCAGCACTGGCATATCCCGCGTTTAAAAAATATCCTCACCTTGTTGGTAACTATGGCAGCGCTTGGCAGAACCAACAGAAGGAATTTGCCAATTTCCCTGGCGCTGTGGTGATGACATCAAACTGCATTATTGATCCAAATGTGGGCAGTTATAGCGATCGTATTTTTACTCGCAGCATCGTTGGCTGGCCTGGCGTTATGCACATCATCGGTGATGACTTCTCGGCAGTAATTGATAAAGCACTTGCTTTAGAGGGTTTTAATTACGATGAAATTCCGCACAAAATCACCATAGGTTTTGCTCGCAATGCGTTAATGGCGGCAGCCCCTGCTGTGGTTGAAAATGTGAAAAATGGTTCAATAAAACACTTTTTCCTTGTGGGTGGTTGTGACGGTGATAAAGCCGACAGAAGCTACTTTACTGAACTTGCTAAATCCACACCTAAGGATTCAATAATCCTGACGCTAGGTTGTGGTAAGTATAAGTTCAATAAACTCGAATTTGGTGATATTAACGGTATTCCGCGTTTGCTCGATGTGGGTCAATGTAACGATGCTTATTCTGCGATCCAGTTAGCGATTGCATTAGCTGAAGTGTTTGAATGTGATATCAATGAATTACCTCTGAGCTTAGTGCTTTCTTGGTTTGAGCAAAAAGCCATTGTTGTATTGCTGACCTTGCTTTCTCTTGGCGTTAAAAATATCCGGACAGGGCCAACACCTCCTGCTTTCTTAACTGCAAACTTAGCCAAAATTTTAGAAGATAAGTTTGGTTTAAGAAACACGACCACCGTTGAGGCGGACTTAAAGACCATGCTAAACGTGGCTTAACTCAGCCTAGAACTATTGGTTAGTTGCGGTTTTAGCTGAATGGGTAAAACCGCAGTTTTTCGTGGGTAAAATTGCTATGAATATGAGTGTAATATCGAAAGCAGAGGCTTTATCTATTGCTCCCAAGCTAAAGGAGAGCTTCAATCATTTAGTGTGTGTTGAGCGTTGGGAAGAAACTGCTGATGTGGTGAGTTTTCGTTTTCAGGCGGGCGAGCCAATGAAGTTTGATTACAAGCCGGGGCAGTTTATGACCTTTGTGCTTGAGATTAATGGGGAACAGGCTTGCCGTAGTTATACCTTGTCATCTTCGCCTTCGCGGCCTTATTCCTTAATGGTAACGATAAAACGTGTCCCTGGTGGGCTTGTATCTAACTATCTTATCGACCATCTTTTGCCTGGTCAGAGCGTCAGAGTGTTACCACCTACAGGTCAGTTTAATCTGTTTGATATTCCTGCACAGAAATATCTTTTTTTGAGTGCAGGTTGTGGCATTACGCCCATGTACTCTATGTCGCGATATTTAACTGACAGTCAAATGGATGCAGATATCGCTTTTTTACACAGCGCCCGAACAGAAGTTGATATCATTTTTAAATCCTCCTTAGAAACCATGGCTCTGCGTCACCGCAGTTTTAAACTTCGTTATATGTTGGAATCTGTCACTACCACCAAACCTTGGCATAACGAGCCTATATTCTATGATACAGGCCGATTAGATGCCGAAAGTTTACGCAATTTAGTGCCCGATTTTGCTGAGCGAACGATATTCTTGTGTGGTCCAGAACCTTATATGCAATCGGTAAAAAGCATCCTTAACGAGCTTCAGTTTGATATGAGCCAATTGCACCATGAGAGTTTTGCTACTGCGGTTAAAGAGGCACAAAGCCGAGTCAAACAAGCTGAAATACTGGGCATAGAACACGCAAATGCCAGTTCGTCTTTTATGTTATCAATCGGCGATAAAACGCGAGCCTTATTACCTGAGCAAACCTTGCTTGAAGGTATTGAAGCCGAAGGTTTGCCTATTATTGCCGCTTGTCGCTCAGGCGTTTGTGGGGCTTGTAAATGCCAAGTGGTAGAAGGAACGACTGAGTCGAGTAGTACCATGACCTTAACACCTGCAGAAATTGAAGCGGGTTATGTTTTGGCCTGTTCAACGAAACTAACATCGGATGTGACGCTCGTTCTCTGAACGCAAAAATACCAAGGATATATTTTCATCACACAGAAATATTTTAACTCCTGAGTTGCGATTCTTGCTGTGAGAACGTAAGGTTAAAGACAAGGGCGTAGTTGTTTGCGCCTAGTCTATTCGTCTGGCTGGAGTCTCTCAATGACAACGACAACCACTTATGCCGCAAAAATTGAAGATCGCAGCCTTGGGCATTTGCTTTATGCATTGATGTCGGGCTTTCCCTTACTTTTACTGCCTGTATTACTGAGCCTATTTATTAATCTCTCTCAACGCCAATCTCATGGGAATGCACTTTTGGTATCGCATTTGCGTTGGCAGCGACATTCTAATCTTATCTTTATTGGCTTATTAGTGCTTGGCTATTGGGTGCCGATAACTTGGCTCAGTCTTTCGATTTATCTGTTTGGTATTATTTGGTTTTGCCATCGTATTATTAAAGGCTGGCTGGGCCTTATCGATGGCATCGAAGTTTAGTTGTACTCTCCTGTCTACTTGCACTTTCGAGTTTGGTTCACTTTTTTTGTTAGCTTTATGCTTTGATAGCTGTAAATGACCAGCAAACGAGTTGGTCATTTACGCTTTATCAGAGGGACATTTCCCTGTCAGTTGTACAGTTCTCTTACAACTGAACTCATCAGCTTAAGTGAATCATTGTCATTTAGGTTGCAGTTAAGCACTAAACCATCGGCTTTTAATTGTTTAATACCTTTGGTTTGTAAGATCAGTGCTTCATCCGCGATGGCGTAACAAGGATTGATGACGATAGGAAGATGACTGGTGGCTTTTATCTGAATAAGGCTCGTTAAATCCAATGTAGGAAGATTAGCGTTATTGAAGGTGCGAACGCCCGAGTCACAGAGGATCAACTGTTGATTCCCTTGGCTTAAAATGACTTCCGTTGCCGCTAAAAACTCCTCATAGCTCGCCATATCGTTACGTTCAAGTAATAGTGGGATAGGCAGAGTCCCTGCTTGAGTGAGTAAGGATTGATTAAACATATGTTTACCTGTCAAAAACAGCATATCGCCCTGCTGAGTTGCTAGGACTATATCAATTGCTTGCTCAATGGCGATAATGCATAACAGATCGTATTGATGCAACGTTTGGCGAAGCTTTGGCAAGATAAGTTCTGGACTGACAAGCTGGTTAATGTTGTCCAAAATAACGGCTTGAAATCCCGCTTCTTTAAGCTGTTTTATTTTATGTTCAAACTGCGTTAATGCTAAGTGAGACTGCTCGTGTGTGAGCACTATCTTAGCTATTGCGCCGATATTACCCGCACCAATGCAGAAAGGGCCGCAGTTAATCTCGCTTGCCTGTGCTTTGTAGGCCTTACTGTATCTAAATGGATTAGCATCGGGAACGGTATCGCTAATCACTTGGGTTTTCGAGGTGCTAGGTTCAATTAATAGCTGGCTGTTGCTCAGTTGGGTTGGTTTTACCGTCTCGCAGGGATAACAACCTAATACTTTGATAAATCGAGTGATCCGCTCTAATTGTTTTAATCCTGCTTGCATCGCTTCACTAGAAATATTGGCATCAATATCAAGGTAAAACATTTCCTCCCAAGGGGTTCCGGGAATCGGTCTTGATTCGAGTTTACTCATATTTAGCTGATGAGCTTTCAATACCAACAGGGCTTCCACTAATGCCCCCGCCTTTTGGCCCGTTGCCATAATTAAAGTGGTTTTTGCAGGCAGTTGTTCTGGCACGGCAACGGCTTTTCGGGCGACAACAATAAAGCGGCTCTGGTTAATCTTCTGATTTGCAAGTCCCGCTTCTATGGATTCTAACTGGTATAACGCACCACCTTCGACGCTACCAATAGCTGCGGCGCTATTGTCTGGGCTCTGATTGACCCTCTCCATCGCTTCAGCACTGCTTGAACAGTATTCTAGCCTTAAGTCCTTATGCTGGCTTAGGTATCTGCTACATTGACTAATTGGTTGAGGGTGGGCGTAAACGGTTTTAATGTCGCTTATTTTACTGCCGGCTTTAGCTAACAGACAGTGGCTGACTTCGATAGTCGTTTCGCCGACGATGGAAAGGCTAGTGTGTTGCAGTACATCATAAACTTCATTAATGGAACCCGATGAGGTGTTTTCAATCGGTAGGAAACCGTAATCTGCATGCCCTGATTCTACTGCTTGCACTATTTCATCGAAGCTTTGGCAACCTAAGTCCAGCATATCGACTTGACGGCGCTGGCAATAACGCGTTGCGGCAAGGTAAGAATAGGAGCCTCGAGCACCCAAGTAGGCGATACAATATTGCTGTTTTTGTGTCTCTGGATTGGCACGGCCGTGCAGATATGCTTGTTGATTTAATACTGAATCTTCAATGATGCTTTGGTAAAGTGAGATCACATAATGGGCATCGAGGCCTTTTTCTCTCCCTGCTTTGACCAGCCTAGCGAGGAGTTCTTTTTCTCTTTGTGTATCCCTAATCGGTCTGACATCAACCTCTTTACTGCGGGCAACTTCTAAACTTAAGCGGCGGCGCTCGGCGAGTAATGAGAGAAGTTCATTATCGAGATGGGTGATTTGCTCTCGAGTTTGATTTAAAGGCTGTGGTTTATGCATGATGACCTCAATTGCCGCCGTGTATTAATCAATCGTTTAAGACAAAAAAGCCTCCCATTTGGGAGGCTTTGGATTTTTACTTTCGTTTTTACACAGTAAATCCGCCTCCTAGAGTGGGGGTGTAAAAAAGAAAGTAAAAAAAGTTGCTGTCATTGTTTTCATGGGGTTAAAACTAAAGGGCTAGGGCGCGGCTGTCAATCAAAACTTGTTTAATATGAGGGATTGTCAAATAACAATCAGGGATAGCTTAATGTTCCTTAGGAGTAATCATAAAAACTCTATTTTCAAGGAGATAAAAAAGGCGAAGAGGATTATCTTCGCCTGTTTATATGTTAGCTTTGAATTAAGTTTATTCGCCTAATTCAACGCCAGCACGATTGATCAAAAATTGAGTCAAAAGAGGGACAGGACGACCCGTCGAGCCTTTATTGGCGCCACTATTCCATGCTGTGCCTGCCACATCTAAATGGGCCCAATTGTACTTTTTAGCAAAGCGCGATAGGAAGCAAGCTGCAGTAATGGCTCCCGCAGGACGACCGCCTAAGTTGGTCATATCCGCAAATGGGCTGTCGAGCATATCTTGGTATTCATCCCAAAGAGGCATGCGCCAAGCGCGATCACCGCTTTGTTCACCTGCATTTAGCAGCTCGTGCGCCAATGGGTTGTGCGATGAGAATAGGCCAGAAGCATGCTTACCTAAGGCTATCACGCAAGCCCCTGTGAGGGTCGCTGTATCAATAACCAGCTCAGGTTCAAAACGCTCAACATAGGTTAATACGTCACATAGTACTAAACGACCTTCAGCATCGGTATTAAGCACTTCAACGGTTTGGCCTGACATTGTGGTCAGAATATCACCTGGGCGATAAGCATTCCCCGAAGGCATATTTTCACAGCCTGCGAGTACACCCACGACGTTGATGGGTAAATTCATTTCACAAATGGCTTTCATTGTGCCGATAACACCCGCTGCACCACCCATATCGTATTTCATCTCATCCATAGCTTCGCCAGGTTTTAATGAAATGCCGCCAGAGTCAAATGTTAACCCCTTTCCAACCAATACGATCGGCTTTTCAGTGCTGTCGATTGCGCCTTTATATTCCATCACTGTCATGATGGATTCATTCGCACTAGCACGACCAACTGCGAGGTATGAGTTCATCCCCAGTTTGGCCATTTGCTCTTCGCCGATAGTAGTAACATGTAGATTTTCGTGCACTTCGGCCAGTTGACGCGCTTGAGAGGCCAAATAAGCAGGATTACAAATATTAGGTGGCATGTTTGCGACATCGCGACACAAGTGCATACCGGCAGATACTGCCATACCGTGTTCAATGGCGCGTTCGCCTAAGGTTAATTCTCGGCGAGTAGGGACATTGAAAACGAGTTTACGTAGAGGGCGGCGCGTTTCACCTTTACGGGTTTTTAGGGCATCGAAGCTATATAAACTACTGTTTGTCGTTTCAACGGCTTGACGTACTTTCCAATAGGTATCACGGCCTTTCACGTGCAGTTCAGTTAAAAAGCACACTGCTTCCATTGAACCAGTTTCATTTAATGTGTTGATCGTCTTAGTGATGATCTGCTTATATTGGCGTTCGTCTAGTTCTCGTTCTTTGCCACAGCCAACTAATAATACGCGTTCGCTTAGTACGTTAGGGACGTGGTGCAGTAATAACATCTGCCCAGGCTTTCCTTCCAAGTCTCCACGACGCAACAGGTTACTGATGTAACCCTCACTAATTTTGTCTAATTGCTCCGCGATACCCGATAGACGACGGGGTTCATAAACACCGACAACGATACAGGCTGAGCGTTGTTTTTCGGGGCTACCGCTCTTTACGCTAAACTCCATGGGCACTCCTAGATTCTTAAAGACAAATTTTTATATTTATTGGATAATGTCTGCTTGTCCCGAAAAGGGCCTAAGTTATTACTCCAAAGGTGATTTATTCTCGGTACTTGAGTCGCATGTTTTTGTTAAACAGCAATTAAACTTAAGTTTACCAAGAACCCCTGAAGCTGGTCAGAAAACTATCAAAAGTAGACAGTTTACATGAAAGTTAGTCTGTTACCAGCAAAAAGATAAGTTTAGAGACCGGATCCTGCCTGTGATTGTATTTAGATACCTTATTCGAGAAGTTTTTAAGGCACAAATTGCCGTACTTTTGGTGCTGTTAACTATTTTTATTAGCCAGCATTTTGTGCGCATACTGGCCGACGCCTCTGATGGCGAATTTCCTGCTTCATTAATTGTGACCCTGATTGGACTTAACATTCCCGCCTTAGTCGTTTTGGTTTTACCCTTAAGTTTGTTTTTGGGTATTTTGGTGGCTCACGGCCGCATGTACTCTGAAAATGAAATGGTGATCCTCCATGGCGTAGGCGTGAGTGAATGGTATGTCACTCGGGTGACGTTAATTCTGGCTGTAGTGAATATGTTGTTTACGGGGTACTTATCGCTTTACGTAACGCCATGGGCAGAGGAACAACAAAATCAAGTGCTTGAAAAAGCACAATCTGAGGCTGGACTTGCCGCGTTAGTTCAAGGACGCTTTCAAGCAAGTCCTAACGGCCGTGCGGTACTGTTTGTCGAGCGTATCGGCAAAGATAATGAATTAGAAAAAGTGTTTGTGGCTCAGCTACCTGAACCCTCCGATGAAACGGGGGTGACAAATGTTGTCGTGGCTAAAAACGGTCGCGTATTAGAAGACAATATGGGCGCTCAGCAATTACAACTTAATAACGGTGTTCGTTATCAGGGGAGCCCAAGATTAAAGGACTACCAAATGATCGAATTTGGTGGTTATAAAATGCAGATTAAAGAGCAGCAGGTGGATGAGCGGCGCCGTAAATTATCGGCATTGACCGTTACCGATTTGCTTAAAGTTGAAAGCGCAGAAGCAGTCGCTGAATTTCACTGGCGGCTTGCTATTCCCCTTGCGATTCCCATTATGACGTTGATTGCCGTGCCTTTAGCAAGGGTCAATGTGCGTCAAGGCAAATTTGCTAAGATGTTACCCGCAGTACTGCTGTATTTGGGGTATTTTGGATTGATGGTAGCAGGTCGTAAAGCATTACAAGATGGTGTTATTCCACAATATTTAGGTATGTGGTGGATACATTTATCGGCACTGATTATGGGAATATTTTTATTGGGTAAAGATAGACCTTTATTTGCACGTTTATCTACTGCTATGGCACGTAAGAAGGTGGCCGTATGAAGATCTTAGACCTTTATATTGCCAGAGTGATTTTAAGCACATCTGCTTTGTGTTTACTGGTGCTGACGGGGTTGTCTGGCATTATTAAGTGGGTTGACCAACTGCGCTTGGTGGGACGTGGCACTTATACCATGATGGACGCAGGTATTTATGTGCTTTTTTTAATCCCCCGTGATATTGAAATGTTTTTCCCCATGGCTGTGCTGCTCGGTGCCTTGATTGGTATGGGAATGTTAGCGTCTAACTCCGAGCTTGTGGTTATGCAGGTATCTGGATTGTCTCGTTTACAAATTACCCTTTCTGCCATGAAGACTGCTGTGCCACTGATGCTCATGGTGATGGCTCTTGGTGAGTGGGGTGCGCCAGTTGCAGAGCAAAAGGCTAACGAGCTGCAAGCGATAAAACTATCCGGCGGTAGTTTGATTAAATCCCACCGTGGTATATGGGCGAAGGATGGCGATTTGTTTGTCAATATAGGTGAAGTGGAAAATATCACCAAACTTAACAATATCACACTCTATAAGTTCAATAGTGAACTTAAACTCACTAAGGTTGTGCATGCTGAGCGGGCTGTATTTACTCGCGATAGTTGGCGTTTGTTTGATGTTAAGCGAACCGATTTGACCTATGATCAAGTAACCTTAGAGCACCTTGAGGAAGATATATGGCAATCGAGTTTAACACCCGATAAGCTCAGTGTTGTATCTGTTAAACCCGAAGCACTATCCATTCAAGGTTTACTCGGTTATCTCGACTACCTTAAAACCAATAGCCAAGATCCTAGTCGTTATGAGTTAGCGTTAGGGCGTAAGCTGATGCAGCCTGTCACGGTTGGGGTCATGATGTTAGTGGCGCTGTCGTTTGTGTTTGGCCCCTTACGTACTGTGACTATGGGCGCTAGGGTATTATTAGGTGTTGTCGCGGGTTTTAGCTTTTACATCAGCAATGAAATCTTTGGCCCTATGAGTATTGTTTATGAGCTACCCGCGTATGTCGGGGCGATGGCGCCGAGTTTGCTATTTACCGGGATTGCCTTCTACTTTATTCGGCGATGATACCTCTATTTAGCCCATAAAAAACGACGCATAAGCGTCGTTTTTTATGGGCTATTTTGGCTAGATTCTGGGAGGTTAAGCCCCGTGCCAGTTGCGCATTTGATTGGCTTCCTTTGATAGTACAACCACTTCGGAGCGTGTCATCATATCCTGCAAGGCTAATTTATCTGTGTTAATCAAAATCCATAAATTACCAACGCCAAGCAGTGACCAAATGATGCGAGCATAGGCAGTGATCAGGCTTAAATTTTGGCCGTTAGGATGTTGGATTTTAAGGCGCCAGGCGCGCATACCTAAGGTTTGCCCACCTCGACTCCAAAATAGCGCATAGAAAGTACCAACACACAGGGCGAGCCATAATTGATAAATACCATGGTAAATTGGCGTACCATTTAAGGCGTCTGAAATATGCTCAAAGCCATTCATACTGACCAGCCCTGAAGATGTTAGGCCGAAAAATATTCCAAAACCAATAGCCCCCGCAAACATATAGACCGCAAGGGCTAATAACAGATCATAGATGGCCGCACCTAATCGGCGAAAAAAGCCTGCCCGTGGAAAGTTGGCGTGTTCACTGTTTAACATTGGCAAATCCTAGTCTCAAAAAGGTGTTACTAGAGCATAATGATACTTATGCTCCGGGCTCTTCATCACGAACAAAGTGAATATTGCTAAAGCCAAAACGGGCAAATTCAACTTTTCTAAAATCCTTTTCCGCCTTTGCGCCTTTGCGTGAGGTCATGGCAATTTGTTGTTCCATGGCTAAAAACTTCGTAAGGTCAATGCCTTCCGCTTCGGCGACGGCTTCATATAAATCATGGTGTTTGTCGTAGCTAAAAGCGATAGTTTTAGTCTGACCTTTGAAGGTATAAGTGACTTGACGAGCCATGGGGGAAAACTCCTGAAATTAATTAAATTCACTTCTAAAAATAAAATACACTGCGCCTAGAATACACAAGCCTGCCCACAGATAATCGAGTTTTAAGGGTTCTTTCATATAGAAATAGGCAAAGGGGACAAATAGACTTAAGGTGATGACTTCTTGCAGAATTTTTAACTGGCCGACATTCATTACCGTGTAACCGATACGGTTAGCAGGTACTTGTAGTAAGTATTCAAATAGGGCGATCCCCCAGCTCACTAAGGCTGCAATAATCCAAGGTTTTGAGCCTAGGGTTTTTAAATGGCCATACCAAGCAAAAGTCATAAAGATATTGCTAAGACAGAGTAAGCCAATAGTTGTTAGGGTGGGATTCATTTTTAATCTCTATGATTAATTTTATAAATCATGTACATGGCATCATGGGTGTAAGAGCCAAGACACTTATCAATGGTGTGAGGTTTAAACCCCATTTTTCGCCAGTAGCTATCGGCGCCTTGCACTGCAACTAAGGACAATGAGTTGAGGTTAAAACGATCCGCTAATAGTTTTAATCGGGTGAGCGCCTTAGTCCCCGCGCCTAAACCTTGGGCTTTGGCTGAAATCGCAATATCGTGTAGATATAAGGTATCAGCCTTAGGTAAATGGGTAATAGGCTCATATAACGCCGGTGGCATATTTGTGGTCCAAGGATGAGCCAAACAATAACCAACAACGGACTCATTGACTTCAAATACAAAGCAGGACTGGGGTGATACTTGCCATTTACTTTGCAGTACATGCAGTGGCTCAGGATCCAGTTGTGAGTAACACTCATCTTGGATCGCTAAAATGGCATCCCAATCCTGTGGGGTGATTGCACGCAGTAACATGGCCGATATTTATCCCGTTCAAAGTGTCCCGATTAAAATAAGCTCGGCATTATATACCCAAACAACCTTAAGTTGCAGAATTGAGTATGGATTTAACGTACTTTATAAGGCCATTTATCGTTACTGTCGAAATGACAACTACGCAACCTATGGTCATTGCGACGATTTGCAGAGCAAGTGGCTAAGTCAGTTTTGATTGTATTCGTTCAACATGATTGAGAATGTACAGGGATAATTGCAATAGCATTGGTGCATAAAATGGAAGGAATAGACCCATTTTAGCGTTCATTTTTAATTTAGAAACGATTCGTATCTTGCTATTCTGTCGTTTACAAGTTGATAATTACAGTGACATAAATGGAATGCTGTATTGTTCAAGGAGATGATTATGTGGGCGTTTTTAGTTGAGCAGCCAAATTTACCTTACACCATTGCTTTTGCCTGTGTGCTTTTTCTGGGGGTGTTTGAAGCTTTAGCCCTCTTAATTGGTTTAAGCATGTTAAGCGCCTTGGATCAATGGGTACCTACCGATGTTGATTATCATCCCGATATGGGTGGCGGCCTTACAGGAATTGCTGGTTGGTTATGCCTCAATCGGCTCCCTCTGCTGATTTGGTTTGTGCTTGCACTGACCAGTTTTGCCATTGCGGGCTATCTCGTCAATTTTATCAGTTTAAGTGTCGTGGGCGTTCTTCTGCCACAACTGTTTACACTGCCAATTGCTGTCGTGGCAAGTGCCTTTGCTTGCCGATATCTAGGACGATTACTTGCCGACCATTTACCTAAAAATGAATCAAGTGCGATATCGCTAGATGATCTTAGTGGTTATGTTGGCACTATCACTTTAGGCTGTGCCATAAAAGGCATGCCCTCCGAAGCGGTTGTCCGCGATAAACATCAACAAAAACATTATGTTTTAGTCGAACCTGAAACTTCAGGGATCGAGTTTGCCTCAGGCACCCAAGTGGTGCTCCTTAGACGTGAAGGCCGAGTATGGTCTGCAACACGCTTTGATAATTAATCTTGAAAGTCATATTTTAATCGAGAAGGAAATCAAATGGATGTATTAAATGATGTAACGAACTCAAGCTACTTTTTCTTGCTGATTGCCGCCATGGTTGTGGTCGGTCTGACAGTGATCGGGCTGATTTTTGCCAAGCTGTATAAGCGTGCCACGAAAGAAATGGCTTTTGTACGTACAGGTTTTGGTGGTGAGAAAATTATAAAAGATGGCGGTGCTATTGTGCTTCCTGTATTGCATGAAACCATTGCCGTCAATATGAATACTTTGCGTATTGAAGTTGAGAAAACCCAAAAAGATGCCCTTATCACTAAGGACAGAATGCGGGTCGATGTGAAAGCCGATTTCTATCTACGTGTAGCGCCCAATTCAGAAGGTATCTCCATGGCGGCGCAAACCTTAGGTACGCGCACTACCCGAGTGGAAGAGCTTAAAAAGTTGATGGAATCAAAGTTTGTTGATGTGCTGCGTGCCGTGGCTGCAGAAATGACCATGACAGAGATGCATGAGCAGCGTGCCGATTTTGTACAGCGTGTACAGAATAACGTGGCTAACGATCTTGAGAAAAACGGTCTCGAACTCGAATCGGTTTCATTAACGGGTTTTGATCAAACAGATCTACAGTTTTTTAATGAAAACAACGCATTCGACGCTGAAGGTCGTGCTCGTTTGGCGAAGATTATCGAAGAAAAACGTAAAGAGACCAACGATATTCAGCAGGAAAACCGTATTAAGATTGAACAGCGTAATTTAGAGGCCGAAAAAGAGTCGCTGGAAATTGAAAAGTCGGAAGAAGAAGCCCGCTTGATCCAGCAGCAATCCTTAGAATTTAAACGCGCCGATCAGAAAGCTGAAATCATCAAGCAGAAAGAAAATAAGGCCCGTGAAGAACGCGAAGCCGAGATTGCCAAAGAGCGTGCTATCGAAACCGCAGAAATCGAGAAAACCAAAGATATCGAAACCCGCGAGATTGAAAAATATAAGCTCATTGAGCAATCACGTATTCAACAGCAACGGGATATTGAAGTTTCTGAGCAGGAAAAACGTATCGCTGTGGCGGCTAAATCTGAAGAAGAATCCGCAGCCCGTGCCCGTGCTGCCGAAGCTGAAAAACTGAAAGTTGAGAAAGAAGAAGCGGTAATTACAGCGCGCCAAGTAGCCGAAGCCAATCGTCGTAAAGAAATTGAAGTGATTGATGCCCGTAAAGAAGCTGAACGTGATGCGGTAGGTGTGACAGTGCAAGCGGAAGCTGAAAAACGTGCCGCTGAAGACAGATCGAGTGCCATTTTGATTGAGGCACGCGCCAGCGCCGATGCAAAAAAACTGCAAGCAGAAGCGGATGAAAAAGTGTATGCCGTTGAAGCTGCGGGTAAACAAGCCTTATATGAAGCAGAAAACGTGCTGCGTGATGAACAAATTGCCTTGCAAAAATCCCTTGCCATTCTTAAAGCTCTGCCAGAAATTGTCGCACAAGCCGTTAAACCGCTGGAAAACATTGAAGGGATTAAAATTCTTCAAGGTTATGGTACAGGTAATCAATTTACTGCCGGTAGCGAAGGCGTTCAACATCAAGGCGGTATCGCTGAACAAGTGACTAGTGCCGCGTTAAATTATCGCGCAAATGCGCCCGTTGTGGATGCGATGTTAAGAGAGTTAGGCTTAGTAAATGGTGAATCAGGGACGTTAAACGATCTCTTAAATGGCAATAATGCGCTTACTACAGAAGCCTTAAATGTCGTTAAGTCAGCTAACACTGGACTCAATGGTTATAGCCAAACACTGGTTGTTGATAATCAACAGCGTGATTAGTCTGATGATTAAATCATCGTCCTAAAAAATAGCCGCTCACATGGTGAGCGGCTATTTTCATTAACAATAAATTTTAGCGGTAATCTTGGCAATATAGAGCAAAGTTGCCGTGACTGACTAGATTAAGATATCGTCTTTTACTTGTGTACCTTATCAACGCCAGAAGATCGGCCTTCGGCATGACAAACTGCGCATGATTCTTGTCCTGGCTGATAAATTCGACCACCGCTGGCATCACTTTGATAAACACCACCAAAGCCTCGTGCATGGACGGCTAAACTATCAAGTTTAGTATGACATGCACTACAGGTTGCTAACGTGGGTGAGTATTCTGCAATTTGCCCTTTGTTAGTGGCACCTGGCGTGGCAACTAAGAGTGATTGTTGCTCATTCAGTCCGCTAAGATCTAATTGACCTTTACTATGACATGAGCTGCAACCATTTTTAGCATTGGGATAGGTCAGTTCTGGACGTGGTTTACCAAAACCTTCAACAGTCCGAGTCCCCGCATGCAGTGAGTGCACCATTTCTCTATAGCTTAAGGTGTTATTAAGCGTTCTATACGGCTTGATTTGATCCGATCCTGGGGTATGCATTAAGTTGGCATTGAGATACATCACTGTCTCACTATTATGGCAACTACGGCATTGTCCATCGGTTAATGCGGTTGATGTTTGAGGCGCATGACATGTACCACATTGGCTATTAGGCTCAAACATACTGCCTAACTGATGTGCGGAAAGCACTCTATCCTCTAAGCCTTTGTCATGGCATTGGCGACAAGCGTTTTCGTCAGCTTTGGTTTTAGTGTTAACCGCATCACCCGACAATGTCAGCGAGTTAATAGCACTGAGACTGACATCCTGATTAGCTATATCGCAATTAACGGCATATCCGGTATTTTTATCAGCACAAAGCACTAGCTTACTGTAGAGCTTGGATTGAGTTAAATGACCAAAATCTGCAGTTGAAAGCTGAGTAACGGTCACTTTCAGTTGATTGGCTCCCATGATGCTTAATGAAACATTTGGGTCATTTGCCAACAGATTCCATACTTTACGTTGTCCGTTGTTTACCGGTAGATTGGTGCTATCGGCTTGACCTGTCGCAATCAACCAGAAGGATTTTATCATAGGCTGAGTGGCAGGCAGTTGATCCAGTTGCTGCACTTGCAAAGTGACTTCAAGGGATTGAGCATCAGTATTTATCTTTGAACTCAATAGTTTTACTTGATAATCACTTGCTAATTTTGCTGCAGTCTTGGTCTTCGCGTTATGGAATAAGCCAACACCTTGAGGGTTGTTACTATCAGGATGGCAACCACTGCAACTCAATGCCCATGCGTTTGCAAAAATTTCCCGATTGTGGAACAGGCCTGCAACAGTACCATTCCAGTCGGTGGGAATTTGCCCTTTATGGCAGTCAAGACAGGCTGTTTTACTCGGAATATTGTAATTATCAGTTTGGGCAGTCGCACCGGGAATATGGCACTGCTGACACTGTTTCATATCACCTGGGTAGGTAACATTTGAGAAGTCATATAACTGTCCCTTATAACCCACCACTTGATATTTTGCCTGATGGATCTGATGCGTTAGCGTTGCCATATCCAGACTATTAGCGGTTTCTGGATCGCCCGAATAGCTTGTGTGGCACATAACGCAGCCTTCATAGGCAAATCGCTTACTTCCATGCATTAACAAGCGGGTATCCGCATTGGCTAGGTCATCATTATGGCAGCGAAAACAAGCTTGTTCAGGTGCGATAACTACTCGTCCTTCATCTGCCTTTGCAGCTTGTCCTGTTGCCGGAACAAAGTCATATACCGTATTGATTAAGTGAGTTTCGATAGGGCTAGTTGCAAGCGGTTTTAACTCAAGATAGATCCTATGAGTTCGTTCGGGTGCATATTGAGTATCTAACCCTGAAAATTGAGGGTAGCTCGTTAGAGGTTGACTGAAAGTGTAACGGTATTGACCATTACCCAATGAAGTTAAACAGTCACTTTTACAGCTCGTTTCAATACCTGCTTGCCATTGTGTCGCAGCCGTTACTTGAGCATTTGTAGCGGGCTCTACCAGTTTATTGATGTAACTTGTCCACTGCAGTGCAGGATCTGTCGTGCTCGTAGCCTCTGTGCTTATGGCTGTTTTGGCTTGATAGTGAGCCTGTGGAGGCGCCAGCTTAGCAATGCCTACACCTAAGGTATCGAGATCTTTAAGGTTTTCTAGGCCTGTAACGGCAATACCATTGGCATTGCTCAAGAAGAAATCAACTTGAACTTGGGTTTTGCTATCGATTGTTACATTTTCAATCGTGGCTTTAAGGGAGTTAGCTTGTTCAATGGTAATGCCCACTGTACCTGGTGGGCCTTCTTTACCATCATCACCATCGGAACAGGCTGTCATTAGACAGACTGCCATTGCGATCGGCGTAAACGCTATCCACTGAGAACGGGTATTCGTTTTCATCATTTTCCATTCCTTTTTAATTAGATTCTGTCGGGACTCTAATCGGAATGTATGCGCTCTAAATATTAACTCGGATATTAGTGAAGTTGCACTTAATTAATATTAATTAATGAATATTTTGGGCTTTATATGTTGATAACTTGAACTAAGGCTTTATTGGTTTTTTCGATATTCTTAATTCTTAAATAAGCTACTTTGATGTAAGTCTTGCTTATCGATTTAATAAATGGTCAATATGGGTAAATGTGACGCAGGTTAAAAATCAAATAGATAATTACTTTAGCATAAATTGTCGGGAATCAAAGTGTATGCATATTTTAATTATATTG
This sequence comes from Shewanella sp. W3-18-1, assembly GCF_000015185.1. NCBI lineage: Bacteria > Pseudomonadati > Pseudomonadota > Gammaproteobacteria > Alteromonadales > Shewanellaceae > Shewanella > Shewanella sp. W3-18-1. The sequence continues at coordinate 3,400,729 of NC_008750.1, read as the reverse complement.
CTTTGACTAATAAAGGATCAAATATGATTACCAGAAGAGGAATGCTTAAAGGCAGTATGGGCGTTGCTGTCGGTACAGTCTATAGCGGAACATTGGTGAGTTTTCTTACCGGTTGTGGCAGTGACAGTAATAGCCAAGAAAAAGTAGAAGTCATGCCAGGTGGACTCATGGTGGTAAACCCTACAGTTTGTGTGAGTTGTAGACGCTGTGAAATAGCCTGTGGTTGGAACCATGAAGGGGATAGCAGTCCCACACTCGCTCGTGTCAAAGTAGAAAAAAATATGAACTATGGCCCACATGGCGTGCAATTTGACTATGAAATACAGCGAGGTGAATGCGGTGACAGAACCGTTGTGCCTTCAACTTGTCGTCACTGTGAAGTGTGTACTGAAGTGTGCCCGCAGCAAGCTATTTCAACAAATCAACAAACTGGCGCCAAAGTCATTGATGAAGAGCGTTGCGTTGGATGTGGTTATTGTGCAGATAAGTGCCCTCAGCAAGTCATTAAAGTTGTTCGCAGCAAAATGAAAGCAGTGAAATGTGATTTATGTAACGGTAAACCTGCATGCGCGCAAGTTTGTCCTACAGGTGCAATTAAATTTTATAACTGGGAAGAGGCTGAAGCTGCATTAGAACAATATGAAAAATATACCGGCTTAGTTTCTTAAATTCAGGAGAAGTAATATGAGTGATAAAATAGGCGGGTGGGCTGGTAAAGTCCTAAGAGTTAATTTAACAACTAATCATATATGGTATGAGCCAATCAATAAATATTATGATTATATTGGTGGTATGGGCATAGGATATAAAATTCTGTGGGACAATCATAAAGACAATATAACGGCAACTGACCCTGATAATATTATTGTATTTTCCGCAGGCCCATTAACGGGTTCAGGTGTTATTTGTACCGGACGAACAACCATTACTTCCCGTAGTCCCGTAATTGAAAAACATCTGATTGCTGATGGCCATTTTGGTGGGCATTTTTCACCTGCGATGAAATTTGCAGGTTTCGATGCCATTGCCATTGAAGGCAAAGCCAGCAGCCCTGTGTGGCTTAAAATTGTGGATGATAAGGTCACGATTGAACCTGCCGATGCCCTATGGGGTAAAGGCATATTTGATACCCATGCGATGATAGCACAAATGATGGGGCCTAATGCTCAGGTTGCCGCAATTGGTCAAGCAGGGGAAAACCAAGTACCACTTTCAGTGATAATGACGCAAGGCGGGCATTCAGCGGGTGGTCATGGCTCTGTTATGGGGTCTAAAAATTGTAAAGGGATCGGTATTATTGGTACTGGTTCGGTCAAAATTGTCGCTAACAATGAAAAAATGCGCGCATTAGATGACCATATTTTAGGGATTATCGGCGCCAATAATAATGGTGTTGTCCCTTCAACACCGCAATCTTGGGCCGAGTACTCAGCGCCTATCAGTCGTTGGAAGGCTAGACCAGGGCTCAAGTGGGGCGCTGCAGATCAAGAAATTGAATTAGGTGAAGTGCCATGGAACGAACGTAACCGTATCGGTTTCCGTACTTCGATGGCTGAAAGTTATATTGGCGTGGAATATGCCAATAAATGGATGAAGCGAACTGGTGGCTGTCATTCATGCCCTATTCGCTGTTTCTGTGAACTTAAAGTCCCTGAACTTAAGAGTAAATACGGCCGCAAAACCGAACACATATCCAACGTCTGTATGGGATTCCTTGTACCACAGTATTTAATGGGCACCAAAAATGGTACAGAAGCACACGCGATGGCGGGCGCTTTAGGGGCACATATTCTCGATGACTATGGTATTTGGTGTAACTATGGATCTATTTCTCATCTATTTAAATTCTTAAAAACAAAGGATATGTTTAAGCATTTATTACCTGAGGATGAATTTAACAGTATTCCTTGGGCACTTTGGGATAACCAAGATCCGGCTTTCTTACTTGATTTTTATCGCCGAGTGGCGTTTAAAGAAGGTGAAATCTCCCACATGGCTGACGGCTTATATGATTTGATTAAGCGTTGGGGATTAGATGGAACCAACCCCGCATTAGGTTACTGGGATATCCACAAAGAAAGTGCAACGAAAGTATTTAACAAGAAAACCAATGCAGCCGTTCACCATGCCAGTGAAACCGCAGGTCAGGTTGGTACGTTAATTAACGTGGTCTTTAACCGTGATGCCCAGTGCCATTCCCACATCAATATCGTTAACAGTGGTTTGCCACATGATATGACAGTGGCGATTGCCGAGAAAAAATGGGGTGAAGGTGCATTCGATAAGGTGAATTGGTATACCCCAATCAATGCGGCCAAGATCCGTTTTGCCAAATGGTCGCTGGTGAAAAACGTGTTACACGATTCGCTGACACTATGTAACTGGATGTTCCCATTGTTGGCATCACCGGATAAGAATCGTAACTATGAGGGTGACAGCACTATCGAATCGCAGATGTTTAGTTTAGTGACAGGGATTGAAACCACTGAAGCTGAATTGGACTTTAAAGCGGAAAGAGTGCTGCATTTACACCGTGCTTTAACCGTATTGCAAATGAATGAAAGCAATATGCGCGAAGAGCATGATGTGCTCAGTGATTGGGTTTATGATTTGAATCCAGATAAAAACTTTGGCGATCAGGGCACCATCAAGATGGATCGTGCTGATATGCAAAAAGCACTGGATATGTTCTATGAAGCCTTTGGCTGGGATATTCAAACCGGAGCCCCGACTCGAGCGACGCTCAATAAGTTTGGCTTAGGGTTTGTAGCAGATAGATTAGCTGCAAAGGGCTTATTACCGAGTTGAATACAATAGTTGAACACTATGATTGAGCTTGTTGGATATATCAGAGTATTCAGTCAACACGGGCGTTTAGTCACGGCGGAGCAAATTGCCGCCGTGGCTGGACTCGAGTGGGATTGTAGCCAAACGGTTAGCTGTTATATCAGCTTAATCCTCAATAGGGATTACGCGGATATTCAGATGCGATTATCGGGTAAAGATCATTACTTTTATTCCGAAAAGTACATCGTTGAACGCTATGCTGAACAATGGCTAGCCCTTAATCGTGGGGAGGAACTTGAGGCCATTGCCGCTCAGATTAGGCGTAACAGTTGCCGTCATACTGCGGTGTTTGAGGAAAGTGTACTGACCTTTGCACCCTACCATTATGATGAACTTAAGCTGGCGAGTATCCAAGAACAGTTGCCTCAGCAGGCTGGAACCGAGGATATTTTTTACGCCGTGGATAATCAGGGTAAAGGTTATTATTACTCTACCCAAGGATTGAGTCACAGTTATGCTGAAGTGTTAGCGAATTACGATCCCTATGAGTGGTCATACTGATAATTGGTTTTGCTCCTCTTTATCTCATAAAGCGCCTACGGGCGCTTTTTTACTGGCGCTAATCTGTAGTATTTGGTTGTTACCTTTGTCGTTGTGAGGGGAGTAAAGTGGAATGGTTAATCGGAGTGATATTCCAAACTTTCTCTCTGAAACTATCCCAATAAAAGGAGTTTACCATGGCAAAAATTTTGATCATCGCGGGTGATTTTGTCGAAGATTACGAGTTAATGGTGCCATTTCAGGCGTTGCAAATGGTAGGGCATCAAGTGACTGTTGTTTGCCCCGATAAAATAGCAGGACAAACGATTAAAACTGCAATTCATGATTTTGAAGGCGACCAAACCTATAGCGAAAAGCCAGGGCATCTCTTTGCTCTAAATGGTGATTTTGCAAAGGTGAGTGCCAGTGATTTCGATGCTTTGTTGTTACCTGGAGGTCGAGCGCCAGAATATTTACGTTTAAACCCGTTAGTGCTGAATTTAGTGAAAGCGTTTTCGGTGCAAGATAAACCCATGGCGGCTATTTGCCATGGTGCGCAGTTGCTGACGGCGGCAGATGTTGTACGTGGTAAAAAGGTTTCAGCCTACCCAGCATGTGCTCCTGAAGTGAGTCAAGCGGGCGCTGAATATTGCGAGATTGCAGTAACGGCAGCGATTACCGATGGCAAGCTTGTCACCGCACCTGCTTGGCCTGCGCATCCTGCATGGCTCGCACAATTTAATAAGTTGCTTAGTGTGTAATGTGTCTAAGTGTAATGTGGCTAAGTGTAGTGTGTGATATTGCGAGATTAATGCATCCTGAAATATCAACACATCCTTGCTAACGTAATCCTTGTTAACGTAATAGGATTTAGCGTGCTTTTATGGCATAACAGTTCGGGTAGACATGTAAAGGGGAGCATAAAGGTGTGTGAAATTTATTCTGGCGCCGAACCCGAACTGTTCGCGCTTAAAACCCGCTCAATTCGAATTGATGGCGTCGTCACCAGTGTGCGTCTTGAGGCCATTTTCTGGCAAATAATCGAAGATATTGCCGATGACGCCGAACTCAGTGTTGCCGTCTTTTTAACCCGTATCTATCGAGAGGTGTTAGCTCGTCATGGGCGAGTCGCTAATTTTGCCTCTTTGCTGAGAGTGGCGTGTACCACTTACTTAAATGAGGGAAAACGATTAGTGTTGAAGCCTAAAATGGTCAGTTCAGCCAACAAACCGAGCAATACTTAGGGAGCTACGGGGGCTCCTCAAGCCTTGGTAGCTCAGTTCAATGCAGGATTGTTAGCAGTAATGACAGTTTAGTGATTATTTTTAAAAGGTTGATGACCTTAATTTAATAGTTGGCATAATGCTGGCAGCTGATTATTAGGATAAATTTGATAGGTTTTGTGGTGCTTAATCAAGCTGGTTTTCTTATTGCCTTGGCTGAGCAATAACCCATGGGACAGGGCGATACGCGTTAGTGTCTGTTCATCGGCGCGGACATATAAGTTGATTGGTTTAATAAGCTGATTATCCTTGATATGTTGATTAAACTCTTTGGCATCAATGACTAAGCTAGATTGACCATCACCATCGAGTTTTAGCTTGGCACTGATTTCAGTATCAGTAAATACCAGCCAATTGTCCTGTTTAAGTTCATCTATCATTGCGTTTAATGCGATGCCTAAAGTAGGTTCAGTTTTTTCAACCGATTGATATTGAAATACTATTCTTTCTAGTAAACGCTTGAGTTCGGCGCCCGCACCTTGGCTGCGAGCCAAGCGTATCCATGTTGTGAGGTCATCTGCAACCAGTTTAGAAAAGCGTTTTTCCTTTAAGGACTCGACCATCCAATTACACAAAAAATGGCTTTCCTGTGCGGCTGTGCGTTGTGCTTTTTTGGTTTGCGCTGATGTGGCTAAATCGGCAATACCTGCAAGGGCGAGTTCGAGCACAGCTTGATTATAGGTTTGAGAATTCATTATGACTCCACCGCAGGCTAAAGGGATTTATCTTATTGAACTTGGGCGATATTGATTGCGGCGGCGCTAGTTTAACAAAGCAGTCGTTAAATCGATAATGATTCTTACAGGCGGCTCAACTTATTACGTAGAAACCACTAAACTTGGATCGCATAAATGTTTACAATAGTGCTTAGTGAACTGCACAAATATGATTTCGATTGGAGAGCTGTAAATGGATAAGGGACTATTTAAAATATTGAAAAAAGTCTATTTCAAAAAGGCATATATCAAAGATGAAAATGGATATATGCAAAGAATAGATAATGGGGACAAGTTTGATTCTGAGTCAGGGACAACACATTATTCTTATGACGGTTTGTCTAGTGCAGAAATATTGACAATTGAGCAAAGTGGTTATCCTGTCAATGAGATTGTCAAATATAGTCACGATGAATGCATCAGCGCATATAAAACGTTGCTTGAGCATCCTCATTTATCGATTGAAAATGTGCTTTCGGCATATATATGCGGTTTTTCAAGTTTTCCGAGAGGAAGGCAACCTATATTGAGTTATTTATTTGCTCAAGCAGTTCCACAGCATACCATGCACGCAGAGGGGGATGTTTGTCCCGTTTGCTCAATAAGAAGAAATGTTTGGATAGAAAAAGGATATAAGATATTTAGTTGCTATGCTGGGAATGTATGGAATGAAAGATGGTGTGGTAATCTTGTTGAATTAGCAGAGTTTATGACTATTCCTCCCTGTACTCCTACCCCTGAGGATATCAGTATATTTAAAGCCTTGATCGAGATGATCCGCCACGCACCTCAAGATGAAACACCAGGAAAATTAGAACAACGTATCAAAAAAGCTAAGATTATTCCTCACTATGAAAAATATCATGTTCGCGGACAATTAATGGTATTAGCTGAATTAGGTGTTATGCCAAATCCTTATATAAAACCTTTATATGATGATTTTACTCATTTTGCCGATATCTGTAGCGTGAAATATCCTGGGAGTACTCGCTCGGATATTATTCTTCCCTTAGCGGGTTGGCGAGGGGAAAAGAGTATAAATGAAACTAGGCTTCAAGCATTATTTGGCAACATTATGCGGTGATATAAAATTGGTCAAAGATATAATTGAGTCAGTATAAAAAAGCGTCCAGTAATGGACGCTTTTAAAATAGCTTTGTTATAAACATTGATAAATACTAATGGTATAAATCAATAGGTGATTATTTAAGTTTTTTGGCTTTACTTGGTGCTTGGCCAACCTTCACTTTTACGCGGCGACCTTGCATGCTTTTTTCTGCAATAACTTGGGCGCCAGCATTGTCGGTTCTTTGTTGTTTTTTAGCAAAACTGCGACGGGTTTGCAGTTGTTTTAATAGCAATTCGCGGCTACCCACTTCATAGCCTGGAACTGTGACGCGGCGAATTTTTTGACCGATCAATTTTTCGATATCGGCTAAGGTACGTTCTTCTTCGCGGCTAACAAATGAGATGGCGACCCCTGTTTTACCTGCACGGCCAGTACGACCGATACGGTGAACATAATCTTCGGCGAGGAAAGGTAAATCGTAGTTAACCACGTATTCAAGGCTTGGGATATCTAAGCCGCGGGCGGCTACTTCAGTGGCAACCAGTACGCGCACATCACCCGCCACAAATTCGCGTAGGGCGCGGCGGCGACTACCTTGGCCTTTTTCTCCGTGGACCACTTCTGATGGGATACCGTCTAAATTTAACTCTTTAACTAAAGTATCAGCGGCTTCACGGGTCGCGGTAAATACCAATACCTGTTGCCAGTTTTTCTTGCCAATAAGTTCTGATAGTAATTCACGTTTACGGCGTTGTTCCACAGGGTAAACCACTTGGCTTACGGTATCTGCTGTCGTGTTTTGCTTGTCGACGCTGATCACCTGCGGTTTGACCATCATATCGTTGGCGAGTTTTTTGACTGCGCTGGAGAAGGTCGCTGAAAACAGTAAGTTTTGACGCTTTTTATTTACCGCTTGCAGAATTTTTTGGATGTCGGCACTAAAACCCATATCGAGCATTCGATCGGCTTCATCGAGCACTAAAAAATCGACGTTTGATAAACTTACATTACAGGCGGTTAAGTGTTCGAGTAAACGACCTGGGGTCGCGACTATAACATCGGCACCGCGTTTGAGCTTTTGCGCTTGAGTCTCAATCTTTACGCCGCCATAAATGGTTAATACGCTAAAATTTAAATATTTACAGTAAGCCGTGACGTTGTCAGCCACTTGAGCCGCAAGCTCGCGGGTTGGAGTAAGAATTAATACTCTTGTATTCGACTTTAAAGTTTCGCTTGGTTTTTCAACCATCTTTTGCAGAATGGGCAGGGCAAAGGCGGCAGTTTTACCTGTACCCGTTTGGGCGCTGGCGAGCACATCTTGGCCGCGGCGAATAGCGGGTATCGCTTGTTGCTGAATAGGCGTCATTTGTTGATAACCGCAATCTGAGATAGCGCGCAAAATCTCGGGGGAAAAACTAAAAGATTCAAATCTCATTTTGGATTCCTATCATTCACTTATTCAAACGCTTAAGCGCCGCAGCCTCTTTATCACTTATTTAAGGAGAGGCGCACTGGCTGGCTCATTCTTCCACACAGATTTTATAAGAAAAATGGCGGGCGCGGAGTATAGCAAAATTTTAGGCTAAAACCTGTACTTTTTAACCTGTTGGTATTTTATCTGTAAATGTTTGTGGCTTTGTGACGTGTCGTTGGGGAATTATAGTGTTCCAGTATCGCTACGAAAATAGTATGCAATTTGATTTATTAATCGTTATGGCCCCAATATTCCAGACAAAATATTGGGGCCGCTTGCACATCCTAACCAAAGGCGCGGCGTAGACCACGGGCTTTTTCAGCATTGTGTTTAAGATGATGCGCAGCATCACTAATTTGATGTGTTGCCGCGAGATTTTCTCTGCTGGTTTGGGTGATTGAATGAATATTACGTGTGATTTCATTCACGACTTGACGTTGTTGATTGGCTGCAACGGCATTTTGTTGGGCAAAGTTGTGAATTTCGCTTACCTCTTGATAAATAATGTTGACATTATCGGCTGAAATTTGGATGTCGTTGGCACAAAGCTCAGCTTGTTTACGGCTTTGTTCCATTTCTTTTGCCCAAGTATTCAGCATGTTAAACATTTTATCGATACTACGAGAAATGCTGTTGGTTGATAATTGTGTTCGGCTTGATAGCGCGCGAACTTCATCGGCAACGACTGCAAAACCACGGCCTTGATCACCCGCGCGGGCGGCCTCAATTGCTGCATTGAGGGCGAGCAGATTAGTTTGCTCGGCGATAGCGTCAATTTCTCCCATGGCATTGGCAACCTGTTCAGCTTCTTTATTTAATTGATGGGCGTTATTGGCTGCATCGGCGACGGATTTCGCTAATAGTTCCACCTTTTGGGTATTGGCCTTCATGTTGGCACTGCTTTTAAGGCAGAGATCGTAGGCGGTATTGATGCTGGTAGAGGTGAGATGGGTATTTTGGGCAACTTCGGTGATGGTTGAACTCATCTCTTCCATCGCGCTGGCAAGTTGTTCTAGTTGGTTTTTCTCTTGATCTAAACTCACATAGGTTTGTTCTGTTGTGACAACTAATTGATCTGAAATGATATGTAACTGATTAGCTTGATCTTGTGTTCGGCCAAGCACACCATTCATTTTGGCTTGCAACATAATGAGCTGAAAATCGAGAATTGATGAAGTATCTGCACCAGAATAAATATAGCGGCTGATAGAGTCATATTTTTCTTGCATTTCCATTAGCTTAGCTGGAATACGAAAAGCCTCATCATAGAAGATGGCTAAATTGAGTGTCATCAACACGGCTCCAGCAATAATCACGCCCCAGCCCCAAAAATAACCTGCAATCAGTAAGCCAGTGGAGGCAACCACAGCAGAAACTAAGCGTTTTTGCATCAAACTTAAGGGCTTATAAATAGCTCTATCTTGTTTAAGTCTTTGGTAAATATGGGTCGCTTTAGTGATATAAGGCGCTTTAGGTTGGATACGAACTGATTGGTATCCTACGATATTTCCATTTTCAAATAACGGCGAGACAAACGCATCAACCCAATAGAATCCTCCATTTTTACAGCGATTTTTGACAATACCGCGCCAAGACTGGCCAGCTTTAAGCTTTCCCCACATTTCTTTAAAAGCAGCACTTGGCATATCTGGATGGCGCACCATATTGTGGGGACTACCGATCAGTTCTTGAGTGCTATAGCCTGAAACTTCGGCAAAGCGCTCATTAACATAGGTAATCACACCGCGTGTATCCGTGGTCGAAATGAGTTCATCTTGTGGCGTTAAACGTATTTCTTGAACTGTACTGTCCATGTTAATGAATTGACTTGCAGTTGGGTTACTCTGGCTCATTTAGTGTGTCCATTCAGGGCCGATATGGTTGATTGGGGTTCAGGGCGCGGTGTTAGGCGCTAATTTTCTTGCGCTGACTCTCATCGGAGTGAGCTTGTTATGTGATAATGGTATCATTTTTGTGTGGGTATAGGAGAGCGGTTTCTCATGGCTTACTAGTGAAAATCAATCCTTTGCCTTATTTGTAAGTTATTGCAAAATATAATCTTTTTAAGTGCTGAGAATGTAGTGTTAAACGAGCGTTTATCCTGTTAAATGGTTAATTTCAGTATTTTATATAGGGTTATTATTTTCAGATGTGAAGTACGTTTGTTGAGTGCGTTTTCCTTGTTTATCCTAAATGTAAATCATGTTCAGTGATATTGGACTAATGTCTTTGATTAGGCTTGATATCACGGTACTCATGCGAGCACTTTATTGGGCTTAGTCTATTCTTTAATGGGCAACAAAAGATGGCTGATTGGGCATATAGCTTAATTTTTCCTTGCCTCTATGGCGTATCTGTATTTCACCGTTTTAGTTCATTAGCTTAAAGCGGGAATGCTACATAAGAGGAACTTCCCATGGCGATATCATTTAGACGTAGCGTAACTCAATTAGCTACAGCGTCATTGGGAACTGGAGCAGCATTGCCACATTGGCGACGTTTGATCTTTGAACGTTTATTTGGCTTTTTGGCGCTTCTTTGCATACCTGTGTATATCACCAGCGTGTATCTATGTGTCATCGCCGATCTTTGGTTTATGGCGGTATTTTAGATCGTGTTTTGAAATCAAGGGGGCTTTAAACATACTGATAGCGCTAAAAAAACGCCCAATGCTAATTGCCTTGGACGTTTTGTTTTGTAGCATGTAACTGATTTAAATGATGACGTTAGTTACTACTTACCAGCGGAGTGCTAAATGGCTGTAGTCACTTGAGCTAACCAAGCCAATTCATCACCTGACATTAACGGGGAAAGTGTATTAAACACTCGCTGATGATAAGCATTAAACCAATCAATTTCGCCTTGGGTTAACAAACGCTTATCAATAAGGCGCGCATCCATAGGGATTAAGGTTAGGGCGTCGAACTCATATATTTCACGCTCAGCCCCTTTTAGCGCTTCACAGTGCTGGACGACGACGAGGTTTTCGAGCCTAATGCCAAAACTATCTGCGCGGTAGTAACCTGGCTCGTTGGAAAGCACCATGCCGGGCATAAGTGCAATAGCGTTGACATTTTTACCTATGCGCTGTGGACCTTCGTGCACACTCAAGAAATGACCCACGCCATGGCCTGTGCCATGGTCGTAATCAAATCCATGCTGCCATAGATATTGACGGGCAAAGGCATCGAGTTGTTGACCTGTTGTGCCTTTAGGGAAGCGAGCTTGATCTAAGGCAATATGGCCTTTAAGCACTAAAGTGACCATTTTCTTTTGTTCGTCAGTCACTTTACCTATGGCTATGGTACGGGTGACATCCGTGGTGCCATCAATATATTGAGCACCAGAGTCCACTAAGTAGATGCTATCCATCGTCATCATGGCTGGTGTGCCATTGTTGTGATTGTAATGACACATTGCGGCATTAGCGCCAGCTGCCGAAATGGTATCGAAACTTGGCTCGCGATAATGCGCATCCTCAAGGCGGAAACTTTCCAGCTTAGCGGCAAGTGTACCTTCATCGTACAGGCGATTGGCGGCAACTTCGGCATCGAGCCATGCGAGGAATCGACTTACTGCAACGCCATCGCGGATATGGCATGCACGCATACCTGCCAGTTCTGCGGCATTCTTTTGTGCTTTAGGTAGCGAAACCGGATCGATTCCGGCAATTAAGTTAGCCCCCGCATTACGGGCAAGATTTTGTGCCCAAGCATTGGCTGAATGAGGATCGGCTAGCAGTTTTACGCCTGTTAAGCTGGCGAGTGTGTCGGCAAGGTCTGCTTCAGCTTTAAAGCTCACGCCAGCACCTACATGCGCCTCAATACCTTCAGGGAGTTTGTTTAAATCGGTAAATAGTTGCATATCACCATTAGCGTGTAGCAGGGCGCAGCCGAGTACGACAGGGAGGCGAGGTACATCGTTACCGCGAATATTGAGTAGCCAGCAGAAAGAATCTAAGGCGGCGATTAACGCAACATCGGCCCCTGCTTTTTTGACCAAGGCACCGATTTCGGTGCGTTTTTGTAGGCTAGTTTTGCCTGCACTCTCGTTGCTAAACAGGGTGATTGGTGCGCTTGATGGTGCGGGTCTTTCTTGCCAATGTTTGTCGATTGGGTTTTGCTCAACTGCGACTAAGTCGATTTGCGCCTTGCCTAAGGTGGCTTTGGCATTTTCATACCAAGCTAGAGTGTGTAAACGGGCATCAAACCCCACACGGGAACCTGCTGGGAGCGTGTCGCATAACCATTCAATTTGCGGTGTGTCTGTTAGGCTCTCATAACTGAATAACGTTGCATCGACCTGCAAACGCACTTGGACGGTATAACGGCCATCAGTAAAAATAGCGGCCTTATCTTTCAATACGATGGCCATACCAGCAGAACCCGTAAAGTCCGTCGCCCAGTATAAACGCTCGTTATGTTCTGGTACGTATTCGCCTAAATATTCGTCGGCACGTGGAATGATAAACGCATCTAAATGGGTGTTGGTGAGTTCGCGACGAATAGCATCTAGGCGGCTGGCTATCTTGTTTGACATAAGGGCTCCAAATTGGACTGCATTCACTGCGAGTCGGTTAGGCGTGGCTCGCCTAAATTCTGTGTTGTTATGGATGAGCTAACGAGCGAGGATTATCGCAAGCTGAATGATAGGGATGCAAGGGCACCAGATAAGGGATTTTGTATACAATCGTGAATAAACCATATTAGATAAGTATCAACTACTCCAAGATTGAGTGTGATCTTGGTTGAAAATGCATTCATGGTTGAGATGGAAGTCTAAAGATTGATCCTTATAAATTAGCAAGTTAAGTTTTATTCAATCGCTAGTATTTGCTCATTATGCTAGCATTCGCCATCTCCGCTCGGGGTCAGAGGGGAGCATATGTATCAGTGGAGTTGGCGATGCAAACATTAACAATAGACGTGGGCGGCAGTAAAGCCCTGTTCGAACTTCAGCTCGCGGGGCATACAGAACAATATAAAATCCCCACAGGTGAAGGCTTTAAAATTGAAGAGTTAAATAACCAAATTGCTGCACTTGAACGCGATTACGATTTACAGGATTACCAATTAGCGATAGCTGTACCTGGACTGGTACAACATCATCGTTTGGTTGCTTGTAAATCCTTACCCGGACTTAATGGATTAAGTAGAGATACCGTAAAAACCCAAGGAACGCTTAAGATTATCAGCAACGATATTGATGCAGGTATGCAAGCTCTCTGTGATGCAAAATATGCCTGTGAATTGTTGGTTATGTGTGGCTCTGGGATTGGTATGTCTATCGCTTTCAATGGGCAGGTCTTTTCTGGGGCAACGGGCGTTGCGGGTGAGTTAGGGCATTGCCGTATCATGTCTGAATCAGGTGAGTTTCGTTTAGAGCAACTTGCTAGCGGTGATTCTGTGCGTAGTCGTAACATCACCTCTCAGGAAGATTTGTATCGTGCTGGCAGTTATCTTGGTATGGGGTTGGCGTGGGCGGTTAATTTGCTAAACCCTAATCGTATATGGTTAGCGGGCGGTATGATGAATAGCACTCCTTACTACAAAGGATGCATCGATAATTTAAAACGAATGGCATTGAGTGCCCCCTTAGCTGAAATGAAAATTCATCGAGTCGATGATATGGAAACCTTAGTCTGTCGAGGATTATCTGTTATTTTAGCGCGGGATGTTTCACTTACTTAACCCTGTAAATAAAAAGCCCAGTGTAAATGCTGGGCTTTAACTATCGTGACTGTCGTGGATATGTCTTGTTTTAATTAATCTTAAGTAATTCCACATCGAAGATTAATACAGAACCACCGCCAATCTTGCCCGTACTACGGTTACCGTAGGCGAGATCACTGGGGATAAAGAAACGCACTTTATCACCAACAACCATCAGTTGTACGCCCTCGGTCCACCCTTTTATCACGCGATTAAGCGGAAACGCTATGGGTTCGCCGCGATCAATCGAACTGTCAAACACAGTACCGTCGAGCAAAGTACCATGGTAATGCACTGTTACCGTATCGCTGGCTTTAGGATGAATAGTGCCGTCGCCCTTGGTCAGTACTTGATATTGCAAACCTGAAGCTGTGGTGATGACGCCTTCTTGAGCCTTGTTTTGTGCTAAAAACTCATTGCCTAAACGGATATTTTCTTGCGCCGCTTTTTGGCCGTTCATTGAGGTAAAAAAGTAAAAAATCACCCCAGCAATGACAACAACAGCAAGTAACATTTTCATATAAAAACACCTTAAGTTAATTTGGGCCATGTTAGCAGTTTTTTCGGTTGCGAAGCTACTTACAGCAACTAAGTGGATGATTAGCGTTACATTTGGCCATAGCTAAACATCCCATCAAGACTTTATCCCGCTTTAGAGATCGCTTAACCTGTAGACTTAAGACTCTATAAAAATTCAATAAAAACAAATAAGAACTAGGGCGTCTTGACGCTTTCGTTCAGATAATAAACAAGGAAAGTCTATGTTAAACAAAGCGGCAAAACCTTTGGTCAAACTCGTCGACCGATATCTACCCGATCCCTATATTTTCGTGCTTTTACTTACCTTAGTCGTATTAATTGCTGCTGTGGTCGCTGAACATAAAACCCCGCTGGAAGTCATCAATTATTGGGGCGATGGCTTTTGGACCCTGTTAAGTTTTTCGATGCAAATGCTATTAGTGCTGGTGGCAGGATTTATGTTGGCCAGTTCGCCGCCGATTAAAAAATTGCTCGATGCCATTGCTGGACTCGCCAAGTCTGCCCCTCAGGCCATTATCTTAGTGACGTTAGTTTCCCTCGCTGCCAGTTGGATTAACTGGGGTTTTGGGCTAGTGGTGGGGGCGTTATTTGCTAAAGCTCTCGCGAGAAAAGTGAAAGTCGATTATCGGCTGTTGGTTGCCAGCGCCTATTCAGGCTTTGTGGTTTGGCATGGTGGGCTTGCGGGTTCGATCCCATTAACCATAGCGACAGCGGGACATTTCTCCGAATCACAAATTGGCATTATTCCCACCAGTGACACCATTTTCGCGGGCTTTAATTTACTGTTAGTGGCGATTCTGTTTGTGTCCATGCCATTAGTGAATCGCTTTATGCTGCCAGGAGAAAAAGACAGTATTTATATCGACCCAAGCACTCTCGATGAAAAAGATGGTGAGGTTGCGAGTACAACGCTGGAGATGCATAACGCCAATTTGAACGACAGCCGTCCTGCGGATAAGTTAGAAAATAGCCGTTTACTCGGCTGGAGTGTCGGTGGTGCTGGGCTTGTATATTTAGGTTATTACTTTTGGGTGCAGGGCGGCAGCCTAAACCTCAACGTAGTGAACTTCTTATTTCTGTTTCTCGCCATATTGTTACATCAAACACCACGCAGTTTGCTGATGAGTCTTAACGAGGCCATTAAAGGCGGCGCAGGTATTGTTATCCAATTTCCCTTTTATGCGGGCATTATGGCTGTGATGGTGCAATCGGGTTTAGCTCAAAGTATTTCGGAAGGTTTTGTGGCCATCGCGAGCGCCGAGAGCCTGCCATTTTGGAGCTTTATCAGTGCAGGAATTGTGAATATTTTTGTGCCATCGGGAGGTGGCCAATGGGCCGTGCAGGCACCGATTATGTTACCCGCCGCACAGGCTTTAGGCGCCGATGTGGCACGTGTTGCTATGGCTGTGGCTTGGGGCGATGCGTGGACTAACTTGATTCAACCTTTCTGGGCACTGCCCGTGCTGGCGATTGCAGGCTTAAAAGCGCGGGATATTATGGGCTTTTGTTTAATGCAATTGATGATCACTGGCGTGATTATCAGTATCGCGTTGAGCTGGTTCTAAAGGCCAAAGTGACAGCCAATTTTGTATTTTAGAGAAAGTGTAGGGCAATTTAAAATTGCCCTTTTTTTATTGGGGATGAATGAACTTAGATAAACATATCTACGGCACCCGTTTTTATGCCATAACCCAGCACGGCTAAGTTAGCGACAACGGTGAGCCAAAAGACGTTTCTAAATGAGGCTTTAACGGACTTGTGTCTTAGCAGGTTTTGGGCAAATAGAGCGCCGGGCCAACCGCCCATAAGGGCGAGCAGGTGTAATGTGCTTTCTTTAGTTCGCCATTTATTACGTTTTGCGGCGGATTTATCAATGGCATAGGCAATAAAGGTGAGAAAACTGAGTGTGAGGTACATACCCACTATTCCAACGGGAAGTAAATGCCAAAATGCGGCACCTATCATTAGCGTTAAGAAAATAATCACTAATAACAGTGATATAAGGCTAAACTTTGTATTGGATACGCTGGTCTTTGGGGCTCGGTTGTTTGTTCGCTTAAATGGTCGTTTATTGGTCATTTTATTTAGTCGTTTTATATCATTAGTCTATTTTTGTTGCTGTAAGTGCTTTTTAAACGCGAGGTGGCGCCAAAGTTTCTCCAACGGTCCTTGCTTGAAATAGCGTAAATAAAGGCTGGCTAATAGCAGCTGTACCACGGAATAGACTATTGCCATTAGCATATAGCCCCATCTGTCCAAACTTAAAAGCAATTCGGGGGCAAGATGCCTAAATACTAACACGCCAACGATGGATTGCAGAATATAGAGACTAAAAGCGAGTTTGCCGACATTTTGTAGTGACGTCAGTCTGTTAGGATTGTTCTTGCAAATTATAACCATTATATGGATGTAAATCAGCGCCATAGGAATAGCACTTAGCATGATTAGCACATCTGAAAACGCCACGAGGATGGTATTTTTTGTTAAACCTAAGACGGTATCGAGCAGTGATAGCGTTACGCTTGCTAGCACTAATTTCACCAGTACCGATTTGCTAAAACCGCGCTCAAAAGTTCCTTGCTGATATAACGCCATGCCGAGCAACATTAAGCCCGCCGTAAACCACATTAAGGTAAAAGGGATCACGAGCGCCATATAGCCGACTTGCATCAAATGCAGGAACAGTTGGTCTGCATAGCTTGAGGTCCATGCACTGTATTGCAGTGCAAATAAACTCGATTCTCGAGTGAAAGGTTCATCGCTGCCTGCAAGGCTAACCAGCGTAATAATAACTAAGGCACCAAAAATAAAAATATTCGCTTTGCGTTTAAGTTCGCCAATACTTAAGTCTTTGTAATAAAGTGCTAAAAAACCACTGATCCCATAAGTGAATAAAATGTCACCGGGCCAAATAATAATGCCATGAATTAGGCCAAATACCATCAGCCAGCCTAAACGTGAGCGAAGTAGGGGATAAGCGTTTAAGCCTTTGGCGCTAAATCGCTGATACTGAATAAAAAGTCCGACACCAAACAAGATAGAGAACAAACTGATAAAGCGACCTTCGATAAAAAAATGATTAAAAACTTTGATCATGTGATCCGACAGCGGCGGCATTTCATGGGGCGCATAGCCATAAAAACTAATCCCCATAAAGTAGATATTCATAAAAAATATCCCCAAGACGGCTAAGCCACGAATGGCATCAAGGTTGGCGTTACGCGGTGAGGATGTCGCCACTGTGCTAAGAGGCTGTGTGGAGTTTGATCTTGACCAAGTGTCGTTAGGTAAGTTTGCTTGCACGTTAGCTGAGTTCCTTTCGCTAGTAGATATGTTCGGCTTTTCATTCTGATTAAGGAAGGCTAGCTGACACTAACCCTCAATGAAATATAGATAGTGTAGAAAGTGCAATATAGGTGACATATAAAGTGGCAGAGAAAACTGTAGACTAATTATTCGCCGATATCTTCGTTCCAGAGTTTGGGATTATTGGCGATAAAGTCCTGCATTAGTTGCTTACATTCAGGGTTGTCGACCACAGTCACATCAACGCCGCGCGACTGGACATAGGCTTCAGGACCTTGGAAGGTGATATTTTCACCCACCACTACCTTGGGGATACCGTAGAGTAAAATGGCACCGCTACACATATCGCAGGGAGAGAGGGTCGAATATAAGGTGCCTTTTTGATAATCGGCGGCGCTTAGGCGGCCGGCGTTTTCAAGGCAGTCCATCTCCGCATGTAACACGGCGCTGCCTTGCTGAACGCGCTTATTGTGGCCACGAGCGACAATGTTACCGTCAATCACTAATACCGAGCCAATGGGAATACCGCCTTCGGCTAATCCTTGTTTGGCTTCATCAATGGCGGCCTGTAAAAATTCATCCATCTTGCACCCCAATTTAGGTTGTTTGGCTTAGCATAGCAGCCTGCAAACATTGAGCAAGACAACTTAAGTTACTATCTTGCTTAAAGATTAATCTTTGCTTGCTTAAAGGTTAACCTTGGCTCGCTGGCGTTAACTTATTTTTGCGGCTTTTCTGAAATCCACAATTTGATATGTCCCTTCACGACCACGACTCCTTGGGTGTCGTAGGCGGTCACGGGCACCAGCATATCGCCAGGCGTCCATTGCTCTGGCGTGACTTCGGCAACACATAAAATGTCGCTGCCCGCTTTGGCGGTGTAATCCACGCTCATGCCCTTAGGGATCCAACGTAAATGGGCGGGTATCGAGGCTTCGGCCATCACGCCCATCGCCATTTCGAGGCCATTACAAATCGCAATCACATGCACAGTTTTTATATGGTTATGAACGGCATGACGTTTTTTTATCAAGCAAGAACAGTAGTTAAGGCGCAATTCAGTGATCAGTGGTTTGATGGTGCCAAAATAAGGTGCCATGCGTGACACCATCATAGAGAAGATTTTTTGGCCAAAGGGTAAACCTTGGGTCTTGTGGTAAAGCGCAAGAACCTTATTGGGTTGGGTGCGGGTTTCTTCGTAGGTACTCATGTTTATCCTTCATCGCAGTGCAAACTAGGGAAGATAATCTTAGGCCAGTGACGATGTTAGGTCTTAGTGGCGTGGTTATCTTTTTCTGGTCGGATGAGTGTAACATTGAGGTAACAATCATTGCCAGTCGGCTGAATTAAGCAAACTTCATTTCGCGGTTTTTAGGCTAACACCGTATAATCGCGGCAAATTTGTCATTAAAGACAAACCATATTGATTTAATTACAAGGACTCACAGTGAAATATTTACTGACCTATTTTAAGGGAATGGCCATGGGGGCCGCCGATGTGGTGCCTGGGGTTTCGGGCGGCACCATCGCCTTTATTACCGGTATTCTCGATACCTTGCTTGAAAGCGTTAAGCGCATCAATCCATCCCTTTGGGGCGTGATTAAGTCGCAGGGGCTAAAAGGCGCCTTTATACATATCAATGGTGGGTTTTTAGTGAGTTTATTGGCGGGCATCCTGACCAGTATTTTTACCTTCGCTAAGCTGATTTCATGGTTATTGGTTGCGCATCCAATTCCGATTTGGTCATTCTTCTTTGGCTTAATCCTTATCTCTGTTGTGCATATGCTTAAGCAGGTCAGTGGCTTTACGCTGGCGCGTGTAGGTTTATTTGTGCTTGGCGTGTTGGCAGCGTGGGCGATTACCGTGCTCAATCCTGTGTCGGTGGAAGCCAGTTACCTTAATATCTTCTTTGGCGGTGCGATTGCGATTTGCGCCATGGTGTTACCAGGGATCTCTGGCAGTTTTATCTTATTATTGCTCGGCTTATATCCTGTTGTGTTAGCAGCGGCGAAAAATATTCAACTGGATATTCTGGCGTGTTTTGCTGTGGGTGCTGTGATGGGATTACTGACATTTAGCCATTTATTGTCGGCGCTACTGCGTAAATACCATGATGCCACTATCGTATTTTTAACCGGATTAATGCTTGGCACTTTAGGCAAAATTTGGCCTTGGAAACAAACGTTAACTTGGCGTACCAACTCCCATGGCGAACAAGTGCCTTTGCTGGAGCAAAATATTTCGCCGCTTAATTTTGAGCAGGTAACTGGTCAGCCTTCACAATTGATGTTAGCCATTGGGTGTATGTTAGCGGCTATCGCCTTGGTCTGGGGCTTAGAAAAGGTCGGTAAACGGGATTAACTCTTTGTTTGTCGCAACCTAATATTCAACAAAAGCAGCGAGATACGCTGCTTTTGTTTTTTGTGCATATGCCTATCTTACTTGAATCAGGTCAGATCTCGACTTTAGAGCGATGTTATTTTAGGCCTGTTTTAGTTACAATCCGCAGTTCATAGTTAGCGTACTCAGTCGACGTTATGCTCCAGTTTAAACTCAGTGAGAGTTTGCAGTTACGATAAGGATATAGTTGTGGAAAAAAAACAGGTCTCGTGGGTTGGTGTGGCGTTGGCAATTTTTGCCTTAGGTCATGTGGTTAACTTAATCATCGATAAGCAAGATTCTGAGATATCGCCCGAATTAAAGCAGCAAATTTCCGACACTATCTTGGCTCACAGACCACCATCCTCTGCGAATAACTTCTTCACTGCTACTCCGGATAATCTTCAGGTGGCTGACGATTCGACCAAAATCCGGATGCCCGCCAAGTTAGCCCAAGTGAGTCAAATCTACAGTAATCTCAGTGCATTTGCGGCGCTCAAGCAAGATGGCACTGTGGTGGCATGGGGCGATGCAGACTGTGGTGGCGATATCAATAACGCCCAAGAGCCTCTGGTTAATGTAAAACGGTTGTATGCGGCTGAGGATACCTGCGGCTTTGCAGCATTAACCCATGACGACAAACTTATCCCTTGGGGAATGGGGGATGAATTTATGCCTTGGACTCGAGGGGTGAGACCTGTACTGAATGATGTGCGCGATTTTGTTATGGCTAAGGGGCTTTATGCAGCCATTAAGCAAGATGGAAGTGTCGTAAGTTGGTCTTTTGAAGATGCAGCTACTGCCGAGCTAAGCTCTGGTAAACACGCCGCGCCAGCGATGACGAATGTCGTGTCTGTATCTGTTAACTATCGTGCTTTTGCCGCCTTAAAACGGGATGGGACAGTAGTGACATGGGGGCAGGCTGATTATGGTGGCGATAGTCACCAAGTGGCCTCAGAGCTTAACAATGTGAAACTACTCTATGCTAACAATAATGCTTTTACCGCGATGACAGCGACGGGCAGGTTGGTCTCATGGGGTAGGGTAAGAGCGGATCAAAAAGGCCGTGAGCAAGTGGCAAAGCTTAGCCAATTAATGCCAGCCGTAAAAGTGGTTAATACTGATAATGGCTTTGCGGCGCTGTTGGCGGATGGCAGTGTTTATACATGGGGGGAGGGGGATTTAACAGAATATCATGTTCCATTTCCTGCTCGCTTATCTCACCCAAATCGCGCCAATAAAGTGATTGATATTTTTGCAAATCATGACGCGTTTGCCGCCTTAACCATCAGTCGACAACTTATCGTTTGGGGTAATAAATTCCATGGTGCTGATACGTCAGTTCTTAAGGATAAGTTGCAAAGCGTGCATCAGGTTTATCCCTTTGATAAGGGATTTGTCGCGCTACGTGGGGATAATACGGCTATCGCTTGGGAAGGATGGGAATTGGTAGAAAAGCAGCCACGTTATCAAGAGGTCACTCAGGTGAGCAAAGTGGTGACCTACGAACGGGAATTTGCCTTTTTAAAGCAGGATGGCACTGTGGTTGATGGTCACTCTGGGCCCAAAACTGACATTACTCAAGCAACGGATATTTTTCCCACGGGTTTAGGCTTTACGGTTAAACACCAAGATGGCTCGATTGCAGTATGGATGGGGGACGATTCTGCGGTGACGCTAGATAAGCAAGCCGTTGATTTGAGCCAAATGCGCGATATTCGCAGTAATTTGCTTGATGCCATTGCTTTAATGGCCGATGGCACAGTTCAGGCATGGAATATGATGGGCTTTAGCGAGCAAGCTACCCAATAACAAGCACAATAAAACTAAAGGGCTAAGGTTATTTACACTTTAGCCCTTTCTATTTAGACGAGGCTTTTCTCACTTTCCGCTTGATTGGCTTTGATTTCCCGCAGATAGCGATAAATCGAATGCACCGAAATACCCAATCGAGTGGCCGCGACTTGGGCGCTGTCCTTAAGCTCGAAAATCCCTAATTCATGGAGTTGATTGACAATTTCGCGACTTTTTTGTGAAGTTGATACGGTAGGGTTGGAACGTACTTCATGGTTAATACTATCGATAGTGCTATGGAGTGCTTCATCAATATTACGGGCAAATACCTCGGGTGAACTGGTGAGTTCATGGTTAAACAAGTGTTCTGGCATCATAGTGCGTAGTACCGATTGCAGCGGGGCATCCATATCGGTATTGATGCATAAAAGCCCTATTGGCTGATTTTTACTGTTACGGATAACCGTGGTGATGGATCTGAGCGTCTTACCATTGGCACATTTTGTTAGGTAAGCATCGGAAATATCCTGACCCGCTTTAAGTTTAAGCAAAGCAAGATTGGTAATGGGGGCACCTACTTCACGTCCAGTAATATGGCCGTTGGCAATTTTGACTACAGACGGGTGTTTTGCATCCAAACTGTGCAGCACCACTTCAGTATGTTGGCCATACATGGCAGCAATGCCATCAACGATATTCTCGATTGATTTGAGTATATCCCAATCATTTGGGGTTAAATCTATCAGCTTCACCATTTCAACCTTTTATCATTAATTTATTTAAAATCATTAGGTTAAAATTATTACGTTGACATTATATCAATAATGGTGACATCGGTGGATGACATACCATTAAGGATCATTTTACCAATGTTTTTTATGGTTTTTTCCACATCGGTTGCGATGATGCCTTGGCCTGAAACATTTTGACTATTTAATGCCATTAAAAATGACCGCACCGCAGCACTGGATGATGTACTGACTTTCATGGCACAGGAGGCTTTTGCACCATCACAGACCATGCCCGAGCTATCACTAATGACATTTTGAATCGCAAAACAGGATTGCTCGAAGGAGCCGCCAGCAATATATACCATGGCCATAGAGGCCGCTGCACTGGTTACAGTGTTACCACAGAATGCAGAAAGTGGTGGGTAGTGGGACTTGATATAAATCGCTCCTAGGTGACTCATTATTAAGGCGCGGGCGAGCTTTTCCTCGGTGACGTTATAGCATTGCGCAGTTAATACCACAGGAATCGTCGCCGCAATTCCCTGATTACCACTGCCTAAATTGCTCATAGCGGGGAGATTGGCGCCGCCCATACGCGCATCGGATGCAGCAGCAGTTAACATCACAATTTTATTGAGTAAATCTTCGCCTATTATTCCTGCCGCAATACCACTTTTCATGGTGCGGCCCACCTCGAGTCCATAGGGCTTTGCCATGCCTTCATCGGATAACTTGCCATTTAATTCGGAAGCTTTAAGGATGAACTTGATCTGATCGAAGGGGACTTCTTGAGCGAACTGATAAATTGATTTAATACTGATATCGATGCCATCACAGATAGAGCCTGTGGCGGCACTCTGGGCGTTATCCGCGGTAAAAACGGGCTCACCATTGAGGCGTTTTTCGGCAATTAAGGTGTGACCGCCACAAATTTTAACTAAGGCTTCTTGCTCACCCGCTTTTAAGGTGACGCAGCAATAGATAAATTCTTCTGTTTCAGTTCGTTCAACTTTTACCTTACCAGCATCAATAAGATCTTGTGCTTGTGCGACTTGTTCTGGGGTGATAGCGGCAAGCACTTCTAAACCTGCCTCTGCATTACCGGCAATAGCACCTGCGGCAGCGGCGATAGCAAGGCCGATTTTACCTGTGCCAGGAACATATACGCCCATAGAGTTTTTATATAAATTATCAGAGACTTGTACTGAGATAGCTTCAGGAACTATGCCTAATAAAGTGCGAGCAACAGCAGATGCATAGGCGGCAGCAATGGGCTCTGTACAGCCTAATGCTGGCTTTACAACTTGGTTGAGGATTTGAATATACTGCTGCCATAGGGGGTTCATGCGCTTATAACCTTATTTGAATCTTTGAATGCCATATGCGGCATAATATGCAACATTATTTGCATTTTATCTTTTTTTGCAATTATTTTTTAATTAATCCTTCGTCTGAGGACAAGGCTAACCTATGTTGGGCATATTGATAGTTTGGGATGGCGGGCTTGGATTTTTCATTCGGTCAAGGATAGACTCGGTTGATGGTTTATTGGTGGAGTTTCTTACACTAAGTTGGGAAATATGAAAGAGAGAATCAAAGTAAAAGCGAATATTTTCAAGGCGCTGGGTCATCCGACCCGCTTGTGGATTGTTGAGCAACTCGCGGAGGGTGAAAAGTGTGTTTGTGAGTTTGTAGAGGTAATAGATGTTGATTTTTCGACTATTTCTAAGCATCTGTCAGTACTCCGTAATGCAGGAATTGTCGATATGGATAAACGCGGAAAGCAGATTTTTTATCGTTTAACTCTCCCTTGCCTACTTAATTCGTTAAGTTGCATTGATACGCTATTGGATCACCAAATTCAGAAGCAGATCGCATTAATAGACTAATTTCGCACCTATCATTTGGTCAAATGGCAAAATGACAAATCAATATTCTAAGGAGCGATAATGAATATCAAAATTCTAGGTACGGGCTGTGCTAAGTGTCAAAAGTTGGCAGAAGCAACAACAGCAGCGGCAGATGCACTTAATCTTGATTATCAGTTAACTAAAGTCACTGATATTGAAAAAATTATGGATTATAACGTGATGTCTACACCCGCATTAGTGGTTGATGAGCAAGTCAAACTCACGGGCCGCCTCGCCAGTGTTGATGAGATTATGACGTTACTTAAAGCCCATGCAGAGTAATAGCATTTAGGAGTCGGCATGAATGCTAAAAAAATCGTCAGAACCCTGCTGCTCAGTATTGTTTGTTTAGGATTTGCGTTGGTGGGATATCAGCAATTTGGCGCTTCAGTATTTAATGCGTCAGAGAGTATTGATGTCACTACCACTGTGTCTCCTAAGTTGAAAGATGGACTAAATGTTTATTATTTTTATGGTAATCAACGCTGTACAACCTGCGTGCGGATGGAAAAGTTTACTCAAAAAACCTTGATGGAGAATTTTTTTAAAGAAGTGCGCGATGGTGAGATGCAACTCAATCTGGTCAACGTCGACTTAGCTGAGAACCAACATTATATCGAGGATTATGAACTGATTTTTAGATCGGTTGTCATTTCAACCTCAAAGAATGGTGTTGAAACTGAGTGGCGTCGTTTAGATAAAATTTGGGAGTTGGCTAATAACGAGGTGGCTTTCCAACAATATTTGACCGAAGAGATTGAGGCTATATTGGGTCAAACCCATGGATGAGTGGGCAGTTATGCTGCTGTCTGCCTTTTGGTTTGGCATTCTAACCTCTATCAGTCCGTGCCCATTAGCGACCAATGTGGCGGCGATTTCCTATATCAGTAAAGGGATACAATCGCCCTATAGGGTCGTGGGTACAGGGCTTGCCTACACGATTGGGCGCATGCTCAGTTACTTGGTGCTCGGCGTCATATTAGTTGGTAGTTTGCTCTCGACCGTCACCTTATCCGTCACACTTCAGAAATATATGAACCTATTATTAGGCCCTATTTTGATATTGGTAGGGATGTTTTTGCTGGAGTTACTGACATTACGCTTACCCGGTGATGGCGCCTTAATCGAAAAATTAAAGGCCAAAATCAACCCGCAGGGATATTTAGGGGCTTTGCTACTGGGCGTGTTATTTGCGTTGTCATTTTGTCCCACGTCGGCGGCACTCTTTTTCGGATCGTTACTGCCGCTCGCACTAGAAGCGCAATCGAGTATTGTACTGCCAGCGATTTATGGCTTAGCCACTGGGCTACCAGTTTTAGTCTTTGCGATCCTATTGGGTGTTAGCGCCCATCGCGTCGCGAAAGCCTATAACCATATATTGGCGTTCGAGCATTGGGCCAGAAAAATCACTGGTGTGGTGTTTATCTTGATTGGAACTTATTACGCGTGGGTGAATATTTTCAGTCCATTTATTGGCGGAAATTAAGGGCGATCACAGTATTGCGTCTTTGTATATTAGGCCTCGAGGTATGGGATGCCTCGAGGCCTGAGCTTGTCTTGGACATCTAACTATTTTTTAACTCTCTGCCCATTAGCATCAATCACCACTTCACCGTCTTCCTTGGTAAAAGCGCCCAGTTGGGGCTTGGGTAAAATATCCAATACCTGTTCTGATGGACGGCACAGGCGCGTGCCTAATGGTGTAACGACGATGGGGCGATTAATTAGGATCGGGTATTCGAGCATAAAATCGATTAATTCACTGTCGCTAAACTTATCTTCACTTAAGCCTAAGGCTGTATAAGGCTCGACATTTTGCCTAAGTAAACTGCGCACCGAAATGCCCATATCGGCAATCAGTTGTAGCAATGTTTGACGGTTCGGCGGGGTCTCAAGGTAGAGGATTATGATCGGCTCAATCCCAGTGTTGCGGATAAGACCTAAGGTGTTACGCGATGTGCCACAGGCGGGATTGTGATAAATCTTAATGCTGTTGTGTTTTTCAAGATGGTTGTCAGTAGCCATAAACAAGTCTCTGATAAATAATCGCTTATAAATTGATCCATAGGCACTAAATGGATGATTGAGTGCCTATGGGCATAGATTAGAGGGAGAGGCGCAGTGCCAGTGCCGCTAGGGTGACAAATAGCACAGGTAGCGTCATCACTATGCCGACGCGGAAATAATAACCCCAGGTAATATTAATATTTTTCTGCGCCAGTACATGCAGCCATAACAGGGTTGCTAAACTGCCGATGGGGGTGATTTTGGGCCCCAAATCGCTACCAATCACGTTGGCGTAAATCATGGCTTCTTTAATCACGCCAGTTGCATTGCTACCGTCTATCGACAGGGCACCAATTAACACTGTGGGCATGTTGTTCATCATGGACGATAAAAAGGCGACCAAGAAGCCTGTGCCCATAGTGGCAGCCCAAAGCCCTTGTTCTGCCAAATAATTCAATACATTAGAGAGATAATCGGTTAAGCCTGCGTTACGAAGACCATAAACCACCAGATACATGCCGAGTGAAAAGATCACTATCTGCCATGGCGCGCCGCGAAGTACCTTAGTGGTATCTATGGCATGGCCTTTTTTCGCGACAACAAACAGGATCAGTGCACCCACAGCAGCCACTAAACTCACGGGCACACCGAGCGGTTCTAAGCCAAAAAAGCCCACCAAGAGTAAGACTAAAACTCCCCAACCGGTTTTAAAGGTGTTGAGGTCGCGAATGGCGGCCTTAGGTTCGCGTAGTTTTTGCAAGTCGTAGGTCGCGGGAATATCTTTGCGGAAAAACAGATGCAACATGACTAAGGTGGCACTAATAGCCGCAATATCGACGGGCACCATCACAGAGGCGTATTCGTTAAAACCTATGTTGAAGAAGTCTGCCGAAACAATATTGACTAGGTTAGAGACAATTAACGGCAAACTCGCGGTATCGGCAATAAACCCCGCCGCCATCACAAAGGCTAAGGTCGCTCCGGCGCTAAAGCCCAGTGCCAATAGCATAGCAATGACAATCGGGGTGAGGATCAGCGCCGCACCATCGTTAGCGAATAAGGCAGCAACAGTAGCGCCGAGTAACACTATGTAAGTAAAGAGTAAACGGCCACGACCTTTGCCCCAACGGGCCACATGCAGCGCGGCCCATTCGAAAAATCCCGACTCATCTAATAATAAACTGATGATGATCACGGCAATAAAGGTGGCGGTCGCATTCCAGACAATATTCCATACCACAGGAATATCCCCTAAGTGCACCACACCGAGCAGTAAGGCTAAGACGGCGCCAAAGGTGGCACTCCAACCTATGCCTAATCCTTTAGGCTGCCAAATTACTAACACTATGGTGAGAACAAAAATTGCCCCTGCTAACCACATACAAGCTCCTAAAAGGGCAGAGAAACTCTGCGCCTAGCCATAAAATAAATTATTAATGCTGTTGAGCCAATTGGCTTAATCGCGTAATACCAATAGGTTCTTCTTGTTGTAATGGGATTAATGCCAAGCGTGAGGCTAAGCCCTGTTGTACTTTTTCGATTTGTGCGAGTTCATGGCGAGCGCGCACTTTTAATAATGGCGAGGTCGTTCTGGCAACGGCGAGGCTATTATTGATAAGCCATGCCCAAGGTTCAATCCCTGCGCGGCGCAAATCTTCCTGCAAATTGGTGGCTTCGAGCACTGGGGTGGTTTCAGGCAGCGTAACCAATAACACTTTAGTGCGCAGTTTGTCCTGTAATTGCATCATAGGCGTGGAATAGTGAGCGGTTTCCCCCATACGTTTAGCGACTTCACGGTGATAGGCACCTGTGGCATCGAGCAATAATAAGGTATGTCCGGTTGGCGCGGTATCCATCACAACAAAGCGTTTACCCGCCTCGCGAATAATGCGCGAAAAGGCTTGGAATACGGCAATTTCTTCGGTGCAAGGTGAACGTAAATCTTCTTCTAATAAGGCCTTACCTTGGGCATCTAAATCTTTACCCTTAGTCGCTAATACTTGTTCGCGGTAGCGAGTGGTGACGTCGACGGGATCGATTCGACTCACCTGCAAATTTGCCAATTGACCATGCAGCGTGTCTTCTAGATGTGCGGCGGGATCGGAAGTCGTCAGATGCACATCTAAGCCAAGCTCTGCCAATCTTACCGCAATGGCGGCCGCTAGTGTGGTTTTACCGACACCGCCTTTACCCATGAGCATGATAAGACCATGGTCTTGTTGGGCTATTTCATCGATTAAGCTTTCCAGCGACGGCACTTGGGGCTGTTGCTCATCTATTGGTAAGGTTTGCTGATCTATTGCGGGTAAATCTAGGTCTTGCATGGGCATAAATAGTTGGCGTAACGGCGCAACTCCCACCATGTTTACGGATTGAAGCGGCAGCGTTTCGTGGGGTAATGCCGCGAGAATGGGGGATAAATTGGCGAGTACGGTTTGTTCACGCTGATAGAGCGCATTGGCAAGAGCATCCTTAAGCGTCGCGCTTTGGGGCAATACGCCGTTAATCACTAAATATTGATTTTTAAGGCCCACTTGGCGTAACTCTTGGTGAGTGCGCTCAACTTCTATCAGGGTGGATTGCTGTGGGCGTGCGACTAAGATCAAGCGAGTTTTGTCGGGATCGGCCAGTGCCGTTAAGGCCTGCGCGTAACGCTCTGCTTGTTTTTCGAGGCCAGCTAATGGGCCAAGACAGGATGCTCCCTCGGGGTTAGTCTCGATAAAACTGCTCCAAGCGCCGGGGAGTTGCAATAAGCGAATGGTATGTCCCGTTGGCGCGGTATCAAAAATAATATGATCGAAATCCTGCTGTAAAGATTCATCGGTTAATAAGCCAGTGAATTCATCGAAGGCGGCAATTTCAATGGTACAGGCACCGGAAAGTTGCTCTTCAATGCTGCGTACTACATCGGGGGGTAAAAGGCCTTTGACGGGATCCACAATGCGATTGCGATATTGCTCAGCGGCAGCCTGAGGGTCAATTTCCAGAGCTGTGAGTCCTGCAACGCTATCGATTGGCGTGAGTTGATTCCCTATGGTTTGCCCGAAAACTTGGCCAACATTCGAGGCCGGATCGGTACTGACCAATAACACCCGTTTACCTTTGTCGGCTAAGTTGATTGCTGTCGCGCAGGATAGCGATGTTTTACCTACACCACCTTTACCGGTAAAGAAGAGGAACGCGGGAGGATTCTGAATAAATTTCATTAGATTATCCTTAGTATTTTCAAACCTGAGTTGACTAACAGCAAGATGTCTTGCCACTGCAACAAGGAGCGGTATTGTTCGCAGGCTCTTCGATAGGAAGCTTCGC
Organism: Shewanella sp. W3-18-1; assembly: GCF_000015185.1. Classification (NCBI taxonomy): domain Bacteria; kingdom Pseudomonadati; phylum Pseudomonadota; class Gammaproteobacteria; order Alteromonadales; family Shewanellaceae; genus Shewanella; species Shewanella sp. W3-18-1. Next base: position 3,371,169 of record NC_008750.1, on the reverse strand, counting down.
CCAACGGGCCAGTTCCTGCCGATTCGGATAACGGCCTGCCAATACCATTTCATCATTGAGGAGGATAAGCGGTAGGGACTCTGCGCCCGAGGTTTCTAAAAAGTGTTTGACCAAAGCATTTTCGACAAAGGCCATAGGCTGTAGAGATAAGTTAAAGCGATCTACGCTAATGCCTTGCTGTTTTAGCCATTGGCAGTCGGCGGCAAAGGTAACGAGTGCTTGGTTAACGTCAGTGCCACACACGCCAGAGCTGCAACATAAAGCGGGATCGAATATAGCAAATTGAGTCATCACATTTCCTCGTAACATGGATTCTGGTTTCAAAGCGGAGGCGATAAAAGTGGAAACAGTGCCCTATAAACGACTTTGCATGAATATATGAATTTTCATATGTACTATACGCGTGAAAAAAATGGAGTCAAACGCTCATAAAGATATTAACCACTAAAACCCACAAGATGTGATATTTAATACATTGATATATTAGGGAAATGTGAGGCTTGTCTATTTACTAGCTCTAAGTCTCAGTTTTTATATTTTTCCACTAGGTTTCACAATTGTAAATTTCAGTAAAGAGTAGATGTTTACAAATTGATCTAAATCCCAGTTATATACCTAAAAGTGTATATATTATTTTCCATACCCTTATAAGGAGTGTGGAAAATGAAGAAAGAGAATCAAGTCAACTTGGGACGGCGTCAGCTACTCAAGTCAACTGCAGCAGGAACGGTGTTAACAGGTATTGGTGGGACTTTATCTTTTACGCCTATTGTGCAGAGTATTGCCGCAGAATTACCCGTGCCACCACGTAGAACGGGTACAGGCGAATGGGTAGCAACCACTTGCCAAGGCTGTACCTCATGGTGTGCTAAGCAAGTTTATGTGATGGATGGCCGCGCGATAAAAGTGCAGGGTAATCCACACTCTGGTGTACATGGTATATCAAGTTGTCCTCGCCAGTTTTTAGGCTTAGAGCAAGTGTATGATCCCGATAGATTGCGTACACCAATGATGCGAACCAATCCTAAAAAAGGCCGCGATCAAGATCCTAAATTCGTCCCCATCACTTGGGATAAAGCATTGGATATGCTTGCGGATAAAATCATTGCGTTGCGCGAAGCAAATGAGCCCCATAAATACGCACTTCTTCGCGGAAGATACTCGCATATTAATGATTTACTCTATAAAAAGATGACCAACCTTATTGGTTCTCCCAATAATATTTCCCATAGTTCTATCTGTGCTGAAGCCCATAAAATGGGGCCTTATTACCTAGATGGTAATTGGGGATATAACCAATACGATGTTAAAAATGCCAAATTTATCCTGTCATTTGGTGCAGATCCTATTGCAAGTAACCGTCAAGTCTCTTTTTATTCGCAAACCTGGGGAGATGCGCTCGATCACGCCAAAGTAGTGGTGGTTGACCCAAGGCTGTCAGCTTCGGCGGCAAAAGCCCATAAGTGGATCCCGATTGAGCCAGGTCAAGACAGTGTGCTTGCTTTAGCGATTGCCCATGTCGCTTTAGTTGAGGGTTTATGGCATAAGCCCTTTGTTGGTGATTTTGTAGAGGGAAAAAACCTGTTTAAAGCAGGTAAAACTGTCAGTGTCGAGAGCTTTAAAGAAACTCATACCCACGGTTTAGTAGAATGGTGGAACCAAGCCCTTAAAGACTACACCCCAGCGTGGGCAAGCAAAATAACCGGCATCGATCCTAAAACCATTATCTCTATTGCCAAAGATATGGGAGCCGCAGCGCCTGCGGTGCAAGTATGGACATCACGCGGTGCGGTGATGCATACCCGTGGTACTTATACTTCGCTTTCTTGTCATGCGTTAAATGGTTTGTTTGGTGGTATCGATAGCAAAGGTGGCTTATTCCCCGGTAACAAAACACCACTCTTAAAAGAGTACCCTGAAGCCACTGACTATATGGATGAGATAGCAGCTAAAGGTGTTAAGAAGGAAAAAATTGATCAACGTGGCCGTTTAGCCTTCCCCGCAATTGCTAAGGGTAAGCCCGGTGGTGGAGTGATCACGGCAAACGTGCCTAATGGCATACTCGCTGCCGATCCCTATGAAATCAAAGTAATGCTTGCTTATTTTAATAATTTTAACTTCTCGACTCCCGAAGGGCAGCGTTGGGATGCAGCCTTAAGCAAAGTTGACTTTATGGCGCATATTACTACCAACGTGTCTGAATTCAGTTGGTTTGCGGATGTGTTATTGCCTTCTTGTCACCATATGTTTGAAAAGTGGGGCGTGTTGGATGCTATTGGTAATGGTGTCGCTCAGATATCTATTCAGCAACCCTCAATTAAACGCCTGTGGGACACCCGTACAGATGAGTCTGAAATTCCTTACATGTTAGCTAAAAAGCTTGCAGATAAGGGATTTGATGCGCCATGGCGTTATATCAATGAACAGATCCTTGACCCTGAAACAGGCAAGCCCGCCGCGGATGAAGCAGAATTTGCCAAATTGATGGTTAGATACTTAACCGCACCGCTATGGAAGGAAGATGCCTCTAAATACGGCGATAAGCTCAATTCATGGGATGAATTTGTGCAAAAAGGGGTGTGGAATAGCTCTCCTTATAAGCTTGAATCGCGCTGGGGCAAGTTTAAAACTGAAACCACTAAGTTTGAGTTTTACAGTAAGAGCTTGGAAAAAGCACTGCAAACTCATGCCGATAAGCACAAAGTCAGTATAGATGAGGTCATGCAAGCCTGTGACTACCAGGCTCGCGGTCAACTCGCATTTATTCCACATTATGAAGAGCCTTATCGCTTCGGCGATGAAGCTGAGTTCCCTTTACTGCTAGTCGATCAAAAGTCGCGTTTAGCTAGAGAAGGTCGGTCTGCAAACACACCATGGTTCTACGAGTTTAAAGATGTCGATCCAGGAGATGTAGCCAATGAAGATGTGGCTAAATTTAACCCGATAGATGGCAAGAAATTTGGTCTTAAAGACGGTGATGAAATCCGTATTACTAGCCCAGTGGGAACGCTGACTTGTAAGGCGAAACTATGGGAAGGTGTTCGTCCTGGCACTGTCGCTAAATGCTTTGGACAAGGGCATTGGGCTTATGGTCGTTACGCCAGCACTAAATTTGGTGTGACCCCCAGAGGCGGTTCAAATAATGACTTGATTGCAGACAGGTACGATCGATTAAGTGGTTCGTCAGCATTCTACAGTCATATCCGTGTTCGTGTTGAGAAAGTGTGAGGTAACCCACTATGAGATTAGGAATGGTGATTGACCTACAAAAATGTGTAGGGTGTGGTGGCTGCAGCTTAGCCTGTAAAACAGAAAACAACACGAATGATGGTATCCATTGGTCGTATCATATTGCGACCACGGAAGGGACATTCCCCGATGTAAAATACACTTACATCCCCACTTTGTGTAACCACTGTGATGATGCGCCTTGTGTGAAAGTTTGCCCAACAGGGGCGATGCATAAAGATAAGCGCGGTTTAACACTACAAAACAATGATGAATGTATTGGTTGTAAGAAGTGTATGAATGCTTGCCCATACGGTGTGATTAGCTTTAACACAGCGACACCGCACCGCCGTTGGCAGGATGATTCCGAGCTAGTCGCTAATGGGACTGCATCGCCACTTATGCTGCTTAAGCGCACAGGGGCTACTGCATCACCCAATGAAAATCCAGAGCGGGGCGATACTTACCCTATAACTCGACCAAAACGTACGACAGAGAAGTGTACTTTCTGTGATCATCGACTAGACCAAGGCTTAAACCCTGCTTGTGTTGATGCTTGTCCGTCTGAAGCGCGGGTGATTGGTGATTTAGATGATCCACAAAGCAAAATTTCTCAGTTGATTAAATTGCATAAACCGATGCAATTAAAATTGGAAGCAGGAACCGGACCGAGAGTGTTTTATATCCGTAGTTTTGGGGTTAAAACCGCTTATTAGTTGCACTCAGTGCCGATTGTTTCACCTTAAAAGCCACAGATGACTCTCTGTGGCTTTTAACTTAATACGTCTCAATCGCTAAACATCAAAGAATCTAATACCCCTTGGCCACTATGGACACCACCTTCAGTCACCATGGCAGATTTGCTGCGAATTAAATAGCCCGAATAGCTGGGGCTATGATCGGATCTATTCTCCATCGCGGGCTCGCCATCAATGTGGACGGTGAACATGCCGATTTCAGGGATCATGTCATCTATGGCTTGTATCTCCCCGTTACGCACTACCAAGGTTTGGGTTGTTCTGGGTCTTGGTTTTAAACGGCGCATCAGCGACCATGCTTGATATTGCGTAGGCTGAAGCTCGGTTAATTTACGTGAAATATCAGTACCAAACAGGCAATGACCACCCCCTTCTCCTTGATTTTTTAGCACCCAGGTATCGATTGGGGAATCGGCAACTAACTTGATGCTTTCTGCGGTGACAGGGCGCATCTCACCGAGAAGAGATTTGACGATTTGGGCTTCTTGCAATGTTAAGCCAAACTGAGTCAACGACATGTCATCCATCGATGAGAGCAACATTTGCATTCGTTTACTGGTCGCCAGTTGTTGGCCTATGGTGGCATTTAGGGCAACGCGATGTTGTTCTATCAATACACGGATCCCCATCAAGGCGTGGCAATCTTTGTTGCCGTCGATATCAGAGAATTCATAATCTGCATATTGATAGCCTGCTCGCAGATAAACTGTATCAATGGTGCCAATGCCTTCGAGTATCAGTCTATGTTGTTCTCCTGTGGTAACTTGTTCTTGTAGTTCACTAAAAGTTCTGCGAATAGTTTGTATCCCTCGTTGTTGCAACGCAAGCTCGAGTAAATGTTGGTCAAATACATTGTCTTCATTTTCTTGCACTATCATCAAAAATCTTGCTGGCCCCGCGTCCTGGAATTCCTGTTTTATTTTAAAGGTTGCTTTAGCTATGCCTGCGGATAATTGCTCAATAGCATGATTATCAACCAGCTCTCCCATAGGCAGTTGATGCCATTGCTGCAAGTAATGGTGCAATTGGTGGACTCTTTGACCAAAGGGACCCATGCCTGCGGCTATACCATTAAATTCTACTAGTTTTGGTCCTAAGTCCTTATCGTCCATAAAGTCGCTACGCATAATCAGCAACGGCATTCTCTGTACTGAGGACTGAGTATCATGGAGTTGTTGATGCATATTGAGCAAGGCGGCAAAAAAAGGCTCACTTACTGTGATAGGTTGAATTGCATCAATTAAAAAAGCATGTTCTTCAGATAGATAGTGAATAAGTTTGCCGAGCAGATGCACCGAGTTTTTTAAGTATTGATAATGGGTTCGGCTGATTAAACTCGGTGTTAAAGTAAAGGGGGCATGGCGGGCAGAATAGGGGGATTGTTTAAACGCCATACCATGGGTTAGCGCCCATTCTATAGCGTCATCTTTGGCTTTTAGACTAGTTTGTGAGTTCATTATGCTTCTCTTAAGCGAGCCGAGTTTCTTGCGAATAACAGTAAGTTGTTTGTTAGACGGCTTAGTTTTAGTTGCTTTAGTTTTAAATTATGTAGTTTAGGGGGTAGACGCCTCTGGGCCGCTACTCTAATGGCATACAATAAGTCACACTTCTGTAGCGGGCCGCAAATTTGGATCATATCGGGCGCTAAAAATGACCACAATAATTATCTCTGATTTCTTGGGTTGATATGGGCCATAATTACCCCCTCGCTGTGATTATTAAGTGATCTGTGGCGCGATAATTACGTGGATTTTTCACGATAATTCCATTTTTGACTGTTCCACATACAACTTACTCAAACAGCCAAATTGAAACCACTTTTTTACTATGCACCCTCAAGGCTCCTATCGTTTGAGCGAAACAGACAAGTATCAACCTACTCTTAACTGACAAATTAAGCCCGAATAATACCAATAAGCAGTATGGGGGTATGTCAATCATCAAACGGCGTGGAATGTTAATTAAAGACTCAACACCGTAACGGGATGTTGTGCATCGTAATGCCATTATTGCACCGTACGTCAATTACTTGAACGGCAGCTATCTAGCCTGATCGATTCACTTGAAGATCATCAGATAGGAAACATGGGACATCGCTTGCTTGAACGTTACCGCTTGTTGTCACAAAAGGCTGAATCTGGCGCTTTACTTGAATTGTTTCAAAAAGCGCAAGATAGCGAGATAACGCCGAAGCCGACATGGTTTCAGGGCGTGATCCAAGGTGGATTAGAGGAACACTATTCATAACGATACTCCTTAGCTGCTCATCAGTAGCAAGTCACTACGCTGGATAGACCACGCCACATCAATGATGCGGGTTTCGCTAAATTGTTCTTAGTGGCTTTTTCTCTATGGTAAAAAAGGATGGTAACTCATCGTCATCATCCCTTTGTTCACCACTTTAATTAATTATCTACGTGCTCGAAACACCTCGCCACGGTTATTAAGGTCATCCACCACCGCCGATTTTGTCATTTGGACAAGCTGTGGCAGCACATCCTCGAGGGTCTGAGCATCACTATCGTTTTTGACCACAATGGTATTACTTTGCTGGATAAAAACGCTGCGGCCACCCGAACCACCATTGGCGCTCGCCTGCATCGCATTCATCAAGGTTTGTTGTTGGCGGCGGGTGTAAATGGTTTCGCCACCATCGAGGAGATAGGTGCCTTCACGGGGTATGGTTCCCCCGCCGTGAAACTTACCCATGATACGGGGTAGCATAGCCATCGCGGCCACCATAGCAGCCATACCTATCATTGCACCACTACCCATGGTTGCGATCGAGGTGGTTGCTGCTGCGGGTGCCATTGAGGCTGTCACCGATCCAGCTGTACTTGCCGCAGTAGTCGTTGCCACTGCTGCATTTTTGCCCATGAGAGTATTATCAAAGGCCGCAGCTAAGGCTTTTTGGGCCATGTATTCAACCAACATTTGCACGGCTGCTTTGCCTACGCCCTTGAGTACTTGCTGTGTGGCTTGACCAAAATCCTTGGCCTCAAATATAGCATCGGCGGTAGCACTACCAATCCCTTGTGCCATTCGTGCCACGCTATCATTCCACATCTGATCCCAATCAAAAACCACGCTTTTATTAATGGCTTTCATGGCCTCAGCAAAGCGCTCATTTTCAGCAATCTTCAAATTATTTAAGTAAGTGAGTTTGGCTATATCATCCTCGGGAATTTTGGCAATTTCGGTATCGATAACTCCTAAATTATTCGCATGTGTCTGTTCTTCAGCATATTTAGGATCGAGTTGGTTTCGCAACTGACTATATGGCGTTGTCGCTTCATACTGGTTTTTCAGTTGCGCCAGCAAGCGGGTACGCTCAGCAATCGGCACGTTAGCCAATTCAAAATGGCTTTTTAATAGCGCCTCATGCTTAGCATATTCCTTGGCCGCAGCGGTAACAGGGTCAATAGCACCCAGTAAGGTTTTAAGTTGATCTTCGCGTTGCTTCTCAGCATCTTTATTTTTCTTGGTTTGTTCTTCTGAAGCTTTGGCTGCATCCAAATCAGCAGCAACTTTTGAAAGCTTGTCGGCCATTATTGGATCAAGCCCTTTAAGCGCCCCCATTTCTAGCTCATAACGCAGCTTAGCCGCTTCAGAGGTTTGACCATAAAGCGTTAACTGTTTTTGCAAATTGACCAGCATTTCAGCCGCTGTCTTAGTGAGATTGGGATCAATAATAGGACCAGGTGATGCATTGATCTCGGGCATTCCGACAGTAAATAAGGCTTGCTGCTTTTTACTGGCAAGATCTAGCTGTTTATTTAATTCTTCTGCCCGAGCTTTTAGCCGTTCTATTTGGTCAAAATTACCCGTCATTCCTCCCCAAGCATCAAATGCAGGTTCTCTATTGAGCCTATCGATCTCTGCGGATGTTGCAATCAACTCATCCCGCAATGACTTCATTTCAGTACCAAGTACACGCACTTTGGATTGACGCTCAAGCTCTGATAATCGCTGATACTTCCCGACCAATGTTTCCATTGAATCGCCTAACTCATTGGTTGAGTTAATTGCATCACGAGCGCCGCTAACCCAGTAAAGAAGCCCTAATCCCGCCATAGCGGCTATACCAACGGGACCACCAAATAATGCCATCGTCGCGTTGTATGTTCTGGCGGCCAAAGTCGCTGAAGTGGTTGCAGCAGTCACCGCTTGACGCGCCGCAGTAAGCCTTGCCTCGGCGACCACGGCTTGACCTGCCGAAATTGACGAAGCTCTCAGTGCAAGGGCCCGTTTTTCTTCTGCTAATGCTGCGGCCAAGGTCGTTGCTCGGGTTTTAGAACTCGCGATTTCAGTAACAATCAAACTCGTTGCATGAGTGCCAAGGGCGGCGGTTCCTCGCCCTAAGGCAACAGCCGCACCTGTCCCAACCACATCTAATAAGGTGCCAAAGTTTTCACTTAAGCTAACGATCCCGCTGGCAAGGTGAGCAGTAACACCATAGGTTTCGTTGCTTTTGCCAATCCAATCGCTATAGACGTTATTCAGTGCCGTTAAAGCATCCTTCACGGCGGTTGGCATATCCTCTACCGCTTTAAGGTTTTGTTGGTGCGATTGCAGCAAGGCATTGGTCAGGTCGGTAATCGACAACTTACCCGAGGTACCTAATAAGCGGATCTCCGCGCCCGTTTTACCTGTGGCTGCAGTGAGATTATTGAGAATACTCGGCATTACCCCAAAGATAGATTGCCAAGCATCGGCCTCCACTTTGCCAGACTGGATAGATTTGGATAACGCATCCTGGGCTTGCTGTGCTTTATCCGCACTTGCGGCGTTGGTCACTAGCAAGGCGCTGTAGCTGTCCACAATATCAATGGACTGGTTTAGGTTATAACCAAGGTCGCGCAAAATGGGCGACATACGGGTAAAGTTTTCGCGGGTTTCGGTCAAACTGCGATAGGTTTGGTTAGCACTGGCCACCATGCGCGATTGCGCATATTCATACTCTGCCGCACTGGTGGTGGCCATCTTCATCCGTGACGCCATTTGCCCCCATTCATCTGCGCGATCAACGACTGCCATTGTTGCCAGCCCTCCGGCTAACGCAATAGCCGATTGGTACAAACCAGCAAAATTATGCTGTACCACATCCGCAGACTTGGCCGTCGTATCTAATCCTAATGCGGCTGTTTTGCTCGCTGTGCCTGTGGCCTGTAACTCACCCGTTAAGCCGATGAGTTCTTTTTTAGCACTACCAACCACGGTCACCAGCTGGCGGCCGTCGGCGGTTAATGTCAGTGCAAGTTTTAAATCATTCATCTCATATCACCTTAACAATGTGAGTAACTATTCCAATTCAATAAAAAAATGGGTGATGGGCTCACAATCATCACCCACGGGTCAGCAACGTTCACTGACAAAAGACAGAAGACCAATTCCTACCCCACACCCACAAACACCTGGTCTTCTGCCGGAGACTAGATCCCCATCTCGGTTAGCATGGCTTCTTTTGTTGTTGCGAGTTCTACGCGATCAATCTCGCTGTAGATTTGATTGATATGGTTGCCATAAGTGGAAATACCATTGCCACCTTTTAACGTATGTATGCTGGCGAGTTTTTGAATACCTAAGCGGATATTGTCAGGTAACTGCTCAGGGAAAGATGCGAGTACTTCGTCTCGTTTTAGATCCCACATTTTGTTTTGGGCCTCAGTTACCTTACGTTGAAACAAACTACTTTCTGTGCTTCCCCAAAAACTCAGTTTAGATTCACAGTTAGTGATTAACTGGGCACAGTCATTATAAGTTGCTTCAGCTTGAGCATACTGTTGCTTAGCAGCATCAAAATCTTCATCTGTTACGGCATTTCTCATTTGGCGTTGAGCTTGCTGCATACTGAAGTTATTGGAACTCAAGCGCTGGCGTAATTCAGGTAAACGAGTACTTCGCAACTCAACCATTAGTGCAGTTTTTTGTTCAAACTCGGCTTTGGCTTGTTTAAATGCGTTAATCGCTTCAATTAATGTCATAGCTACCTCGGTTTAATTGTTCAGTGTTCGAATTTGGTTTACATTGTGTTCAAGTGATTCAGGGGGAGACTCGGCTCAATGCCCTGTAGTTGCTGTCAGCACAGCCGGCGTCTGGGCTAGATCCTTTATTTCCCCTTGAATTCTGCGCCCTTATTGCGTTCATAACGATAAAGTGCCTTTAAATCTTCTGTGATCTTGTCGATATTTCGTTCTGTCATGCTGTATTTTCGGGCAAGTTCCGCCTTGTTTCGCCCATTAAACTCCTGGTAGATGCGTAAGTTGCGAAGAAACATCTCTAATGACTTACCATTGGGGAGGTAGAGATCTCTCCCTCCCAAATAAAATGCGATAGAGGTTATGATTTTCTCAGTCAGTTTGTTAGCAACGACTTTCTCTTCAGCTAAACAGGCATCAATAACATCGCTCAGTGCCACTAAGTTTTCAGGCCATTTAGACTTAAAGATGTTCGACTGGGCTGTAGTCATACTATCGATTTGTTCGTTTATGCTTCTCATCATTTACCCTGCCTTAGAGATAGTTAGCAACTAACAGCGTCAGTTGACCATGGAGGGTATTGCTATCACCGCCATTGAAGGTGGCTTTTAATGCTTCTAATCCGGCGCGTTCTTGACTGCTACGAACGACTAATAACATTGGCTTAATCGCTAGCGGTCTGCCGCCATCGGCTTTAAAAGCTTTCATCACTTCTATTCCTGCCCATACATTCGCGGCAGTTAATTCCGCTTTAGAGCAATAAGCCATTTGCCAAAAACCATAGCCAGCATTAGCTCGACAATCGACACCAAAACGAAACTCATTTGAGCGAAAGACGAACTCATCGTCAGGTTTGGTCATTGCTGTAAACTGCATCTCACGGCGAGATTGATAAATAAAGGGTTTGAGGGCGCGACTGGTATCGAGTAAAAACCACGCAGGCCCAGCAGAAGCGCCGCCATCGTTGTAGTTACTGACAGCAACCGCATCGCCAGTACCATCAGTATTGGGATATACAGGGTGGTCAGTGGCAAAAAATGGTTTACCGTCATAGCAAAGGTTGGATGTACCACTATCTAACAGGGGTAAGAGTAACTCATCAGGAAAGACCTCAGAGCTACGCCCCATCTCTTCAAACAGTGGCGAGTAGATACCTGTGTCATCATCTTCAATATCATCGCGACTGACGGCTATTGTTGATTCAAAGGGTTTATTGGTGATGCTGTAACCGTAGGTTTTTAAGTTTTGTATAACGCGCTCACCAATCCACTCTCGAAATGTAGGCCACTGGCCTAACCAGCCGTAGGTGTTGGACTTAGAGGAGGAAGGGACTATGGTGGCAATTTGCTTATATTGGCTAGCCGCGAGTGATTTACCCTTTTCAAAGTCTTGGCTAAATGTTGTCTTTAACTTGTTTAGAATATCAGCAGAGATAATCATGGTGTTCCTTGAGTGAGTAACTTAGGAACCCATTACACCTTACCCCAAAACATTTCAGGGTAAGAAAGGTTTCAGGAAATCAATTGCCTTTATGATGGCTGGAAAAACAGAATAACTAGGGGGATTAATCAGATTTTTATCACTTTCCATATAACCTTTAAAAACGAAATGTCGAACACCACTGGTTAAACGGCCCACTCCTCATTGTAAGTATCATCAACCACCATAGATTTGCAGGTGTGACAATTCCAAACACCCTTCTGATAGCCCTTATTGATACAGCGAATGAGTTTATGACTGGCATCAAAACACTGTTGGCAAAAAGGTCCATCTCTTTGACCATCTGTAATCTTCCAATAAAATGGCTCTTCCCAGATAAGGTTATCTTTTAATTCGAGTTGCGCATGAAGGCTTCTAATTTCAGCGTCTTTAGCGGCTAATAGCTCGGTAATGCTGGCGATTTCAATCCTTGCATCAGCTAAGTTACCAATCAGATCGGCCAATTTAAGCCTAAACTCCGCTTGATCGAGTTGTTTCTCACCATCTTTGATGAGTTTCGCGACATCTGTTGCCGTTTTGATGCTGGTTAAAGCCGCACTTACCATTGCTATGTCGACCATCGGAACTTATCCACCCTAGTTTGAAGGATTAAAAGATAACTGCCATCGTAGCAACAGTGGTGACAACATCAAGTGCAATAGCGTTTAAATCCCGTTTAAATCTTTCTTAAAGCGTTTAACTAAAAAAAAGTGCGCCATGATAAGCAGTCGAAGCTAGCACTGCTTAAAATGGCGCTCAGGGCGTTTTTACTGTTGGGCGGTTTGGAGGGCACGAACTTGGGTTAAACCTACGGATAACAGCATTTGAATGCAGTTCAGTTGTCTAACAATGTGCTTTGGTGAGATAGCGTGTAAATCCTTGGCTTCATCAATAAGTGACGACAATAGCTCAAGCAGTTCAATGCCTGTTTCAATATCATCCGTACCGCCACAGCCCATGAAAAGTAGGTTTTGATGTTGGTTAATCGCATCGAGTAACGGTTGATTCATCGTGTTATTCCTCCCAACGCACGGTTACACCATGGAATTGGATAGCATGACATCTACGACGAATACCTTTAAAGTTCTCGATAATATCCACTGCCACTCGGCGAAAATCGGCAGTAGGAGAGTCAATTTGCACTACCTTTACACCAGAGTGGATCACCTTCATACCGCGCAGCCGTAGCGTACTAATCACATCGAATTTAGGGTTTTGGTGTTTCATGGTCTTACTCCTTGACTTCTGCTTTTGGAAATGAAATGGGTACGGAACACGGGCCATGGATCGTAATTATTCTGCGTCCAGAAATCTGTATGGGCATCCATCCCGCATTTGCATGGCGGCAGTTTCCCGAGTTCAGGTATGTCGTTGCATACAAAACTAACAGTTCTGATAGGTAATGAACTGTGTCAATGGGCTCATTTGCATACAGAATATCTAAACTCTCACTAACGGCCTTTATACAGCGCTGTTTTTTTCGCTCACTTCTATTCATTACTCACTCCTTACAATGTGTACTATGTGGGCACTCGTTACGGCAGGCTCGATACATTTGCACCCGCATGGTGTTGGTAGTTGAAAACTTACGCGACTGATGTCCTTGGCATACATCAAGCGTTATCTCTCCCAACATCGGGCAATCAACAGCTCGACGCATCAACACACCTTCTACCTGTGCTTGAACTCGGGCAAGGTCACCAGGATACTTACCGTTCAACACCTGACTAATCACCGAAGGGCCATAGCCAATACGCCTTGCCAGCTCTTTTCGCCCTAATCGATCACTGGCCATACGTAACTCATCAACCCAGTTCATGGACTTCACCTCGATTCACGTCATAAACCTGACGCGCTTTAACCCAGTGACGTGGTGCATGTGGCCCTGTATTTTTTAACAGCTGATGTGCCGCAAATTGGCCTGTATTGTTCATCTGACGCTTGAGATAACCCGCGCGGCGCAGCGTGCTAATAAAGGCGCACGCATACGCAATAGAAACCTCGGCAGTTTGGGCGATATCCACAGGAGTAAAACAACGCATAATGCGCATCGACTGCCACATCTTCTGCTTGGGCGAACCCATCCGATAAGGACGCTTCATCACGTTTAACGTCCTCCTTTAGCGTTAGGTCTCTGCCCAAGGAAGAAATCGCGTTTAAACTGGCTTTTACCTATCTTTAACAGCCCTTGAACTTTCGCCTCATCTTCTATCTGCGCCAGACCTACGACGAGGCGACGGACCTCGCCACGCGTCATGTCAATCAATTCATTTAACAGATCATCTTCAACTTCTACTTCACACATACCCCGCGCTAACGTGACACCATCTTCGTGATCGCAAGCGGAAAACTCGACCCAATGCATAATGCGGTTTTCAAGCTGTGCATAACGGGCTACTTTTTTACGCATTTGCCCCATACCAATCATGATCACAGGCACCGTTGATAGGTCATGGATATCGCGTAATGTCTCCATCATTTGCTCGTTACCCACAATGTGATCCGCTTCATCTATAAATAGTGGACGCTGGGTTTCTGCCAACTTTTCAATTACGCGCACCTCTAAAGCGGAACGGGTTCCTTTAGGATCAAGATCCAACTCTTCTGCAATTGCGCGCAACATGGATGACGCGTTCCATAACGCTAGTGCGCGCACATATATGCCGTTACAGCGATTGATAAGCCATGTAGTTGCGGTGGTTTTGCCTCGGCCTGTGTCACCCCATACTAATCCCATGCCAGGGGTATTAAGAGGGCGATTCTCCAGGGCCTGATAGGCACTCGCTAGGCGAGCCACGTTTTTGACAGGGATAATTTTGTGTTTCATAATTCACTCCGTTTTATTGTTTTAGGTTTTGGCGGCAGACGTTTTTAGCGGAATGCACTGTCGCCAAAGTCTTCCCACACCATGTAACGTCCCTTGTATTCAGACGTCGCTTCGTAGTTCTTTTTCCAGTGACGGTTCACTTCATCTAGTGATTTACCCGCTTGCACCACGTCATTCAAATCTAGCCAACGGCGAAAACGATCCTCCTCAGTTTCATTTTGCTTCTGCTCGCTACGCATCAAATCACGCAGCGAATCCATGTGTTCTTGGGTGATAGGCGGGATAGCGCTTTCCTTCTGGCTTAGTGCATCGCTTGCCTGTACTGCACCTTCTATCGCTGGGTTGGTAAATTCACTGCCACGCTTAGGCATCATCACTAATTTGCCTGCATCAACAGCGGCGCTGGCCATCATCCTGTCTGCCACATCGCGTACCTTGTACTTACGCTTAGCGGCTTTAATTTCCTTCTTGGCACGTTTGATATCTTCACGCTGTAAATGTCTGGCTTCTGCGGCAATTTGCGCACGATCAATGCCTTTATACTCAGCGTTAAACGCGATACATAAAAACTCCCCACTTAAGTGATTCACCACTATTTGGCCTAGATCATCCTTGTCATATAGAATGCGCACTTGTTGACCGATATAAGGCCCAAGCTCAGCGGCGATATAAATGATGTTGTCAATTTTGATGCCGGTTTTATTTACCGTACGAGTACCTCCCTGTGTTGGCACCGACAGCAACATATCCAGCGCGCGCTCGTTATCGAGGCGGATAATTTCACCTTTAAAATTACTCACCATTTCAAACGGAGTAGCATTAATACCGCTATGGATCTTGTGCATATAGACGTTATTCACCCAGTCATCGCAAAACTTTTGCAACTCCTCTGGCGTCATAGTCACATCAATCACTTCATCTTTTTGCATTAGGCGTTCAGCAAACGTTTTACGTGCTTCAAGCGCCTTACGTTCAGCGACGTTATGCCCAATAAACCCTGATTTCATTTCAAGTAAGTCATGGCTAAAGTGGCGGAAAAAACGCTCAATGTGCGGCTTCTTCCATGGGCTAAATGGTGGGCAAACTTCATATTCAATATCAAGTGAATGCAGTACCGCCATCATTCCCATTGACACGTAATCGCTACCGTTATCTATCTTGACCTTGTGCGGCTTGCCCATGGTCAAAATGGCACGACGCAGCAACGCGGCGTTTGATTCAGTTCTGGGTGTTTCAGTCACTAGCAGCTTGGGAGCGCGGGAATACACATCAATCAATCCCGTAATGTGGTATCGACGCCTTGAGCCATCGGGTAGCGTGACTTGCAAGTCCGCGGGTGTCGCATCCATTTCCCACAGTTGATTAAGATAATGAACACTTTCACTTGCGCTACCAAAAGCTGATAGGTAGTTATTTTTCCACGCATCCGGATTACGCAGGCTTTCAAGCAGATTAGAATGCTTTGCCTTCCACCATTCCATCCAACGTCTTGTTGAACGAACGCAAGGGATACGTAGCTCGCTATCCTTAAAGTCTTCTTTAATAGCCTTGAGTAACTTACCTGCCGTTGCAGTAGGAAAAGCGGCAAGAAAAGCAACAGAGTAGTCCTTCATTTCAGCTTGGGTTTCAATCAGATATTGATCTTTGGTAGGGTTGGCTCGACTGTCTAAATTAACCAATCCACCTTCTTGATAAGCCTTGCGCCAACGGCGCACGCTCACCACGCTCAAGTTGCCATGCAACGTGGTATAAATGTCATCCGCAAAAGGCAAGGATCGAGCATTAAACATCTCCACAAAGCTGCGAGTGGCCTGCATCCGTCTTACGCCTAGTGCCGCGACGTTACGAATATAGCTCTCACATGCATTCATCACCTCAAAGCGCACAAAGCAACGGTGTTTACGCACTTCACTCCAACCTTTCATGAACCGTAATGCGGCGGTTTTTTCATCCTTAGAGGCGTTTTTTTTCTCGCCAGAAAACTTCTCGTGCAGCGTTTTAGCCTGCTCAGTCTTCTTAGCGATCTGCGCTTTAGTTTTTTCCGACAGAATATGTTGTTGTGCGGCTAGTGGTAGACTGTTGAGGTGATATTCAAAACCACCGCCACGACCTTCACGCTTGCGGCATATCCACCCTTCGCGTTTCGCTCGCCTAATAACACCACTTTCAGTCTTTGGCAGTTCAGGAAAATCTTCCAATTCTTTAGCGGTAAGCCAGATATCAAGCATGAACTTCCCCTTCAAACAGTGACAATTCAGGGGACTCTGCCTTACGAACATTTTCGCTATGCCACGCAATTCCACTCATCAATACATTAAGTGAGCTAATCGTATCTGTGGCGGCACTCTGCCCTTGATAGAAACGGATCAGTAACCCCATTGCCTCACTAAACGAACCTTGTAACTCATTCACTTCACCACTGGTGGCCTTGCGGCCACTAGGTATATCAATTACTAATCTATTACTCGAAGCCGCAAGATATAGGGTCATATAATCCGCACCACAGGCATGTTCAAACGGTCTGATAAGCACAGCCGGAATGCGCCCATTTTCAAGCCATTTATATAATGTCCACTTGCTAGGCAACCCCATAAGGTCGGCAACACGATCTACAGAAAGGTTTTGTCTTTCGCGAGCAAATTCTAAGCACAGTTCCATTGCATGGCGCAGGCTATTGGCTCTTACCTTTTTCCAGTTGCGTCTACTCATTGGCTTATGCCTTAAAAAGAGTGTTCCAAACAAAGCCAGATCTTGCCGCTATGAAAGCAGCGATCACTTGACTACCATTGTTCTGCAATAAATAAACAGAGGTCATCGCTATTGCGCTCATGCGGCCCCTTGTGCTTGTGTGTTATCACAAATAGATGTGCTAGACTGTGTGAGTTTCTCTGACTTGTTAGGATGTGGGTAACGGCTAGGCCAAATAACCGCAGGCTCAACACCAATGGCGTCAGCAATAATACGCTCACCCTTTGGCCATTTGCGGGCAAGTGCATTCCATAATGTGCCTTTATTGCTATAGCCTGCCGCTCGACAGACTGCGGCTAAGCTGGTTCCTTTGCTACGTAAAGCGGCCACAATTTCCCAGCTTTCCCAGTCAGTAGTTCTGTGTGAATTGGTATGAAGATTTTTCAGATTGCCTAGATTCATTTTTCACCTCTAAATTGTGTTTAGGTTTTATTCCTTGACACAAAATATCATCGCTATAACGCGCATGTAAAGCGCTATTACGATGGTCAGAGTTGAATATATCATCTCTATTTGGTTTAATTCTTTATTTTCAATAGGATAAATAATGTCTGACGATAAAATTTTTAATCTGACAGTTGGTCAGAATGATGAAAACAACTCTGACGGCTTCACTGATAGGTTGAAAACTATAATTGGCCATAAAAGCATCCGCGCTTTTGCGCTTGACTCTGGCGTATCAGAAACCGCCATGCGGCAGTATGTATCAGGTAAAAGCGATCCATCTCGCAAGGCTCTCATCGCAATAGCACGCAGTGGTAAAGTAGGAGTTGAATGGTTGGCTAGTGGCAAGGGCCCTAAACTTACCGTTGACCATATTGAGGATAGCTACATCCAAAAAGCTGATGGTTTTATTTATGTCAGTAATATTAGGATTCAAAAGGAAGTATCTAGCGAAGAAGATACTACTTCTAAAATTGTTAATACCCGTTATGCTTTTCGTAGTGATTGGATAGAGAAGGAAGGCTTACAAGCACAAAGATTAGCGATGGTTAATGCTAAAGGCGACTCAATGGAGCCGCTAATCAAGGAAGGGGATAAATTATTAGTAGAAACCTTCTTCTATAAAGATCCTAGTGGGCGTATTCACCAGGGGCTGGAGCCTAGCACCTTTATCGAATCTGATGGTGTCTATGTCATCCGCTTAGACAAACACATGGTAGTCAAACGCCTGCAACTCGACATGAAAGGCGGGGTATATATCAAGAATGACAACCCAGCGTATGAAACAATACATCTCACAAAGGCAGAGCTGGTCAGTATTGTTATTGTCGCAAAGGTCATTTTAGCGCTACCAAGGAGGTTTTAATAGACAACCAAATTGAGCGAGTTATAATCAACCAAGTTAATGCGATGCGGAAGTGGTCAAATGCTCATTTTATGCGCCACTTTCCCCGTATGAGTTATAAATCATACTCAATTAATGCGCCACACCACTAAGTATTAAAATTTCACAATTTTTTTTCTAAGTCTTTGTTTTATCAATTTCGATTTTAGTTATTTTTATCTAATTTCGTCTAATCTCACATCCCTTCAAATGATCATCTATCTAGTCTCGTTACAACTTCGAGCTAGATCATGATTTTGTTTGTTAGCTAAATACATAGCTATAAAGAAACCCAGAGCCGATGGCCATACCTAAAATGACTGCGAGGAAAGCGGCAATCATCTGATTTTTAAAAATCGCTTTCAGTAGGATCAATTCGGTCAGGCTGGCCCCCGCACTGCCGATAATTAATGCCATCACAGAGCCCATCGCCATGCCTTTTTGGATTAACGCCGCACTGAGAGGGATAACCGCTTCCGCTCGAATATAGAGTGGGATCCCAATTAACGCAGCAGCAGGAATTGCATACCATTTTGCTTCACCTGCATAGTGAACAATAAAATCTGTAGGGATAAAGCCATAGATTAATGAACCGAGTAAAACACCCACAAAAAGATAGGGCAGTACTTTTTTGAAATCATTCCAAGTTGATTGCCAGATCCGTAACCAACGACTTTTTGATTGTGGTAGTGAATTTATCGGGGTATTGCAGCATGAGGAGGTGATGGGGGCTGGTTTTGTGTAGCAGCAAGAAGAGATAACGGGCGCAGGATCAGTGTTACAGCAAGGTACGATCACATCGCGTTGTTCATAGGCTTCCTCACGAACATACTTTTCAAATCCTAGTTTTTCAAGTGCAAAACCAGCTATTACAGACACACCCATTGCGATGACAAAATAAAATAATGCCACTTTAAATCCAAAGGTGACGACAAATAACCCGATAATAATCGGATTGAGTAATGGGCTAGCAAATAGAAATACCATCATAGGGCCGAAACCTGCACGTGCCCTAAGTAGACCTTTTAAGAACGGAATAGTGGAGCAAGAACAAAATGGGGTAATAGACCCAAGTAGCGCAGCCACCACATAACCTTTTCCATTGCGCGAGCTTAGTAGCGCTTGTATTTTTTGCGGGGTGATAAAGGCTTGTAGAATGCCCACTAGATAACTTATGGCTAGAAATAGTAGCGTAAGTTCAACGGCAAGAAAAACGAACATGCTTGCCGTTTCTTTCAGCATGGCTAGGGTTTCAGGATTCATTTTTACCTCTGTGGTATTTATATTTCGAATATTCCAGAATAATAGTGTCCAAGTGAGATGTTTTCAATACTTAATTTCTGGAATTATGGAAATATTTGGGTATGCAGTGTTGATGTGTAAATACAACTCCTAGCCTAGATTGCTTGCATGCTATTTATGTTGATGTCGCGTGGGTATAGATATTTCTGGTATTATCGAATTACTTAATAAGATGAGGCCAATATGAACATAGCCGATATGAATGTAGCTGATATGAATGTAGAGAATGCAGCTAAGGTATTAAAAGAGTTGGGTCATCCGACACGCCTCGCCCTGTTCCGGTTATTGGTCAAGGGTGGCTATACTGGTGTTGCTGTCGGTCAACTACAGGAAGCATTACAGATCCCGGGCTCGACACTCTCACACCATATTAGCGCCCTGATGTCGGCGGGAATTATCTCCCAGCGGCGTGAAGGAAGGGTGTTGTACTGCGTGCCTGATTATGAGTTATTGCAAGGGTTAGTGCATTTTTTACAGGATCAATGTTGTAGTGGCCAGTGAAGCATTGTATTAAATACTCATACATCCTTTTATATGGATATTTACATATATGATAAATCATATATAGTGTTAATATCTTTTATCAGGACCCATTCCCATGAAAAAACGTGTACTTTTTCTCTGTGTTGGTAATTCTGCTCGTTCGCAACTCGCAGAGGTATTACTAAGGCATCAAGCTCATGGGCAGTTTGAGGTGTTCAGTGCGGGTACGCAGCCTGAACCTATAGACGAGCGAACGCTTTATATTTTGCAAAAAAATAATTTGCAAACAAATGGATTACGTTCAAAATCCGTCAGTGAGTTTAGTGGCCAATCCTTTGATTTTGTGATCAGCCTCTGTGAAAAATCGACTCAAGAGTGTCAGAGTTTTCCCTTAGCGGATAAACTCATTGCATGGGATTATCCCGATCCTAGGATCGAATCGGGCACTCGTGGGTTTGAACACACCTTTAGAGAGTTGAACGAAAGGATTAAAATGTTTGTACTAGTACAGTCGAAGGACACCAATGATTAATCCGACCCAGTTTTTTAAATGTTTAGCCGATGAAACCCGCTTACGTTGTTTAATGCTAATTCAACAAGAGGGGGAGTTATGTGTTTGCGAGCTAACAGAAGCGTTGCAAGAGATCCAACCTAAGATTTCACGACACCTAGCACAATTACGTAAATGTGGTTTATTAATAGACCGTCGTCAGGGGCAATGGATTTTCTATAGTATTAGCAATGACTTACCCGAGTGGAGTAAGTTGGTGTTGAGCGAAGTCACCAGTCAAAACACTGTCTTCCTTGAAGAAAATATGCGTAACCTGTGTAAGATGGGCGGGCGCCCAGAGCGGGCTAAAGCTTGCTGCTAGCAGACTAGCAGCAAAAAATTTAACCTCAAATATACGTTTTTTCATATGTTTGTGTGTCTAAAGTTTTGCTTAATATTAAGGTGGCGCAATAATGCTGCAAATATTTTCAGATTTAGCGAGTTGGTTAACCTTTGGGGTGATGGGCCTCGATCCCAATACTAAGCTGGCCGACGCCATCCATTTTTTTATTGAAGATACCACTAAGATTTTTGCGCTGTTGTTACTGATGATTTACGCCATTGCTTTAGTGCGGGCGTCACTCAATGTTGAGCGCGTTCGGGATTACTTAGCGGGTAAAAATCGTTTTGTCGGTTATTTTATGGGAGCGGGCTTTGGTGCCGTTACCCCATTCTGCTCATGTTCGAGCATTCCAGTTTTTTTAGGTTTCACCTCCGCGGGGATCCCCGTCGGGATCACTATGTCGTTTTTGATCACGTCGCCGTTAATTAATGAAGTCGCCGTTCTGTTGCTTGTGAGTCTGCTGGGCTGGAAGTTTACTGTGGTATACGTGCTGGTTGGTATGTCAGTGGGTATGCTAGCGGGCGCTTTTTTAGACTCGATTCGCGCCGAGCGTTGGCTACAGTCCTTTGCCGCCAAAGCGTTCGAAAAAGGTAAGGCGCAAGCGAACCACGATAATGGCGAGGGTATGACATCAACATCCATGACGTTAATCGAGCGACATGAGTTTGCGAAAGGTGAGACCCTAGAGATTTTTGGTCGAGTGTGGAAATGGGTCATTATTGGGGTTGGGCTTGGCGCCGCCCTCCACGGATTCGTTCCCGATGGTTGGATTGAAGCCCACTTAGGCGATGGCCAATGGTGGTCGGTTCCTGCGGCGGTATTGATTGGCATTCCCCTGTATTCCAATGCCACAGGGGTTATCCCTATCATGGAGAGCCTTATCATTAATGGCTTACCCGTAGGGACAACATTGGCATTTTGTATGTCTACGGTTGCCGCTAGTTTCCCCGAATTTATTTTGCTCAAGCAGGTGATGCAATGGCGTTTGCTGGCCACCGTTTTTGCCATTTTACTGATTTCATTCACCTTAATAGGTTGGATATTTAACGGGATCAGCCCCATTTTGTGAGAATTATAAAAATGTTAAACATCAAAGTATTAGGTAGTGGATGCGCTAAATGCACTAAAACCGCAGAGATCATTACGGCCATTGCAAACGAGAAGGGCATCAGTATTTCTCTGGTAAAGGAAACCAATCCTGAAGTCATCATGGATTATAAGGTGATGAGCACACCTGCGGTGGTGATTGATGAGAAGCTAGTACATTGGGGCTCAATTCCCCATAGAGACATGATTGAATCCTGGTTGGTGGAATAACACTTAACTGTCACATCCATTTGATATTTTGCCCTTAACCAATGTGCATTAGCGCGGCGATATTGAACAGATAACGCTTTAATCTTAAACAAATAATATAAAACACTTAATATAAAACTGAGTGTGAAGGATACAGGTATGACAATCAAAATCGGAATAAATGGCTTTGGCCGTATGGGACGTTTAGCATTGCGCGCTGCTTGGGGCTGGGAAGAGGTTGAATTTGTGCAGATTAATGATCCCGCAGGGGATGCGGCGACCTTAGCCCATTTGCTGATATTCGATTCTGTGCATGGTCGCTGGCAACATGAGGCGAGCAGCGATGGCGATGACATTATTATCGATGGCAAGCGTATTCACTGTACTCGCAATAAAACCATTGGGGAAACCAATTGGTCTGGCTGTGATGTGGTGATTGAAGCCTCGGGTAAGATGAAAACCAAAGCAGTACTACAAGCCTATTTAGATCAAGGCGTTAAACGTGTTGTTGTTACTGCGCCTGTTAAAGAAGAGGGCGTGTTAAATGTTGTCATGGGAGTGAATCATCAACTCTATGACAAAACCATTCACCCGATTGTAACTGCGGCCTCCTGTACTACTAACTGTTTGGCGCCAATCGTTAAAGTGATCCACGAAAACCTCGGCATAGTGCATGGTTCCATGACGACTATTCACGATATTACCAACACTCAAACTATTTTAGATGCGCCGCATAAAGATCTCCGCCGTGCGCGGGCCTGTGGTTTAAGCCTAATCCCTACGACAACAGGCTCTGCGACGGCCATTACCCATATTTTCCCTGAACTCAAAGGTAAGCTCAACGGCCATGCCGTGCGGGTGCCATTAGCGAACGCCTCATTAACCGATTGCGTGTTCGAGGTGAGTCGCAAAACGACCGAAGCTGAGGTCAATCGCCTGTTAAAAGAAGCGGCGGACGGGCCGCTAAAAGGCATTTTAGGTTATGAGGAACGTCCATTAGTCTCGGTCGATTATAAAACCGATCCGCGTTCGAGCATTATCGATGCGCTATCGACCATGATTATCAATGGCACTCAGGTCAAACTCTACGCTTGGTATGATAACGAGTGGGGTTATGCCAATCGCACCGTCGAACTGGCCCGCATGGTCGGTCTGATGGATAAGGCATAGGCTTTATGGGTAAGCTGACAGGGTTCTTATCTAACATATCACCCGAGATCCGCCAGTATTTGGTGGTCACAGGCAACTATTGGGCATTCACGCTCACCGATGGCGCATTACGTATGTTAGTGGTGCTCCATTTCCATGGATTAGGTTATAGCCCGCTGCAAATTGCCATGCTATTCCTCTTCTATGAAATCTTTGGGGTAGTAACGAACTTAGTCGGCGGCTGGCTCGGGGCGCGTTTAGGCTTAAATAAGACCATGAATGTGGGCCTATTTATGCAGATTGTCGCTCTTAGCATGCTGCTTGTGCCTAGCGGTATGCTGACGGTTGCTTGGGTGATGGCGGCGCAGGCCTTGTCGGGTATCGCTAAAGATCTCAATAAGATGAGCGCTAAAAGCAGTATCAAGTTGTTGGTGCCCAATGATGCTCAGGGTGAGCTGTATAAGTGGGTTGCTATGCTCACTGGCTCCAAAAATGCGCTAAAGGGCGCGGGGTTCTTCTTGGGCGGCGCCTTACTGACCCTGTTTGGATTCCAGCAGGCCGTGTTAGGTATGGCGATTGGTCTATTGCTGGTGTGGATTTTTAGTCTGTTAAGTTTGCAGCGCGATTTAGGTAAAGCCAAAAACAAACCTAAGTTCACGGAAATTTTCTCTAAGAGTCCGGCGGTAAACACGCTTTCTGCCGCACGGATGTTTTTATTTGGTGCGCGGGATGTGTGGTTTGTGGTGGCTTTACCCGTTTATTTGGCCTCAGCCTTTGGTTGGGACCATTGGTATGTCGGCGGTTTTCTCGCACTCTGGGTGATAGGCTATGGCATAGTGCAAGGCTTTGCCCCCAGATTTACCGGTACTAAGCAGACGGGCAAAAACAAGGTTCCCGATGGGCGTAGCGCCTTAGGTTGGGCGGCGATATTGAGTATAGTGCCAGCATGCATTGCACTGGCAATAAGTTATGATTTCCATGCCGCGAATATACTGATTTGGGGATTGATGCTGTTTGGCGCCTTATTCGCGATCAACTCTTCATTACACAGCTATCTTATCGTCAGTTATGCCGATGAAGACGGCGTGTCTTTAGATGTGGGTTTTTACTACATGGCGAATGCGATGGGACGCTTGATAGGCACGGTATTGTCTGGCTGGGTGTATCAAGTGTACGGCATGGCTGCGTGCCTGTGGATCTCGGCAGCATTTATTGCGTTAGCTGCGCTTATCTCAATTAAGCTTCCAAGACATAGGGCGATATAAAAGGCATTAAACGCGAAGAAATGTCATAAATTACATCTGAATTAACATATATGTAATATTCCATATGTATTCTGGCGGTGTTACATAAAGACAGTTAAATGACACCTATGTCGCCAAATGAGGATATCACTATGAAAAAAACAGCACTAATGTCACTGCTTGGTTTAGGATTATTTGCTTGTGTTGCCCACGCTAGCGAGTTCGATTTACCCGGTTTTGTCACTGAAGTAGAAGATGGTCGTCTATGGGTGTTTAAAGAGAATTCGGCTGAGTTAACTGAGTTTAAACAGCATGGTGAACCAGCAAAGCAATTTACAGTGATCGGCGCTGGTCCTAAGGGAATGACGGTTAAGTCAGCCGACAAAGAAACCTTGGATGAATATTTAGCTAAAGTAAAAGCTAATTAATGGTATGACGCGAAAAAGGGGAGGCTTCCTTTGTGCCATCCCCTCTTTTCTTTGGGGCACTTTGATTTCGATCATAAATCGCTTTATACTTCGGTCGGTTTTATGCAGGGCTGTGTAAAAGGTGTTTTCTCTATGTTACATGGCACTGTATTTGCGCATTATTCAAATCTGAGTTTACTTACATTAACAAGGTTATCTTTAAGTGATAAGCATTAAGCCGCATTAGTTTACCCCTCCTTTTTGGATCACTAAGGTCCGTCTGTCGTACCTACCTTCTGGGTAGTTTTGTTGTACCTCCATAAATCCAATATTGATTCGTCCGGTTGACGATAAAAGCTGACCTTGCACGCTCATGTATAGCTGACCTTGCACGCTCATGTATAGCTGGCGTTAGTCTATCCTATTGGAATAAATGATTAAATTTAAACAGAGTGAGAGAAATGATACAAACCATGAAAAAAGAATGGTTCTCCAACATACGTGGAGATCTGTTAGCTGGCCTTGTTGTTGCGCTGGCATTAATCCCTGAGGCAATTGCCTTTTCTATTATTGCAGGGGTTGATCCAAAGGTCGGCCTGTATGCTTCATTCTGTATCGCTGTGGTTATCGCCTTTACTGGTGGCCGTCCTGGCATGATCTCTGCCGCAACAGGCGCGATGGCACTGTTGATGGTGACCTTAGTGAAGGAGCATGGTCTTGAATATTTACTCGCGGCGACCCTATTAACAGGTGTGTTGCAAATTGTCGCGGGTTACTTAAAGCTCGGTAGTTTGATGCGTTTTGTGTCCCGCTCCGTGGTGACAGGTTTTGTGAATGCGCTCGCCATCCTCATCTTTATGGCCCAATTGCCTGAGCTTACCGATGTGACTTGGCATGTGTATGCAATGACTGCGGCAGGTCTAGGCATCATTTACTTATTTCCACTTATTCCTGTGATTGGTAAATCTTTACCTTCCCCCTTAGTTTGTATTGTGACATTAACTGCATTTGCAGTGTATATGGGGGTCGATATCCGCACTGTTGGCGATATGGGACAACTGCCTGATACTTTGCCTATTTTCCTTTGGCCTGAAGTGCCATTGACTTTTGAAACACTAATGATCATCTTCCCTTACTCGGCAGGTCTTGCTGTGGTGGGTTTATTGGAATCTATGATGACAGCCACCATAGTCGATGACTTAACCGATACCCAAAGTGATAAGAACCGCGAGTGCAAGGGCCAAGGTATCGCCAATATTGGCGCGGGTTTAATGGGTGGTATGGCAGGTTGCGCTATGATTGGTCAGTCGATCATCAACGTTAAATCGGGTGGTCGCGGACGACTATCGACCTTTTCAGCGGGGGTATTTTTACTTATTTTGATCGTTTTTCTTGGAGAATGGTTAAAGCTTATCCCTATGGCGGCATTGGTAGCCGTGATGATTATGGTGTCTATCGGTACTTTCTCTTGGGATTCAATTCGTAATCTTAAACATCATCCTATGTCAACCAACCTTGTAATGGTTGCCACAGTTGTGGTGGTAGTCGCTACCCATAACTTAGCTAAGGGGGTATTTGTGGGGGTGTTACTCGCGGCCTTATTCTTTGCTAATAAAGTGGGACGCTTTATGGTGGTCAAGAGTGCAATGGCTACTGCAGATACTGGTCGTTATTATCAGGTTATTGGCCAAGTCTTTTTTGCTTCGGCTGATAAGTTCAGTAATTCATTTGATTTTAGGGAAGTGGTTGATAAGGTGACGATCGACTTATCTCAAGCGCATTTTTGGGATATTACCGCGGTATCGGCCCTCGACAAGGTAGTGATTAAATTCCGCCGTGAGGGGACTGAAGTGGAGTTGATTGGCCTTAACGAAGCCAGTGCAACCATAGTCGACAAATTTGGGGTTCACGATAAGCCAGAAGAAGTCGAAAAAATGATGTCTGGTCACTAATCCTCTAGCAACACAGAAATAAGGAAAATAACGATGACAAATGTGATTGCCTGTATTGACGGTTCAAGAGCCACACTGGCCGTATGTGATGCCAGTGGTTGGGCCGCCTTGCAACTGGATTCCCCTGTAATCCTATTACATGTATTGGATAAGTCAGCCTATCCGATAGAGTTAGATCTGTCGGGAAATATTGGCCTAGGTACACGGGAGCACTTGCTCAATGAAATGGTTGAGCTCGAAGCGCGCCGAGGCAAGCTGGCACTCGAGCAGGGTAAGTATATGTTGCAAGATGCGCAAATGCGCATCGTGGAGGCACAACCCGCTGTCGTGGTTGAAACCTTGCAGCGTCACGGCGATTTAGTCGAAACCCTGTTAGAGCGAGAATCCCAGGCCAAACTGGTGGTAATGGGGCGCCAAGGGGAGCAGCATCAAGATCAGACGCAGGCCATTGGCAGCCACTTAGAAAATGTTGTTCGTACGCTTAAGCAACCTATTTTAGTGGTGATGGACGAGTTTACTGCACCGACTCGATTTATGATCGCCTATGATGGCAGTGTGACCGCAAAAAAAGCCCTCGATCGAGTCGTAAGCAGTCCACTACTTAAAGGGCTCGAATGTCATTTGGTGATGGTGTCTGATGATCAATCACAGGCGACCGCTGAACTGGCGTTGGTGGCCGAGTCTCTGATGGCGGCGAATTTCAATGTGCTTACCGCCGTTTGTCAGGGAGAAGTACAAGCAGCATTAGAGGTTTATCAAGTTACACACCAAATCGATCTTATGGTGATGGGCGCTTACGGACATTCGCGTATTCGGGAGTTTTTCGTGGGCAGTAATACCACACGAATGATCAGTAAAAGCCATATCCCCTTGTTATTGTTGCGCTAACAGGTGTTGATATTTGTACATATGAGTGTCATAGACACTCATATGTACAAATCATATGGGGAGAGTCTGACACTTAAGTTTTGGAGGTGGGACAAACGAACAGCTAAAACAGCAACTGCATTTACAATTACAGCAAATGTATCAAAACCTGTTGATGCAGATAGCTGCACAACCCAATGATACTCAAGTGGTTGAACTCGACCAATCACGACAGGGCGTCTTTCGCGTATGGATGCACTGCAAGGGCAGCAAATGGGATTGGAAGCCGCACGGTGCAAACAACACCAAGTCTCGGTTTTCGCTGCCGCCATTACAAACAAAAAGGGCTTAACCTTGCGGTTAAGCCCTTCTGGTAAAATTGGTGGGGCGGCGGGACTTGAACCCGCGTCCAGAACACCTACATTTCTTTCGATACTCATTAAAATCAGTAAGTTACAATTTAATCAAATACTTATCTGATTGCTAAGGATTGATAACAATGATGATTAACAAGCTGCGTGGGCACTATGTGGACACTAGCGAATATAGCCCGCATATTCAATACAGCTTTTATAATCATCCCATGATAAAAATTTTGCATCGATTTTATGCATATTCTCTAGCATGTGATAGAACTCTGACATAGTTGATTTTTTTAACTCATCAGTTATATTTTTATCAATGATGTCAAAGTGTTCATAGTTGTGTGGGTATGCATTTTGTGAGTTGCCAGTAGAGTGAAATTCAATACTGCTAAATGATAAATTTATTAAATTGTTTGTTTGGAACGAACTAAATTTATTCCTGATTTGGAATTGTAAAGATTTAATTGATGCACCATCAATATCTTGTCTATTTAGCTTTGTTCTTTGATAAAAAGATTGAATGTTAAGGTGTTTTTCTATTAAACCAGCTAAAAGTACAATCCAATTTACAATAGTTTTTCTACTTGATGAATTCAGTGTCCTAAGGCAAGCGTGCAATTGCGCGTTAATTTGGTCAATATCACGAGTTTGTAGTTTAAAACTCTGATATATAAGTGAAAGTATTTGATCTACAGGTAAAATAAACTTCACTCTTGGATATAAAATCATATTTAAATATCTATGTATATCAGTATCTTGATGTGCAATGTAAGTATCAATATCTGGTGTTGGTAAATGAGCAACCCTGTCAAAAAATCGTTTTAAGTACTGCGGTGAATCAAAATTGGTACCATAGACTGCTTTGATAGATTCCTGCATTTGCTTAGTATCAGTCGCTACAACAAAAACAAAGTGCTCAATTTTGAAAAAATGCTTGATGACCTCAAGCATTTCAATAGCATAGGTAGGGCGGCATCGGTCAAGTTCGTCAATCAAAACTAGAACTGGGGTTTTGAAGTTATAATTTTTTCCAAGAACTTCAGCTAACTGAGTTAGTGCTGTTTTTATATTATGAATTGCTGAAATTTGTTCTTCGTATCCTGAAGCAAGCATTGAGGTAAGGCTTTTATCTTCTTCATTGAGAAATACAGAAGCCACTGCGGTGCCTACACCTCCATCACCAACTAAATGTTTAGTTGCCAAGCCTGCAATTCCGATTAGTAAAGTCTTGAATATTTTCCCTGTATATTCCTTGAACTTTTCAAAATCTTCTAACTTTCCAATCCTGCCATTAAATGCTTCTAATTGGTTTACTAACTCACTCGTTACGACCAGTAGAGGATCTTTAGAAAAATCACTTTCCCACGCGTCAATGTAAATGGTTGGATGATTTTTTTTCAGCGCTTCAATATAGACTCGCTTTAGAAACTCTGTCTTACCAGCGCCCCATGAAGCATCAATATTTAGTACAAAACCGCTCTCTTCACCAAGCATGTAATTTAAAAGGAACTCACTAAATGCTTTACGATTAAGTTTGCATGTATCGAAAGTGAACTCATCCTTCCACTCAGCGTACTTTGCATTATCTAAAAGTGATTCTGACATGTTGCTAGATTCCTAAATTCGCCAGTGGGTTTTTGGTGATGGCGTCGTCCAGATGCTCGGGGGCGAAGTGGGCGTAGCGCATGGTTTCTTTGATGTCGGCGTGGCCGAGAATTTGCTTTAATACCAGAATATTGCCGCCGTTCATCATGAAATGGCTGGCGAAGGTGTGGCGTAAAATGTGGGTCATTTGGCCTTCGGGGAAGGTGAGTCCGGTACGCTTGATGGCTTGTGCGAACGCCTTACGGCATGAGCTAAAAAGTGGGCCGCGTGACTGTGGGATTTCATCAGCTAGTGCTTTGCTGATGGGCACAGTGCGGTTCTTTTTCCCTTTGGTTTTAATAAAGGTGATGCGATTATTCACCACTTGGCTACCACGCAGGGACTCGGCCTCAGACCAACGGCACCCAGTCGATAAGCAAATTTTAACCACAATCGTGAGATGCGGATTTTTTGAATTGTCACACTCGGCCAGCACTAGTGGGATTTCTTCGGCGTACAAAAACGCCAATTCCATTTCATCAATCTTGAAATGGGATAGCCCTTCTAGTGGGTTCGGTAAGGTCCATTCACCCAGTCGCTTAAGCTCAGAAAACACCGCGCTTAAATAAGCGTGCTCATGGTTAACTGTGTGGGGTTTTACCTTTTGCTTGATGCCCATACCATCGGCGATTTCACCATCGAGACGCATTTGGCGGAAGGTAGCAAAGTCGTTCACGGTCAGCTTGCTTGCTATTGGATTACCAAGGCCGTCACAAATTAAACGCAGTTTACGCATGCGCTTTTCGGGATCGGTCAGTTGCTGGCCATGCAAGTCATGCCAACGCTGCATGATCTCCCACAGGCTGCGATTGTCTTGGGTGGCATTGCCCAGCCAAGGTTTATCGTCGACTTCTTTTAGGATATAACGCTCATAGCCTAAGGCTTCGGCCTTAGTGGTAAACACTTTACGCACACGGCGGCTATCGCGGCCAGCCACGCGCATGTCGAGTTTCCAAGTGCCGTCTGGCTGTTTAATAATTGCCATTAACTAAACCTAAAGGGAACATAGATAAGGGAAATTGCTTATCAGCAGTAAAACAAACAATGTTGTTAGGGATGCTCCGATAAATATTTTCCCAGTAGAAATAAAAAATTTATAGCGTAGCTCCCCTTTTTTTACTCGCTCCCATTCAGACTTTAATATGTGGTGAACTTCTTTTTGCAAATGTAAGTTGTGTTTTTTTACTTCAGCAATGGCCTGTGGGAATTGTTCCTTGCTACTATTGGTAACAATGTCGTCAAATAATATTTTTAATTTATTTATGGAGTTTATAAGGAGAATGTCTTTGGTTGGGTTCAATCTAAATTGCAGTCTAATTGCTGTAACCTCCAATGAACTATAGGAAGAGTTGTAGAAATCTAAGTAGATAGCTGTATCATATTTAATTTTTTTAGAGGATTGGAGTCCGTCCAATGAAAAAATACAGGAGCATGAACATGATATAAAAGTAGCAGCGTCAGCTCTAAAATCATTAATCCAAGCCTGTCTGAATTCTGATACTTTTTGCTCTTTAGCAATAACAGCACTTGATACAGCTACGATAAAACTGATCAGTGCTGCTAAGATTACTGCTCCTGCACTAATAGTCGCAACGGTTAACTCTGTGGGCATAGTTATTCTCTACTTATCTTTAAATTCTTCTGGGCAGTTCTGCTTGAGTAACTGCAGGTCGTCGTTCATTAGGGTAGGTTGTTCGCTGTCGATTGGGCCTTGGTTATTGGTGCGGCGCAAGCTCGAATGGGCATCGCGCCAATACTGGCCTATTGCGAAGCCGAGGTTTTTGGCAAACAGAGTATTATTCATTGAAACGGTGTAAGAGCTTGGGTATTTTGCATCCAATTCAGCTACACGGGCGTCTAATCTAGTCGCTTCTTTCCAGTGATAAATCTCTTGGTAAGTTTGGTTATTAGCATTCGTTACAAACTGATGTAGCTCTGCAAATATCGGTTGATAATCGTTGTATACTCTAAGTGCAAGTTGGCAATCACTGACTCGTTGGAGTGCTTGCCATTTAGCCGACTCTATCTCATCCATTGTGTTGGTCGCTGGTAAGGGAGCACTTGCGTCTGCGTTTGCTATGGGCTTGGGGTCGTTGCCAATGTCAATAATCAGTGTAATAAAAAGCACACCAAAGACAGCCGCGATGGTTAAATACACAGGTTTAACAAAACGACGGGCTTTTGCTTGCGCGGAGTTGCTAATTGTTTCCGATTTCAATTTAGACATAGCCACAGTACCTATTTCTATTAAAAATCTTCGGGATTAAACTCGCGTTTAGGGAAATTTACGCATTTATCTTTTATGTGTCTGGTTTGATATTCAAGTTCTGGGAATAATAGTGACTCGCTTATCCCTAATATCTCAAGTTGTTGTAATATTTTCGATTTTTGGCTTGCAGGAATGAGTAAATTACAAATTCTATCAGGGTTGTATCCTTCTTCTTCCATATGAAACACATTTACAACAGTTAATCCATCAATAATCTTACCGCCATGAATCGTGAACACGCCATGTTGTGTGATCAGCCTTTTGTTAAGTAAAACTGGCTCATATGGGATTGAAATGGACATAGGATTAACTTCAATTTGTTCATAGTTACTGCCGAGGAAGCCATGGGAATCTGTTGGGCCTTTACGGGTATATAGCTTTGGGAAGACGTTATTTTCCATGTGAGCATCAAGATGACCAAGGTTAATAGGATCATCAAGAGAGAATAACTGTCTATCATTTAGATAAATTGTATCTAGAAGCAAGGTACTAGCATTAACCATATCAAGGAAAGTTAATTTAGGATTTGCGCTCGTGACAAAATTTTCATACGTATTATAACGATATTGAGTAGTCTCTAACTCATCATTTAGTGAATAAAAAAACACCTTCCCATCAATATCATTTTTATCCTTACAGGCAAAATAGATGGCGACCAACAGATTTTTAGTCCAATCGAGCAGGCGAGTTGGTAGGCCATAATGTTGGGCGTAAGTTAGAAGCTCAAAGGTATTTGAGTGTTTTTCACGTGCTTCAGGATGCTGACGAACAAATTCTTTTAGCAGCTTTGCTTCATCGTAATAGCTTCCATCTTGTCTGGGGCGAAATACACTTGGTAGTAGTTTATGCGTAGCATCAGCTTGTCCTCTAAACCAGTAAATCTCATTTTTACGCATCAGCTCGTTAGCATCGTGCAACACCCTAAGTAGCTCATTCATATCAACTTCCTTGTTCTTATTTCTAAACCGTTACTAAAACCGAAACCACCTTGCCGTGGATCTTGGTGGTGTTTGGGTCTACATGTTTATTTAGCGACAACATCAATATTTGGGCTATTAAATGTAGCTAGTTCACCTTTAGTCGTCGTGAGCATTGCATTTAAACGAATAGCCATTGGAGTGTTTTTTGTCGACTTAATAAATACAACCTCTGCCCGAGTAATATGATTGCTTGACAGTACATAATACTCACCATCCCAGTTGCAACTCACATCAAACTCGGGCTGGTCTCTTTTAATATTGAGTAGTTGGCCATTAGCGTTAAGGACATAGTCCTTAGTTGCAGAGATAGAGCAGTAATTTTCCTCAACATCGCTGCCAAGATAAAAAACAACAGCAGGTTTACCTGCAAAGGTTATTTCAGACATAAGCGTTAGCCTGTCTAAATTTGCATTTAATGCACTTGCAGATAGAGGTGCTAGCAAAGCCGTTATAGCTAAAATCCATTTCATAAATTTATTCCTTAAACCGTTTCTAAAACCGAAACCACCTTGCCGTGGATCTTGGTCACATCTGCATTGATTGGGTATTTAGCATTATCATCGAATAGGTAAGTAATGCCGTCAGGGAGCAGTTTGAACGTGCCGATTTGATAGACATCACCGATGCTATAGAGATAGCGGCCACTATTTACATTTTTCTTACTAGAGTTGATAAACAGTAGGTGTCCATCTGACTTCACTACTAAATCATCATTGTCACCATCAAGTCCTAGCGCATTTAAAAATTCAGTATTAGCAAAAAAGTGATCAAGTGATGATATTTTTCCGTCATCAATAGTCACAATTTTCAAACGTGCATGCATTTTTCCATCTACGGACTCTTCTACAACCTTTCCATCGAGGAATTCAACTGTTTTAGATGCGCCATATTTGTATGGGTCTTGCTCACCATTACTTATGCCGAAGCATAGGTAATTCATTGATATTCCTGTGGCAAGATGAATTCTTATTAGCAGTTCATGAGGCGTCGTATTGCGGGTTTGCCATGTAGAAAAAGAACCGGGATGCATACCAAGTAAGTCAGCAAGTTCAAGCCTATTCTTGACGCCAAATAATTTTATTAGGCGCTCAACAATGTCTTTTCCTCCATCATAAATTGGCACCTGATCAAGTTTTATTCTGAACTCAGTATTTTTTGCTTGCGCGTAAGTCATAGTGTGATCAATAATCCAATCAGTTGATTGATATCGCAGTCCGTCAAAACTAATCGATATTAATGTGTCATTACAAAACTTTCTTAGGATAACTTGCTATGAACAATATTGCATTACAGATCGCAACGCCTTATGTGACATTTGAGCAATACGCCACGTTAAGTGGCATTCCTTTCAACACAGTGCGCGAGATGGCCAAGACTGGCCGCTTACCACTACGCCCTAAAGACCGCCCTAAAGAAAAGCCTCTTATCAATATGTTAGCCCTGACTCGTGAGGCGATGGAGCAGAAGTACTGATTGCTTGGATAGCTTTTTTATAAAGGTTAGCCAATGCGATTGTGTACTTCGCAACTCATCGTTTGACGATGTTTTGTTGTCAATTTGAGCTTATGCAAAAGGGAGATTTGCGGCCATGTATAGCAACAGTCTAGGCACACAAGCAGGCACGCTACCGCCAGCAAAAGCCGCGCACCAGCCGCATATTGCGGGGGCGCTAAGGCAATTTGCCGACGGCGAGCAACTGAATGAAGTCGCCATTGCGGCCAAGTTCAATCGCCCGCAAATGCTGCGTAACAAATTACTGCTTAATCAACCGCATCAATTGAGTATTCACGAGGCGGTCGACATTGCCAAGGCGAGCGGTAACCGCTGCATTATCGACGGCATGCTACTCGAATTGGGCTGTGCGCCCTCGATAGCGATTGATGACTTAAATCAGTGCGAGCGCATGTCGTTAACTGACCGCGCTTTAGAAATCAGCGCCAATGCTGGATGGCTGGGCAACATGGCATTAGATGTCAAAGCCCGTCGAGGTGGCGTGACAGAACGCATGCGCCACGAGGCGGTAAAACGCGCTAGCCGTGCCATGAGCGAACTCGCGTTATTTATGCACGACGTAGAACAGAAGTTTCAGGCAATACCCGTGTTATCCGTTGCATTCGATGCAGTACAAAACTTGCCCATGCCGGGCGCAATGTGAGGAGGCGTTATGGCGTTAATTATTCGCCCATTTGGGCAACCAGATGAACATTTATTAAGTCGCAATATTGCGGTGCCACCGCGTATGCAGGGGCAAATTATTGCCAGAGCGTTGACCGAGGAGGAAAGAGGGCGAAATCGTTGGCTCATTGCCAAGTTGAAGGAAAAGCATTTTGGCAAAAAAGAAAGGCCACATGCGCAGTAACGCATGTGGCCCGTATCACTGGAATGAGGAATCAATCAAATGACAAAACAAAGCATAGCACCGGCTCTGACAAATGCGCAAGTTATCGCAAATGAGGCAAATCGGGTTATTGCCACCCTAAAACTGCCTACGCCAGCGGATCGTGAAATGGTGGAGGTGGCGCTCGAATCACTTAAAGCGGTGGCCGATATTGTCGCGCCCGCTGTGGGTAAAACTATCGGCATTCGCATTATTGCCATTCGCAATAATATCGGTGTTAACAGTATTAAGGCGGCCTGATATGGACAAACATCTCTCGATGGCAACAAGCGACGTGCCTGCAACCGAAGGGCTTGTGCTGATAATTGCGGATTTGAAGTCGATGCACAAAAACGCGTTAGCAAAGGGGCTCGGCCATGCGGCGAATTTGTACCGCGGGCAAATATTGGGTATGCGCACGTTAGCTTTGTATGTGATGCACGATGGCCCCGCATTTGATGCGCTAAATGCCGCCTACGATGAAATGTGGAAGGCGCAACTAGAGGCCACAGAAGAGGGCAGAGTATGAGCACTCACAGCAATGTTCGCGCACCTAATAATGCCAATCTCATCAATCAGTCAAATGCTGAACAAGGCTTTGAATACTACACGCCAGCACCTTGGCCACAGTTGGCGAGCCAGTTAATGGGCGGGATAGATTTAGACCCTGCGAGTAATGAAATCGCTAACGCCAGCATTAAGGCTAAATCCATCTTTACTAAAGAAGTCGATGGGCTATCTAAAACGTGGCATGGCACCGTGTGGATGAATCACCCTTTCCACAGAGGTGAGCAACCCTGTTCAAGCAAATGTAAGAAAAAAGCGTGTATCAAGCGCGGCCACCATATCGACAAACCGATCCCCGGCAACGGCGATTGGATTAATAAAGTTATCAGCGAGTATGAAAGTGGCAACATAAAAGAAGCGGTGATCATCACTTTTTGTAATTCGTCTGAAGGTTGGTTTTTGCCACTGCTTAAATACGCGCAATGCTTCCCCAATGGTCGAGTGCATTACATTAAAGAGGACGGAAGTAAAGCAGATAGCTGTACCAAAGGCAGCGTGATTACCTATATCGGTAAAAACGTTGCTGAATTTGCAAGGCTGTATGGTGAGCACGGCACTATCAAAGTGCAGTTCGGTATTGTTTAAACCATGATTGCCGTTTCCCTTCCTTTTAAAACACGCCTCGCTAATCTGCCCAATCCTGTTGCCGCAGAGGTGTTAACCACATTCATCAGTGCAGCGGAGCGAAAGCCCGCTGCGCAGGTGGATTTGTGGGAAGATGCCGATGCGATAGCATTCGCCAGTGACAAGGTTGACACCACTCGCTTGTATCAGCCTATTTTCGACAAGACTGCTGAGCGCTTTACTGCGGCTAAGGGATTTGAAGTCCTAGCGCCGCTGTCGTTCCATGTGCGCAATAAAGTTAAGAACACCTATCAACAGCGGGTTAATCGTGGCGGCATTGTTGCTGGCTCGGCGTATTTACGCGAAACCATTCAGAAGTTGTCAGTGGTTTGGCATAAGTACCCATTTCATAAAATATCGGGCATGAAGTTTGTTAAGCAGTCAGAGCCTACCGAGCAAGATGATGGACAAGATGACATTGAAAACAGAGTCTTGGCTAAGGCATCGCCATTCAGTGCGTTTAGATTATTACGCCACCGTAAGTCTACCGAGCTAAAAATAGCATCCACTCAAATAGCCGATTCATGCATGGTCCAAGTAAAAGCGATCGCGGCCAGTACATCTGGCAGCATAGGTTATTTTGATGCCTATGAAGCAGCCGCCGAAATATGTAAAACGTGGGGGGTTATCCCGCCGCACTGGAACGCAGTAAAACGTGATCAGATTGAAGATGCCGCGGAGTGCGCAATTTTGCGCATGACCTGCGCCAAGTGGTGGGGAAGGCAGTTGCTAAAACTGCGTGACCAATGCTGTGAGCATTTATGTATTGTTGTCGGCTTAGTTAATCAACACTCGCCGTTTGTGAGTGATGAGTGTTTTAGCGAGTGGACATCGCAGCAGCGCACTGCCATGCAGTGGCTTGAAAGCACCATGATTGAAAACGAAGCGGGGGTAATACTGCCGCTGATTGAGGCCGCGATGGCGGGTAATGCTAATCCGTCTAATCGTTTAGTTGAGTTGATTGTGCGCGCTCGTGGCTTAGACGAACTGGCCGAGGAGTCGGGCAAGATTGGTTTTATGGTCACGCTAACCTGCCCAAGTAAGTTCCACATGAAATCCCACAAATGGGATTTGAACAACGCCAAAACCGCTCAGCAATATCTGGTAAACGTGTTTGCTAAAATCCGCGCGGCCTTAAGTTATCGCAATATTCCCTTTACCGGCTGCCGCGTCACTGAGCCGCATAAGGATTCAACCCCGCACTGGCACATGCTGTGTATGGTCAAGCCTGAGCATGAGGCCGCAGTAAAAGCCATTATCAAAAAATACGCCTATGAAGTTGACGGTAACGAGCCAGGTGCAAAAGAACACCGTTTATTAATTGAGGCGATTGATAAGCAAAAGGGTTGCGCTGTGGGTTACATCATCAAATACCTTTCAAAAAACATCATGGGCGAGCACATGCAAGGCGAGTTAGACCTTGAGACGGGCAAGCCTGTTAATGAGGTTGCGCCACGCGCCACAGCTTGGGCTAACCGCCATCGGATCCGCCAGTTCCAATTTTACGGCACTTCATCGGTACAAGTTTGGCGTGAGCTGCGCCGCATAAAAGTAGGCCCGCAATCGCCAGAGATTGAGGCTGCTAAAGCGGCCGCCTGTAATTCGGACTGGAAAGGTTTTGAAGATGCAATGCGAAACGCTCAGCTATCACTGAATTATGAAGTCACCCCGCAGGGCAATGAATACGGCGAAGTGACTAAACGCGTACAGGGGATTAGCGGTATCGCCTTTGGCGAAAAGCGCTTAATCATCACCCGTGGTGAGCGCTGGAAACTGCGCAAGGCCAACGATGATGAGCTGGAGGCATACAAGACGCTAAAGCAACGCCGCAAAGATTTATTTACCGTTAATCGCGCCATGAATGCTGAAAGCCGGCTTTCACGAAAAGAACTCAAAGACGCCATGCCGAAGTGGAGCATGGCGCTGTTGCCTTCGGCTTTTGGCTCTCCTTGGACTTGTAGGAATAACTGTACAGACCCTGTTTTGGAGCAGGTTGACGACCGGATTATCAGGCACCTTGCGCAGGTGGGCATTACTGATCCTGCCAATATTGAGCGGTTATTGTTTGATGGCTGCAGAGTAATGGACGCTGATGGCGGTGAATGGTGGGTTGATAGTGGCCAACTGCGGCATGAACCGTATCGATACCATCAAATTGAGGGGCTTTCCATGAATGAACTGCTGTTAGAAATACAATTTTAGCGGTTTTGTAGAATTGAAAAAAATCATTAAATTTTTTCGCATGATTTTTTTGAAAATGGATAAACTTATATATTAGTCAATAAGTTAGGTTTTCTTTATGGGGGTGTACTACGCTTCGTACTGCGCTTCGTACTGCGCTTCGTACTGCGTTCAGTTACTCGTTTATGAAGATAACATCTTAAGTCTCTTAGCGTTTTACCATGAGTCAAATAATCGTAAACACTCAACATGAGCATGAATTTAGTGAATATTGCACTTATGAACAAAAAATTATGGCATTAGGTTTAGTTATGCGAGTTAACGCATCGATTTTTCCAGCTATTGCACTGCTAGAACCTCATTGACTAGCCTATGTCCGAGATTACTAAAACATATGAATGACTAGGTTTGTGGTGGATGAATATTTTGCAATGCAAATTTTTCTTTTGAAATTTGATTTTCCGAAAGACGCGTACCTATTAAATATGTGGAGAATAGCTGAGGCGTTCGATTGGCGCGTCTAAATTTCGAGGTGTGTGATGGATCAAGTGCTATACAAAAAAATAATGTTACTTATTTTGATGCGAGACACTCTGAGACTGAGTTGTGTGCAATTTGAGCAAGATGTTTATGATGATCTCCTTAGCGATGTGGTTCAAATGCATGGAAAGATCATTGATGAGAGTTTTTCAATAAGTGACCGTTCTAGCTAAGGTTTTTTGTCCAGTTCTATGGCTTTCCAGATAATTTGAGAGGGGTTGCGCGTTTTCAAATGTGTGAATAATAGGAGAGGCACCGCAGTTGGTGTGCCGAATCGAGATAAATAGTAATGGAAGAAAACACGATGTTAGTTGAGCAAATGCAGATGTTGATTGATATGTATAACGGCTCAGGCACCGAGGCGAGAAAAGATCTTGCCGTTTCAATCATGGCGCTAGTGCTGGCAGCTCAGCAGCATAGCGATAGTTAAAACGCTAATTCGCGCTGTAAGGCTTTGCGCTGTTCGGGGGACAGCGCTTTGGCTAAAGCAGTGACTATCTCTGAGGTGTTTTTTGCTGAAGGGCTAAGTGTGTGGCTAAACGACACATTGGTGACGAACGTGTGACCACACTCTGGATCACTGCAGGAACAGTAAAGATTAGCGTGCGACAAACTCAGTCTATCCGTTTTACCGATTACCGATTTTTTACCACAGCTAGTGCATAGAATCCGCATACCGATCTCCCAATCGTTTGACTAGGTAGAGTTTACGGTATATCACTGTGTTTTTAAACAGTAGCAAATCAAATAGGCTTGACAAATTAAGACCACAGGACTAAATTTGGTCTTGCTCATTCCGCATCATTGATTGAGTCGGCAAGCAAGCAATGTCCAAATATCGCCACTTCATATTTGGAATCGAAATCAAAGCAACGAGAGGAGAGGTTAGTTTTTAGGTGGATATTAACTAACCGAAAAGGTGGAGTAAATGCATGAAAGAACTCAAAGTAATGTAAAACCAATCAGTTACATGAAGGCGAATGCTGCTAGATTAAGAGAAGAGTTAGCTTTTGAACCTATGTTTGTGACCCAAAACGGTGAAGAAACATTAGTGGTTCAAACTGCTGAAGCTTATCACTTGATGCAGGAGCAACTCGCATTTATGCAATTGGTTATCGACAGTGAAAACAGTATCAAAGCTGGAAAAGTAATGAGTCTAGACGAGATGCTGTCCGACCTATAGGACAACCATAATGAATAGTTCGCTAGAAATTTTGTACACCGACGATTTTAAAGCTGATGCAAAAGTAGCAATTAATTGGAAATCAAAGGTAATAGGAAATTCAGAAGCCAGAGATACGATTAAAGGTCTTTTGCAAGACATAGATAACCAACTGAGATTGTTTCCTGAATCTGGGAGAAAAATAGAATTCGTACCTATCGGTGTGCACTATTTAGAGCTGCTAAAAGGTGACTATAGAGCCGTTTATAAAATAGATAAACAGGCTAGTGGTATGCTAACCCTCTATTTATTGATGTTTTGTCATCAGCGAATGGATTATCAAACGCTGATGCGACAACGCCATATGATGAAAATCATTGGGCGCTAAAAATTCTCTTCGATATAAAATGTGAAGCATCGGCGCGTTATGCGCCAATGCTGCTATTTGTTGAGATACTCATATCAAACACCAGCTTTAGTTTGCTGCCGATCTCGGGGGCGCGATTCACCGCATCCACAAACATGTTGATCAGCGTGCGGGTTTCACTCTTAAAATACACTTCGTCATACTTAGTCGGGTCGCCAAGGCCAGCCGTGTTCGTCGGGATCATCCCGCCCAAACCAGCGGGGAACCGATGCGCGTTAAACACATCTTGGCTAGAGACGTTTTTTACATTCATAAACTCGTCTTTCGATTCAAAGTTACCGACGGGGATAATCTGAATCCCTTTCTCTTTGCCGTTCGGTATGTTCACAAACAACGACTTAAAATTGCCCACGCCTTTAGATTCTTGGATTTTCTCTTTGATATCTTTCTCGACGTCCGCGTCTAAATTCGGGTCAGTGGAATACAAGATAAAGCCCATGTGCGCGCCGTTAATGTAGTATTTGCGGCGAAACAGGGTGGAATCTTCATTCAAAAGCGCCGACTGTAAGCCGCCTAAATAGTCGGGGCAGCCATAAACCTGTTGCACTGGGTCATACACTCGCACCCAAATAATGTCTTTAGCTTTATAACGCTTAACCGTGTTTTCCCGCTCAAGCACCACAGCGCCACCGTCGCCAGCCACGCGGGTCCGGTAACTGGGCAGCGGGAACAAGCGCAGCACTTGCCCAAAACCATTGCGGATCTTGAGTAACGCAACATCGCCAAACTGAATGCAGTTTAAAAAAGCCGCGCCCATTTCCTGCGTGCTCATGCCGCCAGCCGTATAGCGCGCCGTCGCCATATTCGCCCGACTTTGCACTATGCCGCCGTGTTGCGCATTGCGGCGTGTCAAGTTCGCCAGCAGCTGTCGATCGACAGGCGGTTCCCAGTAGTTGTCGTTTTGGTTGAAATACAGCGAGTCGTAATCCGTTAGCCACATATTCGGCATCACGGTTTCGGGCATGCTAAACACCACCGTTTTAGCGGGACTTTCAGCAGTAATATGAGTGTCGTCGTTCGCGGCTGTTAGTGTTGCATCGCCCATGATGATGTTCTCTTATGTTCATAGTTAAGGGGTTCATTGATCACCGCATGGGAGATCGCGAAAAAA
Source organism: Shewanella sp. W3-18-1 (assembly GCF_000015185.1). Taxonomy (NCBI): domain Bacteria; kingdom Pseudomonadati; phylum Pseudomonadota; class Gammaproteobacteria; order Alteromonadales; family Shewanellaceae; genus Shewanella; species Shewanella sp. W3-18-1. The sequence continues at coordinate 3,328,984 of NC_008750.1, read as the reverse complement.
TCGTCAGCGTGTCCGGTCACATTGTCGCGGCTCGCCTTAAACGTGATCGCACCGCCTGAATCTGTCACAGTGCGGCGAATCGATAAAAAGCTCATAGCAATGTCTTTGAGGCCTGCATCCCACTCGATGCGGCCACCTTCCACCACATCAATCATCTTCAGCACTAAGCGGGTCTTGCTGCCCACGCTGTAATGAATCGCCGTCGCCTCGCGGGGGTATAAAGTGCTAATCGAATCGAACACCCCAGCACCAATGCCTGTAGTATCGACGCCGATATAGGTCACACGGTACTTGGCATAAATCTTTTGGATTTCGGCCACATGGTGCGCAAAGTTCATCCCGCGCCAACGATGCCTCTCGAGCACGCGGAATTTTTCACCCTTCTTTTCACCAGGTGCAACAACAGCAAGAACAGCATTATCGCGGGTACGTGACGGATCATAGCCGAGCCACACCTCACGATTGCCAAACGGCCTTGGTGCAGCGGGTTTGTAATCTTGCCAGCGCGCCGCCTCGACCATGCACTTTTCAAGGTCGCTAAACTTAAACACACTGTCGGCATCATCCACAAAGATGCACATAAATAAGTTGGCAAAGTCGTCGCCGTTGTACTCGTCGCGCAGTTCGTCAATATCGAACAGCTCACAGCCACCCGCGAGCGCATCCTCAATCGTCACCACATAGCGCCACTGTTTATCAGGGCACACGCGGCCGCCATCGCGCATTTGGTCAAACGTCGGAAATTCGATTTCCTCACGTTCGGGTTTACCTTTGCGCCAGTGGTCACCAGTCCAAAACGGATAAGCGGGGTGCGCTTTAGTGGAAGGGGTAGAAAAGTAGGTTTTACGCCAGTTCGAATGCGTTGCCATTGCCGAGGCCAGCTTGTTAAGCACGTCAAACTTGCCAATCCAAAAATACTCGTCCACATAAACGTGGCCGTGGTAACTCTGTGCCGTCTTGCTGTTAGTGCTTAAAAACCGCAGTTCGGCAGCACCGTGCGCGGTATTAAGCACAATCGGGTTACCGGTTAACTCAATCTCGAAAAACTCATGCGCAATCGCAATAATATAAGAGCGGAACACCTCGGCCTGACTGCGCGAGGCCGATAGGAATATTTGCGGATCCCCCGTCAATACCGCTTGTTCGAAAGCCTCACCAGCAAAGTAATAGGTAGCGCCAATCTGGCGGCTCTTAAGAATGTTACGAATGCGTTGATGCAGGTTCTCGTGCATCTTCTTTTGATATTCAAACAGCGACGCATACCAAGGGCCGAAATCATCAGCTGTTAAATGGCTAACGTCGTTTTTCTTCTTGCGGCCTTTTCGCTTGTTACCTTCACCGACATTATTATCAGCAGTAGGGTTAATCTTGCTATTGCCGCCTTTATTGGCATTGGTGGAGCCAAAGCTATTACCTTCATTAAGCGCCGAGCGCTCAGCCTCCATCCGCTGTTTTTTAAGCCGCACATGCTGGTTAATCAGCATATCCAGCTCTTTTATTTGATTACCGCTTTTATCCTGAATATCCGTCAAAAGCACAATACGACGGGCGATGGCCTCGTCGACTTCTTCCTCACGCAGCAAATCACGCCAACCGTATTTATCAGCCCAGTAATAAATAATGCGATTGCTTGGCAGCTTTAAATCAAGGCGGATCTCGTCGGGCGTCCAACGCTTTAAATACAGCCGTTTTGCTGCCTCGCGGATCTCGGGTGAATAGGCCATAAATGCGGTCAAACGCCATCGTTAACGAATACATAGCGCCAGTGTATTGGTTTGCAGAGCCGTATTAACTGACTAATTTTCCTATCAATTCCGATTTAGCAAAAATCGGAATTGCGCAGAAGTTTGCCCAGTGATTGCCCATTGCAAACGCCTTAAGCTGTAGTCCTTACAGGTAATTTTTTAGCAAATGGGCAGGCAAAAACATGACTCAACTGGTGACAGACTGGCTACGTATCGCCACAGAAGGGAACACCTTTCAAAACGTGCCTATTCAGCGCCAATGGATTGTCGACATTGCCGAAACCTACGACGCTAAAAAATACGGCGCCCGCATTTGGCCGGAGCATCGCCGCTGGTACGGCGCATGGGGTGACGTAAAAGAAGTGAAAGCCGAAGAAGTTGACGGCAAGTTGGTACTGTTTGCCAAAATCACCCCTAATTCCCAACTGGTTTTGGCAAACGAACAAGACCAGAAAGTCTACACATCAATAGAGCTTGATGAAGATTTTACTAAATCAGGCAAAGCCTACCTGACTGGCCTTGGCGTCACAGATGAACCAGCAAGCCTAGGCACTGACCGCCTCAAATTTTCCGCTAAAGACCGTTTTGCAACCCATAAATATGGCGCACCGGAACAGCTTGTTATGAGCTACCCGCTCACTAGCACAGAAAACAAAACACCAACGGATAAGGCCACGGAAGCCGCCAGCCTGTTCAGCAAGTTAGTTAGCTTATTTTCAAATCAAGCGCCAGACCCTAAACAGGAAGCGGCAACAGACCACACCGAGGAAGAACCAATGGACAAACAGCAATTTGAAACGCTCATGGGCGTAGTTAATGGCCTAGCAACGAAAGTAGGCGAACTGGACGGCAAGGTAGAAGCCTTTGGCAAAAAGCCAGACGCGCCAGCAACCACAACTGAACCCGTTACCACCACAGTGCCAGCGGCCACGACTGAAGCCACAGGCATCACCGCCGAGCAGTTCAGCAAGTTAAGCGAAAGCATCAACGGCCTTGTTGCAAAAGTGGGCGGCATGGAAACCAAGTTCAACGCATTAAGCGCCGAAGCGCCGAACCAAGAGCCAAATCCAACAGGTACTGGCGAAAGCATTAGCTTTATCTAATTTGGCGCGAAATTAACGCCTTAACGAATTTTAGAACGGGAAAAGAACCATGAGCCAAATGCAAATTTTAAACGCCGAAGCGGCAAAGTTACTGCCTCAATACTCGGCTGGTGTGGCAAAAGCCTACGGCGTAACAGACGCTAGTAAGCAGTTCAGCGTTAGCGCGCCGATGGAAACCAAGCTGCGAGCAGCGTTACTAGAGTCTGTCGATTTCCTTGGCATGATCACCGCATTGCAAGTAGACCAAATGCAAGGTCAAGTCGTTAACGTGGGCGATTACGGTATTGCAACGGGCCGAAAAGTGAATGGCCGCTTTAATACCGATCAGGGCGTAGGTGGCAATAAATATGAACTTAAAGAAACAGATTCTTGTGCATCACTAAAATGGAACCTGTTATCAACATGGGCAAACAGCGGCAACCCAAATGAGTTTTTAAAACTCATGAAAGACAACGCAACTAAGCGTTTCGCGTTAGATATGATCCGCATCGGCTTTAACGGTAAAACTATCGCCGCTGGTGATACTGATCCTATCGCTAACCCGAACGGTGAAGACGTTAACAAAGGTTGGCATCAGTTAGTAAAAGAAAACGCACCAGACCAAATCATGGGTGAGGAAATTTACTTCAACCCAGACGCAGACGTAAACGCCTTAAAATCTCACGAATATAAAACGTTAGATGCAATCGTGACCGATTTACGCCTCACGTTAATTCATCCGTCATTACGAAACGACCCTCGTTTAGTGGTTTTAGTCGGTAGTGATCTCATTGCCGCAGCACAAATTAAGATGATGAACCTTGCCGATAAGCCCTCTGAAAAAGTGGCCGCTCAGCAAATGGATAAATCAATCGGTGGTTTGCGCGCCTACACACCACCGTTTTTCCCAGGTAAACGCATTGTCGTTACGCCGTTATCAAACATGCACCTTTACACCCAGAAAAATACCTCATCACGTAAGTCTGAAAACAACGAAGACCGCAAGCAGCATGAGGACAAATACTGGCGCAACGAAGGTTATGCGATTGAAGAGTATGAAGCCTATGCCGCAGTCGATGAAGATTTAATGACCATCGGAGCGCAGCCAGCTTAATCGATAAGTAAGTAAGCCTAGGCACCTAATCAGTGCCTAGCTATCAACTCCACCGAACACCAAAGCAGGACATTGCCATGAGTGCCATCGCCAATTTTAGAAAGCGCCGCGAGGCTGCAAAAGCCCAACAAAGCCCAACAGCTAATGAAACAACAGCCACGCCAGCGCCAGAAAACGAAGCGCTGGAATTGCTCGCCGCATTACTTGGCTGTGATGTTGACCAAGCCATTGAACAAGGTCGCGAACAAGTGGAAAAAAATGCTGAATTTGCCTCACGTACTGGATTGCAATTTGACCGCACCGAAGGCAAAGACCAAACCGCACAAGCCACCGTCACCACCGATGACCAAGGCAACATCACCAGCATCATCGAACACGCTGCAGAACTCGAAGACAGCGCCGCCACTGTGACTGACGCTGCCGAAACCGCATTAGATGCCGCCGATAAAGTCAGCGAATCCGCCGACAAGGTAAGCAGCGCAGCTGGTGATCTCGAATCCGCCGCCAGCTCAGTCGACGACAGCGCCAGCAATTTAGCCTACACCGCCGACGATCTCGGCCAAGTAGCTGCCGAACTGAAAGAAGCGACCGCAGAGCTAAAAAAGCCGTCGGCGGCGCAAGAATCCTCGCATGGCGCGAAGGCCGCAGCGCCCAAAAGCAACTCGAAAAAGTCAGGTTAACAGGCAACGTCGAGCACGCGCCAAGCCTGCATTTACAACTCATCGAGTTAGATGCAGACCTAAAGCGGCTCAAAGCCTTTGAACGACGGGCCAACAAAATCGCCCACAAACGCGACGTACTACTGCCTAAATGGCTGCCAATCGTCGAAGAGTATTTAAAACAGAAACAGGATAAGCCCAATGAAATCAATGATAACTCGATATTCGCTTATTGCGCTGTGTGGGCATTTGATGTCGGCGATCTCGCTCGCGGCCTCGAACTGTCGTTCAAAGCTATTGAGCTTGGGCAGCCCATGGCGGGCGCAATCAAGCGCAAATGGCCGGGATTTATTGCCGACACTGTATTCGATTGGGCAGAAGCTCAAGCGGAGCATGGCCACAGCATTGAGCCGTATTTCGGCACTGTGTTTAAGCGCGTTATTAACGATTGGAAACTGCCGGAACCTGTTACAGCAAAGTTCTACAAATTCGCGGGGCTGGCATTACTACGCGCAGCAAACGGGGACATTACCCCAAGCCACATCGGTGATGTGGAGCGGCTTACTCAAGCGGATCGCCTGCTCGAAAAGGCCGCAAGTTTGCACAAGCATGCTCAGGTAAAAACGGTACGTAACAAGATAGCGATGCGACTTAGAGCATTAGAAGACTTTGCCAGCCAAGGCATTGTTGATGACAGCTTAAAAAGCAACTAAGCCGCATGGGAACGACTCCCAACCCTCCAGTGCGCTAACCGAGTGTTTAACGGGTGACTGTTAAAAACCACGTCGACGTTAACCGCACTGAACCCAATTTATGATTGATGAGTAAGAAGGCAAGCAATGAGCGGATTCGGATTTCAAGCACCAGTAGAGCCAAGCATCGTTATCGATGCGGCTAGCGGCTGGCCCGAATTATCGACAGGCGAATTTCGCGAACAGCGCCGCATCCCTGAATTTTATGCTGAGCAAACCCTCGCCGACTCACTCAACCGCAGCGTGGCCGAAATCCAGCAGCAACTTATTAATTACTTAACGAGCAATCAAGAGCAGCAGGCAAGCAGCAAGGACGCACCCTTTACCCTAGGCGCCAGCCTAGCGCCTAATTTTAGTGCGCAGCAAATTAGCATTTACCGCGGGGCTGTGTACGCCCGCTCCCATGCCGATTTGCTGGGTTATTTTTCTGCCGTAGACCAAAAAGAAGCGGGTAACAACAAAGCCAACGATACCCAGCAACAAGATGCCATCCTCGCGCAATCTAACCGCGCCATGCGCCTATTGCTCGGCCTTGGCCGTGCCGGAGTGCACTCGCTATGAGCCAAACCGTCAGCCAACTACAGCAAGTCACCGCATTTTTACTCGCGAGTCTGACGCCATACGTTAAAGCCAATAATATCGACGCATGGCAAGAGCGCGGCACGCTGATCTTAAGCAGCGAAGACCTCGGACAAGGCGGCTATCAAGTCGCCAAGTGGAAGCACAACGCAGTGATCGCGATTGAGCAATTCCCGCACCGCAAATTTAACGCCTATAACCTGCTCGCCATGCTACCGGCTTTTTTAATCGATAGCGGCTGGCCGCGTGACGAATACGGCTTAGCGGATCCTGAACTTGATATCGATGTCGTGAGTAAAGACCACGCCATGGTGTTGATTGAACTGGAACTGATCGACGACATCGACCTAATTCCAGACGCCAACGGCCCAGTGCTATTTAACGGTGAGCGTTTTCGCGTGTCGCTAGTACCAGTGGACTATGCCGAAAGTGTTGATCTGCAAACTCGGCCAGAGGGCGCGCTATGAGCCTGACGATTAAGCCAAACAAACAGCAAGCACTTAACGCCAGCACCCAGATCGCCTTGTTAAAGCTGCCCAATGCTAAACGTGTTCGCATCCTAAAAACCTTAGGCCGCTATGAGCGCGCACTCGCACGTAAACGTATTCGCACCCAAACAACAGTCGATGGCGGCCAATTTGCGCCCAGCGCCAATGGCAAAAAAGGCCGCTTATTAAAGCGCCTCGGTAAAACATTAGAGCCGTTTGTAAAAAATGCTAACCGCCTCGAACTCAAACACAAAGCCGCACTCACTGGCCGCATTGCCGCACTACATCAAGACGGCGGCAAAGAGCAAATGAGCGCCGCCCGCATGGCCCGCATCCACGGCAAACCCGATTACAGCGCACCCTGTAGCCGCAGCCAAGCCAAAGCACTGGCGGCAGAAGGTTACAAAGTCCGCAAGGCCAAAGGTAAGGGCTATCGCCGTGCCAGCCTGCGCGAAATTACCGCCACCTTAAGCCAAGGCCAAGCCAGCGTGATCTTGCGCTCACTGCGCGGCAAACAACAAAAACAGCGCTGGGATATTCCCGTCGCCGCGCGGCCGTTCCTTGGCGACAGCGCCGACAACGTTCAGCGTCAGCTAGTCAGCATCATCGAGCAAATTAATCAGAGACAAAGGGGCTAACAATGTCACTAGGTAAAGTACAGGTAAATAACTTAAATCAAGGCCAAGGTGACATTCAAGCCATCGAGCGCCACTTCCTTTTCATCGGCCTAGCCGGTCATGTCGATGAAGAAAGCCAGTTATTCAGTATTGGCGCGCAAACCGATATCGAGGCGAACTTTGCCGATAGCGCCTTGCGTAAACAGTTGATCGCCGCCCAGCTTAACGCCGGGCAAAACTGGACTGCAGCCGTGTATCCACTGGCCACCGATGAAGACTTATTCGACGCCATCACCGCCGCCAACGAAGTCCAGAGCTTTGAAATGGTGGTGTTCTGTGACATCACAATCAGCGGCGCCAACTTAAGCGCCAAGCACGATTATTTAGCCAGCCTACAAGCCAGCCACGGTCGATTTGTATCAGGCCTCGTCGCCGTTGCGGGTATCGATGTCGCCACCCAAACGTGGCCGCAGTACGAAACCGCTATGGTGACACTGCAAGCGGGTGTTGCCGCGCACTTAGTCATCCCTGTGCCGCAGCTGCATGGCAATAACGTCGGCGTACTCGCTGGCCGCCTATGCAATCGCGCCGTCAGTATTGCCGACAGCCCAATGCGCGTCGCCACGGGCTCAGTAATGGGCTTAGGTGTTGCACCGATTGATAGCGCCGAAAAACCGCTCACGCTCGCCACGCTCAACACCTTAGCCAATGCGCGGTTTAGTGTGCCGCAGTGGTATCCAGACCTAGAGGGCATCTACTGGGGCGACGGCACCACGCTCGACGCCGCAGGCGGTGATTATCAATACATTGAGCACCTGCGCCCCGTGCACAAAGCCAGCCGCGAAGTACGTATTTTAGCGATTCGCCGCATTGCTAACCGCGCGCTTAACTCTACGCCAACCAGCATCGAGCAAAACAAAGCCTACTTTATGAAGCCGCTGCGCAACATGAGCAAAAGCACGGTGATTTTAGGCACTCAGTTCCCAGGTGATATTCAGCCGCCACGCGATGGCGACATCACCATCGTGTGGACGAGTAACAAAGCGGTGACCATTTACATGATCATCCGTCCGTACAACAGCCCGAAAGAAATCACCGTCAACATCTTGTTAGACCTAAACAGTATTTAAGGAGTCGCCGCAATGTCATCTCGAATTTCAGGAATGAATTATAACGTCACCGTGGGCGACACCATGATCCACGTTGACACTTGCAGCTTAACCATTACCGACAACAGCGCGGTAAGCCAAACCAGCGGCGTACCTGACGGCTATGTCGACGGCGACGTTGCGGCCAGTGGTGAACTGTCAGTCAATGCTAGCCAATTCGCCTTACTCTCAGCTGAAGCAAAAAAAGCAGGTTCTTGGCGCGCAATGCCAACGTTCGACAATATGTTTTATGCCAAGACAGCAAAAGACGAGATGAAAGTCGAAGCGTTCGGATGTCGCTTCAAGTTAAGCGACTTACTCGACATCGACAAAAAAGGCGGCCAAGCGTCACTGTTCAAAATCCCATTTGATGTGACTAGCCCTGACTTTATCCATATCGACGGCGTGCCATACCTGCGCCCTGAAGAAATCGAAAACATCAAGCAGTAAGCCAAGCAGTTAACAGAGAGCCAATAACGAATGGATGCAGTGGATTTAGTCACCCGTGAGCAGCTACGCGCCGAGCACCGTTTCGAGCAGCAACGCAAAGCACTAGCCGCCAAGCCAGTACCACAAAGCGCAACGGATTGCTCCGAGTGTGGCAACGACATACCAGAAGGCCGCCGCCAAGCAATCAAAGGCGTGCAACTGTGCACCGAGTGCCAAAGCCTAAGTGAGAAATGACATGAGCCAAATTAAAAACCACTTGATTGAAGACTTGATCGAACGTGAAGGCGGCTACGTCAACGACCCAACGGATCGCGGCGGCGAAACCATGTACGGCATTACCCTAAAAACTGCGCGCCAGTATGGCTACAAAGGTGCGATGAAAGATTTGCCCTATGAACTGGCCTTTATGATTTACGAGGCCATCTATTGGGCGCCTATAAAGCTGGATGACATCCAAGTAATCAGCGAAGCACTCACCGAGCAGTTGTTCGATTTTGGGGTTAATTCAGGCACAGGCAACGCTGCTCGCAGTCTGCAACGAGTGCTCAATGTGCTCAACAATCGCCAAACCTTGTATCCCGATTTAACCGAAGACGGGATCTTAGGTAGCCGCAGCATTGCGGCCTTGAAAACCTACATCAGCCATCGCAAACAAACGGGGCTAAAAGTGCTCGTTGAAGCAGTTCGCGGCTTGCGGATTAGCTTTTCTATAGACATTGCCGCCAATGACGAAAGCCAAGAAAAGTACAGTTTTGGCTGGTTAGACCGCATCGTAAATTTATAAGTGGGGATCTTATGAACTGGAAAGACATTGCAAGCACAGTCGGCGGCATCGCTGGCGCAGTCGCCCCGCTACTGGGTGGCCCTGTCGGTTTAGCCGTCAGCATTGGCAGCCAAATTGCGGGCGCATTGGGCACTGATAACACGCCTGAAGCCGTCGCAGCCGCATTGCAACGCGACCCTAACGCCGCACTTAAATTGCAAGAGTGGGCGATGCAAGAACGCGAGCAAATTCGCCAAGGCCATTTAGAGTTGCAACGCCTTGCGCTCGATGAATACAAAGCAGAACTCAGCGACCGCCAACAGGCGCGCCTAGTGCATAAAGACCATTGGATGCCATCAGCGCTAACTACCACCTTAGTGAGCATGTTGGCCGCGCTGATCGCTGTGTTGTTCTTCTTCCCTATCCCCAATGAAAACCGCGACTTAATTGTTTATCTGGCGGGTAACTTATTGCCGCTAGTGACAGGGGCAGTCACGTACTGGGTGAGCTCAACAAAAGACGCCAACAACCGCGAAAAATTAATGACGCTCGCCAGCCAAGGGCAAACGCAAACAACCGGAGTACCGCCAAGGCCTGCCGATCTGTATCCATCGTCAAGCACAACAAAAGCAGGAGCCTAGCGCATGGAGCTAACCAACTGGCTATTAGTGATCGTCGGCTTTATCGGCCTATTCCTCACAGTGGTAGTGCCGTTGATCGCCTACCTCAACAGCGTGGCGCATAAAACCCGTAACGAACTCAGCAACCATAAAACCCACGTTGCCGAAACCTATGCCACCAAGCACGACGTAAAAGAGCTTGGCGACCGCATGGAACGGCAAATGGAAAAAGGCTTTGAAAACCTAAAAACCTTCTTAACAAACAGAAAAGATAAGGACGCAGCATGAAAAACACTATCGAGTTAACAATCGCAGGAACAGATTTCAAGTTCAACGTTACACCAACAGCCCACGGTGATTATGTCGATGCTATCAGCCGTGGAACGATATCAGCAGCATCACATAACTTTGTGATGCGCACGATTGATGACAGCCAAAAAGAACAGTTTAAAAAGTTACTTGAAGATTCACCTGGTGCGCCATTGCAAGTCGCCGCAGCACTACGGGCTGAATACTCACCTGAACTGACTATTACCGTAAAAAAATAGAGGAGCTGATTGAGTCGATCGACTCAAATCAGCTTGAACAAATGTTCATTTTCCGCCGCCACTTTTTACCGCACGAAAGCGACGATGAACAGAGTGTAGCAAGGGCATGTTGGCTAATGAAACGCCAGCGCGAAGACCTAGAAGCCATTGTCACCAACGCCATTTGTAAGGCGTTTGGTGGCAAATAAGGGAAGTGGATAGCATGAGTTTACCCGCACCGCTAATGTTTACGATTGGACTGATAGACCAAATCACTGGGCCGATTGCCAAAATCAGCCAAGGATTAAGCGGTCTAGCGTCCAACTATCAAGCTGGAACCATGCAAATGGCCTCTGGCATTGGTGGCATCGCGGCCAGCGGTTATGCCCTGCAAAATGCCCTTATGCCAGCAATTGAAATGGACCGCGCACTTGGCGAGGTTAAATCATTGGGCGTGCAAAACGATGCCCTTAAATTGCTGGCAAACAACTCTTACGACTACGCGCTGAAGTACGGCGAATCATCAACTGATTTTGTGCGTTCAAGTTACGATATTCAATCGGCGATTGCTGGCCTGAACGCCAGTGATTTATCGCGCTTTACTATGGCGTCAAACGTGCTCGCAAAAGGCACTAAAGCCGACGCTGCCACCATTACCAGCTACATGGGCACCATGTACGGCATCTTTAAAAATGATGCAATGCAAATGGGCGAAGGGGCATGGGTTGAACGCCTAACAGGCATGACAGCGACCGCAGTACAAGCCTTTAAAACCGACGGTAAAAAAATGGCCGACGCCTTTGGTGCCTTAGGTGCCTCGGCGGGGCTTGCTCCACTGCAAGAACAAATGGCGATCATGGGCACCTTGCAAGCAACCATGCAGGGCGCAGAATCCGCCACCAAATACAAATCATTTTTAGCGGGCGTGGGCAAAGCACAAGACGCGCTCAACCTTAAATTTACCGACTCACACGGCGCTATGCTGCCGATTGTCGACATCCTCAACAAGATTAAAGGCAAATACGGCGATGTGATCAACGTGGCCGAAGGTGACGAACTCGCCAAAGCGTTTGGCTCGCAAGAAGCTGTTTCTATGGTCAAGTTATTGTTAAACGACATTAACGGCTTAAGCGGCTCAATCAACATGCTGGGCAAAGTCAACGGCATGGAACACGCCGAGAAAATGGCCGCCGCCATGACAGACCAAAGCGAACGCCTAGCACAAAGCTGGTATGTAATTCGCGCTGCCATCGGTAGCGCCATCTTACCCGCGTTTAATAGCTTTGTTGGCAAGATTGCCGACATGGGCACATCGGTGATCTGGTTCACCGATATGTTCCCCAACATTACCCGCTGGCTCGGTTATGTGGCCGTGGGCTTTACCTTAGCCGTGGCCGCTGGCGGTTTATTCACGGTAATGATGGGCGCGGGAAAAATGGCAATGACCGCATGGGGCCTTGGAGTGATGATGTGGACAGGGGCAAGCGCACTGTTTACCAGCGGCCTTGCTACCATGCGCGGCGTATTGCTGGCGCTTAATATCGCCATGTACGCCAACCCTATCGGCCTGATTGTCGCGGGTATTGCCGCCGCCGTGATTGCTGTCGGTGCCCTGATTTACTACTGGGACGACCTCAAAGCCACTATGGGCGAATGGGGCTGGGTGCAATCCATTGTCGGCATCTTCGACACCGTTTGGGGCGGGGTTAAATCTGTCTTTAACGACACTATCAATTGGATTATCGACAAACTCAATTTGATACCAGGTGTCGACATTAGCAGCAATATTACCGCAGGCAGTATGCCAAGCGTTGACGCCATTTCACCTGTGCAAGCCAACCTTACTCGCGGCGGCGTTAGCCAGCAAATCGCCAACGCCAACAGCAGCAAATCAACCACCGTCGGCAACATCAATATTTACCCGCAAAAGGTCGACACCAACTTTGCAAATTATGTCGAGATGCACTCATGAGTATCTATAGAGATTTGCACATAGAACACGGCGACGTGGTGTTAGATGTGGGCTTAAACCCCAGCTACTTAACCGACCGCGCCACCATCGCACAGGACATAGTGCACGCCATTTTAGACACAGGCTTAGCGCACTTACTCATTAGCGACCGTGGCACAGGCGTTACCGCCGACACACAAATCAAACTCAAATTGTTAGTCGAGGACGATGTACGCATCATGCCGGGCACAGTTCGCATTGAAGAAACCGCCAGCGGACAATGGTGGGTATTTGCCGAAACCATCGACTTTGGGACTATCTCATCAAGCATCATCGGAGGGGATCTTTAATGGCCGATAAAATCGACGTACCAACCATAGATTTTGCCAAAATCGTCGAAGCCGCAGGTATACCGATCACCGAGGACGGCTGGAAAGCGCTGTTTAAGCAAGATGTCGAAGCCGAAGGCAGTATCATTGCCAACGACTCGCCTTACTCGCCGTTCTGGCGCTTGATCACCGCCATTATTGCCAAGCCAGCAACGTGGATAGTTAACAAAGTGCTGATTGGTGTGATCTTGCCAAACTTATTTTTACTCACCGCCAATGATGACCAGTTTGTCGAGGCCAAAGCGTGGGAACACGATCTCACCCGTAAAGAAAGCAGCAAAACCAAAGGCAAAGTGCGCTTTAACCGCGCCGCCGCCAGTGGCCCAAGCCTATTAATCCCCGCCGGAACTTATGTGCAAACCGATGCCATTAACGGCGTGGTGTATCGCGTAGTCACGCTGGCCGATGCCATCTTGCCGCAAAACAGCTTAAGCGTGTTAGTGCCAGTGATCGCCGAAAACGCGGGCGCGGCCTATAACCTTGGCGCCGGCTATTTGCATATTTTACCCACGGCAGTCACAGGCATCGGCAGCGTCACCAACGAGGCCGAATGGCTCGACGAACTCGGCAGCGACCGCGAAACTAACGACGACTTAAAGCTGCGCACCCGCAACGCATTTACCGCCGCAGCGCCGTGGCATATCGACGCAGTTTATCGCGCAATACTGACCGAACGCGCAGGACTGGACACCGATAACGTCTATTTTGAGCACGACGCACCGCGTGGCCCGGGCACAGCTAACGCCTATATTTTGTTAGACACGGGCGAACCTTCAGCCGCCATGCTAGCCGACCTAAATCAATATGTGATGGACAAGGGCTACCACGGCCACGGTGATGATCTGCTCGTGCTCGCGATGCCAGGTGTTGATGTCACAGTCGGCGTCACGGTTTACCCATACAGCTACTTATTAGAGGCCGAAGTTGACACGCTATTAGCTGACATTGAAAACTTTATCCGCTGCGCATTTCGCGAAAATACCGACTACACCGTCACCCGCACAGAACCTTTTATCCGCTTTAGCTTTAGTAAGTTAGGCCAAGAGTTACACCGCCAATTTGCGGGCATCGAGTCGCTTAACTGGCACCAAACCGACATTACCAGCGCCAACAACGTGCCGCGCTTAAGCACGCTCACCATTGAAAACGGGAATCTATGATGAGCATAAAAATTGATTGGTCCGCACTTACCAAAATGCCTTACTGGCTGGCACGTCCAGCCAGCGAGCTAGACAAACTGCGCAAAGGCGCGGTGCGGTTTTGGCAGCGCTTTGTCGATATGCTCGCATTCCCATCAAAGCAGCTCGACCCCATGACCGCCGAGCTGGAATTTGTGCACCTACTGGCATGGGAGCGGGATATAGAGCAAATCCCCAGTGAAACCGAACTCATGTACCGCACGCGGGTGAAATACGCCTTGCCGTTCGCCAAGGGAGCAGGCAGCAAAAGTGGCTGGCTCGATATGTTTAAAAAACTCGGCATGACATGGGTGGGCATGGATGAGCGCATTAGCCAAACGGATTGGGACGTAGTGGATTTGCAATTGCTCGATAGCGACTTTGGCCCCCGACAAAAACTGATTGACTACATTTGTCGCCAGTATGGCCGCACCACGCGCCGCTATCAGTTGACCACGATTTCAAAAATGCCGCTGATCGCACCGCTGCAAACATTTGAACATCAACACAATGTTAACGTGGCAAAAGTAAACACTAACCTATTGCCAGCAAAACGATTTATGACGATGGACTGCGACTCTAGCTACCACGTTGCGCGCATTAAACAGAACTAAACAGCATTAAACGCAGAATTAAAGAGGATTGAACCAATGTCACAAGTGATCACATTAGCAGGCGAGCGTTTATTTGCACTCAAAGCGCAAAACAACCAGCAATTAGATATCGACACCTTTATTTTTGCCTATGTGCCGGGGCAAGACTCCACCGCACCGATTGACCGCAATGAAGGATTGCCACCAATTGGCCAACGTGTGCACACGCAAATTGTGCAGCAAACGGGCTTAATTAATGAAAATGCCGTGGTCTATTCATCCGTGCTTGATAGCTTAACGGGCCCGTTCGATTTCAACTGGGTAGGGCTGTATTCATCAGTTAACCAAACATTGATCGCCATTATCCACACACCAACCGTGTCAAAAACAGTCACTGTGCCAGGTGCAGCAGGGAACATCTTAAACCGCAACTTTGTGATCGAGTACAGCGGCATTGCCGAGTTAACAGGCATTACCGTTGATGCAGAAACATGGCAACTTGATTACACTGCCCGCCTGAATGGCATGGACGAACTTACCCGCCAACTGGCCGCCGATATGAACGGCAAAGACTGGTTTATTGATGACGGTTTTAAAGTTGAGCCTCGTTCAACACTCAACACATTTAAAGTGGCCGCTGGCGCGGGATATGTATCAGGCCTGCGCGTGACATTGGCAGCGGATCATATCCTCACCTTAAGTAGCTATCCGCAGTTTGTTTACGTAGATGCGTGGTTTGATGGCACCAGCGAAAGCATTTGGAAAGGCCATGTCGCCTTTACTGTAACCACCACCGAAATGGACGACTATATCGACGTCAACGGCCGCAATCACTACGTGTTTAAACTGGCACGCATCACCGCCGCCGATGTTGTGGAAGATTTGAGAAATATTGAAGGGTTAAAAGAACAAATTGAATATATAAACGAGATTACATTAGCAAAAAGAATGTCGATGGCAAATGCTAAAAAAAATAAATTTAAAAACGGCGATAAAGTATTTATTACTGATTTTGGTTATCTATATAGCTATAAAGAAAGTAGATTTATAATTGAAGGCCAGTCGCAGTCTGAAATGACGTATGACGATAACATGCACATTCTAGTTAACGCTGGCGGGATGCTGCAATTTGACGACTGGGGTAAGGTAAAAAATACCCAATCTGTAAACGCTGCTAAGTTTGCGGGCAAGCTTAAAGATAGGACAAGCGGAGTTACTGTCGACTGTTATGGTGATTCAATTACTTTTGGCCAAGCGCTTCCTAACACCGCCAACGCAACAAACAAAATTGGCGCACAAACTGGCTTTGGCGATGGCAGCTCTTATAACCACTGGCAGTTTAATAATAACTACCCGCAGTGGATTGCGTCATTTTTCGCTGAAAATATATATCAGTATAGCGCTGTTAATAATTTTGGATACTCGGGTGACCGCACAATAACGGGGTACTTGAGACATCGCGCTGTTAGCGGATCGGACGCGGCCACAATTATGTACGGCGTTAATGACTGCCTATTTGCGACAAGCAATGGATCGCAACCATCAGGATTAACCTCAACTGGCATGTATAACGTAGGCAACTACTCTGTCGCGCTGCGATTATTTGTTGCAAAGCAAATTTTGCAAGGAAAAAGCGTTACAGTTCTTGGAACAGCGCCATTTGCCAGCTTAGTTGGGTTTGATGGCAGTCAACTTGCGGCGTCTAAGCTTGCTCGGGCTTATAACGCAGCAGCAAAAAAAGTGGCTTTAGAGTTAGGCTGTCGTTTTATTGATGTGTGCCAAGACATTTTAAATCAGTATGGAATCATGGAGATTACTCAGGAGGGTACTCATCTAAGCGCAGACGGGCTTAAAATCGCGGGCTCTCGCATAGCAGCAGCGTTGGTTACTGTTGAGACAGAAAATCGCGTAACAAATGGCTCGGTATTGATAGCAAACCCAAACATTGCCTGCGTTTTATCAAAGTCGTCAGGCAACTTGCTGCCGAACGACACAAGCACGACACCACGCGGAACAATAGACAACAAGAGAACGACGCTCAATGTAGAAGCGAATTGGATTACTATCCCGTTTTTTGCTGAGACTGATAGCTTGGTAATGTTCATTAATGGCTCATGCGCCGCATCTGGAGCAGTATTCGAAATTATCCTTGATTCTGGCGCATTGCAGAGCGACTTTCATTATCAAAGGGTGAATTTTAGCGGCAAGCCTACTGCTAGTAAGGAGATAGCAAAAAGTGGGAAATTTAATCGAGAAAATACAAATATCAGCGATGATACACAGCCGTTTTTTGTCGTTGCTAATCGTGGATGGCATTCACTTTCAATCCGTAAAAATTCAGGCGATTCCTCAGTGCTGTTTGATTCAATAACTTTTGAGTCTTTAGCCAGCGTACTTGCATCGGACGCCAGCGGAGTGACAGCTAGTTGTTCAGTCAGCAATGGAGCGCTTGGCGCAGGCGCTAGCAATATCACATCAGTTTCAGAAGATTATCCAGGAGAGTTTTTAATTACATTTACAAACAGTATGGCTAATAACAAATACACTGTCGCTATTGATGTAAATGAGACTGACGCCGATCCTGTCGCTATTACTACAAGATATAAAACGGTTGGCACGGTTGGTATGGCATTCAATAAATGGAATGGTACAGCTTGGGTTAAATTCAAGCCGACAATGTTTACAGTACAAGTGATCGGCGGCAGATAAATGCTTACACTCAACTCAACCGCCATCAGCCTTAAGGGGCTCCGCATTACCGCCAGCCAAGAGCTGGCGACTGAGGACGCCAGCGGCCAAAGTTCGAGCACGGACGCCGCTGAAACGGGCATTAAGGCCAAGATGTTGTCCGTATCGGGCTTTATTAAATTTGACGATGAAGCAATGCTTACCGACATATTTAAAATGGCCGAAGCCACGGAAGGCGGCGCGCGTACCACTTATCGCATCAGCAATAAAACCGCCTCGGCACTGGGCATTAAACAGGTAAAATTCAGCAGCAAAATTGAAGCGGTGGAGCAAGAAACAACCCGCCAATGGAACGTGAGTTTTACCTTAGCAGAAGTGCGCAGCGTGCCGCAGAAAAAGGAAGAACGCGCGCCACAAGTCGCCGCCGCGCAGCAAGGCAGCACAGGCCAAGGCACAGTATTAGCCGATGAAACCGCACCGCCAGCGACCGAAGTTGAACTCACTGGCTTAATGGGCTTCCTCAAAAAAGTCGATAACGGGTTAGCATAATGGCCGAGCCTAACGCGAAATTTATCACCCGCGCTTATCTCGGTAGCCAGAAGGTCGCAGTAAGCGAGCACTGGCTAGTGTTGCAAGCATCATCACCAGGTACTTGTCAGTTAACCGTTGATAAATCCGCCGAACGCTTTACCCCTGTCGCGTTTGAAATGGGCTGGGGTGAAATGATTGAACGGGTATTTTACGGCTATATCGAGCGCATCATGCCAGCGGCTAACGGCTTGTATACCGTGTTTTGTCGGGAGTTGTCGTCAGCATTAGCGAACAACTTAAGCGTGACATTACGCCATCCAACCTTGCGCAACGTATGCGACGAAATCAAAGCCCAAGTGGGCCTTGAATTTGTATTACCAGATAAGCCTTACGCAAACACCGCCATCCCTTGTTTTTATGGTGATACCTCAGGTTATGCCATGCTGGATAATCTTGGCCGCACGTACAAGGTGCCCGATTTTATCTGGCAACAGCAGGGAAATGGCAAAATCTACTTAGGCAGTTATCAAGACTCTTTTTGGGCAGGTAAAGACATCGCCATCCCACAAAGCCTAATGACAGACCAACAAGCGGGTAAAACCGCCACCATTCCAGCAGTGCCAAAACTGCGCCCTAACGTCACCGCCAACGGCGCACGTATTGCTAAGGTCGAGTTTAAGGGCACTAACATGACGATAAGCTGGTAAACATGGAACAAATCATCAAAAAAATCGTGTTGCGATTATTCCCCGAACTCAGCGCGCAATTGCACTTACCGCGCTGGGCTAAAGTCGTTGCCTTGCCAGAGTTGCCAACAGAAGACGGCGAACGCGGCAGCGATGCGTTTTACCCACGCTATGCCGTTGACGTGCAGCTGCTAGACGAACACGGCACCGCCACCAAATCAAAAGTATTGCAAGCCGTACCATTACCGCTAAATGGTGCAGGTGATAAAGCAGGCCGACTCGAACCACCCGCTATTGGTTCCATCGTCGAAATCGCCTTTGCCTACGGCAGACCAGATAAACCCTTCATCCGTTGTGTGTTGCCGTTCGGCTGGGATCTTCCAGCCATCAAAGCGGGTGAGTCTCGCACTCAAACCCGCGAGGGCGTTTATCAGCACATAGATGACGCGGGCAACTTTGAGAATAAAACCGACGAGTCATTAACCAACATCATAGGCAAACTGGCCGATCTGCAATGCCAAACCCACAAAGTGACAGCCAGCATTGAGCAAGACCAGCGCAGCCCTAAAACGTGGATAGGCAGCGACAGCGAAAACGTGCTCAAGTTATTATCTGAACTCATGGCAACCGTTAACGCATTAGCTACCACCTGCACCAGCCATAAACATGGCAGCAGCCCAGCACCAAACGAAGCGGGTGACTTCAACAGCCAAGCATCAAAAGCCAATAGTCAGAAAGGCAGACTAGACCCCATCACCAAATAGTCGAGCCTATAAAAATTCACTTAATTGTATTTATGGCTTAATTGTTGGATAGATGATAAATTTTATTTGATACAGTAAGTTAAGTTTAATTAGCCCAATTAGGAAAACGTGCGGCGTATAATTATCAAGACGTTAGCAACTGAACCAGATTAAGTTTAGGAGTAAGAATTAATGGAGCTGGATAGAGCTGAAATTGCTAGAAAACTCAGTGAGAAGGGAGCAACACGGCCTTGCAATCGTTGCGGCCAGAATGCTTTCACTGTGCTAGAAGGATTTACCAACATCCATCTACAAAAAGATTTTTCAGCTGGGATGGTTATAGGTGGCCCGAGCGTTCCAGTAGTGCACATAGCTTGCAACAATTGTGGTGCACTCACTTCGCATGCATTAGGGGCATTAGACATGCTTCCTAAAGAGGAGGCTGCAAGTGGGAATTAACGAACCGGTTGCAAGTTTTGATATTAGTACTAGTACAGAGAGTCGCTTTGTTAATGCTCGCAGATCAAATGTGAAGACTGATCTAATTGAAATTACGGAGGATAAATTAGAGAACATTCTTCTTAAGCACTTAAAGAAAATGGAAACCAGAAAGGGATGGTTAGCACCATTGGGTTTATTAATCTCTGTTGTATTAGCGAATGTGACAGCTGCTTTCACTGCGAAGTTCGGTATTTCCGCTAGCACATGGGAAGCAGTGTTTATCTTAGGTGCTATTGGCTCAGGTATCTGGTTTATCACTAGTTTGATCGCAATGAAGCTGAATTGGAAGGAAAGCACAACTGATTTTTTAATCTCCCAAATAAAGGACTCTGAAGAGAAATAGTGCTGTCAACAAGAAAAGGCCATATTACCAAAAGTATATAATAGCAGCTTGAAAACATGGAACTGAACATGCATCCTTACACTTCATACTGATTCATCGAATAGAATTCAACACTGACTAGACGACAAAGCCCTGCCAACTGCTGGGCTTTGTCGTTCCTACAGCATAGCTAAGAAAAACTATGCGATACCAACTTATCGAGTAACTACTATTACGTCTATAACGGCCACACTGATTCAAATCAATCGAGGCCAATCGACCACGTAAAATAGCGCAACAGAGAAACCACGACACGAAATCCGCACTCTTCCTCACCCTCCTGCGGGCTTTGTATGTTAATTTTTTTTCAGTTTTAGTTTATTGCAGTTCATAGGCGCAGCCAGCGCCATTCCTAGGGGTTTTGAAGGATCAAAGATCTGAAATGATCGCGGTTTATTTCACTGTTTTACAGTTCCATACAGCGCGTTTGGTGATGGTGGAAAACATTTAAGCATTGATTTGATTGGCTTTTACGTGGATTTCGTGAGGTTTTTGCTGCTAGGATGTATCTAAGGGGAAGCGTCAAAATGATATTAATCAATAAGTTGACTAGATCTAAAACTGAAATGATTTTTTGTGTTTGATTAGCCTGAGATTTAAAGCAATAGGTAATGGGAATTGTGGGCAATGATAAATCGGTGTGGGCAATCGGTGGACAGAGCAAAGAAAAAGGGCTTAGCGTTTCCGCTAAGCCCTTGTTTTATTTGGTGGAGGCGGCGGGACTTGAACCCGCGTCCAGAACACCTACATCCAAGGCACTACATGCTTAGTCTCTCTTTTAATTAACCCGAATAAACTCCGAAAGACAGGATTTCATCGGGCGAGTCCGGTACTATTTCGCGGTTCACCCCCGGACGGAGTTCCCTCGCTATCAAATGTAAGATGACCATCTGTATACACTGCCCATTTGAGAGACCTGTGTCAGATGGCTAGCTAGCCTAAGCTGCTAGAGCGTAGTTATCGTCGTTTGCAACTATAACTGTGCGGCTTTTTACGAGGCCAACCGCCCCTCGGCATGCTCCCAGGGTTTCGTGAATCCTGTCGAATCCAGAATCGCCCCCAAGAATTTGATTGTAACTCGTAGCTTAATGATTACCTAGCATCATTTACTTCAAGTTCAATCGTTTGTTCATTATCCGTGCGTTTTTTCTTTTTTCATCACGCGGGCTTTTTCAACTTCCCATTCACGCGCTTTAGTATCTTCGCGCTTATCGTGATCTTTCTTACCTTTACCTAGGCCAATTTCCACTTTCACCCATGCACCTTTACGCCAGTACATTGAGATAGGAATAATAGAGTAGCCTTGGCGCTCAACTAAGCCAGCTAGTTTATCTAGCTCTTTACGGCTGAGTAGCAGTTTTTTCAAACGCAGGGGATCGCAGACAACGTGTGTCGATGCCGTATTCAAGGGAATAATGGTGCAGCCATGCATAAAGGCTTCGCCATTTTTCAGGAATACGTAACAGTCGGACAAGTTGACCTTACCCATACGGATAGATTTCACTTCCCATCCCATAAGGGATAGACCAGCTTCCATTTTCTCTTCGAATCGGTATTCGAAGGTTGCGCGCTTATTACGTGCGATAGTCGCAGGCGCGGCTTTGCTTGATTTTTTCTTTACCATAGTGGCGCCATTATACGCACGGTGAATCAATTTGGAATTGATATAAGGGTTTATTTGACTTATTTCAACTCTTCATTATTTTATTGCTGTTTTTTTGAACGTATCTGGTGCTTTTTGGGGGACATTTTATATCAATATTATTAATGATGGCTGCGGGCTTTGGGCAATGGGTGCGTTTTTTGTGTATCGTGATAAAATCCCGCTCAAATTTTGATTATTGCTCTTAGTTTTGATCAGTTCGTATGAATTCGTTTTATGAAGAGTGTTATGCCCTATGCCGCAAATTTCTCGAAGTGTATTAGTCCGTTTTAGTGCAATGCAAATGTATGATTTAGTTAATGATGTTGAGTCATATAAAGAGTTTTTGCCGGGTTGTGTTGGTGGTAAAGTGTTAGAGTTTGATGGTAAAACCATGTTAGCTTCGGTTGATGTGAGTAAGGCTGGTATTCGCAAAACATTTACGACTCGTAATCAAGTTGTACCGGGGAAAAGTATTGATTTAAAACTAGAAAATGGCCCTTTTAAACATTTACTCGGACAGTGGCGTTTTACGGAGTTAACCGAGGATGCTTGTAAGGTTGAGTTTGATTTAAGCTTTGAGTTCTCAAGTTCGTTGGTTGATATGGCCTTTGGTAAAGTGTTTAATGATCTTATGATGTCAATGGTGACGGCATTTACGAGCCGCGCTAAGGTAATTTACAGTGGTAAATGAAGCAGATAAGTTTGTGGTTGATGTAATTTATGCGCTGCCTACGCAACAAAAAGTTATTCCAGTGAGTATTTATCCTGGCACTTCTGCAATCGAGGTAGTGCGCCAAAGCCATATAGTGAGTTTTTTTCCTGAGATTGATTTGGATACGGTGAAATTAGGGGTGTTCAGCAACCTAGTAAAACATGACCAAGTTATTTTACCGGGGCAAAGAGTTGAAATTTACCGCCCTTTGATTGCAGATCCTAAGGATGTTCGCCGTCGCCGAGCAGATAAAGCCAAAGATGAAGGACGGGCAAATAAAGTGACAGGTGGGCGGGCTTAGGTTTATGAGTAGATACTTGCCGTTTTAATGCTAAAAAGCGCCAATAGGCGCTTTTTAGCTGGTAAAGAGGCATAAATATTACTTTATTGGTTTCTGTACCTGTGCTTCTGGCTGATTTTCTTTTACCAAAGGCTTTTCATCTGGACGTTGAACTGGGATAAGTGGATCTGTTTCTGCCACGGTTGCCATTGGTAATTTACTTTGTTCCAATGGTGTATCAAATTCTTTGCTCAGTTCATAATCACCTGTTACCGCCGTTAACTTACTTGCAGTAAAATGCAGGATCAATTCCTTGTGAGTGATGCTAGCATCACGACCACTTTTGTAGTGGTATACGTAGTACCAAGTATCATCGGCAAAGCTATCGCGCAATACAGGGCGACCAAGAATATACTCGACCTGCTCTTTAGTCATGTCTATACGTAACTTTTCAACTTGCTGCGGTTCCATATAGTTACCTTGCGGAATGTCAGGTTTATAAATCAACCAATCAAATACGCTACAGGCACTGAGCGAAACCGAGAGCGCCACAGCGCTCAGCAGGGTAAGACTTTGCTTTTTATTGATCATTGTATGCGCTACTTCTGAAAATCTGGCGGCCATAATACCCAAGCATTCCCCCTTATGACAAGGGCAATTGGTTTTTGCTGCCGTTATAGACGAATTGTGTCTGATTTCGACCTAGGTTGTGAGTGTTAGTTCTCATAATATTGAGATATTTATTTCAAAG
The DNA here is from genome assembly GCF_000015185.1 of Shewanella sp. W3-18-1. Taxonomy (NCBI): domain Bacteria; kingdom Pseudomonadati; phylum Pseudomonadota; class Gammaproteobacteria; order Alteromonadales; family Shewanellaceae; genus Shewanella; species Shewanella sp. W3-18-1. The sequence goes on along the minus strand of NC_008750.1, from coordinate 3,305,410 downwards.
GCTAGGGCGTGTTGACGTTTCGAGATGAACTGTTGTTACGCTCTGGTAAGCTCAATATTGCGAAACGAGGAGTGGCGTGTCGTTATTCTACAAATGACGAGTGGCTCGTATAAAAAGAAAGTAAGAACTTTGCTAGACGAATCCTTCGGGTTGCACTTGGCTGGTGTTTCTGCTGCGTTATCGTCCCTTTGTATAAAATAGCTACATAGCACGGACTTTGCTTTGCGTAAAAGCCAGTGAAATATACGTAATTTATTCATGTTATCTGGACTTTAGTGTAAGTGAGTTGTGGTTTTGTTGTGCTAAAGGGGTTAAAGTTGCGATTGTTATTTGTTTCTGTTGTGATTTCGTTTTTTGCGGGTTGGTGCGCGTTTTTGTATCCCTTTAACTATGTAGTGTTTGGCATTTCATTAACTTGTCGTTTGATTATAAATAATATGAAGTTGGGAGCATTGTGACTTGGGAACTCTTGTCTGTGTCGGAACAGGTTTGCAGCTTGCAGGGCACATTAGTGTCATTAGTCGCAGTTATATCGAGCATGCTGATATCGTGTTTTCGCTTCTTCCTGATGGTTTTTCACAGCGCTGGCTGACAAAAATCAATCCGAATGTCATTAATTTGCAGCAGTTTTATGCGCAAGATGGTGAGATAAAAAATCGCAGAGACACCTATGAGCAAATGGTTAATGCCATTTTAGAGGCTGTTAGGTCGGGTAAGAAAACCGTTTGTGCACTCTATGGTCATCCTGGAGTATTTGCTTGCGTTTCTCACTTAGCAATCTCTCGGGCGCGTGCTGAAGGTTTTTCAGCCAAGATGGAGCCGGGCATTTCTGCTGAGGCTTGTCTTTGGGCTGATATGGGAATCGACCCCGGTAACTCTGGGCATCAAAGTTTTGAAGCCAGTCAGTTTATGTTTTTTAATCATGTCCCCGATCCCACCACCCATTTATTACTTTGGCAAATTGCCATTGCGGGCGAACATACTTTAACGCAGTTCCATACCTCGAGCGACAGATTACAGATCCTCGTGGAGCAACTTAACCAATGGTATCCCCTTGACCATGCAGTGATTATTTATGAGGCGGCAAATTTGCCGATACAACTCCCCCGTATCGAACGTATACCGCTTGCGAGTTTACCCCAAGCGCACTTAACGCCAATTAGCACTTTGTTAATTCCGCCAGCAAAAAAGTTGGAATACAACTATGCTATTTTGACTAAGTTAGGGATCGGCCCCGAAGATTTGGGCTAAATTGTAGTGTGATATTGAGTCATTAATAACCAATAAGGAAAAAGTATGTCTGCATTATCGGATTTTTTTATATTGTTAGGTCAAGATGCATTGTTAATGGAAGAATACCTACAAAATCCAGAAACAGTGATGCGCGCTCATGGTTTGAGTGATGAAGAAATTGACACAGTGATGTCGGGCGATTTGGAAAAACTAAAAAGTCTGAGTGGTGATGGAAACTATAAGACATTCTTACTGGTCAATCACGGTAATAATTAATTCATCTTGAAGTCACTATTTTGCACCGCGTTAGCCATCCTAGCGTTGCTTTCTACACCTTCGATGGCTACTACAGTGGATTATGATCAAGCACTTAATGAGCTTGATGTATTGTTACAATCAGATCTTGCGGCAGCACAGAATAAATTAGCAGAGTATGAGAAGAATGTTGGTAAATTAACGGCTCTCCAATTGGGAAGGTTAAGAATTGGGCGTTCTATCAGTTATATTTTTACAGGTGATTACGCCAAAGCTTTAGAAGATTTGAATCAGGCTGAATCTTTAGTGAGCACTTCTGAACTATTGTCATCAGTCTATAGTTATAAATCAACTGCTTATATCGGTATGAGAGATTATGACAAGGCCCTATCCTCTATTTCCAAGGCGCTTGCATTAATAACGAGTATTGATGATATCAGTATTAAACGTCATGCTTATCTGCGTATTGCAAATCTTTATTATCAAATGAATGCTCTCAATGATATGGGTATCTATGCCTATAAAGTATTACAGCTAGCAAAGGTAGGCGATGTTAGGGATATTTGTCATGCAAAGGTTCTGTATGCAATTTATTTTTTAGGGGTAAAAAAGTACACAGAAGGATTTGATGCTTTCGAAGATAGTCGCCAATACTGCGAACTAAATCAATTCCCTCTGCTAGCAACAATTTCTCTTAAAGGTAAGGGCTTAGTCCTTCAGGAACAAGGTGATTATCAAGCGGCAAGGCCATTATTATTAAATGCACTTAAAGGTTATGAAGCATTTAAGTTTCAGCTAGAAATCAGTCATGTGCATGCATTGCTCGCTGAAAATTATTTTGCAACGGGTGATAGAGTTCAAGCGAAAACTCACGCCGTTAAAGTCCTCTCTTTTCCTGATGAAAATAGCTATATAGAGCATAAACATATTGCGTATCAGGTGTTTGCTGAACTGATGGCAGCAGATAAAAATTTCGAGCAAGCCTATGAATACTCAAGAAAAGAGCAACATTATAATCAGTTGATTTTTGATGAGTCCAAGATGAAGACTCTCGCTTATCAAGCTGCCCAATTTAACGCCGACGAGCAGTCGCGTGAAATCAATTTACTCAATAAAGAGCGGGAACTTTATATTGCTCAGCAAATGGTTAAAGAGCGTGAATACACTAATATGTTGATGTTTTTGACTATATTGGTAGGGGGGCTATTTTTTCTCGGCATTTTATTAGTCGTGGGAAGTTTACAAAAACGCAAGTTTATGCGGATGGCAAGAATGGATGCCTTGACGGGGGTACTCAATCGTGGCGCCGGACAAGAATTAGGTGAAAACTTATTTGTGCAGGCTACCGCGCGTGGTGGTGATTTTTGTGTAATCTTATTCGACTTAGACTTTTTCAAACGAATTAATGACTCCTATGGTCATGGGACAGGTGATTGGGCGCTGAAGAAGGTCGTTGAGTCACTTAAATCCCAAATCCGTAACGGTGATGTATTTGCTCGTATTGGTGGCGAGGAATTTGCGATTTTATTACCCTATGCTAATGAAGAAAAAGGAATGGAAGTGGCTGAGCAATGTCGGGCGCGAATAGAAGCGATTGACACCCAGCACTCTGGGCACCATTTTAACATTACTGCGAGTTTTGGTGTGAGTGGATTGATGGCAGATGATTTGAGCCTCGATCCCTTGTTGCACCGTGCGGATATGGCCCTTTATGCGGCGAAATCTAATGGGCGAAATACTGTTTATTGTTACTCTGACATATTAAAGTCAGATAAGCAGGCGACCAGTTTGGGAAATCATTTTGCCAGCATGTCGTAACCAGCATGTCGTAAGAGTGTGGACGGATTAAGTCCGGACGATTGACTACTACATTTAGAAGATTTTTTATACAGACACCTTATCTTCCTTTTTATCATTTTTCAGTAATCCCCTTTTTTATCCGTCATTCCGCAGCTAATTCCAGAATTTAAATAGTGTGATCTGGCGATCAGCTTTTCATAAAAACTACGACACCATCTTGACCGCGATCGACAGTTTTGATCTATTACTGCTATTTGACGGTCTCAAAATATGTCTACCCATCCTGTTATTAAACGCTTAGATCACCTTGGTCTCATTGCCGCCTTTTGTCACGAAATTGGCCTGCCACGGATGATAGATGCCGTTATCCCAAAATATTCTGACCACAATGTTTCTCATGGTGACGCGGTATTGGCCATGCTCCTAAATGGACTTGGCTTTCATAGCAGAACACTGCACATGTTCTCGGACTTTTTTAAGACCAAGCCTGTATCTAAGCTACTCGCCAAAGACATTGAAGCACACCACCTGACTGATGATGTACTAGGCCGCACATTAGATGCTCTATACGAAGCCGATGTCTCAGCGCTCTATCAGGTTATTGCTGAGCGTGTTGTTGATAAACTGGGCTTGACGACCGATTCTGTTCATCTTGATATCACTAGCTTCCACGTTGATGGTGAGTATGCACAAGATGAAAACACCAACGTGATTAAGCTTGTAAGAGGTTATAGTCGGGATCATAGGCCAGAGCTTAACCAAGTCGTGCTTGAACTCATCTGTGAAAACCAAGCAGGTATTCCTGTTTACATGCAAGCACTGAGTGGTAACACCAATGATGCCAAGGCATTCGCTGAAGTCACTAAAAGACACATACATTGCCTAAAAGCCGCGCAAAATAGTCGTTACTTTATCGCTGATGCCGCTTTGTACACCGAAGAAAGCATCTCCTCGCTAGATGAGCAAAATCAAAAATTCATTACCCGTGTCCCCATGACCATCAAGCTCGCAAAACAAGCACTACTTGCGCTAGAGCCAGAGCAATTAAGCACTATCGGTCATGGCTACTCAGGATGTTGGATAGACTCGGATTACGGAAAGGTCAATCAACGTTGGTTGCTCGTTCACAGTGAACAGGCCACCAAGCGGGAAGAAATCACTTTCTTCAAGAACTTAGAGAAAAACATAGCAAAAGAAATCAAAGCGTTGGAAAAGCTAAGTAAAAAACCATTCGCTTGTGAAGTTGACGCAGAATTAGCGTTTAACGATTTCAAGAAACAATGTGACTTACTTGGGTTTGAACAAGGCACTCTCATCAAACAGCCGACTTACTCTCATTCGGGCCGCCCAAAGACAGATGAAGCACCGACAGGATACCAATACTTTATCGAAGCCGCCCCCTTCACCGACCTAGAAAAAGTAAAACTGGCTAAGCTCAAAGTAGGCATGTTTATCCTCGCGACGAATGACACCGACAATGAAGCACTCACCATGGCGGCTCTTCTAGCACATTACAAATCGCAACAAAAAGTCGAGCGCGGCTTCCGTTTTCTAAAAAGCCCTGAGTTTTTAACCTCTTCCATCTTCTTGAAAAAGCCTGAGCGCATTGAAGCGTTGCTAATGATAATGACGTTGAGCTTGCTTGTTTACGCTAGTTTAGAACACAAAATCAGAGAACAACTCGCACAAACCGAAGCGTTCTTCCCAAGTATGGTAAAGAACAAGACGACCTCCAGACCGACGGCACGTTGGGTCTTCTTGCAATTCGAAGGCATAGATACGCTAGAGATTAACGGCCAAAGGTTCATCACTGGACTTCAAGATCACCAAACACAACTACTCAAATTACTCGGTAGATTCTATGAGGTAGTTTATTCCTAAATTAGCTGCGGAATGTCGGTTTTATCCCATTTATTTTTCTTAGCCTTAATTGCCTTGAGCTTGTTAACAAATTAATAAGGTATGATTAGGGATAATTGCCACACTCATGCCTAGCTTAAGGCGTGCGCCGTTATTCGATACCTATATTTTTGTTGGAGCTTTGATGGAACCGTCGAGTTTACTCACTTCTGTGCTGTTATTTTTATTAGCCGCGGTTATTTTTGTGCCTTTGGGTAAACGCTTTGGTGCCGGCCCCATCCTGTCTTATCTCGCAGCGGGAGTCATTTTAGGCCCGGGTGGTATGGCGTTAGTATCTGATCCTGCTGCGGTATTGCATTTTGCTGAGCTTGGTGTGGTGCTGATGCTTTTTGTGCTCGGCCTTGAGCTTAATCCCAGTAAATTGTGGGAACTGAGAAGTGCGATTTTTGGCTTGGGCACGGGTCAGTTGTTACTCTCATGGGCTGCTATTGGTGGATTGGCTTGGACCTTTGGTTTATCTATAGAGGCTGCTTTAGTCGTTGGCGCTGCTTTATCTTTATCGTCAACCGCTTTTGCCGTGCAATTAATGAGTGAACATCGATTATTAACAACTCCGCTAGGACGTGATGCCTTTGGTGTCTTGTTGATGCAAGATCTTGCCGTTATTCCTATGCTGTTATTAACGACCTACTTAGCACCTAATTCTGCACCAATTGAACATCATGCAGTACCTTGGTATTGGACGTGTTTGGCCTTAGTGAGTTTTGTATTAGTCGGCAAATATTTACTCCCACGTATACTTAAGTTGGTCGCAAGTAGTGGTGTACGCGAAGTGCTTACCGCTTTTGCATTATTGCTCGTCATGGGTAGTGCAGAGTTAATGGAATGGCTCGGATTATCCGCAGGTATGGGGGCCTTTATGGCGGGTATTATGCTTGCTAACTCGAGTTATCGACACCAACTTGAAACCGATATCGAACCCTTTAAAGGATTGCTGCTGGGGCTCTTTTTTATGGCTGTCGGTATGAGCATGGATCTCTCGTTACTGTTAACTGAACCACTACTTATTTTATTTATTTTAATAAGCATGTTACTTATTAAAACGATTGTTCTTATGTTGCTTGGTCGCTTACGCCACCATAAGTGGCGTCCGAGTATTGCCCTCGGTTTGATTTTGGCTGAAGGTGGTGAGTTTGCTTTTGTGTTGTTATCTCAGGCTCAGATTTCTGGCGTTGTAGGGGATAAGATCGCACAGATTTTAGTGCTTGCTATTGGTTTGTCTATGGCCGTTACGCCGATGATTTTTACGCTATTTCGTGCGACTAAAGCCAAAGTGGTGGATACAAGATTACCCGATACTATTAATGTCACCGAATCTGAGGTCGTGATTGCGGGGTTTGGCCGTGTCGGGCAAATCACGGGGCGTATATTGGCATCATCTGGGATACCTTTTGTTGCCTTGGATAAAGATGCAAGCCATGTTGATGTTATTCGTAAATATGGCGGTGAAGTCTATTTTGGTGACGCTAGGCGTTTAGATATGTTGATGTCGGCAGGAATTGCTCGCTCAAGGTTATTATTGCTTGCTGTTGATAATGTTGAGGATTCCATTGAAATAGCTCAACAAGTCAAAACTCACTTTCCTCACGTTAATATTGTTGCGCGAGCTCGGGATCGTAACCATGCTTATCGTTTGATGAGTCTTGGGGTAACAGATGTGTTTCGCGAAACCTTTGGCTCGGCTTTATCAGCCAGTGAAAAGATTCTTCAAGGTCTTGGTTTATCACAGGTGCAAGCTAATGAACGAGTTAAAATTTTTGCTGAGCACGATAAAAAGCTGGTGATTGCCAGTGCCGCTCACCAAAATGATCTGGCCACCTTGATTGATCTATCGAACAAAGGCAAGGCTGAGTTGGAATCATTAATGCGTGGCGATAGGGAAAACGTGAGCTAAGTGTTTATAGCAATAAAAAGCGACAAGAGAGCTTCACGGCTCTCTTGTCGCTTATGGGCTTAAATGAAAAGATTAGAAACTATAGCTATATTGCAGTTTCACATTGCGCTCTTCACCCGGCATTCCTCCTAAGAACATCGCTTTATTGTAATAGTCTTTATTGAATAGATTATTGATATTAAATTGGATTTTCCATGAGTCAGCAGTGTAACTTATTGCTGAATCCATCACGGTATAGCTAGGGACATAACCATCAGGAATTCCGAATGAACTTGAGTGTGTACTTCTATCATCCACATATTTAGCACCTAAACTCAGTTCAATCGGGCTTGATAATGCAAACCAGTTTGCGCCATAAGTTACCCATGCACTGGCGGTGACATAGGGAACACCTTTTTGACGGCTGTCGTAATTTGCGATGTCATTCGGGTTTTGCTTATCCCTTGCATCTTGGTACATTCCATTCAGGTTAACGCGCCATTGATCATTCAGGTGGGCATTGAGATCGAGTTCGACTCCTTGAGTATCTTCACTTCCGTCGTAAAAATACACGGGAATATTAGGGGTTAATATGCCATTGGTATAATCAGGATTGTTATAGGCGACATTAGTGCGCGAGCTTTTAAACAATACTAGTGAGCCCAGTAATTGATCCTCAAATGCCTTAAAGCGCATACCTAAATCATTGCTAATTGATTCAGAATCATCTCGGTTGGTAGCATTATCTTTTACTGCATCGAGCACACTGTAGGCAGTGCGTCCCTTTGAGTGATTGATAAAGAATGATAGATCCTCTATCGGCATGTAGGTCAAGCCTAAGTTATAGGTCATGCCGTTATCTGTGGTATCGGCCTCTGGAGTCGCTTGGGATTGGCTAATGCTATAGCGAGGATCAAGGCCTAAGTGTTCATAACTTTGTTTTATCTCATTAAAGGCAAAGCCAATCCGGGTCGTAAAACCGTAGCCTAAATAACCAACATGTTGTAATCCCAAACCCCAGGCACTGACTGTCTTGTTATAGTTAGCGGTTTTTAGTGGGTCATAGTCCTCAAATTTACCTGTGCCCCAATTCGGATGACGGATGTCATAAATATAAGGCAGAGAGCCTTGATAAGTGATTTTTCCATCTTTGTCTTTAAAGACTTGATCTGCATCGTAGATTGAATATTGCTTAAAGCGAATATTGCGATCTTCATAGTTGGCATTGATCAATAGTTCGTTGTCTATATGGCCAATTTGGAAGTCATAACGTAGGTCGGCAAAGTACTGCCACGAAGTTTCATCGGCATCAACTTTGCGGTATTCCTGTCGTCTGGCGGCAAAGGGATAAAGTACGCCATTCTCAACCAAAGGTGCGCGGGGCTCAGTGTTTATTGGGTTTTTTCCTTGCTTCCAATAAACATAGTTATAAGCACCCGTTTGGCGAGCAAAGCCTGAAGTATAATCACGATACTGCACTTGCTGATTCAAAAAGAGATTGTCGTTGAAGTAGATGTTATGGGTGAGCTTAAATCTTAATTCTTCACCTTCATTATCTTTTGCCATTGGTGAAATCAGTCCAGCATCACCAAAAGAATAAGGCGTTAGACCATCACCACTCGAGAGAGAGGCGGCCAGTTGTTGGCGTTGTTCATCGGTGAGTTGTAAACCTTTACCGCTAGGATCGTTAATTAAGTCTTGCCAAGTGACTTCTCCCGCCGTTTTTCCACCAACCGAGTCAGCATTATAAATTCGAATTGGATGGCCAATAGAGTCAACTGCAATAGCGTCTTTAATGTAAGCACCTGAAAGCATGAGATCTTGGCTATCAGTTAATACCCACTTCAAGGCGCCATACATTTCATCTCTATCTGTGCCTATATCACGGTAACCGTCACTGCGAGCGGTTTTAGCGACTAAACGGTAAGCGACATCATTTGTTAATCCCCCAGTGCTATCGAGTGCGAGTGAGTAGGTATCCCATTGACCAACTTCGGCGATAAATTTGTTTTTTGACTCGAATTGCGGTTTCTTTTCAATAAGATTGATAACGCCACCAGCACTGCCCATACCATAAAGCCCTGTAGCAGGTCCTTTTAGTACCTCAACAGATTCGACATTTGTTAATGAACGTGTTGGATTAAAAGTATTTCCAAGGCCTGCGCCACCATACATACCATCATAGGTGTAATTAGCCCCTAAGCCACGGATGACTATGTTGTCACCAATACCGTAGTTATTACCCGCTTGAGTTACGCCACTAATATTACGGATCAAATCCTGCAGATTATCTGTACCTTGGGTTTCGATCAGATCTTGGTCAACAATCACAACCGCAGCAGGGGTTTCCATGAGAGACATGTCGGATTTAGTCGCTAACCCCGAATTTTTCACCACTGAGTTCTGTCTGCCATAAACTGTGATGCGCTCAATGTTGGCTTCAGAATTGGCTGATACCGAGTTAGCTTCAGCGTATGACGTTTGCGATAAAGCGGAAAGGCAGGCGAGTGCAGTTAGTGACAAACGGAATGATTTCATTAATGGTTCCCCCAAATAAATAGGTCGCGAATAGTAATGATTTGTATTTAAGTTGGCAACATATGTTTCAGATGTCGTGGTTGAAATATGCAGTGCTGCGAATAAGTGTTACGAAAGGCGTATATTTGAGGAAGTAAAAGATGGGTGCTCGCAGAAGAAAAGCCTTATAAAAAATTGCGTCTAAGCTCCCTCCCGTTGTTATGGCGAATTTGTTTCATTTTTTTTATAAAAAAGTGATTTATTTTTTGAGTTAACCATCACATCCCACCTTGTTGATCGGGAAACGCAACCAGGTACTTAGCTTGAATCATATAGGATATGCATCTCGTTTACGTAAACGTAAAAATTAAACGGTCGTTTTAATTTGTGGTGATGGCAATGGTGGTTATCAGTATGATTTATATGGATTTAGCTTACTTCCCTCTAGGTTAGTTCAAAACATTGAGTATTTTCTACTTAGGTCTAATAGGGTGATATGTGTGTAATTATAAATTTACTTAATGTTTTTTAATTACGTAAATAATTACTTTGAGTGTCGGTTGGTAAAGTTGTCTGACAATTTTCATTTAACTGAAATCAACCTCAGTTGTTAAGATGTTTAATTTAAATTATATCATTGACTTATGTTTGTTTTTTCTGTTTGGTCTGACCAATTTTAGCATAAGGTTTACTTAGGTTAATGCGCATTTTTGCTAATCTTTGACTGTTGCAAATACAATCATTTGTCGGTAGGTTTTAGTCTTAAACAAACATTTGATGGTTTTTTGGTGAGTTTATAAGCCGTGGTGATTGGGGATGCTACTGCTTTAGAAGTCAGCGTTAAGCCTGTGAATAGTGGAGCCTCTTGGGAGGGCATCAAGATGACGGAACACACTTTGAGTGAGCAGCAATTGAATTCGACACTGGGTAAAGCCGCACCAAACGCGACACTTGATATTGTGGGGCCTGATATTCCTGGACAAGAGGTGATTTTTACCGACGGGGCTGTAGCCTTACTCGAATCTCTTTGCCGCGAGTTTGCTGGCGAGGTTCCTGTGCTACTTGCTAAACGTAAAGAAAAGCAAGCTCGCATCGATAAAGGGGGATTACCAGACTTCTTACCTGAAACCCGTGCTATTCGGGATGGTGCGTGGCAAATCCGCGGGATCCCAACAGATCTTCTCGACCGTAGAGTCGAAATTACTGGCCCCGTTGAACGTAAAATGGTGATCAATGCGCTTAATGCTAACGCAAAAGTATTTATGGCCGATTTCGAGGACTCTTTAGCGCCAAGTTGGCAAAAAGTGGTAGAAGGCCAGATTAACCTGCGTGATGCTGTTCGTGGTGATATCGAATATACCGCGCCAGAAACAGGTAAACATTACAAACTTGGCCCTCATCCGGCAGTACTTATTTGCCGTGTTCGCGGCTTACATTTGAAAGAAAAGCATGTGCAATTTAACGGTGAGTCTATTCCTGGTTCACTGTTCGATTTCGCACTGTATTTCTATCACAACTATCGCCAACTCTTAGCAAAGGGCAGTGGTCCATACTTCTATATTCCTAAGTTAGAAAGCCATATTGAAGCTCGCTGGTGGGCAAAGGTGTTTGCTTTTGTTGAGGAAAGATTTTGTCTTCAAGCAGGCACAATCAAATGTACTTGCCTAATTGAGACTTTGCCTGCCGTGTTCGAGATGGACGAAATTCTCTATGAATTGCGGTCTAATATTGTGGCGCTTAATTGTGGCCGTTGGGATTACATTTTCAGCTATATCAAAACATTAAAACGCCATAGCGACCGAGTGTTACCCGATCGTCAAGCTGTCACTATGGATACACCCTTCTTAAGTGCTTATTCAAGACTCCTGATTAAGACCTGCCACAAACGCGGTGCTTTAGCGATGGGTGGTATGGCAGCCTTTATTCCAGCAAAAGATCCCGCTCAGAACGAAGCAGTATTGCAGCGGGTTCGTCGGGACAAAGAGCTTGAGGCGCGTAATGGCCACGATGGTACTTGGGTCGCCCATCCCGGTCTTGCTGATACCGCGATGGGGATTTTTAACGAATATATAGGTCAAGATCATTGTAATCAATTACATATTACCCGTGATGTAGATGCTCCCATTCTAGCGGCTGAGTTACTTAAAACCTGCGATGGTGAGCGTACTGAGCAAGGTATGCGTCTTAATATTCGTATTGCGTTGCAGTATTTAGAGGCGTGGATTAGTGGCAATGGCTGTGTACCTATTTATGGTTTGATGGAGGACGCGGCTACCGCCGAAATTTCTAGAGCCTCAATTTGGCAATGGATCCAACATGGTAAGTCACTCTCTAATGGCAAGCTTGTGACTAAGCAACTCTTCAAGGACATGTTGGTGGAAGAACTCGCGAATGTGAAGGAAGAAGTGGGAAGTGACAGATTTACCAGTGGCAAATTCACCCAAGCGGCGGTGTTACTGGAAGATATTACTACCTCTGATGAGTTAGTCGATTTCTTAACTTTACCCGGTTACGAGATGCTAACGGCTTAAGATAAAAATTTTGTACTGTTTATGTAATACGGAATGTGCAGTGGTGGGATAAAAGCCATCTAAACCTATGAGCAGAGTGAAACTGTGGGGCAGTTTCATGATAGCTACAACCTGAAAGATAAAGGAGTGAGACAATGACTAAGGCAACGCAGAATTCACGTCAAGAGCAGATTGATGCAATCAAAAAAGACTGGGCAGAAAACCCACGTTGGAAAAATGTGCGTCGTCCTTATACGGCGGAAGAAGTAGTGAAACTGCGCGGTTCTATTGTGCCAGAAAACACTATCGCAAAGCGTGGTGCGGCTAAGTTATGGGAATTAGTCAATGGCGGGGCAAAAAAAGGCTATGTGAATTCACTTGGTGCATTAACCGGTGGTCAAGCGGTGCAACAAGCCAAGGCGGGTATCGAAGCGATTTACCTTTCAGGTTGGCAAGTGGCAGCGGATGCTAACTTAGCCGGTACTATGTATCCAGATCAATCTTTATACCCAGCTAACTCAGTTCCGGCTGTGGTATCACGGATTAATAATTCTTTCCGCCGTGCAGATCAAATCCAATGGGGTAATGGCGTCAATCCAGAAGATGAAGCATTTGTAGATTATTTCCTGCCGATCATTGCCGATGCCGAAGCCGGCTTTGGTGGTGTATTAAATGCATTTGAACTGATGAAATCGATGATCGATGCAGGCGCTGCCGGTGTTCATTTTGAAGATCAGTTAGCGTCAGTGAAGAAATGTGGTCACATGGGCGGCAAAGTATTAGTACCAACCCAAGAAGCAGTACAGAAGTTAGTCGCCGCCCGTTTAGCGGCAGATGTGAGCGGTGTAGAAACCTTGGTTATTGCCCGTACGGATGCGAACGCAGCCGATTTGCTGACTTCAGATTGTGACCCATACGATCGTGATTTCGTCACTGGAGAACGTACTACTGAAGGTTTCTATCGGGTTAGAGCCGGCCTTGACCAAGCGATTTCTCGCGGTTTAGCCTATGCGCCGTACGCCGATTTGATTTGGTGTGAAACCGCCAAGCCAGATTTAGAAGAGGCGCGAATTTTCGCCGAAGCGATTCATGCTAAGTACCCAGATCAACTGCTCGCCTATAACTGTTCACCGTCTTTCAATTGGAAGAAAAACTTAGATGATGCCACTATCGCGCGCTTCCAACAGGCGTTGTCAGACATGGGTTATAAGTACCAGTTCATCACGTTAGCGGGTATTCATAACATGTGGTACAACATGTTTGATTTAGCTTACGACTATGCTCGTGGCGAAGGCATGAAGCACTATGTTGAGAAAGTTCAAGAAGTTGAGTTTGCTGCGGCCAAGAAGGGTTATACCTTCGTTGCCCACCAGCAGGAGGTCGGTACTGGTTATTTCGACCAAGTGACGACGGTTATTCAAGGTGGTCATTCATCGGTTACCGCGCTGACTGGCTCTACCGAAGAAGAGCAGTTTTAAGCGATTGCTAAGGTCGATTTACCCGTAAGATGTTGTCAATGTAAACCCTGTTTAGCTGCATTGCAGCTGTTGTACCCCCGTGCAGTTCGCCTACATGAGCTGCACGGGTTTTTAAGTCAACACTTGTGACTTAACTTCCTACCCAGTAAGTTTTTGCTTGCCTGAGCTTGGCGACTCTATGAGTCGCTATTTTTTTCATCTTCATTACTGTGATTATTATGGTGCAATTCTGATCTAACTTAGTGCAGTATTTAGACTATTTTACAGTGACTTATTGCTATCGTGTTGTTATTAAAAGGCTATCAATTCTGGCCTAAATAATGCTGGTGTGAATACTGAAGTTTATTGCGCTACAAAGCGATTTGTTGGCATTCACATTGAGGTCACCGCTATGAAATATTACAGCCGCCGTTTAGTTAAACCCGAGCATTTAAATCCTGCAAATACGTTGTTTGGTGGTCAGTTACTAAGTTGGATTGATGAAGAGGCAGCCATCTTTGCGGCTTGCCAGATGAAGACGACTAGCCATGTCACTAAGTTGATCTCTGAAATCAATTTTATGACGCCAGCGCGCCAAGGGGATGTACTTGAATTTGGTTTAGAGTTAGTCAGTCTTGGACACAGTTCTATCACAGTGAGCTGTCAGGTACGTAATAAGATGACACAGGCTCCAGTGGTGAGCATCGATAAGATGGTGTTTGTAAATGTCAATGCTCAAGGTTTACCTGTGCCACACGGTATTCGTGCTAATGCAGCTTAATCAGCCTTGGGTATATTTGAACATCTACAGTTTTGAAATACACAGTGACGCCAAGGCGTCACTGTGATTAGTCTTCTTTTGTTAAATCTTCTTTTACCGATTTCACCGCATCTCTTGATGCGTGTCCAATCGCCCTAGTGGTGTCACGAGTAGCGTGGCCTATCTCTGTGGTGACCTCTTTAGTCGTTGTGCCGATGGCACGTCCCGCGTCTTTTAAATCCGCACAGGCCGTTGTGGCAAGCAATAGCGGGATTATAATGAGAGTCGCTTTATTCATCTTGATATCCATCCTTAAAGTGAGTCCCTAACGTTAACTGAAGCCAATATAACAGATAGTTTCAATTTGTTTAACGTCCTGATCAGGATGCTTGTGTCGCTTTTAGTGTAATTTTAGGTGCGGGTGAATAATACGGCTTATGCCTTTAGCAAACATGAGTAGGGTTCCCTTAGCGATGCCGTGTAGCTCAATTAAGTGTCTACGATACAGAGAGGTATAAACAAAACGTGCAATTTTGCCCTCGACCATCACACCACCTCCGATAAAAGACATCAAGTTTCCAACAGTGTGGAATTTAGAAAGATTGACCAGTGAGCCTAAGTCTTTGTAAATATATTGATGTATTGCTTGTTTACCCTCAAGCATAAGCACAATATTGTCCGCCGTCATCAGTGCCATTTGTCTTGCCGATTGTCCGCGGGGAGGTACCCAAGTGCCATTGGGCTGAGGGCATGCCGCACAATCGCCAATGGCAAAAATATGGGGATCTCGGCTGGTTTGCATATTTTGTTTTACCAAAATCTGGTTGATGTGGTTGGTTTCTAATCCTCCAATTTCTTTTAAAAAATCCGGGGCTTTTACACCCGTAGACCAAATCACCATATCAGCAGGGATAAAAACATCATCCGTTGTTGTGAGTCCATCTGCGGTGACTTGATTGATCCGTGTATTGGTCATCACTTTTACACCAAGCGTTGAGAGTTCCTTCGCAACAGAATCTGATATTTCTACTTTTTCAACTTTAGGCAGAATACGTTTATCCGCTTCGATTAACGTCACTTCGAGTAGATGTGCATCTATGTTGTAACCAAATCCTCGTAATTGAACCACCGCATGATGCATTTCTGCGGACATTTCTACCCCAGTCGCTCCCGCGCCAACCACTGCAATTTTAATCTTGTCGGCGAGTAGGCTGTGGCTGGCATAGCGAAGAAACTTATTGAGTAAAATTTTACGGATAGCCATCGCTTGTTCGGTATTATCGAGGAATTGACAATGCTCTCGTACGCCAGGGATATTGAAATCATTCGCGATACTCCCAATCGCAATTACTAAGTAATCATAGTCAATGCGGCGAGCGGGTAATAAGATCTCGCCGTTATCGTCACAAATGGCGGAGAGGATAACTTGTTTGTTTTGCCTATCAATGTCAGTCATTGCCCCTTGCTGGAAATGGTAGCCATGTGCAGCGGCATGGCTACGATAACTTAGTGCATCAATGCCGACATCAAGTGCGCCTGTTGCGACTTCATGTAATAGGGGTTTCCAAATATGACTTTCAGCACAATCAATTAAAGTGATTCTGGCTTTTTCTTTACGACCTAGTTTATGGCCTAATTTCGTCGCAATCTCCATCCCACCAGCACCGCCCCCGACAATGACTATGTTTGTGATGGTCATGGTAAAGCTCCTATTTATGTGGGGTAAAGTTATCGGGTGAGTGATCTAAAGAATTTTGCGTCACAAAATAGTAACAGTGGTCATCAGGTTCGGCAATTGAGCTGAAATTTGGGGTTAATAGTGTGAAATCTGAATTTTTGTATTATTTCTTTATGATTTTAAAGGTTTTTATATTTATAGGTTTGCAATAGTTATGATTGCTAACGATTGGCTTGATAAGGAAGTGTGATCTGGCGCTTGGTGGTAAGTTTGTAAATGTGCACTAGCTCACCTTGTTGTTTTGTTGGATTTTGGCGACAAGGCTGTTTTATTGAAATCAACTTAGCAAAACGCCAGCGATTTAGGGCTGGCGTTGGTATAACGGCAGGCAGAGTTCGCTAGGCTTGTTCTAACTTAGCTAATCGTTGCTGATAATCTTCAATAAGGTGCTGCATAATTTCTTCTGGCGCGGCGTCATCACAGCATTCATCTAAAAATATTTTAAAAGTGACAAGGGCATGACCATCATTTTTAAGTCTGTCACTCTGCATTGAAAAGTAGGCGTCTTCATTTTCAGCTTTACGAACCACAAATTTGCTGGTTTCGAAGGATTTATTGCCCGACAGTTCATGCCATTTGGTAATACGATTTAATGCAATTTCACAGGATTGGTTCATTTCAATATGATTTAACCAAGTAACGGGATGTTCAGGATCTTTGTAATGTGGACATCTAACGGTGTAGTTATATACGTGAGTGATTGCTGTCATAGCGTACCTACCTGTTCGAGGATATTGTTGCCATCATAGGCATCGTTTTTGAATTCGGTCAATCATTAATTATGGCTATTTTTTGTTGGCTTTTTTACAGTGGTAAGGTTTGTTTTTGTATGGAAATTAACCTGTTACTTAGATTGGTTATGGTGCTATTTAGCATGAGTTTTTTACCAATAACTTTGTGCTAGATCTCAGTTTTAAGGTAAGTTTCGCATTTACTGAATTACTGATGAATAAAGCAACAATATTGGAATGTTGTGATGGTAGCTGCCGTTGCATATTGATAGGCAACACATGATTAGCTTGATGGAGATTAGAGAAAATTGGATAAGATAGCTAAGAAATGGCACTTAATAATGGACAGGGGCCCATTCCTTAGAATGGGCCCCTCAGCTGGCTTCATCTTTTGCAGGGAAAAAGCGAACTGGGGCAAGTCTATCGGATCTGTTACAGTCTGTAACCTACCGAGATCACGTTTTTTATATCATTTCGCTATGAATATTTGACTCTCAGATCCTTTCTTCTTAAATATGCTGATTTGTGAGTGTTTTGTCAGTGTAAAAGCGCATAGATACTGACTTTTATGTTATTTTTTGTTGCCCAATTTTTAATATCTAATTGTCTTATAGAAATTGTGATAGAAAGGCCTCAATAGCGCGCCGATCATCCGTGCACTATTGAGGCCTAAAACGAATTCATTGAAGAATGATGTCGCATTGACTTATGCGCATGACAGCGAATCGTTTCTCACGCAAATTACAGCGCGTTAGTGAAGATCTGGCAGATCTCTGCGTGTGTCGCTTGTTTTGGGTTAGTAAAGCCACAGGCGTCTTTCAACGCGTTATCTGCAAGTGTTGGAATATCTTCTGCTTTTACACCTAATAAGGTCAGATTTTCTGGGATCTTAACTGAAACGGATAGCTTTTTAATTGCGCTAATCGCAGCATTGGCACCTTGTTCATCTGTCATCGCAGAGACATCAACCCCCATCGCTTTAGCAATATCTTTTAAACGAGCGGGTACAACCTGCGCATTATACTCTTGCACATGGGGCAGCAGTAGCGCATTACAGACACCGTGGGGCAAATCATAAAAACCACCTAATTGGTGTGCCATGGCATGTACATAACCTAAACTGGCGTTGTTAAAGGCCATTCCTGCAAGAAACTGAGCATAGGCCATTTGTTCGCGGGCGTTGATGTCTTGACCGTTTTCAACTGCGTTGATTAAGTTTGCCTGAATTAATTCAATGGCCTTGATCGCGCAGGCATCGGTAATTGGGTTGGCTGCCGTAGATACATACGCTTCGACCGCGTGAGTCAATGCATCCATTCCTGTTGCTGCCGTTAGACTGGCGGGCTTTTTCAGCATTAACTCAGGATCGTTAACGGATAGTAAGGGGGTGGTGTGCTTATCGACAATTGCCATTTTTATATGGCGTGCTTCATCGGTAATGATACAGAAGCGGGTCATCTCACTGGCAGTGCCTGCGGTTGTGTTGATAGCGACTAATGGCAACTGTGGTTTAGCGGATTTATCTAGACCTTCATAGTCTTTAATACTGCCACCATTGGTAGCGACAAGGGCAATACCCTTTGCGCAATCGTGGGGTGAGCCACCACCTAATGAAATCACAAAATCGCAGTTATTTGTTTTCAGCAATGCTAAACCCGCCTCAACATTCGTGACAGTTGGGTTTGGTTGAACACCATCAAATATGGTTGCAGTTATGCCATTTTTACCAAGTTTTTCTGCAATTTCACCCACTAAACCTATTTTAACAAGGGGTTTATCAGTGACAATCAAGGCACGTTTAAACCCTAAGGTTTTAATATCTCCGATAGCATCGTCTACTGCGCCTTGGCCTAATACATTGACAGAAGGAATAAAAAATTTAGCAGCCATAAAGTCACCTATTTACTTGTGATATAAAGTTGTTTTCTTTTCTTGTTACTAAACTACCAACTTGACTGGGGGTAATTTGTGACGCAGATCGAATTGAAGGCTTATTTGTAAGTGATTTCCCACTAAAGTTGGAGCTCGGTAACTAAATTGTGGTCTTTTATGACGAGAATTAGGCTAGATATACGATATGATTTTGAAGAGATTTATACAGCTTGAGTTTAATAGGCAAAAAGCCACATTTTATCTTTAACATGCCTCATTTTACTGAAATAAAGTGCTGGGATGAGTTCAATCTCACTTTCTGGTAAGGTGTTGAAGATAACTAGGGTAGGATTATATGGAAAAGTACGAACAACTATTGATTTCACTGCGCCGGGTGATCCGCGCTATCGATATTCATTCTCGCCAATTGAACAAACATTCAGGTTTAACTGGGCCACAATTGATGGTGATGCAAAAAATTGCTCAACTAGATGCTCCCCTTGCAAAACAAGTTGCTGAAGAAATTACGCTAAGTCCTGCGACAGTGACCACCATTATTGATCGTCTCGAGGGGCGTGGTTTAGTGATACGCAAACGGAGTGATACAGATAAACGTAAAGTGCATTTATCTTTAAGTGATGCTGGGCGGAGCTTATTACAAGATTCACCGAAACCGTTACAAGATCACTTTATCAAGCGTTATCAAAATCTTGAAGAATGGGAGCAAAGCCAATTGCTTTCGGCGGTTGAGCGTATAGCGGTGATGATGGATGCCGATAAAATTGATGCCGCACCTATGCTTTTAGTGGGAAAAATCCAAGGGGATGAGTGAGAGTCATACCGCCAATATTGGTTAAGTTAAGCATTTTTAAGCTATTTCACTTTCGTGCTGTATTGACTTAAAAGCAGGTACAACTCCTATAGCACTTAATCTGTTGGACAGTGGGTTTCGGACACAGTGTTAATAAAAATCTCTTGTACAGGGGTGTCAATAAAACCGTCAACCGTTTTTGTTGGCACTATGCTTATCTGATCGACCACATCCATACCTTTTACTACTTTACCAAATACCGCATAGCCGTAGCTGTTAGTCGACGCATCCAGTTGTGGATTATCCAAAATATTAATAAAAAACTGAGAGGTCGCAGAGTTTGATGCCTTGGTCCGAGCCATAGCGACAGTGCCGCGTTTATTGCTTATCCCAATAGAGGCCTCATTTTTAATCGGTGCGTCTGTAGATTTAGCGTTTAATCCAGTGGTAAATCCGCCGCCTTGAATGACGAAGTTATTGACGGTCCTATGGAATAAAGTTCCATTATAGAAAGACTTATCAACATAGTGTTTAAAGTTTTTCCCAGTGATGGGCATATTTGTGAGATCGATGGCCAAAGTGAACTCACCTTTAGAAGTGTTCATAAGATAACAAATATCTGCAGATAACGAGGGAGGAATTGGATTTGGTGTAGGGGGTGTCGTCGTTGTCTCATCATCGCTTCCACCGCATCCCATTAATGCTATGGTCAAACTGCCAGCTAAAACGAATCCTGTTAACATTTTCATCCTAATATCCTTATCTTGAGTTATTTTCGTTACAGGTAGATTTAGAGCCTAAGATCGTTGTTCGAACTAGAATGGCTTGATGTTTCTTTTTGATATCGACATTGAATGGTGACAGAGAATATGATCGGAGTTCAAGTTGGAAAGTACTTTTGATACAAAGTGTTGCAGGTTTTTATCGGTTGGTGATTCGGTTTTTCTATCGAAGGTGGATTAGGATGCGCTCTCGCAATATCTAGGTTTTTACCCCTCATTTATATCCACGCGCATTTTCGGCGCATTGCACCTTTTTTAATCATTTAGCGCTTCAATTTAGTGCACTTAAAGTATTTAACATCTACTTCAACGTCAGTGGATTTTGTGTTTTTAAGCAGAATAAATGACCAACTGACTGATTTATCAATTATCTTTCCTGTCATATGGCTGCAATAAATCTGTCGTCATGTTGTTACTTTATGCTGGCATGGTTACTGCGTATCTAAAGCTATGGATGAGCAGTCGCGGAGGCGACAAATATGGGGCTGGAGAAGTTGCTGTATTTGCGAGGGGTTGGAGCAGAGTTTACGGATTGCTTTGGCCAGTATATCCGCATTTCTGAAACCGATAGACAAGGCATTCTAACGTGCATGTTGCTGGATAATGCCTCTACTGATGGCGATCCCCAGTTCGCATCTGCTGCGCAGGCGTTATTGAGTGATGAGTCAATCGCACAACAAATTTATGAGCTTGATGCGCTTCCTTGGACCCAAGTGTTGCCTGAGTTTCAATGGTGTTTTGTCGATGAACCTTGGATAAGCCTTTATCTTCCATATAGTTACAAAACTGATATCAATATCACTATCCATTGTGAGGATGGCGAGTCGATCCTATTAAATGTGCCATTTTCTACACTGAAAGTGATTGGAGATTATCGGATCCCAGAGGCTCAAGGAGAACGTCAGTATATACAATATCGACTTGATCTCATTGAGTATGGTGTCAAAAACAACACACTTTACACTCAAACAGACATGGCCGATGAAGGACTCAATCATTTCCCAGTATTGGGTTTAGGTTACCATACAATTACTTTTGTATTACCGCCAACGGCGCTTGTCAGTCATGATCTTTTAGAGGCTCAGGTATTCCATGGCACGCTAATGGTGGCGCCACGTACGGCATATCAAGGCGTGCTAAGTACTGCTATCCAAGGAAAACGCCATAAACCATGGGGCGTGAGTATTCAACTTTACAGTTTACGTAGTGAAACCCAATGGGGAATAGGTGACTTTGGTGATCTTGAAGCACTTATCACTTTAATTGCAACACAGGGCGCTGATTTTATTCAACTTAACCCATTGCATGCCCTTGATATTGCCGCACCTGAACACTCAAGCCCATACAGTCCTTGCGATCGCCGTAGACTCAATCCTCTCTATATTCATATGCAAAGCGTACCCGAGTACGAGTTACTCGCCACAGAGTTTGCTTCATCGAGCTGGCAAGAGGCGATTCATGCACTACATCAAGATAATTGGCTTAATTACCCTAAAATAAGCGATCTGAAATACCGAGCTTTTGCTCGTTTATATTGCCTATTCTGTGAAAAGCATTTAGCACTACAAACCCCCAGAGCAAAACATTTCCATGACTTTGTGGCTGAGCAGGGCGCTGCACTGCTGGAATTTGCCGAAGCGGAATGTCTTAGAAGTCCAAGGGCAATTGTGCAGGACGCAGGATTTTATCTGTACTTACAATTTGTCGCACAAAGTCAGTTAGCACTTTGCCAATTAAAAGCGAAAGAAGCGGGAATGGGGATTGGCCTCATTCGCGATCTTGCCGTTGGCGCCGCACTTCATGGCGTAGAAGTTCAAGCCAATGTGGCGCAATTTTGTTTGAATGTGAGCATAGGTGCACCGCCTGATCCCTTTGCACCACAAGGGCAAAATTGGGGACTAACGCCATTAGATCCTATCAAACTCAAACAAGATAATTTTCGGCATTTTATCGCGCTTATGCGCGCCAACATGGAACATTGCGGCGCACTGCGAATTGATCATGTGATGGGATTGCTGCGTTTATGGTGGTGGCCGCTGGATAAAAATTTAGGTAAGGGTGCCTATGTTTATTACCCCGTTGAAACCTTGTTTGCCATTGTTTGCCTTGAAAGCCAACGAGCCCGTTGTGTCGTGATTGGGGAAGATTTAGGGCTAGTGCCTCCTGATATTATTCATCGACTTTATAACGCAGGTATTTACGGGAATGAGTTGTTTTATTTTTGCCGCGACCATCAGGGTTTTAAAGCTCCCAGTCAGTACAAACCCCAAAGTTTAATGATGCTTGCCAATCACGATGTGCCCACTTTAGTCGCTTGGTGGAGTGGCAGTGATTTGCACCTGAGGCGGCAATTATCTCTGTTTGAAACCGACGATCAATTAGCCAGTGCCTTAGCTGAACGAGCGCATGAAAAACAGCAATTACTTTCTCTTTTAGTGCACCAAGGCCTATTAGGTGAAACAAGTGTTCAGGAGATAGACATACCAAGCTTATTAACAGCATGGATGACCTTGGGGGCCTCGGGTAACAGTGCGCTTTACAGCGTGCAATGGTGCGATTTGTTAGCCGATAGCTATGCGGTCAATATTCCGGGGACTTGGCTCGAATACCCTAATTGGCAAAGGCATTTACCCCAAGGGATTGAGCAGGCGGCAAAGATGCCAGAGCTCCTGCAGCGGCTACAGCATATCGCCGCTGCTAGGCAGTTGCCTCACTAACAATGTAATGCAGCAAAACCGACAGACTGCCTGATTGAACCATTGATTGATAAACGGAAGCAAAATGATGACTCAAGCCAATGCTTACTTCTATAACGGTGCCGATGTGGCGCTGCTCAACGGTCAATATACGGACGTATTTTCACTCTTAGGCATGCACACTTCTGAAGATGGAAAATCGTTAATTGTTAGGTGTTTTTTACGCAATGCGCTCAAGGTTGATGTGATTAGCATTAAAGATGGTCGTAGGGTAGCGGGTCTTGAGAAGGTCAATGATGCGGGCTTGTTTGCAGGTACTATGGGGCGGCGAGTTAAGCCATTTCTGTACTTGTTGCGAATACAATATCCGCTTAGCCAAATAGAAATTGTCGATCCCTATCAGTTTGGTCCTTTACTCAATGCCGATGATTTATATCTGTTTGGTGAAGGGAGTGCAGAGCGAGCATACGAATTTTTAGGAGCGAACTGGCGCGATGTTGAAGGTATTGAAGGAGTACATTTTTGTGTATGGGCGCCTAATGCTAAACGGGTTTCTGTGGTCGGTGATTTTAACCACTGGGATGATACTCGGCATGTGATGCGCCAACATATGGCCAATGGTTTGTGGGAGATTTTTCTGCCCAACGTGGCGGAAGGTGCGCACTACAAATTTGATTTGGTCCACCCAAATGGAGAACGCCACGCAAAATCGGATCCAATGGCGACTCAAATGGAGTGTGCGCCGCATAATGCGTCTATTGTTCCTAAAAAATCCAAACACAGTTGGAAAGATACATTATGGATGAACAAGCGAGCAGTAACGGCGTGGCATAAAGCCCCCATGGCGATTTATGAAGTCCACTTAGGTTCATGGCGACGTAAGGGCGATAATGGTGAGCAATATCTTGATTATCAAGATCTAATTGAACAACTTATTCCCTATGTCAAAGCCCAAAGTTTCACCCATATTGAATTAATGCCCATCAGTGAATATCCCTTCGATGGCTCATGGGGATATCAGCCAGTAGGTCTATATGCCCCTACCCATAGATTTGGTGATGCTAACGGCCTTAAGGCATTTGTGGATGCCTGCCATCAGGCGGATATCGGTGTGGTTCTCGATTGGGTTGCGGCACATTTCCCTAAGGATCCCCACGGCCTAGTGCGTTTTGATGGTACTTGTTTGTATGAACATGAAGATCCGCGCAAGGGCACGCATCCTGACTGGGACACGTTAATTTACAACTATGGGCGTGGCGAAGTGCGTAGCTTTTTACTGAGCAATGCATGCTATTGGCTACGTGAGTTTCATTTTGATGGTTTGAGGATCGATGCGGTATCGTCGATGTTGTACCTTGATTATAGCCGTGAGCCGGGTCAATGGCTACCGAATGCCTATGGTGGTCGAGAAAACCTCGAAGCCATCAGTTTTCTGCAAATGCTGAATCAACGCTTGTATCAAGCCTTTCCCGGTATTTGCATGATAGCCGAAGAGTCCACCGCCTTTGCGGGCGTCACAAAACCGACAGATCATCATGGTTTGGGCTTTGGCTTTAAATGGAATATGGGGTGGATGAATGACAGCTTAAGTTACTTAAGCCGTGATCCCATTTATCGTCAATACCATCATCATCAACTGACCTTCAGTTTAATGTATGCCTATACCGAGCAATTTATGTTGTCGGTGAGCCATGATGAGGTGGTCCATGGCAAGGGCTCACTATTGCATAAAATTCCCGGTGACGATTGGCAAAAATTTGCTACTTTGCGCGCTTATTACGGTTTTATGTGGGGGCATCCCGGTAAGAAGTTGCTGTTCATGGGCAGTGAATTTGCTCAGCGGGATGAGTGGGATCATAACCACAGCTTGGATTGGCATTTATTAGCGTTTGAACCACACCAAGGGGTGCAACGCTGGCTTAAGGATCTGAATCAGTTATACCAAGGCATGTCTGCGTTATCAGTGCTTGACTACCAACCCGCAGGCTTTCGTTGGCTCGACTGCGATAATGGCAGTGCCAGTATTTTTACCTTTGTGCGCTATGGCCTTGCGGGGGATGCACCCCTCGTCTTTGTCATCAATATGACACCCAGTGTTCACCATGGATTTCGCATCGGTTTACCCCAAGCGGGGGATTTTTGTGAGTACCTCAATAGCGATAGCTATCTTTATGGTGGTAGCAACCAAGGTAATGCTGGTCTTGTGGTTGCCCAAAACCAATCATGGCAGGGGATGGAGTCGAGTGCACTTATTACGGTACCACCCCTTAGCTGTTTAGTCCTTGGCCCGGTAGCCAATCAGGTTGAGGCTAAAAGAAGATGACGGCAAGGCAAATAGTCACACCTTTGCCTGCGACGAGCATTCATTTGCCATTTGAACTTGCGGCAGGAAAACCTTTTCCATTAGGGGCGACCGTCGATGATCATGGCGTTAATTTCGCCTTATTTTCCGCTAATGCAACAGGGGTTGAACTGTGCTTATTTGACGATAAAGGTGACAGTGAAATTTATCGTATTGCCTTTAGTGAGCAAACCCAGCAGATATGGCATTGCTATGTACATGGTTTAAAGGCGGGGCAACTCTATGGTTATCGCGTTTATGGTCTTTATGAGCCGCAGCTTGGGCACAGATTTAATCCCTATAAACTGCTGCAAGATCCCTATGCTCGCCAATTAGTTGGCTTATATCAACACCATGATGCTAACTATGGTTATGAGTTAAATAATATCCATGAAGATTTATCATTCAGCACCTTAGACAACGCAGCCTATGTGCCTAAATGTAAAGTGGTGGATATTCGGTCCTTGATGGCAACGGCTGAAATCCAGCCGCTTGCGCGCGACTTTAAGCCTAAACCGTTAGAGCAAAGCATTATCTATGAGATGCACCTTAAGGGATTTACGGCATCGCATCCAACAATAGATGAAAAGCAGCGGGGTACTTTTGCCGGTTTGGCCTCCCAGCCAGCTATTGATTACTTAGTTGAACTTGGAGTGACCTGCGTTGAACTGCTTCCTGTGCAATCCTTTTTTACCGAACCCTTTTTGCTTGAAAAACAGTTAACTAACTATTGGGGCTATAACAGCATTGGCTTTTTTGCACCTGAGACCAGTTACTTATCTTCCGATGATATAGGCGAGTTTCGCGTTATGGTGGATGCACTGCATGGCGCAGGCATAGAAGTCATCCTGGATGTGGTCTATAACCACAGTGCAGAAGGCAGTCGACTCGGTCCCACTTTTAGTTTTCGTGGTATCGATAACCTTAGCTATTACCGTTTGCACCCAAATGATAAACGCTTTTATATCAATGATACTGGATGTGGCAACACGTTAAATATCAATCATCCACGTATGTTGCAGTTAGTGCTCGACTCTCTGCGTTACTGGGTCGAAGTCATGGGAGTAGATGGTTTTAGATTCGATTTAGCCGCCTGCCTTGGGCGAGAAGCCTATGGCTTTGACCCCGGTTCAGGCTTTTTCGATGCACTGCTGCAGGATCCTATCTTGTGCCATGTGAAGCTGATTGCTGAACCTTGGGATATTGGTCCCGGCGGTTATCAGTTAGGCAATTTCCCCGTGGCTTTTAGTGAATGGAATGACAGATATCGGGATACGATGCGACGCTTTTGGCGCGGCGATCATGGTATGTTGCCTGAATTTGCGCGGCGTTTTCATGGCTCGGGGGATTTCTTTGAACACAGTGGGCGTCCGCCAGCTGCCAGCATTAACTTTTTAACCAGCCATGATGGATTTACCCTAAAAGATTTAGTGAGTTATACCCAGAGACACAACCTTGCTAATGGGGAAGATAATCGGGATGGTCACCAAGAAAACTTCAGTTATCACTATGGCGTTGAGGGGCCTACCTCAGATCCGCACATCTTAGCGCTTCGCAGCCGTCAGCAACGCAATCTTTTGACGACCTTATTTTTATCCCAAGGTGTACCTATGTTGCTTAGTGGTGACGAAATTGGCCGCACCCAGTTAGGGAACAATAACGCCTACTGCCAAGACAATACGCTCAATTGGTTCGATTGGTCGGTGGCCGGGATGGATAAAGCACTGTTAAGTTTTACTCAAAAGTTAATTGCCCTGCGTAAACGCTTCCCCCTCTTGTGTGCTAAACGCTTTATCCATGAGCAGTTACTCGCTAAACCTTTAGAAGCATCCGGTGCCCGTTTAGATTGGTTTAGCCGTCAAGGTGAACAAATGACTAAGAGTCTGTGGAGTGAATCCATGTGCCGTAGCCTCTGTGTTGTTTTGTCCGGTGATTTACAGGGCTGTCGTGATGGCGTTGAGATCCAGCAAGCACTGCTATTAATGGTCAATGCCGATGATAATCCCTTGGTCTTTACACCGCCCACACTCGCCCATTTAAGTCCGTGGCAATGTCTTATCCATACCCAATTAGAGATGCCATCCCCGCTTCAAGCTGAGCCGCTGGATGCTCAGAACTCATCGATGAGATACCTGCTAGAAGATCGCAGTCTTATGCTGTTTTATGCTGATTTTATAAGGAATTAACTATGAGTAATAACAGTGAATTGAGCCAAAACATCAGCGAAGCCAAAGCGCCAAAGCGTGCCACAAAGGCGATGACGACTAAGGCATCGGGAGGGAAAACTAAATCCACTGCAGTGCCCTGTGAGCCCTGCGATGCACTGCCGGCCTCCTTTGAACGCCACGTCCGTTATGGCTTAAGCCGTGGTCAAGGCGTGAGTTGTGAGTTGTTTCAAGCACTAGCGATTAGTGTTAAGGAGCAAATGCTCGATAACTGGCGCCAAACCAGATTGAATGACAGTCGTTTTGAGCGTAAGCAAGTGGTTTATTTATCACTGGAATTTTTAATGGGTAGGGCGTTAGGGAATGCGTTATTAAGCCTTGATTTACAAGATGAAAGCAGAGATGCGCTTAGCAAGTATGCTGTCACACTTGAGGAGTTGGAAGAAGCCGAGCATGACGCAGGTTTAGGTAATGGTGGCTTAGGTCGACTTGCCGCATGTTTTCTTGATAGTTGTGCCAGCATGGACTTGTCCGTAACGGGTTACGGCATTCGTTATGAATATGGCATGTTTGCCCAAAAAATTGTTGATGGGTATCAGGTTGAGCGCCCAGATCGCTGGCTACGTGAGGGTAACCCGTGGGAGGTGCGAGTACCCAACCACAATGTTATCGTGCCTTTTTTTGGTCACACCGAATCCTATGTTGATAAGCAAGGACGCAGGCATATGATTTGGGTCGACACCCAAGATGTACTTGCCGTTGCCTATGATATGCCCGTGCCGGGTTACCGTAATGGTCGCGTTAATACCCTGAGGTTATGGAAGGCCGAAGCGACCGATGACTTTGATTTAGCTGAATTTAATCAAGGTGATTATACCGAGGCCGTGGCCCGTAAAAACTTGGCAGAACAGATCACTATGGTGCTCTATCCCAATGACGCAAGCGAAAACGGCAAAGAACTGCGATTACGTCAGCAATACTTTTTATCCTCCGCCAGTTTGCAGGATTTGCTTAAGCGCTGGGTTCATCACCATGGTAATGACTTTAGTGATTTTGCGGCCAAAAACGTGATCCAGTTGAACGATACCCATCCAAGCATTGCCGTCCCAGAGTTAATGCGTTTGCTGGTGGATGACTATGGATTTGAGTGGGAGGCTGCTTGGTCTATTACGACACACACTATGGCGTATACAAACCACACTTTGTTACCCGAGGCATTAGAGCGATGGCCTGTGCGAATGATGGCATTAATGTTGCCGCGCATTTTGGAAATTATTTATGAAATCAATGCTCGTTATTTAGATATTGTTGCCCACCATTGGCCGGGGGACAGTGAAAAATTGGCGAGTATGTCGATAATTCAAGATGGTCCAGATCCCCACGTTCGCATGGCTTATCTCGCGATTGTGGCGAGTTTTTCTGTCAATGGTGTGGCGGGATTGCATACGCAACTGTTGAAGTCAGGTCTCTTTAATGACTTTTATACCCTGTGGCCCCATAAGTTTAATAATCGTACTAATGGTGTTACCCCTAGACGATGGTTAGCCCATTGTAATCCTGCACTTGCAAAGCTATTGACGGCCCATTTAGGGCATCAATGGGTGACGGATTTAAGTCAATTGACGGCATTGAATGCCTTAACCCAAGATGCGAGCTTTATTCAAAAATGGCGCGATGTTAAGCAAGCTAATAAGGTGCAGCTTGCGAATATGATATTGAAGGAATGTGCGGTCGAGTTTGATCCGAGCATGTTGTTCGATGTGCAGGTAAAACGTATCCATGAGTATAAACGTCAACTGCTCAATATCTTACATGTGATCCATCTTTATCATCAGATCCAACAAGGTCGCATCGACAATATGGTACCGCGCTGCGTCTTGATCGGTGGTAAGGCGGCTCCCGGTTACTTTATGGCAAAACTTGTCATCAAACTCGCCAGTAATGTGGCGCATATGGTCAATTCTGATCCTGTGGTTGCCCCCTATTTACGTTTTGCATTTTTACCCAATTATAACGTCAGTGCCATGGAAAAAATTTGTCCAGGGACCGATCTGTCTGAGCAAATTTCGACGGCGGGTAAAGAGGCTTCAGGTACGGGCAATATGAAATTTATGATGAATGGCGCCCTGACTATAGGCACTTTAGACGGTGCGAATATCGAGATGCTTGAAGAAGTCGGTGAGGACAATTTTTTCCTCTTTGGACTCAATGCCGAGCAAGTCGTACAGATGCGCAGTCATTACCAACCTAAGCAAATTATCGCTAATTCTCCGGCATTATCTGACGTCATGGCGCTGCTGAAAAGCGGCCATTTCAATTTACTCGAACCTGGGATTTTCGATCCTATTATCGCGTCCATCGAGAGTGAAGATGATCCTTGGATGACGGCGGCGGATTTTGATAGTTATCGCACAGCCCAAGAAGCGGTTGCTCGCGTTTATAAAGATCCCAAGCTGTGGACGCAAATGAGTATTCGTAATAGTGCCGCCAGTGGCCGTTTTTCAAGTGATGTCACGATTGCCGGTTATCGCGATGAGATTTGGAAGTTGTAAGCATCAAATGAATTTATCGGCAGTAATGTGCCATATGGGGAGTAAAGCCTATGTCTAATGTACGTTATATCAGTAATTTAACTCGTGAAACCTATGCATTGATTCTGGCTGGCGGGCGGGGCTCGCGTTTGCATGAATTGACCGATTGGCGCGCTAAGCCCGCGCTCTATTTTGGTGGTAAGTTTCGCATTATTGATTTTCCCCTATCAAATTGCATCAATTCGGGGGTTCGCCGTGTGGGGGTCGTTACCCAATATAAGTCCCATTCCTTAATCCGCCATGTGATGCGTGGCTGGGGCCATTTTAAGAAAGAGCTCGGGGAATCGGTGGAGATTTTACCCGCATCACAACGTTTTTCTGAAAACTGGTATCAAGGCACTGCGGACGCTGTCTTTCAAAATATCGATATTATCCGCCATGAGTTGCCTAAATATGTAATGGTACTGTCCGGTGATCATGTTTATCGCATGGATTACGCAGGGATTTTAGCCGCCCATGCTGAATCTGGTGCGGATATGACGGTCTCTTGCCTTGAAGTGCCCATCGCCGAAGCTGCAGGCGCCTTTGGGGTGATAGAGGTCGATGACAATATGCGGATATTAGGTTTTGAAGAAAAACCGCAGCGGCCTAAACCATCCCCCGATAACCCAGAAATGTGTTTAGCATCCATGGGCAACTATGTATTTAACACAGAGTTTTTATTTGAGCAGCTCAAAAAAGACTCTCAAAACGCAACCTCTGACCGTGACTTTGGCAAAGATATTATTCCTTCGATCATCGAAAAACATAATGTGTTCGCTTATCCCTTTAAGAGTCCATTCCCGAATGAACAGGCCTATTGGCGGGATGTGGGAACATTAGACTCGTTTTGGCAAGCCAATATGGAATTACTATCGCCTACGCCAGCCTTGAATTTATATGATGCTAAGTGGCCCATTTGGACATTTCAAGAGCAATTGCCCCCAGCCAAATTTGTTTTTGATGACGATGATAGGCGTGGCATGGCGCTAGACTCTATTGTTTCTAGCGGCTGTATTATTTCAGGGGCAACAGTGCGTAGGAGCGTGCTTTTTAATGAAGTGCGCGTCTGTTCTTATTCCGTAGTGGAAGATTCGGTCGTATTGCCCGATGTGGTTGTGCTGCGCCATTGTAAGATCAAAAACGCCATCATTGACCGAGGTTGTATTATCCCCGAGGGAACGGTAATAGGTTACAACCATGACCACGATAGAGCGAAGGGATTTAGGGTCTCGGAAAAAGGCGTCACTTTAGTGACCCGCGATATGTTGGGATTACCAGTGGGTTATGAGTAGATACTCAATTTAAATCATTAGATGGCATTGTTAACGAGTGGGAGTGTCTATTTAAGTGAAACGCATATTAATGGTGGCAGCGGAAAACGGCGCCCTTGAGGGCGCTAAAGTGGGGGGAATGGCGGATGTTATCCGTGATTTACCCGAAGCCTTAGCCGAGGTTGATATTTGCACTGATGTGATTATGCCAAGTTATGGTTTTTTGGCCTCTCAATCAAGCAAGGCGCAGGACTTAGGTGAGTTTGAGGTCTCTTTTGGGGGGCGAACTGAAAAAGTCTGTTTGTTTGTGATACCCCATCCTAAAGTTGAAGGTGCAAATATTTACTTGCTTGAAGATGGGCTTTGGTTGTCTACGCCGGGTAAAATCTATAGCCAAGGTAGTGCTGAGCGGCCCTTTGCGGACGATGCAACTAAGTTTGCATTTTTATCTGTCTGCGTGGCACAAGCCTTGGTTACCTCAAGGATTCCTATGCCGACTGTGTTGCATTTACATGATTGGCATGCGGGTTTTTTGGCAATGCTTCGTGCTTTTGTACCTGAGTTTAGCGCCCTTAAATCGATAGCCTGCGTGTACTCTATTCATAATCTTGCCCTGCAAGGTACTCGACCACTTAGCCATGATTCCTCCTCCTTAGCTGCGTGGTTTCCCGAGCTTTTTGCATCACTTCAACCCGAGCAAAAGCAAGCAATTGTCGATCCTCGTTATCCCCATTGCATTAACCCGATGCGCATTGGCATAGTGCTCAGTGATAAAGTGCATCTTGTATCGCCCACTTATGCTAAAGAGGTCTTATTGCCTTCGGATCCTAAAGCGGGCTTTTTTGGCGGTGAAGGGTTAGAACAGGATCTACAGACAAAAGCCGAACAGGGAAAAGTGTTTGGGATCTTAAACGGTTGTACTTACCCTGATATTAAACAGGCTAAAGCGATAGCTCAGTCTTTGGCTCGCATACAAGAGGATGACTTTAAAAAACTTCTTATCACTATCGAAGCCGCATTAGTGTTATGGCAAGGAAATAAAACGCAAGTGAGTGCCGTGGATATGATGGCCTTTGTGCGTATTCAAGCCCATTGGCGTCAAGCGAGTTTAGGGAGAGTACCAGATTTGTTGCTCACCTCTGTTGGTCGATTAACGGATCAAAAAGTGCTGATTTTACGCCATTTATTGCCCTCTGGATTATCAGTATTGGAGACGTTATTACAAGCATTACAACAAACCCAACCTAATGCATTATTTATATTACTCGGCAGTGGTGATGCGAGTATTGCTGAGTTTTTTCAAACCTTAGCGGCTAAATATACAAATTTCCTCTTTCTGCAGGGATACCATGAGGCTTTATCCGAATGCCTTTACCAATTTGGTGATTTATTTGTGATGCCAAGTTCTTTTGAACCTTGTGGTATTAGCCAAATGCTTGCTATGCGAGCAGGCCAGCCCTGTCTTGTGCATGGCGTTGGTGGCTTAAAGGATACTGTGCGGGATGGTATTGATGGTTTTGTGTTTAATGGCAATAGCTTAACAGCGCAAGGGGAGGCGTTCTTACAACGGTTTACCGAGGCCATGGCCAGTTTTGAACGTGGTGATTGGCCTATTATTCGCGCCGCAGCAATTGCGCAGCGTTTTGACTGGCATTCTGTTGCTCAAGTTTATCGGGATCAACTCTATAACAATTTGTGATATCACTCCTGTAATTAGGGCATGATTTGTAAGCAATTCTGCTACACTAGTGGGGGAACTTTTTAACCTGTTACCAGTTCCCTCACTTTTGGAGTTGCGCCTTTATCCATGGATAACAGCATTTTTTTTCCGTTAGTACAAAATGCGGCATTGTTACTGGCATTAGTTTTTTTGTATGACGCGATCCCTAAAAAACATCAGCGGCAATATTTTCTGCTGTGGCGTGTCATTATTGGGTTTCTTATAGGTGGTATTGGTATCACTATTATGAGTACCCCTTGGATGTATCAACCCGGCATTATCTTTGACACCCGTTCCGTTCTCCTGTGTATTTCAGGTCTTTTCTTTGGTGGTTTACCGACATTAATTGCAGTTGCGCTGACTGGATTTTACCGTCTTAGTATCGGTGGTGATGCCATGTGGATTGGTGTTGCCGTGATAGTGTCATCTGGTTTAATTGGAGTGATATGGCGCCAATATCGTAAGTCTTATCTTGCTAATATTTCGGCGAAGGAAATGCTTTGCTTTGCCTATACAGTGCATATCGTCATGTTGTTGTGGTTTTTTACACTACCGCTGCCTGTTGCATTGCCCTTACTTGCGAAACTCAGTTTGCCTGTACTGACGGTTTATCCCCTTGCCACTTGGCTGTTGAGCCGCTTGTTGTCCAGACGCTTTGAGCTTGAGCGTGATGAACAAATTCGCCTTCAGGATGACTTCCTATTTCGTAGTCAATTTACCGTTGGCAATATCGGTATTGCGATAACGGGTATCGATCAAAAATGGATGAAAGTGAATCCACATTTATGTCAGATGCTCAAATACACTGAGAATGAACTGCTAAATATGACATGGAAGCAGCTCACTCACCCTGATGATATTGAAGCTGATATCGTTAAATTTGAGCTAATGCTAGCGGGTAAAATTGATAATTATGAAATGGATAAACGCTTTATCGCTAAGGATGGCTCAATCGTTTATACCCATATGACAGTCGCTTGTAAACGCGCCAATAATAGGGTGCTCTTAGTGATTGCGGGCTACTTGGATGTGACTGCACAAACTTTGGCCGATAGAGAAGTGCTTGCCAGTCGCGAGCAACTTGAACTGGTGTTAAACAGTAGCGATCTTGGGGTATGGGATTGGGATATTCGCAATGACCGTATCGAACGCAACGCCCGTAGTGCTGATATTCTGGGCTGTGATATTGATATGCTTAATGCTAATAGCCGCCAATGGATGGATGCGATTGTTGCCGAAGATAGGCCTAAAGTGCTGCATTCCATAGAGGCGCATATCCGCGGAGAAACGCCACAGCATAAGATGGAATACCGCTTAAATACGCTCAATCGTCAGGTTCGTTGGATCCTTGATACCGGTAAAGTTGTGAGTCGAGATGCCAACAACAATGCACTGAGGATGTGTGGAACTTACACTGATATCACTGAGGCTAAACTGATTGAAGAATCATTAAAGCTCTCAGCTCTGGTGTATGACAATAGTTCCGAGGCCATGAGTGTGCTTGATGAAAAGGGCGTAATCATCACAGTGAATGCCGCTTTTAGTGATATCACAGGCTACAAGGCTAAAGAGGTCTGTGGTCAGCATATTCGTCTCTTGTATTGCGATATTAATGGCCGCGATTTTTATGACAAGATGAATAATGCCATTAATCAAAAAGGCCAGTGGCAAGGTGAGATGCTACAGCGGCGTAAAAATGGCGAAGAATATGTTATTTGGTTAACCATCAATACCATCAAAGATAAAGAGGGTATGCCCTATCGCCGAGTCGCCTTATTTTCTGATATTACCGATAAAAAGCAAAACGAACATTTGATATGGAAACAGGCAAACTACGATACATTAACGGGCTTACCTAATCGCCGAATGTTACTGGAATACCTCGGGGCAGAGATTAAAAACGCAGACCGAAATCAAGATCATTTTGCATTATTATTTCTAGACTTAGATTACTTTAAAGAAGTGAACGATACCCTAGGGCATGAAATGGGGGATCTACTGCTGATTGAAACTGCTAGCCGTTTAAAATCCTGTGTGCGTGACGCTGATGTCGTGGCCCGTCTTGGGGGGGATGAGTTCACTGTTGTACTCAGTGCTATGGCGGATCATAAGGGCATTGAACGAGTGGCTGAGCATATTCTCAGACGCATTGCTGAGCCTTATCTTCTGGGGGAGGAAACGGCTTATATCACTGCAAGTATCGGTATTACGCTCTATCCAGATGATGCTACAAGTATTGAAGGTTTGCTTAAACATGCGGACCAAGCCATGTATGCCGCGAAGGATCAAGGACGTAATCGATTTAACTATTTCACGCCGTCGATGCAGGAATATGCTAAATACCGGATGCGACTTATTCAGGATTTACGTCAAGCGGTGAGCAATAAGGAATTTGAACTCCATTATCAACCAATTGTTTCGCTCACAACGGGAGAGGTGGCTAAAGCGGAGGCATTAATCCGTTGGACCCATGCTGAACGCGGTAGTGTATCGCCCGGTGAATTTATTTCCGTTGCCGAAGACACGGGTTTGATCGTTGAAATTGGTAACTGGGTATTTGAGCAAGCTGCACGGCAAAGTGCAGCATGGCGTGATGAATTAGGTGTTGATATTCAAATCAGTGTGAATAAATCACCCATCCAATTTCGCGATGAAGGTGCATTATTACACAACTGGTTGGAGCTACTTCAGGATTTAAATATTACTGGGGCAGGGGTCTGTGTCGAAATTACTGAAGGTTTATTGTTGGATGCGAGTATGGGGGTCACTGAAAAACTGCTGGCTTACCGTGATGCAGGGGTTCAAGTCTCGTTAGATGATTTTGGCACAGGTTACTCATCGCTCGCTTATTTAAAAAAGTTTGATATTGATTACCTTAAGATTGATCAATCCTTTACTCGGCATATAGATACAGACACCAATGATCAGATACTGTGTGAGGCCATTATTGTCATGGCCCATAAATTGGGGATGAAAGTCATTGCCGAAGGGGTTGAAACCGAGGCTCAGCGCCAAGTGCTACTCTCTGCGGGGTGTGATTATGGCCAAGGCTATTTATTTTCTAAACCCATTGCCGCGATTGATTTTGCACAAAAGTATTTAGCCACACCTAAAAATCTATCTTCTGAGTTGGCGCCAGCGTAAGGCGTTAACTCGAAAATTGCCTATAAAACCGCCGAGAATTTTGGTAGACTCCGCGCCCCGCATTGGGCACATTGAGTCTCGTCTTGAATTACTGTTCTGCCACTTATCTAAAGAGTTCCTATGAAATTTGAAACACTCGGTCTATCTTCTCCTATTTTGAATGCGATAACTGAGTGTGGCTATCAGCAACTCACTCAAGTACAAGAGAAAGTGATCCCACTAGCCTTTGAAGGCAAAGATATTATGGCCTGCGCCCAAACGGGTACGGGTAAGACGGCAGCCTTTGCTCTGCCCGTACTTGAAAAGTTAGCGGCTGAGATTTTAGTTAGTGATGGCAACGACAAACCGATTTTACGCGCTTTGGTGATGACCCCCACCCGCGAACTGGCTATTCAAGTTTGTGACAATATCCAGAAATACAGCCAATTCCTGCCACTGAAAACAATCGCAGTTTACGGCGGCGCCAATATGAATCCCCAGCGTAAAGGGGTGGAGCAGGGCGTTGATATCCTCGTGGCGACACCGGGTCGACTCTTCGACATTATCGGCCAATTCCAGTTAGATTTGTCGAGTGTGACAACCTTAGTGATCGATGAAGCCGATCGCATGTTAGATATGGGATTTGTACGCGATATTGAAAAAGTGAAACGCTTAATCGCGCCCGTGCACCAAACTATGCTGTTCTCGGCCACATACAGTGATGCAGTCAAACAGCTTGCACAAAAGATGCTAAATGAGCCTCAGTGGGTGAATGTTGCCGACACGACGACCGCATCGACCGTTGTTCAAGAAGTGTATCGGGTTGATAAGCGCCGTAAAGCCGAGTTGTTGTCAGAGCTCGTTGGCCGTAACAATTGGCGCCAAGTCCTCGTGTTTGCAAGCACTAAGGAAAGCGCCGAGCATTTATTACAAGAATTAAAGCTTGATGGCATAGCCGCTGGTGTATTCCACGGTGATAAAACCCAAGGCGCCCGTAATCGGGTATTGGAAGACTTTAAGCTAGGTAAGTTGCGTGTATTGGTTGCGACCGATGTTGCCGCCCGCGGCTTAGATATTCAAGCACTACCTTTGGTTATCAACTTAGAGTTGCCATTTTTTGCCGAAGATTATATCCACCGCATTGGCCGAACAGGGCGTGCGGGATTAGCGGGGCGTGCGATTTCGTTTGTTTCGCCCTCTGATGATGAGATGCTGACTGAAATTGAAGCTTTAATTGAGCAGAAACTGCCAGTGTCAGTGCAGCCCGGTTATGAGGAAGGTACACCGCTGCCCGCTCGTTATCGTGATATTCCCGCATCGCCGACCAAACCCGCTAAATGGAGTTATAAAGCGCCAAAGGATCGTGCTATCGGTAAATCCAGCGAAAGCCAAGCTCGTTCTCGTCAGAACATCGGGCGCGATGCGATGCGAGAAAGCCCGACTCGTGAGGGAAAGTATGCGAAAGATAAGGCGCATGGTGCAGAAGGAAAAGGATCTGCGGGCAAACCTTTTAATACGACTAAACCAAAACCACACTCAGGGAGTCGTTCTGGGTTTGGGGTATCTCGCGGTAAGAAAAACGGCTAGCCTTACTTGCCACAAAGCGCACTTTTATCCGTGCGCTTTTTGTTGAGCTTAAAGGATAATGCCCATACACTCACGCTTTCAACTCTCCCTCGTTAGCGCCAAGTGAGCTTATCTATGATAGTAAAAGCCATTCCTACCAATATCATTACCGGTTTTTTAGGTGTCGGAAAAACCTCTTTAATCAAGCAATTACTAGCAACTAAACCCGAGGGAGAGACTTGGGCTGTGTTGGTGAACGAGTTTGGTGAAGTGGGGATTGATGCAAGCTTACTCAATAATAGTGACTCAGGGATCCAAATTCGTGAAGTGGCTGGTGGCTGTATGTGCTGTGCGGCAGGGGTGCCGACTCAAGTCGCCATAAATCAATTAATTGCCCGTGTTAAACCCGACCGTTTATTGATTGAACCCACAGGGCTTGGTCATCCTAATGAGATTATCAAAGTATTGTCCGCACCCCATTATCAGAATGTGATTTCATTGCGTAGCACGTTATGTTTAGTTGATGCCCGAAAGGTAAGCGATCCACGCTACAGTGAACATGCTAATTTTATTCAGCAGTTACAAGTCGCTGATGTTGTTATTGCCACTAAAGCCGATTTATATCCAAAGCCCACACTTCCACATATTTCAGATGTTATGACAGAACTTCAAGCTTATCTGCACATGTTATCGAAAACGGATATTCCCATTATTCGCCACAGTTTCGAACAGGAATTGCCTGCGGTATTATCAACATATTTGAATCGTACTCATCAAGTCCTTAAGGTTAAACCTACTCCAGTCACAAAACCCTCAGGGCTGTTACGCCCTCTAGCGCAAGCGAGTCTTTTTGCGGAAGGAGCAAGTGAGCAAACATTAGCATTTGATCCGCGTGGCATGTTGAGAAAGCAAAACCAAGGGGAAGGCTGTTTTAGCTGTGGCTGGGTTTTTGAGCCGAGCCAAGAGTTTGATTTTGACAAGTTAATGGCCTTTATTCAGCGCCAGACACCACTGTCAGGGACTGGGAGTACATTACTGAGGTTAAAAGCAGTGATGATCACTACCGATGGTATCGCTGGATTTAACTGGGTAGATAAGGAGTTTAATGTCATCGCCTTAGACGATACGTTAGATTCAAGATTAGAAATGATTGCTATGGAAGATCTGGATTGGGAACAGATTGAACAGCAGTTAATCGAGTGCTTAGTGATATCCTGATGATATAACAAACCTAAGGAGGAATCGTGACACCATAGGTTTTACTCAGTTGTAGGAGTTCCCCTGTTTTTATCATGTCATTAAAAAAATGATCGAATTGCAGTCGTAATGGGATAAATTCGGCCTGTTTAGGGAAAGCCATAAAGCCATCTTGTATATCAATGATGGGAACTATAGGTTCAATGGTATGTGAGATTGTGATTTTTAATTGTTCAGCATCAGTATTGCGGCGATTGGTGGCAAGTAAATCGAGATCGCCCCTAGATAAACGTTCAATACCACTCTTAAGATCGACAAATTCATTAATAGCGAGCATTTGAGTTTGCTCGGTAAATGTGGCGCCATAACTCCAGCCTTGCATTTTACCTATGCGCTGATTTTTAATGCTATCGTACTCACCATTCCAACGGTTTATCTTATCTTTACGGGCATAAAACACGATTTCATCACGATAGAATGCTTTTTCAGAAAAGGCTAAAAATGCTTCCCTTTCTTTCGTGTGGTAAGGCCCAATAAGGATATCGGCTTGACCACGCTCGACCATAGATTGCGCGCGGCGCCAAGGCGTAATTTGATAGTGAATGGTCACATTGGCTTGTTCTGCGAAGCGATTCAAAATATCGACACCTAAACCTGTGTATTCACCATTCGATTTTTGTTCAAAGATTTTGCTAAAGCTAGTACCAACAGCAAGTAGGTCTTTAGCCTGCGCCGTTAAGCAAAGACCATGGAGTACCAAAAGAGCAACGAGTGCGTTGACTTTGCTAAATATCATGTCATCCCTTGAGTGATTTGAATGCGGAAGGTAAGAGCACTGTATTGTGTATCAGGTATATAAGGCGACAATTTCGTCTTTAACTTTAGAGTTAAGGTTAGCAAATTTTACGCCTATTTTTGGCGCACTAGCGTATTTTTATATCTTGAGATATATAAGTGGGTTGTTTTCTACCCTTAACTTGAAGGTGTATAAGTAGATGATCTTTAGATTGATTCACCCTATTTACATGAGCCTATTTGCTTAAACCTATTGGTTTCAATTTGTATCATTGGTTGTGAGTATTCACGCTGTATTTCAGGTATGCTTTGACGCTAAATAATTTATACGCCAATGCTGGATGGGCTATTTGAGCGGGATGTTATGAAGCTGCAGGAAATAGATAAAACTTTATATCGTAAGAACATGAATTTATTCATTGTTATTCTAGTTGTAAGCCTAGTTGTTTTGTCGCTGGCTTTTGGTACTGGATTAATTGCACTCTTTGGTGCGACGCCTGTCCCAGGTGAGCCAACAGGTAATTTTCATTGGAATCTCTTAGGGGTGATTTTCAGTCTGGGTCTGTGTAGCGCCGTGATTTACAACTTAAAAGACCGAACTTTTTTCAGTGAAATTTATTATGTGTGGCAATTGAAACAACTTCATAATCGTATCTATCGCAAATTGATAAAGATTAAAGCTGCTGCGGCGCAGAATGATGTGAATGCGTTGATTACGCTGCTTTTTTATTACACCAGTCTAAGGCAAGTGTATTTACTGGATGACAATACACTGACGTTGTCCGCGCTGACTCAAGATCTTAATCGGTTGAATACGCAAATCGAGAGCTTAGGTTTATTGCTCTCGCCTGATCAGTTTACCGCTGAACTGTTACGTGCTTTTTGATGGTTTTATGATGGGAAGATAAACAGTACAAAATGAGACTGTGGCCTTATCTTGTACTGCTTATCTTATATTCGGCGGTTAGGCGTACTGTTGGGATTTTTGCAGAGTAAGTAACCACTTACCATAGATATAAATGCCCACAGCCGAGATAGTCCCAATGGCGGCGATGATGTACCATGCCATGCCAATATTGTGGCTGTGGTACAACAGTTGGGTAAGATCGTGTGCATTTTCACCGGTGTAGCTTACCAAAGTGGTAAAGGCTTCACCCTGTGGAATGGCACTGACCTCTGCGCTGTTCATGCCGCGTTCTAGCAATAAATCCCGTGAAAATAGCTCCTTTGATGCATAAATCTCATAGAGTTTAGGGCCAAAATAGCCTTCTAATCCCCAGCCAATTCCTTGGGGCAACATCACAAATCCCAAGTACATGGCTTTTTTACCTTCGGGGGCAATATTCCCCATAAACTCATTTTTCTTCGGGCTTATCATCATCTCGCCAATGGAAAACATGGCAATGGCCAGTACGATAAACCACGCGGCATGGAAAGCGCCAATAAACACAAAGGCTAAAATACTCAGTAAACAGCCTGCAAACATTGCTGTGGTGATCCGATACTTCGCTGTCAGTGCGGCGACAATAAAGCAGCAGGTCATAATCAAACCCGCATTGAGGTTAAGCATGCCTTCAGGCATGACCTTAGTACCTTCGTTATTAAGGCCAAGCCAGAATTGCAGAATACCGTTGCGGGTGCCTTCGGTTCCAAACAAGGAGGTCACTATTACACTGGTATCAACCCATTCGGAAATATGGATAGGCAGTACATCAAATAGCGCGTTGAATAGGAACCAAAAACCAGAAAATACCAGCATGTAGTAGATCACAATTGGTTTTTTTAGCTCTCGCCAAGCATCGCGCCAGAGCGCTTCTTGCTTAATTTCCCCTGATTTAATGTGTTTATTGCGCTCTAGTCGCTCTGCTTTACCTGGTTCTGTATAAGTAAGTAAAAATAAAAAATTGAGCGAGATAATGGCGGCACAGGCAAAAAAGACATTGTCCCATGACAGTTGACGCATATGTACGGCAACCAAGGGCCCGAGGAAACCACCAATGTTAACTATTTGGTAAAAAATCCCCCAAGCCATAGAGGTATTGTTACGCTGGGTACTGAGTACTAAGGTGCCTTGAATGCCGGGTTTAAATATCCCGGTGCCTATCGCGAGCAGTAATGCACCAACGAGGAACCCCCAAAAGCTGGGGAAAAATGCCATAACTAAATAGCCAAAGATTTTAATGATGGTGGAGCCAAAGATGGTTTCTTTGTAACCAACGCGGTCGGAAACGCCCCCTGTAAATACAGGTACAAAGGTCTGCATAATGGCCCAGAGGGAAATAATAATGCCGTAGTCGCTTAGGCTAATCCCTAATCCACCTGCCGATTCTGGTGCTTTTGCGTAGAGGCCCGCACTGGCTTTTACGCCGTAATAGGCGATTCGCTCAACCAGTTCCATCCCCCCAACGAGCCAAAAAATATAACTTAAACTCGTGATGGAAGCCCACATTCCCAGCTGTTTGACTTCACGCAGATCGTTCTCTGCATTTGGGCTATTTTGACTCATATTCTTCCCTTTATTATTGTTATTTGATCTGTTTTTACATAACTCATTGTTTATAAATACATATAAACATTTTAGTTAAATGCTTTGTGTTCAGCACTAAACTGCTTTGGGTTGATTTAAGCTCCCACTTTACCTAATTCAGCTTAAAACGCCAAAAAAGTAGCAAAAAATGATGAGTTAGCCCACAACTGTTGCTTAGTTGTAGGCATAATGTCGTCTGGCTGGGATGTAAGTGTTTATGCTTAAGTTGTTGTGATTATTGTTTTTTTAACTTTAAAAATGATGAATATGCATTTTGTATTCTTGTCAAATTTAGGTACAATCCGTTGCCGCATTTTTGTCCATTATAGATTTACTTTTCTAATGCGCGCCTTTTCCTAATGATAGTGAGACACGGTAATGACAGCAGTAT
This sequence comes from Shewanella sp. W3-18-1, assembly GCF_000015185.1. Classification (NCBI taxonomy): domain Bacteria; kingdom Pseudomonadati; phylum Pseudomonadota; class Gammaproteobacteria; order Alteromonadales; family Shewanellaceae; genus Shewanella; species Shewanella sp. W3-18-1. The sequence goes on along the minus strand of NC_008750.1, from coordinate 3,262,786 downwards.
CCCAACCCCAGACGGATCAACATTTACTCCAAGAGCCGATTTCTAAGCTTTTTTGGCGTTATACCATACCCACCATTGCTTCCATGTTGGTAACGGGCGTGTATGTGACCATTGATGGGATTTTCGTGGGGCACTATTTAGGTGAAGCGGGGCTAGCAGGGATGATGTTAGCTTACCCAGTCGGGGCCATTTTATATGCCATCGGCGCTATGATAGGCATGGGTAGTGCAGCATTAGTGTCAATCAATCTTGGTCAAGGTAACGTGGTTAAAGCCCGCAAACTCTTGGGTAATGCCTTTAGTTTGTGTTTATTGGCAGGTGGATTTTTTGCCCTTATGGGCGGATTATTTTCACGGGATATTTTAATTGCCCTTGGTGCACAAGGGGATATCCTCGAAAATGCCAATCAATATTTATTCTGGTATTTCGCCCTGTGCCATTTCCCCATCATCTCAATGGCCTTTACCACACTTTTACGTAATGATGGTCGGCCATCTATGGTGACCTTTGTGTTAATTTTAGGGGGGGTACTCAACACTTTCTTAGATTGGTTATTTATCGTGGTATTTCCCTTTGGTTTGGCGGGCGCCGCGATTGCGACCATGTTAGCGCAGGCTGTGACGGGCTTACTGTGTTTACAGCATTTTTTTGGCTCTCGTACCCAGCTTAAAATCAACTTAGAGCAAATGAAGCTTAAGTTTGATAATTGTGTGAATATTGCCCGCGTGGGTTTACCTAGCTTTTTGATGAACCTTTATTTATCAATTGTGCTCACTCTGCACAACACGGCATTTTTATGGGTTGGTGGGCCATTGCACGTGGCGGCCTACGGGGTGGTGAGTTACACCGAAGCATTTTTCTATCTGATTTTTGAGGGCATAGCCCTTGGCACTCAACCTATCTATAGCTTCAACGCGGGTGCAGGGCGTTTTGACAGAGTTAAACAAGCGCGCAATATCGCCTTTACGATGACATTACTCACAGCAGCCTTAGGGCTTGCCTTGATTTACTCTCGCCCTGAGTGGTTAGTGTATTTATTTGCTGGTGATAATCCGAACCTAACACCTGTAGCCATTGAAGGCATGCGTTGGTATTTCTGGGGCTTACCTATGGAAGGGTTAATCTTAGTTGGGGCAAGTTTTTTCCAAGCCATTAATTGTTCAAAACAGGCATCTATCTTGACTGGCACTAAACTTGTCCTGATCGCGGCCATTATTTACTGTTTTGCTTGGGCATTTGGGGTTATAGGGGTTTGGATATCGCTCGCGACTTGCAGTACTTTGCTGACCCTATGGATGTTTTATGCAATGAAGAAGGTGGATAACCGTTTACCTTAGTAAGATATCTTTAAAGAGTATATTGACTTAAGACTAGCGTGGGATGATGTGCTCTGATACATTTCGCTGGTTTAATCTACTTGCTAAAAAATGGCTCATTAAGTAGTACAGTGAATACTTGGTCATATTACGAATAAACGACCTTAATGCTGCTGTCCTAGGTGTCTTTGGCTGTAGATACAACCGGATATTGGGCTGATTGTGCGGCCCGTTGATTTTGTTTTTTGTTTGATGAGGCTCTTATGCGCACCACTACAGTCATCTTTATGCTGTTGTTCGGCGTGTTCAATACCGTAAATGCCAGTGCTAAAGACAATGAGTTAGTGTTTGCTAGCGATTTTGAAGGCAACCGCTTAGCGCAACCTTGGTCGTGGATCATGGGGTGTCAGTTTGAAGGCGCCGAGCCACACAGCGGTGAAAGTGCTTTGCTGTGTGCCGAAGGTAATAGCAGCATTGTGAGTAAGTACCCTGTCGCGGAAGCGGGTCTGTTGGAGTTTTGGGTGAAGACTCAAAATATCCAAACTCAGTATCGGATCAATGTATTAACCTCGCCAGTATTAAAACTGGATGCCCAGTGGCAACATGTTGCCTTGATTGATATCACTCCTGGTACAAAAGAGTATTTAGCCCATAGGGTGTCTATTGATGATCCCAGCCGCCAGTATATTCGCCTCGATATTGAAGCCATTAATGGCCCCATCAGCTTGGATGATCTCAGCTTAGATAAAATTCGCCTCGATATTGCCCTGCAAAAAAATGAGCAAAAAATTATCGGTGGCATTTTAGATAAGCTAAAAGAAGATAAAAACTACGAAGTTCAAGCAGAGTCCTTTAGAACCTTAGGTAAAAACTACGCCGCCCAACTTGAAAGCCAAAGACAATATCTTGAATACTCGAATGCGATTTATTCCAGTATTACCTTTGTGCTTGCGACCTCCGAGCGTAATAAAATGTCTAATCCGCTGGGCTACAATACCTTTAGGTCGGTATTAAACGATACCAAGCGTGTAGCATCTCCCATACAGCAGGCGCGTCTAGGCTCTATGGTCAAACCCTTTGGTGACTTAGCAACCGCGACATTAAACGTAGTGAGCGCAGGTGCCTATTCTGCCTTTGCCGAACCGTTCAAATCATTTTTAGCGGCCACCTTTGACCGTTCTAACTATGACAATAGTGACTTAAGCCGCAGTGATAAAAAGTTTGCCGAAGAAAATGGCCTTAGAATTTATCAGCAGGCTGAACGTTTTATGTCTGAAATCGAGAAAGAACTGCAACAGGTTACCGCCCTCGATAATGATTTAGTCAGTATGCAAAAGAATTTAGATACGTTCCGTCGAGACCTCGACGGACATCTACGCAGTTATTTACAGCATGCCAGTATTGCCCGCACACCAGAAAACTACAGTCGAGTGATGAGTAAAGACGAGCAGACTCGCGCACTGGTGATCACCGAAGCGAGTGCCAATATTAGCGCAAAAGCGGAGGCATTACTGGCATCAAACAGCAATGCTGAGTTAGTGCAATATATGATTAAAACCACTGAAAAAATTGATGAATTCCAAGAGTTCAAAGAGCGTTTTAATCAAATTACCTCGGCGATGTTGACCTTTTACGATAAGTTTGAACGATCAATTGCCACTGAACAAAACCCCTTTACCGACCCAAGCGACCGCGCTGTATGGGAGCAACACGCTAAAAGTGCACGTAACTATATTCGCCAGTCGAAGGAAGCCTTCACTAAAGCCTTTATGTAGCGGATTGTTGTAGAAACACCGACAGAGCTTTTTCACCGATATGGCAGCGCAAGTCTTTTTCGCTGCCATTTTAGCCAGAGCGTGTTGTACGTAAATCCAAAGTACCCCAAAGCAAGACAAATTTGTTGTCAGTTATGCTGCACTTATTGTCATTATTTCTCCAGTGACACGCCGTCTTTTGATTTAATAAGCAGTATCCCTATAGGCTCGACGGCGACATCTGTAGCACACGGAAGTGTAAATGCCGCGTTTACATGGTCAATAATGTTCCCGACATCATAGTGACATTTCCCATATCCCCCTGGGTCAGATGTGAAAGAGCGGCCATGTCGCCAACGGTCACTGATGCAACAATGCCAATCTTAACTAACCCTATCGCTGTTCGTTTAGCTAAAAAAGCTATTGCCCCAAAGCAAGATATCTGAATTGTATATTGCGTTATATACATTGCCACTGTTTCCCCAGTGACACGCCGTGAATATATCCCTATAGGCTCGACGGCGGCATCCATGCCGCCAACGGTCACTGGTGCAACAATGCCAATCTTAACTACCCCTCTAGCTGTTCGTTCAGCTAAAAAGCTATTGCCCCAAAGTGTGCTAGCAAGTTGTCAGTGGCACCGTAACAAACGGACTTTGTGCTCTAAAAATTCTCATATATATATCGCTTGGTGCAAGTTGCCAGCGATTTGTCAAAATTGTACAAGTATACAGTCGTATTTAAATCATAAGAATTTTGAGCGATTTTTAGCCTGCATTCGTTCGCACTTACTCATTTGTTACAAGTTAAATGCCATTAAAATTAATAACTTAAACATTTATTTGAGTGGGTAATAGGTTCGGGAAACGCGCATGAGCGTTTTTCCGGATGGTATATTTGATGGAAAGCTGATAAGTTCTTTGCATACAGCTAGTTAACTGTGCGTGTTTTCACTGGTCTAATGAGGTAAACGCGCATGCGGACTATATAAAGGTTATGTAAGTAACCCAACCTAAAACTTAAATTCAACAACCTTGAGCTTAACCATTCAAATGTGTTGATTAAAACCATATAGCCACAATCAAACAAAAGGGGATGAATATGAAAAGTGAAAATGGGGCAAGCCGATTAAAGTCACTTAAGGTTTTATACAAATTCATTAATTTTTTCCAAAATGTTACTACTAGTCTTATCATAATATTTCTCCTTGTCATGCCTGTATATTTGTTTTGGTATTATGAGATGGGCAATCCTTACATAATATTTGGTTTCTTAGGTACAGTAATTGGGTACTATCAGATAGTCCATTACTGCAATAAACAAAAGAATATACTCGAAGAAGACTTGTCATACTTACAACAGCAATATAATGAACAAGGCTTCTCAGTCAGACCTCATAGTCTCGGAGCATTTTCGTACATTGTCCCAGACTTCAATAAGGTACAAACAGAGGAAACTTACAAAGTAAAAATCAAACACAAGAAAGATTTCTGTTTGACATTATGTCTAATATTATTAACCCTTGCAGCTTCTCATATAAAAATATTCATCTAATTTGGTGCTCAAATACTTACATAACAAAACACTTAAAACAGACTTGCTTCGCTGACTGTTTAGTGAGGCGTTAGTGGAATATTGGAGTTTGATATGCAATGGGATTTGCTCATGATTTATATAATTGTTTCAGTAGCCGTATCACTATTAACAACATTTATAGTGCAATATGTCTCATGGAAGGGAAGGGGGTTAGCTACAAAAGAAGATATTTCTGGGATCACTACAAAGATTGAGGACGTAAAGCTCAACTATTCCGAAAAATTAGAAGACTACAAAAATAGATTGTGGGAATTACAGTACGAAAAGGGTCGATTATATGAAGAATTTAAAATTAAGCATGAGATTCTTGAAAAGGTAATTGTAAGGCTAAATAAATTTGCTAGTGATGCTATTCATCATAGAATATATGCCCATCATAGAAATATTTACTTGGCACTATATAAACAAAACAACTCGGAACTCGACAACAAACAATATAGAGAATTTCAGATTAAAGCTGAGAAGTCATACCTTGATTTTGGTGAACAAAGTTACGAATTGACAGCATTGGCGAGCACTATAAAGGTTTATATAGATGATTCACTTGGTGGAAGCTTGCTTATTCTCAAGGGAAAGATTAAGAACTCTGTTAATCCGAGAAAAAATGAGGATGACTATATTCAGTTTGTTCGTTCTGAATTAGATACTAAATCGCGAGATTCTGTGCTAGCTACGACTGAAGATGCATTTTTTCAAGATTCTATAAATCCAGATGAGATTGCACATTATCTTTATCAACTCCAAGAAAGGATAAAAGATGATTGCCGAAAAACCACTAACAAATGAAGGCATAGGACTCGCTAACGCTAGCCTATGCTTTAAGCGTTATAAAACAAGGAGACAGTATGAGCAAATTGGTCGAAGAACAGTTTTATGTCAATGGCGAGCCATTCTTTGTAAACGGTGAGCCTTTTAAAGTTACTGTTGAACAAGCTATTGAGGCTGTAGAAAAAATCGAAACTATCCCTGTAGATGCGAAAGATGCAGTTAGAGATTTTGTTCGAGAGCAGTGGAATCAAATTCTAGAATCAGTCAACGAAATAACAGTTCCATCTGAGTTGTTAGAAATAATGCCAGATTTTTACCAATATCTAGAAATGGTACTTCAGTACTTCAACATCTCTTAGGCAATGTTTTATAACAAATAAGGATAGGCCGAGCGTAGCCGCGACCCATTCTCAAAAGGCATGGCAAGTGTTGAACAAGCCCGATGTTGGTTATTGACACTTTATTATGCAAATAGCTGATTGAGAATTTGAAGGTGCTAAGGTCGTATTTTGAAAGAGACTTTTGTGCAGATATGACCTGCCCTTAGCGAACAATTGGTAGAAGAGGATACTGGGCGAATCATTCGCAATGATAAACGTGGCGCCATCAGTGAAACTACAACCAAGTTACTGACAAGATTAAATATCCCCATGAAAACTGGCTCAAGCCCACTACTGAGTTTGGCAAGTTAAAGGGTCTGAGGAAGGTTTACTCAGACCCTAATAAGTACTCGGTTAAAGCAATAGCCAAATAGCGTTGACCGTTGAATGAGTCTATTTCGGAGGAGGGTTACACTGGCTTACAACACACTCCATATCTTAAGCTCGCTCTGCGATGGAGTTCATAGACTTCACAACCTAACAATGGCTCAGTTCTATTAAGAACTGCGCCAAAACGCTCAAAGTAGTCTTCATTAACTTGTTTTGCACTGATAAGTGGTACTTCAATATTGACATCTACACGACCTTTACGTATCAACGCGGGGTCAAGATTATCAAGATGATTTGTGGTCATTATGACAAGGCAATCATCAAGAGGAACGATTCCGTCTAACGCGTTTAGAACGCCACCTAAAGTGAGTGGTGGGTTGTCTACATTGCTTTCAGCAGCACGTGATACCGTAGCCTTTACACAGTCACAGTCCTCTATTAACAACATAGCTCCGGGTGGCACTTTTCTAATCGCCTTATGAATAGTGGCATCATTGACAGTCGATAGATTCAATATGTAAAGATCGCGATGATACTCAACAGCTAAGGCTCTCGCTATACCCGTCTTACCTGTACCCGTTTTGCCATGTAACAGTATGGTTAGCTTACTTACAACCGATTTTCCCCTACTGGCGAAGTTATCAACTTCCCTCATCAACTCCTGCTTAAATCCTTCATCTAGCACTAATTCACTAAAACCCGATGATTTCAATGTGCCGTAGCGACACCATTCGGTTTCTTCGAAAATATTCACTTTCGGCTCAGTAGAGATGTCTCCACGAGTATCTTCTAAAAAACGATATAGTTTATCTTTTGCCCACCATGGTGCACTTACCGTAATAGTATCGTATGCCATCGTACTATCGACCTTAGAGCGGGTAGCCAACATAAAACAACCAGCGTATTTAAACAGGTGCATACCGTAGCCGATAGACTTAACACTGACACGTCCGTCGTAACTCACACTATAGTCAAAGTACACGGCCTCAGAGATAGAGCGTGAAAAAAATGGAATAGTAGTATTACTGATCAAAAAGGACAGTTTATTGAATACCTCTGCGCGCGCCTGATGGCTATCGTCTATAGTGAGCCGCACAAACAGCAGACTACTGAGCCAACTTAACAGCTTTGCGGGGACATCTTTTAGCATGTAGACTACGAGTCCAATTAACGTAAATGTTAATACTCCAACAATGACAGCCGTCAACAAAGGATCACCATTGGTGAGCGCCTTTATTTGTAGTAATACCTCGTTCATTTACTCACCTTTACTATAAATGCCTCATGGACATAGTCGAGAATACTATCAACCGAGTCGAGGATACTATCAAGGTATCCTCAGTATGTGCGCTATCGCACGTGGTTAAAGCGACTTGATAAAGCAGCCTGACGATCTCCCTATTTATCACTAACTGTCGCCTTAGGCTGCGGCGATATTGTAGGAAATCAGGCTTTTAACATAAAAAACATTTAAGCATTCATTTTAAAGTACGTTGGTAAATATCAGGGATAGCGCCCACTCATCAAAGAGCAGGACGCATCCACAGACTGACTTGAATAACATCCGTATTTAACTGCCAGTTCGCCATATATGGCTCTCGTTCATAAGCGTAGAACCCCTCGATTTCTATTCACCGAGTCGGCGAGCGAATGCCATAACAAGTCTGTATCTGTAGGTAACATAACCCGTACAAATCAAATCTCTTAAATATCGTTATGCTAAAGTTTAAATAAGAAAGCCGCCGATGAAGGCGGCTTTTGTGTTTCGATTGTCCCGTAACCTTTGCGTTTTCTAGGTTACTTTACTTCATCATTCGTGGTTCTAGAGCAAATACACGTTCAAGCTGCAGGCACCGTGGGCGCCGACGACGAGAGCTTGTTCGATATCGGCAGTTTTTGATGGACCTGCGATAAACACCCCAAACTCACCTGAGGCTAACGTGACTTCTTTAGCTGCCTGATGTAAGTTCGGTACAATCTTATTCGCTGGCAAGGCTAAGATAAGGTTTTCACAGATAAAGGGTGTCACTCTGTGGCCTAGATTCTTATTGTTAACCCAAATGGCACCATTTTCAGCAACGCCAATGTCACCCGGGATCACTGCATAATCTATATCCCTAAGCTCGTGGGCGGTGGGTGGCATTTCACGATTGGCTTTTATCCCATCAACTAAGGAGATCACTTGTAACCCTTGGGCGATAAGTTCATCTACTTTTGCTTGTAGGGCAGCAAGACCACCTTCTTTGTGCAGTGTGCCTGCCACAGTATTGAGGTTAGTCTCAAACTGTCCGACGAGGTTTTCGAGCCTTGGATCCACTTCGATGCTTGGCATTGGGTGATTGATTAAGGCTGACAGTTTGAGCGCATTGAGAATTTCAAGTTTACTAGACATCTTATAGGCTCCTGTGTTTCTTAAACCAAGCTTCGAAGCTGGAATTGGGGGCGACTGGGAGTTCACGGTATTTGCCCCATGCGCCGCTAAATGGCTTGAGTAGACTACCGGGTAAAATGCGTAGCGCGGTTCTTGCCACACTCATAGAGCAATTTAGCATGGTTTCACTGGCCATAAATTTACCCACTAATGGCATATAACTATTTTTGCCATAAGGGAGTTGTCGCGCCTCAGCCTTAAGGCGTCTGTGGTGATGAATAATCTTATCGAGCGGTACTTTGGTCGGGCAGATAAAAGTACAGCTACCACACAAGGTACAGGCCCAAGCAATCGAGTTAGTGTCATCCAATTTAGCGCCAACGGCAATCCCGATAGGGCCGGGAATGGTGTAGTTGTAGCTATAACCACCGGAGCGGCGATACACAGGGCAAGTATTGAGACAGCCACCACAACGAATACACTTCAATGATTCTGCGAGGATTTTATCCTTGAGCATTTCAGTGCGGCCATTGTCGACGATAATAATGTGCATCTCACCTTCGGGCTGTGGGCCACGGTAAAAGGCGCTATAAGTTGTGACAGGTTGGCCGGTGGCATTGCGCGCCAGTGTTCGCAGTAAAACGGCAGCACTGTCGATATCAGGGACAATTTTGTCGATCCCCATTGAGTGCAACTGCAACTTAGGCAGGTTAGCGCCCATATCGGCGTTACCTTCGTTCGTGCAGACAACGACAGTACCTGTATTGGCGATTGCCATGTTCACGCCTGTCATCGCGGCATCGGCGCTAAGGAACTGTTCACGCAGGTGGGCACGGGCGGCGCGGGTTAAATACAAGGGATCGGCTGCCCCTGCTTTAGTGCCGAGTTTTTCATGGAAGAGATCACCGACTTCTTCCTTTTTCATATGGATAGCGGGCACCACAATATGCGATGGTGGCATTTGGGCGAGCTGAATAATGCGCTCACCTAAATCGGTGTCTATGACCTCAATACCCTGTTTTTCGAGGTAGGGATTAAGGTGACATTCTTCGGTCAGCATCGATTTAGATTTCACCAATTTTTTGACTTTGTGGCGGGATAAAATGTCATGGACAATACGATTGTGCTCGGCACCATCTTTTGCCCAGTGGACTTTTATACCATTAGCAATACAGCTTTGTTCAAAGGTTTCAAGGTATTGGGCAAGATGGGTTAGCGTGTGGAGCTTAATTTCTGAACCAAGCTGACGCAGTTGTTCCCATTCTGGGATGCTACCCGCGGCGCGGTCGCGTTTTTCTCTGAGCATCCAAAGCGCCTTTGAATGCCAGTCGACACGAGCTTCATCGCGACAAAATATATCTGCTTTGTGGGCATGCACTTGGGAGCCATGAGCCCCGTGATTATGTTGGTAAGCCATGGTGAGTCTCCTAAAGCGCCGCGTTGATCACTTGCGCTATGTGGCGAATTTCAATCGGCAATTGCTGTCTGCGGATCATGCCATCTAAGTGCAATAGGCATGAGGGATCGAAACCGACCACATAAGCAGCACCCGTTGCGGCATGGGATTGCGCTTTGTCTTTACCCATTTTTGCTGATACAGCGCCTTCATCAACGGCGAAAGTACCACCAAAGCCACAGCATTCATCGCGGCGATCGGGATAAACAATTTCGATGCCTGCAATGTTGGCTAATACGGCTTCAACTTTATTGAATCTTGGCCCCATTTGCTCACTTGGTGTTGCAAGGCTTAACATCCGGATGCCATGGCAACTGAGTTGTAGGCTAATTTTATGCGCGAAGGGCTTGGTAAAGGCGGGGATCGGCGCAATGTCGTGTAAAAACTCGGTGAGTTCATAGAGTTTGTTGATCACAGCCTGGGCTTCTGGGCTGCTATCAAACTCATGGAAATTCTCTTTGGCGGCCACTAAGCAAGAAGCGGCGGGGCAAACAATAGCGTCGCATTCCACACCCTTAAAGGCATTGAGCAATTTAAGGGTAGTACTGCGTGCTTCGTCGAAGCAACCCGAGTTTGTCATTGGCTGGCCACAGCATGTTTGACCCGCGGGTAGAACCACTTGGTGTCCGAGTTTCTCTAATAATTCCAAGGTAGCAATTGCGACATCTGGCATCATTTGATTGACTAGACACGGGATGAAAAGTGCGATTTTCATTGTGTTTTCTCTTTCTTGTTAGTGAGCGACATTGCCTTGCACTGTGACCCCAAAGTCCACACAAATGCTAAGGTAGTTGATCAAATATAGGCCTATCTTAGCGAAATAAGTAGTCCTAATTTAGAAAATGATCTTGTAGATTTTCTCAAAAATGAAAATGTTATATATATTTGATTTTAAATGGTTATTTGTGGTTTTTGCGGGCTGTTTTTTTGTAATAAAACAACCGAATAAATAATTAATGAGAAAAGTCTACAGTGCTAAATAAACGGGGCTAAAAATCACCCCGTTTGTAACATATTAACTCATTGACTATCGGCTACATTCTTCCAGTAAATAGGCTAAATGGCGGTAAGAAATACCACTGTGTTGAGTTAAACCTACCTCACACATGCGGTTAGCGTAATAGCCTTCTTTAATATCCACAGGGATAAGTTTTTTGATATTACGTAAGGCGCTGGCATTAATTTCAGGTTTATATAACCCTTTTTCACCGGCGTAACCGCAGCATTCAATTCCCGCAGGTTTTAACACTTGAGCAGAGCAGGCATTGGCAATTGCTTGCATCTTAGGTTCAAGTTTCATCTTACGGGCACTACAGCCTAAATGCAGGGCAACATTGACCTTTTTACTGATGTTAAGTTTGTTAAGTAGGTTGTCATGCATAAATTCGACAAGGTCGATAATTTGCACTTTAGGATTACCTGTTAAGGTTCTGTAGGTACAACTTAACGCATCAACCAGTACTGGCAACTTGCCGCCATTGGTCATTTTACTCACTGCATCGATAAGCTCTTGGCGTTTTGCATCGGCGTTTTTAAAGTCGCCTTTTGATTCCCACATTTGGCCACAGCATAAGTCACGTGTTTTTTCTGGCGTGATGACGTTATAGCCAGCGCGTTCCAGTAGCGTCACAACGACTTCTGGTAGAGTGCGGTTATCGGGATCTTTTGGTGTTGGGCCAAAGGTTCTGCCGCCACATGCAGGGAAGTAAACCACGGTTTCTTGGCCGGCTTTAGCTGGTGATGGTTTTGGCAGTTTGCCGCCTTTCGGGAAATCAGGATTCCAATAGGGCACTTCTTTTGAAATTAAACGGCCGGTTTTCATCAGCGCGCCAGTAATGCCATCGCCGGTGATCTTGTGGATCACGCCAAGCATGTCAAAACCTGTGCTGATCACTTGGTTAACTGCGCCAAAGTGTTTAGCTTGGAAATCTAATACTTTTTGCTCTGTGGTGGTGATATAAGGCGTGCGCAGTTTACGCACCAGTTGACCCATGCTGTTATCAACGGGACAGGCAATAGTACAAAGCTGACAAGCGGCGCAGGTATCTACTACATCATATTTTGCGGCGGCTCGCATTTCGGCTGCAGCAGCTTTATCACCGGACTGCTCTAAACGCTCAATTTCACGCAGGGTGGCAATACGCTGACGTGGTGAGAAGTTAAGGGCTGATGTCGGGCAGGTTTTTTCACAGAAACCACATTCAATACATTTATCGACAAAATCATCGACCACTGGGCAAGGCTTGATGTTTTTAACGTGGACATTGCTATCATCGTTAAGAATAACGCCAGGGTTTAGAATACCTTGTGGATCAAATATCTGCTTGATGCTCTTCATCAAAGTGTAAGCATCTTGTCCCCATTCCTTTTCAACGAACGGCGCAACAGCACGGCCAGTGCCATGCTCGGCTTTCATTGAACCGTCGTATTTGTTAATCACCATATCGGCAATATCATCCATAAAGGCATGGAAACGATCGATATCGGCTTGAGTCGAGAAAGTGGGGGTAATAATAAAGTGGAAGTTGCCTGCTAACGCATGGCCATAGATACAGCCTTCAGGGTAACCATGCTTATGGAAAAGCTCTGTGATATCGTGCGCCGCAGCCGCAAGGTGCTCTAGTTCAAAGGCTACGTCTTCGATAATAACTGAGGTTCCCTTTGGACGTTCACCGCCAACAATCGGGAATAATCCTTTGCGCATTGCCCAGTATTTGTCATAAACCGCAGGATTAGTACTAAATTCCATCGGGCGAATAAAGTCAAAACCTGCAAGTTTTGCAGTAACATCTTGGGTATAGTTTTCGAGCGTTTGAGCATCATCAGCACGGGATTCAATGAGTAGAATCGCTGATAGGGCTGGGAGTTCAGACAGCCAATCTGGCATGCCAGGCTTACCCGTTACCGCTTTAATTGATGGCCAATCGAGCAGCTCTGCCGCAGAAACACTTTCACCATTAATCAGTGGAATGGCACGTGCGGCATCTTCCATATTGTGGAATACGGCCATGGCAGAGGCTTTAAATTTAGCTTCATTAACCGTGTGGTAAGTGACTTCGTTAATAAAAGCTAGCGTACCTTCCATGCCCACCATTAAGTGGTTAATGATGTCAAATGGGTCGGTAAAATCGAGTAACGAGTTAATACCGTAACCTGTGGTATTTTTAATGGAATACTTCTTACGGATCCGATCTGCTAATACCGTGTTATGACGAGTCATATGCGACAGTTCTGTCAGTGCTTCCAGTATTTTTCCGTGGGATTGTACGAAGGCCGCTTTTGATTTTTCACAGCCTGTATCGAGCTCTGTACCATCGGCAAAGAGGAGTTTTGCAGAAGCGATAGTCTGGTAACTGTTTTGCGCAGTACCACAGCACATGCCAGAAGCATTGTTTGCCACAATACCACCGATTTTGGCTGAGCCGATGGTGGCAGGATCTGGGCCTATTTTGCGGTTAAGCGGCGCAAGTACTGCGTTAGCATCTGAACCAATAACAGCAGCACCTAAGGTGATCTGTTTGGCATCGCTACTGACTTCAATCTTTCTAAATCCATCATGGCCAAGGATTAACAGAATACCTTCACCGATAGCCTGACCAGATAAACTGGTACCTGCAGCCCTAAAGGTCACAGGTGCATTATGCTTTCGGGCAACGGCTAAAGTTAATTTTACCTGTTCTAGGGTTTCTGCATGGACGACGACTTCAGGTACGATTCTGAAGTAGCTCGCATCGGTGGACCAAGCAAAACGGCGGACGGGATCATCCGTTACCGGATGATCGCCTAATTGCGTTCTTAGATCATCGATGACCAGTTTATAGTTAATCGACATAGCATCACTCTCTTTATTAATAGATTAAAGCCGAAGCCACACACTCAGTGGCTTCGGGCACTCAATTAAATAAAACGGCTTAGAATCCACCCCATAGGGTAGCTATCGTGCCTGCCAGTAAGGCATAACCAATGGCAACAGGCATTGTTTTACGAATAATTTCTGATTCTCTACCTGCCATACCCACGACCGTTGCTGCGGCGACCACGTTCATTACGCACATCATGTTACCGGCGTTTGCACCGATACCTTGCAGTGCCAATACCAGTGTGTGGTTCATGCCAACATTGTCGGCCACACTGTATTGCAGACTGGAGAACATCATGTTCGAGAAAGTGGCTGAACCTGATAGGAAGGCACCAAAAATCCCCACAATAGGTGCCATCCATGCCCATACCGCGCCCATGGAGCCAGCCAACATATCCGCTAAAGCGACAGGCATTGAGGCAAGGCCTGCACCATTAGCGCCTGAGTTTAAGAAGATCTTCACCATAGGCACTGACGCACCTAGTGAAATAATAGTTGGCAACATGGACTTACATGAAACACCGACAGTTTGCTTAATCGCTGGGCTTTTCATTTTGAACAGGAAGAAACCGAGAATACACACTGCAACAAAGAAGGCTCCTGGTGCATATAGCGTCGCGAAGCTCGCTTTAAGCTCAGTGCCCATTAGGCCTGTCCAGCTAATGTTAAAGCTTGATAACCATGCTTTAAGCGGCATAACTGTACGAGATAACACCAACAGCGCGGCCATGATGATATACGGTGTCCAAGCGGCAATTTGTGAAAACTTGGCTTTCGCGTCTATTTTCACACCTTCTTGGTTGTCATTCTCTGCAAAATCATTCCAAGGTGTTTTAGGGAGTAAGTAGCCTTTACGTGCTACTGGGATCACTAAAGCCATACCGATCAATGCACCGATAACGGCAGGGAATTCTGGGCCTGCAAGGTAGTTGATGATCCATGCGGGGACGGTAAAGGCAAGACCCGCAAAAAGGGCAAATTTCCAAATTGCTAAGCCTTCTTTAAAGGATTTATTGCGGCCAAAAAATCCTGTCAGCATAGTCACCATAACCAACGGAATTAATGAACCCGTGATTAAGTCGATAGTGATCATATGCATGACGATATATCGAGCGTAACCGGCATAGGTACCGCCATGGGCAGCAAACTGCTCAGCAGCCATGCTTACACCACCTTGGATCAGGCCCTGTTCCATCCCAAAGAGTACGGGTAGACCAATCGCACCGAAGGATACGCAGGCTGAGTCAGCAATCAAAGCCACAACGGCTGCGGCAACAGGTGGTACACCCAGCAATACCAATAGTGGTGCGCCAATCGCTGCGGGAGTACCAAAACCTGCACTACCCTCAATAAAGGCTCCAAATAACCAACAGATGATAATGACCTGCACACGGGCATCGGCACTGATGTTAGTAAAGCCTGCGCGGATTGTGTCCATGGCACCTGAGTATTTCAGGGTATTGAGTAGGAACACGGCACCAAAAATGATGGTTAATGGTGTAATGGCTGATAACAGTCCCTCTAGGACTGATGCTGCCAGTAATGTGGTATCCATCTGCCAAATAAACACGGCGGCGAGCGCTGTGACTACCATAGAGATGGGCATAGCCTTAGATGCTGGCATTCTGAGTAATACCAAAAAGAGCATTACACTGAGCACTGGCGTCAAGCTAGCGAGGAGTTGAAGTATTGTCATGCTTGCCTCTTCATAAAGTGGTCTGACTTATTATTTATATTGGATTCTTGCTTTTGCCTTCATGTCGACTCTCAGACCGAGATATCGCAGTATGGACTGTCAATTATCATGGTCACGACATTCTGTGGTGTGTACTAGACGCTATTCAGGGTCTGACTAATATGATCTAGATCATCTTGGGTGTTAAATGAAATGCTAATTTACAGGGCTGCGGGTCGCTTCTCTCATAGGATTATTCTATCTGTGATCTCGATCACTTAGTTTGTGGTGTGGATATCAGTTTTGATTATATATGTTTAATTCAATGATGATTTTGGTTATTAAAAATAGAACTATTACTCAGATTAGCTGCCAATATTGCAATTAACTGATCCATTTATTTCATTAATGACCATTGAATGGATTTTTTGAACATTTTTAAGATGTGATTAAGGTCGCATGTATTGAGGTGAGTGAATTTTTGCACTAATGAGGTTTTTGCTTAACTGATTGTATGTAAGAGTTTTTTAATGGTTTTCTTGTGTTTTTTATTAGTGATGTAGATCACCTTTTAAATGATGCGGAAATTTAGTGTGATGAATATCACTTAATTAATTATGTTTTATTTTGAAAGTTAATAACTGTTAATAAAGTTAATTTCACTTAATTTGGGCGAACAATCAACATTATTCAAGAGTGTCGTTTGTGTAATACGTCAATAGCAATGTTAAAAAATGATGAACATCTAATAAGTTAAAGAATATTATTCAGAGAACAGCCCCCCAAAAGTGCCCTGAAATTCTTAAGTTGACTGGGTAAATTCTGTTTTAACTTTTATCAAACTGGTTAGTTGTTATTTTTGACTCGTTAAAATAACTTACTGCCCCAGCCCAACTTGGTTCTTAATACGTGGAAATAATTATGCCCTTTGGGATGAATTAGCCTTAAACGCTCAGAACTGCGGCGTATTATGATTTCATCGCCGGGTAACACGGCCAAATGCACATGACCGTCGCAACTCACCTCAAGATTCTCGCCATTTTCAGGTGACACGACCATCTTAATCGTGCTGCATGCATCGACTACTATCGGACGGCAAGATAAAGTGTGTGGAAACATGGGAACTAAAATCAATGCCTGCAGATTAGGGGTTAGAATAGCGCCTCCAGCCGAGAGGGCGTAGGCAGTAGAGCCTGTTGGCGTTGACACTATCATGCCGTCGGCACGCTGGCTGTACATAAACTGATCGTCAATATAGACCTCAAATTCAATCATATGAGCGATTTTACCCGGATGGAGCACCGCTTCGTTGACGGCGGTGTTGCTCGCTTTTAGCATACCGTGGCGATAGACTTCGGCTTCGAGTAAGAATCTATGCTCGGTATCGAACTCCCCATCAAGTACTCTGGCGAGTGCCTCTTCAAAGGCATCGGGTGGTAAGTCTGTTAAAAAGCCTAAATTACCGCGGTTAACGCCAATTACGCCCAAATCGAAGCGGGCCAATACTCTTGCCGCGCCAAGCATGTTACCGTCACCACCGACGACTATGGCTAAATCGCAGCGTGCACCAATTTCCAATAAATCGACAGCTTCAATGTTGGTGCCTAATTCGGTGGAAACGCGCTCTTCTGCTAAGACTTCATAGCCTTGCATCGTCAGCCAATGGTGTAGGCGTTTTAAGGTTTGATTTGTCCCTAGGTGATGCGGTTTGCCAATAAGGCCAATGGTATGAAACTTTGTGGTCATATTTATGCTAGATCTGGCCTTAGGCCTTGAAACGTCAAAATTGATCCCCATAATATGCCCAGAGTATTTCAGAAACAAAGCATTTTTAGCTGGAGTGAAAATGAGCAACGAATCGATTAAAGCAGAACAGGATCTGATCCAAGAGGGTGTAGAGTCTGAAGTATCTACCGCAGAAGCAAGTCTTGTTGATGAGCTTACCCAGGCCAATTTCCGTATTGAAGAGTTGGAACAGTTACTCGCTGACGCTTTGGCGAAAGTTGAAGAGCAGAAAGATTCCGTCATCCGCGCCGCCGCCGAGGTCGATAATATTCGTCGCCGTGCCGCCATGGATGTGGAAAAGGCCAATAAATTTGCATTGGAAAAGTTCGCCAATGAATTGTTACCAGTGCTTGATAATATGGAGCGCGCTCTGATGGGGACAAACCCAGAAGATGAAGCGACTAAAGCAATTTATCAAGGCGTTGAGTTAACGCAAAAAAGCTTACTTACTGCAGTGGCTAAATTTGGTGTTAAACAAATTGATCCACAAGGTGAGTCATTTAACCCTGATCAACATCAAGCCATTGGTATGCAGCCAAGTGCGGATTTTCCTGCAAATACAGTGATGTTAGTGATGCAAAAGGGCTACGAGCTAAATAGTCGTTTACTGCGTCCTGCTATGGTAATGGTATCGCAGGGCGGCCCTAGCCAAGAAACGGCGACCATTGATATTGAGGCGTAAGCTGAGATCTCGGTAGGCTTATCCAAGAGATAAAACGAAAAGGACTGCAACGGCAGTCCTTTTTTATTGGGGGAACAATTATCTTAATTGAGCTTTAGTTTTAGCTACTGTGCTAAATAAGCATTTATTTGGGCCAAAATACCTTCAGCATCCAGTTGCAAGTCATGGGTGACTTCCTCTGGTGAACCGTGCTTAATAAACTCATCGGGTAGACCGATTTGCAGCACAGGTTTTGGCATTTTGAGTTTTTGGAGCAATTCAAGTACTCCAGAACCCGCGCCGCCCATAATGGCATTTTCTTCTACGGTGACTAGGATATCGTGGGTCTGCGCCATTTCCGTCACTAGCTCGGCATCAAGCGGTTTGACAAAGCGCATATCGACAACCGTGGCATCTAAGTTATCGGCCGCAGTTAAAGCTGAGGCGAGTGTTGTACCAAAGTTTAACAGAGCAATACGCTTACCTACACGTTTTATGACACCTTTACCAATAGGAAGTGCTGTCATGGCTTCCACTTGAGTAGCCCCCGTTGCACTGCCTCTTGGATAACGCACCGCACTCGGGCCTGCATTGTAACAGTAGCCGGTATAGAGCATTTGGCGACATTCGTTTTCGTCCGACGGCGCCATAATCACCATATTGGGGATGCAGCGCATAAAGCTTAAATCGAACGCCCCTTGGTGGGTTGGACCATCGGCACCGACGATACCGCCACGATCAATGGCAAATAACACGGGTAAACGTTGCAGAGCAACATCGTGGATCAGTTGATCATAGCCACGTTGCAGGAAGGTTGAATAGATTGCTACAACAGGTTTATAGCCTTCACAGGCAAAACCAGCGCCTAAGGTTACTGCATGTTGCTCGGCAATGGCTGCATCAAAATATTGCTTAGGGAATCGCTGGGAAAACTCTACCATCCCCGAGCCTTCACGCATGGCGGGCGTAATGCCTAATACTTTGTCATCTTGTTCGGCAATATCACATAACCATTTACCAAATACCTGTGAAAAGGTTGGTAAACCAGGGGTTGTACTGGGTTTTTTAAATTGTGTTGGATCGAATTTAGGTACTGCGTGCCAGCCAATAGGATCTTTTTCCGCAGGTTCGTAACCGCGACCTTTTTTGGTCATGATGTGAAGTACCTGTGGGCCTTTGAGGTTACGCATATTACGCATAGTTTCAACCAATGCGTCTACATCATGGCCATCAATTGGACCTATGTAGTTAAAACCTAACTCTTCAAATAAAGTGCCCGGAACAACCATGCCTTTAAGATGTTCTTCAGTCCGTTTCGCCATTTCTTTTATGACAGGCATACCCTTGAGCACTTTCTTACCGCCTTCACGTAGTGTGGTATAGAAACGGCCAGACATGAGTTGTGCTAAGTGATTATTGAGGGCACCGACATTTTCTGAAATCGACATTTCGTTGTCGTTCAGTACCACGAGCATGTCATTGTGCAAGTCGCCCGCGTGGTTCATGGCTTCAAACACCATGCCGCCAGTCATAGCGCCATCGCCGATCACGGCAACAACTTTACGCCCTGCCTGTTCTTTTTCTGCGGCAACGGCCATGGCAAGGGCAGCACTGATTGAGGTACCTGAGTGACCGACACTAAAAGTGTCGTATTCACTTTCTTCACGCCAAGGAAAAGGATGTAAACCATTCTTTTGCCTAATAGTGTGCATTTTATCCCGACGACCAGTCAGGATTTTATGGGGATAAGCCTGATGCCCAACATCCCAAATTAATCGATCAAATGGGGTGTTGTAGACATAGTGCAAGGCAACCGTAAGCTCTACCGTGCCAAGCCCAGAGGCGAAATGTCCGCTGGACATGCCAACAGACTTAAGTAGAAACTCCCTTAATTCATCGGCCACTTGCGGTAAAAGGGCCTGAGGAAGTTGGCGGAGTTCATTAGGGGTATTGGCTTGTGCCAACACGGGAAACTGAGAAATGTCCAAACTCATAGCGAGATACTTCGTCTCTTATTATATTCTTCGCTCAATGATATAGCGGGCGAAGTCTGCAATTAACTGGCTATTGTATGGCAATTTAGCCAGCGCTGATAGTGCCTCTTGGATCAGTTGTGCTGCTGTGTCTTTCGCTCCCTGTAGTCCAAGCAGTTGTGGAAAAGTGCTCTTATTTGATTCTGTGTCCGAACCTTGTGGTTTGCCCAATTCTTCTGTAGTCGCAATGATATCCAGAATATCGTCTTGCACTTGGAAGGCAAGTCCTACCGCATGGGCAAATGTCATCATGGTTTGATATTGATCTTTAGGCGCATTCACGGCGATCAAGGCTAACTCAACGGCGCAACTGATAAGTGCGCCCGTTTTCATATTATGTAGCTGAGTTAATGCCTTAAGATCAATTTGTTTATCGGTTGAGGCTAAATCGATTGCTTGACCGCCACACATACCACGGTAACCTGATGCTTTTGCTAGGGCCCTAACCATGGCAATATGCTGCTCGCTGCTTATTCCTGGAACGGCTTCAGTCACAATCTCAAAGGCTAAGGTTTGCAGCGCATCTCCAGCAAGAATCGCCGTCGCTTCATCAAAAGCGATATGAACGGTAGGCTGACCACGGCGCAGCGCATCATCGTCCATTGCCGGTAAATCATCATGGATTAAAGAATAGGCATGAATGCACTCAATAGCAGCAGCACAGGCATCTAATTTTTCTAAAGTAACCCCGAACATTTGCCCCACACTGTAAACAAGGAAGGGACGAATGCGTTTACCTCCCAGCAAGGCACCATATTGCATTGCCGCTTTCAATTGGGGGGCGGTATCTTCAAGCGTACTAAAACGCTGTTTTAATTGGGTATCAACTCGCAGTTGATACTCTTGAATTGTACTGGCTAACACGCTTATTCACCCTCAACGGCATAGGGAGATAGGGGCGCATTTTCATCTTGTTTTAGTAAAATGGCCACTTTTTGTTGGGCTTGTTCGAGCTTAGCTTGGCTATTGCGAACAAGATTAATACCACGTTCAAATTGCTTTAACGCGTCATCGAGAGAGATATCACCCTGTTCTAACTCTGAGACTATTCGCTCGAGTTCACCAAGGGATTCTTCAAAACTGAGATTTTCGGGTTTCTTCGCCACGTCTATGCTTCCTTTGGTTTAGCGGACACAAGGTATATCAGGGCGGCTCAAGGGTCAAATTCCAACGACGGATATTTGCTCAATAGCACGCTTTGTCGCTGAATTTTTTTCAGAAAATATAAATTACCGCTAAACTTGCTTAGTGCTTGTCCGATAACGGACAATAGGCCTAGCTAGGTTGTAATCAAGTGATAACATCAACGATAAGTCTCAAGTGAAGATGAAAGTGTTATATATTTGGGATAACGCGAGTATAACTTTATCAATAGAGTCAGTATGATGTCGTCGATAACAAATATTGAGGAGCCGTTGTGGATTTAGCTACATTAATAGGATTAGTGGGGGCCTTTGCTTTTATCCTCGGCGCTATGGTGACCAGCGGCGGCCTGATGATTTTTTTTGATGTACCTTCGATTTTTATTGTATTTGGTGGTTCTTTCTTCGTTGTAATGATGAAGTTTAATTTAAAACAATTCTTCAGTGCAGTAAAAATTGCGGTTAAAGCTTTCATGTTTAAGATTGATAAACCTGAAGAATTGATTGAACAATCTGTGACTATGGCAGATGCTGCCCGCAAAGGTGGATTCCTCGCACTAGAGGAAGCGCAAATTAGCAACAGTTTTATGCAAAAAGCCGTGGATATGTTAGTGGATGGTCATGACGGCGAGGTGGTGCGTGCCGCCCTTGAAAAGGATATTGATTTAACCGAAGAGCGTCATCGTAATGGTATTGCCATTTTCAGAGCATTTGGTGACGTGGGTCCAGCAATGGGGATGATAGGGACTTTAGTCGGTCTCGTAGCGATGCTTTCTAATATGTCAGATCCTAAATCCATTGGGCCAGCGATGGCGGTTGCTCTTTTAACTACTTTATATGGTGCTATGTTAGCTAACATGGTCGCTATTCCTATCGCAGATAAACTTTCCCTACGTATGGGAGAAGAAATGCTGAATCGTAATTTAATTATGGATGCGGTGTTAGCAATTCAAGATGGTCAAAATCCTCGTGTCATTGAAGGTTTTCTAAAGAATTATCTTGCTGAAAAACAGCGGAAAATTGATACGACGGACGGAGAGTAGCTCATGGCGAAGTGCAAGTGTCCACCACCGGGAGCGCCGCTCTGGTTGGCAACATTTGCTGACTTGATGTCCCTATTGATGTGCTTCTTCGTATTGTTATTATCATTTTCCGAAATGGATGTATTGAAGTTTAAGCAGATCGCGGGGTCAATGAAGTTTGCTTTCGGTGTGCAAAATAAGGTTGAAGTGAAGGATATCCCTAAGGGGACATCGGTGATTGCGCTGGAATTTCGCCCCGGGCGTCCCGATCCAACGCCGATTGAAATTATTAATCAGCAAACGAATGAAATGACTGAGCCAGTGCTCGATTTTCAAGCTGGAGAGGATGACAGTGCTGGTGGGGTTCAACAGCAACGGGGTGAACAGCGTGGTGGAGAGGCAAGCTCTACGGCTCAGGAAACCGCAGAGGCAGTTAAAGCGGATGCGGCTGCTGCACAGGATAAAATCAATCAGCAAGTGAAGAAGATGGCTCAGGAATTAAATAAAGAGATCATCGATGGTGCGATTGAGATTGAATCACTCGGGCAGCAAATCATTATTCGTATTCGTGAAAAAGGCTCTTTTGCTTCGGGATCTGGATTTCTTCAACCTCGATTTAAACCTGTAGTGCGCTCGGTGGGGGAGCTATTAAAAGATGTACCGGGGGTTATTACCGTTGCAGGTTACACTGATGATATGCAGATAAGTGATGAGCTCTATAGCTCTAACTGGGATTTATCCAGTAAACGCGCTGTCGCGGTGGCCCACGAGTTAGTCCAGGTGAAAGGTTTTGACTCTAAACGCATGAAAGTGGTTGGTATGGCTTCTAACAATCCGATAGTGCCTAATGATTCACCAGAAAATCGTGCCCGTAATCGCCGAGTTGAAATTGCGATCGAACAAGGTAAGGCAAAAGAGTCTGAAGAAATTCAGCTCAAAAATTCACCTTAACACTCGGTGAGCAAAGAATAAAAAACCGCGTCTTTCACGCGGTTTTTTATTCTTTGAGTTTAGGGCGTGTTGTCACAGTTCGAGTATTTGATGCCAGAGGAGAATATTGGATTGATTGAAATAGGTGCGTCAATAGCAGCGGGTTTGTTATAATCCTCCGATTATTCTTTTTAAACCAATTTTGCTGTTTTCAAAATTGCCCGCGGAAATCCCATGAAGTTTATTGTAAAGCTGTATCCAGAAATCATGATGAAGAGCAAACCTGTGCGGATGCGCTTCACCAAAATGCTCGAAACTAATATCCGTAATGTGCTTAAAAAAGTTGACGAAGATGCCAAAGTGCAGCGTCAATGGGACCGAATTATGGTGATGGTGCCAAAGCATAAGCCTGAATTAGCTCAGGCCTTTGGTGAGCGTCTTGCTTGTATTCCTGGAATTGCTCACGTCGTACAGGTTGATGAGTATAGCTTTGAATCCGTGGATGATATTTATCAACAAGCTCTACCGGTTTACCGGGATCAAATTGCCGGTAAAACCTTCTGTGTACGGGTTAAGCGGACTGGCGATCACGACTTTAATTCCATTGATGTGGAGCGTTATGTGGGGGGCGGTTTAAATCAGTTTACCGATGCGATTGGGGTGCGTTTAAAGAATCCTGATGTCACCGTTAATCTGGAAATTGACCGCGACAAACTTTACATGGTGACTAAGCGTATCGAGGGTTTAGGTGGTTTCCCTATGGCAACACAAGAAGATGTGTTGTCCTTGATATCCGGCGGTTTTGACTCAGGTGTCTCTAGCTATCAATTTATCAAAAAGGGTGCTCGTACCCATTATTGCTTCTTCAATTTAGGTGGCGCGCAGCACGAAATAGGTGTTAAGCAAGTGGCTTATCACCTTTGGAAAACCTATGGTGAATCCCATAAAGTTAAATTTGTTTCCGTCCCCTTTGAGCCTGTGGTTGCCGAAATTTTAGAGAAAATCGACAATGGTCAAATGGGCGTTGTATTGAAACGTATGATGATGCGCACCGCGGCAAGAATTGCTGAACGTCTTGGCATCCAAGCTTTGGTTACCGGTGAAAGTTTAGGCCAAGTATCGAGTCAAACCTTAACCAACTTGAACGTCATTGATCGTTGTACTGAACTGCTGATCTTGCGCCCATTAATCGCAATGGATAAACAGGATATCATCAACGAAAGTCGCAGGATCGGTACCGAAGATTTTGCTAAATCAATGCCAGAGTATTGTGGTGTTATCTCACAAAAACCCACCGTCAAGGCAGTACTCGCCAAGGTTGAAGCGGAAGAGAAGAAGTTCTCTGAAGATTTAATCGACCAAATTGTCGCACAGGCCGTCACCATTGATATTAGAGAGATAGCAGAACAAATGGACACTCGAATTACCGAGACTGAAACTGTCATCGCCATTGAGACTAATGAAGTGGTTATCGATATCCGAGCACCAGAAGAAGAGGAACATAAACCTCTTAATATTGAAGGTGTTGAGGTAAAGCGAATCCCATTTTTTAAATTAGCGACCCAGTTTGCCGATCTCGACAAGCAAAAGACCTATTTGCTCTACTGTGAGCGAGGTGTCATGAGTAAGCTGCAGGCGCTATATTTAATTGAACAGGGATATACCAACGTAAAAGTGTATCGTCCATAAATTTAGTACACAAAAAAGCCGCATTTTGATGCGGCTTTTCTCTGGGTTCCCTCAATTGATGGACAAATCGAGTGGAATGAAAGGATTATTTGGTTTTAACAACTTGTTGTGCTGGTGTCGCTTCTTTCTCATCGGCAATGAGCAGAGTGGCTTCTTCTAAAGCTTCTTGGTGCATTTTTTCCATTGTTGTTGTCAAGTCTGCACTGATACTTGCTTGTAGATCTGCTGTGTCGATGACGATTTCGTCAACAAACGCATTGGCACTCACATGTGCACTGAGTGTTGAAACTAACACAAACGCAAACACAGATTTTAAATTGAACATAGTCGCCTCCGGGCTGACAAAGTAACGCTGTCAGACATTCCCATCATCGTTCTCGAGATTGTCCAACCAAGGTGTTTCATTGGCGCAAAATTTAACCAAAATCACTGGCCTTTACAAACGATTAAATGTAACAATACGGATTAGAAAAACTAATTAAAAATTGAGATAGAGATCACTATGTCAAGACGATTACCACCGCTTAATGCGGTTAAAGCATTTGAAGCCGCCGCACGGCACTTGAGCTTTACTCGAGCCGCTGAAGAATTGTTTGTTACTCAAGCTGCGGTGAGTCATCAAATAAAGGCATTAGAAGACTTTCTCGGATTAAAATTATTTCGCCGAAAGAATCGTTCTTTGTTGTTAACTGAAGAAGGGCAGAGTTACTTCCTCGATATTAAAGATATCTTTATCCAGCTTGCCGATGCGACAGATAGATTATTGGCGCGAAGTGCAATAGGTTCTTTAACTGTGAGTATGTCGCCCAGTTTTGCCATCCAATGGCTAGTACCTCGGCTTGCTAAGTTCAGTGAGAAAAATCCTGATATTGACGTACGTATAAAAGCCGTCGATAGCGAGGCGAGTTCTTTAACGGACGATGTGGATGTCGCTATTTATTACGGTCTTGGTAATTGGCCAGGGCTTCGTGCCGATAAGCTGAGAAATGAAGTATTAATTCCTGTGTGTTCCCCGCTGCTACTCAACGGTCCTAAACCTCTATCTCAACCTAGTGATTTAAAGTATCACACGCTACTGCATGATATGAGTCGTCACGATTGGCAGGCATGGTTTAGGCAATGTGGGATTACCGATATTAATGTGAATCAAGGACCTATTTTCAGTCATTCGTCTTTGGTATTGCAGGCGGCGGCCCACGGTCAAGGGGTTGCTCTGGGGTACAGCGTGCTGGCACGCCCCGATATCAAAGCTGGGCGGCTTGTGTGTCCATTCCAAGAAGTCTTGGTCAGTAAAGATGCTTACTACTTAGTTTGCCAGCAAAACCATGCTGAGCTGGGTAAAGTGGTGGCGTTTCGTGAATGGATGTTAGACATGTTTGCCGAGGAGTCTCGCAGTGAGTTGTTGCCCGGATAAGCCGAGTTATGTATTAGAAGGGGAGCCTGCGAGTACTTTGATTTTATTGGCCCACGGTGCGGGTGCTAACATGGATTCTGATTTTATGCAGGCCATGTCGGCGGGATTCGTTGCTCAGGGCTTCCGAGTGATGCGCTTTAATTTTCCTTATATGCAGGCGAATGCTGTAGATGGTAAACGGCGTCCACCGGACCGTGCGCCTAAATTGCTCGCGTGTTTTACACAGATGCTCGATATCGCCCACTCACAACCACAAGTTGAACGTGTGGTGTTAATGGGGAAATCCATGGGCGGTCGTATGGCGGCCCTATTAGCCTGCGATCCTGCATTAGCGGCGCGCATCGATAGGGTGATTTGTTTAGGTTATCCTTTTGTGCCACTCAAAGGCGGCGAGCCTAGATTGGAACCTTTGAATGAATGCCAAGTCCCAGTATTAGTCGTACAGGGTGAGCGGGATAAGTTTGGTGGCAAAGCGCAGATCCCAAGCTGGCCCTTGAAAGCTGAGATAGGATTGGTTTGGATAACCGACGGCGATCATAGTTTTGTCCCAAGAAAGTCGTCAGGCACCAGTGAAGCCGCTAACCTTGCACGTGCTATTGATTTATCAAGTGATTTTATTCGTGAGCTTGATGTTGAGCGAATAAATGTTGAATGAGTTAATCCCATTCCAGCAGGAGCGTTACATGCGTAAAGGTTTATTGTTACTCGCCGCCGTGAGCGGATTCTTAGCCGTCGCTTTAGGGGCTTTTGGTGCCCATGGTTTAAAAGCGGTCGCGCCACCAAACTTAATTGAAGTCTTTAACTTAGGTGTGCAATATCATTTCTACCATACCTTTGCCCTCATCATGGTTGCCTTCTCGGGCCAATGGTTAACCTCGCGTTTACTGGACTGGTCGGCATATCTCTTTGTCGCAGGCATAGTACTATTTTCGGGCTCACTATATGGACTGGCTTTGTTTGGGACTAAGTGGTTAGGTCCTATTACGCCTATGGGTGGTGGTTGTTTCTTACTCGGTTGGTTATTATTTGCCGCCGCGGTATGGCGTCACAAAGTTATCGACGGTCATGAGTCTTAATCGCTGATGCTTATGTGAGTTAACAGGCTTAGGGCGCACCTAAGCCTTTTTTATTTCTCTAATCGCAATTCAAGGTTCAGCAGTAGGCAAATAGGGCATTTGTGGATTGAAATTGGTATACTGGCACCCAAATCGATAGTCAGCCAATGCTTTGGCTTGGATTTCTCAGGGATCCCCATGAAAAACCTATTTTTATTTTGCCGCGCAGGCTTTGAAAAAGAATGCGCTGCAGAAATCCAACAGCGAGCCGGTGAGCTCAATGTGGGTGGCTTTGTTAAGGCCAACAATAACGACGCTTATGTTGTATACCAATGTTTTGAAGACGACGCTGCTGATACGTTAGTCAAACAATTACCTTTAGATTCGCTCATTTTCGCCCGCCAGATGTTTGCTGCTAGCGACTTGTTAGTCGACTTGCCTGAAAATGACAGAATAAGCCCAATCGTTGCGGCGCTCAGTGACGTCAGCAAAGCGGGTGAAGTGCGGGTTGAAACACCTGATACGAACGAAGCGAAAGAGCTATCGGCTTTTTGCCGTAAGTTCACCGTGCCGTTACGCCAGCATTTGAAAAAATCGGGCAGTTTGCTTGCGCAGGAAAATCCCAAACGTCCGATTATCCACGTGTGTTTTATTGGACCCGGCCGTGCCTATGTGGGTTATTCCTATAGCAATAACAGTTCGCCACATTTTATGGGCATTCCACGTCTTAAAATGGCGGCGGATGCGCCGAGCCGTTCTAGCCTAAAACTCGATGAAGCCTTTGGGCAGTTTGTGCCTAAAGAAGAGCAGGAAGAACGTATTCGCAGTGGCATGAATGCAGTGGATTTGGGCGCTTGCCCAGGGGGATGGACTTACCAATTGGTTCGCCGTGGTATGTTTGTGTCAGCGGTTGATAATGGCCCCATGGATGAAAAACTGATGGAAACGGGTCAAGTGAAACATTACCGTGAAGACGGTTTCCGTTTCGAGCCGCAGCGCAAAAATATCTATTGGTTAGTGTGTGATATGGTTGAGAAACCTGCGCGCGTTGCTGAACTGATTGAAGCTTGGGCGATTAACGGTTGGTTTAAGGAAGCGATTTTTAATCTTAAATTACCGATGAAGAGCCGCTATAAAGAAGTGACAGCCATTCTTGAGACCATGCAGACGATTCTTAAAGAGAATGGTGTGACTGATTTTAAAGTGCAGTGTAAGCATCTTTATCACGACCGTGATGAAGTGACAGTGCATTTATGGCTACGTCCTAATACCGCGTGGAATTAACTATGCGGGTGTGAGCTAACACCACTGCTTATTAAAAAAACAAAAAGCCCCAAAGGAAACCTTGGGGCTTTTTAGTTTAATGCGTTTCGCTTCAATCTTAACTTAGGCGATCGAGTACCGCTTGAGTGAAGTCTGTGGTGCCGTGGGTGCCGCCTAAATCGCGAGTCGTACGGTCACCTTCTTCGATGACAGCAGATACTGCTTTACGGATTTGTTCCGCTTTATCAGCCATGCCTAAATATTCCAGCATTTGAATCGAGGCCAAAATGACGGAGGTTGGATTGGCGAGGTTTTTACCGGCGATATCGGGTGCACTACCATGAACCGCTTCGAAAATCGCTGCATCACGGCCAATGTTTGCGCCCGGTGCCATACCTAAACCACCGACTAAGCCAGCACACAGGTCAGATAAAATGTCACCGAATAGGTTGGTGGTCACGATCACATCGAAGTTCTCTGGGTTCATGACTAACTTCATGCAGGTTGCATCGACGATCATTTCTTCGGTTTTGATGTCTGGGTAGCGTAGGCTCACTTCACGGGCCACTTTCAGGAACAGGCCTGAAGTTGACTTCATAATGTTTGCCTTGTGCACGATAGTGACTTTTTTACGGTTTTCTTTACGGGCCAGTTCGTAGGCGAAAGTGGCGATTTGCTCTGCGCCTTGGCGAGTCACAATACTGGTGGCTTCAGCGGTTAAACCATCGTCTGACACTTTTTGACCGTGGCCAGAATACATACCTTCGGTGTTTTCACGTACTGTGATGATATCAATGTTTTCGTAACGGGCTTGGGTTCCCTTGAAGGACAATACTGGGCGCACGTTTGCGTACAGGCCGAATTTTTTACGTAATGTCACGTTGATAGAAGTGAAGCCTTCACCTACTGGTGTTGTGAGTGGACCTTTGAGGGTGATGCGATTTTTTTCGATAAGTTCTAAGGTACGCTGTGGAAGTAACTCGCCTTGTTTTTCGAGTGCTGTTAAACCAGCATCGGCAAATTCATATTCAAAATCACAACCTGCTTTATCAAGAATTTTTAAGGCTGAATCAATAATACTTGGGCCAATTCCATCACCTGGAATTACGGTTATCGTTCTTTTTGACATGGAGAAGTCCTTCCACGGTTCGTCGTTACTGCAATTGTCTGCCCCAGTGTTAACTGGATAGCAGGACTATGAATTTGGTATTTTTCTCCCCATTATTTTAACCACCTTTGGTCAAACTTCACAGGAAATAGTGAGCGATATCACGATTTTTTATGTGCTAAAACTTGTAAAAATACTGGGTTATAACGATGATGGAGGGCCAATAGTTAAAAAAGTCTACTTTAGTCTAACAAATACATAAAAGAGGAAGACATTGAAGTTACTCCCTATCACATCTCTGGTTCTGTTATCCCTCGGGGCATTATCTGCGGTGCAGGCCGAAACCCGTACTAAGCCGCTCACTTTAACGGACATCATGCATTTTGAATCTCTCGGCAAGCCTGTGATTGCCGATAATGGTCGAGTATTTGCGGTGGAGTCAGCTCCTGATCGGGGCGATAGCCATACGATAATAAAAAATGTACACACTGGCCAAGACTATAATATCGCGGGTGGTTCAGAACCTATGATTAGCCACAATGGTCGTTATGTGGCTATGGTGGTGAAACCTAGTTTACTTACCGTTGAAACCTCTGATGCAAAGACAAAGAAGCAACTCAAGGCTGACATGGTATTGCTCGATACTCAAACGGGCACACAGACTCGCTTCGAACGCGTGAAGGAATTTGCGTTTAGTCATGCGGGTAACCATCTCGCAATTTGGTTTGAGGCTGATGAGGAAACGCCAAAAGATCCCAAAGAGGCTATTGAAACCGCAGAAATATTAACGGGAGGCCCTGTTAAGGCCGAAAAGTCCAAAGTGGATAAGTTTGATCAAGGCCGACGTTTTAGTTTGATCAATTTAGAAAACCAAGCACAACGAATTGATGCAGAGCATGTTACGGCCTATGTTTTTGATAAAGATAGCCGCAGACTTGCACTGGCAATCAATGATATCGCTAATCAGCGACATCAATTGCGATTAGTGGATTTAACCTCCCAGCAGCAATCTACGGTTTTTGAATCGAATAGTCAGCAGATTGGTGCGTTAGCGCTGGCTAAAAATGGTCGTTGGCTTGCATTTACGCAGGGCAAAGACAGCGAGTTACCTTATGGCCGCAGCTATCAGTTATCGCTGGTTGATCTGCAGTCGGGCAAACTCAGTAAAATTCCTGAGTCACCCGAGTGGAAACTCAATCGCTACACTAGTTTAAGCTTCTCATTAGACAGTGAGCGACTCTTTTTCGGCCGTGTCCCTGAGGTTAGTCAGCAGCTAAGCCTGAAGAAAATTACCGAAGAAAAGGATCTGTACGATAAAGAAATTGTCACAGGTCTGCGTGGGCTTAAGGTGTGGCATGGTGATGACCCGCGAATTAAACCTAATGAAATCAAACAATATGAGAAAGAACAACAACGTACTTATCTTGCCGTTTTACATTTAGGCTCGAATAATGTGGTACAGCTCGGCGATCAAACCGTTCCAGATGTGACGATTTCACAACATAAACGCTTTATGTTGGCGAGTTCAGATTTACCCTATCGTAAGATGACAACCTGGGCTGGCTTCTATCAAGATTACTATCTTGTTGATATTAATACTGGTCGTAAGGTGCTATTTCTAACGCAGCAGCCAAGTGATGCAGAGCCAACACTCTCAGGGAAGGGTAAATATGTGGCTTATTATCAGCAGGGTCACGTTTATCTTTATGATATTGCAGAGGGACGTCGCACTAATCTGACTCAATCTTTAAAGGTTAGTTTTGCCGATGAAGATCATGACTATCCCTCTAGTGCGCCGGGATATGGTTTTGGCCCTTGGCTAAAAGATGATGCGGGCTTTTTAGTTTATGACAAATACGATGTTTGGCAGTTTAATACTGAGTCTAAAGCGGGTTTTGTGTTAACCGCGGGGCAAGGGCGCGCACAAAAAATCCAATATCGGATCGAAGGTTTAGTGGATAATCCCGATGAGCCGACCGAGCTTTCACATAATGCGACTGTATTACTTCATGGTTACAGCGATAAAACTAAAGCCGATGGGTTCTATCAAGCAACGCTTGGCACCGCTGGTGTTAACACATTGATGCAAGGTGAGTATAAACTCAGTGTCTTGGGGCGCAGTAAAGACGCCGATACGCTCCTTTTTTCAAAGGAGCGTTTTGATTTATTCCCCGATTTATATACTGCGAGCTATAACGCACCACAAAATGCAGTGAAACAAACCGAGTTAGATAAACAGCGACAA
Source organism: Shewanella sp. W3-18-1 (assembly GCF_000015185.1). NCBI lineage: Bacteria > Pseudomonadati > Pseudomonadota > Gammaproteobacteria > Alteromonadales > Shewanellaceae > Shewanella > Shewanella sp. W3-18-1. The sequence goes on along the minus strand of NC_008750.1, from coordinate 3,230,934 downwards.
GCCTTTAATTGGAGTCAATCCGAGTTAGTCCACTGGACTAATGGTGATGGTAAACCATTAGATGGTGTATTAATAAAGCCGACCCATTATCAACAAGGTAAGCGCTATCCAGTACTGGTTTATTACTACCAAGTGATGACGGATAGATTGCATGCATTTCCATCGATGCACATCAACCATAGGCCCAATTTTGCTTGGTATGCCGATAATGGTTATGCCATCTTCTTACCGGATATTCGGTTTGATATTGGTTATCCTGGCGCAAGTTCAGTACAAGCACTTACTTCTGGTGTACAAAAGTTAATCGATATCGGGATTGCCGATCCCAATGCCATCGGTTTGCAAGGTCATTCATGGAGTGGTTATCAAACGGTATTTGCTATTACTCAAACTAAGATGTTTAAGGCTGCTGTGGCGGGAGCACCAGTTGCTAATATGATCAGTGGATATAGCGGTATTCGCCACGGTACAGGGCTTGCGCGCCAGTTCCAGTATGAAACTGGGCAGAGTCGTATTGGTGCCAGTTTGTTTGCTGCACCACAAAAATACATTGAAAACTCACCAGTATTTTATGCTGATCGTATTCAAACGCCTTTAATGATTATGTTTGGCGATAAGGATGATGCAGTACCTTGGGAGCAAGGTATTGAAATGTATTTAGCGATGCGCCGTGCGGGTAAAGAGGTGGTGTTTTTGCAATATGAAGATGAACCGCATCATTTGAAAAAATATCCAAACAAGCTCGATTACAGTATTCGCATGATGGAATATTTCGACCATTATTTGAAGGGTAGACCTGCACCAGAATGGCTCAGTAAAGTAACCGTCTAGCGAACCACACCTCGCATCATTAATCTGCCTATTTGAAAATACCTGCTCAATGATAAATTTGGAGCAGGTGATGAAAACATACAGAACAACTACTCAGTGGCAGATGCTACTTCAACAACGCGGCTCGTTTAGTGGCACTAATGTTGAATTCTGCCAACATCATAATGTCTCGATTACCACTTATTATAAACAACGTGCTTTACAGGCTGAGAACCAGCAAAAAATAACCTTACCAACGCGCGCTACATCATCACGCTTTATTCAACTAAAACAAACCACCACTGACGTCTGCGAGCACACTCATCAAAATACACTGCAGTTTGATACCCGCACCGGCCAACTCACCCTACCTGCAGATTTAGCAACGACCGATATCGTTGCCATTATTAAAGGGCTAATGGCATGAAGATGTTTGTTGATGTGCCCACCGTTTATGTATGTGCCGATGTGGTCGATTTTCGAAAATCGATTAATGGGTTAGCCGCCTTAGTGGAAGCAGAGCTTGAACTCCCAGTGCTCAGTGGTGCGCTATTTGTCTTTTGTAATAAAGGCCGTGACAAACTCAAATTGCTTTATTGGGATAATACCGGCTTTGCGCTGTGGTATAAGCGATTAGATAAGCATAAGTTCAAATGGCCCAAACTCATGTCACCCACCATGACATTAACCGAGCAACAATTACACTGGTTATTGTCGGGTTATGATGTCATTGGCCACAGTAAAATTGATATAGCAGGTAAGCAATTACTTTAATATTTGCGATCGATTGATGATCATCAAAGGATGTTCATTTAGCACTGGAAACCCGCTGGTGACGCCTTAAAATAGGCGTCATGAAAAATGTACTCGCCCTTCAACAGCGCATTGCTGAACTGGAAAAACTGCTCGAAAATGAGCGGCAATTATCTTTACAAAAAGATGCGCAAATAGCTGCGCTAGAAGAACGCTGGCGCCTGGCCCAACAAAAACAATTTGGCAAAAGTGCTGAAGGCTTTGTAGGGCAAGGCGAGTTATTCAATGAAGTAGAAGAGATTGTTGAAGCCGTTGAGGCTGAGCAACAATCCATTAGCTATACCCGCAAAAAACCGGTGCGTAAGCCACTGCCAAAAGACTTACCCCGTGAGCAAGTTATCCACGACATTGAAGATAAAACCTGTGATTGCTGTGGCGGTGAGCTACATAAAATGGGTGAAGATAAGTCAGAAAAGCTTGAGTTTATCCCAGCGCAAATAAAAGTCATTGAGCACATTCGGCCTAAATACGCGTGCCGTCACTGTGATAAATCCTCGACGAATACGCCAATAAAACAAGCACCAATGCCTGCAATGCCGATTAATAAAGGTATCGCGACGAGCAGTTTGCTCAGTCAGCTTATCACCAGTAAATACCAATACGGGTTACCGCTTTATCGCCAGGAAGCGATGTTCAAGCAATACGGTATTGAGCTCAGTCGCCAGACCATGAGCAGCTGGATAGACAAATCCGCCGCACTCTTCGCGCCACTAGTTGAGCGACTTAAAGCCGAACTGTTAAAGCAGCCCACGCTGTTTGCCGATGAAACGCCATTAAAGGTGGTGAAATCCGATAAAGTGAACAGCTACATGTGGGTGTATTGCTCAGGTCGAGATTCACCAGACCCGAATAATCCTATCCCTAATATCGTGCTTTACGATTTTCACAATAGTCGCGCGGCCGCGTGCGTGGTTAATTATCTTGATGGATATCAAGGGTACTTGCACGTAGATGGTTATCAAGCTTATGAAAAAACACAGGCAACCTTAACTGGCTGCTGGGCGCATGCGCGTCGTAAATTTATTGAAGCCAAAAAGCTGCAAGGTAAAAATAAAACCGGCAAAGCGGATGTGGTATTGAGCCTTATCCAAAAACTGTACGGCGTTGAGTCACGCGTTAAAGATAAAAGTGCGGATGATAAATACACGACAAGACAAGCAGTCAGTGTGTCTATACTGGACAAGCTAAAAGCATGGCTTGAGCAAAACCAACCGAATTTAGTGGGTAATACCAAACTGATAGAGGCGGCTAATTACCTGGCTAATCAATGGCACAAACTTATTCGTTATGTTGATGATGGCAGATTGAGTATTGATAATAATCGTGCAGAGCGAGCGGTAAAACCGTTTGTGATTGGTCGAAAAAATTGGTTATTCAGTCAGACAGCTAATGGGGCTCATGCCAGTGCCACGCTTTACAGCATTGTGGAAACCGCAAAGGTTAATGGCTTAGTGCCATTTGATTACATCATGGCTTGCCTTAATGAACTGTGCCAACCAGCACCGGATATAGACAGCCTGTTACCATGGAATTTTAAAAGATAGGTGTAGTTGCCCGGACGCTTACTCAGTAAAGGTGAAGCCTATATAGAATATCAGACTGGTGAATAAAGTCTTGCCCTCGGGATATTGAGTATGATCCAAAAACGCCACTTATTCAGTGGCGTTTTTATTCAATAGATTCAAGCATCTATTACTCATTGGCTAAACGAGCTTCATTACTGGTATTTAAGCTGGTATCTGTCCCTGCCTCAAGGTACTGTTTATAAGTATCAGTCCCCCAAGCGATAAGTTTATTATTTTTAAATATCAGCGGAGTACATTCCCCTTTCGTTGTTATTCCATCTGATTTTTCATGGTGAGTACGATAAAAAAGCACTTGAAGTTGGTGTGTATCAAGTGTTTTAGCCTCTGAAAAATCAGCCTTGCCTAACATTGCTCTCACTTCGGTAATATCTTGCCCTAGGGTTAGATCGTTAACTTTTTGGTTCAAGTAGGCTTGTCTATCTTCCCAATTCATCTCATCGGGAGTGGGTTCATATACGAGGACTATCACGGCCACAAACGCAACATAAGCAGCAAAAATACTACCGATAATTACTGAAGTTTTTGATTTCATTTAAACTAATCCCTTTCCTCATCGAATGAATCGCCCTAGTTCGACCATAAAATACGCTTTTGTTACACCAAGGTAAATGTGTTTATTGCAACTTAGTGTTAACAATACATTTATTGCTCTATATTGGGGGCTGGATGAGGTGTGCTGTTTGCTCGGAAGTCTTTTAAATTGATATTGAGAGGCAAATCCGTTTGCAATTGCGCCAGCTTATAACTGAGACGCGCCATTTCTTTACCCTCGGCCAGTTTCTTCGCTTGTTTAGCGCCCAAGTTAGGTAATGATGAAAAGAGTGTGCTTAATGTCCTGAAGGTCTTTAAAAGTTCTGCCGCCGATTTTGGACCTATGCCTGCAATACCCGGGATCTTGTTACCGCTGTCTCCTGCCAGCGCCATTAAATCGAGAAACTGGCTACGGTCAACGCCCAGTTTTTGTTCTAATGCAGCAATATCTAGGTATTGCTGATTAAAATGATCCCACTGAGTAATGCGTGGATGATTGAGCTGGCTAAAGCCTTTATCAGTGGAAACGATTATGGCTTCTCCTTGTGCTTTAGCCGTTTTCACCGCAAGAGTGGCAATCACATCATCGGCTTCTGCGGCGGCATAGATAGAGGCGATATTAAGTGTGGCTAAATGCTCCTGTAATGCTCTGAGTCCCTGTGCAAGTGGCTCAGGCATAGGTTTACGGCCTTTTTTATAGTCGGGGTAAAGTTGTTTACGCCATGAAATTTCATCTCCATCCCACACGATAGCTATATGGGAAGGGTGGTGGACGCGCAGCAATTTAGTGCATGCCGAAGTGACGCGCTCCTTAAGGCTTTCCATATCGTTCTCATTGGGGATCGCCGCATAAATACGGCGAACCAAGTTGAGACCATCGATGATTAAAAACTTATTCATTGGCTTGGTTTGCTAACGACCTTATTTAACTATCTGATAACATGGTACATAAGCTGTGCCGGGAAGTTTCATTCTCTGTTGCTGCACAAACGCACTCAACAGGTTATCCATCATATCCATCAGTATTGGATCACCTTTCAATTGGAAGGGACCCAAATGTTCTATTTGTTTGATTGTATCCGATTTAACATTACCCGCTACTATACCCGAAAAGGCTTTTCGTAGGTTGGCGGCAAGTTTTGCTTTGTCGATGTTTAAGTGTAAATCCAAGTTGGCCATAACATCATGGCTTGGGATAAAGGGCAGTTGAAACTCCGCTTCAATCTTCAATGCCCATTGGTATTGATACGCATCGCCTGTTGCTCTGCGGTAGGCTTTGACTTGTTCCATACCTTGTTTCATTACCCGAGCCACCTCTGCGGGATTATCAATGATAATTTGATATTTTTTCTGTGCTTCATCCCCTAAGGTTGCGGCAATAAACTCGTCTATTTTTATGAAATAATCGGCGCTTTCCGTGGGACCTGTGAGGATCAGTGGGAAGGGCGTTTCCTGATTTTCTTTATTCAGTAAAATGCCCAAAATATAGAGCAGTTCTTCAGCCGTTCCCGCGCCACCCGGGAAAATAATGATACCGTGCCCGAGGCGTACAAAGGCTTCTAAGCGTTTTTCAATATCGGGTAAAATCACCAGTTCATTGACAATTTGATTAGGGGGCTCGGCAGCGATAATACTAGGCTCTGTCAAACCAATATAGCGGGCATTCTTTATCCGTTGTTTTGCGTGGCCAATCGCGGCACCTTTCATTGGCCCTTCCATCGCTCCTGGGCCACAACCGGTGCAGATATCGAGTTCTCTCAGTCCGAGTTGATAGCCGACCTCACGGGTATATTGATATTCGATGGCATTAATGCTGTGTCCACCCCAACAAACGACCACATTAGGATCTTTCATTGGCGCAATGGCTCTCGCATTACGCAGAATATCAAAGACAACGTTAGTAATATGGCTGGCATTGGCAAGATTGATGTATTTTAGGGTTTCATATTTGTCGCTAATATAAAGAATATCCCTGAGTACAGAGAACAGATGTTCTTGAATACCCGTGATAATTTGGCCATCGACAAAAGCCTGTTCGGGTGGATTGATGAGTTCTAATTTAACTCCGCGTTCCCGTTGTAGGACATTGATATCAAAGTTTTTGTATTGTTCAAATAGGGCTTTAGAATTATCGGTTTTTAAACCAGCGGCAAGTACAGCGAGTGAGCAGTTACGATACAGTTGATACAATGCGCTTTTTGCGCTTTTTTTGAGGCGATCAACTTCAAGTTGTGAAAGCTGATCCATGCTACCTTTAGGGCTAACTTTTACTATCATTTATCACTCCTTCGTTTGACAGGAGTGATAAGAGGAGGCGTATAGTCGGTCTTAACTATACGTCAATCACAACCCTGTCTCTGCTTTCATGTTTTGCTTTATAGAGTGCTGCATCGGCGCGTTCGAAGGTCTCATGTATGAGTTCATTCCCCATAACTTGTGCAGCCCCTATGGATACTGTAACTGTAATTCTCTGATTTTTAAATTTAAATGGAATGTTTTTTACTTTTTCACGCACTCTGTTTAAAAGTTGTACAATATCACCGTTACCAACATCGGGTAGTAAGAGGACAAATTCTTCACCGCCGTAGCGTGCAACAAATTCTGTATCTCGTAGGGAGTTCTTAAGTGCCATCGCAATCACCTGCAATGTCTTATCACCCGTACTGTGGCCAAAACTGTCATTAATGGTTTTAAAATGATCAATATCGGCAACCGCCACCCACAATGGACTCTTATGACGTTGATAGTTACGGTATTCCAACTCCATGCGTTCTTCTAAGGCTGCGCGGTTAGGTAATTGCGTTAAGCTATCTAATAAATTGAGTTTTTGTTGCTCGAATAACCGTTCTTTATAGGTATTTGCTTCGGTACTGAGTTCATTGAGTTCTTTGCGCATTGTTTCCATGGATTTACGCAACAGTGCTTGTTCCCTCTGTTCCAAGGCTTCTTTACGGGCTAATGCCGAGCGGATCGAGTTTAACTGTTCGGTAAGCTTTGCTTTAAGATCAACCACATCTTCAACATCTAATATGATTGCTCCTGCGTTATCAACCCGAGTATTGATCTCTCTGTTTAACTGTGTTTTTAGCTGAAAACTGCGTTGGGTGTGGTTGTAGGATTCACTGACCACTTCCCGTACCGCGGCTAGGGCATCATTTAAGGCGTATAAAAATTCTTGGGATGCCGACTTTTCCCGTGCGATGTTATCAAGCAATAAAGATAAAATGGTTTGATAAGCTTCGAGCAAATTATCGATTTCTATATCGGAAGCCAGCATCTCCTTTATGACTAACACCTGATCACGTTGATCTTTTCGGAATTCAATTTCCGAAATCATGTGGGCTAGTTCATGGGCAAGTTGTCTGTGCTTAGGTAGAATTTCAAGCTTTTCTGATTCGCTAAATTGCTGCTGTAATATGGTTTCGTAAAAGCCAATAATTTGTTTAACTTTAGGAATATATTCCCAAACTGTATGGAAAGGTTTGGAAAGATCCTGCTTGAAATAGTTAACTTCTTTTTTGAGTTTTTCGGGTGCAGAGTTAACGCGTTGGATCTGACGAACCACTTGGGCTAATCCCGCTCGACTTTCTTCGAGTTGTACCATCACATGGTGATATTGGCCTTTTAATAGGCGTTCAACATCCACTAATTCTGGCAATGCCTCATCGATCCGCTCAAACGTACTTAAGTTATGGCGAAGTTTAGCGAGCTTATTATCCAGTTCAAGGTTTTGCCCTTTACAGGCTAGGCTTAAATGGCCAATAAATTGGAGTAGTGTTTGTAACTTGGCATTTCTATCTTCATTGACTTCATCTAAGGCGAGTTTGGCCGAGTGAAGTTTTTGTTGTAATAATGCAAGTTGTGAAACGGTTGCGTTTGAATCCTTCATCCGGAGTATTTTCCTAACTCTGCAAGGCTAAAAAGCATGACGATCCTATGTCCAGATTAGCTGTGAAGTCGATATGCTACTAATGTTATAACAATGACAGTAGAGTGCAAATGCGATTTGGCTGTGTCCCCGTGATTAATGACTGATATTGATCAAATATTTTCCAGTAATTGTCTATATTGGTTATTTTCCCAGCAAGGCCAATGGATATCGTCTTTATTTGCGTTGGTTTCCACGCGGATCAATCCGCGTTCAATGCCCTTCTCGAGATGTAAAAAGAGCGGATTTGCAAAGAGCGTTGGCGGTACAAAATCGAGTGCTCTAAGACTGACATAATGATCGCCTTGAGTTGGTATGCTACGCGCGCAGGCGAGGGCCATTTGCGCTGTCTCAAATTGAAGTTGAGGCGCCATTTTCATTTCTGATTTAACCAGCAGAGGTAAGTTAATAAATCCGAGCTTAAACGTCTGGATCAATGCTTGTCTATCGAGGTACTGTCGAATTTGGCTGATAATTTGCTCTGGTTCTATCCCATGGTTGAATCGAACGGCAAATACCCCTTGACGTATAACATAGACGGGTAGGGATAGTGCATCAGATATTAGGGCCGCCAATTTAGTGTTTATGGTATTGGCAAAGTATTGGCCATAGTGAAGATCAGTCGTGACGTGCTCTGGAAATTCAATTAAGCCTAGTGCGGCTGTTGATGGTTGTTTTTGGTTTAAATGTCCAGGGCTTAAATGTGCAATTAAAGCCGCATATCCTAGGTGATGGGTAAAAGCTTCCTGCTGACTGAGTTGTGCTAACGCTTTATTTTCGATTTTGATTTGGCGGCGAGATTTGAGTTGTATCAACATAATGATAATAAATAATGCCAGAATAAAACCACATAATACCAATAGCTTATAGGTGTTTTTGGTTTCTTGCTGAGCTTCATTAAATTTATTTTGCAACAGGCTAAGTTCAAGCTTGAGTTGCTGCTCTGCGAGCGTTGATGGTGATACAGATGGGGCTTTATCTGTATTTTGCTCTTGTGAACTTAATTCAATGATCTGCTTTTGTGTCTCTATGGTTTTACCCTGTTCTCCTAAATTTTCTGCCGCGAGGGCGATGAGTGTTAATGCGGATTTTTGCTCGTCCATCAGTTTTAGTTCGGTTGCAAGCACCAATGCATTATCGGCATGACTCATCATCAATGGCCAATCCTGATTGGTTTTGGCTACTTCACCAATCAATAATTCGTTATACACTAAATAATGATGACTTTGCTTTTCTTGAAAGATTTGATTTGCCATTAATAAATATTTTAAGGCATTCGTGTTGTCACTGATATTTGAGTAGGCTTGCCCAAGGTTATGGTAGTTCAGACCTTGGGCAATATAGTTACCGCGTTTAGCATCTAATTGCTGGGCATTAAGGTAGTAATCAATAGCCTTATTCCAGTCTCCTTGTTCACCGTACACCATGGCGATGACAGTCATACAACTCGATAGATAAGTATCATTGCCCATTTTTTTAAAACCGTCAGCGGCTTCATGGGCATTCTTCAGCGCTTCATCCCATTGCTTTAAATCACGATAAACCTTGGCTAACTGCAGCTGTAGGTGGGTTTTCATTGAGGGATAGTTAGAGCGGTTAGAGAGCCGAATGGCTTCACTGTAATGTTGTAATGATTTAGTTAGTTGCTGATTTTTATTGTAATAATGGCCAAGTTTTGATTCCGCAGCAGCAATCAGATAATCATTTCGTAGCTTATAGGCGATATCACGATAGGTATGAAAGTGCATTAAGGCGGGAACATCTTGGCGTATGACTAAATGTAAACCACCTAAATGCTCGTGAATGGTGTGCTTAAGCAGCATGGCTTCAATATCAAAGCTGTCATTGATACGGCTGAGCGCCTCGTTATAGAGGGTTATTGCTTCTTGATACTTTTGTTCTGTTCGACCAATATACCTCCCCTTCAACATAGCAACAAAGGCTTGTTCATAGGGCGATTCGGCAATACTTGCGAGTAGCGCTATGATGGCATTTGCATCTTGAACTCCAACTTTAGATTTAACATTGGGTTCCATATTAAGTCGTGCCAGTAATTGCAAAAGATGCATAAATTCTGCTGGCTTATAACCTTGCTCTTGGGCTACACGCTCGAATTGTTCACGATTTTTAAAGACAATAGGGAAAGAGAGCGATTTATGTAGGGTGTCGTACATGTTTTGCGGTGTTTCACGCAGTTCAACTTCTTCAGATTCAAGATCACGACTCTGAACACTCCAGGAAACCGACATTAACAGCGTCAATAAAATAACAATAATTTTTTGCATTTTTATACTGATCTCATCTTTCCTAGGGCAAGGAATATATTTTGTTAGCTTTTGTTAGCGACTAATGAGCTTGCTACATCGACTTGTTATACTTGGGGAAATTATAAGAAGCATAATAACAGAAGGAAGCAAGAGTGAAACCCAACAGATTATCAATCTTGATGCTAAGTGGATTTTTTTCAGCCAGTGTATTTGCTGATGTAAACTATGAAATTGATTTAAGCCAGCCAGAGCAGCATTTGGCACATGTTAGGGTCATGTTTCCTGAGACGAGTGGTCACAGTTTTACCGTTAATCTTCCTGTGTGGCGTACGGGGAAATATCAAGTATTACCTTTAGCCGATGGCGTGCGCCTCTTTAGCGCTCAAGACAGTAAAGGTAATGAACTGCCATGGAAGCGCACGGCGAGCGGTGAATGGCAAGTTACGCTCAAACAACCGACCCGTGTAACGGTAACTTACCAGTTATATGCTAATGAATTAGATCAACGGGTTCGTCATATTGATGCCAGTCATGCGTTTTTAGATGCCAGTGGTGTGTTTATGTACAGTCCGCAATTTAGAGCTGAACCCGTTGAAGTGCAGTTAAAAGTGCCTAAAACATGGCAAAGCTATTCGGGAATGGCTTCTGGTCATTTAGCCCATTCTTTTATTGCGCCCAATTATGACGTGTTAATTGACTCTCCTATTGAAACAGGCATCAGTACTCATAGAAACTTCAGTGCAGATGGGAAAAAGTATGAGCTTGTTTTTTGGGGAGAAGGAAATTACAACGTCGATAAAATAGTCAAGGATTTAAAAGCATTAAGCCGTCAAGCAAAAGCCATTTGGGACGATTATCCTTTTGAGCGTTATGTTTATATGGTACATGCTACCAGTGGCGCAAGTGGGGCGACTGAACATTTAAACTCCACTATTATTCAGCTACCCCGTTTTAGTTTTCGGGAACGTAGGGATTATTTACGCTTTATTAGTACGGCATCCCACGAATTTATCCACACTTGGAATGTCAAAGCTTATCGCCCTGATGGGCTCGTCCCCTATGATTACCAGCATGAAAATATGACGGAATTATTATGGATGGCCGAGGGTTCAACTAGCTATTTCCAAGGACAGTTACTCCTTCGGGCAGGTGTGATGACACCAAAAGAGTTTCTCGACGATTTAGCCAAACGTATTGAAAAAAACCAACTTAATCCAGGGCGAGAAACTCAGTCTGTCGCCGAGGCCAGTGCGGGGCAATGGACTAGTACGGGTGGCGATTATGCGATTAATCACAGTGTGAATATTTACTCCGAGGGCTACTTAACCTCTTTAGCCTTAGACTTCTCACTTCTCGAAGACTCTAAACTGAAGCATTCTTACCGTGATGTGCACCGTCGTTTATATCAAAATCATCGGGTGCCGAAGGGATATACGGTCAATGATGTGCAGCAAATTCTAAAAGATTTATCAGGTAAAGATTACACTCCTTGGTGGCACGCTAATGTGAATCGTCCTATAAGCCTAGATTACCCAGATCTGTTAGCACAGGCTGGTTTGGTTATGTCCTATGGAAAGGATTCCAAAGCTGAGGCATTTGCGGGCATGACCTTAAGCAGTAAATATGGATCTTTGGTATTAGATCAAGTATTGCGTAATGGTCCCGCATGGCAAGCGGGCATTGTCGCGGGTGATGAAGTCCTCGCGATTAATGGTCTTAAGGTAACAGCTACAGGCTTTAATAAACGGATAAAAGATTTTAATGCTGGCGATAGCATTGAAGTAACCTTATTTAGCAACGATAAAATCAAGCAAGTGACTCTGAAACTGGGTGAGCAACAAAGTGGTATGCTGATGTTAAAGGGCAATGCTAATGCAACTAAGCAGCAAAAGGCGTTCTTTAAGGCATGGTTGGGTATTGAGTGGCCTTTTGATAATCGAGGCGAATTAGCGGTTAAAATCTAACGTATTTATGTTGTTATCTGGATTAAAAGCGCGCCTAATTTAGCGCGCTTTTTTATCATGTACTCGTTATTAAGTGAAGAGTTAGTCTTGTGTTTCTTCTAGTCCGCCAAGGGCTGATACAAGTGCGTGCATTAAGGCAACTAACTCGCTACCCATTAATGCAAAATCAGCATCTAAACGTGCCATAGGATCATCAGTACCGACTTCATCGTTCCCCGCTCTAAATTCTTCAGAGAATTTAAGACGTTTCACGCTAGCATCCGATTGCAGCAATAGCGCGATGGATTGACCAAAGTGCAGGGCTAATTTATGAACTTGTTTGCCCGTCGCTAAGTGAGCGAGCACTTCATCTTCTTTTAGATCCTGTTGCTTAAAACGTACAATGCCACCTTCATCTGCTTCTGATTTAAGCTCTGCTTCATCTTGCATTTCAAAGGGTAATGGTGCACTGCCATTCTTTAACCATTCGGTTAAATGGGATTCAACAGGCGCTTTAAAACTTAAGGGGATCACTGGCAAACTGCCGAGAGCTTTACGTAATAACGCTAATAATTCTTCGGCCTTAGTGGCACTTGAACTATCAACGAGGATCATTTCCAGCTCTGGTAAAATCAGTGCGCGAGTCTGGCTACGGCGTGAAAATGCCCGAGGTAACAAACTGGTGATAATTTCATCTTTAAGAGCATCTTTTTCTTTTTTTGCCAGTTTTCGATTTTCTTCATCCTCAATGAGAGCCACTTTTTCTTCAAGTGCTTCCTTGATGACTTGGCCTGGGAGCATTTTTTCTTCTTTAGTCGCACAAATTAAATGGCGATTGTTGGCACTATGTACCAAGGAACTGCCTTTTTTTCCTAAGGCATTGGAAAACCCAAATTTACTGATGTCTTGGCTTGAGCATGGGGAGAAAGTGAAATCTGCAAGTGCGGTTTCAAGTGCTTCAGTTTCGACGGCAAAAGGTTTATTAAAACGATAAAGAGTAAGATTTTTAAACCACATAAGAGGCGCTCATAGGAAAATAAAGTGGCAGTTTACGGCATAGTTGGGGCGGGGTAAACCTACACGCAATAGCTTAATCTAAGGGCTAATGCAGAATTCATTAAATTGTAACATTCCGGTTTTTAAGTTATTAATTATTGATATTAATGGTATTTAATTTTTATTGCTGACGTATTTTTCCGTGTATTCACCTAAGTTGTCACACTTGAAATAAAACTGAAACAGATTCATTGCACACTTTCGGTCGTTCCAAACCAATAACCAAGACGAACATAACGTCGAAAGGATTAAATGATGAACGTTTTTTGTAAAACTCTACTTGCTTCTGCGCTAGCTTCTACAACTCTGGCTTCAGCTTATGCCGCTGAACCACTGACTGTTTATGGTAAGTTGAATGTCACCGCTCAATCAAATGATGAGAAGGGTGATGCTACAACAACTATTCAAAGTAATGCTTCTCGTTTTGGTGTGAAGGGCGATTTTGCGCTGTCTAGCTCGCTTGAAGCTTTCTATACTGTGGAATATCAAGTTGATACTGGTAATGCATCAAGCGATAACTTTACTGCACGTAATCAATTTGTTGGTTTGAAAGGTGCTTTTGGTTCGTTCTCAGTGGGTCGTAATGATACCCTGTTGAAAATTTCTCAAGGTGATGTTGACCAATTCAACGATCTTTCTGGTGACTTAGGTAAACTATTCAAGGGTGAAGTTCGCGCAGCTCAAACGGCGACTTACCTCACGCCTTCAATGGGTGATTTTGTCTTTGGTGTGACCTATGTTGCCGAAGGAAATGCTGTAAAAGATCAATTTGCTCAAGACGGCTTTAGTTTAGCGGCCATGTATGGTGATGCAAAGCTGAAGAAAACTCCCGTTTATGCATCTATTGCCTATGACTCTGATGTGTCAGGATATGAGATTGTTCGTGCCACATTACAAGCTAAGTTAGCAGGTATTAAATTGGGCGGTATGTTCCAGCAACAAGAACAAACTTACAAATTAGACTCAACTAACTTACCTGTTGAAGTCTCCACAGATAGTGTTAATGGTTATCTGTTAAGCGCTGCCTATGATATTGATGCTGTGACGTTAAAAGCACAGTTCCAAGATATGGAAGACCTTGGTGATTCATGGTCAGTAGGTGCAGATTACAGCTTAGGTAAACCAACTAAACTATTCGCTTTCTACACGAACCGTTCATTAGAAGCGTCTACAGATGATGACAAATATATAGGTGTTGGCTTAGAACACAAATTCTAAATTCAGCATTAAGACTCAATTAAGGAGGCATGTTGCCTCCTTTTTTATTGCTATAAACAAACAGTTATATAAACTTATTGTGACAAATATTGTTACTGTATGGCTTAAATAGTGCGCTTATTCATAAATCTGTAATAAAAATGACTAATAATAGTCGTGTTGACATTCACTGACAGAAAATCACTTATGACTGCAAGGATATTGATAGTAGAAGACGAGTTAGCTATCCGTGAGATGCTGACTTTTGTAATGGAACAGCATGGGTTTACCACCTCTGCGGCGGAAGATTTTGATTCGGCCATTGCGCTGCTAAAGGAGCCTTACCCCGATCTGATTTTATTAGATTGGATGTTTCCTGGCGGAAGTGGCATTCAATTGGCAAAACGTTTAAAGCAAGATGAATTCACCCGCCAAATTCCGATCATTATGTTAACCGCCCGCGGCGAAGAGGAAGATAAAGTCAAAGGCCTTGAAGTTGGCGCCGATGATTACATTACTAAGCCTTTTTCCCCAAAAGAGCTGGTCGCACGTATTAAGGCTGTATTGCGTCGCAGTGCACCGACTCGTTTAGAAGAAACCATTGATGTACAAGGCTTATTGCTTGACCCTGTGAGCCATAGGGTGAGTGTGGGTGATACTGTTCTTGATATGGGGCCGACTGAGTTCCGTTTATTACACTTCTTTATGACACACCCTGAACGCGTCTATAGCCGTGAACAGTTGCTCGACAATGTATGGGGCACCAATGTGTATGTTGAAGACAGAACCGTTGATGTGCATATCAGACGACTTCGTAAAGCCGTTGAAGAGTCTGGTCATGATCGCTTGATCCAAACGGTTCGTGGTGCAGGTTATCGTTTTTCAACACGCATATAGTGCTGATGAGTGATAGGCACAAGTAGCCTTTTAGGCTATCTTGTCCTTCTCTTATTTAGCCTGATGTCTGGGTTTATTTATGTTTAACTCTTATTCAGGGTACCGGTTGTTTACGCGCTTGGCAGTGTATTTACTGCTTTGTTTGCTAATTGGTTTATTGGTAGGGAAGCCCCTCTGGATACTCGTTGTTGGTCTGCTCGGTTTACTGTGTTGGCATTACCAGCAATTGACACGTCTCAACTTTTGGCTGTGGCGAGACAAAAAACTCACTCCACCTCAAGGGAGCGGTAGTTGGGAGGGCGTGTTTAATGGTATTTATCGCTTACAGGGAAAAAACCGCCGTAGAGTGGGGCAACTTGCTGCGCTTTTAGCACGATTCCGTCAAGGAGCTGAAGCATTACCCGATGCTGCTGTGGTGCTTGATTCTGAGCATAATATTTTATGGTGTAATAAGTTAGCGCAACTGATTCTCGGTTTTGTGTGGCCGCAGGATAATGGTCAACGAATCGATAATTTAATCCGACATCCTGATTTTTCCGCTTATATCAAAAGTGCACAATATAAAGAACCGCTGGAGTTACCTTCGCCTGTATCGGATAAGCGTTTACTTGAAATCCGTATCATGGCTTATGGTGACAGACAATTGTTATTAATTGCGCGGGATATTACTCGTATACGTCAGCTAGAGGGAATGCGTAAAGAGTTTGTCGCTAATGTGTCACACGAACTTAAAACGCCGCTCACTGTGTTACAGGGCTACCTCGAAATGATGCAAAGTATGGCAGAGCCTGATTCGATGAATGTCAAGCCGCTGGCACTAATGCAGCAGCAGACTCAACGCATGCAATCCATGGTCGAACAGCTATTAGTGCTCTCGCGAATTGAAGATGCGGCAGATATAAATTTAGAGAACACCGTTAATATGTCGCAATTAATGGAAGTCCTTAAAGAAGAAGCGAAAGCACTTGCTCAAGATAGGTATGAGTTGAGTTTTTACTGTGAATCAGGACTCGATTCACACGGTAATGAGTTACAACTTAGAAGTGCTTGTTCTAATTTAATTTCTAATGCTATTCGCTACACAGAGCCTGGCGGCAAAATTACCGTACAGTGGCGAAGTGTGGCAACGGGCGGGCTTTTTAGTGTGACGGATACGGGGGAAGGTATTGCACCACAACACATTGCCCGTTTAACGGAGCGTTTTTACCGTGTCGATAGTGCTCGTTCTCGCCAAACCGGCGGCAGTGGCTTAGGGCTGGCGATTGTTAAACACGCACTTAATCACCACCATAGTGAGTTAACGATTACAAGTGAAGTGGGAAAAGGGAGTACTTTTAGCTTTGTGATCCCGCTGCATTTAATCAAACGCAAGAAATAGCATATGTAAAATATGGGATTTATTAATAATAAAAACAGGCCATTACGGCCTGTTTTATTTTGTCTATCTCACCTTTGCAGGACGGTGAACTAAAAAAAATATAAAAATGTGACATTGTCATCTAAGTGTCACATCACAGACATAGAATTGTCATTGTAGCGATTGATACTGGCTGCGTCTGAAGAAACTTAGTTAGAAATTAGTTAGCTTACTACTGGAGCATATAATGAAACTGAAAAAGCTTGTCGGCGCGATGACTCTTACTGCCGCTGGTGTATTCTCTGCCACTGCCATGGCATCGATTGATCAATCTCTGCCTACTTATGAGAAAACAAGTGGCGTATCAGGCAATCTATCATCTGTAGGTTCGGATACTTTAGCCAATATGATGACATTATGGGCTGAAGAATTTAAGCACATGTACCCTAACGTTAATATCCAAATTCAAGCTGCTGGTTCTTCTACAGCGCCACCAGCGTTGACAGAAGGAACTTCACAGTTCGGTCCTATGAGCCGCAAGATGAAGCCCAACGAAATTGAAGCGTTTGAAAAGCATTATGGTTATAAGCCTACAGAAATTCGCGTAGCAATTGATGCTTTAGCTGTGTTTGTACATAAAGACAACCCAATTAAAGGTCTAACTGCAGAGCAAGTTGATGGTATTTTCTCCTCTACGCACAAATGTGGTGGCAGTGATATCCAACGTTGGGGTGATTTAGGCCTTGACGGTAACTGGTCAGCAAAAGATGTTCAACTCTACGGCCGTAACTCAGTATCTGGTACTTATGGTTATTTTAAAGAACATGCTCTTTGTAAAGGTGATTTCAAAGCCAACGTGAATGAGCAGCCCGGTTCTGCTTCGGTAGTGCAATCAGTATCTCAATCACTTAATGCTGTGGGTTATTCTGGAATTGGCTATGTTACAGCAGGTGTAAAAGCTGTGCCTATTGCCAAGAAAGGCAATGAGTTTATCGAAGCGACACCTGAAAATGCGGCTAACGGTACTTACCCATTATCACGTTACCTATATGTTTACGTGAACAAACAACCAAACAAAGATTTAGCGCCAATGGAAAAAGAATTCATCCGTTACGTGCTGTCTAAGCAAGGTCAGCAAGTGGTAGAGAAAGACGGTTATGTCACTTTACCCAAAAGCGTTGTTGCTAAAGATTTAGAGCAATTAGGTATTCGCTTGTAAGTTAAGTCGTATCACACTTAAGGACCTCTTCGGAGGTCCTTTTTTATGGGGAGGCTTTGAGAGAAAGATTTAAGTACAAACGAAGGTATAAAAAAAAGCAACCTAAGTAGGTTGCTATAAATTCCAAATCGGAATACCGGGATGATCGCGCTAGAAACCATCTAAAGGAGAATGATGATGAACGAAGAAACTCATTGCAAAGATTCGGTTCATAATATCTGACTCAAGGTTTGAAAATTAGTTCACACAAAGAGCAAAAAAATTTATATAAAAAGATTAATACTGCGTAATAGGTGCTTTCTACAACAGCATTTTATCAACCTACCCCCCTTAAACGGCAAATGCCTAGAATATGCTTAGTTACAAAAATCCGATGATACATCCTGATCATACCATTTGCGTCTGACTAAATTTGCAGTCGATAATGTGTCTTAATTGCTACAGTGAATACAGGTTATCGAGGCGATGTCGATAGAATCAACACACAGTCATTTATTTATCAATACCGATTGGGATCTGACCCGAGATTATCATTCTTTTGCCAATAGCGAACAGGTGCAAGTGACCCATGTCTCTTTGGAGCTATCGGTGGATTTTTATGCTCAGCGCCTTACGGGTAAAGCGACACTGTCATTGAACTTTGTGCAATCACATGTTGCAGAGCTTTGGCTTGATACTCGAGATTTAACCATACTTGCCGTGACAACCGTTAATGCAGAGCCCCTTAATGTAGAGTTCCTTGATTTTGAATTCCAAGAAAACAATCCAATCCTAGGGCAAAAACTCTGTATTCGTTTACCTCGCACTCCTTGCTATCAGATTTGTATTGAATACCAAACATCCCCCAATGCACAAGGGTTGCAATGGCTAACGCCAGAACAAACCGCGGGTAAACAACAACCTTACCTCTTTAGTCAATCGCAACCCATTAATGCTCGTAGCTGGATCCCACTGCAAGATAGCCCAAAAGTGCGAATTACCTTCGACGCTAAGGTACATGTACCACAGGGGATGCGTGCTGTAATGAGTGCCATGAATCATCCAGAAACCCCATTAGAAGGCGCCTTTACATTTGAGATGGAAAAGCCCATTCCTACTCACCTAATGGCATTAGCTGTAGGAGATATAGCTTTCCAAGCAATAGGTCCAAGATGTGGCGTTTATACTGAGCCCAGTATGCTTAAGGCTGCCGTTGCCGAATTTGATGATACCGAACATATGCTCGAGGTTGCTGAAGCATTACTAGGTCCCTATGTGTGGGATCGCTATGACATCATAGTGCTGCCACCGAGTTTTCCCTTTGGTGGAATGGAAAATCCAAGATTGGCGTTTTTAACGCCAACCTTGATTGCTGGGGATAAAAGTTTGGTGTCAACCGTTGCCCATGAGTTAGCCCATTCTTGGACTGGGAATTTAGTGAGCAATGCAACTTGGCGGGATCTTTGGTTAAACGAAGGTTTTACCACCTATTTTACCAATCGAATTGTCGAAGCCGTTTATGGTAAAGAACAGGCTGAATTAGAGTGGGTGATAGAGTTTGGCCGCCTAAAAGAGGAAATGACCTCGTTACCTAAATACAAACAAACCTTACCTGCGAATGTGCAACTGGACGATCCCAATCTTGCGTTTAATCGCTTTACCTATGATAAAGCTTCCATGTTTGTTCACGATCTAGAACATAGACTCGGAAGGATTGAGTTCGATAAATTTTTAATCAAATATGTGAGCCATTTTGCTTTTAAAGCCATCACGACCGAGGAGTTTGTCACTTATGCTCAAGCAACCATATTACAAACATATCCAGATAAAATAAGTGAAGTAGAGCTGCTTGAGTGGGTTTATGGTGAAGGCTTACCAGAATGGTATAGAGGTCCAACTTCGTCGAGTTTAGATAAAGTGGATGATGCACTGGCGTGTTTTTTACAGGGGACAGCGGCAAGTCATTTAACCGTTAAAGGTTGGCGAGTTCACCACTGGCAATATTTTTTGAGTCAATTACCTGAAGTTTTGACCCAAGTCCAACTGATGGATCTTGATGACACTTTTCATTTCACCCAATCTAAGAATGCAGAAATTGCCTGTGATTGGTTTAGAGTGGCAATTCGTAATCACTATGATCCAGTTTTGCCAGCTTTAAGTGCTTATTTGATACGCATTGGCCGAGGTAAATTTGTGCGACCGCTTTATGCAGAACTACAAATTGCTGGATATGATACCGAATTAAAAGAAATTTATGCTAAAGCTCGTAAAGGGTATCATCCATCGATTCAAGTACAGTTGGATAAGTCGTTAAAATGCCCATAAATTTGAGATAAAAAAATGGCAACCAGAGGTTGCCATAAAAAATCAGAGTAGAATACAAAAGAATTCAGTGCGCTAGCGTGTTTTCCGTTGTATCCCAAAAGGGAGATGATGATGAACGACTAACCAACCTGACTCAATGCGATAAAACAGAAACTGTATCATTTGAATGAAGCTCTTTATCTAACAAGCCCCACTACCAAGTGTGCATTTAATCTCATTTGCTAATCCTTACGTATATTCAGAGTCATCATTTTTTGTAAAGTTCACTCGTTTTAGAAAAAAAGAGAAAATATTTTTTGGGATATGTTCAAGCAACCTAAATAGCAACATTTTGGGCATAGTAAAAGTGAAATGAAGAGATAAAAAAAGGCAACCAAACGGTCGCCTAGTGACCTACTCCTAGGTCAAGGGGCTGCGCTAGAAGCCCTTGGGAGAATGATGAACATGAAAAAGACATTCGCTGTTCAATACATTTGAGTGGTGCGTACGGTTAAAGTTCAATTTTATATTAAAAAAATTAATTTATTTTTTTAACTGAATATTTTCAGATGGATAGACAATAAATTATTTTAACAGTGCGTTAATCTTACTGGTTAATGCTTCAGGTTTTGTCGTTGGCGCGAAACGTTCAATGGCTTCACCTTGACGATTAACTAAAAATTTAGTGAAGTTCCATTTGATCCCTTCAGTGCCTAAAACTCCTAGAGCGGCTTTTTTTAAATACCGATATAGAGGGTGGGTATGCTCGCCGTTCACTTCAATTTTAGAGAACAGTGGGAAAGTCACCCCAAAATTCAATTCACAAAAATGTTGGATCCCTTCCTCATTTGCTTTTTCTTGGGCACCAAATTGATTACAAGGAAAACCGAGTACCACAAATCCCTCATCTTGAAATTGTTTATACAGTGCTTCTAACCCTTTGTACTGTGGTGTAAATCCACACTCACTAGCGGTATTAACTATCAATAAGACTTTACCTTGATACTGTGCCAAGGATACGGTATTGCCTTGAATATCTGTTGCTGTATGGCTGTAAATATTTGATGTCATGTTTATCTCTCCCTTATGTAGGACAATAGCATAATTAATAAATAAATTTATAACAATATACTTGTGTGCAATTCAGTTGTCTTGTTTGCTAATTATCTTAAATATCAATATAGTTACGTTAATTTAGTTGTAAAAAAGGGCGTTCATGTGACTGAACATCAAGCCGAATATGAAACAAACACTCAGGTAGATGTGGGACAGGTTGTTCAACAACTCACTGATGTAGAAGGTGAAGAGCAAGCTGAGGTCTTTAGCGAAATTCTAAACGAAGCGGAACCTGGCACCATTGCTCTGGTGCTTGAGTCTTTACCTTTAGATGAGCGTTACGAGCGTTGGCAGCAGGTTGAGTTTAGTGAACGTGTCACAGTACTCAGCTTGATGCGTGCCGATCCCCGTATGGGGATTTTGCAGCGGATGCCAAATAATGAAGTGGATTTGTTATTTGCGCAATTAAGCCCAGAAGATTTAATTGAATGGAGCGATTACCTCCCCGAGAGTTTTACTGACCGTGCATTGGCGCAAATGGGGGAGCGTCAGCGACAACGTTTTGAGTTATATGATCAATATTCAGAGAATCAAATTGGTCGCTATACGGATCACCAAATGCTGGTTCTCAGTGATAAGGCAACCGTTGCTCAGGCACAGCGTTTTTTCCGCCGTATAGAACTCGATTGTAATGACAATCTGTTTATCGTTAATGATGAAGATAAATATCAAGGTACGGTAAGGCGTTACGATATTTTTAAGCACAATCCAGATGAGTTATTAATTTCACTTCTAGCTGCGGATAGCAGAGCCTTGTCCGCCGATACGAGTTTATTGGATGCGGCTGAAGCGATTGAACATAGCCGTGAAATTGAATTACCCATTATTGATGATCTGGGTGAGTTAATTGGCCGCGTGACGCTGCGAACTGCAACGGCGTTAGTGCGTGAGCACTATGAGGCGCAATTAATGGCAACAGCAGGTATGGATGAGTCAGACGACTTATTTGCACCTATTATGAAAGGCGCTCAACGTCGAACTGTTTGGCTCGGTATTAACTTACTCACTGCGTTTTTAGCTTCAGCCACTATCGGGCTTTTTGAAAATGTGCTTTCACAGGTTGTTGCTCTGGCAGTATTGATGCCGATCGTCGCTTCTATGGGCGGGATTGCTGGTAGTCAATCGTTGACACTGATGATCCGTGGTATGGCGATGGGGCAAATTTCGGTAGGTAACGTGTTTTCATTAATGAAAAACGAACTGGGTATAGGGATTGTCAACGGTATTTTGTGGGCCATCGTGATTGGTATTGTCGCTGGTTGGTGGTTTAGTGACAATACCATTGGCATTGTAATTGCCTGTGCCATTCTGATTAATATGGCTGTAGCCGCGTTAGCTGGAGTGCTGGTTCCTATGGTATTACAAAAGTTTAATCAAGATGCGGCATTATCAGGTTCAGTCATTTTAACGACAGTTACGGATGTGGTGGGCTTTTTTACTTTCTTAGGCATGGCAACCTTACTCTATTTATAATGGAACATGGCGGCATTTAGGGGTTTAACCAATAAATAATATTGATGGATAATTTTGATATGAGTGGCATTCAGTTTGTGCTGAGCGAGAAACCAGAGGAGTTGATGTTAGCGGCAAGCTTAATAGAGCAACGCGATGATAATGCTCACCCACTGGAACACTCAGTTTTTTTTCGCTCTCGTGCAGTGGTTCTTGCAAAAACACCCCAAGGAAATATTGTTGGCTGTGCAGCAATTAAAGCTGGCGAAGGCAAAATAGGGGAGTTTGGTTATTTAGTTGTATCACCTTTATATAGACGTCAAGGGATTGCGCAAGGATTGACACAAAAACGGATTGAAGTTGCGAAATCTCTGGGGATTGCCATCTTATTTGCAACCATTCGAGCGGAAAATATCTCTAGCAGAGCCAATCTATTGAAAGCGGGATTTAAATTTTGGCGTGATTATTTAAGTATCCGTGGTACGGGAAATACTGTCGGTTGGTATTATTTAACCCTAGAAGACAGTATTAATGTTGAAACTGTAATGCAGTCTTTGGTGGGGGCTCGAACACCCACCGGTGGTTAAATAATCAGTAAGTGAAGCGAATTTATCACTTATATGTTTTTATTATGATCTTTTTAGTTTCTGATTTGTAAAAAACATTCTTTGATTACATAAATATGCAGATTTTCTTTGTTTCTTCGGTATGATCCGTGTCGATTACCCACAGTCATTATTGAGGTGTTTTTATGGCTAAGTTCAGAGTAGCAAGTGTTTTATTATTGAGCGCAGCAGCGCTGCAAGTGAATGCGTCAGAATTTAATCTTGGGTTGAACAATGACGTGGTTTCTACAGAGTTAGAACTGCAACTGAGTAAAGATACGAATGCAGTATTAGGTTATATCTACTCAGATGATAGTGGTCATATTGCCCAAGGGGCTATGCATATGACCCATGATACTGGTGTTCATCACTTTGAAGTTGGGGCAAAATTGAGCCAACTTTGGGCTGATGATGCTCCCAATGGCAGTGCTGTTTCTGTCGGAGGTCGTTATATCCTTTCCATGGGACCCAATATTTCACTCCACGCTGCCGCTTATTATGCGCCTTCTGTCCTATCATTTGGCAATGTCGATGGTCATTATGAGTTGGATTCAAAAGTCCAGTATCGTCTTACGCCCAATATGGCACTCTATGTTGGTTACCGGAAACTCGCATTCGAATATGATAATGCCCGAGATTTGACCTTCGAAGATGGTATATATATCGGTGGAAAATTCCGCTTTTAAGTCTTAGCGTTGTGTTAATTATTGAGCCGGCCAAAGTGAACATTTGGTCGGCTTTTTTATACCCTTTGTATTTATTTCATCGATTAAGCCACTAAGACGCTTACAGTACAAAATCTGCATTTATCATCTAAGTGCGGAGTATATTAATTAATCTATTGATTTTACAACTGAACATATTGAGAAAGGCTGAGAGAGGATCAGTAGAGTGAACTAGCAAGTTGGAGGGCATCCAACTTGCTCGGATTTGACAGATTTCATAAAACGCGAACTTGTTAACACAAATTCTTAAAAGCTAGGTTACTTCGATTTATGCTGATAAAAATCCACCTCTGTATCGTCCGAGAAACGACGTTTTGTATCCCTACGTCGCTGTTTTACACGTTTATTTTTTTGTTTACCTTTGACGTTATCGCCCCATGGCGCATCATCGTCGTCAAATTCATAGGAGTGTGACATGGTCAAAATTCCAAAAAATACCTGTGCCATTTTCAGCACTCGATCTTTTTACCCAAAGGTGCGATGAAGCTAAAGCGAAATTTTTCATCATTGATGGTGAAAAGTTTTGTCCAATAACCAGCTTACATGATACTCATCGGTTTACAGTGAATTTACCTGTTATTTTTCACACTTATCTTTTTGATATCTAATCAGTATTATTATTTGCTGAATGTAGTGTTTTTTATGCGTGATGATATGCGCCCAAAATCTAGGGCGCGAAGATCCAATAAAAATAATGAGTTAGTGTTACTTGTTGCGCAGCATACGCACGACAAACATACCATCACTATTTGCTTCAAAGGGCCATACGGTCAACATTTCTGTTTGTTCACCCGTAAAAGGATGGCGTATCGGCGTGAGCGTGAACTCTGGATGTTGCTGTAAAAACGCCGTCACCACGTCTTGGTTCTCGAGCGGCGACAAGGAACATGTGGCGTAAACGAGTACGCCGCCCGCTTTAACTGCGTGGCTACTGCGGCTTAAAATATCGAGCTGTAACGCGGCTTTATCGGCCACGGCTTCAACACTATCCAACCAACGCATATCAGGATTACGTCGCCAAGTGCCAGTACAACTGCAGGGGGCATCGACTAACACACCGTCGAAATGATCCGCTGGCACGGGGAGGGCAACGCTCTTCCAACGGGCAACGCTAATACCGTTAAAGTGAGCTCTTTGGGCGCGTTTAGTCAGTTCTTCTAGGGCATTGGAGCGAATATCTGACGATATAATGCTGCCCGTAGAGGGTGTTTGAGTATCAGCAGCCTTGGTCAGCATCAAAGAGCGCAGTTGCAGGGTTTTACCGCCGGCACCACTGCAGGCATCCCACCAATGGGCATCGGGTTCTGGCGCGCAAATTTGCCCTATGACCTGTGAAGCCAAATCTTGGATCTCAATATTACCGTCTTTATACAGGGCTATTTCATTAAGATTCATACTCTTGCTGCCAAGGTTAATGGCATCGTTAAAGTAATGACCATAACTAGCATCGATACCTATCGCTTGCAGTTGTGTCGCCGCATCTTGGCTAGTGATCCCCTGTGCGCGGCCCCAAATTGGTGGGCGACTGGACATAGCCTCAATTAATTGCGTTTGCAGAGCCGCATCAATAGGACACACTTGCCAGAACCAGTCGGGTAATAAATCCTGTGGTTTAAGCTTCGCCGCGGGAAATAAATGCTGCATTAGCGTGAGTTTGCCGTCGAGACTGTCAACGGCAAGTGCTTGAGCCAGTTGATAATCGATAGGCGACTGCGATAACTCATGCCAAGCTGTGGCGGTATCTTGCCAAGCATGGGCTTCCAATAACGCACTAGCGCTTAGGCTGGCAAAATAAGTCGCTGATGCTTGTTGATCGCCTATTCGCTGAAACCAACCCCACCAGCGAAATAGACTAAACAAAGATTCACGGATGACTTTACGATCCTTCGAGCCGTGTTTTTTATGTTCTCTAAAGTAATTGGCCAGAATACGGTCGGCGGGCATTTTACTGCTTTGAATTTCATCGAATAATTGCTTAATTGTACTGGCGTAACTGAGCGCACGTTTTTGCGCTGGGGTGCTCGCCTCTGCATTTAACGCTGACGATGTGTTTGAGTTGGATGCCTTGTCGGAAGAGAAGCAGCTTGGATTACCCATAAATTTAGCCTGAATTATGCTCTCTGTGGCTGCGCCTTATGTAGGAGGCATAACTGTAACAGAGGGGGAAAAATAAGTGGCGCAGAGTGTAGCAGTTTTGCCCGATAACAGGCATAAAAAAAGCCCCAAAGTCGCATCAACTTGCGGGGCTTTTTGTGTTTGAGTCACTGAAACTCATAGTGCATTCAGTACCAAAGGGTTATTTGCTGACTATCGCTCAATTACCGCTTGGAAGGTGATTATTTCGTCACCATCTTTTGGATTTGCTTAGCCCGTTCTTCATCACTCATTTCCACCGGTGGTGGCGTTATTATGCCTTTTTGGCACGCGGGTCTGAGTGCTAACTCATCTAACCAACGTTGCAAATGTGTCAGACCTTCCATATTGATGCCGCTCCACTCGTGGATCCGTACCCAAGGCCAAGTGGCGATGTCGGCAATCGTGTATTCGTCACCAGCAAGGTATTGATTTGTAGCTAGTTGAGTATTCATAACCTCGAATAAACGTCGACCTTCTTTTTGATAACGGTCAATGGCTGCGGGGATTTTTTCAGGGAAGTACCTAAAGAATACGTTGGCTTGTCCCATCATGGGACCGACACCGCTCATTTGGAACATTAACCATTGGATCACCTGTGAGCGCTTTTTAGGATCGGCTGGCAGGAATTTACCTGTTTTTTCGGCGAGATACAGCAGAATCGCACCCGATTCGAATACCACAAAATCCTCGTTATCGCGGTCGATAATGGCGGGAATGCGACCGTTGGGATTGATGGCGATAAACTCGGGCTGTTTTTGCTCACTGGTGCTGAAATCTAATTTATGGACGCGATATTCAAGTCCCATTTCTTCCAGTGCGATGGAAATTTTAAAACCGTTAGGGGTCGCGGCTGTGTATAAATCTATCATGATGATTCCTTATATTTTTAAAAATCGAGATCGAGCGCAAAACACAGATAGGCCATCAGTTGAGTGCAATGTGCAAACTGCTCGGCACAAAAACGGGCGGCATCTGGGCGGCAGAGCTCCTCAAAGGCGATATTTTTAACTGCGATAAAATCTTTTCGTTTTAGCTCAGTGAGCATAGGGTGGTTTTTATCAAACCCTTTTGGGGGGCGAGTTAAGCTATCTCCATCCATAGTAAACCCATGGTTTTGCAAGGTTTGTAATGCTTTTTTATAACCGTTGGGATTTTCATCGATACAAGTGCGAATGGCATTTAAGGCTTTTGATTCTGGGTGCCAAATCCCTGCGGCAATAAAACAGCCGTCTTCGGCAATGTGCAAATATAGTCCTGGCGCATGCACATCTTTACCTTGAAAATGCCGAAATTGAATACCGATATTGGTTTTATAGGGCGTTTTATCTTTGCTAAAACGGCTGTCTCGCTGGGGACGCATCAGACTGCCACCGACTTTTTTCGGTACGGCAGTGAGCCTAGGCGAGAGGGCGAGAATACTGGGCTGCATTTGCTCGATAAACTGCAGTGCAGGTGTTCGCACAGTCTCTTCGTATTCTGCCTGATGGGCTTTAAACCAGTCGCGGGAGTTGTTTTGTGCCAGTTTATTTAAAAATTGCAGGCTTGCTGCGCTGAATGTTGAACCCGTCGCGATGGGGGTGTTAGTTGTTAAAGTGGCCATTATCGATGAACCTTATTAATGCATATAAAACGAGTGCAAACAGCATAGATGTTAACCAAGCGAAGCAGAGGCGAGTCGCCCGTATGCTTCACTTATCCTGCCAAAGAATGCTATCAAGAGGATAAAGTGCTGTTTAATTTGGTACTAATACTGCCAGTCTTTAGCAAGATCTTCACTTAAATTTTCCAATGAAAGGTTTTCCTATCGTTTGTCTATTTACATGTAAAGCTAATTGAGAACTATTCTTATCTTTCGTTTTGATGCCTATAATGCCGTCCTAATTTTACATTGAGTCGTAAATAGGAAGATGCTGAATGTGTTATCAGCCTAAATTAGGGAAGTTAAAAACGAAAGTCAGTCTATTTGTTGTGGGGATTTTACCTTCACTACCGTTACTTGCATCGGATGTTCTGGGTGAACCGAAAGTACAGCCCATTGAAGTCATACAAGTTCACGGACAACAGTATCGACGTGTGATGACGGTGACTAAACCCGGTGAAGCGATTATTTCCATGGATCAAATCGAGGAGATGCAGGCGACAACTTTCGCCGAAGTGATCGATGATATGGCCGGCGCCCATATTGATGGCGGCACTCGCAGTGGTGGTGAACGTATTAATGTCTGGGGCTTTGGCGAGACTGAAGATTTTAATGTTTATGTGGATAATGCTCCGGTGGGATTTGAGCAGTATCGCTATGGATCATTTTTCCTCGATCCTGATCTCATCAAGCGAGTGGAAGTGATTAAAGGTGCCCATGATGTGCGCTCTGGCAATGGCGGTTTTGGTGGTGCCATGTATGTTGTCACTAAATCGGCTGATGATTTTCTTAAATATGATCAATCCCTTGGCGCGCGAGTCAAAACCAGCTACGCCAGCAATAATGACGCTATGGGTTATACGGGGACAGTTTATGGCCGCGTGAATTCATCTCTATCTGGTTTGCTGCATCTGACGCGTCGCGATGCGGGGGACGTCACCTTAGCCAATGGTGAAGAGTATGAATATTCAGGCTATGAGCAAAATAACTACCTAGGTAAGATGGATTACGCACAGGGCGATCACCAATTAGCGTTGAGCGTGACCCATTATCTTGATGAGGGCCGCAAACCTTGGGCTAACCGCCGTGGCCCTATGCCTGCAATTTCGGACTACAACATCAAAAAGTACGGTTCCTACGAGCAGGCTCTGTATGCCACAACCGCCTACAACACTTATGAAGACAACACTTGGTCGGCTAATTATCGCTATTCGCCGAGTAATCCCCTGATCGATACCCAAGTGGTCATTTCCCATTCGGCGAATGCACGCCACTGGGTAAGACCCGATATCGCGTGGGAGAAAATGACGGTTTCCGTAGGCAACTTCGGCCATGAATCTTGGCTAGATTACAAACGTGACTACATTGATATCAATAACTTGAGTTTGATTGGCGACCATGAGATCACCACTGGATTACAGTACCGTAGTCTTGACCGCACTTCGCTTGTGTTTAACAAGAGTTATGAGAAGAATCCTGAGAAAAACTTTGGCTGGTACACACCTTACTATCAACCTGAAGGTCGCCAAGACACCTATGCCGCCTATGTTCGCGATGCAATTCATATTACTAATGACTTAACTGTGACTCCCTCGCTGCGATATGACTTTATCTACAGTATAGGTAGGCCAAATATTGCGCCAGATTACAACGATATTGCTGCGGGCCACGACTATAGCTCGACCCATCATTCGGGTTTCTCACCAAGATTAGGTATAGATTACCAACTGACAAATCACGCTCGGTTAAACTTTGATTACGCCTATAGTCTGCAAGCCCCTGTGGTGGATGAAATTTATGCCGTGCAATACGCTAAGGCGAGTATCACTGGCACGAGTCGCAACATTGATGTCGAACGCTTGCATGCCTTCAAATTAGGCCTAATGACGCAGCACCAGCATGTACTTGCCAATGAGGATGCCTTATCGACGCAAATCGCCCTGTTTGCCAACTTAGGCCGTGATGATATTGCCCAGCGCCGCGGAGCTAAGTCTGATAAAACCCATTTAATTCAAAGTGGTTACACAAATCTTGATGGTTACCATATTTACGGTGCCGATTTTGAAGCCCAATATCGCTATCAAGATGTGTTCAGTGATCTTGCGGTTTCATGGCTGCAAGGTAAACACAATGGTTCGCTCAGAGATAGCCAAGATGACGATGAATACTTAGCTAACATAGCCCCACTCGATATTCGCCTGCGTTTAGGCATGTATATTACCGATGACATTTCTATCGCTTGGCAGGGCGCTTGGTATGACGCTCAAGATCATGTTCCCCACGGTGATATCTTTAATGCCGAGTCACCCAGCGAGAATTATTTCCTACAGAATGTGTATTTTGCCTATGAACCTCAAGCTATTTTAAAGGGATTAAGTGTGCGTTTGATGGTAAAAAATCTCACCAATCAGCAAGTGGTACCGTTTCTCTCCGATGGGATACCCGCAGCTGGGCGTGATGTTCGTTTGAGTTTAGCCTATGAATTTTAAAGACTAATCACTAAGGCTGTGTGGACTAGGCATATATAGCTCATAAAAAATAGGGTTATATTGCCTCAGCCCCCTGCCGAAAAATGCCAGTTTATGGCATAATCCGCGTTTTACTAGGCATATAGAACAGAAAAATGACTGAAAATGAATTGCTAAGTCGCTGTGGCGGCAAGTGTGAACTGTGTGGCAGCGAGCTTGAACTCTCTATTTATGATCTGCCAGCCTCCGATGGCCGTGACAATGAGATCATGATTTGTGAAACCTGCAGTGGCCAAATTGCGGCACCGGATACCATGGACATGAACCACTGGCGTTGTCTGAATGACAGCATGTGGAGTCCTGTACCGGCAGTTCAAGTGATGTCATATCGTATGCTTAAGCGCTTAAATGGTGAAAGCTGGGCGCAAGATTTGCTGGATATGCTTTATCTTGAAGACGATTTAAAAGCGTGGGGTGATGCCGAAGTTGCCGCAGCAGGTGACGATGCGACGCCAACGTTAGACAGTAATGGTGCAGTGCTCAATGCTGGCGATACTGTGGTCATCATCAAAGACTTAAACGTGAAAGGCACTAGCTTTGTGGCTAAGCGTGGCACAGCTGTGCGTAACATTGCTTTGACCAACAACCCAGAGCATATCGAAGGCCGCGTTAACGGTACTCGTATTGTGATTCTGACGTGCTTCGTTAAAAAGTCTTAAGTTTCGCTTAGTGTGAGCGCGATTTATTTAGCTCAATACAAAAAAAACCACCATGATCGTTAGCCGACATGGCGGTTTTTTTATGTTGAGTTAGGTAGTTAAGATACGCAGCGGGTGATTTGATATTGGCGTGCATAGCCCTGCGGATTAAATTGCCAAGATAATATCCACGCGATCACACTTAAGCCACCGAGTAATAACCAAGCACTGTTAAAGCTGTTGAAATTATCGCGAATTAATCCGGCAATCCAAGGCGAGATAGCCGCTATGGTATATCCCACACCCTGCACGAAGGCGGTTAATTTACCTGCTAACATAGGATTTTGTTGATGATCCATAGTGACAATCAGCCCGAGTGGAAAAATCCCGCCAATACCTAATCCTGCAAGTCCCGCCCATAAAAATAGCGATACTTGAGGGGCGAGTGCCAGTCCCATAAAGCCAATGAGTTGTAGCAAGCAGAGTAGGGCTATGATGGCACGTCTGTCCGTCGACTTGCTGGCAAGCCAAGGAAACACTAAGCCCGCGATCACTTCCATGCTGGTTAAAAAACCTAACACTAATCCAGATTGAGTTTGGCTATAACCTAGCTCGACCGCGTAGGGGGCTAACCATGCAAGTACGCAGACATAACAACTTGTACCTAATGCAAAAAATATCGCCAATAGCCAACTGCGACGAAAACGCCAAAAGTTAAGTTGCAAAGCTTGCTCTTTTGCTTGGCTCGGTAATGCGGCTTTATGTTTAATCAGGAGCCACAGCACGAGTGCGAATATGCCTAGCCAAGTCCAATGACCTAGACCCGCGCGCCAACCTAAGTTCATCCCGATAAAAGGCGCGCTACTCGCCGCTAATGCGGCGCCGCCCATAATTGCAGTGACGTAAAGCCCCATCATTAAGGGCACCCGTTCACCGAAATTAAGCTTAATCATGGCGGGCATTATGGTTTGAATGAGGGCGATTGCGACCCCTGCCAGTAATGCCGAGCAGATAAGCCAATTGGCATCTATCGCCCAGAAGCGCATTGCAGTAGCGGCGATCAGCAGTAGCAATGATCCCGTCATTACGGTATTGAATCCTAAGCGTTTAGCGATACTAAAGCCTGCAAAACAACCCAGTCCCATGGCGAGCACAGGCAGCAATGTCAGCATAGACGCTAAGGTAAAACTTAAACTGATATCCTTTTGTATGCTGGGCAGTAAAGGCCCAACGGAGGCGAGAATGGGCCGTAGATTTAGACCAATAAGGATGAACGCGAGTCCGAGCAGCAATAAATTCACTTTCTCTGTCAGGGGGGATCGCATGGATTGTCTCCAAAAATAAGCTGAGTTTGATTTGCTGAAAAAGTGATTTGTAGCAGCATTTAGCATACTCATGATGATTTCCTTTCAACAACAGTAGGTTGAAACCACATCACTACAATTCAAAAAGAATCTCTTTCAGATGTATCTCGATATAAAGATATTTTAATTCTGCGAGAAAATGACTAAGATGTAAAGAATGATGTAAAGAATCTTTATATTGAGATAAACCTATGACAGCTAAAATGACGCTAACTAATGCCAGTCCTGCGGATACTAACGCGAGTTCTACGGATACAAAGAAAGCGGATTCGAATACCAAAGAAGATGGCCTCGATAGAATTGTTGAACAGTGGCAACAGCAAGGTGTGACTGAGGATTTGATCCCTATGGCTGTGCTCGGGCGAATCGCTCGTTTAACGAAATATATCGAAGTGGTACTGCTGCAATGCCACGCCGAATTTGGCTTAGGTCAGGGGGAGTTCGATGTGCTCGCGACGTTAAGGCGCTCGGGAGAGCCGTTCACACTCTCGCCTTCGCACCTTTATCAGAGCATGATGCTAAGTTCTGGCGCTATGACCAGTCGTTTAGACAGACTCGAAAATAAGGGACTGATCGAACGGGAGCACAGTAAGGAAGATCGTCGTGGTGTCCATGTCTCGTTAACTGCTGAGGGTAAGGAGCTCATTGATAAGGCATTACCTCAGCATATTCAATGTCAAAGTGCGTTGTTCGCGGGCGTGAGCGTCGAAGATAGGCCTGTGTTACTGCAGATTTTAAAATCTTGGCTGAATCAATTTGAGCCGCAATAATTCGTTTAAAATCCCACTTTAGTCTTTAAAGTAGGCTGATATGCAATAGCGGATCACTTTAGCAAAAATGCGGTAAACATGAGCCAACCGCACGGGATAACATTTGATAGAACAAGGGAGTTGCCATGGTAAAAAGACGTGAAGCATTTGAATTAGCAGGTAAACGAGTCACAGCGGGGACTCAACTTGGGATCAAGTTGCCAGTCGCAAAATTATATACCGATACGCAACTCGAAATTCATGTGGAAGTGTTTCACGGAGCCAAACCTGGTCCGACTTTACTGGTCTGCGCCGCCATTCATGGGGATGAACTCAATGGCATTGAAATTTGTCGGCGTTTATTAGCTAGGGTCAATCCAAAGAATCTGGCGGGCACGTTAATTGTGGTGCCAATAGTTAATGTGTTTGGTTTTATTCAGCAATCCCGTTATTTACCCGATCGCCGTGATTTAAATCGATGTTTCCCAGGTTCCAGTAAAGGGGCGCTGGCAAGCCGTTTAGCTAATCTGTTTGCGACTCAGTTATTAGTGCATGCAACCCATGTGATTGATTTACATACAGGGGCCGTCCATAGGGATAATTTGCCGCAAATTCGCTGTGATACGAATGATGAGACTATGCTCTCCATGGCGAATGCCTTTGGTGCACCGCTGATCATGCATTCTAAAGCGCGCGGTGTTTCTATGCGAGGTTACGCTAATCAACAGGGCATTCCTTGCATTTTATATGAGGCTGGTGAGGCATTACGTTTTAGCGAGTTGTCGATAAAATCAGGCCTTAAGGGTGTGCTCAATGTGATGCGCAGTTTAGATATGCTTAAAGGGCGAGTGAGCAATAAAGGATCGAGTGTCAGTGCTATTCGCAGTTATTGGGTTCGCAGTGAATCCGATGGTTTAGTGAATATGAAGCTTAAACTGGGCCAACGGGTGACTAAGGGCTATATTATTGCCCATATCGTCAGTCCTCACGGTGGTGACAGTGTGGCCATTCGCGCCCCAACCGACGGTATTATCATAGGAATAAGTAATATCCCTGTGACTAACGAAGGTGAGGGTATGTTTCATATTGCCCAGTTCGAAGGTGACGAGATTGAAATTGCCAACGAACAACTCGATGAATTCCTAATGGAATATGCCTAGAATCCCTACAATTTAAACCGCTCTACTGAGCTGGTGAGTGAATGGGCAAGCAGAGTGACTTCATTACTCCGTTTGGCCATGTCCATGGCTTCATTGGCATTTTGAGTTGCTGCTTGTGCTGCCTCGCTCATGCTCGACTCAATTCGCTGACTGTAATTAAGTTGTTCATGGGCGGCTTGGATGATGTGTTGGCTCATGTGATTAATTGAATACAATGAGGCTTCAATCTGACCTATAGCACCATGTAGCGCCTGACTTTGTTCAACACATTCATTCGCTTGATGTTGGCCAGTCCTAATCGCATCGGCTGCAGTGGACGTTTCTTGTTGCAGAGCCGTGATCATGGTTTGAATTTCGGCGGTGGCGGCTTGGGTACGCGAAGCAAGCGATCGCACTTCATCGGCAACTACAGCAAAACCACGACCATGTTCTCCTGCTCTAGCCGCCTCAATTGCCGCATTTAATGCCAGTAAATTGGTTTGCTCTGCGATGCTACTGATCGTCGTTAAAATGCCCCCAATATTATCGCTATGGATACTTAAACGTGACATGATTTCGACTGAATGGCTTAAACGTGCACTGAGTTCAGTGATTTTCGTACGGTTATCATCGGCAATTTGTTTTACTTGATTACCGTATTGGGAGGCTTGGTTGATTTGTTCTGCGGATTCTGATGCTTGTTCTGTCACAAGATTTGAGCTAGTAAACATCTGTTCTGCCAAGGCTTTCGTTTCATCGACGCGGCTAATTTGCGCCGTTGCGGCATTGGCGATGCGCTGGCCTTGTTCATTGGTTAGAGTCGCAGAGCTGTCCAATAAATGGGCATTTTGGCTGATGTTGGTTAGTAGCTTGGCAAGATCGTCACTTAGGGTGTTCATATTATCTATCAAGGTGCCAAATTCATCGTCATGGTGTTTGTGAATACGTTTAGATAAATCCCCTTGAGCTATGCTGGCGAGCGCGCCATTGACTTGGGCCAAAGGGGTGAGCATAGCTTTGGAGGTAAAGAAGGAAATAAAACTCACCATAACGATAAATACCAGTGCGAGCACAATCGCTAAGGTTTGACCCTGTTGAATATCATTACTGGCAATGGTTTGCAGATTGCTAAATCGGCGGTCGGCTAAGGTGATTAATTTATCTAAGGCAAGGTTATTAGCATTAAAATCTTTGTCGGCATTTTGATAATGTTGTTCAGCTTGTATTTGTGCCTCAATGACCCTTTTTTGTGTTTGATAAAGTTCGGCGGGTGTCGCGAGTAAAGAGGAAATAATGGCGAGTTGTTGTTCAAAAATGGATAGCAAATCTAGGGTATCTATTCCCATCGTTTGTTGTTTTAAAAAACTAAAATTGGTATTGAGATTACCCAGCAGTAAACCAACATCTTGCTGGTGGGAATCAATGGTATTTACCGTTTTAGTGTGTGTAAGTTCTCCCATAGTATTACTTAAGGTGTAAAGCATATCGTCGATACGTGTACCTGTACCGATAATTTCTTCGAGTAAGGCTGGATTGTCTGGCAGGGCAATTGTTTCCAGATCGATCATGGCATTACTGGCTTGAGTTTTGGCTTCATTTAGCTGGTTAAAAAGGTGTTGATAAAGCAGTTTTGCCTGTTCACTAGCGAGTTTAGCTTCAAACATGGCCTGAGTTTGCTGTAAGTAAGACTGGTATTTTACTTGCGCTTCTTTCAATGACGTTTGCATTTGCGGTTGATCTACTACCCTTTGCACTAATTCATTTTCGATATTTTGGTATTTTCCCTGCAGGGCGGTAAAAGCTTGTTTGCTTTGAGTTAAAGCAGAACTGTCCTGTTGGCTATAGGCGAGTGTCGCCAGCCGTGACATTTTGAGTAACACTAACTGCAAACTGTTACTCTGTTTTTGTACTGGAACAGCTAAGGTTTCAATATTTTGATAAGCCATTTGCACTTGGGTGAGTGAATAATAAAAAAAGCCACTTCCTGCAATAAGCAGGGCACCTATAGCGCTAAAACTTAAGATCATTTTTTGTTTAATGCTGAGTGTTAACATAGGGCTTATTGCCTCTTGCTAGTGCCGTTTCTAGGTGGATTTATTTAGCATCCTAGGGCATTAATTATTAGGGTGCTGTTTTTATTGATATATTCATTTAAGTGTAGCAGAGTTCTACAGGAGTAAAGTTGCTCACTTTGTTTTCAGTTTAATGGGCGTGAAAGGAGAGAAATGAAAACGGTAATGTTAGGTGAGTCGGCCGTAGTGCCAACAAAAATTATCTGTGTTGGGCGGAATTATGTGGATCATATCCATGAGTTAGGCAATGAAATACCTGAGGATATGGTGGTATTCCTAAAACCTAATTCAGCGATAACGACCGAGCTTCACTCACAACATTTGGGTGAAACGCTGCATTATGAAACTGAACTTTGCTTTATGTTCCTGCATGGTCGTTTTAGTCATGTTGCAGTGGGTTTAGATCTCACAAAACGTGATTTGCAAACTAAGTTAAAAGCTAAGGGATTGCCTTGGGAGCGAGCAAAAGCCTTTGATGGTGCAGCGTTATTCAGTCCGTTTGTGGCGATTGATGATGCAGAGGCACCACTGCATTTCACCTTGAGTATCAATGACAAGCTAGTCCAAGAGGGGCATATCGATTTAATGATTTACAAACCTCAAACCATATTGTCCGAGCTACAGGCATTTATCAGTCTCGATGAGGGCGATATTGTGATGACAGGCACACCCAAGGGCGTGGGAAGTATTCCCGCTAAAAGTGTATTTAACGTCACGCTGAGCCGTGGCCTGCAAGCGGGGGCTGAACCTTTGCTCGAATATCAATGGCTGAGTGTTTAGCGCCTGATAATATTATGTTGCACGAAGCCGAGTGACTCACCTGTTTGAGTCATTCGCCACAACTCAAGGTGTTTAACAGCACTTATCTCTGTGCGATTAATGTTGGATAATTACAGTCCTGCAACGGCTTCCATATCGAGTTCGATATCAGTGCAGCCTTTAGCGCAGAAGATCCCCGCAGTTTGTTCCGCTTTTACCTGCTCGGGTAATACCACTTTTAGCGTTTGCTTACAGCTTGGACATTGGACTGGTTTACCTTTAAATACCCGTTTAATCAGATTTTTCTGCTCATTGAATGAAGCAGCAGTAGTTTGGTTCAATACGGTAAAAGGGCTAGTCGAGGCTGTCGTCATTGGTGCGAAAATCCTTAGCGAAAGGTTAAATAAAACCACATTGTTCGAGTTAATGTGCCATCGATGATGGCTGTGAATGACGGTGATTATAACGTCAGTGAGTGTAGTCGCTAAGTCACGACTATCTATAAATTGACATTTATTTCCCCCGCGGTTGCGCAATTTTTGCGATATTTGCTGAACTTTGGCTGACTAATACAAAAATAAACTCAATTTCAGTTCATTCATAGGTTTGTTTTTCAGTGCTATCTGTAATACTGCTTTTGTCTACAAATTGGGGTGATACTGCTGCAAACTGAAATGAAATTTAAAGGGTGATTGGGGGAAATAATGAGTACGTTTGTAAAGTTAACCATAGCCGCAACAGTCGTCGTACTCGGCATACTTGCCGCGGGCATCTATCGTTTTAATATGACGAATGATGATGTGTTTATGGTCGTGGAAGATGGCCGAGTGATGCCATTTGATGATGCGATGGCTCTAGAGAATGCGAAGGCACAAGCTAATCGTGTTGACATTAATGAGACAGATCTTGTCGTACCAAGTGAGATAAAACCAGTTGCCAATGCATCAGAGGTGATGCTGAAACTGTTTACGCTTAATACTGCTAACCCCTTTGAAGTACATTTACCCGAAGGACATAAACCTGTGGCATTAACGCATTTTATTAAAGTTAAGCAAACAGAGTTTGCCATTGGCGACTATCAAGACGGTGACGTCAAGGGACGAGTATTGCTCGATTATATGCGTATTACTCCGCTTAATTTTGATCCCGCATTAGAGCCAGACACACAGAGTAATGCTCCTATTCAATTGGATTTGAATGCGCAAACAATGCCCTTTGTTGCGCCATTTATTGTGACAACTCAAGGTTCAGGGGTGTTTTGGTATCTTGGATTATTTAATCTCGATTATGAACACTCCAGTTTGAAGCATTTGGGGAGTGTTTTGATTGGAGATAGGATTGAGGTTGATAATGTTGAACCTGTTTATCCCTTTGAGTCACCTTATAAAATCGCCGTTACCTATAGAGATAGGGCACCTAATCAACCTATGTCAGAAAATCCTGAAATCGTTAAAACCTTAGAACTGACAGTTACTGAAACGGGGATTAACTAGAGCGTGCGATGCGTTATGGGTATTTTTGCAGAGTGTGAATAGGGTCTGCTGCCAACAATAAAAACAAAACCCGCCTAGGCGGGTTTTGTTTTTGGACCGATAATTCAGTCATATAGATTGATGTTAATCATTTGTGAAGGCGCTGTTTTGGAGCTGATTTATCAAACCTTTTTAACTATGCTGATTTTATCAACCACCTTTTTAACATCGTCGGTGTTTTCAGCAATTTTTAGCGCGAGTTGACGCTCTGCATCGCTTGCGACTTCCCCTTTGAGAGTCACAACACCATCGGCAACATCGACGTTAATTTGGGTGCCAGAAACATCGGTTGAAAATAATAAACGGGTTTTGACAACGGTGGCGACTTTGGAGTCGGTTAAGGTTTTCATCACATCGCTGGTACCATCATCTTTACTCATTACGGTTAACTTGTTATCGACATCTTTTACCCCATCTAGGCTTTTGATAAGCTCCGTTGCAAGGGCTTTATCGACGCGACTTTCTACTTGTCCGGTTAAGGTCACATGACCATCTTTTACATCGGTCATAATGTCAAAGGAGTTCAGGTTAGTATTGAGTAACAGGGTCGTTTCTGCTTTACCATCAATCCAAGCATCTTTGGCTTCATTTTTCCAATCTTGAGCTGCAGCCACATTTAAGCTGATTGA
Source organism: Shewanella sp. W3-18-1 (assembly GCF_000015185.1). Lineage (NCBI taxonomy): Bacteria > Pseudomonadati > Pseudomonadota > Gammaproteobacteria > Alteromonadales > Shewanellaceae > Shewanella > Shewanella sp. W3-18-1. The sequence goes on along the minus strand of NC_008750.1, from coordinate 3,191,964 downwards.
ACCGATAAGTAAGGTTGCTAATACTGTTGCTGTTTTCATGATGATATCCTCAGTTGTTGACTCAAGGATAGATATAGCGTGAATCGTGCCAATGTTTTTAACTTATTGATTTATATATTTATATAATGATTTTATCTTTGATTTAGGCTTGTTGTAGAGGCCATTAATCGGTCTTTTTTACCGAATAAATGTAATTATTGCAGAGAGACCCTCGATGCAATTGACATGAAAAACCGCACAAGACTGTGCGGTTAGTAACTAGGGCGTTAAGGGTTATGAAGGGATTGCATGGCATCGCAACTGATTTGTAACCAAGCAGTGCCTTCGGCAAGTTGACATGTGAGATGTGGATGATGTGCTTGTTTTACTGCCCGCTTTAGTTGAGTTAGCACTTGTTGCTCGATCTCGATAAGAGCCGCAATGGCCACAGAGATTACGTGTTGTTCTAATAGCGTTTCAACTTGAGCATAAGGATTTATTTGTTGGTTAGTGATGTTACCTGTACTTGGATAGTCTTGCGGTAAGGATAGTCTGATTAATAGACGTTTATAGACAGAGGATTGCACCCTAAGAATACGTTGCAGGTTATAGTCATCGACCAGAGAGATCGCGCGAGTGTAGAACTCATCTCCCCTCTGGCAGAGTGTAATAATCCCCTCGCTAAGCTTGATATCGGCGCTGATATCAGTCTGATGTTGCACAACATTAGACTTCATAATCCATCTCCTTATGCCTGAGTCCGGCATTCTTGAGTTAATAATGTCAGTTTTGTTCAGCTACCATGCATATTCCGTTCTCGTTTTTAGTGGTAGATTAAAAGACTGATTTATAGAGCGATATTTTTAGTTAGTTCAGTTATTCGATTGGTATGTCGGAAACTATTACCATTGATGTTGTTAAAGTTTCACGGCTGGCATACAGTGGATCTTCATACACAGGAGTGAACTTAGCATGGCTCGACCAACACTTTTTTATCACCTACAGGATTTAGGTGCCGAGCAAGCACTTGTGCAACTTGAGGGTGCCTTACATTTTAATAAACTGCGTAGTATTGATGACTTACCTTGGCTTGCCCAGCTTGAAGCCAATCATGTTGATGTTGCAGTTATTGAGTTTCCTTGTCTTAGTCACGAGGACTATCTTGATTTAATGAAAAATGCAGCTATGTCGGGGATTGAGTTTATTTTTCTCTCTAATGGTCAGCCCAATCCCAACCTAGATAAGCTTATGGCGCAATATGCAGGTTATCATCTTCGCAAGCCATATGATATGTCACTGATAAGTAGTATTTTAATTGATTTTGCCCAGCATTTAGTCGCTAGTTCACCCAGCCGTTCAAGCCCCTTTTTAAGCGAGTTAGACCAATACGGTTTACTTGTCGGTTCGTCGGCGCCTATGCATAAGTTGTATCGCACCATTCGTCGTGTATCAGTCACCGACAGTAATGTATTAATTATTGGCGAGAGTGGTGTAGGTAAAGAGTTAGTCGCTAATACTATCCACTTAGCAAGCCCGAGAGTGAATGAGCCTTTTATTGCGATTAACTGCGGCGCTCTCAGTCCCGAATTGGTTGATAGTGAGTTATTTGGACATGTTAAAGGGGCGTTTACTGGTGCAAATCGGGATCATAAAGGGGTTTTTGAACAGGCGGAAGGTGGAACGTTATTTCTCGATGAAATAACGGAAATGCCTATAGAGCATCAAGTAAAGTTACTTAGAGTGCTAGAAAATAATGAGTATCGCCCAGTGGGGGGAGACAAAGTACTCCACTCAGATGTACGCATTGTGGCGGCAACGAATCGTGATCCTCTTGCGGCAATAGAGGCTGGGCTATTTCGAGAGGATTTATATTTTCGCTTGGCTCAATTCCCGATTAGAGTTCCACCATTAAGGGTTCGTGGTGAAGATATTATCGGATTAGCGCAGCATTTTCTGGCTTATCGTAATGTGGCTGAAAAGCAGTGCAAAGTTTTCTCAGAGGAAAGTCTGCGGATGATTGCTGCAAATCGTTGGACAGGCAATGTACGCGAGTTAAAACATGCCGTTGAGCGGGCTTATATTCTGGCGGATCAAGAGATTTTGCCGAGTCATTTGCAGCTAGAACAGGAAATCGATAACGCCAAAATTGCTGAGGAAGAAGTGATTATTCCCCAAGGGATGCGTTTAGATGATTTGGAGAAAATTGCCATTTATCAAGCACTAGAGTCCAGTAATGGCAATAAAACCGATACTGCTGAACAATTAGGGATTAGCGTTAAAACCCTCTATAACAAGCTCAGTAAGTATGAACAGCAAGTCGAGGCAGGTGAGCCTACTGCAAAATAATGAGTGTGTTTCAATATAGATGAAGAAGTGATTGACGTTGAGGCATCAAGACATCAAGGCATTAATGCCACAGATGATTACAAGGTTGTTTCTTCGGTTATTTCTTGATAGGGAACAAACACCTTAAGGGATGCGGGTTGAACCTCAATGGTAAGATCCGCAGGCTCAAACACTTCGCCATCAATCACATATTTACACTTAGGCTGACTGCGAATGGTGACCTTTTTAGCGTGGGCGTGGTGGACTTTACTTAGGCGAGCTTGTTGAACTTTTAGATCTTTATGGCCTTCTTTTACCCACCCAGCGATTGCTAATTCGGCTAAGCCAAGCAAGGGGCCTTTGGGGTCATCGTCCGCATCCAACCAGGTAATATCGAGCAATCCATCGGTCATATTGGGTTCGCCATTTCCTTGTGCTAGCAAACTGGTAAAGGGGGCGGCATTGGCAATTACTAAGCTGTGGGTACGGATCGTTATCGGCGCGGCATCGTCCAAACTTAACGAGATAGTTAAGGTTTCTGCCATACTCATCGCTTGCCATAGACCATCGAGGTAGGCCAGTTGACCTAGGGCGTTTTTACGCTCGCGGTTTGCTGATTCAATCATTTTTTGCTCAAATCCAATGCCGACAAGTAACAACACTAACTCATCATTACAACGTGCGGTATCTATAGCTTGGGTGTGTCCTTGAATAATATTATCCAGCGCCTGAGAGATAGGAATTATCTTGCTGCCTAAACCAAATAGCGCATGACTTAAGGCGTTCGTCGTTCCTAAAGGAATAATCCCTAACATGATATCGGTATTCACAACTTCTGATGCGACCTCGGTTACCGTACCGTCTCCGCCACAGGCGATAACGATATCTGCGCCTGCACTGCGGGCCTGTTGAGCGAAGATATTTGCGGTTTCGTCTGCTGTTGTGAGAGTTAACGTCAGGTCAAAATAGGCTTTGAGTTCATCTTGGATTTGTTCGCTGTATTCTTGCCATTTTCCGCCGCCAGAGACTGGGTTGGCGATAATCCATGCTACTTTGTGGATGTTAATTTTCCCTTGACTGAGCATGCGCTCAAGCGCGCGTAATTGCCATTTGTTTAAGCCTGCGGTTTTGCGAACTTGCTTTATCTGTTGCAGTACTTCTACGAAGTGCTGTTGTTTATCTTTACAAACCAAATAAGCGGCGAGTACCAGCACTGAGCGGCCACGACCCATAGCACAGTGGATGAGTACCTTTTTATTGGCGCGCACTTGGCGGTGCAGCCAGTTAACGGCTTGATTGAGTTGGGCACTGGTCGGCACACTATGATCTAAGATGGGAATATTTAAATACTCAATATGATCTTCAAACTGTGACCAATCTAAGCCATCAAACTCAGCGGTGACATCCAGAATGGCAGTGATCTTATTGGCTTTAATCTTTTCCAGATCCGCAGGAAAGAGTCGACAACCGAGATACAGATGTTCATCTATCCTCTGCATCGATGGCACTGAATCACATTTTCTCGCCCAATGGTTATAGAGTCGGCAACCCAATAAAAAAGGGATAAAACCCCAGCGAATATACCAAGGAATAGTGCCATCTTGGCGTTTTCTAAAAATACTGGCGCGATTAAACCAATAGGCTGAGCCGACTAAAAACAGTGACAGGCTCGTCCATGCCCAAATGAACGTAAGCAGAGGAGAAGTTCCTGCCACCGCCAAATAGGCGAATAGCATGGCACCTGCTGTGTACAAATATTTGATGTGGATCTTCGTTAGCATGCAAGTTCTCCAATGCTGTTGCTTTTGGTTAAATTCGTTGCACTTGAAATGGTTGAATGTGAGATGAAGATGTTGAAATGATTGAGTGTAAACCAAAAGGGTAGCAGTAGATGTGTCTATTGCTACCCTAAATCAGATAAAGCTTGTTAGCCTAGCACTTAGTATCTTTAGCCTTAACGCCTTCTTTGACTTCTTCACAGGCATCTTCGATAGCGTTGCCTACATCGGTAATGGCATCATCGATCTTTTCACCGGCATCTTCGGCTTTGTTATCACTACAGGCAGATAGGCCTAGGGCGAGTAATAATGCCAGTGCTGCACTTGTCATTAGCGTAAATGGTTTCATATCTATTTTCCTCTCCAATAAAAATTAAGGGCGCGGGGCTCTACCTTTGATGGCATTGACCAACAGTGAAATCACCAGTAACACAATAAATAAGAAGAAAATGATTTTTGCGATACCAGCAGCGGCTCCTGCAATACCGGTAAAACCAAAGAGCCCAGCAATAATGGCAACAACCAAAAACATTAATGTCCAACCTAACATATTAACCTCCTATCCCAGTCTTTATCCTTCATCTGACCCGTTTGTGTCATTTGTAAGGTAATGGTGAGTGGTTATTTATAGGATGCGAGCTTAATGCCAATGTGGTTTTTTAAATATAACATTTTGATTTTGTTTGTTTATATTTAGCTTTAGTTGATTTTTTTTAGTTTACTTAAATGCAAATTAAGCAATTTTTACCTTACTTTCGGTAAAAGTTTCAGCCTCAATAACTGTGCTTTTTATCAATAAAAAAGCTGACACTGTTACCCATGCCAGCTTTATATACAAGGTGTTACGTTGAGGCTAATCGGTTAAAAACGATTTAGCGGTTTCCAGCGTTGCAGGCTAACTGGAATGCTCGCGCCTTGGGATAACAGCAGGTTAATCCGCGCTTGATACGCCGCGCCCACCATTAAATGTTTGGCTAAATCCACCGCATTACGGGCCTTATAGTCATCTAAATAACTGCCTTTGGCCCACGCATTAAATGCGCCAAGGGCAGGGCCTGCCCAGATTTGGTAATCCATTTCGCGGCCGACTTCACCTGTGTTTGACCAGCGGCTCGATAAACCCAAATACCAGCGGAAAATCAGCGCCATCTTACGTTTGGGGTTATCCAGTGCGCGCTCGATTTGCTTAGGATCGCGCTCGTTAAAGTGGGCGACTGTGCCAGCCCAAATATCATCGAGTGATGAGCGGAACACTTGCTCTTCGAGCTTTTTACGCTCGTCCGCAGGGATGGCATCAATCGAATCGTAACGGGTGTAGATTTCATACAGCTTATTGGCGCGCATCGGGAACAGAGTGCCGCGCTTAACCACTTGTAATTTCACGCCCATTTCGAACATATCGGCGGCAGGTGCCATAGTCACATCGGCCATTTCTGTGGTGGCGAGTAACTTACGTGTGTGTTCACTCGCGCCCGCCTCCACACATGCTTGGTTGATTGAACCTGTGACGATAAAGGCCGCGCCCATGTTGAAGGTGGCTAATGCTGCATCGGGTGTACCAACGCCGCCGCCAGCACCAACACGGATGGGCGTCTTGTATTGATACTTAGCTTGGATTTCATCTTTGAGTGCCAAAATCGTCGGCAAAAGCGTGACTAACGGACGATTGTCGGTATGGCCGCCAGAGTCGGCTTCGGCTGTGATGTCATCCGCCATCGGCACAAGCAATGCCATCGCCATTTGGTCTTGGCTGATAAGACCGTCACTCACTAGTTGCTGGAGGATTTTGGCAGGCGCCGGTTCCATAAACTTAGTCGCGACTTCGGTACGGCTGATTTTTGCGATGACTTTGTTGCCAATGACTATTTCGCCATGTTCGTCGCGGCTCAATCCCGCTGCGCGGTAATAGACGATCTGCGGCGTTAAACCTAAAAATGCCGAGGCTTCGACTGTGCGCACTTTATGTTTTAAAAACAGCTCAACGCTGCCGCGCTCTAATGCGGGCTCGCTTGGGCTGTGAATTAAGTTAAAAGCGTAAGGGCCATTGGGCAGCGCCGCTTGAATGCGGGTAATGGCCGCTTCAACGCGGGATGGAATTAACCCCGCCGCGCCAAATGAGCACAAAATGCCCGCTTGGCCCAGCGCAATAACCAGTTCTTCCGAGGCAATACCGTTGGCCATAGCGCCGGCGTAGTAAGCGTATTTAACCCCGTGTACGCGGCGAAAATTACTGTCGCCTAAACTTTGGGTGCCAAGGGCGGGCGCAAAGGCGCTGACGGGGTGTGAGCCAAGAGGCGCTTGGCTGTCGCTTGTGGTTACTTCGGCCGTTTGCGCTATGCCTAAGCCTTTTTCGCTGTGATTGACTAAGTAACAGGCTTGGCTTAAATCTTTGAGTTTTTTGCCTAATGAGTCGATATCAAAGCTCAGCGCGGCATCGTTGACTTGCCACGGCCAAGGGCTGAGTTTTTCGTTATTGCTATTGTATTGATCTAGAGTATGGCTAGTCATAGGTGTTCTCATGTTATTTGTGCCGCCTTGGTGATGTGGATAGCCAAGGCGGCGCAATTATTTGTTATTCGTTATTTGTTATTCGAGATTAGCGTCTTTCTAACAGCGTAAACTCGCTAGGCTTCTTCAATACAGATGGCGATATCTTTAACTTCATAAATCCGCAGACCATCTTTACTCAAGTTGGCATCGCCCATAATGATGCGTTTGCCATTGTCGTCTGTCACGCTGGTAATGTGCACATCCAGTGACATCTGCTTGTTTAATGGGTTAATTTGACCGCGATACTTCCATTTGATATCCGATAAAATCTGCCCGAATTTTGGATTGTTAAAGCCCGCGCCAAGGTCTTGGTCAATCGCATAGGTTTGCATCAGCTCGATAATGGCTTCAACCCCTAATGAGCCTGGCATCACAGGATCTTGATGGAAATGGAATTGGAAGAACCAATCACTTGGGTCAATGGTGCGCTCGGCGTATAAATAGCCAAGGCCCGCTTTACCGCCGGCTTTCACGATTTCAGCCTTGTCGATAAAGTTAAGTTGACCGCCCGCTAAACGGTAATGTGGTTGACCTTTTGGTGCGTTAAAGCTGCGATGTTGTTTATCTAACAGATTGATTTGGCTATCGGCTACTATGCCATGTTGCACATGCCAAGGCTGAGTTGTCTTGCCGTTGTCTATGCCTAACTGGTTTTTCAGCGCATCGCCCTTGAAGTAACCAAATACCGCTTTTCCTTGGTAGAAAGGCTCGCCATCGCAGCTTAATTCAAAACTGAAATTCTGAATGATGTTGCTGCCAGCGATCACAGTCGATAACAAACGTGAGTCGTTTACGATTGTCTTGCCGCGTAAATCCACATGGCGCAGCAGCTTACCGCTACCGTCCAAGTTGCGGAAAAATAGCTCTTGGCCGGGGAAGCCCAAGGTGGTGCCCATATAACCTGAGATAAAACCGTTTGGCTGCAGTGATATTTCCATCAGCACAGAATAGGGCATCACGGCATGATGGCTGTTTTTATCGTAATACCAAGCACTTGCGGGCACTTCGTATTCAGCGATACACGAAGAGGGCTTTTTCAGCTCGCCGCGCTTGCCGTCAATCGCAACCACGCGGGTGGTCAGCTGTAAATCACCGCAAGGCGTGCGCGGTGGAATAAGGCCGCGATAGATACTGAAATCGGGGCCGAAGCAGTTTTCGATGTCGCCAGTGGCAAATTCGAACATGTGGTACGGCGTGAACGGCAGGGTATCGGGCACGCGGTTGGCGTACTTTGAATCCGCTGGCGCAATCGGCGCAGCCACATGCTTTAGCGGCACTACGCCTTTGTTGGTTGGCGCAGTTAAATCAGGCAACTGTGCCATCAGTGGCGCCGCTAACGATACTGGTGTTGAAACCAATGGCGCAGCCGAAGCAGTATTTTTAGCTACATTTTTAGTTGTATTGTTAGCTGTGCTGGCATGATTATCCGCGAGGTAGCGGGTGCATTCGGCTTCTTCTTTGATCATCACCCCAAGGTTTTGGAAATCCACGACCACTTTGCCATTGAGCAAAATATCGATATTCGCCTTAGCATACGGGCGCGGGCTCATACCTATTTCGGTGATTTCCATGCGATAGGTGAGCAGGCCAGATTGCGGCAAAACTTGACCGCGACAGCGCACTTTTTGTGACGCATTTTCTAGCGGTTGGAAACGACCGTCTTTTACACCGAGGTGCATCCCAATATGCAGCATAAAGAATTGCAGTAATTGACCACAGCCTTCGGCCATTAATGATCCCGCCATCACTTGGTCGCCCTTGAAATGACACGGGAAATACCAATGATCAGCTTCGAGCTGCTTATGGCCTTGAACTGAGCCTAAACCCCACGCACCGCCATGCACCTCAAGATTGCTGACCTGTTCAATCATCAGGAATTTTTCAGATGCAAAACATAAAGAGGGCTGCAAACCATATTGGGCTTGATGCGCCGCGTGTGCGCCGCCAAAACAGCCACCGATATCGGCGCCGAGCAGTTTATGGATTTGGCTGTAATCAAATTGGTTTTGCGCGCAATCAAGCAGCGGATTAAAGCACGGTTTATTCGGATTATTCAAGGCTAGGTTGCGCGCTTTGATTTCGGCTTCGGTGTGAATAACGCCTTTGCCGTCGGCCAGTTCTTTATCGGTGAAGAAGCCGGCACAGCCGCCATCCATTTTCAGGATCAGCTTGTCGCCCACGAAACATTCGTAGGAGAAGAAGAACAACAAGGTATCACCATTGCGGGCAAAGTGATTGATGGAAATGTCGTAGCGCAGGGTGTCGCCACCGCGCGGTAAGTCGCCAAGGAAGGTCAAGGTGCAATCGAGCAGGCGATAAACGCGCTCGCCCTTGTTTTCAAAATCGATACCTAAGTAGCTGATCAGCATCAAGTCGCATTGACCCGATTCGACCGCCACGGCCCAAGGGATTTGGCCATCGACCAAATACGGTGCATCCACAGGAATATCGTATTCAGTGGTCATAGTGCAAGGCTGATATTGGTTCATCTGAGCGTTTAATTTCGTTACCCGAGATACCAGCAAATAGTCAGTCGTTGGCAGGCGTACACGACGCGAATAGCTGTCGATAATGGCGTAATCTGGGCCAAATACTTTAGCAATATCACCTTCGGCGTACTCGACTAAATCTGCATAATCCCAAATGCAAGGCTTGCTTATCGGTGTTGGCGGCGTGTACTCAGGCACTTTTGCATGATTGGGATAAAGCACTGGATGTGGAAGAACCGCTGTCGCAGATGCCTGAACAATGGCTTGCTGTTGTACTGGCGCAGCTTGGCCATTGACGGCTAACTCGCTGGCAAGCTGGGCTTTCATCAAGGCATCGGCTAGTTTCAAGCCTTCAGCACGGCTTTGTAAAAAGGCTAAATGGGCTTCACGGGCGAGTTGCTGATTGCTTAAAAATGCCGCGTCTTTTAGCTCTGCTTGAGTGGCGTTTTTATTGGTGCTTAGGGCATTAATTGGCATGCTGCTTAATGTCTCTTTTTGTTGAGCCGTGGTTGGGCTGCTTGTTGCAAAGCTATTCGTGTCTTTGCTCGCTATTTGGGCCAAATGTTTGCGCTGGCTGCGCGCTGGTAATGCTGTCATGGCTTGGGCTTTTTGTTGTATAGCATCAAGGCCTGCGAGCGGCGTATCAAGGATATGCTGATAGATATCGCGGCCACCGAGCGTTACTTGTTTTATTAAGTGTTTTTGCTCAGAAAGCGTTAAATCTTGATCTAGCCTTTGCTGCAAATTGTATGCTTGCGTGGCACTTTGGCTGAGCAGTAACTGCGAGCATTTACCTTGGCTAAACGTCGCTACGAGCGCGTGCTGCTGAGCTTGAGAAGAATGCTTGTTAAGTTGCGCTTGATTTTTAAGCTGCAACAGCGCGCTCAAAATACTCGCCATACCCGCAGCGGCAAAGTTGTGGCCTAGGGTATCAGCGGCTTGGCTGCGCTGGTTCACACTCGGCAGCAGCGTATTGAGTACCAGCTCTGAATCGGCAAGTTGCTCAACCGCAATACTAGTTTCAATCAAGCTAATCTGGCTGCTATTCACCTTGGCTTGGGTTAGCAAATCATCGCAAATACGCGCAGCGTTGCTGTGACCTTGTGGGTCACACATAGGGCCAAACACTTGGCCGCTGATGTGACCATAACTGTCGCCATAGCTGTTGCTATTACTTTGGGCATTGGCATCGTTATTGCGAACTTCAATGCTTGATTGCGCTGTCGTGAGCACTAATGCGCCTGCACCTTCACCGACTTTCCAGCCTGTGTCAGTGGCAGTAAATGCCACTGGTGATACGGCATTTTTGAGGATCACTTGCTCTAGACTGCCACTTAAATCGACGGCGGCGATCACTACGGCATCTAAGGACTCTTGGGATAACAGGTTTTCGGCCACATCGATACAGCGAGCGACCGATTGCTCCGCCGCCGAAATGGTAAAGGCAGGGCCGTTAAAGTCCCAAAGGGATGCGATACGTGACGCCATGATGTTGCCAATAAAACTGGTGTATTGGTTCAGTTTGGCGGCATCGAGCACACTGTCCATGGCGATTTTTTCAAGGGCGAGATACTCGGCTTGCGTGAGTGTTATCCCTTGTTTTTTAAGACTGTCTGCCAGTTGGGTGTGTAGATTTACGCGGCCACGGAACTGGTGTAATTCGAGTTCAGTTTCCATCGCCACTAATACGGCCACCTTGCCACCTGGCATTAAGTTAGCATCACGAATCGCTTCATCGGCTACTTTGATCAGCAGCAGTTGCTGGGAGATCAGGCGGTCGTCTTCATTGGGCGGCACTTTAAAGCGCAGGAAGTCAAAATCGAACTGGTCGATATAGGCGCCTTGCGGTACAGAGGGCAAGCCAAAGTTAGCTAAGATCTCAGGATGTTTATCTAAGCCTTTCCAGCGTTTAGCGGGCAGCGGGATAAAGGCATCTTGCTTCGCGCTTATGGTGTTATCCAGCGCATTTATGGAGGATAAAGGCCCGAAGTGCGATGCTAAGCCAATGATATTTAATGGTGTATGTTGATAGCTTACTTGGGCTGTACTCTGCTGATGTTTGCTACTGGTATTTGCTGGTACATAGGATTCCAGCAATAAATGCGCGTTACAGCCGCCAAAACCAAACACGGAAACACCCGCGTGGCGGCGGTCATTGCCAGCTTTATCGGGCCACGCATGCAGTTCTGTCGGTAGATTTTTACCGCTAAACAAACCCTTAGGTGAGGATATCGGCGCCGATAAATTAATACTTGGCGGCAAGCGGCCCGAGCGCATGGCAAAAATCATCTTCATGATCCCCGGCATGCCCGCGGCTGTGAGTAAATGGCCTAAGTTGGATTTTGCCGAGCCGATCAGCGGCACTGCAGAGCCCGCGAGTTTGTCCTCAAAGAAGCGTTCCATCGAGGCGAGTTCGACTTTATCCCCAAGCGGCGTGCCCGTGGCATGGCATTCAATCACTTCGATATTGGCAGGCAGTGTGTTTGCTGCACTATAGGCGCGCTCGAAGGCCTGCACTTGGCCCTTGCTGTTGGGGCTTAATACGAACTGGCCTTTACCGTCGTTCGACAAACCAATGCCGCTGACGACCGCATAGATGTTGTCGCCATCGCGCTCGGCATCTTCTAAGCGTTTTAATACCAAAACCCCAGCGCCTTCACCGGCGAATAAGCCTTTGCTGTTGCTATCAAAGGGCGCCGAAATACCGTGATCTGGGTAGGCGTGGAAAATTGAGAATCCCATGTTGATAAAGAAAGGATCAGCGCCCGATACTGCGCCCGCAAGCATCATATCGGCCTTGCCTGTGGTCAGGTAATCGCAAGCGAGTTTGAGCGCATAAACCGAGCTGGCGCAGGCGGCATCGAGACTTAACTGAGTGCCACCTAAACCGAGTGCATCGCTGACCAGCTTTGAGGCTGTATGGGCAACCGCGCCATTGGCGACGTTTAATGCTTGGCTATTGGCATTGAGATCGTTAACTGAGTTGCCAAAATCAGCCAGCTGAAATGCGCTTTGGTTAAGTTTCTTTTGCAGCGCCTTTTCAACGGTTTGATGATACAGAGGCAAAAATAATTCATTAGAGCGGGCCGTGGGGAACGACAAGGTTCCCATTACGATACCAGTGCGCGCCAGTACGGTATCGCTTGGGGCAATCCCTGCGTCTTGCAGGGCTTTACGACTGCAATCGAGTGCCCATAAAAAGCTTTCATCTAAACCGTCAAAGGCGGACTCAGGCAGTTGATAGCCCCTAGCATCAAACTTAAAGTGTTGAATGTAGCCGCCCTTATCACAGTAAAAACGGTCAGACTGACCCTGCACACCTTGGTAATCGGCGGGATTGGCATTGAGCTTCTCGCGGCTGATTTGGGTGCGAGAGTCTTTTTTATCCAGCAGATTTTGCCAGAAGGTTTGGGGATTATCGGCGTCAGGATACTGAGTCGCAAGACCGACAATCGCAATTTTTGACGCACTTTTTGATGCGCGGTTTGACGCAATGGTAGGCACGGTAGTTTTATCAATAGTAGGGGAATGCTGAGAACTCACTGGGGTTCTCCTTGTGGTGATACTGCTGATGATAAAGGGGCTGCATTAGTACTTAATGGCTTAATGAGCGGCGCGAGCGACAGCGGCACTCTGTGGCTTATCAGCTGAGCTAAGCACTTGAGTAAGCTGGTAATCGCATCGGCACCCTTGGCATTGCAAGCAATGGCGACTGTTGCCTCGTTCGCCGTGCTTTGGCCTGCATGGGCATGGCTGATTTTATCGATAAGTGTGCTGGTTTGCCTATCGGCGCCCACTTCGACAAATAGCCTTGCGCCTTGCTCAGTGGCATTTTGAATGAGCGCACTAAAGTCGAGTGGCGAACAAAAGGTATCAGCAATCGCGCGGCCAATGCTGTGGCTATCCACGGTTACTGGCGCAGTTTGTGCTGCGCTAATAAAGCGAATAGGCAGATCTTGCGCCGCCGCTTCCAGCGCCTTAGGTTTCAGTGCCTCAGGTTTTAACGCTTGAGTATAGAAATCTTGTACTTGCCCGTGGACTAGCATGGCAGGTGCGGTATGCATTGCCGTGACGCGATTGGCGGCAATCCCACGTTTGCCTAGCTTTGCAAGCAGGGCTTTACAGCTTGTTTCGCAGCCGGCAATGACGCAGGTATCACCTTGAATGATGGCTAAGTAGGCGCGAGGGAACTCTGGCAATAATGCCTTGATTTCATGACTATTGGCGCGCACCACAAAGCTGTTCCACACTATGGATTCATTATCCTTAAGCTGCCATGCTCGGCGCACTGCGGTTAGCTCGCCAGAAATGGCATGGTTGAAAATATCGCTATTTTCGGTGGCGTTGATCATAGCATGGGGTGTTTGCCACACATCTAGGCTGGCCCACATGGCTGCTTCGCCCATTGAGTAACCGAGCGCCATTTTTGGCTTAATATTAAAGACTTGGGTCAACAGCTTAGTGAATAGATAGCTGGCGCCCACGCCACTAATCGCTTGCTGGCTTAAGCTCATGCTTGCTGCGGTTTTAATATTCTCGGCATAAATCTGCGGTGATTGCAGCATGGCGCTTAAATCGCCTTCACGCTCCAGTTGGTGATACAGCGCGGGGAAATACTCATGCAAGTTATTGAACATATTGGCGTAAACAGTGCCAACGCCGGGATATACAAAGGTCAGCCCCGCATCCTCTAGCGGCTTAGCGGTAAAGCAGCTGCCCGCTGGCGTTTTAAAGTGTTGACCATGATGACGCACTGCATGATTTTCAAGCGCCGCAAGCATAGCTTTGGCTTCAAGTTTGAGGTCGTCAATCGATGCCGCCATCAAGACTAATGCCAGTGTTGCGTTGGCATCATAGCGTTCAAACAAGAATGCGAGTTGATGTGATGCAAATGACGTGTTTAGTGCGCCAATCTCTAGTGAACTAAGCAACTGAAACAGTTTTGCTTTTAGCTCATTAATACTGTCACCACTTATCGGCACAAACAGCCGGTTTTCATCAACAAGAGCTTTGGGCGCGATAACTTGTGTGCCTTGGGTCAGCACAATACTTTGGCTTAGATTTCGAGACTCACCCGTTTGATTTGACGTTTTTGCGACAAGATTTAGGCACAACACCCGCGCTTGATGTTGGCCGCTAAACCAATAGCCTGCTTGATGATTTGTGCCGCTTGCCGCTTTAATATCAGTTGCGCCATGAAGCGGCGCTTGTGTTCGCGCAGCGAGGGCGGTTACGCCTTGGCGCAGCGCAACAAATGCCTCGTTGAGTGTGTTGGCGACGAGCTGATGCTGAACGGTTTGTGCAGGGCTGCGCTTTGCCGCCACTAACGCCGCATTTGCAACAGCCGCTGCATTAGCAACACCTGCATTTACAACACCTGTAGTCTCATTGCCAGCGGCAAAGCCAGCAATAAACGCGTGGGCGTGAAGACGCAGTTTGGCGGCGCGTAAACCATCAAGCAAATACAGGGACTGAGTCAAAGGCTGGGGCTGATTGCCATCATTGAATTTAAGTTCAACGAGCTTGCCTTGCTCAATGGCTGTTGTTGCTTGGCCTAACAAGGCAGTGAGCGAGCTTTGCTCATACACTGACGGTTCATGCACTTTTGGTTCATGAGCTGTCGGCTCTTGTGTTGTAGATGGGGCAGCATCTAAAGCGCAAATTTGAACTCTTTCACGTTCCGCAAACGTCTCTAATATTTGGGCTGAGTGAGAGTCAAGATTGACCGCGTCGCCAAGCAACACTGCAATACGCAGTGGCTTGGCAAGCTTTTCAGTCATAGCCGTGTCAGCTATCGAGGTTTCAGTTTGGCCGCTATGTAGCGTTGCTAAAGTGTGGGTTAAGTTCACTCGACTTTTGCCTCCACGCTTTCAATGGCTTTATTCGCTGCGGTTTGATTAGCAGCAACTTTATTAGCTAAGAATGCACCGTTAAGGTTTTTGCTGATGGTGACTTTGGCGTTGTTCATCTCACAGCTTAAGCGGCCATCTTGATGATACAGCGTGATATTGGCTTCAAGGGCACGGCCAGAGTGTTTTACTACTTCGAGCACTAGATACCCTTTATCGCCAAAGGCAAACGGCGCATGGGAAATAAACTCACCAATGCTTGATGGTAAACTCGCCGCGCCATATTTGAGTCTCGCCCACACTAGCATCGCCTGTAGCAACAAATCTTCCGCAAAAGCTTGTGAGCCTTTAGGGGCCAGATTGGGCACAAAACTCCCGCAGTCCGCTAACGCAACATGGGGTAGGCTCACCTTGGCGATTAAGCTCGCATCGTCAAATTTCAATACAGACTCAATACCTTGCAGTCTTGGGCCGTGGAAAAGCGTGCCGTCGCTGTAAAGGCTGCTCGCGGTTGTGATGACAGAAAGTCCCGCCAAGCTTTGCGCGTCAAAGGCTGTTGCTTTGCTGTTAGTGGCTAAGTAATCACTCGCCGCGTCATCAACAGCATCATCAACGACTAGGATGGCCTGATATTGCGGACGACCTTCAAAGCTGATTAAGGCACTGAATTGTTCACTCAAGCGCTCGTCAGTGTTTGTCGCGGCGTTATCCGTTAACGCAATCGGTGCAAGTTCAAGTTCTAGCGTGATTGGCGCTTCACTTTCTAACACTCCATTTTGTAACACGGCAGTGTCGAAAATAATGCCCTTCAACAGCTTGTAGCTTTGCACTTTGACAGGCTGCTTAAGCACATCAAAGGCGGCTTCACGCATCCACTGAATCGCGCACACTGTCGGTAATACGGGATGACCGTTAATGCAGTGATCTTCAATAAAGATCATTGCCTTAGGGTCCAGTGTGCGCTGCAGTGTTAGCGGTCGCGTGAAAGCGATTGCAGCAAGTGTTGATGCCAAAGCATGCGGACCCGACGCGTCAGTGGTCAGATCCGCTTCAGGCTTTTTTAGATTGCTACCTTCAGTCTCTTGCAATTTATTAGAAGTGTCGTCATGAGGTGCGCTGCCTTGCATGTCAGTACCGACCAGCAATTGTACGCCTGTGTTGCTCAGTAATTGGCTCGCAAATAACTCAGCACCCGCCTTTAACGGGATCACATAAACACCGCGATCCATAAACATCTTTTTCAGCGCAGGATTCACCATGCCGCCGTCCCACGGGCCCCAATCGAAGCTCATCACTTTGGCATTTGGCAGTTGCTGCGCCAGTTGCAGTGCGGCTTTGTTGAGTATGTCGTTGGACATAGCGTAATCGCTTTGGCCGGTATTGCCGTAAAAACCCGCTGCCGAAGAGAATAGGGCAATCAGTTTTAATTTATCTAAATCCAGTGCGGCAAGCAGATTGCTAATGCCTGTGACCTTAGTGCCATACACCCGTGCCAACTCATCTAAAGTTTTGTCTTGGATGTGTTTATCAGCGAGTACGCCCGCACCATGGATGATGCCAGTAATCGGCGACAACTCGGTGATCGGCACTATAGTGCTGGCGATCGCATCTGGATTGTTTACATCGAGACTTAAGTACTCGGCGCTCGCGCCCACGGCGGTAAAGGCTTCTAGTGCGGCTGCAATTTCTAGGCTGCTTTGCACTGACCATACTAAGGCATCCACTTGTTTTGGCGTGGGTTTCTCGCCCAAGCTTTGAATGTGGGCAATGGCAGCGGCTTTAAGTTCGCTGTTATTTTTACCCTGTGCCCAAGCGGGAATGGTTTGTTGGCTGCTTCTGCCGGCAAGGATAAAGTGCGCCTTGCTGCGTTTGGCTAAACTTAGCGCACATTCAAAGGTCACGCCTTTTGCGCCGCCAGTCACCAGAATTTTATCTGCACTGGTCAAGTTTGCCGCGTTGTGGCGGGTATTAGCCTTGCCAGCAACTAAGGTTACGCGCTCAAGTGCTTGGGCTGCGCCTTGGCTAACACCGACTTCCAATACGTTATCGGTTGCAAAGAGCTCAGCGATCACCGCATTGGCCAGTTGCTTGGCATCAAGTGCTGGCGCGATATCTAAGGCGCGGCAATGCACGTTCGGCCACTCGTGGCTCAAGGTTTTAGTCAGACCTGCCAATGCCGCTTGGTTTAACTCGCTGCGGGCAATTTGGCTGTGGTTAAGATAACCAAAGCCACCGTCGATACGACTGACGCTGATAAAACTACTACCAGTATTGGCGGTTGCTGCTGTTGTTAAAAACGGTTGTAAGTGCTTGGCGAACAAGAACGCTTGCTCGACCGACGCTTTGGCGGCACTGGACAACACTAAACCTTTCGCATCGGCTGAGGTTTTATGTTGTGGTTGCAGATGAATAAAGCCTGCAACCGTACCTAAGCTTTTGATCTCATTAATCACTGCGCTGATGCTGGCATCGTCAATCGCCGCCAATGTGAAGCTGGCAATGTGGCTATTGAGCGGTGATGCACTGGCTACAAGGCTTTCTGGCGAGCGCACAACCGCAACAGTTAGACCTTGAGCATGCAATTTTTCAGCAAGTACGCCAGCATTGTGACCATCATCGCTAATGATAATGCAGGCATCTTTAGCAAAAACGCGTGGCAGACCTTGTTGCGCTGATTGCTTTGACGATTGCTGTGGCGATAGTTGCGTTAGCTCAGCCGCCGCTGGCAACTTTTTTAGCACCACCTCGCTATGGGGTGGTAAATCATGTGGTGGTAAATCGATAGTAGGTTCAGGCTGAACGACAGCGCTAACTGGCGCAGCATTCTGGCTTACCGCGTTTTGGCCTAGCTTGCTTTGCCCTATTTCTTTCGAAAAGAGTGCAACGATTTCACCTAAGGTGCGACACTCGGCCAGATCTTCAGGATTGAGTTCAGGCAAGCCCGGCAGTTCGTCTTGCACTGTGCCTAGGATTTCAACGCGCTTGATAGAATCGATACCTAAATCGGCTTCCATATCCATGCTCAGTTCTAGCATTTCAGTGGGGTAGCCCGTCTTGTCGGCCACCACAGCCATCATGGTGCTCTCGATTTCAGAAGCATGCACTAACGCAGTGCTTAAACCGTTGGCGGCAGGCGCAGCTTGTGCTGTTGTAGAAACTACAACTGAACCTGCTGCTGGTAGCTTGTCATTTTGTGTAAGCTTACTTTGCATGTAGTCAACGATTTCACCCAAAGTACGGCACTCGGCCAAATCTTCTGGGCTGAGCTCAGGTAAACCTGGCAGTTCGTCTTGCACTGTGCCTAGGATTTCAACGCGCTTAATTGAATCGATACCGAGATCGGCTTCCATATCCATGCTCAGTTCCAGCATTTCAGTGGGGTAGCCCGTCTTGTCGGCTACCACTGCCATCATGGTTTGTTGAACAAGTGCAGCACTTAAGCCGTTATTTGTTGCAACTGTGACTGACGTTGCTATTGGAGCTGAAACCGAGCCCACTGCTGGCAGTTTAGAGTTCATGTAGTCAACGATTTCACCTAAGGTACGACACTCGGCCAGATCTTCTGGGCTGAGCTCTGGTAAACCCGGCAGTTCGTCTTGTACTGTGCCTAAGATTTCAACGCGCTTGATAGAATCGATACCTAGATCGGCTTCCATATCCATGCTGAGCTCCAGCATTTCAGTCGGATAGCCTGTCTTGTCAGCCACCACAGCCATCATGGTTTGTTGTACTAACGCAGCGCTTAAACCGTTAACGGCAGGTGCGGCTGTTGCCACTTGAGTTGCCACATTTGCAGTAGTAATAGGCGCTACGATAATTGAACCCACTGCTGGAAGCTTGTCATTTTGTGTAAGTTTACTTTGCATGTAGTCAACGATTTCACCCAAGGTGCGACACTCGGCCAAATCTTCTGGGCTAAGTTCGGGTAAACCCGACAGTTCATCTTGCACTGTGCCTAGGATTTCAACGCGCTTGATAGAGTCGATACCTAAATCGGCTTCCATATCCATGCCAAGTTCCAGCATTTCAGTGGGGTAGCCTGTTTTATCGGCAACCACAGCCATCATGGTGCTCTCGATTTCAGAAGCCTGAACAAGTCCAGCACTTAAGCCGCTCGTTGCTGGTGCCGCAGGTGTCACTTCTGGCATCACTACAGCAGGCATGACTAATGCAGGAGCGGCAGGCGCAACTTGTACAGTCACAGCAGGTGAATAAGCAACGGGAGCGGTTTGCACAACAGGTGCAACAGGTGTGCTAACCGCTTCCGTTGCAACAGCTTGAGTCACTGGTGCAGCATTATGTGGCATTGTCGTTGCAGCAACAGGCGCTGGATCAACAGATGCTGGAGCCGGCGCAGTTGCTCGTGGCTGACTTGCAACTGCTGGAGTAAAGTTAATCGGTGCATTGTTTAACATCGCCAAGGCCGCTTGGCTGCTACTGCTTTGTAGCTGCATAAATTCGGTGTGGCTTTGCAGGGTTTGCGCTTGATGCTGGTGGAACATTTCCATCGAGCGTTGCAGGCTTTCAGGGATTGCAATGCCAAGGCTTGCCATCTTGGCTTGTTCTGTCATCAGTGTCGTGAAGGTATCGCCATATTGCTGCGGGATAGCTAAAAACTGTTGATGTAATTGCGCCGCTTGAGATTGTGCGCTGAAAAATGCCGTTAACGCATCGCCGCTGACGCTTGCTGTACTTGGGCTCAACTGGGCCGTCGCTTGTTGCTGGTGATTGCTTAAGCCTTGCGCAACACTTGGGGATTTTTGTTTCATTTCAACAGTTGCCACTTGATTCGTTTCCACTTCTATTATTTTTTCAACCACTTTTTCGACTATGACTTCTTTCTCAACAACTTTTTCGACAACCGTTTCAACGATGCGATCCACATATTGCACTTGGCTAGTCACGCTGCCTGTGGCGAGGGATTTCGCCATCTTAGCTTTGGTTGCAGCACTAATATGGTTAGTGGCTGTGAGTTTGATGTTCATCGCTGATGGCGCTTCACGTTCGGCAATTTCTTGTGACGTTACGGCTTGATAGGGGTCAACCTCAGTTAACGCCACACCGGCTACCGCGAGTTGTACTGCAGCTAAGCGTAATTGACTGTCACTATCGCCCTTAGGATTCGGGTTCATGCTGACAAGGCAAAGCTCATTTAAGTGTTCACCTAAGGTATTTTCAACTAACTTTTGCAGTATGTTCTTAGGGCCAAACTCAACAAACACCCGAGCGCCAGCGTCATACATGGCCTGCAGTTGTTCGCTAAAGCGAACCGATTGCAGCATGTGTTGTTTAAAT
This sequence comes from Shewanella sp. W3-18-1, assembly GCF_000015185.1. Lineage (NCBI taxonomy): Bacteria > Pseudomonadati > Pseudomonadota > Gammaproteobacteria > Alteromonadales > Shewanellaceae > Shewanella > Shewanella sp. W3-18-1. The sequence continues at coordinate 3,171,699 of NC_008750.1, read as the reverse complement.
TCTGCTTTAATCGCTTTGCCATCGGTTGGGTGTAATTGACCCGTGCCGTTGGCATAAAGTGCGATTGAAGGTGCGCTGAATTTAGCTTTATCAATGGCTTTGGCAAAGGGTTTTTGTGCGTGTCCAACCAATGGGGTATGGAACGCGCCTGAGACGGGTAGGGCAATCGCTTTAAAGCCCAGTTCGCTAATGGCTTTCGCGGCCAGCTGAGTTTGTTCTGTGCCACCTGCGATAACTAATTGCGTCGGTGCGTTGTAGTTGGCAATTTTAACGCCATCAAACTGGGCTAAACAGCGATTGAGCGCATCGATATCATTCTTTTGCTTAAGAATGATGGCGAACATGGTTCCTAAATCAACTGCTTTACTCGCGGTATCACTTGGCACTTGCGCCATGGCATGCCCACGGGCGAAGGCCAGTTCGACGTAATCTTCATTGGAAATCACGCCTGCCGCGCAAAGGGCTGACAATTCACCAAAGCTATGACCCGCAACCATATCGGGGGCAAAACCCGCTTGAGTTAATAGCGAATATTGCGCCATTGAAATCGCGCCAATGGCGCTTTGAGCGAACAGGGTATTGGTCAGCGCCGCTTCTTGGGCTTTAACTGCATCGGCATCGAATGCCGGAATAGGATAAAGGATGTTTGATAACGGCGTTTGGCCGTGGTGAGCAAATACCTTATCGCTGGCCGTCACTTGTTGGCGCATTTCGGGGAAATGGCAGGCGAGTTCGCGGCCCATGTTCAGGTACTGTGAACCTTGACCGGCAAACAGGGCGGCTACTTTCTTTGATTCATTTTTAGCGACCAAGGCATGGGAGCGGTAGCTGATCCCTGACGGTAATTGCCATGCCTCGCTTGCGCTGGTTTCTAGGTGCCCGCTTTCTAAATGCGCACTGCTTTCTAGATGAGAGATGGCTTGATTTAACTGAGCTTGCAGCTGAGCGATATCCTTAGCCACAAAACCTAAACGGGCATCTGTGCTTGCCAGTGGGCGCAGCGGATATTGCTGAGCGATAGCGTTCAGGCTCGCAGCGCTGCTCTTATTCGCGTTTGCGCTCGTGTTCACGCTTTGGCTCAGCGCAGCTTTTAACTCGCTAAGCAGCGCGGCTTTATTGGCTGCGGCAAACAATAGCGTCTGCGGCACACTGCGCTGACGATATTGCTCGTCACGGCTATGCTCAGGTTTGTATTCTTCTAATACAAGATGGAAGTTCGTGCCGCCAAAACCAAAGGAGCTTACACCAGCACGGCGCGGCGTTGCATCGGCGCGCTGGAACCATGGGCGAGTTTCGGTATTTAAATAGAATGGTGAGCTTTCGATATTCAGTTTTGGATTAGGCTTGCTAACGTTAATGGTCGCAGGCAATACCTTGTGGTGCAGCGCTAGCGCGGCTTTGATCACCCCCGCAGTACCTGCGGTGGACTTAGTGTGGCCCACTTGGGATTTCACTGAACCTAACGCGATATGTTGATTTGTGTCGTTGCCTTGGGCAAATACCGATTTTAAGCCGTTGAATTCAGCCACATCACCTGCGGCAGTACCCGTGCCATGGGCTTCAACTAAGCCAATGCTGTGCGGGGCAAAACCTGCATCGTCGTAAGCGCGTTCGAGAGCTTTAGCTTGGCCCTCAGGGCGCGGCGCATAAATACTCTTAAACTTACCATCCGATGAGGCGCCAACGCCTTTGATGACGGCATAAATTCGGTCGCCATCGCGTTCGGCATCTTCAAGGCGTTTAAGCGCGACCATGCCGATCCCTTCGCCGATCATCATGCCTTTTGAATCGATATCAAAGGGTTGAATGGTTTCGTTAGTGGTGAAAGCTGGCGTTTTTGAGAAGCTCATGTACATGGACGGCGAGTTGTCGGTACAGACGCCGCCGGTGATCATCATGTCGCTGCGACCTTCGGTCAGTTCAGTTAGCGCCATACGCATAGCAGCGAGCGAGCCCGCACAGGCTGCATCGACTACGCAGTTCATGCCGCCAAAATCAAAACGGTTAGCGATACGGCCTGCAATGACGTTGCCTAAGGACCCAGGGAAAGAGTTCTCTTCCCAGTGGATATATTGGTCTTGGAACTTTTTGATCAGCATTTCGCTGTCTTCATCGCTCAGGCCGCTGCTTTTGAATACTTTTTTAAGCACTGGATATTGCAGGCGCGAGTTCAAGCTCTGACTGATTTTTTGACCACCGCCAACCCCTAGGGTGATGCCGATACGATCACGATCGTAATCGATGGGCAGATTGGCGTCGGCAAGCACTTCTTTGGCGACAATCAGCGACAGCAGTTGCGAGGTATCTGTCAGCTCAAGAATATTGGGCGGCAGACCGAATTCCATTGGATTGAAGTCGACTTCTGGTAAAAAACCACCGCGTTTACAGTAGCTTTTATCGGCTTTGCTTTTGTCGGCATCGTAGTAATCTTCGGCGCGCCAATGGGTGTCTGGGATGTCAGTAATGGCATCGATTTTTTCGCTGATCAAATCCCAAAACTTATTTAAATAACGCGAGTTAGCGAAGATGCTGGCCATGCCGACGATGGCAACAGGCATATCTTTTAAACGTTTGTTGAGTCGTTTATCTTTTTTTGACTCAGTCGCAGAATTAGGTACAGAAGGGGTATGGCTCATAAAGAGTCTCCACGGGTCGACCTGGATACGGTGACCTTGTTTTGGGATCCAGCCGCGCTTGTCTTTGGCGTGCCATGGGCACCGGGAAAACGGGCTAAGAAGGTGTGATAGTTGCGAACGAGCAACTTTCGTAAATGAAACGGCCCATGTCTGAGGACATAGGCGATATATCTATTGGTCGCTTGGGTATTGCTGTCTTGATAAATATCGAGGTAAATCCAATCACTTGCTGTGTCTACGCCTAATAGTACTGAGCTTGGCGCTTGCTCAGTGAGTTGCGGCGGTATGGTGAGTGACACCACTTGCACCACAGTATTGCCGTCGGTACTCGGCAATGCGAGGGCTTTGGCCAAGGTTTCTGGATTGACCGTATAGGTTTGGATATCGCTGCCTTGCGTCACAGGCAATTGATTAAAATAGCGTTCGGGTACTTGTGGTGCTTCAAATTCATCGAGCCGCGATATGCCGTAGCGCTTTAAGCAGCGGGCAAGGCCGGAGCGCGACACATTGGGATTAATAAAGGTTTGAGTGGCTTTTAGTAGCCGGTCTAAGGGGAGTTTTAATTGGTATCTTAGGCCGACAACCACATATTCTTCCATCGGTGTGAGCGTGGTATTGAGGTGATGCGGAGTATTGGGACAATCAACAATCGACTCACGTTTACGCCATTTGCGAACTGTGGCTTCGGTGATATTTAGAATTTTGGCAAGCTGACTCACACTCAGATCCGATTGCTGAATAAAGAGTCTCATCTCAGGCGTGGTAGTCGCATTGCTATGCCTCGATTGAGTGTGCTTTTCTTCTCGACTCGCTCCAAGCTTTCCCGTTTTCTCCGAGGGCTTTTCATCAGTTGCGCTAGTGGTCATTAATAATAATTATCATCCGACATAATCTACTGGGACTGTTTACTACCTATCTATAAGATGAGGTCGATGACGTGCTCTCGTAAAATGGCACACTAATCCTAGAATTTATGCTTAGAGGCAATGCAATGGGGATGCAGATTACCTGAGGTTTTGAGTCGATACAATCATGTGGGACTAGAATTTAAGGGGAAAGGCACTTTGATGCTATTTTTGTGCACTTGGATGGGTATTGCAGAGATTGGCAAGATTCAACAGATTTTCCAGTTGATAAAGTGAATACTGCGGTTTTTTACATTGTCAGGGTAAGATAGCGCCATAAATTCAGCTTAATCGAAATAAAGTGATCTTTATTTCACACCATCGCTTTAATGGCATTGCATGAGGAGTGTTCGATGCATATCGAACTGTTTTTTATCCCATTAGGGGAGATAAATGATGAGCTACAAACACATGCTAAGGTGTTGTTAAGTGAGGATGAACTCTCAAAAGTTATGCGTTATCGAGCACCTAAAGCGCAAATAAATGGTTTGCAGGTTAGGGCGGCACTGCGTTTAGTGTTATCAAAAGTGGCGACTTTATATCCAAAAGACTGGTGCTTTGAATACGGTCTTAAGGGAAAACCCTGTTTAACGGCAAAGCAAAAGCAACAAACAGGGCTCGAGTTTAATTTAAGTCATAGTGGCGACTGGTTATTAATTGGTGTTGTTAAGCATCAAGAGACAAGCCCTTGTTTATTTGGTGTTGATATTGAGAGGTCGCGCCCCAAAACGGATATTTATCCAATCCTGAATCATTATTTCTCCCACCAAGAAACCGAAGCACTGCTGGCATTGGCAGATGAATCGGCCCAGCGGCAACGTTTTTTCGATCTTTGGGCATTAAAAGAGTCCTATATTAAAGCCACTGGATTAGGTTTAGCTCAGTCACTTAAATCCTTCGCTTTTGAATTAGCGGATTTAAATTGGGATAACTTTAGCGATGATGGTGTGGAGTTAGATGATCCTTATATATGCACTCAAGTTAATACAAATCCGATAGAATTTATTGAGCTTAAGCGCTGTGGTAGGCAACACGGGAGCGCACTTAAGATCCCTCCAAGGCTAGGTATATATCGAAATGTTCGATTGAATCAGCTTAATACAGCCGATTCTTACTGTTGGCATGTTTGTTTTGGCAGATTAAATCGAGAATATCGTTTTGCGCTGAGTTTGGCTTCTACAGACGCGAACCGCCTACATGTGGGGCATTCAGTCCTGCCGACAAGGCTTTCGATGCAAATGCTGAGTATAGAAACATTACTTAATATTTCGTCTTAATTAACAAAAGCCCTGCTAAATGGCAGGGCTATTTATTAATACGGTTATCGAGCGTTTTTAGCTTCAATCCCATGCGGTAAAGCGGCTTATTACCTTTCCAGCTTATTGTCTTGCCAGTCGATGGCCTTCACCGGGTTGTTCAAAGTCGCTGCGATAGGGGTTGATATCTAAACCACCTCGGCGGGTATAACGGGCATAAACCGTTAATTTGGCACAGTGACAGTACCGCTTTAAATCGACGAAAATCCGCTCAACACATTGCTCGTGAAACTCATTATGCTGGCGGAAAGAAATCAAATAGCGCAGCAGTTTTTCGCGATCGATTTTAGGCCCTTGGTAACGGATCATTATGCTACCCCAGTCAGGTTGCGATGTGATCAAACAGTTAGATTTCAGTAGGTTTGAATTAAGCGTTTCCGCCACTATTTGTTTATCATCAGTACTGTTTTCTAAGTAATCAGGGTTAAAACTATAATCGCTGACTTCAATATCGAGATCATCTATGCAAGTGCCTGGTAACTCTACTATGCGTTGAGAACCGAAACTTCTAGGTTCAATAATCCTTACCGTTACATCACCTTGAGCGCAGTGACTAAGATCTTGGACTAAGGTTTTTTGTACTGCATCGATATTGCTAAATTTAGTCTGATTAAAACTATTTAAATATAATTTAAAAGATTTTGACTCAATTAGGTTTAGGCTTTGATAGCTTAAATGGATCTCGGCTATGGCAACCATAGGTTTACCTTTGGTATTCAGCCAAGACAGCTCATAACCCGTCCAGATATCGGCACCGTGGAAAGGCAAGGCTTCCGTAAGATTGATCGCGTTACGGTTGAGTGATCGAGGAACCCCTTGTAACAACGAAGCATCATACTCGGCTTGGTAGTCAGTGGCTTTACCTAATGTTAGGCCAGTAAGCGCTTTGGCATCACTATAAGGGGCGTGATTCTTTGTCATCAATACTGTTTCCATGTCAAAATAGGCGCACATTATACCTGAAATTGGATTGTGCTTAAGTGTCTTGTCTGCCTGCGCTAGATAAATTTTTGCAAAACTATCATCAAGCTTACCTAACTACTTTAGGCGAATTACCGCGATATTACCCGCAAGGTGAGCCTTCTGTATGCATTCAAGGTGAATTTTTTGCTGATTCTGACAAACCCATCGCTTGGCAGCCTGTTAAGCGTGATGAAGTCGGTAGTTTTACCAATGTGGAACATGCGCTAGATCTGCCTTTATGGCCTGATATCCATCTATTTTACGGTCAGTATTTTTCAGCCCCATTACTATTTGACTCAAAATGGGGAACAGGTGAGTTACTGCAAGTGTGGAACGATGATGATTTTAAATGTCTACAGCAAAACGTAATTGGTCATCTGATGATGAAGAAAAAACTGAAACAGCCGCCAACGTGGTTTATCGGTTTGTTAGATGAGGGCGATAAAATGCTTACCATTAATAACAGTGATGGCAGCGTATGGATTGAAATTCCAGGAGAAGAGCAATCTGAACAATTATCCACGAGTTTGACTGCGTTTATCGAAGCATTATCACCACGGATAGCACCACCCGTTAAGCATGAAGAATTACCTATGCCCGCGTTAGATCATCCAGGTATTTTCGCTAACATTAAACGTATGTGGCAAAACCTCTTCGGCAAAGGTTAACACTCGTGAGCGAAATGCTTTCCTCTCAACCTAAGTGCTAACGCTTAACTTCTGTGTGGCTTGTCTTAGGCTGAGTTTTGCAACGGGATAAGCAGATATTATTGATGATCCCAAGATAGATTTGACACTATTCTGCAAGGCTCGCAGCGAAAGTGAAATATATCCAATAAAGGTTCATCGAGTTTCCAATGTTGATTGCCACAACGTGGGCAAGGCCGTGCCATTTCTGAGGCGAGATCTTGGCCCCCAACTCGATATAAATAGTAATAGGTCGGGATCTTAGTCAGATATTCGATACGACCACGTAAATCCCAACCTCTACGAAATAAATCACTGTCTGGACTCGATAACTCCTCTAACGCGGCAAATTCAGCCTTAGTGGCCGCCGCCATTTGCAGCTCGTCACAGGCTTGCCATTCGCTCTGCCAACGGATAATACGTTTATGATCGCCATTGAAGGTTGCGGGGAGTCGGTATAAGGGAATGGGGAGAAGATTATCGCCGCTGCGCAGGGGCGAGCACATATGTACATAACTCGTGTACAACAATTGCCAGCTGGGAGTTTCAGTATTACTGACCTCAGAATTAATGTCCTGACCGATAAATTTTTCCCGAGGCGCGAGGAGTTTGGCCTCGGTTAATTCTGCTAAGGCTTTCTTGACCCAAGGACTATGGTATTTATAGGCTAAACTGGATTTCTCTGGTAGCAGCAAACGCACCCTAAACTCGCCGTCATTAAAGGCGACAGCAAATTCTCGCCCTAATATTTGGCCGTTAGCTCTATAGGCTTCAAGGAGTTGATTGATGGCCTTTTCTGCGGCAGAGATGGTCGTGTCGGCAAAGCATTCAAAACGCAGTTCAGTAACAAACATTAAGCCATTTTTCCTTGGGATTCTAATAGACTGATCCGCTCTTTAAGCACAAGCAGTTCATTCTTTAATTGAACGATTTCTGTATTTTGTTGCTGGATATAATGCTCAAAATGCTGTTGTTGGGCAATGAGGCGAGCAGAAAGAGCCATTAGGGTTAAGGCTTCATTTGTATCAGCTGTTGCTGCAATCGGATTTGTGATTATTAATTCAGCTAAGCGCTCACGTTCAGCTTTCGGCATAGCTTTAAATTGTTGTAAACCTTGGATTAATATCGGTAACGGCAGACTATTACCTAAACGGGTTTTGATTAACGCTAAACTTGGTACTTTGCCGCTAGCTTCGAGAGCACGTGCAACAGCTAATACTTGGTCAATGTTGCTCATAATGAGTGAAATTCCTTAATTTATTGCGTGATAATAAACCAATATGCAGATGATTGTTATATTTTGATTTATAAAACAATGTGTTAAATCTTGGCACCTGTTTTGCTTTTAATTGCATCTCAATAACAATTACACAGGATGTCATATGATGAACACTAAATTAAATCGCACAATAATGGGTCTCACTTTTTTAGGGGTTGCAAGCTTAGGTCTTAGTGGCTGCGTGGTCAATGTTGGAGAGGGAGAATCCCATTGGAAAAATCGCGAATCTTGGGAAAAAGTACAGCATAAAAATCGTAATAATTTAACCCAATTAAGTTTAGGTATGACTAAGGATCAAGTGATGATCATTATGGGAAATGCCGATTTTAGCGAAGCCTATATCCAAAATGGCGATGTTAATAAAGAAGTCATCGTGTTGTTTTATCGCACCCAGCACACTCACAGTGATGGTAAAACAACTAAGGATGAATGCACTCCCATTGTCATCAGTAATAATGCTTTAGTAGGGTGGGGTGAAACGGCATACAGTAAAATTTAGAAACTATTCCCCACTAAAGCATTAAAGATAATTAGGCTTTTCTAAGTTGAGTATCTAACTGTTCAACTAGTTGAGTCCATTTCGCATCAGCTTCTAAGGCCTCAGTAATAAAGTTCTTTTGGGCTTCGGTCCAAAAGGACGCTTCGCTTAAATGTATTTGATGGTCAATCTTATGGTTAGCAATAAACTGAGTAATAGCTTCGGGTTGATTATCTAGACCGAGTTGTTCAAACAAATGGCTTAAATCTACTGGAGTGGTATCCATTGACTTTCCCTATTCAATATATGCGTTAGCTTCTAGGGTATGCGTCTGATGGAAAAATGCAATCTTTGATTAAAATTTGCACTTTTTAGTTTCCTTGATACATTGATTTATACCTATTAAGAGTGTGATCTAAATCAAGGAATTCTACTTATGGACAACCATACCTTGGACGAGTACCGTGCAGTGTATTTGACTGCTGAAGATTTACGGGTTGCCGCTTCCATCCTCTATAACGCTTACCACGATGATCCTTTCTTTGTTGAATCTTTGTTTTCCTCAGATAAAGCTGCCTACGAACAAAAATTACGAGCAGCAATTCGTGAAGAACTCAACTCGTTGTGGCAGCAAAAACAGGCACTGATTGGTCTGTTTGATCAAGAGCGGTTAGTGGGTGTGGTTTGTGTTGTTACTCAAGAAGTCCCATTAGGAGAGGCACGATATTGGCACTGGCGTTTAAAAATGTTGCTCGGAACGGGTTGGCAATCTACTCAATCTATTATGAAAAAAGAATCGAGTATTGTTGAACTCTTGCCAAGTAATCGTTGTGGGATCCTACAATTTATTGCCTTAACGCCAAGCGAACAACATAAAGGTTTAGGGCATCAACTTGTACAAGCCGTTGTTAGCTGGTGCGATGAGCAGCGTGAACTCGATGGTATTGGCGTGTTTGCAGCACAGGAAAGCCATACCCATTTGTTCACTCAGCACGATTTTGTCTCCTTAGGTGAACTGACTATTGGCAGTATCTCAGGACAATTATTATTTTATGCGGGGCAACAAGATGAATGAACGCTTCACTCGTTTTTCTGATTTTGGTTTAGGAAGGATGACGGGGACGTAAAGTGAGAAGCTCATGCTCTTGTGAGAGATCGCTTACAAAGGTTGTAGGATAAAATGTTTTCTTTGTTGATTGTTTTGTAATCACATGTCAGCTAATCTTTTTTAATTCATTTGGTTAGGTTGTTTGCATAGATTTATGGCTGAAATTTTGGTTTGTGAGTGTTCTTTGAGTAGAACAAAAAAATACGTATTAGCGTAGAATTCTCTCATGGCCAAGTTAAATGGATTGCATAGATTGCAGCACAGGCCAAATGGACGCAGGAAGCAATGAATTTTGATTTAAGGATGGATACAGGACACGCTTAGGGATTAAGCATCTACTCGATATAGGATGTATCGAGTCAAGGATAAGTATAAGGGTGAACAGCTTATACTCAATCAGGAAGAGAAATATGCAGGATGCAACAGGACTAAGCCATAGGATATGGTTGGATCCGAAGCAGGATATTCGGTTCAAAGGACTGAGTGTTAAAGGTTTACTTTAAACACAGGGATAAAAAGGGATTCAAGGACGATGCTGGATGCAAACGAACGCATGGATGGTGCAGGGAGCACTCATTAAGCAGGAAGGCTTACAAGGGATAAATGGGGCGCACTGGGTGCGCCCTTTTCTTTTTGTCTTTCTGAATTTTTTCATCGCCTAAAATATTCAAATTGCCTGATTCTGTGTGAGATATCTCTCACATATATGTAAGTTATTTGTAAATCCATAGAAAGAAAAAAACATTTCCTTATTTAAAAGCTGATTTATATTAATGGCTTACAAGTTATTTTTGATTATTTCTTTTATATTGCAATTAACATCATTCTATCTCTATTAAGAAGCAAGAAGTTAGCTAGCGTAGAATTGGCTTTGTAGATGGAAAGACTGCTTATCAGGGATAGATAACTTAGTTGCATAGGGACGGCAATGGCACATGGAGTGCGATTGAAAGGATGCTATTTACCCTATTTCATGGATGATGGTGGAACCGCTCAAGAAAGAGCAAGCTTAGCATAAGGATAGCTAAGAAATAGGAATGTATGTCAATACAGGGAAATATCAGGGATTGATCAGGGATGATGCAGGATGCTCGAATTCGCAAGGATGGTGCAGGGAGCACAATAATAGCAGGATGGCTTAACAGAGAACCAGAGGGTGTGATCTTAGGATCACACCCTTTCTTTTTAGTCAATTGGCCGTCGTTAGTGAATACTTTAGGAAATGACGTTATTTGGATTTGGCAATACTAGGGTTTTAGTGACATTTCCCCGAGTTACACCCACCTTGACTGCCGCAGCCGCCAAACTTGCCTTGTGCAGTGGGGGCTTCATGCCATTCAGGTTCTGGGAATATCGGCCATTCAATTTTTTGAATTTTCTTACCCAACATCCAAATATGACCTCGATATTGATTAATACCATCGGTGCTAAATTCAAATAAGTACTTTGCTTTCCAACAAATTCCTGTGGTTCCACCTAGGCTTGGGCGCGCAGTTTCCATTGCAATTGCCAAAAGTTGAACCTTCTGTCGACAACATTCTTTATCGGCAAAAATACGGCTTAATTCTGCCATTTGACGTAGTTGCCAAAAAAATGCGGCAATGACAACAACCGCAATAATTAACAGTAGATCTGACATCATTTACTTGCTGCCTTAAACAAACCACCGATGGCTTGTGATAGTTGAATGCTTCGATTGGGATTTCTTAATTCACCTAGTAATAGATTGCGTAAACTAGGGATTGCCACAATATCAGCAAAGATCTGATTAAAAAAGGTTTGGGGCTGTAGTGCAAGCGCTTCTAAGTAAATACTGCGACTTAACTCCTGCTTTAGCACAGTCCAATTGCGTCCAGCGATACTTATGAGGGTATTTGCATCTAGGTTAGATCCTTGATGCAAGTGGGCTAACGCTTTTTGACTTAGTTCGCTATTTGATGCTAATGCCCTGAGAAAATACGCTTTATGTTCAGGCTCTGCTGCGGTGAGTTTGTTTAAGATTTTGTTGGCAAGCAAGGGACTAATTTGTACATGTTCTAAGCATTGGCAAAGGGCAATTTGTACTTCAATGGCTGCCGAATCGAAACTGGTGAGTAGTTTTGCTTCATGGTCGAGTTCATTTGCTCGAACGCATACATCTGCAATGCCTTGTATACCAATATGTTGCCATTGACTTGGCGCAATTTGTCCCGATAAATATTGCATGGCAAATTCATATTGAACTGATGCATGCTGCCCTAATTGTTTACGAACTAAGGCGTTAAAGACTGCTAATTTTTCCTGGCTTGGTGTAAAGCTAAAAGGGTTATTTGCAAGATGCTCCTGTTGTTCATTACTCAGTGGTTGAGTTGGATCTTGCCCAAGCGCCGATAATACCATTTCAATAAATTGTGAACGTGGAGCAGGTGAGAGCAACCCTTGTTCATCTAAAGCCAGTTTTAGAAACCAAATAAAGTGTTGCTGACTCGCATCCCAAAACACGATTGCAAATTGTGCATGTCCTTGAATAGGGTAAGGATAGGGCGTAGCAAGGGATTCGATTTGATGGAATGCTAACATATCAATGTGTTGTACCCTACGGCCAAGATCATACACTTGAAATTGGGTTTTTGCGGTCGTTAAAAACTGGCTTAAAGTTGTAATTTCAGTCATTGGGTTGCCATACGGATCAAAAGAGGCTCAATAAATTGGCGACATTATAGGGGGAAGTGAAGCCAGATGGTATGATTGCCGAATTTTAAAGGGGCTGATGGTTCAGTGAACTTTATCATTGCGCTTGATGCTAAATGGAGCTCAATTCTATGTTATATAGCCAAACACAGGCGAAATTAGAACAAATTGCGCAGTGCTTACAGCAATTTGGATTATGGTCGCAAAGATCGCCTTCAGATGAGGCGATGGCAAGCACTGCTCCCTTTGCTTGCGATCTTATGCCCTTAGAGCATTGGCTACAGTTTATTTTTATCCCCCGTATGCAAGCGTTAATTGATGCTGGGCAGCCATTGCCGACAAGCATTGCTATAGCGCCCATGGCACAACATGTATGGCAAGAAATCACTAAATTACAGCCGTTAATTGGGCTATTGAATGAATTGGATATGTTGTTAAATGAACCAAGATAATATGTGGCTTGATATGCCAGATGATGAATTAGATCATGTGGTATTGGATAATACCGATGAGCAAGCGCCCGATATTCGAATCCTCTTTGAAGATGAACATATTGTAGCGATCCATAAACCCGCAGGTTTATTAGTACATCGCAGCTATTTGGCTCGCCGCGAGCGTTTTTTTGCCATGCAGTTAACTCGTGATTTAGTTGGGTGTCATGTGTTCCCTGTGCATCGTTTAGATAGACCAACTTCTGGCGTGTTATTATTTGCCAAGAGCAGTGAAGTTGCTAATGCGTTATGTGAGCAATTTGCTGAGCATTCCATAGAGAAACAGTATCTTGCGCTAGTTCGTGGCAACATGCATGAAAGTGGGATATTGGATTATCCCCTCAAAGTTGAACTTGATGAGCTTGGAGATAAACATGCCCGCCAAGATAAAGCAGCACAGGATGCCGTTACGGCTTTTAAGCCCTTACTCAATGCTGAAATTCCATATCCATCGGGACGATATCCGACGAGCCGCTTTGCATTAGTGCAACTTACCCCAAAGACTGGACGTAAACATCAGCTTAGAAGACACATGGCACATTTACGCCATCCCATTTTAGGAGATACAACCCACGGTGACGGAAAACAAAATACCTTTTTCCGCGAGCATTTCGGCATTAATCGTTTATGGCTTATCGCGAAAAAGCTCACTTTCACGCATCCTGTCACTCAATCTCGACTCAGTATTGAAACCGAGCTTGAACAACAATGGGAAACGGTGTTCACAGGACTTGGCTGGGATGACGTTGTCTTGAGCAATGATGCGCCATTTTTGATCGCTAAAAATTAGCCCATATTTTTGACACTTACTCTCTTGTCTCGCTGAGCTTATCAAGGTTTAGTGTCAATGCTTGCTAAAATATAGGCAAGTTATTAGGGCATTTTGGCTTTTAATGGACGCAGTTTTTGCATCATATTGGCTAAAGTTGAAAAACCTGGCGTAGGGAAGTGAGGAGATTGAAGTTCTTGCTGGGCGGCGTGGAAATAATTTTTGCGTCGAGTATTGGCGGTTTTATGATGTTGTTTGAAGTGTTTTTGCCTAGTGGTCTGTCGCATCAGTTGCCTTCCTCATGCCCAATAACTTGATTTCTTAAAATTTTTTACGCCGTCACTTGCTCTAAAGCCTGAGAATAAAGTAAGTTCAGCTTAATAGAGTTTTATACGCGGGGCGGAGTATATCATGAAAAAGGTCAATTTGGTGTTTGGCACTGTGTATGGAAGTGCACAATTTACCGCCGAAACCTTAGAAAAGGAATTAACGGTTTTAGGTTATAAAGTGAGACTATGGCAACCCAATGAGATTGCAAACTTTATTCCCCCTAAAGATGAAATATTAGTCGTAGTGACCTCCACCACAGGGCAAGGCGATCTACCTGAAGATATCCAACCGTGGTTTTATCATTTAAAGCATACCGCACCTTATTTACCCGAGCTTAAATACAGTGTGATTGCGCTGGGTGATTCTGGTTACGATACCTTTTGTGGTGCTGGTCGGGCTGTCGATGAATTGTTAAGTGAACTTGGCGCTACATCCATAATGGAGCGTTTAGAAATTGATGCCTGTGAGACCATGGAACCCGAGGTTGAAGCAATAAAATGGCTGGAACGCTGGAATCAAGTCGTCAAATCCGAGCTCGTCGCTTAGGTCGGTTTGTCACACAGCAGTGGTTTAAATTTGCTCAGCGCTTAAGTCAGGCGCTGCTCATTCCTATTGCTATTTTACCTGCTGCAGGGATCATGCTCGGCTTAACGGCCACCCCGATTGCTTTTGTCCCCGAAGAGTTAACCATTTTGATGTTGGCAGTGGGTAAATTGATTTTTGCTATTATGCCGATGTTGTTTGCCGTGGCCGTTGCCATTGGGTTTTGTCGTGATCAAGGTATTGCCGCATTCACGGCGGTATTTGGTTATGGCGTGATGACGGCAACATTAGCAGCGTTGGCGGATCTTTACCATTTACCGACTCAAGCGCTGCTGGGAATGGAAACCTTAGATACTGGGATTGCAGGTGGCATGTTGCTCGGCGGCATAACCTGCTTAACGGTGCGAGTGAGCCAATATATTCGATTACCTGCTATTTTCTCCTTCTTTGAAGGACGACGCAGTGCATCTTTACTCATTATTCCATTAGCAATGTGTTTAGGTTACGTGCTTGCCCACATCTGGCCGTCATTATCATTATTGATTGAGCACGTATCCGATTGGGCTGTTTATCAAAAGCCTGCCATGGCTTTCGGTGTCTATGGTACGTTTGAGCGTTTGCTTATTCCCCTTGGGTTGCATCATATTTGGAATGCGCCGTTTTACTTAGAAGTGGGGCAATTTCAGACTCAAGGTACAGACGTTATTCGTGGAGAGGTCGCACGTTATTTAGCAGGCGATCCTCAAGCTGGCAATCTTGCTGGTGGGTATTTGATTAAAATGTGGGGACTACCTGCGGCGGCACTTGCTATGTGGCGTTGTGCCGATAGATCTGAGCGCAATCGTGTGGCGGGTATTATGCTTTCAGCGGCGGCGGCTTGCTGGCTGACAGGTGTGACTGAACCTATCGAATTTGCATTTCTGTTTGTGGCGCCGATCCTCTTTATTATTCATGCTCTGTTATCTGGTTTTGCATATTTTATCTGCATAGTGCTTGATATTCACCATAGCATTGTCTTTTCCCATGGCTTGGTAGACTTTATGCTTTTATTCCCTCTTTCACGTAATACTAGTTGGTTTATTTTTCTTGGACCTTTAACCGCAATAGTATATTACCTATTATTTAGATTGAGCATTGTAGCTTTCAACCTGAAAACGCCTGGTCGATTAGAACCTGAGGATGGGCATAGGAGTAAGGAAAGTTTAAGGGCGATTATTGCCGCATTGGGGGGGCGTGAAAATATTGTTGAACTTAATGCTTGTCTAACAAGGCTGCGCTTAAGTGTTAATCGGCCTGAGCTAGTGAATAAAGTGCGTTTGAGTCAGTTAGGGGCCAAGGGCGTTATTGTGATGGGAAAAGGGGTGCAAGTCGTTTATGGCACTAAAGCTGAAACTTTGCGTAAAGTATTGCAACGCTATATCGATACCCGTCGGTAAACATATCCTATATTTTTAACCGATTGCTTAGTTTTGTATTCGCCAAATTTACGGCTTTAATTTTACGAATTGTTGAATCAATTATCTGAAATGTAGGATTTATTATTTAATTTAATGGCTTTTATGCTGTTTGATTTTATTGGCTGTGGCAAACTCCAAAATAGGGATAATTCAGGAGAGTTCATTTTGCAGTCAATGATCAGTGCCGACGTGGCCAAAACTTCAACCGTGTTAGAACGAAAAATCTTAATGACAGATTGTGCCGATGCCCAAGGCTTAATCGCTAAGATTACAAGTGTTTGTTTTAACCATAAGCTCAATATTATTAAAAACAGCGAGTTTGTGGATAATGCTCAGGGACGTTTTTTTATGCGCACTGAGTTAGAAGGCGTATTCCACAGTGAGCAATTATTGCAGGACTTACGGGATGTGCTGCCAGTACAAAACCACATGACTTTAGTTAGTGCGGGTAAAAAGCGCATTGTGGTGTTAGTGACGAAAGAGGCGCACTGCTTAGGCGATCTATTAATGAAAGCCTATTATGGCGGATTAAGTGTTGATATCGCGGCGGTAGTAGGAAATCACGATGCACTACGCGAACTGGCGGAAAAATTTAATATTCCCTTCCATCTTGTTAGCCATGTTGGTCTTGATAGAACCCAGCATGAGCAAGCATTGCTTGGCGCAGTCGCGCAATATGAACCAGATTATTTGGTATTAGCGAAGTACATGCGAGTACTCACGCCCGATTTTGTTGCACAATATCCAAATCGTATTATCAATATCCACCATTCATTTTTACCTGCTTTTATTGGTGCAGCGCCCTATCGTCAGGCTTGGGAGCGAGGAGTGAAAATTATCGGAGCGACCGCGCACTTTGTGAATAATTGCCTGGATGAAGGCCCCATTATTAAGCAAGACGTTATTCCCGTAGATCATAGCTATAGCGCGCTAGAAATGGCAAGAGCGGGGCGAGATGTGGAGAAGAGTGTACTGAGTAAGGCGCTACAGTTAGTGCTCAATGAACAAGTTGTAGTGTATGGTAATAAAACTATCGTATTTTAAGTTGTTAGTAAGGGGAGAGTATCGGATGTGAGCCGCTACTCATACTCCACGCTTACTTACAGTCATATATCTATTTTTATAATTAAATTGCTTGTGAGGGTGTTACTAGAATTTTTTGACAACTAATCGTAAGTTGTTTATTCCAATGCATTAATCATGGATGGGAGTGATAAATGTCAACTAGTCGAAGTCTTATCGTTGGGATGAAGGATCTCCCAGACAATTTGGATTTATCATGGGCGCAACTCGATGAGCAATTTCGAGTGCAACGAATGAGTAAAGCCTTTTACGTTCGTTGTAAAAGGTCTGCAGCACAAATCATCAATCAACCTATCTCTGAGCTTTTTAGCGCCTTCAACAGTGAACTTTGTGCAAATATTCGACGGCGGCAAAGGCAAGTAATTGGTTTTCAGTTACAAGATGATCAAGGCACTCGATTACATTTTTCATTGCATTTAGTGCCAAATGTTGGTTGGAATTTGATTTTATCTGATTCTAATTTTGAAGATCCACAGATGAAAGAATTGCACTCGGATTACCGACGCGCGATTCAAGCAAGTGATGCGTGGTTGCAACATATTGAAGATGTAATTAAATCTCCTCAAGATGAGGTTTTTAGAGTCGCAGTATCTAAGGCTATCTCCTTAACGGGCAGTCAATACGGATTTATTTTGCTGCACAATGAAAAGTCTGGAGCGTTGACACTGGCTGCGCGTTCTGAATACCCCATCCCTAAGATGAATGAAGCGGATTTTGTAAAAGAGAATTCGCAAGTTTCAGAGCTTGAATGTCGTTTATGGCTTGAATGTGCAAGAAACTACAAACCTATTATTCACAATGATAGGGATAACCTTCCACATCGAGGGGATTTTGCATTTGATCGGTTGCTACTGACAGGGCGTTATATTGCGGTGCCGATTTTATTTCGCACCCGTATGGTCGGATTGGTTTGTGTTATCGGTAGGGAGGAACCTTATACACGCAGTGATGCAAGATCTTTACTCACCTTTGCGAGTATTCTTTGGCATACCATAGAGTTACCTCGATCATTGCGTGCGGTTTCCCGTCAATCCAAAATTATAAAAGCGCAGAAAGAGCAATTATCTCAGTCCTTAACTCAGTTGATTAGTGCGATTTCAGAAGCGCTGGAGCTGAAAGATGCCTATACCGCAGGGCATCAAAAGTCGGTTGCACAGTTAAGTTATCTGATAGGAGAGAAACTTGGCTTAGAACCACAGCGTTTAGAAGGGCTTAAAATTGGTGCATTAGTACATGATATTGGTAAGTTAGCGATTCCATCGCAGATACTAACTAAGCCCTCGCAGCTTTCAAAAGAGGAATATGCGTTAATTCAGACTCATCCACTGCATGGTGCAGAAATCGTTGAGGAGGTGGAATTTCCTTGGCCGATTAAAGAAATGATCTTGCAGCACCATGAGCGGCTGGATGGGTCGGGTTATCCAGCGGGGTTAAAGGATAAAGAGATATTGTACGAAGCCAAAATTATTGCTGTGGCGGATGTTGCGGATTCTATTTTATCCCACAGACCCTATAGGCCTTCTTTGGGATTAAAAAAGATGACCGATGTGCTTAGAGCGGGTAAAGGCACATTATTCGATCCTGAGATTGTTGAAGCTTGCCTTACCATTCTCGTGAATCAAGAGATGAGTATCAGTGATCATATTGGTAGTGTCTTACTTGAGCCTATTATTGAAATTACACTTGACCATGAGCTAGAGGATATACAGCGTTTATTTACTCAGTCGAGTTCGAAAGTTGCGGTTGTATTGGATGAGTCCCGTAATATCGCAGGAGTCGTTACGCTGAACCTACTCGATCACTGGCTTAGCCCTAGATTAGGTACTGCTGCTGAACGTGACTATGATCGTGCTCTTTTACATAAAAAGGCCCATCAAATGATGATGCGCAATGTCCCCATCATTAATGACGTTGCCACAATAGAAGACGCACGAATTCAATTAAATCAATCGAATAGTGATTTTCTTGTTGTGGTTAATAAAATGCAAAGACCATTAGGTGTTATCGGTTGGCGAGAAATCGCTATGGTACGAAATGCGATCAATGAGTTTGAGCGTTTAATATAAAAGCTAATATTTTGCATGAAAAAAGATGCCATAAGGCATCTTTTTTGTCGCAAGCGGTTGAGTATAGTGCTAATCCACTATGCGTAATAACTCGTTGATACCCACTTTTCCGCGGGTTTTTGCATCCACTTTCTTAACGATAATCGCAGCATACAGGCTGTACTTGCCACAGGCTGAGGGTAGATTGCCAGAGACAACCACAGAGCCCGCAGGTACACGGCCATAATGCACTTCGCCAGTTTCGCGATCGTAAATTCGAGTGCTTTGGCCGATATACACGCCCATAGAAATCACTGAGCCTTCTTCAACTACTACGCCTTCAACAATCTCAGAGCGCGCGCCGATAAAGCAGTTATCTTCAATGATGGTCGGCCCAGCTTGCAATGGCTCAAGTACCCCACCAATGCCTACTCCACCGGATAAATGCACGTTTTTACCGATTTGTGCACATGAGCCAACTGTCGCCCAAGTGTCAACCATAGTGCCTTCATCAACATAGGCACCTAAGTTCACATAGGATGGCATCAACACTGTGTTTTTACCGATAAATGAGCCTTTACGTACTGTCGCCGAAGGCACTACACGAATGGCTTCGGCTTTAAAGCGGGCTTCATCGTACTCGGCAAATTTTAACGGCACTTTGTCGAAGTATTTGGTTTCTGCGCCATCGATAACCGCATTATCGAAAATACGGAAGGACAGTAATACTGCCTTTTTCAGCCATTGGTGCACATGCCATTGGCCGTCGATTTTCTCGGCGACACGGACTTCACCTTTGTCGAGCATATTGATGACATGTTGCACATCGCTACGCACATTGGCGTCGACTGTACTTGGTGTGATGTCGGCGCGCGCTTCAAAAGCCGCCTCAATACGTTGGCGTAAAGCCTCCATTTACTTCTCCCTCTGGTTTAGTTAATTAAACTGATTCGGTATTGTTTGCGCTTAGCGCACTGATTAACGCTTCCCTAAGGGTATTCTCTTGGGTTGCGTTTAGTTGTAGCCCATCATTAGTCTGCAACATAAAAAAATCTTCTGCTCGTTCGCCAATAGTAGTGATCTTAGCGGCGAGTAACGTGATATTGCAGCGGTAAAAAATATCACCCACTTTAGCCAATAATCCAGGTGAATCTAAGGCGATAAGTTCCATCATACTTGTACCATGACGGCTGCTTTCGAGAAAACTGACTTGCGTTGGGACATGAAAAGGTTTCATTTTACGCGACAGTTTTCTAAAACGCGGTAGTTTGGGATTATCGCTCGAAAGGGCCTTCTCAAGGGCTTTACGGATACTTTGGATGCGTGAAAGCTGGCTTACTGGCTCACCATCCTGTTCTAAGATCACAAAGGTATCGAGGGCATAGTTATCTTTTGAGGTCATGATGTTGGCATCATGGACGTTGATATTTTTATTGTCGAGCACCGCCATCACGGTTGCGAACAATTTTGGCCTATCTTGGCAATAGACAAATAACTCAGTGCCGCCACGGGTGGTGTGTTTAGACACTAAGACTAAGGGCTCATCCTGTTGTTTGTGCTTCAAAATCGCTTCGGCGTGCCATGCGACTTGATTGGGCTGGTGGCGTAAAAAGTAATCCGCCTTAAAGCGCTGCCACAGGGTATCTAAGTCTTTTTCTTTTAATCCGCGGCGCAGTAGCTCTTTTTTTGCCTTGGCCTGATATTCACGCACTCTGGCACGAATATCGACGGGTTTTTCTTTACCACGGGCGAGCACTCTTTGGGTTGAAAAGTACAAATCGCGTAACAGTGAGCCTTTCCAGTTATTCCAGGTTTTTTCGTTGGTGGCGCAGATATCGGCGACGGTTAAGCAGTACAGATAACTTAAATGCACAGCATCACGGACCTTGTTAGCAAAGTCGGCCACCACATCGGGATCGGAAATATCCCTGCGCTGGGCAGTAACTGACATCACCAGATGATTCTCAACCAGCCAAGCCACTAAACGGCCATCGTGATCATTTAACCCGTGCAGCTTACAAAAGGCGAGGGCGTCGCTTGAGCCAAGTTTACTGTGGTCGCCGCCGCGGCCTTTAGCAATATCGTGGAAGATAGCGCCTAATACGAGTAAGCCCTTTTTCGGCAATTGGTTGATCAGAATCGAGCCTAAGGGAAATTCTTCCTTTTGTTCTGGCTGCGAAAAACGCTCGATATTCAGCAGTAATCTGTGGGTATGTTCATCCACCGTATAAGCATGAAACAGGTCGAACTGCATCTGGCCTTCAATATTTCGCCATGCGGGTAAATAGGCCGATAACACACCGTGTTTATGCATTAAGGATAAGGCGACTATCCCGCGAGGGTGGCGCAGAATTTCCATAAAGGCTTGGCGACAAAGCGGGTTTTCTTGTAATGCTTGAGATTGTGCGCGTCTTGCACGGCGCAGCGAACGCAGCGTTGGTGCATAAATGCCTTTGATGTTGGAGTTTTTAGCGACTAACAAAAACAGCCGGACAATTTCTTCGCCGCTATCGAACAGATCATCGCTTAGCGCTTCAATAAAAGTGCCGCGGCGCTGGTAGTGTTTATCTATCGATTGAATTTCTAAAGCTTTTGTGTGCCCCAGTGTTGCCCGTTTAAATAGCTGCAGCAACATTTCGTTCAGCTCCATCACTCGGCGTACCGTGCGATAGTAACGTTTCATCATTTGCTCAACAGCAAGCTGGGTGGCGTCTTCATACCCCATGAGTTCGGCAACTTGGCGCTGTACATCAAAGAGTAAGCGATTTTCATCGCGACCGACCACCATGTGCAGGGCAAAGCGTAACTTCCACAAAAAGTGCTGACATTCGAGCAGCTCTTCTAATTCACCAGGCTCTAAAAAGTCGTATTGGACTAATTCTTCGAGGCGAGCGGCACCAAAGTGACGCATAGCCACCCAAGCAATGGTTTGAATATCCCTAAGGCCACCGGGACAACTCTTGATATTGGGTTCTAAATCGAAGGCACTGGCTCTGGCATGGCGGGCATTTTGCTCATCCCGTTTGGCGATAAAAAAATCGCTTGAAGTCCAAAAGTCACTCTGACGAATCGCATCATAAAGTTGATCGAATAAAAATTCGGGCCCTTCGAGCAATCGTGCCTCTAACAGATTGGTGGCTATGGTGATGTCTTCACGGCCGAGGATAATCGTGTCGTTTAACGTACGGACACTGTGGCCGATTTCCAGATTGGCATCCCACAGAAAGGCAATAAACTGACTGAGTGCCGCTTCGGCAGCGGGTGACAAGATATCATTAAACAGGAACAGCAAGTCGACATCTGAGTGGGGATGCAGCTCCCCACGGCCATAGCCGCCCACGGCAATCAGGGCAATATCATATTCTCTTAGACCGTGCTGTTCCCAAGCTTGCTTTACAAGGGCATCGACAAATTGACAGCGCTGCGTGACGAGCTCTTCAATCGGGGTTTTAGCCTTAAAACTGGCCAAAAGAATCTGATTCTGTTCGATTAATGAGTGTTTTGCGATCTGCGCTGTATTCATCGAGGTCCTTGTTTGGATTATTTTAGTGATTGATAAATCTTGGGAAGTCTTCTTCCTCACGCAGGGTGAGTACTTCAACCCCTTTTTCAGTCACAAGTAAAGTATGTTCCCACTGGGCGGAGTTTTTACCATCAGAGGTGGTAACGGTCCAATTATCCTTACGATCTAGCACTGTGGTGTGTCGACCTGCGTTGATCATCGGCTCAATAGTAAAGCACATGCCTGGGCGCAATATTGTGTTGTCGCCGTTACGATAATGCATGACTTGGGGTTCTTCATGGAAACCCGCACCAATACCGTGGCCACAATAATCTTGCACGATGGAATATTTCTCAAGGCCTGTTTTGCTGGCTTTGATGAATTTTTCGATAGTATTGCCAATTTCACCCAATTTTAAGCCTGGACGTACTTTACGAATGGCAAGATACAGGCTTTCTTGGGCAATACGACATAAACGCTTATCTTTTGGGCTGACGTCACCAATTAAAAACATCATCGAGGTGTCGCCGTGATAGCCATCTTTAATCACTGTGATATCGATATTGAGAATATCGCCATCTTTCAATGGGGGATTGTCAGCGGGAATACCGTGGCAAATCACATTATTGACCGAAGTACAAATTGATTTTGGAAAACCATGGTAGTTGAGCGGGGCAGAAATCGCACCTTGCTCTTCGGTATATTTTGCGCAGATATCGTTCAGTTCATTTGTGGTCACACCCGCTTTAACATAAGGCGCGATCATTTCTAAAACCTGTGCGGCAAGCTTTCCGGCGGCACGCATTTTTTCGATTTCTTCAGCTGTCTTGATGACTATACTCATTGCGTTTTCTCTTGTGTCTTCGAAGTCTATTGGCTACGCAAACCCTATGCAAAAATTTGTGCTTTAAGGCTATTTATGGTATAAAGCGCGCCGTTATGTTTAAGTCTTGATGAATTGTCCAAGCCAGATTTTGGTCTGATTTGATGGTGGCAAGACTAAAGATGGCGGCCATTATACATGGCAAATTGTCTAAATACTAAATCACACACGTGTCGACACATTCTTCGGGGTGCCCTCAGCTGTTAACTGCGGGGTCGAAGACATGGGATACGTGGAGGTCTAACCCCCTAAATTTTAAGGTAATAGAAATGACTACAGTTTCAATGCGCGATATGCTCCAGGCCGGTGTCCACTTCGGTCACCAAACCCGTTACTGGAACCCAAAAATGAAGCCATTCATTTTCGGTGCTCGCAACGGCGTTCACATCATCAACCTAGAGCATACTGTGCCAATGTTCAATGAAGCCCTTGCTTTCATCAGCAACGTTGCTTCAAAGAAAGGTAAAGTATTATTCGTTGGTACTAAACGTGCTGCTGGCGAAGCGATCAAAGAAGCCGCAATCTCTTGTGATCAGTACTATGTCGATCACCGCTGGTTAGGCGGTATGCTGACTAACTGGAAAACCGTTCGTCAGTCAATCAAACGTCTGAAAGAACTGGAAAGCCAATCAGTAGATGGTACTTTCGACAAGCTGACCAAGAAAGAAGCGCTGATGCGTACTCGTGAGCTTGAAAAGCTGGAAAAATCTTTAGGCGGTATTAAAAACATGGGCGGCCTGCCAGACGTATTATTCGTTATCGGCGCTGACCATGAGCATATCGCTATTAAAGAAGCTAACAACCTGGGTATCCCTGTTGTTGCAGTTGTTGATACTAACTCTGCGCCAGATGGTGTTAACTACATCGTTCCTGGTAACGACGACGCGATGCGTGCTATTCGCCTGTACACTACTTCTGTAGCTGCTGCTGCTAAAGCTGGCCGTGGTCAAGATCTGGCTGTTCAAGCTGAGCAAGATGGTTTCGTAGAAGCCGAATAATAATAAGGTGGGATGATTATCATCACCCTTATTAACCAAGATTTTTGATTGGTTAACAGGGGCCATACGGCCCCTGTTTTATATCTGCAAATTAGTCGAATTTTTAGAGAGGATTTAACAATGGCAATTTCTGCTGCCCAAGTTAAAGAACTGCGTGATCGTACTGGCGCAGGCATGATGGATTGTAAAAAAGCCTTAGAAGAAACCAACGGCGACATGGAGTTAGCAATTGACAACATGCGTAAGTCTGGTGCTGCTAAAGCTGCTAAAAAGGCGGGTAACATCGCTGCTGACGGTACTATCCTGATCAAAAATGGCGAAGGTTTCGCTGTTCTGTTAGAAGTAAACTGTCAAACTGACTTCGTTGCTAAAGACGCTAACTTCTTAGGTTTTGCTAACTCAGTATTAGACGTTGCCGCAGCGTCTAAAGTGGCTTTAGAAGACTTAAAAGCACAGTTCGAAGAAGCACGTGTTGCGTTAGTTGCTAAAATCGGTGAAAACATCAACGTTCGTCGCGTTGAGTACATCGATGGTGCTAAATTAGCGTCTTACCGTCACGGTGAGCGTATCGGTGTGGTTGTAACCGGTGACGCAGATGACGAAACGCTGAAACACATCGCTATGCACGTTGCCGCTTCTAAGCCAGAATACGTTAACCCAGAAGACGTTCCTGCTGACGTAGTTACTCGTGAACAAGCGCTGCAAATCGAAATCTCTATGAATGAAGGCAAACCTGCTGACATCGCAGAGAAAATGGTTGTGGGTCGTATGAAGAAGTTCACCGGTGAGATCTCTCTGACTGGTCAAGCTTACATCATGGAACCAAAGAAAACTGTTGGCGAATTCTTGAAAGAGAAAGGCGCTAAAGTCACTAACTTCATTCGTTTAGAAGTGGGTGAAGGTATTGAGAAGAAAGAAGAAGATTTCGCAGCAGAAGTTGCTGCTCAAATCGCTGCTTCTAAAAAGGCTTAATCGCCAACGCTAAATACCCCCAAGACCGCGGCAATAGCTGCGGTCTTGTTATGACCAGGATAAAAATTATGAGCACCAATCCAAAACCTACATTTAGACGCATTCTTCTAAAATTAAGTGGCGAAGCACTGATGGGCGACGAAGGCTTCGGCATCGACCCTAAAGTATTAGATCGCATGGCTCAGGAAGTGAAAGAGCTGGTAGAGTTAGGTATTCAGGTGGGTGTGGTCATTGGTGGTGGTAATCTGTTTCGCGGTGAGGGCCTAGCAAAAGCAGGTATGAACCGTGTGGTGGGCGATCACATGGGTATGCTGGCAACGGTGATGAATGGCTTAGCTATGCGTGACGCTTTGCACCGTGCCTATGTTAATGCTCGTCTAATGTCGGCGATACCCTTAAAAGGGGTGTGTGACGACTACAATTGGGCTGAAGCGATCAGTTTATTAAAATCTGGCCGAGTGGTAATTTTTGCTGCTGGTACAGGTAATCCTTTCTGTACAACGGATTCTGCGGCCTGTTTACGTGGCATTGAAATTGAAGCTGAAGTCGTGTTAAAAGGCACTAAAGTTGATGGCGTTTACTCTGACGACCCAATGAAAAACCCTGATGCAGTCAAGTACGACGAATTAAGTTACAGTGAAATACTTGAAAAAGAATTAAAAGTAATGGACTTAGCAGCCTTTACTATGGCGCGTGATCATGACATGCCTATCCTTGTGTTCAATATGAACAAACCTGGCGCCCTACGTCGTGTGATTATGGGTGAAGAAGAAGGCACGTTGATCAGAGCGAAAAAAGTTATTTAATGACCAAGAAGGACATTTAACGTGATTGAGAACATTAAGAAAGATGCGCAAGAGCGTATGGGTAAGTGCGTAGACGCAACTAAAAATCAAATGGCTAAAGTACGTACAGGCCGTGCGCATCCAAGTTTACTTGATTCAATTCAAGTCTCTTACTACGGTACGATGACGCCATTAAACCAAGTGGCGAACGTGGGTGTTGAAGATTCGCGTACTCTGTCAGTGACTGTATTTGACCGTAGTGCTATCCAAGCGGTTGAAAAGGCGATTATGAGCTCAGACTTGGGCCTAAACCCAATGTCTGCTGGGGCCACATTACGTATTCCCCTACCAGCGCTGACAGAAGAACGCCGTAAAGACTTTATTAAAGTGGTACGAGCTGAAGCCGAAGGTGGTCGCGTGGCGATTCGTAACGTGCGCCGCGATGCGATTTCTGAAGTGAAAAAGCTTGAAAAAGCCAAAGAATGTACTGAAGACGATGTTCGCCGCTTTGAAGATGACGTTCAAAAGTTCACTGATGCTCATATTAAAAAGGTCGACGAGATTTTAGCGGCCAAAGAAATTGAGTTGATGGAAGTCTAATCTCAGGCTCGATAAGCTAGAGTTGATGCGCCGTGTAGGGGTATACTACACGGCGTTTGTCTATTTTAAAGGGTTGTATTAGATGTCATCCACAGTGGAATTTGATCCGCAACCTAGGTCGACCGAGTGTGAACATTATGCTCAAACGACCTTGCCTGGACAATTACCCGAACTCGTGAAACAGTCGTTACCTAAGCATGTTGCTATTATTATGGATGGCAATGGCCGCTGGGCTCAAACGCAGGGTAAACCACGGGTGATGGGACATAAAGCCGGCGTAAAGGCAGTAAGACGTGCAGTCAGTACGGCGAGTCAATTAGGTATTCAATCGCTCACTTTATTTGCGTTTTCTAGCGAGAATTGGCGTAGACCCGATAAAGAAGTCAGCTTGTTAATGGAGTTGTTTTTTACCGTATTACAACGTGAAATTAAGCTGCTACATAAGAATCAAGTTAAGCTCAATATTATTGGTGATATCAGTCGTTTTTCTGTCCGCTTACAGAAACAAATTAGTGCTGCACAGGAGAAAACCGCCGCTAATACTGGCTTGATTTTGAATGTTGCTGCCAATTATGGTGGCCGTTGGGACATACTTCAAGCGGCGCAAAAGTTAGCTGAAAAGGTCGCAACTGGCGAAATGACCAGCAGTCAGTTCACCGAAGAAGCCCTAAGTGCACATTTATGCATGCAAAATCAGAGTGAAGTTGATTTAATGATCCGCACGGGTGGAGACTGCCGTATCAGTAATTTTGTGCTGTGGCAGGCTGCCTATGCTGAGTTGGTGTTTATTGACACCCTTTGGCCTGATTTTGATGAACAGGCTTTTCATGAAGCGATAGCTATTTTTGCAAGTCGCCAGCGCCGCTTTGGTCTGACGGGAAGTCAGATTGATGAGATGCGCGCATTGTAAAACGTCATGAGGGATTTTTTTTGCTAAAACAACGTATAATAACAGCAATTTGGTTAATTCCATTAGTCTTGGGAGCCATTTTTTTGCTTCCATCAGAGTACTTTGCTTGGGCTTTAGTAGCCGTATTTCTTATTGCCGCGAAAGAGTGGGGTAGGATTATCGATAGCCAATGTGATGTTACACAATGGAGTTTTACTTGTACCGTCGGTATTTTACTGGTCGTCCTTAATTTGATTGTCCCCATCGATGCGGTTTGGCTTAGGGGACAATTACATCCCATTTATTTAGCCGTGATATCAATAGGGGCTTTATGGTGGTTAATTTCACTTCTACTTGTTATTACTTATCCTAAAACGGCAAGGTTATGGCAAAAAAGTCCTATGTTAAAGTCCATGTTTGGCCAGTTAACGCTCGTGCCATGCTTTGTTGCTTTGATTGCGCTAAAATCGATTAGCTCACAGGTTTCGAGCTACTATGGCCCCTCGCTGGTTCTACTTGTCATGCTCATTGTATGGGCTGCTGATTCTGGCGCTTACTTTGTTGGTAAAGCGATAGGTAAAACGAAATTAATGCCAGCGGTGAGTCCAGCTAAAACCCTCGAAGGCTTACTCGGTGGTTTAGTGACAACGATGATAGTGGTTGCAGGTGTTATGTATTATTCACCGGAACAGGAACTTGGCTTAGTTGTCGCTGTCACTTTGTTCGTCGCTTTAGTCTCGGCGCTGGGAGATTTATCTGAGAGTATGTTTAAACGCGCGGCCTGTATTAAAGATTCTGGCACTATTTTGCCCGGGCACGGCGGCGTGCTCGATCGTATCGACAGCCTGACTGCAGCCTTGCCGGTGTTTACCCTTATCTACATTGCATTCTGGATGTAACGCTATGCAAAATATGGTGATTCTGGGTGCGACAGGCTCGATTGGCGCCAGTACCTTAAGTGTGATTTCGGCTAATCCATTGGCTTATTGCGTTTATGGCTTAGTGGCTAATGCGAGTGTGGATAAAATGCTGGCATTATGCATTACCCACCAACCTAAAGTTGCTCATATGGTCGATGCTGTCGCGGCAAAGGCATTACGAGCTCAGCTTCCTGCTGCGCTTAATATCCAAGTGACAACGGGTAACGATGAGCTTCTGGCGTTAGTGACCTCATCAAAGGTCGATACCGTTATGGCGGCCATTGTTGGCGCTGCTGGGTTAGTTCCGACGCTTGCTGCCGTTAATGCGGGCAAACGAGTATTGCTAGCCAATAAAGAAGCCTTAGTTATGTCGGGTGAGTTGTTTATCGAGGCGACTAAGCGTTCAGGCGCAACTTTACTGCCTGTAGACAGCGAACATAATGCGATTTTTCAATGTTTACCCCAAGAGGTACAGGCTAATCTTGGTCGTTGTGATTTAGCCGCATCCGGTATTTCCCATATTCTGCTAACGGGTTCTGGTGGACCATTTTTACGTTCAGATTTAGCAACACTTGCGGCCATGACACCCGCACAGGCCTGTAAACATCCTAATTGGTCTATGGGACCTAAAATCTCTGTCGATTCGGCGACTATGATGAATAAGGGATTAGAGTTCATTGAGGCGCGCTGGTTGTTTAATACGCAAGCTAACCAACTTAAAGTGGTTGTTCATCCGCAGAGTGTTATCCATTCAATGGTGCAATATATTGATGGCTCTGTTATTGCACAAATGGGAAACCCTGACATGCGGACACCGATTGCCCATTGCATGGCCTATCCACAAAGAATTCACTCTGGTGTTGAACCTTTAGATTTTTTCAAAGTCGGACAGTTAAGCTTTTATGAACCTGATTTTGAGCGTTTTCCCTGTTTGGCGCTGGCTATGGCAGCCTGTGCCCAAGGCCAAGAGGCGACAACGGTACTCAATGCGGCGAATGAGATCGCGGTTGAGGCTTTTTTACAAGGACAAATAGGCTTTACGCAAATTGCTAAAGTGAATGAAACTTGCTTAGCATTCGTCCCGAGTGGAACTATGACCAGCATTGAAGATATTATCGCGTTAGATACGCAAAGTCGCATTTATGCGCGGGAAACTTTAGCTAAGATCGCTTAAATATTAGCGTTCTGTTGATAAACGGATAACGTAAGGAGTGGGATGTTAGATTTTTTATGGAACTTAGGTTCTTTTATCGTGGCGTTGGGGTTGTTAATTACCGCCCACGAATACGGTCATTTCTATGTCGCGCGTCGCTGCGGCGTTAAAGTCGAGCGTTTCTCTATTGGTTTTGGCAAGGCCATTTGGCGCCGTATGGGTAAAGATGGCACTGAATATGTGGTCGCCATGATCCCCCTCGGTGGTTACGTCAAAATGCTCGATGAGCGTGTCGAAGATGTGCCTGACGAGCTAAAACATCAGGCGTTTAATCGTAAAACGGTATGGCAACGTATTGCGATTGTTGCCGCAGGCCCGATAGCCAACTTTATTTTTGCTATTATCGCATTGTATTTTATGTACTTGATTGGTGTGCCATCACTTAAACCGGTGATCACTTCTACGATTCCAGGAACTGCTGCTGCGCAAATTCAAGTCACTGAACCTATGCAAGTGACGGCAATATCAGGTCAGCGTGTGCGCAATTGGGAAGAGGTGAATCTTGCGCTTGTTGGTCATATTGGTGATCCCAGCTTGAGTGTTTCCCTTGCGCCATTAAATAGTTTGCAGGGGTTTGAGTCAAATGCCAGAACCTATACGTTAGATACACGCCAATGGCGCTTTGATCCTGAAAAGGAATCACCGATAACCACCTTAGGGTTAGGGATTTATCGTCCAGAGATTGAACCTAAGGTTGCCTTAATCAGTGAAGGAAGTGCTGCAGCAAATAGTGAGTTAAAGGTTGGCGATACGCTCGTTGCTATCAATGATGAACCTTATACCGATTGGCAGGCTTTTGTTGACATTATTCAACATTCTGCCAATGTGCCTGTGAGTATAATGGTGCGTCGCGATGGCGAACAGTTTGTGGTTACTGTGACGCCGACAAGTACAAAAAATGCTGAAGGTAAAGAGATTGGGGTACTAGGTGTCAGCCCCGCACAGGCACAATGGCCTGAGAATATGCGTTTACAACTAGAATATGGGCCAATCGATTCTTTTGCTATTGCTGCAGATAAAACATGGCAACTTGTTGCAGTCAGCTTTAAGATGATTGGCAAATTATTTACCGGCGATGTGTCGGTGAAAAACCTGAGTGGACCCATCTCGATAGCACAGGGTGCGGGCAGTAGTGCAAACTATGGCTTGGTCTATTTTCTCGGGTTCCTCGCGCTCATCAGCGTCAATTTAGGCATCATTAACTTGCTGCCTTTACCTGTGCTCGATGGGGGACACCTGCTGTATTACTTTATTGAAGTAATAACTGGTAAACCTGTGCCTGAAAAGGTGCAGGAAATAGGATTCAGATTTGGGGCAGCAATACTGCTGATGTTGATGAGCATTGCGCTTTTCAATGATTTTGCCCGACTCTGAGCAAGGACAGACTAATAATTAGAAGTGCTCTATGAGATTGAATAAACTTTTTGCCTCGATGTTATTCGTCGGTGCGTCGTTTTCAGGGACTGTGTTGGCGGATACTTTCCAACCCTTTGAAGTGACCGACATCCAAGTTGAAGGTTTGCAGCGAGTCGCACTTGGTGCTGCCTTGTTAAGCTTACCAGTAAAAGTAGGTGACACTGTTGATCAGTTAAGAATTCAACAAGCCATTAAAAGCCTGTATGCATCGACTAACTTTGAAAATGTCTCTGTCAGTCGTGACGGCGGTGTCTTGGTGGTGAAAGTCACCGAACGCCCAACCATCAGTGCTGTGACATTTGAAGGCAACAAAGACATTAAAGACGAACAGTTACAGGAAAGTCTGGACGGTTCTGGTGTTAAAGTCGGTGAGTCGCTCGATCGCACTATGCTGACAGGCATTGAAAAAGGTTTGCAGGATTTCTACTACGGCGTAGGTAAATACGGCGCCAAAGTTGAAGCTCAGGTGATCAACTTACCCCGAAACCGCGTTGAACTAAAATTTAAATTTACCGAAGGGTTAGCGGCTGAAATTCGCCAAATTAACGTGGTTGGTAATAAAGAGTTCACCGATGCTGAGCTTATCGGCATGTTGGAACTGAAAGATTATGTGGCTTGGTGGGATTTATTTGGTGAGCGCCGCTACCAGAAGCAAAAGCTTCAAGCCGATCTCGAGACTATCAAAACCTATTATCACAATAAGGGTTATATCCGCTTTGAAGTCACTTCGACTCAAGTGGCGATGACACCTGACCGCAAAGGTTTATATATCACCATCAACGTTAATGAAGGTGAGAAATATAAAGTAAAAGACATCAATTTAACCGGCGATTTAATGGGTCGTGAAGAATTGATGCGATCTATTTTACCGATTAAAGCGGGTGATATGTACAACGGCGGTGATGTGACCTTTACCGAAGAAATGTACAGTAAATATTTAGGTCGTTTTGGTTACGCTTATCCTGAAGTAAAAACTTATCCAGAAATTGATGATAAAACGAAAGAAGTGACGTTAAACATCAATGTTAAACCAGGCAAACGGGTTTATGTTCGTGCGATTAACTTTACGGGTAATACTGTTACTAAAGATGAAGTGATGCGCCGTGAACTGCGTCAGATGGAAGGTGCGTGGTTAAACTCGGCACAAGTTGAGCAATCAAAAGCGCGTCTTAACCGTTTAGGCTATTTTGAAACTGTTGATACTGAAACTATTCAAGTTCCTGGCACCGATGATTTAGTTGATATCGCTGTAAAAGTGAAAGAACAGCCATCAGGTTCATTTAATGCAGGTGTGGGTTACGGTACTGAATCAGGTTTAAGCTTGCAGTTTGGCGTGCAGCAAAACAACTTCTTAGGTTCGGGAAATCAAGCTGGCATTAGTATGAGTACCAACAAATACTCGAAAAATGTCAACTTATCTTATACCGATCCCTATTGGACTAAAGATGGCGTGAGCTTAGGGGGAAGCATTTATTGGAGTGAATTTGACGCCAATGAAGCTAACTTAGAACGCTATAAAAACAGTTCGTATGGTGTGGCGCTTAACTCAGGTTTCCCAATTAACGAATACAACCGTATTAATGGTGGTATTGGTTATCGTCATAACACGATTTCTGAAATTTCAGCCTATGAGCAAGCACTGCGTTTCTATAATATTTATCGAAACGATGATCCTAATGCCGACTTAAGTTTTGATAACTTTGAGCTGAGTTTAGGTTGGTCACGCAGTACCTTAAACCGTGGCACTTTCCCAACGGATGGTTCATCACAACGTCTAAACGGTAAGATGACGGTTCCTGGTTCAAACCTGCAATACTTTAAAACTGATTTTGATACCAACTATTACTTCCCTGTTACCCGCAGTCATAACTTTGTGGTCTTAGCTCGTGGCCGTTTAGGTTATGGTAACGGTTACGGTGAGTACAATAATAATGAGCAAATTCTACCTTTCTGGGAAAACTATTATTCCGGCGGTAGCACCTCATTACGTGGCTTTAAGTCAAACTCGGTTGGTCCTCGTTCATTCTATCTCTACCGTGGTAGTGAGCCTTGTGCACCTGATCCATCAGGTGATGGTTGTAGTTTACCGGGCGATCCTAACAGTATTCAGGTGAGTTCAGGTCGTTCAATCGGTGGTAATGCGATTGCAACGGCAAGTATGGAGTTTATTGTACCCACACCGTTCTTAGATGAGGCCTATTCAAATTCGGTGCGTACAAGTTTCTTCCTCGATGCCGGTAACGTATGGGATACAGAGTTTGATTTTGATGCTTACCAAACACTTCCTGCTGAGGAATTTGCTAAATTG
The DNA here is from genome assembly GCF_000015185.1 of Shewanella sp. W3-18-1. Lineage (NCBI taxonomy): Bacteria > Pseudomonadati > Pseudomonadota > Gammaproteobacteria > Alteromonadales > Shewanellaceae > Shewanella > Shewanella sp. W3-18-1. The sequence continues at coordinate 3,138,454 of NC_008750.1, read as the reverse complement.
CAGGATTATAGCGATCCATCGCGTATCCGCGCCTCTTGGGGGGTGAGCCTACAATGGTTATCACCAATGGGACCTATGGTATTTAGCCTAGCGTGGCCACTTAAGGAATACGAAGGCGATCAAACAGAGATCTTTTCGTTCAATATTGGCAAAACTTTTTAAAAGGCATACACTCGGCAGGTTTTGCTGAAAATAACAAGGCTACAAGGAGTCTACTTTGAATAAGATGGTAAATCGCGCCCTGATGACATTGGTTTTATTAGGTGCGCCATTAATGGCACATGCTGAGAAAATAGCCGTTGTGGATATGGGCGAAGTGTTTGAACAGCTGCCACAACGCGAACAGATCTCTCAAGCGCTTAAAGCTGAGTTTGGTGATCGCATGGCCGATGTACAAAAGATGCAAGAAGAAATGCGTTCTCTGATGGAGAAGCAGCAACGTGATGGCGCGTTAATGAATGACACGCAAAAAACGGAGCTGGTTCGTAAAATGGAATCGCTAAAATCTGAATATCAGTTAAAAGGCAAAGCACTCGATGAGGATTTACGTCGTCGTCAAGGTGAAGAGCAAAATAAACTGTTAGTTAAAGTGCAAAAAGCCATTAATACAATCGCTGAAAAAGACCAATATGACTTGGTATTACAACGCGGTGCCGTCATTTATGTTAAGCCAAACGCTGACATCAGTGGCAAAGTGGTTGAAGCCTTGAGTAAAGGCAAGTAATCAATGAAGAGTGTGACTTTAAAAGAGCTCAGTTTGCTGTTAGACGGTGTTATTCAAGGGGACGATACGTTGGTGATTAACAGCGTAGCAACCTTAGAAAATGCGAAATCAGGCCAACTCTCTTTTTTAGCCAACAGTAAATACCGCTCTCAGCTTGAGGCAACTCAAGCGAGTGCGGTGTTATTGTCCGCTAAAGAGGCGCAGGAGTATCAAGGCACTGCGTTAATTGTAAAAGACCCTTATGTGGCTTTTGCCCGTACAGCCCAATTTTTAGATACTACGCCTCAAGCGGCCGTCGGTATTCATCCTTCAGCGCAAATTGATCCTTCAGCTCGTTTAGGCGAAGGGGTGGCTATTGGTGCCAATGCGGTGATCGGGGCTAATGTTATCCTCGGCGAGAATGTGCAGGTCGGTGCAGGCACTGTGATTGGCCAAGATGTGATTATTGGTTCTAACACTCGTCTGTGGGCGAATGTGACTATCTACCATGATGTGCATTTAGGTCAACATTGTATTATCCATTCTGGCGCGGTATTGGGATCAGATGGTTTTGGTTATGCTAATGAGCGTGGTCAGTGGGTTAAGATCCCACAAACCGGTGGTGTACGTATCGGCGATCGGGTTGAGATTGGTGCGAGTACAACGGTAGATCGCGGCGCTTTAGGCCATACCGAGATCCATAACGGCGTAATTATCGATAATCAAGTGCAGGTTGCCCATAACGATATCATAGGTGAGAATACTGCCATTGCGGGAAGTACCACTATTGCTGGCAGTGTGACTATTGGTAAGTATTGTATTATTGGTGGTAATTGTGCCATCGCGGGTCACCTATCGATTACTGATGGTGTACATGTATCGGGCTCAACCAATATTACTGGAAATATGCGTGAACCGGGTTTGTATTCCTCTGCGACTGTTGCAATGGAAAATAAGGTTTGGCGTAAAAATACAGTTCGCTTCCGTCAATTGGATGAGTTGTTCCTGCGCGTTAAAACGCTGGAAAAGAATTTAAAAACCCCAGATTAATTGCCAAGGCAATTTGAGGAACTAGGTTCGTGTCTAATCAAATGAACACTATGGATATTACAGAGATACTCAAGTATCTGCCCCATAGATATCCATTCCTATTAATTGATCGTGTGCTTGACTACACCCCTGGTGAAAGTCTACATGCGATTAAAAATGTGTCTATTAATGAGCCTTTTTTTCAGGGACATTTCCCTATACAGCCAGTCATGCCTGGCGTGCTTATTTTAGAAGCGATGGCCCAAGCTACGGGCTTGCTTGCATTTAAAACAATGAGCAATGATGTGCCTCCTCCTGGAGTGCTTTATTATTTTGCTGGTATCGATAATGCGCGTTTTAGACGTGTGGTTGTGCCAGGTGACCAAATCCATTTTGAAGTCAAAATGATTAAAGAGCGCCGCGGGATTGGCGTCTTCTATGGTGAGGCCAGAGTGGATGGTGAAGTGGCTTGTTCCGCTGAAATCATGTGTGCCCGCAGAGAGATTAACCAGTGATAGATACATTAGCGTTTGTGCATCCCGATGCAAAGATTGGTAAGAACGTCACCATAGGTCCATGGAGTTATATTGGTGCGGGTGTCGAAATCGGTGACGATTGTTGGTTAAGTTCCCATGTGGTGGTAAAAGGCCCAAGTATTATCGGTAAGGGTAACCGCATTTTTCAATTCGCCTCCGTGGGTGAAGAGTGTCAAGATAAAAAATACGCAGGTGAACCGACACGCCTTATCATTGGTGATAACAATGTGATCCGTGAGCATGTCACAATTCATCGCGGAACAGTTCAAGATAACAGTGAAACTCGCATTGGGTCGAATAATCTGTTTATGAACTACGTGCATATCGCCCATGACTGTGTGGTGGGCGATAACGTGATTTTAGCTAATAATGCTTCTATTGCGGGTCACGTGCATGTGGGGGACTGGGCTATTTTAGGCGGCATGACGGGTGTGCATCAATTTGTACATATCGGCGCCCATGCCTTTACTGCAGGATGTTCCTTATTATTGCAGGATGTGCCCCCCTTTGTGATGGCGGCGGGGCAGCCCGCGATTCCCCGCGGGTTAAATACTGAAGGTATGAAGCGTCGTGGTTTTTCTAAAGAAAGCCAATTGGCGGTGCGCCGTGCTTACAAGACCTTATACCGCAGTAGCTTAACTATCGACGAGGCGGTTGAGGCCTTAGCTGAAGATGCACAAAACGATGCACAGGTGAAGTTACTTGTTGAATTTGTAAAATCATCGGGTCGCGGCATTATTCGTTAAGAGTTGTTATAACTCTCACGCTATGCCATTCATAGGCACTGCTTGTTAAATTCTGCTCTTGAAAATGTCATGGCAGACATTTTTCACCGCAGTGCCATAAACTTGTTAGATATGATTGGTTTATGAGCAAAAAATCTCAATTAGTGTTTGCAATGGTCGCCGGAGAACTCTCCGGCGATATTTTAGGTGCAGGGTTAATGGCTGCACTGCAAAAATCACATCCCGATGCGCGCTTTGTCGGTATCGGTGGTCCTCGTATGGAGGCACTGGGTTTTGAATCTCTATTCGCGATGGAAGAATTAGCGGTGATGGGGATTGTCGAAGTGTTATCCCGCTTGCCTCGACTATTAAAAGTACGCGCTTCTTTGATTAAAGACATCACTGCCCTAAAGCCTGATTGTTTTATTGGCATTGATGCACCGGACTTTAATATAGGCCTCGAACTTAAACTCAAAGCGCGTGGTATTAAAACGGTCCATTATGTCAGTCCATCGGTGTGGGCGTGGCGGCCAAAGCGTATTTTTAAAATTGCTAAGGCCACCCATATGGTGCTGTCTTTATTGCCCTTTGAGAAAGCTTTCTACGATAAACATCAAGTACCTTGTACCTTTGTCGGTCACACTTTGGCCGACGATATTCCGCTGCGAAGCGATAAAGCGGCGGCGCGCCAGTTACTCGAACTTGATGCCGATGCCGAATATTTAGCGATTCTCCCCGGTTCTCGTGGTGGTGAACTCAAGCAATTAGCGGAGCCTTTTGTTAAAGCGGCTTTACTGATTAAAGAAAATTTCCCCGATATTCGTTTTGTCACACCGTTGGTCAACCAGAAGCGTCGTGATCAATTTGAGCAAGCGTTGAAAGATCATGCGCCGGATTTAGAAATCCACATGGTTGAAGGGAAATCAAGGGAAGTGATGACCGCCGCTGATGGTATTTTATTAGCTTCTGGTACCGCAACGTTAGAGGCAATGTTGGTTAAGCGCCCGATGGTTGTCGCTTACCGTGTCAGTCCGCTCACATATCGCATTGCTAAGAGCATGATGCAAGTTAATCGTTTCTCTTTGCCTAATTTACTGGCGGGAAAAGATGTAGTACCTGAGCTCATTCAAGATGATTGTACGCCAGAGAAAATTGCCGCAGCGGTAACGGTTGAACTCAACCGCGATTTTGCGCCGCTGAATGCTGAATTTGAGCGGCTCCACCAGATGCTCCGTTGTGATGCGAGCCAAAAGGCCGCAGACGCTGTGATGCGACTTGTGGAGACTAAGGAAGGTTAATTATGGCGGTCTTTAAAGTGCTAACTCCGGCCGATATTGTGGCTTTTTCGACAGGACTGATTGCTGGGGTTGATGAAGTGGGCCGTGGCCCCTTGGTCGGCGATGTTGTGACTGCGGCCGTGATCCTCGACCCAAATCAGCCCATCAGTGGACTCAATGATTCGAAAAAACTCAGTGAGAAGCGCCGTGAAGCCCTGTTTGATGAGATTTGTGAAAAAGCCCTGTGTTATCACATCGGCCGTGCAAGTCCTGCTGAAATCGATGAACTTAATATTTTGCATGCCACTATGCTTGCCATGCAGCGCGCCGTTGCTGGGCTTAATCTCGCGCCTAAACTCGTGTTAGTGGATGGTAATCGCAGCCCATTTTTTAGCCATAATAGTCAGTCAATTGTCAGTCATAGCATCATTAAAGGAGATGGTCTTATCGCCAGTATCAGTGCGGCGTCGATTATTGCCAAAGTGACCCGAGATCGTGAGATGGACGCGCTTGATGCCGCTTATCCGCAATATGGTTTTGCTAAGCATAAGGGCTACCCGACTAAGGCACATTTCGAGGCCATCGCTGAACATGGTGTATTCGACCAATACCGTAAAAGTTTTAAACCCGTCAAGGCATTACTCGAGGGCTAATGCGTATTTTTACGCCATAGCCCCAGTTATCCAGCAAAGTCACTGGCCCTAGGTGCGTGACTTTGCTAGTCTGCTTTTTAGTTATTGTTAACCTGCAATTCAAAGATAATCCTAATTATGTCCGATCCTCGTTTTGTGCATCTTCGTGTCCACAGTGACTTTTCTATGTCCGATGGCGTAGCCAAAGTTAAACCTATTCTTGCCCAAGTTGAGGCGTTAGGTATGGCTGCGGTCGCCTTGACGGATCAAAACAACTTCTGTGGATTAGTAAAGTTTTACAGTGGCTGCCATGGTGCGGGGATTAAGCCCATTATTGGTGCCGATTTTTGGATGCAAGTGCCTGGGTTTGAAGGTGAATTCTGTGCGTTAACCATTATCGCAATGAACAACGTGGGTTATCAAAATCTCACTCAAATTATCAGCCAAGCCTATTTGCGGGGGCAGGTGGCGGGTCGAGTGGTGATCGATCAAGAGTGGTTACTGACCTATAACGAAGGCATATTATTGCTTTCTGGCGCTAAGGAAGGTGATATTGGTAAGGCGTTACTTAAGGGGAATAATACTCAAGTTGAATCCCTTTGTGAGTTTTATCAAACCCATTTCGCTGAACGCTACTTTTTAGAGCTAATCCGCACGGGTCGACCCGATGAAGAGCGTTATTTGCATATGGCCGTTGCGTTGGCGCAGGAAAAAGGCTTCCCGGTTGTGGCCACCAATCAGGTCGTGTTTTTAAAACCCGAAGATTTCGACGCCCACGAAATTCGCGTGGCTATCCATGATGGCTTTACTCTTGCGGATCCCCGCCGTCCTAAAAAGTACAGTGAGCAGCAATACTTACGTAGTGAAGAGGAAATGTGCGAGCTATTTGCTGACATTCCTGCCGCACTTTCTAATACGGTTGAAATCGCTAAACGCTGTAATGTGACAATTCGTTTATACGAGTATTTTCTGCCTAACTTCCCTACGGGCGATATGTCCATCGAAGACTTTTTGGTGGATTGTTCGAAGAAGGGTCTCGAGGAGCGCCTCGCGTTTTTATTTCCCGATCCACAGGTTCGTGCCGAGCGCCGCGGCGAATACGATGAGCGCCTAGATATCGAATTGCAAGTGATCAACCAAATGGGTTTCCCCGGTTACTTCTTGATCGTGATGGAGTTTATCCAATGGGGTAAGGATAATGGGATTCCTGTAGGGCCGGGCCGTGGGTCGGGCGCAGGTTCGCTTGTTGCCTATGCTCTTAAAATTACTGACTTAGATCCGCTTGAATTTGACTTGCTGTTCGAACGATTCCTCAACCCCGAGCGGGTTTCTATGCCCGACTTTGACGTCGACTTCTGTATGGATAGACGGGACGAGGTGATAGACCATGTGGCCGAGTTATACGGCCGTGAAGCGGTGTCGCAAATCATCACCTTCGGTACTATGGCCGCAAAAGCGGTTATCCGCGACGTTGGCCGCGTGCTAGGTCATCCCTATGGTTTTGTTGACCGTATTTCAAAACTTATTCCCCCTGAGCCAGGGATGACACTGGCTAAAGCCTTTGAGGTCGAACCTGCGCTGCAGGAGTCCTACGACGCCGATGAAGATGTTAAAGATCTTATCGACATGTGTCGTAAACTTGAGGGCGTGACTCGTAACGCAGGTAAGCATGCGGGTGGGGTGGTAATTGCACCCACTAAAATTACCGATTTTGCACCACTTTATTGTGATGCAGAGGGTAAAAACCCAGTAACACAATTCGATAAAAACGATGTGGAAACCGCAGGCCTTGTGAAGTTTGACTTCTTGGGGCTACGTACCCTCACAATTGTCGATTGGGCGCTGGAGATGATCAACAAAGTGGAGGTCAAAAATGGCCGCCCTCCTGTACGTATCGAGGCAATTCCTTTAGACGATCCTGCCTCGTTTCGATTATTACAGCGTTATGAAACCACCGCTGTTTTTCAGCTTGAATCCCGCGGTATGAAGGATTTGATTAAGCGACTTCAACCGGATTGCTTCGAGGATATGATCGCGCTTGTCGCCCTGTTCCGTCCAGGGCCTTTGCAATCGGGCATGGTGGATAACTTTATCGAGCGTAAGCATGGCCGCGAGGAAGTGTCTTACCCAGATTCCCAATACCAGCACGAATCCTTAAAGGAATTACTCTCACCTACCTATGGCATTATCTTGTATCAAGAGCAGGTCATGCAGATAGCGCAGGTGCTTTCTGGCTACACTCTGGGCGGCGCCGATATGCTTCGCCGTGCCATGGGTAAGAAAAAACCTGAAGAGATGGCTAAACAGCGTAGCATCTTTAAAGAGGGCGCGATTAAAAATGGCGTCGACGGTGAGTTGTCGATGAAAATCTTCGACTTAGTGGAAAAGTTTGCTGGTTATGGTTTTAACAAATCCCACTCCGCCGCTTATGCCTTGGTTTCCTATCAAACCTTGTGGTTGAAAACCCATTTTCCTTCACAGTTTATGGCGGCGGTGATGTCCGCGGATATGGATAACACCGACAAGATAGTGACACTGGTTGATGAGTGCGAACGCATGGGGCTCACTCTGATCCCGCCCGATGTGAACAAAGGGCTATTTAAATTTACTGTCGATGATGATCTGCGAATTGTTTATGGTATCGGTGCCATTAAAGGTGTGGGTGAGGGCCCTGTTGAGTCGATTTTAGAGGCGCGTAAAGATGGCCCCTTTGTTGATTTATTCGATTTCTGTGCCCGTATCGACCTGAAAAAACTCAATAAACGTGTGATTGAAAAGCTTATCTGCGCGGGTGCCTTAGATTCCCTCGGACCGCATCGCGCTTCGATGATGGCGACCTTACCCGAAGCGATGCGCGCCGCCGATCAACATGCCAAAGCGCAGGCAATTGGTCAGCACGATATGTTTGGCCTACTTAATAGTGAGCCGGAAGATAGCAAACAACAGTTTGTGGAATGTATCCCATGGCCAGATAAAATTTGGCTTGAGGGAGAGCGTGAAACTTTAGGGTTATATTTAACTGGTCACCCTATTAATCAATATCTTAAAGAACTTAAGTACTATACTTCAGGGCGCTTAAAAGATGTGCATCCTACTGAACGTGGTAAAACGGTAAAGGCCGCAGGTTTAGTTGTCGCGACTAGGGTGATGCTGACCAAACGCGGTTCAAAGATGGGATTGTTGACACTCGATGACAAGAGTGCGCGCCTCGAGGTGATGTTATTTACCGAAGCCTTTGAGAAATTTAATCACTTGCTCGAGAAAGATAGGATCCTTATCTGCGAAGGTGAAGTAAGTTTTGATGATTTTGCTGGTGGTAATCGGATGACTGCTCGCAATATTATTGATATTGGTGAGGCGCGTAGCCATTTTGCTAAGGCGCTTGAAGTCGACCTTGATGCCGAGAAGTTAACTCCTGCGGTTTTAGACAGTATTGAACAAGCCATGAGCCCTTGGCGAAGTGGTGCTGTGCCAGTACTCATTAATTACAGTCAAACTCTGGCTAAAGGACAATTTAGACTTGCTGATAGTTGGCGAGTTAACCCTTCTGATGAATTAGTCTTCGCCCTTGAAAGTTTACTTGGCCCAAATAAAGTTAGGATCGTGTTTTGACGTATAATCATTTTTTGGTTTAATGCTTAGATTTATTCAATATTATCAAAGGATAATGGATGTCAGTCCCCGATCTCTGTACCCATGTCAGTGTTTTTTTAGACTCACTTAAATTGAAAGCGGGTAGAAAGTTAGTGCTGGCTTACAGTGGTGGTGTTGATTCAGAAGTCCTTGCCTATTGCCTTAGCAAGTATGCTAAACAGCATGGGGAGCTTCAATATCAACTTGTTTATGTGCACCATGGTTTGAGTCAACATGCCGATGCTTGGGCACAGCATTGCATTACACGGGGACAACATTATGGTCTACCCACGATAATTGAGCATGTTCAAGTGAAGCTGGGTCCAAGGATGAGTATTGAGGCTGAAGCTCGCAGGATGCGTTATCAGGCAATTGAGCAGCATGTAGGTTCAGATGATCTGCTGCTTACCGCGCACCATGAGGACGATCAACTCGAGACGATTCTACTCGCCCTTAAACGTGGTCAAGGCCCAAAAGGATTAGCGGCGATGGGACAGATCCAGCCGTTAATGCAGGGCATTCAAGTGCGACCTTTATTGGATGTGAGCCGTGAGCATATTGAGGCTTATGCGAGTGCTAATGGATTGGTGCATATCGAAGATGAAAGTAATCAGGATGACAAGTATGATCGTAATTTTTTACGTTTAGACATTATTCCTCGCCTTAAGGCTCGTTGGTCAAGTATTGCCACAACAGCGAGTCGCAGTGCTTTCCTATGCGCTGAGCAACAAACTGTCATTGATACAGAGGTCAGCCTCCGTTTACCCACTTGGCTCACGCAAGCAAAATTTACCCAACAGACGGTATTTAACCTCAATGGATTTGACTCTTTGACACCAAGCTGGCAAGCGCTATTACTGCGTGGATTTATCGAGTCGCAGGGGGTTGCATTACCCTCTTTTGTGCAACTTAATCAAATTATTCATCAGTTACTTAATGCAAAAGATGATGCCAAAGTGCTTATTCGTGTGGGCGATTGTGCGTTGCGCCGTTTTGCCAATCAACTTTATCTTGAGCATTATTCCAAGCATGTAAAATCATCAACTGAATATGCCAAGAAGTGTATTGATATTTCCGAAAGCAGCCTAAGCATGCTCATCAATGGTGATATTGAAACCTTAGTCATCCCAGATCCCCAAGGTAAAAATATTCAATTTGGATTAAGTCAACAAGGACCAAGACTCAAGCTTCCGCCATTGAATACTGTGGTGAGTGTACGTTATCAATTACCAGGGCAGCTTCGTTGCCATCCCCACAATCGCAGTAAAGGACGTGAACTTAAAAAACTTTGGCAGGAATACGCAGTGCCGCCATGGTTACGAGGGCAGGTGGGGTTTGTATTTTATGGCGAGCAGATGGTCATGGCACTCGATCTTTGGATTGAAAAGGCATTTTGTGTAGAGGATGAGGCTGTTGGGTTGCTGCAGCACCAATGAGGTTAATTATGGTGATTTGGCATCCCTGCATTTGCTCCCTAAATTGATTAAGATAACTATTTTTAGCCTAGTTTATAACCATTGCGACCTGATGCCTTAGCTTGATATAAGGCTTTATCGGCTAATTCATACAACTGTTCAGCCTCTAGAATATCGTTAGACTCTGCTGCACCTAAACTACAACTTACCCCAAACTGATTAAAACAATGATGCTGATTTGTGCCTGTGACTATTCGTTCGCATAATAAACTTGCGGCTTGGATAGTTCCTTGAACGATAACCACAAACTCATCACCACCAATGCGAAATGCCTGATCCGTATTACGGATCGTGTTGCGAATAACGTCACCAAATTCTTTAAGAATATAGTCACCGCATTTATGGCCAAATTTATCGTTGAGTTGTTTGAAGTTGTCTAAATCCAACACAACTAAAGATATTACGCCTTGTTTACGATGGGCCCTAGCAATGGCCTTTTTAAGGCTTTGGTTGTAGTAATGACGATTACCTAAGCCTGTAAGCGAGTCAAACATCGCCTGCGTTGACATTTCTTGGTACAAGATGGCATTGGCTAGTGGTTGTTGTAATAAGGGCTCTAATTCTTGTAAAAGTGCCGATTGTGACGGTGTCAGTGGCGTGAGTAATTGATATTGGATGTTGAGCGAAACACCATTGCAAATCAATTGATGTTTTAAACTGATACCGTAACGTTTACCCCAAGTTAATTTATGCACATTGCTGAGTAGACGTACTCCTTGAATAGGCAAGTATTGTTCCAGCATTTTGCCATAGCAGGCAAAGACTGTCCGAGGATCTAAACTGGCATGTAGCTGTTGGAGCACTTGAACTAAATCCAACGGTGGTGCATTTGGACTGTATATATCTGCTTGGTAGCCGTATTCCTCAGGGTACAACACTGTTGCTAAACCAAAGTCCATCATTATTACTCCAGCAAACTGAATTGCGGTACGACATTTTTATTATTTAAAGCAAATTTTATGCCGTAATTTTTGTGGAGTGATTTATCATTTTATATCAGTTGGTTAAGTTGTAAGTTCGAGATTATATTTTTTATATGCCAGCAATTTGACAGTCGTCGACTCTGGTCTGTGTTTGCTGAGGAGTGGATATAAGGAGAAGGGATTTTGTGTCGTATTGTGGATATTGTGGAAACGGAATGATTAGGTCTATTCGCTAATATTTTTATAAAACACCAATAAAAATGCCGACGCAATGTCGGCATTTTCTGCAATTTGTTATCTGATTAATCTATCCCTTGCGAGATAGGAATTAATTACAGAACAACAACGTTCGCAGCTTGAGGACCTTTTTGGCCTTGTTCGATATCAAAAGAAACCTTTTGACCTTCACCAAGGGTTTTAAAGCCTTCTGAAACGATTGCGCGGAAATGAACGAATGCGTCAGCGCCACCATTGTCAGGAGAAATAAAACCGAAACCTTTTTCTTCGTTAAACCATTTAACTACACCAGTAGTTTTAGACATGAATGTCTCCAAAATTTTCAAACAAAATAATTCGCAATTATGCGGGAACTTAGCCAGAAATAGAATTATTTACATTGATGATAAGTTATGAGTGGAAAGCTTCATGACAGCAAACGAGTTACAGGGTGCAGCGAAGGTTTTCAAATACATAATATTGCTTATAAATAGGTCTGAATCACAGGCCGGAGTGCAGATTAACATACTCTGACCTTTTGTATAGCTTTATTTTTAGTTTATGCCATTTCCCTGTGCGTGCTTTCAAAGCTCATTGGGAGTGAAACATAATTTAACTCAAATTATTCATATAGATAATTGATATTTCAATGAGTTTTGATTTGAAAAATTATTTATACATATGGATGAGGTGTATTGGCTTCGGCTTATAGTTGCTATTTGTTTTAGTTGCTATTCATTTGCAATGATTCGTTACGTTATTAAATTGTTGCTCAATTGTGTCGATGTTATTCTGGTCCAGCCTATAATACCAATCACATTAAATATCTAATCAGTTCAGAGCCTCACAGGCATCTCAATCCAAGACGCATTGACGCAGAAATGGTCATTCCCTTTTAAGTCAATGCAACATCGGAGTGGGGTGCCTGTGTGGCTCCCGAAGGGCGGGTTTCAACGCGCTTTATACTGCGTTTAAGGCTTTTGACAGAGCACCACTATGCCTTCAAGCCTTCGCCTTGTCTAAAGCGCGTTGAACTCCCGCTGAATGAACAGATATTTAATACGATTGGTATAAGACTCTCGGTTTTCCACACTTTAATTTAATGATAAATGGAGCGTTAAGATTGAAAACAGTATTGAAACGAATCGGACTCGGTAGCTTAATTTTAGTATTACTGTTAGTGGGATTGGCTGCGCATGAATGGTATGCCAAAAAGCCCTTTTTCTTTCGCGCTTTTTTAGACCGTAGTGTTGTAAAAATGGCCTTTGAAAGTCCTGAAACCTTAACTTCGTTAGGCTTTTTAGAATCTTTTGGGGTGACAGGGCATAATGCGTTATTGGATGATGGTAGCCCTGAAGCATTGGATAAAGTTTTTACTAAGGTACGTGAACTTAGGGAAACACTGCTGAGTTACCAAGATGATGATTTGGATGATAATCAACGTATTTCTAAGGATATTGCCCTGTATCTTGCTGATTTTGCGTTAGCGTCAGAGCCATATCGTTACCATAACTATCCATTAAATCAGTTATTTGGTGTGCAGAATGGCTACCCTAGTTTTATGCAGGCACAGCACCAAGTTAATTCGGTGGGAGATGGTGAAAATTATTTATCTCGTTTACAACAAGTCAAAACAAAGTTTAGCCAGACACTCGAAGGTTTAAAAATCCGTGAAAACAAAGGTATTGTCCCACCTAAGTTTGTGATTGAACGGGTATTGACTGAAATGAATGCCTTTGTCCGTGCCCCTGTATCAGAGAATATTCTTTATAGCTCCTTTAAAACCAAATTGGCCGAAACAGATATTGCTGCGGGTGAGCAAGAGCGTTTACTCGCTGGGGCCGAAACCAATATTAAAGAATTTGTGTATCCTGCCTATCAGTTATTTATTGATTATTTTACTCAATTACAAACCAAAGCGGGCACCAACGATGGTTATTGGGCGTTGCCAGATGGTGATGTAGCCTACGAACAGCTTTTGAAGTTTTTTACTACGACCAATTACAGCGCCGATGAGATCCATGCCAAAGGATTAGCGGAGGTAAGTCGTATTCAGAGTGAAATTATGACCATATTGGCCGATGAAGGTTACGATGTGGATCAAGGATTCTCGGTTGCTATTGAGGCGCTTGCCGCTGATCCTAAGTTTTATTATGAAGATAGCGATGCGGGACGAGCGCAAATTTTAGTGGATTATCAAAGTATTCTTGATGAGATCAACGCAGGATTAGATGGTGCATTCCGTATTCGTCCAGAGGCGGGAATGGAGGTTGTGCGTATTCCTGAATTTAAAGAGAAAACGGCACCGGGAGCTTACTATCAGCAACCTGCGATTGATGGTAGTCGCCCAGGGCGTTTCTACGCCAATCTCTATGATATTAAGGCAACACCCAAATATGGTATGCGTACGTTGGCATATCACGAAGGTATTCCAGGGCATCATTTCCAAATTGCGGTGGCAATGGAGTTAGAAGGTGTGCCACTTATCCGTAAAATGGCGCCTTTTACGGCCTATATCGAGGGTTGGGCGTTATATAGTGAGCGTTTAGCTTGGGAATTGGGCTTCCAGAAAGATCCCTTTGATAATATTGGTCGTTTGCAGGCAGAACTCTTTAGGGCCGTGCGTTTAGTCGTGGATACAGGTATTCACCACAGCCGATGGACACGTGAGCAAGCCATTGACTATATGAAGAAAAATACGGGTATGTCCGACCGTGATGTGACCGCTGAAATTGAGCGTTACATTGTCATGCCGGGTCAAGCGACGGCTTACAAAGTCGGGATGATGAAAATACTTGAGTTAAGGGAAAAGGCTAAGTTGGCGTTAGGTGATAAATTCGATTTACGAGATTTCCATGATGTAGTGCTTAAAAATGGCGCTGTGCCTTTAGATATTCTGGATAAACTGGTGAATCGATACATTGCGGAGATACAAAGTAAGAAGTAGCTGGTAATAGTTTGTTATTTAAAGTCTTTATATCTTTGGTTATTTCATGAAACACCTGCAAAGTGGTTTTTTTGTACCGCTTGCAGGTATGATGTGATTTGCGTAAAGCGAGTGCGATTCTGGCTTTCGCTAATCGCTTTCAATACAATCCCAATCACTCATTGATAAATGCTCGCAGACAATAGCGTGATGCCGTCTGCGGGTATTTTTAGTTTCAAGGTTTTGCTGATGAATCGTTTATCCCCCCAAGAGCCAATTCAATTGACTCAAGCCTCCGTTGAGTCATTATTCACGCCGCCGACGTTAATGCGAGCCCGTGATTATGTGATGAAAGGGCGGGTATTAAACGTAAAAGCAAACGCTGATTTTCGCCATATTGAAGGTTTGGTCAGCGGTACTGAACGTACTCCTTATCGACAAGATATCCGTCTTGTTAGCGTTAACCATAAGCTGATCATGAACGGTTTTTGTTCCTGTCCTGCAACGGGGCATTGCAAACATATTGCCGCCGTACTTTACAGTTTGCTCAGTGATAAAACGGTGGAAGATCAACGTATCACCCAATGGCTACATTTACTGGATGAAGCCGACGATCTTAAACTTTATGACGTTGATACGCTTTATGAAGATCGTGTGCTCTATGTGCTTTCGAAGGATGATAATGGTGTATTTGTTGAATTTCGCCGTGGCAAATTGGCTAAGAAAGGTGGGTACAACAAAGGGTCAAAGGTTGCGCTATCCGATGTGCAATATTTTATGCCCGCTTGGATCGGTTCTGATGATGTGCTTATTCTTAACTTGGTTATGTCGACCCGTCGCCACGGTGCTTCACGTCTCTATTTAAAAGCGCAGTTAGGTGCGGTCGCGTTAGAGAGAATGCTTGCGACCGAACGTTGTTTTTGGGAGGAAAGCCGTATTCCTCTGAGTCAAGGGGAGGCGGTAAGCCCTGTTTTTGTCTGGAGTGATATTGATAGTGAGCATAAACAAATACAGTTGGTGTTGCCCAATAAGGACAATTGGGAGCTGATCTCCACCGCGCCACCTGCTTATATTGAGTTGGATTACTTTAAGGTAGGAGCTGTAAAAACAGACATTAGTATCGATAAGTTAATGTTGTTAAATCATATGCCTCCGGTGCCAAGTTCACAGATAGAAACGGTGAGTCATAAGCTGATAAAACATTTCTCCGCCAAAGTAGTTCCCACACCTCTTCCGATTGATTTTGTAGAACTTCAGGCACCTTTGCAGATAAGGTTAACGCTAACGTCACAGGACTTACCTGAGCATGCGATGGCTCAACCATTCGTATTACTGGAGTATGTTTATCAAGATGTGGTGCTTGGGGGGCGTTATATTGATGAGCCGCTATCTTTAGTCACTCAGGGAGGCAAAACATACCAAGTCATGCGGCAGGTCACGTTGGAAAAAGACGCGATTACTCGTTTGATGGCGTTAGAATTTGCTGAACTTGATCCCTCATTTTTCCCTAATAGCAATAGCCTAAGTAGTATTTGGAGTTTAGGGCATTTACCTGAAGCCATTAAAAAGTGGTTAAGGTTTATTGAGCTCTGTATTCCGGCCTTAGAGGACTTGGGTTACCAAGTCTGTTATGCCGAAAACTTTAGCTTAAATGTGATTGATACTCCTCTTGCTATTGAGCTTGATGACTCAGAGGAAGGCTGGTTTTCCCTATCTCTCAATGCGGATATTGATGGCCAAAGTATTCCTATGTTGCCCCTGATTGCCACTTGGCTTAAACAGCATGGGGAACCTGCGGATGATGCTGAATTATTACTCCCAAGCCCAAATGGTGATTGGTTAAAAGTCAAAGCCAGTGTGATTAAACCATTGGTGAGCATTATTTTAGAACTATTTGAGAGTCACAAAGGCCACAGTGTTGCGTTACCAAAGTATCGAGCCCATTTGCTGAATGATTTTGTCGAGAGTGAAATACGTTTATTAAATGGTGAGCGGGTGAGAAGTCTGGCGGCAAAATTGGATCAATTTCAGGGTGTCGTTGAGGTGGATTTACCTCAGCAATTACAAGCTGAATTACGACATTATCAACATCAAGGTTTAAATTGGCTCTGTTTTTTAAAGGAATATCAGCTTGGTGGCATTTTGGCCGATGATATGGGACTCGGTAAAACGATTCAAACATTGGCCTTTTTACTCAAACAGCAAGCGCTTAAGTCCACGGGAGCGAGTTCCTCACCAAGTTTAATCATTTGTCCCACGAGTTTAGTGGGTAACTGGGCCAAAGAGGCGACTAAGTTTGCCCCTTCATTAAAGCTGGTGGTGATCCATGGTGCAGCCCGTAAACCCTTGCTTGAGTGCTTAAATGAATTTGATGTTGTTGTAACGACCTATCCGTTAATGATGCGTGATAGCGAATATTATCAGCCGCATATATTTGAACATATTGTCTTAGATGAAGCCCAGCAGATTAAAAATGCCCAAGCAAAAGTGACTCAAATAATTAAAGAGTTACGCTCCCCATTCAAGTTATGTTTAACAGGAACGCCACTGGAAAATCACTTAGGTGAGCTTAAGTCTTTGATGGATTTTTGTTTACCAGGGCTTTTAGGGACAAATGCCTTTTTTAACAAATCCTTTAGACATAGTATCGAGCGTTATGGCGATACAGATAAAGCAAAGGCATTGAGCCAGCGTATTGCTCCTTTTGTGCTGCGTAGAACAAAAGATGAAGTCGTCAGTGAATTACCGGCGAAAACCGAAATCGCTCAAATCTTAGAACTTGAGAAAGATCAGCGTAATCTCTATGAGAGTATTCGCTTAGTCATGGAGAAAAAACTGCGGGATCTATTTGCAAACCAAGGTGTTAACAGTAGCCATATTGAATTTTTAGATGCGCTGTTAAAGCTACGTCAGGCCTGCTGTGATCCGCGTTTAGTCAAGTTAGAGCAAGCACAAAAAGTAAAGAATAATGCTAAGCTGGATTGGCTTAAGCAAAACTTGCCTGAGATGGTGCAAGAAGGCCGTAAGGTATTGATATTCAGCCAGTTCACTAGCATGCTGACCTTGATTGAAGCAGAGCTGCAATCGTTAAATATTGATTACAGTAAACTGACAGGACAAACCCGTTGGCGTCAAGCGCAAATTGATCGATTTCAAGACGGTGATACACCTGTGTTTTTAATCAGTTTAAAGGCCGGGGGAACAGGGCTAAATCTCACGGCTGCCGATACCGTTATTCATTACGACCCTTGGTGGAACCCTGCCGCAGAAAAGCAAGCCACAGATAGGGCACATCGTATTGGTCAAGATAAGCCAGTATTTGTGTATAAATTAATTGCTGAAGGTACTGTTGAGGAAAAAATCCAAGAAATGCAGCAGCATAAGCAAAATTTGGCCGACAGTATTCTTGAAGGGAAAGGCAAAGGGGCATGGCAGGGTAGTGCCGATGAACTGTTATCGCTTTTTAGCTAATTCGGACCCGTTTCTTTTAATAATTACATTATTTGACTGAGGTGAACCATGCAGTACCAAGTCGACACTCATACACATACCGTGGCATCGACCCATGCCTATAGCACGATTCATGACTATTTAGCGGTGGCGAAACAAAAGGGGATCCGTCTATTTGCAACGACAGATCATGGTCCCGCTATGGCAGATGCACCGCATTTTTGGCATTTTGTGAATTTAAGAGTGCTGCCGCGTATGGTTGATGGTGTTGGGATCCTTCGTGGTATTGAGGCAAATATTAAAAATATCGACGGCGAGATTGATTTCTTTGGGGATTATCTAAAGCAGCTTGATATCGTGCTTGCGGGATTCCATGAGCCTGTCTATCCACCCTCGGATAAAGCAACCCATACCGAAGCCATGATTAATACCATTAAGAGTGGCAAGGTCGATATCATTACCCACCCAGGTAATCCTGCATATCCTATTGATATTGATGCTGTTGCTCGTGCGGCAGCCGAATACGGTGTTGCCCTTGAAATCAATAACTCTTCCTTTGAAGTGTCGCGTAAGGGCAGTGAAGCCAATTGCACCGCGATTGCAAAAGCGGCGAAGGAGTTTGGTACCATTCTTGTGATGGGCTCAGACTCCCATGTGGCTTTTAGCTTAGGGGGATTTGAACGAGCCCTAGCCATCATTGATGCCGCAGGATATCCCAAATCTCAGCTACTTAACCGTAGTCCATCTGTATTGTTAGGCTTTCTAGCGCAACGCGGTCATCACACTGTGGCTGATTTACAGGCTTTATTTGATGAAGCGGTTTAACACATCCGCCTTAGTCGATTTAGCTTGGTGAATGATTAATTTATTCTTAATTTTCAATTGATGACAGTGGCATAATGCCAAGATATTTGCGGAATGAAGGATATTGTGGTGATCGATAAAAGGGCAATTGCACTGACACTCACAAAGCAAGATTTGCTTGAGGTTGTTAATATCGCCAAGGCTGCGGGTGATGCGATTATGGCGATTTACGAACAGGATGATGTTGTCGTCAGCCATAAGGGAGATGATAGTCCTATCACGATGGCAGATGTTGCTGCGCATCATATTATTGTGCAAGCGCTTACTGCGCGATTTGCTGGTATCCCTGTGATGTCTGAAGAAGCTTCGGATATTCCATGGGAGGAGCGGCGTCAATGGCAATGCTATTGGCTTATTGATCCTTTAGATGGCACCAAAGAATTTATTAAGCGAAATGGTGAGTTCACCGTTAATATTGCGCTTATTCATCAAGGGATTGCAATTGCTGGTGTTGTTTATGCCCCCGTGTTTAATACCTTTTATTATGGCGCTAAACATTTAGGCGCATGGCGGCAAAAAAAGGATGTTGAGGAGCCCCTTGCTGGGGTTACCTGTCAACGCGATGTGCCTATTATCGTGGGTAGTCGTTCGCATTTAAGTCCAGATCTCGCCGAATATTTAGCGCGGCTAGGTGAGCATAAGATGCTCAGTGTAGGAAGCTCACTCAAATTTTGTCTATTGGCACAAGGTGACGCCGATTTGTACCCTCGATTAGGCCCAACCAGTGAATGGGATACGGCTGCGGCGCAGGCCGTACTGGAAAGTGCTGGGGGTAAAGTAGTTCGTTACGGCTCAGATGATGCGTTAACTTATAATCAAAAATCGGAAATATTAAACCCTTATTTTATTGCTACAGCACCGGGTTGGGTAGGATAACCAGATCGGTGAATCGCGTGATGGTTATATATCAACTCGATAAGGCAAAAGAGGCACACTGGAGTCATTGTTATGGTACGCATAGGCGTGGATTTAGGTGGAACAAAAATAGAATTAGTGGCCCTTAGTGAAGAAGGTAATGAGCTTTTTCGTAAACGTATTACGACCCCCCGTGACTATCAAGGCACCCTTAGGGCCATTGCTGATCTAGTTTACGAAGCTGAGGCGACGCTGGGTGAGAAAGGCACTGTTGGCGTTGGGATCCCTGGGGTGATTTCCCCCTATTCAGGTTTAGTGAAAAATGCCAATTCGACATGGATTAATGGTCACCCTCTCGATGTGAATTTAGGCGAATTGCTTGAGCGTGAGGTTAGGGTTGCGAATGATGCCAATTGCTTTGCAATATCGGAAGCTATAGATGGTGCGGCGGCAGGGAGGTCTGTGGTTTTTGGCGTGATCATTGGTACAGGTTGTGGTGCTGGTGTTGCCATTAACGGTAAGGTTCATGCGGGTGGAAATGGAATTGGCGGCGAATGGGGCCATAATCCGTTACCTTGGATGACAAAGGATGAGTTCAATACGACCCGCTGTTTTTGTGGTAATCCAGATTGTATTGAAACCTTTATCTCTGGAACTGGTTTTGTGCGTGACTACAATGCGGCGCTTATTGCGGTGGGTGATTCTGGGGCCTTGGCTAAATCGGGTGCTGATATTATGGCTCTGGTTGATAAAGGCGATATCATTGCGATGGCAGCATTTGAACGCTATGTGGATAGGCTTGCGCGCTCCCTTGCCCATGTCATTAACTTACTCGACCCTGACGCGATAGTGCTAGGTGGTGGCATGTCGAATGTTGAAGCGATTTATCCTCGATTGCCAGCACTACTAACCCGTTACGTGGTTGGACGAGAATGCCGTACACCAGTATTACAAAACCTTTATGGTTGCTCGTCAGGGGTCCGAGGCGCCGCTTGGTTGTGGGAAAAATAATCCCTGCGAACAGATTATTTATACCATCGTCCAGCTAAATGCTGGGCGATGCGTTTATGGCACTTTTGATGCTATGATTGCGCTTCTTTGGGTTATTTGGCATAGATCTTCATGTTTTGGGTTAAGAAAGTGGTCTCGCAGGGAATAATGCCTATTCCCTTTATCCTGCTGTTATTGCTTGTTTCTTTATTTATTTGGCGCCGTACTATGGCGAAATATTTAGTGGCGAGTGCTTTTATCCTTTTGCTCTTTTTAAGTAGCCAACTAAGCGTAAGAACACTTGTTCGCCCGCTAGAATCAATCTATCCCATTAATTCCGCGCCTATTAGCGGTCAATGCTTTGTCATGGTGTTAGGCTCTTCTCACTCAGATATTCAAGCAGCAACCGCAGTACAGTCCTTATCGGCAGTTGCGTTAGCCAGACTATCAGAGGGGATTCGTCAGCTAGGGCTTGGTCAGGATTGTATTTTGATTGTCAGTGGCTGGGGAGGAGAACTTACCCAAATTTCCCATGCAGAAATGATGGCGAAGGCTGCAGTGGAGTTAGGGGTTGATAAAATTAAAATTATTCAATTTCCGCTAGCGAGAGATACCCTAGAAGAAGCGCAATATCTCAAGTGGGAACTTGGAGATTCATCTTTTCGTTTGGTCACATCGGCATCTCATATGCCAAGGGCTATGGCTATTTTCACTGGAAAAGGCTTATTGGCCAGTGCTGCTCCTACGGATTTTAGGGCGCGAGATGATTTTTGGTGGCGACTGACTGCCGATAATCTCGTGTCATCCCAGCGGGCCATCCACGAATATATTGGCCGTTTATGGCTTTGGATAAAACAGGAATAAAATATGACCTCAGAGTCTGACGTGGTATCGGTACGACCATTATCTAAGCGAAATGGGTTAACGCTCACTTGGGGAGGCGCCTGTTCTCTTATATTAGGCTTTGGGTTATTCATCCTTTTCCCAACACTTTTTGCAATAGGGCTAGTTTTTTTCAGTTTAGGGGCGATTGCACTGATCTTGGGATTAGCGAAGGTCTATGAGCCTGAAACGACGATAAGCTTAGATGAAAAAGGATTAAGTTATTTTCATCGCCGCGGAAAAGTGTTCATCGCATGGGATAATATTCAGCGTCTTGATATTCCTCGTGTGACTCAAGGTTTCAACACCATTGAACTGTCTTATTTAGGCATTAAATTAAAACACTTAAATCCGGTTCTCGATAACATATCCCTACGCTTAGCGACAGGATTATTGACTGAGCAACGTCCATTATTAGTGACCGCTGCTTCTCAGCAGGAAGATCTTGCTACCCTAGAGACATACCTTGGTACTGAATTTAGTCCTTTAGTGATTGAAGGGGACAGATATCGTGGTGTGCTGGCGATGTTTGGTCATCGCTGCGTTATGCTTGATACCCATTTAGGCTATCACCTCTATATTCCCCACGACAGTTTGGACCGAGACCCAAAAGAATTTATTAAACTGTTAAGGCAGCGTATTGCACAGGGGATATCATAGTTAGGTCTGAGGGCTCTACTAAAACGAGAAGGTCACTGGTGCAATAATGCCAATCCTCACTAACCCTATCGCTGTTCGTTTAGCTAAAAGCTTTTGCCCCAAAGCAATTCAGCACTCCATTTTTGCCCACCACTTTAATTGCATATATGCATGAGATTTTATAACCCATATTTGTTCAACTGTGAGCACTATTTCCTAAAATTTAAGTGTCTATTTATCACAACCTGAGGAGGTTTGTATGGACGCTTGGAATAAAGGTCATCCCATGGGCCAAAAAAGACCTTTTAAATTGGAAGAGATTTGGCGCATTCGTACTCGTTTGGAGTTAGAGCATAATATTGCAGAGTTAGCGTTACTTAATTTAGCGATTGATTCAAAATTGCGCGCTTGTGACTTACTGCATTTGAAAGTTCAAGACATTACCTCAGCAGGCATCATCAATCCGCGCGTGCGCTTAACACAACGTAAAACTCACCGTGAAGTGCAGTTTGAAATTACGCCACCAACCCAACATTGTCTGACCTCTTGGTTACTTGAAAAGCGACTCATCGCAGAGGATTACTTATTTCCCAGCCCAAGGTGTGCTCATCAACCGATGAGTTACAGCTATTACCGCGCGATAGTCAAAAACTGGGCGCGTCAGTTAGGCCAAAATAGTGAGTTGTACGGCACACATTCACTGCGCCGAACCAAAGCCACGCTGATTTACCGCAGGACGAAAGATATTCGAGCCATTCAAATTTTGCTTGGTCATGTCAAGTTAGATAACACCGTCCGCTACTTAGGTGTTGAGATTGAAGATGCACTGCGCATATCGGAATCCATTGAGGTGTAAATGGATAAAGGCAGTGGCCGACTTGAGCGCCATTGCCTTGGTCTAATCGCACGTGGTACAGCCTCAAAAAACATTCCCCTATTTTACTGTAGTTAGCCTTATCGCAACATTGATTCGCAAGCACTTAAATTAATCGCGCGTTTTTAATGTGTTGCAACTATGTATGTATTTTTGTATTTTAATTTGACAAAAATGGATGTTGGACTAAAGGGAATATCATGTTGCCACTGTGGACACCGCACCGTAACTCATCTTTTGCCGCTTTTATGTTATTGCTTGGACTTGTATGGGTAACACCGAGTTATGCGGCGTTAACGAGACCGAATGTTGAGATAGACCCCGTATTGCCAAACATTCCTTTCCCTGTGGATGCGCCGACTCTTTCTGGCAGCCAATTTACGTCAATAGTGGAATTACGCTGGAGTATTAATTGCTCTGTCACTGCCGTTAATATTCAAGAATCTGTCGATAATCAGTCTTGGACAACTGTCTATACGGGATTAGGTCAAGCGGATAGTGGTGCTGCTGCCTATGCTACGTTTGCTGTTGGGGGTGATGTTTGCAGTGGTGGTTGGTCTAGCAAACGATTATTGCAACTCCCTAATAAGACCCTCCCTGGTTATTACTACCGCATCAATGCTTGTATCGGTTCATCCTGTAGCGCCTATAATTTGCCTATTTCAGTGGGCACTCCTTCTGCGCCTTCTGCCCCCTCGGCTCCATCCTCTATCTCGACTCCTGCAACCAATACTGCAGGCGCCTTTAGTGTTTCTTGGGCTGGCGCCAGTGGCGCTACGCGTTATGAGTTACAGCAACGCATTAATGGTGGCGCATGGATTGCTCAATATTCAGGCGCTGCTACGAGCTATGCATTGTCGGGACTCACTTCTGGCACTTATCAATATCAAGTGCGTGCTTGCACTACAGCGTGCAGTGCTTGGATGTTATCAAGTAATACGCAAGTGGCTTTACCTGTTACCGGCAGTGATTGGAGTAACCTATCCCCAGTAACGGTTGCTGATGCGGGTGGCAGTGACCGCGCACCTTCTGAGGCCATTGATTTTCGAGCGTCTGCGGTTAATGGACTGGCGAGTGTCTCCGGTGGCGCAGCTGTTTTTTCTGTGCCCATCGACATTCCGCCGGGTCGCAATGGCATGCAGCCAGCGGTGAGTCTTGATTATTCATCACGCTCAGGACAGGGTATCGCGGGAGTGGGCTGGTCAGTGACGGCGGGCTCTGCGCTGCACCGTTGTGATACCACGGTTGCCCAAGAGGGGCTGAGTCGTGCGGTTATCATGAGTGCCAGCGACCGTTTGTGTCTCGATGGGCAAAAGTTAATGGCTGTCAGTGGCCAATATGGCACATCAGGCGCGCAATATCGTACCGAGTTAGATCAATTTGCCAGAGTCACCCAATACGGCGCGTTAACCAGTGCGGCCACCTACTTTGTCGTCGAGCGTAAAGACAATATCGTGGCAACTTATGGCGGGACAACCGACAGTCGGCATATTGCCCTAGGGCACACGTTACCCATGACGTGGGCCATCAACAAACAACAAGACCGTGCGGGCAACACCATGACCTATGCCTATCTCAATGCAGGCAGTGGTGAGTATGCGCTCAGCGCGATTGATTACACCGGGCACCAGTCAAGTGTCGGTAATCGCAAAGTGGCATTTCAGTATGAAACGCGGCCAGACCAAGCTCGCCATTATCTTGCCGGTGGACTTATCCGCTCCACCCTACGACTTAAGGCGATTGAGTCACAGCTAGATAGTATCCCACTACGCCGATATGAATTGGCGTATGACACGAGTTCACACACTCAACGCTCGTTGTTGCAATCAATAAAAGAGTGTTATCAAGGTCAGTGTAAAGTCGCAACGGATTTACGCAGCTACGCCCCGTTGTTGGCGTGGGATAGCCGGGATTCCAGCAGTAGCACACATCGCGTTATCAGTCCTGTCGCGGGTAATGGTCGTCACGACCAGACGCGTCGGATGGATTTAAACGGTGATGGCATTCAAGAGCTCGTTCACCTGAGTGCGCAATACGATGGGACAGATAAGTTAATCAGTTATTTGGTGAAAATTTACCAACGACAAGCCAGTGGCGATTACACGCTTGCCTATGACGCCTCGGCACAGTCAAGCGATATTGCTAACGGTATCTTTTATTACCCACAAGGGGACTTGAATGGTGATGGCATTAGTGACTTTTTCATTGTCAACCGCACGAGTGGGCAAGTGAGCTTGTTTCAATTTAATCAGGACTTAGTCCCACAACCCCTTATTCCCACGAATGTCATCCTGCCGAGCGACTTTTGGACTAACCCCTCTGGCGTGGGGTCCACCCTACAGATTTTAGATTTGAATGGCGATGGTCATCAAGATTTTGCCTATATCGGGGCTGACCACAAGCTTTATTACTACCAACACCAAGGCGGAGTGACACCGAGTTTTTCAGGCCCTCACCTACTCACAACGCGCAGCAAGACAACCTACGAGGGCAAGAGCTATCTCGAGCAGATACGTTTTATGGATATGGACGGTGATGGTGTGATGGATGTGGTCAAGACCTTGCGCCTTGCCAACGCCTCCGAGCAAATCAGTGTCCAGTTTGGTAGTATTTCATCCAACGGCTTGTTAACCCTTGGGGCCGCGGTATCCAGTGCCACGCTAGGACTGCCCACCAATCATGTTAACAATGAGTATGTGTTTGCTGATATCAATGGTGATGGTTTAGCTGATTATATTCGTGCACTGCAAGTGGGCAGTAGCTTCAGTTGGCAGGTACGAGAAAATCGCGGTAATCGCACCTTTGCCCCAGAGCGCAGCTTAGGAACGGGGACGGGTATTCATGCCCATCAAAATGGCACGACTCGAATACAATCACGCTGGGGCGGGCTGCGCGTTGCCGATATTGACAGTGACGGGGTGGATGAGCTACTGGTTGCCACGCACAGTCTGGATAATGTGTGTGTGGGCTTCTCTGGCAATCCTAATAGCAGTGGCAGTCAAGAACCCTATGATGTCACGGTTTGTAATGATGACTTGCACCGCAGCGACGTCAACTTGAGCAGCCACCCCTGGCTGACAATTAACATTGACTGGTCTCGCTATGACGCTCGGCGCTTTCATTGGACGGTACTCGATTTTAAAGACAGTAGCGCAGGGGCCACTATCGGCCGTGAAACCCCCAATGTGGTTTATGCACCTATTTCATCGTGGATGGCTCGCAATGGTGACAGCTCAGTAGGTCTACAGATTGAAGATATTGATAATAATGGTTTTGCTGATTTCAGTTACCAAATGATGACCAGCTACAACCAAACCGCAGGTCAAGGCCAGTACATCAATGTTGCGGGCCAACCTTACTATTACGCCAGGTTATCCATGTATTACGCGAGTGGCTCGCCAGCCTATACCGGTGGGTATTTTGAGCAATACAATCAGGCAGGTGAAGGGGCTGACCGCGGCAAGTTGGTTGATACTGTGTATGAAGTCCAAGATGGCCTCGGTAAAACCTATCGGTGGGATTATGCTCCCTTGTCGAGGGTGCTCACGGGTCGCATTGATAATACCCCGTTTTATCAGGTGCCACCGGAGCGGTATGTTGATAACGACCCAAGTAGAACACATTTTTACTTCACGTCGTCGATGTATGTGGTGAGTGACAGTTTCAGCGATAACGGGCGCGGAGGCACTCAGCAGACGCAATACCACTATAGAGAAGCTATCTATAATCGCGCCGGCAGAGGCTTTCAAGGGTTTAGAACCATCATTGCCGATGATGTTGACCGCGGCCTGCGCAGCATTCACGAATACCATCAATTATTTCCGTTAACCGGAAAACTGCAAGAGTCTCGCATGTGCCTCAGTAGTGAACCTGAATATGCTTGTGAGCTGACACCGTTGGTCCGCGAGAAGATTGACTATGACGCGCTAGCGACCACCCCGTCAGGGACGCAGTGGGTTTACCCCGTGTTCGTTGTTAAACAGCAGTGGGATTTACAGGGGACACCCTTGTCCAGGGCAGAAACCCAAGTCAATCCTAGTGATGTGGACGAATGGGGCAATATTAGCAAGCAAACTCAAACCGTTACTGATTACATTAAAGGGCAAGCCAACACTTACAGCAGTATGACTGAAACCAGCTTTGCTGTTGATACTAATAACTGGTGGCTGAATAAGTTCAACTGGACACGCACGACCCACAATACCGCGCAGCGCAACTGGGGAGATGACCCGGTAGGCGCGACGGATAAGGCGCAGTGGCAATTGCAAACGGTCAATACGTGGGATAGTGCGCATCGCCTCCCCATCAAGATGACCTATACCGCCAGTAACAGCAGTTGCAATCGCATCGAAGAAACCGGATTAAACAGTTACGGTCTGCCACTATGGACTAAAACCACAGGGCAAAGCAGTACGTGTAGTGCCTTGGCGGCAAGGCAATCGAGCTTTACCTACACCAAAGACGGCACAACCCAAGCTGATGATGGCTACCTGCCTTACAACGTCACCAATGCCAAAGGTCATATCACCACTACCGAATACGATGTGGGGTTAGGGCTCCCCACCAAAGTGATAGCGCCTAATAATATCGTCACCCAAACCCAGTACGATGGTATCGGTCGGCCGGTGCTAGTGCAGCAGACGGGCAGCCCCACCCGCTATCTGCGCTATTTACTGGCCAGTGAGGGTAACAATCCGCCTCAGGGCAACGACAATATTCCCGTGGTAATGACCCGCACCAGTGGTGCCGGTATCCCTGATACGGAGCAGTATTTTGACGGCCAAGGTCGTTTACTGCGTACTGCAACCCAAGGCTTTGATGGGGGTTATCAGTATCAGGATAAACATTATGATGCACTTGGACGCTTAACCCGAGAATCGACGCCCTATGGTAACGGCACGGCGGCAGATTATACCGAGTTCAGCGATTTTGATGCGCTTGATAGACCCGGCAGACGCACCATTCCTAATGGGCGCTCCGGCGGGCTAGAGTCCCTATACACCTATAACGGGTTAACCACGGATATCAATGTCGAAGGACGCTTGATGTCACGTACCTATGGCAGTCAAGGCTGGCTGTATGAAACGGTGGATGCCGGCACTTCAAGTCAGGAGCCAGGCACTAACCGTTTTGCCTACGATAGTGCCGGCAGACCGTTAGTTATCCGCGATGCCAACAATCATGATATCACGGCAACTTACAACGGCTTTGGTCATAAAACTCAAGTCATTGACCCTAATCAAGGCACTACCAATTTTGGTTACAACAGCCTAGGCGAGATGGATAAGCAAACCGACGCCAATGGCGTGCTGCAAACCACTGTGCTCGATGTGTTAGGGCGTGTCACCAGTAAAACCACCACGGGCGGCAGTGCACCAGGGACAGCGACCTTTGTGTGGGACACCCTCAAACAAGGCTTGCTGACGTCCGAGACCGAAAATGGCGTCGCTCGCACTTATGCCTATACGCCCGCGCTGCAACTGGCACAAACCACGGTCACCGTCGATAGCACCAGTCGCACAGTTAAGCATCAGTACGATGGCTTCTATGGCAGACCAAAAGCCTTGGAGTATCCGAACGGCTTAACCCTGAAATATAGCTATAACGATTATGGTTACCTCGAGCAGACCAGCAATGCTGCTTCTGGCTACCTTTATCGTCAAGTCACTGCCATGGATGAGGCAGGCCATATCACGGGGGCT
The DNA here is from genome assembly GCF_000015185.1 of Shewanella sp. W3-18-1. Taxonomy (NCBI): domain Bacteria; kingdom Pseudomonadati; phylum Pseudomonadota; class Gammaproteobacteria; order Alteromonadales; family Shewanellaceae; genus Shewanella; species Shewanella sp. W3-18-1. Next base: position 3,110,123 of record NC_008750.1, on the reverse strand, counting down.
GACCTTGCTAACCGGGTGATGTCGGAATCTCGCAGCTATTACAGCGAAGGCACCATGGCAAGTGTCGAAGTGGATGGCCCGCTGGGGCGGATTCATGCGCACTACTACGATGGCTACGATGAGTTTATGAACCTCACCAGTGAGCGTGATGGGGTGACAGGCCTAACTAAGAGTTACCGTTATGACACGCTTAATCGCCTAACCGAGTATCAGTTTAGCAATACCAATCCGACCTTTAGCGCCACGGTTAACTATGCCTACAACAAGGTCGGTAACTTCCTTAACAAGACCGACTACAGTGCCAATAGCACCACTGCCTACCGTTATGGTGGCAGCGCCAGCTGTGCCGCGGGCAATAATGCCGGCCCCAATGCCGTATGTCAGCTAACTAAACTCAATGGCACCACGGTGAGTTTTCAATACGATAATCGTGGTAATTTACGTGTAGGTGATGGTCTCACCATGACCTACAATGCCATGGATAAACCGCTAAGCGTCTCAGGCCGTGGTGCAACAACGAGTTTTGTCTATGGCAGCGATAATATGCGCGCCAAGCAAAGCCGTACCGTCGGTAGCACAACGACAACCACCTATTATGTCGATAAGTACTATGAAGCCGACAGTGATGGCAGCTGGCGTGCCTACCTTGATGATATCGCGGTACTGAGTTATACCCCAACACGCAGCCATTTGCTGCAATTTACCCTCAAGGATAGACTCGGCAGTGCCACCACCCTAGCGGACCAACATGGCAATATCGTTAGCCAGCGCTATTTTGACCCCTTTGGCCGCACCACGGACCTTGGTATAAACCATCAGCTGGATATCCAGAATAAAAACACGGTACTCTCACAGCTACAGGATTTAGCGGTCACCAATAAGAACCGCCGCGGCTTCACCGACCACGAGCATTTGAATGAACAGCAGCTAATTCATATGAACGGGCGGATTTACGACTATAACCTCGGTCGGTTTATGAGTGTGGACCCGTTTATACAGAGTCCGACCTCAACCCAGAGCGTCAATCCCTACAGCTACATCATGAACAACCCGCTCGCAGGGACTGACCCAACGGGATACTATGCCGAGTGCCCAGATAAAAACGAAGGATGTCCTAAGCCAGAAGAGGAAAAGAGGCGAATGGACGGCAGTGGTCGTGGCTCAGGCTGGACGGTTATTTACGATAGAAGCAGTAATGGTTCAAGTCGGCAATCGAGCTCGGCAACAGGTACACAGAAAACCGAGGCAATAGGCTCTCCGAAGCAGAATGCGGGTAAGATTGGGGGAGACAATAAGTCTAATAACTCTCGACTGGCTGAAATAGAGAAACATCTTGACTCTGTTTCCACTCCAGAAACTGATGAGGCGATTGTTCAAGCTGAAGTAGGCTTTAGTGAGACTAGCTCAGAGTTAACAGCATCCAAAGGAAGAGCTAGAGCGGCATCAACAAATATGCAGCAGCCTTTGATTAATGCGAGTGTGAATCGATTAATCAACCAAATTCAGGCGATAGATCCATCATTTCGGTATAGCACAGCAAGACCCTCTTTCGGTCTGGGGAGTCAGTATAATCAGAGAGATGTTTCTTCTCTGACAGATACTCTGGCTAGAATGCGTCAGGAGAGTGGCGGCTGGACTGTTACTTCAAGAATTAAGGATGCAGGATTGCCTAATAGTGGTCCTATTCGGTATATACCACCAAGAAATTATAAAGCATCAATGACTCTACCCAGAGGACCAGGAAAAGGATTTGTTGACAGGTTTGGTAACGAGTGGATTAGAGGGCCATCTAGAACGAGGGGTCAATCATATGAATGGGATGTTCAGCTTTCACCGCGCGGCCGAGAGCAGATGGGACGTTGGTCAATCGATGGCCAACATTTAAATGTATCACTTGATGGAACAATTACTCATTAGGATAATGGAAAAATGAAATATCAATTCTATGAAGTGGTTAAGGTTGTTCGTTCGTATTCGAGTATTAGAGAAATCGACGGCAAGGTAGGGGTGGTTGTAGGCTTTTCAAACGATGATATTGGAAATGAAATTTTCTCTGTTCTTATTGCTGAAACAGAAGAGGTCTGGAGCATACCTGAAGATGAAATTGAAGCAACAGGCCAAGTGTTGACGAAACTACAATATGAGAATCGTGATTATATAGGCCTTCTAGAAAAATAATAAAAGAGAAAGAGATCGGACATGAAATGCAGGACAGGCTGATCTCTTTTGGCTTAAACCTACTGCGAATGCCACAGAATACAGCTCCCTTCGGAGTTGCCGCAGGGCTAATAGGCAAATTGCGTTAATATCGCCATGGAGGGCAAGCTAGCTTTCGCAGGTGCAGGGACGCATCCTTCGGAAGCGATAGCAAATTTACCTATGAGCACAAGGGGCTTTCAACTCGGTTAGGGGCGCCGAGGGATTTCAAAAAAGAGCGGCTAGATATAACCACCGAAATGAAAGTGTTCTTTAACAATTAAAAAACACAGTCACCGTTGATGGCGTGAGTCGCACAGTTAAGCATCAGTACGATGGCTTATATGGCAGACCAAAAGCCTTGGAGTATCCGAACGGCTTAACCCTCAAATATGCCTATAACGATTACGGCTACCTCGAGCAGACCAGCAATGCTGCCTCAGGTTATGTGTATCGTCACATCACTGCCATGGATGAAGCGGGCCATATCACTGGCGCCGACCTTGCTAACCGGGTGATGTCTGAATCGCGGACTTATTACAGTGAAGGCACCATGGCGAGTGTCGAAGTGGATGGCCCGCTTGGGCGGATTCATGCGCACTACTATGATGGCTATGATGATTTTATGAACCTCACCAGTGAGCGTGATGGGGTGACAGGCCTAACTAAGAATTACCGCTATGACACGCTAAATCGGTTAACGGAGTATCAGTTTAGCAATACCAATCCAACCTTTAGCGCCACGGTTAACTATGCCTACGACAAGGTGGGTAACTTCCTTAAAAAGACCGACTACAGCGCTAATAGCACCACTGCCTATCGCTATGGTGGTAGCGCCTGTGGTTACAAGCCAAACGCAGTGTGTCAGCTCGATAAACTCAATGGCACCACGGTGAGTTTTCAATACGATAATCGCGGTAATTTACGTGTGGGTGATGGCTTAACCATGACCTACAACGCCATGGATAAGCCACTGAGTGTCTCTGGCCGCGGTGCCACCACCAGCTTTGTCTATGGCAGCGATAATATGCGCGCCAAGCAAAGCCGCACTGTTGGTAGCACGACGACAACTACCTATTATGTTGATAAGTATTATGAAGTTGACAGCGATGGTAGCTGGCGTGCTTACTTAGACGACATTGCAGTACTCAGTTATACCTCACAGCGTGGTCATTTGCTGCAATTTACCCTCAAGGACCGCCTCGGCAGCGCAACCACCCTAGCGGACCAAAATGGCAATATCGTTAGTCAACGCTACTTTGACCCCTTTGGTCGCACCACGGACCTTGGTATAAACCATCAGTTGGATATCCAGAATAAAAACACGGTACTCTCACAGCTACAGGATTTAGCGGTCACCAATAAGAACCGCCGCGGTTTTACCGACCACGAGCATCTGAATGAACAACAGTTAATTCATATGAATGGGCGGATTTACGACTATAACCTCGGCCGATTTATGAGCGTGGACCCATTTATACAGAGTCCGACCTCAACCCAGAGTGTGAATCCCTACAGCTACATTATGAACAACCCGCTCGCAGGGACTGACCCAACGGGATACTATGCCGAGTGCCCAGATAAAATAGCGGGATGTAAACCGAATAAGGAAACCCCCGAGAGAAAGGAGCGCAGTGGCCGTGGTTTTGTGGGCGGAGTCATTTACCAGAGCAGTGATAATGGTTCAAGTCGGCAATCGAGCTCGGCAACTGGTACGCAGAAAACCGAGGCAATAGGTTCTCCGAAGCAAAATGCTGCTAACGGAGAAACGGCACCTAAGCCTACGGAGAATGATGGCTGGAGCTATATAGGCCAAAATGCTGAAGGAATGGAGAACTACCAGACCGTCTACACACCTCCTTCAGCAGGCATGATTACAGCCTCTCAAGCCAGTTTCTTATTCGTGATGGCGGCCGTTGATGGGCCTGCACCAATAGGTGATGGGTTGGCTATTGCTGTTGGAGCAGGATTTGTCGCTTATAACATGTCCCATGGCAATAAATCAGACTCATTAAAAGCGTTAGCAATAATGAGGGGGGATGCTGTTTCAAGCCCAGGCTCACCGATGCCTGATCCTGATGATGAACAAAATAATGATGGTCGGCCTAATGGAGTTCCAAAGAATTGGGTGAAAGAAAAGGCTAAAAAAGATGGTCATATTAAATGGGTTAATCCCAAAAACCCTCATGATTACGTGAGGGTTAAACCTAACGGAGAGATAACTCAAGTTCGAAATGGAATGGCATACGATCAGTATGGGAATCGTGTCGCATTACGTTCACCAGAAGCTCATGGTATAACCAGAGATAATTTTATTTTTAGGAAATGATAATGATTGAGCTTGATACTTGGTTAGAGAATATTATCGGAACATGTGAGATGCTAACTGATGGAACTATTGAACAGGCATGGTTAAGTGATGATGGTTCGAAAACATCGATTACTAGTTTCGATGAGCTTTACGAGCAGATTTTTGATGATTTGGATTCAGAACAATATGTTCAAAGCAGTGAGTTTATAAATGGTCTTACAGAAACGTCAAGACATGTTGCTAACGATTTTTTGATTTCGATTCAACAGCTTGATGATTATAAAGTTAAGAGGGAAATTGAGCAGAGCAGTTTGCTTTTAGAAAGTAAACAGTGGAGTTCACTATTGGTGCTTGCAGAAAGATTATTGAAATTATTGAGATCAGAGGTTAAGAAAGTATAAAAAGCCATCTGTAATTCTGTTCATATGAATTATCCGCAAATCAGCCCCATTTACTTGGGGCTTTTCTTGCCTGAAACCGGGTGATGTCGGAGTCGCGGACTTATTACAGCGAAGGCACCATGGCAAGTGTCGAAGTGGATGGCCCGCTGGGGCGTATTCATGCCCACTACTACGATGGTTATGATGAATTTATGAATCTCACCAGTGAGCGTAATGGCGTCACTGGGCTCAACAAAAGCTACCGTTATGACGCCCTCAATCGGTTAACGGCGTATCAGTTTAGCAATACCAACCCGACCTTTAACGCCACGGTTAACTATGCCTACGATAAGGTGGGTAACTTCCTTAACAAGACCGACTACAGTGCCAATAGCACGAGTGCCTACCGCTATGGCGGCAGCGCCTGTGGTTACAAGCCAAATGCCGTATGCCAGCTAACTAAACTCAATGGCACGACGGTGAGTTTTCAATACGATAATCGCGGTAATTTACGTGTGGGTGATGGCTTAACCATGACCTACAACGCCATGGATAAACCGCTGAGCGTCTCAGGCCACCAGTTTTGTCTATGGCAGCGATAATATGCGCGCCAAGCAAAGCCGTACAGTCGGTAGCACAACCACCTATTATGTTGATAAGTACTATGAAGCCGACAGTGATGGCAGTTGGAGAGCCTACCTTGATGATATCGCGGTACTCAGTTACACCCCAACACGCAGCCATTTGCTGCAATTTACCCTCAAGGATAGACTAGGCAGTGCCACCACCCTAGCAGACCAACATGGCAATATCGTTAGCCAGCGCTATTTTGACCCCTTTGGCCGCACCACGGACCTTGGTATAAACCATCAGTTGGATATCCAGAATACAAACACGGTACTCTCACAGCTACAGGATTTAGCGGTCACCAATAAGAACCGCCGCGGCTTTACCGACCACGAGCATTTGAATGAACAGCAGTTAATTCATATGAACGGCCGGATTTACGATTACAACCTCGGTCGGTTTATGAGCGTGGACCCATTTATACAGAGTCCGACCTCAACCCAGAGTGTCAATCCCTACAGCTACATTATGAACAACCCGCTCGCAGGGACTGACCCAACGGGATACCTCGCCGAATGCCCAGATAGAAACGAAGGATGTCCTAAGCCAGAAGAGGAAAAGCCTGAGAAAAAGAGGCGAATGGACGGCAGTGGTCGGGGCTCAGGCTGGACGGTTATTTACGATAGAAGCAGTAATGGTTCCAGCAAAGGTCAGGCCGCCGTTGCCAGCTCAATAGCCAATGCTGGTAAGACTGCTGATATTGGCTCGCAGAAGAATATTGCCCAAAATTCAAGCGCAGGAAATAGCGGTACTAGTCGAGGTGACAGTTCACTCCAAGAGCAAATTAAATCGGATGCTCATAATTCAATAGTCCGTGCTGGTGAAGAGCTTGGTGTAGATATGGGGCAAGGCTCACATGCTGATTATGGAGGTGTTGATGCCAAGTGGGGCAGTGTTACGAGAGGTGAAAATGGAAATATTACCAATGCAACTATTAGTTGTGATAGAGCCTGTCAAATGGGCGCTGCAAATCAGGGGAGAATAACCTCTCATGATATAGCTATGGCTGCAATGAGATCTTCTTACTTACATTCTCAGAGGCAAGTCGCTCAAGGCACGTATAAGGCTGTTGAGTATGGTTCTTACGCTTTTCTAGGGGGGGAGATTGTCGCAGCTTCAATTGCCAGATGGTCGTTTTTAAAGGCAACTGAAAAATTAGCGTATTTTGGATTGATAGGAGAAGCTGCATCACTTGCGACCGGCGTTGATGGTTCAGCAGCGGCAGTAATGCAAGGGGCAAAAACTCTTATTCCGAGAATGAGGGTGGTACCATCGGTCGGAAAGCCGAAGATTAGGGTTGATAAGAATGGACAGTACATTGTTGAGTAGTGCACACGTTTATTACAACCGTGTAGCTCTACTACATATATTATTTTTAGTAGTGCTATATGTGATTGTTGATGGCTTCATAATTGACTACGGCATAGATAAAAATGCTTTCTCTAAAGGTTTTTACTCGAAGCTTCTGTTGAGTATTTTGTATCTGGTAGGTAGTAATGGTGATAGCAGTATCAAAATAAAGGATAATTCAATTGATGCAGCATTTCACTTTTCAGTATTTTCACTTTGTTTATGGATGGGTGTAGCAAGCTTTTTGCTGGAAGAGGTCAACATCAGTCGTATTGTTGGTATATTTTTAATTTTTGGGGGCCTCGCTGCATTTAACTTAATTGATGAACTGTTAAAAGTTGCTAGGGTAAGGATACCTTCTCCATCCATTCTGTCGTACGCCACTGAGACTGCGTTGAAAATACTCTTGTTTTCAGTGTTTTGTTTCGCACTGTTTTTCTTGGCAATGGGGGAATGGGTGTGGGAATTAAAGCCCTTTTATGAATGGTAAGCATCAAACTATTTTGACCACCGTTCTTTGAACGGTGGGAATCTGCTTCAATCATCATTCTTGTGTCATTCCCGTCTTTACTGTCAAGCAGTCAACTCGTTATCGTTGGCTTGCTTAGCCAGTTTAGCGATCTCCTGCAGTGCCTGTTGCTAGGTCTTTTGTTCGACAAGGAATTCAATGGACAGGAAGGTAGAGCGTACGGTCAAAATAGAGTTGTCAATGAGCCCCATTTCTTGGGGCTGTTTCTTGCCTGAAACCGGGCAATTTGACCAGCAAGTAGTAACTAGTAGAAGTGGGCAGCCTTTAACAGCCGAGTGCGCAACTTGGTGCAGCGCCGCCAATTGGTGGTGCTGGCACAATTGATCGCTTCTGCTGTCCATGAGTGATCACTTCTACTGTTTTGAACCGCTCAGTCTGCTGCGAGTTTTGACCAAATAGATCATTCTTGCAAAGAAGAGGGATAGCTTGTTCATCGATTTTGATACTAACTTTAAATAATTGCCTTACAAATATTAATCCGAAATCAATTAATTAGAGTAAAAATCTAACAAGGTTCTGTCCCAAACTGTGTTGCGTATGTCTTTTAAATCTACAGGTTACGCTAAAGCCAAAACGGTGAGCCATGGTGATTTGCGAGACGACCGTCCGCCCTATGGACGGGGCGGTCGAGCATCCAAGGATGGACTCGCTGCGTGTCGGTTAGCGAATGCCATGGCTCATCATAAGCCTGCATTTAAAGAATTAGTGCTATCCAGAAATTCTTAAAGTACTTCTGTCCAAAAGTTTCTTATGTTCAATCGAAAGAATTCGCTCAAGCCTAATCAGGTTGAACAATTTAGCAAAATACTCATGACTTAATTTTTGAACCTACTGATTACGCTAATTAAGTGAAAGGTAAGCCAGGGAGATTTGCGAGACGACCGTCCACCCCAAGACGCTTTTTGGCATTAATGCCATCGCGGCATTTGTAAATCCTTTCACATCAGACGGTGCGGCCCTACATTTGAACAACATCCATATTTAACTGACAGTGCACAGTCCATGACTCTCATTCATAAACCGAGTCATTAGATTGAAGCCTACTTGCCGATTTAGTACGCCTTTTTCTCTGATTATTACACGATAAAAAGGCGATAAAAAAGGGGACCTTAATGGTCCCCAATGAATTGCAGGGGCACTACGTAGAGTAGTGCAGGGCTACCCTCAGGTACTAGTGTGCACCCCCTGCGTGTACCTTATCTATGCCATAGGTTTTGCCTTCAGCATGGCAGGTTGCACAAGATTCAATCGGCAAGGTCGCATCTGTCACTGCATCAGCTTCGACAATTGCGCCATTAGTTCTAAAGTGCGCTACCGCTGCTGCATCTGAGTGAGCGTGACAACTACGGCATGATTCAGCCACAGGTGAAATATAGTAATTCCCAACTTTGACTGAACGTTTTGCTGAAGCTAAACCACCGTCATTCGCAAACAGTTTAGTATTATCTTTATGACATGCTGAACATGCAGTTTCGGGAGAAGGATAACCAACTAATTTACCTTCAGCATCACGGAAGATCCCTGCGATAACATCAAAGTTACCACTGTGGAAACGGTGTGATACGGTGAATAAGTCTTTGTTCTTGAAGGTGACATTCGGATTGATTACTTTGCTGCCATCTGTACCTTTATAAACAACGGTTGGATGACCAGATGCACCACTTGTATCATTGTGACAGTGCATACATTGATCAAAGGTGTAAGTGCCATGTCGAGTGCCTTTGATATAGTCCAAGGTGCCATGACATGCGTTACATTTTGCTTCTTCCACAGTAATACGAGCAGGATCAGTCATACGCGCTTTGACGACAGTACTGCTATCTAAGCTGTAAAACTTAACTGGTGCAGTGTTTCCTATTGGATTTGTTGGACCAAATTCAAGCCCTGTCGCATTACAACTGGCCACTTTGCCCGCTTTAATACAGACGTTCGCTTCGGAACCGACATACAGAGTACCTACAGCTTGTGCATCAGGAATCTCTTTAACAAAGGTTAAGACACCATTTGAAAGAGTACCTTGAGCTAGGTTTACACTAATTGCGGTTGGTTTGACATCCCGCCATGCATAGACAGTACCGTCAGTTGCTACGTTACCTAATAGCAGACCGTTAGCAACAAACATACCTGTTGGGTTTGTTGTTGCATTATAGGTGGCTAAACTTGTGCCATTAGGAATAGGCGCGCCATTCATGGTGACATTTGCGGTTAATGTTAATGTTTTCATGCCTAGCGTGGCTGATGGTCCAACGGATGCGCCCGTAAAATCAACGGTAAACAGCGATGCATACTCTGCACGTTTGCCTACACTGTGTACGGTTTCAGGCGCTAAGCTGCCAGTACCATGACATGCTTTACATTGAGTATCATCCGTCTGCGCTAAACCAAACTCAGAATGGTTTTCTCCTGTGGTAAAGTTCACATTGATATGGCAACCCACACAGGCCTGCGCATAAATATTTGTGTTATAGCTAGGGGCGCCATCATGGCAGGATTTACATTCTTTTAAGTCCGATGGGAAACCAATTTCACCAAAGTATTCTTTTGCTTCACCACTTAGACTACCACTAATGTGATGGCCAGCATGGAGTCTGTGGATCATTGGACCAAAATCAAACACCCAGCCTTCGGCTAATTGCGCTTCAGTGGGTACAAGATCTGGGTTATGGCAAGCGACACAGTTTTCAACACTTTGATAGTTGTGGTGAGCCTCAATTTTCGCAATATGGCCATCGACTTCGCCATGACACTTGATACATGCGGCACTGCTTACTGTATCTTTTGCTGATACTGCTAATTCATCGGTAGCAGGAATAAAGTCAACAGGTGCAGACAATACTTTGTCAGATAAAGCGACACCAGTGCTATTTACGATGTTGTAGGCTCGCAAGATAACTCTGTGCAATGCATTCGGATTATCGTTTGGATTGATGATTGGTGCGGCACCAGAATAAGTCCAACTCGCCGTATAGCTGCCTGGATTATTTACATCTTCAGTTAAAGTACAAGCGTTTTTAGTACCGTTAAGGCCTGTTAAAGTACAAGTTAATGAAGTACCAGCTTGATTTGCTGTTGCATTATTCTGCCATTCAATTGGTGCACCTGTACCTGAAGTGTTTTCATTGGCGGTTAAGGAGTAAATGGCTATTTTGTCGAGTCCCATAAAGGGAACATCTTTACCTGCATTTTTACCTGTTAATGAAAACTTAATACTGAATCCTTCACTGCTCGTTACCTTGATATCTTGAGGACTTACAGTAAATTTGAGGTCGGTAATTGAGTCAGCGGTTTTAGCAAATGTTCCTGCTGGTGCCCCTGGCGTACCAGGTGTTCCGGGGGTGCCTGGCGTTCCAGGAGTACCTGGTGTACCTGGTGTACCAGGTGCGCCATCTTTACCATCATCCCCGTCTCCGCAGGCGGTTAAACATAGAGCACTGGTGAGTGCCAGTACCAGTAGAGATTTATTGTAGTTTTTCATCATCGCGTCCCTTTTCTTTCTATAAGACTGCGTGTGCAGCGTCTCTAATATAGGGCGAACCATCTACTTATAAAGTGGTATTTGTGAGTTTGTATCTGATATGTGAAGGATGATTTAACAACTTAAAATGGTAATTTCAAAAGATGAATTTAATCATTATGAAAAATGAAATAGCCCAAAATAAATGTGATGAATATTGCAAATATTTACGTTGATTTTTAATAAATTAATTAGATTAATTTTCATTTAAGCATCAGCCTGAATAATATTTGGCTTTTATTTTTGAGATGCACAATAGATAGCGCATTTTTATCGGAGATAACTTAATAAATTGGCATGTATGGAGAATGAAACGAGGATAAAATAACAAGGCTAACATTATGTTAACCTTGAAGCATCTCTCTGCGATTTTATAGGGTTGGGATAAGTGTTGTGATAAGTGGACTAACGACAATATCGCATTGTGTTTGGCTGTAGCGTCTACGAGCCCTTGGCTTTTCAACTAAATAATATTGCGGCGGCAGCATAGAATCGTGTAAGCGGTGTAGCTCAGTGAGTGATAATGGCACTAGCTTGAGCCCGGGCATATGCTTCACTGTGTGCATATCGATACTTGAACAAAATGCCACACTTTGTATCGTGAGCAAGTGGGCATACCATTCTTCCCTATCTATAACTCTATCAATTGAAGGTAATAGTATACCTTGGCGTTGGCAGAAAAATTCAAGTGGATCGACTTTGCTATTAAACCCTTTCAGATCTAAGCATAAAAATGGATGGCGGCAAATATGCTCTAGTGTAATACTTAATTCAGTTTGCCAGATTGGATGATGTTTTGAAGCCACAACATAGATCCCTGATATACAACCCAATCTGGTATAGCTTAATTCTTTATTATCGGCATTTTCTAAGGTAATTCCAAAATCTAGTTCGCCTGCGTGAATTAATTCAGCACTATTTTCTTGCCATTTATGTAATCGTATTTTACCTAATTGGGTTATCACATCTGGTGAGCTAAGTTGTGGTGCTAAGAAACTCAGTAACTCATTACTGACAGCAATATGTAAGGGGAAATCTGTTGTGTTATGGGTATTTTGGATTTGAAGTGCTGATTGCTCAAGATTGTAAACTGAGTTTGTAAATTGGCAAATTGCGGCGTATAAACTTTCGGCTAAAGGTGTCGGTTTTAGCCCTTGCTGGCGCCGGTAGAATAGCTCATCGTTAAAGGTCAAACGTAATGCATTAAGACAACGGCTAATCTTGGGTGCTGAAACATCCAGCGCTTTAGCTGCACTATTGGCGTGTCCAGTATCGAAAATTGTCTTAAAAACCAGTAAAGTAAACACATCAAGTTCACAGATTTGTTTTAGTAACGGGTTGCTCATTTTTTATTGCCCTATAATGACTCTTAATGTGCGCTTGTTTATTTTATTATTCAGCTTTGCGCACTTAACCTTTAATTAATACGTTACTCCTATCGATTTATAAAAAACCACTGAAACACCATATCGATAGCGCCTTTTTAGGCGTTAACGTTAGCATTAGTTGTACGGATTAACTGTGACTTCATTTGCAAAGCAACAAATATTTAACCATTGTAAATTACTACGAAAGGGGTAGGGCACATCAGTTAGGATGAGGTTGATTTTGTACTAGCTCGAAAGGCCAAATGATAGGCAAGTTTATGGAAAATCTGTGGGTTAATTTTTGTGGCAAATAAGCGTTTCTTGCGGGGAAGGGAGAGTATGTGTTCGAATTGTCGACGTATCTTCTTTGATCCTTAATCCGATAAATTGCCCACCCTCCATAATTTGCATGGATGTACTGGCGACTTCTCCATCGACTATGCCATTACGTTGGATCACTAAACGCTCACAGATCAAACGGCCTTTAAAGTATCCATTGACCATAAATTCTTGGCATTTAATTTCCCCTTGGACATTTCCCCCTTGTTCTATGGTGATATTGGCATTTGACAGTATTTGACCACAGATTTCACCACCAATGAGCACATCACCTGAAAACTCAATATTGCCAGTGAGTTTAGTGCCGTTTGCAATAAAACTTAGCGCAAGTTTTGGCTTAGGGGTAAAAAAGGATTTTTTCCCAAACATAATAAGGTCATCCAATCTAATTAGGCGCGAGATCTTAGCGTAAATCAAAGTATAAGCACAGCTAAGTGTCGACGTATTTTTTAGGTATTCATTCTATTGATTTAATTGCGATAGCTTGACTTGGACAGGGGGCCACGCAGGCACCGCAACCTGTGCACTGTTCGAGATTGATCGTCGGGCTGGGAGCCTTGCCTACACTGAGGATGAAACTAATCGCTCGGGGTTCACAGGCATCCTTACAGCTTTGGCACCATATCCCTTGATAAGTTAAGCAATTCTCTTGGATCTGTGCTTTGATTTGCCATGCTGTTTGGGTCAGATCAAAAATATCTTCAGGACAATGTTTTGCACAAAGGGTACAGAAAGTGCATTCATTGTTATTAAAAGATATTTCAGGATATCCACCATCACCTTTCACAATAATTTGAGTTTCACAGGCATTAATACAGGCAGAACAGCGAGTGCACACATCGGTGAACTCGATATCATCACGTACCCAAGGCGGTCTTAGCGCGTTATTTCTTCGGCGGCTAAAAAGGTTACGGCGACTGTGATTAATACTCTGCGTCATGTTGTTCTTCTGTATGTCGATCATTCACAACAAAAATAATGGTTTAGATGATAATAAAAATGGCCTGTGATATTTCTACAAGCCATTTATTTTATTATCCTTTATAACCATTTGGATTGGTTGATTGCCAATGCCAACTACTATTAGCCATGTCTTCTAGAGTATGGGTTGCATGCCAGCCTAGGCTTTGCTTCGCGTGAGTGGGATCGGCATAGCAAGCGGCAATATCACCGGGGCGACGCGGCGCAATTTGATAGGCAATCGTTTTACCGCAGGCTTTTTCAAAGGCTTTAACCATATCTAATACACTGTAACCTTGACCTGTACCTAAGTTATAAGTGACAAGGCCCGGTCTTATGGCGAGTTTCTCAAGGGCTTTTAAATGGCCTTTGGCTAAATCCACCACATGGATATAGTCACGTACACCCGTACCATCGTGAGTTGGATAATCATGGCCAAATACGCTTAAGACGGCACGTTTACCTACTGCAACTTGGGCAATAAATGGCATCAAGTTATTAGGAATATCGTTAGGGTCTTCACCTATCAGGCCACTGGAGTGGGCTCCGACGGGATTAAAATAACGAAGGCGTGCAATATTCCAACTTGGATCGCTATGGTGAAGATCTGCCAATATATGTTCAACCATTAGTTTAGATTGGCCATAGGGATTGGTTGCCCCTGTTGGGAAATCTTCAGTAATAGGCAAGCTTGCAGGATCACCATAGACGGTTGCTGATGAGCTAAAAACAAGATTTTTCACCTTAAACTCCGCCATAACTTGGCAGAGGACTAAGGTACCAGTGACATTATTCTCATAATACTTAAGGGGCTTAGCAACAGATTCTCCCACTGCTTTTAGCCCTGCAAAATGGATCACAGAGTCGATAGCATGATCGCTAAAGACTTTTTGTAATAATGCTTTATTAAGAATATCGCCCTGATAAAACGTGACCGATTTACCTGTTATCCGTTCAACACGGTTTAATGCTTCGATGCTCGAATTAGACAAGTTGTCTAAAACAATTACCTCGCTACCCGCTTTGAGTAATTCAACAACGGTATGGGTGCCAATATAGCCAGCACCTCCGGTCACTAAAATCGTCATTATTTAATTCCTTTTACAACGTTTTTTAAATAGTGCGCAAAATCTTCACCGATCTCGCTGTGGCGCAGGGCATATTCAACGTTAGCACGCATATAACCTTGTTTGTTACCGCAGTCGTGGCTCTTACCTTCCATGTAGTAAGCATTTACGGTTTCTTGCTTCATTAACATCGCAATCGCATCCGTTAATTGGATTTCATCGCCCGCACCTGCAGGTGTTTTAGCCAGTAATGGCCAGATGCTGGCAGGTAATACATAACGACCAACAACGGCTAAGTTAGAAGGCGCTTCATCTACTGGTGGTTTTTCTACCAGTTCGACTAATGGTTCAGATTCACCTGGTTGTAAATCATGGCCATTCACATCGGCAATACCGTATTGGTTGACCATGTTGTGTGGCACACCTTCAACCATGATCTGGCCCACTTGCGTCTCATCAAAAAGCTCAACCATCGCAGCCAAGTTGTCTTTGCTGAGGTTGCAACTTGCATCATCGATGATGACGTCAGGTAGCAATACGGCAAAAGGAGCGTCACCTACAACGGATTTGGCACATAAAATAGCATGACCTAAACCTTTAGCCTGGGATTGGCGAACACTGATCACAGTTACATCTTTAGGACAAATAGACTGAACAGCTTCTAGCAGTTGACGCTTTACACGGCGTTCTAGCTGGGCTTCTAATTCAAAACTGGTATCGAAATGGTTTTCGATGGAGTTTTTACTGGCATGAGTTACGAGTACAATTTCTTTGATCCCAGCCGCAATAGCTTCACTGACGACATACTGAATCAATGGCTTATCAACAACGGGTAGCATTTCCTTGGGAATAGCTTTGGTCGCGGGAAGCATACGAGTGCCTAGGCCTGCGACAGGAATAACGGCTTTACGAATTTGATGTTGTTTCATTGCGAACCTTTTAGGTCAAGGAGAGGCGGTTAATGGCCAATATTGTAAATGACCTGCACAGAAAAGCTATTTACAAACACTGAATTTTATCGGTATTTCGGTGTTTTATCAGTCGTTAGTCTTACATGTAACATTAAGAGTTATATATTGTTGGCAATAAACTTTCGTTTATTGAGGATTACAATGATTTTGTAATATTTGCTTTACGTTTACGTCACAAGATTGATTGAACAATAAAGTGTGAGGGAGTTAACAAAAAACAAGGCTTAGCTCACTATTGACACTATCAGCGTCAGTATGAAGTGAATGATATGACTAAAGGAACCACCTACATCGCCCGCAAGGCTGATGACACTGGGTATATAGATTACTCGCAAGAAGAGCATGATATTTGGAGCCAACTTTACGCCCGCCAAGCGGTTAATCTCCCTGGCCGAGCTTGTCTGGAATACCTTAACGGACTCGATGCGTTAGCGATGCCAAAGGATCGTATTCCACAACTCGCTGAAGTTGATCTTGTATTACAGGCAACAACAGGCTGGAAAACGGCAGCAGTACCCGCACTAATATCATTCGGCCACTTTTTTGAACTCTTAGCGAATAAAGCGTTTCCAGTGGCGACATTCATTCGCCGTAAGGAAGAGTTTGATTACCTGCAAGAACCAGATATTTTTCACGAAATTTTTGGTCATTGCCCTTTGCTTACCAATCCTTCATTTGCCAATTTTTCGCATATGTATGGCCAATTGGGTTTAAGTGCTAGCAAAGAAGAACGGATATTTTTAGCGCGTTTATACTGGTTTACCGTTGAGTTTGGCTTACTTCAACCAAAAGAGGGCCCCTTATGTATCTATGGCGGTGGCATTTTAAGTTCACCCGGTGAAACCCTATATGCAATGGAGAGCGAAGTACCCGAACGTAAGCCCTTTGATTTACTGGATGTGCTGCGCACACCTTACCGAATCGATATTATGCAACCGATTTACTATGTGATTGAGCATATTGAGATGTTGGATGACATTGCCAAAATGGACATTATGAGTTATGTCACTAAGGCTCGTCAGTTAGGTTTATTTCCCCCTAAATATCCTCCGAAAGCGAAGGCGAGTTAATCATAATTTGCTGGATGATTTGGTTTAGTTATTTGATAAGTAATGAGTAAAGTGCAACTGAATGCCCCTATAGCGGTTGCCAAGAGGAGTAAGTATGACAGTGTTATCTGATATGAAATGTGAAGCGTGCCAAGCCGATGCGCCTAAAGTGACCGATGAGGAATTGGCCGAACTTGTGCGGATGATCCCTGACTGGAGCGTGCAGGTCCGCGACGGTATTATGCAACTTGAGCGAGTGTATAAGTTTAAAAACTTTAAACTCGCAATGGCATTTACGAATAAATTGGCTGAGTTAGCAGAAGAAGAATTTCATCATCCCGGTATATTCACTGAGTGGGGTAAAGTCACTGTGACTTGGTGGTCACACTCTATCAAGGGATTGCACCGGAATGACTTTATTATGGCAGCCAAGACTGACCAGTTATTAGGTTAAAATCTTATTTTTTAAAATCAGCGGGTTAACTTTGTTTTTTCGCTGATTTTATCTTCCTGTTACAAATGTGCTGTAAACTTGACTTGCCACTTTCTATTTTACCTTCTAACGTATACACGCCTAGCTATAAATCTATCGTTTACGTTTGCGTAAAGCTAAACTGCTAACTAAGCAATTATCGCTTTTACTAATATGTATGGATAATAGCTCTGCACGGGTTATCCCAAAATTCAAATCAAAAAGGGAATATCAGTCATTATGCGCTTGGAAGTCAGTTGTCAAGATCGCGTGGGTTTAGCGAAAGATATTTTAGTCGTGTTAGAACGCTATGGTATTAATTTGATTGCCATAGATGCCAGTAACCAAGGCTTTTTGTACCTACAGTTTGCTGAAATCAGTTTTGAAACCTTAAGTGCTTTGATGCCACAAATTCGCAAAGTGGAAAGTGTTCACGATGTGCGTACCGTGTCGTTTATGCCATCAGAACAAGAACATTACGCCCTAAAAACCCTTCTAAAAACATTACCCGATTCCGTTTTCTCCATTGATGTCAAAGCCCGTATTCGTATTGTAAATGAGTCTGCGTTATTGAATATTGGTATGGGGGAGCATGAAGTACTTGATGAGTCATTAAATCATTGGGTACAAGGTTTCAACTTCAGCCGTTGGTTAAGTGAAAGCCAAGTATTGCCGCAAGCGGCACGGGTACAAATTGGCCCGAATGAGTATCTTGCCGAAATGCTGCCTATCTATCTGCCTGATGACGATGATAAAACCATCCTTGTGGGTGCAGTGGTATCACTAAAATCTCCCGCACGTGTCGGTAAACAATTTAATGCATTGCAAAATCAAACAATGGGTTTTGAAAATGTGTTAGCAAGCAGTGACAAAATGAAAGAGGTACTTAAGCAAGCGCGGCGTATGGCACAGCTTGATGCGCCGTTATTGATAACGGGAGAAACGGGTACTGGTAAAGAATTAATGGCTAGAGCGAGTCACGATGCCAGCATGCGTCGCGAAAAACCGTTTATTGCCATTAACTGCGCAGCTTTACCCGACAGCGCCGCTGAAGAAGAATTATTTGGTTATGTCAGTCAGGGCAAAGTCGTCAAAAGAGGATTCTTTGAGGAAGCTAAGGGGGGCACAGTATTTCTCGATGAAGTGGCAGAAATGTCTAAGGCTGCTCAAGTTAAGCTGCTTCGGCTATTGCAAGATGGCACTTTTAGACGTATGGGCGGTGATGAAGAAGTCCGTGCGGATGTGCGGATTATCTGCTCTACCCAGAAAAATTTAGCCGAACTGTGCCAAACCGGTGAGTTTAGGGAAGATTTGTATTATCGCATCCATGTACTGAGCTACCACATTCCCTCATTACGCGAACGCAAGATGGATATTATCCCGTTAACTGAAATGTTCCTTGAACATTATAGCCAACAGTTATCGAGCCCTGTGCGCCGCATCTCGGCCCAGTGCCGCGATCATTTGCTCACCTACGCTTGGCCGGGTAACGTGCGTCAATTAAAGAATGCCGTATTTAGAGCGGTGTCAATGTGGGATGGTTCAGCAGAGTTGACGGTGGAACAGCTTAAATTGCCTTCCTACGCCGAAGGTTTTGGTTACTTTGATAATGAATTTGAAGGTAATCTCGATGATGCAATGAAGCAGTTTGAGGCGAGTCTATTGCGCCGATTATATCCGGCCTATCCGAGCACTCGCCAGTTGGCGAAAAAGCTCGGTGTGTCACACACTGCTATTGCCAATAAACTGCGTGAATACAAAATAACCAAGCGTCGTTAGACAGTGTATCGCTGGCTTGATGCGATAGATGTAACCGTATCGTTCCACTTAGTTGCCGACTTTTCAGGCATATTGCTTACCGAGATATTGATAAGCGGCAACTGGGTTATAAACGTAATGATTAGTTTACGAAATGTGAAATAAGTGTTCTAAATGTGATTTGTGTCACGCTATAGAAATCTTGGTCGGTATCGGGTATTTCTACGCGCAATAAAGACACTGCAACACTCAAGGGAACATGTATCTGTTAGCGCAAACGGCATAAAAGAGTGTGTCCTTAAGTGAGTCAAATTTAGAAAAATAGAATATCAGCTGGGTGACGCAGCGCGTTTCCCTGCACAATAAAATTGTACGCTTAGCCCAAGAGCACTGGAGCCAATATGAAACTTGCTAGTTATAACAATGGTCGCCGCGATGGTCAGTTGATGTTAGTCAGCCGCGATCTCACTAAAACGGTTGCCGTACCTGCCATTGCCCATATTATGCAGCAATTACTCGATGGTTGGGATTTACTGAGACCACAATTGCAAGAATTGTACGATGCGTTAAATGAAGGCATGTTAGATAACGCTCAAGCGTTTGATGAGGCCAAGTGTTTATCACCATTACCACGAGCATACCAATGGGCCGATGGTAGCGCCTATGTGAATCATGTTGAACTAGTCCGTAAAGCCCGTGGCGCAGAAATGCCAGAAACCTTCTGGACCGATCCACTGTTTTATCAGGGCGGCTCGGACAGTTTTATTGCCCCTAAAGCGGATATCCCATTGGCGAGTGAAGACTGGGGTATCGATTTTGAATCTGAAATTGCGGTTATTACCGATGATGTGCCTATGGGGGTGAGTACTGACAATGCAGCTAAGCACATTAAATTGTTGATGTTAGTTAACGATGTGTCATTGCGTAACTTGATCCCGGGTGAACTGGCGAAAGGCTTTGGTTTCTTCCAATCTAAACCATCGAGCAGTTTTTCGCCTGTGGCTGTGACACCGGATGAATTGGGTGTCCGTTGGGAAGATTCGAAAGTGCATTTACCGTTGATCACCTATTTAAATGGTGAATTATTTGGTCGTCCGAATGCAGGCATCGATATGACCTTTAATTTTAGCCAATTAATTGCCCATGTTGCCAAAACTCGCCCATTAGGAGCAGGTGCTATTATTGGCTCAGGTACGATTTCTAATTATGACCGCAGCGCAGGCTCAAGCTGTTTAGCGGAAAAACGTATGTTAGAAGTGATTGCTGAAGGCAAAGCCACTACGCCATTTATGCGTTTTGGCGACACTGTGCGCATCGAAATGCTCGATGATAACGGAGTGTCGATTTTCGGTTCAATCGATCAAAAAGTAGTTGAATACAAAGCGTAGTTTTTTCCCTTTAAAGCGAATATCGACTCAGAGTAACGGGGCTTAATTGCCCCGTTTTTGTAATGGCAATTATAAGGACATAATTAGATGAAACTATATGGTTATTGGCGTTCCAGTGCAGCTTATCGGGTTCGTATCGCCCTTAATCTCAAGGGGATTTTAGCTGAGCAGTTTTCAGTGCATCTCGTACGTGATGGTGGTGAGCAGCATACGGCGGCCTATCGTGCACTTAATTCACTGGAGTTAGTCCCCACCTTAGTGGTGGGTGATGATGAGGACAGAGATGCGCTAGCTCAATCTTTAGCCATTATTGAATATATTGATGAATTATATCCTCAAACACCGCTATTACCTGCCTCAGCACTCGAACGGGCCCATGTGCGTGCTATGGCGCTGACGGTTGCCTGTGAAATTCATCCACTAAACAACTTACGGGTATTGCAGTACTTAACGCAAACCTTAGCGGTTGATGATACGGCTAAAAATACTTGGTATCACCATTGGGTTGCTATTGGATTTACAGCACTTGAAACTCAGCTTCTGCGCCACAGCGGTCGTTATTGTTTCGGGGACTCAGTGACATTAGCCGATCTTTGTTTAGTACCACAGGTGTATAACGCTCAGCGTTTTAATGTGGATTTAACGCCATATCCGAATATCATGCGCGTGTGGGCAGAGTGTAATCAGCTTGACGCTTTTGCCAATGCTGCGCCAGAGCGCCAAGCGGACGCAATATAACGAATGACGCGGATAAATAGATAATATGAATGGTACTGTCATGCTCAATATGCTTTTCGTTGACAGTAAACCCAATAGTGATGTGATGTATGAAGCAGAACGAAAGAGTCAGTTACTCGAATGGATAACCCAAGATTACGAGCGTGTGAGGGCGCTTGAACTTGCGTTCCTATGCGCCAAAGTACACTCTATGCCGCAGTGGTGCCTTGCGGCGGGATTTGTACGCAATCTCGTATGGGATCGTTTACATGGGTTTCAGTATAGTCTACTCAATGATATTGATTTAATTTATTTTTGCCCCTTAGATACTCGCCCTGAACGTGATAGGGCGATTGAAGCTTATCTCTATAAACAAGCGCCTGATTTACCTTGGTCGGTAAAAAATCAGGCGCGAATGCACCTTAAAAATCAAGATCCCCCTTATCTGTCTTGCATAGATGCCATGACCTATTGGCCGGAATTAGAAACGGCAGTTGGTGTGTGTTATCAAAAAAACACTATTGACCTATTGAGTAATACGCCACGAGTGAATGCCTTAACATTGGTCGCTCCTTTTGGTGTAAATTCACTCTTTGAATTAAAACTGACAGCCAATCCCAGTAGAGCATTATCGATTTTTCATCAACGCGTTTTGGATAAAGGTTGGCTTATTCAATATCCTTTACTTCAATTAATCTATTAATGTTTAACTTGCATATCACGGTTATTTTTATCCCCCCAAGCGTTAAATTTCTCACTTTCCAATAAACCGCATTGGCTTATTTTGCCCACAAATCAGTGTAACTAAAATGTTACGCTTAAATTTAAGTATTAACCCTTATTAGGTGAATAAGTCATTACTAATAAATGCTGCGTATCACATAAATTAAAGGGGTATTGTCAATAAATGTTTGCATTTCGTGATTAGGATCCCAAGTGTGATACCTATAAGTGGGTATTGGCGGGGTGGATTGATTTAGATCAATAAAAGCAGTGGATATCTCTGGCAGTGTAATCCGTAAATGTTAAGGATGTAATACAAAACAAAAACCTATGTTGTACATATGGAGTATGATGATGAATAAAAATATCGTTTCTACTGTTATCGCTGCGACCCTTTTAGCCGCTGGGTTTACTGCTTCTGTCTCTGCTCATCAAGCCGGTGATATTATCGTGCGTGCGGGTGCCGTAGTTGTTGCCCCAAATGAATCAAGTCAAGATGTTGTTATCCCTAGCGCAAATCTAGGTGAGTTTAAAGTCAATAATAATACTCAAGTTGGTCTGAACTTTGGTTATATGTTGACCGATAACATTGGGGTTGAGTTATTGGCAGCAACACCATTTAGCCATGATGTATCACTCGCGGGTGTGGGTAAGATTGCTGAAACGAAACATTTACCACCAACCTTAGTGGTTCAGTATTATTTTGGTGACGCACAATCAAAATTACGCCCTTATATTGGTGCAGGTGTGAACTATACAAAGTTCTTTGATAATAAATTCACTAATGATTTAGGTGGGGATTTAACTAACCTAGATATGAGCGATTCTTGGGGACTCGCTGCGCAGGTTGGCTTAGATTACCAAGTTAATAAAAACTGGTTGGTCAATGGATCAGTTTGGTACGCCAAGATAGACACAGATGTAGAATTTAAATACAAAGGTGCACCCGTTAAAATCGAAACAGATATTGACCCATGGGTTTATATGATTAGCGTTGGCTACACTTTCTAATTTATTAGAAATAACGAAAAAGGAGCCGAGGGCTCCTTTTTTGTTTGATTGCAATAATGTTTACAATACCAAAGATAACTTAATGCTTAGGCTTTTTAGCCTTCCAATGGCGAGTGTTGTAGATAAACTCGGGCAAAATCTTAGTTAACCAAGCGACAAGGCGCCAGCGTTTGGTGACATATACACGACGTTTACCTTGTTTCATTGCCTTGATGATTTGCGCTGCGACTTGTGGCAATGGGGCAAGCCACATCGCACTTTGCTGCATCGCAGCTTTATCGAGTAGGCCGAGTTGGATATCGGTGATGGTAATGGGTAACTTAAGGCGCTGGGCATGCATACTTAAGCCCTCAAGGTAGTTCTGTGCAAAGGCTTTTGAGGCGTGATAAGCCACGCTTGGTCCACCGCGCAGGCCTGCAATAGAGTTAATTGCTGCCAATTGGCCATAACCCTGTTCACGAAACAGTCTAAATGCCGTATTGCAGATCGCGGCAAAACCACGCACATTTACGTCGATAATATCTTGCTCTGGTAACCATGGTAACGCGGGATCGTAGCTATTAAGGCCTGTATTAACTAAGACTAAGTGTGCTCCACCTAGATTTTGCCACACACTTTCAAGTTGACTAATAATGGCTTGTGGTTGCTCTATCTGCAGCGCAAATACTTGTACTTTTGTGGGCAAGGATGAGGCAAACTCACGTAATGATTCGGGATCTTGAGCAAACAAGGCTAATTCAACCTGCTGTTCAGCCAACTGTTTTGCAAGTTCACGGCTCAAATGTGAGCTAGCGCCCACAATGATTGCAGTTGCTTGGGTCATAAATTTATCGTCAACGAAATGGTGGCTTATGATAGGAACATATGTTCATCAAGACAAGATTTATAGCATGGACATGTGGACATCCAGAAGTCTTTATGTATGATTAGGAGAAACGTAATGAGTCAATGGCTAAAGTTAAGTGCATTGAGATTAGTGGCGCAGAGATTAACTGCAATGGTATTCATCACTGTTGTGGCTTTATTGGCGGGTTGTGCGACACCCAATGCAATTGTCGAAATCAAGGGTGAGGCAATTTACCGTGAGCGCATTGCATTGCCGCCAGAAGCAAAGCTAATTGTGCAATTGCTCGATGTATCCAAAATGGATGTGCCTGCAATAGTGATTGCTGAACGGGTTAAACAAGGTGCTGGCACTCCAACACCCTTTAGTTTTGTTATCGGGCGCGATCAGTTTGAGCAAGGGCATACTTATGCCATAGGTGCACGAATTATGCTCGGTGATAAGTTACTGTTTATTAATACTCAGGCCTACCATGTTGATCTTCATTCAACCGAGGCCATGACCATAATACTTGAAAAAATCGGCGAGTGATTTGCGGTAAATATAGATAGCAAACGCGCCGAATCCGTTGGTTTTTACGAACAGAAGAGGCGCGGTATGCCGGTTAGAATTCCAGATCATTTGCCCGCAGCAGGGGTATTAGAGTCAGAAAATATTTTCGTTATGTCCGAGACGCGGGCAGCGAATCAAGATATCAGGCCGATGAAGGTGCTGATCTTGAACTTGATGCCGAACAAAATAGAGACCGAAACCCAGTTATTGCGCTTGCTGGGTAACACGCCTTTACAAGTCGATGTGGATTTACTGCGTATTCACGACAAAGAGTCCAAGCATACTTCCATCGATCATATGAATACCTTCTACCGTGACTTTGAAGATGTACGCCACAAAAATTACGACGGCCTTATCATCACAGGAGCACCACTTGGGCAAATCGATTTCGAAGATGTGGTCTATTGGGATCATATTCGTGAAATTATCGATTGGTCCCAAGAGCATGTCACCTCAGTGTTGTTTTTATGTTGGGCGGCCCATGCGGGCCTGTATCATCTCTATGGTTTAAATCGAAAAATATTACAACAGAAGCGTTCTGGCGTGTTTGTACATAGACGTACTTGTCAGCATTTCCCGCTGTTACGTGGTTTTGATGATGAATTTTTTGCACCTCATTCTCGGTTTGCCGAGATGGATGTGGAAGACATTAGACAGCACCCACAGTTGCAAGTGTTAGCGCAATCCGATGAAGCAGGGGCCTATTTAGTACTAAGCCGCAATAATCGTAACTTGTTTGTGATGGGCCATCCTGAGTATCAAAAATCGACCTTAAACGATGAATACCATAGGGATTTAGCACAAGGCTTAAATCCCAATGTGCCACAGAACTATTATCGCAATAACGATCCTGAAGCCGAAGCCATTGCCCGTTGGCACAGCCACGGTAGTTTATTGGTCAGTAATTGGCTTAATTATTATGTTTATCAATTAACACCTTATGACTTAAGTGATATGACGGCGATGACACCGTGGGAATCGCGCCAAGAAACATTGCCTTAGACTGTTTTTGGGGAAGACGCGCGTAGTGCAGTGATTCTATTGACTGCACTACGCGTTTACAGTGTTACAACTTAAATTGCGTCACTAATTTATCCAAGTGAATCGATAGCTTCTGCAGGTTAGCACTCGAGGCTGTTAGTTCATCAGCAATTTCCGATGTTTCTGTGGTTAATTGATTGATATCTTCCACATTTCGGCTTATTTCAGCCACAACCATAGACTGTTCTTCTGTTGCTGTTGCGACTTGAATATTCATATCGCTGATTTGGCTGATATGTGAGGTGATAAGTGTTAAGGAGTCATTGGCATCATCCGCTTGTTTTACGACCATGCCACTTTGTTCGTGACCACGTTTGATTGCTGACACTGTTTTGGCTGATTGCTCTTGCAGCTTATCGATCATGGTTTGAATTTCATTTGTTGACGATGCCGAACGACTCGCAAGGTTTCGCACCTCATCAGCGACGACGGCAAACCCGCGTCCCGTTTCGCCTGCACGTGCGGCTTCAATCGCGGCATTGAGTGCTAACAGGTTAGTTTGTTCTGAAATACTTCGGATAGTATCCAAAATGCTGCCAATTGAGTTGGTTTGCATGGCTAGCGAGGCAATATCGCTGCTGATATGTTGAATTTCGATTGATAGCGAACTCACTCCTTGCCGAGCTTGTGCAACAAGATTTGCACCACTATGGGCTTGATTATCGGCTTCTTTAGCCGCATTTGCGGCTTGAGTTGCGTTGTCGGCAATGTTCTCCACTGTAGTACCCATTTCATGGATTGCCGTCGCAATTTGTGTGGTACGGTCACGCTCGTTAATACAATTTCTATGGGTTGCTTGGGCTTTGCTTGCGACATCATTTGCAGTATGGGCAAGTTGACGAGAGTTTTCTGCCACAGTTTCAATCGCGCTGCGTATCTTCAGCACAAACTGATTAAAATGCAGGGCAATATCGCTTAATTCATCATGCCCCTTTAACTCAATCATATTGTGTAAATCAAGTTTATCGCTGGCAGAAGAAATATGTTGTTGTAATAACGCCACGCGAAGGCGTAGACGACGCAGCATTACAAACCCTAGAAAAATGGAAATAATCAGTGCGACGGCCAATACCACGAACATTTCCATGCGTGTATTTTGGTAGTTTTGTTGACTCTCTACGAAGCTGGCGTTGCCCTGTTGTAGTAACGAGTCAAGAATGGCATCGGTACTCTTTCGCATAATGTTGTAGCTAGCTGCGAATTGATTACGATAAATGTCTTGCGATTTTGCCACGTCCCCGCTTTCCATCGCAGCAAGCATAGGCGCGAGTTCGTCACTTTTGACTTTATCAAAGATGTCGATCAATTTTTGTACTTCGGCACGGGTGATGGGGTTTACTTGGGCGTCACGTGCTGCTTTTAATGCTGCATCCATTTCTGGAATATCCTCAGCCCGGGTTTCTGTCACTCGGGTTAATACGCCTTTTTGATCCTTCATCGTTGGTATTTCTTGCAGAATAATAATATCAATGCCCACTCGCATGCGGGGAATTCGGGAAGCGACCTCCGCCATTGACCTTAATGGTGCGCTAGTATTTTCAGCGAGTTTTTTAGTTTGATCTTGCATACCAGATAAGCCTTGAAGCGCCGTCAAGCTGATCAAGATAAGAGCAATACAAGGTATAGCAATAACCCCGATAAAATGGGTCTTAAGCGTCATCTAATTGAGCATGTCTTTCCTTCCTACTTCTATTTAGGGTTATTTGGCTAGGTTGTATAAGGTTAGAGTGTTTGGTATTTCCACTATAGGATAGGAACAATTGTTTGAATATCGATGTTCTTAAATTCCTGCATTGAGTTATGTATTCCTGTTGTTATGCACCTATTTGAGCTAGTTGATAAAAATGCTAACTATCTAGTTGATCATAGTTATTTTGTAGGCAACCACCAAATTGGTTTGTTGATACTTGATCCCTTTTTATCCTCAATTTCCGATTTCGCTGTAAATCCTTACTGACAATTTTCACCCGATAAAATCGATACATTAGACCAAGGAATACTTGCTTTACGTTCGCGTAAACGTCAGAGTGGTTTTATTGTCGATTTTATTAAACGTCCCGAGCAGAGGCGAGCACTAAGCCTGTGGTCAATTTAGGTTGGAGTTTCCATGAGTACTGAACAGTTAAATCAAGAGATCGTTATTGTTGCCGCTAAACGCACCCCTATGGGTGGTTTTCAAGGCAGTTTGTCATCCGTTGCATCACCGACTCTAGCCGCGACAGCCATTAAGGGCTTGTTGGTGGAGACTCAATTGGCGGGTGAGCATGTTGATGAAGTCTTGATGGGCTGTGTATTACCCGCAGGTTTAGGTCAAGCGCCTGCACGTCAGGCCACTTTAGGTGCGGGGCTACCACTTTCAGTGGGGGCGACTACTGTGAACAAAGTATGCGGTTCAGGCATGAAGACGGTCATGTTAGCCCACGATTTGATTAAAGCGGGCAGTGCAAAAGTGGTGATCGCTGGCGGTATGGAAAGCATGAGCCAAGCACCATATCTCTTGGATAAAGCCCGTAGCGGCATGCGTATGGGCCACGGCAAAATGCTCGACCATATGTTTTTAGACGGTCTTGAAGATGCCTACACGGGTGGCGCTATGGGAACGTTTGCCCAGAAAACCGCCGATGAATTTGGTATCACCCGCGAGCAGATGGATGCTTTCGCCCTAAGCTCGCTCGAAAAAGCCAATGCCGCGATTAACTCGGGCGCCTTTAAGGCCGAAATTACCCCAGTCACAGTTAGTGATCGTCGCGGTGATGTGACTGTCGACACCGACGAGCAACCCGGTAATGCTCGACCAGAAAAAATTCCTACGCTGCGCCCAGCTTTTAGCAAAGATGGCACTATCACAGCGGCTAACTCTAGCTCGATTTCCGATGGCGCAGCGGCATTGATGCTGACCTCTCGCGGCGAAGCTGAGCGTTTAGGCTTAACTGTATTAGCCACCATCAAAGGCCACACGACCCACGCCCAAGAGCCTTCACTCTTTACCACTGCACCTGTCGGCGCTATGGCGAAATTACTGGCCAATGTCGGTTGGTCAACGGATGAAGTTGATTTATTCGAAATCAACGAAGCCTTCGCCATGGTGACTATGCTTGCCGTGTCTGAACTGGGTTTAGATGTGGCTAAAGTTAACGTCAATGGCGGCGCCTGCGCCTTAGGTCATCCTATTGGCTGCTCGGGTTCACGTTTGCTGGTGACCTTAATCCATGCTTTAAAAACCCGCGGCCTTAAACGCGGTGTTGCCTCGCTGTGTATCGGCGGTGGTGAAGCGACGGCGATGGCCATCGAGGTCTAATCGCTTAACATTTTAGTTAAATCAACAAGGCTTAGATTAACAAGACTTAGATCATTAAGATTTGAATCAACAAGACGGGGCTGGCAAGGGCAATCACTTCCCTTGAGGATAATCATAATATCGCACCGCCAGCCCATCACTCTACAAGGAAAGGATTGCAACATGACCACACAAGTAAAGCATTACATTGACGGCGAGTTTATCCAAGGTACGGGCACATCACAGATTATTGTTACCAATCCCGCGAATAACTCGCCGATTGCTGTGATTAATGCTGCCACTAGCGAAGAAGTTCACGCCGCGATTGCCAGCGCCAAAGCGGCCTTTAATACCTGGAAAGAAGTGCCAGTGTCTGAACGTGCGCGCGTCATGTTGCGTTATCAACATCTGCTAAAAGAACATCACGACGAACTGGCGACCATTCTTGCAAAGGAAACCGGTAAAACCTTCGAAGATGCCAAGGGCGATGTATGGCGTGGTATCGAAGTCGCTGAACATGCTTGTAATGTGGCGTCATTATTGATGGGTGAAACCGTCGAGAACGTCGCGCGTTCAATTGACACTTACAGCTACACTCAACCACTCGGTGTGTGTGCGGGTATTACGCCATTTAACTTCCCTGCGATGATCCCGTTATGGATGTTCCCATTGGCGATTGCCTGCGGTAACACTTTCATTTTAAAGCCTTCAGAACAAGATCCTATGACGCCGCAGCGTCTGGTTGAGCTGTTTGTTGAGGCGGGCGCACCTAAGGGCGTATTGCAATTAGTGCATGGCGATAAAACCGCCGTAGATATCCTGCTGGCAGACCCTGCGATTAAAGCCATTTCTTTCGTCGGTTCTGTGGCTGTGGGTCAGTATATTTATAAAACGGGTACCGATAACTTAAAACGCGTGCAAGCCTTTGCGGGTGCGAAAAACCACTGCGTTATTATGCCTGATGCAAACAAACAGCAAGTGATCAACAACTTAGTTGGCGCTTCTGTGGGCGCGGCGGGTCAGCGTTGTATGGCGATTTCGGTTGCCGTGTTTGTTGGTGCCGCTAAAGAGTGGATCCCAGAATTAAAAGAAGCGTTAGCCAAAGTTCGCCCAGGTTTATGGGACGATAAAGAAGCGGGTTATGGTCCGGTTATCAGCCCTGCGGCCAAGGCGCGGGTGCTTAAACTTATCGCCCAAGGTAAAGCCGAAGGCGCCGAGTGTTTACTCGATGGCAGCGACTTTACCGTGGAAGGTTATGAATCCGGTAATTGGATTGGCCCAACCATGTTCGATAAAGTCACCACTGAGATGAGCATTTACAAGGAAGAAATCTTCGGCCCAGTATTGTGCTGCATGGAATCAGACTCCTTAGAAGCCGCCATCGAACTCGTCAATGCCAGCCCTTATGGCAACGGCACTTCTATCTTTACCGCTAGCGGCGCGGCGGCCCGTAAATATCAACACGAAATCGAAGTCGGCCAAGTGGGGATTAACGTGCCTATTCCTGTGCCATTACCTTTCTTCTCATTTACCGGTTGGAAGGGCAGTTTCTACGGCGATCAACATGCTTATGGCAAGCAAGCGGTGCGTTTTTATACCGAGACCAAGACCATCACTTCTCGCTGGTTCGAGTCCGATATCGCCGTAGCTTCAACGCCAAATATGAGCATTAACCTACGCTAAGCTCGGTGATTAATCGATAAACCACGGCGTCTTTACGGCGCCCAATTTATTCAATAAAAAAGTGACCATAGAGTCATAGGAGAGCCCAATGGATTTTAATTTCAACGATGACCAACGCCAGTTTGCCGATCTGGCGCGCCAGTTTGCCGCGGAAGAATTAACCCCGTTCGCCGCCAAGTGGGATGAAGAACATCATTTCCCCAAAGACGTGATCCAAAAAGCCGGTGAGCTGGGTTTTTGCTCTCTGTATTCGCCAGAATCCGAAGGTGGCATGGGCTTATCGCGCCTCGATGCCTCGATTATTTTTGAAGAACTTGCCAAGGGCTGCACCGCGACCACGGCCATGCTGACCATTCACAATATGGCGACTTGGATGGTGACGACTTGGGGCACTGAAACCCTGCGTCAGACTTGGTCCGAGCCGTTAACCACAGGGCAGATGTTAGCGTCATATTGTTTAACTGAGCCGGGTGCAGGTTCGGACGCCGCATCTTTGCAAACCAAAGCGGTGCGCGACGGCGATGAGTATGTGATTTCAGGCTCGAAAATGTTTATCTCAGGTGCGGGCGCCACTGAGCTTTTAGTCGTTATGTGCCGTACAGGCCAAGCTGGGCCTAAGGGGATTTCGGCGATTGCCATTCCGGCGGATGCCGCTGGCGTTATTTATGGTAAAGCTGAAGATAAAATGGGCTGGAATGCCCAGCCGACCCGTCAAATCACCTTTGAAAACGTGCGTGTGCCAGTGGCGAACTTGCTCGGTGAAGAAGGCCAAGGTTTTGCGTTCGCGATGAAAGGTTTAGATGGCGGTCGCATTAATATCGCGACCTGTTCTGTGGGGACGGCGCAGGCAGCGCTTGAGCGCGCAACTCAATATATGAATGAGCGCCAGCAATTTGGTAAACCGTTAGCGGCTTTCCAAGCGCTGCAATTTAAGCTTGCCGATATGGCGACAGAATTAGTCGCAGCCCGCCAAATGGTGCGCCTTGCGGCCTTTAAACTCGATAGTGGCGATCCTGAAGCCACGGCTTATTGCGCTATGGCGAAACGCTTTGCCACCGATGTGGGTTTTCAAGTCTGCGATGCGGCGCTGCAAATTCATGGTGGATATGGTTATATAAGGGAGTACCCGCTGGAACGTCATTTCCGTGATGTGCGTGTGCACCAGATTTTAGAAGGCACTAACGAAATTATGCGCTTAATTATCGCCCGTCGTTTACTCGATGAAAATGCAGGACAAATCCTGTAAGTCAACGCGCAATATGCGTGACTTACCGGTCGGCGATAACAGAAAAGGAGTCTATAAAGATGGAATATTTAGTTGAACGTATCGAAGGCCACACGGCCATTCTGACGATGAATAATCCGCCAGCCAACACTTGGACCGCCGAGAGTTTGCAGGCGCTTAAAGCCAAAGTGCTTGAGCTGAATGCCAATAAAGAGATTTACGCCTTAGTGTTAACGGGCCAAGGGCAAAAGTTCTTCTCCGCCGGCGCCGATTTAAAACTGTTTAGCGATGGTGACAAAGGCAATGCGGCGACAATGGCAAAGCATTTTGGTGAAGCCTTTGAAACCTTAAGCCAATTCCGCGGTGTGTCGATTGCCGCAATTAACGGCTATGCCATGGGCGGCGGCTTAGAAGTCGCGCTCGCCTGCGATATTCGTATCGCCGAAATTCAAGCTGTAATGGCATTACCCGAAGCGACTGTCGGTTTATTACCCTGTGCGGGTGGCACCCAGAATCTGACCGCATTAGTCGGTGAAGGTTGGGCTAAGCGGATGATTTTATGCGGTGAGCGCATCGATGCGACTCAGGCATTGAATCTGCGTTTAGTGGAAGAAGTGGTCGACACGGGTGAGGCCCTTAATGCGGCAATCGCCTTAGCCGTCAAAGTGGCTAATCAGAGCCCAAGCAGCGTGACAGCGTGCAAGACGCTTATTCAAGCGGGGCGCACTATGGCGCGTAGCCAAGCACTGCCGATTGAACGCGAACTCTTTGTCGGATTATTTGATACCGAAGATCAGGCCGAAGGTGTGAATGCGTTTTTAGGGAAACGTAAAGCCGAGTGGAGAAACCGCTAATGACTCAAGTAGTAGATCGGGCCACGACCACACAAAATGTGGTGTTTCAGACCTTAGCCACCGCTTCCGGCAAGTTGATTGGGGTGGTGACACTCAATGTGGAAAAAGCCCTCAACGCCTTAGATTTAGGCATGGTGCGCGCTATGACGGCGCAGCTGAATCTGTGGAAGAAAGATCCCCTGATCGCTTGCATCGTATTAGATGGCAGCGGTGAGAAGGCCTTTTGTGCCGGGGGTGATGTGCGGGCTTTATACCATGCTTCCATTGCCGCCAAAGGGCAAGTGACTGAAGTAACCAAGGTTTTCTTCGAGGAGGAATATCGCCTCGATCATCTACTGCATACCTACGGTAAACCTGTGTTGGTGTGGGGCGATGGCATAGTCATGGGCGGCGGGCTCGGTTTGATGGCGGGCGCGAGCCACAGAGTCGTTACCGAAACCTCGCGCATCGCCATGCCAGAAGTCACCATCGGCCTGTATCCCGATGTGGGCGGCAGTTATTTCCTTAATCGTATGCAGGGCAAGATGGGATTGTTTTTGGGATTGACCGCCTATCAACTCAATGCCGCCGATGCCTGTTATGTGGGATTGGCCGATCATTATCTGAACCGCGATGACAAAGAGCTGATGTTTGATGCTATGGCAACCTTAGATTGGAGCGATACGCCAGCGCTTAATCACCAACGTTTAGATAGCATGATCAACGAGCTGTCTAACCAAGTGGATATTCCTAAGGGCGAGAGTGTATTAGCTGAAAGCCAAGAGATTATCGACAGGTTGATGGCGGGGAGTTTACAAGATATTGCAGCACGTATGTCAACACTGATATCGGAAGAAAAGTGGCTAATCAAGGCGCGGGATACTTTTCTTGCGGGTAGTCCTATCAGTTGGCATTTAGTCTATATCCAAGCACAGCTTGGTTCAAAATTAAGTCTAGCCCAATGTTTTAAATGGGAATTAACGACAAGTGTTAACGTCTGCGCCCACGGTGATTTCTGTGAAGGTGTACGTGCACTCTTGATCGATAAAGACAAGAAACCTCAATGGCGTTTTAAGGATGTTAACTCAGTGCCCACAGCGGTACTTGAGCAAATATTGGCTTCTCCATGGGGCGAGGCACATCCTTTTAACCAACTGAGTTAAGCGTTTAAGGGCTGGTTGAGTTGGCTAAGCGCTGTGTTTATAGGCTTAGCCAAGTTCACTTTACTCTGTGATAGTGACGGCATCATTAGCGGACTAGCATTATCACAACACTAACAAAGAACAGCACACAGGAGTGACGGCATGAGTACAGTAGCCTTTATCGGTTTAGGTAATATGGGCGGCCCAATGGCGGCCAATTTATTAAAAGCGGGTATGACGGTTCGCGTCTTTGATTTAGTCCCCGAGGCTATGCAGCAATTGGCCGAAAAAGGCGCCTTAGTATCAAGTACCGCCTGCGGCGCTGCGGCGGGCGCAAGTGTGGTGATTACTATGTTGCCTGCGGGCAAGCATGTAAAAAACTTATATTTAGGCAATGGAACAGACAAAGGTCTGCTTGAAGTAGTTGCAGGTGATACCTTGCTTATCGATTGTTCAACCATCGATGCGCAAAGCGCACAACTCGTGGCGGCCGAGGCGGCTAAAAGTGGCATCGAATTTATGGATGCACCGGTTTCTGGCGGCACGGCAGGCGCGGCGGCGGGCACCTTAACTTTTATTTGTGGTGGCTCGGATTCCGCTTTTGAACGTGCACAGCCCGTACTTAAGGCTATGGGTGTGAATATCTTCCACGCAGGCGGTCCAGGGGCGGGGCAAGTCGCTAAAATCTGCAATAACATGTTGTTATCTGTGCTGATGGTCGGTACTTCTGAAGCCCTGCAAATGGGGATTGACCATGGTCTCGATCCTAAAGTGCTATCGGATATTATGAAGGTCAGCAGTGGCGGAAACTGGACGCTTGAGAAGTACAATCCCTGCCCAGGCGTGATGGAAACGGTGCCTTCTTCTAAGGGCTATCAGGGTGGCTTTATGGTAGATTTGATGGTCAAAGATCTCGGTCTGTCACAAGAAGCTGCATTATTGAGCAACTCTAGTACGCCAATGGGCGCTTTAGCCCGCAGTTTGTATGTCAATCATGCAAGACAAGGCAATGGTCGCCGAGATTTTTCCAGTATATTTGAACAATTTGCACCACTTAAAAAATAGACACAGATAACAAGGGATCACCAGATGGATTTAAAAGATAAGGTTGTCGTCATTACTGGCGGCGCGGGTGGCTTAGGCCTAGCAATGGCGCAAAATTTTGCGCAGGCGGGTGCTAAGTTGGCGCTTATCGATGTGGACCAAGAGAAACTCGAGCGAGCCTGTGCTGAGCTAGGATCGGACACTGAAGTCCAAGGTTATGCCTTAGACATTACCGACGAAGAAGATGTCGTTGCTGGTTTTGCCTATATTCTCGAAGACTTTGGCCAAGTAAACGTATTAGTGAACAACGCCGGTATTCTGCGTGATGGCATGTTAGTCAAAGCCAAAGACGGCAAGGTCACTGATCGTATGTCTTACGAGCAATTCCAATCGGTGATCAATGTGAACCTGACTGGTAGTTTCCTCTGTGGCCGAGAGGCCGCAGCGGCCATGATTGAATCGGGTCAAGCGGGGGTGATTGTTAACATCTCTAGCCTTGCTAAGGCGGGCAATATGGGTCAGTCAAACTACGCGGCTTCAAAAGCGGGTGTTGCGGCTATGTCTGTCGGCTGGGCAACGGAATTAGCGCGTTACAATATCCGTAGCGCAGCGGTTGCACCGGGCGTGATCGCAACCGAGATGACGGCGGCAATGAAGCCTGAAGCGCTGGAACGTTTAGAGAAGTTAGTGCCTGTTGGCCGCTTAGGTCATGCCGATGAGATAGCTTCCACCGTACGTTTTATTATTGAAAACGATTATGTTAATGGTCGAGTGTTTGAAATCGATGGTGGTATTCGGTTGTGATATTTGTATCTCATTGATATTAAAATAAACCGAGCGTTTGCTCGGTTTTTTATTGCTCGATGGCGTCACGGGTAATTTTGTCTATATAATACCAATCGTATTAAATATCTGTTCATTCAGCGGGAGTTCAACGCGCTTTAGACAAGGCGAAGGCTTGAAGGCATAGTGGTGCTCTGTCAAAAGCCTTCAACGCAGTATAAAGCGCGTTGAAACCCGCCCTTCGGGAGCCACACAGGCATCCCACTCCCGTGTTGCATTAACTTAAAAGGGAATGACCATTTCAGCGTCAATGCGCCTTGGATTGAGATGCCTGTGAGGCTCTGAACTGATTAGATATTTAATGTGATTGGTATAATTGGAATTAGCTTGTCGGAGTTGACATTTCGTTGTTAACCTTCAACAATCTCCCACCCGTTTTTTTACATAACTTTACAAACATGTGTATAGCATGTCATGGAGCTTGAAATCTGGATGTCTTGGCAGGAAAAAGCCCTCTGGCTTGAGAAAATCACTAAGCGCATGATGTTAATCGTGGGTGTGCTTGGGCTGATTGTGATTTACTGTGGGTTCTTTTTTCTGCTCTTCAGTGGTCGCTCTGTCGCTGTGATCCCATGGTTTTTCCTTGTCTCACCTTGGATTTGCATCTATTTCGGGTTGACTCAGGTACAACAAATAAAAGTGTTAAATTGGTTTATCAACAAATTTAAAAAATAGCCCTTAGGGTAAATTAAGATTTTGTTTTAGTTTGTGATATTAGCAAACATGGGGAAAACAATGGAGTTAGGACGCTATCTTCCATCTCTGTTAAGCGCAATATTGCTGCTTAGCGGTTGTGAGCGTACGCAAATCACGGACACACCAGCGAAAGAATATGGCGATCGTATTGTGGCGCCTTATGGTAGTTGGCAATCCCCGTTGTCGGCGGTAAATGTGTTTGAACAGGCCGATAGCGTGGCCGAGTTACAAAGTGTGGGTAATGCCATTTACTTTGCCGAATCGAGTGGCAAGTCCCAAGGTAAAGTGGGGATTAAGCGCCTTGACAAGAATGCTAATGTCATTGAAGTGGTTTCCCCTGAGTTCAATGTTAAATCTACGGTTCATGAATATGGTGGCGCGGCATTTTTGGGGATTGGCCAGAGCTTATTTGCCACCAAGTTACAGGATCAGCTTTTTTACCGTTTTGCACCGAATCAACCACCTCTGCCCCTAACCCCTAATGGCACTCGTCATGCGGATTGTATCGCCTATCCAAAAGGTTCGCGCATTATCTGTGTGCGTGAAGATCACCGCCAAGAAGGTGAACCTAAGGCGAGTTTAGTGACGATTAATCTTAATTTCGCAGGTGAGGGCGATACCTTTGTCTCGGGGCATGATTTTATTGCTTCACCCACTATTTCTCCTGATAACACTCAGCTTGCGTGGATAACATGGGAACATCCCTACATGCCTTGGGACAACAGTGTGTTATGGCTAGGGGATTTAGATCGTAAAGGCCAATTAAAAAATATCCGAAAGATAGTCACTCCTGAACATTCCTCTGTGACTCAACCTTTGTTCAGCCCGGATGGACAGCTTTATGTCGTCGCAGATATCAGCAATTGGTGGAATATTTATCGTGTGACATCAGCGGGTTTGCTTGTACCTGTGTTTACCAAAAATGCCGAGTTTGCAGTGCCTGATTGGCGCTTAGGTAATCATAATTATGCCTTTGAATCGGCCAATACGCTTATCGCCAGCTATGTTGAAGGAAATCAGGCTGCTTTGATTAGGATCTATTTAGACTCGGGTTTAACTGAATCTTTGGCGGTTGATTTTGCAGAAATAACCCAAGTTATTAAGGGAGAGGATGGGGTTTATTTTGTTGGGGCTAAGGCGACGCCAGAACAAGGTGTTTACCAAGTTGTAGGGCGTGGTACAGAGCTTGTGTATGCCCCCGCATTGCCAAAACTTGATCCTAACTATATTTCACGGGCAAGGAATATTGCCTTCACAACGGGTGAAGATCAGCAGGCATATGGCTATTTTTATGCACCAGTGAATCCTAAGTATGTTGCGCCCCATGATACTCGTCCGCCGTTAATTGTGATGTTACACGGTGGTCCTACCGCGCGTGCGAGTCTTGCCTATCGTAGTGATATTCAGTTTTGGACCAGTCGCGGTTTTGCGGTGCTCGATTTAAATTTTCGCGGAAGTAGTGGTTTTGGGCGTGCTTATCGTCAAAGTCTCTATGGAAAATGGGGGCAGAGTGATGTGGAAGATGCGATTAACGCGGCCAAGTATTTAGTCGCGAAAGGCTGGGTAGATGGCAGCAAACTGGCGATTCGAGGGATCAGCGCGGGCGGTTTGACAGTGATGTCATCATTAGCTTTTTATGATGTATTCCATGCGGGAGTGAGTTACGAGGGGATCAGTGATTTCGAGCAGCTTGCCAAAGGTACCCATAAGTTTGAGGCGGGTTATTTAGATCAACTGATTGGCCCCTATGCCGATAACCCAAGTCGTTACCGTGAGTTATCACCGCTAAATCATTTAGAAGGGTTTAATGAGCCACTCCTTATCTTTCAAGGGCTGAGAAATCAAATTGTCCCTGCTCATCAATCACAAAAAATCTATGAAGCGCTTAAAGCCAAGGGCGTGCCAACAGCTTATATCGCCCATGACGATGAGCCTCATGGTGGGAGAAAGCCTGAACATAAGGCCGCAGGATTAGAAATGGAACTCGCATTTTATGGGAAAGTGTTTCAATTTACTCCTGCAGGTAAATTGCCTGAGCTCGTGCTGGATAATGCGGCAGCCTTACATTAGTTCAGTTTTATGAGGTTGATTTAAGCTCAAGGTTAAGGCTATCAATAATGGCGCAATGGGGCTGCGAACCTCCTTGGCATTGAGTCACCATATGTTGCAGTTGTGTTCGCAGATTTTGTAATTTCACAATTTGCTGTTCAACATAGGCAAGATGGCGGCGAGTGAGTTGTCTAACATCTTCGGCATTGCGGCTTTCATTATCCCTTAACCCGAGCAGCAGTTTACAGTCATCTAGACTAAATCCCAGATCGCGGCACTGGTGAACAAACTTAAGTGACTCAATATCGTGGGGGCGATAAACTCGGTAACCTGCCTCATTGCGTTCGGCATGTACTAGGCCAATATCGTGATAATAACGAATACTCTTAACGCTTAAACCTGTTTGTTTAGCCACTTCGCCTATTTTCATTTAAACCTCGGTAAGCTGCGTACCTAAAAATTTCGACTGGATCGCATTCAATCAATTCTTCCTTGACTCTCCCGTGATGGGAGACTTTATCTTAACCCTATCGCGTTCAAGTGCAAGTGAGGAATATTTCATGTCATTGATTAGACTCTATGTTACCAATATGAATTGTGCTGGCTGTGTTGCCAAGATTGAAAAGGCGTTTGCTGTCCAAGAAGGAGTAGAAGCTCGGGTAAATCTTGCCGATAAACAAGTGACCATTAATGGCACTATGGGTGCCGATGTCGCGATTGAGCTGATGGCGAGCGCGGGGTTTTCGGCTGAAGTGATTGTCGATGCCAAGGCCGCAGCCGAAGAAAAACGCCTTGAGGATGCGGCCGAGTATCGGCTTAGAATGCGCCAAGCTATTATCGCGCTCGCGATTGGTATTCCTATGATGTTATGGGGATTACTGGGCGGCGAAATGATGATCAATAGCCCGAGTATGCAATTAGGTTGGGGCATTATGGGGCTTATCACGCTACTTTTGCTGGTGACCACGGGAAGGCATTTTTATCAGGGGATGTGGCGGGCGCTCAAGGCCAAAACCACCAATATGGATACCTTAATCGTGCTGGGTACCAGTACGGCATGGGCTTATTCCATGCTGGTGGTCATACTGCCAAATGTATTTCCTTTGGATACTCGCCATGTTTACTTTGAGGCGAGTGTGATGATTTTAGGTTTGATTAACCTAGGTCACGCGCTAGAGCTTAAAGCGCGTGGCAAAACCAGCGAGGCGGTGCAGCGTTTGCTCGGGCTTCAATCCACCACTGCGATTCGTATCGGTGATAAGGGCGATGAGCAGGTTGAGATAAGTCAGTTGAAACTGGGCGATAAACTGCGTTTACGCCCGGGAGACAGAGTGGCCCTCGATGGTATTGTTGAAATGGGGCAATCATTGTTAGATGAAGCCATGCTCACGGGTGAGCCCATTCCCGTCGTGAAAAATATGGGGGATAACCTAAGCGCGGGGACGGTTAACGGTAATGGCAGTTTGGTGTATCGCGTGACGGCTGGGCCACAAGATACGCGGCTTGCAAAAATTATTGCACTGGTGCAAGAGGCACAAACATCAAAATTACCCATAGGGCGATTGGCCGATAAGATCTCCGCGGTATTTGTTCCAACAGTGGTGGCGATTGCGCTGCTAGCGGCGGCTATCTGGTACTTTGTTGGGCCTGCGCCCGCCTTAAGTCATGCACTCGTCGTGCTCACCAGCGTGTTGATTATCGCTTGCCCCTGTGCGCTGGGGCTGGCAACACCGATGTCCATTATGGTCGCGGTAGGGCGAGCGGCACAAATGGGCGTATTAGTTAAAAACGGTGAGGCATTACAAACGGCGAGCAGGGTTGATTGCGTGGTGCTGGATAAAACGGGCACAGTTACCTTAGGTAAGCCACAAGTCACTGATTTCATGTTAGTGCAAGCACTAAGTGATACTGATAAAGGAGCCTTACTGGGCGAAATTGCTAGCCTAGAGCAACACTCTGAGCATCCCTTAGCGGGGGCGATTGTCAGTTATGCTAAGGAGTCACTCTCGCCATTGCCCGAAACGCAGGCATTTACGAACCATCAAGGTAAGGGGATTGAAGGCAAGGTTGATGGTGTATCGCTAGCGATCGGTAATCTCGCCTTGATGACGGCATTGGATATTGTAAATTCCGATGGCAGCGCCTTAGATCCTAGTGCGACATTAAGCTTTGCCAACCAAGGTAAAACCCCAATTTATGTCGCCAAAGCGGGTAAGTTAGTGGCCACTATTGCCCTTGCCGATCCGATTAAAATTGATGCAAAAACAGCCATCAGCGCCATGCTACAGCAGGATATTCGCGTTGTGTTACTTACGGGCGATAATCCACAAACCGCGCAGGCAGTGGCGGACCAAGTGGGCATTACCGAAGTGATTGCAGGTGTATTACCAGAGCAAAAACAACAACATATTAAAGCATTGCAACAACAAGGGCATATCGTCGCTATGGTGGGTGATGGCATTAACGATGCACCAGCTTTAATGAGCGCTGACGTCGGCATTGCCATGGGATCGGGTACTGAGGTGGCGATTGAGAGTGCCGATATGACACTACTTTCACATCAACTGATAGTGATCGCTAACTTATTAGCCCTATCGCGCGCAACCATCACCAATATTAAGCAGAATCTCTTTGGTGCTTTTGTGTATAACAGTTTAGGTATTCCGGTGGCGGCGGGGGTACTTTATCCCCTAACCGGGATGTTGTTAAGCCCCGTGATTGCAGGTGCCGCCATGGCATTATCTTCGCTTACCGTGGTAACCAACGCCAATCGTTTAAGGAAACAGAAGTTATAGCCTTTGCCTTAACGTAGATCCGATGTGGATTAAGCCGCCAAGGCAAGGCTTAGCCGTTGAACGCCGTTGAACTTAGTGAGTTAAGATCATTCATTTGTCATCAGAGCCTGTGAAAATAGGACAGAATAAAGCGTGAAATTGCAGTGGGATTAAGTGGTTAGGCACTCGAGTTAGCAGAGTGCGGCGCTTAATTCCACGCGAATGGCTGAGGTCTTTTTAGTTGATAATTTAGCCCAAACTGCTATAGTGCCACGTTTATTTTTACCCCCTCAGGTTTGATAAAATGGGTTTATGCTTAGTTGCATTGCCAAAAATCTAACCAACATTACTCGATTTGGAAGTTCAT
Source organism: Shewanella sp. W3-18-1 (assembly GCF_000015185.1). Taxonomy (NCBI): domain Bacteria; kingdom Pseudomonadati; phylum Pseudomonadota; class Gammaproteobacteria; order Alteromonadales; family Shewanellaceae; genus Shewanella; species Shewanella sp. W3-18-1. The sequence continues at coordinate 3,069,024 of NC_008750.1, read as the reverse complement.
TTTGATCACAACAGCGAATATCACCATGCAGTTTGGCGCTAAGCCACTGTTTGAAAACATCTCAGTTAAATTTGGCGGCGGTAACCGTTACGGTCTTATCGGTGCGAACGGCTGTGGTAAATCAACCTTCATGAAGATCCTTTGCGGTGATCTAGAACCAAGCAGCGGCAACGTGTCTTTGGATGTGAATGAGCGTCTGGGTAAGTTGAGCCAGAACCAATTCGGTTATGAGGAATACACGCTTATCGATACAGTGATCATGGGGCACAGTGAACTGTGGAAGGTTAAACAAGAGCGTGATCGAATTTATTCTTTACCCGAAATGAGTGAAGAAGACGGCATTGCCGTGGCAAACCTTGAGATGGAATTTGCCGAAATGGACGGTTACACCGCCGAATCTCGCGCGGGTGAATTGTTGTTAGGTGTGGGTATTGGCATTGAAACCCATTTTGGTTTGATGTCTGAAATTGCTCCGGGCTTAAAACTGCGGGTGTTGTTAGCCCAAGCCCTGTTCTCCGATCCCGATGTACTGCTGCTTGACGAACCCACCAACAACTTGGACATCGATACCATTCGCTGGTTACAGGACGTATTGAACCAACGCGATAGCACCATGATCATTATTTCCCACGACCGTTACTTTTTAAACTCAGTCTGTACCCATATGGCGGACTTAGACTACGGTGAACTGCGCGTTTACCCTGGTAACTACGACGAATATATGCAAGCGGCTACCCAAGCCCGTGAGCGTTTAATTGCGGATAATGCGAAGAAAAAAGCCCAAATTTCTGAGCTGCAAACCTTCGTTGCACGTTTCTCTGCCAACGCTTCTAAGGCAAAACAAGCGACGTCCCGCGCCCGTCAAATCGACAAAATTAAGCTAGATGAAGTCAAAGCCTCTAGCCGCGTGAACCCCTTTATTCGTTTCGAGCAAGAAAAGAAACTGTTCCGCAATGCCTTAGTGGTTGAAAACTTAACTAAAGGTTATGACACACCGTTATTCAAAGACTTGAACTTAATCGTTGAAGTGGGCGAGCGTATCGCGATTTTAGGTGAGAACGGTGTCGGTAAAACGACATTGTTACGAACGCTTATCCATGATATTCCGCAGGATGAAGGTCATATTCAATGGTCTGAAAACGCCAACATTGGCTACTATGCACAGGATCATGAGTCTGATTTTGCAAATGATATGACCTTATTTGAATGGATGAGCCAATGGCGTAAACCTGAAGACGATGACCAATCGGTACGTGGTATTTTAGGTCGTATGTTGTTTGGTTCTGACGACATTAAAAAGTCAGTCAAAGTGCTGTCGGGTGGTGAGAAGGGCCGGATGTTATTTGGCAAGCTCATTATGCAAAAAGCCAATATTTTGATGCTCGACGAACCGACCAACCATATGGATATGGAATCGATTGAGTCATTAAACAACGCCTTAGAAAAGTACGAAGGCACTTTGTTGTTTGTGAGTCACGATCGTGCATTTGTATCATCATTGGCTAACCGTATTATTGAAATTACTTCTAGAGGTGTAAATGATTTCAAAGGCACCTATGATGAGTTCCTTGCGAGCAAAGGTATTGAAGGCTAATTGTTTGCCTTAAGTGCTTAAACCTTGTTTAAATAAAAACGCCGCTCATATTGAGCGGCGTTTTTATTTATGGTGTTTGCCTCTAGTGTTTGCCTTGGCTAAGCGGCTATTGCTTTACCTCGGCGCTCTTTTGCTCGACATAAATTAAGCTATCAGTATCAAAACCTTTGGCTTTAGCCATCTTGATAAATTGCTGAATTACCTCGGGGGATACCGTTGGGGTTCTGGCCAGTAACCATAAATAATCCGTATCTGGCCCAGAGATAAAGGCGTATTGGTAGTCTTGTTGGTCGAGTCCAAACACCACATAGGCACCATAAAACGGCCCAAAGAAAGAGACTTTTAAGTAGGCTTCATTGTCCCCATTCACAAAATAGGCTTTACCTTCGGCTTCTTTCCATTCCTGTTTAGCGGCGGAATAGCCCCGATTAATCACCTTTACGCCACCATCGGGCTTAAGGCTGTATTCGGCGGTGACTTGGGTTAACCCGCGCTCGAAGGAGTGGTCGAGCCTCGCAATTTCGTACCATTTCCCTAAGTAGCGATTGAGTTCAAAGTCACTTACGGGTTGAACATTTTTAGGCATACCCAAGCAGCCAGTCAGTATTAATACACAGATCATTAAAAGTAGTTTTTTCAACACAAACTCCAAAAGTTAACGACTGCTAATGATAGTCTCGCAATATCTTAACCTTGGCAAATTCAATCTATCCCTCCGCGATGTGTACCGCTTTCACTTTTGTCTGGTTTATCCATCCGTGGGTTATGCTGATGTTTTATCATCAAACCGACAGCGCTTAATTGAATAGATTAAATAATCGATTTTCGTGATCGGAAATGGTTTAAGGGATCTTGGCAATAAGCCCCTTTAATTCGCTGCAATTGGGCATAGTGTTGCGCAAAGTACACTGCGGTGGGTATTGTTTTGTCCTTATAACTAATAAAAGCCCCCGAAGTATTGGGAATGTCTGCATCGCGGCAGGCATCAATCCAATCCAGCGCTCGATTTATCCTTGTGTAAACTGAGTTGTCATGGAGCTGGGCTTTTTCCTCTAGCTCTGCATTCCACCATGCCTGATATTGGATAATATAGGCTTTTTCTTTATAGGGAAAAGCGCTCTGCTTTTGTTGTGATTCACTGATTTTTCTATAAAAATCTCCAGCGATGGCATTAAGTGTGACATAGGTAAAAAGACCTAATTGGCGGTTTCCCTCAAGGGTTTGCGTCGAGGTGAGGCTTTCAAGCAAGTTAATATGTCCCGTTTTAAGCCCCGTCTGATCCGCTAAACGTGAGGTGACTCTGTGGGGCGCGGGTTGACTTAAGTCCTGCCACTTCACCCCTTTCATCTGCAGGTTTTGACCCCATGCTTGCAACGCCGCTTGGCTTTGCTGTAAATATTGAAACGACTCTCTGTTCCAACTTTCCATTAATTGTTCGCCATAGGCTTGGGTAAGTCCGCCTAAGGGCTCAATACGAATGCGATCGGGCTTTAAACCAACCTCGGAAAACTGACTGTTAATAAAGTAGTCTAAACTGGCAAGATTTCCCTCCCAATGGCCGTACATAACACAATTATGTTTGATTGAATTGGGGTCAAAATCCGTAATGCATGTGCCGATTCGGTTAGGTTCTTGTGTTAACTCAGCCCCTTGTTTTGAGCAGGCTTCAGCCATCGTACTGGCTAGGGACTTTGTCTGGATCTTCAAATTGGTGCCGAGCAAACAGGATGTATTATCGGCATTGATCGTTTCTTCCCAACGCTCGAGTAAACGCATTGTAGGCGTTGTCTCGATTAAGGTTTGTGTCTCGGGCTGATAGCAATTCCATTCAAGTTCAAACTTAAGCAGGTTTGGGGGAAGGGGAAAGGTTTGTACAAAAAAACGCGTGACTATGCCATAACTTAAGCCGCCACCACCTTTTAAGGCCCACAGCAGTTCGGGTTTATTGGCTGCTGAGATGACTTGGGTTTCGCCTATACCGAGTACAATTTCAGCCTGTAATAATGATTCACAGCACATACCGTATTTACGACACCAAGGTCCCCAACCGCCGCCCATTATAAAACCAGATATGCCAACTGTTGCAGTGGTGCTATGGGGAATCATCAAGCCCTTTTTAGCGAGGGCCGTCGTTAGTGTGGCTATAGTCGTGCCCGGGCCAATCGCGGCAATGCCACTGATGGGATCAATTTCAATACTATCCATATTGCTTAGGTCGATCACTATAGTATTAGTTTGGCCACTTTCCCCCTCATGATCGTGCCCGCCGGAGCGTACACTAATGGGCAAGTTATAGTCGATAGCGGCCTTATAGACGACTTTTACATCATGGGTACTAGTGCATTTAATAATCGCAAGGGGCCTTTTTTGTAAGCGTCGATTAAAGAGTTGGCAAGCCAGTTGGTAGTTAATCATTTGCTTACCTGTGCTCACTAAAAATTGTTGTTCGCTATAATAGCGTCCATTGGTAATGATATTTTCAGCTCGAATATATGAGCGCACCTCATTAAGAAAATGCATAAAATGTTTTGCTTGAGTAATGACGGTATTTTCGCTGATACGAATTTCAGCACTTAATCTGGTTTCGGTTGATTGGTTTATAAGGCAATCAGACTCAAGTTCATCTACGGCATTTATATGGACAGTGGAACGATAAGGGGTGAGTGACTTAAAAATATCAACACTGATTTTTATATCAATGCACTCGCTGGCGATATAATCTACTTGGTAAATAAAATGTGGCCAACATTCATTGCTTGATTCAATAATATAGGCGCAGCGCTCATTGGCGGGAATGATATTAGGGAGTTGCTTTAAAAATAGATTGCTACTAGGTGTCAGTTTTTTGAAGTCATATTCAGTATCATTAAAGATAATAAGCATGACTTCTTGTCTTTTTGGTTTAATAAAATTAACTGTCTCACCATGATCACTATGCCTTTTTTGATAAATATGCAGATTGTTTTCAGTAATTACTTTTTGCTGATAAGGGTATTGGTAATAATCGAATATTTCAGCATCCGATAAACAGCGATTTAACAGTGTTGTGTCAATAATGCTGCCATCAAAGATTGCATCAATATGTTTATTGGAAAGCAAAAAATCTGAATAAGATGCACCATCTGTAATCAGTGGAATATGTTGCTGTTGGATATGAGTGATCTCACTATCGATATAACATTTTATTTCATTGTATTGATAGCAGATGGATAATAAATGCCAATGATCATCATTAAGCCCTCCGAGAGTTGAAATAGCCTCTATGCGAAGTAAAGTGGTGTTAATCGCGCATTCAATATGGCCCAGTGAATTAATTTGGACAGAAAATCCTGTCTGGGTTGGCTCACTGGCATACTGGTAAATATGGCCGCCATGAGTCGTTTTTAACCAGCATTGAAAGGTAAAAATATCGAGTGGGCAAGTGCCTATAGGAAGTACTATTTCTGTAACACTCGTCTCTTTCGTCGATGTTGGCTTATGTTTCATCTGTTGCAGTCCCTATTATTTCCGCTGATGATTTCCCTAATTGGGTGAACAAGATAAACAGGTTCACCCTTTAAAGCGCTAAGCTCTAAATGCTGGGCTTAGCCTTTTAAAGTGATGTATTAATTCGGTCGCGACCATCGGCCTTTGCACGGTACAGCGCGGTATCGGCGGCGCAGAGCATTGCCATTGAGGTACGAAACTGTCCATTGACCTCACTGGCAATACCTTGGCTTGCACTGACAGAGACATAGTCACGTAGGCCTTGCTCGGTAAAACGTAGGGCATTAATCCCTTGCTGTATTTTCTGGGCAATGGTGAGTGCCATTTTGGCATTATGATTGGGTAGGATCAGCGCAAACTCTTCGCCGCCGTAACGGGCAGCAAGTCCAATGTCGAGAGGTACTATGTCTGCGATAACTTTGGCAATTTTTCTAAGGCATTCATCACCTTGGATATGACCAAACTGATCGTTAAACACCTTAAAGTAATCCACATCAATAATCACCACGCTAAGAGGGCGCAGCTTAGCGGTGCATTCTTCCCAATAGTGTTGCAGTATTTCATCAAAGTAGCGGCGGTTCGCAAGTCCCGTTAGTGAGTCAGTAGCAGCCAACTTACGTAGCTTCTGGTTTTCTTCTTTATGTTGGGTTAAATCATGCATCACCATCACGAACAATGGCTCATGGCTCGGAATATAGGAGATTGACAGTTCGACCTCTTTTGCCTTGCCAGAGGCCGTGATTAAGGTGATTTCCTCTGCGGAGTGCTCTACTGGAATACCACAGTTTTTACCTAATTTAATATCGTTGCTCAGCAGGTTGTTATAGCGAGCTTGATGGTGCTCGGTCAAAAAGTTGCGCCAATCTTGTCCCGTTAACGTGGCTTGAGGACAATCCAATAGATCGGCACTACGCTGATTGCAAGATCGGATAAAGCCGTTGGCATTAACCAAGATAACGACCTCGGTTAAATGTTGAATAAAGAGTTCAATGGTCTGGAGGGAAGAATGCTCGAAAAAGTTCAGCGGTAACTCAGTCCCATTAACCTGCTTAGTTGCAGGCAATGCAGCATCATCGACAATGGATAAAGCGGATTGTTGGCGTACCAGTTTCGGTGAGTTTGTCATTATTATCTTTCTCCGTGAACTTTTATCATCTGCGCTAGGCGCTTTTCTGAGGATGACTTTATTCTGGCGGAAGAAAAGATACCTTCTGCTTACCTTCTGATTTAACTTGATGATTTTAAATGTTTTAAATTTTACCTTCTGAGTCGTTTTGTCTGCGATTAGGAGTATGGTTAGCTGGGCGCTTGCTTACATTTCGCAAGATTGGGGCTAAATATCCCCCAATCTTAAGCATTAAGACTGAGTCGAATATTTGTTGTTAGGGCAATTTAACGCAGTGTGAGTCCATTAATTTGCTCGGGATGTAGTGCTTGGCTATGGACTATTGGATTTAAATCCACATACATCATACAGGCCAGTAGTGCTTGCTCATCTAACAGTGCTTGTGATTTAAAACGACCTTCCCAGAAGGCGCCTTTGCACTCATCTTCTCGATTGGCTTTACGGGCAATCTCTTCATTTAAACAACGCACCTCTTCTTTAAATCAAAGGCAAGAAATACTACTCAATCGCTCTTGCCATTCGGTAATTAACCCATCGAGCAACATGTGTTTTCCTTCGATTAATGCATCACCATTCATATACTTAGTGGTAATGGCATGGCCTTTAGTGATTTGGCTCCAGCGGCTGATAATCTCTTTTTGCGTTAAGGATTTCGCCTTCTCAATATCAATTTTGAGTACTAGGGGATAGTGGTTATTCCTTGTCTATTTCGCAAAGAGGGCATAGGCGCAAATGTCGATACAAAAGATGGTGGATAATGCTTTGATTTTATCGACAATCCAGCCACGTCTATGCTCATAACTGCGGCCTGTGAGTTTATCCTCACCGCACAGAAAAGCCCTTCTGACACAGCGATTTATCACATGATAGAAGGGCGTTGTATTAGCATCGATAAGCATTCTTCTGGCCGAGGTCATCATCCGCTCCAAACAGACGCAATCAAGATAATGTAAAAGCTAGTATAAGAGGGGATAAAGCACAAAAAGACATGGCTGCTGAGATGGTCACCTCGGTCTCGGCATCGCAATGTGCCATGATTTAGGTGCACAAAATCTGACTCGAGGTGACCGATATGAACTATAAACTTATCAGCATTGATTTGGCAAAAACAGTCTTCCAAGTGGCAGCATTTAACCCAGATAACACGATTGCTTTTAACCGTAAAATCAATCGCCCAGCATTGCTTGATACGCTCAGGCAATGCGAGCCGACATTAGTGGTGATGGAAGCTTGTTACAGTGCTAATTACTGGGGACGGGCTATCGAAAAGCTCGGCCATACCGTCAAGCTTATCCCCGCCAGAATGGTGAAAGCTATGCTGGTTGGTAATAAAAATGACGCCAATGATGCGGTTGCTATCGGAGAAACGGCTAGTCGCCCTAAAGTGAGTCTACTTCGTCCAAAAACGGTCGAGCAGCAGGATATTCAATCTTTACTGCGCATTCGTGAACGCTTGGTGGAGAATCGCACGGCTAACTGCAATCAACTGCGTGGTTTCCTTGCGGAATACGGCCTGATTGTCGCAAAGACTCGCCGCCAGTTGATGTTAGCCATTCCGCTCATTCTTGAAGATGCTGACAACGAATTATCCACGGTTGCCAGAGGGTTTATTCAACGACTCTATGAGTTTCAGTTGTATTTAAATGAACAAATCGACCAAGTTGCACAGGACATATTAGCCCTTGCCCAAGCCATGCCGCAGTATCCATTATTGCTAACTATCCCCGGTGTCGGTCCTATCGTCGCATCCACATTATTAGCCAGTATTAATGAAGTGAATGATTTTAAAAATGGCCGGCAATTGGCGGCATGGCTAGGACTAACCCCTTCACAATACAGTAGTGGCACGACCAATCGGCTCGGCAAGATAACCAAGCGCGGAAATCAAACGCTTCGGCGGTTACTTATCCATGGTGCAAGAACCGTGATGAACTGGTGCGATAAGAAAGACGACTCACTTAGTCAATGGCTCCAACGGCTTAAACAACGCCAACACGTCTGCAAAGTGACGGTTGCCTTAGCAAATAAGATGGCGCGGATGGTGTTTGTGGTGATGAGCCGCAGACAAGTATTTGATATGAATAAGGCATGTAAAGTGGTGGCATAATACAGCGTTTTTTGCGTAAATAGACTCAAAATGTAAATAGATAAATGTCCATCAAAGCACAACAGCGGTAATGGTATTAATGAGTTAAACGGTTTGTCTTACCCAAAACCTGACCGGGACAGTGGCCTTCGAGGCCATATGGCTGCCAAGGAGGGTAAGACGTCAATTTGGATCTCATTAGGGCGCAACAGACGCCGGATATATGTCGCAAGACCGCGAACCATTAACGACTGATACCCCGTTGTGAAAGGTGATTTATCGATTAGCACAAATTAGTTTGAATAAAGTAGGACATTGACCTTGCTAACCCCAAGGTGACCATATATGTCCCCGCTTTTGGTCCCCGCTTTTGGCCGATAAGCAGAAAAAGGGGACACATTAGCAAAAGCTACCGTCCCCGATTTATTGCGGTTTTGATTAATTTGGGTCGTTGATGATTTCTGGATCAGGACTCAGTAGCATTAGAGTATTGGTACTATTTGTTAATATAAACTGGAATTTTGTTGTGCCTGGTGTGTGGTCCAGATCAACCATTTGCAGCAGTTTACCATCACTGCTTAAGGTTACAGCATCAATAATCTGATCGAATGGGGTTAAAAATCCTGCGCCTACGAACTTTAGATCTTTTCCTGTTTGGTCATCAAGTAGATAAGTGATAGTACTAGCGGCTGTGACTGTAACATCGCCTTGGCATTCAGCGCCTTCGGCATCAGTATAGCTAAAAACAGGTTCACCATTTTCTAGTGTGACGGTAACTTTAATATAGTGCGCTTGACCATAAGTATTTTGCATATAATATTTCCTTGTTGGTTGTTAAAATTTAATATCTTTAATTGATGCTGCTTTAAGTTGCTTAAGTAATGTAGGGGAAGTCTCTAACTCTCCTAAACAATCTAAGGCTTTTGCATAAGGGTATAAGTATTGAGGGTCTTTATCTTTTTTTTGAATGGACTCTAGTCTTCTCTTTGCGCTTAGACAATATTTTTTCATTGAGTTAAGGTCGTTTATATTTTTTGATTGTTTAGCTATTAATAGTTCAGTTTCAGCTAGGCTAGCATAGTGTTTATAATCATTTGGAGCATCTTTAATTAAGTCTTTGAGTAACAAAAATGCTTTATCTAAATATACTAGTGCCTTTTTAGGTTGTTCAAGTATTTGGTAGTAATAAGCTGAGTTTTTAAGGTGGGTGGCCTTAAGTTGTTGGTAACGTTTACTCTTTATAAAGCTTTCACTTTCGCTAGCTAGTTCTACATCTAATGTTTCAGGTGTGTATAGAACTCGTTTATCTTGAATATTTGCATTAAGTAACATTAGTTGGAGTTTTAGATAGTATAGTTTTACTTTCCATGAAGTATTTTGGTTATCTAAATTTAAAGCTTGTTGTATAACTCGTTCGCCTTGTAATGCATTATCGAAAGCTAGGCTTAGTTGTCCTTGATATTCATATAAAAATGAAAGTCTCTGATATCCAATAGATAGCCTGTCAAGTAAATATCCGTCTGCATCTTTTAACTTACGTTGGGCTTCTAATTCCGATTGCAGTTGTAAGTTAATTGTAATTGCAGAGTTTAAATCCCCAAGAGACACTGCCGCACTCGCTAACCAAGATCGTGCATTCGCAATATCCGCAATCAGCTGGCTATCTTGAGGCGCTTTTGCCAAGGCGAGCAATTTAAGCCTTAGCGACTCTTCAAAATCTTGTTGTGCTTTGGCAAATTCCTGTTGCTTCATCGAAACTGAGCCCAAAGTGTTATGGGCGTAAGAAAGTTCCATGAGCGCATCTTTATCTTCGGGTGCAAGGGCGTACATAGTTTGGCTATAGGCTAAGTATTGCTCGAAAAAAGGGCGCGATGCAGCCCAGTCGCTAACATCATATTTAAGTTGTCCGAGCCAAAATGCATTGGCGCCTAGGGTTTTCAGTAGGGCTAGGTTGTTTGGTTGCAAATTCAATAGCGGCAGCATTTTCTCCTGCGCGGCGAGCAGGGCGCTACGGGCTTCATCGATTTTATTGCGCGAATAGGCCACTTCGCCCATCGCCTCTAGGGTTTGACCATGTTGAAAACGGGCATCAAAACTTAAATGTGCATCATCATCTTGATGGGAAAAATCACTGAAATATTCCAGTGCTTTATTGCTGATACCATCGAGTAAATCCATACGGCCGATGCCGCGCATCTTGTCGGCGAAGTCACCCACCATAAAGCCGAGCAAATCTTCGGCGGCGAGGCGTTTTTGCAGGGCAAGTTTTTCGGCTTCTATGCTGCGCACGCTCATAATGACGGAGGTTAAGGTGAGGACGCACAGCAGGGCGACGGTTAGGCGCCTAGTCCAGCGCAGCATATTGGCGCGTTTGCTGGAGGCTGCGATAAAGGCGGTTTCGGGATCGTCTAAATCGAATAACGGATTTTGGCTGAGGCTTTGGGCCTCTTTCAACGGCTTGCCGTCGGCGAGCAGATAAGCGCTGTGTTTAGCTTCACTGAGCCAACGCTTAGATAAATGCTGTAGGCGACTCTTAATGCTTAAGCTGTCGTTATGCTCACTAATCCAAGCGGTTGCCCGCGGCCAACGGCGTAAAAGTGCTTCGTGGGCGATGCTAAAACAGGGCTCACCATTTTGCAGATGCGACACGAATAAGCGGCTATCGACCATGGCTTGCACTAGGGCGGTTTCGGCCGTGCTTTGTAGTTGTGACCAGCGAGCGGTGCGGCTGGTGATGGACTTTTCATCTTCGCGCAGGGTCACTAGCAGGGATAAAATCCGCGGCAGACTGGCTTTTTCGGCATCACTTAAGTGTGAAATCGCCTGCTCGGCATTTTTGCCAATCGCCCCTTCAATACCGCCAAGTGCATGATAAACAGAGACTAATAACTTATCGTCGGCGCTGCGTTGCAAATACAAGGCTTGCAGAGTGTATTGCAACATCGGCAACGCATCTGGGTTACTGGCGGCATCGCTGCAGAGCATTTCGTCGAGCGGCATCGCGGTGTCGCTGTCAACTTCCCAGCTTAAGTTGGCAGCCACTGCGGGCAGACGGATCATTTGTAATAGCTCAGTGCGTGTTGGCGGCGCTAGGTCAAAATGGGCGCCCCGGGCTTTACCGGCCATTAGGCTTGGGTAATTGACTAATAAAGGATAAAAATCGTTGCGACAGGCACTGAGAATTAACACTGCATTTGAGGTGGCAAGATGCTCTAGCAGTTCGATAAAAGTCGTGCGCTCGCTAACGCTAAATAACGGTGATGAGAGCAACACTTCTAATCGGTCGATAAACAAGGCGAAACGCGGCGTTGCATAGGGCTGATTTTTAAGTGCTTGTTTGCACTGCACGATAATATCTTGGATATCTTCAGTAAGCTTGATTGCCAACGTATCGGCGCTCATCCCCTCGAAGACTGGAGTGTCGTTGACTTCCCAATCGAGCATGGCACTGGCCAGATCGGTGAGCAGTTGCCCTTTGGCAACATCGGCAAAGTCGAGGCTGCTAAAGGAGGGGACGCCGACCCCATTAAAGCCATTTGCCTTCATTAAATTTGGCAATACCCCCGCATTAATTAAGGAAGATTTACCGCTGCCACTGGGGCCTAAAATCAGACAGAAGGCACGGCCAAAATGGATTTGCTGGCTAATGCGGTTAAGTAAGGTGGTGATTTGTTCGCTACGGCCAAAAAACACCTCGGCATAGTTGGCGCTATAGGCTTGTAACCCGGGAAAAGGTGAGCCGCCTTGCCAAGTTTGTGGGCTGGCGGTGGCTTCGTGCCCCACGGGAAAACGCACTTCGGCTAAGGTGCGATAACCACGTTTGCGAATGGTTTCAATATAAGTGGACTCGGTGGCACTATCGCCTAATGCGCGGCGTAGCTGGTTGATAATCTTGTGTAGTGGATTATCACCCGTATCTATCCCTTGCCAGCAATGACTGACAATTTCATCACTGCTTACGACTTCGTTTGCCCGTTGACACAGAAATAGCAGCACATCCATGGCCTTAGGCTCAAGTTGTTTGACTTGTTTGCCGAGGAGCAGACTGTTGGCGCTGGGATTAACTTGCCATTCACCAAAGAAAAATGTGCTGTCACTCATAGGGGTTTCCATTTATTGAGCAACTATGGATACGTATTATCTTAAGTTGCTTTTATTATTTTTAGATAAAATTGTTATAAAAAGGCTGTGTAACCAGTAAGATTGACGACGTCAAAACCTTGACATTATGCCGATAATAAAAGGTGTTTAAAAGGATTGTACCTTGATAATTCTGCAAAGTTTATAACGGCTACATGACGGTATCATCGCACGTCTTGTTGCTAAAGTGTTTGTTGTTTGTATTTTCAGCATGTGGCACGTTAAGTGACAAAGCCATCATCGTAAAAGAGTGAAATAATTCATCCCTTGGGCATGTGCGCGAAAGATTGGTTTAGGATAAAGATATTGGCTTTGGATCCTTCTCGTGCATTTAAAGACCAAACCGATTAGGCTCTTAGGAATAACCAAAGTGGCTAAGACGAGTGTTTATTTGCACTGTTAAGCAAGGCCATGTTTATGGATACGACAATGGAGAATTCGCTTGGCTATAGAACACAATGAGATGGTGAGCACGTTAAATAGATTGCACTGCCGCACAAATTTCACCATTAAAAATATTACCGAATATATGCTGCCTGAGACGAAAGAAGCTTTCTATCTACATTTAGATGGCAAATCGCCGAATCTGATTATTCGCCCCGCATTTGAGGTGTTTTCGGGGGAACTCGCTACTCTTGCTGGAGTGCATGCCAAATACGATTACTTTCATAATGGGGAGATGACGCGTTTCCCTAAGCGTTTGCATAAGAGCCTGACTGAAACCCATTATGGTCTTGCCTTTAGTTTTGACTCGGTTGAAGCCGTACAGCAATTCATTACCCGTTTGAGTGCGATAGTGAAAGGCGCATAAGCTTTTACTGTATAAATCTTTAATAGAAGGCCGCTTAATTTTTCGATTGAGCGGTATCTAAATTTTAACCATGCAGTCCTAGGGTTAAATTCCTCAATATCAATGAAAATGAGGAATTTAACTGCTGCCTTTTCACGCGGCTTTTCAGTATATTCATCAGTAGATGAATTTTGTTGGAGCTTGCCATGTCGCTCGTCCCCGGTCGTCCAAAGGGGCTGGTCCCTTTTACCGTCCAACCCACATCACAGCCGTTTATTCCCAGTCGACCAAAGGGGAGTTCTGACGCTCGCCAACGCTTAATTATCGCTGCCTTAAGCCTTTTTAGTCACCGCAGTTATCCAACGGTATCGACCCGTGAAATTGCTCGCGAAGCTGGCGTCGATGCTGCGCTTATCCGTTACTATTTTGGCTCAAAAGCAGGATTGTTCGAACAAATGGTGCGTGAAACCCTTGAGCCAGTATTAGCGCGTTTACGCGAAATATCTGCAGCTCAAGCGCCTAATAATATGAGTGAACTTATGCAAACCTATTATCGTGTTATGGCGCCAAATCCTGGACTACCAAGGTTAATTATGCGGGTATTGCAAGAGGGGGATGGTACGGAGCCCTACCATATTATGTTGTCTGTGTTTGATCATATTTTATCCCTTTCTCGGCAATGGCTCGAATCCACATTAGTCAATGCGGGATACTTAAAAGAGGGGATTGATCCTGATTTAGTCCGTTTAAGTTTTGTGAGTCTGATGGTGTTTCCACTTATTGCACCACCTGTGTTGATGCGACAGTTTGGTTTTAGTGTCGATGCCGATGATTTACAGCGCTTAGCATCGCATAATATGCAGGTTTTTACTCAGGGTGTGCTGCGCGAACCGAGGAATGTGTGATGAGTGCCAATCTTAGCTTTATTATGCGTGTGGGCATGAGTTGTGCACTTTTGCTTTTGGTGGCTTGTACTGAAGAATCACCAAGGGTGCTGGGCACTGTTGAACGGGACAGGCTAACGCTCACCGCTCCCGTCGGGGAACTGATTACTCAAATAAATGTGGTTGAAGGTCAAAGGGTTAAAGCGGGTGAAGTGTTAATTCAGCTCGATGCAACCTCAGCTAATGCGCGCCTAGCCCTGCGCCAAGCTGAGCTTGATCAGGCAAAAGCTAAGCTTTCCGAGGCTGTCACTGGTGCGCGTTTAGAGGATATTGATAGGGCTAAAGCCGTACTCGATGGCGCGAATGCCACTGTGAAAGAGGCTCAGCGAGCCTTTGAGCGAACAAATCGTTTATTTGCCACAAAAGTGCTTAGCCAAGCGGATTTAGATACGGCCCGAGCGGCGCGGGATACCAGTTTAGCGAAACAGGCTGAGGCGCAGCAGAGTCTACGTTTGTTAGAAAATGGCACTCGTAGTGAGCAACTCGCGCAGGCCAAAGCAGCAGTTGCTGCGGCCAGTGCCAGTGTCGCAGTTGAGCAAAAAGCTTTAGCAGACTTGAGCTTAGTGGCGGCGCGTGATGCCGTTGTCGATACGTTGCCTTGGCGCGAGGGCGATCGTATCGCCGCAGGCACTCAGTTGATTGGTTTACTGGCGAGCGATAATCCCTATGTGCGGGTATATTTACCTGCGACTTGGTTAGACAGAGTGAAGGCGGGCGATAGCGTGAATATCCTGGTGGACGGTCGTGAGGCACCGATTGCGGGTACAGTGCGCAATATTCGCAGTCAACCCGCTTACACGCCGTTTTATGCGCTCAATGAACGCGATCGTGCACGGCTGATGTATCTAACGGATATCACAATTTCCAGCGCGGGTCAGGATCTACCTACAGGCATGGCATTAGAAGTTGAACTCGATGTGTTGCAACTCGATGTGCTGCAAAGAGTGCAGCAGCCATGAGCCAAACCGATTTTGTTATTCAGACCCAAGGGATGACCCGCGCCTTTGGTGGTATTAATGCGGTAGAAAACCTTGATTTAGCCATTCCCAAGGGGACAATTTACGGATTTCTCGGCCCCAATGGCTGTGGAAAATCCACCTCGATCCGTATGTTGACTGGGCTACTGAGCCCAACGTCCGGGAATATTCGTGTCTTGGGTGAAACCTTACCCGGCGCCGAGGAAAAATTACGTCGCCGCATTGGCTATATGACGCAGAAATTCTCCCTATACGATAATCTTTCAGTGCGGGAAAACCTTGAGTTTGTCGCGCAAATTTATGGGCTTACCCGCCGTCAGTCCCAGCAGCGCTTAGCGGAGTTATTGACGCTTTACGATTTAGTCGGCCGCGAGAAACAAATGGCGGGCTCCATGAGTGGCGGTCAGAGGCAGAGATTAGCCCTCGCGGCCGCGACTTTACATCACCCAGAATTGTTGTTTCTCGATGAACCCACCTCGGCTGTTGATCCTGAAAATCGCCGCGAGTTTTGGGAGCGGTTGTTCGATCTCTGCGCCCAAGGCACCACGATACTGGTGTCGACTCACTATATGGATGAGGCCGAGCGTTGCCACGGTTTAGCGATTTTGGAGCGGGGGATAAAGCGCGCCGATGGTTCACCGCAGCAATTGATGGCGGCCATGGGCGCACGGGTACTCGAAGTTTCGGGTGATGATTTACGCACATTAAAACAATCGCTGATGAGTGAGTCTGCCGTGTTGTCGGCGGCGCAAATTGGTAGTCGTTTACGGGTATTAGTGCGAAGCGATATAGCCGATCCGTTAGCTTGGCTTAAACCAAAAATCGCAAATAGAGCGATGGAAGAAGTGCGTGCCAGCCTAGAGGATGTGTTTGTGACTTGCACGGGCGAGCGCTTGGCCGCTCACGCCAAGGAGGCTAGCCATGTGGCGTAGAATTTTTGCAATTGTGGTTAAAGAGCTGCGGCAATTGTCTCGGGATCGCATGACCTTTGGCATGATAGTGATGATTCCTTTAGTGCAACTGATGCTGTTTGGTTATGCCATCAATACCGATGCGCGCCACTTGCCCGCGGGTCTGGTGAATTTAAGCGATTCGGCCTATAGTCGCACACTGATACAGGCGGTTGAAGCAACGCAAGTGGTGGATTTTAAACAGCGTTATCTAAGCGCGGCCGAGGCCGAGGCGGCGATCACTCGCGGTGAAGTTAAAGCTGTACTGTATTTACCCGCCGATCTCGATGAGCGTTTAGTGCGTCATCCTAGCTTTGCTGACCAGCAATATTTAGCGCAACCCGTCGGTCAATGGCTGGTGGATGGCTCGGATACCGTAGTCGCCTCAACCATTCGCAGCTTAAGGCAAATGCCGCTGGATGAAATTGCAGGTCGGGCGCTAAAAACTGCTACGCCGAGTTTTGAAGTAGTGCAATATTTCAACCCTGAACAGCGCTCTGTGGTCAACATAGTGCCCGGCCTGTTGGGGGTGATTTTGACTATGACCATGGTGATGTTTACTTCCGCCGCCATAGTGCGCGAGCGCGAGCAGGGCAATATGGAATTTTTGATCACCACACCGGTTAGGCCACTGGAGTTGATGCTCGGTAAAATTGTGCCCTATGTGTTGGTGGGTTTTGTGCAAGTGACGATTATTTTGAGTGCTGGGCATCTGCTATTTGACGTACCTATTCGCGGTGGGCTCGATTCCATTGCCCTTGCCGCCATGTTGTTTATTTGTGCCAGTTTAACCTTAGGTTTAGTGATCTCGACGATGGCGAAAACCCAACTGCAGTCGATGCAGATGACGGTATTCGTGTTGTTACCTTCTATTCTGCTATCTGGCTTTATGTTTCCCTTTGATGCTATGCCCATCGCCGCGCAGTGGATTGCCGAAGCCTTACCCGCAACGCACTTTATGCGTATGTCTCGGGCGATAGTGCTGCGGGATGCCCAAGTGATGGATCTGCAATTTGATGCCCTGTGGATGATAGGTTTTACCTGTATTGGGTTGCTTATTGCGAGTTTGCGATTCTCGAAACGCTTGGATTAGATCGTGCAATTGTTAGAGTTATGATATAGCGCAAATTATCGATAAACAGTCCTGTTAAGCCCTTGAAATAGATGTTACTTAATTAAGATTTACCTTACACTGCGATGCAATATGTGTTCCTCATTTATTTACCACCACCGCAGTTAGTCTTCTCAATAAACAGACGTTTCGCGTTTTAACTGGATTTATGCGCGTCTAGGTTTGATATCGGGTGGGGGAGCTAGGATTGGGAACCGCCATTATGCTTAGCGAAGGAAATTCATTATGCCTCCCATTATTTGTCATAGCGCGCTCGATGCGGTTTCATTAATTCAAAGCGGTGAATACCTGTGGACCCATTCCATGGGGGCAACGCCAAGAATTTTATTAGATGCGTTGGCGCAGCACGCACTGACTAAAGATAATCTCACGCTATTACAATTGCATACCGAAGGCGCAGAATCCTTAAGCCACCCTAGTTTAAAAGGACATTTACGGCATCGTTGTTTTTTCGGCGGTGTGCCCACTCGGGCATTATTACAAAGTGGCGATGCGGATTATGTGCCGATTTTCCTCTCGGAAGTGCCCAAACTCTTTCGTAGCGGCGAGCAAAAAATCGATACCGCGATTATCCAAGTGTCGCCGCCCGATAAACACGGTATGTGCTCCTTAGGGATTTCAGTTGAAGCCACGCTTGCGGCTTGCCAAGTGGCGGGTAAAATTATCGCCCATATTAATCCACAAATGCCGCGCACCCACGGTGATGGCTTTATCCATATAGACCGTTTTGCTGCTGTGTATGAACAGAGTGCGGCCCTGCCGATTCATTCTTTCTCGACTGGTGATGCAGTGAGTTTGGCCATCGGGAAACACGTCGCGCAATTGGTGCAAGATGGTGCCTGTTTGCAGATGGGCATAGGCGCTATTCCCGATGCGGTGTTGTCTTGTTTGACAGGGCACAAGGACTTAGGCGTTCACACTGAGCTATTTTCTGATGGCATTTTGCAACTGGTTGAAAAAGGCGTGATTAACAATAGTAAAAAGTGCTTTTATCCCGGAAAATTGGTCACAGGTTTTGCCCTTGGTAGCCAAAAACTATATGATTATGTTGATGATAATCCAGCGGTGATTTTTATGGATATTCAGCAAGTGAATGACACCGCAATTATCCGTAAAAACCCCAATGTGATGGCGATTAACTCGGCGTTGCAGGTCGATCTTTCAGGGCAAGTGTGCGCTGACTCCATTGGCACTAAAATTTATTCGGGCGTGGGCGGGCAGATGGATTTTATCCGTGGTGCGGGGTTATCCGAAGGTGGACGCTCCGTTATTGCCCTGCCAAGCACTGCCGCAGGTGGGACGCTTTCTCGCATTGCCAGCGTGTTATCACCCGGCGCAGGGGTTGTTACCACTCGAGCCCATGTGCATTACATAGTGACCGAATACGGCGTGGCGAATTTGCGCGGCCGCAGCCTACGCGAACGGGCACAAGCGCTGATCGCCATCGCTCACCCAGATTTTAGGGAACAACTAAGTCGTGATGCCTTTGATGTGTGGGGATTAAATCTATAGCATTGTAAATTATGGTGTTATGGCTTGCTATCGAGTTTGCAGTGGAGCAAGCTCGCTGAGCGTAAAGGGTTGGTTTTAATACGTCGTTTAATAGCGGTAAAGAGTCATTTATCTGTCCCGATATGGTATAAACTCTTGGCGGGTTTGACCGACAGATTTATAAAGAAAGGAGTCAATAATTTAAATGGATGAGATTGAATTAAAAGCATATTTAACAGAGAGGGTGTTATCTTTTTGTACGCGCTGGAACAGTATCGAAAATACCCTCTATACCGAAAGAACTGCCGAAGAAGATAAGCTACGGCAGGAATTGCCAGTGGCTGAATTCCATTATGCGAAGCAAACCGATTGGTTTACTTTACTGAGTGAGCAAATAGCGCCATTATTTGACGATTTTTGCACCGATAAGCCCCGTATTTACGGCGGAAAAGTGCGTAATTCCTTCGGGTTTCCTTCAAAATTTAATGGTTGCGATCATCCTCTTGAAGTGCAAATTACTTTAAAAAATAAAAGCAGAGCCGAAATCTATATTAAAACCAACACTAAGTTCGAAGATGAGTATTTGTTTATTGCTCTCAAAAAAGCCGATGAATGGCGTATCGATAGCTATAAAAATCGTCGCTATGGCAATGAGAAATGGAGCGTACAAATCCTTTAATTCAGCTTGTTCTCAATGCTTGACGTCAGTAAAAAATGACTAAAAGCATTGAGTTTAGTAACGTCGGTTTAATTTAAGTGACGCACTGAGACACAAAAAATATTGTGTAAATGGAACATCTTTATGCCATTAGATAATGCTCTTATTGCTCGAATCAAAGCCGAGATATTGCGGTTTACAACGGTTGAGGTTGAGCAATTTTTATTAGCTCATCCAGATAAAACCTTTTATGCCTTTGCTTTTGACACCCATGCGGAATATGCAGAATTAAATCTTTGTTTTAATACCGAGGCAGATTTTCAGCAGCGATTGACCTATTACCAGTCTGGGGAATGGGCTGAGTCATACCAAAGCCCTGAGGCAATCCAAGAACTTAAATTCAATACAGGTGACTGGGAGTATCAATGTTTTAGTACATGTTATGTGCTTTCAGAGGATGAGTTGCAGACGATTCAACAGAGCTTACCCGAGGATGACTTTAGTGAGTGGGAGGAGATAGTGCGGCAAATACGCGCAGTGTTTAACGAATGCCTAGTGCAGTTTACCCAAACTGAAGTCTATCAAGCGATTCCTAAAACCGATGGTTTTATGGCCTTTAGTATCGACCATGATGAAGATGTATCGGATATTGTGATGTCACCAGTCTTGTCGTAGTGCTCAACTTTATTGTTTTAATTTGGCTGTGTGTCTATTGTAAATCGAATGCAGTTACTCACGTGACTGGTATCATCCTCTCCTTAATGACCGTCCATCCGTGGCGGTTCTACTATGATATGTCATCACCCTTTCATTTTTGCCGTCATTCCCGCAATGCTTTCTCTTACTTCTGACTTCCACAATACATCTTTAATTTAAATGTTATACATATAATGTATTTTATAGATTGGTTAACTGGGTCAATAAACGGCCATGAAAAACTCATTACAATTGCATTGGATTTGTATATTCATTTTTAAATTTGATATGGGGTATTTAAATGGAAGGTTTGCGCCGCCTGCTAGGAAACATGACGGTAACCAATAAGTTAAGGCTTGGTTTTGGGATCTTGTTATTGCTGATATTTATTGTGGCAGCGGCTGGATACAGGGGACTTACCTCAATCGATATCAGCAGTAGTCGGTTGGAGTTTATTGCCAATGTCGATAAAACATTGCTTGCGGCCAAGGCTGCACGATTAGAATTTATCGCAAATGGCGATTTAACCAAATTGGATGAACTCCAGAGCTTAATTGAAAATACAAAAAGCGGTTTACAGCAACAATTGTCAGCGTCTAGCGATGCCCACGATCGGCAGTATCTTCAAGAATCGCTAGTGGCGATGGATCGGTATCATCAATCGATAAATCAGTTTAGTGATGTGTTTAAGCATAAACAGGAATTGAAAGTCACGGGGGCTCAAGTGGGGGCCAAGTTGGTTGCCACCTATGCGGAGCTGGTCGATAGAATGACCAACAGGGCCCAAGCGACACAAAATACTGAATTATTAAAAGATGCCTTAAGTGTTAGCCAGCAAATGACCATGTTACGTTATCACATCCGAGGCTATGTCTATGATGCTAGTGATCTTAATTTAAAAACGGCAAAAGATGCCATTGCTAGATTGTCACAGACTATCGCCACACTTAAGGGGGAGGATACCGTACAAGCCACCCAGATATTGGACCGTTACGACCATGATATTGATGCTATGGTCAATGTTAACCGTGATATGGATAACCTAGCCCAGTCAATGGGCGGCGCAGCACAAACATTGATGGTGAATATTCGTGAATTAGTTGACATCCAAAAGCATCGACGGGCAGACGCTGATGCCCAAGCAAAGGCCGTGGTACTTGGCGCGTTAATTGTCGCCTTGGTTGTCGGCCCCTTACTTGCGTGGTTAATCAGTGGACAAATTGTCGGGCCACTTAAACAAACTCTCCTTACGGCGAGAAAAATTGCCGCAGGTGATTTAAGCAGCACTATCCACTCAGAGCGTCAGGATGAGATGGGGGAACTATTGCGTGCCATGGGTGAAATGAATAGCACCCTTAAGCAAGTGTTGACACAAATAGGCGATAGCGTGGTGCAGTTGGCTTCATCGGCTGAGGTGCTTTCTGCGGTCACTGAACAAAATAGTGCGGGTATGCAAAATCAGCGTAGTGAAACTGACCAAGTTGCCACCGCGATTAATGAAATGGCGGCGACAGTGCAAGAGGTATCTACCAGTGCTGAAAATGTCGCGCTAGCGGCTAAAGAGGCGGATCACACCACTGCGATAGGTAATAAAAAAGTTATTGAAGCGGTCAGTCAAATCGAACTGTTAGCCAAGGAAATCGCGACCACGGCATATGCGATGGAGCGCTTACAATCGGAAAGTGACAGTATCGGTTCCGTCCTTGATGTGATCAAATCGGTTGCACAACAGACCAATTTACTCGCGCTAAATGCGGCCATTGAAGCAGCAAGAGCAGGTGAGGCGGGACGGGGATTTGCAGTGGTGGCCGATGAGGTGCGAAGCCTTGCGAGTCGAACACAATCCTCTACCGAAGAAATTGAAAATATGATTGTTAATTTGCAAAAGGGGACATTGGAGTCGGTACAAATGATGACCAAAAGCCGGACATTGAGTGATGGCGCAGTGTCATTATCCCGCGAAGCGGGTGAAATGTTAGTGGATATTGCCGATGCGGTTAGCCGTATCCAAGATATGACACATCAAATCGCGGCTGCCTCGGAAGAACAAAGCGCCGTGGCAGAAGATATTAATAAAAGTATTGTGAGAGTGAGGGATATTGCCGAGCAAACCGCTGATGGCGCGGCAGAAACAGCGCGTTCTGCCGATGATCTTGCTAGCCTTGGTGTTACGTTAAAAGGGTTACTAAGACGTTTTCACTTATAGGTTTGACTGATCTTATTCGTGAGCATTACTGACCATGATAAAAAGGTCGTAGATATGCTTAATATGATGATTTATATCATTTAAATTTCTACGATCTATTGATGTTAGTAGGCCATAATTTCCAATGTCTCGATTATCTGCTTGCCTTGTTCAAGCCCTACATGCTTAACAATCATCGTTTTAATTAGCTCAACATAGGTTGGCTGGATATCGAAGTTATCATCGAAAAGGGCATCGCCAGCTTGCGTAATAAGTGCTGCTAACTCATTAAAGCAGCGAGACATTTGGGCTAAATCGGTAAAAAGAAGACTGGGCTCCCAACGGCCTGCACCATGGCGAGCGAAAAGAATGTGTCCGTCCTTTAAATGATAAATTAAGGGGTCGCCATGGGAGCTTGCCAACACTAACCAATTGTTATCCCAAGCAGGTTCCCGCGCTCGGGTGATACCGTGCCAGCGATAACCCATTTGAAAATCGATTAGGTCTTCACATCTTGGAAATTCAAATAGGGCAAAACCGATATCGAGTTGGCGTGAGTCAGGAATCGCCGTGCTTAAAAACGGTTTTAATGCTGGTGGGATTATTAAGTCCATCGCGGTTACATTCCTTTGTCATTGAAGCGTACAACTGATTTTTACGCAGTAAATGTGTTGCCCAAAGTACTATTAAGCTGATTTCCCCATGCACTCTGCTAGCAATTTGACGAAAAAGTCGCTGCCTTTGCGTTCGCAAAAGGCGATGTTGCGCTCGGGGATAGTTTCTGGGTCATTGTAGTTAGCAAGAGCTAACTCCATGCTAGCTTCGCGAATAATATGCAGGGTTGGATAAGGCGCGCGGTTGGTAAAATTCGCCGCCGAATCCTGTGGTTCGTCCTCGAAACAATAGTCGGGATGAAAGTGTGCAAGTTGATAAACGCCTTCGTAGTCGTTATCGAATAATTCGTCATTTGCTATATCGACGAGGTCAAGATAAGCATAAAAACCCTCAAAACCTCGGGGCAGAATAAACAGCGTAGTTTCGACTTCGGGGTGCGCATCAAGATATTGGCATTCTTCGATGAGCGCCTTGAGCACGAGTTTGACTTTAGTTTGTTCCACCACAAGATAGCGAATACTGCCGCGCTCGACTTCGCGTCTGGCGAAGGGGCAAATATTGTATTTCATGATCACTTTTTTCACCCAGTTGTCGGTTTGTTGAGTGATCATGTCAATTTCGTTCATGGCGGTGGTTTGCTCGTACTTAAAAATTAGGGGGCGATCATAGGGATGATAGACGCCACAAGCAAGACTGCCATAGTGATATTAAATATCTTCTGCTGCCGCTCATTTTTCAAAATCCGCTTCAGGGCAACCCCAAACCCAAGCCAGACAATAGCACAGGGAAACGCGACACATAAAAACACCGTCGCAATCGTGATGATTTGCGGAGTTAATTCCTGCTGCACTGAGGTAAAGGTCGCAATTGCACCCACCGCCATAATCCAGCCTTTAGGGTTAACCCATTGAAAGGCTGCCGCTTGAATAAAACTAAAAGGTTTTGCAATGGCTTTACCTTCCATCTTGCTACTGCTGTTGGCAATCAACCAAGACAGATATAAAAGGTATGCGATGCCGATGACTTTAATCACTTGATGGATAATAGGATAGGCTTGAAATACCGCGCTTAAGCCTAGACCAATGGCTAAGATCATGGTCGGGAAACCAAGGCTTATGCCCATCAGATGTGGAATACTGCGTTTAACGCCGAAATTCACCCCTGAAGTCATCAGCATAATATTATTTGGCCCCGGGGTGATCCCCGATGAAAAGGCAAATAGCGCGATAGCGAGTATTAACTCCATAGATAGATCTCATACCTGTAATTGTCGTTTTTGGCATTGTGATAAGGGCATTTTCCCTCAAATTTAAGTGCTGTTGCTATTGCTCTGACAGACACTCGGCGAGGCATTCTAGCGGGTAAATTTGGCCGCGCCTATATGTCGTATGGCGTCGATCTCAAAAAATACGATAAAGGTTCTGTACTATCGATGAAATGCTGTTATCTCTGCCCACAACCCAAACGGTGAAATAGGACGATCGACGTTTAAATAATAAGGTACTTCTAGCACACGATTTATTGTTTTAGAGATTGCTAATTCAATTATTTGAGGAGATGATTATGCCTCGAGCAACATCGACGTATCGTTGATTTTTCAATATTGATTGTCAGTGTTGCAGCAGTGATATGTCTAACAAGGTTGTGAACTTAGCGTCTGATGGCGCGATTAGTACTTGGGCGTGTTGACGTTTCGAGATTAAATTTTGTTCGCTCTGGCAAGCTCGTGATCGCGAAACGAGGAGTGACGTGTAGTTATTCTACTCAAATGACGAGTGACAAAGAGCAAGAGCTTGCCAGACGAACCCTTCGGGCTGCGTTTGGCTGGCGTTTCTGCTGCGTTATCGCCCGTTTATGTAGAATAACTACACTGCACGGGCTTTGCCTTGCATAAAAGCCAGCCAACTCGCTGCAAAAATAACCCTGAAACGTCAACACGCCCTTAATAAAGGGAAATTATTATGGCACAAAGTATCTTTGTTAATCTGGCTGTTGAGAGCGTTCAGAAATCACGCTATTTCTACTCAGGACTTGGTTTTGCTATCAATGAGCAATACAGCAATGAACAGGCAGCCTGTGTTGTTATAGCGGACAATATTTTTGTGATGTTGCTGGCTAAGCCGTTTTTCTCAGGCTTTACGGATAAGGCCATTGCCGATGCCCATTCCACGACTGAGGTGCTCAACTGCCTTGACTGCGAAAGTCGGGAATGTGTTGACCAACGGGTTAAACTCGCTGAAAAACATGGCGGCAAAGCCTATCGTGAAGCCAAGGATCAGGGTTTTATGTACGGCCATGCGTTTGAAGATCCCGATGGGCATATCTGGGAACTTGTCTACATGGAAGCGCAAGGTTAGTGCATCCACATACAAATTCATCTAAACCAAGCTTGTCCAATAATAGCGCGCGTTGTGTGACTTAAGCTGTACACAACGCAGCGCGCCTATGTTTAATTAACCAGCCTATCTTAAGCTGACTTATTCCCTCGATTGGAAATATGAGTCTCGAGAAATTCCTTTATAAAATCAAAATCATCCACATTTATTTCCCTAGGTGTGAACGACACTTGGCCGGAAATGTGGGAAAAGTTGATCGTGAAGGTAGGAATACCCCTTCTACTTTTTAGGTATTTTGTACTGGCAATCTCATCCAAAGGAACAAACAGTTGCTTCATCTCAAAAAGATGAAATTCGGCATCGTAAACATGAAAAATGAGGCCTTCTTGATAGATATCGATGTAATAGCCATCTGGCCCCGCTTCGGCTAATTTCCTTTGTTCATTTTTAGCGGCTTTGCCTAGTCTTATCGATTCAGAAATGATCAAGAAGACGAAGAAAAATGCCATCACAACGGCTAAAACGACAACAATTGTAAATCCTATATCCCAGGGTTCTGCCGATAGCGATGCCGTCAGTTCCTTCCATGGACCGCTTGCTATTATCAGCGGGATTATCAAGAGCAAAAATATTCCTGATTGTTTACTACGTAATTTTTGTTGGAATGCACAGCGACGGATAAAATTTTGAGGTCCTTGTTTCATCAAGAATATTCCATATAAAGATGTTCTTTACTTTGGGGAAGCCGAGCGCCATTTTCATCCATATGAACGCAGGGCGTGAGTGCTAATGAGTTATTGCAAGATGAGGGTAATCAATCATGCTAAACACTGGTACTGCACCAATGCTTTGGGTATGAGCCTGTTGAGGTTCTACTCTCAGCATGTCGTTCAGCATATCGACGTTCTACTTAAGCTATCTAGACGCTTTACTACTGTCATCTAACGGTTTAGCAATGAGTGTGCTGACAGCCATAACGGATTTCAACACACTCATTTGACATGGATTTTACCTTATATCAGTCAGTTAACGCCACACTCACTTCATAGGCACTAAATTTACGGATATTAATCACCCCCGTATCAAAGAGTAAATATTGGCCTTTAATTCCTTGCAAAATCCCGCTGACAACGGCTTCCTTATCAAAATTATGTGAGGTGATTTTTTTGGGGAAGGTATCAATCGGATAATGAATTGTTTGAATCTCTTCCTGCAAGCGATCGATGCGGTAGTCGCCTTTTTGCATACCGATTTCATGTAGCTTGGCTTCAATTTGCGGGATCAGTTCCGCAGCCTTAGCATTTAAATCGATATCGTCGGCATGGCCCTTTAACATGGCTTGCCAATGGGTTTTGTCATTAACCAATTTAGCGAGTTCGACTTCAACTAAACCTGAAAGCTGCCTTGTTGAGACTTTAAATATCGGTAAACCTTGGGTGGCACCTTGGTCTATCCAACGAGTGGGCAGTTGAGTATGGCGGGTAATGCCGACTTTAACGCCTGAAGTATTGGACAGATACACATAATGTGGCACGAAACAGTGGTTTTGCGCCCAATCGGGTTCGCGGCAAGTCCCTTGGTCGTAGTGGCAGGTTTCTGGTTTCATAATGCACATATCACAGCTAGCCAGTTTTTGCATACACACAAAACAATGCCCCTGCGAATAACTCTTTTTGGTCTTTTTACCGCAATTACAACAATAAATATTGCCTGTATGCGTCAAGGTGAGTGATTTACCTATTAAAGGATTGAGTGGCAGTAATTCATCCCCAACAATGAGCTGGTATTGTACTTGCTGCGCATCATCTAGCTGTGCGCGCATCTTTTTTAGCGTTCCTAACATGGGTATTCCTATTTTTGTGTGCATCTTGGTGCTCATCAAGCGTTAAGTGCACACATTATCTTTAATGTCACTGCGTGGTTGGCAGTATACAAGATTATCCAAACCAGTTTAGATAGGATTTTTTATTAAGAGAGTCGATTGATAGTAAGTTGAGAGAGCCGGTTGGAGCAGTCTCTCCACGATAACGGATACAAAATGCCGTAGTTACTCGGCGGCATTTTGTCTTTTAGCTATTTAGTCTTGAGATAAAGTGCAATGTTAACGGCTCAATCGGTCAAGCACGAGATCATCCCCTAGGGCATAGAGAGATTCAGCAAGTTGATCTTCTTGGGCTGTATCGGTTAATCCAAGGCTAATCGTTGCGCGAAATAAGGCGATACCCGTGTGGCCAGCGGTTTCATATTGGCTGCTAAATTGTTCGATATTGATCCCAAGTGCATTAATTTTATTTGAAATATCAAGTACTAGCCCCGGTCTGTCGTAGGCGACAAGGCTGTAGCTTAAGCGTTTAATGGGCTTGAGGGATACCGATGTTTTAGCATAGGTGAGGGTGAGGCCATCAATGCATTCTAGGGCTTCGATTAATTCGTCCATGCGCATTGAGGGGAGTTCGAGTAACAAAATAGCGGCAAAGACACCGTCAATATGGCGGAGTTCTGAGTCGAGCCAGTTACCACCGTGACGGCTTACCGCATGGGCAATTTGTTCAACTAATCCTTTTCTATCAGGTGCTTGTAGTGTGATCAAATATCGTAGCATAGTGACTGACTCCTATTTTGTATAAAAGGCACCTTTTTTAAAACGGGGTGTAACACAACTGTCATCTTTGCGTCATATAATCCAACGCACTTAGAATGAAGGATGTTGTTATTGCTCAGTTTACGTTCAAACAGTGTAAGCATAGCACTCAGCAAATCCTAGCGAAAAACGCTAGCTATTAATAAATAGAGGTTCTTAATGGAAAGTCAGGTCACTCAACCTGGTTCTGCGTCTCACAATATGTTGAAAGGTGGACGTTCAAGTCGCAGGGCATTTAAGGATAAAGCGGCTCAAATTGGGGTCACTATTGGCGGCACTATGGTGTTTGTCGCCCTATTGTTGATCTTCTTTTATTTGCTGTATGTGATAAAACCCATTTTTGATAGTGCGGATGTGACGCCTATAAAAACGGTGAGTTATCAGCATGCCGATACTGCGACGCTTATGGTTGGCGTCGATGAACAAAATGAGGTCATGTACCGTGTCTCCGTTGATGGTCAAGTGGATTTTTACACTGTGGCTGACGGCAGTTTGCTCTCATCTTTTTCGCAGTCACTACCAGAGGGCGTGACAGTGACAAGTGCTGCGGTAGCTGCACCGAGTGAACAACGCTTCGCACTAGGATTAAGCAATGGTCAAGCTTTGATAGTGGGGATTGAGTTTGGTTTAACTTACCCAAATAACAAGCGCTTGATCACCCCTAAATTACGTTACCCTGCTGGCGAAGCCCCTGTCACTATTGACGAGTCAGGTGCGGCAATTACCAAACTTACTTTTATTTATAGCTCAGATAAGATGAGCTTTGCCTATAAAGATCATCTTGGGATTTGGCGTTTAAGCCGCCTCGAAGGTCAAGAGAATCTGATGACTGAGCAGGTTGAATGGACGACTACGACGTCGATTATTCAAGATGCACCTAAAAAAGTGGCTCAGCAGTTGATGACGCCAGACCAACGTCAGTTGATGTTGCAAATGGGCAACAAAGTCTTTGTATACGATATCCGTGATGCTGAAAATATTGAATTAATGCAAGTGATTGATGCTGAGAAGGATAAGTCAAAGGTGAATCAGATAGCGCTGTTAGCGGGCGCTAGCTCTATTTTGGTCAGCTATGACTCAGGTGTGGTTGCTCAGTACTTTCAAGTCAATGGTCCTAAAGGTCGCTTATATCAGGAAATCCGTGAGTTTAATGACTTACCTCCTATTGCCTCTATCGCCTCTGAATTTTACCGTAAGAGTTTTGCCGTAATCAGCCCAGAAGGGGAGTTGTCATTACTCTACACCACAAGCCATCGTGAACTCTTTGACGAAAAATTTGATCTTAAAAACCCCGGTATGATGGGTTTTAGCCCTCGCTCAAATAGCTTAGTGGTTGAAGCGGATAAGAAGCTACATATCTTCAGTGTGGAGAACTCCCACCCTGAAGTGTCATGGACCGCTATGTGGAACAAGGTTTGGTACGAAGGTTATCCTGAGCCTAAATTTGTATGGCAATCCACCTCTGGCTCCGATGACTTTGAGGCCAAGTTAAGTTTAATGCCATTAGCCTTTGGCACGATGAAAGCGGCACTTTATGCCATGTTGTTTGCGGTGCCATTATCCATTGCTGGCGCTATTTATACGGCTTACTTTATGTCACCTAAAGTGCGCGCTTTAGTTAAACCAACAATTGAAATTATGGAAGCTTTGCCAACGGTGATTTTAGGTTTCTTGGCGGGACTCTGGTTGGCGCCGCTGATAGAGGAGCATTTACCCGGTATTTTAATTCTCTTGGTGTTATTGCCGACATCTATCCTGACCTCAGCCTATGCTTGGAGTCGATTACCTGTCCAATGGAAACAGCGTTTGCCCGAGGTATATCAAGAGCTTATGCTTATCCCCGTGATTTGTTTTATCGGTTGGTTCTCCTTTGCCATTAGTCCGATGATTGAAGTCGCCCTGTTCGATGGTAACACCCGTCAGTTTATCACTAATGAGCTGGGTATCACCTTCGATCAACGTAACGCGCTGGTGGTGGGTATCGCCATGGGCTTTGCGGTGATACCAACCATTTTCTCGATTGCTGAGGATGCCATTTTTTCTGTACCTCGCCATCTTTCAAACGGCAGTTTGGCGCTAGGTGCTACACCTTGGCAAACCTTAACGCGAGTCGTGCTATTAACCGCAAGTCCTGGGATTTTCTCCGCGGTAATGATGGGGCTAGGGCGCGCCGTGGGCGAAACCATGATTGTACTGATGGCAACAGGTAATACCGCGATTATGGAATGGAGCGTGTTTGAAGGTATGCGTACCTTGGCTGCGAACATTGCAGTAGAAATGCCAGAGTCGGCGATTGGTAGCTCCCATTATCGTGTGCTCTTCCTCGCGGCATTTGTGTTGTTCGTATTTACCTTCTTCTTTAACACCATTGCTGAAGTGGTGAGACAGCGTCTACGTGACCGCTATAGCTCGCTGTAACGGAGATAAGATAATGACTTTAAATACTATTTCGCCAATGACCTTGAGAGGTTTGTGCAATGGGTAAGTGGGTAAAATCAGGCTCGCCGTGGATTTGGATGACAGGCGGAGCGGTGAGCATCAGTTTGATTGCGGTATTGGGCTTATTACTGCTGATAGCATGGCGTGGCTTAAGTTACTTCTGGCCTGCGGATATTTATCAATGGGAGCTTGAGGATAGTTCGGGTGTTCGCTCAACCTTAATCGGTGAGATTTACGATAGGGAAGAAGTCCCATCTGAGCGTCTTATTGCTGCGGGACATGTGTTTAAAGAGCCTCCAGCCGAGTTTGTAACCCGTTACTTAGTCAAAACCGGTAACCGTGAATTTGTTGGCTTAGATTTCCGTTGGATATTAGCGACTGACATTATTAGTCGCTCCGTTCCTGAGGATGTCGCCATGATTGAGCGTACTAAAAACGGTAACTTTTATGGTTATCCGGTGGCAGTAATAGAAGATGGTAAGCGCCTTGATTTAGTGAATGATGCTATAGAGTCATCACTGATGGAACATATTGACCGAGCGGTAGCCCTGTCGGACAAGGCACTCAAACTACAAAAGCAAGATATTGGTGCAATTAACTACGCAATCGAAAGACTGCGTTTAAAAGAGCGTCGTTATGAGTTAGATGGTGAGCTGACAGATAGCCGTAAGTCAGAACTGGCTACGGCGAAGGAGGCCCTCCAGAAAGATTACTTAGTGCTGGAAAAAGAACTCTTTACCCTACGTGATGAGGCTGCCCGCGATTCGGTTATCGTGCGCGATATGCGTGGTGTTGAAGTGGAGTTAAAGCTTGATTCGGTTTTGGATGTGACCTATGTGAATCATTTGGGATTGCTGGGTAAAGTACGCCATTGGTTTGTGGGCCTAGGTCGATTTATGAAGGATGATCCCCGTGAAGCCAATACCGAAGGCGGTGTGTTTCCGGCGATTTTTGGCACCGTATTCATGGTATTGCTTATGGCAATTATTGTGACGCCTTTTGGTGTAGTTGCGGCAATTTATCTGCATGAATATGCCAAAAAAGGGCCGATCACTAAGATGATCCGTATCGCCGTGATTAACTTAGCAGGTGTTCCTTCCATTGTTTATGGTGTATTCGGTTTAGGTTTCTTTGTCTACATGATGGGCGGTTCCATCGACCAATTGTTTTACGCTGAAGCCTTACCTGCGCCCACATTTGGCTCGCCTGGGGTGATTTGGTCGGCGCTGACATTGGCGATTCTGACTCTGCCAGTGGTTATTGTGTCGACAGAAGAAGGGTTGAGTCGGATCCCAAGCGCCGTGCGTCAAGGCAGTTTGGCTCTGGGTGCCACTAAGGCCGAAACCCTGTGGCGGATTGTGATCCCGATGGCAAGCCCTGCGATCATGACGGGTCTGATTTTAGCCGTTGCTCGCGCTGCCGGTGAAGTGGCGCCGCTGATGTTGGTGGGTGTGGTGAAATTAGCACCGACATTACCACTGGACTTTAACTTCCCGTTTGTGCATTTGGAACGTAAGTTCATGCACTTAGGGTTCCATATTTATGATGTTGGCTTCCAGAGTCCTAACGTCGAAGCGGCGCGTCCTCTGGTGTATGCGACCTCCTTCTTGCTGGTGACTGTGATAGTGGCACTTAACTTAACAGCCATTAGTGTGCGTAATCATTTACGTGAAAAATATCGTTCGCTTGAGCACTAACCAGCGATTATCCTGAAAGTATTAGGACTGAATATGATTTCTATAGATTCGACAGCAATGAAAACGAACACCTTTGATTTGGCGAACTTAAGCCAGAACGATACCGCTCTGGAGATCCGCAACTTAGATTTGCGCTATGGCGATAAGCAAGCGCTGTTTAATGTATCGATGAAGATCCCCAAGAAGCAAGTCACTGCCTTTATCGGCCCCAGTGGGTGTGGTAAATCGACCTTACTGCGCTGCATTAACCGTATGAACGATTTAGTGGATAACTGCTATATCGACGGCGAGATTTTGCTGCACGGTCAAAATATTTACGACAAAAAAATTGATGTGGCAGCCCTGCGTCGAAATGTGGGCATGGTGTTCCAACGTCCAAATCCATTTCCAAAGTCGATCTATGAGAACGTGGTTTACGGCTTACGCTTGCAAGGCATTAATAATCGTCGAGACTTAGATGAAGCCGCTGAGCGTTCACTGCGCGGCGCGGCTATTTGGGATGAAGTGAAAGACAGATTGCACGATAACGCTTTTGGTTTATCGGGTGGTCAACAGCAACGTCTGGTGATTGCCCGTGCAATTGCGATTGAGCCAGAAGTGCTATTACTCGACGAACCCACATCGGCACTCGATCCTATTTCAACCTTAACCATTGAAGAGTTAATCACTGAGCTGAAAACCAAATATACCGTGGTGATAGTGACTCACAATATGCAACAGGCGGCACGGGTATCGGATCAAACTGCTTTTATGTATATGGGTGAATTAGTGGAATATGCGGATACCAATACCATTTTCACTACGCCGAAAAAACGTAAAACAGAAGATTACATCACCGGACGTTACGGTTAATCAGTGATTAAATAAACGCCACAGTCTAGGCGAGAGCCTAGGCCTTGAAACACTTGAGTAAAAGGTTGGCCAAATGGAAAATATGAATTTAAGTAAGCATATCTCAGGACAGTTTACCGCTGAACTAGATGATATCCGTAACCGCGTACTCGCTATGGGTGGCTTGGTTGAACGTCAGCTAGAACAAGCGATTGATGCTTTAAGTGCCCTCGATGCTGAGTTAGCCCAACGGGTGATTGATGGCGACCATAAAGTCAATGGTATGGAAGTTTCGATTGATGAAGAATGCACCCGCATCATTGCGAAACGTCAACCCGCGGCCAGTGATTTGCGTTTAATTATTGCCATATCTAAATCCATTGCCGATCTAGAACGTATTGGTGATGCTTGTGTGCGAATCGCAAAAGCGGCACTCGATAAGCGTTTAAATAATCAACAACCTTTGTTAGTTAGCATTGAAAATATGGGGCGTCATGCGACTCGGATGTTACATGCGACCTTAGATGCGCTGGCGCGTATGGATGCCGATACTGCGTTAGAACTGCACAAAGAAGATGCCAAGCTTGACCGTGAATATGAAGGCATTATCCGTCAGCTAATGACCTATATGATGGAAGACCCACGCTCAATCCCCGATATTTTAGACGTACTGTGGGCTGCACGCGCAGTTGAGCGTGTCGGTGATCGTTGTAAAAATATCTGCGAATACATTATTTACTACGTAAAAGGTAAAGACGTTCGCCATACTTCCTACGAAGATATGGAAAAGGATATGAAAGGCTAAGACAAGCGCCAACTTTACTGTTTAATCCCTTTGCTAAATAAAACGCTCCGCAGTCTCTGTGGAGCGTTTTGCTTTTGGTGGTATTAAATGCCATTAATCAAATGCCATGTCCATTGGCTCATCTTTTGGACATTAGCGTAATCAGTACGTTAAAAACAGTTAGACGATAGCGTGAATTATCTACAGTTTTAATATGGCTTATGAGCTAAATCTAGGGCGACTATGTAGGCCCAATTATTCTTACTCTCAACATTTTTGACAATAATTCACTAAGAAATTGTCAAAAATCCACAGTATTCATTCAACATGATGTCCAAATTAGATTGCTTTCGCTATAAACGACTTTTAAAAAAATTGATCAAAAACAAGTATTTACTGATGCCTTTAGTTAAGTCGGGTGTTAAAGTTACTTTAACGAAGCAATGTTGTTAATACCTCGCCTCGTTATTCATATCACTCTCAAGACTGCAAGCCGTTCCATTTTTACCGTACTAACCTTGACGGGGTGAAACAGTAAACAGCCTTCAATGCAGGAAGCTATACAATGTTAAGAAAACTAAAAATCGGCAAACGCTTAAGCGTTGCCTTTGGCATTATGACGTTGCTCACGGTTTTAGTGGGACTTACCGCCATTCAGCGCTTTAACAGTGTTGAAGTCAATATCAGTAATATCGCAGAGCATCGACTCCCAGCTTCGTTATTAGCTGGTGAACTCAACAAAGATTTTCTATTTATTAGGCTGTATACACTTAATTTAATGTATGCGGAAACGGATGCTGAACGGCAACGTCATCGCGATCGCATCCGTAATGAGCTGGATAACTTTAAAACCAATATTGATAAAGTAGAGGTGTTTCAACGTACGCCAGAAGGGCACAAGGTACTAGAGCAGGTATTAAAGGCCAAAGACGGCTACGATCAACTGCATCAACAGATCCTGAGATTAAACGAGCAACGCCAATATACCGAGTCTATTGCATTGCGTAATGCAGGGTTAAATGATGCCGCTATTAAAGTATCAAATGCGATAAGTGCCTTAGCAGATTACCAGCAAGAAAGATCCTTAGTGGAAGCAAACAGTGCAAAACACACGATAGAATTAGCACTTAGTACTATGATTGCTATTGTGGTTTTTGCGGTTATCGGAGCCGTTGTGCTGGCTTATTTCTTTAGCCGCAGTCTCATTGGCCCTATGCAAAATGCCGTAGCTATCTGTCAGCGTATTGCCAGTGGCGATTTAACCCAAAAGTTTGCCGATGATGCCGCGGACGAAGCTGGGGATATGATCCGCAGCATGGCTGTTATGCAACAGCAATTGCAGCAAACACTAAGTGAAATTAATCACTCATCTTCGCAATTGGCCGCGACCTCTGAAGAGCTTAGCGTCGTTACCGATCAATCTAGCCAGACATTACACCAGCAAAGTCAAGAACTCGAATTAGCAGCGACGGCGGTGACTGAATTAACGACAGCCATTGAAGAAGTTGCCCGCAGTGCTAGTGCAACATCGAGTGACTCTGAAACCGCAAATATTAAAGCTCGTCAAGGCAAAGAGCGTGTTCAGCATACGATTCAAACCATACAAACCCTTGAAGGTGAATTACAACAAGCCCGTCAGGGAATTCAGCAATTAGCGAGTCGGGTAAACGAAATCAGTTCAGTATTGGATGTGATTAGAGGCATTGCCGAACAAACTAACTTGTTGGCATTGAATGCTGCTATTGAAGCTGCCAGAGCAGGTGAAAGTGGTCGAGGTTTTGCCGTAGTTGCCGATGAGGTGCGCGCATTGGCACATCGTACACAGGAATCAACCAAAGAAATTGAGCGTATGATGCATTTAGTGCAAGCTGAAACTCAGACTACCGTTAACACCATGCAAAATAGCAGCAATCGTGCCACTGAAACCTTGCTTATTGCCCAGCAGGCTGGTGATGCCTTACAACAGATTGCCACCGCTATTGCTCAAATTAATGAACAAAATCTTACCATTGCCAGTGCAGCAGAAGAGCAGGCGACAGTGGCGCGGGAGGTTGATGGCAACCTTTTGAATATACGAGATTTGTCACATCAAACTTCTGCGGGGGCCCATGAAACTCAAGCATCAAGTGCCGATCTTGCTCGTTTAGCAGAAACCTTAAATTCGCTGGTAACGTCTTTTAAAGTTTAGGCCATCTACGACAGATCAATATTGGAAAGGTGTTAAGTCAAAACCGTATACTAAACACCTTTCTATCCCCATTGTTAGCCAATGCTTTGGTTTACAAAAGCTGTTACACCAACCACATTATTGTTTTTTGCCATCACATTTCTTTTAAATCCAAAGCGAACAGTAGAGGTAATAAAGCCAGTTTACCTTCTGCTATAAGGCTATCTTGCCTACCGCGTGCAGGCGGGCAGATATTCGGATAACTCAAGCAGGTTTAAGTCGGGGTCGCGGATATAGACAGAGTTTATCCGACCTGTGGCGCCAGTTCGTAGCACCGGACCCTCAATGATATCAATTTGAAGGGCGTTTAAATGGGTGATCACTGCTTCAATATTATGACTGACCACAAAACACAGATCGGCACTGCCGGGCGTTGCTAGGGCGGCCTTAGGCTCAAATTCAGCACCCGCTTGATGTAAGTTGATTTTTTGATCGCCAAAAATTAAGGCAACGCGCCCGTTGCCAAATATCACTTTTTTCATTCCTAATACACTTTGATAGAAGGCGACGCTGGCCTCGATATCTTTTACGGTTAACACTAAGTGGTCTAGGCGAGTCACGCGCATATTCTTTCCCTCGATGCCATAGCGATTTGTTATTGATTTTATCTGCGCCTTACCTTACATCAAGTGCTGATGCAAAAGTGACTCTGTGGTAGCATTTGTGGTGTTTCTAGGCGTAAATATTTTATGCCTTTTTTTATCCCATAGATGAAATGAGAGTGTCATGAAGAAAACCTTAGCCCGCGGCTTAATGAACTTACTCCCTATGGCCCTAAGCCTCTGGTTGTTTTGGTCGTTATTTGTGTCTTTGGATGGTTTAGGGATTTTTATTTTAGCGTTGGTAGGGATTAACCAACATTTTGTCGGTGTCGGTTTTATCTTAGTCGTGGCCTTAGTGTTTGCGGTCGGATTATTGTTTTCGGTCAGTCCCATCGTATGGATCTATGGTTGGATAGAGCGTCAGTTAATGCGCTTTCCTTTATTTAAGTCTGTGTATGGCAGTATTCGCGATATTGCTTCCCTGATGAATCGTGAAGGCAAGCTAAATACCCAACAAACAGTGTTGGTTAAACAAGCAAATGGGGGTTATGTGGTCGGGTTTATTATGACAGATACTCCGCCTAAGCCCTTACTCGATGCATTACCCGAGGGAGATTGGGTGCCAGTGTTATTTCAATTGAGTTATCAAATGGCGGGGGTAACGAGTTTAGTTAAGCGAGATGATCTTATTCTTGTCGATTGGTCATTTGAGGAGGCGATGCGCTTTAATCTTACGGCGGGAATTTCTCAAACACCTGCGACCCAATAGGCGACATCTAAGTCAGTTTAAACCCTATTGATAGGGTTAAATATCAAGTTTTGTGCATTTTGTGGTATAATTCTGTGGCGGCTTAATGAGTCGCCATTTTTTATGCTAATTATCCCAGTTTAAACTGAGCCTTATACTGTGGCTTTTATTGGGATTAGCTCACCTATGTTCTATTTCCTATCGAATAAAACAAGATAACGAATATGACATGACAAGGTATTGCGAAAAGCGAATGCTTGTTATGCATTATTGGGTGTGTTGGCTATGACATCTGTATATGTCGTGGCATTGGCGTCGCGATTATTCCGTTATCTACGCTTATTCAATGAATCCGGTGTACTAAACGAGGATTCAGTTGGCTGAATAGGGAGCTTGCTAAAACAAGGGAGTCTTAATGTCGATTAAAACGAGTATCAACCCACCGGTATTTTATTCATCGGTTTTTCTTATCACCTTAATGGTGATGATTTGCGCAGTGTGGCCAACAGAGGCGAATGCTTTTTTTAAATCAATGCAGTCATGGATAGAGATGAAAGCAGGTTGGCTTTATATCTTGAGTGTGGCTATTTTTTTAATTTTTATCATTTTTGTGATGGTGAGCCGTTTTGGTGATATCAAACTTGGCCCCGATCATTCCGTGCCCGATTATAGCTATAAAAGCTGGATTGCCATGTTGTTTTCGGCGGGGATGGGCATTGGCCTGATGTTTTTTGGGGTGGCTGAGCCCGTAATGCATTTTTTGGCACCACCCGATGCGACTCCCGAAACCATTGCCGCCGCGAAAGAGGCAATGAAGATCACTTTCTTCCATTGGGGGATTCACGCTTGGGCAATCTATGGCGTGGTGGCGTTGAGCCTAGCCTATTTTTCCTATCGCCATAAGTTACCCCTATTACCCCGCAGTGCCCTGTATCCCTTAATTGGTGAGCGAATTTATGGGCCTATTGGTCATGCGGTCGATACCTTTGCCGTGCTCGGTACTATGTTTGGTGTGGCGACATCACTGGGGTTTGGGGTGTTGCAGGTCAATTCAGGACTGAGTTATCTGTTTACCGACTTACCCAATAACACTCTAGTGCAAGTGTCTCTCATCATAGGTATTACCTTATTAGCAACGCTTTCGGTGTTTTCTGGGCTCGACAAAGGGGTAAAGCGTTTGAGTGAGCTTAACCTTGGTCTGGCGATTTTACTCTTGTGTATTGTGTTAATCCTCGGTCCCACTGTGATGTTATTACAGGCTTTTGTGCAAAATACCGGCGGATATTTAAGTGATTTAGTGAATAAAACCTTTAATTTATATGCCTATCAACAGAAGGAAGATTGGCTGGGTGGTTGGACATTACTCTATTGGGGGTGGTGGATTTCATGGTCGCCATTTGTCGGGACTTTTATTGCGCGGGTGAGCCG
This sequence comes from Shewanella sp. W3-18-1, assembly GCF_000015185.1. Lineage (NCBI taxonomy): Bacteria > Pseudomonadati > Pseudomonadota > Gammaproteobacteria > Alteromonadales > Shewanellaceae > Shewanella > Shewanella sp. W3-18-1. The sequence goes on along the minus strand of NC_008750.1, from coordinate 3,030,481 downwards.
TGGTCGAACAATCCGTGAGTTTTTAATTGGTGTGTTATTTGTGCCTTCGGCATTGACCTTCCTATGGATGACAGTATTTGGTAATTCGGCTATCAACGCCATTATGCATCAAGGGGCGACTTATTTAGCTGAGGCGGTCAATACCGATGTTTCTGTGGCGCTATTTGTGTTTTTTGAACATATGCCATTTTCGACATTGCTGTCAGGCATTGCGATTTGTTTAGTGGTGACTTTTTTCGTCACATCATCGGATTCTGGCTCCTTAGTCATTGATAACTTGACCTCTGGCGGTGATAACAATGCACCTGTATGGCAGCGAGTATTTTGGGCATTACTTCAAGGTGTGGTGGCTTCAGTGCTGTTATTGGCGGGGGGGCTACAGGCATTACAAACCGCGGCAATTGCCAGTGCTATGCCATTTTTAGTCGTTATGTTATTGATGTGCCTTGGTTTATATAAAGCACTAAAAAATGATTGGCTTAAGATCAACAGTGTACAGATGCACAATACTAGCGTGCAGTACGCCAAAACCAATATCAGTTGGGAGGAGCGTATTGAAGTGCTAGTGTCACATCCGACAGAGGAAGACGCGCGGGTTTTTATCAATAATGTGGCGACCCCTGCATTATCAAAAGTCTGTCAGCGTTTTATGAGCAAAGGTATTGTCGCTGATCTCGAATACATCGAGGGAAAAGTCAGGCTAGTTGTCAGTAATGAAGTTAACTTACCCTTTGTATACGGTGTACGTTTGCGTTGTTTTGAGATTGTAAACCCGATAGGGGAAGAGCTAGAGCAAGGGAATACGTCGTACTATCGCGCTGAGGTTTACCTTGAGCAGGGTGGGCAGCATTACGATGTAATGGGTTATACCGAAGAGCAAATCTTGGCGGATGTCGTTACCCAATATGAAAAATATTTGCACTATCTACATCTTTCTAGCGCTGATCAGGGTCATGTTGCATAAACCGTTTTTTTGCGAGTGAATGTGTGGATTAGAATGTGTTTAACGCCTTATGATCTAAGGCTCATATTGCTCCAAGTGATAAGTCAGATTATCCTTGGGACAATTTTTGAGGTCTGTTTTAAGTAAGGTGACAGCATGTCAGTTAATCAAGGTGAGAGTAAATTAGATAAAGTATTAGCCGAGGCGCGGGAATACAAAGCCAAACGTGAGAGTGGTTACCGTGAGCAGGCGTTAAAACTTTATCCTTGGGTGTGTGGCCGCTGTACTCGAGAATTTACCCCGAAAAACCTAAGCGAACTGACGGTGCACCACAGGGATCATAATCACGATAATAATCCATCTGATGGATCAAATTGGGAGTTATTGTGCTTGTATTGCCACGATAACGAACATTCCCGTTTTGAAGAATTGATCCGCTACGGTAGCACTACTGAGACCAAACAAGCCGCGGCGACCTACAATCCTTTTGCCGATTTAAAAGCCATGATGAAAAAATAGTGACAAAAGGCCTGACATTGTCAGGCTTTTTTCGCTAAACGGGCCTCAGCTTCTAGCCATGTTGCGCGGCTTAATATGTGTTGATTTTTATCGTCTTTAAACAAGGCTTTACGGGCAGGGAGTTGGTTTAATATATCAACTTGTTGCGCTTCGCTGGCATCGCGCCAACGGACGATTTCATCAATATGACGAAAACAGCCCATGCAATAATTTTCATCATTTAAGCCGCAGCGTGCAACGCAGGGTGAAAGCATGTTGATCCTTTTTCGGTGACGATGATTAACCGTTAATGTTAGGTGCTAGCTTGAGGTTAAGTTCGCGCTAGCGCGCCACGATACTAACATTTTTCTCATTAAAGTCATTTTGTCCATTAAACCTTTTGTCTATTAAAGCCATCGACTAGGCAAGATAAAGTGAGCTGATGGCAAGACAAGCATTTTTACACTGGGCATAACGTGAACCAAGATAATTTGCATACAATACTCACTTACTCACAGAAGTTTAGCGAACTGAATCAGTTGCTTGAGCAGAGTACTTCCCTCTGGCAAATGCGTGCTTTTGAGGCATCGTCCTTACCTTGGGCCGCTAAGTTCCCGCATTTAGCCGAGGCGGTATGGGCTATCGCTGATGAAAACTTGGATAAACTCGATGCAGATCAAGGCTTGTTAGTCGATGCCCTATCTCCCGCATTAGATCTTGATTTGAAGACGTTAGGCCTAAAGTGGAATTTAGCCCTGCTACGCACTTCAAATGCTGAACTTATTGATAGTGCTGACGCAAATAAACCAAAGCATATTTCGGCCACTCGCTTCTCTTTTGAGGATGAAGCCCATTTTAGTGCCCATATAAAGGGCCGTAAGTGGGAGCAAATTCATGCATTTGTGCAGCATTTACCTCACCATGATTTACCCGTGCTTGAATGGTGTGCAGGTAAGGGGCATTTAGGACGATTAATTGCTAAAGCACGCGGCGTTGATGTTGTGAGCTTAGAATGGCAGGAAAAGCTCTGTGAAGAAGGCCAAGCCTTTGCTCATAAATGGCAATTATCTCAACGCTTTATTTGCGTCGATGCCTTTGACATTGTCGATAGCCCTTTGAGTGGCGATGGTAAACACTCAAATCCTTTATACGCACAGCAGCACGCGGTGGCGCTCCATGCCTGCGGTGACTTGCATGTGCGATTGTTAACCCTTGCAGCGACTGCGGGCACTCAGGCGCTCGCTATTTCGCCCTGTTGTTATCATCTTATCCATGCGAGCCATTATCAGCCTTTATCAACGGTGGCAAAGCAGAGTGCACTCACACTGACTCGCCATGATTTGCAATTACCACTGCAGCAGAGTGTGATTGCAAGCCCGAAACAACAGACGCTACGTCACCAAGAAATTGCGTGGCGTTTAGGGTTTGATGCGTTGCAGAGGCAATACCGAAATGTAGATGAATATTTACCTATTCCATCGATAAAACAGAGCCAACTGAGTGGCTGTTTTGCCGATTTTTGCCTGTGGGCCGCGACACAAAAATCGGTCAATTTACCACAACATATTGATTTTAATCTTTGGCTTGAAACTGGGTATCAAAGACAACGATTGACCAGACGCATTGATTTAGTCGCGCATTTATTTCGTTCAGTACTCGAACAGTGGTTAATACTCGATCGCTGTTGTTTTTTGCAGGAGCAGGGATACCAAGTTAGCGTGAGTGAATTTTGTGCAAACAGCGTAACACCTAGAAATGCACTCATTTTGGCGTTAAAGTCAGTTGATTAAAAAATAGCGTCTAAAAATATACTGTACTGCAATGTTTTTTATGAACTATTTCTGTATTAGTTCATTTGAAACTAGTGTTAATGCTGTTAACGTGCCAGTGGTTATGCGTATCGCTGTGAGACAAGTCTTATACTGAGGATGGTTTTTTATTGAATCATCGGGCTTTTCTTGTTCAAATGTCGCATTAATGACGAATAACAACTGAAAGCTGACCCTCGGTCAGTGATTCTAGTGAGCGAATAAAACAGTTTCATGAAATATTCCCGCGTATTTATTAATAGCCTGGCTTATGAACTGGCACCTGTAGTGGTTTCCAGTAGCGAGCTAGAGTCTCGCCTTGCGCCTTTATATCAAAAGTTCCGTATTCCTATGGGACAATTAGCGGCATTGACAGGTATTACCGAACGCCGCTGGTGGCCTAAAGGACACCAATTATCCGATGGTGCGATTAACGCAGCGCGTAAAGCCATTGCTGAAACGGGAATAAATGTCGCTGACTTAGGGGCTGTGGTGTACACCGGAGTCTGTCGCGATCAACATGAACCTGCCACCGCTTGTCGTATCGCTGCTGAGCTTGGTGTATCCAAGGACACCGCCATTTACGATATCAGTAATGCCTGCTTAGGGGTGTTATCGGGTATTTTAGACATTGCTAACCGTATTGAACTGGGTCAGATCAAGGCGGGTATGGTGGTTTCCTGTGAATCGGCACGGGATATTGTTGATGTGACTATCGATAATATGCTTGCTTCTCCAACCATGCAGAATTTTGCCCAATCATTGGCGACCCTCACGGGAGGCTCTGGTGCCGTGGCGGTTATCCTTACCGACGGCAGCTTACCGCTAACGAACGTGCGTAAACATCAACTGCTTGGCGCATCGCATTTATCTGCTCCAGAGCATCATCAATTATGTCAGTGGGGATTGCAGGAAGTGGGGCATAATCTTTACCGTGAGTTTATGCGTACCGATGCGGTAACCCTGCTGAAGGAAGGTGTTGAGCTGGCTAAACACACTTGGGAGCATTTCCTTGAGCAGCGCAATTGGCTGGTTGAGCAAGTGGATAAAGTGATTTGCCACCAAGTGGGTGCATCGAACCGCAAACAAGTGCTGAGTGCGCTTAATATTCCGCCCGAAAAAGAATTTCCTACCTATCAATTGCTTGGCAATATGGGCACAGTGTCTTTACCTGTGACGGCCGCCATGGCCCATGATGAAGGTTTTTTACAAGCGGGCGATCAAGTGAGCTTTTTAGGTATAGGTAGCGGCTTGAATTGCATGATGTTAGGCATTAAGTGGTAGGGGCGCTTTAGGTCTTTTACTGCCATTGTCGGCGTTCCCATAAAAGACTGACTCGCTAAATTCGCTCTCATAAATAGAACCAAAATAGGAAGCGTCATGTTAGACACTCTGTTGCCTTTTCAACGTCATTTTTTTAACCGTAATGGTAACAAGCTGCATTATATCAATGAAGGCCACGGTGAACCTGTGGTGATGGTTCATGGTAATCCAAGCTGGTCGTTTTATTACCGCAATTTAGTGAGCGCCTTAAAAGATTCTCATCAATGCATAGTGCCGGATCATATCGGCTGTGGTCTGTCGGATAAGCCCGATGATAGCGGCTACGATTACACACTTAAGCGCCGTATAGATGATCTCGAAGCCTTGCTCGATAGTTTAAATATCAAAGAGAACATCACCTTAGTTGTGCATGATTGGGGCGGCATGATAGGTATGGGCTATGCGGCGCGTTATCCTGAACGCATTAAACGCTTGGTGATATTGAATACTGGGGCCTTCCATTTACCTGAATCTAAACCTTTCCCTTGGCCTTTATGGATCTGTCGTAATACTTTGTTAGGCACAGTTTTAGTGCGTGGTTTTAATGCTTTTTCATCTATCGCATCCTATGTTGGTGTGAAACGTCAGCCAATGGCGAAATATATCCGTGAGGCTTACGTTGCGCCGTTTAACTCTTGGTCAAACCGCATTTCTACTCTGCGCTTTGTGCAGGATATTCCGCTGCGTGAAGGTGATAGAAATTATCAGTTAGTCTCTGATATCGCAGCAAGTTTGCCTAAATTTGCCAAAGTGCCGACCCTGATTTGTTGGGGGCTGAAGGATTTTGTGTTCGACAAACACTTTTTAGCTAAATGGCGCCAGCACATGCCCCATGCGACTGTGCATGAATTTGCCGATTGCGGTCACTATATTTTGGAAGATGCCAGTGACGAAGTGATTGCCCATATAAAAGGTTTTATGGCCGATGAACAAGTCGCATCTGCGTCCGCTGAACGGGCTGCAGGTTAATGTCGACGTTGCTTGAAAAAGAAGTGATCCCTTTGGTGACGGAAACGTCACTTTCAACTGGCACGTCTCAATCAGCAATAGCCAGTGATGCCAATATTTGCCGTCATCTTAAACAAGCTGCCCATGACATTCCCCATCATCTTGCTGTAGCAGTACAAAGCGCGAAGGGCGCTTCTGTGGCGAACTTACGTTACAGCGAGCTGGACTTTCTCAGTCTTGACCGACAAAGTGATGTGATAGCTTTTGCGCTTAATGCCCATGGTATTACCCGCGGTATGAAGGCTGTGCTGATGGTTACGCCGAGCCTCGATTTTTTTGCCTTAACCTTTGCGCTGTTTAAAGCGGGGATTATCCCCATTCTTGTTGATCCTGGCATGGGGATTAAAAACCTTAAGCAGTGCTTTGCTGAGGCTGCGCCCGATGCTTTTATTGGTATTCCCAAGGCGCATATTGCAAGGCGCTTATTTGGCTGGGGTAAGGGCACCATAAAGATATTGCTCAATGTTGATGGTGGCAAAACAGGCTTCGCTGCAAAATTGAACTGTATGGCTACTGGCGCTATGAGTCTATCGACGCTATTGCAAAATACCTCGGCACAATCCTCTGCTCAAAAGTCGCCATATCCTATGGTGTTGCTAAAGCCAAATGAAATGGCGGCGATTCTATTCACCAGTGGCAGTACGGGCACACCTAAGGGAGTTGTCTATAGCCATGCAATGTTTGAGGCGCAAATTCAAGCGCTAAAAAACGATTATGGGATTTGCCATGGTGAGCGCGATTTAGCAACGTTTCCGCTGTTTTCACTCTTTGGTCCGGCGTTGGGTATGGCATCTATTGTGCCCGAAATGGATGCCAGTAAACCCATCACAGCTAACCCCGAATTTTTGTTTGCCGCGATTGAGCAATATCAATGCAGCAATATTTTTGTTAATCCTGCGCTGCTCGAACGTTTAGGCCGTGCGGGGGAGCAAAAGCAACATACATTGCCGAGTGTCAAACGGGTTATTTCGGCGGGGGCGCCAGCGACGATTGCTTCTATTGCTCGTTTTAGCAAGATGCTAAGTGATGGCGTACCTGTATTAAATTCCTACGGCGCAACTGAATCTTTGCCCATCAGTATGATTGCCAGTGATGCTTTATTTGCCACGACCGAGATGACAGATAATGGCGCTGGCATCTGTGTTGGCCATGCTATTGATGGTGTCTCTATTGGCATTATCGGCATAAGTGAAGCCGTCATACCCGAGTGGGATGATGCTTTACTGCTTAAGAATGGTGAAATTGGCGAGATAATAGTACAAGGGCCCATGGTGAGCCAATCATACTATAAATATGATAGCCAACGTGATAATCAACGCGATAGTGCGACTGCGATGGCTAAGATATGGGATCCTGTCGCCAATTGCGTTCGACATAGAATGGGCGATTTGGGTTATCTTGATGACCAAGGTCGGTTATGGATGTGTGGACGTAAAGCTCACAGAGTTGATGCCACCCATAAAGGGAAGTTTGCTAAGCGTTATTATTCGATTCCCTGTGAGCGTATTTTTAATACGCATCCTAATGTGAAACGCTCTGCTTTAGTGGGTGTGAAAGTAGCGAATGAAATCACACCGTTAATCTGTATCGAACTGGATACATCACTGGTGTGTAATAAAAGTCAGCAGCTTTATCAAGAGCTTACTACGCTTGCTGAGCAATTCCACCAAACTCAGGGGATAAAACGATTTTTGATTCATCCGGATTTCCCAGTGGATGTACGGCACAATGCCAAAATTTTTAGAGAAAAATTAGCCGTATGGGCGCAATCCCAAACGAAAGGCTGATTTAAAGCTCTGCAGCTTTTTCCTGCATTTTTAACGTTATATTCTGTGTTCATTTGAACAAACTTGCTTATTTTTAAGCGTTTATGCTTATTTTTAAACTCTTACACTGACTTTTAAGCTCATATCAATGCGCTGAAATGGATGCCTAAATGACGAACAATCCAATCAAAAATCCGACACTAGCGCAATTCGACACACTCGAACAAACTGCGCTTACGCAGCTTGCCCTTAAGGCAACGCATGCCTTTGTGACGGGAGCTGGGGGGTTTTTAGGTAAGGCCATTTGTTTAAGATTGTTAGCGGCAGGCATTAAGGTCACAGGCTTTGCACGTGGGCATTACCCAGAGCTTGAAGCGTTGGGTGTTGCGATGAAGCAAGGGGATCTCGTCAATAAGGAGCAACTTCAGCAGGCGATGCAGGGTTGCGATATCGTGTTCCATGTGGCGTCTAAAGCGGGGGTTTGGGGCGATCGAGACAGTTATTTTTGTCCTAATGTGAAGGGCGCTGCTAATGTGATTGCTGTTTGTAAAGCATTAAAAATAAATAAGTTAGTCTACACCAGCACCCCGAGCGTCACCTTTACAGGCCAAGATGAGTCAGGGATTGATGAGTCTACCCCCTACGCATCTACATTCCTTAATTATTACGCTCACTCGAAAGCCATTGCCGAAAAAATGATGCTAGATGCTAACCAAGTGAGTGAAGTATCAGTTGAAAATACTGAAGCAACTCAAATGATTACACCTTATGCATTAAAAACAGTCGCTCTGCGGCCGCATTTGATATGGGGCCCCGGCGATCCCCATCTTGTGCCTCGGGTACTGGAACGTGGCCGTTTAGGAAAGTTAAAACTGGTTGGCCGCGAAGATAAACTCGTCGATACCATCTATATCGATAATGCTGCCTATGCCCATGTACTCGCCGCCTTAGAACTTTGCCAACCTAAACCAAAGTGTCAAGGCAAAGCCTATTTTTTGAGTAACGATGAGCCTATTACTATGGTAAAAATGCTCAATCTGATCTTAGCCTGTGATGGATTGCCCCCTGTTACTCGACGTGTGCCTCGAACTGTGGCCTATATCGCTGGCGCGGCATTGGAAAGCCTGTATTTTTTGCTTAAGAAAAAAGAAGAGCCCCTTATGACGCGTTTTGTCGCACGCCAGTTATCTTGCAGCCATTATTTTGATATCAGCGCTGCCAAGCGTGATTTGGGGTATTGTGCGCTGGTCTCTCTTGATGAGGGGATGGCAAGGCTCAGGACTTCACTTTTAGATTAATCTACATTAGATAAATCCAGCCTATTTTTTTAAGTGCTTATGGCATTGAAATGGATGAAATAATCAATCTATGGCTTGTGGTGAATGTAAAACGTCGATTTTTAGGCAGAAAATAGGTCGCTGTAAGCGCTGTATGTGGCAACTGACTTGCCTATCTGTTATTGGCTGGCCCCTATGGTGGTATTGCTATTGGGATACACCGCTGGAGGTCAATTCGATTGCTTTACTCTTTTTTTGCTGTGCTGTTAGCGGCTTACTTATGTTGCATCTTGTGGTGTTGGTTTATCGTTATTTTCGAGACTAAGGTTTCGAGACTAAGGTTTCGAGACTAAGGTTTCGAGACTAAGGTTTCGAGACTAAGGTTTCGAGACTAACAAGTCATTTGAACCCTCTTTGCTTTGCTCCTGACATTCTTTATCGCTCTTATTTACTCTTATCTGTTTATTTTCCCTATACTTTTAAGAGCCTATTAGAATAAATGGGATCTTAAATGAACATTAATCTTTTAGCTTTTGCTTTTTCTCTATATTTCATTATGTTAGAACCTATTTGTCGGGCTTTTTAGGTAAAGCAGTATTCTCACCTTATTAAGGAGACTTATGGCGTTTTTTACCACCCTGTTTGTGGGTTACCCGCTTTGGGTTTGGTTAATGTTTTTCGGTTTTGTGCTGGCGTTATTAGCCTTTGACCTGGGGGTATTGCACAAGGAACAGCATGAAATTACCGTTGCAGAAAGCCTAAAGTTATCGGCTTTTTATATCTGTATGGGTTTACTGTTTGGGGCTTGGCTCTGGTGGTATAAGAGCCCGACAGCAGGAATGGAGTATCTGACAGGGTATCTAATTGAAAAGTCGTTATCTATGGATAACGTCTTTGTTATCGCGTTAATCTTCAGTAGCTTAGGCATCCCACGCCTATACCAACATAGGGTGCTCTTCTGGGGAATTATGGGCGTAATAGTGTTGCGTGCCATATTGATTGGGTTTGGTGCTGTGCTTGTTGCTCAATATCAAGCAGTCCTTGTGCTGTTTGGCGTTTTCCTGATTTTCACTGGTGTGAAAATGTTGTTCTCAAATGATGAACACACAGATATCCAAGATAATAAATTTTACAAATGGTTACGCACTAAGATGCGCTTTACGCCAACCCTGCACTATGAGAAGTTTTGGGTGCGTGGTGAGGATCATCAGTTAAGTAAAGGATGGTGGGCAACGCCGTTATTTTTGGCATTGATCTTGGTTGAAACTGCAGATTTAGTCTTTGCAGTTGACAGTATCCCGGCAATATTTGCGATTACTCAAGATCCATTTATTGTTTACACCTCAAATATCTTCGCCATTCTTGGTTTACGTGCACTGTACTTTGCTTTAGCAGCCATGGTACATCGTTTCGAATACCTAAAATATGCTCTATCTGTGGTGTTGGTGTTTATCGGGGTGAAAGTGGGTTTAGTGTACTTTAACCATGAAGGTATTATTGATTTTAAAATTCCAACCGCCCTTTCATTAGGTGTGACCTTCGGTTTATTAGTGGCTGGGGTGTTGTATTCACTTTGGCGAACGCGTGGCCAAACGGTAGGGAAGTAACCTTCCTTTTCGTGAAATTAATGCAAATTAGCTTGTTCTTCTACGTGCTTTTTCCTAAGGTGATTGCAAATGATTTTCAATGAGGTGTGATATGAATACCCATCTGCAGTTACAGGTAAACCATTGGCTTGAAAATGATCCAGACCCTCGCACTCAAGCCCAGTTACAAACCCTAATTGATAGTGGCAATGAAGCCGAACTCGCAGCGCGCTTTGCGGGTCGCTTGGAATTTGGCACCGCAGGATTACGTGGTGTCGTCGGCGCTGGGCCTATGGGGATGAACCGTTTGGTGATCCGCCAAACCTCTGCTGGTCTTGGTGCTTATCTACTTGATCAGATTAAAGATGCCGCCGAGCGTGGCGTGGTGATTGGTTATGATGGCCGCCACGATTCATTTAATTTTGCCCATGATGCGGCGAGTGTGCTCACCGCTATGGGGATTAAGGTGCGCTTAACGTCCAAAGTAGCGCCAACGCCGCTGGTGGCCTTTGGGGTAAAACATTTTAATGCGGCAGCGGGCATTGTGGTGACCGCGAGTCATAACCCGCCGCAATACAATGGCTATAAAGTCTATTGGGAGAATGGCGCGCAGATTATTCCGCCCCACGACTCGGGCATTGCCGCGCAAATTGAGCGTGCAGCGAATCAAGCGATTCCGTTTTTAGAGCATGATGACGCGGTAAAACAAGGTAAGTTGATACTCCTGCAGGACGATTTTTACCAAAGCTATCGTCATGGCGTGCAGCAAGCAGAGGTGCTGCAAAACCATACCGCTCCTGAAAAGGTGAGTTTAGCCTATACCGCCATGCACGGCGTGGGTGCCGAAATGGCTGAAACGGTATTGAAAGATGCTGGTTTCACCCAAGTGTATTCGGTTGCCTCCCAGCGTGAACCCGATGGCGATTTCCCGACGGTGAACTTCCCAAACCCTGAAGAAAAGGGGGCGATGGATTTAGTGATTGCCGAGGCGAAAAAACACGGCGCTATGCTCGCCTGTGCTAACGATCCCGATGCCGACCGTTTTGCTGTTGCAGTGCGTCGTGATGATGGCGAGTATCAGATGCTGACGGGCGATCAAGTCGGTGTGCTCTTTGGACATTACTTGCTATCTCACGCTAAAGATAATCAACGACTTACGGGCACAACGATAGTGTCATCGAGCCTGTTATCTAAAATTGCTCAAGGGTTTGGCACGCAAAGCTTTACCACGCTCACCGGCTTTAAGTGGCTGATGAATGTAGGGATTGCAAAAACTTCGCCTGAGGATCAATTCCTGTTTGCCTATGAAGAAGCCCTTGGCTATACGGTGGGCAGTATGGTGTGGGATAAAGATGGCTTGTCGGCGCTGGTTGCATTTGCCCAATTAACTGCCGAGCTAGTGGCGAAGGGGCAAACGATTTGGGACAGACTCGAGCAAATTTACCGTGAGCATGGGTTCCATCTCAATGCGCAGGTGAGCATTGCCTTAAAACCTGACACGCCCAATATTGGCGCCTATTTGCGCGAACATCCACCGCTGAAGATTGGTGAGTTAGATGTGCTCTCAACCGATGATTTAAAGGCCCTTGAGCGTCGTTTTGCCGATGGCAGTGTTGAGAAAATCGACTTACCACCGAGCGATGTATTGACTTACTGCTTAGCGGGCGGGGCTCGGGTGATCGTCAGACCATCTGGCACTGAACCTAAAATTAAGTGCTACTACGAAGTGGTAGAAACTATGGTTGATACAGATACCTTAGCCATCGCCCAAGCGAGGGCGAGCAAAGCCATGGATGATTTTATTCAGGCACATCAAGCCAGTTTGCCAAAATAATCTTGGTTGCTGGCTAAGTTAAAACAATAAAATTCACTTTTATTTAAAGGCTACTGACATCATGCTGTCAGTAGCCTTGTTTTATTCTTGTTGTCGCCCGTTAATGATTCAGTCCTGAATTGTACGAATAAGGTTTTGAATCATTGATATTTTTTCAACAAGGAGAAAGTGAAAATGTTATCTATTGCACCGTTAGTTTGGGGTGAAATTCCTGTCAGTGACATGAACCGTGCCGTTGCTTTTTATCAACAGCATTTTGGGGTCGAGTTTAAACGTGACGATATGGAAGACATGGAATATGCGAGCATAGTCACTGAGGATGCGAGTGCGGCGAGCATAGGGCTAGTCAAGTGCAGTATGAGCCAGCCGTCAATGCAGGGCAGCACTGTGTATTTGCATTTCAGCACCCATTTGCAACCTTTAGTGGATAAACTCGCTGCCGCCAATGTGAATATTTTGCTGCCAGTGACGCCGATTAATGATGGAGAGTGCGGTTACATTGCGTTATTTGCCGATAGTGAAGGCAATAAAGTGGGTCTGTGGTCTAAGGATAAGTAGTCTCGAGTGATTAATGTATTAGCGTCGTGGCCTTATGCCATGACGCTAAAATCACGCAATTAACTAAAGCATGGGTTTAGATTTCTATGGAAGAAACAAAGATGGATGTGGTTTATATTGATGCTCGACCCTTACTTGGACTCAGTACCCGCACGAGCAATAGGGCTGAAATGTCCGCCGATAGCGCGAAAATAGGCGGTCTGTGGCAAGCCTTTTTTGAATCATCCCAGCTCACCGCTATGCTCAATTCGCCCATGTATGGCGTGTATTATGATTATGAGTCAGACATGAATGGCGAGTTTTCTGTGCTGGTGGGTAAGGCAATTGATGCCCCTGTTGATACAAGTCATTTTATGCCATTGGAGCTTAACGCGGGCAAGTACCTAAAATTCACCGCTCAGGGTGATATGCCCCAGTGTGTTATCGATCTTTGGGGGCAAGTGTGGGGTTATTTTAGCGCGGCTGAATGTTTGCATCAGCGGCGTTATCAAACGGATTTTGAAGTCTATCTTAGTGCTACTGAGGTTGAGATCTATATCGGGATTTTATGATTCAAATTGTAAAAAACATTTAAGAGTGAATTAAAGGATTAAATCAGAACTAATGCGCCGCGCTGACCGCCTATTTCAAATAGTGCAAATTCTCAAACATAAACGCCTGACCACAGCCCAAGAGTTGGCTGAACGGTTAGAGGTGTCCACGCGCACGGTTTACCGTGATGTGCAGGATTTGTGTTTAAGCGGCATTCCTATTGAAGGAGAGGCGGGGGTCGGCTATTTGTTGCGCCACGAGGTGAATGTTCCGCCCTTGATGTTTAACGAAGCCGAATTGGAGGCGATTCAAGTTGGCATGCGTATGGTGCAAACTTGGGGTGGCAAAGAACTCGGTAGTGCCGCTCGGCAGGCGATGATTAAAGTCGAAGCTGTGTTGCCTAAACGATTACAAGCCTACCAATCCTTAATGTTTTCACCGGATTTTTACCTCGATTCCAATGAGTTTCAATTCCTCGATCCCTTGCGTAATGCGGCTCAGCGCCGCGAATACGTCAAACTCTTCTACCAAGATGTCAAACTGGATGTTACCGAGCGGGAAGTTAGGCCGCTCGCCATCTATTTTTGGCGTGGTACTTGGACCTTACTGACATGGTGTGAGCTACGTGCTGATTTTCGTAATTTCAGGGTCGATCGCATCACAGGCCTTGTGCGGTTAAATCGCCATTTTGATCTCACTCTCGGGCAAGAGCTTGAAGATTATATTTGCCTAATGGATAAAGAAAAATAGTCCCATACTTAGCACTGTGGTCAGCAAGGTATTACGGGTGACGAGCGCCAACACTGTAGCGACTATGGCGCAGATGAGATAGCTGTTATCTAGGCTGAGATCAAGCTGACCTTCTTGCACAAACACTATGGGTGCAAAGATTGCAGTGAGTACCGCAGGGGCTGAGTAACTTAAAAAGGTTTGGGTGCCCTTACTTAATCGCAGTGGTAGTTTAGGCTCAAGTAGTAAATGACGACTGATAAACACAACCGCCGCCATTGAAAAGATCATTAACCAAATCATGCTTTTTCTCCTGACAGTGTTTTTGTCTCAGTCAGACTTTCATTACCAGTATTCGCCTCAGTTTTTGTCTTAATGTCAGGCCCAGCTTCTGTATCCATTTCTGTTTTGGCCTGTGTGCTTGCTAACTGACTTACGGATTGTTCTGCGCGTTCCGTTTCTTTGGTCACTTTGGCGTAAAGTACACCTGCCGTCATTCCCGCAATGGCGGCAATGAGCAGTCCCGCTTGAATTTTAAAAACGGCGCATACCACTGCTAGGGTGAGCGACACTAATACACAGACGAGAATCGATGGTTTTTTTATGGTAGGAACAACCAGAGCGATAAAGGTGGCTGCGATGGCAAAATCTAATCCCAACTCACCTAAATTCTCGATAGCATTGCCCGCCACTATGCCAAGTAGTGTGGCTATGTTCCAACCGATATAGAAACTCAAACCGCCGCCAAGGGCGTACCAAGGGTCGAACTTATGCAACTTGCCTTGATTGGCGATGGCAAATAGTTCATCTGTGAGCAAAAAGCCCAATGTTAGGCGCCACTTTAACGGCAACGGACTGATTTGACTGCGCATCGCCATTGCATATAACAGATGGCGTGAGGTGATGAGTAACGTCGTAATTAAGATACTCCACAGACCAATACCAGCTTTCACCATGCCTAGTGCCACTAATTGAGCAGCGCCCGCAAAGATAATCGCCGACATGGCTTGGCTCTCAATGGGCGTTAACCCAACCTCAATGGCGAAGGAGCCCGCTAAAATTCCCCAAGGAACCACTGCTATTGTCAGCGGCATCATGGCCAAGGTGCCTTTTAAAAATGCCTTGGATTTCGATGGATGCACAGGATAAACATCAGGTTCTATAAGCTTGTCGGTGGTCACTTTGGCTCCTAAAAATAGCGGCGACGCGAGGGTCGCTATTAAACAATGAATACTTGGATAAGGTTGCTTGCTTAGTTAATCGAGGAGAAAGCAAGAATGAGCATGGTAGATTAACCTAAAGTGGTTGTTTAGGCTTGGATAATATTGCGGCCTATTTCTTTGGCAAATTGCCCTGGCGTAACACCGACTGTCTTTTTAAAATGTCGATTCAAGTGACTTTGATCGTGAAAACCACAATCGAGGGCGACATCGAGCAGTCGTGTGCCTTGTTTGATTTTTCCTTTGGCGAGTCTTACTCTGGCCTGAATTTGGTAAGCATGGGGTGGTAAGCCGTAATAACGCTGAAATTGCTTCAGCAAATAATAGGGGCTTAATCCCGCGAGTGTTGCCAGATCTTCAAGGGAGATGTCGGCCGCAGGATGATCGTCGATAAAGGATTTCACCAGTGCTAACGCAGGCTTCGCGATTACAGCGAGGTCATCGCTTGGGTGATTCTTGCCATGGCGTGTCATCAACTGTGTCAAGCTTGAATAGACCAAGCTTTCGCGCAGTAAGCGATTGTCCGATGTATCTAAGGTAGTAAAGGTGAAGCGCAGTAATTCGGCTAATTCAGGATCGTACACTACGGGCTCTGGGAAATAGGGCGCACCACGGTTTGATGCTAGATCACTGTTAATATTGGCAAACTGTGCGGGTACTGGATACATGGCACGATAGGACCAACCGCCCTCTGTGGCGCTACAGCCATTATGGACTTCGTCGGCGTTAACGAGAATGATGCTGTGCTTTGGCGCCACATGGTTGCCACCCGTGCGATAAAAACGCTGCGCCCCCGTTTCAATCACCCCGACGGTGTAACCTTCGTGGGTGTGCCGACTAAAGTTTTGTTTATGGTAGTGGGCATTGAGTAACTCGAGGCCACCTAATTCATCGGCAATCTGGTAGGCCGCATGTTCTGTGTTCACACTAGGCCTCCGTGTTTAGTGTATGAATGGGCGGGTTGTGCCTGATAGTAACCCAGAAACCCTCAGTGCTTTTGTACAAAATTGCGCATATTGGATTTTGTTTGCGTTTAATGACGGTTTTTTATGTTTGTTGCTTAATGCTTGTCGCTTGAGATTTTTTGTTCAGTCTTGCTCGCGATAGGCGATATTTAGGTTGCCTGCTGTAATGTTGTGAGTTCTGCACCCGCGATAGCCTCAAGGTGTTGAGTGATTTTTTCTATCGGCCAATCCCACCAAGCGATGGCAACAAGCCCATCTATCACAGTTTGCTCGAATCTCAACTTGATCACTGTGGCAGGATTACCGCCAACCACTGCGTAGGGCGGTACATCTTTTGTCACTACGGATTGACTGGCAACAATGGCGCCGTGGCCAATTTTCACCCCAGGCATGATAGTGGCGTTATAACCAATCCACACGTCGTTACCGATACAGGTGTCGCCCTTAAAAGGTAAATCTTCGGGCTTGGGCGCCGCTTTCTCCCAGCCATTGCCGAAGATATAAAAAGGGTAGGTGGAGAAGCCAGACACTTGATGATTGGCGCCATTCATAATGAATTTCACGTCTTTCGCAATGGCACAGAATTTACCGATATTCAGTTTATCGCCAATAAAGTCAAAGTGATAAAGCACATTCGACTCGAATCTCTCAGGCCCTGCTGGATCGTCATAATAAGTGTAATCACCGACAATAATGTTCTCGCGAGTAATAAAATTTTTAAGAAAACCAACCTGAGGAAAGCCTTTCATCGGCGCTTTATCGTTGGGGTTTGGGCCTAACCGCGGGTGAGAGTGGGGACTTGGCATGAATACCTCCGTGCTTAAAAGACTCGCTTGCTATGCTAACGCATTATCTTTTTTGAATCGTCTGACTTTGGTACGCATATTCTTCATCGGGGAGTAAGTATTGAATTGGATCATACGGCCCAGAGTCCATTTATCGTACCAAGTTACTCCATATAACTGCTGATCACTGAGGCTAGCAATCAGCGTTGACAGCTTTTTCATTGTCAGTTCATATTCATTAAGTAAATCAGTATATTGCCATTGGCTATATTCTCGGTGAAATCGCTCTGCTAATAATCCCAGTTGATTCCATTTATAACCCGTATCGGGAAAATCAACGGGGAGTGCTTGCGATGTTAACTCGTACCACTTGAGCACTAAGTTACCCCAACCAATAAGGTAAGCGACTGTATCACTTACACTAATTTGTGTACCTTTGATGTTTCCTTCTATACTGCACACACGGGACATTTGGGCTGGGATTGAACGATAGTCTGCCATCAATTTGGGGAAAACTGAGTGAATAGCCGATTCAAGCTCTTGTTTTGATTGGGGTACAGATGACATCACTACCTCGTCTACATTAGATGCTTAGGCTGAGTTTAACATCATCTATTGGGCTATTTAGTATTCACCTGTCACAATAAGCTCTTGTTCAATAGATTCAACCACTAAGGCAAGTGTACTATTGTCTCGCTTAAAGCCGACAGAGCAAATTGCCATCGCGCCGTTACCACAGGTTATTTCGGGGTAATCTGCTGTTATTGGCGTTTCATCTTCTGCTACAGGCGCTAATACCCAGCCAGCAGCTAATAAACTTGATTTCACCTCAGTGTACTTTTTACCCCATAACGCGCTGGTGTCCTGTGCTGGAGCATATAGAGGCAATGCGCCTAGGCTTAGCATGATCACAGGGAGAAGGATTTTTCGCATATAAAGCATCTTAGTTCCTATGTTGTTTAGAGCTTGTGGACGAGCAATCATATCATCAAACCCTATCGATAAAGGTGCGATTTATCCCCCCCTTAATTCAGTTGATACTTATATGGCTGCACGTAATAAACGATCCATTTACCTGCTGTATTTTCTCCCATCGGGTAGGTTAGCAATCCATCTACTATAATGGAGGTGCATAAAAGGAATGTTATCTAGCGCACAGAGCTTATCTATGATTAATTCATTGAGAATAGGTATATTAGTTAAACTGCTTATTTGGGGAATATGTGTATATACTCCGATTTCTTATGCTGTTGATGTTTTTATTATCAACCATCCCGAATCTGAAAATGACCATCGATATGAATATACCTATGATCTCTTAACATTAATTATTGAGGCCACTCAATCTGATTTTGGCGATGCATCGCTGCAAGTGTCTGATGTAGTTATGAGCCGAAATCGCATTTTTAGGTCATTAGTCGATGGGAAAATTGTCAATGTGATGGCAGAAGCCTCAAATTCGCTGTGGGATGAACAACTTATCCCGATAAAAATCCCTATTCGTAAAGGGATTCAGGGATTCAGAGTTTTTATTATCAAGAAGGAGAATTTATCTATTTTAGCCAATATAAATTCACTGGCACAGTTAACGTCTTTGGATACAGGTTCAGGTAGTCAATGGTCTACAAAAGTAGCAATGCAACAAGCAGGTTTCAACGTGATAGAAAGTACTCAGTATGACAATTTATTCAATATGTTATCTATGGAGCGCTTTGTGACATTTGGCCGAGGGGTTAATGAAGCTTTTCAAGAGGTTGAGTTGTTCAAGCAAAGTTATCCAG
Source organism: Shewanella sp. W3-18-1 (assembly GCF_000015185.1). Lineage (NCBI taxonomy): Bacteria > Pseudomonadati > Pseudomonadota > Gammaproteobacteria > Alteromonadales > Shewanellaceae > Shewanella > Shewanella sp. W3-18-1. The sequence continues at coordinate 3,011,869 of NC_008750.1, read as the reverse complement.
ATTTCATTGTGGATGACAATATCCTGCTACATATACCGCTGGCCACCTACTATTATGTGTCTCCTAATCAGCCTCGGTTAGCCCAGAGAATACAAGTCGGTCTTAAAAGAATTATTGCGAGTGGTCAGTTTGATAAATTATTTTATCAGCGTCACTGTGAATTTCTTTTAAAAAGTAAACTGAATGAAAGACGGATTTTTAAAATTGATAATCCATTAATCTTAGAGTCAGAAATCACTTCAATTGTGGGTAAGGATTTTTTACTTAATCCAAAAGATGATTTTTCGGTATTATGTCAAAAATATCGAGGTATCAACTGAATATCACGCCGGTATATAATCCACTGCGGCTCAGAAAATCTCTCGTAATCTACAATATCAGTAGCAACGCAAATACCCTCAAGCTAAATCATTTTCTCAACTCGGCCTAGCGGCCATAATTTCCCTGCATCTGGCTGCAAGATTTAAATAGTATTTTCGTTAGATGAAGCCATTTGTTGCTAATTTGTCGGTAAATAATAAAATTGACGAGTAATTTACTTATCCATATGTAGTTGATTATAAATACCGTTAATTATTAACAAAACCCATGCCTGTACACATTCCCCTCTATAATCTTTCATTTTCAAGCAGGTATTTATGGGAATGTCTTCCACCTTTAATCTTAGAGATGTGTGGATGTCCTTACTCTGTCTTTTTTATTTTTCAGATGATTACGATGACATGGATGCTTGGGGTTAATCTGAAGGTAGCTTTACAAGGGATAATGGAATGGACCCATCCACTTTAAATCGGCCTCGCAATGGGCCACGATGTAGTCGCTAAAACTCATCAGAAAGAGGACGGGTCCACCTATGAAGATTACTACAATCGGTTTAGATATCGCAAAGTCTGTTTTTCATGCTGTTGGCGTCGATAAAGCGGGCAAGTTAATCAAAAAGAAAATGCTTAGACGCAAAGACTTGCTACCCTTTGTCGCGAAAATTGAGCCTTGCCTTATCGTTATGGAGGCGTGTGGCGGCGCGAGTTATTGGGCAAGAGAATTCGAGCAATTTGGGCACGTAGTTAAGTTAATTGCCCCGCAGTATGTGGTTCCTTTTAGGCAAGGTAATAAAAATGACTACAACGATGCGCTAGCCATTGCGGAGGCTGCGCAGCGGCCCAACATGCGGTTTGTAAAACCCAAAAGCGTCGAGCAGCAAGATGTGCAACTGCTCCACCGTATGCGCGAACGATTAACGAAACAATCAACCGCCTTAATCAACCAAGTGCGAGGCATGTTAGCTGAATACGGTATTGTCATTACCAAAAGTAAATCGGCTTTTAAAGCCCAGTTACCTGATATTTTGATCGATGAAGCCAATACACTGACCACCAAGGGTAGAGCCATCTTTTATCAGTTATATGATGAGGTTATCGACATTGAGAAACGGCTTAAGAGTTGTGACACCCAAGTACTAAACGAAACTCAAAACAATGTGATTTGTCAGCGATTACAGACTATTCCTGGTGTTGGGCCTGTCACCGCTACGGCGATTTATGCTGCAGTGGGTGACGGTAAAGACTTTAACAATGGCCGACATTTTTCAGCTTGGTGTGGCTTAGTACCTAAGCAGCACAGCAGTGGCGGGAAAGATAACCTCCTCGGGATAAGTAAGCGGGGAAACGCCTATTTACGTACGCTGTTTATTCACGGCGCCAGAGCGGTGTTGCGACACAGTGGGAGTAAGTCGGATAAGTTGAGTTGTTGGGCTATCCAGCTAGCGGAACGCCGAGGTTTCAATCGTGCGTGCGTGGCCGTCGCGAATAAGCTCGCCAGAATGTCATGGGTTATCGCGGCACGTGAAGAAGAGTTTCGGCTCGCTATGTAACAACATCAAATGTACTTATTATGTTAACGATTAACCAACCAGCAAGTTGCTAAGACACTTGATTTGATGATGAGACAGTCAGACTGATCTACTAAAAACCTTACGAAAACATAGGCTCTGATGAAGCCGCAGGGATGATAAGGACAGTAGAAGCAAATATCCATCAGGGCCAGAGGAATCCCTCAATAACAGGCCGAATATATGGGTGCAATGAACTCTTCTCAAAATTGATATCGAATGTCTTGCAAACCGGATGGGTCCATATAAGTTTTATAGCTGCGATTTGGGATTGGTTAACTTATTAGAACACCTAAGTGGGTTAAATTATTTAAAAGCAAAGTCAACGTCGTGGGGCTTCACCCCACACCCGACCAAGGAGGACTGCTCGTCCTATCCTCCTTGGATGCTCCAAGACGCCCCTAACGGAGTTGAAAGCCCCTTGGGCATTTAGCGTCCTTATGCTACCGCGTCAGACGCTCGTCCCTGATTCGACTGACGCTATCTCGGCATCCATGCCTCGCTCACGCAACGAACGCAAATGCCCTGCGGCAACTCCGAGGGGAAGGTGAACTCCTTCACTTTTGTGTTGTTTGCAAGTCATGCAAAGCAAACTGAGTAATGCTTACTACCACTTTTAGAAATTTAACAATGAGTGTCTCGTTAAACTACTGTCTTTCTATGGGTTTCTCGTTAAATTTTGTTTGTACTCATGTTGGGATTGATAAATTCCCCAAATGATCAGACCAAATACGAAATAGAACATTTTTTGCGCTGAAAACTCGATTGTCAACGTAGGATGTTCTAGATTGCGGTATAGAATGCTATTAGAAATCGTCTCTGTTATCGTCAGAATAAATGGATAGCTAATCAATGCGATAGACGATATTTTCGCGAATTTGTACGTTTGAGGTTGTTTAATGAATTTTGCAATAAATAGTAACGCAAATGATAGCGTCAGATTGCTTATCCATAAAATAGCCGCCGTAATTCGTACTTGAGTATGACTGGCTTGTTCCGCATCGGGATAAACCTCTAATATCTCCTGCAAGTAGCTTGCTGGGCTCACTAATCCCCAAACAGGGTAAAGGCATAGCAGCACGGCAGTGAGCATTAAAATATATCTGATAAACATCCTTTTTCTCCGACAGATGCTGCTTGGAAAGCAATACTTGTTATACGAATCAATATGTTAGAGTTGTTTTTTACAAGTTGCGATTGCTTTAGCTAAAACTAAATTATTGTGACAAAATCCTTGTTGTTGGATTGCATACTATTTTTTAGGCGTCAACAGCAGAATAGATAAGTAACAAAGATAGCGGGATGGAAAATAGACCAATTAAACGGAATTTATTGTTGAAGTATTGAGCAGACCATAGCGCAAACTTCCTATGTAACCTTGGAGGCGTTAACGCCAAGCCCATTCCGACACCTAACAACACAATACCTATCGCAAAAATGGCCTGTGGAAACTGAGTATCGGTTGAGTAATGGGTAAAAATGAGACCCGCAATAATTCGGCTGGTCACCTCAGCAATATGGAAGTAGGGCTGTTCGCTAAATGAAATAATCCCCTTAGAGAAAGACTCAGGCTTTACAGCCATCACTAGACTTAATAACAACATCAATAGACCAAAAGCTGCAATAAAGTACATAGTCGTTCCTTGATATAGTGATGTTTTGATGTTGAAACTATAAATCCAGTGACATAATTAAGCACTCTCATTCCAGTGACACGCTCTGCTTAAATAATAAAAGTCATCCCAGAGGGGTCGACGGCGGCATCTACTGCATATGGATGCGCGAATGCCACGGTCACATGGTCAATTATGTTCCCGACATAATAGTGATATTCCCCATATCCCTATGGGTCAGATATGAATGAGCGGCCATGCCGCCAACGGCCACTTCCACGAGTGTGCTTAATTTCGTTAATTCCTGTGTACCTTTTTAGCCAGTTTTCACACTATCAATTTCCATTTCCAAGTCGGCACATCAGGACATATATTCACTTTTAACCTTAAAAATATGTAGGTGTCCTTACTCTTTTTATTTTTTTGAGGCTATAAGTCCGTCTTTACAATTAAGCACTTTCATTCCAGTGACACGCCATTAACTCATCCCTGAGGGCTCGACGACGGCATCCATGCCGTCAACGGTCACTTCCATGAGAGTGCTTAATTTCGTTAATTATTGTGTACCTTTTTAGCCAGTTCCCACACGATCAATTTCCATTTTCAAGTCGACACATCAGGGCATAAATTCACTTCTAGCCTTAAAAATATGTGGATGTCCTTTCTTTCTCTCTACAATGCCGTATTCCGCTAACATCCCTCAGACTTGATTAAGGCGGTTGATTGTTTAGTTAATCGTTCGCGCATGCGGTGGGGCAGTTGCACATCTTGCTGCGCGACGCCTTTGGGGTTTACAAACCGCATGTTGGGTCGCTGCGTAGCTTCAGCGATGGCTAAGGCATCGTTGTAGTCATTTTTATTACCTTGCCGAAAAGGCACCACAAATTGAGGTGCGATTAGCTTGACGTTATGGCCCAACAGCTCAAATTCTCTGGCCCAGTAATTTGCTCCACCACACAGCCCCTTCATTATCAGACAGATATAGGCCTAACAGCTCTTTTTTACCTTCGACGTTAAGGGCCAAAATGGTGTAAACCGCCTTGCTAATAAAGCGACCGTTCTCTTTGATTTTATAGTGAATCGCATCGAGCCATATGACGGGATAAAGCGGCTCTAGCTCGCGTTCACGCCATGCTTGAAGCTCAGGGAGTAACTTGTCAGTGATGGCGTTCACCGTGCCGTTGGACACCGACATGCCGTACATGTCTTCGATATGCGCGCGAATATCTTGGTAGCTGGAGCCTAATGAAAATAAGCCAATGATTTTACGCTCCATTTCATCGGTAAGTTGGGTTTGGTGCTTTTTGACTAATTGAGGTTCGAAGGTGCCCGCCCTGTCCCTGGGCGTGTTCAACTCGAAGTTGCCAAGGGGGCTTTTAACCGTTTTAGTGGTTTTACCGTTTTTACGATTGGCGCCTTCAGTGCTCGCCAAATGGCCATCCAGCTCTGCCGCCAAGGCCGCTTCAGTGAGTTGTTTAATCAAAGGGGTTAAGATGCCATCCTTGCCGGTGAGGTCTTTTCCTTCACGTAGTGCTTGAATGGCAGCATTGATATCAAAAGTAGGTGTGGTCATAAATCATCTCTTTTTGGTATAGCTTAAAGAAATGACACAGAAATTTGAACACTACCCGGGTAGGCTTTCCTCCCGCTTAAAATCCCCTATACCTATAAGCGCACTTAGTCAACGCTGTGAAGCGTAGGCAAGTTAACCCGCAGTGAGGCTGCGTATCCCAAGGGTAAAACCATGCGCACAACAGCTAAATACCCATATTTTCAAACTTTGCCGCAGATTACACCGAAATTTGCCAAGGGCGAATTCAACTGCGGACGTGACCTTCGATGACATGGATGTCATCGTAGAGCCGCCATGGATGGCTTCACGGCGTGTCACGGAAGCAATGGAATTCGCCGTATCCGCAACGAGAGCAGAAGTGCTTGGTTTTAACTTAACCTTCCTTCATCCCAGCACTACAAACAAAACAACCGCAAGAAATTTGCGGCTGTTTTTGATTAACACTCTGTATTTAAATGAGATTAAAAGCTTTCGCTAAACAACTCACTATTCAGCAATCATCGCCATTAGCGCGGGTAGAAACTCTTTATCTAATGCAGCGATTTCGCTTTGCTCGACCAGCACTTGATTTAGAATTTCATGGCTGGTGAGGGGGTTGGCGAGTACTACGCGAAACACCACGGTCGCTTGTCTAAAATAGCGGGCGGGGGAGATGCGGGTGCGGGAGACGAAGGATTTGCCCTGTTCGCGCTGGTGCTTTTGAATAAACTGGGTAAGCCCATCGAGCAGTTCATTAAAGCGGGCAAGTTTTGCAGTGTCACCTTGCTCAATCGCCACTTGTATCGCGGCTTGCACCTTGGCGGGCACATAACGATAGGTTAGTAGGCAAAGTTCAGGCTCAGTAACTAGCTCAAAATCCTTATGGGCTTTGATTTGTTCGGCAAAATAACGGGCTTTTTCAATGCTGTTATTGATTAAGATTTCATAACCATCGAGGCCGATGATCTGTAAGCAAGCGTGCACTAACATCGCCATGCCGGGGCGCGAACCTTCCAGCGTTTGACTGCCTAAATCCTTTGAACCACGGCGCAAAATATATTCTGCATGGTGGGCAATGGCGTGGGCAAACTCGGGGTTTTTAAATAACACCATGCCAGCGCCCATAGGCACATACATCTGCTTATGGGCATCAATAGTCACCGAATCAGCAAGTTCGATACCTGCGAGTAAGTGGCGGTATTTATTGGATAATAAACTCGCACCTCCCCATGCTGCATCTACATGGAAATGGCAATTTAGCTCTTTTGCCAGCGCAGCTAACTCAATCAGCGGGTCGACATTACCGGTTTCAGTTGTACCAGCCACGCCAACAATGGCCAATACCTTGATATTTTTACGGGCAAGTTCAAGCGCCGCTTCGCGCATCTTGGCGATATCGACTTTATTGTGGCTATCCGTGGGAATACTAATGATATTATCGCGACCAATACCGAGCAGATCGACCGCTTTACCTAGGGAGTAATGCCCGCGTTCCGAGACCAAAATCGCTAAATCATCATAACCATAATAGCGCAGCGCCTTGAGTAGCCCTTCGCGGGTAACACCTTTAAACTCACCATCTGCCTTTAATAATTGGTTACGGGCAATCCACAGCGCCGTGATATTGGCAACCGTACCGCCTGAACAAAAAGCCCCGAGGGAATGATTCGCACTGTGCATCCAGCTTTGATAAAAATCCGTGTCTTGGGCGTAAATCAAGTGGTGCATCATGCCGAGCACTTGGCGCTCAAGCGGTGTAAATGCCTTAGAAGTTTCGATTTTGACCAGATTTTGATTCAGACCTACCATCATTTTCGACAGGGGCAACACAAAGTAAGGCAGGGCCGATGTCATATGACCAATAAAACTTGGCGCAGAGGTATGTACCGAATGCGCCACCAGATTTTGCATAATTTCATCGGTGTAATCGGAGACAAAACGAGGCTGAGTTGGGATCTTAAAGGCTTGAAAATCGGTTTCGATTTCCGACAAAGGTTTTTCGAGCGCGGCAATGCTGTCACCCAAAAAGCCTGCTAAATCCTCGGAAAGCTTCTGCTCGATAATACTTAGCGTCGATTCTGCATCTTCGGGCACGGTAAATATACGCATTAGGCTTTCTTCAGATGCCGTGGCTTGACGAGGGAGTTTTTGGGTCATGGGGCGTGCCGTCTATTAATTTTTATAGTGAAACCGTCAATTCTTCCAAAGAGGACAATGAAACCTAGGACTCTTAAATTCAATCTAACGGATTACCAAAAAGGGAGCTCACTTTACTGCAAGGTCTTTTAGGCATCAAGTAATAAATACAGACGATGCTTCAGGGGTTAAATGGCTAAGGCGCCATTGTGACGCCTTGAAGCTGTGATCAATAAGTTCTTCTGGTCTCTGAGTTAACCCCTTGGAATGCCTTGGCCTAACACAATCACTGAGGCGATATTACGTGCAGTATTAGAAAGATTTAGTTTGGCATTTGCCAGTACATCATCAAGCGGACTTAAGTGCGGGATGATAGGAAAAATCGCTGACATTCCTTGCTCTAGAACGGCATTGGCATTCTCCCCTAGGCAGCCAGCAATACCAATCGTTGGGATCCCTTGAAGTTTGGCCTGTTTTAAAACCCCCATTGGGGTTTTGCCAAAAATGGTTTGTCCATCGATGCGGCCTTCGCCTGTGATCACTAAATCGGCACCGCGGATTTTGTCAGCAAGACCTACGGTTTTCATCACAATTTCAACACCGGGTTTCAGTTCTGCATCTAAAAAGGCCATTACACCAAATCCCATGCCGCCTGCCGCACCTGCGCCAGCTTGTTCACGGTGATCCTCTGTGGCTGTGGTTGCAAACACATTGGCATAGTGGGCAAGGGCTGCATCTAACTGTTTAACCATTTCAGGTGTCGCGCCTTTTTGTGGGCCAAAAATCGCCGAAGCACCCCGTTCGCCGCACAGGGGGTTATCTACATCGCAGGCGACTTCAAAGGTACATTCACGGAGTAATGGATGGGCGTTGGTCATATCAATGCTGGCAAGATTGGCCAGCGCTGCGCCGCCAGAAGGGAGGCTTTTACCTTGGCTATCCAGCAATAGAATATCCAGCGCCTGAGCCATACCCGCGCCGCCATCGTTAGTGGCACTGCCGCCTAGCCCTAAAATGATGTGCTTTATCCCCCGATTAAGCGCATCACAAATTAGCTCGCCCGTTCCATAACTTGTGGTGATAAGTGGATTACGAAGCTCCCTTGGCACATGGTGTAGCCCAGAGGCAGAGGCCATTTCAATGACGGCAATTGCGCCTTGATGGGGTTTGTTATTTGCGTGACTATTTAAACCATTACCGAGAATGCCATAGTGAGCTTGTACTTTATGCCCAAGTGGCCCCATGACTTCTAGATTAACAATACTGCCGCCTGTGGCATCGACCATAGACTGCACTGTACCTTCGCCGCCGTCGGCAACGGGAATTTTAACTATGTTACATTCGGGGATCACCTGTTTAATACCTTGCTCTATGGCGTTGGCGACATCGAGTGCACTTAAGCTTTCTTTAAATGAATCGGGGGCGATAACTATCTTCATTAAAAATCCTACAGCTTTTTGGGCGCAGTCACGCGCCCAAGGATGAGATTAGCGCTAGATTAGAGTAGCACTAGGCTTAGAATATAAACGGTAATCATGGCGGTGACGCCTTGAATAAGGGTTGCCATGGTTTGGGCTTTATAGGCTTGCTTAACGCTCATACGACTAAATTGAGTGACAACCCAGAAGAAGCTGTCATTGGCGTGGGAAACCGTCATCGCACCTGCACCAATCGCCATAACCGTCAGTACTCGGCCCATCTCGCTGCCAAGACCAATATCGCCAAGCATAGGTGCAACCAAGGCAGAAGTTGCCACTAACGCCACAGTAGATGAACCCTGCGCCGATTTCAGTGCCGCGGCGACGATAAAGGGCATAAAGATACCGACCCCAAGGGCTGATAGTGAGGTACCTAAAAAGTCACCAATAGGGGTAACTTTTAACACAGCACCAAAGGCGCCGCCGGCTCCCGTGATTAAAATAATCGGGGCTGCGGTGACAAGTCCTTGGCTAATACGTTCGCTAAATTCACTGATTTTATTTTCGCTTTTTAATAGCGTTAAGGATAAAAACAGACCAATAAGCAGCGCATTAACGGGTTGACCGAGGAACACTAGCACATCAAACAGGGTTTCTTTGCCTAATGGTGCAGAAGGGAAGTTAGCAATAGAGCCTAAACAAATTAACAGGATAGGCACAAAAATAGGTGCGAAGGCCTTTAGTGGACTAGGTAGCGCGCCATAGCTTTGTTTCAGTGATTCATAATCTTCTAATTGTGTTTTTAGCTCATCTGCGCCTTCACCATCTGGCTCAACGCCAGCAAAACGGTTTGCCCACCACATCCCTGCGAGTGATGCTACCGCTGCAACAAATAACCCGACGCCAATCACTAAGCCTAAATTTGATTCTAAGCCTAAGTTACCGGCTGCTGCGATAGGGCCAGGTGTCGGTGGGACAAAAGTGTGGGTTGCATATAAACCTGTGGCTAAGGCAACACTCATCGACACGCTTGAAACCTTCATACGGTTAGCCATCGATTGCTTTAACGCGTTTAAAATGACAAAACCCGAGTCACAAAAGACCGGAATCGACACCAGATAACCGATAATCGACATGGTTAATGTCGGAAAGCGTTTACCTAATACTTTAATAACCACATCGGCCATGGTAATCGCCGCGCCGCTTTTTTCGAGAATAATGCCAATAATTGTTCCTAAAACAATCACTAAGCCTATATAGCCTAAAATATTACCAAAACCCGTCGTGATGGTTTTGGCGATTTCTCCGCTGGGTAATCCATAGGCGAAAGCCGCAATAAAGGCCGCGAGGATTAAGGTTAAAAAGGGGTGTAATTTAAATTTTGAGGTCGCGATAACAATAAATGCGATCACGCCGATAAGAATAAGCACTAAGTTCATAGTTTGTCCCGTTCAGTTCTTGGCTGAGGTTTTGACTGATATTGTAGGGTGCATCTCTGATTTGGGCATGAGTCCAAATCCGGGGTGCTTTAAGGTCATCCTATTATTGTGCAGGCATATTTGAATAGCTTTGGTTAAACCCACGGAATTACCGAGTTATCCCGCCCCATTTTTGTGCGTGCGCACAAAAATGGGGGGATGAATATAAAGAGAACCGCTGAAATGTTGTCGCTTATGAGTTAATCCCCGTTGTCGTGCTAACAATGGGGATTAATGTGGGATTGAGTGGCTGAGGTTATTGCCTGCGAATAAATGACTCAACATAAGCGGCAGTACGGGCATTGAGTATAGGATCGGCCGACGCGGTAATTCCCTTGGGTAATAACAGCGGGTTAAATATGCCTTTATCGCATTGCATCACTTGGGGATCGCTGTCTCTTTCACCATTAATTATCACTTGGCCGACCAACAAGCGCTGGCGAGTCTCAGGCCAGATCACGGTTGGGTCATTAATCTCATCGCCCGCTTCGGCAAGTTGAATATAGAGGTTCCATTGTGCTGGTTGGGTTTTAATGCGCTCGAGTAATTCAGCTTTTAAAAAATCATCACTGAGATCCGAAAGCTCTTTGGCACTGAGGGCGGCAGTACCTGCCACGGGCTCAAAAATCCACTTACCCGCGACCGTTTCACTGTGCTGAGCACCACCTTTTTGGGTGGTAAAGAGAAAACTGTTTACGCCAAAATAACGGCTATTGGCAAAACTTGGGCTAGGTGGCAATTGCTTTAGGTAATCGAAAAAGGCTTTAGCATCGGGCTGATTATCGATAAGCCACTGCCGACCTTCGGCGCCTTGTTTCACCTTGGTCTGAAAGGTAAAAAAATCCTCAAGATTACTGGCAAAAAACACTGGGACGTTAGTCGTCACAAAATTGAGATTCTCCTTTTCACCATCAATTTTGAGGGAAAGAAAGCGTCCAGGAGTTTTATCGGAAATCTGTGGATTTGTTCCTCCAAGGGAAAAGCGTGCGGTAACTTTAATCGCCTCTTGCTGAAAAAAAGGAATATCTAAGGTTTTTTGCAATTGTGGATCTGGCTTAAAAGTGCCTGATGTACAAAATCCTTTCGCATGATTACGCAGCTTTACTGCTTTTCCCGCTGCTCGACTGGCGGCATCGGGTGTACCATTGACGGCATCGACTAATTCAGGAATGGTTTTTTCAGCAGCACTGAGTATCGGTGAAATCAAGGTAAAACCTGCAATAATGCTCGCTTTGACAAGTAACGTGAGTGAGTTCGGGTTCATGGTCATTCCTTTCTATAAATTGAGTCCGGATGGCTCTGACCCAATAAGAAAGGGGATACGGTATAAATCTTTCAATCGACCCATTATTTTTACTTACAGGCTTAGCCTATTTTAGTTTTACGGATTACCCCGTGTTTTTTGAAGAATCAATAAGCTGCCCGAGATACAGGCTTAGCAATCCATGTAAGGATTGAATATCGGCTTGGGTGATTTGTTGAATTTTATCGAGGCGATACCTTAGGGTATTACGGTGAATAAATAAGGTGTTAGCACATTGCTGGGCATCACCGAAGTGGGTGATATAGGCGGCTAAGGTTTTACGTAATTGACCGTTTTTATCCGCTTTTGCAAGTTGTTGATAAGGCGTTGCCAGTGCTTGGCCACGCCAGTCATGTTTAAGCCCTGAAAGCAGTACTTGCAGTGAATAATCTTCGAACAGGTATTTATTCCCTTCTGGGTTGAGTTGTTTACCCAGTGCTAAGGTTTCCAATGCCGTTTGATAGGAGCGTGCAATACCGCCGTTTTCGGGAAAAAAGTGGCCTAGGGCGATTTTAAAATTAAGGTTCATCTGCGCGGGTAAGCGCTGGAGCAATCGATCTATACGTTGATTCTCAAGCTCTGGATCCCACTGTTTTCCATCTAAAAAAGCGGGTTTTAAAATCACAAGCTGCGACATGGAGGTCATGGCTATTAAGTTGCCACGATCGGGGTATTGAAGTAAATGCAACACTTGCTTAAGGGTTTCACCGACCCTGTGGTTACGATCATCAGTAGCATTCACTTGAAGGGTATCCGCTAAGTCAATGGCAAGGGGATCTGAGGGCCGTTTCGGTATTTTTATTGGCGTACTTTTCTCACTGATCTCTATGATAGCCGCGACTCTTGGCATACTCATATCAATATCAAGTTGTTTTGCCCAGCGATGTAACTGCCTATCATCGGTTTCTGCTTTGATAAGCTGCAGGATAAACTCTTCTCTTTGGCGATTTTCCCATTGCAGTTTATCTTGCAGGTTGGCTTGTTCAACAATCATTTCGGCGGTCATTTTCAGTAATTCGCCGTAATGGGTTAGCTCGTTAGGATCGCCTGTTATACCGACAACACCGATAATTTGTCCTTGATAATGCAAAGGTAAATTGATACCGGGTTTGACACCATGCAGACTTGCTGCGACCTCTTGGCTTATCTCGACATTGCGATTTTGGGCAATTGCCAATAGTGCGCCCTCGTGGATGGAACCTATTCGCTTAGGATCCCCTGAGCCTAATATCATCCCTTGGCCATTCATCACATTGATATTGTGACCAATGATTTTCATGGTGCGACTGACAATTTGTTTGGCTATGGCTGAATCGAGAAGATACATAAAAGGGCCTAGTCTTGCTGCTGTAATAGGGATAAAACACGCGCTCTTAATCTCGGTAACTGATCTGTTTCAAACTCAGGATGTTGCTTAAGCCAACGGTTATTACGTGGGCTAGGGTGAGGTAACACAATATACGTTGGCCAACATTGTTGCCATTGCTCAGTTGCTTGCGTCACTGTGATGGACTTTTGTTTGAGTTTGCGAGGTGTGTGCGTTGCCGTATCTAGTTTATCCAGTGGCGTGGTAGATTCGGTAAAAAGTTCGCGGGGAAGATGATAATCGATGGCATATTGCCCTAGGATCACTATCAGCTCAATTTGTGGCATTAATGCTAATAATTGAGGATGCCAAGTGGCGGCGCATTCGGGGCGGGGTGGTTTATCACCTTGCTTCTTACCGTTTCTTTCAATACTGCCAGGGAAACAAAATCCCATAGGAATGATGGCAAAAAGGGCTGGATTGTAAAATTGCTCCCGAGTGACATTTAACCAAGAGCGTAGCCGCTCACCGCTAGCATCGTCGAACGGGATGCCTTTATCGTGGGTTTTAATCCCCGGTGCTTGGCCTGCAATTAAAATTCGCGCTTGGCGACTTGCTTGTAATATGGGTTTAGCTGCTAAGGGCAAATGGGCTTGGCACTGATTGCATGCCCTTATCTTTGCTAATAAAGATGTGATGGATGCTGAATTTGGCATACTTGTACATGCACCTTGAGTGGCTATTTTCATTAGTGTTGCAGCATGATAACTGTTTGATAGAGCCAATAAATCAATAGTGTGTAACCTAGTGCTAAACCAAGATAGCTTAAGAGTTTAGGCATTTTACTTGGCGTAGATGCAAGGCAAATATGGGCAACGACAAGCGTAAAAAAACACAAAGGCGGGATTAAATAACTTAATAAAAAGAGAATGAGTGCGCCGATACTTAAAATCCAGTCAGCATTGCGGTTGGTGACTTTATCAATTTTATTCAGTTGTAATGGCAGTAATATTAAGCCTGTGCCAACACAAATAATGCCAAAGTTAAGGGCAAAGTCGCTCCATCCTCGATGATCATAAAGGGCCAGTACTAGGCTAATAATGGGGATAAGCGATGCGCTTAAGACATGACCATAGGTAAAACGCTTGCTACGATACTTACCAGCCCAAAAGAATAACCCCTGTAAAAATAAGTTAAGTAAGGTAAAACCACCTAATCCTAAAATGATAAAAATACTGGCAATACCGCCAGAGGCGTCAAAGGCTGAAGCGGGTAAGGGTAGCAGGCTTAGGCACAATAACGTGGGCAATGATGACAACCATTGATGTGGGAAGATGGAAGACTTAATTTGCATGGGCTCAAACGATTAACCAAAAGATTGAATTAAGATCCGCTAAAGTGAGCTAAAACTCAAGAAATATGGTTTTTATCAACGGACTTTCACTCCAGAGTCTGATCTTATTCAAGATTTTTGCTTGTCGTAGCGCTTAAACAAAAGCCCGCAAAATGCGGGCTTTTGGATTTAAACATATTGAGCGTTAGAGTTTGTAGCTCATGCTTAGCATGATCATCTGTGCCGTGTAGTCATGGCTATTGCTGCCAAAGCCTACGACGTTCCAAATGCCATCAACAGCGATATCATTCGCGGCGTCATTATCTTTATAGTTCTCAACTTTATAATCTAAGCGCCAAGCCATTTTCTCGGTCGCTTGATATTGAGCATATAAATTAATGTTATGTACTTTGGCAAAATAATCACCATAGTCGCCAGTGATACCTTGTCTTACTTGAGTGTTACTGTCGGAGTTTGAATAAGTGTAATCCAATCCCATACGTAGCTTGTTCTCAAGTAAATTGTTGTAACTAATGCCAGCACCAACGACATCAACCTTATCTTCGATATAGCCTGTCCAAGTTGGATTGCTGTAATTGCTGGTGCCCGCTTGTTCAGATTCAATGATTTGGTAGTTGTAGAACGCCGTTGCCAGTAAGTCAGTGGTGATCATATAACTGATATTGGCATCATAACTGGTGTCTTTTGACTCCGTTAAACCAATTACTGTGTCGGTATAATCATCAAGCGCATAACGGGCACCAACATCAATGGTTAGACTATCGATAGGCGTGTGGGTGATACGTGCTTCTACTTGGGTTCTGTCACGGTCAGCCAAATTATACTTACGTAACAGGCTGTTGGTTTCAGAAGATGTCCATTCGGAGGCTTGATACTGCGAGCCATCACGTTGGCCATAGCTGCCTTTTACCCACATGTCCCACATCTCAAAGCTATTGACTCTAAAACGTGCCCAAACGGTATTCTCATCCGTGGTCTCACGGTCTTGATAATTACGTTCGTCACGTTTGAAGTCATAACCGCCATCAAGCTTCATGCCTTGGGTAATACGGTAATCTGCCGCCACTTTAAAGCGTTGGCTACGATTATCGTAAGGTGTGTTATAAGCCACTTTACCGTTGACATTATTGATGCTGATCTGCGTCCATTCTTCAATCTGGGTATTATTATCGCGGTCGTGGTAGTCGTAACTGCCGCTTAAGCGCAAGGAGTTAGTGACTTTACTCACTAACTTCAAGTTCATACCGAGAAGATCAACTTTGGCATCAACCGCTTCGGTCGGGATCTGAAAACCATAACCAGACGTTACTAGCGCTTGATCTTGGCTCATTTGTCCCGCAAGAAGACGGCCAGATACCACATTGGTATTGTCATTATATTGACCCATCAATGACACAGTATGTGACTGGTTATCAGGATCAAGGGCTATCGATCCTTTGGTTTGAGCACCAAAAGTGGGGTTGAAAGCACTGTCAAAATTTAACTGGTTGTACTCATTTTTGAAAATAGAACCATTATAGTTAAGTGCAGTAAACCAACGATCACCCTTAAGCTTAATACCCGCTTCAATGGTGTCTGTGGTGTAATCCACAGGCTCTGCTAACATCATGGATTGGTTAAAGAAACTACCAGATGCTTGTTTTAATCCGGTTTTTTCTTCACGCATGTAGTTCACATAGGTGCTCCACAGCGATTCGCCTTGATACGCAAAACCCAACCCCATACGTTCACGTTTGAGTGACAGTTCGAGTGAGTTCAGATTATCCATCAATAACGGCATTTGGCTGCTAGAACCAGCAGTAATCCAATTGCTTGGCAATGTTAAGTTATTTCCACCAATACCTGAGTAAGGTGTTAAGGCGTTATTGGTGTCGTAAGTCGCAATTTGGCGGTAATTAACATTAACATTGTACTGGCCAAGTTTGCCCGCATTAACGTCTAAACGCCCGCCATCCATGCCTAACTGGTAGGCATCAATGTTGGCGCGATAACCTTTTTCACCACTGTAGGCTAAGTCAGCGTCAAATTTGCCTGCGACTTCATTTGAGGTGCCAAAAGCATTAGCCGAGCGAATATCATCCTCGCTGTTATAACCAACGCCCACACCCACAGTACCAGATACGCCCGTTTCAACGATGCAGCCCTTACAGCTCCATGCTGAAAGTTTGACCTTTTCAGTGTTGGCATTAGCAATGCCATAACCATCAGCAGCAACGGCAAACCCGGTATTTGCTAATAACGCCAGAGTGATCAAATTGAGTTTAAATTTCATTTTCTCTTCTCCTTAGCGCTGTAATAGCTTGCCAGATGGATGGTTTGAACCATGAACCTGACTATGGCAATTTAAGCAGCTTCTTCCACCCGTAAAGGCATTATCACCCACGTTTGAGCCTAAACCAGTGTTTCCTAAATATGGATTACTGGCGTGGCCGTCGCTGGCATGACATTGCTGACACAACTGAGGTGCGCGGGTTTTTAGCATGGCATCATTCACACTACCGTGAGGATTGTGGCAAGTGACGCAATTTTCAGTAACGGGTGCATGCTCCCAAAGTTTTGGGCCGCGTTTTTCAGCGTGACAGGCATAACAGGTTTCGTTGACGCTAGGCTTATTAAGATCGGAATCCGTCATGCTCCCATGGGGATTATGACAATCGCTACAGGTCATTTGAGCCCATTTTAATGGATGACTTGAGCGTTTATTCATATCTGCTTTTTGCTTGGTATGGCAGCTAGTACACACTTCCATCTCAGTGTTTTTTGATAACACAGGATCTTTGGCTACGTGAACTTGGTGACAAGAGGCACAGGCAACATCGGCATTGTCATGGTGACCACCATTCCAAGACATACGTTTGTCATCTTGGTGACAGCCCATACAGACACTGTTTTGTTTGTCGGCACTTAAGGTGGATTGCTTACCGAAAGTGATCATCGGTTCATTGCCACCTTTATTGTGATTCCCCATTGGACCATGACAGGCTTCACATTGTAGGCCAGCCATTGGGCTCTTAGAGGAATCAATCGCACCATGAACACCTTTGAAGAGGTCCATGACTTTTTCAGACTTTTTGTGACACATTAAACAAGAATCCGCCCCTTTAGGAGAATAACTCCCTTCAGCGAACTTTTTATCTAAGGTGGCTTCGACTTCCTTTGGCGTCATTTTTTCATCCCACTTCGAGGCATGAGCACTCGGAGCAAGACACAATGACATGACTACCGACATCGCCAAAGAAATGGCAAGTGTAGGTAGTAACTTTTTCATTCTTAAGTTGTTCTTCATAATAGGCTTCCCAATTTGTCCCAACAAATTTCAAGAAAGGGGGAGTTAGACTCCCCCCGCTTGGGCAAATTACATTTTCACTTGAGTGTGATCTGTTGGAGTGGGTTTATGACAGTAGAAACAGGTTTCTGACTGCACTGCCTGGTTGGCTTGGGTGTAATCACCGTTCACAATCGCGCCCATATTTTCTAAGCCGTGGCCAATGGATTCTGGCGTATGGCATGAAATACAAGTGGCTGTGATTGGTGTGGTGTATTTACCCGCAGTAGTTGCCAGCGCACCTTTGACCTTGAATGAATCGAGGTTGAAGTCGTTATGACATTGAGTACATTCTTTGATGACACCTTGTTTACCGTGAACAACGTGTAATTTCATCTCCAATGCACCTTTGTTAGCACCACTTGCGTAAGTACCATCTGGGGTATGGCAGGTGACACAAGCATCAACACCAACGGTCATTTTGCCATTAAGCTGGCGACCTAATTGTTCTGTCATCACAAAGCCCGCATGGTGACCTTTGTGAATTTCAAATGTATCACTGTGACAGCCTACACAAGTATCAAATTTCACTGAATTGATATGGCGCATGCTTGGCGCATTACCAGATTTGGTACCAAAGGCTAACTCAGCTTTCATACTGGTGGTTTCACTACCCGTTGCACAAGCGATTAAGCTAGAGCCTGAGCTACACATTTCTAGACCGATAAAGGTAAAGGCGGTATCCGTATCGCCAGCACCGAAAGGCAGTGCAGGGGTCGTAAATACCAGTTTACCGTCAACAAGAGTAACACCCTCTTGCAGTGCACCATCTTTAACGAGGTCTTTAGCGATTTTAGCTTTACCACTACCTGGACTTGGGTTGTAGCCCATAATTGGGAAGTTTGGACCCACGTTAGTGATACTTTCTAAACGCTTAATTTTACTCTGTACGCTTGCTGCATCAATCGCCTTACCGTCTTTATCTAGGATGGATACAGTGAGGACAGCGGTATCATCGGCTTGACCAACCAATGTTGCAGCCATACCTAATTGAGCGATAACCGCTTTCTTATTAGCGGTTTTCACCGTATGAAGTTCAGCGGTCCAAGCACTGTTATGACAGGCGATACAGTTTGAGTTATCAAGCTGTTGTGAATGGCCTTTACCTGCGGCAAAGTCCACTGTGCTGTGACAGCTACCACAGGTAGCAGCGGTTGGGATACGTGACCAATTACTCCAATCTGGCGCGGCATCACTTTCAGCGTGGCAGCTTTGACAGCTATCTAATGCATTTAAGGTTAAGTCTTTATGCTTAGCATGGACTAACACATTAAATTCATTGCCTGCTTTTACTCGGCCAGGAGTATGGCAACTCGCACAGAAATTAACATCATTGGTGTAATGTTTGGCGTTAATCACTTTATCGTGGCAAGTATTACAGCTTTCAGTTGCAACGATTTTACGGCTATAAGTCGCATCAGCACCCGTGTCTGCCATATAGTCAAATATGCCAGTAAAGACAGGTAGCGTGGTGCCATCAGGTAATGGTGCTGGTGTACTGCCGCGAACATAGTTATTCAGTACAATACGCTGGGCTAACTCACCGTTATAGGTTGCACGGGTACTTGTTTTGAGGTTAGTACCGAAGTCATAGCTGTAGGTACCATTTTTGTGATCGACTAACGTACCAGTACATTTTTTGACTGCAGGTGTTAAATCACAAGTTTCATCGATAAGATACTGCCATTTTGACGCATCACCAGCACCTGTTGCTCCCTGAGGAACCAGTTGCTCAGCGTAAAACTTGAAATATTGAAGCCCGACAACGGGCATATCATCTTCGTTAGTTACCCGAAATTGAAGGCTCGGCAAGCCGTCCTTTATTAAGGCTTTCTCAAAGTTGAAGTTTAATGTTTGGATTGCACCAGCAGGCTCGCCACCAGGTTCTCCAGGATTACCATCATTACCATCGCTGCCACCACAGCCCACTAAGGCCATAGAGACTGCACTTGCTGCTAACAGCAGTGCGATTTTAGATTTATATGCGTTCATCATTTTTTCCCTGCATAGGTTTGGCATTGCTTAACCGCTTATATTCTAGCTCATACAGATTCTATGTCTGTGTTTTTGATAACTAGAGGCGACTTAAGTTAATGCTGGAAATAGAATTCCCCAAGGAAAGGCTAACCTAACATGCCGTTAAAATCTCCAAGGCCTTTGCTAATGTGTGACTTGGATCTTTCTATTTCTAAAGAGGTAGTTAAACCTAAGGGCTAAATTGAATTTAG
Source organism: Shewanella sp. W3-18-1 (assembly GCF_000015185.1). Classification (NCBI taxonomy): domain Bacteria; kingdom Pseudomonadati; phylum Pseudomonadota; class Gammaproteobacteria; order Alteromonadales; family Shewanellaceae; genus Shewanella; species Shewanella sp. W3-18-1. The sequence continues at coordinate 2,992,268 of NC_008750.1, read as the reverse complement.
CGTAAAAAAAACACAGGTTTGACATTGATAATAGTCTGTCAACTATTGCTGCTTTGCTGAAATTTTTGGCTACAAAGTGGCTGTGGTTTTGGCAAAAAAAATCCCCCACCGAGGTGAGGGATTTTAGAGATTAATTATCTGTTAGTGATAAATAATATTAGTACTTCACTGGGTGAACTTTATCCACACCAAATGCTTTACCTTCACCGTGACAGGTTGCACAGGTTTCGCTACCAGGGGTGTAAGTACCCGCAGTACCATTGTACACACCACCGTTATTCTCGAAGTGACCAATCACAGCACTGTTACCCTCAGCCGTTGGCGCATGGCACGAAGCACAAGCTGCAACGGTAGGTGAGTATTCACCAGTGCTTGCATTAAACACGTGCTTGTCACCCAGTTTAGCTAAGCTCAGTTGGCCTTTATCGTGGCAAACTGCGCAGTTTGCTACGTTTTCAGGGAAGGTAATATCGGTGGTGTAGTTACCGAAACGACCGCTACGTGTATTAGCATGTATTTGGTGAACCATCACTTTGAAATCAAAACCACGGCTAAAGGCTTTTGCTCTATTCGCACTATGGCCTGTGCTGTTTGCCGCAGTCAGTGAGTCATTATGACAGCTAACACAGCTACCATCCGTTAGATTAACGGCTGTGTTAGGTTGTGATGTATGACAACTGCTACAACCACTATCGGCAGCGCCCGTAGGTCTGACACGAGAGTGTGAAACAGAGAAGTCTGCTTGTTTACCATGGCAATTTGCGCATTTTGCTTCAGATGCAACAACGGTGCGAGCCACAAAAGCAGGATCACCAGCAGTTGCGCTTGCAAAGTTTGCTTGATTTGCCGCGATAATGACTTCTGTTTTATTGGTGACAGTGGTATCGGTGCAATCTACCGCTTTTGTCTCTGTTGGATCAGCACATACGAATAGCTTGGCTGACAGGGTTCCTCTTTTCAGCGCAATCATATCGGGTTGTGTGATGCCAGAGATAGTATAAGTCAGTGTCTTACCATCTTGTACCATAGTGATGGCGGGATACTCTTTTACAAGATTGACAGAGAAACGACCAGGATGACTGCCAAATGTTGAAGATTTATATCCTATTTTGTACTCACCATCTAATGCTGCAGCCACTAACCATAACTCTTTAACGGCTTTATCATCTTTAGGTGCAACATCGCTGTGCCATTGTACGGTAAATGTTAATTTATTACCGGACACATCAAAAGTACCGTTACCTAGCTTATAAGCATATTCATCACGGACGCTCTTAGTCACATTCGCTTTGGCTAGATGGTATTTTGCACTACCTTCTTCACCTTCTGCTGCGTGGCAAGATGCACAACCACCGTTTTGGAATACATTTACAAGATCTGCACCAGGGATTCCATCAATCTCAGGGGTTGCATAGTAGTGGAAGTAGTTACCCACAAATCCGCGGTCTTTTTGACCTTCTGGTGGAGTTAACCATTCGCTGTTATCAACAGGATTAAAGCCTGTCATATGGCAAGAAGCACAAGCTAACCCTTTATGATGCTTGAAGTTTGCGGCATCAACAGGGCCTTTAGCATCTGTACTGTGGCAAGATTGGCAGCTTCCAATATCGACTGGCAGAGTGACACGCTCAGACACATCTTTACCTGCACGATATTGTGGGTAGCCATTCTGGGCTGCCGCTTTAGCCATAGTGCCGCTAAAGTCATAGGCTGTACCACTATAACCGACCATAGTATAGGTGCCTTTGTGGATGGCATGGACCATTGCGCCCATATCCAGTGATGCACCCGTTTCTGGATCTTTACTATAGCTAGTGTGACAAACTTGGCAGTTGCCAATCGCAATACGTCTACCACCGTGAAGTGCAAGTGGTTTGGCTGTTGCAGAAGTGTCAGCATAGTTTGTACTGTGACATTTAATACAGTTAGCTTCTAAATCAACCACTGTGCGAGTTTCAGTGGGGTTAGCCACTCTGAAATTATCACTTGGTAAGAAGTCGATATGCGTATTGATCAACTTAGCTGATTTACTTCCGTCTGTTTGAAGCTCTAAGCTGATGCGGTGTATCAAGGTCGGGTCGTAACTTAAGTCAAGACCTTCAATAGGTGCTAATGTGCTTAAGTTAGTTTGGAACGTGTAACGATAAACACCGTTGTCCACAACTTTTAAGCAATTGGTTTTACAGCTAGATTCTATGTTAGCTTGAATGGCGTCACCAGGGGTGAACTTGACTTCTTTCGTCACGTCACCTTCGGTGTAGCTATAATTTGCTAGGCTGCGTGCGGGATCTGCGGCTTTGACTGAGTTGATATAGCTGATCCATTGTGGCGCTTTATAACCTTTACCACTTTCTGGCGCGAGTTTTGCGATACCTAAAGCAAGTGCATTTACTTGGGCATATTGTTCTAAGCCCGTTACTGGTACGCCATTGGCGTTGGTCAGTACTATATCAACGCTGGTTGTACCGCTTTCAATTTTTACATTTTCAAGACTGGCTTTAAGCGTTGTCGCTTGAGCGATATCTAAGCCAACTGGGCCTGGTTGCCCGTCAGCACCATCGTTACCATCACTGCCACCGCAACCTGCGAGTAGGAGTGAAAGTAAACCGGCACCCAACATCGCTTTGGTTGCGGTATTGAAATTGAACCGTTTCATCATGATATTTCCCTGCAATAGTTGTAATCATCATCAAATGCATAGTAAATAAGAATTAATCTCATTATGTGCATAAAATGTGTGGAATTATTTTCCACTTGTAAGGCTAACGTAAGTCACTGGTATTTATCAGTCACTTTAGGTGGGTAATGTGATTGAGATCTGACTATTTCTTTAGGGGTAGATAAAGTACTAGATGCTTGCATAAAATGAGTTCCTTTTTATCCATAGTGATAGGCCATTAAGACCTGCAACATAAGGGCCGATTCGAGAGCGCTTGAGTTCAGCTATGCATCGATTTTTTACTTCATCTATTAGGGTTTAGTGCCGTTTTTACGTTATGGATTGCTAAGGCTCTGTCGGTATCATGCTGACATTCAATTTGATGGTTTTTGTATCAAATATCCAATCTGCTGCTGTTTACTCACGCATTCTTTTGTTACTTTTTATTTTATATTGCTAATTTAGCACTGCTTAAGGTTAGAGTATTTTTATGATGATTGCGTAACAAAATTTATACTTTTTGATTGTAAAGATAGATGATTTTTATCGTGATAGTGGTAATTGCTTGTGTCAGTAAAATCGAATTTAGAATAGGTTTACCTTACGTTTCATTAACCTTTTGGGCGTTTACAGGCGTCCATGATTGCTTGAGAGGTATTTTTATTTTCAGTTGGTCGTTTATTCATTGGGATTTTTATCACATAATACCCAACACAATTGAAAACTATTATCGTTACCAGTCAAAAAGGTTGATCTAGGTAAAGTTATTAGCAATATCGCTCAGCTACAATAGGTGCAGTTTTTTCAAGCTTGAACCTGTTGCAAGGTGGAATACGTAATGAAGTTAAGCGAACTTAGTCCCGGTGACCGTGGCATTATTTCTGAAATCGGGCGTTTGGATTTGCCACAAACAGTAAAGCGCAAATTATTATCTATGGGTATCACGCCAAATACGCGATTTTCCTTGATTAGACGAGCGCCCATGGGGTCAGGTTTAGAACTGGATATTCGTGGCAGTAAACTTTGCATGCGTAGAGATTTGGCAGACATCATTGAGGTGGAAAAGGCGAATGACTAAGCAGTTTCATTGCGTCACAGTTGGTAACCCTAATGCGGGTAAATCGACACTCTTTAACGCACTCACTGGTGCGAATCAACAAGTGGGTAACTGGTCTGGTGTGACCGTTGAGAAAAAGACCGGACATTTCACCCTAAATGGTGCTGATGTTTATTTAACTGATTTACCAGGTATTTACGATTTACTTCCCGCGGGTAACAGTTGTGATTGCTCCCTTGATGAACAGATTGCCCAGCAATATTTAGCTGAGCAACGTATTGATGGCATTATTAACTTAGTCGATGCCACGAATATTGAACGCCATCTATATCTTACCGCTCAGTTGCGTGAGCTTGCTATTCCTATGGTGGTGGTACTGAATAAAATTGATGCGGCCATTAAACGCGGCATTAAAGTTGATTTACAGAAAATGAGCCAAGAGTTGGGCTGTCCTGTCATTGGCGTGTGCTCGCGCGATCCTGCCGATGTTGAAAAAGTGCAGGCTCAGGTGCTTGATTTGCTACAAGGGCGAGTTTCTGAGGCGCCACTTATGCTCGATTATGATGAGCAAATTGAAGCGGGTGTACAGTTACTTTGTCGTAAAGATCCTAATCTTAGCCGTGGTCGGGCACTGGCGATGCTTGGTAATGGTTCTGGGTGTGGTAGTTGCAAAAATGCGGAGTTGCAGAGTGAGGTTAATGTTTGCACTCAACTGATTGCACAACAAGGACATGATATTGAAGTCATGGTGGCGACCACACGTTTTAATTTTGTTGAGCGTGTGTTCCAAGGTTCTGTGAAGGCGGATGGTTTCCTTACATTAAGCGATAAACTCGATAAACTCGTATTGCATCCTGTGTTTGGCATTCCTGTATTTTTGTTTGTGATGTACTTGATGTTTATGTTCAGCATTAACATCGGCAGTGCCTTTATCGATTTCTTCGATGTGTTTGCGGGCGCCTTATTTGTCGATCATTTTGGTGCTTTCTTAACGAGTATGGGATCACCAGACTGGTTAGTCACCATCTTAGCGGGTGGCGTTGGCCAAGGTATTCAAACGGTATCCACTTTTATCCCTGTCATTGCAGCCCTGTTCCTTGGTTTGTCTATTCTTGAAAGTTCTGGCTATATGGCGCGTGCGGCGTTTGTAGTTGACGGTTTAATGCGTCGTATCGGGCTACCCGGCAAAGCTTTCGTGCCTATGATAGTCGGGTTTGGCTGTTCAGTGCCTGCCATTATGGCAACACGCACCTTAGGAAGTGAACGTGAACGAATCGTCACTGGTATGATGGCGCCTTTTATGTCCTGTGGTGCACGTCTACCGGTATATGCGTTGTTTGCTGCCGCTTTTTTCCAAGATTCAGGGCAAAATTTAGTCTTTTTACTCTATATCATTGGGATCTTTGCGGCGATTGGTACTGGATTATTGCTCAGAAGTACTTTATTACCCGGTACCAGCAGTGCTGTTGTTATGGAATTACCCAGTTACGAATTACCTAAGCTTAAAGCAGTGATGGTGCGCACAGGTAAGCGAACGAAGAGCTTTATCTTAGGGGCGGGTAAGACCATTGTTTTAGTTGTGACACTATTGAACTTTATTAATGCAATTGGGGTTGATGGTAGTTTTGGGCATGAAAATAGCCAAGCATCCTTACTGAGTGTAGCAAGCCAGAAAGTGACACCCGTGTTCGCACCGATGGGACTTGAGCAAGATAACTGGCCTGCGACGGTGGGGATCATTACGGGGATTTTTGCTAAAGAAGCTGTTGTGGGCACATTAAATAGTCTGTATACCAGTGCAGTGCCAGAGGATGCAGAATTAGCTCCGTTAATGGATAGCTTTAATGAAGCTTTAGCCACAATACCTGCTAACTTATTCGGTTTAGACTTAGAAGATCCGCTTAAATTATCTGTGGGCGATGTATCAAATACGGAAGTTGCGGCCGAGTCTCAAGGCGTAGCAAACTCAACCTTTAGTGCATTGCAGTCCGGATTTACCACTAAAATAGCGGCATTCTCCTACTTACTGTTTATCTTGCTTTATACTCCCTGTGTGGCTGCAATGGGGGCGTTGGTGAACGAGTTTGGTTCTCGCTGGGCAACATTTGCGGCAACTTGGACTTTCTCACTGGCTTATGGTTCTGCGACAATTGTGTACCAAGCGGCCACCTTTAATGAGCATCCAATGCAATCGAGTTTGTGGATTGGGTTCTTCTTGCTTGCTTTAGCTGGTTTTTACTTGTGGTTAAAGCGTAAGGGACGTCGTACGCAGCAAATTATCCCTGGGATCCGTATCATTACTGAGTAAGAAATGTCAGCTTAGTAGACACAAAGATAAAAGCAGCTTTCAAGGCTGCTTTTATTGTTTTACTATCGTGGCAATAACCCCCAGGCTGTCTAAAAATCAGAGTTTTTAGCACTAGGCATTGTAACAAGTAGTGATCTGTAGGATCATGCTGCTTTTCTTAAAATAGCCATTGTTCGCAAAGAGGAATTCCATGAGTCATGTGGACACTGAAGTACGTCCGAGTAACTTTATTCGTAATATCATCGATGAGGATTTGCAAAGCGGTAAGCATACAAGTGTGCAGACCCGTTTTCCGCCTGAGCCGAATGGTTATTTGCATATAGGTCATGCTAAGTCTATCTGTTTAAACTTTGGCATAGCACGTGACTATAATGGTCTATGTAATTTACGTTTTGACGATACCAATCCTGAAAAAGAAGACATTGATTATGTGAATTCTATCCAGGCAGATGTTCGTTGGCTTGGATTCCAGTGGGATGGCGATGTTCGTTATTCATCAAATTATTTTGATCAATTACATCAATATGCGGTTGAACTGATTAATAAAGGTTTGGCCTACGTGTGTTTTTTGAATGCTGATGAAACTCGCGAATACCGTGGAACACTAAAAGAACCCGGTAAAAATAGTCCATACCGTGATACACCTGTTGAAGAAAATCTGCGTTTATTTGAAAAAATGCGTTTAGGTGAATTCAAAGAAGGTGAGTGTGCATTGCGTGCCAAAATAGATATGGCGTCGCCATTTATGTGCATGCGCGATCCGGTTATTTATCGTATTCGTTTTGCCCACCATCATCAAACGGGTGATAAGTGGTGCATTTATCCAATGTATGACTTCACCCATTGTATTTCTGATGCGTTGGAACATATTACTCATTCGTTATGTACGTTAGAGTTCCAAGATAACCGTCGTTTATACGATTGGGTACTCGATAATTTAGATGATTTTCAAGCGCCGAATCGTACTCGTCAGTATGAGTTCTCGCGTTTAAATCTTGAATATACCTTGATGTCTAAGCGTAAGTTAAACGATTTAGTGACCCGTAAACTGGTGTCGGGTTGGGATGATCCGCGTATGCCAACGATTGCAGGTCTGCGCCGTCGTGGTTATACACCTGCATCAATTCGTGAGTTTTGCCAACGTATTGGCGTCACTAAGCAAGAAAATATGATCGAAGTCAGCATGCTCGATGCGTGCATCCGTGAAGAACTTAATGAGCATGCACCACGCGCCATGGCGGTCCTGCGTCCATTAAAAGTCATCATTGAAAATTATCCAGAAGGTCAACTCGAAACGATTCAGGCCGCATCGCACCCTAATGATGAAAGTATGGGAACGCGAGAACTGGCTTTTGGCCGTGAAATATTCATTGATATCGCTGACTTTAAAGAAGAAGCCAATAAGCAATATAAACGTCTTGTAGCGGGTAAAGAAGTGCGTTTACGTAACGCCTATGTGATTAAGGCCGAGCGTTGTGATAAAGATAGTGAAGGCAATATCACAACAGTTTATTGTACTTATGATCCTGAAACCTTAGGTAAAAACCCTGCCGATGGCCGCAAAGTCAAAGGTGTGATCCACTGGGTTGAAGCAACAACTGCTAAACCTGCTGAATTCCGTTTGTATCAACGTTTATTTACCGATCCTAATCCGGCGGCTGCTGAGACCGTAGATGAAGTCCTAAACCCAGACTCTTTGGTCGTAGTAAATGGTTTTGTTGAAGCAAGTCTAATCAATGCTCCAGCCGAGAAGGCGTATCAGTTTGAGCGTGAAGGTTATTTCTGTGCTGATAATAAAGATTCTACAGCTGATCATTTAGTCTTCAACTTAACAGTCGCGCTGCGTGACTCTTTTGAGTAGGATTAAGTCCCCGTAAATTGGGGTATAACATGAGTTAAATAAAAAGAAGGCCACGTGAGCCTTCTTTTTTATTGTCAATTTTTAATCGAGATAAATAGCTTATTGATACATAGGTCCAAAACCTAAACTCCATAAAATAACGCTGGTCGCCATTAGTCCCACCAAAAGTACTAAGCCTGCCGTCACCATCGAACTTGCATAGATAAAGCCTTTTTCTTCTGGGATATTCATAATGATGGGCACGCCAGTATAGAGAAGGTAAATTGAGTAAGCTAAGCCTATCAGTCCTACAATCATGATGAACCACAGAACGGGGTAAAGAGCCGCGAGCCCCACCATAAAGAGTGGTGTAGCAGTATAAGAAGCAAGTTCGAGTGCTTGGGTATAACTTGGTTTTGCATCGAAGGTTTTTGCCATCCAATAGGCTAAATAAGCGAGGGCAAATACACCTGCAATTAGGCCAAAATACATACCTGCAGACATAAATATTGCACTTTGAGAGGTTAAATATATAGGCTCACCAGCACCTGGATTCCAACCAATATGTGCGGTGGCAATGTAGCTACAAATTGCCGGAATGAGCGCGATCAACAACACATGACTTAAGCTGCTTTTAAGTGATTCATGGTTTTTCTCGATTGCCTGCCACTCTTGTTTTGGATGAGTGTATAGCCCCATTAAATGATTTAGTATCATTATAATTATCCTTGTTCAGCATTGATGGATGGCTCGCCAAACGTCAGACGAGCTGATAACAGCTCTACAATCTAAGTCGACATCTTGTTTGTCTTGTTGATTTCAGATTGATGTTACACTGAGAAACAAATCTCATGTGATCCCGATCTCAGTTCTCTATAGTGTAGATTATTTATTGGACAAAAAGTTCAGATCGTCAAGTTTACCGAAGGCTAATGCTACAGCTTATGGGTAAATATGCGTAAAATGGCAAAATATTTCAAAATGATAGAGAGTCAAGCTATGCAGCAACTTCTTGCCCCTATTCATGCATTTCTTCGTTGTGAAACGCCCCAAACTTGGATTGATAATGCCAAATTACCAACATCCCTTGATGAGTTACTGATAGATCATTGTAATTGTGAGCTAAAAGCCGCGCAGACAGCGATGTTTTTACTTAGACGATATGCATTAGATAAGGATAGTGGACGCTTACTTTTAGCGTGGGCTAAACCCTATGAAGAGTTTGTCTATCTGAAAGATCGTGATATTGAGCAATTTCTTAGTCGTGATGCCAAAAAGAATGAGTTGGCAACTCAATTTATTCCAAACGGAAATTTTGAATTTGCGATAGATTTAATTCAGCCACTTATTCGTTTGATTAAAGAAGAATTTCATCATTTTGAGCAAGTATTAGAGTTGATGCACGCAAGGCACATTCCTTACCGTAATATTCGTGCAGGACGTTATGCCAAAGGTATGATGAGCTATGTTACTACCCATGAAAAACACATTTTAAGGGATAAACTGATTGTTGGCGCTTATATTGAAGCGCGATCCTGTGAACGCTTTGCTAAGTTAGCCCCTTATTTAGATGATGAATTGAATCGGTTTTATGTCTCATTATTACGCTCTGAGGCGAGACATTATGAAGATTATCTCAAATTAGCACAGCGAGTTTCATCAGAAGATATCAGTGACAGAGTTGCTTATTTTGGCCTGAAAGAAGCGGAATTGATCATGGCACTAGATGATGAGTTTCGTTTTCATAGCGGTCAACCAGTGTAGGTAAAATGGTAAGGTGGATGAATTGATTAACGGTTTAGATAAATTGTTAATCAATTCATTTTCAACAAACTTAATCTTGCTGTGGGCTGAAAGGTAGGCTTTGTAAGTCAATCCCTTGAGGGCTCACACTCAGTACGCTGCCTTGTTGATACCAATCGCCAACAACGATGCGTTTACAGCCATTATCGAGTTGATGAATTGCAGGTCTATGTGTGTGACCGTGGATCATATATTGCGCATGTGTTCTAGCCAGAAGTGCATTTACGGCGTTAGGTTCAACATCCATGATGGTATAGCTTTTATGCTTATTACTGCTTTTACTTTTGCTGCGAATGTTATCGGCAATACCTTGGCGAGTTTTCTTAGATAAACACCCGTAAAGCCAACGAGCCAGCGCTAAACTGCGCAGTTTTCGAAAGCGTTGATAGGCTTTATCTAATGTACATAAGCTATCGCCATGTAAAATTACCGTTTTCACTCCGTATAAATTCAAGCAGGTGACTTCAGGCAATATTTGCATTCCTGCGGCGCGCGCAAATTGTTTGCCTAACATAAAATCACGATTGCCATGGATAAAATACACTGGCAGTTTCAGTGAAACTTGTTTGAGTTTATTCGCAAGTTCAAGGGCAAAAGGTGCGGCAATATCATCACCCACCCAGACTTCAAATAAATCACCTAGGATATACAGTGCATCAGCATCATCGAGCTCAGTGTCGAGAAAGTGAGTGAACGCTTGGGTTATATCAAGGCGATCTGCACTCAGGTGTAGATCGCCTATAAAGAGAGTTCGCATTCGCAGTGATTATGCCGCGACGCTAACTTTTTCAATCACAACCGCTTCTAATGGCACATCTTGATGCATGCCGCGATTGCCTGTGCTGACCGCTTTAATTTTTTCGATAACGTCCATACCTTCAACGACTTCGCCGAATACGCAGTAGCCCCAGCCCTGTGAGGTTTCAGATTTAAAATCGAGAAAAGTATTGTCGTTTACATTAATGAAGAACTGCGCAGTAGCAGAGTGGGGATCTGAAGTACGTGCCATGGCAACAGTACCAGTGCGGTTTGATAAACCGTTATTGGCTTCGTTCTTCACTGGTTCGTTACAACGCTTTTGGCTCATATCTTCGTTGAAGCCACCACCTTGGATCATAAAACCGTCAATCACACGGTGGAAAATAGTGCCATCGAAGAAACCTTCGTCAACATATTTCATAAAGTTTGCTACGGTTAATGGTGCTTTTTCAGCATTCAGTTGCAGTTTAACGTCGCCAAAATTGGTGTGTAATGTGATCATGTTTTCATACTCTCTGTAAATAGTGGCGCGATTCTAACTTATCTCGGATTGCGCGCAAAGTGCAGTATTCAAAACCCGTTAGGCCGTGATAGACTGACCCCTTGATTTTACTCCTGAATGTATCATTGAAGAGAATGCCGATGTTGAAGATTTACAACAGTATTACCCGCCAAAAACAGGAATTTAAGCCAATCAATCCCGGAAAAATTGGGATGTACGTGTGTGGTGTGACCATATACGATCTCTGTCATATTGGTCACGGCCGTACTTTTGTTTCCTTTGACATGATAGTGCGTTACCTGCGCTATGTGGGCTATGAGGTGAATTTTCAGCGCAATATTACCGATGTCGATGACAAAATCATCAAGCGCGCTAACGAAAATAACGAAAGTTGTGAAGCCTTAACCGAGCGTTTGATTGGCGAGATGCATCGAGATTTTGATGCCTTAAATATGCTGCGCCCCGATTTTGAACCGCGCGCGACACTGCACATTGCAGAAATTATCGACATGGTTGAGTTATTACTCGCCCGTGGTCACGCCTATGTTGCCAGTGATGGCGATGTGCTCTTTAGCGTGGCATCTTACCCTGATTACGGCCGTTTATCGGGGCAAAATTTAGATCAACTGCAAGCCGGTGCGCGAGTTGAAGTCGACGAAAACAAGCAAAATCCAATGGATTTTGTGTTGTGGAAAATGTCTAAACCTGGCGAACCAACGTGGGAATCCCCATGGGGACCGGGTCGTCCTGGCTGGCATATCGAATGTTCAGCCATGAACAGCAAACATCTAGGTCTGCATTTTGATATTCATGGTGGCGGCTCTGACTTACAGTTCCCACATCATGAGAATGAAATCGCCCAGTCTTGCTGTGCCCATGACACACCATACGTCAACTACTGGATGCACACTGGCATGGTAATGGTTGACCGTGAAAAGATGTCTAAGTCCTTAGGCAACTTCTTCACCATTCGCGATGTACTTGGTCATTATGATGCTGAAACAGTACGTTACTTCCTATTATCAGGTCATTATCGTAGTCAACTGAACTACTCAGAAGATAACTTGAAGCAGGCTCGCTCAGCGTTAGAGCGTTTGTATACGGCCATTAAAGATGTCGACTTGACTGTCGCAGCGGCGCCTGCTGAAGAGTTTATTGTTAAGTTTAAAGCGGCAATGGACGATGATTTCAACACCCCAGAAGCTTATTCAGTGCTGTTTGATATGGTGCGTGACATTAATCGCCTAAAAGCGACGGATATTGCTAAGGCGTCTGCCCTTGCTGTGGCAATGAAACAATTAGCCGATGTACTTGGGCTGTTAGGCCAAGATCCTGATGCCTTCTTTAAAGGCGAGGGTAGTGACGATGAAGTGGCTGAAATTGAAGCCTTAATCGTTGAACGTAATCGTGCTCGCAGTGAAAAAGATTGGCCCGCCGCCGATGTGGCCCGCAATCGTTTGAATGAGCTGGGCGTGGTCTTGGAAGATGGCCCAAGTGGCACCACTTGGCGTAAGAAATAAGCTTAATTTAGCTATATTCTTAACTCAAGATAATCTTTAGCCAATAAAAAACCTGCATGATGCAGGTTTTTTTTATGCTTGCAGAACCTAGAACCTAGAACCTAGAACCTAGAACCTAGAACCTAGAACCTAGAACCTAGAACCTAGAACCTAGAACCTAGAACCTAGAACCTAGAACCTAGAACCTAGTCATGATACTGCTCTGCGGCATATAAGGTGTTTTCTAATAGGCTTGCAATCGTCATCGGTCCCACACCGCCAGGTACTGGCGTAATAAAACTGGCGTTTTGCGCTGCAGCCTCATATTGCACGTCACCGACTAATGTGCCGTTGTCTAAACGGTTAATGCCCACATCGATCACAATCGCGCCCGGTTTTATCCACTCACCGGGAATAAAACCGGGTTTGCCCACGGCAACCACCACTAAATCAGCCTGGCGGATTTTTTGCTCAAGATTCTTAGTAAAACGATGACATGTCGTTGTTGTGCAGCCCGCTAGCAGTAATTCCAAGGTCATCGGGCGGCCAACGATATTCGACGCACCAACTACAACCGCATCTAAACCATAGGTATCGACACCAGTCGATTTAATTAAGGTCATTATGCCCATCGGCGTGCAAGAGCGCAGCACAGGAATACGTTGTGCTAAACGCCCAACATTATAGGGGTGGAATCCATCGACATCTTTATCGGGGCGAATGCGTTCAATGACTTTTGAATCTTCGATATGCGCGGGTAATGGGAGTTGCACTAAAATGCCATCGATTGTCGGATCATCATTCAGACTATCAATAAGGCTCAGCAATTCATCTTCACTGCAATTTGTTTCTAAATCGTATGAACGAGAAATAAATCCAACTTCTTCACAGGCTTTACGTTTGCTGCCAACATAAACTTGTGATGCGGGATCGGCTCCCACTAATATTACGGCTAAACCCGGTACGCGTTGTCCAGCCTCTTTGCGGGCGGTGACTTTTTCGCTGAGCTTAGTGCGGATGGATTGAGCAATCGCCTTGCCGTCGATTATTTGGGCTGTCATGGGTGTAGGATATCCTTTATATGGGCGATGGTGAAAACACTAGTTAACACAGAGATTGGCAATCGCGGCCATTTTAACAGGGCGTAACGGGTGTGTCATGGCTAAAGCCGACCTGAAATGGATAAAAAAAAGCGTATTCGACTGATTATTCAGCATCTAGCGTGAACGGTTAAAAAAATCGTTGACGGGTGTAAAGTGAGGGGATAAGATGCGCTCCGTTCTCAAGGATACTTATGTAGTAGTGTATAAGTAAATAATATTTGAGACCTTCGGTGATTAGCGCTGTCCGATAACGCATCTAGATTTTGGATGAGAGCGGGCCAGAGGGAATCCTCTGAGTTGATACCCAATAAAATGTAAGATCTTCGGTGATTAGCGCAGTCCGGTAGCGCATCTGGTTTGGGACCAGAGGGTCAGAGGTTCGAATCCTCTATCACCGACCACTTTATTGTTATTTGCTCACAGAGTTTAATTGAATTCAAATGAGTGAATAACATGGATAGCCAAATGCTATCCAACGCCAGTTAGGATGCAGAATATTCTGTACACCATGCGCCCGTAGCTCAGTTGGATAGAGCACCCGCCTTCTAAGCGGGTGGTCGCAGGTTCGAATCCTGCCGGGCGTACCAGTTTCAGTGGTGATTGTAGCTCAGTTGGTAGAGTCCCGGATTGTGATTCCGGTTGTCGTGGGTTCGAGCCCCATCAGTCACCCCATTTTTTAGTACTTAGAGTACAAAATAAAAATAGCGACCTAAGGTCGCTTTTTTTATACCTCAGATTCGGCTGTTGAGGCTCGACTCTGCAGAAAACGGTGGCTATAATGTCGCGTCTTGATAGATATCAACTATGAGCGACCTGTGCCAAAAGCCAGTAGTGGTGGGCATTGTAGTCAAATTTAATGATCAAGAAACGAATACCTGAATAGTTGATGACTCGGCTATTACAAAGGGCGTTAGACAAATTTCGAGGTAAAACAATGCAAGTTTCTGTTGAAGCAACCCAAGGCCTAGAGCGTCGCCTAACCATTTCTGTTCCTGCGGAACAAATTGAAAAGTTGGTTAAAGACAGTTTACAACGTGAAGCTAAGCGTGCTCGTATCCCAGGTTTTCGTCCTGGTAAAGTGCCTGTCACTGTAATCAACAAACGTTATGGCGCCGCAATTCGTCAAGATATCACCGGCGAAGTGATGCAACGTAACTTTATCGAAGCCATTATTGCTGAGAAGTTAAATCCAGCTGGCGCTCCAACTTTTATTCCTGGTTCAACTGATAGCGAAAAATTTGAATTCGTCGCGACCTTTGAGATTTATCCAGAAGTTGAGTTAAAAGGTTTAGATGCGATCGAAGTCGAACAACCAAAAGCATCAGTGACCGATGCTGACGTTGATAGCATGATTGAAACTTTACGCAAACAACACGCGACTTATGCCGCGGTTGAGCGTGAAGCTGCAGATGGCGACAAAGTGAAAATGAACTTTGTTGGCTCTGTTGACGGTGAAGAATTTGAAGGCGGTAAAGCTGAAGATTTCGAACTGCAATTAGGTAGCGGCCGTATGATCCCTGGTTTTGAAGCGGGTATCTTAGGTCACAAAGCGGGCGAAGAATTTGTTATCGACGTGAACTTCCCAGAAGAATATCACGCTGAAAACCTGAAAGGTAAAGCGGCTAAGTTCGCGATTACACTGACTGAAGTTCAAGCGGCTAACCTGCCAGAAGTCAACGATGAGTTTGCAGCACTATTTGGTATCAGTGAAGGTGGCTTAGAAGCCCTTAAAACTGAAATCCGTAAAAACATGAATCGTGAACTTGAGCAAGCGTTAAAAGCTAACGTAAAAGAGCAAGTGATTGCAGGTTTGTTAGCGAACAACGACATCGAACTGCCAAAAGCGCTGATTGATGGCGAAGTTAACGTATTACGTCAACAAGCGATGCAACGCTTTGGTGGTCAAACGGCTAACATGCCAGAATTGCCAGCTGAATTATTTACTGAGCAAGCGGCTCGTCGCGTGAAAATCGGTCTGCTATTAGGCGAAGTGATCAAAACTAACGAGCTGAAAGCGGAAGATGAGCGTGTACAAGGCTTGATTGCTTCTATGGCGTCTGCCTACGAAGATCCAAGTGAAGTGATTGCTTATTACAACAGCAATAAAGAACTGATGCAAAACATGCGTAACGTCGCTTTAGAAGAGCAAGCCGTTGAAGCACTGTTGAAATCGGCCAAAGTGACCGAAAAAGAAGTCGCTTTTGAAGAATTTATGAACAAGGCTACTGGTCGCGCATAAGCTAAGCTTGACTTGATTAGCTGTTCGCCATTTATAATGGCTCGTATGAGGCTCCTCATGCGAGCCATTTTTATTTAGGGAAGTGAATAATGCATAATGCGTCAGATATACAAAACGCTCTAGTGCCTATGGTAATAGAACAGACCGCTAAGGGTGAACGCTCATACGATATTTATTCTCGTTTGTTGAAAGAGCGGATTATCTTTTTGGTAGGTCAAGTTGAAGAACACATGGCCAATTTGATTGTGGCGCAGCTACTCTTCCTCGAATCAGAAAGCCCAGATAAAGACATATTCTTATATATCAACTCACCGGGTGGCTCTGTGACGGCTGGTATGGCGATTTACGATACGATGCAGTTTATCAAGCCAAATGTGAGCACTGTGTGTATTGGCCAAGCGGCTAGCATGGGCGCGTTTTTATTAGCCGGTGGTGAAAAGGGCAAGCGTTTTTGCTTACCTAACTCTCGCGTGATGATCCATCAACCACTGGGTGGTTTTCAAGGTCAAGCTTCTGATATCGCTATTCATGCCCAAGAAATTTTAGGTATAAAGCATAAACTGAATTTAATGCTAGCTGAGCACACAGGCCAGCCGCTTGAAGTGATTGAGCGTGATACCGATCGCGATAACTTTATGAGCGCAACTCAAGCCGTTGAATACGGTTTAGTTGATTCAGTGATGACTAAGCGTGGCTGATTTTTGCTTTTGACTGGGCTATGCTCTGTGAAAGGTTAAGTAAATTTAAGACTGGCAGTAGAGCAGACTGCAAATGAGGTAATTAATGGGCGACAACAAAAATAATGGTGACAGCGGTAAATTGCTGTACTGCTCTTTTTGCGGTAAGAGCCAGCATGAAGTGAGAAAACTCATTGCTGGCCCATCAGTATACGTATGCGACGAATGCGTTGAATTATGCAACGATATTATTCGTGAAGAGATTAAAGAGATCTCTCCAAAACGTGATAGCGATAAATTGCCAACGCCACATGAGTTGCGTGCGCATTTAGACGATTATGTCATTGGTCAAGACAGAGCCAAAAAAGTACTCTCTGTGGCGGTTTATAATCACTATAAACGCTTAAAAAATTCATCACCTAAAGATGGGGTTGAATTGGGCAAGAGTAATATTTTGCTGATTGGCCCAACGGGTAGCGGGAAAACTCTGCTAGCAGAGACGCTAGCACGCTCTTTAAACGTGCCTTTCACTATGGCAGATGCAACCACCTTAACCGAAGCAGGTTATGTGGGTGAAGACGTTGAAAACATCATTCAAAAATTGCTGCAAAAGTGCGACTACGATGTTGAGAAGGCACAACGTGGTATCGTGTATATCGATGAAATCGATAAAATCAGCCGTAAATCCGACAATCCATCGATCACCCGTGACGTCTCGGGCGAGGGTGTGCAGCAAGCGCTGTTAAAACTCATCGAAGGTACAGTTGCCGCGGTTCCGCCACAAGGTGGCCGTAAGCATCCGCAGCAAGAATTCTTGCAAGTCGATACTTCTAAGATTCTGTTTATCTGTGGTGGCGCATTTGCTGGGCTTGAGAAAGTGATTGAGCAGCGTGCCCACGTGGGCTCGGGTATTGGTTTTGGCGCGCAGGTGAAAGGCGAAAAGGACAAGGCGACAATTTCTGAAACCTTGTCTCAAGTTGAGCCTGGTGATCTGGTGAAATATGGCCTTATCCCTGAGTTTATTGGTCGTTTGCCCGTGGTTGCAACGCTGACAGAACTGGATGAAGAAGCCCTAGTGCAAATTTTATCTCAACCTAAAAATGCCCTGACTAAGCAATACAGCGCGTTATTTGAGATGGAAGGCGTTGAACTCGAGTTCCGCGAAGATGCGCTAAAAGCGATTGCCCATAAAGCCATGTCGCGTAAGACGGGTGCCCGTGGCCTACGTTCAATCGTAGAAAGTATTCTGCTGGATACTATGTACGATATCCCCTCCGTTGACGGTGTGGTGAAGGCGGTAGTGGATGAATCCGTGGTAAATGGTGAGTCTGCTCCTATCCTGATTTATGAGCACAATGAGACTCAAGCCGCGTCTGGCGAACAATAATTGTACTGATTGCTAATAAATTGAAAAACAAGGAGTCCATCGGACTCCTTTTTTCGTATTGACCATTGAAACTCAATAAACTGTCCCAATATACTCCATTATCAATCCCATTCACCAAAACGGAATCGAGCTATGACCCTAGAGCGTGAAGCGCATATCGAACTCCCCGTGCTGCCACTGCGAGATGTGGTGGTCTATCCCCATATGGTAATTCCGTTGTTCGTTGGCCGAGAAAAGTCTATTCGTTGTCTCGAAACGGCAATGGCCCAGGATAAACAAATTATTTTAGTGGCTCAGCGTGATGCCGAGTTAGATGAGCCAACCAAAGACGATATCTTTGATATCGGTACTGTAGCTTCTATTTTGCAGTTGTTAAAATTGCCAGATGGTACGGTAAAAGTACTTGTTGAAGGGGGACGTCGCGCTAAAATAACCCGTTATACCCAAGAGACAGAATTCTTTGTAGCTAAGGCTGAGTATCTTGAATCAGAGCCTTTAGAAGACAAAGAAGAAGAAGTGTTAGTGCGTAGCGCTATTGGGCAGTTTGAAGGTTATATCAAGCTGAACAAAAAGATCCCGCCAGAAGTCTTAACCTCTTTATCGGGTATCGATGAAGCGGCGCGTTTGGCCGATACTATGGCCGCCCACATGCCACTTAAGCTTGAAGATAAGCAGTCGGTGCTTGAGATGGTCAACGTCGGCGAACGTCTGGAATATTTAATGGCGATGATGGAATCGGAGATTGACCTACTGCAGGTTGAAAAACGTATCCGCACCCGCGTTAAAAAACAGATGGAAAAGAGCCAGCGTGAGTATTATCTGAATGAACAGATGAAAGCCATCCAAAAAGAATTGGGTGACTTAGATGAGGGCCATGATGAGTTTGAAGCTTTAAATCGTAAGATTGAAGAGGCCAACATGCCAAGCGAAGCGAAGGAAAAAGCCCTCGCCGAGCTTAACAAGCTACGCATGATGTCACCGATGTCCGCTGAAGCGACAGTTGTTCGCAGTTATGTGGATTGGATGACGTCAGTGCCTTGGAGCCAGCGTTCTAAAATCAAACGTGATTTAGCCAAAGCCCAAGAAGTGCTTGATACCGACCATTATGGTCTGGAGAAGGTTAAAGAACGTATCTTAGAATATTTAGCGGTACAGAGCCGAGTACGTCAGCTTAAAGGGCCAATTTTGTGCTTAGTTGGACCTCCAGGTGTGGGTAAAACGTCATTGGGCCAATCGATTGCTAAGGCGACTGGTCGTAAATATGTGCGTGTTGCCTTAGGCGGTGTGCGTGATGAAGCGGAAATTCGTGGTCATCGCCGTACTTATATCGGTTCTATGCCGGGTAAGGTCATTCAAAAAATGGCTAAAGTGGGCGTGAAGAACCCGTTATTCTTGCTCGATGAGATCGACAAGATGAGCTCAGATATGCGCGGCGATCCAGCGTCGGCATTGTTAGAAGTGCTTGACCCTGAGCAGAATGCGACCTTTAACGACCATTACCTCGAAGTTGATTATGACTTATCCGATGTGATGTTTGTGGCTACGTCCAACTCGATGGACATTCCGGGGCCACTGCTAGACCGTATGGAAGTTATCCGCCTGTCGGGTTATACCGAAGACGAGAAGTTAAATATTGCCAAGCAACATTTACTGACTAAGCAAATTGAACGCAACGGCCTTAAAGCCAGTGAAATTCATGTGGATGACAGCGCAATTATTGGCATTATTCGTTACTACACTCGTGAAGCGGGCGTGCGTTCGCTTGAGCGTGAATTGTCGAAGATTTGCCGTAAAGTCGTGAAAATGATTTTGCTTGATAAGTCAGTTAAGTCTGTGACTGTGAATCAAGATAACTTGAAATCATTCCTTGGTGTGCAGCGCTTTGACTACGGTAAAGCCGAGTCTAAAAACCAGATTGGTCAAGTGACAGGCCTCGCTTGGACGCAAGTCGGCGGTGATTTATTGACGATTGAAGCAACATCAGTACCAGGTAAAGGCAAGTTAACCTATACAGGTTCCCTTGGTGATGTGATGCAAGAATCTATTCAAGCGGCGATGACAGTGGTGCGTGCCCGTGCCGAGCAATTGGGTATCAATGCTGACTTTTACGAGAAGCGTGATATTCATGTGCATGTACCTGAAGGTGCGACACCCAAAGATGGTCCATCGGCTGGTGCGGCAATGTGTACTGCTTTAGTTTCAAGCTTAACAGGCAACCCTGTTCGTAGCGACGTAGCCATGACTGGGGAAATTACCTTACGTGGTGAAGTATTACCTATTGGTGGTTTGAAAGAAAAACTGTTAGCAGCACACCGTGGTGGCATAAAATTAGTGCTCATTCCAAAAGAAAACGAGCGTGATTTGGAAGAAATTCCTGCCAATGTGATTGCCGATTTAGAAATTCGTCCTGTGCGTTGGGTCGATGAAGTGTTAAAACTTGCCTTAGAAAGACCTGTTGAAGGCTTTGAAGTGGTTAAAAACTTGGCATAACGCAAGAAAATGCGCTATCAAGCTAAAAAAAGTGAAAAAAGGGGCTTAACAAAGCGCAGACCTGTGGTAGCCTAGGTCTGTGGAGAGCCAGCTGCTCCAAGCCCTTGGCGCAACTGGCTTTGAGCTGTATCCAGTTTTATTTCTTTGGTTTTCGAACTCAGCTTGAACTTTGAATTCAAGCTTGTTATAAAAGCCTCCGCAGACCGCTCTAGAGACGGATTTGGTTGCGGCGCAAAAAAATTACATTCAAGGGGATGACATGAACAAATCTGAACTAATCGAGAAAATTGCTTCTGGTGCTGATATTTCTAAAGCCGCTGCTGGCCGTGCACTGGATTCTTTTATCGCTGCTGTGACCGAAGGTCTGAAAGAAGGCGATAAAATTTCTCTTGTTGGTTTTGGTACTTTTGAAGTGCGTGAGCGCGCTGAGCGTACTGGTCGCAACCCACAAACGGGTGAAGAAATCAAAATCGCAGCAGCAAAAATTCCTGCCTTTAAAGCAGGTAAAGCTCTGAAAGACGCTGTCAATTAATTTTTGATATCGTAGCCTTTGTAAGGCGTTCGTAATATACAAGCACTGTTAAATCAGTGCTTTTTACGAATTGAAAGTAATGGATTTTGAAGGTTATTTTCTACCATTACTCGGGGTTTTAGCACTTACCTGTGGTAGCGTCTGAATCATCCCCATAAATTACAGAAAGGCGCATCTCAACCTGATGCGCCTTTTTATTTTGTTAATCGCAACAAGCGAGAAATCTGATGTTAGAGAAGATCCGCGACGGTTCGCAAGGCGTGATTGCTAAAAGCATTCTCGTACTTGTGATTTTATCTTTTGCATTTGCAGGTGTGAGTAGCTATTTGGGCTCAACCACTGACGTACCCGCTGCAGAAGTCAATGGTGACAAGATCACTAAAGCCGAGTTAGAGCAAGCATATCAGAGCGAGCGCTCTCGTATGGAGCAACAACTGGGTGAGATGTTTGCTGCATTATCTGCTGATGAAAGATATCTAGAAAGTATTAAGCAGAGCGTATTAGAGCGTTTGGTTGCCGATAAACTTATCGACCAAGCGGCGAGCACTATGGGTCTTCGAGTTTCTGATGAGCAAATTATTACTGCCATTAAGTTAGAGCCAGCTTTCCAAACCGATGGCAAATTTGATAACGAGCGTTATCAAGCGATTTTGCGACAGTTAGGTTATCAACCGCAAAGCTTTAGAAATATGATGCGTGTTGATATGACTCGCCGTCAGTTAACTGCCGCCCTTGTGGGTACTGAATTTGTGCTCCCAAGCGAAGCAAAGCAATTAGCTGAGTTACAAGGTCAAACTCGTGATATTCGTTATTTGGTGGTGGATTCTGCACCATTTTTAGCCAATGCCACCGTGACCGATGAGCAAGTTAAAAACTACTATGATGCAAACCAAGGGCAATTTATGAGCCCAGAACAGGTAAGCTTAGAGTATGTTGAGCTAAACGCTGCTGATTTTGCTAAAAATAGTCCTGTGACTGACGAAGAAGCACAAGCTTATTATGATGAACATAAAACGCAATATCTGGCTAACGAGAAGCGTTTAGCTGCACATATCCTCATTAATGCAGATCAGGATGATGCAGCGACCAAAGCTGCTGATTTAGCCAAGCAACTCGATAATGGTGCAGATTTTGCTGAACTTGCTAAGGCGCATTCTGACGATAGATTAAGTGCAGAGCAGGGCGGTAAACTGGAGTGGTTTGAACCTGGTGTGATGGAGCCTACCTTCGATGCGGCTTTATTCGCACTCAATAAGGGTGAGCATTCTGCGGTTGTTAAAACGGGCTTTGGTTACCACATTATCAAGTTACTTGATGTACAGGCGGGTGCGACAGTACCATTTGCCGATGTTAAAGCCAAAATTGTCGCTCAGTTGCAGGATAAGAAAGCAGTAGATCAGTTCTACAGTCTGCAAAGTAAGTTAGCGGATACCAGCTATGAAGTTCCTGATACTTTAGCTGAAACGGCAAAAGTGCTTGGCGTATCAATTAAAACTACGCCACTATTTTCTCGTGATGATGCACCTGAGGGGCTCAATAAACCTGATTTAGTGAAGGCCGCCTTCTCTGATACCGTTAAGTTGAAAGGTTTAAACAGTGAAGTGATTGAGCTTGAGCCTAATCACGTGGTTGTTATCCGTGTTAAAGAGCATCACGATGCGGGCACTTTAGCCCTAGCGGAAGTGAAAGCCAATATCACAGAGCGTTTGAAGCAGGACCAGGCGAATGAAGCTGCCCGTGCAAAAGCACAAGAGTTGATGACACAAGTTAAAGCTGCTGCAACTGATCTTGGTTTAGTGTCTAAAGTGAAGCTAGGCCGCGGCGAACAAAATGTGGATGCTGCTATTGTGGGTAAAGCGTTCCAAATGCCAACACCTAGCAGTACGCCAGTTGTCGATATTGTTGGTTTAGCTAATGGTTATGCTGTGATTGCACTTGATAAAGTCAATGCTGCAGAAGGCGTGAGTGATGAGTTAGTTAATGCTCTTAAACAACGCTTGAACGCACAATATAGTGAAGCTGACTATCGTGGTTTGATTGACTCACTTAAAGCCAATGCTAAAGTGGTTTACTCAGCAGAGTGATTCAATTGGGATAGTGGGTTAAACCAATTATCTTACTGATAATTTAAAAAGGCCAAGTGATTACCTTGGCCTTTTTTATTTTTTCGCTAGGATGAGGTTATAGCACTACTGTGATGTTCCATATTTCAATCGCCTATTTCTATGGATTTTATCTTGCCACTGAGGGTATTTCTTGCGCTAGTTTTTATCATTTTTCCATAATACCAATCACATTAAATATCTAATCAGTTCAGAGCCTCTCAAGCATCTCAATCCAAGGCGCATTGACGCAGAAATGGTCATTCCCTTTTAAGTCAATGCAACACGGGAGTGGGATGCCAGTGTGGCTCCCGAAGGGCGGGCTTCAGTGCGCTTTATACTGCGTTTAAGGCTTTCGACAGAGCATCACTATGCCTTCAAGCCTTCGCCTTGTCTAAAGCGTGCTGAACTCCCGCTGAATGAACAGATATTTAATACGATTGGTATAAGTGGATTATGAATATGAGGAAATGATGAGGATGCCCACAAGAGCGACTGCTGCGTATTTAAGTTTGGGAGTTGCAAATAAAACGCCACTAAAAAGTGGCGTTTAGCTGTTATTAGTTATCGCAGTTTATTGGAGTTCAATAACATCAAACTCAACATATGGATTAACGTCGGCATCGTAATCAATCCCTTCGATTCCAAAGCCAAATAATTTTATAAATTCTGCTTTATATTCACGATAGTCAGTCAATTCTGATAAGTTTTCTGTGGTCACTTGCGGCCATAAATCACGGCAATGCTGCTGAATATCATCACGTAGTTCCCAATCGTCTAAACGTAGGCGATTGTCGCTGTCGGTTTCTGGCTTTGCCCCATCTGTACGGTATAGACGCTCGCTGAACATGCGGTAGATTTGCTCCATACAGCCTTCATGGAGCCCTTCTTGGCGCATTTTCTTGAAGACCATAGCGATATATAGTGGCATAACTGGAATGGCGGAACTCGCTTGAGTCACAACGCTCTTCAGTACCGCCACATTAGCACTACCACCGGTTGCTGACAGTTGATCATTTAAGGCCTTTGCAGCACGGTCTAAATCCATTTTTGCTTTGCCAAGGGCGCCATGCCAATAAATCGGCCACGTCAGTTCTGTCCCTATGTAGCTATAGGCGACGGTTTTGCAATTGTTTGCTAATACACCAGCTTCTGATAGGGCTTTGATCCATAATTCCCAATCTTGCCCGCCCATTACCGTGACAGTATCAGCAATTTCTTGTTCAGTTGCGGGCTCTACGGTTGCTTCAATAATGCAATCTTTGTTGGTATCAACGGCTGTTGCAGTATAAGTTTCACCAATTGGCTTTAATGCTGAACGAATAACCTCTCCCGAATCAGGTAATCTGCGTACTGGTGATGCCAATGAGTAAACAACCATGTCGATTTCACCAAGATCTTGCTTGATAAGTTCAATGACTTTTTGTTTAGCTTCATGGCTAAAAGCGTCGCAGTTAATGCTTTTAGAATATAAACCTTCCGCCTTTGCAAATTTATCGAAAGCGGCAGAGTTGTACCAACCGGCTGTGCCTGGTTTAGTTTCTGTTCCTGGCTTTTCGAAGAACACGCCAATGGTTGCCGCATCGCAACCAAAAGCAGCAGCGATACGTGAAGATAGGCCATAACCACTTGATGAACCAACCACTAATACCTTTTTGGGGCCGTTAGCGATTTTGCCTTTGTTTTTTGTAAAGGTAATTTGCTCTTGAACATTTGCTTCACAACCGACTGGGTGTGTAGTGGTACAAATAAATCCGCGAATTTTGGGTTTGATAATCATGTTTTAGCTTCTTCTATCAAAATGACCAATAGGATAAATATTTCAGCGGGGAAATGGCACCTATTTTTAGCCAATTCACCTGATTATTGAAGTGGTTGGAGCAGTTTAGCGTTTGTGGACAAACAGACTCTGCTCTTGAACAAGTCTTTGAGTGTACTCATGTTGTGGTGAATTAAATATCTGTTCTGTAAGCGCTTTTTCAACCATTACGCCCTTGTGTAATACCATGATTTTATCGCTAACATGGCGAATGATGTTGAGATTATGGGAAACGAAGATATAAGACAAGCCGAGATCTTTTTGTAGTCTTAAGAGTAAATTGAGAATTTGTGAGCGTACAGAAAGATCCAATGCGGTCAAGGCTTCGTCGGCGATGATGATCTTAGGATTGAGCATTAACGCTCTAGCAACGGCAACCCGTTGTTTTTGGCCCTCAGAAATCATATGGGGATAAAAATCCGAATGTTCGGGTAATAGGCCGACTTTTCTAAGAGTATCTACTACCTGATTATGGCGCTCTTTAGCCGAAAGTTGGGTATTAAAACGTAAGGGTTCATCGAGCAATTGGCCAATGGTCAGGCGTGGGTTGAGTGAAGTATTAGGATCTTGAAAAATCATTCTAATCAACCGACAACGCTGTTTAATATCACGGCTATCTAAGGCCTCACCCTCAAAGAAAATTTCGCCACCACTTCGGGGTTCTGCACCAACTAAGATACGGGCAAGAGTGCTTTTACCTGAGCCAGCTTCACCCACAATCGCTAAGGTTTCTCCGCGGTTAAGCTCGAAGGATACTGGTGCTAATGCATCGTTATATTGGCGTGAGAACCCCTTATAACCTGTGTCGTATCTTTTGTAGAGATCGTTAACTTTAAGCAGTGGGGTCGTCATTTGTTGTTTCGCCGTGATAAGGAAAGTGGCAAGCAAAATAGCGGTCTTTAAGGTGACTTAAATTAGGCTGATTCACACATTTCTTCTGTGCTTCAGGGCACCGAGGTCCTAAGCGACAACCAATTGGAAGATGCTGTAGTGCAGGAGCTGAACCTGGTAATGTCGGCATAATAGCCTTATGGGCCACAATACCTGAATAGTCAGGCATATTATCGAGTAGTGCTTTGGTATAAGGATGAAAGGGCTGGGTGATGAGATCTTCAGTTGGCCCTGATTCCATCACTTGCCCGCAATAGAGTACGGATAAGTGATCGCACCATTGTGCTAGAGTTTCAAGCTCGTGGCTAATGATTAAAATTGACACATTTTGCAGTTGATTTAACTGTGATAATAACCGAAAAATTTGGGCTTGAGTGCTAAGTTCCATCGAGTTTGTCGGTTCATCTGCAATCAATAACCGTGGCTGATTGGCGACAGCCATCGCAATCATCACCTTTTGGCATTCACCTTCTGATAGCTCCCATGCATAGCTAGACATGACTTTTTGTGGATTTTTGATACCTACCTTATGTAGCCATTTTTGTGCCGTCAATCGTGCATGTTTATGGCGTTGCCAGAAATAGTGCTTAGGATTCTTTGGCATAGCTTGCATTAATTGATTGCCGACAGTTTGTGCAGGATCAAGGCTACCGGAGGGATCTTGGAAAATCATCGCCATGTCCGACCCCATCAAATTCCGGCGCTCTTTAGCTGTCATGGCCATCAGATTATTACCGTCCCACATCATACGATCGGCAGTAATCGTCCAGTTAGGACCTGGAATGCCAAGAATGGCCCTGGCGAGAAGGCTACGACCTGAACCCGATTCGCCTACTAATCCATGGATTTCTCCGGCATTCAGGGTCAAGCTGACTTTTTCGAGTGCCCGCACTCTACCGTGGGGCGTATCGAGTTCAATCGTGAGATTTCGTACGTCGAGTAAAGGCATAAGTTAGTTTCTGATGGGCGCAAGCGCCGACCGTAGGCCATCGCCAACCAAGTTAATGGCGAGTACGCTAAAAAGAATTGCTAACCCAGGAATTGTGACGGTCCAAGGTGCGGTTAATAAATTATCTACGCCCTGTGCGACCATTGCACCCCATTCAGGACTGGGAGCTTGTGCGCCTAAGCTTAAAAAACCAAGGGCCGCGATATCTAAAATGGCTGCCGAAATGGCTAAGGTAGTTTGAATTATCACGACTTCCCATACGTTTGGCATAATGACATACCAAAAAATTTGCATCGAGTTAGCGCCGTCTAAACGCGCGGCTGTGACATATTCTTTTTGTAATTCTTCATGCACTGACTGGTGTATGGAGCGGACAAATTGTGGGGTTAAGGCAATCCCCACGGCCCAAAACACATTATCAAGACCCGGTCCCATCACCGCTACGACTAAAATGGCCATTAACAGCGAAGGGATCGACAATAGCGCGTCGAGTAAGTGACCAAGAATACTGGATTTTAAACCGCGCATCATGCCGGATAAAGAGCCGATAATAAAGCCTGTGAATAGTGCCGTTACCACAATTAAAATGGCCATACCAAAAGTAAGGTGTGCGCCGTGTAATAATCGGCTAAAGATATCGCGTCCGAGATCATCTGTTCCTAAAAAATGCTCAACAGTACCGGATGGATCCCATGATGGCGGTAACAAGAGTGCTCTTGGATCCTGAGTTTCAGGGGAAAAGGGCGCAATCATTGGCCCAAAAATAGTGAGTAGCAGTAAGAATACAATTGTCCACAAACCTGCTAGAGCAAACGGGTTTGCTGAAAAATTTTGCCATACTCGCATCATAGGAGAGGCAATTTGATCTTCTTGATAAATCTTAGCTGGTAGCATAAAGGTCTTTTCTGCTTAATGGATTAAAGACAGTGTGTAATACTTCAATCAAGATACTTAAAAAGATGATCAATAGGGCAACGGCCAGAATACCACCTTGGATAACAGTATAATCCCGTTGATAAATTCCTGACACCAACCATGAGCCGACACCTGGCCATGAGAAGATCATTTCGACGACAATCGCATAGCTGGCAAAAGAACCGAGCATCAATCCTAAATGTTTAAGCACAGGGATCAACGCATTAGGTAGCGCGTGGCGTAGAATGATAGTGCTAGTATGCATGCCTCTCGCCTCCGCGGCACGGATAAAAGTTTGATTCATCACATTCATCATTGCCGAACGAGTGCTACGAACCACCACTGTAAAAGGTAATACGGCAAGCGTAGTCGCTGGCAAAATGATGTGCAGCAGCGCATCTTTAAATGCCGATTTGCCATATTCAGAATCTGACCACAAGGTATCGACTAACATAAAGCCTGTAACAGGCTTGATTTCATAGAGCAAATTGATTTGTCCAGAAATCGGTAACCAACCAAGATTAACCCCGAACCAGAGGGATAAATAGAGACCTAGCCAAAAAACAGGCACTGAGTAGCCTGTTAAGGTGATTGCCATGATCGTATTTTGAGTAAGTTTATGTTGGCTTTGCGATGCTAAAACGCCTAATGGCACACCTAAGCCAATGGCGATAATGGCAGCCATTATCGCGAGTTCAAATGATGCGGGGAGTACCGTTTTTAACTCTTCAGCGACACTTTGTTGTGATGTAACCGATACCCCTAAATTACCGCTTAACCTTTGTTTTATATAGGCGAAAAATTGCCAAGCTTGATTGTCGTTTAGTTGATAATCTTGCTCAATTTGAATCTCTTGGCTGGCGGTAGGAGAATGGATGCCTGTGAGTGCAAAACTTCGTTCAACGGGAAATAATCCGGTAGCATAGAAGAGCACTCCAATCATAACGAAGGACGTTGCGATAAACAGATTGAGCCGCCGAAGCAGATATCGAAACATCAATTAGTCTCCGGTTGGATTAGGCCAGTATGTGCAAAAGATATCCCACCAAAGGGAGTTAATTGCATGCCTGTAATATCGTGACGAGTTAATGCTACACGTTTAGCATGAGCCAAACTTAGCATAGGTATCTGTTCCGCTAAAAAGGCTTCAGCTTGCTGATAAATCACTTTGCGCTCAGCTTGAGTTGATACATCCTTTGCTCTTGCTAGGATGGTATCAAATTCAGGGTTACACCAGCGGGAGCGATTGTTGTTCGACAACATTGCCGAGCAGCTTAATAATGGGGTGAAAAAGTTATCTGGATCGCTGTTGTCAGCGTTCCATCCAATTAATACCGAATCATACTCATCTCGGCTCAATCGTTGGCTAAAGACGCTCCAGTCGTAACTGATGATGTTTACTTTAACCCCAACATTGGCTAAGTCTGACTGAATTAACTCTGCTGTTTTAAGTGTATTAGGGTTATAAGCACGTGCAACTGGCATTGCCCAGATATCAATACTGAGGTTTTTTATGCCTGCCTCTTTCAATAAATCCCGTGCTTTTTGTGGATTGTAATCAATAAGTCCTTTGTTATTGTCGTAGGCCCAAGATGCTGGCGGTAGAACACCTATGGCTTCAACAGCGGTGTTTTGATAAACCGCTCGCAGAATATGTTGCTTATCAACAGCATGAGCTAGCGCGCTGCGCACACGTACGTCATTGAGTGGTGGTTTTAGCGTATTAAAAGCCCAAAACGCCACATTAAGACCAGGTTGAGATTCAATATTCAACTCTTTATGTTGTCCAATGACCGGTAATTCTCCTGCCTTAGGTAGAGCTGAAACACTGCAATCACCAGCGATAAGTTTTGCTAGGCGCACAGTGCTTTTGGGCGTGATATCAAATACCAGCATATCGACTTTTGCAGGTTCGCCCCAAAAGTCGGGGTTACGGCGATAGCGAATATATTCATTTTTAACGTACTTAACTAGTGTAAAAGGTCCGGTACCAATGGCGTAATGATCGACATTCTCTGGATGCCCGAGCGCCAGTTGCTGCTGAGCGTACTCATCGGACAAAATTACGGCAAAGTCAGTGGCAAGATTAGATAAAAAAGAAGCGTCTTTACGGGCTAAATAAAATATGATTTCGTGGGTGTTTACTTTTTCTATTAGCTTAACTTGTTCCGAAAATCCAATGCTTTGAAAGAAGGGATAGCCAGTACGGGACACCCAATGGTAAGGATGCTGTGTATTGATGATCCGATTAAAAGAAAATAACACATCATCGGCGTTAAATGGGCGAGAAGGCGTAAAGCGCGACGAATGCTGAAATTGAACTCCTTCCCTTAACTTAAAACGATAACTTAAGCCATCCTCTGACATAGACCAACTGGTCGCCAATGCCGGAACAAGATTGCCTGACTGAGTATCATAATCCACTAAGCGGCTGTAGATTTGATGGGATGTCGCGTCGATAGTCGTACCCGAAGTCACCAACTGCGGATTAAAAGACTCGGGGTTCCCTTCGGAGCAATAAACCAAACCAGAAGGGATCTGTTGGGGGCCACATGCAACCATCAACCAACTCATGCAGGAAACTGCCGTTGTCAGGCATAGGCGTCTAATTAGCACACTCATTTATAAATCATTATTTTATAGACTATGAACAGCCATTTTAGCAGTGCATCTCCCCCGTGGGCAATCGGCTTATGCTTTATCGAGTAAATTGTATTTTTTAAGGATGCCACGCAGCTGGTGATAGCTTAATCCTAGGATCTCAGCGGTCTTTTTTTGGTTATATTGACTGTGTGAGAGAGCCTGTTGGATAAGATCCATCTCGTATTTTTCAGTTTGTTCTTTAAAATCCAACGGAAAATTAAAGCTATTTAGAGAAGGCTCCGAGCCTCCTTGTAAGTTTGGTTCAATCGCGATACCGGTTTGAGCGGTATCTGCAATAGCGGCAACCTGAGGTACCACTTGGCGCTCGCGGGTTTTAACTCGAGTTTTAGGTCGATAGGGCGATGCAAAGGGGTCGAGGGTAATATGTTCGATGGGACGGTTTTCACCACCATTGCGGTACACGCTACGTTCAACCACGTTCTTGAGTTCGCGGATATTACCCGGCCAGTCGTGGGTCATTAACTGTTCGACTGCATGGGCGCTAAAACCGCTAAATAGTTGCAGTTTTAATTGGCGTGCCATACCAACGGCGAAATATTCCGCTAGTGTCATAATGTCTTCAGGGCGGCAACGCAGTGGTGGCAAAGTGATCACATCGAAGGCGAGCCTATCGAGCAAGTCGGCACGAAATTCGCCTGCATCAGCTAACGCGGGTAAATCTTCGTTGGCGGCGCAGATTAAGCGGACATCAGCCTGCACGGTTTTACTGCCACCGACCCGTTCAAACTCGCCATATTCAATAACACGCAGTAGCTTTTCTTGGATAAGTCCTGAAGTGTTGGCTAATTCATCGAGAAATAAGGTGCCGCCGTCGGCGCGCTCAAAACGGCCTTCGTGTTTACCTTTGGCGCCAGTAAAGGCGCCTGATTCATGGCCAAACAATTCACTCTCGAGTAAGTTTTCACTCAAAGATGAACAGTTTAGCTTAATAAAACTTTGATCCCAGCGCTTAGAAAGATAATGTAAGCGTTCGGCAATCAGCTCTTTACCTGTGCCCCGTTCACCAATAATCAGTACGGGTTTAGACAAAGGTGCGATTTGCGACACATGTTCTAATACTTCGAGTAGGGCATTGGATTGGCCGATAAGATTGTCTTGTTGAAATTTATTATCCACGATATTTTTTAGTCTTTCGCGCTAAAATTTGGTGAAAATCATAATAAGTGGCTTGGAAGATAAAATAAAGTAAAAGTTAAAAAATTGTTTATCCGCATGTATTTAAACAATAAATAAAAGTTGGCACAGTTAGTGTATTACCTTATACGAGACCAACATCAATTTGAGGATAGGATTATGGGAATTTTCTCTCGTTTCGCCGATATCATTAACTCTAATATCAGCGCATTGCTGGATAAAGCCGAAGACCCAGAAAAAATGGTTCGTCTGATTATCCAAGAAATGGAAGACACACTCGTTGAAGTGCGTTCTACCTCAGCTAAAGTATTAGCTGAAAAGAAAGAGCTGCAACGTCGTATTAATCGCGTGTTAGAGCAAGTGCAAGATTGGCAAGATAAGGCTGAGCTCGCATTGTCCAAAGACCGTGAAGACTTAGCCAAAGCCGCTTTAGTTGAAAAACAAAAAGCAACCGGTTTAGCGGACACGCTGAATCAAGAGTTAGCCGTTATCGATGAACATATTGCACGTCTGAAAGATGAAGTGGGCATGTTGCAAGAAAAACTGCTCGATGCAAAAGCGCGTCAAAAGACCATTATTTTGCGCACTCAAACAGCATCATCACGCTTAGAAGTGAAAAAGCAGTTAGATTCAAGCAAAATCGATAGCGCCATGCTCAAGTTTGAGCAATATGAGCGCCGTGTCGAAGGCTTAGAAGCCCAAGTTGAATCTTACGATCTTGGCAGCAAAAAAACCTTAGCCGACGAGTTTGCCGCTCTTGAAGCCGAAGATTCTGTAAATGCAGAGCTGGCAGCGCTAAAAGCCAAGGTAAAAGGTAAAGCACCAACAAAGTCAAAAGAATAACAATTCAGAGGTGAGTTATGGATATGGACATACTAATGGCGCCGATTATTATTTTTATGGTGATAGTCGCGCCAATATGGTTAGTTCTTCATTATCGCAGTAAGCGACAAGTGAGCCAAGGACTCACTGAGGAAGAGTTTTCACAACTCAATGATTTAATAGTTAAAGCTGATAAAATGGCAGCGCGTATCGAGACCTTAGAGGCCATTCTGGATACAGAATCGCCCGAATGGAGGGGGAAACATGAGAGGATCTAATGGTCGTACTTTGTACCGCATTCCCCAGTCAGGCAAAATAGCGGGTGTATGTGCAGGGATTGCCGAGTACTTTGCGATTGAAACTTGGTTAGTGCGAGTACTGGCGGTGTCTATCTTCTTACTCGGCGGTTCAGGTGTGGTATTTATCATCTATGTCGCTTTGTGGGTGATTTTAGACATCAAGCCGCAGAAGCATTACGATAGAGACGATATCGAGGTGAAGAAGAAGCCGTGGCAGTCGGGAGAACCCGCAAAGCAAGCATTGAGCGACGTGAGTCGTCAATTTCGAAGCCTTGAAGTTAGATTACAAAACCTAGAACGTCATGTCACCTCTGACAACTTTGATTTGAAAAGACAAATCAATAGTTTGTAACCCTTCTAAAGGGCGGCCATGTCCGCCCTTATTGCTTAATCTGTTTGTCGTTCCAGTGTATAGTTAACATTATTTGACATAATGGAAGTCTCTATGGGAATGCTTGATGCCTCGCTCCATAAATTAACTCAAAAAGGTCAATCCCTGTTACATCGTACTGCGGACCGGCATTTACGTTTGGCCGTGACTGGGCTTTCTGGTGCGGGAAAAACGGCGTTTATCACTGGCTTAGTTAATCAGTTACTCAATTCTGGACCAGTCTCGACTATACCCCATGCCCGTAACAACAGTGCTTTGCCACTTTGGCAGGTGAGCCGTGAGCAGCGTTTGCTCGGGGTAAAGCGTGCCATGCAGCCGGATCTGGAAATCGCCAGTTTTGATTATCAAGGCGCCATGTTAGCGCTCACTTCTGAGCCTGCGACTTGGCCTGCCTCCACTCGTACTATTTCTGAGTTACGATTGGCGATTAAATATCAGCCGAAGAAGGGCTTGCTGGCCAAGTTTTCTGATACTGCGACCTTATATTTAGACATAGTTGATTATCCCGGTGAATGGTTACTCGATTTACCTATGCTGCGCCAAGACTTTGTTACTTGGTGCCGTGCCCAGCAAGGTCGCATCGAGAATCTTAAAAGCTCACCTTTATATGCTGAATTTGAGCAATCCTTAACAGCATTGGATCTAGCCGCCAGCGCCGACGAGCAACAATTAAAGCAAATTGCCGATCAATATCAGTTATTACTCAATGATTTAGTGCATGTACAAGGTTACTACCAAGCACAACCCGGACGCATGTTATTGCCGGGCGAATGGCAGGGCGCACCTTTATTGGCTTTTTTCCCTCTGTTATTGGTTAATGATGAAAAGTTTGCTGAGCTTTCGCAAAGCGATAAACACAGTGGATTCCATGTGCTTGAAAAACGTTATCAAGAATACGTGGCTAAAGTAGTTAAGCCTTTCTATAAAAACCACTTTGCTGGTTTTGATAGGCAACTAGTACTCGTTGACTGCTGTAGTGCGTTAAATCGCGGTAAAAGGCAATTTGAGGATATGGGCGCGGCACTCAATGCCATTATGGAAAGTTTCCATTTCGGCCAGTCGAGTTATTTACGGCGTTTATTTGCCCCCCGCATCGACCGTTTGTTATTTGCCGCGAGTAAGGTTGACCATGTGACTCGTGATCAGCAGAGCCATGTTTTGTCCTTGTTGACCGATATGTTGAAACACAGCCAGCATTTTGCCAGTTTCGATGGCTGTAAAGTGGAGACGATGGCGATTAGCGCCATCAAGGCGACTCGCCATGGTATGGTGACAACCCAAGAGGGTGAAGTTGAAGTTGTGCAGGGTATGGGACTCAACGGTAAAGCCCTGACCTTGTTTCCCGGCGAAGTGCCCACTCGCTTACCTGAAGCGCATTTTTGGCGTGAACAAGGGTTTAATTTTGTTGGGTTCGCGCCGCCGAGCAATATTAATGTTGACCCCTCACAAGTGCATTTTGACCATATTCGCCTCGATCATCTGCTGCAGTACTTACTGGGAGATAAATTGGAATGACGTTAAAGCAATCGGATAACGCAAATGAACCGGCTGCCAATTCCTTTGCCAATGTAGTTGAAAAGCCATTTGAACAGTCAGTTAAACAAAAACCGCTGAAAAAGCAGCAGCTATTTGATCCACAAATAGTGGAGCTTAGCCCCAGCAAAGAGGAACTCAAAGGAGCGAAAGCCTTTGAACCCAATACGCCAGTGCAGGAAGTCTCTGCTGATATTGAAGAATTAATGGATGCGACACTGTCTGCCCATCCCAATATGATTGATGCTAAATCCATATCGCCTCAACTGGTTAAATCACGCCGTTGGTCGTGGCTTGCCCGTCTAGCAATATCGAGCCTATTGCTGCTCGTGGTGGTTCAAACGGGATTAGGGCTGAGGGATGCATGGCTTGAGAGCCCTTGGCTGTTCAGTTTTTATGGCGTGGTGCTTGGGGTCGTCAGTGCTTGGGCATTGGCGGGTGCAGTCAGTGAATACCGTAAGCTCAAGCGACTCAAACAGGTCGCCGATACCCAAGAAACGGGCGCAAGGCTAGCGCAGAGCATGCAAATGGGTGAGGCAGACAGCTTTATCGATAATATCGTTTGTCACTATGAAGACAGCCAAGGGTTGCAGCAACTTCGCCGTTCATTAAAAGATGAGCATAATGATGCCGAGAAAGTCTTGTTATTCGAGGACTTAGTGCTGACTGAGCGGGATGAACTGGCAAAAAAAGTAGTGCGACGCTATGCAGCCGAATCGGCAGTTTTATTAGCCGCGAGCCCGTTAGCCGTGCTCGATATGGCGATAATCCTATGGCGTAATCAACGCATGCTGCGCGATGTCGCTCGTTGTTATGGCATAGAGCTGGGTTATTGGAGCCGAATTAAACTTATCCGCAGCATTATTATTAATATCATCTACGCGGGCACCACTGAGTTAGTCACTGACTTAGGTACACAGCTGTTATCGGTTGAAATGACAGGTAAATTGTCTGCTCGCTTGGCTCAAGGTTTAGGCGGTGGTATGTTAACGGCACGTCTTGGATATCAGGCCATGGCACTGTGTCGGCCGATTGTGTTTAGAGAAGATCAAAGACCTAAATTGTCAAAAGTGCATCAGGAGTTGTTGATCGAACTTAAGCAGTTTTCAGGCAAGCTGTTTACCAAGGAAGGCCGCGACGCATTAAAAGGCCAGTTCGCCGATGTTGATCACAAAGTATCTCGGGCAGCTAAAGAGAAGACTAAAGAGTAGATATTATTTAATATCAAAAATTAACCGATTTAAATGGTCGAAATTAGATGCGCTAATGAACTTGTTCCTTAGCGCATTTTTTTATGATTTTTTGCAGATACCGAGTATGACCAAGTGCGGCTGAAAAGTGCTATGTAACAAGTTAATTACACTTTTGTGTGCTGCTATTTTTGCCATGCTACTGGCTTAAGTGCTTGACCGCGTTATGGTAGAGCTTATTCGATAGGGCTAATGTTTCATTAACTTATCTATTGGATTGTCCATAATGCTGGCATTGAACATCCCAAACGAACAATCAATCAAGAACGGGAACCGCTCACGGCCAATTACAAGGAGCTAGGTATGCAAGATGAGTCAGGCAAGATGTGGAAAGCTGCAACACAGGTTATTCATGGCGGCCATGAGCATGAGGCCTTTGGCGCTTTAGTGACGCCGCTTTATCAAAGTGCGACTTTTGTGTTTGAGTCTGCACAGCAAGGTGGCGAGCGATTTGCGGGTAATGAGCCAGGGTATATTTACACGCGCTTAGGGAATCCGACAACCGCCGAGCTTGAACGTAAAATGGCGATTTTAGAAGGGGCAGAGGCCGCCGCCGCGACCGCTTCTGGCATGGGCGCAGTATCCGCCGCATTACTGGCTAACTTGCAGATGGGCGATCACTTAGTGGCATCCAATGCGGTATACGGCTGTACTTTTGCGCTAATGACGTCTCAGTTCGCCCGCTTTGGTATCGAAGTGTCCCTAGTGGACTTTTCATCGGCAGCAGAAATAGAAGCGGCGATTAAATCCAATACTAAGGTCATTTTCTGTGAAACCCCAGTCAACCCCCATTTACAGGTGTTTGATTTGGCGGCAATTGCAACTATTGCCAAACGTCATAAGCTAGTGAGTATTGTCGACAATACCTTTATGACGCCATTACTGCAAAGACCTCTCGATTTCGGTATAGATTTGGTGATCCACAGTGCGACTAAATATCTGAATGGCCATGGTGATGTGATTGCGGGAATAGTGTGTGGCAGTGACGAACAGATCCATAGAGTGAAGTATGAAATCTTAAAAGATATTGGCGCGGTAATATCGCCACACGATGCTTGGCTGATCTTGCGTGGTCTTAAGACCTTAGATGTGCGTTTACAGCGACATTGCGATAGTGCTCAGCGTGTGGCGGAGTTTTTGGCGGAACATCCAAGCATTACACGTGTGTATTATCCCGGGCTTGCCTCTCATCAAGGGCATAAATTTATGGGTAAGCAGATGAAACGTGCTGGTGGTGTTATCGCGTTTGAACTGGCGGCAAATTTAGAAGAGGCCATGGCCTTTGTCGGATATCTAAAGTTGTTCTCTATTGCGGTGAGCCTAGGGGATGCTGAATCTCTTATTCAACATCCAGCATCGATGACGCATTCACCTTATACGCCAGAGGCAAGGGCTGCCG
Source organism: Shewanella sp. W3-18-1 (assembly GCF_000015185.1). NCBI lineage: Bacteria > Pseudomonadati > Pseudomonadota > Gammaproteobacteria > Alteromonadales > Shewanellaceae > Shewanella > Shewanella sp. W3-18-1. The sequence continues at coordinate 2,955,245 of NC_008750.1, read as the reverse complement.
CTGGAATTGGTGATAATCTGCTGCGGATCTCTATCGGCTTAGAGGATTGTGACGACATCATCGCCGATTTGAATCAAGCACTAGTGCGTTTGGCTTAACCGATATTACGATTTTGAATCTATAGCGTGATGAAGCAAAAAGGATGCAGTTTCGCATCCTTTTCTATAAATCAGTTTATGTCGTTCTCAATCTGAATATTGAAATTTAGCAAAATAGAATATTTATATATGCTAATTTGGTATTTCAGAACAGCTTAGACTATTTTTGATCTGAGGCCACGGAAGTAGGACGAAAGGCCGAATATCATGGAAAGAGGGCAACATATGAAGATCAAAAACTGTTTATCCACAATGCTCAGCAACAGTGTTAAATCCATTCAGATAAAGTCGATGTTAGGCGTTACGTTAGCGGCTTTACTCGCATACCCTGTGAGTGCCGCAGAAGCCCCCACTAAAGCGGAAGTAAAAATGCAGGCTCAGGCAAAAGCAGATGCAAAGTCTGCTGTGGCTGAAGTGTTGACAGTGAATATCAATACGGCTTCTGTTGAAGAGTTACAAGAGCTTAAGGGGATTGGTGCTGCCAAGGCGCAGGCTATCGTAGACTACCGCACACAAAATGGTAAGTTTAATGCGATTGATGATTTAGCAAATGTGTCTGGTATTGGTGCAAAACTGATTGAGCAGAATCGACATTTAATCAAACTCTGATCCGCAAGTACCAGTAAGTTAAAACGATTGGAAAGCCTGCATAGCAGGCTTTTATCATTTAAAGACGTCTATTTGCCTATAGATTGTTCAGTTAAGCAGGATATTCTGCAAACGGGTGGATTAGTGCTTGATCCCTCAGGTGCCATGGGGGATAATCCACGCCGTTCAAGTAATGCCATAGCTGTTCAAGTGAACCTAAAAAAGTATTACTCGAAAATATGGTGACCCTAGGGTCCCCCCGCAATGATAACTTGTGAACTCGGCCAGGCCCGGAAGGGAGCAACCGCAGCAAGCGACTCGTGTGCCGGGGTGTCGGCTCTAGGGGAACCTCCAATCTATATCTTCATCCCACAGATAAATTATCAACACTAAATTAGCGTCTAAATAACTACTTCAAATATTACTATTTATATTGTTATTTCTGCTTATTTACGCGCTGTGTCCTGCTTCTTCTTGTAGCCTTTTTTGTAGATTTTGTTTGAGAAATGCGCGGGATTTTTCGAGTGCTGCTTGGATCTCTCGTTTTAATTCCTGTAATTCGTCATAGTCTTCAAAAAAGTAGGTATCGACTAGATGACGTATATAACGTACAGGTAATTGGTTTAGTGTTACGCAGCAGAGATCGGCTAAATAGTCCTCAGGCAGTTCATCCATAAGTCCTTCATCTGATAACATTTCCATTAAGAGAACTTCGTAATAGTTACGGATTTCAAGTTGCATCGCTGTGCTCCATGACGGTTTTTATTGAGTTTGCAACCATAAATGATTTGCGGCAATAAAAAGTTGATTATGTCTTTAGCTTAATTGTAGTGTGTCTGCGTTATAACTGCCGCTTATCACAGTAGTAATAGTAATAATTACTGACTTTGCCATTGATTTTTCAGTCAAATACCGCTGAAGCAGTTCTAACAGACTTGATATTGCAGAACATTGATACAGGTGGGGAGTTGGATATCTAGTAAAAAGAAAACGCCAGCTTAGGATAGCTGGCGTGATAGCGCTGTGGAGTCATAAAAGCTTAGAGTTGTGAAATTGCCCAACTCATAAATTCTTTACGTGTTTTTTCATCAGCTTGTAACCACCAGTATTGCAGCATCTGCTGCGGATTTGCTCCAGTCACCTTTGATGCATCATCGGTAGGCATTGTGGGTGTTAATGAGGTTGCAATTACAGCGGCTTGAGCCGATGTTGGGGGCGGTGTTGGCGTAGTAACAGTTGCAGTCCCTGCCGCTCCCGTTGCTTGAACAGCGGTACTTGATACATCAACAGCTTGGTTTCCACTAAATAGACGAGAAACAAAACTTTCTTCTTCAATATTGGTATTAGTCACTTGGTAATTAACTTGCCCTTTGTCGCCACGGGTTAATAGAATCTGTGGGTTTTGGGCAAAAACTTTAGGCTTTTTAACAATTTTTCCTTCAGCAGGTTGAAGGTAGTATTGATGATCCCCATCGACTTCTAGGGTGACAATAAAAGGAGATGATTTTACAAAGCTTTGACTATCGCTGAATTGATCTTCAATCATTTCATGGTAGCGAATAGCTATTTTATGTGTGCCTGGCGTTAATGCTAAGCTGCTTTTGTGATTGAACAGGCTGGATTCAACTTTTTTACCATCGAGTGCAATGTATTCGAATGACATGGGGATATTAATATCTGCAGCAAGGGCAGAGGTTGAACCGAGTAATATTAGCAGGCTGCTGATTGGTAAAAGTAATTTCATTGTTGCTCCTTAACGATTATTGCTTTGATACGGACGTTCGAATGTTTGAATGCGATCTTCTATATAACTGATAGCTTGCCTGCATTTTCCTAGACGACGATGCATCAAAAGGATGTCATTTTGCAATTTTATTTTGTCAGCACTATGACAGTTTTCAAGTTTTGATTCCATTTCTTCAATTTTTTGCTCAAATTTTTTCGCCCAATTCAAATGCTTGTTAAGTTCGCCATAGATTTCGTGGCTATTTTGTAACACATTGCTGGCGATCCAACCAAAACCACTTTCTTGATGTGACTGTGCTTGGCGTTTTGCAAAACGCGCACGGCTGCTCGCACGTTGTTGGTTTTTCGATTTTAAATCAATAGATGTGGTCAGTAATGCGCGTTTTACCGCGGTAAATCTGTCTTGAATACGCTCACAGCATAAAGAGATGGTGTGTGGTGCAAGTTTGAGCTTAATTTGTTTTTCCAGTTGGCTGATGCTATTACGAATTTGTTCTATACAGGGCATTAACTGGGCACCGTGTTGGATAAACAGCGCTTGATTAAAGCGTTCGGTGTCCTGTAATAGTTTTCGTTGCTGCGGTGCGAGCTGATTATCATGTAGCAGCACTTCCTGTTCGAGCGCTTTTAGCTGATTCTTTAAAATAGTGAGCAGTTGTTGGGTATTCAAAACCATGCACTCCAGGCCAGATTAGCGGCAATCAATAGCACGATTAAAATAAACAAAGGACGAATAAAAGGCATGCCAAATTTAATCGCGCACCGTGCGCCGATAAATGAGCCTAACATCATACATAACCCCATCCATAATCCTATTTGCCATTGCACTTGGCCAAGCCAGCCAAAGATAGCTAATGCGGTGAGGTTACTGGTAAACGTCATTGCACGGGCAAGGCCGCAGCTATGAAGTAGGGGCAATTTATAGAGTGAACCTGAACTCACAGTCCAAAATGCGCCAATCCCAGGGCCCGCAAAACCATCGTAAGCTCCTAGAATCAGACCTTGTAAGCCTTGTTTTTGTGTTGGTGGCGACTGTATTGGGACTTGGCAATCGGTATCTGAAATGGCGCTTGGGCTGAGTAAACTGTAAATAGCGATACCAATAATGAGCAAAGGTAAGATTTTTTCTAACCATTGAGTATCAATTAAGTAAACGAGCACACTTCCTAGCACTGCACCAATAAAGGTTGCAATAAAGGCCATATACCAAAATGAAGGTGTAAAAAGATGCTGGCGGTAGTATGTCCATGCGGCCATGGATGATCCAAAACTCGCGGCAAGTTTGTTGGTACCTAACGCCGTATGTGGTGCAATCCCTAGCGTTAATAATGCCGGGATCGAAAGTAAGCCACCGCCACCCACAATAGCATCGATAAAACCTGCGATAAGACCAATAATGGCCAGTAGAGCCCAGTTGCTGGGCTCGAGTAACAACTCCAAATTTTGATCCTATTCTATGACACGTCTAAAGGGAGGTAAGGCATCTAGCAGCGATTTACCATAACGCTTGGTCACTAAACGCCTATCTAAAATTGTTACCCGACCATAATCCTGCTCTTTGCGCAGTAATCTACCACAACTTTGGATCAACTTGCGCGAGGCGTCGGGGATTGTTAGCTGTAAAAACGGGTTACCACCTTTAACTTTGATATATTCTGCATGGGCTTGTTCTACCGGAGAGGTAGGGACTGCAAAGGGTAACTTAGTGACGATAAGGTTAGTGAGATAATCTCCTGGCAAGTCTAATCCTTCTGAGAAACTGCCCGTACCGAATAAAATACTGGGTTCACCTCGATCACATTTTGATTTATGGTGTTCGAGTAATTGCTGCCTAGGCGCATTACCTTGGATAAGCAGTTCCGTTTTGAGTTTTCCCTCGAGCAGTTCGGCGACTTTTTCCATTTGCCAGTAAGAGGCAAACAGCACTAAAGTGGCCATCTCACCTTCAATCAACTCGATAATTTGTTCGGCCAGTTCTGCGGTATAGGCATCATCCGTAGGCTCTGTTTTCATTTTGGGTAAATACAGCGTGGCATTATTGGGATAATCGAAGGGGGATTGCAGGGCTAAATAGCGACTTCCATCGTTGAGTGATAATCCTACTTGATGAACGAAGTGATCAAAGTTGTTAAGTGCCCGCAAGGTTGCACTACACAACACTACTCCAGCGGCTTTTTGCCATAGCATAGACTCAAGCATAAAACCTACTTCAATTGGAGATGCACTAAAGAGATAATCTACCTGCTTACCAGTGATGAGTTCAATCCAGCGGGCCATTGGCGCGCCCTTGTGTTTATCTTCTTTGGCCATCATACGCCATAATTTTTGCAGATTTTCGAGGCGCTGTAACATAAAGCCCATTTCAGCTTGCAGTGCTTCGGATTGATGCTTAGGAATATCCCCATCCTTAATAGCTTCAGTGAGCAACAATTGCATTTTGTTAAATTGCTTTAAGGCAAGATTAGCCGTGGTAGCGAGATTTTCAGCGGGGATCCGTAATGTCTCAGGTAATACGCCATGCTCGAAGCGATAGCGGCTTTCTGGGTTCGCAAATTGTTTAGTTTGGGTATCGCAATAATGGGCGACTTGATTGAGCTGGCCAATAAGATCGGCAATATGGTCTTGCATGGCCTGAGCCGGTGCGATGATATGATTGCTTTTGATTTGATTCTGTAACTTAGCGCTAGTCTTTCCTACTTTTTCAAGCCAGTCGGTAGCACCCCTGAGGGTTGCCTGTGCGCTGGAAAAATCCCGTGCGACAATTGGCAAATGATGGGCTTCGTCGATAACGTAGAACACGTCTTCCGGATCTGGCAGAATCACGCCCCCCCCGAGTTCTAGATCGGCGAATAGTAAGCTATGGTTGGCGATTAAGACATCCCAAGTATCGACATCTTCACGTGCTTTATGGAAAGGGCAATTTCGGTGGCTGGCAACTTGGCGGTGGCAACTGTGTTTATCACAGGCGATTTGTTGCCAGAGATAGTCGGGAAGTGGTGTGGTTAACGTATCCAGTTCACCATTCCAGCGCCCTTCGGTAAAGTCTTCTAATAATGCTTGTAGCATAGCAATTTGGCTATTATCGGGTTTGGTTTGCCACATGGCCATTTGAGTGCTGTTATCATCACCAACCAGCATAGCTAGTTTTGAAAGACAGACATAACGTTGCCGACCTTTCACTAAACCAAACCGAAAATTCAAACCCGATTGTGCCAGAAAGAAGGGCAAGTCTTTGTGTAGCAACTGCTCCTGAAGTGCGACAGTTGCGGTGGCAATGCACACTTTTTTTTTGCTTGCAAGGGCAAGTGGGATAGTACCTAAAATGTAAGATAACGATTTACCAATCCCTGTACCTGCTTCAACCACAATAATACGTCTATCTTTGTCGTATTCTCCGGCGAGGGTTTTAGAGATTTCGGCAACCATAAAGTTTTGTTCGCGGCGCGGCCTAAAATTAGGTAACGCAGTGGCGATATCCTTATAGATGGCGCGGATCTGTGTTTTTACATTGTCAGGTAACATGCGTCACTACTTTATCGAATTAATGCTGTACATAATAACAGTGATTGCATAGCCTAAGAAACCTTTCTGCCTTTAAATGGCATTTTAAATTGAGAGTCCATGCCGATGAAGCCTGAGACTAATGCACTCGTGAGTGTACAAGGTCGAGTCTTAACACGCCATGCAAGCCAGCGTAATGGCCATCTAGTGCTGCAATATTATTTAGCAACCGAGCAAGGCCCTGTATTGGTGGAAGTTCACGATGCTGAATACATTTGTTTTTGTCATCAAGCTGATGTGACTTCATTGCAGTTGCAAACGCCCGGCCAAGGACTGCGTTTTTCCCCTTTAGGGCTTAAAAGTTTTAAAGGTGAAGCTGTCAGTGGCATTTATGCGCAATCAAGTAGCGCATCACGTACTTTACAGCGAATTGCTAAAGATGCCGATATTCCATTATTTGAAGCGGATATTCGCCCCGAACAACGTTTCTTAATTGAGCGTTTTGTGGCACTTGATGTTGCTTTTCTTGGATATTATCAACAGCAGATTGATGAGCCTCCTATATTTATAGCAGAGCGTGCTAAGAGTATTGCTCCGCAAACTTCTGTTAGTTTACGTACTATTTCGCTGGATTTTGAGTGCAGCTTTGAGGGGGTCATCTATTCAGTTGCCCTATATGGTAAAGATTCGAAGGATGATATTTATGAAAAAGTGATTATGGTCGGAAAACCGGAAGCTAATGCTGTCCATTACATCGAGTGGGTTATGGATGAAGCCGCCCTGATCCGCCGCTTAATCGTTTGGTTCCACGAATATGATCCTGATTTCATCATCGGCTGGTCTGTCGTTACATTTGATCTTGCATTATTGTTTCGACGAGCATTATTACATCGCATTCCTCTTACCATTGGACGTGGAGGGACGCTGCTTGAATGGAAGGTGGATAATAAATTTCGCCCCGAGACTTTAAGTTTACCCGGGCGTGTCGTGCTTGATGGTATCGATTGGTTAAAAGCGGCGTTTTATCATTTTGAGCGATTCTCCCTAGAGTTTGTCGCCCAAGCGCTTTTAGGTGAAGGAAAGGCTATTCATAATGTTGACAATCGAGTTAACGAAATTGATGCGCTGTTTGCGACAAATAAACAGGCGTTAGCACACTATAATCTTACCGACAGTCGATTAGTGTGGGATATTTTTAATCAAACTCAATTATGGGATTTTGCCCTTGCCAGAGCTGAGCTCACAGGCTTAGAGCTTGGACGGGTAGGGGCTTCGGTTGCAGCATTTAATCATCTGTATTTACCGCATTTACATCGTGCAGGATATGTCGCTCCGGATGCCCCTGCTAGCGATGGTATAGAGAGTCCTGGCGGTTATGTGATGGATTCTATCCCAGGACTTTATCAACATATTTTAGTTTTTGATTTTAAAAGCCTTTATCCATCTATTATTCGTACATTTCTTATCGATCCCAAAGGGTTAGTTGAAGGTTTACACTTACCCGAGTCTGAATGTGTTCAAGGTTTTCTTGGTGGCCGCTTTAGTCGGCATCAACCTATTTTACCTAAGCTTATCCAGCGTCTTTCTGAGCAACGAGAAAAAGCGAAGTGTGAACAAAACTCACCATTATCCCAAGCTATTAAAATTATTATGAATTCACTTTATGGTGTGCTTGGCTCCCAAGGCTGTGTGTTTCACGATGCAAGATTAGCCAGTTCCATCACTATGCGGGGCCATCAGATTATGAAGCAAACCCGAGCTTGGATAGAAGAAATGGGCTATCAAGTGATTTATGGTGATACAGATTCTACTTTTGTTTGGTTAGGGGATGCCCCCGATTTATCTGACATTAATCTGCTTGGCCAAACACTCGCGACGCATATCAATACTAAATGGCAAACTAAAATCCAAGATGAATACCAAGTTGACAGCTTTTTAGAACTGCAGTTTGAACGGCATTACGAACAATTTTTTATGCCTACACTACGCGGATCCAAAGAGGGAAGTAAGAAACGCTATGTCGGTGCGTGGCGTAATTCAAAAAATGAATTAGAAATCACCTTTAAAGGGATGGAACAGGTTCGTAGCGATTGGAGCCCATTGGCACGCACTGTCCAACAAGCACTTTATGAACGTATGTTTAATCAACGTGATATCAGTAGTTATATTATGACTGTGATAGAAGATATCTTAACGGGTAAAAGGGATGACGAGTTAGTGTTTCGAAAGCGTATGCGCCGCAATATTGAAGAGTATACGGCTAAATCCTCCCCACATATTAAAGTCGCACGTCAGCTTTGTGACTTAACAGGAACGAGTGCCTTTGGCAAGAAGGGGGCGCAAATTGATTATGTGATTACAGTTAACGGACCGGAATCAGAGCAATACAGAACGTCTAAAATTGATTACCAATATTATATTGATAAGCAAATTAGGCCAATAGCAGAGCCTGTCTTTTCAATAATGAAACTAAACTACATGGATATTGCATCAAAGCAGTTGGTGTTAATTTAGTGTGCTTGTTGTTTTTACTCTGTTGCTAATGCTGGCTTTTGTGGCGTTTAAACCTGTTTGGTACAGGTTAACTGCTACTTTTTTGTGATGTTAATCTACATATTCTTTAGGTTTCGCTTTGAGAGGTCATTGAAAGTTTGCTACTCTCAAAGGGAAATTGTAAGGAAATATAACAACGGAATGACGTTGATAAAACATAAACGAAAAGGTTAAGCACCAAATGAACAAAACGTTAGTAGCAACTGCGCTGGCAGCAATATTCTTAGCGCCATCTGTTTCGGCAATTGAGATCTATAAAGATGATAAAAATGCTGTAGAAATTGGCGGATTTATTGATGTACGCGTAATCAACACTCAAGGGGAAACTGAGGTTGTTAATGGTGCTTCTCGAATTAATTTCGGCTTTAGCCGTGAGTTGACCAATGGTTGGAATGCATTTGCTAAGTTGGAATGGGGTGTTAATCCTGTTGGTAGCAGCGATATTGTTTATAACAACCGTTTTGAATCTGTTCAAGATGAGTTTTTTTATAATCGCTTAGGTTATGCCGGTTTATCCCATGATCAATACGGTACTATTACCATTGGTAAACAATGGGGTGCTTGGTATGACGTAGTATATAGCACTAACTATGGTTTTGTATGGGATGGTAACACCGCAGGTGTTTACACATTCAATAAAGACGATGGTGCAGTCAACGGTGTTGGTCGGGGTGATAAAACCGTACAATATCGTAATGCTTTTGGTGATTTCAGTTTTGCTGTTCAGGCCCAGTTAAAAAACAGCAGTTTTTTCACTTGTGATATAGAAAATATTACTGAAAATGAGTGTGAAGCCCGCTGGATTGAAGGTGGTGCTGATGCTCAACAAGTGACTTATGACTATACCTATGGTGGAGCGTTGACCTATAAAGTCACTGAGATGCTGAGTGTGAGTGCTGGTGTTAACCGCGGTGAATTTGATATTGACTACGGGAACGGTGATCAAAAAACGGCAGTTGATCTTATCTATGGTGCAGGTATTACCTGGGGTAACTTCGACAATAACGGACTCTATATCGCGGCTAACGTTAACAAGCAAGAAAACCATGATACAGATAATATTGGCCGTTTAATCAAGGATGCACAGGGCGCTGAAACTTTAGTGTCCTATAAGTTTGATAATGGTCTGCGTCCATTTATTTCTTACAACGTGCTTGATGCTGGTAAAGATTACGTGATCCAACCTAACTTTAATGCAGATCCTAATGATGTGTTCAAACGTCAGTTTGTAGTTGTTGGTTTGCACTTTGTTTGGGATCCAAACACCGTCCTCTATGTTGAAGCTCGTAAAGACTATAGTGATTTCACTAGTGCCGATAAAGTTCAAGAAGCAAGAATGTCACTATCAGAAGATGACGGCATTGCCATCGGTATTCGTTATACACTGTAATCTAAAGGTTGCTTGCACTTAGTATTCAATGCGAGTGATATGTTAAAAAAATGCCAGTCGTTCTGACTGGCATTTTTGTTGGTTGTATGCTCACTTCAACACTTATCTGGTTTGTTTTCTTGAATCATTCTTCGTTCTTCTAACATCAGTAATGCGGCGAGGTATGTTGCTTCTGTGTTTATGGGGGATTTTAACAACGCTCATCTTACATAATAATATTAAATACCACTTAAGCAATTGAAATGTAATGATTTGTTGATTTATTATTGGATCGTTTTTCACCAAGCACGGCCATGCTATTAATTCTTTTTTGTATTATCCGTCAATTTTTTCTCACTTTTGCCATTTAGTTTTTAGCATATCCACAATAAAAATTGTTTCTTTCTTGTTTCATTTATTCCGAGCATTCTGAACGGTAAAAATCTTGGTCACATTTTATGCTGCATTGCTTGTTTATTTTGTTGAAAAGTAATGATTTTTTCTGTTTTTTGTTTAAGTGAGTATGATTTATATTGTTAATTAAAAACATATGGATAGCTTTTCTCTACCTTTAATCATGGGTGTTAGGTAGACAAAATGGATGTAAAGGGTTTTATTTTTGCTTCAATTGTTGATTAAGTGTTTCAAATGTGATTTTATTGCCCTGAAGCGTGACCTTTGTAACTGAAACTAAACGTGCTTCGTTATAAAGGTCTGCAAACACTACCTCGCGTCAAATGCAGAGGTGGAATAAATAAGAAGACATGTTATGTCCAGGGAGATAGACAATGCTTAGAAGTAATTTATTAGCTAATTCAGTGCGATTAGCATTAGTTGGTGGCGCCGCTGCTGTAGCATTAACAGCACCAATGGCATTTGCAGCAGAAGATGGTGCAAAAGTTGAACGTATCGAAGTTACTGGTTCTCGTATCAAACGTACAGATATGGAGACAACAGTACCAATTACAGTGTTATCTCGTGAAGATATAGCACAGACTGGTGCGATAAACGTTGCTGATATTTTAAATTCGTCACCAGTAACAATTGCAGGGTCAGATCAATCGAATAGTGCTTTCACTACTTCAACTGTAGGTTTAAATACAACATCATTACGTAACTTAGGTGATTCAAGAACTTTGGTTCTTGTTAATGGGCGTAGGTTTGTTTCTGGTGTTGATCCTTCAAGTGGCTATGCTGTGGATTTAAATGCAATACCTACTTCAATGATTGAGCGAATTGAAATCTTGAAAAGCGCATCTTCTGCTATATATGGTTCAGACGCAGTGGCCGGTGTCGTAAACATAATTACTCGAAAAGATTTTGAAGGTGTAGAGTTAAGTGCTCAAACGGGTATTTCAGGTGAAAGTGATCGTAATACTAAAACCATTAGTTTGACATCGGGAAAAACTTGGTCTGGTGGAAATGCTTGGATTTCATTAGGCTATGATGATGATGAAGGGATTAAGGCTACTGATCGAGATTTTTCTAAGCAAGATTTAGCAGTATTTCTGGATGAAAATGGTAATGAATATGCTGGACCACTAAATTCATCTTTTGCACCGCAAGGTAAGATAGGCAAATATAATGGTGATGGATCTCTATATTCTGGTGCAACTGGTAGTTTTAACCGCGCATCTTACCGCCAGTTAGTTACTCCACTTGAACGCAAGTATGCCGCTGCTGGTTTGAATATGGAGCTTTCAGATAATGTTTCTATGTTTACTGAGTTAAACTGGAATACAACAAAAACAAAAGATTCAACTATTGAACCAACTCCATTAGATGTTGTAAATGATGTTTGGTTAAAAAATCGTAATGGGAAAGGGGGGATGGATATTAATTCCCCTCTAATTCCAGATGCTTTACGTAATGCTTTGATTGCCGACGGTATTACAAATTTGAATCAAACTACTTTCACTCGTCGGTTAGTTGAATTCGGAGCTCGTTCTACTGATTTAGAGAGAAATACAGTTCGCGTTGCAACTGGTATCGATTGGGCTATTGATGATACTTGGGCCTCACAAACTTATTTTACTTGGGGTCGTACTGACCAATTACAAGATAATGGTGGGCAAGTTAATAAAGAACGTGCGGCTTTAGCATTAGATGTCATTAGGGATGCAAACGGGGATTTAGTTTGTGCGAATGAATTAGCACGTCTACAAGGCTGTGTGCCATTAGATTTATTTGGTGCAGGAACAGTTTCGGATGAGGCTGTTAAATATGTCATATCACCAGCCAAGGCAACTGGTCAAGCTGAACAATTTGTATTGGGTAGTAGTGTAACAGGTGCTTTACCTATTGCTTTACCTGGTGGTGATGTCGGTGTTGCAATGGGACTTGAATATCGTGAAGAACGTGGAGTTTATAGTCCTGGAGATCTAGCTCAAACTGGCGCATCTAGCACAAACCAATCAGATCCTACAGATGGTACTTTATACTCTAAGGATGTCTACGTAGAGGCTATATTGCCAGTTCTTGAAAACTTAGAGTTTGATTTAGCGGCACGCTTCGCAGATCATTCGGTTACTGGGGGAGACTGGACTTGGAATGCTGGTCTAGAATATACACCATTTGATTCTTTCAAGGTTAGGGCTTCAGCTGCAACTGCTATTCGTACACCAAATATTTCTGATTTATATGGTGGTCGTGGAGAAACATTTGCTACTGTTTCTGATCCTTGTAATGGTGTTACAGCGACAACAACAGGAGATGCAGCAGCTAACTGCCGTTCAATTCAAGCTATCAGTGATAGGATTGCTGCTGATGGAGCATTTAATTTAACACAAGCGGAACGTCAAGGCACAGGTGGTACTCAAGGTGGTAATCCAAATGTTAAGGCTGAAACTGCTGATACATGGAGTGCGGGTATTGTTTGGCAAGTAATTGATAATCTAGCGTTTACTTTAGATTATTATGATATTTCTGTTAAGGATGCTATTTCAACAACAAGCCGTACAACAGTGTTAAACCGTTGCTTTGACGTAAATCCTAGTAATTTCTCTCAAAATTGTAATGGCAATGCTATACGTGATCTGAATGGTGCTTTGATTGAAGTACATTCAGGCACATCGAACGAGAATAATATTGATACATCAGGGATTGATGCTGAAATCAACTATACAAGGGATATAGGTCCAGGTAGCTTCAAGGCTCAATTAATTTGGAACTATACAAATGAATATGTTGTAACTGGGATATTATCCGGTGAGTCCATTGATTATGTAGGAGAAGTGCTTTATCCAGAGCACAGAGCAAACCTTAATTTATCTTATGCTCTTAACGAAATGAGTTTTGCATGGCGTATGCGTTACTGGGACTCGGTTGTTGATTCTATTGATGGCAGCAACGGTAACTTTACTGATGGCGAAGTTTTAACTAAGTTTAACCAGATCGATGCTGTTCTCTATCATGATATAAACGCAAGTTACGCTTTTTCTAATGGATGGGAAGCGATGATTGGAGTTCGTAATTTGTTTGATAAACAACCTCCTTTGTTACCTCAAGGTTCTAACTCTGGTAGCACAGGCATAAATACAGCTTCTGAGGCTTATGATGTTACTGGTCGTTATTTCTACGCTGGGATTACGGCTAAATTTTAATTTTCTAGGTTAGTTCTATACTATTAAACTCGAAGCTAATTATTCAAATGCCGCTCACTTCTGTTGAGCGGCATTTTTTTCAACCTGTTTGGACGGGAAATAATTTAAATCAGTACTAGCACTCACGCCATTTTAATTTATGAGTAGTATTATATTTACATGTTTTTGTTAATAATATGTATCTCCTAATCCTCAAACACTGTAGTTTTTGTCTAAAAAATCCTCTCTTATAGTCTTTATGTGTTCAAGCCTTCTTTACACTGATTTTTACACATTCCGATTGTTGACATAGGTCAACATTTTGTGAAATGATGCCAGCGGGTCTATGCCTGTAATGGCGTAGGAAAGGGAAGAAAAAACTAAGAATCACAAGAGATAGACGAACTTACAGTATCTATAGTGTTTTGCGGCTTCTGCGAATCATTATGTTATTGGTAAGTTAACTTTTTATTCACTTCAAATTGGTTGGGAACTATGTCCAAGGTAAGCAATAGAACAAAAATCGCTACTGCACTTGTCGGCGTGTTGGCATTAGCGAGTAGCAACTTAGTAGTTGCAGATCCTCTTACCGACGTGCTGAAAGCGGATAGTATGATCCATGCTGATGCAGCTGCGTCGCAAAAGAATGTTGATAAGTATTTTGATCAAGCGCAAGACATGCTCTTTGAGTATGGCTCAGTGGCTGATGAGCGTGAGTCTCTGAAATCATATAATGACTATGTAGCCAGTTTAGTCGCTGATCAGCAAAAGACAATGGACGCTGTTCAAAACGACATTAATGGTGTTGACAAGTTACGTCAGGGTGTTGTGCCGTTAATGTTCAAAATGGTGGAATCTTTAGAGCAGTTTGTTCAACTGGATTTACCATTTAACTCTGAAGTGCGTACCAATCGTGTCAATGAGTTAAAAAATCTCCTCAATACAGCCGAAGTGACTCTCGCTGAAAAATACCGTTTGATCCTTGATGCTTATAGTATTGAACGTGAATACGGTAGTGCTATTGCTGTAAACCAAGGCAAATTGAACTTAGATGGTAAAGAAGTATTAGTTGATTTCTTTAATTTAGGTCGTGTAGCGCTCTATGCCCAAAGCTTAGATCAAAAGACTGGCTGGATATACAACTCAGATACTAAGGGTTGGGATAAATTAGATGACAGCTATTTGCGCGAACTGACAAAAGGTATCCGCATTGCCCGTAAACAAGGCGCTCTAGATCTATTTGCATTACCAATTCCTGCTGCGGAGACTGCACAATAATGAAGAAATTAATTGCTACAGCTGTATTGGCTGCAAGTTTTTCTTTAACTGCTGGTATGGTGAGTGCTGCTGATGCACCTAAGTCCATAGACCAATTATTGCAGCAAGTTAAGGTTGATCGTGCCGCTGAAGGTAAAGTCAACAGCAAACGTGAACAAGAGTTCCAAGCTGAACGTGGCGATAAAGCTGCTATGTTGAAGCGTGAAAAAGATGCATTAGCCGCTGAAAAGCAACGTGGGAAAGAGTTAAATCAAGCGTTTTTAGATAACGAGCGTAAGATCGCTCAATTAGAAGAAGATCTGAAAACAGCTCAAGGTGACTTGGGTGAAATGTTTGGTGTTGTTAAAGGTGAAGCTGGCGATTTTGCGGGTAAACTTGTTAGCTCAAATATTAGTGCTCAATATCCAAACCGTGACAAATTTATTGCCGATTTAGGTGCGCGTAAGCAGCTACCAAAAATTGAAGAATTAGAGCAATTCTGGCAAGAACAGCTATTTGAAATGGCACAATCTGGCAAAGTGGTTAAGTTTGAAGGCTCGGTAACGGGTATTGATGGTAGCGTGAAAAACACGACTATTCACCGTATTGGTGCTTATAACTTAACGGCTGATGGTAAATATGTTGTTTACAATCCTGAGTTAGGTTTAATTCAAGAGTTATCTCAGCAACCTGAAGGTTATCAAGTTAGTGCTGTTGGTAAATGGGAACAAGCAACTGCAGGTACTGCACCGTTCTACATTGACCCAGCCCGCGGCGTGCTGTTAAACATCTTCACTAACAAAGCAAGCTTTGAAGACCGTTTAGAAGCGGGTGGTACTATCGGTTACATCATTATTGCTCTGTTAGTTTTAGGTTTACTGATTTCCGTTGAGCGCCTGGTCACTATGACGATTATTGGTGCTCAAGTTAACAGCCAACGTAAGAACATTGATAATCCTGGTAACAATGCTTTAGGTCGTATCCTCAAAGTGTATCAAGAAAACAAAGACGTTGATGTTGAAACGTTAGAGTTGAAACTTGACGAAGCGATCCTGAAAGAAACGCCAGCATTAGAGTCTCGCATTTCTATCATTAAGGTATTGGCCGCTATCGCGCCTATGATGGGTCTGTTAGGTACTGTAACGGGTATGATTGCAACCTTCCAAAGTATTCAATTGTTTGGTACTGGTGATCCTAAGCTAATGGCTGGTGGTATCTCTATGGCACTGATCACAACGGTTCAAGGTTTAGTAGCAGCTCTGCCATTGATGTTAATGCATGCAATCGTGGTTGCACGTAGTAAATCAATCGTGCAAGTTCTGGAAGAGCAAAGTGCTGGTATTATCGCAGCACATGCTGAGAAGAGGGCTGACTAATGATGCTATACCTGATGGACATTTGGGATTCCGTCAGGGGCTTCATGGCCTCCGGAGGTGACGTCCTCTGGTTAGTTGCGGCTGTACTGTTCTTAATGTGGGCATTGATGCTTGAGCGCTATTGGTATCTAAACTGGATATCACCAAAGCAACATAAAGCAATCATCGCTGCATGGAATGCGAGAGAGGAAACGACCTCTTGGTACTCACACCGTATCCGTGAAGCTTGGATGTCCCAAGCAAAACAAGATTTGAATGCACGTATGCTGATTATAAAAACCTTAGTAGCGATTTGTCCTATGATAGGTTTGTTAGGTACTGTAACAGGTATGATTTCAGTGTTCGATGTGATGGCAGTTCAGGGGACGAGTAATGCTCGTTTAATGGCGGCTGGTATTTCAATGGCAACAATGCCCACCATGGCGGGGATGGTTGCAGCATTATCGGGAGTATTTTTTAGTACTCGTCTTGATGCAAAAATGAAAATCAGTTTAGAAAAGCTAAAAGACAGCATGCCGCACCACTAGAGAGAGATTGAACATGGCACGTAAAAAGCATTCCAGTGTAGACGAGGAAGCTCAAATTGACATGACACCGATGTTAGACATCGTGTTTATCATGCTGATCTTCTTCATTGTGACAACGTCATTCGTGAAACCATCTGGTTTGGACTATAACAAACCTAAAGCTTCACAAGCGACTTCTAAGCCTTCGGCTAACATCTTTATTGGCGTCAGTAAAACAGGCGTTATTATGATGGAAAACCGTCAGGTTGATATCGAACGTGTGACCGCAAACGTTGAGCGTATGTTAGCTGAGGCTCCAGAGGCTGCAGTGCTTATCCAAGCGGATAAAGACACGCAACACGGCTTAGTGGTTAAAGTTCTAGACCAAGTCAAAGCGGCTGGTATAGATAAGATTTCGGTTGCTGCGGGGAACGATTAATATGCTAAGAGCACTAGTATCAATCATTATTGGTGCTGCTGTGACTTTTGGTCTGTTCGCTTTTATGGCGTTCTTGGTCGGTGGTGGGGCGCAGCGCGCTGAAACATCGGCCGAGACCCCTGTAATTGAAATCACGATGGATAGACAGGATTCAAAAGCACAGAATAAGCCACGAGTGGTGCCTAAACCGCCACCACCACCAGAGCAGCCACAGAAGCCTGATACTACACCTCCGGATACTTCTTCCAATATTGATACTTCAATGTCATTCAATATGGGCGGAGTTGAAGCAGGTGGTCCAAGTACTGGTTTTAAATTAGGTAATATGATGACTCGTGATGGCGATGCAACACCTATCGTACGCATCGAGCCACAATACCCTATTGCAGCAGCACGTGATGGCAAAGAAGGTTGGGTACAATTGCGTTTTACCATTAACGAATTAGGCGGTGTAGATGACGTTGAAGTTATCCAAGCCGAACCTAAGCGTTTATTCGATAAAGAAGCAATTCGTGCACTTAAAAAGTGGAAATATAAGCCAAAGATAGTTGATGGCAAACCACTTAAGCAACCGGGTATGACAGTCCAACTTGACTTCACTTTAGATAAAGGAGGCAACTAATAATGCGTAATGCTAATAAAATCGCAGCCCTATTATTGCTCTCTTTATTTGGCAGTACAGTTTCATCAGCAATTGCTGCTGAAAAGTGTGAAATTGATAGCCGCCAATCTAAAGCCGTAGGTGAAAGTGCTGCAAAAAAGGTTCAGAAATCTTTTGAAGCTTATACTAATGGTCAGCTTGATGAGGCTATTTCTATATTGCTTGAAGCAAATGCTAAGAATGATTTCGATAAAGCGTATGTTGCACGTATGCTAGGTAACTTTTATGCCGAAAAAGGCAAAATGGATACTGCGATCAAATACCTAAAGCAAGCTGTAGAAGCGGATATTTTAGGTGGAACGGATCACGCTGCAACATTACGTCTCTATGCTGATTTGTTGTTACAAGAGAAGAAGTTTAAGGAGGCTATTCCTTATTACTACAAGTGGATGGAATTCACCTGTAAAACTGACGCTCAAATGTATCGCCGTATTGGTATTGCACATACAGAGCTAAAACAGTGGGATAAAGTGATTGAAGTGGCCGACAAAGGCATTTCTCTTGCTTCATCTCCTGATAAAGGTTTGTATCAGATGAAGCTAACGTCTTACTTCAATCAGAAGAAGTATAAGCAAGCCGTTGGCGTGTTAGAAACCATGGTGCCTTTGTTTCCAGAAGATGGCAGATTATGGGTTCAATTAGCACAGTTTTATCTGATGGTAGAGGATTACGATAAATCACTTGCGACTTACGATTTAGCCTACAGAAATGGTTTCTTAGCAGATAGTGCGAGTAATATTACTCGTTTAGCGCAACTGATGGCACAGAAAGGTGCTCCATATCAGGCTGCTAAAATCTATCATAAGCACATTAAGTCTGGTTTAATCGCGCAAGAAGCTAAATCTTTTGAGATTTTGGCTGGTTTCTACCAAAACGCAAAAGAGTTTAAAGAGGCCGCTGAGTTCTATGGTAAGGCTGCTGCTATCAGCAATGATGGTAAGCTTTACTTAAAACAAGGTCGTCTACTGAGCTTAGATGGAAATTATACTGCTGCGATACCTGTCCTTGAAAAGGCAATATCGCTAGGTATTGATCATCCAGGTGAGGCAAACTTTGAATTGGCATTAGCTCATTTAAGTTTGAAGCAATATAAGTCTGCTTATAACCGTGCACAATTGGCGGCAAAAGATAAGAAGACTGAAAAGAGTGCAAATAGCTATATCTCTTATATTAAAGAGAAAGCTCGTATGCATAATGTTGCGCTTTAACTTATTGTTTTATAGTCATTAGAATAAAGCCCCTACTAAGGGGCTTTTTCTTTAAGGCGAGCCTATATTACTGTAGACGAATCAGTGCTTGAGATTGTAGCTGCTCCTTTTCAAGTTCTTGAGATAATTTAGATACACTCGCAAATAAAACGTCAACTTTTTGCTTTTGTGTTGGCGTACAAATACATGCAGCAAGTTTATAATCGATTTTTAACTTATGATTTTTACCAAATTCTTGATTAAATTTGCGTATATGTTGATCAATACGCTCTAAAACAACTTCAGTACCTTCTTCATCAATATTAAATAAGCCTAAGGCAAAATGATTATGATCTAGCCTTGCAATCATATCTGTTGCCCTAAGTAAGGCTTCTTGGACTTGTTTGGTGAAGAATTCTAGTAAATGAGGTTGTTTGACGGTTTCATGAATGTGAGGGCACAGATACAATAGTGCCAAGCTTTGGTGCTCTCTCATATGTCGATGCCATTCACGGTTAAACACCTCCATGAAATAGGTTTGGTTGTAGACTCCCGTTTCTGGATCTCGAAACCCCGAATTGTGAAATGAGTAGATCATAGGTTAACTCCGTTAGCAGGCCTTTAACTAAGTATAGAAACTGTTTGGCTATCACAGACCCAAAAGGAAGAATATAAAAATGAAATTGAGTTTACTGGCTGGAACATTGGCGTTGATGTTGGCGCTACAAGGTTGTTCAAAACCTGAGGCTAATCTGTCCCAAGAAAGTCGCTCGGCTAAGACGAACACCGCACAGAGTGATAGGCAAACCGCCGAACAAGAGTATTTGGCACTGGTAGATACTTATTTTAATGATTATCTAAAGCTTGAACCTATTTATGCGACTTTTGTCGGTGTAAACGACTATAACGCTGAATTTGGTGGTGATTTGAGCGAAGAGTATCTCAAGGCTCGCCATGATCTAAATACTCGATATTTAGCGAAAGTAAAGGCGATTGATATTCAGTTGTTACCCGCGGATCTTCAACTCAGTTATGCATTGTTTGTGTATGATCGTGAGATGGCACTTGTAGATGAAACCTTCCCGTCTCGCTTTATGCCGATAAGTCAGTTCTACAGTACTGTGATTACTATGGTTCAGCTTGGTAGTGGTGAAAGCGCTCAACCTTTTAACACAGTTCAAGATTACCGTAATTGGGAGCAGAGAGTTGATGGTTTTATTAAGTGGCTCCAACTTGCTCAAAATCGTATGAATGAAGGGATTGAAAGTAAAGTTGTACTGCCGAGAGTGTTGGTTGAACGCATCATTCCGCAGTTAGACACTATGCTCACAACAGATGTTACTCAAAGTATTTTTTACTCACCTATTCAGCATTTTCCAGAACATTTTTCTGAACAGGACAAAATCGCATTAACCAACAGTTACCAAGCGATGATAGGCGAGCGATTAGTACCGGCGTTGACTGGGCTACGGGATTACTTTAAGCAAACCTATTTACCTAAATCACGAGCAACAGATGGTTGGTCTGGTTTACCTAATGGGAAAGCTTGGTATCAACAGCTCGCCAACGCTCACACAACAACTACCATGCCTGTTGATGAAATTCATCAAATTGGTTTAAGTGAAGTAGCACGAATTTTATCTGAGATGGATAAGGTACGTGAACAGGTCGGTTTTAAGGGCGATTTGAAGGCGTTTTTTGCGTCTTTATCTTCAGAGCCGCAGTATTTCTATAGCGATCGCCAAGGCTTGATTGATGGCTATATGGTACTGAAAGATAAAATCAATCAGGTTTTGCCTAACTATTTTAATGTGATGCCAAAGGCTGATTATGTTGTTAAGCCAGTAGAAAGTTTTAGAGAGCAATCTGCAGCGGGAGCTTCTTATGAGTCTCCTGCTGTTGATGGCAGTCGCCCCGGCGTGTTTTACATCAATACCTATAACCTAAAGGCACAGCCTAAGTGGGGGATGACGACGCTATCTTTGCATGAGGCAGCTCCTGGGCATCACTTCCAAATTGCGATTAAACAAGAGTTAACAGGCGTGCCTGAGTTCCAGCGTTTCAGTGGTTATACCGCTTTTGAAGAGGGTTGGGCACTTTATGCTGAATACCTTGGTATTGAAATGGGCCTTTTTAATGATCCTTATCAGTACTTTGGCAAGTTATCCGATGAGATGCTCCGCGCAATGCGTTTAGTCGTTGATACAGGTTTGCACGCTAAGGGCTGGAGTCGTGAGCAAGCTATCCAATATATGAAGGATAATTCGCCAATGGCAGAGTCTGATATTGTTGCCGAAGTTGAGCGTTATATGGCAATACCTGGTCAAGCTTTATCTTATAAAGTCGGGCAGTTAAAGATTTTAGCGCTACGTGATAGAGCCCAGAAAGTCTTAGGAGATAAATTTGATTTAAAAGCTTTTCACGATCAGATCCTGACATCCGGTTCATTGCCTATGGCGGTTATGGAACAAAAGATTGACCGTTGGATTGCAGATTATCAAGCCTAAGTCGTTTATATCGCCACCATTTATATCGAGATAAAATAAATGGTGGTATCTATAGCGCTTTTTTATTCAACAGAATGTTTTTATACTGAACATTCAAAATCTGTTCTAAGTAGACTAAAGAACAGGAACTACATGATATTTGGGGCAAATGTCTCAGGATAGTCGAAGGAGTTTTATTATGGTTCAGGCAACAGCAAGACATTTGTTAGTCAGTAGTGAAGAGCAGTGCCAAGCATTGAAACAACAAATTATTGATGGCGCGGATTTTGCTCAAATTGCTCGTGCACATTCATCTTGTCCATCGGGGGCGCAAGGTGGTGAATTAGGTTCATTTGGGCCCGGAATGATGGTTAGGGAGTTTGATGAAGTGGTATTTAGTGCACCATTAAATGAAGTACAAGGCCCGGTAAAAACCCAATTTGGCTATCATTTACTTGAAGTTACCAGTCGCAGCTAAGGGTTATGATCTGTATTAAACGGCAGCGTATGTTGCCGTTTTTGTTTTTGGTAAAAATGGAGTTTTTATGCTGGCGCTATATACCGATAGATTGAAACTCAGGAGTTTGAGAGACAGTGATTGGGAGCATTTTTATGCGCTGCACAGTGATCCTGACATTAATCTTTATGTCCGTAGCCCTGAATCTGAAGATGTGATCCGCAATAAATTTATTCAGCGCGCGGATACCTGGTTTTATGGTTCAGGGGAGTGGCTTACTCTTGTGATTGAAACAGTGAGTACTGGTCAATTTGTCGGTTTAACGGGACTGTATTGCCAAAGCATAGAAGAGCAACGTGCAGAAGTCGGTTATCTGCTTGCAAAGCAAAGCCACGGAAAAGGCTATGCAACAGAGAGTTTAAAAGCCGTAATCGATTGGGCTTGCTTAAGCTTTAATGTGCATAAGTTTATTGCTCATTGTGCCAAAGACAACAAAGCATCAGCTCGAGTGCTTGAAAAATGTGGGTTTCAACTTGAGGGTTTATTAAGGCAGCATGTTAAAATTGGCGATCATTGGATTGATGATTGTGCTTATGGTCTACTTTCGGATGAAAGGCAAAGATAAACAAGCTACTTCAAACCCTCGGTCGTTTCAGCGATGATGAATATAACGTAATGGGTTACAGGCCCATCCAGCCTAAAGTGCGTTAAATTCCCTGTGATTCCTGCCTCTTCCAGTTATTTGGGTATATAATGCGGCAGGTTTATTTTTAGAAGGCGTGTTATCAGTGGCACAAATTAATCAATTAGCTTTGCATTCTGGTGAAGATTTTATTGAATTGTACAAAGTATTAAAAGTTCAGGGTATGACAAATGCGGGCGGTGAAGCTAAGCATTTTATCGATGCAGGTCAGGTCACTGTTAATGGTGAAATTGAAACTCGTAAGCGTAAAAAAATCATCGCTGGCGATATGGTCAGTTTTAACGGTGTAACCGTCCAAATCATTGCGGCAGAATAAGCCTGAAACAGTGGAGTAAGATATGCAATTTCCAGATGATGACAATGGTAAAATGCTGGCCGCAATGGCTGAAGCGGGAATCGATTTAACTAAGGCTTTGGATGTTGATTTTTTCTTAGTTTTTGAAGATCAACGTGATGCAGAATCAGCACTTGAAGAGTTGGCTAATTCTGATTTAGACGGCGAGCTGGAGCTTAACTTAAATGATGAGTTAGGTAAGTGGGAAATTATTGTGTGTATCAACATGATACCTGACTACGATACGCTGGTTGAGCAAGAAACGATGCTGAACGAATTTGCCGCAGAGTTTGGTGGTATGACAGATGGTTGGGGCGTGATGCAACACCAAGATGGTGACGATGAGTTTATGGACGATGATGACCACGTCCATGGTGAACATTGTCATCACTAGTTTTAACTAAGTTTACTTACTGTATTTATTATAAAAACCACCGCCTTGGTGGTTTTTTTGTTCGCCTATCCTAATCCGGTTTATTTTCTCCCTTTGTGTATAGACGGATTTTATTATGCTCAAAATGTTGCACTCGCAAAGTGAGTAACTAGGTGTCGCAATTGCAAATGAGTGGTATAACCGACATTCCGCAGCTAATTTAGGAATAAACTACCTCATAGAATCTACCGAGTAATTTGAGTAGTTGTGTTTGGTGATCTTGAAGTCCAGTGATGAACCTTTGGCCGTTAATCTCTAGCGTATCTATGCCTTCGAATTGCAAGAAGACCCAACGTGCCGTCGGTCTGGAGGTCGTCTTGTTCTTTACCATACTTGGGAAGAACGCTTCGGTTTGTGCGAGTTGTTCTCTGATTTTGTGTTCTAAACTAGCGTAAACAAGCAAGCTCAACGTCATTATCATTAGCAACGCTTCAATGCGCTCAGGCTTTTTCAAGAAGATGGAAGAGGTTAAAAACTCAGGGCTTTTTAGAAAACGGAAGCCGCGCTCGACTTTTTGTTGCGATTTGTAATGTGCTAGAAGAGCCGCCATGGTGAGTGCTTCATTGTCGGTGTCATTCGTCGCGAGGATAAACATGCCTACTTTGAGCTTAGCCAGTTTTACTTTTTCTAGGTCGGTGAAGGGGGCGGCTTCGATAAAGTATTGGTATCCTGTCGGTGCTTCATCTGTCTTTGGGCGGCCCGAATGAGAGTAAGTCGGCTGTTTGATGAGAGTGCCTTGTTCAAACCCAAGTAAGTCACATTGTTTCTTGAAATCGTTAAACGCTAATTCTGCGTCAACTTCACAAGCGAATGGTTTTTTACTTAGCTTTTCCAACGCTTTGATTTCTTTTGCTATGTTTTTCTCTAAGTTCTTGAAGAAAGTGATTTCTTCCCGCTTGGTGGCCTGTTCACTGTGAACGAGCAACCAACGTTGATTGACCTTTCCGTAATCCGAGTCTATCCAACATCCTGAGTAGCCATGACCGATAGTGCTTAATTGCTCTGGCTCTAGCGCAAGTAGTGCTTGTTTTGCGAGCTTGATGGTCATGGGGACACGGGTAATGAATTTTTGATTTTGCTCATCTAGCGAGGAGATGCTTTCTTCGGTGTACAAAGCGGCATCAGCGATAAAGTAACGACTATTTTGCGCGGCTTTTAGGCAATGTATGTGTCTTTTAGTGACTTCAGCGAATGCCTTGGCATCATTGGTGTTACCACTCAGTGCTTGCATGTAAACAGGAATACCTGCTTGGTTTTCACAGATGAGTTCAAGCACGACTTGGTTAAGCTCTGGCCTATGATCCCGACTATAACCTCTTACAAGCTTAATCACGTTGGTGTTTTCATCTTGTGCATACTCACCATCAACGTGGAAGCTAGTGATATCAAGATGAACAGAATCGGTCGTCAAGCCCAGTTTATCAACAACACGCTCAGCAATAACCTGATAGAGCGCTGAGACATCGGCTTCGTATAGAGCATCTAATGTGCGGCCTAGTACATCATCAGTCAGGTGGTGTGCTTCAATGTCTTTGGCGAGTAGCTTAGATACAGGCTTGGTCTTAAAAAAGTCCGAGAACATGTGCAGTGTTCTGCTATGAAAGCCAAGTCCATTTAGGAGCATGGCCAATACCGCGTCACCATGAGAAACATTGTGGTCAGAATATTTTGGGATAACGGCATCTATCATCCGTGGCAGGCCAATTTCGTGACAAAAGGCGGCAATGAGACCAAGGTGATCTAAGCGTTTAATAACAGGATGGGTAGACATATTTTGAGACCGTCAAATAGCAGTAATAGATCAAAACTGTCGATCGCGGTCAAGATGGTGTCGTAGTTTTTATGAAAAGCTGATCGCCAGATCACACTATTTAAATTCTGGAATTAGCTGCGGAATGACGGGTATAAATCGAGTCGCAGAATTAAGGTTGTTCATAAATTGACTGGCGATAAGGGGCAAAAATCTCTAATAACCAATCAATAAACGCTTGGACTTTTAATGGTAAGCTGGGCGATTTTGGTGTGAGTAGGTAATAAGCATAGGGGCTAATAAAAGGCGCATCGAAGGGGATGACTAAGCTGCCATTTGATAGTTGTTCTTCAATAAAAAATCGTGGAATAAGTGCTGCACCCATGCCACTCGCTGCCGCTTGGCTTAACATATAAAAGTGTTCGACCCCGAAAGTTTGTTCTTGAGTTAACACAAGTCCTACTTTTTTCGCCCAATAGTCCCATAGTTCTGGTCTGGTCGTGTGCTTAAGTAAGGTGACATGATTGATATCAGCAATAGTCTTGAGTTTTGGTGCTAATGAGGGAGCACACACAAGGCATAAATCCTCATCCATTAGCTTGATATAATTGACTCCTTTAGGTATGACGGTGCTACTGCGGATCGCAATATCATAACGGCCTTGGTTAAAATCCACCGCAAAATCCCCAATGGATAAATCGACATAAAGGTGAGGGTGGAGGGATTTAAATTGCTCCATTCTAGGAATAAGCCAGTTAATCGTTAGGCTTGGTAGCACATTAATTGCTAAAGTTTGCGGCCTTGTGCTCTGGCGGCGTAAATCACCTGTAGCACTCGATAAGGTTTGTAGAGCGGCTTGTACATGGGGTAAATAGCGTTGAGCTTCGTCGGTTAGCCCCACTTTTTTGTGGAGACGGACAAAGAGTGCAAACCCTAAATATTCTTCTAATATCCTGATTTGTTTGCTAATTGCACCATGAGTAACATGCAGTTCTTTACTCGCAAGTGTCATACTTTGGAGTCGTGCTGCCGCTTCGAAGGCTCTAAGGGCATTAAGTGGTGGTAGTTCGCTGTACATTTTGTGTCCACTCGTGAGGTAAGCATCCTAACAAACGATAACATTAGTGTGAGTTTATCTCACGCTGTGGCGACAATAACTCCTTTGCGTTTATTTGGCAAACGCAGTCTAATGCGCGGCAATCACTCTTTTTTTATCAGAAGAATAATAAATCATCATGGAATTTGAACTGACGCTACAAATTGCTGTATTACTTTTTACTGTCGCTATGGTGGCGGGATTTATCGACTCAATCGCCGGTGGTGGAGGCTTGCTGACCATTCCTGCACTGATGTGGGCAGGCTTGCCGCCTGCGGTTGCCTTAGGGACAAATAAGCTGCAGGCCTGTGGCGGCAGTTTTTTTGCGAGTTTGTACTTTGTCCGTAAAGGACTGGTTGATCTTAAATCCGTTAAGTTAGCCTTGATTTGTGCATTTATCGGTGCGGCATTGGGTACGATTCTAGTTCAACTCGTCGACACTAAAGTGCTTGAGTTGATGTTACCTTTTTTGATTTTGGCTATTGGTTGTTACTTTTTATTTTCGAAAAAGATTTCAGAAGATGATAAACATCAAGTGCTGACACCTACCGCATTTGCCTTTACTGCGGCATTGGGCGTGGGATTGTACGATGGCTTTTTTGGCCCTGGTACTGGGAGCTTTTTTGCGCTGGCCTTTGTATCGCTTGCGGGGTTTGGTTTGGCGAAGGCAACTGCCCACGCAAAACTACTTAATTTCTCCACTAACATTGCTTCGCTGATCTTCTTTGCCTTGGGCGGAAAAGTGATTTGGTTATTAGGATTAGTCATGCTGGCAGGGCAAGCGATTGGTGCAACTTTAGGTTCTCGTCTCGTGATCACTAAAGGTACAAAGATTATCAAGCCATTGGTGGTGACTATGTCCCTTGCTATGAGTTTTAAACTTTTGGCGAGCCAATATAATTTTTTTTCGTAAACTATTTGATATTAAGCATTTTATAAAACTCACTCATCAATAGAAGCTCTTTAAGCTGCGGATGAGTGTATCTTAGTGACGTCCATTTTGGCTCAAAAGTTAAGCCGAGGTGGATATCACCCAAAAGATCCGCCAAATGACGACTTAAAACGTTTCATCCTACTTTGAGTTAGGTGTACTCTTTCAAGTTTTTTGAATAGTATTACCTGTCATTTTTAATACACTTTTTAGGCTTCTTATTGTTTTGGCGTGTATTTTAAATATTGTGTACATATTTAATCCGATTGATATAAGTGCAGTGTCTATCTTGCCAGTCTTATTTGCATCGACGGGCGGCATGTGCGTTCGGGTTTAGCGCCACCACTTCTTTAAAAGAGCGATTATGAAATTTATCCACACCTCGGACTGGCACATAGGTCGTCAATTACACAATCAATCACTACTGGATGATCAAGCTTTTGTGCTCGAGCAAATCATTGCTTTAGCGGATGAACACAAGGTGGATGCCGTGATTGTGGCGGGGGATATTTATGACAGATCGATTCCGCCTGCGAATGCGGTTGCGCTGTTAGATGATGTGCTTAACCGCTTAGTGCATGATTTGGGCCTGCAAGTCATTATGATTGCGGGTAACCACGATGGTCACGAGCGCTTAGGTTTTGCAGCAAAACAAATGGCGGCAAGTGGGTTACATATTATTGGGCCTTTGAGTGCTGACATTCATCCCATTACTTTATCGAGTTCAAGCGGTGATGTGGTGTTTTATCCCTTGCCCTATGCCGAACCTGCCACAGTGCGCCAAGTTTTTGAGTGTGAGGCGGCAAGCCATGAGGCCGCAATGACGCTATTGCTTGAACAAGTACGCCAGCACGATAGCCAAGGTTTGCCGAAAGTGGTGATAAGCCATTGTTTTTTGGATGGTGGCAGTGAGTCAGAATCTGAGCGGCCACTGAGCATTGGTGGCGCCGATAAAATATCGCCAACGCTATTTACTGAGTTTGATTATGTCGCCCTTGGACATTTGCACGGACCGCAATACAAAGGTGCAGAGCATGTGCGCTACTCAGGATCGATTTTGAAGTATTCCTTTAGCGAACAACATCAACATAAGTCGGTGACCTTAGTCGAACTTAGCGCGCAAACGCCGATTAAAATTCGTTTGTTACCATTAACGTCAATACGCGATGTCCGCATCTTAGAAGGGGAGTTAGCCACATTACTCGCCCAAGGTAAAACGGATATCAAGCGTGAGGACTACCTTATGGTCAGACTCCTTGATAAACATGCCATTTTAGATGCTATGGGAAAATTGAGAGCCGTTTACCCTAATGTGCTGCATTTAGAACGAACTG
The DNA here is from genome assembly GCF_000015185.1 of Shewanella sp. W3-18-1. Classification (NCBI taxonomy): domain Bacteria; kingdom Pseudomonadati; phylum Pseudomonadota; class Gammaproteobacteria; order Alteromonadales; family Shewanellaceae; genus Shewanella; species Shewanella sp. W3-18-1. The sequence goes on along the minus strand of NC_008750.1, from coordinate 2,926,859 downwards.
GTCTGATGGCGGGGCAGCAACAAGTTACCTTGAGCCGAGATCATATCAAAAAAGGCGAGATGGACATGTTCCGTGACTTTTTCTCTCAAGTATCCGGCGAGTCATTAACACAAGCGCAGCAAGCTGTAATGGATGAACTCCTGACTAAGCTACACAATGAGGAGCGCCAAGCATGAGACCACTTAGCCTTTCCATGTCAGCTTTTGGCCCCTTTGCATCGACGCAACAACTTGATTTTACGGCCTTAGGGACTAATCCGTTATTTTTGATTAATGGACCCACTGGTGCGGGTAAGACGACCTTGCTCGATGGTATTTGCTTTGCCCTCTATGGCAAAACCACGGGTAATGAGCGTGAAGGCAGCCAGATGCGCTGCGATGTGGCCGATGATAGTTTGCTAACAGAAGTCACTTTTAGTTTTCAGTTGGGTAATAGCAGTTATCGTATTCGCCGTGTGCCAGAGCAAGACAGAGTTAAAAAAAACGGTGACGGCTTAACGGTGCAGAAGCCCGAAGCTCAGTTATATAAGATAGACGCCGAGGGTAATGAAAGTTTGCTTGTAGCGAGCAAAGTCTCAGAGGCAACTGCTGAGATTGAAGCCTTAACTGGCCTCGATGTGGAGCAGTTTCGCCAAGTGATGGTGTTGCCGCAGGGAAAATTTCGCGAATTGTTAATGGCAGACTCTAAAGCCAGGGAACTGATATTTAGTCAGCTATTTCAAACACATATATACCGACGCATTGAGGATTCCTTAAAAAGTAAGGCTGCAGATATCCGCGCCTTAGTGAAAGATCAACGTAGCCGCCGTGATGGCATTTTACAAAGTGCGGGTTTAGCATCCGATGACGAGCTTAGCTGTGAATTAGCCAAGCTTACGCCAGAACTTGAAACAGCCCAAAGTGCGAAAGAACAGGCATTACAGCAGCAACAATGGGTGATAAAAACCAGCGATGCCGCCCAGCATTTATTGGCCGAATTTGCGCAGTTTGATGCCTTAACTCAAACAGTTGCTGCGCTTGATGCACAGCAAGAAAACATGGCTGCGCAAACCTATAAACTGAATTTGGCTAAACAGGCGCAGCACATGGCACCTATGCTTGAGGTGTTTGTGGCTCGTGAGCAGGAAGCCAAGGCAGCAAGTCTTGCCCTTGATCATGCGAAAACAGCATTAATCCATGCTAAACAAGCCTTCGATAACGCAGAGCTTAAGACCGCTGATTTGCCCGTGTTGGAAGCGTCGTTACTCGAACAGGAACAGGTTAAACAGCAACTGAATGCGTTAGGACCGCAGCTTAGGGAATTGGATAGGCTTAGTAAAACCCTCGAACAAGAGCAAGCGCAGCTAATTAGCGCGAAAACACAACTTCAGAACAGCAAACATGAGTTAACCACCGTAGTCCAAAAACGCCGTGAATTAGAGTCCGCTTTGCCGCAACTACAGGCCAACAGCGAAACTCGCCTCTCATTGCAACAAGCGCACCAGCAGCAACAGCAATTATTGTCGACTTATCAGCAATGGCAACAAGTGGTGGCAAGGGTATCGTTGACACAGGCAAAACTTGTTGAGGCTAAAGTCAAAGGGCAACAACTCAGTGCTCAGCATCAGCAAGCACAGGTTGCATATAAAGCTTTATTGTTGACTTGGCATCAAGGACAGGCCGCTATTTTAGCGCGGCAATTACAGCAAGATGAACCTTGCCCTGTTTGTGGTAGCCAAACACATCCACAGCCAGCACAAAGCCAAGAGCCACTCCCAAGTGATGAAGTGCTGCAATTAGCACTAGAGGCTGAAACGAATGCCCAAGAAATCCTGAGCAAAGCCAGAGCGGAATATCGTGGGCTACAAACGCAGCTAGAAACTTTGCAACAGCAAGCACAAGATCTCGCGGTCCAATTGGGCACTGCGGTTGATATTCCTTTAGATGAACATACGCATACTTTGTCGCAATACGCTTTCTCACTCACTCAAGCGGAGCAAGCCCATCAGCAGTTACAGCTGTTACAGCAAGAGATTGCATTGTTGCACGCACAGGAAACGCATCTACAACAAAAGCTAGAGCAAGGGCAAACACACGACAGTGCACTGCAATCTAAAGTGGATATATTGCAGGGGCAGTTAGCACACATGCAGCAAAGTGTTCCATCTGCACTTACAACGCTTGAGGCCTTAACTGCAGCAATAGCGCAAAATCAGCAAAGTATTAGCCAAATTAAGCAACAGATTACTAGTGTTAGGGATCTCCAACAACAGACTGGCCAATCTTTTGTTGCGGCTAAAGCGGCACTTAATGGTGCTGAAAATGCTGCTGAGGCGGCATTAGCCCAGCAAACGCGTGCACAGCAGCAACTCAATCAGCAATTAGTCGTAGCAGGTTTTGCCGATCAACAGGCCTTATTTGAGGCCATGCTCGATGAAGAACAACAGCGTGCATTAGCCAGCGAGATTGAGGCTTACCAGCAGCGCAGTGCTTTGACCAAGGCCCAGTGTGAACAGTTAGCGCTTAAGCTTAAAGATAAAGTGCCACCTGATAGCATTAAGCTCGCTGCCGAGCTTGAGTCGGCGCAGCAAGCATTACACGCAGCAGAGCAGGCATGGCAGCTGCTTCACACCCGCACAGTATTACTGATGCAAACCCAAACCCAGCTGAGTATTGCCGATGCAAAAGCTAAGGTTTTGGAAGATGAATATGCGGTTATCGGTACCCTCGCAGATGTCGCTAATGGAAATACAGGTAATAAGATCAGCCTGCAACGTTTTGTGTTAAGTGTACTGCTCGATGATGTGCTGTTGGAGGCAAGCCACAGGTTACATCTGATGAGCAAAGGGCGTTACCGTTTATTGCGTAAGGAAGATAGGGCCAAGGGCAACAAAGCGTCAGGGCTCGAATTGGAAGTAGAAGATGCTTACACCTCCAAAGTGCGTCCTGTGGCCACATTAAGTGGTGGAGAAAGTTTTATGGCTGCATTATCGATGGCGCTTGGTTTATCCGATGTAGTACAAGCCTATGCCGGTGGTATTAAACTCGATACCTTATTTATTGACGAAGGTTTTGGTAGTTTAGACCAAGATTCTTTAGAGCTGGCCATTCGTACTTTAATGGATTTGCAATCCTCAGGCCGGATGATAGGGGTGATCTCCCATGTTTCAGAGATGAAAGAGCAGATAAATACCCGTATTGATATACATAAAACCTCACATGGGAGTGAAATGACGATAGTTTTGCCTTAGTTCAATAAGATGATGACTTTTTATCTGTAACATATTGTTATTAAAGATTAATGAGCATTTGTTTTTGTTTGTTTAACATCTTGATGAAGTCATCATAATCACTTTAAAGTGCTAAGTAGCGCATGTTTTTCATTAATTGTGCAACTAAAGAGTAAAATACCGTTTGTCATAATCGGTTTTTTGATATAAGTTGGGGAAATTCGGGCTTCCCGCTACAGTAATGGTTCAAGATATAACGCCAAAAAGATAACGAAAGGTGAAAGCGTTGCAGACAGGCAAACCCAATTTGATCAATTTTTCGCAACCCCGTTTGCAGAATTTATCATCAACTCATAAGAATATTCTATTAGTGGGCGGTTTATTGATCGGTGCAGCTATGCTATTACCGAATAATAACCATGTCGTGCCAACAACTCAGCGTATCCCTGTCGTTCTTGATATTGAGAATATCTTACCTCAGACTTCTGAATCTATTGAACAAGCTGCTATCATAGATAATACGCCTGATTTTGAGCGTATTATCGTTTCTGGAGATACCCTAAGCGGTCTATTTTCAAAAGCAGGTGTTGATCATCAAACTATGTATAGGGTGTTGGAAGCCGATCTCAATATTCTTGCCCTTGATACCTTATTACCTGGTAACCGGATCCAGTTTTGGCTGGATAATGATGGGCAATTACAAAAGTTAGAGTTGTATTTTAATGCGGCACGCCAAGTCGTATTTACTCGTTATGAGGATGGCAGCTTTAACGTTGAAGAAGTCAACGTAGAAGGTGTTTGGCAAAATCGAATTTTAACGGGTGATATTAAAGGTTCATTTTACGTATCAGCACAAAAAATGGGGTTAGCTGCTGCGGATATTCAACGTATTGAAGATTTACTCAAAGAGAAAGTCAATTTCGCGCGTGACTTGCGTGCAGGCGATAAGTTTTCGGTTTTGGTAAATGATCAATATGTTGAAGGTGAAGCGACAGGAAGCAGCCAGATATTGGGCGTAACAATTAAAACTGGCCGTTCTGAAGTGAGTGCTTTTCAGCATACTGATGGTAGTTATTATGATGCGAAAGGGCAGAGTTTGGTTCGTGCATTCCAGCGTATTCCATTAGCGAAACAACCTCGTATGAGTTCTCGTTTTAATGCCTACCGTAAACACCCTATTACTGGTCGAATTTCTCCCCATAATGGTACGGACTTTTCAGTGCCTATTGGTACTAAGGTGATTGCACCGGGTGATGGCGTTGTCAGTTTAGTAACGGATCATCAATTTGCAGGTAAATATATTGTTATCGAACATGGTGGTAAATACCGTACCCGTTATTTACATCTTTCCAAATCCCTTGTACGTAAAGGTCAGCGAGTGACTCGAGGGCAAGTGATTGCTTTATCAGGTAATACCGGCCGTTCAACGGGCCCACATTTGCATTATGAGTTCCATATTAATGGTAAACCAGTTGATCCTATGAAAGCGGATATCCCAATGTCTAGTCAATTAGCAAATCAAGAACTGAGAACCTTTACAAATTTGGTTAAGAGCCGCCAAGCTTTAATGGATTTAGGTTAATCATGCTTGCTAGTTTGATACTGTTGATATCGGATGAATTGAGACATAAAGTTTAATCCGGATTACAATAACGTAAAGCTCACTTATGCCGATGAAATAATATATTTCATCGGCATTTTTATTTTAGAGGTTCAATATAATACGGTAAAAATTGAGTATTCTCATTAAGTCAATCTGTCTATCTCTTACAATGGCAATAATGAAAAAGAGGAAACAAATTGTTATAGGCAGTTTAGTGAGATTATATGACTTATAGAATGCAAACCCATCAATATAAATCTGGTTTAAAACCGTTTTTACAATATAAGTTATTGTACGTAGCGACTAACTTGCTTGGCGTCGATGAATGGCTTTTAATGCGCACTTACAGAGTTTTCCTTTAAGTGCCGGACACCCACTACATGGAGATTTTTTATAGGGATGTAGTGCAAAGCTACGTCCAGAGGGTTGAGGTGTAAGGCGTCTAATAATCACTGGTGATGATAATTTCGCATCGTTTGCGGCAATAAACGTCATCTTAGCGAGCTTTAGTTGCTTTTTTAAGATTGATTTATCGAGCGCGTCTATGGGGGGCTCTGAGATATGTGCAGCTAATAATTTAGCGATGTGTTTGCGAAGTGCTTTTTTACTTTGTATTTTCTCTTTATCAATGATATCAACAATAAAATTCGGCCTTATTTGGTGATATGTCAATTTTGCGCGTGCGCTTGTTAATTTAGCCTGCCTCTTTAGTATCTTTTTTGCTTGTTTTTTACACCATTTATCAAGCAGCTTATCAATTTGACGCTTTTTCATATCATATCGCTTCTTTACTAAAGTGACTTTATGAGTCTAAATGAAAATTATTATCAGTCAAGTGGTGGGTGTTTATAAGCGCTAAATTGTTTACAGATTAAGCAGAATAAGGGGATATGTTAGCGTCGATACAAGTTAATAATAAGCGTAAATCAAATTCAAACTGGTGATAATCCGGCTCCATATGGATGCACAAATTATAGAAAGCTTTGTTGTGATCTTTTTCTTTTAAATGGGCTAATTCATGTACGACGACCATACGCAACAAAGGTTCTGGTACACGCTTTAAACGCGAAGAAATGCGAATTTCGTTCTTCGCTTTGATTTTATTGCCTTGAACTCGTGCTACATAGGAATGCAAGCCAAGTGCATGATGACTAATGTTAATTTTATCGTCAAAAATCACTTTTGATAATGGTGATGATTGACGTAGAAAACTGTTTTTTATCTCTTGGGTATAGTCATAGAGCGCTTTGTCACTACGAATATCATGGATTTTAGGGTGACGACGCAAAAGTACATTTGGTAGGGTACCTGCATCGAGTAGCTGTTGCACTTGGTCTTGGATATCAGGACTGTAGCCGTTGAGGTATTTTAATGATTGCATAAGTTTCAAGGCTCCGAAGCGGATCGGAGCCCAAATTGTAATTATACCTTACCGAAAATATGGCGATTTTGCTGAGCGTAAGCGGCTTCAAAAGCGGCTTGTTGTACCCGTTTAAGATCTAAACTGTCAAAATCCACTTGGGGAGGATTGCGTTTATTTTGTTCTTTAATGGTCACGGGTGATAACAGATGGACGGGTATATCGCCTAATTGGATGGCAGCTTCTAACTTAAAGCTGGTGGCAGAACCAGCCAATTTACCTTTTTGTTCACGTTCGATGATAACAACTTCATCGACCTTATAATCTTGCATGAGTTTATGAAAAGCAAAATGAAAGTCACGTATAGCCTCGGTAGTTGATGATTGCGAAACACTGAAGGATACCTTACGGCATTCAGGGACATTAAATGTTTCACCTTCATAGCTCAATAGACTGATGATGGCCTCGCCACCTTTTAACTCAACACCACAAACTCTCATGTTACACCTTCAAAATATCAATAATAGCGTTATTGTCGCTGGAATTTAGAACAATGCGCGAATCACTTCCGCTCATTGATGGTTCTAGTTGATAGTCTTGAGCATAACAGCATCAACACTATCAATATTAATTTAAAAATTAAACTTCTTCAGTATCATTATCTTGCAGTAAAGGGGCTGTGGGCTTTCTACGCATTGGTGCATCGCCAATATCGACCCCAGTAATAAAACGTTTATCCCTAGACGGTGGGGCTTTAACCGCTTTAGCTTTGGTTTTTCCAGCAGAAGTGCTGGTTTTTGCAACACGCTTGATTGGCGTTTGCTTGGATTGCTCTTTTAAACCGCTGAATTTTGCTTCTAAACCCGGAATAATACTGATTTCAAATGTTTTTCTGAGGAATATTTGGACTTTCTTGAAGTTATCCCAGTCTTTGGGGCCAACTAGGGATATCGCATCGCCTTTTGCGCCAGCTCTGCCAGTTCGACCGATACGATGTACGTATTCTTCGGCAAATTTAGGCATATCAAAGTTAATTACTAATGATACATTGAGTAAGTCAAGACCACGCGATGCAACATCGGTCGTGACGAGGATTTGCTGTTGGCCACGGGCGAATTGATCCATGATTTGGTTACGTGCAGCTTGCTTTAAGTCGCCACTCAGTGCCGCAGTCGCAAATCCTTGGGTCGATAATTTTGCCGCTAATCGCTCGGTATCGGGGCGGGTTGCGGTAAAAACAATCACTTGTTTGTGAGTTTCATCCTGAAGTAAGCGAGTCAGCAGGGCTTCTTTATGGTCTAAATGATCGCAAAGAAAAATACGCTGATGAATGTCATTGTGCTCACTATGGGATGCATCAATTGCAACATGTGCAGGATTTTTTAGCAGTGTAGCTGCAATATCATTGATTTCACTGTGATCTAAGGTGGCGGAGAACATTAAGGTTTGACGACGTTTATGATCAGCGGCTTCATTGATCGTTTTAAGCTGTGGTGCAAAACCTAAGTCTAACATACGGTCTGCTTCATCAAGGATTAATAGTTCTAATCCATTGAGGAACAAATGTTTTTGCTCTAAATGATCGGCAATGCGTCCAGGTGTCGCCACGATGAAATGGGGCTCTTTTGCTAATGCTTTAGCTTGATCATTAAAATTCTCCCCCCCAAGTACACTAATCGCCTTGTACTGAGTGTTGGCCACCAGTAAGCGAAGCTGACTATAAACTTGGTGAGCTAATTCGCGTGTCGGTAATAAAATCAATACTCTAGGATCGCGTTTACTGAGTGAGCGGGTGGATATAACTCTTTGCAATGCTGGCAGCAAAAAGGCCAAGGTTTTACCCGAGCCTGTTTTTGACGAAGCCATTAAATCTTTACCTGCCAATGCGATAGGCAGTGTTTGTTCCTGGATGGCGGTGGGGGCGGTGATCCCCATATGTTTTAAGCTTTGTAAAAGACGCTGGTCCAGAGAAAAATCGGTAAATTGCAAAGGTATATCCCCAAAAACGTAGTAAGGGCAGATTATAGCCTTAAAGGGCTGTTCTCAGCTATCCACATTGATAATTATCTCGGTTTAGCACCATTTTGAGAAAAAACAGCATGGACTAGTTTCACTCAGTAGCATTATTTTGCATTGACATTACAACCTCTTAATTATGTGTATTTCACCATTGACAGCCGATGTGATGGAAACTTAGGTTATTCTGTGTATCGGTCAGTAAAGAGGAAGCATTTTATGGTAAGGGGAACGTCACCCACTATTGGTATTGCCTTAGGTAGTGGAGCGGCAAAAGGGTGGGCACATATTGGTGTATTAAATGGACTAGCGGCTATGGGGGTTAAGCCTGATAAAGTTGCGGGCTGTTCTATAGGGGCGTTAGTTGGTGCCGCATACGCCCATGACCATTTACCTGAACTTGAAGAATGGGTACGAAGCTTTTCCAGTTGGGATGTTTTAGGATTGATGGATATTCGTTGGCGAAAAGGGGGCTTGATTGGTGGCGATAAAGTCTTCGATGTACTGCAATCCCGTATTGGTGATGTGAAGATTGAGGAGCTTAATCGTCCGTTTGCTGCTGTGGCAACCGATTTATATTCAGGGCAAGAGATTTGGTTTCGCCATGGGGATTTACGCCAAGCGGTTAGGGCTTCTTGTTCTATGCCCGGTATTCTAGCACCCGTTCGACAAGGTGAACGCTGGTTAGTGGATGGTGCAGTGGTAAATCCTGTTCCCGTGTCGGTGAGTCGTGCAATGGGGGTCGATATTGTGATTGCCGTTGATTTAAATGGATATCATCCGGGACGATTACAGGTTTTGCCTGTTAATATGACAAGTCATAAGGCCACTCAAGGAGAAATGGATTTGCCTGCTAGACAGGATACGGGATTTATGGATTTATTTGCCCGTGGCAGAGAATATGTGAGTAGTTTGACGGATAAGTTTTCCCTTGGTACCAAATCTAATCCGGGCATGATTGCTGTGATGTCGCAATCAATGGGTATTTTAGAGCAAAGGCATAAGCGATCGCGTTTAATGGGTGATCCTCCCGATATTTGTATCGTACCCGAAGTGGCCGAGATAGGAACAATGGAGTTTCATCGTGCCAGTGAGGCGATTGCCGCTGGTGAAGCTGCTGTCGCGAAAGTGGCTCATTTGATTGAAGCGGCATTATGGCGGGGAAACGAGCATAGAGAATGAATTATTGATACATTATTTTACAACTCATTGTTTGGCCTATTTTTTGCTTAAATTGCAAATCACTTATCGACGCCGAAGTTTTGACAATGAATTCAATTTTAAACACTCTGAGCCTAAATCGTAGCAGTGCTAGCATCATTGATGCTTATGGTGTAAACAGCCAAAAGGCTAGCACAACCAAAACGGATGCTAGTGCTGAAACGACACAAACCCAATCGAGTGTGACTAAGTCCGACCAAGCAAGTTCTGATGAGATTGCCTTATCCCCACGAGCACTACGGGCTCAAAAAATTCAGGCAATGTCGAAGGATTTTTTTGCTGACGGCAAATTCAGCGTTGCCGATATTCCTGCACTAGTTTCTCGATTACAACAGGACGGTATTTTATCCGATTCACAGGTAGAGCGTTTATCTCAAAATGGTATTAAAGTGCCGAGTAAGGAGACGCCAAGCAAACAATCACTGCAGGATTTTTTGGATGATGAATTAAAAACACTCGCCAAAAATTCACCTAATAGCTCACTCATCAACACCTTAGTCGATGCAAAAAGTGTGCTGTCCAATATGGATGATGCCCAGTCGCCAGTATTAGCACAAAAAGCCGCCAAGGTATTTGGGCAATTAACAGAGTATATAAACTCTGAACCGCCTATGACCGACAAGCAAAAACAACTTTGGCAAGGGCTTAAATCAACCATGCAAGTAGCGTCATCACTTGGGGCTCAGCAATCTGCATCTGGTCAATTAAGTAGCTATTTAGCATTAGCAAAACGTTAATTAAAAAGTGAATAACTGTGAGCAGAGCCAGTATGTTATCAACTTCTGTGCAATAGCCTGCTTTATGACTTAGGTCAAGGTGTGATGCTCAGATCATTGGGCTTTGCTACAGTTCTTATTTGTTCTTTTCTTCTATCCTAGAAACTATGATCTGGATCATGGAAGTTTCAGCATTGATACCGCTTAATACGCTATATATTGTGCTTATGGATTATTTAATCACTATATGTAGTGTTAATTTTAATCGGGATGGAGAGGAACTGAACAATGCCAGTCGTGATCAAGCGGGATGGTTGCCGCACACCTTTTGATGAAACAAGGATAAGAGATGCAGTGATGGCCGCTGCAAACTCGGTTGGGATAGAGGATGAAGACTATGCTGCGACTGTTGCTGCTTGTGTCAGTCAACGTGTTGCCTCATTAACCGAAGTTGATATTCATCATTTGCAAGATGCTGTAGAAAACTTGCTAATGGAAGGCCCTTATAAGTCATTAGCTCGAGTGTATATTGAATATCGCCATGACAGGGATATTTGTCGCGAAGCGACCAGTAAATTAAATTTAGAGATCCGTGGTCTAGTTGAACAGAGTAATGCCGCGCTGCTAAATGAAAATGCCAATAAAGACTCAAAAGTTATTCCAACACAACGTGATTTACTGGCTGGCATCGTGGCTAAGCATTATGCCAAGAGTCATATTCTGCCAAAAGACGTTGTGGCAGCCCATGAAGCGGGTGAAATCCATTACCACGATCTCGATTACTCGCCATTTTTCCCGATGTTTAACTGCATGCTCATTGATTTGGCGGGGATGCTGACCCATGGCTTTAAAATGGGTAATGCCGAGATTGAAACTCCAAAGTCAATTTCTACCGCGACCGCAGTCACTGCGCAGATCATCGCCCAAGTCGCGAGCCATATTTATGGCGGTACGACCATTAATCGCATTGATGAAGTGTTGGCCCCTTTCGTGGCAAAAAGTTATGACAAACACTACCAAGTCGCGTTGAATTGGCAGATTAAAGATGCCAAAGCATTTGCTACTGCTCAAACTGAAAAAGAATGCCATGATGCCTTTCAGTCCCTTGAATATGAAGTGAATACTTTACACACGGCCAATGGGCAGACACCATTTGTCACCTTTGGGTTTGGCTTAGGGACTTCTTGGGAATCACGCCTCATTCAGCAATCTATGCTCAAAGTGCGTATGGCTGGTCTCGGTAAAAATCGTAAAACCGCCGTATTTCCAAAGCTGGTGTTTGCCATTCGCGATGGTATTAACCACAAGGCAGGAGACTGCAATTACGATGTAAAACAAATGGCACTCAAATGCGCGAGTATGCGTATGTATCCCGATATTCTCAACTATGAACAGGTTGAAAAGGTGACGGGATCATTTAAAACTCCAATGGGTTGTCGTAGCTTTTTAGGTACTTATAAGGAAAATGGTGAGTTAGTCCATGAAGGGCGAAATAACCTCGGTGTGGTGAGTCTTAACTTGCCCCGTATCGCCTTAGAAGCCAATGGTAATGAGGCCGAGTTTTACCGTATTTTAGATGAACGCCTATTACTTGCCCGCAGAGCATTAGATACACGTATCGAACGCTTAAATGGCGTAAAAGCACGAGTGGCACCGATTCTTTATATGGAAGGGGCTTGCGGTGTGCGTTTACGTGCTGATGACGATATTGCGCAAATTTTCAAAAATGGTAGAGCATCGATTTCATTAGGTTACATTGGATTACATGAAACCATTAATGCGCTCTATGGCACTCAATCCCATGTGTTTGATAGTACTGAATTACGGGAAAAGGCCATTGCGATAGTTGCCTATCTCAAGGCTGCGACTGATGCTTGGAAAGCAGAAACAGGTTATGGTTTTAGCTTATATAGTACGCCCAGTGAGAGCCTTTGTAGTCGTTTCTGCAAATTGGATGCGAAGCAATATGGTGTAGTGGCAGGCGTCACTGATAAAGGCTATTACACTAATAGTTTTCATTTAGATGTAGAAAAACACGTAAACCCTTATGACAAAATCGATTTTGAACAGCCCTATCCGGCAATTGCTAGCGGTGGGTTTATTTGCTACGGCGAATATCCCAATATGCAACATAACCTCGAAGCATTAGAAAATGTCTGGGATTACAGTTATAGCCGCGTACCTTATTATGGGACAAATACGCCTATTGATGAATGTTATGACTGTGGTTTTACTGGGGAATTTAGCTGTACAAGTAAAGGGTTTACTTGTCCGAAATGTGGTAACCATGAGCCAAGCAGAGTGTCAGTCACTCGCCGTGTTTGTGGTTATTTAGGTAGCCCAGACGCAAGACCATTTAACCATGGTAAGCAGGAAGAGGTAAAACGTAGGATCAAACACTTGTAACCATCTTGCATTATTCTTCTGTTAAACTGACCTTGGAACGCAGTACGAGAATACTCTGCTGCGTTGCGTGTTTTAGTCTAAATTGGCTCAAGGTGTTGAACCTAGGACTGAGTTCATGAATTATCACCAATATTATCCCATCGATGTGGTCAATGGTCCGGGAACCCGGGCAACCTTGTTTGTTTCGGGCTGTGAGCACCAGTGTCGTGGTTGCTATAATCAAAGTACTTGGGATGTGCGATCTGGTCATCCTTTTGATAAAGCAATGGAAGATCGTATTATTGCGGATCTTAATGATAAGCGCATTGTTCGCCGAGGCCTGTCACTTTCCGGGGGCGATCCTTTATTGCCCGCTAATCTTGAGGCGGTATTAGCCTTAGTTAAACGGGTCAAAGCCGAATGTGAGAATAAAGACATTTGGCTATGGACAGGTTATGTACTTGATGACCTATCTGAACAGCAAAAGGCTGTGCTTACTTACATTGATGTACTGGTTGATGGAAAATTTGAACAAAGTTTAGCGGATCCAAGTTTACCATTTCGAGGTAGCAGTAATCAGATCATACGTTTGTTATAAAAGCGGTAACGAGGATCTGCAACTTGCTGTTATAATCCCAAGCCTTGACACAGATGCTAGCATAATTAGGCTAAGATTTTACTGTGGCTAACATAGGTAATTTAAGGTAACAGAATGAATTTAAAGCAAGAACTGCAGCAGCTTAATGATAAGCTAGATAAATTTCGTCGTAAACTTGCTGCGGCTGAACAACGAGGTGATGAGGCTGTTATTGCTCAGTTCAAACGCGAAATCGCTGCAGTCACTAAGCAAATTAGCAGTGTAAAAGGCCAACATACACGCTTATTGCATAAGCAGGGAGATGATATTAAACATCTGCCTTTTCATCGAGCGTTGACTAAAGCAGAACAAGCGGACATGGGGCAATTGAAAAAGTCCGTTAAGGGTCTGGTTGTGGTTCACCCAATGACGGCTCTCGGCCGTGAGATGGGATTAACCGAAGTGACGGGTTACGCTCCTGCGAAGTTTTAAGACTCAAGATACGTAAATCTGGCACAAGTAAATAGGGGAGAACAAGTATAGATTCGAGTGTCGATGATATGCTACTTCCCTCATTGTCAGGTCGGCAATCAGATATAATCAAACCTGATTTATATTGCAGTTGATTGAATGGATTGCCCAATACACTTTAAAATACGGTGCTCGTTGCTTAAGAGCCTAACTTAGTTTTGTTTTTAGGGATGTTTCTTCGTCTCATGGAATGAGAGTTGTCGTTAAGGTTATGTCATGTCGATAAAATATGTCGCGACGTCAAAGTTACCCACTCCTTGGGGTGTGTTTGCTATGCATGGTTTTGAAGATACAGAAACAGGCAAAGAGCATGTCGCACTCACCTTTGGAACACTTAGTGCTGATGAGCCTGTTTTAGGCCGTATCCATTCAGAATGTTTGACTGGTGATGCGCTATTTAGCCTGCGTTGTGACTGTGGTTTTCAGCTACAAACGGCTATGCAAAATATTGCCGAAACAGGTTGCGGTTTTATTTTATATTTACGTCAAGAAGGCCGTGGAATTGGCTTGTTGAATAAGATCCGCGCCTATGAGTTACAAGATAAAGGTGCAAATACGGTTGAAGCAAACGAGCAATTAGGTTTTCCTGCGGATATGCGTAAGTACGATATGATCAAACCCATGCTTGAGCAGATTGGTGTGAAGCACGTACGTTTAATGACCAATAATCCGCGCAAAGTCAAAGCGATGAAAGAGTTTGGTATAGAAGTCGTTGAACGAGTTCCTCTGCAAGTGGGCAAAAACCGTTATAACGAAGCCTATTTAAAAACCAAATCCACAGAGCTAGGCCATATGATGTCCGAGTATCATTTTGTAGATGAAGACTGAGTGTTTTGAGCTAATAACCGGTTAAGTCATATAAACTAGGATGGTTTAAGTCAATTGAGCCCTTTTTTTAGCCGGTTATACTTAAAAAATTTACCTGTGTCGGCGTGGCTATTAGGGAGCCTTATTCCTAATGTGACGTTGGCGCAGGCCTATCTATCAGAGCAAGATTTCATCCCTTCTTCACCAACGAGCAATCATTTAGCCGCAGAAAATCAGAGTAATCCTAATTCTGTATATGCTTTTGGTAGCTACCTTGGCACAGGGGTTTATCGAGCGGCAGAACAAAATGCCACGGTTGTGAGCGTTCCGCTTTCCTTCGATTTTCAAAAAGACAATGACAGCCAAACATGGCTACGCTTGCCTCTCTCCTTTGGTTTTTTTGATTATTTAGCCCAAGATCTCACCGAAGGTGAATTTCCTTCATCCGTTGGGACTATGACGGTCACTCCAGGTATTGAGCACCATTGGCAGGCAAGTGAAAACACGCGTATGGAGGCCTATTTTGATGTGGGTTTTGGAACAAACTTCGATACCAGTGAGAATGTGGCAATTTTAGCGACAGGTATAAGTACCTTATATGATTTTACTCTGGGTGGAGAAGAGAGTGTTTGGGTATCGAGATTACATTTTGCTGGCTATAGTGAGCGACTTGGTCATCTCACAGACCAATTTGCAGTACTACAAACTGGTATTGATATAGGGCTTTCACCTCGTTGGCAATGGCAAAATATCCAAGTTCAACCCAGACTATTTGTACTCGGTTATTGGTATTTTAATGCACTCAATTTCAGTAGTGATAGTGAACAGGATACGGTAGTTTCGGGGAGTTATGAACTGGGTGCGACCTTTGCTTTTTCTAAGCCTATAGGTGCAGATTTACTCAGTATCGACCGAATTGGCTTAAGTTATCGCACAGGTGATGGATTAAGCATTTGGCGTTTATTATTTAGTTTTCCTATTTAATATTAATCCAGTTCTAATTCACTTCTACACACTTGAAACCCCGTCAAAGCGCTAAAAAGTTAACATCTTAACCGCTATTTTTTAAACATAGCTATTACCCTGCCGATTTCTGTGCATCCCGCATCTTCTTATCCATTAAGACAGCTATTTGACTACTAAGCTGTAATATTTGCTCTTGGATCAGCTTGCGTTGTTGCTCAGCCGCTTCTGAATTATCACCTTCAAGCTTTGCTAGCATTTCTTGCAAGGCTTTTATCTGCTCTTTTATCCGTTCGATTTGTTGATCAATTGGAGAGGTGGCTTTTTCTGATTCAGCGGCTTCGGCTTGTTGTTTTTTCTCTGCGTTACTTTCTCTTAGTGCGGAGCCAAAATCGGTGGCTAAAGCCGTACGACCAGCATTGGAGATTGATACAGTATCTTGGCTGCTATTCTCTTCAGTGCTATCTGTCGTGGCGGCAGATGATGTTGGAGATATGGCAATATAAGCACTGGAAACGGGTTTAAATATAGTGCCACTTGCCGCATTGTTTAATCCATTAATATTCATCGAGGGCTCCTAATTACGCCTGATATGACAATACTCAACTTGTTATCGGCAGGGAATTAAGATACTGAAGTCATTTTTTATGCGCAACATAATCGTTAAGAAGGTAGCCCTGATGTAATAAGGGCCAAAGCTAGAAATAAAGTGACAGCGACTTAGTTTTTCTTACCCCATATGTGGCTGTTGATATCATCAGTAGGTTGAGACTTATTTTGGACAGATGTTTTTATAGTCTGCCCTTGATTGGCCGAATGAATCTTGCTCGCTTTTTTAGGAGCAGTAGCGGTTACATTTTTCGGTGGGGGTAAAGGTAGCTTATTGGCTTTTAGGTATAAGTATTCTACTTTCTCCCTTGCCCAGTCGGTTTTTCTTAAAAAACGCAGGCTAGATTTAATGCTGGGATCATGGGTAAAACAACGGATTTGTATTCTCTCACCTAATTCTTCCCAGCCGTAACGCTCGACTAAATCAGTCACTATGGTTTCGAGTTTAATGCCGTGTAGTGGGTTATTTGCTTGAGTCATATTCTGTATATTGCAATGAACTATGGTCGAGATTATAACAGTTTTATAGGCAGAATTAGAGGCGTATTTGCTAACATAAAAACAGGCACTGTAATAGTGCCTGTTTAGTATTATCCATTTAGACGTGAAGCGATAAACTTAGGCTTCGTCTGGTAGTTCTGACTCGTTATCAATTTCACCTTTACCTTTCATTTTCACTATCAGTAGACCAGTGATGACTAAGGTTGAAATTACGCCCGCAACGGTTGATAGGGTCATTGGCAAACCCGCACCTAAGGTGGCTGAGTTTAGCAGGAAGGTGATAACCACGGTTGTCATAAACATTGCTGGAATTGTTGTGATCCAGTGCAGTTTATTATGGCGTAATAGGTAAGCAGAAGCCGTCCATAACATTAATACTGCCGTCGCTTGGTTTGCGACGCCGAAGTAACGCCAAATCACACCAAAATCGACTTGAGTCAGCATGCCACCAATAATAAACAATGGGATAGCTAACACTAAGCGTTTTGGCAGCGCAACTTGTGGCATTTTAAAGAATTCAGCCAAGATCAGGCGAGCTGAGCGGAAGGCCGTATCACCAGAAGTAATAGGTAGAATAATGACACCTAGGATTGCCATAAAGCCACCAACTGCACCGAGTAAACCCGTTGAGGCTTCATATACTACGTTAGCAGGGTTCCCCGCCATGCCAGTGCTAAGACCTTCTACACCACCGAAGTAGGATAGAGCAATTGCACACCATAGTAATGCAATGATGCCCTCACCAATCATGGCACCAAAGAACACGAAGCGGCCATTGGTTTCATTTTCGACACAACGTGCCATTAGCGGCGACTGGGTTGCATGAAAACCGGAAATCGCGCCACATGCGATAGTGATAAACAATGCAGGCCAAAGTGGCATATCTTTAGGGTTTAAGTTTTGGAAGAAATCTCCTGCTTGTACATTAGGCAGTAAAGTATGCTCGCTTGATAAAATAATCGCGAAGGCAAGACCAAATGACATGAAAAACAGTAGCGCACCAAAGAAGGGGTACAGGCGGCCGATAATTTTATCTACGGGGACAACGGTAGCGATCAGATAATAACAGAAGATAATACCAACGAAGATGCTGACATCCCAGCCTGTTAGCTTGCCTAGTAGCCCTGCAGGTGCAGAGATAAATACCACACCAACGAGCAACAATAGGATGATGGCAAACACATTCATAAAATGTTTTGCGCTCTTACCGAGGTATTTACCCGCTAGGTTAGGTACGGATTGACCACCGTTACGGACCGACAACATACCTGAGAAGTAGTCGTGTACAGCACCAGCAAAAATACACCCTATGACAATCCATAACATTGCTGCTGGACCATAGAGTGCGCCGAGGATAGGACCAAATATCGGACCAACACCAGCAATGTTCAGTAATTGGATTAAATAGACTTTACCCTTAGACATAGGTACATAGTCAACACCGTCAGTTTGAGTAAACGCAGGTGTTTGACGTTTAGCGTTGATACCGAAAACCTTTTCGACAAAAGCACCGTAAATAAAGTAACCGCCGATCAATAAACCGACACAGAGTAGGAACCACATCATTTTGTTATCTCCCCATTTGAGTTGCGAGGAGTGTAAACAAGTTGTTTACATAAAACAGTGCAATCTTACTTAGTGGTCGAAAATGTAGGGTCAGCGGCAATAGGATGGCTTGAGCGGTTTTTTGTCAACATCAGTCTTTAGATGGAGAGGTACGCTTGTGGGTTATTGGAAACCAAAAAGCTGTTTTAAACTCTTAAGATAACGACGTGACACAGGCACTTTCCCCCCTGAATGTGTTGTGACTTCTGCTCCAGTATCCAATAATTCAATTTCAGCAATGGCCTTAGGTGCGATTAAGTACTGACGATGACAACGCACGAGTGGTGTTTTTTCTTCGAGTACTTTTAAGGTTAATTGGGTATGGACTTTGCCTTTTGTGCAAGCCACATGGATCCCACTTAAATCACTAAAGACATATTCAACATCCGTGATTGAGATGACTTTCAATTTGCTACCACTGTAGCAGGGCAGGTGCTCCAGACTTGTCGGAGCGATAGAACTCACGGCCTGTGGCGTGAGATTTTTACGCACATGTTTTAGTGTTTGGCAAAGTCGGTCGGCATCAATGGGTTTCAGTAAATAGTCAAAAGCATGATTATCAAAGGCCTTGACGGCAAATTCATCGTAAGCAGTGACAAATACAATTTTAGGTAGGTTATCGGGATCGAGCATAGCAATCAGCTCCATTCCAGAAATACGCGGCATTTGAATATCAAGGAAAATAAGCTGAGGCTTTTCTTTGGCAATGATTTGTAATGCTTCTATTGCATTGCTGCATTGCCCTATGATTTCCAGATCGGCTTCTTGACTGAGAAGTTCGGTGAGTTCTTCACGAGCAAAAGGTTCATCATCAACAATTAAACAAGTGATCACGTATTGGTTTCCATCGATTCAATTGGAAGGCGGATAATGACGCGAGTGTATACATCTCGCTCACATTCTACAGTTATGCCGTATTGTTCGCCAAATAGGTTTTGGATACGCTTATGGACTAAGTTCATACCCAGCCCTTCAGACCCCGAAGTCGGCTCATATAAACCAGCATTATCAGTAACATCTAGTTCTAAAATGTTGTTTTCCAATTTACCGGTTACTTTAATTTGTCCTTGCTCAATCATATGAGATGTACCGTGCTTTACGGCATTTTCAATGATAGGCTGCAAGGTAAATGCAGGTACCTTACAGGGATATAAGGGTTCAGGAATTGCGATGTTGACCTGTAATTTATCAATAAAACGCGCTTTTTCAATAGTGAGATAGGATGCGATGTGATCTAACTCATCTCCAAGGGTAACTAGGCCTGTTGTACGCTTAAGATTAATACGCAAAAATTGTGATAATTGCTGTAATAGTTGTTTTGACATATCAGGATCGCGTTTGATAATGGCACTAATAGTATTGAGAGCATTAAACAAAAAGTGTGGATTAACCTGCGCTTGGAGCAATTTTAATTCGGCTTGAGTGAGTAAATTTTGTTGTTGCTCGAAGCGACCATATAGGATTTGATTCGATAATAGCCGTGCAATACCTTCACCTAACGTTCTATTAATATTCAAAAATAGCTTATTCTTAGGTTCATACAGTTTAATTGTACCTATAACTTCATTATCACTACGCAGTGGAATCACGAGGCTAGAGCCCAATTTACATTGACTTGAAATTGAGCAGGCATAGGGGGTTTCAACGCCATCGGCAAACATCACTTTATTCTGGTTAATGGCTTCTAGGGTTATTTGAGATGAAATAGGCGTCCCTGGAAGATGATGATCAGCTCCTATACCAATAAAAGCTAAGAGTTTTTCTCTATCTGTGATCGCAACTGCACCGACATTGGTTTCTTGGATCACAATCTGTGCAACTTTACCGCTACTTTCCTCATTAAATCCTTTAGAAAGTAAACCTACACTCCGCTCAGCAATTTTTAGGGCCTTGGTTGAAAAGCTCGAGGAAAGCTTATCAAACATGGTTTTTTGATCGCGGATCATACTCATAAATAGAGCCGCGCCGATAGAGTTGACGAGTAACATAGGTGGTGCAATTTGGCGAACCAATTCCCATGCGGCGTCAAATGGGCTTGCAATCAGTAAGATAATGCTCATTTGCATCATCTCTGCGTAAAAGGTGACTAAACAAACCAGCAGTGGATTATAGATAAGTTCACTTTTACCTGCTCTACGCAGATAAAAACCAATCATACCGGCAGACAATCCCTCCATCGTTGTCGATATGGCACAGGCAACATCTGTAAACCCTCCCATAGTATAACGATGCAGCCCACCTGTGAGTCCAACAAGAAAACCAGTAACTGGCCCCCCCAATAATCCGCCGAGTACAGCTCCCATGGCACGAGTATTCGCAATTGCACCCGAAGTTTGTTCACCAAAGTAGGTTGCCATAATGCAGAAACAAGAAAAAATCAGATAGATGAAAACCTTGTGGGGCAGCCGAGGAGAGGTCTCGGCAAAAAGCTTAAATAATGGGGTTTTACTGACTAAGTAAACGATCACTAAATACAGCGACATCTGTTGGGTCAGTAATAGGATCAAGGACATAATGGCTCACATTATCGTCACAGATGTCGGCGTACAGATTCAAATTGACAGTATGTGCGCGAGATCAGAGTTAAAATTTAACAGTTCGGATATAAAGAACAATATTAATTGCATCTTTTGGAGAGGGTATGTCCGATTCTGTTCACGGTCATGATGTTATGGCGCTGATGGTAGCCCATGGTGACGCTATTTTAAAGTCTGAATTGATTTCCCTGATGGCACAAACATTTGGTGAGTCTGCTCGCTATCATACTTGCAGTATTGAGGGATTAACTGCATCGGAGTTGATTGATTTTTTAGTGACTAAAGGTAAGTGCCAAGAAACTTTGCAGGGAATGACTGTTGTTGCAGGACGTCAATGTCATCACTGATTATCCTTACTAACTTGAAGTGTGTTCGAGCGTGTTGATATTTAGAGATTGAGATTAAATAACCCTAAGCATCACACGCTTTTGTCAGGTATCTTCTTCCTCTTTATTAATGAGTCGATATTGTTCATCTGTTGAACGATGGCTGAATTCGTCAATTAACATTCGCAGTAACCGCGACTTTGCAATTTTGGTTGCTTTTGAAAGGTTATCGAGCTGGGAGATACTGGTTTCTGTTAGGGTAAAAGTGGCATGTCGATATATTTTTACTGATTTTTTATTTAACCCTTGATTCCCCATTTTTGGGGCTGCAGTTAATTGACTCTCTTTACCCAAGGCGTAATTATTCGCATCTTCGATAAAATCATCCACAGAAATAGGGGTGATAATGTGTTTGGGTTTCTTGCGTTTAAGATCAGTTAAGCTCATAGCTATTTTCTGGTGGTAATGTGAATAATTCATCCACAATGGCACGAATTTCATCAGCGGCTTTTCCATCGGGTTCGATTTCGATGACAGAAGAGCCTTTTTCTTCACTATCATCATAAATGTTACGACAAAAAGTGACCGAGTTGAGTACCTTCAATCCAAAGGACTGTACAACTTCTTTGGCTTCTAAAATCCGCTTAAATTGTGTAGGAAGTGCAGGGCATTGCGTGAGCACAATAGTGGCAACCATTTTAGGATTGACCATTTTACAGGTACTGAGCATATCTTCCATGTGGGGTAGCGTTTTAAGATCCCGCCTTTTGGGTCTTAAAGGGATCACAACATAGGCTGCGACTGACATCGCAGCGCGCATTGCAAGGTTATCTTGGCCACCACAGTCTACTATCACGTAATCGAATCGCTCATTTAAGCTGAGTAAATCGTTACGTATTTTCCCGTAGAGTTGAATACAGTTAATCGGGGGTAAACTTGGGTCATTATTTCTGGCTTGGATCCAATCCGAAGTCGTTCGCTGTGGATCGCAGTCAACCATAAGAACATTGGCTTGAGATTTTTGTTTGATATAAACCGCGATATTTTGTGCGAGACAACTTTTACCGCTTCCTCCTTTCTCTCCGCCTACCAGCAATATCATGGTGACATCCTCTGACTGAATCTTTGAATTAATTCAGTGTAGAACAGCCCCATGAACCCTGCATAGCTCGAATCAAATTAAAGTAATTGCATGGCAATATGATAGCTTTTCTCGTGGCATTGAGCGCAGCGACAGACTTGACCTTTTACGCTATTTTCTTCGGGAGTATGGGGATTGAAAGTGACCTCAACTAGCTCGCCGAGTGCGAAAGGATGTTTATAGTCAAACATGATACCCTTCCTCGCTAAGTCAATACAGACACCATCATCACAATGGCTAACGCCATCTTGATCGATCCAATTTAGGAGTACTCGTTCTGCTTCCATATCGACTCGCAGAGAGGCGCGTTTTTCTTCAAAGCCACTATGATGCTCACCCATAATTTAATTGCCTTGTAAATAATTGATCTTTGTAGAACTAGCATAATTGCTTTTTGGCAGAATACCAATGTGAAAGCGAGGTCTTTGGTGAGAGTTTTAAATAAGGACGGTAGTGCCACTGAATGGGGACAATGGCACTGACTCGGGTATGTGATTAGTTGTCGTATTCTTGATTTTTTGGGTAAGGCATTTTTAGTTGGCCCCAACGGATCACAATTACGGTTGCAGCTAAGATTAAGGTTGATAGTGAAATGGCTGCAATTCGCCAATCATCCATACTTTTCATATCCAAAATCAGATAACGCGCTAATGCTACGATAGCAATATACAGTGGCATCCGTACGGGTAATTTACCCGATTCAGCGTAGTTGGCCACCATAGCTAAGACTTCAAGATAAATAAACAGTAAGAGTAAGTCTGCGAGCGCTACCGCACCAGCATTAAAAATATGAACAATTTCCTGTCCAATTGCGACGACTGTTGCAATAGCAATAATGATTAATACGAAATGTTCTACGGCTTTAAGGCCTTTTGCCCCGTATTGACGATAAAATGGCATATAAACTCCCTACGCAATATTTTTATAAATAGTAACAGTAAAAGTGGGTTAATTAGGGAAAAGTGCGTAAATTCTCTGTGACTCAATTCACAAGATAGATATCGGCCACAGTATAAAGAGGGAGGCGTTAATCTATGGGGGCATAGAAAACATTAATGTATCAACAGAACACCGATAATGTTGAACTATTCAGGTATTTAATTTCTATCATCAAAAAGTATACAGGGAGCACAAATTTTAAGTAGTTAAGCTATCGATAGGAGTAAGTTAGCTATCAACGAAACTACTTATGTTGGCGTTTTTGCCATTTAAACATAATGGAATATTTCCACAAATTACTGATAAGCAAATAACCAATCGAAGAAAAAATCACACCTAATACCAAACAACCGACTAAAAATGCAGGGCCAATTGTTGTGAGTGATGACTCAATCCATTGCCAACTGGCTTCGAAGGCAAATTCCTGCGGGGCATGATCTAAAATTTTTGCGCCCAATAAATAAGCACCATAAAACATCACAGGCATAGTGAGTGGATTCGTAATCCATACTAATGCAACGGATACGGGGATATTGACATTAAATAGAATGGCAAATGCCGCTGCTGCAACCATTTGGAAAGGCATAGGGATCCATGCGACAAAAAGACCAACAGCAAAAGCGCCGGGGGCGGATTTTCGGTTCAACGCCCAAAGATTTGGGTTGTGTAGTAAGCGCCCAAATATGCGTAAATGTTTATGTTCACGTAGGGTTTCAGGCTTAGGCATAAATTTTTTGATTAATTTTTTTGGCATAGCTGAAATTGCTGTCTTAACTTAATTCACTATGAATCGATTCATCTTAGGCTTTAGTGCCAGTTTATTATCAGCGATGTTATGGCCATCGTTGCCGCCTGTAGCTTATCTACCCTATCTTTTGGTCGGGGCTTTAATCTTATATCAAAAAGCACCGCTTTGTTCAGGTGTACTCTTTGCAATGCTGTGGCTAACGGTTTTTTGCTTAGGATTATCTAGGCAGGACCTTCCTGTGCAACAACAACCTCTACAGGTGAGGGGCGAAATCATATCACTAGTTAGCCAAAACAGCGACTGGCTTAGTTTGGATATTGCCATCATTAAACCAAATTTAATCTTAAGACCCCGCGCAAAACTAAGATTGACATGGAAAGCGCCACCAGACGTGGCAGTCGGGCAGGTTTGGTTATTCACTATTACACCTAAAAGTGTGTCTAATGTGCTGAACCAAGGCGGATATAATGAGCAGAAGCAATTAATTAGTCAGCATATTGTTGGTAAAGGACGAGTGATAAAAGCGGAATTAATTGAGAGTCAGCCTTCCTTAAGAAATCAACTCGTATCGGCATTAGCTCCTCAATTGGCGCCATTGCAACAGGGAGATCTTCTACTGGCGTTAATTTTGGGAGATAAGCAGCTTATTTCATCTGAACGCTGGCAAATGCTAAGGCAAACGGCAACAGGGCATTTAGTGGCAATATCAGGCTTACATTTATCTGTGGTTACAGCATGGATTTATGCTGTGATGATATTTGGATTAACTCGTTTTGTTCCTCATCCTAGTCGGCGAAATTGGGTTTTTGCGTTGTTACTGTCAGGCATAGGCGCTGCATTTTATGCTTATTTAGCGGGTTTTGGGATATCGACACAACGTGCACTGGTGATGATATTACTCTTAATGTTACTCAGTTTATTAAAGCGGTTTTCGAGTCCATGGGAACGCTTGTTATTTGCTTTATTTATGGTGCTATTGATTGATCCTCTTGCTTGTTTAAGTGCTGGGTTTTGGCTGTCATTTTGTGCATTAGCCATTATTTTGTATACCTTAGAGGCCGCTCCTAAAGTACACCAATTAACTAATGACATCACCCCTTTAGGGCGTGTTCGTGCAGGGTTATTGCAATTTTGGTCTATTCAATGGCGATTGAGTCTTGGGCTTGGATTCGTGCAAGCGGTGCTTTTTGGTGGCATAAGTGCACATAGTCTGTGGATTAATATGCTTGCAGTACCTTGGTTTAGTTTTGTGGTTATCCCCATCGCAATGGCGGGCTTTGTGTGCTGGTGGATTGGTACTGCGCTTGGATTCTCCTGGATGGGCTTACTCGAACTAAGCAATTGGGCCTTGATGCCCTATGGACAATTATTAGCGATAAGCGGTCAGTTACCCATTCATTGGCAAGTGGTCTCCGAAAGTGTATTGGCATTGGCATTGTGTGGACTATTAGGCGGTGTATTATGGCGTTACATCCCTAAACAACGTCTATATTGGCCTTGGCGTTTTATAGTGAGCTTACTCTTTGTTCCGTTTCTCCTATCATTTTTATTAAAATGGTTACCTTTAAAGTCAGCGACTTGGTCAATGCATTTATTAGATGTAGGGCAGGGGTTAGCTGTTGTTATAGAGAAAGAAGGCCGAGGACTAATTTATGACACTGGCGCCGCATTTGGAGAGAGTTTTAGTTACAGTCAACGGGTGATTATTCCTTTTTTAAATGCTAAAGGGATCCGAGAAATTGACTATGTGTTTATTAGCCATAGCGATAACGATCACGCTGGCGGAGCCTCTGCTCTCTTAGCGGCTTATCCTAAAGCTCAATGGATAACCGATGTAACTGAAATAGCTGGAAAGGGCTGTAGACCTCAGCAAATTAACTGGCAGGACCTTAAAATAAGCATCATTTTTCCACAAAAACCAATAGCGGGAAATAATGGTTCTTGTGTCGTGCGCATTGATGATACTCAGCAGCGTGTCTTATTGACGGGGGATATTGAAAAAAATAGTGAAATGAAATTATTAACGCAAGTCAAAATGCAGCCGACGATATTAATGAGTCAAGTCTTAATTGCTCCACACCACGGTAGCAAAAGCTCATCAACCGAAGCATTTATTGATGCAGTTTCCCCTGAGTTTGTTCTTTTCCCCGCGGGGCTCGGAAATCGATACGGTTTTCCTAAACCCGTGGT
The DNA here is from genome assembly GCF_000015185.1 of Shewanella sp. W3-18-1. Taxonomy (NCBI): domain Bacteria; kingdom Pseudomonadati; phylum Pseudomonadota; class Gammaproteobacteria; order Alteromonadales; family Shewanellaceae; genus Shewanella; species Shewanella sp. W3-18-1. Next base: position 2,900,876 of record NC_008750.1, on the reverse strand, counting down.
GGTTGATCGTTATCAGGCGCGGAATATCCCTCATTTAACCACAGGAATAGAAGGGCAGATTAGTGTGATTTTTCGCCATGATGGTCGAGAAGTGAAAACCTATAGGCGCGATCTTGCGCCATTTTGGTACAACCGCTTGTTTAGATTTGGTGACTTGATTAATCCAGAGTAGAATGTGCACTTTGCCATAATTTAGTGTTATCAATGACAGCATCTCCTAATAACGAAATGTGGGTAGTTTTCAAACGATTACTGGGCTATCTCAAACCAATGAAAGGCATGTTTTTGCTTTCCGTTGCCGGGCTTATTGTTTATGGGGTCGTCGATGCGGCCTTCATCGCTTTTATCGGCCCCTTTATCGATAAAGGATTTTCAAGTGGTGCCCCTACTGCAATCAGTAGCAGCATTGCCTTGCCGAATAACCAAGGGTTTCATGCCAACAATGATGTGTTAATGATGGCACCACTTGTGGTTATCTTAATGTTTTCCCTACGAGGTCTTGCCAACTTTATTTCAACCTATGGCATCTCTTATATGAGTGCTCGTTTGATCATGGATATGCGTCAGCAAGTGTTTGAGCATTATCTCAGCCTACCCGTAAGCTACATGGATAAAGAAAATACGGGAAATTTAATATCTAAAGTCACCTTTGATACTGAACAGATTGCAAGGGCATCTGGTAGTGCATTGATTTCTATTGTAAGAGACAGTGTTACTGTGATGGGGATGTTAGTACTCATGTTCTACAATTCGTGGAAGCTATCCCTTTGTATCTTGGTGATTGGCCCGCTTATGGGGTTGGTCATGACTATGGTCAGTCGCCGTTTCCGTAAGGTTTCTAAGCAAATTCAAACAGCTATGGGAGGGGTGAGTGCGACCACAGAGCAGATGATTAAAGGCCATAAAAACGTTTTAGCCTTTGGTGGACAAGAAACTGAAATTGCTCGTTTTGCAAAGGTGAATGATAAAAATCGTAATCAAAATATGAAATTAGCCGTAGCTCAAGCGATAAGTCAACCTGTGATTATGGTGATTGGTTCTTTCGCTTTAGCATTTGTACTGTATGCTGCCAGTTTAGACAGTATGAAAACGGATCTTACCGCTGGGACATTTGCCACTATTTTGGGTGCGATGATGGCCATGTTACAGCCCATCAAAAACTTAACCCGCGTGAATGCTGAGTTTCAGCGTGGTATTGCTGCTTGTACCACAGTGTTTGAATTATTAGATACTTTACCTGAATCCGATACAGGAACTTACACTGTGAAACGGGCTCAAGGTAATTTACGTTTTGATGAGGTTTGTTTTAGCTATGAAGGCCAAGAACGCCGAGCCCTCGATAATGTCAGCTTTGAGGTTAAACAAGGCCAAACTTTGGCATTAGTAGGGCGTTCAGGCTCGGGTAAATCAACCATTGCAAGTTTGGTGACGCGTTTCTACACAGGGTTAGAGTCTGGCGATATTTTGCTCGATGATGTGAGTATTTATGATTACTCGTTGAAATCACTACGTAATCAAGTGGCTCTTGTCTCTCAACAAGTGACTTTGTTTAACGATACTATTGCTAACAATATTGCTTACGCATATCCAGGTGAAGTGACCCGTGGGCAAATCATTGAGGCGGCAACACTTGCCCATGCGATGGAGTTTATCGATCAGCTTCCTGAGGGATTGGATACACAAATCGGGGAGAATGGCGTGCTGTTGTCTGGTGGACAAAGGCAGCGTATTGCCATCGCACGCGCTATGTTGCGTGATGCACCTGTGCTTATCCTGGATGAAGCGACTTCAGCGCTTGACACTGAGTCTGAGAAAGCGATCCAAAAGGGACTTGATAATTTGCGTCAAAACCGCACTTCAGTGGTTATTGCTCACCGATTATCAACCATTGAAAGTGCAGATCAGATCCTCGTGGTAGACCAAGGTCGTATTGTTGAGCGAGGCACCCACAAATCCTTACTGGAAATGGGTGGTATGTATGCCAAGCTGTATCAAATGCAATTTGGTAACTAGATGCAAACGCTCGTTAATAAAATTTGGTATCAGGGCCATCCATTACAATGGCTGTTACTGCCTTTATCCTTTGTATTTGGATTCATCACCTTTGTGCGCCGAGGTTTATTCCAATTAGGGTTAAAAGCGCAAACCATACTCCCTGTTCCTGTGATTGTGGTCGGTAATATTACGGTAGGCGGAAGTGGTAAAACGCCAATGGTCATTTATCTGATCGAGTTATTACGTGCACATGGTTTTAATCCTGGTGTGATAAGCCGTGGTTATGGTGCGAATATTGATGGTGTTAAGCAGGTTGCCTATAACGCAAGTGCCACCGATGTAGGTGATGAACCTGCGATGATTGTTGCACGCTCTGGTGTTCCTATGGTTGTCGGTTCTAAGCGTGTAGAGGCTGCAAATGTCCTTATCGCTGAGCATGGCGTTGATGTGATCATTTGTGATGATGGTTTACAACATTACGCACTTGGACGGGATATTGAACTTGTCGTCATTGATGGCCAACGCCGTCTAGGAAATGAGTATTTACTACCTGCAGGGCCCTTAAGGGAAGGGCCTTGGCGGCTTAAAGACGTTGACTTTGTGGTTATTAATGGCGGCAATGCAGATGTGGGGCAATTTGAAATGCAACTGGCTCCGACACAGGTAAAAGCGGTGGATGGTAATATCATCACCACTGACTTTGATAAATCACAGCCTCTTGTCGCTATGGCTGGTATTGGTAATCCCACTCGTTTCTTCGATTCGTTACAAGCGCAAGGCTATCAAGTGGTGTTATCCCACGGGTTTGATGACCATCAAGCCTACGATAAAAAACAATTATGTGATTTGGCAAAAGACCTTCCGCTGATGATGACCGAAAAAGATGCGGTTAAATGTCGCGATTTTGCACAAGAAAACTGGTGGTATTTGGCGGTCAATGCCAAGCTATCGCCACAATTTGATGAGCAGCTATTAAGCCGTCTTCACGAGGTGGTTGCTGCTAAACAAGGAAACTCTCATGGCATTCGATAAAAAACTTCTGGATATAGTAGCTTGCCCTGTATGCAAGGGAAAACTTGAGTACGATAAAACTGCACAACAGTTGATCTGCAAAGCGGATAAATTGGCATACCCTATTACAGAAGGTATACCTGTACTATTGGAAAATCGTGCCACTCCAATAACAGAAACGGTGTAAGCTAAGCAGTGTTAACCTGTAGTGTATGCGCGTAGTGTCATTTATACGCGCATTTTTTCGTTAAAATTGCACAAATTTTTGTCTATCTGCGTCAGTTGCACCTTCTTTGCATTCTCCGCGTATTTCACCTCGCCCAGACTCGATCATACGACTTAATTCGAAGTATCCTTCGCGGCAGTAACCTGTCATTTCTAACGTTTTTATGAGGCCAAGTTCTACCTGCTGCCCCCAGATTTCGAGTATTGCTTCCTTCTCCTTATAGCTTCTACGCAGTTCTTGGGGATCCTGTGATTTTTGACGCATTCGATCTTCATGGGGGAAAGGGCGCTCAGTATTGTCCCTGATTGACGCTTCATCAATAAGATTCGCTTGATAGATAAAGAGTTTCAGACCATCTGCTTTAATATCAGTTGTTAACCTATCTTTTAATTTACCTGCTAATTCAGTTGGATCGATGGGAGCGCTACTACAGGCGATAAGCGATATACAGCTTAGGGCGACAAGGCTGATAGATCTCAATGACATAATCAATTTTTTACTCGTAGGTTATTAACTTCCAGAAGAATACCTTAATATGGAGGCAAATATCATAGAATTATGGCGATTTTTGCTATATGACTTTTTACTGCGTAAGGTCTGATGAATAACGGACATTGAAACAAGGAATAAGCGTTGATGTGGGAGTTTTGGTCTGGTCAACTAGCGCAAATTGAATGGAGTATGAGTTTAGCTCAAGTGATCGCTTTAGCGCTGTTGGTACTCTGGGTTTATATTATTTGGCCGAAGGAAGAGTTACAGCAAGTTGCGAAGGATAAGGGGCTACAGCGGCGATTGCTACTGACGTTGGTCGTCATCAATGCACTATGGCTTTTAAATGCCAGTATCCAGCTCAGTTTGCATTTGCATTTCTTAGGGATAGTGACCTGCTTATTGCTGTTCGGTTGGCGGTTAGCCACAGTCAGTTTGCTATTGCCTTGTGCATTTTTCAGTCTTTTTGTCCTAAAACAACCGGGTGTATTTGGCGCATTTGGTTTATTTGCTATAGCGATACCACTGTTTTTATCTTTCATGTTGTATAGCCGCAGCTACCATCTTTTTCCCAAACATATCTTTGTTTTTATCTTTGTCGGTGCCTTTATTAATGCGGGATTATCAACGGTATTTCACCAGTTTAGTTGGGCAATTTGGTTGTGGTTTTCAGCAGATTATAACTGGGAGTTATTAGTTGATAACTACTTAATTTTAATACCATTGCTGGCTTTTCCTGAAGCATTGTTAAATGGGATGGCTGTTACACTGCTGGTGGTGTACCAACCCCAGTGGCTATTTGATTATTCGGATCGCGAATATTTATGGCGAAAATAAAGTTAGGTTTATCTATCGATAGAAGGCACTTAGCTTGGACTAGGTGCCTTGGATATTTTATGCAAAACGTTGTTCTAAGTAATTGATAATATCTTTAGATTCGTACAACCATTGCACTTGACCATTTTCTTCGATTCTTAAGCAAGGTACTTGCTGTTTGCCACCTTGAGTCATTAACTCATCCTTATGGGGAGATTTTTTCGCATCAAGTGTTTGAATATTCAGCCCTTGTCTACGCATTGCTCTGCGTACTTTTACGCAAAATGGGCAGGCAGGATATTGATAAAGTGCCATAGCTTGGGTTTCTGCATCAATTTTTTGTTGCTCCTCCTGCGGACGTTGTCGCTTTTTAGGTGCAAAAACAACGTTTAGAAACAAAATAATCCGGCCTAAAATCCAGCGAATAATGAACATGAGTACCTCGAGTAAAAGTCGAATTGAGCGCGTTACAGGTGCCTATTATCAAGTACGCTGACGAATCAGTTGGATGTGTCTGATTAGTCTTATATTGTGGACCGTGTGATCGCCTTCGCATAAAGCGGCAAAGTGTAACCTAATGCGCAAAACAATGCACGAAACGGTCCGTAGCTTAAGTTGTAACAAGTGTGGTAGGCCATGAAATATTAGTTAAGCACCATGAAGGAAACGCCCTGCAAATTGCAGGGCGTTTAGCTGCGCAGGAGGTTACGATTTAATCGCGTAATTTATTTTACATCAATAGTCATATTCACTTGGGCAGCGTTTGGGTTCAGTGTGACTCGACTTTGAAGTAAAAAAATTCGCTCTGGTGAAATATCTTTGGCATCGACTAGATAAGCTTTCACTGTTTTGGCCCTTTCTTGAGCGAGATCCCCTAGCATGCCATTGGTGACATTTTGAGCTTTAACTGACAAGTTATAGAGGGCGATATGCCAACGAGTCAGTATATCTTCAGCCGATAATGATGTCTCTTTTGTATCATTCAGTACTGTGTCTTTTACTAATTGCGGATCTGCTTTTACTTCCTGTTCGTACAGTTTTACCAAGGCTTCTGCGAGTGCTCCTTTTGTTGGGAATTGGCTTGGGCTTAAGTCTGTAGGGAGTTCATTAAAAGGAATATTTGCAAGTTTAGCTAATTTACGCTTCATCATACGTTCAGCAATTGCTTGGCTATCGTTAATCGCATCAACTTCACCTTCAATGCTCAGTTTGAGCATAGGTCTATCGATTAACGCATTGGCAAGTTTATCCAAGTTTGCTTGTGCTTTACTATCGAGGATAACGCTTCCTTCACTGAAGCTAATTTTATCTAAAGTTTCATTTGAGCCGACTAAATTCGCGAGGAATGAGAATGGTGCGGTAACGGCTTTAGTGATCACGTTAGTGATGGCTGTCATGATAATACTTCCCACGCTAAAACTGGGAGAATCTAAATCTCCTGAAACTTCCATACCGAGATCGATAACGCCGTTACGGTCTTGCAATAATGCAATGGCTAACGTAATGGGGAGACTTGTGGCTAAGTCACTATTACTGGGCTTGCCGAGTTTTAGTTGATCTATGACTAAGTGATTAGTGCCTTTTAGCTGGTTACGCTCAAGTTTATAATTGAGCGCGAGGGAGAGTTGACCTTTATCAATATAATAACCTGCATAGGTTCCTGAATAGGGATTCACGGATGTGAGTTCAACACTCTTAAATACGAGATCGAGATCAAGATAGGGCATATCCAACAGGGGGTTAATATCCCCCTTTAGAGTCACGGGGGCATATTTATCAATTTTACCTTTGATATCAACAGAAGCTTTTGTTCCTGGAGTTGAAGATAGATGACTTATATGCCCATCAAGCAGTTCAATACCAGAAGCAAAATTGGGCGTTAAAGAATTATCGGCAAAATAGGCTGAGCCTTGACTAAAGCTGATTTTTTGAATGTCTAAACTTAACTCAGGTTTGTTTTGAGTAACACTTTCACGAGTTTGGTTACCCGTATTTTTAATGTCAGAATTTGCCGTTTCGGGGACGGTAACATTAGACGGTGTTTTTACGACCAAAGTGTTATCAGCGGACGTTTCAACAATCAGATTGCTGATATTTGTACTTCTATCCTTGGCAATAACAATTTTAGCGTAGGGCTGATTAAGGGCGAGATGGTCAATTTTTATTTGATTCTTTTGCTGGTCAAAATCTAGCTGATTAATATGCATTTTTTGCCATTTAACTAATGGCGCATTGCGTAAATTATCTAGCACATTCAAGTCATCCAGCTCGACACTGCCGCGATAAATTGCTTGGCCTTTAGCATCGGCATTTACCTGTCCCTGTGAACTCAAGAGGCCACTTTTAAGCTTGATATTTACATAGGGCGCTAAATAAGGTTGAAATTGCGCTAATGCCAGTTTATCCATTTGCAATTTGGCATCAATGGACTCACTGGTTAGATCAACTTGCCCTTGTGATGCGAAACTCCCTTTATCATTGATAGCAAAGGATAGTTCATATTCGATAGGTGCTTTTAAGTCACTCACTATGGTCTTAGTGGCAAAATTGAGTGGGTATATGCGCCATTGTTGAGGTGAAGGCGTGAGTTTTTGTTCACTGAAATTAACATCATAGTTTTCAAGGGTGAGCTTATCGAGTTGGACTAACCATGAGGGCGTGAGTTGTTCACTTGTGTGCTGTCTATCCGCAGTGTTTGCTAAGGTTGGAGATGTCGCCAAATCTTCTTTATTAGTTTCTTCATTTGGTGCCTGAGTGGGATCATTAGCCTTTTTAGCCGTAGACGTTTGAGATTGTGCCATCGATTTTGGGGTTAGGAGTTTTGCAAGATCAACACCTTGTTCATCGAGGATCACATTGAGGGATAATCCATCACTATATATTTGGTTGATATTAATTTTTTGCCGTTGCAGATCGGCTGCAATGCCATCTATTGCCAGTAGAGGAAGCGTCAGGACTGGAGTGTCTTGGTTTGTCACATTGAGCTTCTCAAGGATCACTTGTCCACGATTAGTCATGACTTGTAGAGAGCCATTATCAGGTAGATCAACCCGATAATGTGACTTTGCACTTATTTCGCCATTTTTAAGCGTAATATCAAAGTGGTCATCGATAAATTGCCACACTGTACTGAGTTTTAACTTTGCGATTTGGATATCACCGTCGAGCATAAACGGGAAGAGTTGAAATTGCCCTTCTAGGCTTATTTCTCCTTCATGGACATCCTTAAATTGCATTGCAAAGTGATTATTGATGACATTTGAGGAGACTATTTCTGTCGAGGCAGAAGGACTGGCCTCTGGAGTGGGTTCTCTTTTTAGTGTTTCGAGCGAGGACGCTAACGTATCTTTCAACGCTGATGTCGTTGTTGTCATTATATAGTCAGTATCTAATTGACTGACTTTAATATTAATGCTTGGGTAATTGATGTTTGCTTGGGTGATATTGTCATCGAAACTAAACTTACCAGCATCTAAGGTAAATAGGCTGAGTAATATTCGCAGCGGTTTAGTTTGCTCATTGGACTGATGTTGCGTTGTGGGGGCGATATTTTCGTTAAGGGTTATCAATATATCGTCAAAATTAAATGCTGCTTTATCTTGTGTTTGAAAACGGTGGATATGAATATTGGGTTCTTGTAGATGAAGATTTTCAATAACCAGCGCCCTTTTAAAAATAGATTGCCAAAAGTTAAGTTGGAGCTGGATCCCTTTACTGGAGACAAAGGTTTTTTCATCTTTTTCGTTAATAGTCAGCCCGTCAATGTTTACTTTAAATGTGAATGGATTTATACGAATGTCATCAATTATCACTTGACGGCCTAGCAATTGAGAGAGTCTTTCAGGTGCGAAAGACACCATACCGAAAGGAATAATGAGCCCTAAGGTCGCCACATAACAACAATAGAGCATCGTGAGATAAACGAGCACCCGTTGGTATCTTGGGCGTTTAAAGAAAGATTTTTTTAAGGTCGAAAGCGGGGAATGCATAGTAGAATCAAGGCTCCGATGCGTAAAGTAGAGTGAAATCTATCAACAAATGGAGCCATTCTAGCGAATAACGCCTGAGTTTACACATTTTGTTTTATGTTTTTACTAGTAAAATCTGAGTGTTACTTTGCCGTAACTCGTTTAACTTTTAGTTGAAATTAAACAATAACCAAAGCTTCACAGATGTTACCTTAGTATTTGTTCTTGCTGAGCTTACCTACTATAGCAGGCCTATTTAGGCGGTGGTGTAGCTTATTGCTGCAATAATGGCGCCCTGTGGATCTTTAATCCAACAAAATCGACCTACGCCCGGAATATCTTCAGGCCCGAAGAGAATATCGCCCCCCAGTTTTTTAGCATTTATGGCGACGAGATCGACATCTGCAACCGTAATATAGCCTGTCCAATGGGAAGGAAATGCTGGAATTAAGTTTTCAGTAATACCTCCAATACTTGAACCTTGGTTTTCAATAATGTGGTATTTTCCATGGGGTGTCCTGACAGTTCTAAATTGCCAGCCAAATATTTCACCATAGAAAAGCATTGCTTCTTTGGTGTTTATGGTAGTGAGTTCGTGCCAGCTTAAGGCTCCAGCAGTGTTGAACGCAGAGTCCATGGGCGCATCCTTTTGTTGTTAGTGTAAATTAATCATCGTAGGTTGAGGGGCATATGACCCACTTAGAGTGTAGTCGAGGCTCATTAAGAATTCATAAGTCGATCTCGAAATCTTCCATCATTTAACGCTGCATTGGATTAAATTAAGTTAATGTTAATAAATGGTATTATGGGAGTTTGTGGTCGTTTTATCTTTAATGTCGATGCAGTATTTATGACGATAAATTTTGATTATTGTATTGAGTAGGGCAAATCAAAGGTTGCCTAGCAATTATCCACAATGGTTGCTTCGACAGTTAGACCTTAATCCTATTCGCTTGGTAATATAGTGTGGTTTTACATCATTTTGATGGTATTGAGAGGGATTTAAGATTGGATAAAAGTTTAGTAACGAATGCATTGGCTGCGCTGTGTATTCTGATTGGCTACGGTATAGGGTCACCCATTTTGTTTAATGTAGGTTTGTTTGCATTATCGGGGGCGATAACGAACTGGCTAGCCGTATATATGTTGTTTGAAAAAGTGCCAGGATTGTATGGTTCTGGGGTGGTTCCCTCTCGTTTTGAAGAATTTAAAGCGGGTATTGCACATTTGATGATGAAGCAGTTTTTTACGACTGAAAATATTGACCGCTTTTTATCTGAGAAAGAAGGGGTCACTAAAATCGATTTGACTCCCGTGATTGATAAGGTCGATCTGGCTCCATCTTTTGATGCCCTTGTTAGTACTGTTGCACAATCTTCTTTTGGTGGCATGCTGGCAATGTTTGGTGGTACAGAGGCCCTAGCACCACTAAAGGCTCCTTTTATTGAGAAAATGAAAGCCTCTTTAGTGGAAATGGCCCAAAGTGAGGAGTTTCATCTGTTACTGAAGCAAGAAATTGAACAGTCTAATATTATGGCCGATTTACAAATAAAAATTGCCAATATTGTTGAGCAGCGTCTAAATGAATTGACGCCACAAATGGTAAAGCAGATTGTACAAGAGATGATCCAAACTCACTTGGGGTGGTTAGTTGTTTGGGGCGGTGTGTTTGGTGGGATGATAGGACTTGTCGCCGCCTTGCTCCAAGGCTAATCTGGTACTTAAAAGTGAGCCGAAACATGGGAGCTTAGGCTTCCATGTTTATCTAAGAGTTATATTCACTTACTAAATTCTATTCACTTACCAGAGGCGCTATGAACCATCATCACAGTATTAATTATCTGGAAATACCCAGCCGCGATATAGTGAGTTCTAAGACCTTCTTTAATAAGGTGTTTGGTTGGTGTTATGTGGATTACGGTCCAGAATATAGTTGCTTTATGGATGCAGGCATCACGGGCGGATTTTATCAGGCGGATGTTGATTTCACACTTTTACGTGGCAGCCCGCTGATTGTTTTGTATAGCAATGATTTAGAGAGTACCCAGGCTGCGGTTATCGCAGCGGGAGGAAAAATTACCACAGGGATATTTATTTTTCCTGGGGGGAGGCGATTCCATTTCACCGAACCCTGTGGCAATGAATATGCTGTCTGGTCAGAATGATCCGCTTTCAAACCCTTGTGTCAGGAACTGTTGTTTAAATGAGCAGGATGTTTGCTTGGGGTGTTTTCGACATCTCGATGAAATTTTAGCTTGGCGGTCGATGTCAGAAGAGGAACGTTGTGGTTGCTATGTAAAGATGGTAGAACGCAGGGGAATTCAGCAGGCCAAATGGACGAGTCAAAAATAGTGCGGTGATAGTACTTTCTATCACCGCACATGAGTTTTGTTAGACGGGATCGACAACAATATGTTCTAGTTCAACAGCCGCTATTGTATGTAGCGCATCCATCGTTGCTCCAACTAAACTGATTTTCCCCTGAGATGATTCAATCAATACCGCACGACGAATGTCGCTAAATTCTCGGTTGTGCCGAGTTAAATTTGACAGTGCCATTTGCATCGGCAACATTGAAGGATTAAAGGCCGCATTTTCGGCATAGCGTCCGCAGTAGGTCGCGCCATCATGGGTTTCTAGTACCACAGCGGCAAAGCTTTGAGTATACGGGGCATAACTTAAACCAGCATGATCTAAACCTTCAATAATCATGGGGTCACTGCTATCTAGCACAAACTCAGTTTGCTGTTTTGCAAGCAGCGGTGAGACGACATTTAAATCTTTCGGACCAAATGCATAGGGGAGATAATAAGCAAGTGAATGGCTTTCCTGTGCAGGTAGATGAATTGTAATGTTGGCGCCATCAACCAGCTCATTCATAAATTGCCGACAATGACCACAGGGGCTAGCATTGACAATTATATCAACAATTTGACTCTCACCACTTAACCAAGCATGACTAATCGCACTTTGCTCTGCATGTACGGAATGGAATAAGGCCTCACCGGGAAGTTCTAAGTTTGCTCCCATGTAAATATCACCACTTTTCCCCTTGGCGATAGCGCCCACATAAAACTCGCTTATTGGCGGCTTTGCCAGTGCTGCAGCAATAGGTAATAGTGCGAGTAGTACCTCTGCCTCAGTCATTTTGCTGGCGAGGGTTAATTTGGCAAGTTGCATTGCATCAATGTGGCCTGCAAAGTTTTGATGTAATAGGGGAATAAGTGCATCAGCTAACGGCAGCGGCAGCTGGGTTATGCTGCGAATGAATCTATCTTGCATTTCCCGGTTCCTTATTTGTTAAGTTCATGGAAGAACATTCTAGTAATTTTGTTACAACATAAATGCGAGTTAGCTCGCGTTTATGCGGCCCAAGCTGGAAATGAGTTATGTATTTGACCGATTTCACCATACAAATAAAACAAATTTTCGCTGATGCTAGAAAAGTTATAGCTCACGTAAATAATGACACAGTGCTGCAAGCAGTTTTTGTTTGTTTTCATCATCTACGGTATTTTGAAGCAGATTCTCAAGCTTCAACAAATAATCTTGGTCGGCGAGGCGATTTTGACAAAATTCACGCCAGCGATGGGATTCTTGATCATCAAGTAATTCCGGATAATTGCGTGCCCTATAGCGGAACAGCATTTCAGGCATACGGACATCGTCAAATTGTAATTCGAGCGCGGCTAGATTCTGCGGTAAAGTGTGGCGAATGATTTCCATTTTAGCTTTATCAGCTGAACTAAAAAAACCACCAGAATACAACATTAAATCAGGATCAACGGTAGTACTTTCACCATCGTGCTCAAATAATTGTGCAAGTTTTTCCCTAAGCTCTGGATGATTCCTTAATCGCTTATATTGCTCCCTTGCGAATGCTTTATCGATATTAAGCCTTGAGGCCTGAGCATCGTCCAAAATTTTAGCCGAGGTAATAAAAGGGCATTTATTGAGATGGATTTGTTTTACTGGGATAGGCAATTCATCTTCGGCAAGTTCGGCTCTGGCGGTATACATCCGAGTTTTAATTTGTTCAATATTTAGATCAAACAACGGACTTAAATCCATTGCTAAATTAACGCAGATAACAGCATTTTTATTGGTTGGATGATGGGCAACGGGGGAAATTAATGTTGTGCAGCCATTACGTGCACTAATTTTTGAACTGACATGCGCCAAAGGTTGCATATTAAGCACATCGATTTGATCACTGACGGCTTGTTTGCGGCGCAGCTCAAAATAGTAGTGATATAACTTGGGTTGTTTTTCTCTGATGAGTTTTGCCATGGCGATGGTCGCATATACATCCGACATCGCATCATGGGCTTTCTCATGGCTTAACCCATTTGCCTGAGTCAGATGTTCTAATTTAAAGCTAGGCGAACCATCATCTTTTAGTGGCCAGTTTATACCGTCGGGTCTAAATGCATAACAAGCTCTGACTAAATCAATGATATCCCAACGAGAATTTCCGTTCTGCCATTCTCTTGCATAGGGATCAATAAAGTTGCGATAAAATCCGTATCGGGTCACTTCATCATCAAAGCGCAGAGAATTATAACCAGCGACACAAGTATTTGGTTGGCTGAAAAGAGCTTGGATACGACCCATAAACTCCGTTTCTGGAATGCCTTTTAAATTCGCAAGTTGTGGTGTAATCCCTGTGATCAAAATAGCTTCAGGTGAAGGTAAGTAGTCAGTAGCTTGCTTACAGTAAAAGGTTTCTGGTTCACCGATGATATTGAGATCTAAATCGGTTCGAATGCCTGCAAATTGTGCAGGTCTATCCCTTGCGGGATTGGCACCAAAAGTTTCATAGTCGTGCCAGAATATAGACTCGATTTTATTGTGTTTCATATTCATTAAAAATGGTTCTCTACACTACCTAACACAATGTTTTAATTGGTTTAAATGTGTTTCTTTGGTTTAAATCTATTTAATACGGTTTATTTTGTTGTGAGTGCATGTGAGTACACTACTGTGTACATATCACGCTCTGTGGCGTAATATTCAAAAATAATATGTACACAGGTATCTAAAATGTCTTTATCTGATACAAAGTTACGAGCAATTCTAGGCAAGCCATATACGGGTAAACCTGAGTTAGCAGACAGGGACGGCTTAAGCGTTAGAGTTACCCCAACAGGGACTATAACATGGCAGTATCGTTTTAGGTTTGAAAACAAGCCCAGTCGGTTAACACTTGGTCGTTATCCTGACATAACACTCGCTGACGCACGTAAAGTGGTACCCGAACTCAGAGGGTCAATTGCAAATAATATAGACCCACGCATTTTTTGGAAACAAAGAAATACATACCAAGATGCTATTACAGTCAGGGAGTGTTGTGAGAAGTTCTTGCAGGTTAGATCAGATGCACTTAAAAAAGGGACGATTAACAGCTATAAATCTTACTTTAATGCTCACCTTTTTGATGCTTTTGCAGATCGAAAAGTTGAGAGTATTACTCTAGGGGAGTGGATTGATTTTTTCGACAAAAAAGCCGCGGTGAGTCGAGTTAATGCAGGGGCGATATTGCGCCATTTAAAAACAGTGTTGAATTGGGCTGTTCGTCGGCAAATGATATCGGTTGTTGATGTGTTGCAACTTAGAGTGACGGATGTTGGTTCGCATTCTAAGGTGGGTTCTAGGGTGCTGACATTTAATGAATGCGGCAAGATCTGGCGGGAACTGGATAAGCGAAGGGCAACTAAAACAATCGTTAATGTGATTAAAGCTTGCATGCTGTCAGGTGCGCGGGTGTCTGAAATATTAAAATCTAAGCGGGACGATTTTGATTTAGACGCAATGGTTTGGACCGTACCAACTCAGTACAGCAAAACGAACATTCCAATTAGGCGACCGATCAGCGCGGCATTGCTGGAAATATTGCAAGAGCAATGGAATTTATACCGCTCGCCTTGGTGTTTTCCTGCTGCTGACGTATCAAAGCCAGCCAATATTAGTGCAGTGAATAAATTAGTTAGGCATATTAAGGATAATGTAGGCATTCCTGAATGGCGGATCCACGATTTTAGACGGACACTATCAACCAGAATGTCAGAGGCGGGAGTGTTGCCCCATGTCACCGAGAAGATGCTGGGGCACTTGTTGGGTGGGGTAATGGCTGTTTACAACAAGCATGATTGGCTTGAAGAACAGGCTGAAGCGTATGGGCAGTGGACCAGTAAAATTAAACTGGCAGCGCTAGGGGATAGAAACGTGGTGGTATTAGAAAGAAGGGCTTAAGCGGCTTGCTTTTGTTGCGCATCCCACTTGTCTAGTGAGTCTTTAGCGTAATGACGGCCGTTGTGAATTGGCTCAGGGAAGCCAGCGTCTTTGCGCCATTTCCAAAGAGTGACTTTAGATTTAATGCGATATCGTTCAAGTACTTCTTTAGTTGTTAAAAAAAGTGGTTCGTTTGTTGCTGTCTGCATCATACACCTGCCTTATTAATACTCATAACTTGCAGAGCGTGATTGGATATAAGCTCTGCCGCATCACTCATTACTTGAGATTCTTGTAGGTAATCATTGTTGAGTGCGTATTCGGACGCTTCATTAAGCACTTCCACTAATTCCGTCACGACACTTGCCTTGATTGCTTTAACCGCATCAACTAACAAACGTGGCGACTCTTGGCGTTGGTGCAGCATCATCGCGAAGTTGGCAACATCTTCAAATGTGCCTTCATTGCCTTTGCTTAAGTGCTCAACTAATAAGGTCGCCAAATACTCGCCTGAGCACAGCACTTGATCATTCCAACCGCTGCGGCCTTTGGCTCTGGCATATGCCATTTTTGAGCGCATTGCATTGGCGAATCTGTCAATGCTGATATCGTCGATATGCGTTGAGCGTTCCAATTCCATGGCCTTCACTTGGTCTTTCAATTGCTGAATCTCGGTACCCAGCTTTTGCTTAATATGCGCAAGATCGCTGGCAGGAACATAAACCCCCAAACCTTCAACATTGATTTTGGTTGATCCGTTGCCGTCTAATAACACTCTGCGTTTGGTTGTCATTACTCATCATCCTTCTCTATTTGAACTGGCAATCTTTCGCCGAAAGTTTCAAGTGCTACGTGTAAGCCAACTCGAAGGCCTTGAATAAACTTTTTATCAGTGATCGTTTGGTCTCCAAGCACCAGACTTTCAGTGCTTTTGAATTGCTCAAGCTGGTCTCTACACATCTGAAACCACTCCTCAAGCTGTTCGATTATTCGTGCTGCATCTGACGGAACAAAGCTTGACTCAACTGGTTCAAGCTCTAGATCTAAAGCATTTTTATTTGTCATCACTTACCTTCCTTTGCCAATTCCTCGGCGAGTTTTTTCATAAACTGTTGGCAGCTGCAGGCTTGTTTTCGTGGCAGGGCGTACCATTGCTTAAGCGCTTCGCGGATTGCGGTTGATTGCTTCATGCTGCCTCCCGCTTGCGTTTGGTGGTTGCCATTTTTATACGGGCTAACAGCAACACGGTTTCTTTAGCTTCGGGTAGCGCACGGCCTAAACCCATCTTATTGACAACGGCATGTTCTGCTGTGGTTACGAGCATTAAGTTGCTTATGTCGCAGTTGGTGCGGTCGTTATCGATAAACCATATTTTGTGATCGTCTGGCACTTGGCCGTGATGCTTTTCCCACTCGAGGATATGCTTTAAGCGCCACGTTCTTGGCTCAGCCACTTTAACCATGACAAAACCATCTTTATTGTCGATTCGCTCAGAACCTACAGGGCGATGGTTTTGCGGGGTAATGCCTTTTTTAAATTGGGTAGATGTTGAATTTCCGCCAGCTTGCCAGCCTTTCATCCCTGCATTCCACGTTTTTTGGCCTTTTACAAATCTGCCAGTTCGACCTGATTTCATGCCGTGATTACGGGTGAACGCGCGGATTTGATTAACTGTTTTTTCGGTACCGAAAACTTGGTTAAATTCGCTAGTGATTTGCTCAATTGTGAGGCTTTTGTATTTACGCTTTACCCACTCAAATTGTTCGTTTGTAAAGCTGCGCAATTTGCCTTTTGTGAGTTCACCTTGTTTGCGTCCACAAGCGATCCGATGGTTTGTGCAGGCAGCTTTTATCTGCTGCTCAGTTTTTTTGCAGCTAAAAGCAAAGTTAAACAAAGTTGTGGTTTCTGCTAGCGATTTTGCAACGTAGGTTGCGCGCAAAAATTCGAGCATTGCTGCCGTGTAGATAAACCTAGCCATTTTTGTTCTCCAGCATTTCAGGAAGTTTGCGTCCAATGGTTAACTCATTAGCGGCTAATTGGGCATCTAGCGCGAGTCGAGCGTTGGCGATAATTTGGCTTGAAATCTGCGTGACAGATTTAGAACGGTCGATCTCTTCACGCAGGTTTTCGCCTTTCAAATCTTCATCAGATAGGCGCTCTAACTGGGCGAACAAGTGATTATTTAGATCAATCAAAGTGTTTTTCATGCTGCCTCCTATGCCGCTTCGGCGGTTTGTGTGCAAAGCTCGTGGAGGTTTGCGCGGGTGAGTGCTTCGGCAAATTGCGGCGGTACCGAGTTACCAACTCGTGCGACTTGCTGCTTTTTGGTCGATTTGCCGTTGTAGTTGTTGATGATGTAGTCAGGGGTGAAGCCTTGGCAGGCGAATAACTCATGGGGTTCGAGCATGCGCATACCGATATCGATTATTTGATAGGGTTCACCCTTGATCATCACTAGGCCAAAGCGGTCATTGGTGGTGATGGTGTGCAGCGGTTCGTTACAGGCTACGCCGTCTTGCTCGTTGCCGTAGTATTTGATGAAGAACGCGCGCACTTCGCCTAGGTGTAAGCCGCCAGCGGTGATCGTGTGTGCGGGTTCGTCCATCGGGAAACCGATATTAGTGCCGCGCAGTTTGATCATGTGGCTGGTGATTAGCGCGTTATGATCAACTGTTGTCACCGTTGGCAAAGGGTTTTTTAGGTCATCACCTGGTCCCGTATAATTGCCGCCGTAATGCTTGCAGATATTGGCGGCAGTACGTGGCTCGAGTAATTCATCATCACCATAAAGCTTTACGTATTCTTCATAGCTACCACCAAAATTCTTTGTTTTGGCAAACCATTCTGTGAAGGTTGGGATGGTTTCGTTAACTTTCTTGATCACAGGTTGCACCACGGCAAAGTGACCGCCTTTTACTTGGGCGCAGATAGTTCGCAATGGCTCGTTAACTGGCATATTGCGTTGGCTGCTGGCGTTAGCGTGTTCAGTGATGAAAGGCGCTAACTGCAAATCATTTGGTACAATAAACGGCTCTTTGGCATCAATAACAAAGCGCTGAATGCCTTTGGCAATGCGCTTCATGGTGTTTTCAGCCAGTGGCTTTTTACGACCAAAGATTGATTTGCAGGGCAGTGACCAGTCGATGCATTCAGCAGCTGTGCGCCACGGTAGCAGCTTGCCCGATTTAACCGCTTCGCTATCCGGTGCGCCGTGAGTTGGCTCAGGCCAAACAATTGGCTGACCATCACAACGGGCGATCATGAATAGACGCTTACGGATAGTTGGGGCGCCATAGTCACAGGCCCGTAGCTCACGCCACTCCACCTTATAACCCAGCCCTTTAATCAATTTAGCGGTATCGAGCAAGCCTAAGGTTTCAACGCATTCCGCTAACGCTGGGTGATCTGCATCTATGCCAGTGCTCAACATACTGACAAAGGCGTTAAAGGTTTCGCCTTTGCGCTCAGGGCATGGGTGCATTGCATCAGTTACCGGGCATTGAATTAACGGCCCCCACGTTTTAAATTCTTCAACGTTTTCGAGCATCATCACGCGAGGGCGTACCTTCATTGCCCAGCGAATGGTTACCCACGCAAGGCCGCGAATTTCTTTATTCACTGGCTTAGTGCCTTTGGCTTTGCTGAAGTGTTTGCAGTCTGGCGAGAACCACGCCAAATCAACGGGTTTGCCTGCGGTGGCTTGCAATGGTTCAACATCAAATACCGATTCGCAATAGTGCAGCGTTTCGGGATGGTTGGCTGAGTGCATGGCGATAGCATCTTGATCATGGTTAATTGCGATATCAACGCTGCGACCTAGTGCCCAAGCCATGCCAGTTGAAGCTCCGCCACCGCCAGCAAAGTTATCTACGATTAAGCCGCGCATGGTTTTTTCTCCGTTGGCATGTTCATTACTAAGTCGTCAATGATTGAGTCGGTGGGATAACCGTCTAATCGTTGTCTGTTGGCTTCTTCGCAGAGTTCTTGGAATTGGATTTCAGTGGTTTCCTTTATGCCGCAACGCTCGAAAACTTCTTTGGCAATGTTCATCACTTCAATCGGCCATACGCTGTTTGAAACTGTGCTATCCCGAGCTATCTGTTCATCGATATCAATCTGTTCAGCTTCAAACTCACCTATTTGCTCACCTTCTTCGGCATCATCTGAACGCTGTTCGATAGTGCCTTGAATGTGACTATGGCTTTTACGCATTAGCGACACTGGGCCCTCTAGCATTTCATCGCGGTCAATATGTCGGTAGCGTGGATCACAGGGACGGCCAAAGGGATGGAACACCAAAAACATGGATCCTTTATTGTTACCATTGGCAGGTTTTTCAGTGACTGGATCGACAAATGATAAGCGTCCACCAATGACTAAATGCACTTCTTGGCAGTGTTCAACTGCGCGTTTAAACCAGCCTACAGATTGATCCATCATCACTAGCATCACGCAGCCTAAGCCTTTGGCTTGCCACTTAATTACCGTTTCGACAAATGGACCAATATTTGAGTAAGGTGGGTTCATCCATACGTAATGGCCTGTTCTTGCCTCTGGATGAGTCTCACCTAATGCATCGCTAGGCGCGCCAAACGCAGCGTGAAACCAGTTAGTTTCATGGGTGTTTTGTTGCTCAGTGATATAGCGCGGTGAACGGGCATTAATATCGCTTGCCGCTGCATCGAGCACAAAATGATATTGATGGTCGTAAAAGTCGTATACAGCACGAGGTGTGCGGTAGCTGTCTTTAGTGCTCATGTTATTTCCTATGCAAACTGCTTACGATGTTAAAGTGGTTGTATGAAATGGCGCCGGCTTTAAGTACGTTATTAGCACCAGAAATCATCAATCTCTTCCTTAACGACCACTCATCCATTAACGCTTCAAACCTAACTTGCGTTATTGTTCCCATAGGATCACTTTCTAAACTTTCATACTGAAAACATAAAGATGACCATCCTTTGTCTATTTCTGGTATGTCAGCTTCAGACATAAACTCTCTAAAATCTGTTAATTGTTCATTGAAGTACTTATGGGATATAGGTCCAACATCAGCAGCAATGCAGCCATTCCCACCTTGCCAAGCTCTTGGTTGTTGAATGTTCGTGTACATATTCACCTCTGATAACTGGCTAGTATTTTTTCGAGTTCAGCGATCCGCGCGTTGGCTGCGGCTAACTTGACGAGATGCTTTTCCCAGTCGATTTCTTTGATGGCTTCGATAGTGGCCGCAACTTCTTCGAGCCGTTCTTGTCCGCGTACAAAGTTCGAGAGTTGAACATCGTGCTTTATTGCTGCTCGCCATGGGGCGCTTTCCAGATAGGTGACGGTGTAATGCAGCGTCAGGGCTTTGATTAGATTTTCTGAGCTGATTTTGGTCAGTGACAGCATTAGCTCTATGCGCTTTGGTGATTCAAAGCCTGCAAGGAGAAGGTTCATGCTGCTTCTCCTTCAGTCTTGGCCTTGCTTATTTGCTTGGCGCGCTTAACCTCTTTGCAATTGCCATAAAGTTTAAAGCCACGGTCTTCGGCATCGGCTTGGGCGCAGGTGTAAGCTTCGTAAGGATTGAAACCCCAAGTGATACAGCCACAATGTGGGCAATTGCCACGAGCTTTACCTGTGGTTTGGCGAGTGCGTGGGCGTTTGGGTTTGCGAATGCCTGCAGCGGTGATCATGCGGCGTTCGTTGACGTTGGCGGCTTGAAAAGTACGGCGAGCGATGGCATCGATATCAGCCTTGGCGTAGATAGTGGTGTTAATGCCAACCCCAAGCGACTGAATATCTAGTGCATCTTGATAACTAAATATCGTCGCGGTGTTGTAATTAATATCGCTAAAGCCAAATTGAGATAGCCAATAAACATCGTTGCCATCCCAGTCGCCATTAATACAAATAACGTATTCATCACATTCTGACTTTTCGCCAGAATCGCCTAGGTACTGGCAATCAACGCGCACGGTTGCCAATTCATCCACAAGCTCTTTGCATAGCGGAACGTCAGTGTGACGGCTATTGAATTGGCGCTGTGCTTCTTCAATGGTGTAAACATGGGCCTTGTTTAAGTCGCTGGTGTAGCCGCAACCATCTTTAGCCCAAAAAAGGCAAGTGCTGCCGACATTGGTGCGCGAATCGCGCAGGTAGAATAATTGGCTCATGCTTTCACCTCTGGCGTGGTGAGTGACATGATCCAATGGCGTAATTGGATCATCTGCGGGCAAAACACCATTGATTCGACATAGGTGTAAAGCTTTGGATAGTCGTGCTGCTTACGGGCGATAAATGCCCGTGCATCGGCTTCGGTAAAACAGGTTTTAATAACTTCTTCCGTTTCTTGAAGGTGAAACTTTTTAAGCGGATCAGGTAGCTGGTCGTAATCTGACTCAACATTAAAGTCGTCGATAAATGATTCAATAAAGATTTCTGAAAAAGCCTCAAGATTATCAATGTCAGCGCTTACATCAATAGCTTCTAACCATTGATCGCACCATCCCAAGTCGTTTTCAGCTAACCATTCGGCCAGTGCTTGCTTATCGCATTTATCAGAGCGATATAGCGCGGTGGCATCGCCATCGGTATCAACAATCTCCCAGTGATGTTCGTCATAGCCTTCTTCGGTAGGCAAATAGCGCTTGCAGCGAACTTGCCAGATAGGTTCGGCGGTGCAGCGGTTATCCTGCTGGTGCATTTGCTGTGACATTTCAAGCAAGAATGCAGGGATTTCGATTTGTTGGCTCATGTGACGTCCTTATCTTTTAACCAGAAAACGGTGCAGGCCTTTGGCAGCACGGATGGCAACGGCGCGATTGGTGGTGAATTTGCCGCCTGGCAACATCCAACCGTGTTTATCTGCAACGATATGGCCTAGGCCGATTTTGATATCGCGGTGTTGGGGTTTGTCGTGGGTTAGCATGCTGCGTCCTCCTGCTTGATGATGGGCAGTTTTGCCGCTGCTGCGCGTACTGCTGCGGCGGCTTCTTTGCCATAGCCCCAAATGTCGCCGTTATCTGGGTTGCGGCGAGAAGGCGCTATCCAGTCGATATCTAACTGGATACCTTTGTAGATGTAGTCGCGTATAGCACACACTAAATCTCGCAGTGTTCCACCATGACTAAATCCATGCCACTTGCGCCCCAAATGGGTATAGATTCTTACTTTTGTGTATTCATCGACAAACCACACTTTGCCGTTTTTATCGAGTTCAAACGTGGCAATAACGCCGTTGCGCTCGAAGAACTTGCGGCCATGCTCGGAGATCACTTTGATGAGTGCGTTAGCGTGTTCAACGCGCTCGGTGATGATGGGCTCTGGCAAGTCGTAATAAGAGTCGCAGCCGCATTTAGGGCAAACGCAGTTATAAAATCCATTTGTTGCATACACTTCTTCTAACTGTGATTTTGTACCAGTCCAGCGGCAGGTGCGGCGACTGCATTCGATACGTTGGCTCATGCTTTCACCTCAACTTTTGCGGCTTGATAAGCACTTTTTACGGCTTCATATTCGCTGCCAAATATCTCGGTCGCATCGATAAGACTAAGGCGGGTATCGAGGTAAATAACGTCATCGTGCAGGAACAGCGAAAGCGGGGCGAATAAGCAGTCACCCCAATTTGTACCAATCGCTTCTAGTAAAGGTATGCGTGAAACTTCTACTGGCATCATGGCATTGTATTTAGCTCTGATAGCTTCTAACGCTTCACGATCTGCCGCTTTCGGCTTGCCGCATTTGGGTGATGAAGCAAAGCAATTCGCCGCTTTAGGCTTGAACCATAAATGATTGTTTTCAAGCTGGTTGAAGTTGTGAAAGTTAATGCCAGCACACGAAATACTTTCAACGCGATTGCTAAAAATAGGTTTGCCACCAAAGTGGTCGGCTAATTTAGTCGCTTGCTCAATCAAGTTTGCTTTAGCTGCATCAAAGGCTTTGAATGCTTGCACTGCTGTTTCATTGGTAATTTTGTAGTAACTCATATCGATTCTCTCTGCTCTGTTTTTACTGCACTTAGGGTTGCGTTACGCGGCGATTTCGCCGTTGTAGACTTGCCAAGAGATAATTTCTTTCTTGGTCTTGGGGTTAACCTTGCCCGTGGGTTTGCGGTAACGAACGTGCAGGTCGCGGCATTGGTCCTGTTTTTTGCTAGCTCAATGTATTGCGCGCAGAGCGCTGGAGTTGATAGCGAGTGAGATAGCTTTTGTGGCTTCATTTTTTCAAACTTGGCCAAAGCCATTTCATTCAGCTTGGCTTGGTATTCCGTTGGGCTGAGTTCGCGGCGGTTTGGGTGTGCGCCTTCGTATAGGCTGCACTTTTTAGCCGCTTCTTTTTTAGCTATGGTCATGGACACGCCGTATACAAAGAACATGGTTAACTCCAAACTGGTGATTGCTCACTAGGCTGATAGATGGAATAGGGTTGGTTTGCGTTGAACTTGTAAGGATTACTTACACGTTCACATTGGGGCTTAACTTGGTGTGCTGGCGAGCCGTGCATATTCAGCGTTGAGCAGGTCTTGCGCGCTGCGCTGGCCGTGTTTTTGCTTTATCTCTTGCCAGCGTTCAATCAGTCGAACCCAAGTGTGTTTAGATTCGGGATAGTCGATGATCAGCTGGTTTAACTCGGCTATCGAGCGGTCGCAGTAAAATACCATGGCGTTGCCTTTGGCTTGGCGTTCTTGGTCAAGCTCGCTTGATAGCATGGCGACTAGGGCGTCGCTGGTGGCATGGGCTTGTGCATCAAACATGGCGATATCTCTTAAAATCGGCTGTCTTAATCATTGGCTGCTTTGCGTGGTTAAAACTGCGGTTGAGCCAACTGATAGTTCTATCGCTTACCGTGATATTGATTGCTGGTGGCTCGGCGATGCGGGTGAGTTTTACGCGTCCGCTGCGGCTGACTTGGATATTGGCCACTTCGTTTAATGCGGTGGTTTTTAACGGACCTTCATCCAACTTGGTGACGTGGAAGCGCTCGCGGAAGGCATAGCTGCAAACATGGCTTTGCAAATAAGCCTCAAGGTCGTTTTTACGCTGGATAACCGTTGGGCAATGCATTAGGTCTGGCAATTGGGCGAGGCGACAAGCAATGCTGAGGTGTAACAGAAGTTGCGATTCTACGGGTAGCAGTGGGGCGCAGTGATGCGCTGCGATTGGGTGGGGCATAGGTCACCTCGCATAGGTTGTATTAGGTTAAGGGTTGTTTGGTTGGTTAAAGCGGGTTGGTTAGAACAAGTCGAAGGGGATTAGCTTGGCTAATAGCATTAGCACTAGGTCGATAAAATCAGGTTGTTGAGCTTTCATGGCTAGGCATTCCCTTTTTTTACTTCATTAGCAAAAAGCGTTAGTTCTTGACTTAAACCTTCAAGAATTTCTACAGCAGCCACTTCGCTAATAGATGGATCTGTAATAGCAAACTGAATTCTCAGCATTGCTTCAGCTCCAGCGTAAAATGATCTGCGCATTTCCTGTTTTTGATATGGCGAAGCATCTTTAGGGACAACCAATTTAGAAAAGGAATTCCATTGTTCTTGCACCGTGTTCATGCAAATTTACTCCAGCAGCATTTTTTAAATTTCTTGCCGCTTCCGCATACACATTCGCGGTTGCGCATACTGTTTTTTCGTTGACTTTTAGTCATCGGTTGCAGTTCATTGAACTGTTGTTCACTTAGCGGGATAAGAGGCGCTCCTTGTCGCTCCTCCATTGCTAACAATTCAGCTTGCTTAAGCCTGTAAAGTTCTCCTCTTGTGTCCATATTTCCTCACTATTAAATTGTTGCGTATTGCTTATTTGAACTATCCGGTTATTCCGGATAGTTGGGTTTAAACGGTGCCGGTTACGT
The DNA here is from genome assembly GCF_000015185.1 of Shewanella sp. W3-18-1. Classification (NCBI taxonomy): domain Bacteria; kingdom Pseudomonadati; phylum Pseudomonadota; class Gammaproteobacteria; order Alteromonadales; family Shewanellaceae; genus Shewanella; species Shewanella sp. W3-18-1. The sequence goes on along the minus strand of NC_008750.1, from coordinate 2,876,309 downwards.
CATCCGGCGGCCTGAACCCGTCCTGTGCCGCAATCTTGCCGCTAATAACTGGTGCTCGACTTTCAGGCGTTCGTGCTGCTTTACCAGTGGGCCCTTGCTTATTAACCCTAACCAGATCCAAAGCTGGCTCGAGAACTACGCTCGACTCGGGGCGCAGTCATAACCTGCGCTTGTAAGTGGCCGCTTCTAACGGCTGGTTAGTCACATTAGCTTATCCTCTGTTTGAGCCCCTGCGGATAACGCAGCAGACTTGCTAGGTAGTCGAATGTCTTTTAATGATAAAAACCACTATCAAAATCAAAAAACAGATATAAAAAACCATTGCAATGCTGTTCATCACTTCTGAAAGTGTGAGTCCAAATACCACAACAGCATTAAAATCCTCTGCAACCGTAGTGGCGATAAGCAGCATGATATGCACTAAGTAATATCTGAATCCTGTAACCCAAGGCTCAATGAATTTCATGGTTTACTCTTTATTGATTTCAAGATTGGCTTTATCGTTGGCTCTCGCAAGAACCAACTGTAAAACCTTGTTCTTACCTAACCGCCAGAACGGGGCGGGGCTATACACATATTTGGGTCATGCGCGCAGTAAAACCATTCAGTACCTGTTCTTATGGGCTCTTCCCACTCAAACAGTCCGGTCGCCAATAGCGGTGTATAGGTCTGTTTACGCGGATTACTATCCTCCGCCGCGTGTTCCTCGGAGTAACCTAGCTTGGTTCCCTCATAAATGAGGGTGCCAAGGTTAGTTGTTCATGGGCCTGTCTGTTAAAGAGCGTGATTAGAATCTTTTCATTTCCGTTCTAATCGATGCGTTAAATGTACATAATGTATATTTTGGCGTCAATACAAAATGTACATTTATTTTTTTGTTTAGTGTATTATTGGTATACCAGCAAGGTGGAACTGATGTAGATGTACAAAGTGTTATGTCTAAAAACACCATTTCTTGATTGGTTTAAGAAGATATTTGGTTGGATTCTGGAGGGGGTAATCATGGATAATAATCAATGCACCATTATTAAGTTGTCGGGTTCGCTAGCTAAAAAATTCGGGCGTGAGCACAAGCGCTACTTAGATACTGGTACGACGACAGAGGCATTTAGCGCGATTAAAAACACTCTGCAAGGTTTTGAACAATTCATTAAAGAACAAGCAAAGCTTGGCCTGCGTTATGCGATTTTTCGTAATGGAAAAAACACAGGCGAAGATGAATTTGGTTTGGCTGGGTCGCGGGAAATCCGGATTGTGCCTGTAATTGGTGGCAGTAAACGCGGTGGAGTACTTCAAACGATAATTGGGGCTGTGTTAATAGTCGCATCGTTTATACCAGGCTTACAGATGTTAATGGCACCTGGTATTGCGCTGGTAGCTGGCGGTGTGGTGCAAATGCTTTCACCTCAAGCCAAAGGGCTAAAGGGTCGGGAGGCATCGGAGAACGCGCCTAGCTATGCTTTTGGTGGCGCTGTAAACACGACGGCTGCGGGGAATATTGTTGGTATTGGTTACGGTAAGCGCCGCATTGGTGGCGCAATTATTAGTGCTGGTATTTATGCTGAAGATATAGCAACCACTAAGCGCCCGATACAATCAGGCGGTGGCAATGGAGGCAATGGTACACAAGAGCCATAACATTATCTTTTTTTGATAAACCCGCTTAGGCGGGTTTAAAAATAAATTTTATTTAGGTTTTATCCTTCAATTAGCTCCATAAATTCATCTTCATCTAAAATTTGAATATCAAAGCCTTCATCAATCAGATCTTGTGCTTTTAGTTGCTTACTAGATATGCCGCTTGGGCCAACTAGACTTTCATCCTGTTCACCAACGACAAGATAATCAGTCTTTTTAGATACGCCTGATTTAATTTCAAGCCCGAGTTCTGCGGCGGCTTCAAAGGCTTCGGCTCTGGTCATTGATAGTTCGCCCGTAAAGACGATGGTTTGGCCGTATAGTTCACCATATTCATTGGGTGGGTAAGCTTTATGATCAGCGCCTTTGGTTTTACCAAATGCTGATTTAGGTTTGATTTCGTTAATATGCCCAAGGGTGACTGCGGCACACATAAACACTCGGCCAGCGGCAATGGCATCAGCTTTAGCGCGATGTGCTTCATCAAGCGGAATATTACAGTGCTTGGCTACCGTAGCTAATTTGTAGTTAGGTAAACTAAATGCTGCCTTTGCCAGATTTAATGCACAGTGATACTGGTTATTGAGCACGATGCCAACATTAGCGAACTCAGCATCTAAAAAGCCTTTATCAAACTTGGCATTGTAGGCCACGATAGGTAGATCACCGATAAATGCTTTTAAGTCTTGCGCGAGCTCTGCAAAGGGCGGCTGGTCTACCAGCATCTTGTTGGTGATGCCTGTGATATTGGTTATTTTGCGCGGTACTTTTACCGCAGGATTGATCAATGACTCAAATACAGGGTGATCGTTAGATAGGAGATCAAATTTGATTGCGGCAATCTCTATTATCTTGTCCGTTTCAGCCTCAAGCCCCGTGGTCTCGGCATCTAATGCGATAAATTTGGTAGGGATGTAGGGGTGTTTTGCTAAAAACTCTGCGGTTTCTTTATCCATTTTACTATTCCTTTAGTCTTTATAAGTACCGCCAGCTAATATTTGCAGACCTGCACCATCATAGTTAACATGAATTCTGTATATTTTATGCTTATCTAATTCAAGAAAGGCTTCATAGTGATTTGTGCCACCATCAAAAGAGCACAGTGCCGCACCTGAGTTAGTCACTTTAAGCATGACTCTATTATCATCTGTTCTAAAAGTTGACTTTTCACCTGACTCGAATTTGGCAGCAAGTTGTTCATCAATATAAAGGTCTGCATAGCAGCCGCTACCAGTCCATCCACTATCTCTGATAACGGTAAATGAGTATTTCCCTTGCGTTTTTAGCGCCACTCTATCTTCAGGAACATTTTTGGCTTTATCGTAGCTAACTGATGAAGTGGCGCAGCCGCCGAGCATAAACAGTACTAGTGAAATAGTGATCATTCTCATGGTAATAATCCATTATCATTAAAATTATAACTAGCTAGAAAATCTTAATTTTAGCATCCACAACAACACCAATAATTTTACAATTCCCATTTATTGGTAGCGTAGGGTATGCGTTGTTTAGTGGCTTAAGGAACTTTTGCCCAGCATCCACTACCAACTTTTTAAATGTGGCCTCATTAACATCAGTTAGCTTTGCGACCACAAATGACCCATTCAGCCTATCTCGATCTGGATCAACAAGTATCAATGTCCCTTCAGGAAAGCTAACGCCAGATGGAGATGTCATTGAGTCACCAATCACCCGCAGCCAAAAACAATGTTCACTTGTTCTTTCGGTTGTTTCATACCATTCGTCTGAAGCTGATGCTGGTGATTCCTCAACGGCCTCTGACCAAACCCCCGCTTTTACATAGCTAATAACAGGGAATTTTTTTAGGTATTTGGTAGATAAATTAGCATTGCTAACATTAACTAGCGCTTCGTCTGGATATTCAAGCATTCCATCTGAATGCAATACCAGTGAGTCTAAATTAAGACGCTTTAATATTGATGCGATCTTACTTAACGAAGGTTCTCTTCTTCCATTAAGCCAATGCCCCATTCCGCCAGGAGTTACTTCTTCTAACTCAGCAAGCCTTTCTTGGGTAATCCCAAGCTCTTTCATTCTGGATTTAACCAGCTCATTCCACTTCATTTTCATCCTTAAAATGTACGATATGTACAAAAACAATCAATAAACATAATGTACATTTATGTTGATAACGAAATATACATAATGTACATTATGGAAAATTCCATTATTGAGGTAGCTATGCAGCATATCCGTCAAGTTCGAGTAAAAGCAGGTATCTCGGTAAAAGATATTGCGAAGTTAATTGAGACTGATGTTTCAAGCTTTTATCACTATGAAAAAGGGAGGAGAACACCCGATTTCACTCAGTGCTGGAAGATTGTAAACGCTCTAAATCAACTCGGAGCCAAATGCACCTTCTCTGATGTATTCCCTAACCCTATTGAGAATAGTGACGGAAAGGTTGCTTAACTGCTCTTGTTAATAGCAAGGATATCTAACTGTATGACTAAAAACACATTAAAGCGCGAAGCTCTTTCATGCTCCGATCCACTCTATGCCGCCCATGCGCTGGGGCACGATTACGGTGTAGATAAGCTAGCGAAGGATTTATTCCAACAGCCCGGGGTGATGTACAACAAATTAAACCCTGAGAACGACAGCAATCACTTGTATTTGCGCGATGCGATTCATCTGACTGAGCTAGCTGATGATGACCGCATTTTATCGGCATGGTGCCATAGCCGTGGTGGGGTGTTTGTAAAGCTGCCAGAGTCGGTTAACTGCGATGAAGAGTTAAGCGATCAGTTACTGCTGATTAGTGAGCAAATGGGCATTGCACTCGCTGAAATACGCGACTCCCGATCTGATGGGGTGATTACACCAGAAGAGTTTGAGTGCATTAGCCGAGAGCTTAACAAAACAGTACGCGAAGTTATTTCGCTTAAAGCGGTAGTGAGTAGCCAAGTGCGGGAACTGCCTTGTCCTTGTCTTCAAGAAAGCCATCGTGATGGTGTAATTCACAAAACAAAGCTTAGCGATCCATTTCCATTAAATGAATTTATAAAGAGCGCACAGCATGAGTGATGTTATTGATGATGCCGCAATCGAGCATGAAGCGCATATCAAAGCTGCTTTATCTGTTCGCCAACCTACGCTGCCTTTTACTGGCCTGTGCCATTACTGCAAGGCAACTGTTTCAAATAATCAACATTTTTGTGATGCCGACTGCCGCCACGATTACGAGCGGTTAAAGGCTAATGGGAGAGTGTGATGGCAGGTAGAAATATAGTCTTTACTCCACGGTTTAACGCAAATCACTTAACTGATAAGTCCTGCGAAAAATATTGCACCGACATACCTTACACGCCTGAAGAAGATGAAGCGTTTGCGCGGATTCAGCGCAATCAAGATATTGCTTTGCTGGCGAATGTGATCAGGCAGTCACCGACGACTAGTGCTGAGGGTATTGCGGCGCGGGTGTTGGATGCTGGGTATCAGTTTTCAGGTAGTGCGGTGCGTTTTAAATAAGAAAGCCCACTAGAGCTGTGGAGGCCGTGGGCTTAATACCAAGTGAGGCAATAACAATGGTACTGGAATCAATTGATAGCGTCAATCATGGCGCTGGTGGCAGTAATGTGGTGCCGTTACGGCCCGTTGCTGACAATAAACAGCATGCGCGGGGTGGGGTGGTGAAAGCAGATTTGGAAGATGGTTATTTAAGACTCTCCAATACGCTGGTGGACGCCCTGTGCCGCACTAAATTAAGCGATCGTGAGAGTCGGGTGGTATTTGCTGTGATCCGTAGAACCTATGGTTATGGCAAGGCCACTGATTGGGTTTGCTTAGAGCAATTAGCCGACATGACGGGGATTACAACGAGCAATATTTGTCATGCAATTAAGTCGCTTACTGCGCGCGATATCATCATAAAAGACGGTCGTAAAGTTGGCGTTAACCCGATTGTTTCAGCGTGGCAAGACAAGAAATCCCATTCAATTAACGGTAAAAAATCCACTGTTAAAACTGACAATATTATTGTCGATTCTGACAATGCCATTGTCGAAACCGACAGCGTAGATTGTCAGAACCGAGAGATACAAAAGAAAGACATTAATACAAAAGAAATACAAAAGATCTCTTCGTCGCACATTGCTGACGCAATGGCCGACATGCAGGTTAAGCCCGATGCTGCGATTCAAACTCCTAACGGCAAGCTTTGGGGCACTCAAGACGATTTAACCTGTGCTGAGTACATCTTCAACAAAGTGCTGATTGTTAACCCCACTGCTAAAAAACCTAACTGGCCTGATTGGGCAAACCAAGTGCGCTTGATGCGTGTGCAAGACAACCGCACTCACCACGAAATCTGCAAGCTGTTTAAGTTTGCCAATACCGACTCGTTTTGGGCGAGCAATGTGTTATGCCCAAAAACCCTGCGTAAACAATGGGACAAACTAAACGCCAAACTGCTAGCGAGATCATCAAATGAAACCACTGCAAACGATTCTGCCGCAAACAATCAACGCTATGAGAACCCAACAGCACGAGTCTTCCGCGAACTACGGGAAATGGCAGAGCAACTCGAGCAGTCAACAGATCACCACCGTGGTGGCCACACAATTGATGCCGACTATGAACATGTACAGCCGTGATTTTAGCAATCGGTTTGGTGCTGAGCTTGGCAGTGTAGTGGCGGAGTTTGTTAGCAAAATTGGCGAGGCAGGTTTGAGTGTTAGTGAGGTGATGATCGGTATTGAGGCATTTAAACAACGCGCAGCGACCGCGCCTTGGAGCGTTAACCCCGCTGAGTTTGTAGCGATGTGTACGCCTACACCTGAACAACTTGGTTTACCTAACGCTGAACAGGCTTACCGCGAGTGTTGCGCCCATGGTCGCTGGCCGAGTGAGCACAAGTGGAGCCATGGCGCTGTGTTTGCCGCAGGCCGTGAAACAGGTTGGTATGAGCTGCAAAACCGTACTGAGCAGCAAACATGGCCCTTGTTTAAACGTAATTACGAGGTGATGTGCCGCCGTGCAGTGAAGGGCGAAAGTTTTGATGCCTGTATCCCTAAGGCGCTTGCCGCCCCAGTAAACAAACCTGTTGAAAGCCAAAAGGCTTGCTCGATTATCGCTGATTTGCGCCAAAAGTTTGGGCTAAGGACTGCCAATGGCTCTGGCAATTAAACACTTACCAGATGATGCACCGGATTTTTATAGCGCGATTGTGGCGCCTACGTCTGTTGATACTGCTGCTAGTCAAGTCGTGCAAGAGGCGGTTAACGATGCGGAGTTATTTGTACCAAAAGCGGTGACTGCCGCTGAGTTACGCGCTCAAGGTTTTTTGCGTGAACGCGAACAGCCGCAAATGTGGCATTGCCGCGGTGGAGAGTCGGACATTGAGAAGATTGAAAAGCATATGTCGGTTATCCCCGCGGAGTTTAAACATTCCGTATCAATCGAGTATGAGCGCTTATTTGCCATTGGTGGGCGCCTTGGACGTAAACAAGCCAATCAGTTTTTAGTAAGGCAGTCAAAGCGGTTTAGAGGGGTAGCGGTGTGATTCGTATTGGTATTGATCCTGATCTCACTAAAAGCGGCGTAGCCACTGTGGTGGACGGCAAGATCCAGCTGCTTAAAAGCATGAGTTTTAGTGAATTGATTGAGTTTGTGGTTTGCAGTGCTGCGAGTTCGCCTTGCACTGTGTTGCTCGAAGATGTGGATAACAAAAAGCCAGTATTTGCCAGCAAGTTAAAGCGGACCGCCAAAGGCCAAAACCCATTGCTTGCCTACGTTGGTCATGCCCCAAGCCAAGGCGGTAGTGAATTTAAGATCAATATGAGCAAGGCCGAGGACTTGGGCAAAGTTAAAGCCACAGCCAGATTGATTAAAGAAGTACTCGAGGACAAAGGGATTACCGTGACCTTAGTTAAACCGCTGCGTGGCCCTGTTAAACAGGCTAAGGATAGCAGTGTGTATTTTAACAAGATCACTGGCTGGACTGGCCGAAGCAATGCGGATACTCGTGATGCCGCACTGATTGCCTTGTTTGGTAAGGGGGAATGATGACAACTCAAAAATTATCGTTTGATGAGCGCATTGAGAAAGCGGTCGCATTTTACGTTACTCAAAAGTTATCAATTATTGATTCTGCCACCCGTGCTGACGTTAGTCATGGCGCGCTTAACCGCGCACTTAAAAAGCGTGGAGTATTCCGTGATAGAGCAGTTTTGGGTGCTCAAAATCTTGAAAAAGCCATTGCGTTATACACCAGCGGTTATTCCATTGTAAAAGCAAGCAAAGAGGCTGGTGTAAGTAACTCGACGCTCAGTAATGCGTTATATGTGAGAAAGCTGTTTAGGGAAGATGTAGTGCGTAAGCCAGACAGTACTGTGTCGCGCATTGATCCGCTGGAATCTGCTGAAAGCAGAGTATCGAGTATGACGCTGAGCATTATTCACAAAAGAGCGGCACAACATCAAAGGGCTGGCAGATGATATCGATAGAACGCTTATTTGAGTTGTTGTCACCACGCGGTGTTGCCATTGGCGCAGCAGTCGGTGGCAAAGGGGTTTTTAGTAAGGAGGATGCCATGGGTGTTGTTGCGCAGGTACAGGGTAAGTACCCCGTTGGGGTGAAGGTGCTAGAGGCAAGCATTTGCGGCGATGTGGATGCCGAGGATGTGCTCGTTAAGGCGCTATGTAAGCAATATGAAGTGGATTTTAGACCCGTTGCGGCCTCGGCACTGGCAAAGCTAGCAGTGAATGAAGTGTGCGGTACCCGCACTTGCCCTAAGTGCAAAGGAACAAAACTTAACTATCACCGCAATGATGATTGTAAGCACTGCGGCGGTACAGGAAAGATGTTGAATACGGTTGAACAGTTGACTAAATCGTTTTGTGATTTGAGTGGCGCCAAGATCACACCAGAGCAATTTAGCCAGCATTTTTACGACAAGTATATGAGTGGTGTAGATGCTCTGCATCAGCACGAACATGATGCCGCTCGCTTTGCTAAAAAAGTACTGCGCCTCGTTGGCGAAGAAATGGGGCTGGCAGGTTGATGATTGAAACTGTAAGCGATTTAGTTAAACGGCTTAAAACTGAGGCAGAACAACTCGAGTCTATCGGCTCGGTTGATCTGGCCTGCGGTGTTGAGGCGGCGGTGAGGGTCATCTGCAATGAACTCGATGGACACCTGCCCATTGGCAATGCTGATTTACAGCGGATTGAGCCGTTAGAGCGGATAAATAAACGCTTAATGGCAGTGCTGGCAAAGCAGTCATCGATTAATGAGCGGTTTGATTTGCACTGTAAACAGCAGGTGTTATCAACGCCTGAGTATCAAGCGCTGGTGAGTGCTAAAAACAGGATCCATCAGCAAATTAACGCATTGCCTAAGTGTGATGAATGCAATGGCAAAGGCAAGGTCAAGCCGATGTATGTGTTTTATCAGTGCCATCAATGTGGTGGAACTGGCGTTGATTTAGCCGCGAATAGCGAGATGATTAAGCTGCAGCAAGCATTGATATTGGCTGAGTTTGAGTTGATTGAAAAACTGATTGCTGCGCTTTTTAATGTTGGGTTATCAGCTGCTGATAAAGAGGCTATATCGGTTGAGTATTTTTACGCGGATTGCCGCACTAACCTGAGGTGCGACTGATGGCTATTGCCTGTATTGCCTTAAGTGATGCCGCCATTAAACGGGCTGTTGCCGATCACTCGATTACCGAAATTAGGGACCCACGTTATCCGCTACGGTTGCGCCTGGGGAGTTCGCGCAGTCGTGGCAGTTGGTATTTAGTCACCAATAAAGAGGGTAAGGCAAATTGGTCAAAGGTGGCGAACTGGCCGTTGGTGAGTGCTAAGGCCATGCTGGATGATTTACCGTCGCTCAGCATGCAGCATAGGCAAGATCAGAGTGTGAAGGTGAATACCTGGCTAAGTTGCGGTGGCTTATTGAATTGGTATTTAAGCCGGTCACAAACAGATACCAGTTTATCGTTGAAGCGCAAACGCAACATCAAGTGCGCCATCGCTAAGCACTTATTGCCGGTGCTTGGTGAGGTGATGCTGAGCGAGCTCAATCATCATAAAGTCGATGAACTATTAATTTGGCCACTGCAAGCGCGTTATTCTATTGGCAGTGTTCGCCAGTATTACGCCGTGCTGCGCAAGGCATTTAAGCAAGCGACGGTGCTAAAGCTGATTAGTGATGATCCGTTGGCATCGTTAAGCTTTACGGATTTTATCGCTACACCCATTGCGACCAAACCACCGCAATTACAAGCAACTGATTTACCTAAACTACTGAGTGACCTTGATACTGCCAGTGATAGCGCGGCGTTGCTGGTATTTATTATGTTGGCCTACGGTACCCGCATTGGCGAAACCCGCTTGCTTAGGTGGAGCTATTACGATGAACCCAATGCCAAGTTGGTGATCCCCGCCAATATCACCAAAACCCACGCTCAACTGACTATCCCAATCTCTGGCCTGATGGCCGATGTATTGCGCTGGCATAAGTCAATGCAAGCTGCTGCAGGTTATCGAGGTGGGTACCTATTTCCGCACCCATGCCGTAACACTGGGTTAGATGAACGTGGCGCTAATAGTTTGGTTAAACAAGTGAGTAGTGGTGAATGGACCGCCCACGATTTACGCAAGTTGGCTCGCTCATGTTGGGCTGATTTGGGTATCGATTACATGGTGGCCGAGCAGATGTTAAACCACTCCATGACCAAGCTAGACCAAGCCTATATTCACACCTATTTAGCTGACCAAAAGCGTGAGGCTATCGAGCTTTGGCATAAGCATTTGCTATCGATACATCACCTATTTGCAGAGCGCATTTATTCATGAATAGTCAAGACAGTTTCAAGATAGAAAATAATAGTAAAACAGCTTAAAGCCTTGTGGGATATGGCTTGCAGGGCAATTTATGCATCTTCAAAAGAGGAAGATATTTAATGAGTAAAGCGAAGGTTTTAACGAATAATAAATCAACAAGAACTGAGTTAGCAAAGCAGTTTTTGCAGCGAGTTGAGGCGCTAGGTATTAAGGCCTCAATCAAAGGTCACTTTATAGTTTTTCAACCAGTATTACCCGTTGAAATGCTGTTTGAAGTACCACTAATATCGAATGAGATTTTTAAGCTGGTATCAACTTCGGAGATTAGTACTAATGGCTAAAGTCGCATCTTTTAAACCTTTCTATCACGGTGAAAACCACTTTGTTGTTCTGGATAGAATCAAGCATTTTAGTATGCATAGCAGTAATGGCTTTAATGGTACCAAGATTCACTTTGATGACGGTACCGAGCTGTTAGTTGGCGAATGGCCTAAGGCAGTGCGCGATGCAATCGAGCAGGCGGGGAAAGAGTAATGGCCTGCTCAATAATAAGAAGTAATGGTAAAACAGTAGGGTTTATCTGTGGAGACTTTTCAGAAGATGAAGTCAACATGGACGACTGCAGCGAATGTGGAGATAACTTCCCTGCAGCAGAATTTCTATGTGATTACCCAGTAGGAAACGATAAAACTTGTGATCGCAAACTCTGCCGAAAATGCGCGAAAACCGTTGGCAAAGATATGCACTATTGCCCACAGCATCATAGTGAATGGAACGAGTATCAAAATAGTGGGCTTGGGCGAATTGAAGTGCTTAAAGCAATCGAGTCAGGCAAAAAGTTAACCGTGATCAAGTGAGGTATCTATGCAATGGCTAGGTGCAGACATTATAAAAAAAGCAGTCAGTCAATACCCTTCTAATTTTATCCCTGCTGCGGCAAAGGAGTTTGTTTACGATGAGTGCGAAGGTAATGATGTCACAGGTACAGTAAAGGGGTTTTATCTTGACGGTGTTTTCCACATTCAAGAGGTAGTGACACATGTGTAAATGCGTGAAGTGCGGATCCAGTTCGATAGAATTTCAGTTTGTAGAAGATGGCACCAATTTAGGTACATGCAAAGAACAAGGAAAGATGAGTGAGTTTATTCGCTATGTATCAAGGGCATTTGACTACCAAATCGTTTGTAAAAAAGAGCATCTATTAAAAACATGCCGGTGCTGTAAATATGCTTGGCGTGAACATACGTTAGATAACGCCACTGCTAATCAATCCCAGCCTGGTGATGATTGATGATAACCACCTACATCGCTGGTCCAATAAGCGGCAATGTCGAAGCCAATAAGCAGGCGTTCTTTAAAGCGGCCGAGCAGCTAGCGGAAACTGGCAGAGTAGTGCTTCACTCTGCTGGCCTGCCGTTCGGCCTAACCGAACCGCAGTATATGGATATCTGTTACGCCATGATCCGTGCTTGCAATGAGATTGTGATGTTGCCCGGTTGGCGCAGGTCTGCAGGCGCCACCGCCGAGTATTACTACGCCAAGAAGATAGGGATTAAGATCGTGTTTGTTCCAACGGGAATAGACATTGAACGCGGTATGAGTTTAGTATCGTGAGCAATTAAATCAGTTAAGTGATAAGTAATAAAGTTATTTAATTTTTATGGAGATAATAATGGACTCATTTGGAATGGATGATAATGTTAGATTGATAAAGAAGAATGGCGCAGTCATTGAAAATATTAAAGCGTCAGTGCAAGAAGATATCATATATATTGATAACCCAAATTTTGCTATTGAGGTTAATGATATTATTGAAAGAGTGTTACCTATTGGTGCCACTGAACAATACAAAGTAGTAAATCCTATTTATCATGCAAAAAGCGGCAGTTTTAATGCATCATACGAAGTAAAATGTCAAAAGCTCGGTATTCAAAATGATAAATTAGATATTTCGAATATAACATACAATTTCCATGGACATAACTCTAGAGTAAATAACAACTCTTTAGACTTATCAACTAACATGGTTTCAATTAATGACGAGATAGCAAAACAGATAGAAATACTAAGGGATGAAATTAAAAAAAATATAATTGACATCAATGAAAAATCTGATGCTTTAGAAATTGTAACCGCTTTAGAAAATCATTTTAAACAAGAAAAGCCAAGCAGAGCAGTAGTAAACTCATTAGTGAGATCTTTGCCTACCCTCGCAAGCATTTCATCTATAGGTTCATTTTTGATTTCATGTATCCCACAATAAAGCTGAGAATTATCTATTGACCCAGCCTTATAGATTTAATATCCTGCTATAACAATGCGGGTTATAGCATCTAAAGCCACCAGATAGGTGGCTTTTTGCTATCTAGACCTTTCAGTTTATTCAAGCCTCGGCCATCGCCGGGGTTTTTTGTTTTGGGGTTTATCATGACTAAACATATTCGAGTTGAAAATGCAGATACCAGTGACCACAAGGTTATGGTTCAGCTTTGGGATAAGGGAACTGACTCTGTGCCAGATAAGTTAGTTGATGAGTTTGAGCTACATAATGTTCAACTGCGAGAGCTAACAATTTGGGATACGCGTTATATCGTAATTAAAGAGGTTAGTCGGGGTTAATCATGCGCAATAAGGTATTAGTCACAGGACTGAGCTTATCAGCTGCTGCACTGATCACCTTGGTTTCATCTGAGGGATTCTCGCCAGTTTCCGAGATTCCGGTTAAAGGTGATCGCCCTACATTGGGGTTTGGGTCCACTTATCACGCAGATGGACGGCCAGTAAAGCTAGGCGAAACAACTACCCCGATTAACGCACTTAAAACCGCTAAAGCTCATATCGATAAGGATGAGCAACGCTTTCGAGCAAGCCTGCCGAACGTTGAGCTTAACCAAGCATCTTACGATTTGTACATCGATTGGACGTACCAATACGGCATTGGCCGTTGGTTAGCCTCTCCGATGCGTGGTCATCTTATCCAAGGTGAATACCAACAATCATGTGATGCATTGCTGCTGCCGCAGTATCGCACTGTCGCTGGCTATGACTGTTCAACGCCTGGCAACAAGCGTTGCTATGGCGTATGGGTTCGAGTGCAAGAGCGGCATAAACGCTGCCTCGATGCACTGCAGTAGATTGACTCTAAATAATATCCAACACAAAGCGATTAGAAGCGATTACAGAAGGGCTTAAATTCATTATGCCAGCGGTCAAATAATTCGGTAAAAGCGCTGAAATCAACGCCTACGAATCGGTTGAGGCGTTGTCAGCGGGGGTGGGGCGGGTCGAAACCTTGGGGCTTTTGCCTAACTGACCGTTCGCTGCCATCTTTATGCAAAACCGCGAAATGAAACCTTTTTTTCTGGCGCAGGAAGGTCTTGAAAATGTTCAGTACATTAAATAATAAAATCATTGCGTTAGTTTTCGGTTTGCTGGTTGTTTCTGTTTTGGCTTTTGGTGTGTTTTTTAAGATAAATCAGGGGCAAATAGCACTGCTAAAGAGTGATTTAGCTAGATCTGAACAGTCAAAGAAAATCTTGCAAAATGATTTAACCTCTGTTTCAAATTCGCTAGAAGTTGCTGAAAAAGATAAAGAAAATTTATTAAATAGCCTTAGCCTTTTAGCAAAAGCATTAAGTGATCGAGAGCGTGATCGAAATGCAATTAAACAAGGATTTGCAGCAAGTAATAAAGAATTGAAGCAGATTTTTAACGGGGCCAGTGATGAAAAAACGAAGTCTTGGGGCGCTGCTGATATCCCTGCAGATCTTAATAGGGTGCTCGAGCGTTCAGCCAGATGTGCGAACAGTTACCGTCACCAAGATTCATTATGTTTTCCCGCCAAAGGAACTGATCAGCAAGTGCCTAGTGCCGCCATATTTCAGCAAGAAAAACCAAGAGCTTTCTGAATACACCAATTCGTTAATCGAAGTAATTTCATTGTGTGACCGAGATTTTCTAGCACTAGAAAACTGGATTAACGAGCAAAAATCGAAACTGTCTACCGAGTGATCGGAGGCTAACAATGAATATCAAACCATTGGCGCCAATTATGGATAAAGCTACGACAACCGGAAGCTATATTGCTTCGATCTCAACAGCAATAGGCGGCTTTTTGTCACTCAACAATATTGCGTTATTGCTTGGTATTGCATCAACAATCGCTTTATTCGTAGTTCAGTTTCGCCTCTCGCGAGAAAAGAAAAAGCAAAACAGAGAATTTCACGAAGCGAGAATGGCCGCGATTAAACAAGGCAAATTAAACGTAATCAATATGGACGACCTCCATGAATAAAGTCGTGGTTATCTTCAATGGCGCCATCGTTTCCGTGCCCGCTGTCGAATCTGATATTGGTAATGGCGGCAATGGTGCAAAAGCATTAGTGCCACTGGTCCCTGCTGATTGGGTTGATGTATCCACCTTAAATGCCGCATACCCAACATTTCAAGGTAAAACCAAGCCGCCAGTTATTAAGCAAAGCAAGCAAGATGATTTAATTGAGCATCTTCAGGCGCTAACCTTAGCTATGACAGCCCAAACCGCAGCCATTACAGCGCAAACAACGGCGATAAGCCATCTGGTAAACAGTAATCTGGAAATCGTTGATCAGATGATGGCTGTAGATGACGAAGAACAAAAAACATCAGCCTATTTAGATGGCTCAGATGAATTATGAGCCAACCCAGCTGGCGCGATGATAAACGCAAAACAGCCGAACGTGGTTACGGTGGACGCTGGCAAAAAGCCCGTGAAACCTTCTTAAAGCGCAATCCGCTCTGCTGCTTCTGCCAGCAAAAAGGCATTATCACCGCCGCAACGGTAGTGGACCACAAGATCCCACACAAAGGCGACACAACCCTATTTTGGGATACCAACAACTGGCAACCGCTGTGCAAGACTTGCCACGATAGCACCAAAAAAATAATGGAGAGCAGAGGGGTAAAGCTTGGCGCAGACGAAAGCGGCAAGCCGACAGACCCAAATCACCATTGGAACAAATAGTGAGGTAAACGTGGCAGTAGGACGAAAAACCACGCCAACCGCGCTCAAGCTCGTTACAGGCAATCCCGGCAAAAGACCGCTCAATAAAAAAGAGCCAAAGCTAGAAGCGGGGATACCGCGAATGCCGGCTTATCTCAGCCCAAGAGCAAAAGCAGCATGGAAAAAGCTAACAAAACTGCTTAAAGACATGGGCGTGCTCACACTTGCCGATGGCATGGCCCTTGAACGGTTATGCGACGTTTACTCAGAAATTCTCGACCTGAGGGACGAAATAAAGCAAAACGGCCGAACTTACCAAAGTATCAAAATCATCGGTGAAAACATCGACGAAGATACCCGAGAAGTCACCCAAGTCGAGCAAATGCTAATGAAAGCCAACCCAGCAGTGCAAATGCTGGCCGATGCCGACAGGCGATTTAAAGCCTATCTCGTAGAATTTGGGCTAACCCCATCAGCCCGTAGCAAAGTACAGGTAACTGATGGCGCCCCGAAAAAAGACGAAGTCGACGAATTCTTCGGATGATATAGAAGATCGCGTCACTCGATGGGCAAAAGAGGTCGTCTCAGGGGATTTCCTTGCTGGTCCAGATATTCGCAACGCCTGTAAGCGGCACTTAAAAGACTTAGAGTCTTGTCACGCAACAGGTCTAATTTGGGATTTAGCCGCCGCCAACCGCGCCATTAGCTTTTTCCCAAAAGTATTGCGTTTAAGTGGTGGTGATTACGAAGGCAAGCCATTTAATCTGCTCGACTGGCAAGCGTTTATCGTCGGCTCGCTGTTTGGCTGGAAGGATGCCGACGGTACCCGCCGTTTTCGCATGTGCTATGTAGAAAGTGGCAAAGGCTCTGGTAAATCCCCGTTAGCTGCAGGTATCGGGCTTTACGGTTTAGTC
Source organism: Shewanella sp. W3-18-1 (assembly GCF_000015185.1). Taxonomy (NCBI): domain Bacteria; kingdom Pseudomonadati; phylum Pseudomonadota; class Gammaproteobacteria; order Alteromonadales; family Shewanellaceae; genus Shewanella; species Shewanella sp. W3-18-1. The sequence continues at coordinate 2,859,966 of NC_008750.1, read as the reverse complement.
GCCGATGGTGAGGCCAGCGCCGAAATTTATGCTGCGGCCACCAAAAAAGATCAGGCGATGATCTTATTCCGCGATGCGGTTTCCATGGTAAACCAGTCGCCGCAGCTAAGTTCAAGATTAAAAAAATCGGGTACCGGGCAAAGTGTTTGGAACCTTGCCTATCTGGCTAAAAACTCATTTTTTAGACCCATCAGCTCCGACAACGGTCAGTCAGGCCCACGTCCCCACATGGCGCTGATTGACGAAGTACACGAACACAAAAACAACAACGTCGTTGAGATGATGCGTGCGGGTACCAAAGGCCGCAAGCAAGCGCTGATCTTCATGATCACCAACTCAGGCCACGACCGCACTAGCGTTTGTTACTCATACCACGAATACGGCAAGGCCATTTGTGCGGGTACCAAAGAAGATGACTCCTTCTTCGCCTTTATCTGTTCTCTCGATGAAGGTGACGACCCAATTAATGACGAAAGTTGCTGGCAAAAAGCTAACCCTTCACTCGGGCACACCTTCACGCATAAATACCTGCGTGAGCAAGTCACTCAAGCCAAGGGCATGCCAGCCAAAGAGAGCATTGTCAGGCGCTTAAACTTCTGCCAGTGGGTTGATTCTGCCTCGCCTTGGTTATCTGCCGACACATGGATGGATTGCGAAGATGATTTTGATATCAGCGAGCTCTACGGCGAAGAATGTTACGGCGGGCTCGACTTATCCGGTACCCGCGACTTAACTTCCTTAGCGCTGTACTTCCCGCGAGTCAAAACGCTGTTAGTCGAGTTTTGGACACCAAAAGACACGCTACTGGATCGCGAGCGCACCGATAACGTGCCGTACTCGGCATGGCTCAGGCAAGGTTTTATTCACGCGCCATCAGGTCACGCAGTTGACTACAGCTTTGTGGCTGAGCGAATCGCCGAGCTATCCGCGCTGTTTGAGATAAAAAGCATCGGCTTCGACCAATACCGGATCCACTATCTCGAGCCAGAACTCGCCGAGGCAAACGTATTTATCCCGCTGGTTAAACACGGGCAAGGTTACTACAAAGCATCAGAGTCAAACCTCTGGATGCCGCGCTCAATTGAGCTGTTTGAAAAGTTGATCACAAGCAATCAGATCAGAATCAAAACCAACCCATGCCTAAGGTGGAACGCCGCAAGCGCAGTGCTTGAGGCCGACGCCAAAGACAACCGTATTTTTACCAAGAAAAAATCCACAGGCCGCATCGATGGCGTAGTCGCCGCCGCTATGGCCGTGGGAACGGCTTTAGAGTCTGATGGCGTCGATGATACCGAAGATTGGCTAGCAGCAATTAAGGACCCAATTTACTAATGAATACACCACTGGCTCTATTCATCTTCCTTGCACTAACAGGTTCGTTAATGGCTGTAGCTGGCGTTTATATCCTATTTGGACTCGGTTGGGCGCTGCTATCTGGTTCGATCTTGTCGTTTGCAGGCGCTTCATTTTTACGTAAAGGAATGACAGCGTGAAACAATCAAATTCACTTGCTTTGGTTATTGCTAAAGCAGCAAGTCAGCCATTCGCGTCACTCGACAGCTTTATGGGGAAAACCTTAAGGCTAACAGACGGTGATTTTTGGTCGCAACTAATGGCAACCTCAAAAAGTGGCAAAACGGTTAATGTGAATACCGCTATGCAGCTTGCAGCAGTATGGGCTTGTGTACGTCGTATTTCAGAAACTGTTGCCATGCTGCCGCTTGGTTTGTACGAGCGCCAAAGTGATGGTGGACGCATCCAAGTTCAAAACAGCCTTTCTACTGTATTGAGCATTAAGCCCAATGCAGATATGACTGCCATGCAGTTTTGGGAAGCAGTGCTCGCATCATTGCTACTTAAGGGCAATGCGTTTATTGAGATCCACCGCTCTGGCGGTGAGATTATCGCGCTCGATTTTCTTATGCCGCATCGCATGGATATCGACTTGGATGATAGCGGTAGCTTGATCTACTGGTACAAGCCAAGAAACGGATCCCGCCGTCAAATCAAAAAGCAAAACATGATGCACATTCCGGCATTCTCGCTGGATGGCTTAATCGGTTTATCAACAATCTCTTATGGTGCCAATGTGTTTGGTGGTGCCATGTCAGCCGAGGATGTTAGCGCAAGTACCTTTAAAAACGGTATGACAAAAACAGTCGCTTTTAAAGTAGATCGCGTAATGACTAAACCTCAGCGTGAAGAGTTTCGCGAATATGTAAAAACGATTACAGGCGCAATGAACGCAGGTAAATCACCTGTGCTTGAGCAAGGCATTACCCCTGAGTTAATCGGCATTAACCCAATTGATGCGCAGTTACTCGAGTCACGAAACTACAGCGTAGAAGAGATTTGCCGCTGGTTTTTAGTGGACCCGTCACTCATCGGCTTTGGCGGTAAAGACAGCAATTGGGGCACAGGGCTAGAGCAAAAGATGATTGGCTTTGTCACCTTAACTTTATCGTCTTGGATCCGTCGAATTGAGCAATCAATCAGCATTAATTTGCTCACACCTGCCCAGCGCCAAACTCAGTATGCACAATACAATCTTGAGGCGTTGTTGCGAGGTGATAGCGCATCACGCGCCGAGTTCTACAGCAAAATGACTCAAAACGGCATTTACACCCGTGATGATTGCCGGGTTAAAGAAAATTTACCGCGCCGTGGTGGTAATGCCGATGTGTTAACCGTTCAAACTAACCTTGCACCAATCGATCAACTCGGTACGCAATCAGAATCTGCAAAAGTTCAAGCCGTATTAACAAACTGGCTCAATCAAGATAACTAGGGGTAAACCATGCCATTTCCAAAAAGCTTCTCGCAGAGCGGAGTGCGCTGCGATATTTCTCCGCGCGCGCAAGAGCTGTGGAACCCAGCGATTAAAGCCGCGGTAGAAAACACCGAATCAACCATTACTGTTTACGGCATCATTGGCGAAGATTGGTACGGCGAAGGCGTTACGCTAAAGCGTATCGATGCAGCTTTACGCAGTATCGGTAATGAAAAAGACGTCACTGTTTATATCAATTCACCAGGCGGCGATATGTTCGAAGGTATAGCGATCTATAACCGTCTGCGCGAACACAAAGGAAAAGTCACTACTAAAGTACTTGGCCTTGCAGCCTCTGCGGCCTCAGTTATTTATATGGCAGGCGAGGATGATGCGCGATTTGTTGCTAGCTCTGCCTTTCTGATGATCCACAACTGCTGGGTATTTGCCATCGGTAACCGCCATGCCCTACGTAACATCGCCGACGACATGGAAGAGTTTGATGCGGCCATGGTGGACCTATACGTAGAAGGTTGCGGCCAAAGTGAAAAAGTCATTGCCACCATGATGGATGAAGAAACCTTTATCCGTGGAAAAAAAGCCGTAGAGCTTGGCTTTGCTGCAGACACACTCTCAGCCGATGAAATTGGTGAAGCCACTGAAAATACCAACGCTAACTCACTGCGTAAAGTGGATGCCGCCATGGCAAAAGCAGGTGTGCCACGCAGCGAACGCCGTCAATTACTTCAAGATTTAAAGTCCAGCACGTCGAGCGCTGCTGGCGGCATCACGCTAAATGCTGATGTGTCCGATACGCAAAACGCTGTCGCCCCCGATCTAACTGCGTTAATCAACGCATCAAACACCATTTTATCTAAATAACTGGAGGCGATTATGCCAAACCCAAATTTTGAAAAACAAGTAGAAGAATTAGGTGCCAATCTAACCAAGATTGGTGATCAAATTAAATCGGCGGCAGAAGAAACTAATAAGCAGATCAAGGCTTCTGGTGAAATGCATGCCGAAACCCGCGATAAGGTCGATAAGCTGCTGTTAGAACAGGGTGCCTTGCAAGCTCGCTTGCAAGAAGCTGAGCAAAAGCTGCTTAAGGGACCGCAAAGTCAGCAAGAAGAACGTGAACTGTCGATCGGTGAGCGTGTTGCGACCGATAAAGAAATGGAAGGGGTAAACAGCTCATTTCGTGGCACCCGTCGTGTACAAATGCCACGTTCAGCGATTACTTCCGCCACAGGTTCAGGCGGTGCATTAGTTCGCCCTGATCGCATGGCGGGAATTATTGGTGGTCCAGAGCGCCGATTAACTATTCGTGATTTGATTGCCCCAGGTGAAACTGAAAGCAACAGCGTTGAATATGTAAAGGAAACTGGCTTTACTAATAACGCTGCACCAGTTGCGGAAAACACTGGTAAACCCTATTCAGAGATTACCTTTGGACTAGTGCAAGCAGGCGTGCGTACCATTGCCCATCTGTTTAAAGCTAGTCGCCAGATTTTAGATGACGCAAAACAATTGCAAAGCTTCATCAATGCACGCGCTGAATATGGATTAATGATTAAAGAAGAATTACAGCTTCTTTATGGCAATAATACTGGCGCTAACCTGCACGGTATTATCCCGCAAGCTAGTGCTTACGTTAAGCCAACAGGTGCCGCTGTTGTTGATGAGCAGCATATTGATCGTATTCGATTAGCTTTACTGCAAGCAGCTTTAGCTGAATACGCTGCCGACGGTATCGTACTTAACCCAATCGATTGGGCTGTGATCGAGATGCTTAAAGACAGCAACAAAAATTACTTAATCGGTAAACCACAAGGCCAAACTGCCCCAACATTGTGGAATCGTCCTGTAGTTGAAACCCAATCAATTGTGCAAAACGAGTTCTTAGTCGGTGCATTCAAAATGGGTGCACAGATTTATGACCGTATGGATATTGAAGTCCTAATCTCTACCGAGAACGACAAAGACTTTGAAAACAACATGGTGACTATCCGTGCTGAAGAACGTTTAGCATTAGCAGTTTATCGCCCTGAAGCATTTGTGACTGGCGATTTCACCTTCGCCTAACAGCGCAAAATCACTTAACTGATAACTAAAAGCACAAAGGCCGAATATCTTCGGCCTTTGTCGTTTTTATCAAGACCAATTTATAGGAGCAATACCATGGCTAAAATTCTCGCCATTGCACTTAAATCCTTTTATTTAGGAAATGAAGTAAAAACGCGCGCATCAGAACCATTTAAAGTGGATGAACATCATTTTAATGAGCTAAAGCACAACAAATTAGTTGAGCGCGCACCGGAAGAAAAAACAGAAGAAGTAGATGCTAAGGCCGTTGCAGAAGCTGAAGCCAAGGCAAAAGAAGAAGCAGATGCTAAGGCCGCTGCAGAAGCTGAAGCCAAGGCAAAAGAAGAAGCAGATGCTAAGGCCGCTGCCGCTGCTGCAAAAAAAGCTAAAGCTTAATCAGTTATTCAGGAGTCCTCAGTGAGCACCATTTCCCTAGAGCAAGCCAAGCAATTTCTTGACATTATCCACGATGAGGATGATGCCAAACTGCAATTATTGCTCAATGCCGCCGAGGATGAAGCCTGTCAATTTATGGGAAGGGAATCCCTTACTATTCTGCTTGATGAAACGACTGCAGAGCTGCCAGCAAGTATCACTATGGGCGTAATGATTTTACTGCAAGCAAACTATCAAGCAACACCAGAAGATGCGGCAAAACTGCGCAAAGCAGCAGAAATAAAATTAACGCCATATCGAATAGGTTGGGGCATCTAATGCTAGCTCATCGTTTACGTCATCGGGTGCATATTCAACAACCGATAATAACTCAGGATCCCCAATCAGGTGGTGATCTCATCGAATGGCAAACCCTCATGTTAGGGGTAAAACCTCTCGATAAGCTCGCTGCAGAAGTATTAACAGGGGCTGGTCGCGAGTTTTATGCCGCAGATGCCAAGCAAGCTGAAACCAGCGCAAGAATTAATTTTCGTTGGTTCCCCATTGATTTAAGCCTGTTATACCAATGCCGCATTTTATGGGATGGAAGAACTTACGATATCCAATCGGCAGAAACCGATCTAACAGGGCGTCAAGAGTGGCGATTACGCTGCAAAGATGGCGTTAATCAGGGGCTTTAAGATGGCCGCAAAATTCGATTTCAGTCTCATTGGCTTAAAAGAAGTTAAAGCCAAAATGAACAGGGTTAGCCAAACCGTGCTTGATACGGGGACACGTACCGCGCTGCGTAAAGCCGCTGGCATAGTAAAAAAAGCGGCTCAAGAAAATTCGCTCAATGTGGACGACCCCAAAACAGGTAGGCGCATTCGCGACAACGTCACACTGCAGTTTGCTAGCCGGCTATTTCAAAACGAAGGTGTGATCATGTATCGAGTGGGCATCGCCACCAATCGTGGCCGTATTCCTACACCTAACGCCGACGAAGGTGCGCGCGGCAATACCCCACACTGGCATTTAGTCGAGTTCGGTACCGAACACGCCCAAGCACAGCCATTTATGCGTCCGGCACTGGCCAATAACATCAATCAAGTGATCGGCCGTTTTACAGTTGAATTTGATAAAGAACTCGATAAGGCACTTTCATGAGTATGGCGCCCATTTTTGTCGTGTGCCAAGCAAGCACGGCAGTGACTGATTTACTTGGTACCAATCCCACAAGGCTTTATCCATTTGGCCAAGCACCGCAAAACGTAGCCAAGCCCTATGCGGTTTGGCAGGTGATCGGCGGTAGCCCTGAAAACTATATCTCAGGCCGACCCGATACCGACACCTTTGCGCTGCAAGTTGATGTATATGCCGACTCTGGCAATTCGGCTAATGCTGTGGGTGATGCAATTCGCTTCGCCACTGAATTAGAGGCGCATACCACCAATTACAACGGTGATAGTCGCGACAAAGAAACAGGCAATTATCGTCACAGCTTTGACATCGATTGGATAGTCACACGCTAGCCCACTAAAACCATTTCATAAAACCAAAAGCCTCTGCACCTGCAGGGGCTTTTTTGTATCTGCCGCAAGGCTATTGTTAGGAGCAACAACATGAGTATGAAAACGCAGGGCACCCAGCTCTATGCAATCGATCCGGCAGATGATTCCATTTTAGGTGTCATCGCTGTGACCTCCATTGATGGTATCGACAGCCCAGTCGATCCCATCGAAACCACCCCATTAGAAGCCATGGCCCGTGAGTTTGTAGCAGGCTTAAAATCGCCTGGTGCGGCAACGTTTGGTATCAACATCGACCCACGAATTCCAAGCCACCTGCGCCTGCACCAAATCAAAACCGCTGGCACCACCATTAAATGGGCTATTGGTTTTAGTGATGCAGTGGGCACTGCGCCAACCGTCACAACTAAAGACTTCACCTTACCCACAACCCGTACTTGGATCACCTTCGAAGGTTTCATGACGGCCTATCCATTTACGTTTGCACAAAACGATGTGGTTAAGTCCACTATCGGAATTCAGGTATCAGGCGATCCGATTCTAGTGCCTGCCGCCGTAACGCCTTAATCATAGGCACGCCTGATTAACCTAAATGAAGCCCACTTAATTAGTGGGCTTTTGCTTAACCGTCTTAACTTAATCCTCAAGGAACAATCATGGAATTAAGTGTTGCTAGCCTTATTCAGTCGGGTTCCTATTCTCCCGCAAAGCCTGAACTCCACGAAATTTCGTGGATCAACCTAAATGGTGAAACCTGCAAAGCATCGGTATTCATCCGTAAAAAGTCATTTGCCACTGCAAATATTGAAGCAAACAATTACCACAACGGAATTGATTCGCTTACGTCTCGCATTGTTTCAAGTATCGTCGATGAACACGGTAAGCCCTTATTTGAGATTGACGACATTCTAGGCAATGACGCCCATGGTCCAATCTGCGACTCACTCGGTATGGCGTTAATCGGCGCTATTAACGAAGTCAATGGCATCGGACTAAAACCTGACCCAAAAGCCTTACCGCCGACGACGAATTCTGGCACGAACTCGTCCTCGCAGGCGTTGGCGGACGAACCATTGAAGAAGCCCAGCAAAACCTCACGCACCGAGAAGTCATCAACTGGATCGCCTACCGAGCAAAGTTCGGCCCTTTAAGCCTTCAAGCACGGCAAGAACGCATTGCCGCAGCGCAAATGCACCACCTCAATATCATTCACGGCGGCAAAGCCGATCTTGAATACTTCATGTTGTTCAGCCAGTTGGATGAAGCGCCGCAGCAAGAAGCCACCGTTGATGACGTGCTTATGATGCTAAAAGCCAGTGCCATCAAAAAGTAATTCAAATTAGTAGCAATAAGGCCAAGGACGGCCAGCCTAATGCAGTAAAACCAAAGTCCTTAAACCAAGCAGGAATCCCCATGGCAAATAAGTCACTCGGCACACTAACGCTAAACATGTTTGCCGAAACGGGCAGCTTTGTTGAAGGCATGAGTAAAGCTGAGCGTGCATCATTAAAGGCTGAAAATGCGACAGCCAGAATGGTGAAACAGATTGATCCGCTGATATCACAGCTATCTAGCCTAGAAGTTCAGCAGCGCCGTCTTGCAGAGTTAAATGACAAGGGAATATTTAATGGTCGTGAGTTCGAAATCTTATCGGAACGCTTAGAACAAACTAAAAATGCCACGTATGAAGCAAACTCGGCTTTCGCTGACCAATACAAGCAAATCAACCGAGTCGTAAGCCAGCTAGACCCTGCAATCGCTAAATATGCCGAATTAGACAACATGCAAGCGCGGTTATCTGAAGGCGTAAAAGTGGGTGTTATCAGTGGCGAAGATTTCACAAAATATAATTCTCAGCTAGCGACAATGCGTGAAGAGTATGACCGAGTTTATACCGCCTCTGGTCGGCTGCAATCTGCTCAGCAAAAAGAACAAGTTGAACTGCAAGGACTGTTACGTCAGCTAGACCCAGTAACAGCAAAACTGGCAGAGTTAGAATCGCAAAATACTAAACTATCAGCGGCCTTCGCTGCAGGTCATATAGATAAGGGACAATACGATAGCGCAATAGTAAAGCTTAACCAAATGCGCTCGGCCATTGATGGCACAACAGAAGCGCAAATGAAGGCTGAGGCGGCAACCAAGCAACAGCAGTCCGAACTGCAACGGCTGCAGCAAAGACTTGATCCTGTCATCTTTGAAATTCGCGAGCTTGATAAAGCGCAAGAGTTATTAAGGTCGAGCTCAGCCAAAGGCTTAATAAATTCATCTGAATATGGTCTTTACTCTAAACGTTTAGCACAAATGCGCAGTGAAGTTGGCAAGACCAGCGTTGAGTTTGATAAAAATGGTTTATCAGCCAAGCAATTGGCTTTTGCATTGCGTGGTGTGCCAGCCCAGTTCACCGATATCGCCGTATCGCTCCAAGGTGGTCAAAACCCATTAACTGTTTTATTGCAACAAGGCGGACAGTTAAAGGATATGTTTGGCGGTGTTGGCCCAGCGGCTAAAGCCATGGGCGGCTACATACTGGGATTAATTAACCCGTTCACCATTGCAGCCTCTGCGGCTGGCGTAATGTCGCTGGCGTATTACCAAGGCAGTGTTGAGGCAGATAGGCTGCGTAATGCATTAATACTGACGGGCAATTCTGCAGGCACTACTTCAGATGAATTAATGGATGCCGCCAAGCGCATCGATGCCATTAGCGGCACTCAGCGCCAAGCCGCTGCTGCATTAGCTGAGGTTGCGAATACAGGCAAATTCTTTGGCGACCAAATCGAGCTCGTTGGCCTTGCGGCCATAAAAATGGAAAAAGTCACTGGCAAAGCAATGAGTGAAACCATTGCGGAATTTGTCAAACTCGCCGATGACCCGGTTAAAGCCGCCGAAGAACTCAACAAAAAATATAACTTCCTCACTGCATCTGTTTATGAGCAAGCCGCCGCACTTAAAGAGGCTGGCAAATCAAACGAAGCAGCAGATTTAGTATTCAAAGCATATAGCGATGCTATTGATGACCGCACAAGCGATATCACTGAAAATCTTGGTTATATTGAGCAAGCATGGAAGGCGGTAAAAGATATATCCGCAGAAGCATGGGACGCCACTGTCGGCATTGGTCGTCCTGACACACTGAATGATAAGTTGGCTGAAAATGCCAAAAAAATATTTGAGCTTGCAGCTCAAGGAAAAGGGAGTAATGGTGTTGCTGTTTATCGCGAAAGAGCGATGAAAGCTTTGATGGAAGAAAATAAACAAATCCGAGATCAAATTGATCTTGAATCTAAAAGAGCAAAGCAAGAGGCTGAACGCGCCAAGATAAGTAAAGACTCAATTGCCGCCCAGCGAGAAAACGCCAAATTAACGGAAGAAACCCTTACCAATGAGCAAAAGCGCACCAAGGCGATAAAGGAATACAAAGACAATATTGAAAAAATACGCAAGGACAATCCCAATAGCGCCTTGCTGGATCCAGATACTATTAAACGTGATCTGGCATCGATAGAGAAAAAGTTCAAAGACACTGCTAAAAAGACCAAAGCCTTTGCTGACGATGCCGCCACTACGTATCTCATGCGTTTGCGCGAAACCCAAGCAGGCTTGCAAGGTCAGCTAGAGTCAAATATCAAGCTTACTCAGTCGCAAAAAGAGTTAATCCAGTTTGAGCAGCAAATCGCTGACATCAAAAATAAAGATGTACTCACGGCCCAACAAAAAAGCCTGTTAGCTGAGCAATCTGTTATCCGTGCCCAGCTTGAAAAAAACGTCGCTCTCGATGAAGAACTTAAAAAGCGCAATGAATCTTTGCGGCTGCAAAGCTACAGTGCCAACCTTGCCGCCAACTTGGCCGCAGAACAACAACGCAATGCCGACAAACTCGCCAGCTTTGGCTTAGGCGATAAAGCACAACAACGCCTAGGTGATCGCCAAAGCATTGAGCGCGAAATAGAAAGCGCCAAGGGAAAAGCATTATCCGATAACCTAGCTGGCAGAACGACTGACGAAGAATATCAACAGCAGTTGTTGATGCTAAAAGATCATCAAGCAAAACTGCTTGATGAAAAAAATGCGTATTACATCGCCCTCGACGCCAAACAAGCCGATTGGACAAATGGTGCCCGTTCATCAATGGAGAATTACATTGATGCTGCCGCCGATATGGCAGGGCAGACAGAGCGGTTAATGGATAACGCTTTTGGTGGTATGACCGACGCGCTTACCGACTTTGTCACCTCAGGTAAGGCCGACTTTGCGGAGCTAACCAAGTCTATCTTGGCTGATCTTGCCAAAATCGCCATGCAAAAAGCCATTGCTGGATTTATTGGCAGCATGTTTGGGTTTGCAGATGGTGGGGTTGTTGGAGGTAGTAGTGCATCCGATTACACCGGAGACGCTTATCAAAAATGGATTAAAAACGGCAAATCATCAGGCGGATACACTGGCGCGGGTGGCAAGTATGAGCCTGCTGGCATCGTGCATAAAGGTGAGGTGGTTTGGTCACAACAAGATATCGCCCGTGCGGGTGGTGTGGCCACGGTTGAAGCCATGCGTAAAGGCCACAAAGGCTATGCGGACGGTGGTGTAGTTGGCGGCGCAGCCTATAACGGCGTTCCTGCTGCCGCAATGGCTGGAACAAGTCCTAACGTCATCATCAATCAGCAAATTATTGTGCCAGAAAGTAATAACAATAACGGGGCTAACAATACAAATATGAACGAGGTTATTAAGGCTTACGCGGAGTCATCTAAGCAAGGTACTAAAACACAAATCGCGCTAGAACTTAGACCGGGTGGAATGATTTGGCGAGCAATGAAGGGAGGGTATTAAGGTGTATCAATATAACAAAGAGGTATTAATTACCTTGCTAAGTGATTCCGCTATTCAGTTTTTCTTTAATGATGTCACCCATAATACAACTGCAATAGAAATTCGGGAGAGAGTGAGAGCGTTTTCTGAGGTTTTAGCGGGAATTTTAGTCACTGTTTCTGCCGATGGTGATTACCGCATGGATATTGCCAAGCAGCTAAACGCCAAAACGCAGCAAGTGACCGCTGATATGGAAGCCATGATGATTGAATCTTTGCAGCCAAATGGGTTTATTTGGCAGAAAATTCAAAAAATGAAAGGCTTATAAATAATGCCTCAAACATTCACATGGGCACCAGATAATGGCGCCACAGGCGACACCCAATATCGCACTCGCTCTGCCCAGTTTGGTGATGGCTACAGCCAATCAGTAGGCGATGGCATTAACAGCAAGGTGCAAAGCTGGCCGCTAACGTTCACCAAAAACAAAGCCACGGCGGAGGCGATAGTCGCCTTTCTTGATGAACACCAAGGCGCTAAGTCATTTATCTGGACGCCACCCCTTGGTAGTCAATCGCTATGGCAAGTTAAACAGGTCACCAACACCCCATTAGGCGGCGGCATGTATCGCATCGCCGCCACTTTCGAACAAGCATTTCATCCTTGATGCGCCCTGGCGCTGAACCAATCTATTTATGGAGTTAATATGGCTATAGCAACAGTCAATCTAGGCACATCTCCGTCGGGAGCTGGCGGCGATACAGCGCGTAACTTAGCCGAAAAATTTAATGCTAATTTCAGCGCGCCGACTCATTCCGCTTCCCGCGAAGTCGGCACGTCAAATGATAATCATGTCATTGACAAAGCAGGACTGCAGATTCTGATTAAAGATCCACGTCGACAGGAGGTTGAGGCGTTAAGCGGCGGACGAAACACTGTCATTTATGATTCCCAAGGCAATCCAAATGTGATGGTTGTGGTGCCGAGATTCACCTACGAATCGCTTGGCCTAACTGACCTACAACTTGGAACGGGAACCCCAACCGCCTTTTTGACAAACGGAGCCCCACGCGGAGAAATATTGATCGCAAAATATCTCGCCAGCGCCGGCGGTACAACGTGCTCAGTTGTTGGTGGTGTTCAGCCATTAACATCGGTTACTTATGATCAGGCAAAATCACGGTGCACTGGTAAGGGCGCAAATTGGCATTTAATGTCAATGCATGAGTGGGCGGCAATTGCGCTATGGTCTCTTGCTAACGGTACTGTGCCCCGCGGCAATACAAACTTTGGTCGCGCTCACGATAAATTATTTGAAACGGCCCGTCGTGCAGATAATGGTGTGCCAGGTGACGCCAGTGGCACAGGAAGAACTGATACAGGGAAAGGGCCTGCAACTTGGTCGCACGATCATACTGTGCACGGGATAATGGATTTAGTTGGAAATGTTTGGGAATGGCAAGATCAAACGATGCTGTCAGAAGGACAGATAAAAACAACGATCGACAATAACCCATCTGTTGCCGAGGTTGACTGGGTTTCACATCCAGCATTTTACGATTCAACATCAGCCGCAGGTGGAGCCCCGCGACTAAATAGCCAAGTGATCAACCGCCTTGGGGCAATAGGAGACAGTGCTAACGCTGGCAATTCGGCTAGCGTGGAATTTAAATTGCTAACAAAGGAGGCGGCCTACACACCAAGCGAGCTAATGCGGCGGCTGCTTATTGAAACAGCTACTGCAAATAATTTGCAGGGCCGAGTGTACGTGCGCAACTTCGGCCAGCGATTACCGATCCGTGGCGGCGACTGGAGCAGCGGCGTCAGCGCCGGCCTTGGCGCGCTCAACCTCAATTACTCGCGTTCGAGCTCGAGCATCTACGTCGGTTTCCGTCCAGCTTATTTTGCGTAAAGTAGACTGTGTTTTGTTAGCTGCGCGATAGCGCAGCGGTTAATTAAAGAGTAGCGCACATGCCAGCATTGATAATCGAAGAAAAATGCAGAGAGATGATAGTGTTTGGCTATCAAGCCATTAAACAGTTCCCAAAACATGAAACACATGTTCTTGGCGCTGAAATTCGGCTGTCAATGCTGAATATGCAGCGCCTAATCATCACTGCAATGAAGCGCTACCACAAAAAGACCACCTTAACCGACTTGGACGTAGAACTAGCGGTGCTAAAGCGGATGATAAGGCTGGCCAAGGATCTGCGTTATATCGACATCAGCCGGTATCAGCGATGGATAGTGCAGATTGTTGAAATTGGCAAAATGACGGGAGGATGGATTAAATCAATTAACAATAAACAGGCTAATGCATTATGAATACACTGGAACCGATCCGTGGCGGCAACTGGAACAACGGCGTCAACGCCGGCCTTGGCGCGCTCAACCTCAATAACTCGCGTTCGAACTCGAACAACAACATCGGTTTCCGTCCAGCTCTTGATTACGCCAGAAGCAAGCATCTTACTGGGTGCTGCCAGCGCAAAAATGAAAAGGATGCACTAGCCCCGGCCATTGCCGAAATAGATTTAGCCACGCCCGCCGGTGCGCCAGCGGGCTGTTTATTTGAGCAAATATATCAGTTTGAAAATTTACTAAATGCGGCTTATCAGTGTCGCAAAGGGAAAACGAAATCCAACAGCACATTAGTCTTTTTTAACAATCTAGAAGAAAACATCATCCAGATCCAAAACGAGTTGATATGGGGTATGTATCTATCATCTCCATACCACCATTTTTATGTCTTCGAGCCAAAGCGAAGGTTGATATCCGCACCAAGCTTTCGAGACAGGGTGGTGCACCGCGCAATTTATAATGTCATCGAGCCGATTCTTGACCGGCAATATATATACGACTCTTACGCTTGCCGTCGAGGCAAAGGAACACACCGTGGCGCTGATAGAGCTCAGCTATTTATTAGGCGCGTAGAGAAAACGCACAGCAAGGCTTACGCGCTAAAAGCTGACATTAGCCGCTATTTCTCTAGCATAGATCACCACATACTTAAGTCGCTTGTCAGCGCTAAAATACAGTGCGAGCGAACCAAGTGCCTACTGTTTTACATCATAGACAGCAGCCCTTCTGACGCGCATGGCGTTGGGATCCCTCTTGGCAATCTCACCAGCCAAGTTTTTGCAAACCTGTATCTAAACGAGCTGGACAGATTTGCTAAGCATACGCTAAAAGCCAAAAATTACGTCAGATACATGGATGATTTTGTGATCATTCATCACGACAAGCAGCAGCTGCATCAGTGGAGGGTGATGATAGAGCGATTCATTAATTGTCAGCTAAGGCTGAAAACAAACAGCAAAACACAAGTATTCCCCGTTGCAGCATCTGCCGGAAGAAGCCTTGATTTTCTTGGCTATCGCATATATGCAAATAAAAAGTTACTGCGTAAAAGCAGCGTGAAGCGCATTAAAGCAAAGTTAAAAATATTTCGCAAAAAATACAGTGCTGGAGAGATTGATATTAAAGACATAAACCAAACGATACAGTCATGGATCGGCCACGCCAGCCACGCTGATACATTCTCGCTGAGAGTCTCGCTATTAAGCCAACCATTCAAAAGAGGTGAACATGTTTAATTATATTTTTGAGGGCAAAACTTACACTGACACATCAAATGAATACATGTTGGCAATCGGCATGAGTGCTGAACAGATCGAGTCAGTAATGAGTCAAAAGGCATACGAAGAAGGAGAAGGTGCCATCGCAAAAAGAAAGGCTGCATACACAAAAGAGTCAGACCCGTTATTTTTAGAGTGGCAATACGATAAGACGCCCGCTACAGAAGCAAAATGGCGAGCCAAAGTGCTAGAAATAAAAGCAAGATTCCCTATGGTATCAGCCGATGCTTAGTGCTGATATTCAAACCATCGAACCGGGCAATGAAATTATTCTTTATGAAATCGACGGTACCGCCTTTGGCGCCGATATACTGCGCTTTCATGCACACAATATTCCGTACTCAGATGCGGACCTTAATCAATCAGAGTTACCAGCGCGCATCATCCATTGGCAGGGTGAGCAATACAGCCCATGGCCAGCACAGCTAGAAGGGGTTGAGGTTAACTCAGATGGCTCACCCAGCACACCAACGCTAACTGTGGCTAATCTCGATGGCAGTATTAGCGCCCTGTGTTTGTACTTTCAGAACATGGAACAAGCCAAGGTCACTATTCGCCGCACGCTGGCAAAATACCTTGATGCTGCCAACTTCCCCAGTGGCAATAGCGAAGCGGATCCAACCCAAGAAGCGGTAGAGATTTGGTATGTCGATAAAAAAGTCAACGAGGATAATGTTGCCGTTACCTTTGAACTATCCAATCCAGCAGATTTGTCAGGCTATAAAATCGGCCGACAAATGACCGCCTATTGTCACTGGTGCCAGCGTGGCGAATATCGCGGCGCAGATTGCGGCTACACTGGTGAGGCCATGTTTACCGATGAAGATCAACCAACCGATAACCCCGCACTCGACCAGTGCTCAGGTACCATCAAAGGCTGTACCTTGCGCTTTGGCGAAAATGCCGAATTACCCCATGGCGGCTTCCCAAGCGTGCGGCTAATACGTTAAAAGCATTTTCCCGCCGTCAGCAAAATGGTCTAACACAAAAAGCAGGTCCCTATGCACCCAACCATTTTACATGCCTTTAGTCAGCATGCGGCCAGCTGCTACCCTAATGAATGTTGCGGATTGCTGATCAAGCAAGGCGACAAAGCGCAATATGTGCCATGTGAAAACAAGGCAACTAACAAAGCAGATGAATTTGTGATTGATCCACTACAATATGCTGCCATTGAAGAACAAGGGCAGATCATAGGCATCTGCCACAGCCACCCAGATGCGAGCAGCAAGCCTAGCCAACGTGATATTGCCATGTGTGAGGCGAGCGGATTGCCTTGGCATATCCTTAGCTGGCCTGATGGCGACTTACGCACCATTGCGCCAACGGGTGAGCGCAAACCGCTACTTGAGCGTCCGTTTGTGCATGGCGTATGGGATTGCTATAGCTGCGTGCGCGACTGGTACAGTGAGGTGCAACAAATTCTGTTGCCAGACTTTGAGCGCCAAGATGGCTGGTGGGAAGGCGAACAAGAGCTATATCTCGATAACTTTGCCAAAGCGGGATTTGTGGCGCTGCCAAATATCAATCTAGCCGATCTACAAATTGGCGATGTTTTCTTAATGCAAATCCAAAGCCAGCGAGTCAATCATGCCGCTGTTTATGTCGGCGAGGGTAAAATCCTGCATCACCTCTATGGCCGTCTAAGTCGCTATGATATCTATGGCGGTTACTGGCAACGCAACACCAGATTAATTGTGCGTTACACAGGATAAAGCGGCTAAAAACTTTACAGTCTGTTAGGTCGTTGGCATAGTGTTTAAGCTATAACATTTTACTAATTGAATTAATGGATTAAACAATGAAAAAACTTAAATTAGGTTTAGCTGCTATTGTGCTTATTTCATTAGCTGGCTGTGCATCACAGACAGTAAAGTTAAACGCTCAATTTGATGCCGTGGAAGCGAAAAAATTAATGGAAAAAGGTAACAACTCCATTGAAGGTAATGCTTTTCTACGCCAGCGTGGCGGCGGCATAGTTACCTGCTCTGGCATGACTGTTCAGCTAGTCCCAGCAACTGCATACGCCACAGAACGCGCTTTAGCATACTTTGGTACTACAGAGCGCGGCTTCGCGGCAGATGAAGGGATATTTAATAAGAAAATGCCACCACGCCCAGCAGATTATGATAAATATTCAAAAACAACAGTTTGTGATTCAGAAGGTAGGTTTAAGTTTAAAGATCTTGCCGATGGTACTTATTACGTGACAACCTCAATTACTTGGATGACTGGCGACTACAGTCGGCAAGGTGGGTTATTGCTGAAAAGGGTTTACCTTCAAGATGGTGAGACTGCCGAAGTAATCATGTCTCAATAGTTGCTAAATAGGCCACCAAAAAGTGGCCTATCTTAAAACTAAAATGAAATTATAATGTTGCCATCGTTAATTTTTACAAGATAACCCGCATCATCAAAAGTCTTTTCAACCAATTTTAAAGCGCTAAATATCTCAGCATCCGTCACTGGCATTGAGCAGGTTAACTTTTTTGTATCAAGTTCAATTTTTCGCTTACCAACTACTACTGCGCCATTGATAAGTTCGTTAATTTCATCAACAAATAATGATGCCAATGCAATACCTGAGTCTGCATTGTTTTTGGCTATTTTCCCTGCTATTGATGCTGGCAATGTTGGTGTTAAAAGGTTTTCAATTCCATCTCCGTGCAGCATGTTTGCTGCCGATGAATTTTGGTCAGCAATAAAGCTCACCTCTAATCGATGCACGATTTCAGCGTTCATTGAACGACCGTTTTTGTTGGATTCCTCTTTAATTTGCTCACGCATACCACTAGGGAAGCGCAACATAAACTTATCTAAGGTATCACTAGGGAAATTTTTTTTCGTCATGATTCTAATAGCATAGCGTCAACTCGACACAAAAAGAATAGTGTCGAGTTGACATACTTGGTGCTAGCAGTTAAATTTATAGTGTCGAGTCGACACTATAAGGGATTAAAATGAAAAAAAATACAGTGACACCACTTAGGCTAATGTTGCGTTTACCACCAGAGGTACACCAGATTGCTAAAGAGATGTCTGAACAGCAGTTGCGATCGCTAAACTCAGAGATTGTCTATCAATTAAAGCGCTCTTATGGATTGATAGGAAAGGAAGAGGAGGCGGCATGAAATTAATCACCGGTAACCAATTGACCATGACCAGTGGAGAGATATCCGACCTAGTTGGATCTCGTCATGACAAAGTAAAGCAATCTATCGAACGCTTGGCAAAAAATGGGGTAATTCAACTTCCCCCAATGGGGGTTTTCGAGAATATCAATAGCTTAAGCAAAAATTCAAAATCAAAACACTATGTATTCTCTGGCGAGCAAGGCAAGCGTGATAGTATCATCGTTGTTGCCCAGCTTTCACCTGAGTTTACCGCAAGGCTGGTCGATCGCTGGCAAGAGTTGGAAGCAAAGCAGTCTAAGCCTTACCCGCAGATCCCGCATTCATTTGCAGAAGCACTGCAACTCGCCGCTAACCAAGCCAAGCTACTCGAGCAACAAGCGCCTAAAGTGGAGTTTTTCGATCGGCTGGTGGTACGTGACACATTAATGAATGCAAGCCAAGTGGCGCAAAAGCATAACTTGTCCGCTGTTCGCCTAAATAAATTTTTGGATGAACATGACGTTTATAGCCACGCCATTAAACGCGGCAGAGTGTTTCAGCAGTGGTTTATTGATAAAGGCTTTGGAAAGCTACGCCAAACAGACCAAGGTTTTTCGCAGGCCATGTTTACCCCAGCGGGTGAGGCGTGGATTTGTGAGAAGTTAGTGAGTGAAGGGGTGGCCGCATGACCGCCATAAAGAATGAAGCCCCAACTGCACCAACAGTTGAGGCCTCTTTAACAACGTCCGTCCGTAGCAAGGAATCGAACATGAATAATGTTAACACAATTCAATCATTAAATCATCTAGTCACCACCCAAGATGGCGCATTAATTACTACGTCAATTAATGTTGCAGAAGCTTTTGGAAAGTTGCACAAGGATATACTGCGCAAGCTTGAATGTATTGATTGTTCACAAGAATTCACTGAGCGCAATTTTACGCCCAGTGAATATAAAGATTCAACAGGCCGTAATTTACCTATGTATAAAATGACCAAAGATGGCTTTATGTTTTTGGTGATGGGCTTTACGGGCAAGAAGGCTGCGATGATCAAAGAAGCCTATATCAACGCCTTTAACTGGATGGCAAAGCAACTGAGTGGCGCCGCACCAAAAAAGACGACGACTGATGATCGTACAAGTTTACGCAATGCGGTTAATCTACTGATGGCAAAGAAAGGCCTGATATATCCAGATGCTTACAAAATAATTCATCAGCGCTTTAATGTTGAGCACATAGATCAGCTCGAAAAAGGCCAGTTAACAGAAGCGATTGAGTATGCGCATAAGTTAGCATTAGACGGCGAGTTTATCCCCGCCGCCCCTGCAATCGCGCCACAACCTTTGCTAAATGAGTACGATATTCACAATATCAAAGGGCTTTGCACTCATATGGATTATTTGAAAAAGTACTTTGACGAATACAAGCTGTATGAGGTGTTTACTATGCTTGGCTCTCGCGCTGGCACCCAGATGATTGATCATATGCGTGATGGTGTGTGTTTTGCCGCAACGGTTAGACGTAGCATAAACGAACTTGAGGCAAGGGGCTTAAAAGCGATCTTGCCTAGTTAGCCTAAAGGACTTATCCTGCTATAACAATCCGAAAAACCCTCTTTCGAGAAAGATTATCTAAAGCCGCCTAATCAGGCGGCTTTTTTATTGCCAAAAAATGCTGATGACAGCAGGTCTAATATGAACTCACAACAACTCACCACGATAAAACTATCAGGATCGCTTGCTAAAAAGTTTGGCCGTGAGCATAAGCGATTTTTAGATACAGGCACCACAACTGAAGCGTTTAGCGCCCTTAAAAATACCCTGCAAGGTTTTGAAGGGTTTATTAAGGAGCAAGCAAAACTTGGGTTGCGTTACGCTATTTTTCGTAATGGTAAAAACACAGGCGAAGATGAATTTGATTTAGCCGGCACTCGCGAGATCAGGATTGTGCCTGTTATTGGTGGCAGTAAGCGAGCAGGAGTAATGCAAACTATTATTGGCGCTGTTCTTATTGTCGTTGGCGTTTTTACAACAATATTCGGCGACTATAGCGGTTCTGTAATTCAGGTTGGTGTGGCAATGGTCGCCGGCGGCGTGGTGCAAATGCTGTCACCGCAAGCTAAGGGGTTAAAGGGCAGTGAGGCGGCGGAGAACGCGCCAAGCTATGCCTTTGGTGGCGCGGTCAACACCACGGCAGCGGGTAATCCTGTTGGCATTGGTTACGGCAAGCGCCGCATCGGTGGTGCAATTATTAGTGCTGGCATTTATGCAGAAGACATTGCAACAAGCCAGCGCCCAATTCAATCCGGTGGCAGTAATGGCGGCGGCAGTCAACAGGAGCAATAATTAGCATGGGCATACCTGCATTAAATCAACCATTACTGATCAGCGGTGAAAAAGCTGGACAAGCAAAACAACGCACACCTGTAGAATCGCCTGATGATCTGCGCTCAATTGCCAAAGCTAAAGTGTTGCTGGCAATTGGCGAAGGGGAGTTTGAGGGCCAATTATCCGGCCAAAATGTGTTTTTAGATGGCACGCCATTACTCGATGCAAATGGTGCTGAAAACTTCCCCGGTGTGATTTGGGATTTTCGTCCGGGTTCTGTGTATCAAACGTATATTCCTGGCTTGCCCTCTGTTGAAAACGAGGTGGCATTAGGTATTGAGTTAAAGTCTGATCAGCCTTACACGCGCGCCATTACAAACTCACTGCTCTCTGCGGTTCGTGTGCGATTTCGCTGGCCAGCGCTACAACAACAGCTTGATAACGGTGATGTAAATGGCTATCGCATTGAATACGCCATTGATCTCTCTACTGACGGCGGTAGCTATCAGACTGTGTTAAGCACTGCAGTTGACGGCAAAACCACCCAGCCCTATGAGCGCAGCCACCGCATTGATTTACCTGAGGGTAACAGCTGGCAAATCCGTATTCGCCGACTCACGCCAAACCAAAACAACAACCGTGTGGCCGACTTAATGCAAATTGCAGCGATCACCGATGTGATTGACCGCAAGCTAACGTACCCCAATACCGCATTGCTTTATGTCGAGTTTGACGCCAGCCAATTTCAAAATATCCCCGTGGTTTCGTGCGAACCCTTTATGCGCAAAGTGCGGGTGCCGACAAGCTATAATCCGCTTACCCGCGAATATACGGGCGTTTGGGATGGCAGCTTTAAAATCGCATGGACCGATAACCCAGCATGGGTGAGTTACGACATTATCCTCGACGATCGCTTTGGCACTGGACGCAGGATCAATGCGTCGCTGGTGGATAAATGGGAGCTTTACCAAATTGCGCAATATTGCGATCAACTGGTGCCAAACGGTAAGGGAGGCATGGAGCCTCGCTATATCTGCAATATTTATATTCAGCAAGCAGCTGAAGCATGGCAAGTACTGCGGGATTTGGCGTCTATCTATCGTGGCATGACCTATTGGTCAAACGGCCAAATGTACTCAGTTGCAGATATGCCGCGCGATGTCGATTTTATCTACAACAACAGCAATGTGATCGACGGCAAGTTTAGCTATTCATCCAGCAGCGAAAAAGTTAAATACACTCGAGCATTAATCAGCTGGGATAACCCTGATAATGCTTATGAATCCGATGTTACCTCTGTATCAGATCAACCATTACAGCGCCGCTATGGTGACAATGTAGTCGAATTATCCGCCTTAGGTTGCACCCGCGAATCAGAAGCGCAGCGCCGCGGGAAGTGGGCAATCTATACCAATAACAATGACCGCGCGGTTAATTTTAGCGTGGGGATGGATGGCAGCATCCCATTACCTGGTTATGTGATTGGCGTAGCCGATCAACTGATTGCAGGTAGCCGCATTGGAGGGCGGATCTCAGCGGTTAATGGCAAGCAGATCACCTTGGACCGTGCGGGCACCATCGCGGTTAATGATCGCCTCATCATCAACTTGCCCAGCGGCAAAGCGCAGGCTCGCACCATTGAGGCCGTTAATGGCCGAGTGGTAACGGTAACCACAGAATACAGCGAAACGCCATTGCCACAGCTTTTATGGTCGGTTGAATCAGACGAGCTAAAGCTGCAGCAATTTAGAGTGCTGCGTGTCGCCAAAGCCAACAGCGACAGCATTGAGTACGAGATCACAGCGGTTGAACATAACCCCAGCAAATACACATACATTGATACAGGCGCACGGTTAGAAGATCGGCCAATTAGTAAATTGCCAGTGGGGGCGCAAGAAGCACCTGCTAGCGTGACCATCAGCCAGTCAACATTCACTGAGCAAACCCTGTCAGTCACAACGATGACGATTCAGTGGGCCACGGCTAAAAATGCAGTCGCTTACGAAGTGGAATGGCGCAAAGACTCTGGCGAGTGGATAAAACTGCCAAAAACCAGCAGTACATCAGTCGATATCCGTGGCGTTTACACCGGGCAATATATTGCTAGAGTTCGTGCAATTAACTCAGTTGATGTTTCGTCGGTACCAAAGTCATCAGCGCTGACCAATATCACAGGTAAAACTGGCTTGCCTCCTGCAGTAGCATCTTTTTCCACCACGCCGTTAGTGTTTGGCATTGCGTTAAATTGGTTATTCCCTGTTGGTGCAGAGGACACGCTCCGTACAGAGATTGAATACGGGCCCAAAAATAACGACAGTGGCATGATCAAGTTAGGAGATTTTGCCTACCCAATTGCCACTCACACCATGACAGGATTAAGTGCCGGCGCTAGCTTTTGGTTTAGAGCTCGATTGGTTGATCGCACTGGCAACGTGGGGCCATGGTCAGGATTTGTTAGCGGACAGTCATCGACAGATCAAACTGAATATGATGAGTATTTCAGCGAGCGCATTACATCATCCGCACTCGGGCAAGAGTTGCTCAGTGAAATAGAGTTGATCCCGACGCTTAAAACTGAAACCGATAAAATCCCGAGCATTGATAGTCGGCTTAATGAGGTTGTAATCCCTCAGATTGAGCTGATCAATGTCGAAGTTAATAAAATCCCTGATATTGAGATCAGCATTGCTGCCGCCGAAAACAAAATTCAGCAAATGCAGTCCGAGATCGCCGATATTGCAGGCGCACCAGATTGGGATAACACCGCCAGCTATCTCACTGGGCAGTTGGTTAAATATCAAGGCAAGCTTTACTCAGCTAAACAAACCGTACCCGCAGGAACACTGCCAACCAACGCCACCTATTGGACAAAAATTGGTGAATATTCCTCTTTGGGTGAAGCTGTTTCAGCACTTACTTTGCGTGTAGATAATGTTGAGACCTCGATTGACACTATCGATGGAAAGCTAACAGCAGAATCATCTCGTATTGATGGTATTTTTGCTCAGGTTAATCCGCCATTAGCTGGCGATACTGGCTGGAATGCCGGATCAACCGTGGTTTTTGCTGGCGTGTGGTCTGAGCAATATGCAAGAGCCGCTGCCGATGAGGCCTTATCAAAAAGCATTGAAACGGTTGCCGCGACCATTGATAAAAATACTGCTGCGATCATCACAGAGCAAATGGCGAGAGCCACTGCAGATGAATCGCTATCAAACCAAATCATCAGTATTTCAGCAACGGTCAATGGCAATGCGGCATTAATTAAACAAGAGCAAACCGCACGCGCTGATGCCGATAGCGCTTTAGCATCGCAAATCACCACTGTGCAGGCCTCAGCCACCGCGGCAAACTCTGCCGCCTCAACGGCGCAAACTGCAGCAGACCAAGCCAAAGCCGATGCTGCCACCGCGGCTGGTATCGCCAATGGTAAGGGTAAAGTGATTATTCAATCTTCCGCGCCTGCAGCTGCTGATCGCTTAGCGCAAAACTTGTGGATTGATACGACTGGCAATGCCAACACGCCTAAGCGTTGGAACGGTTCAACTTGGGTAGCTGTGACTGACAAAGCTGCGACCGATGCCGCGAGTGCAGCAGCTGCTGCCCAAGCCGCGGCGGACGCCGCCCAGCAAGGGGTGATTCAAAACGCTGCAGCAATTCAGACTGAACAGACCGCACGCGCTGATGCCGATAGTGCTTTAGCATCGCAAATCACCACTGTGCAGGCCTCAGCCACCGCGGCAAACTCTGCCGCCTCAACGGCGCAAACTGCAGCAGACCAAGCCAAAGCCGATGCTGCCACCGCGGCTGGTATCGCCAATGGTAAGGGTAAAGTGATTATTCAATCTTCCGCGCCTGCCACTGCAGATCGTTTAGCGCAAAACCTATGGATTGATACGACTGGCAATGCCAACACACCTAAACGTTGGAGTGGCTCAGCATGGGTAGCTGTGACTGACAAGGCTGCGACCGATGCCGCGAGTGCAGCAGCTGCTGCCCAAGCCGCGGCGGACGCCGCCCAGCAAGGGGTGATTCAAAACGCTGCAGCAATTCAGACTGAACAAACCGCCCGTGCGGATGCCGACAGCGCCTTAGCAACACAAATCACCACGGTGCAGGCCTCTGCTACAGCGGCCAACTCTGCGGCCTCAACGGCGCAAACTGCCGCAGATCAAGCTAAAGCTGATGCGGCCGCTGCCGCTGGGATCGCCAATGGCAAAGGCAAAGTGATCATTCAATCGTCAGCACCAGCGACAGCAGACCGTTTAGCGCAAAACCTATGGATTGATACCACTGGCAATGCCAATACACCAAAACGTTGGAACGGCTCAGCATGGGTAGCAGTGACTGATAAAGCGGCCACGGATGCCGCCAGCGCCGCAGCAGCCGCACAAGCCGCCGCCGATGCGGCCAACACCAAGGCCACGCAAAACGCCGCAGCCATCCAGCAAGAACAAACCGCCCGTGCAGATGCCGACAGCGCCTTAGCAACACAAATCACCACGGTGCAGGCCTCTGCTACAGCGGCCAACTCTGCGGCCTCAACGGCGCAAACTGCCGCAGATCAAGCTAAAGCTGATGCGGCCGCTGCCGCTGGGATCGCCAATGGCAAAGGCAAAGTGATCATTCAATCGTCAGCACCAGCGACAGCAGACCGTTTAGCGCAAAACCTATGGATTGATACCACTGGCAATGCCAATACACCAAAACGTTGGAACGGCTCAGCATGGGTAGCAGTGACTGATAAAGCGGCCACGGATGCCGCCAGCGCCGCAGCAGCCGCACAAGCCGCCGCCGATGCGGCCAACACCAAGGCCACGCAAAACGCCGCAGCCATCCAGCAAGAACAAACCGCCCGTGCGGATGCCGACAGCGCCTTAGCAACACAAATCACCACGGTGCAGGCCTCTGCGGCATTTAATGCTGCCGCAATACAGAACGAAGCAACAGCAAGAGCTGATGCTGACAGCACCCAAGCATCACGCATAGACGGTATATTTGCGCAAGTAAACCCGCCTCTTGCTGGTGATATTAGCTGGAATGCCGGTTCTGCTGTGGTGTTTGCTGGCGTTTGGTCTGAGCAATATGCAAGAGCTGCAGCAGATGAGGCATTGGCAAAAAACATTGAAACTGTGGCCGCTAGCATTAATCAAAACACTGCTGCAATCATCACTGAACAAATGGCGAGATCCACTGCAGATGAATCGCTCGCAAACCAAATCATCAGTATTTCTGCCACGGTAAACAGCAATGCGGCGTTAATTAAGCAAGAGCAAACCGCCCGTGCGGATGCTGATAGTGCGTTAGCTCAAAATATTAGTACGGTGCAGGCCTCGGCAACATCGGCGAACACTGCGGCCTCAACTGCACAAACTGCCGCAGATCAAGCTAAAGCTGATGCGGCCGCTGCCGCTGGGATCGCCAATGGCAAAGGCAAAGTGATCATTCAATCGTCAGCACCAGCGACAGCAGACCGTTTAGCGCAAAACCTATGGATTGATACCACTGGCAATGCCAATACACCAAAACGTTGGAACGGCTCAGCATGGGTTGCAGTAACCGATAAAGCGGCCACGGATGCTGCCAGCGCTGCAGCAGCGGCACAAGCTGCCGCCGATGCTGCCAATACCAAGGCCACACAAAACGCTGCGGCAATTCAGACTGAGCAAACAGCTCGAGCTAATGCAGATAGTGCCTTAGCAACACAAATCACGACGGTGCAGGCTACAGCTAACAATGCATCAGCCGCAGTGCAGCAAACATCAACCGCGTTAGCTGATTTAGATGGCAAGCTGCAAGCAATGTACTCGATTAAAGTGGGGGTGACTGCTGACGGTAAATACTATGGCGCAGGTATGGCAATCGGTGTGGAGAACACACCATCTGGCATGCAATCGCAAGTGCTATTTACTGCCGATAGATTTGCCATTGTTAATCAAATCACTGGCGCATCTACCATCACAACCCCTTTTGCGGTACAGGGCGGTCAGGTATTTATTAATAGCGCTGTAATTGGGGATGGTACAATTACCAATGCCAAGATCGGCAGTTTTATCCAGTCAACAAACTATGTTGCACAAACAACAGGCTGGAAACTGGATAAAGCGGGTGTATTTGAGATCAATGGCTCTACTGCTGGCCAAGGGCGGATGCAAATATCAAATAATCGAATCGATGTTTATGACAACAGCGGCAATTTAGTTTGCAGGATGGGTAAATTAACATGAGTTATGCTCTTGCTGTTTATAACGCTGGCAAAGAGGTTCTTTACAATGCGACACCATACAATTTGTTTTGGTGTTTGCGTGTAAAAGACCTTTATCCAGGCGTTCATTCTGTCACGCTGCCGTCAAATGGCGTTGGCGGTAAGCTCTCATTCGTTTGGGGATTAGAGCGCAGTACGCCGGATCAAGAAGTGTCTTTAGGCAGCACTTTTAGAGTCAAAATAAACAGCCTAACCATCACAGGCAACACCGTAACATTTACATTAGAGCAAGATGCGTTTGGTGTTTCATCGATATTGCTTTCATTTTTTTATTCACGGTGATCTATGTACGGCGTTGAAATTCGCAACAAAGACCTTTCGTTATTTTTAGGTACCTATGAAACTACCTTTATGTATTGGGGATACAAGGACGTAACCCACACCAATGGGACTGATACCTATATCGATCTATTTGGTATTCCAGTTGGTTACGATATTCAAATTTATACCTACTGCAATACACAAGGCGAGCAATACCCATACCTTAGAGCGCTGCATGTTACTTTAGATGGAACCGCTAGTACATGGAGAGGATTAGTTAATTTTTGGATGTATTCCGGTACCGCTAGGGTGTATGTCTTTGCGTCGGCAAAAGCAATTAATTTGCCTAAATATGGGTTAGCAATTTATGACACGGCTGAAAATGTGCGCTTTCACAGTGCCAGACCTCCGGTATCAATAAAACTGCTTGGCGAAGTGATTTATTCGCAAGGCAAGCACAGAACCAACTGCAGCTTTAAGCCAGCATGCAAGCCAACCATTGCCAGAGTCGATTCTGAATACGCAGGAACTCCAGGGCAATACTACGTTGAGTACTCTCGCTTTAATGGGTTTTACAACAGTAGTGAAGGAGGCTATCAGCACGGATGGACACTGCAAACGCAAGGACCACGCGGTGGTCCTTCTCGTTATCAACCTGCAGATGTAATGAATTACGCTGTTATCGATGGATCGTACTATGAGCAGTTCCCAAACTTGGGTAACTTCCCACAGTAATTATTTTCTGATTACACTCAATTCAGAAATAGGTGTGTTTGGGGGATTATTATAAATCGTAGCCAGAGCACTATCAGCCAATGTGCTCTGAGCCTTTAGCACTCGGTAAGAGTCTTTATTCGTTCTATTCAAGCCAAAAATCTTATATGCAACCAAATCAAAAGTAACATTAGGGCAGTAAGTCATGTCACCAACTTTAATAGTGTATTGCCAATTACCTAACGGAATAGAAGTTAGGCAACCAACATTTGACGATTTAATGGTGATGTCTGCTTGCTCAGTGCCATTCGAATATCGAATGATCTGATAGCCGGCTACTTGCTCGATACGCTCTAATGACAACAAGATTTTGTCGATATCTTCAGAGCGAGACTCAACAGCGATCACCAGAGGCAAATCTGCATCACTTGGCCTAACCGTTTTCCAGTCAACCGCATTTGTGCTAGATATCAAATTTTTGATATCTGCATCCACGTCATCACCACCACCACCGCCACATCCTGCGAGTGAAACCACTAAAGCCATTAGCGCTAAACGTTTCATAAAATCCTCTCGAAAAAATTTCTAATCATTAATTAGGCAATTATCGATTAATTGCAGACTAATCAAACATTAAATTACCACTGTTTTTAATGTTAGTTTGTGTCAATTTTAGGGTAACTTTAGATGGTATATGTACACAGTTAGAATAATAACAGCTCCTAAATGTGTGTACATATGCGTGTACATCATTAATTAACTGTGAGTAATAATTCTTTTTAAAACAGAATGATTAAGGTCATGGTCACATAGTCGTGCCAGAATATGCTTGGCTGGAATGGTATAGACATAAATTAAAATCGAATGACATTTTATCGAATAATAGCATCTTAACACTGAAACTCCTCGGAAGAACATTGACGATATAATTGAAGTTGAGGAATTATCTTGAAAAGATAAGCACCTAATAGATGTTTTTTCCTGCTTTTGGGCGTTACAATTCGCCCTGAAAAGGGGAGTTAATGTCTTATGTTTCTGCAATATCTCAATGAGCCTATGGTGCTTGATGCCGAGCAAGCATCTGTTTTAACGTTAACATTGCCCTCAGATATCAGTGACTTTATCGTGCTCCAAGCGATGAGTGCGCCGTTACTGGAGCTTATTGTCTTAGATAGTAGACCAAAAATTGCAATCCGTTTTCAGCCATTATTGGAACTGACGGTAAATCCGGCATTATCCCCAAATAGTCAATTTGGCAAGACAATTCCCCGAACGGTAGGACAAGGGATACGTATGTATAGCCGCATAGGGATCGCACCTAAGTGTTGTACTGATGAATTAAGGTCTGGAGTCTCATTCAAATTAGATTCAAGTCATGGTTTGAATTTTGCGTTACAAACAGTCTCCAAATTTGAACTCATCCCACTCGAAACTGACTTAAGAGCATTATACGAACCTCAAGTGCTACAGATGGCCAAAGCCTTATTGGCACGGCAGTATGACTACACTATATCTTCTGAAGCACTTGCTGTGCATATGGCTGAAATAGAACAAGTGAGGGCTGAGTTACACGCGTTTTTACGTGGAGATTTTGGAATTTGTCATCCAAGTTTGGCGCAAGAAGCCGCAAAATTGGAACCCTTGTTGCTGAAAAAATGTCAATGGATGTTCCGAATTTATACGCATATGTTTGAACGGCCTAACTATGGTCGTGCATCAAATGATGTAGAAAATATTGACAAATCACTAAGAAAACTAGAGTGCTATGAGTTGCTCGCATCTCCTGAACTCGTAGAAATGGTTAAACGATTAACGGAAGACGAGATGTAAGCTCGTTTTCCATTTTAGCGACACGAAATAGGGTTTATCTATGCGTTATTTATGTCCACTTTGTTCCGGATTACTTGCCCGTGCCGGAGCTAGTTGGGTGTGCCCACAGCAACATAAGTTCGATATAGCCAAAGAAGGCTATGTTAACTTGCTGCCTGTACAAAAGAAAAACTCAAAAGATCCTGGCGATAACAAACAGATGATGTTTGCTAGGCGGGAGTTTTTAAACGCAGGATACTACCAAATGTTGAGCGATAGAGTGAATGCATTGGCATTGGAATATGCTGCAGGAGCAAAACATATTTTGGATATAGGCTGTGGAGAAGGTTATTACAGTCATAGATTATTTCACGTATTTGAGCAGGACCACCCGTGTGTTTTACAGGGATTGGATATTTCTAAATCGGCAATCAAATATGCTGCAAAACGGTATCCTAACTTACAATTTTGTGTGGCAAGTGCTTATGAGATGCCGATTGCTTCACAAACGGTGGATTTAGCCATACGTATTTATGCGCCTTCTAAAGTAGAAGAACTTCAGCGGATCATGGCTAAAAATGGTGTATTAATCACTGTTTCACCGGGGCCAATGCACCATTTTGCCCTTAAACAGCAAATTTACGCTGAACCAAGGTTACATCCAGAGTCTAATGCGAGTCTTGAAGGATTTGAATGTATTCATCAGCAACGACTGATGTCACAACTGGGATTAAAAAATGCCGAGCATATTTCACATTTTCTAGAGATGACGCCCTATGCATGGAAGTTTACTACAGAGCAGAAGCAATCTTTGGTAACACAAGGGCTAAGTTGTGAGTTAGATTTTCAAATTGAGGTTTATCGTATTGCAAGATAGTCAATTTAAGCTATTGAAATAAGTTATTTAAAGTGCTTAACTGTAACAGCTAGACCGCATGAACATTACGTTCTGCAAGCCGGTTGCAAAACCTAAGTTGATTTAAGCAAAATAAATATTTCAAAGTGTCGCAGTATGTTGACTTATCTTTAGAATGGTTTATAGTCTTACTAGCTTGAAGGTTGGGCTTATATTTATGTGTTCAATACGACCAGTTCGTCCTGTAAACATAAGTAATACCGGCATTTTCCAGCTCCACCGCCGTTAAGGCTTTAATTTTTATTTACAGGATTTATATTATGTCTCAAGTTACTGGTGTTGTTAAGTGGTTCAATTCTGACAAAGGTTTCGGATTCATTGAACAAGAATCAGGTCCAGATGTATTCGTACACTTCCGTGCGATTAACTCTGACGGTTTCAAAACTCTTGACGAAGGTCAAAAAGTGTCTTTCACTGTGACTCAAGGTCAAAAAGGTCCACAAGCTGAAAACGTAACCATCATTGGTTAATTTTCAGTGCAATTAGCCAAGAGCTAATCGCAATGGATTTAAAGAGCTGTGGTTTTCCATAGCTCTTTTTGTTTGTGTTATTTACCTGAATGTTAATCAATCCTGTCCTGTTTATCTGTTTATCTGTTTATCTGTTTATCTGTTTATCTGTTTATCTGTTTATCTGTTTATCTGATTCTCTGATTCTCTAATTTCCAATGCCCCAGTTTTAATCTTCACTACTCTCCCCCCTAAAAAGCGTTAGTCGATATCTCATAGTGTCTGGATATTCATTCAACCAGCGAACGCTCCGGTGAGGTATGTTTAAA
Source organism: Shewanella sp. W3-18-1 (assembly GCF_000015185.1). Classification (NCBI taxonomy): domain Bacteria; kingdom Pseudomonadati; phylum Pseudomonadota; class Gammaproteobacteria; order Alteromonadales; family Shewanellaceae; genus Shewanella; species Shewanella sp. W3-18-1. The sequence continues at coordinate 2,828,575 of NC_008750.1, read as the reverse complement.
CCTCGTACCGCAATAAGACACAGCTAGAAGTAAAATAATCATACGTTCTATTCAGGAAATAATGTTAGCTTATATACAGGGCAAAACTCATACAGGTATTCGATATAACTATCTGATAAAGATAAATAACTAGTCAAAGGCTTCTTAGGGAATTTGATAGTCGTGGATGTTTATCGATAGTGTGACTGTGTGGATTGGACCGTACACTGCTAGTGCTTTGATATCAGGTTTTGAGTACATAGGTGAGAGGACGTCTGTCATTCTTCTCGTTGATCAGTGCTTATCTATTTATTGGTCGTCTGGGCGGCCATAAAACATTCTAGCTTGTGTTCCTTTGCTCTGAGTAATAAAAAAGCCACTCACAGCTTGTGAGTGGCTTTTAAATGCTCGCTTATTAAGATTATGGGCGAGCCATATCCGATTCCGCGCTGTTCGCTAGTTTTACCTTAGGTGCAGAGGTATCCTCGCTCGGAGTATTGTCATACTCGCGTCCTTTTGGCACTTCAACTTGCGTTCTCACCTCAACGACAGGTTTAGTCATATCCGACGATACCATAGCCCCAAAACGACTTGTTGTTTTAGGTTTGCTTACAACTGCATCAGTAACATCAGCCGCTTGTGAATTGACATTGGTGGCCTCTGTTTGAACCTTGGGTTGTGGTTTAACAATGGCTGCTGGTTTTGTCATTGGTGCAGATGCAACTGCTTTAGTTGGTACTTTAGTGATATCTTGTACAACGGTTGCTTTAACCACTGAGGCGGGTTGTAAAACGACTTGTGGTTCTGTTTTGGCCTCAGCAATATCTTCAACTGTCTCTGCTTTGGTTTCTTCGATTTTTGGCTCTAGCACTTGAGTTTCAGTGGTTTCAGGCACAACAGGAGTGATTGTTGCTTCGGCAGCCACTTTTTGAATGACAGGTGTTTCTGCCACAGGAGCGTCTGCAATAGCAATCTTTTCTATTTCTGTAGTAGATACTGGTGCTGTAACTGGAGCGACGTATTCCACTACAGCGACAACTTCTGTCACTGCTTGCTCAACTGTTTCTGCTTTTACGGCTTCAACAGTTGGGGCTGAACTTGGACCCGTAATGTGTGCGCTGTGAGTGACTTCAGTTGGGTACTCTTGATCTGCGCCTAATTCGTCGTTAGGAACGAACTGGGCTGGTGCTGAGACGCCTTGATCATCTTCATCACGACGACGACGTTGGCCAGCAGCGCGAAGATGACGTGGACTACGGCGGCTACGACGTTGACCATCTCTTTGTTCGCGTTTTGATTGCTCATCTGCACTAGTGTTCTCATCTTCAGCACTTTCAGCTTCGTTATGTTGAGATACGACAAGAGGTTCAGCCATTTCTGAAGTGTCTGCAGTGACAGTTACAGGTATTTCCACAACATCAACGGAAGCGGTCTCTATTGGTGCTGTTTCAACAGGAGTACCTTCTTCGGCTACCGCTTCTAGCGTAGCTTGAGCGGGGATAGCTTCTTTACGCGGTTGGCGACGAGCTCTTGGTGCTTTGGGTTCAATAGTCGGCGCTTCGGCAGCTACCTCGGCTTTAGCATCAATACTTGCCGCGGCGTTAATGGCTGCAATTTCCGCGAGTACTTCTGCGGCTTCCTCTGGTGCAATTGGGATCGCGTTATCTGGCGTGTTATTGCCATTATCGATACGGACTTTGCGACGCATATTTCTACGTTGACGGCGTTCGCGGGCAACTTCTTGCTTCGGTGCATCGGCCTCTAGATCTGCAATGACTTCTTTTGGAGCTTGAACACGAGGTTTAGTTTCCACTTTCGCAGGACGTTTTGCCGAGTCTTCTTTCTCGCGAACTGCACGTTCTTGAGTTGCTACCGCTACTGGTTCGGCAGTTTTCTTCGCATTGCGATTACGTGGCTCACGGTTGCCTTCTTTCGCTTTATCAGCGTCTTGACTATTTCGAGGGCGACGGGTGTCTGTACGGCGGTTACGGCGATTTGCATTAGCCGCATTAGTATCAGTATTTTTGGTTTCCGTTGTTTTTGCGGGTTCAGCTTTATCACTTGATGCAAATAATGCTGTGATGGTGCCTATCAGCTTGCTAAAGAAACTTGGTTGTGGCGCTTCTATTTTCACCGTTGGTGATGGTGCTTGTTCCACTTTTTGTGGCGCAGCGAAACCTTTTAAAGCAGGCGTTGGCGCAGCAGTACGTTCCAGTTTACGTGGCTCATACAATTTAGCTTCTGGATGTTCGATACGTTTATAGCTAGATTCGCTAATTTCGTCGTCACTACGGTGACGGATCACACGATAATCTGGCGTCATCATGTGCGCATCAGGAATTACATATACTTCGACATCGTGACGTTGTTCTGTGATGCGAATAGCTTTGCGTTTCTCGTTTAACAAGAAAGCTGCAACATCCACAGGCACAATCGCTTCGATTTGTGAGGTGTTTTCTTTGATGGCTTCTTCTTCCATCAAACGTAAAATTGACAGTGCTAAAGACTCAGTACTGCGAATCGTGCCTTGGCCATGACAGCGAGGGCAGATATGCGCCGCCGATTCTTCTAAAGAGGGACGCAGGCGCTGACGCGACATTTCCATTAAACCGAAACGAGAAATACGGCCTAACTGCACTCGGGCGCGGTCGTGGTGAACGGCGTCACGTAAGCGGTTTTCAACTTCACGCTGATGGCGCACAGGCGTCATATCGATAAAGTCGATAACCACTAAGCCACCTAAATCGCGTAGACGTAATTGGCGAGCAATTTCATCGGCAGCCTCGAGGTTGGTGTTAAGCGCAGTCTCTTCAATATCGCCGCCTTTAGTTGCGCGGGCAGAGTTAATATCGATAGATGTCAAGGCTTCAGTTGGGTCGATAACTATCGAACCACCAGAAGGTAAACGGACTTCTCGCTGGAAGGCAGATTCGATTTGAGACTCAATTTGGAAGTGAGTGAATAACGGTACTTCAGCTTCGTAAAGTTTTACTCGCTCAACAAAATCAGGACGAACTAAGGAAATATGTTGCTTAGCTTCCTCATAAATACGGGGATGATCGATGAGAATTTCGCCTACATCACGACGCAAATAGTCACGGATCGCACGTACAATCACATTGCTTTCTTGATGAATTAAGAAAGGTGCGCCTTTGGTTTGGGCCGCTTCAGTGATGGCAGCCCAGTGATGTTGGAGTACTTTTAAGTCCCACTTTAACTCGGCAGATTCTTTGCCTACACCCGCAGTACGTACAATCAGCCCCATACCAGCAGGCACTTCCAAATCAGCCATCGCTTCTTTTAACTCAGTGCGCTCATCACCTTCAATGCGACGAGAAATTCCGCCTGCACGAGGGTTGTTTGGCATTAATACTAAGTAAGAGCCCGCTAAGCTGATGAATGTAGTTAAGGCTGCACCTTTATTACCACGTTCTTCTTTGTCAATTTGGACAATTACTTCTTGCCCTTCACTGACGACTTCTTTGATGTTGGGGCGGCCTTGGAAGGAATAACCCTTAGGGAAATACTCTCTGGCGATTTCTTTTAGTGGCAAAAAGCCGTGACGATCGGCGCCATAGTCGACGAAAGCGGCTTCTAAAGAGGGTTCTACGCGGGTAATTTTACCTTTGTAAATGTTTGATTTTTTTTGCTCATGACCAGGGCTTTCAATGTCTAGATCATACAGTTGTTGCCCATCAACAAGGGCAACACGCAACTCTTCTGATTGAGTTGCATTGATTAACATACGTTTCATGATGACGTCATTCTTCTTTAAATAGAGGTCATCAAACATCACGTTTCGCTGCATTACGGGCCTAGCAGTGGTCAACTGAGCCTCACGGCTAGTGGCTAGGCAAGGTGCGCATTACTGTTAGACGCAGTCGCTGCGTGTCGCATCCTATTTATGGCTTATTTTTTAATGATTACAAAAACAAGGAATTCGTTGTAAAACATCAACCAACCCCATAAATTCTTTAGTTTCGTTCCGGTAATGCCCAAGTCGAATCGGTTTGTCTGACGACAAGTTAAAATATTCTTCGAAATCTGGGAGGAAAGCATCTGAAAAAACCTATACAAACAAGGTGACTTTCTCGATTTAATCGTAAAAACGTATTTGTGGTATTTTTACTCAATATACGATTTGCAAATCAATGAGTTGCTATCGAGAAAATGTTTTTTTATTCGAGACACTTTCCGCTTGGGAAAGGGATCTTGTGAACACTTTATTCACTGCTTATCCCTAATCGCTGGTGAAATATAGCAATAATCAAAAAATTCAGCAATGGAAAGGCACAATTCTTATCAGTTGTTGTACAATGGCGACCGTTTTAGTCAGATGGCGCATTATGAATACAGTATCCACCCCACAGCAACAGGTTCAATTGATCACGATTGATGAAGATCATTTCGAACAGCGAATCGACAACTTTTTAATGACGGCTCTTAAGGGCGTACCTAAGAGCATGATCTACCGCATCGTCCGCAAGGGTGAGGTGCGGGTCAATAAGAAACGTATCAAACCTGAGTATAAGTTGCAGATGGGTGACATAGTGCGTATCCCGCCCGTCAGAGTGGCGGAGTCGGATAATCGTACCGCGCCTTCTGCCAACTTAAGCAAAGTCTCGCAACTTGAAGATCGTATTCTGCATGAAGATAATCATTTAATTGTGCTGAATAAACCTGCAGGTATTGCCGTGCATGGTGGTAGTGGTGTTGATTACGGTGTGATTGAAGCGCTGCGGTCGTTAAGACCACAGCAAAAGTTTTTAGAGCTAGTGCATCGTCTCGATAAAGATACTTCGGGTGTGTTGTTGGTGGCTAAAAAGCGTAGCGCGCTTAAACATTTGCATGATCAACTTAGATATAAAAAGATGCAGAAAGACTATTTGGCCTTAGTTAAAGGTGAATGGTCTGCTCAAGATAAAGTCGTTAAACAGCCTTTACTGAAGATTACGCTTAAGTCCGGTGAGCGCATAGTGCGTGTTAATGCGGAAGGTAAGCCTTCTGAAACGCGCTTTAAAATTATGCAGCGGTACCAAGGTTGTACTTTAGTGAAGGCGAGTCCTGTCACTGGACGTACTCATCAAATTCGGGTGCATTGCCAATTTGCCGGACATCCTATCGCCTGTGATGATAAATACAGTGAGCAAGGGTTTGATGACAGCATGCGTTCATTAGGTTTAACCCGACTCTTTTTACATGCCGCTGAATTGATGTTCATTCATCCAGAAAATGATGATGTGATGCGGATTTCAGCGCCTTTAGATGAAAATTTGTCGCAGTTACTCGATAAGTTAAAACGTGCGTAATCGACGGGGATAGGTTTCAAGGATGAAGATAAAGCAATACGATTTAGTGATTTTCGATTGGGATGGCACTCTGATGGATTCCATCGGTAAAATTATCACGTGTATTGAAAACATGGCTAAGGCATTACAGTTACCTATCCCAACTGAAAGTGACATTCGCGATATTATTGGTCTTTCTATGACAGAAGCGCTGCGAGTCCTGTTTCCTCGGGGGGACAATCTCAGCACTTCTTTAGCATCTTCTTTGTGTCCGCACGCTAAAAATGAGTTAAGCCAAGGCGAAGATGATGAATATCAGCAAATGCGCGCCGAGTTTAAAGCACAATATTTGCATTTAGATACCACGCCAACGCCACTCTTTGCACAAGCGCCCATTTTAATCGATGACCTACATACTCAAGGTTATCAATTAGCCGTTGCAACTGGTAAGGCCCGTGCGGGACTTGACCGCGTTTTTGAGCAAACAGGCTTAGGTCGATACTTTGTTGCGTCACGCTGCGCCGATGAAGTACGCAGCAAACCCCATCCTGAAATGATCTCAAGCTTACTTCAAGAGTTGAATATTGCACCGAACAGAGCTTTGATGGTGGGTGATTCATTGCTAGATTTGACTATGGCGGCCAATGCAGGGATTGATAGCGTTGGTGTCACCTATGGCGCCCACAGTGCCGAAAAGTTGCTGCGGGCAAAACCTATCGCCTTGATTGATTCACCAAAGCAATTACTGCAATACCTCTAAGACTGCTATTTAATGCTGAAGTGGCAATAAATGCCGCCGTGCATGAGACTTCCTTATGACCTTTATTTACGTCTCATCTTCTCGTCGATAAAACGACTCTGTAGCTCGGTATTTTTGATACGCGTCATCGATTCAATAAACAGGGCAAAGCCTTGACAAACGTCTAAGCGAGAACATCTACTCCTTGGGCTAACAGCATTTCCGTCAGTAATATCAGTGGTAAGCCAACTAAGGTATTGGGGTCACGGCCTTCGAGCTCTGTAAATAACGCTATGCCCAAACCTTCGCTCTTAAAACTGCCCGCGCAATAATAGGGCTCTTCTTTTTCGACGTAGGCTACAATTTGCGCATGACTAAGATGCCTAAAATGAACGGTAAAGGGTTCAACCTCGGCGGCCATCGCGCCAGTTTTGGCATTATAGAGTGCAAGACCGGTATAAAAAGTGATGGCTTTGCCTGAGGCTTGAGTGAGTTGTGCGACGGCGTTATCAAAATGATGGGGCTTACCGATAATCTTGTCATCAATGACAGCGACTTGATCGGAGCCAATAATCAGGCCATCAGGAAATTGTTCAGCCCCTGCGATGGCTTTCGCTTTGGCTAAGCGCAGAACTAAAGCGTGGGCCGTTTCATTGGTCTGCGCCGTTTCGTCAATATTAGGATTGCAGCATTCGAAGGGTAACCCGAGCTTTTGTAGTAAAGATTGTCGGTATACAGATGTTGAAGCTAAGATTAATTGGGTTGACATAAAGCTAATATCCGCAAAAGAGTAAGTCATATTGTGACCAATCTGTGCTAGGGAGTGCAAGAGTTTCGTATTTGGGCACTTCTTTTCAACGAAAGCGGTTATTTTAGATGGCTTATGCTTGTATGCCTCCACTAGCTTGGGTAGAATTTTGCTTCCGTTAATTTCGATGTTGGGGCTAGAGAAACGCTTAAGTCGCAAACTGGACTTAAGTTAGAAATTTTTCTTTGACTCTAGCGTTTTCAAACTATAATATGCGCGCCTTATGCAAACAGTAAAGATACCGGTTTCAATTGATCCATTTCGTGCTGCCTCAAGCCGCCTTACTTATAATGGGGTTGTGCCTGGGCAGTATTTGAAAAGATTAAATGAGTTATGTGCCGGCGACTGTTCCGATGTGGCAGTGTCGATTGAATGTGGCGTGGATTTACAGGGGATAGTCTACCTGAAAGGGAAGGCTGTGACGGAGCTCACTCTGATATGTCAACGTTGCATGACACTATTTACCACTGAGGTTACGGTCGAGTTTTGCTTCGGTCCATGCCGGACTAAGGCAGAAATCGATGAGCTCCCGGATGCGTATGACCCAATTGAGTGCAATGAAATTGGCGAAGTACGTCTGCATCAATTGATCGAAGATGAATTGATAGTCGCTATGCCGATAATTCCGCTGCATCAAGAAATTGATTGCACAATAGGATCTAAAGACATAGTTGTAGGCGAGATCGAACCCGCTCAAGAGGAGCGTCCAAATCCGTTTGCAGTGTTAGAAAAACTGAAGAGCAAGTAATCTAGGAGACAGGGCCAATGGCTGTACAACAGAACAAAAAATCTCGTTCAAAGCGCGGTATGCGCCGTTCACATGACGCACTGAGCACTGCTCAGCTGTCTGTAGACGCTACCAGCGGTGAAATCCATATGCGTCACAATGTGACTGCAGATGGTTTCTATCGCGGTAAAAAGGTAATCAACAAGTAATTTGTTGGCTTCCTAATGACGAGTCTGACGCTTGCGTTAGATGCGATGGGTGGTGATCATGGCCCCCACGTCACAGTGCCTGCAGCCTTGCGGGCACTACAATTACACTCTTTTCTTCAAATCATTTTAGTCGGTGATAAGACTGAAATTGATGTCTATTTACGTCAAGCAGATCCGCAGTTACTTTCTCGTATTGAAGTCATTCATACCGATGAAGTCGTGAGTATGTCGGATAGGCCTGTACACGCTTTACGTACGCGTAAAAATAGTTCGATGCGTTTGGCTATTGAGTTGGTCCGCGATGCACGTGCGTCAGCCTGTGTGAGTGCTGGCAATACCGGGGCTTTGATGGCTATGGCAAAAGTATTATTAAAAACGTTGCCCGGCATTGACCGTCCCGCATTAGTGAGCTGCTTACCCGCTGTGACTCAAAAACCGGTTTATTTGCTAGATCTTGGTGCAAATGTTTCCTGCGATTCTGAAACCTTATTTCAATTTGCCGTTATGGGTTCGGTTTTATGTGAAGCGGTTGATAAAAAATCGCGTCCAAAGGTTGCGTTGCTTAATGTCGGCGTTGAAGAAATTAAAGGTAACGATCAAGTTCAGCAAGCCGCACAGTTACTGCAGCATACTGAACAAATCAATTACACTGGTTTTATCGAAGGCGATGAAATCTATTCCGGTAACGTAGATGTCATCGTTTGTGATGGTTTTGTGGGAAATATCACGCTCAAAACTTCAGAAGGCATTGCCAAGTTATTGGTACATCAGTTAAAACGGGGATTAACCCAAGGTTTATTCGTGCGTTTCTTGGCTAAACTTATCGCTCCTCGCATTCAGGCGGTTCTTAGTCAGATGAACCCCGACCACTATAACGGTGCAAGTCTGTTAGGATTGCGCGGAATAGTTGTAAAAAGCCATGGAAATGCGGATGAAACTGCCTATTTACAAGCAATTAGTTTGGCAGTAACAGAAGCTCAACGTCGACTCCCTGAAATGATAAAAGATCGTTTAGAGTCGATTCTTTTAGATATAAATAACTGATCCCTCCTTATGCATACAAAAATTCTCGGAACTGGTAGCTATCTGCCAGTGCAGGTGCGTAGCAATCAAGATTTGGAAGAAATGGTGGAAACCACCGACCAATGGATTGTTGAACGTACTGGTATATCAGAGCGCCGCATTGCAGCGTTCGATGAAACCGTTTCAACTATGGGCTATCAAGCGGCATTAAAAGCGCTGGAAATGGCCGGCATAGAAGCATCAGATTTAGACATGATCGTTTGTGGTACCACCAGCGCGCCGAATGCTTTTCCTGCGGCGGCCTGTGAAATCCAAGCTATGCTTGGGGTACATACCATTCCTGCTTTCGATATTGCAGCAGCTTGTTCAGGCTTTGTTTATGCTTTATCTGTTGCCGATCAATTTGTAAAAACGGGCGCCGCTAAAAAAGTATTAGTGATCGGTGCTGACGTCTTGTCTCGTTTATGTGGGCCAGAAGATCGCACGACAATTATTCTTTTTGGGGATGGCGCGGGCGCTGCCGTTATTGGCGCATCTGAAACGCCAGGGATCATTTCGACTCATATTTACGCTGATGGGCGTCAAGGTGATTTGCTCAAATGTGCTTTCCCACCACGTAAAGGAGAAACTTCTGAAGCGGTTGGGTTTATGACCATGAAAGGCAATGATGTCTTTAAAGTGGCAGTGACTCAGTTGTCCCATGTCGTGACTGAGACTTTACGCATTAACAATATCGATAAGTCAGAAATTGATTGGTTAGTGCCACATCAGGCCAACTTCCGCATTATTAATGCTACCGCGAAAAAGCTCGATATGAGCTTGGATAAAGTCGTATTGACCTTAGCTAAACATGGTAATACTTCAGCCGCGTCAGTACCCATTGCATTAGATGAGGCCGTGCGTGATGGACGAATTCAACGTGGGCAATTATTGCTACTTGAAGCCTTCGGTGCGGGATTTGCGTGGGGCAGTGCACTAGTACGTTTCTAAGTTTTTCATCTAAGTGACATAGCATTAGCTTATGTTAGGTGTGTAGATTAATTTCAATAAATTAAGTTCGCCATAGGTAATTTGAATATGGAAAATGTCGCGTTTGTATTCCCAGGACAAGGCTCACAAGCCTTAGGTATGTTAGCCGAACTCGCTGAGTCACAACCTATTATAGGACAGACCTTTGCAGAGGCCAGTGATGTTCTAGGCTATGATTTATGGGCTTTGGTTCAGCAAGGTCCTGTTGAAGTCTTAAATGAAACGGATAAAACACAACCTGCGTTATTAGCCGCCAGTGTCGCTATTTGGCGGGCTTACGTGGCTTCAGGTAAACCCATGCCAGCCATGTTAGCGGGTCACAGCTTAGGTGAATATTCTGCGCTGGTATGTGCAGGTGTTATTGATTTTAAAGATGCGATTAAATTAGTTGAACTGCGTGGTCAACTAATGCAACAAGCGGTTCCAGCTGGAACCGGTGCTATGTATGCCATTATCGGTTTAGATAACGAAGGTATCGCTAATGCCTGCGCCGAAGCGGCTCAAGGTGAAGTGGTCAGCCCTGTTAATTTCAATAGCCCTGGCCAAGTGGTTATTGCAGGTCAAAAAGACGCAGTTGAGCGTGCAGCAGCGGCTTGTAAGGCCGCGGGCGCTAAAATGGCGGTGGCTTTACCTGTCAGCGTGCCATCACACTGCGCATTAATGAAACCTGCGGCAGATAAATTGGCCGTGGCATTAAACGATGTACCGTTTACTCCCCCAACGATTACTGTGATTAATAATGTTGATGTGGCGTCACCTACCTCTGCCGACGATATTAAAGATGCGTTAGTGCGTCAGTTATATTGTCCTGTTCGCTGGAGCGAAAGCGTTGAATTAATGGCCCAAAAAGGCATTACTCAATTGGTAGAATGTGGTCCTGGTAAAGTATTGACAGGATTAGCAAAACGAATTAATAAATCACTATCAGCCCAAGCGGTTAATGATGTAGCTTCATTAGCGGCATTAACTGAGTAAGGAGTTTGTATGAGTTTCAACCTGAATTTAACAGGCAAAGTGGCTTTGGTGACAGGTGCGAGCCGTGGTATTGGCCGTGCGATTGCCGAAACACTTGTGGAAGCGGGCGCAGTGGTTATTGGAACCGCAACCAGTGAGAAGGGCGCAGCGGCGATCCAAGAATATCTGGGTGACAAAGGTTTTGGTTTAGTGCTTAATGTCACAGATAGTGAATCTGTTACACATTTATTCGCCTCGATCAAAGAAAAAGCGGGTGATGTTGATATTCTAGTCAACAACGCGGGTATCACCCGTGATAATCTGCTGATGCGGATGAAAGATGATGAATGGCAGGATATTATCGACACTAACCTGACATCATTATTTAGACTATCAAAGCCTGTGATGCGTACCATGATGAAAAAGCGTTTTGGCCGTATCATCAATATCGGTTCAGTGGTAGGCACCATGGGTAATGCAGGTCAAGTTAACTACTCGGCAGCAAAGGCGGGTTTGATCGGATTTACAAAATCTCTTGCAAGAGAGGTTGCATCTCGTCAAATTACGGTTAATGCTATCGCTCCTGGATTTATCCAGACCGATATGACTGATGAGCTGACCGAAGATCAGCAAAAAGCTATCATGTCTCAGGTTCCGATGGAACGATTAGGGCAAGCGCAAGAAATTGCCAATGCTGTGCTCTTTTTAGCCTCGGATTCTGCTGCTTATATCACAGGTGAAACTTTACATGTGAATGGCGGAATGTACATGGTTTAAGGGCGGATGGCAGGGATACTGTCTCCAATTGAGTAGTGATCTGCATCAATTGGTTGTTAAATTTTGTGGTTAGACCACGAAAACTAAGCTTGCATTGTCAGCCAAATCTAATAAACTACTCGCAATCTTACGCAAGTGCGTAATTTGAATAGGAAAGAAAACTAATGAGCAACATCGAAGAACGTGTAAAGAAAATCATTGTAGAGCAACTGGGCGTTAAAGAAGAAGACGTTAAGCCAGCGGCATCTTTCGTTGACGATCTGGGTGCAGATTCTCTGGACACTGTTGAGTTGGTTATGGCTCTAGAAGAAGAGTTTGATACCGAGATCCCTGATGAAGAAGCTGAAAAGATCACTACTGTTCAAGCAGCGATCGACTACGTTTCTAAGAATCAGTAATTCTGAATTCTTGAAGACAGGCGGCATTTATTGCCGCCTGTTTTTGTTTTACCCCCGTCAAACTCTGCCCCTGTGCCATTCAATTGTCTCTGGATCGTGTTTTATATTGTTATCCACGAGATGTTGCCCGCAGATTGGCGACTTCTATGCAATAAATGGTCTAATCATAGAAAACCTTGTTTTAGCTATGAGAACTAACAAATTTAGTATTTAAAGGTGACTGCCGTGTCTAAACGTCGTGTAGTGGTAACCGGTTTGGGGTTAGTAACTCCAGTGGGCAATACTGTCGATACTACTTGGAAGGCTTTGCTTTCAGGTAAAAGTGGTATTGCACCTATAACCAAATTTGATGCCAGTGAATTTACCACTCGTTTCAGTGGTTCAGTAAAAGATTTTGATGTTGAGCAATACGTAACGAAAAAAGATGCCCGTAAGATGGACCTCTTTATTCAATACGGTATGGCGGCTGGCATCCAAGCAATCCAAGACTCAGGTCTGGATATGAGCAAAGAAAATCCTGGTCGTGTCGGCACTGCTATTGGTGCTGGTATGGGTGGTATGTGGTTGATTGAACAAGGTCACAGTGCATTGATGAATGGTGGCCCGCGTAAGGTTTCTCCTTTCTTCGTACCTAGCACCATTATCAATATGATTTCGGGCCACTTGTCGATCATGTTTGGCATGAAAGGGCCCAATTTTGCCGTGACGACTGCTTGTACTACGGGCGTACATAATATCGGTTTTGCGGCGCGCACCATTGCCTATGGCGATGCAGATGTGATGGTTGCAGGCGGTGCTGAGGATGTGACATCTCCTTTAGGCGTGGCAGGTTTTGGTGCTGCTAAAGCATTATCGACTCGCAATGATGATCCTACAGCCGCGAGTCGCCCATGGGATAAAGACCGTGATGGTTTTGTGATTGGTGATGGCGCTGGTGTGATGGTGATGGAGGAATACGAGCACGCTAAAGCGCGCGGTGCGACCATTTACGGCGAGTTAGTCGGTTTTGGTATGAGCGGTGATGCGTTCCATATGACTTCGCCACCAAGTGACGGCGCAGGCGCTGCGGCTGCTATGGTCAATGCTATTAATGACGCTAAGTTATCACTGGAGCAAATTGGTTATATCAATGCCCACGGTACGTCGACGCCAGCGGGTGATAAAGCCGAAGCTGCAGCGGTTAAGTCTGTATTTGGCGACCATGCGTATAACGTGCTGGTTAGCTCGACTAAATCGATGACGGGTCACTTATTAGGTGCCGCAGGATCGGTTGAAGCGATTTTCACCTTATTAGCATTGCGCGACCAAGCTGTACCGCCAACGATTAACTTGGATAATCCAGATGAAGGCTGTGACTTAGACTTTGTCGCCCATACTGCTCGTGATGTGAAGTTAGATTACGCTCTGTGTAATTCCTTCGGTTTTGGTGGTACGAACGGTTCATTATTATTTAAGAAAGTTTAAAGACCAATATCGCCCCAAAAATGCGCCCTATGGCGCATTTTTTGTGTACTGCGTTTATTATTAAATTATTGATATATTTATTATTAATCTTTGTTCATCTCCCTTGTTTAATCTTTTCTACTACAGATAATGGCAGCCTATTCAGTTTGTAATGGAGCATGTCATGTTAAATCCGGCGGTTATCCCGCTTGTCCCTATAATCGGTGCCTTAACTGCAAATTTGACCGAATTGATCCGTGGCGAGTCTAAGATCTGGCATCCAGAAATGGAAATTGGGATAAAGACCTTCACGTTTGCGATTACTGCCTATGTAGCCATTTGGTTTGCTTTACTGGTGACAGCGATATACTCCGGAGGGACTTCGGATATGTTGGCAGGGTTTGAGGTGTTAGGCTTTTTCCTGTTAGGTTTGGGGATTTATACGTTTGCTAAATGTTCTCGTTTTATCACGAGATCACTTCAGCTATGGATTTATCGTTTAGCTTTACCATGCCTATTAGTATGTTGCACACTCATTACTCACTTTGGCTAAATCGAATTCATTGACGAGGTCAATCGTAATAATTTTTACGCGATTAGCGATTTCTATCGTAAACTCAACTTATTGTGCGAAAACATTAGGCCGCTAAGGCTAAATAAGTTGAGGTAAAATGGCTGGTATCGAGAGACAAAGTACCCTGAGATTTTTGTCAGAGCCTGCGGATGTGAATTTTGGGGGTAAAGTTCACGGCGGCGCGGTGATGAAGTGGATCGATCTCGCGGCCTATGCCTGTGCCGCGGGTTGGAGTGGTAAATATTGTATTACTGCTTATGCGGGCGGTATTCGTTTTGTGCAACCCATTTTGGTGGGCAATATCGTTGAAGTCAGTGCAAAAGTGATTTATACGGGCAAGACTTCTATGCATATTGGTATCGATGTGCGGGCGGGCGATCCTAAAGTATCTGAGCGTCATCTCACCACTCACTGTATTGTGATCATGGTGGCGGTGGATGAAAACGGCCAACCTACGCCTGTACCTGAGTGGATACCAGAGACGGAACATGATATTCATCTGCGTGATTCAGCACTGCGCTTGATGGAAATGCGTAAAAAAATTGGCGCCGAAATGGAAGCCCATGTAGTGAAATAACCGTATAAATTGACTCAACCAAGGCGCTTATGGCGCCTTTGTTGTCTCTGCCGAAAAGTGCGTTTGCCACTTGGTTTGATTTCTCACTGACGCAATGCGGGATGAATGTTAAACTGCCGCCACTATTTTTACTGCCCATTCCCCTAAATTAACATCCTCAATTGGACCTATAGATTGAAACACTTACTGGCATTTTTTTAGTATTTGTTATTGAGGTTTTAGCGATAACATATTGGGCAAACGAAACAGAACCCGATTCTGCAATTTCTAATTTATTCACCCTGTTTATCTATCTGAGGATCACTTCATGGCAAAAGTCGCATTTATTGGTTTAGGCGTAATGGGTTACCCCATGGCAAGACACTTACTCAACAAGGGCCATGAGGTCACTGTTTATAATCGCACTTTTGCTAAGGCGCAAGCTTGGGTAGACACCTATGGCGGACGTTGCTGCCCAACGCCCAAAGAGGCTGCAATAGGTCAAGATATTGTGTTTACTTGCGTGGGCAATGATAACGACCTGCGTGAAGTGGTATTAGGGCATGATGGCGCTATTCACGGTATGGAAAAGGGCACAGTGCTGGTTGATCATACTACGGCTTCGGCAGATGTGGCCCGCGAGCTTGCCAAAGTCTTAGCCGAAAAGGGCATTGATTTCCTCGATGCGCCTGTGTCTGGCGGTCAAGCGGGCGCCGAAAATGGCGCCTTGACTGTGATGGTTGGTGGCGATGAAGCGGTATTTGAGCGTGTTAAACCCGTGATTGAAGCTTTTGCCCGCTGCGCCGAGCGTTTAGGTGACGTCGGTGCTGGCCAGTTAACTAAGATGGTGAATCAAATCTGTATCGCGGGCGTGGTACAAGGTTTAGCGGAAGCGCTGCAATTTGCCCGTAAAGCAGGGCTCGATGGCGAGAAAGTCATTGAAGTGATCAGCAAAGGCGCGGCGCAAAGCTGGCAAATGGAAAATCGCTACAAGACGATGTGGGGCCAAAGCTATGACTTTGGTTTTGCCGTCGATTGGATGCGTAAAGACTTAGGCATCGCTTTAGAAGAAGCGCGCCGCAACGGTTCACATTTGCCTTTAACCGCTTTGGTGGATCAATTCTATTCAGAAGTGCAGGGCATGGGCGGTAACCGTTGGGATACGTCTAGCTTGCTGGCACGCTTAGAAAAAACGGCTAAATAAGCCATCTTGTTTTAAGAGTCGTCTGTTATAAAAATGCTCAGTCCGCATTAGTATCGAACTGGGCATTTTTGTTTGTATCGTTTTTGACTAGGATATTAAGAACTTGGATATTAAATCGTTAGTCTTTCCAACGAATGTGGGTCACTAAACTGTGGGTTTCTCCTGGCGCGAGCACGACTTTATCTTCTAACACATTGGCCGCTTCTAGGCAGACCATGGTCAGATAATCCTCTGGATTAAATCGGCCAAGGCGTTGTGACTTTTCAATCCATGGATTCCATAATACCGCTGATTGGCTGTTTTCACGGCTGACTTCGATTATCCCCTGCGGCGTATGCAATAACTGCACAGGGCCGAGTTCGGTATAGACACGATCTGTCTCGCGATCAAACAGCACTTCATCCGTGGTTTGCGGATAAGGCCCCTCGGCAAATTCGATGTATTTTGAACCACTAAAACCGCTGGCCTTGAGTTGGTGGATATCCTCAATCGGGAAATAGCTGTGCAGCGCTTGGGTAAGCGTGACGGTTTCATCGTCTAAGTTGGTATTCACAAGGCTAATGCTTAGGGTATCGCCTAGGGTGAATAACATGCTGACCTCAGTGTTATGCGGCCAATAGATTTTATCTTGCTCACTGATTTTTAAGCTAAAACGTAAATCCACTAACTGATTACGCATTTCTACCGATTCCAGCGCCCAAATACGGGTTCGGGCGAAACCGTGTTGGGGAAAGTTCGCTTCACTACTCATGCCAAACCAAGGCCAGCATACGGGGACACCGCCACGGAGACCATTACCGGGTTGATAATCGTCAGCCGATGAAACCCACAGCAAAGGTGGTTTGCCTACGGGTTGAAAATAGTCGATTTGCGCGC
Source organism: Shewanella sp. W3-18-1 (assembly GCF_000015185.1). Lineage (NCBI taxonomy): Bacteria > Pseudomonadati > Pseudomonadota > Gammaproteobacteria > Alteromonadales > Shewanellaceae > Shewanella > Shewanella sp. W3-18-1. The sequence goes on along the minus strand of NC_008750.1, from coordinate 2,811,991 downwards.
CCTGCAAAAAAATTCTTGCCTGACATAACGCCGTATTCACTTCGACATAATCAAGCCCGTTAGCGTGCTTTTGAGTAGTGACTGAACCCATAGTAACAATATCCTTAACTCTGCTGCATATCAGAAAAACAGGCAGTTAGCTTACAAAGTTTTCCGCTATAACATAAGGCTTTGTTGCGATCAATTTACGGTTTTGCTGTTCGTTTGTGTAAACAAAAGTCACTGTCCTTGGGTTCTAGTGCTTCCTTTTTCAACAGATTTAGCTAAAGTGGTCAAAGCATCAAAGTGGTCAGATCACTTAAGTTGAGTTGTAGTCTAACAAGAAAAGGGAAGCGATTATGCCAGTCTATCAAGCGCCGCTGCGCGACTATCAATTTATCCTCGATGAGATGTTACATATTTATCAGCAAGATGCACTCAAGGGGTTCGATGAAATCGACCCAGATCTTGTCGATGCGATCCTGCAAGGTATGGCCGACTTTAGTACTGAAGTGATGTTACCGCTCAATAGTGTCGGCGATCTGCAGGGCTGTAAGTTGGTCGATGGTAAGGTGATTACGCCTGAGGGTTTTGATAATGCCTATCGGCAGTTTGTTGATAATGGCTGGCCGACGCTGACCTGCGATCCTGAATATGGCGGCCAAGGTTTACCCGAAGTGGTGGGGATTTTTGCCACTGAGATACAAACGGCAACCAATATGGCCTTTGCCATGTATCCCGGTTTGACCCATGGCGCCTATGCCGCCATACATGCCCACGGCAGTGACGCACTCAAGCAAAAATATTTAAGCAAATTAGTCAGCGGTGAATGGACGGGAACCATGAACTTGACTGAGTCCCACGCCGGTACTGACTTAGCCTTATTACGCACGAAAGCTGTGCCAGTATCTGAAGGTGTTTTTGCTATTACCGGCGAGAAAATTTTTATCTCCTCAGGCGATCATCAACTCACCGACAATATAGTGCACCTCGTATTAGCCCGTTTGCCGGATGCACCTGAAGGCGTGAAGGGCATATCTTTGTTCGCCGTGCCTAAAGTATTAGTGAATAACGATGGTAGTTTAGGCGCGCCGAACACTTTATATGCCAGTGGCCTTGAACATAAGATGGGCATTCACGGTAACTCAACTTGTGTGATGGTGTTTGAAGGTGCGCTGGGCGAGCTTGTCGGCGAGCCACACCAAGGACTGCGCGCCATGTTTACTATGATGAACCAAGCGCGTTTAGGGGTTGGTGTGCAAGGACTGGGCGTCTCTGAAATCGCCTATCAAAATGCGCTGGCCTATGCCAAAGACAGATTACAGAGCCGCGCTTTAAGCGGTGCCAAAGCCCCAGAAAAAGCCGCCGATCCGATTTTGGTTCACGGCGATGTGCGCCGCATGTTGTTGTCGCAAAAAGCCTTTAATGAAGGCGCAAGAGCCTTAGTTGGACAACAAGCTTTGTGGCTAGATGAAGCTGAGCGTCATACCGATCCCGTCAAAGCCAAAGTTGCTTCCCAATTAGCGGCACTGTTCACGCCAGTGGTGAAAGGTTTTATCACTAACCGTGGTTTTAATGCCTGTGTCGATGCACAGCAAGTGTTTGGCGGACATGGTTATATTCATGAGTGGGGTATGGAGCAATTTGTGCGTGATAGCCGTATTGCACTGATTTATGAAGGCACTAACGGCATTCAAGCGTTAGATTTAGTGGGGCGTAAGTTGCTTAGCGATCGCGGCGCGGCCATGCAGCAATGGTCGGCGTTAGTGACTGAGTTTATTAAGTTACATAGCACGAATGCGGCGATGCAACCCTATGTGAGCGGTTTAATGGATTGTGCGGGTGATTTGCAAAAGGCCAGTGGTTATTTAGCTGCACAAGCTGCGACCAATCCTGACATTATCGGCGCAGCATCTATGGCTTATCTGGAGTTGTTTGGGGTGACGGCGCTGGCGTGGATGTGGGCCAGAAGCGCCGCGGTGGCATTAGCTGCACTGGAGCTGGGCACTGAAGAAACCGCATTTTACCAAGCTAAATTGAAAACGGCCGATTTCTATATGGCTTACTGGGCGGTGCAAGGTCGCAGTCTGCGTAAGCAAATTGAGCAGGCGAGTGAGATGCTAACATCGCTTGATGAAAGTATTTTTTAACTTAGTTTCTTTAAACATTTTAAGAGCCAGCATTAGCATGCTGGCTTTTTTTATTGAGAGTTTTGCAGGTTGTTTTAGTGAGAATTATTGAGAATTTCACTGACTTTATATAGACAAAGAAATGGTCTATTCGTGTTGTGGTGAGAATGGCGTCGTTAAGGTCAACCTTATCTTTACAATTGCAACAAAACTCCGTGGATGTAAATTTAAATGAGAATTATTGTCATCTTTGCATCAGACTTTATAATGACGACCAATTTAATATGACAAGGGTAAACCGCAGGTTTGCTCAATATTTTGGGGTATCTTGTGAAATCTCGTTTCGCCTATTCATTAATCGCACTCGCTTTAGCTCAACACTCTTGGGTGTTTGCCACTGAAAAACCAATAAAAAATGACATCGAGCCTAGCTCGGATACGGTTCAGTCTGATGTTATTCCTGCTGCTGATGCTTCTGAACCTGACGCTAAGTTAGTGACGCCCGAACGTATTGCTGTCCATGGCCGCGCAATGCAAATGTACGTCGATAAAGAAACAACGATTGGTACTAAGACCGCGATTAATGTGATGGAATTGCCGCAGTCGGTGCAAGTGCTGACCGAGCAGTTAATCGTCGACCAAGCGGCGCGCAATATTACCGATTTATATCGCTCAATTGCGGGCGTGAGTGAGTTCAGTTATTCGGGCGTGACCTTTCGCGGTTTCCGCGACGATGCCAACGTCTTCTATGATGGGGTAAGGGGCGATCCCTATTCGGGGTTCTCAGTGCCACAACTCTTTAATGTGCAGCGGGTTGAAGTGCTAAAAGGTCCAGCATCCGCACTTTATGGTGGCGGTGAACCCGGTGGCATGATTAACTATGTCACTAAAAAACCAACCTTTGTCGAGAGCAAAGAACTGACATTAAGCACCGGCAGCGAGGATATGATCGGTGGCTCGCTGGATTTCACCGGCGGCCTAACCCAAAATCTCGCCTATCGTTTTGGCGCCTATTATCAGCAGGAAGATAGCTTTCGCAATAATGCCGATAGCCAAAATGCCGAAGTGGCGGGTGGGTTACTCTACGAAATCAGTGATGATACTAAGCTCACCACCACTTTCGATATCATTAAGCAGGACTTAGGCGGTAACCGACTTCGCGGTGTTCCCGTCGATGATGCGGGCAATTTCCTTGTCGCGCCTTCCTATAATGCCAATGAGAAGAGTGACTTCCAGAAGATGGATGCACTGGTGCTGCAAGCGATTCTCGATCATCAATTTACCGATAATTTCTCGGTCAAGACTCAGGTCCGCTATCTGAATAATGATTCGGATCAGCAATACCATGAATCGAGAGGTTGGGCGACCTTAGATGCCAATAAAAAGCCCATTATGGGTGATGGCACCATTAAGCGTGAATACCGAGTTCAAGCACGGGCTAATGATGAAATTAGTTTAACCAATGATTTTGTCTACGCATTCGATGCCTTAGGTTTTGAACATGAATTCCTGTTCGGCGGTGATTACCACTACGTCGAAACCGAATATCACTATAAATTGGCGACCTCTAACGAGGGTGTCGGTAACCTGAATATTTTTGACCTTAATTATGGTGAAACCAACCCAAGCACTTATAACCTAAAAGATAAAAATACCGATGGTATACGCGCTAATCGCTATGGCGTTTATGTGCAAGAACATCTGCACTTTAATGAACAGTGGTCATTGATCGCTGGGCTTCGTTTTAGTCAGTTTGATGAATATGATAAGGCGACGGGTTTTTCCTTCAGCGATAATGCGATAACACCAAGGGCAGGGCTTAATTATCGCCCAATCGATTCAATGTCCTTTTATTTGAATTACTCAGAGAGCTTTAATCCCACATCTTTAACCAATCAAGCTGAGAATATTGGGGATGGTTTCCTCGATCCTGAAACCGGTAATCAAATTGAGTTAGGGATGAAAAATGAATGGCTTGATGGCCAGTTTATGACCACGCTCGCTGTATATCGCATTGAAAAGCAAAATGTTGCCCAAGCTAACCCTTTAGATACTGGCGATGACGATGGTATTCCTGCAATGCTTAATTTTGGTGAAGTGCGCAGCGAAGGCATTGAATGGACGCTGGTGGGGGATTTAACCGATAACCTGACTGTCACGGCAAACTATGCCTATAACGAGACCGAAGTGATTAAAGGGGTGACTGATGACAGTTTAACCAATACCTTCGATAGTAAACATTTTGCCAATGCGCCGCGTCATCAAGCGGGGATATGGACCCGTTACGATATCAATACACTCAATTCGGCGATTGCCTTTGGTATGGATTACGTGGGTGAGCAGTTCAGCCTCGATGGCCAAACGGTGAAGCCCCATACGATTTTTGATATGAGCTGGACAACACAGTGGGATCAAACTCAAGTCCGTTTAAATCTTAAAAATATCTTCGATAAGGAATATGCCGTCAGTGGCTTTAGTGAGCGTAATGGTCATTTCCCCGGTGAGCCACGCAATATCACGCTTGAGCTGAGTCATAAGTTTTAATGTATTGATGTAAAAAGAGCTTGTTCGTTAAGGATGATGAACAAGCTTGAGCGAATGGGCCAATCTTGCGCGAATAATCACCCGTTGCTCTGCCTGTATTCGTGGCTTTTGCGCGGATTAATCCAGTGAGGCTTATCATCTTAATAGTGTTTATCTATTAAGGTGATAGCTTCTATCCGTTATCCTTTCTCGTTTAGCTTGTTTAGACTCGCCTTATATAAATTATTCGATAAGGTTTTCCTATGTACGCCGCCAGCCAGTTAACCACAATAGACGCTCAATCTAACGTTAGCCCACAGGTGGCCCTGATTGCAGAAGGTGGTGGTCAGCGCGGTATATTCACCGCAGGCGTGCTCGATGCTTGGCTCGATGGTGGATTCGATCCCTTCGATTTATTTATTGGCACGTCGGCAGGTTCGCAAAATTTAACCAGCTTTTTAGCTAGACAAAAGGGTTATGCCAAACGCTTGATCCGCGGTTTATCGCGCCATAAACGCTTCTATCGACTCGGTCGCGGGTTAGTCGGCGGCAATGTGGTCGATTTAGATTGGTATTTTGATCAGACGCGACAGGGGATGTTTAAATTAGATCTTAATGCGGCGACGGCCTCACTCGGTCATCGGCAGTTACTGATCACCACCACGAATGCCAGTGATCGCAAGGGTTATTTTTTAAGTCCAAGCAGTAAAAGTCAGTGGCGCGAATTGTTAAAAGCTTCTAGCGCATTACCATTTTTGTATAAACAAGGGGTGAAACTCACGCCTTGGCTGAGTGACAGCGCCTGTAATAGTGACAATGCCTGTAATAGCGACAAGGCTTCTAATAACGGCGCGGCTAATCATAACGCTTCTGATAACAGCGCCTCTGATCACGGTGCAGCATCAAGCGAAGGTATTGATAGTGATTTTTATCTCGATGGCGGCTTAGCTGCGCCTTTACCTGTGCGTGAGGCCTATCGTCGTGGTGCCCGCAAAATTGTGGTGATCCGCACTGTGAGCGAGGATTTTCAGGCGCAATCGGCTTGGGTCCATAAATTAAAATCGTGGATTTGTGTTTCTGGCTTTTGCCCGAAAACCATAGATTATTTAGTGCAACATGAACAAGCCTATCAGGATGAATTGGCGTTTATCGCTAATCCGCCAGAGGATGTGGAGATAGTGCAGATTTTTGCTACTGAAAATTTGCAGAGTAAATTGCTGGGCAGTACCGATACGGATTTACGCCATGATTATCATGCAGGGCTGAGTGCTGGAAAGCAGTTTTTAACCCAAGATCCGATGGCGTTGACGCAGAGGAATACTTATTTTCAAGCTCAAGTGCAAGCCAATGCGCATACTCAAACTCAAACTCATATTCAAGCTCGCTCTCAAGCTCACTCTCAAATCCAGCCACTCAGTGCGTTGTCGGCCTAGTTTGGGTTTGAGTTAAGCCACAATGTTGTGCGTGAGTAAGCAATAAAAGTAAAAAGTATCAAAATACAAAAGCCACCTTAGCGTGGCTTTTGTATTTGTTCGGTAAGTCTGTCGCACTAAGTGCACTTAGGTTGGGGGTCTGAATCAGTTAGTCAACCTAGTTTATGAATCGAGTCCATCAATGTTAGACCATTAATAACTTGCGGTATGCACTGAGCGTACTGCTCGGCCCGATGGGTCGATAATGCCGCGTAAGCTTTCGTCCCAAGCTAGTGCTTCTGGTGTTGAACAGGCGACGGATTTACCGCCTGGAACCGTTTCAGCAGCGCCGCTCAGTGGATAATGTTCCTCAAAGAAGCAGCGATAGAAGTACGCCTCTTTGGTTTCTGGCGTGTTATAGGGGAAGCGGAATTTCGCATTCGCCAGTTGCAAATCATCGACCTGCGCCGCCGCTTGTTCTTTCAAACCGTCAATCCAAGAGTAGCCCACGCCGTCACTGAATTGTTCCTTCTGACGCCACGCCACTTCTTTTGGCAATTTATGCTCAAAGGCTTTACGCAGAATGTGTTTCTCAATACGGCCATCCTTAGACATTTTCGCTTCAGGGTTGATACGCATTGCCACATCCATAAACTCTTTATCGAGGAAGGGCACGCGAGCTTCTAATCCCCAAGCGGCCATGGCTTTGTTGGCACGCAGACAATCGAACAGATGCAGTTTATCGAGTTTGCGCACTAATTCCTCGTGGAATGCCTGTGCGTTTGGCGCTTTATGGAAGTATAAATAGCCGCCAAATAACTCGTCAGCACCTTCGCCCGATAACACCATTTTAATGCCCATAGCTTTGATTTTACGCGCCATTAAATACATTGGCGTGGCAGCACGTATGGTGGTGACATCGTAGGTTTCTAAGTGATAGATCACTTCTTTAATCGCATCTAAGCCTTCTTGGAAGGTGAAATGGATCTCATGGTGAATCGTACCAATGGCATCGGCGACTTTTTTGGCGGCGATAAGATCGGGCGCACCTTTTAGACCGACGGCAAAGGAATGCAACTGTGGCCACCAAGCGTTGGTCTCACCATCATCTTCAATTCTGCGCTTAGCAAAGGTTTGGGTGATGGCGGAAATGATCGATGAATCTAAGCCGCCTGACAGCAACACACCATAGGGCACATCTGACATTAATTGACGTTTGACCGCCGCTTCTAATGCGTCACGCAATTCTTCTTGGCTGGCTGGATTATCTTTAACTGCATCATAGCTTTGCCAATCTCGGCTATAGTATTTAACGGCTTCACCATCCTTTGAATAAAAATATTGGCCAGGTTGGAATTCTTCTACGGTTTTACACACTGGCATCAAGGCTTTCATCTCTGAGGCAACATAGAAGTTACCCGCAGCGTCACGGCCTGTGTATAGTGGGATGATACCCATGTGATCGCGGCCGATAAGGTAACTATCTTGAGCTTTGTCATATAACACAAAGGCGAAGATACCGTTTAATTTATCTAGAAATTCAGTGCCGTATTCTTGATACAGCGCCAAGATCACTTCGCAGTCAGAGTTGGTTTGATAGCTGTACTTATCGCCTAACTGGGCTTTCAATTCTTTGTGGTTATAGATTTCGCCGTTGACCGCGAGGATCAAACTGCCATCTTCAGTCAGCAGCGGCTGGGCACCGTGTTCAATGTCAACAATCGCTAAACGCTCATGGGCAAGAATCGCTTTATCGCTGGCATAAATACCTGACCAGTCAGGGCCACGATGGCGCATAAGCTTAGACATTTCTAGCGCGACTTGGCGCAGTTGTTTGGCATCAGATTGGATATCTAAAATCGAAAAGATTGAACACATAGTACAACTCCCACACTGTCTGTCATTTGAGGATGTCTCAATTGAGGTTTAATGTGCCAGCTATTTAGCGTTTTGCCAAACACTATTTTTGATGATTTATCTATTTATTGGCGATTTTATTGATTTTGATGTTTGCGTTTAATGATTTTATTTGAGAATAATTCATTAGAATTGAGTTATTTTTGATTATTTGTTTTTATTTTTTGATTTGGCGCGGGGAGTTTTAGGGAATTCACAATGTGTTTTGAAAAAGTGTCGATGATAGAAAAACCGCTAAAAAAGACCTTAAACAATGAGCTGTCACGTTTAAGTGTTTTATTTTTAATCAATTAATGCGCCGAGTTTGACATCAAAAAATGGTATAAGCCTATTCATAATGATGTGGTGGGATAGGAATTTAGCGATAACGGCATTTTTTGTGTGCTGAAAACAAAAAGCACGTGAATGGTTCACGTGCTTGTAGGTCTTGTTTGGCGCTTTGGCTGGCGGAGGAGGCGCTTTATTTCGCAGGTGCGACTAGCGGGCGTTAATAAGAGACGACTAACTAAGTTGCCTCTCGTAAGAAGCCACAGACTTAGCCTGTTATTTTGCGTCTGTTACCAGTGTTGTTTTGGCTGGGCGCAGGTGATTAAATTCTGTGCCTTGATAATATCCCGGCCAATCTTTACTGTTGCCTAATGTGCGCGTGACTTGGTAGTAGATTTGCAAGTCTTGCAGCGCGCCACTTAAATCCCAATCTTCACGATATTCATCGCAGACATTGTGATAGCAGCCTTTCATTGTGGCTTGCATCTGGGTTTTATAGGCAGCCGTGGCCTCATCTATGGGATCGCTACCGCCGCCGGCAAAGACTGCGGGTACGCCCAGTTTGGCAAAGCTGAAATGATCTGAGCGGAAAAAACCGCCCGAAGCGGGATTTTTTTCACCCATGGGGATACGATTTTGTTGTTTAGCTGCATCGATAAGGTAGGTTTCTAACTCTGATTTACCTTTACCGACAATGGTAAAGTCTTTGGTTTTACCGTAGATATTGGTGCTGTCTAGGTTTAGCACTGCCACGGTTTTGTCGATCGGATAAAGTGGATTAGCGGCATAATAGCGCGAACCGAGTAAGCCCTGTTCTTCACCTGTGGTAGCAATAAAGGTGACCGATCGGGCTAAACCGTGGCCTTGTTTGACATTATCGACAAGTTGTCTGGCGATTTCTAAAATGCCTGCAATACCCGAGGCATTATCCATGGCGCCGTTATAAATTTGATCGCCTGTTTTCGTTTCATCTTTGCCTATGTGATCCCAATGGGCGGTAAAGAGGATTTGTTCATCGGCTTGTGTGTTGCCGGGAATTGTGGCGACCACATTGTAGCTATTCGCATATTCGGCTTTGTTTTTAAAAGCGATGTTGGCCGTTTGCTCAAGGGGTAAATTGATTGGGCTATCGGCGGCGCGCGCCATTAAATTAGGCAGTGATAAACCCGCTTTATCAAAAATTTGCGTCGCGGCATCTAAGGTGAGCCAGCCTTCGACTTGCACTCGACTATCTTGCTCGGCTTTACTTAGCACCAGATCTTGCTGTGGTCCAGTCCAACTATTCTCTATCACGGACCAAGGGTAAGAGGCGGGCTCGGTATCATGGATAATCAGTGCGCCAAGGGCGCCTTGGCGGCTCGCTTCCTCAAATTTGTAGCTCCAGCGGCCGTAATAGGTCATGGCTTTACCAGTAAATTTCCCTGAGTCAGGGCGAGCAAAGCCGGGATCGTTCACTAAGATCACCGCGATTTTGCCTTTCATATCGAGATCTTGGTAATCATTCCAACCATATTCAGGGGCGTTCACCCCATAGCCGACGAAGACTAATGGTGCGTTCTCAACACGAATACCACCGTTATCGTGGCGACTGTTGAGGACGATATCTTGTCGGTATTTAAAGGGTAACCCTGCCAGCGTGACTTGCTGCGCTTCATCTGCTGTATAGCTCACCATAGGCACAGGTTGTAAAAAGCTGCCTTGGTACGCGCCCTTGAGTCCCATCTCTGTAAAGGCTTTGGTCAAATAATCCAAGGTGAGTTTTTCACCGTGAGTGGTGGGCGCACGACCTTCAAATTCATCGGATGATAGGGCTTTAATATCATTTCTAAAACGTGCTTCATTCATTTGCACGGGTTTAAGTGCGGCACTGTTATTGGTATCAGGTTGTGCCGAATGAGGGCTACAGGCACTGAGCAAGGCTAGCGCGCATAACGGATACAGACGTCGCATAGGTTAATCCTACTGTTGTTTTTGTCGTGTTTTTTAAGGTGATATGACAGTTTATGATGAAGCAAGTGGTGGGAAGCTACAAGGCCGAACACTGTGCAAATATGTTACTTAATGTTGCTTTAGCCTCTGCAATATACCTTTGGGCTGGGTTTATTGCAGAGGTCGATAGTGCTAAGAGGCTCGGTTCATTGTCGAATGATTAAACAACGTCTATATCGCCCGCGCAGGCAAACACATGGTTTGGTCGGAAGGGCTCTTTATCAATATCTTCGAGCTTACTCACGCCGCTAGTGACCAGAATGGTCTCAAGCCCAGCTTGGAAGCCCGCCAAAATATCGGTGCGCATATTATCGCCTATGATCACAGTATCTTCCGAGTGGCCATCAATATGATTAAGCGCTGAGCGAATAATCCAGGCGCTCGGTTTGCCCACGTAGAAGGGTTTTTTACCGGTAATACGTTCGATGGGAGAGCATAGCGCGCCACATGCAGGACTAAATGCTGGGCCGTGAGTATCTGGATTGGTGGCAATAAAGCGCGCACCGCGAGCCACAAAACCTGCTGCCTTATGGATCATCTCCCAGTTATAGGAACGCGTTTCTCCAATAATGACAAAGTCGGGATTAATATCGGTAATGGTAAAGCCCGCTTTGTAGAGTTCATGGGTGAGGGCGCCTTCACCGATAACAAAGGCCTTGCTGCCTTCTTGGTGTTTTAAAAAGTCGGCGGTGGCCATCGCAGAGGTATAAAAACATTCTTCAGGAATATCCATACCGGCAGCACTTAAGCGGTTTTGCAGATCCTTACCCGTTTGTACTGGATAGTTGGTGAGAACGACTAATGGATTGCCTTGCGCTAAAATACGTTGGATAAATTTGTCGCTGCCGGGGATCAGTTTATTGTCGTGCAGTAGTACACCATCGATATCACAAATAATATTTTTCATCTAATAGTCTCTTGTCATGCCGAGCAAAATTCACTTTTTGTTGGGTTATCTAATGCCACATTGTCCTAAAAAACAATGCTTTTGTAGAAAATAGTTAAAAAAATAGAGACCCGCAGGTCTCTATTTTTGATTGATACGACTGACTGTCAAGTGGAACTAATCAGGCGCATAACCGCTTGGGCCGATAAGGTTGCCATCGAGATAGGCTTGGCCGTTTTGCATGTTAAGACGTTGCTGACTAAACCATTTCACCACGAGTGGATAAATCGCATGTTCTTGCTCATGTACGCGAGCGGCAAGCATGTCCGCCGTATCGTCTTCATAAACAGGGACTTTGGCCTGTAATATCACAGGGCCTGCATCCAGCTCAGGCGTGACAAAATGCACGCTAGCACCATGTTCGCTGTCGTTAGCGTCGATGGCGCGTTGATGAGTGTTTAAGCCAGTGTATTTGGGTAACAGCGAAGGATGGATGTTGATTATCCGGCCTAAATAACGATTGACGAGGTCATCGGTTAAGATCCGCATAAATCCCGCTAATACGATTAAATCGGGTTGATACTGTTCAATCACCGCGATTAAGCGTGCATCGTATTCAGAGCGAGATTCACCTTGATGCGCTATCACGCAGCTAGTATCAATTTCATTATAATGGGCGCGAACTAGGCCATAGGCATCGGGTTTATTACTGATCACTCCGACAACTTCGGCCTGCAGATTATCGTCACAACCGTCGATAATCGCTTGCAGGTTACTGCCATTTCCGGAAATTAAGACTACTACACGACAGCGCTGGGGCATTACAGGATCTCCACTTGCTCTTCATTGCCTTCTCGATGTGCAATAGCACCGATAAGCCATGCTTGTTCGCCTTCTGCTGCCAGTAATGCAAGTGCTGCATCCACTTTATCGGCAGGTAGCGCGACTATCATGCCGACGCCACAGTTGAAGGTACGATACATTTCGTACTGGGCAATATTGCCATTTTCCATTAACCAACTGAAAACAGCAGGCCATTGCCATGAGTCGCCTTGGATAACCGCTTTGCAATTATCTGGCAATACGCGGGGGATATTCTCCCAGAAGCCACCGCCAGTAATGTGCGCCATCGCATGGATATCAGATGCTTCAATCAGTTTGAGCAATGATTTTACGTAAATTTTGGTTGGCTCAAGGAGATGTTCAATTAGCGGTTTGCCATTGAGATCTTGCTGAGGGTCTGCTTGGCTTACTTCTAATACCTTACGGACTAAAGAGTAACCATTTGAATGAGGGCCGCTTGAGGCTAATGCAATAAGTGCATCACCCGCTGCCACTTTGCTACCGTCAATGATGTCGGCTTTTTCAACTACACCGACGCAGAAACCCGCTAGGTCGTAATCTTCACCTTCATACATGCCTGGCATTTCAGCGGTTTCACCGCCAATTAACGCACAACCAGATTGGAAACAACCTTCGCCGATGCCATTCACTACAGAGGTTGCAGTTTCAACATCGAGTTTGCCCGTTGCATAGTAATCGAGGAAAAACAGTGGCTCAGCGCCTTGAACGATAAGATCGTTCACACACATGGCAACTAAATCGATGCCGACAGTGTCATGTTTTTTATAGTCGATAGCTAAACGTAATTTAGTCCCAACACCGTCGGTGCCAGAAACTAAAACGGGTTGTTTGTATTTAGTGGGGATTTCACACAGAGCGCCAAAACCACCTAAGTTGCCCATAACTTCTGGACGACGGGTACGTTTTACGGCGGCTTTAATGTTACTTACCAGTGCATTACCTGCATCAATATCAACGCCGGCATCTTTATAGCTCAGTGGGGTAGGAGTGCTCACGGAGGGATCCTCTCGGGTACATCGTTATTGGATTTTATGCGGCGGTATTCTATCAGCTTGTGCTAGGGGTCGAAAGCCATGATTTGGATTTATCCCATTTGGTGAGATATTTTTGCTATCAACCACTGTGAATTTGCTGTTGATACTGTGTAATTGGTCACAAAAGAGTAAATAGGCGCGCGTATCTTAACCAGTGGAAACCTTTTCTTGGGAGATCGCTCACGATTAGACCGAATGGCAAAACTTTATGTTTTACCCAATAAACAAATCAACTAGAATCTGAAAAATTTGCCTCAAAAAATAATATCCGCGAACAAAAGTAGGAGAGAAAAATGAAAGTTGTCGAGGTTAAACATCCGTTAGTGCGTCACAAAATCGGCCTAATGCGCGAAGGTGACATTAGCACTAAGCGTTTCCGTGAACTGGCTGCTGAAGTGGGCAGTTTATTAACCTATGAAGCTACCGCAGATTTCGAAACCGAAACTGTTACGATTGAAGGCTGGAATGGTCCGGTTGAAGTCGATCAAATCAAAGGTAAAAAAGTCACTGTTGTACCTATTTTACGTGCGGGTTTGGGTATGATGGACGGTGTACTCGAACACATTCCAAGTGCGCGCATCTCTGTTGTGGGTATTTACCGTGATGAAGAGACCCTTGAGCCTGTGCCTTATTTTGAGAAGCTGGCGAGTGATATGAACGAGCGTATCGCCTTAGTTGTTGACCCAATGCTCGCTACCGGTGGTTCTATGATTGCGACCGTCGATTTATTGAAAAAGCGCGGTTGTACTTCAATTAAGGCCTTAGTGCTAGTGGCTGCGCCTGAAGGCATTAAAGCCTTAGAAGCAGCGCATCCTGATATCGAGTTATATACTGCGGCTATCGATAGATGCTTAAACGAGAAAGGTTATATCCTGCCAGGTCTTGGCGATGCAGGTGATAAAATTTTTGGTACTAAGTAATCGTCCTTTCAGCTTAGCATGACGATTCATATAGCCTGTTAATATTAGGGTGTTTGATCACAAAGGCCGAATCGCATTGCGATTCGGCCTTTCGTTTTGTGTTTACATTGACCCGTTGTTAACGGCTATAGCACCATAGCGGCAATCCAACCAAACACTAACAACGGAATATTGTAGTGAATAAAGGTTGGGATTACGCTATCACGTATATGATCGTGTTGGCCGTCGGCATTTAAACCTGCTGTGGGGCCCAAGGTGGAATCTGACGCAGGCGATCCCGCATCACCTAATGCTGCCGCTGTACCAACTAATGCAATCGTTGCCGCTACAGAAAAACCAAAACTTAATGCGAGAGGCACGTAAATAGTCGCAATAATAGGAATAGTCGAGAAGGATGAACCTATTCCCATCGTGATCAGCAAACCGACAACGAGCATCAAAAAAGCAGCAAGGGCTTTATTGTCACCAATCATCTCGCCAAGTGACGCAACAAGTGTACCGACTTCTCCCGTTTCTTTTACTACGGCAGCAAAGCCTGCGGCAGAAATCATAATAAAGCCGATGTTGGCCATCATGCGCACGCCTTGATTGAAGATATCTTGGTCGGCAACGTGTTTTAATGCACCTGAAAAACTGAAAATCATAAAACCGACTAAGGCACCGAAGATCATTGAGTCGGTTTCAAGTTGTACAAACAACGTCGCAAGAATTGCTAACGCAGCGATAACGATATTACGTTTATTAAGGCTTTCTTCTGGTGCCGCCATGACCGCTTTAGCATCTTCATATATCCGAGGTTTACGGTAACTGATAAATACAGCCGTCAGTAAGCCTACTACCATACCCGCAGCAGGGATTAACATGGCAGGAGGAATTTGATCCCGCACGGCGACTAAGCCATTACTGGTAAGGTTTGATAGCAAAATATCATTTAAAAAAATTCCCCCAAAACCAATTGGCAAAATCATATAGGTGGTGACAAGCCCAAACGTAAGCACACAAGCGACTAGACGACGGTCAATGTTCAGTTTGGACATCACATGTAATAGTGGCGGTACGAGGATTGGAATAAAAGCAATGTGGATTGGCAAAATATTTTGTGAGGCCATCGACATAGCAAGCAGCGACAATAGCAGTAACCAACGGACCCAATGAGTGTTTGTGGCATTAGGCTCTTTGCCTAAACTGCTGATAATAGATTTAGAGATAAGTGCCGTTAATCCTGAGTGCGATAGTGCGACGGCAAAGGCACCTAATAATGCATAACTGAGCGCAATTTGTGCGCCGCCACCTAAACCGGTATTAAAGGCGTCTATGGTTTGATGAAGATCCATACCGCCAATCAACCCTGCAACAAGGGCGCTAACGGTCAGAGCGATCACCACATTCACTCTAAACAAACTGAGTGCCAACATTAAACACACTGCAATTACGACTGCATTCATAGTCAATTTCTTAATTCTGTAAACCAAAGGGCGTATTTTTGACTGCAAAGGCTGTGTCTGTCCAGTTTGGCGAGAATTATTCTGCAAAATATCTGAGAATGTGATCCGCTTGGCGTTAGCGTGTTCATTGAATGTGGATGACGTTGGGTATGAGTTAAACAGATTGCTCTATCCTTAATCATTAAAATCGAATAGCCCTTGAAAAATGTGATATTGGTCTTAAATAGGTTGTAAGGCACGATGTACGACTTATAATGCCTAAAGATTTGATTGGTAAGTACACCCCTTAAGCATTTTCCACTTTGAAGCCTTTTGCGCCAATAAGAGGGGTTTTAGGGGGAGTGTCTTACTTTATAGTTAGTTCAACTCATAGATGGAGATATAAAATGAGCGTATTAGTAGGCCGTCCGGCTCCGGATTTCACTGCTGCGGCGGTATTAGGTTCTGGCGAAATCGTAGATAGCTTTAACTTAACGGCTGCAATTAAAGGTAAACCAGCAGTCGTATTTTTCTATCCACTTGACTTCACTTTCGTTTGCCCATCAGAGTTAATTGCCTTTGATCACCGCATGGAAGAGTTCACTAAACGTGGCGTAGAAGTGATCGGTGTGTCTATCGATTCTCAGTTCACTCACAATGCATGGCGTAATACTCCAGTTGAAAAGGGCGGCATTGGTCAAGTTAAATACACGCTAGTAGCTGACGTTAAACACGAAATCTGTAAAGCGTACGATGTTGAGCATCCTGATGCGGGCGTAGCGTTCCGTGGTTCATTCCTTATCGACAAAGAAGGCATGGTTCGTCATCAAGTGGTTAACGACCTGCCATTAGGCCGTAACGTCGATGAAATGTTACGTATGATCGATGCACTGCAATTCCACGAAGAGCACGGCGATGTTTGCCCAGCAGGTTGGGAAAAAGGCGACAAAGGTATGAACGCAAGCACTGAAGGTGTTGCTGCTTACCTGTCTGAAAACGCAAGCTCTCTGTAATCGAATAGAGCGAGTGAATAAAAAAGCTGCCAATTGGCAGCTTTTTGTTTTTATTGAATAAATCTAGCTTCAGTGATTGAGTTTATTCTTCTGTGTCACTTTCAGCATCTTGCGCACCTGCAGCCAGTAAAGGCCAACCGCCTAATTGTTTCCAGCGATTGACTATGTAGCAAAAGAGCTCCGCTGTGCGTTCAGTATCATATAACGCTGAGTGGGCTTCTTTATTGTCAAAGGGAATACCTGCCATCATACATGCTTTCGCTAAAACCGTATGACCAATAGCAAGTCCTGCGAGTGTAGCGGTATCGAAGGTGGCAAAAGGATGAAATGGTGAGCGTTTTAAGTCACAACGCTCAATCGCTTTACTGACAAAACCATGATCAAAAGCGGCATTATGGGCCACAATAATACAGCGATGACAATCAGCAGCTTTTTGTGCCTTTTTGACAGCTTTAAAAATGTCTAAAAATGCCTCTTTTTCGCTGACAGCGCCACGTAATGGATTGTTAGGATCTATCCCATTAAAAGCGAGTGCTGCAGGTTCTAAATTGGCGCCTTCAAATGGTTCTATATGGAAGTGCAAGGTTTTATCAATGCCTAGCATGCCCTCATCATCCATTTTCAGCAGGGTGACGGCTATTTCCAGCAACGCATCCGTTTGAGAGTTGAAGCCCGCCGTTTCGACATCAATGACTACCGGAAAGTAGCCTCGAAATCGGTGTTTCAATTTGTTCGCGTCGCAAATGTCGCTCATTAAGATACCCAATAAAATTCACAGGGCGCTATTATGCTAAATGCACTTGGGTGTGTCATGCTTGATTGGTGGTTTTATAAGCTAAAGGAACTAAATAGTTTGCCGATAAAGCCATGTAACCGATTAATCATGAGTAAAGGCTATGTGGCGAAAACTGATATTAGTATCAATTTTATGCGTTCCTGCAACTGCAACGGCAGAGTTGCGCCATTATGTGGCCTCGTTAAATAATTCCCAATGGCGGGTTACTGAGAATTCTCCTATCGTTTGTCGTCTTGAGCATGATATTCCATCCTATGGTAAAGCTATTTTTACCAGTGAGGCGGGTAAACAACTGAATCTTAACTTCACGTTAGATATGTGGCTTAAACCGGACCAAGTGACTCAAGCACAGTTAATTAGTCGTTCACCCCAATGGCGTCCTGGTGTGGTATCTAAAGAAATCACTTCTTTACGCTATCAAAAATATTTTAACGGTGAAGTGCCTAAGCGTGCAGCTTGGTCAATGTTAGACGAACTAAGCCGTGGCATGCAGCCCACATTTTATTATGCGGATTGGTATAACGAATCGACTAAAATTGCAGTTGGGTTATCCTCGGCTAATTTTGGCCGTAAATATGCCGAGTTTAAGGCTTGTCTTGCTCACTTATTACCTTATAGTTTTGAGGATATAGCGTTCACCGTACTTAATTACAATGAAGGCGGGACTGACTTAACGCGTTTTTCTAAGCAACAGCTAACACGGGTGCAGGAATATCTGGCCTATGATCCTAATGTTGAACTGGTGCTGGTGGATGCCTATACCGATAGTTATGGTGGCCGTTCGGTTAACCAAAGAGTGTCAGATAACCGCGCTGAGTCGGTGAAAGAGTTTTTCCTATCCAGTGGCATCCCTCAAGATCGTATTTTAACGGTTGGTCATGGTGAGCGGCGTCATGTAGCTTCAAATGAAGATATAGATGAAAGGGCCCGTAATCGCCGAGTCGTGATCAGGATAAGTAAACCAATGTAGTCAGCAAGACATTTTGTATGGGAATGTGTTATTAATGCCAAGTATTATGCTTGGCATTACTATTTTACACGGGATAAAAAAAAGCCCACTTAATCTAAGTGGGCCGCAAAATAATGCATTTGCAATCAACAAATTGAAGGAAGGAAGTCAAGCATAAGAACCAGGGATGAAACTGACATGTTGGGAACACATCAGCTTAAAAGTTCTTGTTTTCAATATCTGAAGACAGATACTTCCTGAAAACAAGGCTATTCTAGTGCTTGGCATTACACAAAACAAACGAGAAAAATTGCCTGTATACATTAGCAAATCTAATGGACTATTAAGTGATCTAGCTCACTTAAGTCACTATTTACCTTCATTAATAACTTATCAATCAGTTTAAGTGCATAAAAATACATTTCAATCAGCTTATCTTTGTTACCACTTTATTAAATCCATTAACGGTCTTAAAAAAAGCGTAATGAGATTACGGGATTGCCATGGAGATTTTAGCTTGTATAGTACTTGCTGAAAAAGGCGTTAAGCCCGAAACCACAAGAAGGACGATAATGAGATGGCAGTAAGATTTCACCTTGCAAAGCAAGGTTTGCTAGTCGCCACACTAGGACTGGCGCTTGGTGCTTGCCAAAGTGGCAATACTCCTGAACAACATTCAGTTGAGGTGCAACAAGCGAGTAGCAATAAGTTTGTTTATCCTGAAACGGATAAAGACGATTTAGTTGAAACTATTCATGGTATTTCGGTGGCGGATCCTTATCGTCATCTTGAAGCAAACACGCCAGAAACAGAAAAATGGGTAAAAACACAACAAGCTTTTGGTCAAGAATATTTAGCCAAAATACCCAATAAACAAGCTGTTGTTGAACGTATTACTGAGTTATGGAATTACGAGAAGGTTTCAGCCCCCTTTGAGCATGGTGAAAATCAATTCTACTACCGCAATGATGGTTTACAGGCTCAATCTGTCTTGTATGTAAAAGGCCGTGATGGTGTTGAAAAACCAATACTTGATCCAAATAAACTTTCAACAAACGGCACTGTTGCACTATCAGGGGTCTCTGTTAGCAATGATGGTAAAATTTTAGCTTATGGGGTGTCTAATTCAGGTTCTGATTGGCAACAGTGGCAGTTTATCAACGTAGCTACAGGTAAAAAGCTATCGGACGAATTAAAGTGGATTAAATTTTCTAACGCAGTTTGGGATAAAGAAAACCAAGGGGTGTTTTATGCTCGCTATGATGCCCCCGCTGGTGGTGATTTATTAGCCGATGTCAACTTTAATCAAAAAGTGTATTACCACACATTAGGTACTGATCAACGTCAGGATTTATTGATTTACGAACGCCCTCAAAATAAAGATTGGGGCTTTAAAATTGATGTTTCGGAACAAGGTGAATATTTATTATTATCTATTTCACAAGGTACAGATAAACGCAATCGCTTCTTCTATAAATCGCTGTTTGAGCCTAAATCTCAAGTAGTGGAATTGATCCTCAATTTAGAGGCTGAATATGAGTTTTTAGGTAATGATGGTTCGGTGTTTTATTTTAAAACCGATTTAGATGCTCCTAACGGTAAAGTGATTGCGATTGATACCCGTAATAGCGATAAATCCCAATGGCAAACGATTATTCCTGAGTCAAAGGATCCAATTAATAATGTTGCCATTATTAATGACCATTTAGTGGTGAGTTATTTACACGATGTATTAGGTCAATTATCGATTTACAGCATGGGTGGTCAGAAGCGTCAAGATGTCGCGTTACCAGGTCTTGGTAATGTGACAGGGCCTTTTGGCAAAGCCAGTAAAGACTATTTTTACTATGTATTTAACAGCTATATTCAACCCGAAACCACCTATAAGTTTGACTTTAAAACTGGCGGATCAACCGTTATTGCCAAACCCAAAGTCTCGTTTAATCCTGATAACTATATTTCTGAGCAAGTTTTTTATACCAGCAAAGACGGCACACGAGTGCCTATGATGCTTTCTTATAAGAAAGGCTTAGTGAAAAACGGTCAAAACCCAACATTACTTTATGCCTATGGTGGTTTTGCTATTTCGATGACCCCGCGTTTTAGTCCAGCCAATATTGCTTGGTTAGATATGGGCGGTATTTATGCTGTACCCAGTTTACGTGGCGGTGCCGAATATGGAGAAAGTTGGCATCAAGCAGGGATGTTTGATAAAAAGCAAAATGTGTTTGATGATTATTTTGCCGCAGCCGAATACTTGATTAATGAGAAATATACAAATACATCTAAACTTGGTGCCTATGGTCGCAGTAACGGTGGCCTATTGATGGGGGCTGCAGTAACACAACGCCCAGAACTGTTCGCTGCAGTATTACCTGCTGTAGGTGTTTTAGATATGTTGCGTTTCCATAAATTCACTATTGGTTGGGCTTGGACAAGTGAATATGGTAGTGCTGATAATGCGGAGCAATTTCCTGCATTATTGGCTTATTCGCCATACCACAATGTTAAAGCACAGTCTTATCCTGCCACTATGGTGATGACAGCCGATCATGATGATCGTGTTGTACCCTTACACAGTTTCAAGTTTGCAGCCATGCTGCAAGACAAACAGCAGGGAGACAAACCTGTGATCATGCGAATTGAGTCCAATGCGGGCCACGGAGCAGGTAAACCAACGGCAATGAAGATAGATGAGTTTGCCGATATTTATAGCTTCCTGTGGCAAAGTTTTGGTTTGAAGCTGCCACAAACTATCGCAAAATAACTAACAATGTTAATAAAATGGGGTCATTTGACCCCATTGTGTTTTACAATTGCTCCGATTCATCTGAAACCCGCGCTATTCCTATCTATATCTTCATAGGGTCATTCACAAGTCTTGTTTCCCTAGGTATAGTAGCGTCAATTTTTCAACCAAAACTTGCTTTCATTAAATGACGTTTCATTGGCCTATATCAGTCTATTACGAAGACACCGACGCTGGCGGCGTTGTCTATCATTCGAACTATCTCAACTTTTTTGAGCGTGCGAGAACCGAGTGGTTAAAAGCCCTTGGTGTAAGTCAGACTGCACTGTTGGCTGACGACACAGCATTTGTCGTTAAGCGTGCTGAACTCGATTTTCGAAAAGCTGCACGTTTTGAACAGAACCTTATTGTAGAAACTAAGGTCATAGAGTTGAAAAAGGCCTCGTTGGTATTTCATCAACGCTTGGTTGATCATCAGGGTGAATGTTATTGTGAAGGCACAGTGCTGGTTGTTTGTGTCGCGCTTTCACGAATGCGTCCCCGAGCAATTCCCTTAAATATTGTGCAGGAGTTTGACAGTGCAAGCTGATATGTCGATTGTTGGGTTATTTTTACAAGCCAGTTTATTAGTGAAATTTGTGATGTTCACTTTACTTGCCTTGTCAGTGATGTCTTGGACGGTGATTTTACAACGCCGTAGCCTATTATCATCAGCAAAAGGTAAATCGGCAAAATTTGAAGATAAATTTTGGTCGGGCGTAGATTTAAACCGCCTGTATAAAGAGTTATCTGCTCGTCCCGATAATACTGGCTTAGAGTCATTATTCGTGACTGGTTTTAAAGAGTATTCACGTTTAAATAAATTAAATAGCAAGGTGCCAGATGCTGTGATGGACGGTACGTCCCGTGCCATGCGTGTGACGCTTTCTCGCGAAATGGAAAAGTTAGAAGCTAACTTACCGTTATTAGCGACTATTGGTTCAACGAGTCCCTATATCGGTTTATTTGGTACTGTGTGGGGGATTATGAATTCTTTTATTGCCATTGGTTCTATGGAAAACGCCACATTAGCGATGGTCGCTCCAGGTATTGCTGAGGCATTGATTGCAACGGCGATGGGTCTATTTGCGGCAATTCCAGCGGTTATTGCTTACAACCGTTTCTCGACTCAAGTGGATAAATTGGAAATGGCCTACGCAAACTTTATGGAAGAATTCTCCAGTATTTTGCATCGCCAAGCGTACAGCGAGAAGGAAGGGGTATAATGCAACCAGCTTATCAGCGTAAACGTCGTCGCCCCGTTGCTGAAATTAACGTGGTGCCTTATATCGACGTCATGCTAGTGCTGTTAATTATTTTTATGGTAACAGCACCCATAGTGACTCAAGGCGTTAAAGTTGAGCTGCCTCAAGGGGCGGCGGAAGTGTTACCCAATGATAGTAAGCCACCTATTGTTGCCTCCATTGATGGCGACGGTGATTACTTCCTCAATAAAGGTGGTTCGAACAATGAAGAAATGGATTTGGAAGAACTTGCTACAGCTGTAGCGGCCATTATGGTGACAGAGCCTGAACGCCCAGTCGTGGTCAAGGCCGATAGAAATATTCCTTACGATAAAGTGATTCAGTTGATGGTGACCTTACAAGGTGCAGGCGTACCCTCAGTCGGTTTGATGACGGATTCACCCAAGGAGAAATAGGTGGCGGATAATTCAAATGTTGCATTACCTCTGTCAATTTCAGCAGGTATTCATATTGGTGTGATAATTATTTTAGCGATTGGCGTTGACTTCACCCATAAACCTGAACCCGTGCAACAAGTTAGCGCCCCTGCGGTAAAAGCTGTTATGGTTGATCAGCAGAAAGTCGCTAATCAGGTTGAAAAGATTAAGCAAGAAAAACGTGAAGCTGAACGGCGTGAACAAGAACGCCAAGCTGAGCTTGAACGCAAAGCGCAAGAGGCAAAGCAAGCACGTGAACGTGAACAAGCACAGCTTAAAAAGTTGGAGCAAGAACGTAAACTGCAAGAGATTGAAACCCAAAAGGCTAACGAAGCTGCCAAAGTTGCACAGGTGAAACAGCAACAGGAAAAGGAAAAGGCACAGAAAGCCGAAGCCGACCGTAAGCTGAAAGAGCAAGAGCGTAAAGTGGCTGAAGAAGCGGCCCAAAAAGCAGCGGAAAAGCGTAAAGCAGAAGAAGCCGCTGCGGCGAAGGCCGAAACTGAGCGTAAGCAAAAAGAAGAGGCCGAACGCAAAAAGAAAGAAGAAGCTGATCGTAAACTGAAGGAAGAAGCTGAACGTAAACGTAAAGCTGATGCAGAAGCCAAGGCTCGAGCACAGCAAGAGCAGGAAATGGCCGATGCGTTAGCCGCAGAGCAGGCGGCGTTGTCGCAAACGATGAATAAGCAGATGCAGAGCGAGGTCGGTAAATATACCGCCATGATCAAGTCGACTATTCAACGCAATCTGGTTGTTGATGAGTCAATGCGAGGAAAGAGTTGTAAAGTGTCTGTGCGTTTAGCTAACGATGGATTTGTGATCAGTAGCCAAACAGATGGCGGCGATGCAAATGTTTGTCGGGCGACTAAAGCGGCGATTTTGAAGGCGGGTAAACTGCCTGTCTCTCCGGATCCTGCGGTTTATAACTTGATGAAAGAAATTAACTTAATCGTTGAACCAACGTTTAATTAAAGGAGTCCCATGAAAATTTTGGCCAAATGGTTAGCATTGGCAGTACTGCTATGCACCACCCCCACAAAAGCGGCATTGGATATTGTGATCACTGAAGGTATTGATGCTGCTCGTCCTATCGCGGTCATGCCTTTTGTATGGCAAGGTACTGGCGCACCACCTCAAGCCATCGCTGATGTTGTTATGTCAGATCTTGTGCGTAGTGGCACTTTTAAACCATTAGACGAGTTAGGGTTACCTCAGCGTAATATTGGCGCTGTGGCGCAATTTCAAGCGAGTGCTTGGGGGAGTGTGGGCGCAGAGGCTTTGGTTTTAGGCTCAGTTAAGCCCTATGGCACTGATCAATATCTTGTTAGTTTTGATCTAATTGATCTTGTTAAAGCGCAAAACCAAAGTTTAAAAGGGGCTGTCAGTCCAACTGAGTTTTTAATGGACAGTCGCCAAACCGTCATTTCAGCGGCACAATTTCGCCAATATGGGCATAGGATCAGCGATATTGTATATGAGAAATTGACGGGTATCCGCGGAGCATTTTTAACGCGTATCTCTTACGTAGTTGTAAACCATACGCAAAAAGCACCCTATCAGTTGATGATTGCTGATTATGACGGCTTTAACGAGCAAATGTTATTACGTTCACCAGAACCTTTGATGTCACCGACATGGTCTCCTGATGGACGTCGTTTGGCGTATGTGAGTTTTGAAAACAAGAAAGCCGAAATTTTTGTACAAGATCTGTATACCCAAGTACGTACTAAGGTGAGCAGCTTTCCTGGTATTAATGGTGCTCCAGCATTTTCACCCGATGGAAAATCCTTAGCTGTAACTTTATCTAAGGATGGTCAACCTGAAATATACGTGATTGATATTGCAACAAAGGCCATTAAACGCATTACAAACCATTATGCAATTGATACAGAACCCTCTTGGTATCCTGATGGAAAATCTCTGTTGTTTACCTCTGAGCGTGGTGGTAAACCCCAGTTATATCGCGTAGATTTAGCTTCTGGCAAGGTGACTCGTGAAACCTTTGAAGGTGAATGGAACCTCGGTGGATCTATTACTCCCGATGGGCGTAGTATGATCTTTGTTAATCGAACAAATGGTAAATTTAACATTGCGCGTATGGATCTCAATACGCGTTTTATGCAGGTGCTGACTTCGACACGTTTGGATGAGTCTCCAAGCGTGGCACCTAATGGTACTATGGTGATTTATGGTACTACGCACCAAGGCAAACAAGTTTTAGCTGCCGTTTCAACGGACGGACGCTTTAAAGCAAGGTTACCGGTAGGTCAGGGTGAGGTGAAATCACCTTCTTGGTCTCCGTTTCTCTAATGTATTATACTGATTTATTAACATTTAATTTTATAAGGAACACGTAATGGATCTGAACAAGTTGTTAAAAGCTATGTTGGTAGCACTTCCAATTATGGCTATTAGTGCATGTAGCTCAACTTCTGAATCAGAAACTGATGCAATGGGCTCAACAAACGGTTCTGGTAGCGGACTGAATGGTGGTGGCGTTCAAACCGGTGGTATTGGCGGTATGCTGTCACCAGAAGAGCAACAACGTCAGCAATTGGAAGAGTTAAGAAGAGAGCACATCATTTACTTCGACTTCGACCGTAGTGAAGTTCAAACTGAATTCGCCGCTATATTAGAAGCCCATGGCACTTATCTGGTAGAGCACCCAAGTGTACGTGTACTGATTGAAGGCCATGCGGATGAGCGTGGCACTCCAGAGTACAACATTGCACTAGGTGAGCGTCGTGCTAAAGCGGTTGCTAAATACTTACAAGGTATGGGCGTACAACCTAGCCAAATGAGTGTTGTCAGCTATGGCGAAGAAAAACCTCTTGATTTTTCTCGCACTGATGAAGGTTTTGGCAAAAACCGTCGTGCAGTTTTAGTTTACTAAGATTGAATTACGGAGAGTAACACCATGAAACGTGCCGTCTTAATTACGGCAATGTTCCTTGGCGCGGGTGCTGCAGTAGCAGCACCTGCACCTGTGGAAGATATTGCTGGTGGTTCAGGTGATGACAGACTCGCTCGTTTAGAGCGCATCGTTAAATCAAGACAACAAAGCGAGCTAGAAATGCAGCGTCGTCTGGATACGTTGCAGCAGGAAGTTCTCGAATTACGTGGTTTAACCGAACAACAGAATTATCAAATAGAACAGATGCAACAGCGTCAACGTCAACTTTATGATGATGTAGCGAATTTATCCTCAAAAGCTTCTGCCGCTCCAGCCGCTTCTGCTGCAACATCGACACCTTCTGTTGCTACAGCCAATGCCGCCGCAAGTAGCTTAAGTGAAACCGCAAGTTATGAAAGCGCCGTTAACTTAGTTTTGAAAGAACGTAAGTATGACGATGCTATTCCTGCATTTAGAGCTTTTATTAAACAGTATCCAGATTCAGTGTATGCAGCCAATGCTAACTACTGGCTGGGGCAATTATTATTTAATAAGAGTGAGTTTGCTGAAGCTAAGCAAGCCTTTAATACTGTCGTTGTGCGTTTTAGCGATTCAAATAAACGTGGTGATAGTTTAGTCAAACTTGGCATGATCGCAGAGAAAACAGGCGATAAAGCGGGTGCCACTCAGTATTACCAACAAGTCGTGAAAGACTACGCAAACAGCGCCGCTGCACGTATTGCCCAGCAGCAATTGGCTGCCATTAAAGTGTAATTAACTAAAAAACATACTCTTAGTCTGTTTTTCATGCAAACGACAAAAAAATGGGAATTTGCGCTTGCATGGGAAGATGAAAAAGGTATTATAGGCGCCCTCAGAGCGGCGAGGTCGTTCGGGGCGCAAAATACCAGTAAATGGGTCGTTAGCTCAGTCGGTAGAGCAGTTGGCTTTTAACCAATTGGTCGAAGGTTCGAATCCTTCACGACCCACCACTTACTCTATTAAATAGAATAAGTTAGTGGTTTTTAGTGGGATAGTTGTGACAGCATATGGGTCGTTAGCTCAGTCGGTAGAGCAGTTGGCTTTTAACCAATTGGTCGAAGGTTCGAATCCTTCACGACCCACCACTTTACTGAAAGTGTATAAATCAGTGCAATATTCAGATGGGTCGTTAGCTCAGTCGGTAGAGCAGTTGGCTTTTAACCAATTGGTCGAAGGTTCGAATCCTTCACGACCCACCACTTATTTTTAGATGATTAATCATAAAATAAGTGAGCCGTTTTATCGTAATATCCAGATGGGTCGTTAGCTCAGTCGGTAGAGCAGTTGGCTTTTAACCAATTGGTCGAAGGTTCGAATCCTTCACGACCCACCACTTATTTTTGGTTATTAATAACAAAATAGGTGAGTAATATACCGCAATATCCAGATGGGTCGTTAGCTCAGTCGGTAGAGCAGTTGGCTTTTAACCAATTGGTCGAAGGTTCGAATCCTTCACGACCCACCACTTATTTTTAGATGATTAATCATAAAATAAGTGAACCATTTTATCGCCATATCCAGATGGGTCGTTAGCTCAGTCGGTAGAGCAGTTGGCTTTTAACCAATTGGTCGAAGGTTCGAATCCTTCACGACCCACCACTAATAAATCTCCTTAGTTTCGAACTCATATGTTAAATGAATCGAATCACCTTTGATTGATTTTTGCTTTGAAGCTAGCTTTAGTGTCTTCATTGGCCTGTTTATACCAGTAATCCAGCATTTGACTAATTTCCGCTTGACTAGGTGTGGTGGCAGAAGTTGTTTGCGAAGACTGATCGTTGGATGTTGAAATTGTTGATTCAATCGCGATCAAGCTTGTAGATTTAACCGCGGGGGCTTGATGCACTGGTGGCTGGTTTGCTGAAATTGCTGTTGTCGATGATACCGCTATTGCGTTGTTTGGTATTGTTGTCGCGCCATTCATTGTGATATTTAATGAAGCAGGTTGATTGCTAAGGTTGTACTGCAATATTTCGTGTTCGAAATCCCGTCCCAGTTGAATACCATGCTTAACTAATATATCGCTGGTAAAACTCACGGCTTCATCTTGAGCATTTAATAGCGCCAGCTTGGGTGACTCATCAAATTTTTTTGCATCTCTGGCTGAGTTGATGGCGGGAAGTCTCAGTGTGAGTATCTGTGTTGATGCATCAAAACGGACAATAAGCACATCAGACTGATAGCGTACCGTCTCAGCTTGTTGTCGATATTGCACGCTATAGCGAAAGGCAATTTGATTAATACCATCGGCTAAAATGAGAGAGTCACTCTTTACTGCGGGCCTACCATTGACCGTTAACACTTCAGCATTTTTAGGCAGGTTCAAAGTAATCTCGGCGGTTGCTGGCTGCACAGTGGTTAGTATTAGCGCCGTAGTACATAGGATTGATTGATACTTCATACACTTTCTCTGTTATTGCGAGTCGGTTGCTAAATAATAGGGCAGTTATTTTGCGAAAGCAGGGTTAATTCTAGTGTGGATCAAGATCAGATAAATAGCGATAAACCATTTATAGGAGCCGTCCATTAAGGTTGGTTTTGTCATTGAGAGTAAAAAAGGCTCACGAGGAGCCTTTTTGAGCATGATATTTCGGGATTGAACGCTTATTTGGTTAGGTTGATGCTATAAACGGCGAAACCCAGTTCATCCTTGCTGATCTTCTTCATTTCACGTTGCTTGTTAGCTTCGATAAAGGCTGCGGCTTTGTCACTGTCTTGGGTTTCGAAGCGAACATCTAAGGTGACGTTAGTGCTGATGGTTTTGAAATCCCAGTTGTAATCGGCACTTGGATTTACCATAGCTTCGTATTTGCCAGTGGTTTCGTTGTACTGAGATTGCGCTGTGATATAGGCCGCTAACGCTTCACGGTTAGTGTCAGGTAGTTCAAGCACCACATGGTCGCTACCCGTACCTGCAAACTTACCGCCAAAGGCACGGTAGTTAT
This sequence comes from Shewanella sp. W3-18-1, assembly GCF_000015185.1. Taxonomy (NCBI): domain Bacteria; kingdom Pseudomonadati; phylum Pseudomonadota; class Gammaproteobacteria; order Alteromonadales; family Shewanellaceae; genus Shewanella; species Shewanella sp. W3-18-1. The sequence continues at coordinate 2,783,543 of NC_008750.1, read as the reverse complement.
TTGAGGCGACAATAAACGCTTTCGCGGCAAATTCTTCACCTGTGATGACTTTGCCGTTTTCGTCTTTATAGCTTAAATCAACGATACGGTTTGCGTTGGCATTAACGACGGCGCAATCGCGGTCAAACTTGCTCGGTTGAGTTACATCTATCTTGTACGTTAAGCCATCGAGTACGTCGAAGTTATAGGTTGGATGACCATCCCAGTTAATTAAACTTTGTGGTGTGGTTTTTGTTGGATCGATTTGATTGAATTGGTTCGCTGAGCACTCGAGCCAATCTTTTAACTCTGCACCTGTCGCTTTGACTGCCACCATAGTATTGGGATATAGGTACAGATCGGCGGCGTTTTTAAAGGTCAGTGGGCCTTTATCAACTTGCACAAATTGATCGGCATCGCTGGTTGTACCGTGGCGACCACCCGCTTTAAAAGGAGCTGAGGCCGATAGCACTGGCAGATCTTTTAATTCCGGAGGTAATTTTGCTTTCACGTTAGCGATTTGTGCATCGGACACGATTTGTACCGTTGGATCGTCCTGCACTAAGGTCAGGAAGCTGTACATGTCCGCTGCGGCAACGCCGATAGGTTCATCCACAAAAGCGAGGGTGCCTTGGTGTTCTGCTGCGACTGCATCTCTAATTGCAGGATCTTGGCTAACTAACTCTTCCTTAGTTGTACCATTATAGATAGGGCGAGCTTGCGTTTTGGCACTAAGGACATGCCATTTACCATCTTTACGCTCAAGTTTAAAGTCAACCACTCCCAAGTTATCACCCCAACGTCCTGGCATAACTGCAGGTATGCCGTTCAGTAAGCCTTTAGTGACATCGGTATTAGGTAAGTCAGCATACTTAGCATCTGGGAAGATGGAATGGCTGTGACCAAAGAGAATCGCATCTATGCCGTTTACATAGGTCAAAGCATAAGTGGCGTTTTCAGCCATAGGATCGCCAGGATTTTCAGTTGATCCAATACCAGAATGAGGGATGGCGATAATAAGATCGGCACCTTTTGCTTTCATCTCGGGGACATATTTTTTCGCGGTTTCAATAATATCTTCGACCGTGACTTTACCCGTCAGATTTTGTTTATCCCACAATAGAATTTGCGGTGGCACAAAACCAATATAACCAATGTTAATGGTTTGATTATTACCTTCACTGTCGATAATATTTTTTTGTTTGATGAGATAAGGGGTGAATAAATGCTCACCTTTTTTAACCTCATTCCAGCAACCATTATCGTCGGCGCAATAAACGTTTGAGTTGATATAAGGGAAATCTGCACCACTAATGGATTTATTTAAGAAATCTAAACCATAGTTAAATTCATGGTTACCGATATTACCGACTTCATAATCTAATAGGTTCATGGCTTTATAGGCTGGATGAATATCACCCATTTGCAGGCCAACTTTAGCCATATAATCGCCCATTGGGCTGCCTTGTAGCAGATCGCCATTATCAACGAGTACACTGTTTTTGGCTTCACTGCGTGCAGCGTGAATTAAGCTTGCAGTGCGAGCTAGACCGATAGTTGGATCATTTTTACCACTGTAGTAATTGAAATCCATGATATTTGTGTGCAAATCTGTGGTTTCTAGCACCCGTAAATCTGCTTGAACGACACGGTCATCAGGTTGAATAATCGTGTCATCATCTGAGCCACAGGCACTCACGCCAAGGGCGGCAGTGATCATCACTGCAAGTATTTTCTTATTTAACATAGTTATCTCTATTTATATTTATTTGACCCCAATGCATGCTCCGTAAAGGAGCATGCTCATCATCCTGTTAATTCAGCGTAATTTAACTGTTAGGTTAATTTGTTGCCAAGTTAACGAGTGAGAACTATAAAGACATTTGATGATCTGAATGTGACATTAATCGGATAAAAGCTGTTTCAAATTGTGACTCAAGGTTTGCTTGTCTAAATAGCGAGCCGTTTAATCTGTTTATTTGTTACATTAATGTTTAAATAATTACAGTAAACAGTTTGTTAAGAATAGTTAATATTTGTTATTGGAATGGCATTTTATTTGCTCAGCCCCTTGTCTATGTCGGGAATATTTGACTTAAAACTTCAGTAGAATTTTTTTAAATAATTCTTTTACATCAAATTTTAGCCAATGTTGACCACTTATGTTCGCATGCCTCTTAGCTTGATTGAGGTGAGTTAGGTTTAGCGTAGCGTTGGCACCGGCATATTTAGACGGGTAATACACATAAAGTGATACAAATTAGCTGTGCTCTGGGCGGGTAAAACTTGGCTGAAATGCGCGTAACTTGTTAAGGTAGTTCATCGAAATTGACGTACGAAGCTACACAAGTTCGTTAAAACAGACTGTTGTAAACCGAAAGCCAAAATCCATTTGCGCGCACCTTTCATCTTAAAAATACAATCGAAAGGGCAGCAACATCCAAGGGAGTTAATATGCGTAAGTCCGTTATTACTACAGCCGTAGCTGCAGCTTTATTACTGGGGGCTTGTTCAGACCAGTCCACCGTAAACCATGATAAAGCACCCAATGCCGTTGCGACTCAACCCGCCGCCAAAGTTGAAGCAACTCATGTGCTGCTGAGCAAGAGTCCACTGCAGGATCAAGCGCCGCAATTTAATCTTATTCAGTCTGCAGATTATGCTCCGGCCTTCGAGCAGGGTATTAAAGCTCACGATGCAGAAATCGCTGCGATTGTGAATAACAAACAAGCGGCCAGTTTTGACAATACGATTCTCGCGATGGAAACTTCGGGTGAATTGTTAACGCGCGTATCGCGAACATTCTTTAATCTCGCAGGGTTGATTTCTGATGATACCTTTCAGAAAACTGAAGCGGATCTTGCGCCTAAGCTAGCTGCCCACCGAGATAATATTTACCTCGATCCGACGTTATTCGCCCGTGTTGAAACCGTTTATCAACAAAAGAGCAGTTTGAATGCGGAAGATCAGCGTTTAGTTGAATATTACTATGAGCAGTTTGTCCGCGCTGGCGCTAAGTTGTCAGCCGAAGATAAAGCGAAGATGCGCGACTATAATGCAGAGCTTGCCACTTTAGCGACAGACTTTTCACAAAACAGCTTAAAATCATTTAAAGATGATGTGATTATCGTGACCGATAAAGCCCAGTTAGCGGGTTTATCCGACAGCGAAATTGCCACTTTAGCCGCAGCCGCCAAAGCTGCGGGTAAAGAGGGCTACTTGATTACCTTAGTCAACACGACACGTCAGCCTGTGCTTTCAAGTTTGAGTCATCGTGAGCTGCGCCAAAGAGTATGGGAAGCTTCGGCTCACAGATCTGTGATAACGAATGGCCCGTTAATTGTGAAAATGGCGCAAATTCGCGCTAAAAAAGCCAACTTACTGGGGTTCGATACGTGGGCAGCTTATGCCGTTGCCGATCAAATGGCGAAAACTCCTACCGCGGTGTATGAAATTCTCGATGATTTAGCGCCAAAAGCCTTAGCACGCGCCAAAGTGGAAGCGGCTGATATTCAGGCTGAAATCAAAAAGGCGGGCGGTGATTTTGAGTTGCAACCTTGGGATTGGGCTTACTACGCCGACAAGGTACGTAAAGAGAAATACTCCCTTGATGAAAGCAGCATCAAGCCTTATTTCGAGTTTAATACTGTACTGAAAGACGGGCTGTTTTTCGCTATGCATAAACTGTATGGCATTAGCTTAAAAGCGCGCACTGATTTACCTGTGTGGCATCCCGACGTATTAGCCTTTGAAGTCTTTGATAAAGATAACAGTTCTATTGGTTTATTCTACCTAGACCCATATGCCCGTGAAGGCAAAGGCGGTGGCGCGTGGATGGATGAGTTCGTGACTCAAAGCGGCTTGCTCGGCACTAAACCTGTTGTCTATAACGCGCTTAATATTCCAAAGCCTGCCGATGGGCCAACATTAATGACCTTCGATGAAGTAACGACCATGTTCCATGAAATGGGCCACGGGATCCACGGTTTATTCTCACAGGTGAAATACCCCAGTGTGGCAGGTACATCAACCGCGCGTGACTTTGTGGAGTTCCCGTCACAGGTTAACGAAGATTGGAATATTGACCCCGTTGTGATTGCGAACTATGCGAAACACTACCAGACAGGGGAGCCTATTCCAAAGGCGTTGCTTGATAAAATCTTAGCAGCAAATAAGTTTGGCCAAGGTTTTGATACTGTTGAATATCTGTCAGCGGCCTTATTAGATATGGAATGGCACTCTATCAGTGCTGATACTCAAATTACCGATGTAGAGCAGTTTGAACATCAAGTCTTAGCTAAACATGGTCTTGATTTTGCGCCAATTCCACCACGCTATAAATCGAGTTATTTTAGTCATGCTTTTGCAGGTGGGTATTCTGCTGGATATTATGCTTATCTTTGGACGGAAGTATTTGCTGCCGATGCTTTTGCTTACATGGGTGAACATGGAGGGCTAAATCAGGACAATGGTGATAAATTCCGTAATACCGTTTTATCTAAAGGTAATAGTGAAGATTTAATGCAAAACTATATTCAGTTTACAGGTCAAAAGCCGACAACGGATGCCTTATTAAAACGCCGTGGTTTAGTGAATTAAGTTTGATCTGCAGTAACAAAAGGCTTGATGGGTAACCTATCAGGCCTTTTTTTGTTTTATTGTATTTCCTAGGTCTTTACTCTAGAATCCTGCCAGATTTGACTGTGGGATATGTTCTATATCTCGTATCGACGCCCCTCGAAAATCAGGCTCAACCCTCCCTTCTTTGAGCCCTTGAGTACAGCAAAAGCGTAGCTTCTTTTTTGGATGTAGCATAAATGGTTTCGCAATTGAGTGAAGCAGTGCTGGATGTGATCGCTGACGCCTTGGTAAATAAAGGCTATATACTTTTAACGGACTTAGTTCCTCATAATATTAGCCAAGTTTTATTAGATAAAATTCAAGCTACAGATTTATATGAGTTGAAAGCGGCCTCAATAGGCCGCGGTGTGGAACAACAATTAAACCCAGATATTCGCCGCGATAGGATCCAGTGGCTAGATGAGCAGAATAAGCCAGATATCTTGTATCTTGACTTGATGACACAGTTAAAAAACGGTTTAAATCGTCGCTTATTTATGGGGTTATTTGATTATGAAAGTCATTATGCGGTATATCAGCCAGGGGCATTCTATAAAAAGCATGTTGATGCCTTAAAAGGTAGCCAAAATCGTATCTTAACCACAGTGTTTTTTTTGAATCCTAACTGGAAAGAAGCCGATTGTGGTGAATTGATTATTTATGATGAAGAGGATAATGAATTAGAACGAATCCCCCCAAAAATGGGGCATTTTGTGATTTTTCTCAGTGAACGCTTTCCCCATGAGGTCACTCAAACTCGAGCACAGCGTAATAGTATTGCTGGCTGGTTTAGGGTGAGTAATAGCATCCATGGCTTTTGATATTACGCTGGTTAAAAATGACACGCTTGTGCCATTTTTAACTTGATTTATCAGCTAACACTTAGTTTACAGGCGTTAATCACGCGTCGTCTTTCATTTGAGTCAATAGCGATATTTAACGCCTCTTTTTTATGAACAGATCCTTATCTAACGAGTAACATCTCATCTCGAAACTTATTCACCGTTTTTCGTCTAGCAACCACAATGTTACCCGAGTGAAATTGAAGGCCTCTTTTAACGTATTGATCAAAATAGCGCTGAAAATAGGGTGTTTTTTTATTATCGTTTAATGTTAGGCTAGATAAAAATGTGCGCAAGAGCACACTTTTAAATCATCTAACGGAGGCGATACAGTGGGCTGTGGAGATAACTTAGGTTGTTTAAGTGGTGAGCATGTAGTACTTGAGCCTTTGTCCTTGTCCCATGTGGCGGCATTGAGTTTGGCTGTAGCGGATGGAGAACTGTGGCATTTGTGGTATACCAACGTACCAGAACCGAGCGAAATGAAAGCCTATGTTACACAAGCTATTGAGGATGCGCAGCGGGGTGAGAGTTTTCCTTTTGCTGTTCGCGATAGGGTATCAGGTGAGATTGTGGGTTGTACGCGAATTTGCCACTGGGAGAGTGAACATCGTCACCTTGAAATTGGGTACACTTGGTATGCAAAACGAGCTCAACGTACAGGCATTAATACTGAATCCAAACTGCTGCTGTTAACCTTTGCTTTTGAGTCCTTAGATGCCATCGCAGTTGAATTTCGTACGCACTGGCATAATCAGGCATCACGCCAAGCTATTGCTAGGCTAGGAGCCAAACAAGATGGAGTCCTGCGCAATAATAGAATTCTTAAGGATGGCACTATTCGCGATACTGTTGTTTATTCGATTATTGATACTGAATGGCCAACGGTTAAATCTGGCCTGCAATTTCGATTGAAACAGAAACCTATAATCTGATCGTTTATATAAAGCAAAGTTAGGAAATATAAATGGCGAGCATTATTACTCAAGCAGATGTGACTGATAGCCATGACGTTGCCGTGTTATTTAATGAGTATCGGCAGTTCTATGGATGTGATGATAACTTTGTGGCAGCACAGCAGTTTATCCATGCGCGATTATTCGAACGCTCGTCCGTGGTGTTTATTGCGCGGGATCACCAAGGTTTGGGCCTTGGCTTTGTGCAGCTATATCCTTGCTTTTCATCGCTGCGATTAGCCCCGATTTTAATCTTGAATGATGTTTTTGTGACTCAACATGCTCGTTGTGTCGGCATTGGTCGGGCTTTAGTCCAGCGTGCAGCCCGTTACGCGAAGGAGCAAAATATCAGTTATTTGATCTTAGAGACTCAAAGGGATAATCGCCGTGCTCAAGGCTTGTATGAGGCATTAGGCTTTGTTCGAAACCAAGATTTTTTTACCTACGAGCTTGAGATTCATTCTGGGCTTAGGTAGGTTTATTCGTTATTGCTAATAAAAAGGGAATACAACCATGTTAAAAGCGTTAGTCATAGGTGGCTTAGCCTTAAGTGCGAGCTCTGCGGTATTGGCAGGTGAAGCAGAGAAGGCTTTTAGTAATGAGGTCATCGAATGTGCCGCTTATTATCAGATAAGTTCAGAAGCGATAGCGGCAATGAATGCTCCGCAAATGCAGGCCGTGGGTGAGAGGTTAAAGAACTCGAAAGTTGAAGCAGAGGATCTTGCCAAGCAATATCGCCCAGAAGCGGAAGTGATCCAAGCTATTGCCGATGCCAAAGCGCGCCAAATTCAAAGTCTTGGAGGGTCAAGTAACTTAGGTGCTTTGATGGGCAAATATAAAGATGGATGCCAAACCATACTGGCTGAGCCACAAAAACGGTTAGATTATTGGATTATGGCAACGATGTAGTGTCGCCGTTAACCTATAAATATCAAAAAGGAGCCAAATGGCTCCTTTTTGATATTTAACTGGCTAGCACAGTTAATTTTTTGGGGGTGAAACGGAGTTATGCTTTAGGCGGTCTTAGTTTGCAGCTTACAATCTTTTTGAATTAACTGAGAATAGTGATGATGTTAATACTCTTGGCTGCAATGGTGTTGAGTACAGGACTTTGCATATACCACTTAAATCAAGGAAAGCGAGTGTTATTAGCACCGCTGTTCATTGCAAATGTGAGTGAGCAGACAAAGCGAATGTTGCTAGGGGTATTTTATTTTCAAACAATTTTTTTCTTGATATCAACAGCGACTTTTCTTGTTTGTGCCGTTGCACTCATCCCCCAGATGTATGCTTTTAGCTTATTGTTATTTATTGGACTTAACTACAGTATTTTTGCAATTTGGCAGCTTTATATAGCAAGCTTAAGTCCACCCAACAGTGGACTTATGTTGAGTCTCCAAGCTCTGGTGTTTCTACTCATTGGTATTTTGTCTATGTTGGAGCCCTTAATGGCAATGATGTGATAGGAAAGCACATTAATCTGACGTGGTGAGTGTGATGTCATAATTTTGTGCTAATTCTGCCAACTTCCCGTTATCAGTCAGTAATTGTAACCAATGGGATAGCTTTGTCGCTTCGAGTACTGAGTTCGGCTTCAATAGAATGTTATGGGTATAGTGTTGATCCCATTTCTCAGATATGAGTAATAGTGGTTGTTCTTGGGGATTGAGCTTGAGATAGTGATTGAGGTAAGAATAAGTTACAGGTGCAACATCAGCGCGTTTGCGTAAAATACTCTCGATCGAAGCTTTATTATTGTTTACGTATATAATATTGAACTGTTTTTCAAGGTGCTCAGGATTTGTTTCTAATTGTGCGAAGCGATAGTGGTAGCCTTTAACTAAGGCGATCGATTTATTGGTCAGAGTGCTAAAAAACAACTGATTTCTCGCTTTACTCTTTAGGGCAATAAAAGCTTCACCATCGGTGATGTGTAAAGGAATAAATTGGGTCTCGATTTGTTGCCAACCCCAATTAGGGTTCTCAAACATCATCATATCGAATCGTCCTACTGAATAGGCTTTATATCTATGCTCTATGCTGGTAGAGACAAATTCAAATCTAACATCCTGTTGTACTTGATTGAGCGCATTAATAATATCGAGGGTTAGGCCAGTATAGCGCCCATCCTGTTGAAGATTAACATAAGGGGCAAATTGATACCCTCCTACGCGTATTTGGGGGATGGGATCGACTTGCTGCCCTTGGGCAAATACCATAGAGCTTAAACTGGTAAAGAGGATGAAGCATAAAAGTGGGTAGCTACTGCCTTGTAAGTGCATAGGTTCTCCTGTTATTCACCACGGCCTTAGCTTACCTGTGGTTGTTACAAGTTAATACAATTAATTGCAGCACTTACGTATTGTTAATGCGTATTTTTGTGCTGCTAAGTTTTATGATGATTAGGGAGATCTCACGTTGAGTAATTTATCATCTCAGGTATGTGAGTGGCTTGAACAGGGATATATCACTAAAGAGCAGGCAAATCGCCTATATTGCGCTCTTTCGCCGCGACCAAGTGCAGCGAGCTGGAAAACCCTTTTCAGCACAATACTATTATGGTTGGGGACGTTTAGTTTTGTCAGTGGAGTGATATTTTTCTTTGCCTACAATTGGCAATCCCTTGGCCGTTTTGCAAAATTTGCCCTAATAGAAGTGGCAATATTGCTGACCATTTCCCTGTTTGTTTGGTTATATTATCGCGCCGCTTGTCGAGTATCAGCTGCTTATCCATATAAGTCTTCCCTCTTGGGGGTAACAACTGCCAATGCCATGCTGTTCGGAGCCAGTATTTTAGTGGGAGGACTATTGGCACTCGTTGGACAAACCTATCAAACAGGCGCCGATCCTTGGCAATTATTCGCCTTGTGGGCAATTGTTATTTTACCTTTTGCTTGGGTCGCAAGATTTGATGCTTTATGGTTATTGATCGTCGGGTTATTGAATCTTAGTTTAGGGTTGTTTTTTGATACTTTTTCCCATTTTTGGGGAGACTTTTGGGATGAGCAAGCATTGCTATTCACCTTTGTCATCTTCAATTTAGTTATCTATTACACCTTTGTTTTTTTAGACCCAAAAGCGACAGGAAGCTGGCATGTTCCCCTTGTAGAGTATGCCTGTTCGATGTTTGCTATGGGATGTTTTACTTGGTTAATCACTTGGCTGATTTTTGATGATGTGAGTGAACATCATGGCTTTTACACTGGGGTTATGTGCGGCTATTTTGCCCATCTTGTTATTGGTTTCTTTATTTTCCGCTATCGATTACCACGTATATATCCTTTAGCTTTAGGTGGTTTTAGTTTGATTGCCGTGGTCGGTGCATTATGGGTAAAACTAATGTTTGAGGATAATGAGCCTATAGGTGGCTTCTTATTTATTGGCCTTTATATCATTTTAGCCAGTACTGGTTTAAGCCTATGGTTGAGAAAACTAAACCGACTTTTTAATACACAACCAGCCCAGTTACTAAACCAAGCCATTATGGGAGAAGCCCATGGACAAAAATAAGGGCTTAATGGAAGAATCAGTGGCAACTACACCATTGGATAAGTGTGTTGTACCAAGTGATATGCCATGTGAGTCACCTTTGGCAACATTGTGGCAAGCCTTGTATGCAGAGGGTAACGTCGGCTCGCCTCAAATGCCTGAAAGCCACGATGTGCCATGGTATATCGCTGCGATGCAAGCCTTTGCAGCTTGGATTGCAGCATGGTTTTTATTGGGGTTTATGGCATCGCTTTTGGATGCGATTTTTGAACGAGTCGATGGATATTTTGCCTTATTTATTGGGTTAATCTATTTGGGTATTGGCGTTGGTTTATATTTTTTACCACGAAAACAAACTTTTATTCATCAATTTGCCTTTGCTGCGAGCTTGAGTGGGATCTTGGGTATTGCTTGGGGATTATTCGATTTACTTGGCGATGACTTTAGCTTTGCTTGGTATAGCAGCATGGCAATTATTCTTCTGTGTCTATGGGGATTGATTACCCATGGGTTAGCTCAGTTTGTGTTTGCTTTTTGCTTAAGTTGGTGTGTTGTTGGCATTATGGCTAAATTACATCTACTTAACTTGAGTCAGAGTATTTTTGCCTTACTTATCAGTTTAGTTGTTTTAAATATCCATCAATTAGGCCGCCACTATCGGCGAGCACGTATGCTCTTATACGGTTTTGCATTTACTCTTCTGAATATTCAATTAATTCATGTCTTTAGTATGGATAATATATTTGAAGCCTTGTTTACTCCTTGGCAGCAGATGCCGTGGCTTTCTTTGACACATGTGCTGATTATTTTTTCTATTTGCAGTTTTTTATTGATATCTATTTTTCGTGAACGTCAACAATCACTCGTTTCGCTTAGCGCATTTGCATGTGTTATCGGGTTAGTTTTCGTCAGTGGCCTGTCCTTGCCAATGCAGGGTGTATCCACGGCTATTCTGCTAATGTTACTCGGTCACTATGCTAATGAATTTTGGCTTAAATGGATGGGTATTGCATCGGCAGTATTATTTGTGGGTGGCTACTACTATTCCTTGGAAACGACGTTAATGCTTAAGTCTTGGTATTTGATGGGATTAGGTTTATTGCTACTGGTAACAAAGTTAGTGATGTGGCGGCTATTTCCTGTAAATGTGCATGCTAAGGAGACTATGTGATGGGAAAACTGTCGGCTTCACATAAATGGGCGCTGGGCATCGTACTTTTCACGACAATGGTAATTCTTGCTGGTGTAAATTGGCGTATTTTCAAGTTTGAACAGATCCTTAATCACGGGCAAGTGGTGCGTTTTGCATTAGCGCCGGTCGATCCGCGTTCATTAATGCAGGGGGATTATATGGCGCTTGAATATGCCATCGCGCGTGATGTGCGTAGTGCTTTGGCACCGCAACAAACCCAAGGCCAGTTACTATTGGCATTAGATGAGCAAAAGGTTGCGCGGTTTGTGGATTTTTATACTGATCAAGCATTAGGCAAAGATCAGCTTCGGGTGCAATTTCGTGTCCGTGGGAATCAAATTAAGCTCGCATCGAACAGCTTTTTCTTTGAAGAAGGCCAAGCCGATCATTTTAGTGCAGCTAAATACGGTGAGTTTCGGGTGAACTTGCAGGGTGAGTTACTGCTGGTTAGTTTGCTCGATGAGAAGTTGCAGCCCTTATAGCCCAGTATCAGGATGATCATCATCCATTTGTTTTGCTTTATTATCTTTGTTTATCTTTGGCCGTACTGTGTATCGGGCGGCCTGTATTCCCCGTACTGCTTTCTTCCTAGCCCAGAACGCTAAATCGTATGAGTTATATCCATCTTAAGTTGCAACTTTTATGCAGCCAATTTGTAACATTGCTCACCTATAGTATCGTCAGTTTGTGAAGTACTGCGTCTGGAAGTATTTAAGCGCATCAATTAAATCGTCATTCAATAGCCAATACTAAAACGATACATTTAGGGGTCTCAATGTTTAACACGAAAACTTTGCTGGCGTTAGCCATCAGCAGCGTCTGTGGGCTTGCCCATGGCGCGGATAATTTAATCATTTCTGAATACGTCGAAGGCAGTGGCAACAATAAAGCCATCGAACTGTATAACCCAACTACAGACGTTATTGATTTAAGCCAATACCAATTGCGTTTCTATTTCAATGGCAGCACCAATGTCGGTACGACTATTGCGCTCACTGGCTCATTAGCAGCGGGAGCGACTTATGTGGTTGCCGATAATGACGCGTCTGCCGATATTCTTGCGGTGACAAATCAACAGAGTACAGCAAGTTTTTTTAATGGTGATGATGCCATTGTTCTGACATATCAAAATCAAGTGATTGATAGCTTAGGTCAAGTGGGCGTTGATCCGGGAGCAGAGTGGGGCAGTGGTTTGCTTTCCACCCAAGACAATACCCTGCGTCGTAATCCTAATTTATTGATTGCAGATACCATTATTGATGATGAGGTGAACTTTAGTACTTGGCTGGGCTTTGCTAAGGATGATATCTCGGATCTTGGTAAATTCAGCGCAGGCACGCCAACCGATCCAGTCGACCCTCCACCAAGTTCTTTAGTGTGCGGTGAAGATGCCACGGCGATTCATACGCTTCAAGGCGCTGGAGCTGTAAGCCCGCTTAATGGCCAAACCTTAGTGGTTGAGGCGGTTGTTGTCAGTAATCAAGAAGCCGGTCTTAAAGGCATTTTCATGCAAATGGCTGATCATGAAGTCGATAACGACCCACTGACCTCGGAAGGTGTGTTTGTGTATACGGGGAATGCACCAACCGCGTATGTGGCGGGCGATCGTATTCGTTTAAAAGCAAAAGTCACCGAATATCAAGGTTTAACGGAATTAACGACCGTCTCTGAGCACAAGTTATGTGCCACAGGTCAAGCACTACCAACGGCTGCGGTAGTGACTTTACCCGTTAACAGCAGTGATGATTTCGAACCTTTTGAGGGGATGCGTGTTCGTTTTAGCCAAGATTTAGTGGTGAACGAAGTCTATAACCTCGGTCGTTATGGTGAAATTTCATTAGGCAGTCAGCGTCACTTTATTGGTACGCAGGTCGCTGCACCGGGCGCAGATGCGCTGGCGGTGAGCGCAGCCAACCAACGGGACAGTATTTTATTGGATGATGGTTTAACGGTGCAGAATCCCGACCCTGTGCAATTCCCCGCCCCTGGGCTTAGCGCATCAAACACAGTGCGTGTGGGCGATAGCGTCACATCGCTCACAGGTGTGATGCACTATGGCTTTAATTTGTATCGCATTATGCCAACGGAAACGGTGAGCTTTGTGGCGGAAAATCCACGCCCTGTTGCGCCCACATTGGTTGATGGCGGCAATTTAAAAGTCGCTAGTTTTAACGTGCTTAACTACTTCAATGGCGACGGCCAAGGCGCTGGTTTCCCAACCGCGCGTGGTGCCAATACCTTAAGCGAGTTTGAGCGGCAAAAGGCCAAGATTGTCAGTGCCATGGTGGGCATTAGTGCCGATGTATTCGGCTTGATGGAAATCGAAAACGATGGCTTTGGCGCTAATTCAGCTATTGCTGATTTAGTCGCAGGTTTAAATGCCGCAGTGGGTGAGGCGCGTTATGCGTATATCGCGCCAACAGGCATAAATGCAATTGGCACCGATGCCATCACTGTCGGCTTGATTTATCGTCGTGATAAAGTCACACCGAAGGGTGCTGCGCGCATTCTTTCCAGTGCCAATTCACCCTTAGATGATAATCAACAACCCCTGTTTAACGATACCAGAAACCGTCCAATGTTGACGCAAGCCTTTAGTGTGAATGGCAGTGATGAGGGGGTGGTTGTCGCGGTGAATCACCTTAAATCTAAGGGCAGTGAGTGTGCGGGCGATCCTGATCTTAACGACGGTCAAGGCAACTGTAATAGCACTCGTACCCGTGCGGCGACTGCTGTTGGTCAATGGTTAGGCGAGCAATATCCAGAGCAAGGCGTGCTGCTGATTGGTGATTTGAACGCCTATGCGAAGGAAGATCCATTAACAGCCTTGGCTAATGCGGGCTTTAGTGAACTGTTTGCTGAGCTTAGAAAACCCAATCCATACACTTATGTGTTCTCCGCCGAATCGGGTCAGTTAGACCATGCTTTAGCAAACGCCGAGTTACTGGATAAAGTGGTGGATGTAACACAGTGGCATATTAATACCGATGAACCACGCGTATTGGATTACAACGAAGAGTTTAAGACGCCCGCTCAAATCCAAGATTTATACTCAACCGATGCTTATCGCTCATCGGATCACGATCCTGTGGTGATTTCACTCCTGCTTGAAGCGGAAAAAGTGGCGCCAGTTGCCAGTTTCACTCAAGTGGTGAATGGTGCGACTGTGCAACTGACATCCACTTCCAGCGACAGTGATGGACACATTGTTTCTGCGGAGTGGAACTTGGGTGATAATACTGTGGCAGTAGGGAATGTTGTCACTCACAGTTACCGCCAAAGCGGTGAGTATCAGGTTACACTCACTGTGACGGATAATGATGGTCTCACCCATAGCATCTCCCAAAAGGTGACAGTGGTTGTTGAAAATGTGAAAAAACCGCCAGTCGCGCAAATTCAGCGTATTAATTTATGGTTAGTCGATATGTTTATTTCGACGAGCTACGATACCGATGGTGTGATCAAACAACATAAATGGACGTTTGATAATGGCACCCGCGCTAACGGTCAAGTGGTATTGCGCCTTGCCCGTCGTGGACAACACACAGTTGAACTGACCGTTAAAGATAACGACAAGTTAACCGATACCACGACACTGACTTACCGTTAAGTCAGTCCTTTTATTCCGCTGATTTTAAGTGACTCAAAGCCCGCCGCCGCGGGCTTTTGTTTTTGCCCAAAAGCAAGATAAAGTTGTTGTCAGTTGTGACGCATCAATTCTCATTGTTTCCCCAGTGACTCGCCGCCTCTTTATTTAACAAGAAGTATCCCTGAGAGTTCTAATAAAATATCCATGTTTTAGAAGGTCACTGGTACAACAATGCCAATCCTCACTAACCCTATCGCTGTTCGATTAGCTGAAAAGCTAATGCCCAAAGCAAGATAACTTTGTCGTCAGTTGTGCTGTATTCATTGTCATTGTTTCCCCTGTGACTCGCCATAAACTCGTCCCTGAGGGCCCGACGACGGCATCCATGCCGCCAACGGTCACAGTTGCAACAATGCCAATCTTAACTAACACTTCTGCTGTTCGTTTAGCTAAAAAGATATTGCCCCTTTACGTGTCAGCAGAGTAACTTCTGACTAATTCGGAGGTTCCAGTTTGACCAAATTATCATAATGCAACAGAGTGCCTATATCACTCAGGCTTCACTCTCTGCAACACTTAGAAAATAGCTTAGCGACATAGAATGGCATGTCTTCATAACTTTACGTCCAATGGGTAGGAAAGTGGAGGAAAGGCAGAAATAGGTGTTTACTAACAGTCCTCACTATTTTATTTCTTTTAAAAATTATCCATTTATTGTAATGTTTTGTATTAGCTCACATGCAGATTTGTTGGTTGCGTTTCGCAACCTGTGACAACATGGTCCAAGTGACTCGCCTTCTCGGATCGCTTCATATGCTTTCCTGAATGACTCGCCCGCGGCGCGTAAGAGTGCATGTGAGCTACTTTTCTCTGTTGAAGTATAATTAGGGGGAAATTTGATTCATAGAAGAAACTATTTACTGCTTAAACAGGCTAAAACTAAACCTGAGTTAGCGTTAATATTAGGCGTTCCAGCCGCTTTCCTTACTAATACTTTGTATAAGCCAGGTGTTAATTCGCACGTAAATTCGCACTATCATCAATTCGATATTACTAAAAAATCTGGTGGTGTCAGGACTATCAGTGCACCCTCAGATGAATTAAAAGATCTACAACGTAGGTTGTCAGATTTGCTATTGGATTGCAAAGCGGTAATTCAGTTTGATAAAAAAATTGAATGCACTCTTTCACATGGGTTTGAGCGGGAAAAATCCATCATTACTAATGCACGTATACATCGTGGGAAAAAGAATGTATTAAATTTAGATTTGGCAGATTTTTTTGGTAGTTTCAATTTTGGTAGAGTTAGAGGATATTTCATTGCCAATAAAGATTTCAAATTGAATCCTCATATTGCAACAGTTATAGCTCAGATAGCCTGCTATAAAGACACATTGCCACAAGGTAGTCCATGTTCTCCAGTAATAGCAAATCTCATAACTAACAGTCTTGATATAAAGTTATCAAAATTAGCCAAAAAAAATGGCTGTTCTTATACCAGATATGCTGATGACATTACATTTTCAACTAGGAAAAAATGCTTTCCGATAGCGATAGTTAAAAACGTTGAAAGTTTAACTTTAGGTTCAAAACTATTAGGTGAAATAAAGCGGGCAGGTTTTTCAATAAACACATCAAAAACTAGATTACAGTTTAAAGATTCTAGGCAGGAAGCAACAGGCTTAGTCGTAAACAAAAAAGTAAGTGTTAAATCAGAATATTGGCGCTTAACAAGAGCTATGGCTCACACTCTATTTAAAACAGGAAAATTTCAAATTACTGATCAAGATGGCTCCGTTAAAGATGGTAATATATCGGAGTTAGAAGGCCGGCTAAACTTTATAGATGCGGTTGATTTTTATAATAATTTAGAAAAAAAGAAGCATCCTGAGCCCAAATTTGAACCAAAAGCCCATACTGGCATTAACAAATTCCGTGGAGTCTTGAACTCAAGAGAAAAGGTTTACGGAAGATTTTTGCAATATAAACTCTTTTTTGCAAACGAATTCCCAACAATTTTAACTGAAGGTAAAACTGACAATGTCTACTTAAAAAGTGCGTTAAATCGACTCCAAAATTTGTACCCAAATTTAGTTACACCCAAATCAGCAAACATAAAATATTCGCCAAAACTTAAATTTCCTGATTTAAATCGGAAAACTATGTATTTTCTCGATATTGGAGATGGTGCAACACCATTTACTCGGTTTGTCCAACGGTATGCGGATGATTTAAAACACTTTGAAAACAAAAAAGCTCAAAATCCAGTTATTCTAGTGCTCGATAATGATTCTGGCCCTAAAGATTTATTAAATCACTTAGTAAACAAAGTTAAATCATGCCCTAATGATATAGCTACATTAAAAAATAGTGGCTTTATTCACTTATTTCATAATCTATACCTTATTTTAACACCTCTTAATGTAGGAGGGAAAGACTCAGCAATGGAGGATCTATTTGATACAGCAACTCTTGGTAGAACTCTCAATGGAAAGACTTTTTCAACTGCTAAAGATTTTGATGAAACCAAACATTACGGTAAACATCTTTTTTCCACAAAGGTTATACGATCAGATAAAGAAAACATTAATTTTAACAAGTTTAAATACATCTTCGATGAGATTGAAAAAGTAAAAAATCATTTTTCAAATATTTAGTTATTGAAAAAACGAATAATAGGACTTCCACATATTTTTATGTGTCATTATTTTTCTGCGATTCTGATAAGGATAAAGATACTTTGGCTGGACAGATGCAAAAATTTGTAATAACTTTTAAAATCAGGTCTTTAGACATCTCAAAGCGGAATGAAAAGCTATTCCTTTGATCACAAATGGTAATGGTTTTTGTGATGATATATCTCATAATCAAAGGCACTGATACATAATCGGGGGGGCCGTAGATACCTAAGCTCCGGCCCGAAGAAAAAGACGCTATTTTTAACCAACTATTTTTTGCCTTTACCTTCTTGAGGCGTTACCCCATAGAAATATTAATCCGAAACCAACTTGTTAGTGTAAAAAACTAGCTCGCTTTTGTCCCAAAGCGTGCTGCGTAACGCTTTTAAATCTACAGATTACGCGAATGCTCGAAAGGTGTGCCATGGTGATTGGCGAGACGACTGTCCGCCCCATGGACGGGGCGGTCGAGCATCCAAGGACGGACTTGCTGCGAGTCGACGAGCTAATGCCATGGCAAGCCTGTGCGAGTGGATACCCGTAAACGCTAAACTTCTAACAACTGAAATTACTGCTCTCCAAACATTTCTGTCCAAAAGCGTGCGGCGTATCGCTTTAAATATATAGGTTATGCTAGTGCGCAAAAAGGCGTGTCATGGTGACTCGCGTGACGACCATCCCCCCTACGGACGGGCATTCTAGGATGGACTGGAACAACATACATGCTTAACTGCCAGTTCGCCCTCCATGGCTCTCGTTCATAAACTTAGAATCCCTTGGCTTCTATTCACCCTGTCGACGAGCAAATACGATGGCAAGCCGATATAAGTAGGTCAAACCAATAAGCGCTCCACGGTTTAAAATGGATGGACTAATTTATTGCCCATCATTTTATCTGTCATTTTAATTAGTTTTTATTGGTAAAATATGTCTATTAAAGCTATATCATTTAGTTTTTCACTTAGTCGCTTGAGACACTAAAAAATGAATTCTGAAGTTTTGAAGTATGTAAACGAGCATCAGCTTTCGTCTGTAATGAATAAAACAAAGTGGTGCGAGCTTGAAAAGGCATTAAATGGATCTGAAGATTTTATTCCCTATGTGCGATACAAATTGATTTATGATGAAAATCCTAATGCAGGTTTTACTGCCGTGTGGTGGCACGAGTTACTTGAAATAGCAGAAACCATTGAGTGGTTAGAAGTTGATCCATTCAAAAGAGAATGGCTAGGCCGATTAGTGGCGGATCGAGTGACGGACTTTTCTGATGTTATAAGCGCACAATTAGCCCAATATTCAATTCCTTATTCGATAGAAAATGGCATGTTTAGAATTTGGGGTTATCTGAGGAGGGATGAATCTCCAGAATTTATCTAACTGAAGAGTTATATCTCTGTAAGTCACTTATTTTAAAGCTAAAACTACTAAATACTGAGACCTAAATACTGATTGTTGGGATTGGGCATAGAGACAAAAGACATTAAAAAAGTGCTTTATTTTTCAATAAAGCACTCATTTTTAAGCGACTCAAGCACTCGTTGACCTACTGAACACAGTACTGATTAAGGTACTGATTAAGGTACTGATTAAAGTACTATGTAGAGTGGCCATCCAAGGAGGCCGACAAGACCTTCCTTGTGTTCGAATCTTTCTAAGCGTTCGGGTGAAGCATCGCTGAGTAAGAGTTCGCGGTAGCTTTTCGCAAAGTGCAGGGTACGCAGTAGGGCGGGGGCAAAGTTTTTGCCGAGATCTTTACTGATGGTTTCAGCGAGTTCTGCGGGTAATTCTGCTAACGCTTTCTGGGTTTCCAATTCGATATGCTCACGGGTAAACCATTCCTCTTTTAAGGTGATTTTGCCGATACGCTTTTTCAAATCCTGTCTGACTTTGGCGCCATCAAACAACAATCGATACAGTACCGCTTCGGCTAATACACTCTCTAGATTGAGAAAATCTAGCGGATCATAGCTCGATTGCGCGTAAAACTGTGCCAATAGGGCCGCAATTGACTGTTGGCGTTGGTGTTCAAGCAGGGCATCTTGATAGGCTTCATAGCCTAACCATTCTTCCGCATCGGGCGGGCTAGACACTTGTTCAAGCAAGAACTTGTCGACATCACCGTACAATGACTTGTCGTTGATGAGTTTATGCTTGCTGACAGTGCTGAGCATGCTCCAGCCTTTTTGGAAGCATTTGACTACGCCATCGGCGGTGATCAACAGGCGTATCGCCTGCTGCGGGTTTTGGTTTGATAATTCCATCAAACCAAGGCTCACCACACCAATGACATCGTGCGCCGCTTGTTCGAGCAGGTGCATTTTGTACTTGTTGTAAAACTTATCGGCCAGTTTGAGGCTCATCAAAATGGCTTTGGATTTGATTTGTGACAGCTGTTCACCGCTCAGCGTTTCGTCTGCTTGGCCTTGGATCAATACCTTGCTCAGGTAGGGTCCTTGATCTACATCACGCAGTACCAGTTGCATCAAATAATTCCTTAATCCAAAAAGCTAAACATATCATCGACTTCAGCGTATTCATCCGTCACTTGGTTTTTCTCTTTGGCTTGAATAACCAGCTCGTTGACAAACTTGCTGATGATCATTTCCCAACCTGAGCTTTCGTTACGCAGCAGACTCTTAATGGCTTTTTCAACATCGGGCGCGAGCTCGTGGATCAAGGCCATTAGACTGCGTGGATCGTCTATGCTAAGGCTGTGTGCATCTTCACTGGCGACGCGGCTGTCGTAGCCGATGGTTTCAGTGTCTTCTTCGTCATCGTAGAGATCTGTATAGCCGTCTTCATCTTCATGTTTTTCGCCTAACATCATTTCGATGAAAGGGATCGACAGGTAGAAGAGGCCCGCAGGATCTTCGGCGATACATTCTAAAATCGCAGTTTGCTTTTCTTCGCTATCTTGGATGCGAATTAAATAGGTCAAAAAATCAAAGGTATGCTGAATAAGTTCTTCGGCATTGTTTTTGATTTTTTCTTCCCAGTACAAAGGTTGCTGACAGACGATGTCGCGAATTTGTTCTGGGGTCATGAGTTCAGACATGATCGAAGGACAAGAGATATCATGGTGACTGTTGATTTGGGTCAGCGTGACGATATCCATGTGCTCGATGACTTCGACTAATTGCTCGTCGCTCATGGTATTTGCAATGATTTCAAAGCGTTTGCTCGCTTGTTTTGGCTCTACGTCCGCCAACTCTTTAATTTCGGCGACGGTAATCTCAATGAGACTAGTGTTCATTAGCGGTCCTCATCATCGTAGTGATCGTAGTAGCCATCTTCCTCTTCGCCTTCATCATCGTCGTCGTTATCTGAGGTGCCAACATAATCGTTGTCATCATCTTCATCGTCGTCGTGATGTTTTGCTGCTGGTGTTGCTTTACCTTGAGTTTCGAGTAAATACAGTACGGCGCAGCTTTCAATCAGTAAGGTTTCCGAGTAACCACGCACGGCTAACACTAAAGGTAAATCGGCATTGTTAAAGCCAATCGTGACTTTAAACTCATCCCACTCGGGTTGAGTTGCCGTGTTTATCCAATGTGCCCACTTGAGTTTGGCTTCGGCGGGAAACTTAATTCGACCGTAAAGCGCGACAGGCAGGTACTCAGGCACAGTATCGAGCATCTTAGGATCGGCTTCTAACACCTTTTTGATTTGGCTAGTAAATTGCTCTAGCGCTTTAGGTGTATCGGGATCGTCGTAGGACTCGATATTGTCGTAGGCATTATTTTTTAGCTCATTAATGCGTGAGATATTCAGTTTTTTGACCATTTGACACTACTCTAGAAAACGCTCAAGGATAAAATTGATCCCACAGCTCGCGCATGGCGCTAGCGGGATCGGTCACTATGACGTTATTGAAATCTTTGATAAACGCATTACGTCGCTTAGGATCGGACAACACATCATAAGCATTTTTAACGCGTTCAAGTTGTACGGCGGCTTGCTGCTTTTCCTCTTCCGAGGCGCCTAACAACTTGTCGGGATGATATTTGTTTGACAGCCGTCGATAGGCTTTTTTAATGTCGTCTTCTTTGGCACTGGGTTTTATACCAAGCACGCTAAAGTGGTTAATCATACTTGTACCTGCAGGCGATGGGGCTGATATCGCGAGATAAAAAGGGTTTGACTCTGATTATCTTTAAATTCGTGGAATTATGATTAGTCAGCCGTGGATGATAGCAGAAATCCCCTCGGGGCAGCAAACACGCAAGTCGCTATTTGCAGCTCTAGCTTAACTTATAAAACACTGATGTTGATCGTGCGAATTTGCGAGCCACAATAGGGAGTATATAGCATTTAGTATTGGCTGATGTATTGGTTAGATCTTTGTTATATCTTAGTTTTGCGGGATTTTGATACAAAAAAACCAGCATTAAGCTGGCCTGATCATTAGATAATTGGTTGCGGGAGCTGGATTTGAACCAACGACCTTCGCCCGTTGTTTATAAAGAGTTGAGCCCGATAAGCTGTTTCTATCGATAAACTAATACACTAAATTGGTTGCGGGAGCCGGATTTGAACCGACGACCTTCGGGTTATGAGCCCGACGAGCTACCATGCTGCTCCATCCCGCGTCCGATATCTATCTGTATTACTGTACTACTTTGGTTTAAATTGGTTGCGGAAGCCGGATTTGAGCCGACAACCTTCGCTCGTTGTTTATAAAGAAGTTGAGCCCGATAAGCTGTTTCTATTGATAAACTAATACTCTAAATTGGTTGCGGGAGCTGGATTTGAACCAACGACCTTCGGGTTATGAGCCCGACGAGCTACCATGCTGCTCCATCCCGCGTCCGATATCTATCTGTATTACTGTACTATTTTGCTTTAAATTGGTTGCGGGAGCCGGATTTGAACCGACGACCTTCGCCCGTTGTTTATAAAGAGTTGAGCCCGATAAGCTGTTTCTATTGATAAACTAATACGCTAAATTGGTTGCGGGAGCCGGATTTGAACCGACTACCTTCGCCCGTTGTTTATAAAGAGTTGAGCCCGATAAGCTGTTTCTATTGATAAACTAATACACTAAATTGGTTGCGGGAGCCGGATTTGAACCGACGACCTTCGGGTTATGAGCCCGACGAGCTACCATGCTGCTCCATCCCGCGTCCGATATCTATCTGTATTACTGTACTATTTTGCTTTAAATTGGTTGCGGGAGCCGGATTTGAACCGACGACCTTCGGGTTATGAGCCCGACGAGCTACCATGCTGCTCCATCCCGCGTCCGTCTTCAAAGCGGGGCAGACTATAACGGCAGCGAGTAGTCATTGCAAGGACGAATCCTAAAAAAGAGGATGAATGCTCAAATATAGAGCGTAGTGCGGGGATTTTACGCAGTATGAGTCGGGGCTCGCTATTATAGGGCGCTAAAAGCTGACTAACTGACTGACTAAATCTGACTTCGGTTAATAACTGTTTATCTTTTATGTATTCGAGCAGGTATAATGTCGCTTTGATTTTGACTGCGTATTGATTATCCCATGCTTAATTTTTTTGCCGCTGCCCCTAAGGGCTTTGAATATAGCTTAGCCCAAGAACTGACAGAATTTGGTGCCACAGAGATTAAGGAGAGTGTTGCTGGTGTGTATTTCACCGCACCTTTAACCTTAGCTTACCGGATTACGTTATGGACACGTTTAGCCAGCCGTATTGTGTTGGTCATTTATAAAGGCAGCTGTGAGTCGGCAGAGCAACTCTACAATGCTGCCTATTGTATTGATTGGCCAGCACATTTCTCTAATAGAAACACTTTTAGTATCGATTTTCATGGTACGGGTGGCTTTATTAATAACACCCAGTTCGGCGCGCTTAAAATTAAAGATGCCATAGTCGACAGGTTCCGTGACGATGGTGACGAACGTCCCAATGTGTCGCGCACTGATGCGGACTTTAAAGTCGATGCGCATTTTCGTAATGGTGTGATTACGATTGCAATGAACTTCTCTGGACCATCATTGCATCAACGGGGATATCGCTCAACCACAGGCGAAGCCCCTTTAAAAGAAAACCTTGCCGCGAATATGTTAGTGCGAAGTGGCTGGCAAGCCGCGCCTACGACTTTACTTGATCCTTTTTGTGGTAGCGGCACAGTGCTGATTGAAGCGGCGTTAATGGCGGCGGATATTGCTCCAGGACTACAACGTAATCGTTTTGGCTTTGAACATTGGCGTCGTCACGATAAAGCTGTGTGGCAAGATATTGTCGCTGAAGCCAAGGCGCGTGCTTCATTGGGGGTTAAACGCTGTGAGATTAAATTTTACGGATCTGATATCGATTCTCGCTTAGTTGCGCTTGCAAAGCGTAATGCAGAAAATGCGGGAGTGCTTGAGCTTATTGAGTTTAAGGTTGCTAATGCCCTTAATATCGAGCCGCCAGCAGCAGAGGGTTATCTTATCACCAACCCACCCTATGGGGAGCGTTTGGGGAATGTGTCCGAACTTTTGCAACTTTATTACCAACTTGGCGATAAATTTAAAAAAGAATTCGGCGGTTGGAAAGTCGCCATGCTTTGTAGTGATATCGAGCTAATCTCATCACTTAAGCTTAAAGCGGATAAACAGATGAAGATGTTTAATGGCGCATTAGAGTGTGCCTTTAACCTCTATACTCTGCATGCCAACAGTACTCGCCGTGACACGCCTGTTTTGCCTGAAGGAGTGGACATTGCCGATATCGCGCCCGCCTTTGCCAACCGTATTAAGAAAAATGCTAAGCAACTAGAAAAGTGGGCTCAAAAAGAAGGCATAGATAGTTATCGTATTTACGATGCCGATATTCCCGAATACAACGTGGCCGTTGATAAATATTTAGATTATGTAATTGTGCAGGAATATATGGCACCTGCGACCATTCCTGAGGCGGTAACTAAGCGTCGATTAAGCGATGTGTTATTGGCATTACCCGCAGCGATTGGGATTAATCCTAATAAAATCATCATGAAAACCCGCGAACGTCAGAAGGGCACTAGCCAGTATCAAAAGTTAGATGAGCGTAAATTAGAGCTTATCACTACTGAATATGGCGCTAAGTTTAAGCTGAATTTAACCGGTTATTTAGATACGGGGTTATTCCTTGATCACCGTTTAACGCGTCGTCTGGTTGGTCAAAAAGCTAAGGGACGGCGAGTATTGAACCTGTTTTCTTATACGGGTTCAGCATCTGTGCATGCGGCGCTCGGTGGTGCTAAGTCGGTTACAACGGTAGATATGTCAAATACCTATATTGCTTGGGCGAAGGATAACTTTGCCCTCAATGGGCTGCAAGGCAAGCAATATGAATTCGTGCAAGCGGATTGTTTACAGTGGATCCGTGATTGTAATGAACAATTTGATTTGATTTTTATTGATCCGCCGACATTCTCTAACTCAAAACGGATGGAAGATTCATTCGATGTGCAGCGGGATCATGTCAATTTACTTAGCGCTTTAGTGAAGTTATTAAGTCCTACTGGCGAGTTAGTTTTCTCCAACAATAAACGTAAGTTTAAGATGGACATAGAAACACTGACTAAGATGAACATCACGGTTAAGAACATTGACGACATCACGCTGCCAATGGATTACAAACGTAATCCTCATATTCACAATACTTGGTTAATTACCCATGCCTGAACGTGAGGCTGAGCTTTCAGCTGAATTACATCGGGACTATATGCTATATCACACGGAGGGATGCCATCTGTGTGAATTGGCAGTTGTGCTATTAAAAGATGCTGGTATAGCGTTTCAAACCATCGATATTTGTGATGATGAAATACTCGCGGAGCGTTATGGGGTGTCGATCCCTGTGCTAAAAGCCGTGGACGACAGATGTTTATTTTGGCCATTTGACGCAACGCAATTACAAAAGTTTATAGGAGCTTAGTTTGAGTCTGGTTCGTATCAATAATGGCTCTTTAGCCTATGGTTACACACCGCTGCTGCAGAATGCGGATTTTACCATTGAACGCGGTGAGCGCGTGTGTATAGTGGGGCGAAATGGTGCTGGCAAGTCGAGCTTGCTGAAGATTCTATCCGGTGATGTATTGCTGGATGAAGGTGAGTTTAACATTGATGGTAATGTTTCTGTCAACCGTTTACAGCAAGATCCACCTAAGGCAGAGCAAGGTACGGTTTATGCCTACATTGCGGCAGGTCTTAAGGAAGTGGGTGAAGCGCTTGAGCGTTATCATCAATTATCCCACGATGTGGCCCATGTCTCACCTGAACTGATGGATCGCATGCTAAATGAGATGCAAGGTCTGCAGGAAACCTTAGATCACTACAACGGCTGGCAGTTAGATTCACGTATTCAGCAAAATTGTGAATTACTCGGTCTCGATCCTGATAAATCCTTAAGTGAGTTGTCTGGTGGTTGGCAGCGTAAAGTGGCGCTGGCTCGTGCGCTTGTGAGTGAGCCCGATCTATTGTTGCTTGATGAGCCAACCAACCACTTAGATATTGATACCATCGAATGGCTAGAAAAATTTCTACTTGATTATCAAGGCGCTATCGTCTTTATCAGCCACGATAGGGGCTTTATTGCCCGTATGGCGACGCGCATTGTGGATTTAGATCGTGGTGTCATCACGTCATGGCCGGGCAACTATCAAGCTTACCTTGATGGTAAGCAGGAATGGTTGCGGGTTGAGGCTGATAAAAATGCCTTGTTTGACAAGCGTCTAGCCGATGAAGAAGTGTGGATCCGTCAAGGTGTTAAAGCTAGACGTACCCGTAATGAAGGACGTGTACGCGCACTTAAAGCGCTTCGCCAAGAGCGTAGCGAGCGTTTGAATCGTCAAGGTAACGCTAAAATGGCGGTGTCTGATACAGAGCGTTCAGGCAAGTTAGTCTTTGATGTAAAAGAGTTAAATTATAATTTGCCGGATAAAAATCTGGTGAAAAACTTTAACACTACTGTGATCCGAGGCGATCGCATTGCACTTATTGGGCCGAACGGTTGTGGTAAATCCACACTAATTAAGTTGCTGATTGAAAAGTTGCAACCTCAGTCTGGTGAAGTCAAAGTCGGCACTAAGCTAGAAATTGCCTATTTTGATCAATACCGTGAAGCCTTAGATCCTGAACAAACAGTTGAAGATAACGTCGGTGAAGGTAAAAAAACCATCACAATCAATGGGCAAGACCGCCATATTTTAAGTTATTTGCAGGATTTTTTGTTTTCTCCAATGCGAGCAAGAACACCTGTTAAAGCCTTATCGGGTGGTGAGAAAAACCGTTTATTACTCGCAAAGTTATTGATCCGTCCTGCAAACTTAATCATTCTCGACGAACCTACAAACGATCTTGATATTGAGACCCTAGAATTGCTAGAGTCGCTGCTGACTGAATATCAAGGCACTCTATTGCTAGTGAGCCACGATAGAGCGTTTATTGACAACACAGTGACGAGCAGCTGGTGGTATGCAGGTAATGGCCACTGGAGCGAATATGTGGGTGGTTATCAGGATGCGGTCGATCAGGGAGCTAAGTTTTATTCTGAGGAACCTAGTTCACAAAAGACGGTCGAAGCTCCTGCAGTACCAATCAAAGCTGCTGACGTTAAGGTGGCAGAAGTTGCCAAAGTTGCGAAAAAACTGTCGTATAAGTTACAGCGTGAGTTAGAGTCATTGCCTAGTCTGATGGAACAGTTGGAGGAAGACATCCTCGCACTGCAAACCACGATTGGTAACCCCGATTTCTATAGTCAGGCGCAAGATAAAGTCAATCAGGTATTAAGCCAGTTGGCGGATAAAGAAAAACAATTGGAAGTTTGCTTCGAGCGATGGGAAGAGCTTGAGTCATTGAAGTAAGCCAATAATAAAAATGGGAATAGAATTAATGAAGTCAAAGTTGGATAAAGCCCTGTCCTTGGTTGCCTTAGGTGTCCTTGGTGTATTGAACAGTGCCCATGCTGCACCTGTCTATGAAATTGTAAATATTGATAATTATGATCTACTAGGTACGCTTGAAGGCACTCGTAACGGGTATGCGTTAGGTGTGAATGCTAATGATGAATTAGTCGGTATTTCAAAGGGTAAGAAAAAACTCAACACTACCGATGTGGACGGTGGAGTGATTGATGTTGAAGATGGTATCGCACCAGAGGAAACCATCACTTATTCCATCACTACAGCAATAGTTGCCAACAACTTTGCCTTTATAGCTAAGGAAAACGACGATACATCTAATCCTTGGTTACCCACTTTTGATAGTATAAATGGCACAACTCCACCGCGTGATACTACTGTGACTAATTCAGTTGATACCTTTTATTATGGTATTAGCGATTCGGGTATCAAAGTAGGCAGCATGACCGCTCCTGAGAAAAAGGTTGAGAATACTGCAACTACCGATGCTACTGATGATTATTGGTATTACCGCGACTATGAATCCCGTGGCGTGGCTAAATCCAGTGATGCTGAAATACCGCTTCTTCCCCCTTATACCCAATACGTTAAGGATGATGAAACGGTTGAGTTGGGGGGGTGGTCGGCGGCAACGGCTATCAACAACAATAACCTCGTAGCGGGTTATGCGAGTACTGATATCAGTAAATATGGTAGCGATCGCGTGACTCACTGTTTAAGCACAGATAATACCTTGCCATTGGATGTATGTGTTCAACGTGAGCAATATCCCAACTCATCTGGAACTCGCAATATTCAATATCAAACACGTGCCTATGTGTGGAAAATTGAGGATGATAACACTGCGACAGGTACGGTTTTACCCCTTGGATTTACGCCCGCGAGTGATGACACCTTAACTTATACCGCGCAGGCGCTCGGTTTAAATGATAATGATGTTATTGTCGGTCGTTCCCATGTATATCGTAATGGAAATAGTAAGTCCCTAGCGCAAGATGCGGCTTATTGGATTAAGGATGCCGAAGGTAACTATCAATATCATTGGATCCCGATGTCAAACTCAGTTGCCAGCTCTATTGCCTATGATATCAATGATAATGGTATTGTTGTTGGTAGCTACCGCAGCTATATCCAAGGTTATTTGCGTGATAAGTTCTTCTATTTTGATATTAATACGCCGGATGTCAGCCCTGTGACGCCAAATGATTTTGCCTCTAAGCCAACGGATTTATCGAGTAAGCCTAAAGATATTAATAATAATGGCCAAGTAGTTGGTTATATTGAAACCACCTATGATAAAGAAAAACCACGTCCGAAGGCGGGCTTCTTATATGAGAAGTCAACGGGTGAGTTTAGTAATCTTAATAAGTTGCTGACATGTGAATCTAAAGGATTTGAAAAAGACGGTAGTGGTAACTGGAATCGCCATAAAGTCGCAGTTCAAGATGGTTCAGGTAAGACACTAACATACAATACCGATATCCTTGTGGTTGAAGCGTCCAGTATTAACGAAGAGGGCACTATTGTAGGTACGGCTTTTGTTCGTAAACCTTCATACCAGTTTGATAGCAGCGGTAATGTTGTGGTTGGCGAGAATGGATTACCGTTATTCGAATTAAGTGGTAGTGGAGAGCCTGTTACCGCTTATATTCCGCGTATGGTCGTGCTTAAGCCTATAGCCAATGGTGAAGCTTGTCCAATAGATGATAGTACGGATACGGGCAACTATGAACGTAAGGGAGCCGCGTCTTTAGCTTGGCTTTTTGCGTTACCATTGATTTGGTTCCGTCGCCGCGTTCGCTAGTTTTAAGCTTAAATTCAGATTAATAAAATCGAGGCTAAATGTCTCGATTTTTTTTAACTAGGATCTCAATAGTTTAAAAAATAGTCGATATAATGAGCGATTTTTTGATTGATCTTGGGGACAAAAAGCACTATTTCTATGGGTGAAGCTTTTGCTTCTATTTCACGTAGAACAGAGGACGCTTGCATGAAAAGACAAAAACGAGATCGTTTAGACAGAGCTTTTTCAAAAGGATTCCAAGCTGGTGTTGGTGGGCGCTCTAAGGAGCTCTGTCCTTATGCAAATCTTGATTCGCGATCGCAGTGGTTAGGCGGTTGGCGTGAAGGTGTGGATGGCCGAGTTAATGGGCTATTTAATAAATAACTGAGTTTAGCTCGTTAATTAA
Source organism: Shewanella sp. W3-18-1 (assembly GCF_000015185.1). Classification (NCBI taxonomy): domain Bacteria; kingdom Pseudomonadati; phylum Pseudomonadota; class Gammaproteobacteria; order Alteromonadales; family Shewanellaceae; genus Shewanella; species Shewanella sp. W3-18-1. The sequence continues at coordinate 2,754,144 of NC_008750.1, read as the reverse complement.
ATAGCCCAGAACAAACGAAGTAATGCAGCACATTGCCCTCAGATGAGGGCATTTTTGTATCTATAAAAAATGTAGCAAAAGATAATTAGAAGGTTGATGTATCACTAAATACACCGACTTTGAGATCGGTTGCGCTGTAGATTTGACGACCATCAACTTCAAGAATTGCATCGGCAATTCCCATGACGAGTTTTCGGTGGATTGTGCGTTTGATATTCAGTTTATAGGTAACCTTTTTCGCACCGGGTAGCACTTGACCAGTAAACTTCACTTCACCAACGCCCAGTGCACGACCTTTACCTTCAGCACCTTCCCAGCCTAAATAGAACCCTACTAATTGCCACATGGCATCAAGGCCTAAACAACCAGGCATAACGGGATCGCTAATAAAATGACAGTCAAAAAACCATAATTCTGGATTAATATCGAGTTCAGCGACAATTTCACCTTTTCCAAACTCGCCACCATTATCATTGATAGTGACGATTCTATCGATCATCAGCATATTATCAACAGGAAGGCGAGGGGAGTTTGGACCAAATAATTTCCCATGGCCACAGGCGATGAGTTCTTCTTTATTGAAACTGTTTGCTTTATTCATTATTTTACTACTCCAGCAATAAGAACCGCCAAGATTAGCGAACACGTGTAAGCTAAACAACTCCGATCAGCTAATTAACGACGAAATAATCCCAATTTTGCGAGTAACCTCGTCATTATGCCAATTTCCTCTTCTCCATTACCCGCAAGCTTATCCAGTCTTTCTTGCACTAAACCATACAAAGAATCATGTGGGAAATCATTATCTTCGTCGGCAACACCCGCGGGCATTTGCATCAGTAGTTCAACGGCTTCATCCATATGCTCAATAGCATAGATATGGAATAAGCCTTTGCCTACAGCTGTTATCACTTTTGGGTCGAGGTTAAGTTGTAAAATATTCGATCTAGGCATAATCACGCCTTGCTCACCCGTTAAGCCTCGCCGTTCACATAAATTAAAAAAGCCTTCAATTTTTTCGTTAATGCCACCAATAGCTTGTACATTACCGAATTGATCGAGTGCTCCAGTGATGGCTAAAGATTGAATAATGGGCTGCTCTGCAATCGCCGACATAAGGCAGCAATATTCCGCTAGCGACGCACTATCACCATCGATTTCTTGGTATGATTGCTCAAATACAATATTGGCATTGAGGTGTAATGGTGCATCTCTACCGAAGATGCGGTATAAGCAGGCCGATAGGATCATCATCCCTTTGGCATGAATATTCCCACCAAGTTCAGATTTTCTTTCAATATCTGCAACCTCACCATCCCCATAGTGTACCGATGCGGTGATGCGTGCGGGTTCACCATAACTATAATCAATCGCATCAATCACGGTTAGGCCGTTTATCTGTCCTACCATAGCCCCTGTTGTTGGCAGATTTATGAAATTGTCATCAAAACTCTGACCTGAAAATTCTTCGGAGCTGTTATGACGATAATTAGCTTGGGACAGGGCATATTCAATGTCGCTAGCATTGATGCTAGGTTTGCCACGGTAGGCTTTAGCTTGTGCCATCAACTGAGCAAAATCGAGCATAGATAAACTTAGACGACGTTGATGTTCTGTTAAGCGTGCGCTGTAACGAAATAGTGGCGCCAGACTTGACTGTTCTAATGTTACATCGACACTTTGCGCTACAGTTTGTAACCATGCTGCGTATTGTGATTCTTTATAGCGCATTAGGTCTATTTCACTGGCGAGTTCTGCTAAGAGGGTAAAATGACGCTGAAATTGCCAATCCTCAGAGCGCACTTGACTATAAATCATCCCTGCGCCCACTAGCACTATTTTACAATTTAATGGTACTGGGCTTAAGGTACTGCTAATTTGATACTCTTTTTGTGTGAGGATTTGCATGACTAAATCCCACAAGTTCTCACGTTTCCACAATGATTCTGCGCAAATAAACAGATAATGACATTGTGCGAGCGCACCTGCTTGGTATTTACTGCTATTACCCGATTGCACCATTCTTCCGAGTAAATCGACTCGTCGAATATTGCCGCTTAAATAACGATAAAGGACATTCTTTTCTGCAATGCAACCTTGGTTGTCTAATGGTTGCTCGTGTTGCCATTGAAATTGTATCGCTTCATCTACAGGCCGAGTTGCAACAAGATAAGCCGTGGATATAGGAGTCAAGGTATCCATCAGCGCACGTATCATTAAATGGCGATCAATACCGGGAAAATCGGCAAGATAGAGTTGTTGTTCTGCTATGGCATTGTGCAGTTTAAACGCATCTACAGCACGCTCTTGCCCTAAGAGTAAGGCGCTTAAATTGGCAGCCGACTGAGATAGGGAGGGGAGGCTAAATTCAGGTGCGAGTGAAGAAGTCGATATCAAGAGTGAATTCATATAAGCATTTACCGTGAAAAGTTACGCCGATTTTACCATACCAAGACAACAAATCTCTCACTGTATAGGTATTTTTGCGCGTGTTTATCTTTTTATTGATTAAAATCTACTGGGCATTCGTTGGAAAAACGATCTAGCTGAACATAAGATGAGCATTTGACACAATAATAAAAAATTGAGGTTTACAATGTGTTGGGATACTTATATTATTTGCGGCGTTCGGAGGGGTGGCAGAGTGGTTTAATGCACCGGTCTTGAAAACCGGCGTGGGTTTATAGCCCACCCAGGGTTCAAATCCCTGCTCCTCCGCCATATTTCACGGAAAAGGCTATCAGCAATGATAGCCTTTTTTGTTTATATCATTTGAACCCAGGTTCCTTATTTGAAACGCAGTTCCTCCGCCATATTAAGTCAAAACGCCGCTAAGCAATTCGCGGCGTTTTGCATTTGTACGGCTTGAACTCTTGGTTTCCTGATTTGGGATGCAGCTTCTTCACAACAAAATGTAACTGACAAAAAGAGGCGTATGGTTGTTTTAAGTATGCCGATTATTTGGTTCATTTTTAGTGGGTTGGACATGAAATCGTCAATCAACTCATTTAGCAATAAATTTAAGTTTACAGCGACATAAGAGATCGCTATTATCTCGCTCGTTCGGAGGGGTGGCAGAGTGGTTTAATGCACCGGTCTTGAAAACCGGCGTGGGTTTATAGCCCACCCAGGGTTCAAATCCCTGCTCCTCCGCCATATTAAGACAAAACGCCGCTAAGCAATTAGCGGCGTTTTGCATTTATACAGCTTGAACCCTTGGTTCCTGATTCGAAGCGCTGCTCCTCCACCATATTCTACAAAAAGGCCATTAGCAATGATGGTCTTTTTTGTTTGTTGAAACTCTGAGCCTAGAATTTAGTCGCTTGATAAGATGGACCATTTATTCATTGAAACTATAGCTTGACGTGTACGCTGGGTATTATTGCTTCGTTTTTAAAGGTATTTTATTGGTATATCATTCTGTGACGTTTCTTTAAATATCATCTAGTTAACAATATTCATTTTGTGCTTTGCGAAACGGGGTTGTTGGGCTAAATTAGCCATATAAACTCGTTATTCGTTTACTTTATGGTTTTCTTTAGTGGATGGATAGGGCAGTAAAATCGAAAAGGTGGATTAAGTTGATATCGATATATTTAGTTGACGATCATGAGCTTGTAAGAACTGGGATCCGCCGCATCTTGGAGGATGAACGTGGGATTAAAGTGATAGGTGAAGCCCCTGATGGTGAAACCGCGGTACAATGGTCTCGCCAAAATGAAGCTGATGTCATCTTAATGGATATGAATATGCCTGGGATGGGGGGCCTGGAAGCCACTCGTAAAATTTTACGTTATCAACCCCATGCAAAAATTATTGTGTTAACTGTTCACACGGAAGATCCGTTCCCAAGTAAAGTGATGCAGGCGGGAGCTTCGGGGTATCTCACAAAAGGGGCTACACCACCTGAAGTATTACAAGCGATACGTCAGGTTTCCCGTGGGCAGCGTTATTTATCCCCCGAAATTGCCCAGCAAATGGCGCTGAGTCAATTTAACCCCGCTGATGAAAATCCATTTAAGGCCTTGTCTGAGCGTGAATTGCAGATCATGTTAATGATCACTAATGGTGAGAAGGTGAATGATATTTCTGAGCAGCTCAACCTCAGTCCTAAAACGGTTAACAGCTATCGCTACCGTCTATTCGCTAAGCTTGGGATCAGTGGTGATGTCGAACTGACACGTTTAGCCATTCGTTACAAAATGCTGGATGCGGGTCATTTTTAATTCAAAGGTATGTTCGTTTTTGATGTTGATATCTTGTCTGCCTATTGAAAGTTATGGGTGTGAATAATGTCGAGTGTTTTTAACGCCCAAAGTTTTTTACGCACGGTTTCATCTTCTGCCGGGGTTTATCGCATGTATGACGTCAAGGGTGACGTCATCTATGTGGGAAAAGCCAAGGATCTTAAAAAACGGCTTTCGTCGTATTTTCGTAAAAATTTAGACAATGTTAAGACTCAAGCCTTAGTCTCGCATATTCACCATATTGATGTGACACTGACCCACAGTGAAACCGATGCCTTGTTGCTTGAAAATGATTACATCAAGCAATACATGCCTAAATACAATGTGTTGTTGCGTGATGATAAATCTTACCCTTACATTTTATTAAGCCAACACGAACACCCAAGGCTTGCCTATCATCGTGGCCCACAGCGTGAAAAAGGCCATTATTTTGGCCCTTACCCCAATGGCGGCGCGGTACGTGAAAGCCTGCATTTAATGCAGAAACTCTTTCCTATTCGTCAATGTGACGACCTTTATTACAAATCCCGTTCACGGCCCTGTTTGCAGTATCAGCTTTCCCGCTGTAGTGCGCCTTGCGTGGGAAAAGTCAGCAATGCCGACTACGACGAACAAGTGAAACTTGCTAGCTTATTTTTAAAAGGCAAAGATCAGCAAGTGATCAGCACGTTAGTGGCTAAGATGGAGCAGGCGGCGCAGCAGCAGGAATATGAACAGGCGGCACGCTTTCGTGATCAAATTATGGCGCTGCGTAAGGTCGCTGAGCAGCAGGAAGTATCGAACAATAAAGGCGATATGGATGTGATTGGTGTGCACTATGCGTCGGGTATCGCCTGTTTCCATTTGTTATTTATCCGCGAGGGTAAAATCTTTGGTAGTCGCAGTTATTATCCTTCTGTGCCGGCCCAGACGGATATGGATGAAGTGCTGCGATCCTTTATTCTGCAGTTTTACTTAAATGCCGATATACAGCGCACTATTCCAAAGGAAGTGGTTATCAGCCACAACTTTGAAGAGTTGCACGAGCTGGAGGCCGCGGTATCCATTGCACTGAATAAAAAGTTTTCGATAAAGACCAATGTGCGTGCCGATAGGGCGAGTTTTTTACGCTTGGCTGTGACCAATGCCACCAATGCTGTCATCACGCGTTTATCCCATAAGAACACGGTCGAGCAGCGTTTTGTATTATTAGAAGAAATTTTAGAATTGAGTACACCTATATACCGTATGGAATGTTTTGATATCAGTCATACTATGGGAGAAAGTACCGTTGCCTCCTGTGTGGTATTTAACCGTGAAGGGCCACATAAAGGAGAATATCGTCGCTATAATATCGAAGGTATTACGCCTGGTGATGATTATGCTGCGATGAAACAAGCCATCACTCGCCGTTTTGATAAGATTGAAGCAGGCGGTAAAATCCCTGATATTCTGTTTATCGATGGTGGCTTAGGGCAATTACGCATTGCTCAGAAAATTGTAGATGAAAAATTTGTCCATCTCGATAAAGCGCCGCAATTGATTGGAGTGGCTAAAGGGGAGGGGCGTAAGCCGGGGCTAGAAACATTAATTTTAGGGGATACAGAAACGAGTTTTTCCCTTGAAGGTGATTCACCTGCATTACATCTGATTCAGCATATTCGTGATGAATCCCATCGATTTGCGATTACAGGACATCGCAATCGTCGTCAGAAAACGCGCAATACCTCGACGTTGGAATCTATTCCTGGTATTGGTCCTAAACGTCGTAAAGCACTCTTACAGCATCTTGGTGGGTTACAGGAGGTGAAGGGGGCGAGTGTAGCCGAATTAGTTAAAGTGCCTGGGATCAGTATAGAAATGGCACAAACCATTCATGATGCATTGCGAGGGTGATAAAATTAAGGCAAGATTGGCGCTGCTTTTGACTAACTGGTTTGATCATGCCGTTTAACTTACCTATAGCATTAACCCTTTTCAGGCTTTTTTTACTGCCTATCTTTGTCGTGTTGTTTTACTTACCCTATAGCTGGACGCCTTTCGTCGCAGCCTTCATCTTCTGGTTGGCGGCGTTAACGGATGCATTAGATGGTTATGCGGCACGTAAATTAAAGCAATTGACTCGCTTTGGTGCTTTTCTCGATCCTGTTGCTGACAAGCTTATGGTGATTACCGCACTTGTTTTATTAGTGGATCAATATGCTAATGTTTGGCTCACTTTACCTGCACTCTTTATGATTGGCCGTGAAATTGTGATTTCAGCCTTAAGAGAATGGATGGCTGAAATTGGTAAACGTGGCACAGTTGCTGTGTCTTGGATTGGCAAATATAAAACTGCCGCTCAGATGGTGGCGATAATAGGATTGATTTGGCAATACAATCCATTGATGACCAATGCTGCATTTGTGTTGCTGTATATTGCGGCTGTATTAACTTTCTGGTCAATGATGAGTTACATTTTAGCCGCTTGGAAAGATCTCACTGCCGAGTAGTGCAATAAAAAATCAAACAGATTATTTAGTGTGCAAGCAGTAAGTTATCGTTAAAACAGCGGTTGACACTGAGTGTCAAAAAGGTAGAATGCCTCCCCGTAGACAAAGGATGGCGTGAAAACAAAGTCTTAACCCTACAAAAAGAATTAAAGGCAGTTTTAACTCAAAAATTAAAGCATAAAATGCTTATTTTAGTGGGTTAAAAGCAAAAGCGACATTAGCTCAGTTGGTAGAGCGATACCTTGCCAAGGTATAGGTCATCGGTTCGAACCCGATATGTCGCTCCAAATTCTAAAAGTCTAATTTTGCTTAAGCTGAGTTGGTCTTTAGCTAGAATAATGGCGCGATGGCAGAATGGCTATGCTGCGGATTGCAAATCCGTCGATCTCGGTTCGACTCCGGGTCGCGCCTCCATGTATATACAATATTAATGACACGATTCCCGTTGTTAATATGAAGAGTTTGCCCGAGTGGTGGAATCGGTAGACACAAGGGATTTAAAATCCCTCGCTGGTAACAGCGTGCCAGTTCAAGTCTGGCCTCGGGTACCATTATTATAATGGTGACAGCTCAAATTGAGCTGAAGCGTTAAACTTCGTTACCTTGTGAAAGAGCGAAGCAAAGAGTTAACAATATCAAAAGCAAAGCTTGCGATATACAGAGTTTGCCCGAGTGGTGGAATCGGTAGACACAAGGGATTTAAAATCCCTCGCTGGTAACAGCGTGCCAGTTCAAGTCTGGCCTCGGGTACCATTATTCTTAGTGAATAGTAAAAAAGCCTCGACATTAGTCGGGGCTTTTTTGCATTCTGGCGATTAATGAATTTTTCATTGGCCAGATTTGACTGACACGCTAGGCGTGCCACTTTCAATACAAGCGCAGTCTGGCCTCGGGTACCATTATTCTTAGTGAATAGTAAATAAGCCTCGACATTAGTCGGGGCTTTTTTGCATTCTGGCGATTAATGAATTTTTCATTGGCTAGATTTGACTGACACGCTAGGCGTGCCACTTTCAATACAAGCGCAGTCTGGCCTCGGGTACCATTATTCTGCGTGAATAGTAAATAAGCCTCGACATTAGTCGGGGCTTTTTTGCATTCTGGCGATTAATGAATTTTTCATTGGCTAGATTTGACTGACACGCTAGGCGTGCCATTTTCAATACAAGCGCAGTCTGGCCTCGGGTACCATTATTCTGCGTGAATAGCATCAAACCTCAACAATAGCTGAGGCTTTTTTGCAATTAGCATTTTTAGCATCTGACGCTATATCGACAAGTGCTAAATCAGCATTTATGTGAATTTAGGAGAACAGCGTTTCTTCTAGGGTTCGACCTCTTAGAAGCATTTTATATTGCCATTGATGGGAGTCTAAAAGTGAAAGTAATGCGATTTCAACATCATAATGAGTCGGGAAATTTTCCTCTTTATACTTATCTTTATTGTCTAGCTGAATAATAAACACATTAGTTTGCTTAGAACTGATATTGATCACACCACTGAGTTTCGCTATTTCCTGTAGTAATTTTTCACTGTCACAGCTTTGCATCGTTAATGTGAGATAGTCACTATCGGTGGAGGCGCGCATTGAGACAGATTGACTTAATTCACCTTTGTCGAGATACAACACTTGATCGCAAAGTTTTTCTAATTCATCAAGATTATGGGAACTGATCATAAAGGTTGTCGTAGTTGACAGTGCTTTTACCAGTTCTCGCACTTTTTTAGCATTAGCGGGATCGAGTCCTGCCGTCGGTTCATCCAGTAGCACTAGTTGCGGTGAGCCAATCAAGGCTTGGGCAATGGCGACACGTTTACTCATGCCATGGCTTAGGCTAGGAGGCTTTTGCTGAGCCACTTCAGCCAAATCTACTAAGGTCAGTACTCGTAATGCTTCTTTCGCTGCAACATGAGCATTCATCCCCTGTAAACGGGCGAAAAAAGCCAATTGACTTGCAATAGTGAGGTTGGGATCGAGTGCAGCATCCTGAGGTAATGCTGCTATTTTACCTAAGAGTTTGGGACTATTGGGGGCTTCACCCAGCAAGGTTATTGTGCCAGCGCTTGGGGATAAATAGCCGCATAGTAAACTAAATAGCGTGGTTTTACCTGCACCATTAGGGCCAACAAGGGCAATGGGGGCGCCCGCTTCAAGGTTAAAGCTGACATCATTTAAGGCTTGTTTGCTTCCGTAGGATTTAGATAAGCCTTGGCATTGGATCAGACTCATAGCGAACTCCGTTGCATGTAAATGCGGCAAAGCAATAGGGCTGCCATAGTTTGTAATAATGGAATGGGTGTAAAAGCCAGACTATTGAAACCATTAGTATTGAGCATATCTGAGAGTTGTGCGCCAGGTAGCAACCATTGGAGCTCGGCAAAAACACTGGACTGATTACTTAATAATAGAATGGTCAGTGATACCAGAGTCCATAAAATGGTTGCCAACACCATAGCTTGACGGGCTGTTCTGGCATATAAAGACAATAAGGTCATCACGGCGGTGAAAGGTAAAATCACGATAATGAGATTGAGCCCCACTAAGGCTCCAGAGCTTAAGGCTTCTAATATCAAATGACTATCTCGGCTGAGCGCAAGTGCGATAGTCGCAATGATGGTCAGCAGGATAAGTAAGCCTTGGATCAGGATTTGACCGAGGAAACGTCCCAAGAGCAGACTATCACGGCTGGTACGTATACTTAAAAATCGTAAGGTGCCACGGGTTTTATCCGACGAAAACTGATCCGCAGCGATAAGAATGCTAAACATAGGAAATAAATAGAGAGCAAAACACCAAAATACCGCCATTTCAGCCACTGGCCATTCGAACAAGACATTAAGGGTATTTACGCCAAAAAGACTATCAACTAAGTCTTTGATATTGGGCTGCAGTAACATCGCTGAAGCGCCTTGAATGGGGTAGAGCAATAGAACACCCCAGACGAGTGCGAAGGCAATTATTGCGATGATCCCTCGGGTATTAAAGAGAAATTTACGCAATTCAAAGGTAGCGATAATCAGCATATTTTTAAATGTGCTTGGCGGATGATTTGTCATTAACAGTCTCTATCATTGCATGGGTTGGTATGACCCATGCTGGTACCATATAGTGAGGCTTATGCTGTTAGCCTAGGTTAACGATGCAATGAGCTCATCGAATTTTTGTGTAAGTGTGGCGACTTGCTGTTCTAGCTCAGTGACTCTTGCAACCAATGCTCCATGTTCGACTAATGCTGCGACAGGAGCAGTATGGAGTTTATCTGTGTGATCACTGGTTGTTACCACATTAGCTGACGTCTCAGAAAACAATTCCACATAGCGACTTTCACGTCGCCCAGGTTCCCTTGGTAGTTGCTTTAAGATTGGTTTAGTGCGGCTGATTAGTTGCTTAATGCAATCTTCAACTTCGATCACATCTTTAAATTCGTGGAGTCTATTGCTTCTGGTGCGTAATTCCCCCGGTGTTTGTGGACCACGTAGCAACAATAAACAGACGATGGCAACCGCGGCGGGTGACAATTGTAATTCGCTAAATTCGGTATTGCAGAATCGATGCTTATATTTGACTACGCGACTGCCAAATCCCGATTGCTCGCTGATGAGACGCTTTTTAGTTAGGGAGTCAAGGGCATCTTGCACTTGAGCTTCGCTTAAGTCCAACACGGGTTCACGGCTGGTTTTTTGATTACAGGCTAAGGTCAATGCGTTTAGCGAGAGTGGATATTGCTCGGGAGTGGTGATTTCTTTTTCCAGCAGGCATCCGATGACTCTGGCTTCGTGTAACGTGAGTTCCATATAAGCTCCAAAGAAAAAAGCATGGCTTTGTTTATAACAGAGCCATGCTTAATATCCTAGTTCTTGTCAGTAAAACGCTGTCTTAGTGGCGGTAAACTGTACAACTTAGTAAACAATCATGTTGATTATTCTGCCGTTTCAGTTAAACGCAGCCCGTCATTATCGATACTCAGTTGGCCATTTTTGAATAGGCCTCCAATGGCTTTTTTAAAGGCTTTTTTGCTCATACCGAGTTGATCATAAATGATTTCTGCATCGGTTTTATCGGTTAAGGCTAAAAAACCTCCCGCTTGTTTGAGTTTAATCAAAATGATATGGGCATGTTTATCGAGTTCTTGTTTATTGCCCTGTTGCAGTACCAGATCGATTTTGCCGTCGCGGCGCACTTGTTTAATATAGCCTTTGACTCGCTGACCAAAACGCAGTTTTTGGAACACTTCGTTTTCGTAAATCACACCCCAATGAGCATGATTAATAATGGCTTTGTAGCCTAAATCTGTGGTGCCACCGATATATAAATCGACCTGTTGTCCAGCGGTGTAGTCTGGCTCAGTTTTATCAAGAAACTTATCAATTTTAGAGGAGGCAACAATCCGTTCATCGGCACGATTTGCATGCACATAAACCAAATAAGAACGACCTTCTTCGATAGGCTTATGTTGCTCACCGAAGGGCAGTAATAGGTCTTTATCTAAGCCCCAGTCTAAAAAGGCACCATAGGGACCCGTTGCAACGGCTTTTAAATAAGCAAATTCCCCCACCTGTGCCAATGGACGGCGCGTGGTGGCAATCACGATATCTTCAGAATCGAGATACAGAAACACGTCAAGCAGATCACCGACTTGGCAGTCTTTCGGGGTGACTTTGTTTGGCAGCAGTACTTGCCCTAATTCGTGGGCGTTTAAATACACGCCAAAGCTGACTTGTTTTACAACCTCAAGTTTGCAGGTTTTACCTATCTGTACCATGGATTTCTCTGTGCATATGGATATTGTTCGGCGACGATTATAACTGTTTTAGTATTGAAACTGCAGTTTTATTGCCAACGGAAGGGTGATGGGGAAAGAACGGCCAGTATGGGCTAAAACAAAGGTGTAATGGGATTTGTACATTCTCCATTTTGGACTTTCGTTTTTTGTACCTCAAAGCACTCAACTTATATTGAATCGCAGAGTGTGCCAATGGTGTTGATTTTCTTAGTGAGCCTATTAAAAAATATTGAACAGCATTAATTGGTTTTCATATCTTAAGTTGCTTATTTTAAAGTATAAAAAATATTGATGATAATAATATTTGTTACCGAGGTGTATGTTATATTTTAACGCAAAATAATTAATGAGATTCTTGCTTGCATTCTGTGACATTGCGCGGTTTAATTGCGCCGTTTAGCGAGTTAGCTCGTTACATACATGACAAATATTACGTGAGTAGTAAAGGTTTTATGGTTCACTGGTCATTAACCGTGTAACAAATAATATATAGTTGTTACATGGGGTTAAGAGGGTTTTTTAGCTAATGCACAAGCATCCATTTTTTTCGCTTTGCCTAAAAGCGTCACAATGCCAGCGCGCCATTGTCGTACCTTATGATGATACTGGCCTTAAACATCTCACGTTAATTCGCATCAATTCTGGCCGCGAAGAAGCCAACAGTCCCCTGTTATCATAATCTTGCCTCTTTTTAGGTGGTCATTGCTCAATGCTTTACCGCTTAATATGTAAAATTGATCCTTAATGTTATTTATATTTGCGTTGTAAACACTCTTTGTAGAGCGACTTCGGCCGTGTAGGCCAAAGCTTTTGAAGGCGTGATCTGCTCGCTTGTTTTGACTTATTGGGCATTTTCTCCCAAAAGGCGCAAAATGGTCACACTAGGGGAAGGCTGTCGGGTTGGTTAGATGCGTTTGCATCAGAGATGTCCCTGAGCAGAATAATATTAGAGCGGCATGTTATTGCGGCTTTAGTGAAAATAGCAGCAATGTCACTTAAATTTACGTGACTTTGCTGCATCAGTAAAAGGTGAAGTCACCTTTAGTGTATGTCAGGTAAGGTATCCCTTTGCCTGGGTTTGTCGAACGGGCGGTCTTGCAAAATGCAGCGGCCGTTTAACCCATTTTTTAATAGACGGGCTAAATAAAAATGAATGATTGGTCTATTGATGATGCTCGTGCTGGGTACAATGTTACTCACTGGAGCCAAGGTTTTTATGGGATTAGCGATCAAGGTGAGGTGACAGTGTCGCCGGATCCTAAAAATCCTGAATACAAGATTGGCTTAAATGAGCTAGCCAAAGACATGGTTAAAGCGGGGGTCGCTTTACCTGTACTAGTTCGTTTTCCGCAGATCCTGCACCACAGAGTGAACAGTTTGTGCCAAGCATTCGACCAAGCGATACAGAAGTATGAGTATCAGGCGGACTATTTGTTGGTTTACCCGATTAAAGTTAACCAACAACAAACTGTGGTGGAAGAGATCCTAGCGAGTCAGGCATCAAAAGAAGTTCCGCAACTGGGTTTAGAAGCGGGCAGTAAGCCTGAATTGATGGCTGTGCTCGCGATGGCACAAAAAGCCAGTTCAGTGATTGTTTGTAATGGTTATAAAGATAACGAATATATTCGCTTAGCACTGATTGGTGAAAAGTTAGGCCACAAGGTCTATATCGTTTTAGAGAAACTGTCTGAGCTTAAGATGGTATTAGCTGAATCTAAACGTCTGGGCGTGACACCGCGTTTAGGTCTACGTGCGCGTTTAGCGTTCCAAGGCAAAGGCAAGTGGCAGGCGAGTGGCGGTGAAAAGTCGAAATTTGGTTTATCTGCAGCGCAAATTTTAACCGTGGTTGACCAGTTGAAACAAAACGATATGCTGGATTCGTTGCAATTGCTGCATTTCCATTTAGGTTCGCAAATTGCCAATATTCGTGATATTCGCCAAGGTGTAAGCGAAGCGGGTCGTTTCTACTGTGAATTACGTGAGTTGGGAGCAAGCGTTAATTGCTTCGACGTGGGTGGTGGTTTAGCGGTAGATTACGATGGTACTCGCAGCCAAAGTAATAATTCAATGAATTATGGCCTCACCGAATACGCCAACAATATCGTTAATGTATTGACTGATATCTGTAATGAATATGCGCAGCCTATGCCACGTATTATTTCAGAGTCTGGACGTTATTTAACGGCACATCACGCCGTATTGATCACGGATGTGATCGGTACAGAGGCTTACCAACCTGAAAATATTCAACCGCCAGCGGAAGAGTCCCCCCAGTTATTGCACAACATGTGGCATTCATGGTCTGAGATCAGCGGCCGTGCTGATCAACGCGCTTTGATTGAGATTTATCATGATAGCCAAAGTGACTTACAAGAAGCGCAGTCACTGTTTGCTTTAGGTCAGTTAAGTTTGGCTGAACGTGCGTGGGCTGAGCAGGCCAATCTACGTGTTTGTCATGAAGTTCAAGGGTTGTTGAGCACTAAAAACCGTTATCACAGACCGATTATTGACGAACTCAATGAAAAGTTGGCTGATAAGTTCTTCGTAAACTTCTCGCTATTCCAGTCATTACCAGATGCTTGGGGTATTGATCAAGTGTTCCCTGTATTGCCGCTTTCGGGATTAGATAAAGCGCCAGAGCGCCGCGCTGTGATGCTGGATATTACCTGTGACTCTGACGGTATTGTTGATCAATATGTCGATGGTCAAGGGATTGAAACCACGCTACCAGTACCAGCATGGAGCGCTGAAAGTCCATATTTGATTGGTTTCTTCCTTGTGGGAGCTTATCAAGAAATTTTGGGTGATATGCACAATCTTTTTGGTGATACCAACTCCGCGGTAGTTCGGATTGAAGAGAATGGTGTCACGAATATTGAATCTGTGCTAGCGGGTGATACGGTTGCTGACGTATTGCGTTACGTTAACTTAGATGCAGTGGCCTTTATGCGCACTTACGAAGAGTTAGTGAATTTACATATTGAAGAAGATGAACGCGCACAAATTTTAGAAGAACTGCAAGTTGGCCTTAAAGGTTACACTTATTTAGAAGATTTTTCTTAATTTTTAATGTGTTAAATTAAATCAGCCTAGGGTGACTTAGGCTGATTTTTGTTTTTATAAGGGAAAGATTTTCGCTTTTATTGCAGTCTGAGTCGTGTAAAATCCCGTTGTTCTAGGATTAAGTAAAGGATGAGTGACGATCATGAGGTCAAAGAGTTGATGTTTTTCGAAGGTTCAGAAAAAAAGCTCGAGATTATCGTGACCCCAGTTGCGGCTAATTTACGCCAATTGGATTTATCTTTTTGGTCATCCTTAGTGCGATGCGCCAATGCGGATATCCTTTCTACGCTGAAAAGTGAACACTGTGATGCTTATTTACTCAGTGAATCTAGCCTGTTTGTTTGGGATGATAGAATTTTAATTTTAACCTGTGGTAACAGCATGTTAGTCAATGCTGCTTGCTATTTTATTGACAAGTTAATGGTCAATAATATCGCATTAGTCAGCTACCAGCGCAAAAATGAATACCATTCCCACTTGCAAAACAGCACCTTTGCCGATGATATTGTTCAATTGCGTCGACTCATCTCTGGCAAGGCGTTTCGTATCGGACATTTAGACTCACATCACCATTATTTTTTCTGCTCAGAAGGGCGCTATCATGCCCAATCGGACGATAATACCTTAGAGTTGCTCATGTACCATATTCGGGGCGAGTTTGCCGACTATCTTAACGGTGAGGTACAAACCAAATCCGAGATTTGTGCGTGGCTTGAATTGGATAGATTATTTCCTGAATTCACCTTTGATGCTCATTTATTTGAGCCATATGGCTTTTCAATGAATGGACTTTGGGGGAAGTATTACATTACGTTGCATATTACGCCCCAGGCTGGACAAGCGTATGGCTGCTCCTATGTGAGTTTTGAAACTAATCTTGATTTGTCACTATATCCCTACGCTGTGCTCGAGCATTTGTTAAGCGTGTTTTCCCCTGTGAGTTGGGATGTGATTGGGTTTAACCATCCTATCGAGACACAAGTATTTCCTGCACATTTATGCTTAGGGAGTTGTTCATTAACGACCGAGCAAGGTTATAACATTCGTTTTAACCACTATCAGCAGTGTCAGATTGAAGTACTGATCCCTGAAGTCATGTAAATTATTGGTATTTGTCTTTTTGGAGAATACCATGGATTTTTTGTTGATATTTTTATCTTTTGTTGCCATTGAGAAAGGCTAAGATTTTTTATTTTGCGTGGTAAACTCATCCCATTGATGCGATAGCTTTTTGCTGTAATAAAAGTGATTGCCATGATTAGACTGCCCGTTTGCTTAAGGAATTCCCCATGACAGATCTCAGTGATATCCGCCGCGAGTATGCTAAAGGCGGCTTAAGACGTGCCGACTTACCGCAAAACCCGATGGACTTGTTTGCACTGTGGATGACACAGGCGAGGGATGCTGAGCTTAGCGATCCCACTGCAATGTGTGTGGCAACTGTGGATGAACAAGGTCAACCTTTTCAAAGGATTGTGTTACTTAAGCGTTTTGATGACACAGGTTTTGTGTTTTTCACTAACTTAGGCAGCCGTAAGGCACAGCAGATCGCAGCCAATAATAAAGTCAGTTTACATTTCCCTTGGCATCCTTTGGAGCGCCAAGTCTCGGTGCTTGGCGAAGCTCAGGCCCTTTCTACTACTGAAGTACTTAAATACTTTATGACTCGGCCTAAAGACAGCCAAATTGCCGCATGGGTATCGCAGCAATCGAGTAAACTCAGTGCTAGACAAGTGCTTGAGGGCAAATTTTTCGAAATGAAGGCTAAGTTCGCTAAGGGGGATGTGCCCTTGCCTAGTTTTTGGGGGGGATATCTTGTCAGACCCAAGAGTATCGAATTTTGGCAGGGAGGAGAGCACAGATTGCATGATCGTTTTATTTATACTCGCGATAATACTCAGTGGATTATCGATCGTTTAGCCCCATAATCGGGTGTGAAATCTTGTTTCAGATATTTGATGTGACGAAATAGTCGAATCGCGGAGCCACTCTAGGTTGAGTGATTATGATTAAGTCGCCATTGTTTAAGTCGTTATTATTGATTGAGTATCCAAGTATTGAGTGATTATAAAATTTGGGTTGATGCCGACGCTTGCCCTAATCCTATCAAAGAAATACTCTTTCGGGCGGCAGAGCGAAAAGCCTTACCCCTTGTGCTAGTCGCAAATCAGATGATCCGTGTACCACCATCGCCTTATATCAGCCAAATTCGAGTGGGGGCGGGGTTTGACGTAGCGGATCAATATATTGTCGATCATGTTAAGCCTACGCATTTAGTGATCACGGCGGATATTCCTTTGGCCGCCTTAGTGATTGAAAAGGGCGCTTTGGCACTCAATCCCCGTGGTGAGTTGTACACCATCGATAACATAAAACAAAAATTAACGATGCGGGACTTCATGGAAGACTTGAGAGGTTCTGGCGTGCACACTGGTGGTCCAGATTCGTTCTCACAAGCGGATAAACAGGCTTTTGCCAACAGTTTAGATAAATGGTTAGTGCGAGTTTGAGTCATTGTTTACTGGTCGCTAATAGAGAAAAAGAGTATCTTTGGTGATCATAAATGGATGTAAATCACGATTAATTTGCTTGAATATAGCGTTTAAACTGACTCTTTGAGGGCTGATGCAATGAACAAATGGATTGGAATTTCGGCATTGTTAACCATGGTGAGCTTTAGCTGTGCGGCACACTGGCAAGTCATGGAGCAAGATTCACGAGTCAGTTTTATCTCATTAAAAAAAGGTGATATAGGTGAGATACATCACTTTAAGCAACTCAAAGGTACGCTAAAAGATAATGGGCAATTTGAGTTAGTGATTCCGCTTACGAGTGTCTCGACAGGTATTGAAGTCCGTGATGAACGCATGCAAAATTTATTGTTTGAAGTGTCCTTATATCCAGAGCTTAAACTCACTTCGCAGGTAGATAGCAAAATGCTAAAGGATTTAGCGGCGGGGGAAACTAGCGTCACAGATATCGAGGGTAAAATTGCTTTTCATGGTAAAGAGCAAACTAAAACATTCTCGGTAATGTTGACCAAAATCTCCGATAATAAACTGATGGTTAGCAGCTTTCAGCCGATAATAATCAATGCTAATGAATTTGGGTTAGGCGCTGGTGTTGAAAAATTGCGGGATATTGCAGGGTTGTCTAGTATTAGCCAAGCCGTTCCTGTGTCTTTTGTACTAACCTTAACGCAGTAACATCAATAAGATTGGCGTAGATCAATATGTCTGCTGTGAGACTTAAGCTAAGGTGTGGTAGCAGCTGACATTGATGAATAAAAGCAATAGGTTGAGTTTTGAACGTGTTAGTATTTTGACTAATATTATTAATTTAGGTTGTATTGACCTTAAGTTCATGAGTGTTAAGGGTAAAAAATGGTCACTGATAAAGATGGTTACATGCATTTGATCCAGTATTTGACTGAGCATCTTGGCATATTTGAACTACCTGATACTCAATGTGTTTCCGATGACACTGTGATGGAGTTATTTGAAGAGCAGTTGTCAGCTCAAATCATTATGGTTTGTGGCCAACATCCTTCGTTATCTTTTACTGAGCGAAATACCATTATTCGTGAAGTGGATGCCATAGTATACGATCTAGAGGAAATCCTTGCTTCGGTTGCTAATCATAAAGCAACGCCTTCTCAGACCTTATTTGTGACAGAATTCTCTGGATTGATTAAGAATTTATTCGATCAAGAAATTGCCAAGCTGCCTAATCGCTAAGCGATATAGCAAAAGTATAAAAACAACGCACAATACCTGAACATCAACATAAGCAGATAAATAATGACCTTATTTATCTGCTTTATAACGATGAATTTATGGCTTATTTTCAACGCCAAGCCAAGCGGCTAATTTCGTGTCATCAATAATCGATAGTGCGACGGTATCCTTTGGTGCTGGTGTGATGGTCAACTCCCCCATCATTAATTCATCCCGTCTAAACCAATGTAACGGTAAGGTTTGTCCAAGTGGATACTGTTGCAACTGTGCCTCAAATTGCCCTGTGACTTGAAGATTGTCCGCGGCAATTAATACATCTCCTGCGCTTAAACCTGCAAGATGGGCAGGGCTGCCTTGGGTAACAGTCACTATTTTTAAACCGATTGGTGCGGCTTGGGTTTTAGCACCAAAGGCTATTTCATAACCTTTGGCCTTGACCCCGCCTACATCTTGCGCGCCTTGGCTGGCCCGAAGGGTAAGTTCGACGCCAAATTTAGCAAGTAAAGGAGCCAATGGAATGTCGTCGGTGTTATCTAAATAGGCGAACAGGTCGTGACAATCACGCCCGAGTAAGCGCTCAACAATCTTTTGATGGCAATCATCTGTGGTACCACGGTTTTGCAGCGCATATTCTTGCCATAGAATTGTCATCACATCATCGAGAGTGTGCTTGCCTTGCGTCTCGCTTCTTAAGGTTAAATCGAGATACAAAGCAAACAGTGCGCCTTTAGTGTAATAGCTGATGATGGCGTTTTGTGCATTTTCATCCTGTTTATAAAACTTAGTCCACGCATTAAAGCTTGAATCTTTAATACTTTGCTTAAAACGCCCTGGACTACGGTAAACGCGGGTGAAGGTTTCACTCAGCATATCTAAATAGCTTTGTTTATCGACAAGTCCTGCTCTGTAGGTCAGAAAATCATCGTAATAAGAGGTTATCCCTTCATAGGCCCACAGTTGCGATGTGTAGGTTTCTGTTTCGAGTCGATAAGGGCGGAAGCACTCTGGTTTAATACGTTTCACATTCCAGCTGTGAAAATACTCGTGGCTACATAAAGATAAATAGGTGCGATAGTCATTATTGATGGGCGCATCGATTGAAAGGGGTAAATCTTTGCGAGAACACATTAATGCAGTAGACGCTCTGTGCTCTAAACCGCCAAAACCATTGTCTAATACTGTGGTCATAAACAAATAACGTTTGAAGGGTGCGGGTGTGCCAAAGAGGTTAATTTGGTACTCACAAATGGCCTTTAAGTCTTGGCAAAGTCTTGGCATACAAGCGCGATGGCGGCCATTGAGTACGATATCGTGCCGCACGCCACAGGCATCGAAACTCCCTAGGGTAAATAATCCCATCTCTACGGGATGATCGATCAGTTCATCATAATTTTCGGCACTGAATTGACCAAAATCAAAGTCATCACCACTGGTGCGGCTCATGCTGGTCGCGACGCGCCAGTCACCTAACGCTAATTCTGTGGGAGGCAACAGAGCGACAGTGTGAGTTTGATCTTCAAAACCGTGTGCCGATAAAAAAACGCTACTGCCATTAAAGAAACCGTGGGTCATGTCCAAATGTGCGGTGCGCACCGATAAATCCCAAGCATACACTTGATAAGTCAGAATAATTTCGTTGCTATTATGGTCAACCGACCAGGTTTGCTTATCTAATTGGGTGAGTTTAAGTGCTTGGCCGTTTGCATCCTGAGCCTTGAGTTCAATGATATTTTTGGCGAAGTCTCGCACCATATAACTGCCGGGCAGCCAAGCGGGTAGGCTGAATATTTGCACTGCGTTGGGCTTAGATACCGTCATAGTGACCGCAAATAAATGGGCTTTCGGATCAACGGGGATTATTTGGTAATGGATCATATTTATCCTGCAAAACCTGAGTGTTTTAATGGTGGTCATGCTGCCAAAAATGCCTGCAACAGGCAAATGAAAAGCAAAATATCTGCAGACACAAAGTGTTAAATTGCTAGTATACTATGCCAACTAACCCAAGGAGGACGCCCCATGGCCGAAGAAACCATTTTCAGTAAAATTATTCGTCGTGAAATTCCAGCGGATATTCTATATCAAGATGAATTGGTTACCGCTTTTAGAGATATTTCCCCTAAGGCGCCAACCCATATTTTGATTGTGCCAAATCATTTAATTCCAACGGCGAACGAGATGAAAGCCTCTGATGAGCCGGCACTGGGTCGGATGATGACGGTTGCTGCAAAATTAGCCGCTGAGGCTGGCATTGCGAAGGATGGTTATCGTCTGATTATGAACTGTAACAAGCATGGTGGACAGGAAGTGTACCATATTCATATTCACCTCGTGGGCGGAGAACCACTGGGTCCCATGTTGAGCCAAGGTCAATGAAGGTTAATCCCGAGTTTTTTCCGCTGACCCAAATGGCGCAGCGGTTTGTGGAACAATTAGCCCAGTGTCGTCGCCTCGGTTTAGCTGTACTGGAGGCGAGCGAGCATCATGTGTTGATTGAATTGCCTTACAGCACTGAATTAATTGGTTATCCAGATACTGGCGTTATCCATGGAGGGGTGATCACGACCTTAATGGATACCGCTTGCGGCAGTGCAGTTGTGAGTGCTATTTATCAAAAATATCAATCACTAGAGATTTCACCCACCCTCGATTTACGGGTGGATTATATGAAGCCAGCGCAGCCTAATAAACCTGTGTTTGGCTTCGCTGAATGCTATAAGTTGTCTTCTAATATTGCCTTTACCCGCGCAATTGCTTATCAAGACAGTATCGATGATCCCATCGCCCATGCGGTAGGTTCTTTTATGCGGATCAGCCCTGAAATGGTCGGAGATGCATTTAGACAAGCACTTATGGGGGAGACAGTATCTGCGCTAGGTGGGAGTGGTGAGCAAAATCATTCTGCGTTAGCAGAAAGTGTTACTCAAAACCCCCAAGTAAAAGCGCCTATCGATGTCCAAGGCATCGTTAAACGCGCGACCGAGCTTAATGATTTTGGCCATTTACTTGAGCATGTTCCTTATGCCAAATTCATTGGTATGAAGGTTGAGCGTTTTGGTGATGAACTGATTTTTAAACTGCCCGCCAAAGCCGATAATATCGGTAATCCTGTGTTACCTGCCATTCATGGCGGCGTGATTGCAGGCTTTATGGAAATGTCGGCAATAGTGCAATTAATGGTATTTATGCAAACCGCCAAAGTACCTAAAGTTGTTGATTTTTCAATCGACTATTTGCGTGCTGGCCTGCACAAGGATAGCTTTGCTGAATGCCGAATTACCCGTCAGGGTCGACGAGTTGCCAACGTGAATATTGATTGTTGGCAAACTAATCGTAAACAACTTATTGCCACTGCTCGGGCACATTTTTTGATAGATTAAGTGATAGTATTCACCGCTGGGCGACTCATTACCAAATGATTAAGCATGAGTTCAGCTTCTGTCGATGAGTATTACTGCCAGTCAAAGTGGGCCATCTTTGCCCAATACTTTATCGCTAGATAGGGAGAACAACATGAAACATATCTACACAGGGTTAATCATGGCTGCAGCGCTTACGCTTGGCGCTTGTGCCTCAAATACGGCGGGTATTTCGGTAAGCTCACAAGGTGAGACTCGTGTTGATAGTAGCAGTTTTGCTCGTAAAATTGCGATCGAAAATATTGATGCGCGCCGTGTAGGTGATTTAATTCAAGGCTCTGCATTGATTGTGAGTAAAACTTCTAGCGATATGCGCGTGCAGTATAAATTCACTTGGTACGATGCCAGCGGCTTTACTATTGAAGATGAGGCAACAAGCTGGAAATCGGTGAAATTGCACGGTAAACAGCAATTGCAGGTGTCGGCTGTGGCGCCGAACGCCCAAGTGGTGAAATTTGACGTTTATGTGCGCGAGACCTATTCAAATTAGATTGGTGCTTGCTTTTGTAGAGTCTGTATCGGGTTTTCTACATTTTAGAAATAAAATATATTTTAAAAAGACTTACTCTTTTTGGCGTAAGTCTTTTTATTTGTATCAAATACAATGTGTTAATACCAATCGTATTAAATATCTGTTCATTCAGCGGGAGTTCAACGCGCTTTAGACAAGGCGAAGGCTTGAAGGCATAGTGGTGCTCTGTCAAAAGCCTTAAACGCAGTATAAAGCGTGTTGAAACCCGCCCTTCGGGAGCCACACAGGCATCCCACTCCCGTGTTGCGTTGACTTAAAAGGGAATGACCATTTCTGCTTCAATGCGCCTTGGATTGAGATGCCTGTGAGGCTCTGAACTGATTAGATATTTAATGTGATTGGTATAAGTCATGGTTTGTTATTAAGTTTTATGATGCTGAGTGTAAACGTTGCGATAAATCATCCACTTTTAACAAAAAAGGGGGACAGCAAGAGAAGATCCGGACTTTAGTCCTAAAAATATTTCGCGGTTGAGCACTACTATCTGCATATTACCACATGAGGATAGACCTATGACGGCTCATATTAATGCGCAACCTACTGATTTTTCTGAAACTGTAATTATGCCGGGCGATCCGCTGCGGGCTAAATATATTGCTGAAACCTATCTTACTGATGCCGTAGAAGTCACTAATGTTCGCAATATGCTGGGTTACACAGGTTATTACCAGGGGCAACGCATTTCGGTGATGGGACATGGTATGGGCATTTCATCTATGGTGCTCTATGGCCATGAGTTGATTAATTTTTTCGGCGTTAAACGTATTATTCGTATCGGCAGTTTAGGGGCGACCCAACAGCATGTTCAAATGCGCGATGTGATTTTAGCTCAAGCCGCTGGCACCGACTCTCCCACTAACGCTAAACGCAGCAGTGGCTACCAAATGGCGACCTCGGCGACTTTTTCTTTACTGCATAAAGCCTATACCAAAGCCAATGAAAAAGGCATTAGCGTGAAAGTTGGCAACGTGTTTAGTGGCGATCTTTATTATGATCCCGACGAAGATATGATCCCTGCGCTCGAGCGTTTCGGAGTGTTGGGTATTGATATGGAAGTGGCAGGACTTTATGGCTTGGCACACCAACAGGGAATTGAATCCTTAGCTATTCTGACGGTATCGGACCACTGTTTAACGGGTGAAGAAACAACGGCGCAAGAGCGTCAATTATCTTTCAATAATATGATCGAACTCGCCTTAGAAACCGCGCTTAATTAGGGTTAACGCTATCCTTTGTATCCTTAGCATTTCACCGATGGAATGACAAAATGAATAATAAAATCACCTTAACTGCAATTAGTTTTCTCGCTAATTTTATAATGGCGGGCTTTGCCACTCAATTTGGGATGCTGATTGAGCCTATTGCAGATAAATTTTCAGCAAACGTGAATGACGTTGCTTCCATATTCTCCTTGCTTAATGGTGGCGCATTGGCGGGTACTATTGCTGCCTTTTTCTTTATTGAAAAATTAGGCATCAAGCGAATTACCATAATTAGTTACAGTCTAGTGGCAGTGTGTGCTGTGGCATTACATCTCACCCATTCTCTACAAGTTGTGATGGTAGCCATGACCTTAATTGGTTTTTGCGGCGGTATGGGGTTATGTATTGCCGGTACGATAGTGGTATCGGTGTGGCAAGAGAAATTACAAAGCACCATGCTAGTCGTACAAGATGCCACGTTTAATATTGCGGGGGTTATTTTCCCTTTAATCACAACTTACGCACTCACAAGTTCATTGTCATGGAGTTACAGTTACTTAGCTGTAGGTCTCGTGGCGTTGGGAACCGTGATTATTACCTTATTTACTAATTTTTCGTTATGTGAGCAATCATCGACTACTGAAGATAAGCAACAATCGGAATGGAATTTTGGCATTATTAGCGGCGGTGTGGGCTTATTTTTAGGCATGTTGGCGCTGTATACATTTTTAACGTGGGCTCCCTTATTCGTTAAGCAAAAATTTGATATTCCATTTGAAGACGCGGGCAATATTATTACTCAATATTGGTCAGCAGCACTGATTGGGGCATTAATTTCGAC
This sequence comes from Shewanella sp. W3-18-1, assembly GCF_000015185.1. Classification (NCBI taxonomy): domain Bacteria; kingdom Pseudomonadati; phylum Pseudomonadota; class Gammaproteobacteria; order Alteromonadales; family Shewanellaceae; genus Shewanella; species Shewanella sp. W3-18-1. The sequence continues at coordinate 2,729,848 of NC_008750.1, read as the reverse complement.
GCTGATTGTGACGCGGGTAAAAATTCACCATTTTTTAGTCGCAATTATCGGCCTTGCTATGATCATCACCTTTATGATTGTGACGACCGATAAGCTTAATTGGGTAGGTTATTTAACCTACGGTTATGGCTTTGTTTGCGCAGCCCTATATAACGCGTTTATTGCTTATGGCGTGTCCTTTGTTAAAAAAGCCAGTAGTAAAAATGTGTCCTATATTCTGATCAGTGGCAGTACTGGGGCCATGTTTAGTCCCGCCATTAGCTCATTCTTTGAGCGCATAATCGGATTACAAACTGTGATGTATGTTATTCCACTGCTTTATGTTGCGATATTTATTATGTTGATTGTTTCAGGTCGAATGAAGCCTGCAGCGGCCTAAGATCCATTTGCTAAGTTAATTTATTTGGTCCACTTTCGCGAATGAATAACCTCGAGAGTGGGCTTTTTTAATTTTGCTATATCGCAGCTTCAACGAATTGTTTAAGGGCATTGAGATCTTTAATCCTAATCCCTTCTTTGTTGCGTTCAATCAGGCCACGTTCCTCAAGTAGCTGTAGCGCACGTCGATAGACCCGATCTGTTGTACCAAATCGCTCCGCCTCTAAATAGCGTTTACTAAAGCCATCGACGGGTAAATCATTTAAATATTCATGGTAAATATCATATGCCACGTTATAGCTGATGGGATAAAGCAGTCGCCGGGTAAAAATATCGACGGTGTCTTGGTAGTCAATAGCAATGGCACTGGCGAAAAATAACGCAAGCTGCGGATGTTGCCCAAGGGAGCACTGCAGTTTTTCGGCGCTAATGATCATGATTTCTAAGGGTTCATTGGCAATAATATCCAACTGACAGTGATACTGAGTAAAAAACTCCATCTCACCAAAAAGTTGTGAATCACAATCGATAGTCCCTAATTGAAAACATCGACCATTTCTGGCGGTATGGCCAAGTGATACGCGCCCTTGTTTTACCAATACCAGTGAGGCCATGGTTTCACCTTGTGTCATTAGATGAGCGCCTTTTTTAAGCATTTTAACTTCGCTGATACAGCTTAGTATCACCGCTTCAATAAGGGGATAGTCTTGCTCCCATCGCTGGCTATAACGTCCTTTGGCTAACGGTTTTAGCTGCATTGAGTATGATCCTCTTATCCTGTTCAAAATCGCGGTCTTCTATAACATTATCGTGAGAAGTGGTCAAATGAGCTAAAGGATTTGAGCTGCGACGGTGGGCATTTTTGCCCTGACGTTTAGCATAAGACTTTTAACATTGTGCTGAAAGACAAGGTTTTAGTGACATTTAAGGATATCGCAGGCACAAGTGTGTCTACTTTATTATTTTCGTCATGTATACTAAGCGCCGCCAAGGGGTGTTTGCAGCGAGTTCACTTTAACTCTAGTGACTGCAAACTGAGATGTCATCAGACGAACCCTTAGAACCTGATCCGGCTAATACCGGCGTAGGAATGGGCCAATCAACAGCACACTTCTGAATCGCTTATTCGTTGCCGGATCTCAAACATTATATTTGAGGTCCTATGTTTAACAGTAAAAATCACATTTCTAGCACATCCTTGAAGCGAGCACCGTTGGCATTAGCCATTGCCGCCGCGCTCAGCACCTCTGCATTTGCACAAACCGATGCTATCGATAAACCCGATCCGAACACTGAGATGGAAATCATGGTGGTGACGGCGGATTTTCGCAGTGCCAGTTTAGAAAAAATGCCTTCAAGCATAACCGTTATCGATGCCCAGCAAATTCAAGATGAAAGCGCACAGCACTTTGAAGATGTGCTTAATTCCATCGCTAACGTTAATTGGTCAGGTGGCAGCTCGCGGCCGAAATATTTTCAGATCCGCGGCGTGGGTGAGCAAGAGCAATATCAAGGCGCACCTAACTCATCGGTAGGCTATATTGTTGATGATATTGACTTATCTGGTATCGGCATGGTGTCGAGTATGTATGATCTACAACAAGTCGAAGTGCTGCGTGGGCCACAGGGGACACGCTACGGCGCCAATGCCTTAGCGGGATTAATTTACTTAAAAAGTAATGATCCAACCGATGTGTTTGAGCATGGTGCAGAGGTGTCTTTAGGCAATGACGATCTGCAAACCTTTAGCGGTTTTAGCTCTGGACCATTAACGGATTCTGGTAAGTTGCTGTACCGTGTGGCGCTACAGCAACATCAGCAAAACGGTTATCGCGATAATCTGTATTTAGGACGTGATGACACCAATGGCCGTGATGAATTTACGGGTCGCGCTAAATTACGCTGGTATGCAACCGATGATTTGCAACTGGATTTAACCCTGCTACATGCCAATTTTGATAATGGTTATGATGTGTGGAGTTTAACCAATTCACCAACACAGACGACCTCGGATCAGCCTGGCGTTGATAGCCAGCGCACCACTGGTGTGGGTTTTAAAGCGACTTACTCAGGTGCAGAGCAGTTTGAGCTGACATCACTTACCTCATTTGCCAATACCGATCATCATTATAGTTACGATGGCGATTGGGCCAATTCTGAGTATTGGGCATCTAAACAATGTGAAGAGGGCGGTAATGTATCCCCTTGTCAGTACGATTACTTTTGGGACAAAACGGGTCAGCGTAAAACTTTATCCCAAGAGTTTCGTTTAAGCTCGACGGATCAAGGCCGTATTTTTGCAGGCTCAACCGATTGGTTAATTGGGGTCTATGGGATGAACCTCAAAGAAGATAACCAATTGGATTCTGAATATAATTCTTGGCCGGATGAGGTATTAGACTCAGAGTACGAAGCGACGAACTATGCGCTGTTTGGTCAGATCGATACGGATCTGGGCTCTGATTATACCTTATCTGTGGGGCTACGTTTGGAGCGGCGTAATAGCCATTACTCGGATACTAATAACGACAATTTCGATCCGAGTGAAACCATGTGGGGCGGCCATATTGCACTCAGTAAAGTGCTGAGTGAGTCTCATAATGTTTACGCCCGTGTGGCGCGGGGTTACAAGGCGGGCGGATTTAATATGACCTTACCAGTCGAACTCAATGATAAAAAAGAGTTTGATCCCGAAACCTTATACAACTACGAAATCGGTTTAAAATCCCATTGGTTTGAAGGGATTATCGACACCAATTTTGCGCTGTTCTATATGGATAGACAGGATCAGCAAGTGGCAGCTTCGCAGCAAGATCCCAACAAGCCACAACGGTTTATCCTCTACACTGAAAATGCGGGTAGCTCAAACAACTACGGTGCCGAGCTGGACGTGACTTGGTACGCCACCGATAATCTCCAGTTTTATTCAAGCTTTGGTTGGTTAGAGACCGCTTACGGTAATTACCAATATCAAGATAAGTACGGTACTGATGTGGATTTAACTGACCGCGATCTAGCCCATTCCCCCCACTTTACCTACAGCCTTGGCGGGACTTATCGTGCTAACTCAGGTTGGTTTGCCAACTTGAATATGAGTGGCAAGAGCGAGTTTTATTACTCAGACAGTAACGACTCCCGCTCTGAACCATATACTGTTGTGAATGCGCGGCTTGGTTATGAGGCGAGTGCTTGGTCGGCTTATTTATGGGGCCGTAATTTATTTGATGAAGAATATGGCGTTCGTGGTTTCTATTTTGGTAACGAGCCCGATAATGGCTGGGCAGAAAAACAATATATTCGCTATGGCGATCCGCGCCAGATTGGTGTGACCTTTAACGTCAAGTTTATGTAGTACCCAAGCTAGCCGCGCTGTGGAGTGATACTTGAGGTTCCAAGTTATATCGCTTCACGGTGCGGCTATTTTTACGATAAGCATTTGAAATAAGGATTGAAGATGAAATTAACCGCAGAAATGAGCATGTATCCCTTCAATGAAAACTACCTCGATCCGATCAAGTGGTTTATTGGTCGCCTGGACAGCTATCCCAATATTGAACGCGTGACCAATGCGATGGCAACTCAGGTATGTGGCGACTATTTAGATGTGATGACCATGCTGGCGACCGAGATGCAAGCCGCCCATGAGAAATGGGGCAAAGCCGTATTTGTCTGTAAGTTTATCGGCGGTGAGCTTAATCTCGCCCACAGTGAGTAATGCAATATTATCTTTGCTAGCACCTAGCATTGATAATTTGTGCCTTTTCGTCCAGTAACAGCGAGAACAACACATTGACAGATTTATGGTTAACCTTGCTCGAGAATATGAATATAGCCTTCAGTGAAGTCCATGTGATGACGGCATGGGAAGCCTTGGCCGTATTGCTGGCGATGGCCTATTTGCTTTTGGCAATGAAGGCAAGCGTTTGGTGCTGGGCGGCAGCGTTTACCAGCACAGCCATTTACACTGTGTTGTTTTGGAAGGTCTCCTTGCTGATGGAGTCTATACTCAATGTCTATTATATGGCGATGGCACTTTACGGTTATTGGCTCTGGACTCAAGGTGGAGATAAACAGCAAGGCGTTAAAGTGACCACTTGGTCATTGAAAAAACACTTAATATTAATTGTCACCACTGGGGGTATTTCGCTTTTAGTCGGTCATGGTATGGCGACTTATACCCAAGCTGCATTTCCGTATTTAGATGCCGCGACAACGTGTTTTGCCGTGATGACCACCTATTTAGTCGCTCAAAAAGTATTAGAAAACTGGCTTTATTGGGTGGTTATCGATCTCGTTTCTATTTATCTCTATCTTAGCAAGGGGTTGATGCTGACATCCTTGTTATTTGTCCTATATGTGGGGATGGCTGTGGTGGGGTATTTCCTGTGGCGTGCAGCGTTAGCTAACGATAATCGTCAAGATAACACCTTGAGTTTGCTTCGCTAATTTTACTCTATTATTTAAAGGTCGGCAGGAATGTCATCCACACCTAAGGCAGTTAATCTAACCTGCTCAAGTTTAGTTGTCGCACCAGTATCGACTGAGTTATATAAAACACTATTCCCCATTTTGGAAGCCGCGGGGCTTGATACCGTGCTCAGTATTACCGAGCTTTCAGGGGGACTCAGTAATCATAATTATAAAATTATCACGCCAAAAGCGAGTTATGTGCTTAGGGTAAATGCAAACGCCACTGATATTTTTTGTATTCGGGAGCAGGAGCATTTTTATTGGCAGCAATTGGCAAAGGCTAAGGTTGCCCCGCAACTTTTTTGGGTGAGTGATGATGAGCGGTATTACTTAAGTGAGTTTATTGCCTCTGATGGGATTCAAGATGACCCCATTTCAGAACCGGCAACGCTATTTTGGCGGGATCTTGAAAAACCACTGTGCGCGCGTGATTTTTTGCAGAATGCTAAGCGCGATAATACTCAAAGCACAACAATACCGCACTATGGGCAAGCGCATATTTTATTACTGGAATTATTGCTCAAGTTACGCGATCTTCCTGCGGGTCCTTATGCTATCAGTGTGACTGAGCAATGGCAGGAATATCATCAGCAAATGATAAACTATGCAACACTGCCTACCGCCACGGAAACGGCCATAATTCATCATCGACAGTTAGATAGCGCATGGCATGGGCGAGTTACTAAACTTGTTGGCATACAAGCTGATATCCAACGATGGGCTGATAAACTTGCCGCCTGTTTAGTTGCGCCGCAGTTTTGCCATCGGGATCTGAATCCCCATAATCTGTTACTGCAAAATAACCATCTATTTTGTATTGATTTTGAGTATGCCACTGCCTCACATCCACTTTGTGAACTTGCGGTTGTATTAGCCACCCACGCGTTAACCCCCAAACAGCAACATTTTTTGTTGGATGAATACTTAAAGGATCATCCTTATTTAACGATGGATGCCGCATTGGCAGTACCCGCTGCGATTGAACTCTATTGGGTATTTGCGTGCTATTGGGCGCTATTGATGGCGGCGCAGCAAACTGAGTCAAATCGCCGTACAGAATATATTGCTTGGTTTGATTTTTTCTGGCCGATGATTTCGCACGAGGTTTAATTAATCGGTTATACCCATGTCCATAGGATCCATATTTTGCACTGACTAAATACTCGCCTATTATCGTGTATTAAATCAGTAGTCATAAAATAAACGTATTTCTTACTACGTTTACTTATAAAAACAATGCTATAAAACAAGCAACTTTATATCAGTTACCGCGTCTTAAAGAGACACTTCTAGGATGGATAATTCAGCATGAAAAAAAGCGTGATGCTACTCGTGTGTCTTTTAGGCTTAAGCGCCTGTTCCACTAAATTCAGTTATCGTTTCCTCGACTGGGCCATCGGCTGGGAGCAGGAGGATTATGTCACCTTAGATAAAACACAGCAGAAGGCATTTGATACGCTGGTTGAAAAAATGGTCTTTTGGCACCAATCCAAAGAGTTAGCTCATTATGTAGTGCAATTAAAAGAAGTTGAAAATTTAATTAAAACCAATGAGTTAACGCCATTGCTGTGGGCTGGACATGTGGATATAGCCAAGCGCCATTGGTTTAGGGTGTTTGAGTTCGCGATGCCAGAATTGCTACCTATCATCATGTCTTTGACCGATAGTCAGGTAAAACAAATTCTCACAAAGCTACGGGAAGATGAGCAAGCGCTAGTCAAAGAGTTTGCAGGTAAAAGCCCTGAACAATTACAAAAAGATGCCGACAAGCGTTTACAAAAGCAGTTTGAAGATTGGCTGGGCAGCGTAAGTGCAGAGCAAAAATCACTTATCCACCAATATAACCAACAGCGTTTATCCACTTTAGATATGTGGCTTGAATACCGGCATGAATGGTTGCGTCAGTTTGAGGTTGCGCTTGGGCAACGTGCCGATAAAGTGCTTTTAACAGAACGTTTGACCTTATTAATGACCCAACCAGATGAACTTAAGTCTGAGCAACATAAAGCATTTTTACGTCAGAATACAGAAGCCTTTGGCACTTTATTGCTCGCGATGAACGGTAGCTTATCTGCCAAGCAATCGAAACATTTCTATAAAAAGCTCGGGAAGTTAATTCAAGATTTGACGGAGCTAAATCAAGAGGCGCTTGAAAAAGAATTCAAATCAATGAAAGCGTTATCGACTTGATAGTATCTATTTCATTAGCGGAATTTTTAGTGAAGCACGCTTATGTTACTCGTATCAGACATGGCTCAATTTGAGCCGTTATTTGGATGGCTGGCAGCAATAGGTTAAATCTCACTTTTGTGGTGGGATTTTTTATGTCTCTTTATCCACAATTTGTTATGCTTGAGCCCAATTTATATCGAATTAGGATAATAACTTGGACGCTATCGAACTCTTACTTACCCGTCAGTCAACTCCGCGATTAACCGCTCCAGCTCCTGATGCGAATCAATTAAAGATCATCTTAGATGCTGCCATTCGCGTGCCAGATCATGGTGCCCTAGCACCATGGGAATTTATTATCGCCACAGGCGATGGGCTTAATACCTTAGCCGATATTTTTGTTAATGCAGCAAAAGCCAATGGTGCCGATGAGGATTTTGTCAATAAAGCCAAGGGTATGCCAATGCGATCGCCTATGGTGATTACCGTGGTAGCTAAAACGCAGGATCATCCTAAAGTGCCAGTGCTAGAGCAGCAAATTGCAGCGGGCTGCGCGACCATGGCAATGCAGCAAGCGGCGTTTGCCTTGGGGCTCGGCGCGGTGTGGCGCACTGGCGATTTTGCCTTTGATGCGAATGTGAATGCGGCATTAGGTCTAACAGAACAAGATCAAATTGTCGGTTTTTTATATGTTGGCACGCCAGCCGTCGTTGCACCTAAAAAGCCACAGAAGGATGGTCATCAATACGCCCGTTATTTATAAAATCTTGAGTGGAGAAATCCTATGCAAATTGCCCATACCCCTAGATTAATACTAAGGCATTTGGTGCCAGAGGATGCTTCTTTCATCCTAGTGTTACTTAATAGCCAAGGTTTTATCGATCATATTGGGGATAAGGGCGTTCGCACACTGAGTGATGCTAAGGGTTATATTACCAATGGCCCGATGAAAAGCTATGCAGAGCAGGGTTTTGGTTTATATGCAGCGGTACTTGCAGATAATGGTTTTCCAATTGGGATCTGTGGGTTAATTAAAAGACCCACACTTGATAATGTGGATTTAGGCTATGCCTTTTTGCCGCAATATTGGGGTAAAGGCTATGCCTTTGAAGCGGCAAAGGCGTCACTTGAGGTTGGCAAAGAGCTTGGAATTGAGCCTATTGTCGCCATCGTTAGCCCACATAATCAAGCATCAAAGGCGCTGTTAAACAAATTAGGCATGACATTTGAGACTCAGTTACAACTTACCCCTGAAGACTCGCCAGTCGAGCTATTTAGTAGTTGTAATGGCAGGTAAATATATGATTAGTGGCGCTAGGGCAATTTCTCAATAATTCATTCTTTCAATAACTGAGAATAAACAGGGAGTGTTGCTCCCTGTTTATTCTATTGCAGCGATAATTTTTTGATAATGGATTAATCCACGAATGCTTAATATCGGCTTTTTTACTGTGGAAGTGTCTATACATCAGCATAGGGTCATCGCTGCTGTCTTTTGAATGGATCTGTTCATTTAAGGGTTAACAGATCCATCTTTCGATCTATTCTCTATACTATTCATTTTGTTAGCAATTAATAGCCAACTGCTTCACTACCTGAATGACGCGGATCTGAAGCGCCAAAAATACCTTGTTCGGTCACCATAATGGATTGAGTACTGCCCATCGCCGATTGCACTGTTACTTTATGGCCTTTGGCTTCGAGCAGGGAAATGGTATCGCGATTGACGCTAGACTCAACTCGTAATTCATCGGGTTGCCATTGATGATGTACCCGCGCCGCATAACTTGCCTCGGCAATGTTTAGACCATGGTCAATGACATTCATAATGATTTGCAATGTTGTGGTGATAATACGTGAGCCGCCAGGACTACCTGTGATAAGGAAGGCTTTACCATCTTTCATCACAATCGTTGGGCTCATTGAACTCAGTGGCCGCTTGTTACCTTCGACCGCATTGGCATCACCACCTACTAAACCATAGCCATTGGGTACACCAGGTTTGGCTGAGAAATCATCCATTTCATTATTGAGCAAAATGCCTGTGCCTTTGGCCACTAAACCTGAACCATAACTGAAGTTTAAGGTGTAAGTGTTTGATACCGCATTGCCCCATTTATCCACCACTGAGAAGTGAGTTGTTTGATCGCTTTCATAGGGAGCCAGTTTACCCGGTTTAATTTCACTGCTTGGGGTTGTCTTATTTATCGCAATCTTGCTGGCGATTTTTTGGGCATAGTCAGCGTTTGTTAACGCGTTAACTGGCACTTTATAAAAGTCAGGATCGCCTAAGTATTCACTACGATCGCTATAGGCGTATTTCATCGTTTCAGCCATTAGATGAATGGTTTGTGCTGTATTATGGCCAAGTTTATCAATGGGGAATTGTTGCAACACATTGAGCATTTGGATGATATGCACGCCGCCAGAGGAGGGGGGGGGCATGGATACCACCTGATAACCACGGTATTCTCCACGAACAGGCTCACGTTCTACGACTTTATAATGTTTAAGGTCGTCTAAGGTCATAATGCCGCCAGCATCTTGCACAGCATTGACAATCTTAACGGCGGTTTCCCCTTCATAAAATCCTTTAGTGCCTTTTTCAGCGATAAGGCGTAGTGAATGGGCGAGTTCGGGCTGTTTAAGAATATCACCCACCAGATAATCGCTGCCGTCGTTTTTATAAAATATCGCCGCAGTGGTTGGCCATTGCGCCATACGACGTTTCAGTCCTGCAAGGGATTGGGCAAGATCTGGTGTTACACTGAATCCTTCCTGCGCCATTTTAATCGCGGGGGCGGTAACTTGTGCGAGTGACATGGTTCCATACTTTTCAAGGGCTAAACTCATGCCCATAACGGTTCCTGGTACTCCCACGGCTAACCCATGTTCGCGGCTTAACTTTTGGACTGCGTCACCATTTTCGTCAAGGAAAATATCTTTTTTGGCTTTAGATGGCGCCATTTCACGGTAATCGATAGCAATGGTTTTGTTTTCTTTGGCAAGATGCACCAGCATAAAACCACCACCACCAATATTACCAGCGCGTGGTAAGGTAACTGCCAAACTGAAGGCTACAGCAACGGCGGCATCAACTGCATTACCGCCTTGTTTTAGGATCTCAACGCCAGTACGACTGGCGAGTGTTTCTTGGCTGGCGACCATGCCATGTTTGGCCCATACGGGCTGTGCCGTTGCCATTTGGCTGAAAATAGGCGCTTCATCTGCGTAGAGGCTTGGAGAGGATAACAAGGGCAAAGCCATCGCGACGATGAGAAAAAGAGGTCTAAAAGTTCTTGCGGAACGCATACTTAATCCTGAATTTATTTTCATTATGACTATGCAATGTGCCGAGAATTAGGCTTAATTGCAACCTCGTATACTTGTTCACATCACTAAAGGACGATAATTTACCCAATGAAACCGCTTATCTTGGCCTTTGCGAACTCAATATCGGATATTTCAACACAAGCATGGAATACCGTAATGGGGACAGTAAATCCCTTTTGTCGCCACGAGTTTCTCTTAGCGTTAGAGCAAAGCCGCTCAGCCTGTGTTGCAACGGGTTGGATACCAAGACATTTATGTGTGTTTGATGCGGGCGATACCTTAAATGATGTCGCTTTTAAGGATAAAGGCTTATCACCGTTAACGGAAGGTGCACTGATAAGCGGGCAAACTGCGCAGCATTTTAATCGGTTATCCCTTATCGCCGTTATGCCCTTATACCAAAAGTCTCACTCCTACGGCGAATATGTGTTTGATTGGACGTGGGCAGAAGCCTATGCGCGCCATGGGCTCGATTATTATCCTAAATGGGTGAATGCGATTCCCTTTACGCCAGTACAAGGGCCCCGCATAGGTATTACGCCTGAATTGGAAAATATTGAGCAAAAACGCATTGGCGAATTAATGCTGAGGGCATTGGATCAACGGTTGATGCATGGGACGGGAGAAATTCAAATTTCCTCATGGCACAGTCTGTTTGTTGCGCCAGCGCAAATGCCTTTGTTTGGGGCTTCATCTACACAGCTAGTTAAACGCTTAGGCACACAGTTCCATTGGTACAACCGTGATTATCGGAATTTCGATGATTTTCTATCACGCTTTAGCTCACGTAAGCGTAAAAACATCCTGAAGGAACGGGCACAATTACAGCCTTTTGGGCTCAAGTTTGAATTTGTCGAAGGTGAGCGGGTAACTGAATTGCAATGGCAGACTTTTATCCAATGTTATCAATTAACTTATCTTAAGCGTTCCGGTCACCGCGGTTATTTAACGCCCACATTTTTCCATCAACTTGGACAGCTGTTAGCCGCTCAAATTCTACTGTTAGTGGTGAAAGATGCAAAGGGCGAGATGATAGCGGGTGCCTTATATTTTAAAGGGAAGAACCCCCAAGATCAGAAGTGCCTTTATGGCCGCTATTGGGGCACAACGGTTGAGCTTGATGGTTTACACTTTGAAGCTTGTTATTATCAAGGGATTCAATACTGTATTGAACATGAGTTTCAAGTGTTTGATGCGGGCGCGCAGGGAGAACATAAGGTGCTGCGTGGCTTTGAACCCGTAGTAATGTACTCCTACCATAACATCGCCCATTTGGGATTTAAGGCGGCGATTGCCGACTTTGTTGAGCAAGAAACACTGCAAATGCAGCAATATATGGCGCAGATGCAGGATGTGTTGCCCTACAAAAAAGAGCCTTCATAAAGACCGAGTTAACGGGATTTTATTGGGCTCATTTTAGGACGAGCGAGTTACATTTAAGTAGTTAGTTCAAACCGCTAGCTCATGGCTAACCAAATTCCTACGCCTATCATTAGGCTGCCTGCAATCCGGTTTAACCAGCGAATATTATCACCACGACTTAAGAAAAGTCGGAGGGTCTTACCGCCGCTGGCATAGGCGAGCATTGAGGTAAATTCGGTCACCATAATAATGCTCAGCAAGGCGAGGAGTTGTGGTGCAACTTCGCGCTCGGCATTGATAAAAGGCGGCAGTAGCGACACCATAAATGCCCAACCCTTAGGGTTCGCTATAGCGGTAATAAAACCTTGGGAGATCAAGGTAAAACTGCTGGCTCTGGGGTTGGTGTCATCATCGCTTAATATGGCCATCTTACCGCGGGCGCGCCACATTTGTACGCCGATATAGCCTAAATAAATGCCGCCAACCCACTTAAAGATTTGAAATACTTCGGGGTAGTTGAGCATGATACTGGCAACCCCCATCACGGCGGCGGTGGCGACTAATGCTACGCCAATGAGTTCACCTAACATCATCCATAACGTGCGGCGCACACCTATGCTCATACCTAGCGTCATGGCGAGTGTCATGCACATGCCCGGCGTGATAGAAACAAAGAAAAAAGTCGGGATAAACACAGCGAGTAAGGCAAAATCAGGCATCGTTGGTCAGTCTTAAGTCAACATTAAAAGGCCGATAGTGTAATGAAAATGCTTAGCATAGCCAATGGGCTTGTTTAAACCGCTTCATCAAATGGATTTTTGCTATGCGTAAAAACAGAAACGGTACGCAGTGCGTACCGTTCTTATGGATGGGATGATATTTATAGAACGCCGCGGCGCATTTGGTCCCGTTCAATTGATTCAAACAGGGCAGTAAAGTTGCCTTCACCAAAACCTAAGTTATTCTTACGTTGGATGATTTCAATGAAAATCGGTCCAAACAGGTTTTTAGTAAATATCTGCAGTAAATAGCCTGTATCATCACCATCCACCAGAATTTGGTGATGTTTAATGCGCTCACGATTCTCAGTGACTTGTGGCACTTTATCGAAAATAGTGTCGTAGTATTCAGGAATGATGTCTAGGCATTGGATTGAGCTGCCTTCCATCGCATCTAAGGATTTAACGATATCGCGGCTTCTAAAGGCTAAATGCTGCACACCTGGGCCATTGTATTCCTTCAGATATTCATCGATTTGGTTTTTATCGTTGCCTTTACCTTCGTTAATCGGGATACAGAAGCTGCCATCGGGTGAGCGCAGGGCGTAGGACACTAGCGCGGTTTGTACGCCGCTGATGTCAAAGTAACGCACCTCAGTAAAACCAAAAATGTTTTTATAGAAGTTAGCCCAATGTTCCATTGTGCCTTTGTAGACGTTGTTGGTTAAGTGATCGACCTCGATAAAGCCTTTCTCTTGAGTGATAATTTGCTCATCTAAATCTTCAAAATCAGTGGCATAGATATTGTTATCTGCACCGAAGGTGTCGATGAAATAAATTAAGCTGTCGCCAATGCCGTAAATCGCAGGATAAGGCAGATCTTTATTGGCATCATCGGCGGGTTTTGCACCACGTTCAACGGCAACACGATAGGCAAAGCCGGCATCTTCTACACGCCAGCCCATAGAACAAATGGCTGGGCCGTGGGATTTAGCAAACTTAGCTGAGAAACCTTCGCGCTCAGTGTTGAGCAGAAAATTAATATCATTCTGTTTGTAGTACAGGATGTCTTTGTGCTTGGTTTTTTTCAGCAGTGAAAAACCAAAGTCGATAAAGACTTTGTGCATAAAATCGGTATCAGGGCTGGCGAATTCCGTGAATTCGATACCTAATAAGCCCAGTGGATTGAGTTCGCTTGCCATGATGTTTTCCTCGTTATTTTAGTGCAACACGCCGTCACTCTAATGACTCCCGCATGGGAGTGCTGGTGGCTTGGGGCTAGTCTTCTAGCCAAGAGCGGTTGTAGTCTTTGCTCATGCAATTTTGTACATGTTCGGTTAATTTCAGTGGGGCGAACGTGTCCACCATCACTGCATATTCATAGGTTTCTTTTTTGCCAATCGAGGCTTCAGTGCGACCCGGTTGTGGTCCGTGGGCCACGCCTTTTTGATGTAAGGTCATATAACCCGCTTCAATGCCCGTACGGCTCATAAAGTCGCCATCGACGTAATACAAGACTTCGTCGCTATCTATATTGTTGTGGTAATAAGGCGCGGGAATCGATTTTGGGTGGAAATCGTAGGGGCGTGGCACGAAGTTACAAATCACAAAGTTATGGGCGGTAAAGACTAAGTGATCAGAAGGGGGGAGATGTATTTTGCCTACCTTGGGTGCGTATTCTGTGATGTTGAATGCCCAAGGGTAAACGCAGCCATCCCAACCCACTAAATCAAAGGGATGCCATTCAAGTGTGGTGAGTTGGTACTTATCGCCAAACTTACACACTAAGGGGAAGGCGCCGCGCTCAACCACAGCCTCTTGCAGTGTAGGCACGCGCAAATCGCGCTCGCAATAGGGTGCCGATTCTAACAGCTGACCATACTCGTTACGAAAATGCTTAGGCACTTCCACCATAGAGAATGACTCTATGACGAAAAGTCGCACATTGCTGTAATCGTTGAATTTAAGTTGATAAGTCGTGCCGCGAGGGATCACGAGATAGTCCCATTTTTGGACCTTAATCGTGCCGTACTCGCTGTAGAGTGTGCCTTCGCCTTCGTGGACAAAAACCACTTCATCGGCATAGGCGTTACGGTAAAATTCGTCGGTATCGGCGGTGACTTTGGCGGTATAGAGAGCTAAATCATTGTTATAAAATATTTTGTTACGGCCGCTGAAAAAATTACCTTCACGGTCGGCATCGCGGGAATCGAGTTTATAGTTTTGGACCAGCGAGTCTTCCCAATTGGCACCGTGGCTCAAGCTGTAGGACGCCACTTCCAACGCTTTGGTGGGCATGTTGTGGTGATATTTATTGGAATAAATATTGGAAAAGCCATGGGTTGAGAACAACTCTTCACGGTAAAGCTCACCGTTTTCCTTTTCAAATGCGATATGGCGCTTATGGGGGATCTGCCCCTGTTTTACATAAAATGGCATGGCTAAAGAGGTCCTTGTTTGATCAGTGTTGTATATCGTTATTGTTATGTGATCTTGTTATCAATTTAGTTGCTTGGATCAACAAAAAAAAGAATAATAAATCCGTTGTCTTAATCTAAAAATTAGATGGTATTCTAATCTTTACGAATCGTAGTGTTTCCGTGACATTCTCATTAGAGCCAAGGAGTGACCATGCGCATCGATATTGATGCTTTTAATGTGCTGCAAGTGCTGGTGGAAGAGGGCAGTTTTGCCAAGGCGGCGGAGCGGTTACACAAGGCGCAATCGGCGGTGAGTTATCAAGTTAAAAAGTTGGAAGAGCACTTAGGTGTACCGCTTTTTAGCCGTGAACAATATCGCGCTGAGCTGACGCAAGAGGGCCGTGTGATTTTAGCCGAGGGGCAAAGATTACTACAACACCTTGCTAACATTGAACATCTTGCCAGTCGTTTTAGCGAAGGTTGGGAGCCAAAGCTAGAGCTCGTGATAGACGGTGCCTTACCGATGGAACCAATTATGACGGCTTTAAAACGCATGGCTGAACATCAGATCCCCACTAAAATTCAGCTTAATATGGAATTTTTAGGTGGCGTACAACACAGATTCGAACGTGATAATGCCGACTTGATGTTAGTGAAAGATTATCGCACTGGCCCCTATTATCATCCGCAGCCTCTGCCAGCCATCACTAGCATATTAGTGGCAAGTGCTTCGCATCCTTTAGCTGTTATTCGTAAAATTAGTTTGTCTGAGCTGCAGCAGCATGTGGAATTGACTATCGAAGACTCTTCACCCAATAAAAGTTATCGTGATGAACTACAATTTGGCGGCGATAAAGTGTTTTACCTTTCAGGTTTCATCATGAAAAAGAACGCCTTGTTAAAAGGCTTAGGTTTTGGCTGGTTGCCGGACTTTTTAGCGCAAGAAGAACTGGCTAAGGGTGAGTTAGTTGAAATCGACTTTGTCGGTGGCAGTCGTTTTACGTTTATCCCGCAACTTGTCTCGACCTTAGAACGTCCATTAGGCCGAGCGGGACAACTCTTTACTAAATTGATTTTAGAGGAGTTTGCTAAAGCAGAGCAGTTTAATGGCGTCGGTTTGGGATGATAAATCGCCGTTTATGATGTTGTGAAATAACGCCCTACATAAAATAATCGCATTTTGACATTTTATGTCATACATTAAGGTTTATTTTCAAAGTGGCTTATTTTCAAAGTGAAATTGGGGGCACGATATCAACAAAGTTGTCCATCGAGTTCAATATAAAGCGCAATAACAAGGAACTGACAGTTAATAAGGGGAACAGTATGTCTAGACGTTGTCACGAAGTGGATTATGAAATTATCGGCCACAGTATGCAGTTGGTTGAAGTAGAACTCGATCCAAATGAAACTGTGATTGCTGAAGCGGGGGCGATGAACTACCTAGAGCAAGATATTCGTTTTGAAGCCAAAATGGGTGATGGATCTGAACCCGAATCCGGCTTTTTTGGCAAGCTGATGGGGGCGGGTAAAAGGGTGCTAACGGGTGAGAGCATTTTTATGACTCACTTTACCAACCAAGGCAACCAAAAGCGCAAAGTCGCTTTTGCCGCTCCTTATCCTGGCACTATCCTTGCGATTGATTTAGCCGAATATGGTGGTGAGCTTATCTGTCAGAAGGACAGTTTTTTAGCGGCGGCTTTAGGCACACGTGTGACAATGAAATTTAATCGCCGTTTAGGCACAGGCTTTTTCGGTGGTGAAGGGTTTATTTTGCAAAGCCTACAAGGTGATGGCATGACCTTTATACACGCAGGTGGCACCTTAGTGAAAAAAGAACTAAAAGGTGAAACCTTAAGAGTCGACACTGGTTGCCTCGTCGGTTTTACACCAGGGATTGATTACGATATCGAGCGCGCAGGCTCATTAAAGTCTATGGTCTTTGGCGGTGAAGGCTTATTTTTAGCAACCTTAAAAGGTCACGGAACGGTTTGGCTGCAAAGCTTACCATTCTCACGTATGGCTGATCGTATTATCGCCCATGCCCCATCGGCAGGAGGAAGTGATCGTGGTGAAGGCTCTGTGCTTGGTGGTCTTGGTCGTATGATTGATGGACGTTGATTAAATATTACTTTCAATGTGTTATTAAATAAAAAAAGTGACATATCGAAATTGATGATATGTCACTTTAAATGGGAGACCTTAATTTACCTAGTTAAAACGTATAGTTAACCCCTATCGTGATACGTTGTCCGAGAATGTCATAGTAAGCACCTTGGTTATATACACCAGGCTGACGTGGTGGTGTCTCGTCAAACATATTGAGTATGCCAGCACGAACTTGTAATGCATCAGTGATGTTGTAGCGACTGGTTAAATCAAACGTAATATATGATGGGATATCATTATAGTTATTTTGATTGGGTGACCAGTCATTACTTAAAACGGTGCTACTGCGATAGTTTGCAGTTAGGACTGCAGAGAAATCTCCGTAGGTGTAATCCGTTGTAAAGCGATGACGCCAACGTGGCCGCTCTTGCTCACCAGTTTCTTTAATTTCATCTTCTGCAAAACCTGTCGAATTAAAGGAACGTTCTTCTAGATAGGTGCTGAATAGACGGAAGCCCCAATCACCAAAGCTACTTTCAAACTTATAGTTAGCTTCAATATCGACACCAGAGGTAATACTGGTCGCAGAGTTAACTGGCTTTTCATAGTAATTGGTGAGCTCATGTGTATCTGGATCTCGCTCAAGCAATGGACAGAATGGATTGTCTAGGGTGCTGGATTGGTAGCAGTACTTTACAACATCAGGGCCCGTAAAACTGTTGATGACATTTTCCATATCAAATTTCCAGTAATCAACAGTAAAACTCAGGTTCTCGATAAAGTTAGGGGTATAGACAAAACCGATAGTGATATCATTAGCAACTTCGTTTTTTAAGTCCTCATTGCCGACTATAAATCCTGGACGAGTCGAACCATACCACTCTTGAGATGGTTCGAAATCGGTAGGAATGCCTTGTGCCGCACAGTTTGCCAAGACATTGTCTAGATATTCAGGATTTATTTGGTTGCGGTAGCTAGAAGCGCAATAATCCTTTATAGATCTGAATGTTTGTCCTGGTGGGCTATACAAGTCACCTATATTGGGAGCTCTAACAGATTTCGAACGGTTTAATCTGATCCTCAAATCGTCGAAGACAGCCCAGTTTAAGCCTACTTTCCAAGCAGTATCAGAACCAGATGTCGAGTAATCCATATAACGGAAAGCTGTTTCCAGTGTTAAATCTTGTACTAATGTAATGTCACTTAGTAATGGAATTGACAATTCTGCAGAAGCTTCCGTTACATCAAATTCACCTTTAAGGGGCTGAGATTGGTTGTTGAACAGTAAGCCCTCTCGCATAGCTGGATCTGGTAAAGTGTCTGCCTGCTCTTTTCTATACTCGAGAGAGAATGCACTCGATACAAAACCTGCTGGCAATTCAAATAGATCACCACTTACGGATGCCCCGAGAGCTGATTGAGTGATAGATGAGCGTCGAATTGCGTCAGTACTTACCCAATCATAGGCGTTTTTATCGTAGATTCCGCGCCCAAATATATTGAGTGGAAGGCATCCATTATTTCGAGCACTTTCACTACGACAGACTACTTCCCCTTTATCATTTTTTATTGTATCAACAGCGTCATAGAAGCGTTGCTCGAACATTTCACCGTACCATTCTGTATCAGCTTGAACATGTCCAACAGTGGCATAGGTGTCATAAGACCAATTTTCAGAAAGTGCTCCCTCAAAGCCTAGTGCTATACGGGCTGTCGTTCGTTCTTGACTATATTTTCGATTACCAAAGTCCGATGCAAGGTATCCTAGAGAAATACCATCTCCTGGTTCTGCTTTGCCTGCATTAACAAGCCTAGCTTCTTCAGCAGCGATCAGTGCTGCAGCTTCAGGGGAGAGAAACCCATTATCATCATGCACTTTAAAACTTAGGAAAGCTGGAGAGCTTTCGCCATAGGCATCTGTTTTACTAAGCGTCGCCTCCATTGTCATTTTATGATCATCATTAATGTCGTAGTTCATTACAGAGAAAAAGTTAATACGATCTAATGGCGTTTTGATAAAAGAGTTTTCTGCGAAGTTATAACCTTCTCCACCAAGATAATCGACACGACCAGACGTTAATGGCGGTAGAGGTTGGCCTAACTCCATCGGTCTTACATTGCCGTTTTCATCAAATGAATAACGGGTACCATTCGAAACAAATGTTCCAGTCTTACTGTAGGAAGCTAATACTTGTTGACCATGTCCCCACACTATTGATTGAGGATCATCAGGACCTGTTGCATTGGGATTACGTACAACGATAGGTGCATCGCGTAGAAATTTTCTATCCATAAAGGATAATTGTTCCTGACGAGCCCAACTTAGGTTAGTCACAAAGTTAGCTTTACCTATTTCAGAGCCAAATGTTATTGAGGCATATTTTTCTTCACCACCATCCTCGGTTGGTTGTGTTGTTGAAACATCAACCGAAATGCCATCAAAGCTTTTCTTTGTAATGATGTTCACAACACCTGCGATGGCATCAGAGCCATATACTGCAGAAGCACCACCAGTTGTGATTTCAATACGCTCAACCATGGCAGTTGGTATGTTGTTAAGATCAACAGCCCCAGAACCAGGGGCTCCAGCAACAAATCGACGACCGTTTACAAGTACGAGTGTACGATCAGAGCCAAGACCTCTTAAATCTGTGTTATTTAATCCGCTTGCAAATACAGTATTATTTGTTGTTTCTGGTGATAATCCAACTAATGTATTAGGCATTTTGTGTAGTAAATCTGCAACGTTCACAACACCAGCATCAATTAATCCATCACCAGAGATAACTGTCACTGGTGTTGGTGCAAGTTCTCCAATACGTTTAATTTTTGAACCCGTTACTTCAATACGCTCAAATATTTCCGTTTGTTCTTCTGAATAAACGAATGTTGAAGTTGTTAGGCTGGCCGCAGCAAATATACCGTAGCGAACCGCTTTTGCTGTTAAGGATAAAGAGTTCATATATCTCTCCTTGATATTTATAATTGGTTAAATTTATAGGTTTAATTTAGATTGAATTTAACAATCTGTACCATATATATTTACTAATTACAGGTGTGTCAACGATAGGTATCTTAGTTGTTATTTTTTACTTTTTTGAAACAATTTTAAAAGATAGGGCTTGTTGCGTGTAATTCGATACTGATTTTAATGAAGAGGATGTCAATGTGTCATTGCTTATTTTAATTCTAATGCATTGATATAATGTAATTTTTTATTTTTATAGGTACTTATTTTTTGTTTCATTTTTGTTAATTAACGCTTTTAATTAACAGGGAATTGAAATAAGTAAATAGACTAAAAGTATTACTTTGGCATATTTTTGTAATTATTCCGAATGTAATTTACATGATGCTATATTGTTTCAAATTGTTATTTGGTAGTGTTGATCAATTGCAATATTTTTCGCTCTATAATTTTAGCCGCCAGATACATCATTAAATATCCTGTACCGAGGGCTAAGATTACAGCAACCACATTTTCCGTGTGTAAGCGATAAATATAGAAAGTACCTACTAGCACGATAATCCCCAAAATACGGATCATTAAGCTCTGGGTAAAATAGCCATGGGCTTTGATATAGGCTAGCTGGTAGCCATTGAGCATCATAAATATAAAAAACATGGAGAAATGCATTAATACGGGTGCCGCTTTAATGTATTGCTCGGGGAATAACCACGCGACTAATGGCTCGCTCGCGAATATCATAGTGATGAAAAACACTCCGCTGATCCACAATGACATTTTAGTCAGCCATGATTTAATTTTTTGCACTTCGTCAAAGCGTTTTTCTCGTACACATACTGCGACTTCAGGCAGCACAAAACGGTATATAGGGAAGACGAAAAGTAGGGTGAGATAAGTGATCATCGGCCGAACCACCACTTGGAAATCACCCAGTTCATCTATGCTGAAATAGGCAATAGTCAGCAGTACTGTGATGTAAATCATCAAGATACTGGCACCTGCCTCCATGGATGCTGTTAGACTTTTTTTCATAAAGCTGCGTAGTTCTGTATCAAAATGCACTGCACTTAAGGGTGGGGTGGCTATATCCCTGCGCCGTTTTAAGTACATATATAGGGCTACGATGAGTGATGATAAAGTCATACTGTAAAAGAGTGACGCGATTGCAGTTTGTTGTAGACCATAGAAGCACAATAAAAAACTCATCACCTGTGCGAGTGGTTCTAGCCAAGTCACACGATTGGAGATGGCATAGAGTCGGTACATAGCGATTTGGTTGGTAAAATAGACCTTGAACCCCATACTCAGAATAATCCCAACCAATTGAAAATATTCTACATTAAGCTGAAGTTTGTGTTTGATATAAGGTAATACCAGACCCCATGTCAACAACACCATAGCAATAAGGCTATAACGGAAAATATTGGTGATATCCACATCTTGTTTGGTTTGTGAATAGGTCACCACCATAGAAGAGCGAAATCCTGTCATCAGGATTAGCGACAGCGAAATAATATCGATCACCGTGTGATAGAGCGCCAGATCGGCTTTGGCAACCCATTGTGCTAGCCAGAGTTTAAATAGAAAGCCTATTGAAATACTGGCGAGTGATGCCCAAAATCCAGCAATAATGGCCTGTTTAACCCGTTGCAGTGGCGTGGTTTTCATCATCAATATCCAACTGAAACGACAAAAGCGTTTCGCAGTAAAGTGTGTAATAGGGGCATTTATTAGCTGAGTAAATGTATTTTGGTCGTATTATCAACGGTATTCAGCAGCCTTTTGCGCCTTGAGAGTGTAGCATTTAGGTGACTTGAGACCTAGAGATAGATTGTCAATGATTGATAAAAATCAACATGTTATCTTGTTGTGAATGGGGTGTGTTTAGAAAATCATTAGACATTGTCAGTCTGCTGATATTTGCTTGGTTGAAGATTAACACGCCCTGAGTATATAACGAGGGCGTGTATTGCAGTGTGGATTAATAGGTAATGACATTGACTATATCGAGGATGGTACGAGTTTTATCATCTAGCTTAATCAATGCGCCTTCAATTTGGATACTCACAATGCCATCCTTATCTAACGGCACGACAATGCGTCCTCGGTTATAAATGTCCAGTTCGAGAATATCTCCACGGCGGAGTTTTTTCTGCCAACCGGGAGGGAGAGGTTCTCCGCGATCAACTTTTTTCTGTAGCCCTGGTGGTAGCCCTTTACCTTGCTTGTCTTGTTCATACTCATTTTTTGCAAAGGCGTTTATGGACGTGATAAAACTGAGCGCGATTCCACCAATCACCATCAAAGTGAATTTATTCATATTTGCTCCCAAGAGACGTTGAATTGATGCGATGACAATAGGCTATGTTAAATGAACCCTAGCTGAATATGGCTGAGTATAGAGTTCAGCGGGTTAACATTAGCACAGTTTGCCATTGTTCGGCGGTTACTGGCTGAATACTCAGTCTGGAACCTTTAGATACAAGATACATATCTGTTAGTTGCGGCATGTTTTTAATGAGACTTAAAGGGATTATATGGTCAAATTTTTCGACAAAGCGGATGTCGATGCTAAGCCATCTTGGTTTGGAGGGATCTGATTTAGGGTCGAAATATGTCGATTCTGGATCGAAGGCCGTGCTATCTGGATAAGCATGGGTCACGACTTCAGCGATACCGACAATACCAGGTACTTTGCAGCTTGAGTGGTAAAAAAATACCTTGTCGCCAATCTGCATCCCATCGCGTATAAAATTACGTGCCTGATAGTTGCGTATCCCATACCAAGCTTCAGTTTGGTTCGGACAAGCCTTGAGATCATCTATGCTAAATTCATCGGGTTCTGATTTCATAAGCCAGTAGTTCATATTGCTTCCTTCGCTAATTTTATCTGTTAACAGCTTTAATTCTCGGCACTTATCTTAATTTTTGTCTCCAGCTAATAACCATATCCCCTAAATAGGCTTGAAATACACAATGTTGCATTGGGCTTAATTGTTTACTTGATTAAGTTACCGTTCAGATAGCACAACTTACTCTGTAACTAACTTGTTTGTACTTGTTTGTGGTTTGCCGTATGCAATTTTACGTTACGCATTAGGCAAAGTGTCAATCTTATTAGATCTGCGATAACCATAACCGAAGAGGTATGCTATGGACACGTTAACAATGAAGACTGATTGTGGTTTATACACTAAATATCTTAAGGATTTTACGGCGGGTGATGTGATCTTAAGCCATGAACGTATGTTGGAGTTTATCCATGATCTGAAAACTCAGGGCTGGTTATTGGCAAATTTCACTTGGGATTATTGGTATAACAACAGCTACTTGGTTGATAAACCTGCCTACATTCGTGATGCGAGTATTTCACAGTGTAAGCTGCTCTTAACGGCAATGACTCGATTGGAGGTTTTTAGCCCAGGTGTATTAGAAAATATGCGGCGACAAGGGGTTTTACTGGCCATTGTTGAGCGCTTACAAAGCTTAAATACTCCTAAATCGAGTGCTCATTTAGCGTTTATTAGTCGTTAACGTCATGTTTTAATCGACAGTTATCTCATCGCCTGCCTTACTCTTTAGTCTAATAAAGGGCTTTTTTACTTGTGACCTGATCCGTGGATTGGTTAGTTTTAAGCTTGCTAACCATAACAATAAATGCACGGAGGCCTAAATGTCTGTTTCAACACGTCAAGCAATAACCCCATTACAATATAGTGAGTTTCGTGGTGGTTCCTCACCGAAACTCATTGAAAAAACCATAGGCCAATATCTTGATGATATAGTGGCAACTTATCCAGACCAACTCGCCATTGTTGTACAACATCAGAATATCCGCTGGAATTACCGCCAATATCTTGCCAAAATCGATGCGCTCGCCACAGGACTATTAACACTCGGAATTAAGCCCGGTGATAGGGTAGGGATTTGGTCGCCAAACAATATCGAGTGGTGTTTAACACAATTTGCAACCGCTAAAATTGGCGCCATCATGGTGTGTATTAATCCTGCCTATCGTCCTGAAGAGTTGCAATACGCGCTGAGTAACGTGGGTTGCCGCGCTGTAATTTGTGCTGATAAGTTTAAATCCAGTAATTATCTTGAGATGCTATATGAATTAGCGCCTGAGCTAACCTCTTGTCCTGCGGGTAAATTACAGGCTAAAGCTGTACCTGAACTTGAATTTGTGATCCGTATGGGCAAAGAGAAGTCTACCGGGATGTTGAACTTTGATGACTTACTTATCGATATTACTGACGATGATAAGGTGATGCTCGAGAGTATTGCTAAGGAATTAAGCCCGTACGATGCGATTAATATCCAGTTTACCTCTGGCACTACGGGTAGTCCGAAAGGTGCGACCCTATCTCATCATAACATATTGAATAATGGCTATTTAGTGGCCGAGGCAATGAAGTTTACCTGCCACGATAAACTCTGTATTCCAGTTCCCTTGTACCATTGTTTTGGCATGGTACTCGGTAGTTTAGTCTGCTTAGCCAAAGGCGCAGCTGCAGTGTTCCCCGGAGAATCCTTTGATCCACTGACGACATTGCAAGTGATTGAGCAAGAGCGTTGCACCGCATTACATGGTGTACCAACTATGTTTATTGCTGAGCTTGAACATCCAGAGTTTACGCGTTTTGATTTGAGTTCATTACGTACCGGCGTGATGGCAGGGGCAACTTGTCCAGAAGAAGTGATGCGCCGAGTACAAAATCTGATGTATATGAAAGAAGTACTGATTGGTTATGGGCAGACGGAGTGTAGTCCGCTCAATCATATTACCGAAATTGATTCTCCAATAGAGAAACGGGTGCTCACCGTTGGCCGTGCTTTACCCCATACCGAAGTTAAAATCATCGATGAATTTGGCGAAGTGCTGCCAATTAATCAACCCGGTGAAGTCTGTAGTCGTGGTTATTGTATTATGCAGTGTTATTGGAATGACCCTGAAAAAACGGCTGCGACTATAGACAGCGCCAGCTGGCTACATTCGGGCGATATTGGCCAAATGGATGAGCAAGGTTATGTGCAAATTGTGGGACGCATTAAAGATATGATCATCCGCGGTGGCGAGAATATTTATCCCCGTGAGATTGAAGAGAAACTCTACACCCATAAAGATGTGCAGGATGCGGCGGTATTCGGGGTGCAAAGCGATAAATATGGCGAGGAAGTGTGTGCCTGGATCAAAGTGCGTTCAGGATCGATCATTACAGAGGCCGATATTCGTCATTTTTTGACCGAGAAGTTCGCCTATTTTAAGGTGCCGCGTTACATCAAATTTGTGGAACAGTATCCCATGACGGTGACGGGTAAAATCCAAAAATTTAAAATGCGTGAGTTGATGTATCAAGAGTTATACCAAGATATCAATCAGTAATGGGCAATGTAGATTTGACCATTTTTTTATATATATAGGTCACGTCTACCATTCATTCCATTCGATCAAGCCGCATATGCGGCTTGAATATAGGTTTAGTCCTAACATGGCCAACGGCAGAGAATTTTAGTCCCTTTATTAAGCTCACTTTGTATGGTGAGTTGTCCTTTTAGGTCATTTTTCATCCATAAATTTAAGCAAGTGAGTGTCCCTAGGCAGAGATTTTGTGCCATATTTTGCTGTAACTGTGAAAGTTGTTGGTCTGTCATACCAATTCCATTATCAGTGAGTTCCACTTGGAGTTCATTAGCATTTCTTTGAAGATGAATGGTGATTTCCCGTATTTGATGATGGTTTTTAAAGGCATGATTGAGTGTGTTGTTGAGTAGCCGATAGAAGAGTTGCAGATATTGCCATGAGTTGCCATCGATAATCAGGTTTTCATCACATGTTAAGCATACAGTGACATTAGCGCGAATGAACTGTACTTGTAATAAATCCAGTAATTGGCGCATAAACAGCGCTAAATGTAATGGCCTGACATCATTTTGATGCGCGTTAAAAAGTTGTGCTATGTGCCTAAGCCTTTTTGCTTGGACTGTCATCATGTCAGTAATGGCAATTTGAGATTCATCACCCCCATTGGCTTGTGTCTGACAGATTTGTGCAAGTAAGCGATCTTGTTCTTGCATTATTTGCGTGATGACTTCAGCAAGGAAATTTTGCATTAGCTTTTGGCTTTGTGCTTTGCTTAGGTTGATTTGGAATTGCATCTCGAACGCTTTGTTAAACTCTGCAAGCTGTTGTTTCAGAGCATTATTCTCATCGTTGACTATCTGCATTTTACTCTGTTGCTTTTGTAGGTGAGCAGCTTGGTTCTGGAATCGTTTTTCTTGCTCTTGTTCTTGGCGTTTTTTGAGATCCATATTGAAACCGATAGCACCAACGGCAATAGAATTATCTTCATCATCCCTGATATCAAATTTTGTCATTTGATAGACTTGATATCCGTGAGGCGTCGGAATTGATTCTTCAAAATGGATGGCATCTTGGTTTTGGGTGACTCGCTGATCATTTTTTTGAAATGTCTGTGCTAATTGACTTTGAAACAATTCAAAGTCAGATACACCGATAATTCGTCTGCGTTCAATCCCAAGTACTTCGCAATATTTATCGTTAACTAACGTGTATTTACCACTTAAATCTTTAATATAAATGAGGTGTTTAGAAAATTTAAGTAGGGATCTTAATTGTTCTTTATGGTGATTTAATTCTTGTTGAAATAGTTGCTGAGTTTTCAATTGCTGTTCTAGGGCGAGATTGCTTGCATCAAGGCTTGCCATGGCGACATCGAGTTGTTGAGTGCGTGAGAGTAATGTTTTTGCCAGTAAGCCTATTTCATCGTGACGTTGTTTAGCCTTAAATTCGATGGCAGTAGGATCGTCACGTTTTAATGCTTCAACCATTTTCATGATTGGGGTAATGATTAACCTATGTTGCAATATGAACAAGATAATTAACCCAATGAGTTGAATTAAAACTAAATATATTCCTATTTTTTCAACTAAATGTTTGGCTGTATCCTGCAGCGGAGCAATGGGTGTCACGACCAATATCTTCCAGTAGGTATTGGGCATTAAAAAGATAGATGCTAATGCTGGGGTGTTGAGTATTGGATCTGTCGCTAAGGGAACCGATGCAAGCTGTTGAGGGGTTGTGAAATGATTGCGAGCATTATTATTAACAATTGCGGTGAGCATTTTGCGTTCATTGTCTGCTGTTAAACGGGTGAGATTATCCATTTGTTCTTGGGTAAACACACGTTCAGCAATAGCTTTAGTCACAAAGGCACTGTCAGCCGTATTTAGGGCTAATGCAAGTGGATCAAAGTTTGGGTGCTGTTTTGTCAGATCATTAAATGTCAGCAACGAGTTTGCTGCTTGGTCCAAGATCGCGGTATGATTTTTCCCACGCGGATAAGCTAATACCTGATTGTGATAATCAAGCACTATCACATAACCACTGATATCCGTCATTGCATTACGCAGTAGCGTATTGAGTTTTTCTAAACTGATATCGGCCGTTGCTGCGCCTATAAATTGATGGTCCATCCAGACAGCAGCCGAGGCTGTAATCATTGGTTCCTGTGTGCTTGGGTCGATATAAGATTTAGACCAAAAGGTTTTTCCTGAGGGGAAATAACGTGTGGGGCGATACCATGCTTCTGTGTGGTAACTTGGGAACGCGTCATCATTATAGGTATCTATCTTAATGAGCTCATCGTGAATATTACGCGACCAAAAGAGACTATTGCGAAACTTTTGTTGATTAAAGGCACTCGGTTCGGGCCAAATACCGCCGCCGGATATCACATCCTTTTGATTTTCAAGCGCAAGCAAAGTGGGGATAGTCTTACTGAGTTGCTCATGGTCATAGCGATATAACTTAGCGATACTGGCAATTGCATTGACAAGATTTTCGACTTGAGAGGTCATTTCCTGCAATTTTGCAATAACAATCTGTCCATGATTCTGATTTAGTACTGCCTGCTGTTCTGTTATTTGCTGATTTTGAATGCGTAACATGACCCAAGCTGTGCTAAAAATCAAAATACTCGCGATGATAAGTTGGACAAGACTAAATTTAAACGGCAAGCTATTTTGCCATTGGGTCAATGGGGTCTGTGGCTCAGATATTGACTTTTTTTCCATCATCACAGAGTTCCGAATACCACTTTTCATTGAGCCAGTTTAGCGTCTTTTTAGTCTTTTGCTATTGGTCTATATCAAAATCAGTGGGATAAAGAAGGTAATAATGGTTGATTTAAGAAGAAAATTTTATTGGAAGGCAGGCAAATTTGCCTGCCAACGGAAACCGTTATTTATAAAGAGAAGGTTTAGTGGAGCCACTTAGAATTGGCACGATAAACAGTAACCAAATCACGAGGAAAGTGCTAAAGACGACAACCATCCATTCTGCCATGGTGACATCCATAAAACGCCATGGTAAATCGGTACACATGCCTGTTGGTAACATTACCGCAGGAAACCATTCGTGTAATGGCATCCAAGTTGGAAATTCGGGTAAAAATGAGCAAGTAGCAAAAGGGGAAGGGTTATTTTGCATATTCACTAGCGCTAAAGCTAATTTTAATCCCCAAGTGGCACTCACGGCCCAACAGCTCGCTCCTAATATTCGTATCAGACGATACTTAGGGGCTGTCATTCCTATCAAACCTGCGACCAAAATGCCAAATACAGCTAATCTTTGATAGATACACATGACACAGGGATCGAGTTTCATCACATACTGAAAATACAGTGCAGCGGCTTCTAAGCCAATAGCGGTGCCCGTGAGAAGGAACCAAGAACTGCGAGAATGGGCAAAGCGAGTAAGTGCTGTCAAATGTGAGCTCCATATCAACGAAAAACGCCCCTCAATCATTGGGGCGTTTTTTTCGACTCTACTGATTTAATAAAGTTCAGTCAATGCTTAGACCTGAGTTAGTGACTTGTCAGGGGGGCGATAACGTCTTTAGCACTGTGATGAATAATCATATGCGAGTCATAGAAGTATTGCGTTGCTTGCTCTAAGAAGCCTGTCTCAATAGCTAATACACCTACAACTGACAGTACGATTGTATAGGGTAGAGCCATCCACACCATTCTGCCATAAGACAACCGAATCAGTGGCGCTAATGCTGAGGTGAGTAAGAACAAGAACGCGGCTTGTCCATTGGGTGTCGCTACAGAAGGTAGGTTAGTACCAGTGTTAATTGCAACAGCGAGCAGATCGAATTGATCACGGGTAATTTGACCATCAATCAAGGCTGCTTTGACTTCGTTGATATAAACCGTACCCACAAACACGTTATCGCTCACCATTGAAAGTAAACCGTTAGCAATATAGAAAATAACTAATTGGGTATTTCCTTCATAACTCAATGCCCATTGGATGACTGGCGCAAATAAATGTTGATCAATAATGACGGCAACTACAGCAAAAAATACTGCCAATAGTGCAGTGAATGGAAGTGCTTCTTCAAAGGCTTTACCCAGAGCATGCTCATCGGTGATACCGTTGAAAGCTGTGGTTAAAATAATCACCGATAAACCCACTAAACCAACAGAAGCTAAATGCAACGCTAAGCCTGCAATTAACCACACACCTACTAATACTTGAATGACAAGCTTCATCTTATCTTTATTGGTACGGTGTGCATCTTCATGGGCAGCATAATCACAAAGAATTTTATGAACTGCATCAGGGAGTTTGGCACCATAACCAAAAATACGGAATTTCTCCACGAGTAGGCAAGTCAGAATACCTGCGATCAGTACTGGTACTGTCACAGGAGACATGCGAACAACGAATTCACCAAACTGCCAGTTAGCTTGGGCGGCGATAATTAAGTTTTGTGGTTCACCAACCATTGTACACACGCCACCTAAGGCGGTACCAACACCTGCATGCATTAATAAATTACGTAGAAATCCTCGGAATGACTCGAGCTCACTGTTATTTAATTGAGTATTACTTTCTGAGGTATGGTCATGCACAGCAGAGAAATCTTTACCGGATGCCACCTTGTGGTAAATCGCGTAAAAACCCACTGCAACGGCAATGATAACCGCAATAACGGTTAAGGCATCTAAAAACGCAGATAGAAATGCAGAGGTTAGACAGAACATTAATGAGACTAAAATTTTGGAGCGTACTTTGGTAATAATCTTGGTAAAAGCAAACAACAGCAATTGCTTCATGAAATAAATACCAGCAACCATAAAGACCAGTAGTAATAACACTTCAAGGTTTGCTTCTATTTCATGCAGCACTTGGTTTGCAGAAGTCATACCGATAGCCACAGCCTCAATGGCCAGTAAACCACCGGGTTGTAATGGATAGCATTTTAATGCCATGGCCAAGGTAAAAATAAACTCAAGTACTAATACCCAACCAGCCACAAAAGGACTGACATAGAAAAAGAGTATTGGATTAATGATTAAAAAAGACAGTATCGCGATTTTGTACCACTTAGGAGAATTCCCTAGGAAGTTTCCAATAAACGCCTGACTCATTGTCAACGGCATAGCATCCTCTCTTCTAATTATGTTGAAAAAGGTTGAAAAATTGGCACGTGTGATTTGTGTTTACTCGTGTTTGGGAAAACAGTCTAGCTGAAAGAGAATGCTAATGTAATGTCATACCGGAACCAAGATTTAAAAAAGCGGAGCTAATCTGCAAATTTATCGCAATAGGTGTTGATTGCGGTCTATTTTTTGAGCGCTTATGTGATATTTATACCGTCCAAAAGCGTTGGGCCTCAGTCAATGGTTTTCATTTTTTGCCGCTCTGGTATGATCAGTGCCCATTACGATGCACAACAACTGGATAAGTGGGCTGATGATTATCAATGCCAAGGGACCTGCAAGTTTTGCAGAGAAATATATAGTGAGATCTATTTGGGAAAATAAATTTCCACCAGGGTCCATTTTACCGGCTGAACGTGAGCTTTCCGAGTTGATCGGTGTCACTCGCACCACTCTACGTGAAGTGCTTCAACGCTTAGCGCGTGATGGCTGGTTGAAAATTCAACATGGCAAACCAACACGGGTCAATAATTTTTGGGAAACGTCGGGGCTTAATATTCTTGAGACGATTGCCGATCTTAATCCTGAAGGTTTTCCCGTATTAGTTGACCAACTGCTATCTGCAAGAACGAATGTCAGCGCGATCTATTTCCGTGGTGCTTTGCGTTATAATCCAGAAACAGCGGTCGACGTGTTAGCTAAAATTCACCAACTAGAAAATACCGCAGAATCTTTTGCTGAGTATGACTATTTATTGCATCACACGTTAGCGTTTTCATCAGGAAATCCTCTTTACGTTTTGATTTTAAATGGCTTTAAAGGATTATATAGCCGAGTTGGTCGTTATTATTTTAGCAGCGCTGAAGCACGATTATTGGCATTAAACTTCTATAAAGAGTTAGAAGTACTTGCGAAAGCGAAAAATTATACGGATGTCCCAGCACTAATGCGTACCTACGGTATAAATAGCGGCAAAATGTGGCTACAGCTTCGGGATGATATGCCAGCGTCTATTGCCCAAGACAATTAACGATCAAGCTAGGCACGAGCACTATTCTGTAACACAAAGTTAAAGCCGTCTTTATTTGAAGACGGCTTTATTATTTGTGGCATGATTAGGATGTCGTATTATTTGGGCAAGTTGCTAACACATTAATGCTAGCATCGGCGTTTTGTTGCTCAAGGGTAACATTAAATCCCCAGAGTCGATGTAGATGCTTCAACACTTCGTGATAGTTATTGGCAAGCGGAATGTCGTTGTTTGGTACATACCTTAGGGTTAATGATCTATCACCATTTATTTCAACATGGTGTACTTGGATATTCGGTTCTATGTTTGACAAGTTATATTGCTGTGAAAGTAATTGACGAATATCACGATAACCTTGTTCATCGTGAATTGCTGATACAGAAAGGTAACTGCGTTTTTCATCATCGTGAATGCCAAATAATTTAAATTGGCGAATGACTCTTGGGGAAAGATATTGGCTAATAAAACTCTCATCTTTAAAATGTTGCATGGCAAAATGTAACGTCTCAAGCCAATTACTGCCCGCGATATCAGGAAACCACATTTTATCTTCATCGGTTGGTGCTTCACAAATTCGTCTGATATCGGTGAACATGGCAAAACCTAGGGCATAGGGGTTAATACCGCTATAATAGCGGCTGTTATACTCAGGCTGCGCAACGACGCCAGTATGGCTTTGTAAAAACTCCATCATAAAACGGTCGGTCACGACACCATCATCGTATAAGTGATTTAAAATCGTGTAGTGCCAGAAGGTGGCCCAGCCTTCATTCATTACTTGAGTTTGTTTTTGTGGATAAAAATATTGCGCCATTTTGCGAACGATGCGAATGATTTCTCTTTGCCATGGCTCAAGTAGTGGGGCATTTTTCTCGATAAAATAGAGAATATTTTCCTGCGGTTCAGAGGGGAAGTGTCGTTTTTTGGTTTGGGATAAATCCTGTTGCTGAGTTGGAATAGTGCGCCATAAATCATTCACTTGGCTTTGAAGATAGGCCTCACGCTCTTTTTGTCTTGCTTGTTCTTCTCGAAAAGAAATTTCCGATGGACGTTTATAACGGTCTACACCGTAATTCATTAAGGCGTGGCAGGAGTCAATAATGCTTTCAACTTGTTCGGCTCCATGTTTTTGCTCGCAGTCGCTAATATAGTTTTTGGCAAAAACCAAATAATCGATAATTGAGCTGGCATCAGTCCAAGTTTTAAATAAATAATTATTTTTAAAGAAGCTGTTATGTCCGAAACATGCGTGAGCCATCACCAATGCTTGCATCGTAATGGTATTTTCTTCCATTAAATAGGCAATACAAGGGTTGGAGTTAATCACTATTTCATAGGCAAGCCCCATTTGCCCGCGTTTATACCCTTGTTCCGTCTCAATAAAGCGTTTGCCAAATGACCAATGGGTATAACCAATCGGCATACCTATTCCTGCGTAGGCATCCATCATTTGTTCGGCTGTGATGACTTCAATTTGATTTGGATAGGTGTTGAGCTTGTAAATTGCCGCCACCCTTTCGATTTCTTTGAGATAATCCTGCAGCAGCTCAAAGCTCCAATCTGGACCATCGCTCAATCGTGTTCTTGATGTCGTTTTCCCCATACTGCCCCCTTAAACCGCCTGTTTCTTAAATAATTCTCTAAATACAGGGTAAATATCTTCGGCTTGACGTATATGCTGCACAGCGATGTTGTCGTAGTGTTGTTCTAGGGACTCATATTCTCGCCACAGTGTTTGATGGGCGCGGTTAGTAATTTCGATATAACTAAAGTAGCGTACTAACGGCAGGATTTTTTGTTCTAATAACTGCCGACATGTGGGAGAGTCATCCGCCCAGTTATCACCATCAGATGCTTGTGCGGCATAAATATTCCATTCATCGGCGGGATAACGCGCCTGCTGTATTTCATGCATCAGTTTTAAAGCACTTGAAACAATCGTTCCGCCTGTTTCTTGGGAGTAGAAGAACTCGTGTTCATCGACTTCTTTGGCTTGAGTGTGGTGACGAATGTAAACCACTTCTAAGTTTTTATAGGTGCGGGTGAGGAACAGATACAGCAAGATATAGAAGCGTTTTGCCATATCTTTAGTTGCCTGATCCATAGAACCAGACACGTCCATCAAACAGAACATGACGGCTTGGCTTGATGGGATTTCTCGTTTGCTGAAGTTGTTAAAACGTAAGTCGAAGGTGTCGATAAATGGGACTTTCGCAATTTTTTGTTTAAGTACCTCTATTTGAGCCTTTAAATCGAGGAGCCGCTCTGCCTGAGTCCCTGGGATATTCTCAAGTTCTGCCAACTCTTGTTCTAATTCCGCTAATAGCTTTTTTTTACTGGCCGACATCGCAATGCGCCGTGCCAGTGAAGAGCGTAGGGAACGGACAATATTAATGTTGGCGGGGACGCCATCGTTGGTAAATCCGGCGCGATAAACCTGATATTCCACCAATTTATTAAGGCGGTTTTTTTGTAGATTCGGTAATTCTAAGTCTTCAAATAATAGTTCTAGGTATTCATCCTTTGAAATTTCAAAGACAAAATCATCGTTCCCTTCACCTGAATCAGAGGCATCGCCTTTACCCGCTCCGCCGCCTGCACCACCGGGTGGTCGGTCAATTTTATCGCCACGGGTAAATTGGTCATTACCAGGATGTACTCTGTCCCTGACACCGCCTTTGCCTTGGTGAAACATGGGTTCGCTAATATCCCGAGTTGGGATACTGATTTTTTCGCCTTTATCTACATCCGTTACACTGCGACGCGTGACGGCATCACTGACGGCTTTTTTAATTTGTTGCTTATATCTATTGATAAAGCGTTGGCGGTTGACTGTGCTTTTTCCTTTCGCATTCAACCGTCTATCGATAAAGTTCGCCATACGCACCTCCCAAAACCCAGCGAAGGCTTTGGCAACACCAAAGCCCTTTACTTAGTTAGCGCAAGTTTAAGAAGATTTACGCACCCGTAAATACCACTCAGACAAGAGTCGGACTTGTTTCTTGGTATAGCCTTTTTCCATCATACGATTGACAAAATCATCGTGTTTACGTTGATCGTCGTTCGACGTTTTGGCATTAAAGGAAATAACGGGGAGTAAATCTTCTGTGTTGGAGAACATTTTCTTTTCAATCACAGTGCGAAGTTTCTCGTAGCTGGTCCAGAGGGGATTGTTGCCCTCATGGTTGGCACGGGCACGCAGGACAAAGTTGACGATTTCATTACGGAAATCTTTAGGATTACTGATCCCTGCAGGTTTTTCGATTTTTTCAAGCTCCGCATTAAGGGCGGCGCGGTCGAACAGTTGGCCTGTTTCTGGATCGCGGTATTCTTGATCTTGGATCCAAAAGTCGGCATAGGTGACATAGCGGTCAAAGATATTTTGACCGTACTCAGAGTAAGACTCTAAATAAGCGGTTTGGATTTCTTTACCAATAAACTCCACATATTTAGGGATGAGATAGCCCTTTAAAAACTCGAGATAACGCTCAGCCGTGTCGTTCGGGAACTGTTCTTGTTCTATTTGGCGCTCGAGTACATAGAACAAATGTACCGGATTGGCGGCGATTTCCGAGTGGTCAAAGTTAAACACCCGCGACAGGATTTTAAATGCAAATCGTGTTGATAAACCATTCATGCCCTCATCAACACCGGCATAATCGCGGTATTCTTGATATGACTTCGCTTTGGGATCGGTATCTTTTAGACTTTCTCCATTATAAACCCGCATTTTAGAGTAGATGGATGAGTTTTCTGGCGCTTTAAT
Organism: Shewanella sp. W3-18-1; assembly: GCF_000015185.1. Lineage (NCBI taxonomy): Bacteria > Pseudomonadati > Pseudomonadota > Gammaproteobacteria > Alteromonadales > Shewanellaceae > Shewanella > Shewanella sp. W3-18-1. Next base: position 2,694,645 of record NC_008750.1, on the reverse strand, counting down.
GCGGGATAAAACACTAAATTGCGCGAGCGTTTCAAGCGTACCAGGAGCGCAGGGCGCTTTTGATAACTCAGAGTGGAGCAATAATTTTTGATAGATTTGTAGTTCTTCTGAAACCCGTAAGCAATAAGGCACTTTGACTATATACACTCGGTCGAGGAAGGCCTCATTATTCTTATTGTTTTTAAAGGTTGACCATTCTGACTCATTCGAGTGCGCCAGAATAATGCCACTATAGGGCAGGGCCGATAAGCCTTCTGTACCGTTATAGTTACCTTCTTGGGTTGCGGTCAGCAGAGGGTGTAGCACTTTAATAGGCGCCTTAAACATCTCGACAAATTCCATCATCCCTTGGTTTGCACGGCACAATGCACCAGAATAAGCATAGGCATCGGCGTCATCTTGGGAGAAATGTTCAAGTTGGCGAATATCGACTTTACCCACTAAAGATGAAATATCTTGGTTGTTTTCATCCCCGGGTTCCGTTTTAGCAATAGCGATTTGGTCTAAAATTGATGGATAGACTTTTACCACACGGAATTTAGAAATATCGCCGCCAAATTCGTGCAGTCGCTTTACAGCCCAAGGTGACATGATGGTTTTTAAATAACGGGTGGGAATATTAAATTCATCCTTCAGTAACTGTCCATCTTCATCGGGATCGAACAGGCAGAAGGGATGATCATTTACAGGACTACGCACCCCATTGGCACTTAATATATAAATGGGCACTTTTTGCATTAAGGATTTGAGTTTTTCTGCAAGTGATGATTTACCACCACCCACAGGGCCGAGTAAATATAAAATTTGTTTGGATTCTTCTAAGCCTTGGGCGGAGTGCTTAAGATAAGCCACGATCTGCTCAATGGCATCTTCCATACCGAAGAAATCTTTAAAAGCGGGATAACGTGAAATTAGACGATTAGAAAAAATACGGCTAAGTGTTGGATTTTTAGCTGTATCAATGACTTCAGCTTCACCAATGGCGAGCAGTAGTCGCTCTGATGCTGACATGTAAGCGCTGCGATCTTCCTTACAGATCTCAAGAAACTCCTGCAAAGTGTATTCTTCATCGAGTTTTTGTTCATAGCGCTTTTGGTAATGCTCGAAAATGCCCATATAAACCCCCTGAAACGCCAGTGATGTTATGGAACGGAGAACAGACTAACTAATCTCCTACACTAATCTTAGACACAAATTCACTATCAATGTCAAAAAATATCAAATAAAAACAATAACAAATAGTTGCAAACGCAATTATTGCACTTGTAGTTATCAGGTGAGGTTTAATGGGAAGTTTAAGGTGAATGATTTTTGAGGCAATAAAAAAGAGCCACTTGGGCTCTTTTAAAGTATTGCTAAGAGGTGATTAACCCGCGTAGTTTTGGTTCACGAAGTCCCAGTTTACTAATTGCCAGAAGTGGGCTAAATAGTCTGGACGTACGTTGCGGTAATCGATGTAGTAAGCGTGTTCCCACACATCTACAGTCAGGATTGGTGTCACAGTGCTGTCAGTCAGTGGTGTTGCAGCGTTGCTAGTGTTAACGATAGCAAGAGTACCATCGGCTTTTTTTACTAACCAAGTCCAAGCGCTACCGAAGTTATTCACTGCTGAATCAGTAAATTGTGCTTTAAATGCTTCAAATGAACCGAAGGCTGCATTGATGGCATCAGCAACTGGGCCAGTTGGCTCGCCGCCAGCATTTGGCGCTAGGCAGTTCCAGTAGAAAGTGTGGTTCCACACTTGAGCTGCGTTGTTAAACACACCACCAGTAGAGGTTTTGATGATTTCTTCTAAAGATTTGTCTGCGAAATCAGTTCCTTCGATTAAGCCGTTTAGCTTAACAACATAAGTGTTGTGATGCTTGCCGTAGTGGTATTCAATGGTTTCTTGAGAAATGTGTGGTTCTAGTGCGTTCTTTGCATATGGTAATGCGGGTAATTCGAAAGCCATTAGTATCTCTCCATGGTCTTAGGTTATCGTTTCTTAAACGTGCTCACTAGGCACTATTGTACCGATAAAATTTGTGATGTGAATCATTGTTTCGCTAATTGATTAGATAGGCATCATCGAAAAATCAAATGTCGACATAACCTTACAAACTGTGGGATTTTGTTCTGTGCCTAGCTGTCGTACAATAGCGCCATTGAGTCAATGTCATCGTACTTAGGAATTAAAATGGAAACAGTAGAGAAAATTAAGCAGCAGATCGCCGAAAACCCCATCATTGTTTATATGAAAGGTTCACCTAAATTACCGAGCTGTGGTTTTTCATCTCAGGTAGCACAGATCATGATTAACTGTGGCGAGCAATTTGCGTTCGTAGATATTCTTCAGCACCCTGATATTCGTGCAGAGTTACCTAAGTATGCAAACTGGCCGACGTTTCCACAACTGTGGATTGAAGGTGAGTTGATTGGTGGCTGTGATATCGTGGTGGACATGTTCCAAAAGGGCGAACTACAACCCTTAATCAAAGCGACTGCTGAAAAATACAAAACCGCAGAGTAATCCCTCGTAACAGAGTGATGAAAGAATAACAAAAAGCCGCTAAGCTGATGACTTATCGGCTTTTTTATTGCCAAATTTTGACTGATTTAAAGGCGGAACTTAGTGTGATGCCGCATCACGTTCGTGATGTTTAGTCGCGGGTAAGAGTAAGTTCATTGTGATGGCCACAATACCGCACAAACTGATCCCAGTTAAACTGAATGAGCCAATACCAAATGCCATCCCTCCAATACCAAATACGAGTGTTACGCCAACAATACTTAAATTGCGAGCCTCTGATAAATCCACATGATTGCGGATCAAGGTATTGAGGCCCACTGCCGCGATAGACCCAAAGAGTAAACACATAATGCCGCCCATAACAGGAACCGGAATTGTCTGCATGAGTGCACCTAGCTTACCAACGAAAGCTAAGGTAATGGCAGTAATCGCGGTCCAAGTCATGATTTTAGGATCAAAGTTACGGGTTAATGTGACTGCGCCTGTGACTTCTGAATAGGTAGTATTAGGCGGTCCACCAAAGGCGGCTGCAGCGATAGTTGCTACGCCATCGCCGGTTAGTGTGCGATGAAGGCCTGGTTTTTTCATGAAATCCTTACCAGTGACATTGGATATTGCCAAAATATCACCAATATGTTCAACCGCAGGTGCAATGGCGACAGGGATCATAAAGGCGATGGCATGCCAGTTAAATTCTGGCGCGACAAATTTAGGAATGGCAATCCAACTTGCAGCAGTCACTACGGCAAAATCAACAATACCAAAGGCAAGACTTAAGCCGTAACCTACGACAATACCAGCTAAAATCGGCATTACCTTCAGTAATCCTTTCGCAAAAATTGCCACGGCGATCGTAGTACAAAGCGATGCAAGCGAAATAAATAACGCAGTATTGGTGGCAACTAACGTCAAGCTACCATCGCCACTCTTACCTAATGCCATATTAACGGCAACTGGGGCTAATCCAAGACCGATAATAATGATCACTGGACCAACTACCACAGGCGGTAATAGCTTATGGATAAAGTCGGTACCCCGTACTTTAACTAGGGCACCGAGCAGCACATAAACGACACCTGCTGCCATGATCCCTCCCATGGTGGATGGTATCCCCCAAGTTTGCACACCATAAAGAATGGGGGCAATAAAAGCGAAGGAAGAAGCAAGGAAGATAGGCACTTGACGTTTAGTAATCAATTGGAACAGTAGCGTACCGATACCTGCAGTGAATAGGGCGACACTGGTGTCTAGCCCAGTCAGTAGTGGCATCAATACTAAGGCACCAAAAGCTACAAATAGCATTTGTGCACCCTGTAGGGGGATGGTGAGTCGTCTCATTTATTATTCTCGTTAATTTAGGGTAAACCGCCAGATGATATCAGTTTGTTGAAATCCAGACAGAATAAAATGTTCACTTTTATGGGGGTGGATCACTGTTTAGCATTTCCCAGCCAATGGTTAAGGCTAAATTTTGCCAAGACTCGCTTAAGGCGCTAACTATGGTACAATTTGCCCTATCTGACGTTACCTTAACTACTCAAAGATGCTGAAATTTCTATTGAAGCCGAGCTTAATTGCGTTTTTATACTGCTTATTCACTATTAATGGCCTTTATGCTGTTGAAGTGAGTAAATTAGATGAGGCCGATGTGCCTGTATCCTCTCGTGCCGTGCCTGAACGAAATAAAGCATTACGCACGGCATTGGAGCAAGTGATACTGAAAAATACTGGAACCGCAGGTTCACTTGAGAATAGTGTTATCCAATCACAACTTGCCAATCCTGATGGGCTGCTGAGTCAATATGGTTATGTTGAACAGAATGGTCAATTGCTGCTAAGAGCTAACTTTGAGCATCGCCGTGTTGTCGCATTATTACGTCAGGCACAATTACCTGTATGGGGTACGCAGCGGCCTTTAACATTATTTTGGGTTGCGATGCCGTCAGAAGGCGATACGATTTTATTAAGCGATTCTTCGCCATTACCAGAACGCCAAGTCTTTACTACTTTCTCTGATGCGCGCGGTATTCCCGTATTATTGCCTATCCTAGATTTAGATGAGCTTATGGGGATCAACCCTAACGATGTTAAAGGGATGTTTGCCGATATAGTGGCGACCGTTTCAGGTCGTTATCAAGCGGACTTTTTAGCTTTAGTGGCAATTGATGCTGTAGGTAATCAAGCTCGTTACCGTTTAAATCTCTACACTAAAGCAACAATTGATTCTTTAACACCACCGCTTTTTAGTTTTAATGGTACTGCGGAAAATACATCCCAAGCGATAACGGCAATGATGGCTGCTCTGGGAGATTATTATTTCTCTAAGTATGCGATTGCTGATACGGGAACGCGAGTTGGCGCAAGCGTGACCTTTGTTAATATCGAGAAAATGGCACAGTTGGTTGAAATTGAAAAATATTTAAAGCAACTTAGTGCAATTAAAAATGCCACATTGACTCGAATTCAAGGCAATAAAGCCACATTTTCATTAGATTTGTTTGGCTCTGAAACCGATCTTGAGCGGTTATTGAGCCTTGAACCTCGTATTTCGGTGGTTACGCCAGCAATGTCAGGTGAATTTAACCCTATGCAACATGAGTCGAGCAAACCTGTTTACCAATGGCGACTGCCTTAAGCCATTAGTCGGTAAAACGGGTATTGTGATCATATGATCCCGTTTTACATTGTATTTAGCGAATTAGTATTAATATTGAGACGTCCGAGTGCCCTTGAACTCACCTCTGCAACTCTCATTACCTGTGTATTTGCCAGATGATGAAACCTTTAATAGTTATTACCCTGCAGCGGGTAATGATGAACTTATTCAAAAGCTCAGAGCCAATGCCGAGGGTAGTGGTGAAGCCGCAATTTATTTATGGGGGCCTGTTAAATCTGGTCGAACCCATTTAATGCATGCTGCCTGCGCCCATGCTAATGAACTTGATCGTCGTAGTTTTTATATTCCACTGGGTATCCATGCCAGTATTTCAACTGCGCTACTCGAAGGATTAGAACAGCTGGATTTAGTTTGTATTGATGATGTTGATGCCATTGCCGGACATCCCATATGGGAAGAGGCGATTTTTGACCTCTATAACCGTGTTGCAGAGCATAAAAATTGTGCTTTAGTGGTCAGTGGTAGTTCATCTCCAGCAGAGGCAGGTTTTTTATTACCAGATCTGGTCTCTCGTATGCAGTGGGGCTTAAATTACCAGTTACAACCCATGGCTGATGATGAGAAGTTGGCTGCATTACAGCGCCGAGCCGCTATGCGAGGGTTACAATTACCAGAGGATGTTGGACGCTTTCTGTTGAACAGAATGGCTCGGGACTTACGTACCTTATTTGATGTTTTAGATAAGCTAGATAAAGCCTCGTTGGTACATCAACGTAAGCTAACGATCCCTTTTGCCAAAGAGATGCTGCATCTTTAAATACATTTAAGTATTTATTTTTAAAATATAAAAGCCCGTAGCAGGTACATACGGGCTTTTTGTTATCAGCATTTCAGCATGCTATTGCAATGGATGACGATGTCTATCGCCACTTAAGCGGATTTCTGGTTCATCGAGCGGCGGATTGTTACTTTGGGTATTATTTTGACCTTTCAGCAAGGTGTTCGTCGGCGATATTGCTAAGGTTTGGCGCCAACTCTGGCCTTGTGGCATTGCAATAGGTTCAGGCAGGCTAGCTATTAAGTTTCTTCCATCAAGTTCGGGTAACATCTCATTTATGACTAATGCCGCTCGATCGTATAGGCTGCTTTCACCAATTCTTCCCCTTTGTCCCCAATCCACAATAAGTGTATCTGCCGTTAATTCTTCGGGTTTATTGGCGACGGCAACATCTCGCAATATTTGATAGCGATAACTCATCATCGCCTCTTCAAACAGCATCGCAGTATCTTCTCTCGTACTGGAATAAGCGTAAAAATCACTAGCAGTATCATTTGAGAAGAAAGTGCTAACATCAGAAGGTTGGTAGGCTTTTTGCGTTGGATTGGCTTTTTCTCCTGCAAAACTCACCTTAGCAAGGCCAGTCATTTCGAGACTATTTAATGGATAAAGTCGAGTGACTTGATCCGAAATCAGGCTTTTATTGGCATTGCGGCGACTATAGTCGTCCAGCAACCTTGGCCCTGTCAGTGAGCTATGAACACTGCGCGGGAAGAAATCATTTGCATGGGCAAGCTCATGGTAAAGTAAGGAAGCAAAATCAGCATTGATTTGTGCAAGAGTTCGATTGGCTCGGGTGGTAATAGGGATACCAATAGAAGCATATTGGTTATTTTTAACATAACGCCATGGCATGATAAAATTCAAATCATTACCATAATTACTGCGGTAATCGGGCACTTCATTAATGGTATCTCGCTGGGCTGGTGTTAGCCACAGAGCATCAGGATCAAGATAAATTGCGCCTGTTGCTACCCAGTAGAAAGAGGGGCGAATGTCGTAACTTATCACTATCGCCGTGACCGATTGCAATAGCCGTGCAAAATCGTTAGTTGGATCCATTTCCCGTAAGAAGCGCGCAAAGTTATCACCCATCCAATCGTGTGACACTAAGACCCGATCAAGGATCCTATCAATATTCACTTCCTCTGAGATTTGGCCTATCAGAGGAAGTTGGTTAATGGTACAGGGTGGATTGAGTTGATTTGAGTAAACGCATTGTGTGAGCACCTTTGCATAGGGTGAGGTTGGATTATAGGCATGGGTTCGGGCAATCGGGGTTTTAAAATAAGAAGAACTGATGTTTGGCGCGGCGGTTGTCAAAATAAAGGCATCGTCACTTAGTTGAATGCCATTGATATTTGCATTAGCGACGAGCTTAATTAATGTATCCTGAGTCACATTCGGTGCAGTAAAGAGTGGCCTAAAGGGATTGGATAGATCGACGGCTAAATCTGGCCCTGACCCAATACACCAAGAAATATTTGCCGCAGTTAATCCCCCTTGTTGTTCAAGCCTTAAACTCACATTATTGCCTTTAACCACTTGATGATCTTGCCTAACATTGAGTAATGCTTGGGAGGCTGGTTCAGCATTAATCCCTATCTCTCCTGTCACATCTACATTATTGCCAGTGACATTCAGGCTGAAGCGGTAGCTACCCGCTAAGGGAATATCAAAGGCTAATACGGGACTATTTTGACTGACTAATGGAATACTTGGTCCCTCTATTTGTTGCCAGCGAAACTGAAGATTTTGGCTATCACGGTTTTCAATATTGGCGATAATGACACTCGATTGGCCCGCAATATATTGCGCTTCTGTTTGAAAACGAATAGAGGATGAGGTGGTTGTGATTAAAGGGGCTGGTAGGGTCGTACAGCGTGGTAGATTCGTCGTGGGTGGCGTAATATCACCGCTACTGCTGTCACCATCACCATCACCACCGCCACATGCACTGAGTGCAATAATACAGGCGACTATTCCATACAAACGAATCGAATCTGATATCCCCATAATCCTATGCTCCAATGCTAACTCACTTTAACGATTAGATTTTTCGCTTATTTGTAGATTGTACATTCTAGGCTCAAAGACTATAGCACGGCTATTAAGTTGCAAAAAGCGATGAAAAGTATAGTCGATGTTAAAAAAGGTGAGGTTGGGGATAAGGGCGCGACCCAGATTATGCCGCGCCTTAATAATTAACATTGTAAGTTGAATTAGGTCACGTGGGCTGGAGCTATTGGTTTTTAGCAGATTTTTTCTTCAAACCTAAACCCAATTCTCGGCCACGAAGCCGTGCATAGAAAGGAAAGGTGATCAGTAATACACCAATTAACAAGACTTCAATTAATGCAAATGCGAAGGCATCAGTGGTGACATACAGTAGGGTCAGTCCATGCAGCATATATAGGCATAAAATAAAACTTGCCCAAGCATAGGTATAGGGATTGCCTTTTATGACACCTCTGATAGGTAATAACAAAGGTATTAGCCATAATAAGCTGAATAATAAAGTATATTCGCCATTAACGCTTTGACCGATAAACCAACCGCCAAGGAGCAGCACCAGTGCAAGATAGCCAAAGCGGCTAAGAATAAGAAGGGTATTTGATGTCATGGCATTACCTAAGATTGAAAATCGCGATCGGATCAGGGGCATCTATTACAGAATAGTAAGCACATTTTCTGGTGGACGACCTATTACCGCGTAGCCATTTGCAAGCACTATTGGACGCTCAAGGAGTTTAGGGTTGTTGACCATAGCTTCAATTAACTGTGCTTCGCTAAGCGATGGATCACTAAGCCCTAATGTTTGGTATTCATTTTCTTTGGTGCGCATTAACTCACGGGCACTGATCCCGAGTTTGGCTAAAATTTGGCTTATTTCTGCCGCAGTTGGCATATTTTTTAAATATTCAATCACATGAATATCACAGCCTTGTTGCTCAAGTAGCGCGAGGGTCTCACGGCTTTTAGAACAACGGGGATTATGGTAAATCGTCGCTTGGGTCATCGTATTAGAGGCTCTATCAAGGCTGAAATAATAATGGCGCGGATAATAACAGAGAAATAGGTGCCCCGTCAGGTTGTTCGGGGCACTTTTGGCAAGGTTAAAGGGCGGATTTTTCCACTATTTCAGTGCATCCAGTTCTTTATCTGCTTGTTTAAATTGGCGAATACGTGCTTCAATCCGTGCGAGTTGCAGTTGATTACCTTCCGATGCGCGATAGGCAAAGTTCAGTTGATCGATTGCCCCTTTGTAATTTGCGCCTAAGGCCATTAACTCTGCATTGGAAACATATTCCAGTGCCTGATTGCCAATCTTTTTATAGGCCATATTCAGCAACTGGTAAGGTAATTGGTTTTGTTTATCAAGGAAAATAATATCTTCTAATATGGGGACTGCTTTTGCCGCTTGATCGGCTTCGATATAAATATGGGCAAGGTTAATATTAATTACCTGAGAAGTCGGTTTCATTTTTCGCTGAGCTTCAAGCATTGCTATGGCCTTATCGTAATCTTTCTTCTCTGTGAATAAGTCGGACTTAGTGTCGATATAAAACAAATTGTTATCATCAATTTTTAATAAGTCATCGATGATCTTTTCTGCTTCATCAAACTTCTTAAGCCTAAAAAGTGCTAAGGCTTTACCATAGAGAGCCGCTTCTTTAAAACGATAAGTTTGTTTATTCAATTGAGTTTCAAACAGGCTTAGCACTGCATCGTCACTGTAACTTGAAAAACGTACCTGAATACGCGCTTTGGCAAGTTGAAAGTTAAGATTATCGGGCACATAGCGTTTGGGATATTGCTCAGCACGGTTACGGGCTTCGGTGATCCTTGATTCAGGTAAGGGGTGAGTTAATAACATTTGTGGTGGCTTTGTGGTAAAGCGATAACGGCTTGCTAATTTACCAAAAAAATCCGCAGAAGCATTAGGGTCAAAGCCCGCATCCACCAAAATTTGCATACCAATACGGTCCGCTTCTTTTTCATGCAATCGGGTGTAGTTAATTTTGGATTGCGTTGCCATTGCTTGGGTGGTTGCAAGGGCGGCCATACCCGCCTGTGGAACGGCGATAGTTAGGAGAATGGCACCCAGTAATCCCGCGACTGTGGCTGGGCCACTTTTTTGCTGTGCTTCGAGTGAACGAGCAAGGTGGCGTTGAGTGACATGGGTAATTTCATGGCCTAATACGGATGCCAGTTCACTTTCGTTATCGGCATTAAGAAAAAGCCCTGTATGGACTGCAACGTGTCCACCAAAGAAAGCAAAAGCGTTAATTTCATCATTTTGCAACAGGAAGAAGTAAAAGGGGGTTTTTACCCCAGTGGCGTGGGCCACTAATTTGTTGCCAAGCTCGGTAAGATATTGATTTAATACAGGATCATTCAGCATTGGCGCTGATGAACGAATGACACGCATATAGGCATCACCGTAAATCATTTCTTTTTCGAGGCTGAAGGTATTCACTGCAGCCGTACCTAGGTCAGGTAAATCATTGTTTGCAAAACTTTTTGCCGCACTAGTTAGCAACATCAATGAAAGTGCACCAGCGACAAAGGGTTTACAGCGAGTTAAAAACATCAAGTTACGCAAGTGGATCCTTTATTTCTTGTCATTATCTCAACTAAAGGCAGAGATACTGCTCTTAGCTTGTAGTTTGGATTGCAACTTAGGATAATAGCCCAAGTTCGTTCATAGCAAGTTCATTATGATTTTTATTGATTTAACGCCATTTCGCTGCCCAATTCCTTTGGTCAAAGTCAAACTTGCCTTGAAGTCTATGGATGCTGGCGAAACCTTGCATATTTTACTCTCTGACTCAGGTTCAAGGCGAGATGTTCCCGTGTATTTAAAAAAACAGGGGCACAATGTCGAAGTGCTGCGTGATGATGCAGCACAGTTAGCATTAATCATAATGAAAGTTGATTTATCTCAGGGATAATAGTGGTGGATTTATGTTTCAATCTGGCGCGAAAACAGCCTAATGGATTTCTTGATTTTCAATTGCATGACACTATTTCGCATTTGAGATAGTCTTAGTTCGCATTTGAGATAGTCTTAGCATAGGCTAAACACTTTTCAGAATATTTAATCTCACCACGACTATTGGAATAAATCCATGCTTACTGTTTTCACCCGCTGGTATCAGGAACGCTTTAGTGATCCTCAGGCTGTGACTTTAATGGCGATATTAATCGGTCTTGCATTGTTACTTTACTTTGCTGGGGGATTGCTGGCGCCTTTGCTCGTCGCATTGGTACTCGCATTTTTGCTGGAGTGGCCTGTCGCACAAATGCTCAAATTAGGCATCAACCGTACTATGGGCGCGTCACTGGTGTTGGTGCTCTTTTTGGGGGTGGTTATGCTCTTAACCTTCGGACTGATTCCCAGCGTCTGGCGTCAAGGTGTAAGCTTAATGGCTGATTTGCCAAACATGATAGATAAAGGCTTACAAACCTTGCAGGCCTTGATAAACCAATATCCACAGTTTATCAATCCTGAACAACTCAATGTGATGGTTGCTGAGCTGAAGAAGATGCTCGATACCCAGCATGTGCTTGATATTGCAAAGCAGATTATTGGTTATTCCGCTTCTTTATTGGTGCTTATGGTGTATGCGATTTTAGTGCCTTTATTAGTGTTTTTCTTTTTAAAAGATAAAGACCAACTTATTCGAGGTAGTAAACGGTTTTTCCCTGCAAATCGTCAATTAGCGCGTCAAGTATGGTTTGAGATGAATCAACAGATCTTTAACTACATTCGCGGCAAAGTGATTGAAATTGTGATTGTAGGTGTAGCAAGTTACATCTTTTTTGCATTTATGGGATTGCGTTACTCAGCACTGCTTGGTGTATTAACGGGTTTATCTGTACTTATTCCGTATGTTGGTGCAACACTGGTGACATTACCTATTACCTTAGTGGCATTTTTCCAATGGGGATTTACCTCCGAATTTGGTTATTTAATGCTAGGTTACGGTATTATCCAAGCCCTTGATGGTAATCTGCTTGTCCCCATTTTATTCTCAGATGCGGTGGATTTACACCCAGTGATCATTATTGCAGCAGTGTTAGTTTTTGGTGGATTATGGGGCGTTTGGGGCGTGTTCTTTGCCATTCCATTAGCTTCCTTGGTGAAAGCGGTGATCAATGCTTGGCCTAAAACCGAAATTGAGCCTATTACATCCGCTCCCCCGCAAGCATAATCTCGTTGTAACATGACTAACAGCGATTAAAAACTGAGCAGAACGCTCAGTTTTTTGTTTATCCACTTCAATAATATGACTTATTGCTGCAATAAATGGTGTTGCGCCGTGGCCGCCAGAGCACGATAAACCAAAGTGGTTTGTTTGGCTTTGATATTCCAATGTTGCCAAAACAAGGGTACAGGCATGCGACAGTTAGGTGTGAGTTCAATCAATACACCTTTATCTATTAATGGCTTAGCTTGTAAATGTCCAACAAGACCATAGCCTAAACTCAAGTTAATGGCTTCTAAAAAGCTCTCCGATGAGGGAATGGTGTGCTGCCACCATTGTCCTGGTGTCATCTGAAAATACTTAGCAAGATACTTTTCATGGAGTTTATCCTTAGTGGAAAAGACAACCGCTGGGGCCTTAGTGAGTTGATCAGGGGTGAGCATCATTGGATTATTGGGGGGATTTACAGTATTGCCATTACTAAAGTAACGGGCGGCAAATTCGGGCGTTGCCACACAGAGATATTCCATCGTGCCTAAAAATTCACTGCTACAACCAGCCATAGGGCTCTCTGTCGTTGTTACGCAGCCCACAGCTTCACCGTTTTTAAGTAAATGGTGGGTGTAAGATTCATCATCGACAATTAATTCCAAGAGCCAAGCACGGCGGCTAAACATGCCTGAAAGCGCGGGTAAGAACCAGGTTGCTAAACTGTCTGCATTTACCGCGATGCGGACCGTTGTGGGGTGATTAGGATCATCGGCATCTAATTCAGCCCTTAACTCACTTTCCAATAGTTGTACCTGTGAAAAATGGCGTAATAAGCGTTTACCTGTCGGTGTTGCCACGACAGGATTTGAGCGAATCAGTAGGGATTGACCGACTCTTTCCTCCAACTGCCGTACGCGTTGTGAGACAGCCGATTGCGTGATATGCAGCACTTTAGCGGCACGCTCAAAGCCACCTTCAGAGACAACGACAGCAAGTGCTTTAAGATTGGCGTATTCCAACATCATTATTCCAGTCTAATCATTATTAATTTTACTTATGATACATAAAAAACATTAGTTATATTAATTTTGTTGTTTTGACTATGCTTGCGCCTTCTTCAAACATAAGAGGTAGTTATGCAAGCGGCATTTATACAGGGTATGGGAATTGGTGGGAGTTTGATTATTGCCGTGGGTGCACAAAATGCTTTTGTGCTAAAGCAGGGGATTAAAGGCACTTATTCTTTACCCATTGCGTTACTCTGTTCTGTTATTGATGCATTAATGATCACCGCAGGTGTGGCTGGGCTTGGACATATTATTGAGACATTTCCGATAATTAAGCATGTGGCAAGTTTTGGTGGTGCGGCATTTTTACTCTGGTATGGCACCAATGCATTAAAGGCCTCTTTTGTCGATAAGGGGATGGAAATGGATAAAGCTGAGAATGCCGATACCCTAAGAAAAGCCATTCTGACGACACTCGGGATCAGTTTTCTTAACCCACATTTATATTTAGATACCGTTGTTTTACTGGGTAGCATTAGCACACAGTTTGATGATTTTGCTCGGCCTTGGTTTGGTGCTGGCGCGGTATTAGCCTCATTTATTTGGTTTTTTAGCTTAAGTTTTGGAGCGCGTTTACTTGCACCTATTTTTAGTCGTCCCGCAGCATGGCGTTACCTAGACCGCTTTATTTGGTTAACGATGTGGAGTATTGCTGCGGCAATTATTTGGCCTTATTTATCCGTTTTTTCATCATTACACATGATATTTTAGTTGGCATTAAGTGGGTATGTGCCCGAACTGGCTTCGTTTTTCCCATTTTGACTTGGGTTGTATTTGAATAAGGTGAAAATTTTTCATGAAAAAGGTCCTTAATTTAAGGACCTTTTCTCTTAATTGCTGTTTATTTGCGCTGGAAGATGAGGTTTTAATGTCGTTGAAACATTGAAAATTGGATCAGCGCCATAAATTTAGTTGGATATTTGCGCTAATACGACATCATGGTGATCGCTGGTTTTAAACTTATCAAACACATGGGCAATAGTGCCATCGGGATTGATAAGAAAACTTATTCTATGGATTCCATCATAGATTTTGCCCATAAATTTCTTCTCGCCCCATACCCCAAACGCATCGGCAACACTGTGGTCTTCATCGCTCAGCAAGGTAAAGTTAAGTGATTGTTTTTCAGCAAACTTGGCTAATTTAGCCACAGGATCTGGGCTGATTCCAAGCACGGTTACTTTGTGACTGTCGAGTTCAGCTTTGCTATCACGTAAACCGCAGGCTTGCACTGTGCAGCCTGGGGTTGAAGCCTTAGGGTAAAAATACACTAAAACAGGGCCTTTTTTTAAACATTCCTGCAGTGAAACAGGATTATCTTTTTGATCTTGTAAGGTAAAAAGTGGCGCTTTGGCGCCAGCGATTAAGGTGTTCATCTATTATCCTCTGTCGTTTCTTGAGGTCGTGCCTTCCATGCGTCTAATGGTGCAATCCAGTGCCATCTCATCGGAGAGTTGATAGATACTCTTTTCGAGCTTTTCTAGTTCAACTTTTTCAGGAATATTGATGGTTAATGAAATGGTTTGAGTTTGCTCGCCATTTTCGAGTTCTTCAGAGAAGGAGCGGACTGCCGCTAAGTCTAGGGAGCGGTCGGCAAGAAACTGAGTAATGCATTTCATGGTGCCGCGTTGATCTTTACCCGTAAAGCGCACTTCAAGACGCGAAAGGTAATTTTGCGGCGTATGTTTAGAGGTGCGCTTCATTACTGTCATCAGTTCCAACTCAACACTGAGACTCGGGAGCATACTTTCAATTTTCGTTATGGATGCCCACGAACCTGACAACATCATGATTAAGGTAAATTCGTTACCAAATAATGCCATACGGCTGTCGACGATATCGCAGTCACAGTCACTGGCAAGGCGAGCTAGTTTACTTACGAGTCCAGGGCGGTCTAAGCCCATTGCGGTTACGACCAGGAAGTTGGTCATGAATTTTCCTCACTTTTTCGATATCATAGAGCGAAAACTCAGAGTTAAAGCCGAGTTTTTGTGCGGGATGTAATGCTACCATAACTAAATCAATTTGAGATCCCCGTTAATGCTTGTCATTAATGGTTGGCATCAGTACCATAGCGAATCCTGAAATCTTGGGGAAAGTCAGATGATAAACGGAAGCATCGTAGCCTTAATCACGCCTATGAACAGTGATGGCTCAATAGATTTTGCAAGTCTTGAAAGATTAGTCGAATTCCATATAGACCAAGGCACAGATGCCATTGTGGCCGTTGGCACGACCGGCGAGTCAGCGACTCTGCCCATGTCTGAGCATGTTACCGTGGTTGCACAAACCGTTAAATTTGCTGCAGGCCGCATTCCTGTTATTGGTGGTAATGGCGCCAATGCGACAGCGGAAGCCATCGAACTCACTAAATCTTTATCTAAAGTGGGTGTCGCAGGTATGTTAGGTGTAACACCTTACTACAACAAACCAACGCCAAAGGGCTTGATTGCCCACTACAAAGCCGTAGCTGCGAGCACTGATATTCCTCAAATTCTGTATAACGTACCAGGACGCACTGCAGTTGATATGCAGCCAGAAACGGTCGCAGAACTCGTCGGTGTGAGCAATATTATTGGTGTAAAAGAAGCCACAGGTGATATCGCTAGGGTAAAACGTCTGCGGGAATTATGTGGTAATGATTTCAAGCTCTACAGCGGTGATGACGCAACAGCCAGAGAGTTTTTGCTACTCGGCGGTAATGGCGTGATTTCTGTGGCCAATAACATAGTCCCCAAAGCCTTTAAAGCTATGTGCGACGCAGCTCTTGCAGGTAATGCTGAATTGGCCTTGAGCCTAGATACGCCACTGCGAGGCTTATATAGTACGCTTTTCTGTGAGGCGAACCCGATCCCTGTTAAATGGGCTGCCCATCGTATGGGATTGATTAAATGTGGCCATATTCGTTTACCTTTGACTGAACTTTCTGAGCAATGTCATGGTCTGTTGATAGATGCAATGACTCGTGCCCAGATAGAGGTTAAATAATTAATGTTAAAGAAAGTCACCCCACTGATCTTAGTCGCTGCCGTTGCGGCCTGTTCCTCACCACTTGAACGTCGTCAAGCAAACGGTGGCGATGACTATGTTCAGGCTGAGCAAGCGCCAATGCTTAAAATCCCAGAGGGATTAAAGACGCCACCTTACAATAAAGAATATGAAGTGCCAGCGTTAGGCGCTAAAGCGAATACTGCGCTTATTGGTAAAACCCTTGATATTCGTCCACCATTGCAAGTACTGCCAATGGCTGAAGGTACCCATGTTGAAGAGGGTAGCGATAATATCAAAATCGTGGTTGAGTCTATCGACAATTCAGCAGACCTAAAGCAAGAGATCTTTGCTAACTTAGATGGTTTCTTAGCAAAGCAAGCGATCCCTGTTCGTAGCCGTGATTTTGATAAGAGCAATATCGAAACCGACTGGATCGAAAGCCGTGAAGTGATTGAATCGAGCCTGTGGGGGGCGGATAAAGTCTATCTGTTACGCCAACGCTATCGTTTCGATGTGGAAACCCGTCCACATGGCCGTACGGCAAGTATCGTTATTCACTTAGTTGAACATGAAGAGTTTTACGACGATAAAGCCCAAGAAGTGTTATTAAGTGGTGAAGATAAACAAAGATACACCATTGATATGCTTAACAGCGCTATCGCTTATATGAGCGTTAAACGTGAGCAAGCAATCCAAGCCAATCGCTTAAAGCAAACATTAGGGATCAATGTTGATCTCGTGACACCAGAGGCGGGAGCCGCCTATTGGTCAGCTAAAGCACCTTATAAGCAAGTGTGGGATCGTTTGCGTATCGTACTCCCTGAAATGGGGTTTGAAATTGCCGATATGGATAGTACGAAAGGATTGTACTTCATCAAGTTTACGGATAATTCGGGTTTCTGGAGTTCGCTCTGGAGCAGTAACAAGGTATCGCTAAAAGAGGGCAGTTATCGTTTACTGCTGGAAGATGGTGATACACCTGAAGAGACCAAATTATTCCTACGTGATGGTGATGACCAACCATTAGCGAATGATGTTGTGTCTAATATCAACCAATCATTGACAGATTTGATGAGAGAAGAACGTAAGCTACGCTAATGTTCTATAAAAACAAAAAAGGGCGATTATTCGCCCTTTTTTGTTGCCTTACCCGTCCTAAATAGCGTTGACACTTACCAAAACGCGATTCAGCATGTTCCTTCTAAATATCAATATTTTTAGCATGGTTTTAGTCTAAAATCTCAAAAAGTAATTCAATGGCAGTGTTAGTCTCTTCATTATGCATTTAGCGCACTGCATTCTGATGCGTTAGCCATGTTTATCACTAACATAAGGTGTTTATACATTATTTAAGCAGTTGGCGTAATTTGTAAGAAAAAGTAAAACGTATTGATGCAATGATACGAGTGGGTAAACTAGCCGTCACTAATGCGAGACATCATTTGGAAGCCCGATGAAAAAAATTATTCTAATAATCGCCATATTGGCGTCAGCATGGTTTGGATATCAAGCAATGCAACCCCAAGAGATAGCACAAGCTAAGGTGAAATTAGTGCCAAATGTCGTGATAGCCACTGCAGAAATTGCGCCTGTACGCGATGAAGTGGAAGCGATTGGCACTAACAAAGCATATGAATCTGTGACTATCACGCCTAAGGTGACCGATATGGTGATGTCACTTAACTTTGATGATGGTGATATCGTTAAGAGAGGGGATTTGCTCGTACAACTACAAAATGCAGAGCAAATTGCCAAAGTGAAAGCAGCTCAAGTAAAAGTGACTGATAATAAAAGGGAATTAAATCGTATTAGTTCGCTAGTGACGAGCCGTACTGTGGCGGAGTTAGAGCGAGATCGTCTGCAAACGCTGATAGATACTACCCGTGCTGAGCTTGAACAGGCACAAGTATCACTTAATGATCGCCGCATTTGGGCTCCTTTTGATGGCCGTTTAGGCTTACGTCAAGTGAGCGTGGGCAGCTTAGTGACACCCGGAACTGAAATTACAACACTTGATGATATTTCTAAGATTAAACTAGATTTTTCTGTCCCTGAGCGTTTTATTCAAGAGTTACGCCCTGGTAAATTGGTGGAAGCCACTGCTATCGCATTTCCTGATGAAACCTTCAATGGCATTGTGACCTCCATAGATAGCCGTGTGAATCCAACGACACGGGCTGTGATAGTTCGTGCTGAAATACCGAACCCCGATCTGCGTTTATTACCTGGCATGTTAATGAAGGTCAAACTAATTAAACGCAGCCGTGATGCCTTGATGTTACCTGAATCTGCCATTATCCCTTTGCAGAGTAATCATTTCGTTTATAGCGTCAATAGCGATAATGTGATTGAACGTAAACAAGTGACTATTGGTATTCGTACCCGTGGCTGGGTTGAAATTCTCGATGGTGTGACATCCGGTGAGAAAGTCGTCATACGTGGGCTGTTAAAAGTGCACCCAGGCGATAAGGTCACAACTCAATTAGCTGAAAAGTTTAGCTATCTATCCACAGATGCTGATGTGGAGCCAAGCGTATGATACTGACTGATCTTTCGGTTAAACGACCGGTTTTTGCATCTGTCATTAGTCTCCTTGTGGTTGCTTTTGGTCTCGTCTCTTTCGATAAGTTGCCATTGCGGGAATATCCTAATATCGACCCGCCAATTGTTTCCATAGAAACCAATTACCGTGGCGCCAGTGCCGCAGTGGTTGAGAGCCGTATCACCCAACTGATTGAAGACAGGATCAGTGGCGTAGAAGGTATTCGTCATGTCAGCTCATCGAGTAGCGATGGTCGCTCTTCGGTAACATTAGAATTTGATATCAGCCGAAATATTGAAGATGCGGCTAACGATGTACGCGACAGAATCTCAGGATTACTCGATAACTTGCCAGAGGAAGCCGATCCCCCTGAAGTGCAAAAAGCCAATGGTGGTGATGAAGTTATCATGTGGCTTAATCTAGTCTCGGATAATATGACGACCCTCGAATTGACCGATTACACCAATCGTTACCTGTCTGATCGTTTATCCGTGGTCGATGGCGTGGCGAGGATCCGTATCGGCGGGGGGAAAGTTTACGCAATGCGGATTTGGCTCGACAGACAAGCCCTTGCTTCGCGTAGCCTTACCGTGGCGGATGTCGAGGCGGCACTAAGAGCCGAAAACGTCGAGTTACCTGCAGGTTCGATTGAATCGAAAGAGCGGCATTTTACTGTACGTTTAGAGCGGAGTTATCGCACCGCTGAAGACTTTGCCAATTTAGTGCTTACTCAGGGGAATGATGGTTATCTCGTCAAACTGGGGGATGTCGCTAAGGTTGAAATCGGCTCTGAAGAAGAGCGTATTATGTTCCGCGGTAATAAAGAGGCCATGATAGGGTTAGGTGTCTCAAAACAGTCGACGGCTAACACCCTTGAAGTTGCCCGCGCCGTTAATGCGTTGATCGATAAAATTAACCCAACACTCCCCGCGGGTATGTCTATTAAACGCAGCTACGATAGTTCAGTGTTTATTGAAGCCTCGATTAAGGAAGTGTACCAAACCCTGTTTATCGCCATGATCTTAGTGATTATTGTGATTTATTTATTTCTGGGTAGTGCACGCGCCATGTTGATCCCCGCGATTACGGTACCTGTATCCTTGCTGGGTACTTTTATCGTGCTATATGCACTGGGTTACACGATTAACCTATTAACATTATTAGCAATGATCCTCGCTATCGGTATGGTAGTGGACGATGCGATTGTGATGTTAGAGAACATCCATCGACGGATTGAAGAGGGCGATTCCCCCCTTAAAGCCGCTTATCTCGGTGCGCGAGAAGTCGCCTTCGCGGTGATTGCCACAACTTTAGTGCTGGTGTCGGTATTTATGCCGATCACTTTCCTTGAAGGGGACTTAGGTAAACTCTTTAAAGAGTTTGCTGTGGCGATGAGCGCGGCGGTGATTTTCTCCAGTATTGTTGCCTTAACGCTAAGTCCAATGATGTGTTCTAAATTGCTTAAACCTGCCACGCAAGACTCATGGTTGGTACGTAAAGTCGATGGCATCATGGCAAGTATTGCCCGTGGTTATCAAACCTCATTACAAAAAGCGATGGCAAAGCCGTTATTGATGTCAGTGCTTGTCCTATGTGCATTGGGGAGCAGTTTCTTCCTTGTGCAAAAGGTGCCACAGGAGTTTGCGCCCCAAGAAGATCGAGGTTCATTATTCTTAATGGTAAACGGTCCACAGGGCGCGAGTTACGAGTATATCGAATCCTATATGACCGAAGTCGAAAACCGTTTAATGCCACTGGTCGATGCTGGTGATATCAAACGCTTACTCATTAGAGCTCCTCGCGGATTTGGTCGCGCTGCCGATTTTTCTAACGGTATGGCCATTGTGGTATTGGAAGATTGGGGACAGCGCCGCCCGATTAAAGAAGTGATTGTCGATATCAATAAACGTCTTGCCGATCTTGCGGGTGTGCAGGCATTTCCTGTGATGCGTCAAGCCTTTGGCCGTGGAGTGGGTAAACCCGTGCAATTTGTAATTGGTGGACCAAGCTACGAGGAACTCGCTCGCTGGCGTGACATTATGATGGAAAAAGCCGCAGAAAATCCCATGTTACTCGGGCTTGACCATGACTATAAAGAGACTAAGCCACAGCTTAGAGTGGTGATTGATCGTGATAGAGCCGCCAGTCTTGGGGTGTCGATTGCTAATATTGGTCGTACGTTAGAGTCAATGTTAGGCTCACGCTTAGTCACTACCTTTATGCGTGATGGTGAAGAATATGACGTGATTGTCGAAGGTGAACGCAATAACCAAAATACCGCAGCAGATTTGCAAAATATCTATGTGCGTTCCGAGCGCAGTAAAGAACTTATTCCACTCTCCAACTTAGTGACTGTGGAAGAGTTTGCCGATGCCAGTTCGCTCAATCGTTATAACCGTATGCGAGCTATCACAATCGAGGCCAGTTTGGCCGATGGTTATAGCCTAGGTGCTGCATTAGATGATCTTAATCAGATGGCGCGTGCTTACTTGCCGGCGGAAGCGGTGATCAGCTACAAGGGGCAATCCCTCGATTATCAAGAATCGGGTAACTCCATGTATTTTGTGTTTTTGCTCGCTTTAGGCATCGTATTCTTAGTGTTAGCGGCACAGTTTGAAAGCTATATTCACCCCATAGTGATTATGTTAACTGTGCCGCTGGCAACGGTTGGTGCGCTAGCGGGCTTGTGGTTTACGGGGCAAAGTCTCAATATTTACAGCCAGATAGGCATTATTATGCTGGTAGGGCTAGCCGCCAAGAATGGTATTTTAATTGTCGAATTCGCGAACCAATTAAGGGATAAAGGTGTCGACTTTGACCGCGCCATTATCCAAGCGGCGAGCCAAAGATTACGGCCAATTTTGATGACAGGTATTACCACTGCCGCGGGAGCGATTCCCCTTGTGATGGCCGTCGGTGCAGGTGCTGAAACGCGTTTTGTGATTGGTGTTGTTGTGCTATCGGGCATTTTGTTGGCGACCTTATTCACTATCTTTGTGATCCCAACGGCCTATGGTTTCTTTGCCCGAAACAGCGGTTCACCAGAGGCCATTGCCCAGCAGTTAGAAAAGGAACTGGCTGAAGATTAACTGTAATAATCTAAGTTTTTAAAGAGTTTAATCCTTAAAAAATAGGCGTTTAAGATAACTTAAGCGCCTATTTTGTTTTAATGACTCTTTATCTTAACTCTTGGAGTGGTCTGTTTGTTCTACGTTAAGGTTGCTAGCTATCGGCATGGGCGATAGTGTGAATATAACGAAAAGAGGTTTTCTCAAAGCCGATGGCCTCATAATAGGCTTGGGTCTTTTCCCGTCGCATAGACGTTGTGACCTCAAGCTGGTGACAACCCTGTTCATTCGCCCTTGCTTTGGCAAAGTTTATCAGTTGCGTTCCCACACCCAACCCTCTACAGGCCTGTGTTACAATCAGTGCGGTGATACGGCAAATCTGTTGCTGGGCAGGGAAATAATCAAAAAAGAGTAAGCTTATCAGGCCGATAATATTACCTTTTTCCTCGGCTATATAGATTTCATCCGTTCTTTCACTTTTTTCTAGGTACATTTGTAACTGTTCTTGAGTCGAACTATATCCAAGCTGCAGTAGTAAATTCTCTATTGCCCTAAGATCTTGTCTCTCAGCTTGTCTAATCTGAAGTGAGCTCATCACCATTCCTTAGTCATTTATGCCAGAAAAAAAGAGATGTTTCTGATTTTTGTCTGTAGTGATTTTTATCGCGCACCTATTCTATCCATTGATTCTATTCATTCATATTATTGCGGCGATAACTGATAAATTGTTGATTTAGCTTCGTCGGTCGCCAGATAAATCAGTCCATCGGGCCCCTGTACGACTGAGCGTAATCTTTGTCCTAATTCGGTTTTCAGCAGCCGTTCTTCTTTGATAATTTTTTCTCCATCAAGCACTAAGCGCACCAGTGTTTTTTCCTTTAGGCTGGCGAGTAAAATATTATTTTGCCACTGTGGAAATTTATCACCTGTGTAAAACATAAAGCCCGCCGTGGCGATTGAGGGTACCCATTTGTAGACGGGTTGCTCCATCCCCGTCTTGTGGGTGCCTTCGCCGATTTTGCCGCCGCCATAATTTTCCCCATAGGTAATCACGGGCCAGCCATAGTTTTTACCCGCTTGGTCGATATTGAGCTCATCGCCGCCCTGCGGCCCATGCTCGCCCGTCCACAATGTGCTGCTAACGGGATGTATTGCCGCACCTTGCATATTGCGGTGGCCATAGGACCAGATCTCCGGCAAGGCACCGGCCGTATTGACGAAGGGATTATCCTTAGGCACAGAACCATCGGCATGAATACGCACGACTTTGCCAAGGTGATTATCCAATGTTTGGGCGCGCTCTTTTTCGCTGTATCGATCGCCAAGCGTGATAAACAGTGTGCCGTCAGGCGCCCACACTAAACGAGAACCAAAATGATGGTTGCTGTTGATTTTGGGCTGCTGACTAAAAACGCGGGTAAGGTTTTCAAGTTTATTACCATTGAGCGTGGCAAAACTGACTGCGGTACTGTTGAGAGAGGCTAAATTGCCTTCACCGGGTTCAGCATAACTGAAATAGATTTTTTTGCTGCTGGCAAAATCGGGCGCAAGCACCACATCGAGCAAACCGCCTTGACCTTTGGCAACTATTGGTGGCAAACCCGTTAAGGGTTCACCGACTTTGCCTTCAGCACTGACAATGCGCATCCTTCCGGCACGTTCAGTCACGAGCATACTGCCATCGGGTAAAAATGCCATACCCCAGACATTTTCTAGTCCTTCTGCGATGGTTTTTATTTGAATATGACCCGTTTCTGTTTTGATGCTAATGGTTTTTGTATCAACGGATTGGGCAAAAATCATGGGTGAGTTTATCACTAAACCTAAAGCAAGGATTAAGGTACTTAGCGGCAAGGTACTCAGTTTCATAAATCTCCCTAAAAACATTATTCATCCTCAGTGAGGGTTCAGAGTAACAAGTCAGTCATTTAAGGGCAATTAACCTGTCAACAGTTGAATCGAAAACGGTTAAACTGGGGGCATCGTTAGCGGATAAAAAAGCCGAGCGCCATCGCTAGACCGACGATCACAATAAAACCGCGTAACAGGGGCTGTGAAATACGATAAGCCATTGCCGCGCCTACATAACCACCGATAATTGCCATAACAGCAAGCAGCAACAGATACTGGCTATCGATAGCATCTCCTGCCGCATAAATCACCACTGCAATCGTGGTAAGCAGGGCAGAAATCAGATTTTTAAGCCCGTTCATCCCATGTAGGTTTGTTTGCCCCATTAGACCAAAACTCGCCAGCAGAATAATACCTAAGCCACCATTAAAATAACCGCCATAGATACACACAGCCGCTAGTAGCATCAGTGCCATTATCGGACTTAACATTGGCGTAGAGGTGTTTTCGCCTTGCTCAGCGATTCTTCGTTTGAGCAACCAAGGGCCAACAATAAAGGCCGCGGTGGCCAGTAGAATCAGCCAAGGGATCAGTTTTGCGAAGACTTGCTCGCTGGTGGTCAGCAAAATACCTGCGCCAATACTGCCACCGATTAAAGCAATTAAGATCAGACCCTTAAGGCTGAGACTCGCCGGATATTCGATATCCTTTCTAAAACGCCATGCGCTGGCGATATAACCGGGCAGCAGCGCGGCTGTCCCCGTGGCATTCGCCGCAATCGGTGGAACCCCGACAAACACTAACACTAATAGGGTAATAAAACTGCCACCACCGGCAACTGCATTGAGCATGCCGCCTAAAAAGCCAGCGAGTGCAATCATAAGCCAGTCCATAGATACCGCTCCTTTTGGGCAATGAGAGAGTTAAACAGAGCGCTAAAAATGTGTCTGTTATTATGAGTCAATCTAAGCACTCACCCTAACAGGATGATTTCGATATTGAAAGTCGCGTAATGATTCGTTACATATCGCCATTCGTGAAGGTGAAGATATAGGATGAGTGAGCAGGCTTTTACTTGCTTAGTGCTAGGGGACTTGATCCCAAATGCCAGACATAAAAATAACCGCAGCGATGGCTGCACTTTGCTCGGTAAAAACATCTTCTCCCCAACAGTTTTGTCCACGTTCTTGGTAATAAACATGAAAGGTACTGAGCATAGGTGTTCGAATGCAATACCAACCATCGAAGGTATTCTTGGCAAAATGCACCCAATGCTGCGCATCGGCAGTTTGGATTTGCTGAATGAGTAATTCATTTTGCGACAGCAAAGCCACAAGCTCATTCTGGGTGGTGATTTGATGCTCGGCTTTTATAGCTTCGAGAAGATTTTTAAGTTTTATCATGGGATCCTTTTCATTCATCGAGAGTATCTACATCACTTTTAACGAATGGCCGCGGAGATGGAGGATTGGATTAATGTTTCAAAAATATCTGTTTGCCCAGCAGGAATAAGCTGCCTGTGAATTTCGCGGCGTTTCGCACTGTCGAATAAACGCTCCGCAACCCAACCCGTTAAATAGAGTGAGGAAAGGCAGCCGCCCGCAGTGGCAATATTGCCATTAATCACGAGGGCGCAGTCTTCTACATCGACGCCCATGGCAACTAGGGCAGGTTTTGCATCGGGGTGAGTCGTTGCCGAGAGATTGTCGAGTAGCCCTAATTTGGCAAAGAAGAATGACCCCGCGCAGATACTCCCAAGCAATTGTCGTGTGGGATCTAATTTAAGGGCGGACATAAACTCAGTATCAGCAAGTGCCGCAGGTACGCCTTTGTAACCACTGCTGAATAATACCACGTCGGCATCAGCGACTTCAGCGACATGACCATCGGTTGCAACCGGCATCCCCAAACTTGATATGTGGCTAGGCTTTGTCCCGAGTACTTTTACTGTCCAATCGGTTTTTGTACGGCCGAGAATATCGCGCATTAAGAAGAAATCGATATCGGTAAATTCATCAAATATCACAATCGCAATCTGGTACATAAGCTTTCCTCTGGCTTGTATTGTGGATGACTTAAGGCTTGAATACGCTCAACCTTAAGCCTTGGGTCCTCAATATTAATAGAATCATGATTTTATTGGTTATCCATTTTTTATGAAAATTTGGTTAATCAAAATCTTAACCAGCACTAAACGATGGCAGCCGCTTGGCGAAAATAGCATGGGCATCAAAATCTTGGCTTTGCATTCTGGTTAATGTGTTGGTTAACACCTCATCGGCTGCATCTTCAATCCGCAGGATCTTCTCTGCTGCGACATAGTCGCTAAACGCTGTGCAGACTTGTTCAAACAAAGCCGTTACATCGCCAAAGGCCGGATGACTGAACTGCGGATTAGGCAAGCCCCTGAGGTCACGAAGCTTTAGCAGCATTAACGCCGTCAAGGGTATGTATGATAGATGTCCATTGTGGAACTCAAAAAAACACTTTTTATCCCCGATGATCGCTTGTTCTACCTGATCATCGCAGAGGGTTTGCAGCATAGTGCTGATGAATTCGATATCCTGTGTATCCCAGTTATCTAAAAATGACGCATAGGGGAAAGGAGCAGTTTTTCGCAGTGTCACTTGCACTTCCGTGGTAAAAGGCGGCTCGATAT
This sequence comes from Shewanella sp. W3-18-1, assembly GCF_000015185.1. Classification (NCBI taxonomy): domain Bacteria; kingdom Pseudomonadati; phylum Pseudomonadota; class Gammaproteobacteria; order Alteromonadales; family Shewanellaceae; genus Shewanella; species Shewanella sp. W3-18-1. The sequence continues at coordinate 2,668,300 of NC_008750.1, read as the reverse complement.
GCCCCAGATAACGGCCATACAGCAGCACCAAAAAATCGCCAATAAAGCCATGGGAGCGAACAATCCAGCCCGAACGCCGCGCGGTTGCATCAGCGTGGTACAGCTCGTCCGCCTCGCTTTTAAGCCCAGCTAACAGCATCAGCACAAGCCGAAACACGCTGATTGTAGACCACATAGCGTTTGCTATCCCGCCAGTTTTTTCTATCGATGAGCAATATTTATAGTATTCAATGGCGGTTGCAAAATAACCGTAAGCAAGCGAGCACATAAGCGGCTTAGGCTCAAGCAAGCCCGATTCAATATAGGTAAGTTGGGCTACATAGCCCCAATGACACTCGGGTACACCAAACTCAGCTCCAAATAATTCCCACTGGCGAAAATCCTCATCAAACTCACGATATTGTTTCACTCTCTCGAAACCATCTGTCATCCCACTGTCGATATAATCGGTCAGTAAATACTGGTCATATTCAAAGACGTTTTTGGCATAATCGCGCATATGTTTACGACTGCGACTGCGCTTATTGAGAAATTTGGCTAACATCTTGAGCATCCTTATTATTTAGGCTGCGGCAAGTTTACCGCAACGGCGCTAAATATGACTATCTGTAGCATTTTTGAAGCAAGCATTAAGCGACTCCGTTGTAGCGATGGTGAACACACATTCGCCAGCAAAGAACCTTACTAACATATGGTGTTATCAGTTTAATGCGCGACATTGTTCATTATTGAATATGCTGGGATGGGGAGTAAACCGCACTCTTGCGTTGGCGACCATCGGGAAAAGGGACTTTTTCGTTGAGCCCCCAAGGATGGGTTTACGGCGTGTCGCCAGAGCAGAAGGGCTGTTTATGGCGATCAGCATTCAAAAAGTACATAGTGCAAAACACTCAGTAGAGCAGGCTTGTTCACCGAAAACACGGTTTGTAGTGGACAATCTGGCGGTGAATTTACTTATGGTTCCCCGCCTTCGCGGGGATGACAAAAGCAATAAGAAGCCCAAAATCAACAAAAAGCCCAGAATCATCTTCTGGGCCTTGTTGGTATCGTAAAACGTCGGTTAACGCTCAACACTTTTTAGGCTAACGCTTTAAACTAACGTAAGTTTCAAGCCTTATCGTTATAGGTTTCTTGCGCACGTTAAAGAATGCTTAAAACACCATCTCTGGTACATGGTCTGGTACGATTAATTTGCCAGCGGTTTTGCTAACAATTTCTTCAACACTCACACCGGGCGCACGTTCTAACAGATGGAAAGCGCCATCTTTGATTTCGATAAAGGCTAAATCTGTGACGACGCGTTTAATGCAGCCGTAACCTGTTAGCGGCAATTCGCACACGGGTAGCAGCTTAGAATTGCCGTATTTATCGGCGTGCATCATAGTCACGATAATGTTTTCGGCGCCCGCGACTAAATCCATTGCGCCGCCCATGCCTTTGATGAGTTTGCCGGGGATCATCCATGAGGCGATAGAGCCGTTCACATCGACTTCAAAGGCGCCGAGTACGGTTAAATCCACATGGCCGCCACGGATCATGGCAAAGCTCTCGGCTGAAGAGAAAAACGACGCGCCTTTCACGGCGGTAACGGTTTGTTTGCCCGCATTGATTAAATCGGGATCTATGGTGTCTTCGGTTGGGAATTCACCCATGCCGAGTAGGCCGTTTTCTGATTGCAGCATGACTTCCATGCCTTCGGGAATGTAGTTGGCCACGAGCGTGGGAATACCAATACCGAGGTTGACGTAGTAGCCGTCTTTTAATTCTTTGGCGACGCGCTGAGCCAGTTGTTCTCTTGATAATGCCATGATATCTATCCTTTCTATTTGGCTTTGACGCTTTGGTCTTTACTCTTAGGTTTTTACCCTTAGTTTTTACTCTAGAGATCTAAGTGCCAATTGCGTTAACTGTGTTTCAAGGTTTTGCTAGCGCCTTTTATTTCGCGGCTTTTACCGTGCGCTGCTCGATACGTTTCTCGAACTTGCCTTGAATAACGCGGTCAACATAGATGCCCGGCGTGTGGATATGATCAGGGTCTAGCTCGCCTGGCTCTACAATAAACTCGGCTTCCACCACAGTGATTTTGCCCGCAGTCGCCATCATAGGGTTAAAGTTAGCTGCGGTTTTGCGGAACACTAAGTTACCCATAGTATCGGCCTTCCATGCGCGCACTAAGGCAAAATTGGCGGTCAGTGATTCTTCTAACACATAGTGACGGCCTTTAATTTCGCGGGTTTCTTTGCCTTCAGCCACGGGGGTGCCGTAGCCTGTGGCGGTGAAAAACGCCGGAATGCCTGCGCCGCCCGCGCGGATTTTTTCCGCCAGCGTGCCTTGGGGCGTTAAAATCACATTCAATTCACCCGAGAGCATTTGCTGCTCGAAGGTGGCGTTCTCACCCACGTAAGAGGCGATCATGGTTGAAATCTGGCGATGTTTTAACAATAAGCCCAAGCCGAAATCGTCGACGCCGGCATTGTTCGAAATGGCGGTTAAGCCCTTAACGCCCATCTTCACCATTTGATTGATTAAGCCTTCAGGAATACCGCACAGGCCAAAACCGCCAACCATAATGGTCATATCATCGGATAAACCTGTTAACGCTTCTTCATAGCTGCTGACGACTTTATTGAGTCCTGCCATTTTGATGTCCTTTAAATTGTTATTCGTGTCCAATCATTTCTAGAACCTAGAACCTAGGCTTTGGCGCCCTGTAAGATTGCATTGGCGACTTTAGAGCCATTAAGACGATTTAATTGTTTGCTGATCCCAAAACCCGCTAATGCCAGTTTTTCTAAATCGATACCTGTGTTTAAGCCCAGACCATGGAGCATATAGACCAAGTCTTCACTCGCCAGATTGCCCGACGCGCCTTTCGCATACGGGCAACCACCTAAGCCCGCCACCGAGGCGTCAAAGCTGCGCACGCCCAAGTCGAGGCAGGCGGTAATATTGGCTAATGCTTGGCCATAGGTGTCATGGAAGTGCAGGGCGAGCTTTTCAACCGGGACTCGCTCCATCACGGCTTGCAGCATTTTACGGGCTTTTAACGGCGTGCCTACACCGATAGTGTCGCCGAGCGAAATTTCGTAACAGCCCATTTTGTAAACGATTTCAGACACTCTTGCCACTTCGCTCGCCGCAATTTCTCCTTCATAGGGGCAACCTAAAACGCAGGACACATAGCCACGAACTGGGATATTGGCGGCTTTTGCCATGTCCATCAACGGGATAAAGCGTTCAATCGACTCTTCAATCGAACAGTTGATATTGCGCTGGCTAAAGCTTTGTGACGCCGCACCAAAGATAGCGACTTCGGAAGCTTTTGCATCCAGCGCTAGCTCTAAGCCTTTGACATTGGGGGTGAGGGCGCTGTAAACCACGCCCGCTTGACGGCGAATTTGGCGCAATACGTCGCCGCTATCGGCCATTTGTGGCACCCATTTGGGTGACACAAAACTGCCGGATTCAATTCGCTTCACGCCCGCATCGGCAAGGGCTTCAATCAAGGCGACTTTAGCCTCTGTCGGGACGGCGGCCTCATTCTGCAAGCCATCACGGGGACCCATCTCGAATAAGCTTACCTTATCCGAAGTGGCGCTTAAGTTCGCAAGATCCAGCGCAGACATTTAGGCTTCCTCGCTCTGGGCTTTGGGCTCAACATGGAGCAGCACGGCGCCATCGCTCACTAACTCGCCCGCCTTAAAGTAGAACTCGGTAACAATACCGTCGAAGGGCGCTTCGATGGTGTATTCCATCTTCATCGCTTCCATCACCAGTAGCCCTTGTCCTGCCTTAACCTCAGCCCCGACTTCCACTAAGTGGGTGACGACTGTACCGTTCATCGGGGCCTTGAGCTTATCTTCATTGCTGGACTGCGCCTCAACCACTTGGGTTTTAACCGCCCTGAAGTGATAACTGCCTGAGGGTAAAAATAGCGTAAAATCATCTCCCTGAGCACTGACGGGCACTTTACTCTTATGGCCGTTGATTTCGGCTAACAGTAAATCCTGCTTAAGCTCACCACTGAGGGACTTGCTCACTTGGCCTGCGTCAGTTGGCTGAGATAACTGAGGCTGTGATAATAGGTAGTGATCGCCAAAGTCTAATAGCACCAATTGTTGTAACTCGTGGGCATCGTCGAGCAGGGCAATAGTATGCTGGCTGACGCTGTTGAGTCTAAAGCCACTGACTTGGCCCCAAGGCGAGTAAGGATCGGTGCTATTAATCGCCTGTGCCTTGGCCGCTTCTTTACGGGCAAGCACTTGATACAGCGCGGCAAAGGCAAGCGCAGTGTCGGCTTCGCTCGAAGCACTGCCAATCAGTGCATCGCCGTAACGGTTAATAAAGTCGGTGCTAAAGTCCGCCTTGGCAAAGGCGGGATGCTCGGCAATATTGGCTAAAAATTCAATATTGTGTTTAAGCCCACTGATTTGGTAGGACTCGAGGGCATGCACTAGGCGTTGCAGCGCACGTGGGCGCGACTCATCCCATACAATAAGCTTGGCAATCATCGGATCATAAAAGTTACTGATCACATCATTTTCGCGAATGCCCGAATCGATACGCACGTATTTACTTTGCTCGGGTTCACGTAAAAAGTTGAGCTTACCGCTGGCGGGTAAAAACTCATTCTGTGGATCTTCGGCATAAATACGCACTTCAAAGGAATGGCCGTGGATCCGCACTTCATCTTGCTTAAGGGGCAATGGCTGACCACTGGCGACCATTAACTGCCATTTGACTAGGTCTTGGCCGGTCACCATTTCGGTCACTGGATGCTCAACCTGCAGACGGGTATTCATCTCCATAAAGTAGAAGCGATTGTCGGTATCTAACAGGAATTCAACTGTTCCCGCGCCGACATAATCGATGGCCTTGGCGGCAGCTACGGCGGCTTCACCCATTTGGGCGCGCAGCTCATCGCTTAAACCGGGCGCAGGGGCTTCTTCGACCACTTTTTGATGGCGGCGCTGAATCGAACAATCGCGATCCGATAAGTAAATCGCATTGCCAAAGGTATCGGCGAACACTTGCACTTCGACATGGCGAGGGTGGCGCAAGTAACGCTCCAGCAATAATTTATCGTTACCGAAGGAGGAGGCCGCTTCACGGCGCGCCGAGTTGATGGCGTCCATGATTTCGCCTTCATGCTCAACAATACGCATGCCTTTGCCACCGCCACCGTAGGCGGCTTTTATCAGCATGGGGAAGCCGATTTTTAAGGCTTCGGCCTTGAGGGTGGCGTCGGTTTGATCGTCGCCATGGTAACCTGGCACTAAAGGCACTTGCGCTGCCGTCATAATGGCTTTGGCTGCGCTCTTGCTGCCCATGGCATCGATGGCCTCGCTGCCAGGGCCAACAAACACGATTCCGGCGGCCTCACACTTGCGGGCAAAATCGGCGTTTTCCGATAAAAAACCATAGCCTGGGTGAATGGCTTGTGCCTGGGCTTTTTTGGCGATGTCAATAATCAAGTCGCCCTTCAGGTAAGAATCCGCTGGAGCGCTGCCACCTAAGTAAAACGATTCGTCGGCCATGGCAACATGGCGGGCATTTTTATCGGCATCGGAATATAAGGCAACGGTGCGAACGCCCATGGCCTGCGCGGTTTTGATAATACGGCAGGCAATTTCACCACGGTTAGCAATTAAAAGCTTAGTGAACATGCTGTTAGTCAACATCTGCTTGGTCAACATTAAAGTGCTCCTTGGGTATCGGTTGGCGTGTGCCAGTTCGGCTGACGTTTCTCAAAAAAGGCGTTTAAGCCCTCTTGGCCTTCATCAGATACCCGAATGCGGGCGATGCGCTCGCTGGTGTAATCAATCGTATCTTGGTCTATCACGCCGTCTTCGAGGCGGGCGAGTAGGGTCTTTACCCATGCCATTCCCTGCGGACTGTTGGCCAGCAGCGCGGTGATAATGGGTTGGGCTGCGGCCGCTAAATCGTCGTTTATCTCATGGATAACATTGAGTTTGAGCGCTGTTTGCGCATCAAAACGCTCTGCGGTCAGCATATAGCGGCGTGAGGCGCGATTGCCCATAGCGCGGGCAACGTAGGGGCTAATCACCGCAGGGATCAGCCCTAGTTTGACTTCGCTTAAGCAGAAACTGGCACGCTCGGTGGCGATGGCAATATCACTGGCGCAGATTAACCCAAGCGCGCCGCCAAAGGCCGCACCTTGGATTAAGGCGATAGTGGGTTTTGGAAAGGTATCTAAATCCTGCATCAGCTTAGCCAGTGCTTTGGCGTCATTGAGGTTTTGATCGAAATCCATCTTTGCTTGTTTGCGCATCCAATTTAAGTCGGCGCCAGCGCTGAAGTTTTTGCCATTGGCTTTTAATACCAACAGTTTGCAGTCTTTGTGCTCGGCAAAATAACCGAGGACGACGATCATTTCGCTAATCATCACCTCATCGAAGGCGTTGTGCACTTCGGCTCGGTTAAGGATTAACTCGCCTACGCCGTTATTCAGCGCGTAACTTACATGTTGCAAATGGTCTAAGGCGTGCTGCAAATTGCCTAAGGATTGAGTGCTAGTGTTCTGGTGTTGTGTGTCAGTCATTATTTTATTCCCGTCATCGTTATTCCCTCTATGAGTGATACGTAAGGCATCGCAAGATGCGTTACATACGGAAGACGCCGAAGCGGGTGTCTTCGATAGGGGCATTTAATGCGGCTGACAGGGCGAGGCCCACCACATCACGGGTTTGCGCCGGGTCGATAATGCCGTCATCCCACAGGCGGGCACTGGCATGGTAGGGATGACCCTCTTTATCGTACTGGGCAATAATCGGTGCCTTGAAGGCTTTTTCATCCTCAACTGACCATGCTTCGCCCTTACGGGCTAAACCGTCGCGGCGTACAGTCGCTAATACGCCAGCGGCTTGCTCGCCACCCATTACAGAGATACGCGCATTGGGCCACATCCACATCATGGTTGGCTCGAAGGCGCGGCCACACATACCGTAGTTACCTGCGCCATAGCTGCCACCAATAATCACGGTAAATTTAGGTACATTGGCGCAGGACACTGCGGTCACCATCTTGGCGCCGTGCTTGGCGATACCTTCGTGTTCGTACTTTTTACCCACCATAAAGCCGGTGATGTTTTGCAGGAACAGTAGCGGGATCTTACGCTGGCAACACAGCTCGATAAAGTGCGCGCCTTTTTGCGCCGATTCTGAGAATAAAATGCCGTTGTTGGCGACAATCCCAACTGGATAGCCGTGAATACGGGCAAAACCGCAGACCAAAGTCGCGCCATAGTTGGCTTTAAACTCATCGAAATCCGAGTCGTCGACGATGCGGGCGATAACTTCTTTGACATCGAATGGCTTTTTCAAGTCGGTGCCGACAATGCCATACAGTTCGCTAATGTCGAACTTTGGCGGTTTGACAGGGCTTAGGAGTGATTTGATTTCTTTTTGATGATTCAGACGCAGCACTGCACGGCGGGCAAGCTCTAAGGCATGCTCATCGTTTTGGGCTAAGTGGTCCGCGACACCTGAAATTTTAGTGTGCACTTCGGCGCCGCCGAGTTCTTCGGCGCTGACTTCTTCACCGGTCGCGGCTTTTACTAACGGCGGCCCAGCTAAGAAGATAGTGCCTTGATCTTTTACGATAATCGATTCATCCGCCATGGCCGGCACATAAGCGCCGCCTGCGGTACATAAGCCCATCACCACCGCAATTTGGGGGATACCTTTAGCGGACATTTGCGCTTGGTTATAAAAGATACGGCCAAAATGGTCGCGGTCTGGGAAGACTTCATCTTGGCGGGGCAGGTTGGCGCCGCCTGAGTCGACTAAATAGATACAAGGCAAGTGACAACGACTGGCAATATCTTGGGCGCGGAGGTGTTTTTTAACGGTAATCGGGTAGTAAGTGCCGCCTTTAACTGTAGCGTCGTTGGCGATAATCATGCACTCGACACCGCTCACACGGCCGATACCAGCGATAATGCCCGCAGCGGGCACTTCTTCGTCATAGACTTCAAACGCCGCAAATTGCGATAGCTCTAAAAAGGGCGAACCTGCATCGAGCAGCTTTTCAACCCGTTGACGTGGGAGTAATTTCCCGCGGGATAAATGACGCTCCAGCGCCACAGGGCCGCCGCCGAGTTCGATTCTGGCGAGTTTGGTTTTAAGATCGGCCACGAGAGCGGCCATATCGTCGGATTTGGCTTTAAATTCATCGCTACGGGCGTTGATACGACTGCTTAATTGCGTCACTTTGATTGTCCTTATAAAGCGGTAACTCAGTATCCGTTGGCTTAGTTGGGCGAGGGAGCATGAAGGACTTAAGCCGAGTTATGCATCGTTCGCCCTGGGCTGCTTATTTCGATTCGTTAAAGAGCTCGCGGCCAATCAGCATACGGCGAATTTCTGAGGTGCCAGCGCCAATCTCATAGAGTTTGGCATCGCGCAGTAAGCGGCCTGTCGCGTACTCGTTGACATAGCCATTACCGCCGAGCAATTGAATGGCATCCAGTGCCATTTTTGTGGCGAGTTCCGCACTGTAGAGAATGGCGCCCGCGGCGTCTTTGCGGGTAGTTTCACCGCGATCGCAGGATTTTGCTACGTTATAGACATAGGATTTGGCGGCATTCATACCGGTGTACATGTCGGCTAACTTGCCTTGTACTAGTTGGAATTCACCGATTGATTTACCAAATTGCTCACGCTCGTGGATATAAGGCACAACGATATCCATACAGGCGTTCATGATCCCCAACGGTCCGCCTGAGAGCACTACGCGTTCGTAATCTAAGCCACTCATCAGCACTTTGACGCCATTGTTGAGGCCACCAAGGATGTTTTCCTCTGGCACTTCTACCTCTTCAAACACCAGTTCACAGGTGTTTGAACCGCGCATGCCGAGTTTGTCGAGTTTTTGCGCTTGGCTGAAACCTTTAAAACCGCGCTCGACGATAAAGGCGGTGATGCCGTGGGCGCCCTTAGTTAAGTCGGTTTTGGCATAAATAACATAGGTATTGGCATCGGGACCGTTGGTGATCCACATCTTGTTGCCATTAAGAATATAACGGTCGCCTTCTTTGCGGGCGTGCAGTTTCATCGAAACCACATCAGAACCCGCATTGGGTTCACTCATAGCCAGTGCGCCAATATGCTCACCGCTGACGAGCTTTGGTAAGTATTTGGCTTTTTGTGCGGCATTACCGTTACGGTTAATTTGGTTTACGCACAGATTGGAGTGGGCACCGTAACTTAAGCCGATAGAGGCCGAGGCGCGGGAAATTTCTTCCATTGCGACGACGTGGGCAAGGTAGCCCATGTTCGCGCCGCCGAACTCTTCGGGTACTGTTACGCCGAGCAGTCCCATACCTCCAAGCACAGGCCAAAGTTCATTGGGAAAGGCATTGTCGTGATCCACTTTCGCGGCAATCGGTGCGATTTCATTCGCGGCAAAATCCTGCACTGCATCGCGCAGCATATCGACATCTTCGCCTAGGCCAAAATTAAGACTGGTGTAGAGTGAGTTCATTGCTTGTGTCCTTTCAGATGTTCTAATTTATATTGTTATGATTATTAGGTGCTTGAGTCTTTAAAACTGTCTTGCTTAGCGTGATGTATCCCTGTCACGCGGTCGTACCAACTGAGGTGTTCGTTAATGCTATGCTTGCAAGCTCGAAGGCATTAGGCCTTGGTCTTGCTTTCTTCTAGGGCGAGGCGGCATTGCTGCTCGGCCGAATTTAGCTCCATCAGGACCACTTTGATGTCGTCCATTTGCTGTTGTAGGGCGGATTTTTTCTCTTCCACGAGGGCAAGCATGGTATTGAGCTGAGTGGTGCTGCTCTTATCGGCATCGTAAAGTTCGAACAGGCGTCGGGTCTCCGCAAGGGAGAACCCAAGGCGCTTGCCGCGCAGAATAAGTTTGAGTCGAACCCTGTCCTTAAGACTGTAAATACGGGTTTGACCGCGACGTTTCGGCTTAAGCAAGCCTTGGTCTTCGTAGAAACGAATGCTCCGTGTGGTGATATCAAATTCTTTTGAGAGATCACTAATCGAGTACGTTGTTTGTACTGTGTGTGTTGCGCTCATTCATGTACCCTAAATAATCAGTTTTAAGCAAGATATATGAAGTTTACGTAAAGGTAAAGATTTTGACTTTTATTCTGTTGGCAAAAAAGTGTCAATCCCAATTGCCATCGGGCTGTGCGGCTGGATTTAAAGCTCATAAAACCACAAATATCTTCTGGTTATAGGCTAACGTCTAATAGTGGGCTTGAGGTCTCCTTGCTAATAATAGAAGCAGGAAGGAAGGGGTAGTTGTCGTTATTGCGGCTGCTAATTAAAGCCGCAGTCCTGATTGGAGGACATATGTTGATCGAACAGCAAAATGCATCTGTAGCGCAAGCCACAAATCAAAAACAGAACCAACAAAAACATCAAGCGTTGCACCAAGCATCCTTGCTTAATAAAGCCGAATTCTGGGGAGAAGCGGCGAAGACGCTCGATTGGATTAAGCCGGCGCAAACGGTGCTCGATGAATCGCAGGCACCGTTTTATCACTGGTTTGCCGATGGTGAGATGAACACTTGTTATAATGCCGTTGACCGCCATGTGTTGGCTGGGCGCGGTGACCAAGTGGCTATCCAGTATGTGAGTCCAGTAACGGATACTGAATATGGCATTAGTTACGCGGAGTTACAGGCTCAAGTGAGCCGACTCGCTGGCTTTATGCAATCTATTGGTATAAGAAAGGGCGACCGTGTGGTGATTTATATGCCTATGGTGCCGGAAACCGCCTTTGCTATGCTGGCTTGTGCCCGCATCGGCGCGATTCATTCGGTATTTTTTGGTGGCTTTGCCGCCAATGAACTCGCGACTCGGATCAATGATGCTAAACCCAAATTGGTATTGTCGGCATCCTGCGGCATTGAGCCCTCGGGCGTCATTCCTTATAAGCCTTTACTAGACAAAGCCTTGGCTCAGTCTGTACATCAGGTTGATCACTGCCTAATTTTGAATCGTAGCCAGTATCAGGCCGATTTACTTGAGGGCCGTGACTTAGATTGGCAAGCCGTATTAGCAACTGCACCTAAGGCCGATTGTGTCGCGCTTAAGGCTACCGATCCCTTGTATGTGCTTTATACCTCAGGCACCACGGGTCAGCCTAAAGGTGTGGTGCGCGATAATGGTGGCCATGCCGTGGCTCTGGCTTGGTCGATGCAGCATATTTATGATATTCAAGCGGGTGATGTGTTTTGGGCTGCGTCCGATGTGGGCTGGGTTGTGGGCCATTCTTACATTGTGTATGGACCGCTGCTGGTTGGTGCAACCACCTTAATGTACGAGGGCAAACCTGTCGGTACGCCCGATCCCGGTGCTTTTTGGCGTACGATTGCCAAATATAAAGTCAAAAGTTTTTTCACAGCGCCGACAGCCATTCGCGCAATCAAGCGTGAAGATCCTGACGGTGAATATCTACAAGGTGTTGATTTAACCTGTCTTAAAAATGTGTTTTTGGCGGGGGAGCGTTGCGATCCCGATACCTTAGTTTGGGCACACACAAAACTTGCTAAACCTGTTATTGATCACTGGTGGCAAACCGAAACCGGCTGGCCAGTAGCGGCAAATTTAATGGGTACAGCACCGATTACCATTAAACCAGGTTCGCCCGCTTTACCTGTGCCGGGTTATGCGGTTGAAGTATTGGATGAATTAGGTGAGCAAGTTGCACCCAATACTTCGGGTAATGTGGTGATTAAATTGCCCCTACCGCCGGGGACGTTGACGACACTGTGGCAAAATGATCAACGCTATCAAGATAGTTACTTGTCTATGTATCCGGGTTACTACTTAACTGGTGATGCGGGTTATACCGATGAAGACGGCTATCTCTACATTATGAGTCGTATCGATGACATCATAAATGTAGCGGGACACAGGCTATCGACGGGGCGCTTCGAAGAAGTGTTATGTCAACACCCTGATGTGGCCGAAGCCGCGGTAATTGGGGTAGATGATGCGCTTAAGGGTCAAGTTCCCCTCGGATTAGTGGTACTTAAGAAAGGCGTGACGATCAGTGATGAAGAGCTGCATAAACAGTTAATAACCCTAGTACGCCAAGAAATTGGTCCCGTCGCCTCCTTTAGGTTAGTGAGTGCCATTCAAAAATTACCTAAAACGCGCTCTGGTAAAATTTTACGCGGTACTATGCGAAAAATTGCCGATAATCAGCAATATACCGCGCCAGCGACCATAGAAGATCCACAGACCTTAGAGTTAGTGCGTACCGCGCTCACTCGCATGGGTTATGCCGATGCCTTAGTGTAAGAAATAGAGCGTAAAGGCTTTTATAGAAAGAGTGTAAAGGTCTTATCGAGAGTTGAAATATCAAGGCGATAGTAAACTGACCAAGCTTGCTATCGCCTTTTTGCGCATGGCATTTCTTATTTCGGCAAAATCAAAGATTGAAATTTTCACCACAAATTTGCTAGTCTTGCATTCTCATCACGTACAGTTATTACGTACAGCTATATCACCTACAGTTTGACTGTAATCAAATGGCTTAGGGACGACCCTAAATACGCCTAATCTAACATGGGGACGACCCCTTTATGGGAGTTCACTATGAGTTGGTTCTTATTAGTTCTTGCGGGTTTATTTGAAATTGGTTGGGCTATTGGCCTTAAATATACCGACGGTTTTACGCGTTTGTGGCCAAGTATCTTTACAGTGGCGTCGATGGCTGTGAGTGTGTTGCTGTTAGGACTCGCGGTTAAGCATTTGCCTATTGGTACGGCTTACGGCGTGTGGGTCGGCATTGGTGCTATGGGTACGGCGATTGCGGGAATTATCCTCTTAGGAGAAGGCGTTAGCTTACTTAAAATCGCCAGTTTGATATTGATATTACTGGGTGTTTTAGGGCTTAAACTCGCCCATTAATTGTAGATAAAATGAGACCTAAACGATTGGCACTTTCGGCACAATCGAAATTGCCAATCGTATGTCTCTGGTAATTAAGTTACAAAGATCGCTATAATTCCTCCACAAAATTGGTTAACTCTAACCTCTGTGACCCGTGGGAATAATATAATGCAAAACCACAGCAATCTTAATGATATCGGCGTAATTGGCCTTGGTGTTATGGGTAAAAACCTCGCGCTAAACATCGCAGATAACCAATATCACGTCAGCGCATTTGACCTCGATCCTGTTAAAGTTAATGGTGTTATACAGCAAGAAAAACAGGAACGTGCTGGACTCGAATCTCGCATTCTTGGCTGTGCTAATCTTACCGAAATGTTAGCCAGTCTCACAAAACCCCGTATTCTTGTGCTTTCTGTTCCTGCTGGAGCCCCCGTCGATGGTGTCTGTAGTGCCTTGATTTCTGCCGGAATTGAGTCCGATGATATTGTTATCGACACAGGTAACAGTTTATGGACTGACACTGTTGAGCGTGAAGCGCGATACAAAGGCCAGTTTGTATTTTTTAGTTCTGCCGTTTCGGGCGGCGAAGTCGGTGCGCGCTTCGGCCCCTCACTTATGCCTAGCGGTGATATCGATGCATGGCATCATGTTGCGCCGATTTGGAAAGCCATTGCCGCTAAGGTTGATGCCAAAACTGGGCTACCTATCGAACGCTTCGAGCCGGGTAATCCCGTGACAGAAGGCGAGCCATGCACGACTTATATTGGTCCCGCGGGTGCTGGCCATTATGTGAAAATGGTGCACAACGGTATCGAATACGCTGATATGCAGTTGATTTGCGAAGCGTATCAAATGCTGCATGACGGTTTAGGCATGAGCGCCTCTGAAGTGGGCGATGTGTTTGAACGCTGGAACAAAGGCAGCTTGAACAGCTACTTGATGGAGATCAGCAGCGAAGTATTAAAACAGGCCGATCCCTTAACGGGTAAACCGCTGGTGGAAATGATCTTAGATAAAGCGGGCCAAAAAGGCACGGGTTTGTGGACGGCCGTGAGCAGTTTACAAATTGGCTGTCCGGCGCCGACGATTGCTGAGGCTGTGTATGCTCGCGCCGTGAGTACCCAAAAATCCTTACGCTTGCAACTTAGCCAGAAATTAGCGGGGCCAAATCCAACAATTATTAATAATGCGCAAAAAGCGCAATTGATTGAAGCCCTTGAAAGCGCGTTATATTGTGCAAAAGTCTGTTGTTACGCCCAAGGTTTCCAGTTAATGGCGATGACGGCCCATGAGCAAAAATGGCAGTTAGACTTTGCGCAAATTGCAAAAATTTGGCGTGCGGGTTGTATTATTCGCGCGACTTTCTTGCAATCCATCACTCAAGCCTATGAAGACAAATCTGATCTTAGCAATTTGTTGATGGCGGACAGTTTTGCGTCTGCCTTGTCTGAAAAGCAAGGCCTATGGCGTACCGCAGTCGCGACTGCGGTGATGCAAGGCATTCCAGCACCTTGTATTAGCTCGGCTCTGGCGTATTACGACAGTTACCGCTGCGAAACATTACCGGCAAACTTGCTCCAAGGTCAGCGTGACTTTTTCGGTTCCCATACATTTGAGCGTATCGATACCCCAGCAGGCGAGAAATATCACTTAGATTGGAGTGCCAAAGAGCGCACCTTAGCTAAGGTTTAAGTCTAAGGTTTAGCCTGTTATTGAAATGAAAGACGCCCCTTATCGAGGGGCGTTTTTGTTTATGGCCGATGACTTTATAAGGGCATATAACTTAGTTACTTCACCTTATTTAAAGCCACTAAAACCAAACCTGAAGCTTGAAGTCTTAAGCATTCAGCTCAATGAAAAGGCGATCAGCTTTTGCCAGAGTGCTTGTGCCACGGGGCCTAAAGGTGAGTGGGGTTTTCGCATCACATAGTAATCGAGTTGAATATTATTTTGTCTTTCACGCAGATCCAGTGCAATCAATGCGCCCTGTTTGAGTGAATCTTCAATCATATAGTGCGGCAGCTTGCCCCAGCCCATACCACTTTGAATAAGCATTTTCTTGGTATAAAAATCATTAACATACCAACGTCGTTGCCCCGCCTGTACCCCAAATTCAATATTGGCTGTTCCCGTCCCTGTATCTTGGATCACGATTTGGTATTCGTTCACTAACTCCCGTACATGGCTTAGGTTGGGATAACGGCTGAGTAAGCGCGGTGCGGCAACATCGAGAAGGCTACCGGAAAATAAATAGGCTAATTCTAAATGGCTCGAACGTATGGGTTCAATTCCGCCCGCAGAGATGATGATTTCAGCTTTATCTTGATTTAGCGCTTCGAGTGCACCAGTTAAAAACTCTTGTTTGAGAATAATTTGGGTATAAGGAAACTCATTTTGAGTCAGCTCTAAAATCGGCAAAATTCGAGCGAGATTAAAGGAGGCTTCAAAAGCTAAGGTGATGCTTGCTTCGTTACCTTTGGCTAAATGCTTCGCTACTTGCTTCATTTCTTGCGCTTCATTCAGTACCCGCAGGGTATGTTGCAGCAGTTTTCGACCTTGTTCTGTGATGGCGAGTCGATAACCTTCGCGATTAAACAGGATAAGATCGAGTTGGGATTCTAACTGTTTGATACTTTGGCTTATGGCGGGTTGGGTTTTATGTAGCTTGTTACTGGCAGCTTTGAGTGAGCCCGCCTCAGCTACGGTTTTAAACATCAGCAGTTGGTCTAAGGTCACAAATATTACTCGCAAGTTATAAACTATTAGTTTATGAGATATTAGATTTTATTCCATATTTATTTATCTTTTATCGGCTCATAATCGATTCCATTCTTGCTCGTTGTTGTGCATTTATGTCCCAGACTGACGGCAAATATCAGGTTTAATGGGGTGTGTGCGATGCGATTATTCAACTCGATGAAATTGTGGAGCGTTTAGTGCGATTTCAGCGGCAGTTGGTGCAGAGTCGTTCCGCATTTTAAGCGTGCATTGAAGTGTTATGTAGGACAGTGAGTTAAGCGAGAAATGCTGAGTTTAAAGCCAGTAGTACAAATATAAGTTAATCAACACGAGAGGATTATGATGCAAGTTAACGCGAGTCGTATGCCTGTGCTATTTGTGCCCCACGGTGGTGGCCCTATGCCTTTGCTCAATGATGTTAATCATAGGGAGTTGCGTACATTTTTAACTTCAGTAACAGCGCCAATGCCCACTCCGAAGGCGATTGTGTTGATCACTGCCCATTGGGAAGAATCTGTGGTGACTTTGTCGAGTAGCCCAAAGCCAAGTATTTTGTATGACTACTATGGATTTCCACCTGAGGCTTATCAGCTGACATATCCTGCACCCGGTGAGCCAGAATTAGCCGAACAGATTGCGAATATGCTAGCAGATAAGGGCATCGCCGCCCGCTTAGATAGCGAACGCGCATTTGATCACGGTACCTTTGTACCACTTAAGTTGATGTATCCTGAAGCGAATATTCCCGTGGTGCAGATGTCGTTAGTCCACAGCCTCGATCCTAAAATCCATATAGCGATTGGGGAGGCTTTAGCGCCGCTGCGGGACCAAGGGGTGTTGATCGTGGGCTCAGGGATGTCGTTTCACAATATGCGGGCGTTTTTTTCAAGCGATCCCACGGTCCAAAGCCGCAGCGCAGAGTTTGACTATTGGCTGACGCAAACTTTAACGGCAAGTGTTAGTTCTGCCGAGGTAAAAATAGCGTTAACTCATTGGCAATCAGCCCCTGAAGCGCGTTTTAGTCATCCGCGGGAAGAACATTTATTACCGCTACATGTGTGTTTTGGTGCAGGCCATCATGGTTCATCCCATGCCGAACGTAACTTTAATGGTATTTTGTTAAACACGCTGATCTCTGGTTATATCTGGCAATAAATGGGGGGTAGGATTTCCCTCGTCGATATTAAGCCAAATTGAAGTCGTGCTGCGGCCAATAAAAAAGGTTCGTATCTATCGAAGATATGAACCTTTTTATATTCAGCATTGAGCTGTGGTGTAGCATTAGCTTAGCGGATTTACTCTTATGCGGTAAACACTAAACCCACGCTAAACAAGGTACTGAAAATCATGGTTAACTTAGCTGTGCGGCCGAGTAACGGATTTAAGGCTTCACCAGAAACGGCATAAAAATCGCTACTGAGTTTGCGGGCAATAAGCAGAGATAATCCCGCAAGTAGTACTGGTAAACCGGGTAAAATACCGAATAAAAAGCCAGCGATGACTAGACCAAAGGGCAAATAGATTAAGGCTTGATAAAGCACTTTTGCCTGAGCTTCGCCAATACGTACCGCTAGAGTATGTTTGCCCGCTTGGGTGTCGGTACGGATGTCGCGAGTGTTATTCACCAACATAATCGCAGCGTTAAATAAGCCAATCGCACAACCTAATAACCACGCATTAATAGTCGTATCGCCCGCCTGCAGATAATAACTGCCCACCACTGCCACTAAGCCAAAAAAGACAAATGCCGCTACTTCACCGAGCCCATGGGAGGCGAGGGGATAGGGGCCACCGCTGTAGCCAAGAGCACCTAAAATAGCGGCGGCGGCGAGAATGGCGATGGGCCAGCCTCCGTGCCAAATCAGATACGAACCGACAGCGAGAGCAAGGATAAGACACAATATCATGGCATTACGCACACTATTTGCGGGGATCATACCACTTTGGGTAACGCGAATGGGGCCAATACGTTCAGCAGTATCGATACCATTTTTAAAATCAAAGTAGTCGTTAGCAAGGTTAACGGCAACCTGCAACAATATGGCGCAGAGCATGGAGGTTGCAGCAATTAACCAGCTAAAACTGTTAAGGTGTAAGGCAAGTATATTACCAATTAATAATGGCCCTATTGCCGCAGGAAGCGTGCGCGGTCTTATGGCTAAAATCCAAGGATTCATGGCGTCCAGTCGTTATCTCGAAAAAGAAATCGATATTTAATTAGGAGTAGCATAACAATATTTTGCTCGAAAGTGAGCACTATCTAATAAACGCATTTAACAGAGTTTGAATTGGCGCACATATGTTGACTTATATGGAATGATATTTGTCGCCAAGCTCAAAGAAAATCATAAAAGTCTGTGTTGTTATAGCACAAGGGTTAAATAAGCATTTACCTAAGATTTTATTAATTTAGGTAAATTGTTCAATGCACTCATTAGGTTGTAAACATCAAAGATGCCATGTATACCCAAGTGTTATCTAAAGAGAAGCACTTAGGTATCTATATTGATTTTACATAAGGTCCACACTCCAGATAATGTGAATTTGCATTATATCAATAAGGATACGTTCAGATGCGTTTCGATAAGAAAGTGGCACTGATCACCGGAGCGGGTTCAGGACTTGGCCGAGCTTACGCTATTATGCTGGCAGAGCGGGGTGCAAAAGTCGTACTTATCGATCAACCTACAGTTCACTGTGCTGAAGTCAGTACAGATGCTCAATCTGTTACTCACTCCATCAATGACAACTTGAATCAAACATATGATAGTATTATTAAATTAGGTTGTGATTGCCTCCAGTTTGTCCTCGATGTGAGTGACAAAGCGGCTGTAGATCGTATGGTTGATACCGTCGCGAAAAGCTGGCAACGGATTGATATTTTAATTAATAACGCGGGTATTTATGGGGCGTGTGCCTTTGAAAGGATCACACCAGAACAATGGCAGCGACAGTTAGATGTGGATTTAAATGGCAGTTTTTATTTGACTCAAGCGGTATGGCCATTAATGAAATTGCAAAACTATGGCCGTATTGTGATGACCACAGGAGTATCCGGGTTATTTGGTGATTTACATCAAGTCGGATTTAGTGCAGCCAAAATGGCTCTAGTTGGTATGGTTAACAGTCTGTCTATCGAAGGAGAAATGCACAATATTCGAGTGAACAGCCTATGTCCACAGGCGGTCACAGCAATGACAGAAAAACATTTGGCAACAGCAATTCAACCCTTATTTTCCTTCGATACCCTGACCGCCACGACCGCTTTTTTAGTCAGCGAACATGCACCCAACGGCCAGCATATTTTGGCGGGGGCAGGGAGTGTCAGCCATGGCATGTTTGCTGAGTTTTTGCCGATGTATTTTTGTGAAGGATTATGCACACCCCATAAATTGGCTCAATGTTGGCATCAAATTTATCAAGCGTTTCCCGTGAGTTTACATGCTTGTGGTGAGGATAAAGTGCTTTCTTGGTCAAAGCTCAGCGCATTAGAGCACGATATTAAAATTGATTAGTGCTGAGTGAACAGCATTTTCGTTTTAGCATTATTTACTCAATGCTGGTCAGCCCTAGTAGAACTGAGTTACCCTTTAGTATTAATGGTTAACTATTCTGTAGGTCAGTAGGATCCCATGAGTCAGGTATTAGACGATCTTTTATCATTACTTTCCCTTGAGCAAATTGAAATTGGCCTCTTTCGTGGTCAAAGCCAAGATCTGGGTTTTGGCCATGTGTTTGGTGGCCAAGTGATGGGGCAGGCCTTAAGTGCTGCTAAACAAACGGTTCCAGTTGAACGTAACGTACATTCTTTGCATTCCTATTTTTTACGTGCGGGCGACGAAAAACTGCCGATTGTTTATGAAGTGGAGAATATGCGCGATGGCGGTAGTTTTAGTGCAAGGCGTGTGAGTGCTATCCAAAAAGGACGCCCTATTTTTCATATGACCTGTTCTTTCCAAGAACCTGAAGAAGGCTTTAGTCATCAAGCGATGATGCCACAGGTTCCTGGTCCTGAAGGTTTATTGAATCAACAAGAACTTGCGATGACGATGCGGGATAAAGTTCCGGCTAAAATGCTGGAAAAGTTTATGGCCGATGCACCAATTGAGATGCGATTGGTCAATCCACTGCACCCTTTTGCGCCTAAAGAAACCGAGCCGTACCGTTATGTTTGGATGAGAGCTAATGGCCCTATGCCAAATGATGCCCATATCCATGAATATTTACTTGCCTATGCTTCCGACTTTAACTTTTTAGTGACGGCAGCGCAGCCCCACGGTGTCTCATTTTTAAGTCCAGGTGTACGAATGGCGACGATAGATCATGCTATTTGGTTCCATCGACAAATCAATATGGGTGAATGGTTGCTTTACAGTATCGATAGTCCTAATGCCAGTGGTGGTAGGGGTTATGTTAGAGGGCAATTTTTTAATCAACAGGGCGAGTTAGTGGCTTCTTCTACTCAAGAAGGTCTTATACGTATGGTAAAGGGAAGTTGATATGGTTATGAAAATCAAGTCGTTTGTAATATGTTCACTGATGGCTATCTTGCTTAATGGTTGTGTGACTGTACAGCCTGAACCACCGGTGATTATTAATGGTGCAGCGGGTTATTTAGAGAAAATTCTCTTGCCTCAAGGTTGTGAAATTACTATTGCCATTATTGATCTTAATACACCAGGGGTTGTGATAGCACAAAAGACCTTTAATATTGCCCGCGCCCCCGTGCCATTTAAATTTTCATTACCCGCGAAGTCTATTGATAAACGAATTCAGTACGGTGTTGTTGCCATGATCAAGTATCAAGATCAGGTTATATTCCAAACCTATGACCGTTATCCTGTGATCAATAATGATAAATACACTACTGAAGTGTTGATGAAAGCCGTTATGGCTAACCGATAAAACTGATAAGTGATTAAGCCCTTTTAGATTTGAAAGGGCTTTTTTATTAGCGATTCTTCATCAGAAACTCGACAAAAGCACGGTCGGCTTGACTGACTGGACGCTGTTTTTTCCACGCAATATGCAGATTTAAAAAGACGGGTGGATCGAAGGGTTTAGCTAAAATATCGTCCTTCGGGCTGATCGCCATTTCCAGCACACTGGTGATACCAAAGCCTTGGGATACAATTTGTTTTATCAAGTTAATCAGATTGGTTTCAAAGGCAATATTGGGCTTTTTCCCTAACACTTTTGCCTGTGACAGTATCCATTCACGGTGAAAATAACCTGTCTTAAACATCACTAATTCATGGTCAAAAAAATCGCTCAAGCTAACAGCATTATGTTCTGCTAATGGATGTTCTGTCCCCATTGCAATCACCATTTGTTCACGGATTAACAGTTGACTGTCAAAATCACTCTGTAGATCTTGGGCGGTAATAATCGCAATATCCACTTCTTCTTGCTGTAACATACGTAGTGCATCGCGGGTGCCGCCTTCAAACAGTGACAGTTTTAGCTCGGGGTATTGATGGCGAAAGGCCATTAACCGCGAGGGTAAATAGAAGGAACCGAGCATACCCGGCACTGCAATACGCACTTCACCCGAGGTGAGATTGGCCATTGCATGGATTTGTGCCTCGGCCTGTTTGATTTGCTTTAGGATAAGCGTGGCATGTTGATGGAGTACTAAACCTTCAGCGGTGAGGGCCAGTAGTTTGTCATTTTTATGGCTAGTACGATTGATTAAGGTAACACCTAGGGATTGCTCAAGACGTTTAATACTCTGACTGAGCGCAGGTTGCGCCATATTGAGTTTTTTAGCCGCGGCAGTAAAACTGCCAGTGTTAGCAAGGGCGTCTAAATGTTTGAGTTGACGTATATCCATCTATTGGCTCACACAGAGTTATTAATGAGATCTATCTATAACAAAAATCAATAATTACGATACTAATTATCTATTATTGTTATGTTATGCCCAGTGCTAACCTTTGTCTATCCTATGAGTGAGATGTGATCGAGGCTAGCGTGCAAGCCGTGTTGGACACTATGATTGACAATAAACAGCGTGATACCCGATTAATGTGGGCCCTGTGTGTGGCCTCCGTTGTGGTGTATATCAATTTGTATTTAATGCAAGGAATGTTGCCCTTAATTGCCGAACACTTTGCGGTATCCGGCTCTAAGGCGACCTTGATCCTCTCCGTCACTAGTTTTTCTTTAGCGTTTTCATTACTTATCTACGCGGTAATATCTGACCGTATTGGCCGACATGCTCCTATTGTTGTGAGTTTATGGTTATTAGCGCTTTCAAATCTATTGCTAATTTGGACGCCGGATTTTAATGGTTTACTTTTGGTAAGATTGCTGCAAGGTGTTGTATTGGCTGCTGTTCCTGCTATTGCTATGGCCTATTTTAAAGAGCAGTTATCCCCCAGCACTATGCTTAAAGCCGCGGGCATTTACATTATGGCTAACAGTATTGGTGGTATTGTGGGGCGTTTACTGGGAGGAATGATGTCGCAGTTTTTATCTTGGCAAGCATCAATGTGGTTATTGTTTTTAGTGACCTTAGCCGGGGTGGCGTTGACCAGTTATTTATTACCCTCAGGTGCAGATGCTCAAGCGATGTCCCAAGTCCATAAGCCTGAGCGCCTGTCCAAACGTGCACGTTTAATGCAAGACTTTCATGGTTTTAGCTATCATTTAACCGATCCTCAAATGCGTTTAGTCTACGCTATTGGTGGTCTCACTTTTATGATGATGGTCAATCAGTTTAGTTTTATCCAGTTACATTTGATGGCACCACCCTATGAATGGAGCCGTTTTCAAGCAACCTTGATTTTTCTGTGTTATTCCAGTGGGACTGTCGCGTCATATTTTACCGCAAAATGGTTGGCAAAATTTGGTCAACACAAGCTATATCAATGGTCTTGGGGGTTGATGTTTTTGGGCAGTTTACTGACCTTGTTTGATACGACGTTGACGATTTGTGCGGGGTTTTTAATGACGGCCTGTGGGTTCTTTCTGACTCACAGTTGTTGCAATTCCTTTGTAGCAATGCGTGCAAGCCGCGATCGCGCTAAGGCTACCTCACTCTATTTATGTTGTTATTATTTGGGCGCTGCGATGGGTGGCCCATATTTAATGCTGTTTTGGCATGAGGCGATGTGGCGTGGTGTGGTAATGGGATCTTTGACTCTATTAGCCTTGATTGCTTTAGCGATTACGCGTTTGCATTATCATCAGACACATATTAACAGGGTGTTAGTTTAATGATGTCGCTGAGATTGCGTTTGCTGCAGGAGCGATAAGCCGTTGCAATACTAAACAAATGTCATCCAAAGGCTCGTATGATGCGGCGCTAGTTTTGTAATACGAGCCTTTTTCTCTTGGGAGAATGGCGATGATTATCCCACAGTGTCAGTGGTGATTTCTGGTTCAAGTGAGTGTTTATCGTTGTGGGAGGCGATACTCGACACTAAACGCAGATTTATTCCAAGAGCGGCCATTTGCTTTTGCTCTCGCTGCAAGTCTTTCATAAAAAGGCTTATTTTTCGTTTATGGCTGGGTAGCACTAACATAACGCCATCTGGAATAACTTGAATTTGTTCCAAAATCAATGATTTGGCGATACGGCCAAGATTGAGCAGAACAGCAAGGCGTAATAGACAGAGTAAGCGAATGAGCGTCAATTTATGATTTGGCTCTAATTCAGCAAGCATTAACTCATAGGGTTTTTTACGATGGTTGACAATCAGTCGCGCTAGATCTTGCTGTAATGCCTCACTAAACCCTGGCATATCGCTATTACTAATGATGTAGGCGCCGTGTTTATGCAATGCCCTTGAATTTATGTGTAAACCTATCTCATGTAAGGTGGCGGCATAGGCGAGTAATCGAGCATGGGGCCTTAATTGCCATTCATCGGCAACCTGTTCAAACAATGCCATCGCAGTATCTCGTACCTTAATCGCGTGGGGCATATCGATATGGTAAAGCTGGGCAATGCTATCCACAGTGCGGTGGCGTATATCTTGATATTGGCCAATTTTAGCTAACTCATATAACACGCCTTCTCGCAGCGCCCCAGGGCTAAACTCCAACTTTTCAACAGGTAAGCGTCTAAAAAAACTAATTAAAATAGCAAGACCTGCGGAGATTAACGGTGTGCGTTTGTTATCCACATGGGTGAATTGGACATGATCAATGTGCCCAAATCTGATTAATTTCAACTTGAGTTGTTTCAGCCGCGTTAAGGTAATGACTTCATCACCGTGATCTTCTTGAACGGCTTCACATATGGCTTTGACGGTTCCCGAACTGCCCAGGACTAAGTCCCAATGACCGCTGAAGTATTCTTTTGATAAGGAAGCAAACTGCTTATCTGCAGCACTTTGTGCGGCGCGAAAGGAGGCTGGTGTAATATGTCCATTTGGGAAGAAGCGTTCGTTGAAACTGACACAGCCACAGCGCAAGCTGGATAAATGGGTGGGAGTATTTTTCTGTCCAAGCACGACCTCGGTAGAGCCACCACCAATATCGATAACGAGATTACGTTTTCCCAATACTTGGCTTTGGGCAATACCGTTATAAATTAAGCGCGCTTCCTCATGACCAGAAATGACTTCCACTGGATAGGGCAAAATGGCAAGCGCTGCTTCAATAAACTGCTCACGATTTTTAGCCACCCTAAGGGTATGAGTTGCCACTAAACGCACTTGTGCTTGGTCAAGGTTTGAAAAGCGTTGATTAAAATCACGCAGGCAATTAAGGCCTCGTTCCATCGCCTCTTGGCTTAACATATTTTGTGTATCTAACCCAGTAGCTAGCTGAACTTGTTGTTTTTCTTTGTGTAATATCTGCAAACTGCCATCTTGCTCACGGGCAATAACAAGGTGAAAACTATTTGATCCCATGTCGATGGCGACAAAGTGTCGCGGTTGTGAATGTGTGGCAACCAATCGGATTATCCTTAGGCAATCGAGATGATAATAAAGCCAGTGATTAACTGGCTTTGGCCTGTAATTCTGGTTTTTTCTCTAGGGTAAACTCCCCGGAGGAAGTCGCTTGTGATGCTTCCATCTGGGCGTTAAATTCCTGTTGTTGTCGCTTCTCATAATTAATCAGATATTGATAAATGGCAATTTGAGAACGCACTTTACGTTTATTGCCACGGTTTCGATAAGGATTACTTTGTTCCTTATTGATTATTCGGGCCTTAGTGTTGTCATTAAACTGTAAAGATAAAATATCCATCACCATTTGTTTTAGGCGCAGATCATAAATAGGTACACTGACTTCAACACGGTTATCAATATTACGGCTCATCCAGTCGGCCGAGCAGATAAAGAGCTTATTTTCGCCCCCCGCATGGAACAACATTACGCGGGAATGCTCGAGGAATCTATCCACAATACTGTAAACCTCGATATTGTCGCTGATGCCTGGTATTTGCGGGATCAGCGAGCACATTCCGCGGATTAACAACTTAATTTTTACGCCTGCAGCAGAGGCTTCATAGAGTTTTTGCACTAACGCATCATCGAGTAAGTTATTTAATTTTAAGGTAATAGCCGCCTTAATGTGACTCTGTGCGTTGACGATTTCTTTATCGATTAAGTAGGTGAGCTTTTGTCGTGCATCGTAGGGCGACACGATCAAATGTTGGAAGTTATCTCGGCGATATGGGTGTTCAATCAAGTCAAATACCTGTTCAACTTCACGGGCAATTTCTTGGTTTGCAGTAAACAATGATAAGTCAGTGTAGACCCGCGCTGTGCCTTCGTTAAAGTTGCCAGATCCCACGTGACAGTAGAGTTTGATTTCTCCTTGTTCTTCGCGACCAATTAAACAGAGCTTGGAATGCACTTTTAAACTGGTGATCCCGTGGTGCACTTTTACGCCTGCTTCGGCCAAAATACGAGTCCACTCGATATTGGATTGCTCATCGAACCTTGCCCTAAGTTCAATCACGGCGGTAACTTGTTTGCCATTTTTAACCGCATCGATTAGTGACTGCATCACGTGGGATTTTTTTGCCACTCGATATAAATTAATGCGGATAAAACGCACTGCAGGATCGTAAGCGGCTTGGCGCACCATTTCGGTAAAGTGGGAAAACTTATGGTACGGGTAGTTGAGCATAATATCGCCCATTTTTATCGCATCAAAACTGTTGGCGCAGCGGCCAAATCCTGCGCTGTTGAGCGCGGGGAGTTTTTCGTTTTCGAGGTAATCACGGCTAGGATTCGGAAAACCGATAAAGTCTTTAAAACTGTGGTAACGCCCACCGGGAATTAGGCATTCGGTTGAACTGATATTTAGATTCTCTTTGAGCATGACTAACATATGTTCGGGCATTTCTTTGTCATATACCAAGCGCACGGGTTCAGCCGTAAGACGTTTTTTTAAACCCTTAGTCATTTTTTCAAGCTGAGTTTGCTCTAACTCGTCTGTGATATCAAAATCAGCATCACGGGTAAGTTTCATTGAATAGACTTCAATCGCATCGTATTCGAAGAAGGGGCCAAAAAGTTCATCTACGCAGTGACGGATAATGTTATCGAGTAAAATAAGATACTTTTTCGCTTTACTTTTTTCCGCGGGAAGCTCGAGAAACCGTGGTACATTTTTTGTCGGCACTTCTACTAGGGCATACTGACGGCGGGCTTTGGTGTATAAGCACACACACAGATAGGTTGAATCATCATTGATATGTTTCACCAGATCGCGGTTATTACTGACGATCAGCGGGGCAATATGGCGTTTAAAATGGTCTCTAAAATGTTTTTTAAGCCAATTACTGTGAAACTCACTGAGTTGTTTCTCATTGATTAACAAAATATTACGACGAACGAGTTCTCGCATTAAATCCGTATAAATACTATCGAATCGTTCCTGTAATGCCATCACCTTAGATTGGATTTTGGCCATTAAATGGCGACTATTACTGCGGCCTTCCTGTAAGGCTGAAAGTAAAATAGATCGCCTAACAGCAGCAACGCGCACGCGGAAAAATTCATCCATATTATTGGAAAATATCCCCAAAAAACGTACCCGTTCAACAAGGGGGACGTTAGGATCGCAAGCCTCTTGCAATACCCGCTCATTAAATGATAACCAGGAGAGTTCTTTATCAATCGATAATTTATCGGTATTCGGGGACACTGCACAGCTCCTTTAAGCAAGCGTCATGGCGCACTATACAATAGCATTCATCCACCGTTGTGCAATCAGATTTACGGCTGACAAGTGAAGGAATTTCAATGATAAATATTGTACAAGCGCCAAAATCGGTCGGGAATTTATCTTGGCTAAAGATACGAGGGAAATATGTCAGATTGATGACGAGTATGACAGAAATATGACCTTAATATGAAAGCCACTTGATTTGCTTTAGAGCCATCGCTTTGGGTTATTTTGATGAGACTCCATCGCTTTGTGGTATCAACGCAATAATGGGCTTTGGCATTCGCTCATTGGTATACCTTGAATGAAAGCGCACTAAGTACTCATTAATGGGGGGCTCGTGTCGGTATATAAGCTAACTTCTTTGGGATCGACACAAACTATGTTACCTTGCTCGGCTTTTTTATCGCGGGAGTGAAAGGTATGTTTGTCGGATTTGATTATGGGAGTGCCAACTGCGCCGTCGGCATTATGCTAGGCGAGAATGTCCAGTTGTTATCTTTATCAGAGCAGTCAGCGTATTTACCTTCTACGCTCTATGCGATGGATCGAGAGCTTATCGCTGAGGCAGTGTATCGTGGGCTTCCTATTGAATTTAAAGCTGATTATGCCAAAAAACGTGCGGCTCAATTAAGTCGGGCACGTTTAGTGCGCCATGAATTAGATCTTGATACCGATACCCAAGCTGTGTTTGTTGGAGAGCAGGCGATAAGCGCCTATTTAGAGATGCCGGAGGAAGGATTTTATGTCCGTTCGCCAAAATCATTTTTAGGAGCCTCTGGATTAAGGATTGAGCAAATTGCGTTGTTTGAGGATATTGTCACCTTGATGATGCAGCATATTAAAACCCGTGCAGAAGCTGTGTTAATTGAAAAAGGATTAGCTCAAGAGGGCGATGAGTCAATCATTACCCATGCGGTGATAGGTCGTCCAGTAAACTTCCAAGGTATCGGTGGTGAGGAAAGTAATAGACAGGCTGAGGCGATTCTAACTTTAGCGGCAAAACGCGCGGGGTTTATCGATGTGGCCTTTCTCTTTGAACCACTGGCTGCGGGTATGGATTATGAAGCGAGCCTTATCGACAACCAAACCGTGCTGGTGGTTGACGTTGGCGGCGGTACAACGGATTGTTCAGTCGTTAAGATGGGGCCAGCCCATAAAGCGAACCTCGATCGCGCAGCGGATTGTCTTGGTCACAGTGGTCAGCGTATTGGTGGTAACGATCTTGATATCGCCCTTGCCATGCATGCGTTTATGCCGCATTTTGGACTAGGTTCGTTAATGCTTAATGGTAAGCCTATGCCAAGTAACCCATTTTGGAATGCGGTTGCGGTAAATGATATCAGTGCCCAACGTGAATTTAGCACCTTAAGTAGCCGCAAATTGATCGACGAATTAATTAAAGATGCCGAGCAGCCCCATTTACTGCATCGCTTATTAAAAGTGCAGCAACAGCAGTTAAGCTATCAGTTAGTTCGCCAAGCGGAGCGTGCTAAAATTGGACTGTCGGACACCGAGCATACTGATATTAATCTGGATTTTGTCGATGCGGCATTACAGGTTGGGGTCAGTCGTAAATTGTTTGAAAATGCCATCGAACCCTCATTAACGAAAGTGGAAGCCCTGATGCACCAAGCGCTTGCGCAAGCCGCAAAAACCTTGGTAGCAACAAATGTCGCAGTAGACGGTCCAGATCCAGAGGATTTATCCGCTGAAGCTGAATGTAAACCCGATGTGATTTACGTGACGGGCGGGACTGCACGAAGTCCTGCCATTTATGCGAAAATTGCTGGCATTTATCCCGATATTCCCGTGGTGGTCGGCGATCACTTTGGCTCTGTGACAGCAGGACTTACTCGCTGGGCGCAAAAGCTATTTGCTAAGCACTAACCTATAAGCAATAACATAAAAGGATGTATAAATGAAAACTCTGTTGAAGTGTGCGTTTGTGGCCACTGTGGGTCTATTGCTCGCGGGTTGTGGTGACGATGTGGGTAAGGTGAGCCTTGGGCTTTTCACCACAAAGGATGTGATTATCGATGCTAAGCAGGATCCTAAAATCCCGGGGGTTACCTGTCATATTAGTCGTATCGAAGCCAATTTAGATTTTGCCGATCCATCAGATATGAGCATTAGTTGCCGCCAGACAGGGCCTATTACTCGTGCCGATCTTGCTAACATTGATATGGGAAAACACGGCGAAGTGATTTTCACTGAGTCCTTGAGTATTTTATTTAAATCATTAAAAGTGCGCAGAATTTACGATGCGCAAAACCAGACATTGCTGTATTTATCTTATTCAACAAAAGAGACTAACGGCAGCCATAAGCATGCGCTCTCAACTGTGCCGCTTTATGGTTCACAGGCTTGGGTTGACCCTGTACTAAATGTAGGCACTAAAGCTAATTAATTGCAGCAAAGTGAATAGCTTAGATCTTCTGTTGCATAAGCATAAAAAGGGGCGGAATTTTCATTCCGCCCCTTTTGTTTTATGCCGCTAGCATCGAGCGCCTAAGCGACATAGTTACTTCGCTTTAGCTGTCAGAACGGCGTTAAAGCGTTCAAATCCAGCACTGAGATCGGCGATTAAATCGGCGGGATCTTCTAAACCAATATGCAAACGGATTAAGGGTTTACTCGGATCCCATTTCGTTGCCGAGCGGATCCTGTCAATACCGAAAATCCCTAAAATTAGACTCTCGTAGCCCCCCCAAGAAAAGCCCATTTTAAAGTGGCTCATATTTTCCACCATCGCGGTGACCGCATCGGCATCACCTTGCTTTAATACAAAGGAAAACAAACCATTTGAGGCACTAAAGTCGCGTTTAAAGAACTCATGCCCAGGGCATGTATCAAACGCGGGGTGACGCAGATGATCCACTTCTGGGCGGGTTTTCAACCAATTAGCGACTTGCATTGCATTTTTTTCATGCTGCGCCATACGCACGCCTAAGGTGCGCAGGCCGCGCGCGGCAAGGTATACATCATCTGGCGAGGTGGTTTGCCCCATCAAATAGCTGTGTTCACGCAGTTGCGGCCAGTATTTTTCGTTAGCGGTGGCGGTGCCTATCATCACATCCGAGTGACCGACAATATATTTAGTTGCCGCTTGAATGGAAATATCGACTCCCATTTCGAAAGGTTTGCTGTTGATGGGCGAGGCCCAAGTGTTGTCTAGTATAGTGACAAGCCCATGTTCGTGGGCGATACGGCACAAAGTTGGCACATCTTGCACTTCCATGGTGATTGAGCCCGGAGACTCTAAAAACAGCACCTTAGTATTGGGGCGAATAAGATCGCTAATGCCCGCGCCAATCAAGGGATCGTAGTAAGTGGTTTCAATACCAAAGCCCGCGAGAATATGCGTACACAGATCCCGCGTGGGTTCATACACGCTATCGACCATCAACAAATGATCGCCCGTTTTTAAAAATGACAGTAGTGCGGCACTGATCGCTGCCGCGCCTGAAGGGTAGAGCGCAGTACCGACCCCGCCTTCTAATTGGGCAATCGCAGCTTGAAAGGCAAAATGGGTTGGGGTGCCACGGCGGCCGTAAAACATCTCGCCATTGGTTTTATTTTTTGCGGCGTGGCGCATGTCTTCCATGGTATCGAAGACGATAGTCGAAGCGCGAAATACGGGTGGATTAATCACACCTTTGGTCCATTTTTTGTCTCGACCTAAGCTGACGATTTGGGTGGCTTGACGATGTTTGTCTGTCATAGAAGCATTACCTTGGCATGTAGGTTGGATCAGTAGGCTGAATCAGTAGGTTGGGCAAATTTTTACTCATCCCTTGTTATGGCGGTCATCTTAGCATTTACTCTGACAAATGGCAGAGACGAAGTGATGAGTTTGGCTCATGTTCTTCGCTCCTGTGCCATTTGTCGATAGGTTCTGCTCTAAAGGAAGCCTCACTTTGACCAAGGACCTACTTAATTTGTTAATTTAATGGCAGTGTGACTAGGATATCCACACCATCGTGTTCGCTACGGTTACGGGCGAGAATTTTGCCTTGATGGAACTCAGCGACTAGCCGCGCAATATATAAGCCTAAGCCGAGGTGCGGTTTATCTTGAGCCTGATTTATCCGCACTGACACCATAGAATCGAAAATCTGCTCCGACATATCAATTGGGAGTTCAGGCCCTAAGTTACTGATCAGTAATGTGGCTTGTTTACCTACTTGGGTGAGCGTCACTTCAATGGCGCTATCCTTGTGACAAAACTCAATCGCGTTGGCGATAAGCTTATCCATTAACTGAGCGATATATTCGGGTACGCCTTGCATCATCAGCGGCTGTTCTGGCACTTTTACGCTAAATCGTTGTTCAGGATAAGTGATTTGATACCCCTGCATACAACCGCTGATCACTTGAGACAGTGGAAACTTAGTGATATCAGCCTGCAATAAACTTTGCTCTAGGCGCGTTGCTTCGCTCATATTATTGAGCATCATGCTTAAGCGGCTCACGCCTTCCTGCGCGCGGTCGACATATTTTTGCGCATCTTGATCTAAGGTTTGCAGGTTTAAATGCTCAAGGGACGATCGCACTACGGCGACGGGGGTACGGAGTTCGTGGGAGAGGCGCGACGACATATTTTCCAAATAATGGGTGTATTGGCCTAGGCGTCCGACGATACTCGAAAAACTACGCGAAAGATCGCCAATTTCATCCCGAGCCTTTGACGGTTTAAGGTTATTGCGCACTCGACCTTGGCTGTCGATGGCATTTTCTGCCTCATCCCGCAGTTTGCGAATTCGGTTTGAAATACTCGAAGCAAAGAAGAACAGCGCCAGTGTGCCCATGCTCATAATGGTCAAGATCACGTTAAAGAGTTTTTCCAAGGCACGGTTACGTAGAGTACGAATACCGTGGGTGGTTTCTTCGGCAACGACGGCGCCCATCACATTGTTATCAATCCAGATAGGGCTCGCAGCGGCGAGTACTACCGCTTTGTTATCTGGGGTTAAGCGCCAAGTCGAACTTTGCTGACCCGAGAGCGCTTTTTGGATATGGCTGCCATCAAGTTCAGTAGAATCCTGCAGCGAATCAATAAAATCCTTGGGTGGTTTTGTCAGAATTTTGTAATACAGGGGATGCAGATAATCCCGTTTAAAGCTTCCCCAGAGTGAGCCTGGTGTTTCATCTTCTAAGGTGCGGGTCCAGACACTGCTATTCGCGCGCAGATCTCCGGATTTCGCTAATACCCGCCCATGTTTGTCTACCACCCATACTCTTGAGCTATAGTGACTCATCCCTTTGATAATACTTTCAATTTCTGGTGATGGAACTAATACAGTGCCGAGTTTATCGACGGTGTCCAAGGCGGATGTACCCACAATTGCGGTGATGTCGCGATATTTACTGTCATTCACATCGGCAATGGCAAAGCCGAGTTTGCTACCGACCATATTAAGGGGAATACGCAGCTCAATATTGTAGCCCACATCGGTTGTTGCCCATTGTCCTTGGATACGCACTTCCGGGGTGACAGGCACCGTCAGCTTAGGATTAGCGGGTAATTCGAAGGCGCTGATCCAGCCTGGCTGAGTGGTGGCAACAATATAGCGTTTGAATTTATTGTCGGGTGACAATGTGGCGATGGATAAGTGATCATTTCTATCGACACTGAGGGCATTTTTGCCGCGAAACACCACATTAGGGTCAACTACTTGGAAAAAGGCGTACAGGTAACCATCATATTGGCCGACCATATGGGTAAAACTTAAGGTTAAGGGCGTGGTTGGATCGGCGCGCATGATTTGATTCGCCTCTCCGTATTGGATAAATCTGTGCTGATATTCCTGCCACTCGTTAAGTTTTCCATCGAGTAATATTGCTCCCGCCAGTGGATAGGCGTAGAGATCGCGACTTTTTTCCACTTGCTTTAAAAAGCTCGCTTGGCCATCAAACAGCTTTGGGCGCTCGTGCAGCGCAGTTGCAAGCGCCTGTGTGGTTCCTTCTAAAGTACGTTCTTGACCATGGCGTAAGTACTTTTCCATCTCCCAAACATATTGATACCCAAGCCAAGGTAGGCAGAGTAAAAATAGGCTAAGGCCAATGACTTTTGTGCGTAAGCCGAAGGGAAAACGTGTCATAGGTTATACATCAAAGCAGATCCCATCATTACTTAGGCTAGGCTGTCCCAGCGGTAGCCCATGCCATAAACCGTATCGATACAATCAAATTCAGGAGCAGAGGCGATAAATTTTTTCCGGATCCGTTTCACATGGGAAGTGATAGTGCTGTCATCAACAAAGATTTTTGCCTCTTGCATTAATTCGTGACGGCTACGGACATGGCCAGGGTGTTTTGCTAACGCATGTACCATCCAAAACTCGGTTACGGTCAGTTCGATAGGATGCTGGTTCCAATAGACCTGCATACGATTAGCATCGATAGTTAAGGGACCTCGTTCGAGTAGGTTTTCCTGTGGCGTTTGACTGGCTGCGAGTTCAGAGCGGCGAAATAATGCGGCTAAGCGTGCGGTCAAATGTGGAAAACTCACCTCTTTACTTAGGTAATCGTCGGCACCTAAGCGCAGGCCGCACACGGTATCAAAATCGCTGTCGCGGGCGGTTAAAAAGATAATCGGCAAGGTGTTCGACATCGCGCGGAGGGATTGACACAACATAAAGCCACCATCGATCTCATTGCCTAAGCCAATGTCGATAATCGCTAAATCGGGTAATCGCGTATTAAAGGCTAACATAGCCGATGGCCTGTCGGCATAGGTTTGTACGCTATAACCGTGTTGCTGCAACACATCCTTGTAATT
Organism: Shewanella sp. W3-18-1; assembly: GCF_000015185.1. Taxonomy (NCBI): domain Bacteria; kingdom Pseudomonadati; phylum Pseudomonadota; class Gammaproteobacteria; order Alteromonadales; family Shewanellaceae; genus Shewanella; species Shewanella sp. W3-18-1. The sequence goes on along the minus strand of NC_008750.1, from coordinate 2,634,745 downwards.
TTCTCGAATGGCGGCTTCATCTTCCACTATGGCGATACGCTTCATAGAGCCATATTCCTATTGACTTGGGGGATTAAGTTTTCGTGACTATACAGGATTTTACCTGAGAAAAAAGTGCCTAAATGCAATTGCCATTTTGTTGCCACAATTGATAGTTGCATTGCCATTTTCCATCCCTGCTCGTGCCATTCTAACTGTGTTTAATAGCCCCATTCAGTTTTGCACCCTGCATGTTGAGTTGTGGGTATCGATGCGAGTGCAAGCTCAACTAAAGATTAAATAGAACCAATATCCATACTTACAAGAAGGAAGCCTTTGTGATGGTCACAGGGAAAAGGATAAAAGAAGTCGTTGAAGCAGTCCTGATGGTTGTTGTCAGTATTGCTATTTTTTTGGGGTTACCATTTGCAGTCCTAGCATCGCCAAATACAGCAGTAACCTTATTTGGGCAACAAGATGCAGCTTCTGCATTGGAAGTACACATTCCGCAGCAGCAACAAACATTAGATTACGATGATATTACTCAGGGGATGCTGTTGTATTTCATGCCAAATGGTGCCTTATTGCCTTCTTTACCCCTCGATACACAGGTGTCGATGCAAGTGTCGGGCTTAAATAATCGCGTTAGCGTGAAGCAGATTTTTACTAATAACACCGAATTTGTGTTAAACGGCCAGTATTTGTTTCCTTTACCAAACGAGGCCGCAGTCGATTCGCTACGTATGCACATAGGTCAGCGGGTAATAGAAGGGCAAATTCATCCCAAAGCTGAGGCTAAGCAGATCTTTCAACAGGCAAAAGCTGAGGGGAAACGCGCCAGTCTTGTCAGCCAAGAACGCCCCAATATGTTTACGACTGACGTGGCAAACCTTGCGCCAAATGAACAATTAGTTGTCGAAATTAGTTACCAGGAAAACATCAAATATGAGGATGGCCTATTTAGTTTGCGCTTTCCTCTGGTAGTGGCGCCGCGCTATATACCAGGTTTCATCCACGATAAGGCTTCTGCCAATGACAATGCGGCTAACTCGCGTGTCACCAGTAGCGAAGTTTTTGATGCTGAACGTATCGTTGCGCCATTAAGAAGAGCCAATAGCAAACAAGATCCTGTGCTTAACGCCAATATTGAGGTGCGTCTTGCTAAGGGCGTTGATAAATCAACCATTGCAAGTCCTTACCATCAGATCAAGCTGGATGAGCCGCATCACGGCATCATCAATGTATCACTTACCAATAGCGTGGTCGCAAATCGTGATTTTGTGCTGCAATGGCGTGCTAAACAAGGCATGAGCCCAATGGCTTTAGTCTTTAATCAGCAGGGCAAAACCCATGGCGATGGTGCTTCTGAAGATAACGTCTCTGAAAACCGCCAATCAGATGATCACTACAGTCTTGTGATGGTGTTACCACCCAAGACTGATGAACACGCGTTGTCCACATTACCCCGTGAATTAATTCTAGTAATTGACACCTCTGGCTCCATGGCGGGGGATTCGATAGTACAGGCCAAAAGTGCGCTTCTCTATGCGCTTAATGGATTAAAGGCTGAAGACAGTTTTAATATTATTGAGTTTAATTCTGAATTGACGCAATTATCGCCAACATCATTGCCAGCAAACCAAACACATCTTGCCCGTGCAAGGCAATTTATTCATCGATTACAGGCTGATGGTGGCACAGAGATGGCGTTAGCACTGAATGCTGCCTTGCCTCGGGGTATAAACCGCTTGTCGGAATCATCTCAATCCTTGCGTCAGGTGATTTTTATGACTGACGGTTCGGTGGGTAATGAGCAAGCCTTATTTGATCTGATCCGTTATCAAATAGGTGAGAGTCGCTTGTTTACTGTGGGTATTGGCTCTGCGCCTAATTCGCATTTTATGCAAAGAGCTGCAGAACTAGGTCGAGGTACTTTTACCTATATAGGTAATGTGGATGAGGTTGAGCAGAAGATAAGCAAGCTGCTAAGTAAAATCCAGTATCCAGTATTAACCGATATTAACGTGCGCTTTGACGATGGTGGGGTGCCTGATTACTGGCCATCACCCATTCCAGATTTGTACCGTGGTGAGCCTGTTGTTGTCAGCCTAAAACGCAGTGAGCGTGAGCCGCAGGAGTTAGTGATCTCCGGTCGTCAGGGCCATAAAAACTGGCAACAGTCGCTTTCCCTCAAGGACAGCAGCGATGGATTAATCACCAATCAAGATGCGGGTTTAGATTTACTCTGGGCCAGAAAGCAAATTGCCGCACTGGAACTCAGTAAAAATGGCGCAAACGATGACAAAGTAAAGCAGCAGGTAACTGCATTATCAATGAATTACCACTTAGTCAGCCCTTACACCAGTTTAGTGGCGGTAGATTTAACGCCTATTGATTCCAGCGCCATGACGCGTGATGCCGTTGTACGCCAACACTTACCCTTAGGTTGGAAACCCTTTGGTGTATTACCACAAACGGCCACATCGAGTCGTTTCGATATGCTACTTGGTGCTGTCACTTTGATATTAGCATTGCTGTTAGCAGGCTCAATGCTGCGTCAACGCCGCAAAGAGAGAGCTGTCATTCTCGCTATCCCCTACAAACAAACATTATGAGCATTTAACCTTATGAGTAGACAGCAGACACGGCGAGTTTTGCTTGTTGGATTGTTATTGCTCGGCGGTACATTGTTAGGAAAAGGACTCTATATGCAAGCTAAAGCACATTTCGCACAATATTTGATAGAACAAGCATGGACTAAGACTCTGGCTGATGGACAATCCCACAAACCTTGGTCATGGGCCGATACCTATCCTGTTGCTAAATTGTCTATTTATCAAAACCATAAATTGACACATTTTGATGAGATTGCCGCAAACGATAGCTTATATGTGCTTGCGGGAGCGTCGGGACGTAACCTTGCGTTTGGCCCAAGTTTAGTGTTATCCAGTGCGTCAGCAGGCCAAGTAGGGAATACGGTTATTGCAGGGCATAGGGACACGCATTTTGCGATATTAAATGGGATGAGTGTTGGACGAAAAATATCCCTACAAACGGCTTCGGGAAAAGACATTCTTTACCAAGTAGTGGCAACGCAGGTTGTGCACGAGTCACAAACGGAGTTTATGGCACCTTCAGAAGATGAAAGACTCACCCTTATTACATGTTACCCTTTTAATGACATTCAAGGCGGAGCCGAACTACGATTTGTGGTACAAGCCGTGCCCGTTTTATCCTCGTAAATCACCTCGTTTCAGCTAAGGCGTGATGATGTTTCAAATGCTAAAGCCATCTGAAATATCAACATGCCTAGTTACTTATTGGCATCACCCGATTACGGCCGAGTCGTTTGGCTTCATAGAGTAACTTATCCGCCTTTTCAATCAGTTGAAGCCCTGTTTGTTTTTCTTGCCATTGCGCGACACCAAAAGAGGCACTGATATTATCGATGCGTTCATCTTTACGTCTGTCTTTTAAGCTGAGCTTTTCAAGCCCTCGGCGCATGGCTTCAGCCAATTGACGGGCAATGCGTAATTGGCTTTTAGGCACGAGAATGGCGAACTCTTCACCGCCAAAGCGGTACAGTTTAATTCCATCACGGCAGGATTCTTGTAAGCGCTTAGCAACGGCACGCAATACCTGATCGCCCATTTGGTGACCATAGGAGTCGTTAAACACTTTAAAGTGATCGATATCGACCAAAATGACGCAAGTCCCTTCGGGAGCTTGGGTTAGCATACCGCTGAAGTCGGCATCAAATGCGCGGCGGTTAAGGCACCCTGTGAGCGCATCGTAAAGTACATCTTTTTCCGTTTGTTCGAGTTTTTTCTTAAGGGCATCGATTTCCGTTTGTGCCTTTTGTAATTGTCCGGTGAAAAATTCAGTGCTAGAACGAATATTGTCGGATTCTTTTACTAAACTCCGCACTAAATCGAGTACTTGCTCGACACTAAAACCTTCATCTTCAATACGATGGAGTTTCTCAAAATTGCTCTCAATACGGGATTGAAACTCATGGGTATCAAGATTGGTGTCTTTGAGCGATTGCGAAAGCTCAGTCACCATGGCATCTAAATTTTGGCGCATTTCTCGTACGTCCAATTCGACGGGATCGGCCACATATTGGCGGTAGAGCAACTCACTACTCACAGGCGGACAGGTATTGTATTGCGCGATAACAGTATCAAGCTGCTCATTTAATGCTGAATTTTGCTCCCCGACATAGGTGTACCAGAGTGCATAATTCACAGGTGTCGTGGGAATTTTATGTTTTAGCATTAGCGGAACGGCTTTTTTTAAATTTAATGCGGCGGTTTGTAATAATTCTCGTGACATGCAGTGACCTTAATCAATAAAAACGACCAATAAGAGCGGTGGACTGAGTCGTTAGCGCCATCTATCGCTGATGTTAAACAGCATGCCACCGATGTAAAACATATCCCAAGAGATCCATCACAAGCTGTGATGTATATGATAAAGTTTATCCGCAAAATTAAATAATGATAATAACTTGGGAGAAAGTCGTGAAAAATTTCATCCTAGTCAGTGTTCTTAGCGCCTTGCTAACTGTACCCGCTGACGCAGCCACATCCTTTACCGATAGCCTAGATCTGACCCAGTACCGTAATGATGTGAAAACCCTCGCCAGTGATGCCTTTGGTGGACGGGCACCTTTATCTGAAGGTGAACAATTAACTTTAGATTATCTTGAAAAAGCCTTTAAAGAGATGGGGCTTAAACCCGCGTTTGGTGACAGTTATTTACAAGCCGTGCCTTTAGCTAAAATTAGCGCGGATCAAAATATGCAGCTTGATATTGGTGGCCTTAAATTGGCCAATGGCAGTGAATTTACCGCCAGAACCCAAAGGATTGCCGAAAAAGTCAGCTTAAAGAATAGTGATGTTGTGTTTGTGGGTTATGGCATTAACGCCCCTGAATACGGTTGGAACGATTATCAAGGCCTCGATGTAAAAGGCAAAACAGTGATCGTATTAGTCAATGATCCTGGTTTTGCTACCCAAGATCCAAACGTATTCAAAGGCAATGCTATGACCTATTACGGTCGCTGGACCTACAAATACGAAGAAGCGGCGCGCCAAGGGGCTGAGGCCGTGTTTATTGTGCACGAAACCGCGCCAGCAGCTTACGGTTGGGGCGTTGTACAAAACTCCAATACGGGCACTAAGTTTACCTTGGTCGACGCTAATAATAACCAAGAGCAAGTAGGTGTTATGGGTTGGGTGCAATATGAGGTTGCCCAGAAAATCTTTGCCAAGGCGGGAATGGATTTTGATAACTTAAAACAGCAAGCGGCAAAACCCAATTTTAAAGCGTTGCCGCTTAAACTGCGGGCGACATTGACTTTAAATAATACTATCGAGCGGGCTGAGTCCCATAATGTGGCCGCGTTATTACCAGGAAAAACTCGGCCTGATGAAGTGGTGATGATGCATGCTCACTGGGATCATTTAGGTACTATCATTGAAAATGGTAAGCCAGAAATCCTCAATGGTGCGGTTGATAATGCCAGTGGTGTTGCTGGGGTCTTGGCTCTTGCTCGGTATTTTAAGCAACAAGCCGAAATCGCCCCCTTGGAGCGTTCGATTATTTTCAGTGCTTTTACCGCGGAAGAAACGGGTTTGATTGGTGCACAGCATTTTGCGCAACATCCGAGTGTCCCCACTAAAGACATCGTCGCATTCCTTAATATCGATGGAATGAACGTGGGACAGAGTGTTGATTATATTCTACGTTATGGTGACGGCGTTTCTGAGTTGGAGCAATATTTGGATAAAGCGGCCAAAGCCCAAGGTCGTCTAGTCAAAGCGGATCCTAGGCCACAAAATGGACTCATGTTTCGCTCTGACCATTTTGCACTAGCACAACAAGGGGTTCCTGGATTGTTATTTATGAGCCTTGGGGATACCGATCCCGATTATATTGCCCATAAATACCACCAAGGTGCGGATGATTACGATCCTAATTGGTCATTAGCTGGGGTAAGCCAAGATTTAGAGCTAATGGCGCAGATGTTAACAATGTTGGCGAATAGTCGTGATTGGCCCCGTTGGATAGAGTCGTCTGATTTTAAAGCTAAGCGCGAACAGGATGGCCGTAACTAATCGTTACTTCTACAGATTGAGAAGGGCGCATATGGCGCTCTTCTTTGAAATTACCCTTTAAAAGGTATAGCTCACTGAAAGCATCGGGCCTATAAAACTGTAATCAATATTGTAATCAGCAATTTTTGTGTCTTTACTGTCTGATTTTTGGGCAATATCGACGTCTACTTTATAGTAGTTGTAGGCCACACTCATACGCCAATTGGCCGTAATTTGTGCGTCGATACCGACCTTTATATCTATCAATTCACCTTTTATATCATTCAGAGTGATAGAGAAGTATTGGAAATGACTCGCTACTTTCCAACCGGCAATGAATTCATAGTTTGCATAGAGTCCTAAATTGGGTAATGGCGCAGTAACATTCTCGTCCACGATACGGGGGATTGCTTGGCTTGCACAAACATTGTTCAACAACTCGGAGGCATTACAAACGCCAATAACACCTTCAAATCCTGTTTTGATAAACATAGTGTGCAGGCCAATAGAAAGGCCAATATTGTAGTGACTGCCTTGGAAAACATCGTAACCATAACCGATACGTAGGATATCGATATTTAGGGTAGAATTAAGTTTACCACCCATTTTGATATCGTAAATGGTATCGTTAATTTCAATCTGAAAGGGTTGACTTAGGGCTTGCGTTTCTGCGCTGCGGTGAAGTTGTTTCCAGTCTAGGTAGATGTTATGACGTTCGTTAAAGTGATAATTCCATTCAATAAAGGGTAAGAACTTATTTTCGGTTAATTGCAGATCAGACTCATAATCCAAAGTGTAATTACTCCCGGAAATGGGATTAGTCACATCCATGCGTGTGTCAGATTGTGAGTAAAAACCACCTAACTCGACAGTAAAATCACTCGCCTGCACTTGGGCACTTACAAGTGTCGCGATCAATAGTGGGCACGAGCGGATTAACATCACAAGCGTTACTCCAATATTTTCTTATTGTATTTGGCGCTAACATCAAACTTTAATGCCATAAAAAAGACATCCGGAGTGTATCAGTAATTTTTTGCGTGTGAATAAAATGTATTTATTTTTATGCTTTTTTGTGATGAGCGACAAAGGTCGCACGCTTGCGCAACCGTTAACAGTAAAGTTGCGTTTAAGATCACAGCAAATAGTGAAGTAGAGCTGAGGTTTGCCAAAGGATAGAAATCAGGGAGGTTAACTGGATTGATAGCAATCTGCGATGATCACATTGCTAATCATCGCAGATTATTAGAGCAAAACTTAATGGAGGTTATTTCGTCTTGAGTGATACGAGTTTTGCCTCGGGTGAAGTTGGCTCAGTCTGAGTCATCGAGCCATCAGTACTGCTCAAGTCATCTTTATTGAACATTCCTAGACGGATGCGAATAAAGTGTAAAATCTGCGCGGCAATATCGACATTCAAACAAGATTCTAACCCTTCAAATCCCGGAGATGAGTTTGCCTCACAAATTTTATAATGGCCGTTATCAAATAAGAGATCGATGCCTGCTACATCAAGATCGAGAATATTTGCTGTTTGTGTGGCTAGCCATTCAATTTCAGGGGTTATCTGAAAGGGGCGCGCCGAGCCACCAGCACTAACATTGGCTTTAAAGCTATCTTCCTGACCACGCCTTTCATAACAACCTGCCACTCTGCCACCGATAGTAAAGACCCGTAAATCGCGGCCATGGCTATTGGCAATAAACTCCTGCAAAATGATGTTAGCGTTTTTATTTGTCGCTTCAATCAATTGCATCAAATCGTCAAATTCGCGTGCCTTATGGGATAAAAACACGCCGCTGCCCTGCGATCCTGACAGCGTTTTTATCACCACTGGAAAGCCCAAATGGCGTTCCACGAGATCGATATCGACCGGAAACTTAACCAACATGGTTTTGGGTGTTGGCAAGTTTTTCTCGGCCAGCAACTGCTGGGAGAATAGTTTGTCTTTTACAATTTCGATCGCTTTAGACGGGTTAAGGCAATACACCCCTAAACGCTCTAAATGGCGAATAATGGCCAGGGCAAAATAGGTCGTCCCTGAACCCATTCTTGGAATGATAAAATCAGGCAGCTCAACGGCTTGCCCATTCAATAAAATACTCTTGTTATCTTCTCTAGTGACCGTAAGATCAAATTCATCAGGGGCGTAAACTGTTAGCTCTATATTGTCAGCCTTAGCCGCAGCCAGCAGACGCTCAATTTCATACCATTCAGGTTTTAGCTGAGTCGCGGTTTCTTTATATAAAATCCAACCGCGCATTTAGTCGCAAACCTTAATTTTCATGCTTTATCCTCGGGTTCAGGCTCATCCTGAACGTCATCTTCAATATCAACATCAAATATCACTTCTGGCTCGACTTCAGGCTTAGTTGCAGGCAAATGCACCGTACCAACCACGGCATAAAAAGGCTTACCTTGGGCGAGTTTGCGGTACTTTAACCAGATCTGCTCCAACAAGCTACTGGGAGCGATATTTCCTTTAGCGACTTCAACAAATTGTGCTTCGTCGGCAGTACAAGGAAGTGCCTTTCCTTCGGCGAGATTTTTCATTGCATGACCATGCAATTCAAGGAGTTCAGCCTCTTTACTGGTAAAGTCACCACTGCGTTTAAAGCCCTTGGGAAAGTTTGTATCGTCATAGAATCGTTTGTGCGATACAAAACTGGCAGCTGAGCCGTTAACCGTCTCAGAACCCTTGTTAGCGTTTGAAATAGACTGTTCAGACATGGCAGTTACCTTCTAGTTTTTGATAAACAAAGATTTGCAACTGGAGTATTGGCTAGTATTATTGATTTATAAATCAAAAAAATTTGCCAATGTTGGTCAAGAATTTTTATGGATACTGATTTACTCAAGACATTTCTCGAAGTTTCCCGTACTCGCCATTTCGGCAAGGCGGCTGAAAATTTGTATCTCACGCGCAGTGCGGTGAGTTTTCGCGTTAAGCAGCTCGAAGGGATACTTGGCGTTGCGTTGTTTGAACGGCAACGTAACAATATTCAACCTACGCCTGCCGGGGAGCGAATGTTAGGCCACGCCGAAGCCGTGTTAACCGCGTGGGAGCGTGCTAAACAAGATGTCTCCTTGAGTCAGTTACAATCGACTCAATTGGCAATAGGAGCGGGCCCCAATATTTGGGATGCGTACCTTCAAGGACATTTGCAGGATTTGCATATTGGCTTACCGGGTGTCGCTTTGCGCACGGAAGTATTGCCACTGACGGTAATGACTCGGCAATTGATGGATAGAACGCTGGATATTGCGATTTCCTTCGACCCACCCAAACTTGATCAATTTGAGCTAGTGCAATTAGGACAGATTAATTTATTGTTGGTGTCCAGCTTGGCCGATATGGCTGTCGATGGGGTATCTTCAGGGCAATATGTAAAGGTGGATTGGGGCACGGCTTTTAATATTATCCATGCACAGGAATATGCCGCGTTGCCTGTTCCTAGCCTACATACCAGTTCTGCACGTATTGCCTTAGATTTTATTTTAAATAATGGGGGTTGTGCATTTTTACCTGAACATCTTATTCAGCCATTGCTGACTAAAGGGATGTTGCATTTGGTCGCAGGAGCGAACGCGATTTCCCGTAGCGTTTATGTCGCTTATTGGGCAGAGAATGACAGGCTAGAGCAGATTAAACAGGCCATCACATTTCTTATTGATGATGGACAATAAATCAAAAATAATTTAACTGAATATGCCTTTAGTTTTGTTAACTTAAGGCATTTTAGTACCAGTTCAGTAGGTCAAAAGGTTAAAGAAATAAGGGGGCTAAGATACTCAACCAAGTAATACCACACAGCGTCAGGCTTATAAATACTGCCGCCGATGCAATATCTTTAGCTTGGCCACTTAATGGATGAATTTCACTGCCGACGCGATCAACTACAGCTTCAATTGCGGAGTTTAATAGCTCAACAATCAATACGATAAACAGTGTGAAAATCAGCATTAGACGTTCAATAGTACTGATATCGACCAGTAACGCGATAGGTAACATCACTAGACACAGTACTAATTCTTGTCTAAATGCGGCTTCGTGAGTCCAGGCCGCTTTTAACCCTTTCATCGAAAATCCAGTCGCTCTAAAAATACGCTTAATACCATGATTATTGGCTGGTTTCATTGTGTTTCCATTAACATTAGCTTATTGGTTGCTAAGGGGAGTCGTTCAAATAAAGCTGTTAAAATAGGCCTATAACATTGGGATATTTAAACGAATGCATAAAAGTGGCCGCAGTATAGCCCGAGTTGAAAACCGCATAAATAGTTAACTGTGCAAATTATCAGGATACCTCTAAGTGTTAGCGCTTATCCGCTAGCCATCTTGGAGACTTCAATCTAAGCTTGGTAATGGGACGTAATTCACCATAAGGAAATGGGAATGACTCATACAAGCCAATTATTTCTTTTAATCTCTAATCCTTTCATTCTGTTGCGGTTATTATTAGTTTCCTTGCTGCTGGTATGTCTATTGGTTAATGCCAACCCCAGTGCGCCTAAGATCCAACTTGCCACAGAGCTGACTGCCGACAAGACGAGTTATGATATTCGCGAGTTTTTAATCAGTGAAAAGTTAGATGGTGTCCGTGGGTACTGGACTGGGCATAGGTTAGTCACCCGTCAAGGATATCCCATTAATGCACCCGTATGGTTTACTGCTGATTTTCCGACAATTCCTATTGATGGAGAGTTGTGGCTTGGGCGAGGGCAGTTTGAAGCTATTTCAAGTTTAATCCGTCAATCCTCTCCCAAAGAGGACGCATGGCGTAATGTACGCTTTATGGTATTTGACTTACCCAAAGCGGAGGGGAATTTTGAGCAGCGCTATCGATTAGCGATAAAGATGTTTGCAGGTAAATCTGCTTATATTGAGGTCATTGAGCAATTTCAGCTTGATAGTATTGAGGCTTTATACCAAAAACTCGATAGCCTTGTGGTTTTAGGTGCTGAAGGGTTAATGCTCCATCGCCGCAGTGCATACTATATTGCAGGCCGAAATCCAAACTTGATGAAGTTAAAACCCTACTTTGATGCAGAAGCTAAAGTCATTGCACATATTGCAGGTAAAGGTCAATTTACGGGACAGATGGGGGCATTAAAAGTACAAACATCCGATGGACGGATTTTTAGTATCGGAACAGGCTTTAGTCATGCTGAGCGCCAACATCCCCCCGCAGTGGGCACTATCATCACCTATAAATACCTTGGGCTTACCGTTAACGGTTTACCGCGGTTTGCCAGTTTTTTACGGGTAAGAACCGATATAGTCGAGTCCCCATTGGACGGCGGTGTTGACCGTTCTGGGCAATAAGCCTATATACCCTTGCCCATACGAACTAGGCTGCGAGTCTTAAAGGAAAACGAGTGTTAAAAATGCAATATAATTATCGGATCTTGATGGTATGTATGGGCAATATTTGCCGTTCGCCCACAGCAGAGGCCGTCTGTCGCGCTAAAATTCGTGAGCGTCACCTTAATATCGAAGTCGACTCGGCGGGAACTATTGGTTATCACCAAGGGGATAAGCCCGATAGCCGCGCTATTGAGGCTGGTAAAAAGCGGGGTTTTAGTTTCGAGGGCATGCGGGCGCGGCAGGTGGTGAATGCTGATTTTGAGCATTTTGATTTAATTCTAGCTGCGGATAATGCCAATTTGGCGGAACTGCTTAGCCGTTGTCCGGTTGAGTATCAACACAAGTTACAGTTAATGTTGTCCTATGCTGATACGCAAATAACGGAAGTACCAGATCCTTACTATGGCGGCGCACAGGGTTTTGAACTAGTGCTCGATCTCCTCGAGCAGAGTATGGAAGCTTTATTAGATCAATTGACCGAAAAGTTCCGTTGAGATGCGTATTGCCATTTACGGTTTGGGTTTTATGATAAGTTCGGGTAAATCCCCTTATGCGAGATGACGATGAAAGTAATGGATTCTGAAAACCGAGTATGGTTCCTTTTGGAGCATGAAGGTCGTTTGTACTTGAATGCAAATTGCAACATGAGTGCATTTGGCTATAGCTATATGATCCAGCTCAATGATCAGGAACTGCAAAATTATGAAGGTGGTGGCCGCGAGTATCTAAATAATCTTGCTCACGATATTCACTATTCTGTTCCAATCGCAAAAGACACAACGTCAATTTACAAAGGTCGTGAAGTTTCAAAACAGCTAGCTGGTTTAGCAACAGGAGCGATTAAAGCGTGGCGTGCTTAAAATCGGTTAACTCTAAAATGCCCCAAAGCTTGTTTCAAAGTTTAAAATGCAAGTAGGGCGAATAAAGTTGTGGCTATAAAAAAGCTAATGTGATGAGGTTACTTTCAACCTAGAAGTCATGCCAGTCCGAACTTTCAATAAAGCCACAGCAAAGTAAACATCATCATAAAGTCATTAATAGATATCAGTATAGTTTGACTACAAACATCAATGGTTGTGGGCTGCTTGCCTTGTCAGGTTTAGTTGGTAAGATGTTGTTCATAAAGAAAATCAAATCGTTGTACATTTAAGGACATATATGGAAATTTCATTACTTGCCGATAATCCCTCTGCGATAGACACGGTAGCTAGATGGTATTTCAATGAATGGTGCCAAGACAATGGTAGTTATACCGAGGAGGAAGTCGTTGAAAAAGTATCTGCATCAATAAATCGAGATACTGCGCCTATTCTGATCGTCGGAAAAGTAAGTGGTGTTCTTGCTGGTTCAGCAGAGCTAAAAATTCGAGAAATGGACATATACCCAGAATTTGAGTTTTGGCTTGGTGGTGTTTACGTCACTCCGCAGGCCAGAGGGCAGGGTGTCGCCTCAAAACTTGTGAAAGAGATAATATCGCTAGCACATAAAATAGGCGTGAAAAAATTATATCTTCAAACAGAAGATTTAACCGGAGGTTTGTACCTACATCATGGATTTAAGCCTATAGAACAGGTGAATTATAAAGGCATAAATGTATTGGTTATGGGTGCAAACATCGGTGAATAACAAGTGTGTGAAGGTACATTGTGGCTCAATTGTATAAAAGCGGTCAGCGAAGAATCTGGGTGGGTACCATTAAAAACTTGAAAGAAGTGGTAGATCTATCCCGCGACTAAAGCCCCCTTGCCACACAGTCAAATCCAAGATGGCTCTTCGGTGTATTGTGCCAAGAGGATGATGACTGACGGATATTGAGAGCTTATATTAGGCACGCAGAAGTCATTGGCGTAAAGTGTTTTTTATGCAAACTTTCCGTTTATGATAATTTAAAGCCAGTATATTCAATATACTGGCTTTAAATTTAATGAATGAGCGCACTAAGCTGGAATATAAAAGTCATTAGCATCTTGTCTTTAGCAAAATCTGCGTCCTATATTCCAAATGCAGAGTGGCTGACTAATCGTTATGGCGTTTGCCTGAACGTTTCAGTCTCTCTGCTGCTAGCTTAGCTTCTTTCTCTGCTTCTTTTTCGGCCATGATACGGGCGACTTCAATCTTTTCAAGCTCGGCCATCGCAGGCGTTTCTAACGAGAGTAAGCCTATTTTTCCTGAGCGGTATTCATGTAGTAACAACTCAGATGCCTTGTGCATATCGATGCGACCACCGGGACGCAGGGCACCACGTTTGCGGCCTATCGCCTCAAGTAAAGCGACATCATCCTTAGGTAATTCACTGAGGTTGTAGCGCTCACAAATCTCTTTTGGATAAGCGGTTAAGAAATACTTAGCAGCAAACAGGGCCACATCTTCATATTCCATCGCGGTATCTTTAATGGCGCCAGTGACGGCAAGGCGATAGCTGCTGGCTTCGTTATCCACTTTAGGCCACAAAATACCTGGGGTATCCGACAGCACGATACCGTTACGTAAATTGATCCGTTGCTGGGTTTTGGTTACCGCAGGTTCGTTACCGGTTTTGGCGATAACACGACCAGCTAAGGTATTGATGATGGTGGATTTCCCAACATTGGGTATTCCCATGATCATAGTGCGAATGTCTTTTTCGGTTTTATCGCGACTCGGCACTAGCTTACGGCAGAGATCAGGAATTTTTTTCACCATTGCCGCTTGAAGTGTGGTGATCGCCGTGGCTTTGACGCCTTGCTCACGCTCTAAATATTCAATCCATTGTGCGGTGATCTCTGGATCGGCCAAATCAGATTTGTTGAGCAGTTTGATACAAGGTTTGTCGCCTCGAAGCTGAGCCACCATGGGGTTTTCGCTACTATAGGGAATACGCGCGTCCAGCACTTCGATAACAAGATCGACCTGAGGCATTGCCTCTTCAATCTCCTTGCGTGCCTTGTGCATATGCCCCGGATACCACTGAATTGCCATGATAACGCCTTGTCCTAAATAACTTAAAGAACGGCTATTCTACCTTGATGGTGGTGAATGTCATAAAAAAAGCGCCCAAAGGCGCTTTAATTGCTTAATCCGTGACTGTCTCTTGCGATTGTCACTTGGATTAATAGGCTGAATTAGGGCTTAGATCACCCCTAGTTCGCGCAATCTTTCCATCAGATAACTGTCGGCGGTATAACGATCCGATAGCACTACTGCAGGGTTTGGATGTAAAAATAACGGCAAAGAGATCCGTGACTTGGTTTTATCCGTACCTTCAGGATTGATGACGCGGTGTGACGTCGATGGGAAATAGCCGCCAGAGGCTTCCTGTAACATGTCGCCGATATTGATAATAATGTTGCCAAAATCGCTTGGAACATCTAACCAAGTGCCATCTTTGGCTTTTACTTGCAATCCAGGCTCATTGGCTGCAGGTAACACTGTGATAAGGTTGATATCTTCATGGGCCGCGGCGCGAATAGCGCCCATTTCTTCACTGCCCGTCATCGGTGGGTAATGTAGAATACGCAGTAAGGTTTTTTGGCTATTGGCGATCATTTCTGGCAATGGGATTGAAAACTTGGCTTTTACGTCTTCTGGTGAGTAGGTTTCGATCCACTCTAATAGCTCAGCGGCCAGCGCGTTAGCTTTATCATAATAGGCGAGAATATTGGCACGTAGTGAGTCGGGTATACGGCCCCAAGGATACACGTGGTAGTACTCTTTAATGTCTTTGACTGTGTTGCCTTTGGCGGTTTCAGAAATCGATGCAGGGAAGAAACCGTCGTGGGTTTCCTTTTTAAACATATAGTTGTTTTTGGCTTCTGAATTAAAAAAGGCTTGCCACTCGGTGTAGATATCTTCAACTAAGCGCTTATTAATAGGATGATTAGATAAAACACCAAAGCCAGTTTCTCTAAGTGATTCAACAAATTGCTGTGCACTATTTTCAGCACGGTAATCAATAGTTTCTAATTTCATATTGGTTTCTACTTGTTATATTTAGTTGTAATTTGACCCGCTGCAAGTGTAGCCGTGCGGTGAGGTGGGTGCAAATACTCAGCGACTGTGATCTTGATCAACTGCCGTATTTTCCGTCATTTATGCAGTCGCTTATATGAGTACTTAATATGAGCACTTATATTAGTACTTACTTGAGTGGTAAGATTTTAGTCACCAAATCCGTTAGTATGGGCATTAGATTTGTTGTGATTGGATTGATGTCAGCCGCATTTTGAAGCCGAGTGCAAGAAATCTTGCTTGGAGTGGGTCTTATGTTGGCTTCCTTATAAATCAGCTTCTTAATCAACTTAATTGAGAGTATCGAAATAGACAACGACGTGAGTCGAAAGGGCATAAATATGAACAAACTGACCGATTTTGAACGCTATGTTATCGAAGAGAAAGGCACTGAACGCCCTTTTAGTGGCGAATATTATAAGCACGACGCTAAGGGATTATATTTATGCAAAAAATGCCACGCTCCTCTTTATCGATCTGATGATAAATTTAATGCTCATTGTGGTTGGCCAGCTTTTGATGATGAGATTCAAGGCGCTGTAACTCGCCATATCGATGCCGATGGTCATAGAACAGAAATCGTTTGTAGTCAGTGTGGTGGTCACTTAGGTCATGTATTTGAAGGGGAGTTTTTGACGCCTAAAAATGTTCGTCATTGTGTTAACTCGATTTCACTGATATTTCAGGGATTGGAGCAGACCTATACGCCGTCATCGAACCAATTTGCGACTTTGGGGGCGGGCTGTTTTTGGTGTGTTGAGGCCATCTTTAAAAATCTGAAGGGCGTTGTCAATGTGACCTCAGGGTATTGTGGTGGCGAAGCCCATGATGCCGATTATAAATCTGTTTGCTCAGGCCAAACCGGCCATGCTGAGGTTGTGCATATTGAGTTTAACCCAGAGGAAATTGATTTTACGACATTGTTGCAAGTGTTTTTTGAAAGTCACGATCCAACCACGCTTAACCGCCAAGGTAATGATAAGGGGCCACAATATCGTTCGGTCGTTTTTGCTCATAACGCGGATCAAATAGAACAAACTAATGAAATGATTGCAAAATTAGAGTCAGCTAAGGTTTTTGATGCGCCTATTGTGACGCAGATTTCAGCCTTTGAAACTTTTTATCCTGCTGAAAATTATCATTATGATTATTTTGCTTTACATGGCGAGGAACCCTATTGCCAAATAGTGGTTCGACCTAAAGTGGAGAAAATCAAAGCCCTATTTGCAGCACTGCAGAAGGCTTAATTTACGCCATTCCTCAAGACATGTAAGGCTAAAGCAATAAAAACGCCACCCAATTAAGGTGGCGTTTTGTTAGTTGTTAAGTGAAAACACCGTCATTAATGGTTTTCAGCTAACCACTGGGCATACTGTTTGGTGTAATAGCTGACAATCAAATCTGCACCCGCCCGCTTTAAGCCGATAAACGTTTCTGTCACCACGGCACGCTCATCCAAGGCGCCTGCAAGGGCAGCAAACTTGATGCCAGCATATTCGCCGCCGACTTGATAGGCGGCGAGTGGTAGGTGGGTTTCTTGTCTTAACCGGCTTAACACATCCAAGTAGGGCGTGCCGGGTTTAACCATCAGGATATCGGCGCCTTCGGCTTCATCTAATAAGGCTTCTAACAGGGCTTGACGACCATTAGCATAATCCAGTTGATATCCCTTGCGATTTCCGCTGAGTTCGCAATCTACCGCCGCTCTAAAAGGACCGTAAAAAGAAGAGGCGAATTTTGCCGAGTGGGCCAGAATCGCCACATGTTCAAAACCTGCGGCATCGAGCCCTTGGCGAATGGCTTTCACTTGTCCGTCCATCATGGCCGATGGCGCTAACATATCGGCGCCAGCTTTGGCGGCCGTCACCGATTGCTTAACTAAATTTTCGACGGTGAGATCGTTGCAGACTTCATTATTGTGCACCACGCCGCAATGGCCGTGATCTGTGTATTCACAAAAGCAAATGTCGGGGATCACCATCATCTCGGGCACTGCGGTTTTAATTGCGCGCACCATACGGGCGAGTAACCCATTGTCATCCCAAGTGTCGCTGCCTTTATCATCTTTTGTATGGGAAATTCCAAAGGGCATCACATAGCGAATACCGAGTGCATAAAGTTCACGAACCTCATCGGCTAATGCGCTTTCAGGAAGACGACTAATTCCAGGAAGAGTCGAAATGGGTATCGCATGATTGATCTGTTCTTCAATAAATAGCGGGTGGATTAAATCTGATAATGATATTTGGGTTTCGCGCAGCAGATCGCGCATCGCTTCTGAGCTACGTAAGCGTCTTAGGCGACGCAATGGAGGCGTGTTTAACATGACATTTCCTTATCGAAGGTGGAGCGTAATACTGTGGTTCAATCTAGGTTCAGGTGTTAGCTCTGACAGATATAAGCTAAAAAGTTTCCTCATTTTATCGAGATCTTTTACTGCATTTGCCGTTAAGTGACTTATATCACATTGCATTACACGACATTGGTGTTGGATTTGGGCTGATAGTTTAAGGCTGAAAGCTGGCAAATCAAGGCCAGCGAAATGAATGATGGGATACATTATGACTATTTTACCGTGGATAGGGCTTTGCCCTTTGTTTTCGTGAATTTGATGTTATCATTTGCGCCAGTTTTTAATGGTGCATTGGCACAGTATTTCGCCCCGTCGCGAACCACTGAATATAGTGCAAATGCTTGCCCGATTATCCGGTTTTTAAATGACAATAGACAAACTTTCAGCGTGTATTCTTGCCTTAGACACTTGTACCGAAGCCTGTTCTGCGGCGCTGTATTATCAAGGACAAATATTTTCTGAACTGGCTGACGCACCCCGTGAGCACAGTCAGCGGCTATTACCTATGGTAGATTCCGTTTTAAAAGAGGCTGGCATTGGTCTAGATAAGGTTGAAGCGATTGCCTATGGTCGCGGCCCAGGGAGCTTTACTGGGATACGTATTTGTACCAGTATGACTCAAGGTCTGGCACTGGGCTTAGATTTACCTGTGATTGGTATTTCAACCTTAGCGGCAATGGCCCAAATGGCGATAGCTGAACATAACGCCGAACAAGTGCTCTGTGCTATCGATGCGCGCATGGGCGAAGTGTATTGGGGACAATTTGCCGCGGTTAACGGCATTGCGACCTTAGTTGCTCAAGAAGTGGTGAGTGCACCCTCTGAGGTTATCCTTAGTTTAGACCCACTCAAGCCTATTTATGGATGCGGTACGGGTTTTGATGCCTATCCAGAATTACTGGCTATCGGAAAGGGGATTTTAGTCATTGATGCCGTGAAATATCCCGATGCACGGGCTATGCTAACACTTGCCGATGTAGGAATTAAATCAGGGTTTAGTACGACAGTGGATGAACTCGAACCGGTTTATTTGCGTGATACTGTGACGTGGAAAAAATTACCGGGCCGAGAATGAAATACAGCTTAATCGGTGTTGTAGGTGATTATTGTAACTCATGCTCTGTCGGGGTGTGGATTGAAAATAACGAATGGCAGAACATAAAGACTAACGTAAATTGAGTATGAATGTAGGCACCTTGATGCAGATTAATACTAATCAAACCAGTTTGACGCAGGCCGTTGCAAGCAATCGCCCCGCCATTATTCCGGGGCTAGCAGCGGCTGAAAAGTTGCATCCAGTGATTGAACGAGATGATATCGAAGCATTAAGTCTAGATGACACCCCGAACACTGCAGATAGCTTACAGTCAAGACTGGGTGCTCACCTTGAATATGAGCAAGATACTCGTGGACATCAAGGTGCTATCGCTCAATATTTACAAACACAACATGCCGCCAAGCGTGAAGAAATTCAGCAAATGGTCGGTGTGGATATTTATGCTTGATCCTCAACATAGTGCCTCTTCCGTGGTAAAAAAAGACTCAGCCTATAGTTTGTCTTCTGGAGTCCCTAGCCGTGGGCTATTTATCATTGAATTGATGTTAGCCTTACTGCTCACCCGTATACCTTATCTCAGTGTACCGTTTAAATGGCTCGAAAGTTATTTCCATGAGTTATCACACGGTATTGCGACGCTGTTAAGTGGCGGGATTGTTAGCCATATTCAATTGTTTCCTAATGGGGCGGGTTTTTGCTTTAGCCAAGGTGGTTCGCCATTATTTATTGGTTTTGCAGGGTATTTTGGTGCAGCCTGTTGGGGATACTTGATTTATTTACTTGCTACTTGGCCTCGGGGGATCCGCGTTAGTTTTGCTTTGCTTGGTGGGCTAGTAGTGTTAAGCGGATTACTGTGGGGAAGGGATATCCTTACTTTGGCGATTTTAGCTTCATTGACTGTTATTTTTTTAATGCCATTAAAGCTCAACCAAAACAAAGTATTAACTCAGTTTCTTCGGGTTGTGGGTTTGATGATCATGCTTAATGCCCTTGCTAGTCCAACGGTGCTATTAGGACTTGATGGTCAAGGTGATGCCGTATTATTGGCTGAACTTTCATGGATCCCCGCATGGATTTGGGTGATGCTATGGTTATTGACGAGTGCCTGTGCTTTATTCTTGGCTTGGCGTCGAGTTGATTCGAGAGCGTACCATTAATACTTCATTTATTTCATTTTTTATCAAGGGTTACCGTCATATTAGGTAAGTAGTTTTCATATCTTGTCATCAAACATTGTTATCCAATATTGACAGTTTCCCCTCAACATTTGCAGGACTTAAGCCAAAGACTCTTCTATTTTCTTGGATTTTTGAACATTTGGCTGCTAGGTTAAGCCTTCGGTATTCATGGAGAATTACAATGAAAAAAGTCGCATTAGTTACCAGTATGCTCGTTGCGAGCCTATGTTCAAGCCTTACCTATGCTGATGAAGGTCTAGAAAAAGCCTTAAAAAGCGATTTTCGCCAAGCTAAAAATGTCAGCCGTGATATATATCGCCATCCTGCTGAGACTTTGAGCTTTTTTGGTATTGCACCTAATCAAACCGTGATAGAACTATGGCCGGGTAATGGTTGGTATGCCGAAATTCTGGGTCCTTATTTAGCCAAAGAAGGTCAATATATTGCCGCGAGTTTTGAAATTTCACCGACCACAGATACCCCTGGAAATCGTTATCGCTCCAATGCGGGGACTAAATTTGAAGCATGGATGACGGCGAATAAAGCAGTATTGGGTAACGCGAAAATTTTAACCTTTGATCCACCCAATAAAATGAACCTAGGTGTCGATGGCAGTGCCGATTTAGTCTTAACCTTTAGGAATTTGCATAACTGGGCATCGAGCGATCAATTGGAAAATGTATTTGCGGCCTCTTATAAGGTGTTGAAAGAGGGCGGTGTGTTTGGTGTTGTTGAACACAGAGCAAACGAGGGAATGAATGTTAGCAGTGGCTATATGGATCAAGCGGCCATGGTCACCTTAGCCGAAAAGGTTGGGTTTACCTTAGAACAAAGTGCTGAAATTAATGCAAATCCAAAGGATACAAAGGATTACCCTAAGGGAGTGTGGACATTACCACCGTCATATGCGTTAGGTGATACTGATAAAGATAAGTACCAAGCAATTGGAGAGAGTGACCGCATGACACTCAAATTTGTCAAAAAATCACGCTAATTACCTGACATTAGAGGCATTATGTGGCAATCTTCCGCCCCCGAAAATCAAATTGAGTTTGTTTTACCTCATATCAAACTTGCAGGACGGTTATGGGGGGCGAAAGATAGACCACTGTTACTTGCTTTACATGGCTGGTTAGATAATGCCAATAGTTTTGAACCTCTTGCCGCCTATTTGATGGATTATCAAGTGCTTGCTATCGATTGGCCAGGGCATGGTTTTTCTGCACATAGGCCAGGTCATTATCCGTTACATTGGATTGATTATTTATATGACTTAGATGCCTTACTCGGGGTTTTACCTGTGCAGCCTGTAGCCATTATCGGTCATTCACTTGGTGGTATTATTGCCTCGGCTTATACAGCGGTATTTCCTGAGAAGGTCAATAAACTCATCCTTATAGAAGCGCTGAGTCCATTATTTGAGCCAGTAACTCAGGCAAAATCACGATTAAGAAAGAGCTTTTATCAGCATGAGAAATATCTTGCCCAAAAACAGCGGCAGCTTAAAGTCTACGACACTATTGATACCGCTGTTAGGGCGAGATCACATCTTACCGGTCTTGCCGAACCTTGGTGTCGGTTATTGCTTGAGCGCAACATGCGAACTGAAGGTGGGGGAATAGGGTGGCGTAGCGATCCAAGATTGCGATTAGATTCGCCGCAGCGTTTAACTTTTGCTCAGGTTGATGCATTGATGCAGGACATTTCAGTGAGCACATTACTGATTTGTGGGCGACAAGGATTTCATCAGTTGCAAAGCGCGTTGCCAAAGGCGCGCATGTGGTTCAAACATTTGTCGGAACAAACCATCGATGGTGATCACCATGTTCATATGGGTAATGCTTTAGGGGTTGCCGAGTTGATCAAATCATTTATTGAATAGTGGCTTTTGCTAATGCAAAAAAGACACTAGGTTTTTTGTTTTTTTTATGTGATGATGATCAAAATTAAAACGCTCGTATGATTTATGACGAGTTAATCAATAACAAAAATGTAAGTCGGTATTTTAACTCGGTATTTACCGAGTGTTGACGGTTGTATGGATACCGTTTCCGCAGTTGTGGGGATTTAGGAGAGAGTTGTGGACCAGCCTTGGATTAATCATTTGCCAAAAGATGTGCCTGCTGAAATCAATGTTGATCAGTATTCATCGCTTGTCGATATGTTCGAGACAGCGGTAGCTAAATATGCTGATCAACCTGCATTTATCAATATGGGTGCCACACTCACTTATCGTAAATTGGAAGAGCGCAGCCGTGCCTTTGCCGCTTATCTGCAAAATGAGTTAAAGCTCGAAAAGGGTGATCGTGTTGCGATTATGATGCCGAATCTTTTGCAATATCCTATTGCATTGTTTGGTGTTTTACGTGCAGGTATGGTGGTTGTTAACGTCAATCCGCTTTACACTCCCCGTGAGCTTAAGCACCAGTTAATTGATTCCGGCGCCAAAGCCATTGTCGTCGTATCAAACTTTGCCCGTACCTTAGAAGAAGTCGTGGATCAAACGCCAGTCAAAAGTGTCATTATTACGGGGCTGGGTGATTTACTCAGCGCACCGAAGCGAACTTTAGTGAATTTTGTTGTTAAATACATTAAGAAGCTAGTGCCTAAATATGATTTGCCCCATGCCTTATCAATGCGCGATACCTTAACAAGGGGGCGCCGTTTGCAATATATTAAGCCAATTATCACTAATGATGATTTGGCTTTCTTACAATACACAGGTGGCACAACAGGGGTATCTAAAGGTGCCATGTTGACCCACAAAAATGTGGTTGCAAATGTGCTCCAAGCCGATGGTGCGTATTCTCCTACCCTTAAAGATGGTAGTGAGTTTGTCGTCACAGCATTGCCTCTGTACCATATTTTTGCGTTAACGGTGAATTGCCTATTGTTTTTACACAAGGGCAGCCAGAATCTTTTGATCACCAATCCTCGTGATATTCCAGCTTTTGTGGCAGAGCTTAAAAAATACCCTTTCACCGCATTAACTGGGGTGAATACGTTATTTAATGCGCTTGTGAACAGTGACGATTTTTCGCAACTTGATTTTTCCCGTTTAAAGCTGTCTATCGGTGGTGGTATGGCAGTACAAAAAGCGGTTGCGGATAAATGGCAAAATATTACTAAAACCCGCTTACTGGAAGGTTATGGTTTGACAGAGGCTTCACCTCTGCTCACTTGTTGCCCTTATAATTTAGATGGTTACAACGGTTCTATTGGTTTTCCAGCGCCATCGACCTTGATCCAAATACGTGATGATGCAGGTCATGTGTTGCCCCAAGGCGAAACCGGTGAGTTATTTGGTAAAGGCCCACAGGTGATGAAAGGCTACTGGCAGCGTCCAGAAGAAACGGCCAAAGTTATTGATAAAGATGGTTGGTTAGCCACGGGCGATATTGGTTATATGGACGAAAAAGGCTTTTTCTATATCGTTGACCGTAAAAAAGATATGATTTTAGTCTCAGGGTTTAACGTATTCCCTAATGAAGTAGAAGAGGTCGTTGCCCTGCATCCCAAGGTTATCGAAGTCGCGGCTGTAGGTGTACCAAATGAGGCTAGCGGAGAATTAGTGAAGGTTTTTGTGGTGGCAAAAGATAAATCGTTAACCGCAGATGACATCATTAAGCATTGTCGTATTCATTTAACGGGATATAAAGTGCCGAAGCTGGTAGAATTTAGAGACGAGTTACCTAAAACCAATGTGGGTAAGATCTTGCGACGAGAGCTTAGAGACGAAGTTAAGCGTAAGTAAGATTGAAGCCGGCAATTGCCGGCTTTTGTTTTTATGGACTGTGATTGACCCCACGGGATCTGGAGAAGAATTTGTCAGTGTTCCACTATGTGAGTGATGAAGTGAGCCTTAACGCCCTCGTTGCTCAATATCAGCAAAGTAAAATACTCGTGTTAGATACCGAGTTTGTTCGTACCCGTACTTATTATGCAAAGTTAGGTTTGATCCAAGCTTATGATGGAAAAACCTTGGCGTTGATTGATCCTGTCGCGCTACCCGATCTCGCCAAATTCTGGGCTTTGTTGGCGAATCCCAATATTATTAAATTAGTGCATTCTTGTAGTGAAGACCTAGAAGTATTCGCGCACTATGGTCAGTGTCAACCTGTACCTTTATTCGATAGCCAAATTGCGGCATCTTTATGTGGTATGGGGCATGGTGTTGGTTATGCAAAGTTAGTTGAAACCTGTCTTGGCGAAGTGATTGATAAAGGTGAGTCACGCACCGATTGGATCCGCAGGCCATTAACCGAAGCGCAACTTGCCTATGCCGCAAATGATGTGTTGTATCTGCATCAACTTTACCCTCAGCTTGAAGCTAAATTGGTCGCTCAGGGGCGCCTAAATTGGTTATATGAGGAAGGGGTGAGGATGACGGAAGGGCGGCTAGATACGCCAGATCTCAATACCGCTTATTTAAAAGTTAAAAATGCCTTTCAGTTGACTGAAATTCAATTGGCTTACCTGAAAGTACTTGCCAAATGGCGTCTTGAAAAAGCCTTAGCACGTGATTTAGCTTTGGGATTTGTGATTAAAGATCATGGACTGATTGCATTAGCTAAAAAACAGCCTAAAAGTATGACCGAGTTGCTTAAGCTAAACGACCTAACCGAGCAGGAAAAGCGTATTCACGGTAAAGAGATTTTGCGAGTAATGCAAACCGTGGATTTGGTCAATCTACCAGAGCTTGTCGATGTGCTTGCACTTAAGCCGGGCTATAAATCTGCTTTTAAGCTGATCAAAAACTGTTTGACTGAACTGTGTGAAAAGTATGAAGTTCCACTGGAAATGCTAGGTTCTAAGCGACATATCCATGAGTATTTACAATGGAGATGGGACGCAGAGCAGGGCGATTTACCGATAATCTTAACTGGGTGGCGTGGCGAAATCGCCGCACAATCCCTCGCAAAGCTTGACGTTTAGGTCTAACTGTCTAACTGAAAATCATGCAGCAAAAAGCGTCATCCTCACTTGAGGATGACGCTAAAACTCGACTTATCTGTCTGGTAAAGTCACGTTAAGTTCGAGTACCGATAAGTTATCGTCGTTCTGATCTAACTGCACAGACACTTGATCATCAGAAATCTGCACATACTTACGGATCACGGCAATAATCTCTTGTTTCATCTGTGGAAAGTAATCGGGGGTGTCCCGTTGTCCACGTTGATGAGCCACAATAATTTGTAAGCGCTCTTTTGCCATTACCGCAGTGCTAGGCTTTTTCTTGCTTTTGAAATAGTCGAGTAAAGACATAATTAGCTACCAAATATCCGTTGTAAGAAACCTTTCTTCTCTTCCGTAATAAAGCGTAGTGGGACATCTTCACCCAATAAACGCGCGACTGTGTCACTATAAGCTAAACCCGCATCACTTTCTTGATCGATAATCACTGGCACACCTGAGTTAGAGGCTTTCAGAACCGACTGGGACTCTGGAATAACGCCTAACAACTCAATAGCAAGAATTTCTTGAACATCATCAACACTTAACATCTCCCCCGATTTTACACGGCTTGGTGAGTAGCGAGTCAGTAACAAATATTCTTTTATCGGTTCTAGATTCAGTTCTGCACGGCGTGATTTGCTTTGCAGCATTCCCAGAATACGATCTGAGTCGCGCACTGAGCTGACTTCTGGATTAGTGGTCACAATGGCAATGTCGGCAAAATACAGCGCCATCATTGCACCTTGTTCAATGCCCGCAGGTGAGTCACAGATAATAAATTCAAAGTCTTTGGCTAAATCGTCCAGAACACGGCCGACGCCTTCTTTAGTTAATGCATCTTTATCACGGGTTTGTGAGGCCGGTAAAACAAACAGTTTTTCGCAGCGTTTGTCTTTGATGAGTGCCTGATTAAGATTCGCTTCACCATTGATCACATTGACGAAATCGTAAACTACCCGACGTTCGCAGCCCATGATCAAATCTAAATTTCGTAAACCTATATCGAAATCGATAACAACAGTTTTGTGCCCTTGCATTGCAAGGCCAGTCGCAATAGCAGCACTCGATGTGGTTTTACCTACACCGCCTTTACCTGAAGTGACAACAATAATTTGTGCCATGTTTCTCTCTATCCTTTTTTCTGCCATTTAGAGGGGCAATGATTCAACCATAAGCGACTCGCCATTTAAGCGAATACAGCCGCTTTTATCTGAGCTATGTTGTTGTAGATTTTCAGCGAGCCAATATTGCCCTGCTATCGAAACGAGTTCGGCCTCAAGAGAGTGGGCGATGATGACGGCTGTGGGATCGCCCGCCGCGCCCGCCATGGCTTTCCCTCGTAATGCGCCATAGATATGAATGCTACCATCAGCAATGACTTCAGCGCCATTGCCTACCGCACCAAATATGATTAAATCCCCATTTTTTGCATAGACCTGCTGCCCGGAGCGGATATTTTGTTTAACGATTTTAGTTTGGCGTGGCGCAGGGGGGGGCGTTGTGCTTTGTTTACCCGCTTTGACTATGGCAAGACCTAAGTCTTTGGCCTGCTTACTGAGAACGGTTGTCGCGCCCGTTATCCCAACAATCACTAATTGACGAGAGAGCAGTAGTTCCTTGAGGCCATGTAAATTAAAATCATTATGCTGGATGGCACTGAGATTGACCACCAAAGGCGCGCCCAGAAAAAATTGTGGGGCTTGTGCCAATTTGCTATCTAATTCAGCCATGACTGCATTTAAGTCACTGCTATTAATGTGAAGCACTGAAAGAGTAAAAGAAGCTCCTTTTAACTCTAAGCTAGGTTTTGACATCCCGGCACTCTTCTTAAGAAATCATCAGTCGGTTCGCTGATTTTGCAATTAAATTATTAGGCGACCATGTTATAGTGTGCCCCATTGGCTGGCAAGTTTGAACTATTGGATATTTATACTCTTATGTTATGTACCGTTTATAAAAGTACCCGAAAGGCTGATACATATTTATTTGTGAAGAAACGAGATTGTTTTGACGATGTGCCTGAAGCTTTAATGGCAATGTTTGGTACACCTCAATTAGTGATGGTCTTTCCTATTGCGAAACGAGAATCTTTAGGAATGGCCGATATTCATAAAGTCAGAGCCGCGATCGATGAAAATGGCTACTACCTGCAAATTCCACCTCCTCAAGTTAATTTATTGGCTGAACATAAACGCAATCTTGGGCTCCAAGATTAGTCGATACAACAATTGTTGCCGGATGGGTCATTGAAAGGGTGATTAGATCCCGTTTGATTGATTTGATTGCGCGGTAATTCTTTTGGTATTTCTATTGTGTATTATCGTCAGTAGAGAATTCAGTATCCATGTATAAATTAGTGTAAAATAGCCCGCATTATGCGGGATTTTATTGAGAAGAAATCGTTGAACATGGCATTTTGGCAGAGCAAGACATTAGCGCAGATGAGCCCAACTGAGTGGGAATCCCTCTGTGATGGGTGCGGAAAATGTTGTTTGAATAAGTTGATTGATGATGAAACAGAAGATCTGTATTACACCAATGCGGCTTGTTTATTACTGGATCATCAAACGGCGAGTTGTCAGCATTACACCGACCGTTTTTCCCATGTACCTCAATGCACAGTGATTTCAGTTGATAATGTCGATGAACTAACATGGTTGCCCGATAGTTGCGCCTATCGCCGGCTTGCCGCTGGGCGTGACTTGCCAAGCTGGCACCCCTTAATCACAGGCTCTAAAGAAGCGATGCATCATGCGGGGATGTCGATTCAAGGTAAAGTGATTGATGAGCGCAGGATAAAAGATATTGAAGATCATATCGTGTTGTGGCCGCTCAAGGATATTGATTGACCCACGATGAAAAACAAAGGGAGCGATAAGCTCCCTTTGTTTTTTTACCCACCTTATTCCGTGAAAATTACCCTGTAATGGTTACTTTTTCGATAATAATAGGTTCGCGCGGTACATCTTCATGGCCTGCGACTTTAGTGGTTTTGACCTTTTCAATTTGCTGTACTACCTCAAGTCCCGCGACCACTTTACCAAATACGGCATAACCCCAACCGTTGTTTGTTGTGGCCGTATGATCGAGAAAATCATTATTCGAGGTATTGATAAAAAACTGCGCCGTGGCGGAATGTGGGGCGTCAGTCCGTGCCATGGCAATCGTGCCTAAGGTATTGGAAAGACCTTTATTGGCTTCGTTGACTATGGGGTCGTGGGTCGGTTTTTCTTTCATCTTGGCGGTAAAACCACCACCTTGGATCATAAAGCCTTTGATCACGCGATGAAAAATAGTGTGCTCATAAAACCCTTCTTCACAATAACGGAGAAAGTTTTTGGCAGTGACAGGCGCTCGCTCAAAATCGAGTTCGATGCTGATATCCCCGACATTGGTAGTGAAAATAATCATAGTATTAGCTTCTATTCGATTGAATTACTTGGTTTTAGGTCCGCTGGCCCATGGATTAAAAGGGGCACCACTGTCCTGTTGTTTTGGACTTCCCTCTGCCGTTCTTGTTGGACGTAAAGTCGCGTTCGTCGTTGGTTTTGGTTGCGACTTTGCACTGCGATGCTTTTTCGCCTTAGCCGTTTCAAAAGTCCCTTCCTTTGCACTGCGGTAAGTTCCCGCTGCAGACTCTGTTGGGCGAAATGTTTTCTCCGGCTTATGTTTTGGCACAAAATCGAGAATGGAGATTGGCACTTCTTTTTTAGGAGCAAAGCCTTCGACTTCTTTACGCACTATAAGGTGACCTAAACGGCGCTCAATGGCACAGAGGTTCTTAAAATCATCCTTTGACACAAAAGATATCGCTTCACCATGCTCTCCTGCGCGGCCTGTTCGACCAATACGATGAATATAATCATCGGCTTCATCGGGCAAGTCATAATTCACAACGCGGGTGAGGGCATCGATATCGATTCCGCGTGATGCAACTCCTGTCGCCACTAAAAATGCCAGTTTACCGGATTTAAAATCGGCTAAAAGCTGCTCACGAACCGCTTGACTGCGGCCACTGTGGAAGGCTTCTGCGCCAATGTCGCGCTTTTCAAGCTGACTGACTAATTTGGCGGCACCTTGCTTGGTCTGGATAAAAATTAACGCTTGATCCCACGCTTGTTCTTTAATCAGATGGCTGAGTAACGCAGATTTTTTATCTTTATCAACTGTGGTGAGCCACTGATCTATTTGTGGCGCCGTGGCCGCGTTTCGTGCAATTTCAATCTCGATAGGATTTTCAACGGCGGTCTTAGCTAATACGCGCACTTGCTTTGACAGGGTGGCCGAGAAGAGCAAGTTTTGCCTTTGTGGCGGTAATTTTTCGATGATTTTATTGATATCTTCAATAAATCCCATGTCGAGCATTCGGTCGGCTTCATCTAATACCAGTACAGATAATTCATCGAAGTGAATGGCTCTTTGGGTGTACATATCGAGTAATCGACCAGGTGTTGCGACTAAGATATCTACACCTTCAATCAGTTTTTTCTTTTGAGGTGCGGCATCGACACCTCCGTACATCGCCATAGAGGTGAGTGGCAGATATTTAGCGTATTGGCGGATATTTTCCTCAACCTGAACGGCAAGTTCACGGGTCGGTGTAAGGATAATGGCGCGTACTCGCTTGGGGCGAATTTTTGGGGCATCAGCAAACATTTGCAATAGAGGTAACACAAAGCTGGCGGTTTTACCTGTGCCTGTTTGTGCAGCGCCGAGTACGTTTTTACCGCTTAGGATCACTGGTATCGCTTTGGTTTGAATGGGGGTCGGGCTTGCATAACCGAGTTCTGTGATGGCTTTTACAATCGGATCGCTTAATCCAAGTTTGGAAAATGGCATGGGGTGTCTCAAATAAAGAATGTCGTGGGCAAACTGTTAAAATGGGTTTAACAGTAAAGCAGGCTCATATTATAGCAGTAGCTATGGCAGAAAAGGCGAATATCTCAAATTCAGTAGCAATCGCTATCCATAATGTAAGCCGTATTCAGTCCTTTATTATTCAAATATCCCTTTAATAGTTGGCGCACAAATTTGTAACTGAGCATGTATTCGCGGGTAACATTGCTGCAATTATTGAGGCGATATGATTAACTTAGTGCATTTTTAACCAAGACTCATTTAGGTCACTTTGCTTGTTGCACTGTTCAAGTGATCTGGTTTAGCACCTTAGCTCGAATATCACAATATCGTTTATCACAATAATAAAGGACGAAAAATAATGAAAAAAACGACGCTCTCCCTTGCGATTGTATTATCGCTAGCTGGTCTTGCTGGCTGTCAATCCCAGACGAGTACAACGGTTCCTTCTACCTCTGGTGAAGTACAAGCCACATCATTTGAACAATTCAGCGCCGCATTTATTGACTCATTATGGGCGTTATCACCCACGTGGGCACTTTACAGTGGTAAGCATGTGAATGATGGCTACTTAGAGATCCCCGATGATGCTAGTCGAGCCAAGACCTTAGCTTTTGTGAAAGCACAACAGGCAAAATTGGCACAGTTCGATCAAAAAACCTTAACCTCTAATGAGGTGATTGATTATCACCTGATAGATAATTTACTGAATAGCCTAGCTTGGGATATTACCACCTTTAAATCTTGGCAGTGGGATCCAGCTAATTACAATGTTGCTGGCGGCTTTGCTCAAATCATCAATGAAAACTTTGCACCGTTGGATGATAGATTACGCTCAGTGCTCGCGAGAATGGAAAATATTCCTGCTTATTATGCTGCAGCTCAAGCCAATATTAGCCAGCCGACCCTTGAACATACCGAGCTTGCTGTGTTGCAAAATCAGGGCGCATTTTCGGTATTTTCTGATGATTTATTGAAACAAGTTACCAACTCTGGCTTGAGTGATGCTGAGAAAGCATTATTCAAGACCCGTTTTGATGCGGCGACAGTGGCCATTAATAACCATATTTCATGGTTAAACAGTTTGGTGACAACGCTTAAAAAAGAGGGCGCTCGTAGTTTTAGAATTGGTGAAGATTTATACGAGCAAAAATTTGCCTTTGATATTCAAGCCGGTATGACTGCAAAACAGCTTTATCAAAAAGCAGTCGCAGATAAAGACAGGGTTCAAGCTGAAATGGCAAAAATTACCGATAAGCTTTGGCCTCAATATTTCTCTACGCCGAAACCATCAGATAATAAAATTGCCATTCGTCAGTTGATTGATAAATTATCAACCAAACACGTTAAGCGTGATGAATTTGTAGACGAAGTCCGTAAACAAATTCCCGAACTTATCGATTTTGTTAATCAGAAAAAGTTAGTAACACTTGATCCTAACAAGCCCCTTGTTGTTCGTGAAACACCAGAATATATGCGCGGATATGCGGGGGCTTCAATTAGTGCCCCTGGTCCCTATGAAAAACTCGGTAATACCTATTATAACGTCACGCCACTTGATGGCATGACGGATGAGTCCGCTGAAAGTTACCTACGAGAATATAACCATTGGATTTTGCAGATCTTGAATATTCACGAAGCCATTCCAGGGCATTACACTCAGTTAGTTTATTCTAATGAATCGCCCAGCCTTATTAAAAGTCTATTTGGTAATGGCGCCATGGTTGAAGGCTGGGCGGTATACACGGAACGTATGATGCTCGAGGAGGGGTACGGGAATTTCGAGCCTGAAATGTGGTTAATGTACTATAAGTGGAATCTTAGGGTTATCTGTAACACTATTTTAGATTACAGCATTCATGTTAAAGGGATGACTGAGGCCGAAGCCATTGCTTTGATGATGGAAGAGGCATTCCAACAACAGGCTGAAGCAGAAGGAAAATGGCGCCGTGCAACATTAAGCCAAGTGCAATTGACAAGCTATTACTCTGGTTACCGTGAAATATATGATTTTCGAGAAGAGTACAAGCAGACAAAAGGCAAGGATTTTGATCTTAAAACCTTCCACGAACAGTTTCTAAGTTATGGTAGTGCACCCGTCAAATATATTCGTCAGTTGATGCAAGCTAAATAATCAATACTGACTCGTTTGGGTGACTACTGATAACGATAGTCACCCAAATGATAACGATATTCACCCAAAATCACAGTTTGACATCCTAACTGTAAATTAATGGCTGTAAATAGGGATATTGATTATTGACATAATAATCAACCGAGCCATCTAATGATTGATGACGTTACATGGCGTAATACCAATATTTGTCATTACTATAACAGTGATATTCGAATTTAATTTGTCTATAAAGAGAGTTAAATTTCAGCAACAATGTTATTTATTTCGGGCATTTTCAGCCATAAGCGCTAACACATCCTCGTAGGAAATGTTAAATTCTCTTGATAAATTAATGATTCTTGTTTTATAAGTTTGGATGTTTTCTTTCTGAGCGAGTTGATGTTTCTTTTCTTCAACAAGTTCGTTGACGGTTTCTTGCAATATCAATAATCGACGTAAGCTATAGTCGAGAGATTTGATATATTTTCCCATCTGTTGTTTATTGCGTGCTTGCTCAAGATCCGCGGAGACTTTTTTATCATATCCATATTCATCAAGAGCTGCGATAGCACTCTGTAAATCAATATCAGTAGTCATTTTGTTTTCGCTTTATAACAAGGAAGTATAGGAATTTAATTACGAAATCACTTAGGTAGAAACCCAAGAAGGTGTCATAGGCTGTTAACTATCGCAGATTATAGTGGTTATGCCAATATTCACCAAGTGCTTAGTTGCTTAAAACCAATAAAAATGGGGGGTGTTTCTTATTTCAGCTTGTCGGGACTTAGAATTGTGAGTAGTCTAAAGTTTTAGTCTGCGCGGAGATACAAATGCTTGATCTATTACCAGATTTGTTCGACCACTACCCTTCAAAACTGACTTTATTGCCCTTAGAGTTTAAGGCGTACGGTGGTAAGCGCCTGTTTTGGGGGGAAGTTGTAACGGTAAAATGTTTTGAAGATAACTCTAAAGTGAAGGAAATATTGGCCCAAGATGGTCATGGTAAAGTACTCGTTGTGGATGGCGGTGGCTCATCGCGTAGAGCATTATTAGGCGATCTTATCGCGCAAAGTGCTTTAGATCATAGTTGGCAAGGCGTTGTGATTAATGGGTATGTGCGTGATGTTGCTAGATTGGCGACCTTTAATCTAGGGGTGAGTGCTCTCGGAGCCATGCCCATTAAGACTGAAAAGCTAAATCAAGGACAAATCAATGTGCCTATCGACATGGGAGGCGTTATCGTTAAACCCGGCATGATGATTTATGCCGATGAGAATGGGATAGCAATCAGCGAGGAGTCGCTAAACTTTGCTTTTTTAAATTAAAATTCGATCAAAATTCAAGATATTATTGATAAGGATGTTTGTATGAAACTCATTAAGTGGTTTTTAGCTATTCTGGTGACATTAGCCTTGTTAGTCACCCTATACCTTACCGTTTTCTTCGACCCTAATGATTTTAAACCCGAAATTGTTAATGCTGTGAAAAAACAAACGGGGCGTGAACTCGTTATTGCTGATGATCTATCTTGGACGTTTTTTCCTGCGCTTGGCATTAACCTTGGAGGCATTTCATTATCAAATCCTGAAGGGTTTACGCCTAAATCAATGCTTGATGTGAACAAAGCTGTAGCGGAAGTGGCCTTAATACCATTGTTTCGTAAAGAGATCCAAGTTGCTCAATTAAGTTTGGATGGCGCTAACATTAACCTAGTGACTCGTAAAAATGGCAGTTCCAGCTTAGATGGGCTAACGGGAACTGATCCCAGTGTCAAATCTAGCTCCACAGCTGCGCCTGCTTCCTCTCCAGCCCAACTTGCCAGTGTTGAAGTGGGTGGCGTGTCAATTACCAACACACAAATTAATATGATTGATGAGACAAAGGGCGAAACTCAAACATTCACTTTAGACAGTTTTACTTTAGGTACATTTTCTTTAGACAAATTTGCCCCTATTGCTTACGAATTCACTGCCACGTTATCCGATATGAAAATCACTAGTAAAGGTGAAGGTGAACTTAAGCTAAGTCGTGATTTTAATCAGTTGGTGATAGAGAAACTAAAAATCGACACAGTGGTGGAAGGCAATAGTATTCCCAATCAAAAATTGACTACAGCGTTAAGTGTCAATACCGAAATCGCCTTAGATAAAAAGCAACTATTGGCGGATATAACCCAGTTAAACGCTGCGGATATTAATGCTTCTGGTAAGTTAACGGTGAATTATGGAACAAAGGTTCCACAAATTAAGGCTGATTTCCAAGTTGGTGATATAGATGTCGATAGTCTCTTACCTAAATCAGAGGCAACAGCAAATGGCGCTCCAGTATCGGCAGGGGCTGAGCAAGCAACGGAGCCGGATCTTAGTGCACTAAAATCACTCGATCTCAGTGTTAAACTGGCGGTGAAATCAATTAAAGTCGCTAATTTGTCGACCCAAAATTGGTTACTCGATCTTGGGGTTAAAAATGGCATACTCGATCTTAAACAATTAACGGCTGATTTATATCAAGGAAAGTTATTGGTGAGTGCTCAAGTTGATGCTCGCCAAACTGTCGCCAGTTATCAATTTGATAAACAAATAACAGGCGTGCAAATTCAGCCATTACTGAAGGATGCAGCCGATATTGACTTGTTAGCAGGGATGGCAAATTTCAATCTGAAAGGAAGAGGAAAAAGCTTACTTCCAGAGGCGCTAAAGAAAAATCTACTCGCTAATGGTCGTTTTGATATCACGGATGGTGCGCTTTATGGCGTCAATATTGCGCAGATGATCCGCAGTGCACAAGCTAAGTTAAAAGGTGATTTATCGGCTGATACGAAAGAAGAGCGTAAAACAGACTTTTCGAGTCTGACAGGCACTTTTTCATTGGAAAATGGTGTTGCTACGAATCCTGATTTATCGATGGCATCTCCATTATTGCGTCTTGCGGGTAAAGGGAATGCAAATTTAATAACAGAGGCCCTCGATTATCGATTGACGGCTAGCCTTGTTAACTCATTAAAAGGACAGGGAGGCAGTGAGAAAGATGCTCTTGCGGGGGTTGATATTCCATTAGCGATAACTGGCACTTTCCAAAAACCAGAGTATGCATTGGATACTCAAGCTTTATTGAATAATCAACTGAAGGAAGAAACGGATAAAGCGAAGGAAAAATTGAAAGATTCTCTGCTGAAAAAGCTTGGGGGTTTATAGTGGCGCGTGGTGCTTGTCTTATCTGTGCAAGTATTTTAATCAGTAGTCAATTGGTTGGCTGCTCGGTTCCCGAAACAGCAGATACAAATGTTACCGCTATCACAGAGAGTAAGATTGACACGGCTGTTCAGTCGGAGTTTGTTCGTGCGGCGGATCCTGTGCTCGAGCTTGCTACGGGAGCCTCAAGATTAAAGGTCGAGCAAGTGAAATCTGATAAGGTACAAGGGCTACTTCAAGGGGAGTTAGTGCTCGATCCTTTTGTCGACGTTAGGCAATCACTTACGGCTACTTTTACCGTAACGAATCCACAATCTTATGCCGTGCCGTTACGATATAACTCAGGAATGACCGCGGATCTCTGGCTTGTCACTATGGAAGGAAAGCGTTTATGGGCTTGGTCAGATGAGATGATGTTCACACAGGCCATTCGTGATACTCGGCTTGATGCTGGAGCTTCTATAACGGAGAAGTTTATCATTCCTGAAAACATCCTTGCCGCTATTTCAACCGATGGGGCTCGTTTAGAAGCCCACTTTGCGGCCAAGGTCATTGAGTCAGAGGTGCCAGTTATGATCCCCGTGGTGGTGTTGCTTCAATGGGAATAACGGCGAGATTGTGTTGAATGTAGTACTGAAAAAGGCAGCGTTTCAAGGACTCGCTGCCTTTTTTGATTTATCTTTTGGGTTTGACCCGTCTTAAATAGCGTTGTCACTAAGCGTTTAATTTGCTTTCATCGACAACCAGTTTTAATACTTGGCCAGGTTGTAAATATTGCGATTGAGTTAAGCTGTTCCATTCCAACAATTCAGTGACGGTGACGTTAAACTTGCTAGCTATTCGAGCCAATGAATCACCGGATTTTACTTTATAGCTGACGGTACGGGTTTTTTCGGTAGTTTCAGTGTGTTTAGGCGCTAAAACGGCCAGCTTTTGCCCTGTTTGCAGTTTGCTATCTTCCTTTAAGTGATTCCATACAGTCAGTTGTTTGATTGTCACATTATACTTTTTTGCAATTTCCCACAGGGTGTCGCCGGATTGCACTTTATGCGTCAGTTGAGTATTTGTTGAAGAGCGTAATTTCTTCGGTAATTTCTGGCTTGTCGATTGAGCGTATAACTGTTTATCATCCGCAGACACTGGAATAATCAGGTGCTTACCTGCAACAATCGTATTGTTTTTCATACCATTAGCGGCGCGAATTGCTGCTACAGTTGTATGGTGCTTTTTAGCGATCGCGCCAATACTGTCACCGGATTTGATGGTATATCGCAACCAGCTCATTCTTGCTTCGCTCTCTGTCTCCGCCAGTGCTTTTTTAAACTCTTCAGATTTATCTATAGGCAATACTAAGGTGTGTGGTCCCAAGGGCGACGTTGCCCAGCGATGATAGCCAGGGTTGAGTTTTTGTAATTCCATCGTTGTCATATTGGCAAGTCCTGCAGCCATAGCAAGATCAATTTGGCTATCAATATCAACAACTTCAATTGAAGGGGTATTCTCTATTGGTGCTAAAGTAATACCATACTCGTCGGCATGCTTAATAACCTCTGCAAGCGCGAGAAGCTGAGGCACATAGCGTTTAGTTTCTTTAGGTAGGTTAAGTGACCAAAAATCCGTTTTTAACCCTTTTGCCTCATTATTTTTTATTGCATTGAGAACCCGTGATTCCCCAGAATTATAAGCTGCAAAAGCATAGAGCCAATTATTATTTGTTTTATCATAGAGATATTCCAACATATCCAATGCGGCAATCGTCGAGGCAGGTACATCACGGCGACCGTCATACCACCAGTTCATTTCTAATCCAAAATGATTGGCCATAGGTGTGGTAAATTGCCATAACCCCGAAGCGGCGCTGGCAGAGGAGGCAGATGGGTCGAAGGCACTTTCGATAATGGGCAGTAGTGCAATCTCAATCGGAAGATGACGTTTCTCAAGTTCTTCCACAATCATATACATATAAGGAGCCGCACGCTCAGAAATAATTTCGAGATGTTTCGGATTCTTGATATACCAATCACGGTATTGATTGACTAATTTTTGATCAGGGATAGGTAATTGCATTCCTTGACGAATTCGTTCCCACACATCGGTAATTTGCGCCGATTCAACCTCTGATGAGAGATAAAAGGGAGTGACGGTATTTGGTTTTGTGACGGCTTTAGCTTCTGGCTTAGTAACCTCAGGGTTATCCAATGTCTGACAACCCGCGAGTAGGGCAAATCCCCCTACTACAATATAAAGTGATACTCTCATGGAAAACGGTAGTCCTCTGTTAGTGCATTGTCAGTGCGCCATGCTTGTAGATTAAAAGCATGATTTTTAATAGGATAATGACAACACAGAGCGCAAAGTATTCACGCAAAAACGAGCCATTCTATGGGATCTTTTCGATCTTGTCCCTTAATTATCGTACATCTTGTAAGGCTATTTTTGACTTACATCATCAAAAGTGGAAAAAACTGTATAAATTTCAATCTAAAAACGATCGGTTGGTGCTAAAAAATATCTTTCCACTGCCGAAGGCGGGTAAAACAAGTGAGTTCATCTAGTTTGATAGGATCGGGATCATCAAAATGCTGTTTTATACTATCAATAATGCTTTGTTCTCCCACGCGCAAAAAAGGATTGATAGCTCGCTCCAAGGCAATACTTGAGGGAATTGTAGCGCTATTTTGAGCACGCATTTCTGTGGCTTTTTGCATATATGCCTGTAAATTTAGATTGTTAGGCTCGACTGTTAGAGCAAATTTAAGATTGGAGAGGGTATATTCATGGGCGCAGAAAACTCGAGTATTCGCAGGAAGTTTGGCTAATAGTGTAAGAGAGCTAAGCATTTGCTCCGCGGTGCCTTCAAATAGTCGACCACAGCCTGCACTGAATAAAGTATCACCACAAAAAAGCGCATCCTCAATGACATAGGCAATATGTCCAGCTGTATGGCCTGGCACGTTCAGCACTTGTATTTGAGCGTTAAGGAAAGGAAGGGTGAGTTCAGTTCGCATTTCAGGATTAAGTGGTACATTGACATGAGCAATATTTTCTTTTTGTGGTCCGTAAACCTGCAGTGTTTGTGATGAAGTTTGCTCAACGTAACGTTTAAGTTCCCCGACACCGCCAGTATGATCTTGGTGATGGTGCGTGAGCAAAATACCAGCGAGTGCTAACTGATGGGAGACCAGATAGGCAATAACGACCTTAGCATCACCAGGATCGACAACATAAACCTGCGAGTGGGGAGTTTGTTGTAACACCCAGATATAATTGTCATTAAAGGCTTTAATCGCTGTTATAGTGAGCATAGAACCACCTTATGGCTGTATTTCAATTTATAGATAAGGTTATTATCCACAAGTCGATACACCTTGGCGACTTTTGCCATAATGGCATAGTGTTCTGTACATGGTTATATCAGTCAGCAAGGGTTTGGTTGAATTGCTATCGTACAAGGGTAATGGAGAAACGTTGTGTCGTATTTCAGTACTGAATGCAAACCTGAACAATGGGAAGATTTACCCAATGGTGCTGCGCTACAATTTGCAGTGGCAGAGAAATTAGCTCACTGGTGGCCGCGGGTATTTGGTTATCATTTACTAAAGCTCGGCCCCTTAAGTGCTGCCTTATCCAGTATGGAATCTCCTGTCGCGCATCACTTTTCCTTATCTTCAAGCCAAGATGCTTCAATTATTGGCGATTTTTGTCATCTTCCCCTGCAAAATGGTGTGATTGACGCTGTAGTGATGAGCTTACTGCTGGAATTTGAACCTGATCCCTACCGTATTTTACGTGAAACTGACCGAGTACTTATCGCTGGTGGCTATTTATTTATTGTGGGATTTAACCCGCTAAGCCCTGTTTTTTTAGGTAAATTGTGGCCTAAATATCAAGATTGTTTACCTTGGAATGGCCGTTTTTTTATGCCATCACGGGTGAGGGATTGGCTCGGACTTTTAGGATATCAAGTGGTAAGTGATGAGCGTTTGGTATACCACCCTTTGATTGGTGAATTTAATGAAGGACGTTTTCTACAACAAACATTAGCATCTTGGTTGCCTAGCACTGGGAGCTTATATTTGATCGTAGCGCGTAAGCTAGAATCCCCATTAACCCCGATCCGTGATAAACGTAAAGTATTACAGCCTAACTGGAGCACCGCATCAAGCGCAGGCCGTTCTGGACATTTATCGGAACATTCCAAATAACCGCGTGTACAAACGAGTATGATATGCGAATAACCTTGAGGCAACTGGCTGTATTTGAAGCCGTAGCGCGAAGCGGTCAGGTTGCTAAAGCCGCGGAGCAAGTTAACCTTTCTCCCCCTGCGACTTCTATGGCATTGGCAGAATTAGAAAAACAGCTAAATGCTAGACTTTTTGAACGAATTGGCAATCGTTT
Source organism: Shewanella sp. W3-18-1 (assembly GCF_000015185.1). Lineage (NCBI taxonomy): Bacteria > Pseudomonadati > Pseudomonadota > Gammaproteobacteria > Alteromonadales > Shewanellaceae > Shewanella > Shewanella sp. W3-18-1. The sequence goes on along the minus strand of NC_008750.1, from coordinate 2,595,204 downwards.
ACAATTAAATTCCCAAGGCAATTTGTTACTACCTCTGGCAACGGATTTATTACATAGAGTCGAGCAGATTGAACAAGCTTTTACTCAGCAAGATGGCGATCTTATTGGGCATTTAAGCGTGGGGGCTAGCTCGACAATCGGTAATTATTTACTCGCCAAAGCCGCAGTGGCTTTTTGTCAGCAACATCTTCAAACCCACGTGGATGTCGCAATCACAAATACCCAAGATGTGATCCAATCGGTAGCACAATTTCGTTCAGAAATGGGCTTTATTGAAGGCTATTGTACTGATAGTCGATTGAAGGTTGAGGTGTGGCATAAGGATACATTACTCGTGTTTTGTCATCCTGCGCACCCGCTTGCTGGCAAAATTGTAAAACCTGCCGCACTAAAAGGACAATCTTGGGTGCTACGAGAAGAAGGATCTGGCACTCGAGAATATTTTGTTAATGCTGCCAATGAGTTAGATATGCATCCAGAGGCTAAATTCTGCTTTTCTACGCCGGATGCGATTAAACATGCTGTCAAGCAAGGTGCAGGATTAGGCGTATTATCAGAGCTTGCTCTAGATAAGGAGATAAGCCGAAAAGAATTGGCGATGGTGACAGTTGAAGGGCTGGTCCTAGAGCGGCAGTTTTATCGCATTACCCATAAAAGCCGTCAAGCGACCTCTTTAGGGCAAGCGTTTGTGCAGTTTTGCGGGAATTTCTTCAATATTGCTCACTAGGGTAAATACGTGACATCTGAAGTGATATCAACTGAAAGCCCCTCTAACGCGATGATGGGAAGGAGGCTTTTAGAGATTGATACCACACAATGTTTACGATAAGTGAGTGCGTAAAACAGAATATTTATTATCTCGTTATCTCTAGTGATTTAGAGGAGTGTGCTTAAGGTTGATAACCTTCATCGATTTGGGTTGGATTCGCTTCAGCCGCGGAGCGTGCTAGGATATCACAACGCTCATTTTCAGCATGGCCAGCGTGGCCTTTTACCCATTGCCAATCGATAGTGTGCATTTGCGATACTTTATCTAAGCGTTTCCAAAGATCCACATTTTTGACAGGCGTACGGTTTGAGGTCATCCACCCTTTTTTCTTCCAACCGTGGATCCACGTCATTATGCCTTGGCGCATATATTGACTATCACTGGTAAGAACGACTCTGCAAGGTTCTTTAAGACTTTCTAGGGCGATGATTGGTGCCAACAATTCCATGCGATTATTGGTGGTAAGTGCAAAACCGTCGGACATCTCCTTTGTATGACCCTTATAATTCATTACAATGCCATAGCCACCGGGGCCGGGGTTGCCTAAGCAAGAGCCGTCAGTGAAGATGTGGATCAGTTTTCGTTCAGTCATCAAGTTGTTACCATTGCCGTGAATTTCGGCCGAGTATAACCAAAAATTGTCATAAGAAGCGCATAAAAGTATGAATATTATTTCAAACGCCAGCCGCCAGATTGTGTTGGATACAGAAACTACAGGTATGAATCAAGGCAGCGGTGCAGTCTATTTGGGTCATAGAATTATTGAAATTGGCTGTGTGGAGGTTATCAATCGTCGGCTGACTGGGCGTTACTTTCATCAATATATCAATCCAGGACAGGCCATTGATCCTGAAGCGATAGCTGTCCACGGTATTACCGATGAGCGAGTTGCAAACGAACCACGTTTTCACCAAATAGCACAGCAATTTATTGAATTTATTGATGGTGCTGAAATCGTAGCCCACAACGCAAACTTCGACGTGAGCTTTATGGATCACGAGTTTTCGATGTTGCCTTCTAAAGGCCCGAAAACGATGGATATCTGCGATATTCTCGATACTTTAGAAATAGCTAAATTTTTACATCCGGGGCAAAAAAATAACCTTGATGCCCTGTGTAAGCGATATGGTATTGATAACTCGCGTCGTCACTATCACGGCGCATTACTCGATGCCGAGATCCTTGCTGATGTTTATCTGATCATGACGGGTGGGCAAACGAAGTTTAATTTATCTAACGAAGAAGTAGGACAGGAAGCAGGGGGGATCCAGCGGTTTGCTCCCAATTCACTTAATCTTAAAGTGATCTCAGCATCGGCCGATGAACTAGCTATGCACGAACAACGCCTTGATTTAGTCGCAAAATCGGGAAAATGCCTCTGGAGAGGATAAATAATCTGTTATGACGATTTCGCTTCCTACGCCCCTATTCAACACTGTTTTAATGCTCGGCACTTTATTGCTTGGCTCCAACGCTTGGGCTGCTAACCCGCCAGCACCGGAGAAGTCTTCAACACCGATGATTAAAGTGGTGCCATTAGAAACGGCATCTGAGCTTAAAAATCGCTTTAGAGTCGATCACATGGTTAGCAGTATGATGCTATTGATTGAGCGTGAGTATGGTTCAGCGCCTGTGGTCATAGTGTTGCCAGATGGCAGTAAATGGTATGCCAATCGTCACCCTGAGACGGTAAAATGGGTTGATGGTATTACAGGTGACATCATTCATATTGAATCTCCGCCAGTGGGCCCATGGCAACTGTTGGGGAAAGTGGTGCCGACTTCAACCATTAAGAAAATCTCCAAGCTTGAAATTGAAGTGCAAGCACTGCCGCAGCCGCTATTTCAAGGCGAACAAATTAAGATCATTGCTCAACTGATGGGTGATGCCGAGCGTGTTCGTATGCCTGGTTTAGATTATTTAGTGGAATGGACAGCGCATTTTGTGAGTAAGCATCGTGCAGGTGATGAAAACTTTGCCGTTGGGGATATTATTGTTGGTTCCTATAAAGATAACGGTGAGAGTTTTGATGAAAAGCCTGACGATGGCATTTTCACCAGTAATATCAATATTAAGCAACCATGGGGAGAATATGATTTTGTGGTTAAAGCACGTAATAACGTGTTTGAGCGCCAAGTTTCATTTCCTTTTAAGCTGTCGCCACGACCTATTAATGCCGAAGTGCTCATTCCTGATGATCCTTTAACGGGTCAATGGAAAATTATGCTTCATGCCGATAACAGTGTCCTACAGTTGGCAGAGACACACTTTTCATTTGAGTTAGTCGGGCCTGCGGGATTGCAGCTGCCCATTATACTCAACGGGTTAACAGAGCCTGATACTGAGTTGCCATTACCGCCAGTGTCTGAATTTGGTAGTTACCGCATTAAAGGTTTTGTGGCGACAACCACAGTAACAGGGCGGGAGATAGTGATTGATCTACCAGAACTCTTTTTCAATTTAGTTCAGCCGCCAGAGCCTCCCCCGAGTGCTGAAGAACTTGCGGCTGTGGCCGCACAACAAGCGGCAGAAGAAGAAGCTCTTGCAAAAAAGGATGCCATCTTTTGGATTATTACCATTAATGCAGTCTTACTGGTTTTAGGAATTGTGGCATTGGTTGTATGGCGTAAACGTCAAAGCCTTGCTCAAGCACTGGCCGCCGCAGAGCAGCGTCTTTTAGATGAAGCAACGGAGAATAAATCAGCGATGCCATCCTTCGATGAAATTGATCTTACTATGCCGGATGAATTTGATAGTAAGGAGCGTTAGTTGAATTTTAATCTGTAGCGGCTGAAATATTGTAATGACGTAATATTTTACTCTTAAATCAGATGGTTTCAGTCAGTGTGGCGAATTTTTAACTAAACGATCTCAGAGTGTGAAAAAAACGGTTGACGCTCGTTAAACCCATCCGTATTATGCTGTGCAACTTGAGTGGAGCGGTAGTTCAGTTGGTTAGAATACCGGCCTGTCACGCCGGGGGTCGCGGGTTCGAGTCCCGTCCGCTCCGCCAGTCAAGTATTTGAAAATAGTCTATAATGCGACATTATTATAGCTATGGAACGGTAGTTAAGTTGGTTAGACTATCGTTTTGACATCGGCGGCCTGTCACGTCGGGGTTAGCGGGTTCGATACTCGTCAGATAATGGATACGGAAGAATTTGGAGCGGTAGTTCAGTTGGTTAGAATACCGGCCTGTCACGCCGGGGGTCGCGGGTTCGAGTCCCGTCCGCTCCGCCAAATTGCAAAAGCCCCATCGAAAGATGGGGCTTTTTGCTTTTCTATTGTACTTATTTTTATTACGTTATCCTAAACTTCAACGATAAATCATCGAGCAAGATTTATCGTTGTGCCTGCGGTGCGTTGGTAATAATCACTTCAACTCGACGGTTTTGCTGGCGACCACTAGCGGACTCATTATTTGCAACCGGAAAGCTTTCACCTTTACCTTGGCTGCTGAGTCGACTGGATTGAACTCCTTGTGCCTGCAGAAAATTGCTAACACTATCAGCCCTTCGCTCCGATAGGCCAAGGTTGTACTCCTCAGTACCTACGCTATCGGTATACCCTTCAATGATGGCGCCACGTTGTGGATATTTACCCAGAAAGGCTGCTAGGTTTGTGAGATGCTGACTCGTCGATGACTTAAGATTGGCTTTTCCAGTATCGAATAAGACATCGCCCAAGGTTACAACCCAACCACGTTCTGACTCTCGGGCATTAAGTAGAGCAAGCTGTGCTTGTGCATCATCGCTTTCCTGGCGAGCATCTGCTGCATCAGCACGGGCTAGGCGCGCATCCTGATGCGCTTGATTGGCCTCTGTCGTCCTTGCATCGAGTCTGGCATCATCACGGTTTTTTGCGAGAACCTTTTGCTGATCCTCTGCAAAGCGACTTTGCGCTTGGGCTAAGGCAATGTTGACTTTTCGGTCAGCAACAAACACGAGATGTTGTGATAGTTGCTCGTTTTTTACTGGTTGCTCAGCGGCACGTACCGCTTCTTCGGCTTGACTGATTGCAGCAGGTGCGAGGATTGCCAGCTCATTATTTGCTTGCAGAGTGTTAAGTTCTGTACGTATATCGCTGATGCCTTCAGCCATCTTAGGTGCGCTGCTGCAGGCTGCTACTGTGGTCAGCAGCAGGCTATATGACAGCAATTGACGGCTAAAACGCAAGGGGGAAACCGACGAAGCTTTAGGCATTTTCATTGCTGAATTCCTTTTGTGCGGCGCAACATTTCTTGTTGCAGAATGCTGATGTTGTTTTTCATTTCATCATTGACGCTGTTGGCTTGTGCCAGTTCAGCACGGGCTAGCGCAAGCTCTGCGTCAAGGCTTGCCTCAATGGCATAACGATCGGCGTTGACGGTATCCTTTTTTAACAATGCACTGTTTGCGGCTTGCAGTTTCTGCCTAGCCTGTGCAAGTTCATTTGATGCATATTGACCCGCTCTTGCTTGTTCGACACGAGCAATGGTTCGTTCTGCACGTTCCATTTCTGCCGTTTTAGCCAAAGGGGATGAACTGCAGCCGCTAATCGCTATAGCAATGAAGCCTGCTAATAAAAAGTGCTTTGCTCGTAGCAGACTGATTGATAACGGTTGTGGTTGTTGATTTTTTTTGATGTTCATTTGTAACTCCTTTACAAGACACAAACTACCGAGTGTGGTTCTAACGTCAGTTATCCAACGATTCACCGTTAATCATATTGGTGAATAGCACTATTTTTGAGAGTGTCGATATTGATTAGAATGTTAATGCTTTGGATGTGACACTTTTAACACCACGGATATTCTGTGCTGTTTCAACAGCTAATGATTGTTCACTGCCGCTGGCAACTTTACCTGTCAGTGTTACTATGCCGTTATTGGTGCTGACATCAATGTCAGAGCCATTAATATTGCTTGAATACATAAAGCTGGATTTTACTTTGGCTGTTATCCAACTATCTGAAATATTGAGACTTTCTGTTTCATTTTTCAGTTTTGCTTTTTCGTCTTTGCTTACCGTTGCGCTTTGAATTTTCAAATTATTGGTGACTGATTTTACGCCGCGAGTATTGAGTGCCAATCGATGAGTAATGTCTTTTGCATTCTGGTTGTTTACAGTGCCATTTAGCGTGACTCGTCCGGATTTAGTCATGACTTCTGTGCCGACGTCATCGACATCTTTATTCCATTGCAATTTAGAGCGAATAGCGGCCGAGATATTGGCATCATCAATTTTGTCACCAAAACCATTTGAGTTAGCTTTCGGCATGTAATTAGCGTCAACGACTATCTGGTTATCAACATCTTTAATACCTGATACGCCCTGAGCGATTTCACCCGCGAGTTCTTTGCTAATTTTTTCGTCCACTTGACCTGTCAACACTGCTTTACCTTTTTGTACTGTGACTTTTAGATCATTAGCGCGTAAATAGGGGTTGAGGGCATAACTTGTTGCAATTTGGCTTTCTTGGCGTACATCATCCATTGCTTTCGTTGCCGTATCAGCGGCTGATGCTGACTGTAGTGGTGACAGGGTGAGTAAGATGGCTAAGGTAAAAATAAATTTGCGATACGATAAATTCATGATGGTACTCCCTAACAGAAAGAGAACCAGTGCAGCAATAGCGACACTGGCCTAAGCTAAATACGGTTGTTATTCAGTACAACCGCAAGGTTTAGCATTTACATTTATCAATAAAGCTTTTTACCTGTTTGCTCGAGTCATCTCGGCTCAATGAATAATGCTTTTGCACGAGTTCATTTAGGTTGGCTTCATTGCCGTTTGATTTAACCAATTCAGTTTCGCTGATTTTGCTCCAATTACCTTTTGCTGCTTGGATCTGGTCTTGCCATTTACCGTTAAAGGCATCTTTTTGCTGATTTTCGGTATTTTTGCTCGTGCCAACCTCCTGTTTGTCTTTATCTCCTGCGATAATTTTGCCAGTTTGGTTGTTGCTAGCGGTGACCGGAGGATTGGCTTTGTTGGTTTTAGTATTCTGTTCATCTTTAACGATGGTTTTATTTTGTTCAGTGAATTTATTCATATAAACCTCAAGTAATCCGGTGCAGTGCAAGAGTGCATGAACCGTATATTCAGAATGACCTGTTAAATATTGAACGTCTGTGCGTTAGCGCGCATGCAGTCCGTGGCATTAGCATTTAGATGTAGGCACTTTGTGGATTTAAAGGAAAGTCGTTTGATGATAAGTGCAAGGAATTGCGGTGGTTGTGCAGGCGTTTGGGATTGGCAGTATCAGTACATGCTATCCTTGCGTATCTAGTTTTGATGACTGCCCGATTTATTTAGGGTGTACCACAGACAGCTTTGCTATCTGAAGTCTGAACTTTCACCTTAGTAAAATAGGGTTTTACAACGGTAAAGTTTATCTAGAGTATGTATGACTGAAATAGCCTGCGAGGTTGACTATTTTTTAGTGCCATTTTTTAGTGGCATCAGACGTTCTGACTCCTGCTTAACGACTGAGTAACATTCACAACAGGTTTGCTCCAGCAATTTGCGGTTCAGTACCTCAATATTACCGCGACTGTAATTGATTATTCCCATTCGTTGCAGTTTTCCTGCAGCATCGGTGACGCCTTCTCGGCGTACGCCAAGCATATTGGCAATTAATTCCTGCGTCATCAATACGCGATCATCCGATAGCCTATCGATAGAGAGTAACAGCCAGCGGCATAGTTGCTGTTCAATACTATGGTGGCGATTGCAAACTGCCGTTTGGGCCATTTGGGTGAGCAATACTTGGCTATAACGTAGCAAGAGGTGGAGCAGAGCACCATGGCGGTTAAATTCGTCTTTGAGCCGTTGACCAAACAACCGATAGGCAACGCCAGCGCTTTGTACTACGGCTCGACTCGTGGTGCTTTCTCCCCCCATAAACAGTGCAACGCCGACCATGCCATCATTGCCAACGACTGCAATTTCAGCAGATGCACCATTTTCCATCACATAGAGCAGTGAAATAATAGAGTCCAGTGGAAAATAGACATAACGCAGCTTCGAGCCAGCTTCGCAGACCACGTCACCAAGCTCTAATGACACTAGCTCTAGATGCGGGAAAATACGCTGTTTGACTTCATCAGGTAAGTCGTTTAGTAACCGGTTGTTTTCGGGGGGGCATTAGCCTTTTTCAGTGCCTGTTCTGGCACCGCTTTTAATTGTTGTGTGTCCATGACTTATAGTGTGTCCTTGTGCTTTAGTGTCGTTTATAGAGGTTACAGCGCAAAGTATCAATGCTATGTACGCTAGCGCACATAATGGCATTTTTGTTGGTTTGTTGAGTAAAAAAGATACTGTTAAGTACGCATTAAATGATAACAACTGCAGCAACGAGCCAGCAGACCTTGTCTGTCGAGGATATATAACCGCCCACGGTTATATGAAATACAGCCGCTGGCCTGCAATTCTCCCGCGGCCTCGGTAATACTGCTTCGCCTAACACCCAACATATCAGATAAAAACTGATGGGTGAGAAACAGCTCATTAGTCTGTATGCGGTCGTGACTCATTAATAGCCAGCGTGCAAGCCGAGATTCGACTGAGTGAAAATGTGCGCAGACGGCATTTTGTGATAATTGGCATAATAATTGGTATAGGTAAGTTTCCAATATCTGTCTCAGACTGCTACTTTGAGCAAGTAAGTCTTCAAACGTTGCAATTGGGATACGCCAGGCTTTACCTGAACCTTGGATAATTGCCTCAGAAGGGACTTGTCGAGTGCTCAACAACGTTGTTGCACCAAGCATGCCTTCATAGCCAATTAAGCCCATTTCTAATGCAGGGTGTTTTGGTAGTTTAGCGATCAATGAAATAAATGCCGTTAACGGAAAATAAACGTATTGATATGACTCCCCTGGCTGACACAGTAAATCAGCGAAGTTAAGTTGGACTAATTTAGCTTGTGATAATAATTCAGCTTGCTCTAAAGCGGGTAGGTGATGGATCAATTGATTCTGAACCTTTGGTGCTAGTGTGTTTTGAATTATTGTTGACATTGCTATTCCTACCACTGGTGGTACAGGCCTAACACCAGAAAATCTGCTGCAAAAAAGAAGATCCGTAACACCAGAATGGGGCTACGGAATAATTGACGTTAAATAATTCTCTGTCTAGTTGAGGTGGAATGAAGGGTTATTTTAGTTGCATATCGTTTTTGACTGAAATGACACCAGGGACTTTGCTTGTCAATTTGACTGCTGTATTGATATCTTCGCGTGATTTGACAAATCCGCTGAGCTGAACCACACCTTTAAATGTTTCAACATTAATCTCAGCTACGCTCAAGCTTTTTTCACCTAGAATTGCCGCTTTAACTTTAGTCGTCACCACACTGTCGTCGAAATATTCGCCAGTGCCTTCTTTGTTGTAATTGGAGCTGCAACTGGCGACGGCGACTAGCCCAATGGCAAGCAGAAAGATGCTTAACACTTTAATTGTTTTCATCAGATTATCCTTTTGATAAATAGTAAGAATGATAATGGCCTGTTAACTGATGCGACCGGTTAACAGCAATATAATCAGCACCAGTAGCACTATGCCTATAACGCCACCGGGACGATAACCCCAGTTGCGGCTATGAGGCCAAGTGGGGAGCATGCCGAGAAATAACAAAATTAAAATAATCAATAATATAGTAGCAATTGACATGGCGAGTCTTCCTGATGTCGGAGCAATTCTTGCACCGGGTAATATCAAGTTTGTACCCTAATAAACCGTATGTCGGTACGCTGGCGCACGTATAGGAAGTGATGAATTGACTTGTTTCATTGTTATCTCCATATGACCCGATAAGCGGTATGCCGAACAGAGATTGTGATTGCAGGGGGGCATACTTTGACCAATGTCCGTTGACGGACATGTTCAGTAGAGCCCAAGATTTGGTGCTTCACTTATCCAGTTGCTCAGTTCCATGGGCAGCGCTACAGAGGTCAACAAAATGAATTATCATGATCGCGATATTTACGGTATTTACAAGAATCCCCAGTTCGCCGAGACATTATCGACACAGGGACCCGGTCCATATCTGATGGGTGCTGAAACTCTGATCGGCAACAGTGTTGTTAACCATGCTGATGAGACCTTAGGGGACATCAAAGAAATTATGCTTGAAGTTGGAACTGGCCGTGTCGGTTATGCGGTACTGTCATTCAGTACTTACTTTGGTTTTGGAGAAAAGCTTTTTGCGGTACCTTGGAAAATGCTGACTCTTAATACAGAGAAAAAATGTTTTGTTATGGACATATCATTAGAACGACTAAAAACGGCGCCAGGTTTTGACAAAGGTCATTGGCCGAATATGACAGATGTTGAATGGGGAAAAAATCTGCACGATTACTATGGTAGTCAGTGGGATTAACAGATAGTAAAAAGCAGGGGATTTCTTCCCTGCTTTTTCAATTCAACCAATGAATAGCTGATAAGACCGGACGAGTTGATTGTAATCATCCCGTTAAAATACATTCTATTTTTCAGGGGTTGGTTTGTACCGTTACAATGTGGGAAGATGCTTGACTAAAGAGTCTTGACCAAAGTGAAGCGTTAGCGTTTAGTGATGAACAAAAGAAAGGAGGCTTATACAGCCTCCTTTCTTTGTGTAATAACCAATCCTATGTGGTTATTAGGCTGCGCGCTCTTGTGAAGTAGCAGAAACTACTTCTGGACGCAGTTCTGCTGGGTCAAAGTCATCCACATTGATTGACTTCATGCGGCCAATCTCGGCTCTTTCCAACAGTTGTATTTCGCTATCGCTCAATACCCCTAAGGCTTTGCCTTCAGCGGCCACTTTATCTAACCACATAAAGGGTAGACGTTTACCACTGGCTTTACAGACTTTGTCAAATAAAGGTTCGGCAGCCAGAATATCCTTAAGCGTTTGCTCTTGAATACCTACAGCATTGTGCTCCGAGTTAGTCCAGAACTGGCCTTTACCTAAACGGTCACGACTTTCACAGGGTGTTTGCATGATCTTAGCGACTTTATGATCTAACACATCGCTTGGGCGTTTCAGTGGACGACCGAATGGGAACATCACCACACGTAATACGCCGCCAAGACCCATAGGGAAGTTATCCAGTAAATCGTCTAAAGATGCTTGTAGCTTGTATAGTGCATCTTCAACGGCCCATTGTACTAATGGCAAGTCGTCGGTTTGACGGCCTTCATCTTCATAGCGTTTCAGTGTGGCTGATGCCAGATACAGTTGACTTAATAAGTCACCTAAACGGGCAGAGATACGTTCTTTACGTTTAAGGTTACCACCCAACGTTGCCATGGCTAAGTCAGAGAGTAGGGCAAGGTTGGCACTGAAACGATTCATATGTTGATAATAACGCTTGGTTTTATCTGAGTAAGGCGCGTTTGAGAAACGGCTCGATGTCAGACCTAACCAGAAGCTACGAACAAAATTACTGGTCGCAAAACCAATATGACCGAAAATTGCCGCATCGAAATTGGCTAAACCTTGACCCGACTGGGTATCAAACGCGGATTCCATTTCGGCAAGCACGTACGGATGGCAACGGATCGCGCCTTGGCCGTAGATGATCATCGAACGGGTGAGGATGTTTGCACCTTCAACAGTAATCGCGATAGGCGCAGCTTGGTAACCACGGCCTAAATAGTTATTCGGGCCAAGACATACGCCTTTACCGCCATGAATGTCCATGGCATCGATGATGCATTTCTGCATTCTATCGGTTAAGTGGTATTTCACTATTGCAGAGATAACCGATGGTTTTTCTCCTAAATCAATACCTGTCGTTGTTAGCGAAGTGACCGCATCCATTAGGTAGGCGTTGCCACCGATGCGAGCCATTGGCTCTTCAATGCCTTCTAACTTACCAATGGGCAGTTTGAATTGACGACGAATGCGCGCATAGGCACCCGTTGCCAGTGCTGCGGTTTTCACGCCACCCGCTGAGTTTGATGGCAGCGTGATACCACGACCCACTGATAAACATTCCACCAGCATGCGCCAGCCTTGACCAGCCATTTTCGGGCCGCCAATGATGAAGCTTAATGGCACGAATACTTCGTTGCCGCGAGTCGGACCGTTTTGGAACATACAGTTGAGCGGGAAGTGACGACGACCCGTTTCAACACCTTCAACATCGGTTGGGATCAGTGCGCAGGTAATGCCGAGCTCTTCTTTATCACCAAGTAGATGATCAGGATCGCGCAGTTTGAAGGCTAAACCTAATACAGTGGCAACCGGTGCTAAGGTGATATAGCGTTTGTTCCAGGTTAACTTCATCCCCAGAACTTCTTCGCCTTCCCATTGACCTTTACACACGATACCAAAATCAGGAATCGAGCCTGCATCGCTACCGGCTTCTGGGCTGGTCAGAGCGAAACAAGGGACTTCTAACCCTTTGGCTAAACGCGGTAAATAATGGTTTTGTTGCTCTGGCGTGCCGTAATGTTGCAATAGTTCACCAGGGCCTAAAGAGTTCGGTACACCAACAGTTGAAGCTAACTCACTGCTGACGCCTGCTAGTTTTTGCAACACACGGGATTGTGCATAGGCTGAATACTCTAAACCGCCGTATTTTTTCTTGATGATCATAGCAAAGAAGCCATGATCTTTGAGGTATTGCCATACTTCTGCAGGTAAGTCAGCGAGTTGGTGTGATACCTGGTGTTGGTTTACCATGCGGCACACTTCTTCTACTGGGCCATCGAGGAAGGCTTGCTCATCTGCACTTAAACGCGCAACTGGGTAGTTATGGAGTTTTTTCCAGTTCGGGTTACCTGAAAACAGATCGGCTTCCCACCAAGTGGTACCGGCTTCAATCGCTTCTTTTTCGGTAGAAGACATTTCAGGCATGATGCCACGATATATCTTCATCAGTGGGCGACTGATTACATTTTGTCTAAATGCACTGATGTTAAGTGGCAAGGCAATCACAAGGAAAACGATCCAAGAGATAGGGCCGACAACATCGAGTGTCCATCCTGCTGTCATCACAACAGCGGCTGCGATAGTGGCAGTGAGCAAAGATACCCGAAGGTAAGCTAGGGCTCCTAACACTAAGATCATAGCGATGATCCAAAGTAGGGTAGTCACTGTAATTCTCCTTAAGTATGACCGAGTGCCAACCACAGGTCATAGCGAGTTTTATTGATGGCGATCACAATTATAGTTTGTGGTCAGACCTGTGTCGCATAAAAGTTAAACCTAAGAGAATTTTAATACAAGCATTTTTCAAACAATTGTTTAAATTTTTTGTCAGCTCTGATCATTCCACAAATGTCATCAACTAGTTACAATGCAAAACCGTAGAGAGTTGAGAGCAAATAGGCGAGAGATATGTGTGAATTACTGGCGATGAGTGCCAATGTGCCGACCGATATTGTGTTTAGTTTTACGGGATTAGCACAACGTGGTGGGGTAACGGGGCCCCATGTTGACGGTTGGGGTATTACTTTTTACGAAGGGAAAGGTAGCCGCACTTTTAAGGATGCTTGCCCGAGCAGTGAATCCCATATTGCAAAATTGATCCAATCTTACCCCATTAAGAGTGAAGTGGTGATAAGCCATATTCGCCAAGCCAATCGCGGTTGTGTGTCTTTGGAAAACACGCACCCTTTTACCCGCGAACTATGGGGGTGTTATTGGACTTATGCTCATAATGGTCAATTGACGGATTATCAGGATATGTTTCAAGTCTCGCGCTATCAGAGCGTGGGCGATACCGACAGCGAACTCGCTTTCTGCTGGATTTTAGAACAAGTTGCCCAAAAGTTTGGTGATGCTAAACCCCAAGATATGCTGGCAGTATTTCATTTTGTTGCGACTCTAGCCGAACAAATTCGAACCTTAGGCGTGTTTAATATGATCTTAAGCGATGGTGAGTATTTGATGAGCTATTGCAGCAACAACTTGTGCTATATCACGCGCCGCGCGCCGTTTGGCAAAGCGAAACTTATTGATACCGATGTGGTGATTGATTTTGATAAAGAAACAACCCCCCATGATGTCGTGACAGTGATTGCCACTCGGCCATTAACTGAAAATGAGAACTGGCATGTGATGCAGTCTGGCGATTGGAAGTTATTTCGATTCGGTGAGTTATTGGTTGATTGCTAATGTTGCCAAGTGTTTTATCTTACATGGTTACAGTTCAGCGATTATCTGCAATAACGCACTGTTTATTTTAAGTTATTCGCATAATGAGGGTGACAAACTCCGCATTAACAATACTGAGTTTGTCACTATAGAATTAACCCAATTTTTGCAATTGAGATAAACCGTTAGTTTTCAGTCGTCCCTTTGTCAGTTGTCCCTAAGAGTTTTGGTGCTGCTTGTGGTGTAAGTGTTTCGGTTGGTTCGGGTGTAACAGCTTGTTGTTCATCGAAATGATATTTGAGTAATTTAATATCAAGCTGCTTACTGCCTTTTTCAAAATGAGATAAACGAACAGGAAGATAAGCTAAGTCAGGTGCCATCCAAAAAAAAGTTTGACGCTTTTTATTATCGCGTACAACTTCGATTTTTACCGTGTCATAACTGCCACTTTCTATTGTCATTCGCTCTTTACCTATGACATGAAATTGATAGTCATCCACCTCGTTGTCCTTGATCATTTTATAATCGAGCACTTCTTTGCCTGTACTGATATCCAATCTGAATTGCAGTTGTACCATTAGGGGATCGAATATTTCGTCCTCATAGGGAAACTTACCTTTCTCGTCTTTATATCGGGTATGGATAAATCCTTGTGCTTTAGCAAAGGCGGTTTGCTCAGTGTAATTAGGGCCAACACCTTTACGTTGGTGTAAATAGCGTAGTGGAGTCAGCTTTCCTTCCTCTTGGGTAAATTCACTCAGTACATGGCGGACATCGGTCAGTAGCAAAAGGCTAAGATCGCTATCAAAACGATACTTAAATACGCCGTTTTCTGCACTGGGGAGTACGTATTTGGCTTTGCCTAATTGAATATCACCATAATTGACCTGATATTCAGCAGTTTGTGGGGTGAGTGGCGTAGGCGGTGCCATGGCAAATACACTGTGGGAGAGTGCGGAAATGCTCATTAATAATGCTGTTATGGTGCGCAAATAATGCTCCTTATGTCGCAGGTTTTCACCTTGTATGACGGCGCTAACATGTGCCGCAGTGGATAAAAAAGTGTCGAGTCGCATCTTACTTACACAGTTTTCATTGTTAAAAAGATAGCATTTATTGCGTTAACTTAGGTTATAACCGAGGGATTAACCTATGTAACCAGATGATAGTTCAGTAGATTAAACTAAAATGGCATCGACATCACTAAGGTTGCTAGATCGGGACGCCACTCAAACTCAGACAAGTTAACTTTGCCTCGGTTCACTACTATTCCTTCAATTCGTAATAATTCCATCTGTTCTTGAAACGCGGATGAGTTTTGTTCGAAGGATATTTTGCCATGGCTATTGAGTACTCTATGCCAAGGCAGTGATAACTGCTCTGGTGCTAGTTTAAGCGCTTTGGATACATAACGTGCTCGCCCTGGTAAGCCTGCAAGATCAGCGATTTTACCATAGCTGCTGATCTTTCCCTCTGGGATCATACCAACAATATGCCAAATTCTCGCCATAGGGGACGACACTACTTGCATAGGTATCGTGTCTAAAATCTTTTCATCTAGTTTCAGATAGGGGTAGTGCACAGATTTATCTTTAGAAAACGGCGACATGAACAAGTGCCCTTATTAAGATTTCATACCTGCTAAAGTGTTAGGTTAGCCAGTTTAACGCTAAATAGCTCAGTTGCGAAATCTTGCTGTTAGCTCGTATGAGTCATTTTAGGGACGCTTAACTTGATTTTTAAGGTGGCTTGAGTATATCTACTAACTCGATTGTAATCTTGGCGATTAAACTATTTTTGCTTGAAATATTGTGTAAATAGTCAAATAGTCCATAATAGCGCCAATTTTTTTGACTCGATGAGAGAAGATAACTGGCATGGCTGTACTCGATATTCTAACCATTCCCGATGAGCGCCTTAAACGTAAAGCGCAACCTGTAAAAGATATTGAAGCTGTTCAGGGATTTATCGATGATTTAATCGAAACCATGTATCACACGGACGATGGTATTGGTTTAGCAGCAACTCAAGTCGGCAGTACAGATGCAATTATCGTGATCGATTTATCTGACGGTCGCGACCAGCCTTTAGTGCTGATTAATCCTGAGATTGTTGAAAAGTCAGGTGAGTTCGTTGGTGAAGAAGGTTGTCTGTCTATCCCAGGTTATCGCGCTAAAGTGTCACGTTTTGAAAAAGTTAAAGTGACCGCCTTAGACAGAACGGGCAAAGCTATCGAAATCGAAACCGATGAGTTTTTAGCCATAGTGTTGCAGCATGAAATCGACCATTTGCATGGCAAAGTATTTATCGAACATTTATCCATGCTAAAACAACAAATCGCCCTTAAAAAAGTGCGTAAATACGCTTAACTTTTGACTTAAGTTGTATTTTACAGAATGGTTGTACCTATTGACTAGCCGCATTTATAGTGCGGCTTTTTTGTATTTAAAATCTAGTCAAAGAAGATTAATACTGTGATATGTGAACATAACAGCTTGTTTTTACTCTGATGAGTGGATAAGGTAACCCAAAATCTGCATTAGTTGTAGGTTCAGTTTTCATCATTAACAGCAAGAGTATGGATACGGTAGGGAAACAAATGAAATTTAAGGTAATAGCCTGTGGCATAGCCTCATTCGCAATGCTTTCACTGAGTGGCTGTAGTGCATTTTTTAACGGTAATACCACGGAGAAAAATGCGGTATCGAGTAGCTTAGTCGAATATTTATACCCTGATGAGAAGAGTCGCCAAGCCCAGCAGCCATCCTTACCTGTGCTACGTTTACCGATTACCGTCGGCATCGCTTTTTTGCCATCATCCCATTGGCAACATGATGCAATTGATAGCCGAACTCAGATGGCCTTACTTGATAAAGTTAAAAAATCCTTTGTCAAATATGACTATATCGATCGTATCGAAGTGATCCCAAGTACCTATCTTAAAAATGGTAAAGGTTTTGAAACCTTGCAGCAGGTTGCGCGTTTGCATGATGTCGATGTGATGGCATTGGTGTCTTACGATCAATTGATGCAAAGCCACGAGAACAAATCCGCCATTCTTTATTGGACGATTGTGGGCATGTATTTAATCCCTGGCAATGAAAATGCGATTCAAACCTTTGTTGATACCGCCGTTTTCGATATGCGTAGCCAGAAGATGTTATTTAGGGCGCCAGGTATTAATCAGTTAACTGAAAGTTCAACCGCTGTTGGCGTAACGACAACCTTAAGAGAAAAATCCTACGAGGGCTTTGATCTTGCGGTAAACGACATGATAGTCAATTTAGATGACGAGCTTGCCCGTTTTAAAACTCGGGTTAAGGAAGAGCACGTCGCCACCATAGAACATAAACAAGGTTATAGCGGCGGTGGCAGCTTATCGCTATTGATACTTTCATTACTGGGGATTTTTGCGATGCGCCGTTTAACCATCTGCCGAGAATAGTTGAACCCATTTATCAGGGGGGAGGTGAATGAAAAGGAGTTTCAATGTTTTGGATATTTCTACTTCGGGCTTTGTATTAAGTTCTTATCACTCCTTTACCCTATGTTAAATGGGCTGATTGAAACATTAAGGACTTAAATATAATGACAGAAATTATTGATAGAATTGTTTATTACATCGAGGATGTTGAAGAGGCGGTAAACCTTGTAAAAACTATCTCGTCAGCACATGAATTGTATTCCTTATTGAACCATTATAATTGGGATGATGGTAATGAGATTCCTATTGCAATTGCGGATCATCCATTATGCGAGTTAGCCATTGCCATAAAGCTATTTTGGCTTGCTGAAGCGATGGATTGGTTAGAAATGAATGAGCTAAATGAATTAATTCCAACAAATGAGGTAATAGAACCTTATCAACAGGAACATTATGATTTCGCGGTCATGCTGACTAAGCGAATTTTAAGCGGTTATTATCAGGTGAAAACAGTTTCTCATACTGAAAAAATAACAAAGACGGCGCAATATTTTCTTAAGAAGCGTGGGGTGCCTGAGATTTTGTATCAACCTATTGTGGTATGAGTGTTGAGTGTAGAGATATACGATGTTGTAGTCGGGTGGTTAGGCGTGCCTATTTATGTGTGAAGCCCCCTTTTTTAGGTAACAACTAGGACCATAGACACGAGTGGGTAGAGCCACAAATGCTTAAACCGGCTCAGGTTTTTGCTATTGATGTCGTTGTTTATGCGGTGATGAGCAACCATCCGCATCTTAGCGGCCTAGCTTGTCGTTATCGCCGTGACCGCAAGTGACAATATGCCAATGTGGGTGATTTTTTATGGCTTTAGCCTTAACTCGGTACTAGCATGCTTGCGTATTCGGGCTTGACCTCCTATGATCCTCCGGTTTTATCATTCACGGTAACCTTTAAATGTTGAATTCTCCGCTTTCTGCCAGCTCTAACGAATTAGTGATCAGTATCTTAACTATGGTGTTGAGCCAAGGAAAACCCTTAGATCGAGCCTATTCTCAGCATTTTTCTGGGTTGCAATTGGTGCCAGCTGAACAAGCGCGTATTGCGCTGGTGACGGGGGATATTCTTAGGCGCTTAAATCTGTACTGTTATTTGGCTGAAATCAGTCCTGATGAAATGGAACGATATGGCTCCAAGCTACTCAATGCTTGGCATTTATTCCATGACTTACCATTACCTAAGATGCAATATTCCTTACCCGTGGATGAACAACGTCTGGCTGAGCGTATTGAGCAAGCAAAAACTCAACTTGTGCTTTGGGATGGTTGTCCAGAATGGCTTGATACCATGGGCCGTGAGCAACTTGGTAAATCTTGGGAAAAGGAGCGCGCAGCCTTAAGCACTGCGCCTAAGCGTTTTTTACGCGCTAACGGCCTCAAGGTTACCCGTGATGAGTTAATGGCAAAACTTGCTGCAGAATATGTGAGTACGCTACCCGTTGATACAGTTAATTCTGCGTTAGAAGTCACCTCAGATTCTGCATTATTTCGCACCCAGAGTTTTAAAGAGGGGTTGTTTGAGCAGCAGGATGCGGGTTCTCAGCGCGTGGCCGCTGCACTGGATGCAAAACCGGGTATGAAAGTCATCGATGCTTGTGCGGGCGCGGGCGGTAAGACCTTACACATCGCCGCACAAATGCAGGGCAAAGGGCGCCTATTAGCTATGGATGTGGAGCAATGGAAACTCGATAAGCTCAAAGAGCGTGCCCGTCGTAATGGGGCTTATAATGTTGAAACGCGCTTAATTGCTAGTAGTAAAACCATTAAGCGTCTTAAACTCAGTGCCGATCGTGTGTTGCTCGACGTTCCTTGTTCGGGTCTTGGAGTACTGAAGCGTAACCCTGATGCAAAATGGCGTGATACCGCAGAGCGTTTACCCGTTCTGATGGAACTGCAAAAACATATTTTGAACAGTTACAGCCGTATGGTGAAAGTGGGCGGGATCCTTGTATACGCCACTTGTTCTATTTTTCCGTGCGAGAACCGTGGTCAAGTGGATGCATTTTTGGCGGAAAATCCAAACTTTCGTCTGATAGAAGATGAAACGATAAGCCCTGCCGATACAGGTTTTGATGGTTTTTATCTTGCGAAAATTGAACGAATTCAAGAATAAACACCTTTCAATACTGCTCTAAAGCACTTTTAGTCTATTTAAGGCTGAGTTGCTTTGGGGCACCTTAGTGCCTAGAATTCTTCTGAGTTTATAATGTTTTTACTTGAGCCTAACAGTATTGCACGGCGAAGGAAGATATGGACGAAGGCACTAATGTTATGGGACGACTTTTCGAATCCTCACTTAAACTAGATCACGATGTTAGCTTAGATTGCTATAGCGGCATTTTATCTATGTTGTTAAATGGTGCGCCTCTAGGTGAGATTCTTCACGCGCTCGTCCTTAAAATTGAAGCTCAAAAAATAGGGACAAAGGCTTCCGTCCTACTGTTGAGTGATGATGGTAAACGGTTACTTTTTGGTGCAGCCCCCCACTTGCCAGATAACTATAACCAAGCAATTCATGGCATTGAAATTGGCCCAGACGTAGGCTCCTGTGGTACTGCGGCCTACTTGGGGGAACGTGTTATTGTTGAAGATATCGCGCACCATCCATTTTGGGAAAAGTTTAAAGCAATTCCTCTCAGTGCGGGCCTTAAATCCTGTTGGTCTGAACCCATCAAAGATAATCATGGGAAAGTACTCGGGACTTTCGCCATGTATTATGACGTCATAAAATCACCTATGCCGCAGGATTTAACCTTGATATCGGAAGCCGCAAGATTGGCGAGCCTTGCGATTGAACGTAGCCGTTCGATGGAGTTTCAGCGTTTAGCGGTGAAAATATTTGATCGCTTGCCTTTAGCACTTGTGATCACCAATTCCCTCGATGCCGTGTTATATGCAAATGCAGCATTTAAGCAAATAGTACAACCACAAACAGTAGAATCATCTAATTTTCACCCAAAAACCTTTTTGTCTCAGTCAGAACCCCATGAACTTGATATGCTTTTTCAGCACCTATCTGCAGGGAAAATGTGGCAAGGGGAATTAGTTGGACTTAGGGGAAATGGTGAAACCTTCTACCTTGATCTTACTGTAACGGTATTTCGTGAGCCTCACAGCAATTACAATGGCTTCGCTTGGTTATTTTCCGATATCAGTGAACGTAAAAAAGCCGCACAACTAATTAAGTATCAAGCGAATAATGATTCACTCACAGGGCTTGCAAATCGTAATGCCCTCTTTAGACAAATCCAAACCTTAATCACTTCTGACTGTTTAACGCCGGGCTTTAGTTTTATGCTGATGGACTTAGATAACTTTAAGCAAGTCAATGACACCTATGGGCACGATAAGGGCGATATGTTGTTGTTACAGGTTGTTGGACAGATAAAAACCTGTTTAGACAGCAGTATAATGTTTGCGCGTTTAGGTGGTGATGAGTTTGCCTTACTGTTACCCGGGGTTGTTACACAAAAAGCACTCTCACAATTGGCCGAAAAAATCATTAAAAATGTCTATCGGCGTTATGAGCTATCAAAGGATAAAGGCGTTTACAGTTCGGTTAGTATCGGGATTGCACGTTTCCCTGAGGATGCACTTAATTTGGAGCAATTGCTTAATTGTGCTGATCAAGCCATGTATATCTCCAAGGCGAATGGGCGCAATCGGTATCATTTCTTTACTGAGCAAATGCAGCAGAATGCCGAACGAATAGCGAATTTACATACATTGCTAAAGCAAGCCTTAGATCAACAAGCCTTTGAGCTCTATTATCAGCCAATCGTTAATGCGACAACGGGGTTGATCGTGCGTGCAGAGGTACTATTACGCTGGCAACATGAAGGCCAGTTTATTGCTCCAGATGAGTTTATTCCCATCGCTGAAAATAGTGGATTGATTGTTGATATCGGTCGAAATGTCCGCCGATGTGCGATGGAAACGATTAAGGAGATGCAAGACCATGGTTGGGGTATTAGCTTAGCGGTGAATGTGTCTACTTTTGAGTTCTGGTCCCATGAGTTGCAGGATGCATTTTGTGACTCTTTTGCTGACATAATTGAAGAATTAGGCTTAGTTGATTTTCCCTATGAATTGATCACGCTGGAAATTACCGAATCCTTATTGATGAAACAACATGTACATTTAATCAAAGTGCTCAATGAACTGCGTGCTCGAGGTGTGAAAATATCCTTAGATGACTTTGGTACTGGTTATTCCTCTTTATCTTATTTAGCGAATTTTCCCATAGATCAAATTAAGATAGATAAAAGCTTTATCGATAGATTAGCAGAAGGCGAACGCCACGAGGCTCTGGTTGAGGCCATAGTGCGCTTAAGTCATGCATTAAATTTGAGTGTGACTGCTGAAGGGGTAGAAACAGAGGCTCAGTTGAAGTTTGTGATGGCAAATGACATTCAAGAAATTCAAGGTTACCTCTATTATCAACCTATGCCTAAGGCCGCATTTTTTGAATTATTGGCTAAGCAAGCTAAGCCACATTAGTGTGTTCGCATTTATGTGTAACTAAACTGCATGACAACATCAAAAAGAGCGCCATTGGCGCTCTTTCACATAACCTACAATAAAACGGATTTAATCCTTTGCCGATAACTGGTTGTTGATCACTAGGCTTAAATATTCGGTAAAGTCGTGGCCGTGGTTTTGCAACATTTTAGGGAACATTGAAATCGGTGTCGAACCAGGGAATGTGTTGATTTCGTTGAGCAAAATTTCATTTTCAGCGGTTAAGAAAAAGTCGATACGTGACAGGTGACGCAGCTTCATCCCCTTAAATGCCTTGATAGCATAAGCACGGATCTGTTCACTGAGTTCTACAGAAACATCTTTTGCAACCACATCGGTGCGTGCCTTACTGCTTTTGGCGTATTTTTCATCAAAGGTGTAGAAGGTATTGGTATCACAGATAATTTCACCTGGCAGGGTTGCCACAATCTCACCATTGTATTCGTATACCGCGACTTCTAATTCACGGGCTTTAATGGTTTTTTCCACGACAACATAGGGTGCGTAGCCGAAGGCATCTTTGAGTACTTGTGCCACTTTGCTGCTGTCATCCACTTTATAGCAACCGACAGACGATCCTTGCGACGCGGCTTTAATAAAGATTGAACCCCAATTAGCCAAGGCAGTTTGTGCTTGGCTGATCGCCTCATCATCATATTGGTGTAGAAAAATGTAGGGAGTATTGGGGATCCCTAGGGCTGAAAACCACATTTTGGCGGTGATTTTATTAAAACAATTACTACTGGCTTCGGATTCACAGCCGAAGTAGGGCAGTTGGATAAGGTTGAAATAGGACTGGATATCACCTGTTTCGCCGGGATAACCATGGATGCAAGGAATAACATAGTCCACAGGCCAAGGCGCTTTAGTTTCATCGCGAAAACGGATTTCGCGATTATTCGTCAGTTCACACTCATCGCCTGCCGCGGTGCGATATTGACCCAATTTATCAAGTTCTACCCGTAACACGGAAAATTGATCGGATTTTGCCAATGAGGATTCAAAATAGTTAGCCGACATTAGTGAAATATCGTGTTCAGCACTTCCGCCGCCGCACAGCAAAAGTAAGTTAATTCTAGACATTGTCATTCCTCAATTGAGCAAGATCAGATGAGAGCCATGTGTTGGTCAATCATCCTATAAAATAGCCGTAGCCATCTTAGTTTTGTTATCCCTATGAGTGCAAGTTCTGCGGTATTGAACCTTAACCGAGTGGTGATTTTTAACGCATTAATCACTTGTGGTAAACCACATTGAGGTAAATATTCGGGCTGATGACAAGCTTAGACCTCCTTGCTAACTTAGATACGACTCAACGCAATGCTAAAAATGGTAACTATAATAAGTTTATTCATACGCAACATGATGCATCTGTATGTTTTTTAAGCGGCATTTAATTCTTCTCTTGCTAGTTAGTCTTACTGTGTATGGCGCTTTAGTTCCTACTTTTGCCACTGCCGAGCCTAAGGTTTTATACGCTCACTTTCGCCATCGACCTCCTGAAATGATCGTTGATGAACGTAATATGACAATGTCGAGCCCTTTAAAAGACATTATCGAGGAGGCTGCAGAGAAAATTGGTTATCGCATTCATTGGACGATTAGTCCTTTTGCTCGCAGTCTCCATGATTTACAAGTCGGTAAGGTTGATATTGTTCCGCGCACCATAAAAACCTCCGAGCGGGAAACCTTTATCCGTTTTCTTGGACCTGTGTCGACACAAACGAGGGATATTTTATTTTTGGTCAAAGCAGGTAAAGAGTCGAGCATTCAAGTTTATGAGGATTTATATAAATTAAGCGTGGGAGTCAAACGCCAAACCGTCTATTTTGAGCGTTTTAATGACGACACCGCCATCAATAAAATGGAGTCAATTGATGATGAAAATATGGCTAAGATGTTTATTAAAGGTCGTTTTGATACCATGATTATCCTCGACCGCGCCTCGATTGAATATCAACTCAATAGTCTTGGTTTCCATGATTTTAGCTATGCACAGTATCGGCAAATAAATAAAATTGACAACTATTTTGGGATGTCACGTAAGTCGGCTCATTTTGCTGCTTTTGAGTCATTGAATAGCGTCTTAATTGAAATGGTTCGCTCTGGACGAGTGAAAGCGATCTATGATTTTTATGGTTTATCGGCGGAGTTAGAGTAACTAATCTTGTAGGGTGCTTCATTACCTACGGTATTACTCATCAGGTTTTCAGGTTTTCAGGTGATTAGGATGACTTCAAACGCAATAAAAAACGCGCCGAAGCGCGTTTTAGTATTCACCAGTAATATCAAAGTGAATTAGAAGTTTGCTGTACGTGGTGCACGTGGGAAGGGGATCACATCACGGATGTTAGAGACGCCAGTCACATAAGACACTAAACGCTCAAAACCTAAACCAAAGCCCGCGTGTGGCACTGTGCCATAACGGCGAAGGTCACGATACCACCAGTAATCTTCTTTGTTCAGATCCATTTCGGCTAAACGCATATCCAGCACATCTAAACGTTCTTCACGTTGAGAACCCCCGATAATTTCACCAATGCCGGGTGCTAATACGTCCATTGCGGCAACGGTTTTGCCGTCTTCGTTTAAGCGCATATAGAAGGCTTTAATGTCCTTTGGATAGTTCTTCACCACAACTGGGGCTTTGAAATGTTCTTCGGCTAAATAACGCTCGTGCTCAGAAGAAAGGTCAATACCCCAAGAAACTGGGAATTCAAAGGTTTTGCCACATTTTTGCAGGATATCAACCGCATCGGTGTAGTCCACTTGGGCAAAATCACTCGACACAAAAGATTGTAAACGCTCGATAACCGTTTTATCTACGTGCTGTGCGAAGAATTGTAAATCATCCATACGCTCGGTTAATACGGCATTGAAGGCGTATTTCAGCATCGCTTCGGCAAGACCTGCGATATCGCTTAAGGTCGCGAAGGCAACTTCGGGTTCAACCATCCAAAACTCAGCTAAGTGACGGCTAGTATTGGAGTTTTCTGCTCTGAATGTTGGGCCAAAGGTATAAATTTTTGACAGTGCACAGGCGTAAGTTTCACCGTTTAATTGCCCTGATACAGTTAAGAAAGCCTCTTTACCGAAGAAATCCTTATCGTAATCGACTTTGCCTTCACTGGTGCGGGGCAGGTTTTCCATATCTAAAGTCGATACGCGGAACATTTCACCCGCGCCTTCGCAATCTGATGCAGTGATAAGTGGTGTAGAAACCCAAATAAAGCCTTCTTCGTGGTAGAAACGGTGAATCGCTTGGGATAAACAGTTACGAACGCGGGCAACAGCACCAATAATGTTAGTGCGTGGACGCAGGTGAGCGAGCTCACGAAGATGCTCAATCGAATGACGCTTAGCGGCCATTGGGTATGTGTCTGGATCATCAACCCAGCCAGTGACTTCAAGTTCAGTCACTTGTAGCTCAAATGCCTGGCCTGCGCCAGGAGATTCAACCACGTCGCCTGTCATTACGACAGAGCAGCCTGCAGTTAGCTTTAACACTTCGTTGTCGTAATTTTCGAGGCTATTGGGCACGACACCTTGGATCGGATTAAAGCAGGAACCGTCATAGACAGCTAAAAAAGAAATACCGGCTTTAGAATCACGACGAGTTCTGACCCAGCCACGTACTGTGACTTTAGAACCGACCGCGTGCTCACCTTTAAATACAGAAGCGACAGATGCAATGCTCATTGTTGCTTAGTTCTCCAACGAAACGTTTTATATGAAAATTTTGGAGGTTTATATTACCTTGCTGGTGGCTTTTCTCAAGCTGAAAAAGGTATCCTGAGGTTAATATTGCTAATATTTAGCGATATAGTGACTCAAACGGCAGGAGGCGATATGAGTAAAGTGAGAACATTTCAGATTATCCTCGCAACATTGTCCATTTTAGGCTGGATATTCGCCGTATACGCATTATTGGTTTTTGGCGAGGCAAGGCCCGATCGCGAGGTAGGGACTTATCTTAGCCGTGGTGCGGTGTTACGGGCTGAATGGGATCCCCATAGAACGCAATTGCTAGAATATTTAATTTGGACCTGCGGTGGGATCAGCCTTTTGAGTTTAGCGGTTAACTATTATGTCGCCCAACACAGTAAATTAGGCTATTGGTTCAACATTCCGCTATTACTGCTCACCTCGATTGTCGCTGGCTTATATATTCGCTTTGTCATTTAACTTTTTGTTATTTAGCGGGGCTAAATTTGCGAAGGGATACTTAAATGGCGGCAGAGATGATCAATGATTGCTGCCGTTGCTCCCCATATAAATCGCTGTTGGTAGGGGATAAAATGCACATTGTAATAACGGCCTTGACGTAAAAAACGTTTCTGGTGACGATGGGTTGGTTCAATAAAAAAACTTAACGGTACAGAGAAACAATCGGCAACTTCACCGGGATCGAGTTTCATCACAAATGCTTGCTTGACGATACCTATCACTGGGGTGATTTCAAATCCAGTAAAGGTATTGTGAGCAGGAAAAGTGCCTACAACATCCACATTGTGCCGTAACAGGCCGATTTCCTCTTCGGCTTCTCTTAGTGCAGCAGCAATTGCATTCGTATCACTTGGTTCAATTTTACCGCCAGGAAAACTAATTTGCCCTGGGTGGGCACGCAGATGCATAGGTCTTTGGGTTAAGATCAAACTCAGTTCACCTGCAATGTCTTGAACAGGGAGCAATACCGCCGCTTTGCGTAATCCAAGGTGAGGGAAAGCAGCCGGATCTTGCCGAGCTAAAGGATGTAGATTAAATCTCAATCTAAATTCAGCTTGATCCATCGAAGTTCTCGTTTATCCAGTATCAAAATTAAGGTTTTTTCATTCAGCGCCAAGCAAAGGTAAAATACGGCTGATTTTATCAAAGGTTTCTTGATATTCGGCATTCACTTCTGAATCCGCCACTATGCCACCGCCCGCCCAGCAATAGAGTTTACCCCGTTCGGCAATCAGTGTGCGAATGGTGATGCTGGTATCCATTTGTCCATCTTGGCTTAAATATCCCATACAACCACAGTATAAACTTCTGCGTGACGGTTCTAGCTCCTCGATAATTTCCATGGCGCGAATTTTGGGTGCGCCGGTAATCGAGCCGCCTGGGAATGCGGCGCGCAGTAAATCACTCGCCGTGAATTGGCTAGCGAGTTTGGCGGTAACGGTACTGACTAAGTGATGCACAGCGGGAAAACTCTCAATCTCAAAGAGATGGGGTACACGTACTGAACCGGCTGCGGCCACTTTGCCAATGTCGTTGCGCAGCAAATCGACAATCATCACATTCTCAGCACGATCCTTTGGCGAGCTTGCAAGCGTGCTGGCGGCCTTGGTATCAAGCAGTGGATCAGCATGACGTGGCATCGTACCTTTGATGGGTTTGGTTTGAATATCATCACCGCGAAGCTGGATAAAACGCTCGGGGGAAATCGACAAAATAGCGTTTTGCGGTAGACGCATAAAGGCCGAGAAGGGGGCTTTATTGGCCTTACGTAATTGGCAGTACGCCGCCCATTCATCACCTTGGTAACTTGCCTCAAATCGTTGGGTTAAATTTATTTGATAGCAATCACCGCTGTGTAAATAGGCTTGTACAGCTTCAAATTTTCTCGTGTATTGGGCTTTATTTATCTGTGTTGCCCATGGGCTAGTGAGCATAAAGGCCGCTGAGTTTGGCTTTTTAGTGAGTTTATGTTGAATTTTATTCAACTCAATCTCGAGGGCTTTCTCGCCTAAATAGTGCAACAAATGCCAACACTGGGTTTGGTAATTGAAGATAAGCGCCCAGTCGTAAAAGCCGATATTCATTTCTGGCAGTTGAATATCCTGCTTGGCAGTCATTGGCAGCGTTTCGATTCGACGCCCTAAATCGTAACTAAAGCTACCCATGGCGCCTCCTGCAAAAGGGAAGCCACTTTCAAGGGCGTTTGGATACCAATGATTTAATAATGAGTTAACGAGTTCAAATGGATCATCTGTTACGTTGGTCTTTGCCGGCAACGTCAGATCTGATTGCATAAGGGTTATTTCACTTCGCTCACCTTTGGTGACTAAAGTGGCAATAGGCGCCGCGCAAATAATATCGAATTTAGCATCTTGATGCGGCGCGTTAGCAGAATCGAGCAGAATTGCCCACTCGTCTTTAGCAAAGTATTCGAATACTTCTGTGGTGCTTAATGTCCAGTCAAGTTGGCGTGATGCAAGCTGTATTGACGCCCTAATTGCCATCGATTAATCCTATCTAAAATGTGATGTAGCCCAAAAAGATGTGAAAGAGTATCATATTGGCCCAGAAAGAATTAAACAAAAACAAGTAAGGCCACATAGGCTGCTGGAGCGCTCCTAATATGTCATCTCACCCTAAAATGTCTGAAAATGCTGTTATTAAACAAGCCGACTTTATTGAAAGTGTGGCGGATGCCCTGCAATACATTTCTTATTACCACCCAAAGGATTTTGTTGATGCCATGAGCGAAGCTTATGAGCGTGAACAAAGTGCGGCGGCGAAGGATGCAATTGCCCAGATCTTAATTAACTCGCGTATGTCGGCCGAAGGTAAGCGTCCTTTGTGTCAAGACACGGGGATTGTGACCACGTTTGTAAAAGTGGGTATGGGTGTAAAGTGGGACAAGACCGATATGACCATTCAGCAAATGGTCGACGAAGGTGTTCGTCGTGCCTATACCAATCCTGATAACCCACTGCGCGCATCAATAGTGTCAGATCCTGCGGGTAGCCGTAAAAATACCAAAGATAACACCCCATCTGTGGTGCATATCGACATGGTGCCTGGCAACCACATCGAAGTGGCGATTGCAGCCAAAGGCGGCGGCAGTGAAAACAAAGCTAAGATGGTGATGTTAAACCCATCTGACGATATCGCCTCTTGGGTAGAAAAAACGCTACCGACCATGGGCGCGGGCTGGTGCCCACCGGGAATGCTAGGCATAGGTATCGGTGGCACGGCAGAAAAAGCGGCCGTATTAGCCAAAGAAGCGCTGATGGAAAGCGTGGATATCCATGAGTTGCTCGCGCGTGGCGCGCAAACGACCGAAGAAAAACTGCGTTTAGACATTTTTGAGCGTGCGAATAATTTAGGCATAGGTGCGCAAGGTCTTGGCGGTTTAACCACAGTGTTAGATGTGAAAATCAAAACAGCGCCGACCCATGCGGCATCTAAACCTGTGGTGATGATCCCCAACTGCGCGGCCACTCGCCATGTTCATTTTCATTTAGACGGCTCGGGTCCTGCGGATCTCACGCCGCCATCATTAGCCGATTGGCCAGAAATTACCCGTGAAGTGGGTGATGATGTGCGCCGTGTTAACTTAGATACTGTCACTCAAGCGGATATCGAGCAGTGGCAGAGCGGTGAAACCATTCTGCTCAGCGGTAAAATGTTGACTGGTCGTGATGCTGCTCATAAGCGCATTCAAAGCCTGATTGAAAGCGGTGAAGGTCTGCCAGAAGGCGTGGACTTTACCGGTAAGTTTATCTATTACGTTGGCCCAGTTGATCCAGTTGGCACTGAAGTTGTCGGTCCTGCGGGCCCAACCACTGCAACTCGTATGGATAAATTCACTGACTTAATGTTAGAGAAAACGGGCTTGATGGGCATGATAGGTAAAGCTGAGCGCGGCCCTGCGACAGTTGAATCGATCAAAAAACATAAAGCGGTATATCTAATGGCCGTTGGCGGCGCTGCGTATTTAGTGTCTAAAGCGATTAAACATTCTCGCGTCGTGGCCTTTGCTGATTTGGGCATGGAAGCGATTTACGAGTTTGACGTGCAAGATATGCCAGTGACTGTGGCAGTGGATTCACATGGCGTGAACGCCCATGAAACGGGTCCTGCGATTTGGAAAGTGAATATCGCCAACGCGAAAGCGTAAGTCAGAGTAAAGGTTAGGGGGCAGTAGATTGAACTTGATGGCTTTTTAAGCAAAACAGCTTAAGTTTGAGTCTTGATATCTGTTCTTTAGGTAAAACGCTGCGTCACTGACATTTTGTCACAAAAAAATACGCTCAGGTTCGCCATTTGGCTTGCCTGAGCGTTTTTGTTTCGTTAGTGTGGCAAGCTTATCTTCGAAGATACGATCACTGATCGCTTTTAACATTCGTTCGATGGTAATGACCGAACGTTTATAACAAAAGATGGACATAACAATGAAAATAGCTCCTCTCCTCATCGCGTTAAGCGCTACAGGTTTGGCGTACTCAGTCCAAGCGGCTGAACCAACGCCTTTTTCTGTGCAACAGCTGATTAAACTCAATAAAATGCATTCAACAACGGTGTCCCACGATGGGACTAAGTTGGTCTATGGCCTTAAAACGGTAAATGAAAAGGGAGAGGCCAGTTCAGATTTATATTTGTTAGATTTGACTCAAGCCAATGCAAAGCCGTTGCAACTGACCTCTGCCGCGGGTACTGAGCACGATGTGAGTTTTGCAAATGACGATAAATCGATTTATTTCCTTGCGAGCCGCAATGGTTCAAGCCAGCTTTTTCAACTGCCATTAACGGGCGGTGAAGCGGTACAAGTTTCTGATTTACCTTTGGATATTGATAGCTATAAGCTATCAAATGACGGTAAACAAATCGTACTTAGCATGCGTGTCTTTCCTGAATGTAAAGATTTAGCCTGTTCTAAGGATAAATTTACCGCCGAATCTGAGCGTAAATCGACTGGGCGTGAATACAAGCAGTTGATGGTTCGCCATTGGGACACTTGGGAAGATCATGCCCGCAACCACTTATTTGTGGGTGCATTAAACGGCGAGAAACTCACCAAGGTTGTGGATATTACCCAAGGTTTAGACACTGAAACACCACCAAAGCCTTTTTCAGGTATGGAGGAAGTGACCTTTACCCCAGACGGTAAATATGTGGTTTATAGCGCTAAAGCGCCGAGTAAAGATCAAGCGTGGACGACTAACTACGATCTATGGCAAGTGCCAGTGACGGGTGGGACCGCAACTAACTTAACCAAAGACAATTTGGCATGGGATGCGCAGCCGACCTTTTCGAGCGATGGCCGTTATATGGCCTATTTAGCGATGAAAAAGCCCGGATTTGAAGCGGATCGCTACGGGATAATGCTACGTGATACCAATACAGGCCAGTCTAAGGAAGTGGCGCCACTTTGGGACAGAAGCCCAAGTTCACTGATGTTTGGCCCTGATAATCGTACTTTATATGTTACAGCACAGGATATGGGGCAAGTCTCTATTTTCCAAATTAATACCCAATTTGGTGATGTGCAATCCATCTATAGTGACGGTACTAACAGCTTGATCGCCGTGACCAATGATCAATTAATTTTTGATAGCAAAACCTTAGTTGAGCCTGGCGATCTCTATAGCATCACGACCGATGGTCAAGGTCTTAAGCGTTTAACTGAAGTCAACAAAGATAAGCTGGCTAAGATTAAATTCGGCGAGTTTCAACAATTTAGTTTTAAAGGTTGGAACAACGAAGACGTTTATGGCTATTGGATCAAACCTGCCAACTACCAAGAAGGTAAAAAATACCCGATTGCTTACTTAGTGCATGGTGGGCCACAAGGTTCATTTGGCAATAGTTTTAGCGGTCGTTGGAATGCCCAATTATGGGCGGGTGCAGGTTATGGCGTCGTCATGGTGGATTTCCACGGCTCTACTGGTTACGGTCAGGCCTTTACTGATTCAATCAGCCAAGATTGGGGTGGTAAGCCATTAGAAGATCTGCAAAAAGGCCTAACCGCGGTGAGCCAGCAACAAAAATGGCTCGATCCGCAAAACGCCTGTGCGCTCGGTGGTTCCTACGGTGGTTACATGATGAACTGGATCCAAGGTAACTGGAACGATGGCTTTAAGTGCCTCGTTAACCATGCTGGTCTGTTCGATATGCGCTCTATGTACTATGTGACCGAAGAAATGTGGTTCCCAGAGTATGAATTTGGTGGCACTTACTCAGATAACAAAGCCTTATATGAGAAGTTTAACCCAGTGAATTATGTTGAAAACTGGAAAACGCCCATGTTAGTGATCCACGGTGAGAAAGACTTCCGTGTACCCTATGGTCAAGGGTTAGCGTCATTTAGCTATATGCAACGTAAGGGTATTCCATCGGAGTTACTGATTTTCCCCGATGAAAACCACTGGATCCTAAAACCTGAAAACTTAGAGCAGTGGTATGCCAACGTATTCCGTTGGATGGATAGCTGGACTAAGCAGTAACTGCCAGCGCAATAACAGACTGTTTAATAACAGACTGTTTAATAATAGACAGTGAATGACTGTGTAATAAAAGATGCAAGGCTCGCCCTAGTAGCGTCATCATCGGCGAGTTGTTTGATGTGAGTGACTATTGAATTTTTCAAACGTCTTAAAAAGCCAGGACTCTGTTCTGGCTTTTTATTGCGTCATGTAATGGCTTTATTTTTAATCAAGGAGTTAAGATGAATATTCGAGCCGCAACCTTAACTGATATCCCTGAAATAAGCATATTAATCACTCAATTAACCCAAGATTTTATTGCCCCAACTTGCACTGCAGAGGGTGCTGCAATCTTAGTTAATGCCATGTCGATTGAAGCGATTGGTAGCTACTTTGCTATGGGTTATCAGTACCATGTTGCTATAACGGACTCAGGCCAACTTGCAGGAGTGGTGGGGATGAAGGCGAATAGTCACTTATACCATCTCTTTGTCGCCTCCCATGCACAGGGGCAAGGCGTAGCGCGAATGTTGTGGGAACATGCTAAAACTCAATGTTTAACCCAAGGCAATCCGGGCGTATTTACCGTGAACTCGGCATTGAATGCGCAAGCTGTGTATTTAGGCTTTGGCTTTGTGCCCCTAGGACCCGAGCGAGAGCGCGGCGGGATCCGCGATATTCCCATGCAGCTGACGCTTTAGGTTGGCAGCACTCATTCATCCAAACATTAGTACTCTCATTTGAGCTAATAGAACTAAAAACAGAGGAATTATGGCAAATTTAACCTTTTATCCCATCGGCACTGCTGGCGAAAAATGGGGCGAGGCCGAGAAAGCCGCTTGGCTTGCAAGTACCCAAATCAAGCGTTCATATCAGGACGATGTCGTGATGCCACTTAAGAGGATGGAGGCTGAGCTTACGGCATTTGGGCTTGCCACAGTGCAATATGGCTCGCTTTCGATTGATCCACAGCGTTATCCATTGCTTGCAGTTACAACGCAGAAATTTGATAGCCAAAAACCAACCGTGCTGGTGACGGGCGGTGTGCATGGGTACGAGACCAGTGGCGTTCACGGTGCATTAGCCTTCTTAGCCAATCAAGCGGCGAATTATGTGCAACAGGTGAATTTAGTGGTTGCCGTGTGCGTGAGCCCTTGGGGTTATGAGACGATTAATCGCTGGAATCCTAAGGCTATCGATCCTAATCGTTCGTTTTATGCCAATAGTCCAGCAGAAGAATCGGCAGCCTTGATGGCTCTGATCGCTTCAGTCGAACAAGGTTTTGATCTGCATGTGGATTTACATGAAACTACAGATTCAGACGAATTAGAATTTCGCCCAGCGCTTTGCGCCCGTGATGGGATTGAATATGAAAAAGGCACAATCCCCGATGGTTTTTATGCCGTGGGTGATACCGAAAATCCAATGGATGCATTCCAAAAGGCCATTATCGACGGTGTGAGCAAAGTGACCCATATTGCACCCGCCGATGAGAAAGGGGAGATCATTGGCTCGACTGTGGTTCAGCACGGAGTGATCAATTACCCGTTGAAAAAGCTAGGCTTATGCAGCAGCGTAACGGGTTGTGCCTATAACACTACGACAGAAGTTTACCCTGATAGCCCATCGACAACGCCAGCGGAATGTAATTTGGCACAGGTAGCGGCAATCACTAGCGCTATTGATTATGTGTTGGCACAGCGTTAATTATGCTTTGTTTTAGAGGAATCAATGGGATGAGCTGTGACTGAAGTGATTTTACGTTAGGAGCCGTTACGCAAGTATTCATCCTTATGGTAAGACATGCATTAAAAAGCCCTCATTGGAGGGCTTCTTCGTTGATATAGTGCTGCTTTTATCTAGGTGATAGCCTAGTTGTTATCGCTATAATCGCGACCATAGTAACTATCGAGTAATAACTGTTTTAACTCGTTAATCAATGGATAACGTGGGTTGGCACCTGTGCATTGATCGTCAAAGGCATCTTCGGCGAGTACATCTAACTTGGCGAGGAAGTCGGCTTCGTTGACACCGGCTTCTTGGATAGAAGCAGGAATGCCAATCGTCTTCTTGAGCTGTGTGATTTTCTCAAGCAGTTTTTCCACTTTCTCTTCATCCGATTTTCCGCCTAGTTTCAAATGGTCGGCGATGGCTGCATAACGGCACAAGGCTTTGGGTCGGTCATATTGGCTAAACGCCGCTTGCTTTGTGGGCAGATCCGTTGCGTTAAAACGTATCACATTGTTGATCAGCAGCGCATTGGCTAAGCCGTGGGCGAGATGAAACTCGGCACCGAGTTTGTGCGCCATCGAGTGGCAAATCCCAAGAAATGCGTTTGCAAAGGCGATACCCGCAATGGTGGCACCATTATGAACCTTTTCACGGGCGACTGGGGATTGTGCACCTAAGTTATAGGCATCCGGCAAATATTTGCACAATAAATCGAGGGCTTGCAGTGCTTGGCCATCGCTGTACTCATTCGCCATTACGCTAACATAGGCTTCAAGTGCATGGGTCACCGCATCAATTCCACCAAAGGCGGTGAGTGACTTAGGCATATCCATCACAAGATTGGGGTCAACAATCGCCATATTGGGCGTGAGTTGATAATCAGCAATGGGGTATTTTTTACCTGTTTGCTCATCGGTAACTACCGCAAAAGGTGTGACTTCTGAGCCTGTGCCTGAGGTTGTCGGAATAGCCACCATCATGGCTTTTGTGCCCATTTTTGGGAATTTGTAGATACGTTTACGGATATCCATAAAGCGCAATGCGAGATCGGCAAAATCAACCTCAGGATGTTCGTACATCACCCAAATAATCTTGGCGGCATCCATGGGTGAGCCACCGCCGAGGGCGATGATGACATCGGGTTTAAAACTACAGGCAACCTTTGCCCCTTGGCGCACAATGGCTAAGGTGGGATCGGCTTCGACATCATAGAAAATTTCAGTTTCTAAGCCTTGAGCCTTTAAAATGCGAATAGTTTCGTTGCAATAACCTTGGTTGAACAAAAATCTATCTGTGACGATCAGCGCGCGTTTTTTATCACTTAATTCCTCAAGGGCGATAGGAAGACTGCCACGGCGGAAATAAATAGATGAAGGAAGCTTGTGCCACAGCATGTTTTCGGCCCTCTTAGCGACGGTTTTTTTGTTGATCAAATGACTTGGACCCACGTTTTCTGAAATCGAGTTGCCGCCCCAAGAACCGCAACCGAGTGTGAGAGACGGGGCCAATTTAAAGTTATAGAGATCGCCAATACCACCTTGTGAAGCGGGAGTGTTGATTAAAATTCGTGCGGTTTTCATTCTAAAACCAAAGGTTTTAACGCGTTCTGTTTGAGTGTCTTGGTCGGTGTAAAGTCCTGATGTATGGCCAATCCCCCCAAGTGCAACTAAGGCTTCGGCTTGATCGACGGCATCGTTAAAGTCTTTAGCGCGGTACATACCAAGCAGTGGCGATAATTTTTCATGGGCGAAGGCTTCGCTTTCACTAATATCAGTCACTTCACCAATCAGCACCTTAGTCCAATGAGGTACTTCAACCCCCGCCATTTTGGCAATACTCGCCGCACTTTGCCCCACGATATCGGCATTTAAGCCACCATTTTTGAGGATGACGTTTTGCATTGCCGCGGTTTCACTTGCCGATAAGATATAACCCCCATGGCTTGCGAAGCGTTCTTTCACTTGCTCATAAATGCTATCGACAACGATCACGGCTTGCTCAGATGCGCAAACCACCCCGTTATCGAAGGTTTTGGACATCAATATAGAACTCACCGCGCGTTTTATATCGGCGGTTTCATCGATAACGATAGGGGTATTTCCTGCGCCCACACCAATGGCAGGTTTACCTGAGGAGTAGGCGGCTTTCACCATACCAGGGCCGCCCGTGGCAAGGATCAAATTAACCTTAGGGTGAGTCATTAGCTGATTTGATAGTGCGACGCTAGGCTCATCAATCCAGCCAATAATATCTTTCGGTGCGCCAGCGGCCACGGCAGCATCAAGCACTAATTTTGCGGCAGTGGTGGTTGAGGCTTTAGCCCTTGGATGGGGCGAAAAAATAATGGCATTGCGGGTTTTAAGGCTAATCAAGGCCTTGAATATTGCCGTAGATGTTGGGTTAGTCGTGGGCACTATGCCGCAAATAATGCCAACTGGCTCGGCGATAGTGATTGTGCCAAAGGTGAGATCTTCAGACAAAATACCGCAGGTTTTCTCATCTTTATACTTGTTGTAAATATATTCAGAGGCAAAGTGGTTTTTGATCACCTTGTCCTCAATAACACCCATACGTGTTTCTGCCGCTGCCATTTTGGCTAGCGAGATACGCGCATCCGCAGCGGCGAGGGCGGCTGCGCGAAATATCGCATCCACTTGTTCTTGACTGAAGGTTGCATACTCGGCCTGTGCCTTGGCGACACGCTCGACCATCAGATCCAGTTCTTGTGCATTGGTCACTAACATGATTAACACTCCTAAAAAGATTTAGGGAATGCTCATGTTCACTAAATCTTCTTTATGGTAGAAAATTACACTTAAACTCACTCATAAAGTGTGAGCATACTATCAATATGCAATTTATTTGTAATAAAACTACAATAATAGTGATCTGTTTCTATAACTATCGGTATGTGCTACTCAAATGGAATAATCAAATATTATTTAAACTTGTGATTAAACCTCAAAAATCTCATTTTTCAGTCATCTGAGCTTGAGATACTATACTGGCCCTTGAGCTTACTTTGATGAACATGGCGTGACACGCATATAAGGATCGCAACTTGGAGTTAACACTTTACGTTAAATTTTTTCTTGGCCTCGTTGCCATCATCAATCCGATTGGATTGCTGCCCGTATTTGTGAGTTTGACCAGTCATCAAACAGAAGCGGAGCGAAACCATACCGGAAAAGTGGCTAACTTTGCGGTAGTGGTTATCTTGCTGGTGACCATCGTTGCGGGTCAGCATATTTTAAATATGTTCAGTATCTCACTTTCGGCTTTTAGGATTGCGGGCGGTAGCTTGATAGCCATTATTGCCATGTCGATGTTGCAGGGTAAGTTAGGCGAGGTGAAACGCAACCAAGAGGAAGACCGCGAATCCTCTGCGATGGAATCCGTTGCTGTGGTGCCCTTAGCGTTACCTTTAATGGCAGGGCCCGGTGCCATTAGCTCTGTTATCGTGTTTGCCGCTGAACATAATTCCTTATCCAATTTTATTGCGATGTTCATTACCGTGATTATTTTTGGTCTAGTGAGTTTTTCACTGTTTAGAATGGCTTCCATTATTTATAAAATTTTAGGTAAAACAGGTATTAACGTGATTACCCGTTTGATGGGACTCTTGATGTTATCTATCGGAATAGAAGTGATCGCGGCAGGTATTAAAGGGCTTTTCCCTCAATTGTTCAGCTAACGGATTAACGCCCTAATATTCATTTATTCAGTGAGTACTGGGGCC
This sequence comes from Shewanella sp. W3-18-1, assembly GCF_000015185.1. Lineage (NCBI taxonomy): Bacteria > Pseudomonadati > Pseudomonadota > Gammaproteobacteria > Alteromonadales > Shewanellaceae > Shewanella > Shewanella sp. W3-18-1. The sequence continues at coordinate 2,557,691 of NC_008750.1, read as the reverse complement.
TTTTTTCTCCATTCAGCATTTTTAAACATTTAGCCCATTCAGGGCTCGAGAGCTCCAACATTACCCGTGTTACAGTGACAAGCATCTGTTTTTTAAAACTTAGCACTCTCTAAAGTAGTGATGTCGAATCGTTCTAACCCCAAACCTATGCTATATAATAAGTGCCCATTAGGTTTAACCTCGCTAAACAAGGAATATTTTTATGAAATGGCAATGGATTGGTAATCTCAGCTTAAAACAGAAGTTGCTTATGGTTGTGTTACCACCGTTAATTGCGTGCTTTCTTTACGGTGCACTCTTTCTCACTGAAAAATTTAAGTACCGTCAAGATTTACAACTTGTTGTACAGTTGAGTGAACTGGCGGTGACGAATAGTAATTTAGTGCACGAATTACAGAAAGAACGCGGTATGAGTGCTGGTTTTATTGGCTCAGGTGGAAAGGCCTTTGCTGGAAAGATACCTGAACAGAGACGCTTGACCGATAGCCAACTCAAGCTTTATCAATCTTTTATTGCTGACAATGCATTACCTGAATTATTTGCTCCAAAGCTAAGAGAATTAAACACTCAGTTAGGTCGATTAGCGGGGATCCGTTCCCAAACTGACAGTTTGTCTATTAGTGTGGCAGAGGAAGTCGCGTACTACACAGATCTGAATAAGATCTTATTAGCCATAGTGGATGAGACCGCCAAGGCGGGCGCTAACCAAGAAATTGCGATTAAAGCCGCGGCGTTTAGCGCATACCTACAGATGAAAGAGCGAGCAGGAATTGAGCGTGCTGTGCTTAGCTCAACCTTTGGGCAATATGGTTTTAAACCACAGGTTTACGCAAGATTTATTACACTCGTTTCTGAGCAAAATAGCTATTTAGAGCGTTTTCAAGCCTTAGCCACTCCAGAACTTGTGCAAGCAGTGAGCCGCATTCAAAACTCTAATGAAGTACGTGAAGTTGAAGCATTACGTCAAATTGCGCTTGAGCAAGATAACCAAAAGATCCAACAACAAAGTCCTGAAGAGTGGTTCACTAAATCAACGGCGCGTATTGATAGCTTGCGAGATTTTGAGCAGCAGGTATCAACAGATTTACTCAAAACCACCCATAAACGACTGCAATCTGCCAATGAGCATATGTTTTTTGTGTTGGCGACATTAACATTGGTACTCACACTCGTATTGATTTTTAGCTTATCAGTGATCCGCTACTTACATGATAGTGTTCATCACTTATATTCAACCATTACCCAAGCCCGTAAAAATTATGATCTAAGCGTACGTTTAACTCATTCGAGTTCCGATGAGTTTGGTGAGCTTGCCATTGCATTTAATGACATGATGAGCGATTTTGAAAATGTGATTTTGCAGGTGCGTGCCAGTGGCGCTAAATTACAACAAGCCGTTAAGCAAATGGATTTGTGTACTCATGCTATGGAGCAGGATGTCATGGAAGGGCACAGCGAAGCTGAACAAGTCGCTTCGGCGATGACAGAAATGAGTGCCACCGTCGCTGAAATCGCAAGCAACGCAGTGCAAGCCTCTGAAGCATCAAGTGCAGCGAATCAAGAGGCCAAGGCAGGGAATATTGAAGTCGGCCGAACAAGCAACGCCATTAAAGCCCTTGCAGATGACATCAGTGGCGCTTCTCAAGCAATCAATGAATTAGATCGCGAAATTCACGGTATTGTGGTGGTATTAGATGTGATCAGCAGTATTGCAGAACAAACTAATTTACTCGCACTCAATGCCGCGATTGAAGCCGCCCGTGCAGGTGAAATGGGGCGTGGCTTTGCCGTGGTCGCCGATGAGGTTCGAAATTTAGCACAACGCTCGCAAACGTCGACGGCAGACATTAAAAATATGACTGACAGGTTAAAATCGGGAGCGAGTATTGCTGTAAAAGCAATGGAGCGAGGGTTAACACAAGCCAATATCAGTGTTCAAGAAGCAGAGCAAGCGGGAATAGAACTTAAGCGTGTTGTTGAACAAGTGGACATTATCGATCGTATGAACGAACAAATTGCCACAGCAACCCATGAACAATCCGCTGTATCTGAAGATGTGAATCGTAATGCGTTGAAGATAAGTGAGATTTATCTCAATACCCAAAGAATTTCCGATGAATTACGTGAGCTAACAAAAGCACTCACATTTGACGCGGATCTTATGTCTAAAGAAGTGCATAAATTTACGGTGAATTAATACGTTAACTTTATAACACTGCTCAAACGAAAGGCGGTTTGCTTAGCAATTGTGCAACCGCCTGAAATCGATTCTTTTTTACTTGACCCCCATAAGGCTTTTGCGTACAGTACCGCTCCGTTAACGGCAAAAAGTCTCTCGGCAAGACTGATATTGCGTTAACCCGTTCAATCGTGAAAGATTAACCACGTAAACATAAATCAACAAAATACGGTGAGGTGTCCGAGTGGCCGAAGGAGCACGCCTGGAAAGTGTGTATACGGAAACGTATCGAGGGTTCGACTCCCTCTCTCACCGCCACATTCTAAGAACCCGATCACATGATCGGGTTTTTTCTTTTCTAACAATAACCTATTGAATTATAGTTGCTTCATCCAATGGCTTACCAACCTTTGGCACCTTAAGGTGGTACAAAAGGGTGGTACAAAACGATGGCATTTATGACTCAACCATACAGCGATCCAAAGTCTGGAATCTGGAAAATCCGCAAGGGTATTCCTAAGCATTTACGGCCCTTTCTTGATGGCAAAGTTGAGCTTAAGCGAAGCCTAGAAACTAAAGATGCCCATGTTGCCAAAACAAGGGCTGCTGGCGTGATTGCTGAATTCGAGTCTGCGATTGCTCGTGCTCAGTCACGTTTCGACAATCAAGAGAACGAGCAGAGAATATCACCAGCTCAGTTAGATGCTATTGTCAGCTATTGGGTGGCTCATGAGCATGGGCGGCTAACGCAAGCAGACATTCAAGCAAGATATCTGCTCGAAACTCCCGAAGGACTTGCAAGCATGACTGAGTGGTTCAGCGAGCCGCTAGAAGTGCTCCATGAGGCTAATGGAACAAGCCGCCAACAAACAGAAGAACAACGCTTTGTGCGGCATATGAGTGCATTCGTTGATGAAGCCCTTGAGCTTTCTCAATGCCGACTTTACGACCATTCATTAAGACTATATCTCGCAATACAATTGGCAAATGCCTGTATCAGGCTCTGTAACTCTGCAATCGACCATGAGCAACTCGCTCGGCGTAAACAAGGACTCATAAGGCGGGAGCTAAATCGAGGTTTTGAGTCAACTTTACCTAATACGAATATAGACTCCACAGTTCCGAGCAGTGATGCGTTTCAGCAGCTCAAGGATTTAGGCCTTATAGTTACTACCAAGGCCGCCAGCAGTAAAGCCCCAAGCAAACAAAAGGAAGGTAAAATATCTGCATCTTCTAGCGTTTCGCAGTTGATTGATTGGGTGAATAACCAGAAGAAAATTATGAGTTCAGAGGTTGCCTTCAGATCATGGCAAAGTGACCGCAATCGTCCTTGTCAGCGACTGATCGAGTATTTTGCCGATAAACCCATTGGTAAAATCCAAAAGCAAGATATGCGTGAATTCTTCAAGTGGATCATCCTTTGCCCGAGTAAACCAAGCCTAAAGATACGAACATTACCCTTCCAGCAGCAAATAGACATCGCAGAAAAACGTGGATTGGCTCGGGTGAGCAGCAATACAGCTCATAAGGAACTTAATCTGATTTCGGGGTATTTCAAGCAGGCGGTCGATTTAGACATTCTGCCAAAGAACCCTTGCCATAAGGCGTCGCTCGGCAAAGTAAAGGTTAAGGTAATTAGAGATCTTGGCTACTCAAATACAGAACTGACGAAGATTTTCTCTCTGCCACTCTTTAGGCAACGCACCAATGCTCAAAAAGCAAGGTACGGTGAAGCCCTTTACTGGTTACCTGTTATTCTAGCTTACACCGGAGCAAGGGTTGAAGAGATTGCTCAGCTTTACGTGAAAGATATCAAGCAGGATAGCGATAATAGTGAGCGATGGTATTTCCATATTCAGGATGCACGTGACGACCAATCCGTTAAGACGGGTGAGTCTAGAAGGGTGCCAATTTGTCAGGCTCTTATTCAGTTAGGATTACTGGATTACCTGAATACCTTGCCAGCACAGGGGCGATTATTCCCTATGCTCAAGGCCAACGGTAAGGCTAAGTATCACTCCACGGTTGCACGTTATCTTAAAAAAGCCTTTATGACACTCGATATTGAGCATTTCGATAGCATAATGCATCTACATGCATTCCGTCATCGCTTTATCACCGAAGCCAGAAAGGTCATGCGTGAGGATGTCCAAAATGCGATAACAGGGCACTCAAATGCGGGGAATACGGGGCGTAACTACGGTATCTACACAGAGCTTCATCAAGCTATTGATAAGATGCCAGTGCTAGATATTCCGAAGTGGCATGATTAAGTTGTGATCGGCACATATACAACTGATAACGTCACAAAAGCAAGATATCTAACTCGAATTCGTAAGTTATGAATTAACATTTCTATGGATTTAGTTTATTCGAGAAGGAAGCCGATTCTGAAGAGCCTTTAATTTTTAATCTCAAAATTAAAGGCTGTCGACTATGTTAATTTAAGATAATGACTGGGTGAGCTCTAAAATTAGGGGTGCCCGGAAACTTTGAGTACGTAATTTTACTTCCACTATTAACCCTAGAAGCTCCGTAGATGCTATGGATACTAAAAAATACGCTATGTTGAGGGTTTGAAGCAAAGCCACTATATCCGTTTTGAATCATCCTCGTAACCGTCGCTTCAAAACGTTCAGAAGTTTGATAGCACAAATTTTGGCACATTTTCACAAGAGCATCAGCCGTAGGGCGTTTGGTTGGTTCATACTCCAAACAGCTATCTATTATCTTCTGAAGTTCCCTGCATAATGGGGAAAACTGTGCGTTAGAAGTCATAAAAGCAGGCCAATCTAGCCTATTTCTTGTTTTGACATTCACAGCAGCATCGAGAAAAACACCAAATGGGTACTCACCTGTTAGTATTTTGAACATCATCGCCCCAATTGACCAAATATCTAAGGCCGGAGTAATACTATCCCCTTTTTTACGAAACATCATTTCAGGTGCCATAAATGGAAGAGCACCTTTCACTGTCCCAGAAGTGGAACGAGTAATATCGCCGGAGTCGGCCTCTTCTTGAAATACTTCGTCGGTAAAAGTTGCAATACCAAAATCGGTAATCTTTAGCTCTTCGATACCAGTACTAGAGTCAACCATAATATTACTTGGCTTCAAATCTCTGTGTATTACTCCTTGAATGTGTGAGGCTCTGACCCCCTTTGCTAATAGGTGTATAGTTCTAGCGGCTAGATGAGGATCAAGGAATTTTCTCTGCTTAATCTTATCTTCAAGAGTTTCACCTTTAACAAATTCCTCAATTAGGTAAACATTTCCATTTTCTTCAAAGTAATCTAATGTCTTGGCTACATTGTGGTGATTTACTCTACCTGCAATTACAGCACTAGCTTGGAATCGTCTGGTTTTCTGGCCAGGCTGAGGCGTCTTAAGTGCGACATAATTACCGAGGAATTGATCTAGCGCCAGATAAACATCTTGCATACCGCCAGCACCAATGTGTTGGTGAACCATATAACGGCCACCGATCAGAGTATTCGATGTGATCATGAAACCACCTCTGGGTTAGATATATCGAAAGTAACAAAACGCCGATTAGAGTCGGAACCTAGAGTAATAACGGAAGCACCTGGCAGGATATAACCGACTTTGATCACTTCATTATTTACTGTTACCGAACCACCGATAGCAGCAACTTTAAATTCATAACTATCATATTCAATGGTAATTTCACCATTTAAATTATTACCATGAATAGATGAAATCTTAGCACGTCTATTTTGATTATTAAGCTCTCTAACTTCATTCCCCATCACAATAAGACCTTTGTGTTTGTCTTTCAGGAGATGCTTTCTTAGTATTTTTTCAACCTGATCGATTGTGGGGCGAGCCTCTGGTTTGTATTCTAGGCATCGCTCTAGAATCTCTGCAATATCCGAATCTAAGCTTGGTAAACTATTTTTAACCCAACCATTGTTAGCGCAACGAGGAGGGAACTCTAAAAGTTCTCTTGGGACAATAGCATTTGAAAGAGCCATTGCCGTAATACCGAAGGCATAAACATCTACAGCTGTGGTAAACTCAACTTCACCACATTTCCATAATTCAGGTGCCATATACCCCACAGTACCAATGACACTATGTGTTTTAGCGCTATCAAGTTTTCTCGAAAGCCCAAAATCAAAGACCTTGATAACTCCGATGTTATCTCGACGAATATTGTTTGGTTTGATATCACGATGAATAATTCCTGCCTTATGTATGTCAGATAAACCGCACGCAACTTGCCACAATACTTCTATGAGTCCTTTCATATTCGACTCATAAAGACCATTTTTGAGGTCCTCGCCTTTAATAAACTCTAATACTAAACCGGATTGATTATCAATATTAACTACGTCGTACAATTGAACTACATGTTTAGAACGGAGCTGAATAAGAGATTTTTGCTCGTCAATTAACCTTCGTTGTTCAGCATCACCTTTTAAGAGTTTAATTATGACATCGCGTTGTAAATGTTTGTCTTTGCAATAGAGAATGTCACCCATACCACCAGTATCGTTGTTACCACAGAGTTCATATCTACTTGGAATCATCATCTTCAACCTCATGACTTTCGCAACCTGCTTCATCAAAAATGGTCATCTTAATTTGTACTTCATCTGCGGAATCTAGATGATCAACAGCCTTCTTTGATTGACGTTTCTTTCTCTTAGGCGGGGTTTTAGCTTCAACTTTGACTGTTTCAGTAATCGATTCTTTTTCTTCGACCAAAGTTGAGGTTCTGCTAGGAGCAGCCGATTTCTCAGATTGAGCTGTATTAATAGAATTATTTTGAGTTTGAACACTTGTCTCTGGGAGAGATACTTCACTTTCCAACTGAAATTGGGGGAATATGAATTGTGTAGAGCTATGTGGATCAGATATTTGCACTATCGAGGCATCATCCAGGGACTCCTCAAAGTTTAATAGCTCTAAATCAAGAGCACTAACTGTAGCGTTATCTGGGCCTCCACACCAACGTGCAGTTGCTATCAACCGCTCTACAACCTGAGTGATTTTTTCTGCATGTTTTATAATATCAGACAATGTGTTTGGTTCAATGTAATGGACACCATCAGTTGTCAGATATACTTGCTTAGCTTCAAGTGGCAGCGGAACTACGTGTGGTCTAATTCCTTCCCCCATACCTATGAACTGCAATAATTCTGTACCGCTTCCTCCAACGGTTTCCGCTAACGAATCATCAACGGTAAGTCTAATTACTTTGCCAAAGATAGACTCCTTTGCATAAATTCGACTGTCCCCGACATTAACGGTCATATGAGTGCCGTCGCTAGCTAATAAAATTGCGGATAAGGTACTTCCACCTTTACCATTTGTAAATTCGAATACAGCGTTATTGGCAGTCATCGTGGCTTGCATTATTGCATGTTCAGAACCCAAATGAACATTTTCCATAATAGAGCACAAGAAAGTTGAAATAGCTATTTCAGCAGACTTCTCCCCATCTCTCATACCACCCATTCCATCAACTACGGCTATGACAGTATACGAAGCTGTTGAAGATCTAAATTTCATTAAAGCGGTTCTGTCTTGATTCTCAGTTCTCTTCAGACCTAGATCTGAAGCTAAGGCAATAGAACCTTTGTCGATAGATAACATTTTTCTGCCAAGAATTCCTCTGGCAAGGTGTTTTTGCAATAGCCTTTGAAACATTGTTATGTGTCCTATAGCCAACTGATACATAAGAAATAATACCATGTAAAGTAGGATATAAACCAACTTTTACAACAAGCCAATCACGAACTGCAAAATATTACTGTCTAAATAAACTGGGCATAATTTGATACGTCGTGAACTGATTGTAACTATTTGGGTAGTTACGTTTGCTGTTTGAGTAGTTACCTTTGTTGCATTACAAAATTGCACAGCAGGACTGCGCCGATCGCATTTTTTATCAGAAAGTGAAACACAGAGTGTGATAATTTTGTTTTGAACCAAGTGTAAGCAATTATTCAGCTCAGGCCTTGAATTGTAAGTGACTGATAGCGTCTGGACTCATCAATAATATAAAAGAGAGGCTTTAAGCCTCTCTTTACGTTTTTCGCTATCCAATACCTAAACGCTATACTCGGAGTTTGGGTTTGTAGGTGTGGCATGCCTCATCCCCATGCTAGCTTGTGGTATTTGCTCTGGGATATCATCAAACGCAGACTTCAACTTAATCCCCTTAATCATGGCTTTGCTATTGTGACGGCCTTTCTCAAAGCCTTTCTCCACCAGCCGTTTGGTCATGATATTGCGAGTCATTTTCCAGTCGCCATCCCGTTCAGCCCACTTCCTAAAGGCATCGTAAAGCTCATCGGTATACACAAAATCACCTTTGTTCGTACATTCCTCTAAGAACATCGCAAGTAAGTCTGACTCATGGCGATATTCCGCAATCCCAGACTTAATTGAGTTAGGGATAGATGCCTTAATGCCATCCTTTAGCCACATCTGAACACCTTCAAGTGCCCAATTGAGGATACCTGATAGCTCCGCATACAGCTTATCCATCAATTGCGGGTCCATTTGCTGCTGGCTGAAACTAGCGTTAAAGGGCAGTAAAATCATCCGTCGCCACATGCCGAGGCTGGTATCGCGAATGACGGGCTTATGGTTGCCGACCATGATGAGCTTAAACATGGGTATATATTCAAGCTCTACCTTGGCATACAACTGACGGGCAACAATCACATCACTACCTGTCATCGACTTTACTAAGTTCTCATCCATCCGAGAGCCCTCGGGTAACTCATTGGCAACCACTAGACGGCTACCATTTAGCTTGGCTAGGGATGGGTTAGGGCCTTTACCACTGTTATTTGATTGCAGTAAGACATCGCTGCTTATCTGATGGTAATAGCTTCCCATTAACCGCTGAATGATATTCATAAAGGTACTCTTACCATTACAGCCATGACCGTAGAGGAAGAATAAAACTTGCTCATCAGTCCGTCCGGTTAGGATATAGCCTACCATTCGCTGCAAAAACTTAGCGTATTCGACATCGCCACAGGTGATCTCATCGATAAACTGAAGCCAACGTGGGCAAGTGACATCAGGCTTGTAGTTGATATCACTATAACGGCTGATATACATCTCCTTATTTGCTGCAAGCAGTTTTCCGGTTGCGAGGTCGAGCACACCGTTGTTAATCCCCATTAGCATTTTGTCTGCATCGAAGGCTTTTGCCGAAATCAAGTTGCTAGACTTGAAGATCTCCAACATATCGGCAAGTTTTTTGCGATTGAGTGACTGTCTACCAAACGCTAATAACTTATCTGCTTGTTGCCGCTTCGTTTTGTCCTTAAGCGTCGCGGGATCTTCTAGCATACGATTCGCTTGAGCAATAATTCCCTCTCCAATACATCGAGCCAGTGCCAATTCTTTATCACCTATAGGCCTCCAACACTGCTCATCAAACATGTACAGACAGTTGAGTTCTGGCACATAGACTAATTTTCCGTCAGCTACTTCTGCCAGCCTATCTGCGTTACCAACGTCATTTAGCGTATCTTCATCAAATGCATCATAATAGGATGAATTGAGCTGCTCTGACTCGTCAGTTTGCTGGTGGCTAGCAAGGCTTTCATCCTGCATCGGTTCTGAAGTTGTCTCTATCGACGCTTGTGCGGCTACAACACCGTATTGTTCTACCAATACCTCAATAGAAAGGGCGTTGTCTTGCCGTAAATAATCATCAATATCCTTACCTTGACCTTCTGGTAAGGTGACTTGGACAAGTGCAGGTAAACCCAGTTGAACGAGCTTCTCCCGATACTTATCACCCGCAGGGTCACTGTCGAAGAAGGTCACTACATTTCTGTCATGTAGATTTTCCTTAATCCACGCCAATTGTGCTTGGCTAATTTGTCCGTTTGTTGCGATTACCGGACCTTGCCATCCATGATCCATAAGAGCAAGTAAGTCAAATTCACCCTCAACAACAGCAACTGTACCTTGGCGATTCATCGTATGCTGTCCATAAAACTGGATATTGTTAAGCCAAAATAGCTTCGAGAGCTGGTAAGCTACTTTTTTCTCAGGGTCTTTAAAGGTGAAGCGGCAAATCGCTCCCGTTTCATCATAATGAGGGAAGATATAGACGCCTTTAGGAAAGAAATCATATGGAGATTGTGGACTTTCCTTAACGAGCCCTGATGCGTACATTTCCTCAAGGGTGAATTCACTATCAATTAAATAACGCCAAAGAGCTCCCCGTGAGTAACCCACTTCATAGTCAATTAGCACGTTTTGGCTTAGTTTTCGCTTATCCATAAGTGACTGGAGTGGTGTACTCTCACCATCTATCATTTGCTCAAAGTAATACTCCCAAGCTGCAAGGTACAGTGCTTGACGACGAGCAAATTGCTCAGCAGTGAGTTCTATTCTCTCTGCTTCAACTTTGGTCCTATTTGCCCTTGGAGCTGGTAAAATAGTGACTCCATCGAGCTCACCATTAATGAGCTTTATAGCAGCATCTCTAGAATGCTTTGCCTGATCGAAATGAACCAGAAAATTAAAAATATCACCACGAACACCACATGAATAACAGAAGTAATGTTCATTTTCGCTTTCTTCGCAATGTAGCTTAAAGCATCCTTTATGCCCACAGAATGGGCATTCGTCAGGATCAAGCTGATAGCGGTCTATCCCCCCGCATGACTTGTAGCTGGTGCCAAGAGCGGCTGAAATTACCTCTGGTAGAAAGAATTGGCTCTTTACTTCCGCAAAGTCGATACGTTTAGATGTTGCGGCTTGATTTTGTGTTGCGTAAATATTCGGCGTATGCATAGCATATCTCCTGTTAAAGAGTGGCCGCCGCAGACTAAAATATATATGAAATTGAGTTAGTCTATTGCTTGGCCACATGGTTATTGGTAAAGCTCAGCTTTGGCAGGGTTTTCTTTTGTTACGCCCTGTCAAAGCATTCCCTCATCTTTAGCTAAATATCCGCCTATAAAGATGAGCAGCTTGCAAACCTGCAAGTGTTCTTTGAGGTGTGCTTGTAATCAGTCCCGATTGTTCCAAGCGTCGAATATGTCTTCTTGCCGTTCTCAATGAGTAACCGCAACGTCTTACCAAAGCACTCGCAAGACTCACTTCTCCGCCTAACAAGTAGCCATCGATAATCGGCATTCTGCTGATCTCATAAACGGTTTGCCCAAACTGATCATTGAACAGTTCAAAGGGCAGTCGATATTGAACCTGATGACTGCTAGTGGAATGGATAATGTTGTCTTCGCTGATATCTTGGTTTCGCACTTGGATCTCCTCTGGATGACATAATGTGTCACACCCATATCTATAATTTAGTGTTTCTTTTGGTGAGCTAATCACCTCAATTTCCCAAGAAAATGACAAATTCGAGATAGTGGCGAATTATTGCGGACAATCATTTGCATGATATATTTTTATGATTAACTATTAGTAAATTCCAATTTGGAATTAATTGTTATCTTTATGAAATTTTTAGTTTTTTCTCGTTATCACCATCGTTCACACCATCGATTCCCCTAAGCTCCATCCTCTGCCAATAAATCAGCAGACTGGCTAAAGTATTTCTGCTTACTTTTCCTTTAGTATTTTTTATGAAATCAAATAGAAATCAGCATAATAATTCTATAAATCAATCATATGGGGCAAGATTGCTTTGTTTTGTGGGAATGGGTGTTGAGGAAAATCGGCAGCGAAATCGGCGGGGAGATTATTGAACATGGACAAAAGGTTAGGGGAGAATGTTACTAAATCTGACCTGTTCACTCCGACTCAGGATTGGTACACTTACAACAGGACTATCTAGCAGCCAACCTCATGACGATCGAACAGAGCCAGCATTTGCATCAACTAAGAGCTTTAGCAGCAAGCCATCCTGAGGTGGAGGTATTGTGGCTGTATGGTTCGCAGGCTAAAGGTAATGCTAGCGAGCATAGCGATTGGGATTTGGCTGTCGCATTTGATCCCGTAAAGGCTGAGAGTGTGCTTGATACACGTATTAGAGCTGAGCTACTTGCTATGGATTGGCAAAGGGCATTGGGGTTACCCGAAGGAAAGTTGTCCGTTGTCGATATCAATCTTGCACCTATCCCTCTGGCCTTTGGTATCATTAACGCCAACAAACTTATCTTTAGTCGAGATGAAGGTCGAAGAATGCAAGAAGAGTCTCGCATTATGTCGCAAATGGAACTCGATTACTTTGCTCAGAGCCTATAAGGGAACTGCTGTCCTATGTCTGATAATGCCTATATCACATCATTGCGTGTAAGCCTTAGCCGGTATCAAGCCGAGCTTGAGGAATTGCGTCAATTACTCACTCAGCGTCCCTTATCAAATCTTGAGTATCGTGCAGCAGAGCGGACGCTACAAGTATCTATTGAAGCCTGTATTGGCATTGCGAAACATTGGGCTAAGGCTCTTGCAGGGCATAGTCCGCAGGATGCTTACCAAGCATTTGAGATCCTGTGTCAACGAGGAGCACAACCAGCCGATGAGTTGGGTGGCTGGCGTAAAGTGATCGGTCTTCGTAATGCATTAGTACATGATTACCTGAATATTGACCCTGAAATAATCCGCAGTGTGATCTCTCAAGGCTATAGTGACAGATTATTTGTCTTTGCGGAGCAGGGACTTGAATGGTTATCTTTGAAAAATAGCTAATGGTCTGATTGAGTTTGACAGACTCACCTAAAGGTTAAATAGGTGAGTCTACTGGGTGATGTCTGCTTATTTGTCAGGGTAATCGCCATACCAGTACTTAACCGCAAGCCACTCCCCAAAAGTCTGAAAATGGACTAACAGCCTGACAATCCAGTGCATATACGGCAGATGTTCTCTAGGATGAGTCGCATAGAGATTGCCGCCCTTAGTGATTGAGATAGACTCGGGGATAAAACCTTGCTCAATTAGAAACGCCCTGATCGCCTCTGGTTCCCTAAAGACACCGTTCCCCATTGCCACTTCTCCTTGAAGGTGCATCATCTTTTGATTGGTGCCACGTTTATCAGGAACTATCTCGACTGAAAAGAAGGTGCCCTTATTCTTGATGGCTTCTCGAATCTGATGCTCTCTGGTTTCGGGGGTAAAGCGGCCTTCAACAAGTAATACTGGGTACGATAGTACTTTTTCGCTGTTCATGTTTTTCTCCTATGGAAGTTAAGTGGGGCATAATATGTCACCCCCATATTTCTATTTTAATCGGTGGGTAACCGTTTCAATTCCCTTATACCGTCATTTTTCACCATGAACTAAGGCATAAGAAACCTGATGTAAATCAAATACAAAGGAGAGAATATGTCTATTCGTACATTCAAGAATCAATCGCATGATAACGCCCAAGACTCTGTTATCCGGGAGGCGATAGCTATCTTGGAAACTCGCTATAGCCTTGGAGTTAATCATGAAGTATTTACTTCGCCACAAATTGTTAAGGACTATCTTAGGCTAAGGATGGCTGCATATGAACGGGAGGTCTTTGCAGTACTATTGCTTGATAGTCAGCACCGTTTGATAGCCTATGAAGAACTGTTCTTTGGCACCATTGATGCCGCCTCAGTTTATCCACGAGAGGTGGTAAAATTGGTCCTTCATAGAAACGCCGCTGCCGCGATATTTGCCCATAACCATCCCTCTGGCATACCTGAACCATCACAGGCCGATAAACGCATTACAGAGCGTTTAAAGTCAGCATTAGCAACTATTGATGTAGCAGCCTTAGATCATTTTGTGATTGGTCACCATGAAGTTGTGTCTTTTGCTGAGAGGGGCTGGATATGACCACAACAATTCAAATCGATCTCAAGGCCGCCAGAAGTTTATTGCCGATGACGCTAAGTTTGACGCAAATCATTCGGCGGTTGCTTCTCAAAAATCTGCCGCCCATTGTGAGTAATGGTGTGACGATTAACTTTCGTGACCCGAGTTACTCTGCCGATGCTGGTGGCTTTCATCCAGTCGAAATCCGCTTGGAATACGCACTGGCCACCAGCATGTGGCAAGTTTGCTATATCACCGACTTTGCCTACCAAGGCCGATACTACCCAGAACTCGAAAAGGATATCGACTTCAATTTCGCTGAGGGTTCAGGGTATCAGGCTTATGTTGGATTTCACCCGCTAAGCCATTTCAGTGGTCTTTATCGGTTATGGGAAGCCAACTTCAGAAGTTATGTGGTTGATGATCTCTATCAGATAACCATCAGTTGGGACTAATCCACCAACACCATTCCATTCAGCACTAACCAGAAAATCACTACATGGGTTCATGTGGTGGGCCTTCGGCTGCCTGAATGCCAGCCATACAGGAGAAACATCATTAGCGAGTTACTCAAGAAGGTCGCTAAAGCCGCACTACTGACCATAGTGCCAATCCTCATTCAAGCCTTTGTCGAGCGGTATTTAGCAGACGAAGAACAATGGGAAAACGAGGGAAGTGACTCAGATCAAGAAGCTGAGTAACTCCTTGTATTAATAACCAATAAACCAAGGTATACTGACCAAGCCCTTCAAAAGGTCGAAAACAACCCATGTGACATGGTTTATGAGTCAATCCTCAACGTGTCACATGGGCTTGCTCTATTGAACAGGAGTCATACATGGCAGAAATCGGATATGCCCGAGTCTCGACCACGGGACAAAGCCTCGATGCCCAGCTAAAGGCATTGATGAGCTGCGACAAAGTGTTTCAAGAAAAGGTAAGTGGTGCAAAGGATGACCGCCCACAACTGCAACTCATGCTCGAGTTTGTCAGAGAGGGTGACATTGTGATTGTCACGAAGCTCGACAGGCTTGCTCGTAACACTCGTCACTTATTGGAGATAGCTGAGTTCTTAGCCAAGAAACAGGTTTCACTGCAAATCCAGAATCTCGGCATAGATACAGCAACCCCAACAGGCAAGCTCATGCTGACTATGGTTGGTGCCATCGCAACATTTGAGCGAGAGCTGATGTTAGAGCGGCAAGCGGAAGGGATAGCTCTCGCAAAACAGCGGGGAAAATATAAAGGACGTAAACCCACGGCAATCACTAAGGCGAAAGAAGCAGCCCCATTGCTTGCGGAAGGTTTACCTAAGCCAGAAGTGGCTAAGAGGCTGAATATCAGCTTGTCTAGCGTTCAACGGATAGCAAAACAATTAACATCTAAGGATTAGTTATGGATAAGAAACAGAAAAACCGCTTAGAGATGTACTTCGTTATGTTCATGGCAATGACAATCTTGAGTGTTTTATCACTGGTTGTTCTTGAGGATTCGATTGGTAGTCGCTATTGGGAGTCATTTGTCCTCGATATGTCACTAACATTGCAGGGCAATATCTCTATTGTGCTGATGGGGATCGGCAGCATCGGGATGTGGTATATGGCTGATTTATTGGATTGGTTGAAGGAAGACGCTCTAAAAGCTCCATCAGATAATGAGGTTCACTTTAGGCAGAAAAAGTTATCACTCCAAACAGGGATTGCTGGATCTGCATACCTGTTTACATACGGCGTCACTTTGATGTTATCAATTGTCGTTTATCACAATGGAAATATCTTCAAGATAGCCACTTCAGGAGCGGGTTTAACGGGGGTATTCATCTGCCTTCTTACTGGAATAGCCATTTGGCAACTTCGATTAAGGCTAGAGTGGATGGCTGAAGAACAAGAGCAGGCTGAAGCCGGACAATCAGATAGCAACTCTCTAAGTAACTAATCGACAAGGCCATCAGATTTTATTGATGGCTTTTTTTTGGAGAAATTATGCGTAAACCAAGAAATTTCGTCATCCTATTACTCCTAGTAGGAACTGTATTCTCATTGCCGGTAAGGGCTGGTATTGAGGATATGGCAAGCAACCTACAAAAACTCTATATGTGGGAGAAAATTGCCTCTGCATGTAAAACCAAGTCACCAACAGAACTCAAGCAAGAATGGACTGTGATCGAAATGATCGTATATGCAGAGGCGGCATTATGGGAGGGGAATATCAGTGCAGTATTACGCTCCATAGGTCGCACCGAACCACAGATTAGGCCTTTTTTTGAAGATCTGAAATGGAGTGCTGATGTACTGGCAAGAGGTGCGTTAGACCGCATGTATTGTAATACTGTTGATAAAGATCGAGCGGTTAGGGTAATGGTATCAGACCCTGCATTTAATGACGCAAGCGGTCAAGTTTTGGATGCATCTAAGCTACTGAATTAAAAAGTTTATATGTTGAATTGTAAGCCTCGATGTAAACCAGTAACGCTATCACTGAAACGGCATCCCTAAATAACTCCATAAAATTCCCATTTTGGTAACTTGTGATCTGCTTTTTTTCTGATTACAATGTTCCCAAATTGGGAAAGTAGTATAGATATGCGACTTATAGGAAAACATAATCTAAAACACGTCATAGAAAGTGATGACTTAACTCGCAAATGGGTTTTGGCTTGGGTTGCGGAATTGACACATGCAAATTGGAAAGAACCCTCCGATGTATTTCATCAATTTCCTAAAGTTAGGCTGTTAGATGCTAGTTATTTTGCTTTTCCCATAAACAGTGCAGATAAAGAGGTTTGTATTCAAATTGCATTTCAACAAGGCATTGCCGTTATCATCGGCGTACAGTGAAGATTCAAATTATGGACGTTAGAGTTATACGAACAGTTCAACAGTATGAATCATATTTAGATGAGGTTCAGGCTCTTATCTCAATAGGGCCAAAGATGACTTTGGAACAAAGTGAGCGTTTAGAACTGCTAACAGTTCTTTTAGAATCTTATGAAAACTCAAAATATCCGGTCGAAAGCCCTGACCCTATAGATGCTATTATTTTTAGGATGCACGAAAAAGGGCTAAAGCAAGCAGATTTAGCGCCATTCTTTGGGACGAATAGTCGAGTTTCCGAAGTCTTAAATCGCAAACGACCTCTGACAGTGCAAATGATTCGGTCTCTTTCTATTGGATTGGGAATTTCAGCTGATACTTTAATTGGTGCGTCCTTGCCAGAACAGTCACATAAGTCTCAATTTGTTGATTGGTCTAAGTTTCCTGTAAGGGAAATGGCGAAGAGAGGATGGATTGATAATATTAGTAAGGTTGCTAAGGATAATGTTGAGGATTTAGTAAAGAATTTTATAGCTGAAGCTGGTTTGCAATTTGGGAATGCTTCATTTCGAAAGACATTCTATGGTGAGGCCGAAACACCCACATCTAGATACGCATTATATGCTTGGCTTGCACGTGTAATCCAAAATGCAAGAATTCGTAAATCTGAAATTGGCACCTTTAATTCAACAGAATTATCTGTTAATTATTTAAAGGAGCTTGCACAACTCAGTCGCTTTGATGCTGGTCCTCTTTTAGCAATTGAGCAGCTTGAAAAGTCTGGCATTATTGTAATTATTGAGCCAGCTTTGAAGGGAACACTTTTAGATGGGGCAGCCCTTAAAGATTCCGATGGTACGCCTATTCTTGGCTTGACATTAAGGTATGACAGATTAGACCATTTTTGGTTTACTTTATTACATGAAGTAGCACATATATGGAAGCATGTGGATGGTAATGAAGCATTTTTGGATGATTTAGATTCATCTTCTGAAGATCGAAAAGAATCAGAAGCTAATAGACTTGCTGCGGAAGCGTTTATTCCTCGTATTCAATGGCGAAGGAGTGATGCCTTTACAAATCCTAACAAAGACACAATTGAGCGTTTCGCTAGGGATCTAAAGATTCATCCGGCAGTAATTGCAGGAAGACTCCGAAAGGAATTGGGAAATTATAGCTTGTTCTCTGATTTAGTAGGGCAGAATCAAGTGAGGCGATTGTTTTCATCTATCCAAGAGTAAGAGGTAAGTTATGCAGGCGATGTATTTCCCAATTCTGAAAGCTAAAGATGCTGAATTTGATGCCCTTCATGAGGCAAAAGAGCATATTGCTTCTAGCATGATACCGTTATTTGATGTCCCAAAGTTCAATCCTGAGCTAAAGAAATATCAAAATGACTCACATGCCAAAGCAACATTTTTATCAGAGATAAGCACAAAAATTGGGAAACTTCGCTTTGGGATGCCTGTGATGTTTGATACATATCACTGGCAACATCCAAATGAAAGAGTCGAATCGGGAGAGCATCATCTTTCCTACTTGTATAATACACTTAAGAGTGATGGTGTTATTGCTATTCCTGTAGTGGGTTATGACCGTTGGGATGATGAAGAATATCGGCTAGCTTTGAGAAGCATAGCGAGAAATCATAGTGGGAAGTTTTGTATCAGGTTAGACCGATTTGCATTTGAAGATATTAATGATCCTGAACATTTTCACGACCGATTATCGGAAATTATTGATAGTCTTGAAATCATTCCTGCTAATTGCCATGTAATTTTAGATCTTCAAGATCTTAGCGAGATGGCAATCCCTGATATGATTAGCCAATTTGACTCTCTCTTTTTAGCTATAACTGATTACGGTTTTGCTACATATTCTGTTGCTGGTTGCTCTTTACCTAACTCTATAGATAAAGCTGTCAAACGGAAGGACACTACTGGTAGTCTCTTACGAAGAGAGATGGTGCTTTGGAAATATGCTCGTGAGCATTACCCTGCACACCAAATTCATTTTGGTGATTACGGTGTGAGAGGCCCAAGTACCACTGAAATTGGTTATGGGAACACTAACGCAAAAATACGTTATACCATTGATAATGAGTATTTCATCGTAAGAGGACACAAAATTGAGAAACCAATAGGGGGTTTTCAGCATTGTGCTCTTGCTCGTATCCTAATGGACTCTAAATATTATCTTTCTCCTGACTTTAGTTGGGGGGATAATGAAATCAAACGATGCTCGGAGAATAAGTTAGGTGGTGGAGCAACTACTTGGATTAAGATTGACACTAGTCATCATGTTGCTTATGTAGTCCTTGAAATTGCTGAATTCGAACGTAACAGAGTTAGTAAAGCTTTAAATTTGGCATAGTAATATCCAACTAAGTATTCTTTAAACTGGTACAAAAAGTTGGTACAATCTGAAAAAATCAAGGTGCACAACACTATGATTTTATAGGGGTTGTTAGAAAGAGATGTGATTCGAGGGTTCGACTCCCTCTCTCACCGCCAAATTAAAGCAAAGGGAATCAGTATCTTACTGGTTCCCTTTGTTGTTTTGTGGCATTTTGGGGGCAGAATTTCCGTTTTCCTGTCCGTTTATGTCCGCATCAAAGCCCATTATTTCAGATATGCGACTTACCATACGTTGCGAGTCTTTAGGTATCCACTTACCATAGTGTTTCTTGATCATGGTGGTGTCACTATGACCGAGCTGACGGGCTACCCACTCAAGTGGTGCTGCCACATGTGACGACTGAAATTAGCAATCAAGGCTCGTCTTCCATCACTGATGATTTGTAAACTCACGCAGGCTGATGTGTAGCTTTATGGTTCTCACGCCAAGGGTAATGCTACAGAGCAGCCGCGACGATGCCGGCATATCAGCGGGTTATTAAGCTTCCTTAACTCCATGACTTAATACGCCTCGCCAATACAAAGACGACGGCTAGCCCGGCGAACAACCAGCCGCTCCAGATCACTCCAGGCATCCCCACTGATTCGATAAAACTGCCACCGACAAACGCACCTAGTACCACGCCGAGGTTGGCTGCTGAAACGTAAAGGCTGGTAGCAAATTCGGGGGCGTCTGGTGCCGCCGAGGTCATCCACATTTGGCTCACAATCAAGCCACTGGTGTGTGCTGCGCCCCACAGTAGGCAGATAGGCAACATGGCTGCGAAAGACGCTGAACTGAACACCAGCAACACACTATAGGCGCTGGCAAGTACTATGGGATAACTCAGCACAGTCCAAGCGAGCTGACGGCCCAGCGCACGCCCAGCTATTAGGTTGCCCAGCACACCACCAATCCCGAAAACCACCAGCAACAGGCTTATCGCTTCGCCGCCCAAATGCACCTCTCGCGCCAGATACTCGGCTGCGTAGCTGTATACGGAGAACATCGCGGCGAACATACACACGGCCGTCGCTACCGCGAGCCAGACCCTCTTTGTGCGCAGAACGAGCAAAGGATTTTGCTGGCTAGCTACCCGGGTCTTTGGTCTAGGCGGAAGCATAACCCAGAGCCCGGCTGCGGCCACCAGATTTACTACGGCGCTGAAATAGAATGACGCCTCGTAAGACACTGTAGCTTCTATCCAAGTTGACAAGGGTACGCCCAGCACCAGCCCCAATGTGGTGCCGAGGAACGCCATTGAGGTGGCGTGCGCGGCGCGATCCGCTGGGTAAAGCGACAAGGCCGAAGCAAAAGCCACCGAAAAAAATACCGGATGCAGCAGTGCAGAAGGTACACGCAGCGCCATCAGCACAGCGAAGCTGGGTGCCCTGGCCGACAGTAAGCTGCACAGGCTGAAGATCAGCAACGAAACCGCCAGCACCTTGCGCCGCTCGAAGCGCGCTAGCCACAGCACCATGACCGGTCCGCAAACTGCCACTACGCCCGCAAATAGCGCCACCAGCCTGAGCGACAGTGATGCCATGGCGCTGAATGATGGCCGGCAGTATGCCGATCACGCCGAACTCGACGGCATACAGACCGAATAAACCTAAGGCGATGAAAAGCAGTGAACGCCTGCTGTTCATGGCTACACCTCTGTCTGTTGCTTGGGCGTCGATGGACAGGGTATAGCTGCATCTTCCGGTGCGGCAAACCCGTGCTTCCTAGCTGCCCACACAACGACTAGTGCTGCCACCAGCAATATAAGTAAAGCCGGTGAGAATGAGCTGACGCCAAGCTGCTCAAGCAATACACCACCGACGATGCCACCACCTGCGATAGCCAGGTTCCAGGCGGTAACCAGCATAGACTGGGCAACATCGGCGGCCGATCCGGCCGCCTTAGCGAGTCCCGTTTGGAACAAGGTTGCAGCGCCACCAAATGCCAACCCCCAGGCAGCCACTGCGCAATAAACTGCCACAGGCACGTCGCCAGCAAGGCCCAGCACTATTGCTGTCAGGGCAAACAGCGCTATGCTGGCAAGCGTTAGAATACGTAAATGACGGTCAATTAACACGCCAATAACCCAAATTCCAAGTAGCGCGGTCATACCAAAGACCAGCAGAACCAGATCGGTTCGCTCTGCCATTCCGGCAGCCGATAAAAACGGGGCGATGTAGGTGTAAAGAATGTTGTGTGCGAGTACAAATGTCAGCACCACAAACAGCACAGGACGAATACCCGGCAGCGTAAATACCTGCCCAAGTGACAGCCGTTTACCCGTGGCTTGCCCGGCAAAGTCCGGCACTTTTAGCCGAATCCATACAATCAGCATCAGCGCTAACAAACTCATCATTGCGAAACAGACACGCCATCCGACCAAATTGCCGAGCAAGGTACCGGCTGGGACCCCTAAAGAAAGCGCTAGCGGTGTACCGACCATCGCTATCGCAATAGCACGTCCCTTAAGGTGCTCAGGCACCATGCGGCTGGCATAACCTGCCAGTAAGGCCCACAACAAACCTGCCGCCACACCGGCCAGAAAGCGGGCCACCAAGGTGAGGGTGTAACTGGTAGAAAACGTTGTTACTGTATTGGCGACAGCAAAGCCCACTATTGCTGCCAGCAACAAAGGTCGGCGCCGTACACCTTGTGTAATTGTCATCAGCGGAATAGCCATCAGCAGAGAGCCAATGGCATAAACAGTCACAAGCTGACCAGCAAGCGCTTCTGAAACACCCAATCCTGCGCCAATTTGCGGTAAAAGGCCGGCGGGTAACGCCTCGGTCAGGATGGTAACAAAACCAGCTAAGGCCAGCGCCAGCAGAGCGGCCAGTGGCAGACGATCTGGTGCAGTGGACTTCATCGCTGCACCTCAGACCCGTCATACACGGCATCCCGTAGCCCAGTAACGAAACGGCCACACATGCCCTCATACAGGGTATTGGTAAAAGCCACCATACTAAGCCCCTGGGCCCGATCCACAAACCAGGAATGGCCGTAAGCACCGCCCCAGCGCCATGTGCCTGCTGACTCGGGAGAAGCGGCAAGTTTTGGGTCACGCAGCACCGAGAACCCCAGGCCAAAACCAAAACCCGGTGAATTAGGCAGTTCCAATCCTCCTGTCTGATCCCGCGCCATTTCTGCCACCAGTTCTTTGGGCAATAGCCCGCCGCCTTCTTGACGCAGGGCTTCCAACAGGCGCAGAAAATCCCCGGCCGTGCCCGCCATGCCTGCACCTGCGGATGGAAAAGACTGTGCATCGAAGATACGAGCTGGGCTGTATTTGATACCAATTGTGCCCTCAAAAGGTGAGACGGTTTCCCCTTCTGCCAGTTGATGTGGCTGTGGTGCATCGTTAACATAAGCGGTGGCCATGCGCTGCGGATCACCTGCGACAAAACCGGTATCATTCATGCCTAAGGGGCCGGTCACCAAATGGTGTATTGCTTCGTTTAGCGAGGTACCATAAACGCGCTCAATCAATGCACCCAGCACATCGGTTGCCAGCGAATAGCCCCAAGCTGTGCCCGGCTCATACAACAGCGACACACTGGCGATGCGCTTAAGGTTTTCCTGCAGGCTAATGCCCGACGCATCCATGCCATCCGATACACCCACCAACGCGTAGGGGCTCTTTTCGTCGGCTTCGAAAAAGCGATAACCCAAGCCGGCCGTATGGCTAAGCAACTGCCGAACGGTGATCCGGGCTAGGCGGCCATCGGCCAACCTTGGCTGAAAATCAGGCAGCCAGTTGCCAATGTTCTCGTCCAGCTCTAGTCGACCTTGTGCTACCAATACCAGTGCGGCGGCAGAGACAATAGGTTTACTCACCGAGGCCAGGCGAAAAACCGTATCCACCGCCATCGGCCTTGCACTTTCCCGGTCGGCATAACCTGCTGCCTGCTGGTAGATAAGCTCACAGTTCCGAGCGACCAGCACGACAGCACCCACTAATCGTTGCTCATGTAATGCTTGCTCAATAACGTTTTGGATGCGGGCTGAGAGCGGTATGGGCACTACGCTTCGAGGCAGGGGAAATGTGTTGGTTGTCATAGCAAAGTCCTTTATTCATTGGTTATGCCATGATCATATAAAGCCTTAGATTAAAGAAAAAGTAGGGTATAGTTCCGTTATATACGGAGCTTTGTGTCCGCAATTAAGGCGGTTAATCGGAGGTAACGTGGACAGCTTGAATGGCTTTATGGTGTTTGTGCAGGTCGCCGAGCAGCGCAGCTTTGTTGGGGCAGGTCGTGAGCTTGGTGTGTCGGCTTCCGCGGTAGGTAAGAGCGTGGTACGACTGGAAGAAAAACTGGGAGTGCGTCTGTTCAACCGCAGCACCCGCAGTGTTACGGCTAACAGCCGAAGGTTTGTTGTTTTTGGAGCGTAGCCGCCGCATTTTAGCTGAAATTGAAGCGGCACAACTGGAATTATCCCAGGCCACGGGGGCACCGCGCGGACGTCTTCGTGTAAGCCTGCCGCTGGTGAGCTCGTTGGTGTTGCCAGTGCTGGGTGAATTTATGCGTGAATACCCGGATATCGAACTGGATCTGGATTTTACCGACCGTATGGTCGATGTGATTGAAGAAGGTTTTGATGCGGTAGTACGCACCGGTGAGCCACAGGATTCACGTTTGTCAGCCCGGCGTTTGGGTAACTTTCAAATGCGGCTGGTTGCCTCACCTGATTACCTAGCACTCAGAGGTACGCCGCAAACACCTGCCGACTTACTACAACACAGCTGTCTGCACTACCGTTTTCCCAACAGTGGCAAGCTCGAAACCTGGGCGCTAAAACAGCCACTTGATGAGCCTAAACTACAACTTCCCACCTCAATGATTTGCAACAATATAGAGACTCGCCTGTGCTTCGCGCTACAGGGATTAGGGATCGCCTATTTGCCGGA
The DNA here is from genome assembly GCF_000015185.1 of Shewanella sp. W3-18-1. NCBI lineage: Bacteria > Pseudomonadati > Pseudomonadota > Gammaproteobacteria > Alteromonadales > Shewanellaceae > Shewanella > Shewanella sp. W3-18-1. The sequence continues at coordinate 2,533,636 of NC_008750.1, read as the reverse complement.
CTTTGCTATCCATGAGCCGCTGGCTAATGGGAGACTGCGACCCATACTCGCCGACTATGTGCAGCGTACTGGTACCTTTTATATTCTCTGGCCTGCCAGCAAACATCCATTGCCCAAAGTGCGGGCTCTGGTTGATTTTCTTTGTGCAAAGCTGTTTGCGTCAGACGACACCAAACGATAAGCGGTGTACCAACAGATATTCTGAGGTTGAGTTATTTCCTTTCAAACCGTCCTGCGTGTTGCACATTGCAGTGTTTAATGCTTCTGCACGGCTTAAGCATCAGGATTTAGCGCAAGGCTCGGGTACGGCTTGTTGTGCGGGCGATCGTGGACATGTTCGCCTCTTGATGTGCACGCCCTTGCGGCTGCATAGTGCCATTTAGCAACACGACATGCTTAGCGTAATCCGCCGATGATAAATCCAGAACTTGGCCTGCATTCAGATTGGGCAAATTGGTTACCACAGTGTTAGGTATATTCATTTTTATGTTGATTTTGTTCAAAATTGTGAACTAGATAACACTGAAACTGTATAGTGAATAAACGATTCTACAGTTAGTATGGATAACACAGGGATACTTCTTATGGTGGATTTTCCTCCACCATTTTTACTGAGGTGAGTTATGGATGATTTTAGCCCATCGGATCTAAAAACCATTTTGCACTCAAAACGCGCGAACATGTATTACCTCGAATACTGTCGAGTGATGCAAAAAGATGGCAGGGTGCTGTATTTGACCGAGGCAAAAAACGAAAACCAATATTTTAATATCCCTATCGCCAACACCACAGTCCTATTATTAGGCAATGGCACGTCCATCACCCAAGCGGCCATGCGAATGCTAGCGCAGGCGGGGGTATTAGTCGGTTTTTGTGGCGGTGGTGGCACGCCACTTTATATGACCTGTGAAGTGGAATGGCTGACACCACAGAGTGAATATCGGCCCACTGAATATTTACACGGCTGGATGCAATTTTGGTTTGATGATGAAAAACGATTACTCGCCGCGAAAACCTTCCAGCAAGCCCGCATTCAATTTATCGAGCAAGTGTGGCAGAGGGATCGCGAGCTCAAAACGGAAGGCTTTATCTTTAAGGATCCGGCAATCCAAGCCGCGCTCGAGACGTTTCATGCCCGCACTGAGGCGGCAACCAAACAGTCGGATCTGCTACTGACCGAAGCCCAGTTAACCAAAGTGCTGTACAAGCACGCCGCCAATAATACCCAACTCAAAGATTTTACCCGCCAACACCAAAGCGCAGATATCGCGAACGACTTTTTAAACCACGGCAACTATTTAGCCTATGGACTCGCCGCCAGTTGTCTCTGGGTTCTGGGCATTCCCCACGGTTTTGCCGTGATGCACGGGAAAACTCGTCGCGGAGCATTAGTGTTTGATGTCGCTGATCTCATCAAAGACGCCATCGTATTACCCTGGGCATTCGTCTGCGCCAAAGAAAAGGCCAGCGAACAAGAGTTTCGCCAGCAAGTGTTACAAGCCTTTACCGACCATAACGCCTTAGATTTTATGTTCAATACGGTGAAAGGCATTGCACTGCAGGACTACAGTGCCGAGCAAATTGCAGCCCAAGGATTATAAGGTACAGAAGCTATGATGGTGACATTCATCAGTCAGTGCGAGAAAAATGCCCTCAAAAAGACCCGCCGCGTGCTGGATGCTTTTGCTAACCGCATAGGCGATAACACTTGGCAAACCCTGATCACCGAAGATGGACTATTAACGGTTAAGAAAATGCTCAAACAAACCGCCAGTAAAAGTACGGCGGTGAGTTGTCACTGGATCCGTTCGCGCGCCAGAAGCCAACTATTGTGGGTGGTGGGTAATCGGTTGAAATTTAATGAACAAGGCATAGTGCCAGTGAATAGTACCCGTAGGAATTTATTAGCGAGCGATATTGAAAATGATTGGCACTATTTACCGTTAATTAAAGCACTGGCGGGGCTATCGGCACTATTACATGACTGGGGTAAGGCAACTACGTTGTTTCAGGATAAATTAAATCCGAGTAGTCAACATCGATTTAAGGGCGATCCTATTCGTCATGAGTGGATATCTTTACTGCTATTACATGCCTTTATTCACACGACTGATGCTGATACCGATGAGCAATGGCTGAGCCGATTAAGTGAAGCTGATATTGACGAATCCCGCTTAAAACAGTTTATTCAGGCGGACACAGCTAAACCACTTAATGCTTTACCGCCAATAGCTAAATTGGTGGCATGGTTAATCGTATCGCACCACAGGTTACCATTGCCGGATAAAGATCTGTGTACTGATTACAAAACGGAAAGTGCAGCATCACTCGATATTATGCTTGCTCGTATCAGCAAAGAGTGGGGATATCAGAATCGCTATGACGAACAGGATTACGAGAAACGCCTAAAGAGCTGCTTTCGTTTTCCTAATGGATTACTCAGTAATTCAAAACCTTGGTTACAGCAAGTCAAAAAATGGTCAGCGCGGTTATTGCAGCAACAAACGCAGGTACAGCAATGTTTAACTGATGGTAGTTATCGACTTGTACTCAATCATGCCCGTTTATGCCTAATGCTAGGCGATCACTTTTATTCTTCACAGCAAGCCGATCAAAAGTGGCAGGACACCACAGGTCTTTATGCTAATACCGACAGAGCGACTAACACCTTAAAGCAAAAATTGGATGAGCATTTAGTGGGTGTTGCTCGCTGTGCATTAAATACAGCACATTTATTGCCTGCATTTGAGCAAGAACCGCCGGTTGCAGAAGATATTCATAGTTTGCGCAAACCTAGCCCTAAACCCTATCAATGGCAGGATAAAGCGGTGGATAAAATCACCACTTGGCGTTATGCCATCGATAAGCAAGCTAAACAGAAATATGGTTTTTTTACTGTGAATATGGCCAGTACGGGTTGTGGTAAAACCTTTGCAAACGCCAAAGTGATGCGAGCGTTATCGGGTGACAGTAAAAGCTTGCGCTTTATTTTGGCCTTAGGTTTGCGCACATTAACCCTGCAAACAGGTGATGAATACCGTGAGCGTGTGGGTTTAGATAACAGCGAACTGGCTGTACTTATTGGCTCTAGGGCAGTCATGGAGTTGCACCAACAGCGTAAAGCTGAATTGGATGAAAAAAATGTGGAACACACGGGGTCATCATCACAAGAAACTCTACTGGATGAAGAGATAGATTTTGACTGTGCGATTCCAGAGCAAGGGTTAAGTACAGTGTTAACCTGTAACAGAGATAAACAGTTCTTGTATGCGCCAGTTCTGGCTTGCACTATTGATCATTTGATGGCCGCAACAGAAACCAAGCGTGGTGGCTGCTATATTCTGCCGACCCTGCGCTTGATGTCGTCAGATTTAGTGATTGACGAGATTGATGATTTTACTGGCGACGATCTGATCGCTATTGGCAGGCTAATTCATCTAGCGGGTATGCTTGGGCGTAAGGTGATGATTTCCTCCGCCACGATTCCACCTTTTATGGCCGAAGGGTATTTCAAGGCCTATCGCGATGGTTGGCAGCTCTATTGCAAAACTCGCAGTGCCAGTTCAGTGATTGGCTGCGCTTGGATAGATGAATTTTCTACTCAGGTGACAAGCAACTGTGTCGCCGAATTACCCGCCGCAATAAATCAATATCGACAGGAACATGATGCCTTTATTACTAAGCGGATCGCTAAGTTAAAGCAACAGCCAGCCAAACGCAAAGCCGATATCAGTGCTTGCCAAGCGATTATCGAGCAGCATCAAGGCCAAAGCAATCAACAGCAAACAGTGATTGAAAGTAAGCAACTGGCTTATTTTAATGTGATTGCACAAAGTGCCTTGCAAAAACACCTGCAACACCATGTTCACGATATCAATACTCAACTTAATGTCTCTTTTGGCGTGGTGCGCGTTGCCAATATTTCCCCTTGTGTTGCATTGACGCAGTATTTATTAGCCAAAGAATGGCCGCTTGATACTGAGGTAAGAGTGATGGCTTATCACAGTCAGCAAGTGTTATTGCTGCGCTCGATACAAGAGCAACACTTAGATAAAGTGCTTAAACGTAAGGAAGCTGAAAACGAACCGCCACAGGCATTGTCAGATCCTGTTATTCGTCAGCATTTAGCGGCGATAGCTGCGCAGTCTAACGCTATACGCAATGTGTTGTTTATATTAGTTGCAACACCTGTGGAGGAAGTGGGGCGGGACCATGATTTTGATTGGGCTGTGATTGAGCCTTCATCCTATCGTTCCATTATTCAATTAGCCGGACGTGTAAAGCGACACAGAGAAGGTGAAGTGACTACAGCAAACATTGCTTTGTTGCAATATAACTGGAAAGGGATCCGAGATAACCATCTTGAACGTGCCAGAGTCTTTAATCGTCCCGGCTATGAAGATATCTGCTCGTTGGAAACGCATGATCTTAATTGTCTGATCAATACCCTCGATATCGCAGAGCGCCTAGATGCCATCCCTCGTATTCATAAACCAGTACAGTTAACTGCGGACTATATGCGTCATGTGAGCCGTTGTGGCAGTTTAATTGAGCTAGAACATATTGCGACTTGGAGTTGGTTGTCTAACTATAAAATGCAGGGTGAAGGTGCACAAACCAGCCCAGCAACTTTACAAGGCTGGTTAAATCAGCATTGGTTTTTAACTGCATTAGCACAGCAGCTCACACCATTTAGGCACAGTGAACCCAGTATTAAAGTGTTTTTAGTGTTCGATAACGACCAGAACACCAGTCGCTTCTGCGAAAAGAATGAAGAAGGTTATGCCGATGATCGTGAAAATATTCTTAATATTCAGCGTATCGCCTTAGCCCCGCAGGCTCGCAGTAGGTTATGGTTGGTACGTGACTATGACAGAGCCTGCGCTGAATTTGCCGATAAAAGCCTAGATAGTCAGCAGCCATTGAGTCAAAGGCGTGTGTCACTCCGCTATGGCGAGTTGAACTTCCCCCATAATGAAAAGCAGCAATACGCTTATAACGATCAATTAGGATTGGTAAAACTATAGAAAAAGCCAGAGCTTATGGCTCTGGCTTAAGGGCTGCCTGTGCGGCAGTAAACATGCGTCGTTACATTTTCTAAGCTGCCTATGCGGCAGTGGCACTAGTTTACACGAATGAAAATGGAAAAGCATAATCGAGTTTTTTATTTCGTCGTTACATGGATTGTATTGTTTTTGTTTTGAGACTAACATGCATAAATGTTAAGCAATATTGTGCGTGGTGGGTATGAGTAGAAAGTACATACGTAAAGAGATTGTCACTATCTGCAGGACTGAAGAAGTGAGTTTTGTTGATGAAGGTGAATCAATTCCAGATGCTCATACCATTGCAATCTGGAGGCGGATTTTTAAATTCTTAATGTCATTGATATGGAGTGGGGGAAAGAATGATTGATGGAACAATAAGCGAGTTCTTCGCTGACCGAAAATCGGCGTGGTTAAAGAAAAATATCAAAGCATCTATGTCTGACGTTGAGATAAAGGCGTTGGAAATCGAGTGTGAAACGCAGTTTAGTCTGGCAAATTGGCTACCTAATGCCGCCAGTCGGGCTGGGCAAATCGCCATTTCTACCCATCCTTGTACCTTTAGCCATCCCAGCGCGCGTAAAAATAAAAATGGTTACGTGACATCCATTATTGCTCATAGTGAAAAAGCCAATGATGGTTTTTTACGCAGCGGCAATGTTGAAGTGGCCGCCGATGCTCTGGGCAACGCCGCTGCGCTGGATGTGTATAAATTTTTAACCTTAGTGATGGCCGATGGTGAAACGCTTATTCAGCATTTAGAACGTGACAGTGAGCAAGCCGTTAATTTATTGGCAGCCGCGAGTAAAGAAACCTACCCAGATTACCAGACGTTAAAGCAAGCGTTTTTAGCGATGACGGCAACAAGCAGTGAAAGTATTACCAGCTCGAAAATAAAGCAGGTGTATTTTCCACTGAATCGCGGCAACTCAGTTAATGGTCATTTAGCCTCAATCGAATATCATCAGCTCTCTCTGTTAACCGCTTCTGGCATAGTGTTTGAACTGAGGCAGCGGCTGGATGCCATGCGTTTTGGCGAGACCATAAAAGAGGCGCGTGATAAAAAGAAAACCAACCAATTTCATCAGGGATACAAAGAAATCTATAACCTCACCACCATAGGTTATGGCGGCACTAAACCTCAAAATATTAGTGTGTTAAATAATCAAAATGGCGGTAAAGCGCACTTGCTGTTGAGTCTGCCTCCTAACCTTAAAAATCGCGATGTACATTTCCCCCACAGTGATTTTTTTAGTCAGACATTACGTTACACCCAATGTAAAAATCAGTTTCAGGCCTTACATCAACTCTATCGCGGCGATGATAACAATATGCATATTCGGGCGCAGCGGGATGACTATTACCAAAGTGTAATTGATCACGTCATTGAAAAAATGTGGCAGGTGCGTTCTGTTGCACAGGCACAATTCCGACGAGAAGATAGTCTGCTTCCAACGGTGCAACAAACCTGGCTTTGTGAACACACCAAAATATTACGTGAGACAACTGACGACTGGTTAGATGTTATTTGCAATGCCATCACAGTTTTTTTATTCCATGGTTATGAAAAAACCTTGGGTAGCAAAGCCATTAAGTTTGGTGATGCTGAATATCGGCAGATGCAGAAAATCGTCTTAAGCAATAAGGAGGCATTGCGATGATAGGTGAAGTTAAAAAACTACTTATTATTCCTCATATTAAGGTGCATAACGCCAATGCCTTATCCAGCCCATTTACCATAGGGTTTCCGGCAATGACGGCTTGGTTGGGTGGTGTACATGCGTTGCAACGGCATGTAAATGCGCAAGATATCCCAGTAAATTTTTTAGCGACTGGCGTGGTCAGCCACGATGTCAATTTGCAAACCTACAAAGGAGACAATGACTATGTTCACTCCATTGTAGGTACAGGTAATCCTCTGGATAAAACCGGTGCGAGATCCGCATTCATTGAAGAGGCACGCTGTCATCTTGAGATCAGTTTAGTGATTGAGTTCAATGGGATCACTATTGATGAACATGAGCACTTATTAAGTGCGGTAACCCAGTTATTGCACGCCAAGATGAAGTTAGCGGGTGGCGATATAAAAAGTTTTCAGCCGCCTTTTTGTATCAACAACAGTGAAGGTGATGATAAGGATTTACGCAAACTACAGCGTCACTTAATGCCGGGTTATGTATTGATTGAGCGTCGCGATTTGATGCAAGCCGCTATGGCAGAGGGTGTGGATGCCCTGAATGCGTTAATTGACTACCTTGCCGTTCATCATAGTTGTGATCAGGACGAAGAAGGTAACATCGAGTGGCGCAGCTACCGTAAAACACTCGAAAACAAACCGGCTGGGTGGGTAGTGCCAATAGCTACCGGATATCATGCGCTAAGTGAGTTGAGTGATGCTAAAAATCAGCGCGATCCGAACACGTCACATCGGTTCGCTGAAAGTCTTGTAACCTTAGGTGAATTTAAAATGCCACATCGCTTACATAGTGTAGAGCAGATGCTGTGGCGTTATCACATCGATGGTGACTTATACCTTTGTCAGCAAAAACATAGCGAATCTCCTAAATCTGCAAGTTCGGGCTTAACTTCAATCGAATCAGAATTTTAATCGTTAATAGAAAAGGATATTTATCATGGCGAAAAAAGAAAATGTGGCATCAGTATTAGCCTTTGAAAAAAAGTTAGTGGTGAGTGATGGCTATATGTATGGCACCTCATGGACCGAACGGAGTCAAATAGTGCCATTGGCATTGAGGGAGAAATCGGTGCGAGGCACCATTTCCAACCGTTTAAAAGCAGCGATAAAAAATGACCCCGCCAAGCTTAATGCTGAAGTGGAAAAAGCCAATTTACAACGTGTGGATGCCTGTGCGCTGGCGCCAGAGCACGATACGCTGAATTTGCAATTCACCATTAAAGTCTTAGGGGGTATTACCGAGCCATCCGCTTGTAACAATGCATTGTTCAAACAAAGTTACCGCGCAGCGGCAGCAACCTACATTGAAAACCAAGGTTTTACCGAGTTAGCTCGCCGTTACGCCACTAACTTAGCCAATGCGCGTTTTTTATGGCGTAACCGCGTCGGTGCAGAGAACATTGAAGTGCAAGTAAGGGCAAAAAATAGCACGCTTGATCAAAGCTGGACATTCGACGCCGCTCAATTTAGTACCAAAAGCTTTGATAATAACGATGCGCAAATCAACGCACTGGCTAACCATATCGCCACAGTACTTTCCAGTGAGGATGATTTTTTATTATTAGATATCAACTGTTTTGCACAGGTAGGGAGAGCGCAGGAAGTCTACCCAAGCGAAGAACTGGTTTTAGATAAAGGTAAAGGCGAGAAAAGCAAAATTCTCTATAATGTTAATGGGTTAGCGGCTATGCACTCACAAAAGCTCGGTAATGCGCTGCGTACTATCGATACTTGGTATCCTGAATTTACCGATCCTGAAACTAGTGCGGGGGCCATTGCCATCGAACCCTATGGCGCAGTTACTAATCTAGGTAAGGCCTATCGTACTCCTGCAGCCAAACAAGATTTTTACAGTTTTTTTGATCTGTGGGCGCGGGGTGAAAAGCTAAGCCGAATTGAAGATGAGCACTATGTGATGGCGGTATTAGTGCGCGGTGGAGTATTTGGCGAAAGTGATAAGGAGTAGTAATGAAATACTACCTCGATATCACTTTACTGCCCGACGCCGAAGCCAATCTTGGCTTTTTGTGGCACAAAGTTTACCAGCAGATCCACTTGATGTTGGTTGAACATAAAGTCAGTGTGGAAAATTCAGCCATTGGGTTGTCGTTCCCCAAATATGATGCTAAGTCATTCAGTGATAATACAAAGTTTCCGTTAGGGGATAAGTTAAGATTATTCGCTGGAACAGAGCAGCAACTAGCAGATCTTAAGGTTGCGCAATGGTTGGCGCGTTTAGCGGATTATGTACACATAAAAGCAATTAAAGCGGTGCCTGATAATGTCTCCGAATATGCTTACTTTAAACGCCGCCACTTTAAGTCACCTGACAAACTGCGCAGAAATATCGATGCTCGTGCGATAGTGATCGCCCAAAAAAATGGCTTTGCTATTAATGAAGTTAAGACGCGTTTATTAGCGTCGATAGATAATCTCGATACTAAATCTAAATTGCCGTTTATCAACTTACGAAGTTTATCAACGGAGAAAGATGTCAGTCCCGCAGATCGCAGAAAGTTTTTATTGTTTATTGAGTGTGAAAAAGTCACCAAACCTAGTCAAAATAATGGGCTATTTAATTGCTACGGGCTTAGCCGTCGTGCTCAAACAGAACAAGCCGCAGTCCCTTGGTTTGAAGGTTAATTTAGAGACCTAAAATACCCTTTATTTTTGCTCTTTAAAAAATTAGTTTTAAAACAAAAAGTTACAACAGTTGATATTTAGAAAGGTAAAAGTACGTTTTTTTACCTATCTGCCTGTTGTAACTTATTTTTTTGCAGATAAGCTATTGTTCACCGCCACACAGGCGGCTTAGAAAATTGAACATTATGAAGCTCAAATTCTCTTACTGTTCACCGCCACACAGGCGGCTTAGAAAACCACGGCCACCATTGCAGCGACCGCTTTTGTGTTCACCGCCACACAGGCGGCTTAGAAAGATTGGCAAAACCTCGAAACATGGCGTGAGACGTTCACCGCCACACAGGCGGCTTAGAAAAGGTGAAGCAATTATGGCAATTGCTGAAGGTTGTTCACCGCCACACAGGCGGCTTAGAAAGATTTGGCAACAGGGTTTAGCGTTACCGTTTGGTTCACCGCCACACAGGCGGCTTAGAAAGTCTGTATAAGCTAGACGGGCATAATCACAATGTTCACCGCCACACAGGCGGCTTAGAAAGATCACACCCATGGGCGATTGATACCCATACCATTCACCGCCACACAGGCGGCTTAGAAAAAAATTTATTTGGAAACTAATATGAAAATATTGTTCACCGCCACACAGGCGGCTTAGAAAAATAAAGCAAATTGACTGCACCTTTACTGCTCGTTCACCGCCACACAGGCGGCTTAGAAATAGCTGTTTGACCTAAAGCTGTTCTCATATCTGTTCACCGCCACACAGGCGGCTTAGAAATGTTGGTGCTGCGGTTTTAGCTGTTGCGGCTAGTTCACCGCCACACAGGCGGCTTAGAAAATTGGTGCCATGCCTAGTTGAACCATTTCAACGTTCACCGCCACACAGGCGGCTTAGAAATCACAAATGGTATTAATTGAAGAATAAAGCGAGTTCACCGCCACACAGGCGGCTTAGAAAATTCCAGCCTGTTTTATTTTTGTCACAATGGCGTTCACCGCCACACAGGCGGCTTAGAAAGATCCGCTGCAAATGGCGGCATCACTTAATTCGTTCACCGCCACACAGGCGGCTTAGAAATTCATGAAAAAGCACGTTGAAACGGCGATTCGGTTCACCGCCACACAGGCGGCTTAGAAATACAGCCGCCCACAAGGTGGCGTCAAGCTGGCGTTCACCGCCACACAGGCGGCTTAGAAAATCTGGCAGTACGACGAGCTTAAGATTATGACGTTCACCGCCACACAGGCGGCTTAGAAAATTGGTCGGAAACTCGAACTGGTCGAATACGAGTTCACCGCCACACAGGCGGCTTAGAAATAACTGAACAAGATAGGTATCTGCAATCGCTAGTTCACCGCCACACAGGCGGCTTAGAAATAGGGGATAAACTACACCGCTATGTACAACCTGTTCACCGCCACACAGGCGGCTTAGAAATGTACAGCCGTGATTTTAGCAATCGCTTTGGTGTTCACCGCCACACAGGCGGCTTAGAAATACTGGCGGTACTTGTTCTCCATTTCAATTTGGTTCACCGCCACACAGGCGGCTTAGAAAGACTCTATGAGTAGCGTTTTACCACCTAACACGTTCACCGCCACACAGGCGGCTTAGAAACACAAGAGAAGGTGAAGTATTTAAAAATTCAAGTTCACCGCCGCACTGGCGGCTTGTAGATATAGCGGTAAGGGTGAGTGCTAATATTGGCGTTAATGTCGTTGTTAACTTGTAGTCTTATCTTAAATCAGCATAATGCTTCGAACTCCCTTTTAACTTTAAGCCTAGTATTGTGATGTATGGCGTCAGCTAGAGAGTGCCAGCCCATATCGGCTATTGATGAGTTCAATAATTGATTACGGCCTTACGATACTTTTTGAATATTTTATAACACCTTGATAAAGGATAGATTTCCCCTTTGACTCGCTCCCGCCAATCAACCACTCAAGCCTCAGTGGTTAAGCCTTTAGCCTCAAACGGTTCTGTATCGGTAAGTCGACTCTCGACTGAAGTGCAACGTGCATTTTTGCAAGGAGGGGTATTGTCGACGCATATTCAAGGGTTTAGTGCTCGGGAAAGTCAAATGCAGATGGCACAAGGGGTAAGTGAGGCCATTGCATCAAAAGGTAATTTGGTGATTGAGGCGGGAACGGGGGTTGGAAAAACCTTTGCCTATTTGATCCCTGCGTTATTGAGCGGCAAACAAGTTATCATTAGTACGGGCAGTAAAAATCTGCAAGAGCAATTATTTTTTAAAGATTTACCTGCACTTACCTCTATGTTTGGGATTGAGCCTAAACTCGCCTTACTCAAGGGGCGTAATAATTATCTGTGCCAGTGGCGACTGGATAAACAAATGCGAGAGGCAAGCCATATTGAAGCTCGTTTACTGGATGATTTATTAAAAATTAATCAGTGGGCGGGTATCAGTCAGGATGGTGATATTGGTGCGCTTACCTCTGTTCCTGAGCATTCTTCTGCGCTGCCATTAGTGGTGAGTACCAAGGAGACTTGTCTTGGCAAGCGCTGCGATTTTTATGAGGTCTGCTTTACCCGTAAAGCGCGTAGCCGTGCCATGGATGCTAAGATTATCGTCGTTAACCACCATTTATTTTTCGCTGATAGCGTATTGAAGGACACGGGCTTTGCTGAGTTATTGCCCGATCCCGATGTGGTTATTTTCGATGAGGCACATTTATTACCCGATATTTGTGTTAACTATTTTGGTCAACAATGTTCGAGTCGTACTATCGATGATCTTATTCAAAAGCTACTTGCCATTTATCAAACAGAACTGAGTGATACTGGTCAAATTGCCCAGTTTTGTCAGCGTTGTCTTACCAAATTAAGTGATTGGCATAATCAGTTATATTCGGCTGGTGAGTCAGATTGGCGATTGGTGCTAGGCAATAAATTACTCGCTACTGCCTCATGGGATTTACTGGCAGAGTTAACTGCACTGCAAAATTTATTAATGGCTCATATTGGCCGTAGTGAGTTATTAGATGATATCGCGATTCAGTTGGCTGAGTTAAATAATAAACTCAATGTGTTTTTTCATTGCGATAATAATCAGGCCGCCTATAGCGTTGAATTTGGTAGTCGCTTTGTCGTGCTTCGTATTTCGCCAATTAATATTGCCCGAGAGTGTCAGCAGTTATTTGTGCCAGAAACCAGTTGGATATTTACCTCGGCAACGTTGCAAGTTAATCGCAGCCTTGCTCATTTTGCCCGTGAAATGGGGATAGTCGATGCGGCCCAAAGTATTCTCGATAGTCCCTTTGATTATCCGCGCCAAGCCGTATTTTGTGTGCCGAGGCAACTTGGGAATGTGGCAAATCAACAGCAAGCATTAAAACAACTGGTGGATGTGTGTGTGCAAGCCATAGATGCGGCGCAAGGACGTACTTTTATTCTATTTACCAGCCATAACATGCTGGAGCAAACTGCGTTGGCACTGCGGGCTCGTACTCAATATCCATTGTTGGTGCAAGGGCAAGCGGGAAAGCAGAGTTTGTTAACTAAGTTTCGTCAGCTTGGTAATGCGGTATTACTCGGTACTAGCAGTTTTTGGGAAGGGGTGGATGTCCGTGGCAAGCTATTAAGTTGCGTGATTATCGATAAATTACCTTTTGTCTCACCTGATGAACCACTGTATCGCGCACGAGCCGACAACGTGAGTCGTCAAGGGGGCGATCCTTTTACTGAAGTGTCGTTGCCTCAGGCGATTATTGCGCTTAAACAAGGTGTTGGACGTCTTATTCGTGATGAAAAAGACCGTGGTGTATTAATCCTTTGCGATAATCGGATTGTGAATCGCTATTATGGTCAAGCCTTTTTAAATTCACTGCCGCCAATGGCGCGTACCCGCGACTTAGATAAAGCATTGGCGTTTTTAAGAACCATCCCATAAAAACATCTTATTAATAATATTGGCGGACAACTGACTGTTTAGGCGTTATAGCTTAAATAAAAATTGCCACCTGTGGGCATAGGTGGCAAATTTCTTTGGAGATAGGTCTTAAAAGGCGTTACTGCCTAGTGAATCCATTCAACACGGTTGGTTTTTATTCACTTAACAATAAATCAATGACACTCTTTACAGGAATCAGCAGGTGCTTTTTCTTCATGGGCGATATGGCAATTAGTGCATGTGAGAACGCCATCATGTTTAGTATGGGCATCACCTTTAAGGGTTTTCATTTCACCATGACATGCTACGCATTGCTCATTTTCAAAAACATAATCCGCAGAAGGGGTTTTATCCTTATGACAGGATTCACAATCAGAGCGTTCTGAATGGCTGTCGGCAAGTGATGCCGCCATTAAACTAGTCGAAAAGCACAGTACAGACATTAGCATCATCTTTTTAAGCATATTATTTTCCTTCTTTATTGTTGGGTAAATCATCAATCTCAAGTGAGTTAAATCATCTATGTCGTTATGATAACTATCCAATAAAACCTGTGCTTTTGGTAATAAAGCGCATGTTGTGTGAATATGATGTAGGTATCATTACTGTTTATTTAAAAAAACGAGATGATATATCAATGAAAGCTTATGCTTCATTGATGTCGCTGTTTTATGATTAATATCGCTTAATACATCAGGTGTTAATTTGCCAAGATTAAGGTTAAATTAATAATAATCCAGAGATTTATGTTTAACTTTTCGAAGGTATAATAAGTTTTTGAAGTGATAAAACGTTGATCGTTATCAAATGTGAATGGATGAATGACTTTTTTAGTTTAAAAATTTGATCTAGATGGTGTCCTGAAGTTTTAAAGTTAATATTTAAAATCTCAAATTTAGAAATCAACTTAATTAAATTGATTTCAAGAATTCTAAATTGTAGAAAATGTAATAATGTATTGGATATAACAGGTGAAACGCAAAATGCATTTTCAACCGTTATATTTATGGCTAATTACGAGTGTTTTAAACCCATTAGTGCTTACAGGGTTTAGAAACTCGCGGTGATCCCTGCGTATACGCTACGGCTCTTTTGAATGTAGTCAAGGTCCGTTGCAGCATTATCTCGTTCTGAATCCGTGAGGTTTGTGACACCTAATTTAAGCCTAAACATTGGGTTTATTTGATAATTGGCTCCAATGTCTAATGAGCCATAACCATCAGATTTGACGTTTGCTCGCAGATATTGCTCACCAGTATAGTGGTAGGCGACAAAGGTAGATAAGCCATCTAATGCTTGCCACTGTAGTTTAATGTTGTAGCTATCCTCTGGCGTTAGGGTAAATGGCGTGCCGTTTTGTTTATCTTTTGCATCGGTTTTGCTGTAATTACCACTTAAGCTGAGATCATCGGTCAAATCGTACCATGCTTGTAATTCCCAACCTGTTATCTTCGCTTCATTCACGTTTTGGTAGGTTAATACCGCGCCGGGAACCCTATTCCAAGTTTCTGTGATGATTTTATTTTCAACATCGTTATGGAAATAAGTGATCGAGCCGCCAATATCCGTAGTTTGGTATTGGGTTGACAACTCATAGTTGACTGAGGTTTCAGGTTCTAATTCTGGGTTACCCGCAAGGGTACAAGAGCCACGGCAAGACGAAATAATATAATCAGCTTGCGATTGTGACATATTGGGGGCTTTAAACGCTTTACCGCCACCACCTTTAATCACCCACTCAGAACTGAGGTTATAGACCAAATACAGGCGAGGGCTGAATTCTGTGCCGTAAACATCGTGGTGATCCACACGGCCACCTAGGGTGATATTGAGTTCGCCTAGGTTAAATTCATCCTGTAAATAAAGGGCCGATTGATTATCGTCTAACACTCCGTCACCTAAGACGTTGCGGCTATTTTCAAGCTTAGTCCAGCGATATTCAGCACCACCAGTGAGCATATGATCGCCAAGTAGTACGGTACTTTGCCCATCGAGATTATGGTTGGTTTGGGTGATATTGCCAATCTCGGCAATTAGGGCTGAGTTATCAGTTACTTCAACATTTTCATAGTAATAGCGTAGGCGAGTATCGCCCCAATTCCAGTGACCATTATGGGTTAACCCTGAACTTATCCGCTCCGCTTGTTGGTAGTTTGTGAGGATAGCACCATAGTTATTCCAATCGGATTCGCGTTCATCATCGGCATAGCTGAGGTCAAACTGTAAATCTTGGTTGCTATCAATAAGCCATTGTAAATTGGCGATAGCACTGATTTCATCTCGGTCTTCAAGGGCATCTAGCTTAGGTTTTAAATCTGAGCGCCACGCATCGCGTTTGCTGCTATCCACAATCAGATTTGCTAATAATTTGTCTTTGATAAGTGCGCCACTGGTATAAAAATTATATTTAGTGGTATCCCCGCCGTCACCTTTTGTTGGTGTGTCATATTGCACACCAACACTGGTTTGCCAGTCGTCAGTCGGTTGACGCAATATGACGTTGATGACCCCACCTAGGGCTTCTGAACCATATAAAGACGACATAGGGCCACGCACAACTTCAATACGCTCAATTGCTGACATGGGAATAGAAGACAAGTCAAAATCGTTGCCATAAGATGATGTGAGTGCTTCGCGCGAGTTGATTCGACGGCCATTGATTAAAATCAGTGTGTAATCAGAATCTAATCCACGTAGGCTGATCTCATTGCGGCCATAGGATGTGCCTTCGCTAATATTTACCCCTTGAAGATAACGCACCGCGCTAGCAAGGTCGTCGATGACCAGCGCATCCAGTTCTGCACGATTAATCACCGATACCGATGCAGGGGCGGAAAGTTCAGAGTGCTTAGTTTGAGTTGCTGTCACCACGATTCGTTCCATGTCTGGATTGACTGAGGTCGTTTCTGCCGCATTAACTAAGGTTGTTGAGAGCGATAATCCAATGGCAACCGCACAGGATAAAACCGAAGGGGTAAAACGGGGGAGTGATGGACAATTTATCCGGCTCTTACATAAACGTTGTAAAGTAAACATATCATTCTTCCTTTGATAAAATTGGGCGAATGATAATTATTCTTAATGGAGGCAACAAGTGAATGGCTCACCATTATATGTAAATCTATTGTAAGTTTTACGTATGAAAATGAATTAGTTAATAATAAGTGGAATAGTGATGCATAATTAAGCAACAAGGGAGTATGGGCTCCCTTGTTGCTTTAATCATTAGACTTTTAACCCCACCATAAGTTGGTCGAGTTGTCCTGCTGTTGCTTGCAGTTCATCACAACCGGAAACGGATTGATTTGCCGATTGTTCTACATCGTGTGACTGGTTGCGAATTTCCATCAGATTGGTGGCTATCTCATTGGCTACTGCCGATTGCTCTTCGGCGGAAGTCGCAATAAGTACGCTCATTTCAAATACTTTGTTGCTATGGTGGGCGATAAACTCTAAGTCTTTACCTGTTTGCAGTACGTGTTGCTTGCCTTCATTGGCTTGGTTCACAGTACGCGACATGACTTGCGTTAGGTTACGTATGCCCGATTGCAACGATTCAATCATGGTTTTAATTTCAACGGTAGCCGATTGAGTGCGGCTTGCGAGGGTTCTTACTTCATCAGCAACGACAGCAAACCCGCGGCCTTGTTCACCCGCGCGTGCTGCTTCAATCGCGGCGTTGAGAGCGAGTAGGTTGGTTTGTTGGGAAATGGCATTAATGCTTGAAACGACTTCATCTATCTTGCTGGCATTATCATTGAGAATATTGACGGCATTTGAGGCGTCAGAAATTTCATCCGATAGCAGATCAATGGCTTTGACTGTGGTTTCAATGTCTTTACCACCCGCACTCACTTGCTGATTAGCTTCTTGAGTTTCGGCAGAGGATTGCTCGGCATTACGGGCGACTTCTTTTACGGCGGCGGTCATTTCTTCCATTGCAGTCGCTAAAGAATCGAGATGTTGACGTTGATTTACCGCGAGGGATTGACCTTGCTGCGCGGTGCTACGAAACGATGACACCACCTCGCGAATTTTATTGGTCGACTCCGCAATTTGCTTCACTAAGGTATGTTGCCGTTCGACTAAGGTATCAATGCTGATGGCTAAGATACTGAATTCGTCCTTCACTTCGAAAAAGTTTAAACGTCCGGTTAAATCGCCTGAGGCCGCTCTTTTTAACGCCATGACAGTGGTGTAAAGCGCGCCACCGACAAAAGTTGAAATGTAATAGCTAAACAAAAATAGCACAAACAACAGTGCCGCCATCAGCCCATACACCAACAGGTTATCTTTGGCGAGCAGGGCATCTATCTCTCTATTATCAATGGAAATAATCGTGATCTGATTTTGATCATTAACGCCACTTATCGCCCTTTGGGATTGACTATCATCAATACCGCCACCACTGCGGGCGATGGATTGTGCTTTATTATCAGCATTATTCAGGGCAATGACGTTTACATTACCGTGACTGAGTTGGTTTTGTAGCCGTTGGCGTTCTTGGTCCGGTAATTTGCTATGGAGCTGGGCGGTTATCTGATTAATTTGTTGTGCTGAGTTTTGCAGTGTCTTGAAATGTGTATCAATAAGGGTTTGCTGAAACTGGATATTAAGAAAAACCGCTAATCCCACAATCATAATCATGGGGACAAGGGCGAGAATAGCGAATTTAGTTTTTAAGGTCATGTGGATAAGATATTGATCTATCCAACGAAATTTTACTTCTTTCATTAGCGCCTCATTAAATTAGGCTGGAACCGAATCTGTATCGGTCAGTTTGCCATAGACTTTATAGTTTTCTGTTTTGTAAGTATTAATGCCTAAACAATCCCAAGATGCTGAAACGCGTATTTTGGAAGGCTTAGGTATTACATTAATGTTGTCCAATTACAGTCTATTTGTGTTGATTGCTGCAATTTTGGCAAGGTACAGGTTTGAGTTTACAGTTTAGTTACATTCGCGGCTAGTGCTAGTCGTGTTGAAGATGAAAATCTTGCCTGAGAATATCGGTTAACTTTTAACTTGAACAAAACTCATCCACTGTTTTGGGGTAACACATGAATTTGCATGATAAAAACCCCCAATAAGCCCTAGTAATATGCCGCTCGCTCGCGTAAAATTTCTATCCTTTTATTTCGTTATAGCTAGCAAAGCGTCTGGCATTAACGCCCGATAACCTGAGCACCCAAATAGCCTGAAAGTTTGGCGCCCATAGCACTTGTTTATCAAGCGCGACTATGCAGTGGAAGAGAAAATGCAGCAGTTAACTGAGATCGTAGAACAAGCCTTAGTCATTATTGACCAGGCCAGTGATCTAAAAGCACTGGATGATATCCGTGTCGATTACCTTGGTAAGAAAGGTAAGATCACCGACATGATGAAAATGATGGGTAGCTTAAGCCCTGAAGAAAAGCCCGCCTTTGGCCAAGCGGTCAATGATGCTAAACAGGCGATTCAACAAAAATTAACTGAACGCATCGATGGTCTGAAGAGTTCGGAGCTGGAAGCCAAATTAATCGCTGAAAAGATTGATGTGACTTTGCCTGGCCGCACTCAAGAGAACGGTGGTTTGCACCCCGTGACGCGCACTATCGAGCGTATCGAAACCTTTTTTGGGGAATTAGGGTTCTCGGTAAAGCAGGGGCCTGAAATTGAAGATGATTTCCACAATTTCGATGCCTTGAATATCTCTGAGCACCATCCAGCACGTGCCGATCATGATACCTTTTATTTCAATCCTAAACTGATGCTGCGTACCCAAACTTCGGGCGTGCAAATTCGTACTATGGAAACTGAAAAGCCGCCACTGCGCATTATTTCACCGGGTCGTGTTTATCGTAACGATTACGACCAAACTCACACGCCTATGTTCCACCAAGTGGAAGGGTTGTTGGTTGATGAGCATGTTAACTTTGCTGAATTGAAAGGCATTTTGCATGACTTCCTGCGTAATTTCTTCGAAGAAGATCTGCAAGTGCGTTTCCGTCCATCTTACTTCCCCTTTACTGAACCTTCAGCGGAAGTGGATGTGATGGGCAAAAACGGCAAATGGCTAGAAGTGTTAGGCTGCGGTATGGTACACCCAAATGTGCTGCGCAGCGTTGGCATAGATCCAGAAAAATACTCTGGTTTTGCTTTTGGTATGGGTGTCGAGCGCTTAACTATGTTGCGTTACGGCGTAAACGATTTACGTGCGTTTTTCGAAAACGACCTACGTTTCCTGAAGCAATTTAAATAACGGAGCTGTAATAGCATGAAATTTAGCGAATCTTGGCTTCGTGAATGGGTAAACCCTTCAGTCAGCCGTGAAGCATTATCCCACCAGATCACTATGGCCGGTCTTGAAGTTGATGGCGTAGATCCTGTTGCCGCCGATTTTAATGGTGTGGTAGTGGGTGAAGTGGTTGAGTGTGGTCAGCATCCCGATGCCGATAAATTGCGTGTGACCAAAGTCAGCGTGGGCACAGGCGAGCTTATTGATATCGTCTGCGGTGCACCAAACTGCCGTCAGGGTCTTAAAGTGGCCGTGGCTATGGTTGGTGCCGTATTACCTGGCGATTTCAAAATCAAGAAAGCCAAGCTGCGTGGCATGCCATCAGAAGGCATGTTGTGTTCATACAGCGAGCTCGGCATTAACGTCGAAAGCGATGGCATTATTGAACTGCCATTGGACGCGCCATTAGGCACGGATCTGCGTGAGTATCTCAAGCTTGATGACGCCGTGATAGAAGTGGATTTAACCGCTAACCGTGCCGATTGTTTAGGCATGGTAGGTCTTGCCCGTGAAGTGGGCGTGTTAAACCGCCAAACAGTGGTTGAGCCACAGTGGCAAGCCGTTACGCCATCGATAGATGCTAAAGTAACCATTAACGTTAAGGCGCCAGCGGCATGCCCCCGCTACTTAGGTCGCGTGGTGAAAAACGTCAATGTGAAAGCACCAACGCCTTTATGGATGCAGGAAAAACTGCGCCGTAGCGGTATTCGCTCTATCGATCCTATCGTTGATATCACTAACTTTGTGTTAGTTGAATTTGGTCAGCCGATGCACGCTTTCGATCTGGTCAAGCTAACGGGCGATATCCAAGTGCGTTTAGGTAACGGTGATGAGAAAATCACTCTGCTTGATGGCAGCGAAGTGACGATTCCAAGCGATACCTTAGTGATCGCCGACGATGCGCGTCCATTAGCCCTTGCAGGCGTGTTTGGCGGCGAATACTCAGGGGTAAGCGACACGACCCAAGATATTCTACTTGAATGTGCCTTCTTCGCGCCTTTAGCGATTATGGGTAAATCACGTCGCTTAGGTTTGCACACAGATTCATCACACCGCTTTGAACGTGGTGTTGACCCTGAGATGCAACACAAGGTTATCGACCGTGCGACCCGTTTAGTACTTGATATCTGTGGCGGCGAAGCGGGCCCAGTGGTGGAAGCGAAATCGGATGCTGATTTACCCAAACCTGCACAAATCCTGTTACGTCGTAGCAAGTTAGATAGAATTTTGGGGCACCATGTGCCAGACACTGATGTGGTTGAGATTCTGCAACGTCTAGGCTTTAGTGTGGTTGCTAGCCAAGATAGCTGGCAGGTGACCACGGCCACGTATCGCTTCGATATGGCGATTGAGGAAGACTTAATCGAAGAAGTGGCGCGTATCTACGGTTATGACAATATTCCTAATACGGCGCCTGTTGCCGCGCTGCGTATGTCAGATCATAAAGAATCAGACTTAAGCCTAAAACGCGTTCGTGCCTTACTGGTCGCTCGCGGCTTCCAAGAAGCGGTTACCTATAGCTTTGTTGATCCGAAATTGCAAAATCTGGTGCATCCCGGTGAGCAGGCTATGGTGTTACCCAACCCCATTTCCAGTGAAATGTCGGCCATGCGCCTGTCAATGTTCACTGGTTTATTGGCCGCCGTTGGCTACAACCAAAGTCGTCAGCAGAGTCGAGTGAGACTTTTTGAAACTGGCCTGCGCTTTGTTCCTGATATCAATGCAGAATCCGGTGTAAGACAGCAAGCTATGCTCGCTTGTGTCATTACAGGGCTTCAAAATGATGAACATTGGGCTATGGAATCGAAAACCGTTGATTTTTTCGACCTTAAAGGTGATTTAGAAGCAATTATCGGCTTGACAGTTTCCGCGTCAGAATTTAGCTTTAGAGTAGCAACGCATTCTGCCCTCCATCCGGGGCAATGTGCTGAAATATTGAGAAATGATCGAGTGATCGGTCATATAGGTGCAATCCATCCTAGTTTGGAGAAGCCTTTTGGACTCAATGGTAAAACCATCGTTTTTGAGTTGGAATTGGATGCTTTATTGCATACCAGTTTACCGCTAGCCCAAGCTGTATCTAAGTTTCCAGCTAATCGTCGTGATATCGCAGTTGTAGTAGATGAGAGTGTATCTGCAGGCGATGTAATGAAAGTGAT
Organism: Shewanella sp. W3-18-1; assembly: GCF_000015185.1. Classification (NCBI taxonomy): domain Bacteria; kingdom Pseudomonadati; phylum Pseudomonadota; class Gammaproteobacteria; order Alteromonadales; family Shewanellaceae; genus Shewanella; species Shewanella sp. W3-18-1. Next base: position 2,511,908 of record NC_008750.1, on the reverse strand, counting down.
AAGAAAAGTTGGCGAAAATCAGTTGGTTGGCATAAACTTGTTCGATGTATACTTAGGTAAAGGTGTTGAACCCGGCAAGAAGAGCCTGGCGATAGCACTTACATTACAAGACACTACTCGTACGCTTGAGGAAAAAGAGATCGCTGAGACAGTTGAATCAGTTGTTTCTGCCCTTAAGACCGAGTTCAACGCATCGTTGAGGGATTAAAGTATGGCACTTACCAAAGCCGAAATGGCAGAACATCTTTTTGAAACACTGGGAATGAACAAGCGTGTCGCCAAAGAGATGGTTGAGTCGTTCTTTGAAGAAATTCGGGGCGCACTTGAAAGTGGTGAGCAGGTCAAGTTATCTGGCTTTGGCAACTTTGACCTTAGGGACAAGAATCAAAGACCGGGAAGGAACCCAAAAACAGGCGAAGATATTCCTATTTCTGCTCGCCGTGTCGTGACTTTCCGTCCCGGCCAGAAGCTGAAAACTCGTGTAGAAGCTGCAAATACGGGTAAATAATTTCGTTTGTTTGATGGGAAAGCCACTCCATAGCGAGTGGCTTTCCTGTTTATTTTTTTCGCCACATTATCCTATCCACTGTCTGAGGTGATTTCTTTGTCAAGACAGCCCAAATATTTTGACCGTCGCTTTACACTCGCCTTGCTACACCCTAAATATTGGGGCTCGTGGTTAGCGATTGGTTTACTGGTTATTTTTGGACTTATGCCCGCATGGCTGCGTGATCCCATTGCAAGATTATTAGCAAAATGGGTTATTCCTATTGCCAAAAAGCCGATTAGAGTGGCAAGAGCGAATTTGAAAGCCTGTTTTCCTGAAAAATCTGCCGCTGAAATTGAAGCATTGATCAAAGATAACGTAGAACACTTCGTCTTGGTGCTTTTATCCCAAGGTGAGTTATTAGTTCGCTCGAAAGCACATTTACGCCGCCGTGTGAGCCTGTTTGGATTTGAGCATGTGAAAAAAGCGCAGGCAGCGGGACAACCGATTATTTTTATCATGCCCCATGTCTGGCCGATAGATTATGCCGGATTACGCATCAATTGTGAGATGCCTCTGGTGACTATGGCAAAAGCCCATAAAAACGGTTTGTTTAATTGGTTTAGTAATCGGGTGCGCAGTAGCTGTGGCGGCCATGTGTATATGCGTGAGGCGGGTATTCGGGCCTTATTGGCCGAGCTTAAGCAGAATAACAGCTTTTTTTATTTGCCTGATGAGGATTTAGGTCCAGAACAAAGTGTGTTTACGCCTTTTCTTGGGACGGTTAAAGCGACGCTTCCTGTGGTTGGACGTTTAGCGCAGGCGGGTAATGCTCAAGTGTTACCAGTAAAGATTGGCTATAACCAAGCTCAATATCGGTTTGAACTGACTGTGATGCCTGCTATTGCTCCGGAAGATATGCAGGGGAAAGAGAATGAAGCCTTGGCACTCAATAAGGTTGTAGAGCAGGTGATCTTGGCTTACCCAGAGCAATATATGTGGTTTCTGCGCTTATTAAAAACGCGTCCAGAGGGAGAGGCTTCTATTTATGGTAACTAAAAACGTTTGATGATGGATCTAAAAAGGCTTTGAGGCGGTTAGCTCAAAGCCTTTTGTACTTTGGGGAAGGAACTAGAAATATCAGCACCGAACATCGACATGTTTTCAATCTCGATACAATCAATGATACAGATGCCTATTCCTGCTCCATTTCAAGTTGCATCAGTAACATATCTTCGCCGTCGAGAACGCGGGTTCGATAGCTTTGACAAGCAGGGCAGACGATGGAGCGTTCATTCAGTTCAGACGATGTTTGGCAATCGAGGCATTCAATCACCAAGGGCTGTAATTGCATATTGAGCTGAGCTTCTTTGCATATACCATCGAGTTTAAAGGTATCGAAGGCCGTTTGCAGTAATGCGGGCTCAACCCCACTCATCACCCCAAGTTTAATCTCTACCCGAGTGATCTTATTTGCCTGATTGGCGAGCGCGTGTTGTTCACATTGCTCAATCAGGGCACTCACAATCGAATATTCATGCATCAGCAAATCCTTGGCAGCAGTTCACCTTGGGGAAGATCGAGATAGCGCTTGGTATTCCACGGGGTTTTTAAAATCACTTTCCCTGCGGTTTCATCTGTAACCGTGCCGATAATGGCAGCCTGTTCACAGTGACCAAAACGCTGCATAATCTCGAGCGCACCTAAGGCAATCTCCTGAGGTACAGCAAGGACAAAGGTGCCTTCATTGGCGAGATCCATGGCTTCAAAGCCATAGAGTTCACATAAGCCTTTGACTTCATCACAAACAGGAATACTCGCTTCATTCACTGTGATACCAACATTGGATGCAACCGCCCACTCATTTAATACCGCTGATAAACCACCGCGAGTGGCATCACGCATCGCATGAATGGGAATATTGGCGGCAATCAACTGCTCCACGACGGGCCAGAGCGTCGCGCAATCGCTTTGCAGCGCTGATTCGAGCACTAAACCTTCACGAGCCATTAAAATGGCCGCACCGTGACAGCCAATATCACGGGAGACAATAATCGTATCGCCCGCAGTGAGATTTGCAGCCGAGATATTGGGACGCAGGATGCGGCCAATACCTGATGTGTTAATAAATAAACCATCGGCGCAGCCCTTGGGGACAACCTTAGTATCGCCGCAAACAATCCGTGCACCACTTTGTTTTAATTCTTTGGCCATACTGCGGACGATTGTGGTTAAGTCATTGATAGAAAAACCTTCTTCTATAATCACACTGCAACTCAAATACTGAGGTTCAGCGCCCATCATGGCGAGATCGTTAACAGTGCCCGCGATAGCAAGCTTGCCGATATCACCGCCGGCAAAAAATAGGGGCGATACAGTGAAAGAGTCCGTGGTAAAAGCATTGGCGCCATGTAAGTCAAGTTTTGCAGCATCTTCTTCGCTGCGAAGGATGGGATTATCAAACTCAGCAAAAAATAGATCGCGAATGAGTTTGTTCATCTCTTTGCCGCCACCGCCGTGACTGAGTTGAATGGATTTATCTTTTGGTGTATCACCCATGATGTGGCTCCTTAATATCGACGCCTTGATAGCGGTAATAGGCATTGCAGGCGCCTTCAGAGCTGACCATACAACTGCCTAATGGCGTTTCAGGGTTGCAACCTCGGCCAAAGACTTTGCAGTCCTTAGGCTTCGCGAGGCCGCGAAGAATATCACCGCACTGACAGGCCTTATGATCATCAATTTCTTTCACGGGCAAGCGATCTTTAAACCGTAGTTCGGCGTCTCTATGGGCATATTCAGGTCTGAGTTGCAGCGCTGAATTGGGTATTGGGCCAAGGCCGCGCCAGCGAAATTGCGGTCTAACACTAAAGAATTGGTTCACTTTAGCTTGTGCTGTGAGATTGCCATCCTCTGATACGGCGCGGCTATATTGGATATCAAGCTCGGCTTTCCCTGCCGCTTTTTGTCGGACAATACGCAGGATGGATTCCATTACATCGACAGGTTCAAAACCTGAGACCACTACGGGTGTGCCATATTGTGCGACCGCTGGGCGGTAGATTTTAGCGCCACTTATCACACTGACATGGGCCGGGCCAATAAAGGCATTCACTCGCGCATTAGGATCGTGCATGACGGCATCAATGGCAGGAGGCACTAATACATGGTTGATATGGAAAAGCAGGTTATCGAGTTTTTCATGTTCGGCGAGTTGAAGCAGAATTGCCGTCATTGGCGTTGAGGTTTCAAAACCTATGGCGAAAAAAACAACGATTTTATCGGGGTTATCACGGGCAATTTTGAGCGTATCTAAGGGATCGTAAATCGGGCGGATATCGCAGCCTTTAGCCCTAAAACTGGCTAAAGAGCCTTGAGAACCGGGCACGCGGATCATATCGCCCAGCGTCACAAGGATCACATTTTCTTGGGAGGCAAGCGCTGCGGCTTGGTCGATACGTTCCTTTGGCATCACGCATACAGGGCAACCCGGGCCGTGGATAAATTCAATATTATCCGGCAGTAAATCCAACAAACCGTATTTCATTATGGTGTGGGTATGGCCACCACACACCTCCATAATATTGATTTGTTGCTTGATCGTTTTAGCCGTTAGCTGAATGTCCCGCGCCAAATTGGCGATAGTCTGGGGATCGCGAAAGCCTTGGTAGAGGTGTTTTAGTTCAAGCATTCTCTTTCCTTGGTGCGCTGATTGAGCGCACGCCTTTTATCGAAAAAGGATTTAATGTGGGTTAATGCATGGCTTCATTTTCAAGTTTTGTGACGATTTCTTGATAAAGTTCAAGACTTTGTTGTGCATCTTCTTTGTCAATTTTATTCATCACAAAGCCAATATGAATAAGCACATAGTCACCAATTTCAAGCGGCTCAGTCATTAAATGACTACTGACATCGCGGCGAACCCCTAAGGTGTCGACGGTGACACTCTGGCGCTCGGCATCAATGGCCACGACTTGGGAAGGAATGGATAAGCACATTATTGCGACTCTCCCACAGATGTTTGGCGAATATTGTCCTTAAGCCACTGGGCAACGGCCTGCATTGAGTCGCCATCTTTAATTGAGACTTCAATGATTTGGGTATCTGGATTGAGTTTTTTTAGCTGGGCTCTGGCTTCGGCTAGATTGAAATCAAAATAGGGCAGCAGATCGCACTTAGTGATAAAAACGACATCGGCGCGGCGGAACATTACCGGATATTTTTCAATCTTATCATCGCCCTCTGGTACGGATAGCAGCACGATATTTTTATGGGTGCCCACATCATAGCTTGCAGGACAAACGAGGTTGCCGACGTTTTCCACAAAACAAATATCTAAGCCTTCAAGGGGTAAGTGGTGCAGGGCGCCGTGAACCATGAAGGCATCAAGGTGACAAGCCGATCCGGTTTGAATTTGGTAGGCTTTAATACCTTTCGCGATGAGACGATCAGCATCGCGCGAGGTTTCTAAATCGCCTTCAATCACCGCATAGTTAAGCGTGGTGTATTCTTTGAGGTTTTCTAAAAGCGTGGTTTTACCACTGCCAGGACTGCTCATCAAATTAAAGGCGGTAATATTATGCGCCTCGAAATGAGCACGATTATGGCCCGCTTCAACATCATTTTTGTCGAGAATTTTGTGAATAACCGATAAGGTTTTTTTATCGTTTAACTGGGGATTCGTGTGCAGTTCAGGATGGTGGTGCTCGTGGTTATGTGAATGCGCGCCGAGATGATCATGTTCGTGGCGGGTAAGAGAGCAGCCGCAGTCTTTACACATAGTGTTATCACTCCTTTAGGCATTATGATGACCCTTGGATTTAGCTTACCCCGTCACCATAATATTATGGGCAAATCGTTAAATTTGGTTACGCTAATGTTAAGTGTGATACAAATCGGGAAATGATTCTTTGATATTCGTCAGGTTATGGGGATTCAATGGCGCGTTTTAATACACGCCATTGAATTTCCCTGAGTAGTTTTACAACGGTAAATACGGGTTAAGCAAATTGTTGACGGTATTTCAGTTGCTAATATCGCCGTAAATCAGTTTGTTATTGGTTTTGTTTAAGATCCATATGCATTTTGATCAAATGCTCCTCCATATCGAAGGTGACTTTAAATCCTAAACTTTTTGCTAGGCTTGCCATATTACGGTTTTCAAACATGGTAAAACCTGTGAGTACTGCCGTATCGTTGGCTTGATAATACTTAATGAGTTTTTCGAGTAGTAACTTGCCTAGACCTATGCCTTGGTGATCGCCGCGTACTGCCATGGCAAATTCGGCTTCTGTATTATCGGGATCGATAGAAGCCCTTACTGCGCCTAGGGTGATATCATCACCATCTGGGCCTTTTGCGGTCGCGATAAACGCCATTTCTCGGGCGTAATCGATTTGGGTTAATACCGCCATTTCCTCATGGGTCATTTTAGAACGTACCCCAAAATAGCGTTTGTACCTGTCTTCATCGGATAGCGAGTTATCGAAGGCCAAATGCTTAGGTTCATCCTCGGGTAAAATTGGCCTTAGCATCACCTTTAGGCCATTTTTAAGTTCGGCTTCTTCTTCTAATTCCTTGGGATAGGGCATGATCGCGAGGCGGGAAGTGCTGTCGGTATTAGCATCATGCAAGCGAATATTCACATCGAGCAGGGTGATCTTTTCTCCCGCTGCTAATACGGGATTTAAATCTAATGAGGCAATTTCGGGGCAGTCGATAATAATGTGGGAGATCTGCGTTAGCATCACACACAGGGCATTCATATCTAAACCTAAGGGTAAATGCCGGTCTTTTAGTTTGTGGGTCTTTAATGCTTGGATCACCATATAGCGCGCTAATGCCATATTGAGTGGGGGCAGGGCAACAGCGGCATCGTTTGTGGGATCCCATTCTGAGCCGCCTTCACCTAAACAAATGGCAGGGCCAAAGACGGGATCGCTTATCACGGCCACGCGGATCTCCTGTGCACCCGCCGTTAGCGCCATTTTTTGCACTATCATACCTTCGATAATGGCGTCGGGATTCGCCTGATGCACCCTTTGCGTAATCGCGTTCGCCGCATGACGGATATCTTCAGCCGACGTTAAATTAAGCATGACCCCATGCACATCGGATTTATGCAAAATATTGGGTGATTGGACTTTTAAAGCCAAGGGATAACCCGCCTCATTGGCGATAGCAACGGCTTCATCGGCATCTTTAACAAACCAAGTATCAATAGTGTTGAGGCCGTAAGCACGCAAAATGGGGATCGCCTCATGGGTTTCGAGTACCGATTTTCCTTTAGCTTGCGCAGCTTGCAGTAATTTTCGCGCGGTTTGACTATCGGTTGGAATATTATCGGGAATGGATTGGGGGACTTCCTGCAGTAATTTTTGGTTACGGCGATATTCAACCATGTGCATAAACGCACCCACGGCACCTTCAGGTGTGCGATAGGTCGGAATGCCGCCCTTTGTAAATCGCTTTCTCGCCTGATAGGCCGAATCTTCCCCGCTCCAGTTGGTGAGAATATTCAACCGATTCTTTTTGGGATGGGTGTGAATGGTCTTGATTAATGCATCAGCGATTTCAACACTCTCACCGAGAGCTGACGGTGAATGTAACACTAATATGGCATCTAACTCATTACAATCCATCAAAATACTCAATGCCTTAGCATAACGAGTCGCATCGGCATCACCGATAATATCGACAGGATTTTGCCGTGACCAAGTGCTGGGTAACACGGCCTCAAGCTGGGCAATGGTGTCCTCTGTGAGTTCGGCCAGCTTTCCACCACGTAAAATTAACTCATCGACTGCTAATACGGCAGGGCCGCCACCATTACTAATAATCCCTAAGCGTTCCCCTTGGAGTGGATTTGAATGAGCTAGGCTTTCTACCGCCGCAAAAAGTTCAATTAAATCATTAACTCGCAACATACCTGCGCGGCGAAATGCCGCTTCATACACGGCATCATTACCGCCAACTCCACCCGTGTGCAATTTTGCGGCGCGGGCACCTTCAGGGCTTCGGCCCGATTTAATGACGAGGATGGGTTTATTGCGAGAAGCAGCGCGGGCGGCGGATAAAAAATGGCGCTTTTCATTGACTGAATCGATATACAACATAATGGCGCTGGTGCGGCTATCGCGGCCTAAGTAATCGAGTAATTCATCGAAGTTAATATCGGTGGCGTCACCGAGAGAAATAAAAGAAGAAAACCCTATGCCTTTATTATTGGCCCAATCGAGTACCGTCGTGCAAATGGCGGCGGATTGAGACACGAAAGCAATTTTCCCAGGAAGCGCGCTGGCATGGGCTAAACTGGCATTTAAACCAAGTGGCGGCAATAACATACCTAAACTATTCGGCCCAAGGATACGCATGCCATAACGCTTAGCATGTTGCATCGTAAGTTCGAGCAAACTCACACCCTCCTCATTAAACTCCTGTGCCATACCTGAGGCCATAATAATGGCCACTTTACAACCAAACTGAGCTAAGGTTTCAACAATAGCGGGCACGCGGCAAGCACGGGTACAAATCACGGCTAAATCGGGTTTTATCGGAAGGGCCTCAATATTAGGATAGGCAAGCACGCCCATCACAGCCCGATATTTAGGCGTAACAGGCATAATTGGCCCAGAAAAACCACTGGAGAGCAGGTTTTTCATCAACACATTACCAGCGCGTTTCTCGGTATTCGAGGCGCCAATAATGGCAACGGAAGTCGGTTTAAATAAGGAGTTTAATGTACGTTGACTCATAAGCGATTCCATCCCAATCAATGACGCTTTCAGTGTAACCTAGGGTTTGATGGCTGCACAGTTAAGTTTCTGTATCTACTAAGACTATATGATGAATTGAGTCCGTTTTACTGAAGGAAGTTACCGAGTGGATAACAGGTTTGATAAACTCAGTGTTGATGATATCCAAATCCGTTTCTAATACATTTGGCAGTGGTAAGCAATGACAGGATTTTACGAGTTTTTTAGTTTACCCGATAGGGTTGAGGTTGTTTGTCCCTTATGTGATGGTTGTGCTACTTTCACCTATGCTCATGTTTTACAAATAGAAAAAAAAGATGCCCATTTATTTGAAAACGAGCAGTTTGAGATCAAACTGTTTAACCAAAGATTTGCCCATAAATGGCCCGGCGTGCTGTTTTTTCCTCCCTTATTCGGTGCAGTGTCTTGGCGGGAAAAATTGCCAGAAAAATACCAAGGTGCTTCGACTTGGGAGCATAGGGCAAATAGTGCTTTTACGGACGGCACAGATCTTGGCCTTATTTGTTGTCATCAATGTATGGCAAAACAGAAACATCAACTTGAATGGCCCCAAGATGCATTTTATGCAATTGAATTTAAAGGCCATTTACTTTGGGCATTCAATAAAATGATGATGCAGCAGATCCGTGATTATATTCAGGCTAAAGATCGCGACGCGGTATTTGCGTCTGAGCCAATCGTCATTCGACATTTGCCAACGGTTTTTAAACTGGCTAAAAATCGCGAGGGATTGGTCAAAAAAATCAATAAGCTCATTTACCGCCCATAGTCTATGAAAATGACTCGGTATATTGATAACGGGCTGTATTAATAAGAAAGCCGTCATTGGTTATCCAATGACGGCTTTTTAATGTGCTAACCCAGCGTTAATCGATATGAGTGAGTCGCGCCATATTAAGCGCGCTGTCTTGCCATAATGTCAGCTTGGCTTGAAAGATATTCATCGAAGGTGCCTTGGAAGTTAATCAGTTTTTTATCTTTAATATCAATAATGCGGGTTGCAAGCGATGAGACAAACTCACGATCATGACTAACAAAAATTAAGGTGCCTTCAAAGTCTTTGAGTGCATTATTTAAGGCTTCAATGGCTTCCATATCCATATGGTTGGTGGGTTCATCCATGATGATGACGTTAATGTCTTGCATCATTAATTTGCCGAAGATTAAACGGTTTTTCTCACCGCCTGAGCAGTTTTTCGCTTTTTTATTGGCATCATCTTCGGTAAACAGTAGGCGTCCAAGCATGGCGCGTACCATCAAATCGTTATGCTTAGGTTGGCGCCATTGATCCATCCATTCCATGATGGTGAGATCGTTATCAAAATCTGAGGTGCTGTCCTGTGGGCAATAACCGATAGAGGCATTTTCGGACCATTTAATCGTGCCTTCATTGTGGATTAACTCATTGACTAAACAGCGCAGTAGGGTGGTTTTACCAACACCGTTTTCGCCGATTATCGCTAGCTTAGCGCCCGCTTCGAGAATTAAATCGCCGCCTTGGAAGAGGAGTTCACCGTCAAAACCGTGGCCGAGATTTTCCAGCACTAAGGCTTGGCGGTGCATTTTTTTACCGGCAGCAAAGCGAATGGAAGGCGTAATGCGGCTCGATGATTTCACTTCATCGAGTTTAATTTTATCCATGCGTTTGGCTCGAGAACTGGCTTGTTTGGCCTTAGAGGCGTTAGCACCAAAACGGTTTACGAAGTCCTGTAATTCTTCAATCTCAGCACTCTTTTTAGCGTTACCCGCCAATAGCTGTTCACGTAGCAGGGAAGATTGGGCTAAAAAGTATTCATAGTTGCCGGGATAAATGCGCAGTTCGCCATAATCAATATCCGCCATATGGGTACAAACGGCATTTAAAAAATGCCTATCATGGGAGATGATAATCATGGTGCATTTGCGTTTGTTCAGCTCGGTTTCAAGCCAACTAATGGTATGAATATCCAAGTTGTTGGTCGGTTCGTCGAGCAGCAAAATATCGGGGTTAGCAAATAGGGCTTGGGCTAATAACACCCGCAATTTCCAACCTGGAGCGACTTGGGACATTGGGCCGTAATGGAAGGATTCTTCAATACCCGCTTCGATCAGGATTTCGCCCGCCCGACTTTCGGCGCTATAGCCATCCATTTCGGCAAATTCACTTTCAAGATCGCCAACGCGCATACCATCTTCTTCGGTCATGTCGGCTTTGGCATAAATTGCGTCACGTTCTTGTTTGACTTTCCAAAGCTGAACATCACCCATGATCACCGCATCGATAACAGTGTATTGCTCAAAGGCAAATTGATCTTGGCTTAAGGTACCGACCTTTAATCCCGGTGTGATGGACACATTGCCTGAGGTTGGGGCGAGTGCACCACTTAAGATTTTCATAAAGGTTGATTTGCCGCAGCCGTTAGCGCCGATCAGACCGTAGCGGTTGCCGTTACCAAATTTTGCCGAGATATTTTCAAATAAAGGCTCGGGGCCGAATTGCATTGTGATATTTGCGGTAGAGATCAAAAGGAGCGTTCCTAATTTGTGTAATAAAGGTAAAGGGCTGTAGACCAATGAGCAGACTTAAGGCAACAAGATGACTAAGCGCAAAGCCAACATAATAAGGCCGCGGAGTATACAGATTAACCGCGTAAGATGCGAGTAGACAAATGCTTGGGTTTTTGTTCTAAGCCTTTTTCGCATAGAATGGCGGGCTTAATGGCCTCTTTATAACTGGTTGTATGTACCTTTGTTAATCCGTCAACAATATATTCGTAGCGGCCCCGATTATCGCTTTAGTGAACCGGTTTCTTTTTTGGATATCAAACAAACCTTTGGCTTTAGTCATGTTCGTGTTGGCCGTTGGGTGACACGGGAAGAGTCCCGTATTGCGGCTAATCTGGTATTTGACTCGCTTGCCGATCTTGCCTTTATCCTTAAATTGCCACCGTTAACCTTAGGATTGCGACAAACCTTAAGTCTTGCCTTTGGTCATGGCGGTCAAAAAGGGGTTCAAGCCCACTATGCTCCAGCGACAAGGGAACTTGCATTAGCTAAAAATGCGGGCGCGGGTGCATTAGCTCACGAGTTTTGGCATGCGTTTGACCATTACATTGCGCCTAAAGCTTTTAACTTGAGCGAAGGACACTTTTTATGTGCCAGTGATCTTTGGCTTGCCGATTCACCCTTGATTAAGCATCCCCTTAATTTGCGATTATCTGAAATTTTTAAGGTGACCCTATTAAGCCCTGATGGAAAAGAGCCGAGCGATTATGTGCGCCGCGCATTAGCGCTGGATAAACGCTATGGCACTCGGTATTTTTCACAACCAACGGAAATGATGGCGAGGGCATTTGAAGCGTGTATTGAATCTTATCGGGATATTTCTAATCCCTACTTAGTCTCTGGTACGTCTTTTTCAGCAATGGCGAAGGAGGGCGCCTATCCAGATGAGTTACATCGGCAGAGGATTTTTACAGCGTTGCTCGATTACTTTGAACCTTTGGGAATCGCGTTGGCAAAATAACCCGCTCATTCTTGAGTATTCGAATGATGCACGTAGAGAAAGACTCAATGGCAATATCAACCTTAGGTGTAATGCGTGTTAATGGCTGCTATGGGTGAGCTAAATTGCGAATGTCATTATTTCATTGATTATTTCATTGAACATAAAAATGCCGTGTACGTTATGACACGGCATTATGGGTTAACTTGCTAGAAACTTGCTCTAGAAATTATAGCTTAGGCTTAACTCAATATTTCGGGGTTCGCCGAAGAAACCTTGATTGTAAAAATCAATGCTAGAGTAATATTTTTTATCAAATAAGTTATTGATATTTAGTTGAACTTTCGCATCGTCTGTCAGTTGATAGCTTGTCATCAGATTCACGAGATAATAGCTGTCTTGCTCGGAACGCTCACCATTGGGACCTGCTTTGTCTTTGTAAATTTTACTCTGCCAGCTTAAGTTACCGCCGACTGTCAGATCCGCGAGTGCACCATCAAAGTGATAAAGGGAGGATAAACGAATCAGATCCTTTGGTAGATAGGTGCTAAAGGCTGAACCATCTTGATCTTCTGATTCACTATGGGTATAGCTGAAAAACAGATCCCAGTCTTCTGTTGGTCTACCGTTTAACTCAACTTCATAACCTTGGTTACTGGTCCCATCCACCAAGTGCATTGGATAATTGCCACCAGGTAAGGGAAGGGCGTTATCATCGGGTTCTGCCACATTTTCTTTTTGCACTTTAAATACGGCTATACTGGCGGTCAGTTTCTCATCGAAGAAATCCCCTTTTGCGCCCAGTTCAATATTATTTCCGGTCATGGGCTCTAAGCGCTTATTGTTTGCGTCTCTTGCATCCTGTGGCAGAAATATTTCGGTATAACTGGTGTAAATCGAGATGCTATCGTTGAGGTTATATATCAGACCTGCATAGGGCGTAAAGACATCGCTATTGTTGTAGTCAGCCGCCGCGTTTGATTCAAATTTATATTGGCTAATGCGGCCACCCAGTAACAGCATCCATTGATCGTGTAAATTAATTTGTGTCGCGAGATAGGCCCCTTTTTGAGTTTCCTCACCTTCTTGATAGATTGGCGTAGACGGATAACTGGGTTCAGCGACGGAGCCATCCCATTCGAAGAAGTTACCAATACTTATGCTATTTAATGGGTAATAGGAATCTGCGGTCGTATCTTGCTTAGAGTATAGTAAACCTGCGGTAAGTTTATGCTCGCGACCAAAGAGTTCGAATGGCCCAGAGGCAAATAGCCGCGCGGCATCTTGTTTACGGGTCGATTGATAAATCATCGCCGATGCCCCCATACCTAAACCTGTGGTTTTATCTGGCGCACCATAGAGATAAAGTAAGTGCCCATCCATCTCATCTTCACGATGTTCCACGTCAAATTTGACGTCCCAATTATTATCAAAATTATGTTCAAGCGTAGCAAAGACGTTTGCACCATTGCGTTGCCAACTTGACCAAGAGGCTGCTGTTGTGGTCGAACGGGATAAATCATTCGCTAAGCTGCCATCAGCATAAAATAGAGGAAGACCACCCCAAGTAGAGCCTTTAGGATCTCGGTCACTGTAATCAGCACCTAGGGTAAATAGGGTATTATCACTGAGTTTTGCAGTGATCACGCCATAAACTTGCAGGTTTTCATCTTCGGCTAGATCAATATAACTATCTGATTTTTCATAGGCGGCGGCAAAGCGTGCCTGCACATCACCACTCTCTGTTACATCAACGGAGGCATCGCCTTCAACACGGTAACTATCCCATGCACCGACTTTTGCGCTGACATAGCCGCCAGGTGCCGCTTTAGGACGTTTACGGATAAGGTTAATTGCTGCAGATGGTTCACCCGCACCCGTTAAGAGTCCTGTTGCACCGCGGACAACTTCAACGCGGTCAAATAATATGGTGTCGGTTGAGGCGTCATTAAAGAAACTCGAGTAGTTAACGGGGACGCCATCAAACTGAAAATTAGTAATGGGATTACCGCGGGAGCTAAAGAAATAGCGGTTGGTCTCGGCTTTCTGGGCATAAATGCCAGGGGTTAAAAACATTAAGTCCGCGACACTATTGAGTGAGAAACTTTGAATAAACTCTTGATCAATAATGGTGACTGATTGTGGCGTTTCCCGCAGCGTTAAGGGCAACCCAGTTGCCGTTGCGGCTTTATCTAAACGACTTCCCTTAATACTGATGACTTCAATATCAGTAGTGGACTGAGGCTCATTAGCGTAGGAGCTTGGCGCTAATAAAAGACTTGAAATGAGTGTAGCTAACAGCGATTTTTGCATCATGATTCCCCATCATTGTTTTTTGTGAGCTGCATTCTAATTGAAAACAATTATCAATACACCGTATTGATAACAATTCGTATTACATTTACACTCACCAAATTGTAAAAGTGTTGGGATAATCACATATGGCGAAGGTTAGTAACCGATTTTGGTTTATGTTGCATGGTTGGGTATCACTCCCAATCTGGTTGTTATTTAGTTTTATCTGTTTAACGGGGACGATTGCAGTACTTAGCCACGAACTGACGTGGCTCACTAATCCTGCATCCCGCGCCGTTAATCCAAACAATTTGCCAGCAAAGTCGGTTGATGAATTAATGGCGGCGGTAAAAAAGGCTCATCCTACAGCAGAAATCAGTGGGGCTATGACCTTCGAGCCTTATCTTGTCAATGCAGTGATGTTTACCGATGTGGATAAACCCTATGCAATTGCTTATGTGAATCAATACACGGGTGACGTTCAGCAAATTAACGAAGGGCTGACTTTTATTGGTTTTATGCGTTCATTACATGGTTGGTTATTATTTCCATGGCCTGGTAGTTATAGCGTAGGGTATTACCTTGTCTGCTCTATGGCGGTATTGATGCTGGCGTCTTTAATTACCGGATTAATTGTTTATAAGCGGTTTTGGCGTAGTTTTTTGGCACCTAAAGTGCGTATTACGCAAGGGAAAAAAACACTGCTAGCGGATTTACACAAATTATCTGGTGTTTGGTCAATTTGGTTTATCGCCATTATGAGTGCAACAGGATTATGGTATTTAGTCCAAGCTGTTTTTTGGCATGCTGATATTGATATCGAGCCTCATGCGCCGTTAATTGTGGCGGAGCAAGTTCCCTTGCTTAAAGAGGGAGAGACAACTATACCCATTCCTGCGGTATCACTTAATCAAGCTCTTATGATTGCAAAGGAGCGTTTCCCTGATTTTCAACCTAGTTATGTGATGCTGCCAGAGCATAACCGGGATATGTATCACCTTAGCGGTAGTGGTGATCATATTTTTTATGACCAACATTCCTATAGCCTGAGTATTAATCCTTGGACGGGGGAAATAGCGAAAGCATCATCACCCGAAACCATGACGGGCATGCAAACCATCATGCACATTGCCGATCCGCTGCACTACGGCACGATTGGGGGAATTTGGACCAAGTTTATTTGGTTTGTGTTTGGTTTAATTTTGTCGGGTATGTCAATTACGGGCTTTATGATGTGGGGATTACGTCATGTCAGAGCCTTTAAAAAAGCAGGATCTGATGACTTAGCTGCCGATATGTTAGGGGAGATTCGCTAATGGCGTTTAATCGAGCACTGTTTTGGCAAAAGAATAAATATAAATTAAATGGATTGATCTTAGTCTTGCCATTTTTATTCTTGTACCAATCATTAACACCGAACTTTCCTCCCGCATGGCAGGCACAGGAATTAGGTGAGTTTAAAATTGCGCCTATGCCATTGAATATGAAGGCTCCTTATCAACATCACGATGAATATGTGAAGGATTTTATGTTGATTTTTGAAAAAGGGGAGACAAGGCTAATTCGACAAGGTTATGCCAATATTGGGCCTGAGGCATTACCAATTAGCCAGCTACAACAAGGGGAAAATGGTGTGCTCCATGGCAGTAAATATGGACAACATGTGCATGCCATTGCGGGGGCAAAACTGTCATCGAGTGATAGTTTATGGATCTCTATTCAAACATGGCAAGGGGAGTGGCTCGTGGCAAAGTGGCCAATACCGGAAGCGTTGCTGATTTAGCATTTTAAACAGACAATTCCATGTGTAATGGGATTGTCTGTTCAATAGGTTTATTCTTCGGGATAAACCTTCTCTTTAAACTCACACAAATCCTCAATAATGCAACTGCCACAGCGTGGCTTTCGTGCTAAGCATGTGTAGCGGCCGTGCAGAATAAACCAATGATGTACATCCACTTTAAACTCATCCGGCACAACTTTTAGCATCCGTTCTTCTACTTCGACCACGTTTTTACCGGGGGCAAATTTAGTGCGATTGGCAAGACGAAAAATATGAGTATCTACGGCAATGGTCGGCCAGCCAAAGGCGGTATTGAGCACCACGTTCGCGGTTTTTCGGCCCACACCAGGTAGTGCTTCAAGGGCTTCTCTATCTTCTGGCACTTCACCATTGTACTTCTCGATTAAGATCTCGCAGGCTTTGATCACATTAACGGCTTTGTTGTTATAAAGGCCAATGGTCTTGATATATTCCTTTAATCCCTCAACCCCTAGGGCATAAATGCTGTGGGCAGTATTGGCGACAGGAAACAGTTTATCTGTCGCCTTATTCACGCTCACATCGGTCGCTTGTGCTGAGAGGGTTACCGCGACTAATAACTCAAAAGGACTAGTAAAGTTGAGCTCAGTTTCGGGTTTCGGATTGTTATCACGAAGACGAGTGAGGATCTGGATACGTTTTGCTTGATTCATATTCACTATTCTTCGTTAACTGACCTTAGTGATCCGTGCGCGTGTCACACTTGGCTCGGTGGCGACTTGTGGTTGGTGTTCTTTGAGTTTTTTATCAATTACATTCTTCAATGCAATCAATAAGCCCATCACAATAAAAGCGCCGGGTGGCAGCATAGCGAGTAAAAAGGGGGTATCCACTTGCCATACATGAATAGTTAAGGATTTAGCCCAAGGGCCTAGCAATTGATCGGCGCCATCAAATAGTGTGCCTTGACCTAATAATTCCCGTGTTGCCCCAAGAACGGCGAGCACTAAGGTAAACCCTAGCCCCATCATTAAACCATCGAAGGCGGCGCTAAAGGCATTGTTACGTGAGGCAAATGCCTCGGCGCGGCCAATGATGATGCAGTTCGTTACAATTAGCGGCAGGAAGATCCCAAGGGATAAATACAGACCATAGGCATAGGCATTGATGAGCAACTGAACTGTGGTGACTAGCGCGGCGATGATCATCACAAATACGGGAATACGGATTTCTTTAGGCACATAGTCGCGTACAAGTGACACAAGAATATTAGAGCCTATTAGCACTAACATAGTGGCTACACCTAGCCCTAGGGCATTGGTTATGGTTGCTGTGACAGCAAGGAGCGGGCATAGGCCTAATAGTTGTACTAAGCCGGGGTTATTTTTCCACAGACCTTGCCAAGCAATTTCGCGATAATTAGTCATGTTTTATCTCACAATTCAGTGGCTGACTGAAAATTTGTGCTTGGTTATTGTTAAAGTACCATACTGCACGCTTAACCGCGTTAACATAGGCGCGTGGTGTGATGGTGGCACCGGTAAATTGATCGAAATCCCCGCCATCTTTTTTCACCAGCCATTGTTTGTCATCCTCAGCGTTCAGGCGTTTACCCATAAATTGCATCACCCAATCGGATTTACGCAGATCGATTTTATCACCAAGTCCTGGCGTTTCTTGGTGTGATAGGGTGCGAACACCAAGAACTTCACCTTGGGTGTTTATCCCCACAATCAGTTTAATATTACCGTTATAACCATCGGGAGCGATAGCCTCCAGCGCAATTGCAACTGGTTGACCCGCATTGGTCGCAATATAGGCAGGCATTGGATTTTCAGTGCCTAACGCCGCTCTATCCTGCAGCAAAGTACATTGTGCAGTGAGCTCATTGTCGTGGATGTCATCCGGGATCAATTGATGTAACACTTTCATCAATTCTTGCTGTTCTTGCTCTTTAATTTTATCTAAGGTCTGTTCATTAACCACTGCGACTAAGCCAGTGCAGAGCAGGGCAAACAGAGCGAGTAACAGTCCATTTTTAATCATTGGATTATTCAATTTCTTTCCTCAAGAGTCTTTCTTCAAGCATCACTTGATGCTTAACACAAAGGCCTAGCCCGCTGAATGACCGTAGCTACGTGGACGAACGTAATAGTCAATAAAGGGAGCACAAAGGTTTGCCAGTAATACGGCAAAGGCGAAAGCATCAGGGTAGCCACCTTGAGTGCGAATGATATAGACCAATATACCTATTAACGTCCCGAAGATAATTCGACCACGGGGACTCGTTGCGGCGGTGACAGGATCCGTCGCAATAAAAAATGCCGCTAACATGGTTGCGCCAGAAAATAGATGGAATAATGGGCTGCCTTGAGTATCGGGTGACAGTAAAAAACCGACACTCGAAGCGATAAAGAGCCCTGCTAATACGCCAGTGCTAATATGCCAGCGAATCGCCTTAAGTTTGAGCAGCACTAAACCGCCAGCAAGATAAGCTAAATTGACCCAAAACCAACCTACACCCGTAGCGCCATCAAAAATGGCTTTTGTCATACTTTCTGTGCGGGTTAATCCCATGGATAAATCGGTTTTTAGGGTATCAAGCGGTGTTGCCATGGCTACACCGTCAATGCCTAGGCGAAATTGGTCCATATTCACATTGGCACCGATATTGAAAATAAGCTGCAAGCTATCAAGCACACTCGGCGAGTGCATGGCAACTGTGCTTGGAGCAATCCAAGTGGTCATTTGCACTGGAAAGGAAATTAGCAGTAGTACATAAGCGGCCATGGCTGGATTAAACAAGTTATGGCCTAAACCGCCGTAAAGGTGTTTGACGATGATGATAGCAAAAGCTGTCCCAATAACGATCATCCACCAAGGGGCGAGTGGGGGAATCGCAACACCAATCAAGATCGCGGTCAGCATGGCACTGTTATCACTTAAGCTGGCTTTGATACTGCGCTGACGCAGTTTCATTACCACAGCTTCAGCACTTAATGCGACGATAATTGCTAGTAGCACTTGAACGAGCGTGCCCCAACCAAAAAAGGCGCACTGCACCACAAGGCCTGGCAGTAAACATAAAATCACCCGCTGCATCACAGTTGAAGTATGCAGATTTCGTGTTACATGGGGTGATGAGGCTATTTTAAACGCCATTCTGTTCCCTTTTATCTAATCTTGAGTCGTTAACCGTTAAGTTGCTGATTCTTATGTTAATTATGTTATTCATTTGAATCACTTGTCGCATCCACGGCCCTTGCCGCTTTTTTCGCTTTTGCACGGGCAACGGCTGCAGCGATTTTAGCCTTTTTCTCATCTTCGGGACTGAGTTGATGACTCGGCTCTGAGCTGAGTTCTGAGCTAAGTTCTGATCTAAGCTCAGTAATGGGTTCAGGCTTAAGCGGCGTATCACTTGGCTGAGCTGATTCTGCCTCTAGCTTTGGCTGAACTTCAGCAACCTCACTCGAATCGGCTTGGGCGGCCGCTTTTTTGGCTTTAGCCCGGGCAACGGCTGCCGCAACTCTGGCTTTTTTATCATCCTCAGGACTCGGTGTAACAGTGCTTGACTCTGGCTCGGCGACAGGCGTATTCACTACTGGAGTTTTTGTCGCTTGATCCTCAGGTGCTTGAACTGCTGGCGTTTGATCTTCGCTTACGATGCCACTTTGCTGGTTCGCTTTCTTGGCTTTAGCACGGGCGACGGCCGCGGCGATTTTGGCCTTTTTATCATCCACCTCAGTACTAGCTGCGGATCCAGTAACCCGCTTTTCGGCGTCGACTTCAGCGGCATCAATATCCTCGTTAACATCCGAGTCGGCTTTCATCGTCGCCTTTTTCGCTTTGGCCCGAGCAATGGCGGCCGCAACTTTATCTTTTTGCGATAAAGGCTCGGCTTGCTCGGTTTCCATAGATGAATCCGGTTCATCATCAATAACTTGAGAAGCTGTGGCCGCGGCGGCTTTCTTGGCTTTGGCACGGGCAATTGCTGCGGCAACGGCTGCCTTTTCCCTTGGTACTTCGACCACGGCAGTGGGGGCTATTGCAGTCTCACTGGGTGCCTGCGTCGCAGCGGCTTTTTTGGCTGCAATACGTGCGATCGCTTCAGCAACGGCATTTTTATCTGTGCCCGTCATCGTTGCCTGACGACGCTCTGCGGCTTCTTTTGCTTTGGCTTCGCGGGCGAGCTTTTCTTCTTCTAGACGAGCCAAACGTGCTTCAAAACGGTGTTTGGCACGTTCTGCCTGTTGCTTTTCATCGGCAGTTTGTTTTAAGGCTGATTTGGCAATACGGTAATATTCGACTAAAGGAATATCACTCGGGCAGACATAACTACAGCAACCACATTCAATACAATCTTTTAGGTTAAAACTGGCAGCCTTATCATATTCTTCGGCTTTTGCGTGCCAAAAGAGTTGTTGTGGTAATAGCAGTGCAGGGCAGACATTGGCGCACTCGCCGCAGCGAATACACGCTTTTTCCTCTGGTGTCACCCCAATCTCTTGATTACTCGGCACCAAAATACAGTTAGTACCTTTTAAAATAGGTACATTAATGGTCGGTAGTGCATGGCCCATCATAGGCCCACCAACGATGATCTTTTGCTCTGCTTCAGGTTTAAACTCGGTTTGCATGAGCACATGCTCAACGGGGGTTCCAATTGGCAACCAATAGTTACCAGGTTTACCCACATTTTTACCTGTCACTGTGACAACGCGCTCAACCAGCGGTTTATTTTGGACAACGGCTTGATGTATGGCAAAGGCTGTGCCGACGTTATGAACAACGATACCGAGTTTGGCGGGTATAGCTCCTGAGGGTACTTCACGGCCAGTAATAATCTGAATAAGCTGTTTTTCACCGCCTGAAGGATATTTGGTGGGGATAACGGTAACTCGAGTACTGCCTGTCGGTAGCGCACTTTGCGCTACAGCCATTTGCATGGCCTTGATCGCTTCAGGCTTATTATCTTCAATGGCGATAACGATACGTTTGGGTGTTAATAACCGATAAATAATCCCAATACCTGCCAGAATATCTTGGCTGTATTCGCGCATTAATCTGTCATCTGAGCTGATATAAGGCTCACACTCAACACCATTGATAATGACTAAATCAATTTCGCTCGCGGGATTGAGTTTGATATGACTCGGAAAAGCCGCGCCGCCCATACCCGCAACACCCGCTTGATGTATTTTATCGATAATTTGCTGATGGCTTAGGCTATCGAGATCGTTGGAGGCTAATTCGCACCAAGTATCTTTCCCATCGGCTTCGATAACGCACGTATTAACGGGGAGGGCTGAGGCATGGTTGCTGGCTCTTGGCTCAATAGCAACGATAGTACCTGATGTCGGCGCATGTACAGGTAAATGCCAAATAGAGGGGCCTTGAGTTAATGGCGTGCCTTTTAACACTTTATCGCCGAGCTTTACCGCAAGTGTGCAATTTTCCCCCACCTGAGGTATAGGGACTAAATAGGTTTTTGCTAATGGCAGTGTTGCTATAGGAGTGCCATTTGAGAGAAATTTGACTTCTGGAGGGTGTATACCACCATGCGAGCGCCAAAGGGTTCCTTTATCTAATTGATCTAATAAAGTTAGCACCGCTTTTCCTCTTCTAACATTGTCTCGTTATCCCCAGTCTCTTGGAGCAGCGTCACTGGAATGGCATTTAAACGCCAATTCCAATTTTTAAGATTTTGGGTTACGGGGATCATATCAATACAATCGACAGGGCAGGGTTCAACACAGAGGTCACAACCTGTGCAATCTGTGGTGAGCACGGTATGCATTAATTTACCTGCACCGATAATGGCATCCACGGGACAGGCCTGAATACACTTAGTGCAGCCAATACACTCATCCTCACGAATAAAAGCGACTTTTTTGACCTGCGATTGTGCTTCGGCATTGAGAGGCTCAGGCTCAACACCCATCAAATTGGCTAGTTTCTCCATTGTGGCTGTGCCGCCTGGAGGGCATTTGTTGACTTTGTCGCCATTGGCGATGGCCTGGGCATAAGGACGACAACCTGGGTAACCACATTGACCACATTGGGTTTGTGGCAGAATGGCTTCGAGTTCATCGACAATCGGGTTACCTTCAACCTTAAATTTAAGGGCGGCAAAACCGAGTAATACCCCAAAGACCAATGCCAACAGGGTCAATAATATGACAGCGATTAAAATGGTGGACATACTACTTAACCAATCCTGTGAATCCCATAAAGGCAAGGGACATTAAACCTGCGGTAATCATGGCAATTGCGCCGCCCTTAAATGGCAAGGGTACATCGGCTGCGGCTAAACGTTCGCGCATCGCCGAGAAGAGAATTAACACTAATGAGAAGCCTAACGCAGCACCAAAGCCATAGATAGCCGATTGAATAAAATCGTGCTTTTCGTTCACGTTCAACAGGGCGACACCCAATACAGCACAGTTGGTGGTGATGAGTGGCAGATAAATTCCCAACGCTCGGTGCAGGGCTGCACTGGTTTTTTGCACCACCATTTCAGTAAATTGCACTACAACAGCAATGACTAAAATAAAACTCATCGTGCGTAAGTAGCTCAGATCAAAGGGCAATAATAGGTATTGATTTACTAGGTAACTGAGGATGGAGGCTAAGGTCAACACAAAAGTGGTTGCCATAGACATACCAATAGCGGACTCCAATTTACTGGAGACCCCCATGAAAGGACATAAACCTAAGAATTTCACTAAAACGAAATTGTTGACCAGTACAGTGCTGATCAACAACAGGAGATATTCAGTCATCTCTATACTTGTCTAAACGGATCTTGGCCGTATTATCGACTTTTCCGTTTGCATAAACAACATATAGAATGCAGGGTTAAGCATCTTTACTGTAAAGAATGCTGATGAATTCACCGATATCTTAACTAAATTTGATCTCTGCTAGTGATCGCTTGGGGCTGAGCAATATAATAGCCTTGAAGACCATCGACTAAGAGTTTTTCTAGGGTCAGTTTTTCTTCTTGTCGCTCAACACTGGTTGCAATCACTCTGATACCTATTCGCCTTGCCACGTCGACCATCATACGAACGAAAAATTTATTATTGTTATCTTCATCGATATTTGAAGTGTAGCTACCATCAAGCTTAATGTAGTCGGGGCGTACCTCACTGAAGAATTTAAAGGAAGTGAAGCTCATGCCAAAACGCTCAATAGAGACTCGAGAACCCACGCTATGCACGTCACGCACAAACTTGTGGCTTGCGCCTAAATTGGATTGCATACCTGATTCGTTAATCTCAAATACTAAGCGAGAAGCAATATATTTTTGTTTGCCTAAAATATCTTTTAGCCACCCGACAAAGAGTTCTTGGTGGGCTGAAAAAGCACTAATGTTTACCCCAAAATTGCCATTGATGGTTGGATTTTCCTTAAGCATCTTTAATGCACTGATCACCACTAATTTATCTAACTCTGTGCTCATTCCATGGCGCTCAGCCATAGCAATCACAGTGGTTGTCGGCAGAAACTTACCTTCACTGTTATAAAAACGGGCTAACAGTTCGCGGTAAACCTCGACTTCAGTGCGGCAGGGTTGGATGGGTTGTTGATAGAATTTAAGAGCCTTACGACTAATTAAGTCATGGATGGCAAGTTTCCAACGATCATCACCAAATTGCTCATTACCATCGAGTTTTTCTTGAATATGGTAACTATTAGGGCCCAATGTTTGTGCAATACTGACCGCCGTATCGGCAAGGGTCAGTAAATGAATAGCCTCTACACCCTGTTGATAGGGGACTAAACCTATATGAGCAACAGATTCCGTTTTGGTCATTTGCTGATATTCATCAAGATACACTTTTAACTCATCTAAAAATTTTGGCCCATCTTTAAGCACTGTATCTGGTATAAATACGGCAAAATCAGCGCTGGACACTCGGTAACATTGTGCGTCAGGGTATTTAGTACAGGTTTTACGGATACAGTTGGCTACTCGGGCTAAATAATCATCTCCCGCAGAACGTCCTTGGTGTTGATTGATATTGGCAAGTTCGGTTGCTTTAACCATGACCATCAATCCAAATTGAGGGATATCAGGATTATTGATGGTTTCAAGTTTATTTGTGAAGCGTGGTCGACTAGCAAAGCCGGTAATTGGATCCTGATAGGCGACTTTATGCAGTTTCTCATTTTCTTGTGTGAGAGTGTCAAGCTGTACTTTAAGCTGATGACGGCAATCTTCTAATGCCTGCTTAAGCGGATTTAATTCGCCATTGAGTTTAGAGGCGGCGAGTGCGGAAAAGCTCATATCGGAAATATGTGAGACATAATCGGCGGCATATTGAATCGACGTTTTGAGTTTTGCCATTAAAAACGTAAAAATGGCCAGCAGAATGATGAAGCTCAGCAACAACATTAACCCGAGTTTTTCTGTATTTGAGATAGATTGAGCTATTTGTGCGTTCGCACTGAGTTTGACCTGCAATCGGCCTGTGGCTAATTTCTGGGTATGGGATAAATCGACGGAGAATAATCCAGCCAATGGATGTGCATTGTCAGATGTAAGGCTACCTTCGGTATGATTTAGCTCACCATCAGTATCATTAATATACTGAAAAAATTGAAATGGATACTTGATTGATAAGGCGTTAAAAAGATCTTTACCACTGCCTTGCCATTGGGAGTAAGCCGTTAAATCCCTTTTGAAGCGTTCGAGCTCTTGTTGCTGCTGGATTTGCAATTGGCTATTTTCATTTTGAAAAACGCCAGCAAATAATGCTAAAAAGATCAGTAATAAAAAGACTGGATATGATTTTGACATGGTCATATAAATCCGCTCTCACTTCAGGCGAGTCTTGCAACAGTCTATTGGGTGAGTTTTTGTTCAACACCATACTCTGTGTGAAGATGCTCATTATTTTATTTAACAAACTGATCACAGTGTAACTGCATTTGATTTAAAACAAAATCGAATTGCTGAGAGTGGATAGGTAAAGAATGAATGGTTTAGTGGGATACGACTTTTGATAGTTTACTGTAAATGGCTCCCCTGACTGGACTTGAACCAGTGACATACGGATTAACAGTCCGCCGTTCTACCGACTGAACTACAGGGGAGTAGAGGATGCGATATGACTATCGACTTTTTATCACTTACAGTAAATGGCTCCCCTGACTGGACTTGAACCAGTGACATACGGATTAACAGTCCGCCGTTCTACCGACTGAACTACAGGGGAGTAGAGGGTGCGATATGACTATCGACTTTTATAGGATTAAAATTGGCTCCCCTGACTGGACTTGAACCAGTGACATACGGATTAACAGTCCGCCGTTCTACCGACTGAACTACAGGGGAATCATTTTAATGCAGCGGCAATAAAAAATATAAGTAGTGTAATTGGCTCCCCTGACTGGACTTGAACCAGTGACATACGGATTAACAGTCCGCCGTTCTACCGACTGAACTACAGGGGAATCGTTTATCTACATTTTACTTTACTGCCTGTTCTTACTCATTTTTACGACCAGCAAATAATGGCTCCCCTGACTGGACTTGAACCAGTGACATACGGATTAACAGTCCGCCGTTCTACCGACTGAACTACAGGGGAATCGTTTCGCTCGGTCATATTGACTCGTTGAGAACGGAGCGCATAGTAAAACGCTCTGTTGGATGAGTCAACTCGAGTTACTAAAAAAAGTGTAATTATGCTGTTAAGTGCTCATCTAATGTGCATCGTGGTGTAGAAATCGACATTTTTCTGAATAATTAACTTATCTTTTCGGAAGATAGCACTTATTGCCGCGATGATTTGTAGGCTTTAAGCGTAAATAAACGCAACGAACAAACTTATGGCGATGCAGAGTGACAATAACGGGGTATTAAGTGAAGTGACTTTTAATACTCTGTAGTAGCACCGCATAAAGTCGGCATCATTTCAGATTGTGAAATTAGAAAAGTGGCAACATTTATCAAATGTAATTTTATTACCAAATGTTGCTTTGCTGTTGCTGAACAAGCCAATAGGGCTCAATCCCGCATGGACGCTAGGTTATTTCGACTTATCAACAAATTCTGTGGATAACCCTGTGGGCGGTATGAAAAAACAAGCGGCAAAGCCTTGTGCTGTGGGCGAAAGACTTAAATTGCACCATTTTGGTTGTTAAAAAATTAGATCAATAAAATCAACTTGATAGCAAAAGCAATCGTGATTTTTACCGAGACTCAATGTCGTTGCATTTTTGTAATATAGTAAAACCCCGTTCTTGTGTATTAAATTGGCATTTCTACTGAGTTTTAGCGCATTTTATCGACATTTAAAGCCCTGAGTTATCGTGGTATAAAAGTTTCATATTTTCTCCATCAAGTTGTCATCTTAGCAAGTTAGTGAGGGTGTTGGGATTGTGACGTCATTTGGATAAGTGCTGGAGCTTAGTTCGCGACTTGATTAGAATGACTCGACTAACCAAAAGGATATGTACGCGTGTCAGAATCTGTTTTTCAGCTTGAATCGCAATTTGCTCCCGCTGGCGATCAGCCTGCGGCCATTACAAAGTTAGTTGATGGTTTAGAGTCGGGACTTGCCTGCCAAACCTTACTTGGGGTCACGGGATCGGGTAAGACGTTTACGATTGCCAATGTCATTGCCAAATTAGGACGGCCAACCATTATTATGGCGCCCAATAAAACCTTGGCAGCGCAGCTTTATGGCGAGATGAAAGAGTTTTTCCCCCATAATGCGGTTGAGTATTTTGTCTCTTATTACGATTACTACCAGCCTGAAGCCTATGTGCCCGCATCAAATACTTTTATTGAAAAGGATGCCTCTGTTAATGCTCACATTGAACAGATGCGTTTGTCGGCCACAAAAGCCTTATTAGAACGTAAAGATGTAGTGCTGATTGCCTCAGTGTCAGCTATTTATGGTTTGGGTGATCCCGATTCCTACTTGAAAATGTTGTTGCATCTACGCCAAGGTGACAGTCTGGGACAACGCGATATGTTAAAGCGTCTTAGTGAGCTGCAATATACGCGTAATGATATTGAATTGCAGCGCGGTACGTTTCGCGTGCGTGGTGAAGTGATTGATATTTTTCCAGCAGATTCTGATCGTTATGCAATTCGGGTTGAGCTGTTTGATGATGAAATTGAGCGTTTAAGTGAATTCGACCCTTTAACGGGGCAAATCATCAAACGTATCGCACGTACAACCGTTTACCCTAAGACTCACTATGTCACGCCAAGGGAAAAAATCCTTGAGGCAACCGAGTTAATTAAGGAGGAATTGCGGGAGCGTAAACAGTATCTACTGGATAATAATAAACTGATTGAAGCCCAGCGGATCCATGAGCGGGTGCAATACGATGTGGAGATGATGGTCGAATTGGGCTACTGCTCTGGTATTGAAAACTACTCGCGCTATTTGTCTGGCCGCGCACCGGGGGAAGGGCCACCAACCTTGCTCGACTACTTACCTGCCGATGGTTTACTCATTATTGATGAGTCCCATGTGACTGTGCCGCAAATTGGCGCTATGTATAAAGGCGATCGTTCCCGTAAAACCACCTTAGTGGAATATGGCTTTAGATTACCATCGGCATTAGATAATCGGCCGCTCAAATTTGAAGAGTTTGAGCAGTTAATGCCGCAAACGATTTATGTGTCGGCGACGCCTAGCCTCTATGAGCTGGAAAAGAGTGAAGGAGAGATAGCTGAACAAGTTGTCCGGCCTACAGGATTGCTCGATCCCGAGCTGGAAGTACGCCCTGTGGCGACACAGGTCGATGATTTATTATCTGAAATAGCCAAACGTGTCGCGGTCAATGAGCGGGTGTTAGTCACCACACTAACAAAGCGCATGTCGGAGGATTTGACTGAATACCTCGACGAACATGGGGTAAAAGTGCGTTATCTGCATTCGGACATAGACACAGTTGAACGGGTTGAGATCATCCGCGATCTGCGCTTAGGTAAGTTTGATGTGTTGGTCGGCATCAACCTATTACGTGAGGGCTTAGATATGCCAGAAGTGTCATTGGTGTGTATTTTAGACGCTGATAAAGAGGGCTTCTTGCGCTCTGAACGCTCGCTTATCCAAACCATTGGCCGCGCTGCACGTAACGTCAATGGTAAAGTGATCCTCTATGCCGATCGCATCACTAATTCAATGGCTAAAGCGATAGGGGAAACTGACCGTCGCCGCGAGAAGCAACGTGCTCATAATTTGAAAAACGGTATAGTCCCCAAAGGCGTCGTTAAGCGTATTACCGATGTGATGGATGTGGATGATGGCCGCGACAGTAAAGCTGTGTATGGCAAAGTGGCTGAGCCTAAGTCCCATTACCATAAAGCCGATGCGGCAGAGTTGAGCCATCAAATCGATCAACTTGAGAAAAAGATGCACGAACATGCGCGCAACTTAGAGTTTGAACAAGCGGCGGCAATGCGTGATGAAGTCAAGCACCTGCGGGAATTGTTGATCAAAGCGTAGCGATATTATTGCGGTTAACATTATTAAAAAGCCGTCTAGCAATCATGCTACGACGGCTTTTTAATATCCGCAGATGGGGGCTAAATGGTGCCTTTCGAGTGTTCTAATTTAAGCTTAATAAACACCGCTAAAGCGCAAATCAGCCCGCAGATTAAGCCGACCAAATGCGCCTCGGTTGCTACGCGCGCACCTATCATGGCGGTGACATCATTGCTGGCACCATAAAGCTGTTCGTAACCGACCTTGATGATAACGCCAACGAGCAGCAGATAGCCTGAGCGCAGCTTACGGACAATATCCTGCACTGCGCCGTAGGCGAACAAGCCATGCAACATACCGCTTAAGCCGACATAACCAAGCAATTGCGGATAGCCTAAATACAAGCCTATACCTTCGAGTAAACATAACACGAAAAATAGTGCACTTAAGCCTTTGAGATGATAATGAAAATGGTGCAAAAATAGCACCACCCACAGCCCTGCAAGGTTCATCAATAGATGCCATTGATTCGTGTGCAGTAAATTTCCACTGATTAATCGCCACCATTCCCCCTCACTAATGGCACTGCGGCGATAGGCGAGTAGGTTATCGACAGCAGGGCTTGCTAAGCCTGCGACATACAAACCCGCACAAAGAAGACTCACCATCAGTGCGACCCAATAGGGACTGCGTATCATGCTTTAGGCTCGCTAGCGTCAAGCTCAGCCATAACCGCCGCTTTATTCTGTAGATAGTCGTCTAATCCACGTTTGCGAAGATGACAGGCAGGGCAATCACCACAGCCATCGCCAATCACACCGTTATAACAGGTGAGAGTATGGTGGCGAACCAGATCGAGTTGCTGATATTTATCCGCCAGTGCCCAGGTTTGTGCCTTATTGAGCCACATCAAAGGCGTGATGATTTTTAGTTGTTTATCCATGCCTTGAACTAAGGCGGATTCCATCGCTTTGACAAAATCGTTACGACAATCAGGGTAGCCTGAAAAATCAGTTTCACACACGCCTGTGATAATCGCTTCAGCCCCTAACTGATAGGCATAAATACCCGCAAGCGTTAAAAATAAAATATTACGGCCGGGCACGAAGGTATTGGGCAGGCCATTTTCCATCAACTCGTGTGAAACAGGTATCGCATCACGGGTGAGGGCTGAAATCGCTAACTCATTCAATAAGGTCACATCCATGACTTTATGGCTGGTGATCTTCAAGCGTTTTGCTAAGGATTTGGCGACTTCAATTTCTTCGCGGTGACGTTGGCCGTAGTCAAAGGTGATCCCATGTACTTCATCGTACTGGGTTAGGGCTTGAATAAGACAGGTTGTTGAGTCTTGTCCGCCACTGAAGACAACCACGGCTTTGGATGTGGCAGTTTTTGACTCGAATGTTTTTTGCAATATGCTCGTTGACATAAAGGATTTCACTTCACCGTAGAACAGGTATCAATAGAGCGTTAGTGTAACTCAGGCCATAGGGCTTGCAAACTCTGGGGATACTGGTGAAATGGGCTGCTTTGGCGCAAAAACTTGCAGCTCAAGCTAAAATCCACTATAAATGCCGCCCCAGAAAAGTGGAACGCCAGCATGAACTACCCAGTCAACGAAGTATTTGAAACCATTCAAGGTGAAGGTGTCTTTACCGGAGTGCCCGCCATATTTGTCCGCTTGCAGGGCTGTCCAGTGGGATGTGCTTGGTGTGATACGAAACAGACATGGGATGTGCTTGAAGCCAATAAGGTCTCGCCAGAGCAAGTCATTACCGTGGATGGTACGATTGGGCGCTGGGCTGAACATACGGCGGATAGCTTGATTGCTGCTTTTAATGCCGAAGGGTTTACCGCGCGTCATATTGTGATCACCGGCGGTGAGCCTTGCATGTACGATTTACGCGAATTAACCGAGACCTTGCACAGTCAAGGCTTTGCGACTCAAATCGAAACCAGCGGCACCTTTGAAGTGAATTGTGCTGATAACACTTGGGTGACAGTATCACCCAAGGTGAACATGAAAGGGGGCTATCCGGTATTAGCGCAGGCGCTAAACCGCGCCAATGAGATTAAGCATCCTATCGCAACTGAAAATCACATCGATGAACTTGATGAGTTACTGCAAGATATCGATATTTCGGCTAAAACGATTTGCCTACAGCCGATCAGTCAAAAGCCTAGAGCGACCGAACTTGCGATGAAAGTGTGTATTGCCCGTAATTGGCGCTTATCAATCCAAACTCACAAATATTTAGATATTGACTAAGGTTTGGCGAAGTTAGGATAAATATCGCCTCATTTTATGGGGCGAAATTTTTATGGTGCTATCAATTGAAATTGCAGATAGGTAACAATGCAATATTTAAATAAGGAATAAAAATATTTTAAAAGTGTATTTGTGGATATAAATCAGAAAGATATCACGGAGGAAAGAAGAGATACAAAGCAAAAAATATGTGTAGAAATGGTGGAGGGAGAAGGATTCGAACCTTCGAAGGCTGAGCCGTCAGATTTACAGTCTGATCCCTTTGGCCACTCGGGAACCCCTCCACGTGATTTTCTATACACTTTGTAGATTCACTTAAATATTTTGGCCTGATTTAAGTGTTAAAACGAGTTTGAAACGATTGAATGCAGAGAGTAAAGATAAGATGGTGGAGGGAGAAGGATTCGAACCTTCGAAGGCTGAGCCGTCAGATTTACAGTCTGATCCCTTTGGCCACTCGGGAACCCCTCCACAAATATCTTTTACTTAACTTTTACTAACTCACTCAACTAGCTTTCAACGCAAATGGTGGAGGGAGAAGGATTCGAACCTTCGAAGGCTGAGCCGTCAGATTTACAGTCTGATCCCTTTGGCCACTCGGGAACCCCTCCTCAATTGCGGCGGCCATAGTAGTCAGAAACCTTTTGCATGTAAATACCCAACTTAAAAATATTCCTAAAGTTATATCTCAAGTGGTCGATTGACTAACAACGAATTGTTTTAATGATGTTTTTTTATGCAAATTGATGTTCCTTTAGTCAACGAAGCCCAAATTGGCACCCGCTTAAATGCGGCGATAGAGCACAACAGACGAGGTGAGTTTGCGCTGCTGTTGTCTTTATTATCGGTTGATGCGAGGGATATGGCGCAGTTTCAATGGCAAAAAGACCTTGATACAGCTCAAAAATTACAGCAACAGTTTGAGTTACCACCTAAGCAGCCCTTACTGGCAGATTTATCCTTATTTGAGCCTGTTGTTGATAATAGCCAAGTGTTTATCACACAAGGGGCAAGAGCATTTCAACTACAGCAGGCTTTGCAACCTGAGGCGTTAGTTATCCGTGGTGCTGAACCTATGGCGATGGCTGAAGCTCTGAGTAATTGTGATTTAACCACTCAATTGCGTCAGCGTGGTCGCTTAACTTCACCCCAGATTGAACTTATGCACTTTGCTGATCAATTAGCCATTCAACGAAATCTAATCCCTCTTCAAGCCATTGCGTAAATTGAGCTGCTGTAATCCATTTTTCGAGATGACAAATGATTCAAACGTCACAAGCGTGAGCTAAAACCGAGTCAATCTGATTCGAATTATCTATAATTACCACCCACTTTACCTTAACTTATTCGATAGCGGTGTTTACGACGGATGTCGTGGAACGGTATTGTTATTACTCCAAATTCAGAGGAAGACAAAATGAAAGGTATTATTGCTGCGCAATCCCCAACCGTAAATGACACATGCACAGATTGCGGTAGTTTTGTCGATATTGGCGCTGTGATTGATGAACACGATATTGTATTAGAAATACAGTTTACGGGTGCATCAGCTAAAGACGATGCTGAAAACATGGCTGAGCGTGCCAAAGCGCGCTTTGGCAAGACACAAGCGAAGTTTGTCACGGTTGAAACGGGCATGAGTTTACAGTTAGTGTTTGATGTTAGTGCGGAAAAAATGATCTTTCAGCTAGAAAATGGTCTTTAAAAAGCATTAGGCTCGACATCAATGTTGCCAAAATTGTAATAAATTGTGCGTCATGTTGCTGTGTTTAAGTGAGATAGTGTAATCTGCGTCAACATAAAAATTCTCAATTGGCTCAATTAATGTGCTTTAAAAAGTGCATTAATTGTTGCTAAAAATCAGTTACCCAACACGAAGTTTTGTAGGGATCAGCGTGAAGCGACGTCAGCATCAGCATTTATTAGAGTCTTTAGTGCATTCAACTGCAAAACAGCAGGGGGATTTTGCTAAGACCGCAGAATTAGCGACAGAGTTATTGTGTCAGAATTTAACGGTTTCTTCAGTTTCTGTATGGACGTTCTCTCCAGATCAACAAAGTCAATCTCTCGTAGCACAATTTGGCGCTATGATGTTGCAAGATATCCATAGACCTAAATTATTGCAGGCGTGCCCTCGTTATTTATATGAACTTAAAACCCGTCGTCATATTGATGCGGGTAACACGTTGATCGATCCGCGTCTGAGTGAACTATCCCAAGTGTATTTTAATCCTCGGCAAGTATTTTCCTGCCTTGATGTGGGAATTCGCATTAATGGACATCTTGAAGGTGTTCTCTGTATTGAACGAACCCAAGTTACACCCCATTGGCATGACAGTGAGATACATTTGGCTTGTCAGATGGCCGATCAACTTGCATTAACCCTTGCCACAAAACACGCTTATGATAAAGAAGAGCGGCTAAGCCTATTTCGCAGTGCAACAGAACAATCCCAACAAATGAGTATGTTGATCAATTTGCATACTGAAAAAGTGGAATATGTGAATCAAGCACATGGTGAGATCACTGGGCTAACGCGTGAGCAAAGCATTGGTAGTCATTTGCGAGAGTTAACCTTCTTTAAGCAACATCCCCAACTCGCAGAGGAAACGCTCGCACAAATCTTTAGGGGAGAGCAGGCAAAAGGTGAAGTACAATTTCGCCGTGCAGATGGCAGTTATTATTGGCTTAAGTATGTGGTTAGCCAATTTATTACTGAACGAGGGAATCACTACGCCTTAGTGTCCGGTGAAGAAAGTACGGATGAGCATAATTACAAAATAGAACTAGAGCGGCTTGCTTGGCGTTGTAGTTTAACGGGATTACATAACCGCAGTCATTTTAACCGAGTGCTAGAGCGAACCAGTAAAGGGCTGCTCTTATTAGTTGATCTTGTCGGCTTTAAACGTTTTAACGATACCTATGGCCATGAACATGGTGATAGTTTATTAATCGAAATTGCGCGCCGTTTGAAACATTTCTCTGAGATCAATAAAGCCACGGAAATTGCCCGTGTAGGGAGTGATGAGTTTGTGGTGCTGTTGACGGATGATAATGCCGTCTATGATCTTGATTATTTCAGTACCCGTTTATATCAACATCTATCAGCGCCAATGTTAATCGGTCGAGAGCAAATAGAACCTAAACCTGCTTTAGCGGTGGTGGATATTGCCTCCGTTGCCAATTTATTTGCGCCACTTACCTGTGCTGATATTGCAGTGCAATACGCTAAGAAGAAAAAAGGTACTTCGATTCAAGTGTTTAATAGCACTTTGCTCAGCGCTTTTAAGGAAGATGCACAGATAGAGCGTGATTTACACAGTGCCATTCGTGGACGTCAATTTGAACTTTATTACCAACCGCTTAGGGATCTTGGATTACAAACCTATATCGGTGCCGAAGCGTTGATCCGTTGGCATCACCCCAAAAAAGGGGTTCTATATCCCGGTGCTTTTATTGATATTGCTGAGCAGTCAGGAATGATCAATGCGATTGGTAGTTGGGTACTGGAGGCCGCTTGTCGGCAACTCAATCTTTGGCAGCATCATAATGCCGATCTGACTATGCATGTAAACGTCTCTGCACGGCAGTTCTTTAGCGGTAATTTATACGAACAAGTATGGCAATTACTTACCCGTTATCGTTTAAAGCCTAAAACCTTAATCTTAGAAATTACTGAAACAGAGCTGATGGGGGATATCCGTCATGCCACGTTATTATGTCAAGAGTTAGCTGAATTAGGTGTTGGACTTGCTATTGATGATTTTGGGACGGGTTATAGCTCGATGCGTTACTTAAAGCAATTCCCCATTAGTAAGTTGAAAATTGACCGTTCCTTTATTTCCGATCTCACCATTAGCCGTGAAAGTCGTGAAATTGTTTCGGCGATTATCGCTATGGCGAATGCGTTGAATATTTCTTTAACGGCAGAAGGGGTCGAAACCATTGAACAAGAGGCCTTTTTGGCAAAAAGTTGCTGCCATCAGGCTCAGGGATATTTATACAGTCCTGCACTGAGAGAACCTGAATTTGCTCAATTTTTACTTTCAGCAAATCGTTCTTCTGTACTGACACATTGAATGTTGGTTCATTGGTAGCATAAATTAGGCAATAAATATCACCTCAATAAAAACAACAATCACATTATAGAGATTCTTAATGCCGATAAATTAGAGGGAATTCAAACAGCATTGCTTGAATTTTTTACCACTATGGCAAATACAAGGATCATTTCTACTCGGTAGTTTGGCCGTCATTTGTTTACCCTTGGTATAATACCAACGGTTATCCTGATAAATAAATTCAGAATGTTCATAGATTGCATCGATTTCACCTTCAAGTTTATACCAAGCCTTGAAGGTGACTGTACCTTGTTTTAGTGCAGTTGAATTGACAAATTCTTCGCTCGCTATCAGATCTAGCCCAAGCCAGTGTGGGTGAGGGCCTAGATTAAGGTTGGCTAAGGTAAGGTCTCCAAGAAAGTCAGGGTGCTGGGTTTTGATTATGTAATCAAATTTTTTCAAGGCAAAAGCGCTGTAGCGAGAACGCATGAGTTGCTCCGCTCTATGGGCGAAAGTGCTATCAAGGTGCAGTGGCTCGCAGCAGTCTCGATAGTATTTCCCCGTACCACATGGGCAGATATATTCTGGGCTCATTGTCATTACTTATAATAAATTATGTGGTAACCGATTAAGACTTGGGTACTTTTTTG
This sequence comes from Shewanella sp. W3-18-1, assembly GCF_000015185.1. Taxonomy (NCBI): domain Bacteria; kingdom Pseudomonadati; phylum Pseudomonadota; class Gammaproteobacteria; order Alteromonadales; family Shewanellaceae; genus Shewanella; species Shewanella sp. W3-18-1. The sequence continues at coordinate 2,476,664 of NC_008750.1, read as the reverse complement.
TTGTTAGCAGGCAAAGGTGGAAATTGCCGACCATAGTATAAATTCGGCACCGGTTTGGCATTGTGATAGAAACTCGGTTCTGCACGATTATTAGTATCTAGCGTTATTTGCCAAAGATCTTTTGCCACTTTTTGAGTACCAATTGCAAACTTGCCTGCAAATTCACTCACAGGTTCACCTGTTTCCTCTGCGGGGTAAAACCGCACTAGATAATAGCCAGTATCTATGGCGCTATTATCCACGATTTTGCGATTTAAAATACGAAAATCGACATCGATATGTGCTTTTTTAGCCCTGATTTTATCGAAAAACTTCTGATAAATACCCACAATATTTTCTCGGCCATAATAGATTTCTTTACTTTGGCTTTCAGAAAGATAGCTCGTATCTTCAGCATAAATCCCACGGGTAATTTCGGCGTCTAATGTGGTAAATGCTTGGATAAATTGTGGATAATTGGCGTTAATTAATCGATCTACAGATTCAAACGATTGGTTTTTATTTGGATTAGCCAAACTTAGGGGCGACAATAGGCATATCAGGGCTAGCAGCAAAAATCTCATTACATTATTCTAATCTGACAATCATGGCGCCACTATAATGGAGGCGCACTGTGAACTAAAGGTTTGAATGTTTACAAAGTGTGTTTCTGCACAATAAAAGTGCATTGAACTCAATATAGCGGGAGGTGCTTGCCATGCTCGAAGATGGAACAGCGCTGTTTTTTGAAGAAATGGTTGGGGTAGTGCCACTAAAAGGGGATAGACCTGTGGTTAATTTACAGCCAACAGGGCTAACTGCGGAGCAATTGCAACGGCGCGAAATATTACAGCGAGAGACCTATTTGGCCTGTATGCCTCTAGATTTAAGTCTTATTCCAGTTCTTGCCCCTGATGATGTTGTGGGATTTAAGCGAGAGGGAGTACAAGGTGCGGTGTTTAAGCGTTTACGCCTTGGACAATATCCGATAAAAATGGAACTTGATGTTCATGCTTATCGATTACATCAGGCGCGTAACGCTGTTCTGAATTATTTATTAGCGGCACAGAACCACGGTGAGCGTTGTGTCATGTTAATTCATGGGAAAGGACATCAAAGTAAGCCCTTCGCAGGTTTGCTGAAATCAGCCGTTTGCCATTGGTTATCTCAACTTGATATGGTTTTAGCCTATCACTCAGCCAAAACAGAGCAGGGAGGGACTGGAGCTTTATATGTCATGCTGACTAAATCGGAACAACTCAAACTAGAGAATCGAGAAGCGAATCGCAAAGGGATGGGATGGCGTTAATGAACGCTTTATTTTTCCCTTTGGTCAACATGCTCACTGCTGGCAGAGAAGAGTAAACACCTAAACTGACCTTATACCCATTAATCTGTTCATTGTGCTAAGGGGTAATATGGGTAATCACCATATCTAAAGATATTGTTTAACATTGGGATTAATAAAATTTACGTGCTTTGATCTTATTAAGGCCAATGGGGGTATTTCATTATTTTTAGTTTGACATCCTCTTTGCCAATGTTTAATTTAAACGAGTGTTTTAAATTAATCCAAGGTCACGGAATGGCAAGTCGATCCGATACAAAAACTAGAATACTTGATGCCGCAGAAAAACTGTTCGCCGAAAGGGGCTTTTCTGAGACCTCCTTGCGACTTATTACCAGCAAAGCGGAAGTGAATCTTGCATCAGTCAATTATCATTTTGGTTCTAAAAAAGAACTGATCCGTGCTGTTTTGGCTCGATATTTAGATGTGTTTATGCCTGCTGCTTCAACAGAAATTAAACGCTTAGATGCCATACCTGCACAAGCGACTTTAGAAGAGATTTTATCGTCGCTGGTCGCGCCGCTGTTAGAGCTTAATCAGTTACGAACGGAAGGCACGACGATTTTTCTGCAGTTACTTGGGCGTGGCTATATCGAAAGTCAAGGGCACCTACGTTGGTTCATCACGACCCACTATGGTCAGCATTTAGATACCTTTGTGAGTGCTGTGTCAGCAAGTGCGCCACATATTCCTCCCGCAGAAATGTTTTGGCGCTTACACTTTACCCTAGGCACCATCGTATTCACTATGGCATCTGCTGATGCGTTAAATGATATTGCGAAAGCTGAATTTGGCGAGCATAACGATATCGAAGCGGTTATCCGTAAAGTGATCCCTTATATGGCGGCTGGTGTGTCAGTCCCTGTTTCACCTCAATAAAAGGTCTTGATTATGTTGACGATTATAATCCTTGCCCTGATAGCGATTGTCGTGCTGTTTGCGGTAAAAAATATCAGAATGCAATTTATTACTCGGCCAGTGTTTAGCTTTTTTAAAAAAGTATTACCGCCATTATCCGATACAGAACGTGAAGCAATGGAAGCGGGCGATGTCTGGTGGGAAGGTGAGTTATTTCGTGGTAACCCTAACTGGAATATCTTGCATAGCTATGGCAAGCCAACGCTGAGTGCGGAAGAAAAAGATTTTATCGATAATCAAGTGATGACAGCACTGACAATGATCGATGATTTCGACATAGTGCATAATCGTAAAGATTTACCGCCCGAGTTATGGGAATACTTTAAGAAAGAAGGTTTCTTTGCGCTGATCATTCCGAAAAAATTCGGTGGTAAAGCGTTTTCTGCCTATGCTAATTCGACCATTGTGAGCAAATTAGCCAGCCGTAGCGTGAGCGCAGCTGTAACTGTAATGGTGCCAAACTCTTTAGGTCCTGGAGAGTTGCTAACCCACTATGGTACGAACGAGCAGAAGGAACGTTGGTTACCTGCTTTAGCAAAAGGTGATGAAATTCCTTGTTTTGCATTAACCGGCCCTGAAGCAGGCAGTGATGCGGGCGCTATTCCTGATGTGGGTATTGTGTGTCGTGATACTTTTAACGGCGAGGAAATGCTTGGGCTTAAGCTCACATGGGATAAGCGTTATATCACGCTGGCACCAGTAGCCACCGTTTTGGGGTTAGCGTTTCAAATGCGTGATCCTGAAGGTTTGCTTGGCGATAAGAAAAACCTAGGCATTACCTGTGCGTTGATCCCAACAGATCATCCTGGTGTCGTTATAGGGCGTCGCCATAATCCGCTGGGCATGGCGTTTATGAACGGTACTACCCAAGGTAAAGACGTATTTATTCCATTAGACTGGATTATCGGCGGCCCTGATTTTGCGGGTAAAGGCTGGCGTATGCTGGTGGAGTGTTTATCGGCAGGCCGTGGTATCTCACTGCCAGCATTAGCCACAGCCTCGGGGCATATGGCAACAAAAACCACTACAGCTTACAGCTACGTTCGCCACCAGTTTGGTATGGCGATTGGCCAGTTTGAAGGGGTGCAAGAAGCGCTTGCACGTATTATAGCTAACACTTATCAATTAGAGGCGGCGAGGCGTTTAACGACTACGGGCATTGATCTTAAAGTTAAACCTTCAGTTGTGACTGCAATAGCTAAGTTCCATATGACTGAATTAGGCCGTTCTGTAATGAACGATGCCATGGATATTCAATCGGGCAAGGGCATTCAATTAGGACCTAAAAACTATTTAGGTCACCCTTATATGTCCAACCCAATTTCGATCACAGTGGAAGGCGCGAATATTCTAACTCGCTCATTGATGATTTTTGGTCAAGGTGCGACTCGTTGCCATCCTTACGTGCTTGCCGAAATGGAAGCCGCAGCGATGGAAAATCAACATGAAGCCTTAGAGCGTTTCGATTCACTCTTAATGGGGCATATGGGCTATGCCACTCGCAATGCCTTTAGTGCTTTGGTTAATGCATTAACGGGGAGTGTCTTCGGTAATGCACCTGTCAGCGGTGAAACGAAGCAATATTATAAAGATATGTCGCGTATTTCATCGGCTTTAGCCTTAATGACGGATTTATCCATGTTGATCATGGGCGGTGATTTAAAGCGTAAAGAAATGCTTTCTGCACGTATGGGCGATGTGCTTAGCCAGTTATATTTAGGTTCAGCGACCTTGAAGTTATTTGAAGATAATGGTCGCCAGCAAGATGATTTGCCTGCGGTACGATATGTGATGGCCAATCGCTTGCACTTAGCGGCTAAAGCGTTGGAAGATACGATTCGTAACTTCCCTAACCGTCCAGTGTCATGGCTACTTCGTGCTTTAATCTTTCCGCTTGGTAATCACTTCAATGCACCGAGCGATAAAATGGCAACGGAATTAGCCAGTGGTATGTTAAAGCCGGGTCCTGCACGTGAGCGTATTACTTTCCTATGCCCGGAATTTGAAGGGGATAAGGGCGGCATTGCTGAAGTTGAACAGGCATTTGTTGCGCAATATGCTTGTAAAGAGATTTACAAAAAGTTGAAAAAAGCACAGCGTGCAGGTGAGTTACCCGCAAAAGTGCCGAATCTAGTCTTGTTTGCAAAGGCGTTAGAAACCAGTGTTATTACCGCCGATGAAGAGCAAAAGTTGCAGCATGCTGATAAGTTGAGACTGGCGGCTATTCATGTGAATGACTTTGAAACCCTGTAAATATGGTAGGTCAGACAGTTTAATCGAGTTGCGCTGTTGCACTATTAATAAGCTGTTAGAGTTGTTCTCTTAAGTAGATTGTAGATATAAAAAACCACCTTCATTAGGCTGTCTCTTGATCACAAGTCCTGTTCAAGAGACAGAGCAAGTTCGTAACCCTCAAGGATTGCTTGCAATTTGAGCCATCCTTCCCAGAGCGTCTTTACTGATGCTCTTCCATTTCTTTTACTGTCTTTCCAACCACCAAGCCTTGCCAGGTGCTCATATGCCCATTTTGCAGTGGGTACTTCCTCTGGAGGTGGCGTCTTTATTCTTTTAAGCCAAAGTAACTTCCACGCTCTTGGTGACAAGATTTTCTCACTGCTAATGTCTTTGATTTGCTCATTGGCAAATTTCAATTGGAAGATCCTTACCGCTAAAAAGGCATAAATAGTCGCTAATCTATCTAAGTTATCTTTGCTCTGTACTCGAAGGTCTTCAACTCCGGTCCCTTCACTTTTCCAGACCTTATGATACTCCTCAATCAGCCAGCGCTTCTCGTAATAACCGATAATTTTTAAAGCATCTTCGGCACTGTTTACTGGCTCATTGGTCAGAATATGCCAATTGAGCGTCTTCTCTTCATCACCGACTTCGGAGCAACCCACATAGTTCAGAGAAATGGGGGAGCCTTTTTTGTTAGCCGGGGTTTTTAACGTTACTGCCGCATATTTAACATCCAGCGTGACTTCTCGAGCTTTACGACCGCCCCTTTGAGCTATCTGGATTTGGCGTTGTTTCACACTGTTAAGCTCTGATGCAAAATGATAAAGCTTATCTGAACCTTCTTCTATATGACGACTCATCATTGACCGCACAACAAAACGTTGTTGGTTCGCTATCTTGTAAAGGAGATAATCGTAGATGTCGGCTTCACGATCACAAACCGATATCACGTTAGCCATCGCGGTTCCTAGACGTGCAGCCATATTACGTGATGCACTTTCCCATTTATAACCTTCTTTTTCTTCGTAAGGTCGTTTTAAATTCTCACGGCGGATACCTCGAGTCTTGATGTCTCTGGTCCATCTGTGTTGTTCAATCAATCCAACAACGTCAAGAGTTTCAGGAGCAAACAACAAAATACTATGGGCAAGCAGACCTCGATAACGATTACCTTGGTTGACATGTCCTAAGTCCGCTCGAATAGAGCGATGCTTGTAGCTTAAGGTGGTTGTATCTTCAATAGCGAGAAGGAGGGGGTAACGGTGGGCTTGATTGACTGTCGCACGAAAACCGGCTTCAGCAATATCGTCTGCTGATACATTATCGTTTCGAATAAACCGGTAAGCGCCCTCCATACTTGCTGGTGAAGGTGACGATTTTACTACCGACTTACCGGGATGCTGAGCTAAGTCTGACGCCATTTTTACGAGCCTAGCCGTTCTTCTTGGGTCACCAAGTTTAGCATGACCAAATTGTTCTTCAGCCCAATCATTATTGCCTTTTATCATCTCAGGGAGCCTCAATTAAAGCCGTTAAAGATCTGATCGTGAGCCAAGAATTTAGTTCAAAAAAAATCCCTCATATCATATGAGGGACTTCTGTATAAAAGACAGCCTTCATTAGGTGGTTTTTTATTGGCTAATTTTCTAACACTGTTTTAGTGACGATAAGAAACTTAAGCAACAATCAACACCTTACAAGTGTTAGTGCCACCGATAGTTTCCATTGCATCGCCCTTGGTCATCAAAACTAAATCGCCGCTTTGTAAATAACCGGCGGTTGTCAGTGACTCTAAGGCTTTTTGTGCTAATAGATCGGCTGGATAGATAGTTGAATCAAAGTAAATCGGTAATACACCGCGATATAATGCCATCTTAGCGAGTGTTGTCGCATGGCGTGATAAACCAAGGATGGGCAGTGAAGAACTGATGCGCGACATCATCTGAGGTGTTGCACCCGATTCGGTTAAGGCGATAATCGCTTTAACACCTTCTAAATGGTTTGCCGCATACATAGTCGATAGGGCAATGGTCTCTTCCACAGAAGTAAAGCGTGCATCTAATCTATGCTTAGACACTTTAACACTTGGGTGCGACTCTGCACCGACACACACATTTGCCATCGCCTTAACGGTTTCTTCAGGAAAATCTCCCGCAGCGGTTTCGGCTGATAACATTACGGCATCAGTCCCGTCGAGCACAGCGTTTGCCACGTCCATTACTTCGGCGCGGGTTGGCATTGGGCTTGAAATCATCGACTCCATCATTTGTGTCGCTGTAATGACGATTTTGTTGAGTTGACGTGAACGGGCGATAAGTTTCTTTTGCACTGCAACGAGTGCAGCATCACCAATTTCAACGCCTAAGTCACCACGGGCAACCATAACAACATCAGACGCTAAGATCACATCATCCATCGCTTCATCAGTGGCAACGGCTTCTGCACGTTCAACTTTAGCAACAATCAGTGCATTACAACCTGCTTGACGGGCAAGATCGCGGGCGTAATCGAGATCAGCACCACTACGTGGGAAAGACACGGCTAAATAATCCACTTGGATCATTGCGGCCGTCAGAATGTCTGCTTTATCTTTTTCGGTCAGCGCCGCGGCAGATAAACCACCACCTTGCTTATTAATCCCCTTATTGTTTGATAAAGGACCCGCAACCGTCACTGTGGTGTGAACCTTACGGCCTTCAACACCTTCAACACGTAATTGAACACGGCCATCATCTAACATCAGGATATCGCCGACCGTCACGTCGTCTGGCAATTGCTTGTAATCGATACCGACTTGGGTCTCGTCACCTTCACCTTTAGCGAGCTCAGCATCTAAAACATAGGCTTGACCGAGTTTGAGCTGAACTTTCTTGTTGTCTTTGAAAGTAGAAACGCGGATTTTAGGCCCTTGTAAGTCACCAAGAATAGCAACGTGAACACCTAATTCTTTTGCTATTTCACGAGCTTGAGTTGCTCGTTTGAGATGATCTTCGGGGGAGCCGTGGGAAAAGTTAAGACGTACAACATTTGCACCTGCCGCGATAATGCGGCGTAGATTATCATCACGATCAGTGGCGGGGCCGAGTGTGGTGACGATTTTGGTTCTGCGGAACATAAGATACTCCGTTAAAGTTAAAAAATCTTGAGACTATATTACCATGCCATTCCAAATTATGTAGTAAAGTTACAAACAAATTGATCTAAAGTTATGTTTCAATTTTGTGAGGTATCGCTGAAAATTACACTAAAAATGGCTAGGCTGAACATTCGCACTAGCCATTTTTAGGATAGGAAGTGAATTACAGTATCGGATCTTTATTGATACGAGACTCTTTTAGCACTTCTTTAACGCGTTTTAGATTGTCACGGAAACGTGGTCCACGGCGTAATGTAAAACCTGTTGCCAATACATCTATAGTCACCAATTGGGCTAAACGCGAGGCCATGGGCAAATACATATCGGTATCTTCAGGGACTTCCATAGTTACGGGTAAGGTACATTCCATTGATAATGGCGAGTTACGCGCGGTAATCCCAATAACGGCGGCACCGTTTTCTCTTGCTAAACGCGCTATTTCAATCAATGACTTAGTACGGCCAGTGTGGGAAATCAATACCACTACATCGCCTTCATTACTGTTGATACAACTCATGCGTTGCATTAGAACATCGTCAAAACAGATGACAGGCACATTAAAGCGGAAGAATTTATTTTGCGCATCATGGGCAACTGAAGCGGATGCACCTAGGCCAAAAAAGGAAATTGTCTTAGCTTGAGTCAGAATATCAACGGCTTTGTTTATCGCAGAAACATCTAAACTTTGCCTTGCAGTATCAAGCGAAGCCATTGAAGATTCAAATATTTTTGTTGTATATGACTCTGTGGAGTCATCTTCTTCAACGTGACGGCTAACATAAGGCGTGCCGTTCGCAAGACTTTGAGCCAGATGTAACTTAAAATCAGGGAAGCCTTTCGTATCTAAACGGCGACAGAAACGATTCACAGTAGGTTCACTGACATCTGCCATCTTAGCGAGTGTGGCGATGCTAGAATGTATAGCTGTTTGTGGTGATGCTAAGATCACTTCTGCTACTTTGCGTTCTGATTTACTGAAATGGGTGAGGCTTTTTTGAACCTTTTCTAGGGTATTCATACGCGTACGTCCGCTAAATTGAGAATGTAATTTTATTTATTTTTGTTTAGTGGCTTAGATCAAACCTGTTATTCCACTAATCGATGCTTTGTAGTAAGTTTTTAGTACAATTTTGAAATAAGATTTTACTACCTTCAGTAATTTAAGCACAAAAAGCATATCAGATTTGTGCCCAAGGTGCCTAGTTAGCCAGAATGTTAATATTGATAAAAATAGATGCATTTAATAAATTCTGTTGTTATATTACAACAAAATGTGGATTTCTTCAGCGACATGAAGAGACACGACATACAAAGGAGAGCGTAACGCAATGGGCAAAACAACATCAGGCGCCAAAGCTTGTGACTTCGTACTCTTTGGTACTAAAGGCGATTTGGCACGACGCAAGTTGTTACCTTCTTTATACCAGTTAGATAAGGCTGAATTACTCGATAAAGATACGAAAGTGATCGGTGTCGCGAAAGACGAGTTTAGTCAGGAAGAATTTAGAGAATTAGTCACGCTTGCGTTAAACACCTTTGTCAAAGAATCCCTTTGTGAAGAAACTCTCCAACGTTTTTTGTCACGCTGCCACTATATAGGCACCAATTTTACCGATTCTGCTGGATACAGCGCCTTCCATGATTTGCTCAAACCAGAAGAGCGAGTTATGGTCAGTTACTTTGCGACACCGCCAGCGATATTCGGCGATATTTGCCGTTGTCTGCATGAACAAGATCTTATCCACCCAGACTCTCGTGTGGTACTCGAAAAGCCAATCGGCTCAGATTTAGAATCTTCCCGCGTTATTAATGATCAAGTTTCCGCTTACTTCAAAGAACGTCAGGTTTACCGTATCGACCATTACCTAGGTAAAGAAACCGTACAGAACTTGATTGCACTGCGTTTTGCTAACTCTTTATTTGCCTCTAAGTGGGACAACCGTACGATTGACCACGTCCAGATCACTGTCGCAGAAGAAGTGGGCATCGAAGGCCGTTGGGGTTACTTCGACAAAGCGGGTCAGATGCGTGACATGATCCAAAACCATTTGCTGCAAGTGTTAACGCTCGTTGCCATGGACCCACCTGTTAACTTAGACGCTGATAGTATCCGTGATGAAAAAGTTAAAGTCCTTAAATCACTGCGTCCGATTAATTCAGACAATGTGTATGAAAATACCGTACGCGGTCAGTACAGTGCCGGCTTCCTAAAGGGCAGCCCCGTACCGGGTTATTTAGAAGAAGAAGGTGCCAACCTTCAATCACACACAGAAACCTTCGTGGCGATCCGAGTCGATATCGACAACTGGCGTTGGGCGGGCGTGCCTTTCTATTTACGCAGTGGCAAACGTATGCCGTTTAAGAGCTCTGAAATTGTGGTGTATTTTAAAAACCCACCCCATAACTTATATCGCTCAAGCTACCGCAACCTGCCACCGAACAAGTTAACCATTCGTCTGCAGCCCCACGAAGGGGTTGAAATCCAGATGATGAACAAAGTGCCAGGTTTGGAGCAAAAACAACGTCTACAAACCACTAAACTCGATTTGAGTTTCTCCGATACCTTTAAAAATGAACGTATCGCCGATGCCTACGAGCGTCTATTACTTGAAGCTATGCTCGGTAATCAAGCCCTATTCGTGCGCCGTGACGAAGTCGAACAGGCATGGACTTGGGTGGATGGCATTATCCAATCGTGGGAACAAAGCAACGAAAAACCCAAACCTTATCCTGCGGGTACTTGGGGTCCTGTTGCGTCAGTGGCTTTGATCACCAAAGATGGCCGTTCGTGGGATGAGTAGGAGACGTTGATGATTAAAGAAACCGTATTCAAATCATTCGACACACCAAGTGCGTTAGAGCAACAGCTTGCAAACAAAATTGCAAGTCAGCTACAGGAAGCCGTCGATGCCCGCGGAAAAGCGAGCTTAGTGGTTTCCGGTGGTTCAACGCCGCTTAAGTTATTTCAACTATTGAGTATGAAATCCATCGATTGGAGTGATGTTTATATCACGCTTGCCGATGAGCGCTGGGTTGATGTGGAAGATCATGCATCAAATGAGCGTCTTGTGCGTGAACATTTGTTACAACATCGTGCAGCTAATGCTAAATTCCGCGGTTTAAAAAATATGTTTTCGACCGCAGAAGCGGGCGCAGATATGGCGGGTGAGTCTTTGTCTAATTTCCCACGTCCTTTTGATGTGGTGGTATTAGGCATGGGGAATGATGGCCATACTTGTTCTTGGTTTCCCTGTAGTGCCGAACTTGAACATGCGCTCACAACCCAAGACCTGTGCGTGGCGACGAACCCCACCACAGCACCCCACGGCAGGATGACGCTCTCTAAGAGTGCGATTCTGAACAGCAGACAAATTTATCTGCACTTGGTCGGGGAACAGAAATTATCCGTATATCGTCAAGCGTTAGAAAGTGATGATGTCCATGCTATGCCTATCAGAGCCGTATTAGCGCAGCGTAAAACGCCCGTTGATGTGTTCTGGAGCGCTTAAGGAGTCACTATGCACTCAGTAGAAATACACTCGGTAGTCCAAGCTGTTACCGACAGAATTATTGCCCGTAGCAAAGCGTCACGTGCAGGTTATTTAGCCGCATTGAATGATGCCCGTCATCATGGCGTACACCGTAGCTCATTGAGCTGTGGCAACTTAGCCCATGGTTTTGCTGCCTGCAAACCAGATGACAAAAATGCATTGCGTCAATTGAATAAGGCGAACATCGGCATAGTGACGGCATTTAACGATATGTTATCTGCCCACCAACCCTATGAAAGCTATCCTGAATTGCTTAAAAAAGCCTGTCAGGAAGTCGGCAGTGTTGCACAAGTGGCGGGCGGTGTGCCGGCCATGTGTGATGGTGTGACTCAGGGTCAACCCGGTATGGAGTTGAGCCTGCTTAGCCGCGAAGTGATAGCGATGGCAACGGCTGTGGGCTTGTCTCACAACATGTTTGATGGTGCTTTACTGCTCGGTATTTGCGATAAAATCGTTCCAGGCTTGCTTATCGGTGCGCTCAGCTTTGGTCACTTACCTATGTTATTCGTGCCCGCAGGGCCGATGAAATCAGGTATCCCGAACAAAGAAAAAGCCCGTATTCGTCAGCAATTTGCTCAAGGTAAAGTGGATCGCGCACAACTGTTAGAAGCCGAAGCCCAGTCTTACCACAGTGCAGGAACCTGTACTTTCTACGGTACTGCAAACTCGAATCAGCTGATGCTTGAAGTGATGGGGCTGCAGTTACCTGGCTCGTCATTTGTTAATCCTGATGATCCACTGCGCGAAGCGTTAAATAAGATGGCGGCTAAGCAAATGTGTCGTTTAACCGAAATGGGCACCCAATATACCCCAATTGGCGAAGTGGTTAGCGAAAAGTCTGTGGTTAACGGCATAGTCGCGCTATTAGCGACAGGCGGTTCAACTAACTTGACGATGCATATTGTCGCTGCGGCACGCGCTGCCGGTATTATCGTGAACTGGGATGATTTTTCTGAATTATCCGATGCCGTGCCATTAGTGGCACGCGTGTATCCAAATGGTCATGCTGATATCAATCATTTCCACGCAGCCGGTGGCATGGCGTACTTAATCAAAGAATTGCTCGATGCGGGTCTATTGCATGAAGATGTGAATACCGTTGCGGGCTTTGGTTTACGCCGTTATACCCAAGAGCCAAGGTTGCTCGACGGTGAACTATGCTGGGTCGATGGTCCAACGACTAGCTTAGATACTGAAGTGTTAACGTCAGTCGCATCACCTTTCCAAGGCAACGGTGGCTTGAAATTACTCAAAGGTAACTTAGGTCGCGCTGTGATCAAAGTGTCAGCGGTACAAGAACAACATCGTGTCGTTGAAGCGCCCGCGGTGGTGATTGACGATCAAAACAAACTCGATGCTTTGTTCAAAGCGGGCGCTTTGGATAGAGATTGTGTTGTGGTGGTTAAAGGTCAAGGCCCGAAAGCCAACGGTATGCCAGAACTGCACAAGTTAACCCCATTATTGGGAACGCTTCAGGACAAAGGCTTTAAAGTCGCACTGTTGACTGACGGTCGTATGTCTGGTGCGTCGGGTAAAGTCCCTGCGGCCATTCATTTAACGCCAGAAGCCTTAGATGGCGGCTTAATTGCCAAAGTCCAAGATGGCGACTTGATCCGTGTCGATGCGTTAACAGGCGAACTGAGCCTGCTGGTGTCAGAGACTGAACTTGCCACCAGAGCCGCGGGAATAGTGGATTTACATCGTTCACGTTATGGTATGGGTCGCGAGTTATTCAGTGCGCTACGCTCAAATCTCAGCAGTCCAGAAACAGGTGCGCGTTGTACTAATGCCATCGATGAACTTTATTAAACAAAGGAAGAATAACGCAATGCTTGAGAATAACTGGTCACTACAGCCACAAGATATTTTTAAACGCAGCCCTATTGTTCCTGTGATGGTGATTAACAAGATTGAACATGCAGTGCCACTCGCTAAAGCACTGGTTGCCGGTGGTATTAGTGTATTAGAAGTGACTTTGCGTACGCCTTGTGCGCTCGAAGCTATCACTAAAATTGCCAAAGAAGTGCCTGAAGCTTTAGTCGGTGCAGGAACCATTTTAAATGAGACTCAACTCGAACAGGCCATTGCCGCTGGCGCGCAGTTTATTATTACACCGGGTGCTACGGTTGAACTGCTCAAAGCGGGTATGCAGGGACCCATTCCTTTGATCCCTGGTGTTGCCAGTATTTCTGAGGTGATGGCTGGAATGGCACTTGGTTATACCCATTTTAAATTCTTCCCAGCCGAAGCCTCGGGTGGTGTGGATGCACTGAAAGCCTTTTCGGGCCCATTAGCGGATATTCGCTTTTGCCCAACAGGTGGCATTACGCCAAGCAGCTATAAAGATTATTTAGCGCTGAAAAACGTCGATTGTATTGGTGGTAGCTGGATTGCGCCAACGGATGCAATGGAACAGGGTGATTGGGCTCGTATCACTCAACTTTGTAAAGATGCCATCGGCGCTTTATAAATCGAGCTTGAAATAGTGACAAAATAAAAAACCACCGCGAGGTGGTTTTTTGTCTTTTATCTTTCGCATTTTGATAAAGAACGGCTGCGATAGCAGACTCTGTAGAAAGTCTGTTTTTTTTTACAGTAACACGAGCATTTACAAACAGTCTTGCCTTATAGAAAGTCGAGTTGTGAAATGAGCACTTGTCTACATTTCCTTGCTCAGTTCCACATTCGAGCCGGCTTTTGGGCTAAATAGCTGTTGATACAGTCGCCCTGCAAACTCATCTGTCATCCCTGAAATATAATCCGCTAATATTCTGTGAGTGTTCAAGCCTTGTTGCTCACTTTCTCGCCAACGCACTTGGGTGTTCAGCGGCAGTAAACGCTCAGGATCGGAAGCGAAGGCTTCGAATAATCCCATCACAATTTGCTGGCCCTTATATTCGAGCATTTGGATCTCAGGTTTACGAATAACGTATTTATAAACCAGTTGCTTAAGCACATTGAGCGCAATAGCAAATTCGGGCTCTAAGGTCGCATTAAAGCGTAATAATGGCTCTTCGAACACGTCATCTTCTGAGATCACAATGGCGGTGACAAAACCATTAACGAGTGTGCCTATGGCATCTTTACGCAGGTGATGCTCATGGGAAAATAGCTTATTGCCAATATCTGCCAGCTCTTGTTTTATCCACGCATCACTGCTGTTGGTCAGTGTCGGCGCCACATCTTGATGCCACTGGGACGCTGTGACTATGCCCATCACAATCGCATCTTCGAGATCGTGCACCGCATAGGCGATATCATCTGCCAGTTCCATAATCGAGCAATCGAAGGATTTAAACTGAGTGCGCAGATGCGGATAGTGGTGCAGGGCGGGGTGTGATCCTTCCTGCGTCGATGTAAAACGACTGCGGTCTGCTTCAGATAAAGGCTCAAGCACCCAAGCGAAAATGTCGTTATCATCATCGAAAATGCCCTTAACCGGCGGCCATTGTGACGGCTTGAGTTGTCTATGGTTGGTGATTTCATTATGTTCACCCGCGACAAATAGCTTCGAGTACGGCGCAGGGTATTTCAAAATGCCGAGCATAGTTCGGCGGCATAGGTTCATGCCAAAATCTAAGGTATAGGGTTCAAGTTTCGATAAAATTCGAAAAGTTTGGCCATTGCCTTCAAAGCCGCCGTGGTCGCGCATCATGTAATTTAATGCCACTTCGCCACCGTGGCCGAAGGGAGGGTGACCAATATCGTGGGCTAAACATAAGGACTCTAATAAGCTCATAGAGCAAAGCAGTTGTTTATGTTGTGGATATTTGCGCCTGAGCTGAGCAGCTATGCCGGTACCAATTTGCGAGACTTCGAGTGAGTGGGTTAATCGGGTTCGATAGAAGTCATTCATGCCAACGCCGAGCACTTGTGTCTTGGCCTGTAGGCGGCGAAAGGCGGCCGAGTGGAGAATACGAGCCCTGTCTCTTTGGTAGGGGCTGCGGTGATCAAAGCGCCTTTGTTTATCTTCACCATGGCGGCGTTCTTGCCAAACACTTGAAGTCATATGCATTCCTAGCGAGAGTGGAAAATCAAAGCATCTTGTTAATTTCGTCTAAATTCAAAGTGAAGCTGGGTACAAAGCAGTTCATAAAATACTGTACAGCGGGATCGGGATTCGTCGCCAGCATGTCTTCAAGTCGTTTGCGGGCAGTATTGAATTCACTGTTGCCAGCGCGGTTTTCTTCAAGGCATTTAAGATAGGCGCACAGCGTATCGGCGGATTTCACTATGGTCTTGTAAACGGGATCGGCGTAATCGCTGATGAACAGACTGCGATAATCTTCTTTAAATTCCTCCGGTACCATATCTAACATGCGCTGCTCGGCAATCGCCTCAATCTTTTTATACTCGGCTTCAATTTCTTTATTGAAGTATTTCACTGGCGTCGGTAAGTCACCCGTGAGAATTTCACTGGCATCGTGGAAAATCGCCAAACTGGTGGCTTGATGGGGGCAGAGCGTCGTGCCGAATTTCTTATTACTGATTATCACCAACGCATGGGCCACCATGGCCACCTGCAACGAGTGTTCTTGAACATTTTCAGTGCGTACGTTGTACATCAAGGGCCAGCGTTGGATAAGCTTCATGCGAGCTAAATGGGCAAATAAGTGACTCATAGTTTTCCTATTTATTCGAAGGCCAGCGTTAGATAAGCTTCATTCGTGTTATAAAAGCGGGCAAATAAGTGACTCATAGTTTTCCTGCAAATGAGTGAAATCGGAAGGCGGCAAACTGCGATTGAAGATATTGAGATAATAGGCAGTATTGACGCTAATGAAGTCTTAGATTATCACAGCCTTGGATGACACGTGAGCATGGGCGTGGAGGATTTGTCGAAATCGCTAAAAATAAAGCGACCACTTGGATCGCTTTATGACTCAAACCGTTAAAGGGATATTCTACTGTCGATAGTTTTCGAGGAAGTCACCAAACTCGGTCAGCGCTTTGTTGAGATCTTCTTTATAGGGTAAGAAAACCACTCGTAAATGATCGGGCTCTGGCCAGTTAAAGGCGCTACCATGGACTAACAGAATTTTCTTTTCCCTGAGTAAATCCAGCACTAAACGCTCATCATCTCGCAGATTGAATTTTTTCATATCCAATTTGGGGAAGGCATAGAGTGCACCCTTTGGTTTTTTCACGCTCACGCCGGGGATTTGGTTAAGCAATTCATAACAAGCATCCCGTTGAACCGTAAGGCGGCCATTAGGCAAAATAAGCTCGTTAATGCTTTGGTAACCGCCAAGCGCGGTTTGAATCGCATGTTGATTGGGCACGTTTGCACAAAGGCGCATCGAGGACAGCATTTCTAAGCCTTCGATGTAACTTTTAGCGGCCTTAAGATTGCCAGACAACATCATCCAACCGACACGAAATCCTGCTGCACGATAAGCTTTAGAGAGACCGTTAAACGTAACAGTTAAAATATCGTCTGATAAACCTGCAGCAGGAATATGTTTGGCTTCATCGTATAAAATTTTGTCGTAAATTTCATCGGCAAATAGGATCAGATCATGTTGACGGCACAGTTCAACCACTTGCAGCAGTAATTCTCTGCTGTATACCGCACCCGTTGGGTTGTTTGGGTTAATCAGCACTATGCCGCGGGTACGTGATGAGATTTTGCTTTTAATGTCGTTGAGATCGGGGAACCAGTCTGCTTCTTCATCGCAGCGATAATGTACCGCTTTGCCGCCCGCGAGGTTGGCTGCCGCAGTCCACAGAGGATAGTCTGGTGAGGGGATTAAGATCTCATCGTCGGTATTCAGCAAACCTTGCATCGCCATCATAATGAGTTCTGAAACGCCATTACCGATATAGATATCTTCGATATCAACACCAAAAATCCCTAGGGATTGATAATACTGCACGATAGCCTTGCGGGCAGAGAATAATCCTTTTGACTCACAGTAGCCTTGGGCACTGGGTAAATTAAGGATCACATCGCGCACAATTTCCTCTGGCGCTTCAAAACCGAAGGGGGCTGGATTACCAATGTTGAGTTTGAGGATTCGATGCCCCTCGTCTTCTAAACGTCTGGCTTCCTTGTGCACTGGGCCGCGGATGTCATAGCAAACGCTATCCAGTTTGTTGGATTTGATGATAGGGCGCATTTACACCTCGGAACATGCATAAAATTTTGGCTTAAGTTAGCGCACCATAACGAAATTTAGTGGGTTAAGGAAGGGGGAAAGGCTTTGATGAGCACATTTTTTTAAAAAATATATCAGTTAAATATGCTTTAACAGTCAATTAATGAAATTGCATCAAGTTTTATATTCTGAATTTTTTGTGAATATAGGATTATTTAGCTAAAGCCTGTGTCTATTAAAACTCGTTTTACGCGTTCTGGTAATGAACGTCGCGAAACTAATAAAGTGTTCTACAAAAATGAGTGTCATTGGTGATGCAATCATCGCTTGCTATTTGTTGCCTGATCCGTTCCAAATCCTTGCTGGGGAAAAGTGCATATTAGCCCAAGCTTAATGATTGATTTTTAATCACAGATTTTTGATAAAATGATCTTATACAAGCTGCATATTACTATTGTGGTAAATAGGCATATTTATTGAATGCTTATTAAGCTAAGAGAATCATATATGCCTAAGTTGCTAGAGAGTTAAAGTTGTTTAAAGTCAATATATTATGTTGATATTGCTCGCGGTCGTTAAAATTATTTTCTATCTCGTTAAATTTATTGTTGACTCATTATTCGATGCGCTTTATTTTCTGCGCGATGTTTTTGGCAAGGCACTTTAGATTGCACGCTTTTAGCGAGTTTTTCTATAAGGTTAGTCATTATGAAGCAGCAGTTTTGGCGCTCTGTATCGAGGTGATTTCAGGCGCTGTTCTAAAACCTTTTGCCTTTTAGGCGACTTAAATTAGAGGACCTAAGTGCATGTCTGAACCGACAGCGTTAAGTCTTATTCCACCTTTGGTGGTATTGGTGTTAGCCATCTGGTTACGCCGTCCCATTTTGTCCCTGATCATCGGTGCAGTAAGTGGTTTGCTGCTACTCGACCCAAGTGAAGTGTTAAATAATTTTGCCAGTGCATCCCTTAAGGTTATGGGTGATGAAACCATTGGTTGGTTAATTTTAGTATGTGGTTGTTTTGGTGCTTTAATTGCACTCTTAGTGCGCACTGGTGGTGCTTTAGCATTTGGTCATAATGCATTGAAATTTGCCAAAGGCCCTAAATCATCGCTTTTTATGACGTTTATTCTCGGTATCGTTATTTTTATCGATGATTATCTTAATGCGTTGACCGTGGGTGAAACCATGAAGCGCGTGACCGATAAGTTTAAAGTATCCCGAGAAATGTTAGCTTATGTTGTGGACTCTACAGCGGCACCTGTGTGCGTGTTAGTGCCTTTATCGACTTGGGCCGTATTCTTCGGTGGTTTACTGGTTGATAATGGGGTGGCAGCACAAGGTCAGGGGATTGCTGTCTATATGCAAGCCATTCCTTACATGCTCTATGCTTGGTTAGCTGTTGCTATGGTACTACTTGTTGTATTAGGTATTGTTCCAGCAATTGGTCCAATGAAAAAGGCGCAGTTACGTGCAGCACAAGGCGAACCCGCTCAAGAACAAGTCGATTTTGAACAGGTGCAGACCTCAGATGAATATGCGGTTAAAGCGATCGAAGAAGAATTTAAGCATGCAGACAATCATGGCAAGCTACATAATTTTTTAGTGCCTATTGGGTTATTAGTTGCTTTTACCGTGTACTTTGACATCGACGTCTGGAAGGGATTGCTGGCCACTTTAGTGTTTACACTTCCTTATTATGCGGTGCAGCGTTTAATGCCATTGTCAGAAATGATGGATCAAATGATTGATGGTTTTAAGGGCATGTTGCCAGCGATAGGTACTGTAATTGCTGCATTTGTGTTTAAGGATGTGTGTGATCAGTTATTATTACCACAGTATGTGATTACCGCATTAAGTCCTTTTATGACACCTTCGCTGTTACCTGCGGTGGTATTCCTCTCTATGTCTGTACTTGCATTTGCAACAGGGTCAAGCTGGGGAATTTTTGCAGTGACAATTCCAATTGTTATGCCATTGGCTCAATCTGTTGGAGCTGATATCCCCTTAGTAATTGGTGCACTTTTATCTGCATCTTCATTTGGTAGTCAAGCGTGTTTTTACTCGGATTCAACTGTGTTAGCGGCACAGGGGTCTGGTTGCAACTTAGTCAGTCATGCTGTGACTCAGTTACCTTATGCGCTTATCGCAGCGGTGCTTGCTTTTGTGGGCTTTATATTGATAGCCTAAAACACATTTTGTGGATTCTTTGAATATAAAAACCAGCTACGGCTGGTTTTTTATATTTTGCTAACTCTGATGCGTACGCCTAACTAGAAATATAGTATATTGCCCAAACATTTACCCTAGTTTGTATTTTTGCTCTCTGCGAGTGAGAGATGTGAGTGCTGATCTACAACAATGAGCAAATGTATTATTTATTAAGGGAGTAATAGGATCGAGAATGGATAAGAAAGCGAAAAAAATACTGTTTTCCACTTACTGGAAAAACGGCTGGATAGATTCAAAAGACAGAGTTTTAAATGCTGATGATTTCGAATATGCAAAGTCAAAGGGACTCATGTTTGAGCCGATTTCAATTTCCCATGATGAATGCATTGCATCGATTGTTGATTTGGTTGCAAATATAAGTAAAGCGCAAATAGCAAAAGGTTTTTTAAGTAGCTTGACTTCTCGCCGATTGGATTTGAGATCTTCGTTGTCTTCATACTCAATGGCTAAACATATACCCGCACATCAATATACACCAGTTATCTCTGGAACTTCCTATAAAGAGGGGATAGCAACATCCCATTCTTACACTTGTAGTATTTGTAGGGATGTTCAATACGGGGTTGGGGGTGCAGAAGCTTATGTTAACACTGATCTTAATGTGCTTAATTTTGAACGAATAAAATGGGGTGGTGTGCGTCATGGTAATATCCTTTATATGCTCTTTGACTTAGAGCAATTCAACAATACGGATATTCCTGAACCCACTTCTGATGATATTTTCTGCTTTAAGGAAATCTTGAAGACAATTGAAAATTCAGCGCCAGAAGATTATCCAAGTACGCTTGAAAAACGCTTAGCGACGGTTATTAAATCCAGCAAAACAGAAAGACAGATGTTAATTGAAATTTTAGCCAGTATGGGGGTATTAAAGCCAAGTCACTATGATAGACCCAGAAGGGGCAAAAATGACTGGGTTTTTGCTGAGTATTGGCGAGGCGAGGATAAATACAGCCGTGAAGCCATAGGTGAATATTTTGCCAAGTATATATAAGGCTGTGAATATTATCTTTTGCTAGGCTAGGAACTCATCAAATACGCATGCTTTGGCTGCAATATTCAGCGTTCGAGTTTGATCGATTAAGCCGCTAATAAGATAAAACCAATGTATAAAAAAAGCCAGTGCAAGCACTGGCTGTTAACGTCTGGTAAACGGGAAGGGCGATTAAACGCGCTTCTTGAATTCACCAGTACGAGTGTCGATTTCAATTTTATCGCCTACTTTCACGAAGTCAGCAACACTCACTGTGCCGCCGCCAGTGATAGTCGCTGGCTTCATCACTTTACCTGAAGTATCGCCACGAGCTGAAGGCTCAGTGTAGATCACTTCACGTACGATAGTGGTTGGCATTTCAACAGAGATAGCTTTGCCATCATAGAAAGTCACTTGGCAAGTTTCTTCCATACCGTCAACGATATAAGCTGCTGCATCACCTAAGTTTTCAGCTTCTACGTCGTATTGGTTGTATTCTGCATCCATAAATACATACATAGGATCAGCAAAGTAAGAATAAGTACAATCCAGACGATCTAATACGATGTCTTCTAACTTATCTTCACCTTTGAAAGTGGTTTCTGTACCAGAGTTAAGCAGTAAGTTCTTTAACTTTAACTTAACGATAGCAGCGTTACGGCCAGAACGAGTTGTTTCAGTTTTCTGTACAACCCATGGGCTGCCATCTAACATGATCACGTTACCAGGACGGATTTCATGAGCAGTTTTCATTACACTATTTCCTATATGTAGATTTTCTATTTTCGCGCAGCATCTTAGCTTTTTTTAACGAATTGGACTAGCCGAGTTGCGAGATCTGCAGCATTTATTGCGTCAATTGGCCATTGTTTAGCATGTTGCAACAAGGGCAAACTGACTGGATTAAGGTTTTGCCAATGATTTACCACGGCAGATTGCAATCCTTGGTTGAATGCTAAATTCAAGTTAGTCCAAGTTTGTGCAATTTCAGGGAGCAGATTATCGCAGTAAAGTTGGATAAAAGCTCCTAATTTTATGAGGTGATAGTCATCTTCTTGTGGATAAATGTGCCAAATAAAAGGTTTAGCAGCCCATTGTGCCCGAAGAAAACTATCTTCACCGCGTACGATATTAACATCACAGCTCCAGAGCAGGCGATCAAACCCATGTTGATCTGTCATAGGTAAAATATGCAGGGTCAAATTGCCATGATTTACCTGTTGACCCGGCACTAGCGCGGCAATTTCACAGGGCAGTAAATGAGTCAGACTGTTTAAGCTACGCCCCTTTGGGATCAGTGCATGGATTTTTACTGTCGATTGCTGCCATAACTCACATAATGCGGGTAGCGCCTCGGTCTCATAGCTAAAAACGCTAATCACTGTGTCTTGTTCCTGAATGCCCTTAAGACCTAAATCAGTAAAGAGCTGCAATTTATTGGCAGTGTTAGCTTGCCATACATCACGCTTTGCAAATAAATCTTGTTCGCAGATAAGTCCACCCGTTTTGGCGCTAAAACCAGGAAAGTAGAAATACTTCTTCAAACCATTGGCTTGTAATGAAGGCAAACCATGGCAGCCTTCAACCCAATCCTCAGCGCTTAGGTACTCTAAATTCAGCCAGACAGGTACAGATTTGGGAGCATGTTGATGTAAATAAACCAACTGTTCTTTTACCTGTTCTGGTAATTCACAGGCAAAGGCTTCTATGAGCACACTTCCTGCGACAAACGCTATAGGCAAAGGCTCTATCCAATGAATAATATTCACGTCATTGAAAGTTTGAATCGCCTTTCGTGGATCGAGTGTCGGTAAGATATGGGAGAAGCTTGCAAGATCGTCAACCCATAAATTGACGGGGAGCTGATATTCATTCACCAATTGTTTGGCTAAACGCCAAGTGACGCCGATATCACCGTAGTTATCGACAACAGTGCAAAAGATATCCCAATGATTGGAGCAGGGCGTTTTGATCATGAGTGTGGTTTTTCGTTATCCCGCGATGAAACAATCTAATTTTTATGCATGCAAATCGATGCATAAAAAAAGCGGCGTTTAAGCCGCTTCCTTTAAATGATCAACAGAATTAATCTTCTAATTCAGCTAAACACATTTCTTCGTAAATTTGTTTAACCCAAGCGTCAACACGTTCTTCGGTCAGCTCTGGTTGACGATCTTCGTCAATGCCTAAACCGATAAAATGGTCATCATCAACTTGACCTTTGGATGCTTCAAAGTTGTAACCTGCAGTAGGCCAGTGACCAATGATAATCCCCCCGCGAGCTTGAACAATATCGCCTACCATGCCCATGGCATCAAGGAAATACTCGGCATAGTCTTCTTGGTCACCACAACCAAAAATCGCAACCAGTTTATCGGTAAAATCAATTTGCTCAAGCTCAGGAAAGAAATCATCCCAATCACATTGTGCTTCGCCATAATACCAGGTTGGGATGCCGAACAGCAGCAGGTCATATTCTGCGATCTGTTCTTTGGTACTCTTGGCGATATCTTTCACCTCAACCATTTTTTTACCCAGTTTTTTCTGGATCATTTTGGCGACGGCTTCGGTGTTGCCTGTGTCGCTACCGAAAAAAAGACCTACAGTTGCCATTGTCTATCCTTTAATGTCTAGTTCACTTATACGTTAATCTTGCGGCTATCTATTATTCAGCACTCAATTTGTCGCTGAAGAATTAATTCGATTAACTGGCTACGGCTGATGTTACTGGCCAATGCCTGCTCATTCAAGGCGTCATACAAATCTTGTGACACCTTTAACTCTATTCGCTTTAATCCTTTGGCTTTATCCCGCTGGATCTGATTGCGTTTATTGACCTTTAACTGCTGGCTACGGGACAGAGGATTGCTTCGTGGGCGGCCCCGACGCTTTTCATTGGCAAAAAGGTCAATGGTAGTTCTATCAGTTGCTTCTTTTGCCATGTTCTTGTTGTTTAACCGATCCCTGAGCCTTCCCAAGTAATCTGGATAATACCTTTTGCAATAAACCCGGCGCAGCCGAGAAATAACACTAACCAAACAATAAATCGACCAAATTTTGGCACATTACCTTGCTTGAGGACATCATGGATAGCCATGCCGATAAAGAAAAATATCGCTGCAAAAAACAGGTTTAGGCCAATCGTTTCAATTTGTTCCATGTACTGAGATAACATACTTTCTTAGTCCTCTAGAGTGTTCTAAGGCCAAAAGAGGCGCGAATATATCACATCAACGTGAAGGCTGCTATATGATTTGAGTTGAGAATCCTTGTCATTTACATTGCCTGTTTGTCAATAAATTCAGACACAATTCGATTAAAAATCGCAGGTTTTTGGGCATGCAACCAATGTCCACAACCTTCAAGTGTTTTTGCTTGTGCACTAGGGAATTGCGCCATAATCGCGTCCCTATGTTCGCTATTGACATAATTTGAATCACCGCCACGAATAAATAGACTTGGGCCAGAATAGCTCAGCACGGGGTTCGGTGGCTGATTATGCCAGCCAATAATGTTTGGATAACAGGTTTTTAAACCACTTAAGTTCATTTTCCAACGAAATCCAGTATCGGTACGTTGCAAGTTTTTCAGCAAAAATTGGGCAGTGGCTTCATCAATACCATGGTTGATTAAGTGGTTTAGGGCAAAGCGTCTGTCGGTATGGCCTTCTAAGGGCAGGCTTTCTAATGCAGCAAATACAATATCGTGTCTAGGCTCATATGCGACAGGTGCAATATCGGCAGCGACCATGCTGATAATGCGCTCTGGAAAGGCTAATGCCGTGGCCATGGCGATTTTACCGCCCATAGAGTGGCCGATGATGTGCGCGTGAGCGATGTCAAGGTTATCGAGCAAATCTATCATGGCATGGGCAAGGCGAGGATAATCCATATGATCCCAATGCTCACTTAACCCATGGTTGGGCACATCAACGCGGATCACTTGGTGCTGGCTTTCTAACACTTGGCCTAAGCCTTTGAGATTATCTAAATTACCAAACAGGCCATGGATTATTAGCACCGCATGTCCTTGACCTGAGGAAACATAATTCATGGGTTTTCCTATGGGAGGTTTGCTTTCGAGACGCGAATTGTGCCCCTAATATGATGAGGTTGACAAGTCTTGTGGTTAAGCCGAACTAACTTGGTTGCTTTTTCAGCGATTGCCGCGATTCTGATAATTTGATGTGCAATTTTGCACAATTTTAGATTAATGATGCTTTATCAGATTGATAGACATGGATACACTGGGTGCGATCCCAAGGATCCTATTTGTGGATCGCCTGTGGTACATTTTTCGGTTAGGCCTAACGAATGACAAAGGATAAAAAGGTTATGAAATATATCGAAGTGGATGAAGAGCTCTATCGTCATATTGCCAGCAAAACAGAACGTATTGGTGAGAGCGCCTCTGACATTCTGCGTCGATTACTCGGCCTATCCGTGAATACGATTGAACAAGTTGAGCCACAGGCAATTAGCCAACCCAGTTTAGAAGCCGTTGAACAGAAACCGTTGGTTACGTCAGTACCAGTCATAGAGGCGTCAGTTCCTGTCAGCGATTTTAAACAATTAGTGGATGAGCATAAGTTAGCCCAGCAAAAAGGGGCTGTTGGCCGTTTCTTATTTTTGCTTGAAAGTTTATATCAGCAAAGCCAATCGCAATTTTCACAAATTTTACAGATCCAAGGGCGCGATCGACTTTATTTTGCACGCTCACGTGAAGAATTATTGAAAGCAAGTCCTTCGGCCAATCCGAAGGAAATTGGCAGCAGCGGTTTTTGGGTGACGACAAATAATAATACTGCCAAAAAACAGGCGATTTTGGTCGAGGTATTGGTACAGTTTGGTTGTGATGCTGAAGTTGCCTACGCTATTTCCCAGCGTGTTTAAAACCTTTACAAGTAATTTAAGCTATTTTCCAGTAGGAGTGGATCAGGTGGCAATACATCAACGGGCAGGACAAATAGCAAGTCAGATGGATCTGGTGAATATTCCAAAACTGATGAGCCATTATTACAGCATAACCCCCAATATGGATGATGTGCAGCAGCGAGTGACTTTTGGTACATCAGGCCACAGAGGCTGCGCTTTTAACTGCAGCTTTAATCAACAGCATATTTGGGCAATTGCCCAAGCCGTAGTCGATTATCGTCAGTCGGTGGATATCAATGGGCCGCTTATCCTTGGGATTGATACCCATGCGTTATCCTTTGCTGCCTACTTATCGGCAATTGAAGTGCTGGCCGCGAATAAAGTCACTGTGCACATCCAGCAAAACGATGGCTTTACGCCAACGCCTGTGGTTTCCCATGCGGTCATTTGTGCCAATCGTGAAGCTAATCTTAACGGCGCGGCACTTAGCGATGGTCTTATTATCACGCCCTCACATAATCCGCCTCAGGATGGTGGAATCAAATACAATCCCCCCCATGGCGGACCGGCCGAAGGTAATATCACGGCTTGGATTGAATCGCGAGCCAATGATTATCTTCGCACGGAGCTTAAGGGCGTGAATAAACTCGCCTATGTCGATGCGCTGACTTCGGGCTATGTGCATGCCATCGATTTAATCACTCCCTATGTGGCCGATCTAGAAAATGTAATTGATATGCAAGCTATCGCGAAAGCGAAGCTTAAGTTAGGTGTCGATCCATTAGGTGGCTCGGGTATCCATTATTGGGCACCGATTGCTAAGCATTACGGCATTGATATCACCTTAGTGAATGATAAAGTCGACCCGAGTTTTAGCTTTATGCCACTGGATAAAGACGGCAAAATTCGTATGGATTGCTCGTCTCCCTATGCGATGGCTGGTTTACTCGCCCATAAAGAATCTTTTGATTTATGCCTTGGGAATGATCCCGATTATGATCGTCATGGCATAGTCTGCCCGGGTACGGGCTTAATGGATCCTAACCATTATTTAGCTGTGGCGATTGATTACCTGCTGACACACAGACCAGATTGGAGCGATAGCTTAGCCATAGGTAAAACCTTAGTATCGAGTGCGCTTATCGACAAAATTTGCGCCTTCCACGGCAAAAAATTACTCGAAGTGCCTGTCGGCTTTAAATGGTTTGTCGATGGTTTAGCTGAGGCGACTATTGCCTTTGGCGGAGAGGAGAGTGCTGGCGCCGCCTTCTTACGCCGAGATGGCACTACTTGGTGCACGGATAAAGACGGTTTTATTCTAGGGTTACTTGCAGCAGAGATCCTTGCGGTGACAGGTAAAACCCCTGGTCAGCGTCACCAAGAGTTAGTAAAACAATTTGGTCAAAGTTTCTATAAGCGTATCGATAGCCCAATCAGTCTTGGAAACAAAGCCAAGTTTGCTTTGCTCAATGCTGAGACCTTAAATGCCACAGTGCTTGCGGGTGAGACAATCGAAAGCGTGTTAACCCATGCACCGGGCAATAATGCCGCCATTGGTGGCATCAAAGTCACCACAGCGAATGGCTGGTTTGCGGCGCGTCCATCGGGCACTGAAGCCTTATTTAAGATCTATGGCGAAAGTTTTATCAGTGAGCAGCATTTGGCTGAGATTATCAAAGACGCACAAGCATTAATTGATAAGGCACTAAACGCTTAAGTGAGCTTTTCAGAGATAAAAAACGCACTCATGTTAATCCGTGAGTGCGTTTTTTATTTGGCCCGATTTAAGGCTAACTCGTATTAATATTCGATATGACAACTTGGTAAGTTGTTCTTATCAATATAATTTTGATGGCATTCCTCAGCCACATGGAACTGTTGCAGTGGCACTATCTCAGTCACTATATGGCGTAATCCCCAACGGCCCGAGCGGGCAAAAGCCAACTTTGAGGCTTCTGCCGCGGCCTTTTGTTCACGGTCGTGGAAGAAAATGGTGCTGCGGTACTGAGTACCAATATCTCCGCCTTGCATGTTCAGACTCGTTGGATTGTGGTTTTTCCAAAATACATCGAGCAAGTCTTCATAACTGACAAGGGCTGGGTCAAATTCCACTTGCACCACTTCGGCATGGCCTGTTTTACCTTTTTTCACTTCTTCATAAGTAGTGGCGGCATTATTGCCACCCATATATCCACAGGTGGCATTTAGTACGCCATTCACTTGTCTAAAAAAATACTCTACGCCCCAGAAACAGCCGGCACCAAAGGTTGCTAACGCCATAATTAAATCCAATAGAAGTCTAGATGGCTAAGGATTGTGATTAAACAGAGGATTAAAAGCAAGTATGGCTGTAAAATTTTATGCAATTGTTGTGGTGTGCGATGCTTAATTTCTCTCAAGAGAAATCAAAATTTTTACCCCAAAACTGCGTAGTTCAACAAGAATGTCAGAGATATAGGTGAAAAACTTGTGTTAGTATTGAAGCGCTTTTGAAGGTGAGTATTAAGTGCTTAGGTGTTGTAGGTTTATTTAGCGCTTAGCGCTTACTTTTAACACACCATTATAAGGAGAATTCTGTGTTACAAGCTCTGTTAGATTCAAAGGATTTTTTAGCGCTCACCTTAGCCCATCCTGAACAGTTCGATGGCGAATTTTCATTTAACTTAGGCGATCATACTCAAGTGGAAGTGTGGGATACCGGTGTTATTGTTTTCGAACCAATACAGAATGAAGGAAAAGATATTGTGCTTTCTTGCGGTGTTCACGGTAACGAGACCGCGCCCATTGAACTCTGCAATAGCTTAATTAAACAACTTTTACAGCAAAAGATCATCGCAAAGCAGCGCACTTTATTTCTCATTGGTAACCCATTAGCGATTAATAACGGCACGCGGATTATTGACGAAAACATGAATCGTCTGTTTAGTGGTGAGCATTCCAATCCACCAGGGTTAGTGAACCCTGAGCGAGTACGCGCGAAAAAACTCGAAGCCTATGTCGATCGTTTTTATACTACGGTTGCCGATGGACGTCAGCGCATCCATTATGATCTGCACACGGCGATGCGCGCCTCGAAGCATGAAAAGTTCGCTATTTATCCCTATCGTCCAGGGCGCGCCTTTAGCGGCGAGCAAATTATGTTTTTAGCCGCAAGCGGCGTCGATACAGTACTTTTCCACCACGAACCGACCACGACCTTCAGCTATTTTTCCTCTGAACGCTACGGCGCCGATGCCTTTACCATTGAGCTTGGCAAAGTGTATCCCATGGGGCAAAACGACATGACGCGTTTTATCGCCACCCATGAAATGTTCATGCGCTTGATCACCGCTAAGCCGTTGGAGCTGGATGCATTTGATGCCGATAAGGTTAACTTGTACCAAGTGTGCCGCGTCATCAATAAACATTTCGATGATTTTGAATTTACCTTCGCAACGGATGTCGAAAACTTCAGATCTTTCCCGAAGGGCTTTGTTTTAGCGCGGGAAGGTGGGAAAGAAATTAAAGTGGAGCACGAGTTTGAGTCTGTCGTGTTCCCTAATGCCAAAGTGCCTATTGGCAATCGCACTGTGATTTGCCTGATCCCTGCGGTGAATGCGGACGTGCGTTAGGCTTGTAAAGCAATATATACATGCGTGGCAGGGATAACTTGTGGTTTGAGCTATGCCAATGGTTGATAGGTAGTTTACGTTAACGTAATGTTCGTCGGGCATATTCGTATAAACAGACGCATCAAAACGCTTTGATGCGTAATGAGATAACAAGAGCACAATATGAGCAAAGCAACACTCAACACTGATACAGTGCACCGTGTCGGCTTCTTGGATAAGGCATCGCTACACATTCCTATCCTTCGAATTCTACAAGCCGACGGCACCACTTATGAAACCGCGGTTTTGCCTGTGATAGATGAAACCTTAGCCACTAAAATTTACGATACCTGTGTATTCACTCGGGTGCTCGATGAACGTATGCTTGGCGCCCAGCGTCAAGGACGCATCAGCTTCTACATGACCTGTACGGGTGAAGAAGCGGCGATTGTCGGCAGTGTGGCCGCACTCGATCAAGAAGATGTGATCCTCGCACAATATCGTGAGCATGCGGCGCTGCGTTATCGCGGCTTTACCACTGAACAGTTTATGAATCAGATGTTCAGTAACGAGAAAGATCTTGGTAAAGGTCGACAAATGCCAATCCATTACGGTAGTGCGGCATTGCATTATCAAACGATTTCTTCACCGTTAGCCACGCAAATCCCGCAGGCGACTGGTGTGGGCTACAGCTTAAAAATGCAAGGTAAGCGCAAAGTCGCGGTTTGTTATTTTGGCGAAGGCGCTGCATCGGAAGGGGATTTTCATGCTGGCCTAAACATGGCCGCGGTATTGAAATGCCCAGTGATTTTCTTCTGTCGTAACAATGGCTACGCCATTTCAACGCCCACCGAAGAGCAGTTTGCCGGTAACGGTATTGCTAGCCGCGGTGTGGGTTATGGCATGCACACCATTCGTGTTGATGGTAATGACATGTTGGCCGTGTTAGCCGCAACTCAGCAAGCCCGCGCCTATGCGATTGAGCATAATGCGCCTGTGCTGATTGAAGCCATGACTTACCGTCTCGGCGCGCACTCTTCTTCAGACGATCCCTCTGGTTATCGCTCGAAAGATGAAGAAGCCAAGTGGCAGCAACACGATCCGGTTAAACGCTTCAAATTATGGCTTATCAACAAAGGTTGGTTGGCTGAAGCGGATGATGTGAAATTGCATGAGAAATATCGTGAAGAAGTATTGGCTGCAGTAAAAGTGGCTGAAAAAATTCCTGTGCCTATGCTGGATGAAATTATTGAAGATGTGTACGACAAGCCGACGCCAGTGCTGAAAAAGCAACTTGCCGATCTTAAAGAACATATCAAGAAATATCCGCAAGCCTATCCAAAAAGTGCAGGGAGACTATAAGCCGTGGCTGAAATGAATATGTTACAGGCCGTCAATGAGGCCTTGTCGATTGCCATGCAAGCCGATGAACGCATGGTGGTTTTTGGTGAAGATGTGGGCCACTTTGGCGGGGTATTTCGCGCCACCTCCGGTCTTCAAGAAAAATTCGGTCGCGCTCGCTGCTTTAATACGCCGTTGACAGAGCAAGGTATTGCCGGTTTTGCCAATGGTTTAGCCTCAAATGGCATGACAGCAGTGGCTGAAATTCAATTCGCCGATTATATCTTTCCGGCGTTTGATCAAATCGTCAACGAGTCGGCTAAGTTCCGTTACCGTAGCGGTAATGAGTTCGATGTCGGTGGATTAGTGTTCCGTACGCCCTATGGCGGCGGTATTGCTGGCGGACATTATCACTCGCAATCACCTGAAGCCTATTTTACCCAGACACCGGGGTTAAAAGTCGTTGTGCCACGCAACCCTGAGCAAGCCAAAGGCCTGCTGTTGGCGTCAATCCGTGACAAAAATCCGGTGATCTTCTTTGAGCCTAAGCGTTTATATCGTGCATCGGTTGGCGAAGTGCCCGCGGGCGATTATGAAATTGAACTGGGTAAGGCTGAAGTGGTTCGCGAAGGTAAAGACATCACCTTAGTGGCGTGGGGCGCGCAAATGGAAATCCTTGAAAAAGCCGCAGATATGGCCGCTAAAGAAGGGATCTCCTGTGAAGTTATCGATTTACGCACCTTGTCACCCTGGGATATCGATACCGTTGCAAATTCAGTCAAAAAGACCGGACGTTTATTGGTTAACCATGAAGCGCCATTAACCGGTGGTTTTGCCGGTGAAATTGCGGCGACGATTCAGCAAGAATGCTTCTTGTATCTAGAGTCGCCCATCAGCCGCGTTTGTGGTTTAGATACCCCGTACCCACTCATTCATGAAAAAGAATATATACCAGATGCGCTCAAAACCTTTGAAGCCATCAAAGCATCAGTGACCTTCTAGGAGTCCGGTATGATTAAAGATTTTATTTTGCCGGACATTGGCGAAGGTGTGGTGGAATGTGAGTTGGTTGAGTGGCTGGTCAAAGAAGGCGACACTGTAGTTGAAGATCAGCCGATTGCCGATGTCATGACAGACAAAGCCTTAGTGCAAATCCCTGCACCTTTTGCGGGCGTGGTCACTAAGTTGTATTACGCGAAGGGCGATATTGCGAAAGTGCATGCGCCGCTTTATGCCGTACAAATTGAAGGTGCCGTTGAAATCGCGGGCGAAGAATCTGTTGCGGCTGAACCTGCTGCGACGACTGCAAAAGTGACTGAGCCAGTGGTGGCAGTAAGTGCCAATACGTCATCCAGTTCATCTGTCAGCATTGAAGAATTCTTACTACCTGATATCGGCGAAGGCATTGTTGAATGTGAGCTAGTTGAATGGCTAGTGAGCGAAGGTGATTGGGTTGAGGAAGATCAACCGATTGCCGACGTGATGACAGATAAAGCGCTGGTGCAAATTCCTGCTATTAAAGCGGGTAAAATTGCCAAACTGCATTATCGCAAAGGTCAGCTTGCCAAAGTGCATACGCCTTTATTTGCCATTGAAGTTGAACAGACTGCTTCTGCACCTGCGGCGACAACAAATACAGATACTGTGGCCAATGCAGCACATGTAGCACAGGCTGTGAGTGCAGAACCTGCTCGCCAAGGTAAAGCCTTAGCCAGCCCTGCGGTTCGTCGCATGGCGCGTTCCTTAGATATCGATTTGAGCCAAGTACCTGGCACAGGAAAGCACGGCCGTGTGTATAAGGAAGATATCACTCGCTTCCAACAACAGGGTGCTAATAGTGTTATTTCTGCGGCCCCAAGTGCGACCCAAGCTCAAACATCTCTGGCTCAAGTTTCGATATCTGCTGCGACTCAACGCGCCGATACGGTTGAGCCTATTCGCGGTGTAAAAGCGGTGATGGCACGTATGATGGTGGAATCGGTATCAAGCATTCCGCACTTTACCTATTGCGAAGAGTTTGATTTAACAGACTTAGTCGCGCTGCGTGAAAGCATGAAGGCTAAGTATTCCACTGACGAAGTAAAGCTGACCATGATGCCTTTCTTTATGAAGTCGATGTCGCTGGCTATAAGTCAATTCCCTGTGATGAATAGCCAAGTGAATGCCGATTGTACTGAGCTGACCTATAAGGTGCGGCACAATATCGGCATGGCGGTAGATTCTAAAGTCGGTCTATTAGTGCCAAACATCAAAGATGTGCAGGACAAGAGTATTTTAGAAATTGCGGCAGAAATCACCCGTCTGACCCAAGCTGCCCGCAGTGGCCGCGTGGCGCCAGCGGATCTGAAGGATGGCACGATTTCTATCTCTAACATTGGCGCCTTAGGTGGCACAGTGGCGACGCCCATTATCAACAAACCTGAGGTGGCGATTGTGGCCTTAGGTAAGTTGCAAACCTTACCGCGCTTTAACGCGAAAGGGGAAGTCGAAGCCCGCCAAATCATGCAAGTGAGCTGGTCTGGCGACCATAGAGTGATCGATGGAGGTACGATTGCCCGCTTCTGTAATCTGTGGAAACAATATCTTGAGCAGCCGCAAGAGATGTTATTAGCAATGCGCTAAGCCGCTGGCACGAATAACTGACACTAAAAGGACGCTAAAAGCGTCCTTTTTTATTTGCTTTGCACAAATGGGTTAATCTTTTGATCCCGATTACGTATAATTCCCGAACGTAGTTATCCTGATGGATGTGTTATGAGTCAGTTAGCCCCCAGCCCATTTGCTCCAACAATAGAAACCATTGATTACCCGTTTCCGCCTAAGCCAGTGCCTTTGTCCGATGCGCAAAAAGCCGATTACAAGGCGCGTATCAAGCAACTGCTCATTGAAAAAGATGCCGTTCTGGTTGCCCACTATTATACCGATCCTGAAATCCAAGCCCTTGCCGAAGAAACCGGCGGCTGCGTTTCAGACTCTTTAGAAATGGCGCGCTTTGGCCGCGATCACAGCGCAAAAACCTTAATCGTTGCTGGGGTCAAGTTTATGGGCGAAACCGCCAAGATTTTGAGCCCAGAAAAAACCATTTTAATGCCGACCCTTGAAGCGACTTGTTCATTGGATTTAGGTTGTCCAATCGATAAGTTCAGCGCTTTTTGTGATGCGCACCCAGATCATACTGTGGTGGTTTACGCCAACACCTCGGCTGCGGTTAAAGCGCGCGCCGATTGGGTGGTGACCTCAAGTATTGCCCTTGAAATCGTTGAGCACTTAGACAGCGAAGGTAAAAAGATCATTTGGGGACCCGATCGTCATTTAGGCAGCTATATTGCCAAACAGACAGGCGCCGAAATGTTGATGTGGCAGGGCGATTGTATCGTTCACGACGAGTTTAAAGCGAACGCGCTGCGTGATATGAAAAGTGTTTACCCCGATGCGGCTATCTTAGTGCATCCAGAGTCTCCCGCCAGTGTGGTGGCGATGGCCGATGCCGTTGGCTCGACCAGTCAACTGATTAAAGCAGCGCAGACCATGCCAAATGAGCGTTTTATTGTGGCAACCGATCGCGGCATTTTCTATAAAATGCAGCAAGCCGCGCCAGGTAAAACCTTAATTGAAGCGCCAACAGGGGGGAATGGTGCCACCTGTAAGAGCTGTGCCCACTGTCCTTGGATGGCGATGAACGGTTTGCAGGCAATTGAAGCGTCACTCGCCGACAGCGATAAAACCACCCATGAGATTTTTGTGGATGAAGATTTAAGAGTGAAAGCGCTTATCCCACTGACGCGTATGCTGGATTTTGCCAAGACACTGAATATGAAAGTGAAGGGCAACGCTTAAGATTTCCCCTAGCGTGAAATAGGATCCTCGTCATTATGTATGACGGGGATTTTTTCTTTCAGTTATAAACTCTCAAATACAAGGCAATAAAAAGCCCCGCTAATGCGAGGCTTAATTGGGTAACGCGGTATCTAGAGACTAGACTGCTTTACGCTGACTTATTTGGCGTTCATCAGGGCAACCGCGTTATCTAACATACGGTTACTGAATCCCCACTCGTTATCATACCAAGACATCACTTTCACTAAACGACCGTTTACACGGGTTTGAGTGGCGTCAAAGTTTGAAGAAAACGCATTGTGGTTAAAGTCGATAGACACCAATGGCTCTTTATTTACCGCTAACACTTCGCTCAATGGCGCAACGCTGGCAGCACGTTCGATAATGGCATTCACTTCTTCAACTGTCGTATCACGGGCAGCGATGAAAGATAAATCCACGAGTGATACGTTAACTGTAGGTACACGAACCGCTAAACCGTCGAATTTACCTTGTAATTCAGGTACAACCAAACCGACAGCAGCAGCTGCGCCCGTTTTAGTTGGGATCATTGACAGTGCCGCAGCACGGGCACGACGTAAATCTGTGTGGTACACGTCAGATAAACGCTGATCGTTGGTATAAGCGTGAATGGTGGTCATCAAACCTGATTCGATACCAATCTCGTCATTTAACGGCTTAGCAAAAGGGGCTAGACAGTTAGTCGTACAAGAAGCATTTGAAATCACCGTCATGTCTGAGGTCAACACGTTGTTGTTCACACCGTAAACTACGGTGGCATCCACATTTTTACCTGGAGCAGAAATAATCACTTTCTTCGCGCCAGCGGTTAAATGTGGTTGAACGGTTTCTTTAGAAGTGAAGATACCGGTACATTCGAAAACCACGTCAACCTGTAGCTCTGCCCATGGCAGTTTTGCAGGATCACGTTCTTGGAAAGTGAGGATCTTATCGCCATTCACATAAATAGCTTCGGCATCATGGTCAACTTTCGCAGTGAAACGACCGTGAACAGAATCGTATTTTGTCAGGTGAGCGTTGATGGAAGCGTCGCCTAAATCATTAATAGCGACAATCTTGATTGGATAAGCTTTTTCGCTTTCGTACAAGGCGCGTAATACGTTTCTACCGATACGGCCATAGCCATTTATTGCTACACGGATAGTCATCTCATATCCCTCTGGTGATTATAAAATTCAACTGGTAGTAAAATTACCAAACTGACAGCTATCGTCAAGTTAAATCGGCATGTTACCGCAGATTTGGTTAACAATTTAGGTGATTTTTTTACATTGCTCGCGGAATCACCATTTTAACCCCCCAATTTGGGTAAAAAATTACAAGATGGCAAACATTTTGCCAATCCGATAGAGCGTTACTTTTCGGGTACTGGCTCTGTGGTTATTGTTTCTGCTGGCAAGATTTGGGGGGCTGGTTCTAGCCATTTTCGCACTGAGCTTGTTGAGTAGTTGCCATTTTTTAATGCATCTATGAGTGTTTGAGCATATTTATCCAGTTTTGCTGCCAGCGTTTTGTTGTTACTGAGCAAGGCGAGCATCTTATCCTCTGAATATTTTTGTTGTGTGAGGAGTAAATTAGCCTTAGTTAACATGTAAGTTTTATCAAACTGCTGTGTGTGACGAAAAGTGGATGCTAAGCCTAATAGCCAATTCACATCAAAGTCATCGTATTGAATTTCTGAGAGCACTTTAAGATACAGTTGTTGCGATTTAATGGCATCTCGATTGCTGTAATAGGTGGCAATTTGCGCGAGTAAAAAAGGGTCAGTCACTTCGCCAGCATTTTCATGCTCTAGCAGTCGGTTTAGTGCTTGGGTATCACCGAAACGCGTCCATTGGTAGTAGGACATAAAAGGATCTTGCCGTTCACGCGTTTGTTCTTGAAGTTGAGTTAAATTATCTGTGCTTAACCTAAAGGCTCTTGCTCTATCTGCAGTACGACTTGTGTGGATGATATGCTGCACACCTGCGGCAAGTTCGATACAACGACTGTAATCTTCAAGATAGGTAAGTTGTAGATATAGCTGTTTACCTGTAGGGTTAGTTGTGTCTTTTAAAGTATAACGATCTCTTATCAGTTGCGTTTTTTCAGCTAAACACCAACTGTCTTTATGCAAGTCGGCACAAATTTCAGGATTATTTTTACAAATTATTGCGATATTTCGGCCATTATCGCAACCGAAAAGACCTAAAATGCTCATCCCGAGCGTAAATGATGTAATTATTACTAGATTTTGACGCAAAACACCCTCCAAATGGCAGATTTTCTAATAAAATTACATATTTATAGAAAATATCTTACTGGCAACAAAGCGCGACTTTCATTACAATGGCGCCGACCAAAACAGGGTTTTACCTAAAACCCACATTAGATTATTGGTCTTTTCGTCATGTTACTCAAACCTTTCAGTACATTTTATTGAAAAGTGAGATAAAGGATCTGTAAATGAGCGCTGATAAACACCTACAAAGTTGGCAAGAACGTTTTGAAATGGCAGAGGCAATGCAGCCTTTGTTGGGCAAGTTGTATCGTAACCAAGGCGTTGAAGTCGTGGTCTATGGTAAGCCGTTACTCAATGCTTCTACGATTGAAATCATTAAAGCGCACCGTTTAGTTCGTCGTCATGTCGGTGAAAAATTACGTTTACGCGAGAGTTTCCCCTTCGTTCAAGCTTTGAGCAAACTCGCAGTTAAACAATGTAAAGTGGATATTGGTAAGCTCGCTGTCAATTACTGGCGCGACCATACTGATGTCAGCGAAATTGAAAGCTATATGGCAAAAGAATTGGCCGATGCTATCGACCATGCCGATGATGTCGCGCCGCGTGACGTCGTGCTTTATGGTTTTGGCCGTATCGGTCGCTTATTGGCACGCTTGCTGATTGAACGCACAGGTCGCAGCAATAAGTTAAGGTTACGCGCTATCGTTTTACGTGGCGGCAAGAAAGGCGATCTAGAAAAACGCGCGAGTTTATTACGTCGTGATTCAGTCCATGGTCCCTTTAATGGTTCTGTGGAAGTTGACGAAGAGAACAATGCGATTATCGCTAACGGCACTTATATCCAAGTCATTTATGCGAATTCACCTGATGAAGTGGATTACACTAAATACGACATTAATGATGCCCTAGTTGTTGATAACACTGGTATTTGGAAGGATGAAGCGGGTCTTGGTTTGCACCTTAAGAGCCCTGGTGCCAGCAAAGTATTGCTAACAGCCCCTGCAAAAGGTGCGATCAAGAATATCGTTTACGGTGTGAATGAAGGCGACATTACCCCAGAAGATATTATTGTTTCTGCGGCGAGTTGTACTACCAATGCTATTACGCCAGTACTGAAAGCTGTGAATGATAAATATGGTATCGAGAATGGTCACGTTGAGACAATTCATTCTTATACCAACGATCAAAACTTGATTGATAACTATCACACTGCAGATCGCCGTGGTCGCAGTGCACCTTTAAACATGGTGATCACTGAAACGGGTGCAGCCAAAGCCGTTGCCAAAGCTTTACCAGTGTTAGCAGGCAAGTTAACGGGTAACGCGATTCGCGTGCCAACGCCTAACGTGTCTATGGCGATTATCAGCATGAACCTAAATGCCGAAACCAATAAAGATGAACTAAACGAGTACTTGAAAGATACAGCGCTACAATCACCACTGCAAAATCAAATCGATTACACTGATTCAACTGAGATTGTATCGAGTGATTTAGTCGGTTCACGTTATGCTGGTGTGGTTGATTCCCAAGCGACTATCGCGGAAGGTAAACGCGCCATTCTATACGTATGGTATGACAACGAATTTGGCTATAGCTGCCAAGTGGTCGGTGTGATGCAGACCATGTTAGGTTTAACCACGCTGTCTCTACCAGCCTAACAGCTGTTAAACTGATCAATACGCTGCCCATCTGTTGTATACCACGACATTGATATGCAGAGATTAAGTGAAGCGCCCAGATTGGGCGCTTTTGCTTTTCTATTTCTGCTTGATTGATTTTTTAGATTTATCGCACATTAACGGGCTTTGTTTTACATAGAGCTCATCTAAAAATAATCCTGAAAATTAACACCTCCTATTATGGTTCTAATTTGTTTATGGGTGAATATTGGGCAAACGATGCGGCTTAGCGCAGTATTTCAAAATTGTTGATTGACTCTGAGGTCTAAATCGGTAGAATGCCAATCCGCAGTCAAAGGAAAGGTCTTTATATTCATTCCTTAGAGCTGGTACTTTTACAAGTAAAGGCGACATTAGCTCAGTTGATAAAGGTTAACAGACGATACCTTTATCAATGTTGAAGGCAAATATAGCAGCGATACAAAAGGCGATATTAGCTCAGTTGATAAAGGTTAAGAGACGATACCTTTATCAATGTTGAAGGCAAATATAACAGCGATACAAAAGGCGACATTAGCTCAGTTGGTAGAGCGATACCTTGCCAAGGTATAGGTCATCGGTTCGAACCCGATATGTCGCTCCAAATTCTAAAAGTCTAATTTTGCTTAAGCTGAGTTAGTCTTTAGCTAGAGTAATGGCGCGATGGCAGAATGGCTATGCTGCGGATTGCAAATCCGTCGATCTCGGTTCGACTCCGGGTCGCGCCTCCATAGATATAAAATATTAATGACACGATTCCCGTTGTTAATATGAAGAGTTTGCCCGAGTGGTGGAATCGGTAGACACAAGGGATTTAAAATCCCTCGCTGGTAACAGCGTGCCAGTTCAAGTCTGGCCTCGGGTACCATTATTCTTAGTGAATAGTAGATAAGCCTCGACATTAGTCGGGGCTTTTTTGCATCTGAGGATTTCAGCGTCTCAAATCACTTAACCTCTTATCAACAAGCAATATTCCATAATATATTGAAATTAAAAATATACTTTTATATAAATTTTATATGCACTAGCAAAAAATGTGTTTACGTGAAATAGTTTAATGATTGGTGGGGACGCGCTTGACACTTTAGGTCGTGTGAACAAGGAGAAGTGTATGGAGCATGCAAAGTTACCTTGGCTTAGCAAGCACGGGCGGCTATTTAAGATTGTCGTTTGCAGCCTGTTATTTTTAGGCATGTTCGTAAGCAATACTCTTAGAGCGACATCCCCCTTTGATAGCCGTATTAATGATAATTCCTTTCAGCAATATCCCTTCCTCTTAGAACAGACTCTTTTATTCGATCTAGCGGGTGTAAATCCCTTATTTAACACAAATTATCAGGCATTATCACAGGCTAAAACAGAACCGCTTCAACCTGATGATATGGTTCGCATGCAAGGGCAGGTGACGGCCTATTGGCAGCATATTTCAGCTTTATCGGGTTGTGATGCTGTAATGACAAACAATACAAACGCGGATCCGATGAGTGACATCCATTATCAGGCAGTGCTTAAAAAGATCAGCCAACTTATACAACTTGAATCCCAATTTTCTTGGGAAACCTTGATGTTAGAAAACAAACTCACCGTCGGTCAAACTCATCCTATAGTCAACACTATTGCCAAACGCCTTTGGTTATTAGGAGATATGCCAAAAGAAGTTGATGTTGAACAAGTCTATACCGATGAGTTGATGCTAGGTATTAAGCGTTTTCAACTTCGCCATGGTTTACAAACCGACGGGGTGATTGGTAAGCAAACCTTATATTGGTTAAATCAATCACCTAGACAACGGGCTGTATTACTCGCAAGAAATGAATTAAGACAAAGAATATTTAGTCGCAAATTAACACCCCGTTATCTGTTAATTAATGTGCCAGCTTTTGAGATGAAACTGGTTGAACAGGAACAAACGGTGTTGACCTCTAAGGTGATTGTGGGTAAGTCTTCACGGCAAACCCCAATACTGGATAGTCAAATATCCAGTATTGTGCTTAATCCCAGTTGGCGTGTGCCTAGCAGTATTTTACGACGGGATATTTTACCTCATATCCGTAAAGACGGTTATTACCTGCAAGACCGTGAATTTGATGTTTATGATTATAGTGGACAATTAATTTTTCATACGACGGAAGAATGGCAGGAGCTTGCCTCTTCCCGTTTCCCTTACCAATTAGTGCAGCGTCCAGGCCCTAAAAATGCGTTAGGTAAATATAAGTTTCATTTTGATAATAGTTTTAGCGTCTATTTACATGGTACTTCTGAACCAGCTCTATTTAAAAGGGAGAATAGGGCACTTTCATCGGGCTGTATTCGTATTGAGAAAGTCAATGAGTTAGCACAGTGGTTCAAACGTAATCTTGTTAAAGATAAGGGCTTATGGGATAGGCTTGCCCCAAATGTAACGGATCCACAATGGTTTGCACTGTCAGAGAAATTACCCGTACATCTGGTTTATTGGACGGCATGGCTTGATGATAAAGGGCAAGATCATTATCGCAATGATATTTATCATTTGGAGGCCGAGTTTACAAATGCTGTTACAAGCTCAATTTTTAACATTCCCTAACAGTTTGAACTTTTTAATCATTTGTAAATCTGAGCGTTGAAATCGAGTTTGATACTTGATCCCAGCGTTAATTCAGTATAGTTTGCCTCTCTAGTGTGCAAAAATCGAACAAATGGTGATCATGTGACTTTGATTTGTCCTGCCCGTCGGCAGTTGTTGTTAGGCTTAGGTGGTGTGGCATTGTATTCATTACTCCCGTCTAAAGCCGCTGCGAGTCGTTCGACCAAAGGGATCCGCGAGTTAAGCCTTTATAATAGGCATACGGGGGAGCGTAACGATGGTAGCTATTGGGTTGATGGACATTACCAAAGTGAAGTGTTAGCTGATTTTAGCCAGTTATTGCGGGACCATCGTCAGAATATTGCGGCTCCCATGGATAAACGCCTATTTGATTTACTCTATTCATTAAAAACGACACTGAATGTGGATGATGAAATCCACGTGATTTCAGGTTACCGATCACCAAAGACTAACGGTATGCTCGCAAATAACAGTGGTGGAGTGGCAAAGAAAAGTTACCACATGCAGGGCATGGCGATGGATATTGCTATTCCTAGTGTGAACTTGAAAACACTGAGAGATGCAGCACTTTCATTGAAATTAGGTGGTGTGGGTTACTATCCTAAGTCTGGTTTTGTGCACGTTGACTGTGGTCCGGTGAGGCGTTGGTAGCTTGGCTAATTTGTTGAATGATCTTGTCGTAAAATGCATGTTCTAAAGATTGTGATTCGCACAAATAATACCTTAGAAGTGGCATAAATTGTTGATCAAGCTTATTCATTTCTCGATGTTGTTGCCAATCACTTATTAGTTGACTTAAACGCTGTGAAAATTGGAATTGTCGTTGTCTTTGAGATTCAACTTCAGTAGATCCTCTTGTTTGCATTAATTGAATTAAGCTGTGATTTTTTTGTTGAGTACAGGCTAGTAACTCTAGCAGTTTTAATTCGAGAGTCGTTTGCTGATAAGGAACGGTTTCGATAAGAGACACGAGTTCACGGGCGAGTTGGCATGAAAGTCGATTTTCTTGTTGTAATAAATACAGCGCGTGACGCATGCTAAAGCACATCAGTTATCAAAATTTGCCCGAGCTTAGCAGGCTTGTTTAGGTGCAAATGTGATCTAGATCTCGTGTTTTTGGTTTGAGATCAAGACCTTTTCTCCCGTGTAACAGCTAAGATACAAGTTTCCCAATTCAGTAAATTATCTTTGTTATTCACAACCACGCTTTATTTCTTGTTTGAGAATGCTGTTCTTGTCGGCAGTGGCCTACTGTGTTAGTATGCGCGCGCTTTATATGCGCCATCATTGGTCGAAAATGATGGCAACTTTTACTCTAAAATTTAAGTGAGAAACACATGTCTTACACTATCCAAGCACAAACCCGCACTGAAATAGGGAAAGGTTCGAGCCGCCGCCTACGCCATGCTGGTAAAGTTCCTGCTGTTATTTATGGCCAAGGCAAAGAGCCTGTTTCTATTGTTTTTGAACACAAAGACATTATTAACATCCAAGCTAACGAAGACTTCTACACTTCTGTAGTAACTATCGTTTTAGACGGTAAAGAAGTGGGTGTTCGTGCACAAGCTATGCAACGCCACGTGTTCAAGCCAATCATCGAACATGTTGACTTCGTTTACGCTTAATTGTCGTAACTGAAGCAAAAAAGCGCCTCTGTGGCGCTTTTTTTGTGGCTGGTTTCTGCATTCGTGGTGAGTACTCTGTTCCTATCTGTAATCGAGAGCGATGTAGTTATGTCTTATACAGATTTAAAGCTGACCAGAATTACTTAATATTAAAGTTGTAATAGATGTCAAGGGATTGCCCGAGGGTACCTGATACGGTTTCAAGATATAATTGCGATAGCAGATAATATCTAACGGTCATTTCATAGCCAGGGTTAAAGACACCAACGCCATATTTCACCATGAGTTTCTCGCCAATATAACCGCTTATTGCTACTCGTCCTTCATCATTCGTATCGAGTTGGACGTTTGAAAAACCAAATTCTTCAATCAATCCTGTGGCAGTATTACCGATATTATTGATTGCTCCACCACCTACCTGTGAACTTAACCCTAAGGCAGCTCCCATCATTAAGGAGTTATTTTGTTCGTTATTGGTGCTGTTAAAACCACTGCCTTTAATAATGTATGACAGGATCTCTGCTTGCTCTTTTGCTGGATTGGAAAAGAGTGTTACTACCGGTCTGGCGGGCGTGCCTGTTACGCGGACTCCAGCGATTAAGTCTTCGCTTTTGATCTCTCGAATAGCCTCAATATTGAGATTTGGCACTGAGGTTGGGCCAACGAACTGTACTTCTCCTGTGCGGATATTCAGTGTTTGTCCCATAAATTTATAACTTCCTTGTCGCACTTTTATGTCACCAAATAAGAGCGGGGGGCGAAATGCTTGTTGTTGTAGTTTAAGTGTTCCCTGCAGCTTGCCTTTAAGTCCCATACCATCCACTCTAAGATCATTGCCTACGTTAATATTAAGATCTGCAACTATGGCATAAGGACTGGATTTAGGTTGAGCTGCGGCAATTGAATCATTAAAAACGACGTCCTCGGATAGTGCAACACCGCCTTCGGCAAGTTGAACGATTTTAATATTTCCGGAAGGAACATTGACGGTACCTTTGACCTCTAGTTGTTCACTACTGAAACTTAAGGTGAGATCAGGTGATATATCGAGAATGGCTAGGGGAGGCTGGATCACGGCAAGTTTATCGCCTTCTATAGCCAATTCTCCGCTAAATAGTCCTTGTGGCCAACGTAGATTACCAGATACTCGACCTAGGCCATTCCCCATCATCCAGCGGCCTTTCAGTTCGGCTTGCTGCCCGCCAAGATTCATCGACATATCGATTTTATTGATGAGAGTTGGGTTTGCGGTAAGGGCTAGGGCACCTTCAGTGAGTGACATATTTCCTGACACCTCAGGATCTTGAAGTGTGCCGGCAAAGTTTAATTTACTGGTCAGTTGGCCTTCGATAGTATTTAACTGAGGAAAAAACTCACCTAATGGCTGTAGATTGATCTCTTTAATCGTGGCATAACCAGACAGAGTGCGATCTGGCGTGACATTCACTGTTATTTCACTCTGCCAGCTTGCCACTCCTTCAGATTCAAAACTCAATGATGAAACAAGGCGTTTAGCATCTAGAGTGGTGTTTAAAGCCAATTGTTGGTAATTAATGGTGACTTCACGGTTTTTAGCTCGTTTCAACAGAATACTGCCAGGTGCAAAATTTAGCGTCAGATCGGCAGTGGGCTTGCGACCTTTTACCCAGGCGAAATTAGCAAATAATGCTGCATTACCATCCCAGTTCATATTGCCAGGCAATATGGGAGCGAGTAGTTTGCCAGGATTTCCGGAGTAACTGATTTGGGCATCGCCAGTTTGTCCAAGCACAGTTTGGTTATTTAAACATAACCGACTATTGGGATTAACGAGGCAGAAGGGAGTGATATTACCCTGACTTTTGTTTTGGTCCCAACCGATACTAACATCCTTATCCAATTGCCACAGTCCAAGCGGTGTTAAAAGATTGAGTCGATTAATCTGGGCTTGCAGGCGTGATTTCTTCTCGTCAAATTGACTGGCTAGACTGAGATCTAACCCTAAATCACCGCTGACATTTAGGGTTAACTTTTGAGTGTTAATATCCCCTTTACTGCCTAGGGTTATAGTGTCGAGCACTTGCTCGCCTAAGTGCAGCGCTTTAGATTTAAGCGAAACGGCAAATTCATGTTGCTCTAACGGTTTGTAATAAGCTTTAAGGGTGGATTCCTGTAATTTGATATTTTGATAGAGAAGATCGACCAATTGTGCAGTGACTTCTAATTGTGGATGTTTAGCATCACCAGCCACATGTATATTCGCCTGCAATTGACCACTGGCTTTAGGTAACCAAAGCCCCAAATCGGGTACTTGTAATTCACCCTGTAAATCCCAGTTGGCATTGGCTTCGCCCTTGAGCGCTAGGCTTGCACCGAGCGCGTTGGCATTGAGCCCTTTAGAACTGACATAAAGTGCATCATTTAGGCTAATATCACCTTTAATATCAAATGGGTAGCCC
This sequence comes from Shewanella sp. W3-18-1, assembly GCF_000015185.1. Lineage (NCBI taxonomy): Bacteria > Pseudomonadati > Pseudomonadota > Gammaproteobacteria > Alteromonadales > Shewanellaceae > Shewanella > Shewanella sp. W3-18-1. The sequence continues at coordinate 2,432,000 of NC_008750.1, read as the reverse complement.
TGAAGTGTACCTTCGAGTGTCGTCTCTGTTAGTGCGACCTGCCAGCGGTTATTATCGAGTTTGCCTGTGGTGTGCAGTTTTCCGCTTATTAGGCTATTTGGCAAATGAATGGCGTCGGCGGACTCTGTCTGTGGAAGGGTTAACTCCTCAAGCTGTATGGCATCCAGTTGTACCGTAGCTTTCCAACTGATGGCTTTTTGATAATTAAGTTCACCCTCTAGCGCGACAGTACCTATATCACCACTGGCATTGAGCTTATCAATAGTCAGTTTTGAATCCTGATGCTGAAGCACTGTATCAATAGAAAGCACTTTATTAAACGGCGTGATGAGTTGTCCTTGTATCTTCGCATTCTGCTTATTAAGGCTACCTTGGGTATCTATGCTCAGGTTGCTGACAAAATACTCAGCGCTTTGTAATGGCCACTGTAGGCGTGCTTGTTCCAGTTTAGCCTTATAGGGCAGTGTTGGATCTTTGAGTTCAATTTGCCCATCGAGGATAAAGTCTGCATCGCCCTTTGCATGCGCATTAACACGCAGTTGGCCTAGGCTATCCCTGAGTTTTAAGGTGAGCTCCTGTCCGCTAAGCTCGGGTAACTCTGCGACTTGGTGGAGTGTGACATTAATATCAAGGGAAAGCGGGTAGTCATTCTCAAGATTAAGCGTTCCGGCCACTTCTGCTTGACCATAGGTATGCTCAAGCAGAAGGTGCGTTAAGGTCAGTTGATATTGCTGGAAACTTCCCTGTAGCGCAGCATGACGAAAGACGTCTTTACGATCACCGATTTCAAGGGTGGTGTTTTCTAAGTTCAGTTGTTCTACCATCACAGGGAAAGGCATAAACACTGGGGGTAATTGGGCTAGCGCCCACTCGACTGAATCTATTGATGCATTGGGTGAAGCGTTTGATGCTGCTGTATTTGTTGTAGTATTGGAACTGTCATCAAGTGGAATTAATATTGACAGCCCCTCGCTACTGAGCTGCTTTATTGTGAGTCCTTTAGTAAGCCAAGTGGCTTTAGTCTCAATACTATTGGCAGCAAAGTGCATTCCATCTAGTTGTACGTTCACTGCCATCAGCTGGGCGGTATCGAGAATAATCCCAAAGGGAAGTGTTAATTGTGACTCTGCATCATCAATACCTGCTATTTCGGAAGAGGCGTCGGCGGGATCAGATACAAGCTGCTCTGTGTCAATTTGCACCTCAACCTTAGCTGCGGTAAGTGCAGTTATACATAATTGTTTTTGCAGTAAACAAGTAGGTTGCCAAGCAAGGTGCAACGCTTCAAGTTGTACTTTAATGCCATCCATAGCCCAAACTGCGTGAGCTAAGTTGAGCTCTTTATTAATCGCGCCAGAAGTGTACGTGAGTTCAAGATCGGGAACGAATTGATTGGCTAGTCCAATGCTGAGCCTTGAGCCCATCTCAGTGCCAATTAATAGTGCGATAAGCACTAAAACGGTTAATGGTACATAGACAATAATGCGCGTAACGAGCTTAAATGCACGCCAAATACGTTGTAATCCCGAAACAGGAACAGATTGAGCGGATCCTGTTGAATCAATTGATGCCACATCAACTTGCTCGTTGGTTTTATCATTAACCTTAGAGTGGCTCATAGCTCAGTCCCCATGGTTAAGTGGATCCGCCATGACCTTTCAATGGTATCAGTTTCTTTCAAGCCTATTCCTAAATCTAATTTTATTGGGCCAATAGGAGATATCCAGTGAATACCACCACCGACAGAAACAACAGGTTCAAACTGATTATTATCAAAGGCGTTTCCCGCATCGATAAAGGTGCCGAGCCGCCAAGTGGGCGTGAGGTAATATTGGTATTCTAAACTGCCGACCATTAAATAACGCCCACCAATAACTTCACGATTCGTACTACCATCAGTATCGATATAATCTAAATAAGGGCCGAGTTCTTGATACCCGTAGCCGCGTACGGTTTGATCGCCACCTGCAAAGTAACGAAGTGAGGGCGGAATAAAAGCCAGTTCATTTTCATTGGCAATGTTCGCCGCTAAATCGATACGTGCAACGACTCTGTGGTTATCAAAGAAGGTATCAATCCATTTAAATTTGGCTTGTAGTCGTGCTAAACGAGTCTCAGAACCTAAATAAGGATCGGCATAGTCGAGACTATAGATTTGCCTAAAACCCGATTTAGGATCGAGAGAGTTATCTCCTCGGGTTGTTTTAGAAAAGTTAATTCCAGCGAGATAGAAAGTGGGAAAATAATCAGTGTCTGATTGATTATATTCTTCACGAATAGCATCGAGTGAGTAGCTCATTAGCCATTGATTATCAAGCCGTTGTTGACGAAGCAATCCAAGTAAATATTTCGTTGATTCAAGTTGGCCTGTATTGCGAAAATCTCGATTCTCTGGCTCATAAATTTGGGTAACACCATATTTGTCACGCAATAATCCTAAGCGGATTTTAAGTTGATCATCCAAGGGATGTGTGAGCGGAATGGTGTAGGTGGTTAAAAACTTAGGACGATCGGGTGACCATTCCAAACTGGTTTCTTGGGAATGACCATACTTGTTAATCTGTGGAGTACGCCAAGTGACTCGAACCCTTGGGTCAAAAGTATTATCTGCACTCTGGCCTATATCTCCCCCCAGACCCAGTTCAATTGAATGGCTTGCCTTAGGCGTTAACTCAACCTTAACAGGGATATGGTTATCCTCAACTAAATCAATTTGTGGGATTACTTTTATATTGGCGAAGTAGCCCGTGTCCAGTAATTGGCGATTGAGGGAACTGACCCGACGAGTCGAATAGGAGGCATTTTCTTTAAAGGGAATGAGATTAGTTAAAATATCCGGTTCTAACGTATGCCCATCAAAACTCACTTGTCCAAAACGATAGCGCTGGCCTGAATTGAAATGTAGGCTGATTTGAGCGGTATTAATATCGCGATTGATCTTAATTTGTGATTGTGTGAACTCGCCATCAAAATATCCTCTGGCGAGGGCGAGGGCAACAAGTTGGGACTTTAATTCAGAGTAATGACCGTGATTTAAGGTATCGCCGGGTTTGATATTGACTTGAGATAACCATTGATCGAAAGCGCGATCATTAAGCATTTCACCTGAAAAATTGATATCTACCCACTGAATCTTAGTGGGTTCTCCCGCTGACACTGTCAGTTTTAGTTCCCATGGGCCTTTTTCGTTTTCAATCAGCTTTTCTTCAATTTTTCCATGGTAATACCCCATGGATTCTAAGGCTGTAGTGACATTGTCCTCGACATTAAATAAAAAGGCTCGGCGTTGGACATCTGAGTCAGGTAAAGAGCCTAAATGCGCCAGGATATTACGTTGCAGTGCTTCATCAACACCAGAGACAGATAATTTCAAAAAATTGTCGGCAGTCGCTACTGATGCCACTAGACTCAGGCCAACAAGCAAATAAAGACGAAAAGATAATGAGGTGATTTGCAAGAATCGCTGCACTTTATGCTCCATGTGATGTGCCTTTATTGTCGCCAGAATGAAAGCAACAGGCAAGGAGATGATTGAAATTAGTCATTGAAATGGTTACAAAGGACGCTACTGTTTAAGGGGATGTAAATAATGAAAATAAAATTAGCCACCTTTAGTTTAATTATCTCGAGTGTACTTTTTATGTCGCATAACACCAACGCTAATGATAAACCGTTCGCAATCGCTATCCATGGCGGAGCGGGCACGATTTCTAAGGCCAATCTCACTCCTGAACAACGTCAAGCATATAAGGATAAGTTAAAGGAAGCTGTCGATAAAGGTTCTAAAGTATTAGAGCAAGGCGGAGATAGCCTGCTTGCCGTACAAACAGCAATCAATGTATTAGAAAATAGCCCTTTGTTTAATGCGGGTGTGGGTTCTGTTTATACCTTTGATGGTGGCCACGAACTAGATGCTTCTATTATGGATGGCAAAACCATGAATGCTGGCGCGGTTGCAGGGGTTCGTCATATTGCTAATCCCATCGATTTAGCGTTAGCCGTGATGAATAAGTCCGAGCACGTGATGTTATCGGGGGCGGGGGCAGAGGAGTTTGCTCTCACCCAAGGGTTTACATTAGTGCAAAACAGCTATTTTGATACTGAGGAGCGTTATCAACAGTTGCTTGATGCTAAACAAAAGCTACAGGCCGCCGAAAAATCAGCGCAAATTGCAGGCATTGAGATGAAAGATCTCGATTATAAATTTGGTACCGTCGGCGCGGTAGCCCTAGATAAACAAGGCAATCTAGCGGCAGGCACATCGACGGGGGGCATGACAGCAAAACGGTTTGGTCGTATTGGTGACTCACCCGTAATTGGTGCGGGCACCTATGCTGAAAATGGAGTATGCGCGGTTTCAGCAACGGGCCATGGCGAATATTTTATTCGCTACTTAGTCGCAGGTGACATTTGCGCCAAAGTAAAATATCAACAAAAGTCGATTATTCAAGCGGCAGATGAAGTGATTAATCAACGTTTAATCACTGCAGGTGGAACTGGTGGTGTGATTGCTGTGGATCATCGAGGCAATATCGCAACGCCTTTTAATACGGAAGGAATGTACCGCGCGACTCGCAGTAATGGTGAGCCTGCACAAGTGATGATTTGGCAAGATCAATAACCTGATCATCCACGGGAAATGCACCTAGCCACACAGTGGTAAACGGTCAATCGAGATGAATCCATTACATCTAGTAAGATTTTGACTAGACTCTAAGCGTAAGGCTAATTAAGGGGAATACTATGGACTCAATAAAAATCCGCGATCATATGGACCGTCAACCCGTGTTACTCCGTGCTGATATGTCGCTTGCTACTGCTGTCGAAAAACTATTAGAAAATCATAAAATGGGCGCCGCAGTGGTCGATGATAATGGCAATCTGGTGGGTTTTTTATCTCAACAAGACTGCCTCGCCGTGATGCTTAAGAGCACTTACCATTGTGATATGACATCCGTTGTAAAGGATTGCATGCGTACTGAGGTTTTGTTTGTCGGGCCAGATGACAGCATCTTACAGCTTGCAGAGCAGATGTTGGGAGCTAAACCTAAAACTTACCCTGTAGTAGATCAGGGTAAAGTGATAGGCACTATCAATCGTACAAATGTGTTAAAGGCAATGAACGTCTATATGCAGCAATGTTACTTGGCACCGGCCTGATTTGTACTACATCGGTTTCAGTTTCAGCAAATTAGCAATACCAATGCACCACATTCCTTGCTAGGATCGCGGTTTTTGATGCTAGCAATGGAATTTGGTTTTGAACTCTGATAAACATCCGCTCTCGAACGCTTTCCTCAATCTTTGCTATCAGAGCGACGCGTCGCGGATCCGACGTCGCTTATTTAAACTGAATAAAGAAGCGGATTCCGATAAGAAGACGCACCAATTAGCACAGCTTACTGAGCAAGCTCAGACAGCCTTTGAAAAGGTTGTGCAACGCCGTAACGCCCGTCCAAAAATTACTTACCCAGAAAATCTTCCTGTATCGTTAATGCGCGATGAGATTGCCCGAGCCATAGCGGGTAATCAGGTGGTGATTATTGCGGGTGAGACGGGTTCAGGTAAAACGACTCAGTTACCTAAAATCTGTCTGGAATTAGGCTTAGGTTGCCGTGGCATGATAGGTCACACACAGCCGCGTCGTTTAGCTGCGCGCAGTGTCGCTAGCCGAGTTGCCGAAGAGTTACAGAGTCCACTGGGTGAAGTGGTGGGCTTTAAGGTGCGTTTTGCCGATGCTTTAAAAAGTGAGTCTTATATCAAATTAATGACCGACGGTATTTTACTGGCGGAGTTAACCTCGGATCGCTATTTAGATCAATACGATACTATCATCATTGATGAAGCCCACGAACGTAGCCTCAATATCGATTTTATCTTAGGTTATCTCAAGCAAATTCTGAAAAAGCGTCCAGATTTAAAAGTCATCATTACATCGGCGACCATTGACGTTGAGCGGTTCTCTAAACACTTTAACAATGCACCTATTATTGAGGTATCGGGTCGAACGTTTCCTGTCGAAACCCGTTATCGCCCGCTTGTTCAAGATACGGATGCCGATCTGGATCAGATCGAAGGCATTTTTGCGGCGGTCGATGAACTCGTCGCCGAAGGACTTGGCGATATACTGATTTTTATGAACGGCGAGCGGGAAATACGCGACACCGCGGAGCAATTAAGCCGTCGTAATTACCGTGATACAGAGATTTTGCCACTTTACGCTCGCCTATCCTATGGCGAACAATCCAAAGTGTTTCATAGCCACCGAGGCAGGCGGATTGTGCTCGCCACCAATGTGGCGGAAACTTCATTGACTGTACCCGGCATTCGTTATGTGATTGATCCTGGTACGGCGCGTATCAGCCGTTATAGCTATCGTACCAAGGTGCAGCGCCTGCCGATTGAACCTATTTCACAGGCGAGTGCTAATCAACGTCAAGGACGTTGTGGCCGAGTGGGGCCGGGGATTTGTATTCGTTTATACGATGAGGCAGATTTTAATAATCGTCCGGCGTTTACCGATCCTGAAATTTTGCGCACTAACTTAGCCTCGGTGATTTTGCAGATGCTCGCGATTGGTCTTGGTGATATTGGGGCGTTTCCCTTTATTGAGCCACCGGATCCACGTCATATCCGAGATGGTTTTTTATTGCTTGAGGAATTACAAGCCGTTAAGCATCAACATGGTAAATTAGTGTTAACACCACTCGGACGACAACTTGCACAGATCCCGGTCGATCCGCGCTTAGCAAGAATGGTGGTTGAAAGTCATCAACTGGGCTGCTTAAACGAAGTGTTAGTGATTGCGGCCGGTTTATCGATTCAAGATCCCCGCGAGCGGCCTATGGATAAGAAGCAAGCGAGCGATGAAGCCCATCGCCGTTTTGCCGATCCACATTCTGATTTTGTCAGTTGGATAAACCTATGGCAGCACTTAAAAGATCAACAAAAAGAACTCTCTGCCAGTCAGTTCCGCAAAAAATGCCGTGATGAATACTTAGCCTACCTGCGAGTGCGTGAATGGCAGGATTTATATACTCAGCTTAAGCAAGCCGTGCACGATTTAAAGTGGCGTTTAAACGATACGCCAGCCACTTACGATACCTTGCACCGTGCGCTCTTGTCGGGCTTATTGAGCCATGTGGGTTTTAAAGATAATAATAACGAGTACTTAGGTGCGCGTAATCGCAAGTTTTTTGTATTCCCTGGTTCACCACTGGCCAAAAAAGGCCCTAAATGGATTATGGCGGCTGAGCTTACCGAAACCTCGCGCCTATTTGCCCGTTGCTGCGCCAAAATTGAGCCAGAATGGCTTGAGCCCTTAGCCGCACATTTGATTAAGAAAAGCTATGTAGAGCCGCATTTTGAAGCAAAACCCGGCAGCGTTATTGCTCTTGAGAATCAAGTACTCTATGGTTTGACGGTTGTGCACCGTCGCAAGGTACAGTACGGCCCCATCGATCCTATTGAAGCGCGGGATATTTTTATCCGCAGCGCTTTGGCAGAAGGGCAACTCCAAACCCAAGAAGCATTTTTTGTCGCAAATCAAAAACTGCTCGAAGATATCGAATCCTTAGAGCATAAATCCCGCCGTCGCGATATTTTAGTCGACGAGCAAGTCTTGATGGATTTTTATGAGCCGCGCATTCCACAGGGCATTTACAATGCTCAGCTATTTTTTGGCTGGTGGAAAAAGGCTAAACGCGAGCAGCCAGATTTACTCGATTTTAACAAAGCCCTGTTGATGCAACGCAGTGCGGATCATATCTCGGCATTGGATTTCCCTGATACTTGGCACAAAGGCAATTTACGCCTCAAACTCAGTTATCACTTTGAGCCCAGTGCCGCGGATGATGGGGTGTCTGTGCACATTCCCGTGGCGTTACTCAATCAAATCGATGAGATGGATTTTGACTGGTTGGTGGCGGGGCTCAGAGAAGAAAAATGTATTGCGTTGATTAAATCCTTACCTAAGAGTTTGCGGCGTAATTTTGTGCCGGCACCTGATTATGCCCGGGCTTGTGTGCAGGCTATGGTGCCCTTTAGTGCCAGTTTGCTTGAGGCCATGTGCAAGCAGTTATTGCGTATGAGTGGTACACGTGTGAATCCCGAAGATTTTGATTTAACGCAGATCCCACTGCATTTACAAATGAATTTTAAAATCGAAGACGATAAACATAAGCTCATTGCCGAGGGGCGAATGCTCGATACCTTAAAAGCAGAGCTGCAAGGCGTAGTCGCTAAGGCCATTCGTCAAGTTGCAGATAAAGGCATAGAAAAAGAAGCGCTGACAGAGTGGTCATTTGGTGAGTTACCCAAACAGTATCAACAGCAGAAAGGTAACTATCAGGTACGGGCATTTCCAGCGCTCATCGATAATAAAGACAGTGTTGCAATCAAATTATTCGATGATGAATTAGAGGCTCAAGATGCACACCGTCAGGGCTTACGGCGTTTACTGCTGCTTAATATTCCATCGCCAGTGAAACATTTGCAGCAAGCCTTGCCCAATAAGGCCAAATTAGCCATGTATTTCAATCCATTTGGCCAAGTGCAAATCTTGATTGACGATATTATTGCCGCTGCAGTACAGCAGTTGTTGGATGAAAAGGCCCTCGATGTGCGTGATCAACTGCAATTTGAGCAGGCAAAAGACTGGGTCCGCCAAGAACTTAATCCTACTGCCGAACAAATCGCCTTGAAGGTTGAGCAGATTTTGACCCTATATCAGGGCATTAAAAAGCGCCTTAAGGGCAAAATTAGCCTAGATATTGCTTTTGCTATGAGTGATATTCAAAGCCAATTAGACAAGTTAGTCTTTAAGGGATTTGTCGAAGCTTGTGGTTGGAGCCGTCTAGGCGATGTGGCGCGGTATTTAAAAGCCATTGAGATACGTATCGATAAATTACCCGTCGATCCGACCCGCGACCGTTTGCATATGCAAAGTATCAACAAAGTACAAGAGATCTTAGCGGCGCAGTTAGCTAAGGTGCCGCGATCTGTGCCAACGCCACAGACATTAATCGAGGCGAGATGGATGATTGAGGAATATCGAGTGTCCTGTTTTGCGCAGGTGTTAGGTACTGCCTATCCCATCTCTGAAAAACGGATTTTGAATCATATTCAACAGGGTTAACCGCAAATTCAAAGAATAAAGACATTAAACCGAGCCAAGTTTGCCACTTTGCTCGGTTTTTTATCTTAAATCCCATTAAGCATTAGTTGATATTGCACATTAATCTGCATATCTGTTTAATGCTGTCACAAAATTCCATGTAAATTATTTAAAATCAAATAGTTACCAATTGACTTGTTTGGCTACTCCTTAATGGTTACGCCCATTGAATACCCAACACTTTGAGTGTGTTTTTCCTCTTTTTTAGTCATCTCGCCCCTCATCTTAATAGGTAAATGCACTTAACAGATTTGCTGGTAATTCGCTAAATGGATTAAAAAGCATGATCTAACTAAATCTATCGTCAAATTAATGATCTGGATCAAGCATCAAGGGCTTTACCGATTTGGAGGTATACATTTTGTTAACAGCATAAAGGTATGATCCTCCTGTAGAAAAAAGATGCAACAGATACATATAAATTCCTGCCATTGACGAGCTTTACCATTCGTTAGCGTGAAGGAATAACCCTCTTGGAGGACGCATGAGTGCTAACACCGCAGAAGAAAAATCCTTAGAACTGAAGATCTTTATCTTTTTAACCGTATTTCTCGCCCCGTTATTGACAGTGGTATTGGTCAGTGGCCTTGGCTTTGCGATTTGGTTTAGCCAGATTTTAACGGGCCCACCGGGTGCTGGCTAAATTAACAGCTAATAATAACAATAAGTTAAGAGTGAAATGTCGCATGAGTAAAGAACTTCATATCACCAGTTTAGTGGTGCAAGTATTACCACAGAAAATGGCTGACGTCAGACAACATATTCTGACAATAGAAAATGCCGAACTTTCCGTTAACAACGATGTGAAATTGATTGTTGTGCTTGAAGGTGACTCTCAACGTGCCTTGATGGACAGCATAGAAGCAATTAATGCCATTCCTGGCGTGTTATCCGCCACTATGGTTTACCACCAGAGTGAAGTGCTCAAAGAAGGTGAAGAATGAACATGAATAGACGTGACTTTATTAAAGCCAATGCCGTCATTGCAGCCGCTGGTGCAGCAGGCCTGGCCTTGCCCGCGGGTGCCAGCAACTTAATTACCAGCTCAGAACAAACAAAATTAGAGTGGAATAAAGCCCCGTGCCGTTTTTGCGGTACAGGTTGCTCCGTTATTGTGGCAACGCGCGATGGCAAAGTGGTAGCAACCCACGGTGATGCCAATAGTGAAGTGAACCGAGGCCTTAACTGTATTAAAGGCTATTTCCTTTCAAAAATTATGTATGGCAGTGACCGTTTAACCACGCCTATGCTGCGGATGACTGATGGTAAATACGATAAGCATGGTGAATTTACGCCCATTAGTTGGGATAGCGCCTTCGATATCATGGCGCAAAAATGGAAAGAAACCCTTAAAGCAAAAGGGCCAACGGCCGTTGGGATGTTTGGCTCTGGCCAATGGACGATTTGGGAAGGTTATGCCGCCGTTAAATTAATGAAGGCGGGTTTTGGTTCAAATAATATCGATCCTAATGCTCGTCACTGTATGGCGTCAGCCGTGGTCGGTTTTATGCGTACCTTTGGTATCGATGAACCTATGGGATGCTATGACGATATGGAAGCTGCCGATGCCTTTGTGCTATGGGGCTCAAATATGGCTGAAATGCATCCTATTCTGTGGAGCCGCGTCACCGATCGCCGCTTGAGTGCAAATCATGTCAAAGTGGCTGTGCTGTCAACCTTCGAACATCGCTCCTTCGATCTGGCCGATTTACCGATAGTTTTTACCCCACAAACTGACTTAGCCATTCTAAATTTTATCGCTAACTATATTATTCAAAACGATAAAGTGAATTGGGACTTTGTTAAAAAACATGTCAATTTCCGTGAGGGCACAACGGACATTGGATATGGCTTACGTCCAACCCATCCACTTGAACAAAAAGCAAAAAATGTCAAAACAGCAAGTGATTCTACCCCCATTGATTTTGAGGCCTTCAAAGCCTTTGTTGCCGAATATACGGTTGAAAAAGTCAGTAAATTATCTGGTGTTTCAGAAGATAAATTAGTGGCGTTGGCAAAATTGTATGCTGATCCTAATACGAAAGTAACGTCGTTCTGGACCATGGGGTTTAACCAACATACTCGCGGTGTGTGGTGTAATAACCTTATCTATAACATTCATTTATTGACCGGAAAAATATCTACCCCAGGAAATAGTCCGTTTTCATTAACTGGGCAACCTTCAGCCTGTGGTACTGCCCGTGAAGTGGGTACTTTCTCCCATCGCCTACCTGCCGATATGGTGGTCACTAACCCTGAACACAGAAAACATGCTGAAGAAATTTGGAAAATCCCAAGCGGCATTATTCCACCCAAGCCGGGTTACCATGCAGTTGAACAAAACCGCCGTTTAAAAGATGGCGATTTGAACTGTTACTGGGTGCAAGTCAATAACAATATGCAGGCAGCCCCCAATATCAATGAGGAAGGTTTACCTGGGTATCGTAATCCTGCCAACTTTATTGTGGTCTCCGATGCTTACCCAACGGTTACTACCCAAGCTGCTGATTTGATTTTGCCAACTGCGATGTGGGTCGAAAAAGAGGGCGCCTATGGTAATGCCGAACGCCGTACTCAGTTCTGGCATCAAATGGTACAAGCACCCGGTGAATCCCATTCGGATCTATGGCAACTGATGGAATTTGCTAAGCGCTTTACCACCGATGAAGTGTGGTCACAGGAAGTGCTGGCCGCAAATCCCTCTTTCAAAGGGAAAACCTTGTTTGAAGTGTTGTACCAAAATGGCAACGTCGACAAGTTCCCTCTAACAGATACCGATCCTAAGTTTTTGAACAACGAAGCAAAACATTTTGGTTTTTATGTCCAAAAAGGATTATTTGAAGAATACGCGACCTTTGGCCGCGGTCATGGTCACGATTTAGCCCCCTTCGAAGCTTACCATGAAGCCCATGGTTTACGTTGGCCAGTGGTCGATGGTAAAGAAACCAAATGGCGCTTCCGTGAGGGAAGTGACCCCTATGTGAAAGCGGGTAAAGGCTTTGAGTTTTATGGTCATCCCGATGGGCGTGCCGTAATTTTTGCACTGCCCTATGAGCCACCAGCAGAGTCGCCAGATGAAGAATACGACATTTGGTTATCGACAGGCCGTGTTCTCGAGCATTGGCATTCAGGGTCCATGACGCAGCGTGTGCCTGAGCTTTACCGCGCGTTCCCCGATGCAGTGTGTTTTATGCACCCAGATGATGCCAAAAAACGTGGTCTTCGCCGCGGCGATGAAGTGAAAGTCGTATCACGTAGAGGTGAAATTAAAACACGAGTCGAAACTCGAGGTCGTAACAAACCGCCAGTAGGCCTTGTGTTTGTACCTTGGTTTGATGCTAGCCAGCTCATTAATAAAGTCACCTTAGATGCGACAGATCCTCTGTCAAAACAAACTGACTTTAAAAAATGTGCGGTGAAGATCGTTAAGGTATAAGGAGTACAGAATGAAAACATTCAAATTAGTCAGAGTGTTAGGATTGCTTGCATTCGGTTCATTGTTCATGGTCAACGTGTCTGCAACCAGTATTCCTGAAGATAAAATTGATACGCTGCGTTTAGCACCTATCAATGTTGAACCTACACCACCTGCGATGCAAAAGGTGCGTAATACCGATGTGAAAGAAGTGCGTAATTATCCGATGCAGCCTCCGGTTATACCGCACAAAATAGATGGTTATCAGGTTGATATTAAAGCTAATAAGTGTATGGCATGCCATGCCAGAAGTCGTACTGGGGAGTCACAAGCTCCTATGGTTAGCGTGACGCACTATATGGATAGGGATAATAACTTTTTAGCCGAGCTTTCTCCGCGTCGCTATTTCTGTACTCAATGCCATGTGCCGCAGTTAGATGCTAAGTTACTGGTCGAAAATGACTTTGTAGATATGGAACATCTGATTAAAGCCAATATTGAGCAGAAAAAACACTAGGAGTTAGTATGTTAGATAAATTGAAAAAGATCTGGCAAGTACTCAATCGTCCGAGTGTCCATTACAGTCTAGGCTTTTTGTCTTTGGGTGGGTTTGTGGCGGGTGTGATCTTCTGGGGTGGTTTTAACACTGCGCTGGAAGCAACGAACCAAGAAGCGTTTTGTATCGGTTGCCATGAGATGGAAAATAACGTCTACCAAGAGTTGCAGTCGACTATCCATTTCACTAACCGAAGTGGTGTACGGGCAACTTGCCCTGATTGCCATGTGCCACATAATTGGACGGATAAAATCGCCCGTAAAATGCAGGCATCTAAAGAAGTATGGGGCAAAGTGTTTGGGACCATTAATACGCGTGAAAAGTTTGAGGATAAACGTCGCGAACTGGCAGAGCATGAATGGGAGCGTTTAAAGGCAAACGACTCTTTAGAGTGTCGAAACTGCCATAACTTCACCTATATGGACTTTACGAGACAATCACCAAGAGCGGCGCAGATGCACTCTACATCACTGGCCAGTGGTGAAAAAACCTGTATTGATTGCCATAAGGGAATAGCCCACCATCTCCCCGACATGAAGGGGGTTGAAGGGTTCTAATCTCGTTAACATCTTATCTCCAGCCAAAGGCCAAGTGCACTCCACACTTGGCCTTTTTTATGCCCTTATCTATCAAGGCTGTTTTATCCTGGATCTCAATACGATAACCTTAAGGTTAATCATGTAATCAATGGAGTTTTCGTTATGGATGATGTATCGCCAATTACGCAGCACATAGCGGATATTCGTTTGCTCAGCCCATCATTGGCTGAAGTTGCACGAGATCTAAGGCTGTTGATTTTCGCCGTGGCACAACAGGCCGCTATCCCAGTGACGGAGGAGATCAAGTACGGTGGGATCCTCTTTAGCACGACAAAGCCCTTTTGTGGTATTTTTGCTTATCAACAACATGTGTCATTGGAATTTAGTGCTGGTGCAAGTTTTCAGGATGCCTACAGCTTACTTGAAGGAAAGGGGAAGTTTCGGCGCCATATTAAGATCTTATCAAACGGTGATATTTCGAATGAAACACTCCAAAAAAAACTTACCGACTATATTTGGCAAGCACTTAAGTTAACGCTATGAATCCTATAATGAATAATACGAAATGGCGTGAATACATCACGCTATTAGCTTCCCATGGTGTGTATCTGCAATTACAGCTAGTAGGTGAAGCGGATTTTCCCCTCGATTATGAAGCCTCAAATCAAGTGTTATCGGATATTAAGACTGCAGATTGTCTGTTTGTGCAGCGGCGCATTAGCTACAAATCTATTTATGCGATTAGGATCGCCAAAACACTGTTTCCTACGGGGTTGCCTGATGCCAATGCATCTTCCCTGACTGAGCTAAAAATACAGCTAGCACAGCTTGGTCTGTTACCGCTGAGCGAAGACGATGAGTTTATTTTTATTCATGGGTATACGACTTAATGCTTTGTTGATCCCATCGAGTTTTCTCATATTGTCTTCCTGTTAACATTGCCGTTTATGTATAACAGTTTGCCCCGTGAGCATCCCATGCAACTTGAGATAAATGGTTTAACCCCCGCTGAATTTTTAGCCCAATACTGGCAGAAAAAACCGTTAGTCATCCGCCAAGGATTTAAACAGTTCCAAGACTTAGTCTCCCCAGAAGAATTGGCTGGCTTAGCGATGGATGAGCTAGTGGAATCGCGGCGTGTTTATCAGCAGGCTGGGCAGTGGCATGCCGAATTTGGTCCCTTTGACTCCTATGAAAAGTTAGGCGAGCGAGACTGGACTTTGATTGTGCAAGCATTGAATAACTGGGTGCCCGATGCTGAAGCGTTAATCCAATGTTTTGATTTTATTCCTCGTTGGCGCTTTGATGATGTGATGGTGAGCTACGCGACACCTGGTGGAGGTGTTGGTCCACATATTGATCTTTACGATGTGTTTATTTGCCAAGGTTCTGGTCGTCGCCGCTGGCGAGTGGGCGATCGCGGTCCACACCGTGAATTTGCAGCCCATCCTGCGCTGCTGCACACTGAAGCGTTTGAACCTATTATCGATACTGAATTACTGCCTGGCGATATCCTCTATATTCCTCCTGGATTTCCACATGATGGGATTACTCTTGAAGAATCACTTAGTTTCTCAGTGGGTTACCGTACAGCTTCGGCAAAAGATATGTTCAGCGCCTTAGCCGATCACTTATCCGAACATGATCTAGGTGCACAGCAGATAGCCGATCCTGAGCGCCAAGTTTCACATCGTAGTGGTTGCGTGGATAATAACGATTTAGCGCGTTTACGTAGCCAGCTTACGAGTATGTTAAACGATAAACTGGTGAGTGAATTCTCGGGCCGCTATCTCACCCAATCCAAATGTGCCTTGGACTTACCCGATGAGCCGTTGGATATCACCCAAGATGAAGTGCTCGCTTGGCTCGATGAACAACCGCTTATTCGCCTTGGCGGTTTACGTTGTTTGTATTTTGATGTCAGTGTTGAGCAAGGAACAATATTTATTAATGGTGAACGATATCAATTGCCTGTGGAACTGGCAGGGATAATCCCACTGCTTTGTGATATGAGTCAACTAGATAAAACGGCTTTACTGCCTTGGTTAGATAATGCCGACGGTCTCGCACAGCTTACAGAGTGGGTGAATCTTGGTTATTGGTATTTTGAAGATCTTAGTGATCAAGAGACATTTTAAATATGTTTTAAGAGGGATAACGCCGTAGCGTTTACTTTGTCTATTTCGTTTGTTATTGAAAACGCCAGCATAAATGCTGGCGTTTGTGTTAATCAATAAATCAATCAAGTGGCACGCCCTAGGCTATCCAACCGAGCCACAACCACCATAGATAGTCCATTGGCATCAGTACGACTATCGTTATTATTGCTAAAGGTAAGGTGATTTTGAGTAATTTTGCTAATGGTTCCTGAGAGAGTTGCATGGCTAGAATTAAGGGAGCAACTTGATAAGGAAAAATCACCGTTGAGAAACCGAGCACTTGGGTCATTAATACCGCAGGAATAGAGAAACCAGTCGCATCGGCAAAGTCCGCTGCCATAGGAGATAGTACAGTGGGTACACCCGGAACCGTGGCAACTAAACCCGTTAGTGTAGAGATTAATGATAAGGACATAAAATTCAGGAACGATTCACCCTGTTGTAAGGGTAGCCATTCACTAAACACTTGTCCTAGTGCAGTTCCAAGCCCAGAGTGATTGACCAATGTGCCAAGTCCTAATGCTGCAGCAACAAAAATAACGGTAGCAAAATCGACAGCGCTATTAAAACGCTTAGGTTCTAATACGCCCCATTTGGGCAATAACAGAATGATTGCCGTTGCAAGTCCAACCCAAGCAGGATTAATACCATGTAGTGTGTCTGTTACCCAAAACAGTAGGGTGATGCACAGTACTACCGCGACTTTCCTTTGCATGGCTAGATCATAAGTTTCATTTTCTTTCTCTTTACTACGCCACTTTTTATCAATATGTGCAGGAAAGAAATACACCACCAACGTAATTATTAAAATCGACTTGAGCAAACCTAAGATTGGAAAATGCAGCAAGAGATACTCAGTATAACCAAAATTGATGTTAAAGAGGCGTTCACTGGAACCTGCCAAGATCATATTCGGAATATTAGATGGTAACACTGCAAAACTTGGCATATTACAAGACAGTGCTAAGGCCGTTGCAATACCCATACGTCCATTACTGCCTCGCTCAAACCCAACTTGCTCGGCTAAAGCCATGCCAATTGGCACAAGCACAACCGCACGGCCGACGGATGATGGCATAACAAAACCAAGTAGTACTGCACTCAGGACAAGGCCTGCAATCAAGTAGAGATAACGGCTAGTGAGCATGGGTGAAAGTAGTGAGGCCATTCTGCGGCTTAACCCTGATTCTGAAATGGCACTGCCTATCACAAAACCAGAAATGATTAACCACACCGCAGTCGAACCAAACCCAGAAAAAAGCAGACTTGGTTCGATAAGGTTAAAAATGGTCGCGAGAGCAAAAAAGATCAGACCTGCCATAAAAGGGGGAAAGAAGCCTGTGCTCCAAAACATCAGTGTCACTAATACTACGCCAGCACTATAGGAAAATATCGTCGGATACTCACTTAGAGGAAAAACGGCCAACAAGATGGCGATGAATAATGCACTAGTAAAGGCTATTTTTTTTACGCTATTGACACTTTTCATACTCAAAGACCTGACGGGTTGCCTACTTAGAAGAGGGATCTTAAGATAGCGTACTTACCTTGACGTTTTAAGATGGCTATATGTCAGACATTGTTCCTAAAGCGACATTATTAGCACCCAGTAATGCCGCATTTATCATCGATCCCCATAGACCTGTACTCACCCATGCTCGTAATTTGGATGCCGAAGCGGGTATTGAACCCCATGCACACCCAAGGGGACAGTTACTTTGGGCTGTAAAAGGAATTTTACGGGTTCGTAGTGAAAGTGCAGTATGGGTGGTTCCATCAACCCATGCGGTCTGGATCCCTTGCAATTTGTCCCATCAAGTCAGTAGTGAAACCTATGCTCATACTCGCAATCTTTACATTGACCCAAGCTATAGTGTCAGAGAACATAATAAGCAAGTGGTCATGGTGACCATGACGCCACTGATGCGGGAAATTATCCTCAGATTGTGTGAAGCGGAATCAATGGAGGCAGGGCGCTTACTTAGGCTTGGTTTAGCGGCTATCGACGAGCTAGCTACACTCGATAGTGTTGATGCTCATTTACCCGCAGGAAAAGATCCAAGGCTTAGTCGTCTTATCCAAACAATTATTCGTCAACCTAAAGTTAATTACTCACTGACAGAACTGGCCGAAATAGGGGGGGCAAGTGTGCGAACCGTTGAGCGACTCTTTAAAGCAGAAACGGGCCTCACTTATCGGCAATGGCGACAAAGATTTCGCTTATTAAATTCTCTTGAGCGATTAACCCAAGGAGAAAGCACGACGAGGGTAGCGCATAATCTAGGTTATCTAAGCGTTAGCAGTTTCAGTGCGGCTTTTAAAATGCAATTTGGTTGTACGCCACAGGATTACTCAAAACATAAGCGTTAAGCGGTTTTACTTGTTCTATTATGTTAGTTTTTTCAGTTATTTAAAGGATACCTATGTTCGTTGTCTTGCTTACTTATAAAAAGCCTATTGCGGAAGTAGAGTTACATTTAGCCGCCCATATTGCCTATCTTGATGAGCATTTTGCCGCAGGGACTTTCGTCGCCTCGGGCCGCAAGGTGCCACGTACTGGCGGTGTTATCTTAGCGAAGGCTGAATCTCGAACGGTGTTGGAGGCTATTTTGCACCAAGACCCATTTAGCATTGCTGATGTTGCCGAGTTTGAGGTGATCGAGTTTGTACCAACGAAGACAGCGCCTGGATTAGAGTCATTAATTGAAGTGATTTGATCTTTGATGACGTGTAAATGCTTAAGCCGTAAGGAACTGTCGGATTTTTGTCTCAAAAGAGTTATTTTCGCCATACTTTGTTAGCGTTTGCGACTGCCAGTCACAGTGGCAAAAGCTAGCACCGGATACGGTATTTTTAGAGGATCAGCGATATGGGCATCTGTTACCACAGGAAGACTCTACGGCTTGCTTTAGCCTTATACTTCAAGGATTCAGCGAACTGAATAGCAAACGGCTGACATAAGTTAGTTTGAAATGCACTAAGAATGGGAGAGCATTCGGAAAACGGCTTAAGTTAATCGCATACTTAACCTAGCAGAAACCCGAGTGCTAAGGTTCATGTAATGATTATCCCAAACTGATCACCATGAGTAGTATCTAACGCGATATCCAATAATGCTATTTAGAGTTCGATGCTAAGGTCACCGCGACATTGTGAGATCGAGCCAAAGCCGATTATTTCGCACTGGCTTGGTGAATTTCTCCGATATTGTGCGACCTAGTTTGCTATTATGCCGTTTTCCCTCTTGAAACCTTACGCAGGTTTCCACTGCGCGAGTCCCGCTTTTTATGTCTATTCAAATGCTGTTATCGACGGCTCTGGCGAAACGCCATGATTTTTTACAACAAGCTGAACAGGATCAAACCGATTGCTTTCGGGTGTTCCATGGCACTGTCGAAGGCATAAGTGGCTTAAATGTCGATCGTTACGGCGATACTTGGCTAGTGCAGAGTTTTCATCAGACCTTAACCGACGAAGAGTTGACCGATGTCGGCACTGTTTTGTTGCAACAGGCCGATTTGCCGATTGTGTATAATGACCGTTCATTAGGCCATTCCCGCGTATTGAACATCTTATCACCCGCAATGGCAGAAATTGCGAGTGCTGAGCGGGTGATGCAGGAAAATGGCATTAAGTTCAGCACTAAACTGCGCCACGAAGGGCAAGATCCACTGTTATTCCTCGATATGCGTATTGGCCGTGAATATGTGCGGGCACACAGCCAAGATAAAACCGTGCTGAATTTGTTTTCTTACACCTGCGGTATTGGTACGGCGGCAGCTATTGGCGGCGCGACTCGGGTGATGAATGTCGACTTTTCTTCCTTTGCCTTAGCCACGGGAAAAGCGAATGCGGCGTTAAATCAGGTATCGAATGTGTGCGAGTTTGTGCAGAGCGATGCGTTTCCGGCACTGCGCCAATTAGCAGGCTTGAGTGTCGGTGGGCGCCGAAATCAAAAATTACCTAGCTATCCCAAATTGGTGCAAACTCAGTTTGATCTAGTGTTCCTTGATCCCCCGCGTTATGCCAAGAGTGCCTTTGGGATTGTGGATCTCGTCAATGACTATCAAGGCCTGTTTAAGCCTGCATTACTGGCAACTATATCAGGAGGGACTATTGTCTGTTGCAATAATGTGGCTAAGGTAGAGCGCCAAGCATGGTTCGACAGTTTAGTGCGCTGTGTTGAAAAACAAGGCCGTACAGTTACTGCGCACACTTGGCTCGATCCCCATGAAGATTTCCCCTCGTTCGATAATAATCATCCGCTTAAAATAGTGGCATTGACGTTAAGCTAACAACATAGCGATACAAGCGAATAGGGCACCAAAGTCAGTGCCCTTTTTATTCGTCTTTTATATTGCAATTAGATGGGCTGTAAATGGAAGGCAATAGCAACGCGGTTCCAGCCATTAATGGCAATAATTAAGCTGGTGAGATCCACTATTTCTTTCTCTGAATAATGTTCGGCAAGCTGAGCATATTGACTATCAGCCATAGGGGCCGACGCAACTTGGGTGAGTATTTCTGTCCACACTAAAGCCGCACGTTCCCGTTTATCAAATATTCCATCGATTTCATGCCAAGCGGCAAGCAGATCTAAACGCAGTTGATCTTCACCATCACTTCTGGCTTCCTGTGCGTGCATGCGCTGGCAAAAAGCGCAGCCATTTAATTGTGATGCCCTCAGTTTCACTAAATGCACCAATAATGGTGGAAACTGCGAGTCAGCGGCGGCTTTATCTAAACTATTTAGTGCTTGGGATAGTGCGGGTTGTAGCTGATAAATTTGTTGGTGTGGTATACGTTCTGACATAAAAACCTCCTATAAACTGAGGCTTCAATATAAGTAGTTAGCGTTGCGTTAGATTGGAGATTTGCGACATTTTGCGTTTTTTGTATTGCCCTGGTGTTTGCTGTGTCACCCTGACAAAGTGTTGATGTAGATGAGCTTGATCGTAAAACCCACAATCAAATGCCACCTGCGCTAGATTAAGTTCGGGTGATTGACTAAGTAGATCGCGGGCGATTTTGACTCTGTTTAACTGCTGTAGTTGTGCCGGAGAGAGTCCCGTTTCTTGTTTAAATCTGCGTTCAAATTGGCGGCGGCTTAGGGCAAGTTGTCCATAAAAATTCTCTAAACGGGTTTGAGGTTGGATAAGCCTTGGTAAACTCATTTGCACAATCCCTGCGGTAGACCATGTTCCCCTATCAAGTTGTGGCTTGATTAACTGTAATAACCACTGTTCGAGTTGGGCGATACGTTGCATTGGCTGATTGGTGTCTGCGAGTTGTGATAATAACTGATTTAATCCTGGTAGGTGCAATTGAGTGGCTTCGATTACAGTATGTGAACTTGTTTGCTGAATCTCTTGCACTGCAATTCCGAGTAAATGAAAAGCACCGCCGGGATGAAAACGGACGATCATTTGTTCTATTCCGGGGACAAATGCGTGGGAATGTAGACTCTGACCACAGTGAAAAACTACTTTAGGTTCATCGGAGTTTGTATTAAGGCTTGGTGCTGGGAAATAGAACTGTAGGCTGGTACCGCCGTCAGGATAGAAAGTTTGTTCGATACTCTGCGGTAAATTTGTTGCCACCTGCAGATGAAAGTAACGGTGTACCCATGGGCGAAGTGACGCTAAGGGCTGAAAATGCCTAAAACCTAAGTGCGCTAGCGAGCTCTCGAAACGCGTAAAACGATGTATTTCTAATAAATCGGTCCTGTACTGCAAGGCAACCACCATTAGGTAAGGTTATTTAGATTAATCTAACCGATAGATGATTGCACTAACAGTTGACTGGAGTGCTTATCATCGGTGTTAAGAACAATTTGCTAAGAGCCCCGATGAGTAAGGGCTGTTAGCGAATGACTTATTTCCATTGAGTTAAACGGGTCAATATTTGCCAGTAATATCACCTCAGCTAAGACTGCATACTCATTTTGGCTGACAGCCTGTGTTTATAAAGTAAGCTGACAACTGCTTAACATTATGATTCTGAAATTGAATTTTTTGGCACCACAAGGACATTGCTGCGCATACGGCTGAGGATAGCTTCTGCCGTATTCCCTAAAACATAACCTAATAATCCTTGTCGTTGTCGAGCGCCTATCACGAGATAACGGCTTTTTAGACGGCAGGAAAGTTCAAATAAGCATAACTCAGGATCGCCCGCAATCAGGTGGATATTTTCCGGTGCTAACCCTAATACCTTGAGTTTATCTGCATGTTTTTGATGGGCAGACTCTATCACTTCGTGGATATTGATCACATCCATGTCACGTAGTATGGGGGGCACACGAATAACATGGGCTAAGTGCAGCTCAGCCCCTGTAGCATTGGCAAGCATTTTGGCCTGTTCGACAACCAAGTCATTCAGTGATTTTTTTTGCGGATTTGAGGCATCGAGATCAACTGCCATCAAAATTGTGTTCGCTTTATTCAAGGGATTATCACAGAGCAGCATAAGGGGCACTTGAGTGTGACGGATTAAATGCCAGTCAATCGGTAGATAGTGCTCTTTGTTGTCGATACCTTTGATAATCATATCAAAACCATGTCTTGCTGAGTGGTGGCAGGCGTGCTCATAGAGGGATTTACTCCACACTAAATGCAGTGGTATTTCACTCGCATCAATATGTTTTAACTGCTCACGTACTTCTTCTTCTCGACGTTTCATCAATGCTTGCTGGGCCACAGCTGCTAAGCGGGGATTATAATATTCAGCTCCAGAGAAATATTCATAACAGTAGGCAAAAACTTCTGCTTGTTTGTTGAGAACATTAGCCAGTTTCATTCCTTCTGAAATGGTATCAGTATGTGCATTTCCCTGTTGTGCAACGATAAACACTTTACTCATGTATGTTCACTCCTATTTTCTATTGCTATTTTCTATTGCTAATAGTTCTTAGCGACTTAGGTAGCTATTTCTCCTTAATTGAGTATAGCTAGGGTATTCAATATCCGAATAATGCTTAGCCTATTGAGCTAGATAGAAATTAACTATAACTGAGGCATACATTCAGGGGAATGCAACCTAATGATGATGTGATACTTTTGTTTTATGCTCGACGGTGTTGGGTCTTATAGTGTGACGCCTTTTTATCCGTTAGGTTGTTTATGCTTGGATCAGGTAAAATACGGCTATTTTTGTATCACAGTAATAGGGCATAAGTGTGAAAATTAGCCAGCGTTTACAACACATTAATCATATGGTGCAAGGGCATTGTGATCATATTTGGGATTGTTGTTGTGATCATGGTTTACTTGGCATGATGTTACTTAAAAGAAATACGGCCAACCAGGTACATTTTGTCGACTGTGTAGCCCCTTTAATGTTGCAGTTAACCCAAGATTTACAACGTTTTTTCCCTAAGCAAGCCTTTAGTACTGGGCACAGTGTTGCTCAAAACACACTGGGTATTAGTCAGTGGCAAGTGCATTGTCTAAATGCTGCTGATTTACCCATTGAGCAAACAGACATCACAAACACACATTTGATTATTATTGCGGGAGTGGGTGGTAAGTTATTAATTGAACTCGTTCAAGCACTCATCTCTCGTCATGGTTCAAGACAGATAGAGTTTATTTTGTGTCCCGTGCATCATAATTATTATGTTAGGCACTCCCTAGCCAAGTTGGGTTTCTTTATTCAGGCTGAGACCCTACTAGAAGAGAATCGACGCTTTTATGAAGTGCTTCATGTGACCCTCGAACGTCCTTGTCATGGTCATCCAGTTACATTGACGGGTTCATTAATGTGGGAGGATTTAGATAAAAAGGATCTTGATTTAGCTAAGCGTTATTTATCCCAAGTGATAGCCCATTACCAGCGAATGCCAAGTGATTTGCAAGTTCCTTATATTATTCACGCCTATCAGTCTCAGCTTGCACAAATTTCTAACGCTTTTTAAGTTTAAATATCAGCCTGCTTGCATCTCTATTCATTGTTATTAATGGCTTTTAGAGTAGAAACTGCTAAGTTTAGTCTTGTGGATTAAATATTGATTAATGGCATTGTGAATATCAACCCATGGGTAGATTGATTTGTATCTACTTGATATCTATTAATTGGATTGCGATTCGTGGCAGTTATTGAAGATTGAATTGAAGATCTAGAACGTCGAGATACTAGCTAATATTGATCAATAGGAGTGATATCGAACTAATGTATAATTTTTCACGGCTCCAATTTATTGTAGTTGCAGTTGCAAGCTATGCTCTCCTTGCTTTAGGTTGGATATACTTTTCAGATCAATTATTACTTTTTATTACGGATCAACAGACTGTTTTCCGTTTTTCCCTTGCCAAAGGCGTGTTTTTTGTACTGACATCCGCATTGGTTTTTTTGTTTGTCTTGAATGCCGTGCCAGATCGCCATATTGCGCCCTCACATCGCGCCATTGAAATCACTTTCTCTCGTTCTGTCTTTCTCGGTCAAAGTCCTTGGTTCCGTTATGGAATTGCCGTACTTTTCCCATTGTTAACGCTATGGTTTGCCCATTATTTAACCCTTGAATTACAAGCACGGTTGCTATTATTGCTTTTTACATTACCTATATCCCTAAGTGCGATTATGGGAGGATTTGCCCCAGGTTTATTAGCTACATTAATTTCGACTCTGTGTGTGTACTTTTTGGTTTCGAATGTGGAAAAGTCACCGCTTGATATGATGCTCAGTTGGCTACCGTTTGTTAGTTTAAGTGTGAACGGCATTCTTATTAGTGGTTTAAGTGGTTATCTAAGAGCCTCATTACGAAAATCCGACTTAAATCATCAGCTCCTTGAATCCATGGTTTCACAAACAACAGATGCCATTTTTGTGAAGGATTTACAAGGGCGCTATGTGGTTGCCAATCAAGGTGCCGCAGCGTTTGTGGGTAAATCAATGCAGGAAATGATTGGTCAAAATGATGATGCATTATTTGAACCCATATCAGCGGCATTAATCCATCAAAAAGATGAGGCTGTACTGAAAGAAAAGAAAGTCACCACACATAAGGAACACTTACAGCTAAAGAGTGGTTTAGCTGTATTTCAAGTCACAAAAGGCCCTGTTGTTGATTCTAAAGGTGAAGTTCGTGGTCTCTTTGGGATTGCAAGGGATATTACCGTACAGGAGCAAAGTGCTGAATTGATCCGTAAGAGTGAGGCAGGGCTAAGGCAAGCCCAGCAATTGTCAGGTATTGGTAGCTGGGAGTGGGATCTTGTGACCGATACCCATACTTGGTCTGAGCAGGTTTTTGAAATCTATGGATTATCACCAAAAAAAGCACTGGATATTGAACAGGCACAGTCACTGTTTCCCCCTGAAAGTTGGCAAAAGCTTAATCATGCCGTAACCCAATGTTTAGACACTGGTGAACCCTATGAATGTGAAGCTGAGTTTTATCGTGCTTATACATCACCCTGTTGGATTAAGACTCGGGGACAAGCAACGCGGGATGAACAAGGACGCATCATTAAGTTACAAGGTACAGTGCAGGATATTACCCAAGCTCGCCTGCTTCAACAGCAAATAGCAGCGCAAACTGCACAGTTACAACGAGTCATTCAAGGTTCGGATCAAGGTTACTGGGATTGGAATGTAACGACGGGCGAAGTTCAAATCAGTCCGCGATTTGAAGCCATTTTAGGGTATCAAACCGGTGAGATGCAGCTTAAAGCGACAAACTGGGCGCAATTTGTTTGCCGCGAAGATCAACGTGAAGTGAAAAAAGTGGTGTTACAACATTTACGGCACCTCACTCCGAGTATTGAACTTGAAGTGAGATGTAAAAAGAAATCCGGTGAACTTTGTTGGGTACTTTGCAAAGGCGGCATAGTAGAGGTTGATAGTAAAGGTCGCGCTTTGATGATTTCAGGAACCCAAGCGGATATTACCCAACTTAAAAATCACGAAGCTGAATTAGATAAGGTTGCAAATTATGATGCCTTAACGGGATTACCTAACCGAAGATTATTACTTGATCGATTTAAACAAGCGATATCGAGAGTAAACCGTGATGGCAGGCTATGCGCAGTCTGTTTTCTCGATCTGGATGGCTTTAAAGCCGTTAATGATCATTATGGTCATGATGTTGGCGATCAACTTTTGGTCGCAATAGTGGACAACCTTTCTAAGATCATGCGTGAGCAAGATACATTAGCGCGAGTTGGTGGTGATGAATTTGTGGCACTATTTGATATTTGTTCAGAGGCGGAATGTACCCAAGTGCTTGAGAGAATGTTATGTGCAATAGATCAAACTGTCTTGATTGGGGATAAAAATTTGCGCCTAAGCGCCAGCATTGGGGTGAGTTTATATCCAGAAGATAATGTTGATCCTGATATTCTGTTACGCCATGCCGACCATGCTATGTATATGGCGAAAGCGGCTGGGAAGAACTGCTTTCAAATGTTTGACCCTGACGTCGATCGTAAGTTGCTTGCTCAACGAAAATGGTTAGAAGAGCTCAAATCAGCCTTTGCGAAGCGTGAGTTTGTGCTTTTTTATCAACCCAAAGTGAATCTTGCCACAGGAGAAGTGATCGGAGCCGAAGCCTTGATCCGTTGGTTACACCCACAACGTGGTCTATTATCACCCAGTGTATTTTTGCCTGATATTGAAGGGAGTGAACTTGAAATCCCGCTGGGTGAATGGGTGATCAACAACGCTATAGCACAAATCCAGCGTTGGTATCGTAGTGGAAAAAATATCAATATCAGTGTGAATGTGAGCGCCAGACAGTTACTGGCGGATCACTTTTATGATTTCCTAAAACAAACATTAGCTAATTTTGCTGATGTGAATACATCCTCCCTTGAGCTAGAGATTCTAGAAAGTGCTGCAATTAAAGATATGACGCTAGCGATTGGCATTTTGAAAGAATGTGCCAGTCTTGGCGTGCATTTTTCCCTTGATGATTTTGGTACAGGTTATTCTTCTTTAACTTACCTACGCCAATTACCCGTCTCAGCCCTTAAAATCGATCAAAGTTTTGTGCGTGATATGTTAGTTGACCAAGATGATTTAAGGATAGTCGAAGGTGTAATTCGCCTTGCAAGTGTGTTTAATTTAGCCGTTATCGCTGAAGGGGTTGAAACCATTGAGCACGGCAGAGTACTTGCGACACTGGGATGCCAGATGTGTCAAGGCTATGGAATTGCAGTTCCGATGACGGCAAGTGATTTTATGGACTGGTATGATAATTGGCCTACACAATATCAACAGATTAAAAATGAGTTTAAACATATGAATGAGCAACAGTGCTAAGACTAACCCAAGTAATAGGGTGTTTTGCTTAGGACTTACAGGTGTAACCGAGAATTTTTTGATCCGCTTTTCGTTATTTTTGGTTTAAGCTGCTGCTCTTTTTCGCTGACAGGGCCATACATGCGTCTCCTTAAATCCACCCAAGATCCTGCGGTAAATTTACTCACTGCGAGAGTTTTTCACCGCCGAGCAGCACGAGCCATAGTGCTATCTGGTGATGATATTCTCCTGCTCTATACTCAAAAATACCATGACTATAGCCTTCCTGGTGGTGGCATTGATGAGGGAGAGAGTGTCGAAGCTGGACTTATCCGTGAATTGCGCGAAGAAACGGGCGCTATTGCGATTAAAGTATTAGCTCCCTTCGGCTGCTATGAAGAGTTTCGTCCATGGTATCGTGAAAATGCAAATGTTGTGCATATGGAATCCTATTGCTATCAATGTGAAATTGATATCGACTTAGGCGTACGAGGATTAGGGACTCCTACCTTAGAAGCCCATGAGATCAAAAATGGTATGCGACCTGAGTGGATTAATATCCATCAGGCTATTGCTCATAATGAAGATGTGCGGCGTCATTCACCTCATAAAGGTCAATCGATAGAGCGCGAAACGTATTTACTAAAACGGATAGTGGAAGAGCTTTTAAACTAAATAAATCAATATGATTTGTAAAAACGTATTGGTTAACTTTTTGCTTAGAGGGTAGGTGACAGTGCAAATTATTTTACTTACCCATGAGCGTGAATTAGTACGAGCAAATAATACTGGACGGCTCGCTATAACGGCCTTTCCCGAAAGTGTTATCCGCATACCTTGGTCAAGAACTGCACCAGATCCAGCCTTAGTCGCTGCGTTAGCCTCTCAAGAGGCTAAGCTTTTATTTCCAGCGGCATCAGAGAAAAATCTCAAGCAAGATATGCTAATTAAGCCAGCATTAACACGACCAAAACAAATTGTGATCCTCGATGGTACGTGGCAGGAGGCTCGAAAGATGCTACGCCAAAGTTCGTATCTGAAATCGGCAGCAAGAATTGCATTACCGTATAAGGAAAGTGGTTCCACTTTTGTATTAAGGCGCAATCAGCTAGAGGGCGGGCTTTGCACTGCGGAGTGTATTATTGCCCTTTGGCAACAAGTGGGCTATGAAAATCAAGCCACACAATTAATGTCGCTATTTACCGCGCTCAATAACCTTAATTGAGCACTTGGCAGGATGCTTTGATTCCAATTTATCAGCTTGAATATCCGTATTTAAATAACCGTTAAGTAAATGCAAAAAAAATGGCTCATAGCACCTCCCAATACAAACAGATGCCAAATTGCATGGTTGAATGGAATGCGTTTCCCCACATAGAAAATGACGCCTAGGGTGTAAAATAGTCCGCCTAAAATCAATAAGTTAAACCCAAGTGTTGACATGGCTGTGGTTAAGTCACCTATGATAGTCACGCATAGCCACCCCATTGTCAGATATAGCGCTAAACTGAGTTTTTTAAACTTATGAATAAATAATGTTTTGAACAAAATCCCGCCAATTGCTAGCGACCAAATCGCCGTTAAAATCACTATCGATTGTGTTCCCTGTAGGCTTATCAGCATCAAAGGTGTGTAAGTTCCTGCAATCAGGCAGTAAATTGCACAGTGATCAGCGATCTTAAGTTTATGTTTCCAGCCTGAATGGCTAACACTGTGGTACAAGGTTGAACATAGAAAAAGCACTATGATACTTGCACCGTAAACGAAAACGCCCGTAAGTTGAATTATCGTAAGATGGTCTTGGCTTTTTAGCAGCATTAGCACCAATGCCACTATCCCTGCGATCACACCTAGGCCATGGGATACACTGTTAGCTATCTCTTCATTAGTACTATATGGCATAAATTTAGTATTGGTTTTTGTTGAGTTTTGTTGCTCGATAATACTTTGGCTTGGCATGGTGGATACGCACTTTCAAACGATGGTAATAGAGTTTACCAGTTAGCAAAATAAATCACCATATTTAAGCGTACACTTGTAAGCTAAATATGCAGCTTGCTTTTATTGCTTCTCTTCTAGCCCAATTGTTATCCCGTTTTCCTGTCTTATTGTCTCAACTGGCAAGTATCTTATCGAGTATTGGGGTAAGTGCTACGCTTGGAGCTTGTGTATTTATGTTGAACTTTGCTCTATTTGTCTCCTCTAATCTGCGTCAAGCACTCACAAATAAATATAATTATTGGATAATTCACTTTCAATATTCACCGACAAAGTGCAATCGTTCCACGTTAAGTACTATCGAAATCAATTGTATACACAAAACCTAAGGATGGATTTTGCCTTTTCAACGTCAACCCCATGCTCTGTCTTTATTTGTATCACCTGATCTCCGTGCTACGGGTGAGGAGGATGCAGATGGTGCTTTGCTTGCGCCGACAATATTGTTGCCAGAAGATAAGACTTCTATTGTGTTTCAACATAAACATGATCTTGGTGATCTAGATGATGCTTTAGCGCCTGCTTTTACCGCTAATAAGGATTCGTTAGTTTGCGATCGCGGTGTAAGCCAGCCGTATAATAAAGGGGTAAGTCTGTTATTTTTTGTGCTTCTAGTGCATGCAGGTTTATTTTTACTGATCTATATTTTGTGGCGCCCGCAGTTAAATCCCTTTGGATTGAAGGAAATAGAAAGCCGTGGCCCTAAAGTGGCAGCGATCAAGGCTTACTTTATTTATGCTCCCGCGGTAGAGAAAGCCGAAACCTCAGAGTCCGAAACTGAGATAAAGGCCGAGGATAAGATTGAATCAGCAAATTTTGTTGCGTCTATAGCTATTCCCGCCCCGCAAACTCCAGTTGAGCCTCAACCAAACAAAACTCAATCAATAGTCCCAAGTGAAGAACAACCCGCTGAAGCGATAGCAAAAAAACCAACGCATACGTTGGATACCACAGAATTAAAGCCGCAACTTGGTGCTAAGAGTTCGCCTGCAAAAGAAGGTGAAAGCACAATAGCGACAAGCTCAAGCATGAGTTTATTCACCCAGCATTATTTTGAGCGTCAGCGAGAGCAAGCGCTCGATGACCTCGTGATTGAACAGGCCGATAAATTCACTCGGAAATCGAATATGAGTGAAATGAGCCCAGAGATGGAAGTGTTATTTGTTCCTAACGCCGATGATTTCGCTGGCAGAACGAGTCACGATTTACCCTTAGATCCAAATCGTATTGTGCGTAAAGGGGATACTTGTTATCGCGTGGTACAAGTCGGCACTCAAGTTAATCCATACGCCGAAAATTTAGGCTTCCCATTTGACTGCAGTGGCAAAAAAATCAATCAAGCTATTGATGATGCCATTCAATCTCGATTAAATAAAATGATGCTCAAACCCCATAAATAGTGACTTTATTTTATGATCTATTTTCACGCCAATTATAACTTTGTTAGCTTCATTTTATTTACTCATTTAAAAACAATGTGTTATGAATCTATATTTTGGATTGATAGTTAAGGGTTTTAATTGTTTTTTTCCTTGTTTGTTGCTGCCACTTCTGTCTATACTGCGCACTCATCTTGTCGGAGTGCCTCTTGGCTGAGACCGTTTATTCGGGATCCGTTGAACCTGATCAGGTTAATACCTGCGAAGGAAACAAGCGTAATAACACACATTAAATCGCGAAAATAGACGGCTTTAACACCTGTTTACTCAGCAGTGCTTTAAGTCTTAATGTTTAGATTTAATTGTTATTGAGCAGGGTAACTCAATTTTTGAAGCCAGTGTTGGTCACAAAAATTGATTGCCATGCCAGCTATCAACAACGCAATTCTCCAGACAAGCAACTCCATTTTTTAACGTGAGATTGCTTATGTCCAGTTCAAACCAAAACCTAGCTATAGCTGCCAATGCTATAGAAATCACAGCGCCAGAATCGACAATCCTTAATAAATCGGCTGAGTCTCGTCAATCAACAGTGCCTAAGGCGCCGAGTCGCCGCGAAACCCGCGCGCAGGCCCAAGCCTTTATTGATACGTTAGCGCCACTGCAACATCCTAATTCACAAAAGATTTATCTTGAAGGTTCAAGTGCCGATATTCGCGTTGGTATGCGACAAATTATGCAGACTGATACGCTGGTGGGCGGTACAGCTGATGCGCCTATCATGGAAAAAAATCCGCCAATCCACGTGTACGATTGCGCCGGACCTTATTCCGATCCTGAGGCCGATATCAATGTGCGTCTCGGCCTTGTTAAATTAAGACAAAACTGGATCCTAGCCCGCAAGGATACAGAGCAATTACCCTGTGCCACCTCAGACTTTACCCAACAAAGACTCGCCGATGATGGTTTAGATCATCTGCGTTTTGAGGCGGGTTCGAGTGCGATTGTCCGCCCACGCAGAGCGCTGCAGGGTAAACGCGTCAGTCAATTACACTATGCCCGTCAAGGGATTATCACGCCCGAAATGGAATATGTGGCGATCCGCGAGAATATGGCACTCGCCGAAGTACAGGATGAAATCCTCAATCGTAAAGCCAAGGGCGAAGCCTTTGGTGCCTTAGTTGGTGAGCCGATTACCGCCGAATTTGTCCGCGCCGAAGTTGCCCGTGGCCGCGCGATTATCCCGCTGAATATTAACCATCCCGAAGCCGAACCTATGATTATCGGGCGTAATTTTCTGGTGAAAGTGAACGCCAATATCGGTAACTCGGCGGTGACGTCTTCCATCGAGGAAGAAGTGGAAAAGCTCGTCTGGTCAACCCGTTGGGGTGCAGATACTGTCATGGATTTATCCACGGGTCGTTATATTCACGAAACCCGCGAGTGGATCATCCGCAACTCGCCCGTGCCCATCGGCACAGTGCCGATTTATCAAGCACTGGAGAAAGTGAACGGCGTAGCAGAGGATTTAACCTGGGAAGTGTTTCGCGATACCTTGATTGAACAAGCGGAGCAAGGTGTTGATTACTTTACGATTCATGCTGGTGTACTGCTGCGTTATGTGCAGATGACGGCTAAACGCGTTACTGGGATCGTTTCCCGCGGCGGTTCAATCATGGCCAAATGGTGCTTGAGCCATCATAAGGAAAACTTCCTCTACAGCCATTTTCGTGAGATCTGTGAGCTTTGCGTTGCCTACGATGTATCCCTGTCTTTAGGTGATGGTATGCGTCCAGGCTCGATTGCCGACGCTAATGATGCCGCCCAGTTTGCAGAGCTTGAAACCTTAGGTGAGCTAGTCAAAATCGCATGGGAATACGACGTGCAAACCATTATCGAAGGGCCGGGACATATCCCGATGCAGCTCATTAAAGAGAACATGGACAAGCAGTTAGTTCATTGCGATGAAGCGCCGTTTTACACCCTTGGCCCGCAAATCACCGATATCGCACCTGGGTATGATCATTTCACCTCCGGCATAGGCGCGGCCATGATCGCTTGGTACGGCTGCGCCATGTTGTGTTATGTAACACCAAAAGAACACTTAGGATTACCGAATAAACAAGATGTTAAGCAAGGTTTGATTGCTTACAAGATTGCCGCCCATGCCGCCGATGTGGCCAAAGGTCATCCGAGTGCGCAAATTCGTGATAATGCGCTGGCAAAGGCGCGGTTCGAATTCCGCTGGGAAGATCAATATAACCTAGGGCTCGATCCTGACACCGCTCGGGCTTACCACGATGAGTCCTTACCACAGGAATCGGCCAAAGTCGCGCATTTTTGTTCTATGTGCGGCCCTAAATTTTGTTCGATGAAAATCACCCAAGATGTGCGCGCCTATGCCGCAGGTTTAGAGGCGGCACAAACGAAGGCAGAGCAAGTTGAAGCGGCTGCCCAAGCCATGCAAGTCACTATCAAGACGCCGCAGGAGTTGGAAGCGGCCATGGCACTAAAATCGGCACAATTTGCCGCTTCGGGCGCCGAGATTTATCAGGTGATAGACAAGCATGTAAAAGACAAGCTCGTCGCCGAAGCTGAGGAAGCCTAATTATGCAGGGTATTCATGGGGGGAAATTGCCCATGAGTACCGCTCGCCCCGCGATTGTTTGGACCATAGCCGGTTCAGACAGCGGCGGCGGTGCCGGTATTCAGGCGGACTTAGCCACGATTCAAGATTTGGGTTGTCATGGTTGCAGCGTGATCACCACTGTGACGGCGCAAAGCTCAGTGGCGGTCACTTTAGTCGAGCCCGTGTCAGCTGCGATGTTAATGGCTCAGTTGACCACTTTACTGTCAGACTTGCCACCCAAAGCAATCAAAATCGGCTTACTGGCTGATCAATCTCAAGTCGCATTATTGGCAGATTGGATCGCGAGTTTTAAAATCCACTATCCATCTGTGCCTGTGATTGTCGATCCTGTGATGGTCGCCAGTTGTGGCGATGCATTAGCAGTAGATAACTGTCAGGATATAAAAAGTACGGCCAAATCAGCCTTAGATTTTAATCCTTTCAAAGGCTTAATCGAACTTATCACGCCCAATGTGCTTGAACTTGGGCGGTTAACTCACAGTGATGTTTCAACGAAAGCACAATTCGCTGCTGCAGCACAGGCTTTATCCCAGAGTTTAGATTGCAGTGTGCTCGCTAAAGGTGGCGATGTGAGCTTTGGTTGCACTGATATTCTTGATGATACTCAAACTCACGATAGCACTTATGCTCAAACTCAGGCTAACGTTCATGTTAGCACTCTCGATAGCAACGGCTGGGATCATGGGCTTGCCGAGGATTATCTGGTTTGCCATCAAGTACGCGCGAGCTCTGAGCTACATCAAAATGGGTGCTTCTGGTTAGCAAGCCAGCGGGTTAATACCCGTCATAACCATGGTAGCGGCTGCACTTTGTCATCGGCTATTGCCGCCGTGTTAGCGCAAGGTTCTGTATTGCAAGATGCGGTGGTGGTTGCCAAAGCCTACGTGAGTCAAGGCTTAAGCGCGGCGATTGGTTTAGGGCAAGGTCCAGGGCCGTTGGCCCGTACGGGGTGGCCCAATGACTTGTCCCGCTATGCCAAGATAAATCTGTGTGATGGCAATTTTATTAGTCATCACCTCAATCAACATCTTGATGTTAGAAGTGATTTAGTTGCAACAGTTTTATCTGCAACAGATCAGGCAAATACAACTTCGACGCCAGCTCAATACATCTCATCCCACGGTTTTAAAGTGCTCGATGCCGATCTTGGTGTTTATCCCGTGGTGAGCGACTTAATCATGCTGGAAAGTTTGTTAGCTGCAGGCGTTAAAACCGTGCAGTTACGGATAAAAACCGACATCAGCGAGTTATCTAGTGCAGCGCCAGCCGAATCTGATTTAGGCAAATGTGAGTCAGGTAAGTCTGAGTTGGTTGGCTCTGAATTAGAAGTACAAATTCAAACGGCCATTGCCTTAGGTAAGCATTTTAATGCGCAGCTTTTTATCAATGATCACTGGCAGTTAGCGATAAAATACCATGCCTTTGGGATACATTTAGGCCAAGAAGATCTCGCCGTTACCGACTTAGCGGCCATTCAGTCGGCAGGGCTCGCATTAGGTATATCCAGCCACAGTTATTTCGAGTTGCTATTGGCGCATCAATACTCGCCATCCTATATCGCCCTTGGGCATATATTCCCAACCACGACTAAGCAAATGCCTTCTGCGCCTCAAGGATTAGCAAAACTTAAACATTATGTGGCGTTACTTCAAGACCATTATCCCTTAGTCGCTATTGGCGGTATTGATTTAGATAATCTGGCAAAGGTGAAAGCCACTGGGGTGGGCAATATTGCTGTGGTGCGGGCAATAACCGAGGCTCAGGATCCGTTAGCAGCGTTCGCAGAGCTGAGCCAAGCTTGGGAGCAATGTAGCTTGTCTGAAGAATTGGCTGTAAAGCATGAGTTGGTTGCTAAGCATGAGTAAAAACCAACCGCTTGCTCACGCAGAGGTTCTTTGCAACGGTACACAAAGCGCTCATACACTCAGTGATGCCGATTTCATCCGTTATTCTCGGCAAGTCTTATTGCCAGAAGTCGGTGAGGCAGGGCAATTGCAACTGGCCGACGCTAGCGTTGTTATTGTTGGGCTTGGCGGCTTAGGGCAATTGGCGGCGCAATATCTGGCCTGTGCTGGCATTGGCAACTTGACCTTAATCGACATGGATAAGGTTGAAGTATCGAATCTACCAAGACAATTGCTATTCAACGATGCCGACATTGGACTCAATAAGGCGCGAGTTGCCAAGCAAAAGCTCAAAGGCTTAGCGCCGCAGTGCACTGTTACTGCCCATGAAACAGCATTTAGTGCTGAGACATCAGCTCATCACTTCGCTGAGGTTTTACAATTAAAACAACAGGGGAAAAGAGTGCTAGTGCTTGACTGCACAGATAATTTTGCGACTCGCCAATCCATTAATCGCTGCTGTGTCGAAGCAGCTTTGCCTTTAGTCAGTGCGTCAATTGCAGCATTTAGCGGTCAATTGTTCGCGGTCGATCAAATGCAGCTCCCCTCTGGTGGTTGCTATCACTGTATTTTCCCCGCACAGACGAGAGTGTCGCAGAGTTGCAGTACCCAAGGTGTACTCGGCCCCAGCGTGGGCGTGATGGCGTCAATGCAATCTTTGGTGGTCATGCAACTCTTGCTGAGTGTGGACAGCGGTTGCGATGAACCGAAAAATGCCTTGTTGGGGCGTTTTTGGCGCTTTGACGCTAAATCACTTTCATGGACAGCGGCTGTATTAACGCGGGATCCCCACTGTGATGTGTGTGGTCCCAAAGGGGCTTATCTATCATCAAATAAAGATAGTCTTGAGGTTTGATATGATTTTAATTCACATAAACAATATCCCGCAGTTGTTATCTGAACCGACGTCACTAGAGGCTGTGATCCTCGCACAAAATATTGCGCTCGATTCAGTTGCTATCGTGTTGAATGCTGAGGTCGTTCCGCGCAATCGCTGGCAATCTATTCTCTGCCAAAATGAAGATAAATTAGAACTTTTTTCAGCAGTGGCGGGAGGCTAATATGTTAAAGATTGCCGATGTGGAATTTGAATCACGGTTATTTACCGGAACGGGAAAATTTAGCAATAGCCAAGTGATGCTTGAGGCAATAAGGGCTTCAAAATCGCAGTTAGTCACAGTTGCGATGAAAAGAATTGATTTTAAAATTGGGCTTGATGATTTACTCACGCCGTTACGTCAAGTGGGTGTACAGCTATTGCCTAATACTTCTGGGGCGAGAAACGCCAAGGAAGCGGTGTTTGCGGCTGAGCTTGCCCGTGAAATGCTGGGAACTCGTTGGATTAAGCTCGAAATCCATCCAGACCCTAAGTACCTAATGCCCGATGCGATTGAAACCTTAGAGGCGGCCAGAATCCTTTGTGAGAAAGGCTTTATCGTGTTGCCCTACGTGCATGCCGATCCTGTGCTGTGCCGTCGTTTGGAAGAAGTGGGCTGCGCTGCTGTTATGCCACTGGCGAGTCCGATTGGCAGTAATCAAGGTTTAGTCACTGAAAGCTTTTTAAAAATCATCATAGAGCAGGCGCGGGTGCCAGTGGTGATTGACGCTGGCATTGGCGCACCTTCACAGGCTGCGCGGGCAATGGAGCTGGGCGCCGATGCTGTGCTCGTCAACACCGCCATCGCCAGCAGCGCGTCGCCGATAGTGATGGCCGAGTGCTTTAAAGAGGCGGTGCAATGCGGCAGACGGGCCTTTGAAGCTGGGCTTGGCCGAGTACAAACGGGCGCGGTACAGACCAGTCCTCTGACAGGATTTTTAAATCAATGAGTTTTGTAGCGGAATTTGCCAACATCCCACGGGATAAACTGTTACTCGATTTGTATTCTTGCACAGCCCAAGATGTCGAGCGGGCGTTAGTGAATCCAGCAGGGGATTTACGCAGCTTACTGGCCTTGTTATCACCTGCGGCTGAACCTTATATTGAAACCATGGCGCAGCAATCTGCGGCGCTTACGCGGCAGCGATTTGGCGCGAATCTTGGCATGTATTTACCGCTATATGTCTCGAATCTGTGCGCTAATGAATGTGATTACTGTGGTTTTAGCATGAGTAACAAACTCAAACGCAAAACCTTGAATAAACAGGAGTTGATGGCTGAAATAGCCATTATCAAAGGCAGAGGTTTTGATTCTATTTTACTGGTGTCGGGTGAGCATGAAACTAAGGTCGGTATCGATTATTTCAAGCAAATGTTGCTGCTTGTGAAGCAGCAATTTAGCCATGTGGCGATGGAGGTTCAGCCCATGAGTGAGGACCATTATTGCCAGTTAGTCGCGCTAGGTTTAGATGCTGTGATGATTTATCAGGAGACCTATCAGCCCGAGACTTATGCTCGTCACCATTCCCGAGGTAAAAAAATGGATTTTGCCTATCGTTTAGCAACACCGGACAGAGTTGCGGCGGCGGGGGTCGATAAAATTGGTCTTGGGGTGTTACTGGGGCTGGATGATTGGCGTTTAGATGCGTTAATGATGGGATATCATCTTGACTATTTAGAGCGTCGCTATTGGCGCACTCGCTTTAGTATTTCGCTGCCAAGGTTAAGGCCTTGTACTGGCGGGATCACCCCAAAAGTTATTCTATCGGATTTAGGTTTAGTACAAATGATTTGTGCATTTAGACTTTTTAATCATCAGCTTGATATCAGTATGTCGACAAGGGAAAGCCCTGAGCTGAGGGATAATCTTTTGCCACTTGGAATTACTCAAATCAGTGCTGGCAGCTCGACACAACCGGGCGGCTATCAAGCACCCGACAGTCAACTCGATCAATTTGAGATAAGCGATGATCGCAGCGTCGAGCAAGTCATCGAACAGATGCAACGGCAGGGTTTTAATCCAATATTCAAGGATTGGGAATCTGCATGGATAAACAGCTAGTTTTTGCGGGAAATAAATGGCGCTAAGGTTGATAAAGGCTGTACTTTAGCAAACTGTTGGTCAATAATTGTTCTAGTTATTACCACAGCGGGATTACCGTTATGCAAATACAATCTGCCTATTCATCTGGTGTACAAGGTTTGCAAAGTGCGCAATCTGGGTTAACTCAAGCTACAATTGATGTGGCTAAATCGACACCAGCTCAAAGTGCAGCGCCTTCGGAATCGACTAAAGACGTTGCACAAACCGATAAAACCTCGGCCTTACTCTCTGCTAATCAATCTGTAAGGCAAGCGGAGGCCGCTACTGAAGTGATAGAAACTGATTCAGAGACAATAGGAACCATCATTAATATTAAGGTGTAAACACTATGTCTGCCGTGGCGCTGTCACCCAAGGTTGGAGCGTCACCCACTTCTGTTTTGGAACATGATAAGTCGTTTGGACAGAGCCGTACTTATCAAGAAACGAATGGACAAAGTAGTCAGCCTGTTAAGCTGAACTCTCCAAAAATAGAAGCGAGTGGGGTATTTGAACCATCATTTTCTAATGCGCTAGCGCATGGTGGCTCTGCTGTTACTATAACGAAAGCAAATCCACTATCAAGTAAGCACGTTTCTACCTCATCCAGTGATATTTCCGTCACCGTAAATCAGACGTTAAATACTGATAATATTGTTTCTTCTCAGAATGTTGCAGTCTTACATGCGGAGCCTGCCAGTTTTAGCCTATTGACGGGCCCACGCTCAATACGGGGGGTGAGAGAAGGGCAAATAGCCACAGTTGCACCCAACGATTTTTCACCCTTGGCGACATCAAACGGACAATCCAGTACCACGGCTTTATTAACCCCAGCGTTAACACTTTTTGTTCCAGATGGGAGACACATCTCTGCTTTAACACCAGAGCTAATGACTGGAGATTATTCTCCTGTTGCTCAAATACAGGGCTCACAGGTCCATTTAGGGATAAAAGATGTGTCATTGACTCCTGAAATACCCAATGCCAATGTTCCTGAATATGCAAATAAGCAGGTGATTCCTTCAGCGAATACAAGGAATACCGTTATTACAGATGGTACTGATAGTTCTATTTCTTATCCTCAGACTGAGCAAACTGATAATCAGGCAAAGAATGTTCCGCCACAAAAGAGTCCTGAGGAGCGGTTTATTGAGATGTTTGGCAAAGCAACCCCTTTTAAATCAGGTGATAATGAGGAGGATGACAAAACTGAGGAGAGTAAGCAGCAAGCTCTAGCTGCAATTTTTACGAATGATGCTGGTAAGGAACAAACAGAACAAGCAGAAGCAGAAGCTTCAAAACAATTGGATGAACAAACACAAGCTCAAAAGGTTCAAGAGAAGATTGCTGAGCAGCAACGTGTTCAAGTTGCAGAGCTTAAAGCCCGAGATGCGGAAGTTAAAGCCCATGAACATGCTC
Source organism: Shewanella sp. W3-18-1 (assembly GCF_000015185.1). Lineage (NCBI taxonomy): Bacteria > Pseudomonadati > Pseudomonadota > Gammaproteobacteria > Alteromonadales > Shewanellaceae > Shewanella > Shewanella sp. W3-18-1. Next base: position 2,392,612 of record NC_008750.1, on the reverse strand, counting down.
ATGCAACCGTTGGTGGACAATATGCCCAAACGCCAAATTTTAAATATGAAAAAGGAGTTGATGGACAACGTTATGCCACTGATGGAGAAGTGCAGATCGATGTTTCTATTGTGGCAGGTGATCCGCTAGCAACAATCAACAAAATGAAGCAAGTATATGCTGCAGCAATGGCTCCAGTTGATCCATCGAGTGCAGATATTCGCGTTGCGGCTGAAGCATTAAAAAAGATGAATGAAGCGAAAGCATTACTTGCAGAGGAACGTCAGAAACAAATCATCGATTTAGAAACGACTCAAACCTTGATCGAAGCTGATGCGCAGGTTGAGAATTTACCGCCGCTTAAGCCGCATACTTTTACCGTTACAGGGGAGGTTGATGCTGCAGGCAATATTGTTCAACCACAAGATAGCGGCATAACACCCGTATCTGAGCTTATCGATAGAATAAAGCAAGGCATTGAAGCAAAGGATAATATTCAGGCACAAGTCTCATCTACCACTGTTGCCTCTGTAAATGAGCAAACTCAATCAGAGATAAAAGATGACATAACCCAGCCTATTGAACCACCCACAGCAACATTAGCAATAAACTCTGACAGGCTAGATATGGGAAATATGAAGCCGAATTCTGCGGTAATAAACCGTTTTGACTCATCAAATTTAAAGAACGAAACTATGGCAACCCGTTATTACGCTGCGGTTGCACAATTGAATCAGCCAGTTTCAAGCCTCTAACACCTTTTGAAATCAACTAAAGTAAATGTGCATATTCAGTTTTTTTAATGACCTGTATTTGGTATTGCGATCCCATGATGTCGTAAAATGAACGAAGCGAGCAATTTAGAAGCCGGGCCTTGGTTATCTCGGTTTGGGATCACCAGACTCAACATTATTCGACGTTTTTGACTACCTTCGAGATGTAAACGGACTAAATTACCCGATGATAATTCCTCCTGTACTAAAAACGATGGGATCCAGCAAAAACCAATACCACGATTTAAAATCACTTTAGCTTCGTGGAAATTAGAAACCGTCCAGCGTTGTTCTGCTTTTAACCAACCAATATCAACATTTGACTGTACGCCTGTATCTTTAATCACTAGCTGTAAATATTGCGCTAGTAGTTTATCGTCTTCAATAATCCCTAAGTCCGCTAGAGGATGTGTTGGGTGGCATACCAGATACAATTCCTCTTCACATAGAGGCTCCGCTAAATATCCCTTAGGTGCAATACCCGCACAGATAGCAATATCAACTTTATTTTGCGCGATAAGTTCTTGGGTGCCTGTAATTACCGAATCCAGCATAATAATGCGGGTGCCGCGGCTATGGGGTAAAAAAGCATTGAGAGCTGACACTAAACTTTCCATTGGATAAATGATTTCACGGGCAATGGTGAGTGTGGGTTCCCAGCCTTGCTCTAGATTGCTGGCAAGTTGTTCCAATTCATTAACGGCTTGGGTGACATGCCGTGAGCGGCGCAGTAGCACTTCGCCCTGCGGGGTGAGATAGGCTTTACGGCCTTTGACTTCGAGTAGTTCGATACCTAGCTGGTGTTGTAATTTGGCAACCGCATGGTTGAGAGATGATTGACTCTTATTGAGTTTTTCTGCCGCTTGGGCATAGCCTCCAAAATCGACAACTGCTTGTAAAATACGCCATTGTTCCAGAGTGGATTTAGCTCGAGTCATAATAGTCCCAAAAAAGCGATAGATTTAGCTTATAATGTCGACTTCTTATCTATTTTTCAATTAAATTACGGTATTAAATGAAAGACTATTGCGCTAATGGATGTGCTTACCGCGACATATTCGCAATATATTGAATAAGACTCGTTGGATCGGTAGGCCCCTCGATAAATGCGCTTAATTGTTCGCTTAAACTAAGTGAATCTTCGTTTACAACGAGAAGATTAAATAAACTGAGTTTATCGGATCGATTGGCTGTTATTTGATAGATGAGCTTTGCTAGCGCTTCTTGCCAAAGGGATTGATAGTAAAGCGGCCCTTCATTGGCAATTGCATTAAAACTATATGGATAGTCATCCACTTGTGACCACTCTTGTCCAAAACTGTATGTAAACTCGGTGGCGAGATCCCCATAGCTTTGCTGAGATTGAGCTTGATAAACGTTCAGGGCTACTTTGGCTCGAAATACCTTGAGCTGCTTTGTGTAAGCTTTTACAAGAATTTCGCGTTCATTTAAATAGGTTTGTTCATAGTGTGGAAACAGTTCGTTTTGAAGTATTTCAGCTAACCATAAACTACCAATATGATGGCTCTCCTGAATTGAATCTTGCGTATTATTGAGGTAAAAGTGGCTACCTTTTGCTAGCGATGTTACCGCTTGGGCCAAAGCGTGGGTAAATTGTTCAACATCTTTGTGCGTACTGAGTTGAGGTTTGAGATCTAAGGCTTGTTGACCAAATTGCTGCCCGATAACACCTTGACGTAGCGTTTGCTGCTGATGACGCTGGCGTGCAACATCATAGGAAATATAGAGTTCACCTAATAATCTGCGCTGGTGGTAAACCCTAAATATTGGGTGTGAAGATTCTTGGATGTTTATCGTTTCAATAGGCTCAAAATGGAGCCCCCATTGCTGTAGATAAGCAAAACTTTGAGCCAATATGTGTGCCGTTAGTAATTGCGGCGCTTGTGCAAATGCCTTTTGAGGCAATATTTGCCCAAGATCCCAAGGGGCTATCCCTACTGAGTGCGTTTGAGTATCGAGAAATGCCTTAACAAGCTCAGGTGATGATAAGAGTTGTGTACTGAGGCTGAAACTGGCGTGATCGGCAAAGCCTGCGGCCCAAGCGGTTTGTTGACGAAGTGCTAAAATCTGGTTTAATGCATCGCGATTGCGCTGATGTGCACGAGCTTGATAAGCTTGCCAGACTTGCGCGCGGCATTGAGGATGTGGTTGTTTGAGTAAATAGTGGGCAACCGTACCTGAAAAATGACGCAGTTGCGTATCTGCAACCTCTTCCCCATGTGATGCAAGGATCGCGTCTGTTTGATCTTCAGTAATCAGTTGGCACTTTTTATCATGGATATCGAGACTAAATTGTTGACTCGCTAACCCTTGGCTTATCGTCGCTTGAGCCGTATGTAGTGTTGCTTTTTCGGTTATTGATAACTGAGAGTCTATCAGTGATTGCAACTTACCGCTTAGCAGCATCTGCTCCCGATCACCTTGTGATAAAGCGTGGGTTAGCTGATGAAATTCAGTTTGATTGACGAGTTCCGACAAGGTGTCGGCAAGGCGTAATTGGCATTGTAATAACCCAGAACGCTCGTCAGCGGAGAGCGTAAACCCGCGGTAATAATTCACTCTATCATTGATATTATTAAGCCCAATGGTTTGCTGCTCTAAGATCAATGCCTGCTTTGCAATAGATAAAGGAAGTTGCTCTTCTGCATAAGCTGCTGCTAAATCAATTCTAGGTAAGCGTAGACACTGCTCAACAAGCAATGGCACAGGGCTTGGCGCGGCATAAATGAATCCGCTAAACAATAATCCAAGTGTCAGTAAAGTGAGTTTACCCATTAACTGTTTCTTGGTTAGGCTGGTTTTTTATTGCAATAATCGTCGCTCGCTTAGGCGCTGGATAACCCTCAATTGTTTTAGTGATATCAGTGGGATCAAGATATTCAAGCAGTGACTCATTGGGCATCCAGTCTGTACGTCGTTGCTCTGCAAGGGCTGTGACATCGGTATCGACACAACGGATATCAGTGAAATCACATTTCTTTAACCAGAGCATGAGCGCGGCAACTGACGGAATAAACCATACATTATTCATCTTGCCATATCTATCTTGAGGCACGAGTACGGCGTTTTCGTCGCCATCTATCACCAAGGTTTCTAGCACGAGTTCACCGCCAGTACGTAACTGATCACGCAATTGCAGTAAATGATCGATAGGCGAACGTCTGTGATACAAGACGCCCATAGAGAAAACCGTGTCGAATGCATCCAGCGGTGGTAATTCTTCAATACCCAGTGGCAAAAGGTGCACAGGATGATGGGCGCCCGCTAAACGTTTTACCGCTTCAAACTGACATAAAAACAACGGCGAAGGGTCGATGCCCACTACGCGTTTAGCACCTGCACCTAACATGCGCCACATGTGATAACCGCTGCCACAACCAACATCAAGCACTGTGCGATTGTTTAGCGGTGAAATATGCTGCTTAACGCGATCCCATTTCCAGTCACTGCGCCATTCGGTATCGATATGAATGCCGTGAATGTGGAAGGGCCCTTTGCGCCAAGGCATAAACAGGCGCAGTAGATTCTCTAGCTTCTCTTTCTCGCCAGGACTGAGTTGCTCGCCGCTGCCGACGGTGACGCTATCGACAAAATCCACTTGGTCGGGTGCTGGATAGTGCAGCTTGTTGAGCACTTTTTCCCACTTGGGCAAATTACCGTGTTTATGATCTCGTTGCCACTTGCCTAAAATGCTCGGCAGGGTTTCGAGCCAGTGTTGTAGATTGGAATCGGCGATTTGTTGGTAAAACGAGCTAAAGCTGATCACTTGATGGCCACCATAGAAGCAAAGTTAAAGCATTGGAACCAGAGACTAAAGTGACTAAAGCCTTGGCGGGTGAGTCGTTGTTGATGCGTGGTTAAGGTGTCGGGCTTCATGACATTTTCCAGCGCACTGCGTTTTTGGCTGATCTCCAGTTCACTGTAACCATTGGCACGTTTGAAGTCCAAATGCTGTTCTTCGAGTAAGGTTTGGATCGGGGCATCATCGAAGCGAATTTTTTCCGAGAGCACTAACATCCCGCCTGGATTCAGGCCTTGATAAATCTTCGCTATCAGGGTTTCTCTGTCTTCTGGTGGTAAAAACTGCAATGTAAAGTTGAGTACCACCAATGATGCATTTTGAATATCGATATCGCGAATATCACCGCAAACCAGATCGACATCCGTATCGCTGACATAGGCATTCAGGTTCTCTTGGCAGCGTGCGACCATAGATTCACTGTTATCGACAGCAATAATGCGACATTGGCGACCTTGGATTTGGCGACGAATACTTAAGGTCGCGGCACCGAGTGAGCAACCCAAATCGTAAATTTGAGTATTTGGCATGACGAAACGATCTGCAAAATCGCCTATGGTATTGATAATTTGCGTATATCCAGGCACGGAGCGGCGGATCATGTCACTGAAAACGCCTGCTACACGGTTATCAAACTGGAAATCGCTAATGTGCTCGTTTGGTTGAGCGTAGATAGTATCTTGAGAAGTGTTCATCTGGAATTATCTCGGAAATTCAACCCAGCATTTTAACGAATCAGATTGATTTGCAGCAAGTCTTAGGCTAGTAATTTGCGATAAATTTTTGTCTAATATGGCATAAATAACAAAATCATTACATGTACATCCAGTACTAAGGGCTCAACTTGAAGTTTGTGGTCTACTTAATTGTGATCTTGTGCAGCTATCTTTTGAGCATTACAGGGCAGGCGAGTCCATTGCCTAATGAGCCATTAATCATCGTTATGGGTGAAGACAGTTTTCCCTATCAATATGTGGATAGCGAAGGAGAACCGACAGGATTACTGGTTGATCTTTGGAAAGAATGGGCTAAGCAAACCCATACAGAAGTGGTGTTTGTCGCACGCCACTGGAATGAATCTCTCACTCAATTACAAAAAGGTAAAGCGCACGCTCATCTTGGTATGGGAATAACACCAGAAAGAGAGCAACTATTTGATTTTTCGACTCCGATTGCTGATGTTGATGCTTATCTTTATTTACACAAATCATTACGTAGTAAAAAATCAATCAAGGAATTGATTCCCTATCAAATCGGTGTTGTAGCAGGCTCATATCATGAAGCGCAGTTACAACGAATGGAGTCTAAATTAGTTTTAAAGCGTTATGAGAGTCGTGAAAAACTGCTTGCAGGCGTGGCCTCCTCAGAAATAGTGGTATTCGCTGGATTAGAAGGTTACTTGAAAGATCCCGCATCATCCCAAGATATTTCGGCTAATTTTCCTAATACAGCTCGCATAAAAATTAAAAGTGTCCAGTTTGTCCCCGCGACAGTTAAAGGTAACCAAGCATTAGTCGATAAGATTAATCGCGGTTTTATGGCTCTTGACCCTCAGTTTATCCAGCAGACTGAACGGCGTTGGTTGGGGATCCATAGGCAAAAATCTGGGTTGATTATTGCTATGCAACAGGGTGTTGAACCCTTTGTTGATCTCGGTGTTGATGGCTTACCCCATGGTTTGTATGTAGATATGTGGAAATTGTGGTCCGAAAAAACGGGAATCGATATTGATTTTATCACCGGTGACATGAATGCCAGTGTTGATGATGTACGTCGTGGTCTAGCGGATGCACATATTGGTTATCCAGAAAGTGATGACTTAAAAACTGGACTTACCCGAGCTTGGCCTCTCTATACAGTAAAGAGTCGACTGTTTATTTATCAGCAACAATTAAATGATATATCCCAATTAAAGGGCAAACGGATCGGTGTTGTACCGACAGCACCTTATTTGGTCTCACTTAGGCAGGCTTTGCCTGATGTGTCTTTACGCTATTATGACAGTATGGATGCAATGGTGACAGCCGCCAGAACTGGTGAAATTGTTGGCTTTGTTGCAGCAGGGGCTTGGACATCTCATTACCTACTGCTTAATAAAGGCTGGTCTGACTTCCATCAATATCCCGACTTAGCGTTTTCGACCAATATCTATGTGCTTACTCGCAGTGATGATCCTGGACTTACGCAACGAATTGAAAATGGTTTTAACAGTATAACTCCCAAGGAATTTGCAGATATTGAGCATAAATGGATGCTCAACCCTCAGGATCATATCTTCAATCAAACGGAGCGTAACCGCATTAATTTAACGGCTATAGAGCAAACCTATCTTGAAAGTTTGGCTGAAGTGCGTATGGGTTATCTTAAACATTGGCCACCCATGGAGTTTACGGATGAACAAGGGGAGTTTGCGGGTATTAATAGTGATATTGCGCGGCTGTTAAAAGAAGAATTACACCTTAAGCTGACTCCCATTGCTTTTGATGACTGGCATGCGTTAATTCAAGCACTGCAAAAAGGCGATATTGCTCTTGCAGGCAGTGTAGCCAAAACGGCTGAGCGGCAACAACGATTACTGTTTAGCGACCCATATTGGCCGTCACCTTGGGGGTTAGTCTCACAACTCGAGCAGGTTTCTGTGTTTAACATCGCTCAGTTAGCAGGGCAAAGAGTCGCTGTGGTTGAAGGCTATCATTTGGTAGCGCAATTAATGGCATTACAGCCATCACTTAAATTGGTGCTAGTGACGGACACTAAAGCAGGGGTGAGTGCAGTGGCAAATGGTCATGCGGAGGTGTTTATTGACAAAGTGGTCACACTGGCCTCTGAGCTTAAAGGTGGGGAGTTTCCCACTCTCAAAATGTCGCTATTAAGTGATTTGGCCGATCAACATAGTCATATTGGGGTCAATCCGGAATTTGAACCCTTAGTGCCACTGATTAATAAAGCGTTAGCTATCATCGATAATCAACGTCAACAACAGATATATTCCCACTGGGTCTCATTTACGGTTTCAACGGATAACAGCCATTATCTTCAATGGATCCGCTACTTACTGTTCAGTGCCGTAATATTAACTATTGTTATGATAGCGGTGTTGGCGGTCAATAGACGTTTAAACCTTGAGATAACACGGCGAATTTCAGCGGAGAAACGGTTACAACATGTTGCAAACCATGATGTATTAACCCAATTACCTAATCGCGCGTTGTTAGATGACCGCTTAGCTCAAGCGCTATTATCACATCAACGAGATCAAGCCTACTTTGCTCTGTTATTTATTGACTTAGATGAGTTTAAGCAAATTAATGATCAGCATGGTCACCCAATAGGAGATTCAATACTGACACAGGTAGCACAAATTTTACTTAGTTCAGTGCGAAACTCTGATACCGTGGCGCGATTTGGCGGCGATGAGTTTGTGATCCTACTAAATCGTGTACAAGATCTCGATGCCGCGACCCAAGTTGCTGATAATATCCTGCAGTCTCTTTCCTCGCCTTTGCTCATAGAAGGACAAACGGTGAGGGTTGCTGTCAGTATTGGTGTCGTACTCTATCCCCGAGATGGTGATACTGCAATTGGGTTGTTGAAAAAGGCTGTTCAGCTAATGTACCAAGCCAAAAGTAGTGGGGGACGTTGTTACCGTATTTCTTGACGCTTTTTTGAACGCTTATACACAGATAATGTGTTCACCTCTAGTCAAGGGCGTAAAACTGTTTGATACTTCACCGCCTAAGAGTGAAGTACTTTGGTAATCGGTATTATTTGACTATAATGCCGCTTTTATCTCGTTTTGATTATTTCCAAAGCACCGGTTTCCGGATAAAGGATAGAGTTAGATGCGCAGTCATTATTGTGGAGACGTCAATAAGTCTCACGTTGGACAAGAAGTTACCTTGGTAGGTTGGGTTAATCGTAGCCGTGATTTGGGTGGCGTTGTCTTTTTAGATTTAAGAGACAGAGAAGGTCTCGTCCAAGTGGTTTATGATCCAGACTTGCCTGAGGTGTTTGCTGTGGCCAGCACACTGCGTGCCGAGTTCTGTGTTCAGGTAAAAGGTGTGGTTCGCGCTCGTCCAGATAGCCAAGTTAATGGTCAAATGAAGACGGGAGAAATTGAAGTATTAGGTAAAGCATTGACCATTATCAACGCTGCCGATCCGTTGCCGCTGAGCCTAGATAACTATCAGAACAACAGCGAAGAGCAACGTCTTAAGTATCGTTACTTAGATTTACGTCGCCCAGAGATGGCGCAGCGTTTAATGTTCCGCGCTAAGGTCACCAGCGCAGTGCGTCGTTTCCTCGACTCAAACGGTTTTTTAGATATAGAAACCCCGATCCTAACCAAGGCTACGCCAGAAGGTGCCCGCGATTATTTAGTGCCAAGCCGTACTTATAAAGGCCAATTCTTCGCGCTGCCACAATCACCACAGCTGTTTAAACAGCTGCTGATGATGTCAGGTTTTGATCGTTACTATCAAATCGTAAAATGCTTCCGTGATGAAGATTTACGTGCTGACCGTCAACCAGAATTCACCCAAATCGATATCGAAACCTCATTTATGACGTCCGAGCAAGTGATGGCGAAGACCGAAGAAATGATGCGCGGCCTGTTCCTTGAAATGCTCAATGTCGATCTCGGCGAATTTCCACGAATGACCTATAACGAAGCCATGCGTCGTTTCGGTTCAGATAAGCCAGATTTACGTAATCCATTAGAGCTGGTGGACATTGCCGATTTACTCAAAGAAGTGGAATTTGCGGTATTCTCAGCCCCTGCCAACGATGAAGAAGGCCGTGTTGCTGCACTGCGTATTCCGGGCGGCGCAGCACTGTCTCGTAAGCAAATCGATGATTACACTAAATTTGTTGGCATCTATGGCGCTAAAGGCTTAGCGTGGATGAAGATTAATGACCTAAACCTTGGCTTAGAGGGCATTCAATCACCTGTGCTGAAATTCTTAAATGAAAGCATAGTCAATGAAATCGTGAGCCGCACAGGCGCGCAAACTGGCGACATTATCCTGTTTGGTGCAGATCAGGCGACTGTGGTTGCCGAATCTATGGGCGCACTGCGTCTTAAAGCCGGTGAAGATTTCAGCTTATTGCAAGGTGAATGGCGTCCACTGTGGGTGGTTGACTTCCCGATGTTTGAGAAAATCAACGGCAACTTCCACGCAGTTCACCATCCGTTCACCGCACCACGCGGCGTAACGGCGGCAGAACTTGAAGCCAATCCAGCTAATCGCGTTTCCGATGCCTATGATATGGTATTGAACGGCTGCGAATTAGGCGGTGGTTCAGTGCGTATTCACAACCAAGAAATGCAGTCTGCGGTATTCCGTATTCTGGGTATTACCGACGATGAAGCTAAAGAGAAGTTCGGCTTCCTGTTAGAAGCGCTGCGTTATGGCACTCCGCCACATGCGGGTTTAGCATTTGGTTTAGACCGCATCATTATGCTGATGACGGGCGCAAGCTCAATCCGTGATGTAATGGCGTTCCCCAAAACGACCACTGCCGCTTGTCCGCTGACTAACGCACCAGGTTTTGCTAATCCGCAGCAGTTAGCTGAACTTGGCATTGCCGTTGTTGAGAAAGCTGTTAAAACAGAAGGCTAATTTTTGTAAAACGACTTTCTGTGGTCATTTTATGCGTTGTATCAAACACCGAGGCATTAGCCTCGGTCTATTTTTAGTGGTATATCATTTTATTGCTTATCAATAAGTTCATCCTTAGCTTTTTCAGCCCCATAACACCTTAGATGATTGGTAAGCTGTGCAACAATATATACCAAGTAACCTTAAATGATGAATGCAGCATCTTGAGATTACTTAGGTATCACAAGAGGAGACTTCCCATGGCAGGTCACAGTAAATGGGCCAACATTAAGCACCGTAAAGCAGCGCAAGATGCTAAACGCGGTAAACTCTTTACTAAATTTATTCGCGAATTAACTGTAGCTGCCCGTGAAGGCGGTTCAGATCCCGATTCTAATCCACGCTTACGAATCGCCATCGATAAAGCCCTCGGTGGCAATATGACCCGAGATACGGTTGAGCGCGCGATTAAACGCGGCGCCGGTGAGTTAGAAGGTCAGCAACTCGAAACCATTCTCTATGAAGGTTATGGCCCAGGCGGCACCGCTGTGATGGTTGAAACCATGACGGACAATCGTAATCGTACTGTGAGTGGTGTACGCAATGCGTTTAGTAAATCAGGCGGTAACTTAGGCACGGATGGTTCGGTTTCTTATCTATTCACTAAGCGTGGCGTGTTATCCTACGCGCCTGGGATCGATGAAGATGCATTGATGGAAGCGGCGCTTGAAGCGGGCGCGGAAGACATTATTAGCTATGATGATGGCGCGGTGGATGTGTTTACCAATCCCGTTGATTTCTATACGGTGAAAGAGCTGCTCGATAAAGCCCATTTTGTGGCGGATAATGCCGAAATCGCTATGATAGCCTCGACGAAAGCAGAGCTTCATCTAGAAACCGCTGAAAAATTTATGCGCCTTATCGACACCCTTGAAGATCATGATGATGTGCAAGAGGTGTATCATAATGCGGAAATCTCCGATGATGTGATGGCAAGCCTAGGCTAGATTGACTGTGAGCTGAATTGGGGCGTCAATTGATGCCAATTTCAGATCGCAAACGCTAACGTAGGAACAGGGACGCAAATGTAGATCCCATATAAGGTATTTAATGGCAATTATTTTAGGTGTTGACCCAGGTTCTCGGATCACAGGCTACGGCGTGATCCAATGTCAGGGACGACATCAGATTTATCTCGGCAGTGGTTGTATTCGCACTTCATCTGAAGAGCTTTCTGGCAGACTTAAACAAATATTTGATGGGATCACTGAGATTATTCGGCAGTATCAACCAGATGAATTTGCAATCGAACGCGTATTTATGGCCAAGAATGCTGACTCAGCCCTAAAACTTGGGCAAGCAAGAGGGGCGGCCATTGTTGCGGCGACGGTGGCAAATTTACCTGTAGCCGAGTACAGTGCAACACAAATAAAAAGTGCGGTAGTCGGTACAGGACGAGCTAAAAAGGAACAAATACAGCATATGATCCAGCAACTACTGAAATTACCTGCCGCACCTCAAGCGGATGCAGCAGATGCTCTCGGCGTTGCTGTGTGTCATTATCACACTCGCCAAAGTTTAATTGCATTGAGTGGCCGAGCAACGGCAAGAACATACGGACGGTACAGATGATAGGTCGTTTACGTGGTGTGCTGGTTGAAAAACAAGCTCCCGAAATACTGATGGATGTTAATGGTGTCGGTTATGAGTTACAGATGCCACTTACCAGCTTTTATGAGCTGCCAGAGATCGATCACGAGACTGTGGTATACACCCATTTTGTTGTGCGTGAAGATGCTCAACTCCTTTATGGTTTTATCACTAAGCAGGAGCGGGCATTGTTCCGCTTACTGATCAAGACCAATGGTGTTGGTCCAAAACTCGCCTTAACCATTCTTTCTGGCATGACGGCATCGGAGTTTGTTGGTTGTGTTGAGCGCGATGATATTGTCACTTTAGTGAAGTTACCGGGAGTGGGTAAGAAAACCGCCGAGCGTTTACTTGTCGAAATGCGCGATAAGCTCAAGAGCTTGATGGAAGCATCTGCAGGCTCAGAGCGTGAGTTCGTGCTGCAATCCAATTATTCACCCACGCCTACGGTGAATAGTGCCGAGGAGGATGCCATTTCTGCTTTGATCTCTTTGGGGTACAAACCACCACAAGCGAGTAAATCGGTTTCTGCTGCTTACAAAGAGGGCATGGATTCAGAAACCTTGATTAAAGCTGCACTTAAGTCGATGCTCTGATTAAGGGAACCATAATGATTGAAGCAGATAGACTCATCCAGCCGCAACTTCAAGTACAAGATGATGTTGTGGATAGGGCAATGCGGCCTAAATTACTTGATGAATATACAGGGCAAGATGACACTCGCGCTCAGCTTAAGGTTTTTATTCAAGCAGCCAAAAATCGTAATGAAGCCTTAGATCATATGTTGATTTATGGTCCTCCAGGGCTAGGTAAAACGACATTAGCGATGATTGTTGCGAATGAAATGGGCGTTAATATCAAATCCACCTCAGGTCCTGTGCTTGAAAAAGCAGGGGATTTGGCCGCATTACTCACGAATTTAGAATCCGGTGATGTGCTATTTATCGATGAAATTCATCGTTTAAGCCCAGTAGTGGAAGAGATATTGTATCCAGCAATGGAAGACTACCAACTGGATATCATGATAGGTGAGGGGCCTGCAGCGCGTTCCATCAAGCTTGATTTACCGCCATTTACTTTAGTAGGTGCAACCACTCGAGCAGGGGCATTAACATCTCCTTTGCGTGCTCGTTTTGGTATCCCACTTCGACTTGAATTTTATAACATTAAAGATTTAAGCACGATTGTAACGCGCTCTGCACAAGTGATGGGATTAGAGATCGATACAGAAGGTGCGTTTGAGATTGCACGACGTTCTCGTGGTACACCAAGGATAGCTAATCGCTTACTTCGCCGTGTGCGCGACTATGCCGAGGTTAAACATGATGGTGCGATCACTCAATTTGTTGCCGATCATGCGCTGGATCTACTCGATGTCGATAATGAAGGGTTCGACTATATGGATCGAAAGTTGATGTTAGCCATTATCGATAAGTTTATGGGTGGGCCTGTTGGCTTAGATAACTTAGCCGCTGCAATAGGTGAAGAACGCGAAACTATCGAAGATGTGCTAGAGCCTTTTTTGATCCAACAAGGGTTTATCCAAAGAACTCCCAGAGGACGCATTGCTACGGCACGTGCGTATCAGCATTTTCAGTTGATCAAACCTGAGTAATGGCCCTTAAATGGCGACCGTTGGTCGCCTTTCGTCATATCAATTTTGTATAGAAGCGCTTCATATTACACTTCATTCCATGTTTCGCCATTTAGAGTTTGTCAAAGCGAACAACATCTCATCTCGAAACATCATTATATCCGAGTATTAAAATCAGCTTGTTTTTAGCTTTACGCCATTATTTCAACCCAAGACATCATATGGTTGGAGTTAAATTGATTAGTTTAATGGCACTCTACAAATATTTACATCTGTATCAATATCAGAACCTAAAAACAGTATTTTACATGTCTATATAAAATAATAAGCAAAAATGGGCAGTGGGCTCTAATTCGAATTCATACCAAAACACACAAGAGAATTAAATCGTTAGCACTATTCTAGAACACCATATTTGATTAAATCACTTATACCAATCAAATTGATGCATATTTGTTAATTATTTGTTTGCAGTGAAAATCTTGTGCATAAAAATTACATTTTATTCATTATGTATCTTCTCTATATAGAGTCTTTGCTTTGTATTGTCTTGCTTTCCTATGTTTATAAATTTTAGTTATGCACAAATAGACGATAATTAATCGATATACAGTGTTGTGTTTTTCATCTGTTATCAAGTGAGGCGTGTGATCTATATCACATAAATCGATAATTACATTGTATGTTAAATGTTATTTTATTAACAGGGTTTATTGCTGATTATTACTATTTAACTGGCGTAAAAAACTTTTTTAATTAAAAAACATGAATTCATAATTTTAAATAAACAATAATGCAACAAATAAGGTCATTTATAAAAACAATAATATTTATTTAGTTAAATTTTTGCGCATTGACTGAAGTAAAGTGAATCATCAGTATCAAGCGCAACAGTAGTACAGCAATAGTTGTACAAGCTGTAAGCATAAAAATAATAGTAAGATCTAGGGAGCATTCAAACATGATCAAAAGAACCAAAGTCGCGTCGGCTATTAATGTCGCAATCGTTACTTCCATCTCTGCGGGTACATTTGTTGCGTCAAACTCATTCGCGGCTGAAGAAACGGCGAAAGTAGAGCGTATTGAAGTAACAGGTTCACGTATTCAACGTCAAGATATGGAAACAGCTTCTCCTGTGACCGTAATTGATGCTGCAGCGATTAAAGCGGAAGGTTTTACCTCAGTAGACCAAATGCTACAAGTTCAAACCTCTATGGCAGGTGCTGCTGTAGGGTCAAGTACAAATAATGGTGCTGATGGTGTTGCGCAGGTTGATTTACGCGGTATGGGATCACAACGTACATTAGTACTATTAAATGGCCGCCGTATGGTGAACTCAGGTTCTGGAGCGGATAGCTCTGTGGATTTGAATTCTATCCCTGTAGCTATGATTGCCCGCGTTGAAATTCTGAAAGATGGTGCTTCAGCGGTTTACGGTTCTGATGCAATTGCGGGTGTAGTCAACATCATCACCAAGAAAGACTTTGAAGGCTTCCAATTAGATTTTAATGGTAGCGGTACGGATAAAGGTGATGGTCGCAATGGCGATGTTAGTGCATTATACGGCTTTAATACCGATGGTGGTAACTACACATTTGGTGCGGCGTTTTCGGACCGTCGCGATGTAATTCAAGCGGATCGTGATTGGACAGCAACAGGAGAAAGCTGGAGTATTCCGACAGGTGCATTGGATTACATGGTTAAAGATGCAAATGGTAATTGGGTAGACCAAGAAGAAGTATACGATTATACACAAGACAGCTATTATCAAACTCCGAGCGAACGTCGCAGCTTATTTGCAAATATGACCCAAGAGCTGGGTAATGATGTGGTATTAACTGCAGATGCAATCTATACAAATCGTCGTTCCCATCAGCAAATGGCCGCTCAGCCTGCAAATATTGGTCTAAATGTTTGTGGTAATGCTAATGTTCCAGCTGGTGCTCCATGCATAACACTAGACAGTGCTATGACAGCCGCAGGTATAAAAGCAAATGATAAAGGTTTAGTTAACTACCGCCGTCGTACCAATGAAGTCGGCCCTCGTATCTACACTCAGGATACCGATACTTGGCGCTTATCTGGTGGTTTAGCGGGTACTTTAGATGTACATACGGGTATGAATTGGGATGTCACCTATACCTATGGTAAAAACAAAGCTGAAACCGCAGTAGAAAACTCTATCAACGCTACAGATATGGCCACTTCTATCTATGCTAACCCAGATGCGTGGTTTAGTGGTGCACCACTAACACAACAAACTATTAATGCTATCGGTTATTCTGAGAAAGCAAATGGCGGCAATGAACAGCAAACATTGTCAGCGGGATTAAATGGTGAGTTATTTGATCTAAAAGCAGGTGCTGTTGGCTTTGCTATCGGTGCTGAATATCGCCGTGAAAGTGGTTTTTATAATCCCGACCCAATTGTAGTTGCAGGTGAAAGTACTGCAGCACAGCAAGATCCAACGGATGGCAACTATAATGTTGTCTCTATTTTCCAAGAGGTCAGTGTACCATTTACTGAGAAATTAACAGGTGAATTTGCACTGCGTTTAGATGATTACTCTACTTTCGGTAAAGCAACCACGTGGAAAATTGGTTTAACTTATACCGCTACCGATGACCTGATGGTTCGTACTGTGGCAGCGACTGGATTCCGAGCACCAAGTGTAGCCGAATTATATGGTGGTAACTCTGGTTCATTTGATTATTTGAAAGATCCATGGGGCAATATTAAAGATGCTCAAATCTTAGTAAATCGCACATCAGATCCAGATCTGCAACCTGAAGAGTCTGAATCTTACACGGCCGGTTTAGTATATTCACCGAGCTACATCGATGGTATGTCTGTTACATTAGATTACTGGCGATTTAAGTTAGATAACGCTATTGCACGTATGGATACTCAAGTTGGTTTGAATGCTTGTCATGCAGGTGATGCGTCAGCTTGTGAAACTTTCAATATCGGTGCAGGTGGTAATTTAGATAATTTAACTAACGCACTGACTAATGTTGGTTCACAAGACACTAGCGGTATTGATTTCAATTTAGCTTACAGCTTTGGATTGATTGGTTTAGACTGGAAAGTTAGTAATGACACCACTTATCTAGTTAAGTTTGAGCAAGATGGTGAGGAATATACGGGTACAATCGATGGTAACTTCCCCCCTGTGTCAGGATTGTTGTCACCCCTAAATAATCATTATGTTTAAAGACAGGGTGCGGCAAAAGAGAACGATATGGCTCGGTATTCACCAGAACGTAAAGAGGCGATCCTTAAAAAATTATTACCTCCTCACAACTTAACGGTCGCAGAGGTCGCTCGGGAAGAAGGCATCGCGGTGCAAACCTTGTATCATTGGCGAGATATTGCCAGAAAAGAAGGTCGCCCCGTGCCAGGTAAAACATTAACAGCCGATGATTGGTCGGCTGAAGCAAAACTTGCCGTGATTATTGAAACAGCGCCGCTGTCGGAAGCGGAGATAAACCAGTATTGCCGTGAAAAGGGCTTGTTCCGCGAGCAAGTACAGCAGTGGAAACAGGATTGTTTAGCTGGTTTTCAAACCTCAGAAGTACAAACTAAAACCATTAAACAGCAGGCTAAGGCTGACAAAGCCGAAATCAAATCGCTGCAACGGGAATTGCGCTATAAGGAGAAAGCGCTGGCTGAAGCTGCTGCGTTACTGGTGCTCAGAAAAAAGCTCAATGCGCTCTGGGGGGACGACAGCGAGGAGAGCTAACCCCTTTGCCTGAGCGCATAGCATTGATTGCCTTAATCCAAGAGGCCTATACCAATGGTGCTCGCCTTTATAAGGCTTGTGCAGAAACGGGCCTCAGTAAGCGTACCTATCGACGTTGGTATCGAGAAGGTCAAGTACAAGCTGATTTAAGGCCGACAGCAGCTCGACCAGAGCCGGCCAATAAACTCGAAGAACATGAGCGACAACAGATATTAAGCGTGTGTAATCAAACGGAGTACGCCAGCTTACCCCCGTCGCAAATTGTGCCAACATTATTAGATAACGGGATTTATATCGCCTCGGAATCCAGCTTCTACAGAGTGTTAAATGCTCATGGTCAACTTAACCATCGTGGCCGCACTCAGGCTGCGGTCAATCGAAGCAAACCGTTGAGTTATCGGGCAGATGGGCCGAATCAAGTGTGGTCATGGGACATCACTTATTTAGCCTCAATCGTCAAAGGCCAGTTCTACTATTTGTACCTGTTTGAAGATATTTACAGTAGAAAAATAGTGGGTTACGAAGTTCATGAGCAAGAAAGTGGGGAATATGCCGCTGCGCTAATCCAACGCTGTCTGTTACGCGAGCAATGCTTTAACACGCCATTAGTGCTGCATTCTGATAATGGGGCGCCGATGAAGTCACTGACCATGAAAGCCAAGCTGGAAGAGCTTGGTATTACGGCATCATTAAGTCGGCCGAGGGTGAGTAATGACAACCCCTTTTCAGAGTCGTTATTTAAAACGTTGAAATACCGCCCACAGTGGCCGGCATCAGGTTTTAGCTGCTTAGCAACAGCAAGAGAATGGGTGGAAAAGTTTGTAACCTGGTACAACGATGAGCATAAACACAGCCAGCTAAATTTTGTCTCACCAGGGCAACGTCATGCACTGCAAGATGGCGCTATTTTAGCGAAGCGCAAGAAAGTGCTTGAGGCGGCGAAGGAAAGAAAACCGATGCGTTGGTCTACAGAGATCAGAAATTGTGAAGCGGTTGGCGCTGTAACACTCAACCCAGATAAGGCACCAGAAGAAGGCGTAATAAATGCAGCTTAATATTTAAACAAAGAGTGACAACTATCTTGAAAAACACCGCTTCGGTGCTTATGCGCGTGTTCGTAACAACTTTAGCATCTCTGCAGGCCAAGACGATTGGAGTGTAATGTATTTTAACCGTTATATTGGTGATATGCGTGACCTCGCAGAAGGTAATAAAGTAGGTGATATTATTTACCACAACATCTCAGGTACATATCATATCAATGATATGACAACCGTTAGTTTAGGCGTTAAAAACTTTACTGATGAAAAACCTGTTACTGTTTCTAACGGTAGCGATGGTGGTACAGTTCCAGAAGTTTACGATACTATCGGTCGCACCATTTATGGTGGTGTAACAGTTAAGTTCTAAATTTAAACCTTTAATTTTAAAAAGCGCCTTAGGGCGCTTTTTTATTGCCGAAAGGGAACGAAGTATTTGTTATCGAACTTGACATCATTACTCGGATCACATTTTAACTGTAACTTATCTTTACGCGTGTTTTAGGACTAGAGACACCTGTATAGCTATGGTAATATAAATGATATCGATTCTCGTTTGGATATTAAGGATGAGTAAAATACTTTTGGTCGATGATGATCCCTTGTTCAGAACTTGGTTAGCTGATGCCCTTATTGCTCATGGGCATGAAGTAGAGTGTGCTACTAATGGTTTAGACGGGCTAAATCGTATTCGTGCTGGTTTTGCAGACGTGATCATGCTTGATTTAGTGATGCCACAGATGAATGGATTTGAGGTATTAAAAGCCCGTGAGTGTTCAACGCCTGTTATGATGCTTTCAGCCCGAGATAGCGAAGATGATCGCATTATGGGTTATGAGTTGGGGGCTGATGACTTTTTAAGTAAACCATTTAGTATTAAGGAGTTGATCGTTAGACTGGGTGCACTGGAGCGCCGCCTACATTCACATCGGATCATGCAGCATAAAACCGAACACTCCCAAGTTAAATCGGTTAATTTTGATGAAACTAGCTATCGCATTACGATTGGTAATCGCGGGGTCGATCTTACCCAAACTGAGTTTCGACTCTTTAAGTATTTATTCGAACGCAAGGGGCAGGTGATTACGAAACAGGAGCTTCAACGTTCAGTTTTACAAAAAGATCTTGGACGCTTTGATCGTAACTTGGATATGCATATCAGTAATACAAGACGTAAACTCGCGAAAACCAGTTTACCGCGTAATTTGATTAATACCGTGCGTGGGCAAGGTTACAGTTTTACGGTTTAGGCTTTTGTCCGACATAAGGCGGGATTGACTGCTCGCTGTCATCGGTTAATAAAAAGCCGACTGATTTCACATTAGCTGAAAATACTGGCTTTCATTTTCACCTCACGCGGTTTTGGTTTATTCTATCGGGCATAAATTATGGGTGTAGCATGTGTCATCAATAGCCCTCACATGAATAAACGAGTAGGAATCATTATGCGGATCAGTGCCAATTTTGATGGTGGAAATATCCAAGTAGTCAATCTTGATAATAAAGATGATATTCAACTTGCGATCCGCCCCGATGCCGGTGGCGAGTTTTATCAATGGTTTAATTTTCGATTTGAAGGTAGCGTTGGTCATCAATACACGTTAAATATCATTAATGCAGGTACCGCTTCTTATCCAAAAGGTTGGGAGAATTATCAAGCTGTTGCCAGTTATGATCGCCAGCACTGGTTTCGTGTGCCGACACAATATCAAGATGGCACATTAACTATTCAACTTGAGTTAGATTGTGATGCAATCCAACTAGCCTATTTTGCACCTTACAGTTACGAACGCCACTTAGACTTACTCAGCAGTGCTCAATTGCATCCTGATGTTAATTTAGAGCATTTAGGCTTAACCTTAGATGGTCGAGATATCACGCTTGTGAAAGTGGGTAATGCCCATCCTTCCAAGCGTAATATATGGATCACAGCCAGGCAGCATCCTGGCGAAACTATGGCTGAATGGCTAGTTGAAGGCTTAATTAACCGTTTGCTTGATAATGACTGCCCAACAGCAAAATCTCTGCTCGATAAAGCAAACTTTTACATTGTGCCCAATATGAACCCCGATGGTAGTGTTAGAGGGCATCTTCGTACCAATGCGGTAGGTGTTAATCTTAATCGCGAGTGGCAAAGCCCAAGTTTAGAAAAGAGTCCTGAGGTTTATCATGTTGTAAATAAGATGAAACAAATTGGCGTCGATTTATTTTACGATGTGCATGGTGATGAAGGTTTACCCTATGTATTTCTTGCTGGCTGTGAAGGCGTACCGACATATAGCGACAGATTGGCACAGTTACAGGCCGATTTTAGTCAAGCATTAACTTTAGCCAGTGCTGATTTTCAAACTCAATTTGGTTATGCTAAAGACGAACCGGGTCAGGCTAACTTAACCGTGGCATCAAATTGGGTAGCACAAACCTTTGAATGTTTATCCAATACACTTGAAATGCCATTTAAAGACAATAATAACTTACCCGATCCTTTTGTTGGCTGGTCGCCAGAGCGTAGCATTTATCTGGGTGAAGCCTCGTTAATCGCCATGCTGGCTGTTGTGGATAAATTGAGATAAATGAGGCGGATATGGCATTAATTGAATGTCCTGTATGTCGTAAGCGTATGTCCAGTAAATCGAGTGCTTGTCCCCATTGTCAGGCAAAAACGAATGGAGACAATGAGTCCTTATCGAGGATTAGCCATATTCAAAAATCCAGCAGTTTAATGAACCAGAGTTTTATTACGATGACACTGTTTATTGCTGGCGTTGTGATCTGGTTTTGGGGAGGTGAGCCTGCCGAAGGGATGCGTGCAAATATCGCCGGTATCTGTTTTGTATTCGGTTTTGTAGGTTACCTCGTGACTCGAATAAGAATTGTGTTACATAAACGGAAAAGTGTATGACTGACATAAATCAAGTGATTGACCAAATGCCCCTCGAAGTCTATGAAAGATTGCGTAGCGCAGCAGAGTTAGGCAAGTGGGAGGATGGCACTGTATTGAGTGAAGCACAACGTGAATCAACATTGCAAGTGGTCATGCTTTATCAAGCTCGTAAGCTTGATCAGACAGAACATTTTACAATCTCAGCCAATGGCAAAATTAACGAATTGTCTAAAGCGGAATTGAAAAAGCAATTTCGTGGCGAATCGATTGCCGAGTTCAAAGTTCAAGATCTCTAATCTTGTCGCTACAGCCACTGTAAATGGTGGCTTGTAGCATAGATTTGATTACAGAAAGATTCTGCACATAAGTCGTGTGCGCTAACCGTGATAAAGTTGATTTTCAGCGTCATTTATCAGTAGTTCAGCGTCATTTATCAGTAGTGATTAGAAATGGTGAATCCAATCGTACTTTTTTTCATTAATCACTATTGAGTACAACAATTTCTCAAAGATGCTATCTAAGGTGCTATTCCCCTCCTTAAGACAGTGGTATAAATAAGCCAAAATTTCCCTACACGCGAACATTTAGGACAATAGTCATGATTTTCTCTCAAGTAGTACTCGCTCCTGCAGATCCAATCCTTGGTTTAACAGATACCTTTAAGGCAGATCCTCGCCAAGATAAAGTGAACCTTGGGGTGGGCATTTATAAAGATGAAGCAGGACAGACCCCCGTATTAGCGTCTGTTAAAAAGGCCGAGGCATTGCTTCTTGAGCAAGAAAAGACAAAAAACTATTTAGGTATTGAAGGCGTTATTGCCTATAACCGCGTTGTACAAGAATTATTGTTTGGAGAATCGAGTGAGCTAGTTGCTTCTGGCCGCGCCGTTACCGCACAGGCCCCTGGGGGTACTGGTGCATTGCGTATTGCCGCTGAGTTCTTATTGCGTAATACACCCTCTCGTACCGTGTGGGTCAGTAATCCTACTTGGGCTAATCATCAAAATATTTTCGAAACGGCGGGTTTGACCGTTAGAGAATACGGTTACTACAACGCAAATGCTCACGATATTGATTTCGATGCCATGATGACAGATATCTCGGCTGCAAATGCAGGCGATATCATTCTACTACATGGTTGCTGCCATAATCCGACGGGGATTGATTTAACCTTGGCTCAGTGGGACTTAGTTGCACAATTATGTGCAGATAAGAAACTGGTTCCCTTGTTCGATTTTGCCTATCAAGGTTTTGGAGTCGGGATAGAAGAAGATGCGGCAGGTTTACGTTTAGTGGCATCTAAGGTGCCTGAATTGCTTATTGCTAATTCTTTTTCTAAAAACTTTGGTTTGTACAATGAACGTATTGGCGCTGTAACAGTGGTTGCCGAAAATGCAGATGCGGCTGAACGTGCTTTCAGCCAAGTGAAACGTACTATCCGTGCAAATTACTCTAACCCTCCTGCACATGGAGCCTTGATTGTTAGCACGATTTTAGGCGATGCATCCTTAAAAGCGCAGTGGGTACAAGAAGTCACTGAAATGCGTGAACGTATTGCGAAAATGCGCACGCTGTTTGTTGATAGTTTAAAGGCCGAAGGTGTGACGCAAGACTTTAGTTTTATTTCTCGACAAAGTGGTATGTTTAGTTTTTCAGGTTTAAATAAAGCACAAGTTGCACGCCTCAAAGATGAGTTTGGTGTCTATATTGTTGGCTCAGGACGCATCAGTGTTGCTGGAATGACGAAAACAAATATGCCAGTGATTTGTAAAGCTATCGCTCAAGTGATTTAAGCGGCAAGACAGCACATAGTAGAAGGACAGCAAATGCTGTCCTTCTTCATTAGTATGGGTTAAGAGGCGAGAGGATGCATTGTCAGATCCAATTTTAGACGTAGCAATGCACTTAATGCTTCCCGAAGACCTGCGTGATCGTGCAGATTGGGGTTATGATGATTCTTTAAAGGGAAGTCATTAATAAATGAACCTAAGCGAATTTGATCACCATGGCGTAGCACTTGGCTTATAACAGGACGACCAATAACCTGGTGGCACCAAGAGATCCGCTGTTCTAGGCTAAATTGACCCGCAGGAGATAACTCTGGATACAAATTATCGATAAAGATTATCTGTGCTTTAGTTGCGGCTAAACTTTTAGCGAAACGTGGTAACAGTAGCGGTGGCATGATACTGGTTAAAAAGCTACCTGGTCCTATGATAATTAAATCCGCATTAAGTACGGCCTGACAGGCTTCAAAAGTCGCATCTACCTGTGGTTCAAGACACAATGCGATAGGTACATCCGCCATACTATCTACATTCGTTTCACCAAAAACCTTACTCCCACAGGCTTGGATTGCGACTAAATGAGTCGGCTGCTCTGACATAGGGATAAGTTGAGTTTCAATATTCAATAAGCTACGAATAAGATTAACGGCTTCAAGCGGTCGAACACAAAGCTGATCGAGTGCTAGCAAAATAAGGTTGCCTAAATTATGGCCACTCAGTTCAGTTTCACCTTGAAAGCGATATTCAAATAGTTCAGAGCCAATGGAAGGGCGGTTAGCTAGGTGAGAAAGGCAGTTGCGAAGATCACCCCATGCAATGCAATTTTGTTGTGCTCTAAGGCGACCTGTTGATCCTCCATTATCAGTGGTGGCCACAATTCCCGTAAGGCGTTTACCTAGAAAATCAAGCGAAGAGAGCACTCTTCCTAAACCATGGCCTCCACCTATGGCAACGACATGATTAAATTGATTTAACATTTGATATTGCATATGGGTTGTTCCTTCCTGAATACCCTAAAAAATCCTGCTTTGTCACTGGGTTATTTCCATGCCATAGATGGTCAATGCTAAGGCTGGAGGTATGTTATTACTCAAGTCACAACTTGAGCCCAATGGGGAACCTTAGTATAAAAGCTCAGTCAAAAGCATGCACTAAAAATTAGTTTCAATACAAAAATACTCAATGGTTACATCAGCTATCAATATTTTGGGTCGTGTTAAAAAAAGAGGTTAACAGTACAAATTTCATTTAATTCAATATATGACATATAATCTGGCGTTTATTTTACCATTACAGGTAGCTATTCCTAAGGTGACTTATTGAAAACAGGTAGAGTTGGTTCATTTACATTGGCGTTAGCCATAGTGATATTAGCGATTTTTTCGTTAAGGGTTTTGCTCATTCCTGAGGTGAGTCAGCCAGAGTCCATTACCAGTCAATTGGAACGCGCAGTTACTCCTGTCACTCAAATCCCTGACTTTTCGGGAATAAATGATATAACGGAAAAAAAGAAAGCTTTTTTTGACTTTTTACGCCCGATTATTCAACAGCAAAATGCCATCATTGAAGAGGAACGTGATTTAATTAGTGATGCACTGACTGAGCTGGAGAATGGCGGTACTCTTTCATCGTCACAGTTAACACAATTAAATATGCTGTGTGATAAGTACCAATATGCAGCACGTAATATCGATATTAAATCTTTGAATAGTTTGCTAAAACGAGTAGATATTGTTCCTGAGTCGATGGTACTTATTCAAGCTGCAAATGAATCAGGATGGGGGAGTTCACGTTTTGCACGCGAAGGATTTAACTTTTTTGGGGAATGGTGCTTTTCAACAGGCTGCGGCATAGTTCCTTCATCACGTGGCTCAGGAAAAATGCATGAGGTAAAAGTATTTTCATCCGTTGATGCCTCAGTGTCATCTTATATGCGTAATTTAAATTCAAACCCTGCTTATGCTTTATTCCGTTCAATCCGCGCTGATTTACGTTCACAAGAAGTAGAACCAACAGCCAATCAACTCATCTATGGGTTAGTGAATTATTCTGAAAGACAAGAAGCTTATATCGATGAATTACTCGATATGTTACGTCATAATGAAAAATATTTGGTAAATGCTGATGCTTAAGAAATACTTATTTATTGGGCTATACTTTTTGGTTGGTGCAGTAAATGCAGAGACAATATCTCTTGAATATAAAGGCTTTTATGATAGGTTAAAACAAGTCGCTAAAGGTAATTTTCAATTGGTTGAAATAGCATTTAGTGTGCCTATACAACAAAATTGTGTCATTCAGAGTGGTACAATTTCCAGTGAAAAAAACTCAACGCCATTAACTTATACCAAACAACAGCGCTTATTTATTCCTTTAGATGATGATTTAAAAGATCAACGCGCTTTGGTTAACTTAGTCTTTGAAGGTGCTGCTAAAGAGTGTGGTATTACAATGCAGGTTAGGGCAAAACAGGCCTTAGCTGAATACGATAAAGCACGTTTACAACAAATTACCACTGAAATGGACCGTCTACTTGGAACAATGCAAGGCTTTCCTATGCGTTATTTTAAGGCTCCAATAGCCGGGTTAAATTTTGAATTTACACCAGAGCAAGACGTTTATGCCGTACTTGATGGCAGAGAACAAACGATAAAAGGGAATTTTAAATTAACAACATCCGAGCTAGAAAATCTCAGTATGTTAAAATTTAGTCAGCCGCCAAATGTTGTCAGTCCTTGGGTAAAATAACATTATTTCACCTAAAATTATGACCAAAAAGCCCACATTATGTGGGCTTTTTAGCTTAAAGCATGGTTTGCTTTAGTGGATATTGTTTAAGCTTCATAAAAGCTGACAACATCGATACGCTGCGCAGCATCTAAATCGATATGACCGCTGTTAGCAATATCTAGAAAATCGAAGGCGGGTAAATCAGCCTCGGCAACGTCACCAGTCATTGGTACATCGGGATCGCGCTTTAAAGAAATAAAATCAAACTGTTCACGATCGACACCCTGTGATGGAGCCGTGTTCTGCATGGCAGTAAAAATGGTTTCAATACGGCCAGGATATTGTCGATCCCATTGATTAAGCATATCTTTAACCGCGGCACGTTTTAAATTTTCCTGTGAACCACAGAGATTACAAGGGATGATTGGAAACTGTTTAAGCTGTGCATATTCCTCTAAATCTTTCTCACGACAATAGGCTAGGGGCCGTATCACAATGTTGGCGCCATCATCAGAAAGTAATTTAGGGGGCATTGCTTTCATTTTCCCGCCAAAAAACATATTTAGAAACAGGGTTTCAATGATGTCATCTCTATGGTGACCAAGAGCAATTTTAGTTGCACCAATACGTTGTGCAAAGCCATACAGCGTACCACGGCGAAGACGAGAGCACAGTGAACATGTTGTTTTGCCCTCAGGGATCTTATCCTTCACGATAGAATATGTGTCTTTTTCGAGGATATGATAAGGCACCTTGAGTTTATCGAGATAAGCGGGAAGAATATCCTCTGGGAAGCCTGGCTGCTTTTGATCTAAATTGACGGCAATAATTTCAAATTGAATAGGCGCACGTTGCTGTAAATTCATTAGAATATCGAGCATAGCATAACTGTCTTTGCCACCACTTAAGCAACACATAACACGGTCGCCATCCTCAATCATATTGTAATCTGCGATGGCACTCCCCACCTCACGACGCAAACGCTTTTGTAATTTATTAAGACGGGTAGTGTGTTTTTTCGATAATTCTTCAGACATAGCTTCCAACATAAAAAAGCGCCCAGTAACTGAGTTTCAGGGCGCGTATTATTCCAGCTATCTCATGCGGGGTAAAGAGCCGTGTGGTTTAGGTTTCTTCTAAGGGGGATTTATAACCATCGGGTTTGATAGCCAGTAAGTCGCAATTGATGCTATCGATAACATGCTCAGCCGTATTACCGATAAGTGCGGCTGAAAATCCTGTTCGCCCTACGGTTCCTAGGATGACTAATTCAGCATCTAACTGAGCAGCAAGATCAGGTATAACATCTTCAGGTAACCCCTCTTTCACATGACAGTGATTGCTATCGATACCATAGGCATTCGCGAGATAACTAACACGATCTTCATGTTGGATACGGATAGTATTGTTATAGGTCTGTGCATCAAAGTCTGGTAATTCAATGGCTAAATTAACGGGTGTGCCAGGGTAGCCATTAACTAAATGCACCTCAGCGGCAAACTTAAGCGCAAGATCTTTTGCATGTTCAATAATTTTACCATTGAGCATTTGATGATCGGTATCTTCGGTAGCCACATTGACGGCACACAGAATTTTGCCTGCAGCCGGCCAGTCACGTTCTTTAACCATGAGCACTGGAACAGGTGCTTTACGCATTAAATGCCAATCAGTTGGTGTAAAAATGACCGCTTTGAGTTTGTCATGGGCATGAGTGCCCTTAACAATCAAATCATAGTGGCCAGCGATGGCGTGGTTAATAATGCTTTCAAAAGGACGATTGTGCCAGATTACCTGGGTATCAATACTGAGCTGTAAATGACTGTATGCGGCAAGCAGATCTTGAATCCAAGCCAAGCGTTGATCGATAACGCCTTGACGCATAGCTTCACGTTCTTGGCTCGATAAAATCGATGTCATTTCATAGGAGAAATCAAAAATAGAGAGAAACACAGTCACATGGGCGTTACTTTTACTGGCCAAGGTTACCGCACGGGCGAGTGCAACTTGATTTTCGGTAGTAGGGTCTACTACAACCAGTATTTTTTGATAATCCTTCATAACATGTTCCTTTAGTCATAGGCTCAGATTCATCATGAGCCTTTGGCAGTTAGCTGTATTGTTCTAGATCAAAACTCATTTAAAAAACAGCGTCTAAGCATCCAATATCCTACTTTATTGACATCACTATAAATGATCATTTTCTCTTTCACTTAATCTGCAACGAGCAATTTACTTATCTTGCAATTCGGGAATTCCCAGCGAGTAGGTTAAGTTCTTGATGATCAACAATAGTGATGTACTTTCCTTTCACTTCAATTAATCCTGATTTTTGAAAACGTCCTAACAGGCGGCTAATCGTTTCAACAGTTAAACCAAGATAGTTACCAATATCACCTCGTGTCATAGTGAGACGGAATTCTTTCGGTGAAAAGCCACGATTACCAAAGCGATTGGCTAAATTACTGATAAAAGCGGCAAGGCGTTCTTCGGCATTCTTTTTGCTGAGTAGGAGGATCATTTCTTGATCGCTCATGATCTCATTACTCATTAGACGCATAATTTGTTGACGCAACTTAGGCATAGTACCAGAAAGCTCATCAAGAATATTAAATGGGATTTCACAAACCATAGATGTCTCGAGTGCTTGTGCAAAACTTTGGTGCAGTTGGGCGTGAATACCGTCAAAACCAATCACATCACCAGCTAAGTGAAAGCCTGTGATTTGCTCATCCCCTTGTTCGGTAATGGTATAACTCTTAATAGTACCGGAGCGAATGGCAAAGAGAGATTTTAACGGATCTCCCGACTTAAATATTTGCTCGCCTTTTTGAATGGGTTTTTTACGCTCAATAATATCATCAAGTTGATCAAGCTCATCTGCGTTGAGGGTAAAAGGAATACAAAGGGTTCCCATACTGCAATCGTGACAATGGATTGCGCACCCGCTGGCTGCAGGACGACGATTTTTATTTTGTTCTATTGTCATGTCGGTTCTCAAGTTTATCCACTGAAGCCATGTTAAACCAATTCACTCACTTGGGCTAGTTTAGCTGCGACAGTGCGATATATAAAGTTTGGCCACCAAAGGCAACTAATAGTAAACCACTCAATAGTCTAACCGTTTTCTTTTGTACCCAAACAGCAAGGTGTTTAGCAGCCACACCAGCACTTAACAATGAAGGTAAGGTGCCTAAGCCAAAGGCTAACATGATTAAGGCACCTTGGCTTGCAGAGCCTGAAGCAACCGACCACGTTAAAGTGCTATAGACAAGACCGCAGGGGAGCCAGCCCCAAATAAATCCGGCCATTATCGCTTGGCTCGGATTTTTGATGGGGACAAGGCGCTGAGCTATGGGTTTTAGATACTGCCACAACCATTGCCCGACACGCTCAATCTGCACTATTCCGACCCAAATTTTAGCGATATACAACCCTGTTGCTATCATCATTAGTCCAGCAATGATCCGCAGAACAATGAGATAAGTATCGAGTTCGAATAAATAACCAAGACCTGCCGACGATGCACCAACCAAGCAACCTGCTAAGGTATAACTCAAAATACGACCTACATTGTAACTTAGTAAATACTTGAGTTGATGCGTCAGTAAATTCCCCGTCTTTGGATGGGGGATTTGGGCTGAGAAAGCCCCCACAAGACCACCACACATACCAAAGCAATGTGCTGCGCCCATTAATCCAACCAGAAAGGCACCGGTGACATTGTACTCGATCACAAAGGCATGCCTTTTTGCTGTTTTTTGATAGCTTGCAGTGCTGCGATATCATCAAGTTCTGCCGATGATTGAGTAACTGCCGTTTCTGTATTGTTTGGTTTGTCAGTATTTTCATCAAACAGTATAGAAACACTTTGACGGTCAAGATCGTCAAATTGCTCAGATTTAACCGCCCAAAAAAAGACCATTACAGCGATGGCGACAAAGATCATGGCAATGGGGATAAGCACATAAATAATTTCCATAATGACCTCTTACTATTCCGATTAAACTGTCTATGATGATCACACTTTTACGCGTAATAATCTCAAACTATTACCAACAACAATTAAAGAACTTGCTGACATGCCTATTGCGGCAATATAAGGTGCCACATGGCCTGTAACAGCTAACGGCAAAATAAGTGCGTTATATCCTAAAGCCCAAGCGAGATTTTGTTTAATGATTTGCGTGGTCAGTTTGGCGACCGAGACAGCTTGGGTGAAGCGAGAAAGGTGATCCCCAAGTAGGATCAAATCTGCACTGTTTTTAGCAATCGCACTGCCACTGCCCATAGCAACAGATAGATCAGCACCAGCAAGTACTGGAGCATCGTTAATGCCATCCCCAAACATGGCAACTGTTGAGGTTTTTTGGAGTTCAGTTACTAAAGCAAGCTTATCTGCTGGTGTTAAACCACTATGAACGTCTTCAATCCCTAACTCTTTTGCCAGTTGATATACGTGACCAGAATGATCACCACTGGCAATGCTAACACTGCAACCCTGTCTCTTTAACTGTTCAACCGTTGTTTTACTGTCAACGCGGATATTGTCTTTAATTTCAAAACTGGCAATTAAGTCATATTTTCCATCGTTCAATCGCGCTAACCAAATTTGTTGTATCGGGTTAGTGCTGCTGATATGAGCATCGGTAAACAATGCGTTGCCAATACGATACTCAATACCATCAATCGAACCTTGTATACCAAACCCCACAGTGTGGTGTACTTGTTCTGCTGTGAGAGTAGGCTCAGCAAATACGGCAAACGCGGCAGCAATTGGGTGACGAGAACCAGCTTCTAATGCTGCGGCGATAGCAAGAACGCGGTTCTGATCACTATCTGCAAGACATTCAACTTGACCAATAGATAACGTGCCACAGGTGAGGGTGCCTGTTTTATCGAAAACAACATGCTTAATCAGTGGGAGTTTTTCGAATACTCCGGCTTTGCGGGTAATGATCCCAAGACGGGTAAAAATAGCGGTAGCACAGGTAACGGCTGTAGGGGTTGCCAGGGCCAAAGCGCACGGACAAGTCGCAACGAGCACAGACAGCGTGACCCAAAAGGCATCATCAGGGGAGATCTGATGCCACACTAAGTAGGTAATAGTGGCGATAGAAAGAATGGTGCCAGAAAAGTAACGTGATAACTTATCAGCAAGTAATGCAACCGCCGGCTTAGTATTAGAAGCAAGCTCTTGTAGGCGAATAATCTCAGCAACCAATTGATCTTGTCCAAGTGCAGACACCTTCACTGTGATGGGTTGGTCGATATTAATCGTTCCCGCATAGACTTGATTATCAATATTTTTTTCAATTGGCATTTGCTCACCAGTAAGCATGGCCTCATTGATACTCGTGTGGCCGCCAACCACCACACCATCGGCAGCGACCATTTCCCCCGGTTTCACAAGGATCACATCATTGAGGCGTAACTTTTTGGCGGGGATTTCTTCTTGGCCTTGCTCTGTAACAAGATGTGCTGTCAGTGGGACTAGTTTGTGTAAGTTACTGGAACTAACTGAAGCCTTTTGTCTAGCTTTCTGCTCAAAATAACGCCCCAACAATAAGAAGAAGGTAAACATAGATACGGATTCAAAATACACTTCGCCGGTGCCATTCACTGTGGCAAAACAGCTTGCAGTATAGGCACCACCAATGGCGATGGAGACAGATACATCCATATTGAGCTTGCCACTAAGTAGGGTACGAATGGCGCTAAAATAAAAAGGTTGAGCAGAATAGAGCACAACTGGGGTCGCAAAAATCATACTAACCCAGCGGAAATAATCGCGATATTGCACATCTAAGTCAGTGAAATAGCCCGTATACAAGGCAAGAGCAAACATCATGACTTGCATTGTAGCAAAACCGGCTAACCCTAAACGCAGTAAAAATTTACGGCTATTTTGTTGGCTGCTGCGTTCTTGTTCATCAACTTGATAAGGAGCTGCTTGATAGCCAATGCGACTAATTTGGGCGAGGATATCGCTGAGTTTTATTTTATGTTTATCCCAACTGATCATGGCTCTTTGAGTTGTCGAATTGACAAGTACTTGTGTTATACCAGACAGTTGTTTGACTTTGTGTTCTATTAACCAAGCACAAGCCGCGCAGGTGATACCATCAATTGACAGCGATACTGATTCAATATTCTCTTCAGAATGCACAAAATCTTGCTGTACTTCAGGTAAATCGTAAGCACTAAATTGGTTTAATGCATCAGGAACAAGGGCTGTTTGCTTATTTCCAGGTTCAGTTCGAAACTTGTAATAACTGAGCAATCCTGCATCAACAATCGCCTGTGACACCGCTTGACAACCGGGACAGCACATTAGCTCATCGCGATCATTTATACGGGTAATAAACTGCTGGCCCGTGAGTACGGGCTCATTACAATGGAAACAACTTGGATGTGTCATAACAATTCTTATTCAACTACAACTAATTCAACCACAACTGGATACTATCTTTTAATTCAACACGTTGGTGAATTCGCCATTTGCCATCGTAGCCCTCGAGACGCACTTCCCAAGGGCCGGTTAATGTGGTGGGAATAGTAATGCGATACACATTACTGGCATCGGCCGTTGCGGTCAGTTTTATGTCTCTTTCGGCAATAGTTGGATGATAAAACTCGACTTTCAAGGCTGCTTGGTAAGATGGGCCACCTTGTTGTGTCAACAAAATCTCATTATTAGCTTGTTCAAGTGAAAAATTCATGCCTATTTGTTTGGCGTATTTCACTTTACTCAAATCCATGTTAATGGCTTTACCATCTTTATAATAATCTTCAGCGACAAGTGAATCTGAGTTGGAAAGGGCAATTTTTAGCGTGGTAAAACTTGCAACGACTGCACATAAAGGAAGAATAATTAAAAACCAAGGCCAGAATTGTTTATACCAAGCTTGTTGTTCAGTCATATTAATACCCATTTGAAAATTTGTGCCATTTTACCGTTAAAAGGCAGGTTTAGCACTTTAAAAAAAAGGCCTCGATACTCTCGAGGCCTTAGTATTACTTATATCTAATTACTTGTTTGATAAGCTATAAACATAAGCAGTGATCACATGAACTTTTTCTTCACCGAGAACATCTTTCCACGCAGGCATAACGCCTGAACGACCATGTTTGATACTTTCTTCAATCACGCCGCGGCTACCACCATATAACCAAATATCGTCGGTTAAATCGGGGGCGCCCATGAATTTATTGCCTTTTGCGTCCATTCCATGACAGGCAAAGCAACCTTTCATGAATGAACCTTGCCCTTGAGCAGCCAGTGTCGCATCGTGCTCGCGGCCAGACAGTTTAACAACGTATTCTGCTAAGCCTGCAATTTCACTATCCTCGATTGGCAAACCACCTTTTGGCGGCATCATGCCATGACGGCCACTCATAATAGTGGTTTTGATTGTCGCTAAATCACCACCGTACAACCAATCGCCATCAGTAAGGTTAGGGAAACCTTTGCTACCACGCGCATCACTACCATGGCATTGTGCACAGTTTTGTAAAAACAAACGGCCGCCCACTTTTAATGCTTCTTGGTTTTTAACTAGTTCTTCTAGTGGTGTTGCCAAATAAGCAGCAAAAATAGGACCATATTTATCATCCGCTTGCTTTACTTCTTGATCGTACTGTACCCAACGGCCTTCCTTGTTCGCGAGTTCCACCGCTGCGGCTGAGTCGGCTTTTATACCTTTATCAGTACCAATACTTTGGTTTGCACTGCTCCAACCTAAGAGGCCTTGGTAATTACCTAAACCAGGATATAAGGCAAGGTAAATTAAACCAAAGACAATCGTGATATAGAACATGTAACTCCACCATTTTGGTAGTGGATTGTTCATCTCTTCAATACCGTCGAAGCTATGACCCATAGATTCGCCTTCTTTTACGTCAGTGGTGTTCTTAGAACACACTTTAAGTAAAATAAAACAACCTGCGATCACCACTAACGAGAGTACGGTAATCCAAATACTCCAGAAGCTACTCATCACTTATGCTCTCCTGAGTCCGTCGATTCCTTGTTTATTTCTTCGTCAGAAAACACAAGGTTAGCTGCTTCATCAAAGGATTTTTGACGACGCGAGCTATATGCCCAAGCAAATATACCGACGAAGGTCAGCATCACAATGATCGTTAAAATGCCTTGCAATGTGCCGTAATCCATATTTTGCCTCCTTATTTGAGTGCGTGACCCAAAGACTGAAGATATGCGATCAAGGCTTCCATTTCTGTCTTACCTTCTACAGCCTTTTGTGCGCCTGCAATTTCTTCATCGGTATAAAGATCATTACCCTTGTAACCGCCTTTATGCATGTTACGCAGAATAGTCATCTTATCGCCTGTCAGTTTGCCGTCTAACTTATTTTCGGCTAACCAAGGAAAGGCAGGCATATTCGATTGAGGAACGACAGCGCGTGGATCGATTAAGTGAACTTCATGCCATTTATCACTATAACGCCCACCGACACGAGCAAGATCAGGACCTGTTCTCTTAGAACCCCATTGGAAGGGATGATCCCATACTGACTCACCGGCAACAGAGTAGTGACCATAACGCTCAGTCTCTGCGCGTAAAGGACGGATCATTTGGCTGTGGCAGTTGTAACAACCTTCACGAACATAAATGTCACGGCCTTCAATTTGCAGGGCAGTGTAGGGTTTTAAGCCTTCAACAGGTTCAGTCGTATCCTTTTGGAAAATCAGCGGAGTGATTTCGACAAGGCTACCGAAACTGATAGCGATAACGGTAAAGATCGCTAACAAACCGATGTTTTTTTCAACTATCTCATGATTAAATTTCATCGAGTTTGCTCCTTAAGCCGCCGTTGGTTCAGCCAGTGCTGGCAATGAATCTTTTGAGGCTTTCACAGTACGAACAACGTTATATGCCATGATAAGCATACCGGTTAGGAAGAAACATCCACCGATGAAACGTACGAAGTAGAAAGGATATGAAGCTTCAAGACTTTCAACAAAGCTATAAGTCAATGTTCCATCAGCGTTTACTGCACGCCACATCAGACCTTGCATCACACCAGAAATCCACATAGACACAATGTAAAGCACTGTACCAATGGTTGCTAACCAGAAATGGACATTAATCAGTTTGGTACTGTACATACGGCCATGGCCAAATAACACAGGAACCAAATGATATAACGAACCAATAGAGACCATTGCAACCCAGCCTAGCGCGCCGGAGTGAACGTGTCCTACTGTCCAGTCAGTATAGTGAGATAAGGCGTTAACGGTTTTAATCGCCATCATCGGTCCTTCAAAGGTAGACATACCATAGAAAGACAGAGAAACAACGAGGAAACGCAATATTGGGTCAGTACGCAGCTTATGCCAAGCACCTGATAGGGTCATAATACCGTTGATCATACCGCCCCAAGAGGGAGCAAATAGGATCAGCGACATCACCATACCCAAAGACTGAGTCCAATCAGGTAATGCTGTGTAATGTAAATGGTGAGGACCCGCCCAAATGTACAGTGCGATCAGTGCCCAGAAGTGCACAATCGACAGACGATAGGAATATACCGGACGACCTGCTTGCTTAGGGACGAAATAGTACATCATTCCTAAAAAACCAGCCGTCAGTAAGAAGCCTACAGCATTATGACCATACCACCATTGCACCATAGCGTCGACAGCACCGCTATACATGGAATATGACTTGAATAGACTCACAGGTACTGCCATAGAGTTAACAATATGGAGTACCGCGACGGTAATGATAAAGGCGCCAAAGAACCAGTTCGCAACATAGATATGCGAGGTAGTACGTTTGACGATAGTGCCAAAAAACACTATGGCATAGGAAACCCATACAATAGTGATAGCGATATCAATTGGCCATTCCAATTCAGCATATTCTTTGCCTTGGGTAAAGCCCATAGGTAAAGAGATAGCTGCTGACAGAATGATGGCTTGCCATCCCCAAAACGTAAATGCAGCTAATTTAGGTGCAAATAGTCGGGTTTGACAGGTGCGTTGTACGACATAATAGGATGTTGCAAAGAGGGCTGATGTACCGAACGCGAAGATCACCGCATTGGTATGTAATGGTCGCAAGCGACTGTACGTTAACCAAGGTGTGTCAAAGTTCAGCTGAGGCCAGATTAACTGGGCCGCAATTAATACACCGACTGTCATACCAACAATACCCCACAAAACCGTGGTTAAGGCAAATTGGCGAACAATGGTGTAATTGTAATCAGCGCCTGTTGGCTGGGAATGGTTCATCATAATGCTTCCACTGCTTATTACTTTTACTTTTAGTAAAGACAAGCTTTACCTGTTATAAAATGACACAACATTGCTTCCCTATTAGGGTAATCAAGTTATGTCAATGCGTTATCCTTCATATTTGTGCTCAAATACAAGGTTTCGCAATGATACTTGAGCAATGTCAAAAAAGATACCAAAGAAGGGCTGTCGAAAGTTGATCTAGATCAACCTACGCTATAGAATGTTAACACATTGCATAATAAGGTTAATTTTTGTGCTTATGCGGCAATTCCTTGTATTTTTAACCATGGTATTCTTGCTTAATCTCACTGCTTGTAAAGAAAAGGTCGAGCACATTAGAGATAAGGAAAACTCCGATCCATCATTATGTGTTTTTTCTCAAGGTGAATGTGTAAAAACCATTGCAGGGATTAAACTGAGTTTCACTATCAACCCAAGTCATGCCCCGAGTGAAAAACCTTTAACATTAAATATATTATCTTCGGCTCCTATAAGTGATGTACACATTCGCTTAGAAGGGAGAGATATGTTTATGGGGATTATTCCGGTCAATGTGCGCCAAGTTGATGAAATGAACTATATAGGCCAAATGGTTTATGGTTCTTGCAGTAGTGGGTATATGGTCTGGCGTGGTTTTGTTAATTTCACTGTCAACGGAAAACCGCAAACGGCGATCTTTGATTTTCTTGCAGATAGCGATATTAACTAAGCGACCATAAAAAGGATGATCTCTGCATTTAGAGATCTTTCCAGTTTTCTTTCACTTGAACAAACACCTCAATATTCTGGATAAAAAGCTCGAGTAAATTGGGGTCAAAATGTTTACCTGCACCTTTTTGCATTTCAGTTAATACATCTTCTAATGGCCATGCAGATTTATAACAACGTGTATGGGAGAGCGCATCAAACACATCAGCAATAGCGACTATACGAGGGTTAACCGGGATTCTGGAAATTCCTCATGAAATAGCAGTTAACTATATGATATTTAATGCAATATTATTTTCTATCCATTGTGCGGGTTCCAAGTTAACCTGTTGACTAAACTAGGGCCTGTTGATCTTTGCTGTTCATAATTCAGCCAACCCACATTGGCAGCCATATAAGGCAGCAAGCCAAGGCCAGTGTACTTGCATAATTCCGGGCTAATTTATCATACCTTGTTGCTACTGAGCGGTAATGTTTTAGCCTGGCAAACACGTTCTCAACCAGATGGCGATATTTGTACAGACACCAGTCAATATCGCCATTACCAATCTTCGAATTACGCTTGCGCGGTATGTTAGGGACGCCCTTTTTTTCTCGGATCTGCTCTCGTATCTTCTCGCTATCATAGCCCCGGTCAGCGATAACGTGTTCGGCATCAGGCAGTTGTTTTAGTAATTCTATGGCTGCTTTACTGTCATGAACCTCACCGCCTGTCACAATAAAATCTATTGGCAAGCCGCAACTATCCACTGCCATATGGATTTTCGTCGTGTTACCACCACGACTTTTCCCAATCGCTTCTTTATCTTCTGAGCGAGCACCTGTCGCATGCTGATGCGCTTTGACGATGCTGCCGTCTATAAATTCCCACTCTAAATCAGCCAATTGCCTTAACTCTGCGAATAGCTGCATTAGAATGCCTTTTTTAGACCACAGGTTAAAACGCCGGTAGATGGCGCTCCAATCTCCAAAAGCTTCTGGCACATCGCGCCAAGGGCAACCGACCCGCATCCGATACAAAATGCCTTCGAAAGTATTTCTGTGTTCCGGCTTGTCATATACGCGGCCCGTTTTAAGCATCAATCTGATTAGCTTTGACCAGTACTCGTCTGTTAACATTGTTCTTGGCATGATGGGTTGTCATGGTTAGTTTTTGGCGAAAGTAATTATACCAGCCCATCATGCTGTCTAATAATCCATCACGAAAGATCAACAAGCCCTAGTGGAAAAAGCACTTTAATCGCTATTAAAGTGCTTGATCGGATCTTCAGCCAGGAATTCGTGCTATCACCTTAATCTCAAAATCAAAGCCTGCTAACCAGGTGACTCCCACTGCTGTCCAGTTTGGGTAAGGTGGCGCGCCAAAGATCTTTTGTTTTACTTTCATAATGGTGCCGAATTGATGTTCCGGATCGGTATGAAAGGTAGTGACGTCCACTATATCGTCAAAGGTGCAACCTGCAGCAGCCAAAGTAGCTTTAAGATTCTCAAAGGCTAACTCAACCTGAAGTTCGAAATCTGCTTCAGGGCTGCCGTCAGCACGGCTGCCCACCTGGCCGGAAACGAAGAGCAAATCACCTGAGCGAATTGCAGCGGAATAACCATGCTCTTCATAAAGTGCATGTCTGTTGGCTGGGAAAATAGCTTCTCTTTTCATTGTATGGCTCTCTTTGTAAAGGGTCTGATTGGCTGCGAAGCTACTGATATGTGCAGTAGTACAACACAATCCGGATAGTTTTGATGGTCCTGTATGTTGAATTGTTTTAACATACGAGGCGTATGTAGAATATCTCGCATACGCAGCGTATGTCAAGTGGCATACATTGCGTATGTGAAAGGAGTATTGAATGAGCATCCGATTAACAAAGATGGCGGAAAACCGTGAGAAGCTGATTGCGGCCGCACGGCGAGCCTTTGCTGAGCATGGTTACGCAGCGGCCTCTATGGATACCTTAACTGCTGAAGCTGGTTTAACCCGGGGCGCGCTGTACCATAACTTTGGTGATAAACGTGGTTTGCTTGCTGCTGTTGTCGATCAGATTGACTCTGAAATGGCTGAATATGCGAAGTCTGTTGGCGCCAAAGCAGAGAATGCCTGGTCAGGTTTATTAGCTGAAGGTGCTGCCTATATAGAAAAGGCACTGGACCCTGAAGTGCAGCGCATTGTATTGCTGGATGGTCCTTCGGTGCTGGGTGACCCATCACAATGGCCGAGCCAGAATAAATGTCTGCAATCGACCAGAAGTACTATTGAAAAGTTGATTGAAAATGGCACAGTCAAACCTGTTGATGCTGAAGCTGCAGCTATGTTGTTAAATGGCGCAGCCTTGAATGCAGCGCTTTGGCTAGCGTCCAGTGCAGAGCCGCAGGCTATGCTGCCAAAAACGCTGGAGGCATTTAATTTACTGGCGTCGGGTTTTCTGGTGAAGAACTGACAGAGGGGAAAAATCCCCTCTGAATGTCTCGAAATGCAGCCTCTTACCTGTGTTAGCTTGTAAAAAAGTCACGCTGCGACCGCATTAGATCAAAAGCAGCTGAATTATGCTGTTTTGAACTGCTTCACATTTTGCTCTAAGGTTTTAGCCAGTTTTTCAAGCTGCTGACTGGCAACAGTTATCTTACTGGCTTGCTCTTCAGCCATCACGGCTGAATGGGTAATTTGGCTAAAATTACGGTTGATCTCGGATGCAACCACGGATTGTTCTTCAGCTGCTGTGGCGATTTGGGTATTCATATCGCTTATTTTTGTCACTGACAGGTTGATCGCATTCAGTGAGTCACCTGCGCGTTGAGCCTGTTCTACACTGGTTTCTGCCTGAGCTTTACCTTCGTTCATCACTGCCACAGCTTTTAAAGAACTGCCCTGCATTTTCTCAATAACAGTTTGGATTTGACGGGTTGAATCCTGAGTTCGACGAGCTAGATTACGCACTTCATCGGCAACTACTGCAAAACCACGGCCTTGTTCGCCAGCTCTGGCCGCTTCAATAGCTGCGTTTAATGCCAATAAATTGGTTTGTTCAGCTATGCCCTGGATCACTTCAAGCACTGAGCCTATCTGACGGCTATCTTCCGATAAATGATTGATTACCTCTGCAGCGTCACTCACTTTATCTGCCAGTGCATTGATACTGGATTGAGTTTTACTGACTTCAGCCTGACCGGCGTTGAATTCGTTGATTGCAGTTTGAGCAAGACCTGCGGCATCGCTGGTATGGTTGGCAACCTCAGCTACAGTGGATGACATTTGGTTAATGGCTGTAGCACCTTGTTCAGTGGCCAGTTTTTGGTTGCCAATCAAATCTTCGTTGTATTGCGCTGTCTCCAACAGCTGTTTGGAAGCCGTAAGTAATTCGTTAGCTGCTCGTATTGAGTTTTTGGTGATACCCGACATATGTTCTGTCAGATCTTTTACTGCACTTAAAATACTTTCTGCAGTGTGAGATTTCACCTGAACTGTTAAATCACCAGAGGCAATTTTTTTAATGACCGACGCTGCATATTCGGGCTCACCACCGACCATTCTTTTTAATCGATTCACTGTACTAACAGCGACGACACAACCAATGACTATTGCAATGGCCGTGACTAAAAGCATGATCCGCTGAAAGCTATTTGTTTGTTCACGGGCCGACGCCACCTGATGTTGTATGGCTTCTTCCTGAAAATCGATCAGCTTATTGATGCGTTTCAGCCATTCGCTGTAAGCAGGAGATACTGTGGTTAATAAGTAGTCTGTGGCTTCTTGCTGGCGTCCGCTGTTAATCATATCCAGAATGTTTTTGGTGACAGCTAAGGTGGAGCTTTCTATTTCCTTGATTTGGCGTAGTAAGTTTTCTTCTTCAGGGGTATGTTTTATCTTGCTATACATACTATCCAGCGTAGCGGCGGATTGCTGGTAAAAGCCATTTAATCGGGTTATGTCATTTTGGTGAATCTGAGATGCGCTGGTATCTTTGACTAAAACTGCGTCACGAATCGAAATTGCTCTATCATGCACACTGCCGCGGAAGTTAATGGCCTGACGCTGTTCAACCGCAGTCTGTTCTGAGAGTTGAGTTAAATTCTGGTCCGCTATGCTGATTTTAAACAGACCAAAAAGTGTGATTCCAAGCATAATCAACAGCAGCATAGCGAAGCCTGAGTACAAGCGATTTATAACGTTCATCTATCACACCTTATTTTTTATTACTGTTCTAATTTATTGACAGCACCGTTTTATTTACGAAGAACCAGAGTTTTAGTTCATAAGAAAACATAATTTATTACTAGGGCCTGTTGATCTTTGCTGTTCATAATTCAGCCAACCCACATTGGCAGCCATATAAGGCAGCAAGCCAAGGCCAGTGTACTTGCATAATTCCGGGCTAATTTATCATACCTTGTTGCTACTGAGCGGTAATGTTTTAGCCTGGCAAACACGTTCTCAACCAGATGGCGATATTTGTACAGACACCAGTCAATATCGCCATTACCAATCTTCGAATTACGCTTGCGCGGTATGTTAGGGACGCCCTTTTTTTCTCGGATCTGCTCTCGTATCTTCTCGCTATCATAGCCCCGGTCAGCGATAACGTGTTCGGCATCAGGCAGTTGTTTTAGTAATTCTATGGCTGCTTTACTGTCATGAACCTCACCGCCTGTCACAATAAAATCTATTG
This sequence comes from Shewanella sp. W3-18-1, assembly GCF_000015185.1. Lineage (NCBI taxonomy): Bacteria > Pseudomonadati > Pseudomonadota > Gammaproteobacteria > Alteromonadales > Shewanellaceae > Shewanella > Shewanella sp. W3-18-1. Next base: position 2,351,382 of record NC_008750.1, on the reverse strand, counting down.
GCAAGCCGCAACTATCCACTGCCATATGGATTTTCGTCGTGTTACCACCACGACTTTTCCCAATCGCTTCTTTATCTTCTGAGCGAGCACCTGTCGCATGCTGATGCGCTTTGACGATGCTGCCGTCTATAAATTCCCACTCTAAATCAGCCAATTGCCTTAACTCTGCGAATAGCTGCATTAGAATGCCTTTTTTAGACCACAGGTTAAAACGCCGGTAGATGGCGCTCCAATCTCCAAAAGCTTCTGGCACATCGCGCCAAGGGCAACCGACCCGCATCCGATACAAAATGCCTTCGAAAGTATTTCTGTGTTCCGGCTTGTCATATACGCGGCCCGTTTTAAGCATCAATCTGATTAGCTTTGACCAGTACTCGTCTGTTAACATTGTTCTTGGCATGATGGGTTGTCATGGTTAGTTTTTGGCGAAAGTAATTATACCAGCCCATCATGCTGTCTAATAATCCATCACGAAAGATCAACAAGCCCTAAATCGTTGCGTAAACAGAGAGCTTTTGCTAAGTCTACTGGGTTTAGGTCGTCAGTGTTGCCGCATAATTTTTGCCTGCTAATGCTACAATACAAAATTGGTTTGTTTAAGCTGGGCGATTTAATGCGCTTTGTGTCGCGTTCGGTGGTTACCGGTTTTGTTTCACTAAGCACTGTTCTTCAATTCAAAATTCTCTGGGCTGAGATAGCTAAGAGCACTATGCCTTCTGGTCTTGTCGTAATCAACCTCAATGTATTCAAAAACGTGTTGGCGCATGGTTTCCCGATCCATTATCGGCTCGTCCTGGATTGCTTCAACTTTCAATGAGTGGAAGAAGCTTTCCGCACAGGCGTTGACGTCCCAGCAGTTTCCTTTGCGGCTCATGCTTTGCACTAATTGGTGCTTTTTAATCAAGTCACGGTAATCATGCGAGCAGTACTGGCTGCCTCGATCACTATGAACGATCACCGATTTTGGGAAGCCGCGACGGAACAACGCCATGTTCAATGCGCTGCATACCAGATCTGCTGTCATACGGTTGCTCATCGACCAGCCAATTACTGCCCGCGAGTACAGATCAATGATTACCGCCAGATACAGCCAGCCTTCGCTGGTCATCAGGTACGTGATATCACCGACCCATTTCTGGTTCGGGCCTGTTGCGCTAAAGTCCTGCTCAAGCAAGTTTGGGGCGACTTGCAGCGAATGCTTGCTGTCGGTCGTCACTTTAAACTTGCGGGCCGCTTTAGCCACTAAACCCTGGCGCTCCATGCTGTTCAGTATGGTTTTTACATCCGGTTTCTTGCCATGCTCAGCAAGGTCAACCTGAATGCGCCTGGAGCCGTTACGAGCTTTGGCGTCGTCAAACGCTTCCTTTATCAGCGCATCACGCTCGGCACGCTCGGCACGCTTCATAGCCCTTGGGCGCGGTGTCAGGCCGCTTTTACTTGCTAGTTACGTTAACCTGCCACTTATAATTCAAAATTAGCTTAATGCAGAGAAAATGTATGAATATTAACGATTTAGCAAATCTATTATAGGCCAAGACAAGTAGGCAAAAAATTATAGCTGGACTAATTAATTATTCGTCCTCACAGATATTGGCTTCTAAAAAGAGCTGGGCTTGCTATTCGACTCACTAAGCCTCAATTTGAAAAGTAACAAATATTTACCCGCTGCTTCAACATTTTTAGCCCTGTTGTTATGGAATCCAGACAAAACCATCAGCCACATCAGAAAGTATGGGCTGTTTAGAGCATATAAAGTTGGGGTTTCCGTTGGCGCAATTAATAACGCTATTGATATGGCGTTGCAAAATATGGCTTTCTTACAATTAAGAGAAGAGTAACTGGCATACTTGAAGGCCGCCAAGACATTGCTCCGTATTGCACCACACGCAAAAAAATTGAAAACGAGCTTGATACAGCGTCTCAGTATTCAGAAAAAAACACTATTGAAAACCCTTCTGTTTATGGTTAACGAGTTTATATATGAAAACTGCTCTTACTAAAGACGCGCGTTGTACTGTGACAGCCATTGGGCGTGCGATGCCAGGCTCGTCGGATAAAGTCAGTATCAAGCGCGCAGATAGATTACTCAGCAATGCTAATCTGCAGCGGGAGCTACCTCTTATCTATTCGGCAATGACCAAATCTGTCGTGAGCAGTAAATCTCAGCCGCTCATTTTGATTGACTGGAGCAACGCCGATACCGTGAAACGGCATTTTATTCTGCGAGCCAGCATGTCCGCTGATGGCAGAGCACTGACATTATTACAAAAAGTGGCAGCGGCAGAAGACTATACTTGCCCACATGTGCACCGCACATTTTTAAATCAGCTCAAGGCAATGTTACCTAAAGACTGCAAGCCTGTATTGTCGCTGATGCTGGCTTCAAAGTGCCCTGGCTTAAACAGGTACGCAAATTAGGCTGGCATTATGTCGCCAGAGTCAGAGGTAACGTGAAGCTTAAACTGGCAGAGCAAATGGAGTTTATGACTGTCAATGCGCTTTATAAAAAGGCTCGCGCCACACCCAAACACTTAGGCACAATCATGCTGACTTAGACGCAGCAGTATGAAACCCGCGTCATTCTGGTTGGTAAAGGCTATGAGCTATTGAAGCGAGACAAAAATAAGTCTTACAAAGAACCCTGGTTATTGGTGTCATCGTTACCTGAGTGTCATGACTATGCGGGTAAAATCGCCAAGTGCTACAGTAGCCGAATGCAAATTGAAGAAAGCTTCCGAGACCAAAAAAGTCCGCGTTATGGCTTATGGAGTGACTTGCACGGCACCAAATCCAAATCGCGTTTGGATATATTACTGCTACTGGCGGCACTGGCAAATTGGTTCCACTACCTGATGGGTGCCGCAGGTGAAATAGCAGGCGTACACTTACGATATCAGGCGAACACGATTAAAAATCGACGGGTACTTGCTCTGAACTTCCTCGGCATCCTGCTTTGTAATGAACCTAAGCTGCCCATTCGTAGACAACATTATCAGCAAGGGCTAAAGCAAATCGTGCACTGGGTTGCTCGGTGGGACTGGGCGCAAATCAAATTAGCAAAGAGCTGATACTATGGGAGGAAATTTGTGTCTCGAAAATTTAACAAGTCTTGCCCTTCATCCACAATTAGGACATCGAATGAGTCGAGACCTGACCGTCGCAAAGCATTGCTGACAGACTAAATAGTCGAAATTGCTAATCTGTCATTCTGAATTCTCGTCATAAGATAATGTCCCCGCCGTGTCAGGATAGCCCGCTTGCCGCCCGGAAACGGTGCGGCAGTGTCCATAAAGTAGTAAACCTGCTCCAGTACATATGCAAGAGGAAACTAAAAATCATACGTATGTCCTTAAGAGCTTAAGTTACTGATTTACTTATATTAGATAGTGTTTTAAACACCCCATTTTTTTGGTCCCTCGTCAAATTCTGACGCTGGCAACGTTGTGCTAAAAATGCCAATGCTTTATTTATGGCCGTTACTTAATCCGCGCCAGGACCTCTGGCAATATCTAAACAAAAGGGTAACCACCAGATATGGGCTGATTTTGCACCGGTAAACAGTGAAATCACCCGGTCATACTTTTGTTGTGCCGCGTTAATAAGCCATCGTTTTAAAGTTGCCGCGAGCAAGCTTCCCCAGATCAGCGTTTCAACTATTGTTGCATGGTGATTGTCGAATTTATTCAAATTATTCATAGTCTTCCATTCTTTGAATAGCAGTTCTATCTGCCAGCGGACACGATAGAGATCGCCGACAACTTCTGGTGGAAACTGTTGCCGATCAAGGTTAGTGCATACCAGAACATGTCTTTTTTTGTGATCTAATGCAGCAAATGCCACACAACGATAAACCGGGCCATCAGGCCAATGCACGTCTAAATCTAACGCACCTGTACTGGGTAATTCTTTTAGCCATGATTGCGGTGGTTTTGCCTGCTGGCTTTTGTCGCAAACGGCCATTGGATTAACACTTTTGCTCATGCGGCTGATGAAAAAAGCACTGGCATCTTGCAGTTTCTGAATATAACTCTTTGAAAAATAACCGGCATCAGCCATAAATAAGCACCCAGTTAAGGATGACGCTGATGGCAAGTAATCCCGCTCTGGCGCAATGTCTTCGGTCAGACTTACGCTCTATGGTTATCCTTTGAACACGTCATAGGTGACATGCAACTCAACCGTTGCAGGGCTGTGTACATTAAAACGCCCTGGAAAATAGTGCATTAAGTCGCCATGTACCGCGAAACTGCTACCATCTTGTAAAATAATACGGTCAAAAACATCCTGATACTTATCCCTCAGAGTAAGCATGTCGGGAAGATGCACAGCCAATGCTGCGTATTTCAAACACCTCACGCATAAACTCAGGTGCAGACATCTTAACCAATTGTTTATGAAATGGTTTTAGCTGTATGCCAGTGACATGCATATGATTAAATTGACGCTGGATATCAGCAATTGAATTCGTTGTCGCAGAGCCAAGAGCGCTGACCAGCGCCATGCAAAACCTGTGGGGTGTGACCTGGCGGCGTCGTTTCATAAATCCGGTTTGTCGCCCAAGCGTATCAAGCTCAGCTGGTGAAAAAAGTCGTTCAAAAGCGTTTAAGAATCGGATATCTTGTTCATGCTTCATTCGTTTGGCCTGCAAAGGTGATCTTTTTTATTCGCAAAATCAATTAGATCACGAATAAAGCACCTCTTCAAATCCTAAAGATCATACGTATGAACTAAAAATAATCCCTATACATTAATAGTTTGTGCTGACAAAAATTTTTTTAGCTCAAACTATTGACCGACAAATATCTTGACCGATTATGTGGTTCACGCTGTACTTAGCAAATATTTACCGAAACCAAAGGTGGTGTGAGAAGTGCAAAGTGAAAAGGGCTTCGAAAGCCATTTGCGGTAAACAAACTTACGATTTAATAGGGCGTAACTCCCAATTAGAAGGTATTACTCCAAGTTAAACCGAAAAAATCGAGGCCATCATTAGGGCTATCAATGTCTGCATTTGAATAATGCACGTATGCCAGCGTTAATCGTGCATTTGAATAAGCCGAATACTGCCAACTTAACCCAATGCGGTCTTCAAACTGAAAACGCGTGGATAAACGTCGCTCGCCCAAGCGTGTGCCATCCAGAACACTGCCGCCAATACCGGCTTCCACATACAGCGGTCGAGGCCCATCGGTAAGCTGCCATGCCAACACTGGGCTAATCGTCAACGCAAAAACATTATCTGAACGGTCATTGGAGTTTTGCCAATTGTTTAACGCACCTTCAATATGCAGCTTTGGACTTCCCAACCACGTCCAATCCTCCAATATTGACAGCCGGATATCAGTAACCCGGTACCCAACGCGTGCACCACGCAACTGATCCGTTGAGTACGAACCCGTCATATGCCACTCGTCCGCCTGTGCTGATGCTGAATTCATCAACCCCCAAAAACCAAAGACCATAGCCACAATTAATGCCAAAAATCCTTTGCTCATGCACCCTCCACTTTGTCTACAATCCGGCAGAGCATTCCAAACCAGAGATGAAATTATACGTACACACGTGAATGTATGTAAATAGATCAGCAGCAACTACAACACGGTCTTCAACTCAAAATTGCCTGTGGGACTCCGTTTGACTTTTTGAAAGAAGCCAAAACGAGAGAATATAATTGCTTCTTGTCTAACTACCTACCAGAAGGTAGAATGATCATCAAATGGTTATTAATCAATAGAGGTGTTCAAATGAAAATTTATGAAACCACAGGGTTTCCGAACCCACTTCGCGTTCGCATCGCCCTTGCGGAAAAAGGTGCCACCAACAAAGTGATATTTGTCCCAGTAGATGTAATGGGTGGTGAACACAGAACCAGTGCTTTCAAGGCAAAAAACCCTGATGCCACCGTACCATTATTAGAGCTGGACGATGGCACCTGCATTGCGCATTGTAATGCTATAACCGAATACTTGGACGGTATCTTTGACGGACCATCCCTTACAGGCACGTCACCTAAAGAGCGTGCAGTTATCGCGATGATGAATATTCGTGCTGAATCCGGATTGATGAATGCGGTGGGCGCGTATTTTCACCACGCAACTCAGGGCCTAGGGCCAGATCTTGAGACATGGCAATGTCCTGACTGGGGTAGCAAGCAGAAAGAAGTTGCCCAGTTGACCATGATCTATCTCGACGGAGTACTCACAGAAAGTGACTTTGTCGCAGGTAATCGTTTCACGGTAGCGGATATCACAGCTTATGCTGGACTAGTATTTGCGGAGTTTGCCAAGGTTGAAATTCCCGAGAACCTACGCGCTCTTAAGGCCTGGCGTGACCGGGTAGCGGCCCGACCGTCGATTAATGGCTGATATTTGTATTTTATGGCTTGTCAGACGAATTAACAAAAGGACATAGCATGGAAATAAATGCAGATATCACAAAACCCGTAGTTATTGATACCGACCAGCTGCTTTGGTGTCCTTCGCCAGTGAAGGGGGTCGAGCGTAGAATGTTGGATCGCATCGGTGACGAGGTGGCTCGTGCCACCAGTATTGTGCGTTATGCGCCAGGCAGCCAGTTCTCTGCGCATACTCACGTTGGTGGCGAGGAATTCATCGTACTTGACGGGGTGTTTCAGGACGAGCACGGGGATTATCCCTCAGGAACCTATGTTCGGAATCCTCCGACGACATCTCATGTGCCCTGCTCTGCCGAGGGCTGTACAATTTTTGTCAAGCTCTGGCAGTTCGATCCTGAGGATCGAAATCAATTCAAAAAAAACATGGAAGCGGAACTGAATGCGTCAGTGGAGGGGGTTGCCACCTCGCTTCTACATGAGGACGGGCGAGAAGCGGTGACATTCCACAAGCTTGACTCCGGCGCTACTTTGAATTCTAACGCAGTCGGCGGGATTGAGATGCTAATACTGGACGGCGAAGTCATGATAAACGATGATGTATTGAGTAAGAATGCTTGGCTGCGCCTACCCGAGGGAGAAGCGTTGTCAGCAAAAGCTGGGGGCCTTGGGGCGAAAATCTGGATGAAGACTGGGCACCTTCGGTTTGTCAGGGCCCCCGAGGTGTAATTGACCGGGGCCTAAACACTAACTACATCAACCATTAGATATTTATGAACCGTGATACAAGAACAACCCTGCTTGACATCGCAGAGTACAACGCTCGGTCAAGGGGCTTTGATGGGTTTAGCTATGCCGATCTTGCTGTAGCCGTTGGCATTAGAAAGGCTTCCATTCATTATCATTTTCCGACTAAGGCGGATCTATCCGATCATCTGATCGCTCGGTATCACACCAGTTTGAAAGAACGCCTAGCTGAAATAGAGAACGACCATCTTAGCGCTGACGAACGTCTGATGGCTCTCATTAGATTATACCGAGAGGCACTGAATGGAGGCCAAACTGTCTGCCTTTGCGTTGCGTTTTCAATATGCCGAGAACGCATTTCCGAAAAGGTTGTGATTCGGGTTGGTGCGGTTCGAGCAATGCTGCTGAAATGGATTAAATGCATTTTTGAACTGGGTCTGAAAGACAGGTCCATTTCGCTCATTACTGCTCCCGAAGAAGAAGCCTGTGCGACATTAGCAATGTTGGAAGGAGCTCACCTAGCGGCTCGCACAGCACAAGACCCGGCATCGTTCGATGCTGCAATACAAATGTTGCTGGGTAGATGCCGACAAAGTGCTCGGAAAGAATAATTGATTGACATCTGAGTTCTAATGAAAAGACCCGACAATAAGTCGGGACATTAACCTGTTATAAAGAGGTGTAACATGACTACTGATAAAATACCGAACTTCGAACAAAATCATATACGCTACAAAGCTCTCGGAAACTCCGGATTGATGGTCTCTGAACTCTGTCTTGGAACCATGACCTTTGGTGGTGACGAAGATATTTGGGGTCTAATTGGGCAACTAAGGCAGGAGCAAGCTGACGAGCTTGTAAGAATAGCCCTGCAGGCCGGCATCAACTTCATCGATACGGCTAATATTTATGGTCTCGGCGCTAGTGAGCTTATCGTCGGGCAATCCTTGAAAAACCTCGGTGTTCGCCGAGAGGATGTCGTTTTGGCGACCAAGGTGCTCGGCCCTATGGGCGAGGGGCCCAATGCCCGTGGAGCGTCCCGTGGCCACATCATGAACGAGTGCAAGGCAAGCCTAAGTCGTTTGCAAACTGACTATATCGACTTATACCAGATCCATGGCTTTGATCCGGCCACTCCAATCGAAGAAACGCTGGAGGCACTCAACACCCTGGTACAACAGGGGTATGTGCGTTATGTAGGCTTGTCCAACTGGGCCGCTTGGCAGGTCATGAAGGCCATCGGTATTAGCCAGGCCCGAAATCTGTGCCCAGTGACGTCGCTGCAGGCCTACTATACCCTAGTTGGCCGCGACCTGGAGCGGGAAGTTATCCCCATGCTATCGTCGGAAAAGGTAGGGTTGATGGTGTGGAGTCCACTAGCCGGTGGTTATCTTTCCGGCAAATACGAAGGTCCTGACGTGTCCGAGGAGAACCGTCGTGCCAAATTCGATTTTCCTCCAGTTAACCGTGAACGGGGCAGAGACATTATAAAAGTAATGCGTGAGGTGGCCGACGGAAAGCAGATTGACGGAGAACCGGTCAGTGTGGCTCAAATTGCACTAGCCTGGTTACTTCACCAAGAGTCTGTCTCCAGTATTATCGTTGGTGCCAAGCGACCAGAGCAGCTGAAAGCCAATATCCGGGCCGCACAGATCCGATTCTCTGATGACGAGCGTAAAGCTCTGGACGAGGTGAGTCGTATACCGGAGGAGTACCCGGGCTGGATGATGGAAATGATGGCCGGGTACCGAAATCCTTCTAAGTTCTGAATTCGATGGTGATCCTCTGCACACAATTCGCTGCGCCCTAGCGGCGCAGCCGTTCAATTAAGTTCTGAATTCGATCGTGACCCTCTGCACACAATTCGCTGCGTCCTAGCGGCGCAGCGGTTCAATGATGAAAATCGTGAGCGACCAGAATTCGCAGTGTTCAGGATTGAAGCCCTTATGAGTCATGAAGTTCTTCTTGTTCGGCGGCGATTGTCGGGAGTAACAACTGAACCTGACCACTAGCGATCGGTTTGCTTTTATCGTTCTGCCAGCAGGTCACACTGACCAAGCTGGACCGCCTGCCTTGCCGAACAATTTCTGCGCTCGCGAAAGTCGATTGGGCCTTCGCGGAACGAAGATAGTTTACGTGGCTGTCGATGATACGCGGGCAACGTTTATCTCTATCTTTGCTCTGTGCAGCCACCCGAGCGGTGAGTTCAATCAGGGCTCCAACTACACCTCCATGGAGGGCTGGTAGCATGAAGTTGCCAATCAGCGTTTCATTACACGGCAAGTAAACCAATACAACTGCATCACCGCACTGTACCTGAAGTCCAAGGTGCTGTGCGTAGGGAATACGCTCCAACAGAGCTTTCCAGTCAGCACATTTCTCCCTACTTTCTGCAGCGCGCGATCTTTGTTGTGCCAAATCATCTGTCTTACTCATACGCTGTTCTTCTTTAATCCATCTGAGTGGAATTGCTGTCCATGAGTGTTTCTCATGAAGGTGGCCTTTGCCGTAGCCAATAATTCGCTATCAGCCTCGCAGAAAATGTCGCAATCAATGAACGCGACCTGGTCTGTTAAATGACGACAGGTAGCTACAGCCAACAGGGCTCGGTCGCCGTTGGCAGGCCGCAAATAATCCATGCGCAGATCCAGCGTAGCAATGGGCATCAACTCCATGGCCCCTGCAATTACGGCCAAGCCTCCGGCGGAGTCTGCCAGCGAATAAAGTAAGCTGGTGCAGATTTCTTTCGTATCCTCTTGCGCGAACATCCATGACTGTGGAGTCAGACGCATACGGACCTGGTCTCGGTCTACCGAGACGACCTGAATGCCGAGAGCTCTAGCGTGAGGAACCTGCTCAGTGAACTGGCACGCAGCCGTAACAACATGACTGTGCTGGAGTCTGCTTAGCTCGTTCATCAAAGCTGCCCAGCTAGGTATGTATTTCTTGCAGGCGCGGAAGTTTTGGAGATCAGTTGAATTCTATAGGTCATGAAGATAGCGTTCTCTTGTGGATAACGTTGTTTACGGATTCTGGTTGGTTAACTGATCAAAAGTCAAACACTTTGTTGAACTAAACAAAATGGTATCGGCGCAATTGATTACGGTCATTGCAATGAGCCTTACCGCAAGCTTATCGTCAAAATGCGTTAAAAACTGATCCTGATGAAGATAGCGGTTACTCAGCTGCCTGTGTGTGGGGTGAATTTTAATACCAATTTGGTTGAGCAGTTTTTAGTGTTGTGATGCATTGATGGATAACTACTGGTTGTGCTGCATTATATGCAACTGGCCGACAATGGCCAGTTGCAATGATAATGCTAGGTCATGCCAGTCTCAGGATCCTGTCTGGTAAGGTATAGGTCTCGCCGTCAAAATTTACAGAGTATTTCACAGTGCTGCCCTTTTTCACGCAGCGCTCGACCTGGCCAATGCGGTCATATAAGGCATGATCAGCATCGACCACAATAACGTCTTCGCCCTTGGCATATTGAGCCGGCGTCGAAATGGCGTTGACTGTGGAGAATGTCTGCCAGAGCTGCTGCTGGGTACTGAGCGACGCTGACAAAGCCGCTTTTTCCTGCAGCCAGGCTTGCTCATTTGCCTGCAAACTGGCGACTTTAGCCGCCGCTGCCGCATACTGTTGTTGCAAGTCTTCGTGTTGCTTTTGCAATCTGTTTAGCTCGGTATCTTTACGATATAGTTGCTGCTCCGTTTGTTGTTGGCTGTTCTGGCTCCCCAATAATTGTTGCTCAATCTTGCTGACCGACTGTGTGGCGTGATGCAATTCCGCCGACTGTTGCTGTGTTTGTTCTTTTAAGGTTGTACATTCCTGTTGTTTAACGCTCAACGCTTGGTGGCTTAACCGTAACTCGGCCTGTAGTTGTTGTACCTGATGATCATGCCTGTGCTGCTCTTGTTCCCGTTGCGTTTTCACAGACTCACGATAATGCTCAAGAGCATGACGGGCATGAGTATGCTTCTCTTCCAGCGACTGAATATGCTTTTCCTTATCCTGGATTGTACCGCTCAGATGGCGATTTTCCGAAGTCATAGAAGACAACTGCAGCGCATCCTCATGACGGGCATGTTTCAGTTCTTCAATCTGCGCTAAGGCTTCGCGGTGTTGGTGTTCCAATTTATCCCGATGTTCACTGATGGCCATCAATTCCTGCCGTAGCACGTCAAGTTGTCGTTGGCGCTCTGCGATCACGAGATGATGCCGCTCTTCCGTAGTCTTAATGCGCTGCATGGCCTCTTCCTGGAGGCGCTGTGCTAAATGGCCCACGAACTGGCCTAATTCGTCACTTAGCGCTGAAAGGTTGTCAAGACGTCCTTTCTCATCGACTTCAAGCTCTCTCAAGTACTTCAAAATCGTGGTATTCGACCCGGAGCCTAACTCTGACCGAACCAGTTCGACAGATGGGTGGCGTCCTTGCGCAATGAGCTCGTTCCGAACCTGCTGAACCTGATGCTTGGTGATCCCGTCTCTGGCCATGGTTGCCTCTTAATCGTAATATTACGTAATATGTAATTACATAATATTACGATATCCATAAATTGCAAATAATCGACATAATTTAACCCCTGATAATAGGGCATTATCAGGGGTAATGGCAGATCAGAGCTCCAAATAGCCTTTCGGCCATACATAATGGCGTGCGGTACCGGGCAAAACACAGCCGGCATTATCACGCTTTTTCTTGCGGCAATATGCCGTACAGGTCTATACTGTGCAGGTCTTTTTTTGTACAGAGGGGATATCATGACAACAGTACTTCGAGAGCGGATCGAAATGCGGGTGGATGCAGAAACCAAGCAATTGGCAGAACGCGCTGCAGCTGCTTCAGGCTGCGCATCCCTGACGGAGTTTATGGTTCGTCTTATTCGTGACAATGCCCCACAGATCCTGCAGGCTCAGGCAGCCATTGAATTGACGTCAGCCCAGTTTGATCAGTTTATGCAGGTATGTGAAGCGCCACCCACGCCGCATGCTCGCTTAAAGGCGGCGGCAGCCCGACTTGACCATGAGGGGTTTTAATTGGCCTTGGCAGCGGAATTTGTGCTGCTGGATGCAGCCCTGCATGATTTAAAAGGGTTTGATTGTGGCAAAGCAAGTCTTAATGACTACCTGAGCCGGTACGCAGTGCGCAATAGCGGTTTGGGTTTGAGCCGGACCTGGGTACTGACCGAACAGGCCGAACACGGTAAACTACCGATCGCTGCCTATTATACTCTGGCCAGTAGTACGGTGGCACGGGAAGAGCTGCCTGCGCAGAATAAATCACTGCCGACGTATCCGGTGCCGGTCGTGCTGCTGGCTCGACTGGGCGTGTCTGTTCACTATCAGGGGCAGCAACTAGGAGCTAAAACACTGGTGCAGGCACTGAGGACAGCTCTTGAACTGGCCGATCGGGGCTTACCGGCCCTGGGCGTAGTCTTGGATGTGTTGGATGATGCGACCCTACGATTTTATCAGCACATGGGCATGTTTATGCCGCTGACCGACCAACCGCAACGATTGTTTGTGCCGATGGGCACTATTCGACAACTGTCTTAGTACGGAGGTGGCCTGGTGAGTAAAGTTGATCGTTATTTACAGGCTGCCACACGCGAACATACCCGGCGTAGTTATCAATCGGCGGTCGAACATTTTGAAGTTGCCTGGGGGGGCGTGTTGCCGACCACCGCCACGGAGTTGGCCCGCTACCTGGCGCATTACGCCGATACACTGGCTATCACGACCTTAAAGCAGCGGCTGGCCGCGCTATCCAGTTGGCATCAGGCCCAAGGCTTTGCCGACCCCACCAAAGCTCCGTTGGTTCGTCAGGTCTTAAAAGGGATCCGAGAACTGCATCCGGATAAAGCGAAACAAGCTAAACCGTTACAACTCAATGTGCTTGAGCAGATAATTGGCTATCTGGATCAGCAAGCACTGCAGGCCCAGCAGACAGAAAACTATGCCAAGCACCTGAGAGCCGTTCGTGATAAAGCCTTGGTGCTGATGGGATTCTGGCGTGCCTTTCGCAGTGACGAGCTCAGTCGTCTTCACATCGAACATCTGGAGTTCGTGCCAAATGAAGGGATGATCGCCTATCTGCCGCGAAGTAAGACGGACCGGACCAATCAGGGCCAGGCTTTTCGATTACCTGAGTTGCAGCGGCTATGCCCGGTCGACGCCTGCCGGCAGTATTTGGTGTTACTGCAACAAGCGGCCGGCCCTTTGTTTCGCGCAGTCAATCGCTGGGGCATGGTCTCTGAGTCGTCCCTACGCGCCGATAGCATCATTCCGTTACTTCGACACCTTTTGCAACAAGCTCAGGTGGGCGACGCGGCACTCTATAGCAGCCATTCGCTGCGCCGGGGCTTTGCAAACTGGGCTAACCAACAAGGGTGGTCCCTGAAGCAACTCATGGAACACGTCGGATGGCGCGATGTAAAGTCTGCGATGCGCTATCTGGAATCAAACGATCCTTTCTCTCAACAGGCAATTGACCAAGCTTTGGCGCTACCCGCACCGAGCCAAGTGCAAAATCAGTTAAAGACACATGTCCTGGAATTACGGCTTCATCTTCAGCCTTACCATCAACGTGGACGAAGCTCGGCCGCTCGACAGCATATAGAACGGTACTGTCTGAAACCTTACGCCATGAGTAAAGGAAGCCAGCAAGAGAGTTATTTGTTGACGATGCAGGCGCGGGATCACGAGGAACTGGATGGCATAGTGGATGACCTGTTACTACAGCTCCATGATGCCGCCAGAGCGCATCAATGTATGGTCGAAATTACACTGAAAGAGCAAGCTACTGGGCAGCAATGGGATTAAGAGGTGGATATGGATTGGATGGACGCTGGTAAGGTTGGTCTTTCGAGCGCGGCTTTTGGCATATCCTGCTTAGCGCTCTGGATATCTCATCGAAATTGGCTGCGCAGTAATTGCCCAATAGTGGTCGCATGCATAGAAACAGCGACAGCTCAAGATGAAGCGTTCATTGCCTATAATCTGGTTGTGGTGAACACCGGCAACCGGCCAGCGGTGAATGTGCGGCTTTACTGCGAGGACTCCGATCTTGAACAATGCATTCAGCCTGGGCCCCATGCAGGGAAAAAGCCGGGGTCCACATGGACTCATGTCAAAAAATGTTTTCAGGAGGACGCCGAGATCCCGGTGTTGCTGAACGGCAAGTCTGTGTCGAATTCTTTTGGGTTTACTGGAGTGAATCAACAATCGTTTTGGAAATACAATTCTCGATTGAAAATCACACTGCGATATGCTGATTTGGATGGAACGAACTATCGCAAAGAGCTGATTTTACTGATTAAGGATTCTGTGGCTTTTGCTGGTGGAATGTGGTCCATGCCGGAAGAAACCAAGAAATAAGCATGGTGCCAAAGACGATCCATTTTCAGAGGGTAATCGTTTCATAAGACTGAGGTAAAATATGACTGATCCTGATACAACGCAGAAATCACAGGTACTCTGTAAGCATTGCTGTCACCCAATCCCTCATGGCGCACGAATTTGTTCGATATGCCGCTCTTACCAAAACTGGTTCAGTTTTATCCCATTTTCTAGCACGATACTTGCGCTTCTCACTGCACTTATCTCTGTCATGGGTATTGTGATACCGTTACTGTATGGCATTTTTCACACCCCACAGTCCGAGGCTTCACTCACAATGCCTTCGATTGATGGGACCACTCTTCGTGTGACTGCTGTCAACACGGGAGATGCGTCTGCATCACTGATCCGAGCATGGTTCAGCAGTGATTTGTTAGCAGGTGCCACCAAAGTGAAACTGCGAAACGACGACGATGCGCTGCTGCCACCTGGGCATAAATTACTTGTCTTTGATATTATTCCGCTCTTAGATGAGCAAGGCTCTTATCAGCACTCGCTTGAAATGATGTCGTATATCACTCAAAACAAACCGGGGCCATCTACGAAGATTCGTTTTCATGTGCTCCAGTCTGACGGTCGTTTTGCCATTCAAGAGTTTGCTCTAAGTGCAGACGACCTTTTCAAATTGTTCAGAGCCAATGCAGACAGATGTTCAGCAATAGAGAAAGTTAACTTCGAAAACGGCTGTATTGGAGCCGGAGTACCAGCAGAGGAGCCATAATCCAACGTAGCCATCCATCTAACGTTTCATCTATTTAATTTCATTTAATGCACTGAAATAAACAAAGAAATCGCTATTGAAATTAATACGCTGGTATGTTGTTCTGGACACCAAAAGAGATGCACGATGTGAAGGATGATCAATGGCGACAGTTGCTCAAACCGCATACCCGACCTTACCGGCGAATTTTTCTCTCAAGCTCTTAAACAAACAGTATCAACCGACCAACTACGAACTGGAATGGCTCAGTGCTATCAGAAAACCCATCCAGCGATTGGGGTTTCTGGTGCAACTGAAAACGCTACAACGGCTCGGGTATGTAGTGTCCCCCCTTGACTGCCCAGACACCTTAATCAAATACCTTGCAAAATTAACAGGCATCACTACGCTGCCTTCTGCGAAGGACTGGGCAGCCTATATTAAATCGACCGCCAGAACCAAACATCTTGCGCAGATACGCGAATTTGTCGGTGTCAAATTGCTGCAGGAAGCCGATTGGGCATGGTTGAAAACGGTGGCAAGGCGTGCCGCACTGGTTAAAGACGCCGTTAATGACATCCTCAACGTCTCGCTGGAGGAGCTTATCCACCACCGGTTTGAGCTGCCGGGGTTTACTCGTCTACTGCGCTTAGCAAGAACTGCCAGAAATGAAGTGAACACTGAATACTACCGGGCCATTTACGATGAGTTGCGACCGGAATCCATAGCCGAGTTGGACCAACTCCTGATCAAAGATGTCAATGAAAGTTACAGCGCCTGGCAGCGGTTAAAGCGAGAACCCAAAAAGCCGAGCGCCAGAGAGATCCGTTCCTACATTCAGCATGTGACCTGGCTAAAATCGCTCAGTGAGCAAATGCCACAAATACGCCTCCCCGCGACCAAACTGAGTCAGTTCATGCTGGAGGCCCGTGCATTGGACGCCAAAGATATGCGGGAACTCAAGCCCCTAAAGCGTTATGCGTTAGCGGTGCTCCTTATCCGGGGTCAGCATGGGAAAGCACTGGATGATGTAGCAGACATCATGATCCGTATTCTGCGGGGACTGGAGAGTGTCGCAAAAAAGAATTACGACCAGCATATTTTGAACCGGCAAAAGGAAAGCGAAGCGCTCGTTCGTGGTTACTTTGATGCCATGGCGGCGTTTGGTAGCGAAGGCACCGCGGAAGAGCGAATTGACGCTATTCAGAAAACATTTTCACCGGACTTGACCACCCAAATGGCGAAGTGTCAGGAATATCTGGCGGCAGTAGCCCATGGTTTTTTACCATTTATGCTGCAGCCTTATCATCAGAAACGGTCCTTGCTGTTTTTGTGTCTGGAAGCCATGGAGCTTCGCAGTACCTCAACCGATCAGAGCACCATTTCACTCATTGCCAACCTACAGTCACTGCGGAACAGTCACAAAGAAATGCTGCCAGTATCGCAACTGCAATCGGATGAATTCGATCTGCTTACACTTCTGTCTCCGCAATGGCAAAACATTATCAGACGTGACGTGGCAGGAAATGCCCTGTATCACCGCAAACTATATGAACTGGCGTGCTTTTCTATGATCCGGCGAGAACTTCAATCAGGGGATTTGCATGTGGTACACGCCAGGGAATATGACGATTACCGAGAGGATTTGGTCAGTTGGGAGGAGTACCAGCAGGAAATTGATCGCTATGCGCAGGAAGTTGAACAGCCCGTTAATGACGCTGAGCGATTTGTCACCGAACTACAGCTGGAGCTCAGTGAGTTGGCCACGACGGTGGATCTCACATTCCCTGGTAATAGCCATGCCCAATTTATCGATGGACGCCTTAGTTTAAAGAAAAGCAATACTGCACGACCTGTCGCAGCTGTCCAGCGTTTAGACACCGCGATTGTCGATGGGATGGAGCCCTCAAGTATTGTCGATATTCTGACCGATTGCGAGCACTGGCTTGAACTGCACAAGTTGATACACACAGCTGCCGGCAACCAAGTGAAAATTGAATTTCCGGAGCAGCGTTTTTTAACCACACTGTTTTGCTACGGTTGCAATTTAGGGCCGGCTCAAACTTCCCGCTCAGTTAAAGGCTTTACACAAAAGCAAGTTGCCTGGCTTAACTTGCGCCATGTCACTGAAGAACGCTTAGAAAAAGCGTTGACCAAAGTCGTCAATGCATACAACCAGTTTGATTTACCGAAGTATTGGGGCTCCGGTAAACACGCCTCTGCAGATGGGACTAAATGGGAGCTATATGAGCAGAATTTGATGTCAGAATTTCATATTCGATACGGTGGTTATGGCGGTATTGGTTATTATCACGTGTCGGATACCTACATTGCATTATTCAGCCATTTTATTCCTTGTGGTACCTATGAAGGGGTTCATATCCTGGACATCGTGCAGAAAAACGATTCAGACATTCAACCGGATACGCTGCATGGTGATACACAATCCCAGAGTTACACAGTGTTTGGATTGGCGCATTTATTGGGGATAAAACTGATGCCCCGGATCCGAAACATTCAGGATTTGAGTTTATACCGGCCAAGCAAAGACACGAAATACCAGCACATTGATGCCTTGTTCAAAGGCTCTATTGATTTCGACCTGATCCAGGCCAGGTTACCAGATATGCTGCGGGTGGTTGTCTCCATCAAACTCGGCAGAATCACGCCGTCGACACTGCTCAAACGCTTAGGGACATTCAGCCGGAAGAACAAGTTGTACTTTGCGTTTCGGGAGCTGGGACGGTTGATTAGAACCATGTTTTTGCTCAATTACATAGATAACCACGAGCTTCGTCAGCTCATCCATGCTGAAACCAACAAATCGGAAGCCTTCAATAACTTCACCAAATGGTTATTTTTTGGCAACGATGGGATCATTGCTGAGAATATTAGGCATGAGCAGCAAAAAATAGTGAAATATAATCAACTTGTTGCCAATATGGTGATCCTGTATAACACGGAAAAGATGACAAAACTCCTCAAGAAACTGGCTGAAGCAGGTCATGAGGTTACGCCAGAAACGTTGGCCGGTTTGTCACCTTACCGGACATCTCATATTAATCGGTACGGGGATTATCACATCGATATTAACCGGAAAACCGAACCATTGGATTTTACTGTCAAAGTCATTGAGTAGACGTTTGGCGAAGGTGAAAATAGTGACAGAACTTCATGAGCTTAATCGGCTTGCGTCTAAGCGGCTTCAAGACCATATTGAGAAACATCGTCAGATGCGTATAAACTCAAAAAGTTAAAATTAACCGTTGCCATGATCATGTTCGCAGAGACATTCTTCGCTAAAGCGCATTCGGGTCAGTATGTCTTTCCAATCGCCTTTCCGACCTTTGTAGAGTTAGATGCGCTGGTCATTCCTGAAACACGAGCGGTATTAAATGACCTTGTCGATGAGTTCTCAAGCGGGTTTTGTATTGTCCATCAACATGAACGGATCCGGGAAGAACTGGTGCAGCTGACCTCAGCTCAATGGAACGTGCACAAGGCCGCATCTGATTATTTATGCAGTCCACTGGAACTGATGAGGAATTGTCTTACCCCACGCTTCCTGCATTTGTCACTGCCAGTATCGACCAGAACACTTTCAACAAGGCGTGGTTTGATGCGATGACGGAATTGCCCATGTCCGCGCAGTTGAAAGTGGCAGCGACGGCACCTGACGAGAAATGGAATAATGAACTTGGACTTACATCGCTCAACGAAGCCAAAATCAAATATCAGGGCGACGTCGGCACCCTAAAACAGACAATTTTTGTGGAGCTAAAAGGCTGTATTGAAGCCTGGGCAGACATTGAAGGACAGGCCATTGAACCAAAAATTGTGGCTGAAATGGCGTGCTACATCATGGCAATCTGGCAGTCGGATACTTTTTATTTAGCCTTTCCAACACTGCGAGTGTTGATTGCTTTGCATGGGAGTCTACGCACTGATCCAAACCGACGCTTTAAAAGCGGGGATTTAAATGATTTTTCCGTTGCAGCAGATGCGCTATCAATCTGTGATGTGTTTCTAACCGACAGGCGCTTAGCAAATCTAATAAGCTCAGAAGAGCTTGATTTGGGAACACTGCTTGGCTGCCAAGTTATCCATGGCTTTGAGGCAATGGCCAACTATTTTAGCTAATCCGGTAAATTGGGCTAAAAAATAACGACCGAAAACATGCTAAAACGGCATGTAAAGCTTAATAGTCATATACTTATGTGATAGCAATAATCAAAAAGGACAGAAAAATGGAAGATGAAGTATACGCCATAATAGCCCCTTGGGCAGGCATTCCAACCTGGTACACCGGTCACCAATTGGATCAGAATCGTTTTGCCAGTGTCATGGATGACTTGCACAGTCGTTTTGGTCCGGGACTTGATATGAAAGTTTTTGAGGCTGCGTTACGACGGCACGCAGAGCAAACTCCTACAATGCTTGGCGCTCCAGATAACTGGGATCCCGTAATAAGAGAGTTTGCAGTGTTGGCAAAAAACTATTAAGGGGGCGTTGTGAGCAACTCAAACACTCCGCAAACCATTTCAAAGCAAGTCAAATAGGTTAATATCAAAGTTAAACCTGAAGGCACCACCGGTTTATGTAAAAGTGCAGCCTGAACCAGGGGCGATAGTGAACGAATGTTTTCCGAATGTAGAACGCATAGTTCTCTCAAATGGTGGAAAAATGCTATGTGGATGGCAGATTTGGGAATGGCCTAATGTCATGATAGAAGCTGAATTTCATGCTATTTGGCAAAATCCAAAAGGGGACTGGGTCGATATCACACCGAAGCAAGATGAAGAACAGACTATTTTGTTCGCTCACACCCCAAAGCGGCCATATGACGGCAAACGTGTTGATAATGTAAGACTCGCGTTACGTGATGACATCATCATTCATCACTTTATCCAAATATCTGAACTTCTCAGCAAAGCTTTACAGGATGGCCGCGAATTCGAGTACGGTTTTATAACTGTACCTGAAGCAAAAATGAAACCACTCATGGAAGCCAAAAGATTTCTATTGGGGGCGCTAAAAGCGGGGTATAGAGATCACGATACGTGTTGTTGCAAGAGTTCTATTAAATACAAGCGATGCTGCGGAAAGGAAATTCAGAAATATATTTCTGAATCAGTTAGATAATATACTTTTCATGAAAAATTTCCAGAATCCCGGCTAACCCTCTATACGCGCAAAAATATGGATCTCATCTTGCTTTAGGTTAGATGGATAGCCTGAACCATCATATTTTTCATGGTGTTGAAGTGCAATAATGGAAGCAGCCTTAAGAATAGGGCGCTCAGAGTTGGCTAAAATTTGATGACCAATATTAGGGTGCTGACGCATGATTTGCCATTCATCATCATTTAACTTACCAGGTTTAAGTAACACAGCATCAGGAATCGCGATTTTACCAATATCGTGCATAGGTGATGCTCTACGTAGTAGATCTGCATCGTATTCATTTAATCCCGCCAGCAAAGCCAGTTGTGCACAATATTCAGCCATACGTTTAACATGATTTGCCGCTTCTTTAGAACGACTTTCTACTACATCCCCTAAACGGAGGATCAGCTCCGATTGAGTATCTTCTACCTCCTGATTAAGTAGCAAGTTTTCAAATGCGATCCCGACATTAATAGCAAAAATATCAATCAGCTTCTTATCAAGTATCTTCTACCTCCTGATTAAGTAGCAAGTTTTCAAATGCGATCCCGACATTAATAGCAAAAATATCAATCAGCTTCTTATCAAGATCATCAATCTTATTAATACCATCCATATATAAGAGATTAATAAGACCACTTTTGGTTGGGAAATAACCCACAAAATAGTTATCTTCATACAGACAACGCTTCTGTGCTAAAGCACTACGTAGGAGTTTATCTATACGCTCTGGCAGTATCGTTTTAGCCGAACTATTCGCAAACTGTCCTGTTCCCGCCAGAATTTCAATGCCAGCACAATCCACATGACCACTAATTGCATCCATAGCGTTACAACTTAGTAGGAGTGTTTCATTATCTAAGTTGAGGAGTGTAGCGACTTGAGTCAACAGGCCATCAGCAAACTTATGCAATGTTCTTAACTCAAATAACCCTGCAGTCGCTTCAAGTACACGCTCTAATCCCATACGATGACTTAATTGAGCGCGTCTTGCTTGTTCAATTTCCATAATATCGCGATAAGAACGCAGGGCAGAGTAGACACTGGTCATCAACTTACGGGAGTCCAACTCAGATTTTGCTTTATAATCATTGATATCATAATTGACTATCACATCTTCTTCTGGAGCTTGTCCAGGTTGCCCAGTTCGTAAGATTAAGCGAATTGTCTTATTATGCAATTCTTCACGGATCCATCTGATTAGTTCTAATCCCGCATGATCACTTTCCATGACAACATCAATAAAAGCTATTGCAATATCTTGTTCTTGCCTGAGTAATGCCTTCGCTTGCTCTCCGCTGTAGGCATTGATAAAAGAGAGTGCACGGCCATCTAGTCTAAAACGAGATAGCGCAAGTTTAGTTACAGTATGAACATCAGGTTCATCATCAACGACAAGCACCTTCCAAGGAGGACCACAGTCTGTGATGTCTGCCGATTTTTTACCCGAAAAAAGAGGATTTTTCTTTGCAATATCAATAAGCATCCAACACCTCTACCATATAAAAATATTGCGCACAGTAAGAGTGTAGTAGATACCTTTAAAGACGAGATAAAAATAATGAATAAAGTGAATTAAACAAGCACATCTCATTTGTTGATAATAATTATCATTTGGTATTATTATAAATAAGCAAATTACTGAATGGACAAGAACAATGACTGAACGCATAAACTTATCAATTACTGAAAGAAAACTCGCTCAGTTAATCCATGATGGATACTTGTGTGCGGCTGACTTCTCATGCCTAGATTCTCAATCCAAGCAGAAAGTATGGCAACTTTGCCTTATCTGTTGTAAGAAGAGGATTTTTTGCGATCAATGTGCAAATCAAGATTGCTCCCAAATAGGGCTTCGGATTAGCACTAAATCGGGAGATATTTTATAGTGGTAAACATTTGACTACATTGCTTTAGTCATAAATCATCTTTGATGGTAGTAGGTCAATGTAACTTAGCTTGGTAATTTCTTTCATAACAATGCTAATGCGTTGATAGGTAATAATACTATCAATTAGCAATTTAACATAATATACATTGTGCGCAGTTTTGTGTGGGAGGGCTTGGGATGCCGATAACGTCACTTAAACGATGTCTAAAGGGTTCTTCTGGCGTGACTCTGCGTAGTTCGCCTTGGCAATGTGGGCACTGGATAAATATCGAGTCAAAATCATCGTACCACCAAGGCTTATTACAGTTGTTGCACTGTAGTTCTGGCTTGTCGTTGCGGTCGACGATACTGGTGCCACCATCATAAGGAATGATTTGCATCAGGCTGTTTCCTTCACCAAGTGCAATTGACTGGCATCATATGCGGCAAGTGAACCATAAAGCGCGTTTTGATGTGCAATAAGCTGGGCACTTAAATTCTCTGAAAGTAACTGAAACAAAGCCTGCTTTGGATTTTCTTATGCCTGCACTTCAAATCAATAACTAAGAAATAAGCACTAGAAATGCAAAAGGCCGCTAATTGCTTAGCGGCCTTTTGACTAAATATGGCGGAGGAGCAGGGATTTGAACCCTGGGTGGGCTATAAACCCACGCCGGTTTTCAAGACCGGTGCATTAAACCACTCTGCCACCCCTCCGAACGACGCGCATAATATAAGTAAGTCTATTGGCTGTAAAGCGCTAACTCTTAATTATGTGCCAATTGTTGTTATTCCACTCAATCCGCTGGATTTTGCTTCACATCAGACATAATACCTACACGAGCAGGATCTGGCTTAGTAAAATGTTTAGCAACATCGCCCCACTCTTTCTGACTCTTAAGTATATAGCCGACTACAACTAAGATGGCGCAACATAGGATCCCCCAACCAATTGCTACTTCACCAAGGCTTGCCCACATAGCGACTAAGCTTGATGCACCAAAGGCAATACTGATCTGTAAGAAATTCTGTAATCCTGCGGCCTTAGCTGCATTTTGACTAAACTGCTGTAGCGCACTATTAACGACTATTGGGTAAATTGCACCATTAGCGGCCGCTAAAATAGAGAAAGAAATCAGCAGTGGGAAAATGGAGCCTGCGGGATAAATCAGCGTAAACATGATAATGGAAATAACACAGACCGCAAAAATCGATAATAGAATGTTCAGTGTTTGAGTTGCGCCAATACGTTTTATCAGTAACTTACTTGCATAACCACCGAAAATAAACATGATAGTTTGTGGAATGAAGCTTAGTCCTATTTCAGTCGCTTGATAACCATGCATTTCCATCACAATCGGCCACACAGTTAAATAGGCAAAGAAAGCACCAGAACAAGCGCCGAAGATCACTACGTTGCCTAAATAGCGGGTATTTTTCAAAATTTGCCCATAAGATACAGCGGCATGCTCACTATGTTTATGCTGATGCTTGTTGCTAGGTACAAAGTACAAAGTCATTAACACAAGCATAAAAGCGATAACACACAAGGAGATAAAGATTGCACGCCAGCCTAATTCGTTCAGAATATAAGCGCCAAGGATCGGTGCTAATGCAGGCGATAATGCAACCAGTGGCATAATGTTACTAAAAATACCTTGGGCTTTATCGGCATCATATTGTTCAACGACAATGGCTTGCCATATAACCCCTGCACTACAGGCACCAATGGCTTGGAAGAAGCGCGCGATATTGAGCATTAGGATAGAATCACTGTTGGCAATAAACACGCTAGCAATGGCAAATAAAACAAGGCCAAAGATCAGTGCCCAACGCTTGCCAATTTTATTGACTAAGGGCCCGTAAAGCAGTTGACCCAGTGCTAGACCTGCTAGGAAACAGGTTAACGACATTGCCACCTGCGATGGTGTGCTGCCCAATGAGCCTTCAATTGCTTTGAAAGCAGGCAAGTACATGTCAGTGGCAATAAAACCGAGCATGCTCAACATGGCCAAATAGAATAAAAACATAAAGAACTTTATGTTTACAAAGGTGTTACTAGACGTTTTCATAAAATAATCGGGTCGGATTGACTAAAGTGTGCAGTCTAATGACTTGTTAAATCTATTGGAAACGTTTATTTTTGACTTGTGTTATCAATTATTTTCATCGGAACGGACATCAGGTATGCTCTCAGAACAAGCGCTAGAACTCATTGATATTGTGGCTCGTGTAGGTAGTTTCACCGCGGCGGCGAATCGGCTACATAAAGTGCCCTCTGCCGTGAGCTATGCGGTCAAGCAAATAGAAGAAGAACTTGGCGTCATTCTTTTTGAGCGCCATCATCGCAGCGTGACCTTAACCCTTGCTGGTGAACATTTTGTTAAGCAGGCCAGAGCTTTGCTCACACAGATGGATGAGATGAAACGTGGCACTCAACGCGTCGCGAACGGTTGGCAACCTACTTTGTCCATAGCCCTTGATAATATCGTCCGCGCCGACAGGATCAGCGTATTAATTGCTGACTTTTATCGACACTTCCATGATATTGAATTGATTATTCGTATTGAGGTCTTTAACGGTGTTTGGGAAGCGCTCGCCACAGGCCGCAGTGATATTGCTATTGGTGCGACAACCGCAATTCCTGTTGGTGGCGTTTATCAGTATAAAGATATGGGGGATATTAAATGGGCCTTTTTAGTCAGCAAGAATCATCCTCTCGCCAATATTGATCGGCCATTAAGTGACGATGAGCTGCGCCCTTTCCCTTCGATTTGCCTAGAAGATACTTCACGGGAAATTCCAAAACGCATGACTTGGCTCCTTGATAATCAGCGCAGGCTTGTTGTGCCTGATTGGATTAGAGCAATCAATTGTTTCCGTGAAGGTTTAGGCGTAGGTTATATGCCAGTGCATTTAGCAAGTGTGTTTATTAAAGCAGGAGCCTTAGTCGAGAAACAGTTAGAAAATCCCAAACTGGCTAGTCCCTGTTGTCTTGCATGGAATGCCGATAAAATGTCACCTGCCCTCAGTTGGGTACTTGATTATTTAGGTGATACAGACAAGCTTCATCGAGAGTGGTTAGCCTAATACTAATATATGTGTCTAAATTAACCATACTCATGGTCTGCTGTTCTTTAGCTAGATCACCTTATATTTTAATAAAATCAATATTAACAACTTGTTGTGTCGAACTGTGTACTTTTACCTATACCCTAAGTAAGGTATCATTAAATCGGCTCCACATCAGTGTAGGTGTATTACGGGAACTAAACCTTCCGTCAAAAATCAAAATGATCAGCTTAGCAATGTGTCAACGGAGAAGAATATGACTCAAGAAACACTGTACTCGACGAGTACGTCAACATTGGAAGTGAACAAACTTCTTAAAAACACTTATATGCTGTTATCGATGACGCTCGCTTTTTCTGCACTATGTGCAGGGTTGGCAATGATGCTCAATATCAGCCCATTAATGTCAATTGGCTTGTCAATTGGTGGTCTAGTGCTACTGTTTGTGACATTACGTAAAGCTGAATCTGCTGCGGGTATTTTCTGGATTTTTGCTTTTACAGGTATGGAAGGTGCATCGCTGGGCTATATGCTAAATCACTATGCAGGTATGGCAAGTGGTCCACAGCTGATCATGCAAGCACTAGGTTTAACCTCAGTCATTTTTGTTGCCTTATCAGCTTATGCGTTAACCACTAAGAAAGATTTTTCATTTTTACGAGGTTTTCTGTTTGCAGGTTTGATTGTTGTCATTGCTGCTGCGGTGATTAATATTTTTGTGGGCAACAGTGTCGCCTTTATGGCCATTAACGCAGGGCTTGCGCTGTTAATGACGGGGTTTATCCTGTTTGATACTAGCCGTATCGTTAATGGTGGTGAAACCAATTATATTCGTGCAACTATCTCCTTATACTTAGATTTTTTAAACCTATTTATTGCTATTTTGCACCTGATGGGCATCGGCAACGATGACTGATCCCCTTTTGGATTAACTTACGTTAGAATGGCCCTACTTTAAGGGCCATTTTTATTATTGATGAGCAAATTTATTATCCAAGTGAACGGGCCGGCCTATGGCACATCGGCAAGTGTAAATGCCCTACGCTTTACTCAAGCTGCATTACTTAGCGGCCATCAAGTGTTATGTGTATTTTTTTATCAAGACGGAGTTTATAACGCAACCGATCTTAGTTTACCCGCCTCTGATGAGTATAATGTTGTAACGCATTGGCAAGACTTGGCGGCACAACATCAGTTACCTTTAGTTAATTGTGTCTCCGCCGCACTTCGTCGCGGTATTGTGAGTGAACAAGATGCCAGTGAAAATGGACTAACCCACTGGAATAGCAATAAATCCTTTATCATGGGCGGTTTAGGTGAACTCATAACAGGTATTGAGTCTGCCGATCGCTTGATTCGCTTTTAATCTTCGGAAATGTTATGAAAAAATTGTGTATCCTGTTCCGAAGTGCCCCTTTGGGAACCGTTAAAGGCCGCGAAGGATTAGATCTTGCGCTGCTCAGTGCCAGTTTTGAACAAGATGTCAGCTTAGTTTTTGTCGATGAGGGCGTATTGCATCTGTTAAAAGAAATGCAACCAGAGCTCATTGGTGGTAAAGATTATATTTCGACCTTTAAGGCATTGCCGCTCTACGATATTGAATCGGTTTTTGTGTGTAAGCAATCCTTAGCCGATTACGGCTTAAGTCATGGATTACTGTCGATCCCGGTCACAGTGGTCAACGATGAAGCCATTTCGAATCACTTAAAATCGGTAGATGAGGTCTTAGTATTCTAATGATTTTACATCATATTCAAACATCTCCTAACCAAGATAATGCACTTAAACTTTGCCTACGTTATGCCTGCAAAGAAGATGCTATCTTACTGTCGAGTGATGGCGTGAATGCTTTGCTATTACGACAATGGGCGATGGCATTATCGCCCTTCAAGTTGATGGTCTTAAAAGACGATGTTGTCGCACGCGGCCTATCCGAACGTTTAAAGAACGTGATGCTTATCGATTACAATGAGTTTGTGGCTCAATCATTACTCCATGACAAGGTGATAACGTGGTAAATCCATTGCAATTTAATGGCACAGAAATCATCCGTGACCATCAGGGTTATTTAAAAGATCTCAACGATTGGCAACCGGAGCTGGCTTTGTTGCTCGCTGAGGAAGAGCAAATTGAACTGACGCCAGCACACTGGGAGGTCATTCACTTCGTTCGAGATTTTTATATAGAATATAAAACGAGCCCAGCCATTCGAGTGTTAGTCAAAGCCATAGGCCAAGCTCTGGGGCCAGATAAAGGTAATTCAAAGTATTTGTATACCCTGTTTCCAATAGGACCAGCCAAGCAAGCAACTAAGATCGCAGGGTTGCCCAAACCGGCAAAATGTATCTAATATTGGGCATCTGAGACTAGAGCGCACAAATGAAACAAAAAGGCATGTTCCCTTGGAAACATGCCTTTTTTACCTGAAAAAAATTGATAGGGTTATTTGACGTTTTCTAACACAACCCAGATGGCCTTACCTACAGTTGCCAGCATCACTGCACAAAATACAGCGATAATTGCTGTATAGGAAAGCCAACGAAGATAACGTTGACTTTTATCCATAGCGTCGCGCGAATACCTTAACCGATTTGAGTTAACCCACCCATATAAGAACGCAATGCTTCTGGTATAGTCACACTGCCATCAGCATTCTGATAGTTTTCTAATATCGCCACTAAGGTACGGCCAACAGCCAAACCAGAGCCATTTAATGTGTGTAACAAAGCGGGTTTATTATCCGCTTTAACACGGTAACGCGCTTGCATACGGCGGGCTTGGAAATCCTTCATGTTTGAGCAAGAAGAAATTTCACGGTAGGTATTTTGTCCTGGTAACCAGACTTCGATGTCATAAGTCTTGCTTGAGCCAAAACCCATATCACCCGTACATAACACAACTGTACGATATGGTAGTCCTAAGCGTTGCAGTACAGTTTCGGCATGATTTGTCAGCGTTTCAAGTGCAGCCATTGAGTCTTCTGGTTTGACTAATTGAACGAGTTCAACTTTATCGAATTGATGCTGACGAATAAGACCACGGGTATCTTTGCCGTATGATCCTGCTTCGCTTCGGAAACATGCGGTATGTGCTGTTAGCTTAATCGGTAACTCGTCTTCATCGACTATACTGTCACGCACTAAGTTAGTGAGTGGCACTTCTGCTGTAGGGATCAAACTTAACCCTTGACCTTCTTCGGTGGCGGGTTTGGTATGGAATAAGTCTTCACCAAACTTCGGCAATTGGCCTGTGCCAAGTAAACTCGCTTCATTAACCAGCAATGGCACATAGGCTTCGGTATAACCGTGCTCAGTCGTATGCAGATCCAACATAAACTGACCTAAGGCGCGATTTAATCGGGCGATTTGGCCTTTCATTACGATAAAACGAGAGCCGGTGATCTTAACCGCGCTTTTAAAATCTAAACCGTTTAAGCCTTCGCCCAAGTCAATATGATCTTTGATCGGGAAATCAAAACTACGTGGTGTGCCCCAACGGCGTACTTCGACATTCTGTGTTTCATCGGCACCAATTGGCGCAGATTCATCTGGCAGGTTAGGCATGGACATCGCAATCGCATTCACTTCTTCCAATACAGCTGCCAGCTCTAATTTTTTAGCATCGACTTGAGAGCCTAAATCCCCCACTTGTGCCATGATCGCGTCAACATCTTCACCGCGGGCTTTGGCTTGTCCGATGGATTTAGAGATGGCATTACGCGCCGCTTGCAATTCTTCAGTAGCCACTTGCAACGACTTACGTTTTTCTTCTAATTGAGTAAGATGAGCGACATCTAAAATAAAGCCTCGAGTGGCCAATCGCTCCGCGGTAACAGCTAATTCGTTGCGTAAAAATTTAGGATCTAACATGTGATATATTCTTAATAGTTAAATGCGTGAAAAAACCAGTTGCTGACCTAAATAAACCATAAATAAACATAAACTTAGGTTCAACACCACATTCAAAATCGCCTTCAGCCAATCTCCTTCTTGCAACAGCAATAAGGTCTCATTAGAGAAAGTCGAAAACGTTGTTAACGCGCCTAATAGGCCAACACCTATTAGCGCTTTCAGTTCTGGGCTGATATGACTCATTTGCCCCAGAGCGTATATCACGCCCATAAAAAATGAACCAATAACATTGACCACCAGTGTACCAAAAGGAAAACTGCTGCCAAATACTTGGATCATGAATATTGAAATAAGATAACGAAAAACCGCCCCAATTGAACCACCTAATGCAACTAATAATACGTTAGTCATAACGTTTGTTCTCACTGACTTGGTCTAATTGGGTTAATTGTATCAATTTATCCTTAATCCGCTTTTCAAATCCACGCTCAGTGGGAAAGTAAAACTGGGCCGTTTTTAGGGACTCAGGGAAATAATTTTCACCACTGGCATAGGCATTAGGTTCATCGTGAGCATATCGGTACCCTTCCCCCATACCTATTTCTTTCATTAACTGTGTTGGTGCATTACGTAAATGGTGTGGAACACTCTCTTGACCAGTTTCACGAGCCAGTGCCCTAGCCGCTTTAAATGCAGTATATACAGCATTACTTTTAGGAGCGCTCGCCAGATACACTATGGCCTGTGCAATCGCCCTCTCACCTTCTGCAGGTCCAACGCGATGGAAACAATCCCAAGCATTGAGCGCAATTGTCATTGCAGCAGGATCGGCATTGCCCACATCTTCAGAAGCGATCGCAAGTAGTCGCCTTGCAACATAGAGTGGATCGCCACCACCTTCTAAAATCCTGCAATACCAGTAAAGTGCGGCATCGGGTGCAGAGCCACGAATGGATTTATGTACCGCAGAAATCAAATCGTAAAATTGATCGCCATTTTTATCGAATCCGGCAACTTGGTGTCCCGCCACTTGCACGAGCATTTCAAGGGTAAAAGTGTCGTTATCACTTACCATATCACTCATTAACTCAAGTAAGTTGAGCGCCTTACGCGCATCACCATCACAAAGTTGAGCAAGTTTGATGAGCACACTCTCAGGCATTTCGAGTTGCCGCAGACCAAGGCCACGCTCAGTATCGGCCAAGGCTTGGGTCACGATATGCGCTATCTCATCATTACTTAAGCGCTTGATAAGATAAACTCTCGCCCGCGAAAGTAAGGCATTGTTGATTTCAAACGAGGGATTTTCGGTAGTGGCGCCGATAAAAATCACTGTGCCATCTTCAATAAAGGGCAAAAAAGCATCCTGCTGACTTTTATTAAAGCGATGGACTTCATCGACAAACAATAAGGTACGTTGTCCACGGGATTCCGCGATAGCTTTTGCCTGTTCAATGGCCGCCCGAATCTCTTTTACGCCAGAGGTGACCGCTGAAATACGCTCAACATGTGCATTAGAATACTGGGCAATTAATTCAGCGAGCGTTGTTTTGCCTGTCCCTGGTGGCCCCCACAACATCATGGAATGAGCACGCCCGGCTTCCAATGCTTTACGCAGGGGTTGACCTTCACCTAACAAATGAGCTTGACCAATATATTCGGCTATTGACCTTGGCCGCATGCGAGCGGCGAGAGGTCGAAAATCAGGGGCAAAATTAAATGATAGACTACTCACACTCTGACCTAGTTAAGCGTTTTAAGACGCTGATCATCGATATCGACATTCTCAGGTAAAACAAACTTAAACAACGCCTTGTCTTCAGTTGTGATGACTTTTTGATTGCTTAAATCAAACTGGCTGAGATTTCCTTTGTCATCAAGTACATTGAACTTAGTCAGTTGTGAATTTTTAAAACACACACTCACAGTCACAATGCCCGAATCAATAGCTTTAGGTCGAATGTCATAACAATCTTGCTTTTTGGTCACCGAATACTGTGACCAAGTGGTGTCATCTCGGTGAACTAATAATGCAATAGGTGAGGCATTGATTGCCTCTGCAAAATCCATAATCACCACTTCCTCGGCAAAAGGATTGTAAATCCACAAATCTTTTCCATCAGCGACGATTTGTGATTCATCGGGTGAGGTTAAGTGCCAATAAAATTGGTTTGGATGTGCTAGAGCTAAGATACCAGAGCCAGTTTGGATAACTTTTTTGTTCACATCGGTCACGGTTTGCTTAAAATCCGTCTTGAGTGAGGCCGTGTTAACCAGTGTGTTCCTAAGTTGCTGCGCATCATCAGCAAAAACAGCAGTGCTATATAATAAAGGTGACGTTAACATCACTGCGCATAAAAGGTTTTTCATCTTAATCCTTACTGCTTAAAAGTCGTTAACATGGCCAGACTTTCATCTGGCCTAATCGTCGGCATTGAGCCCACAATTAATAATGTTTTGGGGGCGGAGGCGCCAGCACTTCGCGGTTACCATTATGCCCCTGCGCCGATACTATTCCTTGCATTTCCATCTGTTCAATAATACGTGCAGCTCGGTTATAACCAATCTTAAACTTACGTTGCACGCTGGAAATGGATCCCCGACGAGTTTCAGTCACAAAAGCGACGGCTTCATCATAAAGCGGATCATACTCCTCATCAGACTCCGCGGTTTCTCCTGGCAGCAATACCTGCTCACCATCACTGACACCATTGAGAATTTCATCAATATACTGTGGTTTACCGCGGGCACACCAATCAGCCACTACACGATGAACTTCATGATCGTCAATAAAGGCACCATGGACCCGATTGGGTACTGCAGTTCCTGGTGGTAAAAACAGCATATCCCCCATACCTAGCAAGGTTTCTGCGCCCTGTTGGTCCAAAATCGTGCGCGAATCGATCCGCGATGAGACTTGGAACGCCATACGTGTAGGGATGTTGGCTTTAATTAAACCGGTGATCACATCCACCGACGGTCTTTGAGTTGCAAGGATTAAATGGATCCCGGCAGCACGCGCTTTTTGAGCGATACGAGCTATCAATTCTTCTACTTTTTTACCGACAATCATCATCATGTCAGCAAATTCGTCGACCACGACGACAATCGAAGGCAACTTATCTAACGCGGGCGCTTCGGGTTCCATGCTGTCCGACGACTTCCACATTGGATCTAAAATCACTTCACCGTTCGCTTTTGCTTCAGCAATCTTAGCGTTATATCCTTTGATATTACGTACGCCCATCATTGACATCAGTTTGTAGCGGCGCTCCATCTCGCCCACACACCAACGTAGTGCATTTGCGGCTTCTTTCATATCGGTGACGACTTCACACAACAAATGTGGGATGCCTTCATAGACAGAAAGCTCCAACATTTTGGGATCTATCATAATAAAGCGCACATCTTCAGGGCCTGACTTGTACAGTAAACTGGTGATCATCACGTTTACGCCCACTGACTTACCAGAGCCCGTCGTACCGGCTACTAATAAATGTGGCATTTTACCAAGATCAACAACAACTGGATCACCGGCAATATCTTGGCCTAATACCATAGTTAAGTTGGATTTACTCTCAGTAAAGGCGGCACAATCTAGCACATCGCGCATAAACACGGTTTCGCGGAATTTATTGGGTAATTCGAGTCCGACATAAGCCTTGCCAGGAATAACTTCAACAACTCGCACACTTTCAGCCAATAAAGAGCGCGCTAAATCCTTAGATAGATTAGATATCTTTGATGCTTTAACACCTGGAGCCAGTTCTAATTCAAAACGGGTGATAACAGGACCAGGATAAACCCCAACGACATTAGCGATAATATTGAAATCTGCTAATTTAACTTCAACCAAACGGGCAACTTGGTCAAGTTCTTCAGGACTTATTGGATTCTTCTTACGATCGGGTATATCCAATAAGCTGATGCTGGGCAAAGGGTCCATCGGTTTTTTCGGTGCGGGTTTGTCTTCTTGTCCTGGCAAAACCACAATACCATCGACAATTTTAGCTTTTTGATCTTGCTGCTTACGCTGCGCTTGATTCACAGCACCTGTTGACACTTTAGTATCAAAATCAATCACATCGTCATCACTAAAGCCTAACTCCTCATCCTCAGCATCATCAGTCAACGCGTCATGACTGAATATGGGTTCATGTTCATCAATATCAAATACATGAGTATCAAGATCAGCAACCTCATCATGTACTGTATTTTGCTTAGCTACCCAAGGCGGAGTCTCAAAATGACCATGTTCAGCAATCGCCTGATGATCTATTTGGGGTTCAACTCTTTGATTAGATTTATTTCTAGCTCCATTTAAACTCAGAATTTTTGCAAGTGAGGACAACTTAGCTTTTTTGCTCGGGACTTCATCCATGATAGTGTCATCATGGTTAGCTGCAGCTATCGCCATCGCAGGTTCCCGCATACGAGGTTGTTCAAGTACATGTTGGGAGTCACGACGTTGCTTAAATTTATCCACGACAGACATAAAGCCACGAGTATCTTCAGTTTCATCTTCTCGCTTAAAAACTTGAGGCAAACTTTTAAGTCTTTTATAGAGCCAAATGGAAGCAAAACCGACCTTTTCTACCACCGTCAGCCAACTTATCCCTGTCAACAATGTGAAGCCAGACCCTAAAAAACAGAGTAATAACAAGGTAGTACCAAGCTTATTGAAATACGGCAACATCGCTTGCCCTATCACATCACCCGCAACGCCCCCTGCAGAAAACTCATAGATATTATTGGCATTCATGCTCGCTAAGGCCGAGACACCCAGAATAAGCAATAAAAAACCAATAATCCGTAGTGCAACCGAAAAGTAATCAATTTCAAGTAAATCATGGGCGCGCTTAAAAAGTAGCCATCCGGTAGAGGCCACGATGATCGGCATGATATAAGCCGTTACCCCGAAAAAGTACAATAGAATATCGGCTATCCACGCTCCCACTGCACCAGTCCAGTTTTTTATATCGCCTTGAAAATGCGATTGACTCCAACCAGGATCGGACGGACTAAAGCTGGTTAAGGCAAGTAAAATATAAGTGGCAAGAACACAACAAATGATGAGTCCGCCTTCTAGCAGACGTTGCAGCCCAGTGAGCGTGCGTACACTATTTCCTTGAGACAAACGACATAATCCATAAAAAGTGAAAACAGGTGAGCTAACGATACCAGAATCCTACTAAATGTGGAGCATATTAGCCGGATTTTCTCCCAAGATGTGGGCATAATTAGTAAAAATTAACCTAACATTGCGCAATGGGTGTTTTTTGGGCAACAATCGTTTATGACACAACGACTTCCCAAATGTGATTTATACAAAACTGACACAAAAATAAGCCCCTAAACTGCTAAGCTTAAGGGCTGTGCAAGGTTAACGATAAGGTAAAAACGGTACACAGATTAATAAATAAGGGGCCTTGGCCCCTTATGGTAAAACCAAACAATCAGGGTAATTTAGATATCTGAGAGTAGATGATTTATTGCTACGCGACTGGTGTGCTTAACTTCTTCCATTACAACATAAGTGCGAGTATCAGAAACAGAAGGTAATTTGAGCAATGTTTCCCCAAGTAGACGGCGGTATGCCGACATATCAGAAACTCGCGTTTTTAATAAGTAATCAAAATCGCCAGAAACTAAATGACATTCTTGAATATCATCGAGTAGTTGCACTGCACGATTAAACTTATCAAACACTTCGGGAGTATCACGGCTTAATGTGATTTCCACGAATACCAGTAGGGATGCACCCAGGAAATGAGGATTAACCAGCGCAGTATAACCGTTGATATATCCCTGCTTTTCGAGTCGTTTCACTCTTTCTAAACATGGAGTAGGACTTAGCCCTACTCTTTTTGATAGCTCCACATTTGAAATGCGGCCATCAATCTGTAATTCATTCAGAATGTTGCGATCGATGCGATCCAAGTCTTTTACAGGACTCTTTTTATTATATGCCATTTATTTAACCTTGCTTTATCACTAAAACAACATTTTATTCTACGTATGTCTAAAGTTCAGCAGCATAAACTGCATCGCCGCTACTATACTAGATATCCCTGAATTAATCACGTTCAGGTCACGATAAAATAACAATTATGCCCATTAAAAGTGGGTTTTCAGGCAATTGAGGCTCAAAGATGATTATTGGTGTTCCAAAGGAAATTAAAAACCACGAGTATCGTGTCGGTATGGTCCCTTCAAGTGTTCGTGAATTAACCATAAAAGGCCACGAAGTATTTGTTGAAACAAATGCCGGCACGGGAATAGGTTTTTCAAATCAGGATTATGTTGATGCTGGCGCCACAATTTTAGCGACCGCATCAGACGTTTATGCTAAAGCAGAGATGATTGTAAAGGTAAAAGAGCCTCAAGCTGTTGAACGCGCAATGTTGCGTCACGATCAAATCTTATTCACTTATCTACATTTAGCGCCTGACTTACCCCAAACGGAAGATTTAATTAAAAGTGGTGCCGTATGTATCGCTTACGAAACGGTGACCGACGATCGTGGCGGCCTTCCCTTGCTAGCCCCTATGTCAGAAGTCGCGGGTCGTATGTCGATCCAAGCTGGTGCGATGGCACTAGAAAAATCTTCTGGTGGTAGAGGTATGTTACTCGGAGGCGTACCTGGTGTTGAGCCCGCCAAAGTCGTCATTATTGGCGGCGGAATGGTCGGTACTAACGCCGCTCAAATGGCAGTTGGAATGGGTGCTGATGTTGTTGTACTTGATCGCAGCATTGAAGCACTGCGCCGTTTAAATGTACAATTTGGTTCTGCTGTAAAAGCGATTTACTCCACCGCTGATGCTATTGA
This sequence comes from Shewanella sp. W3-18-1, assembly GCF_000015185.1. NCBI lineage: Bacteria > Pseudomonadati > Pseudomonadota > Gammaproteobacteria > Alteromonadales > Shewanellaceae > Shewanella > Shewanella sp. W3-18-1. The sequence goes on along the minus strand of NC_008750.1, from coordinate 2,315,394 downwards.
ACGTCATGTTATTGAGGCTGATCTTGTGATTGGTGGCGTGCTGATCCCGGGGGCTGCAGCCCCTAAATTGGTGACTCGTAGCATGATTTCCCGCATGAAACCGGGCAGTGCTATCGTTGATGTGGCAATCGATCAAGGCGGTTGTGTTGAAACGTCACACGCAACCACGCATCAAGATCCAACTTATATTGTTGATGATGTTGTACATTATTGTGTAGCGAACATGCCAGGTGCCGTTGCTCGTACTTCCACTTTCGCACTGAACAATGCAACGCTACCGTACATTCTTAAGTTAGCGAATTTAGGTTATAAAGAAGCATTGTTACAGGATAAACACCTGCTCAACGGTCTGAACGTCATGCATGGTAAAGTCGTCTGTAAAGAAGTTGCCCATGCACTTAACCTTGAATACACTGCACCAACAACCTTATTTGCCTAATTTGTTTTCTGATAACATCTTATCTTGATGTAACAAATGTTCTACCGGCCTCAATATTTTGAGGCCGTTTTTTTATTATGATGACAAAATAGCAAACTAAATAAATCCTAAAAAGTTGACAGCGTAAATCCACATGCTCAACACGTCATCATTAATCGATGAGTATAATCTAAAATAATCGCCAAACTGCGCTTTACCCCTACAGGTAAATTCCCTACAATCGCCCTAATTTGCTAAAGGCACGGAGATAATAATGAGCCAGATCAGACATTGTAACTTATTGATTTTGGGTTCAGGCCCAGCAGGATATACCGCAGCCGTTTATGCTGCGCGTGCTAATTTAAAACCCGTGATGATCACAGGTATGCAGCAAGGTGGCCAACTAACCACGACGACTGAAGTTGAAAATTGGCCGGGGGATGCAGATGACTTAACCGGTCCAGCCTTGATGGAACGTATGCAGAAGCATGCTGAAAAGTTCGATACTGAAATCTTATTCGATCATATCAACGAAGTAACCCTTACCGAGCGCCCTTTCCGTTTGAAAGGCGACAACGGCGAGTACAGTTGTGATGCGTTGATCATTGCAACAGGCGCTTCTGCCCGTTACTTAGGGCTTGAGTCGGAAGAAGCATTCAAGGGCCGCGGCGTATCAGCCTGTGCGACCTGTGATGGTTTTTTCTATCGTAATCAAAAAGTTGCTGTGATTGGTGGTGGTAACACTGCTGTTGAAGAAGCCTTGTATTTAAGCAACATAGCGGCTGAAGTGCATCTTATTCATCGTCGTGACACTTTCCGCTCAGAAAAAATTCTGATTGACCGTCTGATGGATAAAGTCGCCAACGGCAATATTATCCTCCACTTAAATCAAACTATGGATGAAGTGGTTGGTGATGCCATGGGCGTTACCGGCCTTAAGATGAAGAGCACTAAAGATGACTCTATTACTGACTTAGCCGTTGCTGGCGTATTTGTCGCGATTGGCCACAGCCCCAACACCAGTATCTTCGAAGGCCAATTAGAGATGAACCATGGCTACTTAAAAGTACAAAGTGGTCTTCAAGGTAATGCGACCCAAACCAGTATTGAAGGTGTCTTTGCTTGCGGCGACGTGATGGACCAACATTATCGCCAAGCTATTACTTCTGCAGGCACTGGTTGTATGGCAGCACTCGATGCCGAGCGTTATTTAGACGCTAAAAAATAAAACGACTCACTTTTTGAACAGATAGCAGGCTTAGCCTGCTATTTTTTGGGCCCAACATTGTTAACTGATCACAAACTTTTTACGGGCAAAGTAAATCAATAGGATTCACGCGCTCAGAGCCTTTGCTTCACTATTCTCAATAACGAATCAGTTATGAGTGCTTAGGTAAATAACATTATTCGGTAATCAAAAATAGCGCACAAAAAAAGGGACCAAATGGTCCCTTCTCTACAGCAACAAACTAATTTCTTAGTTTAATGCTTCTTTTGCTTTTTCGACTAACGTTGCAAATACAACTTTATCGAATACAGCGATGTCAGCCAAAATCTTACGATCGATTTCGATAGACGCCTTTTTCAGACCGTTGATGAAACGGCTGTAAGACAGACCATTTTGACGAGCCGCAGCATTAATACGTGCAATCCACAGTTGACGGAATTGACGTTTTTTCTGACGACGGTCACGGTAAGCATATTGGCCAGCTTTAGTGACTGCTTGTACAGCAACACGGTAAGTACGGCTACGAGCGCCATAATAACCTTTAGCTAGTTTTAAAACTTTCTTGTGACGAGCACGAGCGGTTACACCACGCTTAACTCTTGGCATTTTCTAATCTCCTAAATTAAGCGTAAGGTAATTGACGCGCGATTGCTGGAACGTCAGCTTTTGATACTAAACATTTAGCACGTAAGTGGCGCTTACGTTTAGTACTTTTCTTGGTCAAAATGTGACGTAAATGTGCTTGCTTACGCTTGAAACCATTGGCGGTTTTCTTAAAACGTTTCGCTACACCTCTGTCGGTTTTCATTTTAGGCATTACTAAAACTCCGCATTGGGATGTTATATAAAAAGCAAGGCGAGCAAAGGTCATAGACCTTTGCTACTTTAGGGTTGCCCTACTTATTTCTTTTTAGGCGCTAGCACCATAATTGCTTGTCGACCTTCCATTTTAGGGAAAGATTCAACAACCGCATACTCGTCCAAATCAGCCTTGATACGGTTCAGAAGATCCATACCTAGGTTTTGGTGGGCCATTTCGCGACCTCGGAAACGCAGCGTAATCTTCGCTTTGTCCCCGTCTTCCAGAAAACGTATCAGGTTGCGTAGTTTTACCTGATAGTCGTTTTCGTCAGTTCCAGGACGGAATTTAATTTCCTTAACCTGAACCTGCTTTTGCTTCTTCTTTTGTTCCTTTTGCGCTTTCGCTTTATCAAATAGGAACTTACCGTAGTCCATAATGCGACATACTGGAGGTTCAGCATTTGGGCTGATTTCTACTAGGTCTACACCTGCTTCATCTGCCAAATTCTGAGCATCTCTGATGCTTACCACACCAATAGCTTCACCATCAATGCCTGTTAAACGTACTTCAGGTACGCCTGTGATTTCTTCATTGATTCTATTAGGGGCCGGCTGACGCCCTGCTGTTTTTTTGATCTTTATGACCTATTCCTCCAACAATTTGAGACTACGGAGCGAAATCTGTTGATGGATTTTAGTGGCGAAATCTTCAAGTCGCATCTTACCTAAATCGATACCATCACGGGTACGCACCGCTACTTCCTTATTTTCCATTTCTTGATCGCCAACGACCAACAAATAAGGGACACGCCTTAAGGTGTGCTCGCGTATTTTAAAGCCTATTTTCTCATTCCTCAAGTCAAAAGACGCTCGAATACCTTGTTCTTTGAAGAATTTGACGATTTCTTGAACATAATCAGCCTGTTTGTCGGTGATATTCATCACAACAACTTGCATTGGGGCCAACCACGTTGGGAAACGTCCTGCATATTCTTCTATCAAGATACCCAAGAATCGTTCTAAAGAGCCTAAAATAGCACGATGGATCATGACAGGGGTCTGACGGCTGTTATCTTCGGCAACATAAGTTGCACCAAGACGGTTTGGTAAAGCATAATCGAGCTGCACAGTACCACATTGCCATGCACGGTCCAAACAATCGTGTAAAGTAAATTCGATTTTGGGGCCGTAGAACGCACCTTCACCTGGTAAAAGGGTGAACTCAATGTTGTTTGCACGTAAAGCCTGTTTTAATGCTTCTTCTGCTCTGTCCCACATGGCATCGTCACCGATACGTTTTTCTGGGCGCGTCGACAGTTTTACGACGATGTTTTCAAAACCGAAAGTAGAATATGTGTCGTATACCATTTGGATACAGGCACTCACTTCTTCTTGAACTTGATCATCAGTACAGAAAATATGGGCATCATCTTGGGTAAAACCACGTACACGCATTAATCCATGCAATGAGCCTGAAGGTTCATTACGGTGGCAGCAACCAAATTCCGCCATACGCAGTGGCAAGTCGCGGTAAGATTTCAAGCCTTGGTTGAAGATCTGCACGTGGCCTGGGCAGTTCATCGGCTTGATAGCATATTCGCGGTTTTCACTGCTGGTCGTGAACATGGCTTCTGAGTATTTATCCCAGTGACCAGAACGCTCCCACAACACGCGATCCATCATTAATGGGCCTTTCACCTCTTGGTAAGTGTATTGGTTTAGCTTACGGCGAATGAATCTTTCTAATTCGAGGAAGATGCTCCAACCGTCGTTATGCCAAAACACCATACCAGGCGCTTCTTCTTGCATATGATACAAGTCGAGCTGCTTACCGATTTTACGGTGGTCACGCTTAGCCGCTTCTTCAAGACGGGTTAAGTGTGTACTCAGGGCTTTTTTGTCGGCCCATGCGGTACCATAGATACGTTGCAACATCTTATTTTCTGAGTTGCCACGCCAATAAGCGCCGGCAATGCTCATTAATTTGAAATGTTGGCAGAAACGCATGTTAGGTACGTGCGGTCCACGACACATGTCTGTGTATTCTTCGTGATGATATAGCGCAGGTGTCGCGTCTTTGCTGATATTTTCATCCAGAATGGCAATCTTATACTCTTCACCGCGCGCCGCGAATGTATCACGGGCTTCTTGCCAGCTAACGACACGTTTTACAACGTCATAGTTGGTTTTTGCCAGTTGAAGCATGCGCTTTTCTAAGGCTTCGATGTCATCTTGAGTCAGCTTGTGCTCAAGGTCGATATCATAATAAAAGCCATTATCGATAACAGGACCAATCGCCATCTTGGTTTCTGGCCACATTTGCTTAATCGCGTGACCTAATAAATGCGCGCAAGAATGGCGAAGAATTTCAACACCTTCTTCGTCTTTGGCGGTAATGATTGATAGCTCAGCATCGGTTTCAATGAGATCGCAAGCATCTTTTAATTCGCCATTAACGCGGCCAGCGATACAAGCTTTAGCAAGACCAGGGCCGATATCGGCGGCGACATCGAGAGTCGATACAGCATGAGCAAACTCGCGTTTGCTACCATCGGGAAGTGTAATTACAGGCATGAAATGTCCTTTCCAGTGGTGACCCACACGTAGGGCCACTTGGTTTTAGTTAATGTAAGAGAAATGCTCGCTAGGTTAAGACAGTACAGGAGTCTTAGCCGCCTTGCGTAGCAGGGCGTTTATTCTACGGGATTGGCGTCAAGGGGTGCAAGTAAATTGGCTAAATTGCGTGGCATTGCGCAATAAAGGCAAATTCATGATTTTGCAGTGTGTTGGCAACTTGCTAGTGATGAAATTGAGAGGCTAATTACGGTAAAAGAGTCATGTTTGATCCGTATGAGCAATTCATCCGTTCACTTGGTTCACTACAATTGCAGCTATACTTAGTAAGCCCTATGGGAACAGCCATGTATCGTATGGGGGATATTCTTTCATCCCACTTGAAAGAAGGAGTAACATTATGAGGATCATGAATAAGGTTATCGCCTGTCCACACTGCGGGCATCATCAACATATCAGTATCGATGCCAGCAGTGGTGATCAAGATTATTACGATGATTGTCGAATTTGCTGTAATCCAATCCATTTACGCTTACATATAGATGAGTTGCGGCGCACGATTGAGTTATACGTAGACTCAGATGATGAGCAAATTTATTAATTATTTAATGAATACTCGCTCAAGCGTTTGGCCAGTACACGCTCGACAGTGTCGACGATGACTTGCGTTTGACTGTCGATTTCAATATTCAATTCATCACCTACCTTGCACTGACCTAAATTGGTGAGCTTGAGTGTTTCTGGAATTAAGTGCAGCATAAAACTTGTCTCTGTCACCTCACCCACCGTTAGGCTGCAACCATTTATACCTACAAATCCTTTATAAAATATATAGTCCATCCATTTAGGTTCAACACTCAATGTCAAATCGTAATGCTGTTCTGTGTGGCTAATATTGGTAACTTTAGCCTTTGTATGGATATGGCCAGAAAGAATATGTCCTCCAATTTCACTACCAAAAGTTAACGAGCGTTCAACATTAACGTATTGACCTACAGACAAATTAGCGAGATTCGTCAGTCGTAATGTCTCTTCCACTACGTCGAAAAATACCCTATCATCAACCACCTGAGTCACTGTAAGACATACCCCGTTATTTGCCACACTTGCACCAATCGCAAGTCCCTCATGCAAATCAGGTTTAAACGCTACCTCAAGGGTATTTAGGCCATCTTTCTTATGTATTGCAACCACCTCGCAGGTGGCTTGAACTATACCTGTAAACATTTATTACTCGCTTATTCGTTAAAGGCTGTATTTTATGAAACATTCAGGCTTCCAAGCCAAACGCTTAATCCAACTTGCACTGCCAGTGTTCATCGCCCAAGTCACCCAGACAATGATGGGATTTATCGATACTGTTATGGCGGGACGAGTCAGTGCCGTTGATATGGCGGCTGTGGCCGTAGGAACCAGCCTTTGGCTGCCCGCTATTTTATTTGTTCAAGGTTTACTGATGGCTTTTACCCCCTTATTTGCCCATTTTAATGGTGCAAATAATCAAAAAGCGATTCAACCTTTAGCTTTTCAAGGGGCCTATCTTGCCATCATTGGCGGCATTGGGGTGATGATTTTCCTCGCATCGGCACCTTTTGTACTTGGCCATATGGACTTAGAACCTGAATTGTACCGCTTAACCATAGGTTATATCGACGGTATTTTATGGGGCGCACCAGCATTTGTGTTATATCAAGTATTAAGAGGCTGTAGCGAAGGGATCTCATACACTTTACCGACAATGGTTATTGGGTTTGTCGGATTAGCCGTCAATATCCCTGCCAATTACATTTTTATTTATGGTCACTTTGGCGTTCCTGCAATGGGCGGTGCGGGTTGCGGGGTTGCAACGGCCTTGGTTTTTTGGGCAATGCTGATTGCAATGACTATTTATATGCAATTTCACCGCAAATTTGCCGCACTTGCTCCTTTCAGTAAATTTCATCGACCAGAGTTTAAAACGATGAAAAAAATGACAAAGCTCGGCATGCCAATAGCTATGGCGCTGTTTTTTGAAGTGAGTTTATTTGCAATCATTGCATTGCTTCTGGCGCCTTTAGGTGCCACTGTTGTAGCTAGTCACCAAATTGCCCTCAACTTCTCCGCAATTGTTTTTATGCTGCCTTTATCTATTGGTATCGCAGTTTCGATCAGAATTGGTTATTACTTAGGCCGAGATCGTAGCGATATTTCTGCCGTTGTGGCCAAAGTGGGGTTATGGCTAGCGCTGTCTCTCGCTCTTTCCACTGCGGTGTTAACGGTACTATTTAGATTCCAGATTGCTGAACTCTATAACAATGACCCGGATGTCGTTGTGTTAGCTGGTAGTTTGATGTTGATGGCCGCGCTATATCAATTATCGGATTCAGTCCAAGTTGTTGCGGCGGGCGCCCTACGGGGCTATAAAGATACTCGTAGTGCTTTTTATATCACGCTCTTCTCCTACTGGGGGATTGGCATGACACTAGGCTATACCTTGGCTTATACGGATTATATTGTGCCAGCTATGGGCGCCCACGGATTTTGGACTGGACTTATCGCAGGACTGACCTCGGCAGCGCTGCTGTTTTTTATACGCTTACGCTATATCCAAAAGCATGGAGTACATTTAAGCCTTATTGAAGGTGATAGCGCACACCATTAATGCTCACTTAGATTGCAAGAAGTATGAGCGGCAATCGTAGTTATGATATTAACGATAAAAAATGGCGAGCCTCTTGGCTCGCCATTTTTTATCGTTTTGATTTTGATGGAAACGATTGGAACAAGACCACTCGCAATAAGAAGGTTATGCATATCAATGTTGAAACTCTGGACAAGTTGCACAGCAATTCACCATTTGACGATAAAATTGTTTTTTTTGCTTGCCAGCCTTTCGCTATCACCCTAATATAGCGCTCGCTCCAAAGCGCAATAGCTGTTAAAACGGCTTGTAGCTCAGTTTGATAAAAGTATCACTACTTACTCATTTGAGAACAAGCGATGAAAATTGGTGGTTAAGACTACCAAAAAATAGACAATGCACCCGTAGCTCAGTTGGTTAGAGCACTACCTTGACATGGTAGGGGTCGGTGGTTCGAGTCCACTCGGGTGTACCACTCTTTTCACAGAGTATAAAAAGTGACTTCTTCTTATTAAAAAGTAAACAGTGCACCCGTAGCTCAGTTGGTTAGAGCACTACCTTGACATGGTAGGGGTCGGTGGTTCGAGTCCACTCGGGTGTACCAATTCTCACTTTAAATTCATATGCTTCAACAATCTTATCCAATTGCCCCTGCTCTATTACCTTTTCTATATTTATATTCCTTAGCTTTGCATCATCTATGATCTGGTTGATAATAAAAAATCCTATAGCACTGCATTTTCAAAAAGAGCCTTTTAAAACTTCTTAAGTGGTCATTCAGTACCATATCGGTATCTTCATTTTTTAAACCACTTACATCAATATCACTTAGGGTACACATCTCGGTTGAAGATGAATTAAACTTGAATAGGTACAACAAATTCATTGGGTGAAATTTTCCAATACTTTTAACCCTTTTTAAATTCTGTTTCGTTTGTAGGGGCAGAAGCTCGACAAAGAGCGGAACTTTTTGTTTATACGACGACTTATTTGAACCATTAGGGAGAACACAATGAAATTGACTCATCTACTTAATGCTGCGATGGTGCCTCTTACTTTTGCATTGTTATCTTTTAACGCTGCTGCGGTGAGTCCACCCAATCAAACAGGATTAAATGCACCTATGATCAGCGTGATGAGTTTCACATCAAAAAATTACACGCAGCAAGAAGCCACTAAAATGTTCCCTGTACCTAATGTAGGCATGGTGCAACATATTCTTACACTACCTAAGTTAGAGAATGAAGAAGACTATATGCTTGAAGTCCAAATAGGCCAGACTCAACTCATCGACTGTAACAAACACAGTTTAAACGGCGAGCTGAAAGAACATTCAGTACAGGGATGGGGTTACAACTATTATCAAGTGGATGAGGTCTCAGAAGGTCCAAGCACCATGATGGCTTGCTTTGAACTTGCTAAAAAAGAAGCTTTTGTACGCATTCCCGGTGAGTTAACAATGCGTTACGATAGCCGTTTACCTAAAATATTTTACCTACCAGAAGGCACTGAATTACGTTTTAGAACGTGGAAAGTAGATTCTGCCTTTCAGTATGCTAAATAAAATATTCTGAATATCCTGTTTGAAGCAAATGCCCTTCGGATCTGGACTGACATGATAGAGTCAAGATCCGATGGGCATTACTAAAATCTTTTAATTCTAACTACTTGCATAATCTCGATTTCAAAACCTGCCACCATTTCGGTTTCAGGATAATAGACAACACTCACTTTTTGCCCTTGTAAATTTTTGTATTTTTTTACACGACGAAATTTAAATGGCACATCACAGTTTTCGAGCATCACTGTATGTTGCACCCATTCGCCCTTTTCTCTTTGAGTATGGGATAACACAGTCACTTCGCCTGAATGAATTAATCTCTCATGGTTGGCGAGCATCTTTTTAACAGCCTTATTCATGTTCGATCCTTTTATCATCTAGCCCGCCAGTAGTGACGTAACTTTCTGTTTTATTTCTGCATATCTTAATTTTTCACAACGACCAAATCCCTTGAGTTTACGGATCTGTAGTCGACTAAAAAGAGGAACCATCATGCCAGCTAGAAATCGGCATTGAGTATCGAGTGACAACGAAAGTATACCTTTCATTTTTACGTGGGTTTGTAGTTCGAATAAATCGGTACGGATTTGCGACTCATCAGGCCAAACAGGATCTGCAGAATACGTTAACTTAGCCACATTTCCGCGGCAAACACTGCAATGGCCGCAATATTGTGGTGTGTTTTGGTCATCAAAATAGCGAGATAAATTGTAGCTCAGACACGTATCTAATTCGAAAAAACGCACTAATTGTCCAATACGTAAAATTTCTTTATGCTCTTTTTCCACAAAGTATTGGTGAAGATTGTCTACAAGGGAGATCTGAGCCAATATTGTATTATTCACTTGATAAACATCGGTAATTTTTTTAGTTTCTAGTTCAATCCATTGTTTATCTGCCAGATATTCCAGTGCTGTTAATACTTTACTGCGTTCAGCTCCCGTTGCACTGTAAAGTGCATCAACATCTAAAACACCCCAAACCCGCTTCATGTGTGTGTGAGTAAAAATTTGCGATAAGAATGCCTGCCGCTCTGGATTAAATGCACTTAAAATTTCTGATTTATCTTTGATGAAGCGATAGGTCACATCAGCATAGTAAGCATAAAGCGGTTTAATTACGCCTTGTATTTCTAACTGAACTAACAGTGTTTTTAATGGTAACTGACGGATATTACTGATGCTAGATAACGTATTTAACTGATGTTCCCAACGTCCTTGATGTTGTTCTTGCTTGATATTTTCAATAATGAGCTCAATACCGCTTCGTTCTGGCGTGTCACCATAAACAAAATTTTCGACTGTATTCATTCCATCAAGATTAGCCAAGGTCACGCAGTGCGAGTGTTGACCGTCTCGACCCGCTCGCCCAATTTCTTGACTGTAATTCTCAATGGATTTAGGTAAGTCATAATGGATAACAAAACGAATATTGCTTTTATCTATCCCCATACCAAAAGCAATCGTCGCGACCACCACTTGCACTTTATCCTGCATAAAATCATGTTGAACTTGCTGGCGTTTTACATCGTCAAAGCCTGCATGATAAGCACGAGCAAGGATCCCTTCTTGTATGAGCAAATCCGCAACTTGTTCTGCCGTATGTTGAAGAGTGACATAGACAATACCCGCTCCTGCATATTGGCGGACTTGCCTATACAGTAATGCATTTTTTTCTTGGCTTAATACAGGGATAACACATAAATCTAAATTGGGGCGATAGAATCCTGTTTGAACTATGTGTTTAGGAGCGATATCAAACCGCGCCGCCATATCCAACTTCACCTTACGGGTTGCGGTTGCCGTTAAAAGTAGCACTAGTGGGATCCCAAGCTCCCGTCGATAATCGGGTAACTTTAAGTAATCCGGTCGGAAATTATGTCCCCATTCTGAAATACAGTGCGCCTCATCAATAACCAGCATTGAAATGGCAACCGACTGGATAAACTGCCTAAAGCGTTCATTTTTAAAACGCTCAACCGATACCATCAAAATCTTTAGCTTGCCCGACCGCGCGTCCATCATAACTTGCTTAGTCTGCTCAGCATTGAGAGTTGAGTCTATGCTTGCCGCTGCAATTCCCTTGGCTTGCAAAAACTCAAGTTGATCCTTCATTAATGCTAGCAAGGGGGATACCACTAAGGTCAAGTGGGGCAACTGTAAGGCAGTAAATTGATAACACAAGGACTTACCTGATCCAGTCGGAAAAATGGCGAGGCTAGATTGTCCTGCTAATAGCTGCGAAATCGTTTGGTATTGACCATTCCTAAAGGCTGAAAAACCAAATTGTTGCTGCAATAAAGTGCTATAACTGTCAGCCTTATCTGCAAGAGGCTTTTCTGGGGTTGAGTGAAACATTGCCTAACCTTAGGGGTGAACAAGCTGAAATGCGAAACCGATGTACAGTTTAACAAATTTTGTCCGACTTTATGGGGTTAATTACTGCGATAAGGAGATCCGACTGAATCGACTTAGTTCATTTCGTGTTTAGCGTAGCAAGCTAGGTAGGCTACATAAGTTATGGGAATCTTTTTAGACAGCGATAAAAATTTATTACATCAATACGTTATCACTTTCGCGCTAGATAAAGATTAATCAGTGACGCTAATTTATTTTCAAACCGTTCTTCAAAAACCTCAATATCACGCCCAATCAGATGAAAGTATTTACTCGCCTGTGTCCGTGAAAGCAGTTTATTTGCCACACTATATTGCATTTCATCGAGTGTTTTATCGTACCTTGGTGTAAGTAACCAAGTTCCAACATCCACATCAAAATGTTGCATCGCCTTTTGTGCTAAAGCACAGAAAGCTTCAATATGATCTTTTCCATCAGGACCAAGACAACCTGGCTCGATACGGCACAACACGGCAATTTTTCTGTCCTCAGCCATTTTTATATCCCTAAAATGATTACAACGAAACTCATACGATACATATCAGAATGACTGATTTTACGTGAGTGTATGTATATGTCACGTGCTTTGTATCAATTGATTTTAGCGTGATTTATGACTTACTCGACCGTGAATATAAAAATATTTCAGGATATTGCAGTATTTTTGTCATCTAAATTCAACTTTATTGTCACATAGAGTCATTAGGCTGGGCCTCGAAATTTAATTCATATCACATATTGGAGTGAAATATGAGCAAGGCCACCTTTGATCCTACACTTTATAATAAAAGTAATAATGAGCCGTTTAACCAAGTGTTGGATAAGCATTTATCTCGCCGAAATTTTGTCAAAAGCGGATTGGGCCTTGGTGCCATGACCGCTTTTGCAGGAATAGGACTAACAGGTTGTGGTTCGGATAGCTCACCAGCACCGACGCCAGTTGATCCAGTTCCCACATTACCTCCCACAAAAAGCAGCGCCAAATTAAACTTTACATCTGTGGCAGGTGCTCGACTGGATGCAGTTGTGATACCGGAAGGTTACACCGCACAGGTACTCGCTCCTTGGGGAACACCGTTAAACTCAAAAGCCGCACCATGGAAAAGTGATGGCAGTAACACTGCAGACGATCAAGCCAATTCAGTTGGGATGCATCACGATGGTATGCATTTTTTCCCATTAAATGATGCCGGTAATGATGGCTTACTCTGTATAAACCATGAATATATTGATGAAGATGCATTGCACCCAGCCGGACCGACCGTAGATGCCACCACAGGTTTACGCACCATTGTCGATGAAATTCGCAAAGAAATTAATGCCCATGGTGTCACTGTCGTGCGGATCAAACTGGTTAATAATCAGTGGGAAGTCGTTCTAAATGACAGCCATAATCGTCGTTTCACGGGCGCAACAGTAATGGATATGGCAGGCCCTCTGGCTTATACCTCTCTGCTCGAAACTCGTTATTCACCCGATGGCAGTCAAGCCCGCGGTACCTTAAATAACTGCGGCAATGGTTATACTCCATGGGGAACTTATCTCACTTGTGAAGAAAACTGGCCTGAGTATTTTGCAAACCGCGGTACTTTGAAACCCGATCAAAGCCGCATTGGTATCAGCAAAACCAGTACACGTTATGGTTGGGACCATCTTGCTGGCCATGATGAAGAACGCCTCGATGAATTTGCACGTTTTGATATCACTCCCAAGGGTGCAAATGCTCAAGATGATTACCGCAACGAAGCAAACGGTCATGGTTATATTGTAGAAATAGATCCGTTCAATCCTGCATCACGCGCAGTAAAACGTACCGCATTAGGACGTTTTCGCCATGAAGGTTGTACTTTTGGAAAATTAACTGAAGGTAAACCTGTGGTGTTTTATTCGGGTCATGATGCTCGTTTTGAATACCTCTATAAATTTGTTTCAGCGGCTGCTTGGGATGCAAAAGATGCCAATAGTAGCAATCGTATACAAACGGGTAATAAGTACATGGATGAAGGGACTTTATATGTTGCTAAATTCAACGAAAATGGCGGTGGTGTTTGGTTACCGTTAACCTTAGATAGCCAAACCTCAGACGGTAAAACACTCGGTGATACTTTCGCCAGCTTGGCTGATATTATTCTCAATACTGCAGGAGCCGCCGATCTTGTTGGCGCAACACCGATGGATCGTCCTGAATGGTGTGCTGTTGATCCCTTTACAGATTCAGTCTATTTAACCTTGACCAACAACTCGAAAAGAACCGAAGCACATCCTGCAAACCCAAGACTTAAAAATAACTTTGGTCATATTATTCGTTGGGACGAAGGTGATAAAGTCACAGAGTTCACATGGGATATTTTTGTATTTGGTTCACCAAGTGATGGTAATGCCGAGACAAACTTATCAGGTTTAACGGATTTGAATCAATTTGCGAGTCCCGATGGTTTAGCTTTTGACCAACGGGGTATTCTGTGGGTGCAGACCGACAACGGTGCTAAGGAAGTCGCGGAAGAAACTAACGATCAGATGTTAGCAATTGTGCCTTCTACCTTGGTTGATAGCCAAGATAAACAACTGACAGTCACAGCAAATAACCAAATGGAATTAAAACGCTTCTTTGTTGGCCCTAATGATTGCGAAGTGACAGGATTTGCAGTTAGCCCTGATTACACGTCAATGTTTATTAATATCCAACATCCGGGTAATTGGCCCTACTCTGCCAATGCTGCTGAGCAAACTCCAGCGGGAACCACTCTTCGCCCTCGTTCTGCAACAGTGCTTATCCGTAAGCAAGATGGTAAACAAGTTGGGGTTTAACCATAGCAGTTAAAAATAAACGCAATTAAAGCAAAACTCCCCTACTTGTTAGGGGAGTTTTATTTGTGAAGTTTCGTTCTTCCACTGAAATAAATTAAACGCTGGGCAAAATGGCATTTGCCTTTTCATAAGCCGCTTCAACAGCATCTGTAAAGGATGAAATGGGTAAAAGATCTTCTCTACAACGCCGATTACGACCAAGTAATGATGATTCAACAAACAAATCAAACCAAGTGCTAAGGGCTTTGCTATTTGCCTCCTCACCTATCGCGGCTAACGCTAAAGAAGCGACCTCAGCGGTACCCAGTTGAAAGTCGTGACTCCCCTTTCGTAGCGCATATGTCGCAAGCGTATCGGGATCGAATGATAATAAGGGCAACGAGTGCAAATAAGGACTCTTACGGAACATTTTTATCGCTTCACGCCAACTGCCATCAAGCATGATCAGCAGCGGCCGTTTACCTTCAGCTAATGTCGACATAGGTACTTGATTTAGTACAATCTGCCCTTGCTCTGCATATTGGGCTGGAAACACTAAATAAGGTTGATATTGCGGCGACTCAAGCAAGCCAAGCAACTCAGCTTCAGGTTCTGTACGTGACCAAATATAGGCATGAGTATCAGGAATAAGATCCGCAATGAGTCGGCCACTATTCGTCGGTTTTAACACTTCATCGTTATACATGATCAGCAAAAAACTGGCTTGAGTCTGTAACTGACGGCGCAGCGCACAGGTACAAAACTGCTCACCTAAAAGGCATAATGGGCAGCGGATCAATTTTTTGCCACGGGCACCAAAAGGCTTAGTCGAAATAGACTTACGGTACTCATATAGACGGTGGACGGCATGGGGGGCTAGAGCCATAAAACCAATTCTCTTTCAAACTTATGATAAGCTGCAATGGAGGGCTTTTAATCTTCCCTATTGCGGCGACGCAGTTTATCCCTTGACCATCAATGGCGCAATCCACCCCATACATTATCGCCATAAAAGGCACATCCAATTTTTGATTACAGGTAAATTATGCAACAACATCCCCTACTCGCTTCAATGCCATTATTAAGCAGCGTACTGCTCAGTGTAACGCTATTTTCTAATGTGAGTGCAGCCCAAGCTTTAAATGCTAAGGAAATGCAATCGCTGGTAGATTCTGTGGTTAAACCTTTGATGACTGAGTACCATATCCCCGGTGCCGTAATAGGCTTAACTATTGATGGTAAACAGTATTTTTATCGATATGGCGTCAGTTCTAAAACCTCATGGCAAAGTGTGACTGAACATACCCTGTTCGAGATTGGCTCTATCAGTAAAACCTTTACCGCGACACTGGCAAACTACGCACAGCTTAAAGGCAAATTAACTCTCACGGATATGGCCAGTGACTATGTACCAGCATTAAAAGGCAGTCATTTTGATGGGATTAGTCTCATTAACTTAGCGACTCACACCGCGGGAGATCTGCCAATGCAAGTACCCGATAAAGTCACTAACAACGCAGAATTAATGGCTTATCTTAAACAGTGGCAACCGTCATTTGCCCCAGGGACCCACAGAAATTACGCCAATCCAAGCATTGGCCTGCTCGGGATGATTGCCGCGCAGAGTTTGAATCAAACATTTCAGCAAGCACTTGAACAAACAATCTTTCCGCAATTGGGTATGACCAGCAGCTATGTCAAGGTTCCCAGCGACAAAATGGCCGATTATGCCCAAGGCTACAATAAGCAAGATATGCCGGTTCGGGTCAATCCCGGCGTATTAGCCGATGAAGCCTATGGCGTTAAAACTACAGCCACAGATCTGCTGCAATTTGTGGAAGCCAATATGCAAATGCACCCACTTGCCAAACCTCTGCAAACGGCAATCGATGAGACTCACAGGGGATACTTTGATGTGGGCGTAATGACCCAAGATATGATTTGGGAACATTATTCCTATCCGATTGAGCTCGATAAGCTACTTATGGGCCACACTCAGGAAGTGGTGTTTGGTAGCACGCCCGTTAACCCCATATTGCCACCCCTTGAACCGCAGCAAAATGTGTGGATCAATAAAACAGGCTCAACCGGTGGTTTTGCCGCCTATGTCGCCTTTATCCCCGCGCAAAAGCTTGGGATCGTCTTACTAAGCAATAAAAATTATCCCGTTCCACCACGGGTGACTGTGGGCTACCAGATTTTAACTGGCATAGAAAAATTGCAAAAATAGCAAAAATAGCATTAAAGGAGATAGGCCTATTTGCGATCTCCTATTTTATTTGTACCTTACCCATATTTTTAGCGTTACTTCCTTATATCAAGTATTTTATCCACTGGTTTGTCGCTGATACCAAATGTTTTAAACAAATCCGCTTGTAAGGAAATAGGGGCATCAGAGTTGAGCCAAACATTAATGTATTTGCAATTACCCTACACAATTAACAAGCAAATAACTCAGCGTAAGTTTAACTTTACAACCCAAAATGAAGAGAAAAACTTATGCAAAACATAAAATATTATTTTGCTAAATCAGCATGATTCACACTTGAAGTTCCTCTTTTAGCGCGTAAGATGCGCGCCATTAACTTATGTTCTTTTTATGGCTATTTCATGTCTGGCAAAGCTCAACACTCTTTCGTGTCAAACTCAGTATCTCCTTCTGTAAGCCTGATATTTATGCTGGTATTTATGGTGGCTTGTGGCCAAATGGCACAAACCATTTTTGTGCCCGCATTGCCGCAAATTGCCCTCAGCTTAAATGTAGATGCCAGTCAATTACAGGCTGTGATGGCCTGTTACCTTATTGCATATGGATTATTCCAATTTGTATATGGACCTTTGTCTGACCGTATTGGGCGTAAAACACCTTTACTCATCGGTATTGGTATTTTTATCTTAGGGGCATTTATGGCCGCACGGGCTCAACATTTCAATCAACTTATCTTTGCGAGCTTAATCCAAGGTTTAGGAACCGCAAGTGCAGGCGCCTTATGTCGTAGTATTCCTCGGGATCACTATTTTGGTGACAATTTAGTAAAATTTAACAGTTATGTCTCTATGGCCGTGGTCTTTCTCCCACTTATAGCCCCCTTTTTAGGTAGCATAATGACCGCCTATTTTGGATGGCAAGCTGTCTATTGGGTACTAGCAGGATTTGGCGTATTTGTGTGGTTACTATTATTAGTCGGGTTTAAAGAGTCCCTCCCGTCGTATAAACGTGAGCATAACCCCATCATCGCGTCCTATCGACATGTACTACGGCATAGAGGATTTAGAGCCTATCTGTCTTCATTAATTGCCACATTCGCAGGTATTGCTGCTTTTGAAGCAATTGCAGGTGTACTCTACGGTCAATATTTAGGGCTTCCCCCTTTTATTGTGAGTTGTTACTTTGTGGCTCCTATTCCTGGTTACTTGTTAGGAGCCTTGATTGCTGGCAAGCAAACTAAAACACAACGTACTGTTTATCAAGGGGTTGCACTATTAGGGACTGGGGCTTTATTTATGCTTATCCCTGGGATATTCCTGCTCGTCAGCACATGGAGTTTACTTGTAGGTTCTGTATTATTTTTTAGTGGTGCAGGTATGCTCTTTCCTACTCTCACCTCTGCGGCACTGGAACCGTTTCCGCGTCAAGCGGGTATTGCGGGGGCATTACTTGGTGGGTTACAGAATTTTGGTGCAGGTCTTGCGGCTCTTAGCATGTCAGTCATGCCCATGGGAGGACAATTAAGTATTGGATTACTGAGTACTATGATGGTTATCCTTGTGATAGCATCACTTCATTATGCTAAAGACCAAAATGATACCCATCAAAATCTAATGCTACAAAATCAGTAAGTTAGAAACTAAAAAGCCCACTATATGATGTGGGCTTTTCCTTTAATCGTCTAAGGCTACAGAATACGTCTTAACAGAAAGTCGGCTTTTAATCGTCGAATACGATTCATGATCTTCTTCACTGGCGCTGGATAGCTTTGCAGTGTATCGACTTGACTATAATGATATAACCGCTCTGTATGCTCAAGAATATGGGTCTGTTCAGCTTCAAACTGATTTTTCCAACAAGCGGTTTCATCATGGATCAAAAGACCATTTTCAAGATCTAATGCCCAAGCTCTTGGATTAAGATTGGAACCAGTGATCAAGTGCTTACAACCATCAGCACTGATCCCTTTTAGATGGTAACTATTGATACCGTGTTTCCACAAATGGATATTCAACTGCCCATTATCAATCGCCCACTGTTGACGTTTGGCAAACTTACGCAAAGATTGCTCATACATATAGGGCAAGGCACCTATGGTCGAGAAATCCTGCTCTGGTGGAATATAAAAGTCATTAGCAGTCTTATCACCTACTACGATATCAACACGTTTGCCTTTTCTTAAATGCTTCGCCAAGGCTCGCACTAATATGTATGGCGGGTTGAAGTAAGGCGTGCAAATAAACAAAGCATCCTTCGACTCCTCAACCAAAGCCACTACCACTTTATTGAGGAGATTTTTTTTACGACCTAACCCCAATAAGGGCGTAATCCGATTACCCGTATTGGTACTGTTAAATTGATATTCGGCTTCGGACAATCGCAGTTTAAAACTACGGATATCATTTTTATGTGGTAGGACTTCTTGAGCCGCATCTTGAGCGAGTGACGATACCGCAGGATCGGCAATAATATAACGCTGGATCATCGACCGCATACTACGTGCTAATTCTACAGACTCAATCACATGGTAACGATCAAAGCGATACTTATCATTCTGTTGCAGATAGATATTATTTAGACTTGCCCCACTATAAATGACTGCATCATCAATAATAAAGCCCTTAAGATGAAGTACCCCCATAAACTCACGGGATTTGACGGGTACACCTAAAATATCGATAGGATATTCGGCCGCAGCCATAACTTTACGGTACATCAAATAGTTACCGCTATCACCTTTATGGCCAATCAAGCCGCGTCTGGCACGGTGAAAGTCAACGAGGATCTTGATATCTAATGCTGGATTATTGGCCTTTGCGGACATCAAAGCTTGTAAAATCTCACGGCCCGCTTCGTCATCTTCTAAATACAACGCAGCAATATAAATACTGTGTTTCGCGCCTTCAATACGATTGAGTAATTCTGCCTTAAATCGGCATGGCGTAAGCAACCACGTTAAAGCCTCGGGTTGAACGGCTATACCACCAAGCTTATCTAGCAAGGTATCCTCCTTTAAACATGCTGACCACCCTGATAGGAAGCACTAGGGTTCAGTGACAAAAACATCACAGCAATATGTGTTAATTCTGGATAGGCTTCGGTCACTGTCAGCCTGATCATTTGTTCTACTTTAAGATGAATATCAGGATCTTTAGGAAACCAAAGTAACTCCACTTGGACAAAGCGTTGATCAATCTTACCGTTTCGATAACTGATACTTGGGATCCAATCTAATGTGAAACTCTCTGCATTACCTTTACATATAGCCGCCAAAGACTGCAGTAATGCTTGGCTAAACTCTGCAACGACTGCCTGTGGTAAGCCGCGCATACTAATATGAGGCATGGTTTAGTTTTTTACCTGAGAACCTAAAATCATAAGGGGTAGAAATTACCGACTTCACTGCGTCTCGGCAAGGCTTTTCTCCCAAAAGCACGCTTAAAACCAATTGTTTTGCTGGTAATTTGACCTGAAACGCGCTGATGCTGATGATAAACCTCATTTAGAACCCATATTGTCTAAAACGATATTAGAATGAGAAACGGCGTCCAAATCACAAAAAAATCGCCAACTGGATTTTCGTGTCCCCGAAAGCATGGTTTTAGCGTAAACTAAAACCTCTTTGCACTAAGTAAATAAAGACTATGAACAAAAAAATTTTGCTAACCCTTGCGCTGACATTACTCTTCGCTTGGGGAATTTTCCATTTTAAGACTCAACTTGGATTATTAATCCTGCCATTATTTATTGGATTAGTGCTTTTTGTCACCTTAAGGCTTTATCGTCTAATGGAGAAAGATGATGGCAGTAATGAACGCTAACCGAGCAACATGATTGAGTATTAACATGGATATGTTATCTAAAACAACGTGTTACATAGGGTTAATATTGAGTTTTTTCTCAATAAGCACTAAGGCTACACAAGCAAATATCCCCAGCATTGAGCTTAGAACTACAACACTCAGCCAAAGTATCGCCGATATTAACCCACGACATTCACAAACCGCATTATTAGCATTGGATTTAGCGAACAATCAGATTCTCTATAGTCAACAGGCGGATACCCTGTTGGTTCCTGCCAGCACACAAAAAATTCTCACAGCAGTCACCGCCATGGCAGAACTTGGGACTGAGTTTCGTTATGTCACTGAATTATGGACCGATGCACCACTCCGTAATGGCCACATTGCAGGGAGTGTTTATTTACGTTTTAGTGGTGATCCAACCCTGACACAATTGGATTTAAAAGCCCTCTTTGCCAGTTTAGTGAAACAAGGCATTAATGGCATTGATGGTCATTTGTATCTTATTGGGGATAAACAAGAACAATTGCAAGCACCGGGTTGGGTTTGGGATGATTTAGGCATCTGCTATGCAGCCCCTGTGTCGAGCTACATCATCAACCAAAATTGTGTTTTCGGTCAGTTCATCCCAAGCAATGAAAAAGAGCCCTCAAAGGTTGTGTTACGCGCCACCAGTTATGGGGTAAAGGTCAATAGTGACGCCGTATTCGATCGACAAGCCAATCGCGATTTCTGTCAGCTTGATCTCGTCCGTTTAGGGCAAAACAACTACCACTTACGAGGATGTTATCCAGGATCTGAAGCCATACCTCTCGCAATTGCAGTAACTGATCCAGCTCAGTTTGCGCAAGACACCCTAACAGCCATACTCAAAGCCGAAACACCACTTTCGGGTAAAGTACGCATAGGCAATAGCATCCCTAAAAAAGCCAAACTGATTGCGAGCCATAGCTCACAGCCATTACCTGAACTACTCAAAACAATGTTACTTAAATCGGATAACTTAATTGCTGATAGCTTGTTCAAGCAAATAGGAAAGAGCTATTACCGTACACAGGGAAGTTTCACCCATGGTGCGGCTGCAATGCGCCGTATTCTCACCGATTTAGGGATTGATTTAACGAATGCAAGTATTGTCGATGGTTCTGGACTTTCACGATATAACCTATTGAGTGTTAATCAGTTAGCATCAGTATTGAAGTTAATTTATGAAGATGATCGCTTTAGAGAATTAATGAACAGTCTGCCCCAATCTGGGGTCAGTGGTACACTAAAATACCGAACAGGTTTCACTAAACCACCATTGAAAAACCTGATTTTTGCCAAAACAGGCTCGATGCAAGGTATCGCAAACCTAGCAGGATTTATGCGATTACCACAGCATAAGGATATATTGTTTGTTGTACTCGAAAATGGCATCAGCCCAGCGCTTAAAAAGCAAAATAAGCCCCCTTTTAGCGCAGACTTTTTAACTCAATTGATGACAAAGCTAGAAGTCAAAGCATCTCTAACGGAGACTGATACGATTCAAGCTCATTCCAAGATTACCCCTGAGTAATTATTCTTTAAAAAGCACTGAATATTCAGTGCTTTTTAATTAATAAGCGTAAGTATAATTAGCGCTAAAAGAAATCCGCAGGCATTACCATTGTGCTGGTATCACCTGCACGAACCTGTGCTAAATGATAATCTGCTTTCGGCAATAACTTATCAAAATAGAATTTAGCCAGATAGGTTTTCTGCTGTGCAAAAGCAGTATCTTCATGGTTAGCAACTTTATCGACCATTGCTAACCAATAAAAACCATAGAGTGTATAACCAAAGGCATCTAAAAAGTCGACAGCACTCGCGTTGATCAGGGCTGGCTGGGCCACTTTTTGTCCATTAATGGTTTCGGCAACAATGGCAAGCGCATCTAAACGAGCACACACGGCAGCCACTTTCACAGCATCTACATGGGAAAATGCGCGCATTTGTGCTTTGAGATCGGCGACAAACTCATTTAACGCGGCTAAGTTGTCTCCAGTCACTTTACGACCAAGAAAGTCAATCGCTTGAATACCGTTGGTGCCTTCATAAATCTGTGCAATACGAGTATCTCGTACTAATTGTTCAATACCTGTCTCACGAATATAACCATGACCACCAAAGACTTGCTGCGCCATGATCGTTGCATCTAAACCGCGATCGGTTAAAAATGCTTTGGCCACTGGGGTTAATAGACCCACATAGCGCGCCGCTTTGGCCTTCACTTCATCTTGGCCATATTTGGCTAAATCCAATTGTTGACCCGTAAACACAGACAAAGCGCGACCCGCTTCTGTCATAGCTCGAATGGTCAACAACATACGACGCACATCACCGTGAACAATGATAGGATCAGATTCACTTCCAGTGGGTGAGCCGCCAGCGGCGATGCCTTGATGACGTTCTTTCGCATAATCGGCCGCCATTTGATAAGCTGCTTGGGCACTGCCTAAGCCTTGAATACCGATAGCTAAACGCTCGTAGTTCATCATAGTGAACATGCATACTAAGCCGCGATTAGGCTCGCCAATCAAGAAACCTTGGGCATTATCATAGTTCATCACACAGGTTGCTGAACCTTTTAGCCCCATTTTGTGCTCAATTGAACCGACACTCACCCCATTTGTACTGCCTAAACTACCGTCAGTATTCACTGAAATTTTAGGCACAAGAAAAAGTGAAATACCTTTACTTTCAGGCAGCTTTGCTAGCACTAAGTGGATAACGTTTTCGGTTAAATCATGGTCGCCACCCGTGATAAAAATCTTGCTGCCAGTAATAGCATAACTGCCATCATCCAGTGGTACTGCCCGTGTGCGAATATTACGCAGATCAGAACCCGCCTGCGGCTCAGTCATATCCATAGCACCCGCCCATTCGCCGGAATATAACTTAGGCAAATAAGCCTGTTTCAATTCTTCGCTGCCGTGAGCATTGATACATAAAGCCGCCCCCGCAGTTAACGAGCCATAAAGCGTAAACGCATTACAGGCACTGTAAGCCATTTCGTCAACTAAGATCCCCAACATTTTCGGCATGCCCATGCCACCAAATTCAGGATCGCCACACAAACCAATCCAACCGCCCTGGGAATACTGCTCATAAACGGTTTTATAGCCATCAGGGGTAATCACTTGATTGCCTTGATGCAACACGCCCTGCTCATCGCCCGTCCGATTAAGCGGATGGATTAACTGACTGCTGATCTTAGCGGCTTCTTCAAGGATGGCATTAGCAGTGTCAATATCGACCATTTCAGCAATCTCAGGCAATTGTGCCCAAGTGTTTGGGGCATCAAATACCTGTTCCAGTAGGAAACGCATATCCGTCAACGGGGCTTGGTAAGGATTCATTGGTAGACTCTTAAACGTAGGATTAAAACAGTTGTTTTAATTTATACCAGTTCACTACAGAAAACAATCGTGATACCACGACTAAAAGTTGCCACACTATTCTGTATAGGCATAAATTTAACGTATAAAAAACCCTTAAGTTTCCTTAAGGGTCATTATTCTATCGGGTTACCACCCAGAGTGTCTTCGCGTTAGCTCACGATTAGATGATGATTTACCACATTAAATCATCTGGAATAGCATAATCAGCATAAGGATCATCTTCAACAACAACCTCTTTAGATTCATCATGCTTCCACAAATAGCCACACCATTGAGGCACGAGCAAGTTAACCCGTTCAGCTAACTTATGTGGCACAAGATAACTCTTTTCTTCATATCTAATAATACCCAATTGCCCTTTGAGTAACTCCGCTTGGATCTTTTCATCTATATATAAAGAATAGATTTTATTATCGAGAGTATAGTTAAATTTTACTTCTGCATAAGCAGGGATTTTAATCGCAGACTTAGTGAACTCAGTGATTAAACCACGCACCTGTCCACGCTCAGATGCTTCTGCAAAACGCTGTTCATTTAGCGCTCGATCTTTTTCCGCCTGCAGCCGTTTTTGCTCAGCTACTTCTTGCTTTAATGCCGCTGAACCGTCATCTACTCGTGCTTTTTTATCACGACGTTTTTGGGTCTTAACGTCTCGAACTTTTTGTTTACTGGCCAGCCCTGCTTTCAGTAGCTGCTCTTGTAATGCGTTAGCCATGGATCATTACCTACTTAATCTATATAAAATCAACGTTCTCGATTTTGAATATCTAGAATCTAACACCAAACTACATTTTTGCAGCCCGTTCACTCAACTCTGTCATCGCAATACTCGCTCCACCGAGTGACCAACCACCATCAACTGGCAGAACAACGCCTGTGATATAGGAGGCTAATTCAGAGCCTAAAAATAAGGCCGCATTAGCAATATCCTGTCCCGTGCCATTACGCTTTAAGGGTACAGATTGAGCAACGCTTTGCTGCAATGCAGCACTCGGTGCAAGACGATTAAAACCTTCGGTCTCAGCAATCGGACCTGGTACGATAGAGTTTATTCGTAAATCTTCACAACCCCACTCAATAGCTAAGGTTCGCGTTAACATATCCACGCCAGCTTTTGCTGCACAAACATGTACTTGCATTGGCATTGCAATAAAAGCCTGTGGCGCAGAGATTTGAATAATATTGCCATTAGGACGACGTAGCAAAGGATAAGCCTGTTTTAGCACTTGAAAACTGCCCAGCAAATCGATGTCCATCACCGACTTAAAGCCATTAGCTGAAAGCTTAGCCGCTGTTGCAGGAAAATTACCCGCCGCGCCGCTGACAAGCACATCGATAAAACCAAATTCAGAAGCGATTTTATCAAAACCAATTTCAAGGGCGCTAAGATCGCGCACATCAAAACTCACTCCTAAATGAATCCCCTCTGGATTGACTTGCTGTAGCTGCAATACTGCGGCATCGATTTTATCTTGGCTGCGGCTCGCGACGGCCACATTGGCACCAGCTTGTGCGAACGCAATGGCAATCGCGAGATTTATTCCACTGGTTCCTCCGACAACGACAACATTCTTACCTTGATAGTTAAACATCGTAGCATTAAACATGGGCGTTCTCCGTGAACAGTGAGAATAAACACTCAGGTGTGATTTATTATTCTATGCCAATGATTGATAAATCGCTTGCAAGGCCGCTAATGGATCGACGGCTTTAGTAATGGGGCGGCCAACCACCAAATAATCTGACCCGGCGGCTATCGCCGCAGCCGGTGTCATCACCCGATGTTGGTCGCCAACCTCGCTACCCACAGGACGAATGCCTGGTGTAATGAGTTTAAAGTCTTGACCTAATAACGTTTTAAGTGCCTTTGCTTCTTGCGCTGAACAAACAACACCATCAAGACCAGCCTGTTTCGTCAATTTAGCTAAACGCTGAACATGTTCAAAGGCAGGCACATTGATGCCGATTAATTTAAGATCATCATCACTCATGGAGGTTAATACCGTCACAGCAATCAGCATTGGCGCTTTGTCACCGTATGGCAACAACGCTTTTTTTGCCGCTTCCATCATGGCTAAACCACCACTGGCATGCACGTTCGTCATCCATACCCCTAGATCAGCGGCAGCGGCCACGGCTTTAGCGACTGTATTTGGAATGTCGTGGAATTTTAAATCTAGGAATAAATCGAAGCCACGATCATGGATATCCTTAACGAGCTGAGGCCCAAATAGGGTAAACATTTCTTTGCCAATTTTAAGGCGGCACATGTTGGGATCGAGTTGATCTATGAGTTGCAACGCGTGGCTTTTATTATCGTAATCAAGTGCTACGAGGATAGGTTTAGTGGTCATCATCTCTCCAACGGGGTTACACAAACTGTGTATTTCTCTACTAGATTATTCGCCGTCAAGCCCTCTGATCCGTTTTATACTGCCCCAATTTTTACAAGATGGGCAATGCCAGTAAAGCGCATGTGATGGAAAACCACACTCCTTACAACGGTAACTAGGGCGAAATTTTATTTGTTGTTCAACAAGTTGCTCTAACATAGCTAAACTTTGCTTAGCTTGTCCGTCTTCAGCTTGACGTAGGTGCATCTGCATTAGGTGTTGAAAGCCTTTCATGGTGGGATGGCGATATAGCGAATCAAGCACTATATTTTCAGCCGCTTTAATTTCATCAAGGCTGATCAAATGCTGTGCGAGAGCGACAACCACAGAGGCTCCAGCGCCTTCTGCCATAGCCCCTGCAAGTAATTCCTGATAGCCCTCTTTATCTTGGGTATCACGGTAAACTTGCTTCGCTGTCGGCAATGCATCAGCAAAGAGTTCAATATCCGCTTTTTTGAGCGCCGCTAGCATGGCTTTACATTGTGGGTAATCTTGAATATCGAGGAATTTTTTTGCAAGTGTGAGTAAGGCCCGGCCACACTTAGGATCCTGTTTAAGTGCCTGTTGTAATAGCTTAATTTTTTTGTCGTCATCATTGGTTTCATCGGCCAACTGACAATAGAAGTGAGCAATGATAGGTTTAAGCACTTGCTGGCGCTTGCGGCTTAAACGTTTTGTGATATCAATAGCTTTTTGCCACTCTTTAATCACTTGATAAATATCAATTAATTGTGTTTCAGATTCTTCACTGTGATCATCTTGGCTTACAAGATTAATAAAGATTTCTTCAGCCCTATCATAAAATCCTGCCGCCAGATAATCTTTACCCAGCTCCATCATAGCAATGTCGCGCTGCTCATTGGTGAGTGTAGGCCTAGCAATCAAATTTTGGTGAATACGAATGGAGCGATCAACTTCCCCACGTTTACGGAAAAGTGAACCTAAGGACAAATGAGTGTCGATAGTCTCATCGTCTACATCTAACATACTGATAAATAAATCAACCGCTTTATCCGACTCATTGGACAATAAGAAATTAAGGCCCGTGAAATAATCACGACTTAATTGCTTGCGCTGATTACTTTGATTCTGCCTTATGCTCCGCCGACCCATATACCAACCGTAACCGGCAGCAATGGGAAGCAACAGAAAGAGGATCTCAAGCATATTAGGCGTCTACATCCTGAGGGGTTTTGGCAAGTTGGGCATTTAGTTTCTTTTGGGTCATAGCTAAAGCAAGTTTAAGTCTGACAATATAATAGCAAGCAAATAACCAACTCAGCATAAAGCCAGCAAAGAAAACGATTGCCAATACCACAGGTAAACGATACTCACCTTGAGCCACAAAGTAGCTTATTGTCACCACTTGTTCATTACGCGCGCCGAAGATCAGCGCCAAAATAAATAATAATGCCACTAGGACAGTCACTAGAAATGATTTCACGCTGTACTCCCTAAACGCGTTTCAATTTTATGATTATCCAAGAAATTCACTGAGCTGACCAGCATTGCCTTACATTAGATACAAAAAAGCCTCCATAAGGAGGCCTTTTACTATGCGGTCAATCACACATTAACGGCGTCAACACGCTCGCGCAGTTCTTTGCCTGGCTTAAAGTGCGGGACGTATTTGCCTTCCAATTCAACTGATGAACCAGTTTTTGGATTGCGGCCAGTACGCGGCGCACGATAATGAAGCGAGAAACTACCAAAGCCACGGATCTCGATACGATCTCCGCTTTCTAATGTTGTCGCCATTTGCTCCAACATTTCTTTGATTGCACTTTCAACTTCCTTCGCCGACAGCTGCGACTGCCTGGTGGCGAGTTTTTCGATCAGTTCGGATTTTGTCATCCTAGCTATCCCCTATTATCAAGCCAAACACAGTCACCTATAAAGGGTGGCGAACCACCCTCTAACAACAGGCGATTATTTGCGAGCTGCTTTAAACGCTTCAGCCATAGCATTACTAATAACAGCGTCTTCTTGTTTATTCAAGGTCGCCATTACTTCTTTCTCTTCAGCTTCGTCTTTCGCTTTGATTGACAGGCTGATAGAGCGGTTCTTACGGTCAACACCCATGAACTTAGCTTCGATTGCATCACCTACATTGTAGACAGTAGATGCATCTTCGATGCGCTCACGGCTGATGTCAGCTACACGGATGTAACCTTCAACAGTGTCAGCCAGTTCAACAGTGACACCTTTAGCATCAACAGCAGAAACAGTACCGTGTACGATAGTACCTTTCTTCTTATCAGCTAAGTAAGCGTTGAATGGATCGTCTTCAGTTTGTTTAACACCTAAGCTGATGCGCTCACGCTCTGGATCAACAGACAGAACCACTGCGTGGATTTCGTCGCCTTTCTTGTATTCAGAAACTGCGTCTTCGCCAGTACCGTTCCAAGAAATGTCAGACAAGTGAACTAGGCCATCGATACCGCCGTCAAGACCGATAAAGATACCGAAGTCAGTGATTGACTTGATCTTACCAGAAACCTTGTCGCCTTTGTTGTAACGAGTTGCGAAGTCATCCCATGGGTTGGTCTTACATTGTTTCAGACCAAGAGAGATACGACGACGCTCTTCATCGATGTCCAGAACCAGAACTTCAACTTCATCACCTAAGTTAACCACTTTAGATGGGTGAATGTTCTTGTTAGTCCAATCCATTTCAGAAACGTGAACCAGACCTTCAACGCCTTCTTCGATTTCGACGAAGCAACCGTAGTCAGTTAGGTTAGTTACGCGACCAGTTAAACGTGTGTTTTCTGGGTAGCGTTTGCTGATTTCTAACCATGGATCTTCGCCAAGTTGTTTCAGACCTAGAGACACACGAGTGCGCTCACGATCGTACTTCAGTACTTTAACGTTGATTTCATCGCCAACATTGACGATTTCAGATGGATGTTTAACACGTTTCCACGCCATATCAGTGATATGTAATAGACCGTCAACGCCACCTAAATCTACGAATGCACCGTAGTCAGTCAGGTTCTTAACGATACCTTTAACTGCTTGACCTTCTTGCAGGTTTTCTAACAGTGCATCACGCTCAGCGCTGCTTTCTGATTCGATAACTGCACGACGAGAAACAACAACGTTGTTACGCTTCTGGTCTAGTTTGATAACTTTGAATTCTAATTCTTTGTACTCTAAGTGAGCGGTGTCGCGAACTGGGCGCACGTCAACTAGAGAACCTGGTAAGAAGGCACGGATACCGTTTAATTCAACAGTGAAACCGCCTTTCACTTTACCATTGATGATACCGATTACAGTTTCAGCATCTTCGTAAGCTTTTTCCAGAACGATCCAAGCTTCATGACGTTTCGCTTTTTCGCGAGACAATTGAGTCTCACCGAAGCCGTCTTCAACAGAGTCAAGAGCTACGTCAACTTCATCACCAACTTGAATTTCTAAAACGCCTTGGGCGTTTTTGAATTGCTCAGCTGGGATTGGGCTTTCAGACTTCAGACCTGCGTCAACAAGGACCATACCGTTTTCGATAGCAACAACAGTACCACGAACGATAGAACCTGGACGGAATTCCAGAGTTTGAAGGGATTGTTCAAATAGATCAGCAAAAGATTCAGTCATGTTTTAGGTTACTTTATTTAATAAACCACTGTCAGTCCTAGACGTGGAGTCAGTCTAATTATCCGTATCATCCTTAATACGAATACCTATCCAGTGAGCTAACTCAGTTAGCGCTGGATAACTTTTCGTTGATGTGCTTGAGCGCAAGCTCAAGTACCTCATCTATACCTTTTCCGCTAGTATCGATAACAAACGCATCCTCGGCGGGGACTAAAGGAGCCACCGGACGATTCATATCACGTTCATCACGTTCGATAATTTCACTTAAAAGGCGCTCGATATTAACATCGAAGCCCTTGTCCTGCAACTGATTATAGCGTCTTTGAGCACGCTCCTCGGCTGAGGCTGTTAAATATAATTTTGCCGGTGCAGTAGGGAAAACAACCGTTCCCATATCACGACCATCGGCAATTAATCCTGGGGCAGTTCTAAAGGCGCGTTGGCGACGTAATAAAGCTTCCCTTACTCTAGGAAATGCCGCGACTTTAGATGCCGCATTTGAGCACTCTTGAGTACGAATATCCGTGGTGACATCTTCACCTTCTAATATCACTTGAACGGGATCTTTATCATTGCCTGTTAAAAATTTCACATCAAGATGTGCAGCTAACAGCGTGATCGATTCTTCATTTTCCAGTTCAACGTCGTGATGAATGGCAGCAAGCGCAAGAACTCGATAAATAGCACCACTATCAAGCAGTTGCCAGCCTAGATGCTGAGCCAATAACTGACTAATTGTACCTTTACCAGCACCACTTGGGCCGTCGATTGTGACTACAGGAGCCCGTTCAGACATACATTCCTCCGCAAAAAATAATCATCATCCGTGAGTTCATCATGTGAGCCCCGAAAATGAGCGCGCCGCATTGTACAATAAAAGACAAACAAAATCCGTTGATTTTTTGTGAAGATTAGAAGCCGCGCAAACACGGCTTGCTATTCTTGACATCGATTATTGTAACCATGGCGAAACCCAAAAACTTAACCTTGCAAGCTCGCAAACTGCTTAAAGTAGTCAGGGAATGTTTTGGAAGTACAGTCAGGATCATTGATGGTGATACCGCAATCGGCAAATGCCAACATAGAAAAGCACATGGCCATGCGATGATCGTTGTAGGTATCGATTTCAGCGGTGTTAATCACCGCCGGTGGAGTGATTTTAATGTAATCATTGCCCTCTTCAACTTCGGCGCCCACTTTGCGTAATTCGGTCGCCATGGCCGCTAACCGGTCGGTTTCTTTAATGCGCCAGTTGTAGATATTGCGAATAACCGTTGTGCCTTTGGCAAATAACGCAGCAGTTGCAATGGTCATGGCCGCATCGGGAATATGGTTCATGTCTAAGTCGACGGCCGTTAAAGGTGAGCCGCGGGCGATAATATAGTCATCGCCCCACTCGATATCTGCGCCCATTTTTTCGAGCACATCGGCAAATTTCACATCGCCTTGGATACTCAAACGGCCCACACCAGTGACTTTGACTTCGCCGCCTTTAATCGCCCCTGCCGCGAGAAAATACGATGCCGATGACGCATCACCTTCTACCAGTACTTTACACGGTGATATATAACGCTGGCCTGCAACAATCTCAAAACGGGCATAATCATGGTTAATGACGTTAACGCCAAACTGCGCCATCAAGGCAATAGTGATATCGATATAAGGCTTAGAGACTAACTCGCCTTTGACATGGATATTGACGCTGCCCTTAGCAAGCGGTGCCACCATCAATAAGGCCGTTAAAAACTGGCTCGATAAATCGCCTGCGATTTCGACATCGCCGCCATTAAGGCCAGTGGCATTAATCGTCAGTGGCGGGAAACCGTCATTTTTAAGGTAAACGACATTGGCACCGAGTTTCCTTAAGGCATCGACTAAATCGCCAATCGGACGCTCTTCCATACGTGGTTCGCCCGTGAGGGTAAATTCACCTTGGCCTAAGGTTAAGGCGGCGCATAAGGGGCGCATTGCGGTACCCGCATTGCCTAAAAACAATTCCTGTGCGGATGCAGAGGAAATCACACCACCTAAACCATCGAGTTCACACACAGTATTGTTTTGCGATAAACGGTAGTTCACCCCTAACTGCTTGAGGGAGGCCAACATGTGGCGGATATCATCTGAGTCGAGCAGATTGGTGAGCGTGGTCGTACCTTGGGCTAAGGTGGCCAATAATAAGGCTCGATTTGAAATACTTTTTGAGCCCGGAATATTGATTTCACCGCGGACTTGCACAACAGGTTCAAGACGTAATTGCTTCATGAATAAATCTTCTTTCTCTATAGGGCGTCATCATCACGATCACGCGGACTGAATACGCAAAATGGCAACTTCACGCTACAGCGCGTCAAGTTAAGATTACAAATAAAAGGAGATTGGGGCCTTGTTGGTGCTTCGTCGTTATAAAATTACCGATTGTCGCTAAGGATTCAACCGTTTTTTCGAGAAAAATGACATTTTGGTCAGATTATTTGCTGAGATCAGTGTAAAAATAACAAAAACGCAAAATTTAAGCGGTTAATTTATGATTTAACGTATTTTTGGCAGGCTTTTTTGCCAAGATAACTGGCGTGTAATCACAGTTTTCACTTTAATTACTTTACCTTTCCGCGCTATTCTACTCTCCAAACGATAAATAACGCATATCTGATACGAACAATCACGTTTGCACTATAACCAGAAAGGTAGATGGAGCTATGTTTAACTCACTCATCGCAATGCCAGCGGACCCCATCCTTGGCTTGTTAACTCAGTACCGCGAAGACTCTCACCCACAAAAAGTGGATTTAGGGGTGGGCGTTTATAAAGATCCTACCGGCGTTACCCCTATTCTAAGCTGCGTGAAAAAAGCGGAAAAATTCCGTCTCGATACCGAAACCACTAAAGTGTATATCGGCCCAACAGGCTCACCACAATTCAACACCTTGGTGACGGAATTAGCCTTTGGTGCAGGCCACAGTGCCATTATCGCTAATCGCATCCGCACCGTTTCTACACCCGGTGGTACAGGCGCGCTACGCGTTGCAGGTGACTTTATCAAACGCTGCAACCCGAATGCGGTGTTATGGGTGAGTGACCCGACTTGGGCAAACCATATCGGTTTGTTCGAAGCCGCTGGCATTACCGTTAAAACGTATCCGTATTATGACTACGATAGCAAATCATTGAAATTTGATGAGATGCTCGCTGCATTATCGCAAGTGAGTCCTGATGATGTGGTGTTATTCCACGCCTGTTGCCATAACCCTAGCGGAATGGATTTCACCACAGAGCAATGGGATAAAGTGGTTGCCCTGACAAAAGATCAAGGCTTTACGCCACTGATTGACATGGCCTACCAAGGCTTTGGTGATGGTGTTGATATTGATGCCTACGGCGTACGCCAAATGGCGGCAGCGGTCGATAATATGATCCTGTGTAGCTCATGCTCGAAAAACTTCGGTTTATACCGTGAGCGTATCGGTTCCTGTTCTGTGATTGCTAAAGATGCCAATACCGCTAATATCGCGCAATCGGTAATGCTTTATGTGGTTCGCTGCCTCTACTCTATGCCACCAGCTCACGGCGCGGCGATTGTTGAGACGATTTTAGGATCAAAAGAATTAACCCAAGAATGGCTTGATGAGCTGAAAGTGATGCGCGATCGCATCAATGGCAACCGTGCCATTTTAGTGGATAAACTTAAAGCCAACGGCGTAAACCGTGACTTTAGTTTTATCGCTCGCCAAAAAGGTATGTTCTCTTTCCTTGGGGTTAATCCAGAGCAAGTGGCGCGCCTACAAAAAGAATTCAGCATCTATATGGTAGGTTCAAGCCGCATCAGTATTGCTGGGATAAGCGAAGATAATGTCGACTATTTAGCGCAGTCGATTGCAAAGGTTATTTAAATCTATATCCAAAGCTGCATTCCTCTCTGTAAAAGGAATGCAGCAACCTACCATTTAGCAACGCGATACAAAGGTTGTGATTTTACGCCACTGATACCCTGTAATTGATAAATAAAAACATCACCTGCATGGGGCTCTTTGATCAATTGCTCATCACTGAGTGAATGTTTTGCGCTGGTAATAATCAGCCAATCAAGCTTTGGCCCACCAAAAGCAATACTGGTTGGATTAGTAACGGGCAGTGGCAGGATTAAGTCTATATATCCCTCAGGGTGATAGCGAACCACTTGGCCGCCACCCCATTGTGCATTCCAAATAAATCCTGCTGCATCAACTTCAGAACCGTCAGGGAAAAAATGCTGATTGGTGTTAATAAACGATCGCTTGTTACTCACTGTGCCAGCGATAGGATCAAAATCGTACTGATATATTTCATGTTTTGGTGAATCGGCATGATACATAGTCAAACCATCTGGGCTCCAACAAAGTCCATTTGAAATACAAAGTTCATCTAACACTTTTACACATTGCCTTTGGTTATCAATGCAATAAAGTGCAGCCTTCTGACCTACTGAATGGGGAGCCTCTATCATAGTACCCGCCCAAAATCGCCCTTGCCTATCGACTCGTCCATCGTTAAATCGGTTGCCAATAATATTCAGCTCTGGTGTTGCAAGCCATTGAACCTCTGATGTGTGAAGATGAAATAATGCAATGCCCCGATCAAACGCCACGATAAGTTGTTCTTGGTTATCCGCTAAGCTGAACGAACCGACACGATACGGTGTAGGTATTTTGCGAAGTGTTTGAGACTCAATTTGATAGTTGTAAATCAAAGCAGATTCGATATCGGTCCACCAAATGGATTGAGTTTTATCATCCCATATCACACCTTCCCCAAGGGTATTTGCCACAGGGATAGTCATTAATAATTTACCAACACTTATCTGAGCCATAACCAACTTAGGTCGTTTGAAGTGCCGTTATCTTTCAACATATGCTGATATTAATCAATGTTGCAGCACATAATGAAATTGAGACGTTATATTGTGACTGTAAACAAAAAAGCACTCTTTCGAGTGCTTTCAACTTGACGTCAATTTGTTAACAATAAGGATTACTTAGATTCATCAAATAATTCTTTTACGTCTTGCTCGGTAACTACTTCATCGTAGAATTTAATCTCATCGATAGATCCGCTAAATGGAACATCCCAGAAGTTAACGCCAACAGCAAATTTCGTGGTTGGTGCCGAGAACACATTAGGGAAATTAGCACCAGTAAACATCAGGTTACCATTAACGTATACCTTAACATCACCTGCATTGACAGTGTAAACCATATGCGACCACTGATCTTTAGGCATCACATAACCTGTTCTGCCATCATACCAAGCTTCACCCGACCAGAGTACCAAACGCTCATAATCGTTTTGACCACCAGGTAATATACTGGTCCAACTCGAGGTACTCGCATAAGCAAACAGTGCTGTGGTGTATTTATTGAGTACTTTGGGATTGAGCCAGAGTGATACGGAATAAGTATTGTCTTTAATCAGGTTATTCGGTAATTCAATACCTGAAGCCCCATCAAACACCGCGGCCTTACCCACAGCACCTGCGGCATAACTAATCGTCCCTCCGGTCGTACCAATCAACTTACCCACTACATTACCTGCGCCAAAGTTTGCAGTGCTGTCGATAAGATTATCTTCAAAACTATAAACTGCGATAGGTGTTGGTGGTGCTTTTGATTTTACGGTAGCAGTAAAGACTTTAGTTTGTGTCGCTTGACCAAGTTTAAGTGTTGCCGTGAGAGTGACCACTTTATCGGTTTCATCTCGACTCGGCTGATTAACTCCACCTTTATGATCAATCGTGGTTGGATCCGATGATGCCCAAGTTATCGCTGCAGCATAAGGGCCAGTCACAGGTAAAATTAAGTCTTTACGCACTGCAGTTAAATCACCTAGGTCAAGAATATCAACCGCAGAAGCCAGTAGTTCGCTATCTGGCAACTTATCGATGTCTAGTGCTTTGACTTCTTCAGCCGTTAATGCCGCTTCATATACCTTAAGTTCATCAAGTAAACCGTTATAGGGAATATCCCAATAGTTAACCCCTAGGGCAAATACCCCTTCATTACCTGTAAAGAAATCAGCGAGATTACCTTGGCTAAATTTCTCAATGCCATTGATATAGACATTCACTAAACCATTTTTCACCGAAAAAGCTAAGTGAGACCACGTATTTTCAGCAATACGTTCACCCGTTACCCCATCAAACCAAGCGGTACCATTACTCCAGAACATGGTATTGCCGTCCCAACCTTGGGGTAACATACTGATCCAAGTGTTGGAAAACTTACTGCCATCTTCAGCTGCTTGTTCATTTACAGCACCAAAAAATGCGGTAGTAAATTGCGCTATTACGCTAGGATTTGCCCAAAACGATACAGTGTACTCATAGCTTGAGATAATACCGCTCGGGAGCAGTACACCGTGTGCACCATCGAGGGAAAGCGCTTGCCCCTCAAGACCAATACTATAACCAACTGATTCTGCAGATTTAAATATCCGATCACCCGTAGGTTGACCTGCAGCAAATAGCCCCAAAGTATCATTAAGATTATTTTCAAAGCGATAATGTGCAATACGGTTATAGGCTTTTCTCGCGTAGACAGTCACTTGGAAAGTTTTAGTCACTTTTTTACCGTTTACCATCACAGTCGCTGTTAAGGTGATGACCTTATCGCCTTCCCCTGCATTGGGCCTAATAATGGTTCCATCGGTACGGATCACGCCCTCATCACTTGAAACCCAATTAATGGTTGCACCATGCGTACCTTCAGTGGGTAAAAGAATTGAATCTGTTGTCGCTTCCGAAACAACACTAATCCCATTAACGGTATCCGTTAATATTTGATCTGTGGTTTTATCTGCTAATTTTGTGCCCCAAATACTGACACCGTCACTGGACATCGCACTAAATGTGGGCATTAACTTCGCTTGGTTTGGATCCCATTGCCATGCTAATACCCCTTCAAATGTGCCTAAGTCATCAAGGGTTAACGTGATGTGGCTATCATCTGTTTGTACATAAGTTCCTGTGACATCGCCAGTAATAGCACCTTTATTGGTCCAAGTTCTTTTTAACTGAATATGAACAGATTTATGTGGTTTAGTATTAATGTCTTTTGCATGGTTAATAAATTTATAAGCGCCTTGAATATCCAATTCATCGACAATGTTTTCCCCATTTATAGCGGCATAACGTTGTGGAGATGCAACTAACCAGCCATCACTATTCATAAACATTTCATGCACTCGAACACTATGTCCTTCACCTGTATCAGGGAAGCGAGTGTGGAATACTAAGAAATATTTTCCCGTATTTGCATCATAAAAAGCAGAATTATGCCCTGGTGACATATAGCCGATATCAGTTCCTACATCTCCTGGATGGGCATCAAATAGAAAACTGCCCATTAATTTCGCACCATAGGGCGCTATCATCTCTGCGTTGCCCGTCACATCAATCATATCCTTGCCAGAAGCATCGACATAAGGGCCATTTGGTGTTTTAGCGCGCGCAATACGAATGTTATAACCATCATTTTGCTCATAGCCACCAAATGAGGTAAACATATAATAATATTCAGATTTAGGGCTATAGATAACGTAAGAGCCTTCAATCGGACTATAATCACCGCCCATGATCTTAGTGCCATACCCTTGGCCATCAAGGGGTTTACCTGTTGTCGGATCGAGCTGCAATACCCAAATACCACCCGAATACGAACCATAGGTCATCCAAAGTCCGCCATCTTTATCGTAGAAAATGGCAGGATCGATAGCATTAGGATCGGTATATCCACTGTAGTCTTTGCCGTTAACGCCAGGATTTTCGGTACCCTCATGCCCAGACTTTAGGAATAAACCTTGATTAACATAAGGCCCCATAATCTTGTCAGACGTCGCCACCCCGAGGTAGGAGCGGGAAACACAATCCGATTCAACAGGCCCTGCACAAAAGTTATAGTAAAAATGGTATTTACCATTGGCTAACTTTTTAATATCAGGCGCCCACGACCCAATAAAGCCTCCCGTCCATGCTGTACCTTCTGCGATTTCAGTTGCATACGTATTAAACAAACTACTGGTCTCTACCCCATCAAGCGCAATTTGAGTCCAACTGATAAGATCCTTTGAACTTGCAACAGCAAGGTGAGAACCAAACACATAGTAGGTGCCATCGGTATCTTTGATGATCGAAGGATCATGGACAACCACATCGGTGTAATTCACATCACCAGAAAGGGTTGGGTTGGCAAAGGTTATTGGAGGCGGAAGTGTAAAGGTATTTGTGTCGTTAGCACTGTTGCTACTGTCGTCCCCACCACAGGAAGCAAGCGCTAAAATCAATCCTACAGACACGAATGAGCGTTGAAGCACCATGAGCGTCGATCCTTTTATTGTTGTGTTTGAATATTAAGGTTAGTTGTTAATCAATTTCATCACTACATTATGTAATACAATACTACTGTAACACTAAAGTTAAAAGTAGCATTCTTAAAATAGAAGTAAATATGTTGTGACAGGAATTTCCTGTATTTGATGTCTGGATTAACCTGACCTTGGCGATTACAGCGGGTTTACGACTTTAGTCTAATAAGATGATCTCTATACATCACAAAACAAATAATAACCAGCAAATACATAATGATAAGTTATTTATCCATTAAATAAATTACGGATGATAAATGTGACATTAATTAGCAATTGCATAAATCAACAAGTTGACACATCAATAGTCATACAATATGATTTTAACAGTTGTCATACATTGTTAACTTTGCACTCATCGGCAGTTCAATCCCCTTTACGGTGCAAGGTGTGTTATCAAATTCTTAACTTTTCAGGGGCACAGTTGGGGAAGTCGGTGACTTTGAAGTGGGATAAAAAGACCGGGACGTCAGTGGGTGTCTTAGGCTTACCGGGTCAAATAATAAACTACCGGAGATTAACTAGATGTTTAAACAGACTTATTTGGCAAGTGCGATCATTCTCGCACTCACAAGCCAAGCTACGTTTGCGGCAAATAATGATATTGCACCACAGGATCAGGTAGAAGTTGAGTCTACGACTCAAGAAGAAACACAAGCCGATAACCCACGACCGAATGAAGAAGCCATGGAAATCATTCAGATCCAAGGTATTCGTGGCAGTTTAAATAAAGCCGTAGAACTTAAACGTCAAAATGTTCAGGTAGTTGAAGCGATTATCGCTGAAGATATTGGTAAATTTCCCGACAATAACGTGGTTGAAGCACTGCAACGAGTGACTGGGGTACAAGTCACTGATCGTGCCTCAGGTGAAGTTAACACCGTGAGTATTCGGGGTTTAACCGATGTCACAACAACCGTTAATGGTCGTCAAATTTTCACCGCCGCAGGCCGTGAAGTCGCTATTGCCGATATTCCAGCGGCATTACTGGGCAGTGTAGAAGTATTTAAAACGCGTTCATCCTCGCAAGTCGGCAGTGGTATTGCGGGTCAAATTGATATTCGCACCCATCGACCTTTTGATTTTAGTGATAGCAAAGTCAGTGTCGCGGCTAAAGGCATATATTCAGATCAACCCGATAAAGTCGATCCAGCATTGAGTGCTCTGGTCAGTGACCGCTGGGATACCGCAATCGGTGATGTCGGAGCGCTGTTAAACGTATCTTATATTCGAACTAATTATAATGACCAAATTGTCTCCCCTGGTGCCTCATTACCCTACTCTGCAGAAACGGGTCTGTTAGTTAATGATGCCTATTGGACACGAGGTCTCGCTCACGGCCTAGATACCACAAAAGGCGCACTCATTAACGGTGAAGAATACCTGTTAATGCGAGATGCTATTTTCCAAAATATGAATGTTGGTGAGCGCGAACGCCCTGCGCTTAATCTGTCTTTACAGTGGGCGCCGACTGATAATTCAGAATACTTATTTGAAGCATTTTATAATGGCTATCGTAACAATAGTGCCAACGCCATGCTTTTTAGTAACGTAGATTCGGCTGATAATTGGAGTCAAGTTATTGATAATGGAATTGAAATATATGATGGCACCAATGTGGTTAAATCGAGAACGGCCTATAACGTGGGAGGCTTTAGTAGTTCAGATCACAGCCACAACAGCACCGATAGCTATGTATTTGCCTTAGGTGGTAAATGGGATCTGGATGATGTGACCTTAAAATCTGAGGTTGTCTATCAAACCAGTACCTATGAATCATCGTTCATCGCGATGCGAGGGATCAGTGCTAACAGTAATAAAAAGTTCTACGGAGTGGATGTTGATTACAATAATAAAAGTGGCGGTGTACCAAGCTGGGCTTATTTAGATGATCCAAGTACTGCGATTAATGAATCTGATTTATCCCAATTAGCGTTGTGGCAAACCTCTAATATGTATGACAGCGGAACCAAGGATGAAGGCGACTCGGTAGCTTGGACCTTAAATGGTGATTACTATCTCGATTACAGCATCTTCACCAAAATGAAATTTGGTACTCGTGTCGAAAAACGGGGAGCCAAACACGGCCTCTATGATGCTGGTGCATTAGATAAAAATATTAAGTTTACTGATCTTGACCCCAACATGTTTACTGTTGCCTCTGGCTTCTTTGATGGTCGCGGTAATGTTCCCACAAACTGGGCGCTGGTAGATGGCAACTATCTATATGCTAACCGCGCAGCCATTGAGGCTTTATATGGTGCTGATGCAGATGCATTGGCAATGTATACAAACTACGATATCGATGAAACGTCCTATGCGGCTTATATCCAAAGTGATTTTGAAACCGAGCTATGGGGTAAGCAAGTCGATGGTCAAATAGGTATTCGCTATGAAAAAGCCGATGCCGATATGGATTTTTGGGAGAGGAAACAAGACACTGTCACTGAAAAGTACTATCTTGAGCATTCATCCGATACTAATGGTAGTTCAGAAATTCTACCAAACCTGATGGTTCGTTTCTGGCTAACCGATGAATTAGTTGCCCGTTTTTCCTATTCAGAAACCATTCGTAGACCTGCTTTTGGTGATTTGAGTACCGCTATTTCATATGTAGAAGATTTGACAAATCTTGGCTTTGGCCAAGCATCCAGTGGTAACTCAAAACTTAAGCCTACGACGTCAAAAAACTATGATTTTTCATTGGAATATTACTTTGGAGAAGGTTCATCCATCTACGGTACTTATTTCCGCCGTGATATCGAAGGGTTTGTGTATAACTCAACAACCACAACGACACGCGAAGTTGATGGTGAAATCAAAACTTACCTATTAAGCCGACCAGATAACTCTTCTAACGGCGAGCTAACTGGCTTTGAACTTGGCACAGTATATTTCCCTGAAAATCTGCCTAGTTATCTTGATGGCATTGGTACTCAGATGAGTGCAACCTTTTTGGATTCTAGCCAAGACATTCCGGAATACGATAGCAAGACTGGTGAAAAAACAGGATCGACTACCAGAGAATTGTTCGGCGTTTCCGACACATCTTGGAGTGCAATATTGATTTATGACAAAGAAGTGTACAGTGCCCGCTTGTCTTATACTTGGCGTGATAAATTCTTAAATGCATACGATGCGGGAAGTTTTGCTATGCCACGGGGTATCTATCGTAAGCCAGAGCAAAGTTTAGACTTCCAGTTTAGCTACAACTTAATGGATGATTTGGTGTTGACCTTCGATGCAACCAATATTCTTGATGATGTGTACCAAGAATACTATGAGGACTCAGTGCTCTTTAACCGTACAAATAGTATCTACACTCGTACATTTGCATTAGGCGTTCGCTACTCGTTCTAAGCTAAAGATTTAGTATCTCGTTCGTTTTAAAAAGCTAATCATCTGATTAGCTTTTCTTTTTGCGGTGAGTGTCAGTACAAACATTTACCTTTTGCTCTACATCACTTTAACGGCTACAGGTCGTTTAGTGGTACAGGCTTTCAATCAAGATAGCTGATAGCGTTGGATTCCTTTCGTGCAATAACATCCTCTGCTTTGAAAGCCATAGGTGATTTGTTACTGTTAACACCCTCACAGTGACCGAATAGACATTTATGCTCTCATCGTGGTTTTTCGTTGACACTATCCCTACGGATATTTTTGTACTCTTAATCTTGAGTGCAGGTTTTACATCTTTTTTTACCGCCTGTTTTGGTATTGGCGGTGGGGTAATGTTGCTCGGCGTTATGGCGCAAGTGCTCCCCCCACAACTGATTATCCCACTCCACGGTGTCGTGCAATTGGGTGCCAATGCGGGACGAGCTATCGTCGGTTGGCAGGATATTCAATGGCGATTTATTTACACTTTTCTACCCGGAGCACTGCTAGGAGCTTTACTCGGCAGCCTAGTGTTAGTTGCCCTACCACCTTCTATTATGTATCTCACGATTGCGGCTTTTATTCTCTATTCCTGCTGGGGGCCCAAGCTACCGAAACTTGTTTTAGGAACGTTGGGGACATTCATCGCAGGGGCTATCACCACGTTTATTTCTCTTTTTGCTGGAGCGACAGGACC
Source organism: Shewanella sp. W3-18-1 (assembly GCF_000015185.1). NCBI lineage: Bacteria > Pseudomonadati > Pseudomonadota > Gammaproteobacteria > Alteromonadales > Shewanellaceae > Shewanella > Shewanella sp. W3-18-1. The sequence continues at coordinate 2,273,119 of NC_008750.1, read as the reverse complement.
GCTAGTGGCGGCCTTTATTAAACAGCTTGAAGTCGATCGTTTTCGTACTGTCGCAACCTTTGCAATGGCCATGTCATTGCAACATGGGGTTAAAGTAGCGGTATTTGAAGGAATGGGCATATCCATCGCTGATTGGTGGCCATTGTTGTGCTGGATGATATTGAGCGGTGCATTAGGCACTTGGATTGGCTTTAACATGCTAAAACGGGTAGCCGATAAATATTTTCAGATGATATTTAGTCTTGTACTTTCGCTGCTCGCCTTGCGGTTAATTTGGCAAGCACTTAACCAGTGGTCAATTTAAGATAAAAAAAAGCAGTAACAGACAAACAGTTACTGCCAGCACGCCGAGCAATTAACGCTCAACCAATATGCCGCTAAGCGACCTCAACTTACAACGGCATGTCTAGGGTACGTTGATGTTTCAGGGTTATTTTTTGTCGCTACCTGCCCTAGATTTTGGTAAATCTGGACCAGAACAAACAAAAATGAATCTCGAAACATCACCCTCCCTAAAATAGTTTGGGCTATTTGGTTTTCACCTCCCTGAAATAGAACTGCTGCGAAATGGTATTCTTCCACACATCCTCAACAATATTGTCGCCATTGGCATAGGACTCGCCCGCGACTTTCATCGACGATCCCCCTTTGCGCGATACCACTCGAAGGGAACCATTTGGCATAAACTCAGTGCGCCATTCGCTGTCATCTTTATCACAGGCGCCAAGTTGCAAATTGCCCTCAACACTGACTAAGCACTGGGCTTGTTTATTCGCCGTCAGTTGATTTGATTGCAGACGGTAATAGCCTTCACTGGTGGATGTCGCGTGCCATTGCTGGCAGGCGTTACCTGTGTATTCATATTGCACAACATTAGCATTGGCCTTTGTGTCACATTGCTGCGCTGAGACTACACGGCCACTGTGGGCATTTACAATTGCAAAATGGGATATGGGTTCGATACGCCAGTCAGTACATTCACTAACACGATTTTCACCGGCAACCACAGCCGTATTCTTTTTGCTGCTGCAATTGGCCGCTTGTAGATTTTTAATCGAGCGCTCATTGGCAAAACGGAACCAGCCATCACGACTCGCATCAACCGACCAACGCTGACAACGGGACGCAACCCAAGGCGCGGCATTCACGTCCGAGGCCTTTTCATCTTGGCAGTCAGCTTGCGTTAAAAAGGTCCCTTCGGCCACATTAGCAAACCGATATAAACCATCGTTAGCAGGGTCGATAATCCAAGCACTGGCTTTATCATCACACTGACCAACACTGACTTCTCCTTTCGCATTGGTCACTAAACATTGATTAATATCACGATTGACGATGCGGTATTTCACCCCTTCAACTTGGGCTTTTAATGGCCCAAACTCGCCGCTTGGAACAGGTAACTGTTGCTTGTCGGCTAATGGCTCACCAAACTGCGGTAAGCCTTTATCATCCCACTTAAAAGGTTGTGCTCTGGCGGCGCGGGTGCCACTGCAACCATCTGTGGGTGATGAGTTACCGTGATACACTAACCAATCTTCGCTGCCATCGGGGGAAGTGAAAAATCCGTGATGGCCTGGGCCATATACGCCATTGGCTTTACTGAAGAAGGGTTTGTCGAATTTTGTCCAAGCCGCAGGATCCATAGGATCCTCCCCTGTCAGCTCAACAACACCGAGAGAATAATCCTCTGTATTACAAAAACTTGCCGAATGGACGAGGAAAGTGCGTCCATCACGCTGAATAATCTCAGGCCCTTCATTGACATTTAAACCGGACTTTTCCCAGTCATAAATGGGCTTAGTGATCACTTTATGATCGCCCGTTATCGTCCAAGGATTGGTCATTTTAGCGATGAGGTTCACTTGATCTTTACCATGCCATTCTGACCACAAAAAGTACAACTGCCCCTTGTGCTGTAAGTAACTGCCATCGATATTCCAATGATCCGGCATAGGAGTGCCTTTAAACTTATAGGGCCCCATAGGATCGCTGCCCTCGCTCTCGAGGATATGATTGCGCTGACCATCAAAATTTTCAGCCACACCCGAGGTATAAATCACATACCAACGCAAACCTTCTGCGGTTTGCATGGGGTGGAATTCAAACGCCCAAAAATTACAGCAACGGGACTTATCATCGTCTGACCAAATATTGTGCGCAGGGGCATCGGCAAGCCCTGCTATGGTAGGCGATTTACGCATCACCAATTCAGAGGTCCAAGTGGTCGTCGTTAAATAATAGTTTCCATTATGGTATGCAAGCCAAGGATCTGCACCATTACGAAACAATGGGTTGGCAAAGGTTTCACTGGTAATATGATTATCAGGAAGCACAGGTGACGCTTCAACCACTCCAGTGCTAAAGCCAAATGTGAGCGCCATCGCGGCCATCAATGTTGTCAGAGAATGAGTCATTATTATTTATTTCCGATTGGGTCAACTAATACACTTTTATATTGAGTCAGCGCATTTGGATCAACGACAGGCCAACCTTGGGTATTCCATGTTAATTCAGCTATTTTGAGCTTTTGTAAGCCCTTATCCGCAGACTCATAGGCGTGGAAAACCAAATAGTCCTTGCCCTCAAACTGGTAAACGCTATTGTGCCCAAGGCCAGGCCAAGCTTTTGTACCGCGAAGCAGCACGGAACCGCCACCCTGTGCCATATCTTTACCCTCTTTATCAAGATAAGGGCCAGTGACAGAGGTTGAACGCCCAATCGCTAAATGGTAAGTGCTATCATCGGCGCGACAGCAAAGACCGTAGGAAACAAATAGATAGTAATAATCATCTTTTTTGTAGATAAACGGCGCTTCGATTTGTGCAGGGCCGGGTTCGGCATCATTTAGTAAAGCTGGACGCTCAAGTTTGGCTAAAGTGTGCCACTCTTCTGGTTTAGCAAGGGAGATAAAATCTTGATTGAGCTTCACCAGCTTTAGCCCTTGCCAGAATGAACCAAAACTCATCCAAGGCGCGCCCTTTTCATCGACAATAATATTAGGGTCAATTGCATTCCATGCATCTCGATGGGGAATAGACTCAAGTACCATTCCCTTATCAACCCACTGATAATCTTTTGAGTTTTTATCTAACGTTTTGTTAACGGCTACGCCGATCGCGGAAGTGTTTTTACCAAAAGCGGAAATAGAGTAATAAAGATAAAAATAACCGTCGTGTTCAATAATATCCGGTGCCCATAAATGCCCATTAAAATCCGGAGCCACACCGCGTGCCCATGTAGGCTCAGTATCAAATACCCGTCCGGCCAATGTCCAATGCACCTTATCCGTTGAAGCATAATAGGTGATGCCAGGTCCCGTGCTGAAAAGATAATAATTGCCAGCTTCTTTCGCCATAACAGGATCATGAATACTGACCTGTTTTGCATTAACGCTGCCTATCGAACCCATAAGCCCGATCAACAAGGCACAATGGAGCTTATTCATATGTCGCTTAAGGTGCTTTCTCGCGGTAATAGAAATACGTAGCATCATTTCTCCTTAATGAAACGAGATCCCATTCTAACAAAATAGCTATTATGCTATTGTATGATGATTAAGGTTATCATACTATCAAGACAAATAAGTAACAATCAACTGCGGAAAATTAACAGCAAGAAAATGTGTTAACATCTGGGGAATGCGATAATACGCTGTGCTGACACATTAACTCACTGTTTATAAAAAATATAATAAGGATTTCTGATGAGTTCTCATAAAATGTCGGTCATTGAAAAGATCGGTTACGGCTCAGGGGATATGGCCGTCAACGTCGTGATATCTTCAATGATGTTAATTATTACCTTCTTTTATACGGATATTTTTGGCCTAAAGCCCGCCGATGTGGGCATTTTATTTCTACTCGTTCGATTAATCGATGCCATCACGGATCCCTTAATGGGCATCATTAATGATAAAGTCACCACGCGCTGGGGTCGTTACCGTCCCTACTTCTTATTTATGGCAATCCCCTTCGGGCTTTCGGTATTTTTAACCTTCAGCACACCGGATTGGGACTATAACGCCAAACTCATTTGGGCTTATTCGACTTATATTCTTGTGACCATCATTTTTACCACGGTCACTATTCCCTATATTTCCATTATTAGCGTACTGACGGATAATCCAAAGGAGCGCTTATCCGCTAACGGTTATCGGTTATTCTTCGCCAAAATTGCCGCCTTTTTAGTCACTATTATTGTCCCTATATTAGCTTCCTCTTGGGGAGGAGATGATATTGCTGCAGGTTATCAAAAGGCCATGGGAGTGATGGCGTTAATGGCAACACTGCTGTTTTTATTCTGTTTTTTCACTACAACTGAACGTGTAGCCTATAAGGTTGAAACTAAACCTATTTCAATGCAAATACGTCTATTGTTAAAAAATGATCAGTGGCTCATTTTGACCGCTATTTGTGTCATTGGCACCATTGGTTATGTGATCCGCGGTTCGGTTGCCGCCTATTACGCCACCTACTTCCTTGGTGGTGATGCCAAAATGCTTTCGGCCTTTTTATCAACAGGAGTGGGTGCGGCAATCCTTGCAATGGTCGCCTCAACTTGGATCACTAAGCGCTTTTGTAAACTCAAATTATTCCGTTACAGCCAAATTGCGGTGGGTATTTTGAGTGTGGTGATGTTTTTTGCCGTTCAACCCGGAGACATAGTGTTAGCCTTTGTGCTCTATTTTGCGATTTCTTTTGTGGTTGATTTGCACGCTCCAGTTTTCTGGTCAGTGATTTCAGAATCCGTCGATTACGGTACCGTCAAAACGGGTCATAGAGTATCTGGCCTTGCATTTGGGGGGATATCCTTTGCACAAAAAGCGGGAATGGGAGCGGCAGGTTTTGTAGTTGGCATGTTATTGACCTACTTTAATTATCAACCGGGACAAGAACAAACGTCTACGACGCTCATAGGCATTTCACTGATGCTAACCATCATACCTGGCGCGTTCCATACCTTGATGGGCTTATTGATGTTCAAATACAAGATATCGGACCGTGTCTATGAGGACATTAAGCTGTCACTGCCCGATATGGAAGTAATTGATGGGAAAAGTACGCCAGAGACACAGCCTAATGTCCACAAGGATAGTACCCAAACCCAAGTTTCTATATAGTTTTTGATGATGTTTTTGGAGTCATAGATGTTAAAACTCACCCCTTTAATCGAACAACGTGCCGACCCGTTTATTTATAAACATACGGATGGTTTTTATTATTTCACCGCCTCAGTACCTCAGTACGACCGTATTGAGTTACGCAGAGCCTCCACCATTGCAGGTCTTGCCGATGCTGTCCCTGTGGATGTGTGGCATAAACCCGATACGGGCCCCTATTCCGATCTAGTGTGGGCGCCAGAACTCCACTTTAACCAAGGGGCTTGGTATCTGTACGTCGCCATAGCCCCAAGTCGTGAAATTAAAGATGCATTGTTTCAACATCGTATGTATGTGCTGCGCTGCAATGATGCCAACCCGCTAACGGGCAAATGGCAGTTCCTTGGCCAACTTGATACTGGCATAGACACCTTTTGTCTCGATGCAACCACATTCGAGCATAATGGGCAGCTGTATTATGTTTGGGCGCAAAAAGCCCCTGATATTCAAGGGAACAGTAATCTTTATATCGCGAAGATGGATACACCTGACAAGATAAGCTCAGCCCCCGTGATGCTGACAAAGCCTGAGTACCCATGGGAAATTAAAGGGTTTTGGGTGAATGAAGGCCCATCAGTGCTAAAACGCAACGGTAAAATCTTTATCACTTATTCAGCCAGCGCGACCGATGAAAATTATTGCATGGGTTTACTGCATATTGATGAAAATGCTGATTTACTCGATGCAAGTCAATGGCATAAATCATCAAACCCTGTGATGACAAGTTGCTATGAGCATGGTGTTTATGGGGCTGGACACAATAGTTTCACCCTTGCAGAAGATGGTGAAACGGTTTTATTGGTGTATCACGCACGTACTTATACTGAAATTGAAGGCGATCCATTGTGGGATCCAAACCGTCACACCTATGTCAAGGCTCTTCGTTGGGATGATTCAGGTATGCCGGTATTTGGTAAGCCATCTATCCAAGAGTAAGTTAACTGTGATTTTTAGCCCCTGCATTAGGGGCTTTTTAACCATCAATAACCCAAACCTAGACTTTAAATTTAACCACTAACGTATTTAAATCTACCGCTAAACGGGTTAGTTCTGCAGAACTCGCACTTGTTTGGTGAGCGCCTGCAGCCGTTTGAGCCGCTAAATCTCTAATGGTCATAATATTATTATCAATTTCCCTTGCTACGGTTGATTGTTCTTCAGCAGCGCTCGCGATCACATGATTACTGTCACTGATTGCAACAATACGCGTGGTGATCTGATCGAGTGCTTTAGTCGCTTCGTCGGCAACAATACGGGCTTGATTGGTTTTTTCACTTGTAGTGACCATGGAGGTGACTGCAGCCTCAGCAGAAACTTGTACTTGCCGTACCATAGTCTCAATTTCACCTGCAGATACTTGTGTTCTATGGGCAAGGCTTCTTACCTCGTCGGCGACAACCGCGAACCCACGTCCCGCCTCACCCGCGCGAGCCGCCTCAATGGCAGCATTGAGTGCTAATAAGTTAGTTTGCTCTGATACTGAGCGGATCACATCCAGCAACTTACTAATTGAAACAACCTGAGCAGCCAACTGATTAATGACCGTCGTACTTTTGGTCATCTCATCGTTAATTTCGGTGATAACGGCAGTTGTATCCTCGACTCGATTTTTACCTTCTACCGCAAGCTTGGCCGATTCAGAAGATGCATCTGACGCTTGTTGAGCAGTACGAGCGACTTCATCCACAGCAGTGCTCATTTCAGTTATTGCTGTAGCGGCTTGTTGGATCTCATCATTTTGTAGCTGTAAACCACGGGATGAGTCTTCTGTGACGGAGTTGAGTTCTTCTGCGGCGGAGGCTAGTTGGCTAGAGGAACTGCCGATATGCACAATGGCGTCCCTTAAATTGCGCTGCATAATTTGTAACGCAGTAACAAGACGAGTTAACTCATCGTCACCACTGACACTTATCGACTGAGTTAAATCACCATGGGCAATAATTTCTGCGGTTTTGACTGCAGCTTGTAGGGGCTGATTAATACTATTCGACAACATAAAAGCAATAACGATGGCAATGATACTGGCAACGATCACTGTCACAATGACTAACCAAAAATTACTATCATATTCCGTAATTGAGACAATACGAGTGTCATCGGAGGATGCTTTGTTTATGGCAACCAGATCTCTAAGATCTTTAACTATCTCATCAGCCAATGTATAAAGCTGCGGCAGTACCAATTTAGCTTCATCTAATTTTCCCGATGTTGCAAAACTAATTAATTTATCTTGTTCAACATAATAGGTCTTTTGGACTTGTTCAAATGCACGGTATACCGCCCGCTCATTATCCATCGAGATCAGTTGTTCATACTGAGCCTGATTTTTTTCAATCTCCAATTTAAGATCGCGGATAACGTTAGCAACTTGTTCGCGGCTTTCTTGAGTCTCGCTGACTAATAACCTGAGTGTGAGCACCCTAATTCGCATCATATTTGAATTAAGCTCACCAAGACTCATGATTGAAGGTAATAAATTGGTTTCAACGGTATTGGCATTTGCGCGGATAGTTTTCATCGATGAAATTGATAATCCACTTAAGCCGATCAGCAGCAATGCCATGAGCAAAAAAGCGATTAATAGGCGGGTTTGGATTTTTATCGTCCTTAACATAGTTAATTACCTTATCTATATTGAAATAATGATGTCATCCAATCGAATATAGGAATATAGCGATTAGATAATCATCTGCGCTCTAAATTATAGATAGGAATTTATTTTTAGGATCAATAAACAGTCATCAAACATCAAAGCCGGTATTTATCACAAAAGATTAACAAGCATGATGTAAGCACCTGTTAATCGCTTTTCTGCTTTGATAACTGCCACACTATTACTCTGTTATTTTATATCGACCACATTATCTGCCAGCTCATTGTGAAATACAGGGAATCCATTCTCTGTCCATGAAATAGCGCGGTAGTAAGTATGGCGATTACCATCGGTTAATGGCGTGCCTTGAAGTTCAAGGTAATTGCGAGCATGGTAAAACATCAACTCGGTTTGACCATCTTCGGCAAGCACAAAGCTGTTATGTCCAGGACCAAAGCGATTAAGTGTAGGCTCTGTGCTAAAAACAGGCTCAGAAACTTTATGCCAATTTTTGGGGTCGAGCAGATCTGCATCTTGCTCCGCCCAAAGGAGTCCCATCGCATAACGATCATCTGTTGCACTGGCAGAATAAGTGACAAATACCTTCCCATTTTTCACCAATACCGCAGCGCCTTCATTAACTTTAAAGCCTTGCCTTTCCCAATCCAGCAAAGGCTCACTGATGATTGCTTCTTGTGGTGATGCCGCTGTAGGTGACAGCATTTTGGCAATCACCAGTCCCGTATTGTAGCTTTTGGCATCGTCCTGCTGCGCCCAAATAAAATAGCCCTGCCCGCCAACACTAAAGTGGGTGGCATCTAAGGAAAATCCATCCCTTGCGGTTTTTAAACGGCCAAGCTCTTGCCAATCGCCCTTCATGGGGTTGTCACCTTCAAGCCCCAATACAAACATGCGGTTATGAAAGCGTCTGTCTTTATCACTGGCAGCATAATAGATATACCAGCGACCATCAATTTTATGCAGTTCTGGCGCCCAAATGTCGATACTCATTGGCCCTGATGTATGCTTACGCCAAATAATTTTGGGGATAGCTTGACTTAATCCTTGAATATTTGCGGCATGACGAAGCTCTATCCGATCAAACTCGGGTACAGATGCAATAAAGTAATAGCTCCCATCATCATCTTTTATAACCCAAGGATCCGCGCGGCGCTCAATAAAAGGGGCATCTTGAACTGCACTTGACGTCACGCTAGTTTGAGAAGCTGGAAGCGCTAGAACGGGCGAGGAACTCGCTGCACACACAGGCAACAGCATTGAGGTAATAAAGGCTGATAACAGACCGAATTTTGCGTTAGTTTTCGAGATTATATTATCCATGGTTAGCTTTGCGTCCATTCAAGAGTTTCTGTAACACGATGAAGAAAAATAGCAATAAGCCAATTACTATCTTGGTCCACCAACTACTGAGTGTACCGTCAAAGGTGATGTAGGTTTGGATAACTCCCATCAAAAATACCCCAAGTACAGTACCTAATATAAAACCACTCCCGCCAGTAAGTAATGTCCCCCCAATCACCACGGCAGCAATAGCGTCAAGTTCTACGCCAACCGCCCCAAGGGAATAACCAGAAAAGGTATAGAAGGTGAAAATAATCCCCGCCAAAGTGGCGAGAAAACTGCTAAGGGCGTAAATGCTAATGGTGGTTTTTGCAATCGAAACCCCCATTAACTCGGCAGACTGCGCATTACCACCGAGGGCATACACATTTGTACCAAAACGACTGTAGTGCATCATGGTGGCGATAATGGCAAAAAAAACAATAAAAATCAGCGAACTGATATCGAGTGAACCATTACCTGGTAAAGCGATGCTCAGGTCGGCAATCACATCATAAAATGGATGATCAATCGCTATCGACTCTTCACTTACCGTTGTCGCAATACCACGGGCAAGAAACATCCCCGCAAGGGTCACAATAAAAGGCTGCAACTTATAGACATGAATGATCGTGCCCATCAGTGCGCCAAAGAGCGTGCCTAAGGGTAAGATAAGTGCAAAAGCGAGCAAAGGATGCCACTGATATTGCGTAATTAATACACTACTGAGTACACCACTTAAAGCAATCACAGCGCCGACGGAGAGATCAATACCCCCCGAGATAATCACTAGGGTCATCCCAAGTGCAGTGATCAATAGAAAAGCATTATCACGGAATAGGTTAGTCACCACTCGAACGCTTGCAAACCCCTCAAATTGTAACGCCCCTATCAGAAACATGACCAACAACAAGGAGGCCGTGATCCACAATGGAATAAAACGCTTAGACATCATTTCTTGTCTCCAGCCGTTGTGCCCTTGAACACACGTAATTTAAATAAGCCAGACAACTGATGTCTGAATTTTTCCGACTGCAATAAAAGTACGGTTAAAATCACTATGGCTTTGATCAACAGATTAAATTTGGCGGGTAAACCACTAACAATAATCGTTGTGGCTAAGGTTTGAATAATAAGGGCGCCAATGATTGATAAAAACAAAGAGAAGCGCCCGCCCGTTAATGCCGCACCACCAATTACCACGGCTAAAATAGCATCGAGCTCGAGCCACAATCCGGCGTTATTAGCATCTGAACCTTGGATATCGGCGGTGCTTATCATACCGGCTAAGGCCGCACATAGACCTGCAATTGCATAGGCGAATAGTTTGATGGATTTATCGTTTATCCCAAGATAGCGGCTCGCCTTAGCATTACAACCAACGGCTTCAATAAAGAGACCAAGTGCGGTTTTACGCAATAACAATTGGGTCAATATCAGCATGCCAATCACAATCCAAATAGGCATAGGTAACCCTAAAAACTGCCCGACACCAATGGCGGCAAAGCCTTGATGTTGGAACGTGACTATCTGTCCTTGGTTAATAAGCTGAGCAACACCACGTCCCGCAACCATCAAGAGTAATGTAGCAACAATCGGCTGGATCCCTAAAAAACTGACTAATGAGCCATTAATGCAGCCCGCCAGCAATCCTACGACAAGACCTGCCAATACAACCGTACCAAGACCAATATCCGGTAATAGTAAGAGGTTTGCGCACACAGCCCCGGCGATTGCCATCACAGCGCCAACGGAAAGGTCAATCCCACCAGTGGCAATCACTAGACTCATGCCAATGGCGAGCAGTGCAACAGGTGCGCTGCGGTTTAAAATATCAATTAAGGATCCGTAAAGCCGGTCATCTTGATAGGTAATATGGAAAAAACTGCTATCAATAAAGAGGTTTGCCAGTAACAGTAAGGCCAGTGCTAGCAGCGGCCAAAGATACCGACCAAAGGACGTAGACTTACCCGCTTGATAGCGATCATTGGGTGTTTTACTGCTGGTTTGTTGACTGTTTGGCATCTCAATCAAAGCCTCGGATGACATCATTTCTACTGAGGTTTTCATCTATCCCTCCGCAATGGCTTGCATAACGTGTTGTGAGGTAAGTTCAGAGCCCGATAATTCACGCACTGCATATCGGTCGCGCAATACCACCACTTTGTTGGAAAAGGCGACCAGTTCATCAAGCTCAGATGAAGCAACCAGTAACGACATACCGTCATCACATAAGGTTCTAATCAGCTTGATAATTTCGGCGTGAGCACCAATATCGATACCGCGAGTCGGTTCATCTAATACAAGGAGAATGGGTTCAATGGCGAGCCAGCGAGCTAAAATAACTTTTTGTTGATTACCGCCACTGAGTTGCTCAATGGGTTTATCTGCATCTGGGGTCGCTATCTGTAACTTATCGATAAAAAATTGGGCGATTTCCTGCTGCCTTGTCTTTGACAAACAGCGCCACCATCCTACCCTCGCCTGCAATGCCAGAATGATATTCTCGCGGATCGACAGCGGGCCGATAATGCCATCGACCTTACGATCCTCTGGACACAGTGCAATGCCCGCATTAATCGCATCTACTGGGTGCGAAAGATGGAGCTTTTTACCCGCAAGGTGAATACTGCCACTATCGAGCAAATCGAGCCCAAATACCGCATTACACACCTCACTACGCCCTGAACCCAACAGTCCAGCAAGCCCAACGGCTTGACCTTTAGGAACTGTTAAATTCATCGATTGAATTGACCCTTTAACCGACACGCCCTCAAGGGACAAGAGTACGGCTGAAGTGCCGTTTGTTGTTTGCTCCGCCGCACTTTTCTCGACTAAATGCTGCTGTAATGAGCGCCCGAGCATGGCTTCGATAAGCTGAGGTTGTGGCAGTTCAGATGTCAGGTATTCACCGATAAAACGACCATTTCGCAACACTGTGATACGGTCGCTAATTTGATAAACCTGATCGAGAAAGTGCGTAATAAACACTATCGCGACACCCTTTTGCTTGAGCTGGTTCAAAATGCCAAACAGCACTTGTACCTCATCGGCATCCAAACTCGCCGTTGGCTCATCTAGCACTAGGACTTTAGCCGACATAGCTACGCCGCGGGCAATGGCAATAAGTTGCTGAACAGCAATGGAATAACTCGATAACGGCGCACTCACATCGATATCGAGCTTAAATTGCGTCAGTACAGTGCGTGCATCGGCATACATTTTTTGAAAATGGATCAAACCAAAGCGTTTTGGCTCGTGTCCCAAAAATAAATTTTGCGCCACGGTAAGGTTAGGTACCAGATTGACCTCCTGATACACAGTGCTTATGCCAATCTTTTGGGCCTCAATAGGCGTATTAAAATGCTGTTTTTCATTTAGAAAAATGATTTCACCACCGTCTTTCGATTGTGCGCCCGTCATCACTTTGACTAAGGTAGATTTACCCGCACCATTTTCACCTAATAAGGCATGAACTTCCCCAGAAAATAACCGTAAATTCACCGCTTCGAGCGCTTTTACGCCCGGATAATGTTTACTGATATTCTTAAGTTCTAAGATAAGGCTCATAGCGCATCTCCCCAAGAAACTGTCTATCGCGGATTATTACAGGCGACGTTTTTCATATTCGACTGCTGCGGTTTCTTGAGTGAATACATCACCTGTTGTACTGATAAGCTTAGGCAGATCTTTATTTCCCTTAAGGAAAGCATCAATCGCATCGAAAGCAGGACCACCTAAATATGGACTCAATTCGACCGTTGCATTAACGTCACCATCCGCCATTGCTTTGAAGTAATCAGGCACCCCATCAACAGAGACAATTAAGATATCTTTACCCGGCTTAAATCCGGCTTCTTTAATGGCTTGCACAGCACCTAATGCCATTTCATCGTTATGTGACCAAATGGCGCACAGTGCTTGACCATTCTGTGCTTTTAGAAAACCCTCCATCACTTCTTTACCCTTAGCGCGGGTAAATTCCCCAGTTTGACTACGCACAATGTTGGCATTCGGGTAATTAGCAATGACGGCATTAAAACCTGCAGCGCGATCGATAGCGGCAGTCGCACCAACTGTGCCCTGTAACTCGGCAATTGCACAGTTACCTTGGGTTTTATCCATTAGCCACTGCGCTATTTTGCGGCCTTCTTCGGTAAAGTCAGAAGCAATACGGGTGAGAAACAGTGAGTCATCATCGACCTTAATATTACGGTCAACAATCACAACGGGGATATTTGCTCGCTTGGCTTCCTTAAGGACAGGCTTCCAACCCGTTTCAACGACAGGCGCGATAATAATCGCATCGACGCCTTGAGCGATAAAGCTACGTACAGCCTTGATTTGGTTCTCTTGTTTTTGCTGTGCATCGGCAAACTTTAAGTCTATTCCCCGTTGTTTGGCTTCCGCTTTTACCGCCTCACTAAAACTGGTTCGCCAGCCACTTTCTGAGCCCACCTGCGAAAAACCTACCGTGGCCGCAAAGGCGCAACTGGCTCCTATCGCCCATAAACTGAATACTGAAACTAATGTATATTTTGTCATTTTTATTCCCTTATTAAATTTTAATAACAGCAATCCCCAGACCTTCTTAATGCAGAAGATCAAACTCAATTAAACTAATATGACTAATTCGTTATATGACTAAAGTGTCACACACGGTTTAAATTAAATATTTTTAAATCTATGCACCGTTATTTGTTTATAGGGTTTATTTTCCTCTAACATAACACTCGGAAAATGAGCAATATTGACGGCATTAGGATAACCATGGGTTTCTAAACATAAACCTTGATATTGATTTAACGGTTTTCCATGATTATCAAGCCGCGTACCATCTAAAAAGTTACCACTATAAAATTGCACACCTAATTCTGTAGTGCTGATTTCCAATTCACGTCCTGAAATAGGTTCGATTAATGTGGCGATGGTTTTTAAGCATGAGGTATTGTCTATATCCTTCGACATCACAAAATAGTGGTCATAACCATTACTTAATTTATGAATATCTTCAGATATGGATTTTATTTGACGAAAATCGAAGGGGGTATCATCGACTAAAACCAATTCACCCGTAGGAATTTGCTCAGAATCTAAGGCTAAAATATGACTCGCATTGAGTTGTAAGTTATGGCCTAAGATGCCATGTTGCTTGTCAGATGCGAGATTCCAATAGGCATGATTTGTGAGACAAACCGGAGTGGTTTGGTCTGATAGAGCATCGTAAATCAGGATTAACTCATTGCTTTCACTAAGGCGATATTCGACTGTTACGGATAAATCCCCAGGATAACCTTGATCACCATCAGGACTCTGTATCCTAAAAATGGCACCAACAGCATCGGAATATTGCTTAGTTTCACATTGCCAAACACAGTGACTTAAGCCTTGCGGACCACCGTGAAGTTGGTTATTACCTTCATTCGGGGTTAATACAATGGTTTGACCCTTTAAAGAAAATGCAGCTCCACCAATTCGATTTGCAACGCGGCCTGCAGTAATACCAAAATAATAAGGGTTTATTGCCCAATCTTGAATATTCTGATAACTCAAACTGAGATCAATGGTTTTATCTTCTTTTTCATAGAGTTTGACAGACCAAATACTTGCACCATAACTCGATAACACTACTTCCAAACCATGACTATTCGTTAATGTTATTAACTCTAATGGTGCAGGGAAGGTGCTATGCGTTAATTGTTGTGTAGAGATTGAGAGTGACATATGAGTGCTTTCACCTTTTATAATAAGTTTTCTCAGCACTCATCCTCAGCTATCTATGTAAGATAATGACGACTTAATCAACAAAGACTTTATTGTTAATGATTAAATCCAGCCACCATCTACAATAAAATTTTGTGCAGTGCAGAGTTTGCTATCATCGGCTGCCAAAAATAACGCCATAGCGGCAATATCTTCAGGCATCACATATTCTTTAATACATTGATTATCTTCAATATGTTTTGCCGTATCCTTATCAACCCAGTGCGTTAATTGACGCTTCGTCATCACCCAACCTGGGGTCAAGGTATTAATTCGAATTCTATCTTTACCTAAATCCGCAGCTAATCCGCGAGTCAATCCCATAGCACCAGCTTTAGAGGCGGTATAGCCTGCCATACCCGGCTGGCGATTATGCCAACTCATTGAGCCTAAATTGATCACTGAACCGCCACCCAGACGTTGCATTTGCGGCCTTACCGCTTGCACTGCAAAAAAATAATGCCGTAAATTGGTGTTTAAACAGTGATCCCAATACTCAGGAGTCACTTCATCTATGCTATGGCGCTCATCGCAGGCGGCGTTATTAATCAATACCGCAATGGTTCCAATTTCCTGCTCTATCTGCGTAACGACGTTTTTTAGTGCTGCAATATCCACGAGATCACAGGGATAAAATTTCACTATTGCATCGGGCATACTGGCTAATAAGGTACTAACAAGTTGATTTGATTCCGTTATAAGTATGTCGGCAAATGCAACTTTTGCGCCCTGCTCTAAGAATGATCTCACTAAACAGGCGCCAATACCCGTACCGCCACCACTGATAAAAATGGTTTTTCCTTTCAAGCTCGGGTATTGATTACTTAACTTCATAACTCAACCTTTATTAAAATAATTATTTGGTTTTATTATAAAAGAAAAAGTGTCCATGTTTAATGGGAATGTGCCGGAATATCAGCACCCCGACATCCCACTAGAAAATCAAAATCACACCCTTCATCGGCCTGCAACACTCTTTCCCTAAAAAGGGATAAATAACCACTGCTGACAGGAAGTTGCTTAACCAAGGCGATTTTTGCTAACCGATCCGCTAATTCTTCGTCACTAATCTCTAGTTGCAGTACGCCAGCAAAAGTATCGAGTGCGATCACATCACCATTTTGTACCGCAGCTAGTGGGCCTAAGTCCTGTGACTCGGGGACAACATGCAATACGACTGTTCCAAATGCAGTACCACTCATTCGCGCATCCGAAATCCTAACCATATCTTTAATCCCTTTTTTTAACAGCTTAGGTGGCAATCCCATATTGCCGACCTCAGCCATTCCAGGATATCCCTTCGGGCCGCAATTTTTGAGCACCATGATGCTCGTTTCATCAATCGCAAGTTCGGGATCATTTATGCGGGCGTTGTAATCATCAAAGCTCTCAAACACGACCGCTTTACCACGATGTTTCATTAAATGCGGACTGGCTGCAGAAGGTTTAATCACTGCACCTCGAGGGGCCAAGTTTCCCTTTAATACTCTGATCCCACCATTTTCAACTAAGGGTGTATCAATACTCATGATCACGTCTCGGTTGTAACAAGGTGCATTTGCCACATTTTCCCAGAGCGTTTTCCCATTCACTGTTAAGGTATTTTTACTCAATAAATGATGGTTAAA
This sequence comes from Shewanella sp. W3-18-1, assembly GCF_000015185.1. NCBI lineage: Bacteria > Pseudomonadati > Pseudomonadota > Gammaproteobacteria > Alteromonadales > Shewanellaceae > Shewanella > Shewanella sp. W3-18-1. The sequence goes on along the minus strand of NC_008750.1, from coordinate 2,256,636 downwards.
GAGTTCTTTTAGCACTGCGGGTAAACCTCCTGCATAGTAAAAATCCTCCATCAAATACTGACCCGAGGGCTTAAGATTGACTATCGTCGGTACATCATAGCCATACGACCAATCATCCAGTGACAAATCAACCCCTATTCGCCCCGCTATGGCTTTTAAGTGGATAACCGCATTGGTCGAGCCGCCAATCGCCGCATTGGTTTTTATCGCATTGATAAATGCTTCACGCGTGAGCACTTTTGAAAGCGTTAAATCCTCATGGACCATATCGACAATACGCATTCCAGACATATGGGCTAAGACATAACGTCTTGAATCCACAGCAGGAATAGCCGCATTTTGTGGCAAACTGGTGCCTAAACTTTCTGCCATGCAGGCCATAGTCGATGCCGTTCCCATGGTATTACAAGTACCCGTTGAACGTGACATATCAGCTTCGGCATTCATAAACTCAGCCAAGCTAATATTTCCTGCTTTATATTCTTGATGCAGTTCCCAGACTAAAGTGCCAGACCCTACATCTTTCCCTTTATGTTTACCATTTAGCATAGGCCCACCCGTCACGACTATGGTGGGTAAGTTGCAACTGGCCGCCCCCATAAGTAAAGCCGGCGTTGTTTTATCACAACCCACTAAGAGCACCACACCATCAATCGGATTGCCTCGAATCGCTTCTTCGGTATCCATCGCGGCCAAATTACGCGTTAACATGGCACTGGGGCGTAAATTAGATTCACCATTGGAAAATACTGGAAATTCCACTGGGATCCCCCCTGCTTCACGGATCCCATTTTTAACTCTTTCAGCCAACTCACGTAGATGACCATTACAAGGCGTTAACTCTGACCACGTATTGCAAATACCAATTACAGGTCTGTTTTGAAAATGATGATCTGGAATGCCTTGGTTTTTCATCCAACTACGATACATAAAACCATTTTTATCATCGCTACCAAACCAGCTTGCGGAACGAAGTGCTTTTGTTTTTTTATTCTGCATTGTTACACCTTCGTTTTACCTCTGCTTAGTGCCCGACTCGCCTATTCACACCTATTCTCAGTACGTGCGGTATTTACCGCGAAGCTAAGGCAAATAATGGCGATTAAAAGGGTGTCGTTAACAATTCGTACTTTAAAGATTGCTAGCGAGTAAAAGTATTGGTATTACTATAATACTAAAATATCAAAAAACAATAGAGGAATTATGAAAAAAACGCTTTTGAGTATTTGCTTAGCCTTTAGCTCAGCGACATTTGCGGCAAATCCGTTGTTTTCAGATGTGTTTACTGCCGATCCCGCCGCAATCGTTCATCAAGATACTGTGTACTTGTATACGGGACATGATGTGGCCAAAGAAAACAAAACCTTTTTTGAAATGCATGATTGGTTAGTCTTTAGCTCCAAGGACATGGTTAATTGGACTGCGCATGGCAGTAAACTGTCAGTCAAAGATTTTAGTTGGGCCAAAGGTGATGCATGGGCTAGCCATGTCATTGAAAAAGAAGGTAAGTTCTATTGGTTTGTCACAGCAAGGCACGCAAAAATTAATGGTTTTGCCATTGGTGTAGCTGTTGCAGATAGTCCATTAGGCCCCTTCAAGGACGCCAGAGGCACTGCGTTGATCACTAACGATATGACAACCGATACTGATATCGATTGGGATGATATAGACCCTGCCGTGTTTATCGATGACGACAAACAAGCTTATCTATTTTGGGGGAACACTAAACCTCGTTATGCCAAACTTAAAGCCAATATGATTGAACTCGATGGGCCGATTAATTCTATTGATGTGCCTAACTTTACTGAAGCACTCTGGGTCCATAAAAAAGATCACACTTATTATCTTTCCTATGCGTCTGGTTTTCCTGAAAAAATTGCCTATGCAACCAGTCACAGTATTAATGGCCCTTGGAAATACCAAGGAATTCTTAATGAAGTTGCCGGTAATTCACCGACAAATCATCAAGCCATTATCGAATTTAAAGGCAAATCCTACTTTATCTATCACACAGGTGCTTCGCAGGATAATGGTGGAGAGTTTAGACGTTCTGTGGCAATTGACCCGCTCTACTACAATGAAGATGGCACCATTAAACGTATTCATATGACCACAGAAGGTATTTCAGCGTCACAATAGCAGTTTAAGTCCTCATGTCAGCGAAAAACAAAAAGGTGATCTAATGGCAAAGATCACCTTATGTAACAAACAGATTAGTCTCGCTCAATATTTTTCTTTAATGTTTCTTGGGAAGTCGACAGCAGCTTATTCATTTCGGCTTTGGCACGCACGCTGTCTCCTGCCGCTATCGCGGTATAAATGGCCTTATGACCCGGAAGTGATTGTAGAAAATCATCTTGAATCGTACTGCTTAATCTAAACAATTCCAGCAATGCCGATTGAATGGAGACACCCAAAGACACCATAAATTCGTTATTAGTGGCATCCAGAATCGCCATATGAAACTCGATATCTGAGGTATATACCTCATCCGTACCCAGCTGTGCGGCTTCCATTTTGGCATAGGCAGCTTCAATGATTTCAAGCTGCTCTGGCGTACGTTTTTTAGCGGCCAATTCTGCGGCGGCTGGCTCAAACACCTCACGAATTTCATACAACGAAGTGTAAAACTCTGGCGACGGTTTAGATTGGGAAAACCAGTTTAAGATCACAGGATCAAACATGTTCCAATGACGACGCTCACGAATGCGGGTACCCAGTTTCGGCCGAGATTCGATTAGCCCCTTAGCCGTCAGCACCTTAAATGCTTCCCTTAACGATGTACGGGAGACCTCAAGTTCTTCACAGATGGTATTTTCATTAGGAATATATTCACCTGGTGCATAAAAACCGCCAACAATACGAGAACCCAGTTCGCTAGCCACCCAGTTGTGGATATTTTGCGGTCGGTTGTTTGCCTGATTTGCCATTGCGCCCTCTTTTGTCTTAGAAAATATGCCGAACTCAATCTAGATGAATAGGTGATAAACCTAAGATTTATCTAATGTTATAATACTACCTTTCCCTAAAAACGTAACAGGTAATTTTCATAAAGCCAAGAATTTATGGGGATTTCAACCAAAGAAAAACATTGGTTTAGGTTTTTAGGGATAAGCCAATAATCGAACCAAGCCTATGCCGTCAGAAAGTAATCATTTTGGATATCAAAATCGACAAGGACATCGACGACAAACATTCCTGCTGACTTAGCCGCTTGAATACCTGCTTTTGCATCTTCAAATACGATGCAGCGCGCTGGCGCGATCCCCATCAATTCGGCGCAGCGTAAAAAGGTATCTGGAGCAGGTTTGGGTTCACTGACCTGATCTGCGCCTACCACATGATCGACCAGTTCAAGCAAACCACACAAGGTTAATATCTCAACCGCTTCGCCAGTATAGGCCCCCGTCCCCACCGCCATAGGACGCTTCCCCTTATTTTGCTTCGCAAACTCGATTAAACGAGTCGGCTTAACATATAAATGCATGGTTTCTCGTACCAAGGCTTCTTTATATTCATTCATCGCTTCATAGCTTGCGGTTGGCGTGACGCCAAAATGGGTGATAAGTATTTCAAGTGTTCCAATGGTCGGTACGCCAGCAAGAGAGCGCATTAACGCTGCATCAATCGGGATCCCAAAGTGACTTAGTGTTTGTCGCCATGCCTGTTCATGTAGCTGACCGCTGTCCACCAAAGTGCCATCCATATCAAAAATAATGCCATCAAAATTTGTATACATGTTGTGTTTCAACCTCTTGGACGGGGAACCATTAGCAAATAAAGAACTCAGCTTCGGACATAAAATACAAAGCCGCCCTAGGGCGGCTCTTAACTTAAGAAGGTAAATTATAGCCCTCTTGCTAGGCCGTAATAAACGGAATTTTGACGTAATTCATTTTTGAACTGACGAATTTGAGTGTCGGCATCAATAATCACTAATTCAGCCCCCGCCATTTCAGCAAAATCGACAATGTTTTCAGTCGATATCGCTTGGCTGTAGGCCGAGTGATGCGCGCCGCCCGCATGGATCCACGCCGCTGCTGCAATTGACAAATTTGGACGCGGTTCCCAAAGTGCAGAAGCAACAGGTAAGTTTGGTAAATCCTGTGGCGGTGTCACTGTGTCTAATTCGTTGAGGATAATACGGAAACGATTACCAAGATCGATTGTCGATACGTTGATGGCAGGCCCCGCTTTCGCCGTAAACAGTAAGCGTGGCACATCACAGCGCACACCTATAGTGTGGCGATGCACTTCTAAACGTGGTTTGCTAGCAGCAATAGACGGACACACTTCGAGCATATGTGCGCCGAGCACTTGATCCGTCGCACCGAAGTTATAGGTGTAATCCTCCATAAAGGAAGTACCTCCAACACGGCCTTGTCCCATCACTTTCATGATGCGTACCATCGCGGCAGTTTTCCAATCACCTTCGCCGCCATAGCCAATACCATTGGCCATCAAACGCTGTGTCGCTAACCCTGGTAATCCCGTCATTCCCGTTAAGTTTTCAAAGCAGTTCGTAAAAGCACCAAACTCGCCATCCTTTAAGAACTGCGCTAACCCGAGTTCGATTTTGGCTTCTTTTCTTAAACGATCGAGTTGGTATTCATCATTAAACAATTCGTTGCTAATAATATATTCGCTCGCATAGCGGTCGATTTGAGCCGTGATATCATTTTCGCTAATGGCATTAATGGCATCATTGAGTTCGCCTAAACTGTAGGCATGCACTTCGTAACCGAATTGAATTTGTGCCGCAACTTTATCACCTTCGGTCACAGCCACTTGGCGCATATTGTCACCAAAGCGAGCAATACGAAGATTTTGACTTTCGTTCCAGCCTGCTGCCGCGCGGCACCAATCATCCACTTGGGCTTGTACATCGTTTGTTTGCCAATGCCCTACAACCACTTTGCGTTCTTTACGCATCCGGGTGCCGATATAACCAAACTCGCGGCAACCGTGGGCACTTTGATGGGTGTTCATGTAGTTCATATTAATGTCGGCCCACGGCAGTTCGGCATTAAATTGAGTATGCAAATGCATAAAGGGTTTGCTGAGTTCATTCAGTCCCGCAATCCACATTTTGGCTGGCGAGAAAGTGTGCATCCACAGGATAATCCCGACACAGTTTTCGTCGCTGTTAGCAGCTTGGCACACCGCGTAAATTTCGCGGGGAGATTTAACCGTGGGTTTATAGACAACTTCCATTGAAATTGCATCAGACTGATTAAATCCGTTGACAATTTGTTCACTGTTTTTTGCGACTTGCTCTAACACTTTGGGCCCGTACAAATCCTGCGAACCCGTGACAAACCACACTTGTTTTTGTTTGAATGCTTTCATATCGCTCTCTCTCATCTTTAAATTCAGTTATTCAGAACAGGAAACTTATTTGTCTTGACCATAGTAAGCATCTTTGCCGTGCTTACGCAGATAGTGCTTATCTATAAGCTCTTGTTTTAATGATGTTATATTCGGTGACAATGTCTTAGTGAGGTATGCCATTCTGGCAATTTCTTCAAGCAGAACGGCGTGGTAAACAGATTTGGCGGCACTGTCTCCCCACGTAAATGGTGCATGCCCTGCCACAATGACCATAGGTGACTCACTCGGGTTTCTATCAGCAAAACAATCGAGAATCTGTACACCAGTTTCTTCTTCGTAGTCGCGACTAATTTGGTCATCACGCATCACAGCTGTACAGGGGATCTCGCCGTAAACATAATCGGCTTGAGTGGTACCCAAACAAGGGATTGCAATTTGCGCCTGTGCCCATGCGGTGGCATAGGTGGAATGCGTATGGGTAATGCCCCCAATACTTTCCCACTGGCGATACAAGTAAGTGTGGGTTTTAGTGTCAGATGATGGACGTAAACGTCCCTCGACGATGTGGTTTTCAAGATCGACAATAACGATATCTTCAACCTTAAGATCTTCGTAGGGTACGCCGCTGGGCTTAATACCGATGACACCACGCTTGCGATCAATTTGTGACACATTGCCAAAGGTATAGGTCACTAAATGACGCTTTTCGAGCTCCATATTGGCTTCATAAACTTCGCGTTTAAGTTCTATAAATGACATATTATTTCGCTCCATCAACATAATGGCCTAGGGCTAGATACGCTTGATAAAGCATTTGGTATTTTTCTGCATTGATGGGATTAGACTGATAGGTTTTAGCTACATTTGAAGCCATCACAGCTTGAGCGCTTAATACATCGGGATAAATACCCGCCGCCGTTGCGGCATAAATGGCGGCGCCTAATGCACAGCTTTGTTCACTTTCCAGCACGTCAATATTACAATTCCACACATCCGCGCAGGTTTGCATAATAAAATCAGACTTTTTAGAGATGCCGCCAATGGTCACGACATGGTCTATCCGCACCCCCTCCTCCTTAAAGCGTTCAATAATCGCCCTTGCTCCGTAGGCACTGGCCTCGACTAAGGCTTTAAAGACGTGCGGTGCATGGCTACCCATGGTTAAGCCGCTGATCGCCATAGAAACGGATTGATCGGCATCGGGAGTACGGCGTCCGTTAATCCAATCTAGCGCGACAATGCCTGTTTCACTGACGGGAAGATTAGCCGCGGCCTCACCGAGTTTTGCTAAGGTTTCATCTTCAAGTTGTGCAATAAGTTTAGCTTTCACCTCATCGTCAAATAGTGCAGAGGTATTGATCTGTTTAATGGGCCAAAGGGTGAGATCCTTAAACCAAGCATACAAATCGCCAAAGGCCGACTGCCCTGCTTCAAGACCAATCATCCCCGGTAACACTGAACCATCAACTTGGCCACAAATGCCTTTAATACACCGCTCACCAATGTCTTCATAACTGGCAACGGTAATATCGCAGGTCGATGTCCCCATCACCTTAGTCAGTACGCCCGCTTTAACATTGGCACCAACCGCACCGGCATGGCAGTCAAACGCACCGAACGACACGATAACATCGGTCGATAATCCTAGATTGGCTGCCCACTCAGGGGTTAAAGTACCGCAGACTTTATCTGAAGTGCAGGTTTCCACGGGTAAGCGATCACGCAAACCATCGAGCAATGGATCAATACCAACAAAAAATTCATTCGGTGGATACCCATTCCATGACGCGTGCCACATGACTTTATGCCCTGATGCACAGCGCCCTGCCTTATAGACCTTAGGGTGAGTTGTGCCTGTCATTAGCGCGGTGATCCAATCACAGTGCTCAACCCAACTGTATGCCGCTTGTCTTACTTCGGTATCATGGCGCAGAACATATAAAGCCTTGGCCCAGAACCACTCAGATGAGTAGATCCCCCCCTCATATTTAAGATAATTTTCTTTAGCCACCTTTGCCGCAGCGGTAATTTGCTGTGCCTCTAGTATTGCGCTATGGTCTTTCCAGAGTAAAAACATTGCATTAGGGTTATTAGCAAATTCGTCTTTAAGTGCCAATGCCATACCTGACTCATCAACAGCAATCGGAGTCGAACCTGTGGTATCGACACTCAAACCACACACTTTTTCAGCGGCTCCCGGTGGCGCTTTAGTCCAAAGCCCCTGAACAACGTCAATTAAACTTTCAATGTAATCGAGTGGATGCTGCCTAAATTGATTTTTAGCAGGATCGCAAAATAACCCCTTTTTCCACCGTGGGTAATAGACCACATTAGTGGCAACCTCAACACCTGTCAGCGTATCAACCAATAACGCGCGAACCGAATCAGAACCGTAATCTAGCCCTAACGCGTAAGACCCTAAAACATTAGCCATTAGCATCCCCGTACATTGAACTCTGCCCTAACCAAGTGAGTGCAGATGACATCAAAACATTTAGTACTACAATACTACTATAGCTTAATGGTATTACAATATTATTTTAATTGGGAATGATAAATTTTTTAACATCACCAAACAGCAAGGGAGGTTTTTGATGATGAAAAAGAGGAGTTATTCAGGATTTGAGGATAAAAAAAAAGCGAATGCACTGTGGCATTCGCTGCTTACTGCTTGACATCTTTTGGTGGTAACCCAAAAAAGTGAGAAAATATTTTGGGATATTTCGCGGTCAAATCAACATGACTTTATCGCTAATATTTAAATAAGCCTGTGTTAGCGGTACTTTGCGGCAAACTCATTCATAAACTTCACTAACGCGATAACGCCCTCAAGTGGCATAGCATTGTAAAGGCTAGCGCGCATACCGCCGACAATTCGGTGGCCTTTTAAGGCCACGAGCCCTGCGACTTGTGCTTGCTTTAAGAACTCACCATCAAGTGTTTCATCAGCGAGCTGAAAGGTCACATTCATTTGTGAACGGTTAGAAGCAACAACACCATTACGATAAAAGGTATTACTGTCGATGCATTGGTACAGCATTTGTGCTTTTTGTTGATTAATTTTTGCAATACTCGCAATGCCACCAATGGACTTAAGCCAAGCAAAGACTTCAGCGGCGAGATACCAAGCAAAGGTTGGCGGTGTGTTGAACATAGAATCATGTTCTACGGCTAAACGGTAATCCATGATGGACGATTGCACTAAACTCGGCAGTTTGAGCATGTCATCACGCACGATAACAATTGATAATCCCGATGGACCAATGTTTTTTTGTGCACCTGCGTAAATCAAGCCATAACGACTAACATCGATTTCGCGGGACATAATGGTTGACGATAAATCGGCAACGATTGGCCATGGACTATCTAACTCATCAAAAATTTCGATACCATCTACTGTCTCATTTGGGCAGTAGTGAACATAACGATAATCGGCATCAATTTTATGGAGATCTGGCAATACTACAGCATTGAGTCCATTGTGTTTTTCAACAATGTTTAGACTATCAATTTGGGCATCACCCGCCAGTTTTTGGGCTTCAGCTAAGGCGGAAGATGACCATTGGCCGCTGACTAAATACAGGGCTCTACCATCATTACCTAAAAAATTATTCACGACAGCGGAGAACTGTCCACGACCACCGCCGTGCATAAATAGCACATGGTAATTGGCCGGAATATGCATCAACTCACGTAAATCAGCCTCGGCTTGCTTAGTCAGCGCGATAAACTCTTTACTTCTGTGGCTTATCTCCATCACGGAAACGCCTTGGCCATTCCAATCAAGTAATTCCTGTTGTGCTTTTTTCATTACCGCAGTAGGTAACATTGCAGGTCCAGCACAGAAATTATAAATCGCGCTCACTGACACTCTCCTTATTTCCAACCATGATTTTTGTATTCATAACATGACTGTGCCCTTAAAAAACGAGCGTCCAATTGGACGCTCGATTTAAAGGCACTTAATTAGTCTTCGTCTTGCTCATCGGCAAGTTCGTCGTCTTCATCGTCGTCCAGTTCATCCTCGTCGATATCATCGTCAAGAGGTTCATTATTGGCTAATTCACCTTCAATGATCGCAGGAACGATCGGCAAACCATTTTCATCCAGTTCGACTTCATCATCTTCATCGGTTTGGATTTCATCAATACGCTGTAGACCAACCACTTTCTCGTCACTTGCGGTACGAATAATAGTCACGCCTTGGGTATTACGACCGATAATAGAAACCCCCTTAGCCGGAGTACGGACTAATGTTCCTTTATCACTGATCAGCATGATTTCATCATTAGAGCCGACTTGTACTGCGCCAACGACCGCGCCATTACGCTCACTCACCTTGATTGATACCACACCTTTAGTCGCACGGCTCTTCGCTGGATATTCAGACAGTTGAGTCCGTTTACCGTAACCGTTTTCAGTCACAGTCAAAATCGCACCATCGCCTTTCGGTACGATAAGCGACACGACTTTCTGGCCTTCTTCTAAACGGATACCACGAACGCCTGTTGCAGTGCGGCCCATAGGACGCAGTGACAACACTTCTTCACCGGTTTCAGGATCGGTTTTCACTTCGCCTGTTTCAGAATCACGAACTTTCTCACCAAAACGAACCACTTTACCTTCGTTTGAGAACAACATGATTTCGTCATCACCGTTAGTGATATCGACACCGATCAGTTGGTCACCGTCTTTGAGATTAACGGCGATAATGCCGTTTGCACGTGGGTTGCTATAAGCAGTCAGTGCGGTTTTCTTCACAGTACCGTTTGACGTCGCCATGATGATGTACTTGTCAGCCGCGTATTCACGTACTGGCAGAATCGCAGTGATGCGCTCGCCATCGGATAACGGCAACAAGTTAACAATTGGACGACCGCGGGCCGTACGGCTCGCTAATGGCAATTGATACACTTTAAGCCAATACATCTTACCGAAGTCAGAGAAGCACAAAATGGTGTCATGGGTATTGGCAACCAGCAGTTTTTCAACGAAATCTTCGTCTTTCACTTTGGTTGCAGCTTTACCTTTACCACCACGGCGCTGGGCTTGATAATCGCTCAATGGTTGATATTTGGCATAACCTAAGTGAGACAAGGTCACTACAACGTCTTCTTCATTGATAAGATCTTCAAGACTCATATCAATTTCGTTGGCATTGATCACTGTACGACGAGCATCACCATATTCCGTTAGGATTTCCTCAAGCTCTTCTTTGATCACTTCCATCAAACGCTCAGGACTGCGCAAAATAAACAGCAGACCCGCGATAAATTCGAGTAGTTCTTCGTATTCAGCGATAATCTTATCGTGTTCAAGACCGGTCAACCGGTGTAAACGCAGTTCCAGAATCGCCTGAGCTTGTTGCTCAGTCAGGAAGTATTGACCATCACGAATACCGTATTGTGGCTCTAACCACTCAGGACGCGCAGCGTCATCGCCCGCTTTTTCCAGCATGCCTTGAACATGGCCTAATTCCCAACCTTGCTCAACCAATTTCACTTTGGCATCAGCAGGCGTTGGCGAGGCTTTGATCAGCGCAATAATTGGGTCGATATTGGCGAGCGCTACCGCTAAGGCTTCCAAAATATGGGCGCGCTCACGGGCTTTACGTAATTCAAAAACGGTACGACGCGTCACTACTTCACGGCGATGCAAAATAAAGCATTCAAGCATTTCTTTAAGGTTAAACAGTTTAGGCTGACCATTGGTCAGGGCCACCATGTTAATCCCGAAAGAGCATTGCATTTGCGTTTGAGCATACAGGTTGTTTAATACGACCTCGCCCACTTCACCGCGCTTAATTTCGATAACAATACGCATACCGTCTTTGTCAGACTCGTCGCGTAGACCGCTTATCCCTTCAAGCTTTTTATCTTTCACCAGCTCGGCAATCTTCTCGATTAACCGGGCTTTGTTCACTTGATAAGGAATTTCAGTGACGATAATGCGCTCGCGGCCATTATCTTCTGTTTCAATATCCGCCAGAGCACGCATGATCGCGCGGCCACGGCCCGTTTTATAGGCATCAATAATTCCTTTACGGCCATTGATAATCGCCGCAGTGGGAAAATCTGGACCTGGGATATATTCCATCAATTGTTCAATCGACAGTGAAGGTTCTTCAATCAATGCCAAACAGCCCTTGACCACTTCGGTTAGGTTGTGGGGTGGGATGTTGGTTGCCATACCGACCGCAATACCTGATGAACCGTTAATTAACAGGTTAGGTACGCGTGTAGGTAATACGGCTGGAATTTGTTCGGTGCCGTCGTAGTTAGGGACGAAATCCACTGTCTCTTTTTCAAGATCGGCCAGTAATTGGTGCGCTAACTTATCCATACGGATTTCGGTATAACGCATTGCCGCCGCTGAGTCACCGTCGACCGAACCGAAGTTACCTTGGCCGTCTACTAAGGTATAACGCAGTGAGAATGGCTGGGCCATACGGACGATAGTGTCATAAACAGCAGAATCACCATGGGGGTGATATTTACCGATGACGTCACCAACCACACGGGCAGATTTTTTGTAAGGCTTGTTCCAATCGTTCTTCAATTCACTCATGGCAAACAGAACGCGGCGATGAACCGGCTTTAAGCCGTCGCGCACGTCTGGTAATGCACGTCCCACGATAACGCTCATGGCGTAATCAAGGTACGAATTCTTTAGTTCGTCTTCGATATTAATTGGCGAAATAGATGATGCCAGATCAGTCATAAACTGCTCGTTCCCCTGAAAAATAGCCGACAACGTATAATCCGTATCATTGCCTAGCCCAAAAACGTGATTTGGCATTCTAACACAGTTATTTAATGTCGCCAGACCTATCATTATCGAATTGAGAAGGAAGCAACTTAATAGATGAAAACACTATCAATTTAGACTTGTGAACTTGGAAAAAGACAAGGTTTTATGCCAATTTGAGCTCAAACCTTGGTTAATCTGTAAACAGAAAAGGCGACTTAGGGCACAGTGAGTTGCTACAGAGATGAAAATTGTCTAAATTTCACTCAACCACAAGGACTTAGAGCCAGCGAACACTTTGTTTATCAATCATAGTCGTTATAATAGCCGCACAATACAGCCGCTTCAGGTAATCCCATGCAACATAATACCAATGTAGACCCACAGGAAATCGCAAAGTTTGAACGTATGGCCGAGACTTGGTGGGATCTTAACGGCGAATTTAAGCCGCTGCATCTACTAAACCCGCTGCGCTTAAACTATATCGATCAAACCACTGGCGGTATTTTCGGTAAAAAAGTGCTCGATGTGGGTTGTGGTGGAGGCATTTTATCTGAAAGCATGGCGCGTATCGGTGCCGAGGTTGATGGTCTGGATATGGGTGAAGAACCCTTAGAAGTCGCGCGTCTTCACGCGCTGGAAACCGGTGTAAACATCACTTATGTAAAAAATACGGCCGAAGCCCATAGCCAAGATCATCAAGGCTATTACGATGTGGTAACTTGCATGGAAATGCTCGAGCATGTGCCTAATCCGCAGTCGGTCATCAAGGCTTGCTGCGATATGGTAAAACCCGGTGGCTTCGTATTTTTCTCAACCATTAACCGCAATCTAAGATCTTATGTTGAAACGATTTTAGGTGCCGAATACCTGCTAAAAATGCTACCAGTTGGCACCCATGATCATAATAAATTTATCAAACCCTCAGAGCTGATCGAGCTGGTAGATAATACAGATCTTATCTGCAAAGACGCTGTTGGAATAACCTATAACCCACTAACAGGCATTTTTAAGTACACCCCAAGGGTTGATGTCAATTATATGATTGCAACCCAGAAGGTTGATTAACATGAGTTTGTCACAGGTTAAAGCGGTACTGTTTGATCTTGATGGTACGCTTGCCGATACCGCGCCAGATCTTGTGCAGGCACTGAACTTAAGTCTCTGTGACGCGGGGATTGAAGCAAAACCCTTCGAGCTACTACGCAGCGCCGCTTCCCACGGCAGTTTTGCCTTAGTTGATGCCGCGCTCCCCAATGCTGATGAGTCCCTGCGTATTCAGATCCAGCAAGGGCTACTCGCCCACTATCAACGTATTAATGGCGACTATTGTCGATTATTTACCGGTATGGATGTATTGCTCGACTGGCTTGAGCTACAGCAACTGCCATTTGGCGTTATTACCAATAAACCAGCGCGCTTTACTCGCCCGCTGGTTAAAAAACTGAATTTGCACCAGCGGATGCAAGTTGTTATCAGCGGCGATTCAACCCGCTATGCTAAACCCCATACGGCGCCTATGTTACTGGGTGCGCAGCAGCTTAACTGCGCCCCTGAACATATACTGTACTTAGGAGATGCTGAACGAGATTTACTCGCGGCCAAAGCGGCAGGTATGGTCGGCGGTGTGGCATTATGGGGTTATCTAGGGGAAGAAGATAAACCACAAAATTGGCCAGCATTGGCACAATTTAGTTCACCTTTGGCTGTCCATCAGGCTTTAGTTGCAACCCGTTAGTTGAGTGGTTTGATCGAACTGCTGCTTATTTTAGCGATCGCGATCTCAAGTGAGATCGCGCAAAAAGTCGACATGGATCATGTACGCTACTCTGAAATAGCACTTCAGGGTTAGCCATTACTAACACAACTGCTTATCCTCAAGATATCCACAAGATACCCCCGAAATTCTAACTTGCAAATAGCGTCAAACCTCACTATCTTGTATCTCAGATTATTTAAAACACCATATCTTGTGTATCGGTAACAATCAGACACACTAAAAACTCCCCACTCAATTGACGCCATTTTAGGAGGTCAGCAGTATTTAAGGGATGTTTGTTGATTGTTTTACAAGGAAACGTACGGTGACTTAGCTCACCTGAATAGATATCAGAACCAAGGCCTCTCTTCAATGAATAGCACTATAACAGTCACAAAACGCTGTGGTGAACGTGAGAATATCGATCTCGAAAAAATACACCGCGTAATTACTTGGGCAGCCAAGGGATTAAAAAACGTTTCTGTTTCTGAAGTTGAACTTCGCTCGCATTTGCAGTTTTACGATGGTATTCCCACCGAAACTATCCACGAAACCATTATCAAAGCGGCAGCGGATTTAATTTCACCCGAATCACCGGACTACCAGTTCCTTGCTGCCCGTTTAGCGGTGTTTCATTTGCGTAAGAAGGCCTTTGGTCAATTCGAACCGCCAGCCTTGTACGATCATGTGACTAAACTCGTTGAACTTGGCAAGTATGATATGCACATTCTGCAGGATTATACCCGCGAAGAACTTGATCTTATGGATACCTATATCGACCACTGGCGCGATATGAATTTCTCCTACGCAGCGGTTAAACAGCTTGAAGGCAAGTATTTAGTTCAAAACCGCGTGACCCACGAGATTTATGAGAGCGCCCAGTTCCTCTATATTCTGGTGGCGGCCTGTTTGTTTGCCCGTTATCCAAAAGAAACACGTCTGAAATACGTGAAAGATTTCTATGATGCGGTATCAACTTTTAAGATATCCTTACCCACACCTATTATGGCGGGTGTTCGTACGCCAACGCGTCAATTCAGTTCATGCGTATTAATTGAATGTGGCGATAGCTTAGACTCAATCAACGCGACCGCATCGTCAATCGTGAAGTACGTTAGCCAACGTGCGGGTATCGGCATTAACGCCGGTCGTATTCGTGCATTAGGTAGCCCAATCCGTGGCGGCGAAGCCTTCCACACAGGTTGTTTACCTTTCTATAAGTATTTCCAAACGGCGGTCAAGTCTTGCTCTCAAGGCGGTGTACGTGGCGGTGCTGCAACCCTGTTCTATCCTATTTGGCATTTAGAAGTCGAATCTCTGCTGGTATTGAAAAATAACCGTGGCGTAGAAGACAACCGTATCCGTCATCTTGATTACGGTGTGCAGCTGAACAAAGTCATGTATCAACGTCTGATCAAAGGCGAGAATATTAGTTTATTCAGCCCATCGGATGTACCCGGTTTGTACGATGCCTTCTTTGAGGATCAAGCCGAATTTGAGCGTTTATATCTGCAATATGAGCAAGACAGCAGCATTCGTAAGAAGACCATTAAAGCCGTCGAACTGTTTTCACTGATGATGCAAGAACGCGCTTCGACAGGTCGTATCTATATCCAAAACGTGGATCACTGTAACACTCACAGCCCATTCGATTCAAAAGTTGCGCCGATCAGACAATCTAACCTCTGTCTTGAAATCGCACTGCCAACTAAGCCATTAAATAACATTGATGATCCTAATGGCGAAATCGCCCTTTGCACTTTGTCAGCCTTAAACCTCGGAGCGATTAAGGAACTTTCAGAACTTGAGCGCTTGGCCGACTTAGCGGTACGTGCACTTGATAACCTATTGGATTACCAAGATTATCCAATAAAAGCGGCACAAATTGCATCAATGAACCGCCGCACACTCGGTATAGGTGTAATTAACTTCGCGAACTACTTAGCCAAAAATGGCATGAGGTATTCTGATGGCAGTGCAAACAATCTGACTCATCGAACCTTTGAAGCCATTCAGTTCTACTTACTGAAAGCCTCTATGAACTTGGCGAAAGAGCAAGGTGCTTGTCCGTTATTTAACGAAACCACCTACTCCCAAGGTATTTTGCCAATTGATACTTACAAACGTGACTTAGATAAGATTTGTAATGAGCCGTTACATTTAGACTGGGAATCACTGCGCAGCGATATTAAGCAGTACGGTTTACGTAACTCAACATTGTCTGCCTTGATGCCGTCTGAAACATCATCACAAATTTCAAATGCGACTAACGGTATCGAGCCACCACGTGGACTTATCAGCGTAAAAGCCAGTAAGGACGGTCAACTCAAGCAAGTAGTGCCTGATTTTGACACCCTAAAAGATAACTATGAATTGCTATGGAAAATGCCAAGCAACGACGGTTACTTACAGCTAGTGGGCATTATGCAGAAGTTCGTTGACCAAGCGATTTCGGCCAACACTAACTACGATCCTTCCCGTTTCGAAGGCCGTAAAGTGCCAATGCAGACGCTACTGAAAGATTTGCTCAATGCCTATAAGTTGGGTGTAAAAACCTTGTACTACCATAACACTCGCGATGGTGCATCGGATCAACACGATGACATCACCAACCTAGAGAAAGAAGATGATGGATGTGCAGGCGGTGCCTGTAAAATCTAGTCTTATACGTTAACGGTTTTGCAGGGGTCCCTTTGGGATCCCTGCCCATTGGAAAAATAGCAACATGGCCTACTCTACCTTCTGTCAAACACCTAACGATGCTACCCGCGAACCTATGTTTTTAGGTCAATCGGTCAATGTGGCACGCTATGATCAACAAAAATATGAAGTGTTCGAAAAACTGATAGAAAAGCAGTTATCTTTCTTTTGGCGCCCCGAAGAAGTTGATGTCAGTCGCGATAAAATTGATTACAACGATCTGCCCGATCATGAAAAGCATATTTTTATTTCAAACTTGAAATACCAGACGCTGCTCGATTCTATTCAAGGGCGTTCACCTAATGTCGCATTTTTACCCTTAGTATCATTGCCTGAGTTGGAAACGTGGATCGAGACTTGGTCTTTCTCTGAAACAATTCACTCACGCTCTTATACCCATATTATCCGCAATATCGTCAACGATCCTTCGGTGATTTTTGACGATATCGTTGTGAATAAAGAAATTTTACGCCGCGCAACGGACATTGCCGAATACTACGACCACTTGATTAAACTGACGCAAGTATTCAACCTATTTGGTGCTGGCACCCATCTTATTGATGGCGAAGAATTAGTCGTAAATACCCGTACACTGAAAAAAGCGCTCTATTTGTGCATGATGTCTGTGAACGCCCTCGAAGCCATTCGTTTCTACGTGAGTTTTGCCTGTTCCTTTGCCTTTGCTGAACGTAAGCTAATGGAAGGTAACGCAAAAATCATTCGCTTAATTGCCCGTGATGAAGCCTTACACTTAAACAGTACTCAGCATATTTTAAACATTATGCAGGGCGGTAAAGACGATCCTGAAATGGGCGAAATTGCGGCGCAGTGCCAACAGGAAGCCTACGATCTGTTCTTAAAAGCCGCCGAGCAAGAAAAAGAATGGGCAAAATACCTGTTCAAAGATGGCTCTATGATTGGCTTGAATGAGCAAATTCTTTGTCAATATGTTGAATTTATCACCAATCAACGCATGAAGTCCGTCAATCTGCCACAACCTTATCCAGAAAGTACCAACCCATTGCCTTGGATGAAAAATTGGCTAGAAAGTGATGCAGTACAAGTTGCCCCCCAAGAAGTAGAAGTGTCTTCTTATCTTGTCGGGCAAATTGACTCGGCGGTGGATGGTGATGAATTCCTCGACTTCGATCTCTAGGTAGACCTACAGTGGCAAAACCAAGGCACTTCAGCCCCAATTTAGCCAAAAGCCCCTTTGCGAAGGCGCCCATAGTGCGCCTTCAGGGCCAACCTGTGCTGCTCTTTACCGAGCAACAGGGGTCTTTGTTGCAAGCACTCGAAGCGAAGAACATCAAGATGTTCTCTGAATGCCGCAGCGGTTTCTGTGGTGCCTGCAAGACGAGGATTATCAGCGGTAAAGTCAGCTATTTGAGCGAGCCCTTAGCCGAGCTGAATAACGACGAATGCCTACCCTGCTGCTGTATACCTTCGCAGGATTTAGAACTCGATTTATCCCCCGAAGGGGCGACTGTTGTCACCTACGCAGCCAATGTGGCCAGAAAGCCACAGCAAATGGGCCACACCCATTCACCAACACAGAGCACCATATCCCATAGTGCAAAGCCGCAGATCTCGCCAAAAATCGCCGAAGTGTGCGAAGAATAACCTCTGCTAATTGAGTCTAGCGACTTGGCTGTTAAATATCTTTTTTCGCCATCACCCTATGCAGTTCATTCACCTCTGTCAGTGCGGCGCTGCCATACCAAGGTAATAACTCCAATACTAGGCTACCCGCTTGAATTGCAGGATCGGTTTCCGTTAAGGCTTTTGCCTCTTCAACCGTAGTAACGTCAAAAATATAAATGCCGCGTAATTCGCCATCGTGTAAAAAGGGCCCTGCCAGCACTAATTTACCCTCATTGGCAAGGCGAGTGATATTGTTCAAATGCGCCCGTTGTAATTGCTCGGCCTGTGCCTGTGTTCTATCCCGATTAGGGCCCCGCTTTAAAAAGGCCATGACATAGTGCTTCATACCGTATTCATCGGCACCGGCATTTTTAGCACGCTGCTCGTCAAACTGTGGAGTACTATGCGCTGAAAAACTCACCACTAATCCACATAATAGACAAGTGATAAGGCTGATGGTGACCTTAGCGTTAAAGACAGTGTTAAGCTGCATAGCGAATTCCCTCTGCATGAGTTATGGGTGAGTTATGTTGCTTAATTTAAACATTTAAACCTTAGCGTATTTGCGGCAACAATGTTGAAAATACAATAAAAAAAGCCTGATTAAGATTCAGGCTTTAATTTTATATGGGTTCTTCAAAATGGCTCTATAACCGCATCGCCAGTTCGGCACCTTGGCGAATAGCCCGTTTCGCATCAAGTTCTGCAGCAACATCTACACCGCCGATTAAATGCACAGGAATGCCTGTTGCTTTCATCTCATCCACTAACGTGCGATTAGATTCTTGGCCAGCGCAGAGGATAACATTATCGACGGGCAACACTTCTGCTTGCTCGCCAACGCGAATATGCAATCCTTCATCATCAAACTTGTTGTAGCTCACACCCGTTTTCATCTTCACATCATGTTGCTTTAACACTAAGCGGTGGATCCAGCCAGTCGTTTTACCTAAGCCTTGGCCCATTTTTGAGGTTTTGCGTTGCAATAAATAGACTTGTCTGTGTTCTGGATTATCGGTCTCAGGCTCACTTAAACCGCCCGCATGTTGATATTGCTTATCAATGCCCCACTGTTTTAACCATTTGTCAGGATGTAATGTGCTCGATTCGGATTCACATAGGTAATGCGCCATATCAAAACCAATACCGCCGGCACCAATTAAGGCGACTTTATCGCCAATACTGACTTGGCCTGTGAGCACTTGTTGATAATCCACCACTTTATGGCTGTCAAATCCGGGGAAGTTTAATGCTCTGGGTACCACGCCTGATGCGATAACGATTTCATCAAACGTCTCCGTTTCTAACACCTTGGCATCTAACCGAGTATTTAACCGCAAATCGATTTTATACAGTTTGATTTGATTGAGGAAATAACGAATAGTCTCGTTAAATTCTTCTTTTCCTGGGATTTTACGTGCCAGATTAAATTGACCGCCTACTTCAGATTTAGCTTCAAACAAGACAACTTCATGGCCACGCATGGCGGCATAAACAGAAAATGCCATGCCCGCAGGACCTGCGCCCATCACAGCGATACGTTTTTTATTTGCTGTAGGTAAGAAGTTGATTTCAGTCTCATAACAGGCACGAGGATTCACTAAGCAGGTCGCGCGCTTGAGGGAAAAAGTATGGTCAAGACAAGCTTGGTTACAGCCAATGCAGGTGTTGATAAGCTCCGGTGTGTTCGCCGCAGCCTTATTCACAAACTCGGGATCGGCAAGGAAAGGTCTTGCCATCGACACCATATCCGCTTGCCCTGAGGCGATGATTTGTTCGCCAATCTCCGGCGTATTAATACGGTTAGTTGCAATTAAGGGGACAGAAACGGATTGTTTGAGTTTTTCAGTCACCCATGCAAAGGCGCCCCGCGGCACACTGGTTGCGATTGTTGGTATACGCGCTTCATGCCAACCAATCCCCGTATTGATAATAGACACCCCCGCTTGCTCAAGCCACTGGGCGAGTTGCACCACTTCATCCCAAGTCGAGCCGTTATCGACCAGATCGAGCATGGATAACCGGAAGATAATGATGAATTCTTTACCGACTTTTGCCCGTATCGCGTTAACAATCTCAATAGGAAATTGCGCTCGTTTTTCAAACGCACCGCCCCATTCATCGCTGCGAGTATTGGTACGCGCACTGACAAACTGATTAATTAAATACCCTTCAGAGCCCATCACCTCAACACCATCGTAACCCGCTTTTTTAGCAAGGGCGGCAGAGCTGGCGTAATCCTTAATGGTCGAACGTACTTGCCGGCTCGACATTGCCGACGGCGTAAAGGGTGTAATGGGTGACTTAATCTTGCTTGGTGCTTGGGAAAAAGGATGATAACCATAACGACCCGCATGCAAAATTTGCATACAAATCTTACCGCCAGCCTCATGCACCGCCTGCGTAACCACGCGATGCTTACCCACTTGCCATGGAAAACTCAACTGACAAGCATGGGGCGTAAGGCGGCCACGAAGATTGGGGGAAATACCGCCCGTCACAATCAAACCTACACCGCCCAGAGCGCGTTCTTTGTAAAACGCTGCCAGTTTCTCAAATCCGCCCTTTTCTTCTTCTAAACCTGTGTGCATTGAGCCCATAAGCACGCGGTTTTTGAGCTGGGTAAATCCCAGATCTAAGGGTTCTAATAAATGGGGAAACGACATTCAAACATCCTTTTAAAACAAGTGATTTAAATCAGCATACCTTGACTCAAATATAAGCTCAACCGTTGCTTAGATGCCTTAAGTTAAAAACCTTTACAATTGTGTTTAGCCTGAAACGAGATTTTCGGTTAGCATGGGCAGATTGGACTTATAAAGGAGTGGCAGATGTCCGCTAACCCATCGTTTTTCAAGAGAATATGTTTGTTTATTTGGAATATCCTCAACGGAACCCGTAAACTCATCCTCAATCTGATCTTTTTTGGTATCTTGGCAGTCATCATGATTTCCATAACTGCCGGCGAAGATATCCAAGTCGAAGATAACTCGGCACTGGTACTTAACCTAGCCGGTTCTATCGTCGATCAAAAACAACAGATTGATCCTATAGAAGCGGCGCTCAAACAAGGGAATAAGGCAAATGCCGATGGTGAAATCCTGCTCGCAGATGTGTTATATGTGATTGATAACGCAGCACAAGATACAAGGATAACAACCCTAGTTTTAGATTTAGCCGATCTTAAACGTGCGGGGATCAGTAAACTACAATCTATAGGTAACGCCATTAACCGCTTTAAAGAAAGCGGCAAACAAGTGGTTGCCATTGGTAATTATTACGAACAGAATCAATATTTTCTCGCCAGCTTTGCCGATACGATATATCTCAATCCTCAGGGGGGTATTTCACTCGATGGCCTCAGCATGTACAACTTATACTTCAAATCGGCTTTAGAGAAACTCAAAATAAAAGCCCATATTTTTCGGGTCGGTACCTTCAAATCTGCTGTTGAACCCTATATGCGCGATGATATGTCTGATGCTGCAAAAGAAGCTAACAGCGCACTGCTCGCCGATGTATGGCAAAGTTATACCCAAACAGTTGCCAACAATCGCAATATAGACGCCTCAGCCCTCGTTCTCGATGCATCAACCTACTTAGCCGAGTTAGATAAAGCCCAAGGCGACTCTGCGACGATGGCTATCAATATGAAGTGGGTTGATTCACTCGCCACTGCTGAAGATTTCCGCAAAACCATGCTCGATACGGTAGGCAAAGCGAAAAGTGGCGATAGTTTTAAGCAAATCAGTTTTTATGACTATTTAACCCTTGTCGCCCCTAAACCTAGCTTTATTGAGCAAGATAGCGTTGGAATTATCGTTGCCAGTGGCACTATCCTCAATGGCAAGCAACCTGCTGGACAAATTGGTGGCGATAGCACGGCAGAATTGTTACGTAAAGCCCGCTTTGATAAACACATTAAGGCCTTAGTGCTTAGAGTGGATAGCCCTGGCGGAAGTGCTTTCGCATCAGAGCAAATTCGCCAAGAACTACTCGCCTTAAAAGCGGCGGGTAAACCTGTGGTTGTCAGTATGGGAAGCCTTGCTGCATCCGGCGGCTATTGGATTTCGGCCAGTGCAGATTATATTTTTGCAACGCCCACTACACTTACAGGCTCAATCGGTATTTTTGGTATGATCACCACTTTTGAAGATTCCCTTGATAGCATAGGAATACATACGGATGGCGTATCCACATCTGAATGGGCTGGTTTATCGGTGACTCGTACCCTTTCATCATCGGTTGAAGCGGTTATCCAGCGCCATATTGAGCGAGGTTATCTCAATTTTATTTCCCTCGTTGCCAAAGAGCGTAACATGACCTTAGAACAGGTCGATAGCATCGCCCAAGGGCGGGTGTGGAGCGGTAAAAAAGCCCTTGAGTTAGGTTTAGTCGATGAGCTAGGCGACATCGATGAAGCTATCGCCAAAGCCGCAAAATTAGCCAATTTGAATCTATTTGATACCCGTGTGATTGAACAGGAATTAACCCCTGAACAACTCTTTATTCAGCAAATGTTTGCTTCAGTATCGAGTTATTTACCGGCATCACTTAGCCATTCTTCTGTGCTTGAGCAAATGCTACAACAATGGACTGGTAGCCTAAAGACGATTACCTCTTTCAATGATCCTAATCATGTTTATATTTACTGTGACAACTGTGAGTTACTCAATTAACGCGAAATAATAGGGTTAACCTATCGTCACAACGCATTAAGTGTTCGATTTAAAAGCCGATGTTAAATCGGCTTTTTTATTGGGTTTAACTCCGCAAAATCGTATAATCGCCCCACTTGCAGCTAAGATAATGACAAGAATGACTAAACGCTCCATTTATGTAGCCTACACAGGTGGCACTATCGGTATGCAAAAAACCGATAACGGCTTCGTTCCCGTAGCGGGATTCCTCACTCAGTGCGTGCAATCGATGCCTGAGTTTTACCATGATGAAATGCCAGATTTCGTGATCCACGAATATTGCCCATTGATTGATTCATCAAATATGGCACCGACCGATTGGCAGATGATTGCCGATGATATTAAAGATAATTATCAAGAATATGATGGCTTTGTTATCCTCCATGGCACAGATACCATGGCGTACACGGCGTCTGCTTTGTCATTTATGCTACAAGGTTTATCAAAACCTGTAATAGTGACAGGTTCGCAAATTCCTCTCGCCCAACTGCGCTCAGATGGGCAAACTAATTTATTGAACTCACTCTATATCGCAGCTAATTATCCAGTCGCAGAAGTGTGTTTATTCTTTAATAACAAACTCTTCCGTGGTAACCGTTCGACAAAAGCCCACGCCGATGGATTTGATGCCTTCGCGTCCCCCAATTTTCCACTTCTATTGGAGGCAGGGATCAAAATTAATCTTCGAGCGGGTAAAATTGCGGTGGCAAGTGATAGGCAATTAGAAGTCGCGAATATTAGCCCGCAACCTATCGGAGTCGTGACCTTATATCCGGGTATTTCAACACAGATATTTGAAAACATCCTCCAACAACCAGTAAAAGCACTCATATTACTGACTTTCGGTGTCGGTAATGCACCACAGGATCCTGCGCTGCTCAAAACCTTAAAACAAGCTGATGAGCGTGGAATTGTACTGGTTAATCTGACTCAATGTTTCCAAGGCAAAGTGAATATGGGGGGATATGCAACGGGTAATGCCCTCGCTAAAGCTGGCGTTATTAGTGGTGCGGATATGACCATTGAAGCCGCCCTCGCAAAACTGCACTATTTACTCTCCAAAAACTTACAACCGCGTGAAATAAAAGCGGCTATGCTACAGAATTTAGTGGGTGAACTCAGCGTTGATTAATGCCTAAATATTATTTAGACCGCGCCGTATAAATTAAATTTTCTGATACGCCATAGAGACAAAAATGCCACTGATAAATCAGTGGCATTTTATTTTTAGCCTATCTTCTAACTCGCTAAACTCATTCGAAGTCTAAAATTATTCGAGACCTAAAATTGAGTTACCGTGAACTACTAGCAAAAAGACACTAAATCCTCTGCCACAAACTGCTCAGGTAACTTTTGTAAGCTGCGAAGCATCAATGGATTGGCTAAGACTAATGCCATTTCTTGACGGTTAAATAATGCCATCGCACTTTCTTGGCACTGCGCTTCATGCACCTTAACATGCACAATAGCTTCGACCGGCTCAATAGGCGTTCCCGCCGCACGCAGTGGTTGTTTATCCACCATTGCTAAATGCAACTCCATTAACGCTGGATCTTTCAATAACTGTGCTAATGTCCAAGGTTTAGAGATATGTGCTTGATAGGCTGCACGCGCATCCTGAGCCTGCAAACAAATTGCCGCAGGACTACGTTCTTCTGGCGTAGCTAAAATACCCGCTCGCTTAAACACTTCACCAATTTTGACTGACCCTGTCCAAGCCGAGATAGGCACTGCAAACCATAAACCAATCAGGGCTGGGCTCATCCACGCAAGCAAAGTTAATGAGTCCAAAATGGCGGCATAACCTAACATCACCCCTGCGAGCATATGCCAACGGTGACGATAAATAAGCGTTAACCAAGGCATACTGCCATCATCGCGTCGCTGAGGCGACCAGCCGCTATCACGCCCCATCAGAATGGACATCACAGCACCACAGTGAATAAACATCATAATAGGTGCGATTAATGCGGAAAGCACAACTTCAAACAACACACTGAAAATGGCTTTGATACGGCCGCCCACACTGCGCGCAAACTGACCATCTTTGAGTAGCAGTAATACCCCAAATATTTTGGGCCCAAACAGTACACCCATAGTGATGTAAAATAATCTCAATGCCCTATCGGAGTCCATGATTGGCCATGTAGGGAACAAAGAAAACTGATCGGTGAAATATTCAGGTCTGATAAAGTGCGCCTGCAAGGCAAGCATTAAGCCCGTTAAGATCAACAATAACCAAAATGGCGATGATAAATACGCCATAATTCCCGTCAACAAATGTAAACGGCTGACCCAGTGCAAACCTTTGGTCGGCAAGATACGCGAATGCTGTAAATTACCCTGACACCAACGACGATCCCGTACCGCTAAATCAACGATTGATGGTGGACATTCCTCATATGAACCAGGCAAATCATAGGCTATCACCACACTCCAACCCGCGCGGCGGATAAGTGCAGCTTCAACAAAGTCATGGCTTAGTATGTGACCACCAAAAGGCGGCTTACCTTTCAGATTTGGTAAGCCCGCTGCCCCCATAAATGCTTCGGTGCGAATAATCGCATTGTGGCCCCAGAAGTTCCCTTCTTTTTGTACCCACCAACCTAAACCAGTACCAATTACAGGACCATAAATACGCGCCGCAAATTGCTGCAAACGAGCCATCAAGGTCGTACCATTGATAAGCGAAGGTATGGTTTGGATAAGCCCAGCATCAGGATCCGCCTGCATTCGCTGGGCAAGACCTGTGATGGTCGAAGACTCCATTAAGCTATCCGCATCGAGCACTAATAAGTGATCATAACGCGAGCCCCAGCGGCGACAAAAGTCCGCGACATTACCCGCTTTACGAGCCACGTTTTTACGACGGCGACGGTAATATACACGGGAATGTTTATGAGTCTCTTGGCGCAACACCAAAAATGCCTGTTCTTCTAACAGTGCAATTTCTGGATCGGTTGTATCACTTAAAATAAACCAATCGAAGGCATGACCATGCCCTGTCTGTGATAAGGCTTCAGCCATCACAGACACGGCAGAAAACACCCGATCAGGGGATTCATTATAGGTGGGCATTAGAATCGCAGTGCGAGTATGTAACTCGGTCACTTCCAAATCTTTTGCTTTGGGTTTTCTCAATAAAATTAAAAAACCAGCAATACCACTGCAAAATGCCAGCGCAATCCAACAGAAGTTGATCGCAAAAAGCAACAGCACCAAGTATTCCAGAGGCGTGATCCCACCGATACTGAATACTGCACCCATTTCATAAATTGCAAATGAGGAAAGTAACAGCGCACCACCAACAACAAAGAAACGCCTAGAAGAACGTGAACGAACACCATTAGCCACAGTACTGCGGCGAGGAAAACCCTCTGGCATTTCAGTTAAACTTTGTGGCTCCATAGCGCCAGGCCTTTCATTTGGCATGGCACTACCGCCCACGAGCACTTCAGTCTCGAGTACCGAATTCTCGGATACAGTCATATTATTTTGCTCCGTCATGGACCTTAAAGCGTCCAGCGATAGAGCCAGGTTTCAACCTGACGAGGTGTTGGAAATTTGAGTTCAGCCCGTAGTTCAATCAATTCTTTACCTTCTGGCTCTAACTCAAACGCGAGGCGATAGCCGTTATTAGCAGCATTAGGGGCGATCACTACGTTAGAAATGATACCGCCTGAAGCTTCCACTTTTGCCAGCGGTAACTCCTCTGGCATAGCGCCATTGACTTGATAATCCACGACAAATAAACGTCTAGGTGTCGGTTTGGCAATGTCGGCACGACCACTTGCTGTTCGGCTAACTACGACATAATTATGTTTTACTGCAGGCTCTTCTCCCCAACTCATGCGGTAAGCAAAGTGGTATTCGCTTCCAGCAGGAATCGGTTGACGCGGCTTCCAGAAGCTCACGATATTATCATGAATTTCTGATTCTGTTGGAATTTCAGTAAGAACAACCGCTCCTTGTCCCCAGTTACCCACAGGTTCAATCCACAAACTTGGACGACGTTCGTATTGGGCTTCAAGATCTTGATAGGCCGCATAACTGCGTTCACGTTGAATTAAACCAAAACCTTGTGGTGAATTATCAGAAAAAGCACTGACCTGTAATTGACGTGGGTTAGCTAACGGACGCCATAGGTGTTCACCACGACCATTGAACATCAATAAACCGTCAGAATCATGCACCTCTGGTCTAAAGTCATCAGTATCATGGCGACCATTGAGTGAATGTAAAAACATACTCGTACTGGGGGCAAGACCGACTTTACTTAACTCGACTCGCGGGAAAAGCGTCGCTTCAACATCGATTTGAGTGTTATCCCCTGGACGAACTGAGAAACGATATGCACCCGCAACACTCGGACTATCGAGCAGTGCGTGCACCACGATCAAATTGCTATCATAGTGAGGACGTTCAACCCAAAAAGCTCGGAAAATAGGAAATTCTTCGCCTTCAGGATCTGCGGTTTTGAGTGCAAGACCTCGGGCTGATAACCCATAAGCATTACCTTTACCTAATGCTCGAAAATAACTCGCACCTTGGAAAACCATTAACTCATCAAATACACCATTGTTATTCAACTGGTTATGAATGCGAAAACCAGAGTAACCAATGTCATCATTCGGTAATGCCTGTGTAATCACCTCACCCGCGGTGAAATATTTAGGCTCATAGGCTAAGTGAGTGGCTTTATTGCCTTCAACAATGGCGATTTCAATCAGATCTTGGAAATAAAATCCACGGTGGAACATCTGCATTTGAAACGGTAACCCTTGATCACGCCAAATAGACGCCGTCGGGTTAAAACGAATATCACGATATTCATCATAGGTCAGTTTTGCCAGACCCACTGGAAGTGGATCCTTTAATACGGAATAGGGTTTGGCAGCCAGCTTTCTGGCAAGTTTCACCACATAATCACTATCAAAAGCGCCAGTCTTAGTGAATCTCACTTGATTTTTAGTCGCAGGTGGAGGAGTCACTTTGGGTGGCGTCACCACTGGCGCGGGGACTGTTTCAGTCGGTTTAGTCTCTTCCGCGTACGCGGTACCAGACAAAGCAAACGCTACGCCTAGTGCCAGTGAACAAATAAGAGACGAATAAGGTTTTGACGATTGGCAACGCAACAAGCTAACCATAGAATTGGTGACCTAAAAATAAACTAAGAAATCAATGTTTTTTCTGTATACAGTGAATTTTTTTCATCTCTATTTTAAGCTGAAAAAGAACATACTGTTACATATCGCGAAAGATATCAGAACGAGAAAAAAACGCATAAATAAAGATGCAGTTAACCTCACCTAAACAATACTATTTAGCAATATACTTATATCATAAAGGCATAACAAGTGACTGTTAACCTATCCTTCTCATTTAAAAACTAATAAAGATCCCATGTATAGAGCGCTATCTCTATTTATAACACAGGAAAAAGCATTATAAGCCAACCACCATTTTAGGCTATATAATCAAATTAGCGAGCTAATTGATTGCTATAGTTGAGAATATTCTAGCTGAGTACCGCCATAATCTCTGCACAGGGCGACACAAGAGAGAGTGATAACAATGGAAGCCGCAAAACATGCCCTATTGAGGTAAAAAAAGGATAACCACTAACCCTCCCTGCTCCCGAGGTCTTATCTCAAGCCGTCCTTGATGCAACTCTACAATGTGGTGGCAGATGGATAACCCAAGCCCTGCACCTATGCCTTCATTTTCATTCACACGATAAAAACGCTCTGTTGCACTGGCAATTTGTTCTATTGTCATCCCCTGTCCACGATCAGCGACACGGATCTCAATACCTGACGGTACTGAATCTGCAAAAATTGAAATCTCAGTTTCTATCGGGCTGTATTTACACGCATTTTCAATGATATTTTTCAGGACTAGCAGTAAATAAAATCGATCACATTTTAAGGTTAAGTTGGGGTCGATTTGAATATTCCACTCATAATCTGTTATTTGCGGCATTAACTGATTTAATGCATCTTCCACTATGGATAAAATGGCATGGGATTGCACATTCAATTCATCGATCGAGTCAACCCGTGCAAGCACTAGTAGTTGTTCTACTGTATGGCTCATATGTACAACACCAGCATCAATCGCCGCTAAATGAAACCGCTGCTGCGGATCATCTCCGATAAGACTCTCTAAGCCATGTTGATGTAATTTGATCACAGATAACGGGGTTTTAAGCTCATGGGCTGCATCGGCACTAAAGCGGCGTTCCCTCGCAATAAAACGCGCAATGCTTCTAATGTACTGGTTAAGTGCATTGCGTACAGGAATAAGCTCTTTGGGTAATGACATCGTCAAGGGGGTCAGATCGTTAGGCGCACGCTGGATTAATTCTTTCTCAAATATTTTTAATGGCTTAAATGCAATATAAAACAATAAACTCACGATCAATAATGTTAATGGCACAACAATTAAAGGCACAATGACCGTATTGTGCATAATCTGTGAGACAAGCTCCTCACGTACCTCATCCTGCTGAGCAGTGATAATCCACACTCGATATTTTGTAGAAAAAAAACTAAAAACGTGCCAAAGCTCACCGCCTAATAAGGTTTTGTGGTATCCCTGCTCAAACTCAGTGATAGGCTGGCGACCAATATTGTCCGATAGGACTAGTATTTGCTTTGCCTCATTCCAGATCTGAAAAGCCAGTTTATGTTCATAAGCAAGCTCTAAAGCGTCCGATTTTTCAGTAAAGGTACTCACTTGACTATCGGGAATATGGAGGACTTGAGGTGTAGGGTTTGGCTGGTGAGCATCAACCTCATCATGATAGAAAAGCTCTAGTATTTTAGCGGTTTGCAACATTTGCGCATCAAATAATTCTTCGATTTGATATTTTGCATCTAGAATACTGAACCAGCTAGAAATCCCCACTGAAACGGAAATTCCCGAAAGCATCAACAGCGTCAGCAATAAACGTAGTGAATACGTGTTCAGCTTCTTTAATCGGTTCACGGTGAAATTCTCATTCTCTCAAATTGCCAACTACATACTATAAACTGAGGTATATCACGCTATTACTCTAGTTAGTGCATTTCAATCAGGGTATAACCAATACCACGGACCGTTTTTATCAGTTCATTAGCGAGTTTTTTACGTAAATGGTGAATATGCACTTCAATTGAATTACTGCCAACCTCATCCCAACCATAGGTCAATTGTTCCAACTGACCACGAGTCAATACTCGCCCTGCCGATTGTGCTAGTTCCAACAAAAGTTGAAACTCTCGCCTTGAAAGCTGAATGTTTTGCTCTCTAAAAGTCACATCACGGGTGTTTAAATCAATACATAAAGCCCCCACTATCAAACTGTTATGATCTAATCCATACTGACGTCTTACTATCGCTCGAATACGTGCGGCCAACTCTCTGACATCAAAAGGTTTGCCTAGATAATCATCGGCTCCCATATCCAGACACTCAAGTTTAGTGTCGAAATTGGTATTAGCGGTAAGCACTATCGTTGGGATTGAGATCCCCTGTTGACGCCAAGCTTTCAGAAGATCTTTTCCATTACCATCGGGTAACCCAAGATCGAGAACGATTGCGCTAAAGGTCTCATTTTTAACGCCTTGTAAGGCTTGTTGATAACTGTTGAGATGATCAACTTGCATACCCAGCTTTGCCAAACTAAGGCAAATACCCTGTGCAAGTAATTCATTATCTTCAACTAACATAATGCGCATTCGCTTTATCCTATCTAAAAATACTGTATTTAACACATTGTTGCGTCAAAAAAACTTCAGCATCAGCGCCTTGCAACATCGCCATTGTTGCAAGCATTCCAGCCGTAACACAATTAGGTCCCAACACAGTCACTGAACGTGGCGCGCACACCACAGGATATCCCGTTCGCGGATCAATAATATGTCCGTAACGCTTTCCTGCTACTTCAATAAATCGGCGGGTATCACCACTGGTTGCGAGTGCGCCATGCCTTATTGAAAGTACTTTAGCTGCATGATCAAGATGTTGTGGATCTTCAATGCCCACTTGCCATGGTGTCGCTTTTGCAATTGGGCAAGCAATATCCCCCCCAAAATTGACTAATACTGCGATAGTGGGATAAGACTCCGCGAGCTGATAGGCGACGCTGTCGACTGCGTATTCTTTTGCTACCCCTCCAAAATCTAACTGCATTCCTGCTGGCATAACTAAATATTGTGAGGTGAAGTCTATACGCTCAAATCCCACAAACGCTTTCATTCTCAGAATATCAATATGGGCAGGCAATGGTGTGTTAGGTTCGAATCGCCAAAGTGCCATTAAAGGCCCTGCCGAAATATCAAATAATCCCTCACTTAACTGAAAACACTGCTGAGCAAATTGCAATAATTGCCAAGTTTCTTCATCAATTGATTGTTTTTGGCCTTGGGCATGATTTACATTCCAGAGCATATTGTGTGCAATAAAACGGCTATACTTTTGCTCTATTCGTTGAACCTCTGCCACGGCCATACTGAGCATATGATCAGCAATATCGAACTGGTCACAGGCAATCAGCAGCTCACAGGGGCTTGCCATGGCGCGAAACTCACCGATATAACCCCAATCCCGACGCGACAAAGTGTATGGTATTTTCTTAAGGGGAAAAGTTGGCTGCACTATAAATCTCTCATAAAGATTAAATCACTCATCACGATTGCATTGCACCATAGATCATATTAAGCATGGCGGGAAATAAATGAATAAGTATGGGTTGCAAAGCTTCCCATACTTATTAGCGCCAACATCTTTTTATTCCACTGACTCAACAAATCGCTTAAAAAGAATAACTAAACTGTGCTGCAATCGCCTTTTGAGTCGGGAAAAGATCGAAATTTTGTAGCTCTCCAGGAATACTTGTGCCGTTATTTTTAGGATCTTGTTGATAATATTCCAATCGATAAGACATTTCGTGTCCACCCGATAGTTTATGACCAAATTTAATCCCAATGGTGTACGCCGTCATCTCCCCAATTCGGTAATCGGCACTGGCAAACTCAGGTAATGGAATATCAGCCATTAAAAAGGGCTGATAAAAATCGACCGCACTTTGTTGGTAGTAACGTAAATGCAATTGACCATAGAAACTGCCGCTAAAATAATAACGGTAATGGGTCTCTAGGGTATGCGAGGTGAGATCCCAATCATCGGTATTGTAGCGGTAGGAAAAATCGACCACACCAGAATCTAATGCCCCTTTTGTCATCACATAAAAACTGTGTTTTAAGCGGGAGTCAGGCCTACTTTCATACAATATATCCTGAGTGACACCATTCTTATCGACCACACTGAGTACTTTATAGGGATCGGTCAAGTAGCCATTAACACTCGATAAACCATAGTTTGCTTGTAATAACCAACGCTGATTGAGTACTTGGGTAACACCTAACATAACCTCGGCCGTTTGTTTATTATCGCTACCTCCTTGACGTGTCGCATCAAATGCACTGCGATAGGCCTCCTGCGTCGTGAAGTTATCGCGAATCGCCATAGAAGATAAATCGACTGGCCGCCCTCCGACTGGATCGACCACATCAAAACTGTAGGCGGTCCCTAAAAATAACGTCGTATTATCCTTATTAAAGCCCCGCTCAATGCCAACATTGGTTCCGATAGACATATAATCAAACTCTTTAGAACCATAGACACCAACATTGAGCTTCCAATCCGGATCCAGCACTTCGCTCCAAGCCGCATTGGCTTGCACACGCGTATCATGGAAGGTGTCATCTAACGGCGTTTCCCCCGCGGATACATGATACTGACCATTACCAGAGGGACGAGTAAAGGTTTGACTGCTGTTTTGAGCGACGGCTCCCGATGCTGATGCACCTGTTAAACTATCAACAACCAATTTGAGATCCAACACACTCTCATCACCAAAGGCCTTTTGTGCGGTTCCAATCGCCTCAATCGCCTGTACTCTATCTTGCTCGCCGTAATACATTAGCGCGGCATCAATTTTCCACTCATCGTTTTTTTTAGCTAATTCAGTGGCATGGGCACTGGTGGTAAACAGGCCACAACTGGCGAGTGCTAAGGCACCTGCAATCTGCTTTGTTTGTCTATTTGGAATGGTATTTTGTTTATTTGTCATAACTGACAACACCTGTAGGCTACTTGATTTTAATGTTGATCGCCGCGATATAGCAGAGAACATTAGTCACATAACGCACTAATTACAGCCACACCCACCACCTGCAAAGGCTCGGCCACCGCTACTACCTTCTTTACTAAAATAAATATGATCATCAAGCGCTAAATCGAGTTTTTCACTGTCAAGCGCCATATCACTCCGAGCTAAGTGGCCCTTTTCCCAGGGTTGGACACCTAAGTTTGAACAACCACTCAAACCAATCACAAGAGTTACAGCGACAGATATAGGTTTAAGCATAAATTACTCCTTGAGTAAGCTGACGAGCTCTTGCTCGTAATCTGCGGCCTTATTGGTATAAAACCCCACGTGGCTCTGCACTAATTGACCTTGACGATTAAAGATAAAGCTGCTTGGCATACCTAATAAATCAAAGCTACGTGCAACATCGCCTTCAGGATTAAAGCGCACAGTAAAATGGGCGGGAACTTCGGCAAGAAAAGCCTGAGCAAGCAAAGGATCGGTATCAAGATTGATGGCCACAACGGCTAAACCTTGTGCTTGATACTTTTGATGCATTTCGTTCATCCAAGGAAATGACTTACGGCAAGGCACACACCAAGATGCCCAAAAATCGACATACACCACCTGCCCCCTAAATTCAGCAAGCGAAGTCGTTTCATTTCGGGCATCAAATACTGTGTGATCCAAAGACGGTGCGGCTTGGGCACCCACAGCCATTAAAACCAATAGCGACAATAATTTTTTCATAACATATCCATTACTAACAATTAAGCTTGAATCTATTAACCCTATCTTAAGGTTTTCTTAAACAATCAAATAATAAATCCATTCAAGGATGGAGCCGTCAAAGGGTTAATTGATCATCCCGAACAAACACGATGAAAAAACAAGCAATTTATATCAAAACCCTTAGATTGAGACATTTTGTCCCATTAGAAAAACTGAAATTAGATCTGCGTCATGTTAATCAAATGTCAAAATCAGTTCTGTCACATCTCTTAAAAATTCTTGATATACATCAATAATCTTTACAAACCTAAAGCCTAAACTGATAACGTCAATTATGTAAAACATTTACAATTTACATTCAAATAACAAAAAAGGTTGATCCATGGACACACATGCAGCCCTATATGAACAGGGAAAAGCGCGCTTAGAGGCACTTCGCCAGCTCGCTCCCCGTCAACAGCAATCCCTTGTCGAAAAAATGCAACAACATGGCATTAGTCGCCGTGATTTTATGAAATGGAGTGCGATGGTGACGGGCATGCTCGCATTACCACTTCCGTTTAGTAACTTAGTAGCCGAAGCGGCCGAATTAGCTGACCGAGTCCCCTTAATTTGGTTACATATGGCCGAGTGTACTGGTTGTTCTGAATCTCTTGTTCGTGCCGATACACCGAACTTAGATTCACTGATCTTCGACCATATTTCGCTGGAATACCACGAGACCTTAATGGCGGCCTCTGGTTGGCAAGCAGAAGAAAATCTCGAACATGCGCTAGAAGCCTACAAGGGTCGCTACTTGCTGGCTGTTGAGGGGGCCATTCCTACCGCCAATAATGGCAGTTTCTTAACTGTGGGTTGTAAAGGCCACACAGGTTTAGAGATTATCAAGCATGCTGCTGAAGGTGCTGCAGCCATTATTTCAGTCGGCACTTGCGCCGCATTTGGTGGCGTTCAAGCCGCATACCCTAACCCCACTGGCGCCAAAGGTGTCCATGAGGTCGTGAGTAAACCTGTTATTAATTTAGGCGGTTGTCCACCGAGTGAAAAAAATATTGTGGGTACATTGATGTACTTCATTATGTTTGGAAGATTACCCGCACTGGATATGTTTAATCGTCCAAAGTGGGCTTATGGTGCTCGAGTACATGATAACTGCGAACGTCGTGGCCGTTTCGATGCAGGTGAATTCGTTGAAGAATTTGGCGATCACGGTGCGAAAGAAGGTTATTGCCTTTATAAGGTGGGTTGTAAAGGTCCTTACACTTACAACAACTGCCCAACCGAACGCTTTAACCATCACACTAGCTGGCCAGTACTTGCTGGACACGGTTGTATGGGCTGCTCAGAACCTAACTTCTGGGATGATATGGCTGACTTTGAAAAACCCCTTGGCCGTCAACTCCTCCATGGATTGGATGCGACCGCAGATACTATTGGTGCGGTAATTTTAGGCGCGACTGTGGTGGGCATTGGAGCCCATGCTGTTGCCAGTATTTTTGCCAAACCGCTGGAGGAATAACCCATGAGCAAGCGCGTTGTTATCGACCCTATTACCCGTATTGAGGGTCACTTACGTATCGAAGTTGAAGTTGATGAGAATAATGTCATCAACAAGGCTTGGTCATCCTCTACCCTTTGGCGTGGTATTGAAGTCATCCTCAAGGGCCGTACGCCTATGGATGTTGGCCTTATCGTTCAGCGGATTTGCGGTGTGTGTACTTATTCCCATTACCGTTGTGGTACAGAAGCCGTTGAAAATGCACTGGGGCTCCAAATTCCACTGAACGCAAAATACTTACGCTCCTTGATGCAAACCTCGCTCTATATGCACGATCATATTGTGCACTTCTACCATTTACATGGTTTAGATTGGGTGGATATTGTTTCTGCATTGAGCGCCGATCCTGCGAAAGCAGCACAGGTTGCCTTGAAGTATGCAGATAATCCGATTGCAGCAGGTGAAGGCGATCTGCGGGCGGTGCAAGAAAGAGTGAAAGGTTTTGTCGAAACAGGCAAACTTGGCCCATTCGCTAACGCTTATTGGGGCAATGGCACCTATAAATTTACCCCTGAACAAAACCTTATTGCCTTATCTCACTACCTAAAAGCACTTGAAGTGCAGCGTGTTGCCGCAGAAATGCTAGCAATATTTGGCGGTAAATCACCTCACCCACAATCACTGGTTGTCGGCGGTGTCACCTCGGTTCGCGATATGTTAAGCCCTGCGCGTTTGCAGGAATGGAAACAAAAACACGCCATCGTAACTGACTTTATCCTACGTGCCTATCAAGCCGATATTGTGATGGCTGCAGAAGCCTTTGGGACAGAGCCAAGCGTTCTTGGCGGCGTGAATGTGAAAAATTTCATGGCGACTAATGACTTTGTCTTAGCTAATGGCGAATTCATGTTTGATCAAGGTGTGATCATGAATGGCGATCTTGCTGGCGTTAGTGATATCAACCCAGATCTTATCGCCGAAGACGTCAGCCACGCTTGGTATACCGCCGATGCGCCGCAACATCCCTATGACGGTACGACGATTCCTAACTATACGGGTTTTATCGAACGCGACACTGTGTATGGCAAGCTGCCAACACTGGATGGTGATGGAAAATACTCTTGGGTAAAATCACCCCGTTATCAAGGCGAACCTGTAGAAGTAGGTCCACTGTCTTGTCTACTGGTGAGTTATGCTCGTGGTAATAAAGTCGTAGTGGATGCCGTTAATGGTTTATTAGCTCGCACAGGTTTACCCGTTGAAGCCTTATTTACCACATTAGGCCGCACTGCTGCCCGTATGTTACAAACCGTGATTGTGGCTCAAGAAGGGTTAAAAACCTTCGAGGCTTTACTTGTCAACATCCAATCCGATGAAACAACCTTCGTTAAGCCCAATATTGACCCCAACAAAGAATATGTAGGTCATGCCATGATTGAGGCGCCGCGCGGAATGTTAAGCCACTGGATCCGTATCAAAAATGGGGTTGTTGAAAACTATCAAGCTGTCGTACCAACCACGTGGAACGCAGGTCCTGTCGATGCCAACGGTAAAATGGGTCCCTATGAAGCTTCGCTCATTGGCTTAAAACTGGAAGATCCAACTAAACCCCTTGAGGTGATACGTATTATTCACTCATTTGACCCTTGCATGGCGTGTTCTGTACACGTAATGGATTTTAAAGGTCAGGCATTGAGCGAGTTCCGTGTCAGCCCCAATGGACAATAATCGAGGGAGGGAGCGCATAATGAACCATTCTGCAACCCGCATTCGTACACTAGTATTTAGTCCTGCAATACGAATTTTTCACTGGCTCAGGGCACTGTCAATATTGGTGCTGGTGATCACAGGATTCTATATTGCTTGGCCGTTTCTTGTGGCACCAGAAAGTAGCGATGTACTCGTTCAAGGTTGGATCCGTTTTGCTCACTTGGTTTGTGGTTTTTTACTGACCGCAATTACTTTAGTTCGCTTCTACCTGTATTTTTTCAGCCGAAGCGATATTGAGCGACGTTCATTCCGGGATGTAATGAGTATCCAAAGTTGGATAACCCAACTGAAATCCTATATTTGGATGGGACATTTGCATAAAGCGGGAGTCTATGGACCACTGCAATTTGTGACTTATGTAGCAATATCCTTAGTTGCACTGGTGATTTGTATTACAGGCCTCGTTTTATATGCCAATGTATACCACGAAGGTTTAGGTGGCATGCTTTGGGGAAGCGCAGCCTGGATTACAGCACAAATGGGTGGACTCGCACAGGTCAGGATTTGGCACCACTACCTCACTTGGGCATTTGTTATCTTTGTGGTTATCCACGTCTATATGGCGGTTTGGTCAGGGATACGCTTCAAACATAACTCTGTTGACTCAATTGTCTCTGGCTATGACTACCATAAGCCAGACTCACATCACTAGGAGTCCAATGAAGATATTGCTACTTGGTATTGGCAATGTCCTGTACGCCGATGAAGGCATCGGCGTACATTTTGTCAATTACATTGCTGATAATTATCAGTTTACCCATGAGTCCCACCAGCTAGAACTGCTCGACGGCGGTACGCTGGCTCAGGGACTCATTCCTATTATCTGCCAATATGATTATTTAATTGTGGTTGATACCGTTAATGCCAATGGTGTCGATACTGGCGAAGTCTATTTCTTCGATTTTGACAAAGCACCCAAGGAAATTGATTGGCAAGGCAGCGCACATGAAGTGGAAATGCTGCAAACCCTCAATATGATGGAAATGGTGGGCGATCGGCCTAAAACCTTTGTGCTAGGTGTCACACCTACAGTGCTTGAACCTATGATCCTAGGGCTAACTCCTAAGGTCGCAGCAGCCGTGCCTTTAATGGAAAAAACCTTGTTAACCCACTTAGCCTCCCTTGGCTTTACTGTGACGCGCATCGCTGAACATAGCATTGATTCGCTGATCCCAGACTCTTATAAACGTGGTGTCCTTATAGATGAAAAACATCAGATTTGATTTTACCTGCTCACGTCAGGTGCCTTTGTACGCGCATTTATGTAATCAATATCTAAATTATGATGCACTGAACATTACTATTGGCTGTGACAATCAAAACCACTTTGGTTCACAAACCTATTTCATTGAAGCCCAAGGTGAGCAAACACAACTGGAACAACTTGCCGATGCAATCGCCGCGGATTTTTTAATTTCTGCTTGGCTCATTGACTCAGGCATCAAGGTCATCAATGAATCCACCGGTCACAAAACACTCCTTCCTTGTTTATATGCCACACCTTCGTCAACCAATACTGCCCGAGCGATCGCACCTTTTTGTCAGCAATGCTACCCACTGTTCGGTGATAATCAGTCAGCTCAATTTGGCATCATTGACCTGGCTTGCCCTTGTTGCAAAGGCGAAAACCTGTTAACCACCGAACAAAAAGCTTTAACCTTGTCAGACATAAAAGCTATGGCACAGCATTTACTGACACAAGGCACATTAACACTTAATGCACCAGACAGTATCAGCCTTAGCTTGACGCCTTTTACCAGGGACGCCTTAGGCGAACGTCCCCAATTATTGATCTGCAATCCCAATACACTCAATGCCCATTTTTGCCTCAAAGATC
Source organism: Shewanella sp. W3-18-1 (assembly GCF_000015185.1). NCBI lineage: Bacteria > Pseudomonadati > Pseudomonadota > Gammaproteobacteria > Alteromonadales > Shewanellaceae > Shewanella > Shewanella sp. W3-18-1. The sequence continues at coordinate 2,217,783 of NC_008750.1, read as the reverse complement.
ATCAAGTATTAGCGCTTTCCAGTATAGAAAAACCGCTGATCTGTGCCAGACCCACCCAAGAGCACAGTAAACTTACCGCCCCACTTTACGATATATGTTTTGCTTATAGTCGCGTTATCTTAGTGCTGGCTGAAGTGCTCAGGCAAAAAGGCGTAGATTGGGTCTATATTCAAGGCGATCACCAAAGACCAAAGCTTGCGTGGGTCGATGGCGCTTGGGCTCAGCTATCAAGCCAACACATTGTGGCTGTTAAACAATTTATCGCACCTGAACCGCTACGCGAAAAAATCAGCTTTGAGGGCTATCAAGCACAATGGCAAGCCATTAAGCGCTCGCGTTCGCACCAAGGAGAATTGACTGTCACGGCGTTATACGACCCACTATCAAACGAACACTCAGCTATTGAGAACACCCATTCAGAAGATCATACTTTCACCGATTGTGCGCTATTCAGCGCATTGCTAAACGGCAAGTTAGCCAGCCATAAACAGGCAAAAAATGCCGCTATCATCTACCTTAGCCACACTAGGCCCAGCCAAATCGTTACCTGCGATAAAAAGGGTGATACTGAACTCTTCTTCGCATTACCTGAGTTACCCGATAACGGCTATGAAATCTTCCATCAATTGGATAGCAGCCCACAAAAAGCCGTAGCACAAAAATTTAAAAGCTTGTTTCCGGATGACTATTTAAAATTACTGAGCCTAAAACTGTCAGGAAGACGTGATAACTTACAGAGCCTGTGGGCAATTGCCGCTATCTTAATGGGACTTAACCACAGTGAAGAAACTCAACGTCCAGAAACTTTGAGTGATGCCCTAATGGCGGCGGCCATGCGTTACCAAGGTGCCAATGCGCCGCGTATCGATTACCCCTTGACTAAAGGTGAAGCACATCGCAGCCTTAATTGGTGCAAAACCTTAGGCACTGTGCTGAGTTTTCGTATTGCAGGCAATGGCGATCCCAGCCAACTCGCCTTTGCGATGCAGGATTCCCTTGCTGACTATTTCGCAAACTGGTTAGAACATATCGATCTGAATATCGGATTACAGCAGATTGCTCTCGCTGGAGATGAGTTAACCAATGAAACCCTCTGCAAACGGATAAGTTTACGCATAGGAAAGAACTTTCCTCTTGTGATTAATCGCAGTCTTGATTTAGACGGAGATAATTTAGCCGTCGGCGCGCTCTACGCTAAGCAACGTAAACTGAATGAGTAACGTTTAACAAAAAAGCCAAGAGAATACGTATTGGAACATGTTGTCCTAGAGAACCAAGCGCTCAAGCGATATAAATTGCATATTACAGGCATAGTACAAGGGGTGGGGTTTCGCCCCTTTGTATATCGTTACGCCCTTGATAACCAACTAACGGGCACTGTACTCAATAATGCCCAAGGTGTAACCATTGAGTTGCAGGGTAATGAGACTGGTCTCGAACTTTTTCTCACCGCACTCAAATCCAATCCACCACCACTGGCGCGAATCGATCAGATAACTCAAACATTACTACCCGTTATTGAAGGCGAAACCCTATTTGCCATCATCGAAAGTTGTGATGAAGATATTGAGGGATCAGGCAGTGCTGTCGCTGTATCTGCCGACAAAAGTACCTGTCAAGATTGCCTAAACGATATGCATAACCCCGAGGATCGCCACTTCGGTTATGCCTTTACCAACTGCACTAATTGTGGCCCAAGATACACTATTATCAATGCGTTACCCTATGATAGACACAACACGGCTATGGCTGATTTTGTCATGTGTCCAGATTGTGCAAAATCGTACTACGATCCGCTCGATCGCCGTTATCATGCCCAACCCGTAAGCTGCCCGAACTGTGGTCCTCAACTCTATTTAAAAACACCACAGGGAGAAGATATTACGCCAGTTAACGTCACACAGCAGACTGTGTTACAACTGGCGGCCAATAGATTAGCCCAAGGGCAAATTCTGGCGATTAAAGGATTAGGTGGGTTTCATTTAGTATGCGATGCACGCCATACTGGGGCTGTCACAGCACTTCGCCAACGTAAACAGCGTCAAGCAAAGCCCTTAGCGGTCATGGTGGCCAATATTGCGATGGCGCAGCGATATGTCACCGGGACAGATGCTGAATGGCAAGTGCTCAGTTCACAGGAACGCCCCATCGTACTGATGAATAGCATACCCGCAAACGATCTTAGCATTGAAGTCGCCCCTAATCTGGACAAACTCGGGGTATTCTTACCTTATACCCCACTGCATCATTTGCTGTTAGCTCTCTTCAATGGACCCTTGGTCGCCACAAGTGCCAATGTATCGGGTGAACCTATCATCACCCACTGTGATGAGTTAGTGAGTCACCTGAGTCATGTTGTAGATGCCATAGTCGATCATAATCGCCCTATTATTAACGGCTGCGATGACAGTGTTGTACAAGTCATCCAACCTCGAACACATGACACGGCCCCTTATCTTATACCGCCAAGTGTACAAGTACTGCGCCTCGCTCGGGGATTTGCTCCAGCCAGTTTTTCCCTAACAACACCTTTGACTCAATCGATTCTTGCCGTTGGTGCACAACAAAAAAATGCGATTGCCTTCGGTTTTGGCTCGAATGTTTTTTTAAGCCCACATATTGGCGATCTCTTTAGTGTCAGTGCTGAGCAGTATTTTGAACGTACATTAACCACCTTCTCTCGCCTATATCACTTTGAACCTAAATGGATTATTTGTGATAAACATCCAGACTACGCGCCTTCTCGTTGGGCGCAGGCTAATAGTGTCTTAGATGCTAATAACGCCATAGATACAAGCCAACAACGCAAATGTTTCTCGGTGCAGCATCACCATGCCCATGTATTGAGTGTGATGGCAATTAATCAATATCGCGATCCCGTTCTCGGCTTTAGCTTCGATGGGACAGGACTTGGGGAAGATGGCCGTTTATGGGGCGGCGAAGTGCTATTAACCACGCTCGATAAAGCAGAACGGTTGGCTCACTTTGAGCCCATCGCCTTACTGGGCGGCGAGCAAGCGATTAAACAGCCCGTAAGACTCTTATTAGCACTCCTATTTGAACAAATGAGTCTAAGCGAGGTACTGGCTCTGCCATTACCTATATTAAGATGCCTTAGTCCAAACACACTGACGAATTTACATAAAATCTGGCAAAACGGCAGCGCAATAGAAAGCTCATCCGTTGGACGTCTGTTTGATGCCCTCGCCTGTGCATTAGGGCTTATTGAAACCACGCTATTCGAAGGCCAAGCAGGGATGGCTATTGAAGCTGCAGCAAATCGTGCCGATATGCTGGCACTCGATCCGTTAATCCTCGTTCTTCCCTTCAGCGAGGGACAATGGAACAGCAGTGCCATGTTCAAACAAATTATTCAGTTAATCACAGCGCAACCCTTAACCGCTCACAGACGCGACACAATAGCCCGCGCCTTTTTACATACCCTAGGTGAAGCAATCTGTGTTTATGCCGCTAAATACAAACATCTTCCAACCGTACTTTGTGGTGGTGTTTTTCAAAATAAATACCTGTTGGAATACTGCCTGAGTCAACTCAGTGTCCAAGGTAATCAGGTATTATCTAGTCAACACATCCCCATCAATGATGGAGGGATAGCCCTTGGCCAACTGTGGTATGGGATTCATCAAACCGATTGAAAATGCGTTATTTGATGCACCACGCGTGCGATAGAAGAGGCTTTGTTAAAATGTAAGTATGCTCTATGTCCTTATACTATTGACAGTTTTTAGTAAAAACGCTGGACATACATTAGCCTTTTTGTTCTATCCTTATACGTAAATACGGTGCTTAACTGAGGGTGGAACCTTGATTGACATCATTACGCAATCCTCATTCACTGAAATTGCCGCACTGCTGGTTATGACCGCTATTATCGGCTTTATTGGTATATTTTTGCGTCAGCCTCTTATAGTCAGTTTTATTGTTGTCGGTCTACTCTCTGGTCCTTCCGTTTTAGATATAGTGCATTCAAAAGAGCAAATTAATTTACTTTCAGAATTAGGCATTGCTGTTTTACTTTTCCTCGTGGGTATCAAGCTGGATGTAAAACTCATCAAATCTATTGGTGGGGTTTCAATACTCACGGGGCTTGGACAGGTTATTTTCACCTCCATTGTTGGCTATTTTATCGGGTTAGCTCTTGGGTTAGACGATATCACTAGTATTTATATTGCCGTCGCCCTGACCTTTTCATCGACCATTATCATCGTCAAGCTTTTGTCCGATAAACGAGAAATTGATTCTCTGCATGGGCAAATAGCGTTAGGTTTCTTGATCGTCCAAGATCTTGTCGTCGTGGTCGCCATGATAGTCTTAGCCGCCATCGGCATAGGTTCTGATGCGGGGCATAGCGGAACTCAAAACACATCGATACTGCAAGTGACAGCATCAGGCATCGGATTAGTGCTATTTGTCATTGTTTTTGTTAGATATTTAGCCAACCCTCTCACAGAACAATTGGCAAAAGTACCGGAATTACTGCTGATATACTCAATAGCACAAGCGACGCTATTTGCCGCCGTCTGTGATTTATTAGGCTTAGGAATGGAAGTGGGAGGCTTACTCGCAGGGATTGCGCTTGCTTCAACCCCTTACCGTGAAAGTATTGCCGCAAGACTTGGCCCCCTGCGCGATTTTCTATTGTTATTCTTTTTTATCGCCCTTGGTGCGACCTTAGATTTGTCTCAACTTGGATCACATATCTACGCAGCCATCCTATTTTCGGTCTTCGTGTTAATAGGCAACCCTCTGATTGTATTGATTATCATGGGATTAATGGGCTACAAAAAAAGAACCAGTTTTTTAGCTGGCCTAACCGTTGCACAAATCAGTGAATTCTCGCTCATTTTTATTGCGATGGGGATAAGCCTAGGCCATATTCAACAAGACATTTTGGGGTTAGTGACCTTAGTCGGCATTGTCACTATCACGGCATCAACCTATATGATCACCTACTCCCATAAACTTTACGCAATATGCGAACCGATATTGGGAATATTTGAACGAACAGGCACTCCACGTGAACAACCTTCTAAACATTCAACCCAAGATCATTATCAAGTGGTCATCTTTGGATTAGGACGTTTAGGGACGGCAATTGCTGCGCGTCTAAAAGAAAAAGGCGTGAAAGTACTCGGTTTAGACTTCAATCCATCAGCCATAAAAAAGTGTCGCTTACTCGGTATTGATACAGAATACGGCGATGTGACAGACGCCGAGTTTATCGCCGAACTTCCTCTTAGACACGCCCATTGGATTGTATCTACTATGCCACAGCACCATACGGGCCTGACATTAGAAGATACAAGAAAAACCATTATACAACTCACTCGCACAAGCGGTTTTAGTGGTAAATTAGCCACGGTTTCTCAGAGTAAAAAAGAAACGGAAGAATTAACAATGCTGGGTATCGACCTCGTATTAGAACCCTTTCAAGATGCTGCAGATAGGGCAATAGAGTTGTTACTTGATGGTGTGGATGTATAAATCTACCCACGATAAATAAGGAGATATTCCATGAATCAATTCAAAAACATCTTATATGTACTGCATCCTCATGGAGATGAAAATCCCCAATCATTAGCCAGAGTCATATCACTTACCAACAATAATCAGGCTGAATTAACACTGTTACGTATTATCCCTAAGCCTTCATTGAGTGCTTATACCAAACAACTAGGCATTAATGATGAAGACATAGCACAAAAAATACAGAACCATGAAGAAGCTAAATTGCGAGAATTACTGGCGTTTTTTACGCCCCACTGCACCGCGAAAGCTGAACTAAAAATGGGTAAAAGTTACATCGATATCATTCACACAGTGCAGATGGAAAATATTGATTTAGTCATCAAAGAAACTGAATCAAATAGCTGGCTCGATCGCCTTTTTGGCAGTAACGATATGCACCTGCTGCGCAAATGCCCCTGTCCAATTTGGTTAATGCAACCCAATGAAAATCCCAATTACCGCCATATTATGGCCGCGGTGGATTTCAATAGTGATATTACCGAAGAAGAAAATAGTGATTTAAATCAAGAGATAGTAAATATAGCCAGTGCACTCGCACTGTCTGATTTTGCATCACTACATGTAGTAAATGCATACGATACGCCTGAAGCTGGATTTATTGGTTTATGGGCAGAGCAACCCGAAAAATTAGAGCGCCAGTTATTAGAAGACGAATATCTTCAAAAACGCAGTAAAATGGCAACGCTCTTTGATAATTTAAAAAATAAACTGGGTAAGCAATCCTACGATTATCTTTCCCCCCAGTCCCATTTGGTACAAGGCGCCGCCGCTCAAGAACTTCCACAATTAGCCAAAAAGCTACAGGTCGATATTGTCGTTATGGGCACCGTTGCCCGTACAGGTATTCCTGGGCTTATCATCGGAAATACAGCGGAAGCGATCCTTACCCAACTGAATTGTTCAGTACTAGCGATTAAACCTAAGGGATTTATTTCCCCAGTAAAATAGTTCGCGAACTGGATACTCAAACAATCTGAAGATGTGGCGTTGTGTATTGTGAGCAGGTTTGGGTATCTCTATCCCCTAACACAGTTACGCCCATCGGATTTAGCTTCATATAAGGCTTTATCCGCTCGGCTAAAGAGCGTTTCGGCATCATCACCCTCTTGTAATGAGGCAAGACCGATCGATACTGTAATTGCGCCGAGGGATAATTTTTTATCTTTACCTATGGTTAAGTGCCGCTCTGAAATACGTTCTCTTAAGGTTTCCGCAACTTGTAAAGCATCGTGAAAATGGGTATTTGGCAAAAGCACTACAAACTCTTCGCCACCATAGCGAGCAACAAAGTCATCACCTCGAACACATTGCTTTAAGGCGAGTGCGACATAAGCTAATACTTTATCGCCAATTTGATGACCATAGGTATCATTAAATTGTTTAAACCTATCTATATCAACAATCAGTAAGCTACAACGGGAATGCTGTTCTTGGGCGCGGTGAATATGGTCTTGAATGGCAATTTCATAGGCGCGGCGATTATATAAAGACGTTAATTGATCCGTCATGGCCGCCAGACTTAAATTTTCCATTTCCGACTTAAGATGTTGTACCTCTTGCCCCATGGCATTTAGGCTTTGTTCCATGTTTTGGTTGTTGATCAGTAAATTTTGCATTTCATCCATCACACCATCAACAAGTTGATTTAAGGTATTAATGTCAGAATTGGATTGAAGCTTGATGCCAAATTCCGCTAAAGTGCCCGAAAAATCCGCGGTCCCTTGGTTCAATTGTACAATTTTGCACAGTAATGAATTGATTAAAATCTGAGTCTCTATTTGTACATTCTCAATCACCTCGGGGGATTGTTCTTGGATAAAATTTTTATATAAGCTTGTATTAACCTCTTTTGTAAACACAACACCGTTTGCGATAAAACCATCAATCGCACGGTTTAAGTCAAGATTAGTCCCCGCAAAATATTCATACCAAACCGTATAGTTTTCCGGGGTAACGGGGATATCAAGGGCCGACATTTGTGGCACGGCTAGCCGCAAAATTTGCGCCGCGGAATCAAGTTCTTTATTTTCAACAGAAAACATAAATATTGAAACCATATTATTGTTAATTTTTTGTATAACATAAGTTAGCTCAACTGATCGAATTTGGATATGGGGAAGCATAATTATTGTGATGGTTTTAAACCTATACCTGACATTCGCATAGGTTTATCTTATCTAATACCGTCCATTAGCTACGACAAGAGGCAAAAATATCAAGATGGCTTTGGTACACCTCAGTCTTCACATTCATTAACCCTAAGAGGCTATCGAATAAATTGTCATGGGAGTATCCTCCCTTGTCAGCATGTTCGGCCAAGCACGCCATATTTAAATGATTATCTTGACTGAAATGATCAGAGACCCAAGCTAACATGGGGATACTGGTTTGTTCTATCGGCGCAATACTGTAAGGCGCACCATGTAAATACATCCCCTTTTCCCCCAATGATTCACCATGATCACTGAGATATAACATCGCGGTATTAAATTTATCTTGCTGTTTTTGAAGTTTTTTAACGACTTCGCTCACTATATAGTCCGTATACAGCAGCGTGTTGTCATAGGTATTTACCAACTCTTCGTTGGTGCAATTTTGGATATCACTGCGTTGGCAATCGGGTATAAATCGACGGTATTGCGGGGGATAACGTAGAAAATAAGTTGGACCGTGACTGCCAATAATATGCAAGGCAAGCACAGTGTCTTTCGCTTTTGCGCTATTAAGCGCCTCATCTAATTTCTCTAATAACACCTGATCAAAACAATATTGCCCAGAGCAGAGTTTAAGATCACTATTGAGATCAACAGTGATATTCTCTATGCGATCGCAAACGCCTTTACACCCAGAGTCATTATCAAACCACTTCACCTCAATATCAGCATGTTTCAGCACATCCATAACCGTATCTTGAGCATAAGCGCGGCGTGAATCGTAATCTTTGCGCCCCATTCGTGAAAACATACAGGGCAAGGACACCGCCGTTGCGGTACCACAGGAATGGGTATCCTTAAACACTATCAAGCCAAGATCTTGGGTATAGGCATTGGTTGGCTTTTTATAGCCATAATATTGGTAGTTCATCGAACGTGCAGTTTCCCCGACCACCAGCACCAATAAGTTGGGTTTATGGTTAGGGGTAGCACTGACATCTTTTGCATCCAATCCAAGTGTTTCATATTGGATTGGTGTTTGTAAATAATGTGAATACATGTACTTAGAGACCGAACCCACAAAATAAGTTGGCACAATATAACGTCTCAGGCCATCGTTATTTCGACCAAACGTGGCGTAATCCTGAAAATAGAAAAAACCAATCACCCCGATACCAGCAAGCATTATTAGCATAAAAAATACTTTATGTGCCAACTCCTTAAAGAACGGTTTGTATTGAATATCGGCTTTATAGATAAGGTATGCTGGCAATATCCCTGTTAACAGTAAATTAGCCACTGAAGCAACATTAATATACATCCAGGCTTCCGCCTGATTCGTCTGAAAAATGTTTTCAATCATGCCGTAATCAAATACAACCTGGTATTTCATCGTGGCAAAAAATACCGTCGACGACATTAAGGTGAGCACGATAAACAAGGGTTTTAGTAGATACTTCACCGAAAAAAACGAAAATACCAAGCCAAGGGCAAAGGTAAAAAACAGTGGCATACTGGCGATAAAAAGCGGATCTACCTCAGGCTGTTTTTCAATACCTTCGTGAATAAAAGTAAAGAGTGGGATATTAAAAATACACACATAGAACAATGCAGTGATCAGCGTAAATTGATTCACTGATAAGGTCTTAAATCTTGTTAGCACCGATAACGCTCTCTCAAATTGGCCGTTGGCCGAAGCTAACTTAATTTTCTTAAGGTAATCTTACGACTTAATTTTCGCGCCATAGTAGCAAGCGACGCCCCTAGCTCAAACCTTATTAACTCCCTGTTATCCATAAAAAAACGGCCGAATATCAATAAACTCGGCCGTTTTACTCCCCAACCTATAGGGACTTGCTCGGTTTTTACTACTCTGTTTTTACAACTCTGTCTTTTATAACCCAATCTTTTACGACTGAGTTATTACGTCTATGTGTTTCTCGTATGACAATTATCGTAAACGCTGTAATAAGTAGGCAAACGTCATCGCATTAAGTTCCGCAGCTTGATTATTATCCGCAGCGCCAGCGTGGCCACCTTCAATATTTTCGTAGTACAAGACATCAATTCCCATGTCTTTCATCTTAGCCACCATCTTACGAGCGTGGCCTGGGTGAACCCTGTCATCACGGGTCGATGTGGTGAAAAAGACCTTGGGATAATGCACGTCTTTATGCAGATTATGGTACGGAGAGTAAGTTTTAATGTAAGCCCATTCCTCAGGAATATCAGGATTACCGTATTCACCCATCCAACTGGCACCCGCTAGCAACTTGTTGAATCTCAACATATCAAGCAGAGGCACTTGGCATACAACAGCGTTGTAAAGATCCGGCCTGCGGGTAAATGCTGCCCCCATTAACAGGCCACCGTTGCTGCCACCTTGGATGCCTAAATGTTTGCTTGACGTGATTTTACGGGCAATCAAATCTTCCGCTATTGCCTCGAAATCCTCATAGGCTTTATGTCGATTTTGCTTTAACGCCGCTTGATGCCAAGCTGGGCCATATTCGCCACCGCCACGAATGTTAGATAACACATATACGCCGCCCTGCTCTAACCAATTCTTACCAATGGTGGCCGAATAGGATGGACGCAATGAGACTTCAAACCCACCATAGCCATAAAGTAGCGTAGGATTAGTGCCATCTAACTTAAGATCCTTAGCCATTACCACAAAGTACGGTACTTTAGTGCCATCTTTAGACGTCGCAAAGTATTGCTCAGTTTTAAACTTATCCGCAGCAAACTGTTGCGGCATACCTTTAATTTTCTTCGGATTTAAGGTTTTTGCGTTAACCGTATAGAGGCTTGAAGGCTCAAGAAAACTGGTGTAATTCACGAAAAAATCATCACTGTCTTGCTCAACGTCCATTACCGTCAAGGCGCCATTCGCTTCGAATGGAACTTGGGTGCTTTGCCAAGCGCCCTTTTCGTCTTGCTCATACCGCACTAATTTGCTTTTCACGTTATCGAGCCAATTCACGAATATAGCACTCTTACTAAAACTGAGCTGCGCAATCGATGCGGTCTGAGTCGGGCTCACAAATAAACTGAATTTGGCTTTTTGGGCGATAAGATCCGCCACATCGGCATACACGACCGCGCCTTGCTTAAAATTACCGTCCTTATTAGTTAAATCGCTCTTTAACTCAATAAATAACTTACCTTTAAAATAGCCTTTAATTTCAGCATCTTCTGGCACTGGTAGTTTAATAAGTTTGCCATCTTGGTAAACATATTGGGTTGCGGTATAAAAAGTATGTGCTTCGGTGACTAAGCTAAGGGGCGTTTTATCATCGAAGAGTACCCAACCTGATACTGCGACTGAGGTTTTGTCGCCTGTGAAAATCGGTTTCGCTTGCTCGAGTGGTGTACCCCGTTGCCAGAGTTTCACCTCCCGTGGATAACCTGAGTCAGTCATGCTTTGACCATCACCAAAATCAGTACCAACAAAGGCGTGGTCTTTATCTATCCAGCTCAGACTTGATTTAGCTTCTTTCAAAAAGAATGGCTTATCTTTGGTGGCAACAAAGGATTTAGTATTTAAATTAAATTCTCGCACTTCCACCGCATCGGCACCGCCGCGGGAAAGTGAGACAAAACAGCGCTCATTTTCGGGATACTGACAGCTAATATCCTTAAATACCCAATTGACGGATTCAGCTTTGCCTAGGGCATCGATATCAAGCACAGTCTCCCATTTGGGATCGGGTTTAGCATATTCTTCCATGGTAGTACGGCGATAAATACCGCGCACATGGGTGTCATCCTTCCAAAAGTTGTATAACTTGTCGCCAATGTGGGTCGCGTAGGGAATGCGTTCTTTATCGTTCAGGATGGCAAGACTGTTCGCCACTAAGGTATCAAAACCTTTAAACGCTTTAATTTCGGCGGCAGATGCAGCATTTTGGGTTTTCACCCATTCCATCGGCTTTGCGCCTTCAACATCTTCTAACCAAATGTATTTATCTTCTTCTGCGTGAAGTTGACCGCTCATACCGAGCACTCCTGCAATGCACCAAGGCAGTAATTTATTATTCATTCTATTCCTTTTAAACAAAGTCCATCTTGAGATCTGCCCTTACATTACCTTAATTAATCTCCAGTTCAACTATTAATCCAACAAGAATGTAACAAAAGGTAAGGTACTGTAATAGCAGATGATTAATCTAGAATGAATCGCGTTTTTAAGGATGTCGTGCTATAAAAAAACGTCCACGAGGGACGCTTTTTAGTGGCTGAAATAGAGTAAATTAAAACTCGTTATTCATACGAGACAATAAATTGAGCAGCACGATACGTTCTTCACTGCTCATTTTAGCGGTGAGATCTGTGGTGAGCTGTAGATGCAGAGCATCATGTTCGAGGAACAAAGTTTGGCCCTTTTCGGTTAACTCCACCAGAATCGAACGACGATCGGTTTCATGGGGACGACGTACAACCCACTCAGCTTCCACCATTTTATCGATTTGTACGGTAAGGGTACCCGTAGTGACACCGATTTTATCGGCCAGTTCCTTCATCCTCATGGCGCCATGTACGCCGAGTAACTCAATGGTATGTACCTGCGACAAGCTGAAGCCTTTGTCACGCACGATAGCATGTTCCCAAGACGACAGCTTTTCGTAAAACTCAATAATCACATGGTTCAAGCTGTGATCAGTCGAATGATGTTGAGTGGTATTGGGATGCCCCGCTGTCATTAAACTTCCTTAGCCAAACACTCGCTTTGGCGACACGTATGTAATTCAATAGTGATATGTGATAACTCAGGAAATTGAGTCAGTAACTGATTAAAATAGCTGGCTTCTTTCGGTGAGTGAGACACGATTGACACCATCATAGCATGATGATCTGCACTCAGACGCCATATATGTAAATCGGCGACTTGATGATCCGGCACAGCTTCGATTGTTTGTTTAACCCTATGCTGCAATGATTCCTTCACACCGCCATCGAGTAAAATGGGGCTGGTTTGCTGAATAAGCCCCCAAGACCAGCGGCTAATAATGACGGCGCCGACAATTCCCATAATAGGATCGAGCCAAGTTAAGCCCATATATTTACCAAATAGCAATGCCACAATAGCGAGCACTGAGGTTAACGCATCGGCTAAAACATGAAAATAGGCGGCGCGTAGGTTGTGGTCATGGCCACCATGTGCCTTCTGACTCTTGTGCTCATGCTCATGCTCATGCTCATGCTCATGCTCATGCTCATGCTCATGCTCATGCTCATGCTCATGCTCATGCTCATGCTCATGCTCATGCTCAGCATTATGGTGGCAATGTGTATGGTCATGGTGTCCATCATCGTGATGAACATGCTCATGTTCAGAATGCATATGGGAGTGGTCATGACCGTGATGATGACCATGATCATGGCTATGATGATCTTTGAGCAAAAAGACACTCAGCACATTTACACTTAACCCTATCACAGCCACAAAAATCGCTTCATTAAAATGAATTTGCTCAGGATTGATAAGTCGTATCCCAGATTCAACCAGCATGATTAATGCCACTAAACCTAGGGCGATCGCGCTAGTGTAACCACCGAGCACACTCACCTTTCCTGTACCAAACGCAAAAGTAGGATCATTGGCATGTTTACGGGCATAGGAATAGGCAAACAAGGTGATCATAAAAGCCGCAGCATGGGTGCCCATATGCCAACCATCGACTAACAGTGCCATTGAGCCGTAAATCGTACCAGCGACAATCTCTGCCACCATAGTGATCAGCGTTAAATAGAGAACATAGCGTGTATTTTTCTCGCCAGCGATATTTTGGCTCGAAAAGCCATGGGAATGCTGCCACTTTGTAATTGCGTGCCCTGTAGTGGTGTTTGCGGCATCTAGACCACTGGCTGGTTGTTCTGAATGTTCTGATTTCATTATATAAATTCCCTACGCCACATAAGGCTTGATAAGTGATACTCACTGGCTCGGGATTATAGTTTGAAAATCAAAATATATGAATATCAAATTAGTTATTTTTCAAACTATTTTGCTAAACCAAATTTGAGGTAAACAAAAAGCCGCTATTGCGGCTTTTTGTTTACATAAGAAACGAACAATAACCTTATATACAATCTAAGATTGAAAATCTCGGTTTTGTCGTCCAACGAAATTACGGCAGGTTAACACGAGCTAAATCAAAACATTGAAACAAAGAACGCACTGAAAAACAAAGCAATAACAACAGTTGTACCTAAGGCCATTTTAAGTTCGGTGTTCATCATTCACTCTCCTAGTTGGTATGGCTACATTATTATCAACCTAATGATAAAAACCATGTTTGATTCCCTGTTTTGTGAGCAACAACCAATTTATCGGGCATTTTATCTACTATTGGTCTCAAAAAAGCACGCACACAGGTAAAAAACAGCGTTCCCTAGCCTAACACCACATTCAGGTCAATCAGTATTAATGATCTCGTTAACGCAATTTTTAGCATCATATAAAAGCACATTTTTGTTATACTCGACCGCGCAATTCATTGACCGAGAGAAACCTATGTCTCAACTGTTACACACTATGATCCGCGTCGGTAACTTAGAACGCAGTATCGCTTTTTATACCCAAATATTAGGCATGAAATTACTACGTACCTCTGAAAATCCAGAGTATAAGTATTCTTTGGCATTCGTTGGTTATGGCGAGGAATCCACAGGCCAAGCCGTCGTTGAGCTGACCTATAACTGGGGCACAGATAAATACGATTTAGGCACAGGTTTTGGTCACCTTGCTATTGGTGATGAAGATATTTATGCCCGCTGTGAGGCCATTGCCGCAGCAGGTGGTAAAGTCACACGCGCACCAGGTCCTGTCGCTGGTGGCACAACAGAAATCGCCTTTGTCGAAGATCCAGATGGTTATAAGATTGAATTTATTCAAATGAAATCAGCCACTCAAGGTTTAGGCTAATCGATAGACTAAGCGATCATTAAACGCTGCGTTTGCTGGTAAGGCTTAACGCAGCGTTTAAGCTTCTGGCAAATTATTTTGCCATTTTCCCGTCTGTAATATCCCGTCCAACACGCTTCAATGGTAGCCGCCATAGCAATAACAAACAAAACCCCACAAGATATAAACTCGGTTCAATAATTTCCGATTTAACCGACCAATAAAAATGAATTGGTGCGAGTATGGCAACCAAATACACGCCATTGTGGATTATTTGCCAGCGACGCCCCATTCGACGCATTAATGCCTTAAACGAGGTTACGGCTAATGTTGCTAAGATAAGATAAGCAAAGGCACCCACTAGGATATAAGGGCGCTTCACTACTTCACTCAACAAAAGGCCCCAAGCAAACAGCAAATCCAAGCTAAAAAAAGCCAGAATATGCAAGGTAGCATAGGCGAATACATATAAGCCGACTAAACGGCGGGTTTGCATTAATACACCTTGTTTAGTGAGCTTAGCAATGGGTGAGATAAGTAAGGTCGCCACTAATGCATTGAGTGCGCCCATTCCAGTAAAGTGAATGATGTACTGGACCGGATCGCCACCCGCGCGACCCGTTGTGACTAGGATAACTAAATAGGCAATAGGTATAACACCGATTAAGTGGAACACACTCTTAAGCCAAATGACATGCTTCGCCGTTAATCTCAACATCCCACTCCCATATAAATGATGATCAATAAAATTGGCGAAGATCCATGCCATCATAGAGCGATGCGACAAACTCACCATACCCATTAAACAACTGAGTATCGATTCGCGTCGCGGAAAATAATCCTCCTTCACCGATCCGACGTTCAGTCGCCTGTGACCAACGGGGATGATCTACTGCGGGATTGACGTTGGCATAAAAACCATATTCATGGGACGCTAACTGATTCCAACTCGTAGGCGGTTGTTTGTCCATGACTCGAATACGCACTATGGATTTAATGCTTTTAAAACCATATTTCCACGGCACCACTAATCGAATGGGGGCGCCATTTTGTGGGGGTAAGGTTTTGCCATATAACCCCACCGACAGCAAAGTCAGATCATTCATGGCTTCGGCTAAGGTTAAACCCTCAACATAGGGGTA
Source organism: Shewanella sp. W3-18-1 (assembly GCF_000015185.1). Taxonomy (NCBI): domain Bacteria; kingdom Pseudomonadati; phylum Pseudomonadota; class Gammaproteobacteria; order Alteromonadales; family Shewanellaceae; genus Shewanella; species Shewanella sp. W3-18-1. Next base: position 2,202,028 of record NC_008750.1, on the reverse strand, counting down.
ATGTATTCCCCCGCCCATCAATCGACTTTTTTGGCCGGGCATTTGTTCAGGATCGAAAGCCGTTTCAAAGGCAACATACTTGCCTTTACTGGTCACCCCCACTTTTTTAAGTAATGCAGCTAAGGGAAATCCCACCCAAGGGATCACCATTGACCACGCTTCGACGCATCGCAAACGATAGGTTCGTTCTTCTAAGGGAAACATTTTCGTGAGTTGGTCAAAGTCCAATGTCATGGGTCGCTCAACCTCACCTTCAATCCGAAGTTGCCAAGGATCAACCTTAAAACCTTGGGCATTGTCCATTGGATCTTGCTTGCTGGTGCCAAATTCATAGAAATTATTATGGGAGGTGACTTTATCAAAGGGCGTTAAACCGTCACTCCCGCCATATAACGAATTCGTTTTGAAGGTCAGTGGTGTCGTGATAAACGATGTTTTAGGTTGGTCGCCAAAAAGATCAAACAAACCCGCCTGCACATAACCTGGAATACTCGCCCCGATCGCGCCAAGTCCCAATGCTTTAACAATATGCCTGCGTGAACGAAAAACAGATTCAGGCGTGACTTGATTATCTTGAATATGCCACTGCGCTTTTTTAAGAATACCTTGGGTGAAACGGGAAGAATGAGCCAATTGACACCTCAACTTTGTTTTGCCATTTTATGGTCACGCAGCGCCCAGTAGAGCCAAGCTGCGGTAGATACAGATATAGACAGCGAAATCCTTAAAAAACTTTCACTTCACGGATATTTCAGCTTAAACGTATAAGACTTGCTCATTCAAGCCAGACTCACAGAGATTGTTCATTAAAGCACTTGAAGCCTTTTGGGGAGCATGCGAACCTAAGCGCCAATGCTAAAGGAGTGCAATTGACCATGCCATTTTCTCAATCTTTTTCCGTTGCCGACATCATCGGTTTTATCGCCATCGCGTTCTTGGGTCTTTTGATTGGTGCCCTTCTCAATCAACGTTTAACGCGCCAGCGTTGGCAGCAGTTTAAAGACGAACTCGAACAAGAAATGCGTCAAGTCAATGAAGATGCTGAACTCTCATTGGCACAACAACAAATACTGGTCGATGACAAAGAAGCACAATTACGTCAATACCAGCAAAGATTAGAGCAAAAAATTGAGCAATTAGGTAAAGCCGAAGCCTTAGCCGAGCGTGTACCGAGTTTAGAGCTGCAGCTTAACGATAGCCAGCGTCGCCAATTAGAATTGCAGTTAGCATTATCAAAATCCAATGCCATGCAGCAGACAATTCAAGCGAAGGCCGATGCCCAGCAGGAATCCCTTCAGGAAAAAATTGCCACCTTAGAAACCGCCGAGGTGCGTCTTAAAACCCAGTTTGAAAATCTGGCGAATCGTATTTTTGAAGAGCGAAGCGAAAACTTTAAGCACCAAAATGCCAGCCAGCTAGAGGGTGTCTTAGGCCCACTAAAACAACAGCTTGAAGGGTTTAGACAACAAATCCGAGAATCCTACACCCACGAACAATCCGAGCGCAGTGCCCTTAAACATCAACTCGAACATCTACGAGAACTTAATTTAAAGATGAGCCAAGATGCCATCAATCTCACGAAAGCGCTCAAAGGGGATAACAAACAACAGGGCAACTGGGGAGAGGTGATACTCGATCGTGTGCTACAAGAAAGTGGCCTACGTGAAGGACATGAATACCATACTCAGCAGGATTTAAAAGATGATAATGGCAAACGATTTAAGCCCGACGTCATCGTCCATCTTCCCGAAAACAAAGATGTCGTAATCGATGCCAAAATGTCACTGGTGAGTTACGAGCGCTATTTTAACAGTGAAGATCCCGCCCTACGCCAACAGGCTATCAACGAGCATGTGATCTCGATTCGTAACCATATTAAGGGATTGAGCCAGAAGGATTATCAACATTTACATGGGCTTAAAAGTTTAGACTATGTACTGATGTTTATCCCCATTGAACCTGCATTCTTGCTCGCCTTGGAGCACGACCCAAGTTTAGTGAATTTTGCACTAGAGCAAAATATTATGCTGGTCAGCCCGACCAATCTTTTAGTGGCACTGCGTACAATCAATAATATTTGGCGTTATGAATATCAAAACCAACATGCTCAAACTATCGCCAAGCAGGCTGGCCGCATTTACGATAAATTATGTGGCTATATAGAAGACATGGAAAAGCTTGGTCGTGCCTTAGATAACGCGGAAAAAACCTACCATAGTGCAATGAACAAGCTATCATCGGGCAAAGGTAACTTAGTTCGCCAAGCCCATTTAATGCAGCAACTCGGTGTAGATACCAGTAAACAATTGGACAAAATGTTGCTGCAAAAAGCATTGAATGAAGCGCAAGACGACAGTGACACAGAGGACGATGAGCCAACTCAAACACTCGCCCATGGGCCACAGGGAATTGCCGAACTGGAACCCTATTAAGCAAAAACACAATAATCATTTTCACCTTGAATCGATACTAAAATATCGATAATGACATTACAGGAGGCAAGTTCTGCATGTGCAAGCCATTAATGAATATGGTTTTATCGAGCGCAATTATCATAGCTGGTGCATTCAATGCCTCTGCTGCTTTCGCCTTGACCCCAGTTCAAAAAACATTTTTAGAAGCAGAAAAAGCGCTAAAAAAACAAGATTATGCAAACTATAAACCCCTTCGCGCAAAATTGGGTGACTATCCGCTGGCGATTTATTTAGACCATGATATCGATATAGGTAACCTCAATGCGCTACCGGGCACTCAAGCCAAGGCGCTTATTGATAAATACCAAACCACACCTATGTATAACCGCTTGCGCGCGAAGTATTTAACCAATGCAGGTAGTCAAAAACGCTGGAATGACTTTCTTGTGATAGCGAAAGATCCACCCTCGGATATTCGCCTGCAGTGTCTTTTTTATGAAGCCAAACTTGCCAAGGGTGAAACGCAAACCGCCTATGCCGCCGCACAATCACTGTGGGTTTATGGCGGTTCTCGTCCTAAAGAATGTGATCCCCTCTTTAACGCGTGGATAAAAACGGGCAAGCGTACTCAAGATCTGATTTGGGCGCGAATGCTGCTAAGTTTTGATGAGGGCGAAACCAGTTTATTGAGTTATTTATCCCAAAAAATCACCACCCATAATAACGAAGCTAAGCGTTTAGTGGCGGTGTTTAAGGACCCGAATAGCCTACGACATACCGAAAAATTCAACGATAAAAATCCCATTGTGGGCGATATTGTCGCCCTTGGGTTAAAGCGACTGGCCCGCAAGGATCTCGACCAAGCCATCCATTTATATACCCGATATCAAAAGTCTAAGCGCTTTACTCCCGCTCAAGCACAACAACTGCAAAAATTCTTAGTCCGTCGAGTATTAATTGAGCAGGATGACAATCATAAAGATTTCGTGGACACACTCTTACCCGAAATGAAAAGCGATGATTTAGTTGAACGTCGTTTAAGGTGGGCCATTCGTAAACAAGATACAACCCATATTGCCCGTTACCTAAACTTACTCGAACCAGAAACCCTCGCCAAAGAGCGTTGGCAATACTGGTTATACCGCACCAATGCAAAAAATGCCCCTGATAGCGCAACAAAAGCACTCGGGGCCATCAGTAACGAGCGTAATTTCTATGGTTTTGCCGCCTCACAACTGTTAAATAAACCGGTATCGCTCAACCAAAGCCCTGAGCCTGTTGTGGATGCAAGCAGTCCAAAACTAGAGGATGACTTAGGTTTTGTACGCGTAAAAGAACTGATGGCGCTGGATCGATATTTCGATGCCCGTTATGAATGGGTTACGTTACTCAAGCGCAGCGACAACCCAATGCGGGCCCGCTACGGCCGTTATGCCCATGCTCAAGGTTGGTATGATTTTGGTGTCGAGGCGAGTATCCAAGGCAAATTATGGGACGATATTCCCCTACGCTTTCCCATGGCACATCAACCCGGATTTGAACATGCCAGTAAAAAGCATCGGGTTAATATCGATGAAATCCGTGCAATTAGCCGCCGCGAAAGTGCTTTTTATCGCTATGCGACCTCTGGTGTTGGCGCCCGCGGCCTAATGCAAATTATGCCTGCAACCGCCAAAGCCACCGCTAAAAAACATGGCGCAAAATATAGCGATCCTAAGGATCTTTACAGTGCGGAGCTTAATCTTAATTTGGGTAGCGCCTATTACGCCCAGCTTTTAAAAGAGTTTAATCAAAACCGTGTACTCGCCACCGCAGCCTATAATGCTGGCCCCTCAAGGGTACGCCGCTGGTTAGCAGAGTCCAATGGACGATTGGATACCATGGGATTTATTGAGTCCATTCCCTTCACTGAAACCCGTGAATATGTCCAAGCAGTGCTGAGTTACCGCTTGATTTACGAAGCGCAAAAGAAAAATCCACAACCCTTGTTCAGTGATGCTGAGCTAAAATTTAGCTATTAATTGCAAATCTTCGTTATACGGCTTGCCTCGTATCAAAATTGATTGGCACTGATTGTCTCCTAAAACGCCCGATATTCCTTATCGGGCGTTTTATATGAGAGTAAAAATGCATACAAAATCCGCGATCAAACCAAATTAGTCAAAACTTATTTGCACTCCCAGAGGTTAAATGCAAATAATAAGCAATTGAATGATTTAGCTCTCGCATTTGGCCAATGATTAACCTTAAAACGCTCAGTCTAAGCAGTGAATACCAGCCCTTTGTCGATCCACAAACCTTAGCCATTGACGGTTATGAAGCCCTCGCCCGCTTTTATTTTCCCGATGGTAAGGCCATTGCGCCTAATCTTGTATTCGAGCAATTACATGTATCCTCAGACATGTTAGCGGCAATTGAATACCAAGCTAAGGTATTTCAACTCGCCCATGCTCCCCGCAATCAACCCATTTTCATTAATGTCGACCCTCACGCCGTCGACGGTTCGCATACGGCAAAACTATTAGCATTGCTGTCTGATTATCAGCAGATCACGGTCGAAATTATTGAAAATACCTGTGTAAGTGATGCAAACCTTGCCAATCAACTTTTTGCTAAGTTCAAGGAAGCCAACATTAACGTAGCGCTCGATGATATAGGTGCGCCCCATTCCATGCTGTCTGTGGAATTAATGATGAATGTAGATTACCTCAAATTTGATCGCCATTGGTTAACCTTGATTGAACAACCTCAGGGTATCCAATTATTAATTGCACTCGTCGACTTTGCGAAGCGCTCGGGCAAGCGATGTATTCTGGAAGGGATAGAAACCGAAGCTCAGCTTGCCTTTGCAAAGGACATTGGAGTGCATTTGGTGCAGGGCTTTTTATTCAAATCATGGTTTATTCGCCCCACCAGCACAGAAGCCTTACGTTTTTCCTAACCTCATCACTAAACTCGGTTTTATTGAGAAATATGTAATGCACCTTTGACTCATTACTCCCAACTGGATATCAAGGGAATTATCCACCATAGTGATAGGACGAGTCGATTATCGACTCTCCTCTAGCATGGCATAAGGAGTCTAGTGTGGCACCATCAGGGATTAACGACCTATTAGCACAACTTGAGCAAGTGCTACTGGGTAAACCACGGCAAATTCGCCTCGCACTCGCCTGCATACTCGCCCGCGGCCACTTACTGATTGAAGATCTACCTGGCATGGGCAAAACCAGTCTTTCCCATGCTATCGCCCAAAGCTTAGGCCTCAGTTACCAAAGAGTGCAATTCACTAGCGACATGCTTCCCGCCGATATTTTAGGAGTCTCCATTTTTGATAAGCACCAAGGGCAATTTATTTTCCACCCTGGCCCCATTTTCAAACAAATGGTCTTAGCCGATGAGATTAATCGCGCAAGCCCCAAAACTCAAAGTGCCCTGCTTGAGGCCATGGCGGAACAGCAAATCTCCGTTGATGGCATCACCCACAAACTCCCACATCCCTTTTTTGTTATCGCAACACAAAATCCAACGGATCAATCGGGTACGTTTCCGCTACCTGAATCCCAGCTAGACCGTTTTATGATGCGGCTTTCCATTGGTTATCCAAGCCACGAAGCTGAACTTGCCATGCTTAAAACTCGCCATACACCGCAAATACTGGATCAATTGCCCCAATGTTTAACCCCGATGACCTTAATGCAGTTACAAGAACAATGTGACAAGGTCAGTGCATCCGATGCCCTACTCAATTACATCTTGGCTTTAGTGAGCTTTTCTCGCATTCACACTGAAAGCCTTGGGTTATCTCCCCGCGCCACCAAAGCCTTACTGCAAGCAGCAAAGGCATGGGCATTTTTAGCAGGACGGCATTACCTTGTCCCAGAAGACGTACAAGCCGTATTTGGCTGTGTCGCGGAGCACAGACTCAGAACCAGTAGCCAATTACAAGGCGAAGCGATTTCAGAGCGTATCCTCGCCAGCGTGAATCCCATTATGTAATGGGTAAGATGAATGTCGTGATATAGACAAAAACCAGCATCAATGATGAGGACAGAGTGAAACGATTAATCATGCGCATTTGGCAGCAATGGCTTGAAAGACGCCTCCCTCCCAATTCCGAAATCACCCTCAGCCATCGCAGTATTTTTATTCTGCCCAGTGGGTTTGGGCTTATCTGGCTCAGTCTTGTTTTACTGTTATTTATATTTGGAACCAACTACCAAAACAATTTGGTGATCGGGTTAAGTATTTTACTCTTAAGTCTTTTTAACACCTGTATTCTCTACAGCTATAACAACCTTGCTGGGCTACATTTACGGGCAGATATACCGCCTGAAGTCTATGCGGGGCAAACTCTCACCTTCCCCATTCAGCTTAAATCCCACCATAACCGTTATCATATCCACCTAAAATACCCAAACAATCACAGTTACACGCTTATGCTAGTCGGCATAGATGAAGTCCAAGCCCTCGTTCCCTTTGAACATGGAAAACGCGGTATTGTGAGACCGGGACGACTGACCATTGAATCTTGCTATCCACTGGGGCTTTGTCGTACCTGGTCCTATGTTGATTTGGCTATCACTCATATCGTCTATCCAAAACCAATAGAAACCCCACTCCAACTTTTAGCAAGGCTTGAACACACTGAGCCACCCAGCACATTCACAGGCCAGCATGTAGCGGGTATTGATGAGTTTAAAGGGCTCAAACCCCATGTACTGGGCGAATCCCTTAAGCAAGTAGCCTGGAAACAATGGGCGCAGGGACGCGGCATGCTAAGTAAAGAATTTGAGCAGCCCCAAGGTAAGCCTCTATGGTTAATACTAAGGCCCGAACCTAAATCGCTTGAACGCCAATTAAGCCAATTAAGTTGGCAAGTGAATAAACTGAGTCAAGGTGAGCAGCATTTTGGCCTCTGGTTACACATCCCTTCTGGCAAGGATATTATTCTGCCGCCCGCTGTCGGCAATCGTCATCGCATGGCTAGCCTGAAAGCTCTGGCACTCTATCGGCTCAATCCACACACGCCACAAGCGGGTGATCTCTCCCATAGTGCTAGCGCTGATTCACTTTTTGACGACAAGGAATACATTGAGAAACTGCGCACATTCACGCCGAGCCGCTCAAAATGAGCCTATCAAAGCCTACGGCAGAAGTTATCACAGCCCCACAAATCGGTGACAATATCAGCCGTCAAACTCTCTTTTGGCTGCTACTGACTAACCTTGCCGTATTAAGCCCCTTATTTGATAAAGCGACCCCTTGGACACTTGGGATCTGCGCAATTTGTCTACTTTGGCGCATAGGCATTTATATAGGCAAAGTGGCGAAACCGCCGCGCTTTTTAGTGACAAGTTTGGCCATTGGTGCTGCCATCACCTTAGCACTGGTCTCAGGCCAAATGGGAATTCTCAATGCCTTAATCAATCTGCTTATTTTAGGTTATGCCTTAAAATACATTGAGATGCGTAATCAAAGGGATGTCCGAGCTGTAGTGGTTGTTGGCTATTTTCTAATCGCGCTAACGTTTATCGATCACCAATCGATGCTAAGCACTGCGCATTTACTCGCAGTGACAGTGGTGAATACCTGCGTACTTGTGACGTTATATCAAAGTCAATACACATGGCGCCATACATTGTGGTTTGGGGGCAAGTTGCTGTTACAGAGTGTACCGCTCGCGTTATTGCTCTTTTTAGTCTTGCCCCGCTTTACACCGCTCTGGCTCGTCCCCAATATGAAAGAGGCCAAAACAGGCTTATCCGATACCCTTGCCATTGGTGATATTAATAAACTGACCCGCTCCACCGAGCTTGCCTTTAGAGCAAGTTTTACAGAACACACGCCACATCATGCTGACCTTTATTGGCGGGCATTGGTGATGGAAGATTACGACGGAGTGACATGGCGACAAGAGAAAGGGATCAAAAAACTGCAACAGGATGCCTTGATTTCCCCCCCCTCTAGACCAAGCCCTGCCCTACAGATCTCCACGTTAAACATGAAGGACAATCAAGCAAAAGTTCGCCGTCAACAGGTGCAGGTTTATCGATATCAGATCATTGCCGAGCCAAGTCATCAGCCATGGCTTTTTGGTCTTGATGTGGCCTACAGCGAAGATAAAGCGGTAGTCAATCTACCCGATTATCGCATTGTAGCCCTACGTAATCTCGATCAGCGAATGAGCTATCAGCTTGATTCTTGGCCCCATGCCAAAATGGATCTTGTACTCTCTTCTCGGCAAAGGGATATCAATCTGGCGCTACCAGATAAAAGTAATCCACGTACCCTGCAACTTGCGCAGCAATTTAAGCAAACCTACCCCGATGCCAAACAACGTCTAGGGGCCATAATGCAATATTTCAGCACTGAGCCCTTTTTCTACACGCTTACACCACCTACGCTTGGTCCACAGCAAGTGGATGATTTTCTGTTTGAAAATAAAGCGGGTTTTTGCGTGCATTATGCAACTGCATTGATTTTTATGGCGCGGGCGACGGGCCTCCCCGCGCGTATGGTCACGGGCTATCAAGGCGGTGAATATAATCCCAAAGCGGGATATCTGAGCGTATATCAATATATGGCACACGCGTGGGCCGAAGTTTGGCTTGAAAACGAAGGTTGGGTACGTTTCGACCCCACAGCTATGGTGGCGCCTAATCGTATTGAACTCGGTTTTGATGCCGAATTTACACCAGAGGACAGTTACCTAAAAGAAAGCCCTTTTAGTAGCTTACGCTTTAAATCCACACCATGGCTCAATGAGCTAAGACAACGCTTTGCCAGCATAGATTACTACTGGAGTGTGTGGGTATTAGGCTTTAATCAAGAAAGACAAAATCAGGTGCTCAGTCATATTTTAGGGGATGTCACTAAAACCAAAGTAGCGGTATTTATGGGGTTGTGCCTAAGTTTGATTGGACTTTATATCGCCTACAGCGTGGGATTATTTCAGCGTAAGCAGACAAATGATCCGATAAGTTCACGCTATCAAAAAATTTGTTTACGCCTTGCAGCACATGGGATAACGCGTCAAGAAGGTCAAGGCCCGAATGATTTTGCCGCGCAAGTGATGAAAGTTTATCAACATAAAGCACCTAACTTTTGCACCCTATTTAATGCATTAACCCAAAGCTATGTCGCGCTTAAATATCAAAATTTATCCCCCAAAGTATATCAACAACAGTTAAGGCAATTTAACAACACGGCAAAGGCATTATATTGGCGATTAATACGGCCGAATAACCCATTAAAATAGGCACTAAATCAACTGAAAAAGTAAAGAGTTGAATCTTATAAATCAAACACATAGAATTGCTTTTACTGACACTATTGTCATTTACCTTGTTGCTACTTAAACAAACCGTTGTTTGTTAAACAATAGTCACCCACAACACCACGAGTTGCCCATGCTAAAGTTAATCCAGTCTAATCAAATGGAAGTACTCTGTGCCCATTTAGCCGCTTACCTTCGCCAGAGTGTCCCCAATACACGCCTATTACGCAGTGAGCATATTCTGGTACAAAGCCCCGGTATGTCGACTTGGTTACGTCTTGAAATTGCAAAGCAAAATGGTATTGCAGCAGCACTCGAATTTCCTCTGCCCTCCAGTTTTACATGGCAGTTGTGCCACCATTTATTACCTAATGTCCCGAAGGAAAATGCCTTCACTAAGGCTGCAATGACCTGGAAACTCATGCAGTTATTGCCCCGTCTGTTAGCGGATGATGCCTTTGGGCCACTTAGGCACTATTTAGGTGATTTAAGTTTACATACGTTAGGTAACATAAATGGATTGGATGAATTGGCTCATCAGCGTCCTGCCGATGATATCAAGCTGTATCAGTTGTGCGGTCGTATTGCCGATATTTTCGATCAATATTTAGTGTATCGCCCCGACTGGATGTTAGCTTGGGAGCAAAACCAGCACCCTACAACGCTCAACAAACCGCTCAATGAAGACCAACGCTGGCAGCCTATTTTATGGCGCGCCTTAGTTGCCTTTAATCGAGATGAACTCAATCAAAGCCATTATCACAGGGCAAACCTACACAGCGCATTGATTGAAGCGCTCAATGATCCCAATACCTCACTAACCCCGTTGCCTCAACGGCTCTTTGTATTTGGTATTTCATCAATGGCGCCTCAAACCCTTGAAGTGCTTTATCATTTAGCAAGCCGTATTGATGTGATTATCTTGAGTTTGAGTCCATGCCAGCATTATTGGGGTGATATTATCGATCCACGTCACCGTGCACGCATGGCGGTGCAATACGCAGGCAAGCGCCAATTAGCAGAGCAATGGGAAGATAAACTTGAGGTTGGTAATCCTCTGTTAGCAAACAATGGCAAGATGGGGCGTGAGTTACTCGATATGTTGCTTGAGCTTCCCGCCGAGCATTGTGATTTTGGTGATGATGTTTACTGTGAACCTTGCGATGACCCTAATGATCCTGCCAGTCACGCCAGTATGCTCCACGGGGTGCAATACGATATTTTAGAGATGCAGACCTTAGATAGCGTACTTGGGCCTGATGCTGCGCTTTACCAAAATATCGCAGCACGCCGCATACTTAAAAAAGATGACGAGTCAATACTCGTTAAGAGCTGCCATAGCCCACTGCGAGAAGTCGAGACCCTACACGATCACCTTCTCGATATGTTAAGTCGCCATCCCCAATTGTCCCCCAAAGATATTGTCGTGATGATGCCCGATGTCGCCGCCTATGCGCCTTATATCGATGCTGTGTTCGCAGCCAAACAGGGCCTGCATTATATTCCCTATGCCATCGCGGATCGCGGCGCGGCACAAGAATCACCTCTTATTAATAGTTTTTTGAATTTACTTGGGATTAATCAAAGTCGTTTCGGCTTGACCGATATCCTCAGCATCCTCGAAGTACCCGCCATTTTGCGCCGTTTTCAGCTTGATGACGATGAATTACAACTGATCCGCCGCTGGCTTGATGAAGCTGGCGTTCGTTGGGGGCGAGATCAACAAAGTCGCCTAAAACAAGGTGTACCCGCATTTGAGCAAAACTCTTGGGCCTTTGGCATAAAACGACTGATCTTAGGTTATGCCTTAAGTGACGATGCGCCGCTCTATCAAGATCATTTAGTGGTTACCGGCATAGAAGGACAATCGGCACAAGCACTCGGTAAACTGCTCAACTTTATCGAAGCACTCGATGAAACCCAACAAATACTCGAAAAGCCCCAAACGGGCGCCGTGCGTTTAATGGAATTAACGACATTATTAGATGCCTTTTACGACACAGATGAAGACGAGCGCGAGCAGTTACAAGATATCCGCGATGCCATTGCCACCCTAGAACAAGAGCTATTATCCGCAGGAAAACCGATCGAGGCACTATCAACAGCCCAAGCCGATATCGCCACGTCGCTAACCTTAAGCATCGAAGTATTACAGCAATGGTTTAATCAGCGTTTAACGGAATCCCGCGTTGGTCAACGCTATCTTGCAGGCAGTGTCAACTTTTGTACCCTTATGCCCATGCGTTCCATTCCCTTTAAGCTTGTCTGTTTGCTCGGGATGAATGACGGGGTATATCCAAGAGTGCAACACCCAGTCGGTTTTGACCTTATGGCCCACTTTGGGCCGCGTAAAGGTGATCGCTCCCGCCGTCTTGATGATAGATATCTGTTTTTAGAAGCCCTACTCTCAGCGCGCGAGCAGTTATATATCAGCTACATTGGTCGCAGTGAAAGGGACAACTCGGAGCGTATCGCCTCGATGCTTGTTTCTGAACTGATTGAATATTGTCAGCTTTGTTATCTGCCTGAAGATCTATCGCCGCAGCTTGCCACTATCAGTAACAGTGAAGAGGTAGAAAAAGCCCTGCTCAATGAGATTGTCAGTCAACAGCCATTGCAACCCTTTGATCCTAAGTTGTACCAAGCCGAAACGGCGGGCACAAAAGGGATCAAGCAAAGTTACAGCCAACAATGGTGTCCACCCAATACTCGAACGGATAATGGTCGTTTTATCGATGAATTCACTCGGATAGTGGTCGAGAATGAAATCACACAGGCCGCTATTATTGAAGAAGAACATCTGGATATTTCAGCCTTGATCCGCTTCTTTCGTAATCCGGCACAATACTTCTTTAACCGTACACTCAAGGTTGATTTAAGCCTTAATATTCAAGCTGATGACAATGACGAACCCTTTAGCTTGAATGCCCTTGAACGCTATATGTTACAAGCACAACTACTCGACAATAGCATAAGCCAAGGTGTGTTAGAACCGGACATTGAGCTTTTAAAACGCCTAAAAGCCAGTGGTAACTTGCCCATGCATCCCTTTGACGACCTACTGCTACGCCAATATCAGCAGGACATTAAACCGCTTATTGGCAGGACCTTATTCCTTAAAGGCGAGCAGCAGAGCCATCATGCAGACATTAGACTTAGCTTCGATTTAGCGATTTCACCCACAACTCAGCCCAGTAAAACGCGCAGAGTATGGCTTGAAGGTCGCATTGATGATATTAGCCCTAAGGGACTCATCAATTACCGCCCTGGCAGTGCCCATGGTCGCGATATACTGAGGCTGTATTTACGCCACCTGTGCCTTATGGCGATGGGGTATGACCATGCTAGCTATCTATTGGATATGGGACATTTTCATGCGCTTTCGCCCATCACGCCAGAGCACGCCCACCAGCTATTGACTGATTTACTGCAACTCTTTTATCAAGGTCAACAGCATCCCCTGTGTTTTATGCCACGCACCGCCCTTGCTTACGCGAGCAGTGAAGGCGAACATGCTGAAAGACTCAATGAGGCACAGGCTGAATGGCTAGATGAACAAGGAGAAATAGGTGAAGGTACAGAGCCCCATTATCAACGGCTATTCCAATTCCCACAGGATTTTACTGAAAACACCTTTGGCGTACTCGCCGACCGTATTTATCGCCCCATGGTCAGTTTATACGTGAAAGACACGCTGGCTCAGCTTGAGGACTTTGCCCTCAATAATGGCATGAACCTCGGAAGTGTTAACTTAGATCCAGCGGCCGACATCAATAGCGTTAGCACACAACAGCATATCTCACGGGGAGAATAAAGATGGGTGAAGATAGGATGTTGAGTACACACACGACAACCCAAACGCCAACAGTACAACATCAGGCTGAGGCACTTAACCCACTGACATTGCCCTTTGGCGGCAGTCGGCTGATAGAAGCCAGCGCAGGAACGGGTAAAACCTATACTATTTCAGGTCTTTATCTGCGTTTACTCCTAGGTGATGGCATCGATACCCCTTTAACCTGTGAACAAATTTTAGTGGTCACCTTTACCAATGCCGCAACTGAAGAATTAAGGGATCGTATTCGTCGCCGCATTCAAGTCGCCTTTAAGTGTTTTTTAGGCTTGCCGATTGAGGATCCCTTTGTACAAGCACTTTACGACAACACGCCTGTTGATGAACGCTCAATTGCCCTTAGGCGTTTCGATTTAGCACTAAAATCCCTCGACGAAGCCGCGATTTTTACTATTCACGGTTTTTGCCAGCGCATTTTGTCGGATCTTGCCTTTGAATCATCCCTGCTTTTCGAGTCAGACTTTACCTTAGATGATAGCGAATTCCTGCACCATGCTGTGCGGGATTTTTGGCGTGAGGCTTGTTATCCCTTACCAGACTACTTAGCCCAAGTTATCGCAAAAGAGTTTGGCGAGCCCGACGGTTTAATCAAACAACTGCGGCCATTACTGGGGGCGAGCCAAGCGCAACCGCTTAGCCCAACAGCAAACTTTACCACCTTAGCGCAATCCCTCAGCCAGAGTTTAGAACGCTTCAAGTTAGCTTGGCCCCGTGGCCGTGATGGATTACTCGAGTTATTGCATAACTTGCCACTTAATGGCACGCGATTTGGCAAGCCAAGTGATCATTATCCCAAGCTTGCCGCGATGTTCGATGCCTTAGATAATTGGCTTGCCTATGGAAATGGTCTACCGCCCATAAAAGTATTGGAGGATTTATCCCTATCGGAACTTAAGCTCAATAAAGGCGGCGTGCTCCCAAGTGTAAGCGAAGCTCCCTTACTGGATCATATGGAGCAATTGGCGGCACTCATTAAAGCCGTTAAACCCGCGTTTTTGTATAGTGCTAAACAGGGGATTAGCGCGCGTTTTGCAAAACAAAAACAACAACAAAATGTATTGACGCCCGATGACCTACTCACCACCTTAGCCGAAGCATTAAATGCCAACCGTCAGACCTTACCCAAAGCGGTAGCAAGTCGTTTCCCTGTGGCATTGATTGATGAGTTTCAGGACACAGATCCCCTGCAATTTGCTATTTTTTCAAGCATTTATCAACCCCATCACGCATTCAATTTACCAACTGATAATCACCTTAATCATGCTGAAAACAACCTCAGTCTATTGATGATTGGCGATCCTAAACAGGCGATTTATGCTTTTCGTGGCGCCGATATCTATACCTATATCGAGGCTCGCAAAGCCACTGAAGCCCACTATCACTTAGATACAAACTACCGCTCAAGCACCAATATGGTCGCTGGCGTTAACCATTTATTTAATCGACATCCCGATCCTTTTATCAGTCAATCGATTCCCTTTGACAGCGTCAAAACACCCAGTAGCGCGAAGCATAAAATATTAACCGAGCCAAGTGAAAATCCCGCTGCGCTCAGAGTAAGACTATTAAGTGAAACCGAAAATGGCCTAAATAAAACCACGGCAAGGCATCGACTCGCTAACGATGCCGCGGCAGAAATTACCCGTTTGTTAACGAGTGCCGCCCATGGTGAATGCTATACTCCTAAAGGGCCATTAATGGCTAAAGACATTGCCATATTGGTGCGTGATCGTAACGAAGCCGCGGTAATGAAAGCAGCACTCAGTCAGCGCCAAATCGGTGCTGTGTTTTTAAGTCGCGACAGTGTATTCGATACCCTTGAAGCGCGAGAAATGTCGTTGATCCTACGCTCACTGGCAAACCCCAAAGATGAGCGCGCACTGCGAAGCGCCCTCGCCACGGCATTACTTGGTTACAACGCTGAACAAATTCATGCATTTAACCAAAATGAAGAGCAGAGACAACAACTGTTAGAACAGTTTTTTGATTTACACACTATCTGGCAAAAACGCGGCATCATGCCAGCACTGCTCAGTCTTGCCAATAGTACGTCACTTATCGAACGTTTGCTGCACGCTCCTCAGCCCAAGTTGGATAACAATCAAGAGCAAGAAACAACATACGGTGAACGGCGCTTGACCGACTTTCGTCATTTAGCTGAACTATTACAGCAAAAGGCCACGGAACTCGACGGGATAAGTGCCCTACTCAATTGGTATGAACAACAACTTATTGATAATACAGGAACAGATGAACAACAGCTTCGCCTAGAAAGCGAGCAGAATTTAGTGCAAATCGTCACTATCCATAAAAGTAAGGGACTCGAATACCCCGTTTGTTTCGTGCCCTTTGTCAGTCTGGCGCGGGACAATCGCCGTCGCCCAACACCTATGCTTTACCACAAAATAAACCAGACTCATGGGCAAGCGTTAGTGTGGGATATTGAAGGAACAGAGGAAGGCTGGGAGCAGTTTAGGCAAGAAACCTTGGCCGAAGATCTCCGGCTATTGTATGTGGCACTCACTCGGCCTGTGTATCTGTGTTACTTGTATATCGCTAACCACAGCCGTCAACTCAAAAATGGCCTTAAAAGTCAGCTCCATGAAACCGCTATTGGCTATCTTCTGGGGATCACCGATGCCGATTGTGATTTTAACCGTATCAGCCAAGCAGCACAAAATCTTGCCCAACGTATTGATGCGATTAGCATTGATAAAATACCAGAAGAAACTAGCCTGCAAACATTGCCATCAAGCCATGATGCAACCCAAACACTCGCCCCCAAAACAATCCATCGCCAGTACAGTACACCTTGGCGAGTCGGCAGTTATTCTGGTTTAGTGAAAAATACCAGCCACGGTAAAGCCGCGCCCGGTGCCGATGATGAAGCGCTCAGCGTCTTAGAACAAGGTGTTGCATCACGCGACCAACTTGAAACCGATAACAGCTTAGATCCTAAGCCATTTGGGCTTAATCGCTTTAACTTTGAGCGCGGCGCAAACGCAGGGAGTTTTATGCACTTAGTGCTCGAGCTAATTGATTTTACAAAGGCAGAGTTCGATTTACCTGAGCAACTTCCTAAAGCCATGCTGCAATATGGTATCGCAGCCGAATGGGTAGACGTCTTGCATGCTTGGTATCTTGATATCCTCAAGGCACCCCTTGCACTGATGCCCGCTGAAGCCGAAGCGACGACTCCACTTATCAATCCAAAGCTGTGTTTGGCCACATTATCAAAACAAGATACCTTAGTTGAAATGGAGTTTTATTTACCCCTTAACGCGCTAAAAGATACACAGCTTAATGCGTTATTGAATCAGTTTGGTTATAGGTCAACCCTTAAATTTGATGATCTTCAAGGTATGCTGAAAGGTTTTATTGACTTAACCTTTGAATATGAAGGTAAATTTTACATTGCTGACTATAAATCCAACCATCTCGGTGATGATATATATGCCTACCATCAGGCGGCTCTTCAGGGAGCAATTAAAGAACATCACTATGATTTACAGTACATTCTTTATTCCCTCGCCCTGCACAGATACTTACGATTGCGCCTGCCCGCATATGATTATGACACCCATATAGGGGGTTGTTATTATTTGTTTTTAAGGGGAATGTCTGCTCAATATCCTGGCTATGGTATTTATTATGATAAACCGCCTAAGGCACTGATCTATGCGCTGGATGCTTTATTTGATAACCCATTTATCGACACTGGAGTTACGGTATGATGCGCTCAACATTCGGCTTAAATGCGCACGCTCATTCAGCGGAGCATTGGGTTGACTATGGCGCCATCCAACTTACGGCGCCACTAGCTGATTTACTCAAACAGTGGGAGCAAGAGCGATTGATAACATCGCTCGATCGGCATTTTGCACTACAAATGAGTCAGTTACATCAGGGTGATAGCCAAAATCCCCTGTTTATCTTACTCTGTGCGCTGTTGAGCCAACAGTTATCTTCACAGCATAGTTGCTTAGTACTTGCCCATATCGTGCCTCTCAACCCCATGGCAGAGCAAGTCAGTCATTGTAAAATCACATTAAGCCTTGATGAATTAACTAGCATTCTGCAAACCTTTGATGCCGTGGGCCAAGCTGGCAGCAATAAACCCCTGATTATCGAAAATGGCAGACTCTACTTACAGCGTTATCATCAGTTTGAAACTGCTGTTGCCACCTCGTTAATTCAATTATCCGCACAAACCAATACTGTAAAAGTTGAGGATCTTAAAAGTCACTTAGATCAGTTATTCCCTGCCAACAATGCCGAAATAATTGATTGGCAAAAAGTGGCAACGGCCACCGCGCTTGGCAAAAAGCTGGCGATTATCACCGGTGGGCCTGGCACAGGTAAAACCACAACGGTGACTAAGCTATTATTATTGTTGCAATTGGAATCAAACCAAACGATCCGCTTAGTCGCTCCTACGGGAAAAGCCGCGGCGCGCTTAAGTGAATCCATTAAGGCCTCAAAAGCCCGCCTTGCGAAAGAACTGAGCCTTAATCAAAGCGACAATAGCCAAGCGATATTTTTAACCGCACTCAGCCGAATACCAGAAGAGGCCTCTACTTTACACCGACTACTTGGGGTCATTCCTAATTCACCTCAGTTTCGCCACCATCAAGGTAATCCGTTAAGGCTCGACTTATTGATCGTGGATGAAGCCTCGATGGTAGATTTACCTATGATGTATAAGTTGTTAAATGCCCTACCAGAGCATGCCAGTTTGATTTTACTGGGGGATCAAGATCAGTTGGCTTCCGTTGAAGCGGGTGCTGTACTTGCCGATATTTGTGCAGGTTTAAAACTGCCTATGCCGCAAGGAGGTACACAAGAATCACTTTGGCAAATGCGCTATTCGCTCGAACAGGCCACACAGCTCAGTATATTGACAGGCTATGACTTAACACCATTTATCAGCCAGTCCCCCAAAATGGGCGATAGTTTATGTATGTTAATGCATAGCCATAGGTTCAAAGGGGATGCGGGCATAGGACTCCTTGCAAGTGCAGTTAATCGCGCTGATCTTCAAGGGATTCTACAGGTGTGGCGCCAAGGATTTGCGGAGCTTAACTGGTTAGAACACAGTACTCACCTGAGCCAAACCCAAGCAAAAGTCAGTGAACCGGCACACAACACTGGGCTTAACTTACTGCTTGAACAAGCATGCGCACAATATGGCGATTACCTCGGTTTATTAAATCAGGATATAGGGAATCGTCCTAGCACCGCAGAAATTATCGAGCGTTTTAACCACTACCGGATTTTATGCGCCATGCGCTCGGGTGATTATGGGGTAGAAGGTATTAACAGCTATGTCACCCAAGCGCTCACCCATGCCAAACTTATCAAACCACAACAGGAGTTTTATTTAGGCCGCCCGATTATTATCCAAAGTAATGACTATAACTTAGGCTTGTTTAACGGGGATATCGGACTAATTCTACAGGATGAAGATAAACCCGAACGCCTAATGGCACACTTTATTAAGGCCGACGGTGGTCTGCTTAAAGTCTTACCCGCACGTTTACCAAAGCATGAAACCTGCTACGCGATGACAGTGCATAAAAGCCAAGGGAGTGAATTCAATCGCGTGGCTTTGGTGCTACCACCGAGTCCAAGCCTAGCTCAGTGGCAACTATTAACTAAAGAATTAATTTATACAGCAATTACCCGCGCGAAAGCACATTTTACTTGCTTAGGCTCCCAGCAAGTTTTTGAGCGAGCCAGCAGCCAAGTCACCCAAAGGGCATCGGGTCTTGCCGATAGACTTTGGGGTTAAGGAGTAAGATTGATGGCTGAAAACATCATTAAATTAAATAACATACAAGAGGTTACCACGCTATTTGATAACATAGCGCCGGAAGCAAATCTGCCCGCTATATGCTATGAAAAGACCCGCTATATTCCATGGTCCGTATTTCAGAATATGCAGGTTTATGCACTCGATTTTGAGCCTTATCTTTCTATCGCTCAGCGCTGCAATATGCACTATTTTGGGATAATGCAAAGTAAACATCGTGTGTATCTTGCCCACAGCAATGATGCAGGCCATGCACCGCGCTGGGAGGCAAGGCCGATGACCTTGGCACAGCTCATGGATAGTGAATTAATGGAGTATTTGAACCAAAATCACGCCTATAACTTAGGTTTAAAGATAAGTTTCGATCTCGATTATGCAATTTAACCCTATGATAACCACACGTAATTTAACAGTGACCGAGATCCAATTGAAGGTCAATCTACAATAGATAAATCGACTCATTTATGCCTAAAAGACCAACGTTTAGTCCAGCAAATACCCTCGTCGTACTTGATTTTGAAACATCGGGTTTATCACCCAATCAAGGAGCTAGAGCCATCGAAATTGGTGCAGTATTGATTGAAAATGGCGTGATAACCCAACGATTTTCAGAGCTAATGGGTCCTGGCTTTAGGATCAGCTCTTTTATTGAAGACTACACAGGGATCAGCAACCAAATGCTGAGAAATGCCGCCCCCTGCCACGAAGTGATGGCACGTTTTGCCGATTTTATTGGCGATAACCATTTAGTGGCACACAATGCAGCCTTCGATCAACGCTTTCTTGATGCTGAATTTGCCCATATCCACCACGAGTATCAAGGCCAATTTGCCTGTTCTTTACTACTGGCAAGACGTTTATACCCCTTAGCGAGCAATCATCAACTGGCGACTCTAGTACGTTATAAACAATTGCCTAATAACGGCACCTTTCACCGAGCTTTAGCCGATGCAGAAATGACTGGCCACTTATGGTTAGCCATGCTGGCGGATTTACAGCGTGATTTTGCGATCACATCACCGCCTTTTAGCCTAATGCAAAAAATAACTCAAAAAACAAAAGCCGATGTGGCTAAATTTATCCGCCAATACAGCGCGAAATAAAACCCTTAAGCCCACTAAAATAGACGAATGCTGTGCACATTCGTCTATTGCGCAGATTAAGAGTCTTATTAATTAAAGGCCTAATTGGTCAAGTAAATCATCGGCATTAGCATCTGTTGTAAGTGAGGCTATCGCGGGTTTATCTTTCATTTTGGACCAAGGTGATACATCGCTATCGTTACTCGCACCGTTATTACCATGTTGCTCAAGCAAACTATCTGGATCGAATTCCTCATCGTATTCAAACTCGTCCAATTTAATAAATTCAGTCTTATCCATTGCAAACTCAAGGTAGAAAATATGGTTATTTTCTGTTTTAAAGGACACCCTTCTTGCGACAGCATCATCTAAATTTGCATCAATAGAAATAGTTAACTCTTTATTAATAGTCAACATCTTAGGTTGGCTTTGGCTAATGGATGTTTGCAACTCTTTAGAGATTTTATTAATAAAATCACCAAGAATTTGATTCATTAACTCCCCCATCACATTTCCCACTTCATCAGAAGTGTGGGAAAACGCCAACTCGGACTCCGGCATCCCCATATTCAACATATACCGACGATAGATCTCAATGGCGGCGGAAGCTGAAAAGTTGATCACGACAAGTCCAGAAAAACCACCATCAAAAATAGAAAAACAGCCAAGATCTGGCTTAAGGCGAGTCCGAGCAATACTCTGCACCATACCCGCATGGCTAACATGGCTAGCACTCGTGCTCGATAACACGTGGGCCACCGAATGACATAGCTTTAGTAAAATATCATCCGAAGTAACAATTGTGTCTGTAGTCATAATCAATTCTCAAACTGAACGATGAATTAATCTTGCGCGTAAAACCCAAAAAAATCAAAACTAAAACAATTGATTAGCCTCTTTTATCAAGAATAAAACCGTGAAAAACCTGTAACCTATTGATATTAGGTTAGTCTTCCAGATGATATGGCAATTCAAAAACAGGGCGAATAAAGAATAGGCTCGTTAACACTCACTTTTCAAAACCGTTGAATAAGATATCCTGCTTAAGATCAAAGAAACCTTCGATTCTTATTAACCTGTTACTAAATTTAGTAGTAAGTGATTCAATTAACAATGATTCGCATGTATATTGAGTTACACTATTTTTGTGTGTATTGTGCCTTTAAGGAACCCAAATGATCACATTTTTACGTCAACTGACAATATTGCAACGACTGATGATAATGCTCATCATGGCGGCAATAGGTACTGTTTGTTTTGCTAGCTTTTCAATAAAATTACAGTACAACAATTTGATAGAGCAGAAATGGCAACAGATCGACGGGCAACTTGGCAGTGTTTTGAGCATACTCGATGCCCATCGCCAAGATGCCCTTAATGGGAAATCCACCGAAGAAGAGGCAAAAAAAGCTGCAGCGGCATTAATGACCCAAATTCGTTATGCTGGCGCGGGTTATTTTGTTGTGATAGATGACACAAATCAAATCGTTGCACACGGTGAAAATAAGGCTTTAATTGGCACTTCGGCCATGAATGTTAAGCTGACAGATGGTTCAACCCCATTAGCAACCATGTTGCCGTTAGCGCGCAAAAATGCAAAAACCACCTTAGAATATCCATTTACGAATCCTGTCACTAATGTGATTGAAGATAAACTTGCCGAAGCCCGTTATTATCCTCAATGGGGCTGGACGATTGTTACTGGCGCATATCTTAGCGATGTAGAAAAAAACCTTAAATCGGTCATCGTTGATTATCTGATTATCATGTTTTTAATCTCTGTACCCATTTTTGCCTTTTTCCTCGTATTAAATCACTCCATCACCTCACCACTTAACGATGCCATTGAAGCATTGGAAGACATTGCCCAAGGTGAAGGGGATTTAAGCCAACGTTTAAGCACTAAAGGTAAAGATGAAATAGCCCACCTTGCCCAAGCTTTTAATCTTTTTGCACAAAAAATTGGCGATATGATTGGCCACTTACAACCTCTTGGCCATTCATTGGATAACGATGCAAAACAATTAATGCAAGCCGTTGAAGAATCCAATCAAAGTGCTGAGCATATTCACCGTGAAACCGGCAGTGTTGCTACCGCGGTGAATCAAATGCTCTCAACTACCCATGAAATGGCGAACAATACCCAACAAGCCGCAGATGCAGCAAATAGTGTTAAAGAACAAGCTCAGCAAAGCCAAATAGTAATAGACAATACCGTCCGCAACACTGAGAAACTCGTTCAAGAGCTTAAAGCCTCTGAAATCATAACCCAAAAGCTTGGCGTTGCCTCAGGGCAAATTGGCAGTATTCTTGATGTGATCCGCGGTATTGCTGAACAAACCAATTTACTGGCACTCAATGCAGCGATTGAAGCCGCAAGGGCGGGTAGTCATGGTCGTGGTTTTGCTGTCGTTGCCGATGAAGTCAGAGCGTTAGCTAACCGTACTCAAGATTCGACGAATGAGATTCAGAAGATCATCACTGAGATCCAATCCGGTGTTAGCTCAGTGATGAAAAGTAATAGCCAAACCCAACATCAATCCGATGAACTGCAAGCTCAAGCTCACGAAGCAGGTAAATCAATGGCGGCTATTTTGCAATTGATTGCCCATATTAGTGATATGAATACTCAGCTTGCCAGCGCAACGGAAGAACAGTCATTAGTGACAGAAGAAATTAACCGAAATATCTGTAATATCTCAGATTTAACCGAAGTATCGGTCAAAGCAAATGAAAGTAACAGCCATGCAGCACAATCGTTGCAGGACATTAGCCAAGATATGTCCCATACACTAGGTCAATTTAAAATCTAATTGGCCCAAGGTACATGTAAAAAGGCGCCAATCGGCGCCTTTTTTAATTAAAATGTTTCAAAACAAAAAACCTCACGCCTAAGCCAATAGGATTAGGGTATCCTGTCAAAAATATCAACAGAGGAACAGCCGATGCGCATGACTTTAGCCGTTCACACTCGGCAATACACCATCCATAGTTTTAGCCCCAATGCCCAACTACCGAGCAACATCTTTGCCGAAGATGTGTATTTTATCAGTAAAACTGCAGAAGGTTTTACGGTCGTTATCGGCAGTGATGTTGAACTAGACAGTCTTGAACAAGAAGGCCATTGGTGCTGTATAGAAGTGCTTGGGCCTCTCGGTTTTTCAATGACGGGCATTTTATCGAAAGTCTCTAGTACATTAGCCGACGTACAAATCAGTATTTTTGCTCTTTCAACTTTCGATACCGACTATATTTTGGTGAAACAAAGTCGTCTCACCAGTGCCATTGATGCTCTAAGAAAACAGGGTTATCAAGTTATCGAATCACAAGAAACACAGTAGAACGTAAAAGAGTGGATCCGCTATGTATGAAAAATTTGTCACTATTACCGCCAAACATGGTATTCACACTCGCCCAGCAGCATTACTCGTCAAAGAGGCTAAAACCTTTAACTGTGATGTTTTAGTGGAGTGCAATGGTAAACAAGCCAGTGCTAAAAGTTTATTTAAATTACAAACATTAGGTTTATATCATGGTGTTACTGTTAGAGTGTTTGCCGATGGAGAAGATGCACAGGATGCAGTTGAAAAAGTCTCCACACTCTTAATTACCTTAAGTTAAACTCTATTTCGCATTTAATTACGCGTAAATTGTAGGAATCAATATGTCGATAACAGGGATCATAGTGTCATCGGGTATTGCCTTTGGACAGGCATTACACCTTAACTACACCAAAAACTACCTCGATTATCGGCCCATTCCCCTCGCGAGGATCCCACAACAGCAAGCAAAGTTTTTCAAAGCATTACAGGAACTACAACAACAACTTAGCCATAGCCAAGCTAAACTTTCTGCCGAATGTGAAAATTATCAGCTTATTGAAGCCGATTTATTGCTGTTACAAGATGAAGAACTTATTGAGCAAGTCAAAGATGCCATTAGGACTCTGCAATTATCTGCCAGCGTCGCAGTTGAGCGGATATTCGCTCACCAAGCTAATGAATTAGCATCCCTTGACGACCCCTATTTAGCCAATCGGGCGCAGGATGTGCGCAGCCTTGGGCAACGTCTCGTTTCTGCCATCCATGGCCACTTAGATCAAGGCTTAGAGAAACTACATTCTCCCACGATTTTGCTCGCTCAAGATCTTACCCCGGCTGAGTTTGCTTTGCTGCCAAAGGAACATATTAGCGGTATCGTTCTGAAAACTGGCGGGTTAACCAGCCATACCGCCATCTTAGCCAAAGCCGCGGGAATTCCCGCTATTTTAAGTTGCCAGTTTGATGCCGAATGTATTCCCAATGGTACGCCCTTAATTCTCGACGCCCTTAATGGCGAATTGTGGGTAAAGCCTACGCCAGAGGAGCAAGCTCGGCTGACGGTCACATTGCACCATGAACAGGCTCGACGTGCAGCACTCGATGACTATAAAAACGTCCCTGCACAAACTCAAGATGGGCACCAGATTAGCCTATTAGCAAACGTGGGCAACTTGAACGATATCACCCATGTAAGTGATGTTGGTGCCGACGGTATTGGGTTATTTCGTACCGAATTTATGCTAATGAATGCCAGAACCTTACCCGATGAAAAAGCACAGTACAGCCTATATTGCGAGGCATTACATGTTCTTGGAGGAAAAACTTTCACTATTAGGACCTTAGATATAGGGGCCGATAAAGAATTGCCTTGTCTATATCAGGAAGTGGAGGAGAATCCTGCACTCGGGTTACGGGGAATACGCTACACTTTGGCGCACCCTGAACTGTTTAAAACCCAATTACGAGCCACGCTCCGGGCCGCTAATCATGGCCCAATTCGATTAATGTTTCCGATGGTCAATCAAGTCGAGGAACTCGAACAAATTTTTAAGCTGATTGCCGAATGTCAAGCTGCGTTAGAGGAAGAAGAAAAAGGTTATGGCGAATTGAGTTACGGCATTGTGGTAGAAACACCTGCCGCAGTACTCAACCTCAGTGCCATGCTGCCTAAACTGGACTTTGTAAGTATTGGCACCAATGACTTAACCCAATATGCCATGGCAGCCGATCGTACAAATCCGCAGCTTACACGGGACTATCCCTCACTCTCCCCTGCGATACTTGCCCTGATAAAAATGACCATATCACAGGCGAAATCAGCAGGCGTTAAAGTATCACTTTGCGGTGAACTTGCCAGTTCACCTCTTATGGTGCCTTTATTGGTCGGTATGGGTCTTGATGAACTGAGCGTGAATTTAAATTCCCTGTTAGAAGTTAAAGCTGCCATCTGCCAAGGGGATTTTGAACGATTTTCTGCGCTAGCGCACACTGCATTACAACAAGATAGAATTGCAACCTTACAGCAATGTATAACAAGCTATAAATAGTAGAATTTATTCGTTATGCTGCATCACGGATCGAAAAAATAATGACAAAAATCAATACAAGGGGCTCAACATTATGGGATTTCTAAGCCGCATAAGACGATTGGTATCGGGGCAACCCCATTTAGCCGGCGGTATCATGGTATATGCACCTGTGAGTGGTGATATTGTCGCCATTGAAAAAGTCCCCGATGTTGTTTTTGCAGAAAAAATTGTTGGAGACGGCATTGCAATTGCGCCTAAAGGTGATCAAATGCTTGCCCCAATTGATGGAACCATTGGTAAAATTTTCGAAACCAACCACGCCTTTAGCATAGAGTCACCACAAGGTTTAGAGCTATTTGTGCATTTTGGAGTGGGTACCGTTGAACTTCGTGGCAAAGGTTTTAAGCGACTTGCGGAAGAAGGCCAAACTGTAAAAGCTGGCGATCCGATTTTAGCGTTTGACATTGAGTATCTTAGGGATCAAGTCGAGAGTTTGCTTACCCCTGTAGTCCTCGCCAATATGGAGGACGTTAAATATCTTGATAAAGCTCAGGGAAGTGTGACCGCAGGTAAAGATGTGATCTTTACTGTCCAACTTTAATGATGAATATAAATTAAAACCGCTTAACCATTCTATGCCGCCACACTGCGTACCTATAGATCACACTGTCTGTCACAACATCTAGGCTAGCTCATAGGATCTAGCCTAAGATATACCCGTCATTCCGCAGCTAATTCCAGAATTTAAATAGTGTGATCTGGCGATCAGCTTTTCATAAAAACTACGACACCATCTTGACCGCGATCGACAGTTTTGATCTATTACTGCTATTTGACGGTCTCAAAATATGTCTACCCATCCTGTTATTAAACGCTTAGATCACCTTGGTCTCATTGCCGCCTTTTGTCACGAAATTGGCCTGCCACGGATGATAGATGCCGTTATCCCAAAATATTCTGACCACAATGTTTCTCATGGTGACGCGGTATTGGCCATGCTCCTAAATGGACTTGGCTTTCATAGCAGAACACTGCACATGTTCTCGGACTTTTTTAAGACCAAGCCTGTATCTAAGCTACTCGCCAAAGACATTGAAGCACACCACCTGACTGATGATGTACTAGGCCGCACATTAGATGCTCTATACGAAGCCGATGTCTCAGCGCTCTATCAGGTTATTGCTGAGCGTGTTGTTGATAAACTGGGCTTGACGACCGATTCTGTTCATCTTGATATCACTAGCTTCCACGTTGATGGTGAGTATGCACAAGATGAAAACACCAACGTGATTAAGCTTGTAAGAGGTTATAGTCGGGATCATAGGCCAGAGCTTAACCAAGTCGTGCTTGAACTCATCTGTGAAAACCAAGCAGGTATTCCTGTTTACATGCAAGCACTGAGTGGTAACACCAATGATGCCAAGGCATTCGCTGAAGTCACTAAAAGACACATACATTGCCTAAAAGCCGCGCAAAATAGTCGTTACTTTATCGCTGATGCCGCTTTGTACACCGAAGAAAGCATCTCCTCGCTAGATGAGCAAAATCAAAAATTCATTACCCGTGTCCCCATGACCATCAAGCTCGCAAAACAAGCACTACTTGCGCTAGAGCCAGAGCAATTAAGCACTATCGGTCATGGCTACTCAGGATGTTGGATAGACTCGGATTACGGAAAGGTCAATCAACGTTGGTTGCTCGTTCACAGTGAACAGGCCACCAAGCGGGAAGAAATCACTTTCTTCAAGAACTTAGAGAAAAACATAGCAAAAGAAATCAAAGCGTTGGAAAAGCTAAGTAAAAAACCATTCGCTTGTGAAGTTGACGCAGAATTAGCGTTTAACGATTTCAAGAAACAATGTGACTTACTTGGGTTTGAACAAGGCACTCTCATCAAACAGCCGACTTACTCTCATTCGGGCCGCCCAAAGACAGATGAAGCACCGACAGGATACCAATACTTTATCGAAGCCGCCCCCTTCACCGACCTAGAAAAAGTAAAACTGGCTAAGCTCAAAGTAGGCATGTTTATCCTCGCGACGAATGACACCGACAATGAAGCACTCACCATGGCGGCTCTTCTAGCACATTACAAATCGCAACAAAAAGTCGAGCGCGGCTTCCGTTTTCTAAAAAGCCCTGAGTTTTTAACCTCTTCCATCTTCTTGAAAAAGCCTGAGCGCATTGAAGCGTTGCTAATGATAATGACGTTGAGCTTGCTTGTTTACGCTAGTTTAGAACACAAAATCAGAGAACAACTCGCACAAACCGAAGCGTTCTTCCCAAGTATGGTAAAGAACAAGACGACCTCCAGACCGACGGCACGTTGGGTCTTCTTGCAATTCGAAGGCATAGATACGCTAGAGATTAACGGCCAAAGGTTCATCACTGGACTTCAAGATCACCAAACACAACTACTCAAATTACTCGGTAGATTCTATGAGGTAGTTTATTCCTAAATTAGCTGCGGAATGTCGGATATACACCTGCAATGTGCCATTAAGTAAGTTAACCTAGACTGGCCAAAAAGGCTTCTCTGATCAACGATAATACTCATCAATTCTCATTCCCAAATAACCCACATTACCTCACGCAAAACCCAAAAAAATCAACGTCTACGCTGGCTCTCGTGTAAAAGAATGACTATATATCTAGTAGTGCTTTTTTAATAAAGAGGAATAACAATGAAGTTCAGTCATAAGATTGTCGCCGCATCCTCTGCGTTACTTTTAGTGACAGTAACGCTACTCACAATAAAACAATACTACTCCATCCAGAAGGAAATGCAGGCACAAGTCGAAGCCAGTGTCACTGAAATCGTTGATGGTGTAAGAAACACTGTTTCATCGGAAATAGAAGCACGTAAACAACTGGCAGCTTATACCACTAGCTTGATAGAGCAAGATCTCACCCCAGCCCACATCAGTAGCGTTATTACGCGTCCCACGGTCAAAAATGCATTTTTGCTTATCGGTTTCGGATACGAAAAGGATGGCACTAATATTAATAATAATCCGAGTTGGGATCCCGGCGCTGGATGGGATCCAAGGGCGAGACCTTGGTATAAAGATGCAAAACAAGCCGATAAATTGATCATCACAGCACCCTATCCTGACTCTGCCTCCGGTGAAATTCTTGTCTCTATCGCAACCCCCGTAAAAGAGAGCGGTCAATTTATTGGGGCAATTTTTTATGATGTTAGCCTTGTTGGATTAGCAACATTAGTCAATGAGGTGAAGCTATTCAACGCTGGATATGTGTTTATTGTTGCGCAGGATGGAACGACAATCGCCCACCCAGAAGAAAAGAGAAATGGTACTCCAATGGCTGACTATCTGCCTAACATCAAAGTGATGGAACAACCTCAAAAAGTGAGTATTGACGGTAAAAACTTCACCTTAGATTTCTCTAAAGTGGCAGGAGAAAACTGGTATGTCGGCGTTATCTTAGATGAAGATATTGCCTATGCCGCCGTAACAGATTTACGCAATAGCTCTATTCTCTATACGGTTATCGCTTTACTTATCAGTATTACTGTACTTCTCCTACTCATCACAACTTTGATGCGCCCATTGCAAACCTTGAATGATGCGATTCAAGA
The DNA here is from genome assembly GCF_000015185.1 of Shewanella sp. W3-18-1. Taxonomy (NCBI): domain Bacteria; kingdom Pseudomonadati; phylum Pseudomonadota; class Gammaproteobacteria; order Alteromonadales; family Shewanellaceae; genus Shewanella; species Shewanella sp. W3-18-1. Next base: position 2,172,637 of record NC_008750.1, on the reverse strand, counting down.
TGTCGCTTCTGGAGAAGGTGATTTGACCCAACGTTTGAATACAAAAACCGATACTGAGTTTTCATCTTTAGCCATTAGTTTCAATACCTTCACTGCTAATCTTCAACAACTTATTATTGAATCTAAATCGATTGGTCGACTCATCCATCAGAGTTCAGAAATGACATCGGTAGAGTTACAACAATCAACTGATGCAATGAACTCGCAGCTACATGAACTCGAACAACTTGCCACCGCAATGCATGAAATGGCAACGACCTCAACAGATGTCGCACGCAATGCTCAGGGTGCAGCCTCTGCGGCCAAAGAAGCAGACGACGCCACCAGTGCAGGAACTCGCGTCGTTAGCGATACAACGAAGGCGATTAATGCCTTATCCTCCGAAATCGATATGGCAGTATCTGAAGTCAAAATCTTAGGATCTGCGACAGATAATATTGCGACTATCTTAAAAGTCATTAACGATATCGCAGATCAAACCAATTTGTTGGCCTTAAATGCGGCAATTGAAGCTGCAAGGGCGGGAGATTCAGGGCGTGGCTTTGCCGTTGTAGCCGATGAAGTCAGAACTCTCGCGCAAAAAACACAGCAATCGACAACACAAATCCGCAATATGATAGAACAACTTCAGCAAGGAGCCCGAGCCGTGGCAGAAGTGATGCACCAAAGTAAGGAAACCGCAAAAGATGCCGTTACCCGCGCCCAAGATGCTAACACTGCACTCGATAAGATCCGTGAAGCCATATTACAAATCACAGACATGAACCTACAAATTGCTTCTGCGGCTGAAGAACAAAGTCTCGTTGCCGAAGAAATAAACAGTAATACAATTAGGATCAAAGATTTATCTGTCCAAGTTTCAGACACGGCCATTCGTGCTAACTCTGCAATGCATACACAAACGCAACATATCAAAGAACAAGACGCAATCCTGAATAAATTTATCGTCTAAGTCATCCCCTTTAGGAAAGGGGATATCCTACTTGTGACATCCAGCGCACAATGCCACAATGCGTGCAAAATCAAAGTTTGCACGCATTGCGTGCCCTACACTGGAGCAAGATTTTGACTCTCTTTGGTATTAAAAATTGTGACACTGTGCGAAAAGCACGTAAATGGATTGAAAATCATCAGCTTACTGTTTGCTTTCATGATTTTAGAGAAGATGGCTTAACCCAAGAAGATCTGACGTTCTGGTGCGATACCGCTGGATGGGAAACGGTATTTAACAAACGCAGTACTAGCTTTCGTGCGCTAAATGAAACCGATAAAGCCGATATCGATAGAGACAAAGCCATTCAATTAATGTTAATCCACCCTACGCTTATCAAACGTCCCATATTAGTTATTGGCGAGCAAGTACTGGTTGGCTTTAATGAAGCAAACTATAAGAAGGCCTTTTCCCTATGATGACAGCCGAACATTTTCCGGTCACCGAACTTGCTAAAGACCTGATTTCACGCCCTTCAGTCACTCCACTCGATGAAGGCTGTCAAACATTAATGGCAGAAAGACTGAGCGCTATCGGTTTTAATATCGAACCCATGATATTTGAAGACACCACCAATATGTGGGCACGCCGTGGCAACCAAGGCCCAGTTTTTTGTTTTGCAGGTCACACCGATGTGGTACCCACTGGGGATATAAGCCGCTGGCATACACCACCATTTGAACCCACCATTATCGATGGTTATCTGTATGGCCGTGGCGCCGCGGATATGAAAGGTTCCCTCGCTGCCATGATCGTGGCGACCGAACGTTTTGTGACAAAACATCCTGATCACCAAGGCTCTATCGCCTTTTTAATTACCAGTGACGAAGAAGGTCCATTTATTAATGGCACCACTCGGGTGATTGATACCCTAGAAGCGCGCAAAGAAAAAATCACTTGGGCACTGGTGGGCGAACCTTCATCAACCCTCAAGTTAGGCGATGTCGTCAAAAATGGTCGTCGTGGCAGTCTCACCGGCAATTTAACCATCAAAGGGATTCAAGGCCATGTGGCTTACCCTCATCTTGCTGATAATCCTATCCATAAAGCGGCCCCTTTCTTAGCGGAGCTAAGCCAAATGCATTGGGATAACGGCAACGAATTCTTCCCCCCCACCAGCATGCAAATCGCCAATATTCACGGTGGTACAGGCGCATCGAACGTGATCCCCGGCGCCTTAGAGGTGATGTTTAACTTCCGTTACTCGACAGAAGTGACTGCCGAGATCCTTATCGAGCGGGTAGAAGCCTTATTAAAAGCCCATGAACTTGATTATGATATAAGCTGGATATTCAATGGATTGCCATTTTTAACCGGCGATGGTCCTCTACTCGATGCCACGCGGTACGCTATTCACCAAGTGACGGGTTATGACACCTCACCACAAACCACTGGTGGCACGTCCGATGGTCGTTTTATTGCACCTACGGGCGCTAAAGTTTTAGAGTTAGGTCCAGTAAATGCGACCATTCATAAAGTGAATGAATGTGTAAAAGTGGATGATCTTGAACAACTCGCGCTGTGTTATGAAGTGATTTTGGAACAGCTACTGTGTTAAACACATCGACAATATCTCCTGCAACTGCGCGGCTTTATGGCTTAGAGCCTAATGCGCTCGTTGAAATAACCAGCCCATACCATAAGCAAGAAACACGGTTTAAGTTGGAAGCCAAGACCGCCCTTGCCTTCGAAGCTATGGCTGCCAAAGCGGCACTCGAGGGCATTCACTTAGCTATCTGCTCTGCCTATCGTCCCTTTGATCGCCAATTGGCCATATGGAATGCCAAAGCCAGTGGTAAACGAGTTGTTTTAGATGCTTGTGAGCAACCCATTGATATTGAAGGATTGAGTGATGATCAATTGATCGACTTGATTTTACTCTGGTCAGCACTCCCCGGTGCATCGCGTCATCATTGGGGCACAGATATTGATGTATTCGATGCCAATCAAATTGATGTTAAAGCACTTAGGCTTATTGAGGCTGAGTATATTGAGGGAGGCCCCTGCGCCAAACTGCATAGTTGGCTAAAAGAGAATGCCCGTGATTTTGGTTTTTATTTTCCCTTTCAGCGCGGACAAAGTGCGGTCAGTGCCGAACCTTGGCACATCAGTTATTTCCCCGTTTCGCAGCTATTATTACCCCAATTTGATACCCATGAACTGGCAATATTGTTAAAAAACAGTGATATGTTATTAAAAGATGCCGTACTCACCCGCTTAAACACCTTAGTGGATGAATATGTACGACGTATCGCAAAACCTGAATAACGGTGTCAGCTTTATCCTATTGCTGGTGTATTAATTGATATTAAGTAGGTTTTTATGGATTTATCTTTATACCGTCAAACTAAGATGATTTCAGGTCGTCAACTGAGTTATCTCGATATCGGTACTGGGCCAGTCTTGCTCCTAGGACACAGTTATCTCTGGGATAGCGCTATGTGGGCGCCGCAAATTATGGCATTAAGTTCCCATTACCGCTGCATAGCACCAGACCTGTGGGGACATGGACAATCTGACACACTGCCAGACAACTGCAACAACTTACTTGATATTGCCGATCATATGCTTATGCTGATGGACACCCTTGCCATTGATAATTTTAGTGTTATAGGGCTTTCAGTTGGCGCAATGTGGGGCGCAGAGCTTGTCCTAAAAGCGCCAACTCGAGTTAACAGCTTAGTCATGCTCGACAGTTTTATTGGGTTTGAACCAGAAATTACCCGTGCAAAATACGATAATATGTTGGATTTGGTCGAAAATGCCGGTGTCATTCCCCCTGCCCTTATCAGCGCCATTTCCCCCCTCTTTTTTGCAAACAATGCCATAAACAATCATCCAGAGCTGGTGGCGGGTTTTGAACAATATTTAGCCTCAATACCCCCAGAAAATATTCCGGCAATAGTACAGCTTGGACGTATGATTTTTGGCCGCCGAGATACTATGGATTTTGCGGAACAATTTACACTGCCTTGTTTAATCATGGTCGGTGTTGAAGATAAAGCCCGCAGTGTATTAGAAAGCTACCTGATGCACGATGCCATTGATGGCAGTGAACTGGTACATATCCCTCATGCTGGCCATATCTCAACTCTAGAGCAAGCCGATTTTATTAACCAACGGCTTAACCAATTTCTCAAACCTCTTACCAAAGATGCCTCATAACAACGCATTGGATAGACCAGCCGTCATAAAATTACTGGTATACTCTTGCAGAAAATTCGCTTATGCGTGATTTAGAGCATTAAAGATAAGTTAATGCGTTAATAAAACAATAGGTTAAAATGAAACTACTCAAACCTTTATTTGATAATAACCGCCGTTGGGCAGGACGCATACGCCAAGAAAATCCCGATTTCTTTGAACAATTGGCAAAACAGCAAAATCCTGAATACCTGTGGATTGGCTGCTCAGATAGCCGTGTACCTTCTAATCAAATCATCGATTTAATGCCCGGCGAAGTGTTTGTGCACCGTAATATTGCCAACATGGTCATCCACACGGATCTCAACTGTTTATCTGTGCTGCAATACGCCGTCGATGTACTGAAGGTAAAGCATATTATGGTAGTAGGCCACTATGGTTGCGGTGGTGTACGCGCAGCGATGAGTCAACAGCGACTCGGCCTTATCGATAACTGGCTCGGGCATCTACGGGATATTTACCGTATCTACCAAGAAGAATTACTGCAAATGGATGAAGCCAAACGCTTCGATCGTCTGTGCGAACTCAACGTGATTGAGCAAGTCGCCAATGTTACCAGTTCAACCATAGTGCAAGAGGCATGGGACCGTGGACAAGAAGTCGCCGTTCACGGTTGGATTTATGGCATAGATAATGGCTTACTCACAGATTTAGATGTCACTGTCGATCGAACTCAAGGTTTAGCCAATCCTCGCTAAGCAAATAAAAGTGGTCGATATTAACGTACTGCTTGCCTTATTTAGGATTAAAGTTCCAAGTAAGGCAAGCAGTTACAATATAGCCAGAAGCGATAGCTTAAAGAGAAAAGTCTTCGGCAGTATGTTGACCGCCCTATTCCACCGCATTTAAACTCTAGCCCATACTTAAGGTCTCTGCCGCGAGCCCTTTTATCTGTCTACAGCACATAACCTTGATAAGTAGGATATTTTGATGAACGTGATTCTGTTAATCCCAGCGCGTTACGGCTCTAGCCGCTTCCCAGGCAAGCCATTGGCACCGATTAACGGTAAGCCAATGATCCAGCACGTGTATGAACGTGCATCGTTAGCAAAAGGTCTCACGAATATTTATGTTGCTACCGATGACGAACGTATCAAAGCGACCGTTGAAGGATTTGGTGGCAAAGTGGTGATGACCAGCCCAGATGCCGCATCGGGAACTGATCGTATCAATGAAGCGATCAAACTGCTGGGATTGAAAGATGATGATTTAGTGATCAACGTACAGGGCGATCAACCCCTGATTGATCCCACGGCTATCGAGCAACTGATCAACCTATTCGAACGTCAACCGGGTGAGTTTGAAATGGCAACCCTAGGCTATGAAATCGTCAACAAAGCCGACATTGATGACCCAATGCAAGTAAAGATGGTCTTTGATAACAACTACTATGCCTTGTATTTCTCCCGCTCGCGTATTCCCTTTGGCCGCGATACCCAAGATTATCCTGTTTTTAAGCATTTAGGGATTTACGCCTATACAAGCAAATTTGTACAAACCTTCGCCGCGCTGCCATTAGGCCGCCTTGAAGATCTAGAGAAACTCGAGCAATTACGCGCTTTAGAACATGGTCATAAGATCAAAATTGCCATCAGCGCCTCTAATTCTCTTGAAGTCGATAGACCAGAAGATATCCACAAATGTGAGCAACGTTTAGCGGCAGGTTAATCCCGAAAACAGATATGCCAAACGAGGAGCTGTATATGTCGACCTTAGAAGTCTGGATCATTATTATTTTGGTCATCGGTGTTATCGCCAGCAATCTGGCAGCACTAAAATACAGTGCTAAGTTTAAGCTACCGCAATTTGGTCAGCATGATAAAGATAAGCAGCTAAAGACAGGTACAAGCGCTTCTGCTGCGGATCCTAACAAAGCACCTACCGAAGCAGATAATGAAAAACCATTACAGCAAACATCGCTGAAAGAGACTGTCTCAGAACCCAGTAAAACAGACAACAAAGAGTAACCTAGGCTCAAGTTAGGTTACTTTATGGGAATTCAAAGGCGCTAAATGCGCCTTTTTGTTAAATAAACGGCCAAAGACCAACCCAATAAACCTATTTCGACAAAACAACGACCTTAAATGCTCTTTCTTGCCGAAGTCCGGCTCAATGGCCGCTCCTCGAGATGCGCCACTAAAAAGACTAAAAAATTAAACAGAAATTTTATTCTAAGATTATGATTTTTATCGGGCTGTGCCGCGACTAACTTCTTTAAGGATTTAATTCTAGAATAGGCATTTTCAACTAAATAGTCGTTTTCTTTCCCGATATATGTAGCAAAACCAGTAAATTCACCAATAAATTGCTGCGTCACTTTACGGCGATTTAGCCCCGTCAGTGCAGTGCCCTCTTTGAGTTTGGCTTCGAAGACACTGTACTCCAAACCATTGGCAATCGCGTTTTGCGACAAACCACTACTCAAGGCATCGGCAAGAAAACCTAAATTCGCTTTTAGCTCGAAGGCTATCGCTTGTTTACTGGCGCTCGATTGTTGCCAACGGCTGCGTTCTTTATCGAAAATATCGTATAGCTCTTTCCAAATAGTCATGCGCTTTGCCTACCTTGCACGAAATGGATCCCTGTTGTTTAAATCACTAGCCGCTGAAAGTTATCATAAATTTAAGCGTTTCTGCACAAATCTATTTCAAAAAATAATTTATACTAAAAATACAAATCTGAAGTAAAAAAATAGCCCGAACAAGTCGGGCCATCTCTCAATTGGTTTTCACCTTAATAGTCGTACACTCATTAAACTGTGCCAGTTTGCTTTAGTTTATTTTTTTGTGCGGCGAGTTTACGTAGCGCTTCTTTCTTCTCTCGACGCGCTTCAATCACTTGATTTACGTCGCTACCGATATGCGCTTCGTTTCTTGCCTTGGCGAGATTAACTTGACGTTCGCGCTCGACAAAACGCTTGCGCTGCTCATCAGAAATTTTATCGACACAATGAGGACAACTGACACCCTGCACATAGGCAGGACTGCGTTTTTCGGCTTCAGTGATCGGCATACGGCAAGCATTGCATTGATCGTACTGGCCTTTCTTCAACTCATGGTTAACGGCAACACGATTATCAAACACAAAGCACTCGCCTTCCCATAGGCTTTCTTCTTGTTTGACTTCCTCCAAGTATTTAAGAATACCGCCTTCAAGATGATACACCTCCTCAAAACCTTGCTCCTTCAAATAGGCCGTTGACTTTTCGCAACGAATGCCACCTGTACAAAACATCGCCACCTTTTTATGTTTGACAGGATCAAGGTTCTGCTTTACGTATTCTGGGAATTCTCTAAAGGTTTCAGTGACAGGGTTAATGGCATTTTTGAAGGTTCCGATCTGTACCTCATAATCATTACGAGTATCGACTAAAATCACATCAGGATCAGAAATCAGCGCATTCCAATCCTTAGGTTTAACGTAAGTGCCAACCACTTTTAGTGGATCAATCCCTTCCACACCCATAGTCACAATTTCGTTTTTCAGTTTAACTTTAGTGCGGTAAAACGGCATTTCATCGTCGAATGATAACTTGTAAACAATATTGTCTAGACCATTTTGATTATTGAGCCACGCTAATAAGGCTTCGATAGCCTCTTGGTTGCCAGCAACCGTGCCATTGATCCCTTCACTTGCGAGTAGCAGCGTACCTTTGACCTCAGCCTGTTCCATCATAGCGAGCAAAGGTGCTCGGATAGATTCAAAATGCGGCAACGACACAAACTTATATAACGCACACACAACAACTTTAGTCATAACACCCTCTTTGCTGGCTGGAACTTAATTTCCAGTGCATGAACTTAAAATAAACGATGAATTTGCGACAGATCGCAAAATAGCGCGAAATTTTACCTGAGTCACAATCAAATAAACACAGACAAAAACAAAGGTCATTAAATAGGGCGGCGTTAGGCTGGGAAAATGATTTATACGTCAATATAAAAAATGTGATCTAGAATGCTAGCTAAAAACAAACAATCTTGTTAGGAATGAATGTAACTCAATAACTTTTAAGAAATTTTTTATTTTACCTTGTAGCAATCGGTAAAATATTCAAGTAAGGTAAAGCACACTTAAGCAACGATACCTATTCAAGTCATTAACACGTGGTAAGACATCTTAATCCCTTTTACAGGTACGAGTTACAAGGATAAGTCAGTTGGAAGATATGGATATTAATATTATGGTTATGCTAGTGGGTCTGCTCGTATTACATTTTTTATTTGCGTTTAAAGCCTTTAAAAGTCAGGTTCATATCAGTACTAATAAAAAATGTTTTTGGTGTTTATTAAGCCTGCTATTTGGCCCTTTAGGCTACTATAGCTACCATGGTTTTATCCCCTTAGATGCCATTCTCAAAGAGTAAGTAAAAAATAGCGCAGTACATGACTACGCTATTCATCTTTGCTGCACCACAAGGTAATGCTCAGCTTACAAGTGACTATGTAATAACACTGAGTCATCAGGAAGCTTTTGTATAACAGGTGCTTGCCCTTCAGCCAATGCCTGTTTATAACTTTGATTCATCTTAAGCGCTAAGTATAAATCTGGTCGAACTAAAATCCCGCCTTCACCTGTTTGCATGCCCGTCAGTTCAAACCACCCAAGCATCTGACGTTTACGCCCGGCCAATACTAAGCGCACACCTCGTTTTTTCAGTAACTGATGTAAATCCGCCAGCATGGCCATGACACTCAGATCAAGGTGTGTAAAACAAGGCACTGCATCAATAATGATGCAATCTACGGGCTCGGGTTCACGAACAAACTTCTCGAGTAAACGGCGCTTAAAATAAGTCGCGTTAAAGTAAGTCAGTGGTGAGTTAAAACGGTAAATAAATACGCCAGGCACTGGTTTCGCTTTTCCCGAGTCATCAATACTCCGAATGACCCCTTTTTCATCTAATCCAAGCACTTGATCTGTCGGACGCATCACGGTTGCTAAAAACTGGAATAGTCCCAGTAATACCGCCAAAGTAATCCCAGGAATAACACCAATAAATAAGACTGAAAATAGCGTAATACAAGCAAGTAAAAAAGCTGAGCGATCTCTGACCCGTAAATTCCATAATGCTTTTAAATCGATAAGTGAAATTGAGGCAATGACTAAAACAACCCCAAGGGCGGAACTTGGAATATATTTCAGCGGTGCGGTAAAAAACAATGCTACTAAGGCGATTAATACCGCAGCAATAATCGAGACAAGCTGACTCTTTCCGCCATTGGCATCATTGACTGCAGTGCGAGAATCTGCGCCGCTCACGGCAAAACCTTGGGATAATGCTGACGCAATATTGGCAATGCCAAGTGCTCTAAATTCTTTATCTGCATCAATATCATAACCATTTTTTGCAGCAAAACTTCGCGCTGTGAGCATCATACTGACAAAGCTCACCATGGCTAAGTTAAGTGCTGGTACTACCAATTCACGGGCAATGCCAAGATTAAACACTGGGGCATAAAACGAGGGTAATCCTGCGGCCACCTCTCCCACTACATTGATATCAAAGGCGGTCAGATTAAATACCCAAACTAAAAATGCGGCCATAGCCATTGCGCACATTGAGGCAGGCCAAAGGGGGCGAAAACGCTTGATCAGCGCATAGGTTGCCAATGTCACAATCCCCATCAGTAGGGTCGGCCAATGGGTTTTAGATAAGTAGGAGGGCGCCCCAGTAAGCCGCTCAATCAAGTAACGCTCATCGAAGGTAAATCCAAATATTTTGGAGAACTGCCCCACAATAATAGTAATGGCTACCCCGTTAAGGAGTCCCATCAAGATGGGTTTAGAAAGGAAGTCCGCTAATACACCGAGTCTAAACCGACTCGCGATAAGACACCAAAAGCCGGTCATCGCGGTCATCGTCATGACTAGCTGCCAATGCTTCATGCTATCACCAGCAGCAAGTGGGGTGACAACCGCGGCAATCACCGCACAGGTAGCAGCATCAGGACCGACAATTAATTGCCTTGACGTGCCAAACAATGCATACACTAGCATAGGTAAAACACAGGAATATAAACCGACAGCGGCATTTACCCCTGTAAGTTGGGCATAGGCAATCGCCACTGGCAACGCCACTGCTGCAACGGATAATCCAGCGCGTACATCATCCCTAAGCCACTGCTTCTCATATTGCAATAACTGCGCTAACCCGGGCATAAAGGATACTAAACTGGGAAACTTCACGTGGTTAACCTCCATATACACCCCCAAGATACGCACATCCTTGGAGGCAAGAATATCAAGACATGCCTAAATTGTTAGCGAAAGGCCTATGTCACAAAAAATTCATCAATATTAGGTTGGTTATGACATAAAGCCAATCGTTACGCGAGTTTGTTTTCCAGAATATTTATGGATTTAAGGGTTCTGAAATTTAAGCTAACGTAAAATCATCGGTAAAGACACCAGAAGTAAACTACCCATAAACCAATTGAAGTGTCGCTTACGTTTAGCGGTATTGAGTTTTTTACTGATCGCTGCGCCCATCAATACCCAAGTAAATGATGCTGGAAATCCCACTAAGTTAAACACTAATACGCCGAGAAAAGCACTTAACCAAAAGCCCTCCCCACTTAATGTAAAAGCACTACAAAGGGTAATTGTCGACATCCAAGATTTAGGGTTAATCCATTGAAACAATGCAGCTTCTATTAGCGTCATTGGTTTTCGCCCATCATCTAGATAAGTTTCTTGCACTGGTAAAGTCACTAATCTGTAAGCTAAATACAACAAGTAAGCTAAAGCGAAGTATTTCAGCACTTGATGCAATAGGGGGACTGTTGCAAACAAAGCACCAAGACCAAGCAATACCGATAGATGCAAAGAGGTCGAGCCTAAGCGGATCCCCGCAATATGTGGCACAGTCCGTAATACGCCAAAATGCGCACCTGAGCTAGCCAATAGAATATTATTCGGGCCGGGTGTCATTGTCATCGTGGCACAAAATAGCGCCGCCGAAGTCATTAAACTCCATAATTGTGTGTCGTAAAAAAATGCAATATTCATAATTACCCATAATTGTATGCATACATTGTTTGACATAAAAATATTCAACAAATAATATACGGTGAATATTAGAGATCAATGGATTTATTGTTATGGGTACAATTTGGATGCCAGACCTAAGTGCTTTTTCAGGTCCAAAATACCAACGCTTAGTCAGTGCAATTGAACAAGATATTTTAAATGAGCAACTGCCCCATGGCCGTAAACTCCCACCACAGAGGCGTTTAGCCGATGCACTAGGTGTCACGATAGGGACAGTTACGCGTGCCTATGCCCTTGCTGAGCAGCGGGGATATGTTGAAGCCCGCATTGGCGATGGCACCTATGTCAGCGGTTCCCCATCTCCAGTAGCAGAATTAACGAATGTGCCACTCAATATGGCAACCTGCCAACAACCTCTCACCGATCAAACGAGTACATTAAGCGACTGCCTTAGCCAACTCGCGAAAGATCCCAGAAAATTAAGTCAATTGATGGGTTATAGAGCAAGCCCGTTAGATCAACACCAACAAGTGTTCCATCAATGGTTATCCCAACGAGGCATAGAACAAAAGCCTGAACAATTGATCTTTAGTCACGGGGGGCAACAGGCCATTTTTGCCTGCCTGAGTGCATTTTTATTTAAGGGTGATGTGCTATTGCTCGAACAATACAGTTATCCCGGTGTACGCATTTGCGCTAAACAATTGGGTATTACCAGCATCGGAGTCCCACTGACGGATGAAGGGGTTGATCTCGCTCGATTTGAAGCATTAGTGCAGTTGCATAATCCTAAACTGGTTTATTTGACCTTGAATAACCAAAATCCAACCTGTATCCAATACAGTCATGAGCAAAGGTTAAAATTACTTGAACTTTCTGAATTATATGAATTTTATATTATTGAGGATGATGTCAATTATTGTTTGCCAGAGGAATGGCATATACCGCTATGGCAATTAGCACAGCAAAAAGCCGTTCCTCGAGTGATCTATATTTCTAGTCTTTCTAAACTTTTTTCCGGCGGTTTAAGGCAAGGTTTTATCTTAGTACCGGAAGCACTCATCGCCCCAGTTCGCTTGGCTATTCACAGCCAATGCTGGATGGTATCACCGCTCAATGTGGAAATCGCCTGCCAAATCATCAAAAAAGGAAACATCACAGCAGCCCGGGATGCCATAGTACGCCAACGCCAAAGCCAATGTATTGCTATGGGTGAACGCTTAGGTTTAAAACAGCGCTGGCGCGGCTTAAATGGCTGGTTGCAATTACCCGAGGATATTAAAGCACATCACTTAGTCACGGCTTTAGCAGCCAAAGGCGTACTCATTCGTAACGGTGATGATTTTAATTGCCATGATAATTTTATCCGCTTAAGCCTTGGTGGCGCGGACAATGATGCGCAATTCAATCTCGCCGTTGAATGTATAGAAGCGACCATACATTCCTTGGTGCAAAATGCCTACTCTGTGGTTTGACTCAAAACAGCCATGAATTTTGTTCACGCAAAATGCAAGATAAACTGAAAATCGCGCTAATCTACTAAAAATAACGCCAGCAGCATTACTGCTGTTGGCGTTAATCTGGATGGGTATACTAAACCGTTATTTTACATTCAACTGATAAACACTGGTGCTGCCGCTAACCTCGTTGCCAATAATCAGCAAAGGTTTGCTGTTAGGACTCTTATCAGCACTCACAAACTTCATCCCTTCTGGGCCTAAATCCCCCGCCAGAGTCGCATCACCTTTAACCACTCCAGTTTCAGTATTAATCGTAAAGTCAGCGTCAAAATCACGATTGACGACATAATCAATAAAATGCACATCGAAAGGATTCGTCACGTCATAAATCATAAAACCCGAAGTTCGCTCCAAACCAATAAAGGCATAAAGACGCTGGCCAATTTGACCTAAGGCCAAGGCTTCTGGCTCCGGGCCTTTATCATCACTGCGGCTATCACCTTTATTTTCTTCGTTGTTATTATTGAATTTATTACCTAATAGTGCTGCGGTAATACGTTCAAAATCACTGCCACTGTCAAACACTTGTTGACCATCGGCAGTCCAAATCGAGAATGAACGAGCACCAAAACTAACAATCCTATCGTAATCGCCATCTTTATCATCATCCCCCATGCTTGTCGTTACCTTAAGACGTGCTAATTGGGTTTTATCCTTAGCGGCTGCAAATTGGGGATGATTGGCATCGAGTATTAAATCCCCTGCTCGGGCTTCTTCCGAAAAAGCACTGTAGTCACGGGAGTCACCTTCATTAGCTGTGACAATAAAGTCTGTGTTATTCCAGCGGTACGTCGCAAGAGTGTCGGGTTGATACATGCCGTAAACGCCGGTGTAGCTTTGCAAGTTCACTCGGTCATCTTTATCACTCGCATCAATTTTATTCACTTCAAGCCCATAATCCTTCAGACCTAAGGGTAAAATTTTTGCAACTTTGGCATTGACGATATCAATGACAGCAATGGCATTGTTCTCTTGTAAGCTGACAAATGCACGACGGTTATCTTGGCTTACCGCGATATATTCAGGTTCTAAATCCTGTGCCACACTGGCCATTGGGCCATTAATTTTGATGTCCGCAGTGATCTCACTATGACGTGTACCACCTTGATTAAAATCACTAAAGCCTATGATGGTAGCCGTTGCTGCAGGTTTACCCTCTGTAATAGCAATAAGCGCAATGCTGCCTTCAGGATCTAAGGTATAGGATGAATTGGGTTCGCCTTCATTGGCGACTACTACCATTTTGCCATCATGGGTAAATACCACATTATCCGGCAAGGCACCAACTTCAACGGCACTGATAAACTGTGGAGTATCTGCACCGTTAAGCTGATAAAAGGCTACAAAACCATTAGCTTGCGTTTTATTACCCGCCGCATCCCCACGTTCAATTGCCGCAGCAAGCAAGTTACCCGAAATGCTAACGCTATTGACGCTCCCCATAAAGGTTTGCCCCACATCTTTAGCAACATCGAGTTCTGCTAGTTTATCGAGATTATTCAATGCCAAGGGTTCAGTGGCTGCTGATGAGGTTGCTAATAAACTACCATCAATAATATCGACTTTACCGCTGATCGCATTAACGACAAAAATACGATTTGAAGCACTATGGTATTCAACAATCTCGGCGGCACTTAATCCATAAATGCCCGTCTGATGCCGACCAATCAACTCTGCAGTTAATCCTACTACTTGAGGCTGACACACAAACTGTATTTGTGTGGGGTCTACTTCACTTTCATCTAATACCCCATTGCGATTAACATCTAATCCGGTCTCAATACGCTGACCTCCCGCGGGACAATTAGCATCCCCAACATTCAATGCAGTCACGTTAACAAGTGAACTCAGTCCATTGTCGCCTTTATCACCCGTAGCACCGTCATCACCACTGCAAGCACAAAGCAATAAGCTACCCATAACAGCCGCTGTAAGAGGGAATGTTCTTATTTTCATCGTTATATTATTTCCTGTCAGAATGGGGTAAAGAGAAACTAAAGCCCATTAAACTAAAGAAGGAAAAAGTCGCAGGAATGACAATATGGTGACACTTAGGTGACAAGATAAAACCTAGATACAACAGTTGGTTAAAAATTGAAAAAGTATATTCACCGTTCAAGGCATATCATTTATTCAGTTCTCCTTTCGTTACACTTTAATACGAAAAAGAAGAGAAAGAAGCGACGCCAATGATTGGTTTATTTGCCTGACCGCTTTACTATGTTATTGCTTAGCTTCTTCGAGCCTTGTGTGCCAGTGAACGAGACAAGCCATTCGCGTTAATCCCCATATACATAACAATCAATATTGTATTGAGCTAAATATTGATGATAGATATGGTTGACCAAGGAATAGGCTTCTTACCATTTAACAGCAAGTGTTAATCACAGAAGTGAGTTTTTATTTCTTTCGCCACCCGAGGTTACAGTGGATCCACAATTACAACCTAGTAGCACAGCCACTAATATCAGACGCATACCCAATTTAGGCCTGCTTATTCCCATGCTAGCTGCCATAGTGGCAATTACCCCTCTGGCTATCGACATGTATTTACCCGCAATGTCGACCTTGGCACTGAGTTTCCATACCGACATCACTACAGTGCAACAATCACTGAGCATCTATTTAGCAGGTTATGCACTCGGCATGTTGTGTTTTGGCCCATTAGCCGATCGCATCGGTCGAAGACCTATGGTCATTATGGGGCTGAGCGGATTTATGCTGACAAGTTTTCTGATTGGCTTTGCAGCACAAGTCGAAATCTTTTTAGGGCTGCGTTTCTTGCAAGCTTTTATTGGTGCTGCGGCAACAGTCGTTGTTCCTGGGTACATTAAAGAAGTGTATGGGGACAATACGGCAAAAGGCATGTCCTATGTCAGCTTAATTATGATGCTAGCCCCCTTATTAGCCCCCAGTATCGGTAGCTTAATTTTAGAGTTAGGCGAATGGCATTTAATTTTCTTCATTCAATCTGCCTATGCAGCGCTGTTGCTGTTGATGGTGATAATACTGCTGAAAATGCCAAGCGATAAAGATCAAGATACCCGTAGTCAAAAATCCTTCTTAGGTGCATATGCCACTGTATTTTCCCGTGCTGGCGTTAAACTGAATATTGCCAGTGGTGTATTAACCTCCTTTGCCTTCTTCTGTTACCTCACAGCATCTCCCTTTATTTATATGGAAGTATTTGATTTAGATAAATCTTTTTTTGCTATTTTATTTAGTATTAATGTTGGCGCTTTGATGCTGGCCAATATCCTTAATACCCGAGTAGTAGGTCGTTATGGCTCCTTAAGAATGTTACACGTTTCAACTTTCTTTGGTGCCTTGGCCGGTGTCGGACTATTAGCAGTAAACCTACTAGAACTTAGTTACCACTTTACTGTGATGATGCTCATTCCTCTCATGGGGTGCTTAGGGATAATGTCGGTGAATGCCGATGCCATAGTGCTCATGAAATTTAAACAAGAGACCGGAACTGCTACTGCAGTTATTGGTACCTTAAGGTTTGGTTGTGGTGCCCTTGCAGGCCCTCTGCTTGCTGTATTTTATAATGGTACTGCCGTCCCCTTCTCGGCATTAATGTTAGCAGCAGTGGTACTCGTGGGGATTTGTCAGTGGAATAGACCTAAGCATAAAGCAGGCTAGCAATCAAAACGCAATATCAGCTTTCATTAATATTGCTTATCTTTGATGAAAAACGATGTCCTGACATCGTTTTTTTATTTTACATCGTTTACTTCATTGATATTTAGCGTTTTTATAAAAATATCATCACAAAAACCTAGCCTCACAGACTTATTTACTGCGCTTAGAAAGTTGAAAATGTTTCAAGTTGGTTATTTTTTAGATAAAACGCTTGAAATGTCATTTTTTTTGAATATGATGAAATTCTGTTCATTGCAACAGTTGCTGCATCCAAGAGGATGAGTCACTTGCCCTACTAGAGCAAGTTCAGCAGTTTGGAGTCTGAATTACCCTTCAGGCTTAACTTTAGAGCGATTACCGTCGCTGTAACAAAATACTGTTTACCGTAACGGTACTATGCAATAGGAGTTCCACATGGAGATGTTATCCGGCGCCAGCATGATAGTGCGATCCTTAATAGACGAAGGTGTAAAGCACGTATTTGGTTATCCTGGCGGTTCAGTTTTAGATATCTACGATGCCCTACACGTTATCCCCGGTATAGAACACATTCTGGTTCGTCACGAACAAGCCGCCGTGCATATGGCCGATGGTTATGCACGTGCAACGGGTAAAGTGGGCGTGGTACTTGTCACCTCAGGTCCTGGCGCCACGAATGCAATTACTGGTATTGCTACTGCCTATATGGATTCAATTCCGCTGGTGGTATTGTCCGGCCAAGTACCGAGTAACCTGATTGGCAATGATGCCTTCCAAGAATGCGATATGATCGGTATTTCACGCCCGGTAGTAAAACACAGCTTTTTAGTCCAA
The DNA here is from genome assembly GCF_000015185.1 of Shewanella sp. W3-18-1. Taxonomy (NCBI): domain Bacteria; kingdom Pseudomonadati; phylum Pseudomonadota; class Gammaproteobacteria; order Alteromonadales; family Shewanellaceae; genus Shewanella; species Shewanella sp. W3-18-1. The sequence continues at coordinate 2,155,468 of NC_008750.1, read as the reverse complement.
GATCCAAAACAAATCCCTGAAATTATTAAGAAAGCGTTTTATATTGCTTCAACAGGACGCCCTGGCCCTGTCGTTGTCGATTTACCAAAAGATTGTTTAAACCCTGCGTTGCTGCACGAATACCTCTATCCCGAAAGCGTAAAAATGCGATCCTATAATCCAACGACTTCAGGGCATAAAGGTCAAATACGCCGAGGCCTACAAGCGCTACTGACGGCTAAAAAGCCAGTGCTATATGTGGGTGGTGGTGCCATTATCTCTGGTTGCGACAAGCAAATTTTGCAACTTGCTGAAAAACTGAATATCCCAGTGATTAGTACACTTATGGGACTTGGCGCCTTTCCTAGTACCCATAAAAATAGCTTAGGTATGCTTGGTATGCATGGCCGTTACGAAGCTAATATGACCATGCATCATTGCGACTTAATCTTCGGCATAGGTGTCCGTTTCGACGATAGAACCACTAACAATGTTGAAAAATATTGCCCAAATGCGACCATTCTGCATATAGATATCGACCCTTCATCCATATCCAAAACCGTGCGCGTGGATATTCCCATTGTAGGCTCTGCCGATAGCGTGCTTGACAGTATGTTAACGCTGTTAGACGAATCGAATGAACGCAATGATAACGATGCTATCGCAACATGGTGGAATGATATCGAGCAATGGCGTAGCCGTAATAGTCTCGCCTATGACAAAAATACTGTTCGTATTAAGCCGCAGCAAGTCATTGAAACTTTATATAAATTGACCCATGGGGATGCTTATGTCGCCTCTGATGTGGGTCAGCATCAAATGTTTGCAGCACTATACTACCCCTTCGATAAACCCCGCCGCTGGATCAACTCTGGTGGCTTGGGCACTATGGGATTTGGTTTGCCGGCTGCTATGGGTGTTAAGTTAGCTATGCCAGATGAAACCGTAGTCTGTGTCACGGGTGATGGCTCTATCCAGATGAATATTCAAGAGCTATCAACCGCATTGCAATACGATACTCCTGTCAAAATTATCAATTTAAACAATCGCTTTCTTGGGATGGTTAAACAATGGCAGGACATGATTTACTCTGGTCGTCATTCTCATTCTTATATGGATTCAGTGCCTAATTTTGCCAAAATTGCCGAGGCTTATGGACATGTGGGTATGACTATCAGCGATCCTGCCGAGCTTGAATCAAAAATGGCAGAGGCCTTAGCGATGAAAGACAGATTAGTCTTTATTGATATCATGGTGGATGAAACTGAGCATGTTTACCCTATGCTTATCCGCGGCGGGGCAATGAATGAGATGTGGCTAAGCAAAACGGAGAAATGCTAATGCGTCGAATTATATCTGTTTTATTAGAAAACCAATCCGGTGCCCTGTCTCGAGTAGTGGGCTTATTTTCACAACGCGGCTATAACATTGAAAGTTTAACCGTGGCACCCACCGATGATATTACACTGTCGCGTTTAACTGTCACCGTCGTTGCCGATGAAAAGATCCTTGAGCAAATCGAAAAACAACTGCATAAGTTGATTGATGTACTTAAAGTATCGAATATCACGGAGTCAGCCTATATTGAGCGTGAACTTGCCTTAGTGAAAGTGCGAGCTCAGGGTGAGTTCAGGGAAGAAATCAAGCGGACTGCCGATATTTTTCGTGGCCAGATTGTCGATGTCACCGCGAACCTTTATACCATCCAGCTAGTGGGTACGACTGACAAACTCGATGCTTTTATCCATGCGATGGGCGAAGTTACAAAAGTGGTTGAAGTCTCGCGCTCAGGCGTTGTCGGCCTTTCCCGTGGTGAAAAAGCCATGAAAGCCTAAGGCTCAGAAAATATAAAACAAAGGGGAGCATTTGCTCCCCTTCTCTTTTAGGCTAGCATCGCAAAGACCATTATTGCTGGTTATCTAATAAACGCGATGATGTGATTTCAATTTTGCGTGGTTTTAATGCTTCAGGGATTTCACGCACTAAGTCGATATTCAATAACCCATTTTCTAAACTGGCACCCAGTACAGTGACATAATCGGCCAATTGGAAAGTACGCTCAAATCCGCGTTCAGCAATACCTTGGTACAGATATTTACGCTCGGTTTGGCTTTCAGCCTTATTGCCTTTTACCAGTAACTTTTCACCTTCGCTACTGATCTCAAGCTCTTCCATTGAGAATCCCGCGACAGCCATAGTGATGCGGTAACGGTTTTCACCTAATAATTCAATGTTATATGGAGGATAACCTGAGTTACCATTATTAGCTGCGGCATGTTCGGCCAGTTGTGCTAAACGATCAAAACCAATGGCACTACGGTAAAGTGGAGTTAAATCATAAGTACGCATATTCATATCCTTGTCTTAAGCAATATGGGAAATTAGCGGACAACCTTCACAAACAAACGTGATATGTCTCGCCGAACTTAACTTCTGTCCTTGCGGCACAGAAACAATCACGGATCCTCATCGAGCGATCCTGCAATAGATATAAGGATAGGAAAGCCGATTTCAAGGGAAAAATTTAAAAAAATTTTCCAATAAAAAAGGAGCCATCAGGCTCCCTTCTTCGGTCTTGCACTCAGATTAACGAGTACGTGGACACAGTTCTTCAGCACTGAAGAAGTAAGCAATTTCACGAGCAGCAGATTCAACAGCGTCTGAACCGTGTGCAGCGTTTTCGTCGATGCTTTCAGCGAAATCAGCACGGATAGTACCAGGAGCAGCTTGAGCTGGGTTAGTTGCACCTAAAATTTCACGGTGAGCTAAAACAGCGTTTTCGCCTTCTAATACTTGGACCATAATTGGGCCAGAAGTCATAAATGCAACCAGAGCACCAAAGAAACCGCGTTCGCTATGCTCTGCATAGAAACCTTCAGCTTGTTCTTTAGTCAGGTGTAACATTTTAGCCGCAACGATCTTAAGACCTGCAGTTTCAAAACGATTGTAGATAGCACCGATGTGGTTTTTTGCAACAGCATCTGGTTTGATAATAGAAAATGTGCGTTCGATCGCCATAATAACGAGCTTCCTTTGTCAGCAAGTTTGAAAAAATTCGCGCGGATTATACGAAATTTAAAAGCCAAATCCTATCTTTATAGCCAATTAGCCTGAAATATTGCGCACAGTAGCTTTATTCGTAAACAGTTTGACCATACAAAATGCCCCACTAGGATCAAAAATCCGAGTGGGGCCAATCAATTATGAATATGGGATTATTTTCGATTTTTAGCCCAAATCCCCGCCCATGCAATCAAAGCCACAAGGATAATTGCAGGGGCAAGATCTAATAGGTGATGGAATAGACCAACACCGCCATGCCCTGGATGAGCCCAAGCCATTGAAGGAACGAGTATAGATAACAAAACAAGCAAAAGTTTCATGTGAACATCCTTGCAGTTGCGATACCAAAGTTAAGACAGCAAAATGTCTTAACCAATGTATAACAAGATACGGTATTCATCCAGAATGAACTTGATTGCGATCAAACTCCCACAAAATATTCTCTACGCCACCACTAAAACGTGAGACAAATCACCTTAGCCAATATTCATAAAGACAGTATGACTCACATTAATGGTGCTATCTGTGCTTTTAACTACCCAAAAATCAGTTATTTCTCTTCAATCCAACATTGCTGAATGGCTTCAAGAATACGTTCATTACAATGTTTAGGCTCATCATCAAAGTCATCTAATGCTAAGATCCATTCATACAACTCAGTAAAATGTAATTTGTGAGGGTCAACATCTGAGTGTTTTTCGAGTAACTCTAATGCAATATCTAAGGAATCTGTCCATTTTAAGCTCATCTTTTTCTCCTTATTCATTTATAGGGAAGCGAAAAAACTGATAGCCTTAATGTGACGCAACCTACACTATTTAACCTTGCGCCTGAGTCACCTTTTTCACTTTAGTCACATTTTTTTCAACAAATTCAATAATCGCACCTGCCACATCTTTAGTGGTGGCACCTTCAATCCCTTCAAGCCCAGGGGAGGAATTCACTTCCATTATGACGGGGCCATGATTCGAGCGTAGCAAATCAACACCTGCCACATTCAGTCCCATAGTCTTAGCTGCACGAATAGCAACGGAGCGCTCTTCAGGCGTAAGTTTAACTAAACTTGCGGTACCACCACGGTGCAAGTTAGAGCGGAACTCACCTGGCATAGCTTGACGCTTCATGGCGGCAATCACTTTATCACCGAGCACAAAACAACGAATATCCGCGCCATTTGCTTCTTTAATATATTCTTGCACCATGATATTGGCTTTAAGGCCCATAAAGGCTTCAATGACACTCTCGGCAGCTTTACGGGTTTCTGCTAAGACCACGCCAATTCCTTGTGTGCCTTCAAGCAATTTGATAACAAGAGGCGCACCACCCACCATATCAATTAAGTCAGGAATATCACTGGGTTTATTAGCAAACCCTGTAATTGGTAACCCAATTCCACGACGTGACATCAACTGCATTGAACGTAATTTGTCACGTGAACGGGAGATGCCAACGGAATCATTCAAAGCATAGACCCCCATCATCTCAAACTGACGCAGCACCGCCGAACCATAAAAGGTGATCGATGCGCCAATACGGGGGATCACTGCATCAAACGTAGGAAGTTCTCTCCCACCAATATGAATACTCGATTGCCGCATGTTGATATTCATATAACATTCAAGGGGATTAATTACGTGTACTTCATGACCACGTAGTTGAGCCGCTTCAACGAGTCGCTTAGTTGAATATAGCTCAGGCCCTTGCGATAGGATCGCGATTCTCATTCTGGTCTCCGGCAACCATTTAATTTTGAGCGCATAATACGCCTGCTAAAGGATAAATCAATCATCGCTATTATTGCTTGAGCAAATGCTCAGCATCATAAGTCAAAAACCAGTCGCTTGGACTGGTTTTTGACTATTTAAGCGGCGCAGCTTGATGGCTAATTACCTTCACTCACCATATTGACCGTGTACTTAGGGATCTCAATCACCATATCACTATCGACCACTTTAGCCTGACAGGATAAGCGACTCTCAGGCTCAAGTCCCCAAGCTTTGTCTAACATATCATCTTCAAGTTCATCACTTGGCTCAAGTTCATCAAAGCCTTCACGCACAATACAGTGACATGTTGTGCAAGCACAGGACTTTTCGCAAGCATGCTCAATATTGATGCCGTTACGCAACGCAACATCAAGAATAGTTTCACCGACATTTGCCTCAAGCACTGCACCATCAGGGCACAGCTCTGCGTGGGGAAGAAAAACTAATTGTGGCATCACATCACCTATATGTTATCGATCGATTGGCCCTTAAATGCCACTCGAATAGAGTTGTCCATACGTCTAGCGGCAAAATCTTGGGTTTGCTCATCCAGTCGTTCAATCGCTTGTTTAATTGCCTCGGCATCATCGCCCGTGGCCAATTGCGCCACATTGGCCATAGTGGCATCGATCTGCCCACGCTCATCTTCATTTAGCAAATCGCCATCTTTCGCTAACGCGGCATGTAAAGATTCGAGCACCCTTGCAGCTTCGACTTGCTGCTCGGCAAGCATACGGCGGCTTATATCATCTTTTGCGTACTTCATCGAATCTTTCAACATAGTCGCAATTTCAGTATCTGATAAACCAAAAGATGGCTTCACTTGAATGCTCGATTGCACCCCCGTGGATTTTTCCATCGCGGTCACGCTGAGTAAACCATCGGCATCCACTTGGAAGGTCACCCGAATGTGCGCAGCACCTGCGGCTAAAGGCGGAATACCTTTCAAGGTAAAACGCGCGAGTGAACGGCAATCAGCCACTAATTCACGCTCCCCCTGCACCACATGGAATGCCATGGCCGTTTGACCATCTTTAAACGTGGTAAATTCCTGCGCCCGTGCAACCGGAATCGTGGTATTACGCGACACCACTTTTTCCACTAAGCCGCCCATGGTCTCTATGCCTAACGACAAAGGGATCACATCGAGCAATAACAAATCCGATTCGGGTTTGTTACCCACTAAAATGTCAGCTTGAATTGCAGCGCCAATGGCGACAACACGATCGGGATCTATAGATGTCAGCGGTGGTTTGCCGAAAAAAGCTTCGACCTGTTCACGCACTAATGGCACGCGCGTTGAACCGCCAACCATCACAGTTTCAAGCACTTCTTCTGCTGTGACGCCAGCATCACGTAGAGTTCTGCGGCAACTGGCGATAGTTTTTTTCACTAATGGGCTAATCAAACTATCAAAGTCACGTTTTGTGACAACTTGCTTAAGTTCAGAACCATCGGCAAGGATGATTCTAGCTTCGGTTTCATTGGCATCGGTTAACGCTTCTTTAACCCGGCGAGCCTCAATCAATAATTGACGACGTAACTGAACATCGATGTCACCAAGCTGCCAAACTTGCTGCATATGTTCCTGTAGCAAATGATCGAAATCATCACCACCAAGAGCCGAATCTCCCCCTGTTGCCAATACTTCAAATACGCCACGATTTAAACGTAAAACTGAAATATCAAAGGTACCACCACCTAAATCGAAAATGGCAATCACACCCTCTTGCTTAGAGTCTAAACCATAGGCAATCGCGGCTGCGGTTGGCTCATTGAGCAAACGCAAGACTTTAACACCCAACAATGCCGCAGCATCTTTAGTGCCTTGACGTTGGGCATCATCGAAATAGGCGGGAACTGTGATTACCACACCTTGGAGTTCGCCGCCTAAGGTTTTTTCTGCTCGGGCAATAAGTGGTCGCAAAATCTCAGCAGAGACTTGCACTGGATTGACTAGGCCTTGGGGAGTGACAAATAAAGGTAACCCATTTTCACTTTCGGCAAACTCATAGGGAAAGGACTGTTCACCCGTTTGAATATCGGTCAGACTACGCCCCATAAAACGCTTTACCGATACTATCGTGTTCTTTGGATCTTGGGCTGAGCTTAATGCCGCAAGCGCACCAACTTCAACAGTGTCTTGGGTATAACGGACAATGGAGGGTAAAGAATGTTGTCCATCTTCGTCCGGCAAGGTTGCCGTTTCTCCACTTCGAACTGCTGCAACCAACGAATTGGTCGTACCTAAATCGATACCAACGGCAAGTCTATGTTGGTGTGGCGCGGCACTTTGACCGGGCTCAGCTATCTGCAAAAGGGCCATATATATCCAACTTAGTAACGCCAACCCCAAAAAAAATGAAGTTGGCTGAATCACATAAACACGGAAAATTAATCTAACAGAGCATCTTCAATTCTTGTCAGCTCATCATGCAATTTTGCCATAAACTTGAGCTTGCGAACTTGATCTGCCGCTAACAAAGCATCTTCATCTTTGCTACTGTTAAGTTGTGCAGTCAACATATAAGTAAGTTTGGCACGATACTCGGCAAAGGATTGATATAACTCATCAATACTCTCTTGAGGATCAGTGCTGTGACGGATATCTTCTAAAGCCTCACGCCACTCCATTTGCTGCATCAAAAAAACAGTATCTTTGACTGTGGTGGTTTCATGGCTTAGATCAATACCGCGCAGTGACAACAGATGCTCAGCACGACGAATGGGGTCTTTTAAGGTTTGATAACCATCATTCACTTGTGCTGTGCGCTGCACAGACAACAACTTCTGCTGCTCAGTATCATGGGCAAACTTATCGGGATGCACCGCCCGCTGCAATTCGCGATAGCGTTCTGCAAGCACAGCGGTGTCTATATCGAAGGCAGGAGAAAATTTAAACAGCTCGAAATAATTCATGCGTCAACTTTAGCGGTTAAACAGTGAAACTCTCACCACAACCACACTCACCTTTTGCGTTAGGATTGTTAAATTGGAAGCCTTCATTGAGCCCTTCTTTAACAAAATCCAGCTCGATCCCTTGAAGATAGATAAGACTCTTGGCATCTATAATGATTTTCACATCTTCGATATCAAACACTTCATCGTCATCATTCAAAGTATCAACAAACTCAAGCACATAAGCCATGCCAGAACAACCAGAAGTTCTTAAGCCAAGGCGAAGGCCAATACCTTTGCCTCTATTTGCTAAGAAAGATCTGACTCGCTCTGTTGCCGCTGGGGTCATTGTAATCGCCATCTTAACTCCAGAAGCTACTGAGCTTGCTTCGATTTATACTCATCAATAGCGGCTTTAATGGCATCTTCTGCCAAAATTGAGCAGTGAATTTTCACTGGAGGTAACGCAAGTTCCTCAGCGATATCAGTATTTTTAATCGCTGCGGCTTGTTCAATCGTTTTACCCTTGACCCACTCAGTTACCAGTGAACTAGAGGCAATGGCACTACCACAACCGTAGGTTTTGAACTTAGCGTCTTGAATGATGCCATCAGCACCAATTTTCAACTGAAGTTTCATCACGTCACCGCAAGCAGGCGCGCCTACCATACCGGTCACGACCGAAGGATCGTTTTTATCAAAGGAACCTACATTACGTGGGTTCTCATAATGATCTATCACTTTTTCACTGTAAGCCATGGTATTACTCCAAAATTATCTATTGTTAAGTGTCAGAACTAATGATGTGCCCACTGAACTTGGTTCAGGTCGATACCATCTTTAAACATTTCCCATAACGGGGACATTTCTCTTAATTTATCAATAGATTGTGTAATAGTTTCGATAGCATGATCGATTTCTTCTTCCGTTGTGAAACGGCCAATGGAGAAACGAATTGAGCTATGTGCCATTTCATCATTTAAACCCAGTGCACGTAATACGTAGCTCGGTTCAAGGCTGGCTGAAGTACAAGCCGAACCCGATGAAACAGCTAAATCTTTTAAGGCCATCATCAAAGACTCACCTTCAACATAGTTGAAGCTGACATTGAGGCTACCGCAAAAACGTTGCGTTAGATCACCGTTAATATACGTCTCTTCAATATGTTTGATGCCATTCCATAATTTATCGCGCAAACGACCAATACGTTCGTTATCTGTTGCCATTTCCGCTTTAGCTATCGCGGCGGCTTCACCTAAACCGACTATTTGGTGAGTCGGTAATGTGCCACTGCGCATACCACGTTCGTGTCCACCACCATGCATTTGCGCTTCTAAGCGAATACGAGGTTTACGGCGAACATAAAGGGCACCAATGCCTTTAGGGCCATACATTTTATGACCAGAGATTGAAATAAGATCGACCTTTGTGGCTTGCACATCAATTGGCAATTTGCCTGCACTTTGTGCTGCATCCATATGGAAAATAATGCCTTTTGAGCGGCATAACTCACCGATTGCATCGATATCGTGGATCACACCGATTTCATTGTTGACGTGCATGATGCTAACAAGAATAGTGTCGTCACGCATAGCAGCTTCTAAACGTTCCATCGGAATAATGCCGTTAGATGCGGGCTCTAAATAGGTGACTTCAAAGCCTTCACGTTCTAGTTGACGGCAGGTATCGAGTACAGCTTTGTGTTCAGTCTTGCTGGTAATGATATGCTTGCCTTTCTTGTTATAGAAATGAGCAACACCTTTGATGGCTAAGTTATTTGACTCAGTCGCGCCAGAGGTAAACACAATTTCACGGTGATCGGCATTGATCAAATCAGCCACTTGATTGCGAGCAATATCCACCGCTTCTTCAGCTTGCCAGCCGTAGCGATGTGAACGAGAGGCTGGGTTGCCAAAGATGCCATCCATCGTCATATATTGGAACATCTTTTCCGCGACTCTCGGATCGACAGGCGTGGTGGCGGCATAATCTAAATAGATAGGAAGCTTCATAACACACTCCGTACTTAGCAGTCTCTGCCGAGGCTACATACAACGTACAATATAATTTTTATGTATAACAAGGAGCCTATAAAATGACTCTTTGTTCCTTTTGCATAGTGTCTTGCTTAAGCGAGATAAATTGCACATCGCGCTTCTGCATCAAGCCGGCAAGACTGATACCATCTAAAAAATCTGAAATTTGTTTGCTTAGATCACCCCAAAGCGAGTGCGTTAAGCAGCGAGTTCCACTCTGACAATTGCCTAATCCTTGACAACGAGTCGCATCAACGGACTCATCTACGGCATGAACAACCATACCCACTGAAATATCGTTGGCTTCTAGGCCTAAGCGATAACCACCACCCGGACCACGAACACTGGCAACTAAGCCATGTTTTCTTAACTTAGCGAAGAGTTGTTCCAAATAAGAAAGCGAAATCCCTTGTCTTTCAGAGATATCCGCTAAGGGAACCGGCCCCGATGCTGAGTGGATGGCCACATCCAGCATAGCGGTTACTGCATAACGACCTTTAGATGTAAGTTTCATAGCTACCATAGCTCCCGAACAGGTATGGAAAGCATTTCAACATACCCGAGTAAATTAGTCAAGTATAAGTCCTACTAAAACACTCAGGTAATAGGTCATATTGTAAACCAATACCCTGTCATCTTGGTGGGGTATTTAACCTTTTTCTCTCTGAAGATTCAATGCCAAAACCGCAATAAATAAGCCTTAAGAGACCTAGATCGCGATCTAAAGCACTATCATTAGCGATAAACCTGATTGCTTATTCCAAAACACCACAAAGAGAGTGAAATATAAACCTATTCCCTAATCTGTGGATTTATTAACAGCACTGGCACTTCTTCTGGGCAAACACGATCTGTAGCGAAGCTTAAATGCTAGGATCAAACTCTTCTAATGAACTTTGACGTTTATCCGCTGCCGCTTTTTCTGCCTCATTAAACTCACCCATATCAAGCTCTGGCAGTTTTTCAGTGCAGACATCCCCACCTAAACGTTGTATTGCCTGACACAATTCTTGCACTTTTGAATCCATTAAATGCATATGATCTAGCATTTGACCTATGGCATTAGCGACAGGATCAGGATTATCAGGTGAAACTGCATAGGCATCAAAACCGTATTTCTTTGCCATAGCACTACGGCGTTCAGATTTTTCCTTCGATTGAGGTGAAGGGGTTGCGACAACGCGCCCAGGAATACCGACTACTGTGGTATCCTTAGGTACATCTTTAACAACAACTGAATTAGAGCCTACGCGTGCGCCATCATGCATAGTAATAGGACCAAGGATCTTAGCCCCTGCACCGACCACTACGTTATTGGCTAAGGTTGGATGACGTTTCCCTGCCTGCCAAGTCGTTCCCCCTAAGGTTACCCCATGGTATAAAGTACAATCATCACCAATCTCTGCGGTTTCACCGATCACAACCCCCATACCATGATCGATAAAAAACCGATGGCCTATGGTTGCGCCGGGATGGATTTCAACCCCCGTCAGCCAACGGGAAAACGTCGATAAACAACGTGCTGTCAAGCGCCAATCTGCCTTCCATAATTTATGGCTTATCCTGTGCAACCAAATAGCATGCATTCCTGGATAGTTAACCAAGATCTCAAAGGCACTGCGCGCCGCTGGATCACGGTGATAAATAGATTCAATATCTTCTTTTAGCCTAGCTATCACGCCCATTGTTTATCCTTCGCGATTATTTTTGACTATTGTAGGGTTAACTATTTTTGTTTATTGCTAACCACTTTATCGATGGAAGTCAGGATCCCTCTAAGAATATTCATTTCCTGGCTTTCAATCCGTGCACGACTGAACAAACGGCGCAATTTAGTCATCACTTGTCCAGGGTGGTTTTTAATAATAAAGCCCGTAGAAAATAACGTATTTTCAAGGTGTACAAAAAAACGCTCTTGATCGGCTGCCAATGGATATTCTGTCGGCTCTTGTGCAGATTCAATTCCAGCTAAGTGTGCAACGCGGGTTTCATAACAAATAATTTGTACCGCTTGAGCGAGGTTAAGTGAGCTGTACTCAGGATTTGCAGGGATCGCCACATGATAAGTACATTGTTGCAACTCTTCATTGCTGAGCCCATGATTTTCACGGCCAAAAACAATGGCAACAGGGCCAGTTACGCTTTCTGTAACCAGTTTCTGCCCTGCTTCGCGTGGTTCAAGCATAGGCCAATCTAAGGTTCTGCTGCGCGCACTGGTGGCAATGACCAGACTACAATCGGCAATGGCTTCGGCGAGTGAGTCGACTTTAACGAGGTGTTTCAAAATATCAGAAGCACCCGCGGCAAGCGCAATAGATTGACCATCGGGTTCTACGCGAGGTTCGGCAAGATATAGCGTAGACAGACCCATTGTTTTCATCGCTCTGGCGGTGGAACCTATATTGCCGGGGTGCGATGTCCCCACTAAAACCACACGAATATTACTTAGCATGAAACAACTTAATTTAATTCATAAAACACTGGGGGCGAATATTATCACAGGCGCGGGCGAATGCTTATATGAAAATCGGTATTTGATATAACAATCAAATCGAGTATAATGCCGCCCGCTATTTTAACGTTCTTTAACATCCAGGGGATTGCAATGCATCCGATGCTGACGATTGCTGTACGCGCTGCCCGCGCGGCCGGCCAAACTATTATGCGCGCCTATACTGAACTTGACCGTGTTGAAGTCAGTGCTAAAGGTATCAATGATTTTGTTACCAGTGTAGACAAGGAAGCAGAAGCGGCTATTACGTATCAAATTCGTAAATCTTACCCAGATCATACGATTGTGGGTGAAGAGAACGGCGAAAACCGTGGTAGTAACAAAGACTATATTTGGATAGTTGATCCTCTGGATGGCACTAACAACTTTATTCGAGGCATTCCCCACTTCGCTGTTTCTATTGCACTGCAACATAAAGGTAAAACTGAAGTTGCCGTCGTTTATGATCCTGTTCGCGAAGAACTCTTTACCGCTATCCGTGGTAAAGGCGCCAAACTTAACGATTTCCGTATCCGTGTTACTAATGTGAATGAATTAGCGCCAACCATGATTGGCACTGGTTTTCCATTCAAATCTCGTCAACACACCGAAACTTATATGGCTATTTTCGGTGAGGTTTTCAGTCAATGTTCAGACTTACGTCGCGCAGGTTCTGCCGCATTAGATTTAGCCTATGTTGCCGCGGGGCGTTTGGACGGTTTCTTCGAAATCGGCTTAAAGCCTTGGGATATTGCTGCTGGCGATCTGATTTGCCGCGAAGCTGGCGGTACTGTGACTGATTTTACGGGAAACCATAACTATTTGGTTTCGGGTAATATCGTCGCTGGCTCACCTAAAGTGACTACAGAATTAGTGAAAATCATGCGTCCTTTATTGAATGAAGGCTTAAAGCGTTAATTTATTCACAATAATTCACCCAAGAACCCATATTAAAAAGCCCGTGATATTTAAAAATATCACGGGCTTTTGTTTAGTTTCTCATCAAGCCAATATCTGCCAACTACCTACCCGCTAATGCTTGCGCAGGTCCAATTTGACTGGCCTTCCATGCTGGATACAGCGTTGCAATCAGACTCATCACAAATGCCATAGCAATCACTAAGATGGCATCTGAGGTATGTAATTCTGAAGGCAAAAAGTCAACGAAATACACATCCGCCGATAAAAGCTCAATACCCAATAACTGTTCAATGGTACTGGCTATCTCACTTAAATTAAGTGCAACACTAATACCAATAATTCCTCCTAAACCGCAGCCTAATAGGCCATTTAGAGCGCCCTGCACCATAAAAATGCCCATTATGCTTAAGCGGCTCAGACCCATGGTCATTAAAATCGCAATTTCAGAGGCTTTATCCCGTACCGCCATCACAAGGGTTGAGACAATATTAAAACAGGCAACACCAATCACTAACACTAATACCAAGTACATCACGGTGCGAACCAGTTGAATATCTTGATATAAATGCCCTTGAGTTCGAGTCCAATCACTAATATAAACCGATTGTTTTTGCGCATAGCCAAGTTCACGGACTTTGGCTGGTGCATCAAATACTTGCTCGACACTGATCCGCACCCCTGTCACGCCATTCTGCATATTAAGGATCTGCGCAGCATAACGCATTGGAATATAAGCCGTCGTCAGTTCAAGCTCTCCCCCCAAGGCATAAACGCCCGAGACCACAAAACGATGACTCTTTGCTGCACGTAGACTGCCCGCATTTTCGGGGTCCATATCCTGCACATATAACGCTAGCGTATCGCCAATCTCAAGTCCTAACTTTTTCAGTAAACTTTTACCAAGGACAATATGATTCTCATCCTGTGCGAGGCTCTGCCAGCTTTCATCATTCATAAACTGGGCTAGTGTGGACACTTTAGTCTCTTCTTCAGGCGCAATTCCAACCACGGATAATCCTTGAAATCCGCCAGGCTTTTGCACTAATCCTTGCATGCGAATAAAGGGCGCCGCACCACGAATCCCCTCAATTTGCAGGGCGCCCTCTGCAACGCTCTGCCAATCGACAATGGGCTCGTTAACCCCAACAATATCGGCTTGAGGGATAACGCCAAGGAGTCGTTGCTCAAGCTCACGCTCAAAACCATTCATGGCCGACAACACCACGATCAATACCGCAACGCCCAAGGCAATGCCGGCGGTGGATGCAAAAGAGATAAAGCTAATAAAACTGTTTGATTGGCGAGCGCGGTAAAAACGCCAGCCGATAGATAACGCTAACGGTCCTTTCATACTTGGGTTTCCGCCGCGACTTGCAAGTAACCGTTTTTCATCATCAATTGTCTATCCATACGCGCGGCTAATTTATGATCATGGGTCACCACCACAAAGGCTGTACCAAGTTGATTCGCTAACTCGCGAATAAGCTCATATACTGCATCACCACTATTTGCATCAAGATTACCCGTTGGTTCATCGGCAAGCACCAATTTAGGTTGATTGATTAACGCCCGCGCAATGGCTACTCGTTGACGTTCGCCGCCCGATAACTCGGCGGGAATATGCGTTATGCGGTGACCCAGCCCCACCCGCTCAAGTAGCAGTTTTGCATCGGCAATCGCTTGCTTACGATCTTTCCCTTGAATAAATGCGGGCATTGCCACATTTTCTAGCGCGGTAAATTCAGGCAATAAATGGTGAAATTGATAAATAAAGCCTAAATCTTGATTGCGGATCTGCGCTTGGCGAGCACTGGATACTTGATATAAATCTTCGCCTAACAGCAAAACTTTACCCGCCGTTGGCTCATCCAAAGTGCCCATAATATGCAATAAGGTGCTCTTACCCGAACCAGAGCTACCGACAATGGCTAACTGTTCGCCTTTAAAGACCCGCAGATCCACATTGGACAATACTTGCGTAGTCACCGCGCCATCATGGTAACTCTTACTGACATTCTGCACTTGCAGTAACACGTCTTGCATTGAGGTTCTCTCTATAAAATACTTGTTATAGGTTTGGCCATTTACCTAAGCCAACACTTGATTATTCGTATCAACTTCCGATTATTCATATCTTAGTGCATTAGCAGGTTGCACTCTGGCTGCACGCAATGCGGGATATAAGGTCGCGAGTAACGTCACGAGTAAAGTGCCCACCACGATAACGGACAGTTGCGTCAACTCAAGTTTGACGGGTAGCACTTGTCCAGCACCTAAAATAGAAATGCCAAGGGTAGACATAATCCCATTCAAATTAAGCGTGAGGAGAATGCCAACCCCTAACCCCAGCACTAAACCTAATATGGCATTGAGCGAGCCTTGCACAATAAATATGCCCATCACAGCGGGGGTAGTTAGGCCTTGGGTTTTCAGCACTGCCACATCCGTCGTTTTATCCACCACCATCATCACTAATGCCGAAACAATGTTAAAGGCTGCCACGGCAACAATCAGACTGAGCATCAGTGACATCATGTTTTTTTCCATTTTCACTGCGCCAAATAAGTGCCCGTAGGTATCGCGCCAATCGCTGGTTGTTGCCTCGATATTTTGTTTGAGTAAGATATCTTGCACCTTAGGCGATAACGCTGGTGCGCTAAAGGGATCATCAAGATAAAGCCGAAGTTGATCGATTGCTTCGCTGGGCTGACGCATTAATCGCTTAGCATCTTGATAGTGAATATAAGCCACGCCAGCATCGACTTGAGAGCCCATTTCAAATATGCCTGAAACCAAAAATTTACGTTGGCTAGGTACTGGACCAAAGGGTGAATACACCACCCCATCACCACTTAATAATCGAACCGTATCACCTGGATTCACTTTAAGTTGGCGCGCCAACTCGGAGCCCAAAATGATCTTATATTGACCCGCGACAAGTTCATCAAATGCACCTGAATAGGTGTGCTGTGCAATAACCGAAAGCTTTGCTGCAAGCTCGGGAAATACCCCGAACACTTGCACCGCGCGAATATTAGCCGCCGATTGCACCATAGCTTGGGTTGAAACACTGGGTGTGACGCCTTGCACACCAGGCAAAGCCTTAAGCACATTCGCCTGTTCAGTCCAATCGTTTAAGGGCGCACTGGTATAAACCGTGAGCTGCGGCACTGCGCCAAGGATGCGTTGTTTAAGTTGACCTTCGAGACCATTCATCACAGAACTGACCACAATTAAGGCGGCAACGCCTAAAAAAATGCCTGACACTGCAAATAAAGTAATAAACGAGGCAAACGCGTTTGCTTTTCTGGCCCGCCAATAGCGGTAACCAACGTAGAAAGGAATTCCTAAATTCATTGAAAGGGGGCTGCGTCCTGTGTGCTGAACTTGCTAAATCATGAAGATGGGCACGATAATAGGGGTTTAGGTCCTATAAATAAAGAGGCAAGCCTTGTTCACTGACTCCAATCCGTATTTTAGTGTGCCTCACCCCTTCACAGCTTACCTAAGTGCATGGCCGCAGAGTCAGCCAGTACCCAGTGAAATAGCATTAAGATCAATGCAATCACTGGGGATACAGCTACTCAGTGAAGTCAAAGAACTCGAGGCAAACTGCCTACTGCAACTGCGGCATATAGATAATGAAGCTAAGGCCGTTGTCGACTTTCTCAAACTACAATCCCGCAAAGTCGATTTAGTACTACAGCATGTACTAGAGAAAGAAACCCAAGAAGGCGATAAATTCCAGGGCTGTCAATTTGGTGGTAGCAGTATTCGGCTGATAAGCCCAAGCCCACTCCCCCTTGGCGCCCAGTATAAAACGACGCTTTTTATCCACGATGAATTGGTCGCCATTTTATGTTTCGCGAAGGTAGTCGCAAGTAACCCTGATACAAGGGTTCAAAACGATGGCGATCCCACTGCCGAGCAATATTTTATCGATCTTGAATTTAGCCAAATTCTTGAATCCGATATCGAACAATTGGTAAAAGCCAGCCTTAACGTACAACAAAAACAACTGAAACTGCGTAAACTTGCCAGAGATGGAAACCAATAATGGCTGACTTTTCACTGGCACCTGCGCCTGCAAGCCTCTACAATGTCTGCAACTCTTTGTGAATGAATCAGTTTATATTCCACGCCAATGACTCACTTTTCAGCCCTAACGCCACCAGTCGTCAAAAATGGTACTCAAATGCAAACCCTATCCGCACTCGGTGGTGTTTGCCAAGCGGTCACACTCGCCAGCTTAGTGCGCCAACATCCAGGGACAACACTGCTTGTCACCAGCGACACGCCTAGCGCCTTAAGCTTAGAGTTAGAGCTCACCTATTTACTCGGTAAATGTGATATCAAGGTTCGGCTATTCCCAGATCGTGAGACCTTACCCTATGACAGTTTCTCGCCCCATCAGGATCTGATCTCTCAACGCCTAGAAACACTGTCACAAATATCCCAAACCGAACACAGTGTGGTTATCGTCCCCGTCACCACTTTGATGATGCGCCTGCCACCTAAAGCCTATTTGAGCGCCAACGTCTTTGTACTTAAAAAGGGCGATAGATATCAATTACACAATGTACGCCAACATTTAACCGATACAGGTTACCACTTGGTGGAGCAAGTGTATGAACATGGCGAGTTTGCCATTCGTGGTTCGATTTTGGATATTTTCCCGACGGGCGTTAATATGCCGCTGCGCATCGAGCTATTCGATGATGAAGTTGAGACCATTCGCCATTTCGACCCTGAAACCCAGCGTTCGTTACATCCTGTTGAGTCCATTCGTCTATTACCGGCCAAGGAGTTTCCGACTGACAGTGCCGCCATTGAAGGATTTAGGCAACGATACCGCCGCCGTTTTGAAGTGATAGTCAAAGAGCCTGAATCGGTTTACCAATTAGTAAGTCGTAATCAAATGCCCGCAGGGATTGAAAATTACCTGCCACTGTTTTTTGATGAAGTCGCCACCCTATTTGATTACTTACCCAAGGAGACTCAACTTGTCACCCTTGGGGATATTGAAAAATCCGCCCGAGCCCATTTGCAGGAAGTCGAAACCCGCTACCAAGACAGACGTGTCGATCCACTGCGGCCACTGCTCGAGCCTAAAGAACTGTATTTACTGATTGAAGAGCTATTTGCGGCATTTAAACCACTGCCGCGCTATCAGTTTATTTCGCCCACTACCGAGTCGGTAGAGACAGGTAAAGCCACGGTTATCGATGCTAATCAACTTCCCGATATCAGTGCGAATCACAAATTAAAGCAGCCATTACTCGCATTACAAGATTACGCGCAAAATGCACCGCGGATGCTATTTAGCGCCGAGTCTGAAGGACGGCGCGAAGCCCTGCTTGAACTCTTAAGTAAAATCCAACTTAAACCCGCATTATTCAGCCATTTTGATGAATTTATTCAAAGTGATGCCAAACTGGGGCTTATCGTTTCGCCACTGTCACGCGGCTGTTTACTTAAGCTCAGTCCAAAAGATGCCGTGAGCATTATTTGTGAGACAGAACTTTTTGGTCACCGCATCTCCCAGCAGCGGCGCCGGGAAAAACAGCGCCAGATCAGCAATGATGCACTGATTAAAAACTTAGCCGAACTGAAAGTCGGTCAACCCATAGTGCACCTCGAACACGGCGTGGCGCTATACCAAGGCTTAGTGACCCTAGACACGGGCGGTTTAGTTGCCGAATACCTGCAATTAGAATACGCCGGTGGCGATAAACTCTATGTACCCGTATCGAACTTACACCTGATCAGCCGTTACAGTGTTGGTGCAGATGAAGACGCCCATCTCAATAAACTTGGCAACGAGACGTGGGCCAAAGCCAAGAACAAAGCCATAGAGAAAATCCGCGATGTGGCAGCCGAACTGCTTGATGTTTACGCCCGTCGCCAAGCGCGTCCCGGCGAAAGTTGCGAGATTGACGAAGAGGAATATGCCCAATTTGCCCAAGGGTTCCCCTTTGAAGAAACCGTCGATCAAGAAAGTGCTATCCATGCCGTATTAGCAGACATGCGTTCCCCAATTGCCATGGACAGACTTGTATGTGGTGACGTGGGCTTTGGTAAAACGGAAGTCGCAATGCGCGCAGCCTTTGTGGCCGTCAACGCAGGTAAACAAGTAGTTGTACTGGTGCCCACCACACTGCTTGCCCAGCAACACTATGAAAACTTTAAGGATAGATTCGCCGATTGGCCCGTTGTCACAGAGGTGATGTCGCGATTTAGAACGGCAAAAGAACAAACCCAAGTGCTCAAGCAGCTGGAAGAAGGTAAAGTCGATATCGTTATTGGCACCCATAAGTTACTGCAATCTGAAGCTAAATTTGAAAATCTCGGCTTACTGATCATTGATGAAGAACACAGATTCGGTGTACGCCAAAAAGAAAAAATTAAGGCGCTGCGGGCCAATGTGGATATTTTAACCCTCACAGCAACCCCCATTCCGCGAACCTTAAATATGGCCATGTCGGGCATGCGTGATTTATCCATTATTGCCACCCCGCCCGCCAAACGCTTAGCAGTAAAAACCTTTGTACGCGAATCCGATCCCGCAACCGTACGCGAAGCCATTCTGCGGGAAATTCTGCGGGGCGGCCAAGTCTATTATCTGCACAATAATGTCGAAAGCATTGAAAAATGTGCCCAAGGGATTATCGACTTAGTGCCTGAAGCTCGCGTTGTCGTCGCCCATGGTCAAATGCGTGAACGGGATCTTGAGCGAGTCATGTCTGACTTTTATCATCAAAGATTCAACGTGTTAGTCTGCACTACTATTATCGAAACTGGGATTGACGTCCCCAGCGCAAACACCATTATTATTGAGCGCGCCGATACCTTTGGTCTGGCACAATTACACCAACTGCGTGGTCGTGTAGGCCGCTCACATCATCAAGCCTATGCTTATTTGATGACACCACACCCCAAACGCATGACAAGTGATGCCCGTAAACGCCTTGAAGCCATTGATGCACTAGAAGATCTTGGTGCTGGATTTATGCTCGCAACCCAAGATTTAGAGATCCGCGGTGCGGGAGAACTCCTTGGGGACGAGCAAAGCGGCCATATTTCCAAAATTGGTTTTAGCCTTTACATGGAAATGCTCGAGTCGGCGGTAAAAGCGCTTAAACAAGGCAAAGAGCCATCGCTTGCGCAAATGCTCAACCAGCAATGTGAAATCGAACTGAGGATCCCAGCGCTATTGCCTGAGGCCTATGTGAGCGACGTAAATATTCGCCTATCCTTATATAAACGCATTGCAGGCTGCGAAACCCAAGAGGCACTCGATGAATTAAAAGTCGAATTAATTGATCGCTTTGGCTTACTGCCAGAGGCAACTAAAAACCTCATGGAAATGACGCTCTATAAACATCAAGCAACTCGCCTAGGGGCGACTAAAATTGAAGTACACGCCAAAGGCGGCAGTATCGAATTTAGCCATGATCATGTGATAGATCCGGGTTTTATTATTGGATTACTCCAAAGCCAGCCACAAATCTATCGAATGGAAGGGCCGAATAAGTTAAAGTTCAGTCTTACTGCTGAAACAGCCAAAGATAGACTCGATGTAGTCAAACTCTTGCTTGAACAATTATCGCAACATCGTCTTGGAGATAAATAGTGTTACGTCAACTCGCGGTCTCTATCGCCACCCTCATTGCACTATCGCATAGCCAGTTAGCCCGCGCTGAGGCTTGGTTTGAAGTGGAAGTCTATATCTTCGAACGCAAAAGCCAATCAACCGAGCAATGGCCAGATACTCCCATAGCCACTAAGACGAATCGAGTCATTGACTTAATCTCACCCGTTGTCGGCCAAGCGGTGACACCAATGGCCACGGAGTCAGCACCTTGTACTTTAGTATTTGATGCAGAGGCCAATAGTCACTGTGCTGAAAACCTCAACACAGATGGCACCTCAAGCATCGATCCCTTAGCCAATATGTCAGATAGAGTAGAATACCGTTATCCCTCCGTGATACCCGCCCAAATTGGTAGCAATGGAACTCAATATGGCTCTGCAAAGGGAGAACCTATATTACTCTCGACGAGCCAAGGTAAGTTTTCAAGTATTATTAATAGCTTATCAAGGGAGCGGGGAAATCGCAGCCTATTACATATGACATGGCAGCAACCGATGCGTACTAAGAATGGCTCAGTGCCTATCCGTTTATTTGCGGGCAAAGATTTTTCAGGAACCTACCATTTTGACGGCCGAAAAATAGTGCAACAGGCTCTCAATGAGTCCATATCGAATACCAATGGCAGCACAGTGTCAGCACCGGCAATTTCCCCTGTATGGGAACTTGATGGCACATTAAATATCTATCTTAACCACTATTTGTATATTGAAACGGCATTAAATTTACGTAAAGAAGGTAGAAAAATGTTACCCGCGCCGACGGACGATGCGAATGTCAGTACGTCAGCTTCACTTACGGCCCCTAAGGTAATGACACCTTATTTAATGGCAATTCCACTTGAGCAAAATCGCCGAATCAAAAGTGAAGAAATCCATTATTTAGATCATCCCGAAATGGGTATGGTGATCCAAATACGTAAGATGGCACAACCAAGTGCCCAACAACAAAACCAAAATGCCGAATCGATACAAACGGTTGGACAATATTAAGCAAGCTCGTACATTGCAAAAACGAAAGTCAAATCAGTGCGCCAAAATTAATGCTTCATTTTTTGACTTAACACTGCACTGTTATTTAAGACTGTACAATGGAGAAGTCGAGGTAAATATCATCGCCCTCGTCTTCTCCCACAGTCACTGTTAATCCCTCGGTACAAGGTACACCCACCTCGCACCAAGCAATCAAATTATTCACCGCAATATCACTGCCCTGCGCTAACACTTCGACACTACCATCACGACAATTCGTTACATATCCCGTTACACCTAAGGCTCTGGCTTTAGTCAGCGTTGCATGACGACAACCCACACCTTGTACTTTACCCGTCAAATTAATTAATACACGCTTCATCTCACGCCCCTTTTGCACACAAGCCTGTTATTGAATTAAGCATAGCCGCAATTATCCGAAGGCTAAGTGTTAACCTATGGATCTATAGAGCAAAAAACAAACAATATTTGAATTTACGCAAAAAAACAGCTAACAAAACTGCAGTTAGCTGTGTCGGGCGACATACGCAAAGGGATATCCAATAAATGGACAAATAAAGCAGCGACTTTGTATCATTTTGTTACAAAATAGCGAGAATCGCTACTCTACACAATAAATAATTATTTTCAAGAGTTTGAAAAATAAAACTATCCACCTTTATGGAATATAATACTTTTAGTTGAAAATCATCTTAGGCTTCTGTCTATATTGTTCATATTTGAAAACACCCATGTGATCACAGGAAGCATCAAACTATTTTGATGCTTATACCAATCGTATTAAAGGCGAGATAGTGTTTATCTGGTAGGCTAATGATGACGAAACAAAGGGGTTGGTAATTGAAATGTCGCTATTCCACTTCAATCACGATCGGCGTACATAGCAAAAAGTTAACGTAATTCCAGCAAAGGATATGCAAATGGCAAAAGCAGAAAACCAGCTCATCCGCCTGTCTCTTGATCACAAGTCCTGTTCAAGAGACAGAGCAAGTTCGTAACCCTCAAGGATTGCTTGCAATTTGAGCCATCCTTCCCAGAGCGTCTTTACTGATGCTCTTCCATTTCTTTTACTGTCTTTCCAACCACCAAGCCTTGCCAGGTGCTCATATGCCCATTTTGCAGTGGGTACTTCCTCTGGAGGTGGCGTCTTTATTCTTTTAAGCCAAAGTAACTTCCACGCTCTTGGTGACAAGATTTTCTCACTGCTAATGTCTTTGATTTGCTCATTGGCAAATTTCAATTGGAAGATCCTTACCGCTAAAAAGGCATAAATAGTCGCTAATCTATCTAAGTTATCTTTGCTCTGTACTCGAAGGTCTTCAACTCCGGTCCCTTCACTTTTCCAGACCTTATGATACTCCTCAATCAGCCAGCGCTTCTCGTAATAACCGATAATTTTTAAAGCATCTTCGGCACTGTTTACTGGCTCATTGGTCAGAATATGCCAATTGAGCGTCTTCTCTTCATCACCGACTTCGGAGCAACCCACATAGTTCAGAGAAATGGGGGAGCCTTTTTTGTTAGCCGGGGTTTTTAACGTTACTGCCGCATATTTAACATCCAGCGTGACTTCTCGAGCTTTACGACCGCCCCTTTGAGCTATCTGGATTTGGCGTTGTTTCACACTGTTAAGCTCTGATGCAAAATGATAAAGCTTATCTGAACCTTCTTCTATATGACGACTCATCATTGACCGCACAACAAAACGTTGTTGGTTCGCTATCTTGTAAAGGAGATAATCGTAGATGTCGGCTTCACGATCACAAACCGATATCACGTTAGCCATCGCGGTTCCTAGACGTGCAGCCATATTACGTGATGCACTTTCCCATTTATAACCTTCTTTTTCTTCGTAAGGTCGTTTTAAATTCTCACGGCGGATACCTCGAGTCTTGATGTCTCTGGTCCATCTGTGTTGTTCAATCAATCCAACAACGTCAAGAGTTTCAGGAGCAAACAACAAAATACTATGGGCAAGCAGACCTCGATAACGATTACCTTGGTTGACATGTCCTAAGTCCGCTCGAATAGAGCGATGCTTGTAGCTTAAGGTGGTTGTATCTTCAATAGCGAGAAGGAGGGGGTAACGGTGGGCTTGATTGACTGTCGCACGAAAACCGG
The DNA here is from genome assembly GCF_000015185.1 of Shewanella sp. W3-18-1. Taxonomy (NCBI): domain Bacteria; kingdom Pseudomonadati; phylum Pseudomonadota; class Gammaproteobacteria; order Alteromonadales; family Shewanellaceae; genus Shewanella; species Shewanella sp. W3-18-1. Next base: position 2,131,550 of record NC_008750.1, on the reverse strand, counting down.
CTTCAGCAATATCGTCTGCTGATACATTATCGTTTCGAATAAACCGGTAAGCGCCCTCCATACTTGCTGGTGAAGGTGACGATTTTACTACCGACTTACCGGGATGCTGAGCTAAGTCTGACGCCATTTTTACGAGCCTAGCCGTTCTTCTTGGGTCACCAAGTTTAGCATGACCAAATTGTTCTTCAGCCCAATCATTATTGCCTTTTATCATCTCAGGGAGCCTCAATTAAAGCCGTTAAAGATCTGATCGTGAGCCAAGAATTTAGTTCAAAAAAAATCCCTCATATCATATGAGGGACTTCTGTATAAAAGACAGGCTCATCCGCCGGTTTTTGCTTTATTACGCACTCACCTGATTAAGCGATAACGTGCTACTCGCTTATCATCTGACCATTTTGATAGCGATATTCGGATGACGGTTCACCATTAACGTAGTACACCAACCTGCCGTGCAGTTGATTATCAAGATACTCATCACTTTGCAGTAGGCTACCATCTTCGTTAAAGCTGTAGCTTTTACCTTGCAATTGACCTTTCTTATCATATTGCATCTGCCCTAATAAATGGCCGTTAGCGGAAAAGGCCTGCCAGTTCCCTACTTCGTGTCCTGCCTTATAGTTGCCATGCCATAGCTTAACCATGCTGTAGCTGCTTTCATCTTGCAGCAGCCATTGGCCTTCGCGCTGACCATTAACATATTGACCTTGGGCCTGCAATTGTTTATCAAAGCCACGCTGTAGATACGCGCCATGTAACTTTTCGTTTTTATAAAACGCTTGATGCATTACCGTGCCGTCTGTGGCGATTTCGCTCTGTTCACCATTAAGCTGGCCTTGTTGGTTAAACTGCTCATTACGGGTCGTATCAGCGTTTTGGGTCACCCACTTACCAACCTTTACGCCTAAGTGATATTGCCCAGTGACAAACCCACCAACTACGGCATTATCTTCGCGATATGCACCGTGCATTTTACCTTTGCGGTAGTTTATCCGTCTGATATAGCCATTCCAGCCATCACCGATATACAAACCTTCGTAGTGCCCCTCGAGTTGTTCTTCGCGTCCAATCAATTCACCGGTTGCAGTAAAACGCTGACGTAGGCTCCAATCTTTGACAGTATCATACTGATATTGATAGGTTAATACTCCTGTTGCATCGAAGCGTTTTTCAGTAGTCATCCGACCTTTAGCGAGGTATTGCGTGTCGTTCTGGCTTACTACTTTACCAGTATCATCGTAGGTAATATTTTGAATTTCACGGCCATCCTTATCGTACAATTGTTGCGCTGCTAACTGCCCTAGTTGATCAAAACGCTGCTGGTTTCCCACCTGCTTATCATGCTGATAGTGTTTAATTTCTCGTAGCACATCTGCGGCCTGATAAATCAACACTTCACCGTGTAATTTCCCCTTAATGTAAAACTCTTTGGTGAATAACCAGCCTTCCTTTGTCCAATACAGTCGCTCACCTTCTCTTTTTCCTGCCACCATATTCACGGTTTGTTCTGGCTGACCATTGGAATGAAAGCTTTCATAAAGCCCTTCCATACCGTTAGCACCATAGGTTACCCGTGTTTGCAACTGGCCATTGTCAAAATAACTTTGCGATAAACCTAATTCAGCCCCATTCACGCGATGCTGATGATCTCGTAATTGGCCATTGGTATGGTAACTTTTCTGCTCACCATGCAACTGGCCATTCAGGTAGTGGTACTCTCCCGAGAGCGTTCCATCTTCCCAGTAATGCAAATGTGTTCCCTGATAACGCCCTTGTGCATCGCCACTGCCTTTGCGAGACAGTTGACCGTCGGGATAGAAGAACTCGAAATCACCGACAAGATAACTCTCGGCTAAATTAGGTCCTTTAACGCTACCCTTAAAAACCGGCTTATCCGTCTCCAGATAAAATAGCTGCACTGGCAACACGCCATTTTGCTCTGTTGCCGCTTGCTCCTGATAATAGATAGCTTCGCCCGGCACATCGCTAACCCGCCATAGTTCGTCGAGTAAGATCCGCTCCGCTGACAGATTAAATGACATCAAGAGTACTGATAATAGTAATAAAACTCTCATATCACCTCCTTAAGGTAACGGTGGGAAAGTGTTAACCCACTGTTTATTGACGGGTTCGCCGCTTATCGTCAAATACTCTATCGCGGCTGCACGCCCCGCCAGTACAAACCAGCGCTCCTCACGTAATACTTGCTGCAACGGACGCTGATAAAAATCATCGCTCTCATCTTGAATAGCAGGAGCTAGCGGTACATTCTGCGCATTTAAAAAACGATAACGGCGCATAAAATCGGCCACAGTTTGACGGGTATCAACATTCGGCAATTGCGTGATATCAATCAACCAGCTTTGCTCGGGTTGATACACTAGCGCTTGCCATTGAGGCGTACCTTTACAGGCCAAGGTGCTGCTGACATTGATATCGTAAAAATTGCGGCGGATCCCATCGGCGCTACTCAATTGGTACAGTACAGACTTATCCAGCCCACCACCGAAACCCGTATTAGTGTTAGAGCTTATATTTGTCCATTGCAGTGTGTGCCCGTTTACCTTAGGTGCATCCACAACACTGAGCGTACACACCGCTGCCTGCTCTGAGGTTAACAACAAGCTGACACCGTACTTAGCCACGATCTGCGGCTCAAGTAAGGCGATATCGACAGGTGTGATAGCTTGCGGCTGATTATCATAAGCCGCATACATATCATCACGGTAAAGCAGTTGTTGCTGGACTGGTGGATACGCCACATTTTGCGCGTAATCTAAGGTCGGAATAAAACGAATATTTTTAGTCAGTTCGCCGCTGTCAGCCGCAGTATTCACATAGAGTGTCAGCGTTGGCGGCACAGCGGTAAAGGTAAACTGCGTGGTCGTTTCATATTGGTCAAATGACACCAGCGCCAACATATTTTGCTCTGCTGAAGTTAACCAATCCGGTCCAGTGGGCGGCGGTGAAAGATACTGCACCATAGCGCCTTCGGCACCATCATAATGCCTATATAACCAAGATTTGTCAGAACCTCGCGATTTCAATAAATAACTGAACGGTTTGTCGGGGAGCGGCGAGAGTTCCAGTTGTAAGTCTTCATACTGCAAGGTCACGGTTTTGCTGGGATCGGGTGTCAGGTTAAGTTTTACCAGTTTTGCGCCATGATAATGGGCTTTTGCGCGAAACTCAGTAACCTGCGTTAAGAGTTCATTCGGCGCATTCCAGCCGATAAGCAGATTTTGCTGAACGGATTGATAAAAACCATCCTGCTCTGGATAACTGTAACTGCCCACCTTACTCAGTTGCAGCGGCAGCACTGTGCCATCCGCACTGTGTGCCGTGATATCAGTTAAGTTAAACCCACCTTCGGGTTTATAACCTGAAAAATCATGTTGATAAGTTAGATTCAACAAGTCATCTTGCTGGTAAAAGTAACCCGCATCATAGGCAAATACGACATCTTGGGTTAAAGCTTTATTAACGTCATCCAGCACAATGTCAGGCTGTTTTGGATACTCAAAGGCAGGGAAATCATAATCAAAACCTAAACGCTGCGTTAGATCACCTAGCTGGCGCTGTTGCGGCAACATAATGACATTGCTGCGCACTGTGCCTTTATAGCCGTAGCGCTCAAACGGCGCTTCCGCGACTAAGGCTAACTGCGCTAACCAACCCCGCACACGCTCTAACATCAACTGACCGTATATTTTGGCTTGCTCGCTGTCACTTTCAACTTTGGCTAACACATGCGAGTCTGTGACTTGTAGTACGGTAAGCTTGGCATTGGCGTGGCCTTGATAGGCAGGAAGCGCAACAACCGCCCCTGTTTTAGCGGGTATAGAACTTAGAAAGGCCGATGAACTAAAGAGCTTTTTCAGTTCCAGCTCAAGCTCTGCACCGCGCTCAGCCAACTGAGCTTGCCATACCGATTTGTTTAGTGCGCTCAATTCTTTAACGCTGCCATTGTCTAGATTTAACGTAAATTCAAATCCTTGCGAGAAAATAGCGTGCATTTCTGGATTACGATCGGCTCGTTGGCCACTGCTGACACCGCTTCCTTGACCATCGCGCATGTTCATATAATCGACATGTACTTGAAACTGGCTGTTTTTGCCTGTTTCGAGGACCTTATAACGCAACAATTGATGTGAGCTGGTGTTAACCGTTTCGGTACGCCGACCATTATCTACTGTGATCTTGCTGGTGCTATAAAGCTGATACGAGCGTTCTTCCCCTTTTTCAGGTGTAAACTCAACATCAGCATCCCCAAAAGAACAGGCCGATAATAAACAGCATGCAACTACGCTAACCAAGTACTTCATGGTTATTCCTTGTATCTCAAATAGTAAGCGCCGCATTATGCCCTTTCGTGCCCAGTAAATAAAATGCTTTGGCTATTTATGCCTGTTCAGCACAACACACGAGTACGCTACTAAAACATCCTTTTTAGATAGTCACAGCTACTGCAATGCCAATCTTAGGCAAATTCTTAATGACGAATTCCCGCATAAAGAACTAATGCACAAAGCTAGATCTGCGGCATTAATTGTCATTGTTTACCAGTAACTCGCCGATTATTTTATTTAATAAGAAGTATCCCTATAGGCTCAACGGCGACATCTGCAGCACAAGTGTAAATGCCGCGTTCACATGATCAATGATGTTCCCGACATCATAGTGACATTTCCCATATCCCTATGGGTCAGATGTGAAAGAGCGGTCATGTCGCCAACGGTCACTGTTGTAACAAAGCCAATCTTAACTAAGTTATTAATACACAAATCAGCCCTAAACAGCTTTGCCCCAAAGTTTGCTAGCATTTATTTAGTGAATCGAAAATTGACGAACTATTTGCCCTAACAGTTCTTATCGATGAACCTTATTTTTAGTGAGTCTTCATGAATAAGCGGAACTGGATGGGTATACAGTCATATTTAAATTTAGATGTTTTTGAGTGTTTTTACACTCATTAGTTTGCGCGTTTTTCCAGCCTAAAATTAACAAAACTCTTTAAAATCATTTATATATACTTTTCCAAAATTAGTTAATAGGTTTGGAAAACGCGCATGCGCGTTTTTCCAGATGGTGTATTTGATAGAAAGCTGATAAGTTCTTTGCATACAGGTAGTTAACTGTGCGCGTTTTAACTGGTCCAACGAGGTAAACGCGCATGCGCACTAATAAAATGTTGAACTAAGCCGCTGCGCGGAGCCTAAAACGATCCACTGCTCCACACTTACTCCTAGGGATAATCCCTCACCTAGGAGGTCTACCATGTCATCACTTCTGCAACAATTCCATGATGAGATTAGTTTACGTGGTTACTCGGCCCGTACGCGTAACGCTTATTTGTATGCCATCACCCAACTGCAGCAGTATGCCAACCAACCGCTCGATAACATTACGGATGAGCAGCTTACGGCTTATTTCCGTTACTTAAATCTTGAGCGGCATCATTCCAGAGCCACCTTAAAGTTACAGCTTAATGGCATTCATTTTTTCTATGAACATGTCCTAAAACGTGACTTTACGATTCAGCTAAGTTTACCTAAACGTCCGCACAAACTGCCGCAATTGCTGAGTTGCCAAGATATCGCGGCACTGCTGTACCACTGTCAAAGCCTGAAACAACGTGCCATGTTGGCGCTGTGTTATGGTTGTGGTTTACGCGTCAGTGAGTTAACCCATATTAAGGTTGCTGATATCGATGGGCAGCGGCAGTTGCTCAAAGTGTGTCAAGGCAAGGGGGCCTGCGACCGCTGGGTGATTATTTCACCGACCTTACTCACCCTGTTGCGTCAGTATTGGCAAGCGTATCATCCCGTCGAATGGTTGTTTGCCTCGACCTATCATGATGTGGTTTATCCGCTGCATGAGTCGACCTTTCGTAAAGCCTTAGCGAAGGCGGCTCGCTTAGCGGGTATCACTAAGCCGTGCAGCCCACACAGCCTAAGGCATGCTTATGCGACCCATCAATTACAAGCGGGTATGCCCCTTCATCAATTACAGGCCCAACTTGGTCATCACAGTATTAAGTCCACCGAGCGCTACTTGCATTGGTCGCCGGAATTGGGTCATCAAGGGTGTGACTTGCTAGCAAGTCTTGGGGGGATGCAATGGCAACCACCTACCATTTAAGCGATATCCTTCATCAGCACTTAGCCCACTACCAACAGCAGCATAAACTGACCGAACAGCAAGCCTTAGTCTGCCAGCATATTCAGCAGTGTCGCACGCAAACCTTAGGCATACAGCAATGGCGTTGTGATACTTGCCAATATGAGCAGCAGGTATTTTGCTCCTGTGGTGACCGGCATTGTCCTCGTTGCCAGGGAAGGCAGACACAAGCATGGATTGCTGCGCAACAGGCGCAAGTCTTGCCTTGTCGCTATTTCCATTTGGTCTTTACCTTACCCCACGAGTTGAACATCTTGGCGCACTACGCTGCCAAGCCGCTATACAGCGCCCTGTTTGAGTCGGTGTGGCAGACGCTTGCGCAGTTTGGTATGAAGCGAAAACACCTTCAGGGTCAATTGGGTTGCACTATGGTGCTGCACACGTGGGGGCAAACCTTGAGTCAGCATATTCACTTGCATTGCTTAATCCCGGGTGGGGTGCTGACGTCAGCGGGAGATTGGCATAGCGTGAAAACGGATTATCTGTTTCCGGTGAAAGCCTTGTCCACCGTGTATCGGGCCAAGTTATTACGGGTGCTTCGACAACATGAGCTGGCTATCCCTGCGGCTGACACCTTAATGGCAAAACCGTGGTGTGTTTACAGCAAAGCGTGTCTGAGCCGCGCTGAAACCGTGGTGGAATATCTCGGGCGTTATACCCGTAAAGGCATGCTGCATGAATCAAGAATTGCCGACGTCACCGCAGAGCATGTCAGTTTTTACTACAAGGACTATCGTGACGGTCAGCAGCATAAGCAAATGCGGCTAAGCTGTGATGAGTTTATCCGCCGTTACTTATTACATGTGTTGCCCAAAGGGCTGATGCGAGTGAGACACTTTGGTTTTCTCGCCAACGCTTGCCGCCGTAAAAAGCTCGCGCTTATCCAGCCGCAATTACGTAAGCCGCAGGTGGTATTGGTGAGTCCTTTAGTTAAGGAGGACTGTTTGTGGTCATGTCCGCAATGCCAGTTAGGTCATTTACAGTTTATTGGGCTGATAAGACAGCAGGGATTAGTGATGATTAACAACCAAAGTCAGCCAATATGCCTGTCAGGATAACCCCTCCCTCAAGACGTAGCGTAACCGACAGCGAAAAGCAGCCAGTCTTATGGGGTAAGCCAGTGAGGGGATAGGGTGTGAGTGTCAGCCTGAATGCGGGGCCCAAATGCTGTCAACCAAGGTCAATAATCAGTCGAAAGTTAGCGTAAAAGAATGAGAAAGCTAAAACGATATCAAGTGATTACCCATCAAACTGTATAAAAAACCGCTACCGCAAAAAAGCAAATTCCTATAGCATCATTCATACCCATTTACACGGATGTGGCAGCGGCCAAGTCCAACAAGCGATTTATGCCCTGCAAACAGCGCAGCGCATAAATACTAAGACGTTAGGCTACATATTTAAACTTATAGCACTCGAAAGTGCCAATTTACCCTTGTATAAAATATTGTTATTAGTGTTCTACTAAGTATGGAGTAGTTATGAGCAAACAAGCTATTTACACAGTTGGTGATATCGTAAAACTTAAATCTGGTGGTCCAGATATGACTGTCAAAGAAGTTATTAAAAAAGGCATAGGCTCTATTGATCATGATTCTTTCAGTGGTAGTTATCGTTGCCAGTGGTTTGCAGGTAAAAAACTAGATAACGGTGTTTTTCCACAAGAATCTCTACTCAAAGTAAGTTCTGGTGAGTAACTCAATGGATGTAAAGTCACTTGCAGCTTGGATGCAACTTGAACTAGAAAAGCAAGGTTGCCTTTACCAAGATGATGTTGTTGATCATGCTATTAAATCGTGCGCCGAAGAACTTTTACGTGAAAACGCTGATGGTAATCAGGTCATAGGGCGTAACACACTGGATGAGTTTAAAAAGTTAAATTCAGAAACTGTGGTCTGGGTTCGTCCTGATAAGTACTGGCGTTTTCGAGTTCCAGAAGATGAAGAAGGTCGGGATGCAAGAGGGTAACCTGTAGCCTAACAAACGCCTCAAGAGGGACTGTCAACGCGTGGCGTTTCCAGTCCCATTGAGCCGCGGTGGTTACGGTTGTTGCGTTTGAGTTTAGTGGAATGCGTTGCCAGCCCCTTAGGCGGGCGTTAGAGCTAAGGAAAGTCATGAATATCACATTGGAAGAGATTACAAGTTCAAATTATGAAGACGTATGTGACTTAGATGTCACGGATGAGCAACAGGAATATGTTGCGAGCAATATGTGGTCTTTGGTTGAATCACATTACTGCCAAGGGCATACCTGCAGAGCTATCTATCAGAACGATAAGCCTGTCGGTTTTTTCATGTGGGTATCTGAAACGCCTGAAAAAGTTTCTATCTGGCGCTTTATGGTGGATCAACGCTATCAACAATCTGGTATTGGCAGAGTTGCACTAAATTTGGCGCTCAATGAAATCAAAGCCAGTGACAAAGTAAAAGAAATAGAAATTTGCTATGACCCTGAAAACCCAGTGGCCAAAAATTTTTATTCAAGTTTTGGCTTTCAGGAAGTGGGGTTGGATGAAGATGGTGAAGATATGTTGGCAGTCATCAAGCTGTGAGCTCTAACAATCGCCTTAAACATCGCGGCCTACGGCCGCTGGACTCGCAACAAGTTGCTCGCCGTTTAGGCGAGCGATATTCCCGAGGAGAACTATGGAGCTTCCAAAGTTTAAATACCATCCAAATCCTATAAATACAGGCAGCATTGTCAAAAGTGGAGAAGTTTGTGAATGCTGCAACAAGAAAAGAGGGTTTATATATAAGGGGTCGATGTATACAAGGCATAGACCCGAGTACATATGCCCTTGGTGTATTGCTAACGGCGAAGCTCGGGAAAAGTTTGAAATTGAATTTTCGTCAATTATGCCAGCGGTAATTGATCCTAAAAATCCGATATCTATTAATTGCCCGGACAGCGCCTTTGAAGAACTGCTTTATCGTACCCCTGGGTTCTCTAGCTATCAAGAAATTGAATGGCCAAATCATTGCGAAGATTTTTGCGTGTTCCATGGAGTCGCCACTATCGGCGATATACAGAAGATCTCAAAAGAGGAAGAGGAGCGCCTGTATAAAACCACCTGGATGGACGAAGGCGAATTACGATCATGTCAAAACGGCAATCCTGAAGAGGAACTTCACTATTTTTTCAAATTTGTTTGTTTGAAATGTGGCGAAATAATGCTTCAAGTAGATCCAGACTAGAATATAATTTGAAACTTACTAATTTGAGCTAATGGTCTAACTCGGAATTGTCCAAAAGTGCGTTACGTATGTTTTTAAATCTACAGATTACGCGAATGCTCGAAAGGTGAGCCATGGTGATTGGCGAGACGACCGTCCGCCCCATGGCCGCTCATTGGCGTCCATGCCATCGCGGCATTTGTGAATCCTTTCACATCAGATGGGGCGGTCGAGCAGGACGGACTTGAACAACATCCTTGTTTAACTGCCAGTTCACCGTCTATGGCTCTCGCTCATAAGCTTAGAAACCCTAGATTTCTATTCACCGTGTCGGTGAGTCAATGCCATGGTAAGCCTATATACGTAGATACCAGCCAACACTAAATCCCTAAAACCAAAAACAAAAGTCGCAGCCATCCGAGACTACTTTCCTACACATTTAAGTCCAAAACCAATACAGCCGATTTTATAATCTAGAGCCCTCAATATGCCCTACTGAAATATATACCCATAGCCACACTCATATTCAGAGTCGCAATGTGCGCCACATGAAGTATGAAAGCCGAAACATAAGGTTAAATAGCCGATAAGATAAATCCACTCCCCTCTTCAATATAAAAAGAGGAGTGATACTTTTATATAATCGATATAAATCAAGCCAACTTAAAGGCTTTTATTTTGGGGAGATGTGCGGCGAGTTGGGGAAATTTGTGGGGCTGAACATCATCCCATTCAATCGCATAATATTCACTTAATTCTTGGGCGTTTGCCTTACAATCTAAAACGTCATCATTCACCGAAAAAATACACATCGCTCTGTGAGTATTTTTCAATCTAAATTCAGAAACACACTTACTCGCAATATCGGCATATTCTTCTGGGCGGTCAATCTTGCCCTGCATATTATTTTCAGGGTGTAAGTTAGGATTAATCAAGACAGACTTTAAGCCATTTAAAAATCCAATCCGTTCGGCCCAATAAGCGCCTAGCCCAACGCCAACCATCAAAGGCGCGGGGTCGTCGGTATGCTGCATTTGCTTAGCGACTTCCTTGAGCAAATGCTGCATGTCATGCTTAGGGTGCAAGGTGCTATAACTTAACAAACGCACATCAGGGTCAATAAATTGTAACTGCCGCATTTTTTCATGGTTACCTGGGCTAGTCGCATCAAATCCATGCAGATAGAAAATCATATCAAGGCCTTTAACCATTTTTAACAGTGAATTAACTAACCCTAGCAAAAGAGTGAACTCATACTTTGCGCTACATCAAGCTTTTGCCTTTTGTGCCAAACAAATTTGTTCCGCCAATTGTTTTGCATTTTCCCAACGAGCCAGATTTTCTAGTGCCAGTGAAGTTTGATTAACATTGGGTTTTAACAAACTTGCAGGATGTAACGGTGCATTTTCAGGCCAACTAAAGCCATCAAGCAACGACATAACACCCGGATTATCATTACAGACTAAGATCATATCGCACCCTGCATCAAGGGCAGCTTGGGCTCGAGCGCGATAATCCCCTGCAAATGCAGCGCCCTTCATCCCTAAATCATCGGAGAAAATCACCCCAGTAAAACCAAGTTCCTGACGCAACACTTGCTTAAGCCAATAATGTGAAAATCCCGCTGGATGAGGATCGACTTTAGAATAAATCACATGGGCAGGCATAATGCCAGATAATTTCCCCTTAGCAATCAATCCCTTAAAGGGAAAAATATCCTTAGCAAATATGGCCTTCGCATCACGCTCATCAATAGGCTGGGCAATATGAGAATCCGCCGCCACACTGCCATGGCCGGGAAAATGTTTACCTACTGCGCCCATTCCCGCCTGAGCCATCCCGTCAATAAAACTATCTGCCAGTGCGATAACCTCGCTAGGATCCGCACTAAAGCTTCGTTTACCGATCACTTCACTAATGCCATTAAGATCAAGTACAGGTGCAAAGCTTAAATCGATATCACAGGCCAGCAATTCTATTGCCATTAAAAATCCTAACTCACAGGCCCAACGCTTAGCTAACGTCATATCACCTTTCGCCGCGGGTAAAATATCCCCCATTGCAGGAATAAGAGTAAACCCATCTCGAAAACGCTGCACCCGACCACCTTCATGATCGACCGCGATCAGAATTTCTGGGCGAATTTGGCGTATCTGTTGTACCAGACGGATTAACTGATCACGACTCGAAAAATTACGGGAAAATAAAATTAAACCACCCACCTGTGGATGGCGTAACATTTCAGCTTCTGCCTCACTGACATCTACAGACAGCAAATCCAACATCAAATAACTCATACTTATCCCTAAAAATATTCATTAATACTCAAAAAATAACCACAGTGTAGAGTGGCTACATGGTTCACATAAAATCAGAAAAAAGCGAACCATTCACCGTACGAGCACCATAAAAACCCTTAATTCTGTCCATAAATTAGCCTAGCTCTGTTTGACAGTTAAGCTCAGCTTATCCGAAGTATTTTAAATCAAAAAAACTAATGTGAATTGTCACGCTAATCTATGGGATACTGATGGCAAGAGTATTACACAAGCAGATTTAGCATGGAAGATGCGAGCAGATTGCCTGAACCTACGCAAGAAAGATAAGCGTACTTAAGGTGTCATACCTCGGGCAATCCAGTGCATTCAGACTAGAATAAAAATCGAGACACAACAGGACTTCTATCATGATTAGCGTATTTGATATGTTCAAGATCGGCATTGGCCCGTCGAGTTCACATACTGTCGGACCGATGAAAGCGGGCAAAATTTTTATGCAAAACCTTGCAGACTCTGGACTCATGGCCCAAGTGGATGAACTAAGAGCTGAACTATTTGGCTCCCTCGGCCAAACAGGCAAAGGCCACGGCACGGGCAAAGCAGTGATTTTAGGCTTAATGGGCGAAGATCCTGAAACCGTCGATACCGACAGTATCGATGGCATTTTAGAACACGTCTCCAAGGATGAAACCTTAACGCTGCACTGTGGCAAAGTGGTTAAGTTTACCCGTGAAAATGGCATCATTTACCATAGACGCAAAACACTACCTGCGCACGCTAACGCTATGACCCTATACGCCTATAGCGAAGATAAATGCATATATGAGCGCACTTACTACTCAGTGGGTGGCGGCTTTATCCTAGATGAAGATGAAATTAGCCAACGTAATGCCTCACCAGCCTCACAAATTGAATCGGCACCTTTTGATTTTGTGAGCGCGGCTCACTTACTGAAATTATGTGGAGAGCAAGGTCTCAGCATTTCTTCTTTGATGATGGCGAACGAACTGAGTTTAGCCTCTGAAGAGGAAGTCAAAGCCAAGCTGTGGAATATTTGGCAGACAATGAAAACCTGTATCGAGCGCGGTTATCAGAAGGAAGGCATTTTACCTGGTGGCCTAAAACTGCGTCGTCGTGCTCCTGCACTGTACCGTCGTTTGAAAGCCGAAGGCCGTAACAATGTCGATCCATTAACCGCTATGGATTGGGTCGATTTATTCGCCCTGTCGGTCAACGAGCAAAATGCCGCAGGTGATCGCGTTGTTACTGCGCCAACAAACGGTGCTGCGGGAATTATTCCTGCCGTTTTATGCTATTACGATACCTTCGTACAAGAAGTGGATATCGATGTCTGCGCTCGTTATCTATTAACTGCCGCTGCGATTGGTATTTTGTACAAGAAAAATGCCTCAATTTCGGGCGCCGAAGTCGGTTGTCAAGGTGAAGTGGGCGTGGCCTGTTCTATGGCCGCTGGCGCTCTGACAGAGATCATGGGCGGTACGGTTGAGCACGTTGAAAACGCGGCTGAAATCGGCATGGAACATAACTTAGGTTTAACCTGCGATCCTGTGGGCGGCCTAGTGCAAGTGCCTTGTATCGAACGTAATGCCATGGGCGCGATCAAAGCGATTAACGCTTCTCGTATGGCCCTACGCGGCGACGGTAACCATAAGGTTTCACTGGATAAAGTGATCAAAACCATGATGGACACTGGCAAAGATATGCGCAGTAAATACAAAGAAACCGCCAAAGGTGGTTTAGCGGTCAACATTGTTGAGTGCTAAGTGCTGAGTGTTAGTTCACTCTCGTTAATCGCTTAAATCGCACCATGAAAAATGCCGCAACTCAGTGAGTTGCGGCATTTTTGTTTTAGCGCATCGACGTGACTACCGAATCGGCTATTTATGGCTTAAAGTACAAGCTATGGAACTTAAGGTGCTCTTCAATAAAGCTCGCTATAAAGTAATAGCTATGATCGTAACCTGGCTGCATCCGCATATCTAAGGGATAACCCTTGGCATGGGCGATATCCACCAGCGATTGTGGCATCAATTGGGTGTCTAAAAAGCTGTCAGCTTCACCTTGGTCAATTAGTACTGGCACTTCGCTAATCGCGAGCTTAAGCAACTCACAGGCATCATACTGGCGCCAATGTTCACGATTTTCACCTAAGTACTCGCTAAAGGCTTTAATACCCCAAGGTGCATTACTCGGATTCGAAATCGGGCTAAAAGCCGAAATTGAGCTGTATCTGTGCGGGTTACTCAACCCAATCACCAAAGCACCATGACCGCCCATCGAATGGCCGGAGATAGCGCGCTGAGTAGTGACAGGGAAATGCGCTTCAATCAAAGTTGGCAGCTCATGGACTATGTAATCGTACATTTTGTAATGACGATTCCAGGGTGCCTTGGTTGCATTGAGGTAAAAACCCGCGCCTAAGCCTAAGTCGTAGGCTTTATCCGCCGCATCGGGCACATCATCACCACGAGGACTGGTATCGGGGGCAACTATCGCCATCCCAAGCTCGGCCGCCATGCGCTGGGCGCCCGCCTTCTGCATAAAGTTTTCATCGGTGCAGGTTAGGCCCGAGAGCCAATACAGCACAGGCACTGGCTTAATGACTGCCTCTGGCGGCAGATAAATCGCAAAGCGCATCTCGCAATTTAGCGCCTGAGATTGATGGCGATACTGCTTATGCCAACCGCCGAAACTCTTGTTACAACTGATATTTTCTATGGTCATACAAGTCCTTTTAAGCTCAATCTTTTAGCGTTTTGTCTTAGCATTTATCTTAGCATTCGTCATGGCGCTGATCGTCTGCTCAGTTGGCAACACAGCAAACAGATTTGCACCTGTCTGCCGGTTTGTCACATCAAGCTGAAGCATCCATTTACAATGCGAAACCGCTTATTTATCACAATGGATCACGCTGCGGATGCTCTTACCTTGGTGCATCAGCTCGAATGCTTCATTGATTTGCTCAAGCCCCATAGTATGGGTGATAAAATCATCGAGCTTAAATTCGCCCGCTAAGTAACGCTCAACGATGTGTGGCAGTTCAGAACGCCCTTTCACCCCGCCAAAGGCAGAACCGCGCCAAACGCGGCCCGTCACAAGCTGGAATGGACGGGTTGAAATCTCTTGTCCAGCACCGGCAACACCTATGATCACCGACTCGCCCCAGCCCTTATGACAACACTCTAAGGCGCTGCGCATCACGTTGACGTTGCCGATACACTCGAATGAGTAATCCACGCCACCGTCGGTCATCTCAACGATCACCTCTTGGATGGGCTTATCCAATAATTTTGGGTTGATGCAATCGGTCGCGCCGAGTTTTTTGGCTAACTCGAACTTAGATTCGTTGATATCAATCGCGATAATGCGACTGGCTTTTGCCATAGTGGCACCGATAATCGCCGATAAACCGATACCGCCGAGGCCGAAAATCGCCACGGTCGCACCTTCTTCCACTTTGGCTGTGTTCATCACAGCGCCCATGCCTGTGGTTACGCCACAACCTAACAGACAAATTTCTTCTAATGGCGCGCTCTTATTGACTTTAGCCAATGAGATCTCAGGCAAGACGGTATATTCAGAGAAAGTCGAGCAGCCCATGTAATGGAAAATAGGCTTGCCATCAAGATAAAAACGCGTGGTGCCATCGGGCATTAAGCCTTTACCTTGGGTCGCACGAATTTTTTGGCACAAGTTAGTTTTGCCCGATAGACAAAACTTACATTCGCCGCACTCTGGGGTATAAAGTGGGATCACATGATCGCCCACTTGTACGCTGGTCACACCCTCGCCCACTTGCTCAACGATACCGCCGCCTTCGTGGCCTAGAATCGCCGGGAATACCCCTTCTGGATCATCACCGCTCAGGGTAAACGCATCTGTGTGACACACGCCTGTAGCCACAATGCGCACTAAGACTTCGCCCGCTTTAGGTAACATCACATCCACTTCTTCAATCTTAAGTGGTTGTCCTGGTCCCCAAGCAACAGCGGCCTTTGATTTAATAAACTGCGGTTTTTCGTTCGACATTGTTACGTCCCTTGAATAGGTAATAGGAGTAAGTCATTGGTGTATCATAATTCAATTCAGGCCAAGCAAACTCTTGCGCCCATTGCACTGATGCTACTGAATAGGAGGATTGTATTTGTTTCTCAGCGAGAGACAATCTAGTATTCAAGCAATTCATTTTTACTGAGTAACAACAATGTATCTCTGGGACGGCATTTCTGAATTTGTCGCGGTGGCTGAGGCCGAAAGTTTTACCCTAGCGGCGCAGCGGCTGAATATCTCCACCGCCCACGTTAGCCGCCAAGTGAGCACCTTAGAAAATCGCCTCGGCACAAAACTCTTTTACCGCACCACCCGCAAAGTGTCGTTAACCGAAGAAGGAACGATTTATTATCGTCATTGCCGCCAATTACAAACTGGGTTAGAAGAAGCCGAGCGCGCCATCTCAAACCTAAAGGACTCACCCCAAGGCTTAGTCAAGCTCACGGCGCCCGTGGCCTATGGCGAGAAATTTATCATGCCGTTACTCAATGATTTTATGGTGCAATATCCCAGCGTTGAGTTTAGCGTCGACTTGACCAATCGCACCTTGGACTTGATTGAAGGCGGTTATGATCTGGCCATTCGCCTCGGAAAACTCGCCGATTCGAGTTTGATGGCCAAACCTCTTAGCAGCCGCACTCACTATGTCGCCGCCTCACCAAGCTATGTGGAAAAATACGGTCAGCCCCATACCTTATCTGAGCTTAACCAGCACAATTGTTTGATCGGTAATCATAATTACTGGCGCTTTGTAGAAAATGGCCGCGAGCGCAATATTAAAGTCCGCGGCAATCTTAATTGTAACAGCGGCTACGCATTAAGGGATGCGGCACTAAAAGGCATAGGGATAGTTCAACTGCCTGATTATTATATTGAAGAAGATATTCAAGCCGGACGGTTACTCTCCTTCCTTGACACTCACCGCGAAGCCAAAGAAGGTATTTGGGCACTCTATCCGCAAAATCGCCACCTGTCGGCCAAGATCCGTGTATTGGTCGATTACCTTGCCGAAAAACTCGCCGAGCAGGATTAAATACTGTTTGAGCAGATTGATTAGTAGGTGGTAGCAGACAAAACGGCGCAAACTAGCGCCAGTTTTCCCGCAAAGTGTAATACAACATGCCTAACGCCAGCGCTTGATTGCCGAACCATTCATTTAACGGAATGCGGATATGGCGCATAGCGGCAAACAAATCAAATTCATGTAATTGCCCATCCATCGCATTGGCCATGATCTCGGCCATAATGTGCGATGTCGCCACTCCGTGCCCAGAATATCCTTGGCAATAGAATACATTAGGCGACACTTTGCCGAGCTGCGGGATACGGTTAATCACAATTCCTGCCATTCCCGCCCAGGCAAATTCGATATCAACGCCCTTTAATTGTGGAAACGTACGCTCAATCGCGGGCCGTAATTCCGCCGCCACATTTTTAGGATCGCGGCCGCTGTAATTAGTGCCACCGCCGAACATCAACCGTTTATCTGCGGTCAGACGATAGTAATCCAACACAAAGCGGCAATCGTACACGGCTAAATCCTGCGGATTAATTTGCAAAGCGATATCATCGGGCAGAATCGCAGTGGCGCAATTGCCTAAGGACGCCGGAAATAACATACCGCGCAGTTTTGGACGGGCGAGTTTATGGTAAGCATTACCGGCGATCAGCACACTGTTGGCGCGCACTTTTCCCTTGGTAGTGACAACAGTCGCCACATCGCCTTCTTCAATATCAAGTACGGGCGAGTGTTCAAAGATTAACGCCCCAAGACCTGCTGCGGCGCGGGCTTCACCCAGGCATAAATTAACTGAGTGCAAATGCATATTGCGCCGATTGACTAAGCCGCCGTGATACAAGGGCGAACCTAAATAGGCAGGCATTTCATCGGCGGATACCAGCGTCATAAATTCACCCATGCCGCGGCGCTGCGCCTCATCATGCATAGCCCTAAGCTCTTGCATGTGCTTTGGCTGGTAAGCGGTTTGGATATGACCAAACTTTAAATCGCAGTCTATGCCGTACTTGGCCACCCGATTTTTAATTATATCGTGGCCGCGCCAACGCATATTCCACACATAATCTTCAGCTTCATTGCCGATTTGACAGCGCAGCTGCTTTGTCATCGCAACATCGCCGGACAAACTGCCCGTCACCTGCCCGCCGTTGCGTCCGGTCGCGCCCCACGCAATTTTATTGGCCTCAATAAGCGCCACTTTGTAGCCCTTCTCAGATAATTCCAACGCCGTTGCCACGCCAGTAAAACCGCCACCGACAATCGCCACATCGACTCGAATGTCGCCTTCAAGCGCAGGATAATCTGACTCTTGGTCAATGGTGGTATTGTAGTAGGAGGCGCAACGCTCTGCTGGCATGGTCATTCCTTGATGTTGAAAGTTAACTGTTGAAAGTTGATGGCTGAAAGTGAGCGTTGAGTCTTAGTTCTGGACACTCAGTTCTTCTGGACACTCTGTTTTGGAGACTCGTTTTAACACGGCATCATGCCGACGTTGTTTTATATTTTTTACAAGCGTTCAGAATTTGTGAGTATATCTAAGTTGAGATCGAGGTCAACAGTGAATTGCGATAACTATTTTTGCAGGACATGACAAAGGGAGTTGAGCTGGCTGCAGGCTCCTTCTTGAAGAACCTGAAATGGAGGTGCTTGAGATGGAAGCTTCTGAAATGGCGGTACCTAAAATTAAGGCACTAAAATTAAGGTACCTAAGATTAAGGCACCTAAGATTAAGTTACCTAAGATAGAGACTCCGAATGTTAAGGCGCGGCTGATTTTATCTTTTAAGCCTTATACTTTTTGCTGGTTTAAGATAGGCTTGTGCAGCGTCATCCTCTTTTTATCT
The DNA here is from genome assembly GCF_000015185.1 of Shewanella sp. W3-18-1. Taxonomy (NCBI): domain Bacteria; kingdom Pseudomonadati; phylum Pseudomonadota; class Gammaproteobacteria; order Alteromonadales; family Shewanellaceae; genus Shewanella; species Shewanella sp. W3-18-1. Next base: position 2,112,985 of record NC_008750.1, on the reverse strand, counting down.
CAGCAACCTAGAGTCCATTATGCCACTAATGCCAATTACCCAGCCACTTGTCCAATTGCCGTTTTCCCAAGCATGTGAAAACAACAAAGCGCCGATTTTAGCGGTATTAACACAAGCATTCTCACTCAACCAACATGTACTCGAAATCGGCAGTGGCACAGCGCAACATGCTGTGTATTTTGCAGCAAATCTTCCCCATTTAATCTGGCAAACCAGCGATCAGGCTGAATATATTGAGGTCATTACCGCAAGGTGTATGCATGAAGGCAAGCGACCCAATGCAGCGGCAAACCTACGCTTACCACTTACCCTTGATGTCACTGTGCCATGGCCAGTGGAGGGATTAACACCTGATATTGATGGCGTATTTACTGCAAACACTTTGCATATTATGAGCAAAAATATGGTTGAAGCGTTTTTTACTGGCCTTGGTCTGTATCTCCCCCAACTCAAGACCCTGTGCATTTACGGCCCCTTTAACTACCAAGGCGAATTTAGCAGTGACAGCAATCGCCAGTTTGATGCCTTTTTAAAACAGCGCGATCCCGCCAGCGGCATTCGTGATATTGAATGGATTTGCAGTTTAGCCAGCGAGCAAGGCCTAACGCTGAAGCAAGATGTGGCTATGCCAGCCAATAATCGACTACTGCATTTTGTCAAAGTGTAACGGGTTATCTCTCTTCACCCAAAAGCCTAATAGAATTAACGACGATGCAGATAACACTAAATTAACGTAGCACCAACACCTCAAGAGCATAAGTTAACTATCATCACGTTTTCCGTATTCACCACAAAAACGCATAAATATTCTCATTTAATTCAAATTGGCTGTTGCAAAGGCTCATAAAAGCGGTTAGTTTAAATCCACTTATACGGATAGACACCCGTAGCAACGAATTAAACGCTTCACTGTAATTAGAACGGTTAAGCGATAAATATAAACAAATAACGAACAAAGACCGAGAGAGTAAAATGAGCCCACTACTGAACGCTATCCACCATCACCACCATATGCGGTAGCCTTCGGACGCTCACTGCCGGAGGACTATATCCTTCTGGCGGACTGATTCAAGATGATCAAAAACCCCTGGAAGGAATTCCGGGGGTTTTTGCATTTAGGCACTAATTTTGAATCTTTTAATTTTGATACTTTTGAGCGAGATAACACTATGACTGAATCGAACCGTTTACGCATCGCCATCCAAAAATCTGGCCGTCTTTCAACTGACTCTCAGCAACTGCTAAAAAGCTGTGGTGTTAAATTTTCCATTAATGAACAACGCCTTATCGCTCACGCTGACAATATGCCTATCGATTTACTGCGCGTTCGTGATGACGATATCCCAGGATTGGTGATGGACGGCGTGGTCGATATGGGGATCATAGGTGAAAACGTGCTCGAAGAGGAACAAATCGAGCGTCAAACACTGAATAAACCCGCGGATTGCCTCAAACTGCGTCAGTTAGATTTCGGTTCGTGTCGCCTCTCGTTAGCCGTACCAACAGAATTCAGTTACGCCGATGCCTCCTCGTTAGAAGGATTACGCATCGCCACTTCTTACCCGAACCTGCTGCGCCGTTTTATGCAACAAAAAGGCATAACTTATCGCGACTGTATGTTAAAAGGCTCGGTTGAAGTCGCCCCGCGTGCCGGCCTTGCCGATGGGATTTGTGATCTCGTATCGACGGGCGCCACCTTAGAGGCCAACGGTTTATACGAAACCGAAGTGATTTACCGCTCTATGGCCTGCATCATTCAATCGACCCAAACCCAATCGCCGACTAAACAAGCACTCATCGATAAAATTCTATCCCGCGTCAATGGCGTTATCCGCGCGCGCGAGAGCAAATACATCCTGCTGCATGCGCCAACAGAAACCTTAGATCAAATCGTCGCCCTGCTGCCCGGCGCCGAAAACCCAACCGTATTGCCATTAAATGATGATACTAATCGCGTTGCTATCCACGCCGTCAGTACCGAAGATTTGTTCTGGGATACCATGGAACAGTTGACCGCACTCGGTGCCAGCTCGATTCTGGTAATGCCAATCGAAAAAATGATGGGGTAATGTATGGAAATCCTAACTTGGTCAACCTTATCAATCGCCGAGCAAAAAACGGCGCTGAAACGCTCGCCTTTAATTGGTGACAGCGGCTTAGAGCAAAGCGTTCGCGCCATTCTCGATGCGGTGGCAACGCGGGGGGATGCCGCCATTGCCGAATTTAATCAAAAGTTTGATGGCTTCAATAGCGCGACCAAAGATTTAAATGGACAAGGTAGTGGTGAGCTGCGCATGGGCGAAGCCGAAATAACTGCGGCAAGTGCACGAGTATCGCCTGAGCTAAAAGCGGCAATAGCCAAAGCCATGGCGAACATAGACGTGTTTCACAGCGCCCAGCAATTTCGCCCGATTGATATGGAAACCGAGGCGGGAGTGCGCTGCGAGCTACGTAACGAACCGATTGAAAAAGTGGGTTTATATATCCCCGGTGGCAGCGCGCCATTAATCTCGACCGTGATGATGCTTGCCCTGCCCGCCAAAATTGCAGGCTGCGAACAAAGAGTATTGGTCAGCCCACCGCCCATCAACGATGCCATTATCTATGCCGCCAATGCCTGTGGGATCACTGAAATTTATCAAGTGGGCGGCGCGCAGGCCATTGCGGCACTGGCCTTTGGCACAGAAACGATTCCGGCGGTTGATAAGATTTTTGGCCCAGGTAATCGCTACGTGACAGAAGCTAAACGCTTAGTGTCACAGGATAGTCGCTGCACTGTGTGTATAGATATGCCAGCTGGTCCTTCTGAAGTGTTAGTGATTGCCGATAGCGATGCCAATTGCGAATTTATTGCCGCCGATTTGCTTTCACAAGCGGAGCACGGCCCTGATTCACAAGTGATCTTAGTGACAGATTCGCAAGCTATCGCCAATGGTGTGAATGAGGCGATGGCAAGACAACTTGCCGCCCTGCCGCGTTGTGATATCGCGGCAACGGCACTACTAAGCAGTCGCACTTTTGTTGTGGACGATATGATGCAAGCCGCGCAGGTTTCGAATCAATATGGGCCTGAGCACTTGATCATTCAAACGCGCTTTCCCCGTGAGGTGCTAAAAAACATTCGCGCGGCGGGCTCGGTATTTTTAGGCGCTTATACACCTGAATCTGTTGGTGATTATGCCAGTGGTACCAACCACGTGCTACCAACTTACGGTTACAGCCGCGCCGTGTCGAGTCTGTCATTAGCCGACTTTAGCCGCCGCTTTACCGTGCAGGAACTCAGCGCGAAAGGCTTAATCGGATTGGGGCAAGCGGTCATGACGTTAGCCAGTAACGAATTGCTCGATGCGCACAAAAATGCCGTCGCCATTCGTCTAGCTAGCCTAGAGAAATGACCCGCCTAGATCTTAAGTGATTAGCCCTTAAGTTTATAAAAATAGAGCTGAGTGAAGAAAATGAGCCAAGTAAGCAGCATGGAAAAGACAGCAGAACCCACAGTATTAACGGCATCAAAGTTAGCATCATCAACGTTAGCGCAATCGGCGCCGCTAAATTTAGCCGAGCGACTAGCGCGCCCCGAGTTACTGGATTTAACGCCCTACCAAAGCGCCCGCAGACTGGGCGGTCGTGGTGATATTTGGATCAATGCCAACGAATCCCCCTTCAATAATGTCGATACGGCAGCGCTCGATTTATCAAAATTGAATCGTTACCCAGAATGTCAACCGCCGCAGCTTATCAAGGCCTACAGCGAGTACTGCGGCGTGAGTGCCAGTAAGATAGTTGCCAGCCGCGGCGCCGATGAAGCGATTGAACTATTAATTCGTGCCTTTTGTATACCTGGCGTCGACAGCATTGCTTGCTTTGGCCCGACGTACGGCATGTATGCCATCAGCGCGAACACCTTTAACGTGGGCGTTAAAGCATTAAATCTCAGCGCGGAATATGGCTTGCCGTCAAGCTATGCCGAGGACGTTCGCGGCGCAAAACTGGTGTTTATCTGCAATCCCAATAATCCGACCGGCACTGTGATTGACAAGGCCATTATCGAGCAAGCGATCAAAGCCCTGCCTGACGCGCTTGTGGTCATCGATGAAGCCTATATTGAGTTTTGCCCCGAATACAGCGTGGCGGATTTGCTGGAAAGCTATCCGAATCTGGTGGTACTGCGCACCCTGTCAAAAGCCTTTGCACTTGCCGGCGCACGCTGTGGTTTTATGCTGGCAAACGAGGCTGTGGTCGAAATCATTATGCGCGTGATTGCGCCCTATCCGGTGCCGCTGCCCGTGAGTGAAGTCGCTACACAGGCGTTATCAAGCGCAGGCGTTGCGCGGATGAAAATTCAGGTAGAAGAACTCAATCAACAGGGTAAAAGACTTGCCGCGGCACTCAATCTTTACTGTGAACAATGGGGCGGCAGAGTACTAACTCCCCATGGCAACTACGTATTGGCTGAATTTGATGATGTCGCCAAGGTCGCGGCGTTACTGCAAGGCAGTGGTGTTGTCGCCCGCGCCTACAAGGACCCAAGGCTTGCCAAAGTGATACGCTTTAGCTTTAGTTCAAAGGCGGATACCGATCGCTTAGTCGCCCTTTTTGAGTCACAACGAGTTGAATAATAAAACGAACTATATTTTAAGGTAGCGCCATGAACCCACAATTTATCCCAAACGTTGCACAAAAAATTCTGTTTATCGACCGCGATGGCACCTTGATTGAAGAGCCCATCACCGACAAACAGGTCGATAGTCTAGCGAAATTAGTGTTCGAGCCACAGGTGATCCCCGCTTTGCTACGTCTGCAAAAGGCAGGGTTTCGTTTAGTCATGGTCAGCAATCAAGACGGCCTTGGCACACCGTCTTTCCCGCAGGAAGATTTCGACGCGCCCCACAATATGATGATGCAAATCCTCAAAAGCCAAGGGGTGAACTTCGAAGATGTGGTGATTTGCCCGCACTTTAATGATGAAAATTGCAGCTGCCGTAAACCTAAGCTGGGGCTAGTAAAAGACTACCTCACCCAAGGCTGCATCGATTTCACCCAATCGGCGGTGATTGGCGATCGCGAAACCGATGTGGAGCTGGGCAATGCCATGGGCATTAAAAGCCTGAAATATCAACGCGACATTTTAGGCTGGAACGCCATCGCCGATGCACTGCTCAATAAAGGCCGCACCGCCACGGTCGTACGTACCACCAAAGAAACCGATATTCGCGTGACTGTGGATCTCGACAGTTCAATCAAAGGTAAAATTGATACAGGCATTGGCTTTTTCGACCACATGCTCGATCAAATTGCCACCCACGGTAATTTTAGAATGGATGTGAAAGTCGATGGCGATCTGGAAATCGACGATCACCACAGCATCGAAGACACAGCGCTGGCCATAGGGGATGCCCTGCGCCAAGCGCTCGGTGACAAACGCGGCATTGCCCGTTTCGGCTTTAGTCTGCCGATGGACGAAGCCAAGGGCGAATGTCTGCTGGATATCTCTGGCCGCCCTTTTATCAAATTCTCGGCCGATTTTGAGCGCGAGCATGTGGGCGAAATGGCCACTGAAATGGTGCCGCACTTCTTCCGCTCCTTTGCCGATGGCCTGCGCTGTACGCTGCATGTGTCGACCGAAGGCGATAACGATCACCACAAGGTTGAAGCCCTGTTTAAAGTGCTCGGCCGCGCGCTACGCCAAGCGGTTAAAGTCGAAGGCGATATTCTGCCATCGAGCAAAGGCGTGCTTTAAGGCATCAGCATAAATCGTTTAAGAGGTTAGGATGCAACAAGACTCTCTATTAACAGCTGGTCAGCAATTAACAGCTAGCCCGCAATTAACAGCAAATGAATCGCCAGATGCTGAAACCGTTATCATAGACACGGGCTGCGCTAACTTAAGCTCAGTACGTTTTGCCTTTGAGCGTTTAGGCGCTAAGGTATTGGTCACAGACGATAAAGCCAAAATCAAAGCGGCAAAACGCGTGGTATTGCCAGGTGTAGGTACGGCGGGAGCCGCCATGGCATCCTTGCATGAAAAAGGCTTGGTCGAACTCATTCAAGACCTGACCCAACCTGTGCTGGGCGTGTGCCTTGGCATGCAAATGTTGGCGGCAATTTCTAAGGAGCGCGGCGGCAAAGGTCAAGACTGCAAATGCTTAGGCATAATCCCAACCGACATTAGCGAATTAGATACTGAGTTACTCAAAGCTGAAGGCTTACCTTTACCGCATATGGGCTGGAATCAACTTAAGCTAACGACAAACTCACAAGGAGCCAAAAACCCTAATGTTCACCCGCTATTTGCGGGCATTGAAGATGGCAGTTATGTGTATTTCGTCCACAGTTACCGCGCGCCGTTGAGTGAATTTACCTTAGCCCAATGTTCCTATGGTGAAGGCTTTAGCGCCGCCATCGGCAAAGGCAACTTTATGGGCGTGCAGTTCCACCCAGAAAAAAGTGCCGCCGTGGGCGCGCAAATTCTGCGTAACTTTTTACAGATGGATGAGTTACAGATGAACGAAGCTCTGATGAACGAAGCGCTGCAAAGCAACTCTGCTGATGGCCAAGCGGGTGTAAAAAAGGCTGACCAATGAATAAATTACTCAATACAAAAGAAGTTATTAATGAATCACTTATAAATAAGTCAATCGAGGATTTAAGCTTATGATTATTCCTGCGATTGATTTAATTGATGGCAATGTCGTCCGCCTTTATCAAGGCGATTACGGTCAGCAGACCACCTTTGATTTAAGTCCTTTGGCGCAATTGCAATCCTACGAGGCACGAGGTGCGAAATGGTTGCATATCGTTGATTTAACGGGCGCGAAAGATCCCGCGAAACGCCAAACTCGCCTTATCAGTGAATTAGTGGCGGGACTAAACGCCAATATTCAAGTGGGTGGCGGTATTCGTACTGAAGAACAAGTCACTGAATTATTAGCTATCGGTGTAAAACGAGTGGTAATTGGCTCACTGGCGGTGAAAGAACCTGAGTTAGTCAAACAATGGTTTATCAAATACGGCAGCGAAGCGATTTGCCTCGCACTCGATGTCAATATCAACCAGAGCGGCGAGAAAATGGTCGCCGTATCCGGTTGGCAAAGTGGCGGCGGTAAGAGTTTAGAATCCCTTGTAGAAACCTTTAGCGCTGTCGGCTTAAAGCACGCGCTAGTGACTGACATTAGCCGTGATGGCACCTTAACGGGCGCCAATACCGCGCTTTATCAAGAAATTGCAGCAAGCTTCCCAAACATCGCTTGGCAAGCCTCCGGCGGTATTGCGACTCTTGAGGATGTTGCCGCCGTGCGAGACAGCGGCGCTGCGGGCATCATTATCGGTAAAGCCTTGCTTATCAATCAGTTTAACGTGGCGGAGGCAATCCAATGCTGGCCAAACGACTAGTCCCCTGTTTAGATGTAAAAGACGGTAAAGTAGTGAAAGGCGTGCAGTTTCGTAACCACGAAATTGTCGGCGATATCGTCCCCTTAGCCGCGCGTTATGCCGAAGAAGGCGCCGATGAACTAGTGTTTTATGACATTACCGCCAGTGCCCATGAACGTGTGGTCGATAAATCTTGGGTGAGCCGCGTGGCGGAGCAGATTGATATTCCCTTCTGTGTGGCAGGTGGCATTAAAACCATTAGCCAAGCCCGTGAATTATTAGCCTTTGGTGCGGATAAGATTTCGATTAACTCGCCCGCCTTAACCGATCCGAGTTTGATCTCACGCCTGCAGGACGAGTTTGGCCGCCAATGTATCGTGATTGGTATCGACTCCTTTTTCGATGCCTCCAGCAACAGCTATAAAGTAAAGCAATTTACCGGCGATGAAGCGGCGACTAAGGACACGCAGTGGTTTACCCAAGACTGGGTTGAAGAAGTACAAAAACGGGGTTGTGGTGAAATCGTGCTCAATGTGATGAACCAAGACGGCGTACGCGGCGGCTATGATATCAAGCAGTTAAGCCTTGTTCGTGCCATCTGCGACGTGCCGTTAATTGCCTCAGGCGGCGCTGGAACTATGGCGCATTTTCGCGATGTATTTATTGAAGCTAAGGTCGATGCGGCGCTGGCGGCGAGCGTATTCCACAAGGCGATTATCAACATTGGTGAATTAAAAGCCTATTTAGCGGCCGAAGGGATCGCGATTAGACGCTAGAGCGGTTCTAGGTTCTAGGTTCTAGGTTCTAGGTTCTAGGTTCTAGGTTCTAGGTTCTAGGTTCTACAAACAGATTAAGAGTGAATACTATGTCAACGCAAACAAACACTAAGTCGGATTTTAGCGAGCTGGATTGGAATAAACAGGATGGGCTTATTCCTGCCGTTATCCAAAACCATTTATCGGGCAAGGTATTAATGCTCGGTTATATGGATAAAGCCGCGCTGGAAAAAACCTTGAGCACAGGTGATGTCACCTTTTTCAGCCGTTCAAAACAGCGCTTATGGACCAAGGGTGAAACCTCTGGCAATACGCTAAGATTGGTCGCTATCGATAAAGACTGCGACAACGACAGCCTGTTAGTGCAAGTGATCCCCAACGGCCCAACCTGCCACAAAGGCACCGAAAGTTGCTGGTTAGATGATAATGCGCACCCTTTCTTGAACAACCTCGCGAGCTTAATCACCTCACGTAAAGGGCAAAGTGCCGATTCCAGTTACACGGCGTCTTTATTTGCGCGCGGCACAAAACGTATCGCCCAAAAGGTCGGGGAAGAAGGTCTTGAAACCGCCCTTGCCGCCGCGACCCACGATAAGGAAGAGCTGGTTAACGAAGCCTCAGATCTTATCTATCACTTGCTAGTATTGCTTGAAGATCAACACTTAAGCCTCAGTGACATCACAGCAAACTTGCTGGCAAGACATGAAAAGGCGCTACGGAGTAAAGCATAATCTGCTTACTGTTCCTGATGTATTGCTATCGATTTTACCGCTAAAAATGCCGCCCGCTTAAATCAAGTCGGCGGCATTTTTTATTGCGCGATTCCCTCAAGTGCCATTGCCGCAATGTAAACAATGAATATCTTGCGCCTTAATCCTGTGACAAAAAATAATCAAAATACTGTTGTAATGGTTGACAAGTACACTTCAGTTCCCTATGGTAACCTCCGTTGCCGTTAGGTTATTAAGGCAAAGCATCAAAACACTTATCCGTTTTTACTCAACACACGCTAAGGCAAGTTTTATGTGTTTCACAGCATTTTATACTCCCTATCTGTAGCCGCAATGGCATAGATAGGCACCTCGCCTGACCTTCCATTGTGGCCATATCCTTTCGGATCCGCTGAGCGCCACTGTCTCATTTGCTTAAATCATTTTGTGCTTGAATCGCATCAAAATCCTTTAAGACAGTTGCTTTAGGATCAAGTCTTTATCTCTTTTTCTTGCAACACGCTTTTGAGATCATGTTATGACACAGAATAAAATTTTCGGCAGCTTGCTGCTTATCGCCGGCACCACAATCGGCGCGGGCATGTTGGCTTTGCCTATCGCATCGGCTGGACTTGGCTTTGGCACTTCCTCCGCCATTATGCTCATCCTATGGGCGCTGATGGCCTACACGGCGCTGCTAATGGTGGAGATCCACCAATTCGCCCCCAGCGATGCCAGTCTTAATCACTTAGCGCAGCGCTTATTGGGTCGTAAGGGCCAGTTGATCGCCAATAGCGCCTTGATGTTTTTACTGTACGCCCTCTGCGCCGCCTACATTGCTGGCGGCGGCGAGCAAGTGAACCAAAAACTGAGCACTTGGCTAGGACTAAATTTGCCACCGCAGGCGGGTGCAATCCTATTCACCTTGCTGGTTGGCGCCATTGTGGGCATGGGAACCCACTGTGTGGATCTCATCAATCGCGGTTTATTTGCCCTTAAGCTATTGGCATTATTGCTTATGTTAGCCTTATTACTGCCGCAGGTTGAAAGCCCACATTTGCTCGAACTCCCGCTCAACCAAGGCCTGATTATCTCAGCTATTCCGGTGATTTTTACTTCCTTTGGATTTCACGGTTCTATTCCCTCTGTGGTGCGCTACTTAGGCGTTGAGGTCAAAGCCCTGCGCAGGATCATGCTGTTTGGCTCGGCTTTGCCATTAGTGATTTACCTTTTGTGGCAACTAGGCAGTCAAGGCGTATTGAACCAAAGTCAATTGCTCGAAAACCAGAGTTTATCGAGCTTTATCAATCGACTGGCGAGCGTGCTGCACAGTGAATACTTAAGTAGCGCTATTAGTCTGTTTGCCGACCTCGCCCTTGCGACCTCGTTTTTAGGGGTAAGTTTAGGCCTGTTCGATTTTATGGCCTCAAGCTTAAGGCAAGAAGATAATGCAACAGGTCGCAGCTTAACCGCGGCTATCACCTTTTTACCACCCTTAGGTTTTGCCCTCTTCTACCCCCAAGGTTTTATCACAGCGCTGGGTTACGCGGCGATTGCGCTGGTGATCCTCGCCATCTTTTTACCTGTGGCCATGGTGTGGACACAGCGCCAGACAAGGGATGCGGCCAATATGCCGACGGGATATCGGGTCGCGGGCGGCAAGTTTGCCTTAATGCTCGCCACACTTTGCGGAATTGTGGTGATCGCCGCCCAGATATTTAGCTAGCCGCAATTCACTCACCAAGAGTGAGTTAACCAAAAGTTAGCTAGCCCGAATAAAAGATTAGGTACAAGAGCCTGTAAAACCTCAACTATTGACAGCAGGCTTTTGTCTATTCAATGATCCTTTCACATTAGTCAGCTAGGTTCTTGAGTGTTAAACTCGCTCTGATGCTCGTGTGTGATACGATAGCTTCAAAATAAAAGTATCTAGGTAAATACAGGTTAGTGTATTTTTGCGCAGCTAAGGCACGAGTTTAGTCAGGGCTCAGTGAATAAGGATAGAAGTCGAACCCAATGCCAATCCACAACAAGCCAGATCGCCGTAAATTCCCCCTAAAAAAGACCCTATTGGCGACCAGCTTAACGGGTATCTTGGCGAGTGTGGCGTTAACCGTTTGGATTGTGAATACCCAGACTGAACAACTCATCATGCAAGCGGCAAATTTTGCCCTCGCAGGCATGGACAGCGAACTGATTGACATTGAGTTAGGGAAAAGTCAGTTAGCACATTGGCGTATTACCTCTGCTAACCTTAGGATACATGACAGCCATATCAGGCTTAATAACCTGAATATCCAGCTAAAACTGGACTGGCCGCAGAGCTTTGCCGAGCTGAAACAGTTTAGCCAAGTCTCTTACCTCACTCAAAAAATCACCCAAATCTCCACAGGTGATATTGAGGTCGAGTTAGGGCAATCGCTATTTTTACCTAATCGAAATGCTATCGATGAACAAGGCCCCGCCTTAACCCTAGATATCAAATCATTGCCACTTATTGATATAGGTAAAACCAGCCTAATTCTCAAAGCCCACCATCTCAACACCCAAAATGATTTACCCGCCTATCGTTTGGTGATGGACAAGTTGAGCCTCAACAGCGCGGGGGAAATCAACAGCGAATTTAGCCATGCAGGTGAAAGCATCGCCAAACTTAAAGCAACACTCGAAGCTAACAAGTGGCAACTTGCGAGCGAAATTGCACTCGCGCCGCTGCTTGCGAGCTTGCATCAAATCAGCCTGAGGCAAGCGCAAGACAGTGTACTTAGTCCGTTAACTGAACTTGATAATGAATGGCAAGCGTTAGCGATTGAGCTACAAGGTCAGTTGGTGTCCAACAGCAGTATCACTTTAACCTCAGGCGAACTTATCAGTGAGCATCAATTAATCGATCCAAAGCTGACCTTTAATCAACTGGCTGCACTAGAGCTTGTGCCAAAACCTAAGTTAGCATTTAACATTACCGGACATTTAGCAGAGCTTGACCTCAGCCTTGAGCCCTTTACCTTAGCGGTAAATCCCAATGTAATGCAGCAACAGCGATTAATGCAGCTACTCGATGCGTCGCTGGCTAATCCTTTAACTCAGCCTTCGTCTCCACCGACAACCAAGCCCGACTCTGAGCAAGCGCCAGATCAAGTTGCAAACCAAGTAACTGGTCAAATAACTAAGCTGCTATCTGGGCTTAAAAGCACAGATACACCAGTGGGATTATCGCTGACATTGCCTGAAACCCTGCATTATCCGCTGACTCACATACAGCAAGATACACACGCAAAGCCTAGTGCGGATAAGCCGTTTATATTTAATCTTCCCCGAATTCAACTAACAACATTAGGCAGTAAGCTCGATGCGCAAATCGATTTAGCCAATGTTGAAGTGGTCCAGTCCGCCGATGCTCTGTCTTTTAACTCGGATTGGCACCTAGAGATAAATCAAACCAGCCCATTACAATTATCCCAATTGTGGGCAAATGTACCGCTGGATCTCAGTTGGAGCCACAGCCAGTTAACAACCGCAGGGAAATTTCACTTTGCAACAACACCCAACTCAACTGACTGGCAATTCATTACTGAGCCTATCGGGACTGCTAGGTCAACAACACAAACGAAAAACAGCACATTGCAGTTTGTCATGGGTGAACTTAAGCAGATCAACACGCAAGATAAAAATCGGACTAAGCATGCTGATATAAGCCTTGGCAATATCGCCATTAATGGCCTTGCGCCACTTAAGGTAAATACAAATACCACAGACGGGTTAACAGTCACCCTACCGCCTTTAACCTTAGCACTTGAGCAACTGCATCTTTCGCAAACCATACAAACTATAGAGGCCGCACCAGCAGAAACCGAGTCCAATGAAGCCATACACTCGGGTATCGTCAGTAAAACTGACGTGAACACGGGCCATTTCTCAATTGCCTTACAAAACTCCATGTTATTTACGCTAAGGCCCGAGATTGAAACCCCACTCGACTCACTACTCGCCTCCCCTTGGCAGAATCGACTCGAGTGGCAGGCCAGTCAGCTTCATATTGAAAAACAGCTCAGTAGCAGAGGTCGAAGCCGCAAAGAAACAGTATTAAAGCTCGATACATTAACCCTTAAACAAGATGTAGATTGGCAACAAGGTACACTGCTAGGTGAAGAAAACTGGCAGGTTGGCACCGTTAAACTACAAAGCCATCATCAATTAAACCTCGCCACAGCAAACAAACCACTCGCATTGACTGGTCAATGGGTTGTCGATACGAGCATGACCGAGGCACTGTCCTTGCTCAATCAAACCCAGCCTTTACCTGCTGAGCTTAATGTTACGGGCAATAATCAATTACAGGCGCAGTTTAATCTGACACAGCAGCGTGATCAGACTCAATTTGCCATGCAAATTACTCAATTGATGACAAATCTTGAAGGTTTTTACAAAGACACCACCTTTGAAGGCGGAAAACTGCAGGCACAATGTGAGTTCACTTGGGGCCTCTCTCATAAAAAGCCGCAGGATAAAGGCTATTTTAGCAGTCTAAGTAAACTCAATTGTCCACAAACGCTGATGACATTTACCCTGTTCGACCCTGGCTTTCCGCTCACCGATATCGAAGTAGAAGCCGATATTGCCCTTAGTAAAGATGCTGAAAAACTGCCCGAGAATTGGATACAACAACTGACGGGCTTAAGCGATACCGATGTATCTATGACAGCTAAAGGTAAAGTGCTCAATGGTCAGTTTTTACTGCCAGAATTTACCCTTAAATTACAAGAGAAATCACATGCCTATCTGCTATTGCAAGGCATGAGTCTAGAGGAAGTATTACGAATTCAACCACAAATTGGCGTCTATGCCGACGGTATATTCGACGGTGTATTACCTGTTGATTTAGTTGATGGCAAAGTCTCCATCTCGGGTGGGCAACTTGCCGCAAGGGCGCCCGGAGGACTTATCGCGATTTCAGGCAATCCTGCGGTGGACGGCATGCGTCAATCCCAACCCTATCTCGACTTTGTCTTTTCTACCCTAGAGCACTTACAATACAGTCAATTATCGAGTAGCTTTGATATGGATCAAGAAGGTGATGCAACCCTAATTGTCGAAGTCAAAGGACGTAGCCAAGGGGTTGAACGGCCAATTCACTTGAATTACTCCCATGAAGAGAACATGCTGCAATTATTTAGAAGTCTGCAAATTGGTAATGATTTACAGGACAGAATCGAAAAATCAGTGAAGTAACAAGGAAATCTCAGTGAAAACATTTCAATTACAGCAAGTTAGCATTAGTGCTCGAAGCGCTCTCATCGCTTTAATCGCACTCGCCACATTGCAGGGCTGCGCGCCCACAGTCAAAATAGAGCCACCGGATAAACCTATCGTTATCAATCTCAATGTAAAAATTGAACACGAGATAAAAATCAAAGTAGATAAAGAGTTAGATCAACTCCTATCTGATGAGAAGCTGTTCTAAATTACACAAGAATTGAGGAACTACCATGAAATCAATGCCATTAAAAACAAAGCGACTAAAAACAAAGTTACTACAGCTATTCACTCTCTGCTTCTTAAGCCTTAGCCTCTTAAGCCAAAGTGCCTTTGCCATGTCACTTCAAGAAGCCAAATCTCAAGGCTTTCTCGGCGAACAAGCCAACGGCTACTTAGGATTAGTGCAAGCCAATCCCGAAGCCAAAGCCGTTATGGACGATGTCAATAACAAACGCCGCGCCCACTACGAAACCATCGCGAAAAAGAACAATATCTCCGCCGCCGATGTCGCTAAACTGGCCGGTGAGAAAGCCATCGCCGCCACAGATAAAGGCAACTATGTGCAAGATGCCAGCGGGAAGTGGATTAAAAAGTAGCCCTATTTAAGCGCTCTAGTGTATAAAACAACGCCTGCAATAGCAGGCGTTTTTATGGGTGGATTTGTCGTTAGAGGGATATATGATTAACTGGCAACGATGTTATTGCCTTACAATGAATGCCTCAATTTACTTTCAACTACCAGCTCAAATACATGAAAAAGCTGGCAAAGCCAGTGCCTGATATCGACTCACTTCTACCGTAGAACTTCTCACACAAAAGCACCCCGAGGGATCATGGGGCGAATACAGACTGATAAACAGCCTAATTAACTTGGCGCAGAATGATGGACAGCCTCACTTGAAGATTATATTTCAATCTATAAAAGGAAACGGTTTGTTTTGAACCATTTCAAAATGGTGGGCTCTGCAATAAGCACTGCTCGTTATTGCTCCTCTTTGGCACTCTTCATTTTTGCACTGTACCTGACTTCTTTCTTCACCAAGACAATCATAAAAATCTCTGTCTACTTTCCTTTGGTATTCTTCTTGTTCTAAGGGCTTGAAACCTGGATAAGGTAAAAACGCATCGTAGTCATAATAATATTGGAATGACTCAAATAAAAAATCATCAGTTAGCTCAAAATCAAGACTCTTAGCAAAAGAAAATATACTTTCAATCGTTCCTGTATTAAGAGTGGAAATTAATCCTTTTTCTTTCGCAATAAGTGGCTCATCTTGTTCATCGACTTCATGGATATCTAGCTCGTCATCATCGATTATCAACCCGAGTGTATTAAGATTCCATGCTCCTTCTTCCGGAAGATATAACCAACCACTTTCAAGTTGACCGTTCGCTCGTCTTAAAAAATTAATTAATGTATCCATATTTACCTTTGATACCGCCGCCAGCAGAGGTGCAGGCTTGCGATCGTCCTACTGACTGGCTTTGTTAAGCGATTACTCACGGAAGCCAGCATCTTTAAGGATTGCGTCGATATCCGCTAATGGCTCTTCGTTCACCACTTGCTCCCACGTCGGCTCCGGCCCCCCGAACTCATATACCCTCAAGTACAAGATACTTCCGTTCTGCTTCCAATCCACGTAAAAACCTTCGCATAACAAGCCCGTTATTTGGTCAACTATTTGATCAGTTTCAACATCAATGACCCCAACCAAATCAACGCCACAATACTGAACTAACTTGCATTCGCGGAAAGTACTCACATTTGCCCATGCGTCAAATGCGGCTAATTTACGGTTTAACTTTTGCTCAAATTCTGGATTCATAGTTCTACCACTTAACGTGTTGCTAATGGGTTGCCGCTGCGCAGCATAGGCAGTCCCGTGGAGGCCATGTCGTTTGTGGCCGTAACTAATTTAACAATCTGTTAGTTGTCCTAGTATAATGTCAGCGCTAACATTTGTACTCACAATAAAGGAGCTCACCATGGATACAGAATTCAATTTCTTGTGGACGAAGAAATAAAACGCTTAGCTCAACAAATGGCAGAAAGCCAAGACCGAACTGTTAGCGATGCTTGTCGTGAACTCATGGAAATTTAAGCGAATTATCGGCTAATGGTTGATATTAAAAACCAATAGTGACTATTGATCTGCAACTACGTTATGCCGCAACCACATGACGCTGCGCACGCAGTGGGTGTAAGCGGTTATGCATCACTTTGATGGTTTCAAACTGCACCATGGTTTTAGCGCCAGATAAAACACATTCCGGCGATAATAACATCACTAGCGCGGACTGTAGGGTATTTTCAACCACAAGTACCAGTGCCCTTTGCTTTTGGCATTTAAGCTCAAAAACTTTACCCACATCGCT
The DNA here is from genome assembly GCF_000015185.1 of Shewanella sp. W3-18-1. Classification (NCBI taxonomy): domain Bacteria; kingdom Pseudomonadati; phylum Pseudomonadota; class Gammaproteobacteria; order Alteromonadales; family Shewanellaceae; genus Shewanella; species Shewanella sp. W3-18-1. The sequence goes on along the minus strand of NC_008750.1, from coordinate 2,096,496 downwards.
ATAGACACAGACATCACTGGTATCAAAAAACCATGATTTAGGCATTTGCGGTGTTAGCATAAAATGAGCGGCGGTGGCATTGAGGGCAATTTGAACAATCGCAGCATCGGTCAAAGATAAACTTTTAGGTAATCTATCAAGTAAGTTCATATAGAATTTGGCGTGCGCGATATTAAACTCCATCCTCGATAAGGCATCAGGAATTAATGATTTTGCTTTATAAGCCGTCAGAAATTCTATTTCGGAACCTAACGATACGCCTAATACACCATACGAATCGTTATATTTCCATTGCCAATCCTTTTGCGGCATTAATAACATAACGTTTACCTACTATTTGAACACTCGCACATCATAGTAGATATTTTATTCAATATCAAAATAAAAATAATAAAATACAAATTATTTAACAGTTACTTAGTCGATCTATTATCGGATCTTAACTGCGATCCAATGATCTTTTTAGATCGCAGTTATTCAAAAAGATCTTATTTTCGATCTCTTTATTGATCTTAAGATCATTATTTTAAGCGATAAGCTTCTACTATCTCTTTAATTAACTTCGGACCTTGGTAAATAAAACCAGAATAAATCTGTACCATAGTGGCGCCCGCATCAAATTTTGCTAGGGCATCTTCAGCACTATTAATCCCACCTACGCCTATGATTGGGATCTGTCCTTTCAAACATGCTGCCAATTGCCTTATCACTTTTGTTGACAGCTCTGTTAAAGGTTTGCCGCTTAAACCACCGCTTTCATTAGCATTAGCAAGGCCACTAACGCCATCGCGCGTTAACGTGGTATTCGTTGCAATAGCACCATCAAATTTATTTTTAATCAGCGCGTCGGCGATATTTTCAATTTCTTCAATGGTTAAATCTGGTGCAATTTTAAGTGCGATAGGCACGTATTTTTTATGCTTCTCAGCCAGTTCAAGTTGCTTTGTTTTAATGGCGCTTAATAATTCATCTAATAGATCGCCATATTGTAGCGATCGTAATCCGGGGGTATTGGGAGATGAAATATTCACCGCAATATAAGCGGCATAGGGATAAACTTTATCCATGCAGATCAAATAATCATCTTTGCCCTGCTCCACTGGTGTGTCTTTATTTTTACCAATATTAACACCCACCATGATATCGGACTTTTTCGCGATCAAATTTCTAACTAAATTATCAACCCCTTTGTTATTAAACCCCATTCGATTAATGATGCCTTTGGCAGGTTTTAATCTAAATAAACGGGGTAAATCATTACCTGGTTGTGGTCTTGGGGTAACGGTGCCCACCTCAATGTGCCCAAATCCCATCGCATGAAAGGCATCAATTGATTCGCCGTCTTTATCCATTCCCGCAGCGAGACCTACCGGATTTGGAAAAGTCAGCCCCATAAATGTGACTGGAGCTGGCGCAATCGTTTGGCGATAAAAGCAGTTTAACGGACTGTTTCCTGTCATTTTTAAGCTGCCAATAGCCAGATTATGCGCTCGCTCAGGATCCATCTGAAACATGACTTTCTGTGCGATTTTATAGAACATGTACTTTCCTCGACCTAAAAAAAGCCCCGGCGATCGCCAGGGCTTCTGATTATTATAAAAGTTTACTTTTGGCCTTCGCAATGAAGGATCAGAAGATTAAGTTCACGTAGGGCGACGGAGAACTTAGCAAACTCATGGATTTGCGATGTCTTGAAGTCAGCTAGCATATGGAACCATCTTTCCAATAGGGCTTGATTAGAATCAATCCATTGGGAAATCACGCTCTGGGCGTCACAGGTTGCACTGCAGGTTCTTAAGACCACTGAACTCAACGCACGTTGTTGCCAATCCAACTCTTCCCTAAAGGCTGCACGAGCCAGTGCTTGCCAATGGTTCGCCACAGGTTGAGCACTGATCTGTTCTAGGAACCAGTGTAACTCAACACGAGCACCGAGTTTAAAGTAAGTTTCAGCAACCAACGCCACTGTCTTATCTTCAGCTTGGGCAATTTGTGCAATATCTAACGCTGAGAATAAGGTACTCATGTTAGCTACTAAGGTCGCAACATCCTGTGGCACATTTTCCTTGATCAAGGCGTTGATCTCAGTTTGAATGCCCGCGGCTTCTTCTTCTACTAGATATAAATGAACATTGGCCTTAATTTGTTCAAATACAGGTTTGAAGAATGCAACGGTTTGTTCAATGCTCCACGCGCGATTGCGATGACGTAGGAACCAACGACATGCACGGCGCATATTACGGCGCAATTGGTGCAACATTTCACCTTGAACCACAGCAGGTACGATACCGTTTAAGTCAGTGATCGATTTAGTTAATTCAGCTAAACCAAACACTTCGCGAGCCATAGTGTAGCAAATCGCCGCATCGGCAACTGAGGCACCAGTCTCATCTTGCATACGTTGAACGAAGTTCAAGCCCATATCGTTGACAAGTTCATTGGCGAGTGAGGTCGCAATGATTTCACCACGCAGTGGGTGTGTCGCCATTCTGTCGCTGTATTTTTCCTGCAGTTTTTTAGGGAAATACGCGATAAGCAATTGGCTTAATAAGGTATCTTCAGTGATTTCTGGCGTCACTAACTGTTCTTTCAGCACCATTTTCGCGTAGGCAACCAGTACAGAAAGCTCTGGGCGTGTTAACGCGCGACCACTGGCTAAACGCTCAGCAAGTTCATCCTCTGAGGGTAAGAACTCTAATGCTCTGTCTAACTTGCCTTCTTTTTCCAGATATTGGATAAAGCGGATCTGCTCTTTAAGCTGCTCAGCACCACGCACTTGAGTCACAGAGATAGTTCGAGTTTGATCTTTACAGTCTTGCAGAACAATTTGACCGACTTCTTCGGTCATTTCTTCCAGTAAACGGTTACGCTGCTTAAGCGTTAGTTCACCTTCAGTCACCATAGCGTTCAGCAGGATCTTGATGTTCACTTCGTTATCTGAACAGTCCACACCACCAACGTTATCCACGAAGTCAGTGTTGATTCGACCACCATTAGCCGCATATTCGATACGACCTAACTGAGTACAACCTAAGTTACCTCCCTCGCCGACAATCTTAGCACGCAGTTCGCCACCGTTGACCCGCAGAGCATCGTTAGCGCGATCGCCAACTTCAGCATGGGTTTCACGGGATGACTTAACATAAGTCCCGATCCCGCCGTTCCAGATCAGATCCACTGGCATTTTCAGCAGTTCTTTCATCAGTTCAGTTGGGGTCATAGAGGTTTTCTCTGTGGCCAACATTTGCTTCATTTCTGCCGATAATGGGATTGATTTAGATGAGCGGAGGAAAACCCCACCGCCCTTAGAAATCAACTTGCTGTTGTAATCTTCCCAGCTTGAACGTGGCAGAGCGAATAAACGCGCCCGTTCATCATAACTCAACGCCGTATCTGGATTGGGATCGATAAAGATATGCATGTGGTTGAAAGCGGCAACTAATTTAGTGTGCTTAGACAACAACATACCATTACCAAATACGTCGCCCGCCATATCACCTATACCCAAACAGGTAAAATCAGTGGTTTGACAATCGATGCCGACTTCGCGGAAGTGGCGTTTAACCGACTCCCAACCACCTCTAGCGGTGATCCCCATTTTCTTATGGTCATAACCGTTACTGCCACCCGATGCAAACGCATCGCCGAGCCAGAAATTGTATTCAAGGGAGATCGAGTTCGCGATATCGGAGAAAGTCGCCGTGCCCTTATCGGCTGCCACCACTAAATAAGGATCATCTTCATCGTGACGTACCACCTCTGCAGGATGGACTATCTCACCATTAACGATGTTATCGGTAATATCGAGCAATGCACGGATGAACAGACGGTAACACTCTTGGCCTTCGGTAAAGAAGGCTTCACGGCCACCTTCGGTCGGCAATTGTTTACAAACAAAACCACCTTTAGCACCGACAGGCACAATCACAGTGTTTTTCACTTGTTGTGCTTTTACCAAACCTAATACTTCGGTACGGAAGTCTTCACGACGATCTGACCAGCGCAAACCACCTCGAGCCACTTTACCGTAACGTAAATGCACACCTTCAACCCGTGGCGAATAGACGAAAATTTCAAATTTCGGCAGTGGGCGCGGCATCTCAGGGATCATGGAAGGCATGAATTTAAACGAGATATAACTCTTAGGTTCGCCTTTAGCGTCCAACTGATAGAAGTTGGTACGCAGCGTCGCGTTAATGAGGTCTAAATAACGACGAATAATACGATCATCATCAAGGCTAGACACTTCATCTAAACGTAAGTTGATCTGCTCCAAAAACTTGCCCAATGTACGGGTCTTCAGTTTAGGATTGAACTTACGGATAAACATTTTAACCAACAAATCAGCGATTTGTGGGTAACGGCCAAAGGTTTCTTCGATATAGGCTTGGCTAAATGTTGCATCAATTTGACGCATATATTTTGCATAGGCACGTAATACCGACACTTCACGGCCCGTTAAGCCAGACGCCAGAATAATGCGGTTAAAACCGTCATCTTCGAGTTTCTTTTGCCATACTTGTGACAGTGCAGTTTGGAATCTGTCTTGGCTATCGGCGATATTGTCAGTGTTGACCACTTTAACCGTCATCAAGAAATCTAAGATCCAGAAGGTAGAACCATCTGAGGTCGTGACTTCATAGGGGCGCTCGTTGATCACACGCAGACCAAAGTTTTCTAGCATTGGTAGCACATCAGAAAGATGAATAGGCTCATCTTTATGGAACAGCTTTAAACGCACTTTATTGTCGTTCAGCGCCGCTTCCTGTGGTTGATAGAACAACATGCCAAGCTTGTGTTCATCGTCCAAAGCCTCTAAATGCTGCATATCCACTACAGCAGAGCTTGGCAGTACGTCTTCTTTATAGCTTTGTTCAAACGCATTGAGGTAACGCTTAGTAAGGTGAGTACCGGCTTCTTCACCTAAGGCATTGTTAAGCGCAGTGCTTAACTTATCTTCCCAAGAACGTGCCGCTTCAATCAAATTATTCTCTATCGCAGCCACATCGACATCCATATTATTGTTATCAACTTTGACAATGTAGTGTGTACGAGCAAGGGACGACTCGGAGAAATAAGTCGTAAACTCTACATCTTCTTTGCTGTTAAAGTGCTGAGCCAAAATACGCTGAGTATCCTGACGAAGTTTAGTGTTGTAACGATCCTTAGAGACATACACTAAACAGGATAAGAAACGACCAAAACCGTCTTTACGTACAAAGAGTTTTAGTTTGTCTCTGTCTTGCATTTCAAGCACACCGTGAGCAGTGTGTGCTAAATCCTCAACATTGGCTTGAATTAGCTCATCACGGGGAAGGTTTTCAAGAATATTGAGCAGGGCTTTATAGTCGTGAGAACGTGGTGTTAAGCCTGAACGATCTAACACTCGTTGCACTTTTTCATTTAGCAGCGGAATTTCACGCGGACTACGGTTATACACGTTAGAGGCATATAAACCGATAAATCTGTCCTCACCCACCACATTGCCTTTCTTATCGAAACGCTTAATACCGATATAATCAACATAAGCTGGGCGGTGGACACGACTTTTGGCACTGCTCTTGGTCAAGATAAGCAAGCTATCATCTAAGGCTTCTTTACGGGCGCTATCGGAGAAGCTAGAAAGCAGCAAACCTTGTTCTGGCTGAGCTTTAGAGTGCTTATTCATCAACCCCAAACTCGAGGCAATATTAGGCACAAGCTCAACGTCACCTTCAACACGTTTCAAATCGTATTGACGGTAACCTAATAGCGTAAAGTGATGATTATTCAAGTAAGTCAGGAAGTTAATTGCTTCTTCTAACTCTTGCTTATCTCCAGGGAATGGACGCTTAGGTAAATCTTTAATGGTTTCCGATAATTTAGCTGACATCGCAGCCCAATCATTGACTGAGGCGGCAACATCGGCGAGCACTGACTTAATTTCGCGCTCGAGCACCTTGATGTCATCGGTACTACTTTGACGGTCAATTTCAATTAAGAAAACGGCAACATGCTCAGTGCTATTTGGATTTTGATTAAGATAGGTCACTTTAGAAACATCAGATGCCGTGCGCTCAATTGCTAACGGTGTATGTAACATCAGGTGTGCAGTAATACCCATACGATTCAATGCCATACCAACTGAATCTACCAAGAATGGCATGTCAGGTTGGATAACCTCAATAATCGAGTGGGTAGATTGCCAGCCGTGTTTTGACTGGCTTGGATTGAAAACTCTGAGGTGAGTTTCACCTTTTGGGGTTTTGTTGAGAGCGTTCCATAAACTGAGAACGGCACCGTACAGATCGCTATCATTACGCGCATTGAGATCATCTTTCGACATACGGCCGTAAAGACAGGTCGCGAACTGTTCAACTTGCTTGGCTTGTGAATTAGGGACTTTAGCGTGAATTAAACTGACTACATTTTCAAGTAGTACTGAAGGCATTGCATCTTTCAAGGCCATGTTGCTGTTTCCTTAAGCGTCTATGGCAGCGCTTTTTTTCATTATTTGGATGCTTCGGCTTAACGATCTCAGAAAATTAGTGTGATCCGGATCATCGCGAAGTTTATTACTAAATCCTCTGTATTTCGAGGAAAATTTTAGTGGTACATCCTCTTAAAATCGAGTAAAGGCAGGGATACAGGATGAATAATGACCAAACAATCGTAAAAACAGACTAACTATTCAAATACAAATGGGGAGTTAAACTCCCCATTGCTAGACTCTACTTGGCTTGTCGCCAAAATACCGCGGCTAACGCGGGTAGGATAATTATTGCACCCAGCATATTTACCACAAACATGAAGGTAAGCAATATTCCCATATCCATTTGGAACTTAAGCGCCGAGAAAAACCAAGTGCTCACACCAATCGCCAAAGTCAAACCAGTGAAAATCACCGCACTACCCCGTTCGACCAAAGCTTCATAGTAAGCCTGCTGAACAGGCATACCGTTAGACAGCTTAGACGACATAGTAGATAAGATATAAATCCCATAATCCACACCAATTCCCACACCAAGAGCAATCACAGGTAACGTACTGACCGCGAGCCCAATATTAAGCTGCGTCATCAAGGCTTGCGCTAATGTTGAAACAACATATAAAGGAATAATCACCGCCACCGTCGCTTTAAAGGATTTAAAGCTAATTAAACAAAGTACAAAAACAGCACCATAGACGTATAGCATCATAGGCAATTGCGCGGCAGCAACGGCTTCGTTGGTCGCAGCCATCACACCCACAGGACCCGACGCCAGCTTAAACTGCAATTGTTCATTATCCATTTTCGCCGCGACCGCCTTCACCTTTGCCACAACGGTTTCGATGGTTTCGGCCTTATGATCTTTCATAAACAAATACACGGGCATCACGGAACAATCACCATTTAACAACCCTGATGTTGTTGGGATCTGGCCTATCGCTTGTACCAAGCTTGCCGTCGTGCGCGGCAGCACTTCCCATCTTGGATTACCTTCGTTAAAGCCCGCATTCACTTTTTTTGCAACTGAAGCTAAACTCACTGTCGATTCAATCCCAGGAGTATTGCGAACTAACCATTCAAATTCATCTATTTGCGTCAATATATCATGATAAGTACATGCCTCTGGAGTCGCTTCAACAATCACAGTCATCACATCTGTGGTAATAGAAAAATGGTCAGTAATAAAGAAAGTATCTAAGTTATACCGTGAGTCTTGATGTAAGGCGGGAGCCCCACCCTGCAAATCGCCAATTTTCATCTGATTAGCCTGCTGCAAACCAACAAAATACAATGCTGTAGTTGCGATAATCACCACAACAGCATACTTAGGGGTCGCAAACTTTGCTAAAAAACGCCAAATGGCTTCAGCACGCACTTCTTCAGCCGTCGGCTCTGCGTGTTTGACGGCTTTCAATTCAGTGAAAGAAATCACTAATGGCAGCAAAATAAGGTTAGTGAAAATAATCACACCTACGCCTAAAGACGCAGAAATAGCTAACTCACGGATAATGCCGATATCAATAGATAACAGTGTAATAAAACCAACGGTATCAGAGAGTAACGCCACACCGCCTGGGACTAATAAACTACGAAACGCCGATGCCGCCGCCGCTTTTGTCGTTTGCCCATCCATCACTCGGCGCCTAACCGCATTGATCATTTGCACACCGTGGCTCACCCCAATCGCAAATACGAGGAATGGCACTAAAATCGACATGGGATCGAGACCAAAACCGATCACCGTTAATAGTCCAAGTTGCCATACCACCGCTGTCAAGCTGCAAGCCAAAGGCAAAATAGTGAGGATCAGGGACTTAGAAAAAAGATAAACCATCACGGCCGTGATCAAAATCGCGATCACAAAAAACAGCAACACGCCCTTGGCACCGTCGGCAACATCACCCGCCATTTTGGCAAAACCAATAATGTGAATTTTAACCTTATCGGTTTCGAATTTCCCTCGGAGTTCATTTTCAAGTTGAGCCGCAAAAGCGATAGTATCCAGTGGTTTACCTGTTTGTGGATCAAAATCCATTAATTGGGCGGACACCATAGCAGCACTGTAATCATTTGCGATTAAGCGCCCAACAATCCCTGCTTTTTCAATATTATCGCGAACCGTATCCAACCCTGTTTGAGTCGTTGAAAAATCAGCGGGGATCACAGGCCCCCCTGCAAAGCCATCTTCTACCACTTCCGTAAAACGCGTTGAAGGAGAAAAAATAGATTTCACCTGCGAACGTTCGACCCCGGGGATAAAGAAGAGTTGGTCATGGACGTTTTTTAACGTATCAAAGTAATTTGCATTAAAAATATTGCCGCTTGTATCTTCAACGGCCACCATAATGCTATTCGCTCCCCCAAAATCCTTTTGATGTTTGAGGTAAGTCTGCATATAACTGTGGTTTAGCGGAATATTTTTGATAAACGCCGCATCCATTTTCAACTGACTAGCTTGATATCCCAAAAACAGTGTCAATAACGCAAAAATACCAACTACCCATGCGCGATTGCGAAATAAAAATGATTCAAATCCGTTGACCAGTTTTTCTAACATCTTCTCGGCCCTATTATTGTTGTTCTAGAATTTTATGGCTTAAGAATAAACAGCCCTTGGCTGCCGGATAACCACATATTCCCTTGATTATCTTTTGCGATAGAAACTAAATTTTCCCCTTGACGACGGGTGACTATGCTACTGGTGTCATCACTATTTAGCTGTATCACAACCCCCGCATTGCCGACTAAATAGAGTGTTTCATCTGAGATAGCCATAACCCCATTGATTGAAGATTGTACTGGCATCTCAATTTCATGCCATTGTTCCAAACTCAAATCGGTCTTAAATATATTTCCCCTCAGCCCCATCACATAGATTGCATCTCGCATTTCAATGGCATTAAACATAGAACCATCATAATCAAAACTAGTTCGGGTGAAGGTTATTCCCTTATCGTCCGATGAAGCCACTAAACCCAGTTCTCCGACTAGAATTAGGCGACCATCTTTTAAAGCGATAATGCGGTTAAAATGAGGTAATAAAGAAGCTCGCTCATCCAGATAGGCGGCTTCATCGCTACCTTTTAACTCAGCCAAATAAGCGACATCCTCTTCGGCGAGTAATTCTTCATGGAACTCGGCACGCCAATTAACGCCACCATCCCTAGTACGATAAAACAATCCATAGGCACCTATCGCCATACCTTCTCGTTCATTTAAAAACAGAATATCGAGAAAAGGCTTTTCAACCTCGCTAGATTGCATTTGGAGTTGCCATGTTTGACCGCCATCCTGTGTATGCAAAATCGTTGCGTCATGTCCAACAGCCCAACCTAATGTGCTATTAATAAAAAACACTTTAGTTAACTGAACCGATGTAGGCGTAATCACTTGTTGCCAATGGTTATCATAAACCAGTACATGCCCACGCTCACCCACCGCGACTAAGCGTTGACCCGTATCGGCAATGTCTAATATTAGTGATGAGCTAGCCAAAGGTTGAATTTGAGATGGCGGCGTAACTGATGTCGCAGAAAACAAAGAAGAACTAAATAAACAACTGAGACTGAGCGCAGTAACACAGTGAAGGATGCGAAACGACATACAAACTTCCTTAAACTAATGAGGGGCGCTTAGCGCCCCTTAATATTTGGCGATTAACGAATACCTTCACGACGTAAGGCGTCTGGGGTAAAGTTTGCTTCGCTCAATTTGGCATCAAAGTTATACATACCACTTTGGTTGTCTAAGCCCATCACCAAATAACGACGAGACTGTAAATCATGGAAAACCTCTAAAGTATTCCATTGCGTCGGTACTTCGTAATAGTTCAAACCATGGGCAACGGCGACACGGTATAACTCATCACGGTTATCATATAAATCGGCAACTGATACTTGCCATGAATCTTCATCTAGGTACATCACACGGGTTTTATAAATGTGGCGCATTCCTGGTTTTAATGTCGCCTTCACTTCCCAAACACGGTGTTTTTCCCAACGAACATACTCAGGATTAATATGACCCGCTTTTAAAATTTGGTTATATTTCAGCTTGTCTGAGTGCAATTTATAGTCATTATACGGAATATAAATTTCTTTCTTGCCAATCAACTCCCAGTTATAACGCACTGGAGAGCCGTTAAACATATCGAAGTCATCCGTAGTGCGTAAACCGTCCGAAACCGTACCTGGAGTATCAAAGGCCACGTTTGGTGCCTTACGTACACGACGCTGCCCCGTGTTATAGGTCCAAGCTTGGCGTGGCAATGCTTCTTGATCCATGGTTTCTTTAACCAAGAGGGCTGTTCCAGCCAAACGAGCGGGTTGAGTCACCACTTGCTTGAAATAGAATAAGGTGTTGTTGGCTTTTAACTGTTCTAAGGTGATCTCAGGACGCGAGTATTCAAAACGAAGCTCTTCAGCCATTTCAACCAAGGTAAAGTTCCCATCAGCGGTCGGAGCTGCTTGGCTACGAGTAGTCTCAACATCCACCCCTCGGAAACGTAAAATATGGTTCCAAATAGCCTCTAACCCATTAGTTGGAATAGGAAATGGAATACCAATCGATGCACCTGACAAGCCATTTCCTTGTGCGACTAACTCAGCGCGAGTCGCGTTTGCTTTAGTGGCATCATAGACAAACTGAGGCACGGATGCGCTTCGGCGAGTCTTGTAGACATTCATTTTGTATGTGTCAGGATAAAGTTCAAATAACCGTAGCTGACCTGGCGTTAAAAAATCTTTATATTCTGCTTTGTTAGCATTCGTAATGGTGAATTCTATTTTATCCTCAGGAAAAGGATCGGGATGATGCATTCCTTTGGTATAGCCTGCAACAGGTTGCGTGATACCACCATCCCACGCCGGAATAGAGCCATCGGCATTACCCGCTTTTTCAGCACCCAATGGCGTTAATTCATTACCTAGTTTTGCTGCATCAGCCTCTGAGACTTTCGCCATTACAACAGGCGCTGCAAGTGCCATTATGACTGCACTCGCCAATATCGTCAGTTTCTTCATTGTTTTAATCCTTTTAGATCGAATACTTGATATTGAATGAAACATAATCACGATCTGCCATCGCATTCGTCGTACCCACACCGCCAAAGAAGTTGTTATAGGACAGATCTGCACCCCAGCGGTTTTGGTAGTCAAAATTAAGACCTAGTGCAATTGATTTACGTCCTTCCGTAAAAAGGAACATAGGATCTGGTGTGATACCGTCGACGTCATGGGAGAAAATCACCCTTGGAGACATATTCACACCCGCAAATAGGTTATTAAATTCAGCTTTAGCAACAATGCGATATCCCCAAGCAAAATCGGTTGGGAATGGGTTGGTTTCTGGACCATTGTGCAGTGCTTGAATAATTCCAGGCATATCTGGATTACCACCAGAGCGCGAAGTGCCAGGTCCATTGAGACGCAGTTCATCAAAACCAGGCATATCATGGATCCACACACCACCGACTTCGGCCAACATAGTTAAGTTATCTAAACCTAATGTTGGGCCAAATAAGTGTGTTAAGGTCATTTGCGCTTGGGTCGTATCCAAGCGAATAAACCCATCAACAGTTTCTCCTGGTTTAACATCCTTTATCTGGGAAATACCATCAAGATCAGGCCGTATTCCAGCATTGGCTAACTGCTGCGGCATACCCGCAAACAACAATTCCACATCATCAATCTGCAACGGCTCATCTTGACGGTGGGCGATTTCCGCAGCGACAGAAGTATCACCAATCAAGGTGTTAAAGCTAAAGCCATACAGCTTAATATCTTCTGGGTAGACAATTTGAGCCTTGGAAAAGCTCTTCAAACTCAGTAACAGTTCGCGATTAATATTGCCTGAGTTTTGGCCTATCGTTGCCAGATCAGCTATGATAGCCCCTGTACTGAAATCAGCCGCTGTACCACTGATCAATGGTCTACGGCTATGGTAGTTCATAAAATAGAACCCAAATTCGGTCTCGCCGAGTGAAGGTGCATAATAACCCAGCTTAATACCGTATTGCCCACCGTTGCTAGGCTCTTGTTCATCCTGCACTAAGGTCACTTTGGTTGGGTAAGCTAATCCCATAGACACCAATTGTGCTGTTGGGATAGTCTGACCACTGGCAATCATTCCTGCTAAGAGTTCATACTCTTGCATCACGAAGTCTAGATTAATATCTGGGTTCGCGTTAAAGCCAAGCTGTGCATTTTGGGCATAACCACCAAAACCCGCAAAATCATTGGTCGCAAAAATGGAGCCTGGCGTTGGAACCCAAATGGGTTGCCAATCGTATTGATAGAAAGCTTCAACTGTTAACGAATCAGTGATCCCAAGGGATGCCCACACCATGCCTTGAGGTCTAAAAGCTTCTTTCAACTCTGCGCCTGGTGCGTTAAGGATATTTAAATCAACAGCGTTAATTTCACTGATCCCATGGGCAATTAACGTACTTTCCCCCCATGAAACCACTTGGTTACCCAAACGAATGGATAAAGGGTTTGCACCATCGTTTAAATCGAAATTACCGTAAACAAAAGCATCAAGTAGACGAATATCCTTACATTGAACTTCAGATGCTCGGTTATCATCACAAGGATCAAATGCTTTACCTGTTATCGGGTCGTTGTAGTCATAATTACCGTCGTTTAATTTACGATCGTAAAAATACATACCGCGGGCAAATAGGCCATAGTTTTTATACTTAAGTGATAACTCATGTAAGCCTTTGAAGATCTCAGAAGTAGTATCACCCTGAGAATAAAGTAAATTACTTAAATCGTTGTTACTTGAATAAGAGCCTGGCTGAGCCCAGATCTCTGTAGAGGTATACTTAGTATTCCCAAATGCGCTGTAGTTAGACCAATCAAATTGAGGCTGATTCACTTTACCAATTTGACCAGACCAATCACGGTCTCCAACACGCCAACTCGCGCCAGCAGTCCAAGTTGAGTCAAATGTTCCCTTAACCTCACCCCAATCAAATGAGACTGCATTAACACTTGCCACTGTTAATAAACTCAATGCCGACGCCACCCCCAAAGCAAGCGCCGACTTGTTAAAGCTATTTTTAACCATTTTCATTTTAGCTCTCCGTACCCTGCTGGATTCTTTGTTTTAGGAATTACAACCAACATCTTGTTAGCTCACAGGTAACATCATTGTTACAGCAATTAATCCCCTTGAGCAAGGCACTATTAGAGAAAATTTTCTAAAGAATTAAGCACGTAGACATGTTTATGTCATAGATTTGTCAGAGAGGATTTAAATTAGAAAAGGGTAAGACAAAAGGCTGAGGGCAAAAAACACTAAAAAATCATAATATTCATTAACATAAAGAGCGACAAATTGTTACTTCATAAAATGTATATTCATCCACCCGTTTAAAGTAATTGCTCTAAGTAACAATAAATAAATATGAATTAAACACGATTTAATGAAACAAATTGTCCCTTATCATCGACAACTAATTTGAAATAGCCGTGGATCCCGTCTTCTGTTAAAAAACGTCGAAAATGGCGCCCATTGATCCATAATATTCGACCTTGGCTTTCGCGTACTTCCACTTTATCAGCAATACCCTGATAGTAAGGCAAAAAGTCTCGATAGCTGATCGTTAATTTGAAGTAAAATTCCATCAATAAATGGGGCGACATACACTGCCGCCCTCCTCCTACAGAATCCTAATTTGCCAACGCTTTAGATACTTTCTCATACATATCTTTAGACAAATCGGGCAACGCTAAGAGCTGCGCTAAGCAAGCCTTAATATGCATTTGACGTGCTAAATCAAATTTACTGAATTGGATTAATGGTGTCACCATTCGTGCAGCCACCTGAGGATTGAGTTGATTTAATGTGATTAAGCATTCCGTTAAGAAAGCATACCCCTTTCCATCGGCACGGTGAAATTGGTCAATATTGCCTGCGGCAAAACTGCCAATGAGTGAGCGTACCCGATTAGGATTGCTCATACTAAAGCTGCTGTGTTGTTGCAATTGACGTAAACTATCAATGACATCATCTGCATTACGCGTTGCTTGCAACATAAACCATTTATCCATCACTAGCGGAGTATCTCGCCAACGCTGTTCAAATGTTGCCATTAATTCACTTCGACAAGGCAAATCACCAACATTCGCGGCCATTAAAGCACCGAGGGAATCCGTCATATTAGTCGCGTTTTCAAACTGGGATATGACAAAATCTTCAGCGCCAACGGAAACTCGGCTCATCCAATTTAGACATTGATTCTTAAGAGCGCGAGCCTGAGTACTTTCCACGGTCAACAGTGAACGATAAAGCGCAACTAACTCATCTTCACAATATGAGGCAAGTTCAGTTAATACAAACTCCCGAGCACAGACTAATGCATCTAAATCAACGGTTTCAACCTGCTCAATCAAGGCTGATGCGGATGGAATAGCTAAAATTTCAGCAATTAAAGCCTGATCTAGCACAGTATCAAGCAACACACCCTTGAAGCTATCACGCACCCTCTCATCCAGAGTCATCGCTTGCTGCTGTTGTAGATGAGTAACATTCTGCCAAATAGCTTGGCTTACCAAGGTGACAGAGGCTTCCCAACGCGCAACGTCACTGCTGGCAAAACGCATCAAATGGACTAAATGTTCGACACTAAAGTTATAATGCAATTTTACGGGTGCTGAAAAATCCTGCAGTAATGAAACTACCGGTTTATGGCTTAATCCTTCGAAACTGAAAACCTGCTCTGCCTCTTTAAAATCAAGTACTTCATTAACTAATGACACTCCTTTGGTATCTAAGAGTTCAATGCTGAAGGGAATATGTAATGGAGATTTACAGCCCGCTAATGTCTGTTTAAGACTAAGCTGATAAGTACCTGAATTTGCATCAAAACAGTCTGTTACCGTCACTATCGGGGTACCTGCTTGGCTATACCACAAACGGAATTGGGTTAAATCAACTCCGCTGGCATCTTCCATCGCAGCCACAAAATCATCACAAGTCACAGCTTGACCATCGTGACGTTTAAAATACAATTTCATTCCTGCCTGAAATTGAGTTTCGCCGAGCAAAGTGTGCATCATTCGAATCACTTCGGCACCTTTGTTATACACAGTGACAGTGTAAAAATTATTCATTTCAATCACTGATTCAGGACGGATCGGATGGGACATTGGGCCTGAATCCTCAGCAAATTGCTGATTCTTGATCACTTTAATTGCGTGAATTCTATTTACCGCCCGTGAACCTAAATCGGAACTAAATTCCTGATCACGAAATACGGTTAACCCTTCTTTTAAGCTTAACTGAAACCAGTCACGGCAAGTCACCCGATTTCCCGTCCAGTTATGGAAATACTCATGCCCGACAACTGACTCAATACCGTGGTAATCTTCATCCGTAGCAGTCAAGGTATCAGCAAGCACATATTTGGTATTAAAGATATTTAAGCCTTTGTTTTCCATGGCTCCCATATTGAAAAAGTCGACGGCCACTATCATATAAATATTTAAGTCATACTCGAGAGCAAACCGTGATTCATCCCAAGCCATCGACTTTTTAAGAGACGCCATCGCATGGTTTGCTTTATGTAGATTACCTTTATCAACAAATACTTGAAGTATCACTTTGCGATGACTACGGGTGATAAATTCATCCTCTAGCATATCAAAATCCCCTGCGACCAAGGCAAACAGATAAGCAGGTTTCGGAAACGGATCTTGCCAGCACACATAATGGCGCCCACCCTCTAATGGCCCTTGGTCAATTAAGTTGCCGTTACTCAGTAAAAATGGAAATGCCGCACTATCCGCTTCTATTCGCACAGTATATTTGGCAAGTACATCGGGACGGTCGAGAAAATAGGTAATACGCCTAAAACCTTCTGCTTCACATTGAGTACAGTAAGCACCATCGGACATATACAAACCTTCAAGGCTTAAGTTTGCCTCAGGATCCAGCTTAGTCACTATCGCCAACTCAAACTCATCGAGGGTGGTTTCAAGAGTTAAGTATCCAGCACCGACTTGGTAAGGCACAGCTTCGCCATTGATAGTTACCGATTCAAGAACAAGATCATCACCATCAAGCGTTAAGGGATGTGTATGTGATGAAGTACGTTTAACAGTACTTGTCGCTTTAACACGCGTGTTTTTACCCGCTAAGTCAAAGACTAAATCAATGGTATCAATAGTGAATAGCGGGGCTTGATAATCTTTAAGGTACTTGGCTTGTGCTTGCGTCATTTCGATCCCTTTAACTCTGAGCTTAATAAGAAAAACGCGCCATAAGCGCGTTTTAATACGGGGTATATCTCTTTAGTCACACCTATTGCACATTAGTTTTAGCGAGCTTTTTAGCATCAATCATATCTAAGGTGATATAAGCGGTTTCGTCTAAAAATGGATCCGGTGCTTCAGTAGTATCTTTAATGTCTTCCATGGATTTAACCACAGCCAAACCTTGAGCAACACGGCGTTCATTGGTTCTATCTAACAATTTTTTCTCATCAGCTTCACGAGAAGCAATTCGTTCACTCTCAACTAAAGAAATGGTCTTCTCTTTGTGATGCTTTTTAAATTCAGCAATATCTTGATTGATATAATTAAACTCTACGCTGTCTTTAATTCGGTTGAGGTGTTTCTTCTCTAAGTTAACAACCAACTCAGGCGTTACATCACTTAATCTATTGTATTGGGCTTCCGGAACTTTATCCCATGGCAATGCATTTTTCTCTTCAGCTTCACCATACTCACCTGGCTCTAATGCACTTGGATAAGCAATATTAGGAGTGACCCCTTTAATTTGGGTGCTGCCACCATTAATACGATAAAATTTTTGAATAGTGTACTGCACATGACCAATAGGCTTATCATACATATCGTAAATACGGCCTAAACTCTTATGTTGCTGTACCGTGCCCTTACCAAAACTTGATTCACCCACAATTAATGCTCGGTCATAGTCCTGTAATGCAGCGGCGAAAATCTCAGATGCAGAGGCGCTATAACGATCAACCATCACAGTTAATGGGCCTGAATAGCTGGTTTTACCATCATTATCACGGTGTGCTGACACTCGGCCATCGGCATCCCGAATTTGTACGACAGGCCCCATATTAATAAAGAGTCCTGTCAGCAATACGGCCTCAGTTAACGCTCCACCACCGTTTCCTCTTAAGTCGATAACAATCCCTTCTACTTTAGCTTCGTTAAGTTTAACGAGTTCTTTTTCAACGTCTTGCGACAAATTCATGTAGAAACCAGGGATTTGAATAACACCCACTTTACGATTGGCGTATTCACCTTCTTTAGGTTCAATCACTTTTGATGTTGCCGCGCGATCTTCGAGGCGAATCTTGTCACGTACTAAGGTCAAATTGAATGGTTTTGCATTTGAGCCACCCTTCTTAGGTAGAATTTGCAGAACCACTTTACTGCCTTTTGGCCCTTTTATAAGGTCAACAACATCGTCTAAACGCCAACCAATGACATCGACAATCTCGCCGCCCTCCTGACCAACACCAACAATTTTATCTTCGGGTGAAAGCTTCTCGCTACCAGCAGCAGGCCCGCCCGCAATCAAACTCTTGATCACTGTGTAATCATCTTCAAGCTGCAATTGAGCACCAATACCTTCAAGACTAAGGTTCATTTCCATTTGGAAACGCTCAGCATTGCGTGGCGATAGGTAGCTAGTATGTGGCTCTATGCTACGGGAAAAAGCATTCATCACACCTTGAAATACATCTTCACTGTTTGTTTGAGTGAGACGTTTGATCGCGTTGTTATAGCGCTTTTGTAAAATATCGACGATCTCAGGCCACTTTTTGCCTGTTAACTTAAGATTTAACGCATCATATTTAACACGTTGACGCCACAGTTCATTGATCTCAGCTTGATCCTTAGGCCAAGCAGCATCTTCCCTATCGTATTCGTACACATCAGCCGGAACTGTAAAATCAATTTCTTGATCCAATAATGACAAGGCATAAACAAAGCCTTCATAACGGCGCTTTTGCACTACATCAAACATCTTGTATGCAGGTTCAAGCTCACCGGAAATCAACATGTTATCGAATTGATTAATATAAGGTTTAAAGCTATCTACATCCGCTTGGGTCAATACATTGCGGCGATAATCCAATTGTTGTAGATAGCGATCGAAGATTTGCGCTGAAAACGCATCATCTAAGTTGAATCTGTGGTAATGCGAACGAGTATATAAGTCCGTCACTCTCTTACTGGCAACCTTATGTTGTGCCTCTTGCTTGAGAGTGGGTAACTCGCTGATTTGAATCGTGGGTGGTACGGCCCAAGCCGAAAATCCGACAAAAACAGTGGCAATCGAGATAGCCAAAGTGAGTTTTCGCATCAACAAGTTACTCCGTCTTAATAAATGATTACAGCAGGATATGTTCCGCTCTAACTTTAATCGTTAGACCGCTATCAAGCTGAACATGAATGTCCTCTTTATTAATGTCAGTGATCACGCCGGCTACGGGTGTCATACCTAACTTAACATTAACACGTTGTTTTTTCGCTAAATCAGTCAACTGTGCTTGCACTAAATTGACCACTGGCGCAGCAACTTTAGGTGCTGGTTTAGCAGGACGCTCAGTTTTAGGACGTTGAGGAACGGCCACTTTCTTATGCGCTTTTTTGGCTGCAGCTTTAGGCGTACTAGGTGCTTTTGCCGCACGTTTTGCCTTCGCTTTTTCCTGACTTTCTTTCAACATGGCTTGAGCATGATCAATATGTTCTTGCTCTAACTCACCACAAGGTTCGCCATCGAGGTTAACCCGTTGTGCGCCTGCTTTTACACATTTCAGGTAACGCCAGCTGCTGGTATAACGTCTTAAGGCAACTCGTAGTTGAGTTTTACTGACCTTAGAATCATCAGCCAACCTTTCAGCCAAATCTTGAAACAATCCGATTTTTAATGGCTTAGTTTCACCTTCAGCAATAAAGCACAAAGGAAATGTTTCATACAAATACGCCAAAATTGCATTGGTGTCGGTCAACTTATCTGTTGATTCCATCATTACTTCCACAGTCAAAAAGGGACATCGAATTCGAGGTGATAAAAATCAGCTTCTTACGTGTCGTTTGTCTTCGTTAAGCCCAATATTGAGCCAAGGTACAAATTAGCATTCTCGCCGCATTTTCTAAAGTTAAAAAAGTATAACTTAACCATTTTTTACGGCTTAACACATCAAGCTTATTGATGACATTGGTGTCAAACCGGCTTAATCGATGCTGGCGCATATTATAAGGCGCACGCTAGCGATTGCGACTATGAATTATGTGTTATTGCACGCAAATTAATCAAATAGGCAGTTTTCAAAGCTTTTAACTAACAATTCCAGCCCTTTTTGGTCGTCTTCATCAAAACGATCGAAGCTCGGACTGTCAATATCGAGCACTGCAATAACTTTTCCGTTAGCACGAACTGGCACAACAATTTCAGAATTACTGGCAGAGTCACAGGCGATGTGTCCATCAAATTGGTGTACATCTGCAACCCGTTGCGTCTGATTAGTGTATGCGGCAGTCCCACAGACGCCTTTTCCTAAAGGGATGCGGGTACAAGCCACTTTACCCTGGAACGGGCCTAACACTAATTGCTCACCACGCATAACATAAAACCCAACCCAGTTAAGATCGGTTAAATTATCATTCAGCAAGGCGGAAAAGTTTGCCATTGCCGCCACAACATCATCTTCACCTTCAAGCAAAGCTAACGCTTGACGATTCAGTGACTCATAAAATTGCGATTTCATTATATTTCCTAACCTTGTCTACTCTGCCGCTTCAGCTTTTTTTGCTGTTTTCTTGGTTACCGCTTGATTCGTTGGCGTACTATTAACCTGAACGACGCCTTTAAGCAAGTTCGTCAGCTCATCTTTATTACTAGCAAAATAAAATGCGAGCCGTTCGCTCAGACTTTCATCAATGCCTAATTCAGATTTTTGAATGAAGGGGATCAGGTTATCAGCGATATCGAGCATCTTATCGTAGGCATCGGCCTCCTTTTTCGATGTGAATGTCATCTTTTCAACCCCTTCTCTTACCACGACAAACTGTGTAATAACTGCCATGACTGCCTCGCACTGTTTTTATATACAGTAACCAGAATGACATAGATCGAACTTGTGATGCAAGTGTTCTGATTAATCTGGTATTATCAGGCGGCTTTCATTAGTGAGATAAGCGAGTTTTTCTGACGTTTCAATGTCCAACTGCATATCATTGATGGGTGGACACTTAATTTCTTAGTCATTTTGGGGCTAATTAAATATTTTTATATGCATGAAAACACAGTAGAAAACTCTGTAATCCTCTGTCGTTCCTGCGACTTGGCTATCCGCAAACGCGCCTTACCCTCAGGTGTTAGAGCCCTATGTCCGCGTTGCAGCACTGCACTCTATGATACGCCATATTGCTCAGTAAATGGCATGTTAGCCTTGTGTATTACTGCGCTAGTATTTTATTTTCCAGCTAATTTTTTGCCTGTGCTTGAGATCCATTTCCTCGGCAGCGTGCGTACTACTACCGTGTTTCAAGGTGCATTTGCCGTATTTGAGCAAGGCTACTGGGTGGTAGGTTTAGCGGTATTAGCGGCTGCGGTAATAGGTCCAGGATTATTGATTTTATCCATTCTTACACAGATATTAATTGTCAAATGGGGGCTTTCTATCCCCTTTTGGCGTAACAGTTTAAAACAGTTATTGAAACTTCAAGGCGTGCTTTCTCAACTGACCATGTTAGAAATTTACGTGATTAGCTTTTTAGTTTCATCATTTCAATTATCTGATTTTTCAGATATTTATTTTGGAATGGGTACATTTTGCTTCACAATGTTGTTTCTCGTGACCTTATTTTTACAACGGGAATACGATCTAGAGCATATGTGGACCCTATTGGATGGGCATCGCTAGTATGAAACAGCAAGGTAAGGATATTGGCCTTTGTCTATGCCGTGTGTGCCAACAACTCAACACCACAGGTAGCACTCACTGCCTGCGCTGTGAGGCAGAGTTAAAGGTTCGAGATTACAGTAGCTTGCAAAAAAGTTGGGCGCTACTCATCACGGCGGCAATTTTATTGGTGCCCGCCAATCTATACCCAATCACTATACTGACTAATCAGGGACAAGTGCGCCACGATACGATTTTTTCAGGGATCATCCATTTAGTGCACTCAGATATGATCCCTATCGCCATTATTGTGTTTATCGCGAGTATCTTAGTGCCTTGGATTAAAATCATAGGACTGTCCATTTACCTATGCGCGATCAGTTTTGAGCTTCCGATTTCAAAAAAGAAGTTAATGGTGGGATTTCATGTTATCGAGTGGATTGGCCGTTGGTCTATGCTTGATTTATTCGTAATTTCGCTCACTGTTGCGCTCGTTAATATGGGGCAACTGCTAGACGCTAAGCCCGCACCTGCAGCCACTGCATTTGCATTGGTTATTTTGTTAACTCAGCTCGCTGCAAAAGTTTTAGACACTCGTTTACTCTGGGATCGATTGGACACTCAAGATGACACAAATTGAATCGCCAAAAGTTGTGAAGAAAAAACTCTTTTCGCCCATTTGGCTGCTGCCGATTGTCGCACTCGCGCTCGGTGCTTGGCTTGGCATAAAAAGCATTAAAGAATCGGGGATTGAAATTCAAATTCACTTTCCCAGCGCCACAGGGATTGATGTGGGTAAAACCTTAGTGAAATATCAAGGCCTGACCGTCGGTAAAGTCAAAGACATTGGTATAGATGACGATCTCAAAGGTGTGAATGTCAAAGTGGTAATGGATTATCGCGCTAAGCCATTCTTAAATAAAGAAACCTTATTTTGGTTAGTGACACCTAAAGCCAGTATTACTGGTGTTGAAGGTTTAGATGCGCTGTTTTCTGGCAATTATATTGCGATTCAGCCAGGAAAAGGTAATGCGTCTACGTTCTTTGAGGCAGAACGACAAGCGCCGCCGATGCAAATAGGCTCTGAAGGCGTAATGATTGAATTAACTTCGGATAAACTCGGCTCTCTGGATGTGGGCTCACCTATTTTCTTTCGTCAAATCCCCGTCGGTAGTGTAGTTAGCTATCGATTAGCAGGTAATACTAATGTTGTTATCAGCGCCTTTATTCAAGAGCAATATGCGAGATTAGTGAAGAAAAACTCCTTATTTTGGAATGTATCAGGCGTTAAAGTTGATGCCTCACTCTCGGGCATTAAGGTCAGCTCAGAAAGCTTAGCGTCAATCCTTGCAGGTGGGGTTACTTTTAGTTCAGATGATACTGCGCCAGTCGCACAAAACGGCGACAGTTTTTCACTCTATGATTCAGAGGCTAACGCTATTGGTGGTGTCGATATCAATCTCACCATGGATGATGGTAATGGTGTAGAGAAAGGCACACACATTGTTTATCGGGGAATTCATGTTGGTACGATTGTAAGCAAGCAATTAACCACAAACGGCGTGACTGCAATTGCAAAGTTTGAAAATCAATACACCCATTTATTAACTAATGATGGCGTATTTTGGTTAGAAGGGGCTGAAATCTCACTTTCTGGCATAAAAAACCCTGGACGCTTACTCACTGGTAGCGTGATCAACTTCTTACCCGGTACTGGGTACCAAAACGTCCTACCGAGTAATTTCGTCCTGCAATCTAAAGCGCCCGATATGTTGAAGTCGAAAAAACGTTTTTTAACGATAACTTCTACCGAAAATATGGGTATTGCCGCAGGTGCAGAGGTTCGTTACAAGCAGCTCCCTATCGGCACTGTATTGAGTGTTAAATTGACCCAAGATTTATCTGCTGTCGAATATCAACTCGAATTACAGCCCGAGTTTGCCAGCCTAGTGCGGAGTGATAGCTACTTTGTGCCAGAATCGGCTCTCGCAATTGAAGCATCACTTGACGGTGTATCCGTCAAATCGAGGGATTTTACCACGCTCACTAAAGGAGCTGTCAGCCTTATCCTAGGTAAGAGTGAAACGCCTCTTGCGGCCAATACCAGTCTTCCCTTATTCAGCTCAATCGATGCGGCAACCGCCTTTTTTGATCGTCAACATAAAGTTCATTTGACCTTAATCAGTCAAGATGGTGCAGATGTTAGCCAAGGTTCACCGGTTTATTATAAAAAAATGCAGATTGGTATAGTCAAATCCATTAATTGGCAAAGCAAAACAGAAGATTTTGTCATTAAACTCGCCATCGACAAAGAGTTTCAACCGCTGTTGCAAAAACCTAAGGTCTTTTGGCGTAATAGTGCAATAGAAGTAAACGCCAGTCTTGCAGGTATCGATGTCGCGGTTGCGCCGCTGCAAGGCGCATTAAAAGGCAGTATCAGTTTAGGCTTACTCGATAGTGATAATGTTAAGCCCACTAAAACATCTACAAGTTTAAAACTCTATGAGAATAAGCAACTTGCGTTAACACAGGCACAACCTATCAGGCTCACGTTACCCGCTTCAGCCAAACTTGATGCAAAAGCCGCCATTCGTTACCAAGGCCATCAAGTAGGCGAAGTGTCACAAGTGAAACTCAATGCTGACCTAAATACATTAACGGCTACAGCTTACCTTTATGGGGAATATGCCGATCATTTCAGCCGCAGTGATTGTGAATATCATTTAGTGGATGCACAAATTTCACTCGCGGGGATCAAAGCGCCAGAAACCCTCATAACAGGTCCATATATTGGTGTACTACCGGGTAAAAGTAGTCAAACAGCGACTCAGTTTATTGCAAATGTGGTCGCTAGCAGTTACGCCAATGTACCCGAAGATGCGCTAAAGTTCACCTTAGAAGATGCGAGCTTAGGGTCAATGAAAGTAGGTACGCCGCTCTTCTTCCGTGGGATTAAAATCGGCCAGATCGACGGTTATGGCTTATCAAAACAGGGCAACAGTGTGCTGATGCAAGCTCATATTGAACCTCAGTATAGCCATCTTGTTAATCAAACTAGCCAGTTCTGGGATGCTTCAGGCATCAAAGTGGATGTGGGAATATTCTCAGGCGCTAAGATTGAAGCGGGTTCACTGGAGACCTTGCTTGCCGGTGGGATTAATGTGGCCACAAAAGCAACAACCCAAGACAATAATCGACTCGCCAATGGCTCAATTATCAAATTGCAACATAAAGTTCAAAATGAATGGCAGGAATGGGCTCCAATTCAATAGCATGATTGCCCGTTTATTTTCACAGCTTGAAGCTTACTAACACAAAATCAGGCGCAGATGCGCCTGATTATTTATCCCTTTATATCCCCGATAACACTAACCGTAAAACCAATAGCACACAGCAATAGCTGCGCTAATACCTGCAAAATCAGCACTTAAACCACAGGCTAAGGCATGGCGGCCATGACGAATACCCACTGAGCCAAAATACACGGCTAGAACATAAAATGTCGTTTCGGTACTACCTTGAAAAATTGCCGATAATCGGCCTGCAAAGGAATCAACCCCGTGGTGATCCATTGTCTCAAGCATCATCGCTCTGGCGCCTGAACCACTAAAAGGTTTCATCAATGCCGTCGGCATCGCATCCACAAAGCGAGTATCAAAACCTAATATCCGTACACAACTTGCAATCAAGTGTAGTAAATAGTCCAAAGCCCCTGATGCGCGTAATAGACCTATCGCTAACAACATGGCTAGTAGATAGGGAATAAGCTGGATAGATTGGGTAAATCCAGCCTTGGCACCTTCGATAAACTCATCATAAACAGCCACTTTACGGATCCCTGCGACAATCACAAAGGTAAAAACGAGTAACAGCAGTACACCATTACCCATTGCGGTCGATACTGAACCTATCGCTTCAGCACTTAAGGTCATCAGATAAAAACCACTCGCCACTAAACCCGAAAGTAGTAATGCCCCATAACCAAGTACCACAGCGTTAAACAAGGAAATCCGCTGCACTAATGCCACGATAAGTAATCCTGCGAGTGTCGATGCCGATGTTGCCAATAAAATCGGCAAGAAAATATCCGCAGGTGCCGTCGCCCCCTGTTGGGCACGATAGAGAAATACCGTCACAGGCACTAAGGTCACAGAGGAAGTATTGAGCACTAAAAATAAAATTTGCGCATTGGTCGCCACGCTTTTTTGCGGATTTAAACTTTGCAAATCATGCATCGCTTTTAACCCAAGTGGTGTGGCGGCATTATCTAATCCAAAAACATTCGCTGTTAAATTCATCGTGATACTGCCAAAGGCAGGATGCCCCTTAGGCACTTCTGGCATCAAACGGCGCAACAATGGCTCAAATACAAAGGCGATCGCGCCTACCACTCCCGCTTTTTCGCCAACTCGCATCAATCCCATCCATAAAGAAAGCACTCCAATCAAACCGAGGGATATTTCTGCGGCAAGTTTCGCACTCGCAAATAATGCTTCGACCGATGTAGAAAGCACATCGATATGACCATTGAATATCTGCACAGCAATCGCTAACAGTGCCGTGATAAAGAAAGCTAACCACACCCTATTAAGCACACTAATTCCCTCATTTTTATTGTTTTTATTCTATTAGTTTACAGCCATTGAGTGCTAACCCTACGCAACTCAATGCAATATCAATGAAATACTCAGAGTATAAACATCAAACCATAATAGCGGCTTAGGCACTTGGGAGAAAATCTCAGACCCAATAAGGGATTATGATATACTCACGCCAATTGATACACAGTCTATTTCCCTATGGTTCAATGAAATCAATGGCTCAATTAAATCAAAATTTTATCGATACAATCACCCAAGAACTGCCCGCCCATTTGTCTATGGATGATTTTATTGCCGCCTGCGACAGGCCGCTTAGACGTTCAATTCGGGTCAATACCTTAAAAATCAGCGCAGACGACTTTAAGACCTTGATGCAACCTAAGGGCTGGACATTTGATCCTATACCTTGGTGTAAAGATGGATTTTGGATCAGTTACGACGAAGAAGAACAACTCGGCAACGCCTTAGAACACATTCAGGGCTTATTCTACATCCAAGAAGCCAGTTCTATGTTGCCGCCGACCGCACTTTTTACACCTAGTGCATTTACGCCTAGTGCAAAGTGGCAATGCGTATTGGATCTCGCCTCCGCACCCGGTTCAAAAACCACCCAAATAGCCGCACTCATGCACAATTCAGGGTTACTGATCGCCAATGAGTATTCAGCGAGCCGCGTGAAAGTGCTACACGCGAATGTACTGCGCATGGGTGCGAGTCACTGTGCGCTCACCCACTTCGATGGCCGTGTGTTTGGTGAATACTTGTATGAAAGTTTTGATGCCGTGCTTATTGACGCCCCCTGTGGCGGTGAAGGCACTGTGCGTAAAGATGCCGATGCCCTAAAACACTGGAGCCTAAACGATGTACTGGCGATAAGTGAAACCCAAAAAGCCCTAATCGAATCGGCATTTTTAGCCCTAAAACCCGGTGGTAGCTTAGTCTATTCCACTTGCACCTTAAATCGCCTTGAAAACCAAGGCGTGTGCGAATATTTGAAGCAAACCTACGGTGATGCGGTGCAATTTGAATCCTTAAGCGATTTATTTGAGGGCGCTGAACGCGCTACCACTCCCGAAGGCTTCTTACATGTCTGGCCACAGATTTACGATAGTGAAGGTTTTTTTGTCGCTAAATTGACAAAAACTGCCTCTGTGCCGCGTTTACAACCCGAGCCTACACTGCAAAAAAACTTCCCCTTTACTCCAGCAACAACTAAGCAAGCCCAAGGAATAAAAGACTATTTTCAACAAGACTTAGGGATAAGCTTGCCAGATGACCTTATTATGGTGCGTGATGATGAATTCTGGTTATTTCCGCATGAATTTAGGGATTTTATCGGCCGTATGCGGTTTCAGCGTATTGGTATTAAACTCGCCGATAGCACTAAGCATGGTTTTAAAGTCCGCCATGAGGCAATTATTGCATTAGCGGGAAAACAGCTCAGCCCAACCGCAAAAACGGTTGATCTGAGCGATGTCGAAGCGAAAGAGTACCTAATGGGAAGAGATATCAGCCTAAACACCGCAGTAAAAGCCCAAGGTGAAGTCATCGTCTGTTATGGCGGAGCCCCCTTAGGTATGGCAAAGCACTTAGGTAATAGATTAAAAAACAATCTCCCTCGGGATTTAGTGAAAGATAAAGTATTACTGCTATCAGAACAGATAAAATCGTTATAGTTTTACTATTTTTTAGCAAAAAATAACCTAAAAAAGGGGAATAAGCACACTACTCTAAGACCAAAGCTCTACTACACTGAGTCTAATGTAAAGTGCTTTGTATCGCTCTTTCACCTGTAGCGCACGGCTCTTTAACGAGCCATTCCCCTAGGCCCAAACAGCTATAATCGTTTTGGGCCTTTTTTTATACTTTCACACCGAAAATTCCGCGATACCATTGAACCGAATAGCAACGCTTATACCCATCATCACAGTAGCTAACTAAGTTCACTGACGGTCTATACTGATCACCCAATACGATTGAGGCTAGATTTCACGGCCAACTAAACGTGCCGCATCTTTGAATAAATTAAAGAAGTTATTGCTAGTGTACTCAGCTAGATCTTCGTAACGCTCGCCTCTAAGCTCTGCTACAAATTCAGCCACATCGCGCACATAGGCGGGCTGATTCTCTTGCCCACGATGTGGGATCGGCGCTAAATAAGGCGAATCTGTTTCAACTAGCAGACGATCCTTGGGCACCTTACGGATTACCGTTCGCAGATCTCCCGCATTTTTAAAAGTCACTATGCCTGAGACCGAAATATAAAACCCAAGATCAATGGCCGCCTTCGCCATCTCCCAGTTTTCGGTAAAGCAATGTAAAACGCCGCCAACTTTATCGGCACCGCCCTGCTTAAGCATATTAATCGTGTCTTCACGTGCATCACGGGTATGCACAATCAAAGGTTTATCCACTTCCACCGCAAGGGCTATCTGCTGCTCAAAACATTGCTGTTGAAGCCGTTTTGTTTCATCGGCATAAAAATAATCTAAACCCGTTTCACCAATGGCAACCACTTTAGGATCGGTTGCAAAACGGCGTATTTGCTCAACATCTAATCCTTCTTTTACATCCAAGGGATGCACCCCCGAGGATAAAAATACCTGATTAAAGGCTGCCATCTTGTCACGCATCGATTCAAATCCTTGCTGACGTACATTCACGCACAACATATAGTCAACACCACGGGCTTTAGCACCAGCAAGGATATGTTCTAGGGATAATTGATCTGGTGCCGCTTTTAGGCGATCAAGATGACAATGTGAATCGATAAGCACAGGGATTTCCAAGCAGATAAATAAAGGACGACAAGGATACCCATCCAAGGGATCGAGGTCAAATACCTATCTCGCCCCAAAGCAATCGAGTGATTACATGGTGCAGGTTAAATCGCCGGAAGCAAGTTCACGGGAAAGTAATTTTTCAATATGGTGTTTATGACTGTCAGGTTCTGAGAGGATCTTTATACCAATACCCGCTGGGCGACCACCGGAGGCGCCTAAAGGATTGATCCATACAACCACCCCACGAAACTCGTTGGTTGTCGTTGCACCGGGCAAACGATAGGCAATAGTTAAAGGCTGGCCTAGATAATGGCTTTCACTGGTGGTAACAAACAATCCCGCAGGCTTGATAAAAGGCATATAAGCCCGATAGAGCTGATGTAAGGTGTCAAAATTAACAATAAGATCGACCATGGCATGTTACTTTTTTGTTATTTCTCTATATTCTAAGACATAACTTTGACATAAGCCCAAATAATTGACAGTCGGCATTGTGCTTAAGCTATGACACATTCCCATGATCTTTGCCGCCAAGTTCCCTACTTGCGCCTGAATAAACGCATCTTGGTGACTGTTCTTCAATAAAATTTGTCGCAGTAGTAGATATAAAACCTTAAGTGCATCAATTATTTGCTGTTCGTTCACTGTTAATAAACTAGCACACAGATGACCAGACGACAAACTTTGCGCCCAATCTTTGCGAAACTGAAGCAGGGATTGATAGCGGCTCGATTGTGTACCATCTGTTAGCAAACTCTCGGCCAATTTTAATGGTCCACCCACCACACTTAGGCACCAAGTCACATCCTCTTGAATATGACAATGCTGAGCTAACCAGGTTTTGATCATCGCCTTATTCGGCGCCACAAAAGGAATGCGCTGACAGCGACTACTGATGGTAGCCATTAAACGTGCCGGTGTATCCGACTGTAATATTAACAGCGTGTCCTTACCCGGCTCTTCAAGGGTTTTAAGCAGAGCATTAGCCGATGCAGAATTAAGGCGCTCACTGTGATGAATAATCGCTACACGGCGACCACTTTGCTGCGCGGTTGCCGTAAGGCGCACGCAAAGTTCACGAATTTGATCGACCTTAATTTGATTACCATCGGCTTCTATTTGGTAAAAATCGGGATGATTGCCCGCAGCGAATAACTGGCACGACTTACAAAAACCACATGCGCCTGCCGAATTAGGCGCTAAACACAGGGCAGCACGCGCCATAAACACACTAAACAGCTCACCACCGAACGCAGCATCGATACCAACGAGTTGGGCATGGGGGATTTTCTGGCATTGTAATTGTGCTAAAAATGCTTGCCTTGGCCCTTCGAGCCAAGGCAATTGCTCAGCCGTAAATCCGGACTCGGCTACCATGCCATCGCCTGTAGCACGGCTAAAATATCTTTATGAACTTCAGCCATGGTTTGACTCGCATCGATAACCACAATACTGTCATCTTCGCTGGCAAGCTTTAGATAAGTTGCGCGGGCGCGCTCAAAGAAATCAATGGTCTGCTGCTCGATTCTATCGAGTTCACCACGTTTAGCCGCGCGGGTGAGTCCAAGCTTAGGATCTAAATCTAAATATAAGGTGAGATCGGGTTTAAATCCCTTTAGTGTTGCAGCACTCACCGCCTCCACTAAGGGCATTAACCCTCGTCCACCACCTTGATATGCCAGTGATGATAGATTGTGTCTGTCTCCAAGTACCCATTGCCCTTGCGCAAGTGCAGGTTTAATTACATTAGCAACCAACTGCGCTCTAGCGGCATATATAAGCAAACATTCAGACTCGTCGCAGAGGGGATCGCTCGGATCGGCAATTTTGACTAAATCACGGATCCGTTCAGCGAGCGGTGTACCTCCGGGCTCTCGGGTACAAATAGGTGCTCGCCCAGTGTGCTTCTCAATAAAATCCCGAATAAGGGTAATTGCACTCGACTTACCAGCGCCTTCTAAACCTTCAATAACGATAAATTTTGCAAGAACTGACATTAGATTTTCTTTCTCTGCATTTTTACTTTGGTGATTTTTCTGGGGGCGCCGGTTTTATCTTACGCTGATATATGTCTACAGCATGGTTGTGTTCTTCTAGTGTGGTTGAGAACACATGGGTGCCATCGTTGCGCGATACAAAATAAAGGTAACTCACACTCGCAGGCTTTGACACTGCCATCAAGGATGCTTTACTCGGTGCAGCTATCGGTGTTGGCGGTAAGCCAAAGATACGATAGGTATTAAAAGGTGTCTCTTCGACTAAATCCTTGCGGGTAATATTGCCCTTATAGCGATCGCCCATACCGTAAATCACCGTCGGATCGGTTTGCAGACGCATACCTAGATTCAGACGATTAACAAATACACCGGCGATTTGCTCACGCTCATGGGCTTGGCCTGTTTCCTTTTCGACTATCGATGCCAAAATCAGCATTTCATAGGGCGATTTTAACGGCAAATTCGGCGCCCGTTCCGCCCACGCTTTAGCAAGCTCCTGCTCCATCATTTTATAACTTTGAGTCAGCATGACTTTAGCATCCGCCTCGGCAGTATAATGGTAGGTATCGGGGAAGAATTTACCTTCTGGCAAAGTGGAATCGTCCCCCTGCTCTGTTAATACTGCAGTAAATACTTTTGGAGTCACTTGTAAATGTGGTGCGCTTGCTAGCTGTTGTTCCCACTCAGCAATGGTTTTACCTTCAACTAAAGTAATGCTGAAGATTTTGACTTTACCTGCCACTAAGTCGTTGAGTAAGTCCATCACGGTTTGTGAGGACGACATTTCATAAAGGCCTGTACGAATCTTGGCAAGCTCTGGGCGAAACTTAAGTAACCATTTAAGTTTCCATGTGTCTTGAATAACGCCGTCATCGGCTAACTGCTGAGCAAGTTGGTTAACACTGGTGCCTCGTGCAATGGTGAGCTCTTTAGGCTCAACAAGGTTCAGTGGTGTATTACTATAATCAACAATAGTTTGATAACCCCAGTAACCCACTAAACAAACTAATGTCAGTAAGGTAAGTAGAGTTGAACTGGCAATCAGGATCAGTTTTTTCATAGTGTGAGTGAAAGTGTCTGTCTAAGGTTGGCGGTTATAGGGGATCGAGTGAACTTAAGCGAATCTATCGCCAGTACATCCACAACACCTAAAACACTGTTAGTGATAAATGCCGAGTCAAACTCCCCTAAACGCTCGGCGCCAAATGGCAAACATTGAATATTGAACTGTTGTTCGAGCAAGGCATTAATCACCTGCTCACGCATCACGCCAGACACACCACATTGGGCTAAAGATGGCGTAATAACCTCATTGTCTTTGATAAAAAAGATATTTGCCATCGAAGATTCAATCACCTTCGCCTCAGTATCTAAGACTAACCAATCATCGACGTTACTCGGTAAAAGCTGAGCTTTAATCAGTACTTGTTCAAGACGATTAAGGTGTTTAATCCCTGCCAATAATGGCTGTATACCTAGGCGAACAGGGGATGTTTTAAGGTTGATACCGTTTTTTTGCCAATGTGCATAATGGCTAGGAATCGGATGCACAGAGACGACTTCAGTAACATTAACAGCTTGTGGTGGTGTATAACCTCTCCCACCAACACCTCTTGAAACCAAAAGTTTAATACAATGATGGGGATACTGTCTGGCCAAATCCTCAAGTTGCTGATAAAGCGCACTGCCCATGCGCCATTCAAAACCGAGTCTTGCGGCACCATCGGTTAAGCGTGATTGATGTGCATTTAAAAACAAAATACCGTCATGGCTCGTTCGCATGGTTGCAAACAGACCATCACCGTAAGTAAGTCCCCGATCGGAAGGATCAATACTCCCCTGCAACACACCATTCACCCAAATCACGGATGTTAGTCCTGACTTATGCGGCTAGCGACCGCTTCTTGTTGATCTTTATACTTGGCATTTTTACGGGTGTTATAGGGACGTGCCACTGGGCCACTTAAACGCTCAAAATTTAACGCACCTATGGTCATCCGGGGGCGCAAAGCCAAGGGTAATTTACCGCTATTGTAAAACTCGAGCACAATTTTACCCTGCCAGCCCGGATCGATACGGTGCGCAGTCACATGTACCATCAGGCCTAAACGCGCCAGTGATGAACGACCATCAAGCCAACCGACAATGTCCGCAGGCAGCGTTACACTCTCGTAAGTCACCGCGAGGGCTAATTCACCAGGATGAAGAAAAAAGGCTTCGCCATCAGGGATTTCGATAATCTCACTCATCACCCGGTCAAGCGCTGCCTGCATTTCTCCACTCGGACCACTTAAGTCGATAAAAGGTGCGGTATGATCTTTAAAGACGCGAAATTGTCCACCTAAACGTACATCCACACTCACACCAGAAATGGCATCAATACTAGGACGAGGTTCTATTACGATTGTGCCGTTATCAAGAGCCTGTTCAATTTCGATATCAGTTAAGCGCATCTTACCTATTACTCCCTAAGTTTTTATGTCGTTATTTTGCCAATAAGTGCTGAATACGAGTTTTTAAAATATCGGTCGCAATACGATTCTTACCGCCACGAGGCACGATAATATCGGCGTATTGTTTCGAAGGTTCAATAAACTGTAAGAACATCGGACGCACGGTTTTTTTGTACTGCGAAATAACAGATTCCATCGTACGACCACGTTCTGCCACATCACGAGTTAAGCGACGTAAAAAACAAATATCCAGCGGCGTGTCCATAAACACGCTGGCATCCATCAGTTCACGTAATTTAGGATCGGTTAATAGCAGAATGCCTTCTAAAATAATCACCTTTTTAGGTGTCATTGTTACCGTATCAGCCGTGCGAGTATGCTCTGTATAGCTATAACAAGGGATATCTACAGCTTCACCAGACTTTAACAACTGTAAATGCGTGCATAGCAGTTGATGGTCTAGTGCTTTTGGATGGTCGTAGTTGGTTAATACCCGTTCATCCATGGATAAATGACTCTGATCGCGGTAATACGCATCTTCATTAATTACCCCTATTTGATCTGTGCCTAAATCACGACGCAACTCGTCAAAAATCGTTTTGGCAATCAAACTTTTGCCCGATGCTGACGCGCCAGCAATTGCAATAATGACACACTGCTGAGAATTCATACCCTTAAACCTTACTCATCATCTGATACGCTAATAGAAACTGTTTTTTGACTCTGTTTAAGGGCCAACTCTGCACCCACTTTACGGGCAATTTCCCGATAAAGACCTGCCACTTCACTGTCGGGAGCGGCTACAACCGTTGGTGCTCCCACATCCATTGCTTCACGGATATTAATATGCAGTGGCAAAGCGCCTAATAAAGGAACCTGATAACGCTCGGCCATTTTACTGCCGCCGTGCGTACCAAAAGGATGTTCTTTGTGACCGCACTCGGGGCATAAATGGAAACTCATATTCTCCACAATGCCTAACACTGGAATATTCACTTTCTGGAACATTGTGATGCCTTTCTTGGCATCGGCCAGCGCGATATCTTGAGGTGTAGTCACAATAACGGCACCACTGACTGGCACTTTTTGCGATAGCGTGAGTTGAATATCCCCTGTACCTGGCGGCATATCGATCACTAAGTAATCTAATTCAGGCCATTGGGTTTCATTGAGTAGTTGTGCTAACGCGCCCGCGGCCATTGGGCCTCGCCACACGGCAGCTTCATCACCACTTAACATAAAACCAATTGATTGCGCGGCAATCCCATGGGCACTGGCCGCAGTCATATGCTTGCCATCCGGTGAAACGGGTCTGAAATTCGGAATGCCTAGCATTAACGGTACTGACGGGCCATAAATATCGGCATCGAGGATACCGACCTGCGCGCCTTCTGCCGCAAGTGCTAAAGCCAAGTTCACCGCCGTGGTTGATTTACCCACACCGCCTTTGCCTGAAGCGACAGCAATCACTTGCTTCACATTTGCGATAGGCGCAATAGACGATAACGCAGAATAGACCTTAGGTTGAAAATCGATTTCACATTCGACTTCATCAATGGCATCAAGCACAGCAAGTTTGTTGGTCAGTGCCATCACAGTATCGCGGTACTGCGTCATACAAGGATATGGATAGACTAAGCCAAGCTGCAAACGCTTACCTTCTATCGCCAATTTATTCACGCATCCAGCGCTCACTAACCCTTTAGCTAAATACGGGTCGATATATGCATCGAGAATGGCCAGAACAGGCCCGAGAAGATCGTCATTTAAACGATAATCAGTCTGAGTTGAAGACAAAAGCATTACCCCCACCAATAAATTTGCCCAAGTGTACCAGATAATGACAAAAACATTAGTGCAGATTTAGCTCAATTGGCTCACGTTTTGATGAAAATCATCCTGTAATCGGTTAGTATCTCTACCATTATTTTTGGCCCACCACGATATTTGAGACAAGATGGCAACTTCACAACGTAAAATTCTCGTGACCAGCGCACTTCCCTACGCGAACGGACCGATTCATTTAGGTCATATGCTGGAATACATCCAGACGGATATCTGGTCACGTTACCAAAAGCTTCGTGGACATGAGTGCCACTATATTTGCGCCGATGACGCCCACGGCACGCCAATTATGCTCAAAGCGCAACAATTAGGCCTAGCGCCTGAAGAGATGATTGCTCAAGTGAACAAAGAGCATCAGCAGGATTTCGCCGATTTTAATATCGCCTTCGATAATTATCACAGCACCCACAGTGACGAAAACCGCGTACTGGCGAGTGATATTTACTTAAAACTGCGTACTAATGGCTATATCAAGAGCAAGAGCATTTCTCAGTTGTTCGATCCTGAAAAATCGATGTTCCTGCCAGACCGCTTCGTTAAAGGCACCTGCCCTAAGTGTAAATCACCCGATCAATACGGCGATAACTGTGATGCCTGCGGTGCAACATATAGCCCAACTGAGCTGATTAACCCGAAATCGGCCGTCTCTGGCGCTACGCCTGTGATGAAAGACACTGAGCACTTCTTCTTCGACTTACCCGCCTTTGAAGGCATGCTAAAAGAGTGGACTCGCTCTGGCGCTCTGCAAACAGAAATGGCCAACAAACTCGACGAATGGTTCGAGCAAGGCTTACAACAATGGGATATCACCCGTGATGCCCCCTATTTTGGTTTTGAAATTCCCGATGCACCTGGCAAATATTTCTACGTTTGGCTAGATGCACCTATCGGTTACATGGGCTCATTCAAAAACCTCTGTGACAAACGTCCTGAACTCAGCTTCGATGAATTTTGGGCGAAGGATTCTAAGGCCGAGGTTTACCACTTTATCGGTAAAGACATCGTTTACTTCCACAGTCTGTTTTGGCCTGCCATGTTACACGGCTCAGGTTACCGCCAACCTAACAGCGTCTATGCCCACGGCTATGTGACAGTCAATGGCGCAAAAATGTCGAAATCCAAAGGCACTTTCATCAAGGCGCGTACTTATTTAGATCATTTAGATCCTGAATATCTACGTTACTACTACGCCGCAAAACTCAGCAGCCGTATCGACGATTTAGACCTCAATCTAGAAGACTTCGCCCAGCGCGTAAACTCAGATCTGGTTGGTAAGTTAGTCAACCTCGCATCTCGCACTGCGGGTTTTATCACTAAGCGTTTCGATGGCAAGCTCGCGAAAATTGCTGATACTACACTGACCGAGGCGTTTTTAGCCAAGCAAGAACAAATCGCCGAGTTTTATGAGACCCGTGAATACGGTAAAGCGATGCGTGAAATCATGGCATTAGCGGACATCGCCAACGGTTTTGTGGCCGATGCGGCGCCTTGGCAAATGGTGAAACAGGACGATCAACAGGAAGCGGCGCACCAAGTGTGTTCAAACGCCTTGAATCTGTTCCGTATTCTCGTGACGTATCTCAAACCTGTATTGCCACGTTTAGCCCAAGACGTTGAAGCCTTCTTCCAACAGACCTTAACATGGGATGGCTTAGCCCAAGATATGGCGGGTCATGAAATCTCGCCATTCAAAGCCATGATGCAACGTGTTGAGTTAGACAAAGTCAACGCTATGGTGGCCGACTCTAAGGAAAACCTGCAAGTCACGGCCGATGTACCAAAGACGGCGAAACCTGAAAAAACCGTTGAATCATCTAATGTCAGCAGTGAGCCGCTGGTTGACGATCCTATCAGTGAAACCATCAACTTTGATGATTTTGCTAAAATCGACCTACGTATCGCTCGCATCGTCAAAGCCGAGCATGTGGCCGAAGCCGACAAACTGCTAAAATTACAGCTCGATATCGGCGGCGAAACGCGCCAAGTGTTTGCAGGGATCAAATCGGCCTATTCGCCAGAAGATCTTGAAGGCAAGCTGACGGTAATGGTTGCAAACCTTGCACCGCGTAAGATGCGTTTTGGCATGTCAGAAGGTATGGTTTTGGCCGCAGGCCCAGGTGGTAGTGACCTGTGGATTTTAGAGCCCCATGAAGGCGCACAGCCGGGTATGCGAGTTAAATAATCCGCACAAGATGACGCCCAAAAAGTAAGGCCGCATTCAGTGCGGCCTTATTTATTGAGACTACGAGTGAAATTATTCGGGGAGAAGTTATGGGCAATATCATTGAGCAGTTGTTGTTTTCTGCCTCAATAACGGGTCCGATCTGTTTGATGTTAGCCCTCGGGGTGATCCTAAAACGCACCCAAGTCATCAATGAAAACTTTATCGATGTCGCATCAAAACTCGTCTTTAATGTCACGCTGCCCGCGCTATTGTTTTTAAGCATTATTAGCTCACATCACGATCTTGCCGCCAGTGCCCCCTTAATTGGCTACGGCCTATTGGCCAATCTGTTGTTTTTTATCCTTTCGACCTACGCGACGAAACGATTTTTCCCTGAGCCAAAGGATCAAGGCGTTATTATTCAAGGAGGATTTAGGGCCAATACTGCGATTATCGGCTTAGCCTATGTCTCTAACGCCTATGGAGAGTCTGGGGTTGCCTTAGCCGCAGTTTACGTGGCGTCGATGACGCTACTCTATAATATTCAAGCCGTGATTTGCTTAAGCCCGAGGGGTGAGGAATCCAGCCGCCGCGCTTTTGCGGTGATCATAAAAACCATCACCAAAAATCCACTAATTATCGCCATTATCCTTGGCATGTTGTTTTACCTGCTCGCGATTCCTGTACCGAAAATGGTCCTCGATGCGGGACAATACTTTGCCGATATGACCCTGCCATTAGCGCTACTTTGCACTGGTGGTTCGCTGGATATTGGCTCACTCAGACATGAAAAGTATTCCACTTGGTTCTCGACCGCCTTAAAACTTATCTTTGCCCCACTGTTTATCACCCTAGGGGCCTTGATACTTGGCTATCGCGGAGTGGAACTTGCCTTAGTGTTTTTGATGAGCGCAGCGCCCACGGCGGCCGCAAGTTATGTGATGGCGCGGGCCATGGGCGGAAATGCCACGCTTGCGGCTAATATAATCGCACTCACCACCGTTTGCTCGCTGCTTACCTGCACCTTAGGCATTTTTATCCTGTCTACTTTAGGGCTGATTTAATAATACAAAGGCGAGCTATGCTCGCCTTTAAACTTAATGAATTCTAATGGCTGCGATGCCGTTAAACAGGGTTAGTGATATCCACAAAATGGTGCACTAAATTAAACTCACGGGCGAGATGACGCCCTAGGGCTTCAATGCCGAAACGCTCAGTCGCATGGTGACCCGCCGCATAATAATGTATGCCCTGCTCTACTGCGCTATGGAAAGTACGTTCGGATACTTCACCACTGATAAACGCATCCACGCCCAGACTTGCCGCCACATCGATATAATCCTGCGCACCGCCCGTGCACCAAGCTAAATATTGGATCTTGGCATCGCTATCACCGATATGCAGTGGCGCTCGACCTAAGGCATTCTCAAGGGTATTTGCAAATTCGCTAGCACTGACAGGTAAATCGAGTTTGCCACGCCACAGGAGGCCCTGAGCCACCTCTTCGATGGCTTCGGCGTCGACTATCCCAAGTTGTCTACCCAAAGTGGCATTATTGCCGAGCATTGGGTGAGCATCTAAAGGTAGATGATAACCAAACAAGCTAATATCGTGCTGGAGCAGTGCCTTAATACGACGCTGTTTCATCCCCGTAATAACCTCGGGTTCATTCTTCCAAAAAAAACCGTGATGAACCAAAATCGCATCGGCCTTTAATCGAATAGCTTCATCGATCAAGGCTTGGCAAGCCGTCACACCCGTCACTATGGTGTGGATCTCGTTCTTACCTTCTACTTGTAATCCGTTAGGTGCGTAATCCTTAAATGCGGCTACCCGTAAAAAGTCTGCTAAATATTGACCCAATTCTGTCCGTGTCATGTCATCACCACATGCATTAATTGTTAAAGATGATTGTCTCAACCTACATGGCTAAGTCAATGCGAACACCACCTTGAAGGTATACGACTCGCACTCGGTCACCCGCATTAAATACCATTCCGGGATCATAATCTTGGATAACCATAACTTGGGTGCCATCTTCTTGATTGATCATCAATTCCACCAGCTTAAACGATTGCACACTCGTACCACTGCCATAACGATTACCAATACCGCCGCCGATAAGAGCGCCTAAAATTGTTGCTACATCGCGGCCTGAACCGCCACCAAACTGATGGCCAATCACCCCACCAACTAATGCACCACCAAAGGTTTTCCAACCTTGGTTTCTGTCTTCGATAAGCTGAGTTTCTGTGATATTGCGCACAGAGGTGACATCACCATAGAGGACTTTCTCTACAGGGACGGCTTGATTGCGGTCGTAGGCTGCATTGGCAGGAGTTAATAGAAAGGCAAAAATAAACATAAAGCTTGCTAGAGTAGGTTTCCACATATCCGAATTTCCGCTAACTTAGTAGAAGGGTTTATTACTGAATCATACGCAATTGTGAAGTCACTGTCTTTTCTGAATCACGAATTTGAAGCTTTTCCTTCACCCGAACTCGCCTTAACGGATCCCAATGGATTACTGGCGATTGGCGGTGACTTACGTCCAGAACGCTTACTGACCGCTTATTATAACGGAATTTTCCCTTGGTTTAATGCCGATGATCCTATTCTTTGGTGGTCACCCGATCCCCGCGCAATATTTATGCTCGGTAAAATCCGTATCAGTACAAGTTTATGCAAGTATCTAAAAAAACAGCCATGGCATTTCACCATCAATCATGCCTTTACTTCTGTGATGGCAGGATGTGCCGAGCCACGTCCAAAGCAAAATGGCACTTGGATAACCGATGAGATTCAAATGGCTTACCGTGAATTACATCAAAATGGCCATGCACATTCTATTGAGGTATGGGAAGGTGAGCAATTAATTGGCGGCCTTTATGGTTTAGCCATAGGGCAAGTGTTTTGTGGTGAATCGATGTTTCACCGCCAAACCAATGCCTCAAAAGCGGCAATAGTGGTATTACAACAACATTTAATCAAAAGGGGATTTAAACTGATTGATGCTCAGGTAATGAACCCACATCTAGAAAGCTTGGGAGCAAAGGCGATTAAACGAACTCATTTTATTGAATTACTGACCCAATTTAGGGACAAAAAAGTGCATCCAGATGCTTGGATACCCAGTGAGGTGTTCCTTGAACTCTAACGCCAATAAAACACCGATAGCTATCGGTATCAGCCAAATTTTCCCCTGTAGCTACCTCGAGGATCAGCAGGAGCAATTGCTCGTTATCCAAGAGGAGACTCTCGATCCCATTTTATTTGAGCGTTTATTAGCTATTGGTTTTCGCCGCAGTGGTAGCGCTATCTATAAACCCCGCTGTCCTCGATGTAGCGCATGTCAACCAATCCGATTACCCGTTCGGGAGTTTATACCGTCCAAACGACAAAAGCGTACATTGGCTAATAATCGCGATTTAACGTGGCGCATCACATCTAGCCAGACCGATGAGCAATACACACTTTATGAGCGCTATATCCGTCAACGGCACTTTGACGGCCCGATGTTTCCTCCGAGTAAGGAACAATATGAGCAGTTCTTATTTTGCCATTGGTTACCCCCTACTTTCATCGAAGTCTATGCCAATAATAAACTGATCGCGGTTGCTGTGACTGATACGTTACCGAACAGCCTCTCAGCCATTTACAGCTATTTTGATCCTGATGAAGCCCATCGTTCACTCGGCGTGCTGCTGATTTTAATTCAATGCCGACTTGCAAAATTACAAAGAAAAGAATTCCTTTATCTCGGATATCAAATAGATGCAAACCGCAAAATGTCCTATAAGCGTTTATATCGCCCTTATCAAATTCTAACCCCCCAAGGGTGGGAGTATTCCTAAGTTTGCTAAGTACTTCCCCTTTACAGCAAGGTGAATTTGGGGCATGATACGCCCGTTTTTTATATTCGAAGGCTAATGGGATAATTAATTAATGGCGAAAGAAGACAACATTGAAATGCAAGGCACTATCCTTGAAACCTTGCCAAACACAATGTTTCGTGTAGAGCTTGAAAATGGTCATGTGGTGATAGCCCACATTTCAGGCAAAATGCGCAAAAACTACATCCGGATCCTCACTGGCGATAAAGTTACCGTCCAGTTGACTCCTTATGATCTGACCAAAGGTCGTATTGTCTTCCGCGCACGCTGATATAGCCTCATAAATTTAAAAACCCGGCAAGGCCGGGTTTTTTTGTTGGCGAAAGATAAGAAAAATGGCTGCAATTGCAGCCATTTTTATGGACAAAACTCACCTTTAGGCCGAGTTAAGCCTTAGAAGCCACTTTTTCATGACGCTCTGTGCGAATAGCAATTTCACCCTCTTTGACATCCACGTAAGCCACACCACCCGACTCTAAGGCACCAAATAAAATCTCATCCGCTAATGGACGTTTGATCAATTCGGTCACGACCCGAGCCATTGGACGCGCGCCCATGTTCTTATCGTAGCCTTTCTCGGCGAGTAAGGTTCTGGCTTCGTCGCTGACGTCCAAGATGACGTGTTTTGCATCCAACTGAGCCTGTAATTCCACCAAGAATTTATCGACCACTTTGGCAATAATCGTCATATCCAAATGGTTGAACCAAATGATGGAATCGAGACGATTTCGAAATTCTGGCGAAAATACTCGATTAATTTCAGATAACGCATCTTGGGTATGATCTTGCTGGGTAAAGCCAATCGACTTACGAATAGTCTCCTGTACCCCCGCGTTAGTGGTCATCACCAAAGTCACGTGTCTGAAGTCAGCCTTACGACCATTATTATCGGTCAAAGTGCCGTGGTCCATCACCTGCAACAGCAAGTTATAGACATCACGGTGGGCCTTCTCAATTTCATCCAATAGCACGACACAGTGCGGATTTTTAATCACAGCATCTGTCAGCAATCCACCTTGGTCATAACCCACATAACCTGGAGGTGCCCCAATTAAGCGTGACACTGTGTGGCTTTCCATGTACTCCGACATATCAAAGCGCACCAGTTTCATCCCTAAACAGGTAGCCAGTTGATTGGTAACCTCGGTTTTACCCACACCAGTGGGACCGGCGAATAAGAAACTGCCGACAGGTTTTTTATCTGTGCCCAAACCACTTCGCGATAAACGAATGGCTGAGCTTAAGGTCTCAATGGCTTTATCTTGACCAAAGACCACCATCTTAAGGTTACGCTCAAGATTACGCAGTAAGTCCTTATCTGTGGCAGATACTGACTTCTCAGGGATGCGCGCCATTTTAGCTACAATGGACTCAATTTCGGCTTGGCCTATGGTCTTTTTACGCTTGCTCATAGGCAACATCACCATACGAGCCCCCGCTTCATCGATCACATCGATAGCTTTATCGGGTAAATGCCTGTCATTAATGTGCTTGGCCGATAATACTGCAGCGCTGCTAATCGCGGCCTGAGTATAACGAACGCCATGATATTCTTCGTATTTAGACTTAAGCCCCATCAAAATCTTCGTGGTTTCTTCCACTGAAGGCTCATTAATATCCACCTTTTGGAAACGACGTGCCAGCGCACGGTCTTTCTCAAAAATACTTTGATATTCTTGGAAAGTCGTCGAGCCCATGCAGCGCAAATTACCGCTAGATAGCAAAGGTTTCAGCAGATTAGAGGCATCCATTACGCCGCCAGAGGCCGCGCCCGCACCGATAATGGTATGGATCTCATCGATGAATAGGATGGCATGCTTATCCGCCGCAAGTTCTTTTAACAAGTTCTTAAAGCGTTTTTCAAAGTCGCCGCGATACTTAGTGCCTGCAAGCAATGAACCTAAATCCAAGGAATACACCGTGGCTTCAAGCATTACATCGGGCACTTGTTTATTCACAATCCGATACGCCAGCCCTTCGGCAATCGCCGTTTTCCCCACACCCGCCTCACCCACTAACAGTGGATTATTTTTACGGCGACGGCACAGGGTTTGAATCGCGCGCTCAATTTCCTGATCGCGGCCAATCAGTGGATCAATAATCCCTTGCTTTGCAAGTTGGTTTAAGTTGGCCGCAAATTGCGACAACATGCTGCGTTCTTCACTGCCTTCACTTTGATCTTCTATGCGTTCTTGATCTTGATGTGACTCAGTATCATCATTTTTGGCGAAACCATGGGAAATAAAATTCACTACGTCTAGGCGACTAATATCGCAACGGCGCAGCAAGTACACGGCTTGGGATTCTTGTTCGCTGAAAATAGCGACTAAAACGTTAGCGCCGTTCACTTCATTGCGGCCCGATGACTGCACATGGAATACTGCCCGTTGCAGCACTCGCTGGAACCCAAGCGTCGGCTGAGTTTCTTTGTCATCATCAATATCGGCAATGATTGGGGTTGTTTGTTGGATAAAGCTTGCCACTTCATCTCTGAGTTTATCTAGATTCGCTCCACAGGCGATTAACGCTTCTTGAGCCGCTGGATTGTCGATGAGAGCTAATAACAGATGTTCCACTGTCATATACTCGTGACGCGCGTCTCTGGCTTGCTGAAACGCCAGATTTAAGGTGACTTCCAGATCTTTGTTCAGCATAAGCACCCCCAAAATTAACAACAGACTACAGAGTAAAGCGGTTTTATGCTTTCTCTAACGAACACAGTAACGGATGTTGGTTTTGTCTTGCAAATTGATTTACTTGTATCACCTTAGTTTCTGCAATCCCAAACGGGAAAATACCGCAAATTCCTTTTCCTTGGTGATGGATCGTCAACATGATATCGGTCGCTTCCTGCTCGTTCTTGCGAAAGAAAACCTGCAAAACTTCAATCAC
Source organism: Shewanella sp. W3-18-1 (assembly GCF_000015185.1). Classification (NCBI taxonomy): domain Bacteria; kingdom Pseudomonadati; phylum Pseudomonadota; class Gammaproteobacteria; order Alteromonadales; family Shewanellaceae; genus Shewanella; species Shewanella sp. W3-18-1. Next base: position 2,052,500 of record NC_008750.1, on the reverse strand, counting down.
AAAATCCATTGGAGTGTAGTCATCATTATTGAGGATCACCTTATACATTGATGGTGGCATCAACTCTGACTCTACACGTTCTTCAACGTGTTCAATATTTCCTGTCTTACCCATTTTTTAATACTAGCCTCTCGTGTTGGCCTCTTCCAATTGATATGTTCAAATTAATCAGTTGTTGCCCCTTTGTTAATTTTAGCTTGACTTCCGCATTTACTCCTTACATTCTGTAGTTCAGACGGTGAGCGAAACCCGTCTATACAGGTTTTACTATCTTACTGGTAAGTAGACAACAGAAGGAAGTGGAAGTATGGCAAGCGGAACTGTTAAATGGTTCAACAACGCCAAAGGATTCGGGTTTATTTGCCCTGATCAAGGTGGTGAGGACGTTTTTGCACACTATTCTACCATTGAAATGGAAGGCTATAGAACTCTAAAAGCAGGCCAACCCGTTCAATTTGAAGTAGAGCAAGGTCCAAAAGGGATGCACGCTTCAGCCATTTCACCAACAAAATAACGTTTGGTGAGGCCAATGATCTAAAAGGCAGGGACTTGTCCCTGCCTTTTTATTGCTGTGTGTTTCATAAATTCTCACCACTTAATGCTGTATCGCTCATCATCATTTCGCATGAATTTAATTCAAGTTCAATCACCGCACATCACCCATTGCATCCCAGCAAAAAGATTTTATCATCGGTCTCGGCAGCAAATTTAGGGTATAAAAAAGGATCTGCAATGCAGATCCTTTTTTAAATCAGTCTAATGACTTACAAATTCACATCAGCTTAGATGGCCCACACTGACGCGCACACCATCTAAAAGTGATAACTAGCGAAATTAAGCAATCAACAGTTTGTTTAACGTCTCGCTTGGGCGCATGGCTTTTTCAGCCTTAGCCGCATCTAAACGGTAATAACCGCCTAAATCGACAGACGCACCTTGTGCATTTGCTAATTCAGCCACAATGACTTGCTCATTCGCAGCCAGCGCATGCGCCAAAGGAATAAAGTGTGCTTGTAGTTGCTCATCGCCCGTTTGCGCAGCTAAGGCTTGGGCCCAGTACATGGCTAAGTAGAAATGACTGCCACGGTTATCCAGCTCACCGACTCTTCTTGATGGCGATTTGTTGCTATCTAAGAATTGGCCAATGGCTTGATCTAAGGTATCTGCCAATACTTGGGCTTTTGGATTGCCTACGGTTTGACTTAAATGCTCAAGAGACGCCGCCAGAGCCAAGAATTCACCGAGCGAATCCCAACGTAAGTGACCTTCTTTCTCAAGCTGTTGCACGTGTTTAGGTGCACTACCGCCCGCACCTGTTTCAAATAGACCGCCGCCGTTCATTAATGGAACAATTGACAGCATTTTGGCACTGGTGCCTAGCTCGAGGATGGGGAACAAGTCAGTCAGGTAGTCACGTAAAACGTTACCCGTAACTGAAATCGTATCTTTACCTTCTTTGATACGAGCCAAAGAGAAACGCGTTGCCTCTTCAGGAGACATAATGCTGATCTCTAAGCCATCAGTATCATGCTCTGGCAGATACTGCTGCACTTTAGCAATGATTTGTGCATCGTGGGCACGTTTGCTATCTAACCAAAATACCGCTGGAGTATTGCTTAAACGGGCACGGCGCACGGCCAGTTTGACCCAATCACGGATAGGTGCGTCTTTAACTTGACACATTCTCCAGATATCGCCCGCTTCCACGTTATGGCTCATCAATACCTTACCGCTGGCATCAACAACGTTGACCACACCGTCAGCAGGAATTTCAAAGGTCTTATCGTGGCTGCCGTACTCTTCCGCTTTTTGCGCCATCAAGCCGACGTTGGGTACACTGCCCATGGTTTTAGGATCGAAAGCGCCGTGCTCTTTACAGAAAGCAATCGTTTCTTGGTAAATACCCGCATAGCAACGATCGGGGATCATGGCTTTAGTGTCATGCAGTTGACCGTCTGGTCCCCACATTTGGCCAGATGAACGAATCGCAGCGGGCATAGACGCATCGATAATGATGTCGCTTGGCACGTGTAAGTTGGTGATACCTTTGTCAGAATCAACCATGGCCAATGCGGGACGCGCAGCGTAAACGGCGGCGATATCGGCTTCGACTTCGGCGCGGCTGTCGGCAGGTAATGTCGCGATCTTGGCATAAACATCACCAAAACCGTTGTTAACATCTACGCCTAATTCAGCGAAAAGCGCCGCATGTTTGTCAAATACTGGCTTAAAGAATACCTTCACTGCGTGACCAAACATAATAGGATCAGACACTTTCATCATAGTGGCTTTGAGATGCAGCGATAACAGCACATCTTCAGCTTTGGCGTTTTCGATTTCACGCTCATAGAAGCTCACTAAGGCTTTTTTACTCAATACCGCAGCATCGATAATTTCGCCAGCCAGCAGCTTAAGACCCGACTTGAGCACCACTTCTTGACCATCTTTTTGCGTCAGCACGATATTCACACTGCCCGCATCAGATAAAGTGACAGACTGCTCGCTGCCGTAGAAATCACCGTCAGTCATGTGGGCAACGTGTGACTTAGAATCCTTAGCCCATTTCCCCATGGAATGCGGGTTTTTCTTGGCAAAGTTTTTCACCGATAATGGCGCGCGGCGATCTGAATTACCTTCACGCAGTACTGGGTTTACCGCACTGCCTTTGATCTTGTCGTAACGGGCTTTAATTGACTTTTCAGCGTCGGTTTTTGGCTCATCCGGATAATTAGGAATGTCGTAACCTTTTTGCTGCAGTTCAAGGATACAGGCTTTTAATTGTGGGATCGAAGCACTGATATTCGGTAACTTGATGATGTTCGCTTCTGGCTGATTAGCTAACTCGCCAAGCTCTGTCAGATGGTCGCCAATCTTTTGTGCTTCGGTCAGTTGCTCAGGGAAACTGGCAATAATACGGCCCGATAACGAGATATCACGGGTTTCAACCGCAACGCCCGCGGCGTCGGTAAACGTTCTGATAATAGGTAAGAGTGAGAGGGTGGCCAGTGCTGGCGCTTCGTCTGTTTCAGTGTAAATAATTGTTGATGAGTTATCTTTCATGTTACATCCTACATTATTGTAAAATTTAATATTTTTTATAATAATTTTATAGCATGGCGAACAAATCTGAGCACAGGGAAAATATCAATCAAGGCAATCGACCACGCCCTCATCTTTCAAATTCTCAATGCCCTTGTGTCTTTGCGCGCAAGCTAAAATTTGTTACAACGACTCATTAAAACCTAATAAACATTTAGGCACAGATCACATTTTCTGGCCGACATCATAGAGCATTCGCAATAATATTCAAATTCCACTAACGGCGAATGCCAAGTACACTATGACCACATTAACGACTCAATCAAGTCAGGTAAGCGTGTCTCAACCTCCTGTTAGCAAAAGTATGAACAAAAACAAGTTTCCACCTAAAGGTGCCAATTCCAGTACTAGTTCCCCAGCCAAGAGCACGATTAAACCCGCGAAGCACGCCAGCAGAGGCCCAGTCAACCGCGCTACCGCCGTAGATAGCAAAGTGGCGCCAGCACGTAATGCCAATGGCAGTTTAAAGAAAGAACCCTTTAAAAATCCTAATCGACGCGCAATTGCGGCAGCAAAACCGGTGCAGAGCCAAACGCTCGCACCGATTATTGTACTGTTTAATAAGCCTTTTGATGTACTTTGCCAGTTTACCGATGAACAAGGTCGCAAAACCCTAAAAGACTATATCCCGATTGCTGATGTGTATGCCGCTGGCCGCTTAGACAGAGACAGTGAGGGCTTATTGCTGCTAACTAATGACGGTCAATTACAGGCAAGGCTGACAGAGCCGAAAAAGAAAACCTTTAAAACCTATTGGGTGCAAGTAGAAGGCGTTCCGACAGAAGATGCCCTGACAAAACTGCGCCAAGGTGTTGAATTAAATGATGGTATAACGCTACCAGCTAAAGTCAAAATTATGGATTCACCCGATATTTGGCCACGTAATCCACCAGTAAGAGAGCGCAAAAATATCCCAACAACTTGGCTAGAAATCCAAATTCATGAAGGCCGTAACCGCCAAGTCAGACGCATGACAGCGCATATCGGTTTTCCGACCTTAAGATTAATCCGTTATAAAATAGGCCAATGGAGTCTAGATAATTTGCCATCGGGTGAGCACAAATGCATTCGTCTCGGTGATGAAGTCTAAATTTCAGCCAAGTTTCTGCGTTCAACGCCACTAAAAAGTGGCACCATGTCCACTCAAAGGAGGTACCATGAGTCAACGATATAAACCCAATGTGACCGTCGCTTGTATTATCCATGCGACTTCACAGGACAAATATCTGATGGTAGAAGAGTGGATTGAAGGCGAGCAACGCTTTAATCAACCCGCGGGTCACTTAGAAGCGAATGAAAGCTTGATCCAAGCCTGTGAGCGCGAAGTGTTTGAAGAAACGGGGTTATCACTCAAAGCCCAAGGGCTCGTCGGCATCTATCAATTTAGCGCCAGTGAAGACTTAGCCTTTGTGCGCTTTACTTTTTTCGTGCAGTTAGATGATATGCCCTCACCTGCGCCGCAGGATAAAGCGATCCACAGTGCGCACTGGCTGAGTTTTGCACAGATAGAAGCCAAGCTATCTTTACTGCGCAGTCCCTTAGTGCTCGATTGCCTCAAAGACTATCGACGCCACCTGCAGCAGGGCTCAGTTTATCCCCTAGACTTACTCAATAGCGTTCGTCTCACGATAGCCCCAAAGAGCAAGGCGTGATAGAATACGCCGCCGCGTAAATCCGCAATGAGTTAGCTTAGGATGTTCAGGAAATTAGGCTGCCATTCGAGCCATTTACACGCTCTCCTTGCGGGGAAAATCGTTTACGCAATATACAAATTTTAAGCTAGGTCATATTACTACTTGGGTGATGCGCAATTCCCTACCTCAAGTGCCTAGCCAACACACATACTCAATGGTTTTTAGGATTTATGACATCAATCGAACCCACTCATACAGGAAAAAAAGTCATTGTCGGCATGTCCGGCGGTGTAGATTCATCTGTTTCAGCCTATTTGCTTATGCAGCAAGGCTATCAGGTTGAAGGCCTTTTCATGAAGAACTGGGAAGAAGATGACAACAACGAGTACTGCGCGGCCGCAGAAGATTTAAAAGATGCCCAAGCCGTGTGCGACAAGCTCGGGATCAAGCTACATACAGTCAACTTTGCTGCCGAATATTGGGACAATGTATTTGAGTATTTCCTCGCCGAATACAAAGCGGGCCGCACGCCAAATCCCGATATCATGTGCAACAAAGAAATCAAATTTAAGGCATTTTTAGAATTTGCCGATGAAATCCTCGATGCCGATTACATCGCCATGGGCCACTATGTTCGCCGTCGCGACAATAGCGACGGCAGCACACAAATGCTCCGTGGCGTTGATGGCAATAAAGACCAAAGTTATTTCCTCTACACCTTAAGCCACGAGCAAGTTGCCCGAAGCCTGTTCCCTGTCGGTGAGCTCGAAAAACATCAAGTTCGTGAAATTGCGAAAGAAATGGGCTTAATCACCCATGATAAAAAAGACAGCACTGGTATCTGCTTTATCGGTGAGCGCAAATTTACTGAATTTCTAGGGACTTATTTACCGGCGCAGCCTGGCAATATCGAAACACCAGAAGGTGAAGTCATAGGCACGCACCAAGGACTCATGTACCACACCTTAGGCCAACGTAAAGGCTTAGGCATTGGCGGCATGAAAAACAGCAATGACGATCCTTGGTATGTGGTCGATAAAGATCTTGAGCGTAACGTATTGATCGTGGGGCAAGGCGGACACCATCCCCGTTTGATGTCGAATGGCATGACAGTTAACCAACTGCATTGGGTGGATAGAACTGGGCCTGTCGATGGTTGTCATATCACCGTCAAAACCCGTTATCGCCAACAAGATGTGCCTTGCACATTAACCTACACAGATGAACACACCTTGCGTGTGGTCTTCGATGAACCTGTAGCGGCAGTGACGCCTGGACAGTCTGTGGTATTTTATGATGGTGAAGTCTGCCTAGGTGGTGGCATCATAGATCAATTAATCCGAGGGTAAAGCGTGAACGAGCAACTCATTAATCGGACTATGGCGTTTGCAGGCATACTGCAAGCCATTGCCCAAGTTCAACATTTAGCGCGCCATGGCGAATTGGATAATGCCGAACTCGCGGCAAGCTTAAACACCATTCTCGTCACCAATCCTGACAATACGGCCGATGTTTACCCGGACAAAATCGTATTGCAAAAAGGCTATAAGCTGATCCTGAATCAGCTCGGTGACAGCAGCCAAAAAGATGTTGAAATTACCCGTTATTTAGTAGGCGTGCTTGCGCTTGAGCGTAAACTCGTGCGCTCTAACAGTGGCTTAGGCATGTTGGCTGAACGTATTAATCAAGTGAATCGCCAGCTACATCATTTTGCCATCACAGATGAGCAAGTCGTTGCCAATCTTGCCAGCATTTACAGTGACATCATCAGTAATTTAGGGCCCAAAATCCAAATATCGGGTAATCCCGTGTGTTTGCAGCGCCCTATCGTACAACATAAAATTCGTGCTCTGTTGCTTGCCGCTATACGCAGCGCAGTACTGTGGCGTCAGTTGGGCGGTAAACGTCGACACTTAGTCTTCGCCCGCAAAGCCATAGTCGATACAGCCAAGAAAAGTCTTACCCTATAATAAAATTAGCGTTCATCAAGGAGCTACACATGGATCTTTCCGCACTAACTGCTATCTCTCCGGTAGACGGCCGTTATGGTAGTAAAACCGCGTCATTGAGAGGGATTTTCAGCGAGTTCGGTCTTACCAAGTACCGTGTTCAGGTTGAAATCAATTGGTTAAAACTGTTAGCCGATTGCCCAGAAATCATCGAAGTACCACCGCTAAGCGAGTCAGCTATCGCCGTGCTCGATGGCATTAAAGACAATTTCAACGAACAAGATGCGCTGCGTGTTAAGGCTATCGAAAGCACCACTAACCACGATGTGAAAGCGGTTGAATACTTCATCAAAGAAAAAATCGCGGGCAATGCCGAATTAGCCGCTGTGGGTGAGTTTGTTCACTTTGCTTGTACTTCCGAAGATATCAACAACTTAAGCCATGGTTTAATGTTGACAGAAGCCCGTGAGCAAGTCTTACTGCCCTACTGCAACGAGTTGCTGACGGCAATTAAAAAGCTGGCGATTGAATATCGCTCTGTGCCATTAATGTCACGTACCCATGGCCAACCCGCGTCACCTTCGACGCTCGGTAAAGAAATGGCGAACGTCGCAGTGCGCCTTGAACGTCAAATCAAACAAATCGCCAATGTTGAAATCATGGGCAAACTGAACGGTGCCGTAGGTAACTACAATGCTCACCTGTCAGCCTATCCAGAAGTTAATTGGCATGAACTGTCTGAGCGTTTTGTAACAAGCCTTGGCCTTAACTGGAATGCCTACACGACGCAAATCGAGCCACACGATTACATTGCCGAATTGTTTGATGCGGTTGCCCGTTTCAACACTGTGCTGATTGACTTTGACCGTGATATTTGGGGTTACATCGCCCTAGGTCACTTCAAACAACGCACTATCGCCGGTGAAATCGGTTCATCGACTATGCCGCACAAAGTTAACCCCATCGATTTTGAAAATTCTGAAGGTAACTTAGGTATCGCTAACGCACTGATGCAACACTTAGCCTCTAAGCTACCAGTTTCAAGATGGCAACGTGACTTAACTGACTCGACTGTACTGCGTAACTTAGGTGTAGGTATTGCCCATGCATTGATCGCGTATCAAGCGACCTTAAAAGGCATCAGCAAGTTAGAAGTTAACGAAGCACATCTGCGTGATGAGTTAGATCACAACTGGGAAGTGTTAGCAGAACCCGTACAAACGGTAATGCGTCGTTATGGCATTGAAAAGCCATACGAAAAATTAAAAGAACTGACGCGCGGTAAACGTATCGACGCGCAGCAACTGTCAGTGTTTATTGACGGACTTGAATTACCAGACTCAGTGAAAGCTGAACTGAAGAAAATGACGCCAGCCAATTACATTGGTCGCGCCGAAACGTTTGTCGACGAACTGAAGTAAGTTATTAATTAAAATTGGCGATTAACTAATAGTAAGCTATTGACTGAAATTAGTTATTAACTGAAGTTGGCGACGGACAATACTCTTTCTTAAACAGAAATAAGGATTAAGGCGACCCACATCACCGCGATGTGGTCGCCTTTTTTAACACTATGTATACACTCAATCTCGATATAGCCCAGTTTCTTAATGAATACTGGCAAAAGAAACCCCTGTTGATCAAAAAAGCATTTCCGCAGTTTGAAGATCCAATCAGCGCCGACGAACTAGCAGGCCTTGCCTGTGAAGAAGAAATATCTTCACGCATCGTCGTCACCAAAGACAATGATTGGGAAGTAGTGCAAGGTCCGTTTGAAGATTACGACTGCTATGGCGAAACCCATTGGCAGTTATTAGTGCAAGCCGTCAACCATTGGTATCCTGATTCGCAGCCATTAGTTGAAGCGCTGCGCTTTTTACCTGACTGGCGCTTCGATGACTTGATGGCTTCATTTGCCACCCCAAGTGGCGGTGTCGGCCCGCACGTCGATAACTACGATGTGTTTATCATTCAAGGCGAAGGTGAACGCCGCTGGACTGTGGGTGACAATACCCCGCAACAGCGCCGCGGTGGCAATCCTAACTCGCCACTGGTTGAAGACTTCACACCCATTATCGATGTAGTGTTAGAAAAAGGCGACATGCTTTATATTCCACCTGGTTTCCCACATTGCGGCGAAACCCTAACTGTGGCAATGAGTTACTCGATTGGTTTCCGCGCTCCTAGCCAGCAAGAATTGGTCAGTGAAGTCGCCGATTATTTGCTCGACAATAACTTAGGTCAGCAGCGTTTCACCTCGCAAACTGAGCCGAGTTCAGCCGGTATCGTCAGCCAAGATCATCAAGTGGGCATAATGTCACTATTGAGTCAGTTGAGCCAAGATCCCAATAGCTACCAAATCGTGTTAGGTAAGTTGCTCAGTCAAAACCGTTTCGAGCTTGATTTGTGTGAAGGCGAAGAAGCTTACAACATAGAAGATTTGCAAGATGCCTTCGCCCAAGGTGCTGGCGTCAGCCGTATCGGCGGTTTGAAAGTATTGCGCCTTGAAAATGACGCCACGCCGCGATTATTCATCAATGGTGATGTACACGAACTGCCCCAAACACCAGCGGATGTTATCGCACAGTTGAGCGATAACGTCAGCTTAAACGCCGATGAAGCGACTGAAATATGTCAGCATGAAGAAGTCCAAGCCTTACTGTTGAAACTCATCAATCAAGGTTTCTATTACTTGAGCGACAGCGAAGAATAGGCCCTATCGACTTTGTTCGATAACCTTGTTCTTAATATAAAGCCTAAATAAAACATCAACATAAAAAAGGCACTCAATTGAGTGCCTTTTTATTATTTATACCGTTATTTTGAGCAATCAACATAATTGACTGTATTAACTCAATACTATCTGAATACAATCCTCAGCTCATTTGAGTTTAAGCATTCCACAGTTTATCGTCGTTGTGCATACGATATAAACTCTCGGCACGCGATACTAATAGTTGAGCAAATTTAGCCTGAGTGGCATCACGGGTTGCCCCCGAACGCACTAAGTTTTCCGCCTGCATTTGCCACATCATAGAGAAATGACGCACGGCATCACGGGCCGTCGCCGCCACTTTGACATCGACAAAATCCGACGGTAAATCCCCTGACATCACCCAATAGGTTTTGTTGCTTGGACGCTTTGATTCCATCTTCCAAATCGCCATATAAGGCGCAAGATAACGGCTTTCATCGGCGAGGACTTTGCTTGGTATCACGCCTTTTTCAGCGAGAAAACGATTGGCTTTTTGAAATTGAGTTCTGACCCACTCTTGACGTAGCTTTTCTATTTCTTCAGCTGATAAATTTTGTTGAGTCTGGTCGACAGCTTGTTCAGTCATACTTCCATCCTATCTTATTGTTATAACGCGAGCCTGATTCTTGGGATCAGTGCGCGATTCATTCTATTCGTTACGTTAAATTCAGTACAATCCATTTTTAATCGCAAAGCTTACGTTTACGTAAAGTGGAAAGCTAAATTGCCACAAATATTGTATTTATTCGGCCATTATCCATGGTTGAGAGTATCGCTAAATGCTATGGTTCTGCAATAAATATAACAAGCAGTCGATAGAGGCTCACCTCATCGGCTTTTTCATTGTGTATAGCGGAGAAATTCACGTGGCTGTATTTAATCATGTATCCTTTGACGAACATGAACAGGTTGTATTCTGTCATGATAAAGAAAGTGGCTTAAAGGCCATTGTCGCCATCCATAACACCAATCTAGGCCCTGCCGTAGGTGGATGTCGGATGTGGAACTACCAATCGGATGATGAAGCCCTGACGGACGTATTACGCCTTTCTCGTGGCATGACTTACAAAAACGCCCTCGCTGGTTTAACCATGGGCGGTGGGAAATCAGTGATCATTGCCGATCCTAAAAGACAGGATCGCGAAGCGCTGTTCCGCGCTTTTGGCCGTTTTATCAATAGTCTAGGTGGCCGCTACTATTCAGCAGAAGATGTTGGTACTACTACGGCTGATATTATGATCGCCCATGAAGAAACCCCTTATATGGCGGGCCTTGAAGGCAAAAGTGGCGATCCATCGCCCTTCACAGCCCTTGGCACTTATTTAGGCATTAAAGCCGCAGTAAAACATAAATTCGGTTTAGACAGCCTGAAAGGCCTTAAAATCGCCGTTCAAGGCGTAGGTCACGTAGGCTACTATCTATGTAAACATTTACATGGCGAAGGCGCAGAGCTGATTGTTACTGACATTCATCAAGCCTCGTTAGACAGAGTTGCCACCGATTTTGGCGCAATAGTTGTGGCGCCTCAAGAAATCTACTCACAAGATGTGGATGTGTACTCCCCTTGTGCCCTTGGCGCAACCTTAAACGATGCGACCTTACCGCAACTGAAGGCGAAAATTGTCGCAGGTTGTGCCAACAACCAATTAGCCGAAGTACGCCACGGTGAACAACTCAAAGAAATGGGCATACTGTACGCGCCAGACTATGTGATCAACGCAGGCGGTATTATTAACGTGTCATTCGAAAAAGATTACGACGCAGCAAAATCGACCGCTAAAGTAGAAGAAATTTACAACACGCTGCTGAAAATATTCAGCCAAGCCGATGCGCAGAACCGTACAACTGGCGCTGTAGCTGATGAAATGGCTAAAGCCATTATCGAAGCCGCTAAGCAGTAATTGTTCTGCACGTCTAACACTGAAAAAGCGACCATTGGTCGCTTTTTTGTTACCTAAAATTTAATCTACCCCTAAGCTCATGGTTTAGCCGCGCTTTTAATTTCGACACAGAATATTCATTAAATCATGCTGGAAAACGTCATATTTGTTTGCTTGAATTAGTCTATCAGGTCCCAGCACAGGATAGCGCTATGATCCGTTTCAAGTATGATCTCAACCAAGATGTGGTAGAACTGCAAGCCAGCAATTGGAGTGGTTTAGAGCGGGTCTTCGTTAATGGCCAAATGGTGTCGCACAAGCTTAACTTTAAGCCTCAAAGTGAGCATACCATTCAGCTTAAAGACGGCGCACCTTGCAAGTTTGAACTGCTTATCGATCCCCAAACCGACGAACTCATGTGCCGAATTTATAAGCAACATAGACTCGTCGCTAGCCTAAAACAAGGCAAAGAAAATTTATTAGCCAGCCGCCGTTATTTACAGCACTCAGTGATAGCCGTCAGCCTGCTTTGCGTCTTTGCACTTTACTTGAATTAATCAAACCAGTTTCATCCCGCAAAGTGAGGCATAGTGGGTGGGATTAAACTGGGAAAATGATTTAGATAACCACATACAGATAGAAGTAAAAACAGCTAAACCACAGTTTTCCTCCATACCCATTAGATTCAAAGCTTCAAGCCAAGCGGTTGATTTTATTCAATAGTAAAATGAATAGCTGTTGTTCATCTTCACTTAAATTTGACAGGAATTTTTCATTAACCCGCTCAGCTTCGCAGATAAGATCTTGCTCTAATGCTTTGGCTTCATCGGTCAAAAAGATTTGAAAAGCACGCCGATTATCGACTTCTTGATGGCGAGTAATAAGACCTTGCACCTGCAACTGATCGAGTAAGCGCGTCATAGTGTAATTTGCCACATCGCAACGCTTAGACAATTCAGTTTGGCTTATACCCTCTTCTTGCCATAAAGCAAACAGCACAGGCCACAGTTTTATATCGAGTTGATATCGCTTAAGATGCAGATCAAGCTCATTTTGCAGCTCGATATTTAAGTGGGATACAAGATAGCCTAAGCTTTCATGACGATTCAAACAGCACCTCCTACCACAAAGGTTTAACGCGTTTTCACTTTCTCTATGCGCCATCATAGGAACCCAGAGTTAGTTTTAATACTACCACTTAACCCATAATAAACTAGCTAAGACCACAGCAAATGATGCGATTAATCTACGAGTTCATTCCTCATCTAGATCAGATAAATTGAATTCATTCACAAAATTATAGTAACAGGCCCGACCTAATTTGCCCCATAAACCGCGCTCAAGCGGCAAATAAACACTGTCATCGGTGAGCTTCATCTGTTTTATATCGACTTTGTGATGCTGTGTTTCAATACTGGTTTTCACATTGAGCAGCGAATGGGGTTGCGCTCGCTCGAAATCGACAATCAGTAAGGGGGCATCTTCAACCCGCACTCGCACCTTCTCCACTGGGGTAATTAAGAAATACTCATCATCGATGCAATGCAAAATACTGGCGAACAACTTAGCAAACTTTGCTGGTAGCGATGTGCCTAGATAGGTCCAATCACCCAAGGCGTTAATGTCAAACAATGGGACTTCACTGCACAATGGCGCAACCGAGGTTAGCCTACTATCGGCGGCGAATTGTTTGAGCGTGTGTTGAATACTGTCAGTCATCTTGTCCATCTAAGCCTCCGTCATCCATAAAAAACCAGCCTTGCGGCCTGTCTCTTGATCACAAGTCCTGTTCAAGAGACAGAGCAAGTTCGTAACCCTCAAGGATTGCTTGCAATTTGAGCCATCCTTCCCAGAGCGTCTTTACTGATGCTCTTCCATTTCTTTTACTGTCTTTCCAACCACCAAGCCTTGCCAGGTGCTCATATGCCCATTTTGCAGTGGGTACTTCCTCTGGAGGTGGCGTCTTTATTCTTTTAAGCCAAAGTAACTTCCACGCTCTTGGTGACAAGATTTTCTCACTGCTAATGTCTTTGATTTGCTCATTGGCAAATTTCAATTGGAAGATCCTTACCGCTAAAAAGGCATAAATAGTCGCTAATCTATCTAAGTTATCTTTGCTCTGTACTCGAAGGTCTTCAACTCCGGTCCCTTCACTTTTCCAGACCTTATGATACTCCTCAATCAGCCAGCGCTTCTCGTAATAACCGATAATTTTTAAAGCATCTTCGGCACTGTTTACTGGCTCATTGGTCAGAATATGCCAATTGAGCGTCTTCTCTTCATCACCGACTTCGGAGCAACCCACATAGTTCAGAGAAATGGGGGAGCCTTTTTTGTTAGCCGGGGTTTTTAACGTTACTGCCGCATATTTAACATCCAGCGTGACTTCTCGAGCTTTACGACCGCCCCTTTGAGCTATCTGGATTTGGCGTTGTTTCACACTGTTAAGCTCTGATGCAAAATGATAAAGCTTATCTGAACCTTCTTCTATATGACGACTCATCATTGACCGCACAACAAAACGTTGTTGGTTCGCTATCTTGTAAAGGAGATAATCGTAGATGTCGGCTTCACGATCACAAACCGATATCACGTTAGCCATCGCGGTTCCTAGACGTGCAGCCATATTACGTGATGCACTTTCCCATTTATAACCTTCTTTTTCTTCGTAAGGTCGTTTTAAATTCTCACGGCGGATACCTCGAGTCTTGATGTCTCTGGTCCATCTGTGTTGTTCAATCAATCCAACAACGTCAAGAGTTTCAGGAGCAAACAACAAAATACTATGGGCAAGCAGACCTCGATAACGATTACCTTGGTTGACATGTCCTAAGTCCGCTCGAATAGAGCGATGCTTGTAGCTTAAGGTGGTTGTATCTTCAATAGCGAGAAGGAGGGGGTAACGGTGGGCTTGATTGACTGTCGCACGAAAACCGGCTTCAGCAATATCGTCTGCTGATACATTATCGTTTCGAATAAACCGGTAAGCGCCCTCCATACTTGCTGGTGAAGGTGACGATTTTACTACCGACTTACCGGGATGCTGAGCTAAGTCTGACGCCATTTTTACGAGCCTAGCCGTTCTTCTTGGGTCACCAAGTTTAGCATGACCAAATTGTTCTTCAGCCCAATCATTATTGCCTTTTATCATCTCAGGGAGCCTCAATTAAAGCCGTTAAAGATCTGATCGTGAGCCAAGAATTTAGTTCAAAAAAAATCCCTCATATCATATGAGGGACTTCTGTATAAAAGACAGGCCTTGCGGCTGGCTTTAGTGTGACATTCAACACTTGGATATACCAGTGAGGATAATTACGGCCTTGCTGGTCAATTTAAGTAATAAGGACCATTACGCGTTTACTAACTCAAGTAAGGCCTCAAGTGGATGCTTTGGCTTGTAACCGGCAAAACGTTTTACCTGGCTACGGCACGAATAGCCAGACACTAACACTTGCGGCTGTGCTATCTTAGCGAGGGTTTGCTGCCAAGACATATCGAACAAGGCCTTAGAGCGCTCGAGGTTTTCCGCCTCATGGCCATAGGTTCCCGCCATACCACAACAACCTAAATTGACTGTATTTAATTTCGCACCGAAATGGGCAAAGATTTTAGTCCACTCATTAGCGGTATTTGGCTTGGCCGTCGATTCGGTACAATGACTAAACCAAGTATATTGCTTATCTTGCACAGCTTTTGCAGGTAAATCTTTGATGACATTCAGTAGCCATTCGTTGGCTAACTTGACCTCAAAATTACCGCGATTAGCCCCTAAGACTTCACGGTATTCATCGCGATAACATAAGACTAAAGCAGGATCGATGCCTACCATGGGCATGCCAAGCTTATGGACTTGGTTCAGAAAGTCCGCACTCGACTGCGCCGTTTTAGCAAACTTATCTAAAAATCCCTTGATATGCGTTGGCTTACCATTGGGTTTAAAGGGTAATAACACAGGTTTTAAACCCAGTTTTTCAATTAACTGAATAAAGCGATAAACAAGACCGGAATCATAGAAACTGTTGAAGGGATCTTGCACCACTAACACAAACTGCGAACGCTTCTCTTCTGGAATCGCTTGCAACGCAGC
Source organism: Shewanella sp. W3-18-1 (assembly GCF_000015185.1). Lineage (NCBI taxonomy): Bacteria > Pseudomonadati > Pseudomonadota > Gammaproteobacteria > Alteromonadales > Shewanellaceae > Shewanella > Shewanella sp. W3-18-1. The sequence goes on along the minus strand of NC_008750.1, from coordinate 2,037,096 downwards.
TAAGTCGTAACCGCGGCTTAGATGCCCATCGAGCCTTTGCTTCAAGGTCGGCACAGATAACGCAGGCGCATCCACATAACCAATCGCCTTTTTAATCACCCATTGGCTCAATGGATTTTGCGCAGCAAAGTTAGTCAGACGCGGCGCAGAAGCCATTAATGGCAAGCTATCTTCAATCCCTGCGACAAGATAGTCTTTTACAGGCCTTAAATAGCGTTGATAGTAAATATTGAAGAACTGCGCCCTAAACTTGGGCACATCCACTTTGACCGGACATTGCCCTGAGCAGGCTTTACAGGCCAAACAGCCCTTGAGCGATTCCATCACCTCATGGGAATAATCATAATCACGTTTGGCATTAATGGTATTTTGTATGCGCTGCAATATACCAAAGGGTTTCGCTTTAGCGAGTGCATTCACATCCACTCCTTCAGCCTCTAATAATCTTAACCATTCACGCATAAGACCTGCGCGCCCCTTGGGCGACTGCACTCTGTCACCTGTGACCTTAAATGAGGGGCACATGGGTGAATAGCTACTGTAATTAAAACACAGGCCATTACCGTTACAGTTCATTACATCAGGAAATGCATCACGCACTTCAACGGGAATTTGTCGATCAAACTTACCGCGCTTAACACTGTCGACATCATAATAGAGGGCACCAGTATCTTTAGGTGCCACCAGCTTACCGGGGTTTAATCGGTTGTCAGGGTCGAACAAGCCTTTGATATCTTGCAGCACACCCAAAAGTTCATCGCCAAAGACTGCTGGACCGTATTCACCGCGCACGCCTTTACCGTGTTCACCCCACATTAGGCCGCCGTATTTAAGCGTCAGTGCCGCGACTTGATCAGAAATGACTCGCAGTAACTTTTCATCTTCAACATCACACATATCAAGTGCAGGTCGCACATGGAGCACACCCGCGTCCACATGGCCAAACATACCGTATTGCAAATTATGCCCGTCGAGTAACGCGCGAAACTCCATAATATAATCGGCAAGTTTTTCGGGCGGTACCGCGGTATCTTCTGCAAAGGCGATGGGCTTACGGCGTCCTTTAGTGGCGCCGAGTAAGCCAACGGCTTTTTTACGCATGCCGTAAATTTTTTCAATACTCGGCTTATCTTGCGTCACTTGGTAACCCAATACACCGCATTCGCCTTTGCTGATCTGCTCAGAGAGTACCGCTTCAAGACTGGCGAGCTTTTGCTCAACTTCGACCGTGTCACCTGCAAACTCGACCATATTGAGACCATCAATCACTTTACCTGGCACTTCTTGGATAAGATCAGCCACCGAATGCCAGACAATATCTTCACGGGCTAAGTTAAGCACTTTTGAATCGACAGTTTCAACCACAGTCGCGCGCGCAGCGACTAAGGACGGCGCATGACGCAGCGCCGATTGGAAAGAATCGTACTTAATATTTACCATAGCGCGCTCGGTCGGCAATGGCGTGATATTGAGTTTGGCTTCGGTTATCACCGCAAGTGTGCCCTCTGAGCCCGTCAGAATTCGTGATAAATCGAATTGCGTTAGGCCATCGTTCCACACATGTTTTAAGTCATAACCCGTGAGAAAACGGTTGAGCTTAGGAAATTGGTTTTCGATAAGTGTTCGCTTTTCTCGACAAACCTTTGCAATGGCCGAAATCAGCTTTTGCCCCAGCGGATTATCACTGACGTTATCGGGATTACACAAAAGCCCTGCATCCAATGGCTGGGTATCCAACACACTGCCATCAATCAACACACTTCGTAATGCCAGTACGTGATCTGATGTCTTACCATAGACGAGTGAACCAGCACCCGAGGCATCAGTGTTGATCATACCGCCAATCGTGGCACGATTTGAGGTGGATAAATCGGGACTAAAAAAATAACCGTGTGGGCGCAATGCATCATTAAGTGCATCTTTAATCACGCCAGCCTCAACTCGAACCCAACCTTGCTCAGCATTTACTTCGAGCACACGATTCATATAACGCGACACATCCAAAATCAGACCATGGGTCAATGACTGACCATTCGTACCTGTACCACCACCTCGAGCGCTAAAACTGACACCTCGGAATGCTTCTTTAGCCGCCAGCGTTAACGCAATTTGGATATCCTGCTGATTTTTAGGATAAAGAACTGCCTGGGGTAAAAATTGATAGACGGAGTTATCCGTAGCTTGCACTAAGCGCGCACTGTAGCGCTTATCGATATCACCGGCATAGGCACTTTGTTCTAAAGCATCAAGATATGCCAGATAGACAGGTTCTAAGGTTTGTTGATGTGATAGCAGGGGTAGCATGAGCGGCTCAGTCAATTATTGTTATGCCGTCATTATAAACAAAAAAAAGCCGCTAAAAAGCGGCTTTTTTTATATGTTTACAAAATTATAACGAAGATCACCCGTGAGCTTCAGCTAAATATAGCCATGTATCAATTACGGTGTCAGGATTAAGTGACACAGTATCAATGCCCTGCTCCACTAACCAACCAGCAAAATCAGCATGATCTGATGGGCCTTGACCGCATATACCAATATAAGCACCTTTCGCTTTAGCTGCTTTAATCGCCATCGATAATAATATCTTAACAGCTTGATCACGCTCATCGAACAGGTGGCTAATAATGCCTGAGTCACGATCTAAACCGAGCGTTAGCTGAGTTAAATCGTTTGAGCCGATAGAGAAGCCATCGAAGTGTTCAAGGAATTGATCTGCTAACAAGGCGTTTGAAGGTACTTCACACATCATAATGACGCGTAAACCGTCTTTACCACGCTCTAAACCTTGCTCAGCCAATAGACCTACAACTTGCTCAGCTTCTTTCACAGTGCGAACGAATGGGATCATAACTTCAACGTTTTTCAGTCCCATGTCATTACGGACACGTTTGATCGCTTCACACTCTAGGGCAAAACAATCACGGAAAGATTCAGAGATATAACGGCTTGCACCGCGGAAGCCCAACATTGGGTTTTCTTCTTCTGGCTCGTATCTGTCACCGCCAACTAAGTTTGCGTACTCGTTAGACTTAAAGTCTGACATACGCACGATCACCTTCTTCGGATAGAAAGCTGAACCGATAGAGGCGATACCTTCAACCAAACGAGCAATGTAGAATTCAACAGGTGATTCATAACCTGCGATCATCTCGTTGATTTCTTCCTGAAGCGCTGCATCTTGTTGGTTAAACTCAAGCAGTGCTTTGGGGTGAATACCAATCATACGGTTGATAATGAACTCTAAACGCGCTAGACCCACACCTTCGTTTGGCAAACGGGCAAAATCAAATGCACGATCAGGATTACCCACGTTCATCATAATCTTCATTGGTAAGGCTGGCAGTGAGTCAACGCGGTTTGAAATCACTTCAAACTCTTGTTTACCTTCGTAAATAAAGCCAGTATCACCTTCTGCGCAAGACACTGTCACTAACTGGCCATTTTTGATACGGTCAGTCACGTCACCACAACCTACTACCGCTGGTACACCTAGTTCACGGGCAATAATCGCCGCATGACAGGTACGACCGCCACGGTTAGTGACGATGGCGCTGGCGCGCTTCATGATAGGTTCCCAATCAGGGTCGGTCATGTCAGTCACTAACACATCGCCAGGTTGGATTTGATCCATATCGGCGATAGAGGTTAATACCTTAGCCACACCTGAACCCACTTTATGACCAATAGCACGACCTTCAGAGATCACCGCGCCACGGCTCTTTAAGTGATAACGCTCAATCAGTTGCACATCTTCACGGCTACGAACCGTTTCAGGACGCGCTTGCACGATATACAGTTTGCCATCGTTACCGTCTTTCGCCCACTCGATGTCCATTGGACGACCGTAGTGTTTTTCGATAACCATGGCTTGTTTAGCCAGTTCCATCACTTCAGCATCATTGATGGAGAATTGACGACGTTTATCGGCAGCAACGTCCTCAATTTTGACTTGTTTGCCGTGAGCAGCATCATCGGAATACACCATCTGGATGAGCTTGCTACCGATATTACGGCGAACAACGGCTTTATGGCCTTGGGATAAAATCGGCTTGTGAACATAGAATTCGTCAGGGTTCACCGCACCTTGAACGACCATTTCACCCAGACCGAAAGAGGAAGTGATAAAGACGACATCGTTGTTGCCAGATTCAGTGTCCATAGTGAACATCACGCCTGACGCCGCTTTGTCTGAACGAACCATGCGTTGTACGCCGGCAGACAGAGCAACACCGTGGTGTTCGTAACCTTGGTGAACACGGTAAGAAATCGCACGGTCGTTAAAGAGTGACGCGAACACGTGCTTGATAGCCACGAGAACGGAGTCAAATCCTTTCACGTTTAAGAAGGTTTCTTGCTGACCAGCAAAAGAGGCATCTGGCATGTCTTCTGCGGTGGCAGAAGAACGTACTGCAAATGACGCATCGCTAGTTTCAGCGGCAAGTTTATCGTAAGCTTCACGAATGGCTTGCTCTAAAGCTGGTTGGAATGGGGTGTCAATCACCCATTGTCTGATCTGTGCACCTACTTTTGCCAGTGCATTGACATCATCTACATCCAATGTGGCTAGGATGTCATAAATCTTCTGGTTTACTCCACTTTGTTCAAGGAACTCATTGAACGCATAAGAAGTAGTCGCAAATCCGCCAGGTACTTGAACACCGGCATTAGCTAGATTGCTGATCATCTCGCCAAGAGAAGCATTTTTACCGCCAACTAAGTTGACGTCACCCATGCCTAATTCCTGATACCAGAGTACGTATTGCTGCACAGTTCTATCTCCGCAAGTTTATTTCAGTGGCCCCTTCACACGAGGGCAACGGCATTTTACACTCCTGCCGAAGAAGCGTAAATCTATAATTTTATTTGTAATTTTATTACTACAAGAGGTCAGTATGGCACCAAAAGTATTCTACATCTCCGACGGGACAGCGATCACAGCTGAAGTTTTTGGACATGCAGTTCTCTCGCAATTTCCATTAGAATTTGAGTCACTTACAATTCCATTCGTAGAAACTTTGGCAAAGGCAGAACAAGTTAAGCGACAAATAAATGATTGTTTTATTACAACAGGTGAACGGCCATTAGTCTTCCATTCCATCGTAAAAGCTGAAATTCGCGACATTATTTATTCGAGCGAGGGCGTTGATTATGATTTTTTAAATACCTTTGTGGCCCCACTCGAACAACATTTAGGTGTTTCAGCTTCACCTGTTGTACACAGAACCCATGGCAAAGCAAATCACGGCTATGAAGCACGTATCGATGCGATCAATTTCGCCATGGATAATGACGATGGCCAAACCATGAAACATATGGATCAAGCGGATTTAATTTTGCTGGGGGTTTCTCGCTGCGGTAAAACCCCGTCTAGCTTATATTTATCGATGCAATTTGGTATTAAAGCGGCAAACTACCCTTTCACTGAAGATGATATGGATAATCTCAAATTACCTGAAGCCCTTAAACGTAATAAGAAAAAACTCTTTGGTTTAACCATTGATCCTGTACGTTTGCATGAAATTCGCCAGAGTCGAATGGAAAATAGCCGTTATTCATCACTCAAGCAGTGCCGCTTAGAAGTTAAAGAAGTGGAAATGATGTTTAAACGCGAACGTATTCCTTATATAGACACGACTAATCATTCTGTGGAAGAAATAGCCACAAAAATATTAGATGTCACAGGCCTTGAACGGCATATGTTCTAGGGCTGTAAAGCCAAATACCGTGAGATAAACCGAGTGAATTTAGTTTAAATGAATCTAGCTTAAATCAAATTCATTGCACAGTTGCCGAGAATTAACGCAATTGCCACTGTGCAACTCGGTTCGATTCGTTATAATCCGAGGCAATCTGGCGAAAAGCGCCGCCTGCAAGCTCGGTATTTTGAATGACCATTAAAACTGACGAATTACGTACAACCTTATTAGCTAAAGTCATCTCACCTGCACAACTGGCATCTGAGTATCCCTTAACTCAAGATGCAGCCGATTACCTTATCCAACAACGTCGTGAAGTTGAAGCGATTATCACAGGCGAGGATCAACGTCTGCTCGTGATCATTGGCCCATGTTCAATCCATGATACAAAAGCAGCGCTTGAATACGCCCACCGTTTAGCCGCTTTGCATCAAGAGTTGAAAGACGATTTGTGTATTCTAATGCGCGTGTATTTTGAAAAACCCCGCACAATTGTAGGCTGGAAAGGACTCATTTCAGATCCTGATCTTGATGGCACTTTTGAGCCCAACAAAGGGTTGCGTATTGCACGCCAATTATTACAACAAATCACAGAACTGAAATTACCCATAGCCACCGAGTTTTTAGATATGGTGAACGGCCAATATATAGCCGATTTAATCACTTGGGGCGCCATTGGCGCACGCACCACCGAAAGCCAAGTCCACCGTGAAATGGCTTCTGCCCTATCTTGCCCAGTAGGATTTAAAAATGGTACCGACGGCAATATCAATATTGCCGTTGATGCTGTGCGCGCTGCTAAAGTGCCCCATATCTTCTATTCACCAGACAAAGATGGCGCCATGTCTGTATACCGTACCCACGGTAATCCGTTTGGACATATCATTCTTCGCGGCGGTAAAAAACCTAATTATCACGCTCAAGATATTGAAGAAGCACGTTTAAAGCTAGAGTCAGTAGATGTCACTCCGCGTATGGTCGTGGATTTTAGCCACGGAAACAGTGAAAAAAATCATCTCAAGCAGTTAATTGTAGCGGAGTCGATCATGGCACAAATGCGCGCGGGCAGTACCGCTATCGCGGGTATCATGGCCGAAAGTTTCTTACAAGAAGGCAATCAAAAAGTGGTTGACGGCCAAGCCCTATGTTACGGCAAAAGTATCACTGACGCCTGCTTACACTGGGATGACTCTGAAAAGCTATTACGGGATCTCGCCAATGCTTCTCGGGAAAGACGTGAATTGCTAATGCGAGATGGACAATAAATCACTAAACAGTTTCAACACAAAGCTTCCTTCGGGGAGCTTTTTTATTAAATAGCAGAATCTCTATTATTATAACCTCAGTGGTTTCTATGATTCAGGGATAAAACTCTCTATAATTTTGCCTCTTTAAAAACGCATAACCTCAGGTTGCCGTATGCCCAATTCTCCCGATGCTGCTAGTCCAAGTTTCCCCGATGATATCGCACACAGAATTAATCAATCCGAAGCCCGTGTCATTAAGGCCGTTTTTCCTTCCATCACCAACCATCACAATACCTTATTTGGTGGTGAAGCATTAGCATGGATGGATGAAACTGCCTTTATTGCGGCCACCCGCTTCTGCCGAAAAGCACTCGTCACAGTAAGCTCAGACAGAATTGATTTTAAAAAGCCGATCCCCGCTGGCACGCTAGCGGAACTTATCGCCCGAGTGATCCATGTGGGGAATACCTCGTTAAAAGTCGAGGTAAACATCTTCGTTGAAGATATGTACCATGATCATCGAGAGCATGCTATTCGAGGAGTATTCACCTTTGTTGCGGTAGACGAACAACGAAATCCCACACAAGTTTGGACCAAAGAATAATATTTAAGCAGTAACCTAGCGTACTTGAGCCGCGAAAATAAGCACTGTTTCACACTCAAGTACGCGACATTTTTCGCGCCAGAATCTCTAGACTCCATTATAACAACCAGAAACATATAAAAATTTTGTCGCAGTTCTTGCATAAAGCAATAGGATCCCTGATTACTTTTCTGTTACATTGGATTTAATCTTCACGCGCCACATAGATAATCAAAAAAGCCATGAAGCAAGAAAACTTAAATATTATTATCGCAGACGATCATCCATTGTTCAGAAATGCACTACGTCAAGCATTGACCAGTGCCTTTGAGCAAGCCAAATGGTATGAAGCCGACAGTGCCGAAGCCTTACAAACGGTTTTGGATACACATGATGTAAGCTACGACTTGGTTTTACTCGACTTACAAATGCCCGGCTCACACGGCTATTCGACATTGATCCATTTACGTTCTCACTATCCTGAGCTTCCCGTTGTGGTGATTTCTGCCCATGAGGATATCAATACAATTAGCCGAGCAATCCATTACGGCAGCAGTGGGTTTATTCCTAAATCTGCATCGATGGAAACGCTAAAAGAAGCGCTGAGTGCCGTATTGTTTGGGGATATTTGGTTACCTGCTGGTGCTGAAATCATTCCCATTGAAGATGATGATATCGATAAAATGGCAAGTAAACTGTCGGATCTGACTCCACAGCAATATAAAGTGCTGCAAATGTTTGCCGAAGGTTTACTCAATAAACAAATCGCCTATGACTTAGGTGTATCTGAAGCGACCATTAAGGCCCATGCCACCGCTATCTTCAGAAAATTAGGCGTTCGTAACCGCACTCAAGCGGTTATTGCTCTAGCCCAGTTAGAAATGGATAAAGTCGATTTATCTTAATGTTTAAATCCATTTAAGAATCGTATCCATAAAAATGCCGCTGATATCAGCGGCATTTTTTACATCTCCAAAAGAGAAAATATCAACGCATTGGTAGATTTTTATCAGCAAACATTTCATCGATAAGCTGCTGATCGCGCAGAGCAACCGCTTTCTCAACCACATCGCGAGTCAAATGTGGCGCAAAGTGCTGAATAAAGTCATACATATAACTACGTAAGAAGCTCCCCTTTCTAAAACCTATTTTCGTTGTACTATGAGCAAATAAATGGCCCGCATCAATGGCAACTAAGTCTTTATCAATATTAGGATCAATAGCCATAGACGCTATCACTCCAACGCCTAACCCTAATCGCACATAAGTTTTCAGCACATCAGCACTGGTGGCGCTAAAAACCACTCGCGGCTCTAAATTGGCACGGTTAAATGCCTTTTCTATTTCTGAAGCACGGTCAAAACCAAATACATAGGTGACTAAAGGATACCGTGCTAGGTCTTCAATCGTCATTTTTTGAGTACGCGTAGCCAAAGGATGCTCTTTTGGCACGACTACTGAACGATTCCAATGGTAACAAGGCAACATAATCAGATCGGAATACAAGTGCATCGCTTCTGTTGCTATCGCAAAATCCGCATCGCCTCGTGCAGCTTGCTCACTTATTTGTGATGGTGTCCCTTGATGCATATGCAAGTTCACTTTGGGGTAACGATCAATAAACTGGCGAATAATCGTTGGCAATGCATAACGGGCCTGAGTATCTGTCGTCGCAATATTTAACTCACCTTGATCCGGCTTAGTATATTCTTCAGACACTTTTTTAATGCTTTCTACTTTGCCTAAAATGTCGTTAGCGATATTAATTACCTGCTGCCCTGCGGGGGTAACATGGGTTAAATGCTTACCACTACGACCAAAAATTTGGATCCCTAACTCATCCTCCAGCATCCGAACTTGTTTACTGATCCCAGGTTGAGATGTGTACAAATTTTCAGCGGTTGCCGACACGTTGAGATTGTGTTTTACGACCTCAGCAATATACCTGAGCTGTTGCAGTTTCATTTTATATCCTTGTCTCAAATACGCTGAATATTGTTGAACACTGAGCACCTAAATCACACTCAGCTATAATGAATTGTTATAGTATATAGTAAAAATTAAAGCAAATAGGAATATAGAACATAACCCTGAAGATTCATACGACAGAAATGATAACCTAGGCTAAGATAACTATGCTAGTTTATTGATTTATTGTAGCATTAGCTCAATTGGATAAATAATGGAACATCTATGACATTCACCTTTGTTCTGATCCTCATCGGTGCACTTTTACTGCTTGTTATCGGAATTAACGTTATACAACAACAAAAAGAGCGCGCTGAGGCGGAGCGCCGCATTGAATTTGCCCGTCAAAGGGCCATTATTGATGAAACAGAAACGGTACTATCCAATACAGGGATGATACCTTGCAGTACACACATCATTCTGGTGCTGTACCGCCGAGTGCAAGATGCATTAGAGATCGCAACTACCCTAAGCGCAAACCAGCAACAGGGGGATTATCAACGCCGCCTTGCCGATCTCAAAAACCAAATTGCAACATTGCAATCTAACACACCTCAAGTCCCTCCCATTGAGAATTTTAGATTGCCCGATAATGACAAACAAATTTTAGCGCTAGTGCAAACCTTAAAGAAATTAAAAGCCATTTTACGCGCGGAACACAATAAGGGAAGAGTCGATCCGAGTGTATTTGCCCAAGAAGAAAATCGCATTGATAGCTTACAACTTAGGATCAATGTTGACTCTATGTTGTCCCGCGCTCGGGCAGCAAGCTTTATGAAGCAATATGGGTCTTCCAAACAAATGGTCACTAAAGCCTTAGCAACATTACACGCTATTAAAGCTCAAACCCCTAATGATCCATTTATTGGTCGTAAAGTTGATGAAGCAAAGCTCTTGCTAGATGAGATTATGGGCGCACAAAAACAATCAGAGCCAAGCTCACCAAAACCTAAAAACGAAGAAGACGATATTGATATGTTATTTCAGCCGAAAAAGAAGTGGTAACATTGCCTTCAGCGTTTATGTTCAACACATCACTTACGACAAATTAATAAAAACAAAAAGGCCAAGCTTCAATAGCTTGGCCTTTTTTACAACTCGATAAGCTCACGCAACCATTAAATTTTAGCTAATCAAGCATACTCACACGACACAACTTGCAAATATGCTTTATCTAAAAAATTAATCAATTACGCTTTTTTACTTTTTTTAGCCGTTGACTCACTCACCCACTTACCATTGATGTAATGCGCAGACCAGCCTGTCGCTTTACCGTCAACTTCAGTAGCAACGTATTGCTCTTTTGTTTTACGGCTAAATTTCACAGCAGCCTTATTGCCCTCGTCATCACAGATTGGCGCATCTGCAAGGTACTGGTACTTAGGCCACAGCAATTCACGGTATTTCACCAATTCTTCCACTAATGGCGCTCTCGTTTCCCGTGATTTAGGGAAAGTACTGGCCGCTAAGAAGATACCTGCGGCACCATCACGTAAGACAAAATGCGCGTCAGATTTGCTGCATTTGAGCTCTGGTAAGTAAATGGGATCTTCTTTTGGCGGCGCTGCCTCACCATTTTTCAGTAATTTACGAGTATTTTTACATTCTTCGTTAGTACAGCCAAAATATTTACCAAAACGACCATTCTTTAATTCCATATCATGGCCACAGCGATCACACTCAATCAATGGGCCTTCATAACCTTTGATCTTAAATTGGCCTTCTTCAACCTCATAACCTTCACAAATCGGATTGTTACCGCAAACGTGTAACTTACGCTTCTCATCGATCAGGTAACTGTCCATTGCCGTGCCGCAAATACCACAGCGGTGCTTCGCACGCAATGCATCTGTTTCAGCATCTTCACTGTTTTCGCTAATCGCCTCAACACCAGGCGTTAAGTTCATCGTCGTCTTACAGCGTTCTTTGGGGGGCAACTCATAACCAGAGCAACCAAGGAAAACACCAGTTGTACCAGTACGGATCCCCATAGGACGACCACAAGTTGGGCACTTGATATCCGTCATCACCATTTGGTTAAGACGCATGCCACCTTCTTCAGGATCACGCTCCGCTTTTTCTAATTGCTTAGTAAAGTCAGCATAGAAACCATCAAGCACTTTTTTCCAATCTAATTCGCCGCGAGCCACATCATCTAATGTTTGCTCCATGCTGGCGGTAAAGTCATAACTCATTAAATCAGCAAAACTACTGACTAATCGTTCACTGACAATTTCACCCATTTTTTCGGCATAGAAACGACGATTCTCGACTTTTACATAACCACGATCTTGAATCGTTGAAATGATGGTTGCATAGGTTGATGGGCGGCCAATGCCACGTTTTTCTAATTCTTTAACTAAAGAAGCTTCACTGTATCGTGCTGGCGGCTTAGTAAAATGTTGTTTAGGCTGTAACTCTTTCAACGCTAATACATCGCCCTGTGACACAAATGGCAATGTATTATCTTCTTCATTTTTCTTCTTGAGCACGGTTTGTACCCGTGTCCAACCATCAAAACGCAGCGTTCGTCCCGTGGCTTTTAATTCGTAATCGCCCGCTTTCACCGTTAATTTGGTTGCATCATATTGTGCTGGTGTCATCTGACAAGAAACAAACTGACGCCAAATAAGCTCATACAAACGCTGAGCGTCACGCTCCATATCGGTTAGATCTGTGGCCTCTACGTGGACATTTGATGGACGAATCGCCTCATGAGCCTCTTGTGCCCCTTCCTTTGAACCATAACGAATAGGTTCTGCAGGTAGATATTTGGCACCAAATGCTTTACCAATCATATCACGCACACTTTCGAGTGCTTCTTGGCTCAAATTGGTTGAGTCAGTACGCATATAAGTGATATGGCCTGCTTCATAAAGTCGCTGAGCCATCATCATGGTTTTCTTAACACCAAACCCTAAACGGGTACTCGCAGCCTGCTGCAAAGTTGAGGTGATAAAAGGGGCTGAAGGTTTACTTTGTGTCGCTTTATCTTCGCGGGAAATGACTTTAAAGCTCGCTGAAGATAAAGCCTGCACGGCAGCTAATGCTTGTTGCTCATTGATGGGTTCAAAAGCTGAATCTAAATGCTTAACCACTTCCATCCGCAGCGATTCTTCTGCGGGTGTAGTTAACTGGGCATGTACATCCCAAAATTCTTCTGGCACAAAGGCTTTGATTTCACTTTCTCGCTCAACCACTAAGCGAACTGCGACGGATTGGACTCTACCCGCTGACAAGCCTCGCGCCACCTTTTTCCATAAGAGTGGTGACACCATAAAGCCCACCACACGGTCTAAAAAGCGACGGGCTTGTTGGGCATTAACCATGTTAGTGTCGAGTGTCGACGGTTTGCTAAAAGCATCTTGAATCGCAGACTTAGTAATTTCGTTAAAAACAACACGTTGATACCGTGAAGGATCACCACCAATCACCTCTTGCAAATGCCAAGCGATAGCTTCTCCCTCACGGTCTAAGTCGGTTGCGAGATAGATTTGGTCAGCAGAATCGGCAAGTGCCTGTAACTCTTTAACGACCTTTTCTTTACCTGGCAAAATTTGGTACTTAGCCGCCCAGCCCTTTTCAGGGTTAACGCCCATGCGAGACACCAGCGCTTGCTGATCCTTCACCTTTTTATATTGAGCTTTTTCTTCTGGCGACATCTTCTTAACTTCGGCAGCGGATTTAACCTTTTCATTGCCTTCTGAAGTCGATGATGTCGGCAGATCTCGGATGTGACCTACGCTCGATTTAACGATGAATTCTTTGCCAAGATATTTATTAATAGTCTTAGCTTTGGCCGGCGATTCGACAATAACTAGCGATTTACCCATAGTTTAATTTGCGCCAAAAATCTCAAGAAGGTGGAAATTGGCACCATATATAGAGGGTTGTACTCTTAGTTTCAAGTTAATCCCTCTTTTATATGTACCAGCGAGTCACTTTTTAATCAAAGTTGAAAAAATGTAAAAATATAATATGCGTAATTAAAAACTAATATTTCATTATTTGCCAGCAAGCAAGAAATAGTTATGCATTTATCGTCAAAAAGTCGCTTTGAGCACAAAACCGTCCGCTTGTGTGCTCGAAAAGCTTCAGTATACTGGGTTCCCTCAGGGACCAGATGAACAAATAATAACTTCCCTATCACAAGGATAAGCAATGAAGCACTTTGAAGCGAATTTTGATGGACTCGTTGGACCAACACACAATTACGCAGGGTTATCATTTGGCAATGTCGCCTCACTCAGCAACGCTGCTTTAGTTTCTAACCCCAAAGCTGCAGCTAAACAAGGACTTCAAAAAGCCAAAGCACTGGCCGATATGGGCATAGTTCAAGGCATGTTAGCCCCTCAAGAGCGCCCAGACCTTTACACATTGCGCCGAATTGGATTTTCTGGCTCTGATGCTAATGTATTAAAACAAGCAGCAAAAGAAGCACCAATATTGCTTAATGCCTGTTGCAGCGCCTCCAGCATGTGGACGGCGAATGCGGCAACGGTTTCACCCAGTGCAGATACACGTGACGGCAAACTGCATTTCACCCCAGCAAATTTAGTCGATAAACTGCATCGCAGTATAGAGCCTTTGACAACGGGGCGCATATTAACAGCAACTTTCAGTGATCCCCACTATTTTCATCACCATAGTCACTTACCTGAGCATAATAGCTTCGGAGATGAGGGCGCCGCAAACCACACTCGCCTCTGCAAAGAGTATGGTCATGCAGGTGTTGAACTGTTTGTTTATGGACAAGAAGCCACTAATCCCAACGCGCCTAAACCGCAAAAATATCCAGCTAGACAGACTTTAGAAGCATCGATGGCTGTGGCTCGTTTACATCAGCTTGAAGACGATAATTGTGTCTTCATTCAACAAAATCCTGATGTGATTGATCAAGGCGTATTCCATAACGATGTTATCGCTGTCGGTAACCAAAATGTCCTGTTCTACCACGAGCAAGCATTTTTAAATACCCAACAGAAAATTGATGAAATTAAACGCAAGCTCGACACTGAACTGTATTTTATTGAAGTGCCAACAGCAAAAGTGACAATTCAAGATGCGGTGAAAAGTTATTTATTCAATACGCAAATTATCACTCTTGCCTCAGGCGAAATGGCCATTATTGCCCCAACAGATTGCCAAGAAAACCCTGCGGTATTTGCTTATTTAAATGAATTACTGACACTAAACACGCCGATTAAACAAGTGCTTTATTTCGATGTAAAACAAAGCATGCAAAATGGAGGGGGACCAGCATGCCTTCGTTTACGGGTTGCGATGAATGAAAAAGAAATAACGGCAGTCAATCAACATACTCTGCTCAATGATGCCTTATTCAACCGCTTAAACACTTGGATAGAAAAACATTATAGAGACAGATTAACGACCCAAGATTTAGCTGACCCACAGTTAATTATTGAATCACGCACTGCACTAGATGAACTTTCGCAAATCATGAAACTTGGCAGCGTCTACCAATTCCAGAAATAGCGTTGTGCTTTAAAACAATCCAAACAAGGTGCCAATAGCACCTTGTTTTTAGCACATCGAGCTATCTCACAAGAATAGGAATATTTAATACCTCCGTTGTTGTTCCAGCAATATCCCCTCCCTGCGCATCTTTTACACCCGGAGTGGTAACTGTGACAATTAGATTTCCTGAATCAGCTTGATCGCCACCTTTTAAGCTAACCACAAACTGACGGCCACCGTTATAATTTGTACTCGGCCATGTGTAACTCGTTGAACTTGTCACCGTCGCGCCCGTTGCTTTAAAGTTCACCACAGTTCCAGCTGGCATTTGTTGATTATTGATATCAGCGATAGTAAACATCACGGAGGCAGTGCCTTTAATCGCAATATCAATCTGCCCATTATTGGGAATAGCATCGGCAATTAAGGTATTTTCAGCACGAGTGGCAATCGCATCACTTCCTGACATCACTAATACAAGTGAGCGGCGTACGGAGATGGATGCTTGCGGACTGCATTTGACTGATGCCGCTGCGGAATTGTCACATAACACACCACTGTACTCTCCGTCGGCTAAATCAAAGACACCTTGTCCTGTCGGGTTAACTGGGTCAATAAAATCGGTAAAAGTCTCACGATCACCAGAAGTATCCGTTGAACCATTCTTTGGATATTTAGGTGTATAAATACCATCTTCATTATGATCAACAAATGCCTCAGTAAGATCATAACAATCCCCACTATTATCACGACCACAATTCGTAGGAGTTCCCACAAATAAACTAAACTCACTATCAGTATCGAGAATGTTGTTACTGTTTAAATCAGGAAATGACTCCTCACCAATGGCTGTGGCAGTAATAGTCACCCTACCGCCATAGGGCTGACCAAAATAATTTCCCAGATATGTTTTACTGGCAAAATTGGTCTCGGCTCTAAGCATTGCATTAGGATCTTGGTTCTGATTGCCATTTGCATCAAAAAGTGGTCCATTACCATCAACACCCACAGGACGAGGTTGCTGGCTTGTCCAGACCACGGAACAAACCCCTTTTTGTGTTTGGCAAGAACTCTCTATCGAACCACCCTCAGCAGTAAATACTACAGCGGTTCCATCAGGTACAGGGTTATTAAAGGCATCGGCTAGACGGGCTGTAATAGTGACCTTAGCGCCGTCATAATTCCAACCTTCAACATTAAAAACGGAAGCTGAGAGTGAAAAACTGTCTTGATCTGGTTTACCTGTGGAAACAACAAGTACATTGGATTGACTGGAAATTAATGGGTTAGTCCCATCAATACTTGCCGTAACCCTTACCGTTGTCGCAACGGTGCCGGAATTAACCACTGTTTGTACATACCCTTGATTGTTTGATGTTGCGGTGTCGGGGGTTAACGTCAATCCAGCTGAATTATTATTCAATTTAAAACTGACCGCTTTATTTGCGACTGGATTATTGTTGGTATCTAATACCCTAAAACGTAAAGTAGAAGACTCATTGATTCCAGTCCCTTTAATACCAATATGTTCGGGCGTGGCATCAACAAAAACGACACTCCCTGC
This sequence comes from Shewanella sp. W3-18-1, assembly GCF_000015185.1. Taxonomy (NCBI): domain Bacteria; kingdom Pseudomonadati; phylum Pseudomonadota; class Gammaproteobacteria; order Alteromonadales; family Shewanellaceae; genus Shewanella; species Shewanella sp. W3-18-1. The sequence goes on along the minus strand of NC_008750.1, from coordinate 2,020,557 downwards.
ACTTGCTGACAACACTGTAATGCTACCCGTCGCTGACAAGTTTTTGCCACCCACATTCGCGGTCACCGTAATATTGTCAACATCCACACATCCTTTGGCAAGATATGTACTTGTAGCCTGCCCACCCACCGCGGTCACGGGGCTACTAATTATAGCTTCAGGGCTGGCTTTATTTGAACAGGTTGAAGCAAAACGAACATCCACTGGCTCAGTAAACGCTTTCCCCTGATCATCTTGTAATGAGATTGAAATAGTTGCAGTCCCTCCTGCTGATAAGGTTAATGCACTCACATCAGCCTTACCCGAAACAAAAGGCGAGCCACTTCCCATTAACACATTGGTAGCACCCACAACAAAAACTTGCTCCCCTACCTCACCCGTACTTAATGACGCAGTTGCAGTCCCCGCACCCGGTGTACTACCTGCATATAAATTAACGCTTGCTTTACCATTGAGATCAGTAATGGCCGTCTTGACGGGCAAATCACCAATTGTGGAATCAAAAGTCACTATCGCGGTTTTAGTGAGTCCGGTCACCGTTGCCGACAATATGCCAGACGTTGTCGATGTAATGCTATTAATTGAATTTCCTGCAGCGTCGGTTAGCTTTAATGTTACTTGAGGGCCACCTCCAGCGTCACCACCATCACCTTTAGTGTTGAAAGAAATTGGAACTGAAGTGACAACACTTCCACTGATTGGTGCATATGTAGCCGTAATACTTCCAGAGCCAAGTTTATTACCTGGTAAAACATCAATAGACACTTTACCTTCAGTATTAGTAACACCACTATCAGGTGTTAAGCCTCCCTGTCCTTCTAAGTTAAATACAATTCGAGCACCTACCAGTGGACTCGCATTTTTAGTCACAGTAGTAATAAGCTTGCCAAGAGTTGCATTTGAAATAGTTGATATGGCCTGCCCATCAACATTAACCAGTTCTAATTTAATAACATACTTGTCAGCAGGCGGCGTTGTACCACCATCATCGGAAATACTGCCCCCACCACCACAGGCAACGAAGAAAAGTGAACATAATCCTACAAGAAAAACCTTATACACTGACTTCATTGTCAGGCTCCCTGTTGCTTAGATGATAATACTAACTAGATGCCTATAATCTATAGAGTAAAAACACACAAATTTCACCAAAATTATACATTTTTACATCTATTTATTTTTATAAAAAACATATTTAACATTTGGCATCATTTCATCTTCTGCATTTTCTTGTTAGGCTTGTGAACGCCAAAAAATAGAAAGTACAAAAAACATACAGGAACCCCCATGGCAACCTCGCTTAAAAATAAACTCGGTCTCACAAGCAAAATTCTGTTAGGTATGGCAAGTGGTATTCTCTTTGGACTTTTGCTTCGTAGCGCTTTCCCTGAAAGTGTGTTTGTGAAAGATTATATAACCGAAGGTTTTTTGCATGTTATCGGCACTATTTTTATCTCTAGTTTAAAAATGTTAGTGGTACCTTTAGTGTTTATCTCTCTCGTTTGTGGGACATGCTCACTCAGTGAACCATCAAAACTCGGCCGTTTAGGTGGCAAAACATTAGCCTTTTACTTATTTACAACTGCAATTGCTTTAACTATCGCAATTATCAGTGCAGTGATTGTTCATCCAGGTAACGCATCGTTAGCTACAGAAAAAATGCACTATGTCGCTAAGGATGCACCTGGATTAGCTGATGTATTAATTAGCATAGTGCCAACCAATCCGATGCAAGCAATGAGTGAAGGGAATATGCTGCAAATTATTATATTTGCAGTGATTTTCGGATTTGCTATTGCGCATATTGGTGAGCGAGGTAAGCGAGTTGCCGTATTATTTGAAGATTTAAATGAAGTGATAATGCGCGTCGTTACCTTAATTATGCAGTTAGCACCTTACGGTGTATTTGCGCTGATGGGAAAACTCGCATTAACCTTAGGTCTTGAGACTTTTGGAAGTGTCGTAAAATACTTCTTTGTAGTACTCGTTGTATTATTAGTCCATGCCTTTGTTGTCTACCCAATGTTACTCAAGCTTCTCTCGGGGCTAAACCCGCTTATCTTTATTCGCAAAATGCGCGATGTGCAGCTTTTTGCATTTTCAACGGCAAGTTCAAATGCAACCCTACCGATTACAATTGAAGCTTCTGAACACAGATTAGGTGTCGATAATAAAATAGCCTCTTTCACTCTCCCCCTTGGTGCAACCATCAATATGGATGGCACCGCAATTATGCAAGGTGTCGCCACGGTATTTATCGCCCAAGTGTTTGGAATTGAATTAACACTGACCGATTATGCCGCCGTTGTAGTCACAGCAACTCTGGCATCTATCGGCACGGCAGGAGTACCTGGTGTCGGTCTTATTATGCTGGCCATGGTTCTCAATCAAGTGGGTTTACCTGTAGAAGGTATCGCATTGATCATTGGTGTTGACCGCTTACTCGATATGGTGCGTACCGCCGTTAACGTTACCGGTGATTGTGTCGCCACTGTTGTGATAGCTAAATCTGAAGGCGAATTTAATGAAACTGTGTTTAATAACACTCAAGCAGGGAAAGTTGCACGAAGCTTTGATGAACAAGTACACCTACTGGATAATTCAAAAAACTAGCTCCTGTTTAGCATATGACTCCTAATAAAAACGCCACATCACTGTGGCGTTTTTATTTATGTGCCAGTCATGCATGATATCCATAAGTGTGAACATACGGGTAGAATGAAACTTCATTTCTCGCTACATTAGTTAAATTTTTAATTTCAGCATAATGGAGAAATAACATGTGGTGGAGAAGCATTTGGATAATTGTCGCTTATTGGTTACTGAGTGCCCATTTCCTACGATATGACCAGCTATATTTAGCAGGTGCATTTGCGCTAGCACCACTTGGCATATATCTTAAACACAGCCTCATCATACGGTTATTACAAGTCATTCTATTTGTGAGTATTTTTTCAGTTTGGGGTGTTACCGCTATTGATGCAATACAAATACGAATGGCTCACGGTACACCTTGGATAAGATTAGCGGTAATTATGGGGGCTGTAATGCTGTTTACCTTTGGTGCAATTTTCTGCTTTAACGGTATATTGCGATTAAGGAGACAAAAATCCTACTGGGGCACTTCCTCTATTCATTAACATTGCGCACTCAAATCTCTTTTTAATACATTCTATTTAGTGTTTATTTTAATCAATGATTAACCTCGGTCAGCCTAGGTTAAGTTCATCTTAGATAGGATAAGACACTATTTGGCTCCAGTGGGTATTTTGCGTAAACTGAGCCTAATTGACGTTGAGGCATAAATGTTATGAGAATTTTGGTTGTTGAAGATGATGTTATTTTATCCCACCACCTAAAAGTACAACTAAGCGATTTAGGCAATCAGGTACAAGTTGCCCTCACGGCTAAAGAAGGGTTTTATCAAGCCACGAATTACCCCATCGATGTTGCGATTGTCGACTTGGGCTTACCAGACCAAGATGGGATCAGCCTTATTCAGCAACTGCGTGACGCAGAACTCAAAGCCCCTATTCTGATCTTAACCGCACGAGTAAACTGGCAAGATAAAGTGGAAGGTCTCAATGCTGGTGCTGACGACTATTTAGTCAAACCTTTTCAAAAAGAAGAACTTGTTGCTAGGCTAGATGCTTTAGTACGCCGCAGTGCTGGATTCGTTAAACCGGTTATCACAAGTGGGGAGTTAAAACTTGATCTCGCCGCAAAACAAGTCACGCTTGCCAATGAAGTGATGGAAGTCACCGCTTTTGAATATTTAATTCTCGAATATTTAATGCGTCATTGCCATGAAGTTGTCGCTAAGCAACGTTTACTCGATGTGATTTATGGCGATAAAGAAGGAGACCCCAATACAATTGAAGTGATGGTGAGTCGTCTACGTAAAAAACTTACCCGAGATGGTATAGATAATCCTATAGTAACAATTCGTGGCCAAGGATATAAATTTAACCTGCCATGCAACTAAAATTTACCTTTAAGAAACGTCTGCTCACGCGGATGTTTCTCACCTCACTATCAATAATCACTTTAGTGGGTTTTGGCTTAGCGTGGATGGTGAATATTCTGCACGCGCAAAATAGTTACAACGAAGAAACTGCCCAACTCATTGCCGAAATACCTCAAGTCGCCGCAGAGTTAAGGGAACATGATCTCATTCCTGATACCAGCGCATGGCTCGAAGAAAATAACAAACAAGAACGCTATGTTATCGCTAGTTGTGATGACAAGTTCAAACAGGTATGGACATCATCACTCGCAGTCGATCGTGGTTTATTTGATACCTGCGAACGTTTTAATGAAATCCGTAACGATTCACCGCCCTATTATCTAACCATGGCCGATGAAAGAGGCTACTTTGTCTATTTACTCGCAGTAGAAATTGCAGGCGTACACTATAACCTGCTGGTGATGAAAGATGCCGAGAAACTTGAACAAGAATACAGTAAATTCAGTAAGCGGACTTACATGCGCTTAGCCATGGTATTGGCCTTAGCCTTAATTTTACTCGTCAGTGCTGCCTATTGGGGAATGCGCCCTCTGGTACTGATGCAAAATGAGTTGCAATCGATCAATGAAGGTAAAACTAAATCCCTATCAGAGGGTTACCCTGTTGAGTTAGAAGGGGTAACTCAAGCACTGAACCAAATGTTACAACAATCAAGTGCCCAGCAACAACGCTATCAAAATGCGATGAACGATTTAGCTCACAGCCTTAAAACTCGTCTAGCCGCTGTCCATGCCATCACTGACGATACGAGTCTAAGCAAGCAATCTGCTAATGAAAAGATTATGGAGCAAATAAGCCAGATGGATCAACTGGTTAAATATCAGCTCAAGCGCGCGATGCTCGGCCGTCAAGGACTAAAACAAGAGCATACCGCTATAGCACCACTGGTTGATCAGCTTTCGCAGATGCTATTTAAAATTTACCGCGATAAACAAGTTAACTTTACCGCCAAGATAGCACCTAACTTACAGTTTCCAGGTAACAAAGGTGATCTAATGGAACTGTGTGGAAACTTAATGGAAAATGCTTTTCGACTATGTATTAGCCAAGTACAGCTCAGTGCTCATTTTAATGCACTGGGTGAATTTGAATTAATCGTCGAAGATGATGGACCAGGTGTAGAGGAAACACTGCGGCAAAAGATAATCCAACGCGGTGTACGTGCCGATACACAATCGCCAGGTCAAGGTATTGGTTTAGCCGTATGCGATGAAATTGTTCACAGTTATGGTGGGGCACTCGATATTGAAGAAAGTCATTTGGAAGGGGCTCTTTTTAGGATCCGCATCCCAGTCTAATCTCTACATACCATGATTAAGCGTATACCGTATATAATTGCTCAGCACGGTTAAACATGACCCAAGATGTTGCAATATATTTATCATTACTGATAGGCATATTGCCACGGTGGGAATGGGTAAACCCTGCTGGCGCTATAACCATAGTGCCTTTTTTAGGACTAATTTTACGTCGTTGGTAGTAAAACTCCGTTTCTCCCCCCTCCTCAACATCATTAAGATAAAACATATAAAACACAACACGGTGTAAGGCCTCATTATGGCCACTTTGTGGAAACTGTTCTGAATGCCAGTGGGGATAACCACCTTTATTACGCTGATATTTTTGAATATTGATACTGCCACTGCGATACAAATATTTAACTAGCCCATCAACCTTAGGCAATCCCAACTGAGCAAAATTTGAGGGGGTTAAGGTCGTAGGCTTTCCCTCAGCATCACTTACTGATACCGCCACCGCCCCCATTAATGCCATAGAATACTGAGTAAAATAATCGACAACTCCTTTTAAGGTATAACTTAAAAGCTCATTTTTTAAGGGCTGCATATCGTCAAAATTATCTAAGGTTAAATCTCGGCTGATCTTCTTTTCTGGGTCAACACCATTTCCTGTTTGTCCATCGACAACACCAGTATGTTGATCAAATGCTAAAATCAGACGGTCACACAGGTCATCTGGTAACGCATTAGGGTATACTTCAATAAAGTCCATACATCCTCAATGGTGTAATTGTTTCTATACTTGCTATGCTGACATGCTAGTTAAGTAATTGTAAAGCAGCATTATTGATATTAAATAACACCATTGACTTCGCGATAACAAAAATATGAAAAAAAGCTGTAAAGTGTCAGTTCATCAACTCCAGATAGGTAACTTTGTGCGTTTGCCCGTCGCTTGGAAAGATCATCCCTTTTTATTCAGTAGCTTCCATATAAAACAAGCTGCACAAATTGAGTTAATTAAAAACCTTGGCATTGCACATGTTATCGTCGATCTAGAGCGGAGCGACGTTGAACCTTTGAGTATTGATGCCGTAAACCCGATCAAGTTGCCTCCTGCTCCAGAGATCCATGACCTTAAAAATGACATGGAACTTTACAAGGCTGAGCAAATTGAAGTGCAAAAAAAATTGCGCAGAGATATCCATAAAACAGAACAAAACTTTACTCGCTCAGTGGCGATGATGCGTAGCATGATCTCCAAACTACGTAATCGCCCACTCAACGCCGTTGATGATGCAAAGGATTTAGTCCATAGCATAGTCGAACAGCTACTCACTTCTGACAATTTGGTTCTGCACTTAATGAGTGATGCTAAGCAAGATGAAAGCATCTATTACCATTCATTAAATGTCGCCATTCTATCAATGTTGATTGCGAAAGAGATGGAATGGAGTCGCAGTGAAATTGAAGCGATTGGTTTAAGCGCCCTTTTCCACGATGTGGGTAAACTCAAAATCCCCCCGCAGATCCTTAAAAAATCAACACCTTGGTCAGCGCCCGAACTTAACTTTATTAAACAACATCCATTACTCGGAGTTGAACTACTAAAACTAGCGGAAAACTTTCCACCTAGTGCACTCCCCGCCATTACTAACCACCATGAGTTTCTTGATGGCACTGGTTACCCTAAGGGACTTAAGGAGGCAGATTTGGATCAAATGTCACAGCTTCTTGCAGTAGTAAATGAGTACGACTCACTTTGCTATCCCAACCCGCAAGATAAACCAATGATGCCATACGCGGCTCTGGGGCATTTGTATAAACAATATAAAACGAAGTTAAATCAAGAATATATTGGAAAGATAATCAAAATGCTCGGCATCTATCCCCCTGGCAGTGTAGTGGAATTATCCAGTGGTCAATATGCCATGGTGATGTCAGTTAATCTGCAAAAGCTGCTCTGTCCTAAGATTCTGGTCTACGATGCCCAAGTGCCAAAGGATCAAGCGCCAATCGTCGATCTTGAACTGGAAGGTATTAGTATTGTTCGCTGCCTTCCTCCGGCCGCTCTGCCCGAAAAAGTACATGAATATCTTAATCCCCGTGAGCGTGTCAGTTACTATTTTGGTGGCGATAGCCGTAAGTAACCTGTCATAAAAAAAGCCGAATTAACTATTCGGCTTTGTCTCAATAATCTGACCTAGTGTTATAACCAGTGTTTACGTTTAAAGAAAAAGTAAGTGCCTGCCGCACTAGCTAACATCATTACTATTGCCATTGGATAACCATACTGCCACTCAAGCTCCGGCATACTGCTAAAGTTCATTCCATAGCTACTGGCAATGAGCGTCGGAGGCAGGAATACCACTGCCGCAACCGAGAATATTTTGATGATTTTATTTTGTTGTAATCCACTAAAACCCATCGCCGCATCAAGCAAAAAGTTTAATTTATCGAAAATAAACTGGCTATGGGGCATCAGTGACTCGATATCTGACAACATTTCCCGCAGATCTTTAAGATGCTCATCGGACAATTGTCCACGGTAGTAACGCTGCATATAACGCAGTGAACGCTGAGTATCGAGCAAACTTAGACGAATTTTTCCATTGGAGTCTTCTTGCAAGGTGATCAGTTTGAACACGCTATCAAGTTGATCGTTATCAAATACTTGCTCACCGACATTTTCCAATACGGTATATACGTCTTCAATTAAATCTGAAAGGTAGTCCACTTTGAGATTAAAAAGCTCGAGGAACAACTCCTGTGGAGTAGAAACCTCAAGTCGACCTAAACGTAGGTAGTTACGTAATAAGCGGATAAGTCCTACATCTTCTTCACGGATAGTCAGCAAAAAATTGCTGCGTAAATTAAATGAGACGTTTACACCGCGGACGTCTTGGCCTACACGTTGTGGAAACAGAGAGTTGATATGAAGCCCATCGCTATTTTGATAAAAACGCGCCGACGCCTCAATCTCATTAATATCTTCTTCATCAGGGACTTCTTCAACGGAAAAATGACTTAACCATTCTCGCTCTGCATCATCAGGTTTATAAAGATCTAACCAAATGGTCGACGTGGGAATACTGTCTTGTATACTGATTTCTGCCACGGTGAGGTGACGATTTTCGTAGATATAAGCAGTAATCATTTGTCCTCCTGAAACAAAACCTAAGCGAAAAGGCCACTTAAGTGCAGGCTAAAAAATTGTCGCTAGTTTACCGCATAAGTTAGCAATGAAAAGATGCATAAGATAATTTAGTAAAATAAAGAAAAGTTAATCTTCAATGATCTCTAGGCGCTCAGCCGTAGAAAAACGAATATGTATCCCTTCCACTGTTACCATTTTTGCCTCTGAAATATCCCCCTTGCGGGCTTGATACACACCACTATGAGTCCCAGTGGGTGACACAATAGTCACAGTGACAATTTTATGCTGATCACGCCAGTACCATACACTGTAGCTTAAGGTGCTAATTCCAATCAGTACAAATAATCCCGTCATCAAATAACGCCGCCAAAAAGGTGCATAAGGCACTATCGTTAACCTCTCTTGGTAATGACTTTGGCTTTGAGAACCAACACTTCGTCCTCGCTTTAACAGCAAAAACCAAGCACCGATAACGATCAGTAGAGTGAACAGAATTTTTGTTAGCAAGGAAAACTCCCGTAAAACCATACGCAGCAGCGCATTATACGCGAGTCAAAATGGATAAACTGCCTGTAAGATCAAGCTTAAAAGGAATAGGTGACAAAAAGAAGAACGCTATCATAGGATGATTCATTACAATATCGATTAAAACGCATCAAATGCTGTTGCCATACGTTGAATATGCGCAAGGGAAACATGATGACGATTACGCTCAGCACATAATCGTTGATGCTCAGTATTCAACGGCTCGCCCACAAGTACAATGCGTACTTGATAGCCAAGCGCTTTTGCCACGGCATCATAGGCCATATATTCCCAGTGACAAAGATTAGTGTTATCGCAGATAACAATAGGCTCATTCGATACGAGAGCTTGGATAAACGCGGTTAAATTACGTTGATGGTATTCAGGCAATTTTTTCGCATCAAAACGATATTCATTACCCTGATAGAAAAATGTATCGGTTGAAAAAAGTCCATATTGACGCAGACGAAAAGCCATATCCAAAGGTAAGTTGGCAATATACTGCTCAACCCAATAAGATTTACCGCTTCCAGGCAAACCACGCATAATAATCGCGAGTTTTTGGCTCATATTGTCACCAAGTCGCTACCAATCACTTTACCTGCCAAAATGGTATCAACAAGCCTAGGCACTATATCACCCGCTTTGCCTGTAAGGTGATATTGAAATTGACTGTGTCTATCGGGAGCCATTAAATTCACTTCAACCGTCTGAGCACCATGATGATTCGCGCTATCCACAAACCCTGCTGCGGGATAGACTGTGCCAGAGGTTCCTATTGCAATAAACAGATCGCAACTATCAAGCGCATCATGAATTCGATCCATTCCTAATGGCATTTCACCAAACCAGACCACGTGGGGACGTAAACGCTGAGCCGGAATACAGCAGGTACAGCAATTATCAGGACCAAATGGCTCACGCAAAAGAAAGGTTTGACGCGAACGCGGGCACCGACCTTTAGACAATTCGCCATGCATATGCAACAACCGGCGGGAGCCTGCTCGCTCATGCAAATCATCAATATTCTGCGTTACTATCAATAATTGCCCTACAAACTGCGCTTCGAGTTTTGCTAAAGCCTGATGTGCGGGGTTTGGAGCCACTGCCCCACTATGCAATTGTTGCCAACGGCTATTATAAAATCGTTCCACTAACTCAGCATCACGCTCATAGCCTTCTGGTGTAGCAACGTCTTCAATATGATGCTCTTCCCATAAACCATCTTGATCGCGAAAGGTACGCAATCCCGATTCAGCAGAGATCCCCGCGCCAGTTAATACCACTATATGTTGGTACATGCCGATTCCTTTTATTCTCTTTATTATTCTTATTGTCACGGACTTTTATGGTCGTGAACATTATTCCTTGGTATAACCTTACAAAAACTATGCTTGAATTGTCGCAATTTATTGTAATTTCGCGTCAATTAACACAATTTATCTGCATATAAGACCAGAAAGCTAGAACAAAGGTTTAAGTTTTCAATTTCACCCCCTATAATGACAAGCTCTATCCACGGATGAACCTATTGGTTCTGCAATCAAGAGATTAGCAATGACAGATGGAAATCAAGCGCTAAAAAAAGCGGGTTTGAAAATTACCCTGCCACGAGTCAAGATCCTAGAACTGATGCAAGGACCTGAAAATCAACATATCAGTGCAGAAGACTTATACAAGAAACTGCTCGATATTGGTGAAGAAATTGGTCTTGCTACAGTCTACCGTGTGTTAAACCAATTTGATGATGCCGGCATCGTCAGTCGTCATCATTTTGAAAGCGGTAAAGCCGTATTTGAATTGTCGACTCAGCACCACCATGATCACTTAGTTTGCCTATCCTGTGGCAAAGTGATTGAGTTTTCAGATGAAGTTATCGAACGTCGTCAAGATGAAATAGCCATGAAGCATAATATTAAGCTAACTAATCACAGCTTATATCTCTATGGCCATTGCACTAATGACAACTGCGATCACAACGACGAGTAGTCAACCGTCTTTAGCCACAGTCTCTAGACTGCAGGGTGTTAAACACACGAAATCTAAAAACCAGCCGTCGGCTGGTTTTTTATTTAGAGTGATAATTATAATGTTCTGGCGTAAATATTGACCCTATGCCCCATAAATTCACTGTACTCCCGCCAAGACATACCAATGCGTTTAGCCACAGCTTCAGAGGCCACGTTTCCCTCTAAAATTAATGCTATCGTTTTATCAATCCCAAATTGTGGAAATACCTTCAGTGCAGCCTGTGCCGCTTCACTGCCAATTCCCATTCCCCAATACTCAGGAAAATAACGATAACCAATTTCAACTTCGTTAAACTCTGGAATAAACTTCGGCCCACAAAAACCAATCACTTTATTATCGGCCTTGTGCTCAACGGCCCAACGGCCAAATCCGTGTTGTTGGTAATCTGCTTGGATCACATTATGAAATAATACTTCGGCCTGCTCACGGGAAGTAAAAGCCGCTGTGGGAATGTATTTCAGCATGGCTGGATTACTATTCATCAAATACAGCGCCTCAATATCTTGCTCTGTAAATGGCCTAATAATTAAGCGTTCGGTCTGCGTTATCATCTCAACTCCCTATACCACTGCTGAAAATAAGGCGTAAAGTAACACACTTACTTTACGCCAATTGATTAGCGGTGAAAATCGCCACTACGCTCTGGTTGATATACAATCTCTTCAATACGAACCTTAACCATAGTGCCGCCAGGACCTGGCCATTCAATATCATCACCTTGTGATAATCCAAGCAATGCGCTGCCTACTGGGGCAAGAATGGAAATAGTTCCTTCGCCATTAGCATCCTTGGGATACACTAACCGTAGACAAAAAGTATCGTTACTGGATGAAACACTAAATTTAACCAACGAGTTCATTGTAACGACATTGTCAGGCATTTCGGTCGCGGGGACTATCTCTGCTCTATCAAGTTCAGCCTCTAATGCCGTTTTCCCTGGAAATGCATTCGCTGGTAGTGACTCTAATAATCGTTCTAATCTTTCCAAATCGATTTCAGAAATAATAATGTTAGGTGTATTCACAGTCTTTCCCTCATTAAAAAACCTGATGTAGTAGCCCATAGCGGTGGCAAACATCAAACCATTGCTTACCCTTTCCTTGCGATAAGCGCCATAAAAAATAACTACGCTTACAGCACTAAGCTGCAATCGTGTCGTATAAAAAAGTTAAGATTGGTTGCTGAAACAGCATTGATGCCATAAACACTAAGCTTACGGTTATAGGCTCAACTAGGACTCATTCGCGCCAAGAGACAAGCTGCCAATATCCTAGAATATGCTTTAATCTAACCCGTTAAAGATAAAATATCTAGTCTTCATGGTGTTAGCTCAATCCCATTCCCATCATTTGCTGGGTTTCATCACGTAAATGACCGCCAATAAAAAAGGCGCCTTAGGCGCCTTTTAGTGTTTAAACGGTTAGCTTACCAACCTGTTTTAGCACGTAGCGCTTTGCCGATATCCGCTAACGAGCGGACTGTGGTCACACCCGCCGCTTCTAAAGCTGCAAACTTGTCGGCAGCAGTACCTTTACCGCCAGCGATAATCGCGCCAGCATGGCCCATACGCTTACCAGCAGGTGCAGTGACACCGGCAATGTAAGAAACTACAGGCTTAGTCACGTGAGCTTTGATATAAGCCGCCGCTTCTTCTTCAGCAGTACCACCGATTTCACCGATCATCACGATGGCTTCAGTCTGTGGATCGTTTTGGAACATTTCCAATACGTCGATGAAGTTAGTACCTGGAATTGGGTCACCACCAATACCTACGCAAGTAGATTGGCCGAAACCTTCGTCAGTGGTTTGCTTAACCGCTTCGTAAGTCAAAGTACCTGAACGAGAAACGATACCCACTTTACCTTTTAAGTGGATATGACCTGGCATGATGCCGATCTTACACTCACCAGGGGTGATAACACCTGGGCAGTTAGGACCGATCATACGAACGCCAGTTTCTTCAAGCTTCACTTTCACTTGTAGCATATCCAGTGTAGGAATGCCTTCAGTGATACAAACGATAAGCTCGATGCCACCATCGATTGCTTCAAGAATAGCGTCTTTACAGAAAGGTGCTGGAACATAGATAACAGAAGCTGTTGCGCCAGTTGCTGCAACCGCGTCTTTCACTGTGTTAAACACTGGTAGGCCTAAATGTTCAGTCCCACCTTTACCAGGAGACACACCACCGACCATTTGCGTACCGTAATCGATAGCTTGCTGTGAATGGAATGTACCTTGACCACCGGTAAAGCCTTGGCAAATTACCTTGGTATCTTTATTGATTAAGACAGACATTATTTGCCCTCCGCAGCTTTAACTACTCGTTCAGCCGCATCAGTCAGACTGGTAGCTGCAATGATATCAAGACCAGATTTTGCCAGAACTTCACGGCCTAATTCAGCGTTAGTACCTTCTAAACGCACCACAACTGGAACCTTAACGCCCACTTCTTTAACGGCGCCAATAATACCTTCAGCGATCATGTCACAACGTACGATACCGCCGAAAATGTTAACCAGAACCGCTTTCACATTGCTATCAGACAGAATGATTTTAAACGCTTCAGCAACACGTTCTTTAGTCGCACCGCCGCCTACGTCGAGGAAGTTTGCTGGCTTGCCACCGTGCAGGTTAACGATGTCCATCGTACCCATAGCAAGCCCTGCACCGTTCACCATACAGCCAACGTTACCGTCTAATGCTACGTAGTTCAGTTCGAACATCGCTGCGTGGGCTTCACGGGCGTCATCCTGTGATGGGTCGTGCATTGCTTTAACTTTTGGCTGACGGAACAGTGCGTTACCATCGATACCAATTTTACCGTCTAGGCAGTGCAGGTTACCTTCAGTGGTGATAACCAGTGGGTTGATTTCAAGTAGCGCAAAATCGTGATCAACGAACATCGTCGCCAGACCCATAAAGATCTTAGTGAACTGTTTCATTTGAGTTGGATTCAAACCCAGTTTGAAGCCAAGATCACGGGCTTGATATGGCTGTGGGCCTGTTAGCGGATCGATAATCGCTTTGTGAATGAGTTCTGGCGTTTCTTCTGCCACTTTCTCAATTTCAACACCACCTTCAGTTGACGCCATAAACACGACGCGGCGTGTGCTACGGTCAACGACTGCGCCTAAGTACAGTTCGTTAGCGATGTCGGTGCAGCTTTCTACTAAAATTTTAGCAACGGGCTGACCTTTCTCATCTGTTTGATAAGTCACCAGATTTTTGCCTAACCAGTGTTCGGCAAAGGCTCTGATTTCTTCTTTATCGCCAGTGACTTTAACGCCACCCGCTTTACCGCGGCCGCCAGCGTGTACTTGACACTTAACAACCCATAAATTTCCGCCAATACGGCCTGCCGCTTCTACAGCTTCTTGGGCTGTATCACATGCAAAACCTTCTGACACTGGTAAACCATATTCGGCAAATAGGGATTTTGCCTGATACTCATGCAAATTCATGATGATCTATCCGTATACTTCTAATCAAATCCAACTGGCCCTTAGGGCCAGTCACGAGGGTATGTCTGGCTTTTTCTTATAGATCGAGCAGCAGACGTGTTGGGTCTTCTAGGAAGTCTTTAATCGCAACCAAGAAACCAACAGACTCACGGCCATCAACAATACGATGGTCATATGAGAGTGCTAGGTACATCATGGGCAGGATTTCAACCTGACCATTGACTGCCATTGGACGATCTTTAATGGCATGCATGCCTAAAATCGCACTTTGTGGCAGGTTAAGGATCGGTGTAGACATCAGTGAACCGAAAACGCCGCCGTTAGTCACGGTGAAGTTACCACCAGTCATATCGGCAACCGTCAGTTTGCCATCACGGCCTTTGATAGCGAGATCGCGTACTGCTTTTTCAATTTCAGCAAGACTCATAGTATCTGTGTCACGTAAGACAGGTGTTACCAGACCACGTGGTGTTGATACAGCAATGCTAATATCGAAATAATTGTGATAAACAATATCATCACCATCGATTGATGCGTTCACTTCTGGGAAGCGTTTCAGGGCTTCTGTCACTGCTTTCACATAGAAAGACATAAAACCTAAACGGATGCCGTGGCGCTTTTCAAAGATATCTTGGTACTGCTTACGGATATCCATGATGGGCTTCATGTTCACTTCGTTGAACGTCGTGAGCATAGCGGTAGAGTTTTTCGCTTCTAATAGACGGTTAGCGATAGTTTTACGTAAACGTGTCATAGGTACACGTTTCTCACTACGGCCTTCTGCTAATGGCGCGACGGCAGGTGCTGCAGGAGCCGCTGCTTTGGGCGCCCCTTTTGATGCAGAGCTAACAAAAGCTTCAACGTCTTCTTTAGTGATACGACCGCCTACACCTGTACCTTTCACTTTGCTAGCATCAACATTGTGCTCTGCCAGTAAACGGCGTACAGATGGACTTAACGCATCATTACTTTCATCACTTGTTTCAGCAACCGGTGCTGCCGCTTCAGCTTGGGCTTTAGTGACTTCTTGACCAGCAACAGCCCCCGCGATGAACTTAGCAATCACTTGTTCACCAAGTACGGTATCGCCCTCTTGGAACAGAAACTCACCAATGTGGCCATCTTCAGGCGCAACCACTTCGAGTACAACTTTATCTGTTTCAATATCAACAAGATTTTGATCACGAGAAACATGCTCACCCACTTTAACGTGCCAAGTGGCAATCGTAGCATCGGCAACAGATTCTGGTAGTACGGGTACCTTGATTTCGATACTCATGAAAAACGATCCTTTTATAAAATGTCTATTACTACAGTTTCAATGCACTGTTCACTAAAGATTCTTGCTGATGTGCGTGCAACTCAGGGTAACCACATGCGGGTGCAGCCGAGGCTTCACGACCAGCATAGGTTAACTGTGCACCAGCAGGAATCGCGGCCCAGAAGTGATGTTGACTAGAATACCAAGCACCTTGGTTTTGCGGTTCTTCCTGACACCAAACGAAATCTTTCACATGTTGAAAATCAGCCAAAGCAACGATCATTTCATCATGTGGGAACGGATATAACTGCTCGACACGGATAAGCGCTACATTAGTGATATTTTCTTTACGGCGTTTTTCCAGTAGTTCAAAGTAAACTTTACCGCTACAGAACACAACGCGATCAACCTTGCTCGCTTCCAACGTATCGATTTCACCGATCACGTTCTGGAAACTCCCATTGGCTAACTCTTCCATGCTTGAAATCGCTAATGGATGACGTAGCAATGACTTAGGTGACATCACCACCAAAGGACGACGCATAGGACGCACCACCTGACGGCGCAACATATGGTAAACCTGTGCTGGTGTTGACGGTATACACACTTGCATATTGTGGTTAGCACACATCTGCAAGAAACGCTCTAAACGGGCGCTTGAATGCTCAGGGCCTTGACCTTCATAGCCGTGGGGTAACAACATAGTCAGACCACATAAACGGCCCCACTTCTGCTCACCGGATGACAAGAACTGATCGATAACTACTTGTGCACAGTTAGCAAAGTCACCAAACTGCGCTTCCCAAATCGTTAAACCACCGGGTTCTGCTGTGGCATAACCATACTCAAACGCCAATACAGAGGCTTCAGATAATACTGAGTCAGTAATATCAATTGGGCCTTGTTCATCAGCAATATTGCGCAATGGCATGTAAGTCGTGCCATCGTTTTGATTGTGCAGCACAGCGTGACGATGGAAGAAAGTGCCGCGGCCTGAGTCTTGACCTGTGATACGTACGCGCTGCTTATCCTCCAAAATAGAAGCATAAGCTAAGGTTTCTGCAAAGCCCCAATCGAGTGGCTTCTCACCTTTTGCCATTGCAACACGGTCGCTATAAATCTTAGCCACACGAGATTGCAAAGAATGACTCTCAGGAACATAACTCAACTTATCAGCAAGGCGTTGCAAGCGTTCCATTGACATAGAGGCTTGATATGCTTCATCCCACTCACGGCCAATATGAGGTGTCCAGTCAACAGAATGCAACGTCATTGGACGCCATTCTTTTACGACACAATCACCCTGATCTAACGCGTCACGATAGTTGTTAACCATACCTGTCACGTCATCGGCAGCGATGGTATTTTCAGCAATCAATTTATCAGCATAGATCTTACGTGGTGTAGGGTGTTTCTTAATTTTGGCATACATCAACGGCTGAGTCGCACTTGGCTCATCCGCTTCGTTATGACCATGACGGCGATAACAGACTAATTCAACCACAACATCACGTTTAAATTCATTACGAAAATCAACGGCCAACTGGGACACAAAAGCAACCGCTTCAGGATCATCAGAGTTAACGTGGAAAATAGGAGCCTGCACCATCTTAGCAATATCGGTACAGTATTCAGTCGAGCGGACATCCGCATGATTAGAAGTGGTGAAACCAACTTGGTTGTTTACCACAATACGGATACTGCCACCCACTTTAAAGCCACGGGTTTGAGACATGTTAAATGTCTCTTGTACTATACCTTGACCAGTAATTGCGGAGTCACCGTGGATAGTAATTGGCATAACCTGTAGGCCATCCTTACAACCACGACGGTCTTGGCGCGCACGCACAGATCCCATCACCACTGGATTAACGATTTCAAGGTGCGATGGGTTAAAGGCCAGTGCTAAATGCACATTGCCACCCGGAGTTTCAAAATCAGACGAGAAACCTTGGTGGTATTTTACGTCACCGGATCCTAAGTTATCGTTATGCTTACCCGCAAACTCATCAAACAAATCAGCAGGACGTTTACCGAGTATATTCACTAACAGGTTTAGACGTCCGCGGTGAGCCATACCCACAACGATCTCTTTAGTGCCTGCCTCACCTGCGCGATAAATAATTTCACGCATCATAGGCACTAACGCATCACCACCTTCTAAGGAAAAACGTTTTGCGCCAGGGAATTTAGCGCCTAAGTATTTTTCAATACCTTCTGCCGCATTTAATCCTTCAAGGATCCGAGTTTTAACACTCTTATCGTAGTTGGCTCTACCTAAGGACGGCTCAAGACGCTGTTGGATCCAACGCTTTTCATCGGTATCGGTAATGTGCATATATTCAGCACCGATAGAACCGCAATAGGTGGCTTTCAGTGCTTTTACTAGATCCGCCAGCTTCATGGTTTCGCCACCATGAGCAAAAGAACCGGTATTGAATTCGCGCTCCATGTCTTCTTTAGTCAAACCATGGAAGGCGGGATCTAAATCGGCAACAGGTTCACGTTTCCACAGTTCAAGGGGATCAAGGTTAGCACCTTGGTGGCCACGGAAACGATAGGCGTTAATTAACTGTAGGACTTTAACTTGTTTAGCGTCCATTTCAGGATCGGTCACACGAGCAAAACTCTTATGACGCCCTTCTAGGGCTAAACTGCGAAAATAATCACGTACTTTTGAGTGAGCAGCTTCAGGCGCATCTTTAGCAGCACCGTTCACCGGAGGGAGATTATCAAATACCGCACGCCAATCGTCAGAGACTGACTGTGGGTCCTCTTGATAGGCTTCATACATCTCTTCTACGTAGGTCGAATTTGCACCACTTAAGTGAGATGATTCGAGCCAGGCTTTCATGATGCCTTGGTGCATTTCTATTCCTTTCAAACTTTATACACGTGCTTAGCCATAGTATTAAATATGCAGTCTTTAGAGATTACCTTCGACGCATAATTTCTGCCGCCCCTAGATATCCAGATATACGGCGCGTTGTCTTCCATTACATACGCAAAAGAGCCACCTTCTAAACTCAGAAAGTGACTCTTTCAAGAGCTATATTATTATTGGTTTTAGCTCGGGTTCTCGCATTACACTGCTCGCTTCAACAGCATGGACTTAATATGACCAATT
Source organism: Shewanella sp. W3-18-1 (assembly GCF_000015185.1). NCBI lineage: Bacteria > Pseudomonadati > Pseudomonadota > Gammaproteobacteria > Alteromonadales > Shewanellaceae > Shewanella > Shewanella sp. W3-18-1. The sequence goes on along the minus strand of NC_008750.1, from coordinate 2,001,727 downwards.
GCTTTAGTCGGATTAAGACCTTTTGGACACACATCAACGCAGTTCATGATGCCGTGGCAACGGAACACGCTATAGGCGTCGTCCAGCTCAGATAAACGCTCTTCTGTAGCTGTATCGCGACTGTCGATCAAGAAACGGTATGCATGGAGCAAACCGCTAGGACCGATAAACTTATCAGGGTTCCACCAGAATGATGGACAAGCCGTAGAACAGCATGCACACATGATACATTCGTACAACCCGTCTAAATGAGCACGCTCTTCAGGGGATTGTAAATGTTCACGGGCAGGCATTTTCTCATCATTGATGAGATAAGGCTTGATCTTCTCATACTGCTTATAGAACTGAGTAAGATCAACCACTAAGTCACGCACAACAGGCATACCTGGTAACGGACGGATCTCCAATTTCTTACCTTTAAAGGTTGAAATCGGGGTAATACACGCCAGACCATTTTTACCATTCATGTTCACGCCATCGCTACCACACACACCTTCACGGCATGAGCGGCGGAATGATAGCGTCGGATCTTGCTCTTTTAACTTGATCAGTGCATCAAGCACCATCATGTCTGAGCCATCTGCCACTTCTATGCTGTAATCCTGCATGTATGGTTTAGTATCTACATCAGGATTGTAACGATAAACTGCAAATTCCAATTTCATCTTTGCAACTCCTAGTAGGTACGCTTCTTCGGTGGGAATGCTTCACGTAACTTAGGTGCCATATTCACAGCACGACGGTCCATGGTCTCTGTCACAGGGTCAAACAAGCTGTGGCATAACCAATTTTCATCGTCACGCTCTAAATAATCTTCACGCGAATGAGCGCCGCGGCTCTCAGTACGGAAGTTGGCAGCATAAGCAGTCGCAATCGCCGTCGCCATTAAGTTATCTAACTCTAAACATTCAATACGTTGCGTGTTGAATTCACGGGAGTTATCTGACAACTTAGCATTTTCTAACCGCTTACGAATCGCTTTTAACTGCTCTAAGCCTTCAGCCATAGCATCACCACGGCGGAATACAGAGAAGTTTAATTGCATGCAAAGTTGTAAATCCTTACGGATTTGCGCTGGATCTTCACCATCTTTGTTGTTTTCCCAACGGTTCAGACGTGCAAGTGACGCTTGAATATCCGCATCGGTCGCATCTTTAGGATCGGCTGTCTCATCGAGCGCCTTACCTAAATGTTGTCCCGCTGCACGACCAAATACCACTAAGTCAAGCAGTGAGTTGCCACCTAAACGGTTAGCACCGTGTACAGATACACAGGCAATCTCACCTACCGCGAATAAACCGATAACATCCTGTTCAGTGCCGTCTTCATGCTTACGAATCACTTGACCGCTAACCTTAGTTGGCAGACCGCCCATCATATAGTGACACGTTGGTAATACTGGGATTGGGCCATCGGCCGGATCGATATGGGCAAAGGTACGAGACAATTCACACACGCCTGGTAAACGTGCTTCTAATGTTTCTTTACCTAAGTGATCAAGCTTCAGTAAACAGTGTGGACCTAATGGACCATCTAAACCACGGCCTTCACGGATTTCAGTCATCATAGAACGTGCTACTACGTCGCGTGATGCTAAATCCTTCGCGTTGGGCGCATAACGCTCCATAAAACGCTCGCCGTCTTTATTTAGAAGATATCCACCTTCTCCACGACAACCTTCAGTCACAAGTACACCCGCGCCGGCGATGCCCGTTGGGTGGAATTGCCACATTTCCATATCTTGCATTTGTACGCCAGCACGCATTGCCATACCGACACCGTCACCGGTGTTAATATGTGCGTTTGTTGTAGACGCATAAATACGACCTGCACCACCCGTTGCTAAAACGGTGGCTTTGGCTTTGAAGTAAACGATATCGCCTGTTTCGATTTCAATCGCGGTACAGCCTACGATAGCACCATCAGCGTTCTTCACTAAATCTAAGGCATACCACTCAGAGAAGACTTGCGTTTTGTGTTTAACGTTTTGCTGATACAAACAATGCAGTAAAGCATGACCTGTACGGTCGGCAGCTGCCGCCGTACGCGCCGCCTGCTCACCACCAAAGTTCTTAGATTGACCGCCGAAAGGACGTTGATAAATCTTACCATTTTCAAAACGAGAGAAAGGCAACCCCATATGCTCAAGTTCAATAATGGCTTCTGGACCAGTTTGACACATAAATTCGATAGCATCTTGGTCGCCGATAAAATCGGAACCTTTAACGGTATCGTACATATGTTGTTCCCAGTGATCTTCATGGGCATTACCTAACGCAACGGTAATACCTCCCTGTGCAGACACAGTATGAGAACGTGTTGGGAAAACTTTTGATAAAAGCGCACAGCTTTTACCTTCTTTAGAAATCTGCAGAGCTGCGCGCATACCCGCACCGCCCGCTCCTATCACTACTGCATCAAATTCGCGTACTGGAATACTCACTTAGACACCCCACACAATAACAATGCCAGCCGCCAGATAACAAAAGACGGTAACGACAAAGGTGAACTGTAAAACACCACGTAACGACGTGCACTTAACGTAATCGGTCAATACTTGCCATACACCAATCCATGCATGTACTAACAATGCGACTAACGCTAAAAGAGTGAATACTTTCATCGGCAGAGCGCTAAACAGGCCATGCCAAACGTCGTAGGTGAGAGGGGAACTACATGCAATAAAGCCAACCAAGAAAATAGTATAACAGGCGAGGATCACTGCACTAGCGCGTAGTAAAATAAAGTCATGAACACCACTGCGTCCAAAACTTGCTGCATTGGTTACCATACCCAGATCCCCGCTACAATTGAAAAGGCTACCGTTAGCACGAAAACAGCTTTCGCTGAGGCGGTACCCGAAGCCAACTCTTCCCAACGACCGGTATCCATTACTAAGTGACGTAAACCACCGAATAAATGATAGGCCAATGCGGTCATAATGCCCCATAGGATAAACTTCATAATGAAGTTATCAAATAGAGATTGTACGCTAGCAAAACTTTCAGCGGAGGCTAAAGAAGAATTTAGCAACCAAATCAGAATGCCAACAGCGAACAGCATGATGACACCGGATACACGGTGAAGAATTGACGCAATCGCTGTTGCAGGAAAGCGAATGGTCTGCAGATCTAAATGGACAGGTCTTTGCTTTTTCACGTTCTGCTCACTCAGCTCCATTGAGCATTTTTTTTGTTATGTGAACCGCTTTTGTACAAACTTTAAACTGGGAGATAAATCACGGCAAAAGTAAACACAAAAGCAAAGTTTAAACAAACAGTTAACTATTTGAACACACACTCATTTAACATGTAAAAAATGGGTGCTTTATAATCATTGTTTGCAGCCCTTATTGGGCGGAGGCAAGTATACTCGCGGCAAATGTCAAATACAAACATCACAGAATGCAAATTATGTTTTTTTAATAACTTTTTCGCGTAAGTACCAGTCGTAGCAAGGAAAGTAACCGCTTTTATACCATGGTCTAACAAATTTAAACGCTTATTTAAATTGAAATGTGATCTAGAATGGCTGTAAAGTAATGGCGGTTTGACATGCCGCACTCACAGATAAAAATGAAGTAAGGAGAACGGGGTATGGCTGATTTAAGAGCCAAATTAGAATTACCAGGGAACGACTCGATAGAATTGCCAGTAAAGCAGGGATCCGCTGGTTTTGATGTAATCGATATCAGTAAACTTGGCAGCAAAGGTTACTTTACCTTTGATCCAGGTTTTCTCGCGACAGCCTCCTGTGAATCTGCAATAACCTATATCGATGGCGATCAGGGTATATTGTTACACCGTGGCTATCCAATTGAGCAACTCGCCGTTGACTCCGATTACCTAGACCTGTGTTATCTGTTGCTTTACGGTGAACTGCCGACGAAAGCGCAATATGCTGAGTTTGTACATACAGTAAAAACCCACACTATGGTCCATGAGCAGCTAGCCTTCTTCTTTAGAGGCTTCCGTCGTGATGCTCATCCTATGGCGATGTTATGTGGTGTGACTGGTGCATTGTCTGCATTTTACCAAGACTCACTCGATGTCAACGATCCTCGCCACCGCGAAATCGCCGCTTATCGCCTAGTCTCCAAAATGCCAACGATTGCTGCTATGTGCTACAAGTATTCTTCAGGCCAACCATTCGTTTACCCACGTAATGACTTGAGCTATGCAGGCAACTTCTTAAGCATGATGTTTGCAGTGCCGTGTGAAGAGTACAAAGTAAATCCAATTGTTGAACGCGCTATGGACAGGATCTTCATTTTACATGCCGATCATGAACAAAATGCATCAACCTCAACCGTACGTTTAGCCGGTTCTTCAGGTGCCAACCCATTTGCCTGTATTGCAGCGGGTATTGCTTCACTGTGGGGTCCTGCACACGGCGGTGCCAACGAAGCTTGTTTACAAATGTTAGAAGAAATCGGTTCTGTAGACCGTATTCCTGAATTCATTGAACGCGCGAAAGACAAGAATGATCCATTCCGTCTGATGGGCTTTGGACACCGTGTTTACAAAAACTTTGACCCACGTGCCAAAGTGATGCGTGAAACCTGTCATGAAGTGTTAAAAGAGCTAAAAGTACAAGATCCACTGTTAGATGTAGCAATGGAACTTGAACGTATTGCCCTTGAGGATGAATACTTTATTTCTAAAAAGCTGTATCCAAACGTCGATTTCTACTCTGGCATCATCATGAAAGCCATTGGTATTCCGACCAGTATGTTCACTGTGCTGTTCGCACTGGCCCGTACTGTAGGCTGGATTGCCCACTGGAAAGAAATGTTAGATCAACCCGGTCATAAGATCAGCCGTCCACGTCAATTGTACACTGGCGAAGTCGCACGCGATTTTGTTGACTTAGACAAACGCTAAGCATTGATGCTGAAGTCTAGTCCTGAAATAAGTTGATTCTTATTTCTACCTAAAAAGCGCCTTTATGGCGCTTTTTTCATGTCAAAGACACTATCCAAGTCACTCTGTCATTAATTGTTACAATGACATCCTTGAATAATCGCTATTAACCGCATTTAGTTATTCTCATCACTTTTTAAACTTTTTAGCTACATTTAGTAAAATCAATCAATTCAAAACAAGCATATAAAATCATAACCAATTGAAATTTAAAAACATTAAACATTGGCATATTTAATGCTAATCGTTGACATCATAATTAAGATAATAGGTCTCTCTCTTATGGAAAAGTCTAAAATAACCACCTTCGCTTTGCCTTTATTAATGATGTCTATGTTGGCGGCCTGTGGTGAAGAACAAGTCACAAAAAAAGAAGATAAATATGCCATTCCGGTCGAAACTACCACTGTGATGCAAGGAGATGTTTCTTCTTTTTACAGTACAACAGCGACCTTAGAAGCCCCACAGGAAGCCAATGTCGTCAGTCGTATCTCTGGACTCATTGAATCCATCACTGTAGAAGAAGGCGACCGCGTACGAAAAGGTCAAGTGCTGGCGGTTATCGATGCTAAAAGACAACAATATGATTTAGACCGCTCGGAAGCCGAAGTAAAAATCATTGAACAAGAACTTAACCGTTTAAATAAAATGAGCAATAAGGAATTTATTAGCGCCGATTCTTTGGCAAAACTTGAATACAATTTGCAAGCCGCTATCGCGAAAAAAGACCTTGCCGAGCTACAAGTGAAGGAAAGCCGGGTTATCTCCCCTATTGATGGCGTTATCGCCAAACGCTACGTGAAAGCGGGTAATATGGCCAAAGAATTTGGCGATCTGTTCTATATCGTCAATCAAGATGAACTTCACGGCATAGTCCATTTGCCAGAACAACAACTCACTAGCCTTAAACTTGGCCAAGAAGCACAAATTTTTAGCAACCAACAAAGCAATCAGACTATTGATGCTAAAGTACTGCGTATTAGTCCAATCGTCGATCCCCAAAGTGGTACTTTTAAGGTGACGCTCGCCGTTCCTAATGAAAATGCCCGCCTCAAAGCAGGCATGTTTACCCGGGTTGAACTTAAATACGATACCCATGAAAATGTGATTACCGTTCCCTACAGTGCCTTGATTAACCAAGATAATAAACAAGCACTGTATGTTATTGAGGGAACAAATGCTAATCGTCGCGAAGTCACAATTGGCTATCGTGAAGGGGATGCGGTTGAAATTGTTTCAGGTATCAAACCTGGTGAGCAAGTCGTTACCCGTGGGCACCAAAACTTGAAAGACCAATCCTTAGTCGAAGTGATCACACCACTCGATCTCGCATCTGCTAAGAACTAAATAGGAGTCTTTCATGTCAATTATTAGCACCTCGGTTAAGCGGCCAGTCACAGTATGGATGTTTATGCTGGCAGTAATCTTATTCGGAATGGTCGGTTTTTCTCGCTTGGCTGTGAAATTACTTCCTGACTTAAGCTATCCAACCCTCACGATTCGCACTACCTATGATGGTGCTGCGCCCGTTGAAGTAGAGCAGCTGGTCTCCAAACCTATTGAGGAAGCAGTTGGTGTTGTTAAGGGCCTACGAAAAATTAGCTCTATTTCCCGTTCAGGCATGTCGGACGTTGTGCTTGAATTTGAATGGGGTACCACTATGGATATGGCAAGTTTAGATGTACGTGAAAAGCTCGACACTATTGCCCTACCACTCGATGTTAAAAAACCACTCTTACTGCGCTTTAACCCAAATCTTGACCCCATCATGCGCCTTGCACTGTCAGTGCCAAACGTCTCTGAAGCCGAGCTTAAACAAATGCGTACCTATGCCGATGAAGAGCTCAAACGGCGCTTAGAAGCACTTTCAGGAGTGGCTGCGGTACGCTTATCTGGCGGTCTAGAGCAGGAAGTACACATTCTGCTCAACCAAGAGAAACTGTCGCAACTTAATCTTAATGCCGATGATATTAAACGTCGCATTAACGAAGAAAATATTAACCTCTCTGCGGGCAAGGTAATCCAAGGTGATCGTGAATACTTAGTACGAACACTTAACCAATTCAATTCATTAGAAGAGTTGGGCCAAGTTATCGTTTATCGTGATGAACAAAATTTAGTACGGCTGTTTGAAGTGGCAACTATCAGTGATGCCTATAAAGAGCGCAGCGATATCACTCGCATTGGTAGCCAAGAATCTATTGAATTAGCCATTTATAAAGAAGGTGATGCCAATACCGTAGCCGTTGCCAAAAAATTACGCGATGAACTGGCTAAAATCAATCAAGACCCCAAGCAAAATAAACTTGAGGTGATTTACGATCAATCTGAGTTTATCGAAAGTGCGGTCAGTGAAGTCACCTCTTCGGCCCTAATGGGCAGCGTATTATCTATGTTGGTTATCTACCTCTTTTTACGCAATATTATACCAACACTGATTATTTCTATCTCGATCCCCTTCTCTGTTATCGCGACCTTTAACATGATGTATTTCGCCGATATCAGCTTAAACATTATGTCATTAGGCGGGATCGCTCTCGCCATTGGGTTACTGGTTGATAATGCCATTGTTGTACTAGAAAACATCGACCGCTGCCGCAGTGAAGGCATGAGTAAGCTAGACGCGGCAGTAACGGGCACCAAAGAAGTGGCCGGTGCAATTTTTGCTTCAACACTCACCACATTGGCGGTGTTTATACCATTGGTGTTTGTTGATGGAATAGCCGGAGCATTATTCTCGGATCAAGCCTTAACAGTCACTTTTGCACTATTGGCCTCGCTATTGGTCGCCTTAACATCCATTCCAATGTTGGCATCTCGGGAAGGCTTTAGCACCTTGCCAGCATTAATAAAAACTGAGCCGAAAAACAAACCCACCACCAAAATGGGCAAACTAAAACACTACAGTGCGACAGTGTTCTCCTTCCCTATTCTATTAATTTTTAGCTACTTACCAAGTGCAGCGCTCACCTTAGTGCTAATTTTAGGCCGCTTATTCTCATGGCTAATCGGTTTAGTGATGCGGCCTCTAAGCTCGGCTTTTAATTTTATATACCACGGTATTGAGAAGGTGTATCACACACTATTAGCCTCGGCACTACGCCAACAAAAAATAACACTGTTACTGACCATTGCGCTCACAGGTGCTTGCATTAGTTTGTTACCGCGCCTTGGTATGGAATTGATCCCCCCCATGAATCAGGGTGAGTTTTATGTGGAAATTCTACTCCCCCCCGGAACGGCAGTCAGTGAAACGGACAAGGTATTGCAGCAACTTGCGCTATCGATTAAAGACAAAACGGAAGTCAAGCATGCCTATAGTCAAGCGGGCAGTGGCGGCTTAATGACCTCAGATACTGCCCGTGGTGGCGAGAACTGGGGACGTTTACAAGTCGTACTTAACGATCACAGTGCCTATAATGCCATCACTCAAGTGCTACGTGATACCGCGCGCCGTATTCCTGAGCTTGAGACCAAAATCGAGCAACCTGAGTTATTTAGCTTTAAAACGCCGCTTGAAATTGAACTCACAGGCTATGATTTACAGTTACTCAAACGCAGTGCAGATAATCTGGTTAAAGCCCTCGCAGTTTCAGATCGTTTTGCTGACGTCAATACCAGTCTGCGTGATGGTCAACCCGAATTGAGTATTCGCTTTGATCATGCTCGCTTAGCTGCGCTAGGCATGGATGCGCCTATGGTTGCAAATCGTATCGCCCAACGTGTAGGTGGTACCATTGCCAGCCAATACACAGTGCGAGACCGTAAGATTGATATTCTGGTGCGCAGCGAGCTCGCGGAACGGGATAATATCAGTGATATTGATGCCTTGATCATCAATCCAAACAGCAGTCATCCCATAGCACTAAGTGCAGTGGCCGAAGTATCACTTCAACTAGGCCCCTCAGCAATAAACCGCATCAGCCAACAACGGGTCGCACTCGTATCGGCAAACCTTGCCTACGGTGATTTAAGTGATGCAGTGGCTACAGCGCAGGACATCTTGTCACAACAAGTACTTCCTGCATCGGTACAAGCCCGCTTTGGTGGTCAAAATGAAGAAATGGAGCACTCGTTCCAATCCCTCAAAATTGCCCTTATCTTAGCCATTTTCTTAGTGTATTTAGTGATGGCGAGTCAATTTGAGTCTCTGCTTCATCCCCTATTAATCCTCTTTGCAGTACCTATGGCACTGGGTGGCAGTATTCTTGGGCTCTACCTTACCCAAACTCATTTGAGTGTGGTGGTGTTTATTGGTCTTATTATGCTGGCAGGTATTGTGGTCAACAACGCCATTGTATTGGTTGATCGTATTAATCAATTACGTTCTGAAGGCGTACAAAGACTTCATGCGATAAGTGTGGCGGCAAAATCACGCCTACGTCCCATTATGATGACCACACTCACTACCACTCTTGGTTTACTACCAATGGCCTTAGGTTTAGGTGATGGTTCAGAGGTGCGTGCCCCAATGGCGATTACAGTGATCTTTGGTCTGAGTTTATCGACTTTACTGACCTTAATTGTGCTGCCAGTGCTTTACGCCCTATTCGACCGGAAAACCTATGCCGTGACGGACTCACATGTCAGCGTTGAGGAGGCTCGCCCATGAACCTCACTCGTTTAGCCATTAAACGCCCTGTCACTACCAGCATGTTTTTCTTTGCTATTTTGCTTTTTGGGCTAGTATCTAGTCGCCTATTACCATTGGAAATGTTCCCCGGTATCGATATCCCACAGATAGTGGTGGAAGTGCCTTACAAAGGCTCGACACCTGCGGAGGTTGAGCGAGATATCACGAAGATTTTGGAAGAATCACTCGCTACTATGGGGGGGATTGATGAGCTTGAATCAGAGTCCTCCCAAGAAGGCGCCGAAATCGAAATCAACATGAAGTGGGGCGAAAACGTTGCCACTAAGAGCTTAGAAGCGCGGGAAAAAATTGATGCGGTAAGGCACTTACTCCCCAAGGATGTTGAGCGTGTTTTTATTCGTCAGTTCTCTACTGCTGATATGCCAGTACTAACCATTCGTATATCGAGTGAGCGAGAACTCTCTGGCGCGTTCGATCTACTTGATAAACAACTCAAGCGACCACTTGAGCGAGTTGAAGGTGTGTCTAAGGTCAATCTTTATGGCGTTGAACAAAAACAAATTGAAGTGCGTATCAACGCCGATCGTCTGGCAGCCAGTGGCATTTCGGCAACCGATTTACAGGAGCGTTTAAACAGAGAGAACTTTGTGATTAGCGCAGGTACGCTCAGGGCCAGCAATATCGTTTATCAAGTGTCACCTAAGGGAGAATTTAGAAACCTTGAAGATATTAATGCACTGGTACTGATCCCCGGACTCACCCTTGGCGATATCGCCGATGTACAGTTTGCCTTACCCGAACGTGTACAAGGCCGGCATTTAGATAAACACTATGCCGTAGGTTTAGATGTATTTAAAGAATCAGGCGCTAATCTAGTCGATGTGTCTGAGCGTGTGCTCAAAGTGATCGATCAAGCGAAACAAGACCAACAATTCCAAGGTATTCGCCTTTTTATCATGGAAGATCAAGCCTCTGGAGTAAAATCCTCATTAATGGATTTGCTACTTTCTGGATTAATCGGTGCACTGTTGTCCTTTATAGTGCTGTATTTGTTCCTGCGTAATTTAAAAATGACCTTAGTTGTCGTGTCGTCTGTGCCTATTTCAATCGGCATGACACTCGCTGCCATGTATTTGCTCGGCTACAGCTTGAATATTCTGTCTATGATGGGGTTATTGCTTGCCATTGGTATGCTCATTGATAACGCCGTTGTGGTAACAGAGAGCGTGCTCCAGGAGAAACAAGGTAAACACCCTAAAGACAATGAAGAGTCAGTGATGACGGGGGTCGATAAGGTCTCTCTGGCTGTATTAGCAGGCACAATGACCACCGCCATTGTCTTTTTACCCAATATCTTTGGGGTAAAGGTCGAGATCACCATTTTTCTCGAGCATGTTGCCATTGCCATTTGTATTTCCCTCGCAGCATCATTGCTGGTTGCCAAGACCTTAATCCCTTTGCTGCTCACTAAGCTCCACTTCGACATCCCGACCAAAAAAGAGACGGGTAATTTACAACGCTTCTATAACAAGAGCCTTAACTGGGTGTTACTCAGACCTTGGCGGTCAGGCATGATCGCTGTGGCAATTCTCACCTCGACTGCGCTACCACTCTCCATGGTTAAGCAGGACCAAGAAGATAGCCAAAGCAAAGAGCGAATTTATATCAATTATCAGGTGGAAGGTCGCCATAACCTTAATGTCACAGAAGCCATGGTGAATCAAATGGAAGAATATCTTTATAAAAATAAAGAAGAATTCCATATAGATTCTGTCTATAGCTACTATGCCTCTGACGATGGCTCATCGGTCATTCTGTTAAAAAAAGACTTACCTATACCACTTGATGAGTTAAAAAAGAAAATCCGCAGTGGCTTCCCTAAATATTCCATCGCCAAGCCACAATTTGGCTGGGGCAATGATAACTCCGGCGTTCGAGTCACACTCACAGGTCGCTCAACCACTGAACTTATTCACTTAAGTGAACAAGTGCTCCCTTTGCTCTCCAATATTAAAGGATTGCAAGATGTTCGCTCCGAGCTTAACGGTGCGCAGCAAGAAGTGGTGATCCGTATCGATAGGCAAATGGCGGCGCGGTTAGATTTAAAGCTCAATGAAGTAGCATCGAGTATTTCTATGGCGCTTCGAGGTTCTCCACTGCGATCATTCCGCCACGATCCCAATGGCGAGCTCCGTATTGAAATGGCCTATGAAAAGGAATGGCAAAAATCCTTAGAGAAACTTAAACAGTTGCCCATAGTACGCATAGACCAAAGGGTTTACACCTTAGATAACTTAGCGAAAATCGAAATCCAACCACGTTTCGATACTATTCGGCATTACAATCGTCAAACCTCATTGTCGATTGGCGCTAACCTAGAGGAGATGACCACGGAAGAGGCGCAAACAAAAATCAAGCAAGTAATGGAAAATATCCATTTCCCTGATGGATATAACTACTCACTGCGTGGTGGATTCGAGCGTCAAGATGAAGACCAAAGTGTCATGGCTATTAATATGTTACTCGCCGTGGCGATGATTTATATTGTGATGGCGGCGCTATTTGAATCTTTGCTTTTACCTGCGGCCATTATCACCTCAATCCTATTTTCGATAACTGGCGTATTTTGGGCGCTATTCTTAACGGGTACTCCCAATTCGGTCATGGCAATGATTGGGATCTTGATTTTAATGGGTATCGTGGTGAACAACGGTATAGTACTGGTTGATCAAATCAACCAAATGACGCCAGATCTCGATAAACTTTCCGACACAATACGCGAGGTTTGCATCACGCGTTTACGCCCAGTGTTAATGACGGTTGGTACAACGGTACTGGGTTTACTGCCACTGGCGTTGGGCGAAACCCAAATCGGCGGTGGTGGCCCGCCATACTACCCCATGGCAATTGCTATTATCGGTGGTTTATCGTTCTCGACCGTGACTAGCTTGTACTTAGTCCCCTTGTGCTATCAAGCCTTTTATCGAATGCGTCACCACGCCGCAATTCGTTTAGGTGAGTCTAACAGACTGGCTCAAAAGCTATTGCCATGGACGGTTTAATCTAATCAAAAACTGTGAAAAGGCTGCATGACAGCCTTTTTTATTTCACTATTTTCTTTCTATTTATCAATAAATTGAATTTACAACACCACAAAGCTAATCATATACAATTGTTCAAGTCCGGGATAAATCTCGGCTATCACACTGCGAAGCTGTGGCAGCGTCATATTCTCTTGCTCGGCATGAACGTCGGTGAGCTCAGTTAACTTCACTGGCATGACATCAATAATCTGGATATCACAGAACCAACGATCAGTTTCGAAGGTTGAAACAGGCAAAATTTGCCCCGCAACTACATGGGATTCTGTTTCATCGCGCAGGGTTATCGTTTTAGCACCACTTAAAATATCTTGCTCAAAACGTTCAAAAAAAGTGATTTTACTAAGTAACACAACTTATCCTCAGCTCAGTATATAAGTCATTAAAATGGTATTAGTGTCAAAAATGCGGAGCAACATAATGGCTTTTGATCCGTACTGACAGCATGTCTAGCAAAATATCCATTATCTGTTCCCCCACGCGGTCTCCTATTTGAGTCACATTTATATGCTAAGAATCTCTCGAAATTGTGCCACAAAAAGTTGTGCTTCTTTTCGACAAAATACAGCAAAATATAGTCAGTTCGCTTGGATTGAGTTAGAATCCGCCCTCAATTGAGCCCTTGGCCTCATGTTCCTGCGTATAGCGGGTACGCAACGAAATTAGAGACGTCATGAACAAGAAACAAAAGATCATCAAGAAAATAGCAAAACGTGCCAAGGCTAGACTGAATAAAGTCGACCCAGTGACTATCGGCTCACCTGCCAAATCAGGTTACATCTCTAAAGCTGAACGTGCACGACTCGAGGCGCTTGATGTATCCGCTAGTAGCCAAGTTGCAGAAGCTGACTGCGACTCTAACGCAAAATAATCACTCAAGATCACAAATAAAACGCCACATTGATTGTGGCGTTTTATTTTAGGGATAGTTTTCCAGATGATAACGAAACGATTCGTCAAAGGTATCACTCACCCACTTTAGATTTGGTTCGGTTATCCTTGGTCCCTTCTACTTTATCCGGTTTGTTAACATCGTCACTCGTTAATATGGACTGGCATTCCTGTTCTTCAGTCATTTGTCCCATTTGTACATGGGAAGAAGACAAAGGGTTTGTGGCACTCGGTAAGTTCTCAGCGACACAATTGGCAATCTCGTCCTCATCAGTAAGTAATACTTGTTCAGAGTTTAAGGGCGTACTAATCGCCTCGGCGTTTACAGGTAAAACGCCAGCCTTAGCTTGGGCAGCTACTTTGTCGACTAAACGGTAGGCCACCAGCACACCTAAAACCCCAAATAAAATAGAACCGATAACTTGGCCAATCAACACACCATATACGCCGCCCCAAAGCGCCCCAAAATAAACAAAGGGAATTGTGCCTAAAGTCGCCTTGCCTACATTAAATAGCGTTGAGTATTTTGCTTTACCAAGATTATTAAATGAAGCATTTGCCACAAATAAAACACCTGAGAAGGTAAAAAAAACAGCAATATAACTGCAGAAAAACTCGATTAACTCTGCGCTATCTCCCTTCATGTCAAACACGCTAACGACTTGGGATTTCAAAAGAAATAATAACAGAGACACGGAAAGTACATACAAAGTACAAAACTGAATAGCCTTCGTCAGGCTCTCACGCACTCGCTCGAATTGTCCTGCGCCAAAATTTTGCCCAACAATGGGACCAATGGCTCCAGATAAGGCAAAAATCATCCCAAATGCAACGGGAACAAGTCGGCCTAATACGGCCCACCCTGCCACATAGGCATCGCCAAAATCGGCTATCGCTCGGGTTACAAAAGCATTACCAATAGGCGTGGCAATATTTGTCATCATCGCTGGGCCTGCAATGGCAAATATAGGCCTAAGATCGGCCATAAAATGGGATAAATCAAATTGACCTAAGAGCTGATGTTTTACCACCACGCCTCTGCCCGCAATGATAAACACTGCGATACGTGCCAACACAGATGCCAGCGCAGCGCCTTCAATTCCCATCGCAAACAGGAAGATAAAAATCGGATCCAGTACCGCATTGACGCCACCGCCCGCTAAGGTCGACATCATTGACAACTTAGCATCACCCACGGCCCGAAGCGCGCCACCAAGTGCCATTGCAAGACATATAAAAGGCAGTGAGGGCACAAGGATATACAAATAACTTTCAGCAAGCTCGGCCGTATAACCATTCGCCCCAACAAGAGCGACGAGTTCAGGAATAAAGAGGGTGACGACTACGCTAACTAATACACTTATAAGGGTCGTGACAACGGCACTATTAAGCAATAATCGCTTCGCCAGTAACACATCCTTAGCACCGATGGAACGCGAAACTAACGCACCGAGGGCAATGGATAAACCTATCCCGATGGATGTGGTAAAAAATGAAATACTGCCCGCATAACCGACCGCAGCAGCAAGCTCATGTTCACCAAGCAAACTTAGGAAAAAGATATCGATTAAATCAACCACAAATAGGGCTGAAATCCCCACCGCAGCAGTCGAACTCATGACTAAAATATGCCTAAGAATCGGGCCTTCAACGAACTTTGCCTGTGTCATAGCTGAGGTGCACCTGCAGAATAAAAATATTTAGCGACCATATTAAGTTGCGTTCTTTGCCGTTGAAGAGTCAAGCAAATCAAGCTCACAACCACAACGGCTACAATACATTGCATCAAGATCATGGCCTGACTTATGGCACTGGTTACAGGAGCGTAAATCTCGATGGCGCTCAACCTCTTGGGATATTTCAGCCGTCAAAATCCCCGTAGGAATAGCAATAATCGAATATCCCAATAGCATAGTAAACGCCGCTATCGCTTGGCCCAATCCTGTTTTGGGCGTGATATCGCCATAACCTACCGTTGTAAGTGTCACTATGGTCCAATACACAGATTTAGGGATAGAGCTAAAGCCATTTTCGGGTCCTTCGACTACATACATCACTGCGCCAAGCACCATAATGATCAAGCTAACCGAAAAGAAAAATAAAAACACTTTACGACTAGACTGTATCATCGCCCTTAGCAGTACATTCCCTTCGCTTAAATAACGCAATAGCTTAAGTACACGAAAAATTCTAAAGAGACGCAATACTCTGATCACGAGAGTCAAGTTTGCACCTGGGATAAAGAGCGATAAATAAGTTGGGAGTATGGAGAGTAAATCCACAAGGCCATAAAAACTACGTGCATATAACACTGGATGAGTTGCGCAGTACAACCTTAGCCCATACTCAATAGTGAAAATAATAGTAAAGCCCCATTCCAAGAATAGAATGAGATCTCCATAATCCCGATGAACAGTTTCAACCGTATCAAGGAATACCAACCCGACACTCAACGCAATACAAATCATCAAAGCAATATCAAAGTAACGTCCTGCAGGCGTATCAGTTCCAAAAATAATCGTCCGTAATTGGCGTTTTAATGGGGTTTCGCTGTCGATTTTTTCAGGTAATGATTCAGACATAGGGGCAAAAACTTCCTTGAAATATCAGATGTAACACACTAATAACTCTCTCCAGATAGTCAGAGTCTGACACGCAATCACACACAGCTCAAAATTATCTACTCACAGCACAAGAAATTTGCGGTATGATGCGCGAAAAAGACCAACATTTGAGTCACTTTTTCGAGGAAGATATGCGCATTAACCTACTTTCGACACTGACATCCATGACTGTGGCAATTGCAGTCCTTGTTTCTCCCCATGTGTATGCCTCATCGAGCATAGGTAAAGTTGATCTTGTCGTTATCACTAAATCTGAGTCCAATATGGCCTTACTACGTGATGGCAAAGTACTAAAACAGTATCGGATTGCGATGGGAGATTTACCTGCTGGACATAAACTTAAAGAAGGTGATCAACGTACTCCACAAGGACGCTATATTCTTGACTACAAAAAACCTGACAGTGCCTACTACAAATCAATTCACATTTCCTACCCCAATGAAGAAGATAAGCTAAGAGCTAAAGCCCTAGGTATCAAACCGGGTGGAATGATCATGATCCATGGTCAAGATCCCAAATCACCATTATCGCCAGCACAAGCACAACAGTTTAATTGGACTAACGGCTGTATCGCCCTCACCAATGCTGAAATGGATGAACTATGGAAAGCCGTTGATGAAGGTACGCCGATTGAGATTTGGCCTTAAATTTGATCATATAGAATATACGAGTTTCAGAGCGCCGAAAGTGCGTTTCCATGCCGTTAACATCAGTCCGCTGAATTCTGCATCTTCAGGTTGTTTGGGGATATATAGCTAACGCCCAATACAATGGGCGTTTTTATTTGCTCGTCATATAGTGTTGCCACAGGAGCCCTAATGTCACACTCAAAGGAACTCAACTTGACTCCCAATACTGCAACTCGCATCGCCAGCCTCCGTTATGATGATCTCATAAAAAGCTGGCCTGCATTTGAAGCCAAAATTTTACATTTACTCGCCACATTAGGTTTAGCAGACAAAAATCTTGAATGTGATCATGTGGCACTCAGGGTTAATTCCATTGCAAGTGCCGATGCCCTTCGCCATGACTTTAGTCAACTGGGTACTGTTATCTCTGATAATCAAATCAACGGTCGGCCTATATTGATCATCGAATTGAATTCACCACTCACCCTAGGTACGTTTTCTATTCCCTGTGTTGAACTGCCCTATCCTAGCGATAAGCACTATCCACAGGAAGGTTGGGAACATATTGAGCTCGTTATTCCCTCAAACGCACAGGACTGTGAAACCTTGAGCCAAGATCTTCAAGCAATCAGCCCTATTCTCAGCTCGCTATTATCAGGGGAAATTGAGGCGTCAAAGGGGGCAATTAAGCTGAAAATGAGTTCACCTAAGGGCGATAGGGAACGCTTAGCTAATCCGACCATCGCCTTTAAGCAAGGAGATATTTGCATCAAGCTACATCCACATGGGATAAAAACCGTTATTGCTAGCGAGCAAAATGAATATGCTCAAGCGAGTGCGCTGACCATAAAGTAGGAAACGGTGCATCTATTTATCAAACTGCGCACTATCGAGATTCAATCGTCTATTCATTGAAGCACAGGAAACAGAATATGAAGTCCCATAAAAACGATGTGCAATTGCTAAAGTTTGCCCTAGAAATTGGTATCGGTTATGCCAAAAAACGCGGATTTGATGATTTTGAACGGGGGGTCTCTCCCAAGGACAAAGTGGAATGCATCTATCGACTCCTCGTTACCGATAATCTTATTCAACCCTTAGCAAAAGACAAAGAGGATGGACCCAATATGAAACATAAATTGATTTTGTGGATTACCCGTCAGTTACCTGCAGATCATCCACTGTTAAAATAATTCTTTTACACTCATCCGTTGAAACGAGATCTGAAAATCCAATTGACTAAAAATTAACAGTCAATTGGATAAAAATGGTGCAGTACTGCACCATTTAAGTATTGAATTTAATCCTTTTTAGCCGATTTCTTTGCTTTCTCATTTGCTAACACTGTTGCCATAGGCGGGACTATCGTGGTGGGATCGAGGCGCATTTGATACCAATTCAAACGCCAATCTAAATGTGGACCATTTGCGCGTCCCGTGGCTCCGACTTCGGCCACAGCTTGGCCTTGTTTTACAGTTTCACCCGCTTGGACATAGAGCTTACTCAAATGCAGAAAACTCGAGCTCACACCATAACCATGGTCGATCACCATAGTCCCACCGGAATAAAACATATCGGGAACAGATAGGCTTACCACACCATCAGCAGGAGCCACAACAACAGTACCGGTTTTTGCTGCCACATCGACACCAAAGTGAGGGTTACCGGGTACATCGTTATAAATTCGTTGGCTACCATAAACGCCTGAAATGCGCCCTGTCAGCGGCCAAATAAACTCCTGCAAAAAAGCAGTCTGTTCACTAAATGTCGCTCGCGCCGCTTTTACCTGTGCTGTATCTTTAGCTGCTCTTTCCTGCGCAGCAGGATCAGGTTTCATAATTTTATGACTAATACCTTTAACACTTTGGATATCATATTCCCGCTGAGCAATAGTCAAAGGCTTAACCTCGGTTAAACCATCGGGATAGACTAATGTTAACTGTTGATTAAGTTCTGCATCACGCTCAAAACCGAAGGCAAAGTGACCGTTCGGAGTCACTCTTAACGCTTCGCCATTTAAACTGACTTGAGTGCCTGCGGGCACTTGTCCTCGAATAAGCGCGCCCTGTTCAAATTTGCCCTCAAAACTCACCTGAGCATTCGCATTTGTCATCATAACGAGCATGCTTAATGCTGAAAAAATAATGCCATTTACGACCTTTGGTATGCTTTGCAGGTAAATCAATCGCTGAAAAGCAACACAAGACTGACCTAGACTGCGTGGTTTCAGGTAATGAAACATCTTCACAAAAATCCTTATTAGGTTGATTAAATACGACAGCAAACCCTAGTGTTTAAACTAGGTGGATACACCTTTAGTCACTATGGCCCCCTTACCAACGCCCTCATAGGCCACCACAGTAAACTGGCTAGTGGGCACTTTAGCCGCCAATGTGGTTGCCATATAATCGGCTAACAATTCAACCGTAGTGTCATGGGGGATCAGATCACAACATTCTTTTGGCATTGCCAACTGAAAATCGCCTTGAGGAGCCTGATAGTGAAATCCATAGTGGCTACGATTAGAAATACGGGTTTGTGGTGATAGGTTTAAGGTGTTGACGGAAACTACATCTTCTTCACTACCCAAGTAAATATCATGCCAACGCTTAGCCCAATATTCATCCCACTTAGGTGCAGGAACGCCATTTTCGAAGACATTCACAGGACTACGATGCCCATGGGCAATACGTTGGCAATTACCGTCATGTTTACGTAAACCATGGCTGTAATGATAGTAGGGCGAATTGAGTACCTCGTGCCTTAGGGTCAACGTAATAGCTTCAACATTGGCAGGTAAACTTTCCCGTAGGGCTTTTTGTAAAAAGGTATTCACACTTTGAATATCAATTTGTTCTGTTGGCACTAAGGCAAACGCCTGTGACGGGCAAGCTAAATGGATTTCACCCAATGCGCTATCAAAATCCATCCATACTCTATCGCCCTGCTGCTGCCATCGCACATGGCTGCACGCAGTGGGCACAAGTAAACGATGATCGGCCACCGCATCTATCGTTTGCTTAATCGTACGTTTTACCTTCGCAAAATCGAGCACCATATTTTGCTCGTCGAGACCACCTTCAAGCAGTACATCAACAATCCAACTTTCCCCCACCATGCCACGCTTAGGGCAAAGGTAGGAAAAATCGATCACAGTTAATTCTTTTACAAACAGTTGCATTTTCTCTCCTCGGCGGAAAAACAGTCCACCTTTGTATCCGGTAGCACCACTTAGCAATGGCCAAACATGCTAGATTGAATGGCGTTAAATCCATCCACGAAATGGGATTCTAATCAATTCTGCCCTCAGTCGCGACAAATGAATCGGTACTACAGGTCATTTTGAGCAAACAAGCTAAAATGAAGTGATGGTATTGATTATAAAAATAGCGGTTATCTGTTGAATCACAGCTAGCGTGGCAAAATGACAGCACATGGCTGGAGATATTCATCGCTCACAGAAATACAACATCTAATTTGTCGATTAGCAACCAAAAACCTAACCGGTGCGACATAAACCCTATCTAATAAATGAAGCAAAAACAGCGTATTAGATCACAAAAACTTAATCCGTAACAGCGATAGACCCAATCGAAACAAGGCGTTATCACTCTGTAAAATTAAGCGTTAGTATCCCCCCGTAAACCATACAAAAACCAAGGTTATATAGGGAGAAACAAGATGACTAAACTCACATCTATCGCTATTTTCATCGCAGGTATGTTTGCCAGCGCCCATGCCACCAGTGCAGAGCCCATTGAGGTGATCGCCGCGGCTAAGATCACTGAGCCAGAAAAAGTCGAATTAGGTAAAATGCTATTCTTCGAACCACGATTATCAAAGTCTGGGTTTATCTCTTGTAACTCATGTCATAATTTATCGACTGGCGGGGTTGATGCACTACCAACGTCAATCGGGCACCACTGGCAAGAAGGTCCTATTAATTCGCCCACAGTGCTTAATGCTGATTTTATGCTGGCTCAATTTTGGGACGGCCGCGCAAGTGATTTAAAAGAGCAAGCTGCTGGCCCGATTGCCAACCCAAAAGAAATGGGCTTTACCCATGAACTTGCAACTGAAACGATTGCCTCTATGCCTGCTTATCGAGCGCGTTTCGCTAAAGTCTATGGCGATGAAACCGTCAGCATTGACCGTTTAACCGATGCTATTGCCGCCTTTGAAAAAACCTTAGTAACTCCCAACAGTCCCTTCGATCAATACCTCTTAGGCAAGCAAGAGGCGATTAGCGCAGATGCCAAAGCGGGTTATCAACTGTTTAAAGATAAGGGTTGTGTCAGTTGCCATAATGGTCCTGCAGTCGGTGGAACCATGTTTATGAAGATGGGACTTATCAAGCCGTTCCACACAAACAATCCTGCTGAAGGTCGTAAGGGCGTTACTGGCAAAGAGGGGGATAAATTTGTATTTAAAGTACCTACATTACGTAATATTGAACTCACCTATCCCTACTTCCATGATGGTAGCGTATGGACCTTGGAAGAAGCGGTAAATACCATGGCCGATATCCAGCTAGGACAAAAATTATCAGATAAAGAAGTGAAAGAGATGGTCGCCTTCCTTGACTCTTTAACGGGTGATCAACCACAGATTACCTTACCTATACTACCCCCATCGAATAAAGATACGCCGCGTCCAGTTCCTTTTGGACGAAGTGCGCAATAAATTGGTTAAAAAAATCGTTTAATCAAAAAAGCAAATAGGCCGAGAATAATGATTCTCGGCCTATTTTTAAAACAAGATATTAATCTAGGCTATTCGCCTTTTAAACGACGGTCGAGTTGATCCTTTAAGTTTGCTGGCACGCCTTTGATTAAAATCGTGTCTGAAATCGGATCATAGATCACACGTTGACCTAAATGACCGCCATCAAAACTTAAGGTCACGCCACCGCCAGTGCCTGAAAATTTCTTCAATTGGCGCAGAGTCGATTTATCGGCTGGAAACTCTTCGTCGAGATCATAACTGCCACCACGGGCGAAATCGTAGAAGGAGTCCATACCTTGATCGGCTAACTCATCGGCCAAATCTTTGATTTCGATATCTGCACCTTCGTCAAAACGCTCACTGCAATATTCAAACACTTTATTACGGCACTGCTGACGCTCATCTTTAGTGAGATCGCTACTAGCAACAAAATCTTCAACCGCATTCATCAGTGTCTTGTTTTGCGCTTTAGTGTTTACCCCTTCGACACAGCCCATAAAATCGAGGAAGAAGTCGGCAACTTTACGCCCCGCGCGGCCGCGGATAAAGGAAATATACTTACGAGAATCTTTATCCGCCTGCCATTCGCTCAAATCAATACGGGCAGCAAGCTGAATATTGTTTAAATCTAAGTGGTTGTTTTGTGAAAGCTCCATATCATCCAATACTGTCATGGAAGATTTTGCGCTCAAGAGTGCCACAAACAGATAATCGCTGGTGATGCTGGTGTAGCAAGACATCAGCAGGAATCCACCTTGACTGAAATCATATTTCGCCAATTCTTCCTGCAACAATTTACTGGCTTGACCTGAAAACTCCACAAAACCTAACTCGCCAGCACGGTACTGTGTTAATGCATTGGCAAAGGCAGGATTGGCTTCGCCATCATCACCGTGAATGCCAAAATAGCCAAATCCCTTCCCCGCTTTACTGGTATAGGTTTGGTGCAATTCGTCCAGCATCACCTCGACCGCTTGTCCGTTCAGCAGGGGTTGAGGACGTAAACGGCAACGCAACTGCCCCTGACTGTCCTGGGAAATCTCGTGAATAATTGCTTGTTCGATGTTAATACTCATAAGCCCTGATAGTGATACTGGGATAAATCCGCTATTATATGCCGCTAATCCATTCCAAAGTGAAACATTTTTTGATTATGGCAATCCAATCCAAATACTCAAACACACAAGTTGAATCATTAATCGCCGAAGTATTGGCTGTGTTAGAAAAACATAAAGCCCCTACTGATCTAAGCCTGATGGCGCTCGGCAATTGCGTCACCTATTTGTTAGAGCGTAAAGTACCTAGCGAATCACGCCAAGCGGTAGCTGAGCAATTTGCGAAAGCACTCGCACAATCGGTCAAATCCAATTAAGTTAGTTGGGTTATAATCGCCAAAAAATAAGATACAACGTCTTTTAGGAATAAGCGGATCACTATGGTCGAGCGTAAAAAGCAAATGAGCCGCGATCGCGTTTCACGGCTCATCAACTGGGGACATTGGTTTGCCTTCTTCAATGGCTTATTAGCTATGATTATAGGTACCCGATATCTGAGTAGCGTCGGTTATCCAGAAACTTGGTATGGCTGGATTTATCTCACTGTAAGCACAATTGGCCAGTTCAGTTTTCTTGCTTTTATTGCTTACTTGATCTGCCTATTCCCACTGACCTTAATATTACCTTATTCAAAGATATTGAGAGGCTTAGCGGCAATAATCGCGACATTAAGCCTGTGTATCTTATTATATGACACCATTGTTTATGCCGATTATGGTATACATTTAAGCCCATTTGCCTTTGATTTAGCATGGGCAGATCTCAATGCACTACTCCATGGCACATCTTACATTGTCACCCCACTGGCCATTATCACCATCGAGCTCACCCTTGCCAATTTTTTGTGGAAACGCATAGATAAGCTCCAAAAACTGAATTTAGGCAATAAGGTTATTGGCTTTGTAGGCATCTGTTTTATTAGTAGCCACTTAATCCACATTTGGGCCGATGCTGCCGATATCACCGAAATAACCCGTTTCGATGAAGCTTATCCTTTGTCTTATCCAGCAACCGCTCGCTCCTTTATGGAAAGTCACGGCATCGATGGTTCATCCCAGAACAATGACGGAGTACGAGTGCTCAGCTATCCAACACAGCCCTTGCTATGTCAAGCTGACACACAAACCAACGTATTGATGGTCGCCATCGACAGCTTACGTGCAGACATGGTTGACCCTAAGACTATGCCATTTTTATATCAGTACATGGAAAAGAACCAGTCGTTTACAGAACACTACAGTGGCGGAAATCAGTTTAGAACGGGCATGTTCTCGCTCCTTTATGGCATTCAGGGCAGCTATGGTGATGCCAGAGTTTTTAATAGTACGAGCCCGATAATCACTAGAAGCTTCCAACAGGCGGGTTATCAGTTAGGCCTTTTTATCCCTGAAACTAACTTAAATCTACGCTCAGCCCAAGCTATGTTTAATGATTTTAATACTGTGATAGCCAAAGAAGCGAATGGCAGTGCCGATGCTGACTTACATACCGTCGCCAGTTTCAAAGAATGGCACGGCATACAAAATAAACCTTGGTTTGCCTTAGTCAATCTAAAAGCCCCTGAGAATTTTGATACCCCCGTAGGCTTTTTAGGTGTTGAAACGATAAAGGCCAATCCCAACTTAACACCGGCGCAAAAAGTACTCTTTAATCAATATCGTCAATCACTGTATTTTATTGATAAACAGCTACAAGCCATCCTAACCGATGTGAAAAATGATACTTTAGTGATTATTACAGGTGTAAACGGCAAGATGTTTACCAGTAATAGTGATGAGGCCATGCGCAATTTATCACCAGAAAGTATTAAAGTGCCCTTAGTGATCCACTGGCCTAATGCAAGTGAAGCTAAGGTTAAATATCGCACAAGCCACTATGGTCTCGTGCCGACCCTAATGACCCATGTGTTAGGCTGTACGAATAACACGACCGACTATAGTGCAGGACGTAGTCTATTAGAACCTAGCAAAGAGACTTGGATTTATATTGGTGATAGCCGCATTTTTGCGATTTACCAACAGTCAGAAATCACAGTGATTGACAGACATGGTAAATACCGGATATATGATGAAAATTTTCAGCATCGACTGCGTAAAAAAATCAGCGCACCCGAGTTAATTGAAGTTATGCGAGAAGGTAGACGTCTCTATAATCATTAATTAAACAATAAATAAAAAGCCCTAATCCAGCAATGGCTTAGGGCTTTTTAGTGATAAAGCATCAAGATTGAAATAACCAGTCGCTCAGCCAACCTTAACCGTTGAATAGCGCTCCAACCAATGGGCATAGGAGGATGGTAGCACCCAAGATGGACGGTCTATCTTTAATATTTGTGCCGCTTGATAAGGCCAATGCGGATTAGCTAAAAACGCCTTGCCTATCATCACTAAATCCATTTGCTCATTTTCAATTGCCGCATTGGCTTGATGTGGATCATCCATCCCCCAGGAAGTCGCAACAGGGAATCCCACCTCCTTACGCACCCGCGCTGCAATAGGCGCTAACAATGCAGGACGCCATGGAATATTGGCTGTTGGGGTCGAAAAACAAATGCTCACATTTAGCATATCCAAACCTATCTGCTTGAACTGTTTAACCAATTCAATTGATTCTGATAAGGTTTGCTCATCTTTGTCATCAAATTCAATCACTCCGAAACGTGCCGTTAAGGGCAGATGTTGTGGCCAAATCTCTCTTACGGCTTTAATCGTTTCTAATAGGAATCGTCCACGCCCTTCAGCACTACCACCATATTGATCTGAACGCTGGTTGGCATAGGTTGAAAAAAAGCTTTGTGCTAGGTAACCATGGGCAAAATGCAATTCTAACCATTCAAAACCAGCGGCTAAGGCGCGCTTAGCTGCCGTCACAAAATCGACTTTAACGCGCTCAATATCTTCAACGGTCATCTCTGTGGGCACTTTTGATAAGTTAGCCCCAAAAGCCACTGGAGACGGTGAAATAGGTTGCCACGCTTCAGCCTCACCATTGGCAATATGGTCATCCCCTTCCCAAGGAATGTTGGCACTCGCCTTACGTCCAGCATGACCAATTTGGATCCCTGCTACAGCACCAGCACTTTTAATTGCATTCGCGACTTTAGCTAAACCAGCAGCTTGCTCATCGTTCCAAAGTCCAAGACAACGGGGAGTAATACGTCCTTCAGGGGACACTGCGGTTGCCTCAACGATGACAAGCCCTGCACCACCTCTAGCAAGGCTAGTGTAATGCACTTGATGCCACTCATTGGGAAGCCCTTCTTTGGCTTGATATTGGCACATAGGAGCAACAACTATTCGGTTTTTAAGGGTGATATCTTTAAGTTTAAATGATGAAAATAGATCAGCCATGGGTATTTAATTTCCTGTATCCGTCGAATGTTCAGAATCAATGACGACAGCCTAATCCCATCATGCCATAATTAAAAGCACTCTTAGATTATAGGTTTGATAAGATTTCATTATGATAAATCCACAATGGTTACACACATTTGCCGTTTTAGTCGAAAAAGGTAATTTTACCCGCACGGCAGAAGCCATTGGTATAACCCAAGCGGCAGTCAGCCAGCATATCAGTCGCTTAGAAGAAGAATATGGCACCTTATTTTTACGACGAACGCGCCAGCTTGAAATAACGCCAATAGGCGAAAATTTACTCACCTATGTAAAAGAAGTAGAATGCGCGGAAAAACGATTACGACAAAAACTGATCAAAGATGACACCGACGTCGGTGATATCAGTCTTATCACACCAGGAAGCATAGGCTTAACACTTTTCCCATTGTTATTGGAGTTACAAACTGCTTTTCCCGCCTTAAATATACGACACCGCTTTGCACCAGATAACGAAATCCTAACATCCGTTCTAGCCAATCAGCATGAAATTGGTATGGTGACGTTAAAGCCCTCCGATCCTCGGATTTTCAGTACTTACTTTACCGAAGAACCTTTAGAGTTAGTCGTACCTGCCGGCCATAAAATTAACACATGGCAGGACTTACAACGGTTAGGCTTTATCTCTCATCCTGACGGTGAAGCCATGGCCATGAGGTTACTGACCCGAAAGTATCCTGGTTGTCCCAATATTCAAGAACTCCCCTGCAAAGGGTTTACCAATCAAATTAGCCTTATTCTTGAACCTGTTGCTAGAGGCTTAGGCTTTACCGTTATACCAAGATATGCACGTAAAGCTTTTGAGCGGCAAGAAGATATTTATGTAGTGGAATGTGGCATCCAAGTGGTTGATACCATTTGGCTTATTCACCGCGCAGAATGGCCCTTGTCGCGCCGAGCCCAAAAAGCAGTCGAGTTCCTTAAAAGCAGAATATAAATGCCTAATCTTATACCAATCGTATTAAGGGGTGACTTAACATTTAATTTTGCCTTGCAAATCAAAAACTCATTTATCAATGTAAATATCAATACAAACAAAAAAGCCTATAAACTGTTAGGTTTATAGGCTTTTTTACTCTTATATAAAGAGGAATTTGGTCGGTATGAGAGGATTCGAACCTCCGACCCCTGACACCCCATGACAGTGCGCTACCGGGCTGCGCTACATACCGAATTTTTCAGTGATAGATTTTTATTCTATAAAAATGCTAACACAATTGACCTAAGGCGCTATTGCTGGGGTAACCTTAAGTGAGCGTGACTTTAGCAATTGCCTCGCGCCTGTGCAAGTGCTTAGTGACATCTCTTTGATTAACTGCTTAGTTTCTGGTCTGAATAACAGATTTTTGGTATGTAGCCGTAGACGTTTATGTCCTAATCCCCATGTTAAGTCACTTATGTTAAGTCACTTATGTTAAGTCACTTAGTTAAGATGACATATCTATCGTATATGACATTAACGGGGTTGGGCAAAGTCAGGTTAAGATCAACCACCTATTTTTCTACTGACCTGATATAAACCACGATGATCATAGGAAACCCTCACGCTAAGTTTGCTTTCTATCTGCCCACTGCGCCAATCATTCCAGATGACTGGCACTATGCTCAAGTTGATGCAATCACATCACTTACCACACTAAATGGTAATCATTGGCGTAAGATATTCACTATCATGGCAAAAATTTGCGTAACCGATGCTGACTGGCGTACCTACCGTGATCATATATTGCTCAAACAACAGGAAATGCTCATTATCGGCGGTAAAACACTTGTGCCTAATGCCAGTATTCACCTTATTTGTGGGCATGTTGCAGCGGCCAATTTAGGTATCACCCATAAAGAAATTACACGGCCCACTCGACCAGTCGATCTTCAACATAAACGGATCGACTCGATAGTAACTATTCCCTATGTGACACCAGCAATAACACATTGTTTACTCACGCCCTATTTGGACTATCGCCAATATCCCAATGCACTAATTGAACTGACTCGTCAACAGTTATACCAATCGTATTAAATATCTGTTCATTCAGCGGGAGCCACACAGGCCCCCCACTCCGCTGTTGCATTGACTTAAAAGGGAATGACCATTTCTGCGTCAATGCGCCTTGGATTGAGATGCCTGTGAGGCTCTGAACTGATTAGATATTTAATGTGATTGGTATTGCTGACAAGAGAACCTTCTAATCAGTCATAAAAAAGCACCCTAGATCATACCATCTGGGTGCTTAGCGCAATCATAACGAGCAAGAGAAATCAGTCATAGATAGTCGCAATAGGCTGACGCTTATGTTGGGTGGCTTTGTAGATATTAATCAACTTAGTCTCAACTGATTTATCAACCTCTTTGCCTTCAAGAAAGTCATCAATTTGGGCATAGGTTAAGCCCAATGCAACTTCATCTTCTAACAGTGGTTGATTATCTTCAAGATCAGCCGTCGGCGCTTTATACACTAAGGATTCTGGTGCCCCAAGGTAAGCTGCAAGTTGGCGAACTTGGCGTTTGTTCAAGCCAAATAATGGGGCTAAATCACAGGCCCCGTCACCCCATTTAGTGTAAAAACCCGTGATATTTTCAGCACTATGATCTGTACCAACAACTAAACCGCCCACAAGTCCAGCAAGTTCATATTGGGCGATCATGCGCATACGGGCCTTAACATTCCCTTTGACAAAATCTACCTTTGCCGCATCGGGTAACGTCAACCCAGCCTCGACAAAAGCCGCTAATGTAGCACCATGTACAGCATCAACACCTTGATGCACATTTACAGTGACAAGCTTCGAAGGTTGAATAAACTGACAAGCAAGCTGGGCTTCATGTTCATCTTTTTGGATATGATAGGGTAAGCGCACCGCAATAAACTGATAATCACTATTGGCTTGTTCACTGTTTAAGCTATCAACGGCTAGCTGACATAAACGCCCCGCCGTTGATGAGTCAACGCCACCACTGATCCCCAATACGAGTGCCTTACTGCGCGCTTCTTTCAGTGTGGTTTTGATAAACGCGACACGACGTTGCACTTCAAACTCTGGCTCAATCGCCTTGAGCACCTTCATTTCTCTTAAGATTTGCGCTTTCACCGAAAATTCCACCTTAAATAATCGCTGTAATTTGGGTCAAATAGAACAAAACTAACGGTAACATTTATTTGCAACTGCCTGTAGCAAAAAATCATGCTGCTTGAGTTAATTATTGATATAAGGTGCTAAAAACAAGCGCAATAACAATAGGCTGTTATTGCGCTTGCATTAAATCGTGAGCTTGAGATAA
Source organism: Shewanella sp. W3-18-1 (assembly GCF_000015185.1). Taxonomy (NCBI): domain Bacteria; kingdom Pseudomonadati; phylum Pseudomonadota; class Gammaproteobacteria; order Alteromonadales; family Shewanellaceae; genus Shewanella; species Shewanella sp. W3-18-1. The sequence continues at coordinate 1,972,514 of NC_008750.1, read as the reverse complement.
GCCAAGAAGCGATAGCTTATCTTTCCCAATAGGATTCTTCTAAGCTGTCTTCCCGTTCAGGCAAGCCACGGGATAAACGCGGGCTATGCTGTGCAAGCACTTCATAGGCGACACGGTTAGCATATTTACAAATTTGCGAGAATGAGGAATAACACAAACCATCGCGCTTATGTTTACTCGAGCCTGGCACATTGGTTTTATGGAAAGTATTGGCCGCTAAATCGTGCAATAACGCCGATAATGCGCCATCACCCGCACCATTAGTGTTGCCGATTTTTTCAGGGCCGCCCATATAGGGTGAAATATGGGCATACACTTTGATGGGTGTTTCACAGTCACTTTTTAATTTGGGGCGGGAGAATTCATAGCGATTAAATTCAGGGATAGCACCCGGCAGTAAAGTATGGGTCGTTTCACGCTTTTCAGAATCCTCAGTGTAACCTGCGGTATAAAGGCCGATTGGCCCCGCAGTGGTGAGTACCATATCACACCACTCTAGCGCTTTTTCACTGGCAAGCAGAGGGTCGCGCGACCCCGTTAAGGCTTCACCTTCATCCTCATTCATCGCCAGAATGGTGACATGTTCTTTAATAAAGTTCTGCCACCAGAGGGGATCTTCTTCAATCAAAAAACGTGTACCTAATGTTAATACCACGGGCACATCAGCAGCTTTGGCATATTCAATAGCGCACATAGCCGCATCGGTAATTCGATCGCCGCCACTGGCACGCATTAAGTATGCCGTTAGCACTAAAGCCGAACTGCCCTGCACGACATCTTTATCGATAAACTCTGGAGTAAGTTTATCCATTGCACCTTTGCTGATGGCAAAAGTGCGTTCACCACAATCAGAAATTAACGTAAAACAACGGCCAATAGGTCCATCGACGGGTTGCAGATAGTTAAGATCAACTTTTGAGGATGTGTTGCAAAGGTAACGATAGGCATAACTACCCACTTCGATATTTTGGCTCATCACCCCAAATAACACTGAACGGTCATCGGCCAAAATGGAATAATTGTGCACTGTATTACCGATAGTGCCACCAGCAAATTCATCGCTGATCAGGCCATGAATTTTTAACTCTGTGTAAAGTCTGTGGGCCTGTTCATCATTTATGAGGGTTGAATTACCTTTGGGTAAGCCATATCTGCTAAGCAATTCATCTTCTACTTTCGCTTCGATATCCACTAAGGTTTGATCGATACCGCTGATATAAGTCGCAAACGGTTGAGGTTGTTGAGTCAGCTGTTCAAGCAACGGATCTCGGGTTTTTACTGGAAAATAATGTTTCGATTTGCGCTGACCGGGAAACTTCATAGTGGTTCTCTTTCCTGGCATCCATGCTAATTGGCGTTATGACGAGATAAACTCGCCAGAGTCCTAAAAATAATGAGTCTAGGCTAGAGAGACCAAAAATCCACTCCTTAGCCGGAAGGGCGCAGATTCTACCATAAAATCAGCATGAAACTAGGGGGATCAACAATGCTTCGCAATGTTTACTTAAAAATGTAGTTCGCCTCCTTTAACTCCTTAAACAGCCTTAGTCCTGCATTTTCAGCGCTTAGGGATAATTCCAAGAATGTGCCTGTTCTTGGACTAATTGCCTTAATAATTCTATATGCATCTCATCATCATTAAGGCAGGGAATAAAACGATATGTTTCACCACCCGCATGTAAGAAGGTTTCTTTGCCACCAATAGAAATCTCTTCTAGGGTTTCTAGGCAATCGGTTGCAAAAGCGGGACAAATGACATCAACACTTTTAATGCCCTGTGAAGGTAACTTAGCAAGCAATTCATCAGCATAGGGGGTAAGCCATTCTTCACGACCAAAGCGCGATTGAAAACAAACCTGCCATTGTGCTTCATTCAACTCAAGCTTTTGTGCCAAAAGTTTCGCTGTCACAAGACATTGTTCGCGGTATGGATCGCCCTCTTTCACATAACGTAGTGGAATGCCGTGGAACGAAAGCAGTAATTTGTCCGCTTGACCATAGGTTTTCCAATGGCGTTTGACACTGTGGGCAAGTGCTGCGATATAAGCTTCATGGTCAAAATAGTGTTTATTAAAACGAAGTTCCGGCATATCGCGCACGGTTTTAAGATAACTGGCAACAGCATCAAACACGCTTGCTACCGTCGAGCAAGAATATTGCGGATAAAGAGGTAAGACTACAATCCGCTCAGCACCTTGTGCCTTAAGCCTCGCAAAACCGCTATCAATCGACGGATTACCGTAGCTCATCCCCAATTCAACGGGAATATCTTGATTAAAGGTCGCGCTTAAATCCACCGCCAATTTTTGGGCTTGGCGTGAGCTTAACACCATTAAGGGCGAGCCTTCATCTGTCCAAATACTCTGATATAACTTGGCCACTTTCGCAGGACGCGTATTGAGAATAATGCCATTTAACAGCGGTTGCCACAGCCAAGGCGAGAGATCGACGACCCGAGGATCACTTAAAAACTGCTTGAGAAACCGCTTAACCGCTTTTGGAGTAGGTTCATCGGGCGTACCAAGATTTACTAATAACACGCCAAACGCAGGAGAGGGAGAAGTCAATGTGTTACCTTTTATCAGCCAATTACCTCGGCAGGCTAACATTCAGTCACACATAAAAAAAGCCTGCTTAGGCAGGCTTTTTCTTAATATGAGAACTTGTTCTCGAATTTAGCTAATGTGGCTTATTTAAGTACACTGGCAAGCTGCTCACTCACCGCAGCAACTGACTGAGTACCATCAAATTTGTTGTACTTCGTTTGGCCTGCGGCTGCCACTTTACCGTAGTATTCAACGAGCGGTTTAGTTTGCTCATGGTAAATCGCGAGGCGTTTACGCACTGTCGCTTCTTCATCATCGGGACGAATCGCTAAATCTTCACCGGTCACATCGTCTTTACCTTCCACTTTAGGTGGATTAAACACCACATGGTAAACACGACCAGAACCAGGATGAACGCGACGACCGCTCATGCGCTTAACAATTTCTTCGTCGGGCACATCGATTTCAATCACGTGATCAATGCTAATACCGTTTGCCGCCATCGCATCCGCTTGTGGGATAGTGCGTGGGAAACCGTCTAACAGAAAACCTTTAGCACAGTCGTCCTGTGCGATACGCTCTTTCACCAGTCCAATGATCAGATCATCAGAAACCAGTTGGCCTGCATCCATCACTTTTTTCGCTTCTAAACCCAGCGGAGTACCGGCTTTAACGGCGGCACGTAACATATCGCCAGTAGAAATTTGTGGGATACCATACTGTTCCATAATGAACTGGGCTTGGGTACCTTTACCGGCACCTGGGGCGCCCAATAGGATAATGCGCATCTCAAGAGTCCTCTTTTTCGCATTGATATTCTTCTTAGGGCGGCGATCTTCGCACATCTGGCCGCCATTGAGAAGGCTTTTAGCTTCGACTTTAGCCTCAGAAAGTGCAAATAAACTGCGGAGAATCGGCTATTTTGATGATTAATAAAGTAAAGTATAAAGCTTACGGCGATATTGATTAGCAAGCGGGTTACCTTGACCAAGTGCGGTAAGTAATTCCATAAACACTTGTTTTACAGTACCATTCTCAGCATTTAGGTCCTTAGCTAACACACCAAACAATAGACTTAACGCCTCTTCATCACGGTGTGCGGCGTGTAACGCCTTACTCAGTTCGAGTAATAACACTAAATCCTGTGGATTTTGCGCAAACTTTTGCTGTAAATCGCGAATTTCAGGGGTATCTGCTGCATCCAAGGCCAGTGCAAGCTTAGCTTTTAGACTTTGGTAATAACCATCTTGATCCGCAAGACCAATCTGCTCCAATAAGGTTTGTGCTAACGCTAATTCTCCCTGCATTAAATACACATCGGCAAGCACTAAACTGACCTCGCCTGCCTTATTAGACGAACTATGGGCTTCTTTTAGCAGTATCACTGCCGTTGCTAAGTCCTCATGGGTGACTTGGCTTAACGTGAGCAATTCCTTCGCTTGGGCTAATTGCAATTGCCACATGGGAGGCAGATGCTTATCAAGCATAGCATTCACTTGCATTGCTTCCTGTATGCCAGCAAAACCATCAATAGGTTGCCCTTTATCGAGCACGAGAGTAGTAGGCAAACTTTGAATACGAAAATAATTGGCAATTTCTAATTCGGTTTCACAATTCACTTTGGCAAGTACAAAACGCCCCGAATGCTGCGAAGCGATCTGCTCTAACGTTTGCACCATAGTGACACTTTGTGGTTGAGATTGTGCCCAAAAGACCAACACCACGATCTGTTGCATCGAGGCATCAACCACTTGCTGAATATTGTCTTTTGTCAGATCGAGGATATTATCCATGGTATTTCCTTAATATCGAAAGGTGACTAACCGACGCCATCATTAAGCTTTAGTCCTCACCTTGATACACATGCCTTTGTGGTAACATTCGCCACGCGTTATAGCGTAAATCATGTCAACCAATAAAATACATAGACGCTAGTTTTAACATGCTTAAGCTAAAACATAACTAAGTTAAAACTGAGATAAGCTCAAAAATAGTTGGGGCCCATTTGAGCAATAACGTCCATGGGCCCCAAATTTTTTACTTCATATTTGCCAGTAACATTTGGTTCATCAGCTTAATAAAGGCCGATGGATCCGCAAGGCTACCTTTTTCAGATAATTGCGCCTGTTGTAACAGTAAGTTTGACCAATCCGCAAAAGCGGTTTCATCTTGAAGATCATTTAAGCGCGACACTAATGGGTGCGCAGGGTTTACCTCAAATGTTGGCTTCACTTCCGGCACGGGTTGACCGGCAGCTTGCATCAGCTTGATCATTTGCGTCGACATTTCGCCTTCACCCGTGACCACACAGGCTGGGGTGTCAGTTAAACGAGAGGTCACTTTCACATCGGCAACCTTTGTACCTAGTGCAGCTTTAATACGCTCGATAAGAGGAGCAGACTCCTCGGCAAGTTTCTCCTGTGCTTCCTTCTCCGCTGCATCTTCCAGTTCGCCAAGTTCAAGTTCACCACGAGTCACTGAGTGCAATTGTTTTTCTTTGTACTCTGTTAAGTGGTTGATTAACCACTCATCGATACGCTCAGACATCAGTAATACTTCAATGTCTTTTTTGCGCAATAACTCTAAATGTGGACTGTTAGCGGCGGCGTCATAGCTGTCGGCAACAATATAGTAAATCTTCGTTTGGCCTTCTTTCATACGGCTGATGTAGTCATCGAGTGACACAGTCGGCGCAGCGCTACCCGTGTGGGTTGAAGCAAAACGCAGTAAGCCAGCAATACGTTCACGGTTTGCGAAATCTTCTGCGGGTCCTTCTTTTAACACTTGGCCAAATTCAGCCCAGAACTGTTGATATTTTTCCGCATCGTCTTTCGCCAGTTTCTCCAACATACCCAGCACGCGCTTAGTGATACCAGTGCGCATCGCTTTGGTAATGTGATTGTCCTGCAAAATTTCGCGGGAGACGTTCAGCGGCAGATCGTTTGAGTCAATTAAGCCCTGCACAAAACGCAGGTAAGATGGCATAAATTGCTCTGCGTCATCCATAATAAACACACGTTGCACAAACAGTTTTAGACCGTGTTTACGGTCACGATTCCACAGATCCCATGGCGCTTTTGAAGGAATATACAAGAGGTTAGTATATTCTTGCTTACCTTCTACGCGGTTGTGGCTCCACAGTAATGCGTCTGTGTAGTCATGGGAAATGTGCTTATAAAATTCTTGATATTCTTCGTCGCTAATCTCAGACTTATTGCGCATCCACAGGGCTGTCGCCTTGTTCATAACTTTCCAGTAACCTTCGGTTGCAGGAATTTTTTCGCCGTCTGGACCGTCGCGCTCTGGTGTGCCTTCCTGCCACATCTCTACGGGCACAGAGATATGATCTGAGTATTTAGTGATGATAGAACGTAGGCGCCAATCATCGGCAAACTCTTTTTCTTCATCACGTAGGTGCAGGGTGATTTCAGTACCACGGCTCGCCTTAGTGATGGTTTCAACGGTGAAACTACCCTCACCTTCCGATTCCCACAATACTGCTTCATCGGCCTTATGGCCGGCGGCACGGGTGCGAACGGTGACTTTTTTCGCCACTATAAAGGCGGAGTAGAAACCCACACCGAACTGACCAATTAACTGCGAGTCCTTTGAGGCTTCGCCAGAGAGGTTTTTGAAGAATTCGGCGGTGCCTGATTTTGCAATAGTGCCTAAATGCTCAATCACGCCATCACGGGTCATACCCACACCATTATCTTCGATGGTCACTGTGCCTTTATCTTTGTCTGCACTAATGCGCACACGCAGCTCACCGTCACCTTCATATAATGCGTCATTGGTCAACGCGAGGTAACGCAGCTTATCGGCCGCATCCGCAGCGTTGGAGACCAGTTCACGCAAGAAAATTTCTTTGTTGGAGTACAAAGAATGGATCATCAAATGCAACAGCTGTTTGACTTCAGTTTGAAAACCATGAGTTTCTTGTTGTGACATGAAATTTTCCTTATTTGTTACGCAATTTGGTAAAAGTAACGCTCAGTGCTTACTTAAATGGGGCTGCAAATTTGCTTTTCAAGGGCAAGGAATAAAACGAGGTTTGAATGATGAAAAATAAGACAAAAGAAAGCCACTGTAAAATAGCGGCCTTTACTTAACAATCACAGGCGTGAGCCAGGACAACAGCATTAAACGACAATATCTAGAAACAATATCTAGAAACAATATCTAGTAACAGTAAGACCCGCAAAAGCGAGTCCTATCAACTTGATTAACAATCCATTATCGGCAAGATTTACAACGGCAAACGCCCATTAAATGAGAGTGCCAACGTGGTGCTATCCACATATTCAAGCTCACCGCCAACGGGAACACCGTGGGCAATACGGCTGATCATCACCTTATGACGTCTTGCCATATCGGCAATAAAATGCGCTGTCGCTTCACCTTCTACCGTTGGGTTGGTTGCTAGAATCAACTCACTGACATCCCCCGAGGCTAAATGACGCTCGAGTAAAGCCAGCCCTAATTCTTCAGGGCCAACACCGTCAAGGGGAGATAAATGGCCAAGTAGTACAAAATAACGGCCTGTGAAATGTCCACCCGCCTCAATAGCCAACACATCGGCAGGCGTTTCCACTACACAAATGGTGGAAGATGAGCCGCGTTTATGGCTAGCACAAATGGGGCACAGCGTTTCTTCAGTATAAGTTCGGCAAGACTGACAGTGGCCAACATCACTCATGGCACTGGACAGTGCACTGGCTAATTTAAGCCCTGCTTTTCTGTCCCGTTCAAGCAATTGAAACGCCATACGTTGTGCCGATTTAGGTCCGACCCCAGGTAAACAACGCAGGGATTGAATTAACTCGTCAAGCAGTGGACTGAATTTCATTGCTTATCTCAATTAAAACGGCATTTTCATGCCTGGTGGTAATTGCATACCGCCAGTCACTTCAGCCATTTTAGCTTTTTGATTCTCTTCGATTCGACGTGCTGCATCGTTACAGGCCGCAGCAATCAAATCTTCCAGCATTTCTTTATCGTCTTCCATCAAACTTGGGTCGATTTCGACTTTACGCACTGTGTGTGCACCCGTCATAGTGACTTTGACTAGACCTGCACCCGATTCGCCCACCATTTCCATGCGAGCAATTTCTTCCTGCATCTTCGCCATTTTTTCTTGCATCATCTGGGCTTGTTTCATCAGATTGCCCATACCGCCTTTTCCAAACATAGTCTTTTCTCTTCTATTAGGGTTAGTCGCAAGCTTTAAAGCTGGCTAATCTTACTGAAATTAATGGGATTGGCAATCTATGCCGTGATCCCATTAATAAACTTATGATCTTGATAGCGAGTTTCCATCAATGACTCATTTTAATACTGCTATTCAGGCACATTGATAATTAAGCCTTACTTAGCGCTAGTTTACCCTCGCTCTGAGTGAACTCATTCGTCAACTCTGGTTCAGGTAACGCTTGGATCTGCTGGCTCCGTTGGTTTAACAGATCGGGAGGATACACTAAAGTATCGGTATCAAGCTCTGCACCCAAACGCTGAATAAGCCATTGAACATTATCGTCTTTAATTAACGACTGCTGTGCCTGTTGTAATAGTTCTTGATGAAAACGCTTACGTAACTCAAGGGGTGTTTCCCGCTTTGGATCGCTTCCTATGACTACTTGTACTCGCCTTGGGTTCCCGAGCGCCGCCGTCAATGCTTGTTCTAATTGCACGATTGCGACATCGGCTGCTAAGTGTTTTTGATCGGGTTTTAACAGTAATGGTAGTGGATCGCTTTGCGCTTGGCATACTGAATTAACCGCAAGTTGGCGTACTCGACCGCCAATATCTAAACTCGCCATTAACTTATACCAATGTAAATCCAATGGATTACCACTTACAGATTGCACCACACTCAGTCCGGTTTGATTCGACAAACCCGTTACTGGTTCAGTTAATGATTCCTTGACCGCATCCTCTATAGGGTCGCTCATAAGTGAAACGGGCGTATGGGGAGCCTGATCAATTGGTGCCAATTCATCTTGCATTGCAGTAGGAACTACTGGCTCCAACGCTGAAACAGGGTGTACCACAGGATGCTGCATATTTGTAGCAGGGGCAGCCTCCCAAGGCGGACGATCATTGGGATCATCGACGCTGACGGGTTTTTCCCCCGAAGGTTTTTGCCCATTTTGTGTTATTTGCCCATTTTGTGTTAAAGGTTGCGATGCTTCTGGATTTTTGTTTGCTTGTGTAACGCTTTGAGCGAACCCTCCATCCATCTGTGGCGCAGGCTCAAAATCATCGTCAAAATCAAATTCTGAGTCAATGGATTCTACAGACTGAGATACCGCCTTTACCGCTTTAGGAGAAGTGGTTATATCTGATCTGGTGGCAGATAACGGGCCAATTGTTGGCTCTTTACGTTTAAAATCCAGTGAAGGCTTTTTTTCATCACCATCCTTCGCGCTCAAGGCATCGAGATCCAACAACAGCGACTCTCTTGCAGCTAATACCGCCGATAAAATATCGTCATCCTCCAACGAGGCTGTGGCAGTTTGCTTGAAACTGGATTGCCCTAAAGAGGGATCCACCGCGATGCCTGTGGCGGTTGGAATAGTGACTCCAGTGGTATTTTCAACTTGAGTTGAGGTTTGAGTTGCAGGGCTAACAGGGTTAATAGTCGCTTGTTCAGCCACCATTTCCTGAGTCAACGAACTGTATGACTCAGAAGAAAAGCTAGCATAATCATCTTGATAAATATCCAATGGCGCGACATCTTGGGTGTAATCCCCATGCCCATAGACATAATCTAATTGGGTATCACTGTCAGTGTTATTTACAACTGCCTGCTCATTGGTTGAGACCAGTGTTTCGACTTTGGTATCTTCACTTTGCGATATCGCAGCGACAGGTATCTCGATGCTTGTTGGTGCAATGGATTCAGATAACTTATATCCCTGACTTAGGGCTTGGCTAATGATCAGCGTTTGCTCTGCGAACAAAGCGCTATCTGCTGTATCCGAAGGTGCATTAATCTCAACTGCAGCATGTACGTTAACATCTGTAGGTTGTTCAACTAAATCTGTTTTTTTTTCAGCTGCCGATGTCGCTAACGCCGCCAATGAAGTTGATGTTTGCCCTACAGGTAAACTCACCTCGGCTGGCGATTCGACTTGCCAGCGTTTAACGGGCTTTTCTGGCACAAAGGCAACGGCCCGTAAGAGTGCCATTTCTAGGCCTGATTTAGGATCTGGGGCATGGGGTAAATCCTTGCGACCCGTTAATAGGATCTGATAATAAAGCTGTACTTGCTCCGGCGTTAATTGCTCAGCAAAAGCACGAATTTGTGCGCTGTATAAGGACTGCTGAGCACAAGCGGGGGCAAACTGCGTTAGAGTAATTTGATGTAACAGCTCAAGCAAACTGCGCAACACTTCTTGGGCATCGGCGCCGTACGCGAGCACTTGGGCACTGGTTTGCATTAGTACTGTGATATCGGCATCCGTTAAGGCTTTCAGTAAGGCGATAACGTGTTGCTCATCAATACTACCAAGCATGGTCTGCACTTGTGTGAGCATCACAGTACCACCACCAAAAGCAATGGCCTGATCCGTTAAGCTCAACGCATCACGCATACTACCATTGGCGGCTTTGGCAAGGAGTGTTAGCGCTTCAACCTCAAAGGGGAGCTGCTCCTGCGTCAAGATATGATTAAGCTGAGTGCCAATTTCATCCTGTGTCAGACTTTTTAAATTAAACTGCAAGCAACGGGATAACACAGTCACGGGTAGTTTCTGTGGGTCTGTTGTCGCGAGGAGAAATTTAACGTGCTCAGGGGGTTCTTCTAAGGTCTTAAGCAGTGCGTTAAAACTGCTGCGCGACAGCATATGCACTTCGTCGATAAGATAAACCTTAAAACGGCCACGGGTCGGGCGATACTGCACATTGTCCAGCAGCTCGCGCGTATCATCGACCTTAGTGCGGGACGCTGCATCAACTTCAATTAAATCGACAAATCGGCCTTGGGCGATCTCGACACAACTACCGCAGACGCCGCAGGGAGTTGCAGTAACGCCTTGTTCGCAGTTTAAGCCTTTGGCAAAGAGTCGCGCTAAGCTGGTTTTACCTACGCCTCGCGTCCCTGTAAACAGGTAAGCATGGTGTAAACGCTGCTGACTTAGTGCATTGGTTAAAGCATGCAATACATGGCTTTGACCAACCATTTGTTCAAATGTGGCAGGGCGCCATTTTCTGGCTAACACCTGATATGACATGGAACTCCCCAGAGTGTGTGATACAAAAATGGGAGCATGCGCCCCGGGAACTTTGAAAGATAACATGTCATGGTGTGACATGCCATCAAACTATCCTAAGGCGCCTTTGGCTGAAGAATTATTCGCCTTCAAACTCACAAAGTTTAACCAACTCAAGCCCTAATGCCGTTAAACGCGCCTCACCACCTAAATCGGGTAATGAAATCACAAAAGCAGCATCTTTCACTTCACCACCTAATTGGCGGATAAGTTTTACCGTCGCTTCAATCGTACCACCGGTTGCGAGTAAATCGTCAACAACGAGCACTTTGTCATTTGCGCTAATCGCATCAGTATGAATTTCTAGGCTATCGTGACCATATTCAAGTTCATAGCTTTGGCTGATAGTCGCTCGGGGTAATTTACCGGGTTTACGAACGGGCACAAAACCAATGCCTAATTCTAAAGCAAGTGGTGCACCAAATAAGAAACCACGGGCTTCAGTGCCGACAATTTTGGTAAAACCTTGACCACGATAATGTTCAACCAATAAATCGATGGCCGCTTTATAGGCTGCGGCATTCTCAAGTAAACTGGTGACATCGCGAAATAGGATCCCTTCCTTAGGATAGTTCGGAATCGTTTTAATGCTTTGCTTTATCAAGGATAAGGTTTCTGTATTCATAGCCATCATATTTACTTAGTAAGTTACTTAATCAATTCGCCAAGATTGGCGGTATAAAACAAAACGTCCACATCGAGTGTGGACGAATTGCAAAAAATCGCACAAAGCTTATGCCGCTTTGGTTTGAGTTGCAACAATCACAACGCACAAGTAATAAATTGGTTATCGATTTGTGCCTGAGATCAAACCCTGTAAGCACAACGGCAAAATCTCCCTAAAAGAAGGATTCAGCCACCCGTTATTCAACTTCGGGAATACTTTTGAGATACCAAAGTAAAATCAATGCCATAGCAATGAGCATTCCTTTTACCCACATAATGGGCACCAGCATAATGCTGATGCTAAAACTCAGAGCACTAATCAGCATTGCTTTACGCTTTAAGCCTTTGCGTATTGCACCTTGTTGCTGCCATTGGGTTAATGCATCGGCAAACCAAGGGTGAGTCATCAACCAGATATGTAAACGCTCGCTCGAACGGGCAAAACAAAACGCAGCCAGCAAAATAAAAGGGACTGTCGGTAACAGGGGCAGCACTATGCCAAGTAATCCAAGGGCTAAAGCTGTTAATCCCAAAAGTAAAAAAAATCCGCGCTTCAATACCATAAGCTGATAATGCCCTTCTCTAAAAAACAAAAGCCACTCAATAGAGTGGCAATTGTATACCCATTCGAGATTAAAACCCGCTTAAATTAAACCTAACTGCTTTAACCACATTAGGGTTGCTGGCAGAGTTGGTAGCAATAAGACTAAAATAAAACCAATAAAATACATAAAGTTAAATGGGTCTTTAAATGGCTGACTACTCATTACAGCTCCTAAGGTATATGCAAGTATAAGTGTGCAGAAATCAAACGGTGATGGAGATCACAAAACGGGCGACATTGTAGCCGTTTGTCAAATCAACAAAAACCCTTTTTATGTAGGGTTATTGCAATTATTTTGATCAATAGTCGTGCTAAGACTGATGAGTTCGCACTATGCCTTTGATGGCTAACTGTTCGAGTAGCTGCAAACAACCTTGTGCTAAAGCCTCAGGCGTTATCTGCGGATAAGTTATTGTTAACCAATTGACTATACCATCAAAACTCATCAAGCCTTGCTCAGCAAGATAGGCTAACACTTGGGCACTTAGTGGGTTTAATTGCAAAAAACGGACTTCACTATCTTCATCTTGGTAAATACAAAAAAATACTGGCGTATCAAGACATGCTGTAGGACAAAAGTCATCACGAATAAGTTGCACTGGATAATGGTACTGCGCAACCCTCGCTGTAGACGAAAGGCACAGCGGGAGATCTTGAATATTTTCAGGCTTGAGCTCCACTTCCTTAGCATCCTGTTGTGCGACTGCAACGACAAGTTCAAGCCACTCATAATGAGCCAACTCCAACATAAACACAGGATCAGTATTTTTAAGTTGGTATTCCTGTTGCAGAAAATCGAGGAACTCCCCAGCGATATCGATGAAAAGTGGAGACTGGCAGTCGTGCTGACTAAAAAAATCTTGTACCAAAATCAACCAATCATTCTCGGTGTATAAACTCTTCAAAACCGGAAAACCGTTAGAGACAAACCCCATCACATTACTAAAAAATAATTCACGGTAAACCTGCATTCGCTCAATGGATGTCCCAGCCGGTAATGGCTTAGCAGGGTCGCGAATATAGTCGATAAAAGACTGCTGAACCTGTTTAAAATTCACTAAGCACTCCTTTTCGCAACAGCCGAATTAAACGCAATCGCTTGATGTTGATGAATTTGTTCAATCTCGCGTAATAGCTCAGAGGTGGGTGGTAAATTAAAATCCCGCTCTAATAACGTCGGTAACACCCCATGCTTGGCATAGCAAACTTGTAATAGTGCCCACACGGGATCATTAATATCGGCGCCATGGGTATCGATAATCAGATCCTCTGCTTGTTTATAGTGCCCAGCAATATGTAAATAAGCGATACGCTCAGTGGGCATTGCGTTTAAAAAGACATTGGCATCGTAGCGATGATTTATCGAGTTTACATAAATATTATTGATATCCAAGAGCAGCTTACAGTCAGCCTCTTCCAGTACTGCATTTAAGAATTGAAGCTCTGTCATCTGTGCAGCAGGCGCTGCGTAAAAAGAGACATTTTCTAAAATAAGTGGTCGCTCTAAGATATCTTCAACCTGCTTAACCCGTGCTGCCACATATTTGACTGCGGTATCGGTAAACGGTATAGGCATCAAGTCATATAAATGGCCTTGGCCTGAGCAGTAACTTAAATGTTCGGAGTACACTTGAATTTTGTGCAAATCCATAAAGGCCTTTACACGGCGAACAAACTCGACATCTAAGGGTGCTGGACTACCAATGGATAAGCTAAGCCCATGACAATAAAAAGTATGTTGCTCCGTAAGCTGACGAAACTGCTTGCCATATTTACCACCAAGGGTCATCCAATTCTCAGGTGCAACTTCAAAAAATTGAATGGTACTGGGCACTTGATGGCAAAACTCCGTTAGCATTTCCCGCCGAAGGCCAAGCCCAACCTGCTCAAGATATGGATTTCTCATAAAACCTCTTTGCCATAACAGGCAAATCTCATGCAGCAATATCATCAAGATCATTGAAAGTACAAGCCAGCTCTCGCTGGCTTGTTATTCAACATCCCACACAATGCCTGTTCAGTGTTGAAAATGCTGAAACTTATTTTACTTCTTTTTTAACCTCTTCCACTTTTTCTGCGGCTTTCTTCATATCACCACCACATTTGCCTTCTCCGCATTTGCCTTCTTTGGCTTTATCAACGGCTTTTTTCATATCGCCGCCACACTTGCCTTCCCCGCATTTGCCTTCTTTAGCTTTATCAACGGCTTTTTTCATATCGCCGCCACACTTGCCTTCCCCGCATTTGCCTTCTTTAGCTTTATCGGCGGCTTTTTTCATTCCTTCGCCACATTTACCCTCACCACACTTACCTTCAGATCCAACGACTTGATAGCCGGCATCCATAGTTTGAAAACCAAATGGATTGGTTTGTGCGTTTACAGCAAAAGCAGAGCTGACAACAACAGTACCTAATGCAACTGCGGCGGCGGTTTTCTTAACTGAGTTCATAATATTTTCCTTGTCGTTTATGGTGTAAAGTGCCCAACAACAGTTTATGTAGCTGGTTTGTAACAAGAGACCTGTTGAAACTCAATTCTATTGCAAAAAACACATTTAGATCACAGAAATATTCAATATTCCCTGATAGAGGGCGAATCAATAACTCAATCCAGCTGGAAAAGTTTCTTGTTCGCAACGCTAGAACGATAAGGTAGAATGCACGCCCTTTGAGAACTGATGCGGGTTAACGGCTGTGCGTGTGATTTTGGCTCCAATGGAAGGTGTGGTAGACGATTTGATGCGTGACATCCTCTCTGCAATCAATCCCTACGACTTACTTGTCACTGAATTTGTACGAGTGGTAGATCAACTTCTGCCAGAGAAAGTTTTTCTTAAACTTTGCCCTGAATTACACAATCAGGGGAATACACCATCAGGTACGCCAGTACGTGTTCAATTACTCGGTCAAGAACCCCAATGTATGGGAGAAAATGCCCTACGAGCAGTAGAGCTAGGTTCCCATGGCGTCGATGCCAACTTTGGTTGTCCGGCGAAAATGGTTAACCGCAGTAACGGTGGCGCTGTACTCCTGCAATATCCAGATAGTATTCACGATATTGTCCGCGCAATGCGTCAAGCCGTGCCTAGCGAGCACCCTGTTACGGCAAAAATCCGCCTAGGTTATGAAGATAAGTCACTCTTTATGGAAAATGCCTTGGCTGTCTATGAAGCGGGGGCAACCGAACTTGCCATTCATGCACGCAGTAAAGTTGATGGCTATAAACCTCCCGCCTATTGGGAATACATTACTGAAGTGAGAAAACGTCTGCCTATCCCAGTGATTGCTAACGGGGAAATTTGGAACAGTGATGATGCCAAGCGTTGTATGGCCGTGACTGGCTGCGATAGCATTATGATTGGTCGTGGCGCCATTTCATTGCCCAATTTAGCTGACACCATAAAAACAGGAGCCGCACCTTATACTTGGGCGCAAACCTTAGCACTTATGCTCAGTTATACTCAAAGGGAACTCAATGGCCGTAAAAGCGATTATTACCCCGCCCGAATCAAACAGTGGTTTACCTACCTCAATCGACAATATCCTGAAGCGGATACCCTTTTTAGAACATTAAGAGTCCATAAAACAACCGAAGACATCGTCAGAGAACTTGAAGCGGCACACAATGCTTTACCAAAAACACATTAATTTGCCTATGTAATAGTAACGCCATGGGTGATGGGTATTGATACCGTACATTTGCAGCAATAATTCAATAGGAATGAAGTACTTTTCTGGTTTATTACTGCGAAAAAACTAAAAATCTCGCTGATACTTGATCTTTATCATAGTCGCTGATAGTGGAACTATTAGACTGAACACCTAGAGTCAGATAAAACAGGCGATTTTACGTGAGCACCACCCATATCAGACATGAATTGTCAGAGCTTGAGGCTAATCTAAGGAAAGAAATCGGCGCGCTCCCGCAGTTCCTTGAAGTACTCGGGACGCATTATGCCAACCTAAGTTTAGGCGAATTGATCGATCAATTGGCACAAAGTCCCTTGGCCGAACACCCTCTTTTCTGCCAATTAAATAAACTTGATGCCGCGATCTGTCAGCTTGACTTAGGTCTCTATGGTCTGTGCTCAGATTGTGAAGCAGAAATAGAAATTGAACGCTTAAATCAAGATCCCACCGAACAACGCTGCGCCACCTGTGCAGAACACTACCAGCATGAGCACCGTCACGAGCTACGACTTACTCACTAATAAGTGTTCTATTTATTGTTATCCAATAAATGCCGTACTGACACACGAATATAAACCACATTACACTGCAATCTAGCTGTATCAAAGTCATTAACGCCAGCATACCCAGTATGTAATCAGTAAAATGACTGGTTATATTTCAGCTAAATCACAGTAATAACTCGAATCATTAAAAGTAAAAAATGCCACTCAGGTGAGTGGCATTTATGCTTAAACAAATATCGATTAGTTGTTACAGTTTACAACCTTCAACACTTGATGAGTTTTCATAAACGATGTCGCCTACAGGATTATAGTCTGCAGCAACGATCGTTTGTTTGTCTTTTAAGAATGTATACAGTAAATCAGCATCAACATAACCCGTTTGAATTGGGCTTGCTAATTTCGGATAACCGTCACCACCAGCAGCATTAAAACTCGGCACAGTGAACTTATAGGTTGCTCCGGCACTAAAATCTTTACCATTGATTTGACTGATATTGGCGGTCTTAGCCACACAGTCAATGGTCATTTTCACACCTGTGATTTGTGCATAACCACCGGATCCAATTTGAAGACTGCCCACTGCGCCTAAGTATGCAGCAACTTCAGTCCCAGTCATTTCGTTCAATGTCACCATGTTACCAAACGGTTGTACGGTAAGTACGTCACGGTAAGTAATGTTACCTGCTTTGATAGAGGCGCGCACACCTCCCGAGTTCATCACACCGAAGTCTGCAGACACTTTACCACTTTGCGCCATCGCTAACATACGGCCTAAGTTAGTTTGTTTATTACGCACGTTTGCGCGTTCACCATCTAACAGGGCATCTGTCGTTGCAATCACTTCATCTAGCTTAGCTTGCCCTTTTTCTTGATAGTAAGACAGTAACTCTTTTAACTCAGTATCTGGTTCAATTTTAGCACCAGCTAACTCGGTAGTTTTAGCACCTTTCTCATCCAGTTTACGCATGTTAACAGGCACAAGTTTGTAGCTTGCTAGATGTAGCTCACCGTTGAAATATTCAAAATCAGCTCGGCCTACATATTTACCCCATTCATGGGCTTGCATAATCCACGTACCATTTTGCTTATCTGGAGCACACTCATCACCCGGCTTAAAATCGGCGTAAACTTTGTTTTCACTGCCAGATTCCATACAAACAGGATTCTGTGAGTGGCCACCAATAACAACTTGCAAATCACCTTCTTTCAGCGCGCGTGCGAGAGCAACATCACCTGGAGCGTTACTGCCATTTTGACCGTCAGCATAGTGGCCCATGTGTGTCGTTGCGAAAATAATATCAGCCGATTTGGCATCTTTAATTTCTTTGATGACCTTAGCAATTTCAACTTTGGGATCAGTAAAAATCAGATCGCTAATAAATTCAGGGTTACCAATTTTAGCAGTATCTTCGGTAGTTAAACCGATGACAGCAATTTTTAAACCGTTAACATTAAAAATTTTATAGGCATCAAAATAGCGCTCACCTTGACTACCATCGGTATTTTTACGGTATATATTGGCAGCCAACATTGGAAATTCTGCAAGACGGCGCTGCATATCAAGTACTGATAACGGATTGTCAAATTCATGGTTACCAACGGCCATTGCGTCATAACCAATTTTATTCATACCGGTAAAATCAGGAATAGCATCTTGTAAATCTGATTCTGGTACACCAGTATTGATATCACCACCCGATAATAATAAAGTTTGACCGCCATTCTTGCTCACTTCAGCACGAATCTGGTCTACAAGTGTTTTCTGCGCTGCTAAACCATATTCGCCGTCACTGTTTTCCCAGAAACGACCATGGTTATCATTGGTATGTAAAATAGTGAATGCTTTACACGCACTCCCTGCTTCAGCACATGTTGTTGGAATTTTATCATCATCACTATTGTTACAACCTGCGAGAGCTGCAAGCACAGCCGTTGCAACTAATCCTTTAATAAGCTTATTTATCATTACATCAACCCCTTGATTTTAATTATTTTATCATAGAAAGTTTGTCTCGAACTCTATCAAGTTCGACGCAGAGCATAATAGCAAATAATAAAGATGAAATGTGTCATTTTTATTAATAAAAGTGACTTTAATGTGGTATTTACCAAAGGGTTTAAGATAAATTTGTTTCAAATAAAAAATAAGCTTAACAATTAAATTTTATACATTTAAGCTAGAAGAAATAAAAACAAAATAATTAGTTTTAAACCTTTAAATATAAACAACTTAGAAGGAAATAAATGAAATCACTATTGTTCACTTAAAAGAACAGGCATGGATAATATTGACATTACCGCATGCCGTTTTTATCAGCAATTAGACTTAGCTACATTTCAAATTGCTGTAATAACCACTGACGAATATCGTTTAACTGGGCAGGAATAACCGAATGTGCCATGGGGTAAGTTTGCCACTGCACTTGATATCCATCCGATATTAAAACATCTTTGGCTAAGGCTCCCGCAGATAGCGGGACAACATCATCCTGCACACCGTGTTGTTGTAATATCGGAGTATTACGGTTAGCCATACTTAAGTCCGCTGGTAACGCATCGGCTGTCGGTAAATAACAAGATAACGCCATGATGCCAGCAAGCCTTTTTTCAAAACGTAGCCCTGAGAATAAGCTCATCACACCCCCTTGGCTAAATCCAGCCAAGACAATGCGTTCACTCGGAATACCTGCCGCGATTTGTTCATTAATCAATGCGTTAACATGTAACTCTGATGCCAAAACCCCTTGCATATCGGCTCTGTCATGTAAATCCATGCTTTTAATATCATACCAAGCTCGCATGACGTAGCCGCCATTGATGGTTACAGCTTGCTCTGGTGCATGGGGAAAAATAAACCGAATGCTATGATGACTGGGTAACCCTAAGGCTGGCACAACAGGGGCAAATCCTGCCCCCGAATCCCCTAATCCATGTAACCAAATGACCACGGCCGTAGCAGGCGTCTTAGGCTCAACGACAATACGCTCAAGAGAAGCTGACATACTAAAAAATCCCTAATTCGATATTAAACACTCATCAACTAAAAAGTGATGATAGATCTATAAGTTAGACACGCGACGCAGGCGTACTTTATTCCGCATCCATTCCCAGCACATCTTGAATCGCACGTAACTGGGTATTTGAGTCCAATACTAAGCTCCAACGCACACCGCCACCATCGGCGATCAACATAGGTGGCTGACGTCGCAAACCTATATCCTCCGCACTCGCTTGCAGTACGATACTGGCAACATTGAGCCGCACTTGCACTTCAAACTCAGTGACGATGAGCTTACCCTGCGAAAAATCTATCACCATTATGATAACCGTCCTATGTGAAAACACCGTAATCATAGCAAACTTGTGGTCTTTTACCGATGGCATTTCCTTGCCAGCATACGAGCCATTAAAGTTTGATTACATTTGAGCTAACAGTGAGATCACAAATCCAGTGGATTATCAGGTAAACTTTTGCCCGATATTGAATGGGTCAATAGAACACCAAGCAAATTGTTGCACTTATCGCCCAAAACTCGAGCTAAAATACTTCATCATTAGGCTGTTAAATAATGCTTTCACTTCGCCCAACCGTCCTTTGCAGCGCCCTACTGTTTGCGCTGCAATTTCTTCCCAGCACCTATGCCAATAGCACTGATGCCAATAGCGCTTCTAACACCTTCGCCTCCGAGCCTGCTGCCACTTTTGCACAAACACAGACGCAGCAGAACCAAGATACACTGACCTATGCCAATTACACTGAAGTCAGCGTGAGTCATGTGGCGCTTGCCCTTGCCATCGATTTTAAGCAAAACCACTTATCCGGCGAAGTCATCCTCGATTTGGCTTGGCATAAGGCGGGGAAAGAACTCATCTTAGATACTCGAGATCTAACGATTAACAGCGTAACGGCTTTAAATACAGCTGGGAAATGGCAAAGCGTGCCCTTCACCCTAGCCAACGCTGACACGGTAAAAGGCGCGGCACTGACCATCAAACTTGCAGATGAAGATACCCAAAAGGTTAAAATCAGCTATCACACCTCGAATAATCCGTCCGGTATTCAATGGTTAACCCCTGAGCAAACCCAAGGTAAACTGTTGCCTTTTATGTTCAGTCAGAGTCAGGCGATTCACGCCCGCAGTTGGATCCCACTGCAAGATACGCCAGCCGTTCGCCAAACCTATAGTGCGATAATAACCGCAGATAAAGCCATTACTGTGGTCATGGGGGCCGAACGTAAGGTGTTATCAAGCACCCAAACCCAGTTCACTATGCCGCAGGCCATTCCCGCTTATTTGATTGCTATTGCTGCTGGGGATTTAAAATTTTCTCCCTTAGATAACATCTCGGGTATTTGGGCAGAGCCAGTTATGCTCGACAAAGCCAGCAAAGAATTTTCCGACACGCCTGAAATGATAAAAACAGCATCCAAGCGTTATGGCGATTACCGTTGGGGACGTTATGATCTGCTTATCTTGCCGCCTAGCTTCCCCTTCGGTGGCATGGAAAACCCCCGTTTATCATTTATTACGCCAACGGTCATTGCCGGAGATAAAAGCTTAGTCAGCCTCATTGCACACGAACTCGCCCATTCTTGGTCAGGCAATTTAGTCACCAACGCAACTTGGCGCGATCTCTGGCTTAATGAAGGTTTTACCACCTATGTTGAAAACCGCATTATGGAAGATCTCTATGGTCGTGACCGAGCCCTGATGGAACAAACGATTGGATACTCTGAACTGTTAGCAGAGATTGAAGCATTACCACCTGAGGACTCAGTGCTGCATATCACACTGGGTGAACGGGATCCAGACGATGCCTTTAGCGGCGTCCCCTATGTGAAAGGCCAGTTATTCTTAATCTTTTTGGAGCAAAAATATGGCCGTCAACGCTTCGATGCGTTTGTGAAAGATTATTTCAGTCATTTCGCGTTTCAGAGTATTACCACTGAGCAGTTTCGCGAGTATTTATCTTTAAATCTATTAAACAAATACCCTAATATTGTCAGTGAAGCTGAAGTCGATACTTGGATTGAGGGCCAGGGATTACCCTCATTCCTCGTGCCCCCCAATTCCCACGCCTTTGATGATGTCGATCTTCAAAGACAAACTTGGCTTGAAGGAAAGGTTAGCGCCAAAGCCCTTAAAACGAAGACATGGACCGTCCACCAGTGGTTGCGGTTTATTAGCGAAATGCCAAGAATTAATTTACACCAAGCTAAACTTGCCGAGCTAGATAATGCCTTCCATTTTACAGGCACTAGCAACAGTGAAATCGCTTTCGCATGGTATTCACTCGCATTAGATAACCGCTATTACACTGTATTACCCGCGCTAAAGCAGTATGTAAACGAAATTGGTCGACGCCGACTTATCCTGCCTTTATATCAAACGCTGGCGAGTACCGAGCACTATGATTGGGCCAAGCATGTCTACCTTAATGCTCGTTCGGGATATCATCCCCAAACGCAAGCAAGCCTTGACCTGCTGTTTGCAGACAAACCCATAGCGCATGAACATAACCACTAGCGAGATAGAAAAAGACAAAAAAGCCCAAACCAACAGGTTTGGGCTTTTAACTTCAAGATTGCATACCCGTTTTACTCATCTTCAATCGAGGAACAAAACCAAGTTTCAAATCCTAAAAATTAGTGGTGATGACCACCAGCACCATGGGCATGACCATGGGCGATTTCTTCATCAGAGGCATCGCGAGCACCGACAATTTCGATATCGAAGGTTAAATCACGGCCCGCTAAGGGATGGTTCACATCCACAGTCGCCATAAATTTACCTACTTTAACGATAGTGACTTGACGTTGACCGTGGTCAGTGTGTACCACAGCCGTCATACCTGGCTTCCACACGCTGGCGCCTAATAGGTGTTTCACAGACACTCGTTGTTGCGCAGCGTCTCCTTCAACGCGCTCACCGTAGGTTTCCGACGCAGGTAAAGTCACGGTAAACTTGTCACCAACAGCTTTGCCATTAATGGCATTTTCAACACCTGGCATCATATTGTCATGGCCATGTAAATAGGCAATGGCTTCACGGCCTTCGTTGGTCTCAATCACATCACCTTTCTCATCGCGCAGAGTGTAGTTAAACTGCACAACCATGTCGTCTTTAATAATGCTCATCGAATATCCTTTGATTTACTTCGATTTCAAATGTGAGGCGAGCTTAACAAAACTGACCTTTTCACTCCACATTTTTATCCCGACTGCACTGCACATCTGCTTAACATTAAAGCGTTAGCCCTAAAGCGGCGAACACCTCAGGACTTGGGAAACCATCAGCAATCATTTTTTTACTGCGCTGAAAAGCTTGGATCCCAGCCATTGAATTACGCCCTAGCACACCATCGGGTTTACCAACCTCAAACCCCGCCTCATTCAATTTTTCTTGCAGTTGTTTAACTTGCTCACGACTGAGACGAGGCTGTTCAGGTGGAGCGACTTTTAGAGGCTCGCCACCATTAATACGATCCGCTAGATGTCCTACGGTAATGGCATAGAACTCTGAACGGTTCCAACGCATGATCACATTAAAGTTTTCATACCCTAGGAATGCAGGACCCGTATGACCCGCGGGTAAATATAATGCAGCCTGAATATCCGCTTGTGGCAAAGGTTGTCCATTAGTCAGGGTTACAGACTGCGCAGCCCATTCAGCTAAAGGCAATGTCTGTTTTGCACCTAAATGGCTGTAACTAAAATTCTTTGGTAGTAAAACTTCACGCCCCCAACGCTCATTACGCTGCCAACCTAAACTTTGTAAAAAATTAGCCGCAGAGGTTAATGCATCTGCCGTGCTATTCCACAAATCCACTTTACCGTCACCGTCGCCATCAATAGCATACTTAGCATAGGCTGAAGGCATAAACTGTGTATGCCCCATTGCCCCCGCCCAAGAGCCCACCATAGTGTTTTTATCAAACTGATATTTTTCTTTTAACTTAAGTGCTTGCATCAATTCGGTGGTGAAATAACTGCTACGACGAGGCTCACAAGCCAAGGTTGCCAGCGAGTCCAATACGGCCATTTTTCCTTTGTAAGAGCCATAGTTGGTCTCAAGTCCCCAAAAAGACAGAATATATTGTGGTGGTACCCCATACTGCAGCGACAACTTATCCAGCAATGCTCGATGCTTTTGTAATAAACGTCGCCCTTCATTGACACGCCAATCGGTAGCTCTCTTAGTAAAATAATTCGCAAAAGTTTGACTAAATTCAGGTTGCTGTTGGTCGAGCTCAATCACGCGCGGCACAAATTGTAAATGCGCAACGGTATTATTAATGGTTTCCTCTGATAACCCCTCACTTCGCGCTCGTGCCTGTAGCGTTGTGAGGCAACTAGCAAAGGCATCGGCATTTAAT
The DNA here is from genome assembly GCF_000015185.1 of Shewanella sp. W3-18-1. Lineage (NCBI taxonomy): Bacteria > Pseudomonadati > Pseudomonadota > Gammaproteobacteria > Alteromonadales > Shewanellaceae > Shewanella > Shewanella sp. W3-18-1. The sequence goes on along the minus strand of NC_008750.1, from coordinate 1,948,852 downwards.
TGCACTGTGGCATTGATATCCACAGTGGCAAGTGCCGCATTAGGATCTGCAATGGCATTATTACTGCTAACACTGGACGTTGGCGCACTCGAGCAAGCACTCACACTAACGCAGGCTGCAAAGCTAGCCGCAAGATAGGTCAACCCTTTCATTTTAATCAAATCGACAACTCCAATATTTGATTTCACAACAATCACTGTATTGTACTCAACTGAGTTAATAATCCTGACCCATAGTGGCGGCTAACACAATCCTTATTGACATAAATACGCTTATGTCGAGTCTTATTGCTCAGTTATCCAACACAAGAAAAATCTTAACAAAGAATCCCTTGGCCTCTGTCGATGTTACCGTATAATGGGCAGGTTAACGGCATACTTCAAAGAGACCTATCATGACAGAAATCAATGCGGCTTTGGCTGGCTTTATCGAAAATGTAAAAGAACATCAGACGCTTTGGGGTCTAATGGATGAAACAGGTGAAGGTTGGGTTGTTTGCGACTCATCTGAATTTGAAGACACTGATGTGATGCCATTATGGTCAAGCGAAGCTGCCGCAAAATCCCATTGCAGTGACGAATGGCATGATTACCAAGCTGTCGCCATTTCCCTTGAAGAATTCCTTGAGTATTGGGTGTCAGATCTAAATGACGATGGCGTGTTGATCGGTGTTGATTGGCAAACAAATGAAGAATGTTTGGAACTCGACCCTATTGTATTAGCAAAAGACTTAGTTGATGTTGAAGAGTGTTAAGCACGTCAATCATCTATTAACGACATCAAGGAATGAGGTAATCAAACCTTGATGTCTGCTATCCCCATCATAGATATTCCCTTCGATAAACGTCATACCTGCTGGTTTTGTGGCGAACCTTGTAATCAACATTTTGAGTATCACAGCCAAACTCATACCCCTCACCCATCATTGGCCGTTCCTGCCTGTAGTGAGTGTGCCAAACTAGCTAAGCAACATCCGTTAACCTCGATTTGGGACTGCCGTATAGCAGTTAAAGATGCATTGATGCGAATTTATGCCAAGCATTTGGCGATCGGGATCAACTGGACGGAAGCTGAACTCGCCGAGTCGGAGTTTTCCTGCAACGTATTTGAAGGATTTAAGAAAAGTGCTTGGATGATGTACCAAATCGCTCGAGATAGGATCAATGCTCCAGGCTGGCCACTACGGCTCGAAGAAATAGAAATTGATGATCAAGGTTATAGTGCGGGCTTTGAATTTGATGGTGTTACTTATACATCAGTACATGCTGCTATCCACTATTACAGCACTCAATTTACTTTAGATCCGACCTTTTTTGCCGACCTCGTGCGTTTAGTCGGTCGAGCTCGCTTCAATTATGCCCTCAGGCTCGCACGTATTCACATTGCTTCCGCTAAGGAAATGAAACGTCAAGTGTTAACCGATCTTGAAGCCGAATTGATATAACGCGATGGTTCAAGGCGACAAGACCGGACTATCTCTTGCTAACTTAATGGTAAATTAATCCACTAAACAAACTTCAACAAAGGAACGAAACATTTATTGCGCAATAATTTGTCTTAATCTTTCCTGAACCACTTCCACTAACAGATCGGGTTGGAATTTTGAAATAAAACGATCGCATCCAACCTTTTCAACCATAGCATGGTTAAAACTACCACTAAGCGAAGTATTTAGCGTAATAAATAAATCCGCCATTGCTTTATCGCTGCGGACTTCATGGGTGAGTTTATAACCGTCCATTTCAGGCATTTCGGCATCGGTAATCATCATCAATAATTCTTTTGAGATCTGCTTCCCTTCATCACGCCATTTTTGCAATAACTGTAATGCTTGCAAACCATCGGAAGCCTCAATGATTTCAATACCGAGTTGACCTAACGTCTCGCGAACCTGGCGTCTTGCCGTTGAAGAATCATCTACAATCAAAATCTTACGCCCAGGCATTTCATGGACTAAGGTTTCGTCAAGTACACCCTCAGAAAGCCTAATATCGTAGTGAATGATCTCCGCCAGCACTTTCTCTACGTCAATAATCGACACTAATTGCGACTGGCCTTGGTGCTCAATGCGGGTAATTGCCGTCAGATAATTATTCCGTCCAGCCATTTTAGGCGGCGGCATAATGTCGCTCCATGTCATGTTGATGATATGTTCTACCTTGCCCACTAAGAAACCTTGAACACTGCGGTTATATTCGGTGATGATCATATTAGCATCATCACCTGGAGCAACAGGCTTAAAACCAATAGCAGAACGTAAATCAATGACAGGAATGGATATACCGCGAATGTTTGCAACACCAAATATATGCGGATGGCTGCCTGGCATGGCATTAAGGGGCGGAAGTTTTACCACCTCTTTCACTTTGAACACATTAATGGCAAATAGCTGCGTGGAATTTATACGAAAAAGCAGTAATTCAAGCCGATTTTCACCAACGAGTTTGGTACGTTGATCTACGGTTGCCAATACGTTTGCCATAATGCTGCTTCTCTAATGTGGAGGAAAATACTTTCATCGCATGCGACGAACTTGGCTAAATTATAGCGGCAAACTCACCGTGAGAACTATGCTAAAAGTCGATTTTATCTAAAAATTACAACCACTCTCGCAAAACGGCTCTCTAAACCTAGAGCGTCATTAGACGGTCAGGGGCTGTAAAGTGTTATCCAGCGCCGCATTTTCAACAGCAAATCAATCTATACCCATTAAAATAGTGGCAATACCAATACTCACCGCACCATTTATCGCTGTGATATTTTTTGTGCTAACACCATTCCTGCAAGATTGAACATATTTCTATCGCAAACAAGGTGAAATCCTTCTTGGTGTAACACCGCTAAAAGTTCTCTGTGATCAAAGCGGTTCTGCTGTGGATGTTCAAACAAGCGGCGACTAATTGGATTACAAATTGCTGATCGGTATAAATCCTCAATCACAAAAAAACCACCGAGTTTGAGCACTCTTGCCACCTCTGCAATAGCCGTCTGCCAAGCCGGAATGTGATGAAATACAGCAAAATTAAATACGATATCAAACCGATCCTCAGCAAAGGGAAGTTGCGTTGCATCCGCAACAGAAAAGTGCAAATTGTTTAGACCATGGGAAGAATCCTGCCAGCGTTTCTGAGCCGCTGCCACCATTTCGGGATCAATATCCATTGCGGTAACATGGCCAGCACCAAAGTGTTCGCGGATCAAATGAATACCATTACCAAAGCCACAGCCTATTTCTAAAGCCTGCTCAAAACAAGCCAAAGGTTTTGGCATCATAGAGGTCAGTAAAGGAGCTTCCACTTGATTTTGCAGCCAAAAACGCAATGGATGCTGCACTAACCTTTTCTCAAATTGATTTAACTTCATATCATCCTCAACATTAAGTGATCTATTATTTGATTAACTGATCAAACTCTCGCTATGGTACGTAATAAAAGAGACTTAAGTTCATCTGAGGCCACTATGAAATTACCTCTTTTCCCATTACCTATCTGCCTATTACCTGAGGGATACACTCAGCTACGGATATTTGAACCTCGATATAAACGCTTAGTTGCCGAATCTCTTAAATCCGCGCAAGGTTTTGGCCTATGCATGATAGAAGAAGACAATAAAACCATTCAATCAATTGGCACTTTAGCTCATATCATTGACTTTGAAACATTAGCCGATGGAATGTTAGGTATTAGTATTCAGGGAATACAACGCTTTAAACTGACGAGCTTCGAAATTGAAAATGATGGGTTAAAACGGGGTGAAGTTAGTCTACTCGATAACTGGCCCACAGCCGCCATCGCGACAGATGAACGCTACCTTAGTCAAATGTTGAAAAACATCCTCAAGGAATATCCTCAACATTTACAACACTATCACCCTAAACAATTCGATGATATTGCCTGGGTTTGCCAACGCTGGCTGGAGATCCTTCCTGTTCCAGCCTCAGAAAAATATTCCTGTATAAACGCGCTAGACCACACTACGGCAAGGGATTTATTGCGGGCTGTTATAAAATAATTTTTCAGTGATCTTTTTTTTGCCCATACCGTATTGACTTAGCAAGCAAACGAATTCAATGCGCTTTATTGGCGGAGAATCACGATCATAGTGTTCTAAACACAGGATTTAATGATTAAGTTAAGAGCAAAATAATGGAAAATATTCAATCACAAAGCCGCCAAAATCGGTATCATAAGCACATATCGTCCTTCACTGAATCGGCTATGGATATCGACACTAAAGCTCCCTGCGTAAGTGAACCACAAATAGAATTGTTGTCCACATTAATGCTCAAAGTGGCAAATCATAGAGATAGAGCCGCTTTTGGATATTTATTTACTTATTTTATGCCCAAAATCCGAGCGTTCGGTCTACAAAGACTCAATCAACAAGGACTTGCCATGGATCTGGTGCAAGAAACCATGACGAGTGTCTGGACCAAAGCTCATCTCTATAATGCTGACAAAGGTTCAGTTGCCACTTGGGTATTTACCATCATGCGTAATCAGTGCTTCGATATGTTAAGACGAGTCCAACATAATAAGGAAGATGCCTACGGTGATGATATTTGGCCTTTATGCGATACGGCCACGAGTCAAGAAACTCAAATTGATCATAAATTAACAGCCAACCTACTCAAACATTTAGATAATCTTCCCCTTGCACAACGTCAGGTTGTACAAGGTATTTATATGCAAGAACTCACTCAGCAAGAATTGGCTGACGCCCTAGAAGTCCCGATAGGAACAATAAAATCTCGCCTAAGATTGGGGCTAGAAAAGCTGAAAAGCTTTTTGGAGACACCAAATGATTAAGCATCACCCAAATCAACAACTATTGCTTGCCCATGCAAAGGGCGAGTTATCTTTATCAATGGCTATTGCCGTTTCAGCCCATTGTGCGCTGTGTGATACCTGTAAAACAGCTGTTGCTCAATACACAAAAGAAGCCGCGTCCCTCGCCTTCAATCAAGAGGAGATAGCCGATACAACAGCAGATAAAGCCGACATCAGTGCTCACAGTATTGCATTCATGGAATACGATGTTCCTGAAGAGTTGCAAACCATGTTAGCGCAAATACTTTGTCAACCAGAGTCAACGACGACTCCAAGTTATGAACCTCTTTTCGTCTCGGTAAAAAATCAGCAATACTCAGTACCATCAGTATTTCGCCAACATCTTGATCATCCTTGGCAACAGTTAGGCAAAGTTAGCCGCATGCGTTTCGATTTAGATGAGATGAATACACGCGCAAGCCTATTACATATTGATGCATTAGGGGAAATTCCACAGCATACACACAAAGGCTATGAACTCACCCTCCTACTTGCCGGAGAATTTAGTGATATTAATGGCCACTATGTTCCTGGTGACTTTATTATGCTGGACCAGCATACTAAACATGCACCTAAAACACTCGAGGGGTGCTTATGTTACACAGTGCTAAATGCGCCTCTGCACTTCACTAAAGGATTGAGCAAGTTATTAAACCCCATTGGCGAACTCATTTATTGACCATATCAAAAATTCAAGCGTCAACTTAACCACAACATATAACGCTTAAGTTAAGCTAGTGAAACCTCCATTAAAATGCTCTATTTTGATGGAGGTTATCGTAAAACAGTTGCAAATAATGGGCGCGACAACCACACCAAAAAGCAACGTAAATTCAACAAAAAAGCAAGGGTATTAAAATTAAATTATAAATAACTTGCGTAAGTCGTTTTTCCTGATACACTTCGCCTCGTTTTGAGATTCACCTTGTTGTTCTTTTTAATCCAGTTTGATAAATATTTAATCAAATCTTGATCCTCACAAAGAAAGCCTACTACAAGCAAAACCCCATAAACTTAATTAATTGATAGTTACATATACATGATTAGGTGTATTGAACTTATTAAACCTTATGCTGTCATAGTCTTGTCATCAAGCTATGTTTAACTGGTTTAATTGAGTTAATCCATTGACATAATCGCTGACGTGTATTAATTATCGATAAAACATCTCTTGATTAATGAATCAGAGATGGGGTAACCTCGATACTCACTAGAACCATCTTTTGCACTTAATGCTAAGGATATTTTATTGTTAAAACTCTCTCACCCAAGGGTGAATTAAAACAGAAGGAGTGTGGCATATGTCATACAAAATTAATGGACATGAAATTACAGTGAACTTCCCTGTAGATTCAATCTCAGTAAATAAAACCTCAATTGCTTTTACTGATCGTCAAGGTAAAAACAGACAGACTTTTTCTAAACGCACAGAAGCCATCAGCTTTATGAAATGGTTATTGTCCGCGAACAAATAAGTCAAAAGTCAGTAAAACTGATAAGTTAAAAATTAATACCGCAGTACCCGTTTACTCAAGTGTATTTAATCGGTTTCCATTATCTTCGCAGTACCGAGCACTTTAAGTAAACTGATAGCCGAATGTCACGAACACGCTATCCTTTTTACGTCATTATGACGAACGCATTTGGTTCAGGCTGTATCTCTCTCACACAGATACCTGCCGAACCAAATGAGTCAAATCCAGCGTTAGATCACCTCTTTCCATTGCAGCATCCGCTAATATTCATACACATGAATACTGTTCAGCACATCATCTATGCCAAAACCCAATACTCAAATTGCCATGCAAACCTTGATAAACCAGATCAAAGAGACTATCCCACTCAATTTAGAAGAAGCACAACTGTGCCAGGGACAATGTTTAGGTTGTTCGAAGAAAATGCTGGAAATGTTGGATGCCGAAATCAGTTATTGGCAATTTAGTGAGGTGACGCCTAGCCTAAAAGATTTAAAAAACCTCGAAAATATTGGCCGTCGTACCTATAAAATTCTTAAACGAAACCAGTTGCTGTCTTAATCACTTCTATTTGCATTTTACTATTAATGGGGCGTTTTACTTACACGACTTAAAATAAATGTAAAACTTAACTGACAATATGACCCTAATAGAAATCGCATTGCCAGTTTTATCTTCGCTATTGTCGATAGCCGTTAAAAATCAAAAATCGATAGGCTCAACTTCTAGACTCTGCCAACCTTGCGCGAATATCTGCCAAAGAATATTCCGTTAATAGTTCACCATCGGCAAATACAGGAACAAACTCGCAATTGTTAACATCTTGCCAGCTGGCTTGATCTTTAAGATAAAATTGACCCTGCTCATCTTTAAATACCGCCACTAAACCCTTAGCGGATTTTTTAGTGCCATCATCTGTTTTAGGATCTTTAAATATTTCTCTGTCTTTGCCATCCACTTTCGCAAAGGTTGCTTTCACCGCGTAACCGTCAGTATCTCGGGTCACGTGTTGATAGGTAAAACTGCCAATCCCAAACACAATATTGGTTGACGCAAAACCTTTGGCCTTTAAGCCGGCACAAATGGCTTCAGCACGTTCAATGGTGATTGAATCGCCATAAATCAGTCCAACATGGCTATTCAGCGCTTTGTAACCTTTGGCAGTTGTGCTGCCCCCAAAGACGTCCCACAGACACTCAATAGCGCCTTTATATTCGGGACTCCCGATTGGTGCTTGTGGATCGCCACAAATGATCTTCACAGGACAACCCGTATCGGGCCTAAACACCACTTTGCCATCGCGGGCAAGAATGCGGTCTTTTAACGCTAAGGTGAACTCTGTCATCACCTGCCAAAAATCCCAAGAATCAGAAACGATACTGACAATGCCCGTAGGATAAATATCTTCGATCAAGCGGCGGAACGTCTCTAATTCATTCTCCATACCACCCGCACACATCACACTGTGCTCCGTTGCGGCCACACTGCCACCAACGAGTTCCTTATCACTGTCTGCAAGATAATATTGTTCAAGAAAATCAATGGCGGGTATGGTATCAGTCCCAGTAAAACTGAGTAAATGGGCGGCGCCGCTCATAACAGCAGCCTCTGCACCATACATGCCACGGAAACTAAAATCGTGACCCTGCCAATCAACAAAAGCGATGTCACCATCGGTTTCTAACGCATAAGTCTCAAATATTTTGCGGTATTGCAGCGCGGTAGTGGCACTGGTACACATACCCCACACATTAGCGGAAAGGATAGTTTCGAGATAATTAGTCAACCAAAAGAATCGCTCATCAGTATTGTATAAAATCAAGCAAGGCACTTTTAATGGATACACTGAGCCTTCAGGTAATGCCATAATTTTAATGGGTAAATAGCCTAAATCATGCAACTCCTCAATATGCTGAGTGCCGACGTTATTCGGCCCGAGATAGTTATTGATACGGCGGGAGAATTGGCGAATGACCTGCTCTTTAGGTTGTTGAAAGAAATCACGGTTCCAACTGTCGATCAAGAAATGCTTGATAAAATATTGCAAGCCAAAAAACACCATTTGGTCAGTATAACCACGACGGGATTTACGGGCGGTTAAGTTACTAAAAATCACTTGAGTATTATCGGGATATTGACGACGGTGGTCGACTTTATAGCCATCAATGGCGGTAACGGGATTCAAGTACATAATATTTTCCTTAATGATTCATATAACTCAAAACAGCATGGCAATGGCAGAACTCGCTCGAAATATGTGTAGGGACACCTAAACTATCGGTACAAAATAATCTGTCTATGCCCGCCTCTCGCAGTGCCAACTCACTGGCCTTATCTTCATAATGTGACACGATCAAAATGACGCTTTGGGCCCCCTTTTGCTTTAATTTGATGGCAAGTTCAATAAAGGTTCTGCCACCTGCGCAAATATCGTCAACGATTAAGCAGGTTTTACCCGACAAGTCATCACAGAACACTTCGGTAGCGATAATATGGCCATTGACCACATCACGATGTTTATCGGCCCTGATCACAGGCATTCCCTGTAACGCTTTAGCTAAGCCGAATACTTTTTTATTCGCCCCCGCATCGGGCGAGACTAACACTAGCTCCCCCGTTAATTGGGCTGCGATCGCGGCAACAAAACTGTGGTTATCTATTACCCGAACTCGGTCTAACAATGCGGCGGTGACATCGCTGTGAGGGTCAAAAACGCTGACAGAAGCATATTGCTGCTGATTAATCAGGCTAGCATAGACTTTTACCGACAAGGCTTCACCCAGATTACACACCCTATCTTGGCGAGCGCCAGGCATATAAGGCAGTAACAGATCGATTTGCTCTGCACCGCTGCGACGCAGTGCATCAGTTAACAACAAGAGCTGCATGATGGAATGATCGCCCCGATAACTGAAAAAGATCGTTACTCGTTTAGCAGGAGGAACAAGTATTTGAACATGGTTTTCCCCCGCACCAAATTGAAATAAACGGTAGTGAGCCTCATCGCTAGCTGCGGGTAACCGATAAAAATCGGCTTGCGAACATTGAGCGTGAGAAGCATCTTGAGACGTTTGAATACGTTGAGACATAGTAACCTCCTGTCTGTGGCAAGATTGCCGAAATTGACGGCGCCCTTGTTGTCTACATGAACAATAGTGTCTTAAAGACATTATCATGTAAAGTTGATTTTTAGACTATTTCAGACGGAGCAATCTGAAATGTTATGCTTAAATGGTATATAGTGTCCTTTAGACACTATTAATGGGCGCGACAACTAAGAAGCCACAATATGTGGTATCGAGTAATACAAGAACCGGAGGCATTAGGGCAAAATCAGTAATTAAACAGCCTTTACTGATTCAAAGTCACCATGAATAAGGCATAAGCAGTTGCTGTTACTCATATTGAGCAAGGCGAATATCTTGCTTAAATCCACATTCACTGTGATTAACATTCTAAATTTCTTAAGAAGCGATACGATGCGGTATTGGGTTTCAAGCGGTATAAATTAGCAGGACGACCCCGTTCGGTGCGCTTTAATCCCGTATCGATCAATAAATCGGCCTGTTCAACCCGCCGACGAAAAGATTTACCTTGGATAGGCTTACCCAGTAGAACCTCATGTACATGCTGCAATTCTGGCAAGGTAAAAGGTTCAGACAGTGCAAATCCTGGCACTAAAGAATATAAGGCTTTTTGTGTTAAGCGTTCCCGCGCTTGCTCGATTAACTGCAGATGATCAAACGCCAAGGGCATCTGCAACACATCCACTAGTGGCCACCACTTAACATCACTCACTGAATCAATCTGGATTTGGCAAGCTTGATAACTCATCAAGGCGGTATAACATACAGTCACAGACCAGCCTCTTATATCACGACTACAATTACCCACAGTGCATAGCTGCTCAATATAAGGTGGCACTACTGCGGTTTTTTCCTGCAGTTTACGTAATACAGTTTGCTCAAGGGATTGATCGCAATTTTCATCGATAAACCCACCAGGTAATCCCCATAAACCTAAAAATGGATGATTTGAGCGTTGTACTAGGAGTACTTTAAGTTGCTGATCGTGATAGGTAAACAATACGGCATCCACTGTCAGTAGCTGAGCCTTAAAAACCTTAGGATCGTAATTGGCGAGATATTCCGCTTCAGTCATTGATATTCCCCATCGTTACAAATCATCAGTTTAACTTAGCATTACATAGCTTCAAACATATTATGTCTTAGCGTCACTAAGTCAATGATCAGAGGCACAGGATGAGCCACTTTGCCCAAATTTACGCTGATAACGTGGCAACATGGTCTCGTTCCCGAGTAAGCCACCTTGGTGGATATACATCACAGGACGAGAGCCTCCGTCTTGTAAATATTCCTCAAGCACAATAAAACCTAAGGGATCGTAGAGTAATTCAAACTGCACGCCTGAGGCGCAGACCCGCTGCCACATGGCATAAAATTCCGGATAAAGTTTACCAAAATGATATTTCTTGCCGACATTAACAATCTGTGGATGCTCACTGGTATTGGAATTAAGTAAGGAAAATTGCAAGCGCAAATAATCATCGCCACCGACAACGGCACAAGTCACGACGCGAATATCCGTTTGCTGACGGATAAAATACTGATTTAAAAATAACGCAGTCGTTCCCGTCCCCGAAGGTAAAAACACCGTTAAATCAACCAATCCATTCGCCTTCGCAAACTGTATTACCTCTTGCGCCAATCTATTCACCCCATATTCGGCGTAAGCACAGCGACCACCCTCTGGGATAAAAAGCGCCGTCGGCTCATTCACGAGTACTTGAGCCTCGATATAATCTGGGCAACTCAGTCGCACATCGCCCACTTGCGCAGTAGGGTCAGGCCTAGCATTAAGATTTGACAAAACGTGAGGTTCAGATTGCGACTGAGTGCACGCCTGCTTTTGTGCTATTAACACACTTAAATCGATAATATTGGCGCCATTCGCTAAAGCGGCAGCGTAATTGCCCGTAGGATGTTTAACCACTTGACTGGCAATATGATCTACATAAAAATCACACTGCCAACCTTTCATCTTCGCTAATGTTGACAATGAATACAGTGAGTTAGCCAATGGCGAGCCGTGACCTATCACCTTGCTGATGCCTGCAAACTCATGATCTAAAAAATAGCCGAACTTGCGAGCTTTATTGCCACTAAACGCCGGATGCAGTAAATCATCACGTTTTAGGAAAATGTCTCTGCCAGCAAAGGCAAACGTATCAACAGGGGAATTTGCAAACATCAAGCGACTCAAGCAATTAAATTCTCTGGCTTTTAAACCAGTTAAGGGAATAGTGAGTGTAACTCCAACTTTCCTGTTACGCCCTTAAGAAATTATCAATTTGGCGAAAAACTAGTGAAAATGACACATGAATCTCGAATACATAAATTTAACCAATTGATTATTAATAATTTAAATAGTTGGCATAGTTATCGCTTAGACATTGACATACATTCAATTTATCAAAGCTAACGATAAAGGCTAACAGGGTAAACATAAGGAGTTTTCAATGGCTGTATTACGCTTAATATTCAACATAGCTTGGTTTGTACTCGGCGGATTTGTGATGGGACTCGCTTGGTGGCTCGCAGGTATCCTGTGTTTTATCAGTATCATTGGTATTCCCTTCGGCCGCGCCTGTTTTGTTATCGGCGAAATGACCTTTTGGCCCTTCGGCCAAGAACAAATGAACCGTCGCCACTTAACTGGACGTGAAGACTTGGGCACAGGTGCATTAGGCATGGTAGGAAATATCATTTGGTTCTTACTGTTTGGGATCTGGTTAGCCATAGGGCATTTGGTCCACGCCTTAGCCTGTTTTGTGACGATTATCGGTATTCCCTTTGGGATACAGCATCTTAAGTTGGCTTTACTCAGCCTCACACCGATAGGCCAAACTATCGTCGCCAAAGCCTAAACTCAATGAGTCAAGCTGCATCCATTACACTGGCAGCACCGTATTATCAGGTGTCTGTCAGTTGGATTTTTCATAAACACTTTTTGACAATGTGTTATTCAATCGCCACTACTTCATCTAACCAGACTCTAGCTCGATCCCGCTCATTCATAGCAAAAATCTTAACCGGGCAAGGCAACATAAACGCTAAAGCATTTACCATTGCATCGAGCTTTTTCATATCAGCAATCATCACTACACGGGAAAAATCGCTTAAATGAAATAAGCTGAGCATGGCATCATCCCAAAGGGCCCCCACAGATATCCCTTCAAACTCAGAGCTAAACTCATACCACAATCGTATTGTGGCATGATCTTGAAGTTTTGCTTCAATTGAAGGTAATAGTTGGGATTCAATATCGAGATGATTAATCCACCCAGACGCAATAACAGTAATAATATTGTCGGCATCGCTAGAAGAAATTGTCAGCATGTCTCACCTTTTCAATACACCCAACATCCCATTTTCAGCATCAACTAAAAACTCATAAATATGGGATATAGTTGCACAGAAAACAAAAGAAACTAACCCTTTTGTTTTCTCTATCGAAATAAAAAGCAATTTATGCCTGTAACTGAAACATGCTCAGAACTAATTAAACAACCACATCATGCAAATAAGTTTGGGCCCATGCAATTGCTTGACCGCGGCTTGAAACCCCGATCTTACGAAACACTCTATACAAATGAGTTTTTATGGTACTTTCACTAACAAATAACTGATTTGCAATGTCTAAGTTTGTGCTGCCAGAGAGTAAGGCCTGTAATACTTCGCGCTCACGGATGGTTAGCGGTTCAGTATCCTCAAATAAGCCAAAATCATCATTGACGCCATTAATCAGTTGCATTGGAATGACCCTATGCCCTCTTAGGATATTGGAGAGCCCTAAACTGATTTCAGCTATACCAGCATCAAGATAAAATACCCCCGCAGTTGTCGCCGATTGTGTTAAAAAACGCGCATCAACTTGCTTGGGAAATTGGATATAAACCACTCGAACACTAGGGTGCTCACGCGCAAGTGATCGCTGAAATTGATAGGCTTTTTGTAGATCAACTGTCGCTAAGTCAATCACGACCATAGAGGCTTGGTTATCTTTGATGTGCTCAAGCATTACATCGGGATTAACTGGTGAAAGTTTAACCAAAAACTCCTGTGGCCAACGCCCTGCAAGTAATTCCACTAATATTTGCGATCGTGACACTACAATCCAATGTAAAATTTTGAACATCCTGCCCACTCCCTGTCTAGTTAACGATTATTCACTTTGAGATAAAGTCTCTCAATACGACTTCAACATCCGTCGAATAGACTTCCAAGTCTATTACTTGCCACGATATTAGCACTAGATAAAACAGAATCAAAAGACTTACGAGAAAAACATTTACCGTACAAAAACCAATATATGTAGGTTTTATTTTTAACATTCTCAAGAAGTAAACTGAATTCAAACTTAAAATAATTTTGCCCAGCTAAGATATGAACGTAATATCAAGACAATACCATTATAAATACTTTCAATATGAAACGATTACATCAACATGACTGACTTTATAACATGTAATATTTAGCTTACACTAAATGGTATACAGCCCTTTTTCTATCTCACGGTTTCAATATTCCATTGATACAATTAGCGCACTGCTAATGTTACCCTTTCCTAAAATGTACTTATTACAGTGTTTAAAATTGAAGTTTCCACAACATTAATATGATTAATACGAAGAAAAGATATAATTGTATTATGTTTGTTAAGATACCAATACGAGACAATGGTATGTACTAGCAGTAACTCACTTATGCTTAAGCCCAAGTTTAAAATTGAATTAACAATCACAAAAATTTAACACAATTCACTCGCTGGGCTTTAACTCGAGATTTGCTAAAAATTATCATCATAAAAAATGCCAGCAAATTGCTGGCATTTTTTGATATAGAACTGATGGCTAACACCAACAGAGCTCGGGTCTATTTTTTCAAAACAGATCCAGATGTACGACCATCATCATGGCAGCTCTCACAAGTAGGTTTTTCACCTACATTCATATCATGTACTTTGTGACAATCTGCACACACTAAACTGCCATCATGCGGTTTATGAACTGCGTCCATCTCAGCAAGAGATCCGTGGCAGCTTTGACACTGTTCAAATTCAAAAGCACCATCAGCGGAAGGTGAACCATCCTTATGGCAACTCTCACATCCACCCGATTCGGCGTGAAAATCTGATAGTTTTTGACCTGCAGCAAATGCGGTTGGCGACAGCGCTAGCGCTGCGAGACTTGCCCCGAAAAGTGCACTTAATAGTTTTTTGCTCACAATAGTATCCTCCAATGGCGATTGTCAGTGGAAGTTCTTGTCAGGGTGACTTCCATCTCGCAACCAAAAATAAATAGCACGACTCGATCTAACTTAGCTAAGGATTAACTAATAAGCAACCCCATTCTAAGTAGCCCACTTTAGCAATATACTCAGGAGTAAAATGTGCGCTGCATCATGTAACCACATGCTTATATAAGAGTTTTACATTTTTAAAACTAGAAATTCACATAACTAGAATTACCTAGCGCGATAATGTGTAATCACCTTGAGTACGCGTACAGCTTGAGTTGCTTGATGTTGTCATAAAGAAGTCCTCTTTATGTCAACGTATTTCAGGACGGGACAGAATGGCAATAAAAAGGAGACCTTATGGTCTCCTTTTTATCACTCTTTACTATATTAGCGGGCTTGTAAAGCCGCAATACGCTTCTCTAATGGTGGATGACTCATCATCATCTCAGCCATTGAACGCTTACCATTAATACCAAATGCTGACATTTGCGCAGGCATTGCAGTGCTCTCTGGGCCTTGGCGTAAACGCTCTAAAGCCGCAATCATCTTATGTTTGCCTGCTAAACGCGCTGCACCTTCATCTGCACGGTATTCGCGAATACGTGAGAAATAAGCAACAATGATTGAAGCCAAAATACCGAACAACATATCTAACACAAATACTACGGCCATATAGGCAAACATACCTAAGCCTTCGCCTTCTTCATCATTACTGGAGACAACATTATTAATAATCCCTGCAACAACACGAGCAGCGAAGATAACAAAGGTGTTCACTACCCCTTGGATCAGTGTCAAAGTTACCATATCACCATTGGCAACATGGCTCACTTCATGGGCTAATACCGCTTCCACTTCATCTTGGCTCATGCCATACAGTAGACCAGTACTCACGGCGACTAATGAATTGTCTTTGCTTGGACCTGTGGCAAATGCATTCATTTCTGGAGACTGATAAATCGCCACCTCTGGCATTTTAATTCCAGCTTGCTGTGCTTGGCGGGCAACCGTCTCAACTAACCAACGTTCAGTACCATCGCGGGGCATTGTAATCACTTCACAACCCATGGCTTTTTTCGCCATCCATTTTGAAATCGCTAAGCTGATAAAAGCCCCGCCAAATCCAAAAATTGCAGCAAACACCAATAATCCACCCATAGTAGACGTGTTAACGCCCAAAATGGACATCACAATTGAGGCTACTAGCAATACGGCTAGGTTAGTCGCAATTAATAAAAAAATACGCTTCATTTCAGCTCCTTTAGGGCACTAAATATGCCATTTAACTTTGCTCAAAGACATAATATGTCCAAATAATCGAAATTCAAGGGGTAAATACAAAGAGTTTTTATCGGGTTATCCTTTTCGTATATTTCTAGACACTGTCTTTTATGATTCGAGAGTCTAGGGACAGTGTATTAACCAAAACTTAAATCTAAACCTTGCCTATATTACAAGCTAATTCATGTTTATTTCTCTATATTTATCAGGATTAATCTTTGTTAACATACCCATACTTTCTGGGATTTTAGGATTCAAAATGACCATCAACGCCTTACTTCTGAGCAGTTCTCGTGTCGGCGACACTCCCTACTTAGCCCACGCGATTCCTTTTATAAAACCACTCACCACTCAAGCACAAAAATGGATTTTCATTCCCTATGCTGGCGTCAGTATGAGCTACGACAATTATTTAGCATCCGTCGTTATGGGTCTTGCCGAGCTAAACCTCGATATCAGTGGTATACATCAGCATCCAGATCCTTGTCAGGCAATAAAAGATGCTGATGGCATTTTGATTGGGGGAGGCAATACTTTCCACCTATTGCACGAATTGTATCGTTATAATCTTATCAATCTTATTCGTGAAAAAGTCGCTCAAGGTACACCTTATGTTGGCTGGAGCGCAGGCGCAAATGTATCGGGTGCCAGTATCAAAACGACTAACGATATGCCTATCATAGAACCGCCTTCTTTCGATGCACTGAAGATAGTTCCCTTCCAGTTAAATCCCCATTATTCCAATTACCGTACACCTGGACACAATGGTGAAACCCGCGCACAACGCTTGCTCGAATTTACGAAGGTTGAGCCATTAACGCCTGTAATTGCCATTGCCGAAGGCTCTGCTCTTTGGCGTAGAGATAATACCTTAGTACTTCTCGGGAAAAATCCCGCTTATTTATTCTGCGGTGAGCAACAGGAAATGTTAATCCCTATTGGTAGTGATTTATCGCATTTATTGAAATAGATGTAACTCTACAGCATTCTGTCAAAGTGACTATTTTTACGCGTAAATTGTTACAAATCGATTAATATTGAAACAAGAAAATTTAAAAATGTGTGAATTTCGCCCAAATAGATCGCTTTTCAGTGATAATTGAGTACAGATAAAATGCTTGTGCCGCTAAACTATCAACACTTGCTATTGCTGATAGGGTTATTACTGATAGATATTTTAAAATGTAAAAGAAATGCCCCTTGTCTCAATCAATGATAGTCCCATAGTTCATAATAGGTAAGAGTCTACTAAATAAGTACAATAGAGATTAAACGCTAAGATTCAATCGACATCATCTAGGATCATGAAAGTGAGGAGTTTCCATTTTGCGACTGCATTCAACATTTCGTAATTTAACCCACTATTGCCATGGCGCAATAGCAAAGCAAAAATTAACTACATTCACCTTCTGTCTATGGAGTTTTCTTGCCTGTAACATTGTTATCCACCCCGCTCTTGCTGCCAGCAGTGCTGATAATAAAAAAGGCAAAACATTTTCTCATGACACTGTCGTGACGCTTGCAGAGCAACTTGCACAAAAGCCCTTTAAAGAGGCAAAAAAAGCCCCAAAAGAACTGACCGATTTAGATTTTGTAACCTATGGCAAAATTAATTATCAAGAAGATGCAGCCATTTGGGGGGGAAGTCCCACAAAGTTTTCAGTCCAACTATTTGCTCCAGGTTTTTTATACAAAAACCTTGTGGATATTGATGTGGTCGAAAATAGCCATGCTTTTCCAATAGAGCTGACTGAAACCGCCTTTAATGTTCCAAGTGATGCTATTGAAAAATTACTCACACAAGTCGGCCAGTACGCTGGTATACGACTTCATTATCCTATCAATGATGAAGGGATAAAAGATGAATTCATTATGTTCCAGGGCGCCAGTTACTTTCGAGCCCTCTCGAAGGGACAAACCTACGGATTATCCAATCGCGGCCTTGCAATAGATGTCGCTCAGCCTAAAGGTGAAGAATATCCCCTCTTTAAACGCTTTTGGGTAGAAAGGCCTTCTAAATATCAAACCGCCATAGTCGTACATGCGCTATTGGATAGTCAAAGTGTGACAGGAGCCTATCGTTTTGGGATTTATCCAGGCTCACCAACTCGAGTGGAGGTTGATGTCACCCTATTTCCTCGTCGTGATATCCAATATGTCGGCCTAGCACCTTTAACCTCCATGTTTTTATATGGTGGGTTAGATTCACCAGATAAACCTGATTATCGCCCCGCGGTGCATAACTCAGAAGGATTACAAATTGATCGTGGTAATGGTGAGCGTTTATGGCGTCCATTAAATAACCCAAATAAATTGCAGATCAGTGCTTTTGGCGATGAAGATATTAAAGGTTTTGGTTTAATACAACGCCATCGTAATTTTGATTATTACCAAGATCTCGAATCAAATTACCATTTACGTCCATCCGCATGGATTGAGCCACTAAACGATTGGGGTAAAGGCCAACTTACCCTGCTAGAAATCCCTTCTAATGCCGAAACCAATGATAATATTGTGGCCTATTGGGAACCTAAGGGAGGTCTGAAAAAAGGTGAACCTTATCGCTATTCCTATCGCATAACGGCTTCAAATGATAGCCCGAATATGGCTTCTAAGGCCCGTGTTGTTCGTAGCTCAAAAGGACAGAAACAGTCTAAAGGTAAAGAATTACTGATTGATTACAGCAATGTAAAAAGCCAAGATATTGATAAAATTGCAATAGATGCCAGTATCAGTAAAGGTAAAATCCTTTCATCACGTATGGTTGCACATCCAGATATCAATGGTGTACGCGTATTTGTCACTTTTGAACCTGAAAGTACAAATGTAGCAGAACTGAGGATCCAGTTGAAAAAAGACGATAAGCCCATTGCAGCAACATGGTTATACCGCTGGAATAGTGATGACTGGCCATAGTTGCCCCCAATAAAGGTTGGTTGCATCCTAGACGTTGAAAGCCAGCATTTGCTGGCTTTTTTATAACATGATAAAAATAATTAAGCCTTTGAATAAAAAAGGAAATACAATTTAAAACAATAATAAATACCTTCACATAAATCGAATCAAACCATATAAACAGCCCTGTAGCACGAATAAAAAGATGAATTCTCAGTTCCACTAATTTTCTTTAAATACAGGAACTTTTAATAAAAGCTACATTTACTCACCTTCTAGATAAAGGTAGTATTAAACTCTATTCGCTAAAGATACTTTTAATTAGTAGTGTAACTAATATATTTTCTATCTTTGAATCAAAATGTCAGAGAAAATGCAATGAGACCAATCCAAGTTAACATTGAACACACATTTAAATCTGCAGCATTATCAATCATATTATATACACTATTACTTTTACTATGCGCCCCATTTATCGGTAGACTTCTTTGGCTTGGATTAGTATTACTTTACCATTTCATATGGTTAACTTGAACTATAGTAAATTTTGAATATATCAATCTAAAGATATTAGTATAATTCGTATCAAGAGCTAAAGTATTATTCTAATATCGTTGCCTATGGATTATGTTTTATGTTGCCCCTTTATATTCGGTTAACACTGCTCTTTTCGATAGCATCGGTCTCTAATGCATTCGCAACTAATACCACTTTTAGCGACTATGGGCCATTACGAGTCTATGCTCAGTCACCTGCCCAAGCTGTAAGCTTAACACCTCTGCTACGATCTGGTTTTGCATTACCCCATGGGCAAAAAGAAGTTTACTTATCAGGGACAGCAGCAAGTGTGTGGGCTGAAACCGATGACTACTTTGCCGACTATTATCACAATACCCTGAGTGCAGGCCTGCGATGGCAGTTTAGTGACAAATGGATGCTTGACACAAATTATCAATGGCGCTTTAGCTCGAATAACCACCTCGACTCTGTTACAACGTGGTTTCATGATGCTCTCGGCTTTAATCAAAATGGCCGAGGCGACACACCAAAGCATCAAAATCAAATATATTCAAATGATGGTATTCATTTAACTGACTTTTCAGGTGAAACATTAAATAATGCATTCACTTTTTATTTAAGTTATCAGTTATTTCAGAACGCATGTCACGGTCTCTCGATTGGTGGCAGCTTGTATTACAACACAGTTGATTCAGGTCCTTTTGCAAATGAAAACTTTGAACAAGCAGTACAACTTAATTACAGTTACCGCCAAAATAGACATCACTTCCACTCCACTCTTGGCATTAGTTTTAGGCAAGATGAAGAAGTATTAAGAAATATTCCCTATAATGATAATGCCTTAATGTATGGATTAGGATATGAGTATCAGGTAGATCGTCACGGTTGGTTAATTGAAATTCACCATTTTCAGGGTGTGCTTGAAACTGGTAATGATTTTTCAAAATCCTCAAATGAAGTATTACTGGGATATAGATACTACTTAGATAATAGCACAATTGAATTTACTGTAATTGAAAACTTCCTCAACATGGATAATAGTACAGATATTGCATTCACTCTTGGCTATAGCAAAAAACTGTAAATTTAAAAATATTATTGCTTTTATTAGTCCCACTCCAAATCCGATTCCCTCTTACAACACTGTACAAAAAGAGTACAGCCCATTCTTTCTAGCTAAAATATTTAAATTACATTCAAGGAAATAATACTTCGAATGTAATTTTTTTGTGACCCGCCAGGTGGTTTTAAACAATATCTTAAGGAATAATGACGGGCATCACTAAGTCCGATATTTTTCTGTGACTCAAGTTGCATTTGATTTTTGACACCTATGATTTTTGACACCTATGCACAACCCATTAATTCAGTATCCTCCTCAAGCAAATTAAGGGTACACCTTTTAATAAGGAAACGCTAATGCAAATAATGGTTATGACTGAGGATTTTTTAGTTACGGTCGCCACCCTATGTTACTACCCAGTAAAACTCGGATTAGTCGCAATGGTACTTTACGTGGTGATACTGGCTGGTAACCAACTCCGAGAATATCTCAATCGTAGACAAGGAGAACGTCCTCTAATTGACACTTTCCGTCATAAATTAGTCCATGTTATCCAAGATTCCCAACAAAAATATTTAGATCTCGAACTCGAAAAATTAATACAAGAAACAGAACATTTAGCCAATACGAATATTGAACGTCTTCGTTTTATCGTCCGTGCCGCACCAGGGATTGGATTGATGGGAACACTTATTCCGATGGGGATTGCGCTCGCCGCCCTTGCACAGGGGAATATGCCTGAAATGGCCGGAATGATGGTTAACGCATTTAATTCTGCCATTGTTGGATTAGGAACAGGCGTCATTGCTTTTGCGCTAGCGTTAGTCAAAGAAAGCTGGATAAATAACGACAAGAATGAAATACGTTACCTTGCGGAACTAGCATCGATCGACCACACATCAATTTGTTCGCAAACGACCCTCAATTCAAATCCACTCAATGAAGCGCATGCAATAGAGGGCTCACTATGAGTCTGAAATTTATGCGAAAGAACACGTTAACTTCTCACCGTGAAGATATAGACCCCTTAGCGGGTATCGCTAACTTATTTGATGCCAGTATTGTTGTGATTGTCAGCATGATGATCGCACTCTTTACCACTTTTAATTTGCTTGGGCTAATGGATGAAAAATCCCAAGTGACTATTACAACTAAAAATGCCCAAGGAGAAATGCAAATTGTCACCAAACAAGGGGCAGAAATAAAAGTGCAAAAAGTAACCAAGACTGAATTGAGTGGTGAAGGTGTAAGGCTAGGTACCGCCTTTCAGCTAGATGATGGCCGAGTGGTATATGTTCCAGACTAAATATTATAAAACATCATTTACTCTATTCCTTTGTGTGTTTTTGCTGTTCGTTACTCAACTTGCATGGGCTAAAACGACGCGTGTCAGTTTATTACTGGGTGATAGCTCACTACGACAATCCTCCTCAGTGATAAAAGATATTTACTCAGAATTTGATCTAATCACGGATACTGATATTCGTATTTACTCGAGCACTAAGCTAAACGAGCAAGATTTAAGTCATGTTCGCCAGTCAGATTTAATTATCATACAAACGATTGGAAGAAATCTAATAAACCGTGTGCAGCTCGATCTACAACAGGCAATGAATAATGGTGCCAAAGTATATGCGTTTGGCACTAGTATTAATGAAACCGATAAAAATGCTGGCATTATTGAGGATCCTCAAGTCCAACAGTATTTTGTCAATGCTGGAGCAAATAATATCCGTAATGGATTGCTTTACGCACTTAATCAAATAGGAGTTAACCTGCCCTATCAGCCACCTGAAACTGTACCTGAAATAGGTTTATATCATGCAGGTACGGGAACGATTTATGCTGATTTTGATCGTTTTAAGCAAGATTATCATCAATACAAACCTGGTAAACCTTGGGTTGGATTTGTGGTTTATCAAAGCAATATTATTGCAGGCAGTACCTCCCATATTGATGCTGTCATTAAGGCTCTGGAGAATCGGGACCTAAACGTGATGACGGTATTTGGTTATCCTGCACAACTTCCCATCGAGCGCTATTTTTTCGATGACCAAGGCCATTCAAGGGTAGAAGTCATTATTGCTGCAAGCATAAAAATTGGCGTCACTCCAGAGATCCTGACACCATTATTTCAACGCCTCAATGTCCCGGTGATAAATGCTATTTCACTGTTTTCAACATCAATCGAGGAATGGGAGGCTTCATCGGTTGGGATGGATATTACCGAACGCTCTTGGCAATTAGCCATGCCGGAAATGGCCGGGTTAATACAACCTACCGTATATGCTGCTAAACAGATGATACAAGATCCTCTAACTGGTATGACTTATATAGAAGAGCAGCCCATACCAGAACGCGTTGCCATGTTGGCAAACAGAGTCAAACGATGGGTAACCTTGCGTCAAAAACCTAATTCAGAAAAGCGCATTTTTTTGCAGTATTTTAATTTTCCTCCTGGACGAGACAATGTTGGTGCCGCATACCTTAATGTGTTGCCGCAAAGCATTTGGCAAGTGGTTAAACGCCTCGAGCAAGAAGGATATCACACCCAAAACCTGCCTCAGGATCCTGCCCTATTACGTGAAGACATTCTCAAATATGGTGCCAATCTCCCCAATTGGGAGCAATCACAAATTGATACTCTCGCCGCCTCAGGTGAGCCTGTTCTTTTACCAATATCGACCTATCAACAATGGTTTTCAGCATTACCACAGTCAGCACAGGAAATGGTGACAAATACTTGGGGAAGTCCAGAAGAAAGTAACACCATGACCTATAAAGACAGTGCAGGAATGGCATACTTTGTTTTACCTGTACGCCGCTATGGTAATGTCCTACTTGGACCACAGCCCTCCAGAGGGAAAACTGAAAATCCGGAAAAACTCTATCACGACCTAAAATTTCCACCGTCACATCAATATATTGCGTTTTACCTTTGGCTGCACAACGTTTTTAGAGCCGATGCCATGTTTCAATTTGGCACACACGGCACCCATGAATGGCTTCCTGGTCGAGAAGCGGGTATGAGCATTACCGATGCACCCGAATATCTCATTCGAGATCTGCCAAACTTTTATAGTTTTATCATGGATAATGCCGGAGAAGGTACCATTGCAATGCGTCGTGGTATGGGCATTATGATCACCCATTTAACCCCTCCCATGGATCGAACCGCCTTAAACCCTGAGCTACAAACCCTTAAGGAACTGATCGAAAGTTACCAGCGTGCGCGGCAACAAAACCCACAATTAGCAGAATCACAAATTAAAGAAATTGAGCTACAGGCAGAAAAACTCGGAATTTTACAAGACTTGGGTAAAACCCCCACTGCAATCGGCGCAAACACATCGACATTAATCACTCAGGAGAATGAGCCATCCCATCAACTCGTTGAGGATATTCATCATTATCTTGAAGAAATTTCAGACCGTATTAATCCGATGGGACTGCATAGCTTTGGAGTGTCTCCAAGTGCAGACCAAATCCAAAAAACGGCGCAAGCGATTCTATCAATTGAGCCTTCACTGGATAAACAGCAGTACAAACAACGCATAGCACAATTAACGTCAGCTATTTCATCTAGCGCTAAACAAGAACTCGATGCTCTTATTGCTGGTTTTTCAGGCCAGTACATTCCAGCAGGCGTAGGGGGGGATCCATTGCGTAATCCCGATGCGTTACCCACTGGACGCAATTTTTACTCCTTTGACCCACGCCGAATTCCAGCTAAATCAACTTATGAAATAGGTAAAAAGCTCGCCAATCAACTCATTGAGGACTATCGACAACGCCATAACGAATACCCTAAAAAGTTAACCTTTACCCTTTGGGGCGTTGAAACTATGCGTAATGAAGGAGTTCAAGAAGCGCAGATCATGTATTTGCTCGGTATACGCCCTCGCTACGATGAAAGAGGCATAGTGCGCGGCGTTGAAGCCATATCGCGTGAAGAATTAGGCAGACCTCGAATTGATGTCACAGTGATCCCATCCGGATTACATCGGGATCTCTTTGCTAATGTAGTTACCTTACTAGACCAAGCTTTTACGCTTGCCCAAGCACAGGATGAGCCGGATAACCAACTACGTATCAATACGATAAAAACACAAGCTATGCTTGAAGCCAAAGGCGTTGAAACCACCTTAGCCACCAGAATGGCCTCGGTTAGGCTATTTTCCGTTCCCTCTGGAGCCTATGGCACAAACTTGGAAAGCGCGATAGATCGTTCTGATACTTGGGATAACGAGCAGACGCTGACAGAGATGTACTTTAATCGAATGAGCCATCTCTATGGACAAGGCTTTTGGGGAGAATCTGGAGATACGGCTGAAACGGGTAAATCCTCCCAAGTTGGGCAAATACTACTCAAAAATGCCTTATCGGGAACCGCCATCACTGTTCATGCGCGCTCTAGTCATGTATTTCAAGTCCTTGATGGCGACGATCCCTTTGCATCCTTTGGCGGCGTATCCATGGCCGTCAGAGCCGTAGATGGCAAAAGCCCCGAGGTGATGATAAGTAACCTTGCGGATCCGAACCAAGCTCAACAAGAAACCCTAGAACGGTTTATGGGGCGCGAATTACGCTCTCGCTACCTAAATCCAGAATGGATAAAAGCAATGCAAGCAGAGGGCTATGCTGGCGCTAAGTTCATTAATAGTGTGGTGCAGAATATGTGGGGATGGCAGGTCACAGTGCCAGACGCCGTGGATGCAAGCAAGTGGGATGAGATGTACCAAACCTATGTACAGGATCGCTATCAATTAGATATGGAACAATTTTTCCGTGATTCTGAAAATTTAGGGGCATACCAAATGATGATGTCCCGTATGCTGGAGGCCGTCCGAAAAGGCTATTGGCAAGCGGATGCAAAAACCATTCAAGATCTGAGTGAGCGCATCACCCAACTGGCAGAAGAGCAAGGCGTCCATTGTGACGACCAAGGATGTGAAGATCCCATATTAGCAAAGCTGATCCAGACAAAATTAGTGGCAGCCCCTAAATTAGTACCGCAGCCAATGATGCCAGCGCCCCCAATTTCGCCAAGCAAAGCATCACCTGAAACGCTAAAAAAGCCGAATGAGGCAACACAAGCCATCCAAGGATATGCAATCGAAGAAGTCAATTTGACACATCCAACTGACCAGCAAAATACCTCAGTTTGGTTTCATTGGCTTAGCTACCTGTTGCTGTGCTTAGCCTTTATCTTTGGTTTCAACCGATCCCCGAAAGCAATTAATCCATAATACGCGTGGAGATAATAATGATGTATCTAGGCCGCAGCCCCCATATTCCTTATCCTTTAAGTGTACTCGCGCTAACACTCTTTCTTGCTACCACGGGTATGCAAGCACAAGCATCAACCACAAAAGAGACCGATGAAATGGAGATCATCGTCGTTTCAGCAACACGTACTGCGCAGGATATTAAATCCTCCCCTTCCGCCATCAATGTGATCACGGAAGAAGATATCCAAGGAATGACACTCTTTACCATTGATGAAGCCTTAGGAAAAACTGCAGGTGTAATGGACCGACGTACTAAAGGATTTATGGAAACCACTCCATCGCTCACGATACGGGGATTGAGTAATGCGCGAGATACATTAGTGCTAGTCGATGGTGTTCCCCAAAATGATTCCCGCAATGGGCAAGTCAACTGGACGATGATTGATAGTGAAAATGTGCAGCAAATTGAAGTTGTACGCGGCCCCTTTTCTAGCCTTTATGGTGGTAATGCTATTGGCGGTGTCGTCAATATTTTTACCAAAGTCCCCGAAGAAAACAGTTTTTCAATGAAGCTGGGTATAGGCGGTCCAGCTGATAGTATCGCTCCTGAAAATTTTAGCGATCAAGCCTTACAGGGTACCTTAAAAATACTGGATTCCGTTACATTAGGCGCAAACTACCGCAAGCGTGAAACCGATGGTTATCCAACAACCCATGTAAATGCGTCCGATGCTGTTATTGATAAACTTCCCGAAGGCGTTACAGGTTGGGTCCCCTACACAACTAACGTCGGAGGAAAAAGTAATCTTATTGGTGATATGGGAGATAACTGGTTCAATGATGAAACCTACGGCCTTCGATTAACTTACACCCCATCAGATGATACTCGTCTAAACCTTAGCTACGCTAACTCAGACTCAGTATATGGTTATGATCAGCCCCATAGCCTACTACGCACCACCGAAGTCACAGCATCAGGCAAGATCGATAACATTCCAACCTATAGCAATATCCCCATGACGACTTGGCTAAATGGTGCGTTATTTGCTCGAGGGGGAAGTACAACGCAAACCAATACAGGGTTAAATTTGAGTACAAGCTGGGATCAAATCAATTTACACATCTCCGCTGGGCATATTAGTAAAGAGACTACGACAATTATTGCAGGACTCACCACCGCCAATGCTGGACATGCCCCCATAAATCCAGTCACCTTTGAGGGTGGCGATGGTCGGCTAGCACCTGCAACTGAAAGCACCAGAAAAAGCATTGATGTTCAGCTAGATATGCCCCTAGGTGATAACCATACGCTAGTGCTAGGAGTCGCTGCAAACGAAGGGGATGTCACTGAAGAGCGTTGGAGCTTAAGCAATTGGACAGATCCAACGTCCAAAGTATTTATGTCGGCGGACACCACAGCCAAAGACCAAATACGTTCTTTTTATGTCCAAGATGCTTGGCAACTGAATGATAAATTCACTGCCTATATCGGTGCCAGACAAGATTGGTGGAAAATGCGCGGTGGAGAATCTCACTCCTATACTCAAGCAGGTGGAACTGGCAGTATTACCTATGACAAGGTAACGGACTCCCCTATCAGCCCTAAAATATCAATGGTTTATAAACCCAGTACCAATACCAGTTACCGCGCCTCTCTAGGCAAAGCTTTTCGAGCGCCCAATTTGTACGAGTTTTTTGGTACCGCAAACCTAGGAGGAAATATCTATGTCGGTAACCCTGATTTAAAACCAGAGACTTTGGTGTCATGGGAGTTGGGGGTTGACCACAGCTTTCAAAATAATATCAATGCGATAGCGACGATTTACCGTTCCGAGATTGATGATCGAATTGCAACTCAAACGGTTGATGGTATCAGTATGCCTCAAAATGTCGCTGAGGCAAAAATTCAAGGAGTCGAGTTAGAACTCAAAGGCACATGGCACTACGGTTTAGGCTGGTCAGCCAACTACACTTATACGGACAGTGAAGTCACCCAAGACCCCAATCCGAATGTTGTCGGTAAAGCACTCCCCCATACCCCAAAAAAGATGTACAACTTGAACCTGAATTGGCGCCAAGGCGATTGGTATATCACTGCAAACCATAGCTATCAAAGTAAGCGATTTACGAATGTAACCAATACGGATGTCGTGACTCACGTGCCAGGCTCAACAGACTCCTTTATGTTAACCGATGTAAAAACCACTTATTTTGTTTCCGACAACATCACAGCTTCATTAGGGATCAATAACTTATTCAATGAACAATACAACCAGTTTTATATCAGTCCGGGGCGTTTTTGGTTTGCAGAATTACGTCTAAGTTATTAGGCTTATCTTAATTTTCATACTGTTAGCAAAGGGTCAGGTGTGACCTTTTGCTAAATACAGCTCGCATAACACTAAAAGCAACATGCCGAGCTACTCCGGTTAATTAGCTTCAGGAATAACCCGCTTTAGTAATGCTTCACAATGTAAAAAATTCGCCGCATTGTCAGCCGAGGGCTCATCGAGAAATGGCACACAACCGAGGAAAGGTGCAGTCATCATCTCTTTAAGACTCGTCAGATTCTCCTCAAACATACTCATGTTCGGATCGACACTATTCGCGACCCAACCTGCAATCTTAAGCCCATCGGCCAATATCGCCTCTTGAGTCAGCAATGCATGATTTAAGCAACCGAGTTTCATGCCAACCACGAGTATCACAGGCAGTTCTAATCTCTGTACGACTTCCGAAAGATACCTGCCATCACCTAAGGGTAAACGCCAGCCCCCCGCGCCCTCAATCAAGCAAAAATCCGCTTGAGCAAATGCCACTAAATCTAAACTTTCAATAATAACTTCAGGCGCTAAACTCACGCCCACTTGGGCGGCGGCAATGTGCGGTGCAATCGCAGGTTCGAAGGTAAATGGGTTAATGACGGGATAGGCAAGTTTTAGTGACGATGACGTCATCAACTGTAACGCATCGGCATTACGCAATCCTTCAGAGGTTTGCGTGCAGCCAGAGGCAATAGGCTTAACACCTAAAGTCAACATAGTATTAGCCGCAAGGATACTCACAGCGGAGTCAGCATGGGCGATATTACCTAAACGATTTACTGCGGTTAATAATGCCGATGAAACCAAGGTCTTACCGCTGTCGGTATCTGTTCCTGTTACAAAAAACATATTAGATCCTTTATTAAACTACCCCGTTATCCGATTCGGTTAACCTAATCGACGCGCACGAATTTGTGCAATTTGATAAGTCAGAGGTAAGCCTTGCGGTTGGCGCAACATTTCAGCATGTAAGATGAGATCCTGCCAATCTTTGCGGCCGCGAAGCTTAAGTATTTCACCATGTGGCAATGCGCTAACACGGTAAGATTGAACAGAAGCGCCAACCCCTTTAATGGAATAAAGCAGTGCTTTAAGTGTGTCAAAATGTACTGTCATTGGGACTAATGTAACCTTGGATAGTTGCCATTTCTCAGAATCAAAAGCACCGATTAACTCATCCATAGGAGAAAAAGCATTGACTCGTAGGCCTAATGCTGACAATTCATTAAGGCTACCATCGGCAACAATCGCCAAATGGCATTCACCATTTGGCCTTAGCACCCGCGCCATTTCGGCAACCACAGCCGGAAAATCCGCACACCATTGCAATGCAAGATTGGAGTAGATGCTATCCATAGTACCCTCACCCAAAGGTAATTGCGCGGCATCAGCACAAATACTTTGGTAATGAGGATAAGTCTGCTTCAGTTTTTTCAGCATCCCCAAGGCAATATCTAGCGCAAAAACCTTCGGCTTAGAGATTGCCGCTTGTGGAAATTCAAACCGAGTTCCTGGTCCTGCGCCAATATCTAAAAGATTGCCAGTAGCAATAAAACCGTCCAGTAAACTCGCGGCACTCAGTCGCTGTAACTTGTTATGATCTTGATAGTGATGGGCGGCAGCGGAAAAACGCTCCGCAATCGACGGAACTTGGATATCCCCTGCATAGCTAAGCTCACTCGACTTGATTTGGTTCATAACAACTCACATTCTGTTTTTACAATCTGCATTCACTCACGATACTCATATTGGTACAGTCCAAAGTCAGCATGAATAATGGACTTTTGTCATAAACGACAAAGAAACGGCATAAAAGATAACATCGCTCAAACGAGATTACTCTGGACGTTCACGCTCGCTGACCGAAGGCAGATGAGCATTATCCAGCACCTGAGCGAGCACATTGACACAGTAGGCAATATCACTGGCACTATGGGATGCCGTTAACGTAATGCGAAGCCGCGCGGATCCAACAGGCACAGTGGGTGGACGAATCGCCCCAACCCAAATCCCTCTCTCCTTTAGCGCACTTGAAATCCTTAAAGTTTGCTGGGAATCGCCAATGATCACTGGCTGAATAGCGGTATCTGAACCGAGTAACGGCACTTTTGCCTCAAGACATAACTGTTTAAATAATTGAATATTTTCAAGAAGCTTTAGCCGCAGTTCAGGGTGTGCAACACAGTGCTCAGTTGCGGCCAATGCCAGCGCTGCATTTACGGGCGAAAGTGCCGTAGAATAAATGTATTCACGGGCATTACTCACCAAAAAGTCGATCAAGGCTTTGCTACCTAAAACCGCAGCGCCCTGACAACCTAAAGCCTTACCAAAGGTTACCACTTGCACATCCATAAGTTCGGCAGCTTTGCCAGCATCAAACCCGGGCAGTACACCAAAACCATGGGCATCATCGACTATCAACCAAGTATGATGTTGACGGCAGAGGGTCGATAATGCGGCGACCGGCGCACAGTCTCCATCCATACTAAATACGCTTTCGGTGATAAGCGCCGATGCAGAGTTACGGCTAAGGAGCCGCTCGGCGCTCTCGAGGCAATTATGTAGGAAACGCTTAAGATCGGCGCCACTATCGCATAAACCATCAATAATAGAGGCATGCACTAGCTTATCGGCAACGACTATATCCTGTTTATCAAACAGGGTTTTCATCAAGGCAGTATTCGCACTAAAACCTGAACTAAAGAGCAACGCCGCTTCGTGACCTGTCAGTTCACAGAGCCTTTGCTCAAGGGTAAAATGTGCCTTACTGTAACCTGTCACTAAGGGGGATGCGCCGCTGCCTACCCCATATTGAAGCGCCGCACTGTGCAGCGCTTCAATCAACGCGGGGTTACGGGATAAACCTAAATAATCGTTGCTGCTGAAATTAAGATAGCTACCCCCCTCGAATAAAAATCGAGGACTTAAATCTCCTATGCTATCAGCGCATAAACTGTCTGTGCATAAGGCGTTACGTTGTCTCAGCAGTCCTTGCTCAAACAAAGCCTGTTGACGAGCAGCTATTTTCGCATCGAGCTGAAAACTCATTTAATTACAGCGCCGCAGCATCATAGAACTGCGCTGTTGATTTATCTTGATGGGCAGCCGCTTTAGCCAGCACCGCCTGTTCATCATCAAGGGTTGCCACGGCGCCCTGCTCAGGACGCAAACCTAAACGACGGAATAACCCCATATCATCGCTTTCTTCTGGGTTAGGTGTGGTTAGCAATTTGCAACCATAGAAAATCGAATTGGCACCAGCAAAGAAACACATCGCCTGCAGTTCATCACTCATATTTTCGCGACCCGCCGATAAACGCACGCGAGAAAGTGGCATTAAGATACGCGCCACGGCGATAGTACGCACGAATTCGAGTGGGTCGAGATCGTCAAGCTTCTCAAACGGCGTCCCCGCCACTTTGACTAACATATTGATAGGCACTGAATCAGGATGTTGCGGTAAATTAGCCAGTTGTTGCAGTAAGCCTGCGCGATCAGTTGCCTTTTCACCCATACCGACAATTCCACCTGAGCACACTTTCATCCCAGATGCGCGTACATGAGTTAATGTATCTAAACGATTTTGATAGGTACGCGTCGTGATCACATCACCGTAATATTCAGGCGAAGTGTCTAAATTGTGGTTGTAATAATCTAGTCCAGCATCTGCTAACTCATTCGCTTGTTCAGCGGATAACATACCAAGCGTCATGCAGGTTTCCATACCTAAGGCTTTGACCTCTTGTACCATTTGCTTAAGGTATGGCATGTCTTTTTCTTTGGGGTTACGCCAAGCTGCACCCATGCAGAAACGGGAAGCTCCCGCGGCTTTCGCACTGCGTGCCTCGGTCAACACGGTTTCCATCGCCAGCAAACGCTCTTTCTCTAGACCTGTATCATAGCGAGCACTCTGCGGGCAATATTTACAATCCTCAGGACAAGCCCCCGTTTTAATTGATAGCAAACGGCTGATCTGCACTTCATTAGGATCGTACACCTCACGGTGAATACTGTGGGCTTTAAATAATAAGTCATTCATCGGTAGCGCAAATAAGGCTTCGATCTCTTCCCGCTTCCAATCATGGCGAACTTGCAACTGCGACATTACACACCTTTTATTATTCTGTCTTTTATCTTGGCTAGGATAACCTCAGCCCTTAAACTGTCAACGCCAACCAGTAAGGCAAGTTTACTACTGATTACTTTACAACCAAAAATGTGAGCTATTATGCGTAATTTACTCGATTTTGACTTTGACAGTGCCCATATTTGGCACCCTTACACCTCCATGACCCACTCTCTTCCGGTTTTTGGCGTGCACAGTGCAAAGGGCTGTGAGTTAGAGTTAATCGATGGTCGTAAACTGATTGACGGCACAAGTTCATGGTGGGCATGCGTCCATGGTTATGCCCATCCCGACATATTGAGTGCGATGGAAAAGCAACTACATCAACTAAGCCATGTGATGTTTGGCGGCATTACCCACGAGCCCGCTATCGCACTGTGTAAAAAGCTCATTGCCATGACCTGTGAGCCGCTAACAAAAGTCTTTTTATGCGACTCTGGCTCCATCGCCGTCGAAGTCGCCATCAAGATGGCTTTGCAATATTGGCAAGGCCAAGAACAACCTCAGAAGCAACGCATTCTGACTGTTAAAAAGGGCTACCACGGCGACACCTTTGCTGCTATGAGTGTCTGCGATCCCGAGGGTGGTATGCACACCATGTTTGGGGATGCTGTGACTAAACAATGCTTTGTCGATGCGCCACAAACCGCTTTTGGCGAAGCATTACAAGCGGATGATTTAACCGCAATGCGTAACACCTTAAGTACACACCATAATGATATTGCTGCAGTGATTATCGAGCCTATCATGCAAGGCGCGGGCGGTATGCGCTTTTACAGTGCGGAGTATTTAATAGGACTTCGTGCCCTGTGTGATGAATTCAACATCCTATTGATCTTGGATGAAATCGCCACTGGCTTTGGCCGCACGGGTAAACTATTTGCCTATGAACACGCCCAAATCACCCCAGATATCTTATGTTTAGGTAAAGCGCTGACCGGTGGTTATATCAGCTTAGCGGCAACCCTATGTACTGATGAAGTGGCTCAGGGGATAAGCCAATCCCCCGCAGGCGTATTTATGCATGGCCCTACCTTTATGGGTAATCCTCTTGCCTGTGCAGCAGCTTGTGCAAGTCTTGATGTCATTAATCGGAATGAATGGCAGATCCAAGTAGCAGCCATTGAACAGCAAATGCGTACAGAGCTTAAAGATGCAATTGAAATTCCAAGTGTGAAGGCGGTGCGAGTACTAGGTGCCGTGGGAGTACTGGAAATGCATGAGCCAGTCAATACAGCCGCACTGCAACAACAATTTGTCGATTTAGGGGTATGGGTTCGCCCTTTCTCACACCTGATTTATATTATGCCGCCTTATATCATTAATACGACACAATTAAGCCAACTCACTCAAGCAATGAAGCGAGTTGCAGCAACAATTACGCCAGCAAACCCAACTCAAGCTCGCTCAAACAACACTAAGCAATTGATCAGCCATGGCTAGTCTCTAAATAACGATCACTTATTGGCGATGAGCAATGTTGCAATTGCAACCTTGCTCACAATTGTGACGAATAGACTGGTGTTTACGCTGTTTATTTTGCGGGTTAACTGGAAAATTTAGTAAATATGGCAATGCTTATATCGCTCAGTTTAGTTGCCCTTTTTCTAACATCCCCTGTAACTACAAAAGCTGAGGAATAGCTTAAGCCGCGATACAAAGACAAGGAGATCACATGTTAAAACTCGCGAACATCAGCGTTAATCGAAAACTCGCCCTCCCATTATTTGCAGCACTTACGGGCACCTTAATCTTACTGTTTCTTTCAGCTAACGCCCTTAAAAACAATCTGATGACAGAGAGGGAGGCGCGGCTTAATGCCGTCTTAACATTGGCAATGAGCCGTATTCAAGCACTAGCGCAATCACTCCCGATGGAGCAAGCTCAGCAAGCAGCGAAGGAGATGCTGAATGATATGCGCTTTGATGGAGACAACTATATTTTTGTCATTGATGAATCACGACGTGTTGTCGTCCATCCCATCAGAAAAGAGCTGGTTGGACAGCAAATGGGAGATTCGGACAAGGAAAATTACTGGTTTAAGATGGTCGATCTCGGCCGAAATGGACAACATGGTGTCTTACAATACCAATGGATGACAGCATCTGGGGATGCAGCACAAAAAATGTCACTCGTTATAGGCTTTAAGCCTTGGGGTTGGATTTTAGGGTCAGGAATGTTACTCCAAGATATCGAAGACACTATTTGGCGAGAATATATCATCATGGGAAGTACCACCTTTGTACTTATCCTCTTTATGGCTTGGCTAGGTTATGTGATTAGCCATTCCATTATTCGCTCAGTTGATGATATCAACGAGGCAATGCACGGTATTGCCCAAGGGGATTTAACCATAGAACTCAAAATTTATGGGACGGATGAACTAAGCCAGCTTGCCCAGAACATAAACAAAAGTATGGCAGCGATCCGCAGTGCGCTGAGTGAAGCAAGCAAAGGAGCGGATAATGTGGCACAGGCTTCAGCGAGAATAGCCTCAACAGCAGAAGAAACGAACCAAGCGGTTAATAATCAACGGGATCAGCTCGCCCAATTAGCCACTGCAATGAATGAAATGAGCGCGACCATTGCAGATGTTGCTAACAATGCTGAAAACACGGCAAAAGATACCAAAGAAGCAACATGGGAAGCGGGGCTAGGTAACCAAGATGTCCATGCGAGTGTTGATGGTATTCATGCCCTTGCAAAAGAGGTTGAACAGGCAACCTCCCAAGTCAATCAATTAAAAGAAGAGGTGATGCAAATAAGTGAAGTCACCTCTGTGATCAGCGCCATTTCAGAGCAAACCAATTTACTCGCATTAAATGCCGCCATTGAAGCGGCCCGCGCGGGGGAGCAAGGCCGTGGATTTGCTGTCGTTGCAGATGAAGTCAGGCAACTTGCTAGTCGAACGAGGCAATCCACTGAAGAAATTCAAACCACAATTTCACGATTACAGCAGCGGGCCGTCAATGCTGCCAACGCCATGGATGAAAGTCGAGAACTTGCAGAAAAAAGCGTTGAGCAATCGACAAAAGCTGGGAATGATTTATCCTTAATTGTCAACCATATCAAACATGTGAGTGATATGGCCACCCAAATAGCCACCGCTGCCGAAGAACAAAGTGTGGTCGCAGAGGATATGAATCGAAATGTATGTGGTATCAATAACTCCGCATTGGAGGTGTCTGAGTCGGCCACTTATCTTGCGCAAGAAAGTGAGACGTTAGCGGAACTCTCACTGAATTTAAACAGCAAATTAGCAATATTTAAGATTTAACGGTATAAGCAAAAAGCACTGATATTTCAGTGCTTTTTGCTTGTTACTCAGATTGTCAGACTGATTTTACGAGGCTTGAAATCAAGGCTCGCAGTGCTGCTGGCTTAATCATTTTCGCCATATAGTGATAACCACGGCGCTGCACATCCTCAACCAATTCTTTACGGGTATTCGCAGTGATCAAAATACCGGGTAAATCTTGCCCATACAAGGCACGAATACCGTCCATCGCATCGACCCCATTTTGTCCATCATCCAAATGAAAATCCGCTAAGACGATATCTGGTGCTACGCCTTTCAAACCCAGCTTAATTCGGGCTTCTGATAAATTCTTGGCACAGATAACTTCGCACTGCCAACGACTTAATAAACTTTCTAATCCCGCCAAAATCGCCTCCTCATTATCGATGCACAACACCTTAATGCCGGATAAGGGCTGTAATAATGAGGGTAAAGCTTTGATCTGTGGTTGGCGCACGGTTTCACCTAAAGGGACGCGAATCGAAAACACTGAGCCACGGCCGAGTTGTGATGACACATAAATACTGTGCTCTAGCACTTTACTTATCCTATCTGCAATCGCTAATCCTAAACCCAAACCACTCACACTATTACTTTTAGGATTATTTAATCGTTTAAACTCCTTAAAAATCTCTTGGGTTTCACGTTCATCAATGCCACAACCCGTATCTAATACTTGAATTTCAAGTTCGCGCCCCCGATGACGACAACCAAAAAGTACCCGCCCACCACGGGCATAGCGATAGGCATTGGTTAAAAAGTTTTGCAGCACTCGCCTAAGGAGTGACGGATCGGAGTTTACTGTGGCGCTGCAAGGCATCATCTTAAAGCGAATTTGACTATCCCCCGCCATCGCTTCAAATTCGACGGATAATCCATTAAGCAGCTCTGATATTGCAAAATCACGCCGGTTTACCTCCACCATCCCCGAATCCAGCTTAGAGATATCGAGTAAATCGGTTAGGAGTTCACCCGCAATTTTCAGCGAACTATTCACATGGGATAAGGTCGTGCGCGCCTCTCGGTCTAAATTGGGATATTGGGATAGCGATGCGGTAAATAACCGCGCCGCATTTAAGGGTTGCATCAAATCGTGGCCTACCGCGGCAAGAAAACGACTCTTAGACGCATTCGCCATTTCCTCTTGGGCTTTAGCCTCTAACAGTTCGCTATTTAACATCGCAAGTTCAAAGGTACGTTCCTTAACTCTGCTTTCAAGGGTTTCATTGGCTTCGAGTAAAGCACGTTCCTGCTCACGGTATTGGGTAATATCGGTAAAAGTCATAACAAACCCACCATCTGGCATAGGGTTCCCTTGAATTTTAATAACTTTCCCGTCTTTACGATATCGCTCTGAAGTATGCGGCGTACCATTACGCATATGCTGTACCCGCTTTTCAACCTGTAATTCGATATCCCCTTGCCCGCAATACCCCCGCGCAGCGTTAAAGCGGATCACTTCGCTGATAGGCATTCCCTGCTGCAAAAAACCTTCTGGATATTGATAAAGCTCTACATATTTATAATTCCACGCCACGAGGTTCAGATCGCTATCAATAACACTCATCCCCTCATAGGCATGCTCAATCGCGCCGCGTAGCATATCTTGGCTAAGCATGATTTTTGATGATGCTTCATCGACAAGGCTAAATACTTCATCCAAAGCAAGATCGCGCCCTTGCAGCACAGAATCCATTACCAAAGACGCACTTGAGGCACCAAGGACGCTGGCAAGTAAACGCTCAGTATGAGAAATCAGCGCAGGAGGAGCCGCTTTATGCCAACTATCACTTTTAACCGCATCAGTTGAGAAACGGCTAAAACTCTCATAGGCACGGGTTGGGCTGACAAAGCGACTCGCAAGGATTAATAAATCCTGTTGTGAAATTGGCCCATTCTTTTTATTAGCATTATTTTTGAGTTTACCGGGGCTCACAAAAGCACTGGCCTGAATACGCTCAGCCACCCCTGCCCTAAACCAAATAGAACCCAGTATATAACACGCAATATTGACAAATAACGCCGTTAAGGCATCACGCACATTAGGCTGAATCGCACTGGTCAGTTCAAAATGGGTTGAAATCGGTGCGCCAGAGCTTTGAGTATCCGCCATACCTTGGAGCATCAGATAAAACCATAGGACAAAACCTACGCCTAATCCTAAAAACACACCTGCACGGTTACCATGCTTCCAATAAAGCCCGCCCACAAGTGCAGGGGCTAGCTGGGCAAAAGCACCAAAGGACAACATACCTAAGTGAGATAAAGAGTCACTGTCCGCTAGAGCGAGGTAACTGCAGTAGCCCAAACCAAGGATAATGACGATAGCTAACCGGCGAACATTAAGGAGCATTTGGGAGAATTGGCTAAAATTTTTCTCGCGAATATGCCCAGCGCGTAACATTACCGGCACTAACCATTCATTACTGACCATAACACTGATGGTCACAACGGCCACAATGACCATTCCCGTCGCCGCAGATAAAGTCCCTAGCAAAGCGATAACGGCCAGCAGAGGTTGATCTAATGCGAGTGGCAAATTGATCACATAAGTATCGGCGGCAACTGAATCCCCCAAGATCAATTGACCAGCAAGGGCGAGTGGTCCAACAAATAAGCCAAATAATGCTAAATACAAAGGAAATAACCACCGCCCTTTTGATAAGACGGACTCATCAGCACATTCAACAACCATGACATGGAACTGCCTTGGCATACACAGGAAGGCTGCCATGCCCACTAATAGCTCAGGCATTAAGGCTTCAATACGCGGATTGGGATTATTGATCAATGATTTGGCACTTGCCTGCTGCCAGATATCACCAAAACCATCAAATACCCCAAAGCTAATGACAATCCCAACTAACAGAAAAGCCGCAAGTTTAACCAAAGACTCAAAGGCAATCGCGAGCATCATGCCGGGATTATGCTCAGTTGCATCTAGTTTTCGGGTACCAAATAAAATGGCAAAAATGGCGAGTAATGCGGTGATCAATAACGAAATGGTGACCCCATCAAGGGGATCATCTGCGGGTTGAAATAAATTCAGGCTAAACACCATCGCCTTAAGTTGTAAAGCGATGTAAGGCATGATGCCAAACAACGCAATCAAAGTGACGAGAGCGGCAAGGGTTTGGGATTTTCCATAACGTGCGGCAATAAAGTCAGCAACAGAGGTAATATTTTGTGCTTTAGACACAAGTACCATTTTGCGCAACATGCCAAACCCCAGAGTAAAGATCAGGATCGGGCCGATAAATATGGGTAAAAAAGACCAAAGATCCTTAGCTGATTGCCCTACAGTCCCCAAAAAACTCCATGAGGAGCAATAAACGGCAAGACTAAGGCCATAAATCACAACCTGTAACTTTTTTGTCACCCCACCAAACCAACGCTCGGCTCCCCAAGCTAACAGGAATAAAAGTGATACATAACAAACAGCAATGACGGAAACGACTAAGGTTAAATTCATATTTTGCTCTTTTTTCCCATTATAATGCGATAAATAATGGATGAAATCTAGCCAGATTTTAGAGTGCAACAGACTAAATATAAAGGAAATTTTAACACTAGACCAAGGTCTAATGGAGTTGCCGCCCCCTTGCATACCATACTCAGTCCACGCAATTTTTTTAAAGGGAAGCCCTATGAGCTCGCAGTCTCTCTACAAAGTCTCCGGCAATATCGCTGCCAATGCACTTGTAAATAACGAACAATATAAAACAATGTACCAAGAGTCGATTGTCAACCCAGAGGGTTTCTGGAGAGAGCACGGCAAACGCATTGACTGGATAAAACCCTATACAAAGATCAAAAAAACCTCTTTTGACGATCATAATTTGTCAATTAACTGGTTTTACGATGGCACCCTGAATGCTTCTGCCAACTGTTTAGATCGTCATTTAGCCGAACACAGTGATCGCGTGGCGATTATTTGGGAAGGTGATAACGCCAGCGAACAACGCAAAATCACCTACGGAGAATTACATGCAGATGTGTGTAAGTTTGCCAACGCACTGCGCAGTCAAGGCGTGCGCCGTGGTGACATAGTCACCATTTACATGCCAATGGTGCCAGAAGCCGCCGTTGCTATGCTTGCTTGCGCACGCATTGGCGCGGTTCATTCAGTCGTATTTGGTGGCTTCTCACCTGACTCTATCGCCTCCCGTGTGATCGATGGCAAATCAAAAGTGGTGATCACCTCTGATGAGGGGATGCGCGGTGGCCGAGCCATTCCGCTAAAGCGTAATATCGATGACGCGCTCAATCATCCCGATGTCACTAGCGTAGAAAAAGTCATCGTCCTTAAACGTACAGGTGGCAAAATCGACTGGGTTGAAGGCCGTGATGTTTGGTGGCACAGCTTACTTGAAACCGCATCGGAGCACTGCCAGCCAGAAGAAATGGGCGCCGAAGACCCACTGTTTTTACTCTATACCTCAGGCTCTACCGGTAATCCTAAAGGTGTTTTACATACCACTGGTGGTTACATGGTTTATGCGTCGATGACCCATGAATATGTCTTTGATTATAAAGCCGGAGAAGTGTACTGGTGTACGGCTGATGTAGGTTGGATCACGGGCCACTCATATATGGTTTACGGTCCACTCGCCAATGGTGCCACTGTACTTATCCATGAAGGCGTGCCCAATCATCCAAGCCCCGCTCGACTTGGTGAGATGATTGACCGTCATAAGGTCAATATCCTTTACACCGCACCGACGTTGATCCGTGCATTAATGGCCGAAGGCAAACAGCATTTTGATCAATTCGATGGAAGTACACTGCGGATCATGGGCTCAGTTGGCGAACCTATCAATCCAGAAGCATGGCGTTGGTATCACGAAGTCATTGGTCACGAGCATTGTCCGATTGTCGATACTTGGTGGCAAACCGAGACTGGCGGTATTTTAATAACGCCACTGCCGGGTGCGACGGACACAAAACCGGGATCAGCCACCCGTCCATTCTTTGGCGTACAACCCGCCCTAGTAGACAATATGGGTAACATTTTAGAGGGTGAGAATGAAGGTAACTTAGTTTTACTCGATTCTTGGCCAGGCCAAATGCGGACTGTGTATGGCGATCACGAACGATTCGTGCTGACCTACTTTAAAACCTTCCGCGGCATGTATTTTACCGGTGATGGTGCCCGTCGCGATGAAGACGGTTACTACTGGATCACGGGGCGTGTCGATGACGTCATTAACGTCTCTGGACACCGTTTAGGTACCGCTGAAGTGGAAAGTGCATTGGTATCCCATGAACTGGTTGCTGAAGCCGCTGTTGTGGGCTATCCACACGATATTAAAGGCCAAGGTATCTATGCCTACGTCACGCTAACCCGTGGAACAGAAGAAAGTGAAGAGCTACGCCAGGAACTGCGCCAATGGGTGCGTAAAGAGATTGGTGCATTAGCAACTCCAGACCTCATCCAATGGGCAAGTGGATTACCTAAAACCCGTTCAGGCAAAATTATGCGCCGCTTCCTACGTAAGATTGCTGCTAACGAAGTCACCAACTTAGGTGATGCATCAACCTTAGCCGATCCAGCGGTTATCGAAACCTTGATTGAAACCCGTTTAAATCGTACAGAATAAACCAATGTACGCGCGCTTAATCTAGTTTGGTGTGGATTAAGCGCATCTATCTAAGTTGTCACTTTCAGTAAGATGAAACCCTGTTGAGAAAGAGCCCGATTGCCCCTTTCTCTTGCTTGCCCCTCCAACCAAGGGGCATTTTTTTTGATGACTGTGCTAAACTTGTCGCCTCATTTTGGTCGATATAGATCTTTTATCAGCGTGCCAGTTAACCTCCGAGACTATCAACAGCAAGCAGTCGATGCTGCCATACAACATTTTAAGCAAAGCACCGCTTCAGCCGTACTCGTCTTGCCTACTGGTGCCGGCAAAAGTATCGTCATCGCTGAACTGGCACGTATTGCTAAAGGTCGAGTGCTAGTACTTACTCATGTGAAAGAATTGGTTGCACAAAATGCAGAGAAAGTCGGTTTACTGACAACCGAAGCCAGTATTTATGCGGCGGGACTCAATCAAAAAGCCACCGACGGAAAAACCGTCGTTGCCAGTATTCAATCAGCAGCGCGGGGATTATCGCAGTTCGATCAGCCATTCTCGTTAGTCATTATTGATGAATGCCACAGAGTCAGCCTAGAAAAAACCAGCCAATATCAGCAAGTACTCAAGCATTTACGCACGAAAAATCCCCAATTAAGATTGCTCGGTCTCACCGCCACACCCTATCGCCTTGGCACTGGCTGGATTTATCAGCAACACTATCACGGCAAAGTGGGGTCTCCCGAACATGCCGTGTTTGAACATTGTGTGTTCGAGCTGCCCATCAGGCCACTCATTAAACAAGGTTACCTCACAGCGCCTACGCTATTCGACGGCCTCAGTGCCCAGTACGATTTCAGCCAACTTAAAGCCAATGAGAATGGCGAATATGCCGAAGCCGAGGTTAATGATTTGCTGGGGCATTACGGCCGCGCGACC
Source organism: Shewanella sp. W3-18-1 (assembly GCF_000015185.1). Classification (NCBI taxonomy): domain Bacteria; kingdom Pseudomonadati; phylum Pseudomonadota; class Gammaproteobacteria; order Alteromonadales; family Shewanellaceae; genus Shewanella; species Shewanella sp. W3-18-1. The sequence goes on along the minus strand of NC_008750.1, from coordinate 1,906,975 downwards.
ACAGCGATTGTGAAACAACTCATTGAACTGAGCCAACATAGAAAAGGCATTATCATTTTTGCGGCAACGGTGCGCCACGCCAATGAGATTTTTAATTTACTCAACCAGACTCACGCAGCACAGAGCGCCATGATCACAGCACAAACGCACGACGATGAACGTGACGCGACGATTGAACGCTTTAAAGCCCAAGAGCTTAAGTTTTTAGTCAACGTAGCAGTGCTAACGACAGGCTTCGACGCGCCCCATGTGGATTTAATTGCGATTTTGCGCCCAACCGCCTCAGTCAGTCTTTTTCAACAAATGATCGGCCGTGGATTGCGAATCGCTGAAGGCAAAAAAGATTGTCTTATCATCGACTATGCTGCCAATGGTTATGACTTGTATTTCCCCGAGGTCGGCCAAGCGAAACCCAACAGTAAATCGGTACCCGTGCAAGTGCATTGCCCTGTGTGCGATTTTGCCAATATATTCTGGGGACTCACGGACGACGATGGCGACATTATCGAACACTTTGGTCGCCGCTGTCAGGGTATCGTCGAACCGCAAGGTAAAAAGCAGCAGTGCGACTTTCGCTTTAGATCTAAATCTTGCCCCGATTGCGGAGAAGAGAATGATATCGCGGCGCGCATTTGCCAGCACTGCCAATCGACCCTCATCGATCCCGATAAACGCCTGCGCCAAGTGCTCAGCCAGCAGCACCATCATTTATTCCGCTGCCAACATATGACGCTCATCGACGATGACGGCAATCTGAAAGTGCAGTACCTCGATATCGACGGTAATGAATTCAATCGCCGCTTTAAATTGCAAACGCCGGCCCAGTGGCGAGCCCTATATGCCTTATTCATCTTTCCCCATAGCCGTACACCAGGATTAAAACCAAAAAAGTACACTAAGGTGACAGAGTTAATCAACGACGCGGATAAATTCCGCATGCCCGATCTCTTGCTGCTGAAGAAACATAAAAAAGGCTGGGATCTGCTCGAAAGCTATTTTGATTATCAAGGTCGCTATCAAACTGAAAATAAACGCGGCTGACATTATCAATTCACTTAGGCCTATGGTATAAAACGACTAAAGTAATCCTAAGGAGCTATTATGTTCGTTGTTATTTTTGGCCGTCCAGGCTGTCCTTATTGCGTTCGTGCGGTGCAATTATCTGAGCAACTCGTTGAAAAGCGTGATGACTTCAAGTTCAGATATGTCGATATTCATGCAGAAGGCATCTCTAAAGCAGATTTAGAAAAAACTGTTGGTAAGCCAGTTGAAACAGTACCGCAGATTTTCGTTGATGAGAAACATGTTGGTGGCTGTACAGATTTTGAACAATACGTTCGTGATAATAACCTACTAGGTTAAGCTCACACAAAAATTAACAGTTAATACCGAACAAAAGGAGACCTAATGTCTCCTTTTTCGTTTAGAAAACATGAGGATAATAAAAAATACCATTCTGTATAAAGGATAAAAACTGACGGGCTAGCGGAACAATTTATTGCGCAGCTGGAGACCCCGCTTAACGGCGGGTCGACCGCCATGGATGGTGGAAGTGTCAATAATGAAGGAACATTTATTGACCGACATCGAGGGAAGTTTTCGCGAAGCGGAAAAACACAAAAGCCCTAGCGGTTTAGGCTAGGGCTTTTGTCTTTATTTGGGCGCTTGGCGATGACCTACTCTCACATGGGGAGACCCCACACTACCATCGGCGCGATTGCGTTTCACTTCTGAGTTCGGGATGGGATCAGGTGGTTCCACAATGCTATTGTCACCAAGCATATTCGGTTTTAAACAAGACTCGAGAGCGCACTGCGTGCTGCTAGATTCTAGGTTCTAGGTTCTAGGTTCTAGGAACTAAAACCTGCTCTTATCTTATTTAATAATTTGAAAAGCTGATTGTTTTTTGAGTTCAAGTACACGGATGTACTGTGTGTCATAAATGCAGGAGCATTTTATGACCACACTTCATTAAGTGTTTATATTCTGTCTAAGGCTTCTTTGTAAAACCCATCTGGGTTGTATGGTTAAGCCTCTCGAGTCATTAGTACATGTTAGCTCAACGCCTCACAACGCTTACACACCATGCCTATCAACGTCCTAGTCTCGAACGGCTCTTTAGTGGACTTATAGTCCAAGGGATGACTCATCTTGGGGCTCGCTTCCCGCTTAGATGCTTTCAGCGGTTATCGATTCCGAACGTAGCTACCGGGCAATGCCATTGGCATGACAACCCGAACACCAGCGGTTCGTTCACTCCGGTCCTCTCGTACTAGGAGCAACTCCCCTCAATCATCCAACGCCCACGGCAGATAGGGACCGAACTGTCTCACGACGTTCTGAACCCAGCTCGCGTACCACTTTAAATGGCGAACAGCCATACCCTTGGGACCGACTTCAGCCCCAGGATGTGATGAGCCGACATCGAGGTGCCAAACACCGCCGTCGATATGAACTCTTGGGCGGTATCAGCCTGTTATCCCCGGAGTACCTTTTATCCGTTGAGCGATGGCCCTTCCATTCAGAACCACCGGATCACTATGACCTACTTTCGTACCTGCTCGACGTGTATGTCTCGCAGTTAAGCTGGCTTATGCCATTGCACTAACCGTACGATGTCCGACCGTACTTAGCCAACCTTCGTGCTCCTCCGTTACTCTTTGGGAGGAGACCGCCCCAGTCAAACTACCCACCAGGCACTGTCCCTAACCCCGATTAGGGGTCTAGGTTAGAACATCAAAACTACAAGGGTGGTATTTCAAGGACGACTCCATCAGGACTAGCGTCCCAACTTCATAGTCTCCCACCTATCCTACACATGTAGGTTCAATGTTCAGTGCCAAGCTATAGTAAAGGTTCACGGGGTCTTTCCGTCTAGCCGCGGGTATACGGCATCTTCACCGCAATTTCAACTTCACTGAGTCTCGGCTGGAGACAGCGTGGCCATCATTACGCCATTCGTGCAGGTCGGAACTTACCCGACAAGGAATTTCGCTACCTTAGGACCGTTATAGTTACGGCCGCCGTTTACCGGGGCTTCGATCATGAGCTTCTCTTGCGATAACCCAATCAATTAACCTTCCGGCACCGGGCAGGCGTCACACCGTATACTTCCTCTTGCGAGTTTGCACAGTGCTGTGTTTTTGATAAACAGTTGCAGCCACCTGGTATCTGCGACTCCCGTCAGCTTAGAGAGCAAGTCTCATCACCAACAGGAGCGTACCTTCTCCCGAAGTTACGGTACCATTTTGCCTAGTTCCTTCAGCCGAGTTCTCTCAAGCGCCTTGGTATTCTCTACCCGACCACCTGTGTCGGTTTGGGGTACGATTCCCGCTAACCTGAAGCTTAGAAGATTTTCCTGGAAGCATGGCATCAACTACTTCAGTCCCGTAGGACCTCGTCATCAGCTCTCAGTGTATAGCAACCCGGATTTGCCTAAGTCACCCACCTACCACCTTAAACGCGGACTACCAACGCCGCGCTAGCCTAGCCTTCTCCGTCTCTCCATCGCAGTTAGCGGAAGTACAGAAATATTAATCTGTTTCCCATCGATTACGCCTTTCGGCCTCACCTTAGGGGTCGACTCACCCTGCCCCGATTAACGTTGGACAGGAACCCTTGGTCTTTCGGCGAGGGGGTTTTTCACCCCCTTTATCGTTACTCATGTCAGCATTCGCACTTCTGATACCTCCAGCGTGGGTTACCCCTTCACCTTCAACGGCTTACAGAACGCTCCTCTACCGCGCAACCCTAATGGGCTGCACCCGTAGCTTCGGTGGTATGTTTAGCCCCGTTACATCTTCCGCGCAGGCCGACTCGACTAGTGAGCTATTACGCTTTCTTTAAATGATGGCTGCTTCTAAGCCAACATCCTAGCTGTCTAAGCCTTCCCACATCGTTTCCCACTTAACATACACTTTGGGACCTTAGCTGACGGTCTGGGTTGTTTCCCTTTTGACGACGGACGTTAGCACCCGCCGTCTGTCTCCCGAGTAGTACTCATTGGTATTCGGAGTTTGCAAAGGGTTGGTAAGTCGGGATGACCCCCTAGCCTTAACAGTGCTCTACCCCCAATGGTATTCGCTCGAGGCGCTACCTAAATAGCTTTCGAGGAGAACCAGATATCTCCCGGTTTGATTGGCCTTTCACCCCCAGCCACAAGTCATCCGCTAATTTTTCAACATTAGTCGGTTCGGTCCTCCAGTTGATGTTACTCAACCTTCAACCTGCCCATGGCTAGATCACCGGGTTTCGGGTCTACACCTTGCAACTAAACGCGCAGTTAACACTCGGTTTCCCTACGGCTCCGCTATTCGCTTAACCTCGCTACAAAATGTAAGTCGCTGACCCATTATACAAAAGGTACGCAGTCACGGTCTCAAGTACCGCTCCCACTGCTTGTACGTATACGGTTTCAGGTTCTATTTCACTCCCCTCACAGGGGTTCTTTTCGCCTTTCCCTCACGGTACTGGTTCACTATCGGTCAGTCAGGAGTATTTAGCCTTGGAGGATGGTCCCCCCATATTCAAACAGGATGTCACGTGTCCCGCCTTACTCGTTTTCATCTACGGTTAGTTTTCGTGTACGGGGCTATCACCCTGTGCCGCTGGACTTTCCAGACCATTCCACTAACACCCCATAGACTTAAGGGCTAATCCCCGTTCGCTCGCCGCTACTAGGGGAATCTCGGTTGATTTCTTTTCCTAAGGGTACTTAGATGTTTCAGTTCCCCTCGTTCGCCTCATGTAGCTATGTATTCACTACATGATGACCGCTTATGCGGCCGGGTTCCCCCATTCGGACATCGTTAGCTCAAATGCTTGTTACTAGCTCGCCAACGCTTTTCGCAAGTTACTACGTCCTTCATCGCCTCTGACTGCCAAGGCATCCACCGTATACGCTTAGTCGCTTAACCATACAACCCAGATAGGTTTCTTTTTCGCTTGCCACTCCTCTTGTTATGCGGCGTTGCAAGTCTCATTCCTCAATCATGTAGTGCTGCTACACTCATTCGTCATTCAACTTACGGCCTTGCCTAACAAGCGATTGGCTGCGCTTATCTTATCGAAATAAGAAAAAACACATCTCGAATTGTATTGCGACCAGCTTGGTTTTACTTGTCTCACTTCTGACCAAAGAAGTGGACGCGCCTTAGACTTGAATATTCAAGACACTTAATAAAGTGTTTGAGAACTCAATGTTTAATGCTCTCGCATTAAACTTTTTTCGTATCAACACAACGACAGACATCATTGTGTTTAATACTATCAGCTTTCCAAATTGTTAAAGAGCGGGCTTAAAAAAGCCAAAGATAATTTTTAAGTTTATCTTTGGCATCTCTAACCATAATGCAGTAAATGGTGGAGCTATGCGGGATCGAACCGCAGACCTCCTGCGTGCAAGGCAGGCGCTCTCCCAGCTGAGCTATAGCCCCATTTACATGCAGTGCGAGTAAATAAGATGTTCCAAACCTCTTAAAGGATTGGTTTGCCAATCATTTCTTATCAAGGCGGACAGTGGCGACGTTTAGTTCACTAAACGAGTCACTTTCCAACGCTGAGAAGGAAGGATTGGTGGGTCAGAGTGGACTTGAACCACCGACCTCACCCTTATCAGGGGTGCGCTCTAACCAGCTGAGCTACAGACCCATCTTATTGATAAATCTACAACCATCCAGAACCACTGACCTCACCCTACTCTTTATGAGGGGATTGGGGTGCTAACCAGCTGAGCTACAGACCCATCTTTGATAAACCTATTTAACTAGGTCCATCTTTTACTCTTTCTTCTATCAAGCAAATCTGTGTGAACACTCAAAAGGTACACGGATGTACCGAATGTCGAAAATGCAGGAGCATTTTTCGACCAAGCATCGAGTTAGTCGTATAGGTAAGGAGGTGATCCAGCCCCAGGTTCCCCTAGGGCTACCTTGTTACGACTTCACCCCAGTCATGAACCACAAAGTGGTGAGCGCCCCCCCGAAGGTTAAGCTACCCACTTCTTTTGCAGCCCACTCCCATGGTGTGACGGGCGGTGTGTACAAGGCCCGGGAACGTATTCACCGTGGCATTCTGATCCACGATTACTAGCGATTCCGACTTCATGGAGTCGAGTTGCAGACTCCAATCCGGACTACGACGAGCTTTGTGAGATTAGCTCCACCTCGCGGCTTTGCAACCCTCTGTACTCGCCATTGTAGCACGTGTGTAGCCCTACTCGTAAGGGCCATGATGACTTGACGTCGTCCCCACCTTCCTCCGGTTTATCACCGGCAGTCTCCCTAGAGTTCCCACCATTACGTGCTGGCAAATAAGGATAGGGGTTGCGCTCGTTGCGGGACTTAACCCAACATTTCACAACACGAGCTGACGACAGCCATGCAGCACCTGTCTCACAGTTCCCGAAGGCACCAATCCATCTCTGGAAAGTTCTGTGGATGTCAAGAGTAGGTAAGGTTCTTCGCGTTGCATCGAATTAAACCACATGCTCCACCGCTTGTGCGGGCCCCCGTCAATTCATTTGAGTTTTAACCTTGCGGCCGTACTCCCCAGGCGGTCTACTTAATGCGTTAGCTTGAGAGCCCAGTGTTCAAGACACCAAACTCCGAGTAGACATCGTTTACGGCGTGGACTACCAGGGTATCTAATCCTGTTTGCTCCCCACGCTTTCGTGCATGAGCGTCAGTCTTTGTCCAGGGGGCCGCCTTCGCCACCGGTATTCCTCCAGATCTCTACGCATTTCACCGCTACACCTGGAATTCTACCCCCCTCTACAAGACTCTAGTTCGCCAGTTCGAAATGCTATTCCTAGGTTGAGCCCAGGGCTTTCACATCTCGCTTAACAAACCGCCTGCGCACGCTTTACGCCCAGTAATTCCGATTAACGCTCGGACCCTCCGTATTACCGCGGCTGCTGGCACGGAGTTAGCCGGTCCTTCTTCTGTAGGTAACGTCACAGATATAGCGTATTAAACTACACCCTTTCCTCCCTACTGAAAGTGCTTTACAACCCGAAGGCCTTCTTCACACACGCGGCATGGCTGCATCAGGGTTTCCCCCATTGTGCAATATTCCCCACTGCTGCCTCCCGTAGGAGTCTGGGCCGTGTCTCAGTCCCAGTGTGGCTGATCATCCTCTCAGAACAGCTAGGGATCGTCGCCTTGGTGAGCCATTACCTCACCAACTAGCTAATCCCACCTAGGTTCATCCAATCGCGGAAGGCCCGAAGGTCCCCTCCTTTCCCCCGTAGGGCGTATGCGGTATTAGCAGTCGTTTCCAACTGTTATCCCCCTCGACTGGGCAGATCCCTAGGCATTACTCACCCGTCCGCCGCTCGCCACCTCAGAAGTAAACTCCCTTGTGCTGCCGCTCGACTTGCATGTGTTAGGCCTGCCGCCAGCGTTCAATCTGAGCCATGATCAAACTCTTCAATTAAAGTTTTGTTGCTTCCGTCTTGCGACTTCAGCGGCTCAATGAATTCTGATTTTTTGTTTCTAACTAAAGAAACAAACTGTACATATTGCTATGAACACTCATTGTTACATTGATTTAATTCTTTGACTGCCAACCCTAAGGCTAAGCAGTTTCGATTAACTTAACACCTGTGAGTGTCCACACAGATTTGCTTGATATATTGTTAAAGAGCATGATTAGCGGCTTATTCAGCGTTTAACCTTGACCCCGCTGGGTCAGTGGATGCGCATTATAGGGATGGCAGATTTTATCGCAACCCCTTTTTAGCGAATAATGACGAAAAACACTTCAAGCGCACATTTTTTAAACTAAATGTATATTTAATCAACCCTATTGCTGAGTTTAGGGTGAAATCTAAGCTAGGCTTTCAAGTAATCAGGTACATCAGCAATACTATCGAGCACTATTGTTGCATCACTACTGTCTGCAATCACTTTACCGCTACGCACTAATATACGTGTTGGCACACCTGCCGCTTTTGCCGCCTGCATATCATCAGCTTTATCACCCACCATCACTGACTGTGATAAGTCGACTTTTAAGAATTTAGCGGCATCGTTAAGCATACCAGGCTTGGGTTTACGGCAATCACAATCAACTTTATATTCACCCATCCCCTTTTCTGCATGGTGCGGGCAGTAGTAGATGCCATCGAGATCAACCCCTTTATCGGCAAAGTTCCAATCCATCCACTCTGTTAAACTGTGAAACTGATCTTCACTGTACATACCGCGGGCTATACCGGATTGGTTAGTGACGACGACTAACTTGTAGCCCATTTTTTTTAATGCGAGACATGCTTCGAACACACCTTCGATATATTCAAAATCATCAACTTGATGTACATAACCATGATCTTTATTGATAACACCATCACGGTCTAAAAAAACGGCTCGATTGACTGCAACCACAGTACTTACTCCACTCAAAACATCGCCCAAGGCGTTCTGTTGGGTATTATTTCATTCATTGCAATAAATTGCACCGCGAAGTTCACCTTTACTTCGATGGGCCCCATACAGAGGAACTCATGCTTAGAAGCAATAGGTGCTTAGAAGCAATAGGGTTTAGTGATGCTACGCAAAAGGATATCTAACACGGAAAATCTCAACTCAGCGGTAAAGAAGATTAAAACATACACTTTATATCGTTAAATCCATCTCATTATCCATGTACTCAATCGAGCATGCCCCTTTATTTGTGGTGTTTTTAGCGGTAACCTTGGGCGGATAATGAAAGAACAGCCGAAAATAGACGGAAAAATGAGTCGAACTACGCCTATAGTCCACAAAACCCGCACTCAGTTAGTTGTAGAAGCGCTCAGAGAGAAAATTCTTTCAGGGGACATAGCCGCAGGAGAACCGCTCAGACAAAGTGCTTTAGCTGAAGCCTTGCATGTGAGTAGGATCCCAGTAAGAGAAGCATTAGTGCAACTCGAAGCGGAAGGGTTAGTCAAATTCGAACCGCATAAGGGTGCAACTGCAACCGTATTATCCGTCGAACAAGTTACTGAACTATTTGAATTACGAGCAATGATTGAAACGGATCTGCTTGCAAAGGCAATTCCGCAACTCCAAGAACAAGATTTAATTAAAGCAGAACAGGTACTTGAGCAATTGGAATCGGCCTTTAAACATGAAGATGCCGTCGCCAGTTGGAGCGAGCTAAATACACAATTTCACACTTGTTTATATCAAGCCGCTAATCGCCCACATACCCTTGAGGTCGTCCACGGCCTTAATACAAACTGCGATAGATATATTCGTTTGCAATTGTTGTTGGCAGGGGGGATTCCTGCTGCAGAGCATGAGCACCGTGCCCTGCTCAACCATTGCAAATTAAGAGAAACAGAGAAAGCAACGGCGTTACTGCGACATCATATTTTGCATGCCGCAATGACTATCCGCGAGCTTGTCGCCAAACAGGTGGACTAGATCACGGACAGTTATTGGTTATACCGATAAGCTTTGTTGTCGATTCAAGGCAGCACTTCAAGTTCTGCCTTTTTTATTTGAGAGAAACTACCATGCAGTACGCCACTATCACAGGTTGGGGCAAGTGTGTCCCCCCCGCAACCTTGACTAACGATGATCTTGCAACTTTTATCGAAACGTCCGATGAATGGATTAAATCGCGCACAGGGATCAGTCAACGTCATATCAGCCATGTGAATACCTCTGAACTGGCATCCGTTGCCGCAAAGCGAGCCCTTGCAGCAGCGGGCATCGATGGCAGTGAGATAGATATGATCATTCTGGCAAGTGCCAGTCCAGATACATTAATCCCCAATATTGCATCGACGGTACAAGCCAATATTGGTTCAAACTGCGCTGCATTTGATATCAACGCAGCCTGTAGCGGTTTTCTATACGGCTTAGGTTTAGCGAGCTCTCAAATTAAAAGCGGCCAGAGCAAAAAAGTTTTAGTGATCGGGGCTGAACGCCTATCTTTCTATTTAGATTGGTCGCGCCGTGAAACCGCAGTACTATTTGGTGATGGTGCGGGTGCAGTTGTAGTAGAAGCCTCAACTATTCCAGGTGGTGTGCTCGGTTATGAGCTTAATAATGACCCTGATGGCCGTGATATTCTAAAAGCGGGTTTCGGTACCGCTATGGATAGATTCTCCGCCGAATCTTTAGATTTTTATATTCAATTTGATGGGCAAGAAATCTTTAAACGCGCCATTAATGGTATGAACAAGTTAAGCACTCAAGTGCTTGAAAAATGTGGTGTAGATAAAGACGAGGTCGATTTAGTCATTCCGCATCAAGCGAATGAACGTATTATCGATACACTTGTCAGTCGAATGAAAATCCCGAAAGAAAAAGCTTTTGTGAATATTGCTAACTATGGCAATACCTCAGCGGCGACGATTCCGATTGCCATTTGTGACGCCTTGGAAAAAGAACTTATCAAGCCACATCAAACCATACTGTCATGCGCTTTTGGGGCCGGATTAACTTCAGCAGCACTTCTTCTTCAATGGGGTGAGCGAGTGAAGCCGCTTAATATAAGTGATGCAGAGTTACCTCCTTGCGATCAAAGTGGCATTGAACTGGTCAAACGTGCGGTTGATTATTTTTGTAACTAAGTTTTGGCCAATAAGATTAATCACCACTTCCCAAAAAGCCATCCGATGATGGCTTTTTTAATCACTAAAATCACGTACAAAAAAGGGATGCGACACTCTTCCTGATAAAGCAATGAAAGACCGTCTACAAATGCGAACGTACAACAAACATAATCATCTAGTTAACCTTATGAAAAGCGAGATAATAACAAACAACATCAGGAAGATTGCTGCATTAGCTCAGCCACTTTGAGCTGCCTTGCCCCATCCATTGCAGCCACCTGCGCGAGTAACAGTTCAGCGCAAGCTAAGGCATCAGTTAATGCACTATGGGCTGAATAGACTGGTAAACCATAACGTTCACGGCAAGCACCAAGGCGTAAACTACCTTCTTTAATAGCATGATGTCCTCGTAACAATCGACGCTTTTCAAGCATTAAGGTATCTATCGAGGGTAAAAATACCGCTTGATGATAAATAGCCAAAATATCCTGCTGTAAAAATCGGCAATCTAATGGGGAATGATGCGCAACCAACACTCTGCCACGTGTTTTAGCAATAAACCATGCCATGGCGTCTTCAATGGTGACTGCTTGTACTAAATGATTATCGAGAATGCCGTGAATAGTGGCACTTTGGCCAACGCTGCCCCGAATTTGCACTAACTTTTGCAGTGCCCCCTCAAGTGGGATCACGCCGTGTTCAATAGGCACGAGACCTATACTGAGTATTTGATCTTGCAAAGGATCGAGCCCCGTCATCTCTAAATCCATCGCCATTAAAGGGGCTTCGGATACAGGCATCGAGAGTAAAGGCACAAGTGATTGATAATAATCTTTGAACAGTTGATGCTGACAGCGCAGAGCCCGCCAATTTAATCGCATCTTCATCAACAGAATACTCACCTAAAAGCTCCGCATAAATTTCATTTTCATGCCAGATTGAGCATCATGTACCACCTTAAAGGCGTCCCGTAATTGATGGCGAACTAATGATGATAAATGACCAGGTAACAAGTAGTTACTCACTTTTTGCCCCTGAGTATATTGGTAACCTTGATTAGCTAAGCGCATATGGGCGATAAACTCGTGGGCATCGGCCAAATTGAGTGCATCCTTACGATTGAGGATATTGGCATCCATCAAAGCGCGAATACGTTTGGCTGTATTGACTTCTTTTATGCCTGCTGACAGCGCATAGACACGGGCGATATCATTAATTAATGCATTACCTTTATGTTTTAAATCAATACCTTTTACTTCACTACCATCACGCTCGAGCACAAATGTGCGGAAAAAACCTAAGGGGGGAGATTCAATCAACGAATTCCCCGTCATTCCCGCAAGAAAGATATCGTTATCACGGGTTTGCGCTAATACTTTATCCTGCAATGCATCAAATAAGGTCTGTGGCCCATAAACCGAGCGCATATCAAAAAAAATACTGGCATGCATTAGCGCTTTAGGTTCTGGGGTTATCACCCACTTTTCAAATAGGTGCTGCCATTGTTTTAGTGACATTCGCCATTGTGGATTTTGTGCCATGATATTACCTGGACAAAAAACATAGCCACACTGATCTAACCCAGAACATACCGCATGGGTAAGCGCATCAAAATATCCCTTCGCATAGTCATCCATTTCTTCTGCAACCAGTAGACCATTATCTTGATCCGAACATGCAGCTTGATCCTGTCGACCTTGAGAGCCGAACGCTAACCAACAAAAGGCCATCGGTGGATCACCAAGAAGCTGCTGATTAAGCACGATTAACCGCCGCGTCAGTGCATCGGTAACCGAAGTCAATACACGTCCAATTTCTTCAGCCCTAGCATCGGCACTGATTAAATTCTGCAGCAATAGTGGAATTTGCTTACTGACAGAGATTAAGCTCGCCAGATCCTGCTGACGCTCAATTTCCCCAATAAGCAACAGCGGCTGAGAACCTTGTCCACGCAAGATATCGGTACTGGTTACCATGCCAATAGCCTTACCTTCATCAATAATAGGTAAATGATGAATATTATGCTCACTCATCAATAGCATAGCTTCAAAAATTAATGCATTCGACGAAATAGAAATCGGTGAAACCGTCATTGCTTGATGTACAGCTAGGCGACCATCGAGGCCTACTGCCAATACTCGATTACGTAAATCCTTATCCGTTAAAATACCCACTAATTTATGATTATCCGTCACCAACAAAGAAGATACGCGCGCATTTCGCATCAGGAGTGCAGCTTGGGTAACACTGGCATGGGCATCAATCATAATAGGATCGGAAGACATTAACGTACTGATACGACTTGTTGTCGTGAGATCTTTTGCTTTAAAACGCGCCTCATGCCGAAGACGCTTTGCAAAAGCTCGGGTGAAAAACTTATCGAAATGTCGGCTCTCACTCCTTAATTGATCAAACAAAGGTTGCGGTAGATGATAAACCAGACCATCCTCCAGTATTGCCACTTTGTTAACAACCTTCTCCCCCGATAGCAGTGTAGAAAAACCAAAAAATTCACCTTCACCCACTCTATCAACTAACACGCCTTCAGGATCTCTCACCTCAAAAGCACCACTGCGTACTATATATAGTTTCGGTGCATTGGCATCGAAGCTAACATAGCCCGAAGCCTTACTGTAATAACCTATGGTGATTGCCTTAGCACAACGTAAAACCACCTCATCAGGTAAGGTATCAAAGGGAACTAACCCCTTGAGAAATTGCACTACGGGTTGTAATTCACTCGCATTCATAGGCAACACCTTATTTTTAATCTGATATTCTCACCACTATAGCCCGCATTGCAGGTGAGCTACATTCGACTAAAGTCAGGCCAAGGCTAAAAAGCAAAAGAGCGCCGAAGCGCTCTTTATTTTCAACTATGTACTCGTCTTACTAGTGGCCACTCGCCTCGCTCGAACCTTTAGGGAAACGAATAGACTCAACCATTTCCTGTACATGTAATGGTGTTGCAGCTGTCACTTTACTAACGATTGCCGCGACTGCAAAGTTGACTATCATTCCAACCATACCGATACCCTCAGGTGAAATACCTAAGAACCAGTTCGCTGGTACGTTTGCCGTAGGATTAACAAACTTAAAGTAGATGATATAAGCCGCGGTAAACAGTAAACCTATTACCATACCCGCAATGGCACCTTCTTTATTCATTTTCTTAGAGAAGATCCCCATGACAATGGCAGGGAACAAGGACGATGCCGCCAAACCGAAGGCAAAAGCCACCACTGCAGCCACAAAGCCTGGAGGATTCACACCAAAGTAACCCGCAATCACAATCCCAATACCTGCGGCTAAACGTGCATATAACAACTCTTTCTTGTCCGATAAATTCGGCATGAAATTCTTTTTAAGCAGATCGTGTGATACTGAGGTTGAAATCACCAACAATAAACCTGCCGAAGTCGATAACGCTGCTGCTAAACCACCAGCAGCGACTAATGCAATAACCCACGCAGGTAAGTTTGCAATTTCAGGTGTAGCTAATACAATGATATCGTTATCGATTTTCATCTCATTACGACTTGCTGGGTCTTCAAACTTACCAGCAGCATAATATAACTTACCATCAGCATTCTTATCGTCCCACTTAATAAGACCCGTTTTCTCCCAGTTTTTAATCCAACCTGGGGCAGTCTCATAGGCAACACCATTAGCATCAGAGCCATTGATGGTTTCAATCATATTCACGCGAGAGAACGCCGCTAATGCAGGAACAGTTGTATACATGATAGAAATGAACACCAGTGCCCAACCTGCTGAAATACGCGCATCTTTTACACTAGGGACAGTGAAAAAACGAACGATAACATGGGGTAAACCTGCAGTTCCAACCATCAGAGCACCCGTAATGCAGAACACATCAATCATGCTTTTCGAGCCATCGGTATAAGGTGCAAACCCCAAATCAGCAGAGAGGTTATTTAACTTATCGAGTAAATAGACACCCGTATTATTACCCGCGGCATCAATCAGTTCAGCGCCAAAACCAATTTGCGGAATAATATGGCCCGTCATCATCACCGAGAGGAAGATTGCTGGCACCATAAAAGCGAAAATCAATACACAATATTGAGCAACCTGAGTATAGGTAATCCCTTTCATTCCGCCGAGTACGGCATAAAAGAACACCACTGCCATACCAATGTATACACCAGTGTCAACTTCCACTTCGAGGAAGCGTGAAAATACCACGCCCACACCCCGCATTTGCCCTGCAATATAAGTAAAACAAATGAAGATGGCGCAGATAACCGCAACAGTTCGTGCCGCCTGAGAGTAATAACGCTCCCCAATAAAATCTGGCACAGTAAATTTACCAAACTTACGTAAATACGGCGCCATACACAGGGCTAATAATACATAACCGCCAGTCCAACCCATTAGGTAAACGCTGCCGTCGTAACCGACGAAAGACACAATACCTGCTAATGAAATAAATGACGCTGCTGACATCCAATCTGCCGCCGTCGCCATACCATTAACCACAGGATGCACACCACCACCGGCAACATAAAACTCTTTTGTTGAACCCGCACGTGACCAAATTGCAATCCCGATGTAGAGCGCAAATGAAAGCCCTACGATAAGATACGTTAATCCTTGAACACCCATTCCAATTCCCCTTAGTCTTCTTGTACGTTATATTTTTTATCTAAGGCGTTGGCTTTTGCCGCATAGACAAAAATAAGCACAACGAATACATACATAGCTCCCTGTTGTGCAAACCAGAAACCTAATCTGAATCCCATGAAATGGATTTCATTCAGAACATCAACCAATAAAATACCGCACCCAAATGATACTGCGGCCCAAATAGCTAATAAGCTAAGGACGAGACGTAAATTCTCGCGCCAGTAGCCTTTTGCTTTTTCGTTATTTTCAAAACCCATAGCGACTCCCCTGTGCTGTTTTAATTTTAAGTCATGTTTAATCTAGCAATCGCTGGTGTGAGCACAATCACGACTTTCGTCTAAGTCGTGATTCAAAACATTGTCTGCAAATAGCGAATAGAAACAAATTCAAAGAGTTAACAATGACATTACATTTTGATACGGTTTTAACTTTTTTAACAGGTTAGACCAATGTCGAACAAGAATGAGTGATATGTGAATGGAGAAAGAGGATTTGCAACCAACAAATAGAAATAACTTATTGTCTGAACTAGGGAAATTAGAAATTTAAACGAGCTTTAATACGACTCTAGACTGGCTGAAAATCAGATGATTTGAGATTTTTAGCCTAAATTATTGAGAATTTTAATAATGAGTTTCGCAATCAATTAGAGACGTTACATCTCTCATCAAACCTAGATCAGGCCAATTACTTACCTTCTCATCATGTTATTTCGTCAAAATATCACGGTTTAATTCACCGTCACCTTGCAGGTTTACAACAAAAAATAACCCAGTCTATGCTGGGTTATTCAATCTACCTTGAGGAAACGTGACTATACGATACTCGCAAAAAGCCGCTTTCATCGCATACCATCCATCTATGAAATGTCGTTATTTCGCCGCTAAAAACTTAACTAACGCCGCCAATTCTTCAGGTGTATGCGCGGTTGACGTCAACATGTAACGGCCATTAACCAATAATGAAGGGACGCCTTTAATACCTGCAAGCTCAGCTTGAGAGTCGTAGTTCATTAGCGTGAATTGGGCATCAACTGAATTGATTGTAGCCTCTACATCCTCAGCTTTAGCACCTTGGGAGACAAAAAAAGCCTTCACTTGTTCTGGGCGAGTAAATTGCTCTGCATTCACTTGGATTTGTTTAAAAATGGCACCATGGGTTTGCTTTGTCATGTTCAGTTTTTGTGCCACATAATAGGCTAACTGGCTCAATTGCCAACTTGGACGACCGGCACCAACGGGAGTACGCTCAAAATGGATCTCTTTACCGAGTAAAGTAACGGTCGATTCAATTAAGGGCTCTTGGTTATAGCAATGCGGACAGTTATAAGAAAAAAACTCTCTTAACACTGGCTGTTGTGCCTCAGAAATCCCCGTCACTGTTACATAATCTTTACCTTCCTCAAAATTAGCCGCCTGTAAGGTAAAACTGGCACTGAGTATGAACCCGAAGGCAAGGGACATCAGTGGTCTAACAATAATATTTAACGTGCTCATTATACTATCTCTTTTATTTTGTCATTTGATTAAAAAAAACCATTTACCGAGCCAATCCTAGGCCATAAAAACCACCTAAGTGCCCGCTTATCTCTTAAAACGCATCCATTTTTTCAACATACTCTGAGCATATCAAAGGGGGATTCGTACTGATAACGAAAACCTAAGTCGGAGACAATTGCATCACTGAGGATCACCTTACTTGGCATAACTTGTTGATTAAATATGGGGGGAACTAAACCCAGAGACTGAGCTGCAACTGGGTAAAACTCAACCTTAGTCGGATGTTGTGGAGCACAGAGATTATAAATGGGAGCTATGGATAAGCCATGTTGGCTTGCTGTAAAAATAGCACTGACGGCCCTAACGCAGTCATTTAAGTGGACTAGATTGACCGCCACATTAGCGCCGCTGACATCGGTTTTGCCCGCAAGAAAACGTCCAGGATGACGTTTAGGCCCAACGAGCCCAGCAAAACGCAGGATACAACTGTTAGTTTGACTGAGAAATAAAGCTTCTGCATCCAAAAGCACTTGGCTATCACTCGATTCCGCCATAGCATCCGCTTCAGTCATCAATTTATCTTGGGTTGGATACACGCCCGTAGTACTGATAAACACGATACACTGATATTGCCAACCTTGGGTTAGGGATAAGAGTTGTTGCAACTCCTCAAGATAAGCACTATTACAACGCTTTAATCTTGGGGGAATATTGACTACGAGAAAATCAGTTTGGAATAACGCTGCCAATACCTTCGCATCGGGTTTAACGTCGCACTCATCACCTAATTGCAATGGAAAAGCTTCTATCCCAGCCGCTATCAATGGCGCAAGTTCATCAATATGACGCTTACATCCTGTCACTCGATACCCGTCTTGGACTAAATGCGTCGCTAACGCCAATCCAAACCAACCACATCCTACTACGGCAACACTTTTTGGTGAGATACCCTTATCTACTACATCAGCCATATTCGCCCCGAAGATTCAACATCAGCCGATAGAATACGGAACTTAATAGATAAGATTCAAGCCTGCAGCGCACTAAAATAAAAACTGACACCTTTATCGACCTGTAGTGTACGAATCGCGCCCTCCGTCAACTCTTCAGCCTTGAGTGCTTTTTGCACTGTTACGCCCTCCTCACTTAAAAAACGCAATGAAGCCTCACTGCCGTCCGGCTTACAAGCCCATACTTGGGGTTGTGCAACCTCTTTTGTCGTCATGATCACTTTCGCGACGGAGTCATCCGAGAGCTTAACTATCGTACCTGGGGGATAAATACCCAAAATTTTGACCAGTACAGAGATTAAGGACTCAGCGTGCTTGGCGGCTCGATTTTTAAATAAGTAGCCCAAAGCAACTTGGGGTGACGAAGCCTGCTGCCCACTGAGATGCTGATCAAAATCATTTGCAAGGGCCACAATCTGAGTCACGATGGGAATTTTATTGCCCGTTAATCCATCAGGAAAACCTGAACCATCAATAAATTCATGGTGGTGTAACACAATATTAAGCACTTCTTTGGGAAATAAGCCGCTGCGGTTGAGCATGTCATAACCAAAATTGGGGTGCATCTGCAAATAATTCGCTTCATTTGTGGTTAGAGCGCTGAGCTTTCGGCGAATATTCTCTGGCACTTTCAACTTACCAATATCGTGGAGCAAACTACCAAGGGCAATATCTCTTAACTCTCGAGGAGTTAAATCAAGGGCATGACCTATCATCATTGCAATCACCGCAACAGATACGCCATGTTGGGTGACACTCACCTCGTTTTCATCCATTCCTACCAACGTCAAGAAAGGCTGCTCCACTTCCTGTAAATGGCTCAACATCTCTTCAACTAACGTTGCCGACTGCCGATACGCCCCTTCAGGATCACTCACAATCTTACCAAACATATTGCGGCATTGATTAACCCCTTCCAAAAACCGCTTTTGGCTTAAACGCATCGCTTTGCGTGTAGCACTCTTAATATCCCGTTCCGTTTTGGGTTGTTCTTGAACTTCAATGATTTTGTTATCTGTACTAAGTTGTTCACTCTTAGTATTAACTTCGGAGAGTAAAAAAACATATGGCACACCCAAGCCGCGGATCATTTCAATTTGAGCAGGGCTGTTTATATCTACACGATTGAATAAAAAGGGATGATTTGTCCATGACAAAGGCAACTTCACTCTCATCCCTAGCTGAAGTTCAGACAATAATAGTTTTCGTTGAGCTGCTTTTGCCACGCAATATGACTCCTTTAAAATATGCGGAAGAAAATGGATAGGCACACCATGAATCAACCAACATATTCAAGCTAAGTACATATAACTATAGATGATTAAGGAAATTCAGTAAGTAATCAGTCAAAAAATGCTTATCAAACTGGGGGGTAACACACACTATGCTAAAAACCTTATGCCAATAATGTGAAATCATTTTTAATTACAAACAGATAGATAATTTATATTTTGGGTCCAACATCCACCATTTTAGGCCAATCGGCAAGATAATAATGAAGCCGTTTCGATTTTAGAACATATAAACTGGACCAAAACAATACAAGTGCATCAAGAGCAAGGCTCCAGTGAAACATAAACTGCCCATGCGTCAATCGTTGCCCAAGCAGAACAGCATCCACCAATAACAACGGCCATAAGCCCCATTTTAGGAGTGCAAAAAAAGGGCTTAACCATTGAGGTGAACGACGACGCTCACAAAGCACTAAAATATAAAGCAGTACAGCCCCAAAGCCTGTGGCAAGGGCAAGTAAAAAGTCAGATTTTTCAGGGTAAAAAATCCGTACTAATTCAGTCCTATCATTTGCCTGTGTTAAAGATGCGATAAAAATACACCAGCCGCGGGCTAAAAAAGCTAAAATCGCGTAGAGGAAAATGGGAGGTTTGATATGGCCTTGATCATCAAGCCAAGTGATGTGACTGAAATTCAAATAGGTTTCCAATTAAAGAAGTAACTACAGTGTAAAGGTAAGATGGTGTCTATTCTGCCAATTTCAATGGTTCTTCGTCCGATACCAAATACTTAACACTGAATTAAAAAAGAGCCTTGCACCGCAAGACTCTTTTCGTATTCAACACTTGAGTGCTCTTTACGGGAGAGTGGCTGTTAGCGATTAGCCGCGAAGAGTGCTAATAGCGCCTCTTCATCAATCACCTTTACCCCCAGTTCCTGCGCTTTAGCCAGTTTTGAACCTGCCGCCTCACCTGCCACTAAACAATCGGTATTTTTGGAAACACTGCCAGCCACTTTCGCCCCAAGGGTCTGCAACTGCGCCTTAGCATCGTTACGATTAAGTTGGTTTAAGGTGCCCGTTAATACCCAAGTCTGACCTTTAAGGGGTTGTGCATCCGCGCTCGGCGCTTCAATAGCAGGCCAGTGGACTCCTGCTGCAATCAAGGCATCAATCACTTCAAGATTATGGGGCTGAGCAAAAAAATGTGCTACATGCTGAGCAACAACAACGCCCACATCTTCCACTGCAGTTAACTGCTCAACAGTCGCAACGCGCAGCGCATCTAAACTGGCAAAGTGCGCCGCAAGGTTTGCCGCCGTCGCCTCGCCCACTTCACGAATGCCTAAGGCATATAAGAAACGTGCAAGTGTTGTGGTTTTGGCCGCTTCAATCGCTGCCGCTAAATTGGTTGCCGACTTCATGCCCATGCGATCGAGCATAGTCATCATTGAAGCGGTAAGCTTAAACAAATCTGCAGGACTTTGGACGAGTTCTTTATCAATCAATTGCTCGACGACTTTGTCGCCCATACCATCGATATCTAACGCCTTGCGGGATGCGAAATGCTTAATCGCTTCTTTACGCTGCGCCTCACAAAACAAACCGCCGCTGCAGCGAGCCACCGCCTCTCCTTCAAGACGCTCGACTAAACTGCCGCAAACAGGACAGTTGTGCGGAAAGACGATATCAGTCGCCGTTTCAGGACGTCTTTCGGGCACTATCGCCACAATTTGTGGGATAACATCGCCAGCACGGCGAATAATCACAGTATCACCGATTTTAATGCCTAAACGCTCAATCTCATCGGCATTGTGTAGTGTGGCATTAGAAACAGTTACCCCCCCTACAAATACTGGTTTTAAGCGTGCAACAGGGGTGACGGCACCGGTACGCCCTACTTGAAAATCGACACCTTCAAGTAATGTCATTTCCTCTTGAGCGGGAAACTTATAGGCAATGGCCCAACGGGGGGATTTAGCCACAAAACCTAAGCGTTGCTGTTGGGCAATATCGTTAACTTTCATCACCACACCATCGATTTCAAAGGGTAAATCGCTGCGGCGGGTAAGAATATCTTTGTAATAATCGAATACTTGATCTAACTCTTCGCACACTTTGATTTCGTTGCTAACGGGTAAACCCCAAGATTTTAGCTGCTGTAACTGTTCATAGTGGGTTTTGCCCAACGAATAAGAATCGGGCTCAACCACACCCAATGCATAAGCATAAAAAGCAAGTGAGCGAGAGGCCGTAATTTTACTGTCGAGTTGACGTAAACTCCCCGCCGCCGCATTACGTGGATTGACAAACAACTTTTCATCCTTTGCGCGCGCACGCTCATTGAGAGCCTCAAAAGCAGCCTTGGGCATAAAAGCTTCACCGCGAACTTCAACCACTTCAGGAAAATCATTGCCACGCAATTTAAGTGGAATGGATTTAATGGTCTTCACATTTTCAGTGATGTCTTCACCTACTGTTCCATCGCCACGGGTCGCTGCGCGCTCGAGTACACCATGGCGATACAAAATACTAACAGCTAAACCATCGAGTTTAGGTTCACAACAAAAACTCACCTCACCGACTTTATCGGTAACGCGCTTATGAAAAGCGCTGAAGTCCGCTTCACCGAAAGCGTTATCTAAGCTCAACATAGGCTTAAGGTGAGTGATTTGATCAAACTTGGCCAGCGCCAGCCCACCGACTCGCTGGGTTGGCGAGTCGGCAACGATAAACTGAGGGAACTGCGCTTCGAGCTTTATCAAGCATTGCATCAACCTATCATACTCAGAATCAGTAATAGTTGGCGCATCATCCACATAGTAACGAATATTGTGTTCGTTCAGCGATTGGCTAAGGGCCTGCATCACCTGCTGTGCATTCTCAGGTGACATATCGGCAGAAAGGAGTTTATCGAGTTGAATGTCTTGCATATTTTTTATCCAGATCTCTTTAGAACACAAAAATGAGGCCGCAATTGCGGCCTCATGATGTCAGAGTGATTTAATGTTACGCATTAGCGCGAATACGGTGTAAATAATCTTGTTTAGTGAACTCGCCCCAAGGTTGGCGTTGACCGTCGAGCACGACTGCATCAATATCATCAGCGAGTTGGCGCGCTGAGTTCAGCATAATAGAAAAATTCATTAAGGCATCGCCATAGCAAGGCAAGGTCATAAAAAACACCACTCCTTGAGTGCTAAATTGCTCCATATTATCGGGATCGAAGACTCCAGGCTTTAACATATTAGCGATGGAAAACAATACCTTCCCATTACCTGCATTATCAACATGGCGGTGGAAAATATTCATATCACCATATTTAAAATTTAAGGTTAAAAAGCACGGTAGTAATTCAGCACCATTTAACTGCTGCCCTTCTTTGGCGACCACGTGTAATACCAAAACATCACGGGGCTCATCTAAACCTTCGTCCACGGTTTCTTCAGCATACTCATCTTCTGACTCAGTATTTTCTAGATAAGCGTCTTCATCAAATAGGGCTGTTTGAGTCGGTACCGTTGTGCTTTGGGCGTGTTTTTCCTGTTCAAGCGCTTTTTGAGCGACCATCGCCGCATGGGATTGGCCTAACGGCGGGACATGACCATTTAGCACAGGTTCTTGGCGGGATACTTTAGCGCCACGCTGTTGTTCTGTCGCTAAAGGCGACTGCAAACTGAAATCCGGTTGTGGAACGGGTTCTTGCTTTATCTCAGTTGACGTTGTGTGCTTGAATAATGGTTTAGGTTCAGCTTTAACGTCTTGTTTAAGATAGGGGCTAATTGGTGGCGTCTCATGGGGATTCGACTCCCCCACCTTACGCACTCGTACAGCGCCAATACCGTCCGCATCAAATCCATCGGCATCAACACGTTTAGGCGGGCTTTCCTTATCCGCTTGTTGCTTATAAAAGTTGCCCATAGGGCTATCTTTTAATGACTTAGGTTGTTGCCTTCTGATAGACCAAAATCCATGCACCAGCACAGCAACTATGGCTATGGCGCCCAAAATGAACAAAACTAGTTGCAAATCTTCCATTGGTTACCCTGTCTTTCTTCTAGTTATCCAGCGTCAGCCATCGCCACCGCTTGCTCTATATCTACTGCAACTATACGAGATACACCCGGCTCGTACATAGTTACCCCTATAAGTTGATCAGCCATCTCCATGGTTATTTTGTTATGGCTAATATATATAAACTGTACACTCTGTGACATTTCTTTCAGTAATCGACAGAAACGCTCTACGTTAGCATCGTCTAATGGCGCATCCACTTCATCTAGCATACAGAAGGGGGCAGGATTGAGCCTAAATATTGCGAATACCAATGATAAAGCGGTTAATGCTTTTTCACCACCCGAAAGAAGATGGATTGTGCTGTTTTTCTTACCGGGTGGCTGCGCCATAATGGTCACACCCGTTTCGAGTAAGTCATCTTCGGTGAGCGCCAAATAGGCTCTTCCACCACCAAACACCTTCGGAAATAAACGCCCAAGATCTTCGTTAACAGAGTCAAACGTTGCCTTAAAGCGCGTGCGGGTTTCCTTGTCTATTTTACGGATGGCTTCCTCTAAGGTCGCAAGCCCCTTATTGAGATCCTCATCTTGATGATCAAGATAGGATTTTCGCTCACTTTGCTGTTCAAATTCTTCGATCGCTGCAAGGTTAATAGCACCTAAACGAACGATTTTTTGCCGAATATGATCTAAATCACTCTGCCATTTATCAGGACTGCCTTCAGCGGGCAATGTATTGATAATCTGTGACAGAACAATTTGCTGTTCTTGTAAGGCTGCTAACTGACTCTCTGCTTGGCCTTTTAAACCCTCACGACGTAACTTTAACGTGCTCAGACTTTGAGTCAAGCCCTCAAGCCTACCAAGCTCTTGTTTTTGCTTTATTCCTATACTATTTAAGGTCTCAGTAAGGGAACTTTGTTCCATTCGCACGGCTTTTAAGCCCTGTTGTTGCATCTGTTGCTGTTTAAGCAAGCTGGTTAATTGATCAGTTAACTGATGACTATTATCCACGCCACTTTGTTCAGCAGCCATAGCAAGCTGCGCTGATACGGTTTCCTGAGACTGAATCAATTCATTGACACGTACTTGCTGCAATTCAATTTGTTCAACATTAACAGCAATTCGCATCGACACAGATTGCAAACGTGCACTTAAGGTAGATAAAACACGTTCAACCTCAGTCAAGCGCACTTTTAATGCTTGATGCCGCGCCAAATCTGCTTGAGCGTCTTGACTAAGTTGTAATTGTTTTTCAAGGCTTAACTGTAGCACTTCATCTAATTCGGCCTCCTGCTCCTCAAGCAGATTTAACTGTTCGGTTAAAGCTGATATTTCAGCCACACTTCGCGCTACGGCTTCATTAAGTTGGTTACGCTTTACGGTGAGTTGCTTAGCTTGCTCTGTTGCATTAGTGAGTTGAGTGGTCTTTGTGGCTTTATCAAGCTGCAATTGGTGCAACTTTTGCGTACTTGTGACAAGTTGCAGTTTCTGTTGATTCAACATCTCCGTTAATTCGGTTAGCTTGATTTGCTGCAAGCCAAGCGCGATGTCTAAATCTGCGATACTCTGCGCAAGCTGTGCCTGCTCTTTACTCAGTTGTACTAAGGATTCTGCGCTGTCTTGCTTGGCAATTAAAAAGCCTCGCCCCAGCAAATAACCATCGGCGGTGACGATACGTTCATCATCCTTAAGCTTTGCTAGCATCTGTTTCGCAGATTGAAGATCTTGTGCCCATTTAAGCCCTGTTAACCAAGGCGCTAAATTGACGTTAGACTGGATCTTGGTGCAATGCTCATCCTGAATGTATGTGCAGGCCGATTCTTGCGCTAAGTTCTGAAACCCGACCTCGTTATTTAACACACCAACGGGTAAGGTCAGTAATCCACTTAATGCCAGCTCTGCTGCGGTTTCCCAACCATTTTCTACCCTAATACTTTGCCACAACTGCGGCTTATCACTGAGCTGCTCCTGTTTAGAGAGCCATTGTTCAACTAAATCAAAACGAGCCTGAGTCGCCGTCAGCTTTTGTTGAATAAGACCAACACTCACGCGCGCCTCATCTAAACCTTGAGTACTCAAACTCACCTGCGCTTCTAACTGATAATTAACGTCAATTTGCGCTGCTATCGCTTCATCTAAAAGAGTAAGATCTTGAGTCAGTGGCGTAACCTTATCTTCAAGATCAATACAAGCCAGAGCATTAAGCTCGGTTTGCTGTTCATCATGTTGTTGCTGTTTATGCTGTAATAACTGCTCTTGATGCACCAACTGACTGCGACGCAGTTCAAGCTGCAATTGATGCTGAGATACAATGGCGGCCTGTTGACGTGCCGTTTCGCTCTGCTGCTCATTGCGCTCAACACTCATTTCCCATTGGGATTGCAGTTCATCCATTATCTCTTGCTGCTGTTCGTGCTGTGGCGCCAGTTGAGACAACTCTAACTCCAACGCACTGAGACTGGACTGATAACCTGCGAGTTTATCCGTTTGTTGACGGACTTGATCGTTAACTTGGGTAAGTTGAGCTTGAAGCTGTGAATCCCGTTGTTTTTGATTCTGTAACTGTTGTTCTAACTTGGCGATTTCAGTGCCAGTTAGATAATAAGCTTCAACTGCCCGCTGCTCCTGTTCAGCCAATTGGGCAAGCTGTACTTGCAGTTCTGTTGCCTTTAATTCATCGGTTTGGGCGAGTGATTGCGCGGCCGCTTGTTGCACTTCGATAGCGCTGATTTGCTCAGACAAACTCGCCATCTGATCTTGTAACTCTTGGTAGCGCATCACGAGGAGTTCTGCGTGGGTTTTACGCTCTGCCTGTTTTAGCTCACGATATTGTTTAGCGGCCTTGGCCTGCTGGGCTAATTTATCTAGCTGCTTACCTAACTCGCTACGAATATCGCCTAAACGCTCGAGGTTTTCACGGGTATGGCGAATGCGATTCTCGGTTTCGCGGCGGCGCTCTTTATAGCGGGATATCCCCGCTGCTTCCTCGATAAAAGTACGTAGATCTTGGGGTTTAGATTCGATAAGCCGAGAGATGGTGCCCTGCTCAATAATGGCATAACTGCGCGGGCCAAGCCCCGTGCCCATAAACAAATCGGTGATATCTTTACGGCGACACTTTTGCCCATTGAGAAAATACCACGACTCACCATCGCGACTCACTTGACGCTTTACCGAAATTTCTTCATAGCTGGCATACTGGCCAGCAAGGCGCCCTTCTTTGTTTTCAAAGACCAGTTCAACCCCTGCCACAGAGACAGGTTTACGCGCGCTTGAGCCGTTAAAAATCACGTCGCTCATTGAATCGCCACGTAGGTGTTTCGCCGAGCTTTCCCCTAGCACCCAGCGCACTGCATCGATCACGTTAGATTTACCACAACCATTTGGGCCAATAATGGCGGTTAATGCCTGTAAAAAAGGAATTTTAGTGGAATCGACAAACGACTTAAAGCCGGCAAGTTTTATCTGTTTTAATCTCATAATGCCAGTTAGTGTGTCTCTGAAGTGTGGTCCGCCAATCGACCTAATGGTGCAAATGCATTCTGCTGGCAACTTTAGCAAAGCAAACCGTATTTTGTAACGCTTTTTATTGAATTCATGTGGCTTTTAGCTTGTCATCTGCCGATGAGTTGATCACAATCGCATAAAGCCGTAGCTTAACTTTTTGGAAAGACGATATGACACATAAAACATCTTTACCCTTCCCAACTAAAAGTGGCGTTAACTATTTTCTCGAAGGCTTTGGGTTAATCACACGTAAAGGCCTCCGTACCTTCGTATTTATTCCGTTAATGATTAACTTGATCCTGTTTGCAGGAGTGATTTATGTGGCCATCGGCCAGTTAGAAACGATGTTCACTTGGATAAATGCTCAGTTACCAGAGTATTTAAGTTGGCTAAACTTTTTACTCTGGCCGCTTGCCATTACGACTATGCTAGTCATGCTTGCCTTTGTATTTAGCTCAGTAATGAACTGGCTTGCAGCACCATTTAATGGCCTTTTAGCGGAAAAAGTTGAACAAATTCTGACAGGAAAACCTCTTTATACCGGCACAAGTATTGATGTTGTTAAAGATCTTCCGCGAATTTTTGGACGTGAGTGGATAAAACTTAAGTACTATTTACCCCGTGCATTGGTGTTTTTACTGCTGTTTTTAGTCCCCATGGTGGGGCAAACCTTAGCGCCTATTCTGTGGTTTTTATTCAGTGCCTGGATGATGTCAATTCAATATTGTGATTATCCCTTTGATAACCATAAGGTGAGTTTTAAGGATATGCGCTTTGCTCTGAATCAGACCCGAGGCACCACTTTTACCTTTGGCGCCACGGTCACCCTGTTTTCGATGATCCCTGTGGTTAACTTTATCGTGATGCCAGTGGCGATTTGTGGCGCCACCGCCATGTGGGTCGATAAGTACCGCGAAGCCTACCGTAATCCAGTGATAGCTCCAGAGTAGTTTAAGCAACAAATCCCTACAAAATAAAAACAGCCTCAAATGAGGCTGTTTTTATTAAAAAATTGTAGAACAATCTGCTTATTCCTAGATTAATTTAGCGTTTTTGCAGGATCACGCTGCCGATGGAGTAACCCGCACCAAAGGAGCTTAATAGACCTAAATCGCCAGCCTTAAAATCGCTGGAATATTTATGAAATGCAATCACAGAACCTGCCGATGCCGTATTGGCATATTCATCTAACACCACTGGCGCTTGCTCCGGCGATACCTCATCCCCAAGCATTTTTCTTACCACAAATTGGTTCATATTGATGTTAGCTTGGTGCAACCACAACCGTTTGAAGGACTGTGGCGTTAATGCTTGCTCGGCCAGATGTTCATCCAAATGCTGATAAATCATCGGCAAGAGTTCTTTAAATACTTTGCGCCCTTGTTGGTGGAATAACTTGTCGGCTTGATGTGCCGAACTCGGATCGCAGCGATTTAAAAAGCCAAAATTACTGCGAATATTGTTTGAGTAATCGGTGAAGCAACGGCTTGAGAGAATCGTAAAGCCTTTATTGGGCTCGACTAAACTCTGCTCTTCAAGTACAAGGGCCGTCGCCACATCGCCAAAGATAAAATGGCTATCACGGTCGCGATAATTCACCTGCGCCGAGCAAATTTCGGGGTTGATCACTAGCACTCTTGAGGCAGAACCTGTCGCAATCGCATTAGCAGCCGCAACAATCGCAAAGGTCGCCGATGAACAAGCCACCTGCATATCGTAACCGTAACCCCGCGTACCAAGGGCGCGTTGGATTTCAATCGCCATCGCGGGATAAGCGCGCTGAGTATAAGCACAGGCAACAATCACAAGATCAATTTGCTCCGCCTTAAGATTGGCATTGTTTAGCGCCATCAGCGCCGCCTCAACCCCTATTTCAGCCTGCATTGATAACTCGTCGCTACTGCGTTCAGGAATGAGCGGCATCATAATTTCAGGATCGAGTATGCCCTCTTTCACCATCACATATCTGTGCTTAATCCCAGATGCTTTTTCAATAAACTCACTTGATGAATAGGATAAGGCCGCAACATGGCCTTGTTCAATTAAGCCTGCATTTTCAAGATTGAAAATATCAACATAGGCATTGAAGCTTTCAACCAAAGCTTCATTGGAAATACTGTAGGGCGGCGTAAATAAGCCACTCCCAGAAATAACGACCTGTTTCATAGGTGCTCCGAACGGGTGCTTGTTGTAAGGTGAGCAGACGTAGAAGGATCATTCGTCAGCACAGGCATCACATCTTGACGCTGTGCTTGCTGCTCTAATCGTTGCTTTTTATGCATTTGCACTAAGTCTATCACGACTGTTGAAGATATTTTATCTTGGATCCCCTGCCGATTGGGATCCCAAAATATTTGCATAAAGCCAAGTAAGCCTGTGGTAAAACCGGCGGCATAGCCTCCATAACGACCAAACGCGGCCCATAAACTGATATTGGCACCATCAAGTTGAATCACCTGAATACCCAGTATTTTCTTACCTAAGGTTTGGCCATCGAACCGCGCAGTAAAAACGGTAAAGTAAAATGCGGCCCAACCAAAGCCTAGTCCCATATCACTCATAAAGCCCTTAATCCAAGCGATAATACTATGGCGAGTAGCTTCATCCTCATCGCTACTTGTTGTGCGAGAAGATTGAGAAGCGGCGAGTTCGATATCCGCCGTACGGTGTGGTGATTGAGCGGAAGATAGGGATTGATTTGATATAGGTTCGAGTGGGGAGCCAATCGTAGCCAACTCAGTGTGAAGTGTTATAACAGGCCAAAGAGTGCCGTTAAGGACGTCCTCCCGCAATTTAGCGCGATCTTCTGTCGGTAGACTGCTGTCAGCGATGGTTTGTAAAACCATTTCCCGTAACTCTATGTCCTTCATTCCATTTGATCTCGCAACACGCTCTGTCGTTGTCCGTAAAGCTTGAATTTGGGTCTTACCGCAATCGTAACTGGTACACAGGTTTAACGACATCAATGCGGGTAGCGATCTAATCACTTGTTCTCCTACGGCCAACTGCGACTCGGTTTGTTCATCATGTTTACCGACTGAGGTATTTAGATTAAACAAATTACCCACTGTGGTAAGCAGCATAAAAGCTAACAGCGCAGCATAAAGTCCCCATTTGAGTAGACGACCAAACTTACGACTGCGCTTTTCAATCCAGATAATGCCGATCACCAGCAAGATAAACATCCAATCCATCTGTTCGGCTAACACTGTGATTAACAAACCATCAATCATGATGGCTAATGCCCGCTTTAGCGGCGTTGCCAATGGGGTATATAGCACGGTTTGTGCAATGGTAAATGCCCTTGGTGTTACCATTGTTTTTGGGTCTTCACCCAAATCCATTTGCTGTTGCTTCATCTTTGCGCTTGTCCAATACGAGTGGTAGGCTTGTTTTACGATTGAAACATCAAGGCGTTATCCTTAAGAATGCAACAATCTTTTTTTATGTTAGCAAGAGGTTAACACAGTTAAACTGGCTGCCAATCAGGGTTTGCGAATAACAGAGAACCCTTTAATAACTAAATCGAATAAAGAAGAACAAACAATCACTTCTCAAAGCGCCACAGCCGATTATGATTCAATAGTGCCAACATAGGAGCAAGCAATCCATGAGCAAAATTTTCGAAGACAATTCATATACTATCGGTAATACACCGCTAGTACGTTTAAACCGCGTTAGCCAAGGTAAAGTACTGGCTAAAGTCGAAGCACGTAACCCAAGTTTCAGTGTTAAATGCCGTATCGGCGCCAATATGATTTGGGATGCCGAGAAAAAGGGGTTACTGACGAAAGATCACGAACTGATTGAGCCAACTTCTGGCAATACAGGTATTGCGTTGGCGTATGTTGCTGCAGCCCGTGGCTATAAGCTGACCTTAACCATGCCAAATACCATGAGTTTAGAGCGCCGTAAGCTGCTCAAAGCACTTGGTGCGAACCTTGTGCTGACTGAGGGCGCAAAGGGCATGAAAGGCGCAATTGATAAAGCAGAAGAAATTCGTCAATCAGCACCTGAAAAATATATTTTACTGCAGCAGTTTAATAACCCTGCAAACCCAGAAATCCATGAAAAAACCACAGGTCCAGAAATCTGGAATGATACCGATGGTGAAGTAGATGTGTTTGTTGCTGGTGTAGGCACTGGCGGTACTATCACAGGTGTGAGCCGTTACTTGAAAAAAGTGGCTGGCAAAACCATTACTTCTGTTGCGGTTGAACCAGCTGACTCTCCAGTTATCACTCAAACCTTAGCGGGATTACCAGTCCAACCCGGTCCACATAAAATCCAAGGTATTGGTGCTGGCTTTATCCCTGGCAACTTAGATCTGGAATTGATTGACCGCGTTGAAGCCGTTACCAACGATGAGGCCATCGAAATGGCACGCCGCTTAATGCAAGAAGAAGGCATTTTAGTGGGTATTTCATCGGGGGCTGCTGTGGTTGCGGCAAACCGTATTGCTGCATTACCAGAATTTGCAGATAAAACCATTGTAGTGGTATTGCCATCGGCAGCAGAACGCTATTTATCTTCTGTTTTATTCCAAGGCCAATTTGGCGACGAAGAAAACATTCAATAGTGACTAAACTCATACAAAATACCCGGCCATGGCTGGGTATTTTTATATTTGAAATTCAATTAACTGCATTATGATTTTAATGGAAAGGACAATTTCATACATCAAGTAGGACACAGTTCATAGTTCTTTATCACTAAACAGACTTTCCAGGCAGAGTTCGCTATAAAGGGATCATCGCAAGTTTACTCATTCTTTTTTATGCCGTTCTATCATACACCTCGAAATATCAGCGCCTTCGATGCTAAGTTTGAAGCTCAAAAAATCGCCTTTGGTCCCATTAGTTTTCAAGTGGCTCACTGCCTACTCAAGTTTGATATTTTGGCCACGATTGATAAAGCTGCTGAAGACGGGATCAGTTTGGCAGAGTTATGCCTATCCTCAACACTCAGTGAATACGCCCTCAGTGTCTTACTCGATATGGGGTTAAGCATGGGGTTAATTTGGCGAAATGATTCAGCTTATGTGCTCGATAAAACAGGATATTTTTTGCTACATGATGATATGGCTGCTATCAATCTTCATTTTATCCAAGATGTTTGCTACCAAGGTCTGTTTAAGTTAGATAATGCCTTGCTCGAGGGAAAAGCCGCTGGACTCGACGTATTTGGTGATTGGAAGACGATTTATCCCGCACTAAAGGATTTGCCCCCCAAAGCCAAAGAAAGTTGGTTTGCCTTTGATCATTACTATTCTGATCATGCCTTCCCACAGCTTTTACCCTTAGTATTTGCCCACAACCCCAAACACTTAGTCGATGTTGGTGGAAATACCGGAAAATGGGCACTGAGCTGTTGTCAATACAATCCAGAGGTTGAAGTGACTATCATGGATTTTCCTGGACAGCTTGACGTTGCCTCTGAGCATGCCACAGCCCAAGGCTATACCTCCCGTTTGCATACCTTTGCCACCGATCTACTGGATGAATCTAGCCCCTTTGTTGAAGGCGCAGACGCCTATTGGATGAGCCAGTTTTTAGATTGCTTCTCTAAGGCACAAATACTAAGCATCTTGCAGCGCACCGCCAAAGCGATGACCATGGATAGCCAACTCTTTATCGTCGAAACCTTTTGGGATAGACAACTCTGTGCCGCTTCAGCCTATTGTGTCAATGCTACTAGCCTCTATTTCAGTGCAATAGCGAATGGCAATAGCCGTATGTACCACTCAAAGGATTTATTAACCCTATTGCATCAAGCGGGGCTGTATGTCGATGAAGATATCGACAATCTCGGTCTTGGGCATACTCTACTTCGCTGTAAGCTAAAACCAACTAAGTAAATAAAACTTACTATACGAATAAATATAATCAATTTTATTTAACACAAAGGACGGATGTAAACTGAGGTCATTAAAACAGAACTCTCCATCGAGACAATGTTAAGTAACGTCAGTATTGAGAGGTAGTTAAAATGACTTCAAAACGTAAACGCTGGACTGCACAAGCCGCTAAATTACCAAGCCCAATGGCAGGTTTAGCCCTTGCCATTGCGAGCTTAGGTTGGACCTGGGAGAATATGGTGCCCTCACTGAATGGCATGGGGCAACTGACAGGCGCACTCATCGGTGCGGTTTTGTTATTACTGCTCACGGGGAAATTTCTACTTCATCCCAATATTCTAATCAATGAACTAAGCCACCCCGTCGTTGGCAGTGTGATCCCCACATTTGCAATGGCACTGATGGTGATTTCAAAGATGCTAGGTCACTACGCCCCCAATGCAGGGTTAGCATTATGGCTTGTTGCCATCATTATGCATGTCATTTTTCTAGGGGCGTTTATTTACTATCGCGCCATTGATTTTAAATTGGAACATATGGTGCCAAGTTGGTTTGTGCCCCCCATTGGTATCATAGTTGCGGCGGTGTCTTTTCCCTCACAAGGCTATCAATGGCTCGTTAATGCTATTTTAGTCTTTGGAATGCTAGCCTACCTCGTGATGCTTCCCCTTATGCTATACCGCCTTATTTTTTGTCAGCCAGTACCTGATGCGGCTAAACCCACAATAGCCATTCTGGCAGCGCCTGCCAGTTTATCATTAGCAGGTTACTTAACCGTATCCCAACAGCCTGCCATCGCACTGGTTGCATTATTACTCAGCATTGCGGTTCTGATGACGAGCATTATCTATTTAGCATTTTTTCACCTACTAAAACTCCCTTTTAGCCCAGGGTATGCAGCATTTACTTTTCCTATGGTGATAGGTGCTACTGCACTCTTTAAAACTTCAACTTGGCTGATGCAATTTAGCGATTTTTTAGCATTAGCCATGTGGATAAAATATTTAGCAGATGTGGAATTAGTGATTGCCACTCTGGTTGTTATCTACGTCGCATTGCGATACTTAACGCACTACTTCCCTTATGAATATAAAACTAAAGTAGTTGAGCAAATATCTACCATGGATAGTAAATAAGTGTCGATAACAATATTGAGTTAGATTTGTTGCAAAGCAATGCCACTATATCTGATAACTTCTTATCACTCATGCCTAGTTATGACATTAAAAATAGGCTAAAGATGAATAAATATTCACATTAAACTAAAGTTAAACAGAGTGGTATTGCGTATAATATTTAATTGCAATTAATCCTTAGTTTTATTTAAAGCAGCACTATGTGAAAACATCAACAAACCAAACAAAGACAACAAATCAAACCGTACACCACCACTAATTAACAGCAGCAAGAAAAACAGTATTACATTCGATATATACAAAAATTTAAATATATAAATATTTTTAGCAAAAAATGTAAAAAAGTATGATTTCAAGCCAGCCAATAACAACACTTGCATCAAACAATAAATAAACAATAAAATTGAACATTTGAAACAATTAATCATCAAAGTCGCACAAATATAAACAACAGCAACATACCTTAACATGCAAATGTATCTATTAAACATCCAAAATCACTTTTACCGACCACCCCTCCTTAAAAACACTTCAAACAAACAAACTTGCAACATTATTATCTAAATTTACAATGTTGCACTTGTTATTTTCTTGTGGTTATATCCTGAGCCTAATTAAATGGAATACTGATTTATTACATAAGTAACCATTTAAGAAGAAAAATAAAAATTAAATAAACAAGTGTTAAGGGAGAATAAAATGCGCGCGAATTCTACATTAGCCAAAGCGGTTCGCTTTGCGTTAATAAGCGGTGCTACCACTGCAGTATTATCGACATCGGTTGCTATTGCTGCTGAAGATGGAGCAAAAGTTGAACGTATCGAAGTCACAGGTTCTCGTATAATCAGAGAAGGGGCGATCGCTCCAACTCCTGTAACGGTCATTACTGGCGATGAACTCTTATCAACAGGCGTAACCAATATTGGTGAGGCACTGAACCAATTACCCGCCTTAGGCAACACCTATTCCTTAGCCAACTCAGGTCGCTTTATCGGTACATCAGGCTTAAACCTTTTAGATTTAAGAAGCATGGGTACTGACAGAACTCTTGTACTCGTAAACGGTAAGCGCCATGTTGCCAGTTCTGCAGGAACGTCTTCAGTCGATGTCAATACTATCCCTAGTGTCTGGATTGAAAAGGTCGAAGTTATTACTGGTGGGGCATCAGCAATTTATGGTGCAGATGCTGTTACTGGTGTTGTAAACTTTATTTTGAAAAAAGATGTAGAAGGATTGGATGTTTCCGCCACTAAAGGTTGGGCTGGAGATAATCCACTCTCTAAAGATCGTGTTGCATTATCCTATGGTACTAATTTCGATCAAAATCGTGGTAATGTCGCTTTTGCTGTTGAATATAGCGCACAAAATCAATTAA
This sequence comes from Shewanella sp. W3-18-1, assembly GCF_000015185.1. Classification (NCBI taxonomy): domain Bacteria; kingdom Pseudomonadati; phylum Pseudomonadota; class Gammaproteobacteria; order Alteromonadales; family Shewanellaceae; genus Shewanella; species Shewanella sp. W3-18-1. Next base: position 1,872,145 of record NC_008750.1, on the reverse strand, counting down.
AAGCATTCGATCGTGATGAAACATCTACCTCATTTACCAACCTAAAAAATACCAATCGCCCAATTGGCCCAGATGGTAAACCTATTGATTCTAATCATCCATCAGATCCTGATAAATATTACACCCCTAATGGTGGCCATTACACAATCAGTAATGCAGGAACCTTCTTCTTAGATGGCTGGAAAACTTTCAATCCAGATGGCTCATTACGCGATGTTTATTCTGGCCCTAAAGTAGATGGAATTTACTGTGTCGATTGTGATTATACAAACTTAAATCAGTTTGTGGAGTTACAGCCAGAATTTGAACGTTATAATATAAACTTCAAAACAAACTACCAGCTTAATGACAATATGAATGCGTATTTCGAAGCAAAATATGTCAATAGCCAAGCATCAAATGAAGGCCAACCTGCATTCTTCTTCGGTAGAGATAGTGTAAATATTTTAAAAAATACCGATGTAAAAATTGATAATGCATTTATTAGCCCTGAACTTGTGGCATTAATGAAAGCGAATAAAGATGCTCAGGGCAATCCTGCGCCATTAGACACCATCAATATTCGTCGTTTTATGACAGACCTGGGTCAACGTATAGAAGATGATACCCGTGAAACACAACGCTATGTTCTCGGTCTTGAGGGCTTGGTTTTTGAAGATTGGGATTACGATGTATATGGTGTATATGGCCAAACAGATTTAGAACGAGTTAATAAAAACAACCTCGTGTTAGCTAATTATCAACATGCATTAGACTCCATCAATGTAGATGGAATTGCTGTATGTCGTGATGAAGATGCAAGAGCTGCTGGATGTGTTCCTCTAGATATTTTTGGATTTGGAAAACCAAGCCAAGCAGCTATCGATTACGTTAATACGACTTCAACAGGTACATCTGTCATCAAACAAACTGTCCTTGGAGGCTCTTTAACCAACTCGGCTTTATTTGATATGCCAGCGGGTGTAGTTGGTTTTTCAACAGGCGTTGAATATCGTAAAGAAGAAAGTGAAATTTTCGAACCAGCAAATGCTGCAGGTACTTTCTTCAATGCGCTAGGTGAAGATAAAGGCGATTTCGATGTTAAAGAAGTATTCGCTGAAGTCAGTGTGCCATTACTGGCTGATCTTCCTATGATTCGCCAACTTGATATGGAGTTAGCAGTCCGTTTTGCAGATTACAGCACTATCGGTAACGCCACCACTTGGAAAGCGGGATTAAGTTGGGAAGTGAATGATGACCTGCGTATTCGCTCAACTTATTCTGAAGCGATTAGAGCTCCTAATATCAGTGAATTATATGGTGCAGAGAGCCAAACCTTCTTCAGTATTGAGGATGCCTGTCGCACTAAATATTTAAATGACTTAAGTAATCCTGATATACGCAAGGCTAACTGCGCAGCACTAGGGGTTCCTAGTGATTTTAACTCCGATTATGACTCAAAAAGAGTTGAGGGAGTTAGTAGCGGCAATAGAGCATTAGATCCTGAGGAATCAAAAAGCTATACTGTAGGGCTTGCATATCAACCCAATTTCATCGATGGACTATCGATTACAACTGACTACTGGAATATCACGATTGACGACGCTATTAGTGCTGTAAGCGCACAAAATATCATCGATCGCTGTGTAGATTCAGCTTCAGGTATTAATAACGAGTATTGTGCATTAATAACGAGGAATCCAACAACAAACGAAATCACATCCATTAGACAGTCATCACTCAATATCGCATCCTTAGAGGCTGCAGGTATTGACTTTGATATTGGCTATAACTTTGATGCATTCGGTGGGGATTTCCGTACAAACTTAATTGCAACTCGTTTGCTTAAACGCAAAGACTATTCATTCCAAGATGATCCTAATGATTTTGAAGAATTAGCAGGAACTTTGGGCTATGCGAAATGGCAAGCTAATTGGTCTTTAAACTACTCGATCGCCCAATGGAGCGCGAACTGGAGAACACGTTTTATTGATGGTGTAAGCCTCTATACTGACAAAGAACTTGCTCGCAATGCAAACCCAAGTAGCAATATGGAATATGGTGTTTATTTTATCAGCGATATTTCTGTGGCCTATGCGTTCGACTCTGGTGTGACCTTGAAATTTGGTATAGATAACGTGCTTGATCGCGACTTGCCATATGGAACAACAGGTACGAGTGCTGGTGCCGCAGCATATGACAACGTTGGACGTTTCTTCCATACAACGGCAAGCTTTAAATTTTAATTAGCAGTTAGTAATAAAAACGGCATCCTTGGATGCCGTTTTTATTCACTTAATTTCTATTCAGTTATATAGCGTTCATTAACAATATAACAATCCTTTGTTATGTCTAAACTAACTCAAATCTAGCTAAATCCTAAATAGTGCGCACCAATTACTAGCACGCTTGAGACGAGCATCAGCAATAACATAAAACGCCACACAAATTTGAGCCAGTTGCCCCAGTCAACACGGCATACTCCAAGGGTTGCCATTAAAGAAGCTGAAGTCGGAACAATGATATTGGTGAGCCCATCTCCCAGTTGGAATGCCAACACTGACACTTGCCGCGTCACACCAACAATATCGGATAATGGAGCCATCAAAGGCATAGTCAATGCGGCTTGGCCTGAACCTGAAGTCACGAAAAAATTAAATACAGACTGGAATAGCAGCATAAACCACGCAGATAACGCATCGGGTAATTGCCCTATTACACCACCAGCACTGCTTAAAATGGTATTGAGTACGCTCGGCTGGGTCGGTTCGCCACCACCTAGCAGCAATAATATGCCTGATGCGCAACCAACAAGCAGAGCAGGCTCTAACATTGTTTTAGCGCCCTCTTTAAAACTCTGTGCCACCTTGTTTAGCGTCATCCCATTGAGGTTAAAAATGGAGCCAATCACGCCCGCGACTATTCCCATAGTAAAAAATTGACTCGCAATTTCGGGGATAAACCAAGCGTTGGCAACCACGCCCCAAATAACCCAGATCATAGTCAACACTAACGTAAGTAGAATTAAACCATCGCCAAGATTAAAACGGCTCTCAAGTTTTGCATTGGCGTGATGCTCACGAAAAAATGCATCAGACTGATAACTATGGGATATGTTAGGATTTTTCTGAATACGATGGGCATAGCGCATCGTAAAAATAATGCCAAATAAGGTAAAGCCAACCCACATTGGAAAGCGGAAATCACTGCCAGATAATACTGGAATACCCGCAATACCTTGAGCAATTGCCACACTAAAAGGATTCATCCATGAGCTAGCAAAACCGATTTGGGTTGCAACATAAGTTACCATTACAGTGGTAATGCCGTCATAGCCTAAACGGATCATCAACGGACAGATAATAATGGCAAAGGCAATCGCCTCTTCTCCCATACCAAATACCGCGCCACCCAAGGAAAACAAGGTAAATATCACGGGAATAAACAATTTCTCATTACCGCGGGTTTTATCGATTAAGCGCAAAATGCCGTTATCAATGGTACCGGTAGCCATAACGACGCCAAAGGAGCCACCAATCACTAACATAAACATAATAACGCCAATCGCACTCCCCCATTTAGAGCCTGAGGTTAAGCCTTCGAAGGCAAAATTAAAAAATCCTACGCCACCTTCCCCTTTGAATAATGCAACTGGCTGTAACTGGGGCTCACCTATATCATCGAATTGATATGCAAAGGAGTTAGGATCAACCACTGTACGCACTTTTTGCACACCATCAGCCACATAATGCACCTCTTGTGTTTGGAATGAACCAATGGGAATGAGGTACGTGAGCAACCCTGCAACGAAAGCGACAAAAAAGATGATCACTAAGGTATCGGGCATAACTAATTTACCCGAGAGAGATGTAGATAAAGAGGCATCGACAGCCTTAGTTGACTCAGTTGGAGGATTCGTCATAAGTACGCCAGTTTTCTAGTGAATTTAAAGGCCGCACTATAAACCAATGCAAATAAAATCAGTACAAAATATCAATATGACTCCGCAAGGTTCCTCACTCTTTACCTTACTTTTAGCCCATTATCATAGGCTTTAAACCATATCGATAGCACTGCGGATACTTTGTATCTATTTGATAACAAAATGGCTTTACTCCACAGTTAAGGATAAAAAGTGAAGCATCTCTAAAAACTACACTGTTAATTTTAACTTTGCTTGTGAGCAACTCGACACGGCTCTAAAATCATTTCGTCGATCTATCAATAAAATTGATACTTTTCACACCCCCATTTTTCAGCTAGGAGCAAATAAACACATGAAGTACTCACTCAAGCAAATTGCCGTTTTCGATGCTGTTGCCAGCCTTGAAAGTGTGAGTGCCGCAGCCAGAAAACTTTCCATGACACAATCTGCAGTCAGTATGTCCCTCGGCCAACTTGAAAATTTACTCGGCCGTCCACTCTTTATACGTCAGGGAAATAGGCTCACATTAAGTCACTGGGGAAATTGGTTACGTCCAAAAGCAAGACGCCTACTACAAGATGCACAACAAATTGAATTAGGCCTACATGAACAACACTTAATCAGTGGTCGCTTTAAACTTTGTTCCAGCCAGACGGCTGCGGAGCATCTATTACCCGAACTCATCAGCAAGATTGATACGGATTTCCCAGAATTACGCATTGAGTTGATGGTAGAAAACACCGACCATGTTGTTGACGGCTTACTCAACTATGAGTTTGATTTAGGGATCATCGAAGGACGTAACGATGATGTGCGTCTCCATCAAGAGCAATGGTTAGATGATCACTTAGTGGTTATCGCTTCTCCCCACCATCCCTATGCTCGTTATGAAAGCACGAGTTTATCGCAACTTGAACAGGCTAAATGGGTACTGAGGGAGCAAGGCGCAGGTACAAGACGTATTTTTGATGGTGCTATTCATGGCGTTATTGAAAAATTAAACGTCTGGAAAGAATATGAACACGTCCCACTGCTCAAGGCGTTAGTAAAGAATGGTCCCTATTTAAGCAGCTTGCCTTTTTTGGATGTTGAAAAAGATGTCGCTAATGGTGAACTCGTTATTCTGTCGACACCGCAACTCAATATGAAACGGCATTTATCATTTATTTGGCGTACAGATTCAGGCGAAAATCCACTCAGGGACTGCGTTATCACTGAAGCAAGGCGCTTAAGTCGTCATCGACAAATTACAATTAAACGCTAATACCTTTATACCGAAGCAAGAAAATGAAAAACCCGAAACAACCCAGCTTGTTTCGGGGTTAAATTAACAGCGATCAAACTTAATCGTAAAAAGCACCACAAACCGCTTTGGCAATCTCTTCTCGAGTCACCATCCCACACAACTTACCCTGCTCTATCACCGGAAAAGCACTTGGCTTAGTGGCATAGGCATGGCGCAACCGTTCTTCATAACTTTGATAAGTACTCGCAATCATCAGTCCGCTATCCGTTACAGGAAACAACTTTTGACGATCAACAACCATTAACTCAATTAATGCATCCAGTGGATCCTTAGGAGAGACAGTTAACACCTCGGTTTGCATTAAGTCAGCCACTTTATCAGGTACACCTCGGGTAAACTCCTGTGCCCAAAGACTTCGTAATAGATCTTGTTGTGAAATAAACCCCACTAATGCTTGTTTATCATCGACCACAGGCGCAGAGCGGACATTTGCATCACTTAATAATTTTAAACCTGCATAGACAGATTGATCGGCACTTAGCGTGATGGGATGTCTGTCCATCACATCACTCACACACATTTTAGGAATAGGTTTTGAAACCGCTTTGGCATTTAACATAGTAGGTTGATCTCCGGCAGAAATAGAATAAATATGAGCATCAGGACTTATTGATAACGCAGGCTCATTAGCAAGCGCGGTATCCGTTGGCATATCGTTGTTTAAGTAAGAAGAAGTCGCAGTCAATGCATTGACTAAGGTTAATGTTGGGGTGTGGCGCTCAATGTTTGATGGGTGTTGAGGTTTGGCTTGCTCAATCCACCAATAACCGAGTCCCACAAAAATGCCACCACCAACAATATTGCCCAGTGTCACCGGAATAAGATTCTTGATGACAAAGTGGCTGAGGGTTAAATCACTGAATTGCGCGGCATCAATAGCTGCTGAGGTAAAAAATGTCTGATCAGCAAAAAGATGAATGGCAATTCCTAGGGGCACCATAAACAGATTAGCTATGCTGTGCTCAAAACCACTGCTCACAAACATGGCGACTGGCAACATCAGTAATATCGCTTTGGTTAACGCATCACGGCTCGCAAAGGTCATCCATACCCCTAAACAAACCAACATGTTACAAAGGATCCCTAAACTAAATGCCTGAAACCAGCCGTGATGTAATTTATGCTGAGCGATCGTTAGGGCATTTATCCCCCAGCGTCCCCCGTCGAGCAGATACATACGGGCAGACATAATCAGTAGCAACATCACCATTGCACCGAGTAGATTACCCAGGTAGACCCGCGTCCAGCACATAACAAGTTGTTTAGTAGTGACTTTCTTTTGTGCCCAAGCAACAGAACTCAACACGGTACTCGTGAACAGCTCGCCGCCACAAATCACCACCAACATCAGTCCCAAACTAAAAGCTAACCCTCCCGCTAAGCGTACAAGCCCCCAAGCACTCCCAGACGCCCCCGTTGTTACTGTGATATAAAATACAAAAGCTAAGGCAATAAAACCGCCTGCAAATGCTGCCAAACCAAATGATTGCCAAGCAGATTTAGCTACCTTACTTTGCCCATAGTGTTCAGCATGTTGATAAAGACTTCGCTTATCAGGCTCAGTCTTTCCGTTATGATGTGGATTGAATGGTGTTGGCGAGCTGAGATGAGGTTGCGCCCTCATATGAGCATCATAATGTGATGCCTTCATCTCAGTTAGCTCCAACACTGAATATTTTCGGGGAAAATAGCGTTAACAACATAAATTTCTCCAGTAATTTCATTGCCCTGTGAATAGTGCAATCAAACAATAACCTGAAGAATCGCTCAATAAAATTGGGTAATAATGATAGGAACCATCAATAACCCTGATAACAAAACCTCATTCAAACTAGAATGTTAAAATGCAAAAAATACTTAACACAACACATTACCTATTGTTTTAAATAACAAAATAATATTAATGCAGAATTCACCACCTATTAATCAAGATCTTTAACTAAAAAGCACTCACTTAGCCAATGATACTTATCGATTACATTATCACCTCACCCCCTCCTATTTTGTCCCGTAGCAGGACATTATCAGCCCACTTGATAATGAAACATCTGCATTTTACATCTCAGAGAAAACGATAAAAAAACACACCTTGCCTCACACTTATTCATACACACCTACTGATCTAACTCACAATCAAGACTTGTATTTCAAGCCGCCTCAAATTCCCACCCTATTTAGCAGCGCTATAACACAGAATCACTGGCAAATGTGATCAATAGGTAACGCAATATGCATGCCTAAGCGGCAATTTTTATTGTTATCCCACCTAAGTTGTTAAGTGCCTCCCAAATCCCTAAAACAGGTGTTTCAGATTTATTGATACCTAGTGATGACATTAATTACCTATGTTAAGATTTAACAGGTAAATTGGTCAGACCAATTCACACATTAGGAACACGACAGAATGAGGACAAATTGGGGTGAATAACTTGTCCGCATCGACGACTAAAAAGTGACTACTCTTTAGCTTGCTAAGCAACAAGCAAAAGCAGTTACCAAAATCATGGAACACGCTCGGTTGTCATCAAATGATGAATCACAATGTTCTTTTCGGAGAATGAGAAACTATGTCTGAAACAGTCAAAAAAGAAGAAAGGGAAGCCTCAGAGCGGACTTACAGAGAACTGCACCGTCCAGCGTCTCAGTTTGTCACTCGCGAAGCGTATTTGGAGCATGAGCTTAAAATCATGAAACCAAGACGCTGGGGATTAAATTTACCGGGTCGCGACTTTCGTTTCGAGTGGGAGGACTTAGTCCCCGCATTAGCTGGAACTATCGGAATTACCGTAATGTATTCAGCGGTGATGGCAGCATGGGCAGCAGGATTAACTGAACGGTGGGAACATATCAATTTAGGGGCAGAGTTTGCCATCCAAGTTGTCCGTGTTGAAATGCTTATCCCCGCGTTACTCTTCTGTATCATTAGTTCTGGTTTTATTAATCCTCGCGCTAACTTAGGTGGTAATCACGGCCCAATGATCCCCTTAATTGGTGCCATCGCTTTAGCGGGCGCACACCCACTTGCATTAGCCATGCTGATTGGGATATTTGGTCTCATTCTCAGTTATTTTAAGGGAGGATCGCGGCTCGTTAACCTGACAAGTGGCGGTGTAGCAGGGGGATTATTGGTGTTCCTCGGTTTTATGGGCGCCAAAAGTCAAATTGGTTCACTCTTCGAGTGGGCTGGCGGTTTACAGGCCAAACATAGCTTAGATTACTCACTCGGTTATGTGGCTTTTGCAATCTTACTCGTCAATGTCATTTTATATGCTTACCTTGCTAAAGTGGGTAAACGCTGGCTGGCGATTCCACTATGCTCTATTACTGCGATTGCCTTAGCTTTTGGTTTAGGAGCGGGCCTTGATCTGAAATTTGTCACAGAACCAGGGATCCCCAACCTTAACCCTGTCTACTGGTGGGGCTCGACTGAGCATGGATGGCAACTAGGTTTACCTAATACTGCACACTTTATCGCTTCACTGCCCTTTGCCATCTTAGCGGTTGCTATGTGGTCACCGGATTTCTTAGGACATCGTATTTTCCAAGAGCTGAATTACCCTAAAGGCGCGGAAAAAGTGTTAATGGATGTTGATGACACAATGACAACCTGCTCACTACGCCAAATGGTAGGCACAGCGGTAGGCGGCGGTAACATTACATCATCTTGGGGGACTTATATGATCCCTGCTGCCATTGCAAAACGCCCTATTCCCGCTGGTGCCATTTTACTCGGTAGCCTTTGTATTATTGTCGCAATTATTGGTTATCCAATGGATGTGACGGTATGGCGTCCAGTGATGTCAATAGCATTGTTGGTCGGCGTGTTCTTACCACTGCTTGAAGCAGGCTTACAAATGGTAAAAGACAATTTAAGTAGCCAAGCGGCTGGGATTTGTATTTTTGCCTCTTTTGTTGCCAACCCAGTGCTTGCTTGGGCCTTAACGATGCTGCTTGATAACAATGGTCTTATTGGTGATAAGGAACGTCCAAAAACCTTGTCATTTGCTGACCGAGTCATCATTCCAGGCTTAGCATTTATCATTTGTCTAGCTGCCATGTTAGCCGTTGGGATGATTGAAGGTATCCCTGCACTGCTCTGATTAACCCCTTTAGCGCAAGCCAATAATATTGTTGGTTTGCGCTAATGATAGGCACTATTTATTTCACTGATATATAGTCAATCTGATTGATTTTAAAAACATTTACATATCAACCAGATTGCCTATATACCATTGATCCTATAATGACTAAATAAGTAAACATGTTTGTTTTTGTGTGTTCTACCAAAATTGAATCCGAATATCAGTGTATTTGTATTGCTGAATTAAATATGTTTGAACGTAGTTTAGATATATGACTAATCGATGAGATGCAAACGTTAATTTGCGGTAAAAATGCTATCTGGGTAGCAATTTTGGAATTAACTCAAGGCAAACTAAACTGATTTGAGTGCCATAGTAGGTTAGCTATGGTAATATGAACATGGTTAATTGGTCTTACCAATTATAATGAGACATTATCGATAACCGAACTAACGAATATTTGTCATCTTATCGGGTATCAATAGACAGGCTTTTAAAGTAACAACTGTTGTAAAACAACAGGCACTTTAAAATCAGTTCCCATCATAGGGCGTCATCATGAAGGGAGCTTTTTATATCAGGAATTAGCTATTGGCTTATACTCAGCATTGCTTAGCGCTGATCGCCAATAACCTTTATCTCAACCAAAAGGTATTAGTACGATGACCGACAAAACTGAACTGTTTGCCAGCGCATGGGAAGGTTTCACTCCTGGCGATTGGAAATCTGAAGTCAATGTACGTGACTTTATCCAACAAAACTATACTCCCTATGAAGGCGACGAATCATTCCTAGCCGGTGCCACCGAAGCAACCACAACACTGTGGGATAAAGTGATGGAAGGCATTAAACAGGAAAACCGTACCCACGCGCCTGTTGATTTCGATACTAAGATGGTGTCAACCATCACCTCCCATGATGCGGGTTATATCAACAAAGATTTAGAAACTATCGTTGGCTTGCAAACAGATGCACCATTAAAACGTGCAATGTTACCTAACGGTGGTATTCGTATGGTGGAAAGCTCATGCGCCGCCTACGGTCGTGAACTAGATGAAGATGTTAAATACGTCTATTCAGAACTGCGTAAAACCCATAACCAAGGCGTGTTTGATGTTTACACACCAGAAATTATGGCTTGCCGTAAATCAGGTGTATTAACCGGTTTACCCGATGCCTATGGCCGTGGCCGTATTATCGGTGACTATCGCCGAGTCGCACTTTACGGTATCGATTACTTGATGAAAGATAAATTTGCCCAATTTAGCTCACTGCAAGCGCAGTTCGAAGCGGGTGAAGATTTATCAAATGTTATTCAACTACGCGAAGAAATTGCCGAACAACACCGCGCACTAGGCCAAATGAAGAAAATGGCTGCTAAGTATGGTTTTGATATTTCAGGCCCTGCTAAAAATGCTCGCGAAGCGATTCAATGGACTTACTTTGGCTACTTAGCCGCAGTGAAGAGCCAAAATGGCGCGGCGATGTCATTAGGACGTACTTCATCATTCCTTGATGTTTATATCGAACGCGATCTGAAAAATGGCACCTTAACTGAGCTACAAGCTCAGGAAATGATTGACCATTTCGTGATGAAACTGCGTATGGTGCGTTTCCTACGTACTCCTGAATACGATGAGTTATTCTCCGGCGACCCGATTTGGGCAACTGAATCTATTGGCGGTATGGGCTTAGATGGCCGTACGTTAGTGACCAAATCAAGCTTCCGTTTCTTGAATACCCTTTACACTATGGGTCCAAGCCCTGAGCCTAATATCACCGTATTATGGTCAGATAAACTGCCGATCGGTTTCAAAAAATATTGCGCTAAAGTGTCTATCGATACTAGCTCAATCCAATACGAAAACGATGACTTAATGCGTCCTGATTTCCAATCTGACGATTATGCTATCGCCTGTTGCGTAAGCCCAATGGTTGTGGGTAAACACATGCAGTTCTTCGGTGCTCGTGCAAACCTCGCAAAAACCATGTTATATGCGATCAACGGCGGTATTGATGAAAAACTGAAAATCCAAATCGCCCCTAAAGCAGACATGATCACTGACGAAGTGCTCAACTTTGATGATGTAATGAATCGTCTTGACGGCTTAATGGATTGGTTAGCAACCCAATATGTTGCGTCATTGAATGCTATCCACTTTATGCACGACAAGTACTCTTACGAAGCTGCGCTCATGGCACTGCATGACAGAGATGTACGCCGTACTATGGCTTGTGGTATTGCCGGTCTATCTATCGCTGCCGACTCACTGTCTGCGATTAAATACGCTACCGTAAAACCTGTTCGTGATGAAAACGGCATTGCTGTTGATTTCGACATCAGTGGCGACTATCCAAAATTTGGTAACAACGACCCACGTGTTGACGATATCGCCTGTGACTTAGTTGAACGTTTTATGGCCAAAATTCGTGACCGTAAAATGTATCGCAATGCAGTACCAACTCAGTCAATTCTGACCATCACCTCAAACGTGGTTTATGGTAAGAAAACAGGTAACACACCCGATGGTCGTCGCTCAGGTGCGCCATTTGCACCGGGTGCAAACCCAATGCATGGCCGTGACGAAAAAGGTGCAATCGCTTCTTTAACTTCTGTGGCTAAACTGCCTTTCGCCCACGCCCAAGACGGTATTTCTTATACCTTCTCAATCGTGCCAAATGCCTTAGGTAAAGATGATGATGCACGCCGCGCCAACTTAGCAGCATTGATGGATGGCTATTTCGACCACAATGACAAAAAAGAAGGTGGCCAGCACTTAAACGTCAACGTGATGAATCGTGAAATGCTCGAAGACGCTGTTAAGCATCCAGACAAGTATCCACAACTAACCATCCGTGTTTCTGGTTACGCAGTGCGCTTTAATTCACTGACGCCAGAGCAACAACAAGATGTGATCACACGTACTTTTACTAAAGGTCTGTAAGCTAAATAAGTAAAGGCTGTAGTACACTGTACTACAGCCTCACTTATTTTATCAGGAGTCACAATGGCAGTTATCGGTCGGATCCACTCAGTGGAATCCTTTGGCACAGTAGATGGTCCTGGCATACGGTTTATCGCCTTTATGCAAGGCTGTTTAATGCGCTGCCAATATTGCCACAACCGTGACACTTGGGATCTTGATGGTGGCAAAGAAGTGCAAGTCGATGAGTTAATGAGTCAAATCATCAGCTACCGACCTTTCCTTGATGCCAGCAATGGTGGTGTAACAGCAAGTGGTGGTGAAGCTATTTTACAGGCCGAATTCGTCGCCGAATTATTTAAAGCCTGTAAAAATGAGGGTGTTCATACCTGTTTAGACACCAATGGCTTTGTACGTAAGTACACACCTGTGATTGATGAGTTACTTGACCACACTGACTTGGTTCTACTCGACATCAAACACATGGATGACGAAAAACACATTGAATTAACCAAAGTCAGTAATCACAGAACACTGCAATTTGCCGAGTATTTGGCAAAACGCAACCAAGCGACATGGATACGTTATGTCGTCGTGGGTGGATTTACCGATGATGAAGCATCGGCATTGCAACTGGCCGAGTTTATCAAGCCCATGAAAAACATTGAAAAGGTAGAGTTACTGCCCTATCACGAATTAGGTAAGCATAAGTGGGAAGCCATGGGCGAAAACTATCAACTCGATGGCGTATCTCCCCCAAGCCGCGAAACCATGGAAAAGATTAAAGCGGTATTTGTCCAGCAAGGCATAAATGCGGTTTATTAGTCGACTAAGCAGCGATTAAAAACACATTAAGACAAAATATAAAACTAGAGTTCTTCCCAATAACTGGCATCTAAGCGCTCAAAGGCTATTTTTAAAATAACCGCCATATCGAGATAACAAGCCTTAGCACCTAAGGTTTGGCACTGAATGCCCATGGAAGACAGCTTCGCGCTTAACTGGTTACTCCAGTCGAAGAGCGACAAAGGTAAAGGATGGCGAGCCCGCCAACCTAGCCACAATAAGCCCTGCACTGGCAGGCTGATAAAAAATAAAGCGATAGTGACAGCTTGTGGCAAAAATGCCCAACCATAGATATATAGCTGGCTCATACTCGCAAAAACCGCCAACACTGGCATCACCAGAATGGCAAGCTGAGTCGCACGCACAACCCGATACTCAGGAAAAAACAAACCCAGTTGTCTAACCATAGGCCACGTCTTCATATAACGGCGACCGTCTCCTAAGGTTTTGAGAATATTGATGCTCAATTTTAGACACCTACAACAATGGAATACTGTTTTTACCATAGCATAATTTGGCACTTTGCCCCAAGACTGTTACGGCAAATACTCGGTGGTTCTATAGTTTTTGAATCGTTATATTAAACACAATGGCAAAAGGTTTACACATGTCTAATAAACTGGTTTTAGTACTCAATTGCGGTAGCTCTTCACTCAAATTTGCCGTCATTGACGCGCAAACAGGTGACGATCAGATCTCTGGCCTAGCCGAGTGTTTTGGCTTAGAAGATTCTCGTATCAAATGGAAAATCAACGGTGAAAAACAGGAAGCTGCCTTAGGTGCATTTACAGCTCACCGTGAAGCCGTTGAATTCATTGTTAATAAAATCCTTGCGGGTCAACCCGAGTTAGCAGCACAAATCCAAGCTGTAGGTCATCGTATTGTTCATGGCGGCGAAAAATTCACTCGTTCAGTGATTATTGATGATAGCGTGATCAAAGGTATTGAAGATTGTGCATCACTTGCCCCATTGCATAACCCTGCACACCTTATTGGCATTAGAGCGGCAATGGCCTCTTTCCCTAAATTGCCTCAAGTCGCAGTGTTTGATACCGCTTTCCACCAAAGCATGCCAGACAGAGCTTACGTCTATGCCTTACCATACAAGTTATACCGCGAACACGGTATTCGTCGTTATGGTATGCATGGTACTAGCCATTTATTTGTTAGCCGTGAAGCGGCGAAAATGCTCAACAAACCGTTAGCCGAAACCAATGTGATCTGTGCACATTTAGGAAATGGCGCTTCTGTTACCGCAGTGAAAGGTGGCAAAAGTGTCGACACCTCGATGGGCTTAACCCCATTAGAAGGTTTAGTGATGGGCACTCGTTGTGGCGATATTGATCCTTCAATCATCTATCACTTAGTCCATCAATTAGGTTACACCTTAGAAGAAGTCAATAACCTGATGAACAAGCAAAGTGGTCTGCTGGGTATTTCCGAGCTGACTAACGATTGCCGTGGCATCGAAGAAGGTTATGCTGATGGCCATAAAGGCGCGACCTTAGCCTTAGAAATCTTCTGCTATCGTTTAGCCAAATACATTGCCTCTTACACAGTGCCACTGGGCCGTTTAGATGCAGTCGTCTTTACGGGTGGCATTGGTGAAAACTCTGACTTAATTCGTGAGAAAGTACTTAACCTCTTGGAAATCTTTAATTTCCATGTCGATAGCGAACGCAATAAAGCCGCGCGCTTCGGTAAAAAAGGCATTATCACCCAAGATAACAGCACTGTTGCTATGGTGATCCCAACTAATGAAGAATGGGTTATTGCCGAAGACTCCATTAAACTTATCAACAAAGAATAAGATGACCTAAGCCGTTTGCTCATCCAAACGGCTTTATTGTTAAAGACTTACAGTAAACACATTCATAAGCAAACTCGCAGAACCTATCTGCCAAAAACCATCGAACTTAGAGGTTTTTATGTCCCGAAATATTATGTTAATCCCCATAGGCACAGGAGTTGGCCTGACCTCCTTAAGCCTTGGGATGGTTCGCGCACTGGAGCGCCATGGGGTTAAAGTACAATTCTTTAAGCCTATTTCTCAACTTCGTCCAAACGATAATGGCCCAGAGCGCTCGACCACGATTTTAAGCAAGTCACCGACAGTAAATCCATTAGAACCCTTCGATATGGCCCATGCTGAAGCGTTAATTCGTGCAGACCAAATCGATGTGTTAATGGAGCAAATCATTGCCCGTACTGCGGAATGCGCCAGCAATACCGAAACACTTATCGTCGAAGGTTTAGTCCCTACTCGTAGCCATCCTTTCGCTGACGATGTTAACTACGCCATTGCTAAAGCCATGGATGCTGATGTTATTTTCATTGCAACCCCTGGTAGTGATACACCAACAGGCCTAATGAATCGCCTCGAAATTGCCTATAACTCATGGGGTGGCAATAAGAACAAACGCTTAATTGGTGCCGTGATCAACAAAATTGGTGCGCCCGTTGATGATGAAGGCCGCGCTCGTCCTGACTTATCCGAAGTATTTGATCACCAAGGTGTTCAACGCTCCGATGCGGCCAGTATGTTCCAACTGCCAGGTAAGAGTCCACTGCGTATCTTAGGCAGTGTGCCGTACAATCTTGACCTAGTCGCACCACGCGCTTCAGATCTTGCTAAGCACTTACGCGCTCGCATTATTAATGCAGGTGAAATGCACACTCGTCGCCTGCGTAAAGTGACCTTCTGTGCGCGCAGCATCCCCAATATGGTTAACCATATAAAAACTGACTCGTTACTCGTTACCTCTGGCGATCGCTCAGATGTTATCGTCTCTGC
This sequence comes from Shewanella sp. W3-18-1, assembly GCF_000015185.1. Classification (NCBI taxonomy): domain Bacteria; kingdom Pseudomonadati; phylum Pseudomonadota; class Gammaproteobacteria; order Alteromonadales; family Shewanellaceae; genus Shewanella; species Shewanella sp. W3-18-1. The sequence continues at coordinate 1,856,289 of NC_008750.1, read as the reverse complement.
CTGCCTTGCAGCCATGAATGGCGTTAAAATTGGTGCGCTGCTTCTGACCGGTAGCTATGAGCCAGAGCCAGAAATCCTTAAGCTATGTGAACAAGCCTTTGAAACAGGCTTACCCGTATTCTTAATTGATACTAACACGTGGCAAACCTCGCTTAATATTCAACGATTTGACCATGAAGTGCCCGTCGATGATGCGGTACGTATTGATTTAGTCCAAGATTATGTCGCAAGCCATATCGATCAAACTTGGATTGAAAGCGTCACTAAAAACTCTCCACGAGAACATCGCCTATCGCCACCCGCCTTCCGCTATAAATTAACGGAACTGGCACGTGCAGCCCATAAAACCGTGGTTTTACCGGAAGGTGATGAGCCTCGTACGATTAAAGCGGCAGCCATTTGTGCAGAGCGCGGTATTGCACGCTGCGTACTCTTAGGTAAAAAAGAAGAAATTCTACGTATCGCGGCCCAACAAGATGTCGTGCTTGGTGAAGGCGTTGTTATTATTGATCCAGAAGACGTACGGGATCGTTACGTTGAGCCTATGTTAGAACTACGTCGTAGCAAGGGCTTAACTGAAGTCGTGGCTAAAGAACAGTTAGAGGACAACATGGTGCTTGGCACTATGATGCTGGCGCAAAATGAAGTTGATGGTATTGTTTCTGGCGCCGTTAACACGACAGCCAATACCATTCGTCCTCCGTTACAACTGATTAAAACCGCACCCGGTTCAAGCTTAGTATCATCTATCTTCTTTATGTTGATGCCAGACCAAGTGTTAGTTTACGGCGACTGTGCCATTAACCCAGATCCGAATGCTGAGCAGCTAGCTGATATCGCTATTCAATCAGCGGAATCTGCAAAAGCCTTCGGTATCGAGCCAAGAGTGGCGATGATCAGCTACTCAACAGGCAACTCGGGCACGGGTTCAGATGTGGATAAAGTCCGTGAAGCGACTCGTATCGCGAAAGAAAAACGCCCAGATCTGATCATTGACGGTCCTTTGCAATACGATGCGGCTGTAATGCCAAACGTTGCCCGCTCTAAGGCGCCTAATAGCCCTGTCGCTGGACAAGCTACAGTATTTGTATTCCCAGACCTCAATACAGGCAACACAACTTACAAGGCCGTACAACGAAGCGCCGATCTGATCAGTATCGGCCCAATGCTGCAAGGTATGCGTAAGCCAGTAAATGACTTATCCCGCGGTGCATTAGTTGATGACATTGTCTACACCATCGCCCTGACAGCCATTCAAGCTTCACAAAACGATGCGGCAAAACGCTAACACTGTTAAATACGGTTAAATGATAACCACAAAAAAGCACTGGCCTGTCCCAGTGCTTTTTTTTAACCTATTTTCAGGTAAATGTACCATGATTGACTGATCGTTTAGCGATATAACCGACATTCCGCAGCTAATTTAGGAATAAACTACCTCATAGAATCTACCGAGTAATTTGAGTAGTTGTGTTTGGTGATCTTGAAGTCCAGTGATGAACCTTTGGCCGTTAATCTCTAGCGTATCTATGCCTTCGAATTGCAAGAAGACCCAACGTGCCGTCGGTCTGGAGGTCGTCTTGTTCTTTACCATACTTGGGAAGAACGCTTCGGTTTGTGCGAGTTGTTCTCTGATTTTGTGTTCTAAACTAGCGTAAACAAGCAAGCTCAACGTCATTATCATTAGCAACGCTTCAATGCGCTCAGGCTTTTTCAAGAAGATGGAAGAGGTTAAAAACTCAGGGCTTTTTAGAAAACGGAAGCCGCGCTCGACTTTTTGTTGCGATTTGTAATGTGCTAGAAGAGCCGCCATGGTGAGTGCTTCATTGTCGGTGTCATTCGTCGCGAGGATAAACATGCCTACTTTGAGCTTAGCCAGTTTTACTTTTTCTAGGTCGGTGAAGGGGGCGGCTTCGATAAAGTATTGGTATCCTGTCGGTGCTTCATCTGTCTTTGGGCGGCCCGAATGAGAGTAAGTCGGCTGTTTGATGAGAGTGCCTTGTTCAAACCCAAGTAAGTCACATTGTTTCTTGAAATCGTTAAACGCTAATTCTGCGTCAACTTCACAAGCGAATGGTTTTTTACTTAGCTTTTCCAACGCTTTGATTTCTTTTGCTATGTTTTTCTCTAAGTTCTTGAAGAAAGTGATTTCTTCCCGCTTGGTGGCCTGTTCACTGTGAACGAGCAACCAACGTTGATTGACCTTTCCGTAATCCGAGTCTATCCAACATCCTGAGTAGCCATGACCGATAGTGCTTAATTGCTCTGGCTCTAGCGCAAGTAGTGCTTGTTTTGCGAGCTTGATGGTCATGGGGACACGGGTAATGAATTTTTGATTTTGCTCATCTAGCGAGGAGATGCTTTCTTCGGTGTACAAAGCGGCATCAGCGATAAAGTAACGACTATTTTGCGCGGCTTTTAGGCAATGTATGTGTCTTTTAGTGACTTCAGCGAATGCCTTGGCATCATTGGTGTTACCACTCAGTGCTTGCATGTAAACAGGAATACCTGCTTGGTTTTCACAGATGAGTTCAAGCACGACTTGGTTAAGCTCTGGCCTATGATCCCGACTATAACCTCTTACAAGCTTAATCACGTTGGTGTTTTCATCTTGTGCATACTCACCATCAACGTGGAAGCTAGTGATATCAAGATGAACAGAATCGGTCGTCAAGCCCAGTTTATCAACAACACGCTCAGCAATAACCTGATAGAGCGCTGAGACATCGGCTTCGTATAGAGCATCTAATGTGCGGCCTAGTACATCATCAGTCAGGTGGTGTGCTTCAATGTCTTTGGCGAGTAGCTTAGATACAGGCTTGGTCTTAAAAAAGTCCGAGAACATGTGCAGTGTTCTGCTATGAAAGCCAAGTCCATTTAGGAGCATGGCCAATACCGCGTCACCATGAGAAACATTGTGGTCAGAATATTTTGGGATAACGGCATCTATCATCCGTGGCAGGCCAATTTCGTGACAAAAGGCGGCAATGAGACCAAGGTGATCTAAGCGTTTAATAACAGGATGGGTAGACATATTTTGAGACCGTCAAATAGCAGTAATAGATCAAAACTGTCGATCGCGGTCAAGATGGTGTCGTAGTTTTTATGAAAAGCTGATCGCCAGATCACACTATTTAAATTCTGGAATTAGCTGCGGAATGACGGATATAAAAAACCAAAATGACATTAGAAAACGATGGAAAGAACTCAGGAAATGCTATTCAGCTATGTGTATAGAGTGAGTCATTCTAAGAAAATATCCACAATCAACAATGGATTCTAATAAGTAACAGCCAATCGTCACTTTTTGACCAGCAGATAAATAAAGACGATATCAGTGACTTACAAAACATCACTTAAGTCTTCAACATAGTTTTCCACAGATTCTGTGGATAACCTTTTAAAGTATCTTTTACTATATGCCATAGTCACCGCCGAACAGTCAACCCATTTCCTATTATTCGTCAAATTCTTACAAAACTTGAACATAGGCGTTAAAATCGCGATACTCGAAGCAAATTCCGAGGGCACTAACCTATGCGAACTCTATTCTTTATCTCTCTATTATTTCTGTTTGGTTGTGGCGATTCAGGGAAACCGCCGACACTAACCCCAGAGGAAGTGAGTTTAGGCTTTTTCAAAGCTATCTATGTCGATCGTGATGTTGAAAAAGCCAAACAGTTCGTCAATGATCCACTAAAAGAAGTGCTAAGCCACTACTACATTGCCACTGCAGTACAACGTAATATGCTCAGTCTTTCTATGACCAACGTTGAAATGGAAATTGATGATATTGATATCGATTTTTTTCGCAAATTTACCAAAGATGTTCTCGTGGTAATTAAGATGAAAGGGCTTAAAGCGGGACAACCTTGGATTGATGATAGAACCATCCGCCTACATAAAATCGGTAATAAATGGGTGATCGTTGAGATTATGCCTGAAAAGCGCAGAGTGAATGGCTAGGTGACTTTTATTACGAGTGTCGGCTTCAAGACCTCCTTATTTTAAAGAAAAAATAGCAACCTTAGGGTTGCTATTTTCGTTGCTTGTTTTGTTACTTCCGACTCATCAAGATCCATTAGCGTTTTAGGCTGGGATCACTTCCTCTTCACTTTCAGCAGGTAAAGACGTCAGTACATCGTCCTTTACTTGATAGTAAGCATTTTCGTATTCATGAACTTCCATAACAACTCCTGCTTGATTTTGTAAGGTCACAAAGGCATGTCCTTCTATGTTGACATTTTGCCGATGAGGAAAGGGATTTCCGTGGGCAGGAGTATAACAAACCATATTATCCAGTTACAGAAAACTTTCAGTTTTGTTTGCCATTAATAACGAAAAAATACCAAAATCCACTTTTAACGCGGCAAAAGTGAATCGCGAAGTGAAAACCTTTCAGTTAGTCTTCACTCGATAGCGTAATACTTTTAATGACTTTTCTTCCGATACATCGATAAAGGCTGGCGGATTAGCGAGTCGCTCAACATATTCCAATGCTGGCGCAGCTTCAGCAACCTGTTTGCGCAGAAAAGCGGTATCCAGTTCAGGGGCATTTAAACACAGTAACACTTCACCATTATCGGTAAGTAATTCAGGTAACCGCCTAATTAAACGCACATAATCCTTAGTAGCAACAAAACTCCCCTTCTGATTGCTCGGAGGATCGGCAACAATTAATTCATAGGGACCGAGCTTTTTAAGTTTGCCCCAAGATTTGAAAATATCATGGCCTAAAAAACGTGCTCCAGCGACAAAGCCATTCAGCAAATGGTTTTGTTTACCAATAGCAAGGGCTCCTTTACTCATATCCATATTCACAACTTCATCAGCCCCGCCCTGCAGTGCTGCAACTGAGAATCCACAGGTATAAGCAAATAAATTAAGCACCTTTTTATGGCGTGCATTTGCCCTCACCCAATCTCGACCGTTGGCCATATCGAGAAAAAGTCCATGATTTTGGCCGCGCATTAAATGCACCTGAAATCGCGCTCCCTTTTCAGTAACGATATGAGGTTCTGGAATTTCGCCCTCAAGTAACTGAGTAAACGTCTCCCCCGCACAACGAAATTGATAAACGAGATTTAGAGGACTTTCAGGATGCCATGCTTGCCAACGTGCTGTAATGGCCTGCTGGCACATCGCAAGCTCGGTATCTTCGAGAGGAATAAAACTGGTTAACAATAAAACGGGGGCAAACCAATCTAAACAAATATGCTCAGAGCCAGCATAATGCCCGCCTCGACCATGAAATAAACGTACCGCATCATTACCGAGTTCTAACGTGGTGAGCGCTTGTAAAAAACGTTGCATTATTAATTTACTTCTTTTCTGTTGAACTAGGAGTCGCCTGATGATTAACAGGCTCAGATATCACTGTACTTTTGACGAGTCTATCATCGACATCATCCGACAATAAAATGGCCAACCAACCTCCACTTTTACTGGATTCAAGGGCGATTTTCACCACCATAGTCAAAGGGACTGACAGTAACATTCCTACAGATCCAAGTAACCAACCCCAAAAAATTAATGATAAAAATACCACTAACGTGGAAAGTCCAAGGCCACGTCCCATAAATTTGGGCTCAATCACATTGCCCATCACCATATTGGCGCCAATATACAATAATGCAGTCCCTCCAGCAGCGGTGGGACCAAGCTGAATAAAGGCTAACAACACGGCAGGAATGGCGGCAATAATGGAACCTATATTCGGAATGTAATTGAATAAAAAGGCGATGACAGCCCACAAAAGAGCATAATCCACACCGATAAAGGTTAAGCCAATACCCACAATGAGACCTGTCGCTAAGCTCACTAAGGTCTTTAACACCATATATTGATTAACCGATTGCAAGAAACGATCAATTTGCTGTAAGCGCATATCAGGATCATCCAGCGCTAAATGTAATTTTTTCGGTAAAGACTGTGCCTCAAACAACATGAATACTATGGTTAAGACGATCAAGAACAAGTTGGCCATTACGTTCCCTACACCCGACAACATATTCGTTGTCATCGATAAAGCCATACCTGGGTCAAAATAGGCTAAGACTTGATCTTTTGAAATGTGAATGTTCAGTGCCTGTAATTTATGAATAATCCAAGAAAACTGCTCTATTAGCTGATCACGGTATTGGGGAAGTTGTTTAGAAAATTCGTTAATGGAACTCCCTACAACGGAAGCCAACCAAAGTCCCATTAAGACTATAAAACACATCAAAAGAATGACAGCTAACCACTTAGGCACACGATATTTTGTCATTAATCCAATGGCCGGATTACAGATCATCGCAATAAAACTGGATAACACAAAAGGCACCACTATTGGGCTGGCAGCCTTTATCCCTGCCAAAATAATCACTACAAAGGCCATCACCGCAAAGCCACGATAGGCTGCTGAAGGCGCATTAGGTCGCGTCATTTATTAAAAATCCTTCTTGATCTTAGATAAAATTGTTAGGCTATCGTGACAAAAGTACCAATCTCAATCACCTAAGCCTTAATAGTAAGTTGTCATTATGAAACCAGAAACCGCGATTATACGCATTAAAAACTTAAGACTTCGCACTTTTATTGGCATAAAAGAAGATGAAATTCAGAATCGCCAAGATGTGATAGTCAATGTCGTGATCCATTACTGCGCAGAACGCGCTCGTAATAGTGATAATGTAGACGACGCACTCAATTACCGCACAATCACTAAAAAGATCATTGAACTGATTGAGAATAATCGTTTCTCGCTGCTCGAAAATCTAACAAGCCAAACCTTAGCCCTCGCGAGTGAACATCCTTGGGTAGAATTTGCTAGTGTTGAAATAGATAAACCCCATGCTCTGCGCTTCGCTGATTCAGTGTCGATGGAACTTTGCTATCAAAAAGCCGCGCAGTAGCAATCACCGTAAAGTGATCCCTTCACGCCCGTTTTCGTATATTTGTTGGGTTGGGAAATTCAACCAATGAGTTCCACATACTTAAGGAAATACCATGAAAATACTCATCACTGGCGCTAGTGGTTTTATTGGTCGCCAATTGGTTGCACTTTTAGCACCTATGCATCAGTTGACCCTATTAACCCGCTCTCCAGAACAAACGCGTAAAGTACTCGGTGCAGAGCATCAATATTTAGCTAGTTTGGATCAACTAGATGATTTAAATACCATAGATGCGGTAGTAAATTTAGCGGGCGAGCCCATCGTTGCAAAGCGTTGGAGTAAAAACCAAAAACAACTTATCTGCAGTAGCCGCTGGAATACAACTGCTAGGTTAACCCAACTTATTCAACAAAGTAGTAATCCACCCAGTGTTATGGTGAGCGGTTCTGCTATTGGGTTTTATGGTCGACAAGGTGAACAACTCTTAAATGAAAATAGCACTCCCAATATTGAATTCAGCCATGAAATCTGCAAAACCTGGGAGCAGTTAGCGCTAAATGCAGCATCGGAGCATACTCGGGTCAGTATTATTCGGATCGGTATCGTACTCGGTCACGGCGGCGCGCTAGAAAAGATGCTTCCTCCCTTTAAACTAGGTCTCGGTGGCCCAATAGGGCATGGCCGCCAAGGCATGAGTTGGATACATGTCAACGATCTCATCTCTCTTATCGAATTTTTACTCACCCATGACCAGTGCCAAGGCCTATTTAATGCCACAGCTCCTAACCCTGTGAGTAATGCCGAATTTGCGAAAACATTAGGTAAGGCACTTAATCGACCCGCAATGATCACAACACCGCCGCTTGCCTTACGTCTAGCCATGGGGGAAATGTCTGAACTACTTACTGAAGGCCAATTTGTTTACCCTAAACGGGCGCTTGAGGCAGGGTTTCAATTTCAGTACACAGATCTCGAATCGGCATTAACGGATATTGTTGCCCGCTAAATAGAAGAATAAAAAGAACAATGGAGGCGTTATTTGCGCTATGTGTAAAAAATATGGTTATAACTCAATGAAAAAACGTATTAATCCACCTTAATGAAGCTCATAGATTAGGTTGTTTTTGTGCAAAACATTTTCAACACATTTGTGCAACAACATGATTTATAAGATGATTTAACGACAAAGAAGACTTTTCCTGTTAAACTTGCCGCCATTCGGTCATAAAAGCTTTCATTCAAAGCCGTACATTGACCTCAGCAAAATCTACACTGGCCCCTAGTCGCCAGTGATTGGTACTCAGTAACGCGCCATTTTGGCAATACTGCTCTGTAAAACCAAGACCGTTCATCCGCGCTTATTCATCCCTCTCCAACATCAGGGGATTGTTCAAGATCTGTCCTTAAGATCGAGCGCTTAACATCCAGCATTAGCAGGTGCTTAATAACGAGATGGGTTATCTCTGATGGGTACTGTACCCAATCACACACCCACACTAAAACAGTTTGTAAGGAATTCTCATGCACACGACTTATACGATTGGCGAGCTAGAATCATTTTTAGTTGCTATCTTCGTGCTGTTTATCGGCCACTCCATCAATCGCCATGTACGTGTTTTTAGACAATACAATATCCCTGAGCCCATAGTGGGTGGGCTTGTTGTTGCCGCGGTTATCGCGGGCTTACACGTTCAAAATATTAGTCTTAATTTCAGTTTATCAATGCAAAATACCTTAATGCTGATGTTCTTTAGCACTATAGGCCTTTCGGCAAATTACAAACTGTTACTCAGTGGTGGTAAAAAGGTCTTCATTTTTTTAGGTGTCGCTTCACTCTATATTGTTATTCAAAATGCAGTTGGTGTCAGTTTAGCGAGCCTATTAGGACTTGAACCGATAATGGGACTTATCGCAGGTTCTATTACACTATCGGGTGGTCATGGTACAGGTGTCGCTTGGTCACAAACCTTTGCAGAAAACTATGGGATCAATACGTTAGAGTTTGCCATGGCGGCTGCAACCTTTGGCTTAGTGATGGGAGGCATTATAGGTGGCCCAGTGGCCCAACGATTAATTGGTAAGCATAATCTTGTCTCTCGCTATGGTATTGGTCGTAAGCACCATGTCGATCACCCACACTTAGTCACTTACGATCAATTAGAAGAAGATCACGTTACCGCAAAAACCATTCTCGAAACCCTTTTTGTGCTCTTATTATGCGTTGCTGGCGCAAAATGGATTACTGAGTGGGTTGGCCTATCGGGTATCGCTTGGTTAAAAATGCCTGACTTTGTGTATGCTCTTTTTTTAGGCGTTACCATCGCCAATATGACTGAACTTACCCGAGGCTATAAACCTCACACTGAGAGTATCGATGTTATTGGCACAGTCTCGCTATCACTGTTCCTTTCTATGGCATTGATAAATTTAAAACTCTGGGAAATTTTTGATTTAGCGATCCCACTACTCGTGATTTTGTTAGTGCAAACCGCAGTATTGGCGCTCTTTGCCTATTTTGTGACATTTAAGGTCATGGGCAGTAATTACGATGCAGCGGTGATAACAGGTGGCCACTGTGGATTCGGTATGGGCGCAACACCGACAGCAGTGATGAATATGGGGGCGCTGGTTTCACGCACGGGTCCATCGCCTCAAGCTTTTATGGTCGTACCGATTGTGGGCGCTTTCTTTATCGATATTGTTAACTTAATTGTCTTGCAAGGTTATTTAAGTTTTATTATGTAGCTTATCCAATCAAAAAGCACTGAGATCACCCAGTGCTTTTCTTAAGTAATAAACGGTTTAACTCCCTGCTTTTAGTAACTCAGAGCAGGATTGATTCAGTAATTGACGGCAACGCCACACCCCAAGCAAGGCCACCAGCAATGCACCGGATACAGGAGCAATTGCCCACCAAGGCCAATGCATATACACATTAAGTTCAAACACTTGAGTTTTTAGTAGATAGAGCGCAAATTCGGCTACTATCACTGCTAACACACCTGCAATACCGCCCAGTAAAGCAAACTCTAAACCCGTTGCACTGCGTAATAACCATCCTGAAGCACCAAAAGTACGCAGTACAGCAAGTTCCCGCTGCCGAGTCGCCATGCCAGCTTCCGTCTGTGCAATCAACACTAAGCCACTGGCTAATAACACTAAGACTAGCACTAAGGTCAACGACAGGGAGACTTGCTCAATAATCTGACGCAACTGCCCTACCATAGCGCCCACATCTATGATGGAAACCGTCGGAAATTGCTGAATAAGCGCCAAAATCACCGCATCCTTAGGTGAACTATCCGCATTCGTCGCCTGATCATCAAGACCTTTTTCATCTAGAAAGAAGCTCGCCATCGAGGTATACGCAAAAGGTGCAAGTGCTTCTTGGGTAAAGATCATAAAGAAGTTTGGTTGCAGAGTTTCCCAGTGCACGGTACGAATACTCGCAACTTTTACGGTAAGCTCCTGATTATCGATGATATAAGTCAACTTATCGCCAAGACCAATACCTAAACGCTCCGCCACACCTGACTCGACTGACACTTCATCGGTAGCTTGATTAAACTGCCCTTCTATTAACTCGTTATTGGCGGGTAAGGTATTACGCCATGTGAGATTGAGCTCACGAGAAATCCCGACGCGCCCCTTTTCACCAGCCTCCCGCTGTTCATTAGAAATCAAGGTTTCCCCGTTGATTTGGGTTAGACGTCCACGGATCACCGGATAAATATCCGTCGCAGTAATGCCATTTGCCGACATAAAATCATGTAAAGGCTTAGCATCATCGGGGGCAATATTGACTAAAAAGTAGTTCGGCGCATTTTCGGGTAGCTGTTTTTGCCATTCGTTAAGTAAATCTTGCCTGAGCGCCAAAATGGTCAATAACAACACGAGTGCCGCGCTAAAACCGACCAATTGCACCGCATTTTGCCGCGCACGACGCCTTAGCCCCGCTAGCGCCAATTGTAAGGGATTGGTCGTTTTCATACCTATGCTGTGACCTGCACGTATCATCACAAAACCCAGCACACTCAGTAACACACCAAGCAGTAAGACAGCCGCAACGACCGTTAGTGTCAAAGCCCAACTTTGGGAATACAAATATCCCAGTAACGCCATCGCCCCTAAACTCAGTAGCAAATGCAACCACATGCCAAGTTGCAGACCTTCTAACTGACGCTGCAGCACCCTTAGTGGCGGAATCGCCAGTAACCGCATCAAAGGGTAGGCTGAAAACATAAAGGCGCTGATAAGCCCTGTGCTTATCCCGAGCAATAATGGTCGAGTCAGTGGCGGTGAATAAGCAGCAATTTCGGGTGGCAATAGATAACTGATCCCAAAATCCAGTAACCCACCACCGATAAGACCTAAGCCTATTCCCAATAACGTCACAAGTAATAAATGCATGCCAAACAGCAGACGAATTTGTTTTGCTGAGGCACCGAAGGTTTTCAGCATGGCCACCACATCGTAATGGCGCTGACAATAACGCTGAGCAGCAATACCTATCGCAGCGCAAGCCAGTGCAATACCCATTAAACTGGCTAACAGCAAGAAACGTTCTGCTCGCTTAACAGCGCCTGCTATAGGCGAATCGCCAGATTGCACATCGACCCAGCGTTGGGTGCTATTCAGCAGCGGTTTGGCACTTTGCTCAAAAGCGATGAGGGCAGCTTCATCTCCTGCAAATTGATATAAATACGTGACGCGGCTCCCCGGTTGAATAACCCCCGTTTTTGCCACATCTTCCATTCGCATCAACACAATAGGGGATGAAGCAAAAGGATTAAACCCTGCGTCGGGCAAACGGCTGATCTCATTGCTGAGCACAAACTCACTGTTACCTAACTCTATGGATTTGGGATATCCCAAAAGCCCACCTAAACGCGTCTCAAACCAGATTTCATCCGCTTTAGGTAACGCTTTTGTTTTACCAGTGGTAAGCTCAATTTCACCTTTGAGTGGATAACCCACCTCAACAGCGCGCACTGTCACTAACTGGAATTTATCTCCCGAATAGACCATGGAATTAAATTGCATGTTAGTCACATGCTTAAGCCCAAGCTCTTCGGCTTTAGCTAAAATAGTGGGATCAATTATCACGGGTGAATCGATAATACGATCGGCTGCAATAAACGCAGCAGCCTCTCCATTAATTGCCACTTGCAAGCGCTCGCTCACCCGCGCTAAACCACTCACAGACAATACTGCGAGCGTGATAGCGAGGATAATCAGTAACAATTGCCCTTGCTGTAACTCACGTTTAAATAGGCGCCATGCCAGACTTAACTCCATATTTAAGCCTCCTTAGCATTAGCGAGTATATCGGGAGCAACGGATGGGGTTGAGACAACAGCTCTGGCGTTATCTTCCTGTAAATGGCCATTATCCATCACCAACTGCCGCTGGCAGCGTTTAGCAAGTAACAGATCATGGGTGACAAGAATTAAGGTGGTATGACTTTCTTGATTGAGCTCAAATAACATATCGGCGATCTTATGGCCGTTAACACCATCTAAATTCCCCGTAGGTTCATCGGCAAACAGCACTGTTGGCTCACAGATAAAAGCACGGGCTATCGCGACCCTTTGCTGCTCCCCACCCGAAAGCTGTTTGGGTAAATGGGTCAAGCGGTGGGATAACCCCACCCTTTCTAACATGGCCTGCGCTTTTTCCTTGGCATTTTTCACCCCTGCGAGTTCGGCGGGTAACATCACATTTTCGAGTGCTGTTAAGGTATCAACCAACATAAAAGATTGAAAAATAAAGCTCACTTTCTGTTTACGTAGTGCCGCTTTTTGCTCTTCATTGAGTGGCGATAACGCCACGCCATCGAGCCAAATTTCACCCGATGTCGGCGTATCAAGTGCTGCGAGCAATCCAAGCAAGGTGGATTTACCCGATCCAGAGGGTCCTAAAATCGCCACACTCTCGCCTTGCTTGACATCTAAGTTAATGCCCTTGAGGATAGTGAGCGTTCCTTCCTGAGTGATCACTGATTTTTCGAGGTTAACCACATTGATGGCACTGTTTTTTAAGATGACGTTAGACATAGGATCCTTCTTATATAAATCGTTCTGGTATCAATCGCTAAGATTAAAGTCAATGGCGAAGACCCTGGGGGCATTCATCCTACTGAGTATGTTAATGGCTACGCCAGTTCATGCGGCGAAGGTACTGATCCTTGGCGATAGCTTAGGCGCAAGCTATGGCATGTCGGAACAACTGGGCTGGGTCGCAATGTTGCAAAAAAATCTCCCTGAACATCAGTTTATTAATGGTTCAGTTAGCGGAGAAACTACCGCAGGCGGCCTTCGCCGATTACCCGCTTTACTCGATTCTGTCTCTCCAGATCTTGTGGTCGTTGAACTGGGAGGGAATGATGGTTTACGTGGATTCCCACCAACGCAACTCGAAAATAATCTAATCCAAATCATTACTCTAGCGCAAAAAAGTGGCGCCAAAGTATTACTCACCGAAATCATGGTACCGCCTAACTATGGCCCTCGCTATACCCAAAAGTTCACCCAAGTGTATCAAGACATATCCAAAACACAGAATATTGAATTAATTCCATTCTTTATGCAGGAAATCGCTCCTTATCCAGACTTAATGCAACGGGATGGCATTCATCCCAATGAAAAGGCCCAAGCAAAAATTGCCGCATGGATGCAACCTTGGATAGAAAAAGCCTTAAACCAATAAGTTTGTGGATATTTTAAGCTAATAAACAGCTTGCTGACTTAAACTCATGCTTGAGCGATAAAAACGTGTTCTAACGCAAGAATAACATCATATATAAACAGTAAAATTAGTGTTAGCAAATGGTTAACTCAAACAAGGAGTCAATATGTCCCTTAGCCATCAGCAAAAAGTGTACATACCCAAGGAAGCCCGTACCAACCAATTCATCACAGCCGAAATCAAAGTGACGGATGAATTACTGAGTCAATATCCAGACTATCAAAGCTGTTATCAGACCTTGAGCCGCTTGATATTTAATTTGGCAGAACAACACGATCTCCGTAATGTCCACGTGATCACTAACGATAAACTGCCTGTTGTACGTTTTCATACTGAAGCCTATTGCTTCCAAACCACCGAACAAATTTTATTTTTCTACAATCCTGCCTACCACGAGGCCCAAAATTTATTCACGCAAGATAATTATCGTGCGCGTAAATTACGTATCGTATTTCTCGCAACTGGTGAAGATATTCGTAGTAACTCGGCCAGTTTCCATATCCGTGTACGCGAATTACTCAATGAATTAATGCCGCAATTGCCGATAACCGATCTGAAGGTGAAGATCCGTGACCATCAACACTTATCCTATGACCTGTTTGCCAAAGCCAAAGGCAATAAAGAAACCTATGGCTATAAGCTGCGAGCTATCGGTCCAAGATATAAGGCTAGAAAATGTGAACTACCAGAAAATGTCAGTTCACTGACCTATGTCACCGTGAGCTTGCCACTCAGCCGTAAGCTTAAACAAGGTTTATTGCCTGACTCGGCAACCGACTTTACACCTTTATATCAACATCTTGAAGATAGCTTCCTCAAAGCTGCTGCAAACAGGCAACTGACTCGACTCGCGATGATTGCGAATGGCTTAACCCCATTAGTACGCAATAGTAAGTTTGAAAAACTGGACAGCAAAACTGAAGTACAAATGATAGGGTTCGATCCTAATGCGACAGAGCAGCAAGTGATCCGCCGCTGGGATGCGGATAATTTAGTTGAAGCGGCGCACTTTACGATTGTTGCGGGCACCAAGGATTGCGATGATGCTGGCTATGGACGTTTTATGAATAATGTCGAAACCGCACTCAAAGCCTTTGCTGCCGAAATCGGTATTGACCCCGAGCGTGAAGACTTAGTGATACGCTTCCATCAACATATTAGTTATCAAATCTAACGTCTTCTATGTAACACAATAAGCTCACTAAACCAAAACGCCTGCATTTGCAGGCGTTTTAATGGTTATAAAATCAGAAGGTTATTATCGAGATTACATTGGACGATTTTTTTCGATAAGACGATTAAAAATCGCATTAACAGATAAAGAGGCTCCATGGGCAATCTTATCTGCCAACTTTTTCTTCACTTGATAACGCAACTTATACACTTTGCGATCTTTCGCCAGCGACATGACAACATCATCACTCGTCAGAATTTCATCAACAAGTCCGAGTTCAATGGCCTGCTGACCATACCAATGCTCACCCGTTGCCACCTTCTCCAAATTCAGTTCGGGGCGATATTTACTCACAAAGGCTTTGAACAACACATGGGTTTCTTCGAGTTCCTCTTGGAACTTCTGCCTTCCCTCATCGGTGTTTTCACCAAAAACCGTTAACGTCCGTTTGAAATCGCCAGCCGTATGCTGCTCATAGTCAATTTCATGTTTTTTCAGTAAACGATTAAAGTTCGGCAATTGAGCAACAACACCAATGGAACCGACGATAGCAAAAGGCGCGGCATAAATTTTATTTGCTACGCAAGCCATCATATAACCACCACTGGCAGCGACTTTATCAACACAGACCGTTAGCGGGATATCGGCTTGACGTAAACGATCTAACTGGCTAGAGGCTAAACCATAGCCATGGACCATTCCACCACCACTCTCAACATTAACAACGACTTCATCACCTTTTTCGGCAATGGCTAAAATGGCACTGATTTCTTCACGCAGTGAAGCAACCTCAGCTGCATCGATACTGCCCTTAAAATCAATAACAAAAACCTTACCTTTACTGGTATCCCCCTCTGTTTTGTCCTTGACCTTTTCATCTATTTTTAGCTGTTTTTCATAGGCTTTGAATTCTTTTTTTGAGAGTAATTCTTCTTTTAAGCCATGTTTAAGCTCTTCTAACTCTTCAGATAAGTTGGTAATCCTCAACTCGCCCTTATCTGATTTATGTTTCACAGTCGAAGCCAATACCACAATAATAACGGCCACAATTGCGACCACTATAGTGATAGCTTTCGCCAGAAACATGCCATATTCGTATAAAAATTCCAAAGTGTTCTCCGTTGGGACGCAGGTTTGCGTATCTCTTCACTTAATTTATTGCGGGCTATTCTAACAGCCTAAAGGCCCATAAAAAAACCCAGCGTGAGCTGGGTTTTTCAGATTAAGGCAATATTAGTTAGGACAAGTCGCAATCACGTTGCTGTTTGTCACTAAAATGGTTGCATCACCACTGGCGGCATAGGTTGCTACTTGGGTTTGCATTTCAACCGTTGCAGCGGCTGCCAAACCATCCGTTGATTCCTTTTCTTTAGGATCAACAAGCGAACTATGATGACCTTTAGCAAAACGAACTACACCTTTTCCTTTAGTTGTGCTATCAACACAAGGTAAACCTAATGAAGCAATCAGAGGTTCGGTTCCGGATAATGGGAAATTATCCACACGGTTTGGTAGGACCTGATCACCTAAGTTACCATTACCATCTCCCGCGACTTCAATAAGATGTACAGGTAAACCAGTCGCTTTTAACATAGCAGCATGGTTAACAGGATCCGCCGAGTCAATCGCAGTTTGTACTGCAAAAGCAAAGGTTGGAATAAATTGCGCGTAAACCGCTTGTACTAATGCCGCATATTCAGGGCTACCGACTTCATAACCTGCGGTATTAGCCTTATCCACTAGCGCTTTGAAGGTGGTAGATGCCGTAATATTACTAAACAGTACAGGAGCAAAGGTTGCAGAACCTGCAAATGCGCCCGCTAAGCCACCAGCAGGAGCAACTAAGGATGCAGCCTTGATAGCATAGGCATTTTGTAACGCCTCGCCCGTCGTTGGATGTTTCATGCCTGTACTGGCATAGGTCGCAAAATCGGTACCAACTATCGCACCTAAGCTAAGCCCTTGTACACTGATGTTATAAACATCAAAAAGTTGCGGCTGTCCAGCCTGTGCTAACCCTTGTGCTAATCCAGTCAGTGCCAGCCTTACACCTAAATGGTCCATCGTCGCTTGACGGAAATTATCTCGCACCGATAGCGTGCTAGAAATATTCACAAACACCAACGGGTTACCATTTTTAAAGGCTTCCGAGTTACCCACAACTGCACCGAAGGCAGGATCGGTTGCAGTGACTTCATAAATACCATCACCGTTAGCATCGAATGAACGCGCTCCATGGAGCGGCATATCAATAGCAATGGTTGCGACGCCCATAGCCGCATAGCTGCCAGCATAGGCGAGTGACATCTCTTTACCGCCACCTAAACCATGCAGTGCAAGCGTTGTTGGCCAGCCGGCCGCTGGTTGTGTAAAGGTTTTACCCTGCTGCTGATAAAATGCGGCCAATTTTGTCGGGTTAGGCATTGAAATCAGCACGGGGACCGTTTCATATCCCTTAATCTCGGGGATAGGATTGAACTTAGTCAGATGTTTAGTCTTATCTACCGCAGTGCCATCATCTAACAACCAAGTTTTACCCGCCATTAACGAAGGATTTGCCAAGGCATCAGCGGGATTGGCAATACCGTTAGCCACAGCTTGCATACCAAAGTTAGTTTGGCTCAACGTTCCCGCTTGCAATGCTAATAACACAGAAACTGGACTATCACCTTGGGCTTTCCAACGACCATTAATTAATGGTTGTCCTGAAGAAGATAAACAACTGACAGAAGAACAATCACCGTAAATGGGGAGTTTAATTTTCGCAGTATAAACATCAGCCAAGTTTGCAACGACATATGCTGGACTGGTTTGATCTGTTATCCCCGCCACTTGTGCAACAGTCAATCCTGTTGGTGTTGGCATTTGGGCAAAACTTGGGGCATATGGCGCACCTTGGGCCATCAATAACTTAGTAGTTTCATAGACATTTGCCACTGATTGGGTGGTAAATAGTCCTGCATAATTAATCGTGGTAGTGTCTACATTATGGGCGGCAGCAATCCCTTTTTCATAACTGTTGACTAAGGTTTGCAACATCAGTTGATCAGGCGTTTCCAGTGGTAACGTATTGATATCCATCTTCAACAAACCATAGGTTGTTGAAGGCGCAATACCACGACCTTCAGAATCTTGAATAAGATTGGTCGTCGCATAGATGTAGGATTGGCCTGCTTTAAGTGGCTTAAGCGGTACGATGACCACTTTGTTGCCCGATGCGGTTGATACAAAGTCAACACCAAACTGCAGTTCTGCGCCAACTTTACAGGCTGAAACAGACGGTTTAGCCTTACATTCGGGATCAGACGATAGTGCACCGCCTACAGTGGCCTCAAACATTCTCACCGCGCCCGGCTGTGCAACCGATGCAGCCATTAAGGTCAGTGGTGTCCCGTCATGTTTTTTCGCTAAATCGATATCAATAGAAATTGGTGATGTTGTTGACCAACCATCTAAGGCCCCTAGGGCAATTTGTGGGTCAACATAATTACCCGAACTTTCGCCAGGGATCGCTAATGTGCCGTCAGTCGTGCCACTGAACAGCAAATCATTTGGTAATGGAACTTTAGCGTTGGCAGGGTCAAACACCATACGCGATTCAGGGATGAGCACTTCCGTCTTATCCTTGAGTTCGTTATAGCTGTCCTCGCCACATCCTGTGAGGCCTAGTGCAGATGCAATCGCAACACCCAAAATGAGTCTTTTCATCTTTTTTCCCCAAATCTTGTTGTAATAGTTTTGTTTTCCCCAAGAAATTAGTCACAATAGCAAAAAATCTGTGACTAATAGGGCTTATGTTAGCCCCTAACTCGTTTCAAGTTAACGTAAAAATATTGAGTTAGCCACAAGTTTGTCACAAACATTTTTGCTATTTATAACAAAGTTTCATTCATTTGTTTGAAACATGCGTTTATCACTTCGGCTAGTCGAGAAGTGGCGGGCATTCTCGCCAAGAGGAAAAAGAGACTCATGTTGGAATATCAAGCAGCAAAAGATTTACTTCAGGGTAAAACAATCTTAGTCACAGGCGCAGGTGCTGGTATTGGTAAAGCGGCCGCTATTGCATTTGCAAAACACGGCGCCACCGTGATTTTACTCGGTAAAACAGTGAAAAAACTGGAAGCGGTTTACGATCTAATAGAACAAGCCGGTTATCCCAAACCTGCTATAGTGCCATTGGATCTTAAGGGGGCAACGGAACAAAACTACCAAGATATGGCCGACACCATTGCAGAACAATTTGGTCATTTAGACGGCTTATTACATAATGCTAGCTTGCTCGGTGCCTTAGGTCCGTTTGAACACATCGATATTTCATCACTCGAAGATGTGCTCAAAGTGAACGTCACGGCCCAAGTTATGCTCACAAAAGCCTTATTGCCTGTCATGCGTCAAGCACCCAGTGCATCAATTATCTTTACGTCGAGTAGTGTGGGTCGTCAAGGCCGCGCCTATTGGGGACCTTATGCTTTCTCTAAGTTTGCCACTGAGGGCATGATGCAAGTTCTCGCCCATGAATGCGATGGCACCTCAGTTCGAGTGAACAGCATCAATCCAGGAGCTACCCGCACTGAGATGCGCGCTAAAGCCTACCCCGCAGAGAATCCACTGGATCTCAAAACCGCTGAAGAGATCATGCCGACCTATCTATATTTGATGGGTCAAGATTCTAGTGCCGTCAACGGACAGCAGTTTAACGCTCAATAAGTGAAATAGCGATTAAACATAAGGAGCCCTTATGGCTCCTTTTGCTTTTAGAACTCACCCACAAGCTGAATTTTTGCAAAATAAATCATCGTTTTAGCCTGAGTACTTATACTTGATTCATTCTGCACATTCTGTGTATCAAGTTGATCATTGGCTATCTCATGGCTTGAATAATAACTTACCCACAACTCATTTCCGTCAATCACAACGCCCGCATAACTGGTATCGCCCTTCGATGGCAGCGTCAGTAACTCTTGAACCACGCCAGTATCGGGGTGAATTTCAACTAAAGCCGTGCGAACTCGTTCATCATATAAACGCACTACAGCCAACAAACGGGATTGATACATCAACATCACTGGCCCACCAATGCGCTTATCGAGTTCTTGCCATTGCCAATCGATAAATGGCGCTTGACTGCAACCAAGCAAACCAACATATTCCGGTCCCCATACGGGATCGCGCCTCAATAGACAAAAGCCGTTGTCTTGATCAAAAACAATTGCACTTTCATTGACATAACCCTGATTATTAAACACCATTAACCAAGTCTCAAACTGCACCCCATCATCACTTTTATACAAGCGGGTATCGCCATCAGGCCCAGCGCGATAACCTACGCCATAGAGTGCATTTTGATATTCGGTTAAGCGCCATAACCAATAACCTTTATCACCAATTTTGAGCGCATCCGACCACACTAGCCCATCGAGTGAACGCCAAAGATGTGATTGTAAGCCTGACTTATTGTGCAAAGTCCCACCGCCAAGTAAGAGTAATTCTCCTTGATACTCAATCAGTTTACCATCGCGTAAATCCGCCTCATCCGAACAGATCAGCGCCACGCTCTGCCAAGTTTCACCTAAATCCGCTGAGCGTAGAATACGCAGTGCACCATCGGGTGACACATGGGCAGTACCTTCACGGAAAACGCAAAACAGTGCCCCCTGAAATCTGATTAAATCGGTAAATGCATTATGGGCACCCTGTTCCCAAATTCGTTTTACTGAAATTAGCTTCATCCATTCACTCCTCAATCCAACTGAGACTTGTTATAACATAGCTGCAAATAACAGAAAGCAAAAAGGCCGCGAAGCGGCCTTTTGATTGGGATAGAACAACTTAACTGCGCTGGCGCGTTGGTTTAGCTTTTCCAGCCCCTGTGACTTTATGCTTACGCACCGCGCGGCGAATTTTGGCACTTTTAACCTGAGCACGGGCCACACTGTGTTTATCAGCAGCAAGCATAGTGCGCGTTTCAGGCTCAAGACCCGCTAATTGACGCAAATAATTAACTTGTTCAACGGGCAATTCAACCCAACCACCGCGGGGCAGTGATTTTGGCAATTCGACCATACCATAACGAATACGGATCAAACGGCTCACCTGCACTTCTTGGGATTCCCACAGACGGCGTACTTCACGGTTACGACCTTCGCGTAAACACACATGCCACCACTGGTTCATGCCTTCGCCGCCCGCTGGCTTGATGCTATCAAACTGTGCTGGGCCGTCCTCTAACATCACACCTGTACGCAAACGTTGCACTGTCGCCTCAGGGATTTCACCGAAGGTACGCACTGCGTATTCGCGGTCAACTTCGTTCGATGGATGCATTAAGCGGTTTGCTAACTCACCATCTGAGGTAAACAACAATAAACCTGAGGTATTGATGTCTAAACGACCTACCGCTACCCAGCGTGAATCACGCACTTTAGGTAAGCGATCGAATACCGTTGGACGGCCTTCAGGATCTTTACGACTGCAAATTTCGCCTTCGGGTTTATGATATGCCAGTACACGGCAAATCACGTCTTCGGCAGACTTTAACGAAATGGCTCTGCCATCGATACGCACTTTAGCATCGGCTTCAATACGATCCCCAAGGCTAGCAATTTCACCATCAATACTAACTCGGCCTGCAGCAATCCATGCCTCCATCTCACGACGGGAGCCATGGCCTGCACGGGCCAAGACTTTCTGCAATTTTTCACTCATTAGTATTTTGCTCTTCTGACTGTTCTGGCGCTGATTTCAAACCTGAAAAAACCGCCTGCAATGACTCAGTATCCGACAGCGGCGGTAAATCCGCTAAGGTGTCTAAGCCAAAATATGCTAAAAATTCTAAGGTAGTGGCATATAACGCGGGTCGCCCCGGTACTTCTTTATGACCAACTACTTTAATCCAATGTCTATCTGACAAACTTTTTATGATATGGCTACTTATAGCCACACCGCGCACCTGTTCAATATCGCCACGAGTCACAGGTTGACGATAAGCAATCACCGCCAAAGTTTCTAATGTCGCACGCGAATATTTAGGGGCTTTTTCCTGCCACAGGGGCTGCAAAAAAGGACTCAATACTTCTAAGGTCTGGAAGCGATAACCCCCAGCGACTTTCACAAGTTGTACACCTCTGTCTTGATAATCCTGTTGCAACTCATCCAATGCCGCTTTTATTTTGTCTCTGGAAACCGTGAAATCCACCAAGACAGTGTCTTTCAACATTTTCGCCGACAAGGGTTTCCCCAATACAAACAAACTCGCTTCAATAAGCTGTTTTAATTGAGTCGGATTTATCTGCATCAATTAATAGGCCTTAACGTAAATAGTTGAAAACGGTTCTGTTTGGTACAATTCGACCAATAATTCTTTGACTAATTCCATCAAAGCTAAGAAGGTGACTACCACGCCAGCACGGCCTTCTTCTACGGTAAATAAACGTTCAAAGGCCGTAAAATCTTCCGAGTTCAACATGGCTAAAATCTGGCTCATGCGTTCACGGGTCGATAACTGTTCACGCTTAACATGATGATCTTCATAGGCATCGATACGTTTGAGTACATCACCAAAGGCGCGGGCAATTTCAAACAACGAAACTTCTGGCGGGATCACCAGTGGCTTAATCCCGGGTGCTGCCACGGCTTTGGCTTGAAATACATCCCGCTCGAGCCGCGGTAAATCATCGAGTTTTTGCGACGCTTCTTTAATCACTTCATAGGCTTTAAGCTGCCGAATAAGCTGTGCCCGTGGATCTTCCTCAACCTCATCTTCGGCCACCATACGCGGCAGCAGCAAACGGGATTTAATCTCGGCAAGCGTTGCTGCCATCACTAAATAATCGGCGGCAAGTTCGATTCGAGCCTGAGTCAGCAACGTAATATATTCTAAATACTGCGCGGTGATTTGCTGAATGGGTAAATCGACAACGTCTAATTTTTGCTTACGGATCAAATATAAAAGTAAATCCAATGGTCCTTCAAAGGACTCAAGGAACACTTCCAATGCCTCCGGCGGAATAAACAAATCCAGCGGCATTTCGGTCATGGCCTGACCACGAATAACGGCTAAGGGTAAACTCTGTTGCGTGCCCTGCATCCGCTATCTTGCTCCGTTAACACTGCGCTATCCAACCTAGGCTAACGCCAAACGCGCGATTATACCTGTAAATTTACGGCGATAAAACTGCCAAATGTTGACTACCACTATCCGAATCACTTACCCGCATCCATTAGCGATAAATCTAATGCGGCAGATTTAGAGGAACGGCGTGATATCACCCGCGCCTTCACGTAAAATCTCGGCGCCATCTTCAGACATATCAATTACAGTCGTCGGCTTTTCGCCTAAATAACCACCGTGGATAATCACATCCACTTGATGCTCGAGCAAATCACGAATTTGTTCAGGATCAGACTCGGCAAACTCGGCATTTGGCATCACTAAACTGGTCGACATCAGCGGCGCATCTAAGGCTTCAAGCAACGCCAGTGCGATCACATTGTCGGGCACGCGAATACCTATGGTCTTTTTCTTGTCATTTTGCAGCCGACGGGGCACTTCTTTGGTCGCTTTAAAAATGAAGGTATAAGGTCCAGGCGTGCAACTTTTTAGAATACGATAGGCTTGGTTATCCACCTTGGCGTAGGTTGCAAGCTCGGAGAGATCACGGCACATCAATGAAAAATTATGATCGTTCTCAATTTGACGAATTCTCGCCATCCGCGTCATCGCGTCTTTCTCACCAATCAAGCAGCCTAATGCATAGCCTGAATCGGTGGGGTAAACAATCACACCGCCTGCTTTTAAGGCTGCGACGGCTTGACTGATAAGACGGGCTTGCGGATTTACTTCATGTACATAAAAAAACTGACTCATGGTCGTTCCATCCAAGATCTCGATTGCCAGACCCAATCAATACCTTGGGGCTGATACAGATTTTTACCTAATTCTATCCAATTGCTTGGAAAGTGAAAATCACTCCCTATCGATGCAAGCAACTGGTTTTGAACGCTCAGCGCCACAAGATTGGCCCTGTCGTCTAACGTTTGCTGGCCGAGTACCACTTCCATGGCATCTCCACCTGCTTCTTTAAATTCGCGCACTAAGCGCTTAAGCCACTTAGCGGATAACTTGTAACCGCTAGGGTGGGCTAACACAGCTAACCCGCCCGCGTTATGGATCACTTCAATCGCGCTAGCCATATCGCCCCAATTATTGGGCACATAACCGGTTTTACCCCGAGCTAAATAGCGTTTAAATACACTCGGCATATCCACAGCATGACCCTTATCAGCCATCCAGCGAGCGTAATGTCCACGGCTCAACGCGGCATCACCCGCCAACGCCTTAGCGCCTTCGTAGGCACCTTCGATACCAGCTTTAGCTAATCTATGGCCAATTTCTTGGGCACGTAATTCACGTAATTCACGCTGGTTTTCTAAAAATGCTAATAGCGCGAGGTTATCGGCATCGAAGTTAAGCGCCACGATATGAATATCGTAACTATTCCAGCGAGTAGAGATTTCCACGCCAGAAATCAATTTCAATGGTGCAGCTTGTGCCTGATTAAAGGCACGGGCTTCAGGTAAACCTGCCACAGTGTCGTGATCGGTGATCGCAAATAACTGCACGCCCTTTTCAAGGGCTCTTGCTACCAATTCAGACGGCGTTAACTGACCATCGGACGCGGTCGTGTGGCTGTGTAAATCAGCCAATATGCTTTGAGTATTCATGGCGCTATTGTACGCGCATTTGTTAACAAATGCGCTGCTATCTCGCACTTTGTCGCTAAGTCATATCAATTTTATGCCTCATTGAAGTGGATAAATCGCAGAAAATGAAAAATATTCAATTGACATTATTGCTCGGCTCATGTTTTCTATAGGTCCATTAACGAATTAGCGAGACCCTTTTGAATGACCCACATTAACGCTTCATTAAACATCATTTGGTGGTGGCACTTCCCAACGTAGCGGGTGGTGTGAAGCTCTGTGCTCATTTGAAAGTGACCAGAATCAACAAGAAGCCCGCAGAAATGCGGGCTTTTTTGTTAGGTGCGAAAAATGTCGGCAAACTCGGGTGAAAAATTAAGAAAGCGAGATAACTCATAATGTTAAAGACATTTAATCAGGTAGCTGGAATATGAACATGCCCAAACAGACATTCGCACGCTCAAGCACGCTCAAGGCGGCATTAACCTACCACAGCGATCCACTGCGCTTATATCAGCACATCACCCAAGATGCACCCCATACTATGTTGCTCGAATCGGCCGAAATCGACAGTAAAGATCATTTAAAAAGCATGGTGATGACCCATGCCGCCATGATGATCCGCTGCGATGGTTATCAACTGACCTTCACCGCACTGACCGACAATGGCGCAAGTTTACTTGCCCCCATCGAAAACTTTTTCAGCGCGAGTGCAAATCTAGTCAGAGATAACTCGACCTTAGTGGTCACACTGCAAAAAGACACTCAGCTGCAGGATGAAGATGCGCGCTTAAAATCGACCTCGCCACTCGATGGCCTGCGGATGTTTATCCAGCAGATTGATTGTGGCGCTCATACTGACAGCCAGACTAAACCCGCCTTTGAAGATCTGTTTTTAGGTGGCGTACTGGCCTACGACTTGATTGATACCGTTGAGCCACTGCCCGCCGTACCGAACCGCGATAACGATTGCCCAGACTACTTATTCTACCTCGCCGAAACCTTAATCCTTATCGACCATAAACTAAAACAAGCCGACATCATTACCCATAACTTCAGTCACGATTCAGCTCAATATGCCACCATCACCGCAACGCTAAGTGAGCGGGTACAAAGTTTAACTGCAGAGTGTAAAACCCTCGGTAATTCACCTGCCGATATACCGACACTGGTCGCCATCGACGCAACTGAGCAAGTCAATATTTCCGATGAGGTGTTCAAACAAACCATTATCGATTTGAAAGAACACATTATTGCGGGCGATATTTTCCAAGTAGTGCCATCCCGTAGCTTTAGTTTGCCTTGCCCGAATACTTTAGGGGCTTATCGTGCCCTGCGCCTGACGAACCCAAGCCCCTATATGTTTTATTTCAGGGGGCATGATTTTACGCTTTTTGGTGCCTCACCAGAAAGTGCGCTCAAATTTGATGCCAGCAGTAATCAAGTGGAAGTCTACCCGATTGCTGGCACCCGTAAACGCGGTAAAACCGCCACGGGCGAGATTGATTTTGACTTAGACAGCCGTATTGAACTTGAATTGCGTTTAGATAAAAAAGAACTGTCGGAACACTTAATGCTGGTCGATTTAGCTCGCAACGATATCGCACGCATCAGCCAAAGCGGCAGCCGCAAAGTCGCCGAACTATTAAAAGTTGACCGTTATTCCCACGTGATGCACCTCGTCAGCCGTGTAACGGGTCAACTGCGCCAAGATTTAGATGCCCTGCATGCTTATCAGGCCTGTATGAATATGGGCACATTAGTGGGCGCACCAAAAGTACGTGCATCACAACTGGTACGCCAAGCAGAAAAAGCCCGCCGCGGCAGCTATGGTGGCGCTGTGGGTTACCTTAATGCCCTTGGTGACATGGACACTTGCATCGTTATCCGCTCCGCCTTTGTTAAAAATGGCACCGCCTTTATTCAAGCGGGCGCTGGCGTGGTATTTGATTCGGATCCCCAAAGCGAGGCAGATGAAACCCGTCAAAAAGCCCAAGCCGTGATTTCAGCCATCAAGATGGGCGCTGGACTACAAGTAAACACTTCAGTGCAATTTAAATAGGAGCCAAATATGAAACTCTATCTACTCGATAACTTTGACTCCTTTACCTACAACCTAGTGGATCAATTTCGCAGCCTAGGTTGTGAAGTGGTGATTTACCGCAACGATGTTGCCGCCGACTATATCGCTGAAAAACTGCTTAACGAACAAGAGCCTGCAGCCCTCGTGTTATCACCCGGTCCTGGTGCGCCCCATGAGGCAGGTTCTATGATGGCACTTATCGCCAGAGTTGCGGGTAAGGTGCCTATGCTGGGTATCTGCCTTGGGCATCAAGCCATGGTGGAATATTACGGCGGCACAGTAGCGCGCGCACCTTTTGTAGTGCACGGCAAGGCAAGTCCGACTTTCCATGACGGTACTGGCGTATTTGCCGGTTTGCCTTCTCCCCTGCCCGTAGCCCGTTATCACAGTCTCGTCGCCACTCAAGTACCGGATTGCTTGCAAGTGATCGCAACCACTGACGCTATGCCGATGGCGATTCTTCACCCTGAGCATAAAGCCGTTGGCTTTCAGTTCCACCCAGAATCGATTCTGACGACGTTGGGCAGCACACTGCTCATTCAAACCTTGGCATTTCTGACCCAAGACATGACAGCAGGAGTAAACGCATGAGTACGAACCATATTCAGCCTTTACTCGACCTTTTATACCAAGGTAAAAGTTTAAGTCGCGAGCAAGCCTTTGAGATTTTTAGCGCGTTAATTCGCGGTGAAATGAGTGAAGCCACTATGGCGGGCATGTTAGTCGCGCTCAAGATTCGCGGCGAAACCATTGATGAAATCAGCGGCGCCGCCGATGCCATGCGCGCCGCCGCCAAGACGTTTCCCTACTCGAATGGCGATAACCTTGGCAATGGCATCGTTGACATAGTTGGCACCGGTGGCGATGGCTTTAATACCATTAATATTTCCACCACAGCGGCCTTTGTTGCCGCTGCAGCGGGCGCTAAGGTCGCCAAACACGGCAATCGTAGCGTGTCGAGTAAATCGGGGTCATCGGATCTTTTGGCGCAGTTTGGCATCGACTTAACCATGTCGCCAGACACCGCCAGTCGTTGCCTCGACGCACTGAACCTGTGCTTTTTATTTGCGCCCCACTACCACGGCGGAGTAAAACATGCGGGGCCGGTCAGGCAAGCACTGAAAACGCGCACCTTATTCAATGTGTTAGGACCACTAATCAATCCCGCCCGCCCCGAGTTTATGTTGCTTGGCGTGTATAGCCCTGAGTTAGTCTTACCGATAGCGAAAGTATTAAAGGCGCTTGGCACAAAACGCGCTATGGTAGTGCACGGCAGCGGTTTAGATGAAGTTGCGCTGCACGGCAATACCCTAGTGGCCGAATTAAAAGACGGTGACATCATAGAGTATCAACTCACGCCCGCCGATTTAGGTGTACCTTTAGCACAAATCAGTGACTTAGAAGGCGGCGAACCCGCGCAAAATGCCTTGATCACCGAGGCAATTTTGAGAGGTCGCGGCACAGATGCGCACGCCAATGCGGTCGCCATCAATGCAGGTTGTGCTTTATATGTGTGTGGGATTGCTGATTCAGTCAAAGCGGGAACCTTACTTGCGCTCAGTACCATACAAAGCGGCAAAGCCTTTGAATTGTTAAGCCAATTAGCTAAAGTCAGCAGTGAAACAAAGGAATAAGTGGCAATGACTCAAGAACTGATAACAGATAGCCAAGACGTTAGAATGCAGCCACAGGCAGAAAAAGACGCTATGCCCAAAAGTAATGTATTAACCCGTATTGTCGATACCAAAGCGGCCCATATTGCCGCCCTGAAGCTGCGTTTCCCCGAGGCGAGTCTGTCGCCAAAAATCTCTGACCGCAGTTTATTTGCCGCACTCAAGGCGCCCAAGGCGGGTTACATTTTAGAATGTAAAAAAGCCAGTCCCTCCAAAGGGCTTATCCGCGATGTGTTTGATGTAGAAGCTATCGCCGATATCTATGGTAAATATGCGGCGGGCATTTCGGTATTAACCGACGAGCAATTCTTTCAAGGGGATATGGACTATATCCCTAAGGTGCGCGCTAGGGTGAACCAACCTATTCTGTGCAAAGATTTTTTTGTCGATGAATACCAAATTAAACTCGCCGCCCACCAAGGCGCCGATGCCATTCTGTTGATGCTATCCGTACTCGATGATGCGCAATATCACCGCCTAGCGAAAGAAGCCGCTAAGTATCAACTCGATGTGCTGACCGAAGTCAGTAACGAAGAAGAACTTAAACGCGCCATCGCATTAGATGCGCCGATTATTGGGATCAATAACCGTAACTTAAGGGATTTAAGTACCGATCTCGCCACCACAGAAACGCTAGCGCCACACATTGGCAGCGACCGCGTGGTGATCAGCGAATCAGGCATCTACAACAATGAGCAAGTACGCCGCCTGAGTCCACTGGTTGATGGTTTCCTCGTCGGTAGTTCGATAATGGCCGAGGCTGATATCGACTTAGCCTGCCGTAAATTGATCTTCGGTCACAATAAAGTCTGCGGCCTCACCCGCATGGAAGATATTCGCGCCGCGGCAACATCAGGCGCTGTCTATGCCGGGCTGATTTTTGCTGAAAAATCCCCGCGCGCCTTAACCCTTAATGCCGCTGAACAATTGCTCAGGGAATATCGCGCATCCGAGGCTCCCGCCATTGAATTCGTCGGCGTGTTTGTTAATGCCGCGCCAGAAACCATTTGTGATACCGCAGCCAGTTTGCAGTTATCGGCGGTGCAGCTCCATGGCACTGAAACTGAACTTGAAATCGCAGTGCTCACCGAGCGACTTGAACAAGCGGGACTCACCACTCAAATTTGGAAAGCCGTCAGCGTCGATGCGCAAACGGGTGAGCTTGGTAACTTACCCCAGGGAGCATCGCGATATCTCTTTGATAGTAAAACGCCAGACCAATTTGGCGGCTCGGGCCAAGCCTTTAATTGGCAAAGCATTGATGTGAAATCCCTCGGCCCGCAAAAGGCCCATGCCATGTTGGCGGGCGGACTCAACGCCGACAATGTGGCCAGTGCCAATGCCCAAGGATTTTACGGTTTAGATTTTAATTCAGGCCTAGAAACCGCCGCAGGAATTAAATCGGCGCAACTGATCCAAACAGCTTTTGCCAACTTACGTCTCTAAACGGCGAGATAAAACACATTTATATCTGTGGCTCAATTTAACAGCGTACATTTAACAAATGCTTGAGTTGAGAAACCACAGACAAACTGATTGATAAGATAAGGAAAAAGGTATGTCAACGTTAAAGCTTAACCCTTATTTCGGCGAATACGGCGGCATGTATGTGCCACAGATTTTAGTGCCAGCCCTTAAGCAATTAGAAACTGCCTTTGTGGAAGCGCAGGAAGATGACGACTTTAAAGCCGAATTTACCGATTTACTGAAGAACTACGCGGGTCGCCCAACGGCACTCACCTTAACCCGCAATTTAAGCCCAAATCCTATGGTGAAAATCTACCTTAAACGGGAAGATTTACTCCACGGCGGCGCCCATAAAACCAACCAAGT
This sequence comes from Shewanella sp. W3-18-1, assembly GCF_000015185.1. Classification (NCBI taxonomy): domain Bacteria; kingdom Pseudomonadati; phylum Pseudomonadota; class Gammaproteobacteria; order Alteromonadales; family Shewanellaceae; genus Shewanella; species Shewanella sp. W3-18-1. Next base: position 1,826,199 of record NC_008750.1, on the reverse strand, counting down.
GTTAGGCCAAGCCCTGCTGGCTAAGCGCATGGGTAAAAAGGAAATTATTGCAGAAACTGGTGCAGGACAACACGGCGTTGCCACCGCCCTTGCCTGCGCGCTGTTAGGCTTAAAATGTAAAGTCTATATGGGCGCCAAAGATGTTGCGCGCCAATCACCTAACGTATTTAGAATGCGTTTGATGGGCGCGGAAGTCATTCCTGTGACCTCAGGTTCTGCCACCCTAAAAGATGCCTGTAACGAGGCGATGCGCGACTGGTCTGGCAGCTACGAAAAGGCCCACTATCTTCTGGGCACCGCTGCGGGGCCACATCCGTTCCCAACAATCGTGCGTGAATTCCAACGCATTATTGGCGAAGAAACCAAGAAGCAAATGCTGGAACGTGAAGGTCGCTTGCCCGATGCTGTTATCGCTTGTGTTGGCGGCGGTTCGAACGCTATCGGTATGTTTGCTGACTTTATCGACGAACCCAGTGTCGAACTGATTGGTGTCGAACCTGCGGGTAAAGGCATAGACACACCAATGCACGGCGCGCCGCTTAAACACGGTAAGACTGGTATTTTCTTCGGCATGAAAGCGCCTTTGATGCAAGACAGCGAAGGGCAAATCGAAGAATCTTACTCGATTTCAGCCGGATTGGACTTCCCTTCCGTTGGCCCGCAGCACGCACATCTTAATGCCACTGGCCGCGCCCGTTATGAATCGGCTACCGATGATGAAGCCTTAGAAGCCTTCCAACAACTGGCGCGCTGTGAAGGGATTATCCCAGCATTGGAATCGGCGCATGCTATCGCCTATGCCGTCAAAATGGCGCGCGAGTGCACCAAGGAAACCATTTTAGTGGTCAATCTTTCCGGTCGTGGCGACAAAGATATTTTCACCGTTTCTGACATTTTGAATGGTAAAGAGGTATAACGAACATGAGTGATACATTGACTAACACAAGCCTTTACCAAGCGGCCCGTTACCAAGCCACCTTTGCCAAACTCAAGGCCGAAGGCCGTGGCGCTTTTGTCCCCTTCGTCACCCTTGGCGATCCTAGCCCTGAGTTATCGCTAAAAATTATCGATACTTTAGTGCAAAACGGCGCCGATGCCTTAGAACTGGGCTTTCCGTTTTCCGATCCCTTGGCCGATGGCCCAGTGATCCAAGGCGCTAACCTGCGTTCTTTAGCCGCAGGCACGACTCCAACGGCGTGTTTTGAATTACTGGCGCAAGTGCGTGCTAAATATCCTGAACTTCCAATCGGTTTGCTGCTGTATGCGAACTTGGTGTTTGCTAACGGCATCGATGCTTTCTACGCTAAAGCGCAGCAAGCGGGTGTGGATTCAGTGCTTATCGCCGATGTGCCAGTGGAAGAATCCGCGCCCTTTAGCGAAGCCGCTAAAGCCCATGGTATTGCGCCGATTTTTATCGCGCCGCCCAATGCCGACAGTGAAACCCTTGAACAAGTGAGTAAAAGTGGTGAAGGTTACACCTATCTCTTATCCCGCGCGGGAGTCACAGGCACAGACACGAAAGCTGGCGTGCCGGTAGAGGAAATTTTATCTAAATTAAAAGCCTTTAACGCCCCGCCACCGCTCCTCGGTTTTGGTATTGCCGAGCCTTCACAGGTAAGCGCCGCCATCAAAGCGGGCGCTGCAGGGGCGATTTCTGGCTCTGCCGTAGTAAAAATCATCGAAACCCACCAGCACGATGAAGTTAAGCTACTTGCAACGCTTGGGGAATTTACTCGCGCAATGAAGGCTGCGACCTAAACTAACAGCGTATTTATTTAGTCACAGTTCCTCGGTAGCATGGAGGCCTCGACAATAAAACGGACTTTTTATGCAGTATCGGATCTATATTCTCGAACTCACACCATGGGGCTGTGGATTTGAAGGGGAAGTAGCCGCAAAATGCGACAATGGCGCGCCAATTTGGTTTTACTACCAAGGCAGCGATCAGCAGGCAAAAGCGCGCTTTCCCCTTAACCAATGGGTGACGGTTGAATTATTGGGGCGGCTGGCGAGTGCGAGCCCTCAAGTGGACATCATTGAGCAGGCGCCATACCAGCATCTGCAGTTTCCGCTGCATAACTGTCACTTTGAAGCTTCAGGACAGATCATCGACATCAGCCAAACACCCGAAGATACGATTTACCTGTTGCAATCAAACTTACCGCTCCCCTTCGATAATGAACTGGGAAAATCCCCTATCTCACTCAGTGACTGGGTCAATGTGACAGGTGAACTTTGGGTAACAAATTGGATGAATTAAGTCGATAAAAGAAGGTATAGTGCTAACCTTTGACCAATCATTCGCCTGATACATTTCCATTAGAGGATCCGATGACCGTTTCTAAATCTTTAGCCAATAACAAACCTCGTACTTTTTTGGGAACACCCAAATTACCCGCCAAATATGCCACTGTGGTGATGCCATTTTTTCTTTCTATTCTCATGAGTTGTATCGTTTCTGGGATCAGCACTTTCAATGGCGTTGGTGCTTCACCGCAATTTATCGAACTCTGGCTCGGCGCTTGGCTGATCTCATGGATTGTCGCCTTTCCGACATTACTGATGGTGTTACCTTTAGTACGTAAACTCACCGCCGCCTTTGTCGAACTCCCTTAGTATTGGTAGATATTTATTCATCGTGTTTATGGAATAAAACCGAAAGCCGTCGTTAAAAATGGTTTTCAACGGGACAATTAACATGACACATTAGCTTTCCACTCTGCACAAAACCCTATTAACGCCCTAATGACCCTTTATTTAGTGCTGTTTTTAAACAACTAAATATCATCGTCCTCTCATCGAAAGTTCAATATCTAAACATTTACAGTCGATTTACACTGACATCATTTTGTCACTAGCAGCTATCATTTTTGGCGTATTCTATATCCATTCAATGAGTCGAGACAAATAGAGCTTTAAACCTCAAAAACAAATTAACCAACTGTTTTATAGCGTTATTTATAACCTCATTTCACAAAAAACGTCTCTCTTGTCAGCGACAGCAATCACCAAACATTATCACAACAAACAATATACAATTCTTTTTTATATCCACTAAAAGTATGAATCACTCCCATCCATCTAAATGATAACGATTTGCATTTGTAATTTTTAAAGTGCTAATTTACCCCTCCATTATCATCAAAGATAACCGCAGCAGGAAGCTGTAGCTAAAAACACTATTAGCGAGATAAATGGATTGTTAAATCAGTTTTGATAGAGATATCCACTAAATTCTTGCTTATCAGTCGACTATTACTGGAAAAGTTCTACTTAGCACAATAGAACCAAAGGAGGCGTAAGTGACTACACTACAAAGGGAAATTGATCGCGAAATCTTTGATCTACTTGGCATAGGCATTGGCCCGTTCAATCTTGGCCTCGCCGCCTTATCAGAACCTATTGACGGCTTTAATTGTTTATTTTTAGATGCTAAAACCAGTTTTGAATGGCATCCAGGCATGCTACTCAAATCCTCAAGACTGCAAACCCCCTTTATGTCGGATCTGGTAACTATGGCCGATCCCACCAGCCGCTACAGTTACCTTAATTTTGCCAAGCAAACGGGCAGACTTTATCCCTTTTATATTCGTGAGAATTTCTTTTTACCTCGCCACGAATACAACTTGTATTGCCAATGGGTGAGCCAACAGCTCAGCAACCTTAAATTTGGTTTTAAGGTCACTCAAGTGGATTACAACGCCGGGGAAGGTATTTATCGAATTACAGGTTTTGATAGACGCAGTGGCAAAACCCATACCTATCAATGCCGAAAGCTAGTGTTAGGCACTGGCACTGAACCTTATCTGCCAAAGGATTGCCCAATCCAAGATGCACGGATCATGCATACCGCCAGTTATATGCAGCAAAAAACCTACCTGCAGAGTCAGAGTGCCATCACAGTGATTGGTAGTGGCCAGAGTGCGGCTGAAGTGTTTTACGATCTACTGCAAGATATTGATACCTATGGTTATCAACTCAATTGGATGACGCGATCACCACGTTTTTATCCCTTGGAATATACCAAGCTTACTTTAGAGATGACCTCGCCAGATTATGTCGATTACTTCCACGAGTTGACCCCTAATCAAAGATGCTCACTGATCGCCAGCCAGAAACAGCTCTACAAAGGGATAAATTCTGAGCTGATCAACGACATTTATGACTTGTTATATCAAAAGCGCCTATTGGCCGATTTTCAATGCCGACTGATGACGAATGCGGCGCTGACTCATATCGAGCCCCAAGCCAATATGCTCAAGTTGCATTTCCACCACAATGAAAAAAATCACACCTTTGAGCAAGAAACGGGCGCCGTCATTTTAGGCACAGGTTACCACTATCGTTTACCCGAGTTTATCAGTGGTATTAAACAACAAGTCGAATTCGATGACGCCGGACAACTTAGCGTGCAGCGTGATTACAGCATAGATATTCGAGGGGATATTTTTGTCCAGAATGTCGGTTTGCATACCCATGGGATAAGCTCACCGGATCTGGGAATGGGCTGTTATCGCAACGGCACCATCTTAAAAGCCGTACTCGGTTATGCGCCCTACCACATTGAGGAACATATCGCGTTTCAAACCTTCGATCCGGCCAAACTTGCCAGTCATCAGCCCTGCGGCGCCAATGCAATTAACACCTTGAATCTTAAGCCTAAACATTTCACTAAGGCATCAGATCACACAAATACTGCTGACGCGCCTCAAAGTCTGTACCCAACCCAAACTGCGACTTCAAGTATAAGTGCAGGCACAAGTTCAGGTGCAGGAACCTACATGTCAGTCTTGATGGCGCCGAATAAGGAGGCGCAATAATGGCGAGTCAATTTAGTGACCATTGTTTAACGCGGCTATGTTTAACACAGCTATCGGCTATTACAAGCATCAATGGTTTCCAGTTCAGAGCGTTAGATCTTACACAAGACATTCCAACACTACAGTCTTGGCTTAACCAAGATTACGCCAAGTTTTGGGGTATGCAGGGCTTGAACCTTGATGCCATAAAAAATCTGTTAGCAACTACAGAGCACAAGTTTGCCTTGATAGGTGAATGGCAGGCCAAAGCGCTATTTATGGTGGAACTTTACGATCCCGCCCACGATGAAGTCGGCCAGCACTATCGTGCTGCGCCGGGTGATTGTGGTATGCATTTGATTATCGCGCCGCCCGATGGCAAACCCGTCAGCGGCTTATCCTTCAAAGTGATGGATGCGATAGCTAAGCTCGTGCTTGAAAAACTGGCCTTTACTCGCCTCGTAGTTGAACCCGATCAACTCAATATGAAAATTCATCACTTAAATAGCCGAGTAGGTATTCGCTATGAAAAGGCAATTAAATTAAGCACTAAAGCGGCTTTCCTCGGATTTTGCACTGCGGCTGATCGTCTGCTCGCATCAAGCTCGGCTTCTTCGACGCGCTTAGCCCAAACAACCTCAGCGCTGCCAAGCACGCTCGCGGCGCCCGTAATCTCTCCCATAACATTATCGACTCTTCAGGTGAATTAGATGAACTTACCCACAAAAGCCTTATTAATTAACCCATTGCCAACGCAAGATCATCATGATCAAGCAGTACATGCTCAACAAAGCTCGGCGCTATCGACAACATCGACTTCTATACCCGAGCATTTAACCCCCGCCTATTGGCAAGCGGCTAATCGTCATTTAGTGAAGAAAATCCTCTGCGAATTCACCCACGAGAAGCTCATTACCCCGACCCTATACGGGCAAAAAACGGGGCTTAACCACTATGAACTGCGGCTCAAAGACAGCACTTATTATTTTAGTGCGCGGCACTATCAGCTCGATCATCTCGCGATTGATGCCGATACCATCCGCGTTTCACTTGCAGGCAAAGAACAAACCCTCGATGCGATGTCGCTCATCATTTCCCTTAAAAATGACTTAGGGATCAGCGAAACCTTACTACCAACCTATTTAGAAGAAATCACTAGCACCCTTTACAGTAAGGCATACAAGTTAGCGCATCAGGCGATTCCCGCAGCCACGCTAGCGCGAGCCGATTATCAAAGCATAGAAGCGGGTATGACAGAAGGCCATCCGGTGTTTATTGCCAATAATGGCCGGATTGGTTTTGATATGCAGGATTACCGTCAATTTGCCCCTGAAAGCGCGATGCCGATGCAGTTAGTCTGGCTTGGAGTCCGCAAAAACAAAACCACGTTTGCCGCCCTCGAAAACTTGAGTCACGACGCGTTACTCAAGGAGGAGCTTGGCCAGCAGTTCGATGATTTTCAGCAGCATCTTAAAACCAAGCAGCATGATCCACAGGACTTCTACTTTATGCCTGTGCATCCTTGGCAGTGGCGCGAAAAAATCGCCCGCGTCTTTGCCGGCGACATAGCCCGTGGCGATCTGGTTTACCTTGGTGAAGGCAGCGAACAATACCAAGTGCAGCAATCAATACGCACTTTCTTCAATCTTGCATCACCGCAAAAGTGCTACGTCAAAACTGCGCTTTCTATCCTAAATATGGGCTTTATGCGTGGTCTATCGCCCCTTTACATGAGCTGCACACCGCAGATCAATGCTTGGGTTGCAAACTTAGTTGAAAACGATCCTTACTTTGCCCAACAAGGCTTTGTGATCCTGAAGGAAATTGCCGCAATAGGTTATCACCACACCTATTACGAGCAGGCACTCACCCAAGATAGCGCCTACAAAAAAATGCTCTCAGCCCTGTGGCGCGAAAGCCCACTACCGCACATTGAGCCTAAGCAAAATCTGATGACCATGGCAGCGCTACTGCATACGGATCATGAAGATAAGGCCCTTATTGCAGCCTTGATAGTCGCCTCAGGCTTACCAGCAAAGGATTGGGTCAGTCGCTACTTAAACCTGTATTTATCGCCGCTGTTACATGCCTTTTTTGCCTACGATCTGGTCTTTATGCCACATGGTGAAAACCTGATCTTAGTGCTCGATGAATATGTGCCAGTCAAGATTTTAATGAAAGACATAGGCGAAGAAGTCGCGGTACTCAATGGCGCGAAGCCGCTACCTGATGATGTAAAACGCCTTGCGGTGAGCCTTGAAGAAGAGATGAAGCTTAACTACATCTTACTGGATATTTTTGACTGTATTTTCCGCTATTTAGCACCGCTACTCGATGAGCAAACCAGTGTCAGTGAAAGCCAATTCTGGGAGTTAGTGGCGGACAATGTACGTGATTACCAAGCCCAGCATCCACATTTGGCCGACAAATTTTCCCAATACGATCTGTTTAAGGACAGCTTTGTACGCACGTGCCTCAATCGTATCCAATTGAATAATAACCAACAAATGATAGACCTCGCCGACAGGGAGAAAAACCTGCGTTTCGCCGGTGGCATCGACAATCCCTTGGCGGCCTTTAGACAAAGCCATGCCTTTAAGCGCCCTATGCTTAGCAGCGCTGAGCAAAGGACACGTTAACACACCACAAAGTGGATAACCCCGAAACTTTAGCATGGGCCAATATTGGCCCAGCTTGTTTAACCCCCAACCTAAACGGAATTAAAGATCAACATTATGAAGACTTTTCCTCTCTCCTGCATCGCACTCGTCTGTCGGCAAGCCCTCGTTAACCCGAAGCTATTGCTGTGCTCAGTCATGTTAGCCACGGTTCCCCATGCCACAGCTGACACTGTCGATGCGGATAGTAAGACTAAAAAGCACCAGAAAGAAATTGAAGTCATCAATGTCATTGGCGCTAAGGATTTACATGACAACCGTTATAAAACCCAAGCGATGAACACGGCAACGGGGCTCGATTTATCCTATTTAGAAACGCCGCAGTCGGTAACGTCCATCACCCGTCAAATGATGAACGATCAACAGCTTAATAGCGTGATTGATGCCATGACCAGCGTTGCGGGGATCAATGCCCGCCCAATGGATAACGACAGATACAGTATTAGTGCCCGCGGCATTGCCGTGACCAGCATTTTGTATGATAGTGTGCCAACCACCTACGATACCCGCTTCAACTATGGCGATAATCTCATCGACACCGCCATCTACGAGCGAGTAGAAGTGGTACGCGGCGCGACAGGTTTAATGACAGGTGCGGGTAACCCCTCGGCGGCCATTAACCTTATCCGTAAACGCCCGACTCAAGAGTTTATGGGCAACACCTCGTTAAGCGTGGGCTCATGGAATAATGTGCGCGGTATGGTCGATGTTTCCAGCGGCTTAAATGACTCGGGTTCTGTGCGCGGTCGCGTGGTCGCCGCCTATCAAGATAAGGATTCATTCCAAGACAGGTACGAGCAGCAGCGCACCACGCTATACGGCATAGTCGAAACCGATATTGGCGATAGCACCTTATTCACCCTTGGTGTCGATTACCAAGATGCCACACCGAGCGGCACTATGTCGGGCGGTTTACCGCTATTTTACAGCGATGGCAGTCGCACTAATTATGATCGTGCCACTTCAACGGCGCCCGATTGGGGCTCGGCGCATACCCAAGGCCTCAACACTTTTGCGAGTCTCGAACACAGATTAGATAACGGTTGGAACCTAAAAGGGACTTACACCTACGGCGATAACTCATTGGAGTTCGATGTACTATGGGCCACGGGATATCCTGATCCTGTAACGAATATCGGCGCCACTGCAGGCTCTATCGCCTATGTCGACGGTAGTCGCACCCAACACAATGTGGATTTGCGCGCCGAAGGACAATACCAACTCTTTGGATTAGAACATCAATTGATGTTTGGCTGGAATGGCCAACGCCAAGAGTTCGCCAATCCCTACTATTATCCCACTGCGGCAGTACCGCCTTTGGGGGATTTTCGCGATCCGAACTTCCAATATCCAAAACCTCAATGGAAGGAAACCTATACCACGGGTTCATTTGGCGAAACCAAACAGAGTGCAGCCTATGTGGCGACTCAGCTTAATCTCAGCGACGCTTTAGCTGTCCTCGTCGGATTACGCCTCAATGAGTGGGAAACCGACCAAGATAATTTTGGCAGCCGCTACGATTTCAGCATCAGCAACGAACTCACGACTTACTTCGGCCTCACCTACGCCCTGACCGAGCAATATTCGCTCTATGCCAGTTATACGGATATTTTTGCACCGCAAACCTTGCAGCGAATCGATGCCAGTTATATTGACCCAGTGAAGGGTAAGAACTACGAGGCAGGGATTAAAGCCAGCCTGATGGATGAAAGTTTAGATATGTCGCTGTCGGTGTTTGAAATTCGTCAGGACAATGTCGGAGAACGTACAGGCGATGTACTCCCTGGCACCACCATCCCAGTGTACAGAGAGGTTAACGGCACCCAAACCCAAGGTTTTGAGTTTGAATCCACAGGCAAAATCACCGATGACTGGAATATTTACTTCGGTTACACCCAGTTCAGCACCGAGGATCCTAAGGGCAAACGCATCAATACCACCTCACCACGCCAGCAGGTAAAAGTCTTTACAACCTATCGATTTAGTGGGGATTGGCACAAGCTACAAGTCGGTGCAGGTATAAATTGGCAGAGTCGCATTTACATGACACTGAAAACACCACCACCCACCCCAATAGAGGTGGAAGTCGGTCAAGAAGCCTATGCCCTAGTCAACTTAATGGCAAGTTATGCCTTTACCGAGCAGCTTAAGCTTAGCGCCAACCTGAACAACGCCTTAGATAAAACCTACTACAGCCAAGTCGGTCAATATAGCCAATTCCAATACGGTACGCCTCGAAGTGCCAGCTTAACCTTGGACTATCGCTTCTAAGTCAGACTTTTATTGCGATCGTTCGAAAAACCTTGTGAGCCCCAATCTTTGGCTCACAAGGTCCTAATTTATATGGAATTTATCAATAATAGTGGGGCTTATCAATAACAGCGGGAATCAATCACAATCATATAAGGAGTGACAATGGCAAGCCAACGGAGAGACACCAGACTGCAAACATTGTGTGATACCTCGCCAAGCCACAACGCGTTGAATCAAACTATTTTGTCACTCAATCAGTTGTTACATCAACGGGCGCCCTTCTATAGCGAGCACCTTAATGCAACGCAGTCCCCCACAGGGCTTAGTTTTGATGAATGGAGTAACGCTGATACATATCAAAAACTCATTGCACGTTTTGCCATCGCACATCCTAGCGCAGAAACTCAGGTTGAAATCGAGGCTGAAACCGAGGTTAGTAAAACAGCGGCAACCAGCCGATCGCCCGCGTTTTCCAGTAAAAGCGCTGTGGTCAATAAAAGCACTGCGGCTAGTAAAAACGCTGTAGCCAGCAAAAAAGACACTCGCAAAGCATTGCATTCTCTCTGGGGCCAATGGTATTTCGGCCTATTAGTCCCACCTATAATGGAATGGATTTTTAACGCCCCAAAAGCCATATTCGAGCCTATTCACTGGCAGCCACAATCCATTTTTATGCAAGTACACCCCAGTGGCAGAGTAGCAAAATTTGAATTTAACCTCGCAAAGCGCCAGCCAAATACCGCTTTGACCTTTAAAAAACACCACGGCATCGAGCCACTTTCCCAAACAAACACTAAGCCAAGTTTCAAGACAGACAGTAAGGTACACTCACCATTAACCCCACATAAGCCGCCAGTTGATAAAGAACTCGCCCTACAAGGCCTGATCTTAAACTTACTGCAACCGAGTGTTGAGCGTCTGCTCACCCTAAGCCCTACGCCCGCTAAATTATATTGGAGCCACCTCGGCTATCTTATTCACTGGTATCTTGGGGAATTAGGATTATCTCAGCAACAAAACCAGCGCCTAAAACAAGCTCTGTTTCGTCAGGCAACCTTTCAAGATGGCAGCATCAATCCGCTGTATAACAGCATTAACTTGTTTATCGACACTGAGCAAAGCAATGCTAACTCAAACACAAAAACGAGCGTAAAAACAAACTCAAAGCCTGGCCCCAAAATCTCCTGCATTCGCCGTACTTGCTGCTTAAGGTATCAACTCGCCAACACGGGCCAATGCCACGATTGCCCGCTAATACAACACGTTAAAGAAAGAATACGGGCATAAGGATAACAGCGAGACTTCTCCTAATCCCAAGTTCGCAGCCATCGGGTCTGTTTAGCTAAAACAGCGGAGCTTACGTGGGCGTTGCTATTTGGAACCGCTATTTAGCATCAAGATTAGACGGGGTTCACGGGCAAGATCGCAACCGAGGTACTATGATGGCTTTTTCCCACTAGCCTCGCGTGCTACACTCAGGCTCACGTCTCTTTATCACGATTATTTATGAAACAACTGCTTGATTTTCTGCCACTCGTTATCTTTTTTGCTGTCTATAAGTTTTTTGATATTTATATCGCCAGCGGCGCATTGATCGCAGCGACTGCGCTTCAATTAATCGTGACCTATGCGCTATACAAAAAGCTTGAAAAGATGCACCTTATTACCTTCGCCATGGTCACAGTGTTTGGCACACTCACCTTAGTTTTCCATGACGATGCCTTTATTAAATGGAAAGTCACCATTATCTATGCCCTATTTGCCTTGGCATTGGGTATTAGTCAGTTACTGAATAAGTCCATTTTAAAGTCGATGTTAGGCAAAGAAATGCAAGTAGCCGACAAGATTTGGGCACATATCACTTGGTATTGGGTGATCTTTTTTGCTACCTGTGGCCTAGTGAATATTTATGTCGCCTTTAGCTTACCGTTAGAAACTTGGGTGAATTTTAAGGTCTTTGGTTTAACGGCCTTAACCTTAGTCAATACTGTAATCACCGTATTTTACCTTTATAAACACCTTCCAGAAGACCAACGCAAGGAACTTAAATAATGTGGTATATGATTTCAGCTCAAGATGTTGAGAACAGCCTAGAAAAACGTTTAGCGGCGCGCCCTGCCCATCTAACCCGTTTGCAAGAATTAGCGGATGAAGGTCGTTTACTGGTTGCTGGCCCCCACCCAGCAATTGACAGCGAAAATCCAGGTGAAGCGGGATTTAGCGGTTCATTGGTTGTCGCTGATTTTGATTCTTTAGCCTCAGCACAAGCTTGGGCAAATGCTGATCCCTATTTTGCTGCGGGTGTTTACCAAAGTGTCGTGGTTAAACCCTTTAAGCGAGTTCTGCCTTAATGAAGATAGTGTCCTTTAATATCAATGGACTGCGTTCCCGCCTGCATCAATTGCAGGCGTTAATCGACAGCCACAAACCCGACATTATCGGCCTACAAGAAACCAAAGTGCACGATGAAGCCTTCCCACTCGCTGAAGTTGAGGCGATGGGCTATCAGGTACATTACCACGGTGGTAAGGCTCACTATGGCGTGGCTATGCTGTCAAAGGTTGCACCACAAAAAATACAAAAAGGGTTTCCTAGCGATGACGAAGATGCCCAGCGCCGAATGATTATCGGCACTTTCTCCCAAGCAAATGGCCGTCCACTGACCGTATTCAATGGCTATTTCCCCCAGGGCGAAAGCATAGACCACCCAACAAAATATCCTGCTAAACGTAAGTTTTATCAGGATTTAATGCACTACTTGCAGACGAACCATAGCAACGATGAAGATATCGCCATCATAGGTGATATCAATATTTCACCGACCGATTTAGATATCGGCATTGGCGAAGTCAATCGTAAGCGTTGGCTAAAAACCGGTAAATGCAGCTTCCAACCCGAAGAACGTGAATGGTTAAAAACCTTACAAGACTGGGGCTTAATCGACACTTTCCGTCAATTACATCCAGAGCGCACTGAGCGTTATTCTTGGTTCGATTACCGCAGCAAAGGTTTCGATGATAACCGCGGCCTACGCATTGATGTGATTTTAGCAACACCCTCGCTTGCTGCGCGCTTAGTCGAATCCGATGTCGATTACGATCTACGCGGTATCGATAAACCCTCTGACCACGCGCCCATTTGGAGCACGTTCAAAGAAGCTTAAGCTGCTTGGGTTCGATCATTTTAATGGATGTAAAAACATCGGCTTAGGCCGATGTTTTTGTTTGTGTACTGGTCACCCCAAATTGGACACTTTAAGTTGAGAAGTTTCAAACTCTACAGGTGATATAGAAATCCACTAGTCCCAATACACGGTATAGACAAGATAGCCATCTTGAGGCATAGGGGAAAGTTTATGTTCGCCATAGGGCCAGCCAGTACCGAGCCCATCTGCCGCGATTCCTGCAATCCAGGCTTCCACTTCGACCTCAGGCGCACAGGAGAGGATATGAATGTTCTCGGCTGCGGGCCATAGCTCATCATCCTCAAGGGCTTCGGACCATTCATCGTGCATACCAACAAAGACCCCCTGCACATCAGGCCTATGTTCGATTTCTTTCAAGCTGCGATAGATTTCTTTGATAGATGGTCGACCATAGCCCCAATTATTGGGCGCGATGGACTCTTCATCTTCGTTTGCTAAAAAGAACTCATCTAATGTCACTACCGGACTGTTCTCTGGATCTGCGACCAATAAGGCGCTTAATTTATTGAGTAATTCCGTTCTCGTTGTCACTGATAATACTCCATTTCTAAGGCTTGTTTCCTGTAAACCTTTAACTCACTTATCACGTACACAGGGCCAAAGACTAGACCTGATGTTGGCCTGACAGTATAGCGATTCTTTCTACATCGAGGCTTGCGAAGTCAGGGTCAACATACACATACATGCGGCTGATAAGATGGTCTGTAAACTCAAACACACTGCAAAAACGGCCTGTTGAAATCTTATTGTCTGGCCAAACGATGCCATCACTCATGACTCCACCTTCTTGCCCTTCGACGATGACAGTATTACCAGAAACTGTGATGTTAAATCCGTCGATATCATGCCAAATACTGCTGAGTGAGCTACCGATGCGATTGCCAAATTCAACTAAGCTGTCTTTGCCCTTAGCGCGTCCAAATTTAGGGAAAAAAAAGTCCACCTCTTCGCTAAACAAATCAGGGTAACTCACATCACCCGCATCGACTTTTTTAAAATATTCAATCACAAGCTTAACTAACACATCCTTTTCCATCATTTCCCCTATCTCTCTATGGTGATTTTTGCCGTTTTAAGGAGAGTTGTTCGCACTAGACTACAGCATGACTTTAACAGGCATAAATTGAGCTTGATAAATCAACCTAATCCAATTGACTCAATGCTTGATAATCAAGACTGCCATTGTGATAAAGCCTGATCTCAATAAAATCTATTTGTTTTTTGAGTAATGACAATTGCTCTATTAACCAGAGATAGCCGATTTTGTAGACATTTTGCAATAATTCGATTAATTCATCTTCTGGCATGTTTGCTTCGTTAATATTTAACATGCAATGCCAATTAAACTCTTTAAAAGGTGGAACAGTGTCTGACTCTAGATCCGCCGTGACTAGCCAGACACCATTCATCATTGAGCCTATATCAACAAAAAAATCACAATAGGCCTCACCTTGGGTATAGGAGAAATTTGCATATGCTTTAACAAGACTGGCAAAATCCTCTCGGTAATGATCGAGTGTTTCTTTCACCACTTTGGTTGATATCTCAACTTTTTCCATATTCATTTCTAACATCTTGAACGAAAATTGTTAGCAACCCATTGATAGTGCTTTACTTTGTGGTTAGTAACTTACTCTAACTTCAGCTATTCTCCAACCGTATTTTGATGATAATGCTAAAGTCACACTTTAGATTGATTTAAAAATTTCTATTACATTACAAAAAGTTAAATTAACCACAAACATTTGATGGGTGATTTCCGAGCAAAATGTGCAATTGCGAGATTAGTAGAACGCAATTAAAACATTAAGGAGAATTCGCTTGGAAGAATGAAGATACGAGAGAAAAGCGGCTTAATAAATGCGTTAACATTTTTAACTATTAAGCCGTGTAAGAAGAACTAAAATCTACCTTAAAGACGTAGCGTAGCAACTTAGCTAGTCCGGTACTGCTTTAAAATCCCACCCAATTCAACTGAAGCTTGGTGTAAGTCATTCGCCAAGGTCACACTGCGTCTTGCCGTTTGTTTGATGGTGTCGGACTGATGGCGAATCTCATTTAATTGCCCTGCAATATCCCGCGCGGCGACGCTTTGCTCCTCGGCGGCTGCGGCAATATGGCTACTCATATCAAATACCGCATTGACCGATCGTGTCATACCCTCGACATCCTCCCCTACGGCAATAATCGCACTTCGCCCTTCATCGGCTTGATCAACTATCTCTGTGGTAATCGCTGATAAACGACTCGTGCCTGACTGTAAGCCTTCAATCATAGACTGAATTTCAACCGTCGCCTGTTGAGTTCGACCCGCTAAGGTACGCACTTCATCGGCGACCACAGCAAAACCACGACCTTGCTCACCAGCACGGGCCGCTTCAATGGCCGCGTTTAAGGCTAATAAGTTGGTTTGCTGGGAAATACTGTTAATGGTTGTGACCACCGCATCAATACTCGCCGCATCCTTAGATAATTGTGCCACCGATGAAAATGCCGTACCAATTTTAGTCGAAAGCAAACCTATTCCCTCAACGGTGTGAACAATACGTTCTTGGCTGGTCGACATATGGGTAGCGTTTTCTTTTGTTTGCATTGAGGTGTTATTGGCATTAATCGAAACCTCCTCAATAGCAGCGGTCATTTGTGCCATTGCGACCGCGACTGAGTCTAAGAATTGATGCTGAAAACCGATTAATTCATCACTGGTCACCGCTTGTTGATTGAACTCGTTAGACGCCAGTGCCAGCGTATCTGCATTTTTGCTGATCGCGTTGACCATTTCACTCATATTATCGGCGCAGCGGTCTATTTCACGGGCGATTAAGCTAAAATCATCGGTGCCAAAAAAGTTTAATCTAAAACTTAAATCACCATCCGCTAAGCGTTTAATGGCCATATACATATCCCATAGCCCGCCACCGAGTGAAGTCGAAATCCAATAACTTAGCTGAAATAGCGGTAATAATCCCAATAACGCCAACCACAACATAAAATTGGCATCACTACGGGCATCGGCTTCCCATTGCTGTACATTTTGCGAAAGCTGCAGAGCTTGCCTACCTGAAACATCGGCCATAGCAGTCACTGTATTGCCTTGACGTTGGGGGCCAGCCTGTCCATTTGTCAATATCAGCCCATTGTCACGGGCAAATTGCGTAAGGGCATCCCCCTCAAGTTGTTGTGAGCTTGCTACCTTTGCTAGTGCATCAACAGTCGCCTGAACTCGCGCAAATGATGCCAATTCGACATGACGCTGAGCATATTGATAATTCATCAACGCCACAGTTGTGGTGATTAAAGCCACCATAGAACAGACAACCCAAAACTTTCCGTTAAGGCTGAACTTGATCAATATGGCATCAATGGTGCGAAACTGGATTTGTTTCATCTTGATATTTCCTAAGAACCGAGAGGCGATTTGGCACTAAGTCAGCATTATAGTTCATATCTTAGCCCCCTATTTTAAACCTGCTGATGCAGCGCAATGGAGATGACTGATACAAACTAATACCAAGCTAGTCGACACGGGTCATTTCAGTACCCGTTGGGGCAGACCATTTTGGGGTCAGTGCGACCAATTGTTCGGTTAGCATACTCATACCCCACCCCAAAAGCCCACCAATGATTAAAGGCGGCAAAATATTGGCGATATCTCCTGCCATGGCAAAAGTGATACAACAGCCAATAAAGGCACCGGGGATAAAGCTGAGTTTCTGATAACTTGCCTGTAAACACATAGCCGAAGTAGCGATGCCGGTAAAAATATACCCAAAGACAGGCGAAACAAAAAAGCTGCTACCCGAGATAATGAGCCAAGCCCAAAATACACCGGACAGATTTGTACACCACGCCATCATCACCCCTTGAAAACCGGCCTTAGGTTGAGCGAAAAACGTGCTACAACCTAAAAAACCGATCCAAGTGACCAGATGAAAGGCATCAGCGACACCACACCAAATAGCGGCCAATAGGCCGGCAGAAATGGCGACTTGCCAACGATTTTCCATGGATGACCCCTTTAGTAATTCTATTCACGGAAGTTAATGATTCAAATGTTCTCAAGGTGCGGCTGAGTTATGGTGTTATAGCGCCCTTCACTTCCATGTCATTCCATTTTTAGTAAGGATCTGCAATCAATGATTGACTCACTGGCCGACGAGAAACTGATCCAAATGAATGGGTGCGCGAGCCTGCATACCTTTAAATCACTTGAGTAAACATATTGGTTAAATTACCTCTATTCTGGTAACAAAAACCTGATCTATTGCTAATTTTCGGCATTAATGCCCGTAAAATCGCTAACAAGCAATTTTTTTGTGGTAAAAAAACGAAAAAAGCGCTCATTAGGCGCTTTTTTATTCAAATCACTTTCCGTTAACCCTTTAGCATTGGCTTAAACTCGCAATCGCTTATTCACGGGAAGATCGCGGATCCTCTGTCCTGTCGCCGCAAAAATTGCATTGGTCAAACTCGGAGCAACGGGCGGCACACCCGGCTCCCCCACGCCTGCAGGCGCAGCATCGGACTCGATAATGATAATCTCCATATCAGGAGTTTGAGGGAGTCGCAGCAAAGGATAATCGTGGAAATTTGATTGAAGCACTTGGCCTTCTTTGTATGTGATTTCACCCATCAAGGCCAAGCTTAGACCAAAGATAATTGCGCCTTCGGTTTGTGATTTCACTCTATCAGGATTCACCACCGTTCCCGCATCAATGGCAGCGATGGCATTAAGTACCTTAAGCTGTTTATCCTCACTCACTTCCACCCGCATGGCCACAGCGACCACACTCACAAAACTGCGGTGCACGGCAAAACCCCAGCCCTGATGTTTGCCCGCCTTAGGCGCCTTGGCTTGAGCCTGTTCGACGGCATTAATGACGTTTAAATAACGATCTATATCCACCGGATGGCGATTTAAGTCTTCACCGTAGTTACCATATTTAAAGCCTTGGTTATCAAAGGTCTCACGCCTTGATTGCCCAAGTAAGCTGCGCCACATATCGGGACAAGACATCTGAGCTCTGTGAGCCATTTCATCGACAAAGCTACCGACACTAAAGCCATGCTGAATATTACACACAGAGCGCATCCAACCTATGCGGCTATGCGCCTGCGCTTTTACCGCTTCGTATCTTAAGTGCGGCAAAGCAAAGGGTACGTCCACAAAACCTAAATCTAACTCACCGTCAGAGGGATATTCGACGCCTTCGGCAAAGGTTGAACTGATCGATGGGAATCCAGTCCGAGCTAAAAGCGCAGTCGGTTTATTGTTAGCATCGAACAGCGCCTGATAGGACTGGGCGCTGATAGCATGGTAATAACCGTTTTGGATTTCATCCTCGCGGCTCCAACTCACCTTAATTGGACGCTTAAACTGCTTTGATAACAACGCGGCTTCGACACTAAAATCAGGCTTTGCTTTTCGTCCAAATCCACCACCTAATAATGTGACGTGAACTTTTACGGTATCCTCTTCAATCCCCAGTGCTGCGGCCACGCTTTGTTGAGTGCTTTGTGGGTTTTGAGTTGAAGCCCAAACTTCACATTCCTTTGCCGTCACATTGGCCGTTGCAACTGGCGGTTCCATTGGTGAATGAATTAAGTAGGGCACGGTATAAACCGCCTTTAATGTATTCGCTTCGGGCCAATTTTTGACCTCATCACCAACTTGACGCACCACTTTACCGCCTTGCTGTACTCGCTCGACTAACGCCTTTAAATAAAGTGTCGAATCGTGCTGACTGTTGTCGACCTGAGTCCAAGTGATATTTAATGCTTTACGGCCTTCAAAGGCACTCCAAGTGTTGGTAGCGATAACCGCCACACCGCCCAAAGCCTGAAACCCGGGGGCGCCCTTAGGGATAGGCAAACGATACACATCCACGACTCCGGCCACGTTGCGCGCTGCGGTATCATCCAAACTTGCAACATCGCTCCCAAGCACGGGCGGACGCATGATGCTGGCGTAGAGCATGCCGTCGAGTTTGATATCGTAACCATAAATTGCGCTACCGCTTAACATGGCATCCATATCAACGATTTGGCGGGATGCGCCAATCTGCTTGAAATCTTTAATCTCTTTAAAGGTTAATGACTCAACGGCAGGTACTGGCAGCGCTGATGCCGCTAACGCTAACTCGCCAAACTTGGCCGAGCGGCCCGTTTTAGCATGCAGCACTTTATGGCTGGCGGTATGCACCTCGCTCACGGGGACTTTCCAGCGCGCGGCTGCGGCTTGCTCTAGCATGGTTCTTGCCATCGCCCCCATCTGGCGCATACGATCAAAATTATCGCGAATACTGCGGCTACCATCGGTATTCTGGCTGCCATAACGCTTATCGCCTAGCCCCTGTACTGGGACGATTTTATCCCAATCCGCTTCTAACTCTTCGGCTAAGACTTGCAGAATACCCGTTCTGATCCCCTGTCCCATCTCGGAGCGATGGCAAGTGAGGTACACTTTGTTATCCTCACCTATGGCAATAAATAGATTCAGCCGCGCTTCTTTATTCTGTGCCAGCGCCATGGGGCTCCAAGTTAGTCCACTCGCCCCTAATGCAAGTCCGCCCCCTACTGCGCCAAACAGTTTTAACACGTCGCGGCGGCTTAAATTTTCTACGGCAGTAAAAGTACTCATATTAGCCCTCCTGTTTGGCATAGTGTTGCAGCGCCGCTTTAATGCGTGGGTAGGTGCCACAGCGGCAGAGATTACCCGACATGGCTGAGTTGATTTGTTCCTCTGTAGGTTTAGGATGCTGCGCCACTAACGCCGCAGCCGACATCAATTGTCCCGCCTGACAATAGCCGCACTGGGGCACGTTATGTTCGGCCCAAGCATTTTTAAGCTTTTGATTATCAAGCCCTTCAATCGTTGTTAGTTGTTTACCTTGAGCTTGCCCTAGGCTGGTTAAGCAAGCTCGAACGGGTTGGCCGTCTAAATGCACAGTGCAAGCACCACATAGCCCTGCTCCGCAGCCATATTTAGTGCCTGTTAACCCTAAAATATCCCGTAGTGCCCACAGAATTGGCATCTTAGGATCGGCATCTAAAGTAAATGATTTACCGTTAATAGAAAGTGTTTGGGTGGAAGCGGCGGTACTGGCTTCCTTGATAATTGCAGTGGTTGATAATACTTCTGCCATAACTCACTCCTTAAGTGCCAACCACGACGCAAGATCGGCTTGGGTATCAATATCAATTGCGGCGCGGGGTAGTGTTATAGCGACTAACGCTCCCCGCTGTGCTTGTTGTTTTAAAATAGATTTAGCCCCGCGATCGCCACTCAAGTGAGTGAACAGCGGTAATGTAGAGGCATTAAAAATAGCAGGTACGCCTACATCATCCAAATAATGGGCGGCAACATCTTTGCCGGTTTTAAGCCATGTCAAAATCAGTTGTCGATAATCATCAACACTCAAGGCCACTTGGTCCGCGAGAGTCAACAGCATGGCATCAAAGCCTTGCTCCTTGGCATAACTTGCCGCCAAACTCACTGAGGATGCTAGGCCCATTTGCCACTGCGGATTAACTAAAATATCAAAGGGTTGGTGAGATTTAAGCTCGGCTAACAATGGCTGCAATATATGCCGATGAGCACCGAGTATGATTAACAAATGCGCTTGGCGATCCAAACCTAAATCTTGGCAATTAAGCTGCTGTAAACGCGCAACATGAGTGTTAATGATGGTTTGTTCGCAAGTTTCAGTCGCACTATGTGATGGTAGAAGCTGCGCTAACTTAACCCCTTCAAAACGCTGACTTTCACCTGCCGCAAGGACCACGATAAGAAGCCGTTTATCCAGTAACCTCACAGGTGTCATTAACCCATAATCTCATCAAGTTGTTTCAGTGTTGCTCCATGTAGCACACCGTGACATTGAGCTAAAATACTTAAAGCAATGGCGCTCGGTAACTCACCGCCAAGCGCCAGACCCGCGGGGGCCGAAAACACCCCAGAAAACGATTGTGCAGATAAACCTGCCATCGCCAGTACTTTATCCCGCCGGTGGGCAGGCCCAAGCAATGCCACATAATCCAGTGAATAAGGTTGAATAGCCTTTAATACTGCAGCATCTAAGCCCAGGTTATGGTTTATCACCACAGCGCAGTCTAGTTGAGCGATAACATTGGCAGCAAGTTCACCCACGGCTTGTTTGATGATATGAGCATGGGGAAAATCTGCCGCTCTAGCGTAAGCAGTACGGCCATCGATAACGGTAACTTGCCAGCCTAATGAATGGGCAATCGCAGCGATAGGTTTAGCATCAATACCGCCACCAAAAATCCCAATATGGAATCGGGGCCTCAGGGGAATAACTAGGGTGTCATTTGACTCTTGTTTCACAATCTTTGATTTAGCAAAATCGCTTATCGGAAATGGCGCAGCATCTGCGGAATAGAAACGTGCTTGATACTGCCGCGCATCAGTTCCAGATGCGACTAAAGGCAATTGATAATATCCCGATTGCCCATGACGAAATGCATGAACAAGGTCAATCAAACCTAGATCATGATTTTCTTTTAAAAGCGGGATCAACATGATATCGACTATGCCGCCACAGCCTAGTCGATAACTGGCATCAGACTCATCACTCGCATCATAGGTGACACACATCACTTGCTTCGTCTGCATCGCATTTTGAGCATATCGGCGCAAATCCGCTTCTAAACATCCACCACTTAAAATGCCCGCCCCTTGGCCAAACTCATGGAACAGCATCATGGCGCCAGGTTTACGGTAAGCGGAACCTTGAACATGAGTGATAACAGCAAGCACCCAAGCGTCATCCGCAAGTGGTAACCAATGTTCAAGTAAATCTTCGATTTGGTGATCCATCCGTAATGACTCCAAGAGGTTAGGATTATCAAGCGCAAAAAACATAAACCAAACGACTGTTAATTATTAGGTAACCCCAATAGATTAAAAAATCGATACGACCAAGTTAACAAAGGCGCCCTCGCTTTGAAAGGGATAATAGATTGCAGAAGGAGTAAAAGGTGAAGATGACGTTAAAAAGACATAAAGACGTATGCGAGTGGTTGCCACTCGCAACTTTTAGATATACCAACGAAAACCACTAAAGTAATAATTGATCCGCAACAAAAGGATTATGCTCACGTTCCTCGCCAAAGGTCGATAAAGGACCATGGCCCGGAATAAATTCTACATCAGCACCAAGAGGCCAAAGTTTTTCGGTGATCGAGTGAATTAAATCCTGATGATTTGATTGGGGGAAATCAGTGCGGCCGATAGAGCTTCTAAATAAAATATCCCCCACCCACGCCAACTTAGATTGGGCCGAATAAAAGGCAATATGGCCAGGCGTATGCCCAGGGCAATGCAGCACAGATAAACTTTGCTCGCCCACTTTAACAATATCGCCATCCTGCAGATATTGTGCCGGTTCAAAAGCATCGCAATGGGGAAATCCGAAATTTTGGCTTTGCTTAGGTAAGTTATCAATCCAAAACTTATCGGCGATATGCGGACCAATAATCGGAATATTAGCTGATTGAGCAAGAGACTTAGCCCCACCGACATGGTCAATATGCCCATGGGTGAGCAGGATTTTCTCAAGAGTCAACCCGCGTTTTGCTACCTCGGCTTGAATACGATCTATGTTTCCACCGGGATCCACGACAGCAGCGAGTTTAGTTTTTTCACACCAGATTAAACTGCAATTTTGCTGGAAAGGTGTCACTGGAATAATTTGATACTTCATAGCTTCAATCTCGTGTTATCCATAAGCGATAGATTACGCTAAGTCCTTTATCTTGGCTCAATTTTTTATAATAAAAATTGATCTTAACCAAAAGCCAACAAAATAATCCTAACTTGCGGGAGAACGACTTTTGTATACAATCGTCAAGAAAACTCAGCGCCCTTAGCCCATAGGTAGATTGATGAAACCCGATATAGTTCTTGCTGGTGTGCTCGCCAAAAAACACACGTTTACCTTACCCCTGAATTATCAGCATCCAATTGCAGAACAAATCAAAGTATTTGCCAGAGAATTGTGTAGCCCTGAAAACAAAGATAAAAAGTTACCTTATATCGTATTTTTCCAAGGCGGCCCAGGATTTGGCGCAATGCGCCCTGCCAGCAACAGCGGCTGGATCCGCCGCGCATTAAAAGAATATCGCGTGTTATTACTCGATCAGCGCGGCACAGGCTTATCAACGCCAATTAACTACCAGAGTCTCAAACACTTAGACCCAATGGCACAAGCAAATTATCTAAGCCACTTTAGGGCGGACAATATTATCCGTGATGCTGAAGCCATTCGCGCGCAGCTTTGTCCGGCAGATAAATGGGCGATTCTAGGCCAAAGTTTTGGTGGTTTCTGCGTCCTACATTATTTAAGCACCGCACCTCAAGGCGTTAGCGAAGCCTATATCACAGGTGGTATTCCATCATTGACTCGTCCTGCCGATGATGTCTATCTGGCGACTTATCAACGCGTACTAACGAAGAATAAACAATTCTTTTATCGTTTCCACGACGCCCAGCATTTAGTCACTCGCTTAGCAAAACACTTAATTGAAAAGGAAGTGTATTTAGCCACAGGGGAACGCTTAACCGTTGAAATGCTACAACTACTTGGCATCCATCTCGGAATGGAGCAAGGTCCAGAATCGGTCTACTATCTGCTTGAGCAAGCACTGATCAACACGCCGTCAGGGACTGAGGTTAATCCCTTGTTTTTAAATCATTTTGGTCAGATGCTCGACTACAATACTAATCCAATTTTTGCCCTCTTACATGAGGCTATCTACTGCCAACACTCAGCCTCACAGTGGTCCGCGCACAGGGTAAGGCAGCAATTCCCCGCCTTTAATTATCAAGTAGGCAAACCTTTCCTATTCACTGGAGAGATGATTTATCCTTGGATGTTCGACCAATTTAGTCATTTAACGCCACTTAAAACGGCGGCAGAAATACTGGCTTATAAATCCGACTGGCCCACACTTTACAACCTCGAACAACTGGCACAAAACCGCGTCCCTGTCGCTGCGGCGATTTATAGCGAGGATATGTTTGTCGACATGCAATACAGCTTAGAAACGGCACAACAAATCGGACAACTAAAATACTGGTTAACCTCCGAATACGAACATAATGGCATCCGTATGGACGGTGAACATATTCTGGATAAATTAATCAATCTAAATCGAGGAGAAATCTTGAGGTAAAAGTCCATTTTAAGGGTTAATTAAGTCAGAACTGGCATTGTATCCACGCTCCTAATCTAAATGGGAGTGGTTTTGGCTACAATGTTTTACGACCAATTTCCGTAAGAGTAAACTCCATTGGTTTACTCTTTTTTTTTGCAAAAAAAATGCACTCACCAAAGAGTGAGTGCATACCATATTGGTAAAAAATACAGGAAAATGAGTGATAAATAGCCTTAAATCTAGCGTTTCATCGCTGGATAAGTAAACTCATGGCATTGATTACAATAAACTTTACTTTCTTTATGTTCCTGATGACAGTAAGTACAAGGCAAATCAGTACCGTAATGTAAACTGTCATGTGGGTTCGGCTCGACCGAATGCCCCGCATCTTCGGGTCGCTGAGTCAGTTTAGCCACATCCTGAGGAGAACCATGGCAGTTAGCGCACACTGCAGCGTCAGGTATGGTCTTACGCTTTACATCACCATGACAGGCAGTACAGTCGACCTGACCATTCTCACTTGTCATCACATCCTTATGATAATCCTTAATATTCATCGCATTTGTTGTTATTGGCAGCATGAATATACAACCAAGTAAAAGTGTATATAAGGGTTTTAACATCAGACTCTTCCTATAGCGGGGCATGCTGCCCCGCATAACATATTAATAGTTTGCGATAAATTCAGTTGAAGTTTGGATATCAGGCGTAAATGGGCGATCTTGAGCTACAAAAGGTACTTTTTCACGGTACGCCTTGTACATGGCTTCGGTCGCTTTACCTAAATGAAGATCTGGAGTAGCCAACTTACGTAAATCAATCGCTTGACTTGAATGCAGCAGCTCTAGACCGTAGATCACACGTGTGTTGTCAACAATCTGGATCAAATTGTCCGCAGCAAGCTTGAGGTTAGTGAAAGTATCTTCAATTCCCCCCGCAATTGAGATCCCATCAAATGACACTGGGGTCGCCAACTGTTTATTACGAACTTGCATATCTACAAACACTTTTTGAATCGCGCCAAAAGCATGACCATTATTACCTGGAGCACTTAAAAAACGGGGTAACTTAGTAAAATGGTCATCAGATAAATGGATGGTGCGCATAACACTGTTATGGGATACATGTGTCAGAGCGACACTCAAGTTTTGTACTGCCAATGCAACAGGCAAAGGTTCAAAGTTCGTGGTTGGAAACACACCACCTTGCCCTTCGACGATATACTTAGCAACCTGTGGAAACTTCGCATACTCATTTGATGCGCCAACAATAACTGCAGGGTTATCATCCGAATGATTGATTTGAATATTTACCACATCATTCAATTCTGCTAACGCTTGTTCAGCACTGGCTAACGTGTATGCCGTTGTTCTGTAACTGAGTGGATCCTGCAAAGGACGTTCATCATTGAGTTGCCATAAATAACTGCCATCTAACTGTTTTAGAATGTCATTTGTGCTGGCTTTAATATAAGGGAAAGGACGAATATCATTGGTTTGTGGTAAAAATGGTGCCACGTTACCATTTAATCCCTCAAGGCTTAAACCAAATAGCGTTGGCGAGATAGAGAGTAATTGCTTGGCCTCACGGTAACCTTGCATCGCATAAGCGACTGAAAACGAATTGTTAGACAGAATTGATAGTGCATCTTTACCCATAGGCACAAGTGGTGTAATTCCGGCATCCGCCATAGCATCTTTACTGCTAACACGTTGTCCTTTGTAGAATACTTCCCACTCACCCACCATCGCCAACCCGACATGGGATGAGAGCAAAATATCCGCTTCACCTACAGTACCGTGAGCGGGGATGACTGGCGTTAACCCTTTGTTAAGGTATGCCTCATAGAGTTCAGCCACAACAGGTTGCACCCCTGTTTGTCCCGCGAGCATAGTATTTAAGCGTACCGCCAAGGCTAATCGAGTTAACCGAATCGGTGCAGCGTCACCAACACCAGCACTATGGGCTCGAAAAGTGCTGTAGTTAAAGTTACGTGATGCCTCAAGCACTTCATCACTTAACTTGCCATTGGCATCAAATAACTTGTGATCTTTGTTCAAACCAACGCCAACAGTAAGACCATAAACAGGCTTACCTAAACGAGCAGCTTCCATCAACAAACTATTAGCTTTAACGAGTTGAGTTTTCGCTTGAGATGCAATCTTGACTTTAGCGCCATCGGCGATTGCCCATGCTTGTTCTTGCGTTAAATGTTTACCATCGAGGACAACGTGCTCCATCGCTAAAGCACTCCCAGAGAGTAGACTTAAAGTAAGCGATGCCATCAACACTGATTTATTCATTACCATTCTCCAATACATTGTAATTTTTAATAAAATCTAATTATGCTTGCTTAAGCACCGCCGCCTTTGCCGCTGCACAATTTCGGCCTGCGTTGCGACCAGTAACAACGCCCTCAGCGACAGCGCAAGCGCCTAAACGGCTAGCGCCGTGAATTCCTCCGGTTGCTTCGCCTGCGGCATACAACCCTGGAATGGCTTGGTTGGTGACTAAATGCAGTACTTCTGATCGGGTATTCACTTTAACGCCGCCCATACAATAGTGAACTTTTGGCCACATACGAACGGCATACCAAGGCCCTTTATCTAGCACAATGGCTTCTTGCAGAGGACGTGCGAATTCTTTATCAACACCACTTTTTACCGCTTCGTTCCAACGGGCGACTTGAGCTTTTAGTGCTTTAGCCGGCATACCATAAATAGCAGCAAGTTCATCTAAGGTTTCTGCTTTACTAATCACCTTATATTTCAGTCCCCAATCTAAGGTTTGCGCCTTACTAGCCCCTTCTGCATTAGTAAAACCAATAGGATAAACAGGCTGACCATGTTCATCACGGCGAGTCATGATGGCGTCAGCTCTCGCTTTACGATCTGCAAGTTCATTGAAAAAACGTTCACCAGTGCGCACATCCACCACAATACCGTGAGGATAGGTCGCAATCGTGTTGAACTGGGATGCGGTACCAAAGCCTTTTTCATCGGGAGATGCCCATGGGCCGAGTTGAATTTGGTCTAAATGAATAGGGTTAGCACCTAAGAGCATCATTTGCTTTAGAGCTTCTGAAGTTGCACCAGCATGATTGGTGGAATCTAAGTCGTTATTTAACTCAGGTAGTTGCATCATGCGATATTCAATATCGCGACCAAAGCCCCCCGTTGCCATAACAACACCACGGCGCGCGCCTATGCGACGTATTTTACCGGTTCGCTCATTAGGGAAATAAAAACCTTCACGAACTTCGACCCCAATCACGCGACCATCGAGATCTTTCACAAAGCTTTCGAGCTTGGTCTGGTTTCTCATCACCACGCCTTTATCTCTCGCGGCGTTAATCAGCGGTCTGATAATGCCAGCCCCTGAACTTTCAACTGTTTGCAAGACTCGTTGTATTGAGTGTCCACCAAAATGCTGCACGAAAGGTTTCCACTTAACCCCATGTTCAATCAACCACTGACAAGATTCAGCCGTGCCATTACACACCAGTTTTAACATCTCAACATCGTTCATGCCCCGACCTGCTCGCATCATATCGGCGACCATTTCATCGACAGAATCCTTAATGCCTGCTTGTTTCTGCAACTCAGAACCCGCTACAGCCATGGCACCGCCATTGATAGTTGAATTACCACCAAAGACTGGCATCTTGTCCACAACCATAACGCTCACACCAGCCTCTCTAGCTTGTAATGCCGCAGACATCCCAGCAAAGCCACTGCCGACAACTAATACATCCACAATCTCATCAAATACTTCAGGAGCAACGCCACAATTGGCTGTTGCAGGTAAGGCTATTGCAGCCCCAAAGCCAGCAGCCATCACGGCCCCACCTTTTAGCAACTGCCGACGGCCTGTATCAATATCTTGAGTTTTACTCATGCTTACTTCCTTCAATAATGGCTGGAACTTGTCAGCATGGAAGTGCATGCTCTGTGCCAAGCACCTAAAAAGAGGTAATTAAGTGGGGAACTTTGATTGGAGGCACGGAA
The DNA here is from genome assembly GCF_000015185.1 of Shewanella sp. W3-18-1. Taxonomy (NCBI): domain Bacteria; kingdom Pseudomonadati; phylum Pseudomonadota; class Gammaproteobacteria; order Alteromonadales; family Shewanellaceae; genus Shewanella; species Shewanella sp. W3-18-1. The sequence continues at coordinate 1,798,079 of NC_008750.1, read as the reverse complement.
TCACGAAATATAAAGATCTACAATCACGATACTTAATGATTAACATGAAATATCAATGGAAAAACACTTTTATCACGAATCGACACTGAGATTATGCAGTAGCCTACAACTCGAAAAGTCCCTGCAAAGTTACTTCGAGTTTATTCGGGATGAACTGCCTATTGATGGGCTATTTATTAATATTTTTCGCAAACAATTTAATGACATACAATTTATTGCTCATGTCAATGCTAACCAATCATGCACCTTAGATAAGCAAATATCTATCCCTGAAGAACTGGCTAAGAGCTTAGATGATCCTCAACGCCCGCGCGTGAGAATTGTTAATGATATTGAGCACGACCCAATCACAGCTTTAGTTGCACCTAAGGTGATCAACGGTATTCGTTCGCTGATCATTTTGAGAATGTCTATCGAAAATACCCACCTTGGGATAGTCGGATTTTATGCCAAAACGACAGGCGTTTTTCGCCCTCGTCATGCCGATTTAATTGCTCCGCATATGCATGCATTAGCCTTAATCACTGCACTCAATTTACGCGGACGTAACTTACTTAAAGAAAATGAAGCACTCTCAAAACAGAATGTGAGCCTTCGCAGAACATTAGACGTGCAAAATGGCGTAGTGGGGGCCAATTCAGGCTTGAAACACGTCATGCAGCAAGTGCAATCCATTGCCAAGATTAATACAACAGTGCTAATGCTCGGTGAAACGGGATGTGGTAAAGAAGTGATAGCCAATGCGATTCACGAACTTTCTGAACGTTCAGATAAGCCCTTTATCAAGGTCAACTGCGGCGCTATTCCAGATACTTTGATTGACTCCGAACTCTTTGGTTATGAAAAAGGAGCATTTACTGGGGCTGAGTCCCGTAAAATTGGCTACTTCGAACAAGCCAATGGCGGCACTATCTTTCTCGATGAAATAGGTGAACTACCATTATCCGCACAGGTTAGATTACTCCGTGTACTTCAAAATAGTTGTATTACCCGAGTAGGTGGACACGATGCGGTACAACTTGATATTCGGATAGTGGCTGCCACCCATAGAAATTTACAAGCTATGATACACAGAGAAGTGTTTCGGGAAGATCTTTGGTATCGCTTAGCCATTTTTCCTATTGAAATTCCTTCATTAAGACAAAGACGTACAGACATTCCTTTACTCGTACAGCATTTTATCGAGCAACTGAGTTCAAAGTTCAACCTGCCTCAATTACCAAGAGTTGCACCGGAACAATTAAATATTCTGAACCAATACGCTTGGCCAGGAAATGTCAGAGAACTCATTAACGTACTCGAACGGGCGATAATACAGCAGCCTTCAGGACCATTAGATTTTAGCTTCCTTGCGCCACATCAGGATAAGGAAATTACGACCCAAGCAAATCAAACCGTTATCATAGATCCAAACTATGCGAGCGATAAACTTGTGCCCCTTGATGTTATGACCAGAAAATACATTAGTCATGCACTGCGAATTACAGGTGGAAAACTCTATGGCCCAGGAGGTGCGGCTGAGTTATTGGACATCAATGCCAATACCCTGCGCAGCAAGATGAAGAAACTGGGGATTGTTTAGTCTTTTAAGGCTAACGAGTGTTCTATGACAAAAATAAAAAACATCGGTTAACAAAGTGCATAAATAAAGTGCATAAATAACAAAGGTCACATAGGTGACCTTTGAAAAATTAATGACTAACCATAGGATCTAGAAGAAATAACGGATTCCCACCGCATAGTTGTTTTCTTGTAGATCTTCATAAGCTTTATCATCCATGTTGCTGAAATCAATTTTGGCCTCAACGTACATAATTGTATCGCGGCTATAACGATAATGCAGACCTAGCACTGCAAATTGGCGTGCCCATTTTCCTTGGACCCCCGTATTTTCATCGGTATCAAGATCTTGATATGTCAGTAATATGGTTGGAACGAAACCACTGTCATACTGATAAGCAACAATAAACTCAGCTCCAGTTGAATCATATAAATCTCCACCCACTAATTCGTTTTGCTCACTCTTATGAGCGTTAAAACCTACGTATAAACCGTCAGCATCGCGACCTGGAGCATATTGATAGAAGCTACCGTATTGGGCGCCAATACCAATAATTTGGTTAGTGTTATCAACCTCTTGGCCTGCAAGATTTCCGGTAAAATCACCACGATTAAATCCCGCTAGCACTTTAAATTTATCAGTAAAGTTGTAAGTTACACTTGCACCATAGCTAGGTTCGAAACTCAATTCCGAACCATCTTTCAAGGGAGCACCATTACCATCGTACAAGGCAACATCGCTATTTTGTTTAGAGGCATACTGCACTGCGACATGCAGGTTACCGAAAGTATTACGGTATTGTAGCGCAGCATCGGCACGTCCAGCTCCTGTTAAACCACCGTCACCGAAGGTATAAGCCCCCACAGACCAACCTGTGAAAGCATTGAGCACATCAGTTGTGTAAGCAACATCATAGTAAGCCCCCCATTGCTTACCAAAACTGATCTTTCCCCATTTCTCATGGGACATCCCAACATAACCCAGTCGATTGAATAGAAAATCTGAATTTTTGGATGCCGATAACTGACCACCACCTTGGCCTTGCGTGTATATAAGGCCGTCATCGCTGGTCACCATATTGATACCCCATTCCGTATGGGCAAAGGAGCTCCAGCCATTTTTCTCTTGACGGTCGAAACGAAAACCAACACGAGAAAAATTATCTATAACAGAAGTTTCATGACCATCATTTAATGCGGTAAATCCTAACCAACCGATCATGTTAACGCTATTAGTTTGGTCATTATACAGTTCAACGGCTTGAGATGTTCCCGTTAACAATAAGCTTGGAATAATCAAAGCGAGCAATGTCTTTTTCATTTTATCTACCTTAAAATTCAGCAAAATCACATATAATCACATGATTTATTTAATATATTATTTTCTCCAATCAATACTAAGCAGGTTATGTGCCATAGGTAGGGAAAGCTGAAAATCAAGGTGTTTTTTAGATACGGATCAGGCAATCTCGAAATATCGTGATTATCGGTTGTTAAATACCGTTAGATAAATTAAATGTCGTTATTACATCAAAAGACAATAACGACATGTATGCAACAAGTGTGTCATTACACTGCTGCTGTAGATTTACGGCTATTAGAAGCTGAACGACTGGTTGATCGAGTTACCGAACTTTTGGAACTGGTCTTTTGGGAACCATATTTGTTGGAAACATCGTTTTTTGTTGTACCTATGCCTTTCGCTGAACTTGATTTTTTAGAATACGACTTACGATAACCGGATTTATGACTTGCCGTTTTACGATAACCTTGCCCTTTTAATCCATTAAGTGCAGTTGGCAACTGTGCTCCCGCATTTTGGATAAGTGTGGATAAGGTGCCGAGCAACGGCTGCATAAATCCTTGATAGGAGGTTTCTTTATGACAAATGCCGTTCAAGCTCGCTTCCCAAAGCGCCGTCATATCCGGCGTAGTGGCGCTCAAAGGCAAGCTGTTAATCAATCCTTTCCCCACGTCTGTCGAGACAATAGATTTACCTAGGCGTTGTAAAAAACCGCGTTTGAATAGCAATTCGATAATACCTGCACGGGTGGCCTCAGTACCTAATCCATCGGTTTCTTTAAGAATTTTACGGATCTCAGGGTCAGTGACATAACGACTAATGCCCGTCATCGCACTGAGTAAGGTCGCATCGGTAAAGGCCTTTGGTGGCTGAGTATTTTTTTCAAGCAATTCGCCTCGAGTACAATGCAAAGCTTGCCCCAATTTCAAAGGCGGTAATTGGCCAATAAACTCGTCATGCTCCTCATCATCCTTACCTGCGCTTTCTTCCGTCGACTTGTTGCCACTCGCCTTACTGCCATTTGGCTCTTGGCGGGCAAAGAGTTGCTTCCAGCCGAGGGATTTATCCTGACGCGCCTTGGTATTAAATAAGCCACCCTCGATTGTCACTTGCACTGTGGTTTCACTGTAACAATAAGCCGGATAAAACTGGGCTAAGTACTGGCGGGCAATATGAAGATATAACTGCCTCTCACGCTGACTCAAGCTAGATAAGTTAGCCGTCTTCTCTGTTGGAACGATTGCGTGGTGGGCGTCCACTTTTTTATCATCCCATGCTTTAGATTTAAGACGGGGATCGGGTGCATCAGCACCTTGCAATAACTCAGCAGCACCGTCACTTATCGCCTTAAGTACCGAAGGCGCAAGATTATGTTGCTCAACGGGTAAATAACGACTGTCGGAGCGTGGGTAAGTAATGAGTTTATGACGTTCATACAAACTTTGGCAGGTATCGAGCACATCCTTAGCACTCATACCAAACCGTTTAGCCGCATCAATCTGCAACGCTGATAAACTGTAAGGTAAAGGCGGATGCTGTTTCTTATCCTTAGCCACTAATTGAGTGACTAAGGCGGGTTTATCGCTGATGCGACTCACCACATTTTGCGCTAACCCTCTCGCTAACACTCGTCCTTCTTCATCCATATAAGGCTGACAAGCTTCACTCGGTTGCCACTTGGCGCTGAAGGTTTCTTGCTTGTCCGTTGCCAAATGTGCCAGTACTTCATAAAAAGGCTTAGACTGAAAATTAGCAATTTCTTTATCACGGCGCACCACTAGCCCAAGCAATGGCGTTTGTACTCGGCCGACTGATAACACGCCTTGATAACCGACCTTTTTACCTTGGATGGTGTACGCACGCGTCATATTCATACCATAGAGCCAATCGGCACGGCTACGGGCTAAAGCAGAGGTAGATAATGGGATAAATTCGCGATTACTGCGTAGCTGCGTTAGAGCCCGTTTTACAGCTTGTGGGTTTAAGTCACTGATCAGTAAACGCTGGGTTTGATGTAGCTTGTCCCCCGTCACACCAAGATAGGCAATCACTTCATCCACGAGTAACTGCCCTTCACGGTCGGGATCGCCCGCATTAACCAGCATACTCGCTTGTTTAACTAATCGTTTAAGCACAGTGAGTTGACTGCGGGTTGCTGCCTTAGGTGTCAGTTGCCACTTGTCTGGCACTATCGGTAAGTGCTCAAATTTCCATGCTTTAAATTCAGGATTATAGGCATCAGGTTCTGCTTGTTCGAGCAAGTGACCGACACACCAAGACACGCAATCGCCATTAGCGGCTTCGATAAATCCATCGCCTTTTTTATGGGGTTTAGGCAATACATCGGCAATGGCCCGCCCTAGGCTAGGTTTTTCTGCGATATAGAGGATCATACAAACACCAAACACTGGATATAATTACAGTACAATCTAGCTCAAAGTCCTTCTAAGTGCAAATCACAGCAAGCCTGACAGGAAAGCAATTATTAAATTGTAAATTCAATTGAGAATTATTCTCAACAAAGTGTAGAGTGAGCACATTGACAAGGAGGATTTATGAACCCATTAGCAAAAAAATTAATCCACAACATACATGCAGAAAAAACAGCATTAGTCCTAAGATTTAATCAGTTACTTATATTTCATACCCTATTACTACTTGCTATTAGTTTACTTACGAGTTCATGGCTAGGACAGCTTAGCTTAATTGATATACCACTGATTGGGTGGGTTATTCTATTAATTCCTATTGCGGTGAGTCTATCACTATTACTACGCCACCAAGTGACTCGCCATAGCTTAAGCAGTCTATTTAGCGTTTGGATGTTGCTTTGGATCTGGGGATAAATCACTGGTTTTTAATACGATTGGTATAATCAATATGCTTAAAGAACCATAAAAAAAGCCAGTGATATCATCACTGGCCCATGATCTGCCTAACACTTGCCGTTAAGGGTGACAGACGTTATGCAACTCTAAGTTAGTACCAATATCTTTATTACGATCCGCTTTTGCATCATCGTTACGCAGTTGCGTTAAGTGATCTAAATACGCTTGATCAACGTCATTGGTAATATAGTGACCATCGAATACTGAGGTCTCGAAGCGTTTAATCTCAGGGTTTTCCATTCTCACCGCTTCAACTAGATCAGACAGATTTTGGAAAATAATACCATCTGCACCAATCAGTTTAGCGATTTCATCGGCATCACGTCCATGGGCGATCAGCTCATTCGAGGTCGGCATGTCGATACCATACACGTTCGGGAAACGAATCTCTGGCGCAGCAGAAGCAAAATACACTTTCTTAGCACCCGCTTCACGAGCCATTTCGATGATCTGCTCAGAGGTCGTCCCGCGAACGATAGAGTCATCCACTAACAGTACATTTTTACCTTTAAACTCAGTGTTGATTGCATTGAGTTTACGGCGCACTGATTTCTTACGTTCCTGTTGACCAGGCATAATGAAGGTACGGCCAATATAACGGTTTTTCACAAAACCTTGGCGGTACGGTAAGTCCATGCAACGGGCAATTTCCAGCGCGATATCGCAGGAGGTTTCAGGAATAGGGATCACCACATCGATATCGTGATCGTACCATTCCTTCTTAATCTTCTCGCCAAGCTTAGCGCCCATGTTGACGCGACTTGCATACACAGACACTTTGTCGATAGTCGAATCTGGACGGGCAAAATAAACGAATTCGAAGATACAAGGCGCATAGCTCGGTTCTGCCGCGCATTGACGGGTATACAGCTGGCCGTCAATTGACACATAAATCGCTTCACCCGGCGCGACATCACGCATCACTTCAAAGCCAACGGCATCGAGTGCCACACTTTCTGAAGCGACCATGTATTCAGTGCCAGTAGCAGTTTCGTGCTTACCTAACACCAAAGGACGAATACCAAATGGATCACGAAACGCGACTAAGCCTTGACCAATAATCATGGCAACCACAGCGTAGGCACCACGGGCTTGCTGGTGCACATTTGCGACCGCATCGAACACTTCTTCCGACGTCAGAGTCAAACTCGTGGTTTTTTGCAGCTCATCAGCCAAGAGATTTAATAACACTTCAGAATCTGAGGTGGTATTCACATGACGACGTTTTTTAATCAGCCCTTCGGCTAATTCGACTGTGTTGGTTAAGTTACCGTTGTGGGCTAATGAAATCCCAAATGGCGAGTTAACATAGAAAGGCTGCGCTTCTGATGCGCTTGAACTGCCCGCAGTTGGATAACGTACATGGCCAATCCCTGCATTGCCCTGTAAGCGCTGCATATGCTTGACTTCAAATACATCTTTTACCAGACCGTTGGCTTTACGTAGTCTGAAAGCACCACGATCAACGGTCACAATACCTGCCGCATCCTGACCTCTGTGCTGAAGCACGGTCAGTGCATCATAAATGGTCTGATTAACCGATGATTGGCCAACTATTCCGACGATACCACACATGGGTAAGCTTCCTCATTGTAAGATGTTCTATGTCCTTTCATGTTGAAATATAAGCAAAAAGAAAAATGACGTTGAATAGACATTTTGACTTAGGTTTATATTCATCAATTAGGATAAATTTATTGTCTTTTTTATATTTTGGGTACAAAGCTGGAGGTGTTTTCCAAATAGTTAAAAAACCATTGAATAACAACGCCAAATTCGGGCACTAGCACAGAATCCTTCCACCATTGGGCGTTGGGAGAACCTGTGAAAGCATCCATAAAAAACAACAAGGCGCTAACAATAAGCGCACCTCTAATGGCACCGAAACACAGACCTAAGAGTCTGTCAGTGCCAGATAATCCTGTTTTAACAACTAGTTGCCCAAGGATGTAATTGACTAAGGCGCCGAGTATCAAGGTGGTAATAAAGAGGATGGCAATGGATACACCATTACGCAGCATTTCATCGTTCATTTGGGTTAAATGAACGGCAAGATCTTGATAAAACTGGCTGGCAACAAAGAAAGCCGCAAACCATACCACTAAGGACATGGCTTCTTTGGCAAATCCACGGATCAGACTGATAAGAGTCGATAATCCGATGACGAATATGATAGCGTAATCAATCCAAACCATTGAGATGGCTTTCCGACATGGGCTTTAAGACGGCGCGATTCTACCAGAGACTGAAATGATTCTCACCCCTAGAGGGTAAATAAATTATTTTCAGTCTCAAGGGGGTTATCGCCATTAAGATTCCAGAGGATTAAAAGGGACAATCCGCCCTTTTAAGCCAGTAAGGCTTTCAATATCTTCTAACATTTTCTTCAATTTGGCTTCAGAGACATCGGGACCAACAAAGACTTTGGTTAATACGCCATCCCTTGGAGTGTCTGGAATAGTGTACGCTTTAAAACCATTTTTACGTAGCTGTGCAACCAATGCTTTGACGTTAGCTGCATTGCTAAAAGCGCCCAATTGTAAGGTTAGCCCTGGTTTAATCGAGTCGCGGCTCACGACTTTAATACCATCATCTTTAGTGGTTTTTGCCGTTTCAGCTTTAGGCTTTTCTGTCTTTGCAACTGTGGTCGATTTGACCTCAGGCTTTTTCACGGGTTCAGACTTAGCCACAGCCGATTTAGCAGGCTCTTTCTTAGGCTCGGATTTCGTTGGCTCAGGCTTATTTTCCGGTTTAGACGTGTCTTGTTTAACGACCTCCTTAGCAGGAACAGATGTTGCTGGTTCTGTTTTAACCGCTTGCGCTAACAAAGCTTCGTCACTGCTTGAATGAGTACCAACAGCGTCTTCCCCTTCAAGTGCCACGACCTCCTTGGTCGATAGCACCTCAAACATATCATCGGCATTTTTCCGCTGCTCAACGAGAGGGGGACGCAAAGGGATTTCTGCAAACTGCTCTTCTTGACGCTCTTTTTTGCCGTCCAAAATATCCGGTAAAAATATCACCCCGAGGGCGACCAGCACCACAGTGCCGACTAAACGATTATGAAACTGGCTAGACAAAACTGACATCCTGCTTAAATAGAGATTTAAATCCTGCCACAGTGTAAAAGGAGCCAAACACAATTACCACATCATCAGGGCTAATTTGCGCTTTTAATGCCGACCAAGCGGCATCTATTCCCTCAAATTCAAACGCATTAGCCTCTGCGGCTAAGGTTTTACGTAATTGGCTTGCACTCGCACCACGTTCACCATGCAAGCTGACTAAATACCAAGTATCCACTAAAGGATCAACCACAGGTAATACACCCGCGATATCTTTATCCTTCAACATACCGCAAAGGGCAAAGACGCGCTTACCCACAACCATTGATGCTAACTGTTGTACCAAAAACCGCGCCGCATGGGGATTATGAGCCACATCGAGTAGCACTAACGGTTGCTCATTCACCCGTTCCAGTCGACCCGTTAAGCGAGCCGAGTTAATCCCCTCTGCAATAACAGCAGGCGCGATATTCGGCCACCCCTGTTCAATCACAGCCAATACAGTCGCCGCATTAGGTAATGGCAAAGCAGGTAACGCTAAATCGTGCAGTTTGAGTACTTGGCCTTTAAAATCCCACAGCTTGCCATGGACTTGATAACTGAACTCGTTGCCAACGCGATATAAGATTGCGCCCACCTCATTGGCGACTTCATTAACTGTGTGTGGCAAGTTAGGCTCCCCCACAATCGCAGGTTTACCACAGCGGAAAATACCTGCCTTTTCACGGCCCACAAGCTCACGGGTATTACCTAAATAACTTTCATGATCTAAGTCGACTGACGTGACCACACTGATATCGGCATCGATAATATTGGTGGCATCTAACCGCCCACCTAAACCGACTTCTAAGATAACCACGTCAAGCTGAGCGGCTTTAAAGAGTATCAAGCCTGCAAGCGTAGCGTACTCAAAAAAGGTCAGAGAAATATCGCCGCGCGCGGCTTCAATTTGCTCAAATGCCGCAACAAAAGCACCATCACTGGCATCGCTACCATTGATTCGCACTCGTTCATTGTACTTCAGCATGTGCGGCGAGCTATATACACCGACGGTTAAGCCAGATAAACGCAGAATATTTTCGAGCATGGCACAAGTGGTGCCTTTACCGTTCGTTCCCGCCACTGTCACTATTTTGGTTTGACCTAAATCCAAAAGATTGAGAATTTGCGCGACCTTAGCGACACGGGTTAACCCCATATCGATTTCACTTGGATGAATGGACAACAAATAATCCAACCACTGTTCCAGTGCTGCATTTGACGCGGGGGCTGTTAGCATCTGTTATTTCCTTCCTTTAATCACGCTCGATAATCATATTCAGATATTGGTCTAATTATCCCAACGACATTAATCCAACATAAATAATGGCCCAAGCGCGAGCTTAGGCAATTGATATTGTTCTGGATAAGTCACATCAACTAGATAGAGTCCATGAGGTTTAGCCGTTGCTGCGGCTTGGTTTCTATCTTTTAACGCGAGCAAATCACCCATCCAAGTCAGTGGCTGATTACCTAGACCGATTTCTAACAATGAACCGACGATATTACGCACCATATGATGCAAGAAAGCATTGGCGGCGATATCGACAATCACATACATGCCTTGGCGCGTAACATTGACACTATGTACATTACGAAACGGTGTTTTCGACTGACACTGCACCGCGCGAAAACTGGTAAAATCCTGCTCACCCAAAAGTACCTGCGCCGCTTGGTGCATTTTGTCGGCATCAATATTACCGTGATAATGGCTTACACCATGGCGTAAAATCCCAGGGCGAAAACTGTGATTATAAATCACATAACGGTAGCGTCTGGCGGTGGCCGAAAAGCGCGCATGAAAACTGTCGTCGACTTCCTTGACCCAACGTACGGCAATATTATCAGGTAAATTAGCATTTACCCCTAAAGTCCAAGCGCCTTCATTTCGAATTGCATTCGTATCAAAATGCACCACTTGGCCTGTGGCATGCACACCCGCATCGGTACGTCCGGCACAAAATAACCCTATAGGTTCATTTGCCACTATCGATAAAGCACGCTCTAATTGCCCTTGTACTGAATCGACTTCGGCCTGACGTTGCCAACCAAAATAACCACTGCCATCATATTCAATACCTAATGCAATTCGCATCCACACACCCTCACAATGAATTTAGCGGCGCATTTTATCACAGCATCCCTTAAAAAAAACGGCGCCCGAAGCGCCGTTAGATTGAAACTCGGTTAATCGAGATTAACTAATCTCTTTTAGTAAACGTCCGGCCTCATCCTGTTGGTGTTCATTACCATCTATTTGCACTTCTTTGAGCAATGCTTTTGCACTATCACTGTCGTCAATTTCAATATAAGCACGGGCTAAATCCAGTTTGGCACTGACCGAGTTTTCTTCATCATCGACATCAATCATAGCGGCATCGCCAAGTAAGGCACCAACGTCACTCATCTCAATGTCAACTTCAGGATAGAGATCTATATCGGAGCGATCTTGCTCCGCATCGTTAAGTAATTTATCGATATCAATAAAACCATTTTCATTCTGGAAGTTGGTCAAATCGTGCTCTGGCACTAATTTTTTTGATTGACGGGATTCCTGCGCATCCAATGCGGCTAAGGCTTCATCGACCGTCAGAGTATGTTCATCATCGAGGGCAAAGCTATCCTCGGTCGTTAATATATCATCGTCATCAAAATCGGTATTTGCGGTAAATGCCGCAAGAACACTGTCATCACTCAGATCAAGATCTGTGCTTAAATCGAGCTCATCATCAAGATTAAAGTCAATTTTAGGCTCAGCCCTAGTGGTTTCTGATGGAAAATCAAGCGCGCTCGACTTAGCAATCACTGGTGCATCTAAACTCGCATCCATCGACTCATCGAGGGTTGGTGTGATATTAACCTTAGGCTCTGGGGATGTAGACGCAAAATCAAGCTCTGTATCCCAATCCAGCACGTGGGGTTCTTTACTCTTATTTGCTTTTAAATCATTGAAGAAAGAGGATTCTTTTTCCTTAGCACTCGCTGCTGCAGCAACCGTAGCGGCCAGCGCCGCTGTAGTCAGAGCATCGGAATTAACATCATCACTATTGAAACCGGTGAATTTTGCGTCTTCGGCAGTCGCATCGATATTATCACTGAGGTCTTCTACTAAGGTAAAAGTATCATCAGTGCCGTCAAACGCGTGGCTAGCTCCAATCCCTTTGAGTAAATTATCTTCATCTGTAGAACTTTCTTGAGTATCAAGCGGCGTCGTTTCTATATCAAAGTTGAAATCATCACTGTCAGCTTCTCCCTGTTCTGGAACATCAAACTCAGCTAAAAGTGCATCAAGATCATCTTCTGAATCTGAAAGATCTTCGGGTAATGATGCTTCGAGTTCTTCGGCAATCTCATCATGCATGCCGCGATTATGGGCAATACTTGGTGTATCGACTGTTCCCGTTTCTGAAAATATATCGCTATGGGGAGCAATATCGTCTTCATCTTGCATATCAAATTCGGCAAGAAGCTGTTCAAGATCATCATCGGTGGCTGACAAATTGGTATCGAGTTCATCTTCGAGCTCAGCAGCGATTTCTTGGGCAACGTCATCATCCACAGATACAGCAGCACTGGCTGGCTCATCAAACCCAGCAAGTAAGGTATCAATATCCTCGGTATCGGCTACTGCAATATCATTCAGTTCTTCATCTAATTCAGCAGCAATTTCATCGCGTAAATCGGGTTCAGGGGCGGTAGGCTTATCAAAATCCGCCAATAAGGCATCAATATCATCAATCTCTTCTACCCCCATAGACTCAAGATCACTGTCGAGTTCTGCGGCAATTTCCTCACCAAGATCAGCAGCCTGTTCTGAAGGTGTAAGTTTATCGAAATCGGCAAGTAACGCATCGATATCATCATTGTTATCGATATCAAGATCATCTAACTCAGCATCCAGTTCTGCGGCAATTTCAGCGCCTAAATCAATGCTTGCATCATTGTTCTCCGGAGTTTCAATATCCGTAAAATCATCAGTATCAACCGACGCTTCAGCAACATTCGCTAAGGTATCAACATCATCAGGGGCTTGATTGGCTGAGTCTTCCGTGCCAAGTCCCGCCAGCAGAGCATCGAGATCTTCCTCCTCAAGAATGTTCCCTGATTTAGGTTTATCCTCAACGGATTCCTCCTCTTGATCGCCCATAGCCTCAGCCCAAAGGTCATCAAGTGATTGACCTTCGTCTTCTTCAAATTGTGGTTCTGCTTGCGTACTGCCTGTATCGATAAACATTTCAGAGGCGATGTTCATCTGTTCATCGCTATCAACCATACCTTGTTCAGGTTGCAGGCTTACACTGCCAACATCTAATAAGCTATCAATAGAATCAGCATGATCCGTATCTAAATGAATGGCCATATCATGGAGGTCATCCTCATCCATCGATAAGATACTGGCTCCTGTCGCCATACCTGCGCCAGCAGCAGCCATAGCGGCTTGTTGCGCCGCTAACTCACGGCGCTCTTTATTACGTTTACGACGAAGCATCATAAATACAAGTAATAAAATCAGTAGCGCTGGTAGTACTGCGGCTGCAATTAACATTGCAGGATTATTGATAATCTTCCGCCATAAGTCATCTGACTCTATTGGCATATCGGGTTCAGAAACGGAAACAACATCAGCGGATTGTGCCGCTTCCACTTCTGCTTTTAACGCTTGGTTCTGCTGCTTACTAGCAAGAAGCGTTTCTTCAAGTACCGCAATTTGTTGATTTAATTCTTCAACCTTAGCTTTTAATGCTTCAACATCCGAGTTACGAACTGAGAGTTGATCTTGGGTTCGAGCTAATTCATCGGTCAAAGAGAGGGTTTTCCGCTCCGCAGCCTCTAGGCGTGCATTGACATCCGAACTCAACATTTTAGGTTCAGACTTAACCACTGTGGCTGTTTTTGCCACAGCATCCTGTTTAGATTCAACAGGTTCAGACTTTGGCTCAACTTTAGGTTCAACCTTAAGCTCAGTTTTAGGTTCAACCTTAACAACAGGAGCAACGACAGGTGATGTCTGCGCAATGGCTTTCGTGGTGTTAGGTTCTTTAGCGCGAGGAGTGGTTGTCTTAGCTGGAGATTTTACGCCTGCACGCGCTAACTTATCATCACGTTCAGCACGAGCAATTGCCACACTATTGGGAATGGCAAGCATGACTTCTTTCGAAGGAATAAGCAAAATCATGCCACGCTCAAGGCTGTTGTAATTATCAGAGTTAAAGGCGTGGGGGTTGGCTTCAAATAAAGCTGCCATAACTTGATAGACACTCACACTCGCATCGGGGCGGACTTTTTGTGCAATACTCCAAAAAGTGTCTTTTGAGGTCGTTGGACCATATTGTTGATTAACTTGACGGATCTGTCCGTCTGGCCCCATGATTTTTAAAGGTTTTACTTTAGGCGTATCTGCAGCAACAGCGGGATCAATAAAATAAGCAGTAGAAGAAACAGCTAAAACAGTGGCCATTAGACCGACAAGATACGAAGTGCGAAATTTCATCAATCCTTCCCTTTGAAGCGCTGTAAAGTTATCTCGCTGATAACAGGCTTTAGGCAATTGTATTTATTGAGATTACTATAAACTAGAAATCCCCGCCCTGCTACTGTTCACAATTGTAAAACAAAAAAAGCCCGCTGACAGCAGGCTTTTTCAATGGCATCAAATGCACGTTAATACTTAGTAATAATCTCTCACTAAGATCTCGGCAATTTGCACACTATTTAAGGCTGCACCTTTACGAATATTGTCAGACACGACCCACAGATTAAGGCCGTGAGAATGAGAAATATCCTTACGAATGCGACCCACATAAACCGGATCGGTTCCTGCGGCATCGGTCACTGCTGTTGGATAATCCTCATCGGATTCAAACAATACCACTCCTTCGGCATTACGCAGTAAAGCTTTAACGTCTTCGGCATCAACAGGCTGACGAGTTTCGATATTAATGGCTTCCGAGTGACCATAAAACACAGGCACACGTACAGCTGTCGCATTCACTAAAATCTCATCGTCACCGAAAATCTTCTGGGTTTCCCAGACCATTTTCATTTCTTCTTTGGTATAGCCGTTATCCATAAATTTATCGATTTGTGGCAATACGTTAAAAGCAATTTGCTTCGGATAGACTTCAGCGTCAGCGGGTAAACCTTGCAGTAATTTAGTGCACTGATGCGCCAATTCTTCAATGGCTTTTTTACCTGTACCCGATACTGACTGATAAGTCGCGACATTAATACGGCTGATCCCATAGGCATCATAAATAGGCTTAAGTGCCACCAGCATTTGAATCGTGGAACAATTTGGGTTAGCAATGATATTGCGATTGCGAAAATCCGCGATAGCATGCGGATTCACTTCAGGTACAACCAAAGGAATATCGATGTCGTATCTAAAGTGAGAGGTGTTATCAATCACAACACAACCTGCTTCAGCGGCAATCGGTGCCCATATGGCAGAAACATCACCACCGGCAGAGAAGAAACCGATTTGGGCTTGGCTCCAATCGAAGGTTTCTACGTCCAGAATGGTAATTTGTTTGCCATGAAAGCTGACCGTTTCACCGGCGCTGCGGCTACTGGCTAAAGGGTACAAATTGGCAACCGGGAAGTTACGCTCTTCGAGGATCTCAATCATAGTTTGACCCACTGCGCCCGATGCACCTAAAACGACAACATTAAATTCCTGTGACATAGCTACTGACCGACTCCTGAAAACCCTAAATTGGATAACCAATCTACCTCAAGTTGACGGTCATAAGCCAGCGCCAATGCACTAAATTCACGTCGATGTCGGTGATTTTTTCTCATAGTGTCAAAGCCATTCTCATTTAAGAATATATTTCGGAACATATTGTCATCATCGCGCAAATCATAAACAAAACGTGCCAACTGTAAGAGTGCCTTTTCGTCAGGTGCTGTCGCCAGTTCAACTGCCTTAATATTAAAGCTTGGCAAGAGATCCAGCAGGCTTTTATCGGCAGCAATATTAAGTAACTGACACAGTTTTTGGTAAAGCATAAAAGTGCCGCGCGCCTTACCTTCTAGGCTGTAACCTGCAATGTGCGGCGTGGCAAATTCAGCCAGTGGCACGAGTTCTGGCATAGGTGTTGGCTCGCCTTCCCACACATCGAGTACAAGTCTGAGATCATCACGCTGGCGTTTAACTCTGACAAGTGCTTTGTTATCTATCACATCGCCACGACAGCAATTCACTAACCATGTATTGGGTTTGAGCGCCGTTAAGCGCGCCTCATCTAATAAATGTTTGGTTTTATGCTCGCCCGTGCGCGTGATTGGCACATGTAAACTGATGATATCGGCCTGCGCCATAATGGTTTCTAAGCTCACAAAACTGCGCGGATCGCCCTGTTTCTCTTTGATGGGATCATTAAGCAACACCTTAATACCATAGGCTTGCAAGCATTTAGCCGTTGCAGTACCAGTATTGCCCGCGCCCACTATGCCGACGACCTTGCCCTTAAGCGGCGAATCAAACCGCTGTGCTAACTCCAGCATAGCGATAAAAGCAAACTCCCCAACCGCAGTCGCATTGCAACCTGGCGCATTAGAGAAGGGAATATTACGCTCGCCAAGGTAGGCTAAATCCACATGATCTGTGCCTATAGTGGCACTGCCGACAAACTTCAGTTGATGATTGTCCGAGAGCAACTCGGCATTCACTTTGGTGACAGAGCGCACTAATAACACATCGGCATCGCGCACTTGCGCTACGGTTAACGTGCGGCCATTAACAGGAATAATTTCCCCGAGATCGCCAAATAACGGTTCAACAAAGGGCATATTTTCATCGACTAAAATCTTCATGGGCACCTGATTTGAAAAAATGGGAATGGAAGGCATCAAGATGCTCGGTATTCTAACAAGACTAATGGGATAAATCCTTGTCGATGCAACAGGTTTACAAAAAATGCTCATAAAAAAGGGAAGCCTAAGCTTCCCTTCTATCGTATCTGATAAACAAACTTATTTGAATTTACGCATCACTAGCGTGGCGTTTGTACCACCAAAACCAAAGCTGTTACTCATGACTGTATTCAGCTCAGCATCGCGATATTCACGCACGATAGGCATATCTTTCGCCGCTTCGTCCAGATTTTCGATATTGATGCTTGGGGCAATAAAGCTGTTTTCCATCATAATTAAGCTGTAAATCGCTTCATGTACGCCTGCGGCGCCTAATGCATGACCTGTCATAGACTTAGTCGATGCAATCGGTGGGCACTTGTCTTTAAAGACTTCACGTAGCGCTTCTAATTCACGCACGTCGCCCACTGGCGTTGAAGTGCCGTGAGTATTGATGTAATCGATTGGGGTGTCGACATCCATCATCGCCATTTGCATACAACGCACAGCGCCTTCACCCGATGGAGCCACCATGTCATAACCGTCTGAAGACGCGCCATAACCAATGACTTCAGCGTAAATTTTTGCGCCGCGAGCCAGAGCATGCTCTAACTCTTCAACCACTAAAATACCGCCGCCGCCAGAAATCACAAAACCATCACGGTCAGCATCATAGGTACGAGAAGCTTTTTCGGGTGTGGCATTGTACTTAGTTGACAGTGCGCCCATAGCATCAAAGCCCATGGTCAGCGTCCAATCCACTTCTTCAGCACCACCGGCAAACACCATGTCTTGCTTACCCATTTGGATAAGTTCAACGGCGTGACCAATACAATGGGCGCTGGTTGCACAGGCTGAACTGATAGAATAGTTCATGCCTTTAATTTTAAATGGCGTGGCTAAACAGGCGCTGGCCGTGCTCGACATGATGCGAGGCACAATATACGGACCAACACGTTTAACGCCTTTTTCACGCAGTGTATCGGCAGATTGAACTTGGTTAGACGATGATGCGCCGCCTGTACCCACAATCAAACCTACGCGCGGATCTGAATACTGCTCTTCGGTTAAATTGGCATCGGCAACCGCTTCTTGCATAGCAATGTAGGCATAAGCTGCCGCATCACCCATAAAACGCAATGCCTTACGATCGATATGCTCAGCAGGGTTTAACTTGATGTCACCCCATACATGGCTACGTAATTGCATCTCTTCAAACTGAGCTGAATGCGTAATACCACTGCGGCCCGCTTTCAGTGACTCGGTCACTTCTTGCTTGTTATTACCGATACTTGAAACAACACCCATTCCGGTGATCACGACTCTTTTCATTTTATTGCTATCCATTGTGTACATGTCAGTACCTACTTTTCGCTGAGCCAATAGTATCTGTTTTGACTCAATTAAGTGGTCAGCTTTCCATAAAGGCGAGTAAAATAATGCCAATTATGAGACCGAGAGTAAATTTCTTTGACTGCAGAGCCCAATAAACCTTGCCAAATTAAGCGCGATTACCCGCAATTAATCAACCTTTATCCCGCAACCGCTCACAATGATGCACACTATCTCAGCAAGTTGAGCATTTATCAGCAGCGGGTATTTGAGGCTCATTCACAGCAAAAACTCTTAGTATTAGGGCAAATGGGTTTAGGTAACGGGCTTGAACTCTTATCTTGGTGGCGGACTCAGACGAACCCTAACCAACGATTACTCCTTAAAGTCTTCGAACCCCATCCGATTAATGCGTACGAACTTAAATTACTTTGGGATCAATCCGCCAGTTTAGCCAAAGTGCCTGAACTTGAGCTACTTGCCCAACGCTTACTTCATACAGAGCCGACGGCTATTATAGGTTGTCAGAGATTAATTTTTGATGACGGTCGTACCACAATCGACCTGCACTTTGGTGATATTCAATCCCAACTCAGTTCACTCATCCATTCTCCGCTGCACCCCGTTCAGCACTGGCTGGTATTGCCCCATCTACAAAATGGGTTACATCAGCAGATCCATTGGCAGATGGCAAAACTCAGTGACGATAGCGCCACTGTTGCAACGATTGGATTAAACGAATCAAGCGGATTAAGCGAAACAACAGTCAATCGTTTCCAAGCCTGTGGCTTTGAGGTGAGGGATTTTACCTGCGCTGAAATACAGACAAACCCTCAGCCTGATGCCATTTTGTTACACGAGCGCCACGTCTTACGCCGGCAAGACGCTAAAGCCTATGCCTTTAATCCTATGGCTGCAATCTTATCCTCGGACGCACCCAGCTCGATTGCCATCATAGGCGGCGGGTTAGCCTCGGCGCATTTGGCGCTGTCTTTGGCGGAGCGTGGCCAAAGCACGCAGATCTTTTGTAAAGATGCCAAGCTTGGCCAAGGCGCTTCGGGCAACCGCCAAGGGGCGATTTATCCGCTGCTGACACCGGAAAATGATGAATTAAGCCGCTTCTTCCAGCAGGCATTCTTATTTAGCCGCCGTCGAGTACAGGCGCTGACATCTGCCCCCGCCCCAAATCAAACGCCGATTTCCCATAATTTTTGCGGGGTATTGCAAACCGCCCACGATGAACGCAGCCAATTACGACTCGATAAAATTATTCAAAGCCAGAACTGGCCAAGTGAAATAGCCTATCGAGTCGATGCCCAGCAAGCCAATTGTCTTGCGAACATTAATATCGACAAATCAGGCTTTTTCTATCCGCTGGCTGGCTGGGTTTGTCCCTACGAATATGCCGAAGCCGCACTACAAAAAGCGCAGCAGCTTACCGAGGTCAAACTCCATTTGGAGACTGAGATCCTTGAAATTGAGCATCAAAGTGAAGGTTGGTATTTAATCACCGCTAAGCATCGCTTTGGCCCCTTTGCGCAAGTTGTGCTCGCCAATGGCGCAGCACTCACGCAATTTGATGCCAGCAACAAATTACAAATTAGCCCTTTTCGCGGCCAAGTCAGCCATGTGCCAGCTCAATTTCAATTGAGTCAGCTCGCGACTGTGCTGTGCGCCAACGGTTATTTAACCCCGAGTCACGAAGGACTCCACTGCCTTGGCGCGAGCTACGTTAAAGAACCTAAGCATTTAGATTTTTGCCCGCAGGAGCAGCAAGAAAATCTCGCCAAAATGCATGAAAGTTATCCTGACCAAGGCTGGCTTGATGATATCGACATGAGTGGCAACAATGCTCGCGTTGGCGTGCGTATGGTGACGCGGGATCATTTCCCTATGATGGGCTGCGCGCCCGATGTGCCAAAAATTATTAAAGATTATGCGCAACATCAACTCACGAAAGAAAGTCGCCACTACTGGCAAACCACGCCAGCGCCGGTGCACGAAGGGTTGTATATTCTCGGCGGGTTAGGCTCACGGGGACTCAGTTCTGGGCCATTGGCCGCCGAATGTCTCGCGGCGCAGCTTTGCAGCGAGCCAATACCACTCGATAAAGCAACCCTGTGTAAACTCAACCCTAATCGTATGTGGCTGCGAAAGTTACTCAAGGGAAAATCCCTCTAGCTTTGCCATCGCCTGTACAAATAAAAAAGGGATTAAGCCTTGGCTTTATCCCTTTTTTATTATTTTCTGTAAACCACTTAAGCGGCAGTAACAACCATAGTGTTATCACTGCTGCTAGGTTCAAGACAGCTAGGCTCTACACAACTAGCCTCAATATGTCGGGGCTTTCTCGATTCTCTCGCCACTTTCACCCGAGTACGATTGTTATTATCGCGGCTCTGACGAATAAGCGCATCGCCACTTAGGTTCGAAGGTAGACCAGATGCTAGGCTCGATGTCAGGCTTGCAGCCACGCGATGGGATTTGGCCAATCTGTCGTATAACAGCACATTGACCGAAGCCGCAAGATTCATACATCCGACCGTAGGCACATACACTACGGCATCGGCTTTATCGATAATCTCTTGGCCAATGGTGCCATCTTCAGGACCAAACACATAAAAGGCTTTTGCGGGATGGACAAAATCCGGCAGCGGCGTTGCGCCCACGACCAAATCGACACAGATAAGCTGAGTGTCCGCCGGAATCGCGGCTAACAATGAAGTGACGCCCGTGAGCGGAATGCGCTCGCCAGCATCTTTAGTATCGACATGGTATTGCACAGCGCCCGAACGCGCGGCTAACTCGTAGCGCCTGCCGGTATAAAATACGCCATTGACGCCATAACAACCTGATGCGCGCATAATGCCACCGACGTTAACGGGCGTTTTAGGATTCACTAAGCCGATAAATACCGCGCTGGTATCGAGCGTTTGCTCACAGGCAAATTCAGCACTCGACATTTCTGCACTCGTTACTTCGGTACTCGTTACTTCGGTATTAGTCACTTGCTCGTTGTCAGTCATCGGCTGGGAGCTAGGCAACATCCAATTCGCCTATAATCTTTGCCTGCAGCTGTGCCCATGCCTGTTCAACCAAGGCATAATCGGCATCGTTTAATTCTTGGCGCGCGAGTGCTAGACAGTCGGTCATTTTTAGCATTAACGCATCAAGATCCGTTTCACCCTGTGCTTCCAATTGGGATAACACTACGGCCACATGGCCCTGTAAGTAGCCACAGGCAAACAAAGCATCGTCATCACCATGGCTGACTACACTGGCGATCCACTGTTCTAATGCGTCTTCGTAATGCTCTAACATGGGTCTAACTCTCCATTAATACTGGATTGGCCGACACATCTGCTGCGACCAATAAATCTGGATTGGCCACCTGATACATAACGTAATCATGGTAGCCCGTCGTCACTTTGTAATAGCCGCCAAGCTCGCTATCTAATTTAGGGTCGCCACTATCCACAATTAGTGGTCGCCCATCAAGTGCTTTTAGCTTAGTTTTTGTGGCGAGGATAATAATATTGTCTTTTCCGATGCGGCGAATGAGCTCGGGCGATAACTGTTGATTACCGCGCCCTAAGATATGGCCTTGGCCACCAATTAAGGTAATCACCAACTTCGTCGGCTTATCTTGGGTCAGTTCGAGTAATTCATTGGCGGTTAAATCACTGCCGACAAGGTTTTTATTTTGAATGAGATCAACACCGAGCAGGGTATTATCCAGAGCTAACTCTTCCATCACAAAGGCAACCGTACTGCCAGAGCCCATGATGTACAATTCATCTTCCATTTGATTGATCACATCGGCGGCGATATCGGCCAGCACAAGTTCATCGACTTCCTTGCCGCCCATCTTCACCGCTTGCACATAACGCGGCTCGGCGGGCACTAAAAGCTCACCAAATCGTTTAGCACGCACTGTGCCTTGGCGAAAGGCCACTTCGTCAATATCCATCACATCGGCGGACATTAAACTGACGAGCTCACCATCGAGTAACATTTTGACCACCATGCCAGACGCATGGGGCGTAATGCCGTAAACACCGGAATGAATTTTCACCCCAGCGGGAACGCCGAGTACGGGGAGTTTGTCGTCGATAGTGGCTTGTTCAAATACGGAGTAAACATCGCGGGCCGTACCATCGCCACCGGCAAAAAGGAGTAAATCCAGCGGTTCATCCAGCAGCGCACGCACAACGGCCTGCGTATCCAGCGCCTGGGTTTTATCCGGAGTTTGATACACCACTCGCGTGGTAAAACCGAGTGTTTTAGCGGCGTCTTCACCCATGATGCCTGAAGCGGTAATGACTTCAATGTCATCACTATAATCACGGATAACCTCGAGGGCCTGCATCATACGCAAGGCGGCTTTGGGTTCAGCGCCTAAGGCGAGCGCTTCTTCGGCAACGCCATCACTGCCCTTAAGGCCAACACTGCCACCTAAGCCAGCTAATGGATTGATAACTAACCCTAAACGAAACCGAATCACCCTTTACCTCACTTAACACGATCTTTTGATTTTTATCTTAATGGATATCACTAGGCCTTATGGGCTGCAACACTCGGTTTATCCTTAGGGATAAAGAATACCGCCAGCATAGCGGCAAAGGCGCATACTGCGGCAAATACCCAAGACCAAACCGCCCCGCTACCATCGCCCCAAATAAAGCCACAAATCCAAGTACCGAGCGCGCCGCCAACCCCAAAACTTAAACTGGCGTATAGGGCTTGACCTTGGCTTCTGTGGCTCGCATCGAAATGTTTATGGACAAATTGAATCGATGCGGCGTGGGTTAAGCCAAAGGTAAAGGCATGTAATAATTGGCTAAAACCTAGCCACAACACATTATCGACCCCAAAGGCAACCAATAACCAACGTAGACAAGTCATGCCAATGCTGACAATCAATAAGGTATTCACGCCATAGCGGCCGAGTAAACGCGGCGCGAACATAAACATCACAATTTCAGCCATAGCGCCAAGGGCGACAAATATGCCCGCCGAGGATTCCGAGTAACCCGCTTGCTTTAAATATAAGACGAAGAAGCCGTAGAAAGGCCCTGCGCTCATTTGCAACAACATAGCGGAAATCATGAACCACACAATTGGCTTAGTCCATTTAAGGCGGTGCCGCTCCTGCCCCGCGGGGCGCACCGCTCGATTGGCGGGTAGCGGCAACGCGCTAAGCAGCATCCCAGTAAATAACATCAAGCCGATATAAGGCAACACTTCGGTGCCCCACTGGCCGATAGCAAAGCCCGCACCCACCACAAGGCAGATAAAACCTATGCTGCCAAAACTGCGTATTTGACCGTAGCGGCTGGCATTCTCGCCTAAGGTTTCTAAGGTGATCACTTCAAGCTGGGCGAGGATCGCATTCCAAAAGAAAGTATAGAGGGCCAAACTGAGCGCCATATACACAAAACCACCATGGTAGAAGAAACTCAAATACGCGAGCGCGGCGGCTCCCGCCCCCATTTTGATCAGCTCGGCGCGCATCCCCGTTCGGTCAGCCACTTTAGCCCACACATTAGGTGCAACGATGCGCGTCGCCATCAGGATGGCGAGTAAAAAGCCAATTTCTTGGGGATTAAAACCGCGATTTTCGAAGAAGACCCCAAGATAAGGGACCATAGTGCCGAGAATAGAAAAGAAGAAAAAATAGCAGGCACAAAGCCAGCGCAATTGCCGGCTTGTGCTAGAAGAAGTTGACATTAACGCATTCCATTTATCTCATGCCACTCATTTTATCGTTATCGCATACCTGCTATTTCATGCCACCTATATCGCATACCCCTATCTCATTCCGAGAACGGGCGTGTGACTACGCACATCCTGATTTTGCGCTCTGTGTCTTAATAAGTGATCCATCAGCACAATGGCAAGCATAGCTTCGGCAATCGGTACCGCGCGGATCCCAACGCAAGGATCGTGACGACCTTTAGTGACCACTTCGGCCATTTCACCCTGCGCCGTCATACTTTGACCAGGCACGCTGATACTTGATGTGGGTTTGAGCGCAATATGGGCAATTATCGGCTGACCCGATGAAATCCCACCGAGCACACCGCCCGCATGATTAGATTCAAAGCCTTGCGGCGACATTAAGTCACGCCCTTCGGAGCCCTTTTGCGTCACCACACCAAAACCATCACCAATCTCAACACCTTTGACGGCATTAATACCCATCAAAGCGTGGGCGATATCGGCATCGAGTCTATCAAATACGGGTTCACCTAAACCCACAGGCACACCTGTCGCGATGACGGAGATTTTCGCGCCAATCGAGTCACCAGATTTTTTCAGCTCACGCATGTATTCATCGAGCGCTTCAAGCTTGCTAGCATCGGGGAAGAAAAAGGCATTTTGCTCAATTTGGTCAAGATCAATAGTCTGCGCACAAATAGGACCCAGCTGTGACATAAACCCATAGATCTCGATACCGTGAACTTGCTTTAAATACTTTTTAGCCACAGCACCCGCCGCAACCCGCATCGCAGTTTCACGGGCTGAAGAGCGGCCACCACCGCGGTAGTCACGCATACCGTACTTTTGCTGGTAGGTATAATCGGCGTGCCCAGGGCGAAATAAATCTTTGATATTAGAGTAATCTTGACTGCGTTGATCGGTATTTTCAATCAAGAGTCCAATCGAGGTGCCCGTGGTTTTACCTTCGAAGACGCCGGATAAAATCCGCACTTCATCGGGCTCACGGCGTGCCGTGGTATATCGGGATGTCCCAGGACGACGGCGGTCAAGATCATGCTGCATATCGGCTTCGGTTAATTCAAGCCCAGGTGGGCAACCATCAATAATGCAACCGAGTGCTACACCGTGACTCTCACCAAACGTCGTCACTACAAAATTTTGACCAATACTGTTTCCAGACATCCGCTTTGTACACCTTAGATTATTTGTTCATCGCTCCGCGCCCAGCGAGTACTGGACAATTTTTTTCCCGCTGCAAGCCTAACTGGCAGCGGGAAAAGTCTCAACCTAATTTGCTATTTTAGGCTATTGCGCATCGCGATAAATGCCAAATACAGATTGATTTTCAACCAGTTGATCGCGAGTTAACACAAATACGCCATCGCCACCATTTTCAAAGTTAATCCAAGTGAATGGCACTTCTGGGAACTGCTCAATCAAATGCACCATAGAATTTCCCACTTCGACCACGAGTAAACCCGTTGGCGTGAGGTATTGCGCGGCATTGGCGAGTATACGCTTGGTTAAATCTAACCCGTCGCGACCTGAGGCTAAACCAATAGCCGGCTCATGGTGATATTCATCCGGCATGTCGCCAATGTCTTCAGCATCCACATAAGGTGGGTTTGAAACAATCAAATCATACTGAGGCCCTTCTGGGATGGCCGAAAACAGATCCGATTGCATCGGGAACACTCTGTCCATCACACCTAAGGTTTCAATATTGATTTGCGCCACATCTAAGGCATCTTCGCTGATATCCAGCGCATCGACTTCGGCGTCTTCAAATTCATAGGCGCAGGCAATCGCGATACAAGCGCTGCCTGTACATAAATCTAAAATACGTGTGACTGGCTTGTTATATAACCAAGGGCTAAAACGGTTAGCGATCATTTCGGCAATCGGCGAACGTGGTACTAACACGCGCTCATCGACGTAAAACTCAAGCCCTGCAAAACGGGCCTTGTTGGTCAGGTAAGGCACAGGCAAGCGTTCTCTCACCCGACGAATAATTAACTCGACAATTTTATGCTTTTCACTGCTGGTCAAGTTACTTAAAATCACTTGCTGGCCGATTTCTTCTGGTAAGTGTAAAGCATGGAAAACTAAGGCGATGGCTTCATCCCACGCGTTATCAGTACCATGACCATAATACACATTGGCATCGTTAAAACGGCTCACGGCCCAACGTAACATATCGCCAATGGTACGTAATTCTGTCACAGCTTCATCTACAAAGATCTTATCCAAAACGTGCTCCTGCTAGTTTGTTCGCCAAACATTGTAACTGAACTCTATTCAGAAACCATAGGATTCAATAGAATACCCGCCATGAATAAAGACGATGACAAAGAAGGCTTGGCGATGTTCTCAGCGCTTATCGATGGTATTAAGCCCATCACTCAGGATAAGCGGCACTTTCGCACGCCCTTAAAAACCAAACAGGAAATAGCACTGAAAGAGCAGCAACTGCATGCAAACAGCTATTTCTCAGATACTTATCAGCCACTACTGCCTATACAAGGACCGATGCGTTGGTTAGATGATGGCGTGGATAGCTTAGAGTTAAAACGACTCAGACGTGGCGATTACCAACCCGATTTACTGTTGGATTTGCATGGCTATCGCCAGTCAGAAGCCAAACTCGAGTTAGCGGCGCTCATTCAGGCCTGCGTTAAACAACAGAGCCAATGTTGCTGCGTAATGCACGGCTACGGCAGTGGCATATTGAAACAACAAGTTCCCATGTGGCTAGTACAGCATCCTATGGTGAAAGCTTTCCATCAGGCGCCTAAAGAATGGGGTGGCGATGCCGCGCTTTTAGTCTTAATCGACCTTGGTGAGCTGCCGCATAGACGTTAGTTAGCTTCAAGCTTTTACAAAACAAACGGCCCACTTAATGTGGGCCGTTTGTTTTGTAAAAGAGATATAAATCTAAATTAGCTAATACTATGGGGAGCGTGCTGCCACACAATCGACGCTTGCTCGGCATGTTTATCGACCAAGGTAATTCCAGAGGTGGCAAACAGTGGCGGTTCAACCCCTGCAACCAATTCACTCACTAAGTATCCCAATAATGGCATGTGAGAAATGACTAACACTCTATCTGCCTTGTATAACTCAGCATAAGCAACAATTAAAGCGGCAACATTAGCAGGATCGCCAGAAGGCACAAGATCATCGGCAACAAGCCACTTACGTGGCTCAGGAAAGTGTTGGCTCAGTTCCTGCCACGTTTGCTGTGCACGTAAGTAAGGGCTAACCAAGACAAGATCAAAATCTGTGATACTTCGAGCTAACCAGTTGCTCATCACAACGGTATGGTGCCTTCCTAAATCGGTTAGGGTTCTATCCCTATCGGATTGAGCATTAAATCCTGCGTCACCATGTCGCATCAAAAATAGCTGCATACTTCTCTCGCTACCCACACTTGTTTTTGTTTTATCCCAATTGTAGCCCTAAAATTCGTTTCGACAAACCTGTATACCCAAGCGACCTCAAAATACGAGTTTCAGAGCACCTAGGGTGCTTCAATTCAAGGCGCATCAATGACAGAATGTCGGCTACCTTTGAATTGATGCAACACGGAATTGGAGTGCCCTAGGCGCTCCGTCCCGGCGGCTTTTAACGCACTTTATGCTGTGTTGGTTATTTTTAACTTAGCCCACTAGGTTCGCAAATAACCGCCTTGCCTAAAGTGCGTTAAATTCCCGCTGAATCCTGCATTTTGAGGTGGTTTGGGTATACGACTTAATCTTTAGTCGATAAACACAAGAGATATTTGCTAAAAACCATTAAGACTATCAATATATAACAAGCTATCGTTATCGGAGTGTCTCTTTGCAAGCCTCTCAGTCTATTTATAAAAGCCCAAACGACCATCGCCAGTATCGTTATCTTGTTTTAGATAACGCGCTCAGGGTGCTATTGGTTGAAGATCTAGATGCCAGCCAAGCGGCTGCATCGATGGCTGTTGGTGTAGGTCATTTTGATGATCCCACAGATAGACCTGGCATGGCACACTTTTTAGAGCATATGCTCTTCCTTGGTACAGAAAAATTCCCCGATTCAGGCGAGTATCACGCCTTTATCAATCAACATGGCGGCAGCAATAACGCTTGGACAGGCACTGAGCACACTAATTTCTTTTTCACCATCAATGAAGACGTATTTGCCGATTCCTTAGACAGATTCAGCCAATTTTTTATCGCACCTAAATTTGACTTAGACTTAGTCGATAGAGAGCGCCAAGCCATTGAATCTGAATTTAGTTTAAAGCTGAAGGATGATATCCGCCGAATATACCAAGTGCTGAAAGAAACCGTTAATCCACAGCATCCTTTCTCGAAGTTTTCCGTGGGTAATTTAGTCACATTAGGAGGGGAGCAAGCGCAGATCCGTGGGGAATTATTGGATTTTTATCAGCGTCATTACAGTGCCAACCTAATGACCTTGTGCTTAGTTGCACCATTTCCCCTTGATGAATTAGCACACTTAGCCCGTTATTATTTCAGTGGGATCCGTAACTTAAATTTAGTGAAAAACTATCCTCAAGTACCGCTTTTTTCACCAAAAGAATTGCTAACTCAAGTTGATATAGTGCCGCTTAAAGATCAAAAACGCCTAAGTATCAGCTTTAATTTCCCCGGCATTGATCACTATTACAAACGTAAACCTCTGACTTATATAAGCCATATTCTAGGTAATGAGAGTAAAGGCAGCTTATTATCTTATCTTAAAGAGCAAGGGCTGGTGAATAACTTGTCTGCTGGTGGCGGTGTTAATGGATATAATTTTAAAGATTACAGTATTGGATTGCAGCTAACAGATAAAGGGCTGGCCAATCTTGATGACATTATTTGCAGTTGTTTTGAGTATATCGAACTCATCAAAACCCAAGGTTTAGATGAGTGGCGTTATTTAGAAAGAGCAAACCTACTCAAAATGGCGTTTCGGTACCAAGAGCAAGTTAAATCCCTCGATTTAGCCAGCCATCTCAGCATCAATATGCATCATTATGAGGTTGAAGACTTAGTCTTTGGTGACTATCGCATGGATGGACTGGATATTGCGGAGACCATCGAGCTACTTGAATTGATGGTGCCACAAAATATGCGCTTACAGCTTGTTGCACAGTCCGTGAAAACAGATCGTCAGGCTAATTGGTATCATACACCTTACAAAGTTAGCTCTATCCCTCCAGAATCTATTGCACGCTGGCAAGTAAAGCATATCCGTCCCGAGTTACAATTACCCACAGCGAACCCTTTTATTGTCGCCGACTCGATTGCTCGTCCAGATAAAAGCCTAGTCGCTGTGCCTGTGATAGTTGCAGAATCATCGGGATACCGAATTTGGCACAAGAAAGACGATGAGTTCAATGTGCCAAAGGGCCATATGTATTTATCGCTTGATTCAGAGCAAGCAAGTAAAACCCCAAAACATGCCGCCCTCACCCGCTTGTATGTTGAGATGCTACTCGATTATCTGACCGAGCCCACCTATCAGGCCGAAGTTGCGGGCTTAAGCTACAATATTTACCCGCATCAAGGGGGGATTACTCTGCACTTATCAGGTTTTACCGGTAATCAAGAAGCCCTATTAGCATTGTTGATCCACAAAGCGAGGGAGCGCAATTTTACCGAAGAGCGTTTTGCACTGATTAAATCCCAACTGCTACGTAGTTGGCAGAATTTGGCACAAGCTAAGCCTATTACACAACTATTTACTAGCCTTACCGTCACTCTGCAAAAACGCAGTTATGAACCGGCGCGCATGGCCCAAATGCTAGAAAATATCACCCTAGAGGATTTACATAACCATGTGCGTGCCTTCTACGAAAAAATCTATCTTGAAGGATTAGTCTACGGGGATTGGTTAGTCTCTGAAGCACAAGTACTTGGCAAGCGTTTAGAACATATTTTATCCTTAGTCTCGACGCCAAGTGCCGAATCAACTAGAGAATTAGTCAATCTAACAGGTCAAGGCACACTACTGCGCGAACTCGCCATAAACCACCAAGACAGCGCTATTATCGTTTATTATCAATCAGCTGTTGCAACGCCAGAAAAAATGGCACTATTCAGCTTGTTGAATCACACTATGTCATCAACCTTCTTCCATGAACTGCGCACCGAAAAGCAATTGGGCTATATGGTAGGCACAGGTTATCTACCACTCAATCGTCATCCTGGACTGATTTTCTATATTCAGTCGCCAACAACTGGACCACTGCATCTATTAGAAGCTATAGACGAATTTATTGCCGACTTTAACTATGCAGTTATGCAAATCACTAACGAAGAATGGGAAAGCACTAAACTCGGCCTGATTAATCAAGTGATGGAACATGATGCGAACCTAAAAACCCGCAGTCAACGTTATTGGGTGAGTGTGGGCAATAGGGATTACCAATTCAATCAAAGAGAATTGGTCGTAGAAGAAATCACTAAGCTCACGCGTACAGATTTACTCAAATTTATGATGCGTAAAATGCGTACAAAACACAGTGATCGTTTAGTGCTATTTAGTACTGGCGAGCAGCACAGGGCTCAGGCAGCACTGAAGTCAGAGAAAATGATAAACGATTTAAAAATATTTAAACAAAATGCCGATAAGTTTAATTTTTGAGCATGAACTGCAAATAATAATGAAACAGCATCATTTTTGACGAACAAACAAAATCCCTGTCATAACGTCATACTACAGTAGTATCTTCCACGCCTATGCGTTATCTCAATGGAAAACATGGTTGGATACCATCTTACCCTACAAATAGCGCTCAAATTTACCTCATCTACATGCTACTAAAAGGATTTTTTACAAAGTCAGTTTTGACAAACCCATCACTTTCTGGAAAAGTGATGTAACATAATTGTTTCATGGCATCATCGGATAATATTAAGAACAATACTATGCCTAACATTCTCTTGAAAATCGTCTTGCTCGCTATTTTATGCTTGTACACATTAAAAGACGTAAATGCATCTCTCTTTTCTGATAAGTCACCAATAGTTCTACAATCGCAATCTTTCGGCGTTCCGCAAGGGCTTTCACAGAGTACAGTTACCTCTATCGTTCAAGACAAAGATGGTTATATTTGGATTGGCACACTTAACGGACTAAATCGTTTTGATGGTAAAGAATTCAAACATTTTTATGCTGATGATAGTGCTTCTGGTTTACCAAGCTCATTCATTCGAAGCCTACTTATCACAAATGAAAATGAACTCCTAATCGGCACTGACAAAGGACTCGTCTTATATAATAAAAATGATGAGTCGTTTAACACTCTCGATATCAAGAGTGAATATCTGGATGGTGAGATATGGAGTTTATCCAACAATGACTTTAATAATGAAATTCTAGTTGGGATAAATAAAGGCATAGTCAGCCTTGACTTAAAAAATAACAATATCAGAAATGATTATATAGGGAAAGATTATCTTGAAGTAAAGAAAAGTTTAAATATTGACAATGAAATATTTATAAAAAGTTATGATGGTAAATTATTCGAAATTAAAAATAACAATAAAAAAATGTTAATGACAGACGTTTTGGATATAGGGAGTTACGAAGGAAATCTTTTTATTTCGACAAATAATGGCTTATATAAATACAGAAAAGGAAATTTAAAAAAATCATCCTCTATAATCTATGACTTCCTAAGTGAAACAGAAGGAGAATTATACGGAATAAATAAAAATAAAATTTACAACATAAAAAGAAACATTCTTATCGGTCAAATATCAAATAGAAAAGAAAAAATAGAGCAAACCTATTTTATTGCATACCAAAACTCTTTAATTATCGGACTAAATAATCAAGGTTTTGAACTAATAAAGAAATCAAATAACCTAGTGTATCATACAGATCTACTGGATGAAAATGTTTGGCATATCAGTCTTAGTTTTGATGGAAACATATTAATATCCTCAGATAGTCCACTGTTACATTATTATGACAAAAATCTTAATCTTAAAAAAAGCTATGACAGCAACGTATATGGCTATAAGAATTCTGTTATGACAAAAGAAGGTGTTTTTATTGGCAGTTCAAATGGAGTTAAATTAATAAATAACTTAGATGTAGAAGAAAATATAACATCTGAAAAAGTCACTACTTTAAATAAAATAAACTCGAATAATATCATTGCTGGCACTTCAGATGGGAAAGTTTTTTTCATACAAAACCGTGAGATCTATCACATATTAAGTCTGGAAAAGGAAGATCCTATTTTTGAGGTATTATACATTTCAAAGGACAATATTTTTATAGCAAGCCAAAATGGTATGTACCATTATAAAAATGGTAAATTGAATAAAATCCATAACGAATTAACGTATAGTATCAAAGAGTTTAATAACAACATTTTATTTGGAACTTCATCATCACTGTTCAAGTATGATACTGAAACAAAAACATTAAGCAAGTTATTCTCGAATAACAAGGGGATATACTCAATATTAATTCTAGAGAATACGATCTTTGCATCTTCACAAGGTCAAATCATTTTAATCCATGACAACTCCACTTATATTTTATCCACTTCAAATGGAAGTCAATATGAATACAACACTCCCAGCGGAGGTGTAATTGATGAGAATCATTTACTATTTGGCGGCATCAACGGATTAAGTATTATATCAAAAAGCAATGTACTAGACTACATTGAAAAACTTCCAGCACCTCGATCTGAACTATCTGAATTGCGCGTATTCAATTCAATAACAAGCAATAACTCAGGATACTTTATTGGTTCATTAAACACTGCGGAGAATATTACACTTAAATACTCAGACTATCCATTTTCAATCTCATTCAATTCTCCCACATCAGAATCATTATCCACTTCTTATTATTATAAAATGGATGGATTATCTGATGAATGGATAGCATCAAATAACATTAATTCTGCAACCTACACTAACCTATCACCTGGAAAGTATATTTTTAAAGTATATGCAATTGATTTATTAACTCAAAAAAAAGGTCCCGTTAAAAGTATTGACATAATCATAACACCCCCATGGTGGTTATCAACTGAAGCTAAGTCACTTTATTTTATACTTTTAGTGGTATCTCTTTTAATTGTCACAAAGACTATTTTACGCAGAAGAGAAACTCAGCGACAAATAGCTCTAAGTGAAGAAAGATTAAAACTATCCCTATGGGGTAGTGGTGATGAAATGTGGGACTGGGATATAGAAACGGGCAATATTTTTCGCTCAAATATTTGGGGTTCCCTTGAATTCCCTCGCGATGGTCATCGTTCAGGTAAAAACAACGAGGAAAGTAATATTCACCCAATGGATCAGGAGCGTGTTAGGGAAGCACTTAATAAACACTTTTATGGAGAAACAGATCATTTTGAGGCAGCTTACAGAGTAAAAGGTAAAGATGAAAACTGGGTCTGGATTTTAGATAGAGCTAAAATTGTAGAACGAGATGATAAAGATAATGCCCTACGTATGACGGGAACCATTAAAAATATTAGTCAATTTAAACAAAAAGAAGAGCAATTACGACTTTTTGAAAAAGCCATTGAAAATATTTCAGAAGGCATGTTTATTCTCGACAGTGAATACCGTTTTGTTGAAGTCAATGAAGCGTGCTGTAAGATTTCATTACGTAACCGAACTGATTTTATTGGCAACTTGCTCACATTTGATTTATATCCTGAAAACTTTTCCTCTCAAATAAGAACCATGCTCAAACAACAAGGTCGTTGGGCAAATGAAGTCGAAGCAGTTAGAGGGGATAATCGTCACTTTCATATGGAACTCACTATCGATGCTATTTATGATGAATTGGGCGAACTATCCCATTATGTTGGGGTTTTTTCAGATATTTCTCGACGTAAACAGCAGGAAGAAGAACTTAGAAAATTAACCAATAATGATCTACTGACTGGACTCCCCAATAGATCGAATCTACAGGTCACGTTAAGTAACTTAGTGAATAAGGAGATTGCCCATTCTTTGATGGTACTTGATCTTGATAACTTTAAGCGTATCAATGACTCATTGGGCCACCAAGTGGGGGATCAATTGCTAAAACTTGTTTCTATTAGAGTAAAATCTATTCTTCCTAAGAATACGAGTATTTATCGCTTAGGTGGCGATGAGTTTGCAATCGTACTGGATAAAGGTTCTGATATTAGTGCCAGTGCTGCAATTGCAGGACGAGTAATTGAAGCATTCAAAATGTCCTTTAACATAAATGAAGAACAACTCGTTTTAGGATTAAGTATTGGAATCGTTTTATACCCTGAAGATGAACAGAACGAGCAGGCCTTGCTCAGAAAAGCTGATATTGCTATGTACCATGCAAAATCGGCAGGAGGAAATTGCTACCAGTTCTACTCTGAATCGCTCAATCAGCATGCCATTAAACAGTTGGAAATAGAAAATCTTATTCGTGAAGGGCTGAAAGAAGATCTATTTGAAGTCTATTACCAACCTAAAATTGATCTAAAACGAGGTCGTGTTGCTGGCATGGAAGCTTTAGTGAGGTTAAATCATCCTGTGCAAGGTTTAATTCCTCCTAAGGAATTTATTCCCCTCGCAGAAGAAAGTGGTTTAATTGTTGAGATTGGTGAAATAGTTTTACGTAAAGCCTGTTTTGCTGCACAGAAATGGCGTGAACAGGGGTTATTTAACGGTAGAGTCGCTGTCAATTTATCGTCGCGTCAATTTGCACTGCCCGATATCCAGCAACGAATAGAGTCAATTTTAAGACTAACCAAACTCCCCGCTTGTCATCTTGAGTTAGAAATTACTGAAGGTACCGTCATTAAACAGCCAGAGGCAGCGATTATCGTCATGCAGCAATTGGCTAAAATGGGCGTTAGTTTAGCACTAGATGATTTCGGCACAGGATACTCATCCCTTTCATACTTAAAACGCTTTCCTATTCATACCTTAAAAATTGACAAAGCCTTTGTTGATGATATTGATAAATCTGATCGCGATCTCAAAATGGTCGATTCTATTATCACCATCGCCCATAATATGGGGCTTTCTGTGGTTGGTGAAGGCGTCGAACAAACTGCACAATTAAATATTTTGCGAGCATTGAATTGTGAAGAAATCCAAGGTTATATTTTTAGCAAAGCGATAAAGGAATCCGAGTTTACTCTACTTCTTCAAGCGGACATGGTTAAGGAAACCACAAAAAACAACATTATCTGATCGTTTTAATATCATAAATGCAAGTTTGACAACATTGGCACGGCAGATGCAACAGCATAAACAGTGTCAATAATAAATCAATATCAACTTGCCCTGAGAGAATATTAGAATGATTAAAGAAATCCTGACTGTCGTTACTTTGCTATCTTCAATTGGTTATGCTGCAAACTTTGCTCTTGAAGGTTCTCCAAACGTTAAATTCAAGCCATTGGAAGTTGCTGGCTCTCCAAACGTTAAATTCAAGCCATTGGAAGTTGCTGGCTCTCCAAACGTTAAATTCAAGCCATTAGAAGTTGCTGGCTCTCCAAACGTTAAATTCAAGCCATTGGAAGTTGCTGGCTCTCCAAACGTTAAATTCAAGTCATTGGAAGTTGCTGGCTCTCCAAACGTTAAATTCAAGCCATTAGAACTTGCTGGCTCTCCAAACGTTAAATTCAAGCCATTAGAAGTTGCTGGCTCTCCAAACGTTAAATTTAAGCCATTAGAAGTTGCTGGCTCTCCAAACGTTAAATTCAAGCCATTAGAAGTTGCTGGCTCTCCAAACGTTAAATTCAAGCCATTAGAACTTGCTGGCTCTCCAAACGTTAAATTCAAACCATTAGAAGTTGCTGGCTCTCCAAACGTTAAATTCAAGCCATTAGAAGTTGCTGGCTCTCCAAACGTTAAATTCAAGCCATTGGAAGTTGCTGGCTCTCCAAACGTTAAATTCAAATCGTTTGAACTGGTATAACATATATTTGTTAAGGAGATAACTATGCTAAATTCAATCAAAAAAGCACTCGGTTTATCCAAGCCTGCGCGTAAAAAAGTCAAGTTGCCTGAAGGCTTGAATCGTCTTGAAGTGATTTCTGCAAAAGGTTGGTGGAACTAATTTAAGTTCTGTACCGATGAATCTCACTCATGCACAGTGATAGTTAATTAAGCTAGCGCAGCTTAGAAACAATAAAGGGAGCAAAAGCTCCCTTTAGTTTTAAGTGAATTTAAAAAAGTGTTAAAAACATAAGTATTGCATAACTAATTGATTTGTTAGCTATTAAATATTCCTTCCTCACTGCAACGGATTTTCCTCAACGCTAAATGGCTGTGTGTCATAAAGAGTGGATAGGCCAGCGGTCCAAGCATTAAACCCAGCAACACCCATAGCTTAACTGAAAGACCCACAGTAAAAGCCGCTAAACCGAAGTATAAAGCCGAGAATAAGGCTATAAAGATAATCAGAAAAACCACAAATCACCTCAAAATGCTAACAGTACAATTTAAATTTCCATCGAAACAATCGTGCTTCTTGAGAGCCTCATTCATTAGCGCGCATTTTTAAGACCGCTTTTTTTAAAGGTTAGATAATATTTTCTGCCTCCCATAAAGCGAGTAATACCCATTGCGGACATCTCAACTATGAGCAACACATTTTCCGTTTAAGGAGGCGGATAATACAAGATCTATCGTAAAAATGTGAACATTTTTTAGGCAAAAACTATCCTCAAGGCAATAAAAAAGCGGCAATCAATTGCCGCTTTTTTGTACAACAAAGTGCACTATAAACATTTATCCATTGTTAGAAAAAGCTAACATTCTCTCTAGCCATGGTTTTTAAGCGCTCACAAGGTTCGAATCTGTTACCGAATTGACTTTGATAACTTTCAAGGATCTTCACTAAGTTCGCGGCGCCTAAAGTGTCAATATAATGGAATGGACCACCGAGGAATGGCGGGAAGCCAATACCAAAAATAGCGCCAATATCACCATCTCTTGGCGATGCAATAATACCATCATCTAAACAACGCACCGCTTCATTGAGCATTTGTACAACACAACGCTCAGCAAGTGCTTTTGCGTCTTTATTGGTGCCAGGCTTAATGCCTAATACGCCATACACAGTTTCATCGACAGCTTTAGTTTTCTTGCTCGATGCGCCGTATTGATAAAAGCCTTTGCCATTTTTACGGCCTTTACGATCGTCACCCAAAAGCTTGTCAAAAGCCGCTGGCGCTTTAAAGCGTTCACCCAGTTCTTTCTCAAGGATCGGTGAAATTTTTGCGCCCACGTCGATACCCACTTCGTCAAGCAAAGTAATCGGTCCCACAGGGAAGCCAAATTTCACTAAAGCTTTATCCAAATGCTCAACACTTTGGCCTTCGAGTAGTAATTGTGCGGCCTCATTCATATACAGAGCCAGAATACGGTTCACGTAGAAACCCGCGCCATCCTGTACCACTATCGGTGTTTTACCTTGCTTACGGGCAAATGCGACGGTTGTCGCAATGGTTTCTGGCGACGTTTTCGCGTGGGCAATCACTTCCACCAGCGGCATTTTTTCTACTGGCGAGAAATAATGCAAACCAATCACATTTTCAGGACGCGTCGCCGCCTCGGCGATTTGGCTAATAGGCAAAGATGAGGTGTTTGACGCAAAAATAGTGTGCTCACCACACTCACGCTCAATGTCTTTCACCATTTGATGCTTAAGCGCTAAGTCTTCAAATACCGCTTCCACAATGATGTCGGCATCTTTAACGCCTTTATACTCAGTGGTTGTAGTCATCAGTGCCATTAAGTTGTCACGGGCAGCAGGCGTCATATGGCGGCGCTTTACCCCTTTATCCAACAACTTATAAGCGTAGGCTAATGCATTGCTTAAACCTTTTTCGCTGATGTCTTTGACCCGAACAGGGATTTTAGCCTTAGTGGTCGTCACAGAGGCGATACCGCCGCCCATTAAACCGCCACCTAAGATCACCGCTTTCTTCACTTTACGCGGTGTTGCGCCTTCAGCGCCGGTTTCTTTCTTCATTTCTGTGGTAGCGAAGAAAATACTGCGCAGCGCTTCAGATTCTTTTGATACCACTAATTCGGCAAAGTGACTCGCTTCGACTTCTAGCCCTTTTTGCATCCCCTTCGCAATCCCTTGACGCACGCAGTCAATAATCTTGGCTGGTGCTGGATAATTACCTTGGGTTTTCTTTTCGACTTGTTTAGTCGCTTGATCGAAAATAATGTTACGGCCAAAGCTCGTGCCTTCAAGCACTTGATTAACGAGTGACTTTTTAACAGGTTTCGGTGCACGTTTACCAGTAAGCGCCATCTCAACTGCGGTTTGCAGCAAAATGGTCTGCGGTACAACATCATTCACTAAGCCCATTTTCAAGGCTTGTTTAGAACGGATTTGTTTACCGGTGAGCATCATATCTAAGGCAGTGGTAATGCCGACTAAACGAGGCAAACGTTGCGTCCCACCGCCGCCAGGCAATAGGCCAAGTTGAACTTCCGGTACGCCGAGCATGGTTTTACCATCGTCGCTACATACCCTTTGATGACAAGCCAAGGCTAACTCTAAGCCACCACCTAAACAGGCACCGTGGATTGCCGCAACCACAGGAATTTTTAACGCTTCTAACTCATTAAAAACCACATGCCCTTGCTGGGATAAGGCTTTGGCATCGCCCGCCGTTTTACAGGCATCGAGCATGGAAATATCTGCGCCCGCGACGAAAGAGTCTTTTTTGCCAGAGATCAGCACAAGTCCACGAATATGAGGATCGCTTTTAATCTCAGCCAGAATCTCACTGATTTCAGGGCCAAACTGTGCTTTTAGGGTGTTCATGGTTTCGCCAGGAACATCCATAGTCAAAATGGCGATGCCGTCGTCGCGGCGGGTTAAATTAAAGGTCTTTTCCATGCCAATTACTCCACTTCCACTATCATAGCCACGCCCAAACCACCGGCCGCACAGGCCGTCGTTAAGCCAGTTCCACCACCACGGCGCTTAAGCTCACGACACACTTGGGTTATTAAACGGGTTCCCGTTGCCGCAAAAGGATGACCATAAGCGAGCGAGCCACCGAGCACGTTAAACTTGCTCATGTCGATTTCGCCAATCGGGCGGTTGCGGCCGAGTTTTTCTTCGGCAAATTTTTTCGAAGCAAACATCTGCATATTCGCTAATGTCTGCGCCGCAAAGGCTTCGTGCATTTCAATCAGAGTAAGATCTTCTAATTCCATTCCAGCACGCTTCAGCGCCAGTGGCGTCGCGTAGGATGGCCCCATCAACATATCTTGCCACACATCGATCGCGCTAAAGGCGTAGCTCTTAATATAACCAATCGGTTGATAACCTAAGGCTTTGGCTCGACCTTCACTCATCAGGATAATCGCAGACGCACCGTCCGTCAGTGGCGTACTATTGGCCGCCGTCACAGTACCATGTTGTTTGTCGAATGCAGGGCGCAACTTAGCATATGACTCCAGTACTGAGTTTTCGCGGATATTGTTATCGCGATCGATAAACTGCTTATACGGCGGTATATGCGCGACCATCACTTCGTCACGCAAATGGCCCGAAGCCCAAGTTTCACTCGCTAAGGTGTGTGAGCGGTGCGCTAAGGCATCTTGATCGGCACGGCTAATATTGTAGGTTTTTGCCATCTGCTCGGCGGTTTGTCCCATAGACAAGCCCGTTGAGTACTCTGCCACTGCAGGCGGCACAGGTAATAAATCCTTTAAACCTAAACGGCGGAAAATTTGTAACTTTTGCCCAAAACTACGGGCTTTATTCAAATCGACTAACGCATGAGCTAATTTTTTCGACACACCGATAGGCAATACAGAGGAAGAGTCGGCGCCGCCCGCAATACCGATGTCGATATTGCCCGTCATAATAGATTCGGCCACGTTGACAGTAGATTGGAAGCTAGTCGCACAGGCGCGAGTGACACTATAGGCATCAGTCGACACATTCATGCCAGTACCGAGCACGATTTCCCGGGCTATATTCGGTGCAGCCGGCATTTGCACGACTTGTCCATAGACTAATTGCTCAATCAGCTTAGGATCGAGTTCAGAGCGCGCCAATAATTCATTGACCACCATTTTGCCCATATCTAATGCCGATACACCGTGGAATGCCGTGGCTTGTTTCGCAAATGGCGTTCTTAAACCCGCTACAATGGCGATACGTTCACCCTTGGCGTTCGTAACCTGTTGTCTATCACTCATTTGTCACCCTCTTTATGTGCGCTATCGCTGAGAGATTTCAGGCGGCGCTATCGATTTCCATGTTTGACCCATTGTTTTACGGCGAAAAACGCCCAATAACAGGTCTGACCATTAAAGTGTGATCTGATTCTAACTTCTTGTCAGCAAGTTTTAAACACCTGTTTGTTTTTTTAACACTAGCCAAACCCTAAGGGAATTCTTTACCATATCCATGGTCTATAGCCCACACACGCATTTTCAACATAATAAAACGAGTAGCATCATGCCTTTGAGTCGCTTCCACGCATTACGCACTTACCTAAATAAGGTTGTTTTAGGGCAGCCAGTATTGACCGAAAATCTGCTCATTGCACTAATTGCCAATGGCCACTTATTAGTTGAAGGCCCACCGGGACTGGCAAAGACCCGTGCAGTGAAAGCCTTATGTGACGGGGTTGAGGGCGATTTCCACCGCATTCAATTTACCCCAGATCTGCTGCCCGCCGACTTAACTGGCACAGATATCTATCGCTCGCAAACTGGCACCTTCGAATTTGAAGCCGGGCCGATTTTCCACAATTTAATCTTGGCGGACGAAATTAACCGTGCACCAGCCAAAGTTCAGTCAGCCTTATTAGAAGCCATGGCCGAAGGTCAAGTTACAGTTGGTAAGCACAGTTATAAACTTCCACCGCTGTTTTTAGTGATGGCTACCCAAAACCCATTAGAGAATGAAGGCACTTATCCCCTGCCCGAAGCACAACTTGACCGTTTTCTGATGCACTTAAACCTTGATTACCCAAGCGGCGAGACTGAGCTCGAAATTCTGCGTCAATCCCGCAAAGAAGCGCTCACCCACGAATTGCCAACCACTGAGCCGATTGCACAAGCAGATGTGTTTGCCGCCCGTGACGAAGCCATGGAAATCTACCTCGCCGAGCCGCTTGAAAAGTACATAGTTGAAATCGTGATGGCGACCCGTGAACCAAGCCGCTACAGCGAAGATTTAGCTAAATGGCTTGAGTACGGCGTCAGCCCGCGCGCAACTATTTCGTTAGAACGCTGCGCCCGCGCCCGTGCGTGGCTGCACGAGCGAGAC
Organism: Shewanella sp. W3-18-1; assembly: GCF_000015185.1. Classification (NCBI taxonomy): domain Bacteria; kingdom Pseudomonadati; phylum Pseudomonadota; class Gammaproteobacteria; order Alteromonadales; family Shewanellaceae; genus Shewanella; species Shewanella sp. W3-18-1. The sequence goes on along the minus strand of NC_008750.1, from coordinate 1,757,049 downwards.
TTTGTTTCACCGGAAGACATTCAAGCTGTCGCACCGAACGTGTTAAGACACAGATTGCTACTCAGCTACCAAGCACAAGCCGAGGGTGTCAGCCGCGATCAGGTCATCGACCACATCTTGAGTCAAGTTGCAGTACCTTAACGGTGAAGATAAAGGTGAAATAAGATGAGTGACACAGCGCGACTCTCAGCCTCGGTCGATGGCTTGCCGCTTTTTGCCGATGGCTTGCATTTAACCGAGCAAGAGCTGCTGGCGTGCCAAAATATCGCTCGCGCTATGCCAGAGCGTTATAGCCGTGCCCGCGCTAACTTAGCGGGCCATCGCAGCAGCTTAATCAAAGGCCGCGGAATGGAGTTTGCCGAGGTGCGCCACTACCAACAGGGCGACGATGTGCGCACCATTGATTGGCGCGTTACCGCTCGTACAGGCACAACTCACACTAAATTATTTGTCGAAGAACGTGAGCGCCCTATTTTATTGTTAATCGACCTGAGCCAAAGCCTCTATTTTGGCTCGAGTTTATTGCTGCAATCGGTGCAAGCAGGACACCTTGCGACCACCTTAGGTTGGAATGCAATTAACCATGGCGACAGGCTCGGCGCCTTGATCGCCAGCGAATCTGAGCATCTAGAGCTCAAACCCCGTAGCCGTCGCCAAGGCATATTACAATTGATCTCAGGCCTTTGCCGTGTACACGAAAATCAGCTCAATCATATGGGAAATCATCAGCGCGATCCTGATCATATCCTGCGTGCCTGTCAGCGATTACAACGTATCGCCAAACCCGGCTCCTTGGTTTGGATAGTGACAGATGGCAGCCATTTTAGCCCCCAATGTTTAGCCCCCCTAACCGAGCTTAAACGACATTGCGATATGGGTGCCTACCTTATTACCGATCCACTAAGGCAAGGAACCTTGACTTTACCCAAGCAATTTAGTTTACCGGTACGCGAAGCAAATCAAGATCTTGTGTTAACTCCACATAGCTATCAAGCGTGGCTTTTACAACAACAGCGCCAACAGGATAACTTTGTTGCCATGATGCAAAAATTACGAGTACGCACTCAACTTATTGATGCAGCGATTCCCCTCGCGGGTCAATTAACCCTATTGCAATAGGTCAATTTAGCGCCAATCAGTCAAGCAAAGACAATATGACAAGTGTAAATTCAAACCATGTAAAAGTGAGTCAGACAGAGTGAATACACAAACAGTGAATCCAGCGACCTTGGATCAAGTCAACCCCACGATACTCGCGGAGTTGAAAGACATCATAGTCCCCGATCCTATTGGCGCTTGGCCATGGGCAATCGGTTATTGGCTGGTTTTAGTACTTGTGATTGCCCTCATTACACTCTTAGCTATCTGGCTAAGAAAACGCGCCCGTGACTTAGCGCCGAAAAAAGCCGCCAAGCAGTTACTGAATAGGCTTGATAGGCAAGCACCTTCCTATGTCTCTGACGTCAATAGTGTATTAAAACGTACCGCCATGAGTTACCTCAGCAGAGAAGCGATAGCCCCCTTAGATGGTGAGGCTTGGGCGACTTGGCTAGACAGCTATTTACCCGAGCATAAACGCCAACGGATCGGCCCTTTGCTAGCCAAACGCCATCAGCCAACGCCGTTGACCTTAGCTGAAACTAATGAATTGCATCAACTGGCACAGGCTTGGTTGACATCGAAAACAAAACTGAGTGCGCCTGAGCCGACTCATACGCAAATCCACCCAACTAACACTCAACAAACGGAGGCACAATGTTAACAATTACATGGCCTTGGTTATTGGTGTTATTACCCTTACCTTTGATTTTTTGGCGTCAACACACAGTACAAGTGGATGGTGGCCGTCTGCAATTACCCGGAATAAGCCAAACGGGCAAACAAAGCTTAGCGGCCAACACGCGCCAAAGCCGTAAACGCTATTGGTTGATGTGGAGCTTGTTAGTGCTCGCTATTGCTCGCCCGCAGTGGCTTGGCGATCCTATAGAACTACCAAGCAAAGGGCGCGATTTGATGATGGCGGTGGATTTATCTGGCAGTATGCAAATTGAAGATATGGTGGTAAATGGCAAAACTGTCGACCGTTTCACTTTAATCCAACACGTCGTCAGTGACTTTATTGAACGCCGTAAAGGTGATCGTATCGGCTTAATTTTATTTGCCGATCACGCTTATTTACAAGCGCCGCTCACGCAGGATAGACGTTCAGTGGCGCAATTTTTAAAGGAAGCGCAAATCGGCTTAGTGGGTAAACAAACGGCCATTGGCGAAGCCATCGCTTTAGCCGTTAAGCGTTTCGATAAAATTGATGAGAGTAACAGAGTACTGATTTTATTGACCGACGGCTCTAATAACGCGGGTAATATTGAACCTGAACAGGCGGCACAAATTGCCGCAAATCGCAAAGTCACTATTTACACTGTGGGTGTCGGGGCCGATGTAATGGAGCGCCGTACACTCTTTGGCCGCGAGCGGGTTAACCCTTCGATGGATTTAGATGAGAACCAGCTTAAGCATATCGCCGACGTCACCCACGGCCGCTATTTTCGCGCCCGTAACAGCCAAGAGCTAGACCAGATTTACCAAGAAATCGATAAACTCGAGCCTGTAAGTCGCGATCAATTAAGCTATCGTCCACAGGTCGAATTATTCTATTGGCCGCTAGCATTAGCACTTCTCACAAGTCTGTGGATTGCCCTTGCTCAATTGCCAATCTTTGCGGTACGCCGCGTTAAACCCTCTGTCGCCACCACTTCACAGGGGAAAATTAAATAATGAGCCTGCATTTTATTCGTCCCGAATGGCTATTCGCACTATTACCACTAGCCTTAGTGTTATTGATTTTATGGCGACATCACCAAAACCACAGTGCTTGGAACCGTTATATTGCACCGCACTTAGCCAAGATATTGGTCACCCAAGGCAGTAATAAATCCCGCCGTCCGTTGCATTTATTAGCCTTCACTTGGCTGATTGCAACTTTTGCACTCGCCGGGCCTGCTGTGAATAAACAGTCCTTACCTGTGTTTGCCGCAGAGCAAGGTCGCGTGTTAGTCATGGACATGTCTGTGTCGATGTTCGCCACCGATCTTGCGCCGAATCGATTAACCCAAGCCAAATTTAGGGCAACCGATCTGCTGCGTAATCTTAAAGAAGGTGAAACAGGTTTAGTCGCCTTTGCCGGCGATGCCTTTACTATCAGTCCTTTAACCCGTGATACTGGCACACTACTCAATTTACTGCCGACCTTAAGTCCTGAGATCATGCCAGTGCGTGGTTCAAACTTAACGGCAGGGCTAATCCAAGCCAAAATGCTACTGGCCCAAGGTGGTCATATCCGTGGTGATATTATCCTAATGACAGATGGTATTACCCCGCACCAATTTAATGAGGCCAACTCAGCATTAAGCGGCACGCAATATCGCCTCGCGATTATCGCTTTTGGAACGAGCCAAGGTGCGCCAATCCGGCTACCTGATGGACAATTACAGCGCGATAGCAGTAATGAAGTCGTGGTAGCCAGCACTGACTTTGCCTTATTACAAAAACTGGCAACGAACTATAAAGGCACATTAATCCAAAATCGCACCGATGGTAACGATTTACTCCAATTACAGCAGTGGTTGAGTGAAACGGGTGATGCTAAAGCCACGGATTTAGATGGCGAAACTTGGCAGGATCTCGGTCCTTACCTCGCATTATTATTACTGCTACCCGCCCTTTTCAGCTTTAGACAAGGAATCGTAGCCAGTATTGGGTTCGTCACTCTTACAGGCGGCTTACTGCTCGCGGCAGTGCCTCAGCCAGCCCAAGCCAGTCTGTGGAATGATTTATGGCAAACCGCAGATCAACAAGCGATGCAGGCCTATCAATCCCAAGATTATTCCAACGCTGCGAAACAATTTGAGTCGCCCCAATGGCGTGGCAGCGCACAATATAAAGCGGGGGATTATGAGCAAGCGTTAAAAACCTTCGAGCAAGATAGCTCAGCCCAAGGCCTATACAATCAAGGTAATGCATTGATGCAACTCGGTAAACCCGATAAAGCTAAGGAACGCTATCAAGCGGCGCTTGAACAACAACCCAACTTTCCCGATGCAAAGGCTAATCTTGCCCTTGCTGAAAAACTATTAGAAGAGCAGCAACAGCAAAGTAAAAATGATCAACAGAATAAAAACCAAGGTCAACAAGGGGATCAACAAAACTCATCAGACAATGGCGAGCAACAATCGAATGAGCAACAATCAGGCAGTCAAGCATCACAGGAGCAACAGCAGCCTGACCAAGATAAATCTCAGCAAAATAAATCAGAGCAAGCAGAACAAGGATCTAAAGAGCAACAGGATAATGCCAACGCGGATCAAAATCTTGAGCAGCAAAAAGAGGATGAACAACCGCCAGAACAAGAGAAGCTGAATGGTCATAATCAGAGTGATAGCGATGAAACACAAGAAAATGCGCCTGTAGAGAATGAAGCAAAAATGCAAGCACAGGCGAAAGCCGATACAGAGCAATCTGCTGAGCAAGAAAAACAAAACCTTGGTGCCAAGGAAGCTCCTGAGAAAAATACACCAGATAAACAAGACGCTACAATAACTGAATCACTCGAGCCGCCCATGAATAGCGAACCACTGCCACCAGAAATGCAGCGAGCCCTACGGGGCGTGAGTGAAGATCCACAAGTGTTATTGCGTAATAAAATGCAATTGGAATACCAAAAACGCCGTCAAAATGGCCAAATATTAAGGGATAACGAACAGTGGTAATCAGACAATTTTTTATCCTCTTACTCCTTATTATTGGAGTAACTCACCCCGTATATGCCATCACTAAGCTGGAGGCTTCAGTTGATCGAAACCCCGTGATGGAGGGCGAGTACTTTGTGCTAAATATCAGTGCTGATGATGAAATTGATACGGCTAAACTCGACACATCAGCCCTATTAAAAGACTTTATCGTCGGCCGTACTAGCGTGAGTCGCAGCACCCAGATAATGAATTTTGATGCGGTAAAAGAGACGCGTTGGCAAGTGCTCCTAGCACCAAAACAAAAGGGACAATTAACGATCCCAGCGTTCAGTATTGATGGTGTAAATTCTGCTCCTATTCCGCTCAAAGTGGTTGATAGCGGCAGCCAAGTCACACAAACAAACAATCTGTTTATTGATGCCAAAGTCTCAACCAATGAGGCCTATGTCGGCCAATTGATCACTTACAAGGTAAAACTCTATCTGGCGGTAGAGTTACAACGGGGGGTATTGAATGCTCCCGTCATTGAAGGCGCACAAATTAAGCAGATTGGTGAAGATAAAGATGGCTCAGAAATTGTTGATGGTCGTCGTTACCGTGTAATTGAACGCACCTATGGCATTATTCCCGACTTACCCGGTCAAGTGAATATCAAAGGCGCGACCTTCTCGGGTGATGTATTAGTCGAATCTCAACGCCGTGGCGGTATGTTTGGCTTTAATGAAAGCCGTCCTATGCAAGCTGGTGCACCGTCATTGACAGTACAAGTAGAACCCGCACCAGCAAGTTTTCAAGGCCAATGGTTAGTGGCAGATCTTGTCGTACTCAAAGAAAATTTCCCTGAGGAGAGTAAAGAATTTACCCTTGGCAATCCGATTACTCGAACAATCACGCTGTTAGCGTCAAATGCCGATGAAAATAGTCTGCCAGATGTTATGCAAGATTTACCCAATGAATTAAAGCAATACCCAGAAAAACCTCAACGCCAAACCTTTGTACGCGATGCACAAATTGTCTCCCAGTACAGTATTACCTCGGCAATAGTGCCAACCCAAGCGGGCACATTCATCTTGCCGGAAGTTAACGTCCCTTGGTGGAATCCACACCTTAAACGCCAAGAAACCGCTACGCTCCCAGCACGTACCATAGTCGTTAAAGGTGGAGCCGTTCCTGACGCTACAGTGCAACCTACTTGGCAAGTTGACAGCGATACCGAAAATTATTGGCCTTGGGTGAGTGCTCTTTTTGCCATGTTGTGGCTCGTCACATTCGTGGCATGGCGCCGCGCGCTGACACATAAAACGACTATCGTTGCAACTCCACATCCAAAAGCTGCACCAATACAAAGTTTAAAAGGCTTAGAACAAGCCTGCGCTAGCGGCAATACCAGCGATATTTTATCGCAATTGCAGCATCATTTTAGCCACACCACTGGCAATACCATGACATTAGATAAAATTGCGGCGCTTTCTCCCCAACTTGCGGAGGCGATTAATCGGCTGCAAAGCATCGCCTATAGCGCCAAAGGCAACACAACTGAAAGCCAACATCGCTTAAGTGACGCCGCCAATGCATTGCTTAACGCCGTTAAAGCCAGTGAGTTTACTCTGCCCTCGAAAGTCCATGCCCCTTTAAGTCCACTTAATCCAAGGTAGACATAGATAAATAAGGTAGACATAGATAAATGAGCTAGAAATAGTGAATACTAAAATAAAAAACGAAGTATAAAAATGTTTGCTTCTTGGCGAAATAAATCCGCTCAGCCTGCGGTCTCTTCAGACATGATGAGCAAGCAACGACGATACAACAGCCTAGTCAAGGCACTCCATGCCGATATTTTCCGTTATGCCTATTGGCTATGTGGTGATAAACACGTGGCTGAAGATATTACTCAGGAAACCTTCCTGCGGGCGTGGCGTGCTTTAGATTCACTTAAAGATGATAAAGCTGCAAAGGCGTGGTTAATCACTATCCTTAGACGAGAAAATGCGCGGCGTTTTGAACGTAAACAATTTGATTATGCTGATATCGAGCAAGACACATTAGAAGATACGCTTGGCAATAGTAGTGAAGAGTTAGTTGAACAATATTTAATCCGTAGGCACATTGCCAAGTTAGATATGGAATATCGTGAACCGTTGCTATTACAACTCATTGGTGGCTTTAGCGGCGATGAAATAGCTGAACTGATGGAGCTTAATCGTAATACCGTGATGACGCGCTTATTTAGGGCTAGAAATCAGTTGAAAGAGCTACTTGAAAAAAATGATGTAAGAGGTCAATCCAATGGATGAGCTTAAATTTAGACGTCAAGCTTTTGAAGATCCTCATAATCAAGATCCCGAGTTTCTCGCACAAATGCGTCAGAAGAGTGAACATCTGGCACTGGTTAATGAGCTAAAGGGCTTAGATGCCAAATTAATGCATGCACTCAAAATCGATGTTCCAGAAGATTTAGCCGACAAACTTATTTTGCGCCAACAGTTACAACAACACCATAAACAGCGCCGTCAAACAGGCTTTTTAGTCGCAATGGCTGCCTCTATCGCCTTTGTGGTCGGGGTAAGTTTTAGTTTATTACGGTTAGGCCCTGTCGATTTAGCAGCGCATGCTCTGGCTCATGTGTACCATGAAAATATTGCGTTACATATCGATCAAAACGTCAATGTTAACCAATTGAATGCTCAACTTGCTTCGATAAACAACCTTGGTAGAGTCAAATTCACACAGCAGCCGGGTAAGGTTTATTTCACCTCGTACTGTGATTTTCAAGGGGTGAAAAGTCTGCATTTAGTCCTGCAAGGGCAGCAAGGAAAAGTCACACTTTTTATTGTGCCTCTTGAGAAACGTATGGTTTTGGATCACACCTTTTCCGACAGTAAATATCAGGGAATAGGCTTTGAAACTGCAGAGGCATTTATTTTACTTGTAGCTGAAGATCAAGCTGATCTTCGTTTTGTAAAACAAGAAATCCAAAATATATTTATTTAACCCTATATTATCTAAATAGTTTTTAAATCGGCCTTAGATATTTATACACATCGCATGTTAGATTTTGATCACATTTCCATCTACTAATGGGTTCTTGCTCAAACATCTGGTAGCATGCTTGCCACTTTTAATAATAAAAAGATGGTATGGGCAATTATGGTGATCGAAAACCCAATTTTAATCACATTTGTAGGTTATTTAGTATTAATGATGGCCATCGGTTTTTGGGCTTACCGCGCCACGGATACTGTTGATGACTATATTTTAGGTGGACGTAAGATGGGGCCCGCTGTTACGGCACTTAGCGTTGGGGCGTCAGATATGTCAGGCTGGTTATTACTCGGCTTACCCGGCGCTGTATACTTAAGTGGTTTAAGTGCTGCATGGATTGGGATCGGTCTTATTTTTGGCGCGTGGCTTAACTGGTTATTTGTGGCAAAACGTCTGCGAATTTACACTCAATTGGCCGATAATGCCCTCACCCTTCCGGATTTTTTTGAAAAACGCTTCCACGATAATCAAGGCTACCTCAAGCTCGTTTCAGCCGTCACTATCTTAGTCTTTTTTACGTTCTATGCCTCTTCAGGTATGGTGGGGGGTGCCATTTTATTTGAAAAGGTCTTTGGTTTAGATTACACCGCAGCCTTAGTGATTGGCTCAGCTATTATTGTTGGCTACACTTTTATTGGTGGGTTCTTTGCGGTCAGTTGGACTGATTTTTTTCAAGGTTGTCTGATGCTTATCGCATTATTGATTATCCCTTTTGCGATTTTTTCCCACCCAGAAACCCATGCGGGAATTGACGCTATTGACCCTGCCATGCTGGCACTCGTCAATGATAAAACGACCACCATAGGTATGATATCGCTCCTTGCTTGGGGACTGGGTTATTTTGGTCAACCACATATTCTGTCACGCTTTATGGCGATTGGCAGTGCTAATGCACTACCACTATCTCGCCGTATTGCTATGAGCTGGATGATACTTTCACTTATTGGTGCTCTAGCAACAGGCTTGGCGGGTTCGGTATATTTTGCAACAACGCCCTTAGCGAACGCCGAAACGGTTTTTATTCATTTAGCTCAAGCGGCCTTTAATCCATGGATTGGTGGTCTATTAATCGCCGCTATTTTATCGGCCATTATGAGCACAATCGATTCGCAACTTTTAGTTTGCTCAAGCGTTATTACTGAGGATTTTTATCGCAAATGGCTAAGACCTGCTGCTGATGATAGAGAGTTAATGATGGTGGGTCGTTTAGGCGTACTCGCTATCGCTGTGATTGCGGGCATCATTGCACTGAACCCTGAGAGCAGCGTACTCAGTCTAGTGAGTTATGCTTGGGCGGGCTTTGGGGCAGCCTTTGGTCCCGTTGTCTTGTTATCCCTATTTTGGAAAAAATATAGCCGCAATGGTGCCATTGCTACTATTATTGTTGGCGCCTTAACCGTGGTGATCTGGAAACAATTAACGGGGGGAATTTTTGATGTATATGAAATTCTACCCGGCTTTATTTTGGCGATAATGACAGGAGTTGTTGTCAGTAAATTGTCTGCACCTAATGCCAAAATTATGGCAGAGTTTGAGCAATTTAAGTCCACACTGTAAACCTCTGGTTTGATAAAAAGCGTACACTTGTACGCTTTTTACATTTTGTATCTTTTTTATCAGCAAACCCTTACTTACAAACTATTAACCTACATTTAAACCCTATGGTTTTCTCAAACTCCTTCATATCAAGCGTCTGGCCAGACCATTTAATCACACCTAACAAAAAACACAGTCACAACACCATTTAATTAACTGAAAATTAACAAAAACTTAAATCTGGTCGGACTTGTTGAGGTTACATTCGATCCCTAAGATGCCGAAGACTTTAAAAGGATTTGACTATTGTTCTGGGGACGAAAGACGAACAAAAATCCAATAATGATAAAAATTGAGAGAATAATAATGAAAACATTCAACAAGACACTCATTGCCGTTTCGGTCGCATTAGCAAGCACGCAGACCTTGGCAGCGGGTTTCCAGCTCAATAGCCAATCCGCAACCGGCATTGGACGGGCATTTTCTGGTGATGCTGTGATTGCCGATAACGCTTCTGTTCTGTCACGCAACCCTGCTGCTATGGCATTATTTGATAAAGATGCACTCTCTGTTGGTTTAACCTATGTTGATATTACCGTTGATGTAAAAGATGTTAACTTTGCGGGCGGTGCAATCGATCTTGGCAGCATCGATGATGCGGGCAGCACAAAACTTATCCCTAACCTTTTCTATATCCACCCTATTAACGATAAATTCGCAGTAGGTTTTGCCGTATTCTCAAATTTCGGTACAGGCACAGATGCCAGTTCTCTGTCTAAAAATGAGCCTTTAGCGCCCTTTGACCTTTTAGGTAAAACAGAAGTCACCACAGTTAACTTTAATACCAGTGTTTCATACCGCATAAACGATATGTTCAGTATCGGTGCAGGTCTTGATGGTGTTTATGGTGAAGGCCGCCTCACTCGCGATGCCGGAACCACGCCTATCGTTGACGTCGATGCCGATGGCTGGGCATTAGGTGGGATTGTAGGGGCAACCATTGAGCTTAATAAAGAAAACCGTTTTGGTTTAAGTTACCGCTTTAGCCCAACGGTCAATGTTAAAGGTGATGTTAATACCATTTCTACTAAGGATTTATCCGCACTAGGACTTGGGGCACAAACCAAACTTGCCACCAGCTTTGATAGCCTTGATGTGCCATTAGCGGATATCTTCCAATTTGCAGGTTTCCATCAACTAACACCTAAATTTGCGTTGCACTACACAGCCCAATTCACTAAATGGGGTGACTTTCACCAAATTACAGCGAAAGATGGTGTAGCGACCATTCTCCCTGGTCAAGCCGGTGCAGGTATGTCAATCAATGCTGGTGATATCGCTCTCAAAGAGTATCAATGGAAGGACTCATGGTTAATGAGTCTGGGTGGTACATACACTATCAATGACCAATTTACAGTTCGCGCGGGTTACATGCACGATCAAGGCGTAGTGGATGAAATTAGCTCTATCTCTATTCCAGACTCAGATCGCAATTGGTTTACTGCAGGTATGAGCTACCATGTAAACTCGCAAAATACGGTTGATTTTGGTATCGCCTATGTTAAAGGTGAAGAAGTTCACTTAATTGAAAATAGCGCTATTACAGGTCCCGTCAATGCAATTACGGAATCAAGCGGTATGTACTACTCAGTACAGTACAGTTATCAGTTCTAATTGAGCATGAATCTACTTTAAAGCCGCATTTTTTGCGGCTTTTTTGTATCTTGTCCATTTATTGCCTACAGTTAATCCACATACACCTTAATGCAGCTACGGCTATGGCTAAAGTCATTGGACTCGGTGGGATTTTCTTTAAAAGTGTAGACCCTATTGCCTTGGCAACTTGGTATAAAAACCACCTTCAAGTCCCCATTGAAAACTGGGGCGGTGCCGCGTTCTACCATAATAATAAACCCACGCCTGGCTATCATGTTTGGACCCCATTAGCTCAAACTACTCACTATTTCTCGCCCTCGGATAAAAATTTTATGTTCAACTTTATCGTTGACGATCTGGCACAAGCACTCGTGCAGGTGATTGAAGGGGGTGGTCAGCAAGTCGGTATCATCGAAGACTCTGAATTTGGTCGTTTCGGTTGGTTTATCGACCCCGATGGTAACAAAGTTGAACTATGGCAGCCCAGTGCCATACCTTTCAAAAACTAAGCTATTGCTAGACCTCATTAAAGCGGCGAACATTCGGAATAAACCCAGTGCACCGCCCCTGTTTATTGGGTATCGTAGCTTGAGTTATCTAACGAAGAGATTGCCCCATGGAAAAAACAAACACACTCCCCGCCCTATTATTGGGTGGTTTCTTATGTGCAGGACTCATTTATGTGGGTCACAGTGCAAGCTCCGCATTGCTTGAAATGAAAGCCATGGAACGGACTGTCACGGTAAAAGGGCTGGCTGAAAAAGAAGTCAAAGCCAATGTGGCTATTTGGCCTATCAATTTCACTGAGGTCGATAATAACCTGCCAAAACTCTATGAAACTGTACAACAAAAAACCGACCGCGTGGTTAGCTTTTTAAAAGAGCAAGGCTTTAGCGACACAGAAATCACAATCTCACTGCCGTCCATTGAAGATCGTCAAGCTCAAGGTTATGTCGATCCCAACGTCAGATACCGTTACTCGGCAAAAGTGAATTTATCCATTTACACCCCGCAAATCGATTTAATGTTAAATACCCGCAAACAAATGATTAATCTGGCGAAAGAAGGTATTGCTATTGCAAGCCAAGACTATGAGAACCGAACTGAATTCCTCTTTACTGAACTCAATACAGTCAAGCCAACCATGGTACAAGAGGCTACTCAAAATGCCCGCGAAGTGGCTGAAAAATTTGCTAAAGATTCGGATTCTCGCCTCGGGAAAATTAAAAGCGCGAGTCAAGGCCAGTTTACGATTTCAGACCGCGACAGCAGCACGCCTTACATTAAACAAATTAGGATTGTTTCAACATTGACCTATTATTTGAATGACTAAATTTCAGGCTTAATCATAACTCATTGAAACATAGGAATAAGACGTTTGTTCGTCTTATTCCTAAATTAGGGAAACCCATAACATTAAATTTTTCTAATAAATATTGATTGCCTATTGAAAACAACTCCATTAGAATTTTCTCATTAACCGTGTATGAGGTGATACTAGTGATGATGCCTACTTCCCGCGCTTTACTCTTAGTTGTCGCTTTATCAAGCGCACAAATCCAAGCGAATACTATCGAAACCCTTGAAGTATTGAGTAAACCTTATGCCAATTGGGTGACTTTAGATGCCACCATTGAGGCAGTCAAAGCGGCAACCGTCTCAGCACAAACCTCTGGCCGCATCATTAAGCTCAATTATGATGTCAACGATATCGTCCCCGAGGGGGCTGCACTACTCGAAATGACCAGTAAAGAACAAGGGGCAGAATTAGCCAGCTTTGAAGCTGAACTTGCCAAAGCCAACGCCTTAAATAACGAGGCCCAAGCCCAATATACTCGCTACAAAGAGCTCTTTCCAAAAGGCGCTATCTCTAAAGGTGCGATGGATGAAGCCACTGCCAACGCTAAAGCCACTGAGCAAGCAGTTAGGGCAGCACAAGCTAGAGTCGTTAAAGCGACTGAATCATTAAAATATACCGTAGTATCAGCACCTTTTAGCGGCATAGTGACAGAACGTTTAGTGCAACTCGGTGAATCAATCAGCCCAGGACAACCGCTACTTTCAGGTTTTTCACAACATCAAATGCGGGCAATAACCCATGTACCACAGCGTTACATCAATCAGCTAAAAGATGCACCGCAATTTCGAGTGCACTTAAGCGATGGACGCGAATTTACCTCAACGGATCTCACTATCTTTAGCTTTGCCGATCCCGTAAGTCACAGTTATCAAGTGCGAATTAATTTGCCTAAAGATGAAGCTAATCTCCAGCCAGGTGTGTGGGCAAAAGCAACATTTAAAAATGGTGAGCGGGAAAAAATCCAATTGCCCATATCAGCATTACTGACAATGAATGAACTCAGCAGCGTCTATCTCAAACAAGGTAACGAATTTGTACTCACCCAAGTGCGTGTCACCGAACCTGTAGATGGTGAGGTCGAAGTACTGGCGGGATTAAGATCGGGTGACAAGGTCGCTGTAGATGCTTATCAAGTGCTGCTAAACAAGTCATCTCGCCCTGAGTGACTTATTGTTTTATTGAGGTTGTTTTATGAAACAGGAACCGACTTTGCACACCACACTTGGCATTTCCGGCAAAATTGCTGCAGCATTCCAAAATAGTGCGATCACCCCATTATTAGCACTACTTGGGCTGCTATTGGGATTGTTCGCTATTCTGGTGACACCAAAGGAAGAAGAACCGCAAATTGATGTCACTTTTGCCGATGTTTTTATTCCCTTTCCCGGGGCGACGCCAACTGAGGTTGAAAACTTAGTCACTCTCCCTGCCGAGCAAGTGATTTCCGAAATAAAGGGAATAGATACCCTTTATTCTTTTTCCCAACCCGACGGCGCGTTGATCATTGTGATCTTTAAAGTTGGCGTCGCACGTAACGATGCCATTGTTAGCCTGTATAACCAAATTTATTCCAATATGGATAAATTGCCCCAAGGTGCAGGTGTGGGAGAACCGCTGATCAAACCACGAGGCATAGATGATGTCCCAATTGTTAGCCTAACCCTCTGGTCGAAGGATAAAAACACATCCGCTGAAGAACTGACTCATGTGGCATTAGGATTAGAAACTGAGATTAAACGTATTCCTGGCACTCGCGAAATCTATACTGTTGGTCAACATAATATTGTGGCCAATGTGCGGATCGATCCAGCCAAAATGAATAGCTATAACCTCACTTACGACACACTCAGGCAAAGTCTTAACGATAATAACCATATTTCGATGCCAGTCTCGATGGTGCAAGGTAATCAAGAAATTAAAGTTCAAGCGGGTCAATTTTTACAATCGATCGATGATATTAAGCAGTTAGTGGTCAGTGTCTATAAAGATAAAAATGGCAAAAGTATCCCCATTTATTTAGCGGACATTGCCGATATTACGTTAAAGAGTGATATCCCCACACAGAACGTCTGGCATGGAAATAAAACCGATATTTACCCCGCGGTGACAATCGCTATTGGCAAACAACCGGGACAGAATGCCGTTGATATTGCCGATGCGATATTGGATCGTATCGCCAAGGTCAACAATGTGCTGATACCCGCGAATGTGGACGTTACCGTTTCTCGAAACTATGGCGAAACCGCCGCAGATAAATCTAACACACTTATTTTAAAGCTCATTTTTGCAACAAGTGCGGTGGTGATGTTGGTCTTCTTAACGATGGGCGCCCGTGAGTCCTTAGTGGTAGGCGTGGCCATTATTATCACACTCGCGATCACCCTTTTCGCATCTTGGGCATGGGGATTTACCTTAAATCGAGTGTCATTATTCGCCTTAATTTTCTCTATTGGGATTTTGGTCGATGATGCCATCGTCGTGGTAGAAAACATTCACAGGCATATGGCGCTCGGCAAAAAATCCTTTAGTGAGCTTATTCCGATTGCCGTAGATGAGGTCGGCGGCCCAACCATTCTGGCCACTTTTACCGTAATAGCCGCATTATTACCGATGGCATTTGTCTCGGGTCTTATGGGCCCTTATATGAGTCCGATACCGATTAATGCCAGTATGGGGATGCTTATCTCCCTCGTGGTGGCCTTTATTGTCACGCCTTGGCTGAGTCGTAAACTGCTTAAAAGCCATGCGAATCATCCGGCCCAGAATGGTGAAGAAGCTGACAACAAAATGGTGCGTTTTTTTACTCATCTTATCAGCCCGTTTTTACTCGGTAAAAATGCACGTAAAGCAAGGATAGGCTTAGCCGCAGGCGTCTTTGTGCTGATTGGTATTGCCGTCGCGCTGCCCATTGCTCAACTTGTTGTCCTTAAAATGCTGCCCTTTGACAACAAATCTGAATTCCAAGTGATGGTGGATATGCCTGAAGGTACGCCAGTAGAGCAAACCCAAAGGGTGCTGCAAGATTTGAGTCGCTACCTTACCACTGTGCCTGAAGTTGAACATGTACAATTATATGCTGGCACTAACGCACCGATGAATTTCAATGGCTTAGTGCGCCACTACTTCCTGCGTAACAGCCAAGAACTTGGCGATATCCAAGTCAATCTCGTGGATAAAAAACATCGCAAACGTGATAGTCACAGCATTGCGACATCGGTGAGGGATGAGTTGCAACAAATAGGCAAACCCTATCAAGCCAATATTAAAGTGGTAGAAGTGCCGCCAGGGCCACCCGTTTGGTCTCCCATAGTGGCAGAAGTGTATGGTCCGAGTGCCGCTATCCGTGAACAGGCAGCCTATGACTTACAAGCACTCTTTCATGAAACCAAAGATGTTGTAGACATTGATATCTTTTTGCCTGCTGCCCAGCAAAAATGGCAAGTGATGATCGATCGCAGTAAAGCCAGTCTGATGGCGGTTCCCTATAGCAATATCGTCGATCTTATTGCCACCTCAGTTGGTGGTAAAGACGTGAGTTACTTACATCAAGCCCGACAAAAACAACCTGTTCCAATTCGCTTGCAACTCAAAGAAGGTGCAAAAGTCGATTTAGAGCAAGTGCTGAATATGAAATTACAGAGCCAAACGGGGCAATCTGTCCCGGTCTCAGAACTTGTCACCATTAAACGTGGCAAGATTGATGCGCCTATTATCCACAAAAATATGATCCCTATGGTCATGGTGATTGCAGATATGTCAGGGCCACTAGATAGCCCACTTTACGGTATGTTTGATATGGCGGGTAATATTGATAGCGTAGATGGTTTAGGGTTTGCTCAACATTATATCCATCAACCTACGGGGCTAGACTCAATCGCCGTGCTTTGGGACGGCGAATGGAAAATCACATACGAAACCTTTAGAGATATGGGTATTGCCTATGCCGTTGGCATGATAGCCATTTATTTACTCGTTGTGGCCCAGTTTAAATCCTATCTTGTGCCACTCGTTATTATGGCCCCTATCCCACTGACCATCATTGGGGTAATGCCAGGACATGCCTTACTCGGAGCACAATTTACGGCAACATCCATGATAGGCATGATAGCGCTGGCGGGGATCATTGTGCGTAACTCAATACTATTGGTCGATTTTATCAATCAAGAGACAGCGTCTGGCGTGCCCTTTGAGCAAGCGGTTATCCACTCTGGTGCTGTACGAGCAAAACCCATAATGCTGACGGCATTAGCAGCCATGATAGGTGCACTGTTTATTCTTGACGATCCTATATTCAACGGACTAGCGATAAGCCTCATCTTTGGTATTTTTATTTCTACCCTATTGACGCTTATTGTGATCCCAGTGCTGTACTACGCAGCAATGAAAAATCGAATAAACAAAATTGAAACAATAGCTTAATCACAATACTGGCAGTATAACCCTGCCTCAAGGAGTAAAATATGTCTTTAGAACGCAGCATAATGGCTTTTGCCGGATTGATGGTATTACTGTCATTAGTGTTAACCGCCTATGTGCACCACAACTTCCTCTGGTTAACCGCCTTTGTTGGCGCTAATCTATTTCAAAGTGCTTTCACCGGTTTTTGCCCTGCCGCCATAGTGTTACGTAAATTAGGGGTAAAATCAGAGGCTGAAATCGCTAAACAATCTTAATCAAGATATGATCTTTCTAGGAGGAGTCGACGTGATCCACAAACTGATGCATCGCGGTCAGGGTCTGCTGTACATGGCATTATTTAGCCTATTTTTAGTACCATTAATGACAAAGGCCACAGAGCTAGCTCCCACTTTGGCATGGGAGAAAATAGTGGCCGGCGCCATGGTGCTCGATGTGAGAACGCCTGAAGAATTTGCAGAGGGGCATCTCGCCAATGCCGTTAATATTCCTTTTGAGCAAGTAACACAAGAATTTATGAATCGAGGCATACCTAAAGATACGCCTGTTGTACTGTATTGCCGCAGTGGTCGGCGAAGTGGTATCGCCGTAGCCGATTTAGTTGCAGCAGGATACACCCAAGCCTTTGATGCTGGTGCCTATCAGAGTTTAATCGAAGCCCGAAGATAGTGGAGAATACTTTTACTGCTTAAAAGCGCCTTATGATGGCGCTTTTTTATCGCGCTGATTTTCCTTACCGTGCAAAATCAGTGACTCCTTTGTCGTGGGCCAATAAATTGGCATATGCCACACCATTGACTACAAATTGCAGCAAGAAAGCATAATCAATCACTTACTCCCCGCCCTCTTTTTTAATATAACAAAAAAGTATAAAAAATAATTTTAAATGGAAAATTAATATATAACTAAATATCAGTGAATTACGATATAGCAGTTACACATCAAAGGCTGAAATAACGCGTAAATTCGCATTCACTTATTCATGTAATCCACATAAAAAAACATCTAAAGCCACCTAAAAATCGTTACAACATGTTACATATTGAATTTTTATTCACAAATAACGACTGTTAAACACGCCTATTGCCCCCTCACTACTAAATATAACAATCAATTTACAAATCTTTTTATCAAAGATAAATTCACTAACCGAGTAGCATCTGTGTCGTAGTTATTCTTTAAAAACACAAAATAATAATGATTAACACTAAATTAACCATGGACGAAAATATGACTAGAAATAAAGGCACAAAAATAGCTTTAGGCCTATCAAGCTTAACCATTGCTATTTCAGTAGGGATAAATGCTGCGCCACTACCACTTGATTTAGCCGCCGGAATGCAAGCACAAACCTCTCCACTACCTAAACGGTATATTGTCAAATTCAAAAATGCTGACACAGCAGCGGCCATGTCTGCCAATAATTTACAATCAACCGAGGGTGTCCAAGTTGATGCTCTGCCTACCACAATGGACTATCAGCCAATGGTCGCTGAGATCAGTGCTCAACACAGTGCGCTGAATAAAGTCCAAGCGAAAGAAATGAAGCGTATTGGACGCACGAATAGCTATTCGGTCAAACTCGATGCCAAAGGGATTAGCGCATTAAAATCCAGACCCGATGTGGAATATGTTGAGGAGGATTTACCGCGTCATTTTCTGAGCGAAACCACGCCTTGGGGACAAACCTATGTGGGTGCTACCCAGTTGAGTGATAGCCAAGCGGGTAATCGTACCATTTGTATTATCGATTCAGGCTACGATCGCGGGCATAGCGATCTCAATGGTAACAATGTCACAGGTACCAATAACTCAGGCACAGGTAACTGGTTTGAACCGGGTAATAACAACGCCCATGGCACCCACGTTGCAGGTACCATTGCCGCAATCGCCAACAACGATGGCGTTGTCGGTGTAATGCCAAATCAAAATGCCAATATTCATATCGTTAAAGTATTTAACGAATCAGGCTGGGGTTACTCCTCATCCCTAGTTTCAGCAATAGATACCTGTGTTACAAACGGAGCCAATGTTGTGACTATGAGCTTAGGTGGCTCAGGTTCGAGTACAACTGAACGTAATGCGATGGCAGCCCATTATAATAATGGCGTGCTACTTATTGCCGCGGCAGGAAATGCGGGAAATAGCACCCACAGCTACCCCGCTTCCTATGATAGTGTGATGTCAGTGGCTTCAGTCGACAGCAATAAAAACCACTCGGCCTTTTCCCAGTACACAAATCAAGTTGAAATCGCAGGTCCCGGTGAAGCGGTG
The DNA here is from genome assembly GCF_000015185.1 of Shewanella sp. W3-18-1. Classification (NCBI taxonomy): domain Bacteria; kingdom Pseudomonadati; phylum Pseudomonadota; class Gammaproteobacteria; order Alteromonadales; family Shewanellaceae; genus Shewanella; species Shewanella sp. W3-18-1. The sequence continues at coordinate 1,738,017 of NC_008750.1, read as the reverse complement.
CTCTCTACCGTTACCCGTGGTGAAGGACGGCTAGCCGATATCACAATTGGCAGCCAATCGTATTTTGATGCAGGTGTTGTACCCCATAATCGATATGTTTCATCAGGTAGCAACTACGTACCCGCACCGTTTAATGGCACGGCGACAGCGGCACTAGCAGAATGTACCGTTAGCGGCACAAGTTTTAACTGCGGCAACATGACCAATAAAATCTGTTTAGTTGAACGCGTCGGCAATCAGGGCACTAGCTATCCAGAAATTAATGCCGTAAAAGCCTGTAAAAATGCAGGTGCCAGTGCGGTCATTGTTTTCAGTAACACTAGCTTACCAGGCCTGCAAAACCCCTTCTTAGTGGATGCCAACAACGAAGCTAATTTAGTGTCCGTTTCGGTGGATCGTGCCACTGGCTTAGCACTACGTAATCAAATTGGTGCAACCGTCACCGTCAGTAACCAAGGCAACAAAGATTATGAGTACTACAACGGCACTTCAATGGCGACACCCCATGTTTCTGGCGTAGCCACATTAGTATGGAGTTATCACCCAGAATGTAGTGCAGCGCAAGTGCGTAACGCATTGAAAATGACCGCAGAAGATCTTGGGACTGCGGGCCGTGATAACTATTACGGCTATGGTCTAGTCAATGCCGTTGCCGCAAAAGCTTATTTGGATGCCTCTTGTAATGGTCCTACCGATCCTGTTGATCCAACCGAACCGGGCGATAGTGTACTTGTGAACGGTGTGGCTAAAACAGGCTTAAGCGGCAGTGCGAGTGAGGAGTTACACTTCTCCTTTAACGTACCACAAGGAGCAACAAACCTAGGCTTTGTGATGAATGGTGGAACAGGCGATGCTGACTTATATGTTCAATACGGCGCAGCACCAACTACCTCCAACTACGATTGCCGCCCCTATAAAAGTGGCAATAGTGAATCTTGCTCAATTACCAATATACAATCAGGTACTTACTACGCTATGGTGAAGGGATATTCTGCCTTCAGCGGTGTGTCGTTAACAGCAAGCTATACAGCATCTAATGATGGCGGCGCGCCAACAAGCTATAGCAATACTGATAACTACAACATCCCTGATAATAAAGCCGCAGGGATCACTAGCCCAATCACAGTGACTCGTACGGGTGACTCAGGCACTGTGACTGTGGTAGTGAACATTGTTCACACTTACATTGGTGACTTGAAAGTGCAGCTTATCAGCCCTTCAGGTAAAACGGTTACACTGCACAACAATACAGGTGCAGGCACAGACAATATCAACAAAAGCTATACAGCGGATATGGCAGGGGCAGACTCAAGCGGCATATGGAAGTTAAAAGCCGTAGACAGTTCCCGAGGTGACGTTGGTTATATCGATAGCTGGGAGCTCAGTTTTAACTAACCACATATCGGTATCAATGATAAGAGCCTGCAATTGCAGGCTCTTTTTTAGCAGCGTTACTGATGATCTTTTAAGATTTCAGGTTCAATGAGGACACTGTTTTCACTATCGGATAACCAAATCTGCCCTTCACTGATAGAAACTTGTAAGGCTATATTACGCCCAACTAAGGCTTCCATCGCAGTCACTGAGTCTTCAGCAATATTCCATACTTTCAAGTTTTGATAGCGTTCTAATGCTTGCTGATTTTGTTTCCACCAAATGGGCACGCTGCGACCACCGTAGGTAAAGAGCTGCACCGCTTTGGCACGACCACTGGCCTTTCTCAGCCACTTTTCATCTGCCTGACCAAATTCAACCCACAAATTGATCTCACCAGACAAGCTTTTATCCCATAGCTCTGGCTCATCATCAACACAAAGCCCTTTGCTAAAACTTAAGGTGTCACTGGCATTTATGATAAAAGCCAGTAAACGTACCATCATACGCCCGTCAGTTTCAGAAGGATGCTGTGCGAGAGTCAGTTGGTGATCTTGATAATAATTCCGATCCATATCGGCAATTTGTAAGTTGACCTTAAATACGGTCGATTTGAGGGCCATAGCCTATCCCGATTAAAGAGTGAAATTCAAAATCATATGAAAGGAGCCGAGTCTACCTGAGACTAAGGCATTGCTCAAACGAATACCTATCCGATTAAATCGCTCCAGGGCGTAAATGCTTCGCCATTGGGAAATGGGCTTTAAGCTGATTGATTTTCTGTATATCGGCCACCAACAACATCCTTGTGCCCTGCTCATAGGCTTTACTCAATTCGCTCAGTGCTGGTAACTCGCCCCGACTTGCATCTCGACGTACTAATTCAGCAAGTGCCTCACTTAACGCCCCTTGGGAGTATATCCAATCCAGTCGCTGCAATAATGGCATCGCTGCAATCGGTAATAAGTCGACTTGTACTACATCTTCTATTAGCAAGATTTCACCGCGACTGAGCAAGTGATTAAAGGCATTATGGTAGCGTTCAAGCGTCCAACTATCGAAACGATCACCATTAGTCTCGAAAAAACGCTCCCAAAATAAACGTCGTTCAGCTGTCGACTTAAGCCTATCCTGCACTTCAATACGTCTATCGGCGACAAAATCAAAGAGGGGTTTAAGGGATTGTGGAAGGCTTGCTTCTAAGCGCGAGCGAACGGTACGAGCAAAAACAGGCGCAGCCCCCGCCGTACTGATGGCCACCACTAAACGACCACGATCAACAATTGATGGTGTGATAAAACGGCAAAACGCAGGATTATCGACTGCATTAACCCAGATCCCCCGCGCTGTGGCTAGGGTCGCAAGTTCAGCATTAAGACTGTCATTGGCGGTCGCTAAATAGACTAAATCATAATTTTGAATATCAGCGTGAACCACTTCACGCACAGAGAGAAGAATACGGCCTGTCTCAGCGTAACGCTGAACCTCAGTGTTCACTTGTGGCGCAATTACATGAATGTTGGCTTCAGTTCGGGTTAAAAGCGCTAATTTACGACTTGCGACCTCACCCGCCCCTACTAACAGCACATTTAAGTTAATAGTATCGATAAATAACGGAAAATATTGCATTACATTCAACCCTAAGCCTAAATTCTAATCGAGGTATCATGCCTCATAGTACGCATCTTGTGTATATGGGCTGCCATTGGGTAATGATACCCAATCAGATGATAACACTGGGTTTTAGCATAGGATATGAAGAAGAAAATATTCGATCACTGACTAATTGTGGCTTTCACTGCGTTCAGAGCTGCATTGCCAACATAATTCAAAATTACCATCGTTTAACTCATGGCATTGCACACACTGCCATTGCGGGCTCACCACATCCAGTGCCGTTAATTGTGCCTTTGCCAGCATATATTGGGACTCACCAACCCACAACTCCACATTATGCATATCCGCTGGCAACTCACCGATACCGCCTAATAACGCTTCACCACGTAACTCAACATGGATACCACAAGCTTCTAAAAGTCCTTTCCACGTGTGGGCCTGTAACAGATTTCCACCAGCAACTAAACACTTACGTTCTTCCATGCGACATCCTACTGCTACCACTATCAAGAATACGGGGTGCCGACATCCTACTGCTAAATAGCCGAGCCTGTCGAGTGCTGTTTTTTACATCAGTTGTTAATAGAATTAACATTTACTTTTTACAACATTACTGACTATAACGCTGTGAGATAGCTAGCAGAATATTTGCACTCACCGAAAATAAGATAAAAAAAACCACCTCAGAAAGGTGGTTTTTACGTCTAACGTCACAGCTAAGGCATCATAGACGGCTGATCGGCGCCTTCTTTCTCGATCTCAACGGGCATCATATGCTCGCGGCTAATCCCCAATTTAATGGCCAAGAAACTCGCCACATAAATAGAAGAATAGGTACCCACAAAAATACCCATTAGCAATGCAGTCGCAAACCCATGGATCATAGTGCCACCTTTAAGAAACAGTGCCACGACAACCACTAAGGTCGTCCCCGTGGTAATAATCGTTCGACTCATGGTTTGAGTGATAGAGATGTTAACGATATCTTCTGGTTCACTCTTACGCAACTTGAGGAAGTTTTCACGGATCCGGTCAAATACCACGATAGTATCGTTAAGCGAGTAACCTACCACTGTCAATAAACCTGCCAATACGGTCAAATCGAATTCCAATTGGAATAACGAAAATACCCCTAAGGTTACGATAACGTCGTGGGCGAGTGCCGCAACAGAACCAAATGCTAAGCGCCATTCGAAGCGGAAAGACACGTAGATCATAATACAGATCAGCGCTACTAATACTGCCAATCCGCCTTGTTCAGCCAGTTCTTTACCCACTTGTGGGCCAACAAACTCAACACGCTTTTGCTGAACTTGAGGATCAACTTTCTGTGCGGCGTCCATAACAGATTTAACCTGCACGTCGCTCTTAACGCCTTCTTTTACAGATAAGCGTACTAATACATCGCGGCTTGAACCGAAATTTTGTACTATCGCGCCTTCGGTATCAGGTGTCGTCAGTTGCACACGCAGCGTATTCAAGTCAACAGGCTGAGTAAACTCCATTTCAACAACAGTACCGCCAGTGAAATCAAGACCCCAGTTAATACCGTTGATCGCAAGCGACACTAATGAGCCAAGCACAAGAACCGCGGATAAGATACTAATCGGCAGCGCATGGCGGAGAAAGTTTACTGTACGTTTTAAGGATAAAATTTCTAGCATTATGACTTTTCCTTAGATAGACAGTGTCTTCACGCGCTTACCACCCCAAATCGCATTAACGATGGAGCGAGTACCCACGATAGAGGTAAACATGGAAGTCGCAATACCTATCATCAAGGTCACCGCGAAGCCTTTAACAGCACCAGTCCCCACAGCAAATAAAATTAATGCGGTAAGGAAAGTCGTGATGTTCGCATCGGCAATGGTTGAAAACGCATTACCATAACCTTCATGGATGGCCTGCTGTACACTACGTCCTGCACGAAGTTCTTCACGAATACGCTCATAAATGAGTACGTTACCATCAACTGCCATCCCCACTGTCAACACCATCCCCGCAATACCGGGAAGGGTCAATACTGCGCCTGGGATCATCGACATGACGCCTACAACCATGACTAAGTTTGCAGTTAACGCGAGGTTAGCGATAAGCCCAAAACCGCGGTAGTACACCAGCATGAAGATTAAGACGACGGCCATACCCCACACCATGGCTTGCACACCATTCTCAATATTTTCAGCGCCTAAACTCGGACCAATGGTACGTTCTTCAACAATGGATACAGGTGCAATCAAAGCTCCAGCGCGTAACAGCAAAGCAAGGTTTTGTGCTTCACCGTGGCTTAAACCTGTGATCACAAAGTTACGACCTAAACGGGCTTGAATGGTTGCCACAGAAATCACTTCTTGGATTTTCTGCATTTTCACGCTGCCATCGGCGTTACGTTCACCACTGTCTTTATATTCAATGAATAAGGTCGCCATAGGTTTACCTATGTTGTCCTTCGTCACATTAGAGAAAATGGTACCGCCTTTAGCGTCAAGATTAATGCTCACCTGTGGGCGACTGTATTGATCAAAGCTAGGTTGGGCGCCGGTGATATGATCTCCCGTTAGCATCACTTCTTTTTTCAATACGACTTGGCCGCCTTCACGACGTTGATACACTTCAGAGCCTGCAGAGATACGTCCTGATTGCGCGGCATTAGGATCGGCTTTGTCATCCACCATATGGAATTCAATCGATGCGGTTGCCCCTAAAATTTCTTTAGCGCGAGCCGTATCTTGTACACCGGGCAGTTCAACGATAATACGCTCTGCACCTTGGCGCTGTACTACAGGTTCAGCAACACCTAACTCATTAACACGGTTACGAATAGTGGTAATGTTTTGTTGCAGTGCTTCTTCTTTAACCTGCTTAAGATAAGCTTCACTCATCACCGCTTGCAGGGCAAAATCTTCACCCTTGCTCACATCGGTGAAGACCATATCGTTACTGCGAGATTTAAGGAAACGTTCTGCACTGGCTAAACTTTCAGCATCACGGAATTTAATCTCAATCCCAGAGGCATTAACACGAATGCCCGCATAACGGATTGTTTCTTCACGTAATTGAGCACGAAAGTCAGCAACCTTGGCCTCTTCCATCTTGCGGATCGCTTCGCCCATGTCCACTTCCATTAAGAAGTGCACACCGCCGCGAAGATCGAGACCGAGTTTCATTGGGCTGCCGCCCATAGACTCGAGCCATTGCGGTGTTGCTGGAGCTAAGTTAAGTGCAACACTAAACTTATCACCTAAATCTTCTGCGATCGTTTCTTTTGCTAATAATTGTTGATCCGCGTTCTGCACACGAACCAACAACTGGCCTTTTTCAAGCTCAGAGCGCTTTACCGCAATGCCCTTACCGGCTAACAGCTCGTTCACTCTGGCTTGGGTAGATGCAGTTACTTCTGCACCACGAGTCGCCACCACTTGCACCGCGTGATCTTCACCAAAAAGGTTCGGTACGGCATAGAAACAACCTATGGCGATGATAAGCATCACCATAATGTTTTTCCACATTGGGTATTTATTTAACACGCCTGAGCCCTCTTGGCTTACAACGACTGGATAGAGCCCTTAGGCAATACAGCTGCAATATAGTCTTTCTTGATCGTGATTTGCGTCGTGTCATTAAGGCTCAGTAGCACGTAATCGCTGTCATCGCTGATTTTTGCAATCTTACCTAAAATCCCACCACTGGTTAACACTTCATCGCCTTTGCCTAATGAAGACATCAGATTTTTGTGCTCTTTAACGCGTTTTGATTGCGGACGGAAAATCATGAAATAGAAAATCAGGCCGAAAATCGCCAGCATGAAAATCAGTTCCATCGTGCCGCCACCTTGTGGTGCGCCGGCAGCGCTTGCATATGCATTTGAAATAAACATAATTTTTCTCTTCTTATTAGCAAAAAATCAATCGACTAACTCTGGTACTTCGCGACCCTGACTGGTATAGAAGTCCGCCACAAAGGCGTCTAATGTACCCGTCTCAATCGCACCGCGCAAACCTTCCATTAACATTTGATAGTATCTCAAGTTGTGAATGGTGTTTAAACGCGCACCCAGAATCTCATTACAACGATCTAAGTGGTAAAGGTACGCCCGTGAATAATTTTTACAGGTATAACAATCACACTTAGTATCAAGTGGTGACGTGTCATCTCGATGCCGCGCATTGCGTATTTTGATCACACCTTCACTCGTAAACAGATGACCGTTGCGGGCATTACGGGTTGGCATCACACAGTCAAACATGTCAACACCACGACGTACACCTTCAACTAAATCTTCTGGTTTACCGACCCCCATCAGATAGCGAGGCTTGTCTGCAGGAATTTGCGGGCAAATATGCTCAAGAATGCGATGCATATCTGCTTTAGGTTCACCTACAGCCAAACCACCGACGGCATAACCGTCAAAACCAATCTCGACTAAGCCTTTTAAGCTTTCGTCGCGTAAATCTTCATACACGCCGCCCTGAATAATACCAAACAGTGAGTTTGGATTTTTCAAGCGATCAAACTCGTCGCGTGAACGTTTTGCCCAACGCAGTGACATCTGCATTGACTTGCGCGCTTCATCTTCGGTGGCGGGATACGGCGTACATTCGTCGAAAATCATCACCACATCACTGCCCAATGCATCTTGAATTTGCATGGATTTTTCAGGATCTAAGAAGATTTTCTCACCGTTGATGGGCGAGCGGAAGTGCACACCTTCTTCGGTAATTTTACGGATATCGCCAAGGCTAAAAACTTGGAAACCGCCCGAGTCCGTTAAAATAGGCCGCTGCCAGTTCATAAAATCATGCAAGTCACCGTGCTTACGCATGATTTCTTCGCCTGGGCGCAGCCATAAATGGAAAGTGTTACCGAGCAGAATATCTGCGCCTGTGGCACGCACTTCTTCAGGTGTCATACCTTTCACTGTGCCGTAGGTTCCTACCGGCATAAAAGCGGGGGTTTCTACTGTGCCACGGTCAAAAATCAACCGACCACGGCGCGCACGCCCGTCGGTAGTGTCTAATTCAAATTTCATAATTCACCTCGCCAGATAAACAGTCTGACTACATTTGTAATGGCTAATGCCATTTTGATTAACAATAGAGATAGGGACGGATCTAAAAGGTTCAACCCTATAGATAAAAAATTGCCGCTCAAACTCATTTGGGCGGCTATTTTAAAACAAAATCGTCGTTTAGTGGGCTTTTTTCGTCACAAACATGGCATCGCCATAGCTAAAGAAGCGATATTTTTGCGTGATAGCATGTTGATACGCCGCCATCACATGATCAAAACCGGCAAAAGCGCTGACTAACATAATCAAAGTTGATTCCGGCAGATGGAAATTTGTCACCATAGCATCAACCACTTGGAATTGATAACCAGGATAAATAAAGATATCGGTATCGCCGCTAAAAGCTTTGAGTTCGCCAAGGCTTGCGCGCGCCGCACTCTCGAGTGAACGCACAGAAGTCGTACCGACTGCAACCACACGTTTACCCGCCGCCTTAGTCTGGGCAATTAGATCCACGACATCCTGCGGCACATTGGCCCACTCGGAATGCATTTTGTGCTCAACAATGGTATCGACACGTACAGGCTGAAATGTTCCCGCGCCCACATGCAAGGTCACAAAGGCAATATTGACGCCCTTGGCTTTTAATGCATCGAGCATGGCATCGTCAAAATGTAAACCCGCCGTTGGCGCTGCTACTGCACCGGGGTTTTGGTTATAGACCGTTTGATAGCGCTCTTTGTCGGCATCTTCATCGGGTCTATCAATATAGGGAGGCAAAGGCATGTGCCCTACTGCTTCAAGCACCTCTAGAATGGTCAGCTCGGATAACAGCTCAAGTTCAAACAAAGTATCGTGACGGGCGACCATCTTCATTTGATAGCCACCATCGAGATGGATTAACGAATCGACTTTCGGGGATTTAGAGCTGCGAACATGGGCAAGGATCCGCTTATCATCGAGCATACGCTCAACTAAAATTTCTAACTTGCCGCCACTGGCCTTTTGGCCAAACATACGCGCGGGGATCACGCGAGTATTGTTGAACACCATTAAATCGCCGGGATTTATCATTTCCAGCAGATCAGTAAACTGTTTGTCGCCTAACGCACCAGAGTTGCCGTCTAACGTTAACAGACGGGATGCATTACGCTGCGCCATAGGATAACGAGCGATCAGCTCATCGGGGAGATCGAAAGAAAAGTCTGCAACGCGCATATTGGCCTCAGGGTAACTTAGAACGGCGGCTAGTCTATGGTTAGCGCCCCATAAGATCAAGATGACTTATTACCCGCGTCCACTTCTTGTTGTGATCCATCTAGATTTACAGCATCTTGTTGGGGCAAATTAGCATCGGTATCAAATTTTAGCCGCGTATAACTGAAATCATCCATGCTAAAACGGTGTTGTTCAAAAGGGATTTCTACCTGCACTTTTTTGCGCTTTGGCTGCTCGTGTCTACCAAGCATTTTGGAGAACCAATTCCACATCATCCATGATCCTAAAAAGTGAAAAAATACGATATTTTGGGCTTTCGTGCTTTCCTAAGCATACTCGTGCATGATACCGTGAACCGACGTGGTTAACCAAGCACAAAAAATGAACTTTCTTACACACTTACATCTCGCTGACATCAGTAAAACTCATCTTGCAGCCAACGTAGCAGGCAACTATATCCAAGCGCCAATTGCGCAAGCCCCCGTTGAATTTCGCCAAGCTTTATGGCTAAACCAAGAAATTAATACGCTATGCGCCAGCCATGAATTGACGATTGAGTTAATGGAAGCCTTCCCTGCGCCCTTAAGAAGCATAGCAGCAGAACTGATGGCGGTGAGCTTTGATTACTATTTAGCTTACTACTGGGAGGAATATCACCACCAACCATTGAATGAATTTAGCCACAAAGCCTATGACGCTTTAGAGAATTTTGCAGCCCAAGGGATAGATCAATATCATCCAGAAGCTTTAATTAAGCTATTACCCACCATGCGCAGCCAAGATTGGCTCGGCAGTTACGCCACCGAAAATGGCTTACAACAAGCCTTAGCACAAGTGGCCAAACCGCATCCACAGGCAGCGCTGTTTAAAGATGCCCATAAAGTTGTGAATAAAATGCAAATTGAAATTGAAACCGCATTCCGCACTTTTTATCCGCAATTAATGGCATATAGCCGGATTTGGAGTCGTAAGACCCCTGCAGAATATTTACCCTAGAGATGAGATTCATCCCGATAGCTTTAAGTGTTCAGTTCAGATCATCAGATCAAGAGTGACAACCGCCCCTAATTGATGTTGAGCGGCATAATTTTAATCTCTGTTTATATAATCCTTGGTATGGTTATCTGCTGTATTTCCCCGCCGAAAGCGGGTTGAAATTATGCTGTGTGCCGGCGTAAATTTTGCTAATATGGCCACGCAAAGATGAGGACAAGATGCAGATATTTGATTACCAGCCCCCAGCAATTCCTTGGCTAGACATCCGCTATAAAGATAGAGACTTGATTATTATCAATAAACCCTCTGGGTTATTGTCTAATCCAGGTATTGCAGCACACACCTATGATTGTGCATTAACCCGCTTACAACGCCTTTATCCAGAAACGATTTTAGTACATCGGCTTGACTGCGCGACCTCAGGTATTATGGTGTTTGCTCGGAATAAAAAAGCCGAATCGCATTTAAAAACTCAGTTTCAAGATAGGCAAAGCAAGAAAGTTTACATTGCCGAGGTCATGGGCTTGATTACCAATGAGCAAGGAATTATCAATCTATCGATAGCACCTAATTGTGAGCATCCTCCCTACCAAAAAGCACTCCAAGCGGGAGAGGCTGGAGGCAAAAGTGCCCTTACTCATTTTCGCGTTTTAGAACGTAGGAAAAACAGCACCTTAGTTGAACTAACACCTGAGACAGGTCGAACCCACCAACTCAGAGTACACATGCTCGCCTTAGGGCATCCTATTTTAGGTGATGAATTTTACGGTGATCCCGCCGTTATTAACGCTAAACCACGTTTATGCTTACATGCCCAAAGCCTTCGTTTTAGTCACCCTTATTCGGGGAAACCGATGAGCTTTCACAGCAAACATCCTTTTAATGAATAATCAATACAAAGGCCGCGATAAGGCGGCCTTTTATAAACAGAATAAAATACACAACATTAAGCGACTCGCTGACTAAAATCGATATCAACCATTAATTTGTCTACTTGGAAGTAACACCCCTGTTCATTACAAAATTGCAGTTGCTGTGTTGGAGTAACAATAAAATACTCACCAAAAAAATTCCCTCCCACATCTTCAACCTTATGGCCAGCTGAGGTATCAGTCATCAGCACTTCGTCTAAACTGTGGCAGCCATCGCTAAACCAAGTTTCTAAAAAATATTTATCGTCTTCTTTATAAAGAGTGATTTTGTCACCTAATAAAGGACGTTCATCTAACCAACGACCAATAATTTCACGATTTTGCATATCTGTCTCCCGCCAGTGAAGGCGACGGCGTTTTTCAATCCCAGACATCCTGATATCCTTATGCAATACCCAATCACTTAAAGTGAAAGTCAGTTGTGGTAATACATTAAGCATAGAACCCATTTAACTCTTTACTCCCCACCGAAGCAAATTACGTCAAATTGACCGTGAAATGTAATTTTTTGGTTAATTTAAATTTGCTAAATATTTAAAATATAAAAGATAAATATCTTTGATTAATTAATCGGCAGTGTAGCTTAATCTAAAAATAAAAACGCGATCTTTATCACTATTTACTTATCGCTAAAGTAAAGGCGGCTAAAAGACTTATCTAATGAGCTGTATGAGCTTGTTACATCTTTTATTGCCAATTCAGATAGGGATTCTGATATAACAAAGAAGATTTCAACATCCCTACAGACAAAATAATAAAGCAGGAAGCATTATGCATAACATTCATCGTCGTCATTTTCTTAAAGCTGCGGGGGCAGTTACAGCAGGACTTATCACCGCCAATATCACGGCCAGTACGCATGCCAACAGTGTTGCTCCTAAACCACAAACTGGAAAATCCGTTATCGGGCTTATTGCGCCCAAGATGGACGTGGTTAGAGTCGGATTTATTGGCGTCGGCGAGCGGGGCTTTAGCCATGTCGAGCAATTCTGTCATTTAGAAGGCGTTGAACTCAAAGCGATTTGCGATACTCACCAAGCTGTTATTGATAGAGCAGTAGCTCATATTGCTAAACAAAATCGACCTCAGCCCACTGTTTATACGGGTGATGACCTGAGCTATCGCGATCTATTAAGTCGCGATGATATTGATATTGTTATTATCTCAACCCCATGGGAATGGCATGCACCAATGGCGATAGAGACCATGGAAAGCGGTAAACATGCCTTTGTTGAAGTGCCGCTGGCGCTCACCGTTGAAGAATGCTGGCAAATTGTCGATACCGCAGAGCGCACTCAGAAAAACTGCATGATGATGGAGAACGTCAATTACGGCCGCGAAGAACTTATGGTGCTCAACATGGTGCGCCAAGGTGTATTTGGTGAGTTGCTCCACGGTGAAGCCGCTTATATCCACGAGCTACGCTGGCAGATGAAGGAAATCGACCATAAGACAGGCTCATGGCGCACTTACTGGCATACCAAACGTAACGGTAATTTATACCCGACCCACGGTTTAGGGCCAGTGTCCCAGTATATGAATATCAACCGTGGTGATAGATTCGATTATTTAACCTCGATGAGTTCCCCTGCCCTTGGCCGTGCGCTCTATGCTAAACGAGAGTTTCCCGCCGATCATGAGCGCAATCAACTCAAATACATCAATGGGGATATCAATACCAGCCTGATTAAAACCGTTAAGGGCCGGACCATCATGGTCCAACATGATACAACGACTCCAAGACCCTACAGTCGTCATAATTTGATCCAAGGAACGAATGGCGTGTTTGCAGGCTTTCCCAATCGAATCGCCGTCGAACATGGTGGCTTTGGTAAAAGCTATCACGAGTGGGATATGGACATGCAAAAGTGGTATGACAAATACGATCATCCCCTATGGCAACGTATAGGTAAAGAAGCAGAGATCAATGGTGGTCATGGTGGAATGGACTTTGTGATGTTATGGCGAATGATTTATTGCCTGCGCAATGGCGAAGCGTTAGATCAAGATGTGTACGATGCGGCATCTTGGTCTGTGGTCAATATTTTAAGTGAGCAATCGGTTAACAATCGCAGTAATTCAGTCACTTTCCCTGACTTTACCCGCGGCGCTTGGGAACATGCCAAACCCTTAGGGATTGTAGGCGCCTAAATCGCGCTGAGCTGAGAGTTTAAACGAAAGGGATAAGCTTTACTTATCCCTTTATCTTTAGCTCAGTAACAGCCTATCGATTTAATTTTTAAAGTAAAATCACCACTTTGCTGCGCTCCAATTACCAGCCCTATACTGGTTAGTCGGCTAAGATCAATCGCTGCACGCACTATCGGTTTACCACGGCACTGAGGATAAAAATCGATAAATGGAATTTCGATACGTTGCCAATGAATCGCACTCGCACCGCTCACCCCAAAGGTTTGATGCGTTGGCGCAGGCATCACAGCTTGATAGACAGTACTTTGCGGTGTTTCAACATCTTTTAGGTTCACTTTGTAATGCTTGCTTCTATCACCATCAAGCTCGAGATAAATTCCCGTAAACTCAGCCACATTAATTTGTTCAAACTCACAACGCACAGAAGCAAATCCGCCACCATTAGCAAGCGATACATGACCACTAAAAATCCCATAACCTAAGGGGGAAATAGTGAGTTTACTGCGCGACAAACCACCCATCACAGTATCATTCACACTGTACCAAGACTTTGCAGCGTCTAAGGTTCTAAAATCAAAAAGGATCATAAATACTCCCATAAAAAAAGCAGCCACCTAAGTGACTGCTTCATATGATGCTTTCTTTTACGCTAATAACAGCACTTTACCCAAGTTTAGCTTTGTTTTCAGCAGCTTCACAAGCTGCTGCGGTAAAAATCACATCGGTCGAACTGTTTAGTGCCGTTTCAGCCGCATCTTGGATCACACCAATAATAAAACCAACAGCCACAACTTGCATGGCGATATCATTGGAAATACCAAATAAGCTACAGGCTAGAGGAATAAGCAATAGAGAACCGCCCGCAACCCCCGAAGCACCACAAGCAGAAACCGCCGCAACAACACTTAATAATAAGGCTGTGGGTAAATCGACCTGAATACCAAGCGTATGAACTGCCGCTAAGGTCAGCACTGTAATAGTGATTGCAGCACCACCCATATTGATGGTCGCACCAAGAGGGATAGAAACAGAATAAGTATCTTTATTGAGATTAAGCTTTTCACACAGCGCCATGTTAACCGGAATATTCGCCGCACTTGAACGGGTGAAAAATGCCGTTACCCCACTTTCACGCAGGCAGCGAAGCACTAAGGGATAAGGGTTACGTTTAATTTTTACGTAAACAATAAGTGGATTTACAATCAGCGCAATAATTGCCATTGCACTCAGCAACACAGCTAATAGCTGCGCATAACCTGCAATTGCTGCAAAGCCTGTTTCGGCAAAGGTTGCTGCCACTAAACCAAAAATACCGATAGGCGCTAAACGAATAATAAAGCGTACCATTTGTGAAATACCATGACTCATATCGGCAAAGACTTGCTTAGTAGAATCATTGGCATGATGAAGTGCTAAACCTAAACCCACACCCCAAGCAAGGATCCCAATATAGTTGCCTGTCATTAGCGCATTAACGGGGTTATCCACTAATTTAAAAAGCAGCGTATTAATCACTTCACCAATGCCTTGAGGTGGGCTTGTACCTTCAATCCCTGCCACTAATACCAAATTGGTGGGGAAAATCGAGCTTAACACGACAGCCGTTAACGCTGCGGCAAATGTCCCAAATAGATAAAGCACCACAATTGGACGCATATTGGTTTGCGTATTTTTCTTTTGATTGGCAATAGACGATGCCACGAGGATAAACACTAAAATAGGAGCGATTGCTTTTAATGCCCCGACAAATAAACTCCCTAAAAATGCAACTTGCTTAGCCGCATCCTGTGAAAAGCTAGCAAGAATAACCCCTGCTGCGATCCCCAATAGAATTTGCAATACCAGACTGCCATTAGCCAACTTAGCTAAAAGTGATGATTCTTGTTTCATGACTTAACCTATCATTATTATATTTCGGCTGAGATAACCCAGCCCACGCCTTCGGATTTGAGGCCAATAAGGTTTTTATAGGATGTGGCGGGACTTGTCTAGCTTTGCAGGGAAATAAGTAAAGTAAATGACCTTCTCCCCACAAAAAACCGCTTAGATTGACTTTTTCGTGGCCAAATCAGCACCGCGTAGCATAGCATCAATCAATTCATGGGCATCAAATTTGGTCAGAGCTTCGTTGGCCCCGACTTGATGAGCCTGACTGACACTTATCTCACTGGAAAGCGAGGTATGCAGAATAATATAAGCACTTGCCAACTGCGGATTATCACGCACCTCAAAGGCTAATTCGTACCCATCAAGCCCTGGCATTTCAATGTCACTAACTAGGATATCGATTGGATGATGCTCGGCGGCGGCTTGCTCCATTATCGCCAGCGCCTCTTTACCGTCAGCCGTCACCCGATATGAAATATTAATCATATCTAAGGCATCCGATAACTGTTTACGGGCCACTTTAGAGTCATCAACAAGCAGAATATTCATCGGCTTTAATTTTTCACGCTGCACATCGGTTAAAATTGCGCGATTCGCTTCAGGATTATCGGGAAAAACTTTAGATAATAAGAGTTCAACATCAAGCAACTGGACAAGTTGATTATCAAAACGAGTTACGCCAGTTAAAAATGCATTTTTACCCAAATTCGCAGATGGCGCTTCAATATCTCGCCAATTGCATTCAATGATTTTATCAATACCACGCACTAAGAAGCCGATAATCATCCGCTGACAATCGGTGATGATAATATAGCAACTTTCCCGTTCCTCATCCGTAATAGGTCGATAACCAATAGCGGCAGCCATATCGATGACAGGAATAGTATGACCACGTATCGTTGCAGCACCCAAAATGGTTGGATGCGATTGGGGAATTTTATTTAGTGGTGTATAAGGCACCAACTCACGCACTTTTAAGGTGCCCAAGGCAAAAACTTGGGATTGAGATAACCGAAAAAGGAGCAACCCTTGTGACTGATTTGCCTTACTTTTCATAATTGAATTTATAACTCTCTCAATATAGCCTGCCAGTATCTTAACCCTATCACAGCAAAAAGTGATGACTAAGGTCAAATGAAACTAAATCTATCTTGTATTAGCAGGCTAAAAATCCACCTGCAACTGAATTATTCCTGCAATGCGTACAATACATCAAAAGCAAACTGATCCCAGCCTTCTGCAGTAAATGCAATGTCACGAATACTGCGCACTTGGCTTACGGCATGAAGAGGCGCGGCACCATTAACCATTAAATAATAGGCCATAATAAGCCCAGTACGATCCTTACCTGAGCGGCAGTGGATAACGACTGGAAGATTATCGGCTTCACATTGCTGAATAAAGGCCAGAGCCTTGGGCAACTGAGCGACACAAATCGCAATGTCGCCATCCTGAGGCGGTACATTCCGTGAAAAAGGAATACATTCATAACGTAAACCTAAGCCTTTAAAGCTGTGAGGATCACAACCTTCGCCACCATTGACCGACAACACGGCACCAATCCCCGCCGCCTTCAATTCAGTCAAATCCCAAGGATCTTTATTGGGGCCACTGCGCCCAGCGATCTGCCCTTCTACCAACCAGAATAAATGCTGCATACAACTCCCACAAGTGAGATAACAACTAACGTTGAGATTAGCTCATCGTAGCTTTTCCAACGACTTAAGATTTTTTTCCCCAAAATTCAACATTGGCTTGCGGTAACTGTTTACGTTTTTTTTTACCTGTGCCTTCAGGTTTGGCGACAGGCTTAGCTTGTTCTAACAGTTCGGCGGGCATGTCATCATCGGCTTCAAAACCGACAATTTGCTCACGCACTAACTTAAGTTTGTTCTTTTTCTCTATCACGCCAAAGTGGTGATAATCCTCATGGGAAATCAAGGTCACGGCTAAGCCTGCCTCACCGGCGCGGCCACTACGGCCAATACGATGCATATAATCTGCAGGGCTTCGTGGTAAATCAAAGTTGATCACCACAGGCAGTTTATCGATATCGATACCGCGGGCGGCAATATCGGTCGCAATTAACACACTGATCTCGCCATTTTTAAAGCCATCGAGCACCCGCGTACGCGCACCTTGGGCTTTATCGCCATGGAACACTTCAGCAGTGATCCCACGTTTAGACAGCTTTTGCGCTAAGTGATTACAGGTATTTTTGGCACTCACGAAAATCAACGCCTGTGACCACTGATGTTCTTTAATCAGATGCGCCAATAATGCGGTTTTCATCGGACGATTAACCGTAATCACCCGTTGATGAATCGTGCTTTCTTGCTCACTTTGCAATTGATATTCAAGTGGATTATTAAGCAGTTTTGCCGTTAACTCACGGACTTCTTCAGGGAATGTCGCTGAGAATAATAAGGTTTGTTTCTTGGCGGGCAAAGCGTCGAGCACTTGGGCTAATTCTTCAGTAAAACCAAGGCTTAACATGCGGTCAGCTTCATCTAGCACTAAGGCGCTGACACGATTGAGTTTGATGGCATTACTCGACAACAGATCTAACAAACGACCCGGCGTTGCTACTAGGACGTCGGCGCCAGAACGTAAGCTCTGCATTTGCGCATTCACCGATACACCGCCAAACGCAGCGACAATTTTTAGCTTGCCATTAAGATGTGAGGCATAGGATAAAAAGCTGTCTGCGACTTGCTGGGCTAATTCGCGGGTTGGGACTAAGACCAAACAACGAACATAAGCGCCTGTCTTATCCTCTGTTTTTGCGTCAACAAGTTGTTGCAACAGCGGCACGGCAAAGGCTGCCGTTTTACCCGAGCCCGTATTAGCACCGGCTAACACATCGCGCCCCGCAAGCACAGCGGGAATCGTTGCCGCCTGTACTGGTGTGGGCGAAACATACGCTAATTCGGTTAATCGATTTAGCAAGGGTGCAATAATGCCGAGTTGGGCAAAGCTTGCCACGGAGGAAGAAGCCTGAGTCATAGAAAGTTTAACTGCTCACCAATATCTTAATAGGCGGCTATTCTAGCTTAAATATCGAGGCAGTGCTTGTCAGTTTCCAGCGTTAACAACTGCTGTTTCATCGCCAGCCCGTAGGCGTAACCCGTTAACTTGCCATTTTTGCCTATTACTCTATGGCAAGGCACAATAATCGCGATGGGATTGGCGCCATTGGCCGCGCCCACGGCGCGCACCGCCTTAGGCCGACCAATTTGCTCGGCAATCTGCCCATAGCTGCAGCTCTGACCATAATCAACATTGAGCAAGGCTTGCCAAACTTCACGCTGAAATTCAGTGCCCTTAGGTGCGAGCTTTAAATTAAATTCAATCCGTTCACCTGCAAAATAACGCGCGAGCTGCACTTGAGTTTCACTAATATGCGCCTTAGCTTGATTGAGGGCCTCCTCACTCACCTTAGCAAGCGCAATCTCAGTGCGATCCGAGCCGACAACCGTTAAATGACTTAGTCCATAGGCATTGGCATTTAATTGCAATATTCCGACAGGACTCATAAAAGTATCCATGGCACAGGGCTGATACGCTGCAATACTCGGCGCTTGGCTCAATTGACGAATCGCATGCTTCATAATTTATCTCTCTATTTATGTCTTCAACTTAAATCGTTTTAGTCGCTATTGATGCCAAAGCTGAAAGGTTAAATAACTGCCCCAAGGCGCGATTTCTTGACTCAATTGCTGGCACAGCTGCGGGTAGTTGACTGCACCCGCAGCGGCTTCATCCAGCCTATGGGTCTTGCCATACAAGGCCAGCAAATGCTTTTTAACAATCAAATCGGTATGCAAAAACACATTGGGATCGCCCAAACCGCGGAGCTTAGCATACGCGATTGTCCAAGGACCTATGCCCTTAACGCTGAGCCAATCATCGACACTCGCCTCAGGATGATCGCAGATAAACGCCGCGAGCGCATTGAGGGCTAATTTACGAGCGCCGGGCATTTTTAGCTCTGTTAGACTCGCCTCACGAATGGCCTCGGGTGTAGGAAATAAACGATACTCGCAACCATTGAGACTAAAGCGCTCGCCATAGGCTTCAACCAATTGATTAAGTAGCTTAGTCGCCTGCACTACCGTCACTTGTTGGCCTAAAATCGCACGGCAGGCCGCCTCAAATAAGGAGCCTGCACCGGGAATGCGTAATCCCGAAAACGGTGTTAATCCTAAACTTGGTAGCGCACTTAAGCCTTGTTCAATCTGCAGCATATCCGCATCGAGATCTAAAATGCGTCGCACTTCAGTGACCAGCAATTGCAGCTCATCGACAAGGGAATCTTCGGTCAACATTATCGCGAGTTTGAAGCGATTTAGCTTAGGCTCATGGATAATGTGCACTGTGCCGCGCATCTTACCTAGGGCAAAACAGCGACCATATTCGAGCCCATTATCGCCAGCTTTGGCCTCATCTACCACGGACGCCTCATCGCCAACGACATCGCTCGCTTGTGGATGACTCATCTGCGGTGTGAACCATTCCATCCCTGTTACTGCACGTAATCGATAAAACGCCAGCTGTGATGTCCAATCCAATGGAGGCCGATAATACTGATACAAGGTTAATCCATAGTGCGGCACAAATTCACCCATTGTATCAATCTCACCTAATCCTGTTAGTGGCTCACTCATGGACTCCTTTGCCGCTTTGGTTAATGCACTCTTTCTTAACTGGGTCGGCGTCAATTGCAAGGTTTGCTTAAACGCCTCATTGAAACGGCGAATACTGTTGAAACCCGCCGCCATCGCGACTTGAGTGATAGGTAATTGGGTTTGGTGCAATAATTGTTTAGCAAACAGTAACTGCCGATATAAGGCATATTGTTTTGGCGAAGTGCCAAAGCCTTCGGTAAAGAGCTTATTGAGATAACGACTGCTGATCCCTAATCGGTCAGCCAATTGTGTTACTGTCGAGGCTGGCTCTCCCGATGACTTTCCCGCTAAGGCGCCCGCTTCGATTAAACTAATGGCCCTCGCTAACGTTGTGCCAGTCCCCTTCCAAGGATTCGATCCCGGCGCACTGTCGGGCCGACAACGTAAACATGGGCGTAATCCCGCCTGCGCGGCTTTAATGGCCGAATCAAAATAACGCACATTTTGCTCTTTTGGTGCCACAGCAGGACACACAGTTCGGCAATAAATGCCCGTCGTTAATACGCCCACAAAAAACTTACCATCAAAACGCGGATCGCGGCTCATCCTCGCTTCACGGCAAATGGACGCAGAAAGTTGCCCTGCACTGAACTCCAGCGAATGCATTGAGTCTATTTCATCACGCTTATTTGCACTCTCAGAGGCTCTATCTGCACTCATTTTTCATCACGCCCGACAATATTCGCTCACAATTAATTTCTTGTTCATTACTTTACGTAAAACTAGCATGTAGCACTAGCGGAAAACGGAACTCAATCATTTCAATGCTTTTAAGGCATGAAATCTTATATACCCAAGCGACCTGAAGATACGAGTTTCAGAGCGTCTAGGGTGCTTCAATTCAAGGCGCATCAATGACAGAATGTCGGCCACCTTTTGAATTGATGCAACACGGAAGTGGAGTGCCCTAGACGCTCCGTCCCGGCGGGTTTTAACGCACTTTATGCCGTGTTGGTTATTTTTAACTTAGTCCACTAGGTCTGCAAATAACCGCAATCGCCATGGATGGCGTGAATGTCATTTATGCAGGAGCAATAAATGGCCTTGCCAAAAGTGCGTTAAATTCCCGCTGAATCCTGCATCTTCAGGTTGTTTAGGTATATGCTATACGCGACTATTTTTTATCTCACCATAGAGTTAATTCATGTTTAAACGATTTGAATCCTGGGTTGAAGCCCTACCCGATGATGAACCCACTAAACCACCCACAGGGGTTTATGCTTTTTGTCGCCACTATACTAAGGGCTACGAACTGCCGCTGATCTTAATGTCAGTGCTGACCGCCATGCTGGCCATGCTTGAAGTGTCTCTGTTCGGATTCATGGGCCAATTAGTGGATTGGCTGGTGAAAAAAAATCCCGAAACTTTATTCCAAGACGAAGGCACGACCTTAATGCTGATGGGAGGAATGGTGATAATTGTGATGCCAATATTGGTATTACTGCATGCGCTTATCATGCATCAAACCTTGCTTGGCAATTATCCCATGTCGATCCGTTGGCTCGCCCACCGTTACTTGCTAAAACAAAGTGTATCGTTTTATCAAGATGATTTTGCAGGCAGAATCGCCACGAAAGTGATGCAAACCTCCTTAGCCGTACGCGAAACTGTGATGAAATTGCTCGATGTATTGGTATACATTTTAGTGTATTTCACCTCTATGCTAGTGATGATCGCCAGCGCTGATCTGCGCTTAGTCATACCTATGCTCGTCTGGCTTGCACTGTATGTTGGGCTGCAATGGTACTTTGTGCCTAGACTAAAAAGTGTCTCTACCGAGCAAGCCGATGCCCGCTCAACCATGACAGGCCGTATCGTCGACAGCTATACCAACATCACCACAGTGAAGCTATTCGCCCACACGCAAAAAGAAGCCGAATACGCCAAATCCAGTATGCGGATATTTTTAGACACGGTTTATCGCCAAATGCGCTTAGTGACGGGGATCAGCGTCAGCGTGCAAATCATCAACTATCTGTTGGCCTTTAGTATTGCAGCAGTATCGATAGCCCTATGGACCGATAGCGCAATTACGGTCGGCGCCATCGCCATTGCGGTCAGTTTAGCACTGCGTTTAAACGGCATGTCACAGTGGATCATGTGGGAAATCAGTTCGTTATTCGAAAATATCGGCACAGTTACCGATGGAATGAACACCTTATCGAAAACAACGATCATCCAAGATGAGCCAAACGCAAAGGCGCTGGTCGTCAATCATGGCAAGATTGATTTCAACCAAGTGTGTTTCCATTACGGTGAGCAGACTGGCGTGATTGAAGATCTGAATCTGAATATTAAAGCAGGTGAAAAAGTTGGCTTAGTGGGGCGTTCTGGCGCGGGTAAATCGACCCTAGTGAATCTACTAATGCGATTCTACGATGTTGAAAAAGGTCAGATTAATATCGATGACCAAGACATTAAAACCGTTAAACAGGATTCGCTACGCTCACAAATTGGCATGGTGACCCAAGATACCTCCCTATTGCACCGCACCATTCGCGAGAATATTCTGTACGGCAATCCCAGTGCCAGTGAAGAGCAACTTGATCGTGCGATCAAACAAGCTCAAGCCTATGACTTTATTCAAGGGCTCAGTGATCCTAACGGTAATCATGGCTTAGATGCCCAAGTGGGTGAACGTGGCGTAAAACTCTCTGGCGGCCAAAGACAGCGTATCGCCATCGCGCGAGTTTTATTAAAAAATGCGCCCATTTTACTGCTTGATGAAGCGACATCTGCGCTAGATTCTGAAGTCGAAGCCGCCATTCAAGAAAGTTTATATGAATTAATGCAAGGCAAGACAGTGATCGCGATTGCCCATCGACTTTCGACTATTGCCGCGATGGACAGGTTAATTGTATTAGATCAAGGCCGAGTCGTTGAGCAAGGCACGCACCATGAACTCATCGCCGCAGGCGGTATTTATGCTCAATTATGGGCCCACCAAACTGGTGGATTCTTAGGGGTTGAATAATGTTAAATTATAACTCAGTACTTTGATTTTAAAGGCGACATTGAGTCGCCTTTTTTATTACCCATAACATAGTCCACCTGTTAGTTTGTCGAGCAAGCTTTCTGAACTAAGCGCCTGCCATTGCAATAACGAGCCATCATTTCAAGACCTCAATACAATTATGCTGCAAGCAAGTCTACAACCAATAAAAGCGCAGAAACCCGATCATAAGACCAAGCTGAATGAGCAATGAGTTGTGGCTTGTGGCTTGTAGCTTGTGGCTTGTGGCTTGTGGCTTGTGGCTTGTGGCTTGTGGAACAATAAAGAATGATAGGTACAAAAAAACCACCTTTAGGTGGTTTATTGTGTTCAACTAACGTTAGCGATTAACTTTAGTTGAAGTGGTATCCCCTAGGGGATTCGAACCCCTGTTACCGCCGTGAAAGGGCGGTGTCCTAGGCCTCTAGACGAAGGGGACCCAGACTTATGATTTAACTCGTAACCGAGCTTTGTAATACATTAACTTCAGTAGGCTAGGAAGCAAATGCCTTGTTCTTACCAAACAACACGTTAGTTATTTGCTAGGAACCACTCTCTATAAAATATAGATGGTATCCCCTAGGGGATTCGAACCCCTGTTACCGCCGTGAAAGGGCGGTGTCCTAGGCCTCTAGACGAAGGGGACCCTGGACATATTAATTTGAACTTTTCTTTCTGAATATAAAAGGAAAGCTTCCCGTTTAACATCTACGGTGTCCTAGGCACTCTCTTCTAAAAGAACGAAGGAGACCCGGACTTATGTTTTAACTCGTAACCGAGCTTTGTAATACATTTACTTCAGTAGGCTAGGAAGCAAATGCCTTGTTCTTACCAAACAACACGTTAGTTATTTGCTAGGAACCACTCTCTATAAAATATAGATGGTATCCCCTAGGGGATTCGAACCCCTGTTACCGCCGTGAAAGGGCGGTGTCCTAGGCCTCTAGACGAAGGGGACCCGGACATATTAATTTGAACTTTTCGTTATGAAAGGTTCCCGTTTAACATCTACGGTGTCCTAGGCACTCTCTTCTAAAGAACGAAGGGGACCCGGACTTATGATTTAACTCGTAACCGAGCTTTGTAACACATTCACTTCAGTAGGCTAGGAAGCAAACGTCTCGTTCTTACCAAACAACTCGTTAGTTATTTGCTAGGAACCACTCTCTATAAAATATAGATGGTATCCCCTAGGGGATTCGAACCCCTGTTACCGCCGTGAAAGGGCGGTGTCCTAGGCCTCTAGACGAAGGGGACCCGGACATATTAATTTGAACTTTTCGTTATGAAAGGTTCCCGTTTAACATCTACGGTGTCCTAGGCACTCTCTTCTAAAGAACGAAGGGGACCCGGACTTATGATTTAACTCGTAACCGAGCTTTGTAACACATTCACTTCAGTAGGCTAGGAAGCAAACGTCTCGTTCTTACCAAACAACTCGTTAGTTATTTGCTAGGAACCACTCTCTATAAAATATAGATGGTATCCCCTAGGGGATTCGAACCCCTGTTACCGCCGTGAAAGGGCGGTGTCCTAGGCCTCTAGACGAAGGGGACACAGGACTTATGTTTTAACTCGTAACCGAGCTTTGTAACACATTCACTTCAGTAGGCTAGGAAGCAAATGTCTCGTTCTTACCAAACAACTCGTTAGTTATTTGCTAGGAACCACTCTCTATAAAATATAGATGGTATCCCCTAGGGGATTCGAACCCCTGTTACCGCCGTGAAAGGGCGGTGTCCTAGGCCTCTAGACGAAGGGGACCCTGGACATATTAATTTGAACTTTTCCTTCTTATATAAAAAGAAAGGTTCCCGTTTAACATCTACGGTGTCCTAGGCACTCTCTTCTAAAGAACGAAGCGTACACAAGGACATATTAATTCGAACTTTCCATTATAAAAAGTTCCAGCTTAATAAGGCAGTAAATTGGTGGAGCTACACGGGATCGAACCGTGGACCTCTTGCATGCCATGCAAGCGCTCTCCCAGCTGAGCTATAACCCCAAATTCTGCTTCAACACCGAACTTTAACAGTGGGCATGAGCATAGAATTAGATTTTGTTCTTACCAAACAACTCGTTAGTTATTTGCTAGGAACCACTCTCTATAAAATATAGATGGTATCCCCTAGGGGATTCGAACCCCTGTTACCGCCGTGAAAGGGCGGTGTCCTAGGCCTCTAGACGAAGGGGACACAAGGACATATTAATTTGAACTTTTCTTTCTTAATATAAGAAGAAAGATTCCCGTCTAACATCTACGGTAAGTTTGGTGGAGCTAGACGGGATCGAACCGTCGACCTCTTGCATGCCATGCAAGCGCTCTCCCAGCTGAGCTATAGCCCCAAAACTTATTTAACTCAATTAAGTGCACTGCAAGCTTTAGCCAGCCTGTGTCTCAACTGCGTGGCGCATTCTATGCAGCACACCTAAAAGTGTCAACTCGTTTTTTAGGAATTTATTCTATCTGCTACAAATTCAATCGCTTTGGATATTCTTTGCTCAGAGCGACTTCTTCCTATTAAAAATAATGTGATATCTAAACCTGGAGACTGCCCTGCTCCCGTTACAGAAACACGCAGAGGCATGCCAACTTTCCCCATACCTACATCTAATTCAGTTGCCGTTTGTTCAATTGCCTGATGTATTGCTTCAACCGTCCATTCAGTTAATGCGGCTAATTTTTGTTGTACCAATTGCAACGGTTCTAACGCAACACCACGTAAATGTTTTTTCGCCTGCTCAGCATCAAAGTCTGCAAAGTCTTCATAGAAGTAACGACTAGAAGCGGCTAATTCCTTTAACGTCTTAGCGCGTTCTGCTAATGCTGTGACCACTTCGGCTAATGCTGGACCATTTGAGGTATCAATCTTTTGGTCGTCCATGTGCCATTGTAAGTGAGTTGCCACATATTCAGGGTCAAGCGTCTTAATATAGTGTTGGTTCAACCAAACCAGCTTATCGGTATTAAAGGCTGAAGGCGCCTTATTAATATCGTCTAGCTTAAAGTATTGCTTCATTTCCTCTAAAGAGAAAACTTCTTGATCACCGTGTGACCAACCTAAACGCACTAAATAGTTGAGCAACGCTTCAGGTAAATAGCCATCATCACGGTACTGCATTACGCTAACAGCGCCATGGCGCTTAGATAACTTAGCGCCGTCATCACCCAAAATCATCGATACATGCGCATATTCAGGAATTGGTGCACCTAACGCTTTGAGGATGTTAATTTGACGAGGCGTATTATTGATATGATCTTCACCACGCACCACACAGGTAATCCCCATATCCCAATCATCAACGACTACGCAGAAGTTATATGTTGGCACGCCGTCGGTACGAGCAATGATCAAATCATCTAATGCGTCATTAGAAAATTCAATACGACCACGAACATGGTCATCAAATACCACTGAACCACCGATTGGATTTTTAAAACGCACCACAAAAGGCTCATCAGTGTCACGGGCAGGCAAATCACGGCAGCAACCATCGTATTTTTGCGCTTCACCGTTAGCGGCCTGTGATTCTCTTAAGGCATCGATTCGCTCACGTGAACAGTAACATTTATACGCTGTGCCCTTTTCTAACATTTGAGCAATGATTTCGTTATAACGGTCAAAACGCTTAGTTTGGTAATATGGGCCTTCGTCCCATGTCAAACCTAGCCAGTTCATGCCTTCTAAAATCGCATCGCAAGCAGCTTGAGTTGAACGCTCAATATCCGTATCTTCAATACGTAATACAAACTCACCGTTATTGGCACGGGCTTGTAACCAAGAATAAAGTGCAGTACGGGCACCACCAACATGCAAGAAACCGGTAGGACTAGGGGCAAAACGCGTCTTAGTTGTCATAATGGGACACTAACCTATATAAAAGTCGTCTAAATAAAGACAAGTACGATAAAAAGTGGGCTTATTCTAACAGTCAAAGCAGGCCCTGCAAATGGGGCAAATATCCCATCTCATTAAATTGGATCTCTGAATTATGACCTTTAATACACAAACCACCTGAAGGCGCAGGATTCAGGTGGTTTGGATACATATGAAAACGAAAATCAATGATGACTTTGCTGACTTTATCTCAGCCCATATGAATGATCTATGCCGATAAGTCTCTGCACGGTACAACCCCCTGAAATAACACTTTAATCGGTGATATGTTTAACATTAAGTCAATGCGAACAAAAATAGCGCGACCAATGCTTTTTTCATTAAAAAGCGTTGACACTAGATCGAACCTCCCTATAATACGGCTCCACACAGCGAGGTCGATTAGCTCAGCTGGGAGAGCACCTCCCTTACAAGGAGGGGGTCACTGGTTCGAGCCCAGTATCGACCACCATTTATTTGAAAGAAATAACCGCTGTAGATAATAGTTGTATCCCAGGTCGCTTAGCTCAGCTGGGAGAGCACCTCCCTTACAAGGAGGGGGTCACTGGTTCGAGCCCAGTAGCGACCACCATATAACTTAATTTACAGGACTGTGTAAGTCATTCCCAGGTCGCTTAGCTCAGCTGGGAGAGCACCTCCCTTACAAGGAGGGGGTCACTGGTTCGAGCCCAGTAGCGACCACCATTCTTCAGTGAATAATGACTCCAATTGTGTAGTGTAAAATACCCAGGTCGCTTAGCTCAGCTGGGAGAGCACCTCCCTTACAAGGAGGGGGTCACTGGTTCGAGCCCAGTAGCGACCACCATATTCTGCAATACCTAATTAAAATCCCAGGTCGCTTAGCTCAGCTGGGAGAGCACCTCCCTTACAAGGAGGGGGTCACTGGTTCGAGCCCAGTAGCGACCACCATATCCCCCTGTTGTTCGAAGCCCCAAGCTAAATCTACGCTCAAGATCTAACTACAACACCCTTGCCTGTAAATATCTTTTCCTCATTTAATTAACCACAAACAATACTTATAAAATACGCCATAAATACAGCCAGCTCAGTACAAATGCCCTCTTAAATGCTTTTTAGCCCTGCTATGTACCGGCAATAATTCCAATTAACACCGATGACAAAATAGCAACCGCGGCAAGTTTTGATTTATAGAGCATTGATCCATAAATCACATTTTGATCTAAAAATAACGCATTCTGCTCACTTAGTCGGCACTCTATATTCAATAGAAATAAAGCCACTATTAACTTTTGGGTGGGTTCCCACCCATTCATGATACTAGTGTGAGCGAGATCTCACCCACCAATTTAGCGGTGTGACACACATCAAATGAACTACACTTTGTTAACCAAACACTTACAGACTTCAATGTAAGTTGGCGTGGTATTTGCGTTAAGTAGAACAGACCTCAGGGAAGTCAAGGCTGTATTCCTACTCACACTTGGTAACAAACTAACCAAGACTGAGGACAAATCCTAACAACAGAAAAAGGAACTCAAAATGACATTGAATCAACAGATTAGTATGAACCGCCCATTGAAAACTGTTGCGAAGATGCTTGCTATAGCATCTGTTATTGCAACCAGTTTTAACGTGCTTGCAGCCCCCGTCGAAATTAAGTTTTCTCATGTGGTTGCAGAAAACACCCCCAAAGGCCAAATGGCGTTGAAATTTAAAGAGTTGGTTGAACAACGCTTACCGGGTGAATACAAAGTCAGTGTATACCCTAGCTCACAGTTATTTGGGGATAACAACGAGTTAGCAGCATTATTATTAAATGATGTGCAATTTGTAGCGCCTTCTCTCTCAAAATTTGAACGCTACACAAAACGTTTACAGATATTCGATCTGCCCTTTTTATTCAACGATATGGATGCAGTAAATCGCTTCCAGCAGGGAGAAGCGGGGCAAACATTATTAAACTCAATGACACGTAAAGGGATTGTCGGCTTAGGCTATTTACATAATGGTATGAAGCAATTCTCAGCCAATACCCCGCTTAAACAACCTTCTGATGCAAAAGGGTTAAAGTTCCGCGTGATGGCATCGGACGTATTAGCGGCTCAATTTGATGCGATTGGTGCGATTCCAGTAAAAAAACCGTTCTCGGAAGTATTTACCCTGCTACAAACCCGCGCTATCGATGGTCAAGAGAATACTTGGTCTAATACTTATTCACAAAAATTCTATGAAGTTCAAAGCCATATCACAGAGAGTAATCATGGTGTACTTGATTATATGGTTGTGACCTCAGATACCTTCTGGAAAGGATTACCAGCAGACAAACGTAAAATCATCAAAGAAGCCTTAGATGAGTCAATCGCATTAGGGAATAAGATTGCTGCCGAGAAAGATAACGAAGATAAACAATTAATCCTCGATTCTAAACGCTCACAGTTAGTGACATTAACGCCAGCAGAACGTCAACAATGGGTAGATGTAATGAAACCTGTGTGGGCGAAATTCGAAGATCAAGTTGGCAAAGATATCATCGAAGCCGCCGTTGCTGCAAATAAACAATAATTAAAATAACCGCTTAACCTTAGTTGAGGTTAAGCGGTATTTGAGCGAGGGGAGTACAAACTGTGATATCGCGAATTTTTGGTTACTTTGAAATAGGTATGCTCAATTTACTTATTACCCTGATGACACTGCTTGTATTTACAGAGGTTGTAGCACGGTTTTTCTTTAATACCGGTTTTCTGTGGATCCAAGAACTGACATTAACCCTGTGTGGGTGGTTTGTGTTGTTTGGTATGTCCTACGGAGTCAAGGTTGGCGCACATATCGGTGTCGATGCCTTTGTAAAAAGCTTGCCGCCAAAGGCAAAAAAAATCACCTCCTTAATCACAACCTCAATCTGTTTAATCTATTGTGGATTGTTTTTAAAAGGCAGTTTTGAATATCTATCGCAGATGTATCACGTTGGTGTACCAATGGAAGACATCCATTTTCCAAGAGCATTACTCAATAATTTAGATCCTGACTTTGCTTGGAATACCCTAAGAATTGACGTGGATGATGGGGCTGTCCCCATTTGGTTATCCCAAAGTATCCTGTTGATTGGTTTTACTATGCTCACATGGCGTTTTCTAGAATTATTTATCGCCATTCTCCGCAACCAAGTCTCAGGCTTAAAATTTGCCGATGAAGCGAAAGAAAGTATGCATTTAATCGATGAAAGTGCGCAGCAAACTCACACAACGACAGATAACAAGGAGGTAAAATAATGGCCATTGCAACCCTATTTACCGCCCTACTCGTCTGTATGTTTTTAGGCATGCCGATCGCCATTGCGCTAGGTTTTTCCAGCATGCTCACCATTTTATTCTTCTCCAATGACTCTTTAGCCTCTATTGCCCTAAAACTCTATGAGTCGTCATCAGAGCATTACACGCTACTGGCCATTCCCTTCTTTATCCTATCATCAGCCTTTTTATCAACTGGTGGTGTAGCAAGGCGTATTATTGACTTTGCCATGGACAGTATTGGACATATCCGTGGTGGTCTCGCGATGGCATCGGTTATGGCCTGTATGCTGTTTGCTGCGGTTTCAGGATCATCCCCTGCAACCGTTGCCGCCATTGGTTCGATAGTGATCGTTGGTATGGTAAAAGCGGGCTATCCTGAAAAATTTGCAGCTGGTGTCATTACTACCTCAGGCACTCTTGGGATTTTGATCCCGCCATCAATTGTAATGTTAGTGTATGCGGCAGCGACTGAAGTATCAGCAGCAAGAATGTTTATGGCGGGTTTGATTCCTGGCTTATTAATGGGTTTACTACTCATGGTAGTCATCTATATCGTTGCCCGTTTTAAAAACCTACCATCACGCCCCTTCCCCGGCATTAAACAATTAGGACTTTCCAGTGCTAAGGCACTCGGTGGCTTAGCACTTATTCTGATAGTTTTAGGTTCCATTTACGGCGGTATTGCCAGTCCAACTGAAGCCTCTGCTGTGGCTTGTATGTATGCTTATTTGATTGCGGTATTTGGTTATCGTGATATTGGGCCGCTGAAAAATGTCGCATGGCGCAACTCAGGCGAAAGCCTGCCCAATGCGATTGCCCGCAACCTATGGCATATGATATTGGGCTTAATAAAAACCCCCGTAGATACTGAAGTACGAAATGTGGTGCGTGATGGTGCTAAAGTCAGCATTATGCTGCTGTTTATTATTGCTAACGCAATGCTGTTTGCGCATGTACTTACAACAGAGCGTATACCCCATATAATCGCCGAATATATTGTCAGTATGGGTCTACCCGCTTGGGGCTTCCTGATTATCGTCAACTTGTTGCTACTCGCGGCAGGGAACTTTATGGAACCGTCTGCGATAGTACTAATTATGGCGCCGATCCTCTTTCCAATTGCAACTCAGTTGGGAATTGACCCTATTCACTTAGGGATTATCATGGTGGTGAACATGGAAATAGGTATGTTAACGCCGCCTGTTGGACTCAACCTTTTTGTGACATCGGGGATTACTGGACGCAGTATTGGCTGGGTTATCCACTCCGTACTCCCATGGCTATTGTTGATGCTAGTCTTCTTAGCCTTTATTACCTATGTGCCACAAATATCCCTGTTTTTACCCGAGATGCTGGATAAGTTAAGGGGGTATTAGTAAAAAGTCTTCTCAAGGAGTCGATATTATTCCTTGATTATAGATAGTTTTTAAGCGAGCCTACTTAGGCTCGCTTTGTTTTAGGTTAAGTGATAATCAGGATCGCCCGCTATGCTCCCCATGACGCCAACAGCCAAAAAACGTCTCTTTTTGACGATAGTGCTACTCGCGGGATTATTCGCAATCCTAAAGTTGACCTATTGGATTCATTTGCATCAAGGTAAAATTGAAATCCAAACCCAATCTGAACAACAATTAAAGGAACTCGTCAGTTTTTTGGATGGTGCGCTTTCACGCTATGAGAGTATCCCCCACGTGCTTTCGACCAACCCAATGCTGGCGCAGGTGCTCAACGATCAGCAGAA
Organism: Shewanella sp. W3-18-1; assembly: GCF_000015185.1. Classification (NCBI taxonomy): domain Bacteria; kingdom Pseudomonadati; phylum Pseudomonadota; class Gammaproteobacteria; order Alteromonadales; family Shewanellaceae; genus Shewanella; species Shewanella sp. W3-18-1. The sequence continues at coordinate 1,706,263 of NC_008750.1, read as the reverse complement.
TCCTCAAAAAGTCCAAGAGTTGAATCTCTATTTAGAAGAAATCCAGCATGTTACTGAAGCATCTGATATTTATCTTATTGATGCGCTGGGTATTGCTATTGCCGCCAGTAACTGGCAGCAGAGTTTCTCATTTATTGGTAAAGATTATTCCTTCAGGCCCTATTATACCGATGCCATTTCAGGAAATTTAGGGCGCTATTATGCCGTCGGTACTAGCTCAGATAAACGTGGTTTTTACTTCTCTTACCCGATTTATCAGCAAGGTGGGAAAGGTATACTCGGCGCGATTGTGGTGAAAGTGAATATTGCCGATATAGAGCAACAGAGCACCAGTATTGCCATTGCGGGCCAGTATCAGTTTGTGATCAGCGATCCCGATGATATCGTTTTTATTTCCAGTATTGATGAATGGCGCCTCACCTCCTTAACGCCACTCACCCAAGCTAAACAATACGCGCTAAATGCTTCAAAACGCTACGCCGAACGGACTATTAGCGAACTATTAATCAAACCACATTATCAATATAGCGGCGAAAACTACGACCATATTTACCAAATTCGCACGGGTATAACCCAAGCTCAATATATGGATACCCACCACGAGATGACAAAAGCAGGTTGGCGAGTTCACATTCTAGCGCCAATGAAACCCTTACACGAATCCATGCCCGCTCTTATGCTACTTTCTGCTTCGATTTATCTGTTGCTTGCATTAGCGCTTTTATTTAGTGCAGAGCGGCGACGTAATTTACAACGCATGCAACTGGCACAAAGTCTTCTTGAACAACGGGTTGAAGAACGTACACAAGATTTACAACAAGCTAATGAACGCCTCAAAGATACTCAAGATGAACTTATTCAAGCGGCAAAGCTAACCGTTATCGGTAGCTTATCTGCCAGTATTAACCATGAACTTAATCAACCTTTGGCGGCATTGCGCAGTTATGCACAAAACACTCAGACGTTTCTTGCGAGGGATATGCAAGATAAGGCACAGGATAATCTTAAAATTATTATCGAACTCACCGACAGACTGGCCGATATTGTCGGCCAATTTAAAAGTTTTACTCGTAAAAGCCAAGGTACTGATAGCGCTACAGATATTAATCGCTGCATCACACAAGCCTTAACCATAGTTCAACCAGCTATCGATAAACAAGGCGTAGAATTGGATGTACAACTCCCCGATGGCAATTATCAGGTTTGGGGGGATAAAGTCAGATTACAGCAAGTGTTGGTCAACATTATGAGTAATGCGATTGTCGCTATGCAACAATCAATCAAACGCCGTCTGATTATCAGGGTAAGCAAACAAGATAAGTTTTGTATCAGCATTCAAGATACGGGCCCAGGTGTTCGCGAAAGCCAAATGGAAAAAATCTTTGAGCCCTATTTCACGACAAACGAGCGCCATGGTTTAGGATTAGGCCTATCAATTTCACAACGTATCATCGAGTCTATGCAAGGCCAGATTAATGTCGCCAATGCCGAAAATGGTGGGGCTATTTTTCAGATTATTTTACCGATTTATTTACTCGAGGAACGCCAGTCACTATGAATGCGCCCAATTCAATCCAAGACTATTCAGTACTTATCATCGATGATGAGCCACATATAGGCACCGTCTTAGTGCAATTGTTCGAACTAGAAGGTATTAAAGCCATCACTCGCACTGAACCTAAAGATATTGCCAAACTGCTTGATAAAGATTGGGCCGGAGTCGTGATCTCCGATGTGAATATGCCACAGCTTGATGGCATTAGTCTTATGCAACAAATTCGCCAGCAAGATCCTGATTTACCAGTAGTCCTACTCACAGGTTTTGGCGATATCGCTATGGCAGTCAATGCCTTAAAGCAAGGCGCTTACGATTTTCTCGAAAAACCCTTTAATAATGAACATATGCTTGATGTGGTTAAACGTGCCTTAGATAAACGCAGTTTGACCCTAGAAAACCGTAAACTAAAAAAAGAGCTAGAGAGCCAAAGCGTTCCCGGGCCACGTATTTTGGGGCACAGTGTTGGCATTAACCGTATGCGCCATATTATTGAACAAGTCATCAATACGCCTGCTGACGTATTGATTGAAGGAGAAACAGGCACAGGTAAAGAACTCGTTGCCCGTTATCTGCACGATCACAGCAACCGTAACCAAGCCAACTTTGTGGCCATTAACTGCGGCGCGATCCCTGAAAATCTTATCGAAAGTGAACTCTTTGGCGCCGAAGCTGGTGCCTTTACGGGGGTCGATAAAATGCGGGTGGGTAAGTTTGAATACGCTAATGGCGGCACATTGTTCTTAGATGAAATTGAAAGCACGCCGTTATCGCTCCAAGTAAAACTACTACGAGTATTAGAAGATCGCAAAGTGGAACGCTTAGGTTCCAATAAAAGCATCAATTTAGATATACGTGTGATTGCCGCCACCAAAGTTGATTTAAAAAGCCTGTGTGATACTGGGGAGTTTCGTCAAGATTTACTCTACCGCTTGAATCTAGTGACGGTTCCCATTCCGCCACTAAGGGATCGACGTGAAGATATTCCCCTACTCTTTTTACATTTTGCGCGAGTCGCATCGGCTCGATATCACAAAGCACTTATCGCGTTAAATGCTGAGCAAAATGCCATACTCACCTCACACGACTGGCCGGGCAATGTACGTGAATTACGTAATCTGGCTGAACGCTATGTACTACTCGGTGGAGAAGCCGCTTTTGCCGGTTCACTTGGCAATACACCAAGTCTGCACTCCAGCATGTCTTTACTGCAACGGGTCGAGTTTTTCGAGCGTGTACTGATTGAGGAAGCCTTAAGCCACAACAAAGGCAGTATCAAACTGACGATGGAACAGCTTGAACTCCCTCGCAAAACCTTATATGACAAGATGCGCAAATATGATTTAGACCGCAAGCAGTATGTAAATTCAGAGGACTAGGGGATATTGCGATTTCAACTGTTAAATCGCACCACAACTCAACCTAATAAAATCCCCACTTAGATTTATCTAAACGGGGATTTTATTAATAATCTCAAAAATACGTTTATTCAGCTACAACACACATGCCCTTTGGCGTTGTCACATAAGGTGAAAGAATAGGCATCATTCCTTTCATCACTTGCAGTGGCAGTGCCGACGTAAAACTAAAATCATCGGATTTACTACCAGGCACAAAAGCGGTTAAAGTGCCAAAATATTTATCCCCTAAATAGAATACAAAGGTCGCGGTTCGATTCATGGCTGTCGTAGCAACCTTTTTGCCCTGCTGCATTTGGGTCACAATACGGTTATCTCCCGTGCCAGTTTTTCCTCCAATCGCCAACATAGCGCCTTGCTCATCAACAAAAAGGCCCTTTAAACGCCGTCCTGTACCATTTTGAACCACATTCGCCAACGCCGCTTTTAAAGCCTGTGCAACTTCATGGCGCATAACACGTTCACCTTGAAGGCTCTGATTTTGTAACATCACCTCGTAAGGAGTATCAACACCAAAATGCAATTGATTAATCCGCACGGTAGGCAACCTGTAGCCATCGTTTTGGATAATGCCCATCAATTCAGCAAGGGCTGCAGGTCTATCCCCAGAGCTACCAAGGGCCGAACCTAAAGATGGCACCATAGTCTCAAAGGGATAACCTAAACGCGCCCAACGCTGATGAATATCTAAGAAGGCCTCAACTTCTAACATCACTTGCACACGAACATCACGGGCATTTTTATGCCGAGTTCTAAATAACCAACGATAGACTTCTTGGCGCTGCTGCTGGCTAGCCTCTTTAACATCGTTCAAATTGGCATCGGGATGATGGTTAAGATATTTCAGCACCCATAGCTCTAACGGGTGCACGCGTGCAATATAGCCTTGATCAGGCAAATTATATTTATCAGGCCCGTATTTGTTATACAGATCTTTAATGCGCTTATCACTGTAGGTGGTTTGTGGCAGACGCTGCTGTAAAAATGCCTTAAACGACGCCATAGACTCATCGGGGAGCAAATAACGATATGCTGCCGTCAGTTGTTGTTCCGATTGGGATTGACCATCGAAGAACATGTCTAAACGCTCATTAGCCGCCACTTTCTTATATTTACGATAAAATTTAGTGACGAAGGTATTACCTTCCCTGTCAGCAAAAACCCGTAAATATTCTTCGCGACGAGGATCTTTGTCATTACGTAGCAACTGGGCCATATTGCCCTCATTTTGCATACTGCTACTGTAATTGACTATGTCGCGCATAAGGCGCACAAAGGGTAAATTGATTGAATCCTGCAAAGCTTGGTACAGTGTGGGTATTTTTAAATCTTCTGTTTTTTTAAAGTTATTAAACACATGCAAACCACCACCCGTAAAGAATTGCTCATTCGGTGAGGCTGAATATTCACGCTGCAGTGCCGCATCTAACATGCGATCAAGACGCCTATCAGGATTAACAATAAGGTAATCAATTGCCCAGCGGGTTAAATGATCCCGAGGCTCGATAATAATCGACTCTAATTCTATGCCATGTTTTTTGGAGTATTTATCGTGGATCTCGGCAATGATCTCCAAATAAGTGGCCATAACCCGCAATTTAGCCGTAGAACCGAGTTCGAGCTTACTCCCCTCGTTAATATCGAAGGGTTGATCGGTACTATCAGTCTGAACCCTTACACGGTTAGCCGTATCAGTTCGCTCATATAAGGTAAAACTATAGAGGACATTCTGCAGTTGGTTAGGCTCAAGCAAACGCTCACCCAATAAGCCAACTTGCTCTGCCGTAGACGCTTGAGCAAGACTGCGTAAGTATTGACTCACTTGCTGCTGTAAATCACTATGCAAGCTGCTATTTACCGTGAGATCGAGTCTATCTAAATCGTAAAGCCCTACATTCAGCATCCCAGCAGTACGTATACGAATCGTATTAATGCCTTTATCGGCACCCGATTGCACATTACGTTGCGGTTTCGCCACTTTAAATTCAAGGCGTTGTGCTAACGCAGCATCACGTAGATTTCGGTCGATTAAATAATATTCTCCGAGCAAGCGAATATGACTATCAACCAGATTCTCTAAATCTTCATGCCCCTGTAATAGGTAATAGGACGGACGACGCTGGGCAATCATTAATGCAACCACTTGGCGGAATACTTGGCCGCGTTTTACCGCATTGGCTTTGATTTGCGGAGCCGACAATAGCTTATTAGCCGTATCAAAATCCGTCCCAAACCACGCCCATAAACCATCACCAATACCATGTACTTCACCGTGATTTGGTGCTGAGGATAGCGGAACTGTGTTCAAGTAATCCTGAACAATGCGCTTGCGAGCGGGTTCAGTATTTTCACCTTGCTGGTAAACTCGCACGCTGGCAGAGCCAATTTGCAATAATTTATCTTTAATACTTAAGGTTAAGCCCTGTGAAGAATGGCGAAACTTTTCAATTTGAGTCGCGAGAGTACTACCACCCGCCGTGGCAACATTAAAACCTAGCATTTCTGCGATTTGACTAAATCCGGCGACCACAAAGCGTGGCCAATCTATCACTGGGTTTAGCTTATTTTCGGTGGTCCAAAGCTCTCGGTTTTCAATAAATAAGAGGGTATTCACAATCTCATTAGGGATCTTATCGTCATCCTGATAAACCCGCTTAGGATAGGTAAACTGATAAAGATCTGTATTGCGGCAATCAAGCAGTGTTAATCCAGATTGCGCCTTCTCATGGTAAGGAGGGAAAAAACCCAACTGGGTATACTCTTGTAACGCTGGCGAGAATGCCACCTGCCGCGTTATCTGAAAGTTTCGCTGCAACAATCTGTCAATATAGTTCGGTAACTTGCTATAGCCATGACGTTCATCAAAAGGACCATAACTTGGATAAATAACTGACTGCGTTGGCTCATTTTTTAATTCATAGGTGAGGGTTTTAGCATATTGATGGATAAATTTTGCTTGGTAGAAAGAAGTCTTCATTTCTTGGCCAATTAAAATGGCCAAGCATAAAATAAGGATAAAAAAGAGAAACCAAGCACGCCCCTTAGATCTAACCTTAGGCTGAGCCTTGGCTTTAGGCTCAGGTTGCGGTGGGCGAGGACGATAATTTTCGAACTGCATCTCTTGCGTAGAATTAGGCAAAACTGCTCCAAAAAATCATAAAGCGAGAACGTATTTTATTCACTATTAACCGCTTTTGGTAAAATCTAGGTACCTAAATATCGATCTTGTCTATTGTCTAATCTAATCCCAGATAAATTCACGAAAATGCTTGCGACACACTGATTCATAACGCTCATTACCACCGATAGCCACTTGCTCACCTTCACGCATCACTTTACCTTCATCATCAAGACGAACCACCATATTTGCTTTACGTCCACAATGACAAATCGTCTTTAACTCGACTAACTTATCGGCCCAAGCCAACAAATAATGACTACCACTAAAAAGTTCACCTTGAAAGTCTGTTCGCAGCCCATAGCACAACACTGGAATATCTAGCTTATCAACAACATAAGTCAACTGTTTTACTTGTTCTTTACTTAAGAACTGGCATTCATCCAATAAAACACAACTTAATGGCGTAACTTGATGCACGGCTTGGATCATTTCAGTCAGATTATCTTGGCTACTAAAAACCTGTGCATCCGTTTCAATACCAATACGGGAGGCCACTTTACCTTTGCCATATCTATCATCAATAGAGGCTGTCATCACTAAGGTATGCATACCACGTTCGCGATAATTATAAGAAGATTGCAATAATGACGTGGATTTGCCCGCATTCATTGACGAATAATAAAAATACAGTTGTGCCAAAACTTATACCCTTTAAAAACATTATCTCTTACGTGTCAATCACCAGAGCAAAATTGCATATTAGTTTAACATTGCCTCCCCCATCAAAACACTATCCTTATATAAGCTTTTATGACGAATTAAGATAATCGCACTAAATTACATCCAAATCTTAAATTTCGCTCCCCAGCATCATCATTTCTACTTACGCTAATTTAAGTCTCACTAAACAAGATGTAATGCAAATGTAAATAGCCAGCAAATTGTTAAAATAACCTTAACCCAAGATTAAATACCGTTTTATCAGGAAAAAGTGATGGACGCTAAATACCAAAATTGAGATCTATCTCTAAAGTAATAGTCATAAATGCGGTACGGCTCAAAAAAACAACAAACAATTAACAGTAATATTCCCTTTGAGACAATAAGTGCTCAATTTTAAAAAAATAAAAGTATTCGATAGCTTGCAAATTAAAATCAGCGGTTAAAAGCACTAATCTCCCCTGCAAACTTAGTGCTGCAATCCGTCCTTTATTCGCATATTGGATCAATTGGAGATTATGATGAGAATTTTCACCTCTAAAAAACTGGCATATGTTGTTGCCTTAGCCTTAACCGGCGCCCTTGTTGGCTGTGGGGATGATGGTAAGGACGGTGCCCCTGGCACGCCAGGCACACCAGGGATCCCAGGAACACCCGGCACTCCAGGAACCCCTGGTGAACCTGGTAAACCATGGACACCAGCGCCAGTAACCAAATCGACCGAAACCAATGTCAAAGTAATTGGCTACAGCTTTGCTGAAGGCAGTATTAGTTACGAGTTCGAAATTACAGATGAAAACAATAGCCCAATCAATGGACTGTTAAATGTTCAAGCCAAAGTGGCGGCATTAACCGACAAAGGTTTTATCACTAACCGCGATGAAACCGATAAAAACGGTGTTGCTGACAATGTTCATGTGGGTGGTGCAGTCACTCAAGCAACTGCAGGTGCTGAATTAACCGCTTTAGCTGATGGTCACTACCAGTTTAAAGTACCAATGAAAGGGGTAAACCCAGCCACTGAAGGTATCGTTTGGTTACGTGTCGGTGGAAACGATGGCATTGCAACGTCTAAACCTTTAGTCGTTAACAAACCTGAAGGCACACATTCAACCACAACCGATAGCTGCTACTCTTGTCATATCGACTACTCCACTAGCCCACGTCGTCATGCAAGCTATGTTGCAAGCGGAATGGACAGCGAAGTCACCTTCGTAGAAGGCTGTTTAGTCTGTCACGGTTCTGTCAGCCGCGCAGTTGTCAATGCTGAAGGTTTCTCTACCGGTAGCTACGCGACTAACACACTATCCAAAATTGGTCATATCAATCACCAGAAATTTACTAAAGATTTCAGCGTGATGAACTGTACTTCTTGCCACGTTGAAGCGCCTAACAATATCAACGTGTCTGGCCCAGGTTGTATTGACTGCCACAACAGTGGTGGTGTTCCAGGCGCTGTAATCCCAAGCAATGGTGCGGATTTACGCATTATGCACGAAAGCAAAGCGGGTATAACAGAACGTCAAGCCATTCGTGCTAAGTACAAATTGGAATTATCAACTCCTGTTAAAGTAGATGATATTTCGACTAAAACTGACCACTATGCACCAACAGGTGATGCGGCCGCAGTAGCCGCACCAGGCTTCTGTACTACATTAACGGTTAAAGATGTTGATGGTAACATTTTCAACATTAAAGATAACTTCAACTACACAACAGTATTTAATGCCGCGAAACCAATCGTCTATGCAGGTGCCTATTTACATTCTTATGAAAATGACAGCTTAGTGGGACGCCCAGGTAACCGTACTAACTACTACTATGGTTACAACACTGATGGTACTAAAAATATCTGTCACTTACTGACTGATATCACCGCAGTGAATGCTAACTATGTCTACTCAGCTCGCGTCACATTCAGTACCGCTGGTTGGATGGAATATGATGGTAAAGCGCGTTATCAAAGCAATGGCAACCTAAGAGCTAACGGATATGATGGCTCTATGGGTATATCGTTTACCGCTTACTCTGATGTAGTTAACCAAACGACTGGCGAAAAAGTCTCAGCCTTTGGCCGCCGCTCAGTGGTTAGCGATAACAGTTGTACCACTTGCCACAACGATGCAACAGCCTTCCACAAAAATGGTGCCTTCGATGAGGGTGGCGATAGCTGTATCGCTTGTCATGACAACGGTATGTCTCGTACTTCAGCAGCGATAGGTGCAGGTTTTGGTCCTATGGTCCACAGCTGGCACTGGGGTGAAGGTGCTAAAGTGGGTGAAGTTGCAGCCGACGGAACTCAAGCAAAAACCGCTAACGGTGCAGGTGCGATTGAAGCCTCTACTAGTTGTGTTGCCTGTCACGAAACGGCTATTGATTTAAGCAAAGTGCCAAATCAATACATCCTTGAACCAGGTAACAAAATGACCAGCCCAGTCACCGCGAACTGTTATGCCTGCCACACTAGCGATTCTGCTAAGGCGCATATGGCAACTAACGGTGGTGAAATCAGCAAACCAAGCGTTGAAGACTGGTTTAAACAACCGACCTCTGAATCTTGTGCAGTATGTCATGACACAGGTAGAAGTTATGGTATAGATAAATACCACAAGTTTACTCGCTAATTAATCATCCATCATCGCGTGATTAAGCAGTAAGTAAAAAGCGGTACCTATTTTCCCTGCAAGGAAATAGCTCAAGGAGTCTCGCTAGCGCGAGGCTCCTTTTTTATGGCAAGATAGCCGGGCACAAACATTTTCAGACCTATTTAAGTTATTAAGGTTAGAGTCCTAAAAAAACAACAAATTCTAAGGAAGTCATTTAAATGCGTAAAAGTTTTATTGCCATAGCCATCGGCGCCACGCTCACAGCCGGATTGATGGCAGGTTGCAGCAACACAGAGAACACTGCACCTAATGCTGTTTCAATACCGGTCCAAAATCCATTGCTACAAGCCAGTACACTGCAATATCAAGCTCCCGACTTTAACCTCATCAAAGATGAACATTTTAAACCCGCACTCGAGCAAGGTATTGCCGAGCAATATCAAGAAATTCTGGCTATCGCCAATAATCCTGCGGCCCCCACCTTTGAGAACACCATTGTTGCGATGGAAAAAAGCGGCGCGCTACTGAATCGTGCCTCAAGCGTGTTTTATAACTTAGCTGGCTCAAACAGCAATCCTGAGCTACGTAAAATCCAAGGGGAAATGGCCCCTAAGATGGCTGCCCACTCGGATAATATCAATTTAAATCCCGCCTTATTTGCCCGTATCGAAGCCATTTATAATGACCGCACCAACCTAGGTTTAACACCTGAGGCTCAACGCTTAGTTGAGGTTTACCACCAACGCTTTATCATGGCGGGTGCAAAACTCACTGACGAACAAAAAGTCAAAATCCGTGCATTAAATGAAGAGCAATCAACCTTAACAAACGAATTCTCTCAGCGTTTACTGCGCTTAACGAAAGAAATCGCTATCGTTGTTGATTCAAAAGATGAACTGGTAGGTTTAACCGACAGTGAAATTACTTCAGCCGCCAACGATGCCAAAGCCGCAGGACACGATGGCAAGTACCTTATCAATATCACCAACACAACACGCCAGCCGATACTCGCCTCATTGGAAAATCGTGAGCTACGCCAACGTATTTGGAAAGCCTCCGCTAACCGCGGTTTAACGGGGGAAAATGAAACAGCATCATTAGTCTCGCGTTTAGCGCAGCTTCGCGCCGAACGAGCGGCTCTTTTAGGATATGAAAACTGGGCAACCTATCGCTTAGCACCACAAATGGCTAAAACGCCTGAAGCGGTTTACAGCATGTTTGGCTCTATGGTGCCCGCGGTAGTTGCCAACACTCAAAAAGAAGCGGCTGATATTCAAGCGATGATCACTAAAACCGGTGGTAAGTTTGAACTTGCTCCTTGGGATTGGGAATTTTACGCTGAAAAAGTGCGCCAAGAAAAATACGCGCTTGATGCCAACAGTGTTCGTCCTTACTTTGAGTTTAACCGTGTACTAGAAGACGGGGTGTTCTATACACTTAAAGAACTTTACGGCGTCACTCTAAAACCTCGCCCAGATTTACCTGTGTACCATCCCGATGTGAAAGCCTATGAAATGTTTGATGCCGATGGCTCAAGCATGGCGATTTTCTATGCTGACTATTTTGCCCGCGAAGGTAAACGTGGTGGCGCATGGATGAGTTCATTTGTGGGTCAATCTTTCTTAGAAGGCACGAAACCTGTTGTCGTCAATGTGATGAACATTAAAAAGGCACCGGAGGGCGAGCCAACCTTCGTTAGCTATAACGAAGTCACAACCATGTTCCATGAAATGGGTCACGGTACCCATGGCATGTTCTCAAAGGTAACTTATCCAAGCCTCGCTGGCACCTCAGTTTCCCGTGATTTTGTGGAATTCCCATCCACATTTGAAGAAGATTGGGCAGCCCATCCTAAAGTGTTAGCTAACTATGCTAAACACTATGAAACCGGTAAGCCCATCCCTGATGAACTACTGCAAAAGTTACTGAAATCAGGCAGCTTTAACCAAGGTTTTGATACCTTAGAATATATGGCTGCCGCATTAGTGGATATGGAGTGGCATTCATTAAGCCCTGACACGCCGCTGCAAGATGTCGCCACCTTTGAAGCTAATGCGCTTAAAAAACACGGCTTAAACATTAGCGCCGTGCCACCACGCTATAAGTCAACCTATTTTGCCCACGCTTTCCCCGGCGGTTACTCGGCAAGTTATTATGCTTATATGTGGAGTGAAATTTTAGCAGCAGATGCCTTCGCCTATGTACAAACTCAAGGCGGACTCAATCGAGAGATTGGCATGAAGTATCGTAAAACGATCCGTGAAGTGGGTAACAGTGTGCCACCAATGGAGGCCTATAAAAACTTCCGAGGTCAAGAGCCCACTACTGAGGGTTTACTTAACCGGCGTGGTTTAAATAGCGCCAATAAATAAAACGAACGTCAGATCCATAAAAAATCAGCCAGCAATTGCTGGCTGATTTTTATATCCAAACACACTTAGTCCTATTTCACTGCACCTGTTGACTTTATTCTCAGCCAAATAACACTCATCACCAACAACACACTACAGGTCACTAAACCTGCACTGACCGACTCTGTAAACCCGAGTACCAAATAACCCACCAAGCTGATAAACGCTACTATCAAGGCATAGGGTAACTGAGTGACTACATGGTCTATATGGTGACAACTCGCGCCAGTTGACGACAAAATTGTGGTATCTGAGATAGGTGAACAATGATCGCCAAATACCGCACCCGCTAAAACAGAGGCCAACATAGGTAACATCATCCCAGTATGGCTGCCCATCGCCATATCGGCTGCAATCGGCAACATAATACCAAAAGTTCCCCAACTCGTGCCCGTAGAAAACGCAGTTAATCCCGCCAGAATAAACATAAGCGCAGGTAAGAAAGCAAAAGGAATATTACCCGTCGCTAAACTCGCCATAAACTTACCGGTTTCGAGTTGGCCAATAATCCCTGCAATTGTCCATGCAAATAACAAAATATAAATCGCGGGTAGCATAGAACGTGCGCCCTGCACTACACCTTTTACAATCATCGACTTTTCGACTCCTTGTACCACGTTAACCACTAAAGCCACGGCTAACCCGAACAGGGAACCCAAAAATAATGATGAGCTCACATCGGTTTTTTCAAAAGCTGAAATAAGACTAAACTCAATGCCTTCAGCGGCGAGCACTTGAGCACCGCTGCTAATCATAAAATATAAGGTTGCAATTACCAGCACAGTGATCGGCAGGAATAAGCCTAAAATTTTACCCGTTTCAGCCTCGGGTAAATCCGCGTTCGCTCCGGGGGGTAATCCTTTTGTTTCATCGTATAAATTCCCCCGTTGGGCATTTAACTCATGTTCACGCATTGGCCCAATATCGAGCCCCATAAACGCAACACAAAGTAATAATAACAAAGAGAAGATAGCGTAGAAGTTCATTGGTATCATTTGGACAAATACGCTCAAATGTCCAGAGTCTGCAAAACCATGAGCCGTTAAAATACCGCCAATTAAGGCAATAATATAAGCTCCCCAGCTAGATACTGGTGAAATAACACAAACGGGCGCCGCCGTTGAATCCAATAAATACGCTAACTTAGCGCGAGAAATATAATAGCGATCTGTGACGGGTTTTGCGACAGAACCCACAACTAAGCTATTGAAATAATCGTCAATAAAAACAACACAACCTAAAAACATGGTGAGTAGTTTTGCATCACGCTTATTACGAATATGCAAACGAGCCCAATCGGCGAATGCGCGGGCACTACCACTAACAGTAATTAATGCGGTGATCATTCCTAAAACGATTAAAAAACCAAGAATATATAAATTCCACGTATTAGCAGCGTCATCAGCCCAAAAAAGACCTTTTACACTACTGAACAAAAAGGCTCCACTGGCAACAGGCGAGTATTGGTTAAGCAATAACGCTCCAATGACAATTCCTAATCCAAGGGAAAGTAGAACTCGGCGAGTAAAAATCGCCAATACAATCGCTACCGCAGGCGGCAGCAAAGAAAGTGCCGAATCGGCATAACTCATAACAGTCATTGATTATTTCTTCGTCAAAAATACGAATGGAGGGCGACTGAACTGGTGGGAAAAGGCAATAGATACCCAAGATCACCTGTCCTATCAGTAGCGCTCCATAGTAACTATTTCCAATATCCGTATTAGAAAATACTATGGCAGTGCTGCACCTATTCGGTACAACCCCAGCAGTTGATTGTGATAAATCAAACCACTTCGGCACCAAATCCTTTCGTAATCGATCATCGGAATCACCCTACTGATCACTACTGATATTTGGCGCGCCTCTACTTCTAAGAACGCCCATTCACGGGCGTGAGGCACATAAAAACATAAGCGGCTAAGCAGATGCTACCGCAAAGCCGCTTACTGTGACCGATGTCACAGATAAAATCAACTTAGACTTGCAATCAACTCCGGAACAGCCTCAAACAAATCCGCTTCGAGGCCATAATCGGCGACTTGGAATATCGGTGCTTCAGGATCTTTATTGATAGCAACGATGACTTTAGCGTCTTTCATCCCCGCTAAATGCTGGATTGCCCCCGAAATACCGACAGCAATATAGAGATTGGGAGCGACAATTTTACCCGTCTGACCCACTTGCAAATCATTAGGCACAAAACCCGCATCAACCGCTGCTCGCGAGGCTCCCACTGCGGCGCCCAGTTTGTCCGCTAATTGCTCTAGCATGCCGAAGTTTTCACCACTGCCCATGCCACGACCACCTGACACAATAATGCCAGCATTACCTAGTTCGGGACGCGCTGACACCGTAAGTGATTGAGAAACAAATTGCGTCTTTGCTTCAAATACTTTATCGAGCGGAGTCACAACAGCGCTATTCCCTTCTGGCACAGCATCAAATGCACTAGCGCGGACTGTCATGACTTTAATCGCATCATGGCTCTGTACTGTAGCTAAAGCACTACCTGCATAAACAGGGCGCACAAACGTATCAGCACTCACCACAGCAATCACTTCAGAAATTTGTGCAACATCTAAAAGCGCTGCAACTCGTGGCAGAGTGTCTTTGCCCATACTCGATGCGGCAGACAGAATATGACCATATTGAGGGGATAAATCCACTAGCAGCTTGGCTACATTTTCCGCTAAATGCGCTTCATAGGCGCTGGCATCGGCCACTAACACTTGGCTTACACCTTGTAGCGCCTGTGCAGCTTGCACTACCGCACCACATTGATGGCCCACGACAAGTACATGGACTTCATCACCTATTGCCCGTGCCGCGTTAACAACCTTAGCCGTATCGAGTTTCAACGCCGCATTATCATGTTCAGCTAATACTAAAATGGCCATTTAGATCACCTTCGCTTCATTTTTTAACTTTTCAACTAGCTCAGCTACCGACGCTACCATAATGCCCGCTTTGCGTTCTGCAGGAGGCGTGACCTTTACTACGGTTTGGTGATTTTTTAACGTCACGCCTAAATCTGCGACCGTCATCACATCCAATGGCTTACGTTTAGCCTTCATGATATTGGGTAAAGAAGCATAACGAGGTTCATTCAATCTTAAATCGGCGGTAACCACTGCGGGTAAGGGTAAATTCAGCGTCTGCATACCACCATCAATCTCGCGGGTGACTTGTACTGTATTCGCTTCTAATTTGATTTCTGAAGCAAAGGTCGCCTGTGGCATATCCATTAACGCGGCAAACATTTGGCCAGTTTGATTATTATCACCATCAATGGACTGTTTGCCAAAAATCACTAATTCCGCTTGCTCTCTTTCCTGTACAGCTTTAAGTAGCTTAGCAATTGAAAGGGGCACTAAATCATCTTCAGTATCGATATGAATGGCTCTGTCTGCACCGAGTGCTAATGCAGTACGTAGCTGTTCTTGTACGGCTTTATTACCAATACTGACAACAACCACTTCGGTAGCACTACCCGATTCTTTTAACCGAACCGCTTCTTCGACTGCGATCTCACAAAAAGGGTTCAACGCCATTTTTAGGTTTGCGGTATCAACGCTTGTGTTGTCAGCTTTTACCCTGACCTTCACATTGGCATCAACTACACGCTTAACAGGCACCAATACTTTCATAGGGTTTCCTTCCTACACTTTCATGTACATGGACAAAACATTGGCAATAACCAATGCAGGATAGAGCAACTTTACGTGCTGTTAACGTTAACGTCAATCTAACTCAAACGACTGTTTGCATTTTTTGATGCTGTGTTACTGGCCACTTTTTTGAACAGCTATTAGCGATATATCGAAAAGTTCAAAATTTAAATAATATTTAATTTCGATTTATTGCATAATTTTATTTGATTCGAGCTATATTAGTTTCTATCATTTAGAGGTTGTTCACCATTATCCTGTATTAAAAATTAAAGTGGGACGAAAATAGATATGAGCGATTTTTTAGAAATATTAACTCACGGACGTCGTTTTAAAGCTGCAGTAAAAGATCTCAGCATTGAAGAACTACGAGATTTAGCCTCAAAGCTAGATAAAATTTTATCTGAGCGTGAATCAATGGCTGAAGAAGAACAGCAAATGATTGCTGCTCGTAATGCTAAGATTGAAGAAATCCGTCAACAAATGGAAGCGGTAGGCTTATCCATTGATGATCTCGGCGGTGTAGCAGTTAAAGCTCCAAGCAAAAAGCGTCCACCTCGCCCAGCGAAATATCAAATTGAAGTTGACGGTGAAATGATCCAGTGGACAGGCCAAGGCCGCATGCCAACCGTATTTAAGAACGAAGTCAACAAAGGCCGTTCTATGGATGATTTCTTAATCTAATCCATACAAACTCGCAGTAAAAAGGACTATCCTCGTTAGTACTGCTGAGTAACATAAAAAGCTCGCTGTTTAGCGAGCTTTTTTATATCTCGAATGTGGTAAGAAACACGTTCTACCTTATCTAAGTAATCACTAAAATTACGTTACAATTCAACCTTAGTATTTACAATCGCTTTAAGTTACTCTTTATCACCACCCTCTAAAAAATTAATAAAAATGCAGATAAACAATAAGTTAATACTAAGCTCCTGCATGATAAGCAGCTTAGTATCCCAAACAATATTCGCTGCGCCCAACCCTGTAACGCCTGTAAATAAGTTAACAGCATTGACCCACGCAGAATTAATTATTTCCCCAGATAAACGACTCAGCAATGCAACGCTATTAATTGAAAACAATAGAATTAAAGCGGTAATTGAGCAGGGAGAGATCCCCGCAGCAGCTTTACAAATTGATCTAACGGGTTACACCATTTATCCCGGATTTATCGATCCCTTTACCGACTATGGTATTGAATTTGAATATCCAAAACTGGGACTGACACGCCCTGTTTATGATATTAAACGTATCGGTGGTAATGCCGAAAATGGCGCCATTCATTCTGAAAAAGAATGGGTTAATTATGTTTATCCAAATAAAGAACGCGCTAAAGACTGGATTAATAATGGTTTTACTAGCGTACAAACAAGCAAACTCGATGGTATTTTTCGCGGTACAGGTGTCAGTCTTTCTTTAGCGGACAAAACGGCTAACGAAGTCATTTACCGCGCCCGCAGCCAACCTTTTATGGCATTTGATAAAGGCAGTTCAGAACAAGATTATCCCAGTTCATTAATGGGCAGTATTGCGCTCATTAGGCAAACGTTTGCCGATGCCAACTGGTATAACCAAAATAAAAACAAATCAGCAAATGGCACAACAAATAGTCAAATCGAATTTAATATTGCCTTTGAACGGCTCGATAAGTTAGCTGAGAAACCCATCGTCTTTGAAACCAAAAATCTTAATGATTTATTACGTGCCGCTAATTTACTTAAAGAGCATAACCTCTCTGGTTACTTACTGGGAAATGGCCAGGAATATGCGCGGATCAATGAATTGAAGGCGTTAAATTATCCTCTAATTCTCCCCTTAAACTATCCTCAAGCCCCAGAAGTGACAACAGATGATGCAGAACGCGAAGTATCCCTTGCAGAATTAAGGCACTGGGAACGGGCATCAACAAACCCCAATGTTGTTGCTAAAGCTGAATTGCCCTTCGCATTCACCCAATATGGGATTAAAAGCGATGCATTCTGGCCTCGCCTACGTCAAGCCATCGCCCAAGGATTAACCGAAGAAAAAGCCCTCGCAGCACTTACAACTCAAGCTGCCGAAATGATAGGCACTGCCGAGTTAACGGGTAAACTCGCTCCCGGTTATATGGCTGACTTTGTTGTGACAAAAGGTAATATTTTTAAGGATGGCCAGATCTACAGTGTTTGGTTGCAAGGTCAGGAGCAAAGTCTGCGCTCACTTCCCCAAGCACGATTACTGGGGGATTACCAATTAAGCCTCAATAACCTCACGCTAGATTTATCGCTACATGATGAAAGTAAAAGTGATAAACCCAACATCCAAGGCAGCTTAAGCAGTGGCGAACAAAGTATCTCACTCACTCAACTTAAGTTAGATGATAACGGGAGATTGAGCTTTACTGCCGATTTGAGCGCCGCAGGCATTAACGGCCTTAGCCGCTTTACGCTGTGGATGGCCGATGACGGCATTCAAGGTCGTATGGTCGATGCAAAAAGTCGCACTACAAATGTTACCGGTATCGCTATGACTCAAACTGCAAAGCTCAAAAGTACAGACCAAGCAAGCAATCGAGCTCCCAAGAATGAAGCCAGCACGAGCCTAGTGAGTCACCTCACCTTCCCTAACGTCGCTTACGGACTGAGTGAAGCACCTAAGGTGGAGAAACTACATATCAAGAATGCCACCCTGTGGACATCGGATAAGCAAGGCATTCTCGAACATGCTGATCTCTTGATGGCCAATGGTCGTATCGAAAAAGTGGGCCAACAGCTAAGCACACCTTCAGGCTATCAAGTGCTCGATGCTACGGGTAAACACCTTACGGCAGGTATTATCGATGAGCATTCCCATATCGCTATTAATGGCGGCACTAACGAAGGCACCGATGCCGTGACTTCAGAAGTGCGCATTGGCGATATCATTAATCCCGAAGATATCTCAATCTACCGCGCTTTAGCGGGCGGCGTCACCAGCGCACAACTCCTCCATGGCAGTGCTAACCCTATTGGCGGCCAATCGCAACTGATCAAAATGAAATGGGGCGAGCCAGCCGAACAACTTAAGTTCGCTAATGCGCCAGCCAGTATCAAGTTTGCTTTAGGTGAAAATGTTAAACAAAGCAACTGGGGAGAAAAGTTTGTGCAGCGTTTTCCGCAAACGCGTATGGGCGTTAAAGCATTATTCGAAGAAACTTTCGATGCCGCCCTTACCTATGAGAAAGCCTTAAAAGCCTATAACGAGCTGCGTTCAAGCGATAAGAAAAACACCATTGCCCCACGTCCAAGTTACCGTCTTCAAGCGGTAGCCGAGGTATTAAAACAGCAACGCGATGTGCATATTCACTCCTATGTACAATCTGAAATTCTGATGTTTCTACGTTTAGCCGAGGCTTATCGCTTTAAGGTACAAACCTTTACCCATGTGCTCGAAGGTTACAAAGTAGCGAGTGAGCTAGCGGCTCACGGTGCTGGCGCATCCACCTTTGCCGATTGGTGGGCGTATAAATTCGAAGTGTATGATGCCATTCCCCAAAATGCTTGTCTGATGTTAAACAAGGGCGTGACCACCAGCATTAACTCCGATGATTATGAAATGCAGCGCAGGCTTAACCAAGAAGCCGCCAAATCAATGATGTATTGTGATATGTCAAAAGAGGATGCTTGGAACATGGTCACCATCAATCCGGCTAAGCAATTGAGAGTCGATGAATTTGTAGGCTCGCTTACCCCTGGGAAAATGGCTGATGTCGTCCTGTGGAACGCTGAACCTCTATCCATTTACGCGAAAGTAACCCATGCATGGGTGGAGGGTAAGCGCTATTTTGACCGCGACCAAGATCAACTTGCCCAGCAAACTGTGGTGAAAGAGCGCGCCGCACTTATCCAAAAAATTCTCAACAGTGATGATACAGCGAAAGCAGGTGAAAAAATCACACCGTTAAACGAGCCACAATGGCACTGCGATACCCACTATCAGGCATGGGGCCACAATCATCAGGGAGCACACTAATGCAATATTTACCAACGACACTCCTGCTTGCAAGCTTAATGGTGGCAATGCCAATCATTGCTAACGATATAGTCCCCGCTCCTAAGCAAGTGCGTAACGTGCTGATAAAAAATGCCACTGTGCACACAGTTAGCCAAGGTGTACTGAGTAATACTGACGTTTTAATTGAAAACGGCAAAATTACCGCCGTAGGAACACAGTTAAACTCAACGCCTACAACAGCAGAAATTAACGACACTCATATTATCGATGCTAGCGGAAAACACTTATATCCCGGCCTGATTGCCCTCGATACAAGCCTGGGTTTAGTAGAAATAGATATGAGTCGCCCAACGGTAGATAAAGCTGAAGTGGGAAATATCAATCCACATATCAGTGCCGCCAGCGCTTATAATCCAGACTCAGAACTGCTCCCAACAATTCGCTACAACGGCATTACACATGCCCAAATCGTCCCGAGTGGTGAGGGTTTAGCGGGGCAATCAGTCGTTGTCAACCTCGACGCTTGGACGATTGAAGATGCGCTCATCCCCAGTACAGCACAATTCCATGTCTATTGGCCGCAAATTAAACGTATGCCAGAAGATGATAAGGAAAAAATTAAGGCCATAGAGAAAAATCAACAGGCGATTGCTCAACTCAATATCGCCTTTGAAGATGGCTACCGTTACTTCTTAAGTGAGCAAGCTATAAGTAAAGATAAGAAAGATAAGACTGCTACAACTTATAACCTACGCTGGCAGGCGATGTTGCCGCTATATCAAGGCAAAGCCACACTCTTTGCCCATGCTGATAGCGCAGAACAAATTGAACAAATCATTGCCCTGACTAAAAAATACCAATTCAAGCTGGTGATTGTCGGTGGATATGATGCATGGCGTTTAGCCTCAAGCCTGAAGGAAATTAAAGCAGGAGTGATTTACCCACACACCTTCAGCTTGCCTAAACGTAAAGATGAACCCGTCGATTTACCCTTTAGCATTCCATCTTTGCTCACTGATGCGGATATCCCCTTCGCTCTCGGGTTCTCATCGGATTGGAATAGCCGAAATCTCCCCTATGCAGCAGGTTACAGTGCGGCCTATGGTTTAACACCTGATCAAGCGCTTAAATCCATCACCTTAGATGCCGCAAAGCTATTAGGTATAGCGGATTTAGGGGCTATCGCTGTGGGATACCGAGGCAGTGTGGTACTTTCAGCGGGAGATATTCTCGACCCTATGACCAACAAGATCGAGGCAATGTGGATTGACGGTCGGCAGATAGATTTGAATAATCGTCATCAGCAGCTTTATCAAAAGTACCTTAAGCGGTAGAATTTGCTCAGATAAATAATATCGTATCGCGCAGTCCATTGGGCTGCGCCATTTTTCCTCAACCTCAGGTCAAACCATGAAAATCATCCTCTCAAGTGCATTAGTGTTACTGCTCAGTGCCTGTGCAAGCGATTACCGTTTTAACAGTAATTTAGATACAGAGGCGATTAATGACTATTTCAAGGCATCCGATGTCACTCTCTACGAAGGTGATACCCTGCCTAAAGGCCATTATGAATTAAAAGGTTTAGTGCAAGGTGAATCTTGCCAAGCCGATATTAATGCCGTGCCAGCATCCCTAGCCGATGCCAGAACCCAAGCTCGCCGAAGTGCGGCGGATAAAGGCGCGAACGGTATTATCATCAAGCAATGTGTCATATTTGAAGAAGCTGCTCAAGGTTGTATTAGCCGCGCACTATGCGTAGGCCAAGCGATTAAGACTGCCACAACCGAGTAGGACTTACGGGTGTTAAACGTACAGCTTGTAACGATCTGAGATTGCCCATATCAACCGCTTGATGATTAATCCTTAACAATAGGCATTTAATCACAAATTTAAGCGGTTGTTATATTTCCCTTTTAGGTAATTTTCTGCATGACATTTACCAACCAAATTGTCGCCATAGCGACATGCCGTACACCTTATAAACAAAAGTTTGGTATTCCAAGACAACCCGGACTCGTTGAAGCTCGCGGCTATGTCGAACTCGAACCTCATGTGAATCATCTCGATGCTGTGCGTGGCATAGAGCAATATTCCCACCTTTGGTTGTTGTTTTGCTTCCATGAAAATCTCGCCCAAGGCTGGAAAACCACAGTTCGGCCACCCCGTTTAGGTGGTAATGAAAAACTCGGCGTGTTTGCCACCCGCTCCACTTTTAGGCCTAATGGCATTGGTCAGTCGGTTGTTAAACTCCACGGGGTTGTGCAGCGTAAGGGCAAAGTGTGCCTTGAAATTTCGGGTATGGATCTTGTCGATGGCACGCCGATAATTGATATTAAGCCCTATATTCCCTTCTCAGATTCGATTATGAATGCTGTGGGCGGTATCGCCCAAGAAGCGCCTAAACTGATTAGCGTAGTGTTTTCCGTTCTCGCAACGACCCAGATTGATACCTATGGCAAACAGGACGCTTATACTGATTTAGCGATACTTATCCGCGGCGTATTGGGGCAAGATCCTCGCCCAGCATATAAAAAAGCCAAGGATGATCCTAAGTTATACCAAGTCGCTTTATATGATTTAGATATCTTCTGGCAGATGGCGGTCGATGACAATGAACGGGAATACATTCAAGTGCTCGAACTCAAACCGGGGAAATGTGGCTAAATGTCTGCGCCAACGCCTACATCAAAACCTGATTATCAAAGCCAACATAAAAAGCGCCTGTCTTGGATGCCTTGGCTGTATTTTTCATTAAAAGAAAAACACTTAGTCTGGGCAAAGCCTTGGCAGGATCAAGTACAAGCGGCTCTTTGTGCCCTCGAAACAGTCACCATAGGTGATAACTGTTTTATTGCCCCCGAGGCACAGTTATTTGCCGAACCAAATCGCGACATCAATATCGGCGATCGCTGCATGATTGCCGCCGAGTGTTTTTTACATGGGCCTATCACTTTAGGGAATGAAGTCGCGATTAATCATGGCTGCTCCTTCGATGGTGGTCGAGTGGGAATTCAGATTGGTGACCAAACTCGCATTGCCAACAATGTCACCATCTATGCCTTTAACCACGGCATGGCACCAGATACACCTATATATCAACAAGCCGCCAACTCCAAAGGCATTGTTATAGGCAAAGATGTGTGGATTGGCGCGCAGGCTGGGATAGTCGATGGTGTGACCATTGGCGATCACGCCGTGGTCGGAATGGGCAGCATCGTGACTAAAAATGTGCCCAACTGGGCTATTGTCGCTGGCAATCCTGCACGCGTGATTGGCGATAGGCGGGATAAGTAAGCAGAAACGAGAATCTTGATACTAGCAGCGCTCTTCCTCCGTTATCCGTTATCCGTTATCCGTTATCCGTTATCCGTTATCCGTTATCCGTTATCCAGCATCAAAAAATGCCATTTATCTGCCAGCTAACTGAATTTAACCTAAATCCCTAGGTGACATCACCAAAGCAGGTGATAAAATGGCGCCCATTCAACTCAAATTTGGACATCGGTAATGCGCGTCAGCAAGTACCTGCTATCAACACAAAAAGAAACTCCTGCCAATGCAGAGGTCATTAGTCATCAATTAATGTTACGTGCGGGCATGATCCGTCGTAATGCGTCTGGCCTTTACAGCTATCTCCCCACGGGCTTACGTGTACTACGAAAAGTCGAAGCGATTGTTCGTGAAGAAATGAACAAAGCCGGAGCGATTGAAATTCTAATGCCGATGGTACAACCGGCTGATTTGTGGGTAGAAACGGGTCGTTGGGACAAATTTGGTCCAGAGCTACTGCGCTTTAAAGATCGTCACAATCGCGACTTCGTACTGGGGCCAACCCATGAAGAAGTGATCACCGATCTCATTCGTAAAGAAGTCAGCTCATACAAGCAATTACCGCTGAACCTTTACCAAATTCAAACCAAATTCCGTGATGAAGTTCGCCCACGTTTTGGCATGATGCGCTCACGGGAATTCTTGATGAAAGATGCTTATTCTTTCCATCTTGACGTCGATACCATGAATGAAACCTATGAGGCCATGTACACAGCCTATAGCAACATTCTATCGCGTATGGGCTTAGCTTTCCGCCCAGTATTAGCCGATACGGGTTCTATCGGTGGCAGTATGTCACACGAGTTCCATGTTCTAGCACAAAGCGGTGAAGATTTAATTGCTTACTCAACGGGCAGCGATTACGCAGCTAACATTGAGAAAGCCGAATCACCTATGCCAACTGAACCACGCGGCGCAGCCACTGAAGCATTGCGTTTAGTCGATACCCCAAATGCAAAGACTATTGCGGAATTAGTTGAGCAGTTTGATTTGGATATCACTAAAACAGTCAAAACCTTAATCGTTAAAGGTGCGACCGAAGCCGCTCCGCTAGTGGCGTTAATCGTTCGTGGTGACCATGAACTCAACGAAGTCAAAGCTGACAAGTTAGACTTAGTCGCATCACCATTGGAAATGGCGCCAGAAGCGCTGATCCGTGACGCCATTGGCGCAGGTCCAGGTTCACTTGGCCCTGTTGGTCTGAATATGCCAATCATTATCGACCATAGCGTCAGCGTGATGAGCGATTTTGCAGCCGGTGCCAACGTGGATGATAAACACTACTTTGGTATCAACTGGGAGCGCGATCTGCCACTAGCCCAAGCGGCCGATATCCGTAACGTGGTTGAAGGTGAACCCACACCTGATGGTTTAGGGACTTATGCGATGGCACGCGGTATTGAAGTCGGCCATATCTTCC
This sequence comes from Shewanella sp. W3-18-1, assembly GCF_000015185.1. Taxonomy (NCBI): domain Bacteria; kingdom Pseudomonadati; phylum Pseudomonadota; class Gammaproteobacteria; order Alteromonadales; family Shewanellaceae; genus Shewanella; species Shewanella sp. W3-18-1. The sequence continues at coordinate 1,682,039 of NC_008750.1, read as the reverse complement.
AACTCGGCACTAACTACTCTAAATCAATGAATGCCACGGTTCTTGATGAAAACGGTAAATCTCAGGTATTGCTGATGGGTTGCTACGGTGTTGGCGTGAGCCGTATTGTAGCCGCTGCGATTGAGCAAAACTTTGATGACCGCGGCATTGTATGGCCAGAAGCGATTGCGCCGTTCAGTGTGGGCATTTTACCTATGAATATGCACAAGTCACACCGCGTCACCGATATCGCCGAGCAGTTATACAAAGACTTAAGCGCAGCGGGTATCGAAGTGTTATTGGATGATCGTAAAGAGCGTCCAGGCGTGATGTTCGCCGATATGGAACTGATTGGTATCCCACACACTGTGGTGATTGGCGATCGCAATATCGATGCGGGCGTATTTGAATACAAAAACCGCCGCACAGGTGAGAAACAAGATATTCCGTTCGATCAACTTGTTGATTTCCTGAAAAATGCGGTTAAAAGCTAACGCTTAATGTTACTCAGATAAGCATGAAAAAACGCACTTAAGATTAAGTGCGTTTTTTATTGCCATTGAAAAGTCCATTTTAACGATCGTGAATATCAATACATCATCATTGGCTAAAATAGGGCAAACTCGGCTCATAGGTCTAGTTTAAATCAAAAAAGGCTTTAAGCTCATTCATTTGCTCCATTGCATCTTTATACCCTAAATCGATTAACGCACTGGTATAGGATTTTTCAAACAATAAGTAAGACACAATACTCGAATCTGACTGGCGATTAATGCCGGTAAAACCAAGTAAAACCCTTATTGCCCAAGGCATATCATCATAAAACCGCGCGGCAAGCTTACTTAAGTCTTCACTCGGTTTGATAACTAAGGTTTTTATAGGCTGTAACGTCAGTTTTTTACGGCTTTCCTCGGGGATCTGCGCCAAGGTATTATTGATCCGCTCTAATCTTTCAAGATCGCTATTAAGGGTATCTGAAAAGATAGTATCAAGTAGATGACCTGCAATAGTGGCTGTTTTTGGGTGGTATTCCAATTCCATCGGAAAGTGCTTATGCGGGCTATCTAAGTTAATCACTAATAGTTTTTTGGCACCTAAGTGGATAGGACTTGATAATGGTGCAAGTTGGTGAACCGAACCATCACCATAATAAGCCTGATTGAGCTTAATGGATGGAAACACCATAGGAATCGCTGAACTCGCTAATAAATGCTCAGTATTGAGCATCATACGTTGACCACTACGTCTTGCTCTTGTCCAATTATCAATATCCCGAGAGGCTTGAAAGAACGTCACTGAACGGGAATTGTTATAACAGGATGTATCCACACTAAGCGCAGTCAGTGAGCCACTGCGTATATTACGGTCAATCCGTTTGAAATCGATAAGTTCGTTAAGCAGTTTTCTTAAGGGATCATTATCAAGCAAACTACCCGCATCCGTATTCACTTTATCATCCTGCATTCCCTTAAGTGCCATTTTTGCTAAATGGCTCAATACCCCAAAAATAGAGGCACGATAAACTTTTCGAGTTTCAAAATGGCGCCAGACCCATTCCAGTTTTCTCACTCCAAGGTGAAAGCAAGATGCATGGGTCGCAATCGCAGTACCATTAATGGCTCCAGCGGATGTTCCGCAAATGATTTTAAAGGGAATACCATGGTTGCGTGGATAAAGCTGAACGAGTGCCTTTAACACGCCTACTTGATAGGCGGCTCGAGCACCACCGCCGCCGAGAACTAATGCTGTAGATGTTGGCAATGTACAGGCCCAATTAATTGTTTTAATAATTTATTAAAGCAATGCATATCGCTAAAAAGCAAGTCCGAGCACTTGATCCTTAGAGAATTTATGCAATTTTAAAGTTTTGGAAACAAATAATGTTGTTATAGAAACGAAGATCGAATAAATAACAATCCACAGCTACTTGTGCCTAACCTCAGCTCGAGAGTCTGAAAATCTCATACTAAAAACGTTGACATTGCAGCATACACGGCTAGGACTTTGTATATGTACATTGAAAATGATATAAGGAAAAAGCATTCATTAGGTCTATCTTAATTCGTATCACAATCTCCAAAACACATTAAAAAATAAGGAGTATTTCTTAAGCACAAGACTAAATATCAGTCAAAAGTTGGAATGCTTAAATAAATTTAACATTGAATATTGCACTTGAATCACCTATCATGCCGTACTAGATTAGCTAAAAATTAGGTTAATTTTTTCTAAAAGGGAATCACGATGAAAAAAACTTCATTAGCACTTGTTACAGCTTTAACTATGTTCGCTTCTGTATCTGTTAACGCTGCGGAAACTGAAACCGGTACTGCAACTGGTGGCGCAACCACTGGTGGTGCTGTTGGTGGTCTTGCTGCGGGTGCAATCGCTGCGGGTGCAGTTGTTGCGGGTGTTGTTGTAGCCTCTAACGGCTCTGATGGTAACCCAATCACCAGCACTGGAACTACAACGACTTCAAATTCTGGTGCTAACTAATCCATCTTGGATAATTAAAAACAACCGCCTATCGGCGGTTGTTTTTTTTGTTCACCCAGAGAAGAGTAGAAATAATTCCATTTCTTGAAATCACTCTCACATCTCTCTACATTTGATATTTATTACTATTGAGAATAAGCAACTCGGATGCGTATAAATAAAAACCTAGTGCGACTACTAACCATTTCCACCGTATTGATGGGCATAACGGGTTGTAGTCAACGAATTAGCGCCCTCAACGATACCATCAAATTAGCATTCCTCGGCGAGGATGACGTTAAGCTCACGTCTGAACAAGTGAAATCGAATCCCTATGCCAGTATTTATGCCAAGATAGGCGACACCCCTCAGGCATTTGTGGTTTTAGCCTTTGCAGAACCTAAAGTGACCCTTTCCAATGTTAGACCAGAGCCTGACAGCACAGAGCTCAAATGGTTATCTGCAGATAATGGTATGTTAGTGACAATAAATGGCCGCTTAATTAAAACCCATAATCTGCTGGAGGGTAATTTAGCTGCTGTAGAAAGCCATGAGCCTGATCCTATTGTGCTAGGTTTGCATTTAGACAACACCCCAAAAACCTGGACTCGCACACTCGACTGGCAACCTGGGTACCACTATGGTTATAAAGTGACTTCTCAATTTAAATTGATTGCCGACGAAAACGTCCTGATCAACGATACCCCAACGCAGCTATTACACTATAGCGAAACGGTATCTGTTGAAGGTCTAAATATTCAATATCAAAATGATTTTTGGCTAAAGCCAGATAATGGGCATGTGGTAAAAAGTCGTCAGAAAATTGCGCCTAATCTGCCTTTTATCGACATTATCTTACTCAAGCCATTTGCGTCTTAGGAGACACGATGAAATCCTATTTAACACCTTTGGCGCTGCTAGTGAGTTCAGTATTCTCGACAGTGGCTCATGCCGAAACTCAGCTGTTTGTAACAACCTCTTCGACTCTAGATGCACCACTGCATATCGTTTATCCTACTGGCATTCGTATTGGGCAAGCAGTGCAAGATGGATTACAACAACTGCCTCTCTATAATAAAACGAATAACAAAGAGGTTATGCCTATTTACTGGTTAGGCGCAGCCTTAGTGGATCTTGAAAATACCGCAGTATTAGAAACTAAACGCCAACAAGTACTCTCTCAGCTCGCGCAGATGGGAGAAGCTACGAATGATAGTCGCTACATTACTAAACTTGCCCAATTAGCGCAGTTTTTACGTGGCATTAAGCTGGGGCAGCGAGTCATGCAACCCTTAGATATTGATGCGATTCGTATTACCGAGTCTTATAACGCCATTATCGAGGGTAAATATCAACTCGTTCTCCCCCCTCGTCCCAGCACGATTACACTCGTTGGCGCTGTCTCTCAAACAGGCAATATGCCATGGCAGAGTCAAGCGAGCAGCAAAGATTATCTTCAACAAGCAGGTTTACTCGAGAACGCAGAAACCAGCTTTGTTTGGATTATTCAACCCGATGGCAACGCAATTAGACAACCTATCGCCTATTGGAATTACCAAGCACAGGATATCGCCCCTGGTGCAACACTTTTTGTTGAGTTTTCAAGCCTATTTGATGGCTACGCCAATTTAAATGAAAACATCATTGAATTACTCAAGAATCGGACTCTGTAATGAAAAAGCCTAGCCATTCCATCCATACCTTAGGCCGTTTATCTGCGCTTTCGCTGGCACTCTTGCCACTGTTACATGCCTCCGCTGATGAATTTGCTTATCCAACCCTGTTACCCTCGCAATCGGATTTTGGCGGTGTTGGCTTAATGCAAATGCCCACAGGTCGTATGGCCGCTGAGGGTGAATTTAATTTTTCGACCACATATAACGATGAATATCAACACTATACTGCATCAGTGCAATTGTTTCCTTGGTTTGAAACCACAGTACGATACACCTTAGTGCACGACTTGCTTTATAGCAACGATCCCAATTTTAGCGGTAACACTAAATACACGGATAAAGGCATAGACTTTAAAGTCCGACTACTTGAAGAAAGTTACTGGCTACCAGAAACATCTATCGGTGTCCGTGACTTTGGCGGCACAGGATTATTTGATGGTGAATTTATTGCCGCCACAAAAAGAGTCGGCCCTTTGGATTTTACGCTGGGTATTGGCTGGGGCTATATCGGAAATAGCGGTAATTTAACCTCGGATAAAAAAGATCTTAACTATAACTGTGACCGAGACACTTCCTATGGTGGTAAGGGCGGTGAAGTCGATTATCAGCGTTGGTTTAAAGGCTGTGCAGCACTCTTTGGTGGTGTGGAATACCAAACCCCTTGGGATCCCCTTAGGGTAAAAGTGGAATATGACGCCAACGATTACGAGTCTGACTTTCCCGTCGTACGGGGCGGTATAGATATGACTCAGGACAGCAAGTTTAACTACGGCTTACTGTATCGTTTTGGTAACTGGGGAGATCTGCATTTAAGCTATGAGCGCGGTAATACTTGGACGCTCGGCTTTAGCTTGCAGACGAACTTTAATACCTTAACGCAAATTAAACGCGATCCTGCTGCGGCTAAATATAAACCGCTACCCGCAGCACCTATGACCCAAGCGCAATTAGCACAGACGGAAGATACCCCATCAAGCGTAGCCTCAATTGATACTGCTTCATATCAAGAGAGCAATACGGACAACATTCAAGCAGATACGGCCCTAAACGTTGATAGCACAGTGAATACTGCATCTCTATCAACCGCTGCAACAGAAACGACTGACTGGAATAAGGTTGCGCAGGATCTGCAACGAATTGCAGGCTATAACAATGCAAAAATTTATCTTGCAGCAGATAGAATCACAGTTGTTGGTGAACAGACTAAGTTTCGCGATAGAAGCGAGGCTCACCACAGAACCGCGACAATACTCGCCAACAATAGCGCCCTATCCCAAATTAAAGAATATCGTCTGATTGAAACCCATTACAGTCAACCGATTACAGAAACCCGTATCGATGCTGAAAAATTTGCCAAAGTGGCCAATTTTGCATATCTCAACGCAAAAGTGAGTGATGCAAGCCAAGTCAGTGTACCGAGTGCCCCCCAAGGCACTCTCGTGACCCAAACAAACACAGACTGGCTAGACAAACTGGGATTTGATGTTTCTCCCACTATGGTGCAATCCTTCGGAGGCTCTGAAGGCTTCTATATGTTTAATATTGGAGTAACGGGTAGCGCAAATTATAAGTTTACCGATAACTTTGAATTTGGCGGTTCTCTTTACCTCAACTTATACGATAACTACGATAAGTTTTTATACGATGTGCCACCAGATGGTACTGACTTAAAACGTGTTCGAACGCTGATCCGTCAATACGTTCATGATAACCCTGTAAGGATGAATAACCTTCAACTCACTTGGATGGACAATCTTAGCGATAATGTCTCCTACCAAGCCTATGGTGGTTATTTAGAGATGATGTATGGCGGTGTCGGAACCGAATTTATGTATCGCCCACTCAATAGTCAATGGGCCTTTGGTATCGATGTCAACTATGTAAAACAACGGGATCCAGACAATATGTTTGGTTTCTTTAAAGACGAACATCAGTTTGACCCTCTCATCGGCCGAGCCTATAGAGTACAAACAGGCGCAATGACTGGGCATGCTACGGTTTATTATCAACCCGAGTGGTTCCCTAATACTTTACTCAGGGTCAGCGCGGGACAATATCTCACTGAAGATAAAGGTGTCACCGTTGATTTATCAAAACAATTTGATAGCGGAGTGATTGTAGGGGCCTTTGCCACTAAAACAAACCTGTCTGCAGATGAGTATGGTGAAGGCAGTTTTACTAAAGGCTTCTATATCTCGGTTCCATTTGATCTGATGACCATTAAGTCAACTCACAGTCGTGCTTTCCTCTCTTGGATACCACTGACACGAGATGGCGGTCAAATGCTTGGGCGTAAATATAATCTATTTGATGTTACAGATGCCCGTGCACCTTGGTACACCAAACCAAGCACTGAAAAATAGCGTGCAATTAGCAACCTAATAGTTATTTCTAAGTATGACCACATAATGGCAGGAACCGTTATCTAGACGGAACCTGCCATTATATTAAGCGCTTATATAACCCATTCAATACCATCTTCTTTCCTCTAAACATCATCCTCACCTCTACATGTCATCCTCGCGAACGACTGCATGGATGCAGGAGGTAGAATAACGCAGGAGCAGTTATCGATGAGGGAATCCAGCTTTTGGTTTTAGAGTCACTTGCTTTTAAAACACCAAAGGACGTTACTGTGGATTCCCGCCTGCGCGGGAATGACGAAGGAGCCTGTGAATAGCAAAGCCGTCATCCTCGCGCATGCGGGGATCCAGCTTTTGGTTTTAGAGTCACTCGCTTTTTAAACTCCCAAAGGACGTTATTGTGGATTCCCGCCTTCGCGGGAATGACGAAGGAGCCTGTGAATAGCAAAGCCGTCATCCTCGCGAACGACTGCATGGTCAATTTTGTTCCATACAAAATATGACATTCCCACCTTCCATGGTGGTCAGATGTAAGAGGTAGAACGCTTTATTAGAAAGAATACAGGGAGCAGTTATCAATGCGGGGATCCAGTTTTTGGCTTTTGAGTCACTCGCTTTTAAAAAAAACAAAGACGTTACTGTGGATTCCCGCCTTCGCGGGAATGACATAAGGCGTTAGATTCAAACCTGCGCGGGAATGACGAAGGAGCCTGTGAATAACAAAGCAGTCATCCTCGCGAAAGACTGCATGGTCAATTTTGTTCCGTACAAAATATGACATTCCCACCTTCCATGGTGGTCAGATGCAAGAGGTAGAACGCTTTATTAGAAAAAGTGCAGGGAGCAGTTATCGATGCGGGGATCCAACGATGACGGTGTACCATAAATCTTCCCACTTTGGATTTTGTGAATTAATCAAATTAATTTTCCACTCACGGCGCCATTTTTTTAGTTGTTTCTCACGACAAATAGCATCATACATGGAGGCATGAACTTCAAAATAAACTAACTGATCGACTTTGTATTTATGGGTAAATCCATCAACAATAGCGTTTTTATGCTGCCATATTCGCTGTTCTAAGTGGCTTGTCACACCAATATACAAAGTACCATTAAATTGGCTAGCCATAATGTATACATAGGGTTGCATAATCCATCCTTGAGTAGTGACAATCCATTTATACGTGATTTAAATAATAACTCAAAAACTGGATCCCTCCTGTGTAGAAATGGCAGAAGTGCTAGATTCTCACATGTTCTGGAATAAAGAATATGCGTAATTCCCACCAGTGCGGGAATGACATAGGGAACACTAAATCGTTATCCTCGCGAACGACTGCATGGTCAATTTTGTTCCATACAAAATATGACATTCCCACCTTCCATGGTGGTCAGATGTAAGAGATAGAACGCTTTATTAGAAAAAGTGCAGGGAGCTGTTATCGATGCGGGGATCCAGCTTTTAGTTTTTGAGTCACTTGCTTTTAAAAAAAACAAAGACGTTACTGTGGATTCCCGCCTTCACGGGAATGACATAAGGCGTTAGATTCAAACCTGCGCGGGAATGACGAAGGAGTCTGTGAATAGCAAAGCCGTCATCCTCGCGCATGCGGGGATCCAGCTTTTAGTTTTAGAGTCACTCGCTTTTAAAAAAACAAAGACGTTACTGTGGATTCCCGCCTGCGCGGGAATGACATAAGGTGCTAGATTCCCACCTTCGCGGGAATTACATAAGGTACTAGATTCCCACCTGCGCAGGAATGACATAAGGTGCTAAATTCCCACCTGCGCGGGAATGACGTAAGGCGTTAGATTCAAACCTGCGCGGGAATGACATAAGGCGCTAGATTCCAGCCTTCGAGTGAATAACAAAGGTTCTGAATTTATGCCTACATAGAAATAGCGAGGGATCTTACAATAAGTGCTTTAACTTTACTCCTCTGGGAGCTGCATTTCGATTTTTACACCTTGGTTTGGAGCCGAAATAAGCGAGATACGGCCATTAAGTTTTTGAGTGACAAGATTATGAATAATAGACATCCCTAAACCTGTACCACCCGATTGCTTCGCTGTCGTAAAAAAAGGTTCAAAGGCTCTTGCTTTAATATCATCAGACATTCCAACACCACTATCCTGATAGATGATATTGATAGTAGAACTCGTTTTATCTGCCTCAACGATGATCTGTTTCTCCCCCGTAAAATTATCAGGGAAACCATGGCGAAAACTATTAGACACTAAATTAGTAAAAATCTGAGCAATCGCCCCAGGGTAAGAATAAAGATAAATACCGTCATCAACATTAATCGTTAAGCTAATACTTTTTTTACGCATTAACGGTTTTAATGAGCTAAAAACCTGCAAAATATACGCTTTTAAATTAAATCGTTCCCGCTCCCAAATTGATTGATCCGCAGCCGTTCGCTTAAAGTTGTGCACTAACTCTGCTGCCCGCGCAAGATTACGATCAACAAGAGACAAGCCGTCTTGCATCGTAGTCATAAAATTTAAAAATTTTTCCTGATCGAGTTCATTAGATTCAAAGAATCTCTTAAGTAAGGCAAGTTCATCTAAACAATGAGTCACAGACGTCACCGCTATCCCTAGAGGGGTATTCACTTCATGGGCAACCCCTGCCACTAAACTGCCTAATGCTGCCATTTTTTCTTTTTCAATCAAATGATTTTGCGTCGCGCTTAAATGAGCTAAAGCGGCTTCTAGCTCCTGTGTCCGCAGTTCAAGATCTGCATTGACCACTTTTAACTGCCGTTGATAATCTAGAATGTCCCTTGCGCTTATCGATCGGGCAAATATTTCCGCCAAAGTCGACACAAACGCTTTGTCATCTGGCATCCATTCGCGAGGCTCGCCTTGATGCTCAACACAAATAATCCCTACCATTTTTCCATCGTGTCGTATTGGGCTAGCTAATATGGCAGTAATGTTGTTAGCGTTGAAATAAGTCGACGCTAATTCTTGAGTGGTAAAATCCAGTTGCCTATGATCTAGCACTATCGTTCGCTCGGTATCTAATAAGTCAAAATAATGGGGATATTGCACACGAGCCAGTGTCAAGGTTTGCTCTAATTGGGGATGATGGCTCAGATAAAAACACGATATCGATTGCCTATCTTCACTCAATAACCAAATACCTACCCGCTTAACATTCAGCCCTTTACAAACAGAAGATACAATCAACTGCGCAGCCACAGTTAAGTCTCCTTTATCAATCAAAGGGGACTGACTAACATCAAATAAAATCCTGTCAAACATGCGTGTCATGATTGCTCATCCTGTTAGCACTAGTAGGGTAAGTCTCTTTATTACTAATTTGCTTAGGTATGACGGGTCAAATTCGCCAAATATTAACATTTTTAAAAACGTCACAATCACACCATACAATCAACAAGACATTGCTTTCAGTATAGATTCAATCCAACAACTGGTTTGATTTAAAGGATAAAAAACGGCTAACGACCCAAAATACCGCATCAACACCATAACATTTAAGTATCAAGATAAAATCAATACGCCTATATAAGACACAATAGTTTTCCTGCCATAACATTAAGGTGCTGTGAATTTGGCTTGGTAAAGGTTGCCGAGTATGATGGTCGTTCATATTCTAAGTTTGAACTGATAGGTTGGAGCCAACATGAAACAATCACTTTTAGGTATCGCCCTTTTAGCACTCTTTACCACTGCATGCACAGATCCTGCGCCTAAACCAACAGACACTACACCAGCCCAAACTGAATCCGCGGCAAATACTCCTACAGGGGATACAAGTCAAAACTCACTCGATTGGCCCGGCAATTACGAAGGCGTACTTCCCTGTGCCAGTTGCGAAGGTATTGAAACGCATATCAGCCTAAAGGCCGATAATAGCTTTGAACTTAAAAGCATTTATTTAGGCAAAGATGAGAAGATTTTTAAAGTGACAGGTACCGCAGTATGGGATGCGCAAGGACAAAAAATCACCTTGGCCGATGGTACTCAGTATCTCGTTGGTGAGAACCAACTCATCATGCTAGACACTGAAGGTAAGCGTATCACTGGCGAATTAGCGGCTAATTATGTGCTGAAAAAGAAGAGCGAATAAGCAGTAATCTCAATCTAGCGTTGGCGATAAATTTTTGTATTCATAATCCCCATATATTACGCGGCATTTTAACTCTGATGCCGCAAGCCATTACCGAAACCTTACGCCGCCATATTACATTTAAGCCGTCATCCTCGCGAACGACTGCATGGTCAATTTTGTTCCATACAAAATATGACATTCCCACCCTCCATGGTGTTCAGATACAGGAGGTAGAACGCTTTATTAGAAAAAGTCCAGGAGCAGTTATCGATGCGGGGATTCAGCTTTTGGCATTTAAGTCACCCACTTTTACCGTACCCAAAGACGTTACTGTGGATTCCCGCCTGCGCGGGAATGACAAAGCCGTCATCCTCGCGAATGCGGGGATCCAGCTTTGGCTTTTAAGTCACTCGCTTTTAAAACACCCAAAGACGTTACTGTGGATTCCCGCCTTCGCGGGAATGACGAAGGAGTTAGAGAGTTACTGTGGATTTCCTCCGCCTACGCGGGAATGACGAAGGTGCATAGGAATAACAAAGAGGAAAGCATCTTTGCGCTTAACAGCGCAAACAAGGGCCTACAAGTCTTAAACCGTTAAAACAAAAATGCCAATTCAAATGAATTGGCATTAAGAAATACACTAAAGAAATAAACTAATCTTTACGAACCCAAGTCAAGATTTGCCACACATTAGATAACGCCCAGTTATAGCAGGCAAAAATACCTAAAAAAGCGACAAACATAATCCACTCTGGGACTTGTGAGAGTTCAGCCCAAATCCCAACGATGGCAAGTAAAAGTGAAGCGAATGAAATTCTAATCAGGGTTTGCTTGCGATTATAACCTGCTCGCTCAAAGATATGATGTAAGTGATCGCGATCAGGACTAAACGGCGATATCCCCTTTTTCACTCTTCTATACATAATCGCAGTCATATCCATTAACGGTATTGCAATTAAGTACAAAGCTGTTACGGGCGAAAACACTGCGACATTAGGCTGAGTACCAACACCAATAACCAAACAACCGTTAAGCCAATCAACATGCTGCCAGCATCGCCCATAAATATCTTATCTAAAGAAGGGAACGGCCAACGCAAATTGAATACTAAATAACCAATAATTGCACCAATAAACAACAAAGGTAATAAAAACCAGCTATTACCAGCCCAATAGAATAAAAAAGCCAACGATGAAAAAGTCACAAGGCTTAGCATCCCCGCTAAACCATCAATGCCATCGACCATATTAAAGGCATTGATAGCACCAATCACCGCGATAGTTGTAACAAAAATGCCAACATAGCCGAGCTTAAACTCAGAAAAATGCAGAATATGGCCAAATGTTGTCAGGTGTAATCCGGCACCAAAGATCAAAATCGAGGCGGTAATCACCTGTGCCGCAATTCGGACGCGTACTGACAAATCATACTTATCGTCCAGTACGCCAAGAAAAAGAATTAACGCAGCAGAAATAAGATATAAATTAAAGGTTTGGCTCTGCGGGATAACAATGCTGGAGACCAATAGCACACTACAATAGATAGATACCCCACCAATTAATGGGATAGCTCCTACATGTAGTTTACGCTCATTGGGTAAATCGACTAAACCGACACGCTGAGCGATAGGATTTAAGACTTTAATTGCAACACAAGTTAAACAAAAAACACTAAAAAGCAGTATGAGGTATTCCATCACTCTCTTCCTTAAGCTAAATACATCATGATTACAGTGGAGGCTAATCAAATTTTATTTCAAAAAAATGGCATTGGATTATAACAGTTGAAACGACAACAGATAAGCCAGCCTAAATTAAAAAAAACAACATTTCACTAAGGTATTAAATAGATTTAGAAATTTTTATATCTTTACGCCAAAAGGCCGTAATACGCCAGATGTTATTGATTAAACCAAAGTACAAAGCAAATGTTGCTAAAAATGCTAAAAACATAATATTTTCATCAATTTTGGCAAGTTCAGACCAAATACCGACTGCTACCATTATTGCTGCCGCGGTACAAATCACCATCAAGGATGAATGAGAGGACAACCCCATACGTTGGCAGATATGATGCAAATGCTCGCGGTCAGGTTTAAAGGGCGATTGGCCTTTACGAATACGGCGAATCATAATGCACACCATATCCATCAGCGGCAACGCAATTAACCAAAGTGCGGTCACAGGGCGAAGTGCAGTAGCTCGATCACCTTGGCTTGCCACAATCAGTAACCAAATCACCGTAAAGCCGATAAAAATACTCCCCGCATCCCCCATAAACACTTTAAAACGTCGCCCGAACGGAAAACCTAAATTTAACATGATATAAGGCAGCATCGCAGTAACGAGCAGCACACAAAAAATAGCAAAACCCTGCATGCCATTAAAATAGAACAGAATGCCTAAGCCACCAAAAGTAACAGAGGCTAATCCCCCCAATAAACCATCAATACCGTCAACCATATTAAACGCATTGATTGCACCGATAACTGCAAAAACCGTTAACAATATGCTGATAGGCTCAGGCAAATGTATCGCCTCACTCCCCATCAAATAGCCTAAGTTATGTAAACTGCGCTCACCGAGCACAATCATCAGCATCGAAACCGCAGCTTGGACAACAAGGCGAAACTTAAAACTGATATCATAACGGTCATCAATTGCCCCTATGACCACAAGAATAAAAGCGCATCCTGCATACAATTGTGGTGCCAGCAATAATTCAGGGGTTAGGAACAAGGCAAGTATTATCGTAAAGAAAATAGAAATCCCCCCAACAAGCGGGATCTGGCCTTTATGATGCTTACGCTCATTCGGCTTATCAACCAAACCAATCCGTTGAGCGACCTTGCGAAATACAAACAAACTGATAAAAGAAACTAAAAAAACAAATAAAACAGCGATATTTGTTGACATAAAAACCACTTAAAAATATGCAAAAAAGGAAAATGCAGCGGGGCCATTGGCCTTCTAAAAACGAGGGAGCTTCATGGCTAAAGCGTCGCTAGATTATATCGCCGTCATCCTCGCGAACGACCGTATGGTCAATTTAGTTCCATACAAAATATGACATTTCCACCTTCCATGGTAGTCAGATGCAGGAGGTAGAATAACGCAGGAGCAGTTATCGATGCGAGGCTCCAACTCTTATGCCGTCATCCTCGCGAATGTGGGGATCCAGATTCGAGGCAAAAACGGAAGCCATTCATGTGCCCGTCATCCTCGCGCACGCGGGGATCCAGCTTTTAAATTCTTGTTTTATATTCCAGATAATAAAAGACTTTACCGTGGATTCCCGCCTTCGCGGGAATGACAGAGAGGGCGTAATTCTCGCTTCTGCCGTCATCCTCGCGAACGACTGCATGGTCAATTTTGTTCCATACAAAATATGACATTTCCCCCCTCCATGGTGGTCAGATGCAGAAGGTAGAATAACGCAGAAGCAGTTATCGATGCAGGAGCCAGCTTTTAAGTAATTTTCGCTTCTGCCGTCATCCTCGCGCACGCGGGGATCCAGCTTTTAAGTTCTTGCTTTATATTTCAAATAATAAAAAATTTTGCACAGGGTAATACTTTAGTTGAAATGAAAAGCCAATTGAACGACCGATAATCAGGGCTGTGCGTTGCATATCAGTGTGACTTGCTAGGTTCTTGCTGCTATTGCATCTCTATCTGATAGAAGCGGCTCGGCAATTAGCGGCCAATCTATAGAGAAATCAGTATTATTCCACCCGAGCACATACTCATCATGAGGGGCATAATAGTCAGTACAGCGATAAATCACATCGGCAAACTCACTAAGCACATAAAAACCGTGGGCAAAGCCTGGTGGAGTCCACATTTGTAAACGATTATCCGCCGATAACACTCTCCCCACCCATTGGCCATAGGTAGGAGAGTTTGCACGAATATCCACAGCCACATCAAAAATACTTCCAGTACAAACCCGTACTAATTTACCCTGCGGTTGCAGGCGCTGAAAATGTAAGCCACGCAATACATTTTGCTGCGAGCGGCTATGATTTTCTTGTACAAAGATAGGGAGACTAAAACCTCTTTCAGTAAAACACGCATCGAAATAGGACTGCCTAAATGTCTCCATAAAAAAGCCTCGCTCATCTCCAAAGCGCTGCGGCTCAAACACTAAAACCTCTGCTAATTCCGTTTCAATACACTTCATGAAAAACCTGCCTATCCAGTAATCCGAGCAAATACTCACCATAACCACTTTTAACTAAAGGCAGTGCCAATTGTTCAGCCTACTTCAGATTAATTCCCCAATGCGCCACATCACCTAACAGGATATGAAATAACACTAAATCCTGGGGGAATATCCCGAATCCCCGCCTGCATAAGCGTAACTAGAGGGTAATAAATCATAGGTTATCCTAGATATGCAGTAGCGGTTCACACACAAGCTGCGTCATGGGATAAAGACGGTAACCTGTTCCTGCCAGTAAAATGCCTTTTCTCATTGATATATTTAGGATTGATAAGCCATGGTTAAGTACCCAAATTGTAACATAAAAAACCAGAGCAAACGGATGAAACAAACTGAAACTATTTAGTCCCCCCTTACTCCTGTGCCAGCACATGTATCAACAATACTCTTGCTCGTAGCCACACTCTCGACATCCTCGCGAACGACTGCATGGTCAATTTTGTTCCATACAAATATGACATTTCCACCCTCCATGGCGGTCAGATGCAGAAGGTAGAATAACGCAGGAGCAGTTATCGATGCAGGAGATCTGTCTTTTAAGTGTTTTTTCGCTTCCGCCGTCATCCTCGCGCACGCGGGGATCCAGCTTTTAAGTTCTTGCTTTATATTCCAGATAATAAAAGACTTTACCGTGGACTCCCGCCTTCGCGGGAATGACATAATGGAACGTCATTCCGATCTTTGCCTTCATCCTCGCGCACGGGGGGATCCAGCTTCTAAGTTCTTACTTTATATTCCAGATAATAAAAGACTTTACCGTGGATTCCCGCCTTCGCAGGAATGACAGAGAGGGCGTAATTCTCGCTTCTGCCGTCATCCTCGCACACGCGGGGATCCAGCTCCATTAAGACCATCCAAACCATTAAGACCAGCGTCATCCCCGCGCACGCGGGGATCCACCTGTGATTGTAAGAAACCTCAGAACTTAAATCGCGTCATCCCCGCGCACGCGGGGATCCAGCTTTTAAGTTCTTACTTTATATTTCAAATAACAAAAGACTTTACTGTGGATTCCCGCCTTCGTGGGAATGACAGCAAGGGCATAATCCTCGTCTTCGTCGTCATCCTCGTGCACGCGGGGATCCAGCTTTTAAGTTCTTACTTTATATTCCAGATAATAAAAGACTTTACTGTGGATTCCCGCCTTCGCGGGAATGACAGAGAGGGCGTAATTTTCGCTTCTGCCGTCATCCTCGCGTACGCGGGAAGCCAGCTGTTAGGTAATTTTCTTTATATTCCAGATAATAAAAGACTTTACTGTGGATTCCCGCCTTCGCGGGAATGACAGAGAGGGCGTAATTTTCGCTTCTGCCATCATCCTCGCGCACGCGGGAAGCCAGCTGTTAGGTAATTTTCTTTATATTTCAGATAACAAAAGACTTTACCGTGGATTCCCGCCTTCGCGGGAATGACAGCAAGGGCATAATCCTCGTATTCGCCGTCCTCCTCGCGCACGCGGGGATCCAGCTTTTAAGTTCTTACTTTATATTCCAGATAACAAAAGACTTTACCGTGGATTCCCGCCTTCGCAGGAATGACAGAGAGGGCATAATCCTCGTCTTCGCCGTCATCCTCGCGCACGCGGGGATCCAGCTTTTAAGTTCTTACTTTATATTCCAGATAATAAAAGACTTTACTGTGGATTCCCGCCTTCGCGGGAATGACAGAGAGGGCGTAATTTTCGCCTTCGTCGTCATCCTCGCGCACGCGGGGATCAGCTGTTAGGTAATTTGCTTTATATTTCAGATAACAAAAGACTTTACTGTGGATTCCCGCCTTCGCGGGAATGACAGAGAGGGCGTAATTTTCGCCTTTGCCGTCATCCTCGCGCACGCGGGGATCCAGCTGTTAGGTAATTTGCTTTATATTTCAGATAACAAAAGACTTTACCGTAGATTCCCGCCTTCGCGGGAATGACAGAGAGGGCGTAATTTTCGCTTCTGCCATCATCCTCGCGCACGCGGGGATCCAGCTGTTAGGTAATTTGCTTTATATTTCAGATAACAAAAGACTTTACCGTGGATTCCCGCCTTCGCGGGAATGACAGAGAGGGCGTAATTCTCGCTTCTGTCGTCATCCTCGCGCACGCGGGGATCCAGCTTTTAGGTAATTTATTTTATATTTCAAATAATAAAGACTTTACCGTGGATTCCCGCCTTCGCGGGAATGACAGAGAAGGCGTAATTCTCGCTTCTACCGTCATCCTCGCGCACGCGGGGATCCAGCTTTTAAGTTCTTACTTTATATTCCAGATAATAAAAGACTTTACTGTGGATTCCCGCCTTCGCGGGAATGACAGAGAGGGCGTAATTCTCGCTTCTGCCGTCATCCTCGCACACGCGGGGATCCATTTAGCTGGACGACGGTATATAACGTCCCCACCCCGTCATCCTCGCGTATGCGGGGATCCAGCTATTACCGTGTACCATAAATCTTGCCACTTTGGGTTTTGTGAATTAATCAGATCAATTTTCCATTCACGGCGCCATTTTTTTAGCTGTTTCTCACGACAAATAGCATCGTACATGGATACATGAGCCTCAAAATAAACTAGCTGATCAACTTTGTATTTATGGGTAAATCCATCAATAATGGCGTTTTTATGCTGCCATACTCGCTGCTCTAACTGGCTGGTTACACCAATATATAAAGTACCATTGAATTGACTGGCCATAATATAAACATAGGGTTGCATAGTTCATCCTTGAGTAGTAGCAATCCATTTTATAAGTGATTTAGATAATAACTCAAAAGCTGGATCCCCGCGTTCGCGAGGATGACAAAAGGAGCAAGAATGACAAACGGAGCGAGGATGACAAAATAAACAAAGTTCAAAAAACAAGCAAAGATGACAAACAGAGTTAAGTTCACCCATTGCTATAATGAAACAGTACAAATTCAGATCCGTAGTGTTCCTAAGCTCTAAGCTCTAAGCTCTAAGCTCTAAGCTCTAAGCTCTAAGTCTAAGCTATAGGCTCCAGGGCAAGCGAAGCGCTCTAAAAAAGCAAAGTGACGCCCTAGCTATAAAATTTGAGAATGCTTCTCTTAGCTTTCAACAAAGCCATTTAGCCGCCAGCTTACGAGCGTACTTCATCGCTCTGTTCAACTATCCATTTAACGGTTTTTCTTAGGCCAGACTCAAAAGACTCATACGGTTGCCACCCAAGTTCATGCTCAAGTTTACTGGCATCAATTGCATAACGAACATCATAGCCGGGACGATCTTCAACATGCTGTATTAAACCTCGAAAACCAATCCCATTTACAGCAAATGCATGGGGATGAGTAGGCGCTAACTCCTCCAATAAATCACAAATTTTCTGTACTACCTCAATATTACTGCGCTCATTCGAACCACCAATATTATAGGTCTGCCCTAGTCGCCCCTGAGTTGCGACTAAAAACAACGCTCGAACCTGAAGAATCCCCTGATGATTTACAAATAAATCATCAAATTAGGGTGGAAGCGCATCTTGTTGCATGATCAAATGGTTTCTCCAAAAACTACACTTGGACAACAAGATGCGCGAAGCCAATATCCTACAACATTCTTTACACCAATACTGCCCAGAACTTCACCTAAAACGATTAAACAGCTTGATGCTGGCCTCTAAGGCACTGATTGAATGTAAGACACTGACCTTGACTGAGTTAGGTCGAAATTTACCAACCACGGCCCGAACCAAGCACAACATCAAGCGCATTGATCGTTTGCTCGGCAACACGCATCTGCATCAAGAACGGTTAGCTGTCTACCAATGGCATGCCAGCCTCATCTGTTCTGGTAACCCTATGCCGATTGTGCTCGTCGATTGGTCAGACATCCGAGAGCATAAACGCATCATGGCTCTGCGCGCCTCAATAGCCTTCAATGGCCGCTCTATTACCCTGTATGAGAAGTCCTATCCCCTATCAGAACAATGCTCTAAGGCCTCCCACAACGGTTTTTTAGCGGACTTAGCCAAGATTTTACCTTTGCATGTTACCCCTCTCATCGTGACTGACGCGGGGTTCAAAGTGCCTTGGTACAAAGAGGTTGAGGCGCATGGTTGGTTTTGGCTAAGCCGTATTCGCGGTACAGTTCAATTTGCAGATATTGGCGCTGAAAATTGGCGTGCAGTTCGCAGTACACATGACTTGGCCAACGGTCAAGCGAAGAGCCTGGGTTGTAAGACCTTGACCAAAACTAACCCTATCAATTGCCATCTCACGCTTTATCGTAGCAAACCTAAGGGGCGTACAAATCAGCGTTCAACGAGGACTAATTGCCACCATCCATCGGCAAAAACGTACTCAACATCGGCGAAAGAGCCTTGGGTGTTAGCCAGCAATTTACCACCAGAATCTCGGAGCCCAAAGCAGCTGGTAAACCTGTACGCCAAACGTATGCAAATAGAGGAAACCTTTCGTGACCTCAAAAGCCCGGCATACGGCTTTGGCTTACGCCAAAGTCGTACCAACAGTCCAGAGCGATTCGACATCATCCTACTGATAGCGTTGATGGTTCAATGCCTGTTGTGGCTAGTTGGTTTACACGCACAGCAACAGGGCTGGGATAAGCATTTTCAGGCCAATACCATTGGGCATCGAACGGTACTCTCAACGATTCGCTTGGGATTGGAGGTACTCAGGCGGCCTGATTATCAAATCACGGAGAAAGAATTGCTGGCGGCCTGGGTATTATTCGCCAATCAGTTGCTCAAATATGGCTATGCTATGGCTGATTTATGAGGGGATCCTTCAGCACTACGTGTTGGGGAAATGGCGATTTTTAACTCTATTGTTAACACTTATGCAAATTATTTATAATGATATCAACAGAAAACTTCATTTAATAGATGTGTTATGATATTTGTAGCTGCTGATTGATTAATGCTTAAAATCATCTATGATACAAAATAATATTTTTATTGATGGATAATTTTTCTTTCATTTTACAGAAAAAATAAATCACAATTTCAAAAAACAAAAACATTACTGATTGGATAAAGTCATAATCTACAATGAGTGCTTCTACTTCAGTATGTCGTGCATACATAAATTTATTTCTTTTCAAAAAACAAGTTAATTTACCATACCAGGCGTTAGTTTTAATTTTTGAAAAATCAACTATGCTCAATTTGGCATTTTTTATACCATCAAGTCTTGCTTCATGAACTAATTGTCCAACAGCAGCAGGCGCGTTTAGGCATAAACCACCAGCGGCTCCTTTGCGGTAAAATGCTAATGACTCTTTGATATAGCCCAATAGACCACAATTAGCTAAATGTATATGAATACGATAATCAACAACCTTCCCATCGGCATCGAAAATATCACCAATCATATCACGACGATAAATCATAGAACTATTGTTTAAGAAATTAGACTTTTCTAACAAATAACCTATGGTGATTTTTGAAGGTATTTCCTCTGAATTATTAAAAACTCCAATTCGTGTGCCATGTTCATTTATAACAATAGCATTACTATATACAGCACAGCAATCACTATTGCCTTCTAAAAACTTAATTTGTTTTTCTAATTTATCTTCATGCCAGGAATCATCAGCATCACAATGTGAGACATATTGTGTTTTTGCTTGACGATGAACATATTTAAAGTTTTCGTACGCTCCTATATTTGTTGCATGTCTTATATGATTAATAAATTGATATCTTTTTGCATATTCAGCGCATATCTCAGAGGTGCCATCGGTAGATGCATCATCCGAGATAATGACTTGATATGAATAGTCTGTTTTTTGATTAACTATGCTATCTAAGCATTGCTCTATATACTTCTTTTGGTTATACGTAACAATACAAACAGTGACCATTGAATTATTCATTATCTTTCACCATTTTTATTTGTTTTATGCACTCATTTACATCCTGTGATGTTAGATATTTTGCTATCAACACAATTTTGTTTTTTGGTAGATTCCACCATTGTAAATTTAATAATTCTTGAATTTCATCAGGTTCAAACCGATATCTTATAATTCTTGCTGGATTTCCACCAACAATCGCATATGGAGGAACATCTTTAGTCACTAACGACTCTTGTGCGATTATAGCGCCATCACCGATAGTGACACCTTGCATAATTTTTACATTAGTAGCAATCCAGACATCATTACCAATTTTCACGGGAGCATGAAGTGTTAAATCATTTAAAGGAACATCTAACCCCATCATTACTTGGAATGGATAAGTAGAAACCCAATTCGTATTGTGTTTACCTCTAAATAAAAACTTAATTCCGGCCGCTATAGAGCAATACTTCCCAATTGAACTCCCAAAATGCAATTGTTCTACAACATTATGAGGCCCAATTAATTTTGGCTCTGGACCATAAGTTCCCTCCCCCCTGATCGTAGTTATACGATCATTTAGTCTTTGATTTCTTGATGAAAAAAATTTAACTTTAAACATCTTCAATAAATAAAAAAACATATAATAGTACCTTACAGGTATCAACTAGCCACTTATTATTTTTCTATGAAATTGTTTTCAACAGCCAACAACTCTCGCTTGCGATTTTTAATCTTTCTAGCTGGCGAACCGATGTAAACCCCAAAGGCTTCACAATCCTTGGTAACCAATGAAAGTGAGCCGATGGCAGCCCCAGCAAACAGGGTGACACCAGGCAACACGACCGAACCAGAGCCAATGATGACATGCTTACCAATGGTTACGTCGGCATGGATGACGTTAGTATATTTGGCAGGCACCATGGGGTTAGTCATATATTCGCCACTATAATCATCATTACTGGAATAAATAGCTACTTTTGATGAGATATTAGAAAAATCAGATAGTGTAATCTTGCCTGCACCAATTAAGGAACTATAAACCGCAATATGGATATAATTGCCAATCTCAATGCCCCCCTCGCCCGCCGACAAGACGCAAAAATCATCGATGCGGACATTGTTTCCAATTCGAATACGACTGACTCCATAAATAGAGGCTTTGTCAGAGATAAACACGTTATAACCCAGTGCAGCAAACCCCATAGAATTTAATTGTTGCTCGGTAAGAAACGCCATTTATTTAATTCCCTTTAATTAACTCAATAACCTGCTGTTGTTCGTCCACAGTCAATTCATTAAAAATTGGTAAACAAAGAACCTTGTCTGCTAATTGATTGGCTTGCGGCAAATAACTTATCGCTGCACTCGGTAAACCACGATACATCGGCATATTGCTGATCAGAGGGTAAAAATAACGGCGCGATAAAATATGATTATTTTTAAGCTTGTCATATAGCTCATCGCGACTGAGTGGGTAATCCGCCTCGACCAAGATCGGAAAATAAGAGAAGTTGCTATTAGCGTTACTATCGTGCTTATACAGGGTAATGCCTGTTACATCAGCCAATGCCTCACGATAACGGACATCAACAGCTCGGCGTTGTGCCATCGCATTATCAATATGCTTGAGCTGGACTAAGCCAAAAGCAGCATTGATTTCACTCATCTTGCCATTAATGCCTGGTGCTGTCACCGTCAGTTCATCGGCAATTCCAAAGTTTTTCAAGCGATCGATACGCTGCTTGGTTTTGGCATCCGGACTGATAATAGCCCCACCTTCGAAGGTATTGAACACCTTGGTGGCGTGAAAGCTCAAAATAGAAAGATCGCCCCATTTCAGCAAACTTTCGCCTTTATAGTTAACTCCAAAGGCATGGGCGGCATCATAAATCACCTTAAGACCATAGTTGTCAGCAATATTTTGAATCGCTTCGACATCGCAAGGATTGGAATAGCAGTGCACTGGCATAATGGCAGTTGTGCGTGGAGTGATAGCAGCTTCTATTTTGGCTGGGTCAATATTAAAAGTGGTTGGGTCGACATCGACAAATACCGGCTCCAAGCCATTCCACATAATCGAGTGACTGGTGGCGACAAAAGAGTAAGGCGTGGTGATAACTTCACCCGTCACACGCAATGATTGAAGAGCCGTGATCAAGGCAATCGTGGCATTGTTAAACAGGGAGATATGTTCTACACCAAGATATTCACACAACTTAGCTTCAAGTTGTTGATGAAAGGGTCCATTGTTAGTCAACCAGCGGTTATCCCAAATTTGTTCTAGGTAGGGGATAAACTCATTTAACTCTGGCAAAAACGGCTGGGTGACAGGGATATTTTTATTACTCATGTTTGCTTCCAAAAAATATTGGTAATAATGCGACTAGTTAGCGACGCAGGGCGCTTTGCAATTGCAGCAACAACGGCCTTTGGGCCAAGACCAGATAAAGTGAATAACTAAGCAAGGCAACGCTTATGTTGATTAAAATCTGTAACCAAGGTAGCGCTTGCCAAGATAGTCCAGTGGCATAGGCTAGAACGGCAGATAACATCACCGCTAACCAGATAGGAGTTAAATCTTTACACTGCTGCCATTGACTGATGCGGGTAAGTTTGGCGGTGTAATAGGTATTTAACAACAATGCAACATAAGAGGTGACGCTAAGGCCAATGCACATGCCCAGCACACCATAGCGAATGGTGTTCAGCAAGATCACCACTCCGATGATTTTCTTAAACACTTCAAGTTTTAAAAAGAGATCGCTGCGGCCCGTTATTTGCAGTAGATTTAAATTTATTGCATGAATTGGATAAAGCATATAGCCCAAACACAACACACTGAGCAAACCTGCTGCGTCCTGCCACTGGGCCCCCAATAATTCAGTTAACAACGGTTGAGCAATTAGCCCTAACCCAACAATCAGCGGAAAGATTACCATGGCCGCCGTCTTTAACGTCAGTCGATATGCACTTTCCATCTTTTCAGGGTTATCTTGCAACTGGCTAAACAGCGGAAAGGTCACCCGTTGAATAATGGCAGTCAAGGTCATAGCTGGCACACTGGCCAATTGATTAGCTTGAGTAAATTGTCCCACCACGGCAGGGCTGAATTTTTTACCGATAATAATTTGATAAATATTGCTGTAAATAACCTCTAATAAACTAGAAATTAAGATTTTGCTACCATAACCAAATAAGTAACTAAATGATGCCTTAGTAAGATTGCCACGCGGCAACCAAGGAACAAACAGATTAAATAACAGGGTGGTACAACTGGAATTAATCAAAGTTTGTATAACCAAAGCCCATACACCTAAACCGTTTATGGCCAATGTCATGGAGATTGAGCCGCTAATTAATACACTGATGATCGATATCTTAGCCTGAGTTTTAAAATCCATAACCACATTAAGTTTAACCCGTGGGATCAAGGTAAAGGCATTGATCAACACCGTTATTCCTAATACCCGCAGCAGGGATTGCAACTCGCTTTGCTGATAAAACTCGGCAATAGCGGGTGCACTTATATAGAGCGCCAAATAACACACAGCCGCCATACCTATGTTGTAATAAAAAGCAGTGACCAAATCACTTTCACTTCGATCGGATTTGCGGATTAACGCCGAGGTAAAGCCGCTATCGACAAACACATTGGCGATGGCAATGAACACCGTTAACATCCCCACCAAGCCAAAGGCAGTTGGCCCAAGCAGGCGTGCCAGTAGCAGAGTTATCCCTAACTGCATACCTTGGGTTAAAAGACGCTCGATGGCGCTCCATTGGAGACCTTTTTTGGTTTTAGTAGCCAAATCCGACATTACAAATATTCAGCCTTTTCAAAAATGGGCTGTCGTTTGTCTTTATCAGATAAGGTCAATATCAAACCTTCAATTGGCCATGCTACCGCCAGTTTTTCATCATTCCACTGAATACCTCTATCGCTGGCTGCGCAATAGTAATTGGTCGTCTTATACAAAAACTCCGCTGTTTCTCTCAAGGTAACAAAGCCGTGGGCAAACCCTTCAGGGATCCACAGTTGACGCTTATTTTCTGCAGAAAGATGCACCCCCACCCATTGGCCAAATGTAGGTGAGCTTTGGCGAATATCCACCGCCACGTCAAAAACTTCACCAACCACGCAACGCACCAGCTTGCTTTGGACATGGGGCGCAAGTTGATAATGCAGACCACGTAATACCCCTTTGCTCGATTTGGAGTGATTGTCTTGGACAAAATTGACTGGGTAGCCGATAGCAGCTTCAAATTGCTGTTGGTTAAAGCTTTCAAAAAAGAAACCGCGATCATCGCCAAAGACTCTAGGCTCGATGATCTTAACGTCGGGGATTTTGGTATCGATAATTTTCATGTTTTAATTCGTGTGTTGTTAATAATGAATGGTGAATGGTGAATGGTGAATGGTGAGATAATAGTTATCGCGTAATCATTCCCAACAAGCCACTCACACATAACCACTTAAATTATTCAAAGCCGCTTGCCAATTACTGGGCTTAATACCAAAGCTTTGCTCAATTTTGAGGCAATCCAATTTGGAATTAGCAGGGCGTTTTGCGGGTGTAAGATATTGCTCTGAAGTGATAGCGTTCACCTTCATCTGTTTATTTAATATATTTTGCTCATTTGCCTTTTTGAAAATTTCTCTGGCGAATTGGTGCCAGCTGACATGCGGCTTACCTGCAAAATGATAAACTCCGTAGTGGGTGTTGCCTGCTTGCAGTGCTTTAGCCATTACGATAAGCGCATTGGCAATATCTCCAGCATAGGTTGGGCCACCAAATTGATCCGCCACCACACCGAGTTCATCTCTATTATGCGCAAGGCGCAGCATGGTTTTAACAAAATTATTGCCTGTCCCATAAAACACCCAGGCGGTACGCAAGATGATATGGCGCGGGCAAGCCGCTGTAACGGCGAGTTCGCCTGCCAGTTTACTTTGACCATATACACCTTGCGGAGCAACGGTATCTGTTTCAATATACTCACCGTCTTTATCACCAGCAAACACATAGTCAGTTGAGATATGCAGTATTGTTGCACCCACACTGTTAGCCGCTTGTGCTAAAAACTGTGGTCCGTCACGATTAATGGCGTAGGAAAGCTCAACTTCTTGCTCAGCTCTATCTACAGCAGTATGCGCCGCCGCATTAATAATTGCGTTTGGTTTCAATTCATTAACAAGTTTGTTTACCGCTTCGCAGTCAGTAATATCCAATTGTTGACGATCCACTGCCAAAAATTCAATCTCTGGCATCTGGTTTAATTGTTTTACAAGGCTGCTACCTACCTGACCATTACTTCCGGTAATAAGGATTTTCATAATTGTTCTCGGGATTAGGTCCATCATCCCCACGTATGCAGGGTTCAACATATAAGCACAATGTAAAAGAATGGATTTCCGCTTTCGCGGGAATGACAAATAAAGGGTGTAAGTTGTGCGCTGGCTACGAAATAACGTTAATTATTGCGCTAACTGGTTTAAATACTGCCCATAGTCATTTTTGAGCATGGGTTTGGCGAGTTCTTTAAGTTCGTCAGCGGTTAACCAGCCATTGCGATAGGAAATTTCTTCTAAACAAGCCACCTTTAACCCTTGAACATGCTCAATGGTTTGTACAAATGACGACGCCTCATGCAAACTCTCGTGTGTACCAGTATCTAACCAAGCAAAACCACGTCCTAATAATTCAACATTAAGCTCGCCAGCATTAAGATACATCTCATTGAGTGTGGTGATTTCAAGCTCACCACGATGGGAAGGTTTAACCTGTTTGGCTAATTCCACCACTTTGTTGTCGTAAAAATAAAGTCCTGTGACCGCATAGTTTGATTTAGGTTTTGTAGGCTTTTCTTCAATAGAAATAGCCTTCATATCAGCATCAAATTCGACTACGCCAAAACGTTCTGGATCTTTAACTTGATAGCCAAACACTGTTGCTCCTGATTCACGCGAAGCAGCATTTTTGAGTGTTTTGGAAAAAGACTGACCATAGAAAATATTATCACCAAGCACTAAACAAACATTTGAATTACCGATAAATTCTTCACCAATGATAAAGGCTTGTGCTAAACCATCAGGTGATGGTTGCACCGCATAACTTAACTTAATACCAAAATCTGACCCATTACCAAGTAAACGTTTGAAGCTGTCATTATCTTCTGGGGTTGTGATAATTAATATATCCCGAATTCCCGCTAACATAAGCGTTGATAAGGGATAATAAATCATCGGCTTATCATAAATCGGTAATAACTGTTTTGATACTCCGCGTGTTAATGGATATAAACGAGTACCAGAGCCCCCAGCTAAAATAATTCCTTTCATAGTAAAATCAGTTCCTAGATAAATAGGCCCTAGGTTTATGAAACACTAGGACATTAAAATAAAATAGATTAAATGCCTAAACGCTCGCGTTGGTAAGTGCCATCTTGTACATGTTGACACCACTCTTGATTCGCTAAATACCATTCAATGGTTTTACGAAGACCTGTTTCAAAAGTTTCTTGCGGTCGCCAATTTAGATCATTACTCATTTTACGAGCATCAATGGCATAGCGGCGATCATGACCTGGTCTATCGGTGACATAGGTAATTTGTTCAGCATAAGGCGTGGCTTTAGGCACTAGTGAATCTAAGATGCTACAGATGGTTTGCACTACTTCTAAATTCTGTTTCTCATTATGGCCACCAATATTGTAGGTTTCGCCAATTTTGCCCTCAGTGACCACTTTGTATAACGCACGAGCATGGTCTTCGACATATAGCCAATCGCGGATCTGGTCGCCTTTACCGTAAATCGGCAGTAGCTTACCTTCGAGTGCATTCAGAATTACCAATGGGATCAACTTTTCTGGAAAGTGATAAGGACCATAGTTGTTGGAACAATTTGTGACAATCGTCGGTAAACCATAGGTACGTAGCCATGCACGTACTAGGTGGTCGCTTGAAGCTTTAGAAGCAGAATATGGGCTGCTAGGTGCATAAGGCGTGTTTTCGGTAAATAAAGGCAGTTCTTGATTTACTACTTGTCCTTCTTGTTCATCTGGATGTGGCAAGTCACCATACACTTCATCGGTTGAAATATGGTGAAAGCGGAATGCTGATTTACGCTCAGTATCGAGTTGCATCCAGTAGTTGCGAGCCGCTTCGAGTAACATATAAGTACCGACAATATTGGTTTGGATAAAGTCGCTTGGGCCAGTGATTGAGCGGTCAACATGTGACTCTGCAGCTAGGTGCATAACTGCATCTGGTTGGTGTTGTAAAAAGACTCTATCGAGTTCAGCACGATCACAAATATCGACTTTTTCGAATGTATAACGAGCATTATTCGCAACGCTAGTGAGTGATTCTAAGTTGCCTGCATAGGTAAGTTTGTCTACGTTAACCACACTGTCTTGGGTATTGCCAATGATATGGCGTACTACTGCAGAACCAATAAAACCGGCTCCACCGGTAACTAGGATTTTCACAACAAAAAACCTCTATAAAATAAAATGTTAAGTAAAAAATTGAGCAGCATAAATGCGGAAAGCTCTATAAATAACCGCTATAAGTAAGAGCGAAAAAGCTGGTTCGCCGCATGAGCGAGGATGACGGCTTAGGAGCAAAGCTCACAGATTAAAGCAAAAAGCTGGATCCCCGCATGCGCGAGGATGACAGATAACAGCAAGGTTCTAGGCTCTAGCTAGCTTCTGCTCTTTTCTCATAAAATGCCTTACCAGTACTAACATCACACCTAACATGCCGCCGAGCATGGTGCCTAAAACGCAAATTAATGCGCGTTTCGGTTTGGCTTTCTCTTCTGGCGCTAATGCGGGGTCAATGGTTTTAAATACGTATTCATCGCGTACTTCGGCAAACATGATGGTTTTTGCCTGTTCTTCAATTAGCTTATAAAGTACAGCTTTAATATCAGCGACATTAGTTAAAGCAATTTGCTTATTTAAAAAATCGGTACTGCGATGGGCCTCTGCGACATCGCGCTCCTTCATCACTTTATTAATATCTTGAATTAACCAAGTGACCCATTGCTGCGCGACGGTTGGCGATAAGTGCTCAATTGAAACTGTCACCATTGCAGTCTCTTTATCTTTATTAACCGCAATAATTTTGCTGAACTCTTTATAAGCCTCCTGCATCGAAGGTTCAGGTTTAACTGGTGGTTCGACATCGCGTACCCAAGTATTGGTTTGCTCGTTGTATAACTCAGGGTCATAGATAATTTTATCTGCATCCCTATCCCATTTTTTTGCCGCCATTAAATCGGCGAGGATATTATGCTTTTGAATAAACTCACTGGTAAATTGGCGGGATTTTAATACTTCAATCGCAAGCTGGGTTTTATCAGTACCACCTTTACCGCCGAGATTTACTCCTGCAAGACTCGCTAAACCACCAAACTGCGATGCCAAAGCGCTTAAGCCGCCACCCTGTTCCTCTGATGCTGGTGCTAATAAGGCTTCGGATTTATAGATATTGGGTAAATAAAGTGCTAAGCCAACAGAGGCAATCGCAAAAACAGCGGTTATGCCAATAATGCGCCATTTGCCTTGCCAAATAACAGAAAACAACTCACGAAGATCGATTTCGTCGTCTTGCATTTGTGGAAACCTGGCGTCGGATTGGTATGTGTTTGGATTTTGAGTAATTTGTGTATTCATTTTTTTAGGTTCTAGGCCCTAGGTGCTAGGCCCTAGGAAAGCTTAAAGATATTTAAAGAAGGTGCTAGGTTCTAGGGCCTAGAGGCCGTCCTAGAGCGAAGCGTCCTAGATTCTGGAGGCTTCTCGCGTCTAGATTCCTGCAATAGCAGATACAGCAACTGCGGTATTAAAGATAATGCCCGTAACTTGCGTCCACAACGTTAGGTTATCTTTGTATTCGGTATCTAATGGCACGACGATAGTATCACCAGGCTCTATGACGCTACCGCCATTAAACCAGAAAGAGGAACTTGGCATTTCGACCGAGCCATCGGCCCTTAGGATATATGAGCGTGACTCGTCAGCACGCTTACGCGCACCACCGGATAAAGCTAAATATTGGTCAAAAGTTAACCCTTGCTTGTATCTGTGAGTGCTTGGGTGTTGAACTTGGCCCATCACAGAAACGGTTTGGTTGGTTGCTGGAATGAACAACGCATCGGCATCTTCAAGCTTTAAATTTGCACTTTCAATACCGAGCTGAATAGCGTTGATATCAACCACTAGGCGGCCCACTGTTTTGACGTTTTCTAGCTGATTAAGCATCATCTGTGCATCGTTATAACCTACCGTTGGCGTATCCTTGGTCAAGGCTTTAGCCGCAATTTCGCGGCGTAGTTCGTCAGCAAGTTTAGCAATTTCAAGTTGCTCTTTTTCTTTAATCGATTGGCGTAAAAATACTGCACTACGCGGTGCGGCGTCGGATGTTAAGCCACCCGCACGGGCCAACACATCTTTGAGGGTTTCACCGCGCTGAATACTATAAGTACCAGGGAACTTAACTTCACCTTTAATAGTTATCCAACGTGTATCTTGCCAATCGGGCAAGGTACGAACCGTTAATACATCACGGCTTTGCAGCTTTATGTTCGCTGCTGGATCGTTTTGCATAACACGGTCTAAACTTAGCTGCATATGCTCAACAGTTACACCATTTTGCTCAGATACTTGTTGACGAGTCAGCTCTGCGGATAAGGTATATGCCCCTTCTTCTAGCCCACCAGCGGCGATGAGTAACTCTTTAACATCCGCATTAACCGTTATTGGGTACTGACCAGGGAAGCGAACATTACCATTGATATTAACCAGCTTGGCCGCATCACCAAAACGGCTTTGTTCTCTTAGTTTTTGAATTATCGGTTTTAGCAACGCTTCACGGTCAGCATAGTCAAACACAATAATCGAATCACGTGGTTTTAGCTTGGGATTGTAATGGGATTTTGGTTCACCAATAGCACGACCTAGATTAATGCGCTCAACTTCAATATCGCCCCGTTGGTTAATTTCTCTCACCAACAAACTGTAATCCAAGTCCGCAGAGATGGTTAAGTCACCCCAGATCGAAGGCAATAAATCGGCAACAGTTAAGCCATTAGTCCATTGGTATTTACCTGGGCGAATTACGGCGCCAGAAAGCGCAATAGCATTGTCAATACGGCTTGATGCTGAGCGCACATTGAGTAAGTCGCCATTTTTAGCCTGTGTGCTTAGGCCTGAGTTTTCAGTTAAATCAACGCTTATTACTGTTTTAACAGAGTCTTTACTGTAACGTTCAACCGTGCTGGCTTTAGGGTATGCACCAGGGTTTAAGCCACTGGCCATGTTAATAACATCGGCCATGGTCTCGTTATTTTTAAGCTCGTAAATCGCCGGGCGACGAACTTCCCCCATCACACTGACTGTACCACCAGATGATGGAATAAAGACTACGTCACCAGATTGTAAACGCATATCCCCCGAAGCATCGCCGCGGAGCAATAAATCATACAAGTCTAATCGGCCAATAGTTCTACCGGAGCGCTTTAATTGGATATCACGCAAACTACCGATTTGGTTTACGCCACCCGAGATAAACAGGGCTTGGGTAATAGTTGATAAGCTTGACACTGTGTAGGATCCTGGCTTGTAAGCGTCGCCCGCCACAAAAATCCGAATTGAACGCAACTCACCCATAGTGATATTGGACTCAATGCCTATCATGCTTTGGCTGATTTTTTGTTGTAGTAACTCGCGTGTTTCAGCAAAGGTTAACCCGACTAGTGAAATAGGGCCCAGATTGGGGAATTGCACTGCGCCATCGCGGCCTACGGTTAATGTAAACTGATTATTTTCTTTGCCAAAAAGTTGCACATTTAAGGTGTCACCTGGGCCCATCATATATTCGGCAGGCACTGGCACATCGGAAACTGGGGCAAAGGTACTGGGAGAGCCCGCAAAAAGATCATACCCAAAACGCTTGAGTTGATTTTCTTTTTTATCTTCAATTGCTTCAACTTTCGCTTCAGTTTTAGTTGCTTGATTAAGCTTATCGTCCTCAGATTGATCAACCACATTATTTGTTGCTGCACGTGGGGTAACCACGGCTGGGTTTTCAATAACTGTAGAGGTCGCCGAGGCTCCCGTAATCATTGACGGATCGATACCGTACTGGCGAGCTAAACGTTCTTGCTCTGATTTAGGTAGTTGTTTGAATTGTTCAATCATTTGCGGAGAGGGCGTAACGGCTTGCGCCTGCGCGCCCATCAATATCGTGGCGCTAAGGCCAACTATGATGAATTTTTTGATTTGTTGTAACACCAGATATCTCCGATTGGGTTAAAGATGGAAAACATTTAAAGCATTTAAAGCATTTAAAGCATTTAAAGCATTTAAAGCATTTAAAGCATTTAAAGCATTTAAAGCAGAATGCTGCTTTAAATGCAGAACGTCGCTACGCGACTTCTAAGTCAATTAGGTCTATCGCAGTCATCCTTGATTTAAGCAGTCATCTTCGGCTTAAGCCGTCATCCTTACCTATAAGCCGTCATCCTTACTTCTTAACCGTCATATTCGCCTTTCAGCCGTCATCCTCGCGAATGCGGGGATCCAGCTTTTAGCTTTGGCTTTCATATCTCTAGGTTAAAACAGCAAAAAAGACTCTGCTGTGGATTCCCGCCTTCGCGGGAATGACGAAGGAACACGGAATAACATCAAGAAGCCGAGATGGTGTAACAAACTGGACTGACTTGAGAAACACCGGAATAGCGAAGTAATACGGAAATAGCCTCAGAAGCTGAGAGTAACGAAGTAGCACAGGTGTAACGTCAAGAAGCCGGGAATGACGAAGTAGCACGGGAATGACGTAAAGACGCTGGATTCCTACACTTAATCATCATTCTTGACTCTAAGCTGCTTTACACCGTCATCCTTACCTATAAGCCGTCATCCTTACTTCTTAACCGTCATATTCGCCTTTCAGCCGTCATCCTCGCGAATGCGGGGATCCAGCTTTTAGCTTTGGCTTTGGCTTTCATATCTCTAGGTTCAAACAGCAAAAAGACTTTACTGTGGATTCCCGCCTTCGCGGGAATGACGAAGGAACACGGAATAACATCAAGAAGCCGAGATGGTGTAACAAACTGGACTGACTTGAGAAACACCGGAATAACGAAGTAGTACGTAAGCCTCAGAAGCTGAGAGTAACGAAATAGCACAGATATAACGTCAAGAAACTGGGAATGACGAAGTAGCACGGGAATGACGTAAAGACGCTGGATTCCTACACTTAATCATCATTCTTGACTCTAAGCTGCTATATTGCCTTTTACACCGTCATCCTTACCTATAAGCCGTCATCCTTACTTCTTAACCGTCATACTCGCCTTTTTGCCGTCATCCTCGCGAATGCGGGGATCCAGCTTTTAGCTTTGGCTTTCATATCTCTAGGTTCAAACAGCAAAAAAGACTCTGCTGTGGATTCCCGCCTTCGCGGGAATGACGAAGCAACACGGAATAACATCAAGAAGCCGAGATGATGTAAAAAGCGAGTCTTACTTGAGTAACACCGGAATAACCAAAGTGTAAAGTTCTCCTGCAGCTACGTAAGTTCTAAAATCTAGTTGACACAAAAATCTAGCAGCCGCGAAATAATGCTCTAGCAGTGAACTTACGCCCTTTCTTATTAACATTCAGACCCACTACCGATCCGCGTGGCGGCCCGAGGCCTTATTCAGTACTTCCTATACTTCATCCTTGGGATCGGCTAAAGCTGTTAATAATTGTTCCAGACAATTATTTGCGGCGTCCGCTTAACGAATGAAACTATTCATTCGATGCCTTTCAGGCACGCTACCGATCCGCGTGGCGGGCGAGACGCCCTTCGGCTTTCGCTAAAAGACAGAAACTTTTCTGTCTTTTGCCTTCCAGGCACGCTACCGCCCATAGATTGCGGCCTCTAAAATGCCCTTCGCCACGCGAAAACTCATATTTTTCAATAGAATAAACAAATTAAAGCGGCTAGTTCCACGAGTCGAACAAGAAGAAATAGTAGAGCTTTAGTTCATTTATAATTTTTAGTTTGTTCTTACTTTATCCAAAATTCTGTGGCAAAGTGTACTGCAAATTTTTAACCAACGATGGCTGTTCTATACCCAGACATCCTTATGACCGAACACTTTTCCATCCATTGAATACAAGAAATAATCAAAATAGCAAAGCAAACAACTAACCACATGATTAAGCTAGCATTAATTAAATTACACTTTGTCCTAAAAAAGTTAAAAACATAACAACTATAGCCAATGTCTTACAAAATACAGGGCAAAACTCTCACATTAAAACTCTGGTGCTATGTCTATATACAAACTCGTTCGAGTGATTCTTCTGGAACAGTAATAGTATTGACTTGCCCCATAAGACTAAATAAAACATGGCAGCGTTTATTTGGGCATTTTTCTTGAAAAATACCTTCTAAATCAACGAATGGGCCATCTTTAAAGCGAATTCTTTCCCCCATTTTTAGCTCAGATTCTTCGGCTAATACGGTTTGGGAAGATGTGAATTCTTTCATGCGAATGGTGTGAATAATACGGTCATCAATGGGTGTCATTTTTTCTTGACAATTGACGATTCGATTTACTCCACGGGTAGAGTGGACCTGCCTGACGCTTGTCTGGCTTGGGTCAAATTTGATAAACAAATAATTTGGGAACAACGGTACGCGGCAGATCCGTTTCTGTCCACGCTGTGATTTTTCTTCAGAGACCATTGGTAAGTAGGTCTCTAAATTTTGAAGTGCTAAGTTCTGCTGTGCTCTCGCTTCACTCCGAGGTTTACAGTACAAAAGGTACCATGCGTTCATTTGTTTATCTCATTACCCTATGTCAAGTGACGTCCATTCACGGGCGGCAATCATAACAAAGATGTTAATGTCGATGGAAGCAGTTTTTCACCATAGAGGACCTACTGTTCGGTATGCGTACAAGTGTGACTTATATTAGGTAAATCAACTGTAATCAGCTCTAGCTTTGAATCGTTGGTTATGTCGCCAGTTTGCAAGCCAAAATTGACTTTCGTTGCTTTTAAGGGGTATATAAGGTGGGATTTTAGCGAAAAGATTCAATTTACCGCTTAAAATATTACTTTTATTATAAAAACGTAACAATAACCCATACGTAACTTGCAGTTATTCAACAACTTTATTCGAGCTTTCTCGTGTAGATGTTTTGCTGAAATGTAAGTCGATTAATGGGATAAGAAAAATCATTTTTCTGTGGTGACATCATCCTGTTTCAGGGGCCCACAGGCAATCACGAGCTTAAGGTGGAAGACTTCATGAGCGTAGCAAAACCACAAGGGACAATGCTTGGGCATCCCAAAGGATTGTTCCTGCTATTTACAACAGAGCTATGGGAACGTTTTAGTTATTACGCAATGCGCGCCATTTTGGTGCTGTATCTAGTTGATCAAGTTGGCAAGCAAGGTGGTGGTGGGTTAGGTTGGAGCCAAGCCGACGCGCTGTCGTTATATGGAACCTTTACAGCTTTAGTTTACTTAACGCCGCTTATTGGTGGCTGGTTAGCCGATAATTTTCTTGGTCAACGTAAAGCCATCTATTTTGGTGGTGCATTAATGGCTGCGGGCCAGTTTATGTTAGCCGCACCACATGCATGGTTTCCTGGTGTTGAAACGACACTCTTCTATGTAGGTTTGGGAACGCTTATTTTAGGTAACGGCTTATTTAAACCTAATATCTCCACTATGGTTGGCGATCTCTATGAAGAAGGCGATCATAGACGCGATGGTGCGTTTACCATCTTCTATATGGGGATTAACTTAGGTGCTGCATTATCTGGTTTTGTTGTTGCATGGGCTTATACCAGCTTTGGTCATACTGAAATAATCAATGACCAAGAAGTGTTTGTTAATAACTGGCAAGCAGGTTTTTTCTGTGCTGGTATTGGTATGCTACTTTCCCTTGTTATTCAATTCTTATTTGCCCAAAAACTACTTGGTGATATTGGTACAGTGCCTGCGGCGAGACTTGAACGTGAACGCCAAGCTAAGTTGGGGAATGTGCGTAAAGAACCGCTAACCAAAGTTGAACGCGACCGTATTAAAGTCATTATGGTGCTTGGTCTCTTTACCATCATCTTCTGGGCTGGTTTTGAACAAGCTGGCGGGTTAATGAACTTGTTTACCAATGAATTCACTGACCGTTATATTGGTACATGGGAAGTTCCCACCACCTATTTCCAATCACTTAACGCCATTTTCATTGTGTTATTTGCCCCCGTTGTTGCTTCAATTTGGATCCGTTTAGGTAAAAATGAACCTAACTCACCCGTTAAATTTGCCTTAGGCCTATTCTTATTGGCGATCGGTTTCTTATTTATGATTGGCGCGGTAGTTGAAATGGGTGGCAATCCTAACGCTAAATCCAGCATGTGGTGGTTAGTGGGTGCTTATTTCTTCCATACTATGGGTGAACTCTGTTTATCACCTATTGGCTTATCTATGGTAACTAAGCTTGCTCCATTACGTATTGCATCGCTAATGATGGGCGCTTGGTTCCTCTTTATCGCTATGGCAAACAAAGTGGCTGGTGTTGTAGGTTCGTTTATTGGCCATGGTGGTGGCAAAGAGGAACAACTCGCGAATGCCATGTCTATTTTCGCAGGTATTGCCATTACAGCCACATTTTCTGCTGTGGTGCTCTACTTTATGGCAGACAAGTTAGTTGACTGGATGCATGGCGCAGAAACCAAGCACTCTTCAGAAGCACAGGCTTTAGAAGATGAAATTGCCGTGACTGCTGAGCACGAAGCGATTAAGCGATAAGATAACAGCTAGAATCTAGCTAGATAAAAGCTTCGCTTCTTATAGAGTCTCGCAGTGATGTTCTTGAGCAATCCTGCGAATGTTCTACTAGTTGCGAAGCAACCTTTGACCACCATCCTCGATGTAAATCATCCTCACATTTAAGTCGTCATCGCATTTAAGTCGTCATCGCATTTAAGCCATCATCGCATTTAAGCCATCATCGCCTCAAATAGTCATCCTCGCGTATGCGGGGATCCAGCTTTGGTTTTTGGTTTTTAAACCACCCAGCCTTAAAACATCAAAAGAGTGCACTTATAGATTCCCGCCTTCGCAGGAATGACTCATATAAGCCGTCATCCTCGCGAACGACTGCATGGTCAATTTTGTTCCATACAAAATATGACATTCCCACCTTCCATGGTGGTCAGATGCAGGAGGTAGAACGCTTTATTAGAAAAAGTGCAGGGAGCAGTTATCGATGCGGGGATCCAGCTTTGGCTTTTAGCTTTTAAACCACACACCGTTAAAACACCAAAAGAGTGCACTTATAGATTCCCGCCTTCGCGGGAATGACTCATTTAAGCTGTCATCCTCGCGAACGACTGCATGGATGCAGGAGGTAGAATAACGCAGGGAGCAGTTATCGATGCGGGGATCCAGCTTTTAGCTTTTAAACCACCCGGCCTTAAAACATCAAAAGAGATCATCTATAGATTCCCGCCTTCACGGGAATGACGAGGGGATTGGAATAACAAAAGAATACGAAAATGACGATGGGGTTCGAAGAACAAAGGAATACAAAAATGACGAGGAGGTGAAAATAACAAAGGAACGCGAAAATAATGAGGATTGCGGAAATAACAAATGGACACGGGAGGATGTAGAACGCTGCGAAGCCTTACTCGATTCTAGCAACAGCGCCTTTTACTGTGCCCTAGCCGTGAGCTTGCGAACGCTCTATAGGTAGACTTAATTGCATAAATCCACCAACGGGAATATGGCGATCGTAAACTAACCCTTTGAATTTATTTTCGAGTAGATTTTGCTTATGTATAGGTTCACTTGTAGCTATACATAGTTGTTCTTGTGGCAGGATAGTGCGGAACTGAATACTGGGTTTACCCCAGTCAAGTAAACCTAACTGTAAACTATCAGAAAGTGCCAAAGGACTAAGCCCTTGATCATTACGTAAATAGCAGCGTAATCCCCTCCCTGCTTGGGCTATCGCCGCTCGATATTTTGTCAATTCAATTGAAATATAAATAATATCGACCGTGATATCTAAACCAGAGTTAACTAAACGCTCATTCAAATAGCTAAGCATATTGAACGGTTCAATAATTGTTTTACTCTGGCCACTACGATAATTTTTAAGCTTTTGATTAACAAAACTACGCAGTAATACACAGGCAAATGCTGCGCGATTATCCTCAGGATAAAGATGTGCCATATACATGATCAAATGATCATTGCCGACCATAGTCGAGTCTATAAAATAACTACTAATATCACTGTCTTTAAACAAACTGTAGTCAACTTTGGCGACGGGGTAACTGATATTAGAGGCAGGAAATAGCTGCTGCTGAACCTGTTTTGCGGCTTCTACACTTTGCTCCAAAAGGGCTAAATTATCACTTAGCTCTTGCCGGGACAGTGCATCTATTTCTGCTTGAATAGGTTCATCACCAAGGATTTTATGTAGGGCTTGCCTAATGGCTTGTTCAATAATGAATAAATCGGATACGGGTTTAACTAAATAATCACTGGCGCCAATACGTAATGCCTCGACAACATCTGCCATGACATTGTTACCTGAAATCACAATGGAAGGGATAAGTGGCTCAAGTTTAGTCATTTCCTTGAGCATATCGAGTCCTCCTAACTTTGGCATACTCAAGTCAGCCAAGACAATATCAAAGCGCTGTTGTTTGAAAACACTCAGTCCTTGCTCACCATCAGAGGCTTGAGCTACATCAGCGCCACGCCCAGAAAGGAACGTGGCGACAATTTGCCGAAACACAGGATCATCTTCAACCAAAAGAATCGAAACACCATTTAACACCATAAAGATTCCCGAATAAAATTCATTGCTATAGCAATAACTCAATCATGACATCGGAAGAATCATTCGATACGGCAAGGACTAGGTTGTGAAAGCAACATCGATAGCCATGTTGCGTAACGTTAATCAAGCTCCTGCATATATTGATCAAGCAACTCATCATCTTCTTGTTTCTGAGGAACATTGCCATCATAGACTTTATAGTCCATGTGTTGTAAATACGCATCTTTCACGAAAGCATAGGGATCAAGCGCATTATCAACGAGCCTTTCTTGATCAATCGCTGAAGCTCTCGCATGAAGACTCTTAAGCCCCCACCTAACAACGGATTGCCACATGGTGAGCTCTGATAGTGGAAAGTATAGACCATCAACCCAATCTGTTGCGAGTTCACGCACAACATAGGGGCCCGCAAATGGCGCCATAAAATAAGGACCATTTGGCACACCATAGTAACCCAGCACTTCGTTAAATGCGTCTTGCTTACGCGGCATTCCCATCATATCGGCCACATCAAAAACGCCTAACAAACCTATTGTGGAGTTAACGGTAAAACGCCCGCCAGCATTCGCAGCCCATCCCCACTTGCCTTGCAACACATTGTTAACTAAGCTACTTGGCTCTTCTAAGTTCTGTACAAAATTATTAATACCCGTTTTAGCGGGCCGGGGAATATAGTCGTTATAACCATGGGCAACTGGACGATAGAGATATTTATCAAGATACAGATAGTTAAAATCCCACATTGCACGGTTAAAACCCTCGAAAGGATCCCGTGGATCATCATAGGTAATGGTCACTGCTGTAATGTCTTGAGAAGTGGTATCAGGTACGGAGACTTCTGCCCCATATGCTTGGGGCAATAATACAAATCCTAACGATAGCCCTATCCATTTCAACTTCATATTGATCTCTTAATATAAATGTACTGCTTAGGTGCAAAGTTTTCGCTAAAGTGACTATAGACAAGTGACGATATAAGTAACATTCCTCTTAGCCGTATATTCTAGTATTGCGAAAGCTTGCTATTGATATTGTTTTCACAAAACGCATAAGCATACTTGGCAAATTATTTTGGTCAATTGTTAATTTATCAACATGCCATGCCGCAGGATAAACTATTTAAGGTCATCCCATGGAGTCGATCCCAGTCATCAATAATGCTAACCCACAGCAACCTGCTCCAGCATACCAAAACGATGCCTCAAACGTATCTGCACGTCCAATACCTGTTGAAGTGCTTGTATCACCTAAGGGCGACAGTATTATTCTAAACGGTACAGAATATAATTTAAAGCTCGTTGATGCTCAACAAAGACAAGCACTGATTAACGCCAATCGTTTTCTACTAACGCAAACGACAGCAGAGCCTGCGGCCAATACGACACCTAACGCTGCCATAACAACGGCAAGCCAACCAGCTCAACTCACAGCACTTGGCACCGCATTAACACTAAAATTACCAGAAGCTATTGCTCAGCTCGCCCAGCAAAATGGCATATCATTAGAACGCTTATTCAGCTTAGCTGGGCGCCCTCAAGGTTACCCACTTCCCGATGTCACTATTACCCACAAAGAGTTCCAATTTTCAAATGGGACTGTTATAGCACAAGACGCGGGGACTCGACTGAGTGCTGGTGAATACCAAGCTAAAATTGCCTTGTCACAGGGACGTCCTATATTAGTACTCACCCCTATTGTGAGCAAACTTGAAATCCTTATCGGCGCTTCAATAAATGAAACTAAGATTCCCATAATCGATAAACAAGCGGCAAACGTGGTTATCGCAAAAACAGAACCTGCCCAGATTTATGCTAGCTTTCTGAGGAAGCTAGAAAGCCTTATACCACAACCAGAAATGCGCTCATCAAATGCCACCACGATAAATATAAGCCCTTCCCTTAGTGCCCAAAGCACTTCAGTGGCGGCATCATCGATGACACCAACTTTGGATGCGACCAATCTCGGCCAAGCAACAACCAAAGCTAATGCCAATAATACACAAGCTAACGCACAAACCGGGCAATCGATAACAGCCCCCCGATTACCCCTTGGCAGTTTACCGCCCACTACAGAACAAAACATCACTAACACAGCGACGAATATCTCGTTGCAGAACAGCTCACTTATCGCTGCAACTATCTCTCAATCTGCACATGTTACAAATAATCTTGGGCAAGCTAAGCCAGATGTTCAGCAGATTGACAGTAGCAGTGATGGCGACATTAACGTGAATGATGTACTGCAAAAAGCGTTTAATAAAGCAGGCGCATTACCCTCAGATCAACTGGTATTGCGGAGCAACAATAATCTAGCAACTGAGCTACTTAGACATTTACCGCATATCAACCCACAACCTTTAGGGCAGTTGAGTGATCCTGATTCACTTAAAGCTGAAATACTAGGATTAGCCACACTCAATTTGGCAGCACAACAGCTTAGCCACACATCATCCTTTATGAATGCTGGTGCGATTACGTCATTATTTCAACTATTACTCGGTTTTAGAGCCAAAACTACCAGTGCTTTAAGCCAAAAACTGGCGAATTATCTTGAACAATTACAAGCAAGGACTGGTTTTTCTAACAATCAGCTAAGTCAATTGAGTAAAGCTGGCGGTTTAGAGAGCATGGGACAATTAGCGACCAGTTTACATTTATATCAACAAGCAAGTGGCGAAAATAACGGTAATATCGTTTGGTTTTTTGCTCTCCCCTATAGCATCAATCAACGACACGAACAGCTTGAAGGCAAATTTGAGCAGGAGAATGACGCTGATGAGCAGCAGAAGCATAATGGTTGGCATTTACAACTAAAATTTAATCTTGCACAGGGGCCCCTATTAATATCAGCTCGTTATCACCAACAACTCTTAGAGATTCAATTTAAAGGAAATAACCAAACACTACTCAATAAGGTTGATAACTTTTTAGCTCCCTTAAGCCAAAAACTGTCACAGCTCGGTTTTACGACAAGCGAACTTTCAACCCAGATAGCACCAGTGCCAGCCACATTGCTCCCTGGTGACCATTTTCTAGTAAAAACGAAGGCATAGCGTTTATGAACATCAATGTAAGTGACAAAATGAGCATAATATGACAACCGAAGATAATAAAACCAAGCAAGCTGTAGCCTTGAGTTACGATAGAAAACATGCTCCGAAGATTGTCGCAACAGGTGAAGGACTGATCGCCGAAGAAATTATTGCCCTCGCCAAAGAATCAGGAGTTTATATTCATCAAGATGCGCATCTTAGCAATTTTCTACGCTTATTAGAGTTAGGTGAGGAGATCCCAAAAGAGTTGTATATACTTATTGCAGAACTGATCGCCTTTGTTTATATGCTCGACGGTAAATTCCCCGAGCAATGGAATAATATGCATCAAAAAATTGTTGAAAAAGCTTAGGAGTAAGGAAAAGCAGAACTCTGCGCTAACAGTAAAAACCACCCGCTACGCTTACAGAACACTTCGTTCATGGCTGACGCTTATCGTAAGAGCGGAACCCATTCTGTAAACTGTGAAGCAGCGTCCGTATACTACAAAGTGGCTATCGAGTAGTTGCAAAACACCCTTTGATTTTTCCGTCATCCTTACTCCTACC
The DNA here is from genome assembly GCF_000015185.1 of Shewanella sp. W3-18-1. Taxonomy (NCBI): domain Bacteria; kingdom Pseudomonadati; phylum Pseudomonadota; class Gammaproteobacteria; order Alteromonadales; family Shewanellaceae; genus Shewanella; species Shewanella sp. W3-18-1. Next base: position 1,639,981 of record NC_008750.1, on the reverse strand, counting down.
ACGTCATCCTTGCCCCTAAGCCGTCATCCTTGCCCCTAAGCCGTCATCCTCGCCCCTAAGCCGTCATCCTCGCGCATGCGGGGATCCAGCTTTAGCTTTTAAGTCACGGAGCTCTAAAACACCAAAAGACTTCACTGATGGATTCCCGCTTTCGCGGGAATGACGAAGGATGCGAGAATGACGAAGGATGCAGAAATGACAAAAAGTGCGGTGATGCAAAAGGGAGAGCGTCTTAGCCCCTACACTTCGCTATTTACGATGTAACCGGATCAATAATTCAGCTTCAGCTTTGGGAAGTTCACACTCTTTTATCAGTTCATCGACTCCCGCACCAAGTCCGACCATTTTCATCGCACGAGTGTAAAGCTTTGCTTGAGGATCTTGTAAGGTCGTTTCTTCAATGCGCTCGGATTGCTGATGCAACCGCTTTTCTAACTCAATGACTCTGCGCCCCACGCCAATAGTGCCGCTGCGTAATTCCTGCAATTCCCTTTTAAAGGCTTCACGCTGGCGGTCACCTTCCTTGACAAGCACAGTTAACGCTTCAACTTTATTACGTAATTTACTCAACTGCTTTTGTAGATAGAGCACAAGCCCTAAGCACGCAATCACATAGACTAACGCCGCGATCAAAAATTCATCGCCCATTAAAAATCCTTATGCATTTCTATGTATAAATCAGAATAACGGATAAAGAGGATGCATGATTCATGACTCTAATCGCTTTATTGGGAAGCATTGTTCCCCTTTTCCGTTATTGATGGCAATAGCTCATAAAGGTCGAGAGCTTGCTACTAAGCACTCAAAAACGCAACAGTTTAGAGTTGTGTGAGTTCAGCCCATTCTTCATCGGATAATAACTTATCGAGATCAACTAAGATCAACAGCTCATTATCACGGTTACTTACACCTTGAATAAACTTAGCGCTTTCTTCTGTCCCGACATTAGGTGCGTTGTCAATTTCGCTGCGGCGTAAGTAAACAACCTCTGCAACGCTATCCACTAAAATACCGATGACTTGCTTTTCAGCTTCGATAATCACAATACGGGTCGAATCATCGACTTCGGCTGATTGCAAGCCAAAACGTGACCGTGTATCGATAACAGTGACAACATTACCACGTAAGTTAATGATACCTAAAACATAATATGGAGCACCAGGCACTGGCGCTATTTCGGTATAGCGCAGCACTTCTTGCACTTGCATTACGTTGATACCATAAGTTTCGTTGTCTAACTTAAAGGTAACCCATTGTAATACTACATCATCTTTACTTGCAGCTACGGCTGCGACATTTCTTGTATCTTTCATGTTTACCTCAACCAATTGAGTCCTGACAACCTAAACCCGCATCAAGCATTTCAACTAAGGCTTGTACGTGCAAAATACCACACATTTGTTCTTTAACGACACCAGCGAGCCAAGGCCGTTTACCTGCTTTGCTGCGCCAGTTTACTTGCGATTTATTAATTTTTACAGCATTGACTAAAGACTCACAAGTTAATCCCCAGTTACTGCCTTCTAACAATACAAGATATTGATAATTTACCGATTGCGCCAGTTTATCTGTGTATTTTTCTGGCATAACCCAAGCGCAAGTATCGACAATGTTTAATTGTTCTTCCCTGTGGCTTTGCACACCTAAAAACCACGATGGACGGCCAATAATATGGTTAATCCGTTCCACTTTAACAATGCCACCTAAACTCACTAGCGGTACGGCTAATGTTAACCCAGCCACTTTAAAGAATAGTACCTGAAACTCATCATCGAGCACTTCTTGAAGATCTTTTGTGATACTCGGTGGTGTAATACCAAGCTGAGTCTCTGGCTTATTGACTAAAATAGCCTCTTCACGCCCAACAGTAAGAGGCTCTTCGGCGGCAAAAGATATAGGCTGTTCAGTATCATCAACAGGCTTACCCTCGGAAACAATCTCCGGTTGTATAAGCTCTTCAATGATTTTTGGTTCTGTTTTAACTTCCGTTTTTAATACTGGTGCCAGTAGTTTTTCAAGCGATTGCTTATCTACTTTAGGCGCGACCTCACTCAAAACCACATTGGGACTGGGTGCCTTTACTTTAGCGAATTGCACCTCAGGGGTGACGGTTATTGTCTGATGTAAACGTACTGATGCACGTTCCGCTAAAATCGCATCATCGAGTGATGTAACCTCATTCCCGATCGCCTCCCGTTGTAGAGACTTATCCCCATGTGATGGTGGCTTGGAAATACCTGTAATTGAACTGTCATTCTCATGCAGCAATAATTCAAAAAAATCAAAAACAGTTTCATCAACCGATTTTGACATGGCCAAACTCCCCGACTAATAAAAAATCTAACAATCTTTCATAGGCTTTTACGCCACGACACCCACTTGCATAATGCGAGGCGGGTAAATGTGCCAAACTGGCATCTCTAAACTTAGTATCGACGGGAATAACATCACGCCACAGGGAACCTGAATATTGTTCGCTTAATATTTGTAAGGCCGCGGGAGAAGCTTTAGTACGTTTATCATACATCGTTGGAACAACGGTATAACTGTATTGGGTTTTCTTGGAGCGCCCCATTAATTCCATTGTCTTGACCATGCGCTCCAAACCTTTAATGGCTAAAAATTCGGTTTGTACGGGAATAACGATATGCTGACTCGCAGCAAGGGCATTCACCATAAGCACCCCTAAAACTGGTGGGCAATCTACAATTGCCACATCATATTCATCGGCAACAAGTGCTAAAAGATTACGCAGAACCAGCCCCATCCCTTCTTGATGACCTAACGCTCTGTCTAACGTCGCTAGCGCCATGGTCGCAGGTAAGAGATCCAAACCATCTACCAAGGTTGGCACTATATGAGAACAAACCAACTCTTTTGTTAAGTTCTGATGAGCAAGAAATACATCAAATAGTGAACCTGGTACTTTTTCAGAGTCAATGCCTAAGTAATATCCAAGTGATGCATGGGGATCTGTATCGATCATTAGCACACGCTTACCGCGCTTAGTCAGTACTCCTGCTAAGCTCGCCACCGTTGTGGTTTTACCCACACCGCCTTTTTGATTTGCTATGGTCCATACTTTCAAGAAGTGATCCTCTCGTTATTCCGACTTAAACATGCATTGAATCACGATTGAAAAAGACTAATCGCCTTCCCTTGTTGTTACCCTTATCCCACCATTTGGTAGGCTAATCACTTTAACGCCATCAGCATTCTCTGACACCACTACAGGCACAACGTCAGTATTTACTTTACCCGTTGACGGTTCAGTTGATTTAGGTGGTAACGCCAAATTAATTGACGAAGGTTCTGCATTTAAGTCTACCGTAACTGCTTTTTGCTCACCCGGTGAAGCTAATTTCAACATAGCTTGAGTCTGATCAGGATGAGTCGCTAGCCATGTTGCAATCGCTTCAGCTTGCTCATCAGGTACCATAAGTAAAACTTGAGTTGATTCGAGACGTTTTACATCTTCATGCAACAATTTGATTTTATGTCGATAGTCGAGACTTAACGCGCCCAGACAAATAATGGTAATCACCATTAATACCATAATGAGCACGACATTCGTGCTCATTGGCTTTTTGACATTAGTTACATTAGCCACGAACAGACTCTTTTAAAATTGACTCAGCCATATTGTCGAGTGAAATAGATTGGCTCGCAATTCCCGCACTCGCAACTGCCTGCGGCATGCCGTAAACCACGCAACTGGCTTCATCCTGTGCCCAAATAGTCGCTCCAGCCGATTTAAGCATACGCGCTCCTTCTCGACCATCGGCTCCCATACCCGTCAAGACAACAGCAAGTACATCACCACCATAGGCTTTCGATGCTGATGCAAAAGTAATATCGACGCAGGGCTTATAATTCATCTCAGCACTCCCTGCGATGACTTTGATTCGGCCACTGGCACCACTGCGTTCGATCATCATCTGCATGCCACCCGGCGCTAAGTAAGCACAACCTGGTCGAAGTAAATCACCATTTGCAGCTTCTTTCACTTCAATCTTACATAACCCATTTAGACGATTCGCGAAAGCTGGTGTAAAGGCTGCCGGCATATGCTGAATGAGTAAAATAGGGTGAGGATAATTGGCTGGAAACTGCGTCAAAATCTTTTGCAATGCGACTGGGCCGCCAGTAGAAGTGCCAATCAGCAGTAATTTGTATTGTTTACCACTCGCACGGATAGACGAAGCTGTGGATGTCCGAATAGGCGCAGTGGCAACAGGCGTCGTGTTCCCCAGAACAGAAGTGGTACTCGTTCGAGATGTAGGCGTTGGCAACACCGAAGGTCTTACTATCGGGCGAAACATTCTCCTGCGACCAAGGGCTTTCACTCTTTGCTGGAGTAAAAGAATGGCATCATCTTTATTTGTTGCAATATCTTCAAAGCGCTTAGGTAAAAAATCTAACGCACCCGCATCTAACGCATCTAACGTGGCTTTGGCACCGTCATGGGTCAAAGATGAAAACATTAATATGGGTGTTGGACACTTTGCCATGATCTCACGGACGGCAGTAATACCATCCATGACGGGCATTTCAATATCCATGGTAATCACTTGGGGATTAAGTTCAGCAGCCATCTTTACCGCTTCGGCCCCATTTGAGGCCGTCGCAATTACTTCCAGTTCAGGATCTTGATTGACTATTTCACTAACACGTCGCCTAAAAAAACTTGAGTCATCAACGACTAATACTTTAATGGCCATTCCATTCCTTAGCTTGGAAACTAACTTTTATTCTTTGCATAATGCTTTAATAGCCCTGGTACATCTAAAATCAGAGCAATACCGCCATCAGAGGTGATCGTTGCACCAGCCATACCTGGTGTGCCGTGTAACATGGCTCCAAGCGGTTTGATAACCACTTCTTCTTGGCCAATTAAAGCATCTACAACAAATCCTATCTGCATCATACCTAATTGCACGATAACAACATGGCCATGTTTCTTATCACCATGTTTAAAACTCGTTTTATTCTTATGTAACCAGTGTTCCAAATAGAACAGTGGTACAGCCTTATTACGCACTATGACGGTGAGTTGTCCATCAACAATGTTGGTTTTTGTTAGGTCAAGGTGGAATATCTCATTCACACTCGATAGCGGCAGAGCAAATACTTGCTGTGCCACATCCACCATCAGGGTTGGCATAATCGCAAGTGTTAAGGGAACTTTAATTTCAAGCACCGTCCCCTTACCTTTCATTGAGTCTATATGAACAGTACCATTTAGTTGAGCGATACGGGTCTTAACTACATCCATACCAACGCCACGACCTGAAATATCGGAAATTTCCACCTTTGTTGAAAAACCAGGCGCAAAAATCAGATTATAAGCCTCAGTGTCTGTCATACGCGCGGCGGCATCGTCATCGAGCACTCCACGTTTAATCGCGATTTGCTTAAGTTTTTCAGGATCCATCCCTGCACCATCATCTTCGATTTTAAGCAGAATATGGTCACCTTCTTGGCTGGCAGATAAGGTAATAGTCCCTGTTCTAGGCTTACCGCTAGCTTCACGCTCATTTGGCATTTCTATGCCATGGTCAACCGAGTTACGCACTAAGTGAACCAGAGGATCGGCGAGGGCCTCCACTAGGTTTTTATCTAAATCGGTCTCTTCACCGATCATAACCAAGTCAATTTCTTTGTTCAGTGTACGTGCTAAATCGCGAACAACACGGGGAAAACGCCCAAACACCTTTTTAATCGGTTGCATACGGGTCTTCATCACTGCGCCTTGTAAATCCGCAGTCACAAGATCTAAGTTAGCAAGCGCTTTAGACATTTCCTCGTCATCACGACTAATGCCTAAACTGACAAGACGATTTCGCACTAATACCAGCTCACCGACCATGTTCATAATTTGATCAAGGCGTGCAGTATCGACTCGAACTGTAGTTTCACCTTGAGGAACGTTGGCTGATGCCGCTGCTTTCGCGGGCGCTTTATCAGCGACAGCAATCTCAGTTTTAGCCGCAACGACAGGCGCATTCACTGTGGCGGCCACGTTAGCCGTTGACGTTATTGGCGCAGCCTTAGGCACAACTGAAGGTGTTGATGATGCTGCAACAGGGATGCTTGCTTTTGCCGGTGCCCCACCTTTACCATGCAATTCATCAAGCAATCGCTCAAACTCATCATCGGTAATTTCATCCGAATCAACAGGTGGCACTGGCGGCGTGACAACTGCTTTAGGTTTAGCTGGCGCGTCAACTTCGACTTTAAACTGACCAGAACCATGCAACTCATCGAGTAAAGCTTCAAATTCATCGTCGGTAATATCATCAGTCGACGCAGGAGCTTTCGCTGTTGGCACAGATTGGGGTGGCACGGCGCTCCCTACTGAACTGACAGCAGGACCTTTCCCCTCTCCGTGCAAAGCATCTAACAGTGCCTCAAATTCCGCTTCATCAATTTCATCAATACTTGAGCTTCCGCTTATTTCCGTTGCTTCAACGGGCATTTCCTCAATAACAGCAACTTCAACAAGCTCGGGTTCTGGCTCTGGTTCAGTCATGGCAACAGGTGAACTTGGGTTTAATTCAGAGGGTAATGGCGCGCCAGAACTGAGCATTTTTAATTTTGCTAATAATACTGGATCGGCGGGGTCTTGTTGTTCACCCTGTTGAGTTTGAGCGAACATAGTATTAATGGCGTCAACAGCGTGCAGAATGATATCCATTAATTCAGCATTAACTTTTCGCTTGCCGGTACGTAACAAGTCAAAAGTATTTTCAGCTTCATGGCAAACATCAACCATGGGAGTCAAACTGAGAAAGCCGGCGCCGCCTTTAACGGTATGAAATCCCCTGAAAATGGCATTAAGCAAGTCAGTATCATCAGGATTATTTTCTAGGGCAACAAGTTGCTCCTGTAGCAGTTCTAAAATCTCACCTGCTTCGATTAAAAAGTCCTGGAGTATCTCTTCATCTACATCAAAGGCCATCAAATTGACTCCCAGTTAGAAACCTAGACTCGATAGAAGATCATCTACTTCGTCTTGACCCGTTACCACATCTTGACGAAGCTCGGCATTCATTATCGGGCCTTCTGCTTCAATATTATTTTTCTGAATAACCTGGTGCTCAATTATTGGTTGCTCACCAAATACCGTCAGCATTGATACCAAGTTACTTTCAACTTCCATTACTAAATCGATAACACGGCGTATCATTTGTCCGGTGAGATCTTGAAAATCCTGCGCCATCAATATTTGATTAAGCAAATCACGTAATCGATCAGAATCTTGCTCACTGCGCAACATTAAGTGCTGCACATCATGGCATAGGGCTTTAAACTCAGTTAATGCAATGTCTCGCCGCATTAACCTATCCCAAGATGGCATAACCTGTTGAATATTTGTCGTTAAGGCATTTGCTAATGGCAAACATTCCTCAACTGCATCCATGGTTTTATTCGCAGCTTGCTCTGTCATATCAATAACATAGTTCAATCTTTGTTTCGCATCAGGTATGTCAGTATTCGCCAACTGAACTAAACGATTATCGACCTGAAAATCCATCAATGCACTATGAAGTTGTCGAGTGAGCTTACCTACCTCATCGAAGAGTTCCCTCTGAAGTGGAGCAGCAAGTTCTCTAAATAAATCATCAGCTTGAGACTGTTCACCTGCACTTAGTAATTCAACTAAATGCTGAGCCTGCTCTAGCGTGATGAGCCCTGATGTATGTGACTTCATAGCTCATCCCTGCCTAAGCGAGTCGTTCGAATATTTTATCTAACTTTTCTTTTAACGTAGCTGCTGTGAAAGGTTTTACGACATAGCCGTTTACCCCCGCTTGGGCCGCAGCGATAATTTGTTCACGTTTTGCCTCAGCAGTAACCATTAACACTGGTAAATGCTTAAGAGAGTCGTCTGCGCGAATAGCTCTTAACAGATCAATCCCTTGCATGCCGGGCATATTCCAATCTGTAACAACGAAATCAAAATCCCCCTTTTGCAACATCGGCAGGGCGGTTGAGCCATCGTCTGCTTCTTGGGTGTTGTTAAACCCCAAGTCTCGCAACAAGTTCTTGATGATACGTCTCATTGTTGAAAAGTCGTCAACAATGAGAATCTTCATATTCTTGTCCAAGGTTTCCTCCGGTGAGCTGACATTATGTGCTCGATTAATAATTATACTTATGTCCAGTGCTTGAGTTTAGCTTTGAGTCGCAACATAGCCTGACTTAATATCTGGCTAACTCGCGATTCGCTTACTTCAAGAATGGCGCCAATCTCTTTTAAATTCAATGCTTCATCGTAGTACAGCGATAACACTAACGCATCTCTTTCTGGCAATAATTTTATTGCCTCAACTAATGCGGAATGAAACTGAGTCTCAGCGAGAGCTTCAAACGAGCCATCGTCGGACCTATCGCTCAGCGTTAGTATATCTTGCGATACACCTAAGTCTTCTATCCCTATGATTTTTCCGACAGAAACATCGTTAAGAATATGATGGTACTCATCGAGCGTCATATCAAGTTTTTCTGCAATTTCTGTGTCACGTGCATCACGGCCCAGTTCTTTTTCTAACTCATCAATGGCTTGTGCTACCCTACGATTATTACGATGAACAGAACGTGGGACCCAATCACCTCGACGAATTTCGTCCAGCATGGCACCACGGATCCGTATGCCAGCGAAGGTTTCAAATTTTGCACCTTTGCCACCATCAAACTTGGATGATGCTTCTAATAGTCCCATCATCCCAGCTTGTAGTAGATCATCTAGCTGCACAGAAGCTGGCAGTCTGGCGAGTAAATGATGTGCAATTCTTTTAACCAACGGAGCATACTGTTCAACGATAGACGATTTATTGTCTAAACAAGTATACGCTGCGGCTTTATTCACTCGTTTTTTCCTCTTGAAAATCTGGTCGTTGGACTAAACGTTCAACGAAAAACTCCAAATGCCCACCAGGTTGTTGCGGTACAGGCCAACTCATGATTTTATTGGCTAAGCCTTGGTATGCGATCGCTGCAGGTGATTTAGGATAAGCTTCAACCACTAACTTTTGCTTACGCACAGACTTACGCAAATTTTCATCAAATGGAATCGTTGCAACGAGCTCAAGTGCCACATCTAAAAATCGGTCGGTCACTTTACTGAGTTTAGCAAATAATTCCATCCCTTCGCGTAAACTACGCACCATATTGGCAACAATTTTAAAACGAAATACACCGTGTTCACGGCTGAGAATTTTAATTAACGCATAGGCGTCGGTGATTGAGGTAGGCTCGTCACATACAACGACTAGCACATCCTGCGAAGCACGTGAGAAACTGAGTACCATATCGGAAATCCCTGCAGCAGTATCGACCACAAGAATATCAAATTGTGCGCGCATCTCACTGAAAGCACGGATTAATCCAGCATGCTGAGCAGGACTTAGTTCCACCATACCTTGGGTGCCTGAAGTCGCTGGTACGATACCAATACCTTTAGGCCCACGGACAATAATATCGTCAAGTTCAGCATCACCCGATAATACATGGGAGAGGTTACGCTCGGCACGGATCCCCAACATGACATCGACATTGGCTAAGCCAAGGTCTGCGTCAAGCACTAAGACACGCTTGCCCTTTTCGGCTAATGCCACTGCGGTATTAATTGATACGCTGGTTTTACCCACGCCACCTTTACCACCTGTGACAGCGATTACTTTCACTTTTTCGTTATAGGGTTGATTCATCATACGTAAACCACTTGCTTGATCCAGGGTCATAACTCTACTCAAATGCACAGGCCATATTATCTGACCACGCTGTGTCTTGTAATGATTGTTGTTCTGTACTATCTAATGTCGCAAGCGCCTGCTGCGCTAACATTAGGGTGTCTGCGACTTTCATATCTTCTGGAACCCTTTGTCCATCAGTAACATAACTTAATGGTAGCCCACTTTGGATCAACACACTCAGCGCACCCGCGAGGGAGACTGATTCATCGAGTTTTGTGAGCACGGCACCAGATAAAGGAATGCGTTTAAAATGATTAACAGCATCTTGCAACACTCGGCGCTGTCCTGTGGCAGACAGTACCAGATAACTGCGAATAGGTATTCTGCTATTTGCAGTTAAATTATCAAGTTGCTGGTAAAGCCGCATATCTCGTTGCCCCATACCAGCGGTATCTATCAATACTAGCTTGCGATTTCTGAACTGATAAAGAATTTGTTCTAATTCATTGAGATCATGGGCTTGCTTAACTGGACAGCCCATTATTTTGCCATAGGTCGCTAATTGCTCATAGGCGCCAATGCGATAATGATCTGTGGTAATTAATGCGACTTGTTCCGGCCCATGGTGAGCAGCAAAACGCGCAGCCAATTTAGCTAATGAGGTCGTTTTACCCACACCAGTAGGGCCAACTAAAGCCACTACTCCACCCTGCCTAACTATATCATCACCTTGATTATCAAGCATATTAGCTAGACTTTGGGGTAGTGCTCGCACTAACTCAGCAGGGGTATAATGCTGACTCAACGCGGCTAATTTCGCAGCAACTGCAGGAGAAAATTCGGCTTCAAGTAACTTAGATTCCAGCATAGCGCCAACGGGATCGATACGTTTTTTATGCTCTGTCATCAAAGAAGACACTTGGTGAGTCAGTAAATTACGTAGTGATGCTAATTCATCACGCATGGCTTCAATATCAGCATTTTGTTTTTGTGTGGTTTGCGGCTTTTTATCAAAAGCGGCCGGAATGTCTCGGCGCTCAGACTTCGATGCTACTGGTGCCTGTAACCCTTTTGCCCATACGGGTAAATCGGCCTCAGGTTGCTGATGCGATAACTGCTGATTTAAACGGCTTTGTTGTTTCTCGAGCAAAGCTTGTAATGAATCTGCTGGCGCCGATGGTTTGACACTGCTCTGTGCACGCACAGGCTGCTTTCCACCAAGAGACACTAAGTCATCACTGACATCCATAAAAGTAGGTGCAGGAGGTGTCGCGGACGCCTTCGCTTTTGGCTCATCGTAGTCAACCGCGGCGACAATTTCGATACCGCCATTTACCTTTTTGTTTGACATGATAACGGCATCTGAGCCGAGAGTGTCTTTCACTTGGGCCAGTGCGGCACGCATGTCTTTGGCAAAAAATCGTTTAATCTTCACTTATGCGTCCTCTACTGGCCGACAGCAGATACAATGCGTATTTGCTTTTCATCGGGGATTTCTTGGTAAGAAATCACTCTGAGATTAGGAATAGTATGTTTAACAAACCGTGACAGCGTCGCGCGTAACATACCAGACGTTAACAATATGGCAGGCTGTCCAACCATTTCTTGCTTTTGAGCCGCATCAGCCAATGACTGCTGCATACGCTCCGCAAGACCGGGTTCAATATTTGGACCATCACCACCAGTTGCTTGCATTGATTGATGCAACATCTGTTCCAACTCTGGCGCCAAAGTAATGACGGGGATTTCGAGTTCTGGGCCAGATATTTCTTGGACTATCATACGTTTCAGCGCAATACGTACGGCGGCGGTCAACACTTCTGTATCATTGCTCTTAGTGCCGTATTCTAACAAAGTTTGTACTATTGTACGCAAGTCTCTGACAGAAACGCCTTCATTTAATAGGTTTTGCATCACTTTTACGACACTACCCAGTGGCATCACATCAGGAATAAACCCATCAACAAGCTTAGGAGAATGCTTAGCAAGCATATCCATCAGTTGTTGCACTTCTTCGTAACCTAAAAGTTTTGCGGCATTATTGGTGAGTAATTGACTAATATGGGTCGCAACGACAGTTGCAGCATCAACCACAGTGTAACCTAAGGTCTGTGCATGCTCGCGGAGTTCTGGGGCAATCCAGACCGCTTCAAGACCAAAAGCAGGATCGCGAGTTTCAATGCCATCAAGCTTACCGTACACTTGCCCAGGATTAATAGCTAACTCACAATCATGGCGAATATCAGCCTCACCAACCACAACCCCCATAAGGGAAATACGATAGGCATTGGGGGATAAATCCAAGTTGTCACGAATATGCACTGCGGGTACGAGGAAACCAAGCTCCTGCGAGAGTTTCTTACGCACCCCTTTAATACGACTCAATAATTCCCCACCCTGGCCTTTATCGACTAATGGGATTAAGCGATAACCCACTTCTAGGCCGATAGTGTCAACATGGTGTACATCATCCCAGCTCAACTCTTTAGGCTCTTTGTCTTGTCTTTCTATCGGACCCGTTTTGACTTGTTCTAAGGCTTTTAAGCGTTTATTTTCATTACGTTTAAATACAAAATACGCAGCACCAGCAGTAATAACAGCAAAGCCAAGGAACGCCATGTGAGGCATTCCTGGCACAATGCCCATGACAAAGAGAACACCCGCTGCAATCCCTAAAGATTTATGACTGTCAAACATCTGACTCATCAGCATTTGGCCCATGTCACCCGATTCATTTTGACGGGTCACCATTAATGCCGCAGCAATGGACAGCAATAGTCCTGGAATTTGCGCAACCAGACCATCACCTATGGTCAAAAGCGTATAAATCTCGACAGCTTGAGAAAAACTCAAGCCATGTTGAACAATACCAATAATAAAGCCACCGAGGATGTTGATGACTAAGATCATAATCCCCGCAATAGCATCGCCTTTCACGAATTTAGAGGCACCATCCATCGCACCATAGAAATCTGCCTCGCGGGTCACCTCAGCTCGACGTAACCTTGCCTGCTCTTGATTGAGAGTTCCAGCGTTTAGATCGGCATCAATCGCCATTTGCTTACCAGGCATAGCGTCTAGGGTAAAGCGAGCACTCACCTCAGCAATACGACCAGCACCTTTTGTCACCACAGCAAAGTTAATAATGATCAGGATGATAAATACCACTAAACCCACTGCATAGTTACCACCAATCACCACAGAGCCGAATGCCTCAATCACTTTACCTGCGGCATCCCCCCCATTATGGCCTTCAAGCAACACAACACGGGTTGACGCCACGTTAAGGGCGAGTCGCAATAAGGTGGCAACCAAAAGCACGGTTGGAAATGCGGCAAAATCTAAGGGTCTATCAGTATAAATAGCGACTAGTAATACGATTAATGCGAGGGCGATATTAAAGGAAAATAAAATATCGAGTAAGAACGGTGGAATAGGCAATACAATCATTGCTAATGCGGCAAGCACTAACATAGGCGTACCTATGCCTTTGAACGTACTAAGTCTTACCTGCTTAACTTGGCCTAAAGCCGCTTTAACATCCATTCACTATTACCTAAACTTTGACGTATAAAAGCGGAAAAGCAAAAATCGCGCCAAGAGGACACTTAAAATTTGAAGAGTGAACGAGCAAGCCATTAATATTTTAAATCATCAGGGATAGGCTGATTTAATGGGATAGGAATAGGTTTACGTCCCCGTCCCTTTTGGTATTGACGCAATTGGAAAACATAGGCTAAAACCTGAGCCACGGCAGTAAATAACCCCTCAGGTATTTGCTGATCTAATTTAGTCGTATGATAGATTGCCCTTGCCAATGGGGGAGCTGACACAATCGCAATATTGTACTCACGGGCGACTTCGCGGATCTTAAACGCCACATCATCTACACCCTTGGCAATGACAAACGGTGCAGCAGAGCGCTTGACATCGTATTTGACCGCCACGGCATAATGCTCAGGATTGACGACAATCACGTCCGCATTGGGTACTTCGGCCATCATTCGACGCTGTGCAAGCTCTCGCTGCATTTGTCGAACGCGTCCTTTAACTTCAGGCTTACCTTCTGTGTCTTTATATTCATCTTTGACTTCTTGTTTGGTCATTTTCAGTTGTTTATTGTGATTCCAAATCTGAAATGGCACATCAATGACCACAATCAATAACACAGAAGAACAGAGTAAAATGAACATCCATATCAACAGATCTAACGCATGGTGAACATTCCCTGGTAAGTGATCACTTGATAACAATAAAATATCATTAAAATAGTAACTTAAAAGAAAGTAAGCCGAAAAAGCAACTACGGAGAACTTAGCAATTCCCTTAGTCAACTCAACGAGCGCTTGCACCCCAAACATACGCTTAAAACCAGCAAGAGGACTCATTTTACTGGCTTTGGGCATCATAGCTTGGGTTGAAAAGTTCATCCCACCGAGGGACACATTACCAATAAAAGCCACCACCACAATCAGCAACATGATTTTAAGCATTGGCCATGCAATTTCACCCGCGACCAACCCCCAAACATTAAACATTTGGTTAGTATCATAAATTTGAGCGCGATCCATAGTAAAAACACGTTCAAACACATGGGAGAGTGCCGTTGCGATACCAGGGCCAAGCATATAAAACCCCGTTGCTGCGGAAAGTAATACCGCGGCAGTCCCCAGTTCTTTTGAACGAGCAACTTGGCCTTTTTCACGCGCCTGTTCAAGGCGCCTCCCTGTGGGTTCCTCACTACGTTCGCCGCTGCTCTCTTCAGCCATACTGAGTTCCTATAACCTTATATCAAGCCATCGGCTTGACATTGAAGACCCAAAATATCACATAGCAAAACCTGAGCTGCAGCCCATACTTCGTCAAAATGCGCCATTACTGGCGTCAGCGTTAGCCAAAGGATTAAAAGCCCACCAATCATAGTGATAGGAAAACCAATAGAAAAAATATTCAACTGTGGTGCGGCACGGGTCATTACCCCAAAAGAGAGGTTAACCAGTAACAGCGCAATGATCGCCGAAATTGACATGGTCAAAGCCGCGCCAAACATATACGAGCCCCACTCTGCAAGTGATCTGTAGCTTGTAAGCGTTAGCCCTTGGTTAGAAATAGGAAGAGTCTCAAAACTTGCGACTAGCATACGGATCATGAGAAGGTGACCATCAACAGCCAGAAAAATCAGCGTCGCAAGCAAGAGGAAAAAGTTACCAATGACAGGGGTTTGTTGTCCAGAACCAGGGTCAACCATAGAGGCAAAGCCTAAACTGGTTTGCATACCAATAATTTGCCCTGTTAATACAAAAGTCTGCATTACCATCTGGGAAACAAACCCCATCGCAACGCCAATAATAATTTGTTGCGCCGTAATAAAAACAGCACTAAGGGAAAATAAATCCGCATTCTCCACCGGAGGCAAAACAGGCGCAATTGCAAAGGTAATCGCCATGGCAAGGAGTAAACGCACTCTAGCAGGAGTCGTTGCGGCGCCAAATACCACCATCACCATCAACATGCTTGCAACGCGAAATAACGGCCACATGTAAGATGCGATGGTCTGCATTAAGGTATCGAGCAACAGCTCCATAGCCTTAACCTATCACTTGGGGAATACGGTTAACCATCTCAATGAAAAAATCCATTAAGGTTTGAACTAACCAATGCCCCATAAACATCAGTCCAAATAATGTGACCAATAATCGAGGAAGAAAACTTAAGGTTTGCTCATTAATTGAAGTGGCAGCTTGAAACACCGCGACAACAAGCCCTATACCCAACCCAGGCAAGACAATGGCCGACACCATCATCACAATAACGGCTAAGGCTTCTCGAAATATATCAATCAGTGCTTCTGGAGTCATAACAATTCCTAGTACGACTAACCAAAACTATTGGCTAAGGTGCCTAACACAAGCCCCCAACCATCAACGAGCACAAATAACATAATCTTAAATGGCAATGAGACTATCATCGGCGATAGCATCATCATCCCCATCGCCATCAAAATACTCGCCACTACTAAATCTAATACCAAAAAAGGCACGAATAACATAAAGCCAATTTGAAAGGCCGTTTTGAGTTCACTGGTAATAAAAGCAGGCACAAGTACGCTCATCGGAGCCTCTTCTGGCGAGTTAATATTTTGATAGCCAGAAATATCAATAAAGGTTTTTAAATCTGTCGTACGAACTTGGCCTAGCATAAAAGCTCGTAATGGTTCTTTCCCCTTATCAAAAGCTTGCTGTAGCGTCAGTTGTTCATCGATATAGGGTTTAACACCTTGATCATAAATTTTGTCAAACACGGGCGCCATAATAAAAAAAGTCATAAAGAGACTCATCCCAATAAGCACTTGGTTAGAAGGCGTCTGCTGCAATCCAATCGCTTGGCGTAAAATAGAAAGTACCACAATAATCCGTGTAAACGAGGTCAGCATAATCACCATGGCTGGCAAAAAACTCAGTGACGTCATCAGCAGTAGAATCTGCATTGTCACTGAATACTCTGTCGAACCATCGGCAGCCGTTTTTACGGTGACCGCAGGCAACACACCATCTGCCGCCCCGACCGATACACTAAAAAATAAAATGGCAAGCCCGATTAATGGGAAACTGTACTTTGTCATTGTTTTAATTTCGCCTGACGTAAGCGATTCGCAAAGGAATCAGATTCCACTTGGATGGGCTCGGCTAATTTATCAATCAAATTCACTTGTTGTGCACTCACCCCAAGTAAATATTGCTGCTCTCCAACTTGAACAAGCACTAGCCGTTCTTTTTGTCCAAGTGAAGTCACCGCGAGGGTCTTAAGCACATTATGATTTGTTTGAACTAAATTAAATCGCCTTAACAAATAGGCTAAGGCGAAGATAAGCAATAATACGAGGATCAAGCCACCAAGCATACTCGCCGCAGTGGCAAGTTGAGATGGTTCTGACATTTTGGCAGTTGATGCTACTACCGCAGTAGAAGTGTCGGTAACTAATCCCACGGCATTAGCCTGCGTAACAGGCATTAAACTGAATATTACCGATGTACTCATCTCATATACCAACTCATGTGCATCTATTATTTAAGCTTTTTAATTCGCTCAGTTTGACTGATAACATCAGTTAAACGAATACCAAACTTGTCATTTACTACAACCACTTCGCCATGGGCAATAAGTGTCCCATTGACCATCACGTCTAACGGCTCTCCAGCCACACGGTCAAGCTCAACGACAGAACCTTGGTTTAGCTGTAGTAAATTGCGGATACTAATAAAACTACGGCCCACTTCCATTGAAATGGTCACCGGAATATCCAAAATCGTATCTAATTTAGCAGCATCTGCTTTACTAATAGGCTGAGAGTCATCAACAAGCTCATCCAGCGCAACAGCATTTGCCTCCTCTAAAGCCTGCTCCGCCATCGCGGCAGCCCAATCATCGCCCGTATCTTCTGTGCTCATCTTGCTTCACCTTATAATTCAGATATATCTCTAGCTTTGCCTTTGCGCGTCACTAATTGGAGTTCAGTTTTTACTGTTTCTGGACGGGGTATTTTTTCATATATTTTGAGCGCTAAATTATCGCGAGAACGCCCCATTTTACAGCGGTAAGTCGGTAGGTCTTCGATTTTCATCATGATATATTCAGGCAATTCAACTGGAATAATATCACCGGCTTTAAAGTTCATTACATCTTTGAGCGTTAACTCATGCTCAACAACGCATGCATCGAATCCCACTTTTACATCCATGATTTCATCATGTAATGCCTGTGACCAGCGCATATCCGTATCTTGCTTATCACTTTGCACCCCTGCATCCAACAACTCTCGAATAGGTTCGATCATGGAGTACGGCATAGTAATGTGAAAATCCCCGCCGCCGCCGTCCACCTCAATATGGAAGGAGTTTATCACCACCACTTCGGTTGGACTGACAATATTCGCCATGGCAGGGTTAACTTCAGAGTCAAGATAGTCGAATTCGACATCCATGACTGGAGCCCAAGCATCTTTATAATCTTCAAAGATAATTTTTAAAAGAAGCTGTACAATCCGCCGCTCAGTAGGGGTAAACTCACGCCCTTCAATCTTGGCATGGAACCGGCCATCACCGCCAAAAAAGTTATCCACAAGGATAAACACTAAGCGAGCTTCCATGGTGATAAGTGCAGTCCCTTTGAGTGGACTAAAACGTACCATGTTCAGACTGGTTGGGACGAATAAGGTATGTACGTACTCACCAAACTTGAGCATCTGTACGCCATTGATCGACACTTCAGCCGCACGGCGCATCATATTGAACATGCTAATACGTAGATGACGCGCAAATCGCTCGTTAACAATTTCGAGTGTGGGCATGCGCCCACGCACAATACGATCTTGGGATGAAAAGTCGTAGGATCGCGCATCTTGGCTAGCAGCATCAAGATCATCATCGTCATCGACGTCATCAACCCCATGCAGTAGCGCATCAATTTCGTCTTGGCTTAATAAATCACTCACTATATTGCCTTAACCTCTTTAGGGTACTGAAATTACGGGTTATTGCATCACAAAACCGGTGAATAGCACTTTTTCGACCACTTTACGTCCCGTTACGGATTGCAGTGTATTTTGAACACTAAGAAGTGCTAATTGACGAGCTTCATCCTTACCTGCTTGAGTGCTTAACTTTTGCACATCTGAACTGCTAAAAGTTGTCAGGAGAGCATCTTCAATGAGCGGAATATGTTTTTGTATCAGGACCTCATCATCGGAACCTCGGACCATCAGCTGTACTTTAATTTCGACTAAACGAGCCCGATCTGGCCCGGGTAAATTAAAGAGAAAAGGACGAGGCATGGGCACATAAGAGGCGACCAGTTTATCATTTGAAGGTGTTTCAACCACAGCCTCTACAGCTTCAGAGGATGACTCATCTGAACTGCCGAGAAAAAACCATAATGCACCACCAATCAATAGTGCAACGAGTACACCGATACCAATAAAAATAAAAAGTTTTTTCTTACTTTTAGG
This sequence comes from Shewanella sp. W3-18-1, assembly GCF_000015185.1. NCBI lineage: Bacteria > Pseudomonadati > Pseudomonadota > Gammaproteobacteria > Alteromonadales > Shewanellaceae > Shewanella > Shewanella sp. W3-18-1. The sequence continues at coordinate 1,621,279 of NC_008750.1, read as the reverse complement.
CGTATCAGTATTTTCAAGTTCTAACGATTCTTCGTTGGCCATTCACTGTGCTCTTCAATTTAGACTTAAGTCTTTACATTTTATGCATCATATCAAAATGTAACAATGCTATTTAATCCTATAGGTTACCCGCTTAAGCGTAATAATCTATACCAGAATGCAGACTAGTAGTTTGATTTAAACCTAAATCCAGTTCTTCTGCTGAGAATTCATCCAAATTTGTGCTTCCAGAACCGTTACTTTCGCCAAAACCACCATCGCGACCTTGTTCTTGCTCACCTTGTGATACATGACTATCTGCGAGTTGCATTCCTTGCTCTTGCAATAATTCACGTAATCGAGGGATAGCTTGCTCAACCATGTCACGGGTTTGAGATTGAGTCACATGAAACTGTACTTGGGTTTGATCGCCGTGCACTTGGATTTTGACCGTCATATGGCCAAGCTCAGGTGGATCAAGACGAATTTCAGCGTGTTGGATACCATTACTCACCATCGTAATGAGCTGTTGTTTCATCACCGGAGAAAATCGTTGGATCATCTCCTGCATCTGATTTGGCGTTTCAACGCCTTGACGCAGTGAAAGTTGAATTTGCGGGATATCTTGACGATTCACTTGCGGTTGAGTAGGTGATGTTGTCACTGAAACGGGTTTAAACTCAGAGGCGACTTCGTCATCAAGATTAAATGAAGTCGGTGAACTTGACTCTAATGTAACAGCTAACTTGGCATCTTTAAGTTGTACGTTTGTCACAAGCCGTTCTGATCCATCTAGCTCAATGTTTTTCGGAGTTGCCACATCCTCCGCAGTCCCTAATGTATTTAAGGCTGCAGTGGTTGCACTAACAAAAGATTCCTTCTTTGTACCATCAATACTGTTTGTATCTTTTAGACCCGTTGTAAAAGCATTTTGTTGGGCAATAGACGACTTATCTGCAGAAAAAGACCTGCTACTATCATTTTCTCCCATAATAGGTTGAGCATCTACTATCCCTTGCTTCTGTTGTTTAGCGGCTTCTTGGCTAACCAGTTCGACCGTGCTTTCTTCAACCAATACGCTCTGCTCTGGCAGTTCCCCATTGTTTTGTGACGCAATAGCTCCATCTAGCATGCTTGGCGTTGATAGGGGTAAAGCCAAATTAATGTCGGGTAAGTTAGTGGCATCAGCCTCAGCAATCAAAGCTACACCCGATTCATCCGTATCTGACGAATCAACTAATAACTCGGCTAATTTATCTAACTCAGAGGAAAAACAACCCTCAGCTTCAACGGCAGAAGTACCAATATCCAGATCCATTTCCTGCAGTAGCGGCAATTTGTCGCCCTCAGCGGCCGTTTTTTTCATTTCGTTTGCCATGCTAATCTGGGCAAAAATCAAACTCAAATCATCCTCTTCATCTTGGGATATATCATTGGAGGATGCTGATTTAGTCAGTTCAATCGCGCGTTCTTGAGACGTTGAAGGCTTTTGGGCAGATGAGGAAACACTGTTAACTGAGGCTAAAGCTGCAGAAAAATCTTCACTACGCGTTTCTGGAGTCGATGCTTTACCTGCGCTTGCATTATTATTTGCCGCTTTTGGTAATAATATATTCGTCATTTGTTGCATATCGGCTCCCAAACCACCCCAGTTAAACTCAACAGTAACGGAGTAAAACGTCAATTTATGCTGTAACAGCAATGTTGTGTATGAAGTTAAGCAAATAAAATGCCAACACGAAAGTTATATGATAGTTAACAAGATTTACGAAAGCGCGTATCGGCGCAAATACAGGCTATTTATGTCGGCGGTAACACTGTTGAGATGCAAACTCATCGGTCATTTTCTGCTCTCTTTTCAATTCTAATGCATCACGTTTTTTCGCTTTATTAGCGAGAAGCAGTTCAACTGCCTTGCGCTTCTTTTGTTTTTCTAGCCAATGGTGCTGACGATACTCTTTTTGCTTCTCGCCATCAGCCACCACCCGGTTTTGTTGGGCTATGGCATCATCAATCTGACGAATAAAACGATGAAATTGGTGATAATGACTTGCGCTAATCGCTTGACCTTGCTGAGACTGCATTTGCTTCATGTAATCTAAACGATAGTTGTTTAAGGCATTGAGCTGATGTTGGCGTTTTTGACATTCTAATTGGGCCGATTTCAGTAGGAGCGAAGCTTGCTCTTCAGCATCAAGCGCTAAATTAAGTACCAGTAATAAGGGATCTGCATTCGCCATCATGGCCTCGATTATTTACACTGTGCAGCGAGTTGAGCCAGCATCGATTGACTATCTGCAAAGCTAAAGGCATCACGCATGGTTTGCCTTAAGAAGGCATTCATCGCCGGTTGCAGACGTATCGCATTATCGATCCGAGGATCACTACCTTGGGCGTAGGCGCCAATAGAGATTAAATCTCGATTCTGTTGATATAAAGAATAGGTTTGTTTTACACGGCGCATCGCTTCTAAATGCTCATTAGAAATAACCATCGGAGCAACACGGCTAATTGATGCTTCAATATCAATCGCGGGATAGTGCCCCGAATCAGCCAGAGCACGCGATAATACGATATGGCCATCCAGAATCGCTCTTGATGCATCGGCAATCGGATCTTGTTGATCATCGCCTTCGGTCAATACGGTATAAAACGCCGTAATAGATCCCTGTCCAGGACCACCATTACCCGCACGTTCGACAAGACGGGGCAATTTAGCAAATACTGATGGTGGATAACCTTTTGTTGCAGGCGGCTCCCCCACCGCTAAAGCGATTTCCCGCTGCGCTTGGGCATATCGAGTCAAGCTATCCATCAATAACAACACGTTATAGCCTAAATCACGGAAATACTCAGCGATACGCGTTGACGTTTCACAGGCGCGAAGGCGCATTAAGGGTGAGGTATCCGCCGGAGCCGCAATAACAACGGAGCGAGCTCGCCCCTTTTCACCCAAAATTTCTTCAATAAATTCTTTAACTTCTCGTCCCCGTTCACCAACCAACCCCACCACAATAATATCTGCAGTAGTACCACGGGTCATCATACCCAGAAGCACACTTTTACCGACACCAGAGCCCGCAAAGAGTCCCATACGCTGACCTTTACCAACGGTCAACATGGCATTAATCGCACGTACGCCAACATCAAGGGGTTCCGTTATTGCACGGCGAGATAAGGGATTAATGGCAGAATTATGTCTTGGTGCATATTGATCGGTTTGCAGCGCACCTAATCCATCAAGAGGAACACCATTGCCATCGAGTACACGGCCTAATAAAGATAAGCCTACTTTAAGCCCTGTTTGCTCTCCAAGTGGAATGACTCTCGCTCCAGGGAGTACACCTCGTAACTCTTCAATGGGCATAAGATAGAGTAACTCATCATCAAACCCGACCACCTCAGCCACTAAATCTCCCGCCATGGTTTCGATAGAACACAAACTACCAACAGGCGCACGGCAACCACTCGCCTCTAAAGTGAGACCAACAACCCGCACCAATTGCCCACTGGCAACGGCGCGAAAAGGAGGTACTTTATCAATATATTGGTGGAACTTACTCAGCAGCTGGTGTTGACGGTTTTGCATCTTGATCTCCATTCGTTTGGAGTGAATCAATATCTGACTCAGTTTGCATAAGTTCCGATCCCGCAGCATCCTGATTATGATGTGATATTCTTGCGGCATCTTCTGCGGCAAGTGCTTCCTGTCGTTGTTGCTGCTGTTGCGTTAAATGGGCATGTTGACTTCGTAGAGATTCAAATACTGCATCTATTCGCGATGGTAAACTTAAATCAACCAAGGAACGCTGACTACTAATAATGCACTCTCCAGGGCTTAGAGAGGGATCGACTTCGAGTTGCCATTGATTGCGTGCCAATTGAGCTGCGGAATATAATTTCTCAACGAGGATAACGTCATCAGGGTGCAACCTAATAGTCACTGCTTGCTCTTTAATAGGTAAAGATTCAATACCAAGACGTAAAGCGGAAAGTATTTGTTCAGGATGGGTTTTTAACTCATGTCCAATAACAGATTTAGCCAGCGCCATCGCTAAGGTCATTAAAGATAACTCAATGTCACCATCGAGAAGTTGTAAGGGTTTTTCAAACTGATTGAGTAACGATTCAAAACGATTGATTAAACCCTTTGCTTCTTCAAGACCCGTTTCTAAGCCTTGTTCATGGCCCTGTGTAAAACCTTCTTGATGACCTTGCGCTAATCCTTCTAAACGTCCTTTTTCTACCCCTTCATTAAAACCTTGTGTTTTACCTTCACTAAAGCCTTCTTCTTCCGCTTGAGCTCGAATATACTCAATTTCAGCCATTGTGGGAGGTGCGATAGCTTCTACCGTGACTGGTTTGATGTGCTTACCAGAGTAGCCAAACAAATTAGAGATGCTTTCATCCTCAACCTCTGTCACATCGGGTAGGTTCCAGTGACTAAATTCGATTTCACTATCACTGACAATCTTATCCGACAATTTATTGTCACTCGGATTAGAGGAACTCATCGCCACCACCGCCGCCTAACATAATTTCACCGCTATCACTTAAACGACGAGCAATAGAGAGGATTTCTTTCTGTGCAACCTCCACTTCGCTGATACGAATAGGTCCCATAGCTTCAAGATCATCACGCAGTAACTCTGCGGCTCGCTTGGACATATTGCCTAACAGTTTTTCTTTAAGTTGATCGTCAGTTCCCTTAAGCGCCTTCAATAACACATCCTGTTGTACTTCACGCAACAGGATTTGAATACCACGGTCGTCCACATCGATAAGATTTTCGAAGACAAACATGAGATCTTGGATTTGTTGCGCCATTTCTTCGTCGGATTCGCGCATAGTTTCCATCAATTGGCTTTCGATGCCCGTGTCTAAGTAGTTCATAATATTGGCGGCTGCTTTTAAGCCACCCATTTTCGCTGCTTGTGCGCCACCTTGACCCGCAAACTGTTTCTCCATGATATCGTTCAATTCCTGCAAGGCTGCGGGTTGAACTTCTTCAAGGTTAGCAATTCGCATCATTAAGTCTAAGCGAGTATTTTCAGGAAATTGACCAAAAATCTCTGCGGCCTGATCGGGTTCTAAATAAGACAATACAATGGTTTGGATCTGCGGATGCTCATTCTGGATGATTGTCGCCACTTGGCGCGCATCCATCCATTTGAGGGAGTCTAAGCCTTTAGCACCACTGCCCATGATGATTTGTTCAATTAAATTACCCGCTTTGTCTGCACCTAATGCTGCCGTCAGCGCCTTACGAACGAATTCTTCACTGTTAAAACCGATAGAGGAATATTTTTGAATATCATCAAGAAAAAGCTTATGCACACCAACCACTTTCTCTTGGCCAAAATCCTCCATTGCGGCCATGGCCATCCCCACCTTTTGCACTTGTTTGGGCTCTAAGTGCTTGAGGATAGAGGCGGCGTCGGCTTCGCTTAAACTTAAGAGTAAAATTGCCGTCTTCTCGATACCGCTCATGTCCTTCACATTAAAGCTTGAGACTTCAGCGGCTTCTTTTGTTTTATTCTCAGCCATTGTCTTGTAACCAGTTTTTCACGACTTGAGTGGAAAGCTCGGGCTCATTTGCCACAAGCGCACGGATAGCTTTAATCATATCATCATCTTTATGAAGATTAGGGATAAGAATTGAGCCATCATCGGCATAACTGTATTCTGCTTCTTTGGTATTAAGCATACCTAAGGTGTCGGCAGCGTACTGATCTTCAATTTCCGCCAGTTCATTACCCAGTCTTGAATCATCTGGCATATTGACGCTATCTGGGTAAATAAGGCGTTTTAGCATTGGACGAACCACGGCCAATATCAATACTAGGATCACTAAGGCGCCAACACCCAATTTTACCGCACGCCAGAACCACGGCTGTTCCCATAATTCAGGAGATGGTATGTCTTCCATCAGTTGATCCATAAAAGGAACGGTAACCACTTCCAACACATCACCACGTTGTGTGCTGAATCCTACCGCACCTTCTAGTAAACGACGAATGTTGGTTAACTCTTGCTCAGTACGGGCAACGCGTGCCACTTGCCCATTTTCATCTGCAGCACCGGGTTTAAAATCCACAGCAACTGAAACACTAATTCGTCTGACTACCCCAATTTGCTGACGGGTATGGCTAATGGTGGTATCGAGCTCAAAATTTCGTGTTGCTTCACGGTGAGAGTTACCCGCAACCACTTTTTCAGATGCATTGGTTGCATCTTCAGGAATATCTGACTCCATTGGCGGTTGATTTGACAGAGCGCCAGGGATCCCCCCCGTAGTGCCACCGGTAGAGTTATTCTCAACCGTCATTTCACTGCGTAATGCTGGTAAATCAGGATTAAAGCGCTTGGCTGTTTGTTCGACTGCGGTAAAGTCCATACTAACATCGACTTGGGAAGTAAAATTATCAGGCCCTAAAATGGGAACTAAAATTGATTCAATTTTTGTGCGATATTCAGCTTCTTTTTGTTGTACTAATTCGAGTTCTCTACGCGCCCTAGCGGAAACGCCATCTTGGCTCCCAGAGTTAAGCAAACGACCATTTGAATCAGTGACGGTAACACGCGATGGTTCCAACCCTTGCACGGCTGAGGCAACAATATCAACAATGGCATCCACCTCTCCTTGGCCTAAACCGCCACGACGGGTATTGATAACCACGGTTGCACTAGGTTGGGAAGTATTACGGGCAAAGACGTTTTCTTTGGGAAGTGCGAGAATCACTTTTGCGCGACTGACACTTTGTAGCTGCTCAATAGCGCGGGCAAGGTTTTCTTCTTGGCTGTGTTTAAGACGCGCTTGTTCCATCCTTTGGCTGACACCAAAACCACTGTCTTGGGTTAAAAAATCTTTACTTGTAGTGCCACCGTCAATCCCTGCTCGGCTTAACATCAGTTTGACTTCTTGATATTTATCCTCAGGTACTTTAATAACATCAACCTCGATCTGATACTTGATCTTATTCTTATCCAAGACATCGAGTACTTGTACCATTTCCTGAGTTTCCATTTTTCCTAATGGACGATACTCAGGTTCCTGAGCCCATAACATCACAAAAACGGCTAGGGCTAAGCAGATTGCCAACGCAAGGATCATGGTAATTTGGCGCATCATATCGACACCGCCAAGGCTTCCCATCACACCTGACTTATGTTCTTCTTGGACACCTTGGTCTGCTAAATCGGAATTAGACCCGACAATCATTTCTGTGCTCACGATTCGTACCTGCTGATTGGGTTATTCTCGGGCCTAAACAGGCATACTCATTATTTCTTTATAAGCTTCGACAAGTTTATTACGCACTTGTACCGTCGCTTCAAATGCCACACTTGCTTTCTCTCTGGCAATCACAGTATCCGACAAGCTCACTGTCGTGTCACCCATCTCTAATCGCGTTGCCAAGTTTGATGACGTTGATTGTAAGCCGCTGACATTGCCAACAGCCTGCGAGAGTAGCTGACCGAAATCGGCACCACTGGTGTTATTTACCTGCTGCATAATATTCGGTGAGATACCGAAAGACGGTGTTATTTCACCTTTGAGTGACTGCATTTCTTGCAGAAATGTATTTGCGCCTATTTGCATGCTGAGCTCCCAGTCGTCGAATTCTTGACGATCAAAATATCGATAATGAGGAATATGCAAAATAATGGCCAAGTTTAAAACTAGCCATTTAAAATAGACAAATAAGGGATGCTAAAAAGCATTGGAAGATTAACTCACTAGGTAAATCAGCAAGATACAAATGCACCTTAATCCTAAAAGGCATTAAAGTGCATTTGCTAACATGCATGCTTTTACTGAAGTTAACTGGGTAATTGAATCCCCATATCCCGCATACGAGCCATTTTATATCGTAAAGTTCGAGCACTGATCCCCAGTTTTTCAGCCACAAGTTTTCGGCTACCCTGACACTGGGCTAAGGTTTCTAAAATAATCACATGTTCCTGTGCTTTAAGTTCTTCACCTAACCCTTCTGGCTCAGACGCTGACACTTCAAATTCATCACTTATCAACGCACCCTGCACATCAATAATAATATCATTGGCGGTAATCACTGGACCTGTCCGTAAGATCAAGGCTCTTTGGACAATATTATCTAGCTCTCGAACGTTTCCTGGCCAGCGATGGCTAAGTAAACGCCGGCATGCTTGTTCATCTAATTCAGGTATAGCACCGATATTGAGAGCTTTTGCATGCTTAGCCAATAAATGGCGAGCAAGCGGTAAGATATCCGCAGGCCTTTGATTGAGCGCCGGCCATGTTAATGGAAATACATTGATACGGTAATAAAGATCTTCCCTAAATCCACCTGCGGCTACTACCGCTTTTAAATCACGATTTGAGGTCGCCAATACACGAACATCGAGCTTAATCGTCTTACGACCACCTAATCGTTCAACTTCACGCTCTTGTAACACCCGTAATAATTTTGCCTGTAAACCTAAATCCATTTCTGATATTTCATCGAGCAGCAAAGTCCCACCTTGCGCTTGTTCAAACTTACCAGGGCATGCTTGGTAAGCACCAGTAAATGCGCCCTTTTCATATCCGAAGAGAGTTGCTTCAAGCATATTTTCAGGAATAGCGGCACAGTTGATGGCAACAAAGGCTTGTTCGGCACGGCTGCTATGCTGATGAATATAACGAGCGAGTACTTCTTTACCCGAACCACTGGGTCCCATGATCATCACAGAAGCATCGGATGCTGCAACGCGTTGTGCTAGTGATAACAATGCAAGACTCTTCTCATCAGCAACAATGGGCTTATCAACGTTGGTTTTTAAAGGTAAATAGCGAGAAACTTGATTTAACAATACTTCTGGCGCAAAGGGTTTGGCTAAATAGTCAACTGCACCTAGTTTAATCGCGCTAACGGCACTGCCAATCGTGGCATAGGCCGTCATCAGCAATACGGGCAATTTAGGATGATGTTGCTGCAGGTAATTTAGCAAACCTAAACCGCCAATACCCTCCATCTGCACATCACTTATCACGAGATCAAATTGATGCTGTTTTAATGCAAGAATGGCATCTTCACCACAAGCCACATCAATACATTCATACTGTGCAAGTAATAAAGTATCGAGTAAGGCTTCCCTTAATGAGGCGTCGTCTTCAACTAAGAGTAACTTGGCTTCAGACATGGGTTTTCTCCAAAGGCAATACAACCGCCGATTTTGCACGAGGGAAAACTAACGAAACAGTACAGCCCTTATTCGGTAGGCAGCGAAGTTGTATTTCTCCGCCATGATTACGCACAACCGATTGCACAACGGCTAATCCAAGTCCTGTCCCTTGAGCTTTGGTGGTGAAAAAAGGTTCCATCACTTTTTGCTGCATCTTCGCATCTAACCCTTTGCCATTATCAATAACCTCTAGCATTAATTGATCCTTTGACTCTGTGGCAAGGATACGGATCTGACTCGCTCCAGCTTCGAGGCTGTTGATGACAAGGTTATTAATTGCAGAACTTAGCGCGCTTGAATTTGCCAGCAATAATCCACTTGATGTATCAGTAAAGGAAAGTTTGCAACCTTGCTGCTCTGCAATTGGATCACAGTTTCCAATCACACTGACCATCACATCATTCAGAGAAACTAACTCGCCAAGCTCATCTTGACGGCCTTTTGCCATCAACAGCATATCGTTAACTTGTCTTTCCAATTCATTAAGTCTATCAACCAATTTCTGTTGAAACTTAATCTTGGCAGAGTCTGATAATTTAGGGCTTGCTAAGTTAGAGGCATATAACAAGGCCGCAGAGAGTGGCGTACGGACTTGATGGGCCAATGTCGCCACCATCTTACCGAGTGCAGATAACCGCTGCAGATGTGAAATATTTTTTTGTAAAAGACGAGTTTCAGTCAGATCCGTTAATACGATTAACTGACCCGGCTCTGGCGTTAAAGGAGTAATGGCTAATTTGACTCGACGACCATTACGTAAAGACACTTCATGGCCATCATCTTCTTGAGGTGCAAAAGCACTATGAATCACATCAATCCAACGAGCACCACATAGAGAGTGCTCTAGCAATTCCACCGCGACGGGATTCGCGTCAGTGACAATACCATCACCATTTAAAATCACCACGCCAGAGGGCATCGCTTGTAAAATATGTTCCATTCGATTGGACATATTTGCGGCCTCACGCAGTTGGTTCCATTGTTTGCTAGTGTGCTTGAATGTCTCGATTTGCGCTAGTGGGTGGGCTGACATAGTCACTCCGTCAAAAAATTGCTTATGACGCAGTGACTGCAGGTTCTATGCCAAATTAAAAGACATTTTTAGGGATTAAAATCAATAAAATAACACTAAACACAAAATACTAATCTTTTGTCATTCCGTATTTGCGCATTTTCTCAACTAGAGTTGTACGGCGAATACCTAACATTTCAGCAGCTCGAGCAACAACATTATCCTGTAGCTCAAGCGCTTGACGTATCATGTCAATTTCAAGCTCTGCCAACAAATCTTTAAGATTGACACCTTCAGGTGGTAACTCATTTGGAAAACGAGTTTCAGGAATTTCAACCGGCTCTTCACTCGTGAAGATAGAGGCTAGCGCATCACGCTCCTGTTGCTCTTCACTCATTTCAACACAGTATTCTGGCACATCAATGTGGCGATATTTAACAGGCAGATCGTTAACATCAACCAAACCACCTGGATATAAAATGGTGAGTCGCTCAACTAAGTTAGATAACTCTCGAACGTTGCCAGACCATGCATGTTCCTTTAACGATTCTATTGCGCGTTGGGTAAAGCGCACTTTACCACGTCCCTCATTATATACACGGCTCACCAGCTCCTGTAGCAACAAAGGTACATCGTCTTTACGCTCGCTTAAGGCGGGCATTTCGATAGGGAAAACATTAAGGCGATAGTAAAGGTCCTCACGGAACTCATTACCGCTGATCATGCTCTCTAGATCCCTATGGGTAGCCGCGACGACTCGAACATCGACGTTAATCGTCTTAGTGCCACCCACTCGTTCAAAAACTCGCTCTTGCAACACACGTAGCAATTTAACTTGCATCTGTAAGGGCATATCACCGATTTCATCAAGAAACAGTGTGCCACCTTCGGCTAATTCAAAACGTCCTTTACGGGAACAAATAGCCCCTGTAAATGAACCTTTTTCATGACCAAAAAGTTCACTTTCAAGTAATTCAGGAGGAATAGCGCCACAGTTAACGGGAATAAAAGGACCATCACGACGTTCAGAAAGATAATGAATATTACGAGCAACGACCTCTTTACCCGTACCAGACTGGCCTAACACCAACACTGTTGCATCAGAGGTTGCGACCTGATTGATCAAGTGTCTTACATGAGCAATACCATCACTACGTCCAACTAAACTTCTAAAAAGCTTAGTTTGATTAGCACTTGTAGGTACTTGAGGACGTTTAACTTGGCCGTAAACTTGGCAAAAGTGCAGCAGTTCCGTTAATTGGGGATAGCTTAAGGGTTCTTCAATTTGTCCAAGCACATTGGATACTTGAAAATCACCTATCTCGCCAAACAATAATATCGGTTGCCACGCGAACTGGGTCGCAAGCAATTTTATTGCATCACTTGGCATGGTATCAGTAAAGAGAACCAAAGCACGATAACGAGTATCTTGGAGATAAGAATTTAATTTTTCGGGAGCAATAACATCTATTTGCTCACCCAAAAATTCAAATATGCAACACAGGCGACTTAAGCGCTCTGATGGGGTTCCGACAAGTAAAATTCGTTGATCTGTTTGCATCATTCAGTAGGCCGTAAAGCTCTAATATGTATTAATTTGCATTAATTATTTTATGATTAGTTGCTGTAAAAGCTTAACAAATTCAATGTAACAATCTGTGCCACCATCACTACTGTGATGAATATTGTATTATCAGCAGTCGAGAAGCAAGCTTCAGATGCGCTTTATGCCAATCTGAATTGATTTTAGTTCATTTATGCCATGATTCTAGTTACGAATGTCAATAAATTGACATTCGCCATAAAAAAAGCGCACAAAGTGCGCTTTTTTATTTGCCCTTTAACAACCTTAACCCGCGTCGGAATGGGAAGATAAATTATGTTTATCGGCAGGAATAGCATCCCAGCCTTCTTTAATGGTACGTAAAATATCGCACACATCATCTATTGCTTTCACATCATTATTCAAGTTAGCTTCTGAAATTTTGCGCAGCATGAAATCATAGAGCTCGCTTAAATTCTTTGCTATTTGCCCACCGGCATCCATGTTCAAACTATTACTTAAACCAGTAATAATACCGATAGCTTTATTAATATAAATACCTTTATTGGCCAAATCATTTTGCTCAATAGCGTAACGGCTTTGTGCCAAACGTTGCAGCGCTCCAGCAAACATTAACTGAATGATTCGATGCGGTGAAGCTACAGTGATCTCACTTTCTAACGAAACCTTACGATATGATTGCAGCGATCCTCTCATAAATACCTACCTGTTTGAATCTATTGTCTCGTAAACACTAATCTGGCGCTTATTCTTACTGCCCGCATGTAATAATGCTTGCCTGTCCGCCATGATGTGATTTGCCTTAATAGTGAACTCTTTAGTGAGGTCAAGCTGACACTGAAGATAATCAGCGTCCGTCATGCTAGCATCAGCCACTAATACATTGAGTAAAAGTTGACGCTCTCCAACGAGTACCTGCAAATTTGACACCAACTCGTCAGTTTGAGGATATTCTGCGGGGATGCGAGTTAACTGATTCAATGTGTCGCTGAGCGTTATATTAAGTTCATTAAGTTCATTAAGTTGTTTCACTAGACGTTTCCTTACTTACTAACTCTTTTTAACTGCTCCAGGAAGCGAGTTTAAACTAGCAAGTAAACCACTACTCTGCTGGTTAAGTTGTCCTACGACAAGATCCATCGCATTAAACTGCTTTGTTAAACGTGCAGTTAACTGATCCATTTTAAGGGTAAAGGCTTCTCTTTGATCTGCTAACCTACTTTGCTGATTAGTATAACTTGTCTCTCTATCTGCAATCACGCCTCGGGATTTAACATAGCTTTCAGAAACATCGTAAAACCGATTAGCTAAGCCTTTTTCTGGTGTAGCAAAGAGAGCTTCAACACTAGACATATCCTCAGAAAGCACTTTATCAAGCTTAGTATCATCAATAGATAACTTACCATATCTATCTGTTGTGATACCTATATCATACAAAGCTATAGAACCACCATCTTCGGTAGGCACTCGTTCGCTCGCAATACTACGGAGTTGTGATTCAATCGAACGGATCATCGAGTCGCCCTGCAATGCCGCTGCAGTATTTGTATCTTGATCGTAGGATGACAGCTTATCGACCGTTGTAACTAAGCTATTGTAGGCATCAACAAATGCCTTAACGTTTGTTTTAACTGCATCGTTATCTTGTTCTATTTTGAGTGAAGTGGTTTTAGTAAGATCAGCATCTGTTAACTGTAAAGTCACACCTGTAATCGCATTCTTAACTTCATTAGTTTGCGAGGTGACTTTTTGGTTATCAATATAGATCACTGCATTTTTGGCATCTTGTAATGTTGTAATATTACTGGCATCAAACATATCACTGAGCCCTGAGCCTGAAGTGTCAGTCGCAGTAATATTGATTTGATTATCCTCACCCGTTTTATTGGAACTAAACACCAATCGACTACCAGCATCACTGGTAACTACGGTTGCGGTAACACCCACATTGTCAGAAGCTTTATTGACTTTTTTGGCTATTGCATCAAGGGAATCTGTTGCGGCTATATCAACAGAGAAATTTTTTCCATTGATGTCAAAATCTAGGCTTCCTTCACCAACACCAGATGCAGGATTCGCAACATTTGCTCCTGCAATCTTATGGTTGACAGCGAGCTGTTCAACTTTAATAGCATAACTACCTGTTTGAGCTGTTTTATCAGCAGTTGCAGTTAAATATGTACTATTACTAACGGATATTTTGCGTTGATTTAAAGCCTCACCGGTTTGTAATTTTTTTACGGCATCCTGAAATGTCGTCAGTGCGCTTTTTAAGGTTCCCATAGCAGAAACCTTAGCTTTAATGCTGTCTTCTGTTTTATTAAACATTGCCTCTTTCGGTGTTTTTTCGGCATCCACTAACACTTTTACAATGTTAGCAATATCTAAGCCTGAGCCGATACCTGTCGCTGTTAATGCCATACAAACCTCTTACTCATCAACTATCACTATATTTAGTAATGTCAGTATTTTAAGCCTCTGTTTTCATCAAAAGCCCTGTCACTTCAGATAGCTTTTCAGCTAATGCTAGTGCTTCTTCACTAGGCATTTGCCTGATAACATCACCCGTATCTTTATCTAAAACAGTCACAACCGCCTGACCCGATTTTTCATCAACTTTAAACGCAAGCCCCTTACGCATCATAGACATCATATCAGACAGTTCAGTAGCAACTTGCGAAAGTTTAGCGGGATCTGGATGTTGTTCATTTTCGATATCATCTTGTACTACCGTTTGCTCAATTGCCGATACTGCGGCATTTCGCTTTAACTCGACATCCGCAGACCCCTTTAACTGCGTCTGAGCTAGTTCGACTTTATTGTGAACCATAGTCGATGAACTTGCTATATTGATATCCATAGCGATACCTCACCAAATTGAACACAGAACTTTACCTAATATAAGTATAAGACCTGTGTACTTTAAAAACTTTCTAGACCTTTAATACAGCAAAGGGAGATCCGTTGCCGAACCTCCCTATCACTGTCTCACCTCTTGCTTTCTATTACAGCAGTGATAAGGCCACTTGAGGTAATTGGTTAGCTTGGGCTAACATAGCAGAACCCGTTTGTTGCAATACTTGGTTCTTGGTCATTTGCGATGTTTCTTTCGCAAAGTCCACATCCACAATACGACTCTTAGCATCAGCAATGTTGGCCTGAGTGTTAGCACTATTACTGATGTTATAGGCTAAACGGTTTTGCTTAGCACCAAGATCCGCACGCTGACTATCAATGGTTTTAATTGCAGCATCAATCGCAGCCAGTGCAGAGGCTCGGGCAGAGCCTGTAATATCTAAACTACCAACTTTTAATGCTGATGCAGTGGTTTTTGCCACAGAAATCGTAATATCCTCACCTGTTTGGTGCCCTACTTGGAAAGTCTTACCAGCAGAGAAAGTGCCATCAAGTAATTTAGTAGTACCAAAGGCCGTATTTGTACCGATCTCAGTGATTTCTAATGCTAACTCATCGATCTCTTTTTGTATTGCATCTAAGTCATCGGTACTATTGGCACCGTTTTCTGCTTGAACGGTTAAGTCACGCATACGTTGCAGCATGTTAGTTTGTTCTTGCATCGCACCTTCAGAAATTTGGGCGATAGAGATAGCATCGTTAGCGTTACGCATACCCACATCTAAACCACGGACTTGGCTATTTAAGCGGTTAGAAATTGCTAAACCTGCCGCATCGTCCTTTGCACCGTTAATACGCAGACCACTGGATAAACGTTCCATGGAAGTGGCCAAACCGCTCGCTGAAGTATTTAAGTTTTTCTGTGCTTTTAAAGATGTTACGTTAGTGTTTACTGTAATGGCCATGATCGTTTCCTCTGTATACCTGGCTTGTTAACTTAACTTGCCTGTCTACTTAAGCCAGGCGGGTCTTAGTGGTTACAGTATATTTAACGGCAGCACCTTTTTTATCTTTAGGATTATTTTTTAAAAATATTCAATTCTATATAAAAGCAATATTTTCAATGGCATAAAAAACATATAAAAACACTTTGCCTACTATATCTCCTTTTTCTAGAAGAAAGTAGGCAAAAGCAACGTCCTGTATTGATATGTTCTGCTTAGTAAATTATCCCAGTAGTGACAGCGCAACTTGAGGCAATTGGTTAGCCTGCGCTAACATTGCAGAACCCGTTTGTTGTAATACTTGGTTTTTCGTCATTACTGATGTTTCTTTAGCAAAATCGACATCGACAATACGGCTCTTAGCATCGGCAACGTTGGCTTGAGTGTTAGCACTGTTACTGATGTTATAGGCTAAACGGTTCTGTTTGGCACCTAAGGCTGCACGTTGGTTATCAATATTTTTAATTGCCGCATCAATGGCTGCGAGGGCTGTAGAGCGGCCACCTGAAGTTGCAATCGCTAATGTACTAACCATTAAAGTCCCAGCATTATTGGTACCAACGGAAATAGTGATATCTTCACCTTCTTGGTGCCCTACTTGGAAGGTTTTTCCTGCTGAAAAATTCCCTGTCATCAGTTTAGTATTACCAAAAGCGGTACTGTCACCAATGGCAGTAATTTCTTCAGCTAATTGATCGATCTCTTTTTGTATTGCATCTAAATCATCGGTACTATTTGCACCGTTTTCAGCTTGTACAGTCAAATCACGCATACGTTGCAGCATGTTAGTCTGCTCTTGCATTGCACCTTCAGCAATCTGGGCAATAGAAATGGCATCGTTTGCATTACGCATACCCACATCTAAGCCCCGCACTTGACTATTTAAACGGTTTGAGATTGCTAAACCCGCAGCGTCATCTTTGGCGCTATTAATACGCAGACCACTCGATAAACGTTCCATAGAGGTTGCTAAACCACTACTGGATGTATTTAAATTTTTCTGTGCCTTCATCGAAGTCACGTTGGTATTAACTGTAATAGCCATAGTATTTTCCTCTTCTAAGTATCTTGCCAAGACTTCGAAGCTTGGCCATTTCCAATCTTGAAACTACCAGTGCATTTAGGCTATTACACCTAAAAATCACGATTAAATATAATCAAACAGGGAAACAGAACCCACCTTACTAAACACGCTAGAGACTGCGTTCAATGCAAGCTGCTGCTTTTCAAATTCCGTAATCGCTGACGCGTAATCAAGATCCTCAAGTAGAGAAAGAGCAGATGTATTCAACACTTGTTCCTCGATGTGAGTATCTTTGTAGCTTTCAACGGCTTTCAGATTATTTCCCGCCACACTTCTGGCAGAACTGATCTGATTGACGCCACTATCGATGTCATTCAATATCTGTGCCAACTGCGCACGACCTTGCGGAGTGTTAGCAGAATTAGGATCCTCGATTAATGCGATTGCACTACTGATAGTATCGAAAATACTGACTTCGGCCTGAGGTTCCATGGTGAAACTATCGCCAGCACTGGGTTTACCAGAGACTTTAACTTCAATGCCATTGAAACTAACGGGGGTAGTCGCATCAAAATTGGTGACGTTAGCCACTGGGTTATTGGCAGAGTCAAGCACTTGTAAATTTGTGCCACCTACGCCATTATCTGTGAAGTTAAATGTATATGTATCAGCGAGATAAGTTGATGTATCAGCAATTTTTGCCGCTTTAACACTAAATTCTCCCTGCTGACTGGCCAAATAATTGACGCTATAATCGCCAAGTCCATTTGGTGCTTTCATAAAAGCAGTATCGCCAGGTACATTAGTCCCTAGGGCTACACCCGTTTGTACTAAGCTATTTCTGACGCCAGAATCACCGCTGTAAACTATTTGGGGAGGTGTTGAGTTGTCGAAAGCAAATGGCTCTTTATCCGTGCTGTAACCAGAGAACATATAGTTGCCAGATTCATCCTTACTATTGGCAATAGACAGTAACTCTTCTAAGCTTCCTTTCATTTCATCGGCAATCATTTGCCGCTCAGAATCCGCTAGTGTGCCGTTTACCGCTCGCATAACTTGTTCACGTATGGAAGATGCCAGATTTTCGGCACTCCCCAACTTACTTTCAGTTACTGCTAATCGATTAGTCGCGTAGTCAATATTCTTCATAAATTGATCGACTAAGGCATTGCGTTGATTCAGGTTATCGATACCTAGCGCCGCAACGGGATCATCACCCGCAGTATTGACTTTTTTGCCGCTACTGAGCTGTTCGAGGATCTTGCTAGTTGCCGTTTGCTTTTGCAGTACACTCGTAATGCTTTGATTAAAGATCTGCGCGGATGATAGTCGCATGATTAAATCTCCTAACGCACTGAAGTTAATAGGGTGTCAAAAATTTGTTGTGCCGTAGTCATGATACGAGCAGAGGCTTGATAAGCCTGTTGAAAACGCATTAAATTGGCGGCTTCTTCATCTAAGTTGACGCCCGATTCGCTTTCTACTCTGGCATAGGCTTGTTGGTAAATAGCCTCTGCAGACCCTACACGCACTTCGGCCGCTTTTGTCTTACTGCCTATGTCAATTTTTGTATTTTCAAATACATCCGCTAAGGTTGACTTCCCCCCATTCATCACTTTACTTTCGCTCAACTTAGCCATAGCGACAGCATTAGAGTTATCACCCTCGGCGAAGGATAAATCGAAGGTAAATCTGTCATTGCTAGCGGCTGCAGTGCTATCAACTTCAAAGGTAAAACCAAAGGCACTAATACTTGGTGGTGTATAAGGAGCGGCGGCGCCAAGAGAGCTTCCTGACGCATCGAATGCTTCATAGGTTGGAGGCGCAGCCGTAGTATCGAGCTGAATAGTCAATTCACTGCCAGTAACGGGAAAGTTGGCGGCACTACGATTAGTAATTTGCGTCACTTTAACTTGGGTATTACCCGAGTTCGCGGTATCTGGTGTTATTTTAGGCGAAGCCGCAGCAATGCCTTTAGGATCCGTCATTTCAACGGTAATGCCGTTAGCGGCGCCCGCAGTAGGTCGAATAATAAAGCGATCACCTGAAGCCATCGCCCCTGCTTTAATATCGATTGAAAATCCAGCACCACCTTCTAAGGTCGACCCATTTAACGTCAGTGGTGTAATTACCCCTGTTTCTGTATCCCTTAGTTCATAGGAGGCCGGCGCAGTAAAAGATAACTCATATGAGCCACCCGTTAATAAGCTTGTGTCATCAATATTCACGCCTAAGGTTGCGTTACCAGTATTGTTTGAATAGCCACCAACACGACCCAATGACATCAAAGGATCATTAATATCCCTAAAGATATTCGCTCCCACTTGGCCATTTAGATCTAATCCTTGTTGCTGCATTTTGTTGAAGTTATCAGCAATCCCCAGGGCCAACTGATCAAGCTCATGGCTTGCAGGAATTAACGTTTGATCACGGTACTCAAACAACGCCCCTAATTGCCCACCTAACTTGCTCGGATCGGCAGCAACACTTTGTGAGCCAATACTTGACGTCAATTGCAATTCATTGGGAAATGGATCTCCAGTTTTAGTATCCATCGTCATGGCGATTTCACCGGAAACCAACATCACCGAACCACCTAACATAATACTTTTTGCACCATTCTCTTGAGGAATTACATTCACCTGAGCATATTGGCTTAGCTCTTGAATGAGTGCATCTTGCTTATCGAGTAACATGGCATCTTGATTTGGCGATTTCATCAGCTCGAGATTTAAATTAGCCAGCTCCTTACTAATCTCGTTGATGCGCTTAGTCATCCCCGTGATCTGGTCATTGGTTTGCGTAAGCTGGCCATTTAGACTCGATTGCATCTGATTCAAGCTACTTGCCACTTGTTTAGCATCAGTCAGGGTTGAGCTGCGAAGACCTAAATCAGCAGGTAAATCCGCTAAACTGTTTACTCCAGCAAAGAGAGAATTTAAGCTCTGCGGCACCATTTTACCGATTTGAGAAAACAGTTGATCGAGCTCACTGAGTTTGCCGTAGCTTGCTTCTGCGCCACTTAAGGTTGTTTGCCCAATGCGTAATTCTCTTGCCGCATAATCATTGTAGATACGCTTTACGTCATCAACGTAAGTCCCTGTACCATAAAAACTATTACCAAAGCGTTGCGACTCCAGCGTTGACTGAGTTGCCACTTGTCTGTGATAGCCTGCGGTATTCGCATTAGCAATGTTATTACTGGTAACCCCTAGCTGCGATTGAGAGGCAAGCACACCAGTACGTGCAATATTTAATAGGTCAATCGCCATTAGCCGACACTCCTCAGAACGAATATCCTATGAAGATTTATCATTTGTCTTCTCCTGGCAGTATCGACTTAAGCTCTTGGCTTATGGTCTGCATCACTTTAATGACTTTCTCAGCATATTTAGGATCAGTGGCATAGCCCGCATCCTTCAATGCACGAATAAATTGGGTTGGTGAAGCGGCGACTTTTGTAGCACCTTGATAACGCTCACCTTCAGCAATAAAGGTGACAAAATCATTGAAACTATGCTCAAAGTCGGTGTAAACACGAAAATCGGCTTTCTGTCTCACGGCAATACCCTGTTCAAATTCCAAGGTACTCACGTTAGCTTTATCTCCAAGCCAACGGCGATCAGCTTTAATATTGAATAAGTTGTGGCTAGGCGCACCATTACTGCCACGTACTATTTTTTGTCCCCAACCGGTTTCGAGTGCAGATTGTGCAAGTAGCACTTCTGGTTTCGTACCTAAAGCCTTAGCCGCTTTTTCAGCATGGGGATACAAGGTCGCCAAAAACTCTTCTCGGCTACCAAACTTGAGCGTTTTTTGAGTTTCTTTAAATGCCACAGTCGGCAAAATCTGGCCACTGATGACGGTCTCAATCGGCGATAATGGTTGCTCTGACCACGCAGGTTTGGGCGTATTTATCGCGAGTGAAGGTATTGGAGTGTCGATATCCAATGATGATGTCACAGCCTCGGGTCTATCGGACTCAAATGTTGGACGAGCGATATACGTTGGGATCTGTGTTGAAGAACTCACAGGTGGTGTTGAAGCATCAAGTACATCTTGGGTTGATGTATTTTGTGCAGGAGCTGTGAATGCTTTATCACCTCGCTGTAGTTTTTCACCACCATCATTACGTAATACTGAGGCTGGTGTAAGCTGGCTAGATTCAGGCGAGAGCTGCTGCACCATCATGTCAGCCAGTCCTAATACTCCTTTATCTGACAAATCCACAGACAATTGCTGATCACGCATTTGTTCATAGAACTTAGTGTATTGGCTATTGAGGGGACTATCCGATTCAAATACCGCATTAGCATCGCGCATGCTTTTCATCAACATTTGCACGAAAATGCCTTCAAATTGTTGGGCAACTTGTTTTAAAGTGCCCTTCTCATCTTTCTGTGCCTGAGCGCGAAGTGAATCTAAGCCTCCCAGGTCAAGAAAATGTGATGAACTTGAAAGCTTTTCCATAGTTTTCCCGACAGAAATTAGATGATGATAAGCTCACCATGCAAAGCACCTGCCACTTTTAACGCTTCTAGGATAGCAAGTACATCTGAAGGGGCCGCACCCACTAAGTTGACGGCTCTGACTAACTCGTCCAAAGTGGTTCCTGGGCTAAACATAAACATACGGCGATCGCTTTCACTGACACCTATTGTGGTGTCAGCCGTCACAACCGTTTCACCATTAGCCAATGCATTAGGTTGAGATACCTGCGTTGCTTCTGCAATAGTTACGGTTAAACCACCATGGGTTATTGCCGCGGGCAGTAATTTTACGTTTTGCCCGACAACAATCGTTCCCGTACGTGAATTAACAATCACTTTGGCTGATTCTTCTGCTGGAATAACATCCAAATTTTCGAGGGTTGCAAGAAAGGATACCCGCTGTGAGACATCTCTTGGGGCACTGACTTGTACTGATGTAGCATCTAATGGGCGCGCCATATCTGGCCCAAGTAAATCATTAATGGCATCAGCCATTCGTTGAGCGGTTGAAAAATCGGCACGGCGCAGGTTAAACGTCAAATAATCGCCACTTGAAAATGGCGTTGCCACACTACGCTCGACTATCGCACCGTTTGGAATGCGGCCTACTGTAGGCGTATTTTGAATAACTTTAGAACCATCCAAACCTTCAGCACTAAAACCACTCACCACTAAACTCCCTTGGGCAATGGCGTACACATTACCATCGACCCCTTTGAGAAACGTTTGTAATAGCGTGCCACCGCGCAAACTTTTAGCCTCACCTAAACTCGATACAGTAACGTCTAATTCTTGCCCTGGTTTTATAAACGCTGGCATATCAGCGTGCACAGCCACTACCGCTACGTTTTTGATTTTGGGTCTAAAATTATCAGGTAAATTGATCCCGAAATTTTTTAGCATCGTTGTGAAGGTTTGCTCGGTGTAATTGGTTTTCTCACCAGTACCAGGCAAACCAACGACCAAACCATAACCAATTAATTGGTTACTGCGAACACCTTGAACATTGGCAATATCTTTGATTCTCTCTGCCTGACTAGGCAAAGAGAATATCAGTATGGCAAGTGCGATAATCCGTTTAAATCTCATGATTTGACTCCTCAGAAAGGCCACCAATCGCTCATAAAGAACTGGCTCAACCAACCGACTTTTTGAGCATCTGCAAAGGTGCCTGTGCCACTGTATTGGATACGGGCATTAGCCATACGTGTTGAATCTATTGTGTTATCAGGCTTGATGTCCTGTGAACGGACAATACCTGTAACGCGAATAAACTCATCACCATTATTGATAGAAATCCACTTCTCACCACGTACCACTAAGTTACCGTTATTAAGTACTTGCATGATATTGGCGGAGATACTGCCATCAAGACTGTTACTTTGATCTGCATCGGACTCGCGCTTAGTATTCATACTGTCTTTGTAGCGCAAATCTAAAGGCACGCCGGCGACAGAGATATTGCTTCCAGCGGCATAGATAGGATCTAAACTCATATCAGATCCTTTTTTGATCTGATTGCCCGCACTCTTTTTCGCCTGAGTCGCTTCCTTTAAGACGATAGTGATAATGTCACCCACTTTGTGGGCTCGAATATCAGAATACAAACTCGCCGCTTGACTATCCTGATAAATAGAGCCCGTTGCGGCAATTTTTGTCGGGGGAGCTTCTGGATAAACGGGTGCATAAAAAGGATCGTCAGCAATCGGCTTTTTTTGTGTCGAGCTACACGCACTCAGCAGAAGGGCTGCGGCCAATATGAAATATCTAGCCATGATATGTGCCTCTATAGGTTCTGATTCACATACGCCAACATTTGATCTACCGCTGAAATCACTTTGGAGTTCATTTCGTAGATACGCTGGCTTTCAATAAGATTAACAAGCTCTTCGGTCACATTGACGTTGGAGGTTTCTAGTGCTCCCTGCCGAATAGCCCCCATCCCATCCAATGAAGCAGTGCCTTGAATAGGCGTACCGCTCGCCCCGGTTTCTGTATATAGGTTTTGGCCCATAGGATCGAGACCTGATGGGTTAATAAAATCCGTCATACTGAGCTGACCAACCACTTGGTTTTCGGCGGCTCCTGCCGTTTTTACTGACACTTCACCTTCTGCAGAAACGGTAATACTGGTTGCATCTTCGGGAATCGTAATCGCAGGTTGCAGAACATAACCTGATCCCGGCGTTACAATTTGCCCTGTATCATCTAATGTAAATTGACCATTACGGGTATAGGCAGTGGTACCGTCGGGGAGCTGTACCTCAAAAAAACCAGGTCCCTCAATCATCAAATCCAATGAGTTATCCGTTGTTAACATATTGCCTTGGGTAAACATTTTTTGTGTGGCGACCACTTTTGTACCCGCACCAATGTTTAATCCATTGGGTAACTTAGTGTTTGATGCACTAATCCCTCCCGCTTGGTTAACAGTTTGATATAACAAATCTTCAAATACCGCTCGACTCTTCTTGTAACCAACAGTACTGGCGTTGGCAACGTTGTTTGAGATCACCGCAATATCTGTTTGCTGCGCGTCTAAGCCAGTTTTACTAATCCATAACGCCGGATGCATAATCTATCTCCTAACTAATACGCATTAATGAAGATGAAGCACGGTCAATTTCTTCCGCGGTTTTCATCATCTTGACTTGCATTTCAAACTGACGTTGTAATTCGATCAAAGACACCATCTCATCGACTGGATTGACGTTACTGCCTTCTACTGCACCACTTTCCACGGCGACATTAGGGTCTGCTGGAGCATCGTTACCTGACACAAGTCTGAATAAACCATCTTCGCCACGCATCATCTGGGCATTACCAGGATTGACCAGTTTAAGTCTGCCAACCTCTTCGATAACCTCTGCGGTAGCACCTTGAGGACGAACAGAAATAATCCCATCCTGGGAAATAGTCACTTTATCTATGGGTAACGGCAGTACAATTGGCCCGGCATCTCCCATCACCGGATTACCTCGGTCGTTATGCAAGAGACCTGTCGCATCAAAACTCAAGCTGCCAGAGCGGGTATAAGCCTCTGCCCCATCTTTTGCCTGCACAGCAAACCAACCATCGCCCTTAATGGCAACGTCAAGATCTCGTCCTGTCGTCTTAATTGGGCCTGAACGAAAATTAGCAGACGGAGTTTCGATCATGGCAAACACCCGTGTTGGTAATCCTTCTCCAAAGGCTTGCATTGATCTTGCCTGCGCCATATCAGACTTGAAGCCGTCAGTATTCGCATTGGCTAAGTTGTTGCCTCGTAAGGCCAACTCATTCATATTTTGCTTAGCCCCACTCATGGAGATATACAGGAATTTGTCCACAAGACTGCTCCGTCAAATTTTCTACCTGACAATAGCAAAGCAAGCATCGTGCCAACAAAAACGATACCTAATATGTTGATTAATTAGAAAAATTAGAAGGGATTATAGGGGAATACGGTAAAGAGGCTAAGTGTTGCCGCTGGCGGCAACACTTACGGTAACGTCAAAAACTAGCGGATCTGTAGCACAGTTTGTTGCAGGGTGTTATTAACTTCCAAAGTACGAGAGTTTGCTTGGAAGTTACGCTGAGCGGAAATAAGATCCACCAGCTCAGTGGTCAAATCGATATTCGATTGCTCTAACGCAGAAGAACTAATACTACCGAATGTGCCACTATTTGCCTCACCTGCTAGTGCAGGGCCCGAATTTAAGCTCGCCTTCCAAGAGGTATTACCGACTTGGGTTAAGCCTTGTTCATTAGCAAAACGAACCAAAGCAACACGCGCTAAGGGGACCGTTGAACCGTTAGAGTAGCTGGCCGTGATTAGACCATCTGCACCAATTTCAACGTTTGTTAGGCGGCCAACCGTTGTGCCGTCTTGAGTTAATTCTGTCGCCGCAAAGGGAGCTGCATACTGGGTAGGGGCATTAAACTTAATTGTTAAATTTTGAGTACCATCGGCACCAGGCCCCAATACTCCTGCACCACCCACACCAAGGGTTTCTGTTGTCACTATTGCAGGATCGCTCCCCGTATAAACACCAACTGAGTTAAACTTCAGTACCGAGCCTCTCCAACCACCAGTAGTTTCTGCGGTAGCCGTTCCATCGGGTACACCGTCACCATCTGTATCTGTTTGATAAGTACCAGCAGCTCCATCAACATCTACTTGCTTACCATCAACCGCATAGTAGGCAACCCAGTTGTTTTCACCGTTGTATGCCCCATCAGTGGGCTTAACAAAGTAGGAGGTCATAATATGTGGCTCACCGAGTGAGTCATAAATCGTCATTGAGGTGACACTGGTATACGTTTTAGGATCTGTCGGATCGAACGCAGCGGGATCGAGTGACCCCTCTTTAGCATTTAAATTCATCTGAAAACTGACATTCTCAGTCTTTACTGGGCTACCTGCGGTATCGGGGATTTGAACAGGTTTAGCAGTCGTTAAACTGACAGACGTTGAGTTCCCTTCTTTATCAACGGGAAAGGTTTGCAAGTAGTTACCAGATGAGTCAACCATATAGTTACTCGCATCAACTTTAAATGCACCAGCCCGAGTATAGGAAAAATCTAATGTGCCAAGCTCTGAAGATGTGACAAAAAAACCACCACCTTTAATCGCCAAATCCAGAGAGTTATTCGTTAACTGTAAACTACCTTGGTGGAATTGCTGCGCCACTTGACTCGTTGCTACACCGCCACCAACGGCCGTTTTAGAGTTAGAGAAAATCGAATTAGCGTAAACATCCGCAAATTCAGCACGTGACTCTTTAAAACCAACAGTATTTGCGTTAGCAATGTTGTTCGCAGTCGTGTTTAAATCTTTCTGCGCGGCAGATATGCCACTCAATGCAATGTTAAACGACATAATTCACCTCTACATTTGACTCAATTCAATTGTGGACGGGTAACGTCCAATTCATATACTGATAATATTAAGTTTCGGATACAGCCAACACATCGGATAGCTTAAAGGCCATCCCACCCCTTAAATTCAAAATAGCCCCTGTACTGGCAGTACCTAAAGAAACGCTACTGACATGTGCATAGGTGGATACGGCTAACTGTTGGGAAGTACCATCAACTAATCCGCTGGCTTTAATCGAATAATTACCTGCAGCAACGGGTTGGCCATTCTTATCTAATCCATCCCAATTGACATCAATATTACCGCCTTTACTACCATCAACATTAAATGTGGTAATCACTTGTCCTTTTTCATCCTCAACCCGCACATTGATCACTGGAATTTTTTCCGTTGTACTAATCACCCCTTTCATCGAAGGATTTTCACTAGAAACGTATCCAGTATCAGTGGGAAGTAGCACTTTTCGTCCGACAAGCCCCGTTGCTTGTAATGCTTGGCTCGATGTCATTACGCTATTTAGATTAACAATTTCTTTATTAAGCTTAGAGATGCCATCTACCGTAGAGAAAGAAGCCATTTGAGCAATCATCTGGTCATTATCCACAGGCTTAAATGGATCTTGCATGGATAATTGTTGACTTAATAACGAGAAAAAATCTTCTTGTGTCAACTGCTGACTTTTCGCTTCAGGCACGATTGACTCTGTTGGTAAACGAAGACTATCCAAAAAAGGATTTCCCGTTGTCGAGTTCGTTGTTACAGCACCTGATTGACTCTTAGTTTGAGTCGTTTGCGTTGACGCTTGATTAACTTGATTAATGAGGCTCACAGCTTACCTCCTAAATAACCCATGTTATTTACCCATCCCAAGTGTTTGTTGCAGCATTGATTTTGCGGCTTCAGCGACTTGAACATTCATTTGATATGAGCGAGAGGCAGAAATCATATCTGCCATTTCTTCCATGACATTTACATTCGGTTTATAAATAAAGCCATCGGCATCCGCCATAGGATGATCTGGTGAATACTCTTTGAGTAAGGGTTTATCACTTTCTACTATCCCCCTTACCGTTACCCCTTGAGAGGTTTGCTGTTGGCTCTGTGCTTTAGCCATTTCAGCTTCAAAAATAGGATGACGAGAACGGTAAGTTTTATCGATACTGCTTGAAACTGAGTCAGCATTTGCAATATTACTGGCCGTAGTGTTAAGCCTTACCGATTGTGCTGACATTCCAGAGCCAGCGACATCAAAAATGCTAAATAAACTCATGATTAATCACCTCTTAGTGCTTTTTTCATGCCACTAAACTTACTATCCAAAAACCCCAGTGACATTTGATATTCGAGGGCATTTTGCATAAAGGCAGATTGTTCCTGTTGAATATCAACAGTATTACCATCACCAGTATCAGGTTGATTTGGAACACGAAATTTAACATATTGGCCCGTTAATTCCGCTAAACCAAAGTGCCGTTCATTATCTCCCATATCGAGATGATTACGCTGTTGCTGTTGGCTACGAGCGGCTTGCATCGCAGCAGAGAAATCGACATCACGGGCTTTATAATGTGGCGTATCGGCATTTGCGATATTACTTGAAATCACTTCAGCCCGTTCAGCACGTATGCCTAAAGTGTATTGATGCACACCCAATGCATTATCGAAATTGATCGCCATAAAATTGCCTCCATCGTGTCACTCGCAGGAATAAAGCAATTCATGTGCCAAAAAGAAGATAATAGTGGTAAACAGTGGTGGCAGGTAAAAATAGCGGCAAAAAATTACCGACATAAGTCGGTAATTT
The DNA here is from genome assembly GCF_000015185.1 of Shewanella sp. W3-18-1. NCBI lineage: Bacteria > Pseudomonadati > Pseudomonadota > Gammaproteobacteria > Alteromonadales > Shewanellaceae > Shewanella > Shewanella sp. W3-18-1. Next base: position 1,593,478 of record NC_008750.1, on the reverse strand, counting down.
TTAATTAAATAAGCTAGTTAAGTCTTTTTCTGATAATAAATCCCAGGATTACAACGCACCATATCAAACTCATCGGTTAAGCCTGCAATCGATTCTGAAGCCCCTAAAAACAAAATCCCTTTTGGATTAAGAGCGGCAGCAAATTGCCGCAAAATTTTGGCTTTTGCCTCTGGCGCAAAGTAAATTAGCACGTTACGGCAAAAAATAATGTCAAATTTACCTAGCAAAGTATAACTTTCAAGCAGGTTATGGGCTCTAAAGTTAACGAGTCGCTTAACATTATCCTTCAGCTTCATATTGCCAGAAGGTAATGCATCAAAAAACTGACGCTTACGCTCATCCGATAAGCCCCTTGCTAAAGCTAAGCTGTCATATTCAGCATTTTTACAACGCTCTAGCATTGAGGGAGATAAATCTGTTGCTTGAATTGTTGCACCGCCAGCAAGGGCACCCGGTTTTTTCTGCTGATATTCCAAAATGGTCATCGCCAATGAGTAAGGCTCTTGCCCAGATGAGCAAGCTGCAGACCAAATTTTCAATGGGCGACCTAAACGGTTGTACTCAGGTAGCAGGACATTGTTAAGCAGCTCGAAAGGATAACGATCACGAAACCATAAAGTTTCATTTGTCGTCATTGCATCGATAACCTCAGCCCTCAGAGCTCGCTCTGTCGGTTTCATCGAGTGCTTAACCACATCAGATAATGATGGCAGATTATATTTCCCCATCAAAGGGGCAAGACGGCTACGTACTAGATATTGCTTATTTTCACCCAGTACGATGCCGCTATGTTGCTCTAGGAACAACCTAAATTGATTATACTCAGCTTCAGCAAGTGACTTATTTGGCACATTCACGTCCTAGATCCTATCGCTAGCGAGCACCAAAAACAGTGCAAAACTAAAATGTTATAAGGGGCTGATTATAGCGCAAAGCTCAACTCGGCACTAACCCCCGACGCTATCATTTATAAACTTAAATGCTTGTTCACTGCTGCTGCTAATTCATCTGGGTTAAACTTTGCAATAAAATCATTAGCCCCTACTTTTTGCACCATAGCTTGGTTAAACACCCCACTGAGTGATGTATGCAACACAACTTTAATATGTTTAAGCTTTGGATCATCGCGGATTTCAGCCGTTAAGGTATAACCATCCATTTCAGGCATTTCAATGTCAGAGATAATTAATGGAATTTCATCTGCAACATTATCCATTTCACTGGCAATAGCCTTTAACTTATCGAGGGCCTCACGACCATCTTTCGCCGTATCTATCTGCAAATTTAAAGACTCTAAGGAGCGAATGATTTGCTTACGTGCGACAGCGGAATCATCGATAACCATAATATGGTAATGCTGCGTACGGTCGATGGTTAGTTGCTCATTGAGTTCTTCACTAATCGCCGTTTTTACCGGTGAGATTTCATCTAAGATTTTTTCTACATCTAAAATCTCAACCAATTCCCCCTCAATTTCAGTCACCGCTGTAAGATAAGAATAACGACCGGCACCTTGAGGAGGAGGCATTATAGCCTCCCAGTTCATGTTAATAATCCGCTCAACAGAACTGACTAAAAAGCCCTGCACACTTCGGTTATATTCAGAAATAATAATGAAGCAATTTTCAGTACTCGTTAAGGGACGACCACCAGTCGCCGCACTGAGGTCAATAACTGAAATTGTTGTACCTCGAATATGTGCAACCCCCTTCACATTGGCGTTAAGTTTAGGCAAAGTCGTCAGAGGCGGACACTGCAGTACCTCTTTCACCTTAAACACGTTTATCCCGAATCGCTGACGACCATTTAACTTAAATAGCAAAAGCTCTAAACGGTTTTGGCCAACGAGCTGAGTTCGTTTGTTGACTGAATCAAGAATACTCGACATAACTCTGCCTTGTTGTTCTGTTTATGTACGACCCTAAGACTCGTATGAGTATAGGCATATAAATTGCTTACGTCTTACTATCGATAAACATAGTTGAAACTGAGTCAATCTTCTGACATGGATATTTCTGTTGATTTTGGTTATCAGCTTCTCACTTGATAAAAGTATAGGTGCATTCTGGCATTACAAGCTAGTCTCTTCATTATGAAAGTAAATTTAGTCTGTTTTTTGAGTTTTTTCACCCTACTGTTACCCGCGACTGCGAGTACAGAGCCTGTTGCCCCCACCATATCGGCGATATCCGAATTAGCTAAAGCCCTTATTAATGAAAAGATTTCCATACCGGCAAAGGCTAAAGTAGACATAACACCTCAGAATATTGACGCTCGCATGTTACCATCCCAGTGCACATCACCGATAAAAGTTGAAATGGCGAGTGATCGCGACATTAGTCGCAATAATACGATTAAAGTCAGTTGTCATACTCCTGAACTTGCCTACCCTTGGCAAATATTTATCTCAGTTAGAGTCGATATTTTATTTCCTGTCGTGGTTACTACAGAAATTCTGGCACCTGGCGATAGAATCAATGCTAGCCAAATTGAAGTAAGATATATTGAACAAAATAGTTTACGCGGACAACAATTTGACGACCCAAGTCAACTCGAAGGCACACGCGTAAAACGTCGAATTGCAAAGGAATCCCCTATTTTTGCCAACAACCTGTGTTTTGTGTGTAAGAATGACGCAATCTCTATTTATGTACGATCTCCTTCATTTATGTTAAAAACAGCAGGAGAGGCCTTACAAGATGGAAATATTGGTGAGCAAATTAGAGTTAAAAATAGCAGTTCAAACAAACAACTAGATGCAATAGTCATAGGCATTGGCGAAGTCGAAGTTAGAATGTAAAATAATCTAAAGCTTTTCTGTAAGCTGCCGATACCAGTTAAGCAATCCCGTATACACGACGCTGGAGCCTAAAATGGCAATTGATATAAGCAAACTAAACACCGGAACGACGTCTCAAACCCGTTCTGGCGCAACTAAAGTCAGCAGTGAACAATCTGCTCAAGTAGCGACAAAATCGACTCCATCGCAAAAAGGCGACTCTGTAGTCATTACGGCTCAAGCTCAGCAGCTACAAGGAGCTCAGACTAAAATGGCGAGTCTACCCGAAGTTGACCAAAAGAAAGTGGCTGAAATTAAACAAGCCATTGCCGAAGGTCGATATAAAATTGATCCCGAAAAACTGGCTGCCAATATCGCCAGTTTTGAAGCCGAATTAAATGATCTCAATAGAGAGTAACTATGACAGAAATAGCTAAACTGGTAGATCTGCAACACGCCCATTTGGCTGTTCTTAAGCAAATTATACTCAAGGAAAAAGGCGCTTTGGTAGACCAAAACGCCGATTTGTTGTTGTCGCTTGCAAATGAAAAATCACAATGTCTAAAACAGCTTAAGGCAACTGATGAGCTGCTGGCCAATCACAACGATAAATCTCAGCTAACACAACAACCTGATCTTAACGATAAAATGGCAGAGGTTAAACGAGCGTTAACCGAATGCAAAGAACTGAATGAACAAAATGCCAGTTTGATCGAGATGAACTTAGCGAGTCTAAATCGCTTTGCTCAAGCCCTGCAAGCCAGTCGCAATGCCACTAGCCTTACCTATAACGATAAAGGTAAAACCTCAACAATCTCAAGTTTAGGTAATGATTTAAAAGCTTAATCTCTATTTCAGCTAGTCTCTCTCTCGCAAAATAATCGCCTGCAAAATCAATAACCTAAAAAACCGCGCAAATGCGCGGTCAATGTGTTTATAAGAAAGGGATTGATACGAAAGATTGACGTTTTACGGTGATATAGGACAAAACTTTTCCCACAGGATCTTTTCAACACAAACGCTCAATCACAACAGAGATCCAGCTAAAAAGTTTAGCTGACATGCACTTACCTTCATGCACGCAACTCCTCATTTGAGTAGCATAACTCCGCTTTTTGCTTCGCGATCAAAAGCTCCAAAAGCGTTAGTATTTTAGACGCAAAAATTTGCCAAAGTGAAATCAATATTTGGGTATGACATGCCTAAAAATACGTGACTTCTTTAACTTTTTGTGGACGGTTTTGTTGTTGATAAAGAGCCCAAACTTGAGAAAAATCAAGTTCTAACTCAGTAACATAATGCTCACCAGCGGGATAACTTTTTACAACTTTAGCCCCGCGTATGACTCCAGAAACCGAAGCTTTTACATTATCGTCCGTTAACATCCACTCACTCACACTGCTATTTGCCGTAATTTTTTGCCCATAAACTTGTTCGGCTAATTCGCGGTAAGCCACAATTTTTGATGCCTGCATAGCCATCAACACTTTTTGCGATTGCTCTTTAGCGGGTTGTGTCGCTAAGGGCGCGTAGCCAATTGCAGTGAGTTTAGGAAAACTCGGTGGCGGCACATCTTCCCACTGTACGTATCGGTCTTTCGTTGCACAGCCGCTTAACAAAAGCACTGCGACGAGTAAGAGGTATCGTTTCATTTTCCATCTCCTAACACACGTACTTCATTCATACCTGAACCTGTTTGCCTATATAAAATGCCATTTTGGGATACTACTTTTTCAGATGGTTGCATGTAGTTGGGCATTTCTTTTTGAGTCACATATGTCTGAGAAGCCGAAACCACGCGATTGTTACTTACATTAACAATACGTGTATTGATTGCCATGCCATTTGTTGTGGGGCTCATCGTCGATACGACTAAATGTTCAACGGGGAGATTGTTTGATAACTTTTGCCAATCCCGCGTCAAAATAAAGTCACCACTTGTCGTCACCCTTAAACCATCACCAAGGTTTAAATCTACAACATTAAATTGAAAGCTATGCAGTGATGTCATTAATCCTTGCTGTAACTGTTGTGCCATTGCATTAGTGTTGTTCATATCCCCCACCAACACAGGTGTTGTAACTACTATGGGTTGATCTGAACGGAGTGCATCATTTTGTTTAACTAACTCTGTGACAATTCGCTGAGCTAAATGATTAATCGTCGATGTTGGCGGCAAGCCATTGCCATCAACTAAGCTAGGTTTCGGAGGCACAACGGATTTAGCAACGCATCCACCTAACACTATTAGGATTAAGGGAATAATGACACGTTTTAACATTGGGCAGACCTCGTCTAAAGGAATTCTTGGCCATTTAAATGATAATTAGGCCACAGCTACAACACAGGAAATATCAAATGCAAATACCAGACCAAGACAGCAAATTGCCATTGGGATTATATCCATAGCTACTTTATCGGCAGTCATTAGTAAAACTTTATCTAAAGTCCCCTTTCAATAAGGCATGAAACTTGCTTTCTAGTCTAATAGCGTTGTCTGTCAGTAAACTGGCTAAATTAACAATCTCGTCATTCGTGATGGCACAGCATTAAGGACTGAATTGATGCACATATTAAGATCCGCTTCTATCATTAGTTTGAGCCTTACTTTACTTTCAATGTCTGTACAGGCTGAATGGATCGAAGCCAGTGGTGAGGCCATGATTATTAATGGCAATATAGCCCAAGCTAGGGAAGAAGCCATCAATCAGGCAGTAAGTTATGCAACGCTTAATACAGGCATAAGAATATCCAGCGAACAACAAACAACTAATGGCAATCTCACCCAAAGCAGCTTTGCGATAAATAGAAATGCCCAAGCAATCAGCATTCAACTGGTCAATGAGCGGATCCAAGGCCAAAGAATATATGTTTCCCTACGACTTGATCTGAATGAAGACCCTACGCAGCAATGTCCGAATGGGCAATTAAAAGCGGCTATTTTAATACCTCAAGCGCAAATAAAAGATCGCACCCAGCTTAGATACGGTCAACTCTCAGGGTTTGAAGAAATTATCTCCGAAAAATTGAGCCATAATATCGATAGCTATTCATCTACGAGTTTTAGCCACCTACATGCTAAAGAAAGACTCGATATTACCCAAGATTTAGTCGATATTCGAGGATATAGGCTACCAAATTGGTTGAGCGAAATAACCGACAGCCAATATATTCTTCAGCCACAAATTATTGATATTTCGACAGATCCAGTTAAATCAACCTTCCTCGGCATCTGGGATGAAGCCCCACAAAGACAATTTCAATTCAAACTTAATCTCTACCACGGGATCAGTGGAGAAGAAGTATGGAGTAAAAGTTACAGTACCTCTGCCCCATGGGAGTTTGAAGAACAAGCCGTAGTATCGCCTAATAGTGAAAGGTTTTGGCGCTCGGCATATGGCAGAAATATCAATCAATTAATGCAGCAAGCTACTCAAGATTTGGATAGCACACTCAACTGCCGTCCTTTACTCGGGCAAGTAGTGAGTCGCCAAGCTGATAGGATAATATTAAATTTAGGCAGAAAACATGGCATTCGTGTTAACGATAAATTCCAAGTAGTATTACAACAGAACTTGCCAGACAGACTCAATGAAATGCGTCCTGTCGCGACAAAAAGTCGCGCCACAGTCAAAATTGAACAAGTCAGTGAAGAAAGCTCAACCGCGGTGCTTGTAGACCAAAATGCTGTCTACAACGTACAGATAAACGACATCGCGATTAAGATTTAAGCAACTAAATCATAAGCCTTTTAATCACAGATAAAACCAGTATAATCACTCTCGTCTCTTCATAGCTCAACAGGATAGAGCAGCCGCCTCCTAAGCGGCCGATCGGGGTTCGAGTCCCTGTGGAGAGACCAGATAGTGATGTCGGTGATATCAAATAACAAAAGCTTCCGAGGAAACGGAATGACTGAACTATTTGCCAATAATCTACATATTATTACTAAACGCTGGCCGATTGTGGCTGCTGCGATCAAAAGCCAATCAATAGATCAACTTAATGCCCATCTTGTCATAGGCCGCGATCAAACCATTAGTGTAAATGGTATTCAGCTCAGTAGCCGTCACGACCGCATCGCTGAAGCACAACTTTTTATCAACACCCTTCCCCCAAATGCTCGCCAAGTAACAGTTTATGGGGTGGGTATGGGTGATGTACCTAGCGTATTGATTGAAAACTCTCACTATACTCGCATTGAAGTATGCATTTTAAATTTGGCAGTATTCGCGTTATTACTTTGTTATACCGATCAGAGAGAGTGGCTAGATCATCCAAATCTGACCTTACACGAACAAGCAGGAAAAACACTGAGTTTTCCATATATTGCAATAACTCCTGAACTCAATTTAGTTAGCAATGAAAATGCTATTATTCGTGATTTGATCATCTTTGAACTAAATCGCCACTATGTCAATCAAAAGCATATCAACGATATGAGAGTTGAATCTCGATTTAAGGCCAATATAAAAAATATAGAAAATGATCCAAGCGCGAATTTGCTAATCATGCAACATAGCAACCCACAGTGTTTTGTCATCGCATCAGGCCCAACCCTTGAAGATCACTATGATTATCTCTTTAAACAACGCCAGTTACCTGAAAGCATAAGACCATTAATGATTGCAGCAGATACTGCACTAAGAGGCTTAATAAATCATGGGATCTACCCAGACATAGTGATTAGTATAGATATAAATATTCGCCTTGACCATTTACCTATAGAAGAGACAGATAACATCTCATTGGTATACTTTCCTAAATTGGCACCTGAAGTAGTAGAAAAATGGAAAGGAAAAAAATATTGTGCTTACTCAAAGCATAAGCAATACGACGCTTTGGCTAATTCTCACCCTAAACTTCGTTTATATACTAATGGTAGTGTTATTCATCCAATTATAGATTTAGCAATTTATTTAGGCGCTTATGAAATATCAATGTTTGGTTGTGACTTTTGCTACACCAAAAATAAAACTCATGCATTTTGGCCTGATGGTTCATTAGGACCAAAAATAAATAATGCTAAACATTGGATCCTGAATGGACGAGGAAAAAGAGTACCAACAGACTTGAATTTTAGAGGTTATTTACGTAGTTTAGAAAATTACATTAAGACCAAGCCTAATGTGAAATTTTATCAATCAAGCCTTGAAGGTGCACGAATTCAGGGGACACAGTTTAAGGACTTTAATAGATGAATTATGAACTAAGATTGCAAGAGCTAATCGATAAACTAATTAACACTGCACATCATTTCAGGCTAGGACAAGAAGCTGATGGTTCAAAAAAACTAAGAGAATGCCTAAATATAATTGAGCCTATTATTGAAACATTAGATGCGGATGCTAAAAGTCAAATATTTAAAATAATCCCTCCAATGCTAACTGCCCAAGAAAATCAGGACTGGTTATCACTAGCGGACTTCCTTGAATATGAAATCCCCATTTTATTACAAAAGCAACCCATTCGAGCAGAGTTTTCAACTTAAAAGCAGATAGAAATAACTATCTACTTTTAATATTCCATCTTAAAAAGATCACCAAGAACGACAAAATAGAATAGCTTGTTCTAGATCATCTTTAGTATCAACTTCCCTTAATACGATCTCTTTTGAAGGAAGTGGTAAAGTTAACTCTATTGATTCAAAAACATAACCATCTATTTTTGTCAAGAAGTTACTAGGCGCGACAAAAACATTTGCCCACTCATACTCTTCACCTTGATAATTTCGATTAAAATAGGTGACAGATTCGCCTTCCAACCCAACGTATACAGCTTGTTCACTATTTGCTTTTGCCACCCCTATTAAAACATCAACAGAGCTTGCACTCTTAAGAAAAGCTAGCATGCTATTTTTTTCAACTAATAGATCACCATCTATATATAATGTTTTCCCTACTAAATTTTTAGCTCCTTGATAATAACTATAAGCTGTATTAGTCGTTGCATAATCAGGATTTCTTGCAATAATAACATTACGGTGATAAACAGAACAATATTCAACAACCATTTCTTCACGATAACCAACAACTACAACTATATTTTTGCAATAGCTATCAAGTAAATTAATCAACCTTGATAAGAGATTTGCTCCTTCAATATCAATCATACATTTCGGAATGCCAAGACCAATTCTCGCTCCCATACCTGCAGCTGCAATCACAACATTTTCAATAAGTTGCATAAAGAATCCCCACTATGAACAATATAATTTGCTAAATTTACGAGTGATTTAGGAGGGTGATGAATCGCCCCAAATGCAATTTTTATATCTGACTCGAGAAACATCGGAACATCATTCATTCCGTCACCAACAGCAATAACCCTGTCAAATCCCATTGCTCTGATATTTTTTATCGCTTCAGATTTAACTAAGACTTTATCAAGTTTGATATAACCATCACTATATTGAGCAGATGATGAATAATAATTACACTCAAACTTATCTAGTAAAGGCTTAATCCAAAGGTCAATATTGCCGGTTACAATAAAACATTGCTCACGATTGTCTTTTATAAATTTTAATAATTTTAAGTCTAATGGTACTTCATCTATAATTGAGTTAATTCTCTCAATTGAAACTGTTGATAACAATAATACTCTCAATTTAAAAGATGAGATAAAATCTATCACACCGTCCATAGTTAGCTTTGTCAATAATGCCATTTCCTCAGAAATATTTAATTCTGAAGCAATACATCCGTCATTCCGCAGCTAATTCCAGAATTTAAATAGTGTGATCTGGCGATCAGCTTTTCATAAAAACTACGACACCATCTTGACCGCGATCGACAGTTTTGATCTATTACTGCTATTTGACGGTCTCAAAATATGTCTACCCATCCTGTTATTAAACGCTTAGATCACCTTGGTCTCATTGCCGCCTTTTGTCACGAAATTGGCCTGCCACGGATGATAGATGCCGTTATCCCAAAATATTCTGACCACAATGTTTCTCATGGTGACGCGGTATTGGCCATGCTCCTAAATGGACTTGGCTTTCATAGCAGAACACTGCACATGTTCTCGGACTTTTTTAAGACCAAGCCTGTATCTAAGCTACTCGCCAAAGACATTGAAGCACACCACCTGACTGATGATGTACTAGGCCGCACATTAGATGCTCTATACGAAGCCGATGTCTCAGCGCTCTATCAGGTTATTGCTGAGCGTGTTGTTGATAAACTGGGCTTGACGACCGATTCTGTTCATCTTGATATCACTAGCTTCCACGTTGATGGTGAGTATGCACAAGATGAAAACACCAACGTGATTAAGCTTGTAAGAGGTTATAGTCGGGATCATAGGCCAGAGCTTAACCAAGTCGTGCTTGAACTCATCTGTGAAAACCAAGCAGGTATTCCTGTTTACATGCAAGCACTGAGTGGTAACACCAATGATGCCAAGGCATTCGCTGAAGTCACTAAAAGACACATACATTGCCTAAAAGCCGCGCAAAATAGTCGTTACTTTATCGCTGATGCCGCTTTGTACACCGAAGAAAGCATCTCCTCGCTAGATGAGCAAAATCAAAAATTCATTACCCGTGTCCCCATGACCATCAAGCTCGCAAAACAAGCACTACTTGCGCTAGAGCCAGAGCAATTAAGCACTATCGGTCATGGCTACTCAGGATGTTGGATAGACTCGGATTACGGAAAGGTCAATCAACGTTGGTTGCTCGTTCACAGTGAACAGGCCACCAAGCGGGAAGAAATCACTTTCTTCAAGAACTTAGAGAAAAACATAGCAAAAGAAATCAAAGCGTTGGAAAAGCTAAGTAAAAAACCATTCGCTTGTGAAGTTGACGCAGAATTAGCGTTTAACGATTTCAAGAAACAATGTGACTTACTTGGGTTTGAACAAGGCACTCTCATCAAACAGCCGACTTACTCTCATTCGGGCCGCCCAAAGACAGATGAAGCACCGACAGGATACCAATACTTTATCGAAGCCGCCCCCTTCACCGACCTAGAAAAAGTAAAACTGGCTAAGCTCAAAGTAGGCATGTTTATCCTCGCGACGAATGACACCGACAATGAAGCACTCACCATGGCGGCTCTTCTAGCACATTACAAATCGCAACAAAAAGTCGAGCGCGGCTTCCGTTTTCTAAAAAGCCCTGAGTTTTTAACCTCTTCCATCTTCTTGAAAAAGCCTGAGCGCATTGAAGCGTTGCTAATGATAATGACGTTGAGCTTGCTTGTTTACGCTAGTTTAGAACACAAAATCAGAGAACAACTCGCACAAACCGAAGCGTTCTTCCCAAGTATGGTAAAGAACAAGACGACCTCCAGACCGACGGCACGTTGGGTCTTCTTGCAATTCGAAGGCATAGATACGCTAGAGATTAACGGCCAAAGGTTCATCACTGGACTTCAAGATCACCAAACACAACTACTCAAATTACTCGGTAGATTCTATGAGGTAGTTTATTCCTAAATTAGCTGCGGAATGTCGGATACATGGTAACCCCCTGTGTCAGGATTGTTGTCACCCCTAAATAATCATTATGTTTAAAGACAGGGTGCGGCAAAAGAGAACGATATGGCTCGGTATTCACCAGAACGTAAAGAGGCGATCCTTAAAAAATTATTACCTCCTCACAACTTAACGGTCGCAGAGGTCGCTCGGGAAGAAGGCATCGCGGTGCAAACCTTGTATCATTGGCGAGATATTGCCAGAAAAGAAGGTCGCCCCGTGCCAGGTAAAACATTAACAGCCGATGATTGGTCGGCTGAAGCAAAACTTGCCGTGATTATTGAAACAGCGCCGCTGTCGGAAGCGGAGATAAACCAGTATTGCCGTGAAAAGGGCTTGTTCCGCGAGCAAGTACAGCAGTGGAAACAGGATTGTTTAGCTGGTTTTCAAACCTCAGAAGTACAAACTAAAACCATTAAACAGCAGGCTAAGGCTGACAAAGCCGAAATCAAATCGCTGCAACGGGAATTGCGCTATAAGGAGAAAGCGCTGGCTGAAGCTGCTGCGTTACTGGTGCTCAGAAAAAAGCTCAATGCGCTCTGGGGGGACGACAGCGAGGAGAGCTAACCCCCTTGCCTGAGCGCATAGCATTGATTGCCTTAATCCAAGAGGCGTATACCCAGGGTGCTCGCCTTTATAAGGCTTGTGCTGAAACGGGCCTCAGTAAGCGTACCTATCGACGTTGGTATCGAGAAGGTCAAGTGCAAGCTGATTTAAGGCCAACAGCAGCTCGACCAGAGCCAGCAAATAAACTCGAAGAACATGAGCGACAACAGATATTAAGTGTGTGCAATCAAGCGGAGTACGCCAGCTTACCCCCGTCGCAAATTGTGCCAACATTATTAGATAACGGGATTTATATCGCCTCGGAATCCAGCTTCTACAGAGTGTTAAATGCTCATGGTCAACTTAACCATCGTGGCCGCACTCAGGCTGCGGTCAATCGAAGCAAACCGTTGAGTTATCGGGCAGATGGGCCGAATCAAGTGTGGTCATGGGACATCACTTATTTAGCCTCAATCGTCAAAGGCCAGTTCTACTATTTGTACCTGTTTGAAGATATTTACAGTAGAAAAATAGTGGGTTACGAAGTTCATGAGCAAGAAAGTGGGGAATATGCCGCTGCGCTAATCCAACGCTGTCTGTTACGCGAGCAATGCTTTAACACGCCATTAGTGCTGCATTCTGATAATGGGGCGCCGATGAAGTCACTGACCATGAAAGCCAAGCTGGAAGAGCTTGGTATTACGGCATCATTAAGTCGGCCGCGGGTGAGTAATGACAACCCCTTTTCAGAGTCGTTATTTAAAACGTTGAAATACCGCCCACAGTGGCCGGCATCAGGTTTTAGCTGCTTAGCAACAGCAAGAGAATGGGTGGAAAAGTTTGTAACCTGGTACAACGATGAGCATAAACACAGCCAGCTAAATTTTGTCTCACCAGGGCAACGTCATGCACTGCAAGATGGCGCTATTTTAGCGAAGCGCAAGAAAGTGCTTGAGGCGGCGAAGGAAAGAAAACCGATGCGTTGGTCTACAGAGATCAGAAATTGTGAAGCGGTTGGCGCTGTAACACTCAACCCAGATAAGGCACCAGAAGAAGGCGTAATAAATGCAGCTTAATATTTAAACAAAGAGTGACAACTATCTTGAAAAACACCGGTAAAATCTCTAAAGTAGTTAATGTGCTATCTAAATCAAAACAATATGCTGTCTTCATTTATTAAACCTATCTTTGGTAAATATAGTATTTTTGCTTAGTATCACTTCGGTTAGATAAAGCAGCACTATGCACATCACCACTTTCTTTTAAGCTAAATCCTGAATGATTAAAAACACTATCAATCATTTCAAACAATTCTAATTCAGTTCTATAAATCGCATTATATTCTTGCTCCATATCATCTGAAAAATGTTCGATAATGGATAATCTTTGTGCAACACCAATTGGTTCTCTAAAAGCAATTAAAGCCTTCTCGGACATAAGATGAAGTAAAATATCTAAATAAACTTTTAATTCTTCGTCATTCATGTAGATCATTACACCAAATGATAAAGCATGAGTGCATATTCCTTTAAAACCTTTACTTAATATTTTCCTTTCCCAAAGAGGTGAAACAAAAAAATGCGCATTTTTATAACTTTTAAATTTTTTACTGGCAATCTCAATAAATCCGTTAGAAATATCTGCACCATAGTATTGCCCACAATAGGGAATAATTTCTTGTGCCCAGCGCCCTGTACCACAACCAGCATCAAAAACGATACTGCTTTGGTCAATTCCAAGTTTTGGGAGTAACAATTTTTTTTCAATGATATCTCGATTTATTGCTAATTCAGGATTTTTATCCTGATAAATAACAGCACTTAAATCCCCAACCACTGCTGATTTTCTCGCCCTATCCTCAAAGAACTTTACAACATTATCGTAGGATAGTTTTAATTTATCGTCGCCATAAATCCTAGCCATAATTTTCTCCTACATTTATGAATATAAAGTCCACTCTTTGTTGGCAACACACCAACTACCGTATACTCTTGTCAAATATTGATCATACTTATTGGGTACTGGTAAAGAAATTCCTTTTACATTCAAAAAGTCAACTGCAACATAATGCTCAGTATTATAACGCTCAACCCTATCCATGACTTCCAAACACACAAAATTAGAGAAGTTAAATTTGATAAATACATCAATATCGAGAATCACATTATCACGATTACAAGATATAAAAACTCTTGAATGCTCACATTCAACACCTTTTATCAGCTCAATTTTAACATCACATCCAATAGTGGAGGATATATGTTCAGATATAACAGAAAAACTATTAATCAAATAACCTTTATTCTCATCTAAAATGCAAAAATCAAGATCGGAATCCCATGAAATTAAATCATTATCCCTTACAAGCCCAAGTAACGTCCCATAATCCAACCAATATCGAATATTTAATTTACTCATTAATTCAGAAAAACTAAAAATAAAATCCCAAGCTAAAGAGTATAAAACCTGATCGGAAAACCGATTAGGCTTTAAGTAATATTGAGGTAATACAATAATACGCTCTTGGCTTATATTATATTGCCCCAATTGCGCTAAGATTGACTTAGAGTATCCACTTGCAATAAGTATTTTGTCAAAAATCAAATCACAATTCAATTTTTCAGGAGCATAAATAGGAGTATCATCTAAAAAGGTATTGTGCTTTTTTAGATCATTGTCGACAATAGCGCTAATATTACATCCTTCAAGCTTTAATAATGAAAGTGCATTTTCTCCGCCGCCGCCAGCACCAAATAAAATACAAACTCCTGAATATTTAACCATGGTTCCCCCAATTACATTTTTTCCGGCTACAAGAATGTAAGATATCGATCCCATCCCAATACCAATCAAATGCAAGTGCTTGGCCAGGTTTAACAACACGATCAACACGCCCAACAATACAACTTAACTCATCGCGACATTGTGCAAGTGACTCACCTAAATAGACACAAGTCTGAATATCCCAATAAGTATTGCTAATCGCCTGCCAATTTGGCATAACACTCTCAGTTAATAAGCCTGGGCCTGTATAATCTAAAATGGTCGGTTTTTGATGAGAAAATACGCTTACACCTTTGTAGCACGTTAACTCTTGAGATTGAACAATTGCAGCATTCATTTGGCTTTGAACTAAACGTTCCATTACCAAACTAGAATTAAGCCCAAAAGTATAAAATGTCTCTTCTAATAGCCTTTGTTTTACTGCAATATCAGGCTGCCCAATCCAAACTAGCATCGTGGGTGACGAGCAAGCTTTTTGATCGAATAACGTACAGTCTTGTTTAAATTCACTCACTAAACTTGCCCATGTATCAGTATCCAATGTTGATACCCATTGACTATCGATAATCGCCATCGAACGACGGTCAGGAAATACCAATTCTTGAGCAGTAGCTGATAATCCAAGCTGTCTAATCGCACGGATTGTTTTGTCTCCTCCCCATATCACTCTCAGATGACATTCTTCGCTAAACCATTTGGTTATTTCATCATTATGCTGGTAGCGGATAAAACGGGTTCGCTCTGCTATTGGGCTCCAACGCGACTCTAGTAACATTGCAGAGAGTAGTTCCAACATTATCTCTTGAGTGGGGTGTTTACGTGAAGATAATCGGATAATGCTCGAATTTCCCATTAACAAGGCCATTATCCAAGAATAAAATGCTATTGTCGGGACGTTAGATGGTACCAAATGAAAAACCATTCCAAGTGGCGCACGACCTGATAAGCGAAGGACCTGTTGTTCAACTTGCCGTGGACGTAACCAAAAACCAAAAGCCGCTAGCTCTGGTACCATCCGATATTGCTGTTGAAGACGTTGTGATAAATCCGCTAAAAACTCTCTAATAACAGGCGCAAAACAGGCTAAAGGGACAGGATTAAATCGAGTCCCGGTTTGTCCTCTAAGTAAATGTTCGACTTCAGGAGCATCTAAAGCTTGGTTTATTGAAATGTATCGCTGCATCCCCTGACCTCTGCGCCTTTTTGACGTCCAATCACTTCAAAATACTGTCCCTTACGACCACAGCAACAATTATCAATCCCAATTATTCGCCCAATATCTTCTGTTAATAGTGAATGTCCTGGGTAACTTTTAGGGATTGCCGAAAGCACTTGTATTAGCCCCTCTTTGCCTATGGGTAAAGGGGCTAAGGTCGTAGGCTCTCTGATTATCACATCTGAATAAAGTGGAGCATGTAAATGGCCCGATTCACACTCAACAAAAATTGAACCTATTTGCTCAGCCATCCCATAAAAATTATGGACTTTAGCAATACCTAACCATTCGCTACATTGCATTTTAAATGTCGCATTATCAACTGCCTTATGTTGCAACTTTTTCCATCCGCCACTGTGAAATAATATTCCTTGTTCAAAAGATAATTTGTGTCCTCTTTTTTTTATTTGTTCTAAAAAGTGTTCCCATACCATAAAGGTAAAACCAAATAAAATGATGGGTTGATTTGAATACCGTTCACAAAAAGCATCTATGGTTTTCCAATCTGGTTGCATATTGCTATCTAGAGCATAGGTATGATCTCGACCGAGAAATGATAGGCCAACAGCGCCAGCTCCTCTGGCCGAAAAATCATTTCTATTTTGTACGAGTGATGTTTTTTCAATCAACAGCATTGGCAGTCGCTGTTTTCCGATAAACTCTTGAAGGATCTTAACCAATACTTTTGTCTGTAACGAAGCCGTTTCTCTATCAAGCACTATTTGAGATGCAGCCCCCGTAGTCCCTGATGAACTGATCATTTTGAATATTTTCGCATCGGGAATACTTTGTAACTTCATCAACTTAAAAAGTCGGCAAGCAAGATAAGGTAGCTGGGCATAATCCTCACTATGTCCCCAGTGAAATGCTCTTAATATATTAGCAAAGCTAGGACAGTTGACCTCGTGATGAGAGGTCAGCTTATTCAATTCAGCTAATAACAGCGCTTCCTTCTCAACCTGTGGCAAAGCGAATATGGAGTGATCCCAAAGCCAATTCATGATGATGACTCCAATAATTGCGGCAGCGTATTATAGTCAATCTTAAGATTTGAAGTTCGAGGCAAAACAGGAACAAGGATGAACTTAATCACGTTAATAGGAATACGTAACCAGAGTGAAAGTTGTTTTTTCACAGCATCTATATCTTGATCCGTTGGCTCATATGCGATCAGCAACTCATCATCTTTATTAAGGCAAGCAGTAATAATAGATTTATTTTCGAGAAATGTTTCAATGTCTACAAGGTTAGTACGTTTACCGAAAAGTTTGATAAAACGTTTTAAACGCCCACAAAGGTAATAGCGTCCCTCTGTATCACAATAAGCAACATCTCCAGTAGCTAACTCTTTATATTCAGCGCCCTTGGCAAGATCGAACTCACTTTCGGCATAACCCATCATCACGTTTGGTCCACGGTAGATAAGCTCACCTTGCCCTTCCGCTAATCCGTCAATTGGTTTTAAATTAAATTCACCGCCAGGAATGGGACGACCGATAGAATTGGGATGCTCAACGATTTCATTTTCAGCTATCCAAGCCATTCTTGGAGCTGCCTCGGTTTGACCGTACATAATAAAAAAGCGTTTATGTCGTTTCAAAGCTTCGGTAGCAAAGTGCCGCGCTAATTCGGAATCAAGCCGACCGCCTGCTTGCGTCATAGTGCGAAGACATGGGTAGCTCGACCAGTCAAACTTCAATTTATTTAATGTTTGATAGGTAAAAGGGACCCCCGCAAAACTAGTTACCTCCAAGTTACTAAGCAAGGACCAAAACTGGCGATCCATTGTGCTATATTCGCTTTGAACTAACGCGGCACCAACGGCAAGATGACTATTGAGAACAGAAAGACCATAAGAGTAAAAGAATGGCAAACTTGTAATTGCCCGCTCATCTTGATTTATCTGTAAATACTCAGCAATTGCTAGCGCGTTACTTTGGAGGTTTTTGTGAGATAAGCGTACCCATTTAAATGCACCGGTACTTCCGGAGGTTGGCAATAGCAAAGCAAGAGAAGGATGCAACCTAGCCTGAGTTGTTTTACTTTTTGTCAACTCATGCAACATACCGGACTCATCAATCCAGGCATTAACACCATAATTATCAATGGTCAATTGCCGCTGCTCGTGACTCATCAATGGGTCAGCAAGCATGAGGGGATGTCCCAGTCTTAAAGCGACAATGTAATGAAGAACGTGTGAAAGACGATTAAAAAAAGGTAAGTAAATTAAGCATTTTGAGCTTGGATAAGTCTGCTGAAGCTGGAGCGCTTTCTGATGAATATCGCCATATGTCAGCCAACCGAGCTGAGGTTCCCACCACGCTAAGTTTGGATTATCAGCTTTTATATGTGACAACATTTTAGTGACGCCACACCCTTGAAGGCAGATATTCAAATAAGCATCCCCCCATCAACACCTATCACCTGACCCGTGACATAACTTGCCATATTAGAGGCCAAAAATGCTGCTACATCAGCAACTTCGCTAGCAAAACCAGCTCTTCCCATGGCTATACTTTGCAAACGGCTTTCATAGGTATTTTCGTTTAATATCTTAACGAGATCAGTTTCAATAAACCCCGGCGCAATGGCATTAACTCGGATTTGTTTACTCGCTAACTCTTTAGCTAAAGATTGAGTAATACCTATCACCGCAGCTTTGCTTCCTGCATAAACAGATTGTCCCGCATTTCCAACTCTTCCCATGATAGAGGCAATATTGATAACTGATCCGGAACCTGCTCGCTCCATTAATCTGGCAGCATACTGAGTACAATAAATCACACTATAAGTGTTAGTTGAAAAACTTCGTTCAAGCTGCTGATGAGTCACCATACCGAGCAAAGCATCATCCATAATGCCAGCATTATTAACAAGTGCATCTAATGTTTTGGTTTGCTTAAATAAATACTGAAATCCTGCTTTTACGGCAAGTGGATCCGATACATCAAAGCATAACGCGTGGCAGTCTGTACCATACTTAGAAACAATTTCAACTCTTACCTGCTCAATTTTGTTTGAATCGAGGCCATTTATCCATAATTCAGCACCTTGCTGAGCAAATTTATGGGCAATAGCTAGGCCGATACCACGATTGGCACCAGTTACTAATGCTTTTTTACCTCGTAATAGTGACATTATGAATTAACGCCATATTTAGCGAGTATCACCCTCGCTTTACCAACACTACTCATATCGATAATGTCATCAGTATCTAAAAGTACGTCATAAGCATCCTCTAGCTGAGCAATTAATCCCATGTGTGCCACGCTATCCCATTCGGGTACAGAGTTGTAGGCTAATTCATCATGGATCTTTTCAATATCGAGCCCTAATGCGTTTGAAAAGAGTACTTCTAATCTGGTCATCTAAAAAATCTCCGCAATTTTTCACGTGCAATAAAATAATCACTTGGAAGTAATTCTAATGCGATAAAATCTTGTTTATTCAACAATACTTGATAGCCTAACTGCTGATTGAGCCTTAAAGCAGAGTGGTTATCGGTTTTCACTAATGTTCTTATCGCCTTGATTTGTAAAGTTTCAAACCCAAAATCTAATTGTGACAATGCAGCTGCTACCGCAAGCATTGGGTGACGTACTGGTGACGGACCTAAATAAATTCCTGCGTCAGCAAGATCTTGCCCAAATAATTCACCAGAAATATTCCCCTTTAAATTGACATAGCCTGCTCGTTGTCCTTTACACCATAAAACCCAATGCTGTTGGTCATTCCGATATTGAATACTTTCAAACCAGTTGCGTTGTTGATTCGGTGATATATAGTCCGTTTGCATCATCTGTAAACGAATATCATCTCGATTACGCCAACGTCTAAGTAGCGGTAAATCACACATTTCGACAGCGCGAAGTTCTACACCATAATTATTCAATTTAATTCTCAACTCTATGCGGTATGAGTTTTCGAGTTTGCCACACAATAGTGTTATACAAACTCCCAACACATAGCCGTACCTGCTGCAATATCCTGTTTGACGGCTTTACCGAGTAATTGATGTAAATATTTTGGAGCAATGCCTAAACCAGGACGAACTGAACGAAGATTATCAACCGTCAAAATATCGCCAGCGCTCATATCCCGACTAACATAAAGAGAGCGCCGATATTTTCTTGATGCAATCTCCTTTGCTGTACATCCATAATGCACTCGTCCTAGGGCTACACGGGCTCTTTCGGTTTCCATAACGAGCGACTTAAACTCCCTCGGCTCAAGGGAAAACTCACTATCAACACCGCCTTCATTTCTATCGATAACAAAATGTTTTTCAATTACGGTACCTCCAAGAATCACAGAAGCAATTGAAACGCCAATCCCTTGCGTGTGGTCAGATAAACCCACTTGACAATCAAATAGTTGTGCTAAATGAGGAATAGTTGATAGATTGGCATCAACTGGCTCAGCAGGATAATGGCTAGTGCACTTTAATAAAATCAAGTCGCGACATCCATGTTGCTTTAATACCGTAACAGCTTCAGCAAGCTCATGAATTTCAGCCATTCCCGTAGACATAATCACAGGTTTACCAGTCTTCGCGACAGCCGCCAGTAAAGCATGATCATTATTTTCAAATGAAGCTATTTTGTAACAAGGTACGTTAAGTTTTTCCAAGTATTCCACTGCCGTTAAATCAAATGGCGTACTAAACGCAACTAAACCTAACGACTTAGCGTAATCAAATAATGGCTGATGCCATTCCCAAGGTGTCATCGCCTCACTATAGAGATCGTAAAGGCTTCTCCCTTTCCATAAGTTGTCTTGGTCCTGAATAAAAAATTCACCATGGCTAACATTTAAGGTAATAGTATCAGGAGTATATGTTTGTAGCTTAATAGCGCTCGCCCCAGCCTCAGCGGCGGCCAATATCATCTCTTTTGCCTTTTCAAGCGATTGCCCATGGTTTCCTGATAATTCTGCAATGACAAATACTGGCTGGCCAGGACCGATGTGACAATGGTCAACTTTGATTACCTGCATGATTTAACTTTCTCCCATACCTGTTGTAGCCAAATGTGTTTTTAAGACATCTAAAACTCTGGGCAAACCATCGTTAGGCTTGATGATGTGTCGCGCATTATTCGATAATTGTTGACGTAATTCTAATGACTCTAAGAGCCTGTTAACCGCTAGAGCAATCTCCTCAGAAGTGACATCCTTAACGTCCCCAAGAAAGAGACAAGCTCCTAATGAAGCAAGGTATTGGGTTGTTGCAATCTGGTTATCGGCAACTGTGATAACAACTGAAGGTACTCCAGTGATACAACGCTCCCAATGGCTACTCCCGCCCGCGCCGAGTGATAAGGTCGCATTTACCATCAACTTTGCAATATAATCGCAGTGCACATGCCACTTTAGGTTCTGACAATCTGCAAATTCCGCAAATAGACTTTCTTTCCAGGGATTCGAGGCCCCCAGAACAACATCAATATTAAAATCTTGAGCTTTGAATTCTGGTTTTAAAACCCGAGTCAGCCCCAACAACGCAGTTCGAGTGACATTTGCGGAGTCACTTCCACCAAAAAAAATTAAAATATTTGGTACTTTTTCGAACAAAATAGGATGGTATTCCAAATAAAACTCATCCCTTAATAAGGCATATTTAGGGCCTAACAATAACAAAGTCTCTTTGTTGACTAAATCCTGATACCGATTACTGAATTCAGGCAATAAATTTTGATCAAGCAGTAAATCACAATCGTGTTTACGATTTGCTAAGTCATCAATCACCATGATTTGCTCGCATTTAAGTCGCATCTTGCGGCAAAAAGACTCACTTAACCCATAATGATCGACAATGAGTAGATGATACTTATTACTTTCAAGTTGTTTAATACAGATATCAGCCTCATTCTGCTGACAATTTACAGGTAGTTCTCTACCAGTAAATGCCAAATCAACCTCATTTATATCTAACTCACAAACACGGTATCCTTGTGCACGTATGTGGGCATTCATATTGCCAAGTGCATTTCGACAAAGAAAGGTAATATCCAGATTAAGGAAGGTTTTCTTTAACGCGTTCGCGAACGCTAAGCAACGGGTAACATGGCCAATACCGATTCTAATAGAAGCATCAACACGAATGGCCAATTTCATAACTTTCCTTGCTTTTTCAATACATCGTATAACACCTCGGCGCGTTCCCAATCCTCTAAGGTATCAATATCTGCAACCATATAATTGGGCAAGAGTTTCATTCGAGACCGAGCACCAAACACTCGAGTTTCCTCATTCAAAAAAGCACTAGCTCTCCCCCAGTAGAACTGACCAGCATCATGATATGTCTCAACTAAATCTTGCGATCGTTGACTAATACTTTTGTTATCAAAGGGTAATACTCCACCATTAGCATCTAACAGCAAAGCCCTTTGGATAGGGAATGAAAAACGGCAAGCTGAGAACACATAATCAAGATTGGGTGTCGATTCTAGTAACTCACCAGCCTCTCGTAAAAACGAGTATTGAAGTAAAGGAGTCGTTGCGTAAATACAACAACAAATATCCACCATATGGCCTAAAGAAACTAACTCATTAAGTGCATGACGTACAACAGGAGTTGTCCCTACAAAATCATCAGCTAGTTCTGTCGGACGCATAAAAGGAATTTCAGCACCAAAAGACTTAGCAATAGTGGCAATTTCCATCGAGTCTGTCGATACAATCACTTTATCAAAGCACCCACTACGTATAGCAGCAGTGATAGGATACGAAATCATTGGCTTACCATTAAAATTGCGAATATTTTTATGCGCAATACGCTTGCTTCCTCCTCGTGCGGGAATAATCGCCACTCTCATATCAACAATTCCCTTAAGTTGTCACAGATATAACCAATCTGCTCAGCAGTAAGATTAGGATATAAAGGCAACGTCAGTATCGACCGATAGAAACGCTCAGCCTCAGGAAATTGTCCAACACTAAACCCGAGTTTCTGATAGTAAGGTTGAAGATGAACAGGAAAATAATGCACATGCACTTGAATGCCTTGAGCACGCATTGCGTCAAAAATCGCTTTACGTTTATCAGGTTGTAATAACCTAATGATAAACAAATGCCTTGCACTGTAGGATTGTTCTATTGGTTCAACAATATTGATAGGTAAGTCAGTAAGTTGACTACGATATATTGCAGCTAATATATTACGTTTTTCCACAAACTCGTTTATCCGAGTTAATTGAGACACTCCGAGAGCAGCTTGCAGATCCGTCATCCGATAATTGAAACCTAAATGGTGCTGCTCATAATACCAGTCGCCCTCTTGCGGCCTTTCCATTAAGGCAGGATCTTTAGTAATACCATGGCTTCGATACATTTCCATTGCGTCAGCAATAGGTTTACTGTTTGTTGTAGCAACCCCGCCTTCAGCCGTGGTAATTATTTTTACCGGATGAAAACTAAAAATTGTAATATCGCTATATTGGCAAGCTCCAATTTTTTTTGATTGGTAAGATCCTCCAATGCCATGGGAGGCATCCTCAATCACTTTAATGCCATACTGTTTAGCCAACTGCGCAATAGCTTGCATATTGCAAGAATGTCCCGCCATATGCACAGCGATGATCACTTTTGGTAACCGACCATTTGCATTAGCCAAGAGCAACTTTGCAGATAAGGCCGAAGACGACATATTTCCCGTCGCAGGTTCAACATCAACAAAATCAATCTCTGCACCGCAATAAAGGGCACAGTTTGCCGAGGCAACAAAGGTAATGGGCGTCGTCCATACCAAATCATTGCTCACAACACCTAAGGCTAAACAAGCGATATGTAATGCCGAAGTAGCACTGTTGACTGCAACACTATAATTAGCACCGACATATTCAGAGATTGCTTGCTCAAATTCAGTAACTTTTGGTCCCTGAGTAAGGAAGCCAGACTGCAGCACATTAATAACTGCATCAATATCAACTTGATTTATATCCTGTTTTCCATAAAGAATCATGATATTGAATCCAGTTTTAGTATTTCATCAATACTTAAAAAATGTGGATTGTTACCCGAGTGGTATTCAAATCCTTGTGAAACTGCTTGACCCTTTTCATTCAACAAGTTTTTTGTATAGTCGTTTTCACGACTAAAAAACTTGATACTTGGCGTTATCACAAAATGGTCAGCAAACTCAATGGTATGGTGTGAGTCATCTCCAGGGCACATCACCTCATGCATTTTCTCACCCGGACGAATACCTACAATCTGTTGCTCCAAATTCGGCCCATAGGCTGCGGCAAGATCAGTGATACGAATAGAAGGAATTTTAGGCACGAAAATTTCACCACCTTGCATTCGAGCAAAGTTTTTCAAAACAAAATCAACACCATCTTGTAATGTAATCCAAAAACGTGTCATATCGGGATGCGTAATGGGCAGCGAAGTCGCCCCATTGGCGATCAGTTGTTTAAAGAAAGGCACAACCGAGCCTCGCGAGCCAACGACATTACCATACCTAACTGCTGCAAAGCGTGTTTTCCCTGAACCAACAATATTGTTAGCGGCTACAAATAGCTTATCAGATGCCAATTTTGTGGCGCCATATAGATTAATTGGACTAGCCGCTTTATCGGTTGATAACGCAATAACTTTTTTGACATTATTACTAATGGCTGCCCTTATCACATTTTCCGCGCCATGGATATTGGTTTTAATACATTCCATGGGATTATACTCAGCAGCGGGAACCTGCTTAAGGGCAGCTGCATGGATCACAAAATCTACATCATTAAATGCCTGCTGCAGCCTATCAGCGTCACGCACATCACCAATAAAATAACGCATACAAGGGGCGTTAAAAACCTGTTGCATTTCATATTGTTTTAGTTCATCACGGGAAAAAATGATCAACCGCTTCGGTTTATAACGTTGTAAAATGGTTTTGGTGTATTTTTGTCCAAATGACCCAGTGCCACCGGTAATCAAAATTGTTTTGTTATCAAACATAGAGTTTCCCGCCCACTATTGAGATCTTCAATTCGCAACTTGTGACAACGATAAGTCAATTTGTCAATGTAGCGCCATACCATACAAAATCCACGCCATAAATTCATATTGAAATAATCAAGAGCAAAAGTACCATACAAACAAGTGATAGTATTATAAAAAAGCACAAATAAAATATTTTTTATAGACTTATTGCTACACTCATAACAAACTCATCATTTAAAAAATTTTTTCAACCTAAACACTTTGGCTTTACACCGTCTACACCGTCAAAAATGCGCTGGAACATAAATTGCATTGTCGAAAAACTGCAATCAAGTGGCATTTATCGTTATGGCACTTAAAGTCTACGTTCAAGTTGTTCCCCAATCGAGGAAAATATGCAACTACAAACCAACATATTGAATAACTTTGCAATAAGTCGCTTCAACGAGTACTACTTACCCAGCATAAATCGCTCTACCTTTGAAGGACTTGACTCCAAAACCATCTATGATGGTAAGTTTAAAAAGGCTTTTTCTCAAAAAGACAGGCTTAATATCATTGTTGGTATGGATTCTGGGTTATTAGCGAATTACATATTAGAAGAAGGCATTCCTGATGGTAGTAAATTTATTATAGTCGAGTTATCTTCAGTATTACCACTATTAGTCATTGATATTCCAACTGAGTTACAAAAAAAACTTATCATTATCGATGAATCACAATTTGATGAAATATTCAAACTAGAAGATATAAAGTTATTTATAGCAAAAACAGAATACAGTATATACTCATCACTTGCAGTAGCAGCTAAACACATTGAAGATTACAACATCTTATTAAATACTGTTGAATCTAGACTGCAAAGTGAACACTTCGAAAATCAAATAAATTTCACTCAAAAAATATTTATCCAAACACAACTAAATAACATTCCAGACAACCATAGCCAAGCAAAATTATTGAGAAATAAATTTAATGGCAAAACAAGTATCGTTATCGCCGGAGGTCCATCTTTGGATGATAACATTGACTGGATTAAAGAAAATCAAAAAGATTTATTTATATTTTCAGTCTCTCGAATTGCAGGAAGATTAGTTAATTATGGTATTACTCCTGATATCGTTGTCAGTGTTGATCCACAAGAGGTCAGCTTCGATGTCAGTCGTGGTATGTTTGATTTAACTAATGAAACACTATTTGTCAATTCATATCATGTTAGCCCAAAAATTTTATCCCAATGGCCAGGAAAGTCCCTTTATATGGGCCAACGCTTACCGTGGGAAAGTGATATAGATCACGATAACATTATCACTGTTGGGCCAACGGTTACTAATAGTTCAGTGCGGCTAGCTATTGAAATGGGGTTTAGCAAGATATTGCTTAGTGGAGTTGATTTTTGCTATTCAAAGTCTGGTTATAGTCATGCAAGTGGGACTATTGAAGCGAGTCTTGGGCCTAGATTAGGTCATAACACTATATGGGTTGAGACCTATGCAGGTTATCAAGCTGAAACATTAATACAGCTAAAACATGCTATGGAAGCTCTCGAACAAGAAGCAAAAAACAATCCTCAAGTTGAAATGTTTAATTTATGTAGTAACGCAGCTAAAATCCAAGGGATATCTCACATTGCCCCACAAGCGATCACATTAGATATATTTGGTTCAAAAAAAATAGATAATATTGATTGGTCATCGAGTGATATTAAAAAAGATCTATTATATATACAAAAAAAATGTATTAAAACTAAAGATGAATTAACCAAGCTGCTTTCATTATCAAAAAAAGCACAAGTGTTGTCTACCAACCTAACATTAAATTCAAAATCATCAGCGAATGTACTTGATGAGATAAATAAAATAGAATACAAAATAAACAAAAAATATTCAGAACTAGCAAAGCTAGCTAAATTTTATGGTTATTTTGAGTTCTCCCATTTTTTAACGACACGAGAAACTGAAACCTGGTCTCAGTCGCATATAAATGAAATGACGAAAAGATACTATGATGCACTATCCTCTAGCTGCTCGAATATTTTAAATTTAGTTGAAAATGCCTGTAATAAAATACAATTTAGGTTAAATGAACTAGGCGATACTCCATTATCAGACTTAGCGTCAAAGTGGAAAAATGAAGGTCAGCCGGGTAGAGGCATTATTTGGCAAAATATGCACAAAACACGAGTATTTAGTGTAGATGAACAATCATTATTGCTAGAGATTCATGAGCTATATCAAAAAAGTCTTACTGAGGTTAGACAAACCTATGTTGACAAGTTAACAGCAGGCTCCTCAATGGAACGTGTTTATACCAAAATCATACGACTAAACCAGTCACAACATCATCAAGGTCTCACGCTTATTGTCGATAATTTAAAGTCGATAATTGATACTAATCCAGAAGCTAACAGATTGTATCATTTAGCTTTATCATTCAAGTTAAACCTAGAACAACAGCCTGAGCAAGCCTTAAAGGTTCTATTGGCACTGCCTGAACACCTCTATACAGAGATGGAGTTAAAACAAATTATTTTACTCGCATTAAAGCAAAGAGATTTAGAGCTTGCATCATCAACACTTGTCAAAATTTTGGCTCATAGTGATGAATATATGCCACAATATGCGTATATTTTGAAACTACAAGGGAAAGTCCAAGAGTCGATCAATATTTACCTCGACTACCTAGAGAAGTATCCTTCAGATACACAAACATGGGTCAAACTTGGATTGTTTATGGTTGAAATTAACCAGATAGAACCAGCTCATACCGCATTTTCTAATGCAGTAAATGCTGATCCTACGAATCAAGTTGCACAACACTATTTAACTGAACTCACACAATTAATGACGCCACCACTTTAGCCCTAATATTGGCCGAACCCAACGCCATGGGTTCGGCCATTTCATAAATATCCTATAATCCGTATAATCAACAGCATTCAAATTATTGGCTTTTCACCATATTTAGGAGACTTTTTTGGCCTATACCTATATACCTTTAGAAACCTACCGCCGTAAGTGGATTTTCAACCACAAAGATTTACCAGTAACCGCCGAAGACAAGGCTTATATCCTACCATTGACGGATAAAAGTGCGATGGATGTATGGAATCAATGGATTAGCAATAAAAGTAGTTGTGCTGAGCAATTCACTAAAGGTGATTGGGCTGCCAAAGCCAATGCTTGGACAAAAACCGATCACTGGCAAGGTGTTTGGGATAGTGAAGATAGTGATTTACCTGTCATGTTGGCCGAGTTCATTCAATGGCCTGATGAGACCCCAGTCTTTTTTTGCTATGAAAAATACCAAGTTATAGAAACTCGATGGGATGTTTTTGTGCGGAATTGGAAGTGTTTTTTATTTTTTGATGATGGCCCAATCCTTATATCACCAAAACAAAAACAAGCGGTAATGTTCGAACAAAATGGTCAATATAAACTAGGCGTTCGCGGTTAAGATAACCATAACTAAAACAATATGATAAGAGGTGTATTATGAAGTTACTCTCTACCTTTACCTTACTAACAATGCTACTTTTACCTAATATCTCAATGGCAAAAGATATCTCTGGTGTACAAGTGGCTGACACTATCACGCTAGAAAATGTCTCTTTAGTACTCAATGGTGCCGGTGTTCGTAGCAAGTTTTTTATGGATTTATATGTTGGTAGCCTCTATGTGCCAGCACCTTTATCCACAACTAACGCAGTAATTGATGCGCCAGTAGCAGCCATTCGTCTCAATATTACGTCAAGCATGATCACCTCAGATAAAATGCGTGAAGCTATTACAGAAGGTTTTGAGCAGGCGACGGCGGATAACACCACGGATATTCAGGCACAAATCGATACTTTTATGGCATTGTTTAATGAAGACATAAAAGAAGGCGACCAATTCACACTGCTGACAAGCAAAGAGCAAGGCGTGGCAGCCTATAAGAATGATCAGGAACAAGCCACCATCAAAGGTGAAATGTTCCGTCAGGCATTACTAAAAATTTGGCTTGGTGATAAACCTGCCCAGAAAAGCCTTAAAGCAGCAATGCTGGGCCAATAGCTAGATGAATAAACGGAATTAAAATTTAAATTCAATATCCAAGGCGGCTGCGCCTTGGTTATCCATATCAACAGCAGCTTGACGCGTCACTTCTAGCTCGCCATTAAAATAGTAACCAGCATAAAGATTAACAGATACTGCAGGCGTAGCTTGCCAACCACCGCGGACATACCCCACCCATTCGTTAATTTCCACTGCAGTATCATCGTCTTCGATTAAGAATCTTTCGGTACGCTTCGAACTACCAAATCCAATATTCCAATCGGAATTAAATTGATAACTTAGCTCTAATCCTGCAGGACCACTAAAACCGGCTTTAAAAGGATTAGCAAGTGCCCAATTGTCATTTATCTGCCATCGCATCGCAAGATATGGAACGGTGCGAACTTCATCAATATCATTGAGATAAGCCACCCCAAAACCTATCATGTTGCCAAAATCAAACACATACATTGCAGAAGCCACGACACCATAACTCTGAGCATGGTTAAAGGATGCCGTATCTGCATAGGCATATTCGAGCTGCGGCGCTAAAAAAAATGCCCAATGCTTATCTAAACGGTAAGTTAAAGACACACCAGCACGATAACGATTGATATCATCCCAAGCCTGTCCATCTGCCCCAAACAATGATGAAACATTGTTTGCTCCTGTCAAATTGATATTGCGCCAATCGTAATCCAGCCTGTCGTATCCAAAATTAATACCGACTGACCACTGTCTGTTTAAAGGAACATTTACTCCTGCGTTAAGTAATAAAGTATCCCGTTGTAGCTCGGTATTGCTATCCGACACCTCTGCACTTTGAGTGCTGACTTGGGCAATACTTAATTTAAACGGTTTTCGCTCTGGAGCCGTGTCTTCCGCCCCTATAGCAACACTCGTTAACATAGGAAGGAGCAGCAAACTTCTTTTAAACGCTGCAATAATCGAGCTTCTTTGTAGATGACTTAGATTTGCCACACTGACCCCTTGAGATATAAAACGTAGATAAATTTGGCGAATAATACGCTTTATCTAATAGAAAATTTAGATGCTGAGCATAATGTAACAAATTGAAACACATTACATTGAAAAACATCAGCCAACACGGTACGCCCTTAAAAACATATCGGCACAGCCGTGAATATATTCCTCTCGCTCTAACATGAGTCCTTCAGTCTCAAGCCCCAATTCTAGCCTAAGTTTTAACTCGCCAAACAGCATCAAACACAGACGCACCGCACTTTGATGGGCATTGCCAAACTTATACCTCCCCAGCGCTTCGACCGCCAGTAAATAATCCGCCAATATGCCCACTATCTGCTGTGGCCCTGCTTCAAAAAATAGTCGTGAGACTTCAGGATGACTCTCTGATTGAGCCACACAAGCTTTAAATACGGTGATAGCTTCCGGACTCACTATCATCTCGCCAAACTGCAGTGCAAATTGAGTCAGGGCAGCTTCTGGCTGACTTGGATCATTAAGTAAATCATCATGCAGATTATGGCCTACACATTTAGATTCTATTGCTGCAACAAATAATTCATCTTTACTGCCGTAATGGGAATACACGGTTTGTTTTGAGACTCCTGCAAGTTTAGCAACCTCATCCATACTGGTGTGAGGAAAACCTTGGCGGCAAAATAAATCAATTGCTGCGACAAGGACTTGCTGCCTTTTTTGCTCACTTCGGCTCAAAGGTAATTGCATCTCTGTAGGCTGCGTCATATCAACACTCTCATTTATTGACACGATAAATATGTATTAGTTAAACACAAAATAGACTAGACAGTCTAGTTCTACACATCTAGACTAACAAGTCTAGTTACATAGAGTTAACGTAAAACCCACAATGGATGGACTGAAATGAATCGAGCTGCCCGACGCTTTTGGCGCGCTAGTGCTATCAGCGTATTTGCCTTAGTGGTATTAAGTGCCTGCCAAAGAGAAGTCACAGAGCATGCCAACTCAGCCTCATTACAAAAAGTGGTCACAATGCCGCTAGTGTTCACATCGAGCTATCAACGTGAGCAAATATTCACAGGTACAATACGTGCGGGTAATACTACGGGTATAGGATTTGAACTATCAGGTAAATTGAGCGAACTCTATGTCGATAGCGGAACTAAGGTCGTACAAGGCCAAGCCCTTGCGAAATTAGATACGCACCTACTCGAGGCTGAGCGCCAAGAGATACAAGCAAGCCTTGCACAAACTCAAGCCGATGTAGATCTTGCAAGTAGTACCCTAAAACGTAATCTTGAGCTTAAAAAGTCAGGTTATGTGTCAGAACAATTACTCGATGAAAATCGTAGTCAATTAGTTAGTTTAGAATCGGCTAAACAGCGGCTGATGGCCTCTCAACACGCGAATCGACTAAAACTTGATAAATCACAGTTATTAGCGCCATTTGATGGTTCGATAAGCCAACGTCTTCATAGTCTAGGGGAAGTGGTATCCACCGGAAGCCCTGTATTTACCTTAGTGGGCCATATGAATCCAGAGGCGTACATTGGTATTCCTGTGGATATTGCGGATCAATTTAGTCACGGAAAACAGGTTAATGTTAGTGTAAAAGGTCAACATTTTACCGCCACAATTGCGGGTATTAGTGCAGAGGTCAATCCAATCAGCCGCACCTTACAGTTACGCATTAGCCTACCAAAAGAATCAAGTGTTATTAATGGTGAAATAGTGTATTTACATCAACAACAACACGTGACTCAAGCGGGTTATTGGGTGCCGATTTCAGCACTAACCGATGGTATTCGCGGTCTCTGGAATATCTACATAGTCACATCAGACAAGGCCGAAGCAAAGATTGAACGCCGCGATGTGGAAATTATCTACACGACCCAAGATATGGCTTATATCCAAGGGGCAATACAAGAAAATGAACACTATGTTAGCCAAGGGCTACAAAAATTAGTTGTGGGTCAAGCCGTATCCCCTGTAATCCTTTCTGGTACGAGGCAATAATGATCAAAGCCTTTGTCGAAAATGGTCGTTTAGTCAGTCTCGTGATCGCTCTCCTTATCGTTGCGGGTTTAGGCGCGATATCGAGTCTACCCCGTACGGAAGATCCCCATATTACCAACCGTTTTGCTTCCGTGATCACCTCCTATCCCGGCGCTTCTGCTGAAAGAGTTGAAGCCTTAGTCACTGAAGTAATAGAAAATCAGCTTAGACGATTAGAGGAAATTAAGCTCATTCAATCGACTTCAAGGCCAGGGGTGTCAGTTATTCAATTAGAACTAAAAGATACCGTGATGGAAACAGCACCAGTATGGTCACGGGCGCGTGATTTATTAGCCGATGCAAAGGCCAATCTACCCAATGGCATTCAAACACCCACCTTAGATGACCAGATTGGTTATGCTTATACTGCCATTTTAAGCTTAGTATGGAATGCTGATACCCCAATTCGAGCAGACATCTTGAACCGCTACGCCAAGGAACTGCAAAGTCGCTTGCGGCTTTTACCGGGTACGGATTTTGTCAAACTCTACGGCGCACCCACCGAAGAAATTTTAGTTCAACTCAACGGTAGCCAAATGAGCCAGTTACAGCTCACGCCCTCTACAGTTGCCCAAATATTAACTAATGCTGATAGTAAAATTTCCGCTGGAGAAATTAATAACACTACATTTCGCGCCTTGGTTGAAGTATCGGGTGAACTTGACTCACAAACCCGTATTCGCCAAGTACCACTAAAAATTGACACTCAAGGGCAAATTATTCGCCTTGGGGATATTGCGACTGTAACTCGCCAATCTCAAACACCAGCCGACAGCATAGCGTTAGTTGATGGTAAGCAAAGCGTATTAGTTGCAGTACGGATGCTCGATAATACTCGAGTTGATCTTTGGCAAGCTCAAGTTAATAAGGTGGTCGACGAACTCAGCCGCGATGTACCAGCAAATATCACCATACAATGGTTGTTCGAGCAAAATAGTTACACCAGCGTGCGTCTTGGTGATCTTGTCATCAACCTACTTCAAGGGTTTATTATCATTTTATTAGTGCTGCTACTCACCCTTGGCGTAAGAAATGCCATTATTGTAGCGATATCTTTACCCTTAACAGCGCTATTTACATTAGCTTGTATGAAATATATCAACCTCCCTATACACCAAATGTCAGTGACAGGTCTGGTCGTAGCCCTTGGGATCATGGTGGATAACGCCATTGTGATAGTCGATGCCATAGCCCAGCGCCGCCAACAGGGAATGAGCCGGCTAGCGGCGGTCAGTAAAACCTTGCATCATCTTTGGCTGCCATTAGCTGGCTCGACTATTACCACTATATTGGCCTTTGCCCCTATTGTCTTAATGCCAGGAGCTGCGGGTGAGTTTGTAGGCGGTATTGCCATGTCAGTGATATTTGCATTGCTGGGTTCATACCTTATTTCCCATACCTTAATTGCAGGCTTAGCGGGACGCTTCAGTATCGATGGTAAACATGATGCTTGGTACCAACATGGGATCCGTATGCCCCTCTTGAGTCATTATTTCCAAGCTAGCTTACGATTTGCACTTAACAGACCCATAATAAGTGCCATTGCAATAGGCGTTATTCCAGCACTGGGCTTCTATGCTTCAGGTAAAATGACGGAGCAATTTTTTCCCCCATCAGACAGAGATATGTTCCAGATTGAGATTTACCTTGCTCCTCATGTCAGCCTTGAAAATACACTCAATCAAGTACAATTAATCGATAATACATTACGAAGTATTAATGGCATTACCCAAGTGGATTGGGTTGTTGGGGGTAATAGTCCCTCCTTTTACTATAACTTAACTCAGCGCCAGCAAGGTGCGGCCAATTATGCACAGGCCATGGTGAAAGTGACCGATTTTAAGCGTGCTAACGCCTTGATCCCTGAGTTACAGCAACAATTGGACTCCGCTTTTCCAGAGGTGCAGGTCTTAGTCCGAAAATTAGAGCAAGGCCCACCTTTCAATGCGCCAGTGGAACTGATGATCTTCGGCTCTAATCTTGATACGTTACGAGCCATTGGAGATGAAATTCGCCTTATCCTCTCAAAGACCCCTGATGTACTTCATACCCGTGCAACCTTAAGTGCTGGCGCACCAAAGGTATGGTTAGAAGTGAATGAAGATGCGAGCTTAATGAGTGGTTTAAGCCTAACGGAGATTGCAAAGCAAATTCAAATGTCGACCACAGGTGTCATTGGTGGAAGCATACTCGAGCAAACAGAATCCTTGCCAATAAGAGTTCGCTTGAGCGATGAAAATCGCGAGCAAGTCAATCGCCTATCAGAAATTCAATTAGTTTCTCCCTCTGGAGAGACGGTATCGCTTTCAGCACTCTCCCATAGTGAGATACACGTTAGCCGCGGAGCCATTCCAAGGCGTAATGGCCAAAGGGTAAATACGATTGAAACCTATATCGTCAGCGGTGTTTTGCCCGCTCAAGTGCTCAATGATGTCAAAGATAAAATAGCACAACTCACCTTACCTTCAGGTTATCGCATTGAAATTGGTGGTGAAAGTGCAAAACGTAATGAGGCTGTAGGCAATTTACTATCGAGTGTTATGTTAGTAGTGACCTTGCTATTAGCAACCGTAGTGCTGTCATTTAACTCTTTTAGGCTCACCGCCATTATTCTACTAAGCGCTATGCAATCGGCTGGTTTAGGCTTATTAGCCGTGTTTGTTTTTGGCTATCCCTTTGGTTTCCCTGTCATTATTGGTTTATTGGGGCTAATGGGACTCGCAATAAACGCTGCCATAGTGATCTTGGCTGAGCTCGAAGAGATACCAGCGGCAAGGCTTGGAGATAAAGATGTCATTATCACTACGGTGAGTAGCTGTGGTCGTCATATAGGTTCAACAACGGTTACCACGGTAGGTGGATTTATTCCCTTAATTATTGCAGGTGGTGGATTTTGGCCCCCCTTCGCTATTGCGATTGCGGGTGGCACACTCCTAACAACCTTGCTATCACTCGTCTGGGTACCCACAATGTATTTACTTCTAATGAATACTCGACAACTGAAAACTGATAGATACGCCAACGCGCAGGAGCATTAACACTATCGTTTTGATATGGCTTTATTTACCCATTAATAGGTAGATTAATTCAATCAGGATTTGATGAATATTTTTATATTACAAAATATAGGGTTAACTCTTATTATTTAAACTGGAAATAACTTGCCAAACTCTCTATAACAAAGAGAAATATTAGACTCAAATCAAGACTATTGAGCCAAACTTGAGTTACATTAGCGCCACCTTTACCTATAGGATCGCAGCATGAACTATAAAAACTGGCCTATCGCGAAACAAATTGGCGCCCTCGCTTTTTTCCTCACGCTTATCATTTTTAGCATACTAAGCACATTAGCCTACAAAGCCGCATCAAATGTACTGGAAGATAAAGGCATAAGCGCAATGAAGGCCGAAATGCACGCGGTATCAGATATGTTAGAGTTGCAATATGACAGCATCTTGCAACTTGCTAGGCGTAATGCCGACGTCTTTAAAGAAATGTACCCCGGACAATTTACTAAACCAGATAAGCGCATCAATATCTTAGGGATCAGTACCCCAGCGCTATTACACGAAAAAGAGCAAGTAAACGCTTCGATGAGTAAAGTTGACCGATTCGCAAAAATTACGGGCGGCAATGCAACAGTCTTTGTCCGTGATGGCGATGATTTTGTTCGTATTGCAACTTCCCTTAAAAAAGCCGATGGCGCCCGTGCAGTAGGGACTTCTTTAGATAGAACTCATCCTGGTTACCTACCGCTTATCAGCGGTAAAGAATACGAAGGTTATGCCAAACTCTTTGGCAAAGACTACATGACAATCTACCGACCAATAATCGATCCCAAAGGACAAGTCATTGGTATTTTATATATAGGTTTTGATATAACCAGCTCCCTACTGCAATTACAGAAAGCAGTCAAAAACTTAACTTTGGAGGAAAGTGGTCACTTTTTATTAATGCGCAAAACCGATACCACTCTGGTTTCACATCCTAAATATAATGAGGGTGAAAAAGTAAATGAAGCAATTCTTGATGGTCTTTCTCTAGAGCAAGCACTGCAAGATAAATCAGAATGGAATTACTCAAATACACGTAACGAACGTATGTTTGCCTATAGTCAAACAGTGGCGGGCTGGAATTGGGTACTTCTTGGCCAAGTAAAAGCAAACGAACTGAATGAGGAAAGCATCGATTTATTAATTATCAATGCCATTGTCGCCATCACAGGGATAGCACTGATTACGGCATTGTTGTCACTGGTCCTCATTCGGACGCTCAAACCATTACATGCTTTACAAGATCATATGGAAACCTTAGGCCGCGGCGATTTCAGTCAAAACTTAAGGCCATCAGAGCCTCGAAGCCAAAACGAAGTGGACAAGATCACCACCAGCGTATCGGTCATGTCTTCCGAATTAAAACAACTCATTATTGCCCTGCAAGATTCTGTCGAAAGTCTAGAACAACAGGCATCAAAAGCGCAAAGCATCGCTAAGCAAAATGGTGAAGAAGCCCAAGCATTGATGCTACAAACAGATCAAATCGCTACGGCAATTGAAGAAATGTCAACCTCAATCCGTGATGTTGCCAACCATGCCCAAGACGGTGCAGAGCAGAGTTTGCAAGTCGATTCAGCAGCTAAAGAAGGCTACAACCAACAGACAAAGGTTGTACAAGACTTGCTCAAACTAAGCCAACAACTCAGTAATAGTCACCAATCTATTGAAAAGGTTAGCCAAGAAAGCGAGGCTATCAGTAAGGTGACAGAGGTCATTAACAGTATTGCTGAACAAACAAATCTGCTGGCCCTTAATGCTGCTATTGAGGCTGCCCGAGCGGGTGAACAAGGCCGTGGTTTTGCTGTGGTTGCTGATGAAGTTCGTACATTAGCCCAGCGCACGCAATCTTCAATTCTGGAGATAAGCCAAACCATCGAAAAACTGCAAACCCAAGTGAAAAATGCAACTGAACAAATGGCACAAAGTCATCAACTTGGTACAACTTCGGCAACACAAGGGGAAATCACTGGCGAACAGCTTAAAGAAATCACCCGCAGAATTGGTGAGCTTGCCATTAGTTCACGTAATATTGCCTCCGCGACAGAGCAACAAAGCAGCGTTGCCCAAGAGATTACTCATAATCTGCATCAAATCAGCGAGCTTGCTAATGAAGGAGAACACCGTGCTACTGAGACAGTGCATTCTGCCGATGAATTATCTTCCCTCGCTGCGGCATTAAAACGTCAAATAAGCCAATTTAAAGCCTAATTTGACTAATGAATGAGTTGTTTATCAAATGCCATCCACATTGGGTGGCATTTTTATTGCGTTGACTTAACCAATACACTCAATCACTGCAACCACGCCTCTTAAGCGTTCACTTAAACCTTTTGATCTGACTACCGTGACTCCATTGGCCGTGAATATTATACCAATCGTATTAAATATCTGTTCATTCAGCGGGAGTTCAACGCGCTTTAGACAAGGCGAAGGCTTGAAGGCATAGTGGTGCTCTGTCGAAAGCCTTGAACGCAGTATAAAGCGCGTTGCAACCCGCCCTTCGGGAGCCACACAGGCATCCCACTCCCGTGTTGCATTGACTTAAAAGGGAATGACCATTTCTGCGTCAATGCGCCTTGGATTGAGATGCCTGTGAGGCTCTGAACTGATTAGATATTTAATGTGATTGGTATTAGCCCCAAGCGAGGATATGTACCTTAATAAAACCCAATAAAAAACCTCGCGCTTGCGAGGTTTTTTAAATTGAATTAGACGTTACTCGGCATCTTCTGCCGATCTGTCCATGTTCTCTGTATTCTCAAGCCACAGGGCATTGATAATCCCGAAAGAACAGGCCAACAAAACCCCTAATATCCACGTAAAATACCACATAGCAGATGCTCCTTAATTCTTCGTAAACATTAATAGAGTGAGGCTTTGTTATCTTCAATATGTTTACGGCCAATACGGCCAAACATTTTGAAGTAAGTCCAGACAGTGTAACTTAATACGATAGGCACAAAAATCGCGGCTGCACCTGTCA
Source organism: Shewanella sp. W3-18-1 (assembly GCF_000015185.1). NCBI lineage: Bacteria > Pseudomonadati > Pseudomonadota > Gammaproteobacteria > Alteromonadales > Shewanellaceae > Shewanella > Shewanella sp. W3-18-1. The sequence goes on along the minus strand of NC_008750.1, from coordinate 1,555,635 downwards.
TTACACCTAAGGTCTTCTCACTGGCCGTAGCATCCCACATAGTCAAACTCACATTAGGATCTAATGATGATGGCATGACAAATGGGAACATAGCCGCACCACAAGTCAAAATCACCATAGCCACAGTCAGTGAGCTGAATAGGAATGCAAAACCAGAACGGTTAAAGCGGCTAACCAAAATCACCAACAGGGGTAATACCACACCTAAGATAGGGAACAGCATAGTGATGGGGTATTTGTCATAGTTTGCTAACCATGCTCCAGCCTCAACCGCTACTGTTTTCATCGTTGGGTTCGATACCGCATTGTGATCAAGTGCCGAAGTCACAACATAACCGTCAATACCATTGGCTAACCACACACCAGCAGCAGCAAACAACACTGCCACTAATAACGCAAAGAATTGAGTTGCTTTCGCCGCTCGAACACGCAGTTCACCATCGGTCTTCATTTGTAACCATGAAGCGCCTTGCATCATAAACATGCTCACGCTTACAAGACCTGCCAGTAAACCAAATGGGTTTAGTAAGCCAAATAAACCGCCGTGGTATTTTGCACGCAGGAACTCATCAAAGTTAAATGGAACACCTTGCAATAAGTTACCAAAGGCAACACCAATGATCAGTGGAGGAATAAAACCACCCGCAAATAGAGCCCAATCCCATGACTTACGCCATTTTGGATCCTCGATTTTTGAACGATAGTCAAATCCCACAGGACGCATGTATAGGGCAAACAGCACTAACATCATAGCCACATAGAAGCCAGAGAAAGACACTGCATACACTGTTGGCCAAGCGGCAAATAACGCACCACCAGCGGTGATTAGCCATACTTGGTTACCATCCCAATGGGGGGCAATCGTATTGACCATAATACGGCGCTCGGTATCGTCTTTACCTATAATTGGTAGTAACGCACCGACACCCATATCAAAACCGTCAGTAACCGCAAATCCGATGAACAGTACGCCGATCAGAGCCCACCAGATTACTCTTAATATTTCATAATCAAACATAATGAAATCCTCTGCTTAGGCTTCTAGTTTCTCGAAATGATAACGACCAGTTTTTAAACTGCTCGGACCAAGGCGGGCAAACTTAAACATCAGGAACATCTCAATCACTAACAAGATTGTGTAGAAAAGTGTGATAGAGAGGATACTGAACCATAAATCACCCGTCGTTAAACTCGACGCAGACATAAAGGTTGGCAAGACTTCAGAAATTGTCCAAGGTTGACGACCGTATTCAGCCACAAACCAACCGCATTCAATGGCGATCCAAGGTAATGGTAAGCTATAAAGCGCAGCCTTAAGCACCCATTTTTTCTCTTCAATTTGATGACGAGTGCTTTGCCAGAATGCCGCTGCAAACACAAACAGCATGACAAAACCTAATCCCACCATGATACGGAAACTCCAGAACATAGGCGCAACACTTGGGATAGAATCCTTAGCAGCCGCTTTAATTTGTTCTTCAGTCGCATCGACAATGTTATCGGTATAGCGTTTGAGTAAGAAACCGTATCCTAAGTCCACTTTAGCCGTTTCAAAAGCAGCACGTAGTTCAGGGGTTTCTTCACCTGCACGCAATTTCACCAACATCTCATAGGCTTTCATACCGTTACGAATACGCACTTCGTGCTCAGCAATCAAGTCATGAATACCTGTTACTTCCTCATCCAATGAACGAGTCGCAACAATACCCATTGCATAAGGGATCTTGACTGCAAAATCAGTTTCCATCGTTTCTTGATTAGGGAAACCTATCGCAGTAAAGGCTGCTGGTGCAGGCTCTGTGTGCCATTCAGCTTCAATCGCAGCTAACTTAACGCGCTGAGCTTCACCCACTTTATAGCCTGATTCATCACCTAAAACGATAACAGACAGGATCGATGCCATACCAAAACTTGCCGCAATCGCAAACGAACGGCGGGCAAAAGGTAAGTCACGTTTTTTAAGAATGTAGTAAGCACTGATCGCTAACACAAACATAGCACCCGTCACATAACCAGAAGCCACAGTGTGAACAAATTTCACCTGTGCAACGGGGTTAAAGACCACTTCAGCAAAACTGGTCATTTCCATACGCATGGTTTCGTAATTGAATACGCTGCCCACTGGATTTTGCATCCAACCATTAGCAACCAAAATCCATAGCGCTGATAAGTTAGAACCAAAGGCAACTAACCAAGTCACAGCTAAATGTTGGCGCTTAGTGAAACGATCCCAACCGAAGAAGAACATACCTACGAAGGTAGATTCAAGGAAGAAGGCCATTAAACCTTCAATGGCAAGTGGTGCACCAAAGATGTCACCAACATAATGCGAATAATAAGACCAGTTAGTACCAAACTGGAACTCCATCGCCAAGCCCGTTGAAACACCCAAGGCAAAGTTAATACCAAATAACTTACCCCAGAACTTAGTCATATCTTTATAAATTTGTTTATCAGTCATCACATAGAGTGATTCCATGATAGCCAGCAAAAATGCTAACCCTAAAGTTAAAGGAACAAATAGGAAGTGATACATGGCTGTCAGCGCAAACTGCAACCGCGATAGCTCAACAACCTCTTCAACAATCATCGGTAACTCCTTACGTGGTGCGTCCAATTGCTACAACGAAATCCGAATTGTTTATAGCAAGTGCCTTTGTAGGATAGTGAGTTTCATTTTGTGTTTATATCTGGCGACAGTATAAACCGTTAAAATTAATCTTTTGCATTACATCGAAGCAGCAAGGGCTAAAAGTATCAATTTCCATCACATATTGGGACAAGCGTCACACTATCACATAGCATTGAGACTAATGCCTCACAACCTAACCAATCAAATGATCCCATCGATATAAATATCAGATAGTTAGGATATTTACTCGTTTTCATTTGTGAGTATTTTATACCACCTGCTTTTGATTCAAATCAATCAAACTCAGGGGTTTAGATGGGTTTTGCGGCAAGGCACACACTTCCCCACTCACGGTAATTGACAAATCAACAAAAAAGGTGTAGAGAGCGTAAATTATTAAATGTAAAGTGACATTTTTATCGCTTTCATATGAAAATCAAAACCAAACGCCACAAATCAACAATAGGTATACAAAAAACAACAAATATACTATTACTTAACAAATCAAACATATAGATAATCAATAAAAAATAAAATATAAATCATATGCATATGAAAAGTTAAAAATTAAAAGCTGAATCATTAAAAAAATTTAAGATTAATTTTTCTAATGATTATTTGTATTTTTTCTCGTTTGATAAGATTTTATTCATTGCTTAATATGTGTCCAGTGCTAAGACGGCAGTTTTATCGTTCTGGTGAAGCGTCCCAGAAAAGCCCGATATCGCACATCTTGGTTTAACTTTGTTATGGAGACAGCGATATGACAAACTTATTTGAACGTCTAATTAACATCTACAAGCCTGTTTTTGTTGAACTTTATAAAGCACACGAGCTTTAAGATTTTACATATTACTCGATATAGATCCTGATTTAGTTTGAAGTTTTGTTAGCGCAAAACCAGCCTCCTTCTCCTTGAGTTGGAGGCTTTTTCTTTTCCTATACCCTATTTTTTGTAAGGGAAATCGCTTTAGAAGATTGAGACTAAAGATTTATCGAGTGTGCAACATACTCATTAAGAGGTAATTGGCAATTAAAGCGAGAATTTAGTTACTTAAGTACAATAGATTATTTGCAATAAAGGCTAATATATTGAAATGGCTAATTTTAATAAAACATGCATTTAGAATATAAAAAAGGAGCGAAAAAATTCGCTCCTTTTTTGATGACCTAAACTTTAAACTTCTTGTATTTGAGGAGGTTAACCTAAGGTCACTCGGGCGTTACGGAACATTCGCATCCAAGGGCTATCTTCACCCCAAGTATCCGGATGCCAAGAGTTCGCTACGGTTCTGAACACACGTTCTGGATGCGGCATCATCAGTGTCACACGACCATCGGTGGTACAAATCCCCGTCAAGCCATTTGGCGAACCGTTCGGGTTTTGTGGATACTGAGTCGCGATATCACCTTTACCATTAACAAAACGCAGCGCAATCGTGCCTGACGCTTCGGCAATCGCCAGCGCTTCAGGGCTGGCAAACTCAGCCAAACCTTCACCGTGGGATACGGCGATAGGCATACGAGAACCCGCCATACCTTGGAAGAATAACGACGGGCTCTGTTGCACCTCAACTAAACTGAAACGCGCTTCGAAACGCTCTGAGCGGTTACGCACAAAACGTGGCCAGTGCTCGCTACCTGGGATAATTTCTTTCAGGTTCGACAGCATTTGACAACCGTTACACACGCCAAGGGCGAAACTTGAGTCACGTTCAAAGAAACGTGAAAACTCATCGCGCGCACGCTCGTTAAACAGAATCGACTTAGCCCAACCCTCACCTGCGCCTAATACATCACCGTAGGAGAAGCCACCACAGGCCACTAGGCCTTGGAAATCCTCTAGGCTAATACGGCCAGATAAAATGTCCGACATGTGTACGTCGCGGCTTTCAAAGCCAGCGCGATCAAAGGCTGCTGCCATTTCTACGTGGGAGTTAACGCCCTGCTCACGCAAAATCGCCATCTTAGGCGCAGCGCCCTTAAGAATATAAGGCGCGGCAACATCTTGGCTTGGATCAAAACTTAAGTTAACGGTTAAGCCTAAATCGGTTTCGTCTTGCTTAAGTTTGAACTCTTCAAGCGCGCAGGCTGGGTTATCACGCAAAGCTTGCATACGATACGTGGTTTCTGACCACACAGTACGCAGCGCAACACGGGTATCACTGAAGATTTCACGCGCGCCATCTTTAATGGTGATGCGTTGATCGTCGGCGAGGGTTCCAATCACATGGCAAGGTACGCCAGCGATTGCAAACTGAGCGGCAATTTTCGCAGCGTTGTCGCGGCTCACTTGCAGCACAGCGCCGAGCTCTTCATTAAAGAGTCGCTCTAAATCCGTGCCCTGCAAGTCTTCTACATCTATGTCTAAACCAGTATTACCAGCAAAAGCCATTTCCACTAAGGTAGTGAATAAACCACCGTCGCTACGGTCGTGGTAAGCGATAACCGACTTTTTAGCCACTAGATTTTGCATGGTTTCGAAGAAACCACGCAGTAGTGCTGCATCGTCAAGATCCGGCGCAATATCACCCAGCTCACCAAACACTTGGGCTAAACAAGAACCGCCTAAACGATTTTTGCCCGCACCTAAATCCACTAACAGTAAAGACGTTTCGCCTTTATCTGTGCGTAGCTCTGGCGTCACTGTATTGCGAATATCTTGCACCACGCCAAAAGCCGTAATCACCAATGACATAGGTGACGTCACGGTTTTATCCGCGCCATCTTGCTGCCATGCGGTCTTCATCGACATAGAGTCTTTACCGACCGGAATGGTCAGGCAGAGCTCTGGACACAGTTCTTCACCCACGGCTTTCACCGCTTCATAAAGACCCGCATCTTCACCGGGGTGACCCGCGGCAGACATCCAGTTAGCAGAAAGCTTAATGCGCTTAAATGAACCGATATCGGCACCAGCGATATTCATGATGGATTCAGCCACCGCCATACGGGCAGAGGCGCCAAAATCAAGCAGTGCCAGCGGTGTACGTTCACCCAGTGACATAGCTTCACCGGCGTAGGTATCAAAGCTTGCCGCAGTCACCGCGCAATCGGCCACAGGCACTTGCCATGGGCCCACCATTTGGTCACGGTTCACTAAACCTGTAACTGTGCGATCGCCAATAGTGATAAGGAAGGTTTTATCTGCGACAGTCGGCAAGCTCAGTACGCGTTTAACCGCTTCTTTAACATCAATCTTGTCTTGCGCTAACGCGGGCGATACCGCTTTGGCCGATACCACATCACGGCTCATCTTAGGCGCTTTGCCTAATAAAACTTCGAGCGGTAAATCGATAGGATTATTGTCGAAATGGCTGTCGCTAAGCGTCAGGTGTTTTTCCGCCGTCGCTTCACCCACCACCGCAAAAGGCGCGCGCTCACGCTCACAGATGGCAGTAAATAGCGCCAGATTTTCGGGGGCAACTGACAGCACATAACGTTCTTGTGATTCGTTACACCAGATTTCCAGCGGACTCATGCCAGGCTCATCCGAAGGCACATTACGCAGATTAAACAAACCGCCGCGCTCGCCGTCATTCACGAGTTCTGGGAAAGCGTTCGACAAACCGCCCGCGCCCACATCGTGGATAAATTGGATAGGGTTTTTATCGCCAAGCTGCCAACAGCGGTCAATCACTTCCTGACAACGACGTTCCATTTCTGGGTTTTCACGTTGCACAGAAGCAAAATCCAAGTCTTCGCTCGATTGACCCGATGCCATAGAGGAAGCCGCGCCGCCGCCCAGACCTATGTTCATCGCAGGGCCACCGAGCACAATCAGCTTAGCGCCAACGGTAATTTCGCCCTTTTGCACGTGTTCTTCACGAATGTTACCTAAACCACCGGCTAACATAATCGGCTTGTGGTAACCACGGACTTCAACACCGTTGTGGCTGCTGACTTCCTGTTCATAGGTACGGAAATAACCGACCAGTGCCGGACGACCAAACTCGTTATTAAATGCAGCACCACCTAAGGGGCCTTCGGTCATAATATCCAGCGCACTCACGATACGTTCAGGCTTACCGTAATTGCCTTCCCATGGTTGAACAAAACCTGGGATTTTTAAATTGGATACGCTAAAGCCTGTTAAACCGGCTTTAGGTTTAGAGCCACGCCCCGTAGCGCCCTCATCACGGATTTCACCACCCGAACCGGTTGCAGCGCCAGGATAGGGGCTGATGGCAGTGGGATGGTTGTGGGTTTCCACTTTCATCAGGATGTGCATAGGCTCAGTGTGGTAGCTATACACCCCATCAGGATCGGGGAAGAAACGACCCGCAACCGAACCTTCCATCACTGCAGCGTTATCTTTGTAGGCAGATAACACATGATCAGGCGTGGTTTCAAAGGTGTTCTTGATCATTTTGAACAATGACTTAGGCTGAACTTCACCGTCAATAGTCCAATCTGCATTAAAAATCTTGTGACGACAATGCTCAGAGTTTGCCTGAGCAAACATCATCAATTCGATGTCATGGGGATTACGGCCTAAACGGACGAAGTTCTCGACTAAATAGTCGATTTCATCTTCGGCTAAGGCAAGCCCCAATTCAGTGTTAGCCACCTCAAGTGCACGGCGACCTTCCCCAAGAATATTGACGCTCTTAAACGGCGCAGGCTCAGTACGTTTGAATAACACATCGGCTTTGGCAAAATCATCGAGGATAATTTCAACCATACGATCGTGCAGCAACGCATTTAAGGTTTGTTGCTGGGCCACTGTCAGTGCATCTGACTCGACATAATAGGCAACACCACGCTCCAAACGCTTCACCTTACCAAGACCACAATTGTGGGCGATATCAGTGGCTTTAGATGACCATGGGGAAATTGTGCCGGGGCGAGGAGTAACAAACAGGAGTGAACCTTGGGGGATATGAGCTTCTATCGCAGGTCCATAGGTGAGAATTTTTTCAAGTTGCTGGCGTTCATTTGTGTCGAGCAACTCGCTCAAATCCGCTAAATGCACATACTCAGCATAGATTTGGCGTACCGGAAGCGCCGCGTTTACGCAGGCCTCCATTAGCTTTTGCACTCTAAACATCGAGAGTGCGGGGGCTCCGCGGATGATCTCCATCACGTCTATTCACCTTATTATTTATTATTGCAGGGGTCAGATGTGGCGCTATTATAGGGAAATGTCTATCACAAATCACCTGTGACCTTACGCAAAACAGTGTTTCCTGTGAGATAAAAAGCGTGGTGTTATCAGACTCCTCCTTCTCCCCTGTACAAATTTTTTTCGTTATCCCACACAAACGGATATAATCACAGCACTGTCAGCCATTTTATCTCTGATACCTCACTGACCATCTATTTTTCATCGTATTGATTTTATTTAACAAAGCGCATTTAATGACTCGATTTCTGCTTATTATCATCTTAGGTTTCTTACTGACTGCCTGTCAGCAGGTGACCGTGGACGAACCAGAATTCGTTCCTCATCAGCTCACTGAACTGCGAGTGGGAACCCTTTATGGCCCTCAGATCTATATGACATCCGGCCAAGGAAATAGTGGATTTGACTACGATATGGCGCTGCGATTTGCCGAATATCTCAACGTCCCCTTAAAAATGGTGCCTTATACTAACCGCTCAGAGCTCTATGACGCCCTAAAAAAGAATGATATTGATATTATTGCCGCAGGTATGACAGAAACGCCTGCGCGAAGAGAACAATTCCGTCTAGGCCCACCTTTATATCGCGTTAATCAAGTGCTCGTTTATCGAGAAGGCGTGGCAGCTCCCAAAGATATCAGCAAGTTAAAAGGAAGAATCACTATCATTGCTGACTCAGCGTTTGTAGAGACATTGACTCAACTGCAAAAACATCATCCGAGTTTAGTCTGGGATCAAGTAACAGATAAAGACAGTGAAGAGTTGCTGGCGATGATCGCGAATAAAGAAATTGATTACACCATCGCCGACTCCAGCAGTGTGCAAATTAACCGTCGTTATCTACCCGATTTACGTTCTGGCCCTGTGCTTGAAGAAAAACTCGATGTGGTCTGGTTATTACCACCGACTCACAGCGATGCACTTATGAGCCAATTATTGGCTTTCTGGCATCAAGAAAAGCTCGCAGGGACGCTCGATCATCTCAATGAAAAGTATTTTGGCCACGTTAAACGTTTCGATTATATCGATACTCGTGCTTTCCTGCGTGCTATCGAAACAGTCCTTCCTCGTTATCGTCAACTGTTTGAGACCCATGCAGGTGATTTAGATTGGCGTAAACTTGCAGCAACAAGTTACCAAGAATCCCACTGGAATCCGCATGCCCGCTCCCCCACGGGAGTCCGTGGCATGATGATGCTCACAGAACCCACAGCCAAAGAAATTGGCATCACTAACCGCCTCGATGCAGAAGAAAGTATCCGCGGAGGCGCCGCATATCTAAGGGATATGATTAACCGTTTGCCCGAATCCATCCCTGAAAGTCAACGTATGTGGTTTGCACTAGCCTCTTACAATATAGGGTATGCCCATGTGGAAGATGCGCGAAAACTCGCAGAATCAATGGAATTAAATCCCAATGCTTGGCGAGATCTAAAGAAAGTTTTACCTCTACTACAAAAACGGAAATATTACCAAAAAACCCGTTATGGTTATGCTCGTGGCAGTGAAGCTGTACATTACGTGGATAGTATTCGCCGCTACTACGATACATTGGTGTGGGTGGATAATCAGTCAAAACAGCCTATGCCAGAGGACGAGCAAAACGATCTTATTGCTGAAGAACTCCCCAGTATGCCTGCAGGCTCCCTTAGCCCAGATCAACCTAAATAACTTATTTAAGTAAGCCAAAGATGCTTAAGCGTTATTTTTATACGCACAGAAATTGAGCCAACACTCACTATTGACTTTCTTAACCTAAAATCTAGAAATTTTAATCTTTAATTAAGAGAATAAGCGCTAAAGTGCATCAATTAATGCCTTAACTTGCTGGTTTATAAAGCAGATAACCATAAGGGGATTGCCGCTGCTTATCTCAACTGCTACTGTCTTAGTCAATTGAGATAAAACATTAGCGTTACAGGCGTTAAATCAAAGTAAAAGTGCGAATAAATAATGCTCAATAAAAATAATCAAAAATGGGGTCAATATGAGAAAAAAAACTATTCATCATAACAATGCATCACGTCGTCGTACTTTGCTAAAAATACGCCATCGTCGAATATTAAACCGCCAAAAACTTTTCTTTACTTTTATCCAATCTCAAGACTAAAAACACTTTCTATCGCTTTTACTCTATCCCTTGCTGCGCCCTTTGAGCCAGTTTTAAAGCCTTCTTTTCATCCCTACGGCGTTTAAAAAAACGACTCAACTGTGCGCTACAAGCCTCAGCTAATACACCTGATGTCACTTCAACTTGATGATTAAACGCCGGATGTTGCAGTAAATTCACCACAGTCCCCGCAGCACCCGTTTTTTCATCCCGAGCACCATAAACCACCCGCGCGATCCGGCTGTGCACCATAGCGCCTGCACACATAGCGCAAGGTTCAAGGGTTATATAAAGGGTGGCATCCAAAAGACGATAGTTTTCGAGCTTTTTACCTGCGCTACGTAAACAGAGGATCTCTGCATGGGCGCTAGGATCGTGTTGGCTAATGGATAAATTGTAACCCGTCGCAATCTGCTGACCGTCTTTGACCAGAACCGCACCCACAGGCACCTCGCCCGCAGCTTCAGCCTTCTCTGCCATCTGCATCGCGACTTGCATCCAATATTCGTCCAACTCAGTTTGCTCCACTGACACTTTCTCTCTTTAAGCCAAAAGTAAAGCGGGATTATATCAGTCAAACACAGATATTTCACAGCTGAGTCATTCAGCCTAAGTTAATCCATCAAACAACAAAAAAGGCGCACTCGGCGCCTTTTAATCGTTAATTCAAATAATTAACTTATTCCCACTCGATAGTCGCTGGCGGCTTGCCAGAGATATCGTAAACCACACGGGAAATGCCATCGACTTCGTTGATGATGCGGTTCGACACTCGCCCCAAGAAATCATAGGGTAGATGTGCCCAATGTGCCGTCATAAAATCGATGGTTTCCACTGCGCGCAGTGATACAACCCAGTCATATTTACGGCCATCGCCCATCACGCCAACAGAGCGCACAGGTAAGAACACGGTAAAGGCTTGGCTGACTTTATTGTATAAGTCGGCTTTATGCAGTTCTTCGATGAAGATAGCATCGGCGCGGCGCAACAAGTCACAGTATTCTTTCTTCACTTCACCGAGTACACGCACCCCTAAGCCTGGACCTGGGAACGGGTGACGATAAAGCATATTGTAAGGCAGACCTAACTCAAGACCAATTTTGCGCACTTCATCTTTAAAGAGTTCACGCAGTGGCTCAACTAAGCCGAGCGCCATATCGTCTGGCAAACCGCCGACGTTATGGTGTGATTTAATCACATGGGCTTTACCTGTGGCGCTGCCAGCAGATTCAATCACATCGGGGTAGATAGTCCCTTGGGCTAACCATTTAGCATTGGCGCATTTTTTCGATTCTTCATCGAAAATTTCCACAAATACACGGCCGATGATTTTGCGTTTTGCTTCTGGATCTGCAACGCCCTTCATCGCATCGAGGAAACGGTTTTCCGCATCAACGTGGATGATATTCAGGCCGAAATGATCGCCAAACATTTCCATCACTTGTGCAGCTTCATTCAATCGCAATAAACCGTTATCAACGAATACGCAGGTCAGTTTTTTACCAATCGCGCGGTGTAGCAACATAGCTACAACCGAAGAATCGACACCACCAGACAAGCCTAAAATCACTTCATCATCGCCGATTTGCTTCTTCAAACGCTCAATCGCATCTTCAATAATCGATGAGGGTTTCCAGTTGGCGGCACAGCCACAGATGTCTAAGGCAAAATGCGATAACATCCGCATGCCTTGACGAGTGTGGGTCACTTCTGGGTGGAACTGTACGCCATAGAAGCGTTTTTCTTCATTAGCCATAGCAGCAAATGGGCAAGTATCGGTTTTAGCTACCGCCACAAATCCCTCAGGGATCGCAGAGACTTTATCACCGTGGCTCATCCATACATCGAGCAGAGGTTTCCCTTCGCTATTGACTGCATCTTCAATATCTTTGAACAGCGCAGATTTTGTCAGCATTTCAATTTGAGCGTAGCCAAATTCACCTTCGCCCACACCTTGAATAACTTTACCACCTAACTGCTCAGACATAGTCTGCATGCCGTAGCAAATACCTAAAACAGGTATGCCAGCGTTAAAGACATATTCAGGTGCACGGGGAGAATTTTCAGCCGTCACACTTTCAGGGCCGCCCGCTAGGATAATACCGTTAGGGGCAAACTCACGGATTTGGGCTTCGGTCACATCCCATGCCCATAATTCGCAGTAAACGCCAATTTCACGGATACGACGGGCAATCAGTTGAGTGTACTGGGATCCAAAATCGAGGATCAGTATCTTGTGCTCATGAATATCGCTCATGGATAACCTTTATTTTATCTATTGTTTAACTTGGCTCAAAACTGACAACGTCAAGCTTGAGAGCATCACACATATTGTTAGTGGGGCGGCTTATTGCCGCCCCACTACATCAAACATTTATGAACCAGAACGGTAGTTCGGCGCTTCTTTAGTGATAGTCACATCGTGTACATGGGACTCGCCCATACCCGCAGAAGTCACTTTTACAAATTGCGCTTTTTCATTCAGCTCGCTAATGGTTGCACAGCCTGTTAAGCCCATGCATGAACGTAAACCACCCATATGTTGATGGATGATTTCCTTAAGCTTGCCTTTATAAGGCACGCGGCCTTCAATGCCTTCTGGCACCAGTTTGTCGGCAGCATTGTCAGATTGGAAATAACGATCAGAAGAGCCTTGAGACATAGCGCCTAATGACCCCATACCACGGTATGATTTATATGCACGCCCTTGATAGAGTTCAGTTTCGCCTGGTGCTTCATCGGTACCAGCAAACATTGAACCCGCCATAATACAAGATGCACCCGCGGCAAGGGCTTTGGCTAAGTCGCCAGAAAAACGCACACCACCATCGGCAATCACAGGAATACCTAAGCCTTTTACGGCTTCGGCGGCATCGGAAACTGCGGTAATTTGGGGCACACCAACACCGGTTACGATACGGGTTGTACAGATAGAACCAGGACCAATACCCACTTTAACAGCGTTAACACCCGCTTCAACTAAGGCTAAAGCACCTTCAGCCGTGGCGACGTTACCACCCACAATTTGTAAATCTGGGTACTTGGCACGGGTTTCGCGAATACGTTGTAATACGCCTTCAGAATGTCCATGGGAAGAGTCGATCAACAGTACGTCAACACCGGCCTTAACCAGCGCATCAACGCGCTCTTCGTTGCCGGCACCCGCACCAACGGCGGCGCCCACGCGTAAACGGCCTAACTCATCTTTACAGGCGTTAGGTTTACGCTCGGCTTTCTCGAAGTCTTTAACGGTAATCAACCCTTTTAATTTAAAGTTATCATCGACAACCAGCACTTTTTCAATACGGTTAGAGTGCATTAATTTTTGCACTTCATCTAACTTAGTGCCTTCAGCAACGGTGACTAAACGCGACTTAGGCGTCATCACTTCCTCTACCGTTTTGCTCCAATCCGTCACAAAGCGCACGTCACGGCCAGTAATGATACCGACAAGCTCATTCGCTTCGTTAACCACGGGGTAACCGGCAAAACCGTTTTTCAGGGTTAACACTTTCAGATCAGCAAGTGTCGTTGAAGGAGTCACTGTCACAGGTTGTTGAACCACGCCAGCTTCGTAAATTTTTACTTTACGCACTTCTTCGGCTTGTTTCTCAATACTCATGTTTTTGTGAATAAAACCTAAGCCACCTTCCTGCGCCATCGCAATCGCAAGGCGAGCTTCGGTAACTGTGTCCATAGCGGCAGACACAAGCGGAATGTTGAGTTCGATAGTATTGGTTAGGCGAGTTTTAAGAACTGCGGTATTTGGGAGTACAGTAGAATGCGCAGGAACAAGTAACACATCGTCAAAAGTAAGCGCTTCTTTAATTAAACGTAGCATTAGCAACATCTCCCCAGTTGAGTAGGATTTAGAGGTGAAATATTGCGGCGGGATTATACCTTGCATATGGGGCGCGGTAAATGGAAAATAGCAAATATCCCCATTTTCTTGAGTTATTCGATGCAAGGCACCAAAAACAACATTTATACTGTCTCGCGGCTCAATGGTGAAGTCAGGCAAATCCTCGAGGGACAATTGGGTAAAATTTGGCTTAATGGCGAAATATCCAACTTTTCTTCCCCTAGCTCAGGTCATTGGTATTTAACCCTAAAAGATCATTACTCCCAGATCCGCTGCGCCATGTTTAAAGGCCGTAATCAGACAGTCAGCTTTAAACCCATCAATGGTCAGCAAGTGTTAGTCAAAGGCGCAATCAGTGTTTATGAACCCAGAGGCGACTATCAATTATTAATTGAGTCCATGTTACCCGCGGGTGATGGATTACTGGCGCAGCAGTTTGATGCTCTTAAGATGAAGCTCGCCGCCGAAGGATTATTCGCCGCTGACACCAAAAGGCCGCTGCCGAAGAACATTCAACGCATTGGCGTTATTACTTCACCAACAGGTGCCGCAATTCGTGATGTTTTACATGTATTAGCAAGGCGAGACCCTTCGATTGAAGTCATTATCTATCCGACTCAAGTTCAGGGTGAAACTGCGGACTTGAGCATATGCCAGGCAATTAATATCGCCAATCAAAGGTTGGAGGTCGATGTATTACTGCTCACCCGCGGTGGCGGTTCACTTGAGGATTTATGGTGTTTTAACAGCGAAGCCCTCGCCCACACTATTTATAACAGCGCCCTGCCCATCGTCAGCGCCGTAGGCCACGAAGTCGATACCACTATCAGTGACTATGTCGCCGATATCCGTGCCCCTACACCGTCTGCGGGTGCCGAACTTCTCTCTCAAGATAGTGAGAATAAAGCCCAAAGACTCGCGACTGTATTATCGCGGCTGCAGCAAAGTGTAAGACACTATCAGCTCAAGCAAGAAAGACGCTTAAGTTTGTTAGAACATAGATTACAACGCCAAGATCCTAAACGGACTTTGCAACAGTTCGAACAAAGATTCGATGAAATGCAATTACGACTGGAGTCCGCGCTATCAAATCGCTTGCATCTGCTCAGCCGCCGTCAGCAGTTGCTCGCAAGCCGCCTTGAACAACAATCTCCAAAGCATAAACTCGCCATTGAGGGTACCCGCCTAAGTTATCTTGCGAGTCGCTTACAGGATGCATTGCAGGATAAGCTCAGCCAAAGTGAACAGCGGATAAAATACGCTGCCCATCAATTAGAAACCGTTAGCCCATTAGCCACTTTAAGTCGTGGTTATAGCATTACGACGGATATTCACAATCAAGTGATCGACTCCGTCGATAAACTGGCTATCGGTGATGACTTACAAACTCGCTTACGCTATGGCCAAGTGATCTCAACTGTCACCCAGATAAAGCCATTCGAATAAGGCTAAGCAAGGCTGAAATCGTCTTAAAACACAAAAGGAACCCTAAGGTTCCTTTTGTTTCAAATGTGTTCGGTAAAAAACACTATTTGGTTTTTCTGTCTTTAATATGGCTCAGTGCGCGTTTGCGGCGACGCTCTTGGCTCATGGTTAACTTCTCAGTCTTGTTTTCAAATGGGTTATCACCCTCTTGGAAACGCAGCTGAATAGGCGTACCCACCACTTTCAATGAACGACGGAAGTAGTTCATCATGT
Organism: Shewanella sp. W3-18-1; assembly: GCF_000015185.1. NCBI lineage: Bacteria > Pseudomonadati > Pseudomonadota > Gammaproteobacteria > Alteromonadales > Shewanellaceae > Shewanella > Shewanella sp. W3-18-1. The sequence continues at coordinate 1,540,209 of NC_008750.1, read as the reverse complement.
AACGCTTGTACGAGTCAGGCAGTCTACTCACTTGGTTCCCGTGGATCACCACGATTGGCGGATTGTAACCACCGACGTGAGCGTATTTAAGCTTCACACGGCGGCCATTCACTAATGGTGGCTGGTGATCGTCCTGGGACATTTGCATAATACGGGTCAGCATAGAAGTGCTGACGCGGCGTGTGGCACTGTCATAGGCTTCTTCAATCGATTCAAATAAATGGCCAACACCAGTACCGTGCAGCGCCGAAATAAAGTGAATACGGGCAAAATCAATAAACCCAAGACGACGGTCAAGCTCACTCTTCACACGATCTTTAATCCCTTGATCGATGCCATCCCACTTGTTGACGGCAATCACTAAGGCACGTCCTGCATTAAGCGCGAAACCTAATAGACCTAAATCTTGTTCAGCAACCCCTTCACGGGCATCGATGATAAGTAAAACCACGTTGGCATCTTCAACCGCTTTTAAAGTCTTGATCACTGAGAACTTTTCAATAACTTGATGCACTTTACTGCGGCGGCGAACACCCGCGGTATCGATAATCACGTACTCGCGACCTTCACGTTCCATTGGAATGTAAATACTGTCGCGCGTTGTGCCGGGTTCATCGTACACAACGACCCGTTCTTCACCCAAAATACGGTTAGTGAGGGTTGACTTACCTACGTTTGGCTTACCGATAATCGCCAACTTAATGGGCAAATCTTGTAGACGCTTTTGCTCAGCTTCAGCTTCTTCTTCAGTGTATTGGCGTTCGTCGACGACTTCTTCTTCACCTTGACGCTCAATGCCCATCGCTTCAGCATAAGGTGTCAGCGCGTATTCGATCATGTTGGTGACGCCGCGTCCTTGAGATGCCGCCATTTGGTAGACTTCACCCAAACCTAAAGACCAAAACTCGGCACAGGCCGAATCGGCATCGATACCGTCAACTTTATTGGCAACCACGAAAGTGGTTTTTTCACGGCTACGCAGATGCTGTGCAATCGACAAGTCAGCGGCGGTTAACCCCGCGCGCGCATCGGTCATAAATAGAACGACATCGGCCTCTTCAATGGCAGCAAGGGATTGCTCTGCCATTTTTGTCTCGATCCCCTCTTCAGTGCCATCGATACCGCCAGTATCGACCACAATGAACTCATAGCCGGATAAGAATGCTCGACCATATTTACGGTCACGTGTTAGGCCAGGAAAGTCAGCAACCAGCGCATCACGCGTACGCGTAAGACGATTAAATAGGGTGGATTTACCGACATTCGGTCGACCAACAAGGGCCACTACAGGGATCATGATTTTGCCTCTAAAAAACTTTTCAATAAAAAGCCCCCGGAACACACTTCCAGGGGCTCTGCAAGGATAACACTTTTAACTACGGAAGTGTTACAACAGCCAGCTTTCCGCTGCGACCTTGAACATAGATTTTATCATCCACCACTAATGGCTGACTGTATAATCCAGAGCTATCGACTTGAATACGACCGACAATCGTCCCTGTACTGCGATCAATAAAGTGTAGATAACCTTCGAAATCACCGACAACTAAATAATCTTTATAAACTGCAGGCGAGGTTAATGTTCGATTTGTTAACTCAGAGTTGCTCCATAGCTCTAAACCATTTCGTCTATCAACTGAGTAGATACGACTATGATCGTCAACTAAAAACAAACTTAATCCTGCTGATGCTAATTCGTTAAAGCTTGAATACTTACGTGTCCATACTATGCGACCCGTACGCAATTCCATCGACACTAAGTTACCGTTATAGCTAACCGCATATAAATTATCACCAAGAATAAGCGGTGTCATATCCACGTCGGCCATACGCGTAAACTCGTTACCGCCCGTTGGATTATAAATCGCTTGTTCCCACGCGGCTTGACCATTGTTTTTCACCACAACAGCCACTTTGCCATCGGCAGTACCAATAAAGAAACCACCCGCTTCATAGGCGGCAGAGCCTGTGCCACGTAACGTCAGGTTCGGCAACTGCATCTTGTACACCCACAGCTTATCGCCAGTATCGACGTTAAAAGCCTCGAGTGAACCGGAGCTCGTACTCACCACAACCACATCATCAGCAACCGTTGGCTTTGATAAAAGCTCACCACCCGCAACGATATGCCACAATACTTGGCCATCTTCGATATTCAGTGCTGCAAGCAGCCCACTCTCACCACCCACAAAGACTTTATTACGGGCAGCGGTGACACCTGCGGCAATGCGAGCACCTTTATTTTTAGCTAAGGCGTTATCACGAAACTCTTCGCTAAAATCTTTAGTCCAAACACGGTCACCCGTAGCTTCATCAAACGCAATGACTTTACCGTAACGGTCTGCGGCAAAAATTTTACCGTAACGAACTGCCGGCATAAGGCGAGAATAATAATCTCCCACACCACTACCAACAGAGGCGCTCCAACTTACTTCAGGGAACACCGTTGCCTGAATTGCAGTTAACTCACTTACCGGCTCTTCTTCAACATCACTCGATGAACAGGCGGATAACATCGCTAGACTCAATCCAGCGGCTAACAGGTTTTTGCACCAAGACTTCATCAAGGGATCCCTTATGCCTGATTTAGGTTATCAAGTTTGATTTTAAGTGCCGGGCTTGTTACCACACCACCGTTATCCATGGCGGTTTGATAAGCCGTTTTTGCTTTCTCAACGTCACCTTGACGCACAAGGAAGTCACCTTTTAACTCTTCACGTTGAGCTAAAAAGGCTTTATCGGATACTTTTTCTAAGGTCGCTAACCCGGCATCAATTTGACCAAGCTCCGCCTGAATACGGGCCAAGCGTAAGGTTGCAATTGTATCTAAACTGGCCCCTGGCTTGGTCGTAATAACCTTGTTCAACGCATCGATAGCCTTAGGGTAATCCTTTGCTTCTACAGCCGTTTTGGCAACGATAAGATCCAACAGTGCTTGATAACCTTTTTGATCGTGATTTTTTGAAAACTCAGCAACACCCGCTAGCATGGCGGCTTCATCGGCAGATTTGGTCGTCAATGCTTGAAAGGCTTTTGACGCTTCCTCCGCTTTAGCCACTTTCATATCGGAATAATAATTCCAACCGTATAGGCCACCAAGGCCCACGACAGCACCTATTAAAATGGAAGTTCCATAATCTTTCCAGAACTGTTTGATAGCATCAACTTGTTGTTCTTCTGTGCTATAAATTTCCACGCGCACATCCCCTTTATTTGGTAAGTTCAGCTAAAAATGCACTTAAGGCATTTCGAGCAACCTGTTGTTGTTCGTTGTCATTGCGTAAATGTTTCACTGTGACCATACCTTCGGCAAGTTCTTCTTCACCTATCAGTAATGCCACACTCGCACCGCTTTTGTCGGCGCGCTTCATTTGTTTCTTCACGTTACCGCCACCACAGTGACTCATCACTTTAAGGTGTGGCAGCGCACTACGTAATTCCTGTGCAACTTTAATGGCTTCGACAAGACAATTCTCCCCCATGGCGGTGACATACACATCAACTGCCGCGGGAATGTCCTGTGTAAGGCCCAAGGTTTCAAGCAGCAATACAATACGCTCAAGCCCCATCGCAAAACCGACCGCTGGGGTATCTTTACCGCCTAATTGCGCCACTAAACCATCATAGCGTCCGCCCGCAAGTACCGTGCCTTGTGAGCCTAAGCTGTTGGTAACCCATTCAAATACAGTGCGATTATAATAATCGAGACCACGGACTAAGCGAGGATTAACTCGGTATTGGATGCCAACGGCGTCTAGGAGTTCACGTAATTGTGCAAAATGTTGTGAAGATTCTTCACCTAAGTAATCCATCAGCGCTGGCGCATCGGTTAAAATCCCCTGAACTTGAGGATCTTTAGAATCCAGTACGCGCAGTGGATTGCTGTACATACGGCGTTGACTGTCTTCATCTAACTTATCTTTATGCTGCTCTAAAAAAGCAATCAAGGCATCGCGGTAAGCCGCACGCTCAGCGGGATCACCTAAGGTATTAAGCTCAAGCGTCACATGTTCGCTAATTCCCAGCTTTTCCCATAGACGCGCCGATAACATAAGCACTTCGGCGTCAATATCTGCGCTGCCAATACCATAAACTTCAACACCAAATTGGTGGAATTGACGGTAACGCCCCTTTTGTGGACGTTCATGGCGGAACATTGGCCCCATATACCACAAGCGCTGTTCTTGGTTATAGAGCAAACCATGCTCATTACCCGCACGCACAGTAGAGGCGGTACCTTCGGGACGTAAGGTCAGGCTATCGCCATTACGATCTTCGAAAGTGTACATTTCTTTTTCAACAATATCAGTCACTTCACCGATAGAGCGTTTAAAAAGATCGGTATTTTCCACTATTGGAGTGCGGATTTCGCTGTAACCATAAGCACTGACGCTTGAACGAAGTACCGCTTCTACTTTTTGCCATAGAGGACTTTGGGTTGGCAGAATGTCATTCATTCCGCGAATCGCTTGGATCTGTTTTGCCACTGTATCGACTCGTCCGATTTCGCTAGATTAATAAAAATGTTCCGCATTATAGACGCCTGAAGACGAAACGTAAAATGGCCCCATCGGTTTCGGGGCACACCTCAAAGTCTCTGGCATCAATGCATACATTTTACTCGGTTGTATCTTTTACTTGGATACGGTTTGCCAGTTGGCTCGCCTTAGCACGAATTTTGGCTTCGAGGGAATCGACTAAATTGTCATTATCAAAACGTTCTTTTTGACGTTCGCCCTCATCGTAGTAGCCACTCTTATTGTGTCCACCGGTTAAACCAATATGCGACACTAAAGCCTCACCGGGGCCATTCACTACGCAGCCAATAATAGATACATCCATCGCTGTAGTGACATCTTCTAAGCGGCGCTCTAATTCATTCACCGTGCTGATCACATCAAACTCTTGGCGCGAGCAAGATGGACAGGCAATAAAATTAATGCCGCGACTACGAATACGTAGCGACTTTAAGATATCAAAACCGACTTTGATTTCTTCAACGGGATCGGCAGCGAGGGAAATACGTAATGTATCCCCAATACCTTCGGCCAATAACATGCCTAAGCCAACGGCTGATTTTACTGAGCCTGCGCGCGCGCCACCCGCTTCGGTAATGCCTAAATGCAGCGGTTGGCGGATTTGTTTTGCCAATAAACGATAGGACTCAACCGCCAAGAACACATCCGACGCCTTAACACTGACCTTAAATTGGTCGAAGTTCATGCGATCTAAAATATCCACATGGCGCATTGCCGATTCGAGCAATGCCTCGGGGGTCGGCTCCTTGTATTTGTCCATCAAATCTTTTTCTAATGAACCGCCATTGACGCCAATACGGATTGGGATATTTTTATCCCGGGCGCACTCAACCACACTGCGAATACGTTCTTCATTGCCTATGTTACCTGGGTTGATGCGTAAACAATCGACACCGTATTCAGCAACTTTGAGGGCAATACGATAATCAAAGTGAATATCTGCCACTAAGGGAACATTTACAGATTGTTTTATGATTTTAAAGGCTTCAGCGGCATCCATAGTCGGTACGGAAACGCGCACTATGTCGGCACCGACTTTTTCTAAGGCGCGAATTTGAGCAATAGTAGCCTCAACATCGGTAGTCTTAGTATTGGTCATTGACTGAACGGCAATCGGCGCCCCATCACCAATCGGTACATTACCCACATAAATGCGGGTGGAAGGACGTCTTTTTATGGGAGTTTCATTATACATACTTAATACGCTCTATTTCGGTACGTTCTGCTGCGCCTGTTAGTCAATCTTACGCTTTAGGAAGCGTTAAACGAGCAACTCGGCCTTTAGGAAAATCAGCTAGGCTTACGGCTTGGCCATCCATACTTAGTGTCGCTACATGGGGGGCCCCTAAAATTACTTTAAACGGTGCAGTACCGTTCACTTGGATATTTGCCCCTGCCCCTCTTACACCATCAACTAACACTTTGCCCTGAGCATCAACAATATTAATCCAGCAATCACCTGCTAGTTGAATATTAAGATTAGACTGCCCAGCAACGGCAATTGTGCCTTGCGCTGTAGGCGCATTCGTCGCGGGTAAGGTCGCCGAAGACGAGGCTGTAGATATGTTACCTGTGGCATTGTTAGTGTGAGGAGTATTAGCCACCACAGCTTGATTTGAAGTCGCAGGCACACCAACATTACCACTGGCGACACTATGAGTATTTCCGGCCGTTAACGCATTAGACTCTAATACATCAGTATCCATCGGATTTGGATCAATCGTGTTTGCATCCGTATCCTTGATGGGACCATCTATCGACATTGATCCATTGACTGCGATATCAGTCAGCCCTTGGCTAACATCCGTTTCAGTCAACAACACATCGCCAGGTAGCGTGAGGTTTGCTGCGGCAACCTCTTCCATTGTCGGTTGTGATACATCGACCGTTGTCAGTAACGTCGATTTTTGCATCCACCATACAACCAACAACCCGAGTAATACGATGACAATAAATATGCTGACCCACTTTAATTTAGTATCGCTCGCTTGATAGGTTGTTTTGCGTGAAAAGCTTTGCATCGCGGGGGATGTCACTAAAGGTACTTGCTTAGCGAGGCAAGCCTCTATTGGTGCATAGTCAATACCCAACATGCGTGCATAGTTTTTCACATAACCACGAACATAGGTGGGTGACGCTATATTGGTAAAATTATCAGCTTCAAGGTCTTCAACAATACCCGGACGCAAATGCAATTTCACTGCGGCATCGGCAATGCTGAATCCCTTTTCCTCACGGGCATTTTTTAAAATATTTCCGAGCGTTACATCAGGCGTCGTGGTTTCTGTTTCGTTAACTTCAATTGACGCGTTGGTTTCGTGATCTTTCATTGATGCAAATTAACTCTGTATTGCTTGGCCTGAGGTGATGCTGGAAATTTGGCAAGCAATAAAATACCAAATTTCTTAACGGCAGCATCATCATTCATTGCCTGCTCTATTTTTATTCCGAGCGCTAAACTCTCTGGAGTCTGAGCTGCCACTTGGTGATATCGCGCTAATTGATTACGCGCTTGAATAAAATCACCCTGTTCAGTCTCAAGCTCAGCAAGCTCCAGCAATGACACCGAACGTCTCGGGTCATACTTTAACGCCATCTGAAAATACTGTCGTGCCTTTTCTGCTTTTCCCGACTCTCGGCTACATAAACCTAAATTTTCATAGCTCGAAGCGGTGCGCGTATATTTGGGCATTTCTATTGCGGCCAAAAACATTTTTTCAGCTTTTTCGTATTGCTTTTGCTGGCACAAAAACACCCCAAAATTATTCATGGAATCGCCAGAGGCGTCCTTAGTACTAATGGCTTTCTGATACGCTTGTTCGGTACGTACAAGATCACCCACGGTTTGATAGTAATAGGCCATTGCAACATGAACATCTTCAAGTTCTGGCGCGTATTCTATTGCTTTATCAAGGTTATATTTGGCTTGTTCCGAGTTACCTCGATTCAAATAGGTTAAACCGAGCTGCATTCGCTCCCGTGCCGCGGCGACTCTATCTAATTTTCGCTCTGATACAGGGATATCTGTTCCTGTGTATGTACGCTCAGTGACACACCCTGTCATGACTAATGACAAGGTGATTGCTAATGAAAACCCTGACAATCCATGCTTCATGGGCAAGCCTATAAATCTGTGCAAACAATGAGTTAATTCATTGTGACTGAAATCTGATTTTCTTGCATGCGTTTTTTTGCCAAACGCTTAGTTCTATCGCGAATATCCCCCGCTAACTGACCGCAGGCAGCATCAATATCGTCACCGCGGGTCTTACGTACTATCACCGTTAAGCCATATTCCATTAATACTTTCGAAAAACGATCAATACGCGAGTTCGATGAACGACCATAGGGTGAACCAGGATACGGATTAAAAGGAATTAAATTCACTTTACAAGGCGTATCTTTCATTAGTTTTGCTAACTCGTGAGCTTGCTCAGTGCTGTCGTTGATATGATCGAGCATCACATATTCAACGGTTACACGGCCACGGTTTGCATTTGATTTCGCAATATAACGACGGATCCCTGCAAGGAACTCCTGCAATGGATACTTTTTATTCACTGGGACTAAAATATCCCGTAACTCATCATTAGGAGCGTGAATGCTCACGGCCAATGCCACATCAAGGGCATCACCAAGTTTATCAAGGGCTGGCACAACACCAGAAGTTGACAGGGTTACCCGGCGTTTTGATAAGCTAAACCCAAAATCGTCCAGCATAATATCCATTGCGGGGATAACGTTGGCTAAATTAAGCAGTGGCTCACCCATACCCATCATCACCACATTGGTGATCGGACGATCGCCAGTATCCTTTGCAAAACCTAAGAAATGTGAAACCCGCCAGATTTGACCGACAATTTCAGATACGGTCAAATTACGGTTAAAACCTTGTTGAGCCGTTGAGCAAAACGTACATTCAAGCGCACATCCCACCTGAGATGATACACACAAAGTCGCACGGTCATCTTCTGGAATATAGACAGTTTCAACTTCCTGCCCTTCACCAACATGTATCGCAAACTTAATTGTCCCGTCGGTGGACTTTTGGAAACTGGAAATTTCAGGCGCTACAATTTCACAGCGTGCAGCCAATTTTTGACGCAACACTTTATTGATATTCGTCATTTCTTCGAAGTCGCTGACACCGAAATGATAAATCCACTTCATGAGTTGATCGGCACGAAAGGGCTTTTCCCCTAGATCCGCAAATAATGCGCGCATAGCCTTACGATCAAGGTCTAATAAATTGATCTTTTTTTCACTCATACCACTCACCTCAACACCAAAACCTGCAACAGGGCGGCGAATTATACAGATGCAATAAATTTTTAGCCAGCGACACAACTCTACTATGATAGAATCTCGCTGGGCTAATGTTGGCCTAAAATACGGAGTTGTAATACCACCTATATGTTAACCCTCATCATTATAGTGCTTGTCGCTGTCGCGGTCTCTTTTCTGTGTAGTGTCTTCGAAGCTGTTTTGCTTTCGGTTACCCCGAGTTATATCGCCTCACTTGAGCAAACCGACAGTGCTGCCGCCGCGAGATTACGTAAGCTCAAAGACAATGTCGAAGCTCCTTTAGTATCTATTCTCACCTTAAATACTGTTGCCCATACTGTCGGTGCTGCGGTGGCTGGTGCACAGGCTGCAAAAGTGTTTGGGGATGAAATGCTGGGTGTTTTCTCTGGCGTATTAACTTTTATTATTCTGTTTTTCTCAGAAATTATTCCTAAATCTGTGGGAGCAAACCATTGGCGACGCCTTGCACCAAGCGTTTCTATTGCGATCACTTGGATGAAAAAGGTGACTAAACCATTGATTTGGTTGTCACAAAAAGTTACTCACTTTTTAGGTAAAGGCGAAGAAGGGCAATATATTCGCCAAGAGATGAGCGCGATGGCTAAAATTGGTCAGGAATCTGGCGAACTTGATGAGCAAGAGTCAAAAATTTTGACTCAAATGCTAAAAGTACGAGATATGCCCGTCACTGCTATTATGACACCGCGTACTGTGATGTTTTCACTGCCCGTTGATCTCACTCAAAATGAGTTTGTTCGAGAGTACCGTGATAAACCTTTTACCCGCATTCCAATATACGATCAGGATCACGATGATATTATTGGTTATATCACTCGTACCGATGTGCTGCTAGCCGAGCGTTACACACCAGATGCTCCAATTGGTGAGCTAAAACGTAGTCTCTTTGTTGTACCAGAAACCGCCAAAATTCTGCCATTATTTGAGCGAATGATTAAGCGTAATACGCAAATAGCTATGGTGGTTGATGAATATGGCAGTAGCCAAGGTATTGTGACACAAGAAGACATCATCGAGTCTATGTTAGGTCTAGAGATTGTGGATGTGAATGATCCTGCTACGGATATGCAACAGCTGGCACGTAAGTTATGGGCAAAACGCATGAAACAAAAAGGTATTCGCCTTTCTGATGACGGTGATTTTGAAGCCGCTGCCGATGATGATGAGGCAAGATCGGGTTAATAGCATTTCATTTAGCACTTGTTAATACAAAGGGAGCTTAGCTCCCTTTATTGTTTTAGAGAGAATACCCAACTCATTTCAATACTCGCATTTGGGGGGCGCTTGGGTATATACTCTCCCGCCGTAAAAGAGGTAAGTTATGACACAGGGCTACATTCTCTCACTCGCGCACATCAACGATACACATTCAAATTTTGAACCCAGCCGTGTGCAATTTTCCCTTACCGTGGGTCAACAACCGCTCGGTGTCACCTGCCATAGTGGCGGCTATGCGCGCATAGGCTATCAGATAACAAAAGCACGTCACGCCGCTGCACAAACCGATACGCCTTTTATTTTTCTACACGGTGGTGACAGCTTCCAAGGCACATTGTACTTCAGCCATTTTAAAGGCAAAGCCAATGCCCATTTACTCAATTTGTTAGCACCTGATGCGATGGTTATCGGCAATCACGATATTGATGAGGGCAATGCCCTGCTTGCTCATTTCGCCAAACAAATCGATTTTCCTTTGCTTGCCGGCAATATGGATTTAAGCCAAGAAGATATAAATAAGCCAGGCTGTTTACGAGGCGAGCCGAATATCTTGGCCTATGACCATGAACAACAATTGGCAAGCTATATCCTAAAACCCTTTTATGATCAAAAAATGGCCATCATTGGCATTACGTTAGATCAAATGAAAGAAATTGCTCGCCCCGATCCTGACACCCATTTTGTAGACGCTATCGCCACCACAGCAAGAACAGTAGCTTATCTTCATACCCAAGGGATTAAGCATATTGTTGTCCTGAGTCACTTAGGATTAGATCAAGATAAACGCCTTGCTGAACAAGTTTCAGGGATCAGCCTTATTGTGGGTGGGCACACCCACACTTTGCAGGGGGATTTTCGCGATCTAGGTTTAAGTAACCTTCCCTATGGTGAAGTTATCAATGGCACGCCGATTGTCCATGCTGGAAAATATGCAGAAACCATAGGCTTAGCTCAGATCGAATTTGACGCCAATGGCCAATTTATCCAGCTTGAGGGTGGCAACTATTTCATGCTCGATCAGCACTTTATATTAAGTGCTAGCACAAGTGTGAGCGATGCCGATTACCAAGCCGTACGTCAACAGCTCTGCCGTCATCCCCATATTTATTGGGATGACGCAGATGAAGATATCGTAGACGTCATTAATGCTATTTATCGCCCTGCGATTGCCGAAATGGAAAATAAAGTTCTTGCTCTAGTCCCTAAGAACCTAGTTCACACTCGCTTACCATCAAAAGCGTTGCCCCATGGCAGCGAAATCGCCCCTTGGGTAAGCCGCAGTATGTTTCAAGAAGCAAAAATTGAAGATCCTCGGGTACATTTTGCACTGCATAATGCTGGGGGTGTTCGCCAATCCGTTGCTCAAGGTCGACTCACTCTCGCCGACGTGATGGGGCAATTGTTGCCGTTTGAATTACCACTAGTGAAATATGAAATTCAAGGCCAGTTCCTCTATCAAGCACTCGAATCTGCCATTAATGCTGCCACTAATAATAGTGTGCGAGGCACTGGCGCAGGTAGTTTCCCTTATACCTATGGTTTACGTTATTACTATGATGGTAGACGCCCACTGGGTGAGCGTTTATTTAAACTTGAAATGATGCAGCAAGATAGCCAACAGCTTTGGTATCCCGTCGAACCCGAGTCTTTGTATGTTGGTGTATCCACCTCATATACGGCTGCAGGTAAAGAAGGTTATCACCCTCTATTGCAGGCTCGCTGGCAGGAGTCAATGGGATCCCTCACCCTGCCACAAGCATTTATTCGCTTTTTAAATAGATCACCTAATTTAGCGGACTTTTTATCGCCACATGTTCACTACACTAGCCATTTAAGACGTTCTGGATAGCACTAAGCTGTCTAACCTGACATATTAAATTAAAACAGCCATTCACAATGGGGTAACCGCTCGGCAAACCAAGCTTGCGCCTTACCTTGATTGCCCTTGCGCCATGCCAAAAATACCTTCTGTGCGGGGCGGGGGATCTCGACTGCACAGGCAATCAAATCACCCGATGCCAGTTCTTTAGTAATAAGGTGCGCAGGAATATATCCGACGCCTAAGCCTAATTGCTGCGCTTTAATCTTAGTTTGCATATTGGGTACTCGAATCACTTGTCGACTATCGAATAAACCACTTGAACGCTGTGCTAATGCCATAGAACTATCCGCAACCACTATAGATGGAAACTGTAACAGCGCCTCAGTCGGTATCGGCAACTTATACAAAGCCAAGGGATGGGTTGGATTAAGTGCAAATACAAACTCAAGATGGCCAATTTCAACCAAATGATATTGTCCTTTTGGCAGTTCCCCAGTAACGCCGATAGCAATATCAGCTCGCCCTGAATAGAGCGCGTCCCAACCTCCACCTAAGGACTCTTCACTAATATTTACCGTGACTTGTTTACCCAACTCCGTAAACTCACCAATAAGCTGCAATAAAGGAGAAATCGGTACAACAGTATCTATCGCTAAGGTTAAGGAAGACTCCCAGCCCGTTTCCAATTGGCGTACCGCCTCTTCAAGCCTTGATGTGGCAGCAAGGATCTCCCGACCTTGACGCAATACTAATTGACCGACTAGTGTCAGTTCAGCTCTTTGTCCCTTACGTTCAAATAGTTTTACACCTAAATCGCCTTCAAGTTTCTGTACTGTATAGGTTAAGGCAGAAGGTACTCGAAATAACGATTCTGCCGCGGCTGAAAAACTCCCTTTTTTATCAATCGCATCGAGCACAATTAATCCATCAAGGCTAATGGCTGGCAACATAAGCGCCTCTTGTTCAAATTATTTGAAATTAATATTGAAAATGTTCCGATTTTCTTTGCCTAAGGTCAAGTCTAAACTGTTTAGCAATGGAGAGGTTCAAAGAGAACATCCACCTAACAATACGATTAACTCACTTAGTTAAAAAATTTGAAATAAGGAATATCCCATGAAAGCACTCATCGTAAAAACACTGACATCAGCTCCTAGCTTTGCACCACTGGCCCTGCGTATTCCGATAGGGATCATCTTAATCGCCCACGGTGCTCAAAAATTGTTTGGCTGGTTTGGCGGCTACGGCTTAGAAGGCACTGGGCAGTGGATGGCATCAATTGGTCTAACACCAGGCTATTTAATGGCACTCATGGCAGGTTCAAGTGAATTCTTCGGCGGCCTATTCCTGTTACTCGGCCTACTAACCCGACCAACGGCCCTTGTATTGTCATTCACTATGGTTGTCGCGATTTTTTCAGTGCATATAGGTAATGGCCTGTTCCTTGCCAATAACGGTTATGAGTTTGGCTTAGCCCTATTAGCAGCAACTGTCTCTCTTGCGATTTCAGGTGCTGGTAAATTATCGCTAGACAACTTATTGGCCAACCGCATCAAATAAGGGGATATAGTATGATCACACTAAGAAAAGCACAGGATCGTGGTCAAGCAGACTTAGGCTGGCTAAAGAGTCAACATACTTTCTCTTTTTCTAGCTATTATGATCCCGCACATATGGGGATCTCATCCCTAAGAGTCATCAACGATGATAGAGTGGTGCCCGGTGCAGGTTTTGATACCCATGGTCATAAAGACATGGAAATTATCAGTTATGTGATATCTGGCGCTATCGCCCACAAAGATAGTTTTGGAAATATCAAAACCTTGCCAGCAGGAGAGTTTCAATTGATGTCTGCGGGTAAAGGGATTTATCACAGCGAATTCAATGCTTCAAACACTGAACCATTACACTTTTTACAAATTTGGATCCAGCCAGATACCTTAGGGATTGATGCGGGCTACCAACAAAAAGCGTTTGTTCAAACTTCGGCGCTTACGCCAATAGTTACTCCAACAGGTGAAAATGGCACACTGAAAGTACAACAAGATGCAACACTCTATCGACTACAGCTTGCCCCTGCCGAGCAAGTGACGATGGAGCAAGTGCAAACGAACCGTAATCTCTATGTACAATTAGTTGAAGGACAATTGAGTATCAATGGCACTCTGTTAAATCCTGGGGATGGTGCCCACATCACAGAACTGGATACACTGACATTTACGGCATTGCAAGGGACAGTAACTGCCCTCGTATTTGACTTAGCTTAATGTCAGATTGCCTTAGTCGGACTCAATACAAAAAACCGCCTATATGTAAATTGGCGGTTTTTTTATTGCCCAAATGGGATAGCATCAAAAGCCATTAACCAAGTAAAGTCTTAGTGAATAAATGCCACATCAGTGAGAAAGTGAAAGCATCAAACTAAAGTTCACCAATATCTGTGCTTTATCCTGTAGCTTATCCTCTGGAGTTAAATATCGACGCAGCTCATTACGGCGAATACAGTTAAATCCATGCTTTTCAAAAAATGGCCGAGCTTGATATGAGGCTTCGACGGTCAAACGCTTAAATTCTCGTTTTTTGACTTCTTCAAACAATGCCAGATATAGCAGAGTGGCAACACCTGCTCGACTATATTCAGGGTGAACAAATAAACAATCCACCTCACCAACTTGCACATCGAGTTCAACTATAGGACAAGGTTTCAAGGTGATAAAACCCACTAATTTATCATTCAGCTCTGCCACCCAAGTGGTTGTATCTTCAAGCTTAGCAAGCCAGTAATCATCGCTACGGGCTTCACCTTGATTTTGTGCCCAAGCTAAACGTTCGGTCAATGAGTAATATTCCTGTGCGCCTTCCATGACACTGGCATTAAACACGGAGGCTATTTGTGAAACATCCTTAGGGGAGAATAAGCGTATCTGCATAGTGTTCACTCCTCTGGAAAATGAGGGTCAATTGACAAAAGGGAGACTAATCCCATTCAGTTACAGTTTTTTGGTCATATAAAAACTGGTGAGCACTTGCCCCAGTTTTTGTTGATAGTTACGTTGGATTTGGACAAATCCCAATTGGGTAAACAACCTCTTAGATAAATAAGAGGCATCAACACTTAAGCTGGCATATCCCTGCCCTCTAGCCCACTGTTCTAACTCACAATAAACACGCCCACCCACCCCTTGGCGCTGCCAATCGGGGTGAATATAGAAGCTATCAATATAACCACGATGGTAATAATCGGTTTCAACGTTGATAAAACCAACACAAATCTTAGATAAGCTCTCGGTCGATGTCACCAAAATAATCCAAGCTTGGGAACGACTTAAACGCAAATGCCAATGTTTAGCCGATCTTGGCGCTTTAGACCAAGCATTAAGCTGCGCTTGCGAATAGCGTTCATGCTCAATGTTGTGGACACACAAGTGAAATAGCTCACTGACTGCTTGAGCATATTTAGGTTGGTAAGGTTGGATTTCCACTTGTCGAACAAGAGTCACCATTGATTTCAAGCTCCAAATTAATCAACGATTATTCTGCCGCATTTTTTAGATTACCGACAGCATTAGCGCACTCTAAATAAGCAGGGAATACGCCACTGAAAACAAAACGGCCTCGAAATTTTCGAGGCCGTTTAATAACTGGCGTTCGCCAATGGCAATATTAACGCGATTATTTCTTTTCGATTTGTCCAACAAAAAGCAACTTATCGAAGGTACGATTTAATGTTTTACTGGTGAACTCGTTCATCCACATTTGTTCAACAACGGCCACTTTATCACCTTTGTTAACTTCAGTTTGAGGACCTGCAGCCCAAAAAGTCTGATCTGCCTCTTTAATCTGAACATAGGTGTAACCACCGCCGTTCATTGTATCAACAACAGTTCCTTCATGGGTTACGCCCTGTGCCCAAGCACTTGACATACCTAAGGCTAAGGTTGCTACTGCTGCTAATTTTACTAATTTTGCCATCATGCCTACGTTCCTTTTGTTTTGCTAATATGCTTCATTAAAGCATGTCAAAAGCAATAAATCGCCAATCTCTATCACGAAATACAACACCTATCGCAAAAGTATGATTTTTATCTCGTGGGAGGGAACTCATTTCAATAGCGGTTTTAACATTCCTTCCAAGCCATTAAGCTTAATTTCGTACATCAACGCTAACTGTTCTCCGAGCTTTCCTTGAGGAAACCCCTGTTTATGAAACCACACAAGATAAGGCTCAGGTAATTCTAACAGTTTTCGTCCAGCATATTTACCAAAAGGCATAGTTTGGTTAACGGCATCGATAAGCTGTTGCTGATCCATATTATCACCTTAGAGACAATGCTCCATACGTAATCTATGGCTCAAGATCCTACATCAGAAACTGAGTAAATACCTGCATAAATCACTAACAATGCAAAGTAAATAACGCAGTCACGCCAAACCGTGGGGAGTACAAACACTCCCGAGAATGCCTACATTAGGCATAGATTTTCAATAAATTTGGACCAAGACTGGCACAATGGGAATGCACGAAACCATACTCAGTACACAAGCGCTCATCTTCTCCATAGGCATTTATACTCACACAAGTACCGGAATTAACCTCCTCATCCACAAAGGTCATTACCCGTTCTAAGACTATTTTTGCAAGCCCATAATGTTGATATTCAGGAAGAACAATAAAATCTTCAATGGCCAAATGCGTAGGCCGATCTCGATAGACACAGGCTGTTGCAACCACATTTGACTGCATTTTCGCCACGGCATCCTTAATCCGTACAGAAACCCAGTACAATACTTGGGACTGCCGATGATCCGCGAGGTCAACCCCTATCGATGGCCGTCCTACGGCATCACGTAGATAGAGTAACTCATGGAATAAAGGCGCTGATTCAACTAATTCAAATTCGATTGGCATAATAGTTTTGATATCCATTTTGCATCCCTTCTCTAATGGTAAACATCAAGGTGATTAGACGGCATACTATGGAGATATTAATGGGATTATTTGGCAGTTTGATGACACTGACACCTATTTCTATACCTACTTTCGACTGATAAAAACGCCGCAACTCCCTTCAACTTTTTAAAATCTTTAGGTTATCGTTTTTTATGCTATAAAACCCTCAAAAACCCCCGCATAAATTTTTATCCCGCCTATCATTAACATACAACAAGCATAAAAAATCGTTTCGTTAGTATTACCGATAAAAATAAGGGGCATTTTTTGTTAAAAAAGCTTCATGTAGCACTCATTGGATTTGGATTGATGCTAGTGACGCCGTTGAAGGCTGAATTTTCATTAGCTCAAATTCCACCACTGACAAATAAAACGCCTATCACTCTCGTGGCTGAAAAAGGATTTTGGACGGACTATCTCACCCAAGAAATGCTACCTAGATTTACAGCAAAAACGGGCGTCAGTGTCAAAGTGGTCAGCACTGAACTTGAGTTAATGTTTAACCTTCAAACTCAGGCATTAAAACAAGGCGAAGGAACATATGATTTGCTCACCATGGAAGCGGGATGGGCAAAAGAATGGGCATCGAATGGTTATACTGTTCCCCTCTTAGAATTAGCAAAACTTTACGATCCCGACGGTGAAAAAGCGATGGAGTGGTACCTTGAGCCTTATTACCCCTCCCTGCTCAATATTTTATCTTATTCAGGCGAAATCCATGCCATTCCCTATAATAACTATGTAATGGGGAGTCATTACCGTGAAGATCTTTTTAATCATCCCACTGAGCAGGCTCGCTTTTTAGAACGTTTCGGTTATCCATTAACGCCCGCCAAAACACCTGAAGAACTTCTCGACCAAGCCATGTTCTTTACCCGCAAAGCAGGTTCTGAACTTGGGGGAAAAACCTTATCGCACGATTTTTACGGTCTTGCATTAATGTCAGGTAATAAACCCCATATCAATGATGAGTTTTCGAGCATACTCTGGAGCCAAGGAGGAGCTTGGATGTGGCCTCGATTTAATAACCAACAAAAAATTACTCATTTTGAAGTACCAATGATTAATCATGAGGCTATAAGAACTGCCGAGATTTACCGCAAATTGATGGCATATTCAGTGCCTGCAAATGAACAATTTGCCTTTAATGAGGCCGCAAATGCCATTGCTACAGGACAAGCCGCTATCTGGCCCTTTGCTTACAATAACCTATGGCCAATCTCTTTTCGTGTTGAGAAAAATATCCCTGGCGCACGCCTTGCGGTCGCTCAGGTTCCTGGAGGACACCCCTATAACGGAGCCTATGCCTTTGCAGTCAGCTATGACAGCAAGAACCCACAAGCAGCCTATTGGCTCCTTAAATATATGGGAACCTATGAAGCACAGTATGCCTATGCCCTTGGGGGAGGTAACCCCTGTCGTATGGATGTTGTCACTGCCCCTGAATTTAATAAAGAAGCATTAAGAGAAATCGCAGGGGCATTCAACGCCAGCCATATAGCAAATTTATTTTGGTCAACGAAGGTATTAACTTTTGGCCACTTTACGACCACAGCAATGGGGCAAATCTACCCTGAACTGACTCAAGCATGTTATGCCGCGAGCCATAAAACGACAGATAGTACTGATATTTTCAGCAAATTAAGTACTAAGATAAAAAATCTCCAAAATACCTATGGGGAAGTGCCTGCGATTGACAAGAAAGATAAAAAATGACCTCTAAACGGTTGACAAGTTTAAAACATAAAATCACCTTCGCCTTCTATATCATAGTGGGCATGGCGCTATTTAACGGTATTATCGCGCTTTTACTCTCCCACCAATTAAGGACCGAAATTGAAGATTTAGTAACTGAAGATGTGGTAAAAGTCAGCACTGCATTAGAACTGGCTAAAGATACTGAAAAGCTACAAATCATCACGACCAGACTCAACCACTATGATAATGAGTTACAACGTCTGCAGCTTTTAAGTGAACTCGCAACACAGTGGGGGCTGCTTATTGATAGCTCTCGAACAATCGCCAAGCTGGAAACCTCCCCTCAATTACAGCAAGCGATAAATAATATTATCGATACTCAACTTTATTATATGCAGCAAATACCGCTACTTAGCACATTGACTGATAATGCATTACAAGCAAAGTTACAGGCAGGAAATATTCAAGCTAACTTGACCAGTTTGGCATCCTCTTTTGGCGATAAGATGCAAGTCCAACTAAAACAAATACATAATAGTTACCCACCACTTATAACCCAAAAAGACCTCAATGCAATCTCAAATAATATTAAAGAAAATCAATTTCTATCTGAATACCTTCATCAAGGAGAGCATCTTTTCACATTACTTACCCAAGTCAAAAATGCTGAACATATTGTCGCGTTAAATCAACTCCAACGGGAGGCTATGCGCCATCTAATCAGTATGGAAACTGTGTTAGCCGCATTCGATAAAAATCAAAGTATATATGTAGATTGGTTATCGCAAATAAAACAAAATGTTGTTGGAGATGATAATTTATTTGAACTATCGCGTAATGCATTGAAAAGCAATAATATTGCTAATGCTCATTTAACCTATCAAGCAAATGCTGCACAGTTGGTTGCTACATTTACACAAACCCTTGTCGAACAAGTAGGCAGTGAAATCCAAAAAGCCGGAGGTGATCTTAAAAACCATAGTACGGCATTTGTTCTGCTTATCTTTTGTGGTGGCGTCTTGTACTGTTTTTTTATCTGGCTCACAAGCTGGCACTTTATCGATAAGGGCATCATTAAACCCGTCATTGCCACACGCGATGCGATGGATGCCATCGCCAATGAAAAACTTGATACTCCAATGCCCATAACGGATAACCTTGAGCTTCAGCAAATGGTGAATTCACTCGCGACCTTAAAAACCTATGCCGCACAAGTCAAAGCCATGGCTGAAACCGATGGGTTAACAGGCTGTTATAACCGCCGTTATTTAGATAATCAGATTGAAAAAGAATTGCTATATGCTAACGACCATCAAGTACCACTGAGTATTGTGATGTTTGATATCGATAACTTTAAACAATTTAATGATCGATATGGACATGTGATAGGAGATCAGTGCCTAAAGCAAATCGTCAATGCCGCCAAGTCCATATTGCAGCGACCAACAGATACCCTTGCCCGTTATGGTGGAGAAGAATTTATGATCTTACTTCCATCAAGGCACCTTGAAGATGCATACAAAATTGCAGAACATTTACGGGAAACGATTATAGATCTTAAGATCCCCCATGAAGACTCTCCCCATGCAGGTATTGTCACTATCAGTGCAGGTATTACCTGTTGGCATCCTCCCGAGCCACTCGATACAAATAGCCTAATAAAGCGAGCCGACGAAGCCCTCTATCACGCAAAACTCACGGGGCGCAATCGCACTGAAACGCTTATTAACATTCCATTGCGTTATTACTAAGGCATGTTTATAGGAAAATCCGTTTTATTTTAACCAAGGAGTTGACTTTCAACCTTTCACCCCCATTTGCTAATATACTCACAACGTGAAAGGATCTCTATGTTAGCTATTGTACTCACTCTTATGTTAGGCATTGGCGCTATCATTTGGCTGCTCTCGAGTCGTTGGCGCAAAGCCTTACATAGACGTAAAGTGATAGCCAAACCCTTTCCTAAGGCGTGGCGCGCAATCCTCAAGCAAAGATTGCCTTATTTTCATGCACTACCAAGCGATCTTCAACTTCAGCTTAAGCGGCATATTCAAATATTCATCGATGAAAAAAGCTTTATCGGATGCGATGGATTAGAGATTAATGATGAAGTTAAAGTCACCATTGCCGCCCAAGCCTGTCTGTTATTATTAAATCGGAAAACAGACTTTTATCCCAAACTGAAACAAATTTTGGTTTACCCTGATGCCTTTATCGTGAGTAATCAACAACAAGACACCAATGGTGTTGTGTGGGAACAACGCAATATACTCGCTGGGGAATCATGGGAGCAGGGAAAAGTCATCCTCTCATGGAAAAATACACTCGATGGTGCTGCCAATCCCCATGATGGCAACAATGTCGTGATCCACGAATTTGCCCATCAACTCGATCAAGAAGATGGGCACGCTAATGGAGCCCCCATTTTGCAACACAGTGCTGACTACCTGACTTGGTCAACCGTACTAAGCCAAACTTTTGCCGAATTAGAAGAGTCAGCGGCACTTGGACGCCCTTCGCTATTTAATTATTATGGCGCCACTAACCCTGCTGAATTTTTTGCTGTTATCACTGAAGTTTTTTTTGAAAAACCCGAAGCACTGTATCAACAGTATCCAAATCTTTATCGCGAAATCAGCCATTTCTATCAACTTGACCCAATAAACTGGCACTGATGACTCAAAATTAATCATCTTGTAATTTGAATTTTCTACGGCAAACATACGGTAATGCACACATTAGCTCATTGCGAGAAGTCGAAGCATTATCCTGCATCACCAACGCCCTAGAAGTGCGAGAAGAACGTCATCCTTGGTCAGCTTTTCTAACGTTCTGCCCATCTAACACAGTGCAGCGATCATCTTTATCACCGTTCAAGTTTGTTCAATACCAACCCTTTATTTGAACTATTATCAGGTTTAAACCTATATCTGCCCCAGTGATATATCCTGATGTCATAACAATTAAACGAAGAATGAACTATCGTTATTCAACTCAAATAACGAGTGGTTCGCATGGCGAAGGTAAGCACAAGAACTTGCCAGACGAACCTTTCGGACAGTAAATAGCGAAGGTTCAATTACGCTTGAAAATGTAACTTAAAGATATTTAGCACTTTATCAATATCCTGACGAGTAACATCCTTATGTGTAACGAAACGAATTGTCCGTCCAGGGCTAATTAAAATCCCAGCCTCTTGGCACCGTTTGGCTAATAACATAGCGTCAATATGCGGCGCCAAAGTCGCAAACACCATATTGGTTTGTACCGTGGTTAAATCAACCTCAAATTCGGCAAACTCGGTTAATTTCTGGGCAAAATAAGTTGCACTTTCATGATCTTCAGCAAGTCTCTCTACTTG
The DNA here is from genome assembly GCF_000015185.1 of Shewanella sp. W3-18-1. Taxonomy (NCBI): domain Bacteria; kingdom Pseudomonadati; phylum Pseudomonadota; class Gammaproteobacteria; order Alteromonadales; family Shewanellaceae; genus Shewanella; species Shewanella sp. W3-18-1. Next base: position 1,518,298 of record NC_008750.1, on the reverse strand, counting down.
TTCTGTCAATGCCAGTTTACCTGCAGCAGCTAATATCCCCGCTTGACGCATACCACCGCCAAGCATTTTACGCCAACGTATTGCCTTTTTAATCAAACGCTCATCACCTAAGAGTAATGAACCCACGGGCGCGCAAAGCCCCTTTGAAAGGCAGATGGAAACAGAATCAAAATGCGCAGTGATATCACTAATAGGGATATTTTGTGCTACCGCAGCATTGGCTACTCTCGCCCCATCAAGGTGAATTTTCAAACCACGATGAAAAGCTAAAGCCTGTGCATTTGCCAGATAGGTCTGCGGTAATATTTTACCCGCGATGGTGTTTTCTAAACTCAATAAACGGGTGCGAGCAAAGTGGATATCATCAGGTTTAATCGCAGCCTCTATGTCTGCAAGCGCAATAGTGCCGTCCAATTGATTTATCAATGGCTGCGGCTGAATACTGCCTAAAACTGCAGCACCGCCGCCCTCAAATTTATAATTATGCGCCTGTTGGCCGCACAAATACTCATCCCCACGCTCACAATGAGCCATTAAAGCAAGTAAATTTGCTTGAGTGCCAGAAACCGTAAACAGCGCACTCTCAAAACCAAACATCTCAGCAGCCATATCCTGTAAGCTGTTTACGGTAGGATCATCACCATATACATCGTCTCCGACTTCAGCTCTGGACATAGCTAACCGCATGGCTTCAGTCGGCTGGGTAACAGTATCACTGCGTAAATCTATCATCTTGCCCTCAATTTTATTTGCGTAATCACAATGAGTTAGTGACTCTAACGCCAAAGATAAAATTTGTATAGTTTGCCTAAGCCAAGAGCAACATAACCATTGCTAAGTCGATATATTTATACTTTGAGAAACATTAAAGTAAAAATGAATATACTCTGATTATTTCAGCGGTTGAGAGATGAGCTAGCAAATGAAAAATCAGCGTTGAGCTTGGCGAATTACCCGTAAATAGATAGAATGCAGTGCGAAGGTTGTCATGCTACAGCTGAGTAAATTTATTGGTATTTTTGACTGCTCTACCCACAATATATAAGGTGATTTATGGTGAATATATCCCTATTGCATTGGATTAAGCCTTTACTTTTGATATTAGGACTAAGTCTAACATCACAGGTTTATGCTTGGCAGGATACCGATCAAGATGGTGTGCCAGACATTAAAGACGCATGTCCAGATACCCCCATAAATACAAAAGTATTAGCAAATGGCTGCCCCCATGAAGTAGAAGTCACCACTCACAATATTCAATGTGACATCAATGATCCTAGTACCTATTCAAGTACTGATTGTCATAATATCGAGACAGCAATCGTTTACTTTGAATTTGCGATTGCCGAGGTAGACTTATCGCAATGGAAATCTTTAGCTTTAGTCAAAGCATTCTTAGAAGCCAATAATGATGTCGCATTGCTCTTAGTTGGGCACACTGACATTGTCGGTACACCTGAGTTTAATTATCAGCTATCGCTACAGCGTGCTGAAAATGTGAGACGAATTTTGGTTGAAGACTATGGTTTTAACCCAAATCGATTTACCATTGTAGGTAAAGGTATATCTGAACCTGTCGCAGATAATCGTTCTAGCGAAGGACGCAGATTAAATCGACGAGTACAATTTATCGTCAATAATAAATAGTTTTGTTAGCGTATTTTATTTAGGGAGTTATTCAATGGAAAATCTAGAGGGTTTATTAAATCAAGCACCAGAATTATTGATGGCCTATGGTCTAAAAACTCTGTTCGCTATTATTATCTTTTTTGTCGGTAAATATTTTTCAGGCGTAGCGCAAAAGGTTATTCGTAAATTACTAAACAGCCGTAAAGTTGATCCAACTGTTGTATCTTTTGTTGCAAACTTAACCTGGGCGATTGTGTTTGTCTTTACTATTATTGCAACATTAGGGCAAATTGGCGTACAAACAGCATCGCTTGTTGCCGTTATCGGTGCAGCAGGTCTAGCTGTAGGTTTAGCGCTACAAGGTTCATTATCTAATTTTGCATCTGGCGTCTTAATGGTATTATTCCGTCCATGCCGTGTAGGTGATTATATTGAAGCCGCTGGTATTGCTGGTACTGTGGATGAAATCACTATTTTTTCAACAAAACTACGCACTCCTGATAATAAAGTTATTGTGGCACCAAACTCCTCAATTATGAATGGCACTATCACGAACTACTCAGCCTTAGAAAATCGCCGTATCGATCTTGTTATCGGTGTATCTTATAAAGCAGATATTGCATTAACTAAAAAAGTATTAACAGATATCTTAGATAACAACCAATACGTACTAAAGGATCCGTCTTATACCGTTGGATTATCTGAACTGGGAAATTCCTCTATTAATTTTGTAGTTCGTCCTTGGGTTAAAACGCCTAATTTTTGGGCTGCACGTTTTGAGATCCTTGAGCAAATAAAAAATGCTCTGGATGCCGCTAATATTGAAATTCCATTTCCGCAAATGGATATTCATGTAAAGCAATTACCTGAAAATAAATAATTCATATTAAAAAAGGTCGGTTAATACCGACCTTTTTACAACTCATACAATTATTTTAGTGTAACTTAATGGTGAGTTGATACAGAAAGATGAATACGAGGAGATAAAATGCAAGGGTCTATTTCATTTTTTGCCACCTGCTGTTTTTATAGTTTAGCACTACTGAGTTCAAATGCTCTCGCTAATGAGAAACCACAGGTACTTATGGGTGAGAAGCATGTGAGCCTCAAAGGTAAACTACCTCAACTCGCTGAAATTGCACCGGGATTTAAAGTGGTCGATGAGCAATTTACCCCAGTTACCTTAAGTGACTTTAAAGGTAAAATGGTGCTAATAAGCGCTGTACCTAGCCTAGATACTGGCGTATGCGCCCTACAGACAAAACGCTTTAACAGCGAAGTCAGCCACTTTTCAGATGATGTCGTTATTTTGACCATAAGCACTGATCTTCCATTCGCACAGAAGCGCTTCTGCAAAGTTGAAAATGTTGACAAAATTAAAGTACTTTCTGATTCAGTCTGGCGTGATTTTGGTGAGAAGTACGGTCTGTTAATTGAGAATTATGGTTTATTGGCTAGAGCCATCTTTATTATTGATGCTGAAGGTAAGCTCCAATATCAAGAATTAGTGCCAAACGTCACTGATCATCCTAACTATGATGCCGCACTCGAAGCGTTAAAAACGCTCCAAAACCAACAGTAAGCACCAAAGTAAAAAAGCAGGGAGTTTGCCTTCCCTGCTTCTTAAATTTAGTGGGACTGTTGATCACTGTTTGCTTGATAATCAAATGTAGGCATTGACCAATGGTATCGTAGCGCCAACATCCGCAAACTAAAGCCGATACTAAGGCAAATCACAAGGTTAATCCATTCCGTCAACTGGTAGGCTTTGAGGGTAATATATAATCCAGCTGTTAAAAGTGAAATAACGGCATAAAGTTCCTTCTTAAAAATCAAAGGTACTTGATTGCACAAAATATCGCGAATTACGCCACCAAATACACCTGTAACCAACCCCATCACAACCGCAATTGTGGGACTAAATCCCAACATTAACGTTTTCTGTGCCCCAACAATTGAAAATACGGCAAGCCCTAAAGCATCTATAGCAAGAAAAAGTTTAGACAAATAGCGCATCACAGGCGCGATGGCGACCGTCAATAAAGACGCAAATGCTATGGCGAGAAGATAATGTACATTCTCAACCCAGATCAGGGGATAGTTTCCTAACATCATATCTCTTAGGGTACCGCCACCAATTGCCGTTGCACAGCCAATGATCACAACCCCAAACAAATCCATCTGCTTTCGCCCAGCTGCCAAGGCCCCCGTCATCGCTTCAGCAAGAATACCAACAAGCCATAGTAATCCAATAAATTGTGTTTCTTGCATTTCAACGGTCATTTACAGTAAAAAGAAGCAGATTCTGCCTGATAAAACTCAAGTTATGTAATGATTTAATTTTGAAGTTATCATTAGAAAAAATAATAGATAATAAAACGTGAGGATGGCAACCGAATACAACAATCATATAATAAAAACAACAATAACAGTAAACTAACAGTATTAACTCAAAACTTACCATTGAAGATGGCTCACCTTTTCAATAAGTTTAAATAAAGGGAACTTGTCAATATTGTAAATAACTGCATAAAAAGCATTTTTATCGACTAACAATATAAAAACAGTCAAAAAAAGCGACCTACAGGTCGCTTAATTTGTATCTTCTGATCACTATTTAATATCAGGTTTAGGGGGATAATTAGCCATTACACTACCAACGGCTTTATTGATAGTTTGGACTCTTTCTGATGGAGTATTTTTATCACGAATGGTATCGGCAACAGAACCTCGCCAAATAAGCTTGCTGGTTTTATTATCGATTAAATCAATTATTAATGTACCAACTTCATACTCTCTAACTGTCGTTTGAGTTTGCATATTCCCGCCCCATCCCCAACCTGGGCCATAGTAGGGATGATAGCCAAAGTTAGTATTAAAGGTATCAACATTAATCTTCTTATCGACTTTAGTGAGATAATTTACTAGCACATCCGCTTCTTTTGCATCAACTAAGCTCATTCCCTTAGCAGCTAATTGTGCATTAACAGCATCTCTGACCCGTTGATCCATCAAGCCATCCAAATGATATCCAGACTCATCATTTTTTTGAGCAACCCAAGCATAGGTTTTATATTGAGTAAAACTGACACTAGGATCATAGTCCCAACCAGACTTGAGTGAGCTACAAGCACTCAATGCCAGTACGGCTAAACCAACAATTATGTTTTTCATCTTATTTTCCTCAAATGTTCAAACTGAACAAAGACAAGCATCAGAGATTATAGATTTAGCTTACAGAGCTATTGATTGTTCTACAACTCAATTGGTGGAAAAGCTATAGCTCATTCAGCTTGACTTCAGCAAGCATCTAGATGATAATGATTATCAATTGAGACAAAGGAAGAATGATATGTATTGGTTTATTAGCGCATTTATTGTTGCATCTGCGATATTTTTTATCGCTCCGCAAAAAACGCCTCTTGAAGTTAATAGTACAAAAATCAAACGTCACTTGCCTTTTAGTTTATTGATATTACCGATAATGGTACTCAGTTGGTTAGTCATTAACGCCATCACAAATGGCGCGAATTACGCCACTGTGGCGGCTTTCGGATTTGTATCAACTGCATGTTTGATTGCACTGCCTAAGTTGCACCGCTATATCATGCCCTGTGCTCTACTTACAGCAATAGCATTGATAGTGATGGTGGCTCAGCGCTTCTAAAGGTTCTAACTTTCAAAAATATGCTTACCTCCCTGCAAAGAGTTGGCATTTTCTCCAGACCACTTACAGTCAATCTTTAAGTGGTCTTTTTTTACCTCCCCGAACGCCAACGAATTTGATAAACTACCGCCGCATAACGTCACTGACATCCAATGAAAATTACTTATGAAAGCAGATCCTAACGTATCCTTAGTGTACAGTACCGATAAAGGCCGTATTAGCCCAGAATCAACTGCCAAAGCAATACCAGAATCAGATGGTATAGTTCGGATCCACCGAGATAGTAAGGGGCGTAAAGGCAAAGGCGTATCAATTATCTCAGGATTAGGGTTAGATGAAACGGCACTAAAAACCCTTGCTCAAACCCTTAAAAAACAATGTGGTTGTGGTGGTACAGTTAAGGATTTCACTATCGAGATACAAACTGACAATCGAGAACAACTGAAACTGTTACTCGAAAAACAAAACTACAAGGTGAAATTAGCTGGTGGTTAACAATACTGGCTAAAATAACCAGTAAGCTAATCATTTTAAATGAATAATTTCAATAATTCTGCTTTTAGTTCGACTTGTAGATTAATGCCTATTGGCCTGAACGGAGTTTTTAATGGAGAGTTTACAAAACCATTTTTTAATCGCTATGCCTTCACTAGACGATACCTTTTTTGAGCGTTCAGTCATTTATTTATGTGAGCACGATGACAAGGGAGCGATGGGAATAGTAATCAACAAACCGTTAGGTATTGAAGTTAGCTCACTCTTAGAACAAATGGATTTACCTGCAGAGCAGGTTTTTGCGGATATTGCACAAAACGCTCAAGTATTAATGGGCGGTCCAGTTTCGCAGGATCGCGGATTTGTGCTCCATACCTCCCAACCCTATTGGGCAAATAGTACAGATCTGGGTTCAGGGCTAATGCTGACAACTTCTCGCGATGTATTAACTGCAATTGGAGGCAAGCGATCTCCAGATAAATTTCTCGTAGCACTTGGTTATGCTGGTTGGGGTAAACATCAGCTAGAACAAGAGCTCGCTGAAAATTCCTGGCTTACCATACCAGCCACAAATGCTCTGCTGTTCGATGTAAAACATGAAGACCGTTGGCCACAGGCGAGTCGCTCACTTGGATTCGATGCTTGGCAAGTATCAGCACAAGCAGGCCACGCTTGAACCTAAGTAATTCCCAATAATTAGTCATACTATGAATACTAAAACTGTTTTAGGCTTTGATTTTGGTACAAAAAGTATCGGTGTCGCCATTGGACAAGAAATCACTGCCAGTGCCACACCACTCCTGTCGCTCAAGGCTGTTGATGGCATCCCCAATTGGGATCAAATAGGGGATCTCATTAAAGAGTGGCAGCCAGATCTCGTTGTTGTTGGCTTACCCCTTAATATGGATGGTACTGAGCAGGACATGACCCACAGAGCCCGTAAGTTTGCCAATAGGATCAATGCTAAATTTGGGGTAAAAATCGTGACTCAAGATGAAAGATTAACGACAACAGATGCCAAAGCGAGATTGTTTGAGTTAGGTGGTTTTAAAGCCTTAACGAAAGGTCAAGTCGATGCGGTTTCTGCAGTGCTTATCATAGAAAGCTATTTCGAAAACCAATTTGGTCGCTAGATCTAAAAAAGGATAAGTTGCCTTATCCTTTTTTATTTTCATAGGGCTAAGCTACGTCAGGTTATAAGTAAGGCCTGACAAGATTTGCCATCATAGTAATGTGTGCATCATCATCGTTAAGTGCCGGAATATAACGGAACTTATTCCCTCCTGCCTCGGTAAAAATATGGCCATTTTCACCAACAATTTCTTCTAATGTTTCGAGGCAATCGGCACTAAATGCCGGACAGACAATAGCAACATCACGAACACCCGCATTGGGTAATGCTTGCATCGTGGCATCGGTGTAAGGTTGTAGCCATTTAGCTTTACCAAAGCGAGATTGAAAAGTCATCACAAACTCATCCTGACTTAATCCAAGCTTTTCAGTTACTAAGCGTGTAGTTTTTGCACAAAAACAATAATAAGGATCACCTAAATGCAAGTTCCTTTCTGGCATACCATGGTATGACAATACCAGCTTTTCAGGCTTGCCTTGATTTTCAAAATCAACTCGAATTGACTCAGCTAAAGCCTCAATAAAATCGGGATGGTCATGATAAGTATTAATAAAATGAAGTGATGGAATATAACGCCATTGGGATAACTCTTTTGCTATCGCATCAAAAGCAGAGCCTGTCGTCGGCGCCGCATATTGAGGATACAAAGGCAATACAACAATCTTATCAACCCCTTGCTTGTGCATATTTTGCAATGTGCTGGCAACCGAAGGATTTCCATAACGCATGGCTAAATGCACAGATACATCTATTCCCTCAGATGCTAGCTTATCCGTAAGTTTTGCCGTTTGGCGCAAACTGATATCCATTAAAGGCGAACCCGCTTGGGTCCATACTTTTTCGTATAGAGCCGCCGATTTAGCCGGACGAACTCGCAAAATAATCCCATGTAAAATTAACATCCAAATTAATTTAGGAATTTCTACTACACGAGGATCGGATAAAAACTCAGCTAAATAACGTCTTACTGCCGATGCTGTTGGAGCATCTGGTGTACCCAGATTAAGTAACAGTACACCAACCCTGCCGCGCTTTGCATGCCCAATGTCTTTTGATAATCCTGAAAATTTAGCCAAAACAGCCTCTTAAATAATTTAACGTATTAAAATTAAAGAACCGATTCAATAGCCTGTTTAAGTTCGGCACTATCGGGTTTCACTTTTGAATTGAACTGCTGTACAACTGTACCGTCACCACTGACAACATACTTATAGAAATTCCACTTTGGCGCACCCGTTTTTTCGGCCAAGTATTTAAATACACTGTTTGCATCATTTCCTCGGACCGGCGATGTGGCCAACATAGTAAAAGTCACACCATAATTGATGTAACATACCTTCGCCGTGTCTTTCTCATCATTTTCTTCTTGAAAAAAATCATCCGATGGGAAACCTATCACAACTAATCCTTTGTCTTTATATTCCTTATTAATAGCTTCTAGGGATTTAAACTGTGAGGTATAGCCACAGTTACTGGCAGTATTGACGATCAATACGGGTTTACCTTGAGTCAACTCACACAGATTAATTTTATCCTCTGAATGTAATTTACGTACTTCCAGATCGAGATAATTTGGGCAAGTGGCGGCCATGGCTCCCACACTAATGATGCTTGCTGTCGCTGCTAATATTAGAGTGAATTTATTCATTGTTTTCTCCTTTATCTGGCATTACGTAAATGCTCGAGATAAAGATCATATTGAATTAAAAATAAAAGCTAGGGTTAGGCTCATAGTAAGCACTGACTAATAATCGACTTATCTGAACCGTCGATTAAATCTACAGCCTTAATCCATATCGAGTGTTACGCCCTCCATAAAACTTGAACCAGTAGGCTCTTTATTTTGTAATTTGATCATCAAACGTAAATCGTTTGGTGAGTCAGCATGGTGTAAGGCATCGGCATAACTAATTTCACCATCAACATATAATTTCAGTAACGCTTGGTCGAATGTCTGCATCCCCTGTTCATTCGATTTTGCCATGGTTTCCTTGAGTAAATGCAGTTCATTTTTGGCAATTAAACTCGCTACCCTTGGAGTATTAATTAACACTTCAATCGCGGCGCGGCGCCCCGTTCCATCGACTTTTGGGATCAATTGCTGCGCCACAATACCACGTAAATTTAAGGATAAATCAAATAGTAACTGCTGGTGTTTACTCTCTGGCACTAAGTGCATAATCCGATCGAGTGCTTGGTTCGCATTATTGGCATGTAGGGTTGCCATACAAAGATGACCTGTTTCTGCAAACGACAATGCAAATTCCATCGTCTCTTGGGTACGAATTTCACCGATTAAGATCACATCGGGCGCCTGACGAAGGGAGCTTTTTAATGCCGCATCGAATGACTCGGTATCTATGCCTACTTCACGTTGGGTGATAATGCTTTTTCTATGATCGTGAACAAATTCAACAGGATCTTCAATCGTCAATATATGGCCACGGGCATGGGCATTACGGTATCCAACCAATGCTGCTAATGAGGTTGACTTACCCGTACCTGTGCCGCCGACCATAATGATAAGCCCACGCTTGCTCATCACCAGATCTTTTAAAATAGGAGGTAATTTTAAGTCATCGACTTCGGGAATTTTGGTCTCAATCCGGCGCATAACACATCCTGGAGATTCCCTTTGCCAAAAAGCGCTGACCCGGAAACGACCGAGATCCTTTGCCGCAAAAGCAAAGTTACATTCACGGGTTGAGTGAAATTCCTGTTTCTGCGCTTCAGTCATGAGTGACTCAACAAAATCTAAAGACTGTGCAGGCGTAAATGCACTCTCGGCGAGGGGACGTAATTCGCCATCAATTTTTGCACTGGGAGGAAAGCCCGCGGTAATAAACAAATCAGAGGCTTTACGCTCAACGATGACTTTTAAAAACGGACGTACATCCATTATAAATCCTTAAAATGTGGCTTGTTTATTTGAGCTTTTCGACATGGCGTCTTCGCGGGTGATCAGGCCACGATTAACTAAATTTTGCAGGCATTGCTCCAGAGTCTGCATTCCATGAGCCATGCCAGTTTGAATGGCAGAGTACATTTGTGCGACTTTGTCCTCACGGATCAAGTTACGAATTGCAGGTGTTCCCATCATAATTTCGTGTGCAGCGACACGGCCGCCGCCAATTTTTTTGATAAGCGTCTGTGAAATAACCGCTTGTAATGATTCAGATAACATAGTGCGTACCATGTCTTTCTCCCCAGCAGGAAATACATCCACCACACGGTCAATCGTCTTCGCTGCTGAAGTTGTGTGTAAAGTACCGAAGACTAAATGGCCAGTTTCTGCGGCGGTCATCGCCAGACGTATGGTTTCAAGATCTCGCATCTCCCCCACTAAAATTACGTCAGGGTCCTCACGCAAAGCACTCCTCAGGGCAGCGTTAAAACTGTGAGTATGCCGATGAACTTCCCTCTGGTTAATCAAACATTGTTTATTAGGATGGACAAATTCAATTGGGTCTTCAATGGTTAAGATATGATCATGGCGGTTTTCATTGATGTAATCCACCATTGCTGCAAGTGTGGTACTCTTACCCGAGCCAGTCGGTCCAGTGACTAACACTAAACCACGCGGATAACTGGCAATTTTTTTGAATATCTCCGGTGCGCCAAGTTGTTCAAGTGACAATATATCACTGGGAATGGTACGAAATACTGCGGCGGCACCACGGGATTGGTTAAATGCGTTTACACGAAAACGGGCTAAGTTGGGCACTTCAAACGAAAAATCAATTTCTAAATGCTCTTCAAAGTCCTTGCGCTGTTTATCATTCATAATATCGTACACTAAGCTGTGTACGCCCCGATGATCGAGCGCTGGTAGGTTAATTTTTCTCACTTCACCGTCAACACGGATCATGGGAGATATCCCTGCAGAGAGGTGTAGATCCGAGGCTTTGTGTTTTACACTAAAAGCTAATAACTCAGTGATTTCCATCGTTTGGGATATCCTTGCAACTAGATAATTACATCATGACAACAATAGCAGACAGACTCGCAATCGCCCAGTGTAGGATCGCCCAAGCGGCGCAAAAATGTGCTCGCCAAGCTCACAATATTCGTCTTCTTGCAGTGAGTAAGACAAAACCCATTGAAGATATAATCGCAGCTTACCATGCAGGGCAACGCTGCTTTGGTGAAAACTATGTTCAAGAGGGCGCCGCAAAAATCACTGAACTAAGCAAAAACTATCCGGACATTGAATGGCATTTTATCGGCCCACTTCAATCAAATAAAACCAATATTGTTGCTCAACATTTTGACTGGATGCATACGGTATCACGGGACAAAATTGCCCTTCGTCTGAACGAGCAACGTCCGACATCCATGGCACCTCTTAATGTTTGTATTCAAATCAATATCAGTGATGAAGATACAAAATCAGGTATCGATGCTAACCAAATGATGCCGTTAGCAGAATTAATCTCGCAGTTGCCTAATTTAAAACTGAGGGGACTGATGGCTATTCCAACAGCTACAGATAATTCAACGTTGCAACGCCAAGAGTTCACTAAACTAAAGCAATTATTCGATGAGTTGAAACAGCATTATGCTGATGTTGATACCCTATCTATGGGGATGAGTAATGACCTTGATACCGCGATTGCATGTGGCTCGACTATGGTACGCATTGGCAGTGCGATTTTTGGTGAGCGTCACTACGCTGAGTAAGATTTAGCTTCATAAACTCAGCTTTGGTCTTGTTTTTACAAGCTAATACCCAAATACTATCTCAATAATTGCATAACGAGAGTCAAGTTTAGGCTCTATCACTTTAATCCCAAAATCGTTAAAGCTTAAAACAAGCAGGATAAATTACGGCTAAACGGTTAATTCACTGACGGGGATCACATGGAACAACAGAAAATCTGCTTTATCGGGGCAGGCAATATGACCCGCAGCATCATTAGCGGGTTAATTCATAGCGGTTATCCCGCTAAACTCATCCAAGCGACTAATCCTAGTCAAGGTAAACTGGATGCACTGCAAACCGATTTTGGCGTGTTAGTTTCTCAAGACAACTTATCCTCAGCCCAAAACGCTGATGTGATAGTGCTATCAGTGAAACCTCAACTAATGCAGCAAGTATGCGAAGCATTACAAGCTATCGACATGTCGAAAAAGTTAGTCATCACTATCGCTGCAGGAGTTAAAGCACAGCGTTATAGCGACTATTTAGCACAAGACATTACACTTATCCGTGCAATGCCAAATACACCGATGCAAATTGGTGTTGGTATGACAGGGCTTTATGCGCCTCAAGCCATTTCTACTGATCAAAAAGCCATTTGCGATCGTTTAATGTCAAGCGGGGGCGAAATCGTTTGGGTAAATGAAGAGGCTGAATTAGATCAAGTGATCGCTCTATCAGGTAGCTCACCGGCTTATTTTTTCCTGCTGATGGAATCAATGATAGATGCAGGTAAACAAATGGGCATGGATGAGTACAAAGCCAGAATGTTAGTACAGCAAGCCGCGCTCGGCGCTGCTATGATGGCAAAACAAAATCCCGAACTTGGTCTTGGACAACTAAGGGAAAATGTAACATCTAAGGGTGGCACAACTGCACAAGCAATTGCGACATTTGAAGCTGCAAATATGCGCGGCTTAGTAAAAAAAGCCATGGAAAACTGTATTAATCGTGCAGAAGAAATGGCAAAAACATTTTAATATTCATTCACGCGTTTTTATCGAACTCACATAGGCAGAAATCTCAATGAATGCATTGACCTTTTTAATTAGCACGCTATTTGATCTGTATTTAATGGTGGTGATATTACGGATCTGGCTACAACTGGCTAGAGCCGATTTTTATAACCCTTTCAGCCAGTTTATTGTTAAGGCTACTCATCCACTTATCGCCCCAATGCGCCGAATACTTCCCTCAATGGGACGCTTCGATACAGCTTCTTTTGTGCTCGCCCTCATTGTAGTCATGGTAAAAGTTTTGCTGATTAGTCTTATTGCCGGCGGAGGCATAGACGTTGTCTTATTCCTTATTTTTGCCTTAGTCTCTGTGGTCAAAAAAGCGGGTGTACTCCTATTTTGGATGCTTATTATTCGAGCTATCTTAAGCTGGTTTAACCAAGGTTATAACCCGATTGTGATGGTGATGGATCAGTTAACAGAACCCTTACTTGCCCCAGTGCGCCGCATTATTCCGCCGATAGGTGGTTTAGATTTATCTGTCATGTTGGTGATTATTGGCATGAACTTTATCAACATGTTACTTGCTCAATATATCCCCTATTGGGCTGTCATTTAATGAGTGCAGTCGTCCAGCAGCAAGGTGACTTGCTGCTTAATTTATATATTCAGCCAAAAGCAAGCCGAGATCAGATAGTTGGACTCCATGGTGATGAGCTCAAAGTTGCGATAACAGCCCCTCCGATAGATGGCAAAGCCAATGCTCATTTGAGTAAATATTTAGCCAAGGCATTTAAAGTGCCAAAGAGTGATGTGTATATCATTAAAGGTGAGCTTGGGCGTCATAAACAAATCCGAATCGTGACTCCAAAACTGATCCCACCTGAAGTGAGTGAGCTTTTAGAATAAGTCCTATACATTCATCCAAATAAACACGAGGTCTTACGATCTCTATTTAAGTACACCTAACATGAAGGAATGCAGTTATGTTTCGTCAACTCCTCGCAATGCTAGCCTTAACAGCAAGTCTTTGCGGTATCGCTAACGCCGAGCAAAAAGAAACTGTTGGTAATTTCGATATTCATTACATGGCATTAGGTAGCACTTTTATCACGCCTAGTATAGCTAAGGCCTATGGTATTGAACGCAGCAGTTACACAGGAATTGTCAATATTGCGGTATTGGACGTCAGTGAAACAGGTTCGCCCGCAGTTCCTGTTGAAATTACCGGCGTTGCCAAAAATCTACTCGATACCAGAATTGATTTAAAATTTAAAGAAATCCGCGAAGGCAATGCTATTTACTATATCGCCCAAGTGCCTTATCGCGATAATCAAGAAATACACTTTAATATCGCCATAAAATACGGTAACGAGCTCAATACTAACTTGCAGTTTAAGCAAAAGTTTTACGTCGATTAATTCAAATCAATCTAGGGCGATAAAGCATCGCCCTATCCTTTCACTGTCCTTTCATTATCGGCTTGGGTATCATTGCCTTCGCAACAATAGCCCCTCGATATAGGTATCCCATGCAACAGATCGTTCTTGCCAGTGGCAACAAAGGTAAACTTGCCGAATTTGAACAAATGCTTGCCGTTTATGGCGTAGAAGTACTACCGCAGAATCAATTTAATGTTACGGAAGTGGCTGAAACTGGTACCACTTTTGTAGAAAATGCCATTATTAAAGCAAGACATGCAGCACAAATTACGGGGCTTGCCGCCATTGCAGACGATTCAGGATTAGAAGTCGATTTACTTCAAGGCGCTCCTGGCATTTATTCAGCACGTTACGCGGGCGAAAATGCCAAAGATCAAGACAACGTATTGAAACTACTTGAGACGTTAAAAGACCAGCCAGCACCTCGCAGGGCAAGATTCCAATGCGTACTGGTGTATATGCGCCATGCCAAAGATCCCACTCCAATCATTTGCCAAGCATCCTGGGAAGGCCAAATAGGCTTCGAACAAAAAGGTGAGAATGGCCATGGTTATGATCCCATTTTTATCCCTGAACAACATACTTGCAGCGCCGCTGAAATGAGCAATGATGAGAAAAATGCCTTAAGTCACCGCGGTAAAGCCCTCACTCAACTTCTAGCAGCAATGAAAGCACAGGGCATTTTGACTAACGGAAATACGCAATAATGTCACCGAGCACTATGCGATCCCCAACGCTTGTATTACCGCCATTAAGTTTGTATATCCATATCCCATGGTGCGTACAAAAATGCCCCTATTGTGACTTTAACTCCCACGGGCAAAATGGCGAGTTGCCACAAGAGGCCTATGTCGATGCCCTGCTTGAAGATTTACGTCAAGATCTGCACTTAGTCCAAGGCAGACAAGTTCATACTATTTTTATCGGTGGCGGCACACCATCATTATTTGATGCTAAACAAATCAAGCGGATACTCGAGGGTGCCAATGCACTAATTCCCTTTAGTGACAATATCGAAATCACCATGGAAGCCAACCCTGGCACCTTAGAGCACGATGACTTTAGTGCCTACCGCGCTGCTGGCATTACCCGTTTATCTATCGGTGTGCAGAGTTTCGCCAAGGATAAGCTCAACTTACTCGGACGTATTCACGATCAAAACGAAGCTAAAATCGCGGCCCAAAAAGCTAGCCAAGCAAAATACTTAAGTTTTAACCTCGATTTAATGCATGGATTACCCAACCAAAGTTTTGATGAAGCCATGGCCGATATCGACACCGCCGCGGCGCTGAACCCGCCACACCTGTCTTGGTATCAGTTAACAATTGAACCCAATACCCTATTTCATTCAAAACCGCCGCAACTCCCCGATGACGAAGCGCTCTGGCATATCTATGAACAAGGGCAACAAAGGCTGGCAGCCTTAGGGTATGAGCAATATGAAATATCGGCCTATGCCAAACCAGGTTATCAATGCCGACACAATCTCAACTACTGGCAATTTGGTGATTATTTAGGCATAGGCTGTGGCGCCCATGGCAAAGTGACATTACCAGAACAAAATCGCATTATCCGCACGGTAAAAATTAAACACCCTAAAGGCTATTTGAGTTCAAACCAATACACTGTCGAACTGACTGAAGTTGCCGAGGAGGATAGAGCGCTCGAATATTTAATGAATCGTCTGCGTTTAATGACGCCTATTCCTAAGCAAGAATTTGAACAGCGGACAGGTTTACATCGAGAAACATTGAGCGAAGGAATGGAAAAAGCCAAACAGCGTGGTTTACTCACCGAATCGGCGGAATATTGGCAATTAACCCATAAAGGTCATATGTTTGTAAACGATTTGCTGACACAATTCTGCTAGCAGAAAAAGTTAAAATTATTTAATTTCAAACGCTTAACTGTTAATTATCTAAGTTAATGCTTTTACGACTAACACATTTTCTAACATTAATATCCACACATTTTTGCTTGGCTTCTTTAGAATTAGATAATCTAACCCTAGGGAAGCCAAATCATGCCAATAACAACGACAACAAATACGGAAAGATCCCAAAAGCTAAACCTTAAAATCAGTTTAGTCACCCTAGCACTATCGGCTGCAATGGCTTTATCGGTACAAGCTGCGCCGGCAGCAATGGTACATCTAAATGCCAGTGAACCGACACAATCCACAACTCAAACAGAATCCGAAAAAGCCAATGCTCTCTTTGAAGCTATTTTTATGGAGAACATTATGGCGAGTCCCATTGCTCAGACTTATATGGGGATCAAACAGGATTATGATAAATGGGATGACATAGGCGATGAGGCCGATGCGATAAAATTGCTCCGCACGAAAAAACAGCTTGCGGAAGTTAATCAACTTGATGCAACTAAGTTAGATCCACAAACACTGCTAAGTCTTAAGCTACTTAAGCAAAACCTACAAAATGATATAGATGACTATCAATGGCGTTACCATAATTACCCAGTGAATCAAATGCGTGGTGGTCATTCAATGATTGCATCATTTTTAATTAACCAGCACCAAATTAATAATATCAGTGATGCCCAAGCCTATATTAGTCGTTTAAATGGTGTTCCTAAGCGCCTAAATCAATTAAAAAAAGCGCTGGAGATTAGAGCAGAAAAGAACATTATTGCACCTAAGTTTGTCTTTAGTTATGTCATATCCGACAGTCAAAACATCATCAAAGGCGCACCTTTTGACAAAGGTGACGACAGTGCCCTTCTCGCTGATTTTAGTAAAAAGGTCAATGCCTTAGATATTCAGGAAAAAGAGAAAAAGACGCTCATCACAGGAGCAGAGAAAGCCCTTGTGGATAAGGTAAAACCTGCCTATAACCAACTGATACATTATATAGAAACTTTAGCTGCCCAAGCTGATACTCGAGATGGCGTTTGGAAGCTGCCAAACGGAGCCGCATTTTATAACAATGCATTAGCTCGTACTACGACAACACATATGACCGCAGATCAAATCCATGAACTCGGTATTGCAGAAGTAACGCGTATCCATAATGAAATGCGCACTATTATGCAAAAAGTACATTATAAGGGCTCTCTACAGGAGTTTTTTGGATTTATGCGCGATGCTCCTCAGTTCTACTACCCAAATACCGCCGAAGGCAAAGCTGCTTACTTAACGGAGGCAACTAAGCTCATCGATAATATTCAGTCGCGTTTAGATGAAGTGTTCAAAGTAAAACCGAAGGCGGCGATGATAGTCAAGCAAGTGGAGGCGTTCAGAGAAAAATCCGCTGGCAAAGCCTTTTATGAACAACCAGCCCCCGATGGTTCTCGACCCGGCAGTTATTACGCGAATCTGTATGATATGAAAGCCATGCCCAAATACCAAATGGAGGCACTCGCTTACCATGAGGGTATTCCAGGTCATCATATGCAAATTGCTATCGCTCAAGAGCTTAAAGACATCCCTAAGTTCCGTAAATTTGGAGGCTATACCGCCTATATTGAAGGTTGGGGTTTATACAGCGAGTCCTTCCCAAAAGAAATGGGACTCTATGCCGATCCTTATTCTGATTTTGGCCGCTTAGCAATGGAATTATGGCGAGCCTGTCGTTTGGTCGTCGATACAGGTATCCATGCCAAGCAATGGACCCGCGAACAAGGCATAGCCTATTACGTGGATAATACGCCCAATGCTAAATCCGATGCAGTGAAAATGGTCGAGCGCCACATCGTTATGCCATCGCAAGCCACGGCATATAAGGTTGGTATGATTAAGTTATTGGAACTTAAACATAAAGCAGAAAAACAACTAGGTGATAAGTTTGATATTCGAGATTTCCACACTTTAGTCTTAGCAAACGGTGCGCTACCTTTAGATGTGCTAGAAGAGCAAGTCGATCAATGGATTGCCAGCGTCAACAAAGCCTAATATTAGTGTCTAAGGGAGGCGGTTTTCGTCTTTCCTTTTAAAGTCATTACACTCTCCAAAATGAGTTTGAAAAGTGTCAACGCTATTTAGGACGGTTCACAACCAATAAAAAAGCCACGATTTCGTGGCTTTTTTATTGGATTTATTACCCATTCGGTAATAAAACCCTATCTCACTGTGGATCACTTTATTTGATGTATTAACGTCGAGAACTTAATACTCGGTGTGACTTTAGGGTACAGAGAGACAAAACTCGTTTCCCCCATTACTTAACCATCATAAAAAAAATTACCTCAGCCGAGTAAGCCGAGGTAAACCAAAAACTAGGATGATGGTTTTAAAAGCCAACATTGTTTTAGTTCGCAAACCACTGTTGGCGGTGATCTAGAATTGCATTTCTGCCAACCTGTATACCAAAATCGAAAGGGGTCATTTCCAATAAAAGTATAGGACTCAGGTAATCCCAGATCATCTGCCACCATTGTATTCAGATAAGAACAGAGTTCAAGTTACTTTCAGCTTTTCACTTTAGCAACCGCTAAAAAACCGAACTTAAATACATGGACACCTAAAGCTCAACTCACTGATAAAAAACAAAAAGATAGAATGTCAATCTTATGCAAAACTAATTAGGGCAATTTCAAGAACAATGTTTCCATTTTTACTGACGTTTACTGAACAGTTCTGCATAGGGAATATCCCAATAGGGTGGATTTCCTATATGGTCTTTAATAAATTCAATAAAGGCACTCACTTTAGGCGCAAGATGTTTACGACGAGGATAAACTGCTTGTAGTGGTAAATGGTGAGTTAATTGCCAATCTTTTAGTAAAGGAACTAACGTCCCCTTAGTAATCTCATCTTCCATCAAATAACTTGCTAAATACACAACACCCAAGCCACTAATAGCAGCAGATTTTAATGCTGGAGCGTTATCGACTCTAAAATTACCCGAGACGCCAATTTCACAGTAATCATCTCCTTTCTTAAATTGCCACATACTGTGTTCATGCCACTCACCTTGGTAAACTAAACAATTATGGTCAACTAATTGTTCTGGACGAGTAGGCTCACCGTGCTTAGCAACATAATCAGGGGAGGCAACCAAGAGGAACTGACATTTCATTAATGGTCTGGCAACCATGCCTAATGGTAACTGCTCAGACATAGTCAGTAATAAATCTAATCCTTCGCTAACCACATCCACTTTATGATCAAGTAAACTGACTTGTAGTTCTAGCTCAGGATGTTTTGCCATAAATGACGGTAGGGCTGGAATAATATGCATTGCACCAAAAGATTGTGAAATTCCAACCTTAAGTACTCCGCGGGTAGCATCATTTAAATTGTGCACACTAGCAATCGCTTGCTCTGCATCACGAAGCAATTCTTCACCTTGCAGATACAATAAATGCCCAGCTTCAGTCAGGCTTAAGCTTCGAGTAGTACGTTGTATTAACTGAACACCAAGTCTATGTTCAAGATCGGCGACCTGCGTACTGACCTTAGATTTAGAGATCCCAAGCCTTCTTGCGGCGGCACTAAAACTACCAGCTCTAGCCACATGAGTAAAAATCGCAATAGGTTCTAACAGTTCTAGCATGGAAAGTAGCCTTAAGCAGTTTACGACAATGATATTAACTTTCGGTATAATGCAAGAGCGCAGCACAAACACAGTTAAACGCTCACTATTGCATTAATATCTCATAGCAAAAGCATTTATTGCAGAGATTTCGACCGAAAAAGTCCGCTGAAGTAGAGTGTTATATCTGGCTGAATTGCCAGCTTTTCATTATATTTTAGGAGTATATCAAACATTAGCCTTTAGAATGTAACATTCCGTGCTAATTCACATCAAGTTATCAAGTCGACTCTCGTTAAATCCCTCTATTGTCGTGATCCTCAAATAAAAAAGCCCTAATACGATTACCGTGATTAGGGCAGAATCATTATTGAGCGCTAACAGAAATAAAACTTACACAATGCTTTATTGGCGTACTTGATTGACAGTGTTTTGCGTCAACGCATAAGGTGCTAATGCAGGTATCTCTTTACGCAGTTGATTTTCAAGCACGAGTAAATTTTCGAATCGATCACATAAACGATCCGCCTTAGCCTCCAACCCCTTAGATTGGCTTTCAATTTGTTGCTCAATATCCTGGCCTAAGTTGTCCATTTTTTTAGAAAGAGCATCCATCTTCGCCTCAAATGAATCACCATTAGCCGACATTATTTGACTACCGAGTGTCATAATAATAGTCCCGATAGAATTTTGAACAATTTGTTCCATTTCTTGGGAAAACTCATCATTAAAAGTGTTTTGCATCGATTCTTCTGTGGCCGCTAAATAAAAACTATCACCCTGCTTGTAAGCAATTGTATCTACCCGCTTTTGTACACCAACCATCATTTGATCAAATTTAGCGCCAGCCGCATCACCCATTAATGGGGTTAACGCCATGCCAACAGCTTTTGATGCAAGAGATACCGATTCATTGATAAGTTCGATCACTTCAGGCACTTGAGTCGACACTTCATCGGCATATTGAGTAACCAATTTTTTCTGCTTGTCGGTTAAGCTAACTTGCTTACCTTCTACAAATAACTTATCAACTTCTATACGGTACTTCTCAGCCCCCTTCTCACTCATGACTAATTTTTTAGGCTCAACCTTAACATCATAATTTAAAGACACATCGCAACGTTCATCGATTTTAAGTTCTGTTTGCGCTTGCGCTAACGGTAAGCCTGATAATCCTAGAATAACGCCAGATAATGCACATCCAGTTAATAGCTTATTTATGTTCATTTTTTAACAATCCTTTAATCTGAGAAATTCAATAGACCTACACCACTAAATAGCTATAGCAGGATATACGCCAACTTTTTAACGTATTGATTATGATGAATATAGAAAAGTTAGCGCTAATGCTAACATGGCGAAATTCGCTAGTTTTAGCTTAATAGCGCTAATAAAAACGAGGGAAGCTAGAAAATAGAGCGCCCAAGACGCTGACTTAGATGCTCAAGCATAGCAGTACCCGCAAGTGAGTTGCCATTCTCATCAAGCTCTGGTGACCAAACACAAATCGATAACTCGCCAGGGATAACCGCAATAATACCGCCACCGACGCCACTTTTACCAGGCATACCAACACGATAAGCAAATTCACCCGCGCCATCATATAAGCCCGAGGTGGCCAACAGAGCGTTAAGTTGCCGAGTTTGAACTTGAGAAATCAGCTCAGTGCCATCCACAGTTTTGCCGCGATTCGCCAAATACAACATGGCCCTAGATAAATCAGCACAATTCATTTTTAGGGCGCAGTAATGAAAATAAGTGCGCAGCACAGTATCAACATCGCCTTGAAAATTACCAAACGACTTCATCAAATAAGCGATAGCCGCATTGCGCGCACTATGCTGATATTCTGAATCTGCCACTTGTTTATCAAAACACACTTTATCGTTTTGGCTGAGTTGCCTAACTAACTCAAGCATTCTGTGTTTAGGCGCACCTAAACGGCTCTGCAATAAGTCAGCAATCACTAACGCGCCAGCATTGATAAAGGGATTGCGCGGCTTGCCACGTTCTAACTCGACTTGAACAAGAGAATTGAAGGAATGGCCCGAAGGTTCTTTGCCAACACGGCTCCAGATTTCGGCTTCTTCATATAAAGTTAACGCTAAGGTTAAGCTGAAAACTTTAGAGATACTTTGAATCGAAAACGGCTCAAGGTAATCGCCCGCACCTAAAGTTTCACCATCAACAGTCGTGACGGCAATGCCTAATTTGCCAGCATCAACGCTAGCCAGTGCGGGGATATAATTTGCAACTTTTCCTTGGCCGAGCAAGGGTCGAACTTTCTCGACCACTTCCTCAAGTAATGCCAACTCGGGCATTAACCCCACCAAATATCGTACAGTTCGCTAACTTCAACCTGGGACACTTTTTGAGTCGCCCAGAATGCCTTAACTGCAGCAATATCTTCTTCGGTACATTTGCCAATCGTTTGGGTGGCGATAATGCCTTCCCATTCGATGTGGCCGCCGCCGTGAAAACCTAATTTGCGGGCTTCGATCACTTCGTCGATAAATTTATCTACCGTTGCATCGATATCGGCTTCAGATACAGATGCATCAAAAGTCCAAGTCATATCAAAACCTAACTCTTGGAATTCATCGACGCGCATTTTCTTACGTAAACGACGGCTACGATTAGTTGCCATAGTGATTTTCCCTTTTGTGTTTAAAATTAGCTAAAATTGAGTTCGTGATTAAACGATACGCTCAAACATCAGATCCCATACACCGTGACCCAATCTATGGCCGCGGGCTTCAAACTTTGTCAGTGGGCGATGATCAGGACGTGGCACAACGGTGTCATCGACCGATTGGTTTTTATAACCGGGCGCCGCATTCATTACCTCGAGCATATGCTCGCTATATTCTTCCCAGTCAGTGGCCATATGGAACACACCACCAATTTTTAGCTTGCTACGAACAAGTTCGGCAAATTCAGCTTGTACGATGCGGCGCTTATGGTGACGTTTTTTATGCCAAGGATCGGGGAAAAACAATTGCACTCGAGCTAATGAGCCGTCAGCAATCGCATGTTCTAATACTTCCATGGCATCGTGATGATATACACGTAAATTAGTCACACCGGCAATGGCAGCATCACTTAAGCAAGAGCCTACACCCGGTTTATGTACTTCAATACCAATGAAATTTTGCTCCGGTGCATCTTTTGCCATTTGTACTAAAGAGGCACCCATGCCAAAGCCAATTTCCAGCACAGTATCGGCTTCACGACCAAAAACCTCGCTAAGGTTTAATGGCACTGGGCTGTAATCTAAACCCATTGTTGGCCACTGGCTTTCAATAGCTTGGGCTTGGCCTTTAGTTAAGCGACCTTCTCTCAGGACAAAGCTTCTGATCTTGCGCAGATACTTGCCTTCTTCATTAAATTCAGCGGTAGTGACTTCGCTCATTTTTGCCTCGTCTAGTGGACAGCACCATCATAAAAGAAGGGCATTATCCAAAGTTCAACATACAGTGCAAGCACTAATGGGGCGAAAGTATACCAAGATTATTTAAGAGTGCGAATTTAGCAGCGATTTTTGGCTTTTTAGGCTTTATTCACGTGTCTTTTGAGCTTGTCTAAGAAGATAACTGCCGCTACACTGCGCCGATGAAATCTACAGCCTCCTTCGCTACACGTATCGTCTCTTGGTACGACAATCACGGTCGTAAAACTCTCCCTTGGCAGCAAGATAAAACCCCATATCGCGTATGGGTTTCTGAAATCATGCTGCAACAAACTCAGGTTGCGACTGTTATTCCCTATTATCTTAAATTTATGGCGCGTTTCCCCGATGTGTTAGCACTCGCTAACGCGCCAGACGATGAGGTGTTGCATCATTGGAACGGCCTTGGCTATTACGCTAGGGCGCGTAATCTGCATAAAGCGGCCAAGATGATCCGCGACGATTATCAAGGATTATTTCCAACGGATTTTGAGCAAGTGCTCGCCCTACCCGGCATCGGCCGCTCAACAGCAGGCGCAGTATTATCGCTGTCGCTTGGGCAACATCACCCCATTCTCGATGGCAACGTAAAACGCGTGTTAGCAAGACACGGCGCCATTGCTGGTTGGCCAGGGCAAAAAACGGTTGAAGAACAGCTTTGGCAACTAACGGATACATTGACGCCGCAGCAAGATATTCAGAAATACAATCAAGCCATGATGGATATAGGCGCCAGTATTTGCACTCGTAGTAAACCTAACTGCGCCGTCTGCCCTGTGGCGATTGATTGCAAAGCTCAACTGATTGGCAGACAAACCGATTTCCCTGGCAAAAAGCCTAAAAAAACCATACCCACCAAAGCGGCGTGGATGTTAGTGCTGATGCAAGACAACCAAGTCTTTTTAGCTAAACGTCCGCCAGCGGGAATTTGGGGCGGACTCTGGTGCTTCCCTGAATTCGCTACTCAAGATGCACTTGAAACTCATCTTGAAGAGCAAGGCTTCGATGCCCAACAGCTCGAATGGTTAACAGGCTTTAGACACACATTTAGCCACTTTCATTTAGATATTCAGCCAATGATGCTTAATTTAGATCAGACGCAAAATAACAGTCAAATGATGGGCGTCATGGAACAAAACCAGTCTCTCTGGTATAACATAAGTCATCCTTCCAAAGTGGGACTGGCCGCAGCCACCGAGCGCGTGCTAGCCAATTTGGGATCACTCGTTCAATCCGCAGTCAGTAAGGAATAATCATGGCGCGTACAGTCAATTGCGTATATTTAAATAAAGAAGCCGACGGCCTAGACTTTCAACTGTATCCAGGTGATTTAGGTAAACGTATTTTTGATAACATCAGCAAAGAAGCTTGGGGCCTATGGCAAAAAAAGCAAACCATGCTGATCAACGAGAAAAAACTCAACATGATGAATGTTGATGATCGTAAATTTCTTGAAGAACAAATGACCTCTTTCCTATTTGAAGGTAAAGATGTTGAAATTGAAGGCTTTGTACCAGAAAAAGACCAAGATTAATTCTGTTCGTTAGTCGACTCTAAATATAAAGCTTACAAAAAAGCGCCTTTCGGCGCTTTTTGTTTATCTAAATGGCAGAATAAAGAGTTACTTACGCACGCCTTCAACCACTAGATCTAACTCAACATGGCTAGATGCTGGACCTAAATCCATCTTGATACCGAAATCTTTCATCGCAAAAGTGGTTGTGCCCGTAAAACCGGCACGGTAGCCACCCCAAGGGTCCTGACCTTCACCCACAGCATGGGCCTTGATCGCTAATGGTTTAGTCACACCATTTAAAGTTAAGTTACCGTTAATCACTAAATCGCCATTTCCTTTATCTTCCACCGAAGTAGATGCAAAGGTCGCTTTAGCGAATTTGCCAGTATTAAGAAAATCTTCGCCGCGAATGTGTTTATCACGCTCAGCATGGTTTGAATCGACACTTAATGTATTCACAGTAACATTTACAGTCATCGCTGTTGGTTTAGCCGCATCGTAACTAAAATCACCGCTAAAATCATTAAAACGCCCCACCACATAACTATAACCTAAATGGTTTACTTTAAAAGTAATAGAAGCATGAGCACCTTCTGTATCAATCACATAATCTGCAGCAGAAGCCGCCATAGGAACCAATAGAGATACACCAATCAGTGCGCTTAACAGTTGCTTTTTCATTATATTATCCTCGTTTAAATTTAATCATTTTAAGTAGGGTGGTGTCTTTATCGATAAAGTGATGTTTTAATGCGCCCGCGGCGTGAATAACGACCAACGCGATCAAGCTGTAAGCCGCATATTGGTGAATATCACCCGCGATATCAGCTTGGTTTGCAAACAAAAGTCCCAATCCTGGTAGTTCAAACCAATCAAACACCCAGATACCACGGCCATCTGCGGTTGAGATTAAAATGCCAGCGATCATGATGACAAAGAGCAAGACATAAATAATAAAATGCGCCAAATGTGCGGCCGTCTTTTCCCACGGTTTATGGCTTGCCTCAGGTGCAGGCCTAGGATTAACTAAGCGCCATACCAAACGAAATATTGTCGCCGCCAATAACAGAATCCCAATACTTTTATGTAGATGCGGTGCAGTCTTGTACCAAGTACTGTAGTAGGTTAACTCCACCATCCACACACCTACGGCGAATAACCCAATCACAACTAACGCACTGATCCAATGAATAACAATAGCGGGTATTCCATAAGCTAATTTACTATTTCGAAACATAGAGTCTCTCCATACTCGCGTTATCCCATATTACCTATCAAACAATATCCATTATCATAAGTCTAAATTTAAAAACTAAAAGCCGCAAAAATCGCTAATATCTTTCTAAATTTTAGAAATTAAGTCAAAAACCAGGATTAATGGGAACAAAGCTATAGTAAACATCAGTATCCATCTGATTTAAAAAACACAGCAAACGAATGAAAATGAGCTGAATTTGCAGAATAAAAGATAAAAAACACCCAAGATGCGCATTAAACAGCCGAACGAGTGATTTATTGGGAAAAAGCACTTGCAGAGCTCAAACACCCTAGCTAATATAGCCGCACTTCGGACGATGTGGTTTAACCAACGAGTCCAAAGTAGTTAACTAACACTTAGTTTAGTTGCCCGAATAGCTCAGTCGGTAGAGCAGAGGATTGAAAATCCTCGTGTCCCTGGTTCGATTCCGGGTTCGGGCACCACTTTTAAAGTAATAAGCTCACTAGAGTTTTTTATAATGCTTTACGCCGGCATAGCTCAGTTGGTAGAGCAACTGACTTGTAATCAGTAGGTCCCGAGTTCGACTCTTGGTGCCGGCACCATATAACGACGAAGCCACTCACTGAGTGGCTTTTTTGTATCTGTCGTTTGCATATAATCCCCTTCATCAATAAGGAATCGCAACTGACTTACTCTCGATAACGCCAGTAGATCCCGAGTTCGGCTCTTGGTGCTGGCACCATATAACGACGAAGCTACTCACTGAGTGGCTTTTTTATATCTGTCGTTTGAATAAAAACACCCGTCATCAATAGGGAATCGCAACTGACTTATCCCAAAAAACGAAATAAGCAAGGATACTTAAACCTTAAAGAATATTTGTAACCTCAAGATTGCTGAAAACTTCAACAGCGACATACGTGAAGAATGTAAGAATAAAATAAATGCTCCAATTTTGTTTAATAGTTAATCAGTCACTTTAAAAGGGCTTGCGCAGCTAAAGCGAGCACTATATTATACGCGAACTTTGAACAGACAGCGTATTTTACGCTTTAGTGTAAAGTAGTTAACTAACACTTAGTTTAGTTGCCCGAATAGCTCAGTCGGTAGAGCAGAGGATTGAAAATCCTCGTGTCCCTGGTTCGATTCCGGGTTCGGGCACCACTTTTAAAGTAATAAGCTCACTAGAGTTTTTTATAATGCTTTACGCCGGCATAGCTCAGTTGGTAGAGCAACTGACTTGTAATCAGTAGGTCCCGAGTTCGACTCTTGGTGCCGGCACCATATAGACAATGAAGCCACTCACTGAGTGGCTTTTTTGTATCTGTCGTTTGCATAAAAACACCCGTCATCAATAGTGAATCGCAACTGACTTACTCTCGATAACGCCAGTAGGTCCAGAGTTCGACTCTTGGTGCCGGCACCATATAAACAATAAAGCCACTCACTGAGTGGCTTTATTGTATCTGTCGTTTGCATAAACACATCCGTTATCAATAGGGAATCGCAACTGACTTACTCTCGATAACGCCAGTAGGTCCCGAGTTCGACTCTTGGTGCCAGTACCATATAAACAACTCAATAAAAATGCACTTATCCAAGCAATTATTTCATTAACTCAAAGGGTATTGGCCTATCACCAACCTGAACTTGGTGCTGTACATGGCGCCAGCATTGACTTAATTCATTCAAGTTAACCTTTCTTTCAGGAAACTGAGTTGCAAGGTTATCAATAACTTCTATTTGTTTTTTACACAGTAACGACCAACGTTCAGCATTTGATAGGTGCATAATGTTTTCCTTAACTTAGAGGTTGTTTCTCCATCACCTTTGAATTTTAGACTAGCATAGAATTATTACCAGCCCGAATTTGCGTGTTAGCGCACTGTTAAAACAAGTGACTACAGAGTATCTTTGTCCTACAGATATAAATATAGGAGGCATTATGACTGCCAATATTTTTAAACTCATTTTTGTCGTTATTGGCTTATTTCTCGTTTACAAACTGATTTTTAGCAATAAAAAAGGTATGACAATTTTTGAAATGCATTTTAAAGATGGGCGCATGACTCAGCATAAGGGCAAGATCCCTGAAAGGTTTGAAAAAGAGTGCCGCCAAATCGCTAAAGCCGAAAAACTCACTTGTACTGTTAGGGCTGAAAAATCAGGAGACGTGCGCTTACATATTTCCGCCAATGTGAGTGACAATGTTAAGCAGAGGATCCGTAATTTATTTCCTTTTGAGTATTACGATAAAAAATCTATCGATAATAGTCGTCAAGCTGGCTAGATTTTTACCCCGTTATACTAGCAACCTCAAGTGAGATAATTGAGGTTGCTACCTATCCTAAAAGCACTTTGCTTATTTTTAGCTAAACAATACTGTTAAACTCAATTTAGACCATAAGATTCACTTTTGAATCACTAAAGTCACCTTAGCGACTGTGACACCAAACTTAATAATATCACTCTGATTTATAACAGTATTATCATTGACTAAGTACATCCAATCGTCGAAATGAACTTGGTATTCATCGCCGTCCACAGGTAATAGCATGTCATATTTCCAACGCAGTGCGCTGCCACTAGATTGACCTTGAGCAGTACCAATAATGTCATCGGCCGTGCCTGTATATCGCCCATTACCTAAAGCTTTTATATGCCACACACGGGTTTGAGTTTCACCATCATCGTAAACAAACCATTCTTTAATAACCCCGATGTCCCCTTGCCAACTCGCTTCCATAATGACATTAAACTTGCGGATCACTTTACCACCGAAGTTTTGCACTATGCCTGATGCAGTTAGTGGGCCATTAAAAAAGGACTCCAAAATAAGTTTTGGATGAGTCTCTTGGTAATCAGTCACCTCAACCGATGAACAACTCGAAAGCCCCGTAATCATCAATAAAACCAAAATCCATTTTTGCCCCAAAAAGTGTTTTAACAGTCGCATGATTTTTCTCCGAGTAATTGTGCCCTCAAACTCGGGCGGCTTGTTTTAGGTGATAACCAAATGGCTAAAAAAGCTTGGGCAAAATGCGCATCATCAATCATATTAAGCGGTTGCTGGTTATAAAAAAATTGGCTAGTTTTCCCATCGATAACCATAAAGCTCAAGTAATCACCTTGCTTTACATCGGGCCAGATAGACGCTAATACACTCAGCCAGCGTTCAATATCGGTCTTAGAAAATCCTAGTTTTTGCCACTGTTCCCGTGTTGCTTGCAAAAGATCCTCAGAATCAATGTCGCGATAATACTCAATCTCTAATAATTGGGGGTACTGCTCCTGTTGATAATGTCCTGTAGCAGTCATCAACTTCGCTTTGTATAAACTCAACCATAGCCAATCCATCTCTCCTCGCCCAACTTCAATCAAAGGTGAGTTCAAATGCTGAACGGATATAGCCTTGGCAGATTGAGGGGCTTTATCCTGCGCAGATAATGTCCCAAATGGCATAGTTCCTACAAATACAAAGTAAGAGTACAAACAGACTAACTTTTTCAGCGTCATAGGTTATAACCTTCTATCCGTGCCACGATTGAATACTCTTTGGCAACTCAATAACAGCGTCTTAAAAGCCATCAGGCTATTTGAATGCGTAAGGTGCAGTAATAAGGGAAAGAGTAAACACCAAATCATGGCAAGCACTATGCTGGTAGAGATAAGTTCAAAGGGAAAAGCGACCGCGGACATTTTTGCGCCAGCCACATAGCTCAGGCAACCAAATATCCCGCCGATGATGACTTGTAAAAATAAGGGCCAATGCCGCATAAACGCGAGGCTATAATGCAGACTCAATATAAAATGTAGCCATAGACAAATGAGCCACCAAGGGAATACCGCAAACTCAAACACCCCAAAAATCACCAGTAGTGTATCTATGGCCATTCCGATAGGTGCGAGTTTAAGGATTAGCATCCAATCAAGCTTATAGCACTGACGTTTTCCCAGTACAATTAGCAAGATAAAATGCAGTAATAATAATGGGATAGTAAGAGTAAGCGATAAATTCAGCCAAAGTACACTAGACCACCACACCAGCTGAAAACTGACAGCATTATAAATGATAAATCCCCGAGACTTAGGACAGTCACGGGATAATAAAGCATAAGCAGACGCTGAACGGTCGCTAGGAATACTTAAAATGGGCTTCATGTAAACGCTCATTTAACAAGATTGCATCACTGACAATCGATAGTCAGGGCGTACAGCAACAAGATGCACTGTACTTGTGGTGCGTTCTAAAAACCCCCCTTCACAATAACTTAAGTAAAATTTCCACATACGGATAAAGTCTTCGCCATAGCCTAATGCTTGGATCTCACCTATCGCATGATCAAAATTCTCATGCCAATGTTTTAGCGTTTTAGCATAATCCAGCCCCATATCATTGACCGACCAAACCACCATATCGGTTTGCTTAGCCATGTGATTCACCATTTGGCTCACCGAGGGTAAACAGCCACCAGGAAAAATATAGCGCTGAATAAAGTCCACACTTTTGCGATAACTGTCATAACGCTGATCGGCAATAGTAATCGCCTGCAGCAATATCCTTCCATTTGGTTTTAGAAGTGATGCTAACTTTTTAAAAAATCCAGCCAGATATTCATGGCCAACCGCTTC
This sequence comes from Shewanella sp. W3-18-1, assembly GCF_000015185.1. Lineage (NCBI taxonomy): Bacteria > Pseudomonadati > Pseudomonadota > Gammaproteobacteria > Alteromonadales > Shewanellaceae > Shewanella > Shewanella sp. W3-18-1. The sequence goes on along the minus strand of NC_008750.1, from coordinate 1,487,971 downwards.
AATCATTTCAATGGAAACAACCCTGTCGTATTCCCCCGTTAAATTACGATAATCTTCTGTGAGTAGTGTGATTTTGTCGCTTAACCCCTCCTGTTCAACGCGTGCTTTGGCATAAGCGTATTGTGCATCCGAGATGGTTGTCGTGGTGACATGTACACCATAATGCTTGGCAGCGTAGATGGCGAGCGCCCCCCACCCCGTACCAATCTCTAGTAAAGTTTGACCTGGTTGTAAGTCAAGTCGCTCACAGATAGTCATCAACTTAAACTGCTGAGCCTCCTGTAAACTGGCTTCTTCATGGGGATAAAGCGCACTGGAATACAGCATTTCTCGGTCTAGGAATTGTTCATACATGGCATTGCCTAAGTCGTAATGGGCCAAAATATTACGCTTTGATCCTTCCTTAGAATTACGATTCAGCAAATGTTTCACACGGTTTATCGTGCCAGTTAACCAAGAGAACTTGGCTTCAATCCTATCGAGCAAGGCGAGGTTACGCGCAAAAAGCTGCACCACCTTAGTCAGATCAGGACTTTCCCAATGTCCTTGGATAAAACTTTCACCAGCTCCAATGGAGCCAGATAACATCACTTGCCGATAAAAACTCGGGTGCTTAACCACCAAAGTGGCATGTAAATCCGCATGACTCTGGCCAAAACGGTAGCTCTTATCGCCTTCGACTAAGGTTAAACATCCATGCGGCAAGCTTTCCAGCGCCTTAAGTAATACTTTACGCGCAAGACTGTCAGGAAGCTTCCCTGTGATAGCTGAAGTTTGCGAAGCTGTATTTTCCATATTATTTCTCCACCTGAGCTGGATGCGGCACAAAGGGCACACGTTTGAAAAAGAGTTTTAATGCTTGCCAATAAATACCGAAGAAGATCTTTAGTGTCATAAAAGGAAAGTGGAATAAAAATGAACGCAGATTGACCGCATTAATTGGCTGGCGTTTCATTACAAGAGAAGCATTAAAGAGCTTTTTCCCCTCTTGATTGCCAATCACCTTAGGTATTGAATTATTCTCAATACCTATATTTAAATGTTCCGTCGGTGCTGAGACATGCCAAACATAACGCATATCCAGTGTCATAAAAGGCGAAACATGGAATACCTTATCCGATGGCTGCGGTGTAGTTAAATCCACTAAATAACAATGACGTTGGTTCCAAGGTGTATTACTCACTTCGGCCAACATATATAAAGGCTTTTGATTTTGATAACAAAAATAAAAATTAACTGGACTAAAATACACACCAAAATGGCGGATTTGCCCAACAAACATCACTCGATCACATAGCTTATCAGCCCCAAGCTCTGCGACTTGGGTAAGCACTCGAGCTTTAAGTGACGCAGTGCTCAAATCTGTGATTTGCTGTTCGCGGGTTTCACCCGTTTTAGCTGTAAAAGAAATAAGATAATCTTTGGGATTAAATCTCAATAAAGCACGGCGCTGACTGGCAAATATTCGCCCCATCGCACTGATGTTATCAACCTCATCCAAATCAATCGCAAGCAATGCCATTTCATAGCTGAAATTATGCTTGATGGGTGTAAAACGACTGTGGAATACAGTGCCGTAATAAATACCACTGCTAAGCGTCGTCATAGTTCTACTCCGAAGTGTGCACACACATCGAGGGCACTACGAACGCCATCTTCATGGAAACCATTGTGCCAATAAGCGCCAGCAAAATGGGTATGATTGTGGCCTGAAATCTCCTCACGCCGAGCTTGTGCCTTGAGACTGGCCTCATTAAATACGGGGTGAGCGTAGGTGAAACGGCGCAATACTTTAGCCTCATCAATCAATTCTGACTGATTCAACGTGATACAAAAAGTCGGTGCATTGGCAGGCAACTGTTGCAGAATGTTCATATTGTAAGTGACTGATGCGGGGCGCTTTAAATCACCATCTAAGCGATAGTTCCAGCTAGCCCAAGCAGCTTTACGTTGAGGTAAAATGCGTGTGTCTGTATGTAGCACAACATCGTTATCTTGATATTGCAAATCACCGAGAACGGCCTTCTCAGTCGATGTAGGATCCATAAGCATCCTAAGTGCTTGATCACTATGGCAGGCTAAAATAACTTCATCAAACTCAAGCCACTCACCTTTAACGAGCAATCTCACTCCATCGTGTTGCCGTTCAATCGCACTAACAGGGGAGTTTAAGTGAATACTCTCTTTAAACGGGGCAATTAAATCAGGAATATAACTACGAGAACCGCCTTCAAGCACATACCATTGAGGTCTATCACTGACATTTAATAATCCGTGATGTTCAAAGAAGCGAATAAAGAACCTCAGTGAAAATGCTCGCATATCTTCAATACTTGAAGACCAAATCGCCGCTCCCATAGGTAAAATATAATGCTCAGCAAAAAAAGGCGAAAAATGTTCTCGCTCTAAAAAATCCCCCAAATTTCCCTCGGGATATTTATCTTGCTGATAAATCGCTTTGCAACTTTTATTAAAGCGTAAAATTTCTCTTAAAAAAGTCCAAAAACGAGGGTTAAAAATATTCCGCTTTTGAGCAAATAAACTACCAAAGTGGTGACCATTATACTCAAGTCCTGTCAGCGTATTGTGCACACTAAAACTCATTTCTGTCGGTAATATCTTTACCTTAAGACGAGCCAATAAACGCTCAAAACGAGGATAAGTTCTGTCGTTAAATACGATAAAACCAGTATCAATAGCGTAATTTTGTCCCTGATGATGAATATCGACAGTGGCGGTGTGACCACCAATATAGTCATTGGCTTCAAATACTGTCACTTTATGTGACTCACTCAATAAATGGCCACAGGTTAAACCTGAGATACCAGTGCCAACAATAGCGATATTTTTCATAGACTCGGATCCTTAAGTGGCTTGGTATTGGTAGCCATCATCTTTTGCCATAAAAAAGCAGGTAAAAATGACAATAGTTTCAGTAAATAAGTAAAACGCCTTGGAAAATGAACCTCACGCTGACCACGTTTTAATCCGCGGCGTATAGCCCTAGAAGCGGCTTCAACAGTCACTTGCATCGGCATGGGGAAATTATTTTTAGCCGTTAATGGGGTTGCCACAAAACCTGGGCAAATCAAACTCACCCCAATGCCAAATTGCGTCAAATCTATCGCTAAACTTGAGGCTAAATACTGTACGCCAGCTTTAGAGGCGCCATAGGCTTCAGCACGGGGAAAAGGTAAGTAAATCGCACTCGAGCTCATTAATCCAATATGTGAACCTTTTGGCATCAAAGGTAAAAATGCACCAAGGCAATAACCCATCGAAATAAGATTGGTATGAATAACTCGCTCGAATAATGCATCATCAAACGCTTTGGCATCATCGATATATTCACAGCTCCCCGCATTTAAAATCACTAAATCGAGTTGGCAATGTTTATGGATTAATAACTGGCTTAAGTCTTTCGCGGCTTGCTGAACTTGCTCGCGCTGCGATATATCAAACACGATAATCGAGGCGCCTAAAAGCTCAACTAATGCCAATGCATCCAGACGCTGCCGATCGCGACCACAGGCAATAACATGCCAACCCTGCTGTAAGTAATCCTGCGCTAGTTGCAATCCAATCCCTGAAGTTGCCCCAGTAATAAGCACAGTTTTGTGCTGTGCCAGTTTGACAACGCTAGATTGATCGACAGGACGATAATTAACACTGTCCATTACTTTGCCGCCCTATCTTTAAGTAAGCGAATTAGCCCCCCCATGCAAGGCAAGTGCTCGTATAGCATTTGCCCGAGGTCGAAGTAATCTCGGTGGAAAAAGATTTTCTCATTGAATCTCAGTTGGCTCATGCCATCGACAAAAATAGTTTCCCCCTTATTTAACTTGGGGTGGGAATACTGCATTTGCCAAAATAGTGAGGCCTGAGAGTTATTCTGTTGTACTTCCTTAATATCAAACTGAATATGCTGAATATTTTTATATAACTTAGCAAAGTACTGAGTTAATGCAGGTAAACCGATAATCTGATGCATAGGATCGGCAAATATAATCTTGTCATCGTAAACTCGCTCGAGCAAATGCAGATTGTCTTTATTTAATGCTTGGTATAGCTGGATAAAATCGTCAACAAGTGTATTTGGATTTACTTCAGTCATCGCTGTATTACTCCAGAACCCAAATTTATAAGGCAGAAGCCTTTTTCAATACGCCGAGCACACTTAATGCTCTAACCCTTGCTTCGGTGTGATCCACTATGGCACTCGGATAAGCGGCTTGTTCGGCAAATAATGGCTGTTTAAACAATAAAGGAGTCTTAGCGGTATTGGGTTGATGCAGTTGCTTTATTCCCCAAGATGCCAGCTCTGGTAAGTATTTACGGATAAAGCTGCCATCTGGATCAAACTTTTCACTCTGGCTCATTGGATTAAAAATACGGAAATAAGGTTGGGCATCACATCCACATCCAGCAGACCATTGCCAGCCACCATTATTAGCCGCTAAGTCACCATCAATGAGTTTTTGGCGGAAATAGCGCTCACCCCAACGCCAATCAATTAACAAATGTTTGGTTAAGAAACTGGCGACCACCATACGCAGGCGATTGTGCATCCAACCTGTTTGATTAAGCTGACGCATAGCTGCATCAACAATAGGATAACCAGTTCGTCCCTCGCACCAAGCCTTAAACTCTTCAATATTATTACGCCACTGAACTTGGTCTGCTTGACGATTAAAATTATAATTTTTAGATAAGTCTGGAAATGCGACTAATAAATGACGATAAAACTCACGCCAGACAAGCTCATTAAGCCAAGTTCGGCCAAGGCTTGTATCATCCACGATCACCTCAGGAAAACGCTGTAATAATGCGGCAACACATTGGCGTGCACTGAGCACGCCAATCGCCAAATAAGGAGAAATACAACTCGTCCCATCTAGGGCCGGAAAATCACGATCCTGTTTATAATCTTGCACTTTTTGCTGTACAAAATCGCACAGCAAACGCTTAGCTTGCCCTTCTCCCGCGCCCCATTGTTCGCTCGATACTTTATTCACGGCTAAATTTAACGCTTTAGGTTCTGGTAAAACGGGCCCAAGTGGTGCGGGAACTCCGAGTGGCAAAATGGCATGACGGGCGGCAATTTCTCGCCACTTTCGACTAAAAGGGGTAAAAACTCGATACATTTCACCCGATAAGTTCAACACTGTGCCTGGCGCGAGCAAACAATGTTCATCAGTTAACAACAGCGGCACACCCGCATCAATGCATGCCTGATCGCGAACTCGTTCGTTTATCTCTGGCTCTGAGCCAGCAAACACCCTTGTAATATTGTGCTGCTGACAATAATCAAGCATAAATTGTGGGATATCCGCAAAACGCTCTAATTGAATTAACTCAAACTGAATACCTAAACATCCAAGACCTTTCGCAAGCAGATTAATATGACGTTCAATAAAATCTAATTGAATAGGCGCTACATCATGGCATGCCCACTGGATGGGAGTTGCAATATATATAGCCCTAAGCGCAGTACCTTGCGCCCTTGCCCAATCGCAAGCCGCTGTTAATGCTTGATTATCGGCAAGTCTTAAATCTTGACGAAACCACATCAGTGTATCGCCTACATTTGACGTAGCCATTTGTTCTTTAAGTGATATCACTGTTATCTCCACTCATATTTTTAATACCGCCTTTTACTTATACACCCTGCTGCAGATTGACCGTTTGATGCCGAGTCGAAGCCTGCGATTTAGGTGACACAGAATCAATCAACGCCGCTACCGTTGGCATAGCAAATGTGGATAACGAGGTATACATGGGGGCAAAGGGTCCAATGACACAGCATGGGAAAGCCATTTGTTTTAGGGTATCGAGTATTTCAGCCTGCTCAGAACCGGAATGACTAGCATCAGGAATAACCAAAAGTGCATCGACTTTGAGCCTGCCATTTAAGAGCGCTAAATTCCCAATAACCTGCTCACCAAGATCAATAACCGACACTCGTAACGCCGCTAATTCAAGTAACAAAATGAGTGAAAATAGGGTATTAGTCCGTATTGCATTTGCTGATAACTGTGTATTACGGCAGAGTGTTATTACAACAACTCTTGCCGTATGTGCTTGCCCTGCAAGCACAAAACGTCCGCCTGTCCGACTAAGTAATTCACTCTTTAGCCATGCGGTCACTAACTCAGCATCGAGCCGTTCGACTAGTAAACTATCAATATGACTCAGCCAAGGATTCAATAACTTATCTTTGACTAAATGAAACGGGTATAAGCCGATTGCTTCATCCAATATCTGGTGTAACTTATGTTGATTAAATGCCAACAGTGCAGCCGTCAAGGCTGCAATTTGTTCAGTCCAAATATCAGTCACTTCTGTTTGAGTGGCTTCTAAGGGCAAAGATTTCGCGGCACTCAACAGCAAAGGTTTCACTTTACTAATCGCGACCCCTTTAGCCAACCAAGCATTGATCTCATGAATTTCTTTAATATTTTCTGCCGTGTATAACCTGTGTCCCTTGGGAGTTCGTTCTGGGATCACTAAACCAAAACGGCGCTGCCATGCCCTTAATGTCACCGCATTAACCCCTGTAATTGAAGATACTTCCCCGATTGGGAGTAAGACTTCATCTCGATATTCTGCATCAGGCATGGACGGTTGATCTTCTTTCATCTTAATCACTTATTTGGTTAAACAATTGCTTGCGACCATAAATTAATATGCGTAACGCAGTTTTAACGCCTCAGGATGAGGATTCAAATACACTTGGTCTTCAATATAGGGGGTTGGAAATTCCCGCAGATAATGATTTATCAAGGTAATAGGCACCAATAATGGCAAGAAGCCTTGTCGATATTTCATAATCGCTTCAGATAGTTCTGTCTTTTGCTCTTTGCTCAAATGCTTTTTAAAATAACCTTGAATATGCTGTAACGTGCTGGTGTGATTCTTACGAGTCGCATTAATTTTAAGTGCCGTCATAAAGCCTTCAAAATAGCGAGTCGCACTGGTTTCAAGATCATCAATATTGGCAATAATAGGTCCTAGCTCGCGATACCATTTAGGGCTGTGGGCCATGAGCAGATATTTATAACGGGAGTGAAACTTAACCAATTTATGCTTAGTTAATCCTTCGTGCTTCATTTGGTGCCAATCGTGATAGGCATAAACGCGGGTAAAAAAGTTTTCCCGCAATACCATATCGTGTAAGCGCCCCTCCTCCTCCACGGGTAGTAATGGATAACGCTCCATTAACTTGCGAGCAAACACACCGATACCCGATTTTGTGCCGTTATTCGTGCCTATTTTGTACTCAGTCACCCGTTCCATACCGCATGTAGGCGATTTAGCACAGAGCAAGTATCCCCCTAAAAAATCTAGCTCTTGTACTTTGCTTTCACTGTAAGCATTCAGTCTGTCGGTGACATCTAAGCTACCATCGCCGCTTTGAACAAGTATGGTTTCACCATCACGCACTAAACGTATGCTTTTACGAGGTGCACCTAGACCAATCGCCATCTCAGGACAAATGGGAACATAATCAAAAAAATTTTTAATCTCTTGATTACAATAGGAAGAATTTTTGTGCCCCCCATCGAAGCGAACTTTTTCACCCAATAGACAAGCACTGATCCCAATCTGAATTCGCTGCGGGTTAAACTTATACATAATCTGACTCCTTGTATAACTATGACTTACATTACGGACCAGAGTTGTACAAAGATCAAGTTTTTGTACAAATATTTATAAGTAACAGTGAAATTAACTAAACGATGATTTTGCGCATTTGGCCTCAATATTGCTTAAAAATAACCCGACATTTGACACAGCAATCAAAGGAGCCACACAAAAATGATCGTTACTCACCCTAATACCTTCACAGCCGTTACGCTCGCTCAGGTCAAGTCAAGCCAGAATCAGTTTGAAGATGCACTTGTATCGGCCACCACAGCTTCAGCAACGGTATTATCAACTCAAGATAAAGTGACCTTGTCCTCTACTGGGACCACTGCACAACCTGCTGATACTTATAGTCATTTAGCATCCAATGCTAAACAGAGTTATACAAGTAATGTGCAAAACATAGCGGGAACAAAAGAACCTGAAAAAGACACCAATCGTTTAGATGAAGCCATGCAAGCTATTCTAGATAGACGTACAGGTCTCGATAGGGAAAAACTGAAGAAAATAGAAGAAGAAATGGAGAGAATTGCCGCTGACGAAAATCTATCAGAAGAAGAAAAATCTAAGCAAATAGAGCTACTTCAAGCCCAAAAAGTAGAACTCATTAAAGAATCAACGGAAAAAAATGAAGAGCGGCAACGCAATAACCAAGCTGAAGTTCATTACAGTTGATACGCTAAATACTGAGGTTAGCAAATAAACCATTGCCCAACCCCAAGGCTATTGTGCTCACAAGTGAGTCCCTAAAGGCTTGTTTGGCTGTGTTAATCCAATAGCGACTCACCGAGAGGGCTTTTTACTGCCGAAGGCGCGTTTTTTGGCACGTTGTTTTTGTGCCGCTTTACCGTTACGCCTGGGTTCAGGTTCCATCTTATTAAAATCTGGCTCAAAACCGGGATACCATTGTTGCGGCAAGCGCTTATCAAGCACAACTTCAACTTCTTCTAGTAATAATGTATCTTCTTGGCTAAACAGCGTTATAGCAAGGCCTGCACTCCCCGCTCGCCCCGTACGGCCGATACGGTGAATATAGTCTTCAGCAATAAAGGGCAATTCAAAATTAATCACATATTTTAATTCAACAATATCTAGCCCTCGGGCAGCAACATCGGTGGCCACTAACACCTGAATATTACCCAGTTTAAATGCTTGTAATACTTTTTCCCGTGCGCCTTGGGACAAATCACCATGGAAGGCATGAGTGACAATACTCAGTTTATTTAACTGCTGTACAAGTCTATCAACACCTTGCTTAGTACGACTAAAAATAAGCACTTGGTGCCAATAATTCGAACGAATCAAGTGACTAACAAACTCAGTTTTACGATCGCTATCAATGGCATACACTCGTTGCTCAACCTGTGCTGCGGTCGTATTACGTTTAGTCACTTCGATTAATTTAGGCTCACGTAGTAAAGATTTACTCAACTCAAATATCGCATCATCTAAGGTGGCAGAAAAAAGTAGCGTTTGTCTGTCCTTAGGCACTTGTTTAAGCACTGCATTAATTTCATCCATAAACCCCATATCAAGCATACGGTCGGCTTCATCGAAAACTAATGTACTGAGTTGATTAAGGTTTAATACTCCTTGACGAAGATGATCGAGCAATCGCCCTGGGGTTGCAATTAGCACATCAATACCTGTTTTAAATACATCGACCTGCGCATCAATACTCACGCCGCCATAGGCTATACCTATACGAATATCTGTATTTTTAGCATATTTAACAAAGCTTTGATGTACTTGTACCGCTAACTCACGTGTTGGTACTAACACTAATGCTTGTACGGTTTTTACCCTCTCAGCCTTCTGTTCTACATTTTTAGCCATAAGCAGATGCAAAATAGGGAGTGCAAATGCAGCCGTTTTACCCGTACCTGTCTGTGCGCCGGCCATCACATCTTGTTTGGCTAAAATGACTGGAATTGCTTCCGATTGAATGGGTGTGGGTAACGAGTAACCCAGTTCGGTTATGGTATTCACTAGAGTGGTATTTAAAGATAAGGAACTGAAAGACATTGGAAATCACCAAATAACATCATGGCATTAATGTTAGCAGATACGACATAGTCGCGCCTAGACGCAAAAGCAAAGCATTCCTCCAATGCAATCGACATTAACCACACGAGCAACCGTCATAGCCTCAATAATAGGTCACCACCGATGGAAGTAATGTATAAATTGGGTATCAAGATTGACTTCACAGAGACGCGAATACCAGCGAGGCAGAAGCTACAACTTATTAATATTTTACAGAGTATTGATTGACAAAAATGCTATCTTATTGTCTACAATGGAAATATTAAGGCTGAAACACCAAGGATATTTATGCCCACTGACCACTCATCTCAGATCAAGCCGAGCCAAGCAGCACCATTAACCAGTCAACAACTGTACCGTAAATGTGATCTCAAAGAATTAAGCACCGACTGTCAATCAACCGCAGAACTGACACCACTGGATGATATTGTCGGCCAAGAACGCGCTCAACAAGCCGTTGAGTTCGCTATGGGAATAAAGGAAAAGGGCTACAATATCTACGCTATCGGTCAAAATGGCTTAGGTAAACGCACTATGATGCTACGTTACCTCAATCGACATGAGCCAAGTGAGCACAGCCTATACGATTGGTGCTATGTGGTAAATTTTGATGATACCCGCAGCCCTAAAGTGCTAAAACTCGCTGCAGGATCTGGGCTAGAGTTTAAAAAAGCCATCGAAAAATTGATGCTTAAGTTGGTCAAAGCGCTTCCTTTAGCCTTTGATAATGAAATGTATTATGCCCGTGCTGAAAAACTTAAAAGCCAACTGGCACAAAAGCAAGAAGCGGCGCTCACCGAATTAAGCGAAGAAGCCAAACAAAAGGGAATTAGCCTTAGCTTAACCTTACAGGGTGACTATCAAATGATCGCCCTAAACGGCGAAGAACCCCATGATGAACACTCCTTTACGGCATTAACTGAAACAGAACGCAATCAATTTGAAAGTAATATCAATGGACTCGAAGTCAAATTGCGCAACATCATCCGCCAAAATACTGAGTGGGAAGAAGAATTTAGTGACACTCAACAAGAACATGATGAACAAGTTGCAAAAGATGTACTGATCCACTTTTTTAAACCCCTTAAGGATAAATATAAACATCAACCTGAAGTGCGTGCATTTTTAACGGGTATGCAGGCAGATATTTTAGATAACCTGGATATCTTTTTAGAAGAAAGTGAAGAACAACTCGCCCTCGCCTATGCTTCACTCGAAAAGAAAATGCCACGTCGCTACCAAGTCAACGTACTGGTTTGCCAAGGCGCACAAAAATTTCCGATCGTGGTTGAAGAAAGCCCGAGTTATCACAGCTTATTTGGTTATGTCGAAAATGCGACCTTCAGGGGCACTGTATTTACCGATTTTTCCCTCATCCGCTCAGGCAGTTTACATAAGGCCAATGGTGGTGTGCTATTGATGGACGCGGTAAAAGTATTAGAGCGTCCCTATGTCTGGGATGGTCTTAAACGCGCCCTACGTTCGCGTAAACTCGATTTAAGCTCATTAGAACGTGAAGTGTCGCTATCGGGTACAATATCGCTGGCACCTGAACCTATCCCCTTAGATGTCAAAATCATCCTATTTGGTGATCATGAAACCTACCAACTCTTACAACACTATGATCCAGATTTTAGTGAATTATTTAGAGTTACCGCTGATTTTGAAGATGTGATGGACAGAACCGATGCCTCTGAAGCCCATTATGCCCGCTTCATTTCCAGCATAGTCCACGATAACAATATGCTGCACTGTGATAGAAGCGCTATCGCACGGATCATCGAATACAGTTCCCGTGAAGCAGAAGATCAACAAAAACTCTCGTTGCATTCAGCGAACATTGCCAATCTGCTCCGTGAATCAAACTATTGTGCAAAATCGGCGGGTAGCAAGCAAATTAGTGCGCCTGATGTAGAGCAAGCACTTCGCAACCAAGAGCAGAGGGTTTCACGCCTACACGACAACATAATGCAAAGCTTTATTAATGGTACAACATTAATTAACACCCAAGGTGACGTTATTGGTCAGATCAATGCCTTATCCGTTATTTCCACCTCTGACCATCAATTTGGTATGCCTAATCGTATTACCGCGACAACGGCTTTTGGTAAAGGTGAAGTGTTAGACATTGAGCACAGAGTCAAACTGGGTGGGCGGATCCATTCTAAGGGAGTGTTGATCTTAACCGCTTATTTAGCTTCGGTTTTAGGCAAGACGGCACAAATCCCCTTAACCACATACCTCACCTTTGAGCAATCCTATAGTGGCGTTGATGGGGACAGTGCCTCTATGGCCGAATGCTGCGCTATTATCTCTGCCATCAGTGAACTGCCTATCAGGCAAGATATTGCGATCACAGGTTCGATGAATCAATTTGGAGAAGCCCAACCCATTGGTGGTGTTAATGAGAAAATTGAAGGGTTTTTCGATGTCTGTAAAATAAAGGGCCGCTTATCGAGCCAAGGCGTGATTATTCCCGCATCAAATATTGCCAATCTTATGCTGCGTAAAGATATTGTCGATGCCGTTGAACAGGGTGAATTCCATATTTGGGCGATAACCCATGTCACTCAAGCGATGGCACTGTTACTCGGCAAAAATGCAGGTAGCTTCTTGCAGCAAGAACCATCACCAAACCAAGAGCAATATTCACCTGAGAGCATTTTTGGTATAGCACAACAAAAACTCACCACACTAAGAATGTTGAGTAAAGCCGATTAAAGTCTAAGCTTTTTAAGCCGAGAATGAAGTGATAAAAAAGGGTTGGCCAATGGCTAACCCTTTGTCTTTAAATACTCTCACGGACAAAATTTATACTAATGTTGCCAGCATTTCATCGCTGTAAGGGACAAGTTCAAGCCCATCACGAACACGAGCGATATAGTCAGGGTTTGCAATAAAGGGGCGACCAATAGCAATCAAATCAAACTTGTCTGCCGCAATTGCCTCACTTGCTGTTTCAGCACTATAACTCCCTACTCCTACTAAAGTTTTTCCATAATGTGCTCGCACATAACTAGAAGCTCGGCCACCTAAATAGTCAAATTCCATACTGTCATCAAAGATCCCAATATGCACAAAAGCGATATCACGCGTTTCTAATTCTGGCAGTAAGTAGTCGAAGACGGCGCGATCGCGGCTATCGGTCGCCATATTGAAATAGGCTCCCGGAGAAAGGCGTAACCCCGTTCTGTCCTTACCAATGCGTGCAATGATCGCGTCTACGACTTCAAGCGCAAAACGCGACATTTTTTCAGGTGTGCCACCATATTCATCCGTGCGACGGTTGCTGTCATGGTGTAAGAAAGCATCAATCAAGTAGCCATTGGCACCATGAATTTCCACACCATCAAATCCTGCTTCGATAGCATTTTCAGCGGCTTTTGCGTAATCGCGTACTAATCCTTGAATATCTTCAAGTGTCGCTGGTTTTGGTGTGACATAGGTTAGCTCACGCATTCTTGGCACAGAGCCTTCAATCTTCTGTGCAGAAGGGGCAAGTACATCTCCGCCAACAAAAAAGTGCGGATGCGCTACTCGACCCGTGTGCCATAGCTGCACAAAAATTTTACCGCCCTTGGCATGTACCGCATCGGTCACTTTGCGCCAACCGGCAATTTGCGACTGGGTAAAAATACCTGGAGTATTGGGATAGCCTTGACCATCTGGGCGGATAATAGTGGCTTCGGTGATGATCAATCCTGCATCAGCTCGGCGAGCATAGTAAGCGACCATTTCGGCGGTAGGCACAAGTTCAGCATCTGCCATACAACGGGTTAACGGCGCCATTAAGATGCGGTTATTTAAAGTAATGGTTTCATTAAGCTGGTAGGTTTCAAACAGGTTTCCCAATCGATTGGGTGAAGATTGTATGCTCATTATTTCGGCCTTATTCTTGAATGTGCATTCAAGATATTATTATTTGAATGAACATTCAAGTTCATTTTTGAATGTTTGTTCAAAACTAGGTAGAATCCGTCCTAAGTGTTTCTAGAGTAGTGAAATAAATTCGATGCGTAATGCCGAGTTCGACAGAGAACAAGTTCTTCGCGGTGCGATGACAGCCTTTATGCATAAAGGTTACACCAAAACAAGCATGCAGGATCTTACCCAAGCGACGGGCTTACATCCGGGCTCTATTTACTGTGCTTTCACCAACAAACGTGGATTACTTATTGCTGCCATCGAGCAGTATCAGCAGGATAGAAATTTACAATTTAATCATTTCTTTGCAAGCGGTCAGGATGTACTCGCTAATCTTAAACACTACTTAGATGAAATTGTTGTTGAATGTTTAAGCTGTGACAGTGGTCAAGCGTGCTTGCTTACCAAGGCATTGAATGAAATAGCGGAGCAAGATCATGAGATCCAAGGGATCATTAACCAATATTTACAATCTTGGCAACGTGCGCTCTCAGAGCAATTTGAGACTGCTCAAGAACAAAAAAAACTTAAAGGTGAACGTAATAGCGAGCAAAGAGCTCAATACCTGATGATGGGGATATATGGTCTTAGAACGTTTGCCCATACACATCCAGAAGCCAAAACCTTACAACAGCTCGCCAATCAACTCTTTATTGAAGTGTGTCAATAATCCATTGATTAAGGTCATATTCATCCAGTTAATGTTGAAATGACATTAGCCTGAAGAACTCTGGTTATCAGCCAATATTCGCCTGTGCAAAAACACGTTCCCCCAAGGAGTTCAAAATCTTACACTCTCCTTCGAGTACGGCAATAATTGACTTTCCGTTGCGGAAACTGGCGGGGATCATCACACGACCAGACTCACTCAAAGATAAACCATTAAGTACCGCATTGTGCATAATCAACCCTACTGGTGCGTCATAATACAAAACGGTTACAGTCGCTTGTGTTGCTTGCATCACTTTTACTCGCATTAAGCAGCATCTACTGCTATTGACTAACGTGATAAGAGCATCCTTCAACTCTTAGAGTTGTAAAACATCTAAAAATACGTTTTACCATTTAAAATCAATTTACTAAGACCTAACAGTCAGTGCCTAACAGTATACCACTGTGAGTTGTTTATGTTAGACCATCTTAGCGTCATTAATATTGCGCATTTTAAACATCACAACAACAAAACACCAACATATTTACATACCATAAAGTCATTACGGGTAACTGATCACGTTTATAAAATATCCGATCCCATTCCCGTTTAACATAAATAAACGGATACCTGACGATATACCTTTATTTAGCTTTGAACCCTACCCTAAATCCGCCCCAGTGTTTCCCATTCACATAAATTGGCACAGACAAGTCGTGCATTACCTCCCCTGTATCCCGTTTATAGGTTTGTAATAACACAGGCTCAGTATGTGTACCACAGCGGATCCCCGTTGGATCGTTAAACAACCGTTTGGTTCGATTATGTACTATATCCATCTCTGCCCGGCCTGTAAGCGCTTGGCTAAAGCGTTTATTGTGTGTCGGAAAATAGCCTTTTTTATCTACAGCCCCAGCATAAATAATTTCACTGTGCTTCTCTAAAATAGGTTCTTGAATCCCAGGGAAATGCTGATCGGTATAACGGTCAAAAGCCGTGCTATATTTCTGGGGTTTGGTATTTGCTATCGGTTGATATTGGGGATTGAATAAATCAGCCTCGCTAAAACTGCCATTTTCGATACCTTGAGCAAGTTTCTCTCCACAGGCTTTAGCAGCATCATTGGCCAATAATAAAACTTGCTGATCAAAGGTTTGTGTATCCCAATGAGACAATGCCTTAAAAATGCCCTCGGTTGTTAATGACAAGGTAAACGCCTGCTCTGACACTTTGTGGCTCTGCTTACCCGTGGAATTCAATGAGTCGCGGATCTGTGAGACGGAGCGACTAATCTCGTTTGTCGTATGATTGTATTGCTTTAGCGAGTCTTCCATCTCACCTAAAGCATGGGCTGAACGTGTCACAGATGTTGATATTTCGGTAAAGTGTTCGTCTAATTCCCCCATAGCAACCACCACGTCCGCGGTTTGAGAAACGACTCGCTCCATTAAACCAGAGGTTTTATCGGTCTCGCTGCGAATTTCTAATAACATCTTACCAATATCTTGGGTTGCAACTGCAGTTTTGCCCGCAAGGCTTCGGACTTCATCTGCTACCACTGCAAAACCTCGCCCCTGCTCTCCAGCTCTTGCTGCTTCAATGGCTGCATTTAGTGCAAGCAAATTGGTTTGCTCTGCTACGGAATTGATAACTTCAGTGATTTTTTGGATTTGTTCTGCTTTAGACTTCAAAGCCTGAACTTGTTCGGCAGCAGTATCAATGTCCGCACTAAGTGAATGAATAGACTCTACCCCTTTTTGCGCTTGGGTTCGGCCTTGCACACTAAATCGTTCAGCCTCCTGAGCCTGAACTAAAATATCAGCCGCATTATCCCCTAATTGAGCAGTGGTATGGCTTAATTGTTCTGCGGCTACCGCAATAGCACTGGCATGCTCACCATTTGATTCTATCGATTTATTAAGTAAATCAATAAAATGTGAAACCTCTGCCGAACCAATGGCTATTTTACTCGTTTGCACACTGATATCGTGCGCAGGTGTATTTTGCAATTTCAGCTTTTGAGCAATAAGTTCATCTAGCTGTGCTTGCGTGGCAGATGAACGTAACACAACCCACAAGACGAGGCCGCAAGCTAAGAAACCTAAAATAATAGCTTGCACAACATTAGGTATACCGAGTCTTGCAAGCAATAAGCAGCACAGCATGACCAGAATAAAACTGAGCGCAACCATAATTTTATGCTGTATTTCCATATATATAATCTCGCAAGGACACAAGGTGAAAAATGAAACGGCCAACGAAGAGACTTATCCAAGGGTCAAGCCATACTGTATTTTCATTTTAGAAAGCTTAATGGCTAAACTGGAAATAGACCGCATTTTAGGTTCGAGGCGATAACGGTTAGTTTATCCCTATGATCAATTTAAGATATTCACTCTTAAGTAAAATCCAATCTGACTAAGGGTTATCATCAACAGTCTATCGACCTTATGGCATTAGACATTAGTATGAAAAAGCCCATCTTGCACTCACGCCTTTAGAAAGGCTGTCACCCTAGCTGTTCAGAAATGCGTACTCCATCGTCTTCTGTACAATAAATCCCACATAGACGGCTGCACATCCATCAAGAAAACTGCTAATATCGGCGCAATTTTTTGAGCTAACGAGATCAAGATGGGCAGAGCATATCAAAATCGTAAAGAATCCATGGCGAAAACTGCAGGTCAGAAAACCCGCCTTTACTCACGCTACGGGAAAGAAATTTACGTTGTCGCTAAACAAGGTGGTGTAGAGCCTGATGGTAACTTATCACTACGCCGTTTAATTGAGCGTGCGAAGAAAGATCAAGTTCCGGCGCACGTTATCGAACGTGCTATCGAAAAAGCCAAAGGTGGTGGCGGTGAAGATTACGATACCGCCCGTTATGAAGGTTTTGGCCCTGGTAACTGTATGGTGATTGTGGATTGCCTAACCGATAACGTAAAACGAACCTTTACTGAAGTTCGTCAAGCCTTCGTCAAAAACGATGCTAAGCTCGGTGGCCCTGGTACTGTTGGCCATATGTTTGATCATTCTGCCGTATTTGTTTTCCCTGGCGATGATGAAGATGCCATTTTAGAAATCCTAATGATGGCCGATGTGGATGTTAGTGACGTTGAAGTCGAAGATGGCATGATCAGCGTATTTGCGCCACATACAGAGTTCTTCAAAGTGAAAACGGCACTGACCGATGCCATGCCAGACATTAACTTTGAAATCGAAAATATCACCTTCGTCCCACAAACCATGACAAAAGTGACAGGGGAAGATGTTGCAGTATTCGATAAGTTTATCGCTGCATTAGAAGATTGTGACGATGTGCAAAACGTCTATCACAATGCAGAAATTGAAGAGTAACCGTCTCTCGCCTGAAAAAAAACGCAGCCCTTTGGCTGCGTTTTTTATCATCAAGCTCTTTTAATTTAATTCAAGAGAAATTATCGCAGGTGAGTGCCTAACGTAAGTCCATCTCTTGGATAATTTCATGGGCTATCGCAGGCGTTGTGCAGCTAGGCGTTTCATGTAAATCGGCTTTAAGCTGACCTTTACGGTGTTTAAGTGCTGCATCTAACTTCTTGGCAGCCGCTTTAATTGCGGGATACATCACCTCATCGGTACCCGAAGCAGAAATGCGACTACCTTCATAATTTGTTCGAATTTCAACCTGAAACTCGCCATGTTCTTTCGCAA
Source organism: Shewanella sp. W3-18-1 (assembly GCF_000015185.1). Lineage (NCBI taxonomy): Bacteria > Pseudomonadati > Pseudomonadota > Gammaproteobacteria > Alteromonadales > Shewanellaceae > Shewanella > Shewanella sp. W3-18-1. The sequence goes on along the minus strand of NC_008750.1, from coordinate 1,470,012 downwards.
TAATGATATCGAGCGCGATCAAACTAGGGAAATGAGTGGCGATTTTTGAAAACTTTTCGTTGACATGTTCTTTAACAGAATCAGTAACATCGACATGGTGACCAGAAAGATTTATTTTCATAGGTTGTCCCTTTATATTGTCATTACTTTTATTTTCGCTTCACTATTAGAGCTTGGGGCATGCAGGATAAAACACAAGCCCTATCGACAAATATTTAGACTAATGCAGATATTAGCGTCTTCTAAATGTGAGTTACATCAAAGAAACATCATGGGATAAGTGCAGAAAATAAAATCAAGCGGTTGATTTACATACAACTAACAATTTATAAATCAACCGCTAAGCTAATACCAAATCAGCCTCAATATTTACGTTGTACACTCTGTTGCCAAAACTGCTGGGATAAATGATGGGTTTTAGTGGATAAACGCGAGACTTGGTCGCCCCTCGCCGCTGCATCTTGGGTTTGTTGTAGACTCTGATGAGCTAAGTCACTGATGACATGAATTGCGCGACTGATCTCGGCAGCAACCGACGCCTGTTGGGTCATTGCTGCGGCATTATCATCGCTCAAAGAGTTGATCCGCGTAATCGATGACAATAACTCACCAAAAGCCACACTGGCATCCTCTGCAAGCGCAACGGACCGTTTGACCTGCTCTTGTCCTGCCATCATGGTGGACGTTGCTTTTTGGGTGCTGTCCCTAAATCGGCCTACAATCATTTCTATTTGTGAGGTTGACTGACTCGTACGGCTTGATAGTTGCCGTACTTCATCAGCAACAACAGCAAAACCACGACCACTCTCCCCAGCACGAGCCGCCTCAATCGCAGCATTAAGGGCTAATAGATTGGTTTGATCGGCAATAGCGCGGATCACTTCTAATACCTGATGAATGGCACGACTATCTTCTTCAATCGTTGCAACCACATCTGAAAAGTGGCTTACCTGTACACTCAACTGATGTATCGCATCGATTACCGTTTCAAGACGTGAATGTCCACGCTGAGCCGCCTGATGGCTAGATACCATTTCCGAAGCGGTACGATGAATATTGCCCGTCACTTCAGCAAAACTCGCACTCATTTGCTCCATTGCCGTGGCGGCTTGGGTCGTTTGTTCACTCTGACTATCAGCATGTTCCCATGTATTAGTAATGGTTTGCTTTAAGCTGACACTCTGCTGCTGAATTTCACTCGCAGAATCAGCCATTCGCCCGACCACACCACCAATTTCTGTGATTAAGAAGCGTAAAGCCAGATCCAGCTTACCGATTTCATCTTGACGCCCCGTATACACCCCCATAGCAACAGGATCATCAATAATATTTGTCGCAATAGAGACAAGATTATGTAGTGGCTTCATCAAAACAAACCAAGCAATAACCGCAAATATCCCGCCACTAAAAGCCGCAAGTAATGGAGAATAACTGGCAACATAAGCGGTGATCATAATGGAGAAAAGCATCGCAGCCAGTATTTTTCCACTAAATCCTAACTTGTCTTTTTTCAAAGCTTTAGGTTTTTTGCCTTGATTAATATCCTGATAAATACTCTCGGCAGCTTTAATCTGCTCAGGCGTCGCTTGGCGGCGAACAGATTGATATTCATGAATTTCACCATTCTCATATACAGGAGCAACGTAGGCATTAACCCAATAGTAATCGCCACTCTTAGTGCGATTTTTAACTATCCCCATCCAGGGCTTGCCACTCTTTATCCGCTCCCAGAGCATCTTAAATGCCGCAGCAGGCATATCGGGATGACGCACGATATTATGGGGACTCCCCTGCAACTCATCGACGTTAAACTCACTGATATTTGAAAATGTCTGGTTAACATACTTAATGTTTCCCTTCAAATCCGTGGTAGAGAGTAAAATCGCATTATCAGACAGGTGTTTCTCACCTTTTGTAGGATGTGTTTGCATAGGGTTAAGGGTTGGCTCTCGGTAAAAATGTGAATGGCATTTTGCCAAAAGGAAAGTCAACCTACGTTGATTAAGCTCACAATGACAGTAGAAAAGTTAACCAAATGCTAAACAAGCATTAGCATAAAAACCAACAAGCACCTATAAAAACAAACAATTGTGACTTACCCCTCATTATCATCCCGCTAGGCTTAATCCATATCACACTCTCCACTTTGGATAAGACAAACCCAAAATAGACTCAGCGATATATCACAACTTTACACTTCAATCTAAATGATATCGTTTATCATTTGCACCGACTAAGTTATACTGCGCGACATTGAAATTTATATCATTCCCATTGTCACCAACACATTCGTAAGTAGACACACTATTTTTTGTGGGTGGCATGAAATCTAAAAAGTGGTTTGGATTGTGATGGGAAGTCATATCTGACCCAAATGGGCTAAAAATGAGAATTAACACGTATGCCTAATATGCCAGCGTCCGACACATCAACACATTCTTCAAGCACGCCATTGCGTTTCCCCATATTTTTATCGGGAATACTGCAATGGTTTAAGCAAGAGCAATCCCTATATGCCCTTAAAGTGTTCGCCCGCGCCAGCGCTGCGATGTTAGCGGGGTATCTCGCCGCAGCAACCTTAGCTTGTTTGCTGACACTCCTACTGCCAATGCCAAAGTTTGAAAGCACATTAACAGCAAATATGTTGTCTTTTTTATTTTATGCCATCGCAATTATTTACGCCTTCTGTGTACGTAAAACTTGGCATGCATGGCGAGATCTAGGCCTAGTGAGTTTATTGTGTTTTGGTTTGATTAAGGTGTGTGGATAGTAAGATGAAAGAAACATTTTTTAGAACCTTATCTTGGCTTCACACTTGGGCAGGTTTACTGGTGTGTTGGGTATTATTGTTGATCTTTTTCGCTGGTAGCTTGAGCTATTTTCGCCACGAAATTACACAGTGGACTAAACCCGAATTACACAGTGGTGTTTATCAAGAATATCAATCCTCCTCAATCGAAAAACAGCTAGATAAGGGCCAAGGTTATATAGAAGAACATTCCCCTCAATTGGCACAGCGTTGGATGATAAGTTTTCCAACTGAGCGTCAACCATTGTTGAGTTATAGTTGGCAATTGCCGCCAGAAAAAGGCCAGCGTCGTGGCAAGATAGAGGAACATGTTGCCTTGGCTGATGGTAGCGCGACTCTCTCCGACATCAGAGAGAGTCGCGGAGGCAATTTTTTCTATCGTCTACACTTTGACTTGCATTATATGCCCGCCATTACGGCCCGCTATATTGTCGGTTTTTGTACTATGTTTATGCTAATCGCCCTAATTAGCGGCATAGTGATACATAAGCGTATTTTCAAGGATCTATTCAGTTTTAGACGTGGAAAAGGTGCTCGTTCTTGGTTAGATGCCCATAATGTGAGTTCAGTGATCGCGCTGCCCTACCACATCATGATCACCTACACCGGACTGATCACCCTGATGTTACTTTATATCCCTTGGACAGTGACTACCGCCTACTCTGGGGATAATCAAGCATTTTTACAGGATCTAAATCCTGCAAGACAAACTGAGAAACCAGCAGGAATTGCAGCACCATCTCTACAGTTGAGTCAATTAGTGCCTCAGGTAAAGGCTGCTTGGGGAGATGCCCCCATAAAACAAGTCATTCTGTCAAATCCCAACGATCAAAATAGCCAAGTAACCTTTTATCAAAACACAGGAAAGGATGTCACAGACGAAGCAAATATTTTGATATTTAGTGGTGTAACGGGTGAGCTTAAATATGCTAGCCCCCACGATGCATCGGGTGCATTAACAACTTATGATACTATGATGTCGCTTCACACAGCACGATTTGCTGGGGCATTACTCAGAATTTTATTCTTTTTCTGTGGTTTATTAGGTTGCGCTATGGTGGCAACGGGCACACTCATGTGGGCGATTCGTATACGTCAAAAGCAACAAAAAGAAATAGATAAAGGTGAAAAACCAAGCTTTGGCTTACGTTTGGTAGAAGGATTAAACTTTATGTTTATTATCGGGCTACCATTAGGAACCGTTGCATTCTTTTACGCTAACCGTTTATTACCCGCCCAGCTAATAGGCCGCGCTGAATGGGAAGTTCACAGCTTCTTTATCGCTCTGGCAGCGATGGGGATTTGGGCTATTTATGGCCGCTCACGCCGTCATTGGCGAATGGCGTTAATGATGACGGGCATATTATGCTGTACTCTCCCCGTGCTCAATGCGCTCACATCTCCCCATAATATCGTCGACAATATCCAATCAAACCAATGGGCCCTCGTTGGTTTCGATCTACTTACATTGCTGTTAGGTGGCCTTATGTTGTTTGCTAGCCAAAAACTGACGTTGATTGCGACGACACCAGCTAAGCGTCCAGAAAGGTCCTCTCGAAACCGCCCTAGTGCGCAGACATCATCCGTAGCAACAGAACTGAGTTCGTCATTAGAGGAAGCCAAATCATGATGCCCAAAATGATTCCCGTGCTAGGGATTTTAGGTCTAAGTTACCTCTCCTTATCCCTTTTTGCCTTAGCAAAATTTGGGCATTTTAAGGATGTATTTAACCGTCCACCAGCACAATGGCAAAGCCATTTATTAACCTTATTTGCTTGGTTATTACTTGCGTTTAGTTTGAGTGCCTGTGCGAGCGACCAAGGCTGGGCCTATGGGAGTATTTTATTTATGGGAATCATTTCTCTTGCCGCGATGTTGGTGATTCTGACGTTAAGCTATAGTCCACGTCATTTGCCGATAGGTATTGTTACCGGAAGTGTGTTAACCGGAGGATTAATATTGAGTGCTGGTATCCCCTTATAGATTAGCGTATAAGCCTGTATCACTAAAACACCACTGGACAGAGTCATTAGGTGGAGCAGGCGGGCTTAGATTGATATACCATAAGCCATTTATTAGCTCTCACATTGATTTAAACGCAAACATCGGAATCTTAAGGTGGTTTGAGGTGGATGCCTAAGCTATAGTGCCCATGAGTATCTCAGTTAAGGAGAAAATAATGGGCTTTAACATAACGGTTGACTGGCAAGCTTCGCCTGCACAAGAAGGGGAGTTTTGCCGAGACCACAGTATTACATTTGGTAGCGGCCAAACGATTCAGGCTTCTTCAGCGCCAGATTATAAAGGCAATGAACACTATGTAAACCCAGAGGAAAGCTTGCTAGCTGCGCTTTCGTCATGCCATATGCTGACGTTTTTGGCCATTGCTCACCTAAAACGCTTACCGGTTTTATCTTATATCGATGCCGCCACTGCCGAACTAGGGAAAAATGAAGCAGGTAAACTCGCCATCACAAGAATCGTGCTCAATCCAAAGATAATTTTTGCCGAGGGCGTTGAGGTTAGCCAAGAAACACTTGAAAAAATGCACGAAAAAGCACATATAAACTGCTTTATCGCCAACTCGTTAGCGACGGACATTCACATCAAGTTTTAATACTGGTGAGAATAAAAATGGGTGTTGTCTCGGGAACAATGAGACAACACCCTAAATTTGTACACCATTATAGTAACGACATTAACTTAAATTTCAGTTAAATATCGCATCTTAATCTCTAACTAATTAGCGTTAATATCTTGTGCCATTCCTTTTACCGGCATAGGTTGCGCCTTTAAGGCAGGAATAGGTTGTTTCACTAGCTCATCTTTTAGGTAACTTATTGCAGCCTCAAGCTGCGCATCTTTGCCATTAAAGGTAGCGAAAGGTAAGTTATCGACTTCAATATCCGGCGTCACGCCATGGCCTTCAAGCACCCAGCGGCCATCCATTGCATACTGTGGATACTCGGCCACCCGCGCCATCCCTTTATCGGTCAACGCATTTCGCCCAGATAACCACACCCCCGCCCCTGCCGTTTGCTTACCAATTAAGGGCGCAATACCGAGCGCTTTAATCCCAGCGGAGAAGGTTTCGCCGTCGGAATAGGTCAGTTCATCGGTTAACACCACTAAATGACCGCGGAAGGTTTGCTGCATATTGGTGTTTGGCGTGCCGTGGGTGGGTTGCCAAAACGCCCAAGCGCGGCGCAATAACTTCTCGATAATCCAACTGTCAATATTGCCACCGCGGTTACGGCGAACATCGATAATCAAACCCTCTTTATCGTAGTTGGCATAAAACTCACGGGCGAAACTTTCAATATCGCCGCCGCCCATGGCATATAAGTGCAAATAACCCATCTTGCCCTGACTTGTATCCTCGACCACTGCCGCATTATGGCTCACCCAATCTAAGTAACGTAATTGACTGTCCACCACAGCGCTAACGGGCATGACGATAGTTTTATGGGTTTGGCTACCACGCTTAAGCTGCAGCAAGACTTGCTTGTCCTGCTGATTACGTAAAAGACGCGTGACATCAGCTACATTTTCTACTGGCGTACCGTTAATGGCCAACAATATATCCCCCTCTTTGGCATCGACTTCGATACGATTAAGTGGTGAAGCCTTAGCAGGTAACTCAGGATCGTTACTGTAAATGTGCGCAATTTTAACGCCATCTGCCGTTTGTTGTAGACGCGCGCCAAGGCTTGCCGCTTTAGCCGCATCGGGATCTTTAGGCAAATCACCACCGCGCACCTGTGAGTGCAAAGAATCTAACTCGCCCATCATTTGCATGAAGATATCATTCAGTTCGTTACGATCGGTCAGGCGGTCGAGCAAAGGCTGATACTTAGCCTTAGTGGCTTGCCAATCGAGGCCGCGCATTTTCTTGTCGAAGAAAGATTCTCGGTGCATTAACCACGCATCTTCAAACATTTGCTGCCATTCAAGCTGGGGAGAAATCGCTAACTGCCATTGTTCCGTTTGCACTTTGGCATTATCCGTATCGCCTAATTTATCACCGCCGTCCACAATCAGGAGTGATTTATCATTACTGTGCTTGCGTAGCATCAGCTTCTTACCATCGGCAGAAACCTCATATTGACCAATGTCCTCGGCAAAGACCTCGACTTTGGGGCTTAATCGGTCAAATTTAATAGTCATTAAATTAGGTGCAACATCGTCACCAATGGCTTGATCAAGCAAATAAAGTCTATCATCGACAACGCGCAGCTTACTGTAATTGCCTGAATCGACAGGCACTTGCCATAAACGCTGAGAGATCCCCGCCCAATCGATTTTCACTGGACTCGGTTTATCCTTAGCATCGGTTTTTTCAACTTGATTCGATTCGAGTTCATTGGGTTTACTAAAGGGGAATTTGGCATTTTTGACCAGTGCGATGGCAAAAATTTGGCTGCGTTTATCAAACACTGGGCCCATATTTCTATCGCCCCAAGGTGAACTTGGTGTTGCGCTGAATTGGCGATTCGATAGGAAATATAGCCACTGGCCGTCACTGCTAAAGGTTGGCGAATAGGACTCGTATTTGTCGCTGGTGAGCGTCTCGGCCTTATTTTCATCCACAGAATACAGGACGATTTGCGGACGTTGTTTACCGATTTCCGACTTAGTTAATGCAATAAAACGGCTATCGCCGGACCAGCGGATATCGGCGTAAGGCCCAAGTCCCTCGCCGTGAGTGATGATTTTTTGATTGGTATTTTTCTTTAAGTCGAGCAGCCACACGTTACCATCGTTATCGTCATGGGCGATAAATCGACCGTCACTGGACAAATTAAGACTCATTCTTAAAGTATGGCCATCTTTGGTTAACTGTTTAGCGCCACTGCTGCCATCAGCAGGGAATTGCCAAATTTCCTGCTGACCTGTCATGTCGCTAATCGCATAAACCGACTTGCCATCTTGGCTCAACACAGCTTCCCTAACGCGATAAGTCCCCGGCAGTGCAACTTGAACTAAACGCGAGCCATCGATACCTGCGATAGCCACGTGGCTGCGGGCGGTGATCACTACTTTATCGCCAGCGGGCGCCAAATTAGTAGAAGCAGCGTAATCCATAGGATCTTTTACCCAATGCTCGCGGCGCTCGGCAAAATCAGAAGTGAGTTCAATATTGAGTAACGAGTCTTTAGCGGCCGCAATATCAAACACATGGATATCCGCACCTAACTGGAATACCACTTTGCCTTGGTCCATCCGCGCGCCGCGGACCTGCCAATCTTTAAATTGAGTTAACTGTTTTGCATCTGAACCATCGAGCGCACTCGACCAGAGGTTGTCGTTGCCATCGCTGTCGCTAATAAAATAGAGTCTGTCCTGCCATAGCATAGGTTGGCGCACTGAGCCGTCGTGTTGGCCGCTGAGCAACTGTGCTTCGGTTTTGCTGCCGAGTTTAAAGCGCCATAATTCACCTTTTGCGCCGCCACGGTACACTTTGGCATTATCGCCAGTCACTTGCAGACCAAAGCGGGTGAAGTACACGTATTCGTTGCGATCATCAATCACACCTTCGACCGCATCGGCTAAGGGTAAATCTGTGGTGGTGAGGGTTTGAGGATCGACGCTGCGCAGCATCCAATTATTAGCAGGACCAAAGCCCGTGTCGGTAGAATATAAAATCTCGCCTTTGGCAGTCCAGCCCTGAACTCGTACACGGCTATTCTCAAAACTCACCCGTTTAGCCACACCGCCCGTAATGGGGATCACATACACTTCGCTCGCGCCTTCATAGTTGGCAACATAAGCAACCCACTTACCGTCGGCCGAAATAGTCGCCCCTAGCTCTTCTGCGGGTAAACTCGTTAAGCGAGTAGCCGCTTTTTGACCTAAGGTCTGAGTCCATAAATCCCCTTCTGCAGTAAAGACTAAGGTTTGATTGTGCAACGCTGGCGCGCGGTAATACCCTTGATTGCTCACCGCATCGGCAGCGATGGTTTGGAACGCTGTTAATGTGCCTAGGGCAAGCATGCAGCAGGCAACGGAATGGCGAAGTTTCATGTATTGTCTCTATCCTATTATTATGTTCAGCGATGGGCTTTTAATAATGCGCTTGAAGCAAACTTTAAATCTGATAATGATTCCCACAAACTAGCAGAATTTGATAGGAAGTTCAGTAACGTCAATAGAGAGAAGTTTTAGCAAATGTGTCGCCAAGGCGATACCGAAAGGACCAATGAATACAATTGAAACTAGCGAGTAAAACTGATGAAAGGCCATTGAATTAAACCGCCTTAGATGAAAATGACGGCATATAATTAAAAAAACTTAAAATATTAAAAATCAGAAACATATAGAATGTTGGTAGGATAATTTTGCTGACTCATGTTTGATTGCTTCACAATAGAGAGTAACTGCCACTTATGAATAACCTTGGTAATTTCTCCGTTGTCCTTCAACGCATTAATCGCAATATTGAACTGAGCAAGCTGTAAAGGTGTCATGCTCATTTTACTTAGCATTAGATGGATATGACTTTTGTCTAACACTAATGTTAATGGAACTAACTTAATATTCTGATACTGGCTAGCAATGTAGGGAACCGCCATCGCATCGCCCAAAATTATATCGCCTCTACCATAGGTAAGCATTTGCACTGATTTACTTGCATCAGGACTTAAAACGAGCAAATACTCCCGTTCTAGTTGGTATTGGAGTCTATGGTAATCAGCGCCATACCAACCACTAGAAGGAACAAGCAATCGTAATTTTCGAGTAAAAATATCCGCCCAACTCTCAACATTAATCAGATCTTTTTGTTCATCAAGTACAAAAAAACGTACTTCTTCATCTCGATAATCCACAGTGAACAATGCATATGCTTGCCGTGCATCTGTCATCGTTGCTCCCATCATCACATCTAACTCCCCAGTTTTTAGCATCTGATGGGATCGTTTGGCTGGCACATTGATAAAACTCACTTCACACCCAAGGTAAAGTGCAAATGCCCGCATAAGATCAACATCGAGTCCATGGGCTTGTCCCTTAGGATCTTGCCAGGCATACGGAGGCCAGTTGTTGTAACCAACTCGGATAGTGTTAGTGCAAGGCAAAAGTTTCTCGGCTTGCGATACCCCATGGGTTAGCAAGATAAACATAAACAAGTAAGAGACACTTTTAAACCAAAGCATAAGCTAAAGACCTCTCAAGTTATGTGCGGCAACGGGTGAAGGAAGAAGCGTGACAACTTAAAGACTGGCTTATAGCTTAGTAAGCATAGTTGGCACCTAAGATGGGCGCCATTGTTCCCAATGAGATTCATTACGTCATCTTCAAATTCGAGACATGTAAAAAGGGAGCCCAGCTCCCTTTTACAATTTAAAATATGACCGCTTGACTAAAAGCAATAAAACATTAAACCAATACTTTAAATAGATGTGCTTTTAATTTGATAAAATCAGGTGCTAATTCCGCCGATAAGATAGGCTTACTCGCAACAGCTTCAAGCTCGGGCGGCAAGGGTAAGTTAAGCGTTAACTCCCTATCCACAACATCCTTAAACTTAGCGGGATGCGCCGTCCCCAAAAATATGCCCACTTCATCGGGCACTAAAGTTAAAGATAAGGCCTTAGCCGCAATCGCCGCATGGGGCTCAGACACATAACCTTGAGCGTGTAACTCGACCAGCGCCTGTGACGTTTGTTCCTCCGATAAACGGATCCCAACCAAATTACTCAGTGGCCAGCCTAATTTCTCACAAATGGCTTCCACTCGCGGCCAGTTACTTGGCTCACTCACATCCATGGCATTGGACATAGTCGCTTGAGTCGGATTGGGCTGCCATTGGCCATTGTCTAAATAACGCGGCACTGTATCGTTGGCATTGGTCGCGGCAATAAAGCGTTTAACCGGTAATCCCATGGCTTTAGCGAATAAACCTGCGGTCAAGTTACCAAAGTTACCACTTGGCACAGAAATCACAGGATCGGCTTCATGGCGTTGTTTAGACTGGGCAACGGCTTCAAAGTAATAACAAATTTGCGCGAGTAAGCGGCTGATATTGATAGAGTTAGCCGAATTCAGGCTCAGACCATCACGGACTTCGGGATCATCAAAGGCGCGCTTAACGAGATCTTGGCAGGCATCGAAATCGGACGAGACAGCGACTGTATGGATATTCTTGCCCAACGTCGTGAACATCTTTTCCTGCAGCTCACTGATCTTGCCCTTAGGATAGAGCACCACCACATTGACTTTCTCAAGCCCATAGAAGGCATCGGCAACCGCTGCGCCAGTGTCGCCCGAGGTCGCAGTCAAAATAGTTAAACGCGTGTCACCCACAAAGGCATTGACACATTGCGCCATAAAACGCGCCCCAAAATCTTTAAACGCCAGTGTTGGACCGTGGAATAATTCAAGGCAGGCGCGCTGCTCATCGACGGCAACCAAAGGTAAATCGAAGTTAAAGGCACGCTCAACTAATTTATCAACCGCATCTTGGCCTAATTCAGAAGCAAGCCATGCACCGAGCACTTTTTTACTGCGCTCAACAAATGGCAACGCCAGCAGCCCTTCAATATCGTCTAGTACGGGTATCTGACTAGGAAAGAACAAACCTCTGTCTTTGCCTAACCCCAGTTGTACCGCTTCTTTAAAGCTCACTTTCTGCGAAGGGTGTTTTAAATTATATAGTTCCATGCTCACTCAACCTTTTGATGCTAAACCTTAAATGCTAATTTTGGGTGCTTAGTCTTAGCTAAATTGACAATTAATCGACCCTACGCGTGCCCTGCTCATCTAAGCGACACACATGGGCAAAGCCACCCGCCTCGGTGAGATAATGCAGTTCTAACCAAGCTTTAGCGATATTTGCCGTGGCTAAATCATCGGTAATCGAAAACAGCGTTGGGCCGCTGCCCGAAATCCCCGTAGTCAACATGCCTAAATCGGCTAAAGCGGCTCTGGCCTTGTCGTAACCCGGGATCGCGGCGGCGCGATAAGGCTCGGCTAACACATCCTTTAATACGCTAATCGCAAGCTTGGCATTCTGCTGGTAAGACGCATGAACAAAGGCGCTTAAATAGCGGCCAAAATCGATAGTGACACTTTTATCATATTGATCGGGCATGAGTTTGCGCATCATTGCCGTTGAGAGTGAAATCCCTGGATAGGCCACAACCCAATACCATTCTTTAAAACTGGGTATTGCTTCGCAAACTGTACCCGGCACATTAAGCATCAATTGCATGCCGCCCAAATAACAGGGGGCAACGTTGTCATAGTGCACACTGCCGCTGATCTTCCCTTCAAACTCGCCCATCAGTTCTAGCAGTGCTTGCTCGTTATAGGGTCTATCAAAATGTTCATTCAAGGCATATAACGCCGCCACGACAGAGCTTGCACTCGACCCTAACCCACTACCGACGGGCAGGTTCTTTTCCAGTGTGAGTGCCACGCCTTCATCAGCTTTACCAAGCGCTTCTAAAAACTCCTTACTCAGGGCTGTTAAGAAGAATTCGGCACATTGGTACACAATATTGTCTTGCGGATTATCAGGCAGTTTATGGGCCCAAGCGCCGGTTTGCATAAGACTCACACCCGACGCTGCCGCGGCGATAGTCACTCTGTCGCCCAGTAAACTACCATCAATCGGCGCTAATGCAGCACCGAGTAAATCAAATCCGACGCCCACGTTACCCATAGAGGCTGGAGCGTAAACAGTCAAACTCATACACTCACCTCACGAGTCCAATTCAAGGTTCTTAATACATCGGCAAAGGCGCCAGCAGCGGTCACTTCAGTCCCTGCGCCATAGCCGCGTAGCACAAAGGGAATGGGCTGATAATAGCGGCTATAGAACGCCAAGGCATTTTCACCGCCTTTAACGCTATAAAGCGGATCCTGTGCATCCACTTCGGCGATACGCACACGGCACACACCATCCTCAATTTGCCCAACATAACGCAGCACTTTACCTTGGGCTTTGGCCTGCGCCACTTTTGCGGCAATTGCAGCATCTACTTGCGGTAATCGTGCCATAAAGCTTTCAACATCACCTGAATCATCAAACTCGGCTGGCAATACAGATTCAACCTGCACGTCACTGAGCTCTAACTTTAGTCCCACTTCACGGGCAAGAATGAGCACCTTACGCGCCACATCCATACCACTCAAATCATCACGGGGATCGGGCTCAGTAAAACATTTTTCTCGCGCCAGACCAGTCGCTTCAGAAAGCGTCATACCTTCATCGAGCATGCCGAAGATAAAGGATAAAGAGCCCGATAAAATACCGTTAAATTTATGCAGTTTGTCACCCGCAAATAACAGTTTTTTCAGGTTATCGATCACAGGTAAACCCGCACCGACTGTGGTTTCGTATAAGAATTGGCGACGCTGTTTTAATGCCGTTTGGCGCAGTGCTTGATAATAAGCATAATCGCGAGTGTTCGACTTTTTGTTCGGCGTGACCACATGCAAACCTGAGTTCATCACATCCAAATACAGATCCGATACTTGCTCGCTCGAAGTGCAATCCACCAGCACTGGATTAAGCAATTGTTGCTCTTTCGCCCATGCGAGTAATGCTGGGATATCGCAAGCTTGCTGGCTATCGGCAAGCAAGCTAGACCAATTGCTTAAATCGATGCCCGCACTGTCGAGTAACATCTTGTTCGAATTCACTATACCGCAAACACGGATACTGATGTGCTGCTCTTTAAGCATGGCGGACTGTTGTTTTATCTGCTCAAGCAGGCCAGCCCCCACATTGCCGCAACCCACTAAAAACACATCTAAATACTGCTGCACATCGAAAAAGCCTTGATGACAAGCCGCCACCGCATGCTTAGTCTTACGCTGCTCGATCACAGTCGAAATCGAGCGCTCGGACGAACCTTGGGCTATGGCGATAATGTTCACGCTCGCCTGCGCTAACGCTTGGAAGAAACGCGCTGCCACGCCTTTGTGGGTGCGCATGCCATCACCAATCAAAGACACAATTGCCAGCTCATGACGCATAGCAATAGGTTCAAGCAAGTCACTTTTTATTTCTAATTCAAACTCTTGCTCTAAGGCCCATTTCACTTTGGCCGAGTCAGACGTCGCCACACAGAAGCTAATACTGTATTCAGAGGAGCTTTGGGTGATTAAAGAGACTGACACGCCGCTGCGGGAAATCGCCGCGAGAGTACGGCTCGCCATGCCAACCATGCCTTTCATGCCTGGGCCTGATATATCGAACATGGTCTGGTTATCTAAATTGGAGATAGCTTTAACCTGCAAGCCAGTTTCATCGGCTTGGTTTGATACCAGAGTGCCGGGCGCATCGGGGTTAAAACTATTTTTGATATAACAGGGAATATGGAACTGAGCGATGGGCGCAATCGTCTTAGGATGCAGCACTTTAGCGCCAAAATAGGAGAGTTCCATCGCCTCTTGATAACTGAGTTGTGACAACAACTTGGCATCGGCAACCACCCGGGGATCGGTATTATAAACACCGTCAACATCGGTCCAGATTTCACAACTTGAAGCATCTAAACAGGCGGCCAGCACGGCAGCAGAATAGTCCGAACCATTACGGCCTAACGTCACCACTTTGCCCTGTTCATCGGCGGCGGTGAAACCCGGCATTACCCATACGCGCTTTTCACCCAGCGCCAACGCGCGAAACCTTGGCTTACTTATAGCGATATCGACCACGGATTCTAACGGCCGACCTCGACCTAGAAACAAGGCGCGCGGATCGAGTTGAGCAGACGTGATCCCCTTAGATAGCATCACTTGTTCCATCAAGGCTGCAGATAAACGCTCACCTGCCACCACGATTTCAGCACGTATGCCATCGGGACACTCTTGCAGTAAGCTAATGCCACGTAATCTATCCTGCCAAATCACCAGCTGCGCATTAAGTCCAGAAAAGAGCTGTTCACTCTGCTCACTCGACAACATTGAAGTAACAGCATCTTGGTATAGCGAGGTAAATACCCGCTCAACATGCTGCAGCACAGACGAATAATCTTCACCTTTAACGGCTACATCAACCATTTCTAGTAACGCATTTGTCACAGTCGCCGGGGCCGATAGCACTGTGGCTATTGGCTCAAGCTTAGATGACTTAGCAACGATATCCGCCGCCATCGAGAATCGCTGCCAATTTGCAAGCGAGGTACCACCAAATTTCATTACTTTCATCTTGTTCTCCTGTACCGCGCCCGACTTAGAAATAAGAGCTAGAAACAAAAAAGCCCGCTTCTTTGTGGGAAGCGGGCTCATCGTTAAAATTCTTTAGGGTGTATCAGCCCGCCCCCACTGTTGTTGTAGTGGTGGTTGTAATAATGGTAACTACTACGAAACCTAGGCTATGCATGTGTTTGGGCTAATCCATGTTAATTTCTTGATAAACAGAATTGCTTTTTTTACCCGCGCTTGTCAACCCCTAAAATGGATTATTTATAGGTAAATATTAACGCTCGATAAAATACTGCATCAAGATTCGTTAATATGAAGTTTTCTAGGGGTAAAAATGCGATTTACTCAATAGATAACTGTTGACGTTAACGTAACGCTGCACGAAAAACATTAGATAATCATTTGTTTTACATCTAATTATTTATAGTGCACTTTAAAATAATGCGTTATTTGTTCTACCTCATCACTCAAGCTAAATTGACCGGCTAACGAGCAAAAATCACATTACTCATCCTTTCTACCGTAAAGCACCGACAAATTTTCCTAAAAAAAACCTGTGCGATATCTAACATAAGCCACTTCAAATTATCGCCAGCACTAAAAAAGCACGTTATTATGCGCGCACATTACGAATTGGAGGCGATATGAAGATCACTCAACACAGCGCGGTAACCATTCATTACCGTTTATCAGATCAAGAAGGCAGACTATTAGAAGACTCTTTCGACTCTGAACCTATGCTATATCTACACGGTACTGAAAACCTGATCCCAGGTTTAGAAGCCGCATTAGACGGTAAAAGCAAAGGCGAAAAACTCGATGTCACTATTAGTGCCGAAGAAGCCTATGGCCCTTATCACGATGGCCTACGTCAAGCCGTGCCATTAGAAGCCTTTGGTGATATCGAAGATATCGTCCCTGGTATGCGTTTCATCGCCGAAACTGAAATGGGCCAACGCCCTGTTCAAGTCATCGAAGTAAAAGATAATGTCGTTATCGTCGATGGCAACCATCCTTTAGCGGGCCAATCGCTCAATTTCAGCGTCGAAATCGTTGACGTTCGTGAAGCCTCAGCCGAAGAAATCGCTCATGGCCACATTCATGCCCAAGGTGGCTGTGGCAGCCATGGACACGATCATGATCATGGTGGTGGATGCTGCGGTGGTTCCGGCAAGGAAACAGGTGGTTGCTGTGGTGGTTCAGAGCATGACCATGATCACCACCACGAGCATGATCACGAAGCCTGTGATACACCCAAAGCAGGTTGTGATGGCAATGGCGGCTGTGGTTGCCGAGGCTAGTTTGAGCTTTAACACTTAAGCTCAGTATTTATAGATATAGGTCGAGTTTAAATAAACTCGACCACAAATTTTGCATTATGAGGTACTTTCTTAAAAAGGAAGCGCCTCATTTTTATTGAACTTTTCCTTAAAACCATCTCTTTCCACTAACTTATTAATGTCTGAATTTTCGCTCTATGCTCGGGAGTCATATTTTTAAGGTAATTAGAGCACCGAGTAATAGTGGCAATACTGACTTCAAATTCTGCTGCAATCTGACGTTGACTCATTTCACTATTTAGCAGTAGCTGGAAAACTTTAAGCCGCCCAGCAATGGCACTTCGCTCATCTTCAGTTAACAGTAAATGAAGGAGCATAAAAAGATCTTCATAATTTCCATGACTCAAAATCTTGTTTAATACTAAGTCCCAATTTGCTCGCATAATCACCCCATAACTACTGTTAAAGCATTACATGGCAGTTTACCAGATTTGTTTCTCTAACAAATAACTTGTTACGCTTCTTCATTACATCTAGACAAAAACTGACAAAAATGCTTCTAGTACATCAAGTTAATTTGTGTACAATAGAGGCGCAATGTCACACTTCGACGCTAATTTGTGAGAATACTATGAAAAAATTACTACTTACCCTCGTTGCTAGCACCTTATTCGTTTCAGCAGCACAAGCACATAATTTCGAAGATGCTAAAGATGCAATTGAATACCGCCAATCTGCATTTAGCCTTATTGCCTATAATTTTGGTGATATGGGTGCGATGATGAAAGGTAAAAAACCTTTCGAAGCCAAAACCTTCGCTATGCGTGCAACGAATGTTGCTGCGCTTTCGATGCTACCAATCGAGGGATTTATTGAAGGGTCAGATAAAGGTGATACTGAAGCCTTAGCGAAAATCTGGCAAGATAAAGCCGATTTCGATGCAAAAATGAAAACATTCCAAGAAAATGCCGCCATTTTAGCAACTGTTGCGCAACAAGGCGATCAAGCTGCAATCAAAGACGCCTTTATGAATACAGGTAAAAGCTGTAAAGGTTGTCACGATGCTTATAAGAAAGACTAATTTTCTTAAGCATTAACGAAAAAGCCTGCTTTAAGCAGGCTTTTTCGTTAATGCAACCTTATCACTTACTTTTCTCATGTAACATTTACCGCGTGATGACTAAAGCACTCGTACAATAGGCCAAACTAAATAAGAAAAAATAACAGCAGCCAAAACAGCAAAAAGTACTAAGGCAATCCATCCGGATTTAAACAATGGATTAACTTGTTGATATGAAGACAACTCCGTCTTAGAAATCTTTTTATCACCAGTCAACATGGCTCCAATCAATTTATCCCCTTTGATTGCATGAATAATGACAGCCAATATATGGATAGCACTCAACAATAAAATAAGATTAAAGTTCGTCTTATGTAGCCAAGTCATTGATGCACTTGTACTTGAACTAATATAACTATATAGCGGCCCTTCAGTAAAAATATCGTCGGTTGCAAACAATCCTGTCACTATTTGTAGGCTAATCACAGTAATCAATGCAATGACCATATACCCCCCTACAGGGTTATGCCCAAGTACAAAAAATATTCCCTTAGTTCGCACTTCATTGAGGTATTTCAACGCAACTTTAGGATGACAAATAAAGTGGCTAAATTTAGATGTATCACTACCAACAAATCCCCACACAAATCGAAAAGCAATCAAGCTCAGCAAACTGTATGCAAAAATTTGATGCCATTGCATTTCACCGGCATCCGCACTCCACCATAACAAGCCCATGAGCATCACCATAACCCAATGGAAAATACGTGTAGGTAAATCCCATACTTTAACTTTGATATATTCGGTTTTCATAAATAAGACCTACTCGAGCGAACGAATAAAATAAGTAGACGTATTTTAAAGGGATTTGCTGATAAATTTAAAGTAAATATAGGAAAATCAGGAAAAGGCTGCAGAGTTAACTTATCGAATATGCCCCTGTTCGGTGAGGAATACAAGGCTTTCAAGCTAAGAATAATTGAAAATTGTCTAAGCGATCAAATATCCAGCGAACAGTATCCAAATGGGGAATTTTTGTGATTTAGATCTCGTTTTATACAGCTAAGGTTGGTACTCTGAAATCCAAGGAAACAACAGAAGGTTCGACATATGCTAAAGATTACGAGCAAACAACTAGAAGTCACTGCCCCAATCCGTGAACGTATTGAAAGCCGTTTTGAGAAACTTTCTAGACACGATGTGCAGTTGATTAATCCCCACGTGATCATTACAGAGGAGAAACCAGGTTTCAAGATTGAAGCATCGGTTGGCATCCCAAATGGAGAACTTTTTGCTCAAGCAAAACACGAGAACCTTTATGCAGCAATTACTGCCATGGGTCAAAAATTAGAGAAACAACTCAATCGATTAACCCATAAACCCGAAGCACAGCGTTTTGCTTCATTAGTACATACCGACACTGACGATGTAGATGCAATTGACGAATATGAGGAGGAAGATGCCGCTTAATTTATTTAGTGTTAATGTAAGTGCGAGACACATCACTTTGAGAGGCATAAAAGTAGAAGTCATTTACGTTGGACACAGTTTTATGCAAAAGCTAGATAAAATCATCTTTATGATGAGCAAAAACTAGGTGTTCAATTAAATACCTACTACACTTTACTAAGTGACAGCAAGAATCGAAGTGATGTGAATATAAGTCAAAAAGATTAAAAAATGTAAATAGCTTAATGTAACAATAGGAGGCTGTCAGAAACATAATTAATGAAACCATAGTTAACCGTTGAACAAGTAAAAATTTAGCTAATCTCATCTAACGCATCATAGACTTTTATACTGATATACACAGTTTTACAGGCTCCACTTTCAACCAACATACTTGATAGAGAAGGAGGTAACTGACAAAAACTAATCGTTCTTAAAAGTATTTACCCTAACACCTAAGACAAACTCAATACGTTTATGTTTTCATGAATATAAGGAGTATGTAAAAACTATATTAGCAAAAGCAATTGTATTTAACAGATAAAATGAACTTCAAAAATGTAGTTATATCTCTTTAGCATTTATATTTAAGGAGTAACTTAAGTAAATAACCACTAAAGTCAGAAAATCCTAATAAGTATCTGTTTTTAAATTTAGGTTTTCGCTCAAGACTAAGAGGTATTCAATCTAACAAGGCTAATATGTCAAATAGTTATCCACTAAATTATTAGGAGGGTGTTAAAGAGAGTGGTTTATGCTTGATTAAGGTAAATACTCACTTAGCGGTAATTTCCAATGTAGTATGTAAGTTTGATAAACAGTAAAAATGTTAAGTGCTTTAAGTTAAAACTGCAATTGTAATAACTAAGATAAACTAAAGTAAGCTAAACGAGTGATATGGCCCTACTGCTTAGCAGAAAAATGTACCTAGTACACACTATAAGCCGTAAACCGTTTATTGATAAATGTAAACCGAGTACAAGTGAGTTAGTTGTTAGTAGTACAATTGTTTAATGTATGCAAACAATACACTGATAAATAAGGTAAACTTGGTTCCATATTCACTGATTAATAAGGAGGATAAACTCGTTTGACCAGATCTTATACTAAAACCAGCGCACCTTCGGGTGCGCTTTTTCATTTTATGAATAGTCTCATAAAAATCAAAACGCTCTGAGCTCCATTAACCAAACTCATCTTTTAGTGTAAACTCCTCCCTTAGTTGTTCGCATTCATGCAAGGCATTGAAATTATGACTCAAGCGCTGTTTTATCTGATGCCACCAGTGGCACAATCTGGTCATATCGCGATCCAGTCAGCCATAAGCACTGTAGCCAATACCAATGCGGCTTTAGGAGCAATGCACCTTTTTGCATGTCAATTAGCTCAGCAAGCTTATATTAAGCAACAATTAGTCTATATTCATTGTCAAGACAAAAACTTAGCTTTAGAGATTGATGAATTATTATGGCAATTTGAGCCAACAGCATTTGTACCTCACAACTTGAAAGGTGAAGGACCTATCACTGGTGCCCCAGTTGAAATAGGTTTTGACCGCCTTGGGGCCAATAAAAGTCGTCAACTTCTGATTAATATTGCAGACCAAGCCCCCCCATTTGCGGTAAACTTTGGTCAAATCATCGATTTTGTTGCCAATGACGATCAGCATAAAGCCGTTGCCCGTGAACGCTATAGGCAATATCGCGACCTAGGGATCGAATTAACGACCCATAATTTAGCAACACATCCACTTAATTTAGTTTGAGACAGATACGTTCCCATGGAAAAAACATACGATCCGCAATCCATCGAGCAAACGCTTTACCAAAACTGGGAAGCGCAAGGTTACTTCAAACCACACGGTGATGAATCCAAAGGCAATTATTGCATCATGATCCCGCCACCCAACGTGACGGGGAGCTTGCATATGGGCCATGCCTTCCAAGACACCATCATGGATACCTTGACCCGTTACCAACGGATGAAAGGTAAAAATACCCTATGGCAAGTCGGTACTGACCATGCGGGTATCGCCACCCAAATGTTGGTAGAGCGTAAACTTGAAGCCGAAGAAGGCAAGAATCGCCATGACCTAGGTCGCGATGCCTTTATGGATAAAGTGTGGGAATGGAAAGCGCAATCGGGTGGCACTATCACGAAGCAGCTACGTCGTATGGGTGCCTCTGTTGATTGGGACCGCGAGCGTTTCACTATGGACGAAGGCTTGTCCAAGGCCGTGCAAGAAGTGTTTGTGCGTCTGTACGAAGACGAGTTGATTTATCGCGGCAAGCGTTTGGTCAACTGGGATCCAAAGCTGCACACGGCTATCTCTGATTTAGAAGTGGAAAGCAAAGAAAAACAGGGCCATATGTGGCACCTGCGTTATCCACTGGCCGACGGTGAGCTAACCGCCGATGGTAAAGACTATTTAGAAGTTGCTACCACACGTCCAGAAACTATGCTCGGCGACAGTGCGGTTGCAGTACATCCCGATGATGAACGTTATCAAGCGTTGATTGGCAAATATATTCTGCTGCCAATAGTAAATCGCCGCATTCCTATCGTGGCCGACGATTACGTCGATATGGCCTTTGGTACAGGTTGCGTGAAGATCACCCCAGCCCATGACTTTAACGACTATGAAGTCGGTAAACGTCACAACCTGCCCATGTTCAACGTGCTGACCTTAGATGCCGCCATTCGCGTGAGCGCCGAAGTGGTGAACTCTGACGGTACCTTTAACAAAACGCTCGATGGCAGCCTGCCTGAACGCTTTGCCGGACTTGACCGTTTTAAAGCGCGTGACGCTATCGTCGCCGAATTTGAAACTTTAGGGTTGCTCGAAAAAATCGCGCCTCACGCCTTAAAAGTCCCTTATGGCGATCGCTCCGGTGTAGTTATCGAACCTATGCTGACCGACCAATGGTATGTGGCTGTTGCGCCAATGGCGAAAACCGCTATCGAAGCCGTTGAAAATGGCAGCATCAAGTTTGTGCCGCAGCAATACGAGAACATGTACTTCTCGTGGATGCGTGACATTCAAGACTGGTGTATTTCACGTCAATTGTGGTGGGGTCACCGTATCCCAGCTTGGTACGACGAAAACGGCAAAGTCTATGTCGGCCGCAACGAAGCCGAGGTACGTGCTAAGCACAATATTGCCGACTCAATGACATTACGCCAAGACGAAGACGTACTGGACACTTGGTTCAGCTCAGCCCTGTGGACTTTCTCGACCTTAGGTTGGCCTGACAATTTAGAAGATTTAAAAACCTTCCACCCAACCGACGTGTTGGTGACAGGTTTTGACATCATCTTCTTCTGGGTTGCCCGTATGATCATGATGACCATGCACTTCATCAAAGATGAAGACGGTAAACCACAAGTCCCGTTCAAAACCGTCTACGTAACCGGTCTTATCCGCGATGAAGCGGGTAACAAGATGTCAAAATCTAAGGGCAACGTACTCGATCCATTAGACATGATCGACGGTATCGGCCTTGAAGATTTAGTTGAAAAACGTACCGGTAATATGATGCAGCCACAACTGGCCGCCAAGATTGAAAAGAGCACTCGCAAAGAGTTTGAAAATGGCATCGAAGCCCACGGTACTGATGCGCTGCGCTTTACGCTTGCCGCTATGGCATCAACGGGCCGTGACATCAACTGGGATATGAAGCGCTTAGACGGTTACCGCAGCTTCTGTAACAAGTTGTGGAACGCCTCGCGCTACGTGCTGATGAACACAGAAGATCAAGATTGTGGCCCTGGCTCACCAAAATACAAAGGTGGCGAGCTAGAACTATCACTAGCCGATCGCTGGATTATCGGCTTGTTCAATCAAACCGTTAAGACCTTTGACGATCACATGGCGGCCTATCGTTTCGACTTAGCGGCCAATACCCTGTATGAGTTCACTTGGAACCAGTTCTGTGACTGGTACTTAGAGTTAACTAAACCGGTATTGCAAAACGGCAGTGAAACGCAAATGCGCGGTACTCGCCACACCTTAGTGACGGTGCTCGAAGCGATGCAGCGCCTGATGCACCCTATGATGCCATATATTACTGAAACCATTTGGCAACGCGTTAAACCGTTAGCTGGTGTCGCTGGTGATACCATTATGCTGGCACCGTTCCCAACATTTGATGCCGCTAAAGTCGATAGCGCAGCAATGGCCGATTTAGAGTGGGTTAAGCAAGTGATTGTCGCTGTACGTAACATTCGCGCCGAACTGAACATTGCCCCATCTAAGCCATTAAATGCCCTACTTCGTGGTGTTAGCGCGCAGGATAAAGCCCGTGTAGAAGCAAACCAAACCTTCTTTACTACGCTTGCCCGCTTAGAAAGCATGACCATTTTAGCCGATGGCGAAACTGCGCCTATGTCGACCACAGGTTTGATTGGTGAAATGGAACTGTTGATCCCAATGGCAGGTTTAATCGATGTTGCCGCCGAAATGGCCCGTATCGACAAACAGCTTGAAAAGCTCGGCCAAGAGATCGCTCGCATCGAAGGTAAATTGTCGAACCAAGGTTTTGTGGCAAAAGCCCCAGCCGAGGTTATCGACAAAGAGCGCGCTAAGATGGCCGATCTCAAGCGAGATATGGACAAGCTCAACGAACAAAAATCTGAGTTCGCTAAGTTAGAAGCTTAACCTTCTCTCATGCTCTGATTGACTTGCTATGATTGACTGATTCAACTGAATGAAGGGCAGCCTAGTGGCTGCCCTTCTTGTATGTATAGACACTGAAACCACAGGTTATCTTAAGTCTGACGCTTTGTTAAATCCAAACCAATTCTAAACATGGCTTCATTACCTACTACACCGCATTAAAACCACTTAACGATTCTTAAAGCGAAGTAGATGAAAATCCTGAATACCTAATTTCCCATAGTGGCAGTCGGCAGGATATGAACTTAAAAGAGGTGGGAAGTAAAGGTTTAGACAGCTAATAAAAAAGCCCTGCAATTGCTTGCAGGGCTTATCTATATGGTGCGCATGGAAGGAGTCGAACCTCCGACCGCCTGGTTCGTAGCCAGGTACTCTATCCAGCTGAGCTACATGCGCAAAAATTGCTTTTTACTTCTAACTAGAGCCAACCGAAATTGAGTCTAGAATAAGTATCTTTATCTCGCAAATCTATTTCTTCGACTAAGAAATAGAATGGCGGAGAAGGAGGGATTCGAACCCTCGATGGGAGTTAAAGCCCATACTCCCTTAGCAGGGGAGCGCCTTCGGCCACTCGGCCACCTCTCCGCAAAATCTACATTTGTAAGCAATGCTTACATAATTGGTGCGCGTGGAAGGAGTCGAACCTCCGACCGCCTGGTTCGTAGCCAGGTACTCTATCCAGCTGAGCTACACGCGCATTTTTACTTTTCGCTGATAGACTATACTGCTTATCAACTAATTTGGTGCGCATGGAAGGAGTCGAACCTCCGACCGCCTGGTTCGTAGCCAGGTACTCTATCCAGCTGAGCTACATGCGCATTTTTACTTTTTATCGCAACACAAAAGCATTGAGATTTAATTGGTGCGCGTGGAAGGAGTCGAACCTCCGACCGCCTGGTTCGTAGCCAGGTACTCTATCCAGCTGAGCTACACGCGCATTTTTATAACTTACTAGAAGCAACTAACTACAAAATTTCAAATTGAAATTCAAAACTGATGAGTTAAAGATTAACTAATGCAGAAATGGTGCGCATGGAAGGAGTCGAACCTCCGACCGCCTGGTTCGTAGCCAGGTACTCTATCCAGCTGAGCTACATGCGCGACTTGTATTGCTTCAATAAAAAATGGTGCGCGTGGAAGGAGTCGAACCTCCGACCGCCTGGTTCGTAGCCAGGTACTCTATCCAGCTGAGCTACACGCGCACTGTTTTCTATCGTTAAGAAATGGCGGAGAAGGAGGGATTCGAACCCTCGATGGGAGTTAAAGCCCATACTCCCTTAGCAGGGGAGCGCCTTCGGCCACTCGGCCACCTCTCCGTTTTCTTGGCGCACATATTACTGTTTGACGAAAATAAGTCAAACCCTTTTTCAGAAACAGATCCCATTTGAACTGTTTTTAATCACATTGCTGTTATATCAAGCCAATGTATTGATTTACGCCAATCTTTCGGTCTAAAAAATAAAAAAGTCAGTTAAAAAACTGACTCTTCTGTCGCCGTAATACCCTCGCCATAGCGCAGTATTAAAAGTTACCACCTTCCGATGGTGAACCCGATTTTTCAGATTGGATACGTTGATAGATTTCTTCACGGTGAACAGAAACCTCTTTAGGTGCGTTAACACCGATACGCACCTGATTTCCTTTTACCCCCAGCACTGTAACAGTGACTTCGTCACCAATCATCAGTGTTTCGCCAACACGACGAGTCAAAATCAGCATTCGATAGCTCCTTTATTTCTTAATTCAGCTTACACACGGCACTCATCCGGTAGATGGGCTTATTATAAGGTCAGCTTAGTACAAATTAATAGTATTCAATACTCAAACGGTTATTTAATTACACCTTATTTAGCTCGAAAGCGTGATGTAACGCCCGAACCGCTTTGTGCAAGTCCCTTTCATCGATAACGGTTGATAATTTACTCTCCGACGTCGAGAGTAACTTAGCATGGATTGTTTCATTACCCAAGACATCTAACATCTTAGTCAATAATCCCATTTTTGCCTGTAAACCTTTGCCAACTAAAGATACTTTTGCACGTTGACGCTCAACAATCAATTGACCAAGCTCAAGACTTGTACTCAATGCTTCAAGCTCGTGCAATAAAATATCCACTTTTGCTTCTGCAAGCATAAAACTCACACACCCTGCGGGAGCATCCTCATTTAATCTGAGCGGGGTGATAAACTCCACATCGATTTCAAGGCGAGACAAACAAGCTAACAAGGCTTGGTAATGTTCACTCGTCGTTAATAAGCCATCAATCGTTAATGTTGCTAACGCTTTATTGATCGCAATCCCCTGCACCAAGGAAGCACTTATCACGTCAGATTCGGTACCAAATTGAATTAGGGTACCTTGACCAACTTCAAAACTAGATAACACTCGCAAAGGCACTCGAAAACGTTCGGCATATTCAACCGAGTCAGGATGTAGCACCTTAGCTCCCAGTTTGGCCATTTCGAGCATAACATCAAAGCCAATCACATCAAGGCAACGTGCATTACTATCAATATTTGGATCGGTTGTGAAGACACCAGCAACATCAGTGAAAATTTGGCACTCATCAGCGTTAAGTGCAGCAGCTAACGCAACCGCAGTGGTATCAGACCCTCCACGCCCCAAAGTCGTTACATCTCCGTTAGGATCAATCCCTTGAAACCCTGCGACTATCGGCACAATTCCATCATCAAGCAGTGACTCTAGATAGCCAGTATCGACATTCTCAATACTTGCGCGACCAAAATGACTATTGGTATGGATTTGAACTTGATCTCCCGTGAGCGACTTAGCCTTAATACCACGTCGCTGCAAAGCTATCGCCATCAATGCGATACTCACTTGTTCGCCTGTTGAGACAAGCATATCGAGTTCCCGCGCCGAGGCACGGGGGTCAACTTGCGCGGCAAGTGCGAAAAGTCTATTTGTCTCCCCTGCCATAGCAGAGAGCACGAGTACCTGTTGTTCACCACTGCGAGCGGACTTTGCAATCTGTTCGGCGACCACTTCAATACGTTCTATAGAACCCACCGAAGTGCCACCAAACTTTTTCACAAAAAGCTTGCTACGACTAAGCTTTCGTTTTTCAGGCACAACAACCTCTTAAGCTAAACGCTCAGTAATCCAAGGTAATACTTGAGCTAAGGCCGCATCCAGATTTTCTGGTTGGCTACCACCCGCTTGCGCCATATCTGGACGACCACCGCCCTTGCCGCCCACTTGTGCAGCGACCATAGCGACTAGCTCACCCGCTTTGACTTTGCCAACTAAGTCGTTACTCACGCCAGCAATCAGATTCACTTTGCCTTCTTGAGCCGTACCCAACACAATAATGGCAGATTTTAGTTTTTGCTTTAATTCATCTTGTAAACCGCGAAGTGAACCAGCCTCAACGCCATCTAGTTTTTTGATAAGTACATTCACGCCATTAACAACCACAGCATCGCCCACTAAGTCAGCACTCGCAGCCGCCGCTAATTTATCTTTTAGCTGCGCCATGTCTTTTTCAAGTTGTTTCATTTTATCGAGTTGTGCTTTTAACTTAGCAACCACTGAATGAGTATCGCCTTTTAACAAGGCAGCCGCCTCTTCCAGCTCAGCCTGTTGCTGCGCCACATAAGCCATAGCTGCAGCACCGGTTACCGCTTCAATACGGCGAACGCCCGCAGCAATACCGCCTTCAGAGGTAATTTTGAACAGACCAATGTCACCGGTACGGCCAACGTGGGTACCACCACACAATTCGATAGAGAAATCGCCCATAGTGACAACACGAACCTGTGCATCGTACTTCTCACCAAAGAGTGCCATAGCACCTTTTTCTTTAGCTTCATCAATCGCCATTTCAGCGACTTTCAGCTCGTGGTTACGGCGAATTTGGGTATTCACTAATTCTTCGACTTTCTTTAGTTCCGCAGGTTTGACTGCTTCGAAATGAGAGAAATCGAAACGTAAACGCTCAGGATCAACCAGCGACCCTTTTTGCGTGACATGCGTACCAAGCACTTGGCGCAGTGCGGCATGTAATAAATGCGTAACAGAATGGTTTAACTGAGTACGGTGACGTAATTTTTTATCAACCTTAGCCTCAACCATTTGGCCAATACTCAAGCTCCCTGCGACTAAGACACCTTGATGGCCTGTTGCTTGACCATACTTTTGCGTATCGTTTACCGTAAATTCAATACCATTCGCAACCAATTGGCCTTTATCGCCCACTTGACCGCCCGATTCAGCATAGAAAGGTGTCACGTCTAGCACAAGAACCGCTTCATCACCCGCTTTAATAGCCGTCACTGACTCGCCGTTTTGATAAATCGCGGTGACTTTTGCTTGACCCACAAGTTCGGTGTAACCGCAGAATGCTGTTTCGGCGTCAATTTTCAATGCCGCATTGTAATCGGCACCAAAGTTACCCGCTGCTTGGGCGCGGCTACGTTGCTCAGCCATTGCCGCTTCAAAACCTGCCTCATCGACAATAATATTACGCTCACGACAAACGTCTGCGGTTAAATCCATTGGAAAACCGTAGGTATCATAGAGTTTGAATACGGTTTCACCGTCTAAAGTGTCACCGGTTAATTCGCTTAAGGCTGCGTCTAAAATACCTAAACCACGCTCTAAAGTACGAGCAAACTGCTCCTCCTCCGCTTTAAGTGCTTTTTCAACAATAACTTGAGTTTCAGCGAGCCCCTTGGCTGCATCCCCCATCACATCAATCAGCGTCGGAACTAATTTGTAGAAAAAGGCTTCGGTCGCACCTAACTTATTACCATGACGCACGGCGCGGCGGATAATACGGCGCAGCACATAGCCACGGCCTTCGTTAGATGGCATTACACCATCGGCCACTAAAAATGCACATGAGCGAATATGGTCAGCAATAACGCGTAGTGATTTATTGGATAAATCAGTCACGCCGATAATTTCTGCGGCTTTGGCAATAAGAGCACGGAAGATATCGATTTCATAGTTAGAATGTACGCCTTGCATAATCGCAGCAATACGTTCGATCCCCATACCTGTATCGACAGAAGGTTTTGGTAGCGGCAACATTTCGCCTGAAATGTGGCGATTGTATTGCATGAATACAATATTCCAAATTTCGATGAAACGATCGCCATCTTCTTCTGGGCTACCAGGACGTCCACCCCAAATATGATCACCATGGTCATAGAAAATCTCGGTACAAGGACCACAAGGACCAGTGTCACCCATTTGCCAGAAGTTATCTGAAGCGTAAGGTGCGCCCTTGTTATCACCGATACGAATGATATTTTCAGCGGCCACACCAATCTTTTTATTCCAAATTTCAAAGGCTTCATCGTCAGTTTGGTAGATAGTGACGCACAGACGTTCTTTCGGCAGCTTTAAGGTTTCAGTTAAAAATGACCAACCAAAACAAATCGCTTCTTCTTTGAAATAATCCCCAAAGCTGAAGTTACCTAACATTTCGAAGAAAGTATGGTGACGGGCGGTATATCCCACATTATCTAAATCATTATGTTTACCGCCAGCGCGTACACAACGTTGAGCAGTGGTCGCACGCGTGTAATTGCGTTTATCCATGCCAAGAAACACGTCCTTAAATTGGTTCATGCCCGCATTGGTAAATAAAAGAGTTGGATCGTTGCCTGGCACTAATGAACTACTGTCCACAACCTGATGACCGTGGCTGCGGAAAAATTCGAGGAAAGCACTTCTAAGCTCTGCTGTAGTTTGATACATGAAATCGTCCTGAATTGGATAAGCATTACCAGCTACACCATAGGGCAGCCGCATTTCTATTTGCCCAGCATTATAAGCAGACTAAGGAAAGACAACCAGTCTTGATTGGTGATATACACATCAGGAATTTAATATTTTAGCTTGAATAGGCTACACCAGAGCCACTAGAGGCAAAACGGCAGGATAAGGAATAATTGAAGACAGTGTAGGTTTGTCGCGATAAGGACAATTTTCAAGCAAGTGAGCACAACGAGAAACCAGAAGGCTTCAAAGCCCGTAGGTGATAAGTAGATGAGTGTTTACAGCCTTAGCTTCAAATCATCACTTTTAAATTAGGGCGTTAATCATCTTCGTCGAGATCATTGGGATCTGAATCTAATGCATAACTGATTTGATCGTAGCTAAAGCCTTGGCCCATTAAAAAACGCACTCGTTTGGCCTTTTCCTTTGCGATGAGATCCCGAGCTTTAGAGCCCTTCACTTCTGTCACACGGGGAATGCCGTATTTTTTGGTGGCTTTATCTTTTGCTAGCTCAAACCAGTCACAATCACAATTAACCAAAGCGGCTTCAATACAGTCTTTAGATAAGCCTTTCTGTGCGATTGCTTGGCGGATGCGTATTGCACCGTGGCCTCGACTGATGTGGCTTCGCACCAACAGTTCGGCATAACGAGCATCATTAATAAAACCGGAGGATTCGCAAGCATCGAGTACAGGTTCTATATCGTTTAGTTCGAAACCTTTATCGAGCAATTTATCACGAATTTGTTGGCGGGAATAATCGCGGCGCGCTAGCAGCGCTACCGCGATTTGGTATGCGGACTGACTCAGAATATTTCGCCTGTCTCTAAGTCAATATTACCTTCTGTGCTTTCATCATCAGATGCAGATGATGCTAGGGCACTTGGATTACTTAACAGTAACTCACGTAATGTCTTGTCTATTTCGGCGGCAATTGCTGGGTTTTCAGTCAGATATTTACCCGCATTTGCACGACCTTGGCCAATTTTATCACCTTTATAGCTGTACCAAGCACCGGCTTTCTCGATCAGCTTATGGGCTACACCTAAGTCGACTAACTCACCTGTTCGGTTAATACCTTGGCCGTAAAGGATTTGGAACTCAGCTTGCTTAAATGGAGCCGCAACTTTGTTTTTCACCACTTTAACGCGAGTTTCGTTACCGACAACTTCATCGCCGTCTTTAATGGCACCTGTGCGGCGAATATCCAAACGAACAGAAGCATAGAACTTCAGTGCGTTACCACCCGTTGTCGTTTCTGGGTTACCGAACATCACACCAATCTTCATCCGAATTTGGTTGATAAAGATAAGTAAGGTGTTAGATTGCTTTAAGTTACCAGCAAGTTTACGCATGGCTTGGCTCATCATACGCGCCGCTAGGCCCATGTGAGAATCACCAATTTCGCCTTCGATTTCAGCTTTAGGCGTTAATGCAGCCACGGAGTCGACTACGATAACGTCAACAGCGCCTGAGCGAGTTAAAGCATCACAAATCTCAAGCGCTTGCTCGCCAGTATCCGGTTGTGAACACAGCAGGTTATCAATATCTACGCCCAATTTTTTAGCATAGATTGGGTCTAACGCATGTTCTGCATCGATAAAAGCACAGGTTTTACCTTCACGCTGCGCAGCGGCAATCACTTCTAAAGTCAGTGTCGTTTTACCAGATGATTCAGGACCATAGATCTCAACAATACGCCCCATTGGCAAGCCACCAGCACCTAAAGCGACATCTAGAGATAACGAACCAGTAGAAATGGTTTCGACATCCATAGAGCGATCTTCGCCCAGCTTCATGATAGAACCTTTACCAAATTGCTTTTCAATCTGGCTCAATACCGCTGCGAGTGCTTTCTCTTTGTTTGGATCGACCTTCATTCCTGTTCCCTCATCTAGGCAGCATCTAGGCTGTCAAAAAGTGATATTCAATTTAGTAAAGCGGGCAATTCAAAAAGCGAGGCTTTCTGTCTTAATATGCTGACTAGTATACTGTACAATCATACAGTATCAAGACCTGTGCACGAATTATTTTTCAATGGGGTAATTTCCTTATACTTACGCACTTTTACATTAATATTGGGCAAATAAATTATCATAATAAGGGAATATCTACATTTGGTGGCTTAATTGTCAGTAAAATATTGCTAAGATTGGCGCAACTTATTTTGAGTAGGAATAGCTACAAACTTCCAAGGTTTTACGCTATATCCACACAGATTGATATCGCTTTTAGGGCAGCCACAACGGACGATAACGATTTAATGAATGTAATTGATACCGATGATTTAGAAAAACATACCCCCATGATGCGTCAATATTTGACGATGAAAGCAGAACATCACGATATGCTACTGTTTTATCGAATGGGTGACTTCTATGAACTCTTCTATGATGACGCTAAACGTGCTTCTGAGTTATTAGGCATCTCCCTGACTGCCCGCGGAAAGAGTGGCGGCGATCCAATCCCAATGGCTGGCATTCCCTATCATGCGGTTGAAGGTTATTTGGCTAAATTGGTTCAAATTGGTCAATCTGTTGCAATTTGCGAGCAGATTGGCGATCCCGCGACCGCTAAAGGTCCGGTTGAGCGTAAAGTCGTACGCATAGTAACACCCGGCACCTTAACCGATGAAGCCCTGTTACAAGAACGCCAAGACAATCTTTTAGCCGCAGTTTATCAAGGTAAAGTTGGATTTGGCTATGCGACCCTCGATGTTTCCTCTGGCCGATTTGTGATTGCAGAGCTTGATACAAAGGAATCCTTAGAAGCCGAATTACAACGTACAAATCCAGTCGAAATTCTTTACAGTGAAGATTTTGGTGAACTTGGCTTGCTAAGCCACTTCAAAGGCAAACGTCGTCGTCCCGAGTGGGAATTTGATTACGACACCAGCATCAAACTTTTACTTGCACAATTTGGCACTAAAGATCTTCATGGTTTTGGCATTAGCGATGCGCGTCTATCACTGCAAGCCGCTGGTTGCTTAATGCAGTATGTTAAAGATACACAACGTACTACCCTGCCCCATATCAATGCCATAATTCGCTTTAATCAAGCGGATAGTATAGTACTTGATGCCGCAACCCGCCGTAACTTGGAACTCACCCAAAATCTAGCGGGTGGCCGTGATAATACCTTAGCGGCCGTATTAGATAATACTGCGACAGCAATGGGAAGCCGTATGCTGCAGCGCTGGATCCATCAGCCATTACGGGATCCTAATCAAATTATCGCCCGCCAAACGGCTGTGAATGAATTACTTAAGACAGGCACACATGAACCACTCCATGAACAGCTTAAGGCACTGGGTGACATTGAGCGTATTATGGCAAGGCTTGCGCTGCGTACTGCTCGACCACGGGATTTTGCCCGCCTACGTCAAGCATTGAGTTTATTACCTGAATTACAACAAAGCTTAAGCGTGCTAAATGCACCTCATACCGTCAAACTATGTCAATATTTGGGTGAATTTCCCGAAGAACAGGCCCTACTCGAGCGCGCCATTGTTGATAATCCCCCTATGCTTATTCGTGATGGTGGCGTGATCCGCGAAGGCTACAATAATGAACTTGATGAATGGCGCGGTCTGAGTGAGGGGGCCAGCGACTATTTGGTTCAACTTGAAGCAAGGGAAAAAGAACGTACTGGCATCAATACACTTAAAGTCGGCTATAACCGCGTACATGGTTATTATATTGAAGTCAGCCGCTTGCAATCTTCACAAGTGCCGCTCAATTATCAACGACGCCAAACGCTTAAAAATATGGAGCGTTATATCACGCCCGAACTTAAAGAGTACGAAGAAAAAGTGCTCTCAAGCCAAGGTAAAGCGCTGGCCCTTGAAAAACAGCTATGGGAACAGCTTTTCGATCTTATTCTGCCCAAACTACATGAGTTACAAGCTTTTGCTAGAGCGGCTGCTGAACTCGATGTATTAAGTAATTTTGCCGAACGCGCTGAAACTTTAGGATATATCTGTCCTCAGCTAAGCCAGGATATCGGCGTCCAGATTGATGCAGGCAGACATCCCGTCGTTGAACGCGTCAGTCAAACACCCTTTATCGCCAATCCAGTCACCTTGCACAATCAAAGACGCATGTTGATAGTGACAGGACCCAATATGGGGGGTAAGTCGACTTATATGCGCCAAGTCGCCTTAATCACGCTTATGGCTCATATTGGCTGTTTTGTACCGGCAGAGCGAGCTGTGATAGGGCCTATTGATCGCATATTTACTCGTATTGGTGCATCGGACGATTTAGCTTCAGGCCGTTCAACCTTTATGGTCGAAATGACTGAGACTGCCAATATCCTCCATAATGCAACGGCTCAAAGTCTGGTATTAATGGATGAAATTGGCCGCGGTACATCGACCTACGATGGCTTATCTTTAGCTTGGTCTGCTGCAGAGTATCTCGCCCAACAAATCGGTGCTATGACGTTATTTGCCACCCACTATTTTGAGCTAACCCAACTGCCGGATCTGATGGCTGGTGTCTATAACGTCCATTTAGACGCGATAGAACATGAGGATACCATCGCCTTTATGCATGCGGTACAAGAAGGCGCCGCCAGTAAAAGCTACGGCTTACAGGTTGCAGCACTCGCGGGCGTACCAGCGAAAGTCATTAAGGCAGCCAAACACAAGTTGCAGCAATTAGAAAGTCGCGATCATCAGCTTGAGGGCACAAAAACGCCCATTCAAACCCTACTCGCCCTACCTGAGCCAGCTGAGAATCCCGCTCTAACTAAGTTACAAGCAATAAATCCCGATAATTTAACGCCTAAACAAGCACTTGATTTACTCTACGAATTAAAGCGCTTGAGCTAATCAATTAAATTAAAAAACAAAACGCCCACTATTGTGGGCGTTTTTAATAGGGACTTAAATTGTTTGATCATTACCGTCTTACTTTGCCCAATAACATTAATTTCTAAACAACGCTTCAACAGATAGGCCTTGTGAACCGAGTAAATCACGTAGACGTTTTAAGGCTTCAACTTGAATTTGACGAACACGCTCACGGGTTAACCCTATCTCTGCCCCGACATCTTCCAATGTCGATGGCTCATAGCCTAATAATCCAAAACGACGAGCTAATACCTCTCTTTGTTTAGTATTTAACTCATTGAGCCATTTCACTACCGAGTTTGAGATATCTTCATCCTGTACCTTATAGTCAGGGCCTACACTGTCATCATCGGCCAATATATCGATCAGCGCTTTGTCATTATCGCCCCCCAAAGGCGTATCGACTGAGGTAATCTTTTCATTCAACTTCAACATACGGCTGACATCTGCACTAGGGACTTGCAATTTTTCAGCAATTTCTTCAGCTGTCGGTTCGTGATCCAATTTTTGCGCTAATTCCCGAGCGGTTCTTAAATATACGTTCAACTCTTTAACAACATGAATCGGTAAACGAATGGTGCGAGTTTGATTCATAATTGCACGTTCAATCGTTTGACGAATCCACCAAGTTGCATAGGTTGAGAAACGAAAACCTCTTTCGGGATCAAATTTTTCTACCGCGCGGATAAGTCCTAAGTTCCCTTCTTCGATTAAATCTAAGAGTGCTAATCCTCGGTTGTTATAACGACGTGCAATCTTAACAACAAGTCTAAGATTACTTTCAATCATGCGATTACGGGATTTTTCACAGCCTTTTAAGGCTTTACGAGAAAAGTAAACTTCTTCTTCTGCGCTAAGCAGGGGGGAAAACCCTATTTCACCTAAATAGAGTTGCGTGGCATCAAGATTTTTTTGCAGGTCATCTTGAACCTGTTGTTCTAGTCCAAGTTCTTGAACTAAATCTGTAGCAATATCCTCTTTTTCGAGATCAAACTCTGCGGTTTCAACGGAAAAATCGACTAATTCTTCTGCGGCAGTGCTATTTATACGGCTCATGATCAAATCTCCTAAACCTAATTAAACTGCTTGAACTATTGCAATTTCCTATCCTCCATTTGCCAACAAGGCCCTAAGCAATCATTGCTTAGGCAAATAATTAAGTGGGTTAACAGATTGACCATGATAACGAATTTCAAATCGTAACATTACTTGATCGGTTCCTGTACTACCCATTTTAGCAACTGTTTGTCCAGCGAGAACATGTTGCTTTTCTTCAACTAAGATCTGATCCGTATGAGCATAAGCACTAAGGTAATCTTCACTGTGTTTAATAATGACTAAATTACCATAACCCCTAAGAGCACTACCTGCATATACCACCCTCCCGTCTGCTGCGGCTTTGATGATATCTCCCCTTTGACCTGCGATCTTAATGCCTTTATTCCCCTGCTCATTAGCAGAGTAAGTCCCAACTAATTTACCTCTTACAGGCCATTGCCACTGGCTCACACTGTCAGGCAGTGTCGAAGTAGGAGCAACGATTGAAGGGTTAACATTTTGTTGGCCACTTGTTGCAGAATACGCAGGCTTAGCTTTCTGATCAAGTGTTTTTTTCTGTGAAGCACTTATTTGCAAATTATTATTATTTGATTGTTTTTCCTGAGAATTATTTGATTTTTGACTTTTCAAAGCAGAAGAATATCCACCTAAAGTCTTAGTGTTGGACTGATTAACAATCCGAGGCTGTGTTAAATACAAGATCTGCCCAGGGTAAATAGTGTAGGACTTATCTAATTGATTAATTTTAGCTATTTCAACAAAATCCTTCCCTGCCGCCCATGAAATAGAATAAAGCGTATCGCCTTTTTTTACTTTATAAGAATCGGATTTAAGATGGCCTTTACTGTGTTTTGAGAGGTGGGGAGAAAGACTTTCGACAGGCGCAGGGTGGCTCGCCTGAAAGCTACAGCCTGCAAGCATAAACAATAAGCTGAGGTTTAAAAGTAAACCCGCATTCAACAATAAAAACTCCTCTACTAAGTTGCATTACTGTTTATGATGAGAAACACACTTCCTCTAAACATCACTAACAAGTGATGAAGTTGCAATCCAATTTATGCTAATTCACCATTAACTAATGGCACAAATTTTACCGTTTCAATATTTTCTGAACTAAAACGCTCGCGATGACGGGTGATCCGCATCAATTGCTGTGTGTTCTCTCCCACTGGTAACACTAACACCCCGCCATCGACCAGTTGGGATAAAAGTGCCTCGGGTACTGTCGCTGCGGCAGCGGTCACCATAATGGCATCAAACGGGCTACGGTTAGACCATCCTTGCCAGCCATCGCCATATTTGAATGACACATTATGTAGATCGAGCCGTTTTAATCTTTGCCGAGCTTGAATTTGTAAGCCTTTAATACGCTCTATCGTACAAAGCTCTGGCACTAACTGGGCTAATATGGCGGCTTGATAACCCGACCCCGTTCCGACTTCTAGCACCTTTTTTGGCATATTACTGAGTAATAGTTCGGTCATTCTGGCAACGATATAAGGCTGAGAAATCGTTTGACCTTGACCAATTGGCAAAGCGGTATTTTCGTAAGCTTTATGGGCTAACGCATTATCGAGAAACATTTCACGCGGGGTTTGCGATATCGCCTTTAACACGGCTTGATTACGGATCCCCGCATCAGAAAGCTTTTTAGCGAGATTCACCGCCGATGTTAAGGCAACTCGAGTCATATTTTATCTACCCAATTCTGCAATACCGATAATTGTCTGTAGGCTGTGAGATCAACTGTCAAAGGGGTAATTGACACATACCCATTGGCAACTGCATGAAAATCTGTCCCTTCGGTAGCATCTTGTTCAAGACCTGGTGGGCCGAGCCAAAAAATCTCTCGCCCCGCAGGATCTTTTGTCCGCACTATGCCTTCAGCTTTATGCCTTGCGCCAAGCCGAGTCACTCTAATCCCTTTAATCTCATCAAGCGGTAAATCTGGTACATTGATATTTAAAATTTGATCGCTCGCTAATGGGTGTAATAAAAGTCCCTGCACGATGCGCCGTGCATAAACAGCCGCAGATTGATAATGCTTAAACTCTCGGCCATTGAGAGAAATAGCCACTGCTGGAAAGCCTAAAAATCGCCCTTCCATTGCCGCAGCGACGGTCCCAGAATACAAGGTATCATCACCCATATTTGCACCGGCATTAATGCCAGAAACGACCATATCGGGTTCACCATCACAGAGCTCGCGGATAGCTAAGTGAACACAATCTGTCGGCGTACCATGTACAGAAATATAACCATTATCTAACCTATTAATTCTTAATGGATTAGTCAAGGTTAGTGAGTTACTGGCCCCCGAACAATTACGATCAGGCGCGACTGTCATCACGTTGGCTATTTCAACGAGTGCTTCTGTTAAGGCTTTGATGCCAGGAGCATTTACACCATCATCATTACTAACAAGAATGCGGATCATGATGCAGCGTCATCACTACCGTTAACAGCGTTAGCCTCTGACGTAACTGTTGCTTGCCACTGCTGCTCTTTTACATCCTGATAATTAACCAGTTCCCTAAGTAGAGATGTCGCAAAGCTACCCGCGGGTAAAATAAACTCTAACACTAAACTATCTTCTGTTATTTCGTATTTAAGCCCTTGAGGCTCAAGCAGTAATGGACGACGTTCCTGCTCCAATCCTGCATGTTCCAAACCATAGCAGTCATCGCTAAGCTCACTCATCGCTAAGGTTTCCATCGCCGCGGCTTCGCCTTGAGGCAACATCATGCCACGACCCCACAAAGGTGCTGATAGTTGAATATCTTTTTCAATCAGACGTTTCAACACCACCAGATCCCATTCGGGTGTCACGAAGAAACTTTTGCTACCCGCCAACATCACACAATCACCCGCTAAAGGTTTAGTACCATGGTTGGCTAAGCGGTATGACACGACGGTATTAAACAAGTTTGAGCGCACAGCAGATAAATACATGCTGCGTTTGTTTCTGTCTTTCACTTTTTTACCCGCCAACATTTGGCGTCCCATGACGAGATTTTTACCATCATGGCCAAAACGCTGCTCACCAAAATAATTGGGGACACCGATTTGACTCACTTTCTCAATCCGGCTAATGATATCTTCAGCGTGAGTGACATTACGCAAAGTCAAAATAAAGCGATTACCCAGTAGTGCACCGATGCGTAATTTTTTGCTATGGCGACTACTAGAGAGAAGCGTTAATCGTTCACTGTTAAGTTCTGCCCAAGCGGGAGTTTCTTTACCCGGAATGCGTACACCAAACCATTGTTCAGTAATGGCATTTTTATCTTTCTGGCCCGCATAGGTCACTTCCTTTGGATGCACCTTTGCAAACTTGGCAATCATTTCTGCCACTTGAACCGTATTCAGCCCGTCTTTACGGATATGTAAGAGATGATGTTCCCCTTCTCCTGTTGGGCTAAAGGGCAAAATCTCTTTCACGATAAAATCGCTATTTTGAGTACGTAAATCGGCAGTGCCGAGTGGTTTGCCATATAAGTAATGCAGTTCGCTCATGGGACTTATCTATCTCGTTAATTAATCTTGTTTACGGCTCATCAACACAACTGCTTCTACCGCAATGCCTTCTTTACGTCCTGTAAACCCTAACTTTTCAGTAGTGGTGGCTTTGACGTTAATATCATCCAATTCGGCCATTAAATCGGTGGCAAGCACTTGGCGCATAGCTTCAATATGGGGTGCAATTTTGGGCGCTTGGGCAATAATAGTGACATCAACATTACCTAGTTCAAAACCCCTTTGCTTTGCCAAATCATAGCAATGACGCAATAATACGCGGCTATCAGCGCCTTTATAGGCGGTATCCGTATCGGGAAAATGTTTGCCTATATCTCCGAGAGCCATCGCTCCCAGAATGGCATCAGACACTGCATGCAACACCACATCACCATCGGAATGTGCGACGAGCCCAGTCTCATAGGGTACTTCAACACCACACAATATTAAGGGCCGAACTTCGCCAAATTTGTGAACATCGAAACCATGACCGATACGGATTTTCATTTATTATTTCCTAACTTACTTTAGTAACATGCTAGATAAACTATTTTGCAACGCGCATTAAAAAGAGTTCAGCCAGCTCCAGATCATCGGGATGTGTGACTTTGATATTGTCGGCACGGCCAGAAACCAGCCCCGGCGATATCCCTGCCCATTCCATGGCAGAGGCTTCATCCGTAACCGTTACACCAGCTAGGATTGCCGCTTGAAGATGCATTTTCAACTCAGATGTTGGAAATAATTGCGGCGTCAACGCATGCCATAAATTATCGCGGCAAACAGTTGCACTTATTTCCCCTTTTTGATTAGCACGCTTCATCGTATCACGCACTGGCATTGCCAATATCGCCCCATGGGGGAAATCGGCACGTGACACAAGTAATTTATCGATATCAACCAAGGTTAAACAGGGCCTTGCTGCGTCATGTACCAAGGCCCAACTATCTTCAGGCGCTTTCATCAACGCCGCCAACACTGAATCAGCACGCTCACCGCCACCAAGCACTGTGATAAGTTTTGGATGTTGCGCTTGTGGTAATGCGTAAAAAAATGAGTCATTAGGATGTAGTGCAATAATCACTTGGGTGATTTGTTGATGCGACAATAGTGTATCTAACGTATGGGCAAGAATACTTTGACCTAATACCTCAAGATATTGCTTGGGTTTATCGGCCCCCATGCGGCTACCAATTCCTGCTGCGGGCACGATCGCGACAACGCTTTGGGGATCTGGATTTGCTTTTATCATCATTTGCGGCTGATGTTCTAAATGGGGTCTTTCTTCTAATGCGATATCCATACGCATTCACTCCGTCACTGAGAAGGACTCGATACTGAGCGTTCACCACCCACCACACGGTAGAAAGTTTCACCTTCTTTTACCATACCGAGCTCGTTACGCGCGCGTTCTTCAATGGCCTCAGTACCGCTTTTAAGGTCGATAATTTCTTCTTTCAGCACTTGGTTACGCTCATTGAGCTTATCGTTACCTTCTTGCTGAACCGCAATATGTTTTTGCAAGACAAAGTATTCGGGCAGACTGTTGCTTCCCGACCATAGCCGATATTGCAATAAACCGAGTAGCACTATGAGTGCAATGACAAAAAATTTCATGGAGGAATTAGCGTCAGTATCTTGGATTAATAAAATATACCGCAGATAGTACAACAAAAAAGGCCACCAAGTGGTGGCCTTTTTGCATCAAACGTTAAATTACGCCTGACCTTTGATCTCTTTCAAACCACGGTATGGGGCTTTTTCACCTAATTGCTCTTCGATGCGCAGCAATTGGTTGTATTTAGCCACACGGTCAGAACGACACAGTGAGCCCGTTTTGATTTGACCTGCCGCTGTACCCACAGCTAAATCGGCGATGGTCGCGTCTTCAGTTTCACCACTACGGTGTGAAATCACTGCGGTATAACCTGCTTCTTTCGCCATACGAATGGCCGCTAAAGTCTCTGTCAATGAACCAATTTGGTTAAACTTGATAAGGATTGAGTTAGCAATGCCGTTTTCGATTCCGCGGGTTAAGATTTTAGTGTTGGTTACGAATAAATCGTCGCCCACTAATTGGATCTTGTCGCCCATAATTTGAGTTTGGTAAGCCCAACCATCCCAATCTGATTCGTCTAAGCCGTCTTCGATAGACACGATTGGATATTGATCTGCCAATGATTTTAAGAAATCAGAGAAACCGTTCGAGTCAAAGACTTTACCTTCGCCCGCTAAATCGTATTTACCATCTTTATAGAATTCAGAGGCGGCGCAGTCTAGTGCCAGAGTCACATCGGTACCTAACTTGTAGCCCGCCAGTTCAACCGCTTCTTTAATCACAGCTAACGCATCAGCGTTTGACGCTAAGTTAGGTGCAAAACCACCTTCGTCACCCACAGAAGTGCTTAGGCCTTTGTCGTGTAATACTTTTTTTAACGTATGGAAAATTTCAGCGCCCATGCGCAGTGCTTCACGGAAGGTTTTTGCGCCAACAGGTTGCACCATGAATTCTTGGATATCAACGTTGTTATCCGCGTGCTCGCCACCGTTTAAGATGTTCATCATAGGCACAGGCATAGAATATTGGCCAGGGGTGCCGTTTAATTCAGCGATATGCGCGTATAAAGGAATACCTTTAGATGCTGCGGCTGCTTTGGCTGCCGCTAAAGACACAGCCAGAATCGCGTTTGCGCCTAACTTGTCTTTGTTTTCAGTGCCGTCTAAGTCGATCATGATTTGATCAAGCTCAGCTTGTGCAGTGGCATCTTTGCCTAGTAACGCAGTGCGGATGACACCGTTGACGTTGGCAACGGCGGTTAACACGCCCTTGCCTAAATAACGGCTCTTATCGCCATCACGTAATTCTAACGCTTCGCGGCTACCGGTTGATGCGCCAGATGGCGCTGCCGCCATACCCACAAAACCACCTTCTAAATGCACTTCGGCTTCAACAGTTGGGTTACCACGAGAATCCATAATCTCGCGACCAATCACGTTAATAATCTTAGCCATATTACCCTCGATTTAAGTTTAAAAATAAAAGAAAAAACCAATACCTATGGGAATAAACAGATGCAAATATCGGCAAAAACGTCGTTTATTGTTCCATCTATCGGTGTATCATTTATACACATGGGTACGAGTTCTTTTCATATCAAAGCGGCTTGAGTGTAACAAAAGGCCAGTCCCACTGTCGCGGTTCTGGCCTTAAATATTGTTACTTCAGATCACGTTTTTGGTGTGCGCTCGCTGCGGCAATAAAGCCTTCGAACAATGGGTGACCATCGCGTGGCGTTGAGGTGAACTCAGGGTGGAATTGACCCGCAACAAACCATGGGTGATCTTTTAATTCGATCATTTCTACCAGCTTGCGATCGGAAGATAAACCACTGAACACCATTCCAGCTTGCTCTAAGCGTTCTCTGTACTTGTTGTTCACTTCGTAACGGTGACGATGGCGTTCAATACAGCTATTGCCTTTGTAGGCTTGTGCCGCTTTAGAGCCTTCAAGTAAATGGCACAATTGTGCGCCTAAACGCATAGTGCCACCTAAGTCAGACGCCTCATGGCGTTGCTCAACATTACCTTCCTCATCAACCCATTCAGTGATTAAACCTACTACTGGGAATGGCGTTTCTTTATTAAATTCAGTTGAATGAGCATCAGTCATACCAGCAACATTACGGGCAAACTCAATCAGAGCAACTTGCATACCTAAACAAATACCGAAATAAGGTAGTTTGTTTTCACGGGCAAATTTTGCCGCCAGTATCTTACCTTCAACACCACGCTCGCCGAAGCCACCTGGTACTAAGATACCGTCTAAGCCCTGTAGGACTTCATCGCCTTTAGCTTCTACGGTTTGTGAATCAATATACTTGATGGTCACAGATACGCGGTTTTTAAGGCCTGCGTGTTTTAATGCTTCGTTGACTGACTTATAGGCATCTGGCAGTTCAATGTATTTACCCACCATACCAATCACGACTTCGCCGTTTGGATTAGCTTCTTGGTAAATCACATTTTCCCACTCAGATAAGTCAGCTTCACGGCATTCTAAACCGAAACGCTTAACCACTAAGTCATCCAAACCTTGTGAACGCAGCAGTGCTGGGATTTTATAAATACTATCAACATCTTTTAATGAAATAACCGCACGCTCTTCAACATTACAGAATAGAGAAATCTTCGCGCGCTCGTTTGCTGGAATTGCGCGATCGCCACGGCAAATCAACACATCGGGTGCAATACCAATAGAACGCAACTCTTTTACTGAGTGTTGAGTTGGCTTAGTTTTCACTTCGCCAGCCGCACCTAAGAAAGGCACTAAGGTTAAATGCATGAACAGAGTACGATCGCGGCCAAGCTCAACGCCGAGCTGACGGATAGACTCAAGGAACGGCAAGGACTCGATATCACCCACAGTACCGCCGATTTCGACGATAGCCACATCATGGCCTTCGCCACCTGCTAATACTTTTTCTTTAATCGCATTAGTGATATGTGGAATAACCTGAATGGTTGCGCCCAAATAATCGCCACGACGTTCTTTACGTAGTACTTCTTCGTAAATACGACCAGTAGTGAAGTTGTTACGACGATTCATCTTAGTACGGATAAAACGCTCGTAGTGACCCAAGTCGAGATCTGTTTCTGCACCGTCTTCAGTAACAAATACTTCGCCATGTTGGGTTGGGCTCATGGTACCCGGATCAACGTTAATGTAAGGGTCCAGTTTCATGATGGTTACATTGAGACCGCGGGCCTCTAAAATTGCAGCTAATGATGCTGCTGCAATGCCTTTACCTAGTGATGAAACAACGCCACCAGTAACGAAGATATACCTTGTAGTCATGCTGAACCTGAGAAAATGAGTTTGAAAATACGTGCTTGTAAGAAAGCACTAGGACGGGGCAGTAGTATACCAAAGGCGGCGCGATTCGACAAACACCAATCGGGATAATTTGCCGTTTATCTCGTCTCCGTCGCTTTTACTCGGTCCCAATAGGCATCAAGCTCCATTAATGTGTGCTCTTCCATGCTTTTACCGCTGTCACTGGCCAACTGTTCAACGCCGCGAAAACGGCGTTCAAATTTAAGATTGGCTTGGCGCAACGCTTGTTCAGGATCGACCTTAAGATGTCGAGCTAAATTCACTACGGCAAACAGCAAATCGCCCATTTCGGACTGCACTTTAGCTTGGTCGTGCTCTGGTTGCTTCACCTCATGCAAGACTTCATCGATTTCTTCATGGATTTTAGCGACCACGGGCTCAAGCTCGGCCCAATCAAACCCGACTCGCGCCACCCTTTGCTGAATTTTGATTGAACGTGACAGCGCGGGTTGTGAGCGAGGAATATTGTCTAGCGCTGAAACAATAATATCGGCTTGGGTTTCACCCGCCACTTGCTGTGCCTTTTGTTCACGCTCAATCGCTTTAATCGCCTCCCAATTGGCTTTCATCGCTTTGGCGCTATCGCCAATTTGTACATTTTGCTCACCAAACACATGGGGATGACGACGGGTTAACTTGTCGCTGATTTTCTCAATCACGCTCGAAAAATCAAATAACCCCTGCTCTTTGCCGAGCTGACAATAGAATACGATTTGAAATAACAAATCCCCGAGTTCATCGGGTAACTCATCCCAGGCTAAACGTTCTATGGTATCGGCAACTTCATAGGCCTCCTCTAAGGTAAAAGGCACTATGGTTTGAAAGGTTTGCGCTTTATCCCAAGGACAGCCCGTGTGCGGATCACGCAGTTTTTCCATTATTTTAAGTAGCGGCTCTACATCTGTTATAGACAGTTCCGTTGTAGATG
Organism: Shewanella sp. W3-18-1; assembly: GCF_000015185.1. Lineage (NCBI taxonomy): Bacteria > Pseudomonadati > Pseudomonadota > Gammaproteobacteria > Alteromonadales > Shewanellaceae > Shewanella > Shewanella sp. W3-18-1. Next base: position 1,425,581 of record NC_008750.1, on the reverse strand, counting down.
GTTCCGTTGTAGAAGTTTCAGTGAGAGAAGGTTCAGTAGTAGAAAATGAGGTTAATGGCGCCGTGTGGGAAGTCATGCTGATGTCCTTTAAAGATAAATGCTAAAACAGGCTAATACTCAGGAAGAACAAAAAGAATACGCCTCAGCAGTGCTTATTAGCGAAAGGCTATAATAAAGCGATGATGATAAGCTAGGTAAAATAAAAGCGCTATTTTGATGCTGAGATCAGATTTTAGTGCCGTATTTCAACTAAGACTTATTTTAACGAAAGAGCGTTCGCTCCATTTCGTAATTCACTCATCTCGTGAGCAATAAATTGACAAGCTTCCTCCCCTGCAAATTCTCATCTATGTCCTGCATACAAGTATTTAGCGCAAGCTATCTTAAATGATAAGATACGCAGCAATATTTCAATGAAGCTAAAACTCACCGAGTGAAGACCTAACAATTTCGGCCAAACTATTACATGTGATGAATACACATGAGGAGCGCCGCGTGATGAATGCGGTTATTCGATCTATTTATTTGATTATACTAGGCGTTTCTCTATTCTATCGTCCTATATTAGGGCGTACGCCTCTATAGATTTCAGCATTACTGGAGACAAAACTCATGACAAACGTGAATGTGGATGTCACGCCGTTAACGACTAAGCCATCACAAGATGGTTTTTATATGCCCGCCGAATGGGCTGCGCAGCAAGCGGTGTGGATGATTTGGCCCTATCGTCCCGATAACTGGCGCGCAGCTGGTGCCTATGCTCAGGCGACCTTTGCCAAGGTGGCCGATGCCATTGGCGCGGCAACTCCAGTGTATATGGGTGTCCCTAAAGCCTTTTTAGCCGAAGCTAAAGCGGTAATGCCATCCCACGTCACTTTGGTTGAAATGGACAGTAACGATTGCTGGGCTCGCGACACTGGGCCAACAGTGGTTGTAAATGATAATGGCGAATGCCGTGGTGTTGACTGGGGTTTTAATGCTTGGGGCGGCCATAACGGTGGTTTGTACTTCCCATGGGATAAGGACGAGCAAGTCGCACAGCAAATGCTCGCGCAGCATGGTTTTGCCCGTTACAGCGCGCCGCTGATCCTCGAAGGTGGCTCCATCCATGTCGATGGTGAAGGCACCTGTATGACGAGTGCCGAATGTTTGCTCAACGCCAACCGTAACCCTGAACTGACAAAAGAACAGATTGAAGACTTACTGCGTGACTATTTGAATGTTAAGCAATTTATCTGGTTGCAAGATGGCGTGTATATGGATGAGACCGATGGTCATATCGACAATATGAGCTGCTTTGCCCGTCCTGGTGAAGTCATTCTGCACTGGACCGATGATGAGACTGATCCACAATATCCACGCTCAAAAGCGGCGCTAGAGGTGTTGCAAAATACCGTGGATGCCAAAGGCCGTAAGTTAAAAATCCATCTGTTGCCACAACCTGGGCCGCTATATTGCAGCGAAGAAGAATCAAAAGGTGTGACCGAAGGCACTGGCGTGCCACGCACGGCGGGTGAGCGTTTAGCAGGTTCTTATGTGAACTTTTTAATCACCAATCATCGCATCGTGTTCCCGCTGCTTGACCCTGCAACCGATGATATCGCCGCCCAAAAACTGCAAGAAATTTTCCCAGAGCATGAGATTGTGGGTGTGCCAGCCCGTGAGATTTTATTAGGTGGCGGCAATATCCATTGTATTACTCAGCAAATCCCTGCTGGAAAGTAACCCAAGGAGAACAGCATGACGATTGATGTCACTGTTATTACACCACAATTGGCTTTCTACGGGAGGGCGTAAGATGTTTGAAGTCACGGAAGTTTCCATTGCCGAGCTGCGTGCTGCGCTCGAATCTGGCCGTACAACTGCTGTTGAGTTGGTGAAATCGTTTCTCGCGCGGGTTGAGGCCTATGACGGCCCTGCGACAAAGACTAAGCTCAATGCGTTAGTGGTACATAATCCCGATGCGCTGAAAGAAGCCGAAGCCTCAGATGCGCGCCGCGCTAGAGGTGAAACCTTAAGCCCGCTCGATGGTATTCCTTACACTGCTAAGGACAGCTATTTGGTGAAGGGACTGACTGCGGCGTCTGGCAGCCCAGCATTTAAAGATTTAGTGGCCCAGTACGATGCTTTTGCCGTCGAGCGCCTACGCGCCGCGGGTGCCATTTGCTTAGGCAAAACCAATATGCCACCCATGGCGAATGGCGGTATGCAGCGTGGTCACTATGGCCGCGCCGAAAGCCCATACAATGCTGATTATCTAACTGCACCGTTTGCTTCGGGCTCTTCTAATGGTGCGGGCACGGGCACGGCGGCAAGTTATTCGGCTTTCGGTCTTGCTGAAGAAACGTGGTCGAGTGGCCGTGGCCCTGCGTCCAATAATGGTTTATGCGCCTATACACCGTCTCGCGGCGTGATTTCCGTGCGCGGTAACTGGCCGTTAACCCCAACCATGGATGTTGTCGTGCCTTATACCCGCACTATGGCCGATATGCTTGAAGTGCTGGATGTGATTGTGGCCGACGATCCTATCACCCGTGGCGATCTCTGGCGTCTGCAACCTTGGGTCCAAATCCCTAAAGCCTCCACAATTCGCCCAGAATCTTATCTGGCGCTGGCGGCTAGCGCCGATACGCTCAAAGGTAAGCGTTTTGGGGTGCCGCGCATGTACATCAATAAAGATGAATTGGCGGGCACCAGCAAAAATCCGGGCATTGGCGGCCCAACGGGTCAACGGATTCATACCCGCCAATCGGTTATCGATTTGTGGGAAGTGGCGCGTAGAGCCATAGAAGCCGCTGGCGCCGAAGTGATTGAAGTCGATTTTCCGCTGGTTTCCAATTGTGAAGGTGACCGCCCAGGTGCGCCGACAGTGTTTAACCGCGGTATCGTCACGCCTCAATTCCTCCATGATGAATTATGGGAACTCTCAGGTTGGGCGTTCGATGAATTCCTGCGTGCTAACAATGACCCTAAACTCAACAAGCTTGAAGATGTGGTTGGGCATTTGATATTCCCTCATGATCTTGGCACCTTGCCTAACCGTGAAGGAGACTTAGCGGCAGGCATGGAAGAGTATGTCAACATGGCCAAGCGTGGCCTTAAATCCTTCGACCAGATCGACAGTATTCCCGATGGTCTGCGTGGTTTAGAGAAGACGCGTAAGCTGGATCTCGAAGACTGGATGGACGAGCTTAAGCTTGATGCCGTGCTGTTCCCGACAGTGGCCGATGTTGGCCCCGCCGATGCCCATGTGAATCCGGCTTCCGCCGATATCGCATGGAGTAACGGGGTTTGGGTAGCAAACGGAAACCTTGCGATTCGTCACTTAGGCGTACCAACTGTGACTGTGCCTATGGGCGTGATGGCCGATATTGGCATGCCAGTCGGTTTGACCTTCGCAGGTCGTGCCTATGACGATAACAACCTGCTTAAATTTGCAGGTGCATTTGAGTCAACAGGTGACAGGCGCATGATCCCGCCACGTACACCAAAGCTTGGTGAATAAGCGCTAAGACAATGCATAAGCCCAAGCACTAAATGCATGAGCTTAAAAATGAAAACGGGATTGGCATCAATTTGCCAATCCCGTTTTTTTAACGCCGACGTCGATACCCTTTCAACAAAGCTAGACTTATGCTGCTATAAAACATGCTGCTGTAAAAAAAGACAGCAACACTTAACGCGTCTTATCTTAATGCCAAGAGCTCTTTTCTGACGATCTCAGCACCTGCACTCAAGGCGTTGAGTTTACCTCTTGTGACTTGATGGGATAAAGGCGTCATGCCGCAGTTGGTACAAGGATAGAGCTTGTCGGCATCGACAAATTTAAGGGCTTTTCGTAGGGTGTCAGCGACTTCCTCTGCGGTTTCAATCGTGTCGGTGGCGACATCAATCGCGCCGACCATGACTTTCTTACCGCGAATGAGTTCAAGTAGCTCCATTGGCACATGGGAGTTGTGGCATTCTAGCGAAATAATATCAATATTAGACTTTTGCAGCTTAGGAAACACTTCTTCATATTGGCGCCACTCTGAGCCCAAGGTTTTTTTCCAATCTGTATTGGCTTTAATGCCGTAACCATAACAAATATGCACCGCCGTTTCGCATTTAAGCCCTTCAATGGCTCTTTCTAAACACGCAATACCCCAATCGTTTACCTCATCAAAAAATACATTAAAGGCAGGCTCATCAAATTGGATAATATCAACACCCGCCGCTTCTAATTCTTTGGCTTCCTCATTAAGAATTTTGGCAAATTCCCAAGCGAGCTTTTCGCGACTTTTATAATGGTCATCATAAAGCGTATCTATCATGGTCATTGGGCCAGGCAGAGCCCATTTAATCGGTTGCGTGGTTTGCTTGCGTAAAAATTTAGCATCCTCAACAAACACCGACTTTTGGCGGCTCACTGGGCCGACAACCGTGGGCACGCTCGCATCATAGCGATCACGAATTTTAACGATTTTACGTTTTGAAAAATCAACGCCGTTAAGGTGCTCAATAAAGGTAGTGACAAAATGTTGCCGCGTTTGCTCGCCATCACTGACAATATCAATCCCTGCTAGCTGTTGATCCTGTAATGACAAACGCAGTGCATCGTGTTTACCGGTAATTAATTCCTCTCCTTGCAATTTCCATGGAGACCAAAGTGTTTCAGGCTCTGCAAGCCATAAAGGTTTAGGCAAACTGCCCGCAGTTGAAGTAGGTAACAGTGCCTGGTTAAGCGATGTTTTATTAAGTCGTGTTTTCATGATAATGATGCCGTATTGGATTAATTATTGAGCGTGACGATTAGGCGCAGAGCGACTAAAGGTAATTAGCAGGCCATTGTTCAAAAAACGTTTGATAGGGTTTGATAAAGTGCTCCGCTGCAAATTTGCCTTGCTCATTCGCCAATTGGCTACGTTCTGCTCGGTCATAAACAATTTGAGTCAGTGAATGATCCAGATTTTTCAAATTAGGTTGATAGCATTTCCCTGCAACAGCATTGGCGTTATAAATCTCAGGGCGATAGATTTTTTGAAAAGTTCCCATAGTGCTGATGGTGCTTATCAACTCAAGATGGGTGTAATCATTGAGCAAATCACCAAAGAAATAAAAAGCTAACGGCGCCACGCTATTTGGCGGCATAAAATAGCGCACCTGTAAGCCCATTTTTTTGAAATATTGCTCAGTTAAAGACGATTCATTTGGTTGATATTCAACCCCTAATACGGGATGCTGATTCTCAATTCTATGGTAGGTTTTATTATCCGACACACTGAGGCAGATAACCGGTGGCTTATTAAAATTCTGTTTGTAAGCATCAGAATTAACAAAAGACTGAAATAGCTTGCCATGTAGTCCACCAAAATCATCTGGAATACTAAATTTGGCTTGGCCCTTATTATGTTCTGCCAGTAATACGCTAAAGTCATAATCGCGTACGTAAGATGAAAAGTTATTGCCGACAATGCCTTCAATACGTTTATTGGTTTTATGATCAACAATATTGGTTTTCAATACTTCAATCGATGGGAAGGTTTGACCGCTGCCGTCAATATCCAAATTAACGGAGATAATTTCAAGTTCGACAGAATAACGATCGCCTTTAGGGTTATCCCAATGCGCTAAGGCATTAAAACTGTTATCAATCATCTTTAACGCGTTGCGTAAGTTCGCTTGGCGATGACTGCCTCTGGCCAAATTAGCAAAGTTGGTCGTGATACGCGTCTTGTCTGAGGGATGATAATTTTCATCAAGACAAATGCTGTTAATCGTAAATGTAAAATGCTTATTCATAGTGATCCAGTATCCCATTGTCTGATTTCAAACCTGAGTTTATGCCCTGTTCTTCTAGCTTCTAGACCCGACTCTGATCGACATTATTCGTGTTCTGTCTGAGTTTCTGTCCTGAGGTTCTTACTCAGTTGTCTCACAGTCTTTTAAGGGCGACTTGCTTTTAACTTAAGTGCCGATGACTTAAGTCCTGATGGCTTAGGTGCAACTTCAAGCTTGTCTAATATTTCGCTTGGAGTCATTTATACGTGGTTCGGCACATGAACAAAAACGGTTTTATTTCACATAGAACATGAGCCATATTCATGATCAATTAGCATGGCTTTGTGGATTAAATAATTCCGTAGAGCTTAATAGCCCCTAGGAGACTGGCCGATTAAGCAATTTGCAGGCAAAAGGGCATACCCAGAAATGCTGGGACACATTTTTCTTAATTAGGAATGAGGTGAGCAGTAATCTCATGGCGAATAGCACCATCAACTTTAGCTAAACCTAAAAATAATATCCAGCCACTCACTTCCTGCCCGACTTGTTCTTATTATTCTAATAATCCGGAATATTGCTTTTAGAAACAACCATTGATATGGTAGATTTTTAACCAACGCCACCAGCAAAAACCTAGTGAAAACTATTGCTGTTCAGCATATCTCGGAGATGGATTTTTATGGTTGTTGAGCAGCAACTTGAACGTGCGCGTCTGGAATTACTTGATATGGGTCTTCGATCCAACCCTCAGCTAAATTACCGCAGTGGTAGTAAAGCACTCGACATTATTGATGAACAATCTGCCAAGATATTTGAAATGCTGGTTGAGCAAGAAAACACACTCAGCTTTTTACCATTGCCAGAAGCTTATCAACAAAAAATTGCCGACAGCGAAGATGAAGGTTCATTCTTTCAGACCGACGATGAATCGGAATTGCCACCTCTTGATTTATACCTCGAACAGAAAAAGGGAGCGGCCCGCTTCACCGACAAATACCTACAAACCGGATTAGTACCAGCCAAACTTGATAAAGCACTGCTGAAACTAGAAACCGAAGCCCATACTATGCTTCAAGAGCAAGGTGTCGAGGTTCTATATTTAGCACTTGGTTTTTTACAGTGGAATGAACCAACAAACTCATCTGTCTCAAGGTATGCGCCTTTAATTTTAATCCCAGTTCAACTAATGCGATCATCTGCCAGAGATAGCTTTAAATTGCGCTACACAGGTGAAGATCTGGGTTCAAACCTGACCTTAGCTGCAAAACTAAGGACTGAGTTTAAGTTAATGCTTCCCGCTTATTCTGATGAGATGGTAATCACAGATTATTATCAGGCGGTATCAGATGCGATTACAGCGCAACCTTCATGGCGAGTGCATCAGGATAAAATTGGTTTAGGACTGTTCTCTTTTGGCAAGTTTCAAATGTACATGGACTTGGACCCTACTGGCTGGCCGGAAGGAAAAAAACCATCACAGTTACCGTTGATTGGCCGCTTATTTCGTGATGGCTTTCCCCACGATGCAGAGATCAATCCTGCAGATCTGAATCATCCAGAAAAACTCCACTTGGTAAAAGACGCCGATTCCAGCCAGATTGAAGCAATCTTGGCGATGAAGTCTGGCGCGGACCTGATCATTCAAGGGCCGCCAGGTACAGGTAAATCCCAAACTATCACCAACATTATTGCCGAAGCGGTTGCGCTGGGTAAAAAGGTGCTGTTTGTTGCACAAAAAATGGCAGCACTTGAGGTGGTGAAAAAACGCCTTGATGAAACTCATATGGGCTATGCCGTACTCGAACTACATAGTCACAAAAGTACCAAGAAATCTGTGCTTGGTTCTATTGCTGAATCACTTGAGCAAGGTCGGCCACAAACCGCAAACCGAGAGCAAGAGTTTTCAGATTTAGCGGAATCAAAAGCCTCGCTGGATGCTTATGTGCATGCCATCCGAGCCTCTATTCTGCGTAGCGGTATCAATTACATTGAAGCGTTAGGCTCATTGCTGCAATTGAAGACAAAGGATCCCGACAACTCCTTACCAGCCCTCCCCTTTAGCTACTTCGAACAATGGACAGCTGAGGAATACAGTAATGCCAGGAAACTGGTTACAGAATTAGTACAGCAACTAGCACGCATTGGCATACCTGCAGCGCATCCATTTTCGATGTCTGGTCGCACTGACTTTTCACCTTCGTTGCAGCAGGCCTTAACCTCTACCTTGGCAGAAATATGCCCGTTACTTAGCCAACTTGATGTCCAAGCCCAAACTGTCAGTGTTTTTCTTAAGCTAGAGAAACCACAAAGCTTGCAACAAGTCACGCCGCTGATTTCAACTACGAGCTGGCTATCCGAATTACCGGATCTTAAAAGCGTTAAAGTAAATAACCCCATATGGGCTTTAGAAAAAAAGTGGATCGATAACGGCCTGACCTGCCTAGCTAATTTCTTATCACTCAAAGCCAGCTGCGAACAGCACTTTATCACGCAGGCGCTGGATGCAGATTTGCTGAGTATCCGCCAAGGCTTGATTGGCAAAACAGATAAATGGTGGCGTTTCCTGTCGTCCAGCTATCGCCAAGCCAAAGCACAGCTAGCAGGGCTTTGGCTTGGCGCTCTGCCCGCTTCGTCTACTGACTGGCTTACTGCATTAGATACTGCCTTAACTTACCAAAGCGCGAAAAAAGAGTTAACTAGCTACCACACTCTGTTATCTGAAGCTTTTGGCGCGCAGTGGCAAGGCGAATTTTCGGAGCACAGTGAATTAACGCAAATAAACAGCTGGATAAACACCTTTTACACAAAGGTAAACCGCCTTGAATTGTCGCAGTCATTGGCTGAACTGATTGATACGGGCCTTGATAAAAAGCTGCTGCGTGACCATACAAACTCACTGACAGCGCTCTGCACAGGCATATCTGTACAATTGAAAACACTGAAAGAGTTGATACAAATACCCAACAGCAATCCAAACCATGACTTAGCAGCAATGCAATTTACGCAACTAAATGTCTGGTTAGAAGGCTGGAAAAACTCTGCCCTACTTTACGATTTTGCACGCTACAACCAGATTATTAAGGCGTTTGAGCCTTATAACATCAAGGACTTCACTAAATATGCTTACTCATGGCATGCAGCCCCAGACTTGCTAATGACGGTATTCGAACTTAGCTATTATTCTGGTCTGGTTAACTATGCCTATGACAGCTCAGAAGCAATACGGCACTTTGACCGCAATAAACATGAACAAAGCCTACACGACTTTAAACGTATTGATGGTAACAGTTTGTTTTTCGCTCAAGAATTTTTAGTAAACAGCCTGTACGAGCGCTTGCCAAAGAAAACAGCTAAAGGTGAAATGGAATTAGTACTGCGTGAGTTAGGTAAGAAAAAACGCCATATTCCTATTAGGAAATTGCTGGCTGAAGCAGGTAACGTGATCCAGCAAGTAAAACCTATTTTTATGATGAGCCCTATGTCCATCGCCACCTACCTGAAACAAGGTGCGTTAGATTTTGACCTGGTGATTTTTGACGAAGCAAGTCAAATTCCAGCACCCGATGCCTTAGGCGCAATGCTGCGCGGGCGGCAAGTGATTGTGGTAGGTGACAGTAAGCAAATGCCACCAAGCAACCTATTTGGTAAAGCTGTTGAACTGGAAGAGGAAGAACTGGAAAACAGCGCCACCGCAGAAATGGAAAGTATTCTGGCATTAATGGAAGCCCGTGGTGCGGCAAGTAAAATGCTGCGCTGGCACTACCGTTCTCGCCACGATTCACTGATCGCAGTGTCCAACGACCAGTTTTATAAAAACAAGTTAGTGGCCTTTCCAAGCCCAGGCTTTCACCCCGATGCAACAGGACTGAAGTTTCATTATTTACCTGAAACGCATTACGACAAAGGCGGTTCACGCATAAATCCAGGCGAAGTAAAAGCTGTAGTAGCCGCAGTACTGAATCACGCTTTAACTAAACCTCACTTGTCCTTGGGTGTGGTGGCTTTTAGCCTTTCGCAACGTGATGCCATTTTGCTTGAGTTGGAAAAAGAGCGCCGCTTACAGCCTGAAACCGACGAATTCTTTGCACGCCATGCAGGCGGCGACGAGTTTTTTGTAAAGAACTTGGAGAACGTGCAAGGCGACGAGCGCGACGTTATTTTGATCAGTATTTGTTATGGCAAAACCAGCACAGGCCAGCTGAGCCAGAATTTTGGTTTGTTGAATAAGCCAGGTGGTGAACGGCGCTTAAACGTGTTGATCTCACGCGCGCGGCTGGCGATGGAAGTCTTTGCCAACTTTAGAGGTGATGAACTAAAAGTAGAAGCAGATAGTCCTTTTGGCGTACGTTCGCTACAAATCTTTTTGCAATTTGCTGAATCAGGCCAGTTAAACAAAGCCTATGAAAAAGAGCAGGAGCAAAACTTTGCTTTTGGTGCACTGCTACATCAGGCGATCCAGCGTTTGGGGTATCAGGTAGCAACTCGGGTCGGCAGTCAGGGGTATTACATCGACTTAGCCATCAAGCATCCTGAAGACCCCAGTAAATTTGTATTGGCTCTGGAATATGACGGCGCAGGTTATTATGGGGCCACTTCGGCCCGTGACCGTGAACGATTGCGGCAAAGTGTGCTGGAAGGTCTTGGCTGGAGCTTTGAACGCATTTGGTCCACCGACTGGTTTCGCGATCCAGAGGCAGAGTTACATCGCTTGAAAGTATTGATAGATAAAGCCATAACCCAACACAACGAACTGATGGTAGCAATGGCCGCACAAGCCACTAACACCAGACAAGTGAAACACAAAGTTGCGATGCCGGAGGCCGTTGCTGCGCCAATAATGCGGGTTGAAGAAGAACAACCAGAGTTTGAAGCCTGCACTACACCCTATAAAAAAGCCGATGTGTCTAAGCTAAATATTCCCCATGTGGATGATTTCAGCGCCATTCCTTTAAGTATGTTGGTGCATGCGGTGGAGCGTATTGTTGAAACCGAATACCCCATATTCGCCAGTTTAGTGGCCACCCGTTTAGCCAACGCTGCAGGACTGACAAGAGTTGGTGCCAAAATTAAACGCACTGTAGATCAAGCCATAGAAAGCGCCGTTGCCAAAGGGTTAATTAAGTTAGATAAAGACGAAGTGTTATGGCCACAAGGCCGCAGCACAGTCAAATTAAGAAACTGGAACAGCGCCGACACAGCCACCCGCAAGCTGGAAAACGTCTGTGATGCCGAGCTAACCAACGCCTTATTACTGACAGTGCAAGACGCCCATGCCATTAGCGTGACGGATGCCGCTTCTGCAGCTCTGGGCCTATTGGGCTTTCAACGGGCAACAGCTCAGGCAGCTGAGCGAATGAGCAAGTTGGCACAGATTCAGTGTGATAAAAATGTGCTGGTTTGTGAGAATGAGCGGTTGAAAATATCAATAGCCAAGCCTTCGTTGCCCTGAAAAAAGATAAAACATCAATTAGAGAAAAGTGGGAACACCCGTAACACTTTTTATTGCAAGACATCGAATGGGAATAGGCTGCCAATCAAGAAATTAACGAGATGAACGCCCCACGGACGGGGCGGTCGAGCACCACGGACAGACTTGAACAACATCCATGTCTCAGAATGATGAAGAGCCTCCCTGCTGCCCCAATCCTTTATCTCTGCTTCTAGATAGCTTCTCTATATCTTCTATATTGCTAGTGATTTCAAGGCTATTCGCTTCGAAAGGCATTGCTAAACCTAAAGTCGTCTTGCCTCGATCACGCTATCGACCTGAGATAACTTAGATAACACTCGCGATAAACCATCGAGATTATAAAGCTCCAGTTCCAACTCAATTGCGGCAGTCTGGTTTTTAGTATCCGATGAGGAGCTCATGGCCAATACATTGGATTTTTCAGCCGCCAGCACTGAGGTTAAATCACGCAATAAGCCACTGCGATCGTGGGCTAATACCCGCAGACGCATCCGATAACCGCCGGAGTAATTTTCGCCCCAGACCACATCGACACCGCGCTCAGGGTGAACCCGCATCAACTCTTTAACTTGTTCACAATCGGCGCGATGTACAGAAATGCCACGGCCCTTAGTGATAAAACCTAAGATCTCATCACCGGGAACTGGCTGACAACAACGGGCAATATGGTTAAGCAAGTTACCTACACCGTTGACTTCAACCTGACCACGGCCACTGGAGGTCGGCTTATGTTGGCCTTTCTTAACTAATTCTTCGACGGCATCTTCTTCTGACACTTCATCGAGTCTTAAACGGCTCTGAATATGGTTAACCACTTGATGCAGACGCACATCACCGCCGCCAATCGCCGCCAGTAAGTCATCCATGCTCGCCATATTAAAGCGCTCGACCGCGATGGCGGCGTCTTTAATTTTAAGGCTCACCCGCGCCAGTTCAGATTCGAGCATTTCTTTGCCGGCGACAATATTCTTGTCTCTGTCCTGCTGCTTGAACCAATGCTGGATTTTCGAACGCGCCCGCGCCGTACGGATATAACCTAAATTTGGGTTAAGCCAGTCGCGCTTGGGATTGGGTTGTTTCGAGGTAATGATCTCGATCCGCTCACCCGTTTCAACCTGATAGGTGAACGGCACAATACGGCCATCGACCTTAGCACCAATACATTTATGCCCTACTTGGGAGTGAATGTAATAGGCAAAGTCGAGCACGGTTGATCCCTGTGGCAGGTCGACGACTTCACCGCTTGGGGTGAACACATAGACTCTATCTTCAAACACTTGGCTGCGCACTTCTTCAACCAAGTTGCCACTTTCGACCACGTCTTCCTGCCATTGTAGAATTTTACGCAGCCAGTTAATTTTTTCTTCGTAGCCGCTTTGCTTACCGGAATGATTGCCTTCTTTGTATTTCCAATGCGCAGCCACACCCAGCTCTGCATCTTCATGCATGTCTTGGGTACGAATTTGAATTTCAACGGTTTTGCCCTCTGGCCCCACCACTACGGTATGGATCGATTGATACCCGTTAGGTTTAGGGTTAGCGACATAATCGTCAAATTCCCGCGGAATATGGTGCCAAAGCGTATGCACCACACCTAATGCACCATAACAATCCTGCAAACGCTCAGTCACGATACGCACCGCGCGCACATCAAATAACTCATCAAATTTGAGGTGCTTACCCTTCATCTTGCGCCAAATACTGTAGATGTGTTTCGGCCTGCCGTAGACCTTAGCGCGGATATGATCTTCATCGAGTCGTTGTTGTAATTGGCTAACAAATTTTTCGATAAAAACTTCACGATCCAGTCGTTTGCCATCTAACTGCTTAGCGATTTCTTTATAGGTATCTGGATGCAGATAGCGGAAGGAAATATCCTCTAATTCCCACTTTAACTGACCAATCCCTAAACGGTTAGCCAGCGGCGCGTAAATATCGGCAATTTCACGGGCCAGCAGCACGCGAGTTTCTTCATCGGCATTTTTCACTGCCCGTAGCAAACACACACGTTCGGCCAGTTTGATCACCACCGCGCGCACATCTTCGACCATCGCCAGCAACATGCGGCGAATATTGTCGATTTGCGGCTCAGTTGAACGACTATTAGGGTTGATTTTCAAGGCGCCGATGGCGTTCATGGTCACAACACTCGCGACTAAACGCGCCAGCGGCTCACCAAATTTTTCTTTGATAGCCTCTTCAGTCAATAACCCAGCATCGAACACCACAAAAAGAATCGCCGCCTGCAGGGTTTCAATGTCCATGTTTAGCGGTGCGAGGATTTCGATCATCTCTCGGGCACGTTCGAGCAGTTCTCTCTTCGACGCAGGACTCTTGGCAGGTAAGGCATCAACCTGCCCTATCAAGGAGAGCAGCATCTGCGCCTCATCTGCCTGACTGACATAACGAGCCACCCAATCGTCTAGATTAAAATCGGGATCGTTAAAGTGTGCTTCGCGAACAGAGACCATCTAATTTGTTTCCTTATCCGTGCTCAGAGAGAAAGTGGGCACCACTTCGGCTCTCCTATCTTCAGCATTGGCGCGAACTTGTCAAACCTAACTGACCAAATATTCACATTTTTTACGTTATTCAAACGCTTTGCTTACTTTGTCAGCGCAAATTACTTGGTTAATTCAAACAGTGCCATGGCTTCAATATGGTGTGTTTGTGGGAACATGTCGATAAGTCCCAATCGCTGTAATCGGTAACCGCGCTCTAATAGTACAGCACTGTCACGGGCTAAGCTGGCAGGATTACAAGACACATACAGAACTTTACGCGGCTTCATTTTCTTTAGCCATTGCAAGCTTTCAAATGCCCCCGCACGAGCAGGATCGAGCAGTAATTTATCAATTTTTCCCATCCAAGGCTCAAGGGATAAATCTGCACTTAAATCGCCATGATAAAAGGTGAGTTTATCCAGATTGTTAGCTTTAGCGTTCACCCGCGCTTGGCTTACCATCTCGGCAACCCCTTCGACGCCAATCACATCCGCGCCCATTTTCGCTAAGGGCAAACTGAAATTACCCATACCACAGAACAAATCCAAAATGCGCTCATCAGGGGCTGGCGCTAACCAATCCATCGCTTGAGCGACCATGGCCTTGTTAATTTGGCTATTGACCTGCACAAAGTTACCGGGGGTGAAACTTAAACTCACCGCATCCGACTGCGCATTTTCATCTAACAGTTGATAAACAGGTAACACTAACTCGACGCCGACGCCTTGGAATTGGCCTTCGTTATCCTGCAGACAAATATAGATCTGATGCTGCTCGGCAAAGGCTGACAGCTTAGCGAGATCCTTATCGTTTAACGCCTTAGTGATCCGCAGCACGGCGAAGTGACCATTATCGGCGGCAATCAACTCAAGGTGGCCTAAGCTGGCTTTAGCCGACAATTGATTTAGCAACTTAGCAAATGGCACGATCAAGTCCGATAACGGCTTAGCTAATACTTGGCATTGGCTAATAGGCACCACATTACTGCTGCTCGCCGCGCGAAAGCCTAAACTTAAGTGCTTGGTATTTTTATCAAATAAGGTTGCAAGACGGGCGCGGCGGCGATAATGCCAGCCTTCACCGGTTAATGCGGGTGATAAAGCACCGCCTTCAGTACCTGCAAATTTTGCCATAATATCCAGCAACGCGGCTTCTTTATGCTCACGTTGACCCGATAATGACATATGCTGTAAGTCGCAGCCGCCACAAGTATGATAGTGTGGACACTCAGGCTCGACGCGCTCAGGGCTCTGGGCATCGACTTTAATCAACTTGGCACGGGCATAATTTTTCTTTTGTTCGGTGAGCTGTACTGTCACGGTTTCATCGGGCAAAGCGCCGGGAATGAACACGACTTTACCTTGATACTGAGCAATGCCAGCGCCTAAGTGATCGAGCTGATCCACATTTAGCGACAACTTAGCTGACAACTGTTTGGAACTATTTGGTTTTGCTTTAAAAAATTGTGCCATTTCGGCCTCTAAATCAATAAAAAACTGGCAAAGACGGGCCTTTTTCTGGCAGTCTTATAACACTATTATCGTATCTGTTTCAGGAAACACCGCTGCTGCTATGACCCCTGTCAACAACATGACCAAATACAGCCTACGTTCTTGGGTTCTTGTGCTGGCGCTCGCGCCAACAATTTTGGTCGGTCTTCTTCTGGGCAGCTACTTTACCATAAACCGCTTTTATGAGCTCGAAGATACGCTGATTGAACAAGGCAGTAATATTATCGAACCATTAGCAATTGCCAGTGAAGTGGGATTAATAGGAAATGATCGTGAAGCCACTAAAAGGTTACTCGCCGCGGCACAACTCAATAAATCAACCTTAGTCAAATCGATCGCCATTTTCGATATCCAAAATCAACTGTTTGTCACATCCCATTACCACAAAGATTTTGAAATGATGCGCTATAAAGAAGCGCTCACCAATTTACATAAAACCGAAATAGAACATGTTGGCGACAGCCTTATTTTACGAACACCCATTTTTGCGAGTACACCTTCAGCGACTCTCGCTAATGTAGACATCCAAACCGATAACGGTGAATTACTGGGTTATATCTCAGTTATTATCAATAAGGAACGCGCGCTACTCGAACAGCATAGAGCCGCCGTTGCCGCTTTTATCATGGTATTACTGGGCGTTCAATTAAACCTATTATTTACTTTTAGGTTAGTAAAAAATGTCACTCAACCTATTACCGAGATGGTACGTGTTGTCGCAAAAATTCGTGAAGGAAAATTAGATGCGCGTCTAGATGGCAATTTGATTGGTGAATTGGATTTACTTAAACGCGGTATTAATGCCATGGCGTGCTCACTGTCGGAATACCATGATGAGATGCAGCAAAATATCGACCAAGCTACCTCAGATTTACGGGAAACCTTAGAACAAATCGAAATCCAAAACGTCGAGCTAGATTTGGCGAAAAAACGCGCCTTAGAAGCTAGCCGGATTAAATCTGAATTCTTGGCCAATATGTCCCACGAGTTACGTACGCCACTGAATGGTGTGATTGGTTTTGCTCGCCAATTGGTAAAAACACCTTTGCATTCAAGTCAAGTTGACTACATCAATACCATTGAGCGCAGCGCCACTAATCTACTTGCTATCATCAATGATATTCTCGATTTTTCGAAACTCGAAGCGGGAAAAATGGTGCTAGAAAATATGCCCTTCGGTCTTAGAGAAACCCTTGGCGACACTATGACCTTGATTTCAGGCAGTGCTCAAGCGAAGGGCTTGGAGCTTGTGGTCGATATCGCCCCTAATGTACCTGACCATGTGAATGGTGATGCCATGCGCGTATGCCAAATCATCAATAACTTAGTCGGTAATGCCATCAAATTTACCGACTCAGGTAGCGTGCTCGTAAAGCTTGAATTACAAAGTCAATCGGAGGAACAAGTGATCCTGCGCTGTGATGTCATCGATACTGGTATCGGGATCGATGAAAGCCAACAGGACTTTTTATTCCAAGCCTTTGGGCAAGCCGATTCATCGATCTCGCGACGTTTCGGTGGTACAGGACTTGGCTTAGTGATCACTAAGCGTTTAGTTAACCAAATGGGGGGACAAATAGGTTTTACCTCCTCTGTCGATAAAGGCTCAAATTTCTGGTTCACTCTGCCACTGGGGTTAGGTCAATTCCAAATTGGTGATTCGCTACCATTAGAAAAACTCAAAGATAAAACCATTCTTTTTTATGAGCCAAGAGTACTCACCCATGCTGTTTTAAGCCGCCAATTGCGCCTATGGGATACTAAAGTGACACATCATCAGCATATCCCTAACCTATTGACTACACTCGCAAACACCGAAGAAGCATACGATTATATTCTGTTAAGTTGTCATGGTTTTACCGATGCAACGCAATTGGTTGGCACTTTAAATCTTGCGAAAACGAAAACGGACTGTTTAGTCGTACTCTACGATTGCCAAGAGCAAGATGCCTTGAGCAAGTTTATACGACCTAATGCCGATGTCGTGCTATCACTGCCTGTCAGTGAGCATCAACTTGCCCGTAATATGCTCTATCCTCCACTCGAATATGACATACAGGCTCCCATCACAATCTCGGCACCTGCAGCGCGGCAATCCTTAACGGTATTGGCAGTAGATGATAACTTTGCCAATTTAAAACTGATTGATACCTTACTCAATGAATTAGTCACCACTGTTATTGCTGTTAATAATGGGGATGAAGCGGTCAAACAGGCTAAAACTCGTACTTTCGATTTGATTTTTATGGATATCCAAATGCCGGGGACCGATGGCATTAGTGCAACAAAGCAAATACGCCAAGGCTCGATGAACCGCAACACGCCGATCATTGCCGTGACAGCCCATGCCATTGCCGAAGAACGTGAGCTGATTTTAGGCAGTGGCATGGATGGCTATTTACCTAAACCTATCGATGAAGCTGCACTAAAAGACGTTATTCATCGCTGGATCACAAGACCTAAATTCACCCATTTTGACCTGCATACGCTGAACTGGGATCTTTGCTTAACTCAAGCAAATCATAAATCGAACCTCGCCCTTGAGATGTTAAAAATGCTGCTGGACTCACTACCTGAAACGGTAGAGAAAATTCAAACGGCGCTAGGCCAAAATGATCAGGCCACTATGCTCAGTACAATCCATAAGCTGCATGGCGCAAGCTGCTATTGCGGCGTCCCCACCACTCAAAGGTTATGCCAAGAGATTGAATCCGCGTTAAAACGTCAAACCCCTGTGGAAGATCTCGAACCTGAAATACTAGAGTTACTTGATGAGTTAACTAAGGTAGAATCAGCGGTAAAACAAGTGCTATCACAGCTATCAGCGGAAATAACAGATGACCAAAAAAACGGGCTTCTTTAAGCGCCTTAAAGCGTTAGAACTACCTCAAAAACAACTCTTTGCCATTGCTCTTTGTCAGCGTATGTTGCCCAACTATCAACTGTTTTCAGAAGTCTGCGAATTTGGTGATCCCGCAGTATTAAACACAGTATTAGAATTATTATGGCAATCTCAATACGACAATAAACTCAAATTTAATATTGATGTCCATCTACAACGATTAGAAGATAACACACCTGATCCTGTCGACTTTGAAGCCTATGGCGTCTATCCGGCCATGGATGCAGTTGTGGCACTTTCAACATTATTGAGTGCAATTCAAGATAAAAATGAAGAAGATATAATTAATATCAGTAAGTTATCATCCAGTACTGTGGCGAACTATATTGAAGCCATCAGTGATGTTGATCTTGTCGATGATGCCCTAGATGATTTCGTCTTCGCCCATGAAGTGATGGAAGAAGAGAAAGAGTTACAAAATTCTCTGCTCGAAATTATTGAAGAAAATCCAAAAATCACTGCGGAATTGGTAAAAGGTCTACGCAAAGACATCATCGAAGCAGGTGTATCCAATATTGGTATTAGCATCGCCTAACGCCCGTGACCCCATTTGTTCAGGTTAATCCGTGTTATTCCAAAGTGTTAAACCACGTTAAAATAACACGGCATAAAGAAGTCATCATTGGCTTACTACCACAATCCAACAGCAATCCTCGATAAGCAAGATTGCTTATCGAGGCTCGACTCGCGAAGGTTATATAGGCATAAACAAACCATAGACCTACAAAGTCAAATCGCTGATAATTTTCATTAAACAATACCTTGAGCGATGCAAATGCTCAATATCAAAGGCAACTCAAGCCATGGAAAACAATTCTGGCGCCTTCGACTGCATAAACTCAATAAACACTCTCACCTTTAGCGGTTGTTGGCTGCGTTGATGATACAAGATTGAAATCCGTCGCTGCTCACCCACCCATTCAGGTAATAATACTTTGAGTCGGTCCTCTTTAATCTGCTGTTTTACAAACAATTCAGGACCGTACAAAATGCCACCATGATCCAATGCCGACTCAATAGCACCGTGTAAATCCGTCAATGTGAGCTTGGTTGGACCATTAAAGTAGAAGGACTCACCGTTCGGATGCTTTAAATGCCAATTAAATAAGGGCCAGACTTTAATAAGCTGATGCGCTTCTAAATCATTCGGGTGGGTCAACTTAGGTGCCTGTGCTAAATATTCTGGCGTAGCAAATAAACAGTAATCTAACTCACCTAATGTACTCGACACCCATGAAGAATCAGGCTGAGCGCCACCCACAATCGCCACATCAATCCCTTTGTCGATCAAATCAACCAACTCATTACTCTGGGATATATGCAGGCGAATATCGGGATACAAACGACCAAACTCATTAAGAGCTCGGATAAAAATGATAGAGATAATAGAAATCGGCGCGGCAATTCTTAACGTCCCTTCGGGTTTATCACTTCCCACGCCACTAAGCTCATCAAACTGGGCTATGACACTCTGATAACGCTGAAATAAGGCTAAGCCTTCTTCAGTCAACCTCAGTTTACGAGTGCTACGCATAAAGAGTTGCTTATCGAGCTTTTCTTCTAATTTGGCTAACTTACGACTCACGGTCGCAATAGGCATATCCAACTCTTTGGCCGCCTGTGAAAAACTTCCCGCATTCACTAAGTGCACAAAAAGATAAAGAAGTTGTAATTCACTGCCCAAATCATCACTCATATCACATCCCAATTTTTATAGGCTACTTAGGTCTACATAGTTAACGAATTGTAATTCAAACTGTCCATGGTACATCAACTCAAAAGCCGATATTCAGTCATTGATCCAGCTTAAATTGAAGCTTCTTAAGCTTTATGAAAACCCTATTTTAAAGTCGTTTAGGTATATACGACCATAGCTTAATAGTATCGGCTGCCCATGGTATGTTATTTTGCTGGATAATTTACTGCGCTAGCTCGAATATTACCCATTCAATTATCGGTATTTATGTGCGACGAGTGATGTTCAGTACCGATATATATTTTTGAATAAAAATCGTACGCTATGAGTCTGTCTTACACAGGAAAGACCCTATCATAAGGATGAGTGAGGGAATGACATTATTAACCCCGCTGTTTGCCGTCTTCGGGATCATGCTACTAGGTACACTAGTACAAAAATTGAAACTTCTCCCCGTGGAAACGGATCAAGTATTAAACCAATATGTGTACTACATTGCCTTTCCTGCGATCATGCTAATCGCCCTAGCTCAGCAGCCAATTAACGAAATCTTACAATGGGGATTTATTGCAGGCTATAGTGCAGCAATGCTAATTACCTATCTCATTTGTTTAGGTATTTCACTGATAGCCAACCCAAAAAAGCACGCGATTGCGACAATTAGAGCCCTAAATGCCACCTTTGGTAATACCGCGTTTATTGGTATTCCATTACTGATGATTATCTTTCCACAACAACAAAGTGCATTAGTGGCAGCGGCCATTGCTAGCCTGCTATCGGTACTGATGTTTGCAGTCGCGCTAGTATCATTAGAACTTGCCACTAACACTCAAAGACAGCACCATGCCTTAGTGATAATGGCAATGGCGGTAGGTAAAAATCCTATCGTAATTGGCAGTTTGATTGGCGTTGCAATATCCGCCAGTGGCATTCAATTACCATCAGGTCTCGCGCTAATGATCCAGCAGATAGGCAATACCTCAAGCCCCTGTGCCCTTTTTGCTATTGGTATGGTATTAGCAAAAGCAATGCGATATCAAAAAGATAGCAAAATTTTTAGTCTCTCAAACTTTTTAGAGTTAAGTCTAATCAACCTTTTTAAACTGGGTATACAGCCCGCGCTAGTCTACTTTATGCTGAGATACTGCGGTGTACATGGTGATTATCTGATCATGGGCGTTATCCTCAGCGCACTGCCCACTGCAGCTAGCGTTTACTTACTGGCACAGCGTTACAATACCCAAGCTTCAACCAGTGCTCAGGGCATTCTATTTGGCACCTTAGTCACTTTTTTCAGTCTGCCAATATTAGAAAGCCTAGTAAGAACTCATGCATAATCAGTTAATTAAAAATATTTACTGCGATAATGCCGATTATTTACCCAATCCACTTTACTGTATATAAAATCAGTATATACTGTTTATCAATACAGTGGTTTGGTATATTTTTCGACAGGAATTGACTATGCTTTGCCAACTCAGCATTAATAACTTCGCTATCGTCCGTTTTTTAGAACTGGATTTTCGCCCAGGAATGACCAGCATCACTGGTGAAACCGGTGCAGGTAAATCGATCGCCATCGATGCGCTAGGTCTATGCCTAGGCAATCGCGCCGATGCCAGTTGTGTTCGCCCTGGTGCCAGTAAAACTGAGGTCAGCGCCCGCTTTTCCTTAGATGATATTCCGCTAGCAAAGCGTTGGTTAGAAGATAACGATCTTGAACTCGATGATGAGTGTATTTTACGCCGAACCATTAGTAGCGATGGCCGCTCGCGCGCCTACATCAATGGTAATCCAGTACCGCTGACGCAACTCAAATTACTCGGTCAGTTGCTTATAGGTATTCACGGCCAACATGCCCACCATGCAATGTTAAAGAGTGAACATCAGCTCACCCTGCTCGACAGTTATGCCAACCACAGATTACTTATCGACACAGTTGCCGCTAGCTTTCAACGCTGCAAGCAAATTGAGGCCGACCTAAAACAACTCGAAGCCTCCCAGCATGAACGTATTGCTCGTAAGCAATTAGTCCAATATCAAGTGGAAGAACTCGATGAGTTTGATCTTAAAGTCGACGAGTTCGATGAAATTGAACAAGAACACAAACGTTTAGCCAATGGCACTGAGTTAATTGCCACCTGTCAGGCGAGCTTAAATATACTCACAGAGGGTGAAGAGAACAATATAGAGTCACTGCTCAATCGCGTCGTTTCCCTCGCCGAAGATCTGCAAAACTACGATCCCGCATTAAGCAATATCAACACTATGCTCAATGATGCTTTAATCCTAGTGCAAGAAAGTGCAGGCGAATTACAGCACTATTTGAGTAAGCTCGAACTCGATCCGACCCATTTCGCCTATTTAGAAGAACGGCTATCAAAAGCCATGCAACTGGCGCGCAAACACCATGTCAGCCCGAATAAGCTGGCGGAACATCATCTAGCATTAAAGGCAGAGCTCAGCAGCTTAGACAGTGATGAAAGCAAGCTCGAAGAAGTTCAGCAACAAGTCGAGGCAAGTAGAGCAGCTTACCTTAGCAATGCCCAAAAGCTCAGCCAAAGCCGTGCTCGTTACGCCAAGGAACTCGACAAACTGGTGACTCAGTCAATCCACGAACTGAATATGCCTAAGGGTAAATTTACGATCGAAGTCAATTTCCACCCCGAGCAAATGTCAGCCAACGGCAGTGACAATATCGAATTTATGGTAACCACTAACCCTGGCCAACCCTTACAACCGATTTCGAAAGTCGCGTCTGGCGGTGAGCTTTCACGCATAGGATTAGGGATACAAGTGATTACCGCGAAGAAAGTTGCCACACCGACATTAATTTTCGATGAGGTGGATGTCGGGATCTCAGGACCTACCGCCGCAGTGGTAGGCCGTATGTTACGCAGCTTAGGGGAATCGACCCAAGTCCTGTGCGTGACTCACTTGCCACAAGTTGCGGGCAATGGTCATCAACACATGTTCGTCGATAAATTTAATAAGGCAGGCAGTACTGAGACCACAATGAAGTCGCTCGATCGTGAGCAGCGCATTCAAGAGCTTGCAAGACTGTTAGGTGGCGATACTATCACCAGCAATACCCTAGCAAACGCAAGGGAACTGCTGCAATAGTAGTATGGATCAGATAACGAATAAGGTCGCTACACGTTTGAATCTACACACGCCATATCAAAAGCTAAGGGGCTATATCAAAAACTAAAGGCTAGTTGTTGGCCATGTTAACTAACATGTCAGCTTAGCTATCATGTTAGGTTGACGATAATGTTAGCTAACACACCAGACTAGCCCTTGCAGACAGATAAAGGCAAATACACCCGCTAAGACATCGTCAATCATAATGCCAAAGCCACCATGAACTTTGGCATCGAGCCATCGAATAGGCCAAGGTTTGATGATGTCAAAAAAGCGAAATAGACCAAAGCCGACTAACAACCAACCCCAACCTGCTGGTGCCGCTATCATAGTGATGAGTAGCCCAACCACTTCATCCCACACAATCGCACCGTGATCGTGTACCCCCATATCTTTAGCAGCTTGACCACAAATGTAAATGCCTGCCAAAGCACCGAATACAGTCAAACCTAAATACCACCCCAAAGGCAGCGGTGCTAAGAGCAAATATAAAGGGATTGCGGCTAAAGTACCAAAAGTACCCGGCGCCTTTGCGGCGAGCCCACTACCGAAACCGAGTGCCAAAAAGTGGACAGGATTTTTTAATGATAGGCGCGTTAGCACCTGATCCTTTGACAACCATTTCATTAATATGATCTTCGCTTAAAAGTGCTCGAAACCGTGATACGGCGGCGTAAACGGCTCACCATTGCGTTGCAACTTGAGCTTACTGCCCGCACAAATTTGTCCAACACGAACAAACTTTGCCCCCGCATGGCTCAAGGCGGTTTCAAGCGCGCCCTTTTGGGACTCAGGAACCGTAAACAGCAGTTCATAATCTTCGCCACCGGTCAGCGCATAACCTAAGGCATGCTCCTCACTAACGGTATCTTGCATCGCACGGGACAGAGGAATATTAGCCACATCGACAATGGCTCCCACACCAGAAGCCTTAAGAATATGGCCTATATCCGAGATAAACCCGTCAGAAAGGTCGATAGCACTGGAGGCAAGCGAACGCAAAGCTTGGCCCGCTAAAACTCTTGGTGTTGGACGATAATGGCGATTAATCAGGAATTCTTTATGCTCGGCTCTGGCCTGTTGCGCGCCTCGAATGATATCCAGACCTAAGGCCGAATCTCCGAGTGTGCCCGTAACATAGATCCAATCTCCCACTTTAGCACCATGACGAGTGAGTGCCTTACCCTGTGGGACTTGGCCGTGCACTGTGATGTTAATCGCCCGTGGACCACGAGTCGTATCACCACCAATTAAGGCGATGCCATAGTACTCGGCGGCTTCAAACAAGCCTTCACTAAAACCACTTAGCCAGGTTTCATCGACTTCGGGTAGCGTTAAGGCAAGCGTCATCCACGCAGGTTCAGCGCCCATGGCTGCCAGATCAGATAAATTTACCGCTAAGGCTTTATAACCTAAGGCTGCAGGAGGCATATCGGGGAAGAAATGGACATTTTCGACTAAGGTGTCACAGGAGATAGCAATCGACTTGTTTTCTGCGGGTTGCACTAAAGCGCAATCGTCACCGATGCCAAGCTTCACATCACGGCGAGTGGGGCCGCGGTTGCTAAAATAACATTCAATTAATTGGAATTCTTTCACTGTACAGTTTGGCACGACTTACATCGGCCACCTTTGTTAGCAATGAAAAACGGTATCCTAAGATACCGTTTGTCTTTATTACTTGCGTGCAACCAGTTTGTCGAGCAGTCCGTTCACAAACTTATGACTCTCGTCCGCACCGAAAGCTTTTGCCAACTCAATCGCCTCGTTAATCGCGACCTTGTAGGGCACATCTTTACGGAAAGTCAGCTCATAGGTCGCTAAACGTACTATGGCTTTCTCAACAGGAGACACTTCATCGATCGGGCGCTCCAGATGCGGGATGATCAGCTCATCCAACTGGGGTTTCTTCGTTGCAACGCCTGAAAATAGCTCACGAAAATAAGCTACATCAACACCGTCGAGACTCTGCTCAGTTAAAAACTCATGCTCGACATCGGCAATATTATTCCCGCTTAGTTGCCATGAATAGATGGCTTGAACGGCTAAACGGCGGGCCTTGCGGCGCTCAGAAGGCTTCATTATTTTTCCTACTATTACAACTGTTGTTCAAGTTCTTGCAGAACATTGACCATTTCAAGCAGGCTTAAAGCAGCTTCGCCGCCTTTATTACCCGCTTTGGTACCTGAACGTTCGATAGCTTGTTCTATGGTATCTGTGGTCAACACACCGAAGGCAACAGGCAGATCAAATTCTAAAGCAACTTGAGCTAGACCTTTATTACATTCGCCTGCAACAAAATCAAAATGAGGGGTACCACCACGGATCACCGCACCTAATGCGATAATACCGTCGAATTTACCACTGGCAGCAACGCGACGCGCAGCTAGCGGCAACTCAACCGCACCTGGTACACGGACAACAGTGATATTGTCGTCGCTGACTTGGCCAAAACGTTTAAGCGTGTCAAGTGCACCTTCAAGCAAGCTCTCAACTAAAAAGCTGTTGAAACGCGAAATTACAATCGCAACTTTGGCATTTTTCGCTTCGATATTACCTTGAACTATGTTCATTATCTTACCTAAATTTTGCTAAAGCACCCAGCTCGGGGCGAAAAGTGGCGACATGATATCACAGCCAATTGCCCAGAGCCCTATGCAAATTATCAGAAATTGTTAATTTTACTTCAGTGTAACTTTGGGTTTCAGTCCGCCACATACTCAGTCACTTCAAGGCCAAAGCCTGAAAGTGAATGGTAGCGTTTAGGCGAGCTGAGCAGACGCATCTTAGTCACGCCAAGGCTAGCGAGGATTTGCGAACCCACACCCACACGGCGCGACGTCCCCTGCCATTTTGCAGAAACAGGCGCTTGGCCTTGATCTTCGGCTTCAAAGGCTTTCACCTTAGAAAGGATTTCACAGGGATGCTCTTGATTCCCGAGTAAAACCAATACACCACCTTCTGCAGAAATACGCTCCATCGCCTTTTCGAGTGGCCAGCTGCGTTGCTGATCGCGCTCTGAGTGGAGTAAATCGTTGAAAGTATTTTGCAAATGCACGCGCACCAAACAATCTTCTTTCACCTCTCCTTTGACTAAGGCGAAATGCAGTTGATTGTCGATTGTGTCTCTAAAAGTCACCATGTCAAACTCGCCGAAACGGGTCGGTAGTTTGCATTTAGCTTCGCGCACAACCGTGGTTTCTTTGGTATTGCGATACTCGATTAAAGCCGCGATAGTGCCTATTTTGATGCCATGCAACTCGGAGAAAATCTCTAAATCTGGGCGACGTGCCATAGTGCCGTCTTCGTTTAAAATTTCAACGATAACGCCAGATGGTTCAAGTCCCGCAAGACGGGCTAAATCACAGCCTGCTTCAGTGTGGCCAGCGCGGGTTAATACGCCGCCGTCCTGTGCCATTAACGGGAAGATATGCCCAGGTTGCACTAAATCAGCCGCTTTAGCGTCTTTAGCCACAGCCGTTTTTACCGTTACAGCGCGATCGTGGGCCGAAATACCAGTTGTCACACCTTCAGCCGCTTCAATAGAAACCGTAAAGTTAGTCGAGAACTGAGCGTTATTATTCGTCACCATTAAAGGCAGATTTAACTGCTGGCAACGGGCTTTAGTCATGGTCTGGCAAATGAGTCCACGGCCATATTTGGCCATAAAGTTAATCGCTTCTGGCGTGACCATTTCGGCCGCCATGATCAAATCACCTTCGTTCTCTCTATCTTCGTCATCCATCAAAATAACCATTTTGCCTTGACGAATATCTTCGATGATCTCTTCTATACTGTGCAGCGCCATTGTAGGACCTTTATAATGTGACTTGTTATGAAATTTTATCTCTTAGCAGAACGATTGCCAGTGCACTAACGCACAAACCCGGCACGGGCTAACATTTCCATGGTGACGCCACCGCTCTTGCTGTCTTTGCCATCATAATTCATCAAGCGTTCAAGATAACGGGCGATTAAATCCACTTCGATATTCACCTTATCGCCCGCTTGCAGGTCGATTAAGGTGGTTTCACCTGCGGTATGGGGCACTATGGTCAAGCGGAATCGACTGCCGTCCACTTCGTTCACCGTCAGACTCACGCCGTCAATGGTAATGGAACCTTTGTGGGCTATGTAACGCCCAAGCTCTGCGGGTGCGGCTAACCAAAACTCGATGGCTTGCCCACGCACTAAGCGTTGCTCAACCGTTGCAATACCGTCCACATGGCCGCTGACCATATGGCCACCTAAACGCGTGGTGGGAGTAACGGCCTTTTCAAGATTCACTTTAGTGCCCACTTTATAGTTGGCAAACCCGGTTAGACTCACTGTTTCTGCTGAAACATCAGCCACATAACCGTCGGCTAGTTGCTGCACAACCGTTAAGCACACGCCATTGGTGGCAATACTGTCGCCTAAACGCACATCGGTTAAATCCAGTTTGCCGCTCGCCACGGTAAGACGAATATCATCGCCTTTACGCTCCAGTTTTCGCAGGATGCCAACGGCTTCAATAATCCCAGTAAACATGGTTAACTCACTTAATTAAATAAAGAAGTATCAAGCTTAACACTCAAGGTTAAACGGGTATCAGGCCCTATTTTGCGCTCATCGACCAACGTGAGTGCAGGAATGTGTGCCATGGTTTGATAATCGGGCAGTTGCAGCAGATTACGACCATGCCCACCGAGGATTTTCATCGCTTGGTATAGCACTAACTCATCGGCAAGCCCCTCTGCTAAAAAAGCGCCCGCTAAGGTTGCCCCCGCTTCCACCAGCACGTGATTACAGCTTTGGCCTAAATAGCTTAATAGTTCAGGAAGCGAGACGCGACCTTCAATTGCAGGTAACAGGAGGCAACTCACATGGGAGGGCAATTGTGCTTGAAAGTCTGCGGGATAAGCCACGGTCGAGACCAAGAGTATCGGCGATACAATAGCCAAACATGCAGCAGATAACGGCAAACGGGCGCGACTGTCGAGTATGACTCTTAATGGCTGAAGTAATTGCGCCTCGGTTACCCTGTCTTTTAAGCTACCAAGCTCTTGATAACGCACATTAAGCAAAGGATCGTCTGCCAGTATGGTTTCGATCCCCGTAACTAGCGCGCAGGAACGTAAGCGTAAGCGCTGCACATCCCGGCGCGATTCTGGGCCAGTTATCCATTTAGACACACCATTAGACAGCGCAGTTTTTCCATCAAGACTTGCGGCTAATTTTACCGTAACTCTGGGTAAACCTGATTCCATCCGCTTCATAAAGCCTAAATTTAAGGCATAGGCTTCATCGCGATGTAATCCCACATCCACTTCAATGCCGGCGTCGCGCAGCATTTGAATACCGCGCCCCCCCACTTGCGGATTTGGATCTTCTACCGCCACCACCACACGTTTAACGCCAATATTGATCAGCGCCAAGGCGCAGGGCGGTGTGCGACCATAATGACTGCATGGCTCTAAGGTGACATAGGCTGTTGCGCCGCGGGCGCGTTCACCAGCCATACGTAGCGCATGCACTTCGGCGTGGGGTTCACCCGCTTTTTGATGATAACCTTCACCGATGATTTGGTTATCTTTAACGATAACGCAGCCCACACTAGGATTGGGCCGAGTGGTATAAAAGCCTTTGCGTGCCAATTGAATCGCGCGGCTCATCATTTGAATATCGAGTGCGGACCAAGTTATGTTCAAGCTCATGTTCAACCCTGTTGTTAAAGGTTTCGGCTTTCACCTGTCTTATAAATCTGTTTTTTACGTCTGCGACAACTGCACGTCAACCTTCTAAGGCGACAAAAGCTGAATAACTACTTTTGCAGTTTGGCGATGGCTTCGCCAAATTCAGACACGTCTTCGAAGGCGCGGTATACGGAAGCAAAACGTATATAGGCAACTTTATCGAGGTTCATCAATTGTTCCATCATCAAGTTACCCACCATTTCTGACGGCACTTCCCGCTCGCCCGTGGCGCGCAGAGTGGACTTGATTTTGCTGAGCGCTTGCTCGATTTCATCCATAGACACAGGACGTTTTTCAACGGCGCGCAACATTCCACTTTGGAGTTTTTCTTCATCGAAGGGTTGGCGTGAACCATCGCGCTTGATCACCCTAGGCATGACTAACTCGGCACCTTCAAAGGTGGTAAATCTTTCATGGCATTCGGTGCATTCTCGGCGACGGCGCACTTGATGGCCTTCCGCCACTAATCGAGAATCGATGACTTTAGTATCTGTCGCGCTGCAAAATGGACAATGCATTGAGCCTCCTGCCAGTGAATGACGTAAAGCCGTTGGCTTTACTATGTTATCTAAGGTTAGCCTGTTTGGTTTAAGTCTAAGATTTTAGCAATAAAAATGGCCGCTTAATGCGGCCATGGGATTTTATCCTATTTATGGGCTGAGGTTAACCATCTGATGCTTGTTAGGCTCAGCACCACAAAAAGGAGACTATTTACAGATTAACCGTAAACAGGGAAGCGTGCGCACAGTGCCAATACTTGGCCTTTAACACGCTCAATCACTGCAGGATTGTTAGCATCATCAAGGATGTCACAAATCCAGCCGGTCAGCTCTTTCGATTCCGCTTCTTTAAAGCCGCGGCGCGTAATGGCTGGCGTACCGATACGCACACCTGATGTCACAAAGGGTGAACGTGGATCATTTGGCACTGAGTTTTTGTTCACGGTAATGTTAGCACTACCTAAGGCGGCATCGGCTTCTTTACCCGTTAAGTCACGACCAATCAGGTCAACTAGCATTAAGTGGTTGCTGGTTCCGCCAGAGACGATTTTGTAACCGCGCTCAAGGAACACTTCAACCATAGCTTTAGCGTTGTTAACCACTTGCTGTTGGTAAACTTTAAATTCTGGCTCTAGGGCTTCTTTGAACGCCACCGCTTTACCAGCGATAACGTGCATCAATGGGCCACCTTGACCGCCTGGGAATACCGCAGAGTTCAACTTTTTGTACAAGTCTTCATCGTCAGCAGCAGATAAGATCACGCCACCACGAGGACCCGCTAAGGTTTTGTGGGTCGTAGATGTCACAACGTGCGCGTGTGGTACTGGGTTTGGATAAACGCCCGCAGCAATAAGACCGGCAACGTGCGCCATATCAACAAATAGGTAAGCACCTATTTTATCTGCGATTTCACGCATTTTTGCCCAGTCAACGATACCTGAATAGGCAGAGAAACCGCCGATCATCATCTTAGGCTTGTGTTCTATGGCAATACGTTCCATCTCTTCGTAGTCAATTTTGCCAGACTCGTCGATACCGTAAGGAATGATGTTGTACAGTTTGCCAGAGAAGTTAACGGGTGAACCGTGGGTCAAGTGACCACCGTGGGCTAAGTTCATGCCCAATACGGTATCGCCAGGTTTTAACAATGCCATGTAAACAGCGCTGTTTGCCTGTGAACCTGAATGAGGTTGTACGTTAGCGTAAGTTGCGCCAAACAGTTGTTTAGCACGTTCAATCGCTAAGGTTTCAACTACGTCCACATACTCACAACCACCGTAGTAACGCTTGCCTGGATAGCCTTCAGCGTACTTATTGGTTAACTGTGAACCTTGCGCTTCCATCACGCGTGGACTGGTGTAGTTTTCAGAAGCAATCAGCTCAATATGCTCTTCTTGACGCAGAGTTTCATTCTGAATTGCGTTAAACAGTTCCGGATCATAATCTGCGATATTCATATCTTTTTTCAGCATTGCTTACTCCAGCTGCCAATTCTTATAGGTAGGGTTGCGCGGTATTCTACTCGGATCGTGACCACAATCCCAGTATTTGAAACATGAAATTCCTGCAGATAGTGCTTGAACTTGGCTCATTGTCGAGTTGAGTTCGGCGCGCAATCGAGTAGAATTAGCCGCATCATTAGTCACTTAAGATAGAGAAAAATGGCTCAGTTTGTTTACAGCATGCTGCGAGTGGGTAAAGTTGTTCCACCTAAGAAGCAGATCCTTAAAGATATTTCTTTAAGCTTTTTCCCCGGTGCCAAAATTGGCGTATTAGGCCTCAACGGTTCAGGTAAATCCACCCTACTGCGCATTATGGCGGGTATCGACACCGAAATTGAAGGTGAAGCGCGCCCAATGCCGGGCCTCAAGATTGGTTACCTGCCGCAGGAGCCTAAACTCGATCCGACACAAACCGTGCGTGAAGCGATTGAAGAAGCGGTTTCTGAAGCCAAAAACGCCTTAAAACGCTTAGACGAAGTTTATGCTGCCTACGCAGAACCCGATGCAGACTTCGATGCCCTTGCCAAAGAACAAGGCGAACTCGAAGCCATTATTCAAGCCCAAGATGCCCATAACTTAGAGCATATCCTCGAGCGCGCCGCTAACGCCCTGCGTCTGCCGGATTGGGATGAGAAAATCGAAGTGTTATCGGGTGGTGAACGTCGCCGCGTGGCGATTTGTCGCTTGCTGCTTGAAAAGCCAGAAATGCTACTCCTCGACGAACCCACCAACCACTTGGATGCTGAGTCCGTGGCATGGCTTGAGCACTTCCTGCAGGAATATGCCGGTACTGTGGTCGCGATTACCCATGACAGATACTTCCTCGACAATGCTGCTGGCTGGATTTTAGAACTCGACCGCGGTGAAGGTATCCCATGGGAAGGTAACTATTCTTCATGGCTTGAGCAAAAAGATGCACGCTTAAAGCAAGAATCTGCCGCAGAAAGCGCCCGTCAAAAAACCATTGCGAAAGAATTAGAATGGGTGCGCCAAGGCGCTAAAGGCCGTCAGTCTAAGGGCAAAGCCCGTATGGCGCGCTTTGAAGAACTGAATACTAACGATTACCAAAAACGCAACGAAACCAACGAGCTGTTTATTCCGCCCGGACCGCGTTTAGGTGACAAAGTTATTGAAGTGAATAACCTGACTAAGTCCTATGGTGACCGCGTCCTTATTGATAATCTGTCGTTTTCTGTGCCTAAGGGCGCTATCGTCGGCATTATCGGTGCCAACGGTGCGGGTAAATCGACGCTATTCCGCATGCTATCCGGCGCAGAAACGCCAGACAGCGGCACCATTGAATTAGGTGAAACCGTACAACTGGCATCGGTTGAGCAGTTCCGCGATTCGATGAATGATAAAAACACTATCTGGCAAGAAATTTCCGGTGGCCAAGACATCATGCGCATCAACAACATGGAAATCCCGAGCCGTGCCTACGTGGGCCGCTTTAACTTCCGTGGTGCGGATCAGCAAAAAATCATCGGTACACTATCGGGCGGTGAGCGTAACCGCGTGCATTTAGCCAAACTGCTGCAAGCGGGCGGTAACGTCTTGTTACTCGACGAACCGACCAACGACTTAGACGTTGAAACCCTGCGCGCATTGGAAGAAGCGATTCTGGAATTCCCAGGTTGCGCTATGGTGATTTCCCATGACCGTTGGTTCCTCGACCGTATCGCGACCCACATTCTGGATTATCGTGACGAAGGCCAAGTGAACTTCTACGAAGGTAACTACACCGAATACTCGGCATGGCTGAAAAACACCTATGGCGCCGATGTGGTTGAGCCACACCGCTTGAAATATAAGCGGATGATAAAGTAAATCTAGAATCTAGAATCTAGAATCTAGACAAGTGTAAATCTGAGGAGTTTAACTCAAAAAGGTTAAGCTCCTTTTTATTCCATTCAATTTAGGGCGTGAATTTTTC
Organism: Shewanella sp. W3-18-1; assembly: GCF_000015185.1. Lineage (NCBI taxonomy): Bacteria > Pseudomonadati > Pseudomonadota > Gammaproteobacteria > Alteromonadales > Shewanellaceae > Shewanella > Shewanella sp. W3-18-1. The sequence continues at coordinate 1,392,921 of NC_008750.1, read as the reverse complement.
GCTATTTCAAACTGGCACTATTTCAAACTGGCACTATTTCAATTCAAGCTGGCAAAGTAGGCCACCAGCATATCCATCATCACTCTTAAGGCGGGCTGCATATGTTTGCGGGATTGATACACGCCATACACACCGAGGGATTGAGGCATGAACTCAGTTAATAAAGGCACTAACTGGCCCGAATCTAAATAGGGTTTCGCCGCCCATAGCGGTTGCATCGCAATCCCCTCGCCCGCCAGCGTGGCATTAAGCACCACCATGGAATCATTGGCGCTAAAATTACCATTCACTGGCACATTAAACGCCTGCCCTTGGTTTAACTTAGACTCGGGGTTCAGCGCCTGAGCCTGTTTCGCCCCTACATCGGTTTGATAAAAGCGCCACATCACATCGCCAAAATAGGAATAGGTTAAGCAGTTATGCTGAGTTAAATCTTCGGGATGCAGCACGGCGGCGCGCGCGGCAAGATAACTCGGTGCGGCGCACACCACAGACTCACATTCACCCAAGCGCCTCGCGATAAGATTAGGGTCAAGCTCATTAGTGATACGAATAGCCAAATCAATTCGCTCAGCAACCAGATCGACGGTTTGGCTGCTCACGTGGAAATTCACGCTCGCCTGCGGATAACTGGCTAAATATTGGCGCACTACAGGCGCTAAAATCTGATGTGCCATAAATTGTGAGCAGCTAATGCGAAGCAATCCCCGCGGGATCGTCACACCAGCATGACTGACCGCCGGTACTTCGTTAGCCAGTTCGAGCAGTCGATGGCAATAATCCAGCACTTGCTCACCCGCAGGCGTTAAACTGAGGCTACGCGTCGAGCGATGCAACAACCTAGCACCAGACCAGTCTTCCATTTCGCTCAAATAACGGGTCACCATAGAGCGTGACATGTCTAAAGCATTAGCGGCGCTGATCATGCTGCCGCGCTCAACAATAGTCACAAACACCTTAGCCGCTTCGAGTCTGTCCATTACCTATCTCCACTCACTTTCAATCACTCAAAGACTCATTTATAGACTCAAGAACGCACGGTAATTCGTCCGATTGATGCAACAAACATGGGCATTTTAACGCATTTATCTAGTGGTTTTTGCAACCTATACTTTACTCACTTTTGCAACAACTGCAAATCAACGACTTAAATCTTGAATATAAGTGAGCCACAAATGAACACATCGACCTATGCAATACGCAACACAGTTAACGCCACATTGAAGGCCTCATCTAACATCAGCCTAGCTGCCACTTTGCTGCTGGCGGGGCTCAGTGCAGTCAATGCTGCGCCATTGCAAGTGAGCCATTTTAATCCGGGCGAAAATAGCATCTTTGCCGTGTCATCAAGCTTTATCAGCGGCGAACACGAAATGATGTTAGTCGATGCGCAATTTCAAAATAACGATGCCCAAACATTGGTTGATACCATTAAGGCCAGCGGTAAAAAACTGACTCAGGTGTATATCAGCCATAGCGATCCTGACTTTTATTTCGGTTTAGCCGTGATTAAAAAGAATTTCCCCGATGCAGAAATTGTCGCCACTCAAACCACTGTCGATGCCATTAAAGCCTCAATGGAGGGCAAGCTCGCTTACTGGGGACCGATTTTAAAAGACAATGCACCAAAGGAATTAGTGTTACCTAAGGCGATTCACAGTGACACTTTCACTATCGACGGTGAGCAAGTGATTATCAAAGGTTTTAATGATAAACACCCTAAACACACTTTCCTGTGGGTGCCATCGGCAAAAACCATTACAGGTGGCGTAGAAGTATTTGATAACACGCATGTTTGGATGGCTGACACTCAAACTGCCTCTGAGCGTCAAGAATGGCTAGCCCATTTAGATGCAATGGAAAAACTGTTGCCGACTACCGTTATCCCAGGGCACTACTTAGGCGAAGCGCGATTTGATACCCGCGCCATTGGTTTTACCCGTGAATATGTGAAAGCCTTTGAAGTCGCAGCAAAAGCCTCAAAAGATTCAGCCGAATTAATCCAAAAGATGCTGGCGCTATACCCACAAATGCCAGCCGATGCAGGGCTTGAGATCAGCGCCAAAGTTTACATGGGCGAAATGACCTGGCCTATGTAAGCCCAACACACTTTGTAGATCATTTTGTAGATACAGGCACGTAAGTAACTACGTGCCTCTTACACTGTACCAACCTAACAATTTTAATCGATGATTTTAAAAGGCTTTTAGTAACTAACTTAAGTGCTATTTAAGCCCCAAAAGGTTTAACACTATGACTCACCCAACGGCTCATTTAGCAAATTCAACCAACAGCACTCCAGAAACCAAAACGCGCACTCTGCACGCCATTATCGACCCTTTATGTGGTTGGTGCTATGCGGCAGCGCCACTGCTTGATGCTGCAGCAAAAGCAGGGTTTACCATTAAGCTGCACGGCGGCGGTATGCTCACGGGCCCAAGACGCAAACAAATAGATGTTAACTGGCGCGACTATGTTATGCCCCACGATTTGCGTATTGCTGAGCTAACCGGCCAGCCTTTTGGCGAAAACTACTTTAATGGTTTGCTGCGCGATACAACAATCCTACTCGACTCGGCGCCGCCCATTAAAGCCATGCTGGCAGTCGATGCTATGGGCGGCGACAGTTTGGCCTATCTACACTCAGTACAACTGGCCCATTACCGTGATGGCCACAGTGCTAGTGATAAAGGCAATCTCACAAGATTAGCCACAGTGCAGGGATTTAGCCCCAACGCCTTCGCAGCACAATATGCGCAAGCTGAAGACAAACTCGATAAGCATATAGTCGAATCACGGGCGCTGCTCAACCAGATAGGTGGCCAAGGCTTTCCTTCGATAGCGATAGAGGCTGATAACGGCAAAATAATCGCCATTAATATCAACCGCTTTTATGGCAAACCCGCCCAGTGGTTAAGCTACCTTAAAGATCAATTTGGTGATCAAAATGAATAACCCTGATACGGCAATAACCACGCAAACCCAAAAGCATATGATTGAAAAACAGGACTCACAGGCACATTTAACCACTGAAGCCATATTATTAAGGCAAACCGAGGATAATCTCGCCATCGTAAAAAGTACCTACGAAGGACAAAATTCAGCCGAAAACGCCCGTAATCTGAAACAAGCGTTGGCGGAAGATGCGCGCTGGACTGAGGCGGTTGGGTTTCCCTATGCAGGTACTTACATAGGTTTTAGCGATATAGCCAACAATGTATTTGATAGACTAGGAAGCGAATGGGATAACTATCGCGTCATTATTGAAGACTATGTCGCTCAAGGAAATAAAGTATTTGCCTACGGTACTTATAGCGGTCGTTATGTAAAAACGGGCAAAACCTTTAGCGCACGAGTTGCTCATCTTTGGCAATTACATCAAGGTAAAATCATCAGCTTTGAACAGTTTGTGGATAGCCAATCCGTTATCAATGCCATGCAATAATAGAACAAACATCATATAACAAGGCAAGCTCATATCATAAGCTTGCCTTGTAACTTGCCACCTAAAACACCTTAACCGTATTATTCAGTTTTTCAATATATTGCGTTTAACCAACACTGCCATAGTACAAAAAACACCCTAGTCATTCCATTAATTGCCTTAATTGAATGAAAAACACAATTTCTTTCACTTTCGTGAGCTTAACTTTACAAACTTTTACCCAATAAGCGTACGTTATTCACTAGAATAGCCATCATAGTGCTATCGCCCTCTTAACAGCCTTTGTGCGAGATAATCATACAAATGAAAAAAACCATTATTGCCATAACCCTGCTTGCGGTTGTTGCCACAGCAGTCAGTTTTAGTGATGTCCTTCTAGCGGCTAAACCCGAGAGCGCACCACATCTGATGCGTACCGTTCCCGTGGTGACAGGTGAAGTGGTTGAACATCCGCTGACTCAATCTATTTCGCTTATAGGCAAACTCGCGGCAGAACGCGCTGTAGTGATAGCCCCTCAAGTGACGGGGAAAATAAAACAAATCGCCGTCACATCCAACCAAGCCGTGAAAAAAGGCCAACTCTTAATCGAGCTTGATGATATGAAAGCACAGGCCGCAGTAGCCGAAGCCAACGCATACCTCAATGACGAAAAGCGTAAACTTAAAGAATTTGAAAAACTGATCAGCCGTAATGCCATTACTCAAACCGAAATTGACGCACAAAAAGCCAGTGTTGATATTGCACAAGCACGCTTAACCTCCGCCCAAGCAGATTTACATTATCACTCACTGATTGCGCCATTTGCTGGTAAAACGGGGTTAATTAATTTCAGCGAAGGCAAAATGGTCAGTGTGGGAACAGAGTTGATGACATTGGATGATTTATCCAGCATGCGCCTTGACCTGCAAGTTCCGGAGCATTATTTAGCGCAGCTCAGCATTGGTATGCCCGTCTCAGCCACAAGTCGCGCTTGGCCAGGCGAAACCTTTATGGGCAAAGTGGTGGCAATCGATCCTCGCGTAAACGAAGAAACCTTAAACCTTAAGATCCGCGTACAATTTGATAACCCTAAAGATCGCTTAAAGCCTGGCATGATGATGTCATCGACCATCACATTTCCCGCCATATCAGCACCCATAGTGCCAGTCCAAGCCTTGGAATATTCAGGCACTAAACGCTATGTCTATGTCGTTGGCGACGACCATATTGCTAAGCGTACTGAGGTAATTTTAGGGGCGCGTATTGGCGATCAAGTGCTTATTGATAACGGTTTAAAGATTGGTGATAAAGTCGTCGTGCAGGGCTTAGTGAATATGCGCGATGGCTTAAAAATCAATGAGGTTACACTCGGTTCAAAAAATACCGATAGTTCAGAACGAGCAGCAACACCTTCAAATACTAAAGCGACGGAGACCAAATAATGTGGCTATCCGATGTTTCAGTTAAACGCCCCGTCGTTGCAATCGTATTAAGCCTATTGTTATGCGTATTCGGGTTTGTATCTTTCACTAAGCTATCGGTGCGTGAAATGCCCGATGTCGAAAGCCCAGTGGTCACCATCAGCACCAGCTATTCAGGTGCTTCTGCGGCCATTATGGAAAGCCAAATCACTAAAACTCTGGAAGATGAATTAACAGGGATCAGCGGCATAGATGAAATCACCTCTACTACACGTAATGGTAGCTCGCGCATCACGGTGAAATTCCTGCTTGGCTGGAATTTAACAGAAGGTGTAAGCGATGTCCGTGATGCGGTTGCCCGCGCCCAACGTAGGCTCCCTGAAGATGCGAAGGACCCCGTTGTATCTAAGGATAATGGTTCAGGAGAACCCTCTGTCTATGTCAATTTAAGTTCGAGTATTATGGACCGTACACAATTGACCGATTATGCCCAGCGCGTATTGGAAGATAGGTTCAGCCTGATCAGCGGTGTGAGTTCAATTAGTATTTCAGGTGGTTTATATAAGGTTATGTACGTCAAGCTCAGACCCGAGCAAATGGCAGGACGTAACGTGACCGTCACGGATATCACCAATGCATTACGTAAGGAAAACGTCGAAACACCCGGTGGGCAAGTGCGTAATGACACCACTGTCATGTCAGTGAGAACGAAACGTCTATATTACACACCAAAGGATTTTGACTACTTAGTGGTACGCACAGCCAGCGATGGCACGCCTATTTATTTAAAAGATGTCGCAGATGTCGCTGTTGGTGCACAGAATGAAAACTCGACCTTTAAGAGCGATGGTATTGTAAACCTCAGTTTAGGGATTATTACTCAGTCCGATGCCAACCCGTTAGTGGTGGCCCAAGAGGTACACAAAGAAGTCGACCGCGTACAAAATTTTCTTCCAGAAGGAACAAGCCTCGTTGTTGATTTCGATTCAACGGTGTTTATTGACCGTTCTATTAACGAAGTCTATAACACCCTGTTTGTGACGGGCGCCTTAGTCGTATTAGTGCTCTATATCTTTATTGGGCAAGCAAGGGCGACACTCATCCCTGCTGTGACGGTTCCCGTATCACTTATTTCGGCATTTATCGCTGCCAATATGTTTGGTTACTCGATTAACTTATTGACCTTAATGGCATTAATTCTCGCTATTGGCCTAGTTGTCGATGATGCCATCGTGGTGGTTGAAAACATATTCCACCATATAGAAAAAGGAGAAGAACCGCTGCTTGCGGCCTATAAAGGCACTCGTGAAGTGGGTTTTGCGGTTGTTGCCACAACGGCTGTATTAGTGATGGTCTTTCTACCTATATCATTTATGGAAGGTATGGTCGGGCTGCTATTTACCGAATTTTCGGTCATGCTTGCCGTATCGGTTATGTTCTCATCCCTTATCGCATTAACCCTCACCCCCGTCCTTAGCAGCAAATTGCTCAAAGCGAACGTAAAGCCCAATCGCTTTAATCGTTGGGTCGATAGTGGTTTTGCACGAATGGAGAAGGTGTACCGTGCTGCCGTATCAAGAGCGATTCAGTTTCGTCTTATTGCCCCATTAGTGATTTTGGCTTGCATAGGTGGCAGTGCTTGGTTAATGCAACAAGTACCGTCACAACTCGCGCCACAGGAAGACCGCGGTGTGTTATACGCCTTTGTAAAGGGCGCTGAAGGTACCAGCTATAACCGTATGACAGCCAATATGGACATAGTCGAAGACAGACTCATGCCTCTACTCGGTCAAGGGGTATTGCGATCTTTTAGCGTACAAGCCCCCGCTTTTGGTGGCCGTGCAGGCGATCAAACCGGTTTTGTTATCATGCAGTTAGAGGATTGGGAACACAGAGATGTCACGGCGCAGCAAGCCCTTGGTATTATTAGCTCAGCCTTGAAAGATATCCCCGATGTGATGGTTCGCCCCATGATGCCGGGCTTTAGAGGTCAATCGAGTGAACCCGTACAATTTGTCCTTGGCGGCTCCGATTATACTGAGCTATTTAAATGGGCGCAGATCTTAAAAGAGGAAGCAAACGCGAGCCCTATGATGGAAGGCGCTGACTTAGATTATGCGGAAACCACGCCTGAGTTAATTGTGACCGTAGATAAAGAACGCGCCGCGGAACTTGGGATCAGTGTTGATGAAGTCTCCCAAACCTTAGAAGTCATGCTCGGTGGCCGCACAGAAACCACCTATGTGGATCGCGGTGAAGAATACGATGTCTATCTACGTGGTGATGAAAACAGCTTTAATAACGTCGGAGACTTAAGCCAAATCTATATGCGCTCCGCAAAAGGTGAATTAGTCACTTTAGACACTGTGACCCATATTGAGGAAGTGGCTTCAGCGCAAAAACTCAGTCACACCAATAAGCAAAAATCAATCACGCTAAAGGCCAATATCAGTGAAGGTTATACCCTAGGTGAATCACTCGCATTTTTGGAAAATAAGGCGGTCGAATTATTACCTAAGGATATTTCCGTTGGCTACACGGGTGAATCCAAAGAATTTAAAGAAAACCAAAGTAGTATTCTGATTGTATTTGGCTTAGCGTTACTCGTAGCATATCTGGTCTTAGCGGCTCAATTTGAAAGCTTTATTAATCCATTAGTCGTGATGTTTACTGTGCCTATGGGCGTGTTTGGGGGTTTCTTAGGTCTACTGATCACCAGCCAAGGTATCAATATCTACAGCCAAATTGGCATGATCATGTTGATTGGTATGGTGACTAAAAATGGTATTTTAATTGTTGAATTTGCTAACCAATTACGAGACAGAGGTTTTGAACTCGATAAAGCCATTATTGATGCATCTACACGGCGTTTACGGCCAATCTTAATGACGGCCTTCACCACACTTGTCGGTGCTATCCCCCTGATTTTCTCGACAGGTGCTGGCTCAGAAAGTCGTATTGCCGTAGGTACAGTGGTGTTCTTTGGGATGGCATTTGCCACCTTTGTCACACTATTTGTGATCCCAGCCATGTATCGATTAATCTCGGCTGCCACCCATTCACCAGGTTATGTTGAAGCAAAACTCGAAGCGGCCATTAAGGCCCAAGAATTAGCAGCGCAGGAGGCTGCCAAACAACAGGAAAAAACGGCAAAAGCTTGATAACAAAACTGTGATCGAAAACTAAGAGAAACAAAACGTCAGCTCAGATGATAAAAAGCCAAGGTACAAATACCTTGGCTTTTTGATTTATGCCTGAGATGAGTTAATAACCTGCTCGGTACTGACGCGAATACAGAGCCCAGTACAGAGCAATGCCGCCAACGTAATGACGCCTCCGAGATGGTTAATCATGCCCACAAAGCCCAATCCCGCTCCGAGCAAAATATAATAAAACAGTCCAAAGAGTGCGCCAGCAGAGCCCGTATAAGCACGGTAGTTTGCCAGAGCCGAGCTGAGTATGTTTGGAATCGCGATCCCATAAGCAATCACAATCAAGAGCATAGGCGCTAAAAAGTAAACACTATTCAGTCCTATTACAGTTGATTGAAATAGCCAAATACCCAATCCACCGACAAGTGCGATTGCACTGGCTAAGCGAACCAGCCAGACGCTGGTGTGGCCTCGACCTAGCAATATTCTATTAAAATAACTGCCAAGGAATGCGCCAAAGCCTAATAGTAAGCCACTAGTTCCGAAGGCAAGCGTCGATAATCCTTGCGCCTCAAACATAAATGGTGCCAGTGAAAAGTAGCTAAACCACATCAGATTAAACGCTGCCACCAAGAAGGTGTTCTTAATAATCCCGCTGTCGGTAAGCATCTTAAACGCTAACTCACCTATCGCTATTTTCTGGCTATGTGCGGGTTTGGTTTCAGGTAAGGATTTTACCGACAAAAACAACAGCACTATGGCAGAAACCATAAGTGCGACAAACACACCTTGATACCCCCAATACGCACTGAGAACGCTGCCCAGTAGCAATCCGATAACAGGGCTAATTCCAAGTGACATTCCCATCACAGAAAAGACTTTGGCTAATTCTTCTCCACTATAACTGTCACGCATCATAGTTTGGGTAATCACAGAACCCACTGCCGCGCCAAAGGCCGACAATACGCGGGCCAGCAACAACAGGCTAAAATCGCTCACCATCAAGGCTAACGCTGAGCCAATGGCATAACATACTAATCCCGCGAGCATAGCTTTGCGACGACCAATAATGTCGGCTAAGCGGCCCCAGCAAAATACGCCTATGGCAAAGGCAATAAAGTACACAGATAAGGTTTGCGATGCGCCAGCAACCGACACGGCAAAGTTTTCTGCAATATTCGGCAATGCTGGGCTATAGATGGTTTCCATAGCTTGCGGAAATATCATTAGCAGCACAGCGAGCCCTAAAGGGGGTTTTATATTCATGATTTCAATTGAATTTTAGTAAACAAAATGAGTTGGTTTACCGAAATGTCACTCCATACTTGTCAAAGAGGACGCAGTATAGATAAAATCCAAACATGACAATTAATAATACTTAAACAAAAAACATCAAAAATAGGACAAGATGGCTTTTATTCAACCCGATCTGCAATTCAACCCCGACACCTTAGACAACCTAGTGATAGGGATTGCTGCGGATATGGGGGAGCACGATTCAGGCGCACATCACCACAGCAAAGCTCAACTGCTTTATGCTTCTGCTGGCTGTATGAGGTTTTACTTGGCTGATACCCAAGTTGTACTACCGCCAACCCGTGCGGCTTGGCTACCCGCAGGCGTTGTACACCATGTCACCATGCGCAATGTGGCTGCCTATCGCTCACTCTACTTTGAGCCAGAAACTGTTGCGTCTTTGCCGAGTCGAGTCACGATTTTCCATGTTAATCCGTTACTCAAAGCACTCATCGACACTATGTCATTTTGGCCGTGGGACAAACCCAGACAAAGTCAACATAATGCCTTTTCCCTGCTTTGCGAAGAGTTGGAAAATGCTACGGCAGAAAATCTAGTCTTACCTCTACCGCAGGATAAGCGCTTGAAAACTTGGCTTAAGCAACTGCAACAAAAGAAACAACCTGCCAATCTTAAAAAGATGGCCATTGAAATTGGCGCCAGTGAACGCACGATTAGCCGTATTTTTAACGCACAGACGGGAATGGCTTATCAAGCATGGCGCCAGCAATGGCGTTTACTCTCCGCCATTGAACAATTAGCGGCGGGAGTATCGGTGGCGCAGGTGGGCTTTAATTTACAATTTTCCAGTGACAGTGCCTTTATCAGCTTTTTTAAGCAATATACTGGCACCACACCAGCGCAATATTTTAAATCTCCTAGTGTTTAGCGAAATATTAAATCCCCCTCCAATACAACTCAAATGAGGCAGTTTACCCGTTTAACCAAGTGCAAACCCTCCCATTTCGCGGCCTTTAGCGACTTATTGTGTTATAGTGCAAGGACTCTTAGCCCAAATAGCAATATACAAATCCCTTGAAAAAAATCGCTTTATTTGTCGATGTGCAAAACATCTATTACACCTGCCGCGAAGCCTATGGTCGTCAATTTAATTACCGTAAATTGTGGCAACACTTAGGCTATGAAGGAGACATAGTGTTAGCTGTAGCCTATGCCATCCACAAAGGTGACGATGGGCAATTGAAATTCCAAGACGCGCTAAAGCACATTGGTTTTGAGGTAAAGTTAAAGCCGTTTATCCAACGCAGCGATGGCTCGGCCAAGGGTGATTGGGATGTCGGGATCACTATCGATATTATGGAAGCGGCGAGTGAAGTCGATACTGTAATTTTATTGTCTGGGGATGGCGACTTCGATTTATTGCTGCAAAAAATCTATCAAAAATATGGGGTTGAAACTCAAGTTTATGGCGTCCCTACCCTGACGGCAAAATCCTTAAGGGATGCAGCGTCTCAATTTCATCCGATAGATGAGGCGTTACTGCTTTAAGTTAAAAACCGTGACTGTATATTCGACATCAGCACCACAAAGCAAAAGGCCTGTTTTCACAGGCCTTTAACACGATAAACTCACATCAAAATCATAGATAGAAGCTTATGTTTTTTCATGGTGTTGGTTTGTAGAAATACCTTCTAACTGCACGACATTTTTACTGCCTCTCTTTGCCAGTGCGTAGTAGAACAGCGGCGTTAGGATAAGACCAAACACTGTTACCCCTATCATACCGGCGAATACCGCGACGCCCATGGCTTGACGCATCTCAGCGCCCGCGCCAGTGGAGAACACCATAGGCACCACTCCCATAATAAAGGCGATAGAGGTCATCAAAATAGGGCGTAGACGTAATCTTGCCGCCTCTAATATCGCCTCCATAGGTGCCATACCGTGATCTTGTTTCTCCTTTGCGAACTCGACAATTAAAATCGCATTCTTTGTCGCCAGCCCGACCAGCACTATCAGGCCAATCTGGGTGAAAATATTATTATCCCCACCGTAAATCAGCACACCACTAAGGGCTGAAAGCAGTGTCATTGGGATGATTAAGATAATCGCCAATGGCAGGCTTAAGCTCTCATATTGTGCCGCCAGCACCATAAACACCAGCAGGATCACCAGAGGGAACACCAATAACCCAGTATTGCCCGCTAAGATTTGCTGATAGGTCAACTCAGTCCACTCGTAGGTCATCCCTATAGGCAGGGTCTCGGCGAGGATTTTCTCAATCGCCGCCTGCGCTTGGCCTGTGCTCACACCGGGCGCTGGGCCACCGTTGATTTCAGCGGTCGTAAAGCCGTTATAGTGCATCACACGATCGGGCCCCGCACTCTGGCTCACATTGATAAAGGAGCCTAGTGGGATCATATCGCCATTCACGTTCGGCACCTTTAACTGACTTATCTGTTGCGGGCTTTGACGGAACGCCTCGTCAGCCTGCATATTCACCTGATAGGTTCGGCCAAACCGATTGAAATCGTTGACATAGGTTGAACCCATATAGGTTTGTAATGTCTGGAAAATTTGATCGAGCGACACTGCCTGCTGTTTCGCTTTAGTCCGATCGATATCCAATTCAAGTTGTGGCACATTCACTTGATAGCTGGAAAATATCCCCGCTAATTGTGGATCGGCCCACGCCTTGTACATCACTTGTTGGGTCACCTGATACAAGGCCTCATAACCAAGGTTGGCTCTGTCTTGAATTTGCAGACGGAACCCTCCTATAGTGCCGAGGCCTTGCACAGGTGGCGGCGGGAAGATGGCAATAAACGCATCCTGAATGCCAGCAAATTGCTGATTCAATTGGCCTGCAATGGCATTCGCCGACAGTTCAGGACTCTTACGTAACTCAAAATCATCGAGTGCGACAAACACCACGCCTGAGTTAGGACTATTAGTAAAACCATTGATGCTAAGGCCTGGGAAGGCAATCGAGTGCGCCACACCGGGGTGATTTAGCGCAATCTCAGACATCTTCTTGATCACACTATCCGTACGTTCAAGGGATGCCGCATCGGGCAACTGAGCAAAGGCCACTAAGTACTGTTTATCTTGGCCAGGCACATAACCCGTTGGTGTATTGGCAAATTGCACTCCCGTTAACGCCACCATGCCTAAATACACTAGGCCAATAATGCCGCCAAAACGGATAACCTTACGCACTAAGTAGCCATAACCATCGGATGCACGGTTAAATAAACGATTAAAAGGCACAAATAACCAAGCACCAAACAACTTATCCATTAGACGCGTTAAGCCGTCCTTAGGTGCATCATGACTCTTGAGTAACAGCGCCGATAATGCCGGACTTAAGGTTAATGAGTTAATCGCTGAGATAAAGGTCGAGATAGTAATAGTCAAGGCAAACTGTTTATAGAACTGCCCAGTTAAGCCGCTCATAAAAGCCGTTGGAATAAACACCGCCGCCAGCACTAAGGTGGTTGCCACAATCGGGCCTGTCACTTCCTTCATTGCCTTTTGCGTTGCCGCCATAGGGCTTAACCCTGCGGCAATATTACGCTCGACGTTTTCCACCACGACGATGGCATCGTCAACCACGATACCGATGGCGAGCACCAGCCCAAATAGCGACAAGGCGTTTAACGAGAAACCGAGCAGATGCATAAAGGCAAAGGTACCCACCAAAGACACAGGCACAGCCACCAGCGGAATAATCGAGGCACGCCAAGTTTGCAGGAATAGCACCACCACTAACACCACCAGAAGCACGGCTTCGAGCAGGGTTTTTACCACGGCTTCAATCGAGCCACGCACGAAGACTGTAGGGTCGTACACAATCTCGTATTGCAGCCCTTCAGGGAAGGACTTGGCGAGTCTGGCCATTTCTGCGCGCACATCGTCGGAAATCTGAATCGCATTCGAGCCCGATGCTTGGAATACCGGAATCGCCACCGCATCCTTATTATCCAGCAATGAACGCAGCGCATAGCTCGTTGCCCCGAGTTCCACCCGCGCCACATCCTTAAGGCGGATCACCTCAGCGTTTTGACCAACTTTGATGATAATATCTTCAAATTCAGACAGTTCAGTTAAACGGCCTTTCACGTTAATCAAAAGTTGAAAGTCAGCACTGCCACTAGGCTGCGCGCCTAAACTGCCCGCTGCTGCCTGTTGGTTTTGCTCACGCACAGCGGCAATAATGTCCGCAGGCGATAAACCCAGCGCCGAGACTTTATTCGGATCGAGCCAAATACGCAGGCTATATTCCCCTGCACCAAACAAACGTACCGCACCCACGCCTTTAATGCGTGCCAACTCATCTTTTACATTTAGCGCCGCATAGTTAGACAGATACAACATGTCGTAACGATTATCCGGCGATAACAAATGCACCACCATGGTCAAGTCTGGCGATGATTTTTCAGTAACAATACCAAGACGTTGTACCTCCTGAGGTAAACGTGGCATAGCCCTATCCACTCGGCTCTGCACTTGGGTTTGTGCCCTATCGACATCGGTGCCGATGGCAAAAGTGATGGTTAAGGTCATCCGTCCATCAGAGGTCGCTTGGGATGACATATACAACATATCTTCGACGCCGTTGATTTCTTGCTCTAGGGGCGAGGCAACCGTTTCGGCAATCACTTTAGGGTTAGCGCCAGGGTAGTTTGCGGTGACCACTACCGTTGGCGGTACCACCTCTGGATATTCGGTAATAGGCAACTGCCAAACGGCAATCGCCCCAGTGATAAGAAACAGCAATGACAGCACGGCTGCAAATATCGGTCTTTTAATGAAAAATTGCGACAACATAGTGTGTTATTCCTTAACCGCGGCTCGCCGTTTCAACCGCTTGCGCCGTCAAATGATCTTGGTTTTTATCGAGCATTAACTGGGCTTGGCGCAATGCTTCGAGTTTCTCGCTGTCGACCATATCCACCATATTTGGCTCAATTTGCATCTTAGGGCGAACACGCTGCATACCGTTGACGACGATCTTGTCTTCAGCAGCTAAACCTTGAGTTACGATACGAAGCCCTTGAACTTTCTCACCTAAGGTCACGCCACGATATTCGACCGTGCCATCATCACCGACGACCAGCACAAACTTATTATTGAGATCTGTGCCAACGGCTTTATCGTCGATCAAGATCCCCTCATAGGCGCCGCTGCCCGCGGTGCGAAGACGCGCAAACAAGCCAGGCAATAATCTATTGTCTTCATTGTCAAAAGTGGCTCTAACTCGAATTGTGCCCGTCTGCTTATCCATCGCATTGTCAACAAAGTCGACCATGCCAATATGGTGATAATCGCGCTCATTGGCTAAAGCCATATACACGGGGTTATCACCAGCACGAGGATCGTTACGTTTCTTCTCGGCTGTTAGCTTTACGTATTTAAGGTAGGTTTGTTCATCCACATCGAAATAGGCATACATGCTGGCCGTAGAAACCAAGCTGGTTAGCACACTCTGCCCTGCAGTGACATAGTTACCCGTTGTGACGTTGGCGTAGGACACGCGGCCATCAATCGGCGCTTGCACTTGGGTATAAGCTAAATCAAGCTCGGCGCGCATGAGTGCTGCTTTCACCGACGCAACCGCCGCCGCAGTTTGGCGCTTGTTTGACTCACGGGTATCGAGTAATTCTGCAGAAACTGCCTTTTGATCAAATAACTTACGGGCACGCTCCAAATCATTAGTGGCCAGTTGCTCAGCAGAAATAGCGCTAGCAAGATCCGCTTTTAACCGGGCCACTTCCACTTCAAACACGCTTGGATCGATGCGAAAGAGTACGTCACCTTTCTTCACTAAGGCGCCTTCTTTAAAATTTACTGATTCAATGTAACCAGATACTCGTGGGATAAGGGTGACACTTTCTGGTGCCTGTAAACGGCCAGTAAACTCATCCCATTCGGTAACTCGCTCATGCAATACTTGAGCAACATCCACCTTAGGTGCAGTCGGTGCAGGCCCCTGCTGCGTTGTTTGCTCACCACAAGCTGAAAGGACGAAAGCCGCCACCGCCGTTAACATCATTATTCGTAAAGGTTTGTTACTCATCATATTACTATCCTCAAGGTGGCGGGCATTTCACGCTGTTCGAACCACACACATGCCGCTGTGTTACAAACCAAACCGATTAAATACCGACTGGTAAAAAATATTCTGTACTGAACGGTAATATATAGCGTAAAATGACTCTGTCAACAAATTTATGTACCGACTGGTATTAAATTTAAAATACGCATTTACATTACATCTGCAATATTCCATTAGGCAGAAATCCATACATTTGATCCTCAAAGTCTTTTATGAATATTGAAGCGAAACCAACTGATATGGAGTGAATGCAAGACTCAGGTGACACCTTGGATGACTCAGTAAACAACTCTTCTTAGTCAGTCATCTGTCAGTAAGTGTGGCTGGACATGGGCCAAACCCATGTCTATCCTAGGGGCAATTGAGAATGGAGGAGCCTAATGATGTCAACCGTCACCCAGACGCCCTGTGTAGGTCGCCCACGAGCTTTTGACACTGAAGATGCATTAGCTAAAGCCTTAGAAGTCTTCTGGCGCAAAGGCTTTGAAGGTACATCGTTAACCGATCTCACCCAAGCGATGGGCATAAATAAACCGAGTCTTTATGCCGCCTTCGGCAATAAAGAACAGTTATTTCTCAAAGCAATAGAGTTATATGAACAGCGTCCCTGTGCATTTTTCTATCCTGCACTGGAAAAAGAGACCGCCTATCAGGTCGTCGAGTCCATGCTACTCGGTGCCGCTGATTCTTTGGTGGATAAAAGCCATCCTCAGGGATGTTTGATTGTCCAAGGCGCTCTCACCTGTAGTGAAGCAGGGCAAGCTATCAAGGATACGTTAATTAACCGACGCCGCGACGGTGAAATCGCCCTGTGCGAACGGCTGCAACGCGCCAAAGATGAAGGGGATTTACCCGCGGATGCTGATCCGCTCTTGCTTGCACGTTACATAGGCACGGTATTACAAGGCATGGCCGTGCAAGCGACCAATGGAATTTGCCCAAATGAACTGCGTCAAGTAGCAGAGTTGACACTCGCTAACTTTCCACGGAATCACATCAATCATAATGATAAAGACGCTACTTGAGCTTAACGGATTCAGAGCCATTGCCAGAACACCATCCCCTCTGCCTTTGCAGAGGGGATTTTCCACGAATTTTTAGTCTCTAACCGCATGGGTGACAAGTGTGGGACGTAATAGATTGTCATGCACAGGGCAACGATTACACACAATATCTAAAAACTCTCGTTTCTGATCTTCTGAAAGGTCAGCATCAATACTGGCGTTAATGGTAATGTCTTTAAAGCCCACAGGATCTTCCGAAGGCTGGCCTAGTAAACCTGTAGAGTTCATTAGGGCACGCACATTCACATCAAACTGACGTAACTCAATATGCCTTTCCCGCGCCACCATCTTGGCAATCGCAGAAATACAACCTCCCAATGAAAACAGAAAGGTCTCTAAGGGATTTGCTCCTTCATTAGTCGCACTCGGTTGATCTATCACTAAAAGATGCTCACGAACCTGCGCGGTGACTTTCCAACCGCTTGCCATATGGGTGGTGACTTCTACGACTTTATCTGGCATTGCAAAACGCTACATTAGATTTTATTCAATCAGATTATACTAATGATTGATTTAATTAAAATCATCCGCAGAGATCACAAACTCATGAGAAATTTTTTATTAGCCATACATTTCACAAAATAAATATACCGCCCTAATATCATTAGCCTACCTATAAACAGTTATGTTATAAACGCCCTATCTTGAGCAAAGTAAAATGGATGCAAAATGCGGATAGGGAGTAACGTCAGTATGAAAATACAGCGAGCATATAATTTGCGCTTTTCATTTATACTCGCCGCCGTTTTGCTATCTCTTACTCACTTTTATGGTATAGCAATGGCTCAAGAAACAGATGCCATACCCCTAGTCGCTCAAGACAAGACTATTATCTTAGCCGCCGAAGATAGCTGGCCTCCTTTTGCTAATCAGTTTGGCCAAGGTATTTCCCATCGCTTAATCAAAGCCGCTTTTAAACAATCTCAAATTGAAATTAATAGCTTAGTCGTTCCCTATACCCGCGCCTTAATGATGGCAGAGAAAGGTGATGTAGATGGTGTGTTCAATGTCACCCGCGAAGCGAGCACTGAACAACGTTTTGTTTTTGGACAGTTCCCTTTATTTGTTGCAACAGCCTCTTTTTATCAAAAGAAACAAAAATCAATTCTGGCAGACAATAAATGGGCTCTCCCTAGAGGTACAGTTGTTGGGATCGTTAAAAGCTATGAATATGGCGATGATTTTCCTGCGCTCGTTAAACAACAACAGCTTAATATTGTTGCTGTAGCCAACCAACTACAACTCATTAATTTACTATTAATTGGTCGTATAGATACCGCATTGATGTTCGATTTAGTCGCGAAGGATAACCTTCAGACAATGGGCGTTGATGATGAAATCATTCCAATATTTGCTAATCACAGCAGTGATATTTATCTGGCTTTCTCAAAGGAAAATCCACAGGCACATACCCTAGCAAGCCAACTTGATGCTGGTTTATCCCAACTCAAAGCCACTGGCCAGTATGAAAAACTATTCTCATTGAGTCCTATCGCTGCGAGCGAATAATTTCTTGATTCACCCAATATAACAACTGCTTGATAGCTTTAGACAAAATCTGATTTTGACGCACAATATAACCTAAACTCGTTGTAGGGAATTGCGGCAAAGGAGTGACTTTCGTGGTCAAATTCGCTTTCGTATATACAGAAAACTCTGGCACTATCGCTACCCCAAATCCCGCCTCTGCCCAATCGATTTGTGCGTCAACACTGCCAACTTCCATAATCCTATAATTGGGTAAGTTCAAGGAAGGTAGCGCAGGGTCCAATAACTCGCGGGTTCGCGTATCATGGCCTAATAAAATCAAGGTCGGTTGCTCGGCTAAGGGTGTATCCACGGACAGTTTTGTTTGCTGCCATTGCTGCAAATGGTCACCGATGGCACACCATTTAATCTGTTGTAATTCAGTAAAATGCAGTGGTTGACTCTCCTTTTGCGCGATCACAAAGCCTAAATCGGCTTCGGCATTGGTCACTAACTCAGAGGCCTGTGAAGACGTGGTATTAAGCAGTGAAAAGTCAATTCCTGGGAACTCCGCCTTAAAGAGCTGAAACGGTTGGATCAAGAGTAACCGCGAGATAATATCGCTCGCTGCTATGGTGAGAGTGCCTTGGCTAAGATCGTTAATTGCATTCAAATCCGCCTGGCAAATTTGTAATTCCATCAGAGTTTTTTGGCTGCTTTCTAACAAACGAAATCCCGCCTGTGTCAATCGAAAGGGATTACGGTCAATCAACTTTACCCGAGTGGTTTGCTCTAACTGCTTAATATGCAAGCTAACATTGGGCTGAGTCATATGTAGCACAGCGGCTGCCTTACCAAAATGCTTACATTCAGCCAAAGTGACAAAAGTCTTTAACCAATGAAGATCGAGCATTGCACCACCATCCCGACAGAAATAGAGTTAATTATCGCCAATTATATATGAAATTCTTATCAGCACGATAACTATAATTAATTTCTCTTATTCCTACTGAAGGTCTAGCATAACCGCTTAATCAATGAGGAGATGTTGTTATGCCGTCGATCGTGGTTGTGGGTGCAAATTGGGGTGATGAAGGCAAAGGCCGCATCGTAGATTATTTAGCTGCGGATGCCGCTGCCAGTATTCGCTTTCAAGGCGGTAACAACGCCGGACATACCGTCGTCAACGACTACGGCACCTTTAAATTACACCAATTACCGAGTGGCATTTTCAACCCTAACTGCATTGCAGTATTAGGCCCAGGCATGGTGATCAGCCCAGAAAAACTCAGTGTAGAAATTGCTGAGGTACAAGCGACAGGTGTTGAAGTCAAACTGTGTATTTCTGACCGCGCTACTCTATGCTTACCATTGCATGCATTAGAAGATACCTTAGAAGAACAACGTCTTGGCGATCTCGCCTATGGTTCAACCCGTCAAGGGATTGCACCAGCCTATGGCGATCGTGTGATGAAAAAAGGCATTTTAGTTGGCTGGTTAAACCAACCTGAAGTGCTGCAAGAGCGCATTCAATTTATGCTCGACTGGAAATTGCCACAGTTAAAGGCACTTTATCCAAGCTGCGATTTTAATCAAACCGCCGCAGAAATGACTGCATGGTTATTAGACGTGACAGCCCCTTGGCGTCCATTTATTTGTAACGTGACTGAGCCATTAAAAGCATTACAAAAACAAGATGCTAGCTTACTGTTTGAAGCACAATTAGGGGCTGGCCGTGACTTAGTCTACGGCGAATATCCTTACACTACGTCTTCAAACGTGACGGCAGCTTACGCGGGTATCGGCAGCGGTTTACCCGCACTGCGTCCTGAGCGTGTAATTGCTGTCGCGAAAGCCTTTAGTTCATCTGTGGGTACTGGCACCTTAGTGACCGCAATGGAAGAGCAAGACGCCTTCCGCGAAAATGCCAACGAGTTTGGTGCAACAACAGGCCGTCCACGTGATATGGGTTACTTTGACGCTGTTGCCACCCGTAATGGAGTTGAACTACAAGCGGCAACCGAAATCGCCCTGACGAAGATTGATTGTCTTTCTGGTATGAAAGATCTAAAAATCTGTGTTGCCTATGAAGGTGAACACACTGAGAACCCAATTTGGCCACAAACTGCGGCGTTAAGCCCAGTGTATGAACAAATGCCATGCTGGAACGAAGATATTACCGGTTGTCGTACTTTCGAAAGCCTGCCTGTCGCCGCACAACACTATGTTGAACGTATTGAAGAGTTAATGGGTGTGCGCGTCAGTATGGTTTCTGTAGGACCTGAGCGTGATCAAATGATCATTCGCTAGTCGAGCGTTTACCCTACAAAAAAGCCATATTCGCCTCGGTGAATATGGCTTTTTACTTTTATAGCATTCACCATTCAAAAATCACTCAAGACGTTGGTAGCAACTATTTGAATCCCTGATATTCAAATGTCACCGCTAAATGAAATGGTATTACTCTCCGAATACGTACTTATCCATCATACCGACTAAACGGCCAATTTCGGGTTTAGTGATAGTATCATTTGCCCCTAATGAGATAGCTTTAATACGGTTATCTTCACTCATAAGAGATGAAAACATCACAATCGGCATTTGTCGGTACGCCTTAGATTCTCTTAAGCGTTTCACCAAATGCATGCCATCCATGCGAGGCATCTCAACATCCGTAATAATGGCGCTGACAAAATCAGAAATAGAGGCATTATCTTGATCAGCAAGGGTCTCAAATTCCATTAGCATTTCAAGGGCATCACCACCATCTTTGGCTGTGATAATGTTGTAACCTGCGCTGCGAAGGGTATTTTCGATCATCTTACGAATAAAAGCCGAATCATCGACAATTAAAATCGTTTTTGCTTCACGTTTTGCCAGCATTTTTTCGTTAATCACGACACTCCTATCGAGCGTGACATCGTACTTATCCATACTCAGTTCAGGATTAATGTCGGCAATAATTTTCTCAAAATCCAAGATCATAATGAGCATGCCATCACGACGAACTACGGCAACGACACAATCATTTTCACCGGCTTCTAAAAATTGACTCGGTGATTCAACCTGCTCCCACGACACTCGATGAATACTACGAACGCTATCAATTAAAAAACCATTAATCATTTTATTAAAATCGGTAACAATAACGACTTTATGACTTAAATCCGCAGGGGTTGGTATCCCTAACCAACCAGCAAGATCGACTAAAGGGATCAGCTTTTCTCGCAGCGAAAACACCCCAACCATATGCCGCTGGGCATTGGGGTAATCTGAGGTTTCTGGCACCCTAATCACTTCTCTCACTTTGGCGACATTAATACCGTAATGACACACTTTATGCCCACCGTTAGGCAGGACTTTATGCAGATGAAACTCAATAATTTCGAGTTCATTAGTGCCACTTTCAGTCAATATTTCTGATTTTTTAATTTCGTTCATATCAAACTCTCAACCTAGCTAATCAACATGATAAAGATGTTTAATGATCAGTATAGGAAGGGATTTATACATTAGGCATGATAGTGTGACTTTTCGGTGATTTTACTTACTGATAAAGGTGATAAATATAGGTGACTGGGTTTTGTCTCTGTGTATTAGCAGTTTTGTTTATAGGTTTTGTTTTAAGAGATAAGCCGCTAAACTAGCGGGCAATAAAACCCCTCGAAAATAGCCATAACCCCATGCCGAAATTTAGCTCTACGTTTTCCTTCCCTGTACAAATCTATTACGAAGATACCGATTTTTCTGGCGTGGTTTACCACCCTAACTTTTTGAAATATTTCGAGCGTGCCCGTGAGCATGTGATTGGTGCTGAGCGGTTAAATGCACTATGGCAACAAAGTCAATTGGGTTTTGCCGTGTATCGTACCGATATGGTATGCCATGAAGGTGTAGAGTTTGCCGATATTATTGATGTGCGTACTCAGTTTTATTTTGAAAGCAAGTACCGCACTGTATGGCTGCAAGAGATTTGGCGTCCACAGGGTAAAAAGCCTGCGGTTACTGCAACCATTGAGATGGTATGTATGAATAAAGCCCGCCAACTAGCACCTATGCCCGCAGATTTAATCGCCGTCTTAAGCCTTGGTTTCGACTCAAACGAATAACACTAACGTGCACTATATTGCACTATTACGACATTAAGTAACGACTACATAACTGGTTAGATTGAGTGGCAAATTACGTCGCATAATGCAACTGTGCCCAGTTCATTTCAAGCTCAGCAGCACTCATGGGCTTTGCGTAATATAAACCTTGCAGGGTATCAACGCCCATCGCCACTAACCTATCCCTAATCTCGAGCGTTTCAATACCTTCGACAGTCACTTGATAACCTAATTTTTTGGCGATATTGATACTGGCTTCGAGGATATATTCAGATGCCTTATCCCGTTCAAGATCCTGTAAAAAGGCTTTATCAATTTTGACTTCATTGACAGGCAAATGCTTTAAATAAGCCAAAGAAGAATGGCCCGTACCAAAATCATCAATCGCGAGACTAACCCCTAACGCACGAATTTTATCTAGGGTTTCTACGGCTTTATTTAAGTCAGCCATCAGCGTACTTTCCGTAATTTCAATCATTAAAGATTCGGGAGGTAAATGATAATAAGCAAGGCGCGATGCAATTTCTTGGGGTAAGGTTTCACTGTCTAGATCCCGTGTAGAAAGGTTAACCGCTACACATAAATTAATCCCCGCGGTACGCCATTTTGCCTGTTGAGCTAAAACCTGTTCAAGGGCCCATTGACTCACCAAGTCAATCATTCCGGCATATTCAGCCAGAGGAATAAATTCTCCAGGAGAGATAGTCCCAAGCTCCTCATGCTGCCAACGTATTAAGGCTTCGACTTGGGTACACAACCCCGTTTGTATATTTTGCTTAGGTTGGTACACCATATATAAATGATTTTGCTGTAACCCTTTAGGAAGACTATCAATAATTTTGAGTTCTCGCAGTTGCCTTATATCATCATTCTCACTGTAACAGGCAATAGCACTGCGTGTTATACGCGCTTTTTTAAGGGCAAGATCGAGCCTTCGTAACATTTGGCTTGCATCAGCATGATGTGATTGAAGCTGCAAACATCCTATCTGCACACGAACACTCACTGGCGTATCATTGATACGAAAAGGCACTTGTAAACGACCACGTAAATGCAGTAATTGTTCTTCCGTCAGGTTTTGGTCATAGTAAAGAAAAAATTCATCACCGTTTAAACGAGCAATGAATCTAGGATTAAGGCTTAGGGAATATAAACGCTCAGCAAACTGCTTGAGTAAAATATCACCAAAGACAAAACCAAAGAGATCATTAACATAGCGAAAGCGATAAATATCAACTAAAACCATAGTCCCTCGAGTAAGCGGCATCATAGTGGCTAAAGTACGTTTTAGGCCCACTCGATTACTCAGCCCAGTAAGCTTATCTTTACCCATTCCAGCAGGCAGAGCGGTTAGCATCTCATTTAAGGAATCATAAAGCGGTGCAAACTCTTGGGGAACCGCAGAAATGTTAAGGGGCCGACGCTCAATCTTTTGCTGATCAAGTTGACAACATAGTTGAGCCAAAAACCGTTGTTGCAGACGTTGCGAGTGATATTTTGCCAGCAGAATATATAGCACGCCTATCAGGATAATAAGCAATGCTATAGCGATAAATTCCATCCTGATCATACCTAGGCCTCAACCTTAGCGCGCAGCCTAACTGCTATTGGTAACTTTCTCTAATTGAATGGAATTTTTCCATAAACTCATCACTGGCTAACGCATCCGCTGTCACAGGTAATCCCCTAGCAACAAACACATCAAGGCGCTGTTCAAGCTCGGTACCTGCACGTAATTCACCAGTATAAAAAGCGGCTGCACGGATAAAATCTAAGTAAGTGACATGTTCTGGTAGATAAGGCAAATCGGCCCAACGTTCAACTACGGCCATAACGTCAGGTGCAAAGTCCCAACTTTTTAATACTGCGCGCCCAAGCGGGCCCTGCATTTTTCGCACTAAAGATCTTAATTGTTCGATACTGGCAAACAACTCTGGATGTGTCTCAGCCTCGGTAAGCACGGGTAAAGCACCAATATTATGGACTAATCCCGCCAAGGTTAGAGTGTCAAAGTTAAGCCCACTATTGGGTTTACTTTTATTGTACATGTGCAATATAGCGCAAGCTGCGGCAGTAACATCAATCGAAGTACGCCACACTTCATCCATCACTTCCCACACCATTTCATTGGTGGAGATAAAGAGTTGCTCCATCGCCACAGAAGTCGCAATACTTTTGATCTGAATTAACCCAATTCGGGAAACCGCGCCACTAATACTTTCTGCGGGAACACCACGGCTGTATAAAGCACTATTGGCCACTTTGATAATACGAGCTGAAATCGCCGCATCCTGGCCTATCACTTCAGCCACTTGTTTAAGGCTTGCATCTGGGCGCCCGACAACTTCCTGCACCCGCATTGCCACTTCTGGCAAGGTAGGTAACACGAGGACATCCTCTTTTAGTTTTTTTAATAGTCCGACTAACAGTAGATGTTCAGTAGACATCTTAGCTCCCATCAATCTATCAACATATCAACATATCAACATAAACATTGGATAGTTGGAGTATATCAGTTGGCTGTGATGAGATGGGTAGAAAAAGCAGCAGAGGTTAATAATTTGTAAGATGACAGTATTCATTTTCCCCGTAGAACACTTTTCTCACCCATATCTTAAAGATTAAAACGCTTATATTCGCAAAGTGTGAAGAACAACTAAAGTTAGGCGCCGCCATTTGCATAACCCTACCCCCATTGTGTAAAATGCCGCCCCCGCGCACTGCGCCTCTATCGTACTAATCAATTCGAGAGTCATTATGTTTAAACCAGAGCTACTATCCCCTGCCGGGACGCTGAAAAATATGCGCTACGCCTTTGCCTATGGTGCAGATGCAGTGTATGCCGGTCAGCCAAGATATAGCTTAAGGGTACGTAATAACGACTTTAAGATGGAAAACCTTGCCACCGGGATTGAAGAAGCCCATGCGCTCGGTAAAAAGCTCTATGTGGTCAGCAATATTGCCCCCCACAATGCCAAGCTCAAAACCTATATTAAGGACATGGAACCCGTGGTGGCGATGAAGCCAGATGCGCTGATCATGTCCGATCCGGGTTTAATCATGATGGTGCGTGAGGCCTTTCCCGATCAAGTGGTGCATTTATCCGTGCAGGCGAATGCCATCAACTGGGCCTCGGTCAAGTTTTGGCAAACCCAAGGGATTAAGCGCGTGATCCTGTCCCGCGAATTGTCCTTAGATGAAATTGAAGAAATTCGTCAGCGCTGCCCTGATATTGAACTCGAAGTGTTTGTCCATGGCGCTCTGTGTATGGCCTATTCTGGCCGTTGTTTACTCTCGGGTTATATCAACAAACGCGATCCTAACCAAGGCACTTGTACTAACGCTTGTCGCTGGAAATACGATGTACACGAAGCGCAGCAAAACGACAGTGGCGATATTATTGCTATGCCTAATGCGGTACAAATCGAAACGCCAACCACCTTAGGTGCAGGCGCGCCAACGGATCAAATCTTCCTACTACAGGAAGCCAATCGTCCCGGCGAATATATGCCTGCCTTTGAAGATGAACATGGTACTTATATCATGAACTCTAAAGACTTACGGGCGATTCAACACGTTGAACGCCTAACCAAAATGGGCATAGACTCTCTTAAAATCGAAGGCCGTACTAAATCTTTCTATTATGTCGCACGTACAGCGCAGCTCTATCGCCAAGCCATTGAAGATGCCGCATCGGGTAAGACCTTTGATCGTAGCCTGATGAACCAGTTAGAAGGGCTCGCCCATCGCGGCTATACCGAAGGCTTTTTACGTCGCCATGTGCATGATGAATATCAAAACTACGACTATGGTTACTCGGTCAGTGACACACAACAATTTGTGGGTGAACTGACAGGCAAACGTAACCTAGCAGGCCTTGCTGAAATCGAAGTAAAAAACAAGTTTTCCGTGGGTGACAGTGTCGAGCTAATGACGCCGCAGGGTAATATGAACCTAACAATTGAACACCTAGAAAATCGCAAAGCTGAAGCGGTTGAAGCTGGTCTTGGTTCAGGGCACACTGTATATCTGCCCGTACCGAAGGAAGTCGATTTAAGCCACGGTATTTTACTGCGTAACCTGCCCCAAGGTCAGGATACTCGCAACCCACATGAACTAGGTTAAGGTATGGCATTACTGATCGACGATAGCTGCATCAACTGCGACATGTGCGAGCCTGAGTGTCCTAATCAGGCGATCACTATGGGTGAAGAGATCTATGAAATCGACCCTGATCGCTGCACTGAATGCGTTGGTCATTATGATAAACCGACCTGCGTCTCTGTTTGCCCAATTGATTGTATCGACCCCGATCCGAATCATGTTGAGTCGCAGGACGAACTGTTAGTCAAATTTGCAGTGCTAACACAAAAGATCTAGTTATAGGTGCCACTAATCAAAAAGCCCTGAGAGTAAACTCAGGGCTTTTGCTTTATCCCTACCAAACAATATTAATCTCGAAATATCAACACGCCCTAGTTAAAACTGGGGGATTTACTCAGAATCACCGTTGGCTTAGCCTCTATTTGTAATCGCTCAATGATCGCTGCCAGCTTTTCGATACTCAGACGTATCGGCGTTGGCATTGTTGAAAATTCGATACTGAGTAATAGGTTTTTCACCTCAAGCCCCAATTCTGTATCCCCTTCAATATTCAGCTTACGCTGAAAAAATAACGTGTCAGGGTCTTCTTTGGCTGCTGCAACTAACACTAACTCTGCGGAGTTGGCACTAAAGGTAACCTGCGCCTGAGTTAACTCTCTCACTTGCCATTGGCCATCAAAAGTCACTTCAAAATTCAGGTGTAAATCCTCAACTCGAATAGCAACCCATTTTCCTGCTAAAAAGTCCAGTTCATCATCCGCTGCCTGCGAAGCAAGCAAAAGCCCAAGCAATTGGCTAATCACTTTCGCCTTAAGGCTAAAAGGGACTTTTGCGAGGGGAAAACTCATCAACTTAGGTGTAATTTCAAGGAGTTGTTTTGCTAATTTTGCTGAAAAAACAGCGGACATAATCAATATCCTACAAAAATAAAACACGATATGTCCCAGTTTAGCGGGATTTTATGATCTTAAACCTGTTTTAAATCAATTCACCACGATTCAATCTTGCCTAAACTCAGCGGCTATCTATTTATCGGGAGCATAAATATGGAGCTTTTGTGTCCAGCAGGCAATTTGGCCTCACTCAAATCGGCACTGCAAGCCGGTGCAGACGCTGTGTATCTAGGGTTAAAAGACGATACCAATGCACGTTCATTTGCGGGATTAAACTTCACCCCAGCAAAGCTACAGGAAGCCACTGAGCTTACACATATACGCGGTAAGAAAATCTTTTTAACCTTAAACACATTTCCAAAACCAGGTGAAGAACACCGTTGGTATCAAGCAATAGATTTAGCCGCCAAACTCAATATGGATGCATTGATTGTTGCCGATCTTTCTTTGCTCGATTATGCCCATAAACATTATCCGCAGTTGCCACTGCATCTTTCTGTGCAGGCAAGCGCGACCAATCTGGGTGCCCTGAGTTTTTATAAAGACGCCTTCAATATTGCCCGCGTGGTTTTACCTCGGGTGCTCTCGATGAAACAAGTGCGCGATCTTGCTAAAGTCAGCCCCGTAGATTTAGAAGTGTTCGCCTTTGGCAGTCTGTGCATTATGGCTGAAGGGCGGTGTCATCTGTCCTCCTATGTTACTGGGCAATCGCCCAACACGGGCGGTTCTTGTTCGCCAGCCAAACACGTACGCTGGCAAGAAGAAGGACAAGATAGATTAACTCGACTCAATGATGTGCTTATTGATAAATCAGCCTTAGATGAGCAAATGGGTTACCCCGTGGTCTGTAAAGGCCGTTATCTCACCGAAGATCAGGACTCGCCCCAGTATTTACTTGAGTCTCCGACCAGTTTAAACACCTTAAGCCTTCTGCCTGAACTGGCTAAGGCTGGCATAGTGTCCTTAAAAATTGAAGGCCGTCAGCGTAGCCCTGCTTATGTTGAGCAAGTGACTAAAGTCTGGCGTCAAGCCATCGATACCTATCTGGAAAATCCCGATAAATTTCACAGTCAACCCCATTGGGAACAGGCCTTAGCGAAGGTTTCTGAAGGGCAGATAACAACGCTTGGTGCCTACGAGCGCAACTGGCAATAAGCAGAAATGCTCAACCAACAGACTGAAAGTAAGGAAGAGTTATGCGTATTTCCCTAGGACCATTACTGTATTGCTGGCAAAAACAACAGGTCATGGCCTTTTACCAACAAGTTGCAGCCAGCCAAATTCCGCTCGTCTATTTAGGAGAAGCTGTCTGTAGCCGTAGACGCGAACTCAAATGGGGGGATTATTTTGAGCTTGCGCAAATGCTCAAGCAGGCTGGTAAAGAAGTGGTGATTTCAACACTGGCATTAATTGAAGCGTCATCGGAATATACCGAGCTTAAGCGTCAAGTCGATAATGGCGAATTGATGATAGAAGCTAATGACATGGCTGCAGTCTACCTCGCCAAAGAACACAAATTACCCTTTGTCTGCGGTGCGAGTATCAACAACTATAACCGAGCTAGCCTAGATATTTTACATGGCTTTGGTATGCAACGATTTGTGATGCCTGTGGAATTATCTAAAGCTTGGCTACAACAAGTCATACAGAATAAACCCACTTTTGAGGTAGAAGTTTTTGGCCATGGCTATTTACCTCTGGCTCATTCAGCGCGCTGTTTTACTGCAAGACACAAACAACTCACTAAAGACAGTTGTGAAACAATTTGCCGCCAATATAGCAAGGGGCTGCTCGCTCAAACCCAAGAGATGCAGCCGCTATTAAGGCTTAATGGTATTCAAACCCAATCTGCAGCTTGTTTAGATTTAAGCAGTGAAATCGCAGCAATGAATACAATGGGAGTGGATGTATTTAGAGTCTCACCTAGCGGTACAGAATCGATCGTGCGAGCCGAAAGTTTAATCGAAGCCCTTAACACGTCTGAAATGGCACTCAATGCTCCTATAAAGGGTGAACAATGTGATGGTTATTGGTTTGGTGAAGCTGGCCTGACTATTCATCACGCAACCTAGTAACTGACGCCAACTAAGTCAGCCTCAATGATCAACCTTTGGGTTATAGGTTAGTTGACTTAAAAGCAGTACCGTCATCCAACACAATAAACTACCAAGCCCTATCCATTCTAGTAGCGCTGGCCACCATGGTGTGGGTCTTGGAAGTTGTTGCACCATTTCTTGATAGAAAGGCCTATCGCCTTCTGTTAAGCCCAATTCCAATTGCGGCGCGTACAAAAACATCATCATGCTACAGAGCACTATCAAGGCTAATAACCAAGTCCAACGTCCGAATGCAGAACGGCCAACACTGGCCAAGATTAAATAGAATATTGCACTTAGGCTGCCAAAATAAAAAAACCATTTCAGCCCTAAAATATGTAAATGGTATACATTAACGGGGAATAAACCGACCCAAGCTAACGCAAAGAAGGTTAGGGCTAAACAGATAAAAAAAGGATATCCCCAACATGAAGTGACATTCTGTAATGAAGACAAACAATAAAAAACGATACTTAAACTGCCGAAGAATAATCCACCATTTAGGATAACTGCGAAGGGAGAATGTCCATATGTCCCTAATTCACTTAAAGTATGATTGAGAAAGTTGAAATACTGCTCATTTGAAGAATGAAAACCCAATACCGACACAATAATCCCGAGCAATAACCCAAAGATACCAAGAAAACCAAATTTAGTGGCAAGTGCAGAACTCTTTTTCATTTGACGCTTCTTATCGTAACAGTCATAAGTAAATTAGCGAATGGGAATAACATTAACTTACATGGAAATAGAAAGATTTAAAGCGGCACACATCCGCTTTATGATAATTTTTTACTTTCTCCATAATTTTTGATTTTTTAGTCATCCTTAAGCAGAACAATAGCTTCCCAGAAAAACCAATAAAACGATTGAGCATGCCACTACACTGCGCATAAAAATGTAATCTCGCTCAACAGTAACGTCATATCAAGGTTAAAACGGGCCACGCCTGCGGCTGGTCATGCTATTTTGCTATTCCCCTCCAGCAAGTTGGCAATAACGACTAAAAAATCGCCATGGGCTGCATTTCATGTCCTGAACATGATATTTTTTACTCGATCCTGAACAGATCACATAATCGGTGACACGATAATACGCTTATAAAAAGTGCATGAACAATAACGAGCTAACCAATTGATTAATTTAATATAGCATAGTGATAGCTTGATAAAAATGACTATAGACTAAAGTGGAGTACGTAAAAAATAACTATGCTGTTTTGCTGCTTATATCAAACTAACCAGCGAATCGTTTTACATAGGAAGGCGAAGCGAGTAATCTTCCCCCTTCTCGTTTTTGAGTTGAATGAAAATGCACCTTAACTGGCATTAAAAACAGTTTGGACTGCGGCTTATTCAAATTTATTTTGTGCGACTCGTACTTTAAGGTGTACACCATTGGCTACTGAACATAAAAACCGCAATATGAAGACGATACTCACCTTTATCGTCCCTTCGCTGATAGGTCTGCTGCTGTTTATGACCCCACTCAGCTACAACGATGCGATCACTATCCCTATCGCTATTATATCTAAAGCATTACAAAGTGCATTGAGTGAAGTACTCACTTTAATAGTGACTATTATTGTCGTGGCAATGGCTTTGGCCTCATTGCTCACAAAAATAGTTCAACCTAAGTTTGTCCTTAATAACCATTTTCTCAATGGACTACTCAATATTAGCCCTTTATGGCTAACCACTCGTATTGTGGGTGCCGTGTTTATCGTACTCACTTACGGTGTTATTGGCCCTGAAGTGATTAACTCATCAAGCACTGGTGCGCTGGTTTTAAATGACCTGCTGCCAGTGTTATTTTGCGTATTTATATTTGCAGGAATGTTGTTACCGCTACTACTCAACTTTGGTCTGCTCGAACTTTTTGGCACGCTATTAACTAAGATTATGCGCCCCGTATTCAATCTACCGGGTCGCAGTGCTATCGACTGTATGGCTTCGTGGTTAGGTGATGGCAGCGTGGGGATTCTACTCACCAGCAAGCAATACGAAGCACGCTTTTATACCCAGAGAGAAGCCGCGGTTATTGGCACCACTTTCTCCGCAGTATCAATCACCTTCAGCTTAGTGGTGATCTCACAAGTGAAGTTAGAGCATATGTTTGTGCCCTTTTACTTAACCGTGTGCTTAGCGGGTTTTGCCGCCGCAGTGATTGTGCCAAAGTTACCGCCTCTTTCGTGGAAAAAAGATCATTACATCGACGATACCCCCCGTAAACCCGATGATGAAATTATTCCAACGGGGCACAGTGCTTTTTCTTGGGGCTTTGATAAAGCTTTAGAAAAAGCCGCCAGTGCAGGAGGAATTAAAACCGTCTTACATGAGGGTATTAAAAACGTTGTTGATATGGTGTTTGGCATTATCCCCGTGGTAATGGCAATCGGTACTCTGGCACTGATTATCGCCGAACATACGCCCATCTTTAACTATTTAGGTATGCCATTTATTCCATTACTTGAATTACTGCATATTCCTGAAGCGACTGAAGCCTCTAAAACTATCGTTGTTGGCTTTGCCGATATGTTTATTCCGTCGATCCTCGCAAGCTCAATTGAGTCGGATATGACTCGCTTTGTGATTGCGGCGTTATCTGTGACTCAGTTGATTTATATGAGTGAAGTGGGCGCACTGCTGATCGGCAGTAAAATTCCGGTAAACTTTATTGAGTTATTCGTGGTGTTTATCCTGCGTACCTTAGTGACGCTGCCAGTGATTGCGGGTGTTGCTCACTTGCTGTTCTAAGCGCAACATCACCTTTGAAATATCAAGGGGAGTCAGGTTAACTGACTCCCCTTTTTTTGTACTCACTCATACACGAATTGACAGTTTTGATTATATTGTGTGACTAAAGCGTACAAACGCCACTCGTAACCACACAACTCAGTTTTGGACAGAAGTACTTTAAGAATTTCTGGATAGCACTGCTGAGGATCAAACTTGGTCATTTAATTCTTTAAGTGCTGGCTTATGATGAGCCATGGCATTCGCTCACCGACACGCAGCGAGTCCATCCGTGGATGCTCGACCGCCCCGTCCATGGGGCGGACGGTCGTCTCGCCAATCATCATGGCTCACCTGTTTAACATCAGTGTAGCCTGTTTGTTTTAAAGTAGATATGCAACTTGTCTTGGGACAAAAGCTCGTTAGTGGTTTTACTAAATTAGCATTTAACGGATTATCTTGTGTATTACAAAACCTCTAGTCAAGTGGCTAAATTTACTCATCAACTACAATTGGGATTAGGAAGAAACCTTGTTTGTTGGATTAGCCAGTCCTCCTTTTGGATCATATCAATCAAAAAGAAGCCGGACTCATTGAGTTC
Source organism: Shewanella sp. W3-18-1 (assembly GCF_000015185.1). Classification (NCBI taxonomy): domain Bacteria; kingdom Pseudomonadati; phylum Pseudomonadota; class Gammaproteobacteria; order Alteromonadales; family Shewanellaceae; genus Shewanella; species Shewanella sp. W3-18-1. Next base: position 1,360,479 of record NC_008750.1, on the reverse strand, counting down.
GGCTTATTTACATCTAGGCTCTGTGGATTATCAAAGAAATGATTCGAGAAGATAATAAATATTATGAATAATTCTATTACTTGTTGATTTTACGCACGTTGTTAGACGACAAACCAATTCTTTACACCTAAATGCAATTGAACTCTATTATACTAGGCTCTTATTTGGCGTGTTAAGGTTAATGATGATGAATGCGGTAGAATCAATAGTAGAGTGGTCCAAGGATAAGCCCGTATGGTGGAATCTAGCACTAAAGGTTGCTCTTGAAGAAGGAGAGCTAAACCAAAACCATATCGATTTTATTTTCAATTTTGCGAAGAGTGTTGAGGGCTTGGAACCGAAACACCCAAACCATGAGCAGTTGTTATCACCGATTGATATATCGGGCTACATGGCCGAAGAAAACTCGGTTCGACTGATTAGCTTGTCTCAAGTTGAAGGTGTTGCTGCGTTAGCGGAAGATCAAAAATTAGATTTTAGAAAAGATGGATTAACTATCGTATATGGAGACAATGGAGCCGGTAAGTCGAGCTATACGTCTATTTTAAAACATGCGTGTTTGACTCGGGGAGCATTGAAACCTATCGCGGGTAATGTTTTCACTTCTGCACCTAAACCTCCTCAAGCTTTACTCACACTCGAGATTGATAACACACCGACAGAATTAACTTGGAGTAATGGGGCATCAAACAATAATGCAGCTAAGTCTATTCGTGTATTCGATACATCTTCAGCACACCACTATTTATCTAATGAAGATGCTTTAGGTTATAAACCAGTAGGTTTGAACTTAATCACAGAGCTTACAAAGGTTGTGGAAAGTATAAAAAATAGAATAAGTGAAGATGTCATGAGTGGTAACGGTTTTGTTGCTATTTCATCGTTAAATTCACAAAGTAAAGCTGCATTGTTCCTTAATCAAATTTCAGAGTTAACAAATGAAGCTGATATTGAATTGCACTGCGCAACTAAGGACGAAATTGAATCTATAAAACCATTGCAGGACGAGCTGGTTAGCGACATGGCCAAATCGCCAGAACAAATCAGAAAGAGTTTAATTAAGCAGCGTAGTTATATTTCCCCTTTACTTGAGTCATACAAAAGACCTATCGAAGTACTCGGTCCTAGTAACTTCGAAGTGTTAAAAAGTTTAGATCTCGACTATCAAAAAAAGAAACAAGTATCTGATGCTTTGAGACAAAAAACACTGAGTGATCTGCCGTTTGATAATATTTGTGATACACAATGGACTGTCCTTTGGGGAGCAGCAAAAGACTTCTTGGTAAAAGAAAATAAAGGCCAGAAATTCCCTCCAACAAAAGGTGATTCCTGTCCGTTATGCTTACAAGATATCCAAGAGACGTCGGCCGACAAACTACAAGAACTCGAAGCTTTTCTTAATGACAAGGCTGCAAAAAATACAGCTGAAGCATTGAAATCGCTAATTCAGGCTAAATCTGTCGTTAAATCTTTGAGTTTGAATATTGCCCAATTTGAAGGTGTATTGAATGAACTTGACGTAATTAAACCTGGGTTAAAAGTTGGGCTTGAGAAATTAAATCAGAGTTTAATAAACAGACAGGCTGTTTTATCAGGTTCTGTGCTACCCGAGTCATTAGACGAAATTAGCTTGTCTCATTTCCAAGCATTGCGGGAAATAGATAAAGAGCTGTTCACGCAAATCGGAGAACTTGAACAGCAAAGCAGTAACAACGAATTTGTGGCAAAAAAACAAGCAAGACTGACCGAATTAACAGATCGAGCCTATGTTGCCAAACACAAAGCAAACATCATAACTAATGTAAGACGGTCAAAAATAGTCGCTAAGTTAAACAAGATCTCAGATCAGTGCGCTACGAGAAGTATATCAACGTTGTCAGCTAGGATTTATTCACAAGGTGTTATAGAGCCACTAAAAGAGTCTTTTGTGAAAGAACTTAAATCCTTTGGTTTTAATAGATTTGACATCAACGTTAAAACAAGAAATAAAGCCGGACAACAGCAATTTAAATTAGAGCTAGCAAACTCAAACGAATCTGTTGTTGGTAAAGTTGCTAGTGAAGGTGAACAAAGGTGTATAGCAATAGCGAGCTTTTTATCAGAAATGAAAGCTGATTCTAGAAGATCTGCTGTTCTATTTGATGATCCAGTGAATTCGCTTAGCCATCAATGGAGTGCAAAAGTCGCAAAAAGGTTAATAGAGGAATCACTAGAACGCCAAGTCATTGTATTTACTCACGACATAGTATTCTACAAGCTACTACTAGAAGCTTCAGATAGCCTAAAGCAAGATAAGGTCAATTGCATCAGCCTCGAAAGATCTAGAAGTAACTCCGGCCTTGTAAGAACCAACCCTCCTTGGGACGCGCTTCCTACATCGAAACGAATTGGAGTTTTAACTACTAAGCTCCAAAAGCTTCGAAAGATTGATGAGACAGGAACAGAGACTGAATTTAGAGAAGCTGCTGCGGTTTTCTATAGTTTTCTGCGTGAAGCATGGGAGCGATTGGTTGAAGAGAAACTATTAAATAAAGTCGTTAATAGGTTCGAAAGAGGTGTGCATCTGCAAAGATTAAATCGAGTAGATGATATTACTAGTGTTGATTTAGAGCGTATTCACCTTGCGTATGATAAATGTTGTATCGACTTTGTTGGTCACGACACAGCCGCAGGCATACGTCCTTGTCCAACTCTCGATGAAGTAGTAGCCGATTTTGATGAAATTAAAGATTACCTCAAACATCTACAAACAGATCGAAAAAGAACTTAAGACTAGCTAACGCTGAAGGAAAGGTGGAATTTACCCCCGTGATACATCACGGGGATTAACCGCATGAGAAGAATGGATAACTTTTAGTATGGCAAAAGCTTATTAACAGGATGCGAATGAGTAAAAGGTCTAAGCAACTTTGGGGCAAAAGTGAGTTAACTCAACCTATCGGCTCTCATTGCATCCTGGCATCCTGATGTGAATCTTGACAAGTTAAGTCCAAGCTAATCCACCTTTTTGTCATCTGCATGTCACTTAAGCTTCATCATTCAGTCAAAGCACGTGACTACTCTCTAAGGTAGTCAACAGCCGCATAGGGTGAATATCAGATGACTGGAGCCAACTACAGAGGGCTTGAGCGCACGCTTAGCCACACACTCAACCATCCCCGCAACCGTCCCAGTAACTATTCCAACAACCCATCCACTATTAATACCGTCTCCTTCTCAACGCCAACCATTTCCAGCTTAATCAATGCAGCTAACAGCCACACTACAACAGTTAACGCCCTTTGGCTCTCGGATATCCATTTAGGCTGTAAAGATTGTAAGGCTGATTATCTACTTAGCTTGCTCACAACTGTGCGCTGCCAGCACTTGTATTTAGTGGGAGATATAGTCGATTTATGGGCGCTTAAACGTAAATTACATTGGCCAGATAGCCACAACAAAGTGCTGCAAAAAATCATCGAGTTGGCGCAAAACGGTACCCAAGTGATTTATCTACCAGGCAACCATGACGAACTGATAAAACCCTATGCCGAGCTTAGCCTTTGGAATATCAAAATTGCCCACCAACATATTCACCAAGGGATTGGTGGTCATAAACTATTGATGCTCCACGGTGATCAATTTGATTCCGATGTCTGTGTCGGTCGTTTTTATGCCATGTTGGGTGATAACTTATACGATTTATTGTTATTTCTAAATCGTCATCTTCACCGTCTACGTGAACGCTTTGGTTACCCCTATTGGTCACTGGCAAGTTACATCAAATCCAGAGTGGGTAAAGCTCAGGTTGCCATTAGCCGCTATCGCCAAGCCGTGATCAACTATGCCCAACACTTTGATGTTGATGGTGTTATCTGCGGCCATATACATCAACCCGAGCTATCAACTCACCCAAGATCGGTTAATAACAGTACGCCAGGTAAGCGTCAGATTATTTACGCTAACGACGGGGATTGGGTCGAAAACTGCAGCTTAATGACTGAAACCCTCACAGGTGAATTACAGCTTTGCCGCTGGAATGAACAAACGCTCAATCTCGATATTCTCAACAGTATCGCATTAGTTCAACAGCCGCCTGAAACGCCCAAAAGCAAACAACAAAAAACGGCTCTGCAACAGGTGCCAAACACAAATACTGGTGAAATTCGCCCAAGGGATGTTGCCTAACATTATGAATCAATTACATAACGCTATAAAACACAATAAACCAGTGCTAAACAGCAGCCTTAGCGATAACAACCAAACGGTGCCGCTGACTGCGTTTAAGGCAAATACCATGATTTTTACCGTCGATAACGTGGTTGAACATAATCTTCCCACGATCAATGGCAAGCCTTGGCTCGCTAAACCCGCCAAAGCCATGCTGCGTTATCTTCTTAATGAGAAAGAATGCAATGATATCGCTAATCAATTTGCCTACTTACAAGGTATCGACTTTGTTGAGCAAGTATTAGCAAGTTTCGATTTTAGCTTTACTGTCCCAGCCAATGAGATTGAAAACATCCCCTGCGAAGGACGAGTCATTATCTTCGCAAACCATCCGATAGGTTCACTCGATGCACTCGCACTGATTAAGTTAATCAGCGAAATTCGTCCCGATATTAAAGTCGTTGCCAACGAACTCCTGATGGCACTGGAGCCTTTACATTCCATTTTGCTCCCCGTACGCAATATGACAGGTGGCACACCAAAACAGCATTTAGAGAATATCCACCAGCATCTGCGTAATGAAGGTGCTGTGCTGATTTTCCCCTCGGGCGAAGTCTCGCGCCTGCGACCCAACGGGGTAAGAGATACCCAATGGCATTCGGGTTTTTTAAAAATGGCCATTTCCTGCAATGCGCCTTTATTGCCTATCTATCTTGATGCCAAAAATTCAGCCACCTTCTACGGCGCATCCATGATTTATAAACCGCTGGCGACACTACTATTAGTCAAAGAGATGTTCAAACAAGCCAAACGCAATATGCCTATCCGCATTGGTGAGCTTATTCCCAACGAAGCCGTGCGTTCGATGGATTTTCCGCTTAAAACCAAAATAAAACTGTTGAAGAATCATTTATATCGAATAGGTAAAGATAAAGAACCGCTGTTTATTACCCAGAGTGCTATCGCTCATCCTGAATCCAGAAGAGAGTTACAAAGCGCATTACAACACTGTGAGCTTTTGGGTGAAACTCAAGATAAGAAACAGATCTACCTCTACCAGCATCACGATAGCAATCCCATCATGAGGGAAATTGGTCGCTTACGAGAAATCGCCTTTCGTGCTGTGGGAGAAGGAACAGGTAAACGCCGTGATATCGATAAATACGACTCTTACTATCAGCATCTTGTCCTGTGGGATAAAGAACTATTCGAAATTGTTGGTGCCTATCGTTTTGCTAGTGGTGATAAGGTGTTAGCTCAATACGGCGATAACGCGCTTTATAGCCAATCCCTATTTCAATATGCGGACTGTTTTATGCCCTATGTCAAACAAGGCTTAGAACTCGGTCGCAGTTTTGTGCAGCCAAAATATTGGGGAAAACGTAGCTTAGACTACCTGTGGTTTGGCATTGGGGCGTTTCTGGCTAAACATCCTGAATATCGTTATTTATTTGGCCCTGTATCCATCAGTAATCAGCTTCCCGGCAGTGCACGGGAAATGCTTGTGCACTTTTACTCGAGAGAATTTGCTCCAACACAAGCTATGGCTGTTTCTATGTCACCCTTTGGGCTATCACAACAGCAAAAAGCACAATTAGATAACTTATATCATCATGATGATTACCAAAATAATTTCAAACAGCTTAAACAAATGCTGGCGAGCATGGGCGCCGCAGTTCCAACGCTTTACAAACAATATGGCGAACTCTGTCGGGCTGACGGGGTTAAATTTCTCGCTTTTGGTATTGATGCCGATTTTGGAGATTGTATTGATGGCCTAGTACTGGTCGATACCCATAAGCTAAAAGGTAAAAAATACCAACGCTACATTGGCGTGCATTTACCTGAAGCTGAGCGCATGTTTATCGCACCGGAAGATGACCACGATGATCAGGACTAGCTTAGCAAAGTACAACTTAATCTTAATGCAGCTAAAGGTTAAGACTTTGTAATAATGAGTTGGATAATTAAACATCACTCTGTTATAAGTATCTGTAATGCAGTGCATTAACAGGGGAAGTACCATGACGATCTTCATCGCCGATATTATGAGTACCCGAGTCGTCACAGTCGAAATGGACGATCGGCTCACTGTGGCAAAGGAAATATTCGATCAAGCAAGTTTCCATCATTTGCTGGTTGTTGATGAGTATCAATTAGAGGGTGTGCTATCTGAGCGAGATCTACTGCGAGCAATTAGTCCTAATCTTGGCAGTAGCGCCGAAACCATCAAAGATTTAGAGACCTTGCAAAAACGGGTGCATCAAGTGATGACCCGTGACCCGATTACAGTGGCTCCTCACATCAACTTGGACACAGCAACTCGCCTGTTACTGGATAACAATATTGGCTGCTTACCCGTACTAGAGAATGGGAACTTGGTCGGAATTGTCACTTGGAAGGATTTACTAAGAGCCTATTGTGAATGTCGTGCTCAAAATCAAAGCGAGTGCTAAACCTTGGCAGCACTCGCTTTTCGACAATAAGGCTTTTCTACAATCAGATAGTAATGTTCAGATAGTAATGTTCAGATAGTGACGTTCAGATAGTGACGTTCAGATAGTGACGTTAAATCGCCCATCCGCCCATATAAAACACAACTAAGCCTAAGGTAATGGCTAATACACCCACCTTTAACTTACGCCATTCACCACTGCAAATACGACCAATCACTAAAGTGACAAAGCCGAGCATAATGCCCGTCACAATATTGCAGCTTAAAATGATAAATACTGCGCAAGTCAATCCCGCCATAGCATCAACTTTATCGTTAAAGTCGAGCTTTGCCACATTACTCAGCATCAATAAACCTACGTACATCAGCGCGGGGGCCGTTGCATAAGCAGGGACTAAGTAGCTCAAAGGCGCGAGGAAAACCATAAACAAAAACAACACGCCAACAATCGTTGCCGTTAAACCGGTTTTACCACCCGCGGCAGTGCCTGCGGCTGACTCGATATACACAGCGGCAGGGGCGCCACCGACTACACCTGCAAACATACTACTCACAGAATCCGATGTCAGTGCTCTACCGCCGCCAACAATATTATCATCTTTATCCAGTAGGTTAGCTTGCCCTGCCACTGCACGAATAGTGCCTGTTGCATCAAAAATAGCTGTCATCACTAAAGCAAGCACAATCGGTAATACCACAGGATTAAAGGCGCCCATAATATCGAGTTGCCCAATTAGTGAATGCTCAGAGGTAAAATCGGGGAAGGCAAATAAGCCTTGGTATTTCACGCTCGGATCGAACACTAAACCAAATACCGATAACGCAATAATGACCAACAGAATACCGCCTGGTACACCACGGCGCTCTAAACCAATTGTCGCCGCTAAACCGATAACAGTAGCGATAACAGGTAAGCTATTAATATCACCTAACTTTACGGGTAAGCCTGAACTATTTGCCACAATCAACTGCACACTGTTAGTAGCAATCAAGAGTAAAAACAAACCGATACCTATACCAGTACCATGGGCAATGCCTTTAGGTAAATTAGCGAGCACCCACTGACGAATGCCTGTCACACTCACAAGCGTAAACGTCACACCCATCAGGAAAATCGCACCTAAGGTGACCGGAATCGACATGCCCTGACCTAGTACCAAACTAAATGCGGTAAAGGCCGTGAGTGAAATGGCGCAACCAATCGCCATGGGTAAGTTGGCCCATAATCCCATCAGCAAAGAACCGAAAGAAGCAATTAAACAGGTTGCAATAAATACAGCACCGGGATCAAATCCTGCTTGTCCCAGCATATTGGGTACCACAATCACTGAATAAACCATGGCAAGGAAGGTCGTTAACCCTGCAATGACTTCTTGGCGAACTGTGCTACCACGTTGATGAATTGAAAAGTAACGGTTTAGAAATGAACCTGAGGATACGGTTGTTGAACTTAAGTGCTCAGACATAATGTAGTTATACCTTGTGATCTCTTAAAATTAGGGTCGATACCAGAGTGTAAAAAACACGATTGGCGACGCTGGCTGCGGCAGATTAGAGCCCCAAATCCATCGAATTTGGGTGAGAGATCCACATCATTTTCCTACTGCGGGAAAAATCCATGATCTGCAAGCAGTGATACTTCGCAATGGCTAAAACACATTAACCATATTGACGCAGCCGTTGTTGGCCGCGGATGATACTGGAATATCCCAAGGATAGCTAAGACATCGCCAGCACTTCGATAAAAAATTAGTGATAAAATCCGAAATCAGTTGTTCAACAAACAACCAAATCTTATGGCATCACTGTCGTTTTAGATCACGGAAAAACCATTAATACTCTGTCAGAACAAGACCAAACTAATCAGATGCACAAAACACCTGACATCAAAACACGCTCACAATTCACTATTAATGAAAATGTAATATGCGATCTAAGTTGGGTTATTGAATAAAAAACGCACTCGCTTTTACAGCCAGATGAATATGACTTATGCTTAGAACTCTCCACATTAAGGCTACCGTTGGTAAAACTATGAAAGGAAAAGAATTGGTTATGGACGAGAGGCGCAAATTTTCGCGGATTTTATTCGCTGCCAGCGCATCACTGCACCAAGGAAACGAGCATTGGCAAACCACCATTCTCGACCTCAGCCTTAATGGCGCATTGGTTGAAGAACCACATGACTTTATTAACTCAGGAAAACCGATTCGGCTAAGTTTTACCCTGCCTGAATCCGATATTGAACTGCAAATGGAAACCGAGTTAGTCCATCAAAGAAACGCCCAGCTTGGTTTAAAATGTAACTTTATTGATGTCGATAGCATTAGCCATCTTAAACGCATGGTTGAGCTCAATCTTGGCGATGCTACTCTGCTTAACCGAGAACTTGCATTTTTTATTGAAGAACACAATAACGCCCATTAAGCGCACTTATTAACCCCAATATAAGCATTGCTTATATTGGGGTGCACTCAACCACTAAGCTAAATCGCCTCTAAGGCTTCTGATAGTTTTGAAACACCGATAACTTCCATCCCTATAGGAGGCTTTTTAGGCACATTAGCCTTAGGGACTATCGCTCGTTTAAAACCATGTTTAGCCGCTTCGATTAATCGCTCTTGTCCATTTGGCACTGGCCGAATTTCGCCCGATAACCCGACTTCACCAAATGCGACCAAATCACTGGGTAAAATCTCGCCACGAAAACTCGATACCATTGCCAGTAATAGGGTTAAGTCCGCACTGGTTTCCGTCACTTTAACGCCACCGACTACGTTAACAAACACATCCTGATCCGACATTTGCAAACCGCCATGGCGATGCATAACCGCCAGTAACATGGCTAAACGGTTTGCATCCATCCCAACAGCCACGCGGCGCGGATTAGACATAGCCGAGTTATCCACCAGCACTTGCAGTTCTACTAACAGCGGACGCGTACCTTCCCACACCACCATCACTAAAGAACCAGACGATTCCTCTTCACCACGGGAAAGGAAGATAGCTGAAGGATTAGCGACTTCTTTTAAGCCGCGCTCTGTCATGGCAAATACACCTAACTCATTGATTGCACCGAAACGGTTTTTGTGGGAACGCAAGGTACGGTAACGACTGTCACTATCCCCCTCAAACATCACTGAACAATCAATACAATGCTCAAGCACCTTAGGGCCTGCAAGGCTACCGTCCTTAGTGACATGGCCCACCATAATCACGGCTATACCATTTTGTTTCGCAAAACGCGTCAAATAAGAAGCAGACTCTCGTACCTGCGATACACTGCCAGGACTTGATGCCACATCACTCATATGCATGACCTGAATCGAATCAACCACAATCACCTTAGGTAATTCTTTTAGGGCAACCTCACAAATTTGCTCGACACTGGTTTCCGATAACATCCGTAATTTATTGGTCGGTAAACCCAAACGATGGGCGCGCATGGCAACCTGCTGTAAAGACTCTTCACCCGTTACGTATAATGCAGGCATTTGTTCAGCCAAATAACAGAGCGTTTGCAACAACAGGGTACTTTTACCGGCTCCAGGGTGACCACCGATAAGAATCGCTGAACCCGGGACAATCCCGCCCCCCAGCACTCGGTCGAGTTCTCCAAAGTGACTCAAAATTCGCGGTAACGCATTCAAATCGATTTGATCTAAGGTTTTGACTTCACTACTACTTGCCCCTGCATAACCTGCAAACTTAGTCCCTCGCCCAGGCGAAGCAGCACCGAGTCTAACTTCGGTAATCGTATTCCATTCTTGGCAGGCGCTACATTGGCCTTGCCAACGAGGAAAGTCTTGCCCACACTCATTACACACGTACGCAGTTTTATTCTTTGCCATAACTCATTAAAATCTGTATAAAATAAATTTAAGTAACTGTGAATACTGCCGACATAAGACTAACACAGCACGGCATATACCCAAACAACCTGAAGATGCTGAAACTCGTATATTCAGGTAGCTTGGGTATTAATAAGCATTAGAAAAGAACCCTATATGAGTTTAGATAACCACAGTGCACTCATCGAACAACTTAAGCCGCTGCTCATGGAACCTAACTTCCAAGAGATTTTCCAGCAGCTAACGATTGATGAAACCAATTCGACACGTTTTCTATTAAAAATGGAACTCAATCGTTTGGCGTCGCCTTGTACACGCATTATCGATCTTAGGGATAAATCTGAGCTTCCCTGCACTGAAGCTATGCTCGGCCAACAACGCCACTTTTTAGATGAACCCGCCAAACATAGTCTTCAAGAAGCCATGTCACTTTATCGTAATCAATATACGCTAGGAGTATATGAATATGTTATCGCGGCTCATCAACAACGTCGCCAAAAATTACGCCAAGGTATACAACAAGCGGATGCTGCGATAGAACCTGAGCCTTTTATGGTGCCAGGCGTTGTTTTGGGAAGTTATTTTAATCGCACTGAAGAACGAATGAATTACAGCATTCGTATTATGGCCTCACAAATTGGACGTGGAGAGCTGCCAGGCATTACAGCCGATCTCTCCGTCAATGGCGCTCGTATTCGACTTCCGGCGAATCATCCATTTGATCTTGATAAACCGTTAAAAGTAAAACTGCTTGAGCTTAGTGAAGAATACTATTATCCAGACCTCCAACTCGGTGTCGACTACGAAATCGTCGACAAACAAACCAATAGTGAGTTTATTTGGTTAAGACTTAAACGTATTAGTGGCACTGAGGCCCTTGGGCAAATGCTCAGCAATTTGATCCGTGGTTACAAATTACGTTATAAATTAGATGTTAACGATGTCCTAGTTACCGCCTCTGGTTTAGGATTGGAGCGCCATTATTTACCGCATTTGCCACATTTACCGCTCTACTTCAATAGCCAAACCCAAGGCTTGAGTCATATGTTACTCAGCCGCGATAACCAACAAATAGTACATTATTTTCAGGATGAAAATGATGTCAGCCAATTACCCGCCATGCTAACGCAAACTAGGCTATCCGCATTACTCAATCATCCTGAAGATCCAGATCATGGATTATTTTTTAGCTTTACTTATAACGCTCAGGGATGCTTATGTTTTTATTCTGCAACCTTAGCAGAGCTAAAAGCTAAGGGCATGATGCCATTATTTTTAGGTTTTGCATCGACAAAACCAAGTTGGCGCATCTTTAAGCTCACCCAAGATAAAATCTACCACGCTAAGGGATACCGTCGCGCTACATTACCGGGGGATGAAGCTAAATACAGCCCCATCGTCGAACAACAACTTGCTCAGTTCAGCCATTTGCTACAACTTGTCGATCTTACAAATGAAGAAGCAAGGGCTGACTATAAAGCTTGGCAAGATAATAGTAATGTCAATGCTCTGAAAACCTTTGCCCAACAAAAGCTAACCACACACCCAATTAAATCCATTTCAATGCAGTTTAGTGAGCGTAGACAAGAAGCCCGTTTTGCTTTTAAAACCTTAGTGAATATTTCACAAGATGAGCTAAAAGCCTCGGGAATTAGCCTAGATATATCCAGTAGAGGTATGCAGTTAACCCTAGATCATCCAACGGAGTTCTCATCGAATAAACCTCTGATGCTCAGCTTTCCAAAGTTACAAACGATTGCGGGTAAAACTCAACTCGATCACCTTCCCTATCGTTTAGTGAGAACGCGAAAAAATGGTGTCACCTTGCATTTAACTGCCATTATGGGTCATACCCCCCATGTAGGGGTCGAGTTTTTAAATAAACTCATTGCCCACAATAAGGAAAAACTCGAACAACTGACACAAAACGATAACGAAGCAAAAGAACTCGCCGATGGCTTAAAAAACATTCTGCTGCATCATCTATGTTCTGTACCCTATTTTGTTGAAAAAACCACTAAATCAGCTCAAATAGCCTGCCTTGGTATTGGTACAGAACAGGATGATATCAGTGCTATTTTTGCTGCTGGCACCTCAGATATACTGCAATACAATTTGGGGCCGCTGCTCAAGGATGGCTTTTTTAAGCGTGATATTCTCGATCCTATACGTCAAATGAAACCCCAACAAGATATGGATTTTATTGAAGTATTCATCCAACTGACACGCCAATCTCGAGGGCAAATCCACCTAAAATGCGTACTAGCAAACGAAATAATTAACACACAAACGAAGCTCGCTTTTATTCATCAGAGTAAAATTGCGGGACGATTTATGGCATTACGCATCTACCGCGGTGCAACGGAAAAACCCGATATGAGCTATCTTCGCCGCGAGCTTGAATATATTAATATTCATGCAAATCACAAAGCTAAACAGCTAGAAGAACAACTATGGCGCATTATTGGTGTGGGGGAATTACTGGATATCACCCAAGAAGTAGAACTGAGATATCCTGCATTACATCAAAAAAGTGTTAATTGATGCTATGCGTAACTAATCCTTTAATACACAAAGATCAAAAGCTAAATACCAGTCACGGATCAACGGAAAATGATCACTTACTGCATCTAAATGGGTCAACATATCCCCATGCCCATAATCCTGTTTAAAACCGTTTATTTTTGATAATAAAGTAAATTTAACCCGTTTGAATCCACATTCGGTAATCATATCGGCGACATCTTCTGGATGACCTAATACAGTGTCATTTTGCCCCGCAATAAACCAAGCTGGCGGCCATTGGGTATTGGCTGCAGCCTTTGCATAATCAAATCCATCATCATGATCACACCATTCACCCCGCACCCAATCGATACTTTGAACTAACGAGGCACGGCTCTCATTATCCATACCAACACGCAATTTATCTGCAGCAAGGTAACCTTGCCCCATCGCTAGACTCGGGGCAAGTCGATTCCAGAAGACATCGACCATCAACCATTTTTTAAAAGACTTTACTCGGATAGTACGTTTGCTGCCGAAAGTGAGCAATGAACGAACGTTTTGTTGTAGCTCTGGGTAACGGGCCAAGCTACTCGCCATTAACACACCGCCCCAAGAATGCGCGCACCAATGCACTTGCGATGGCGCAGTAACAGCAAGATCGTGGCAGGCCTTTTGATGTAAATTCAAAATAAACTGCTGCACTAAAGGGATCTGCTCACGAATAACTTCTCCCTGGCCTAAGGTAAATCCTCGGGTAATCTTGGGAACACTAAGTCCTCTTCCGGCGGTATCAAGCACATAAACGATAAAACCAGCCCTGGCCAAAAAACACCCAAGACCACGACCACTTTGGCTATAAAACACCCTTCCATTAGACATGGCTCCGTGGAGCATTAGAATGGGAGTTTTTGAGAAATGAGGTTTCGCGGGTAATAACTGACGCAGATGTAACTGTCCATCCCGATAGGGAATATAGAGTGAAGTTTGTGAAATGGCTGAAGTCGCACTAGCAATAAACGGAGTCAAAATAAGTCACTGGCAGTTTATTAAGTAGAACTAAACTACCAGTTCACATTGAAAAAACAAGAGTCATTACTCTAACCCCTGTTTTTATATCAATTAATTTCAATAAATGGATAACTTAGTTTTGTAACAAGTAAGGCAACACCCGCAAGTCGAGATGGCGAATATTGGCATCCGCCGCTGCAGCTAACTTAGGTTTAGCATGGAATGCAATGCCAAAATCTGCCGCTTTGACCATAGGAATATCATTGGCACCATCACCAATAGCCACTCTTTGTCCCCGAGGGATATTCCACTGCGCGCTGCAATGCGCTACGACATCAGCCTTATATTGTGCATCAACGACCTTACCCGTCACTGTGCCCGCCAGTTTAGCGTCAGTAATCACTAACTCATTAGCAAAGGCCGCATCTAAATTTAACAGTTGCTTTAAGTGCCCCACAAAAGGTGTAAAGCCACCAGATGCCACCACTAAACGCCAACCATGGGATTTAAGTTCAGCCAGCATAGATTCAAGTCCTGGCATCAATGGTAATTGGTGGCATAACGTCGTAATAATATTGGCATCTGCCCCCTTAAGTTGAGCGACTCGTTGACGTAAGCTCTGCTCAAAATCAAGTTCCCCCTGCATGGCCCTTTCGGTTATTGCCGCCACTTGCTCCCCAACGCCGGCCATCGCGGCTAATTCGTCGATGCATTCGATTTGAATCGCAGTTGAATCCATATCCATCACAAGTAACCCTGGTACACTTAATTTGGGTAAATCAGTATTAAAAACATGCAACTCTGCCAAATCATAGGGAAACATCGTTACCCTATCGGACGATAGCTCAAGGGGTAAAGCAAGTTCAATACAATGCAAAGCCACTTGACGTTTGATTGACGCAATATAAACATGGGGTAACTTGAGCGTACTCGCTAATGCGATTAGCCACTCAGCAAGGGATTTTTGTGCACTTATCTCTTGATAAATAATCCTAACACGCACAAGCGTTCCCGATGGTGGAGTATCAGACTCTTGATAAGCCCCAAAGAGATGCCCTTGGTATTCAAACCGTGGCGAAGGGTTAGTCGCTAACCATAAAAAAAGCGCATCTTGGTTTAAGCTTTCCATAGGACTCGTGTTCTCCAACTATCGGGCTTACTCATAATCCATTATGATTAGGTAAGCGCTCTAAATGTTAAGGGTCAAAGTGTTATATCTTAAAGGGCTTAAGAAAAGCCATAAAATTAGCAGACTACTCCAAATCGCCATTGCCTTGACCTTGATGGTGGGCTTAGTGCAATTGTGGCAGACAAGCCTACTACAAGGTCAGTTGCTTCTAAAGTCCCAAACACAAAAGATGGCCAGATTACTGGTTCAGCAAACGGCTTACGGTGCTGCACCCGCGCTACAACTGCAAAATGATGAGCAATTACAATGGCTAGCAAGTGCGCTTGTTGAAGATCCAAAGGTGATGTCCGCAGCCATATTCAGTGATCAAGGTATTCGGTTATCCTTCGCGCAAAGCATCACCAAAGATGTGTTAGATCCTGATTCAGAGGAAATGGTTCAGCTCCTCAGTAAGTATCCTCCCTATGTAGAACCCGTACTTCAAGAAGGTAAAAACCTAGGTTATGTCGAAGTTAGACTCGATACCAAACTGTTCTTTAACGAAATTAAAGAAGCGCATAGTTTAAATATGGAGCAGCAGCAAATCATGCTGCTGGTTGCAGGCTTAATAGGCATGTTGCTTTCGCGCTCTTTGTCTTTCAAACGTGCCGACTTCGACCGCCGCCGCTTTCGGGTTAAGTTGCGTCAAGCGCCGAAAAAACCTAAGAAACGATCATCAGCTGAAGAGCCATCAGAAAGTGTTAATGATGGTTTGGCGCAAGAGCTAACCGAAGATAAAGCGGTGTCGACCACTGATAATCCACAAGAAAAAGCAGCTAAGCCTACTAAAGCGCCAAAAGCAGTGACAGAGACCAGTGTTGATAAGCCCACCCAGGCAAGCGTGCAAACTAAGGCCGAAAAAACGTCAGAGAAATTATTAACGTTAGAAGCAAGTCGCGAAGTTGAAAACGCGACAAACAATGCGGATCAGGCAACGCCTGTAAAAGTAAAACCTAAAGTTAAAAGTGTCCGTAAGGTAAAACATGCAAATAAAGCAACGACTGAAACCTCGGCGCCCAATGAGCTAAGTGATCTCGACACTGATTCAACAGGTTAATCTCTATTTCGGTAGATAGGACAAATCAAAACTCTAGATAGCTAAACTCTAGATAAGCAATAAACAGCCAATTTCTAATAACCAAACTATTAATAATAAAGTCGAATAGAAAGCGGCTAAAAGTTGGCATAAAAAAGGGTTCGCAATGCGAACCCTTTTTATTAGCACATTCTTACAAAGTAAAATTTACAGTGTAATCGCCGCTTCTAACGTCATGATGATCATGTCATTGAATGTAGTTTGACGTTCTTCTGCAGACGTCTTTTCACCAGTGCGGATATGATCTGATACAGTCACAACACACAGGGCGCGCGCACCAAACTCATGAGCAACGCCGTATAAACCAGCGGCTTCCATCTCTACGCCTAATACGCCCATCTTTTCCATCACATCGAACATTTGTGGCTCAGGAGTGTAGAACAGATCAGCAGAGAAAATATTACCTACGCGGATTTTAGTGCCTTTGACTTTAGCTGACTCGATAACCGCATTCATCAGCTCATAGTTAGC
Source organism: Shewanella sp. W3-18-1 (assembly GCF_000015185.1). Lineage (NCBI taxonomy): Bacteria > Pseudomonadati > Pseudomonadota > Gammaproteobacteria > Alteromonadales > Shewanellaceae > Shewanella > Shewanella sp. W3-18-1. Next base: position 1,343,773 of record NC_008750.1, on the reverse strand, counting down.
AATAGCAGCAAAATCTTGACCTTTAAAACGTAAACGGTTTACTTGTGAATCAGTACATGCGCCCATACCGATGATCACATCGCGTACTTTAACGTCAGTGCTGATCGCGCCGCAAGTACCCACTCGGATCAGGTTTTTAACGCCATAATCACGAATCAATTCAGTTGCATAGATAGAGCATGAAGGAATCCCCATGCCTGAACCCATGACAGAAATACGCTTACCTTTGTAGGTACCAGTAAAACCTAGCATGTTTCGAACATCAGTCACTTGCTCAACATTTTCTAAGAATGTTTCAGCAATATATTTTGCACGTAATGGATCGCCAGGAAACAAAACTGTCTCAGCGAATGCGCCCTCTACAGCATTAATGTGTGGTGTTGCCATCGAAATAACCCCTGTTTATTTTATTAAGACTTAAGTCTTTGTTTACTGGCGACTCAATGTCAGCCGCCAAATCGATATCTTGTATGTGTAATTAGATAAACGACTCGCCATAGGCCATTGGCTCAAGCTTAAAATGGCTAGCAATGGATTGGCCGATATCGGCAAAGCTGTTACGACGGCCAAGCGATCCTGCTTTTAAACCCGCGCCATAGGCCAGTACTGGTACATACTCACGGGTATGGTCAGTGCCTTGCCATGTTGGATCGCAGCCATGATCAGCCGTTAAAATCAGCAAATCATCTTCACCCAATAATGCGAGCATTTCAGGTAAACGGGCATCGAAATATTCCAGCCCCTTAGCATAGCCCGCAACATCACGGCGATGACCGTAATGGGAGTCGAAATCAACAAAGTTAGTAAACACTATAGTGTTATCGCCAGCAGATTTCACCTCGGCTAAGGTGGCATCAAAGAGGTCTTCAAGACCATTCGCTTTCACTTTTTTAGTGATACCACAGTAAGCATAAATGTCGGCAATCTTACCCACACTCACCACCTCACCGCCAGCCGCTTTCAGCTTGTCTAAAACGGTTTTTGCTGGAGGCTCTAAGGAGTAATCCTTACGGTTACCAGTACGGGCAAAATCACTTGGGCCAGTACCATTAAATGGACGGGCAATCACGCGACCTATGTTATAAGGCGCTAACTCTTCACGGGTGATTTCGCAAAGACGATAAAGATTGTCTAAACCGAAGGTTTCTTCATGGCAGGCGATTTGAAAAACAGAATCCGCCGAGGTATAAAAAATAGGCTTACCAGAACGCATATGTTCTTCGCCTAACTCTTCAAGTATTGTCGTACCTGAAGCATGGCAATTACCTAAAAACCCATCAAGCCCAGCTCTTGCTAAGATTTTATCCGTCAATTCTTTAGGGAAAGAATTTTGATGCTCGCTGAAATAGCCCCACTCGAATAGCACGGGAACCCCCGCCATCTCCCAGTGGCCGCTCGGGGTATCTTTACCTGAACTTAACTCTTGAGCGTGACCATAAGCACCAATCAGCTCAACATTGTCGCCAAAACCAGGCGCAAAGGCTCCCGTACTTTCCATCGCCGCATGGCCTAAGCCTAAGCGCGCTAAATTAGGTAATTTAAGTGGGCCTTCTCGGCCTATATCGGCTTTGCCTTCAGCGCACGCTTTAGCAATATGACCAAAGGTATCGGAACCGACATCACCAAAGCTTGCTGCATCAGCAGAAGCACCGACTCCAAAGGAGTCCAACATCATAATAATGGTACGTTTCATCATTTTTCCTTAAAGATCCGCTGCACGAATGTAAGCGTAGATCTCAGGTGTTTTTTCTGGGGCGGTTTCACCTATGTGAATCGCTTTTTTCACCGCATTTTCCGCTTCTGTAAAGGCAGCTTCAGACTGTGCGTGGATAACGGCAATAGGCGTTGATGAATCAATTTTATCACCAAGGGCACAGACTTGGGTTAAACCAACACTATAGTCTAGTGCATCGCCAGGCTTTCTGCGTCCACCACCGAGAGTCACCACAGCTAAACCAAGCTCTCGGGTATCCATGCTATAGGCATAACCCTTTGCATCGGCAAATACAGGGCGAATAATCTGTGATTGCGGTAGGTACTTACTGTAGTTTTCAACAAAATCGACTGGCCCACCAAGCCCTGAGACCATCTTGCCAAAAATTTCAGCGGCACGGCCGTTATCGAGCACACGATTGAGTTTAGCGCGAGCCTCAGTTTCATTGCTTGCAAGACCGCCAAGGAGCAACATCTCAGCACAAAGGCCCATAGTCACTTCATATAGACGTGGGTTACGGTAAGCACCTGTTAAGAAGTCAATGGCTTCTTTCACTTCAACCGCGTTACCGGCACAGGAGGCTAGCACTTGGTTCATGTCGGTAAGTAATGCTGTGGTCTTCGTTCCCGCACCATTGGCTACAGCAGTAATACTGCGCGCTAACTCTTCAGAAGCCTCATAGGTAGGCATAAAAGCGCCACTACCGACTTTTACATCCATAGCGAGTGCATCTAAATTGCAGGCTAATTTCTTAGACAGAATCGACGCTGTGATGAGGGAAATAGATTCAACGGTAGCGGTATTATCACGGATAGAATAGAAGCGTTTATCGGCAGGAACGAGATCACCTGTCTGACCAATAATGGCGACACCGACCTCTTTAACGACTTTGCGAAATAGTTCGCTTGATGGCTCAGTTTGATAACCTGGAATCGCATCAAACTTATCGAGCGTGCCGCCCGTATGGCCTAGGCCACGCCCAGAAATCATAGGCACATAACCACCACAAGCCGCAGCCATAGGGCCAAGCATAAGGCTAATCACATCGCCCACACCGCCAGTGCTGTGTTTGTCGATAACAGGGCCATTGAGTCCCAATGATTGCCAATTAAGTACAGTGCCAGAATCACGCATTGCCGTCGTCAAAGCGATTCTTTCATCCATATTCATGTCATTAAAGTACACTGCCATACCGAATGCAGCGATCTGGCCTTCGGATACTGCGTTAGTAGTGATACCTTGAACAAAAAACTGTATTTCTGCAGGACTTAGCGCTAAACCATTACGTTTTTTACGAATAATCTCTTGAGCTAGAAACATGATACTGCCTCCAAGATAGGCACTAACAACCCTGTCGCTAGTGCTTACCTTTGCAATGAAACATCAAAACTGTAGCAATATTACAAGTTCATACTATCGAAGTTTTGAGTTTATCAAATAGATTTAGGTCACACTTAATTAGGCTCGCTATAGGCTGATAGTATTAATCAGCGATAGTTTGCGATTAATAACCTTGAGTCGGCTTAGGCGCATCGGCTAATTCTAGTGTGTGTAACAAGCTGTTTAATAAGCTTGAAGCACCAAATCTAAAGGTACGTGGAGACACCCAATCAGCACCTAGAATACGTTCCGCAACACCTAAAAACTCAGCCGCTTGTGCAGCATCACGTACACCACCAGCCGGCTTAAAGCCTACTTGGGTATTCTTCTCGCTGATCACAGTTAACATGATTTCAGCCGCTTCAAGTGTGGCGTTGACAGGTACTTTACCAGTAGAGGTTTTAATAAAATCAGCACCCGCATCGATTGAAAGCTCAGAAGCACGGCGAATAAGCGCAGGATCGGCTAATACACCTGATTCAATAATGACTTTCAATAAGACTTCACCACAGGCTTCTTTACAGGCTTTCACTAACTCAAAACCCACCGTTTCATTACCTTCCATCAACGCACGGTATGGGAATACTACGTCAACTTCGTCGGCACCATAGGCAACAGCAGCACGGGTTTCTAATACTGCAATGGCGATATCATCATTGCCGTGTGGGAAGTTAGTGACAGTGGCGATTTGGATATCTTCAGCACCAATTTCATCTAGGGTTTTACGGGCGATAGGAATAAAACGTGGATAAATACAAATTGCAGCGGTGTTACCTGCTGGCGTTTTCGCCTTGTGGCACAAATCGATGACTTTTTGATCGGTGTCGTCGTCATTCAATGTGGTTAAATCCATTAACTCAATGGCGCGTTGTGCAGCTTTTTTTAAATCAGTCATAATAGCTCTCCAAAAGAAAAATAAATAGAAATCAGTCGCATAAAGCAACGCGTAGAAGTGGCATTATTGTGATTATTTTTATGGCCGGGCCTTCAGGCGATGCCGAGTAATTTGTGTAGGGCAAATTACGTTTTATTAGGTATTCAATCTTGCCTATGCATAACACATACGCATCCTGACACTTAAACTGACTATAAGTGGTCACGACTTGAATCCTTGAAGACCGGAAGAGAGGATACGAATAAAATCTTGTTCCTACTTTTCCGCGAAAAATCCATTTTAGCGCGAGAAAAACACAAACCTTTATATAAACACACTGCTCAAACATTTAATGGGTTTAGATAAAGATTCATGACACATTAAATATGGAGCCGCAAAATGCGGCTCCAACAAGTCTTACAAGATATTAGAACTTGTAAGTTGCAGACAGGTAGTGTGACCAACCTGTTGATTCTAGACCAGTAGCACCATCATCGGTCAGCAAGTAAACATCTTTAAAGCCTTTTAGGCCATAGCCCAGAGCATAACGTTCTGAGTGCCAGTATAGACCGAAGAAAATGTTACCACCGTTAGTTGACTTGCCTTTAACTAATGGACCATTTTCAACTGCAGGCCAATAAGCTTCGTCTGCACCGAATTGGTAATCGATATAACCTTGGAATGATAGGAAGCTCTTATCATCGAAGAAATAGAAAGGCTTGAACCAGTTCGCAGAGAATTGGTAACCGTTCCATTCTTTAGCGTTCATATCGTAGTAACCGTATAGGTTCATACCAGTTTTGCCTAACCAAGGTACGTTTACATCGGCACCAACACCCCAGAATGTGGAGTTAACGCCTTCACCGTTTAGGCCGTCCCAGTTGAATAGAGTAGAGAAGTAAACTTCTTGTACTGGGCCGAAAGACAAATCTTTACCTGTTAATGCATCAATAGATACACGTGGGGCAAACTTCATAAATAGCTTACTAGTTTTAGAACCTGGGTTCTTGTCGCCATTACTAGTTTTTTCATTCGCTAAGTTGAAAATATCAACATAACCATAAAGATCGAAAATACCAGAACGACCACCAAACTCCATTTCTAAGTAGTTGTGCTGATCGCCAGACGCTGGGTTCTCTGGTTTTTCACCGATAGAGTACATAGCGTTGAACTGCATCCACTTGTAATCAGAGCCGTGAAGGTCTGTACGGTCTGCGGCAAATGCGTTACCAGAGATTGCTGCTACTGCGGTAGCGGCTAAAGCTAAAGTTTTAACGTTTTTCATCATCAACCCCATTTATCTTGTTTACTACCATCAAGGGTAGCGTTCTTTTTGTGGCGCTCGCATTTTACCTCGATTAAAAAAAATCTCAATAATCTAGCGTAAAATCACGAACACAAAATTCTTAATTGTGAACAAAGTCGCGACCTATTTTTCACAATTAACCAACCTAACCATGAATTGACGATAGGTAAGGCAGAATAACAACTCAAGTGTAGATGTGATCTGGCCTTAGTAATCGCAAAAACAATTCACGACAGAAATCACTATTGGAAAATGGTTGAATTAACTTGGGTCCAGTCCAGCAATGGGCTGGACCCAGTTTTGGGGAGCGCATCCCCTTAAACTTAGATAGCTAACAATTAGATAGCTAAGAATAAGCCAGCAAGTGTTGCGCTCATTAAGTTAGCTAAAGAGCCGGCGATAACCGCACGAATACCCATTTTAGCTAAATCATGGCGACGGTTAGGAGCCATAGCGCCTAAACCACCCAGTAGAATCGCAATTGAAGACAAGTTAGCGAAACCACACAGTGCAAACGAAATAATCGCTTTGGTTCTGTCAGTCATTGCTAAACCAGTTTCAGCCACAACTAGGCCACCATCAGCGATGTCTTTTAAGTATGGAGCAAAGTTTAAGTAAGCGACGAATTCGTTAACAACGATCTTTTGACCGATGAAAGAACCTGCTACTAACGCTTCGTTCCAAGGCACACCAATTAAGAATGCTAATGGCATGAAAATGTAGCCAAGGATCAGCTCAAGTGTTAAACCTTCAACACCAAACCAACCGCCTACACCACCGATGATACCGTTGATCATCGCGATCAAACCTACGAAGGCTAACAACATAGCACCAACGTTCAGCGCTAAATGCATACCAGATGAAGCACCCGCAGCCGCAGCGTCTAACACGTTCGCTGGCTTATCAGGATCTTCTGGTAATTCATCCATATCGTTCTTAGCGGCTTCTGTTTCTGGGTGCATCAGTTTCGCCATTAATAGGCCACCTGGTGCTGCCATGAATGAAGCGGCAACTAAGTATTCGATAGGCACGCCCATTTGCGCGTAACCAGCTAACACTGAACCCGCGATTGATGCTAAACCACCCACCATGATCGCAAACAGTTCAGACTGCGTCATCGTAGGAATAAACGGACGAACCACTAAAGGCGCTTCAGTTTGACCAACGAAAATGTTAGCAGTTGCTGACATAGACTCAGTACGGCTTGTACCTAATGCTTTTTGTAGCGCGCCACCGATGATACGGATGACCCACTGCATTACACCTAGGTAGTACAGTACCGCGATTAAAGAAGAGAAGAACACGATAACAGGCAACACGTTAACAGCGAAAATAAAACCAAGTTTGAAGTTAGCTAAATCGCCAAACAGGAAGCTAATACCGTTTTGTGCATAACCAATAACGCTAGATACGGCGTCAGATACACTTTTCAGAATATCTTTACCTACGGGAACATACAGAACAAAACCACCGAAGGCGGCTTGAATGGCTAACGCACCACCCACTGTACGTAAATTAATTGCTTTTTTGTTATTCGATAGGAGGAAACCTATCGCAAGTAGGGTGACCACCCCTACTAAACTCATCAATATATTCATTAACCATCACCCTATTGTTAACACTTTTTAATTATGTTGTTAATCAACCTATTTCCGCGTCAGATTATACCCGAGGAAAAGTCGAAAATCGTCGTTTTGATCAAATTTTTGGAGTTTAATTTCAATCGCTTAGTGAAGAATGCTAATGCGACATACACCTGTTTAATTAAAAACAACTAAAGGTCAAACAGTTGCATAGCATTCAACATCAAGTGTTCTGATATTAGAACACTTGATTTTTTTTGCAAATTGGCAATTTTGTCTATAAAAAGAGCGGCATTCGCCGGTTGATTACGTTTTTCAGTAACATTTATTGGCGCCATTGATGGCGAATCGGTCTCAAGCAGGAAATTTTCGAGAGGGAGTTCACATACCGTTTTGAGTAATTTTTTAGCATTGGGGTTCATAATTAAACCACCAATTCCTAACTTGTAACCTAATTTAATATACTCGAGGGCGATTTCAGGACTACCAGAAAAAGCGTGTATTACGCCACCTCGAGGTAATTGATATCTTTTTAAGCAATCTAAAGTCTCTGAATGGGCTTTAACACTATGGACAATAACAGGCAGATTAACGGCTTTTGCTAACCGTAATTGAGCTTCAAAAAAAGCCAGTTGTTGCGGCCAAGTCGCAGAATAAAGTTTATCTAAACCACACTCACCAATAGCAACAAATCGAGAACACCCAATCCATCTTGATACCTCAGATGCTAATGCTTGAAGTGATGCATCGATATCCTGCGGACAGAACCAAGGGTGAATACCCAGTGCAAAGTAGGCTTGATATTGCTCTGCAACGGTAAGTTGTTTTTGCCAATGAGAAGGGGAAACGCCAGGAATAATCAGGTTTTTTATCCCAGCTTGATGCATTTTTAGCACAACATCACTGCGATCCGCATCAAATTCAGCAAAGTCCAAATGAGCATGGGTATCTAGCACAGAAAATGCCTCATTCAGACGTTTTATCAGTAGGCGATGAAACCTGCTTATCTTCCGTCAAACAGGAAGAACGCTTTGAAACCAAAGGAGGATCCTCAAGCCTCGGCATACAACAACGACGATTCTCAGGTGTTAATCCCATCCGATCACACCACCGGATGTAAGCTTGCCATGATTTTGTGATCCAATTAGCCATAACCGCATCCAGAAAAGTAAATTAGATACAAAAATGGCGGTAAATTACCGCCATTTCAACAACTATGATCACCCTAACAGAGTTAATGTTCGCGAGTTTTCGCAAACTCTATATCAGGATATCTTTCCATCGAAAGATTGAGGTTAACCATCGTTGGCGCAATATAGGTCAAGTTGTCGCCGCCATCAAGCGCCAAGTTTTGGCTGCACTTACGGCGAAACTCTTCTAGCTTACGCTCATCTTTACAATAAACCCAGCGGGCAGTCGACACGCTAATGCCTTCATAAATCGCCTCGACGTTATACTCACTCTTCAAACGTCCCACAACTACTTCAAACTGTAGTACCCCCACCGCACCAACAATTAAATCATTGGTATCAAGAGGACGGAATACCTGTACAGCACCTTCTTCAGATAACTGAACTAAGCCTTTTAGTAGTTGTTTTTGCTTAAGTGGATCACGCAGACGAATACGGCGGAACATTTCAGGGGCGAAATTAGGTACGCCTGTAAAACGGAATTTCTCACCTTGAGTAAAGGTATCACCAATACGAATGGTGCCATGGTTATGTAAGCCAATGATATCCCCAGGATAGGCTTCTTCGGCACGCTCACGATCGCCCGCCATAAAGGTCAAGGCATCACTGACGTTAACATCTTTACCAATACGCACATGGTGCATCTTCATACCCTGTTCATAACGGCCTGAACAGACACGCATAAAGGCAACACGGTCACGGTGTTTGGGATCCATGTTTGCTTGGATCTTGAACACGAATCCAGTGAACTTTTCCTCATCAGGCATGATCACCCGAGTGTCACTTTCTCGTGGTAATGGCTTAGGAGCCCATTCCACAATGCCATCAAGAATATGATCAACACCAAAGTTACCTAAAGCAGTACCAAAAAATACGGGGGTCAATTCGCCTTTCAAGAAAGCCGCATGATCAAACTCATTCGACGCACCGCGCACTAATTCCATCTCATCACGTAAATCGGCAGCATAACTACCAATCGCTTTATCAAGATCTGGATTATTAATGCCTTCAATCACACGACGTTCTTGAATCGTATGACCCATACCGCTTTGATACAACACGACTTCATCACGCAGAATATGGTATACGCCTTTAAATTCTTTACCGCTGCCAATAGGCCAAGTAATAGGAGCACAAGCAATATTCAGTACGTTTTCGACTTCATCCATCAAATCGATAGGATCACGGATATCACGGTCGAGTTTGTTCATAAAAGTCACGATCGGCGTATCACGCAGACGAGTCACTTCCATCAACTTGATTGTTCGGTCTTCGACACCCTTTGCAGAGTCGATCACCATCAGACATGAGTCAACCGCAGTCAAAGTACGATAAGTATCTTCGGAGAAGTCTTCGTGACCAGGCGTATCGAGTAGGTTAACGAGGGCGCCACCATAGGGAAATTGCATGACAGACGTAGTAATCGAAATACCGCGGTCTTTTTCCATTTCCATCCAGTCAGACTTTGCATGCTGACCCGATTTTTTACCTTTAACCGTACCCGCTTTTTGTAAAGCGTTTCCGAATAACAGCACTTTCTCGGTAATGGTTGTTTTACCCGCGTCGGGGTGCGAGATGATAGCAAAGGTCCTTCGCTTATTGATTTCATTAAGAAAATCTTGGTTTGCCATGTATAAATTCTTTTAGTTTGTACACGGATTTGTACACACTTTTGGAAGTACTCTCTTTTCAGTTCTTCGCTTGTCAAATCCGTCGTGTTAATCGTAATTGGCCGCTATTTTCGCTGATCTTGACTTTATAAACAATCAATGGTTATCTAATCGGTTACCATTTACTCTCAGCGTGCGCCAATGCTCAGTTGTAGCTGTTTGCAATCGTTGCTTCTTCAGCTCATGAACAACTGTGGCTAAACCACAAATTCCTTCGCTACCAAAAATCGATGATAGCTTGTCGTACTACACCAATGATGGTGCAGTTGCCGTTGATCGGTATTGCAGGGTATTGTGGGTTCAAAGGTTTTAGGTACTTCTGTTCACCATCAATAACCAACTGCTTAAAGGTTGCTTCTTTCGAATCATCCAAACGCGCAACAACCAATGAACCTGAAGAGTACGGTAACTCAGGATCAACAACGATCACTGCTCCCTCAGGTATGGATTTTTTTCCGCTTGGATTTTCCATACTGTCGCCTTTTACGCGAAGTGCGAAACAACCCTCATGTGCTTTCCCAGTGACTTCACGCCACTCCTCAGCATCTTCATGGGCAAATCCCTCCGCTATTTCAGTCCAATCACCGGCCTGAACCCAGTTAATGAGAGGAATTCTTCCCTTAATATCAGGCCCGACTTCTACATTACCGACCCCCAAGCCAATCTCGCCATCACCTGTGGCGAGCCAATGAGCATTCACGCGAAGCGCCTCCGCGATCTGCATGGTGTAACGAGACCTAGCCGATTTACCAGAGCAAATCTGGCTGATCGACTGCTGTTTGATACCAATGCGACGAGCCAACTCAGACTGAGTCACCCCAGTAAGCTGCAAGGCATGGTTTAGTCGTTCGGATAAAGTTTTCATAAGCCCGTATTCTACAAATAAAACTGTAGCCTTTCAACAATTTTAACTGTTGACTTATCTACAGTTTAAACTGTAACATTCAATCTTGTAACAGTTTTTATTGTAACAGGAGACGGTATGGAAGTGTTCAACACGACACAAAAACATCTCCGCCGTGCCATTGACTTGGTCGGCGGGCAATCAGCATTAGCGCGAGCCATCAACTCAAAACAGCAAAACGTCTGGTTTTGGTTGAATAAATCAGGCCGTGTTCCCGCTGAATTCGTTTTACCCATCGAACAAGCTACGCAAGGACAGGTAACCCGATCCCAGTTAAGACCGGACATCTATCCCGAAGGCCAAAGCGAGCTGAAAGCCAGTAACCAGTAGGATTAAGGGCAAGTAATGGTCAGCATTTTACGTAAACACAGAAGCGAGTACCTCCATGCGTGATTATGGCAAGGTCTATACCCGCTTTTGGCTAAAGCAAAACGTTTTGTCCTGGAGTGACTCTGCGAAGTTGCTAGGACTGTATTTGCTTACATGCCCACATTGTAATTTGCTTGGCTGCTTTCGGTTGCCGATTGGTTACGTTGCTTCTGACTTGAACTGGGATGATCAACAGGTTGCCAAGGCTCTAAATGAGTTAGAACAAGATCAGTTCCTGATTCGTTGCGAGGAATCCGGTTGGACTTTGATTCGGAGCTTTCTGAAGCACAACCCAATCGAAAACCCAAACCAAGGTAAGGCAGCCTTTCGGTTGTTTAAAGATGTACCTGCCGACTTCGTTGGTATGGCATCGCTTTTGAAATCTCTTGCCGCTTTTCAAGCTCGGCTACCAGAAGAATTTTCATCATTGTTTATGCCTGATGGCAACCCAGTAAGGGACTCTCAACGGTCGGATGACTCTGAGAGGAGCAATAAACCAACAGTTAAAACTGTTGACCACATACAGTTTGAAGACTTCTGGGATGTACAAATACGCAAAGAAAAAAAAGCGAAAGCCAAAGAAGAATGGCTACGCATGGGCCTCAATGAAGACCATGAACTCGCCTTGGAAGTGCTAACACGCTGGAAAGAGCAACGAGACAACCGATTGCAGTATCAAGATCGGACTAAGACCCCTATGCCACATAATTGGCTTTTAAACCGGCAATGGGAAGACGAGTACGTTCGCATTGATGAAGTACAGCAATCATCGACGAGCCTAAAGGGCAGCAATCACCAATTGAATATTGAAGAAAGCAATCGTCGCATCGCTGAAAGCTGGGCCGGACCAGGTATTAGGGAGGTTCGTTCAAGTGCAGGAGGTTGATAAACGCGAGTTTGCTGAAGTTTGGGGAGCAGCTTGGGCCATGTATGGCAAAAGCGTATCACCGCAATTGCTATCCATCGCATTTGAAGCCCTTCGTGCTTATAGCATTGAAGAAGTGCGAATCGGTCTGACTCGGCATATTCAATCACCGGATACTGGGCAATTTTTTCCAAAGCCCGCTGACGTCATCAAGCATATCGATGGCAACTCGGGTTCAAGAGCCATGGTTGCTTGGAACAAAGTTGACAAGGCTGTTCGTCAGGTTGGCGCTTGGACATCCGTGATGTTTGACGATGCACTTATCCACCGCGTGATTTCAGACATGGGGGGATGGGTTGAACTCTGCAAAGTTGATGATAGGGAATACCCCTTTAAGCAAAAAGAGTTTTTAACACGCTACCAGGCTTACTTGCTGCGGGACGAAGTGGGTGAATACCCAAGGCTATTACAGGGTATTGCAGACCATCAGAACCAGCAAAAAGGATTTGATATGCAAGCGCCTGTTGCCGTGGGTGACTGGTCAAAAGCGGCACAAGTTTACACGAGAGGCATCGCCAATTTTAGCGCAGTGCCTTTGAAAAGAATAAGCCCGAAAGCCATTCAGGCGCTTCTCGGAAATCAATTAGAGGACAAAAATGAAAACGATTAAAGCAAAAACCGTTGCCCTAGTGATAGCCATGTCCGCAAGCACTTCAGTCTATGCGTTTCCGGGCTATCAGTGGGAAAAAGCAGCACAAAGTGTTGGTATTGATCCAGTCATGCTCTACGCCGTTGCCTTGGCTGAGTCCGCCTCACATCGAGGTCTTAACATGACCAGTCCATGGCCATACGCAATTCGCAATGGTTCAAACGCAACCTACGCCAAATCTAAGACAGAAGCGGAGCAACTGTTAAACCAGGCACTTCAAGAGAGTGAAAAATACCAGCTCGATATTGGCCTTATGCAAATCAATTTGCATTGGCATGGGCATCGAGTGAGCTCAGCAGCCGAACTGCTAGACCCCATCACCAACCTTACTGTCGGCTCCAGTATTTTGGCCGAAGCAATCAAGTCTTCACCAAACGATTTAGAGCTTGGCATAGGCCGCTATCACAGTTGGAACGAAGAGCGTGCACGCTGGTATGGGCAAAGAGTGCTTTCTATCTATCGCAATATTTTACATGAACTGGAGGTCCGTCAATGACAACCAATCAACAAGACTTCTATCAATTAAATTTGGCATACCTACACGCAGCACGGGAATTGGCGCGCATTGATCCGCAAGAGGCCGTCTTGCGCTTTGGACTTACACGCGATGTGGTTGATGCGCTGATTAATGCTGGAGTTGACGACCTGCAACGAGTGGCGACCTCATCATTCATGCTGTTTCAACCAAGGGGTAACCAAAGCCAACTGATTGAGATGGTGAAGAGCAAAGGCACAGGTATCACAAGAATCGCTTATTTATTATCAACCCTAAACAACAAGGGGGATGCATGATTGATAACCTGTCCAAAAGTGAGTTGTTTACCCGAGCCTCGCTGCTTATTAAATACGGATTTCGAACCACCATTATCGCGCTCGATACAGGTTTGCCAATCCACATTATCAGAAGACTCCACAAAGAAGTGACTGGCAAGTCACCTTGTCCTGGTCAATTGCCAGAATCTGATGCCATCGTTAAAAGCAGAAGAGCCTTAGTTGAAGGCTCCCTGCTGATGGCGCTTTATGTCAATATTGGTGGTGATAATGTCTACAAGCAATTAAATATCGATGCTTTGATGAAGGCTTACGATGCGTACTTGGTTGCAAGAGAAGAAGCAGATCTTCCAGCTGAGATCCCCTGGAAAAAACTGACCATCAATGAAGGTTGGGTTCTAGCTCGTGATTTAAGATCACAACTAGCATCCTTACACCGGTGTCGATGCGGCAGTCTTTATTTGACGGTATCTCAACAGCGTATTCAGCTTAAATGTCCTGTGTGTGAGATTATGGCCGAGCAAACCACTAGAGCACTTTTTGAGAACTAACATGCTGATGCATGATTTGATTGTGCACCGCCCGTGCACTTTGAGAGTACTAAGAAGATGACAAACTTACTTAAATCTTTACCAGCACGCTGCTGGTTTATATCACTGGGGCTTTTTCTGGCGACTTTGGCTGCGGCTCATTTTTTTCCATCAGAAATATTAACAGCATCAGCCAAGTTAGCGGCTTTACCATTTCTGTTCTGCACCGTCGTTTTTTTCGGCTACTTGGGATTCAAAGCGACCTGTAACCCCATCGGCCTAATAGCCATCATCACGATGCTTTTAGCAATCGCATATTGGCAAGCGAGTTGGACAATTGTTGGTTTGGGACTCTTTTTCATAGCTATTTGTACTGGAATTAGATTCTTGAGTAGCCAAGTTAAAGATTCGGGTAGAACTTTGAGCATTGAAGAAAAATGGTATTGGTATAAGCTCCATTCGTTTTTTGATGGCTTTTATCCAAGGTATCCCAAAAAGCCAAAAAAATAGCCAGCCCACCACAAGCTGGCTACCTTCTATTTTCAGTTCCTTCCTGATGCCTGGTTATAAGCCCTAATATCGATCAAGTTGTTCTGAGCATAATCTCCCGCTAGCGATGCATTTGAGATCACCGCTATCTGCTTATCCACAAATGCTTTATCTTCTTCGGACACACTGTCAGGGATGTAAGCGCCACTCTCATCCTTTTGACGATACTCATTTAGCATTTGCTCCCTTAGACCTAGCATTTCAGGCGACCAACTCGATGAGTCTTCAGAGTTGAATACGCGTCCCGCCAAACCTTCATTGAAAGCTTGAGCGAACACTTGACTTTGAATCGGGGTCAATCCCATTCTCTGCCCTTCGCTGTATGCTTCCTGTTTGAAATCATCGGCATACTGTTCTAAGAACTCACCATATCGATTGTTAACTGCCGCACCAAATGCCCCCGCCAACATGGCTTCAGACTTAGTGCCCCAGTTTACTTCGGAGGCATACTGCGAACTCGATCCACTGTATGCATCATTAAACGCCGTCAATGGATTTTCCAAAGAGGTTCCGGCATCAACGGCGGCTTTTAACCCATCCCAGGTTGATTTGCTGGCCACCGTTGCGTTGTGCAAGAAACCTCGTGAGCCAGGATCTTCAAGCGCTTGTTCTTTGTAACTCTCATAGTCTTCGCCAAAGTGATTCAAGGTATGCAGAGCTGCATCAGTATGCTTGCCACTGAAATCACCAATAGCACTGGCGCTGTTGAAGAACATTTCAGCACCAGAGACTCCGCTATCATCAGCCATAATGCGAGATCGCCACTGAGAGCCAGCTTCACTGTTTAGTCCAGATTGATAGGTACTTGTGTCAGAAGCTACGGCCTGCTGGGCTTGTTGCTGATGCGCATTCAGCTGTCCATCTACACCAGAAAGATTGGTTTGGTAAGCAGATTGAGCCGAATTGAACTGCGTTTGAACTCTTGCAGCACCCTCATAGCCTCCCAGAACACCGGATTCAACTTGGCTTTGAGTGCCACCAAAAGTAGGTGCCGTTGATGACAAGCCTTCATTAGAGCGTGGCTGAATTGATCGTAAATCGGCTCCGGTAGCCATGGCCATAACAGTCATTGCTGCTTGATAGTCATTGTCTCGTTCAGCGGGCGTCGAGGAGTTGCTATAGGTTAAAGACTCCATAGCTGCGGCCACATACGCCTGATTATCATCAGGTAGCAAGCGCTGATACATTGGAAGGTTTTCACGTAATCGGTTACCTGCTTCAACATGCTGGTTCATATAGCGACCTAAATAATCCATGACTTCAGGATTATCCGCTGCTAATCGAGTTAACGTCGCACCATCCGTGTTCCTTTGTCCTGATAGACTGTAGCTGGCCTGATCAAGCTCACTAAAGCGGTTTGATGCCGTGATAACGTCTTGTGCTGAACTCTGAAGTGACTGATAGTCTTGATTAGACAACGACATCTCAACGCCAGAGCGTCTTGAATCTGAAAGGTCCTTAACCATCGCATCGCGAAACTCAGCACGTCGTGAATCACTCGATGCCAAGCTTTGCATCTCCCCAGTGAGCGTATTTGCGGTCGTAGACCGAGAACTGCCTTCTGACGACTCAACTTGGCCACTAAAGTTACCACCTAGATCCAACCCAGCTCGTACCCTTGATAGTTTTGGTACACGAGATGAATCTGGCTTATCCATTCCTGGCAAGTTGCCCTGTGGAGAATCATTGCCGCCCGTACCAAGAAGCCTTCCAAGAAAACCCTTATCAGCAACTTCTTTCTCACCGGGATTAGTAATAGTTCCATCGCCACCGACCCTTAGGCCTCCCGATAACACGCCAGATACCAAGCCACGTACAGCATCTTTTTTATCGTCTCCGAAACCATACCGAGTTTGTAGGTCATCAGTAACCTGATTAACAACGGCGCTAGATGCGGAATTAGAAGAACCGATTTGACGTCCAACTGAAGATAGATTGTCGTAACTTAGCTTTTCACCAAAAGTTCGGCTCATGGTATTGCCAACTTGACGGCTAAAGGCTTGAGTTGCCTGAGTCATGGATTCTTTTGCAGAGCCGACCATTGAACCCACCGCATTTCCGACAGAGAAACTGCTAAGTAGGTTTGACGCGCCGGTCATAGCAGAACCAGTGAGGGCTGAATTTTGGAACATTGACTGTGATTGCATCACCGGGGCATTTTTCGCGACATCTGGACTTGCCATCTTTTCATCAATGGCATCACCGTTTTGAAGACGTCCAGCCAAGTGGGTTGCAGTTATTGCTGAGCCATACACGAGCATGAGCGAAATTGCCGGAACACTCGACGCCAACATGCCGCCAGTAGCTATCCAGGTTTGCAGCACTGAATCCATCTGCATCAACCCAGCAAAAGATGGCACTTCTGTACCTGCAAAGGCATCAAGAGCCGACATTTTCCCTGCAACGGTTAAATGAATATACAGGTTAATGATAGCCATGACAGGCATCCAAAGTTGAATCCAAAGCAGGATTAACAAGTACTTCCCAGCCATTCGCATCCCGATTTGGCCTAGGGCTATCACAAAGGCCATCAAAGGGGTGATGGCGTAAATGAAACCCTCAAAAAACGTCATCATCGGACGAACGATACTTTGGAAAAGAGTCTGCTCCGCCGCCCATTGTGTATTGCGCTGTTCAATCGCTTGATTAACCATAACGGCGGCGGTGAAAGCTTGATCATCCATATACTTGCCCGTCACGCTTTGCTCATAAATAGGCAAAAGCACTGACGCGGTCATGTACTCTTGGGTGTTAACCAAAGCCAAACCAAGGTTATTCAGTGCATTTCGGATCACGTCATCAGTATCCGTTGCTGACGAAGTCCCCAATGAGGCTGACAGAACCTGTTTAAGCCTCGGAATGAAGGTTGATTCTGTCATGAGTTTCAGTTGGCTATAGGCATCGGTGCAGTCCAGATCGCTACTGCTACCACTTAGCATGATGCGTGTGCCATATATGCGCGAATCAAACCTAATCGCAGTCATCGGGTTAGGATCACTCAGCACCTGATCTAGGTTCTTTTGGCCGATGTCGATGCCAATCAAGGTGCATTCTTTGATGTAGTTAAACCACGATTGCTCGATATCTGAGCCACCGACACGATTTGCATCACCCAACCCCGAGCGATCCATCACCTGTTTTCTCACTTTAATCAGTGACTGTAAACTGGATGCAAAGCCGTATTCCGTCATGGCGGGAGTTGAGAACGCCGTTTCAAACAATCGCGTGATTTGAAAGCCGACAGTTGAAATCGTACTGCCTGCGGCAGCAACACCGATGGGCACATTATCAACCACTCGAACTTGTCCCGTGTACGCATCCTCAATGCTCACTCGGGTACTGGGTCCAAACATGGTTGCAAAGACTAGCCATGAGACTAAAACGTGTTGAAAGTTAATGCCACGACCGCCTTGCATTAAGGCCTGAACAGAGACCATCAATACCCCAATGAGCAAGCCAATGCGAACCATTGAAGTAAAGTCGCCTGTACCAGTAATCATCGCGACAGCGTTCAAGACCTGCTCTAAAAATGCCGAATCCCCGATGGAATAGATCTCCCACATGACCTATTCCCCCAGTGCCGTAGATTTAACGGTGTAATAACGCTGTTTGCGAATGGTCTGTATCACCTGGTTAAAATGCGCCAGCAATTCTTGCTCTGAGCCGTATCTTCGCTGCAACGCAGCGTACTCCTCATTGATTTGGCGACGTGCACGTTCAAGGTCTTCCGTTAATAACTTCGCATAGGCATGATCTTCCACACCGGAGGTACTTCTAGCTGCATTGAGCATGTCTTCAACCAATGCTCGGGCCATCTCAACAGCAATAAATGGCGCAGCTCTTGAAGCAAACGACCTAGCAGCCCCTTCATTTAATGCAGAAAGTGTTCGAATCATGCCGCCAATGCTCGCAGGAGCCGAGGTCATAAAAGCCTTTTCGGTGGTGCTAGCTGCCCCAGTATTTCGAGCAAACTTAAAAATAATGCCGTTACTAGAACCTGTACCAAGCAGTAAATTTTCTACCTGGGTTGATAACCCGGTTAGGGTCACGTTAGTGATTGTCGGATTCAGACAGCCGTCTTGTGTCACTGTGTCACATCGGTACATAGCGACGTTACCGCCATGAATTAGATGCTCAATAGTCACTTTATTGCCATTCAGTCTGGTCAGTTTTGGGGCTTTACCTTGACCATCAGCCGCATTAGCCAAATCACCAACAATGATCGAACCAGTCACTGACATAACCGCTTCAAGAAAACGGTCATCCCCCGATGCAAACCAGCTTGATGCCGAGTGACGTTTCAGTGCTCGCCAAACCAAGTTGCCTTTAATCGTTTTGTTCACATCAGATGCCGCGACACTTGAAGCGTTCTCATAAGGGTTCTTACCATTGGACTCACTCCAACTGGTAAAAACGTCTCCAGCCCCTTTAAGTGAGCTCAACATGCTGGCTTCTGTTTGCCCCTTCTTACCAAAAGCAGCCAAGGTATCGTTCACGACTCCCTGAGCCATTTGACAGGAATTGCCAAAATACTCGTTCAACTGCTGGATTTTCTTTTGCAGAGTCTCCATGTGCTGTGAGCATTTCTCACACATAGCGCTGAGCGCCAGTTGGAATGCATATCCCTTGGCATTTGCCGCCACAGAGCGAAGCAATTGAACGAACTGATCAGCATTAACAAATGACAAACTTCCAGCGAACATATCAATGCCGCCACAACCGGCTTGGAATGACGGTGGCACCATAGAGACGAGGTTCTCATTCATGATCCTGTTACGAACAACAACACTTCCTCCAGATATAACGCCACGTCGTTGACTCTCGAATACACCAGGCGCAGTGGTGTTGGTCATTGAACCAAACAACTGATTCATCTCCTGTTGCAAGCTTGCTTGGCTCATAGATGAAAAACCAATCGCACAGGCGATAAGCGATACTCGGAATACTTTTTTCATCGTTATAACCCTCCTTGTGCACGCAGATAGCGAACAAGAAACTCAGGGTCCTGTAATATTTTTTCGTTAAGCTCTTGCGCTGACATCGCGAGTGACACGCCGGGTTGAACAGGTCTGGTGGCATAGTAAGTTTGATCGTCAATCCAACCGGCTTGATGGGCTGCGAGAATGATTCGATTATTGAGCTCATCGAGGCTCATTGCA
This sequence comes from Shewanella sp. W3-18-1, assembly GCF_000015185.1. Classification (NCBI taxonomy): domain Bacteria; kingdom Pseudomonadati; phylum Pseudomonadota; class Gammaproteobacteria; order Alteromonadales; family Shewanellaceae; genus Shewanella; species Shewanella sp. W3-18-1. The sequence goes on along the minus strand of NC_008750.1, from coordinate 1,324,200 downwards.
CCTTGGCCAATCGGAGTGATGACATTAGGCGGGTCTACTAAGAAGACCGCTGGAACAGTCGTAACGGACAAGGATTGGGCTTGTCCTGAATCGACTTTGTAATGAGGAAACTCTCCACCAGGTAAAGGCAAGCCATCGACTGCAATAGCAAACACCTCGAAACCATAGTTCAAAGCCATTGATTCGATGATAGGCGCTTGAGCATGGCAGTAAGGGCAATCAGAACGATAGAAGAAGAATAAGCCAGCCCGTTTTGCTACTTCACCTAAAGCAATATCTCGTTGAGCGCCAGCTTCTCGATCCATCCGATTGGCAGCATAGGTAGCCAAGGGTCTGCGACTGATTTCATCCAAAACTGGATCGCCCATGACTACCTGCTGACTAACATCAGCAAACTGTGAGCCCTTATCCATCATGACGCGCTGGAGATACAGATAGGCTCTGACGTTCTCATTCGTCGGCTCATCAATTGCCTTGTCCATGAACGACTGCATGTGCTCACGAAACCAGGCAGCACTGAAAGGCTTTAGCCCGCTCTTACTCGACTCTGCCGCACCAGATTCCGGCTTAATAAGCTCTTCAGCCTCCGCTGGCCCAGGAATGACCTGATACCAAAACCAGCCTTCCTGACCACGCTGATAGAATGGCTCGTCACTGGCATAGGCGGGTAAGATGAATAGAAAGAAAATAATGATTGGGATGGTCACCCATAGGATAAACCAAGGTAACAAAGGCGTTCTCATTGTCAGCTCCAGAAATTTCATAGAGCTAACATGCTAAGGAACGCCGTTAAGGTGATTGGCCAGATAGATGAAGAAATCGTGTGTGTTTCTGACTAGCTGTTATGACCAGTAACAACAGCTAATTTTAACGAGCCAAATTTATGATTGGACCGCTTTGAGCGAAAAGCAGACATTTACGTCAATACAAAGAAACCATGCTCATTTCGCACTTTAATAGTGATTAAAGTGCAGCTTTTTAACTGAAATAGTAACAAAGCGTACACCTTGTAAAAAATAGGTAAATCAGGCACTGCTGTAACCATTTTTGTGGGCGACTAACATTTGATACACAATGTATTCTGAAAAATTCTTAATCAAGAACAGAAAAACCATTGCTATAAATGATAAAAGTACCTAAGTCTTTCTTTTCGTAATACCGTGCTCAAAACAAATTGTTTATCTCGGCGCAAACATGATCACTGCCATGCCTGCGAGCATTAGCACCACGCCAGCCAGATCCCAGCGGTGTGGTTGAATGCCATCTACTCCCCACAACCAGACTATTGCTATTGTTACGTATACTCCGCCATAAGCCGCGTAAACACGTCCAGCAGCCGTTGGGTGAAGCGTTAACAACCAGGCAAATAATGCCAGACTGATTGCAGCAGGTAACAGCACCCAGGCTGAAGCTCCTTTTTTCAGCCACAAGTAAGGCAAATAGCAACCGACAATTTCTGCTATTGCAGTAATGATAAATAAACCTAACGTTGTAATGACGGTCACTTCACTGCACCTTATCCGGGAATTCATCCCGACAATGTTCTTGTGTTAACTCCAGCTCTATCGTGGTATGTGCTAAATCAAACTGCTCCAATGCGTTAGCAATACGCAGCTTAATATCGGCATAATGGTTTGCAGTAAATGCCTTGCTGGCATTGGTTACCACATGTGCGGTGAGTACATGATGTTCACCATCAAGCGACCAGAGATGCAGGTGATGAATGCTGTCTAACTCATCAATTTTCAGCAAAGTATCTTGGATTTCATTTTGCAATTTGCTATCTGGCGCGGCTTGCAGAAATAAACGCGCAGTTGTGCTGAGGTTTCGTAAAACATTAACCAAAATAAATAAGGTGAAACCAATAGAAAGCAAAGGGTCAAGGATAGGCCAATCCACAAATTGCAGCACAATAGCCACAACCAAAACTGCAACCCACCCAAGAACGTCTTCAAGCAAATGCCAATTCAGCACTTTTTCATTCAGTGTATTTCCTTTGCTCAAGCGGTAAGCGGCAAAGCCATTGACTGCAACACCCAGCACAGCTAAAGCCAGCATTCCCTCTGTCACTGGCATTACCGGGTTAGCCAGCCGCGGTATTGCCTCAGTCAGTACCCAAACCGATCCGGCAATCAATACCAAGCCGTTAATTAAGGCGCCAAACAATGACAATCTGCGGTAGCCGTAAGTAAATTGTCGGTTTGCAGACTTTCGGCCAAGCCGGTTCAACAGCCATGCACTGCCAATAGATAAGCTATCACCCAGGTCATGCACTGCATCTGCCATAATTGCTGTGCTGTTGGTTAACCAACCGCCGATAAACTCAATTAGGGTAAAACCCACATTAAGAAAAAAGCCATAGCGATCCGGTTGTCGCTGTCGTCTTTGATATATGAATGGTTGTGCTGGTGCATTAAGACTCACCTATTTATTGCTGATAACAACTTAGTTGGTTTGACTAACGGCTTCATTCAATTGTTTTAAAATACCACAGTGCTCTACCGTGCGCTTCGAGTTGCAGCTAAGACGTAAAGCCTTTAGTTGTTTATTAAGCTGCGTTAAATCCGCTATGCGACGTTCTACCTGCTCGATATGCTGTTCAATCATCTGATTAACATCATCACACTGCGACATTGGCGAGTCATTCAAACTCAGTAACTGACGAATTTCTGCCAAACTCAGATCTAAACTCCGGCAGTGTTTAATAAATAGCAACCGCTCGATATCAGCGTGATCGTAGAGGCGGAAATTACCATCGCTACGTAGTTTCGCCGCAAGAAGCTGCTCCTTTTCATAGTGACGGATGGTTTGCACAGAACAGCCAGAGATTTTTGCCAGCTCTCCAATCTTGATCATCTCGATACTGCCTATTGACTCTATAGTAACTACAGAGTTTAAACTAGGTTTCATATCAACCCAAGGTTTATCGGTTATGAATGCAAAATGCTGTTCCAATGATAAGTGTAGCGAAACGGGCAACAGTGAAAATAGCGCCGTTGATGCACCTGATAAGCATGCAAAATATGCCTACCTTAGTGAATTTAGGGTGCCTAAAATGGACTGCCCTGCCGAAGAGCGTTTGATCCGTATGGCGCTGGAAACAGTTGAGCCCGGTGTTCTGTTACAGTTTGATATCCGACAAAGGCAGGTTCGCGTTTTTCACACGGTGAATGCCAATGAAATTACAACAAAAATGCACAGCTTAGGGCTGGGCGCATCGCTGACAAAGACCGGGCCGGTGAAACCCGAAGAGGTAACGCAGGCCAGACAATCCACAGAATCAGGTTCGCTGCGTGAGGAGTTAATTTTAAAATGGTTGCTGGGCATTAACGCGGTGATGTTTGCAGTAGAGTTTGTGACCGGTTGGCTGGCTCAATCAACCGGGTTAATAGCCGACTCTTTGGATATGTTTGCCGATGCAGCGGTATACGGGGTTGCGCTATACGCAGTCGGGCGTAGTAGCAAGGTTCAATTAAACGCCGCACAGCTTGCCGGCTGGCTGCAATTAATTTTAGCTTTTGGGGTGATCAGTGAGGTGATACGGCGCTACCTGTTTGGTAACGAGCCAGTGTCGACGTTGATGTTAATTATGGGCGCTATTGCTTTGGTTGCTAATGTGATCTGTCTTTCGTTAATTCATCAACAAAAAGAAAGCGGCGCGCATATGAAAGCCAGTTGGATTTTCTCTGCAAATGACGTTATCGCAAATGCTGGGGTGATTTTGGCCGGATTATTAGTCACCTGGACCGGGTCACGCTATCCGGATCTGGTAATAGGGTTCATCATTGGATTAGTTGTACTCAATGGTGCGCGCAGGATTTTACAGCTAAAAGCGTAAGTCGCAATAGCGCTACCATAGCGCTAACTTACTGAGGGATTTATGTTAGGTCGTACATCAGGCTTATTATTACTGTTGCTGATTATGCTGAATCATGCCGTGATGGCCTGTGATGCGTTAGTTATGCATTTGCCTGATCATGCCCATGCCTACACTGACCTGCAACATGAACACTGCCACTCAGATACCCTTTTCGACGTAAGCAGTGAGCAAGTCACTGCACATAACGTTGCACATAACTCTGAGCATGATGCCGACGAACACAGTAATCATGCTCATGTGACCTGCTATATCGCTTTTTTTCAGGGCATGGAACTGCTTAACTTCCGTGACAGTGTTATAGCCGCTACCCAACCAGGGTTAAACCTCATTAGCTATCCCCCACCGGTGCCGCCGCCAAATATCTGATCCTGCTTGTTTATCTTTTTTTATTAACGATTAACTTTCAGGAGCATACCCATGCGTATGACACTAATGCTGCCAGCAATACTGGCGGCGGTATTTTGCGCGCTTCCGCTACGTGCAGAGCCGCAAGCACTGACATTACAACAGGCAATAGATAAAACGCTGCAACACAACCCTCAGCTGCATCAGTTTAAATTTACGCAACAGCGTCTGTTTGCAGAGCGTGATTTGCAAAGCCTTAAACCCGGTTATCAACTCGGTGTAGAGCTTGAGAATGTTGCGGGCACCGGAGAGGCCAGAGGGCTGGCCGGTGCTGAGCTGACAATCGCCTTATCTTCCGTGATAGAGCTGGATAATAAAGCTCAATGGCGCGCTGCGGTAGTAGACGCCAGGCTCAATACTCTTGAATGGCAGCAACAGGCGCAAACCCTGGATGTGCTGGCAGAGCTTACCCGCAATTATATTAATCTATTGGCCAGCCAGCAGGAATTGACACTGACAGAAGAGGCCGTAGCGCTCTCAGAAGCCCTGCTGCAAAGCGCTGAAAAACGTGCTGCCAGCGGTGCCTTGTCAGATGCTGAAATCATGCGGGCAAAGGCGCAACTGGCGCAGGTTCAGATCGGGCGGGACGCCCTGTTGCAGCGCATTGAGCGGCAAAAAATAGCCATAGCACGTTTTTGGGGTGATACCAGCGCCAACTTTAACGTTGTGGCAGGTAACTTGTTTGCTTTTGGCCAAAGCCGCCCTTTTGCTGAGCTGTATCAGCGGCTGCAACAATCGCCGGCGTTAACCATTTTTGCCTCTGAACGTCGGTTAAAAGACGCTGAAGTGCGACTGGCACAAAGCCAGAATCGCGCCGATCTGAGTTGGCAGGTAGGGGTAAGACGCTATCAGGCCAGTGATGATACAGGCCTTACCTTTGGTATCTCAGTGCCGTTATTTGCTGAACGTCGCAATAGTGCAGCCATCGAAGCTGCGCTGGCAGAGCGAAACAATGTCGAGTATCGACAGCAGGATAGCTTACTGATCCTGCATGAACGCTTGTTTGATGCGTACTCGCAACGACAGCAATTTATTACCAGTCACCAACAGTTGGCGCAGTACGTGATCCCCAACCTGGAACAAGCGCTGGATCTTACGCGTGATGCATACCAGCGCGGGCGCTCAAATTATCAGGATTGGCTTAATGCCCAGCAAGAATTGTTGCAGGCAAAAAGACACTTACTGGAAACCGCCACTGCGGTGCTATTGAGCCAGGCGACGATTGAACAGCTTACCGCCGAGCCGGTAACGCAGTAACTGACAAGATTATTGCCCCGCTGCCGCACTTAATTAACTGTGCGACGTGGCAAACAGAACATACAGGAAGATAGCATTATGAAACCACATGTAACACTGGCAATGTTTATTGCAGCCTGGCTGATGCCGATGCATGTAATGGCCGCCAATGAGCAAGAACAAGCTCACGTCCATGCCAAAGAACAAGCGGTAAAGCCGCAATCTGACACTAAGAAAAATGAAGAGCACAAAAAACATGAAGAACACAATGAGCATGAAGGGCACGACGAAAACGACGAGCATGAACACAACGAAACCCTAAGCAGCCGCATTAGTGATGATATGGCTACGGCAGTTAATATTGTCACAGACCGTGCTGACAGCCAGCGATTACGCCAACATCAGGTTGTTTATGGCAAGCTTAGCGCTGATCCAAACCGCATCAGCCATGTTAATGCCCGTTTTCCCGGTATTCTTACCTCGGTGAAATTCTCGCTGGGTGACAGCGTAAAAGCAGGCGATGTACTGGCCGTTGTCGAGTCAAATGAGAGCTTAAATACCTATACCATTAAAGCGCCAATTGACGGCGTTATTATTCAGCGCAGCGCCAATGTTGGTGAAGTCGCACAGCAGCAGACGCTGTTTAGCATTGCTGATTTTGGCGGCCTGTGGGCAGATTTTCGCCTGTACCCGTCACAACAAGATGCTGTCGCGACAGGACAAAAAGTGGTCATTATGGCCGCTGAAACTGAGATTAACGGCGTAATTGCGCATATCATCCCATCATTAACCCAGCCCTATCAACTGGCCAGAGTTAAGCTGGATAACCGTGACGGTAAACTGTCGTCCGGGCAATTGATCGAAGGTGCTGTGATAAGCGGTGAATTCAACGTTGAGCTTGCCGTTAAAAAATCGGCCATTCAAATACTGGACAATAAAAGCGGTGTCTTCGTGAAAAATAATAGCGAATATGTCTTTTCCCCATTGCAGCTTGGCCGTAGCGACATGGATTATGTCGAAGTGATTGCCGGTTTAAAGCCCGGCCAGTTGTATGTCACTACAAACAGCTATCTGTTAAAAGCGGATATTGAAAAATCTGAAGCCGAGCATGATCATTAAGGGGGCACTATGATTGAATCCATGTTGCGCCTGGCTATTGCGAGGCGGTATCTATTTTTAATGCTGACACTGTTGATTATTGCCATTGGTAGCTGGAGCTACCAACAGTTACCGATTGATGCAGTGCCGGATATTACTAACGTTCAGGTACAAATAAACACGGCGGCACCGGGTTATTCGCCACTTGAAGCAGAGCAGCGTATTACCTATCCGGTAGAAACTGCCCTGTATGGCTTACCCAATTTAAGTTATACCCGCTCATTGTCACGCTATGGCTTGTCACAGGTAACGGTGGTGTTTGAAGAAGGCACGGACATCTACTTTGCCCGCAATTTAATCAACACCCGGTTAAGCGCTATCAAGGATATGTTGCCTGAGGGCATAGAGCCTGAAATGGGCCCTATTTCAACCGGTCTTGGTGAAATCTTTATGTATACGGTGCAGGCCAAGCCGGGCGCGCTGCAACAAAATGGTTCACCTTACGATGCCATGGCACTGCGGGAAATCCAGGACTGGATAATAAAACCTCAGCTGGCACAGGTTAAAGGTGTGGTGGAGGTAAACAGTATTGGTGGCTACAACAAGCAATACCATGTGTTACCCGACCCACTGAAACTGCTTAATTATGGCCTGAGTATTAAGGATGTTGAACTGGCCCTGCAAGCCAACAATGACAACCGGGGTGCCGGTTATATTGAACGTGAGGGCATGCAACTGCTGGTACGCTCGCCCGGTCAGTTAACCTCTCTGGATGACATTGCTAATGTCATTATTACGCAATACGACACAATACCGGTAAAGCTGAGTGACGTTGCCGATGTTGCCATTGGCAAAGAGCTGCGAACCGGTGCGGCAACTCAGGATGGTAAAGAAGCTGTGCTGGGTACAGCCATGATGTTAATTGATGAAAACTCACGCACAGTGGCACGCGATGTCGCGCAAAAGCTGGAGCAGATCAAAAGCTCTCTGCCAGAGGGTATTATTGCTGAAGCCGTATATGATCGCACCACCTTAGTGGATAAAGCCATTGCAACCGTCAGTAAAAACCTGCTGGAAGGCGCATTACTGGTGATCGTAGTGTTGTTTATCCTGCTGGGCAACCTGCGGGCGGCGTTAATCACTGCGGCGGTGATCCCGCTATCAATGCTGATGACCATTACCGGCATGGTACAAGCCGGCGTTTCTGCCAACCTGATGAGCCTGGGTGCGCTGGATTTTGGCTTAATTGTTGATGGTACGGTGATTATTGTCGAGAATGCGGTTCGCCGCCTGGCGCAGGCACAGCACAACGGCCGTATCCAACCGCTAAAAGAGCGCTTAAATACGGTGTATCTGGCAACTGCAGAGGTTATCCGGCCCAGTTTGTTCGGTGTGGCCATTATTACTATCGTGTATATTCCTATTTTTTCGCTGACCGGTGTCGAAGGTAAAATGTTTCATCCTATGGCAGCGACTGTGGTGATGGCCCTGTTATCCGCTATGGTGTTGTCGCTGACCATTGTGCCTGCCGCTGTGGCGGTGTTCTTAAATGGTAAAATCAGTGAAAAAGAAAGTGCGGTCATAAGAGGCGCTAAAACCCTGTACGCACCGCTATTAGCGCTGGCACTCAAATTTCGCTGGCTGGTGATTGGTTTGGCCAGTGCTCTGGTTGGTGTGTGTCTGTGGTTGGCGACCACGTTGGGGGCAGAGTTTGTGCCTCAGCTTGATGAGGGCGATATCGCTTTACACGCCATGCGTATTCCGGGCACCGGCTTAGAACAAGCCGTTGCAATGCAGGAAATTCTGGAGCAGAAGATCAAAACCTTTGCTGAGGTTGATAAAGTGTTTGCCAGAATTGGTACCCCAGAAGTGGCGACCGATCCGATGCCACCCAATGTGGCTGACAACTTTGTGATATTAAAACCGCGCAGTGAATGGCCCAATCCGGATAAAACCAAAGCCCAATTGGTCGCTGAAATGGAGGCTGCTTTGGCGACATTGCCGGGCAATAACTATGAATTTACCCAACCTATTCAGATGCGTTTTAATGAACTGATTTCCGGTGTACGAGCTGATCTGGCTATTAAGGTATTTGGCGATGATTTAGATCAGATGGTTACAAGCGCTAATCAAATTCTGCAAGCCGTCAACAAGGTGCAAGGTGCTGCGGATACTAAAGTGGAACAAGTCACTGGTTTGCCAACCTTGTCGGTGATCCCCAACCGAACTGCGCTTGCCCGTTACGGCTTAAATGTGGTTGAACTACAGGACTGGGTATCAGCGGCAATTGGAGGTACGTCGGCCGGTATTCTGTATGAAGGTGACAGACGCTTTGAGCTGATTGTGCGCTTGCCGGAAACCCTGCGTCGCGATCTGGACAAACTGGCGGTGTTGCCGGTGCCATTACCAAATGGGGACTTTGTACCGTTACAGGAAGTGGCTACCTTAGATGTGTCGCCTGCGCCGGCGCAAATTAGTCGTGAAAATGGCAAACGCCGGGTAGTGGTAACCGCGAATGTGCGCGGGCGAGACCTTGGTAGTTTTGTAGAAGAGGTAAAGGCCCAAATCAACCGTGACGTTAGATTACCAGCCGGTTACTGGCTGGACTATGGTGGTACTTTTGAGCAGCTGGAGTCCGCCAGTCAGCGCCTTAGCATTGTGGTGCCTGTTACGTTGCTGCTGATTTTAGGTATTCTGGTGATGGCTTTTGCGTCATTTAAAGATGCGTTGATTATCTTCAGCGGTGTGCCGTTGGCGCTCACCGGTGGTGTGTTGGCCTTGTATTTGAGGGGTATGCCTTTATCAATCTCTGCTGGCATTGGCTTTATCGCCTTATCAGGCGTAGCGGTGTTGAACGGTCTGGTGATGCTGAGCTTTATTCGCGATCTCTGGCGTGAGAAAGGTGACTTGCTGTTAGCGATAACGGAAGGCGCGCTTACCCGGTTGCGCCCTGTGCTAATGACCGCTTTGGTCGCGAGCCTCGGTTTTGTGCCGATGGCGATTAATATTGGCACCGGTGCTGAAGTGCAGCGCCCGCTGGCGACAGTGGTGATTGGCGGTATTATTTCGTCAACCTTGCTGACATTGTTGGTATTGCCCGTGTTATATCATTGGGTGCACAAAAACGATAACCGCAAACAGCAAACGGAATAATCATTAACCTGCTTCGCTGCAGCATTGGGCTGCAGCGAAGAACGTTTTGGCAATAGTATGGGTGTTTATGCTAATACGATTAAAACGATAACCGCGTAAATAGTCAGGCGTATTAAGACGTCCCGCCAAATGGGGCTGTCAGCTAGCAAGGGTTGCAAGTCAGCTGGCAAGGGCACTGGCTTTAAAGCAGAGATATTCGCGCCTCCAGGATTTCCCCTTGGAACCCAACCAAATATAAAACCCGGAACCGTTGCTATCAAACGGACGATCTGACCAATAACCTCGCGATTATCATTGCGTTTAAGCCCAATTCGTAACATCTGCCAGTGCGTCGCTATGTGCGGTATAAAATATCTCTGCCCTAAAATATGCGCTCTTTCAAGAGACTTAAACGCATTGTCTAAATCATTGACTTGTTCAGCCTCCATGGCTGAGCGCATACTGATTTGGTACTCATGTTTAATTTTTTTATTCATTTACTATCACTAAGATAATGAGTCTGCGAAAGAAAAGAGCAATCCTCGATCGCTAAATAAGAGACGCGAAGCATATCACTGATTATTAAATTAAAGCTTAACTTAAGTGTACTCTTTAGAGACTACATACATTAGATAATGATAAGACATAGATTCTATTCTGCACTTTAATGTGCATTAAAGTACAGTTCTTTAACTGGAACAGCAACAAACTGCATACCTTGTCACTAACATAGTTAATTTAGATACTGCTTTCACTATTCTAGTAAATATTAGCAATATGTAAAAAAACTTGAGTTGTGATTGATTAAAATAGTGATGTCCGCTTTTGGCACATAAGTAATATTCATAAAGTGCGAATACTACATTAGCTCACTTAACTGCAAAAACCGTAACCAAAGTTTTAATTGAGCCACTTGGAACCATAACAAAGTACATCTTGCTCCCCATGTATTGCCAGAACTCGGCCTCTTGTGCATATTTTTTTGCTTTTTGGATAGTGACGCTTTCTGGTAACTGGGCTTTAGTTAGCGCAGAACATAGCAGCTTTGAGCACAAAGCCTTCCAAGGATGCTTAGGTACACCGTCTGAAAGCCGTTCCACAAACCGTTCCTGTGCATGACGAGTCACCACGACAGGCCCAATACTTGGCACATTGATGACCTCATCGATTTCTCTCACGGTAGCATTATCGACGCAGTATTCTTCGAAGGAATGGGAGAGCCATTCTTCCCGTTTTTCTACCGATATCTGTGCTTCTTGGTAGCGGGTGAGCAAGAACCTAGTCAGGCTGTAAAGTGAATGCTGAGTTGAGCGTTGTTTCTGTAACTTTTTGATGGCTCCTTTACTGACCCGGATTTGAAGCCCATTACCGCTTCGGTTACTCCCCATCACCTCTTTCACTGACAGTAGGTGATGAATAGCATAAACCTCAGCTGCAATTGGCTTTTGCTGCTCAGGTAGCTTGTCGTATTGCTCACCTAAATCGACCTTTAGCTCACCACCTCTTCGAAGGCCGGTCTTCCAGTAAACCGTAAACTCACCATCAATCTGCTTTGTTAACAGGGTTAATACCATCATATTTGTTTCTCCTATTGGTTATCTATTTTTCATTCTCCATGTTTTTTCAAATATGCAAGGCGCAAAAAAAGGGGCCGAAGCCCCTTGGATCAGATATGAACTTTCGGAAAGCCCATGGCACCGTAAACATTCAGCACATCATTCCAATCCCAACTTTTCACGCCGAGTGACGTTGGTATCGGAGGGATCAACATTTGTGTCAGAATGCCTTTTTGCCAGGCTTTTTTCTTGAGTTCATTCGCTGCATTCAGGCCGGTCTCAGATAGATCATGATCTGCCCAGATGTACAGCATTTTCACATTACTTGGTGGTTCAAACCTAGCAAGTAGCGTTGCATTCACAACCGACCAACATGTTTGTCCCGTTGCTCTGGTAACAGCTAAAGCCGTTTCGATACCTTCAGAAACACCTAGTACCTCACCAGGCTCACCAATCGGAATGGCACCGCCAGTGATTGTTCTGTCACTTGGTATCGGCATCATCTTTTTAGGCTTTTCAACCGGCGCTTTGAATCCATCTTCACTTAGGTAGATCCGATGGAACGTGGCCGAACGCCCTTGCTGCGTAACGATTTTACCTAGCAGCGCTGGGTAGCTATCGATCAACAGACCATCTTCATCATGGTAAGGCAAGCTTGGATGAAACCTCAGCACCGAATCCCATTCAGGACGAAGCCGGGTAACAATGCCACGACGACGCAAGTAGTTCCAAACTGGTTGCGCACGAGTATCTGCAAGAGATAACGTTTCTCCCCAGGTTTGATTCAAGCGATGGATAATCGCTTTGTCCTCTTCCTGCTTTTTAGCCTTCCAATCAACAGCGTTACTCGGTATTGGCCGAGTAGGCGCTTGTATTTGTCCGGGTTGAATACCTAGAACTTGGCCGATTGCTTCAATAGACTGAGCAAAGTTCCATCCATTAATCCAAGACAACAGTTCAAAGCCATCATGAAAGATACCGCAGGTGTTACAAACGCCACCTCCGGTATATTCAGCATCTTTGAACAGCCTAAAGCCATCACGACCGCCATGAACAGGACAAGCCACATGACGGCCTTTTCGAGCAATAGCGGCATCAAGTTCTGGCGCCAACGCCGCCAGTATTTGAAGCCATTGGCCATTAAGATATGGCCTTACTGTTTCAATTTGTAAAGGTAACGCCATATAACCTCCTTAAGTAAAATGCCGACTCCTACCACAGGTGGTAAAAGTCAGCTTGGGTCCTGCATTGAGCCGTTTGGTTAATGCAGGAACGTTAGTCAAGCTGGATACCATGTCGTCTTAATAGCCACATGATGGAATCACGAAGCACATCAGGATCGACAACCGCAGCCATAGCGCAAACACGAAAGCAAAATGGCGCTAATTCGTCATTTTGAATCCACGACAACACATCCTTTCGCAATCGAGTACTGACACGACCGTCTAGCAATACACGGATCGCATCCAATAGAATGCCTTCGCGTAACTGCCAGATTTCCGTGTCAGACCAAGTGACAGGGGCATCATCAAACTCAAATAGAAATTCGAGCTGTGCTGATGTGTGCTGATGGGACTGCTTTTGTGATGTAGGAGAATGGGCAATACGCCCATTCATTACAGATAACCGCGTTCGGCAAGCGAAACGCAGCCCTCGGATGCGACCACGACATGGTCAAGCGTTCGAATATCAACAAGTGACAAGGCGTCACGAAGTCGATGAGTGATGCGTTTATCAGATTCACTGGGTTCAGGATCACCCGATGGATGGTTATGAACCAATATCACTGCTGCTACATTAAGTTCTAGCGCTCGCTTTGTTACTTCCCTTGGATACACGCTCGCTGCATCTAAAGTGCCTTTGAACAGCTCTTCAAATCGAATAACGCGATGCTTTGTATCAAGAAACAGCACGCCAAAGACTTCGTGCTCATACTCGTGCATCAGTGTTTGCAGGTATGAGAACGCCGACGATGGCTGTTCAATTTTTCGACCTTTACTCAATCGACCACGGGCAAGCTTGAGCGCCATATCTAAGATATCCGCTTCAGTCACTTGCTCAGGAACGATGTAAGTACCGGTTTCTTCGCCAGCTAAGAACTTTTTGTTTTTCATAGGAGTCTCCAAAAAAAAGCGGAGACGAACCCATGCCCTGACGGGGACGGAATCGTCCCCGCAGGGTGGTAAAGTTGATGTGGTTACTGAATTAACAGTTGTTGTGTTACTTCGAATAACTCACGCTTCAGATCTTTGACATCGTTAATCACAATGCTTTGAGGAAAGAATTTCTCAACACTGCGTGTTTGAATCCCTATTCCCAGAAGCTCAAAGCCACTTCGTCTGCACCGGTCAACAATGTCATGCGTGGCAGCCCAATCATCTGGGTCACCATCCGTTAGCACTATCATTAGCTTTCGCTTCTGTTTTTGCGCTAACAAACTGTTTGCCGCAAACCACATCGCTTGTGCCATAGGCGTACAACCTCGTGGTTTTTGGTCAAAACAGGCGGCCCGATGTCGAACCGATTGCTTGGGCAATAACGCGATAGAAACTTCCTGATGAATACCAGGAAAATAACTGACCGCAGGTACAACACCCGGTATGCCTTCCAGTGCCATGGCCAAAGCCAAAGCAGCTTCATTGGCAACATGAAAGTACTTTCGATTACCTTCGCCAATGGGCTTACCCATTGAGCCCGATATATCGACAAGCAAGTGCACAGCAGCATTGGGCGCAATGCGAGGTTGCCTTTGAATAAACAATCTCGACTCACCTGCTTGTGAAGCGGCAAGACGATGAGTTGCAACTCGAAGACCGTGCCGTTTGGCATGATTCCGATTATCCTGACTGGACTGAACCATGCCCCTAAGTCGGGCTCGAATTTGAGCCGACTCAGACGCCGATAAGGTCAAGATGGCCTCATCACCCAACATAGCTTGCTCTGCTTGGGGCAAACTGAGAGGTGTGACGCCCTGATGTCCTTCAGCTTGTTCCGACAACACTTCTGCCACTTGGGCAAAGGTATCGGGTTCAAACTGAGCGGCACTGGCCTCTAAGGCTTGTCGCAAATTGTCAGCTTGATCAGAGTTATCTGAATCCCCCGTTTCAGCAACATCCGCCGTTGCAGACGAGTCTGTTTCAGGGATTTGACTGTCACTACTGTTATTGCTGTCATTACTCGCATCTTGTCCAATGTCATTACCGCTATCAGCATCCGACTCATCCTGTGGTGGACGAGATTCGTCTTCCAACATGGCAACGATGGCATCGACAAGTTTTAGCACTTCACCTGTAGATGCCAGGCTAGGCACTGCTGTAAGCATGGCGCTTAACCGGCTCATCGCTGCGGCAGGAAAGAGTTGTCTCACTCTTTCATCAACCGCTTGATACAGAGGTGTCAGCGCTTTCTGACCCAGAAAATGGCATCTCAAGCGGAACAACAACCAGGCTTGCAAGTTAGATGCAGGATCAAGCTGTTCAGGTACACTCATTTGCTGTGTGTCCACCATGTACTCAATCACTTGCGAAATACTGCGCCGGGTTCCGGGGTAATCCTTTGCCAATTCGTTTTCAATGCGAACGTCCTCAATGATATTGAGAAGTGCCTTACGGATCGGCTTGGACGACGCCTTCTGCACCATGTCAAAATTGGTATGCCGAATATGCGCCGCTTCATGAGCCAGATAACCCCAAGCTATCTGTTGATAGTGTGGGTCGTCTGGGTTTGCTGTTGGGATCACAATCCGCTCACCATCGGTAAACGCATCTTGTCCTTGAATAAGCACCTTCACACCAAACTTTTCGCCATAAGCGGCGGCAACGATTGGCAGTGCGTTTTTTAATGGATGATTCATGGGAGTCTCCTAATCATTAGGGGGAATACTCCCTCAGCGGGAGCGTTTCCCCGCTGGGAATATGGATGTTTAAACCTGTGCTTTTAGCTTATCCAGGTCGTATTTTTGACCTAACCAAGCCACCAATTGAGCTGGACTCTCGTGCTGCTCAAATGACGTTTTAAGCTGGTCTAAACTCAGGATGTCATCCAATGTCAGACCGTACTGATCTTGTAACTGAGTAGACACCTCGTGTTGATATTGCAGCCAGGCCCGCTCAAAAGCGGTTTGCTGCAATGCCATGTTTGGAACAAATACCATGGCCGTTACCCAAGCTCCTTGTGCGTCCACATCTGCGATCAAAACAGGATTCTTGGGGATCACGACACTATGTGTTGAGTACGACCGTTGTACTAACGTTCGACAACACGCCACTTCTGGTATCGATTCACTTTCAACCGCATCAGTCACACCACGAAAATGTGCTTCAAACTGGTTCAGTTGGCTGGGGTTATGGATGCTTGATTGCATAATTTCCTCTTACATAGTTCAGAGGACATGCGCCCTTAAGGGCAACATGCCCTCAAGGACGTTAGAAATAAAATGAGTTTGGTACAGTCGAACCAATGTTTGGTCTGACGGTTGGTTGTGGTATTGCACGTAAGTTATCAGCCTGAGCAGAAACTGGCTGCGCGGGTTTAGGTTCAGGTTTGGGCATCAGTTGTCTGATATCCAATTGACCTTCACCGTGCATTCTCATCTTGTCTGGATCAGACAAAATTAAAATGGTCGCCATCAGTTCGTGATAGAGATTGTCTGTCACAGGGCCGGTCTTCGGCAGACGAACAAATAAATTGTCCATCGCTTCAACCATCGGCTGAACTCGATGATCCAGGAATGACAAACCATCCAACTTGTCTCTTAACCGCTTCAGAGGATTAAGGGCTCGCTGACTGATTTGATTCTTTCCTGCAACGGAACGCTCAAACAGTTCATTGGCATCACGAGCCACTTCCCTAAAGAGGGTGTGTCCCATACCATTGACCTTGTCATCTAAGCCACCAGCTTGTTCAGCTGGTTGCATTCGATAGATGGCATAATCGAACTGAAGTCGTTGTTCCACGTCTTCGATGGGTGACAGCGCACGCCGGATTGCATCTGCAAATTCCGGGTGTTTTGCAACCCAGTCAAACGTCACCTGATCATAGTTGTCCAAGAACAACTGCTTGCACTGCGCAAACTCCTGACCGATCCGGTCAAGCTCTGGAACAATCTGATCAATTCGGTCTTCAGGGACGGCATAGCCACCTAAAAACCGCACACCGACTTGCTCACACAAGCGCTGCGCTTCTTTCTTAAGCCTTTCAAAGTTCGCCAATGCCTCAGGGTCGCAAATTTTTTTACTCCCTAAGCTGGCAACATCCTTCGGTGGAAGTTGGCTGCCATTGGCTAGTCTGAAATCTTCAGGCCTTAGTTTTTTTCTACCGCTCCAGATGGAACAGTCGATGTGACAAATCAAAAGTTTGTCGAGGGTTTGAATACTCATAGTGCATCCTCATGCGAGATGGGGACGCACCACTCCCAACAGGAGCAATGGCCCCCCGTTTGGGTGGTAGTAGTTGACGCGCTAATGGCAATATCACTATCAGAAATAGTAATTTTGCGAATCAGGCGACGATTGGTTGAGATCGATTTTCGCAGGCATTAAGTCCAGTGCTTCAGCTATCGGGCGAACCCGCTCTAAATCACTGCCTAAAAGCCTCAATACATCTTTTTCCAACTTCAGTTGGTCGGATACTTCTATCCCCTCAGGACTCGCTACTGTGAGCGAACACAGTGGTGGTAATTGACGCTTAAAGGCCAGTAACAGCAACAACGGCCACGGGCCATCATCAGTGTTAACAATGCCAGCGCCTTCACCTGACACAATGCTGATTTGATTGGTACTAGGTAATCCGCTTTTGCAAAACCCTAATGACCATTCTCCAATCCTGACCTGGTTATCATCAATAACAGCCAAGCCATAGGCTTCAAGCAGCTTTGCCATATCGAATAACGCTTTTTGCGCCAGCGAGATTTGGCCATTGACGTCCTTGCGAGTACGAAACTCCCAACTGACGTTATTGGCGCACGCGACGCTATCAAGCGCATTTGAGAGTTCAAATGGCCGCCCTTGATGATCAATGCCGACTTGTCCAACAAATCGATAACCCTTGTTGATTTTCTCATTGATTCTTCGGTCTGCTTCTGCGTTAGGATCAGTCGAGTCAATCAATCGCTGCTGCGACAATTGACCAGCTTTTCCAAACCGGACTTCAATCTCCTGGGTATTTGATCCAACGTAAATGGCCCATTCTTTGGCTGTCCCATCAGAATGACTGTAACGGTAAAGAGCAAAGCACTTTTCCATCATCAATCCTCCCAGTGGTCACCGAAGACATCAGCGGCAATACGGTGAATGGCTTCACGTTGCTCCAACTCAGCACGAGCCGTCAAAGACCGAACCAGTGCATACTCCACTGCGTTAGGAGCGCCTTTAAAAGCAAGTGTTAACTTTGCCCAGCGCACCAAGGTCCGAGTGGACATGGTGATACTAAGCTCAGCGCCGCCATCCGCGCCCCCAATAAATAGACGGCGAATGTCACCAGCCACTTTCACCATTTTTTGGCGAAAGACTTCTGGCAAGCCCGGCGCAACGTTCTCCAGAATGGCTTCCTCTACAGAAGGCTCTGCATAGGTCGCTTCGATGATTCTAAAGCGATCAAGAAAAGCCAAATTCTGTTGAAGCACGCCTTGATACAAGCCCGTTTGGTCACCGCTGCCCGCACTGTTGCCGGTAGCGATAAAACGAAACTTGTTATGTGGCATGATGATCTCACCGCCATTTTGTGCGATGACCAACGGGGCACCTTCCAAAATGTCATTCAGCCCAGCCAGTTCAGCAGGCTCAGCAAGATCCATTTCATTAATGATCAGTAAATGGCCATGCTTTACAGCCAGTGCCAGCGGTCCATACACAAAGGTCATGTTGCCATTAACCAGCGTGTGGTGACCGATAAGATCGGACAACTCCAATCGACCGTGCGCAGTAATTTGCTGAACAGGCCAATTCAATCGAGAAGCAACTTGGCAAATTAGCGAGGTCTTACCGCATCCCGTGGGGCCTGTAATATACAAACCGTCACCGTCTGGGTGAGACAAGAACGCCAATACGTCACGTAAGTCTTCTTTTCTAAAAACATACTCGTCCTTGCGAACGGGAATGTTTGGATGGGTAGTGTCGGCACCATATCCTTCCAGAACGAAAGCATCAGGAGCCGGGACATTAAACGCTTGATTCACTTGAACCAAAAATGGGGATTGTTCTGTCATGGTAAACCTCATTAGTTTTAACGAGGCCCCATGCCCCAACAGGGAATGAAGTCCCCGTCGGGTGGTGTGTTGATTGTGGTATGGCTGTGTATGTAAGAGTTCAGCTCGCTCTATCATTCGTACCCAGCATTGGCTACGAGTGAAACTGCTTTCTGATGCACTCGATGTAAGCGCATGAGAAAGGAGCCGAAATCGGCTCCAAGTGAACGTTAAAAGTAAAATGAGCTCGGCGAGTCACCTGGCAGAACCAAGTTATCTTGCTCAAGACTGATTTTGATTGGTGTTTCAACGGGCTGCTCTGGCTTATTGGTGCTAATGCGCAACCGCTCTTGTGGCGCTTTTCGGTAAGCGGCTAAAACCTGTTCATCCAGCTCGCCTAACTTATCGGTGGCCAATTGCTTATAGTCCACCGTGCCCGCCATCATGTAGCGGCTGAGTTTGACCCCAGCATAGTCGGCATGAGCGTAGTTACCCATCATGGCGACCAATTTTGACTGGGCGTCTCGCATTTCCTCTTTCAAAGATTTAATGTGATTTTCCAGTCGGACAACTTCGGAATGTGCTGAGCAATACTGCCGAGACAGCGATGTCCAGCGGTATTGGGCTTCACCCTTGGGAACAAAACAATCTTGTTCAGGGCATTTTGACGGTTCTTTTTTGGTCTGTACTAACTCCCAAAACTGAAGCGCTGTTTCTTGCAATTCAGTTAAGAACGCCGCGTCTCGTTGTATTTCAAACTCAATCAGTTGATCCTCAAAATAGAATACCAACCAACCACGCGTGCTATTGGCGACCAGTATTTGATGCTGTACTTGCACCCAATACAACTGGTACGCCTCGCTTTGTTCTCTGTGAGCTTGCACATCCTCAAAAACTGACTGGCAAGGACATTTCAGTTCAACGGGTTCGCCCGCATCGTTGATGCCATCAAAGCTGGCTCGAAAGATTGCGTTATGATCAGCTTCAGCACATAACGGCAGAAGAAAGTCATTATGCGCATTCTCAAATGCTCGCCTTGCTTGAGGCTCCAACCGTATACCGCGAAGCACATTAGGATTATTTGACAGGTCTTCCGGTAATACGAATCCGGTTTTTTCTGCCCATAATCGCCAAGGTGTTTTGTAGGGTGAACGCCCCATAATAATTGGGGCTTCAGATGCCGTAACCCCTGCAATGCGCCACTGGTGCCATGCAGGAGTACGTTGTGATAGGTCGATAACCTTCATATTGCCTCCTTTGAGGGGAGACTCCCCCGAAGGAGAGAACTCCCCTTCAGGGTTAAGTGGTTACTTTGCAGCTTGCGCTAACGCTGTTTGGTGCTGAACAACACTTGCTTGAACCGAATCAATTGCCGCTTTACCGGCTTGAATCGAACCTAAGACAAGGGCAACAACCAATACCAAGCGAAAAAATGAGGCTGATTTAGTCATGGAAGATCTCCAAAAAAAAGACGAGACCTTCCCCCTGACGGGAGAAAAATCCCGCCAGGGTTAGTAAAATGAATGCGTGGCGCTAAGAAGCTAAAGGCTGTGTGAGCGCTTTGGCTGCCTGTTGCTGTGCATTAAATATTTCTTGTTTCGCAAACGTCAGTTCAACACCCTGAAAATGTTCATTGGCATATTCCAATGCACTATTCCAAGCGTTTGAAGCTTCCGCCCGCTCGATAAGCTTGCAAACAAGCCCTCGGGTTCGATCATCAACTTGCTCGGGTGGAATCACCGATGGCTCAACAACGTGTGTTGCTTGGCCTTCGATAATTCGCTCTGCTTCGTCTTGATCGAAAATTCCCACAAAGCCAAACGCAATGCGGGAACACTGGATCATGGATTTATGTCTTAGCATTCGCTTAGTGTGCGTCTGCCATGGACCATCTACACGGTAAGGGCCATTTTTGCCGTTACCTTCAAAAGGCGGTCGATAGACTTCATCCAGATACTCAGTGATTTTGACTGGGTGCGAACGGTCGCGCCGATAGATGATGCATTCCATCCATTCAGGGCATTCTTTCGCGCCATCCAGGGAGACTTTGTTTTCTGAAGTCTTAAACTCCATGCCATCAAACTGGTCGTGTTGATTAATGATGCGAGACCATCCATCGACACCTACCACTGGAATAATCCCAGCTTGTTTATCAGGGAACGCAAAAATCTCTTTGGTGAAAGGGTTCAAGCCGTACTGATCTGCAACCACTAAGAGCGCCATCATCTGCTCATTGGTCGGTGCACTACCGTCACGTTGCTTAAATGCTGTTGCTTTTAGAGTATCGAACAACTTGTTTGGATCGACACTAAAGCGCTCAGCAAAGCGTTGGATTAGCTTTGGTTTTTCCATTTTGGACTCCGACAATCAAAGTGGGAGTCTGCCCCTGACGGGAAAGTACTCCCGGCTGGGTTAAAGCGTTATCGCTCGGTTAAAAATCTGGTTCAGGATAAGTTTGTGCCCAATTAGCTTGGGAGCTCGCATCATCCGCCGGTGATGGCTCGGATGCTTTGTTCACACTATCAAGAAGCAGAAACTCGTCCGCGTCCACTTCAGTCAATCGATGCTTAATGCCATCTTTCTCCCATGAGCGCGTGCGCTGAGGCCCTTGAACAAAAAGCTTCGCTCCTTTTTGGATCAAATCTTTTGCTCTTAGCCCTAACTTAAATCCACCACGATCTCGAAAAACAACCCGATGCCATTCCGTATGCTCTTTGAGCTCATTGGATTGACGGTCGCGCCATTTCTCAGAAGTAGCCAGTGAAATACTGGTCACTAAATCACCTGATGGATAGGCTCGTGTCTCTGGCTCAGCGCCAACGTAGCCTATGAGTGTTACTTGGTTTTTCATGATGTTCTCCTCGTCTTAGTTGAACTCTGTGCACACAGTCGCTTCTACCCGGCTGGGCAAAGAAGACTGACGACGCAGATAGGTTGGTATTTCGAGTAAAGCCATGTCGTACTGATGTGGCTCTTTGTAAAACGCAGATGTCAAACGGGGCATACCAGGAACTTTAGGCACTGCCATTGGACGACGTTTTGATGTTGGTGTGAGCAATCGCTTGATTTGAGTAAGTACAAATCGAAACGGGCGCACGCTTTGACGAGCAAGTAATCGCAAAAGCGACCAGCTCAGTTTTGCAAGCAACATAATGCCTGCGATTTGGATAATAAATCCGAAGATATATTCCATTGGTGACTCCTTAATTTGGTTGTGAAGGAGTCACCCCCAACTGGGGAAAACTCCCCCAGTTGGGTGGTAAAAAGGCGAACCGTAAGGAACGCATGGTTGCGCATGTAAAAACATGCAGGCTATTTGTTTAAGGAGGCTAGCTACCTCTTAGTACCACTGAGAATACTCAGCGGCGGGCTTCCTTTGAGCTCATGCTCTCAGGCGCAGATATCACTGAAACAGATCAGCAATATTTGATATTCAGTGTAACCGTCTTATCCAGACAGGATAGTCAGAAAGATGCTCAATTCTTCCACCTAGCTGAAAGGCCATTACCTCACTGAGGATTAGGCTAGGGACTGATTATTGTCATATCAGGAGCAAACTTATGGCCCAAGCAAAACCCAATTACTCAAAACCAATCTTTGAACAATCATTCACAATTAACAGCTTACAGGCGCAACGTGTCGTTGACCGTGTTTTTAAACGGACGGTCAGTGCGCTTTATGGAATCGATGTCATCTTGCGCATCATTGGCGATGAGAACGAAATTGATGAAGTGGAACAGATCATTAGCCAGTTGATCGAGGATTGCGCTAAGGTGGTAGACAGCGAACAAGCTCGTTTGGACAAACTGATGGAGTCCAACGGCATCGATGAAGTACCTGACTACACCGACCCGATTACCTTCAACGCCAAAATCAGCTCGCCTCAGGTTGGCCAGTTTGTCGGCTTAGTTCGCAAACTCGATGCGTTGATGATCTCAATGGACACACTCTGGTTGTCTAGCGTGCTTAGCAACAAACAACGTGTTGATGGCAACTACGCATGGCAACAGCGCATTATCAAACTTGCACGACGCATTATTGATATCGAAATTCGAGCACGAAAATCAGCCCAAGCTAAGGGTAAAGAAGCAGAAGTTGAACAATCGGTGCCTTTAACCGATGACGATATCACTGAAGAGGAAACAGATACCCCCGCCAACTAGCCAACCAGGCTCCCATCAACCAGCCCCTCTCGAAGGGGCTCTTCATCTTGCTGCATTTTCTATCAAAATCATTAAAATGAATTTAACTGTCATTTTTGGCCAAGCTACATGAATAGAACTGATTTTTTCGTTACTTTCTTTATAGCGTTGTTCGCTATACCTGCAATTGCAGAACACCCCACATCGTTCAGTCAGGCAAAACGATTTGCCCGAGAAATTTACCAAGACAACCAGAGTACGTTTTACTGTGGATGTAGCTATAACAATGATGGTGCGATTGATGCTGCATCTTGCGGATATGAACCAAGGAAGCAACCGAAACGAGGAGAACGCTTAGAGTGGGAGCACGTTGTCTCAGCTTGGGAAATTGGCCATCAACGCCAATGCTGGCAAAATGGTGGTCGTCGGAACTGTGAAAAGAATGATGCTGAGTTTTCTAAAATGGTGTCGGATCTCCATAACCTTGTACCATCTGTAGGAGAACTCAATGGGGATAGATCAAATTTTCGATTTGGCATGATTCCGAATGAACCAAGAGCCTATGGTCTATGTGATTTCGAAGTTTATTTCAAAGACCGTCGAGCAGAACCACCAGCTAACCGTCAGGGTGATATTGCTAGAATTTATTTCTACATGCGAGATCAATACGGCCTAAGACTAAGCAGGCAACAAACTCAGCTTTTTGAAGCTTGGTCAAGAATGGACCCTGTTGATGAATGGGAAATTACACGAGACAATCGAATTAAAGCCTTACAAGGCAATAAAAACCACCATATAAAATAGATAATAAAATAATAGGGGCAGTATGCCCCTATTTTAGATCCCACTAATTAAACTGTATTTATCTTGAAATCTCACTTTGCAACTTAGCTATGAATGGATCTATGGATCTATCGTATTCATTGTAGTGATCAATGCCCGCCATTGAACCATATTCATCGTCAGCTTTTTTTGCAACATTGTTGACCTCCGAGTTTAAATCTGTGAAAACCAACAACGAACCATCAACTTCCTCAAAACTCTCACTATAAGTAGGATTTAACAACCTTACAGTGCTAGACAAATTACCTAAAGCCGCATTAAAACCGGAAACGTCTAAGATCGCATCGGCTTTACTTGAGCCATCCAACTTAACAAGTTCAGACTCTCTATCGCTAAAAGCCTTTGATATTAGCGACTTCCTATTCTCAAGTATTGCTTCTCGTATGAGTTTTTTCCTTAACTTTGTACGAGTAGACTTCGCAGAAGATAGTGTACTACTTGAACTTGAGCTATATGATGGCTCATCATCTTCAGTAACAGCATCATATATTTTTTTTGCCCCCCATATAACAAGAGGAGCAGCGAACCACCAAGCCATAAATACCTCCCATCAAGAGTTAGTCGCTAGACTTAAGAATTAATAACGTGTCATCGATAAGTGAGACACATACATCAACTTCATCAATATCATATTCAACTTTCGCATCAGCCTTTAAATTTTCAATATATTCATCAGTTTTGATGATTAGCTCATCCAAACCAGCTTTGATTGCCTTAGATGTACTATTCCAATACTCAGTTACAGCTTTCTCTATGTCATCAAACACCGACTCTTTACGAATTGCTTCTGCGGCTTTTTTTGCGAGTGATTTTTGCCAACTACCACCAGCTAGTCGATATATTATGTAACCAATTGCCGCAGCAAGAGCAATACCTATGGTAATAGGACCACCGATGGCTGCAACGAATGAAGTTACTGTAGTAACACTTCCAACCAACCCTAAAGACACCAATACTCCAGCTGCCTTTCCAACTAAAATATATGCACCTAAATTACTTGCTATAGTCGATACATATAATGCCATAGCTCCAAGACTTCCTAATCCCGCAAGACCTCCAACAAAAGCCGCTCTCGAGTTAAATGCACTAAACTCTGCACCCAATCCAGATATTTGGGTATCAATTCCTGTAGTTGAGATTGTGGGGGCAGCTTCCTGCCATCTCAGCAACAAAGAATCTAATTCCGTCGATACGGCTTTACCACTAGTCTTTAATGTGCTTTCTAATTTTGTAGTCAAAAGCTGACCAATATAATTGCCTAACTCAGATTGAGCCTCTTTCTTGTCCGAATAGGTGTCATTGATAAGCTCTTCGAGACCTTCAACAGAAGTGTTGTATTTGTAATAGGTACTAATAACATCCAAGTCGTGTTTTTTGTGGCTATTACATGATTCAATGAGAGAGTTAAAATCTTTTATCAACTGAGTAGACAACTCACGAAATCGCGCATCCTTCTCGTTGACCTCCTTAATTCTTTCGAAAGTCTCCGATTTCTTGTTTTTTAGATTTTCAATCTCACTCAATAGCATATTTTCGATATTCTTTAGAATATTAGAAATATACTTATCTACTATTGATTCTTGGTTCAAAGTTAGAGACGAAGCCATTTCGGTGATTTTTCGCAATGTATCACTACGATAGTCATTATTTTCACGCCAAAATGGTTGAACTCGTGCTGTTAGTTCTGAACTTTCTGGTAATTGCGTAATAAATCCATCTTCCATCCATGATGAAAATATTAAATTATCTAGTTGCTTTTTAATTCTCTTGAAGGTTACACGACCTACAGCTTCCACATCATCCCTGCTTATTTCAGAGTGACAATGAGACTGAATGAACATTAAATGATCAAGTGGTTTCTCCTTATCCACTGGTGGTCTCTGCCTGATGATATTTGATGCAAACCCTAAATCACTATCTTTGAAAAACCCGGTATGATTTGAAACAAAAACAACACCATCAGCAAGTTCTACACCACCGAGAGCCTTCTCAGTATCAGACTCATCTGAACCGTTAAGATCCCCTGGGGTATCCAACAACCAAACCGAACGAAGTATCTCGGAATCTGAAAAAACAATTGCGATATAAGCCTCATTTAATACATCATCTTCATGATTGTGTACTCCTAATCTATCCAATATTTCTGAACCACCTTGTTCAATTAAATATTTTTCGACATCAACTGGTGAATGAACCATATGCGGCTTAAAGCCCTTCTTAAACACAGCCACATTTCCTGAAATTGTTTCAGGCTTATCTGATTCGTGCATAAGAAGATTAACAACACATGTTGCTGGTTGGTATTTGGTCGGGAGCAATGACTGATTGATAACAGTGTTAATCAGTGTTGACTTACCTGCATCAAAATGACCAAAACATCCAATTACAGGCTTTCTATTAAGTCCATCTACTACAGCCTCAAGCTGTTCAACCTTACTTTTAAGCCCTATTGAATCGATATATTCATGATTGTAGCAATCGATACTATCTTTCACTGATGAAATAAGCGACTTCGCTGCCTCTACCTTAATTTTGATAGTTTGCTCACCAACTTCTGACATAATGTAATCATCCTCTTTATAAGTGTATTCCGTTAAAATTTCATAATACTTGCTTGGCTGAATCCCAACAGCTGATAAATACCCAGCAATCTTAATTGCATCAGCATTCATTGGTTGACTTTCAATTCTTGAAACAGCCCGTTGATCCAGTGTTCTTCCAATTCCAAAAACCTCAGATCTTGCAGCAACATCACTTTGGGACAAACCCGCATTTTCTCGGCTTGAAATTAAGAAAGTTCTTAAACGCTCATTTAGTTCATCGTGTTTCATTTTTCAGACCTATGATTTCAGCCACTTGTATATACCGTAAGTTCCAGCACCAATCGCCAATGGAGCTGCCGCAGTAATTGCAAGTCCGGCAACCATTCCACCACCAACTACACCACCTATGGCGGCAAGACCGGAAGTGACACCAGCAGCGCTTAAACCTGCAACGGAACCTGCCGCTGATACGGCACCAATTGAACCACCTACACCGCCGAGGCCACCAACAGCACCAGCGACTTTCGCTTTATCTTCCATTTCCATACCAACCTCTAGACAAATATGACTAATACAGCATCAATTTAGACAACTAAGTCTAACATGTCAACACCCTAGACCTATTTGTCTAGATTTTTTACGTTGAATGTAAATTGAGAACTGTACAGCTCAGCACGCAAGGAATACAAATTCCAAGGTTGGGTAATGTTTTCTCAGAAGTTCAATGGTTATTTCATATCGATATAGAAGGCTTTGCATCACAAAGCCTTCTGTTCTATGAGTGCGCTCAATTATTCCCCGAAATTTCTTCCGTCGCCTCCTGACGCAGTTTCTGGGCATCCATTCCGTTTAGCCTTTCAATAGCTCTATCTGCGGCACTTTGACGGTTTCCATCAACGTTTAGCGTACTTCCTGAGCCTGTGAGTCGTTCCAAATCCAGTGACGGTACTTCGGGTAGGTTGCCTGTTATCGATAAGATACCTATCCATTCATCCAGATTGACTTGGCTCCAATCCACCTGGTTTAACTGACTCGCGGTCAATCCTTCACAGTTGGGAGATTTCGCACTGCCCCAACCAAGGCCCAATTGAGGACGTACTTGTTCTTGAATGATCCGTGAAAGTGGCGAAGTAAAGCAGCAATATGACTGCCGTTTTTCAACACAGGCACCTAAGAACTTAGACTTGCAGTAAGAGCCTACATAGTGGCAACTCTTCAATACCCGCTTGGCGTTCATTTCAAACTCACTCTGCTCACATTTCCAGATAAGCTGAATGAGGATCATGGTGACTGAATAAATCATGTAGGCCGTCATAACCGTACTCAGAACCGCGCCCGCAGCGCCACCCAGCGCAAAGTTGCCGCCCGAAACAACACCATCGGCTCCGACAGCACCACCAACGTTACTAAACAGTGCCGATTGCGCCCCCGAACCAAAGGTAGAGCCTACCCATTCAGCCGTTTTGTTGGTCAACACCTGCATGAAGCCAGTCGCAGCTTGCTCCGCTCCCGCGCCAGCAGCCGTTGATGGCCCAGCCCCCATGAGAGAGTCCCATGCAGACACAAAAGGCTCTTGGACCGCACTCCAAGTACTCGTGATTGGCTCCCTAAGCGTATTCCAGGAACCATAGATTGCCGAAGACGGATTCATAGCCATGACTGCCGTATCAAGCTTGTTAACCGCCACTATCATCGTGATGTAGTCCGATAACGACACGCCACTTGGCTTTTCACAGCAATCCACTATGCCACCAACGGCTTTTTTGCACTGGCCAGCATTACCTTTAAAGACCGTACACTCGACGTTATCTTGGCCATCAGCTCCCGTACATGACATATCATTGGTCATAAACTGCGCCGCATTAAGCATCGCTGCGGCTTCTGCAAAGTTAGCCTGCTTGATTGACTCTGGCTCTAAACAATCTGTGCCCATACAGCGAACTGGCCCCTCACAGTTGTATTGAGTTTCCATTCGTGCATTTTGCACTTCAACGCTTTGTCCGCAGTCATACACCAAACTTTGGATATAGCAGAAGCCTTCATGACCAGCCCCGCCTTCAGTGCATTCGGTTCTGACGTACTGGCAGGCCAGGTTTTGCTCCAGCGCGGCACACGTATTGGTGGTCGTGTTTTGTCCGTTATTAACGATGGTTTGTGTATTACCATTGGCATCTACCCAGCTATCTGAGCTGCCCATGTTGAACTCTGGATGAGCAGTCGAAGCATTGTAGGTTGCTCTTGCCCTCCAGCATGAGAGTCCCAGTCCATCAGAGCTGCCGCGACTGGTTAAATGAACAGGAGACGAAACAACCGCTGGATAAAGGCTCCCAAGATTGGCCAACTCGCCACTACCAACCGTTAACCCGTCGATTCGTTTTGTGCCCGTATCCAAACACTGCCACTGCACGGCAGTAAACTGATCCGTTTGCATCAAGCATTGGTCTATGCCCGGATCACTTGATTGATGAACAACGTCCTGTTCTAAGTACTTGCCAGAGAAGGTCAATGAAGCGCTCAGTTTCGCAGGAGCCAAACACTTCTGAACTTCTCGGCTGCAAGTATCGAAATCGACTTTGTTCCAGCCGGATTCACATCTGGAACGAGTAACTTCCTGAGGTTCATGCCACGAAATAATCGACCCATTAACGACCTTACACAATGAACCAACTAAGGTTCCTTTTGGACAGGTCATTTCAGGGTATTTAATGGACGGTTTCGTCTCTGTGACCGTCTCCTTGTTGCCCGTCAATGAGAGTGTCGTTTTCCAGCCATTTGCCTTGGACGGCGACTCGGTGATTTTTATCTCAGTATTTTGATTATCAAACACTCTCAGCGTCGCGTTTCCAGTTTGCATAGTGCTGCTGTGCTGTGGAACAAAACTGAGCGTTTCGGAGCTAAAGCAACCACGCTCAATGGACCAGCTTTGTTGATGGGTTTGGGCGGATATACGTCGTTCTAACTGACACTCAGTAAGCGTGCTGATCTTCTCGCACACCTGGTAATCCGGTACATGCTTGGTTTCAGTAAATGGCGTAATCGTCTGAGTAGGCTCACAAGCTTCAAAACTACTTGGCATAAGGTTGGATACCACACACTTTGGATCGCTGGTTTGCAATCCACAGTCATAGGTATCGGTAAAACGAATGCATTCACCTTTATCATTGGTCTCGGCACATTCTGACGACATGAATCCACAGGAAGGATTCGCTTCAAGCACTTGGCAGGCCTGATTTTCAATCCCCTTATAGCTTTCATCATCCACACTAACTTGAACACGCCGACACAAAGGCGATATGCCAGCCACTGGGCTTGGGGCAAAGTAGGATTCACAAACTGAAACACCATTGACCACCGTACATCCGTTGGTTGAAGAAGGCTGATCCGTGCATTGAATGCTGTAGTCTGAAAACTTCGTCGGGATATCCGCTGCTTGTTCGATACAGGATTGTGGCGACCAACTATCATTCATCACCACCTTGGTTGGATCAAAGCGCACCTTGATGCGTGCATACCCCTCACCACTACCAGTGACCGATACGCGAATTTTTACCGGCACTTCTAAACCTGGTTCTACCGCTTTTAGCCTGGCAGTGAGATCGGTATTTGGATTGCGCTCCCAACTGGTACTGAGCTCGCAGCGACCTGCCGTTTCTGGTGGAAAGTTATTGTTCGGCCCAGACCAGACTTTCTGATCGCCAAGCCACACCTGCATGTAGTCATCCCATTTGGCGTACTCAAGAACGGCTGAAGTAATCGCATCGGGGTTCACGACTTTGAGTGTGATGGCCTGTTCAAACACTTTACAACGGCCACTCCAGTAGTTGTCGCCAATTCGTCCAATCCAAACTTCAAGACATCCCTCACCACAAGAGCGAAGGTTCATTGGTCCTGAAACATGCTCAATAATGCCTGCCGTGTAATCGTGAGTAATAGTGCAGCTGTTAACCGCTGTATTGAGCCTGTCGCATTGCTGGTAATTTGGGCTACCTTCACCTTGAGACTCACAGCCGGGGAAGCTTTGCGTTAATAGATTGGGGGCAGTTTGAACCGCATCAGTTAATGCCCAAAGCGGATCATTGACCATATCTGGCCGAGACCTGTCTTTGATTTGCTGTAGCGAACGAAACGCCTCACCCGTAGCGCCACTTTCGGATGCCATGCTCTCTTGGCGCTGTGTCCCCATTTGATTCATGCTGGCATCAGAGCCATAAACGCCCGTTAAGACATCCAATGAGCCCTGATCCATACCAGGGAAAAGCTCTTGCAAGTTAATGGACTCATTACCACTGCCATTCGGCACCGACAATGTATTGCCATTGAGTGCGGGCATCGTCCAGTTTTGCAGCAATTGCTTACCTTCTTGTTGTCCGCTTAGGCCGGATTGGCGCTGCACATCAGCGGCCACACCATGTAAGGGCAGGCACGCCATAGTGATTGATAAAATACCCGCTAAAACTCGGGTAAAAAGTGTTGGTTTCATGGTTAACCTCCCGAGTTACAGCAGTCTTGCCAGCGCCACAAAATGTAGAGCGCATCTTCACCGGCACCGGGGATCGTTCGCCACTCTCCCCATTTCATGGTGCTTTCACCGATGACATGCGCACTTTCAGTTTCCGGTACAGGGAAGAACATACTCATCTTGTATTGGGATTTCGGCAGCATGGGTTCGATAACAGGTCGGCATAGCGCACTGTTCCCCATTGTTCGCCTTGCAAGACCACGCCTGTGTTGAGCCGCGATTGCTCGCGCTGCTAAATGGCTGGTGTTTTCTGCTAATGAGCCAAAGGCTAAGGTGTGGCCAGATAAGGGATAGAGATGGCCCCAACTGCCAGCACACCAAAACAACTGATCGATGGGTTTACCAAGCGTTGATGAAGCAGCGTCAGCGGTACAAGCAGATATAGCCAATGGATTGGCAACGGCAGCAGCTTCAGGCTGAGTAAAAAAGGCCAGTTCATCGTTCATCCATGTGGGGTCCAATTCGGACAAATACATCAAGTCAAAGTCCATGTAACCATCGGCATTGCAATTGCCATCCATGAACAAATCGAGCATGACCAAAAGCGGAAAGGCGTAATAATGGTAATGGTAGAAAGCGAGATCACCGGTATCGTATTCACCCTCGCCATGACCACCTTGCAGCCGCCTATCACCTAACGGTAAACGAATCCCTCCCAGGGAAGGCGAGCAACCCGGCGTTCTGACCAGTTCAATTAAACGCGCTGGCTCCCACATGCTGGTAACAATACCTGGCCTTGGCACGCCTAAGTTATCTTCACATAAGCAAAATGACTTGTTTGATGCGCCGCTTGGGACACTGCCAGAGCCAAGAGGAAGACCCGCAACTCGGATAGGAAAAATGCATGACCAGCAAACATCCGTCAGCAACTTACCCGACAATAAACCCGCGTCTGGGCAGGTCAGTTCGGCTTTTGCAGGAATAGATGCGCCAAGGACAAACATGACAATGAGAGTCCGCAACAGACGATACGTATTATTGAGCTTTTTCATGAACAAGCTCCTTTGCTGGAATTTCTTCTATTTCAAACGCGAGCCCCTTTGCTTGAACAAACGACGGGGTGACTTGCAAATCAAAGCGCTGCTTTAGCGAGCCATTGAGAAGGTAAACCGGACTGTCCAATGTCTTTTCGAGCGC
The DNA here is from genome assembly GCF_000015185.1 of Shewanella sp. W3-18-1. NCBI lineage: Bacteria > Pseudomonadati > Pseudomonadota > Gammaproteobacteria > Alteromonadales > Shewanellaceae > Shewanella > Shewanella sp. W3-18-1. The sequence continues at coordinate 1,292,526 of NC_008750.1, read as the reverse complement.
ATTGAGGCGATTCCAGCCTTGGGCACGGTCGAGCTGCGTGGTGATAAGCGTAATGCGGCGCAGTGTCCTATCTTGCGTCTCAAGCCAATGCGCTACTGCGTCCACTTCTTCAGCGTTCGACGCATTAAACACCACAAGCTGCTGAGTAAACGGCAAGGCTTTTAGCGGGTTAATACGCGTTCCTGCTGGGATCAATGTTCGGCCACTGGCATCCAATAGTGACCGCTGCATGACGATGGTTGGATCAACCATTCTTATCCGATACTGCGTGGCTTTGGGTAACTCAGTGAAAGTTTGGCGAGACCAGAATCGCTCAATGGCTTTTTTCTTTAACGCGCCCAAGTCAATCGACTGTAAACGCTGCATCGCCACTTGCATCAAATCCGGTTCTAAAATGGAATGAATAGGACCGCGTTGACCCAATGAACCGGTATTGCCTTTTTCAATTTGACGCTGCAACCAGTCCTTGCTGTAAACCCCTAGTGCACTTGCAGTCACCTTGTCATCTTCTATGCGGAAAATGGCAGGCACGCTAGTCACCCGCCAGTGCACAAAGGCTTTCGGATCGATTCGAACCTGAGGAACAGGATCAAGTCCCACCATCAGCGTATGCCAATCACGGATAGCCGCCCCCAAGTTCTTTCCTTCAGGAATTCCCCGAAACAACACAATAGCGCCGGTAGCACTGGCCTCTTTAAATAGCTGCTTCAGTGAGGAATCTCCCAGTGAGGACGACGCAAATATCAACCATTCATCGTTGTTTTTGAGCGACGCAGGTTGTTCAATCGGTGAAAAAGGCTCGATAAATTCAGATGAACCATCCACAGCACTTTGTAAAATGCTGCGGCTCATTTCGACGATCTTTTTGTCCTCGTCAGACAACGGATAAGGCTCTTGTGCCCAGGACACTTGAACCCAAGCCAATGGCGCAACCAACAAAAATAAGAGGTATAGTCTTCTCATCTTCCACCTCCTACCAAAGCGGCCAAGCGCGACCGACAATCTGCTCGCGCTTAACGGCATTCCAATAGCGGGAGTCGAAACTCGTTGCGGCCTCGCCGGAAAACCAATATTCGTTTTCTTGCAGCATCAATGAACGGCTAAATTCTGTTTCAGCCACACCAAGACGCTGGGCTAATGCCATGCCGGTAGAGACTTCAGCACCGTTCACCAGCACATGCTCAGGCGTCACCTTGACTTCATCCCCTGGCATCCCTGTTAGGCGTTTAAGCATACGAGTACCGTCGTTATATAACGGAGCAAGTCCTTTTGAGTGGAAGGCATACAAACCATCCTTAACGGGCTCTTTATTCCATAGGTCAATCAGATACACCGTGGTATCAGGCAGGCAGCGCTCTTGCTGGGTATCAATACCTATTCGGTAGCGCATCATGGCGTAGGTGCCTACCAAGGCCATGATTAACGCAAGAGCGGCCAACCGGATGAGATATGGCCGCCAAGGCATTCTTTTACGGAGTATCTGCATGAGACACCTCCTTTGAGCCTACTGGCACAAATATGGAATCATCAGCACCCACCACCGCTTGGGCATCCAGCACGATAAAACCGGCTGCTTTTAGCTTTTCAATTTGCTGATTGGTCTGAAGCAACCTGGATTCGATGTCTTGTTCGCTGGCATTGGGGCCCAGTGACAGCACCGCCTCCCCAAAATCCACGACTGCAATGGGCGTACTTAACGCCAACTGGCTGTGGATAGGTTCGAGTGTTTTCATTAAGAGCCAGCTGGTCATTAAACCGCTGCCTGCAATAGACAAAGTAATAGAGGCCATAAATGGCCAAAGCGTGGACTTATTCATAGCCTCGCTCCTTTAACAACTGGGAGATGGCATCAGCAACAGAAAGGCCTTTACGCGTTAACTGCTTAATCGCGTTTACATCTTCTGCACGGGACGAGTACAACAGCTTGTGAAACGGATCGACGATGAGGCGGCCAATCCCGGTGCCCATCTCGGTAATAAAGAAAATTTCGGAATAGACACCAGTGACGGTATGAACGGTTTTCAGGTATTCATAACCGCCTTCACCGAGTGGCAAGCGGCCTTCTTTTTTGAGCGCGTTGATGGTTTCAGCTTTTTGGCCAAGCAGGTACATATTGGCCGAGTTTTCAGCGATGGCTTTACCTGTAGGGCTGTCGTATAAATCGTTGACCGACTGCGTTACCGTTACAGCACTGCCGCCATATTTTCGAAATCGACGGTAACCCGTCTCGATAAACTTACCGACATCACCTTGAGTCAGCAGATCCCAGGCTTCGTCAATGAACACAATCTTGCGACGATCCCGCTCACCTAAGTACATCTCTTGTTGGATTTGGTAGATAAGCTGAAGCAACACCACTTGTTGTAGGTGCTTGCGCCCCTTGAGCTCTTCTAACTCCAGAACAGTGAAACGGTTTTTGAAACGAATATTGTTGTGACCATTAAAGAAACGGCCATATTCGCCCTGTGTCGTAAACGGATAGAGCTGCTCACCCACGTCTTGCACACGACGGTCTTCATGATTTTTTAAGGCCTCAGCCACATCATCAACCAACATGGCACGACCTTTTTTCTCCCAAAGTTCACGGGTCTGACGCTTTAGGTTGGCCATCTGAAAATCAGTTAATGACTGCGTAGGTGCGGCCATTGCAGCCAATAGCCCAACCAGCACATCCGCTTCTTCGTCATAGTCCTCAACAATTTCAAACGGATTCAAGCAAATGCCACTGTCCCGCCCGAACTGTAAGAACTCACCGTCATAGACTTCACACAGCTTTTCATAAGAGCGGCCAACATCAATCACCCAGCATTGGCCGCCTTCAGATAAGTAGGAGGAGATGATTTCGTTCACCAGGAATGACTTACCCGACCCCGATTGCGCCGCGATGCAACAGTTGTAATTACTGCCCGAGTCATAAAGGGACACACTCATGATCTGGCCATTACGGGAAACAAAGTTAATCACTGGCGTGCCCGTGCCTTTCCAATCCGCAAACAAAGGCAACAGAGGGATCACATGCCGTGTCGCCATGGTCTTGAATCGAAACAAGTCGTTCATCGCCTGGCGGTCGGCACCAAATGGCAGGGCATTCAGAAAAATGGGCAAACAGAAGTACTTGTCTTCCATCAGCTCAAATCCGAGTTCTTTGAAATAAGTTCGAGCATTTGAAACAGAGCTGATGGACGCTTCTTCCGTTTGGGAAAACAGCGTTAAGGTCATGTTTGCCCGAATAGGACGATCACCTTCTTGCAAGGCTTCAAAAAGAACATCAAATCCCTTTTTCTTGGCTGCAAGCACCGGCACAAACTTGAGCATCGGGCCATAGGCCTGATTGACCGCCCATTGACGCTTCGTCTCTAAACGAGATCGCATGGCCTCGGCTGAAGGAAAGTGAATGGTGACATTCAGCAAAAAGCTGCCGCGTAAACCGCGACTGCCCGTCATCATATCGCCCGCAAAACTTGCGGCATGACCAAACCAGATCCGCTCAGGCAAGCGCTTAAACGATAAGGTTTTAACTCGGTAATCGCCCAGCATCAGACCTTGGCTATCCACCTTGATAGCTCGGTCATAATCCAACACTTGCTCTCGAAGTGGTTTATCTGCCTCACTGCGGATTGGAGATGGATTGCGCCAAGAAGCATCTTTTCCCCAGTTAAGTTGCGAACTTAATGCCGCGAGCCAATTTCGGTCAGTCATCTCAGTGACGCGAAAACCAACCGTTGCCAGCGCTTGCGAGAAAGAAGCCCGAATCGCGGATGCTCGACTCAACTCACGCTCCGTCGGTATAGGACTTTCCAAAGGCAATTTGCAGGTGACGATCAGTTGAAAGTTGCGTACCTGAGTCTGGGTCGATTCTTCTATCGGTTGAACCGTGCCCCCATCGAGGAAATCCGCACGTTTGCGTATCGACGCCCTGAGCAATGGATCGGATTGACGATGCCGTAAGCCCATCATGCGTTGAAGGTCGGTTTGAATATCAGGCGAGGCGTACAGGCCAAATTGCAGCAAAGTGTCTTTTGGCCAGTCGTTGTTGAGTAGAACATTAACCCTATCTGCAACAGACTCATCACCACCCGGCAATGGGTCACATAGAAAACCAAAGCCAACACTCTGGTCTTCCATGAAAAACAGTTGCTCATCGTCTGAATAGGCCAATACTGGCAACAGCTCTGAAGCGCGTTGCCCTGAATACAGAGAGGCTTTCATTAACGCCCCTCCAACCAAGCAGAAAGATCATAAGGACGGCCTCGACTGATGCGACCATCATTGGCGACGATGAAAGGCACACCTTGAATGCCCAGGATTTGAGCCGTCACCAAGGTACGCTGCATTGGCTCTAAGTTGCAGGCATCATCCTGTTCTAGGTTACCAATCCGGCCATTGAGCAATGCATCGGTGGCCGCTTTCTTGTCACGCGCACAGCCAAGCTGGCGAACCTGACGCTCTGAATCAGGACCAAGCACTGGCACAGGGAGTATTTGGAAGGTGTATTCTTTGGTTAGCGGTAAAGCTTGTTTCAAAAGCTCATGGCAGTGCGGGCATCGTGGATCAACAAAGACCACCACTTTCTTTTTGCCTTCGCCCAGCGTCAGTGGGTTCAAATCATCCATTTTTAAGCCAAGACGACTTAAGTCCAGCGTGTTCCCCGCTTCACGAATTTCTTCAAGACTGGTAAGCGGCTTTTTGGACCAGGCATCATAGAGCGTGCCATCAATGACGAACCGGCCACTGTCTGACATGAAAACAATACGGCCATTGCTTTCGACCGCTTTCATACCCGTGACAGGTAAAGAAACCATGCCGTCAATTTTGCCAACGGGCGACACTTCAGACACAGGTTCAGCTTGAACCAATGGAGACAGCGCAAGCGCCAGAATAATTGGAGATAGTTTTCGCATGAGGAGTCCTCGTTAATGTAAATCGAGGCTCCAGTCTATGCAGTTGTCCTATGTGGACTCGGTTAGATAGATTGAAGAATTGAATACCTTACTAAATAGCTGCTCCGAAGTGTAGATCACCTGCGAAGGTGAACTCAGTGTTGAATGAGCGATCAGATAAGTCTCCAAACCGCACTTTACAGAAGCACTTGGTGGTTTTGAAACCGCCCCCTACAGGTAGATTTCGAGAGGCCTTCTCTCATCAGAAATACAGATCCAAAAGGTATTAACCTTTTGTTCGTGGCACACGCCAGCACAACACTTTGATTTTATCGCGCTGTTTTTGGTGAACAGGAATAATGCGCCACTTACTAACGGTAAATCGGTGTCACTTTCGATAATCGCGGCAAGGCCGTTGATGGACTTTCTAAAATCGACACTTTCACGATACAGATAAATCTCTAGTGAGCTCAGCATGCCTTTCATGATAGCGCACCGATGAGTTCAGCCAGGTTACTTACTGGCGTGCATTGGGGATTGCGCAGTTCGATATCATTGACGAAGAGTGTCATGTTGGCGGTTGCCACTTGGGCCTGATACTGAGTTATCTTTTCAACGACTTCTGCTCTAACAAAACCTTGAGATGCGCCAGTGTTGTTGAGTTGCTGGCGCTTGGCAGAGAACGTTGAGGGATTGAGTTGATTGAGCTTACAAAATGTGAGTGTTGATAATGAACTCGATTCAGATTGCTTGATTAGCGTTTGCCATTATTGGTTGGTGCATCGTTTGCCATTTTAAATCTCCTTATGGTTGGAGACTTGATCTTATTCTGCGTGTTAGGTGATTAGAATGCGCGGTTTATGAGGCGCTTACGCTCGATTTGCAAGTTCGTCGAGGAAAGCAGATATTCAGAGTAATAAGGCTCTGTTTTGCCGGAGAAATACGATTTTGCATCTGGCTTATCAACCTCCCGCGGGAAACCTACTAAGCGGATGATGTTATGGCAATCTATCGTTGTCGCTGGCAGGTGAAGTTGCGATTCAAAGAGTTGAAATCCCATACAAACTTGCAGAAATTTATGGCGGCACAGAAAGCGATTGTAGATGGTTTGGTATGGTCAAGCCTGCTCGCTCTGATCATTCGGCGAAGCGTCTTTCTTCAAATCATGCCATCAGTCTAGCTATTCAAGGCCGCCAAAAATGTGGAAATTTGGCTGTTGCCGATCTTGAAAGCATCAGCCAGCACGCATGGTCAGAAATAGCGGAGAGGATAGATTGGGCGACCCGTTATATAACGAAGAACGCCCAAAAAGCCCAACAGTCAAAAGACAAACAAAACATCACGTTAGATGGGATACTGCATGGGCTTAATTCTTAAGGTCCAGTCTATGAATGAATGCCCTGAATGCGAAATTTAAAGTTGCCTCATTCAGGAGGCAACCGTAAAAGGAAAATACTAATCCCGAGGAGGGAAGCCTGCTTCAATTAGAGCATAGGAGACCTTTTCAACTGATAATGAAGTTTTTACCGTCACCTTACGAGTCGGAGGATCAGTTAAAACTGTAGCCTCTGGGTCTATATCCTTAATTGCTTTAGTTACCGTCCGGGCGCAGCCCCCACATGTCATATTTTCTAAATGAAATTGCATTTATATACCTCCAGTTTGGTTTGAGTACTTCTGATTGTAGGGCTTTCCACTGTTGTAAGGTCAAGGTCTAAACTCATTTCACTCTGATATCTTTTCACTAAAGATTGACTATACTTTCTGCGTTTTTTCTTAATGACAGATTTCTTACTATAACGTAAAACACCGGCGTAAGTAGTAATCCAAAGAAGGTTACACCAAGCATACCGGCAAACACTGCAATACCCATGGCGTGACGCATTTCTGCTCCAGCACCACTAGCTAGTACAAGAGATATCACACCAGCAATAAATACAAGAGAAGTCATCAAAATAGGACGCAAACGTAAGTACGCTGCCTCGAGTACGGCCCCAAGCGGTGATCGTCACTAATTCTCCTGAGTCCTTGCAAAATCAACGATTAAAATGGCATTTTTTGCGGCCAGCCCGACTAAAACAACGAAGCCAATTTGAGTATAGATGTTATTATCACCGTTTAGATCCATATACCGCCAATTGCAGAAAGGAGTGCCATTGGTGCAATAAGCAGCACAGCAAATGGAAGCGACCAACTGTTGTACTGAGCGGCAAGAATCAAGAATGCAAAGAATACCGCCAATGGGAAAATATACAGTGCGGAATTGCCCGCTAATTTTTCCTGATAGGTCAGATCAGTCCATTCGTACGCCATACCTTCAGGTAGATTTTCCTTAACTATTTTCTCAATAGCATCTGTAGCCTGACCAAAAGAATATCCTGATGCAGTACCTCCCGTAATATCAGCGGATGGATAGCCGTTGTATCTCATAACGCGATCAGGATCTGAAGTTAGTTTGATATTGATCAATACTTATAAAGGGATCATATCACCAGCAGAATTCCTGACTTTCAATAATCCAATATCGTCTGCCTGCATACGGAATGGGGCATCAGCTTGAGTTATTACACGGTAGGTACGGCCAAATCCATTAAAATCATTGACGTAAAGCGATCCCAAATTTACCTGTAATACATCAAAAATGTCGGTCAAAGCTACCCCCTGAGATAGTCCGGATCTGCTCCAGACTGATACCTAATACTTTGCAACTTAGTATAAGCTGCAACCGCTCAACTTGCTCCTGCCTTTATTGCCTTTAGTTGTTGCTATAACGATCAGGAGCAGGTAAAAGACCCTGAGCCTCGTAGAACCCAGGGAGTCCTCGTTAGCTTTGCAAGCTCGCCGGTTTTCATACTCATCTACACACGCATGGAGGCGACTGCCACCATGCGTCATTTCTTGGTACGAATATCCAATACCAGTGCCAGTAGGGAAAAACTAACTATCGACTCGCTTGCGCCACACCACTTGGTGTGCTCTCTGTCCACCCGCCTCCCAGAGCCTTGTAGAGCGCGATAAGGTTGCTCAACCGAGCCAGACGCGTACGCACCAACGTCTGCTGCGCGCTGTACAGCGTACGCTGCGCGTCAAGCAAGGTGAGGTTATCGTCCACACCTTCCCTGAAACGTTGCTCGGCCAGGTCATACATGCCCTGACTAGCAGCAACCAGGAATTGCTCTGAACGAATCTGCTCATCAAGTGTTCGCTTGCCGGCAAGGCCATCAGCCACTTCACTAAAAGCAACTTGAATGGACTTCTCGTAGTTGGCGATCTCGATGCGCTTTTTTACGTGCGCCACATCCAGATTGGCGCGCAACGCGCCACCCCGGAAAATAGGCACCGTAATCTGCGGCAAGAAGCTCCAGGCGCGCGAACCCGATTCGAAGAGCCCATCAAGCGATGCGCTTGCCGTCCCCGCCGAACCCGTCAAGCTGATGGTGGGGAAGAAAGCGGCTCGCGCTGCTCCGATACTGGCGTTGGCACCCAGAAGTACCTGCTCGGCCGCGCGCACATCCGGTCGGCGCACGAGCAACTCAGAAGGTAGGCCACTGGGCAGTTCGGTCGGCACGATGCCATCCGGCAGCACTATGGCTTTGTCAAGTTGCTGCGACAGCTCAAGCGTCAGCGGCTGGCCGAGCAGTAGCACTAGCGCGTTTCGGTCTTTGGCCGTTTGACGTGTGTAGTCCGCGAAGTTGGCCTCGGCTGTACGCAGTACAATTTCCGAGCGGCGCACGTCAAGTTGCGTGGCATTGCCAGCCTCGAACAGTTGGGCAGTAAGTTCATGCGAACGCTTTTGCGTGCCGAGCGTCTCGCCTGTTAACTGCAGTAACTCCTGGTCAGCCCGCAACGTGAGATAGGCGTTAGCAACCTCAGAGATCAAACTCATCTGCGTCGCTATGCGAGTCTCGTCCATAGCCAAGTAGGAAGCCAGCGCTTGGTTGCTGAGGCTGCGGATACGGCCCCAGACGTCCAGTTCCCAGGCAGCGGTCACCCCAGCAACCTCGTAACGACGCACGACGTCGGCAGCGCCGGTGTTGCTGAGATCGGCTGGCAGTCGTTCTGCGGCCCCTCTGCCGGATACCCCCAAGTTCGGGAGCACCTCAGCGCGCTGAATGCGGTACAGTGCCTGCGCCGCCTCAACGTTGAGCGCAGCTTTGCGCATGTCGCGGTTGCTCTCCAGCGCGATACCGATCAATTGTTGCAACAGCGGGTCGCGGAAGAAATCTCGCCAGCCGATATCGGCCGCGTCCGTGACTGGGGCCTCTGGCGTCGCTTTCGCCGGTTCTGCATAGGCCGCGCCCGAAGGATATACTATATCAATCGGCGCTGGCGGCCGATCGTACTTGGGTGCCATGGAACAACCGGCTAACGCTATCGCGAAAGCTACCGGTGCCAAGCTCTTGGCAGGTTGTGTGAGTGCGAAAGGTTTCTTCATCTCAAAATTCCTCCTGGCCGTTATGCTTGTCGCTCATACCGACGCGGGCTTGACTGGCTTCACGACGCAACGCCAGCTTGCGCACTACGACGTAGAACACCGGCGTGAGCACCAGACCGAATGCCGTCACGCCCAACATGCCGGCGAACACAGCGATACCCATTGCGTGACGCATCTCGGCACCCGCTCCACTCGCGAGCACCAGCGGTATCACGCCAGCGATAAAAGCCAGTGACGTCATCAGAATCGGGCGCAGCCGCAGCCGCGCCGCTTCAAGCACGGCCGCCAACGGATCGACACCTTCACTCTCCTTGGCACGGGCAAACTCCACGATCAGAATTGCATTCTTGGCTGCCAGGCCTACGAGCACCACGAAGCCAATTTGCGTGAAGATATTGTTGTCGCCGCCCGTAAGCCAAACACCGGCGATCGCCGAAAGCAACGCCATGGGCGCGATCAACAGAACAGCGAATGGAAGCGACCAACTGTTGTACTGAGCTGCCAGGAACAAGAATGCCAACAGCACTGCCAACGCAAAAATGTAGATGGAGGTGTTGCCAACCCGCTTTTCTTGGAACGTCAAGTCAGTCCATTCGTAGGTCATGCCGTCCGGCAGCGATTCGCTCACGATCTTCTCGATCGCGGCAGTAGCCTGGCCAGACGAATAGCCCGGTGCTGGTCCGCCGCTGATGTCAGCTGATGGGAACCCGTTGTAGTGCATCACTCGATCGGGACCGGAGCTACGTGAGATCGTCGCGATCGCGCTCAACGGGATCATGTCCCCCGAAGCGTTCCGCACCTTCAGCATGCCAATGTCTTCAGCCTGCATACGGAACTTCGCATCGGCCTGCGTCATCACTCGGTAAGTTCGGCCAAATCGATTGAAGTCATTGACATAAAGCGAGCCCAGATTGATCTGCAGCGTGTCAAAAACTTCGGTCAGCGACACACCTTGCGACTTGGCCTTTACGCGGTCGATGTCCACCTGCAACTGTGGAGCATTGGCCTGGAAGCTGGCCAACATGTTGGCCAGCTCAGGCGCTTGCATGGCTTTGCCCATGATCTGACCTTGGGCCTGTGCAAGTGCGTCTGGCCCCAGGCCCGCACGGTCTTCGATCTGCAACTTGAAGCCGCCCATTGAACCCAGGCCAGGCACCGGTGGCGGAGGAAAAATCCCGACGAAGCCGTCCGGTATTTGACTGAATTTGCCCATGAGCCTGCCTTGAATGGCGAACGCCGACAACGACGGGTCCTTTCGTTCGTTGAAGGGCTTGAGCATGGCGAACACCAGCGCGGTGTTGGGCTGATTCACTGGGCCGTTGAAGGAGAAGCCGGGGAATGCCATCACGCTTTCGACGCCAGGCTCGGCAAGCGCGATCTTGCTCATTTCCTTGACAACCGCGTCGGTGCGGTCCAGCGAGGCACCAGTCGGAAGCTGGGCGATGCCCACGAGGTAATACTTGTCCTGTGCGGGCACAAAGCCGGCAGGTACCTTATGAAAGCCCAGCCACGTCAACCCCAGGAAACCGACATAGAGCAGCAGCACCACAGCACTTCCGCGAACTGCGCGGCGCACGCCTCCGACATAAGCATTCGAGGCGCTGTCAAAGAAGCGGTTGAAGCGGCGGAAGAAGCCACCAAACAGGCCGTCGATGAGGCGCGTGACTCGATCGGGCTGGGCCGCGCCATGATGCGGCTTGAGCAGGATGGCGGCCAGCGCGGGCGACAGTGTGAGCGAATTGATCGCCGATAGGATGGTCGAGAACGCGATGGTCAGCGCGAACTGGCGATAGAACTCGCCTTGCAGCCCAGACAGGAACGCCGAGGGAATGAAGACCGCCGCCAGCACCGAGGTGATGGCCAGGATCGGGCCAGTAACCTCGTCCATGGCTTTGAGCGCTGCGTCCTTGGGCGACTCGCCAAGTGCCATGTGGCGCTCCACGTTTTCTACCACGACGATGGCGTCGTCCACAACAATGCCGATTGAGAGTACGAGGCCGAACAATGACAGTGTGTTCAACGAGAAGCCGAACATGTGCATTACGGCGAAGGTGCCGACCAGCGAGACCGGCACGGCGATCAGCGGGATGATCGACGCTCTCCAGGATTGCAGGAACAGCACCACCACGATCACCACCAGCAGAATCGCCTCTAGCAGCGTGACCGCTACAGACTGAAGCGAGGCCCGCACGAAGACCGTAGGATCGTAGGCGATCTTGTACTCGATGCCCTCTGGAAAGCTTGCTTGTAGACGATCCATCGTCGCGCGTACCGCGCTAGACACATCTAGTGCATTGGAGCCAGGCGTCATCAGGATCTGAATGCCAACCGTGTTGCCGCCATCAAGTTGGGCGCGCATGGTGTAGTTCTCCGCACCTAACTCCACACGTGCCACGTCGCGCAAGCGTGTAACCTGGCCGTGGGTGCCAGCCTTGATGACGATATCGCCGAATTGCTCTTCGGTGGTGAGACGCCCGAGTGCGTTGACGGTGACCTGAAAGGCAGACGAGGCGTTAGGCTGCTGACCGATAGAGCCGGCCGCAACCTGCACGTTCTGCTCCCGAATGGCGGCGACCACATCGCTAGCGGTCATGCCACGAGACGCAACCTTTTCGGGGTCGAGCCAGACCCGCATCGCGTACTCACCCTCACCACCAAGCAACACGTTGGCGATGCCCGGCAGGCGTGCCAGTTCGTCACGGACGTTGAGCATCGCGTAGTTGGACACATACAGCGGGTCGTAACGATCCCCTGGCGATAGCATGTTCACAACCATCAGGATGTCGGGCGCGGTCTTCTCAGTCACAACGCCGATGCGTTGGACCTCGGGTGGCAACCGGGGTAGCGCACGCGACACCCGGTTCTGCACCTGGATTTGCGCGATATCGGCGTTGATGTGTTGCTCGAAAGAGATGGTGAGCACCATCTTTCCGTCCGTGGACATCTGGGACTGCATGTACATCATGCCTTCCACGCCGTTGATGGCTTGCTCTAGCGGCGATGCCACGGTGTCGGCAATCACTTGCGGATTGGCGCCGGGATAGCTCGCCGTGACCTGTACCGTTGGGGGGGTAACCTGAGGGTACTCGCTCAGTGGCAACTGGAAGTAGCTGATCGCGCCCGCGATCAGCATCAGCACCGAAAGGACGATTGCGAAGATAGGGCGGTTGATGAAGAAACGGGGGAAATTCATTTGCGAGCCTCCGCTGAGCCAGCTGCGCTGTCAGCCTTGACCTGATCGGCCCCAGCCGCCCCAGCGGCCTTGGCAGACTCCGCAGGGACTGCCGGGGCACTAGCCGCAGTCTTAGTCGCGTCGGGAGCGCCGGCGGCCGGTGCTGCCGGCCCCTGCATGGGCACCATGCGCGGCGTGACAGTCATACCAGGTCGTACGAGGCCTTTGATTATGATTTTTTCGCCACCCTGCAGGCCACCGTTTATAACGCGCAGACCGTCGACTACGGGACCCAGCTCAATCGGACGATACTGAGCTTGGTTGTTTTCACCCACGACCAGAACATAGTTTCGGCCTTGATCGGTGCCAACCGCTTGGTCGTCGATGAGGACGGCCTGCCGAGAGCTTGCGGTGGAGAGCTTGGCCCTCGCAAACAGCCCAGGCGTCAGCCGTCCATCAGGGTTGGGGACGACCGCGCGAGCGCGGATCGTGCCGGTACTTCTATCAATCGCATTGCCGACGAAGTCGAGCACGCCCTTGTACGGAAAGTTTCTGTCAGTGCTCAAGCCTACTTGAACGGGCAACGAAGCATGAGTCCCTGAACCAGGTCTCGAGCGGCTCACCACATTGACGTAGGTTGCCTCATCGATGTCGAAATAGACGTGCACAGGATCGATGGACACGATCGTGGTAAGTAGCGTGGCTGCTCCTGCACCGCCGCCGCTGACCAGGTTGCCCTCGGTCACCAGCACTCGGTCCACGCGCCCGGCAATTGGTGCCGATACCCGCGCGTAGGACAGGTCGAGCTGCGCCGCTGCGACTGTGGCCTTTGCCGCCTGTACCTGCGCCTGACGCGCATTGCGTGCGGAGACTGCATCGTCATAGGTCTTCCGAGACAGGGCGCCAGTGGCAACAAGCCGCTCGGCACGATCAAAGTCGGCCTGAGCCTGACTGGACAGCACCTCAGCCTGCCGCAACTGCGCCGTGGCGGTGTCGAGCGCGACTTGGAAAGGCCGTGGGTCAATCTGGAACAACAATTGCCCCTTGCGTACCAGACTTCCCTCGGGCACGCTCACCGCGTCGACGGCCCCCCCCACACGCGAGCGCAACTCGACCACCTTCGGTGCGGCCAAAAAGCCGGTGAACTCAGTTGACGGCGTGATTGTGCGCGTGATGGCCTCAGCCACAGGCACCTGCGGTGCCATCGGTGCGCCAGCTGGTGGTGCTGCTGGTTTACTTTCATCCTTGCCATCTCGGGCAGCCACCGCTATCCCCCCGACGGCCGCGATGACGCTAGCTACCAAAATGATCCTGATTTTTTTATGCATGGAAGTTACCTTTTTTATTACGGGGCTTCGGTCCATCCGAAGCGGTTCGCATATGTTTCTAAAGGCTAGCCCTTACAACCACGTCAAGGTCAAGCCTTTTTCGATGACCATGACGAGCATGGGACTGGACTACAAGCTCTGGATGATCTGATCCAATACTTTTGGACACCACGCTAAGTGAGTAAAATGACTTAACGAGGTGAATATGACAACCCAAAAGACCCGCAAGACTCACACTGCTGAATTTAAAGCAGAAGCCCTTAAACTAGCCGAACGTGTCGGTGTTGCTGAAGCGGCTAGGCAACTCAAAATCTACGAATCACAACTTTATAACTGGCGCTCTGCCATTGAAAAGAAATCGACAACCAGCCAACGCGAAGCAGAACTTGCTGCTGAAGTTGCCAAGTTAAAACGCCAGTTAGCTGACCAAGCCGAGGATTTAGCCATCCTAAAAAAGGCGGCCACCTACTTCGCGAAGAATCAAAAGTAAACCGATTCGAATTTATGCTCGAACACCAGCACCAGTTCCGCCTAAAACCAATGGCGGCGGTGCTTGGCGTGACGCGAAGTGGGTATTATGCCTGGCGAAAATCAAGCAAAGAACCGAGTGCGCGCTTGCTCAAACAGCACAGCCGTGATGAGCAAATCAAAGCTTTTTTTGTCCAGAGCAAAGAGCGCTCAGGCGCTCGGCGTATTCAAGCCGACCTCGCGGAGGATGGGGAATGCGCTGATCTGAAAACCATTATGAACAGCATGACAAGGCAGAATTTAGTGGCTAAAGCTGCGCGTAAATTCAAAACCACAACCGATAGCGATCACCAGCTTCCGGTAGCGCCAAACCTATTGGAGCAGAACTTCGATACCACTGGCCCGAACCAAAAATGGGTCGGTGATATCACGTATCTGATGACAAGCGAAGGCTGGCTGTATCTGGCGGTGATTATTGATTTGTACTCGCGAGCTGTGATTGGCTGGTCAATGAATAATCGTATGACGGCTCAGTTGGCTTGTGATGCACTGACTATGGCATTGTTCCGCCGTGGGTTCCCGAAAAATGTAATTGTTCACAGCGACCGCGGTAGCCAATATTGTTCACATGCCTATCGAAATCTGATTGAAAAACATCAACTTACCCAAAGTATGAGCCGCAAAGCCTGCTGCTGGGACAATGCCTGTGCAGAGAGCTTCTTCCATTCACTGAAGGTTGAGGCGATTCAGTACGAGCCAATCATGGACCGGGAAACCATGCGACAGACCGTTTTTGAATACATAGAAGTTGATTACAACAAAACCAGAAGGCATAGTTCACTTGGCTATTTAAGCCCTGAGAA
The DNA here is from genome assembly GCF_000015185.1 of Shewanella sp. W3-18-1. Classification (NCBI taxonomy): domain Bacteria; kingdom Pseudomonadati; phylum Pseudomonadota; class Gammaproteobacteria; order Alteromonadales; family Shewanellaceae; genus Shewanella; species Shewanella sp. W3-18-1. Next base: position 1,277,380 of record NC_008750.1, on the reverse strand, counting down.
TTTTGAACTGAAACACAGTGCTTAGTTAAGTGTCCAGAGTTAGCGGATCAGATCAGGAACCTTCCGGCCTCCCGGTGAACGCATGAGATGCAGTTACGGCCGAAAGGGACGCATCTGAGCCCATTATCCACGTCCGATCATCCCATCTATTTAAACTCGTTGTTCTAAAGGCATTCGTTTATCGCCTAACATCGATGTTTTCGGAGATCGATTTACAGATGAAGATATGGAAGGGCTTGGCGCCGCAACAACGGCAGTTCAAGCCCTCTGCAATACCTCAATGGGCATCCTGTACGGACACAGAGCTTTGATGACCTCCGTTCTGGCCATCGGCTGGCTCTTGGGCACCCTTAAAGCGGAGTAGGCGCAGCGCATTGAGCGTGACCAAAGCGGTGGCACCGGTGTCGGCCAGCACAGCAACCCAAAGGCCAGTGATACCCAGCACACTGGTGACTAGGAACAGGCCCTTGAGGCCAATGGCGAACACTACGTTCTGGTGGATGTTGGCCATCGTCGCGCGGGACAGCGCCACCAGGTGCGCAACGTCCGTGACGCGGCTCTTGAGCAGAGCAGCGTCTGCGGTCTCTAGGGCCACGTCGGTGCCGCCGCCCATGGCGATCCCTACATCGGCGGTCGCCAAGGCCGGCGCGTCGTTGATGCCGTCGCCGACCATCGCCACCTTCGCGTCGCGCTTCAAGTCGTTGACCAGGCGCAACTTGTCTTGCGGAAGCAACTCACTCTCCCACTCGATATCCAGCTTGCCGGCGATGGCCTGCGCAGTTCTCCGATTGTCACCGGTGAGCATGACCGAGCGCACACCCATCGCCTTGAGCTGGGCCACGCCTTCGCGGGCGTCACGGCGAGGTTCGTCACGCAAGGCCAACAGGCCCATGACATTCTTGCTTGCTTCGTCGAACAGAACCACCACCGTCTTGCCACCATCTTCCAGCTTGGCGATTTCCTGCTGGTGCGCGAGGGTCAGCGTGGCCATCTGCCCTGCATGGACGGGCGATCCCACGGCTAGCTTGCTGCCGTTCACGGTAGCGCGAACTGCCTTGCCCGGGATAGCGAATGCTTCGGTGGCTTGTGGAACCTCCACATCGAGGCTCTTGGCGTGGGCAACGATTGCCTTCGCCAACGGGTGATTCGATCCAGACTCGACGGCGGCGGCGAGCGCCAGTACCTGTTGCTGCTTGGATTGCCCGAAAGGCACGACTTCAGTGATGCGCGGCTTGCCCTCTGTCAGCGTGCCAGTCTTATCGAAGGCGACTGTGCGAACGCGACCAATGGTTTCCAAGGCGTTGCCACCTTTAATCAGCAAACCTCGGCGAGTAGCAACAGCCAGTCCCGAGGCAATGGCCGCCGGCGTTGACAAAACCAAGGCGCACGGGCACGCGATTAGCAGCAAAGCAAGACCACGGTACAGCCAAGTGCCCCAATCACCACCCATGGTAAGCGGGGGAACCACGACGATCAGCGCCGCGATGGCCATCACGGCCGGGGTGTAGTAACGGCTGAACTTTTCGATGAAGCGTGCCGTCGGCGCCTTGGAGGATTGAGCTTGCTCGACGAGCTGGATGATGCGCGAGATGGTGTTGTCCGATGCAGCCTTCTCAACCAGAACTTCAAGCACACCGTCGACGTTGATCGAGCCGGCAAATACGTCATCGCCACCGGCCTTTTGACGCGGCACGGACTCCCCTGTGATCGGAGATTCATCGAGACTGCTTTCGCCGCGGAAGATCTTGCCGTCAGCGGGCACTCGATCACCCGGGCGCACCAAAACCCGGTCGTTCACGCTCAGGGAGGCAGCGGGCACTTCGCGCTGCCCACCATTGGCGTCGAGCAAGACAGCAGTTTTAGGCACCAGAGAAGCCAGCGCTTTAATGCCGGCGCGGGCGCGGCCAGCGGCCACACTTTCAAGCAGCTCGCCGACCGCGAACAGGAACACCACAGCAGCGGCCTCCTCGGCCTCGCCAATCACGAGCGCGCCCAGCGAGGCGACAACCATCAGTGTTTCGATGGAGAACGGGGAGCCAGATATGGCCAGCGCGAAGGCTTTGCGCGCGAACGGGAGTACGCCAGCGATCACGGCAGCGGCGAAGATCCATTCCGCATAGCCGGGGATAAATTGAGCAACTGCATAGGCCGAGCCCATGAGAGCTGCTAGGCCCTGCACATGCTTACCCTTCTTCGTCTGCCACCAGCGTTGAGTGATAGCTGAGGGCACGCGGGCAGGCGCGGCAGGCGAGGATCCATCAAGGCGGCGCACGTCGGAGACGCCGAAACCCAGGCTTTTGATGGTCTTCTCGATGTCGCCAATATGTGTAGGACTTCCAGACGCGAGCGTCAGCTCAAGCGTTTCTGCCGTGAAGTTGATGCGGGCATCTGATACGCCCGCCATGCGAGCAAGAGCCGTTTCAATCTTGCCAACGCAGCTCGCGCAGTCCATGCCTTCCACGTGCATCGAAACGTTGGGTGGGTTACCAGGGGGCTCGCGGCGAGCGTGTGAGGTGTGATCATGTCCACTGCAGGAGCCGTGTTCATGCCCGCCGTTTGTCTTTTGCGTGTGGCCGTGCCCATGATCACCGCCGCAAGCGTGACCATCCTTGTGATCTTCGCTGTGGTCATGTGCATGGACCGATTGGCGCGATACGGCCGCAATCGAGAGCGACGACACTGGCAGTTCTTCCACACCGAACCCCAAAGTTTTGATTTTCTTAGCTACATCGCGAGCAGTGAAGCGGCTTTTCAGATTGCGAGTCAACGTCAGCGTTTCACTAGAAAAATTGACTTGCACGTCCGTCAGCCCATCCATTCGGGAAAGGGCCTTCTCGATTTTGCCGACGCAGCTCGCGCAATCCATGCCCTCCACACGGAAGCTCAGCTGCTCCCTAGCCTTGTCCTGGTACTCCGTTATTTCCCTTGTCATATCTACCTCCAAGTTCTCTGAACACTTTGCAAGTTAGGTTCGCCGCACGCCGCACATACTGCTTAAATATAACAAACACATGAACATACATCCATGTGTTAATCATTAAAAAAGAAGGCTGTTGTCCTTCTGTTTACGATCGTCTGTGGTTGTGGCGTGCGGCGTGCGGCGCACGTGCTTACAGTTTCGACACATTTTCAAAATGCAGATTGAATTTTAGCACACATATGAAGATATGTTCAATTATTTAATTCATGAAGTTAGCATGGTTAATTTCTACGCTCACGATGGGGGGGAGTGAAAGCTGGCGTCGGCTGATGAGGCCCAGGGGATTGAGTGCGGTCAGATTCATACAACCGTCACCCAAACATCACGCATGGGCGAAGTCGCGCTTACTCAGGACTGGGATGGCGCATTACAGTTGCTGACGGGCTGGCACCTCTCTTGCGCAATCGCGAAAATGCCCAGCAAAAAGTAGGCATCTTTGCGTTCGACGCAATTCGCAATCATTCCTCAGAGAAGTGACAGACCATGTCCTGAAACACTTGACTGATGTGCTCATCCGCGATGCCGTAGAAGATATGTTTCGCCTGACGTTATCCACGCACAAGTCGAGCTCCACGCAGGAGCCGCAGATGATGACTGACCAAGAATTGGGATAGATCGAGCGTTTCTGCGATGTCGCCCACCGCGACTGATCCGCGCATGCACTGTAGCAGGATCTTCAGGCGCGATTGATCTCCTAACAGGAGAAAAGTCTCAGCGAGAACAGCGACGTCACTATGAGAGAGCGCCAAGAGCTCTGGGGCCGAACGCTGAGCATTGGTGGCGCAATTCTGAGCATTGTCGCCATTGGCGTGTTTTCGAGAAGTCATGGATTTCTTGTCCCTGAGCTGCCAGCACTACGCTGGCTGCAGCATCAGTGTTGATGACCCGGGACGGAATGGTCGTGCTTATGACCCTTTTCATGGCTGTGGCTAGTGTCATGCTCATGTGGGGTGTGCCCTTGCGGCCCACCTGTCGGCTGCAAGCTGCAAAGGTTCTTTTCACCAGGAGAGTTCCATTCGATCCCGACCGTCACGTGCTCGATGCCAAATTGCTCTCGAAGCACCACCTCTACGCACTTGACCACGGTGCGCGCTTCCTCAGCCACACTAGGGCGAACGTGCAGCGTGGCCATCGTGCGACCAGAGGTAAGCTGCCATACATGCACATGACTGACGGCCGCCAAGCCAGGCACCGCGCCCATCAGGCCTTGTTCCACCTGCTCCGGAGAAGCGTCCTCGGGCGCACCTTCGAGCAAAATGTGGATCGATTTCGCCAGGAGCTTCCAGGCGCTGCGCAGGATCAGGGCTGCCACCAGCACCGACAGGATGGGGTCAATTGGCGTCCAACCAATGAGATAGATGACCACTGCAGCGACGATGGCACCGACCGAGCCCAGCAGGTCGCCCATCACGTGCAGGATGGCCCCCTTCACGTTGACGTGATCGGTCTCTCCGCGGGTCATGATCCACAACACCAGAACGTTTACCAACAATCCAAGCACGGCGACGATCATCATCGGGCCGGCAAGGATGGCGGGCGGAGCTTGCAGTCGCTCCCATGCTTCATAGGCGATCCATGCCACGATCACAAAGAGCGTCACAGCGTTCAGGAAGCCGGCGATGACCTCGAACCGAAGGTAGCCAAAGGTGCGCTTGCTGTCAGCTGGTCGGCGCCCGAACCGGAATGCCGCGTATGCCAGAGCCAGCGCTGCTGCATCGGTCAGCATGTGGCCCGCATCGGCCAGAAGGGCCAGCGAGCCCGACAGCACGCCGCCGACAGCCTCCACGATCATGAAGCCGAAGATCAGGAAGAAGGACAGCAAGACCTTGCGTTCGTTAGCGCCGGTCACTTTTGGAGTGTGGTCATGGTCGTGACCATGTTCATCGTGCGATTGGGACATCAGGGCCTCGCGCAGAAATTAGGTGGTTGACTGTACGTAAAATATAATACATGAACATATGTTTATGCAATGTATTTTTAGCAAACCATACTAAGGACTGCGAAAGATGAGTGGCGGCGATGCGGCTATTTAGTACGCCTATCCTCTTGGCCACACCCTGTGCAGGTCGTCCACAATCAGGTCGTGATGATGTTGGCCCAGATCCAAGTGCTGACGCAGATAGAGGATGACCCGCCGGAAGGTTCGGATGGTCGTGAGCCAGATCGGACGGGGCGCTGGCTGGCCAAAACCGCAGCGCGAGCACCACGCAGGAAAGCGCCTGAAAACATCTAGGAGATTTCAATCATGGACACGAACTTCGACGTCATCGTCATCGTCATCGTCATTGGCGCCGGGCCTGGTGGCGACATCGCAGCGATTCGCGCCGAGCAGTTAGGCATGAATGTCGCCTGCGTCGATGCCTGGAAAACCAAGGAAGGCAAGCCTACCCAAGACGGTACATGCAACAACATCGGGTGCATCCCGTCAAAGGCGCTGCTGCAGTCGTCCAAAAACTTAGACCAAGCCAAGCACCACTTCGGCGCGCTCGGCATCATGTCCACGGGCGAGCTACGCATGGACGTGGCTGTGATGCTGGAGCGCAAGAATCAGGTCGTGAAGTCGAGCAACGAAGGCAAACTCTATCTGTTCCGAAAAAACAAGGTGCAGTTCTTAAACGGTCTGGCGTTTATGACTCGGGCCGCCGTCGGCCTTGAACTGGATGGGCGCGGAGCCGTCGTGGTGAACGGCGAATGGCGCACCAGCGTGCCCAGTATCTGGGCCATCGCCGATGTGGTGCGCGGCCTGATGCTAGCGCACATGGCAGAGGAAGAAGGTGTCGCTGTGGTCGAGCGCAGAAGGTGTCGCTGTGGTCGAGCGCATTGCAGGCCATCGCGGTCATGTCGATTTCAACACGATCCCCAACGTCATCTACACCAGCCCGGAAATCGCCTGGGTAGGTCGCACCGAGCAGCAGCTCAAATACGCGGGCGCAGCATATCGTAGCTGTACATTTCCGTTCATGGCTAACGGTCGCGCGCGTGCATTGAGCGAGACAGCGGGTCTCGTCAAGGTGATCGCAAATCCTACGACAGACGAAATCCTCGGCGTACATGTAGTCGGCCCGCAGATCAGCGAACTTGTGGCTGAGGCGGTCATCGCGATGGCATTCAATAAGGCCTCACTTGCGGTCGATAAGCGCGCTGAACTTCTGATTGATCAGAATTGGACCCGCATTCATCTCATTGAGTGTAGCCGCGGGCGGTCATACGGCCCCAGCTTGTAATAGATCGCAATCCGCATCGCAACGAGCGCTTCGCCCGCGGCTAATCGTCGTTGTGCTCTTCGACGATGTGAGTGGACATGTCCAGCAGCACTTGGTTCACATGCTTGTCGTCCACCTCATAGAAAATTTGCTTGGCCTGGCGCACCCCCTTCACAAGGCGGGCTCCACGCAGCAGCCGCAGGTGGTGACTGACCAGCGACTGCGAAAGCTCGAGGGATTCCGCGATGTCCCCAACCGAGGAGGAACCCTTCATGCAGCACAGCATTATTCTCAACCGAGACGGGTCGCCCAGTAGGCGGAAGGTCTCGGCCAGGATCGTAACGTCATTCTGTGACAAAGAAGCCAGATCGTCGCTTGCACCGCGGGGCGCGTTAACTTGTTTGCGTAAAGTCATTTCTCAAAAATTCCAACTCTCGAACAGCTACTCATGCCGTTCAGAATTAACGAGGCTGCGATAATTTGATCGCACTCGCCGACAAAGATCAGGAGACAGCCTGCGAGCCAAGGCGCGCCGCGTCTATGCGCAGCGAAATCGTCCAAACCAGCAGCGCTCAAAATAGGGCTTAACCTTACAACATAGTAACCCTCAAGTACCCTGTATGTCTAATTTCAATTTTGAGAAGACACCTTGAGCATGCCATTAACAAGTGCTGGTCGTGCCACCGTAGCAGCGATCAGCCTGCCCATCGAGGGCATGACCTGCACGAGCTGCATCGTCCGAATCGAGTGCGCCCTGACCAAGGTGCCTGTCTCTTGATCACATCTCATTGATCAAGAGACTTGGCTAACAGGTAACCTTCAAGGATGGTTTGTGGTAAAACTATCCTTCCCATAACCGCTCCCTGCCGACTCGTCCCGTCCTTTTTGAATCAAACCAACCCACTAATTTTCCGAGACTTATACAAACCCAATAAACACTTGGAGTTCGCTTCGGTACTTTTTTCTTTTCGACTTTTGACCACAGCAGCTTCCAATCACTCACAAACTTACTTGTTAGCACTGATTAAATAAAGTTGACTTTAATCATATGAATTTTAATAAATTAAAAATCAGGCCGCATGCGACCTCATCCTGACGACAAAGGTCTAGCTTTCGAGCTAAACTGCGTATTCCCACCCATGGCGATCACCTAATAACATTGAAGGGAGTCGAAAGTTTAAGGGCAGCTTTCTATGTCCTGCAGATGGGAAGTATCCGCGAGGTAGAGAGCCTTCAGTATTGGGCAGTCGGGTTTTTCATTTCCCGCGCAGCAAGCAGAGAGTGTGGTAAGAATTGATGCCATACGTTGAAATTCTTCAATTTTTAAGGTTAAATCATTAATATGAGATTCAACTATACTTTTAACATCTGCACTCTGACGCGAATGATTTCCCCAAAGAGAAAGTAACTCTCCTGCCTGTGACAGAGAAAAACCGAGATCTCGACATCGACGTATAAAATGTAACTTATAAACATCGGCATCTTTGTAGATCCGATAACCAGCCTCTGTTCTGGAGACTGATGGTATTAGCCCAACCTCCTCATAGTAACGAATCATTTTCGCCGAAACTCCCGATAAGCGGGCTGCATCACCAATGTTCATCTTCACCTCCCAAATGATTTTTACTAATACTGTAGTTAGCTTTAAGTAACATAGTTTCGGGTAACATTTATTGAAGGAAATTTCCTAATCCATTGAACCAAGTAACCATTAACCTGTTCCCAAAAATCTCACCAGCCCCCACCTAACTTCAGGTTAAACCTTCCCCTAACCGGAAGGTCAAGAGAAGTCGATAGATTTTTTGTATGATATTAAAATCTTGATCGTTTAGATTTCCCACATGGTTTAATAATAAATAATTCTTAAAGTTCAAAAATAAATGCCGACTTAATTCATCTGACTCCACTGATCATCTAGTGTTCAAAAAATTATCTACCCATTGAACCATTGCTTTAACCAAATCATCATCATATGCGATGTGCTGACCATGGCGCTGTTCTGGCGAGGGCAGCCTCAAGGTGTCATCGTTCATACTGATAGTTGGACCATTGCAGTTTTGAGAGTCAAATTCATTTATTGAACGTCAACTACCTTGTCCGGTTCGCGTCAATTAACTTGTCCGGTTGACGATGTTTAATTGTCGTTAGCGATAGGCATCTCTGATCTGATCCAATACTTTTGGACACCACGCTAAGTGAGTAAAATGACTTAACGAGGTGAATATGACAACCCAAAAGACCCGCAAGACTCACACTGCTGAATTTAAAGCAGAAGCCCTTAAACTAGCCGAACGTGTCGGTGTTGCTGAAGCGGCTAGGCAACTCAAAATCTACGAATCACAACTTTATAACTGGCGCTCTGCCATTGAAAAGAAATCGACAACCAGCCAACGCGAAGCAGAACTTGCTGCTGAAGTTGCCAAGTTAAAACGCCAGTTAGCTGACCAAGCCGAGGATTTAGCCATCCTAAAAAAGGCGGCCACCTACTTCGCGAAGAATCAAAAGTAAACCGATTCGAATTTATGCTCGAACACCAGCACCAGTTCCGCCTAAAACCAATGGCGGCGGTGCTTGGCGTGACGCGAAGTGGGTATTATGCCTGGCGAAAATCAAGCAAAGAACCGAGTGCGCGCTTGCTCAAACAGCACAGCCGTGATGAGCAAATCAAAGCTTTTTTTGTCCAGAGCAAAGAGCGCTCAGGCGCTCGGCGTATTCAAGCCGACCTCGCGGAGGATGGGGAATGCGCTGATCTGAAAACCATTATGAACAGCATGACAAGGCAGAATTTAGTGGCTAAAGCTGCGCGTAAATTCAAAACCACAACCGATAGCGATCACCAGCTTCCGGTAGCGCCAAACCTATTGGAGCAGAACTTCGATACCACTGGCCCGAACCAAAAATGGGTCGGTGATATCACGTATCTGATGACAAGCGAAGGCTGGCTGTATCTGGCGGTGATTATTGATTTGTACTCGCGAGCTGTGATTGGCTGGTCAATGAATAATCGTATGACGGCTCAGTTGGCTTGTGATGCACTGACTATGGCATTGTTCCGCCGTGGGTTCCCGAAAAATGTAATTGTTCACAGCGACCGCGGTAGCCAATATTGTTCACATGCCTATCGAAATCTGATTGAAAAACATCAACTTACCCAAAGTATGAGCCGCAAAGCCTGCTGCTGGGACAATGCCTGTGCAGAGAGCTTCTTCCATTCACTGAAGGTTGAGGCGATTCAGTACGAGCCAATCATGGACCGGGAAACCATGCGACAGACCGTTTTTGAATACATAGAAGTTGATTACAACAAAACCAGAAGGCATAGTTCACTTGGCTATTTAAGCCCTGAGAATTTTGAACTGAAACACAGTGCTTAGTTAAGTGTCCAGAGTTAGCGGATCAGATCATCTCCTTTCTCATCATTGACGCCTTTTTACGGTAGCTTTCGCCACCTATCTCTAAAATAGTGGCGTGATGCACTAACCGATCAATCGCCGCCACCGTCATCATGTTGTCGTCGAAGATCTGATCCCACCCACTAAAAGGCTGATTTGAGGTGATAATCAAACTGCCCGTTTCATAGCGGTGCGCAATCAATTCAAACAATACCTGTGTTTCTTGGCTGCTTTTTTTGACGTAGCCAATATCATCAATGATGAGCACCGTATATTTGTCCATGCGAGCCAGCACGTCAGTCAATACCAACGCCGCTTTTGCTTGCTGAAGGCTTTGAGCAAGATGGGTAGCGCTAGTGAACTTTACTCGCACCCCTTGCGCCAACAAGGCATAGCCAATACCACAGGCAAGATGGGTTTTACCCACACCACTGGCACCAAACAACAACACGTTCTCGGCTTGATTAACCCACTGCTGTTGATCCGCCAGGGCAATAAGCTGATTTTTATTAATCCCCTCTACCACACTAAAATCAAATTGGCTCAACGGCTTACCCGGTGGCAGTTGTGCTTCGCGGGTATAGCGTTGTAAACGCTTGTGATGACGCTCACCCACTTCGTGTTCACACAAAGCCGCAAGGTAGGTTTGCGGTAACCATTGTTCATCCAGCGCCTTTTGTGCAAGGCCTTCCCAGTGCTGGGCGAAGCTACTTAACTTTAATTCCTTCAAGAGAATCGGGAGGGAGGCAAGATCAGCCATGTTGCACCTCCACACATAACAGCTGATCGTAATCAGCCAGCAGGTGCTGCTTTGCCGTAATGAGTGGAATCACGGCCGTGTCTGTACTAAAGCGCTTATTGCACTGTAAGTTGCTGGGTAATTCACCCCCCTCAATGCTTTTGAGTACGTAACGACCAAGGCTATCTTGGCACTGAGCTGTCGCGGCCAAGTGCAGCAGGCGCACGATGTAACGGCAGGCATCATGGGGATTCAGTGTGCCGTCAACATACTGCCAGATACGGTGGTAGTCCGGGGTGGGTAATAAGTCATCGCGCAGCTGCGAGTAACGGAAGGCCCCCGGCTTTTTAACCAAGGAGTCGATAACATGGCGATAATCGACACTGCGTCCGCGCTGGGTTGTGGTGGCATAAACACGCGGTAAGCTGAGTATCTGCTCATGCCCACTGAACAGATCCAAGCGCTCGTCATACAGCTGAACATACAGCCGCTCGCCGATAAAGCGAGACGGTACGGTATAGGTCACCCGTTTGAGGTCAAAGCTGCTACTGCTGCTAATCAGAACACTGTGCTCCGCATAATCATGAGTGCGCCGTTTTGGCAGTGTCTGCAATAACGGCCGCTCTTGTTCAAAGCGGGTGCGGCATTGCTGGTTAATCTTGGTGACAATACCATCCACGAAGGCTTGATAGGCCTCAAGGGACGTAAAATCAGTATCGCCTCGCAGCAGCAAGGCCTGAGTCATACGTCGCTTTAAATGCCCGTGTGCCGCTTCTATTGTACCGTTCTCATGGCTCTTGCCGGGGTTGTTACGACTGCCTTTGAGTTGATAGTGGTGGCATAAGGCGTCGTACCGAACGGTAAGCTGTTCCTTCTCGGCCAGATTGTTAAAGGCGGCACTCAAGCTGTCGGTGCGGTGTTCAAGGGGTGCGCCACCACTGCGCCATAAGGCATTCTGAAGCCCTGTAGACAAGGCGGTATAGCTTTCACCACCGCAAATGACTTTGGCGTACGTCCAGCCGCTAAAGGCAAGGCGATAGTGGTATAGCAAATGGCAAAATACCTGCCCAAGTATTGTAATCGTAACCCCTTTCAAGAGCGTGAAGTCCGATAAACCCAAACGCCCAGGCACTTTAGTTTGGCGGAACATGACTTCCTTTGCGGGGCCATGTTTGACCTTCCATGCTTTGACACGTCGCTGCAACGTGCGCAGTACGGTGTTGTCATACTGATTGGGGTAGTTGTCGTGAAGGTATTCAAACAACGTGAGCGGCAATAGTTCAGGGTTCGCTTCGAGTAGTGGTACCAGCACCGATGACCAGACCTCAGCAAGCGGGTCTTTGCGAGTGCGCCATTGACGCTTGGGGGTTGGTTCTGTGTTCAGTTCACCGCTGTCTATGCGGCGACCTGATCGCTCTGATAAACCAGACTTTGCCGAAGCGGCAAGCTGGGTTTGACCTTGTTTACGTTCATTCACATATAACCTGATTTGTTGATCTGTGATGGGTTTGCCCGACACGGTTATCTCCTAATGGAATCCGTGACGGACGGTATCAGATCAACCGGCCAACATAGTTGTCGCCGACCGGACAAGTTAATTGTCGTTCAATATTCATTAGAGATCCGATTGCATTTCGAGCTCTATCGAGTGATTTTGCTTCAATGAGTTCAGCAATAGTAAAGAGCACCATAATCATCGCAGCTTCTGGCCACTGTCTAGAATTAAGGCCCATAACTGCGTATTCCAGACCAAGGTTGCCACTGATTCCAGACGAAGCCTGCCACCCATTCCACGCGAAAGCTGCCACTGATTCCACGGCAAAGCTGCCACCCTGGCAGGCTGCCTGATTCCCCCATCAAAACGTCCGGCGCGGGATAACTAACGGTACTCTGCTCCTTTTCATCCGGAGAGGGCCAGATGCCAGCGAAGAGGTTATCCATGCGTAAAATCAAAGAAGTCCTTCGCCTCAAGTGGGAGCGAGGGCTTAGCAACCGACAGGTTGCCGCAGCCTGCGGCATCAGTCGCCCCACTGTGAGCGAGTATCTGCGGCGTGCTGCTGAGGCGGAGCTTGGCTGGCCGCTGCCAGAGGATCTGAGTGAAGCCCAGCTGGAGCAACGGCTGTTCCCGCCACCACCGGATCTACCGGCACAGGTCCGAGGCATTCCAGACTGGCAGCGGATCCACGATGAGCTCCGGGGCAAGAACGTCACCCTGTTCCTGCTCTGGCAGGAGTACCGGGAAGCCAATCCGGATGGCTACCAGTACAGCTGGTTCTGCGAGCACTACCGGGCCTGGCAGGGCAAGCTGGATCTGGTGATGCGTCAGGACCACCGAGCCGGTGAAAAGCTGTTCGTGGACTATGCTGGGCACACGGTGCCCGTCATTGATCGCACCACCGGTGAGATCCATGAGGCGCAAGTCTTTGTGGCGGTGATGGGTGCGTCCAATTACACCTACGCCGAGGCCACCTGGAGCCAGACACTGCCGGACTGGATCGGCTCTCACATCCGGACTTTCGAGTTCTTGGGCGGCGTGCCGGAACTGGTGGTTCCGGATAACCTCCGTTCCGGCGTCAGCAAGGCCCATCGCTACGAGCCGGATCTCAATCCGACCTATCAGGATATGGCTAGCCATTATGGCGTGGCCGTTGTCCCCACACGGGTTCGCAAGCCCCGTGACAAGGCCAAGGTGGAAGGTGGCGTATTGATCGTTGAGCGCTGGATCCTGGCGGCCCTGCGCCACCGTCAGCACTTCTCCCTGGGGCAGCTCAACGCCACCATCCGTGAGCTGTTGGAGAAGCTCAATAGCCGCCCCTTCCGCAAGTTGCCCGGGTGCCGGCTTGATCACTTCAAACAGCTGGACCAGCCGGTTCTACAACCGCTACCCGCCGAGCCGTATGTCTACGCCGAGTGGAAAAAAGCCCGGGTACACATCGACTACCACGTGGCCATCGATGGGCATTACTACTCGGTGCCCTACACCCTGATCAAGAAAGAGGTGGAGGTCCGGATCACCCACAACACCATCGAATGCTTCCACCGAGGCAACCGGATCGCCAGCCACCGGCGTTCGGATCAGAAGGGTCGGCATAGCACCATCGCCGCTCACATGCCGGAGTCCCACCGCCAAGCCGGCGAGTGGAACCCAGAGCGACTGACCGCCTGGGCAGCCAAGACTGGACCGGCAACTGAAAAGCTTATCCGTACCGCGCTGGGGGCAAGAAAGCATCCGCAACAGGCCTATCGGTCCTGTCTGGGCATTCTCCGGTTGGGGCAGAGCTACGGCGGGTCGCGGCTGGAGGCCGCCTGCCAACGCGCCCTGATGCTGGGCAGCTGCCGATACAAGAGCATCGAATCCATCCTCAAGCACCGCCTGGATGAGCAGCCCCTGGAAGAGCAACAAGAACTGGCCTTACCTGACACACACGACAACATCCGCGGCCCTGCCTACTACCACTGAAGGAATCTGACATGTTGAAACATCCCACACTGGATAAGCTCCACGCCCTCAAACTGACCGGCATGGCCGCCGCCCTGGAGGATCAGTCGGCCACCCCCGACATCACCGATCTGAGCTTCGAGGAGCGCCTCGGGCTGCTGGTCGACCGGGAAATGACGGAACGGGACAACCGGCGCATGAGCAGCCGGCTACGCCGGGCCAAACTGCGACACGCCGCCATCCTCGAAGACATTGATTACCGGAACTCACGCGGCCTGGATAAAGGGCTTATCCAGGGCCTAGCCAGCTGCCAGTGGGTGAAGGAACACCTGAACGCGCTGATCACCGGTCCCACCGGGGTCGGGAAAACCTGGCTGGCCTGTGCTCTGGCACACAAAGCCTGCCGGGAGGGTTACACCGCCCAGTACGTCCGCCTGACCCGACTGCTACGGGAGCTGACCATTGCCAAAGGCGATGGCCAATACTCAAAACTCCTGACGGATCTGGCCAAGGTCGACGTGCTGATCCTGGATGACTGGGGGCTGATGAAACTGAGCGCCGAGAATCGGCGAGACTTGCTGGAGGTGCTGGAAGACCGGCATGGCAGGCGCTCCACCATTGCCACTAGCCAATTACCCATCGAGGAATGGCATGGCGTAATCGGTGACGCCACTCTGGCAGACGCCATTCTGGATCGGCTCGTACACAACGCCTACAAGATCAACCTGCGGGGCGAATCCATGCGAAAACAACAGGCAAAGTTGACGGCCACCGAGACTTCGGAGTAAGAAGAGAAACCCCGCGTCGCTACGCTCCGATGGGTGGCAGCCTTGCTCCGGTCCGGGTGGCAGGCTTCACATGGAATGGGTGGCAACCTTCAGCGGTTTACGCACCCATAACTGCCATATACATCCCCTTATTTCTTTTTAATCAGTTTTTCCTCTACAGGACAATCCATTTGCATAATGCGGATTTCAGTTCGCCCCCCCCAGATTATTTAATCTTTGTAGGCGCAGCCGCGCAACAGTCTCCACTAAGGCCATGATCATCTTGATCATGCGATTTCTGGTCATGGTCATGGCCACAACCTTTGTAAGTAGGCTTATCATGATTTAGGTCTTTTTCAACATGCGAATGGTTGCAATCATTATGAACATACAAATGACCATTCGCCTTGTTCAATTCGCCTGATTTCTGAATCTTGCCTCCCACAACCAAGCTTAATTTTTAAATACAACTAGCAGCTTCCTTCCTACTAGAGTTTTACTTTTTTGCGGGACCACTTGCCCAATATGTTTACTATACTGACTACTGAAGACCCTAATCTAACTACAGAGTCAAGTTCAAACGAGGGATATATGAAAATTGGTGAGTTGGCGCGTAAAGCAGGCTGTCCGGTAGAAACGATTCGTTACTACTAGAAAGAAGGTCCACTGCAGGCACCTTTACGAGACATAGGAAATAATTATCGTCACTACGACAAAACCCGTCTTGAAAAACTACTATTCATCCGCCGCTGCCGTTCTCTCGATATGACCCATGAGGAAATTCGCGCTTTGCTGTTAGCAATCAATAATCAGGGTAAAGAATGTGGCCCGATAGATGCAATCATCAACGCCCACCTAATTCACATTCAGCATCGAATCAAAGAATTAGTAGCGTTAGAAGAGCAACGTAAGGAGCTGAATGCTTTTTGTAGCGCTGACCGCAGCATAGATAAATGTTGCATAGTCCAAAAATTGACAGCTGATGAAAGTGATAGCGATCTTTCCTTAACCGCACCAACCAACCATTTAGGGGGGCATTAGTGATGCCACGCGCTTGTTTAAAATGAAAAAAATGTGATGGTGTTAAAACTGCGTAGTCTTACACCATTATGGGCCAATTTAAAGTACTACATTTTGCCGCTCAGCTTATCTCCAGAGCGGCGCTGTACCGCTCCTCCTCGGTTTACGGTGCGGGCTTTGCCCGAAGCATTGGTTAATGTCCTAAGAATAGGACATTCTGACCGCTCATCCCCAGCACAACTCCGGATTAAAACTCGTAGTTTCTCAGTCATTTGACGTATACTTTCCATACGTCGTTCTAAGTCAGCAATGTTCTCCTGAGCCAGGCGTTTAACATCAATGCTCTGGCGAGATTTGTCATTCCATAACGTAAGCAAGCCTTCTATATCTTCCAGAGAGAACCCGAGATCTCGGGCACTACGAATAAAAACCAATCTATGAACATCATTGAGAGCATACTTACGATAACCTGACTCCGTACGCTCGGAGGCAGGGATTAATCCAATTTGCTCGTAATAACGAATCATCTTGGTGGATATTCCTGATTTACGCGATGCTTCTCCGATATTCATAAGCCCACCTTGTTAATGCTCAGCGTTAATGCTCAGCGTCCTCAACCAAAGGAGGCTGGAACCGACGCAGACGCAATGAGTTTCCCAGAACGAACACGCTTGATAGCGCCATCGCCCCTGCTGCAAAAATTGGAGAGAGCAGTATTCCATAAGCTGGGTATAGCAGTCCTGCAGCCACTGGAATCAATGCTGCATTGTAAGCAAATGCCCAAAAGAGATTTTGTCTGATGTTACCGATTGTTGCCTTAGACAATCCAATAGCATTAGGAACTCCCTGCAAGTTTCCTGACATTAAGACAACATCAGCTGACTCCACGGCTATATCTGTTCCTGTACCAATTGCAAGTCCAATATCTGCAACTGCAAGTGCCGGGGCATCGTTTATCCCATCGCCGACAAAAGCAACTTTACCGTAATTTTCTTGCAGTCGACGCACCGCTTCAACTTTGCCTTCAGGTAACACTTCCGCAACCACTTCATCAATATCTAATTGTTTAGCAATAGCCTGAGCTGTATTCGCATTGTCACCGGTAATCATGGCGACCTTGAGACCAAGCTGATGTAATGCCTTTATAGCTACTGGAGTACTTGATTTAATAGGGTCAGCTACAGCAATAATTGCAGCCAACCGACCATCTATAGCAACATAGAGAGGTGATTTCCCCTCATTCCCGAGGCGTTCAGAAATCCGGGAAAAATACGTTACCTCCAATGCTAACTCACGCATAAATCGATCAGCGCCTACTTCTACAAGGCTCCCTTCAACAGTCGCTCGTACTCCCATACCAGTGATTGAATCAAACTCAGTAAGCTCTGGCAGTAAAATGCCGTCTCCTTCTGCCGACTCAACAATAGCGCGAGCAATAGGGTGCTCAGAACGTGATTCAACTGCGGCAACTTTTGCTAATACCTCATTACGTTCAAAACCCTGAGCTAGTTCCAGATCTGTCATGACTGGACGACCTTCAGTCAGAGTTCCGGTTTTGTCTACAGCAACAACTTTGGCATCTTTGAGTAACTGTAGGGCTTCTCCCTTGCGGAATAAAATTCCCATTTCTGCACCACGACCTGTACCAACCATGATAGATGTCGGTGTCGCGAGTCCCATTGCACATGGACATGCAATGATTAGCACTGCCACAGCATTAACCAATGCGAAAGACAGGGCTGGTGATGGACCAAATACTAACCAAATCAGGAATGTAAAAAGTGCTGCCAACATCACAGCTGGAACAAACCACAATGTCACTCTGTCCACAACAGCTTGTATAGGTAACTTTGACCCCTGGGCCTGTTCTACCATCCGTATGATTTGTGACAGCATTGTCTGACCACCAACCGCAGTAGCACGCAACCTCAGTGCTCCTTTCTGGTTCACAGTCCCTCCGACAACTCCACTGCCAACGATTTTTTCCACTGGTATAGGCTCACCAGTTATCATCGATTCATCTATAAAACTGGTACCTTCACTTACCTCTCCATCGACCGGAATCCTTTCTCCCGGGCGAACTTCGATAATGTCTCCAAGCACAACGTCTTTGACAGGAATATCATTCATTACGCCATTACGGAGCACGTGCGCCTCCTTAGCCTGCAAGCCTACTAAGCGTTTGATAGCCTCAGACGTTCTCCCCTTAGCTCTCGCCTCCATAAATCGTCCCAAAAGAATGAGAGCGACAATCACTGCAGCAGCTTCGTAGTACACATTAACGGTACCCTCAGGCAAAAGGTATGGTACAAACGTAGCAACCACAGAATAACCAAAAGCAGCAATAGTCCCGACAGAGACCAGTGAATTCATGTCAGGAGCAAGCCGCGTAAGAGCAGGAATGCCTTTCATGTAGAATCGACGACCTGGAACCACTAAGACTAACAATGTCAATACAAACTGGACGTACCAGCTTTCCTGGATCCCAATGGTATTCATCACCCAGTGTTGCATTCTTGGAATCATGTGAGATCCCATTTCGAGAACAAATACCGGCAGAGCCAGTGCTGTTGCAATAACTAAATCTTTCTTTAATAAAGCCTTCTCTGCGTCCTTTCTTACTTCAGACTCATTACTGACCTGATTTTGGGTATCGATGACACGGGCTTCATAGCCAACTTTTTGAATAGCAGATATGAGATCGTCTATGCCAGCCACTCCGCGAATAGTTGCCCTCTCAGTTGCAAGGTTAACCGTTGCCGCCTTTACACCATCAACCGCTAAGAGTGCCTTTTCAACACGGCCAACACACGAAGCACATGTCATACCTTGCACTGAAAGTTCAACGGATGTTACAGGAACTTCATATCCTACCTTTTCAATTGCTTCGATTAACTTCAGTCGATCAACAGGAGCTTTAAGATGAATATCCGCCAGCTCAGTCGCAAGATTGACACTTGCGTTTACGACGCCTTCAACTTTGTTTAAAGCTGCTTCAACTCGTCCTACACAACTTGCACAGGTCATACCCTCAATAGGTAAGCTAACCCGGGCTTCAGCATTGCTGGAGAGCTGGTTTTTATGAATGCTCATGATGTATTTCTCATTGTTGGTTCAGATATTAAACAGTCTAGGGCTTACCATGATGGGAAGGTCAAGCGTATTATTTTTAACCTCATGAACACAACAAATGAAGCGCCATCATTCCTGATATTCATCCAGCTGTTTGGTAGTGTGTAACTCTAACTCAAAAGAAACGAGCGCCTAAATCTCAAAATATCAGGCTAGTAGCCTGTTTGAATGTGCTCCCTCAAGAAAAGCCCCGCTAACTGCCTTTTGCAGTGGCGGCGCTAGCATTCTTTTCGGTATTCATGGCCGCTGCTTGTAATCAAGCTAAGTGAATGGGAAACCTATTAACTGAAACGCCGTCATGGTAATCGGGGACGGGGTGGGATGACGCCCAAGCCGTCAGAAATCTGGCCGCTTGGGCGTTTTTTATTGTTATAAGGTGCCCAGTAAAACGGCGCTGATTGCTGGAATTGTTGTGCCAATGACTTCTTGAGTGCTAGCAACAACAGGTAAAGTTGCAGACATGACACTTTCAACGACTGTTGGTGTGTTGTAGAGACCCATACCGCCACCAATGCCCAAGGCAAAGGCCATCAAGCTTTGGCGAGCGATACCGCCCACAATACCCACCAGAACCATGGCTCCCGCTACGATCCGTCCCAAAGTACCTTGGGTCCAATCTTTTAGGGTATCCCACACATCGGTGAAAGCATCACCACCGGTGCCTGCAAATGAGGGCTCCGAAATCATTAACGCCATTAAACCAAGCGCACCAATGGTCATTAGGCGCTGAGTCTGAATGCTGCGAACTGCATTTGTCATTCGTTAGTTTCTCCGTAGATACTCAAGTTATCGCGCTTACCATCAGCTCCCGCTGAGGCTGAATCGCTTTGAGTCTGAAGTGGACGTAGCACTGGCGAAACCGTTCGAGGTGCTGACACCCCAATATCCCACCGGCGCGGTTCAATTTCGGTAAACACGTAGCTGGATAAATTCAGATCTCCACGGTCATCCTCCCAAGGCGCAATCCAAATCCGCATTACCCTTGAAGGAATGCGAATAGGTGCAGATTGCTGCGTCTCGGGTAATGCTGGATGGCTCAGCAGTCCTGTCTCTAAATCAGATTGTGAATACCCAGAGGGAGAACCAATTCGAGTCGCCACAGCATCAATCGTCTTGGGTGCAGCGCCATAACTGGTAAGCTCATAGACTTCACGAGCAGATAAACAGCGCACACCGTCAGGCATACCTGGGCATCCATATTCACTACTCCCAAGACCCAATGAACTACAGCCAGACAATAAGGTTGAGCCGACTGCCAATAAAAGTAATCCAGCTTTAGACCACTGTTTTGACTGGTGCTTTGGGTTGTTCTGCATTGATGTCGTCATGGTTAACTCTCCTCTGGATACACATCTTATTGTCTGAAACGGACTTCGATCGGTTAGCAACATGCAGGATTTTTTCATCTTCTTGCACCACCCCCTTGAGAAGTGGCCAACGACAACGAGGCACCACGAGTGACTATGACTTCAATTTTCCTTGCAGCGTCTACCTCTATGACTGGGAACATATTTTCAGCCATGTCCAAATAGAACTTGGCCACTCTATCCAATGCTTTACCTGTGCCTTTAATCGCAGCGCCTTGTAATGCTTCTTGGCTCATGACTTGCTGGTACAGCTGAGTATCACCGGCATTACCCGTCTGAATCGTCGGAACAGGATTTACATCAAATGCGCCAGCCAAGCCCTGAAGGAATCCGGCCATCATCGACTTGGCCACCAGCTGGCCTTGTTTCGACACCAATCGGCCACGAATGCCGGCTTTGCCGTCTTCACCTACAGCATAAGAATCCAGTCGTGTTTCAATGACGCCACCGTCTTCTCTCACACATGAAATGGTCTCGCCTCGCAAATAAGCACGCTCAGAGCTCAAATCACCGTAACCTGCGGCGATCAAGAAACACTCTTTGATATCCGCTCTAAATCGGTTGGGTAAAATGGCTTCCTTTTGAATCCTCAGCAATGCAGGAAAAGGTTCGCGTCTTGCGGACTCGTGAGTAGGTGCATCCAAACCTGTGATCAAAGTACCTGAGATGATGCTGCCCGCCGGTAAATACAAAGGCGGCGCTTCTTGCACAACAACCTCTGGTTCAGCAACCACTTCAGGCTCAATCATACGAATCGTGATTGGCGGCAATGGAACATCCCGTGCTCGTGAACCTTGGCCACTGGCTGGCTGCCGATAGAGCGGATCTGGCAGCGGCGCATTGGCAAAATAGTCGTCTGGGTTAGACGGCAGTGGCTTTTCGTCTTTAGGCAATTCCATGGCAGATAAAGGCACTTCAAAACGGCTATTTGTGCCTTCAACTGCTGCATCACCTCCAGCGCGAACATCATTAAGTTCCGCTCGAAGGCGAACCAACTCCGCATTGACCTCACTTGGTATAGAAGGCGAACCTGGGCTTAGCCGTCCTGAATCGACGTCACGACGCAAGCGCTCAACTTCACGACGTAACTGTTCATTGCGCTCACTGAGTAGTTTTACGTTCGCAGCCAAACTATCGACCCCAACATCACGAGTATTGGTATCCGTAAGAATGTGCCGGATCGTTTCCTGCCGGTTCCGACTGTTCGCGCCATCGTCAGGATTAGGTGAAAACACCATCACCATAAGGATGAGACCACCAGCAATACCTGCAACCGATAGGCCCCGCTTCATGTTCGGGCTCAATTGCTCCCATTGTGCTTTCATCGTTATTCACCTCCTACAAGAAGCGAAGGTCGCTGACTTTCCACCGCTTCTTCACGATGATTGCGAACAACCACATACAACTCAGTCTTTTCGCCCGGCAACAAGATATTGCGAGGCCAGTAGGCGCTTGCCACTATACCTGGTGCATTGCAGGCTATCTCACTGGCTTCTATCGGCTCATCGGCAAAGCTTTCAACCAGTCCTACATAGACGGTGAAGTAATGTCCCGTCACAATTTGCCCCTGTTTAAAACCAAACTTTAAGCCAGGCTGAAAACATTTCGGGCTTGTGTCAGTTTGGCCAGCTAAACGGATGTCATAGCCTTGTGGTAACTCATTTAGTGCAAGGCGTCTGAGTAAATCACGTAAGCTATCGACGTATGGCTGAGCCGTTTCCCAAGTGGCGGCTTTTCGGTTCACGACGCCCTTAATAGGCCACTGCTGACCATCAATAGCTAAGGTGATTTCACGCGGTGGAATACGACGAGGTACTAAGGTGACAGATAATGCGGGAGCTTCCTGACCAGGCGGAGTGATGTAAAGTGAAACCGGTGATTCTTTGTCCGTGGCTACATATACAACATTCCCCTTGATTTGCGTCTGAGCATCACTGGTTGTTCTCACCTGAGGCGATTCAAACGGCGTCACAATCCGATTCAGATGACCAAGTGCTACAGGGATCAGTTCATTAACCCCCGGTGTCATCAGTAGCATTGTTGGCGTATCCGCTGCAACCGAATTGCTTTGAACCGGTGGATTTGCAGTAGCAGACTGCTTCATCACACTGGCTGGTACAATCGGCAATTCCACGTCTGCATAAGAAGCTTGAGATAACAGGACGCCACTCAAGCTCATTGCGATTAAGCTTGGTATCATCCATCGACTAATTTTGGTTCGCATCATTCACCCTCCGGTTTTGCTCTTGGGTCAACTTTTCACGAACTCGCTTCGTTCTAGCTTGCCCCTCATACGTATCCATCCAACTGAGCTTTGGACGGTATTGCTCAATATCGATGTCAAACTCATAGGTGCGAGTTTGGCGCTGTTCATCTCCAGATGGTCCAGAGACCAAGGAATAACCGGTCACAAAGACATGGCCGGTTTCATACTCATACTCCACTTGTCTGGGTTGGAATTTGAGCGTGACTCGGTCTTCCCGGATTTGTCTTGCCTGAATCTCCAGTGCATCGACCACTTGCTGGTACACCGCTGGAGAAAGTAGCGGCTCAATAGCAACCCGGATAAAAGACACATTACCCGGCGTCACGTTGCCCATAAGCTCAGCCAGGTAGAGCCCCCAGGATTCCAAGTAAGGCTGAGTAGCCTGGTTTCGTGACACTTCAGCCGTTTCAGACAAGGTTGGCGGTTGAATGGCTACCACGGTATTGCGAGAAAATGCCGCTACCGCAAGCAGCAAGTTAGATAGCACCAGCACTGCAATCAGGAACCGTTGCCATCGGTTCTCTAATTGCGTGCCTTGCCATGATTTTAAAAACACGTCGAACTTCACGGCAGATAGCTCCTGATAAATGGGTTAGGGATCGTCTTGGCTTTGGTTGGCAACAGTCCGCCCCAGTAGATGGCGTGAAGAATAAAACCATCTGGGCGGCCATCACGAAAACGCCGATAGAGCTTGGTTGTTACCAACCCCAACAGGCATAAAACCAAGGCATTACCGGTAAAAATGCCGATCACTAGCCCCAACAGAATGGGAGCCATCTCATCGGCACTCCAAAGCAGGAAGTGCGGCGGGTCATCGATATAGGATGGAATATTTACAGGTTCCATAGTCACTCCTCGTTGTTTGAATTGAGAAGTGAAGGATGCCTCGGGATTGGCAGCTTCAGTGGTCAGCTAGATGCCGAATTCTTGAAGGTTTTGAGGGTTCTAATCAGACAATACTAACAATTGATCTTTTTGATGCGGTTGATATGATGGGGATATTGGTCGTGTCGAGACCAGCTGCCCACTTTAGCAAACCCGGACGGGACGACATGCATATCAAATTTATTTTTTGCTTAGGTTTTTTCTGCGACCTCGGCAGTGGGCACCGTATTCGCTAATAGGAGAAACTCAATGCAAATTACTAAAATCATTTCCTCTGCCTCGGTTGAACGTTTAAAGCAAAAAGCACGAAAGCTTAAACGTGAAAAATCCATTACACACACTGAAGCACTCGATGAAATTGCAGTATCTGCTGGTTTTAATCATTGGCATCAGGTTGTACAAGCTAATGACGTACTGAAACCATCAGAAGTGGCATTATCTTCTGGATGTGTCATGGCTTTTGATGTCAAAGATGGTATGGATGTCGATACCAGTGATGGGGTTTTAATTAAAGACCACTTATTGGAGATACTTACTGAAAAGCAGCTATTTGAAATTTATGCCAACTCCCCTGATGAGGACGACGAACAAAACAGGCCGCTAAAAGAAACGCTATCGGATTCAGAGCTTCATGAGTATTTTCGAGATGATTGCTCATTCATGTACTTTCGTCTTGCCGAGCCTCATGCAAACAAACCGTTAAAAGAAGTATTGGCTCTTATACGACAGTACTCTTTTTGGATGCCTCAATATATTTGGCTTCAAGGCCACCTTATTGATACTTACCATTTGCCTGCTGAAGACGAGAACGGCAATACCGTAGGCGTAAGGTTTTAGCTCTACAAGATGAGGCCTGATGGGCCTCATATCTTCTTCTGCAAGTGACTTAACGCCAACCCCGCCATCAATGCCAAACCGATGATCAGCGACGGTAACACCACCGGTGGAATAGCCAGTGGGGCGAACAATCCCATAAACAGCAAAATGACACCTGAGCCCAGGATAATCATGCTGTAGCGGTGAATGATAGGGCTCGAAAAATCAAATGTTGTCTTCTTAATCTTCCAGGTCATTAAGCCATCCCACAACGCCGGCAACATGAGAATAAGCGCAAAGGGCAACCAGACCATCAGCAACGCAAATCGAGTGAACACTTGGTACAGCACATCAAAAAATGCCTGAATACGGTCTTCTACCCACACAAACCAAAAGCCTCCCATGTTCTCCATCCCTTTAGAACGAAGTCGCTGTTCTTCAGTGGGGATTAGAAAATCACGCACAGATTGCTCCATCTGCGTATCCACAATCCATGACTGATACCAGCGATGGCTAGTTTGACCAATCCAATAGCTTGTTTGTGCGCCCAATTGGTTTTGGATCATCTGCTTCTCTTTACTGATGACCCGGCCAGTCCAATCACCGGGCACTAACACGCCAATGGCAATAATCTCCAGCATCAGTGCCAGACACAGCAGCCAAACGGACTTATGCTTGCTCATGCCAAACATCCTCTTCTACTCGCGCCAGCATGGCTGCAACGGTTGGCGTCATAATCCGAGCTTTAATCACTTGCTGAAGCCGCTTTGTCGATGTATGGTCACTGACATAACGCACATCAATACGTCCTTCAGCCAAATACGCCATCCGATTTGGACGATTACGAATCCAGGTGTGGAAATACACACCATCCACGGCGGCCCACTCGAAATGGTCAGGATCACGCAGGCGAATCCCCGTTAAAGCACTGGCGGCAGCCCAGGTCAGTGCCTCAATGAAATGCCAAAGGCGTACACTATCATCATCACAACTGACTTCTTCATAACTGCCCAAGCCATTACACAGACACAAATCAAAGATGGAATGGCCATCTAAAGTGAGCGCATCTGTTAAATAGTCCGCCAAACAGTGCACTGAGGCCAAAGCATGAGGCCAGTCGGTTTCAAGTAGTCTTAAGGTTTCCTTGAACTGGGGATTATGTTGCTGCCACTGAGCGAGCATTTCTTTACTGGTAAGTGTTGTCATTTTCAGACAGACAGAATGATGCATACAGACTCCTTATGCTGCCTGTGTAGAGCTGGTTAAAATAGGAATGCGGCCTTTGATCACGCGGCCACCTGAAAGCTTGGCGATGTACTCCAGGTTGGGAAGCTGGCCTAATAACTGCGGTGGAAACATATCGCCTTCTTCCTCCATCAAGCGTTCGCCATGATTGCCGGTAAACAACGCGGGGCTGTCCGAGTTGGACGACATACCTTGAGTTTGCATGATGTACTGCAACCGAGTCTTAGGCAGATTGTCGGTAATGTACTGCTGCGTTTCGGCATCCATCACCCGAAGGGCTATCAAGTTGTTGATGTTACCTAACACCTGGCGAGCCTTAGCTTCACTGCCTGTACGAGCTGCAAAGTCAGCAAAGGTCTGAGTAGCAATTACACAACGCATTTTTGCGCCACGGCCTTTGTTGAGCAGTTGAATGAAGGGATCGTTGACGACTTCAGCCGCCTCATCGATGAAGATATTTACGGGACGATTTTCAACACCATAGTTATAGCGATCACCGGCCACAGCAGTGAGATCGGACAAAAGCAACGAACCAATGGCGCTGCCAACCATGGCGTCAGTTAATGAATCCAAGCCGATATACGCCACTTGGGCATTGTTGATAATACGGCCAGAATCCGTAATTAACCGGCTGTCATCCACATCGTTTGCAATCGGTGATAACAGTGGCCCTAATTCACTTGATGTGAGCATATTGAGCACCGGCATCAGTGAGGCCACCATCTTGGAATAGTGGGTTCTGTCATGCTCAAACATACTCAAAAGTCCTTCCAAATCGGTATTGGCGGCAACGGGCTGAATGCGTTCGTAGTAGAAAAGCAGCATCGCCATGGCTTGTTTAGCCAAGGTATTGGCCTTTTCGGTAAAGCGCTTGATCTCCACACTAAAGTTCGGATACACCTGCTCACCCCAGGCTGTGACGGCTTTTACTACCAAGCCTTCTGGGCCACCTTCCAAGAATCGCCTCAGTGTTTTCAGATCAGGACGTTGTGACGTAAGCAACAGACCTTGCACTATGTTGTTCAATGCCATTTGGCCAAAGGCTTTAAATGGATCAGCACCGGTTTCAGATGGGATTAGTGCCGCAATTCGGCTGGCAATTTCAGTGCCCCGGTTAAAGTTTCTAAGGGGATTAAGCCGTACCGAATGCTCAGGAAAACCCGGATGAAAATACACAAAGCGCTCAGGACTACCGGCGGCAATACAGGCTCGCTGCGCATTATCCTTAAGTTCCTTGTCTCCCTTAGGGTCAATAATAATCACGGCTTCATTACGCAAAATGGCCTGAGTGATCATCGCATCAAAGCATCGGGTTTTTCCGGCACCGGTCGTACCGACAATTAAGGTATGCCCCTCGGTGTGACCAACTGGCTGGTACACATCTTCTTCTTTGGGCTCGACACCATGAATCCAGGTCGAACCCATTTGTTTGCCGTGACCTTGGTTAAGCAAGGTTTGCTTATCCCGCTTTAGGATTTCATAAGCGCGTTGGGCATGGCGTTGGTCCCACTCAAAGCCATAACCTAACCACAATTCATCAGGATGTTTTGCCATTACCTTTTGCAAATGCGACAGCGCCATAAATGCCAATGGTTTGCCTTTTAGCCCCTTCTGCAACTTATAAAGACGGTAAGCCTCAGGCAGGCGATACAACGCCATGCCCGAGGAAATCCCTGTCATCCACCAAAATGGCTCAGGTGGTAGCTCAGTCAGCATTTCTGCGGCAATCGCCCCAGTGGCCCCAACCACCAGCCAACCTGCTGCTGCCATGGCCTCATAGTTCGTGCGCCAGGGCATTTCGTATGCGTTTTCTTTCATTCATGCTCCGCAAAATAACCGTTTGCAATCCACTTAATTTCAAATGGATTAACGTTTAGCGTGAGCGGTAAACAGAACCGTTTCCCCCTCATCAAACTGGCA
The DNA here is from genome assembly GCF_000015185.1 of Shewanella sp. W3-18-1. NCBI lineage: Bacteria > Pseudomonadati > Pseudomonadota > Gammaproteobacteria > Alteromonadales > Shewanellaceae > Shewanella > Shewanella sp. W3-18-1. The sequence goes on along the minus strand of NC_008750.1, from coordinate 1,250,209 downwards.
TTGGTCACTGGCCGAGATCCCCCGAAGCAGCTGTCCGGCTGGAATGCCATGCTCCTTGGCGACTTGACGTAAGGTTTGAATCGTGACGCGAATACCATCGGCACTATGATCCACGTCTGGGTAATCGCCATCGGTCAGTAAGATGGGCAAATCTTTCACAAAATTAACCATCTGTTGCCGCTGTGCGTGTTTGGGGTCTGTACTTGAGTTCGCATTGGGCGCAATCGGCGTTTGCTTGCGCTCAGCTCTTGTGGCGAGCTCTTTTGCTTGGGCACTGGTTGTCTCAGTTCGACTCGGACGCTGTGAAGCCTCTTTGTTCTGAATTGCTGCCACTGATTCTTCGTCTTGTTTGGAGATGTCTATCAGTGCAGTAAGCCCCTTAGAAATCGATACTTTCAGTAGTAACCCTTGCTCCTGAACGCCATCCTTCGTAGTCACAGTTCTGGCCTTACGTGTCGGGTTTGCGGGATCTAGTTCAAGCCAATCTAATCGACTGAGTTCAGCAAGTAGTTTTCGGGGGGCACACCAAGGTCTTACGGCATCGGGATAGCGGATCAGGGCTTGCTCACCAACCATAATCAACGCACTGCTGGCCTCTGGGAGCCACGCCAAAGATTCAGGGAGATTCAATGAATCTGCATCGTACTGGTTTACGTTATTTGAGATAGCGCCATCATATGAATTGTTAGGCTTTTCACATCCATCACCCGGAACGTTTTCAGTTGCCTGGTGGTTATTAACATCACTAGCAAGACGAAGTTCATCATCTTGGTCGGACGGTTTTGTTGATGGCGACTGTGCCGAATTGCTATGTTCGATTGATGATGACGCTTCAGGCAAGTCTGGATGCTCACTGGAACGACTCTGAGGTTCTGCTTGTGTTTGCTGTGTTGCTTCCCACTCAGATTTGCTAAACAGTGTCACGCTACTTGGTACATTCGAGCTGAACAATAAATCGGCCTCAGATATATGCAGCATGGGTAACCAGATTGGCTTGTCGTCTTTGATCAGCACTTCAGGGGCAAGGCTTTCATATCGCTCATTTGAGGCTGATTTTGTGGCCAATCCCCGCTCAATGAGGATGTCCGCAAGGGTATCGGGATCTCTTGGAATGCCAGGTATCTTGTCTTTGGCCAATAGCTCAATGATGTCCTTAGCCGCGCTTTTCCAAACCAGGTAAAGATGGGTTGATTGATTGGATTTTTGTACCCAGACTCTGGCGTCTCGCTGATTAACTAACCACTGAGAACTGGCAAGCAATCGCCTCATGGCATCAAGTAGATAGCGTTCGACTGGGACACCAAGGGCGTTGTCGTCAACGGAAATTCGTTGAGCTTTCAGGTCTCGCTGGACACTGGTTTGGTCAGCTTCAATGACCAGTTTAGACAGGACATGCTCGGGATCGGTATTGCCAATTGCTTCTAGCATGGCTTGCAAAATCTCTGGGCCCGGCTGGGTTAACCAGGCGAGCAACTCAGGTGTCATCACCCGGTTTAACACCAGAATTGAAAATTGCTCGTGCCGCTTGCACCGTCCGTCGCGCCAGCGAATAAAATAGCGTTCAATGCTGTTATTTGTGGTCCATTGAGATAAGGTTTCTAAAAAAGGGTTCCACTGATAGCGTCCATCTTCGTCAGTGATAGACAAGTCTGAAACGGGCTTACCAATATCATGGAACAAACCGCCTAATGCCGCCGCAACACGCCACCTTGGCTCTAGCTCTTTTTTCTCAACCGGTGTGCCACTGGCAACAAAGATGATCCCTTCAGCTGCTTGTGCCGCCCAGAAAGCAACTTCCAAAGAATGACGTAATAAACCACCAGCGCCACTGTGATGATGATGCTCAGAAGCTGGCAACAAATGAACATAAGCAGCCAGATGATCAATGCAGGGCTGAATCAGCTTTTGAAAATCACGCTGGTTGAAGCCAAGTACCTGGCGCAGTTTGGCAATTAGCTCGTCTTGTGTGGACTGCAATTCCTCGGGTGACGCAGCAGGCAACCCCTTCAGAAATGGCGGATAGCGTGGAATGTCTGCATCCAGTTGAGATGACAGCTCTGGTATTGCTTTGGCTTGAAAAAATAGTTTTTTGAACATGATGAACCTCCGACACGATAGTGTGAAGGTTCAATCTGCTGTTGCCGGTTCATTAGACTCAAAAATCCGATATGTATTAACACATATGCCATAAAATGCCCGAGAGAGCTTATCAAGCTAAGGCGTATTTCTACTTGGCCTTTTAGTTTTTTTTCCAACTCTCCTTTTGGGTTTTTCAATCGGTGTAAAAGCTTCTTGTAGGTGATCGCGAAACCATCGGCGTCGCTCAACTTGGCGAAACTCGTTCAAGACAAACCGATAGTCACACGAGCCAAGACGATCACCACAACCACATGGACACGGTAATTTATTTGCCTCACGCTTGCGCAAACCTAACGCTTTCAGTGCCCGTAGAACTGATGCTTTACCATTGACATTGAACAACTGAGAATAATCATCAATCAGGCCTTTCTCACCATGGTCCAGTTCGCCATAGGGAAAGTTGCCAAATTCAACCCTATGGGACACCGAATAAAGAAACCTGACAACAATCTTTTCGAAAAAGGTTGTCAATGACGAGTCGGTTTTCAAAATTGACTTAATTTTCAGGTCTGAGCCAAGACAAAATGATCCATCAGAGTAAGTATGGAAGTCCTGATTACGAGGAAAGTAACCAGCGGTATCAAACACCACTGGTAAAGCCCTAGGATAATTACTTGGGCATATAATCCTTAGAGAAAATGTTCGCTCTATAAACCGACTTCCAGCTAGCTGTGCTTTTAACAGATACTCTCCCTGCAACTCAACCTTATCTGCATGGACATCTACCAATCTAATGTTCGGATAGGCCGAGAGAAAAGCCTCTAGGCCTACAGCCTTCCAGTGCTTCATCTATTGCTTAAACCATGGCTTTGGATCAGATGATTGAATTGCGAAAGTTGGTTTTGCTGTCACCGCAGGAATCCCCAAGAGACGTGCTACCGAACTTGAATCAAGCTTCAGATCCAAACCATTTTGCGCCGCATTTACTATTCGTTGCGTATCATCACTTGAGCAAAGAGCACTAAAATCAGCTCTAGCTTGATACAGCCATTTATAAAAGTTTTCTTGTAATCGGTATTGAGCAGATTTTTCGTCATACCACTTGTCTGCAAAATCTTCGGCTGGGTTAACTGGGTTCGGAATCATTGGCGCTTGTGCAGAAATATGGTCATCCATCTCGGAGAGCACCGTATTCAACGCTGAAGCCAAATCACTTTCACCTTTATATGATTTAGCTGCCAATGTAGTGATGATTACCGATATTGGCTTACTATCCTCATTGTTTTTGAACATAGTGTCACGATGACGCTTCAATAATTGGATCACCTGTTGTAAGGGTGTCTTCCATTGATAATATGGCAGACTATCTATACTGGCTTTAAATCGCATTTCACGTTCGTTTATTACTAACCGTGCCGTCTTCATGCGCGTTTCAAACCATCGAGCATATCCTTCAGGATTGCTGATACGCCAATTTTCATCCACAACTGCATAAGTGGAATCTGTGTTGTCGGTAATCGAAACTGCAAGCTGAGACACGTTTTGAGCCAAGTTTTCATCAAACTTAGAGTTTTCGACCATCCGCTTTTTCAACAGTCCTCTTCCTGTATCACTCTCTGGCACACACGGAACTATGTCCATGTGAAAGCTAAGCCCATCGGCATACTCTAAGCGCCAACAACGTTTCTTCTCGGCTAGCTCTTCCTTAATGCCTCTGGCGTTTCGATAAAGCTCTAATTCATGACCGACTAGGTGCTTTAGTTGCTTTTGAGTGATAGACGTTTTATCCAGGCCACGCCGAAGATTGCACCCCATATCTAGGTCATACTGTTCTTCTGAATCGGGCCTAATCGCCGTACCTAGACGAAAGGAACCTTGAGAAAACACGTGGGGATCAAAATTCACGCATGTTGACTCTGGGCGATGTAACCAATCACCTAGATCCTTATAGCGTTTTTCAGCCTTTTCATAAGCACTGTCTGGTAGCTCAATTTTTTCCAGAATTGTGTTTAGAACGTCGTTACTTTTAGTATTACTCATGTAGATCTCCTCGAAGCTCGACTGCCATTACGAATTGTTGTGTTTTTATGTCGTGGTCATAAATAAGCCATGGCATATCAGCCTTAGGCATTCTGGCCCGTCCTAATTCGACGGCACACGATACTGGCATCACAGGAAAAATTTGCAGTGGCGTGGCAGCCCCGTGTGTATTTTTGATTTCAACAATCAGCTTTCTTATGCACTTTCTGAACAAGGAGAGCTGCTGCTTTGACTGCATGAAATCATTATGAGGCTGCTTGATAGTCACTTCCCAAATCGATGTATCTGGCCCTAGAACCCCAGTAATTCGCTCATGCGACACATGGTCACTCAAAGAAAGTAGCAGGGCTGGCTTTCCCTCCATATTTTGAGGTCTGTTGATGATGTACTCAAAATCATCTGAACAGTCTTGCCAAAACCAGCCTTTAGGCTCTCGATGCAGCTGATAAGTCTCAACCTCAATTTTGTCGGTAAGCAAAGCGCCAAGTTTTATTAACAATGGTTGAGGAGCTAACGCGAACAATGAAAAATGCTTACAAGAATCTTCTTCGATGATCGATGAAATTTTACTTTGAAAACGCTTCGTTAGGTGTTGCGACTCTGCTTGCCAATATTGTTCAGAGTGATCCTTCAGCTCTGATACCATGGATAGGGTCACTGGCTTTTCAGTTGCCGGATACCAATTCGGAAACATTGCCTCAACACAACCGTGATAATTAATCGGTGATCTTTCAGTTCCAATATTGGCACCATATAAAACAACATTTGATTTGCGATCAGGAGCAATGCCTGTGAGGATTTCTATACGTTGCTCATGCTGCATTTTCCAACTAATCAAGAGGTCGGCTGGATACCTATCTTCGCTGCCTTTCTGGTCAATTTTTTTGTGACAGTCATAGCACAGCAACATGAGGTTGCTGACGTCATTCAAACTGGTTGGCTTAGTTTTAAAGAGTCCCCAACCACGAGGCCCATTCTCAGAAAATGCGTAAATATGAGCATTTTGAGAGACATTGACCGATTCCTGAGTCACCGCTGATTTGTATAGCAATTTATTACACCCGCTAAACTGACAACGAGCAGCGGCACGAGCCCAAAGTTCTCGCTCAACTTTACGGTCTATGGGTCTTGTGACTTTAGCGACCATTCAAAACTCCTATAGTTTGCCAATTAAAGGAAGTGAGCGCGGTGTTGTCGCATCACAGAGCAAATGGCTGACATAAGCACATCCAGCGATTAGCCCAAGCCCGCGAAGACACTTATCAATTGCCTCTTCCGGTTGCCACTCATACAAATGTTTGAGACCAACACCTAGTGCAGTTAACACCAATAGACTGTGGCAAAACTGGCGATGGTGAGGGTTACCCAAAGAGGGTTCCAGAATATCTGGAAGCTTGCCAAATAGAGAGCCAACCGTAATGGCAGTTACAGGATGGTGACTGACAGCTTGTTTTTTGTTGTCCGCTAGGGCAACGGTTAAACCAACCGCAGCCCCGACGACCAAATGGGTTTTACCATTAGCCAAACTATTTCTCCTTCCTGACGCCTTTAAAAGGCGTTTTGTCAGATGTCTTTACATCCATGAATCGACCAGTATCAGCATCTCGCTTTACCCAATGTCCGCTTGGCGTCTGAGTCTGAGATCTACCTTTAACGGCACCGTTTCTGTGTCCGTCACCTGATGGGGGATTTGTAGCCATAAAGCCTCCTATTCTGCTTAACTTAATCACATTTATCAGATATTAATAAAAAAGATCCAAAGGATCTGATCAAATAATAAACTTATATTCTGATTAACGCAAGCAGATTAACCAGAAAACCAAAAAAACTACACAATTGATCGGTAGACAAATTCCAGTCCACCTGACTCTGCCACTTCTTTTTGACCTAACACAAGACCTGTAGCATGAAGCTTCTTTAATCGACCACTGGCATTCTGTGCTGAAATGTCAAAGTGCTTAGATACATGTGACGAAGTCACTGTCTTTTTTGCAATAACAAAATCTAGAAGCTCTTTGACAGTCGCACTGAGTTTTACACCAAGCACTTCGTAACCGCTATCGCTCTTGACTAGAAGAGGTTGATCCTTGGCTGTAGCGCCATAAGACCAATTATCCAGAAGGTCACGACTCGGTACATTAGAAAGGTAAAAACCTTTTTCTCCTTTCAATGCTTTAGCCAACGAGATTACACTTTCACGAGGAAAAGAAGCATCAGTGAATCGAATGCCTTCCAAGCTGATAGCAAAAATATCGCATGATGGGTGACCATCAACGATCTTTTTAATCTTCACATAGGCTTCACTACCTTCATCGTTACCAAAGGCATGGTCAGAACCTACGACTTCTGAAAGAAGAATTTTATGAGTTAACTGTTTCATCTGCTTAAGTTGACACTATTTATCAGAAATTGTCAACATAGAAGTCAAAACAGATGTGGGTTCCTGTGATAGGGACCAACCCTCGATCTTCAGAAACATTGATAAGTTGTCCCTTCGAGTATTCCAAAGCCAATGAGAAAGTTAGCTGCCTAATAACAATGATAACTTTCTCTTTGCTAGCGTGCTCTCGACTACTCTTAAAGCCTAGCCCCCGGCCTTTACCAAAGCGACTAACCTCACCAGATGTAAATGCTTTTTGAACGAGCGCAATGTCATTCTCAACACTTTCCGCTGAAAACTGTGCGTACAACTTCGGATGTTCACTTTGTAACGTTGTTCTCAAGGTAGCGGCAATACCTAAACCAGAGTCGGATATGACTGTTTGAATATGCTTTGGTTTATTATACGGTCGATACACTTGCAGACCTGCTAGTCCAGGTATTTTGGATTCACTGTGATCAGTAACGTTGCCTACAAGCTCTGAAAAAACAGTCTTAGCCGCTAAGAAATAGCTAACTGAAGAATGCTCTACAAACCTGTCGCCCAAACGAATTACAAGCTCCTTGTTTTGGGTTGGCTGTGCAATTTCTCCTAGTTCGACCAAGGTATCGCTATTATCCCGATAAGTTTTAGCAGCTGACAAAACGGGCCTTTCAGGAAGACAAGTGACACTTTGATTAAGATAATCAAAGAAGCCATTTCTGCTGAAAAAACTGTGAGTATTAGGACATGCTGTAGTATCCATCACCACATCTTTACCATTCGCAGTAAGCTGATTCGCGAGAGCAAGAAAACGGGCCAATGCTATCAGCAAAAACTTACAATCGATGCCGAATCTAAATGTTATCTTGTTTGCATCTTTTTGATACGCAAGCTTACCGATAGCACTCTCAAAGGCTTTATCATCAATCCAACCTGTAGCGAAATCAATTTCCACATGCTGAGCCCGTATCAAGCACCATTCATGATTTGAATTTTTCACAAACGTATCCTGGTTTTTGTGAAGAAACGAGTTCACTTGAGACTTATCCAGTCCCAGCTCCTTGGCAATTTGACGTCCTTTCAGGCCTGGTGACCCATTTAACAACTCTGAGACTGCCTTCAGCAAACCATCACTCCTTTCTTCCTACCTACATACCTACCATTCGTTGCATACTTTGCGTCCACGACGCTTTAAATGCTGAATCTCCTGCGAACAACTTGTAGAGCTCAAGTTCATCTTTACGGCGTTGCAGCATAATTTCCTTGAGCATTTTTTCGAAAGCCAAATCTCGATTATGAGGATCTGGGTTGTTTTTGTATTTAGATTCGAAATCTGGGTGATTGCGGATACTCTCAGCGATGTTCACAAACTTAACTTTTTGCTCTTCAGGTGTGGCACTCCAGCCCTGGAACCATCGCTCATTAAATGTGCGAATGATTTCATCCAGCGGGTCAGTTTCTTTTTCACCGCCATGCGCCCCACGTGGGTTCGGATTTTGAGGATCAAGCTCCGCTTCTTGGTCACTAAGTTTAATGCTGTGGTTAAGCTTCACACGTTGCAAACCGTATGAACTCAGATCGACAGAATCAAGAAGCTCATCAATAGCATCTGCATCAGGATCTTCCACTTTCAATTTCGGTATTAAAAACTTCAGGAACCAAAACAGTTTTTCCCAGCTGACCATTTCATAAGGCATGATAGAAGCCATCTGCCCATAGATTTTAACGAACTGTTTGGCTTTAATCTTAAAGTCCACTTTAGCTTCAGCTTCAAGCTCCAGCTCATGGTCGAACCGGGCTGCTGCAACATCAATGATTGGGCTGAGTGTTTGGGCGTCTTCATTCTTGAAATAACGCGTCACAAAGTCTTCAACCTCATACCACTCGTACACACCGACATCGTCCATTTCATCTTTCAACTCGTGCAGTACGTTTATATCTGTAGCTTGGGACAATGAAGTTGCTGTGTAGAAAGGATCGAATGCTGACTGAATATCTTCAACCGAGTTGAAAAAATCTAAAACAAACAAGTCTTCAGTTTTTTTACCCCATTTTGGCGCACTTCGATTGAGACGAGATAATGTCTGTACACACAAGACACTGGCGAGCTTCTTGTCCACATACATGGCGCAAAGCTTAGGCTGGTCAAAGCCTGTCAGATACTTGTTCGCAACCACTAAAAGTCGATACTCATCGGTATCAAACATATCTTTGGTATCTGACTCGGCAAAACCATTAATATCCGCTTCGGTATATTCAATACCGTCAACTTCTTTGATTCCTGAGAAAGCAATGGCAACTTTAAACGGGTTTCCTTGCTCCTCAAGTATCCGCCTAATCGCTTTGTAGTATCGAATGGCCGTCTCAATATTTTGAGTGACCACCATTCCCTTACCTTTACCTTTGAGCTTTTTCGCATTCACGACATGTGGAACAAAATGCTCCAGCATAATCTCTGCCTTGGTATCAATCGTTTGCTGGCTTCGCTCTACATAAGCTCTGAGTTTTTTCTGCGCCTTTTTGGTATCAAACTCAGGGTTATCAGCGATTGATTTCTCAATCTCATAATAACTTTTGTACGTCGTATAATTTGCCAGCACATCCAAGATGAAGCCTTCTTCAATGGCTTGTTTCATCGAATACAAGTGAAACGGCTTGAAAGAGCCATCTTCTTGGCGTTGACCAAATTTCTCCAAAGTGCTGTTTTTTGGTGTCGCTGTAAATGCCAGATACGATGCATTCCCGCGCATCTTGCGCGATTTCATCGCCTGAAGGATTTTATCCTGAGCATCTTCTGCCTCTTCGATTTCAGACTTGCCCATCGCTCGGTTCATATTGTCATGCGCCGAACCAGACTGTGAGCTGTGTGCTTCATCGATGATCACCGCAAAGCGCTTGTCACTAAGATCGGCGATACCATCAATAATGAACGGGAATTTCTGAATCGTCGTTATAATGATCTTTTTGCCATTCTCCAGCGCCTGCTTAAGCTCAGATGACTTGTTCGCCGGGGCAATAATGTTCTTTACTTCAGAAAACTCTTTAATGTTATCCCGCAGCTGCTTGTCCAATAGGCGTCTATCGGTGACCACAATCACAGAGTCAAACAACGGCTGCTCCAGGCTTTTTCCACCGGCCACATCAGACGATGCAGGATAGGTTTCAATTAACTGATAAGCAGCCCAGGTAATCGAATTAGACTTACCTGACCCGGCAGAGTGTTGAATTAAGTAAGTCTGACCGACACCGTGCTGGGCGGCATGGTCTACCAATTTTCTCACCACATCCAATTGGTGGTATCGAGGAAAGAATAAGGTTCGCTTTGGTAATGGATCTTTGCTTGACCCATCCAGACGCACAAAATGCTGAATAATATTCGCCAAGCTTTCTTTAGTGAATACTTCTTGCCATAGGTATGCCGTTTTATGGCCAGTTGGGTTAGGTGGATTACCCTGTCCAAGATTGTGTCCTTTATTGAACGGCAAGAAGAAGGTACTGCCACCTGATAACTTGGTGGTCATATACACTTCGTCGGTATCGACCGCCATATGCACTAGGCAGCGGCCAAAGGTCAGCAAGGCTTGCGTTGCATCTCGATCATCTCGATACTGCTTTTGGCCGTGATAACGTGCTGTTTGCCCCGTCCATGCGTTCTTCAACTCCAGCGTTATCAATGGTATTCCGTTGATAAACAATACCATGTCGATTTCTTGTAGGGGATTTGCCATGGAATAGCGCACTTGGCGAGTACAACTAAACACATTGTCTGCAAAGTTTTGCTTTACCTTCTCACTACTGCTCGCCAAAGGGGCTGGATAGAGCAAATTGAAATGAGCATCGTCTACGCTTAGCCCTTTCTTAAGTAAATGCAGAATGCCATGCTTCTTAATCAGTCGGTCAAATCGTTCAAGTAACTTACGCTGCCAATCTGAGGGGTTGTTCTTTTGCAGTTTGGCCAACTCTTCTTCTTGTGTCTTTTGCAGAAACTGCCAGAAAAAACGCTCATCAATGGCATATTGCATATTAAAGTCACTAGCAGCACCAATGAAGTATCCAGCACCCAGTGACTGCTGACTCAGCCCCTCTTTGAGCTCTTCAGTACTGATCCCAGCCAGACATTTCTCAATGGCCGACTCTAATGCTTGTTCATTGGTTTGACTGACCATAATTGTAAGTTCCCTTAATCAAAATTCTTCTGTTTCATTGCCTCAGCCGCTTTTTGCAGCGGTCCTTTCAAGGCTTTTTCTAACTTTGTCATCTGCTCTAAGTGCCACGCAACCGCTTGGGGCCAAGTCTCTTTGTTAAACCCATCAGCTTTGGTCGAAAACTGGATACGGCAAGATTTCTTCTCATCCAGTCTCATCCACTCAAGTTCTGCACCAAAAGTATGCTCAATGTCTTGTTTGGACTGACTCAACAAATCAAAAAGGTATTTATTCTCTTCGGTAACCCCACGGCTGATCCAAAGCTCTACTCGAAGCTCTTTTTGCAGAAATATCAGGTTATACGGACACCCACTTAGCCCTGAGCCTGCTGATAACCAATGATCTTTGCTTGGGCTAATATTGTTATAGAGTTGGCAAGAGCTTTTCTGAAACGCCTCTAAGGCACGCTCCCAGTACTCGCGACGCACGGTATGGCGGTTTTTTAGTACCACTTCGGTGGTTTTTTCTTCCGCTTCCTTAGCATTAATACCGATCATCAACTCTTTCGCTTCTGGCGTTGGGATGATCTGGTCAATATTAATCAGTAGCTGTTCACCCAGTGAATAAGGAGTGATTTTGAAGCAGGCAATGCTAATGCCTTGACCCAATAACCATAGCGCTGTGCTGGTCACTTCCTTGCGAAAGTTTGCCGCAACCAACATAATGCGCTGGCTGTTACCCAGGTTGAGTTTTAACTCATCGAGATCGGGCGCATCCAAAAACTCACATATTCTCGCCGAAGCACTTGAAGGGGTATTTAACAGGTCAACCTCTCCTGCTACAGGCTCATAGCGGTCTAAGTACTGCTGGTAAATTTCAACTATTTGCGCTTTGGTTAAACTTGCACAGTACGAGGCATATTTAAGCGCCTGCCACACCACATCTCGGCCACTGTCGTCCAGCTTGTTTTCAATAATGACCAAGTTGCCATCTTTATCCAGTGCCAGTAAATCTAGGCGTTCACGGGTATCATCAAAGCCATCAAACTCCTTTTGAATAATCAGTAGCTCTTCACCCAGTGCGGAAGGCTCGTGTGCCAACCATTCCTGAAGATGCTTGCGCTCTGTAAAGCCCAACTCACTGAACTTCTTTGTCCTAACAGGACTGATTCTGTTGGTTTGATGATTTACCGTGAACATAATCGCGTCCTATTGCTCAATCATTTCTGGGGTGATTTTTATTTTCCCTGTCACGGCGCTGTTGATCAGGGAGGTTTTGTATTCTTTGAGCTTTTCGATTTGTGCAAATAGCAACTCAATGCCTTCATCAGAAGACTTCATAAAAGCGCTGACGTAGTTAGCTATTTCTTTTTGCTCTTCAATGGGCGGAATAAACAAGTCAACCTTTGAAAAGTTGTCAAAATTTAGGTCTTGACCATCTCTAATGAAACTTGCTGTCTGCTGCAAAGCTGCGATGTAAGAGGGTAGCTTTAATAAATACCCATAGAAAGAAGGATCAATTTCATCTAATGCTCTCAGGACTACATAGGAGGACCGGATACATCCTTGCGACCAGGCACGCTCTAAGCCGCCTTGGAAACTTCTCATGCTGATTACAAAGTCGTCCTTTTCGACGTGCTTTCTTTTATCTAAATGAAACTGAATTTTGACAACGCGTTTACCCGTTAACTCTTCATACTGGTCTTGCGGTATAACACCATAAGCTTGAGTTGCAGAAAGCTGTACGTCATCTTTCCAAGCCCGCTCTTTTCTTTGAGTAAATACAAACTTGCTACGACGGACTTCCCAATGCGCTGGAACCTTACCAATCCAATCCACACCGGAGTCTTTCATTGGCACATTGGGGTCAAGCCCTTGGGTCACCGCCTGTTGGATGATGATCTGCTTACGCTCTTTAAGCAGGCTAATTTGCTGTTCTTTGATAGCTATAGCTTCGTCTACTTGTGCTGTTTTCTTTTCGAGGTAGTTGGCAATAAGGGATTGTTCTTCTAGAGGTGGAAATACCAGCAAGCTATTCGCAATATGGTTAAAACTAATTGTTTGTCGTACCCCTGAACCCAATAGCTTCATGTAAGCAACATCGTATCTGTGCAAAAGATATTTGAAATACTGCTTTTGCAGTTCTTCCTTTTCTTTAATGACGATATATCCTGCACTAACAACCACATCGATTTCTGAAAGAGCAATTCTCAAACTAATCAAGTCGTAATTTAGATTTAACGGATTTATTAAAAACTCACCAGATAATACCTCCTGATAAGAGGCTTTAGTGCTCAGTAATATCTTTTCATCATCTTTTGTAACAACTTTTCCAAAACTAATAGCACCGCTATTCAAGCTCATATTTGGCCGATGCTTCTTTTCATAAAAGAGATGCTTTAACTTTCTAATATCCCAGTGTTCCGGTACATCACCAATCCAGCCCTCGGTAGAGTCCTTGTAAGTTTGATATTTAGGCATTTCAGCAATATTTATCATAACTGCTTACCCCTGAACCTTTTCTACTGCGACGCCCAATATCTGCGCAATAAGACCTTCGGCTTTTTGTTCTAGGTTGATAATATCGGTTGCGACCTCCTCTAAACTACGCAGCGGTTTATGACGGTAGAAATACTTATTGAAGCTGATTTCATAGCCAATTTTTACCGTATCTAGGTTTATCCATGCTTCATCAACATGAGGCTTCACTTCGTCTAGGAAGTACAGGTAAATGCTTTGCTTCAGTGGGACAGATTCTGTGTCACGCAGGTCTGAGTTGGTCTCGTAAGTAATGAACTCGCCTTTTTTGCCGCCTTCTGTTGTAGGAACGGGGTAATAACCAAAATCTGGCAGGTCAGCGACTTCACACTCATAGCGCTCCAGCAGGTCGTTTAATTTATCACCCGTTAATTTAACGATCTTTTTCACCACTTTCTTGGCGGTTTCGTCATACCAGCTCACCGCGTTCAGGATGGCATTTTTCTCAGGTGCTGAAAGCTTAATAGCATGGGCTTTTAGCGATTTATCAACTTGGGTTTTAAAACTATTGAAGTCATCAAATTCAATGCTACCGATGTCAGCCATCAGCGTTTCTGCCGTTTCAAGCAATGCTTTAAGCGCCAGCCAATGTTTCACATCGAGCAGTTTTGCTTTAGCTTTGGCATTGAGACTGATGTCGTTATCTTCACACCAAGAAAGAATGTCTTTCTCAATGGATTTCAAGAAGCTCTTTTTCTTTTCAGTACCATAGCCAGTTTTTTCGTAAACACGTTCGCCGTGCTCTGCGTACACGTACTCCATCACTTCACTAAGCTGCTTATCAAAACGCAGTGGGGCTATTGCGTCTTGAGTGAACTTGGCTCTTCGGCGGTCTGGGCGCTCGATAGTGACTTTGTAATAGCCAAAGTCGTCATTGCTAAACACTTTGCTGGCTATGCCAACAGGATCATTGTTTGCATCAAGTGCTCTTTCAACGCCCACACACGCGAGGTAAGTATCGGTAATTTCCGTGATGTGCGCAGGCGCAAATTCGCAGTTTTTGTTACCTAAGTTCTTACGCAACTTACGGTATAGCAAGCTAGCATCAATCAGTTGCACCTTACCTTTACGTGCCTCGGGTTTATTGTTGTTCAACACCCAAATGTAAGTGGTAATGCCGGTGTTATAGAACAGGTTATTAGGTAACTGAACGATGGCATCTAGCATGTCGTTTTCAATGATGAAGCGACGAATGTTACTTTCGCCACCGCCCGCATCACCGGTAAAGAGCGATGAGCCATTATGAACAGAAGCAATCCGGCTGCCTAATGGGCTTACGCTTGGATCTTTCATCTTGTTGACCATTTCCATTAAGAAGAGCAGCTGGCCATCACTTGAACGTGGCGTGGCATCCACCACTTCGAGATTTCCCCAATAGTCTTTCAGGCTAACCTTAAAACGCGGGTCAATCACATCACTGCCGTCTTTAATGTGCTTCTGTTCAGACGCCCAACTCTTACCATATGGCGGGTTAGACAACATAAAGTCAAAGCGTGAAGCCGCGAACTCATCGGTAGACAAGGTTGAGCCTACTTTGATGTTCTCAGGGTTGTTGCCTTTGATCATCATGTCCGATTTACAAATCGCGTAGGTCTCGTCGTTGATCTCTTTGCCGTAAAGGTAAACATCACGGCTGTCGTTAGGGTATTTCTCTTCAATGAAGTTTTGAGATTCAGTCAACATACCACCACTACCACACGCAGGATCATATACTGTCATGGTAAGCGGCAACTGGTCTTTCACAGGGTCAAACACCAGGTGCGTCATCAGTTCAATAACTTCACGTGGCGTAAAGTGTTCGCCTGCTTCTTCATTGTTTTCTTCGTTGAACTTGCGGATCAACTCTTCGAACACATAACCCATACCCAGGTTAGTAAGGGCTGGCATCTTGTTGCCATCCGGGTCTTCGACCGTTTCATGAGTTAAATTGATGTAAGGGGAAACAAACTTTTCGACGACATCAAGAAGGACTTGCTTTGAGGCCATGTGACGAATTTGCGATTTAAGGTTAAAGCATTCAATGATCTCTTTAACATTATCGCTAAAGCCAAGCAGGTACTCTTCAAAGTTGGCGAGTAATATCTGTTGGTTATTTGTTGCGGTGTTGAATAGGGATTTCAGCGTCCATTTAGATGTATTGTAAAAGACATAGCCACTGGCCGCCTTCAATGGTTCATCATCAAGCTCCGTGGCTTGCATCTCTTCTTTTTGGAACTTTACCTCTTCAAGCACCGCTTCTTTGGTGGGTTCAAGTAACGTATCTAAACGTCGTAATACCACCATAGGTAAAATCACATCACGGTACTTACCGCGAACGTACACATCCCGTAAACAGTCGTCGGCAATATTCCAAATAAATGAGATGAGCTTGTTATGTACACTATGATCCATTTTCTTTTCCTGTTCAGTGTTGGTTGCACCCCACTAGGTTGCTGCAACGGCTTCACTATAAATTTAAAATTCTGTTCTTTATGTAACGTCTCAATGGTCGCTACATCGTTCGATTAACTTGTTCTACCCGGCGCAATACTTAAGTTTGTGACACCATAAAGAGCCTGGCTGTTACGCAACCAAAGCTGATACTCAAAGCCCATTAATGAGTGTTCCGTAGAACAATCCACATGCCATTGGCGTAGCAAATAGCCAGCGGTTGCTGCTCTAATCTCAACCTTTAGAACGCCACCCGTCATGCCATAGTCCAGCTCTATCGCTTCGCTGTGCTCAATACGTGGGTGTGGCACTAACTCAAGCTCTACAAATCTGTTCCATTGCCGGTCTTGGGTTTCGAGCTCCGTTTCAGACAAAGTGGAATCTTCAAGCACAACCGCAGCTTTAATGCGGGTCAATACAAAGTCACGGAACTCACCATGCTTGCGGTCAAAACCACGAACATGCCAACGCAGGCCATTGTCCACCAGCGTATGCGGTACAATTTCACGCGTTGTTTCACCGCTCGATAACGACACATAGGTGATGCTCAAGGCTTTGCCTTTGTTTATGGCCTCGGTGACTTTCGCCACTATCGATAAACTCGGCTTGTTGAGGTGATAAGGCGCTTCACAAGCAAGGGGTGGTTTTACCTTGCCAGTGAAGCCATCACCGTACCCTTGGCTAATGGTTGCCAGTGTTCTCACAACGTCGTACTCGAACAATGGGGCAAAAGCTTCACCACGCTTATGCAATTTGAGCTTTTGGTCATACTCAATGTTGCCTGGTGCAAGCTCTCGGTACATTGTGAAGTCTTTCGTTGCTTGTGCAGCGGCTATGCTGAAGCGATCGACTAAATCCGCCCGTACCGCTTCTCCCTTAAACAATAAGGTGAAATCGATGTGGGCAATGCGATCCCTGGTTGCTTGTGGCAACTGCGCTATCTGCGAAAGCCTATCTGACTTCGCCACTACCGTTTGTTTCAGACCATCATTTGTCATGCGTCTTGTTTATCCAATTCAACCAGATTCTTAATACTCTGCTTATAAAGTAAGGACCGTCATGGCGTAATCACATTGAATAGTGTCACTCAATGCTGCTCTTAATCCGCAATGACTTAGCAATCTCTAACGGTTGAAGCTGGACAGATGGTCATAAAACACTGAATAGGCTTCAACCTAATTAATTTTATTAGGTATCATCCTATCACAAATTATTTTGTAGGGAAGACTAAGCGGCAACTTTTTGATCTGGATTGCAATTGCCGCTCAGGTATGGGCGTGAAGACCTTGTTTGGTGCCATCGATGATAGTTGCTATCAATCAATGCGCTACCCGAACCAGTGACACCACGATGTTACCGCGCTGAGATCCCCCTTTGTCCGACTCTGTAGACATCAGGACTCGTTGCTCACTCTCTCGAACGCGCCTGGCAACTTCTGCCTGGGCAGGCAGCAATGGCAGCATCCCTTCAGCAATCGCGTCTGGTGCAGACTCTTGGCCACAAGACATCAAGTGCTTCCATGGATCTTTAAGAAAGCGCTCGAACGTGATGCCAAATTCAATGATGCGGGCAGAGACGAAGATTTCGCCCCAGTATTCAATGTAGGTGTCTTGGTACATGGAAAGATTCCTCTTGTTGGTTAAACCATGAGTTCACTTTCCATTTTCCAGAGGTTTTCAAATATGCAAGGCTTACCTTGTAGAGAGCTACAAAGCTTTAAATCGATTACGGGCATCTTTGTAGTCATAGTGGGCATGTTCTGAGCCACGATGATACAAATCATCCAGGTAAGTTTGTTCCTGCGGCAACTCGTCTTCGCTGATTTCGCGCCACCAATGTTTGTTGGCACCTTTAACACCGTCATGCCAGCGGTAACCACGCTCTTTCAAATAGTCCTTTACGTCAAACGGCGCACCAAACGCACGAACTAACACAGTTCGCCTGTCTGCTTCAGACAACAAGTTTGCAACGGACTCGGGCAACAAATGGAACAACCAGGCCATCGCGAAACAATCAGTTGCAGCTCGGTGTCCTTCATAAAACCAACCTAAGCGAAGCAGCAGGTACTCAAGCTTTCGACTTTCAAAACCCAGCGCCTTCCAATCTATGCCACTGGCTGAACAGGCCCAAGATAGATGTCCTAATGCAGCAAACCGCTTTTCAAAGAAAGGACGATCAAACTGCGCATTGTGTGCAACCACCAGCGGATCATCGGATAACCAACTCGCTACCAGTGAATCATCAATGTGCTGGCCTTGAACCATATCATCGGTAATACCGGTTAACTCGGTAATCAGCTCGGGGATTGGCTTGCCGGGATCTTCATACAGGCTGATCACATCAACAATCGACACAATCCGCTTAGCAGAGGGGCTGTAAAGCACCTTAACCATACCAAGCTCAATAATGGACTCGTCATCGGCAGACAGTCCGGTTGTCTCTGTATCGAGCAGCACCATTGGCCGTTCATCACCGACCACAGGAGAAAGTTCAAGTGGCCAAGTCTGCGGCTCACGCGTTAATGGAATACGCTCCAGCAATCTAAAATCTTCTGGTCTTTCTGGGATATCCGCGAGGCGCTCTAGCGGAAATGGCGCAGGGGCTCTTGTCATTGATGGTTCCTCTTCAATTCTATTGTTCGCTTTGGGTTATTTAACTGTGCCACAGGTTGTACAAAATGCACCTTGGATACCTCAGCGTTTTTTTAATCTTTCTACTGGGTGAACCTATGTATGAAGGCTTTGACTAAGCCTTTCAGAAAGCCTTAGCTAAACCGTTTAGGTAACCCTTACCGATACCCTTTACGTATGGCTTAGCCAACCCCTTTTCAAACGGTTGAAAAAGGCTTTAACTGAGTTCGACTGAGCATTTTAATGATGCTCCTGACTTCGCTTTAAGCCAGTAAATTCAATACGAAGCAGAATTTTACTAACTGTTTTTAAACCCTTTGCAAAGGGTTCAACAAGCCTTGTTTGACGGTTACTTGACCCATGCGTTAACCAGTAGCAGTAACAGGATCAGTAACAGAAACAAGAGCAGTAGGCAGAAGCAGTATTGTCCAAGCCTTGCAGGCTTTGGCGAGCGCGAGCAATCCCCACATCTAGTTTTTCATCACAAAAAAGAAATCACCCACGACACAACGTCTTACTCGAACAACTACAGTTTTACCTACAATTTTACTTGTAGAAATCAGCATAGCATTAGATACTGTATAAACAAACAGTACTAATTGTGATTTTTCGAGGTTCGTCATGAGTGTCTCGCTGATAGGCCGTAGCGGCGC
Organism: Shewanella sp. W3-18-1; assembly: GCF_000015185.1. Classification (NCBI taxonomy): domain Bacteria; kingdom Pseudomonadati; phylum Pseudomonadota; class Gammaproteobacteria; order Alteromonadales; family Shewanellaceae; genus Shewanella; species Shewanella sp. W3-18-1. The sequence goes on along the minus strand of NC_008750.1, from coordinate 1,231,333 downwards.
ACTTGCCTTCATCAAAGCCAAGCGCCTTCGTATTCCATTGTTTATGGAACGTGTTTCTGCTGGTTTTCCCTCACCAGCGCAGGATTATGTTGAGCAAACGCTCGACCTTAACGAGCTGTGCATCAAGCGACCGGCTGCAACGTTCTTTGTGCGTGTTGAAGGTGATTCAATGATTGATGCCGGGATTCACCCAGATGATATTTTGGTGGTTGATCGCTCTGTCCAAGCCGAACACGGTGACATTGTCATCGCGGGTATCCATGGTGAACTCACGGTAAAGGAGCTTCAACTAAGGCCGTGCGTCAAGTTGATCCCAAGAAACCAAGCGTATGAGCCCATCCATATTCCTGAAGGGACAGAGTTAGAGATATTTGGCGTGGTTACCAATGTGGTGCGAAACATGCGCCGCAAGTCGTGACTAGCCCATGCCTGTATTTGCCTTGGTGGACTGCAACAACTTTTACGCCAGTTGTGAGAAGCTGTTTCGTCCTGATTTAAAAGATACGCCGGTTGTGGTGCTGTCCAACAATGACGGCTGCGTGGTTGCACGCTCGCGTGAAGCTAAGTTACTCGGTATTAAAATGGGCGTACCCGTTTTTCAAATAAAAGCTGAAATGCAGCGCAATGGTATTTTGGCATTCTCGTCCAACTATGCGCTGTATGCAGATTTAAGTAGTCGAGTGATGCGCACTTTGGAAGAGATGGCACCACGAGTAGAGGTTTACTCCATTGACGAAGCGTTTTTGGACTTAACCGGTATTGAGTCTGCCATATCTCTTGTCGAGTTCGGACAACAAGTGCGAGAGCGCATAGGCCACTGGATTGGGATCACCGTCTGTGTAGGGATTGCACCGACTAAAACACTCGCCAAACTGGCAAACCATGCCGCTAAAAAGTATCCAGCCACTCAGGGCGTTGTAGACCTGACCAATCCAGAACGGCAACGTCGATTGCTCGCATTAGTTCCGGTTGATGATGTTTGGGGCGTTGGTAGACGGCTTTCTAAGCGTTTAAATACGTTGGGTATCACCACAGCCTTAGACCTCGCCAATGCCTCTCCTAGAGCCATCAGAGACCAGTTTTCGGTGGTTTTAGAAAGAACCGTCAGAGAGCTCAATGGTGAGTCGTGCATTGAACTTGAAGAGATCCCGCCAACTAAGAAGCAAATCGTCTGTAGCCGTTCATTTGGCGCAAAAGTAACGCAATTTGAATTGTTACGTGAGGCCGTATGCGAATACGCAACCCGCGCCACGGAGAAGCTACGCAAAGAACAGCAGCAAGCCAAAGTGATGACCGTGTTCATACGAACCAGCCCCTTTAAGGACAACGAGCCGCAGTACAGCAATTCCGCATCCGGTGAGTTACTGATCCCCAGTTGCGATACGCGGGATTTTATCGAGCTGGCCAATCACTTACTCAAGCGAATTTGGAAGGATGGTTTTCGTTATGCCAAAGCGGGCGTCATGCTGTCTGACTTTTACGATCCTAGCATGTTTCAACCAGGACTATTCGATGACGTATCGACCCGCTCTAATAGCCAACAGTTAATGTCTGTATTGGACACCATTAACCAAAGCGGTGCCGGAAAGGTTTTCTTTGCTGGACAAGGTACGAAGAAAGATTGGTCGATGAAGCGAGAGCATTTGTCTCCCGCCTACACAACACGCTGGGACCAGTTGCCGAGAGTGAAGTAGCGCAGTTAACTCAATAGGCATTCACTCTGCGACGCAGCATGTTGAGCTTATCTACTTGGCGTCGAACATCACTGAAGAATTCTTCTTTCTCCATGGCCAGCGCTAACTCCCATTCTTTGGCTAGACCTTGGCAGTCCAAAAATGCGTATCTCAGCTTCGTCTTTGAAATACGCAGTCCCTTACTAAAGACCACGCGCTTGCCTCGTTGACCGTGAAAACTGTTGATGTACCACTCTATGCCAAAGCCATACTTAAAGTCTCTGATACGGACACCAAGCAGGCCCCAATCTTTAAAGGGCTCATTCTCTCGAACCTTGTAATGGGTAACCCAAAAGTCATCAACTTCAGCTCTTGCCAGTGCTTTTAGCCTGTCCGTTTCTTGCTGAAGTAAATCTGATACCTCTGCTTTCCATTGTTCATTGACGATTTCTACCAAACCAATTTCCTCACCCAATTAACCCCAAAAGCCAAAACCACTATCCGTTTGGCTTTTGGATCGAAACGCCAAACGTAAAACTACCGTCACAATCACTGTTTGGCGTCTCGATATAAATCAACTCGCGCAATCCCATACCTGACAAGGGATACAGCCCGATTTCACTTAAAAACGCCTAAAAAGACGTATCGTCATGAAGATACAAACCGTTTGGCGAGTTCAGGCCAGAATGCAAACGACGTTTGGCGTCTCGATTTTTTTGGCTCAGTCATCCGCCGCCAAACAGCGCCTATTCTCATACTTTTGCGAAAATGCAATAGGCAGATAGATGAAAGGATTTGTCACCTTTCTGCCCACCGCCAATGCACCGAATCCTGATAATGACATTTGAGTGAACCGCCAGAGCACTTGGAAATGCCCAAGCGTGGCCAGTGCGGTTGATTGAAAACCGTTAGAGCACTTTGAGTGCACAGGAGATAAGTATGTTTGTACTAGGCGTAGATATCGGTTACTCAAACCTGAAGCTGGCAATTGGCCAATCAGGCAGTGAACCGAAAACCATTATTCTGCCTGCGGGTGCCGGTCCTGCGGATCGTATGCCAGAGCGTATCGGTGGAGGCGATGATGAAACTTGTTTGTATGTATCTGTCGATAATGAGCGTTGGGCCGCTGGTGTGCCTGCTGGACGCCTTCAAGGCTGGGAACGAGAGCTTCACCCGGAATATCCGACCACAAAAACCTATAAGGCGCTTTTTCATGCCGCCTTGTTAATGGCTGAAACTGAGTCCATCGATTTGGTTGTCACTGGATTACCGGTTTCCCAGTTTCATGAACCACAACGTAAGTCTGACCTTGTGCAGCGTTTAAAAGGTGTCCATCAAGTAACGCCTAAGCGCAGCATCACAGTTCATGATGTCAAAGTGCTGCCGCAGCCTGCCGGTGCCTATATGGATCTGGTTCAAACAGGTGGTGATTTGGGCTTGATTGAAGAAGGTCGCGTCGTCGTCATAGATCCCGGCTTCTTCTCTGTTGACTGGGTTGCCCTTGAGGCCGGAGAAATTCGCTACAGCTCATCAGGAACCAGTCTTCAGGCAATGTCCGTGCTACTGGAAACGATTGATAAGCTGATTTCAGAAGATCATGGTGCCAAAGTCGGAATGGATCGACTTGAAAAAGCCATGAGAACCGGCGACTTGCAGGTCCTGCTATTTGGAGAAAAAGTCGATATTTCACCTTATCTGAATGCTGCCACGAAAAAGGTAGCGCCTATTGCTCTCACAGCCATGCGCCAATCTATGCGCGACGAAAGCATTAATGCGGACTTGGTATTGATCGCTGGGGGTGGAGCCTTGGCTTATAAGGAAGCGGCCAAGGAGATTTTTTCACGAAGCAAGATCATCGTGCCGGAACAGTCTGTTTTGGCGAACGTCCGAGGCTTCTGGTTTTATGGGGCCTGATCATGAGAGTTGTCGTCAACATTCCCCCAGGGAGCCACCCTGAACTGCTCAAAGAATTAGAAAAGACGCCGCCACGGGAACGCGCTGAGCGTCTGCGGATGCTGGCCACCTTTGGGTTAATTCACATGAGCCAACCCAATCTATCCACGATATCTGTACCGGTGGATGGCATTGCACCAGATGGTGAAGTTACTTCTATGAGTACAGCGCCAGAACCCAAAGAAGAATCACGTAAACAATCATTAAAATCCAAACTAGGGCTGGGCTTATAACATGGCGTTATCAGTTAGCTGGCTCGATGCCAGGTTAAATAAAGAAGCAAAAGAAACCGTAGTAAAAGCCGACCGTGATGGGCTAAGTGCTCGGGTATCGCCCAAGGGCAAAATTGTTTTTCAGTTTCGTTATCGTTTCGATGGCAAGCAACAGCGGGTAGACATTGGTACTTACCCACTTATGAAGCTTGCTGAAGCTAGGAATGAGCTGGATAGGTTAAGGGCGGTACTCGACCAGGGCAGAAACCCCAAGCTCTACCTACAGCAGGAACGGGCCAAGTATTCTGCCAATCAAAGCTTCGAATCGATTTTTCGAGACTGGATAGACTCTGCCGGTAAGCAAGGGCTAAAGGAGAAAACGTGGCACTACCAAAAACGCAGCAGTGAAATATATTTGCTGCCCCGACTTGGCAAGTACCCATTAACTGACATCAATGAATTGTCCTTGCGAAACTGTCTTCGTGAGGTTTCGGAGTCGTCCCCTTCAAACACAGAACGTCTGGTGTCTGTGCTGCACAAGTTTTATGACTGGCTGATTGATGAACAAATTTTGGAAATTAACGCTGCCGCTGGGATCACAGCAAAAAAGGTTGGCGGTAAAAAAGGCAAACGAACTCGGGTGCTAAATGACAACGAGATCAGGATACTTTGGCGCTATTTGCACGAGTCAAAAATCACTGAGAAGAATCGCATCTACATAAAACTGCTTCTCTTATTGGGCGGTCGCAAGGGCGAACTCATTCAAGCTGAAAAGCATCACTTTGACTTGCAATCTGCAATGTGGACAGTGCCCATAGAGATCCGCAAACAAGGTGAGAAAATTGGAGCGCCGATCATGCGGCCATTGATAAGGCCTGCTATTGAGCTGATTGAACTAGCGATGCAGATGAGCAAATCAACTTACTTGTTTCCCGCGAACGGACAAGAAGAGCTTGCCACAAATGGCTTTGATACCACTATTCCTAACAATGTGAAAATCTGGGCTCGCAGGTCGCTTGGTATTGAGATGGAACACTGGTCTATGCATGATCTTCGCAGAACGATGCGAACGCGAATGTCTGCCATCACGACGCAAGAAGTTGCCGAGTTGATGATTGGCCACAGCAAAAAAGGGTTGGATGCTATCTACAACCAATATCAGTACCTGGATGAAATGCGTCATGCTTACGACGTTTGGTATCAACAGCTAGAAACCATCATCGAGCCGACAGGCTTTCCATTCAACTGGCGTTTCGGACAGTAAAATAAAAGAAAGAGGCTCAGTCCTCTTTCTTCTCATACTCCTCCAAGTCTTCAATGTGCCAAAGCTTGTTTCGTGTATTTCGGTTGATACGAGGTTGCGGCAAGCTGCCATCTTTTATTCTTCGCCAGAGCGTCGTATAGCTAATGTGGTAACGAGCCATCACTTCGTAAGACGTTAGAAAAGGGGTTACCTGGTGCGCTACTGCTGTCATCTGCATTCTCCTGAAAATCAATGTAAAGCTATCATCGCCTGATTAATCACTTGTTGATGGTCAGAAAGATGCATGATTTGTTCAGAAGATCAGGTCCATACAAATGAACTTTTAGGACAGCAGGAAAGCAACCGTTAACCAATTCGACCGGCAAACAATTAGAGATAATCGCGAACGTCTTACCATCATTTCTCGATTTTTAGCAGGAAAAATATAGGTAAGTTTTGGCCAAAACCCAGTCGCTACAAGGCCTACAGCTAGGGCTGTGTCATGGAATTTCGCTAAAAACGGTAAATATGGCGATTTGTACTCAAGTTTGTACACACTTTCCGAGGTTACGCTTGAACATCATTGAAAAGCAAAGAAACGAGAAAAAGACAAAAAGCCTTTAAATTCAGTACGTAGAGATGTGATAGTGGTGTGCAATGAAAGGTGGTTTTAAGCGTTGAAAGGCTGGGCGGCATCAGGGTGCGATATGATCGCGAAGGTGCGACGTTTATCCACCTCTACTTTATTGCCTGACATATTAACCTATGCACTAGTATCGCTAAAAAGGCGCAAATTATAGCGCCTCAGTTCTCACTTGGCTAGGCAAAGCCCGAGATGAGCCCGGGCAGAGGAGGTTATTTTGTGTCTTCGAGCAAACCTTTAACTTTTGCTAGCTCAATACGGGCATATCTGTGTTCAACAAAATCATAGATATTAGTCGCGAGTGTAAGCCGTAAGTAATTTGCTGCATCTTGATATTGCTTTTGCTCTATCGCCATTTTTGCAAGATAAAAATACGCTTCACATAAACGCTCTGCATATTCTTTTGGATGAGTTAAACCTTCTTTGGCTGCATTAAACACATCATCACGGCGCTTGTGTCCTAAATAATAATCGACAATAACCGTTGACCATACTCCGTTATCAAGATTCTTACGATTTTCTAATAACCGCTGTTTGGCTTGTTCGTGATTATCTTTGGACTCTATCAAATATAACCACAATGCACGATAACCGTCTTTATTATCACCAGCATAAAAGGCTTGCATATCTTTAATGGCCAGCGCATTTCGATCGCCATAGTAAAGTGCTATCCCACGGTTTAGATAGGCATAATCGTAATTAGGAGCAAGTTCCAATACGCCATCGAAAGCTTCATAGGCGCTGTCATACTCGCCCTCTTGGGTATAATAAATCCCAAGAAAATTATACGCGTCAGCAAGATCTGGCTGCAGTTTAAGTGCTTGCATAAAATCGATACGCGCCAATAGCCTTAAACCTACACTGTCGTATATTACGCCGCGATCATAATGAAATCTGGCTCTCTGTTCATTTGTCAGTTCGACGGCAGATAAAATCTCATTAAGCTTAGCGAGTGTGACCTCGACTTTATAGTCAGGCATCACAGGCGCTACGACTAACTTGCCTTCAAGATCATTGTGGTTATCTAAAGGGGACTGAGTGGTCGTCGCACATCCAGCCAACATCAGGCTGGCACCCGCCAGCACAGCAACAACAGCGGTTCTAATTTTAAGACTCATCCATTTCTACCTTTTTAGATTCCCAACACATGCAGAAGAGTATTCATCATAGCAATCCCACCAGAGGACTTCTATTAACGAATAGCATTAATCACAATTATATTAAATTCGACCCAAGAAAAAGGAGATCAATTGATCTCCTTTCTATGCAATCACTTAAAAGCACATGGAATATTGAGCCTATGGCTCAGTTATTCTGCTGCAGCTTCTTTCGTTTGTGCTTCTTTGATTGACAAGCGTACACGACCTTGACGATCCACTTCCATTACCTTAACAGCAACTTCTTGGTTAAGTTCAAGGTGATCAGACACGTTAGCCACACGTTCATCACTGATTTGTGAAATGTGTACTAAACCATCTTTGCCCGGCAGAATGTTCACGAATGCACCGAAATCAACGATACGGATCACTTTACCATTATAGATACGGCCCACTTCGACTTCTGAAGTGATTTCTTCAATACGGCGGATAGCTTCTTTGGTCGCTTCACCATTTGAAGAGGCAATTCTTACCGTACCATCATCTTCCAGCTCAATCGTAGTGCCAGTTTCTTCGGTCAGAGCACGAATAACTGCGCCACCTTTACCGATAACATCACGGATTTTCTCTGGGTTAATTTTGATTGTAGTGATACGTGGAGCATGATCAGAAATATCATCACGGTGCGAACCAATCGCTTGATCCATCACATTTAGAATATGCACACGTGCGCCATAGGCTTGTTGTAGTGCAATTTCCATAATTTCTTTGGTGATACCTTCGATCTTGATATCCATTTGCAGTGCAGTAATACCACCACGGGTACCCGCCACTTTAAAGTCCATATCACCTAAATGATCTTCATCACCTAAGATGTCTGAAAGTACGACAAAATCATCGCCTTCTTTTACAAGGCCCATAGCAATACCCGCTACAGAAGTCTTGATAGGTACACCCGCATCCATCAGCGCAAGGGAAGTACCACAGACAGACGCCATAGAACTTGAACCATTAGATTCAGTAATTTCAGATACAACGCGCACGCTGTATGGAAATTCTTCTGCCGATGGCATCACAGCGTTAATACCACGCCATGCTAACTTTCCATGACCGATTTCGCGGCGCTTAGGTGAACCCACCATGCCGGTTTCACCAACAGAGTAAGGAGGGAAGTTATAGTGCAACATAAAACGATTAGTGCGCTCACCCATGATGCTATCGATCTTCTGTGCATCACGTTCAGTACCTAAAGTACAAGTTACTAAGGCTTGGGTTTCGCCGCGAGTGAACAAGGCGCTACCGTGAGTACGTGGCAATACGCCCGCTAATACACTTAACGCACGGATCATATCGGGTTCACGACCATCGATACGCGGCTCGCCACGAATAATACGACCACGAACGACTTTCTTCTCTAAGCTGCCCAGTAAATTGTCTACTTCACGTAAATCAATATTTGGATTGCTTGCTAATAACGCTTCTTTCGTTGCAGCTTTAACTACAGCAACTTGAGCATAACGATCTTGCTTAACTTGGATTTTATACGCATCGCCTAAACCCGCTTCAGCCAACTCTTTAATTTGAGCAACAAGCGTTTCATCTTGCACTGGCGCAGTCCAATCCCACATTGGTTTACCCGCTTCAGCTTTAAACTCAGCAATCGCGTTAATAACCACTTGTTGTTGATCGTGACCATAAACAACAGAACCTAACATCACTTCTTCTGGTAATGCTTGGGCTTCTGATTCCACCATTAACACTGCACTTGCTGTACCAGCAACCACTAAGTTCAATTGGCTCGTTTCAATTTGAGCCACTGTTGGGTTCAATACATATTCACCATTGATATAACCGACACGAGCTGCGCCCAAAGGACCGCTAAACGGGATACCAGAAATGGCCAATGCAGCAGAAGTACCAATCATAGAGATGATATCTGGCTCAATTTGTGGGTCGACAGATACAACTGTGATGATAACTTGAACTTCGTTTTTGAAACCATTAGGGAAAAGAGGACGAATTGGGCGGTCAATAAGACGAGCAATTAATGTCTCATCTTCTGAAGGACGACCCTCACGCTTAAAGAAACCGCCAGGAATTTTACCTGCTGCGTAGGTTTTTTCTTGATAGTTAACAGTCAGAGGGAAAAAATCACGACCGGCTTCGGCTTCTTTTTTACCAACAACAGTGACTAACACTGTTGTGTCACCCATACTTGCTAACACAGCGGCATCAGCTTGACGCGCTATAACGCCTGTTTCCAGGGTGACTGTATGTTGACCATACTCAAAACTCTTTACAATTGGATTCACGTGACCCATTCCTTAATTAATGACCTTGAATTACGCGCGTAAGTATACTGCAATTAAGGACAATAGATAAAGAGCAGATAATGATGACAAAGACCTATCTTTTCACTAAAGTGGACAAATTGATAAAGAGTTGTACTTCAAACTGATACGGAAAATCTACCTTATGGTGAAAAACAACAATAAAGGACAAGCTTTATGACGGGTCGCTTTAAATCCCTAACATGGAAGCAAACTAACCTCGTTGTTTTTACTGCGTTATTTTTTGCCATCGCTATTTTTATAGTTGAAATAGCCCTTGTTGTATTATCAACAAAACAGCAGCTCACCACCACTCAACAAGAATTACTTAATTCAGTTGAGCAACCCGCGGCTAATGCGGTATGGGCTCTTGATGACAACTTAGCGAGACAAACCCTAGAAGGCGCCATCAAAGTTGAGCATGTTGGCTCTGCCGTTATCGAACTTGATGATGGTTCAATGTTTGTCTCTGTCAGCAATACTAAAAGTAATAATTCTCAGACGTTTGTAACGCTGAGTAATAAACTCTTCGATGAATTAAAAGAAATATCCCGACCTTTGTACCGCCCCTTCTATTTTGAAGGAACACAAAAACAACAGCTCATCGGTACACTGACTCTTTTCTATGATACTCAAGAGCTAACAGACACTCTCTTTTCACAACTCAAACTCGGTTTCTTCGCAACTTTGGCGCGAGCCCTCTTACTCACCCTCGTGTTATCGGTTGTATTTCATCGTTTTCTAACCCAACCCATCGCGAGGATCAGTGAAGCTATTGATAAAATTGACCCCGACTCACCGGATGAAAATCTGCTTCCAGTGTCCAATGCACACAAAGATGACGAGCTCGGTTTAGTGACGTCAAAATTTAATCAGATCCTTATTCAATTTAGTCAAACGCAATCAAAACTACGTAAGATGGCAACAAGAGATCCGCTCACAGGACTGCCAAACCGTACACTATTACTCGAAACGATTGCCGTTACTATCCAACGGTCGCGTGTACACAAACGTAGCTTTGCACTCATGTTTATCGATTTAGATCGTTTTAAAAATATTAATGACTCTCTCGGTCATGCACTCGGCGATCAATTTTTAGCTCGTATTGCACGCATTCTTGAGCGTGTTGTCGGTGATAAGGGAACGGTGTCACGCCTAGGTGGCGATGAATTTGTTATTTTAGCCGATGCCGTACATTCACCCGACCAAGCTGCCGACTTTGTCGATAAACTTCTTGTGCAACTTAATGTGCCCATTCAATTGAATGAACATGCGATTCACCCAGCGGCATCCATTGGCATTTCAATTTACCCCGAAGATGGCAATAGTGCCGAAGATCTAATCCGTCATGCCGATATCGCCATGTATAGTGCAAAAGCGGCCGGTTCAAATCAATGGGCCTTTTTTAAACAGCAAATGACAGAGCGTGCTGCGGTAAGATTGCGCACCGAGGCATCACTACATGATGCTTTAAAAAATAATGAATTTCTGCTCTATTTCCAGCCTAAACTAGACCTACAAACAGGTAAAGTCACTGGCTGTGAAGCCTTAATTCGTTGGCAAAAAGATGGTCGCTTGATTAGTCCTATGTCATTTATTCCTGTTGCAGAAGAAACAGGGATCATTATTCCTATTGGCCGCTGGGTGATAGAGCAAAGCTGTAAAACATTAAGGGAATGGCAAAAAAAGTATCACTTCGCGATCCCCATCGCTATTAATGTTGCATCACAACAATTTGCTGATGCAAGTTTAGTATCTGATATCAAACAAATGGCGTTGCGCTACCAAATTCAACCAGAGTTACTCGAAATTGAGATTACAGAAACCTCATTAATGAATGATATTGAGTTGGCCATCAATAAGCTTGAGCAACTCAAGTCGGCAGGTTTTGGTATCGCCGTTGACGATTTTGGCACAGGTTATTCTTCGCTATCCTATCTACGTCATCTCCCCATCACCACTATGAAAATCGACCGTTGTTTTGTATCCGATTTACCGGAAGACAGCGCAATTGCATCGACAATTTTGATGTTAGGTAAGCAACTTAATCTGACCATTGTGGCAGAAGGGATTGAAAATGAATTACAGTTAGACTGGCTTAAGGAAAACCAATGTCAGATAGGCCAAGGGTTTTATTTTAGTCAGCCATTACCGCAAGCAGAATTTGAAACCTTATATATCGCAAGCCAAACTGCAACAATCACAAGTATCGACAGCAGAGCATAGGCAAAACGGTATAACTTAATCTGCGCGCAATAAAAAAGGAGGCTAAGCCTCCTTTTTTACGTTAGTCGACGTGAGATTAACGACGTAGACCTAACTTTTGGATCAGTGCAGTGTAACGCTCAGCATCTGTACGCTTCAGGTAAGCAGTTAACTTACGACGCGCGCTAACCATGCGTAACAGACCACGACGTGAGTGGTGATCGTGGATGTGCTCTTTGAAGTGATCTTGCAAATGGTTGATTTGTGCAGTTAACAAGGCAACTTGAACTTCAGTTGAACCTGTATCGTTTTCGCCGCGGCCAAATTCAGCCAGGATTTTTGCTTTCGCTTCAGTACTTAGTGACATGTGTCTCTCCAAATATATAGTATGAATCTCTAGCCGATCACTAACTCAGCCAGAGGGCGCGCTATTCTACCCATAATCCAACCCTAGCGCAATAAAAAGGCGGGCGTATTTCGAATTGGCAGAATGAATTAATCTGTGACTATCGGCTCGTCATGGATCACTATGAGCCGTTTCGGCGCCAAAAGGCCATCATCATTCATTGCACCAATACCAACGAATCGATGCGCATCCCCTAAGGTGATACGCACTAATGTGTCAGCTTTTAGACCTGTCACACGTACCGCTTGGCCTTGCATCAAATAAGCCGCACTCGCTTCAGGCACATTGACCTCAGGAAAGTCAGCCACTGCCGTATCCATGGGTAATAAGAGAGGATCGAGTAATACACTCGGATCTATCTGTTGTTCATGTGCTTGGGTGACAAGTGCTTCGAGCTGTTCTAGTGTAACCATTTTGGCATAGGGATACTGTGCAACTTGAGTTCGTCGCAACATAATCACATGGGCGCCACAACCTAACATTTCACCAAGATCATCAATGATGGTGCGAATATAAGTCCCTTTAGAGCAATGAATGTCTAAGGTCAACTCATCACCTTCAAGACTGATGAAATTAAGCTCAAATACCGTAATAGGGCGAGATTCTCGCGGCACTTCTATGCCTTCACGCGCATATTTATACAGAGGCTGCCCCTGATATTTCAGCGCGGAATACATAGAAGGCACTTGCTGAGTGTCACCACGAAAGTGCTCAAGCGCACTCAGTAGTTGCGCCTCAGTAAATGTAACTGGGCGCGTCTGAACCACTTCACCATCTGAATCACTGGTATCGGTACGCTCGCCCAGTTTTGCTGTCACTAAGTAACGTTTATCAGCATCTAATAAGTGCTGGGAAAACTTAGTCGCTTCACCTAGGCACACTGGTAACATACCTGTCGCTAACGGATCGAGTGCACCCGTATGCCCGGCTTTATTCGCATTAAAAAAGCGCTTTACCCTTTGCAAGGCAAAGTTAGAACTCATGCCAGTGGATTTATCCAGTAACACTATCCCATCGATAAAACGGCCTTTCGGACGACGAGCCATTAATCTTTACCTTTTGTATCATCTGTATCGTCGGTAGCGCCCTCATCCTCATTAAGGACTTCATCTGCGCTACCAAACTGCTGTTGTTTTGCCTTGTCTTGGTTGATGACTTGGCTAACGAGGTTAGACATACGCATCCCCTCAACCAATGAACTGTCATAAACAAAACGTAGTTCAGGCATAACACGCAGCTTCATACGGCCCGCCACTAAGGTGCGGATGTAGGGGGCGGCGCTGATCAAAGCGTTGAGCTTTTCCTGCACCACTGCTTTATCTTCTTCAAAGAAGGTCACAAAGACTTTGGCGTAGCTGAGATCGCGTGAGACGTCTACGTCATTTACGGTAACAAAGCCAATACGAGGATCTTTCATGTCGCGTTGTAGCACCTGAGCAAGTTCTTGCTGAAGTTGCTGTGCTATACGACGTGTACGACTGAATTCTTTTGCCATAATATTTGTACCATAGCTAATGTCATTAAATCGAAAGGGCGGCTAATGCCGCCCTCCTTATCGTTAAAGTGTACGTGCCACTTCGACGGTTTCGAATACTTCGATTTGGTCGCCTACGCGAACATCGTTGTAGTTCTTAACGCCAATACCACATTCCATACCATTGCGAACTTCGGCAACGTCATCTTTAAAGCGACGTAAGGATTCGAGTTCACCTTCGAAGATAACCACGTTATCACGCAGTACGCGAATAGGTGCGCTACGCTTGATGGTGCCTTCAGTCACCATACAACCGGCGATTGCACCAAGTTTCGGCGACTTGAACACATCACGTACCTCAGCCAGGCCGATAATTTGTTGTTTGAATTCAGGAGACAGCATACCTGTCATCGCCGCTTTCACTTCATCAATCAAATTATAGATTACGCTGTAGTAACGTAGGTCAACACTTTCACTCTCGATAACCTTACGTGCTTGTGCATCAGCACGCACGTTAAAGCCAACCATGATCGCGTTAGACGCTGCCGCTAAGGTTGCGTCGGTTTCGGTCAGTGCACCTACACCGCGAGCGATGATGTTCACTTTCACTTCGTCGGTAGACAAACCCGTTAATGAGTCTGTAATTGCTTCGAGTGAACCTTGAACGTCCGCTTTCAGAACGATGTTCAGCTCTTTCACTTCGCCGTCTGTCATGTTCGCGAACATGTTTTCTAGCTTAGATTTTTGCTGACGCGCTAATTTAACATCACGGAACTTACCTTGACGATACAGGGCAACTTCGCGAGCTTTACGTTCGTCACGTACGACGGTTGCTTCATCACCGGCTGACGGTACGCCAGACAGACCCAGAATTTCAACAGGAATTGATGGACCCGCTTCAGTGATTGAACGACCGTTCTCGTCTTTCATTGCACGGATTTTACCGTACTCTAAACCACATAGAACGATATCACCTTGGCGCAGTGTACCTTCTTGAACCAGAATCGTTGCAACAGGGCCGCGACCTTTATCCAGTTGGGATTCAATCACCACACCCGCAGCCATACCATCACGTACCGCTTTAAGCTCTAATACTTCAGCTTGCAGCAAGATACCTTCAAGCAGATCATCAACACCTTCACCTGTCTTAGCCGATACGAAGGCGAACATGTTATCTCCGCCCCAATCTTCAGACATCACGCCGTGTTGTGACAGTTCGCTCTTAACGCGATCGATATCCGCTTCCGGCTTATCCATCTTGTTCACGGCCACGATTAATGGCACGTTACCGGCTTTAGCATGTTGAATAGCTTCGATAGTTTGTGGCATTACACCGTCATCGGCAGCCACAACCAGTACCACGATATCCGTTGCCTTGGCACCACGAGCACGCATGGCGGTAAACGCGGCGTGACCAGGAGTATCAAGGAAAGTAATCATGCCATTTTCGGTTTCAACATGGTATGCACCGATATGCTGCGTAATACCACCGGCTTCGCCAGCAGCCACTTTAGCGCGGCGAATATAGTCGAGTAACGAAGTCTTACCATGGTCAACGTGCCCCATGATAGTTACAACTGGCGCACGAGATTCTAGCTTGATGCCATCTTCGTCATCACGATCTTGCAGCACTTGGTGCTCAAGTTCATTTTCACGGATAAGCACCACTTTGTGACCCATTTCTTCGGCAACTAGCTGGGCAGTCTCTTGATCTAACACTTGGTTGATCGTAACCATTGAGCCCATTTTCATCATCTGTTTGATGATTTCAGTCGCTTTAACGGCCATTAAATGCGCCAGTTCAGAAACGGTCACTGTTTCACCAATACGCACATCACGGCTTACGGCAGCGACTGGCTTGTTAAAGCCATGGGCCATAGACTCAGGCGCAGTACTGCGGTTGCGCATATGCTTTTCACGGCCATCACGCGCATCTTTGCCACCACGTTTTTTAGCGTTGCTCTTATTACGAGCACGACGTCCACGTTTTTCTTCATCCAGATCAGAGGTATCTTCAGCGGCACGAGCCACTTTAGAGGTAGTGATGTGATGATCGCCGTTTCTTTCGGCTTCTAGACGCTGACGTTCTTCTTCTGCCCAACGCTTAGAGTTTTCTTCAGCTAACAAACGGGCCTTTTCAGCCGCTTTCGCCGCTTCTTCATCTTGCTTACGTTTAGTTGCTGCTTCTTGAGCCGCTTTAAGACGTTCAGCCTCTAGACGCGCTGCTTCTACTTCTGGTGAAGACTCTTTAGTCACTTTTACTTCTGCCGCCGCTTTGGCCTTTGCCTTGGCTTCAGCTTCTGCTTTTGCCTTAGCTTCTGCCTCAGCTTTCGCTTTGGCCGCTTGAGCCGCTTCCGCTTCGGCCTTTGCTTTTGCTAATGCTTCAGCTTCGGCTTTCGCCTCTTCTTCTGCTTTTAGCACTGTGTCATTCACATCGCGTTTAACAAAAGTACGGGTTTTACGCACTTCCACTTTAACGTCTTTAGATTGACCACCATTACCCGCCACGCTCAGGGTTGATACCGTTTTGCGTTGCAGCGTCATCTTAGTCGGTGCACTATCAGCACCGTGCTGCTTTTTCAGATAATCGAGTAACTGCTGCTTTTCGGCTTCAGATACGTTATCGGCTTGGCCTTTCTTAATTCCTGCCTGAGAGAATTGCTCTATCAGACGTTCAACACTTTTACCCACTTCCGTGGCCAATTTCTCTACGGTAGTATCTGCCATCAGTTAAATCCCCCTGTTGATCGACTTATGCTTCTTCGCCAAACCAACAGATGTTGCGGGCAGCCATGATGAGCGTACCTGCTTTTTCTTCTGTCAATTCTTCAATTTCGATCAAATCATCAATGCCTTGTTCAGCCAAGTCTTCTAGAGTCACAATACCTTTGCTTGCTAAAACATAGGCTAAGTGTCTTTCAACACCTTCAAGTGCTAACAACTCATCACTTGGCTCCACACCATCCAGTGCTTCTTCAGAAGCGAGCGCTCTTGTCGAGATCGCAGCTTTTGCACGTTCACGTAAAGCTTCAACGAGATCCTCGTCGAAACCGTCTATCGCCAATAATTCAGACACAGGTACATAAGCGACCTCTTCAAGCGACGTAAAGCCCTCATTCGCTAGTACTTGTGCAAAATCTTCATCGACATCCAGTGAATTAATAAACAGACTCACCACTTTGGCACTTTCAGCCTGATGTTTCTTATTCATGTCTTCCACTGTCATTACGTTCAGTTCCCAACCCGTAAGTTGAGTTGCTAAACGTACGTTCTGGCCATTACGTCCAATGGCTTGTGCCAAACTATCAGCCTCAACCGCGATATCCATTGAATGGTTATCTTCGTCGACGATGATAGAAGCTACATCAGCTGGCGCCATGGCATTGATCACATATTGTGCTGGATTATCATCCCACAATACGATATCAACACGCTCGCCACCCAGTTCATTTGATACTGCTTGTACACGTGCGCCGCGCATGCCAACACACGCACCGATAGGATCGATACGGCGATCATTCGACTTAACCGCGATCTTAGCGCGTGCGCCTGGATCACGGGCTGCGCCCATGACTTCGATCAATTCATCAGCGATTTCAGGTACTTCAACACGGAAAAGCTCAATCAGCATTTCGGGTTTAGTACGGCTTAGGAATAATTGTGCACCGCGAGCTTCTGGACGTACTGAGTACAATAATGCACGCACACGGTCACCAGGGCGGAAAGATTCGCGTGAAATTAAATCTTCACGGAACAGCACGCCATCAGCATTATTGCCTAAATCGACCACGACACTTTCACGGGTTGCTTTTTTCACAACGCCAGTGATCAGTTCGCCTTCTTTATCTCTGAACTGCTCAACCACTTGAGCACGTTCAGCTTCACGTACCTTTTGTACGATCACTTGTTTGGCGGTTTGAGTCGTAATGCGGTCAAATACAACAGACTCGATATCGTCTTCGATAAACTCACCCGGTTGAATATCCGGATTTTCATAACGAGCCGCCTCAAGCGTAATCTCGCGAAATGGGTTTTCTAAGGCTTCACCGTGATCATCAACGACCATCCAACGGCGGAATGTCTCATAGCCACCCGTTTTGCGGTCAATCGCAACGCGGACATCAATATCGCCATCGTATTTTTTCTTGGTTGCAGTAGCCAGAGCGATCTCTAGCGCTTCAAAAATTTTCTCGCGTGGAACGGCCTTTTCATTTGAAACCGCTTCAGCGACTAGCAGGATCTCTTTATTCATCTCGTCTTGCCTCGTTCACCTTGAAACTATCAAAACTTAGCGATTACGTTGCCTTTACGGATATTATCCAGGGCGACAACTAGCTCTTTACCATTCACATTCAGTGAGAGCATTTGCCCTTCGACCTTTGTAATGGCGCCTTTTAAATTACGACTGCCCGCGACGGGCATAGTCAGTTGAACTTTTACATCTTCCCCTACATAGGCTGCATACTGCTCGGCAGTAAACAATGGCCTATCCACACCAGGTGAAGAAACCTCTAGGGTATATTCGGTCGAAATAGGGTCTTCAACATCAAGTACAGCACTGACTTGGCGGCTGGTATTAGCACAATCTTCGATATTGATACCATTTTCACCGTCGATGAACACGCGCAGTATTGAATGTTTACCCGCTTGAACATATTCAATGCCCCAGAGTTGAAAGCCTAATGCTTCCACAGGCACTTTGAGCATTTCTGCCAGTCTGGATTCTAATGTTGCCAAAATTGACCCCCGGAAAAAACAAAAAAGGGCTAAATAGCCCTAGTAAAACGTCGTAAAGAATATATACGACAAATTTAAAAGTCCTAGATAACAAAAAACCCCGTAATCACGAGGTTTTTAGTGTCAAGAACCTGTAAACCATAACGAATTCAAACACTATTCGTTACTAGGAGCTGGTTGCGGGGGCCGGATTTGAACCGACGACCTTCGGGTTATGAGCCCGACGAGCTACCATGCTGCTCCACCCCGCGTCAACTGTGTGCAAGTATATTGACTATCGTCTTTTCTTGCAATAACTAAGACTGAACTTACATCGTCAATCTTAATTATATTTGGTGCCGAGAGCGGGACTTGAACCCGCACGACCGTTAGGCCACAGCCACCTCAAGGCTGCGCGTCTACCAATTTCGCCACCTCGGCGACACCTTTTACTAGTCAGGAATTTTTGTTTCTGACTTTTCAGTTCCATCTTGAACAGGTTGAGTGACCTGTTCAGTATCTGAACCTAAATTTTTCCATGAATCTTCATTTTTTGCGTGGTTTGCACTTAAGTTACCGATAATCAGACTTAAGGTAAAAAACGCAATGGCAAGAATCGCCGTAGTGCGTGTCAGAAAATTACCTGAACCGCTTGAACCAAACAGAGTACCTGATGCACCGGCGCCAAACGAGGCCCCCATGTCAGCTCCCTTACCTTGTTGAATTAAAACTAGGCCAATTAACCCTAATGCAACCAACAAGTAAATAACTAGTAGAACTTCATACATATTATGCGCTCATCGCTATGGTACACAGACTTAAAAACTCGCTAGAGTTTAAGCTAGCACCGCCAATCAGTCCACCATCAACATCAGGTTGGGCAAATAAATCTGCAGCATTACTCGGCGTCACACTACCACCGTAGAGAATCCTGATATTTTCTCCGATAAATGGAGATACTTCAGAGAGACGTTTGCGAATAAACGCATGAACTTCTTGTGCCTGCTCTGGTGTAGCGCTTTTACCTGTCCCTACAGCCCATAGTGGCTCGTAGGCGATAATGGCGTTATCAAAAGCCATAGTGCCATTTTTCTGGATCACTATATCCAACTCTTCCGCAATTACCTCGAAGGTACGTCTTGCTTCACGCGCTGGACCTGACTCTCCCACACACAATATTGGGGTTAAGCCGTGCTTTTGTGCAGCGGCGAATTTCTCCGCTACAATATTACTCGTCTCTCCGTACATACGGCGACGTTCTGAATGTCCGATAATCACATATCGACATCCTGAATCTTTTAGCATCTGACCTGAAACTTCTCCGGTATAAGCGCCAAAGTCGTGTTGACTTAGGTTTTGTGCGCCCATCCTAACAAGTGAACCGTCTAACGCTTCCTTGTTTGCTTCTAGCAGTTGCCTAACGCTCTCTAGATAGATAGAAGGCGGGCATAAAACCACTTCAGCTGAATCATTTTGGAGCTTAGAGGCAAATTTTTTGAACAACTCTTGTGCTAATGCTGCACTGCCGTTCATCTTCCAATTGCCAGCTACCATAGGACGTCTGAGTGCCATCACTGTCTCCTCTGAAAGCGGCGTGAATAATAGCGAACCACTTATTAAGTTACAATAGCTAAATTCGATTTTTTTCAGTTACCTTGTCGGGATGCTTACTTTTTACACGACCAAGCTATTTTCTGTTCATTTGTGCAGCTAACACCTTCATTTTAAATTGGTATCAGCCGCACTCATTACAAAATAGGAAAATATTAGCTTGCCGATTTTACCGCATCCGCAATCAAATTTGCGTGCGCCAATACTGCACTATGATCGTCACCTTCCACCATGACACGGATCAAAGGTTCAGTGCCTGACTTACGTAATAGCACACGACCACGTAAGCCCAATTGAGATTCAACCTGTGCCTGCACCGCTTTAACTTTATCAGACTTTAGGGGATCGTGTTCGCCTTCAAAGCGCACATTGACTAACACTTGGGGTAGCATTTCCATCGCAGAGGTCAATTCTTCTAGCGTGGCATTCTGACGACGCATGGCCGCTAACACTAAAATCCCCGCAATAATACCGTCACCCGTCGTACCATGGTCAAGGTTAAGAATATGCCCTGAGTTTTCACCACCGATGCGCCAGTCAAGTTCTTTAAGTAGTTCCATCACATAACGGTCGCCCACTTTCGAACGCGCAAAGGGGATATCTAATGCTTGCAAGGCGAGATCGAGCCCAAGGTTTGACATTAACGTACCAACAACACCACCGCGTAATACGCCACGGGATTTCGCATCACAGGCTAGAATATATAAAATTTGATCGCCGTCGATGACTTCACCTTTGCTGTTGACCATCATAATACGATCACCGTCACCGTCGAGTGCGATACCTAAATCGGCACTTTCGGCCAAAACGGTTTCACAAATCTTGCCCATGGACGTTGCGCCCACTTTATCATTGATGTTCATCCCGTTGGGTTTATCACCAATGGCAATAACCTCGGCGCCTAGCTCACGAAACACAGCTGGCGCTATGTGATAAGTTGCACCATGGGCACAATCGACCACAATTTTTAGCCCAGTTAACGTGTGTTCTGCAGGAAAATTACCTTTGCAATACTCAATATAACGGCCACGGGCATCTTCAATACGCGATACCTTCCCCAATAGATGCGACTCAACACAAACGAGGGGCTTTTCAAGCTCGGCTTCAATTTCTAGCTCTAGGTTATCGTCTAACTTACTGCCGTCGGTGGAGAAAAACTTAATACCGTTATCGTAATACGGATTGTGTGACGCGCTGATCACCACCCCAGCTTCGGCGCGAAACGTACGCGTCAAATAGGCTACAGCTGGCGTTGGCATTGGTCCCATTAACATCACATTAAGGCCTGCAGCAGAAAGGCCCGCTTCTAATGCTGACTCAAACATATAACCAGAAATACGGGTATCTTTACCTATAATCACCTTTTTGGTACCACTGCGGGATAACACACGCCCCGCCGCCCAACCTAACTTAAGCGCAAGCTCAGGCGTCATTTGACCTGAACCGACCTTTCCCCGAATACCGTCAGTTCCAAAAAATTTACGTTCTTTCATATCGCTCCACAAACTCAAATGTGTCCCAATGATTTGGGATCATAATATTAATTAAATGCTTAACGAGAGCATAACGATGCTTAAAAATACGCTTGTGTCGCTTGTAACACCTTGAGCATATCCACAGTTTGCGCAACATCATGCACGCGAATGATATGAGCGCCTTTTTGGGCCGCTATCAAAGCGCCAGCAAGGCTCCCAGCAAGACGTTCTGAGGTCGGTTTTGCTAAGAGATTTCCTATCATGCTCTTACGAGATAATCCTATTAATATCGGTAAATCAAACTTGGAAAAATGGTCTAGTTTTGCCAGTAATTCATAGTTATGTTCTAAACTTTTGCCAAAACCGAATCCCGGATCGAGTATTAATAACTCACGGGAGATCCCCGCTCGCAAACAAGTCTCAATCCGTTCAGTTAAAAAGGCAGAAACGTCTTCAATAACATTATGGTAAGTCGGAGAAAACTGCATGCTTTGGGGGTCACCTTGCATATGCATCAGACATATGGGGACTTGCAACTCTGCGGCGGCTTCAAGCGCTCCAGGTTCCATCAGGGCGCGCACATCGTTAATCAAATGTGCGCCTGCAGCAACAGCTTGACGCATCACTTCAGCTTTACTGGTATCGACCGAAATCCACACATCGTGGTGCGCCGCAACATATTTCACTAACGGGATCACCCGCGCAAGCTCATCGGCTAAGCTCACCTCGGCGGCACCCGGTCTTGTCGACTCACCGCCAATATCAATCATTCCCGCGCCTTGAGCCACCATATCATCGGCATGTTGGCAGGCTAATTCATAGGAAGAATATTGACCACCGTCGGAAAAAGAATCGGGAGTGACATTAAGAATACCCATCACAATGGGCGAAGATAATGCGAGGCGTTTAGTGCCAGCAATCAGTTCAAACACGCATTTACTCCTGTAATACGAACACGTACGATTTTACTCGCTGGCATCACTTGCGTCATTACTTTTAAGCTATCACTTTCTATTCGAACTAACTAATGTCAAAGGACAAATATCTGTCGTGATAGACAATATTAATGACAGTGCCGTCAAATTGCTAACAAGGTAAAACAAGAAAACCCCTTTACGGGGTTTTCTTTGGTTTCACAACACGTTATTTAGCTGGAGATTCATCAGGAGCTTTCAGTTCTGGCTCAACAGGTGCTGCAATAACACTGTCTTCCGCTTTCGCAGCTGGTTCACCATGGCCATTGCCTTTATCGTTAGAACCATTGTCATCCACTTGCCAATCGGCAGGCTGACGCACTTCCCGACGATTCATCAAATCATCAATTTGAAGTGAATCAATGGTTTCATACTTCATCAAGGCTTCTTTCATTGAGTGCAGAATATCGAGGTTATCCGTCAATATCTGTCTCGCTCTGGCGTAGTTTTTGTCGATAAAGACTTTCACTTCTGCATCGATAATAGTTGCCGTTTCATCGGACATGGCTTTGGCTTTACCCATACTACGGCCTAAGAACACTTCGCCGTCTTCTTCGGCATACAGCAATGGACCTAGCTTGTCCGAGAAGCCCCACTGAGTCACCATGTTACGCGCAATAGATGTCGCGTATTTGATGTCCTGTGATGCGCCAGTCGACACTTTGTCGCTACCGTAAATGAGTTCCTCTGCTAAACGACCACCGTAAGCGACTGAAATTTGGCTTTCTAACTTGCGACGGCTTTGACTGACTGAGTCTGCTTCAGGTAAGAAGAAAGTCACGCCCAGTGCACGACCGCGAGGAATGATAGTCACCTTGTGCACAGGATCGTGCTCTGGCACTAAACAACCCACAATCGCATGACCCGCTTCATGGTAAGCGGTCATTTCTTTTTCGGCTTCAGACATCACCATAGAGCGGCGCTCAGCACCCATCATGATTTTATCTTTTGCACGCTCAAATTCTTCCATGCCTACAACTCGGCGATTTCCGCGAGCCGCAAACAGGGCAGCTTCGTTCACTAAGTTAGCTAAGTCAGCACCCGAGAAACCTGGTGTACCACGGGCAATAACGCTTGCCTTTACATCTTCTGAAAGCGGAACTTTACGCATATGCACTTTCAAAATCTGCTCACGGCCACGAACGTCAGGTAAGCCAACGACCACTTGACGGTCAAAACGCCCCGGACGTAATAGCGCAGAATCGAGTACGTCTGGACGGTTAGTCGCCGCGATAACGATAACGCCTTCATTACCTTCAAAGCCATCCATCTCAACCAGCATTTGGTTCAGTGTTTGCTCACGCTCATCGTGCCCCCCACCTAAACCCGCACCACGTTGACGACCGACCGCATCAATTTCATCGATGAAGATGATACAAGGTGCAGACTTTTTCGCTTGTTCAAACATGTCACGCACACGGGATGCACCGACACCAACAAACATTTCAACGAAATCCGAACCCGAGATAGTGAAGAAAGGTACTTTAGATTCGCCCGCAATGGCTTTTGCCAGCAAGGTTTTACCTGTACCAGGAGGACCCACCATCAGCACGCCCGTTGGAATACGGCCGCCCAACTTTTGGAATTTAGTCGGATCGCGCAGGTAATCAACCAGCTCTTTCACTTCTTCTTTCGCCTCGTCACAACCCGCAACATCGGCAAATGTCGTTTTAATCTGATCTTCGCTCATCAGTTTGGCTTTGCTCTTACCAAAGGACATAGCGCCTTTGCCACCGCCGCCTTGCATCTGGCGCATGAAGAAAATCCATACCCCGATAAGCAATAACATCGGGAACCAAGAGATGAAGATTTGGGTTAAGAACCCTGATTCTTCGGCTTCTTGCCCCTTCATAGTGATGCCTTTACGATCAAGATCATTAATTAAATCTTGGTCATATAACGGCATGATAGTAGTGAATTTTTCACCAGTCCGTTTAGCACCTTCAATCGTACGTTGATCGCTCTTAACCTCGACCGTAGCAACCTGCCCATCACGAACATTGTCTAAGAAGGTAGAATAATCCATCTTCTGCGATGACGAAGAAGAGGGGGAGTAACCCTGAAACACTGACATCAGCACAACGGCGATGACAACCCAGAGTATTAGATTTTTTGCCATGTCACTCAAATTACTAGACCTCATAAAGTCTTGCGATGATTAACGCTAGAGTACTACAACTTGTACCCTGTCGCCACAAGATAGACTTCCCGGGAACGCGCCCGCGAAGAGTCCGGTTTACGTGTTTTAACTACTTTAAACGCTTCTTTAACCGCTTTCATGTATTCGTCAAAGCCCTCCCCCTGAAAGACTTTCACCGCAAAACTCCCATTAGGTGCCAATACTTGATGACACATATCTAAGGCGAGTTCCACTAAATACATAGCACGCGGTTGATCGACACCGTCTGAACCACTCATGTTAGGCGCCATGTCTGACAACACAACGTCAACCTTATCTGCACCGACGCGGGTAAGCAATGCTTCAAGGACTTTTTCTTCACGAAAATCCCCTTGCAAAAAGTCTACCCCAACGATGGGATCCATGGGTAAAATATCACAGGCGATAACCTTTCCCCTATCTCCAACCAACTTAACCGCTACCTGTGACCAGCCACCTGGTGCTGCTCCCAGGTCGACTACCGTCATACCAGGGCGAATAAGTTGATCCTTTTGCTGAAGTTCTTCAAGCTTAAACGCAGCGCGAGAACGCAATCCCCGTTTCTGTGCTAGTTTGACATAATGATCATCAAAGTGTTCCAGCATCCAGCGATTGGAACTGGCCGTACGTTTTTTACCTGACATTTAAAATCCGCAACAATTGAGAGTTACACAAGGGCTATATAAGGGTAGAATAGCCGTTTTTCAACAGTAACTCAGCAAAAGTTGGTAGAAATGAACTTAACAACCAAACAAAAACAGCATTTAAAAGGTCTAGCGCATCCGCTAAAGCCAGTGGTGCTGCTTGGTGCCAATGGATTGACTGAAGGTGTACTCGCTGAAATTGAAAGCGCACTCGCTTATCATGAATTGATTAAAGTGAAAGTAGCCTCTGCCGACAGAGAGCTAAAAAATGCCATCGTTGATGCCATAGTACGTGAAACTCAATCCGCAAAAGTGCAACTTATTGGTCATATTCTGGTGATTTATCGTCAATCGCCGGAAATGAAGATTGCTCTGCCAAAGGCAAAGTAATTTTTCTTAATTTTTATTGTGTTAACAAAGAGGCCACTCAATTGAGTGGCCTCTTTGTTTTCACTTTACGTTGAACGATTAAGGCGTATCTGAAATGACTTGCACCTTATAATGCTCTGGCGATAAACCTAACAGTTCAGGTAATGAAGTACCAACAGAAATAGATGAGAATGTTCCCGTTAAAATACCGATAAACATGGCAATCGAAAACCCCTCCAGCGGCCCACCACCCATGATCCACAGTGCACCAACCGTCATTAAGGTGGTCCCTGATGTCACCATAGTGCGGGAAAACGTCGCCACAATCGCTTGATTATTAATCTCTTGAATCGCAAGTTTTGGCTTAGCAATTAATAACTCACGAATACGATCAGCAATGATAATCGAGTCATTTAAGGAATAGCCTAAAATCGCCAGCACAGCAGCGAGCACAGTTAAATTAAACTCCATCTGCGTCAGCGCAAAGAAAGCAAGCACAAAAATCACATCATGCACTAACGCGAATAGTGCACCAGAAGCAAGCCGCCATTCGAAGCGATAACTTAAGTACCCCAAAATACACAGCATAGCGACTAGCAGTGCTAAACCACCCTGCTCTGCCAATTCTTTACCTACCTGCGGGCCAACAATACTGGTATTTAGCACTTGTATCTCGCCCAGTGGCGCTAAGGTTTGCGCAATATCCACATTGCTTTGTGCAGTGTCAGCATAACGTAACACCCAACGCCCCGGCTCACTGGCCGAAACCACACTGACCTCTTGTTGATAAGCAGCGTTGAGTAAAGGTTGCAACTCACTGCTGGTAATTTTTCTATCGATCTGCACTTCGGTGACCACACCACCGGTAAAATCTAAGCCCCAGTTAAAGCCCTTCACGCCGATAATGGTTAACGATGCCAGCATTAAAAAGATCGAAATCGCGCTCGAAATATAGCGCCACAGAGTTAATTGACCCGTTAGATTGATATTTTTCATGGTTATACCCTCACATGACGGCTAGCATCACGTCCATAAACTAAGTTGATCAAGGCCCTTGAAGCAAAGATACCGGTAAACATGCTGGTCAATAGACCTAGACCTAAGGTCAAGGCAAAACCTTGGATCGGACCGTTACCAATGGAATAAAGCACAACAGCGGTGATCATCGTGGTGAAGTTAGCGTCGAAAATGGTAGAAAATGCGCTATCAAACCCAGTATCAATCGCCAGCGCGAAACTGCGACCTTCTTTTAACTTATCTTTTATCCGCTCGAAAATCAGCACGTTAGTATCAACCGCCATACCCACAGTTAACACTAGGCCGGCAATACCGGGTAAGGTCAATACAGCGCCAGGGATAAGCGCCAGTAAACCAAACAGGATCACCATATTGCTAATCAGTGCAATATTTGCCACCCAACCGAGACGGCGATACCAAAGCGCCATAAACAACAAGGTAATACCCATACCCAAACCGAGCGCGGCAAAACCGTTTTCAATGTTTTCAGCACCTAATGTCGGACCAATGGTGCGCTCCTCAACGATAGTCACAGGCGCCGTCATAGAACCCGCTCGCAGTAACAGAGCTAATTGTTGTGCTTCTTGGTAGGTGCCCGCACCAGTGATGCGAAAACGATCCCCAAGCTGAGATTGAATGGTCGCGACGCTGATAATTTCTTGAGTTTGCTTGGCTTTACCTTGCTCATCACGGCTGTATTCACTGTAAGACGTCGCCATAGGCTTACCAATATTGGTACGGGAAAACTCGGACATTTTCTGCCCGCCGACACGGTCAAGATTTATGTTCACCTCGGCCATACCCATCTCGCCTATGCTTGCCCTCGCATCGACAATATGATCGCCACCCAGCACTGGTGTGCGACCAACATAAACCGAATTACCTGACTTATCTTTAAGTACCATAGCATTCACAGAGCCAGACTCTTTCACCTCGAAGAAAGCCAAGCTCGCTGTAGCACCAATCACGTTTTTAGCGGCGGCAGGATCTTGTACTCCAGGCAATTCAATCCGAATTCGGTGCTCGCCTTGGCGCTGCACTAAGGCTTCAGTGATGCCAAGTTCTTCAATACGACTACGCATAACCTGCAGGTTTTGCTGCACGGTTAAATTACGCAATTTCGTTTGTTCTTCTTGGCTCAACTTAATCTGTAAACCAGCATCATCTGCATTAGATGACTGCCAATTGGGATAGGACTGTTTCATCATCTGACGCACGGCCGCGCGAGCATCATTATCAGGCAAGGTTACATTCAACTGGCTGCTTTGATCCAAATGCACGCTAGCGCCACGAATGTTCTGCTCACGGATAAATTGGCGTAGTGAATCGACAAGTGCTTCTGCCTGAGTTTGATACACAGGTTCAACATCCACATCGAGTAAGAACTGTACGCCACCGCGTAAATCGAGCCCCAGCTTAATCGGCTGAAAGCCTAAGTTTTGTAACCAACTTGGCGCCGCACTGGCAAGGGATAAAGTCAACTCTTTTGGCTCTGTCACCATAGAAGAAACCAAAGTTTTGACTAAGGTTTGTTGGCTATCCTCATCGAGGACAATTAAGGTTTCACCATTCTTTTGGTCGATACGTTTTACCGTCACGCCTTCAGCTTGCAGCTTATCTCGAAGGGCAACAGGCGCGAGTGTTAACCCCGCCTTCGCGCCCACTTGCACTGCGGCATCCTCACCATAAAATGTTGGCAAGGCACTGAATAACATCACAATGAGAGTAACAACCAAGACTACGTATTTCCAGGCTGAATAGTGATTTAACAGCCGTTGATTGGGTTTTCTTTCCATGGGATTAACTCGCTATTTATCGCTCAGCATTTGAGTCAAATCGCTAAACGAACATATTGATATCAGTCCGAAACATGTTATTAAGTACCAGCAGCTAAGCTCGTAAGGCTCAAGTCATCACGCCCTATTTAGCCACAAACAAAAGTTTCGGTGAGAACAAAAATGCAATGGCATGCAAGCTCAACGGGAGCAGACTCCAGTTGATGGCACACCTAAATAGGCGAATTAAGCGGCTTGTTGGCTAAATCGATATTGAAGATTTGAGACTTTCCAACCCGAGATTCGCGCAGGGGAAGATACAGCCGAAAGCGTCCAATCGGATGTGATATCAAGCTTGGGCAATTCCACGATATTAGGCGCGGATTCTGAAGTAAAATCCAGTGCGAGCAAATATTCCGGCTTGACCTCTCGCACATCGTGCTGGGCAAGACTGATAAATCGCGCCGAATTTATGGGGGCAAAATCTAAGTCGTCCGAATGGCTAACATAATCAGAACTCGGACAAGGTGATGGCAAGGATGCCAAATTTGCGCTGGCTAGATTAATATCATGAGTATTCAATGAACTGCAGTTTTCAACAGTTTGCGCATTAGATAGGGCTATGGGGCTTGTATCTGAAGGGCGATGAGGAGCAGTGTTTGGTTTTAGATTGTGTGTTGATACATGCTGCATCAAAACATGCTGGTGAGTTGCATCACTGCGCTGCACATAGGTTTTTTGAATATTGGCAGCCGAGTGGGCAATCAACATGATCGCCACGCAAACTAACATCAATCCCGTCCACCAATGCTTTACCAAAGCTTGCCCTCTTAAAACACAAGAAAAATCATTAAAATTAAAATAACATTTTAGCTGATGATGAAAAAAGTGGTTCTAAATACGCAAAATCAACAATATATCTATATGCTAATGTTGATATCGCGAGCTTTGCAGCTTAAGTAAAAACTGACCAAGAGACAAATTAATCTTTATCCATCTTATCTATTTATTCTTGACCAAAGCCATGGATGAAGGTGCCAGTTCAAGTCCTAAACAAAGATACACACTTTAACTAGCGGATAACAAAAACCGCCCAAAGGCGGTTTGAGAACAGCAACGAGCCACACTCAAGTATGTTAAGCAGGCTATATATATTGTACGGAGATGATTTCGTAATCGGTTACTCCGCCTGGAGTGGTAATAGAGACCTCATCACCTTCATTTTTACCCACAAGACCACGGGCAATAGGTGAATTAACCGAAATCAGATTCTCTTTAATATTAGCTTCATCGTCACCGACGATACGATAAGTCACTTCAGCATCGGTATCTAGGTTTAAAATGGTGACTGTGGCGCCAAAAATAATCCGGCCGTTATTCACCATCTTAGTCACATCGATGATCTGCGCATTAGAGAGTTTTCCCTCAATATCCCGAATACGGGCTTCACAAATACCCTGCTCTTCACGGGCCGCATGATATTCCGCATTTTCTTTTAGGTCACCTAATTCTCTGGCTGAGGCAATCGCTTCAGTGATTTTTGGGCGACGCTCAAACTTGAGAATATCTAACTCTTTACGCAGCTGCTCTGCACCGACAACTGTCATAGGAACCTTAGTCATAACTTCTTTCGTCTCCTTTAAAACAAAAGCAACCCGTGCCAACGCTGAGGTCAGCACAGTCAAATGAAGGTGGAATTGCGCTATTCTAATCGTTATGCGCTTTTGATGCATCAAGAACGATGCGTTGACGCAGCTTACCC
This sequence comes from Shewanella sp. W3-18-1, assembly GCF_000015185.1. NCBI lineage: Bacteria > Pseudomonadati > Pseudomonadota > Gammaproteobacteria > Alteromonadales > Shewanellaceae > Shewanella > Shewanella sp. W3-18-1. The sequence continues at coordinate 1,201,596 of NC_008750.1, read as the reverse complement.
AACCTGAAGCAGAGTTACCAGCATTGAAATTCAAATCTGTATATCTAGGGAAGTTTCGCACAAATTTTAGTATGGAATGGCAATAAAAAATGCCCACTCGCCATTAAGAGAGTGGGCATAAATACTTAAAATTTAAACCTCAAATAGCAGTTAACCCGCCTATTCAAGCCCCGCCTCGAAGGTTAAAAATATTTCGCTTACGGTTTTATCAGCAAGGGATTTATCTGAATTCGGGCGCTCAATCGCCGCATGTAAGAGATAACGTCCCGCTGAAGGTAAGGTCATTGAAATTTTACCTTCTTTATCTGAGGTGAATTCGATTTCTTCTGGCTTGTTACGATATAAGCTACCGTCTTTCATAATGGCGACTTTTACGCCTTCAACAGGCTTACCATCGAAAACAAATTGCAATATAGCGGCTTCATTTTCAACGATATCTGCAGGATGGGTTACAGGCACTAGCTCTAAAAACTCGCCTTTAGGCTTTAACACTTCATCGGTTGGCTTATTACGTGTTACGTAGGTTTCAACCCGCGACACATTTAAGGCACTTTCAAGATCATAGGCCCCTTTAGGCATAGCCGCTGCCGTTGATTTTTTATCTAAGCGACTACGGACAACGCCCTCCTTTCCCTTGACTTTATATTGAGAAAAATAACGCGGAGATACTTCTTTTTCAAACTTATAGGTACCATCTTGTGTTAACTGCACATCGAACACCGATTTACGCCCTCCAGTGTAACTTGAGCTTGGAGACGTTGATTTTCCGTTGGGCTGTAATACCCTTACATCGCTGGCAGTATAAGGTTTATCCATCATAAAAACTTGATTACTGGCCGACACATCGGAAGTGATCCACACAGCCTCTTGGCTTTCGGCGGAAACATTAAAATGGCTAGGTAGAATCCATCTGTCATGGCTGCTTGCCAAAGGGCTAATGCAGAGCGAGGTGAATAATGCAATCAGACGTAATTTCATATTTTTTCCTTAAGTTAAACAATCAACTATAGCGAGCTTAGCGAGTCATTCCGCTTAAGCGGATATCGATAATGCCAGTTTCAGTTGTTGCAGGGATCTGTACCGAAAAGTCCCCCGCGCTCAAATCAATATTTTGACGCACTAAATCACGCCCCCCATGCTCACGCACCACTTCAACAAAGAGTGTGTAAGTACCAAGTTCTATGGATTTACCAGCGTCATCTTTTAGATCCCAATCAATTTTGTATCGGCCTGCTGGACGGGTAGCTGACGCGATACCATCCACAAAACTCATATCTTCACGCCCCGCTTTACGCCACCAGCGACGGATATCTTTTAGCCATTTATACCCTTCATTCCATACCCATAGACTTAAGGTTTTAACAGGTTGCCCTTGGGCGTTTTCAACCCATACAGCAACATAAGGCCTATGGTATTGCCCTTCGGTAATTTCAGGTAAAGTCAAATCAACTGTCATTTTCGGCGCAGCAAATGCCGCTGAGCTCATTAACATTGCACTGGCTGCAATGGTGCAAATAAGATAACGCATACTCGCCTACACTCCTTATGGAACAAAATAAACATACACAAGTCCGCAGCTTCCGCTGACTAACACCATGTATAGCAATGATTTTTTAAGACGTTTTGTTTGTGGAAGCAAAAGGTAAGCCCCCGTCAGCGAAAATAAGATAATGAGCACTGCACTCAGATCGAGTATCCAAGCCCAAACGGTCCCGGTGTTTCGCCCCTTATGCAAATCATTGAGTACCGCCACAACACCATAATCAATGCTTTCGACATAGGCTTTTGCATCAAGTAAATCCAGTGTCACACTGCGATAGGTTCCAGGCCCTTTATTGACGAGGCTAATTTCATCTTCACTGATATCAGCGCTCACGATATCCATCGCCCATTCACTTTTTAGCCAATGCCCAGCGGCTAAACGCCACTGTGGATCTTGCGCATCGACAGGGAGTAAATAACTAGGAATTGCAACTTGCTCACGCAAAGGCTCCTGATCTGCTCCTGAAAACCAATTTGGATGGTTTAATGTTATTCCTGTTACCGCGAAAAACAGCATCAGCAATAATAACGCCATAGAAACATAAACATGGATAATACGGGCATAGGATAACGATGACTTACTGACTTTTAATTTCAATGACACATTCTCTAAAAGAGACCATATTGAATTGAACCTCAAAACTTCAATATCAGCCTTTATTACGCAACAGGGTTTACGATTGCATTAAACAAAATTAATGGCCCGAAGATTAAATGATATTTATTATCAAACAGTACCAAGTTTACAAACTTTACATATTGAGTACTGAAAAACCACTTTTTCACAGTTGGTTGATTTAATTGTTAAGAATAGCCCTCTTCAAACTCACTCCATGCAACATCTGTAAAAATAGCCATCTTAAGAGGCCATTAAATCAACATTATCACCATTTCAGAATGTTAAAATTTACCTTTATCACCTCTCGTTTACCCCGTCAGAATCGGCTACAATTCCGCCGCCGGTGACTTGCTGGTACTTCCAAAGGAAAATTTATCTTGAGTACATCTCTGCTCAAAAAACTGCGTTGCCTACACATTGTTTTGCTCGCAATGATGCTTAATGCCTGTGTCGCCCCCCTCTTATTAATGTCACCTCAAGGTCAATTGATGTGGGCATTACTTAAACCCCTTGTCGGTTTAAACCCTAATGATGTCGGACTGTTTGAACAGCCATTGATTAAAGATCGTATGAAGTCACTCTTAGGTGATAAGTATGAAACAACCGTGTCACTGTTAAAAACAGCAGATAAAATACAGCAAGAAGGGCCGTTATTTTACCTTGTATCCACTTACACCCCTGTACCAGAAATGGCCGAGAAAGCCGGATTTGTATGGAACTCGGATACTAACCAAATGGCAGTGATGCTGCTAACCGGTGGCTCACCCAAAATTATCTCTGAGCAGTTTACGGATCAGGCTGAGAAACTCGTTCCTAGTTGGCCAAAAGAACTCGCCGACTATACCGATCCGCAAAAACTGCAGCAAAAAGTGATTGAAGCAGGCACAAATCAAGTACAACAGCAACTAGATGTAAGCCCTGCTGAACTTAATGCAACCAAAGCATTAGCAACTGGGGATGTTAAGGCAGTTCAAGACGCAGTCATTACAACTCCAGTAACAGAAGCCGCAACCACGATAACCGCTCCAATTGTTCCAGCAGAAATAACGCAACCTGTTATACCTGAAGTAAAAAAACAGTAAATATAACAACCAGAGTGGCCTATTCATGGGCCACGCTGGTATAAACACTGTTTATGAATTCTTTAACTTCCACTCAATAAAGTTAATCTACTGAATTTAAAAAAGTATTATACAGAGTAAAGATAAAGATCATTGCAGAAGAGAAAGTGGGAATAATAGCGGATATTGAAACTCAGAAAGCAAAAAGCCCGTCATAGGACGGGCTTTTTATTATGGCTGGGGTACTAGGATTCGAACCTAGGGATGCCGAGATCAAAACCCGGTGCCTTACCACTTGGCGATACCCCAATAAACTTTTTACTTTTATCTTCTCTCGAAGATGACATTTTGATGGTACGGGAAGAGAGACTTGAACTCTCACACCTCGCGGCACCAGAACCTAAATCTGGCGTGTCTACCAATTTCACCATTCCCGCATCAAAAATGTACCAAAAATGCTCATAAAAACAGCTCTGGATTTTTCCCAGATAAATCAAAAGATTTAACATGGATTAAATATGGTAGCAATGGCGGGACTTGAACCTGCGACCCCAGCATTATGAGTGCTGTGCTCTAACCAGCTGAGCTACATTGCCAATGGCTGGGGTACTAGGATTCGAACCTAGGGATGCCGAGATCAAAACCCGGTGCCTTACCGCTTGGCGATACCCCAAACAACTTAAGAAACTAAAAAATGGCTGGGGTACTAGGATTCGAACCTAGGGATGCCGAGATCAAAACCCGGTGCCTTACCGCTTGGCGATACCCCAACTAAACTCTGTTTCAAACATCCGCTATCGCCGATGTCTTTTAAATAATGGTACGGGAAGAGAGACTTGAACTCTCACACCTTTCGGCACCAGAACCTAAATCTGGCGTGTCTACCAATTTCACCATTCCCGCACAGTCTCAATTTTACATCTTGAAAGGATGCTAGCAACTACCTAGTAGCAATAACCTCATCTTTAAAAGATGGTAGCAATGGCGGGACTTGAACCTGCGACCCCAGCATTATGAGTGCTGTGCTCTAACCAGCTGAGCTACATTGCCACTTCGGTATTGCACGCCCCTCGTAGCGAGGAACGGGGCGTATTATGCTTATTCGATCTATCTAGGTCAACAGCTTTTTTTCGCTATTTCCCTTAGCTTAAGCTATTCGGCTATTACTTCACCAAACTGAGCAACAGATACGCTAAATTGCGCCCTATTGCCCTTATCTAGTCTAATTTACGAATGCTTAGCCATTGAATAATCGTGCTTATACGTTAAACAAGAAATGCATAACATCGCCATCTTTCACGATATAAGTTTTACCTTCAACGCGTAGTTTGCCCGCTTCTTTGGCACCAGCTTCCCCTTTGTAGGTAATGAAGTCTTCAAACGCCATCACCTGCGCACGAATAAAGCCACGTTCAAAGTCAGTATGAATAACGCCCGCAGCTTGTGGAGCACTCGCTCCTACAGGAATAGTCCAAGCGCGAACCTCTTTTACGCCAGCAGTAAAGTACGTTTGCAGATTAAGTAACTGGTATCCCGCACGAATAACGCGATCTAAACCTGGCTCTTCTAACCCAAGATCGGCCATAAACTCATCGCGCTCCTCGATTTCCATCTCAGCCAGTTCAGATTCAATCGCCGCACACACGGCAACAACAATGGCATTTTCTGTCGCCGCAATGGCGCGAACTGCATCTAAATGCGGGTTATTTTCAAAACCATCTTCCGCCACGTTGGCAATGTACATTGTCGGTTTTAAGGTTAAGAAGTTAAGGTAAGCAACGGCTTCCAATTCTTCTTTTGATAAATCCATTGAACGCAACATTTTGGCTTCATCGAGCACTGGACGCATTTTTTCTAATACTTCCACTTCAAACTTAGCGTCTTTATCGCCACCTTTAGCCCGTTTTTGCTGACGCAGAACGGCACGCTCTAAACTGTCTAAGTCAGCCAAGGCTAATTCAGTGTTAATCACTTCAATATCGCCCGCAGGATCAACCTTATTGGCCACGTGAACAATGTTGTCATCATCAAAACAGCGCACAACATGACCGATTGCATCGGTTTCACGGATGTTAGCTAAGAACTTGTTACCTAAACCTTCGCCTTTAGATGCGCCAGCAACTAAGCCTGCGATATCCACAAACTCCATCGTTGTTGGCAATACACGTTGGGGATTGACAATTGCAGCTAACGCATCCAAACGTGGATCTGGCACAGGTACCACACCCGTGTTAGGTTCAATAGTACAAAACGGGAAGTTAGCCGCTTCGATGCCAGCCTTAGTTAACGCATTAAAAAGCGTTGATTTGCCTACGTTAGGAAGACCAACAATGCCGCATTTAAAACCCATATGCTTACCTTTCTCTCAATTATTAGCTAGCAAGTCACACTCACCAGCGAGTTTTAGTTGTGCTACCCAATGGCAACACATGACTGAATCATAAAACTGTTATAGTGACATTCGGCATTTTGCCAAATATCACTCTACTCCGCTTTGAAGGAGTGTAATCTAGTCATGGCTTTAACCATGTTTTCTTTATATAAAATTTCAGTGGAACGTACCGCCTCATCAATAGCGGCCTCAATAAGCTCTTGCTCTTTCGCAGGTGCTTTACCGAGTACGTAACCACTGACTTGGTTTTTATCGCCGGGGTGACCAATACCTATGCGTAAACGATAAAAATTTTTATCGTTAGCCAATTTAGCAATAATATCCTTTAAACCATTGTGGCCGCCATGGCCACCACCCAACTTAAATTTAGCGACACCAGGCGGCATATCAAGCTCATCGTGGGCGACTAAAATTTCTTCAGGCGTGATACGAAAAAAATTAGCCAAAGCACCTACGGCTTTACCACTTAAGTTCATATACGTCGTTGGGATCAACAAGCGAACATCTTTACCCTGTAGTACCGCTCTGGCGGTTAAGCCAAAATATTTGCTGTCAGGGACTAATGTTACGCCGCAAATTCGAGCTAACTCTTGAACATACCAAGCGCCCGCATTATGGCGGGTCTGAGCATATTCGGCCCCCGGATTAGCAAGGCCCACTATTAATTTTATTTCGCTCATGACACTCAAAATCGTTATTTGGTCGATGGCAACCAGCATAAAATATCATCAGTGCTGGCCATAGCTGCTAAAAACGCGGCATTTTAGCACTCAAAGCCAAAGTCAACAAATGCCGTGTACTTCTGTTGGGGAAAAGCCAAATAACTAAAGCCCCATAGCGTATTTAAGTACGATTTTTTTGATGGGTGAATTGATGTTAGCCAGCTTTAACGCGCCATTACGTAACAGTTTAAGCGGCAAAATATCGTTACTAAATCCTGCGTAAAACATGTCCATAGTCGTCATCATTAATTGGTTATCGCGGTAACGCTGACGTTCATATTGAGCAAGAACCGTCTGGTTCCACCAAGATTGATCTTGAGCTAACGCCTCTTTTATTACCGCTAAAAGTGCTTCAACATCTTTAAAACCAAGATTAACACCTTGGCCCGCTAGCGGATTAATGGTATGGGCGGCATCCCCTAGAATCACCACATTATTAGCATAATAGCGCTGAGCATGGCGACGAGTGAGGCCAAAACTGCCTTTATTCTCAACGGTGAAATCAGCGTCCAAACGCGCAGGGAAATGCACTCTTATCTGCTCTGCGAGCTGTTTGTGATTAAGCTGCATTAACTGTTTAATTCGATTGGCATCGTCGTACCACACCAGCGAAGCGTTATTCCCTGGCAGAGGTAATAAAGAACGTGGCCCTTTAGGCGTAAACTGCTGCCAAGTCACATCCTGCTGCCCCTGCGCAGTCTTGATATTGATCAGCATGGCCGATTGAGCATAATCCCAACCTGAAATACCAATTCCCGCCCACTGGCGGACCTGTGAGTTTGCACCATCAGCCCCAACCAATAACTTAGCCACAAGTTTAACACTTGATTGTAAGCACACACTCACGCCATCAGCTTCTTGAGCAAACGCAGTCACTTTATCGGGACAAAATAACGTGATGCTATTCAATTGGGCCATTTGTTGCCACAGGGCAAGTTGGATTAAACGGTTTTCTACTATATGGCCTAAATGGCTGGCGCCAATTTGTGAACTGTGGAATTGGGTGATGCAGCCATCGAGCTCCCAAGTTTCTAAGCCTAGATAAGGCGCGTTACGCATTTTAAGCAACGTGTCCATAGCACCTAAGCGTTCAAGTAATGCTTCAGAAGCCACACTAATAGCAGATACACGAACATCTAACGGCTGTTCGGCATGATAAGCCTCTGGCACCAAAGACTCTATGACCGCGACTTTCAGCCCCATTTGTGCCAGTCCAATTGCGGTAGCGGCACCGACCATCCCCCCACCCACTAAAATGACATCAAATAGGATCACATCGCCACAGTGTGTATCGGACACGACCTGTGTAACTGCATGTTTAGTCTCGCTCATCTTAGTGACCACGGTTTATTCCCTTCTTTATATTTGTGTCCAATACGGCTAGAAAATGTTGGACAGAGTATCAAAGCATGTCGATTATGCCTTATATCAAGATATCACGGAAATGTTCAGCATCTTTCGCACCTAAATTCAAGATAACATGAGCATTCAAGTGTGCAACTGCTTGATGATAATGGTTAATGCCCAACCTATCCGCGGCATTAGTCACTATTGGTAACAACGCCAGTAAAAACCTACCATTAATGTGGGTACCCAAAACAATAAAAGCGAACAGGTAAAAGTGCGGACAAAGCTGGTCAGCAGCTATAACTGCAGGTAAAATGTCGCGCTATTTTTACTGGGCATCTTAGGGCGATACAACTGATGAGTAAGAAACTCCATATTAAAACTTGGGGCTGTCAAATGAATGAGTATGACTCATCCAAGATGGCTGATCTGTTAGGCGAATATCAAGGTTACACCTTGACTGAAGATGCGTCTGAAGCCGACATTCTCCTGCTCAACACTTGTTCTATCCGTGAAAAAGCGCAGGAAAAAGTGTTTCACCAACTAGGGCGCTGGAAGACACTTAAAGATAAAAATCCCAATTTGATCATTGGTGTGGGTGGTTGCGTTGCCTCGCAAGAAGGTAAAGCCATTAAAGACAGAGCACAATGCGTCGACATTATCTTTGGTCCACAAACCTTGCACCGTTTGCCCGATATGATCGAGCAAGTACGCCGCGGTGACAAAGCCGTTATCGATATCAGCTTCCCTGAAATCGAAAAATTTGACCGTCTTCCAGAGCCACGCGCCGAAGGCCCAACGGCGTTTGTGTCTATCATGGAAGGTTGCAGCAAATACTGCTCATTCTGCGTGGTACCCTATACTCGCGGTGAAGAAGTCAGCCGTCCACTGGATGATATCATTCTTGAAATCGCCCAATTAGCAGAGCAAGGAGTGCGTGAAGTCAATCTACTCGGCCAAAACGTGAATGCCTATCGCGGTGCGACTCACGATGGTTCAATTTGTAGCTTTGCGGAATTACTGCGTTTTGTTGCAGCAATTGACGGTATCGACCGTATCCGTTTTACAACCAGTCACCCTATTGAGTTTACACAGGATATTATCGACGTTTACGAAGATACCCCTGAGCTTGTGAGCTTCTTGCACTTACCAGTACAATCGGGTTCTGACCGTATTCTCACGGCAATGAAACGCGGCCATATGGCGATTGAATATAAGTCTATCATCCGCCGCCTACGTAAAGCCCGTGAAGGTATTCAAATCAGCTCAGATTTTATCATTGGCTTCCCTGGCGAAACCAAGGAAGATTTTGCCGATACTATGAAGCTGATTGAAGAAATCGGTTTTGACCACAGCTTTAGTTTTATCTACAGCGCACGTCCGGGTACGCCAGCGGCAGACTTACCCGATAATGTCGATATGGAAGAGAAAAAACAGCGTCTGGCCATTCTGCAAGACCGTATCACCCAGCAAGCCATGCGTTATAGCCGCCATATGATGGGCACGGTGCAACGTATTCTGGTAGAAGGTCCATCGGTAAAAAACCCAATGGAACTACGCGGCCGTACTGAAAACAATCGGGTAGTGAACTTTGAAGGTTTGCCTAAACACATAGGTACCTTTGTGGATGTCGAAATCGTCGACGTTTACACTAATTCATTACGCGGTAAGTTTATCCGTGGTGAAGATGAAATGGATCTGCGTCGTAGCCTGCGCCCTGCTGAAATTTTGGCCAAGCGCAAGCAAGATGATGAACTGGGTGTGACTCAATTTAAGCCATAAGCTTTACATTGGATGAAACAGTACATATACCCAAACAACCTGAAGATAAAGGATTCAGGTAGCTTGGGTATAATAAAGAAGGGCGACTTAGTCGCCCTTTTGCTTTTACACACTTTTGTTTAAGTCTACCGAGGCAATTGCTATTTTCCGTTAGCAATTATCGGCTATGGCTCGTAAACTGAAATTGTATTGCAATGGTTAACCAACCTCGTACCTTACTTTCTTATTTGCTATTGGGAGTGCTATTTGTCCAGTAAATTAACCACAATGAATCTGTATCTCGAACCTGCAGAAACACGCCGTTTGGCATCACTTTGCGGCCCATTCGATGACAATATCAAACAGATAGAACGTCGCGTAGGCGTAGAGATCGTTAGAAAAAACAACCACTTTCAAATCACTGGATTACCACGAAATTGTCTAAGTGCTAATAACTTACTTAAGCAACTTTATATCGAAACCCAGACTGTAAAAGGTAGTACGCCAGATCTCGAGCCAGAGCAAGTCCACATTGCCATTCAAGAGGCCATTTCCCTTGAACAGGATGACAGCGGTGACGATAAAGCCCTGCAGATTAAAACCCGCCGCGGTGTGATTAAACCGCGCAATCCAAACCAAAGCGCTTATGTGGCAAATATTGTGCGCCATGACATTACCTTTGGGATTGGGCCTGCAGGTACAGGCAAAACCTACCTTGCGGTTGCAGCCGCAGTCGATGCATTGGAGCGCCAAGAAGTGCGCCGTATTTTACTCACTCGCCCTGCGGTTGAAGCGGGTGAAAAACTCGGCTTCTTACCCGGTGACTTAAGTCAAAAGGTCGATCCTTATTTACGCCCACTATACGATGCGTTGTTTGAAATGCTCGGCTTTGAAAAAGTAGAACGCTTAATCGAGAAAAATGTAATTGAAGTGGCGCCACTTGCCTATATGCGCGGTCGTACCTTAAACGATGCCTTTATCATTCTCGACGAAAGCCAAAATACCACCATAGAACAAATGAAAATGTTCTTAACCCGCATCGGTTTTAACTCTCGTGCGGTGATCACGGGCGACATCACTCAAACTGACTTACCTAAACATATTAAGTCGGGACTGCGCCACGCAATTGAAGTGTTAAGCCAAGTCGAAGAAATCAGCTTTAACTTTTTTGTCTCCCAAGACGTTGTGCGTCACCCTGTGGTAGCACGGATTGTTGAAGCCTACGAGGCCTTCGAGCAAAAAGAGCAAGCCTTAAAAGCAAAGAAAGAAAGCCACTACCAACAACTGCAGCAGGAAGCATTAAAACATGAGTCTTGAGCTAGCATTAGATGTCCAATATGCAACAACAAGTGATTGGCTGCCCACAGAAGAGCAGCTTATGCTTTGGGCAAAAACAGCGATTGGCAACGGTATGGATAGGGCTGAATTAACAATTCGCATTGTCGATAGCCGTGAAAGCCAAATGCTAAACAGTACTTACCGCGGCAAAGATAAACCGACCAACGTACTGTCATTCCCCTTTGAAGCACCAGCAGAAATTGAACTTCCTTTGCTTGGGGATCTTGTCATTTGCGCCGCAGTCGTTGAAAATGAAGCCCGTGAGCAAAATAAAACCCTAGAAGCCCACTGGGCACACATGGTTGTACATGGTTGCTTGCATCTGCTAGGGTATGATCACATTGAAGATGAAGAAGCTGAAGAGATGGAGTCGTTGGAGACTCAACTCATTGAAAGCTTAGGTTTTACCAATCCATACAAGGAACAATAATTAACTAAGATAAGATCTGTCGAGGTTAATGAGAAAACTATGAGTGACGATATCCCCCCGAGTACGAACGCCCATAAGAAAGGCTGGTTTGATAGAGTAAGTCAGTTATTCCAGGGCGAACCTCAAAATCGTGAAGATCTAGTGGATGTGATTGATGGTGCGGAGCAGCGCGATTTGATCACCCAAGATACCCGCGAAATGATCAAAGGTGTATTAGAAGTTTCTGATATGCGTGTTCGGGATATTATGATCCCAAGAGCGCAAATTGTTGCAATACAAATCGATAACACTGTAGAAGAATTGCTCTCAACCGTTATCGGTTCAGGCCACTCGCGCTTCCCTGTCGTCAATGAAGATAAAGATCATATCGAAGGTATCTTACTTGCTAAAGATTTGATCCCATACGGTTTCTCAAACAGTGATGAGCCGTTTTCCCTCAGCCGCGTGATCCGTCCCGCTGTGGTTGTACCAGAAAGCAAGCGCGTCGATGTGTTGCTTAAAGAATTCCGTTCACAACGCTACCATATGGCGATTGTTGTCGATGAGTACGGCGGCGTATCTGGACTTGTAACCATCGAAGATATTCTGGAAGAAATCGTCGGTGAGATTGAAGATGAGTTCGACCACGATAGCGCCGAAGAAACCGAGATCCGCAAAGTCGGCAATACGGTTTATATGGTAAAGGCTTTAACGCCAATTGAAGATTTTAACGAAGAGTTCAATACTGATTTCAGCGATGAAGAATTTGATACTGTCGGTGGCTTAGTCTCCCATGCCTTCGGCCATCTGCCAGAGCGTAACGAAAGTATCATAATTGAAGGCATTGAATTTAAAGTTATCAATGCTGACACTAGGCGTTTAATCCAACTCAGAGTTAAACTCCCCGATCCTAATATTGGCGAAGACGTAGAATAACTCTCTGCGTAAAAATAACTCTCCGTGTAAGAAGAATGATCCGTGCTAACTAACATTCGGGCTTTTGCCCAACAAAAGTCCCGACTGAGTGCGTTACGACTCGTACTGGCGTTTATTTTAGGCGCCAGTACGGCGCTTTCCTTTGCGCCTTACTCCCTTTGGATAATCTATCCATTTGCCATGGCGTTAGCCCTTTGGCAGAGTGAATCCTTAAGCCCTAAAGCGAACTTTTACTATTGGTTAAGCTTTGGATTTGGCTGTTTTGCTGTCGGGATCAGTTGGGTGCATGTGAGCATTGATACCTTTGGTGGTATGCCGCTTATCGCCTCCATCGGCTTGATGGCCTTATTAGCCTTGTATTTATCCTTATATCCCGCAATAACAGGATGCGCGCTCTCGTGGCTGAGTCAGGGTAAAATCAACCCATTTTGGCGTAATCTTGCTCTGTTCCCTGCCCTTTGGACCTTGACTGAATGGGCTAGAGGTTGGGTGATGACAGGATTCCCTTGGCTTTGGGCAGGTTACTCTCAAACCCAAGGCCCATTAAAACCCCTTGCGAGTATTATTGGTGCTTTAGGACTCAGTTTTCTTATCGCTATATTGTCAGGTGCTTTAGCCCTTTGTTTTGCTAAACGCTTTAAAAGCTTATTACTTTTAATCCCCATTATTGCATTGGCGGCTTGGACCGCCCCCAAACTTTCCGAAATTCATCCTACGGGTGAAACAGTTAAAGTCGCATTAGTACAAGGCAATATTCCCCAAAGTATGAAATGGGAACCCGAAGCGCTGTGGCCGACGCTATTAAAATACATGGATTTATCCCGCGAACATTTTGATGCAGACATTATTGTTTGGCCCGAAGCGGCGATTCCAGCACCTGAATCCAGGGTGCAAGACTTTTTAGATAATGCCAATAAAGTCGCTAACCTAAATGACACCTCGATCATCACAGGCATTATTAGCCATCAACATAATGAGTTTTATAATTCATTAATCGTGCTTGGTAATCATAGTCAGAAACAACAAACCGCTCCTGACTATGAGGGCGATGGCAGCAATCAATTTAAGAAACATCACCTACTACCAATTGGCGAGTTTGTGCCCTTTGAAACACTACTGCGCCCGATTGCCCCTTTCTTTAATTTGCCCATGTCTTCCTTTGCAAGAGGCGAATATCAACAACCTAATTTGAGTGCCCTAGGACATAAAGTTGCACCCGCTATTTGCTATGAAATCGCCTTCCCTGAGCAGTTACGCGATAGCGTCAATCAAGGGACCGATTTACTCTTAACTGTCTCTAACGATGCTTGGTTTGGTACTTCAAATGGTCCATTACAACATATGGAAATAGCCCAAATGCGTGCCATTGAATTAGGCCGACCTTTGGTGCGCGCCACCAATAATGGCGTCACCGCCGTCGTTGATGAAAATGGCAATATCACCGCTGCGCTGCCTCAATTTGAAACGGGCGTGTTGCGTGCCACTATTCCACTGGTCGCAGGCCAAACCTGGTTTGCTAAAATGGGTCAAAATCCCCTGCTGATACTCTGTGGCTTACTCGTGCTTTTTGGCCTTCAACGATGCTTCAAAGCACGATAGGATTTAGACTATGTACCTTAATGTCAATAATAAAAAAACGGCAGGCTTTACCCTGATTGAACTGGTTATAGTCATTATTGTCCTTGGTATTTTGACGGTAATCGCCGCACCGAAATTTATTGGCTTAAGCAAAGAAGCTCGGGAGAAAACCTTGCTCTAACTTCAGGCCAGTGTCAAAACGGCAAACACGTTAGTCTATTCTAAAACCCAAATGTCCAGCCTTAAGAGCCAAGCAGTAGTGAATCGTGACGATATTATTGATATCGATTTAGATGGTGATGGTACGGCAGAGACGCGTCTTAAATGGGGTTATCTTGATAATACCGATGTAGAAAAATGGATTACATCAGATGATAAGCTCATTATTCAGTATCAAGGGATTGATATCACTTATATAGGTTACGATCTTAACAACAATACATTAGTGAATGATGATCAATGTTATTTCCGTTATACTCAGGCAACGGATGCCAATACCCCACCTCTGTATGATCTCAATCTACAAGGCTGTTAAACTGCTTATAATCTGCCTAAAAATAAATTAGGAAACGCCCTCGTTTCGCGCTAGAGTGCAGCATCATTCGCGGCCGAGTTCTATTGCCTCGTATCATTTTACTAAGGCAAATCTATGGCTCCCTTAAGGATCCGCTACCAAACCCATGAGTTTGGTGTCCTCGATATTCATATTCGTACCCTAAGAGATAATCAGGAATTTGAAGATATTAATGGCGAGGCAGAAAAGCTCGGTATCTCATCTGCAACTTGGCCATTATTTGGCATAGTCTGGCCATCTGAGCAAGTTCTCTCGCATCATATGTTGGAGTACCCAATTGAGGGTAAACGCATTTTAGAAGTAGGTTGCGGTATAGGGCTCGCCAGTCTAGTACTGAATCATAGGCTCGCCGATATCACGGCAACTGACTATCACCCAGAAACAGGCAGCTTTCTTGCACAGAATGTAGCCTTGAATAAGGGGCGTACTATTCCCTTTGTACGAACGGGTTGGGCAGATGAAACATCAAAATTAGGGTTATTTGATTTAATTATCGGCAGTGATCTTTTGTATGAGCAGGAACATGCAGACTTGCTTTCGCAATTTATTGAGCAACACGCCAAACCTATTTGCGATGTGATTTTGGTCGACCCTGGTCGCGGCAATCATGCAAAATTCAGTAAACGTATGGTGACCTTAGGTTACGAACACTCACAACATAAACCCATTCACACTGAATTTTTATTAGCGCCTTTCGGTGGGCAAATCCTCAGCTACTCTCGAACCAACAGTTGATATTGCCTAGTGAATGCAAATATGAGCAATTTAGGTCTAATCAATCCCAAAAAAAACGACGCTGAGGCGTCGTTTTAACTGCATAACATCATCACCTTGGTTAAGGTGTTAGCGGCTCGCGGGTAAATTCTTCATTATCACATTCAGGACAATCTGGAATTTCGCTGGGAAATTCGATGCTCATTTCATGGCCACAATTGGTGCAGACCATAATACCTTGATTAACAATATCACCGCTCTGGTAATAACCGTGGTGTTTAAAATCCTGTGTTAACTCATGCCATTCCACTTGGCTACGATCAGTAATCTCACTTAACCAATGCCAGAGTGTATTTTCCAGCACGATTAAACTGGGACTATGGCTGAGACTATCGGCATTTTGTTCTCGAAGAAAGCTGGCAATATCACGCTTTAAAAATTGTTCCACCAAAGCAAGCTCATCTTCTTTGGCCTGTTCTTTTAGACGCAAAAACTCCTTACCTTGTGTGACAGATTTAAATAAATTCTTTGCAGTCAGCGTGTTATCTTCTGCAAATTGCGATTTCACCTCGGTAATTAAGGCTTGGTACAGTCCTAGTAGTTCGCCACTTCTCTCATTCATAACCAATACTCCTTCATAGGAACCTTTTTAATGCATCACTTCTAGTTTATTCTATGCAGATCTTATTCGCGCCGATATGGCGTTAGATCAAATAAATAGGCGGCACTGCCGGAAATAGAGTGATGCAAGAGCAATATAATCCCTCAGAAATTGAAGCCTTAGTGCAAAAGCACTGGCATGACAACAAAACCTTCGAAGTCACTGAAGACGCAAACAAAGAAAAGTTTTATTGCCTTTCGATGTTTCCCTATCCTTCTGGCCGACTCCACATGGGACACGTTCGCAACTATACCATAGGTGACGTCGTTGCGCGCTTCCAGCGTCTTCAAGGCAAAAATGTGCTGCAACCAATTGGTTGGGACTCCTTTGGTTTGCCTGCAGAAAATGCCGCGATTAATAATAAAACAGCACCTGCGCCATGGACCTATGAAAACATAGAGTACATGAAAAACCAGCTAAAACTGCTAGGTTTTGGTTACGATTGGAGCCGTGAAATCGCCACTTGTACCCCAGAATATTATCGCTGGGAACAATGGTTCTTCACTAAGTTGTACGAGAAGGGCCTAGTCTATAAAAAGACCGCTTCCGTCAACTGGTGTCCAAACGATGAAACCGTGCTGGCGAACGAGCAAGTACAAGACGGTTGCTGCTGGCGCTGTGATACCCCTGTGGAACAAAAAGAAATTCCACAGTGGTTTATTAAGATCACTGCCTATGCAGAAGAATTATTAAACGATATCGATACCTTAGATGGCTGGCCAGAACAGGTCAAAACCATGCAGCGTAACTGGATTGGTCGCAGTGAAGGCGTAGAAATGACCTTCGGCGTGGCAGGTCACGATAAAACCTTCGATATCTACACCACGCGTCCAGATACCTTAATGGGCGTGACCTATGTGGCGATTGCCGCAGGTCATCCATTGGCAGAAATCGCCGCGCAAACGAATCCTGAGCTTGCCGCCTTTATCGATGAGTGCAAAAACAGCACAACATCTGAAGCCGAACTCGCGACTATGGAAAAACGCGGTGTCGCTACAGGACTTTTCGCCATTCATCCCATCACTGGCAAGCAAGTGCCGATTTGGGCCGCTAACTTTGTGCTGATGAACTATGGCACAGGTGCCGTAATGTCAGTTCCTGGGCACGACCAACGTGACTTTGAATTTGCAAAAAAATACGGCCTAGCGATTGAAGCTGTGATCAAGCCTGTTGATGGCGAAGTCGATATCAGTGAAGCCGCTTACACCGAAAAAGGCATTCTGTTTAACTCTGGCGAGTTCGACGGTTTAGACTTTGACGCCGCCTTTAATGCCATCGCTAACAAGTTAGTGGCAGAAGGTAAAGGCAAGCGCCAAGTCAACTATCGTCTACGCGATTGGGGTGTTTCACGTCAGCGTTACTGGGGCGCACCAATCCCTATGGTGACCTTAGCTGACGGCACTGTGATCCCAACACCTGAAGATCAACTGCCAGTATTGCTGCCAGAAGATGTGGTGATGGACGGGATTCAAAGCCCAATCAAAGCCGATAAAGAATGGGCCAAAACCCAAGTGAACGGTCAAGATGCACTGCGCGAAACCGATACCTTCGATACCTTTATGGAATCCTCTTGGTATTATGCCCGTTACTGCAGCCCGCAGGCAGACGAAATGTTAGATCCCGCTAAAGCCAACTACTGGCTACCCGTAGATCAATACATTGGTGGTATCGAACACGCTTGTATGCATTTGTTATATTTCCGCTTCTTCCACAAGTTGCTGCGTGATGCGGGTCTGGTTAACTCTAACGAGCCAGCCAAACAATTGCTGACTCAGGGCATGGTGTTGGCTGATGCTTTCTACTACATCAACGAAAAAGGCGCCCGTGTGTGGGTTTCTCCTTTAGATGTAGCGACCACCGAAAAAGACGACAAGGGCCGTATCACTAAGGCTATAGACAAAGACGGCAACGAACTGGTTTACACTGGTATGTGCAAGATGTCTAAGTCGAAAAACAACGGTATCGACCCGCAGGTGATGGTTGAAAAATATGGCGCAGACACTGTGCGTCTATTTATGATGTTCGCCTCACCGCCAGAATTAACCCTGGAATGGCAAGAGTCTGGCGTTGAAGGCGCACACCGCTTCATTAAACGTCTGTGGAAGCTTGCAAGCGAGTATATCGCCCAAGATAACAGTGAAGCCTTAGATGTCAGCAAGTTAACAAGCGAGCAAAAAGCGCTGCGCCGTGAAGTCCACAAAACCATTGCCAAAGTGACCGACGATATCGGCCGCCGTCAAATGTTCAACACTGCGGTTGCCGCCGTAATGGAACTGATGAACCACCTGCAAAAAGCGCCACAAACCACAGGCCAAGACAGAGCCATTATCGGTGAAGCCTTATCTGCGGTCGTGCGTTTACTGTACCCCATTATTCCACATGTGAGCTTTACCTTGTGGAATGACTTAGGTAATACAGGCAGCATCGAAGACAGCCAATGGCCGGTTGTTGATGAATCTGCCTTGGTAGAAGACAGTAAACTGATTGTGGTACAAGTGAACGGTAAAGTTCGCGCTAAAATCACTGTTGCCGCCGATGCGGATAAAGACTCAGTTGAAGCCTTGGGTATGAATGATGAGCATGTGATCAAATACCTAGATGGCCTGACAGTACGTAAAGTGATCTATGTACCAGGTAAACTGCTCAGCATAGTGGCAAATTAAATAGGAAACCGCGAAAACTTATGCTAATTAAACGGTTAGCTTTCGCAATTATCGCACTGGTCATTATGACCAGTGCTGGTTGCGGTTTTAAGCTCCAACGAAGTTATCAGATCCCAAACGTGCTCAATCAATTAAGTTTGACTAGCCCGGATGAATACAGTGAACTCACCCGCTTAGTGCGTGAGCGTTTGCGCCTGAACAACGTTAAAGTAGTTGATGCTGCTAATGATATTCCCGTGTTAAGGTTGATAACAGACTCGTTAGAGCGCTCGACACTATCGCTTTATTCCACTGGGAATGTGGCTGAATACGAGTTAATTTACTTTGTAGAGTTTGCCGTAGCCTTACCCGGTAAAGAGGCGCAACCCTTTAGGGTTGAAATTCGACGTGATTACTTGGACGACCCCCGCACCGCATTGGCTAAGAGTCGTGAAATGGAACTGCTAGTCAAAGAAATGCGCATTCAAGCTGCCGATCGTATTTTACAATCGATGGCAAGTATTGAGGTAAATTAATGCGGAATGACAATTAAATGCGGGTTTATCATTAATGCTGGACTACGACTAAATGAGAGTTTATCCAGATCAACTCTCTCGCCACCTCAATCAACTATTGCCCTGTTACCTGATTTTTGGCGATGATCCTTGGTTAATTGAAACAACTAAGGATCAAATACGCCAATTGGCTAAACGCCAAGGTTTCGATGAAAAAGTCCAACTGATCCAAGAAACGGGCTTTAATTGGAATGATCTCACACAGGAATGGCAGGCTATGAGTCTGTTTTCCAGTAAACGCCAGATAGAACTTACACTTCCCCAAGCTAAACCCGGCGCAGAAGGCTCGAGTACATTACAATCCCTATTACAGACGCCCAATCCTGATATGTTACTGATTATCGAGGGGCCAAAACTGTCTAGCGAACAAACTAACAGCAAATGGTTTAAGACTCTCGATGCCCAGGGTATGTATATTCCCTGCGCAACGCCCGAGGGGGATCAGTTTATGCGCTGGCTCGACTCACGCCTTCAGCACTTTAAGCTACAACTGCAAAATGATGCCCGCGCTATGCTGTATTCACTGTATGAAGGTAACTTACTCGCAGCCGATCAAGCCATGCAACTATTGCAACTGTTAAGCCCGACCAAACCCGTTAGTGCAGATGAACTCAGCCACTATTTTGAAGATCAGTCCCGCTTTACCGTGTTTCAACTCAGTGACGCGCTACTGCTCAATAAACAACAAAGTGCACTGCATATGTTAGCCCAACTTAATGGTGAGGGTACTGCTTTACCTATCTTGCTATGGACCTTATTCAAAGAGCTAAACCTGCTACTCAATCTCAAAAATGAGCAAGCGCAAGGCATAGCGTTGAATACTCTTTGGGGAAAACATCGTATTTGGGATAAGCGTAAACCCTTGTATCAAGCGGCTTTGCAACGACTAACACTAGAGCAAATTGAGTATATGCTTGTATTTGCATCCAAGATTGAGCTTAATTTAAAACAACAGGGTAAAGAAGATTGGACGGGGCTTAGTCATCTTTGTCTGTTATTTGACCCTAAAGCCCATCAACATTTGGCCCATATAACCTTAGATTAAGTAAAGAATATGCGTATTGGTATTTTAGGCGGCACCTTCGACCCCATACATTACGGCCATATTCGCCCTGCAATAGAGGTGAAAGAGGCGCTAGGCTTAGATAAAGTACTGCTAATGCCCAACCATATCCCGCCCCATAAACATCAGCCCAATTTATCCACAGCGCAGCGCCTCAAAATGGTGGCCGATGTCTGTGCAGAGTTAGCGGGATTCGAGCTTTGTGATATCGAGGCCAATCGAGATACCCCTTCTTATACAGTCGTCACCCTCGAACAACTGAGCACACAATATCCAAATGCTGAATTGTTTTTTATTATGGGGATGGACTCATTTATCCACCTACAAAGCTGGCATAAATGGCAACAAATATTTGGATTTGCCAATCTTGTGCTATGCCAGCGTCCGGGCTGGCACTTATCAAACGAACACCCTATGCAGCAAGTACTCATGGAGAGAAGTGCAGCAATAGATACACTCAAAAATCCCCCCCAAAAACATTACCCCATCCATGGCCGTATTTTCACCGTTGATATTACACCTCAAGATATCTCATCCACCCAAATACGTTCAGCGTTAGCCATAGGAAAAATCCCGACGGATGCACTTATGCCTGTCACCTTGAATTACATTCAAAAACAACAACTTTATTTGTCTTAACCTAATTATCTCCCTAGATATCGCAAACAGGGCAGCCGATCCAATGTATTCCGTGGTCTAACACTGATATACTACCGCGCTATTTAAAATTAATGAGGTAAGTCAGCGTGCAGAGCGCGGAATTAAAACAATTTGTTGTCGACAAGATCGATGACTTGAAAGCCAGAGATATCGTTGTGATTGATGTTAGCAAGCAATCTAACATTACCGATTACATGGTCATATGTTCAGGTACATCAAAGACTCACGTTAAAGCTATCGCAGAAAACCTAGTCGTTGAAGCAAAAGCAGCAGGCATTCCACCTATTGGTGTTGAAGGCCGTGACAGCAGTGAATGGGTACTTGTAGACATGGGTGATGTGATCCTGCACGTTATGCAAGATCAAACCCGCGACTTCTACCAGCTCGAAAAGCTCTGGTCAGAAAAGCAAGCCTGATGAAGTTGCAACTCATCGCCGTTGGAACACGGATGCCCGATTGGGTTACCCGTGGTTTCGAAGAATACCAGCGCCGCTTTCCCCGTGATATGGCGCTGGAGCTTATCGAAATACCCGCCGGAAAGCGGGGAAAAAATGCCGATATCGTTCGTATCCTGCAAAAGGAAGGTGAGCAAATGTTGGCTGCGATTCCCAAAGGCAATCATATTGTTAGCTTAGATCTACCCGGTAAAAACTGGACAACCCCAGAACTTGCAACTGCGCTGAGTAAATGGCAACTCGATGGCCGAGATGTCAGTTTGCTTGTTGGTGGACCAGAAGGTTTAGCGCCAGCATGTAAAGACGCTGCCCACCAAAGTTGGTGCCTCTCGGCATTAACCCTACCCCATCCGCTTGTGCGGATTGTGGTTGCAGAAAGTTTATACCGCGCGTGGAGTGTAAACACGAATCACCCTTACCACAGAGAATAGTGGGATCTTAATGTTAACGAGTGCCAACTACCCGTTATGGGATCAGCCGGAGAAAGCATAAGTGTCGCCAAAAAAGCGGATAACAATGCATGATCACGCCGCCGAGGCGTCACTCTTTAAGCGCCGTGCGCTATTCACTTTTTGCTGTGTAGTCGCCCTATTAAGCGTATTGGTGACCAACCTTTATCATCTACAGGTTGAATCCTATAAGGATTATGAAACCCGCTCTAACGATAACCGTATTCGTGTTGTCCCTATCGCCCCCAGCCGTGGTTTAATTTACGATAGAAACGGTATACTCCTAGCTGAAAACCAACCCTTTTATTCCCTCGATCTTATCCCCGAAAAAATCTCAAAAATGCAAGAGACCTTAGATGAGCTAGGCAAGCTCATTGAGATCAGCGAGGAAGAACGAGAAAACTTTACCGAAGCGCTGAAATTTCATCGCCGCTTTAAACCACTCACACTTAAAAACCAGCTTACTGAAGAACAAGTGGCGATTTTTAGTGTTAACCAGCACAGATTTCCCGGTATTTCTGTCGAAGCAGGGCTAAAACGTAATTATCCTTACAATAGCCAATTAACCCATGTGCTCGGTTATGTGGGAAAAATTAATACCCGTGATCGCGCCCAGTTAGAACGTAGTGATCTATGGAAAAACTATGCTGCAACCAAAGATATTGGTAAGCAAGGGATTGAAAAGTTTTATGAATCATTACTACATGGTATTCCGGGCCATCTCGAAGAAGAAGTGAACAACCGTGGCCGCACAATCCGCACCTTAAAAATTGTGCCGCCAGAGCCTGGGCAAGATATATATCTAACAATCGATTTAAAACTGCAGCAAAAGGCAGTGGAGTTACTTCAAGGACATAAGGGTTCTATTGTCGCGATAGATCCAAGAGATGGCGGCATTTTAGCATTAGTATCAAGCCCAAGTTATGATCCAAACCAATTTGTTCAAGGTATTAACAGCAAAGATTACAATGATTTACTCAATGATAAATCTCGACCTTTGATCAACAGGGCAACCCAAGGACAGTATGCCCCCGCATCAACGATTAAGCCGATGGTTGCCCTACTCGGCTTGGATGAAAAAGTCGTTACTGAACATACTCGCATTTGGGATCCTGGATTTTGGCAAATCCCAGGTGTAGAACGTAAATATCGCGATTGGAAGCGTTGGGGTCATGGATGGGTTAACGTCTATAGTGCGATTATAGAATCCTGTGATACCTACTTTTATGAGTTAGCTTATAAAGTTGGCGTCGATGCCATTGCGCGTTTTATGGAACCTTTTGGCTTTGGACAAAATACCGGAATAGATATTTTTGAGGAATCCGCAGGTAATATGCCCTCTAAGGATTGGAAACGCTTAAAATACAATCAAGCCTGGTATATAGGTGACACCATTTCAGTTGGGATCGGCCAAGGTTATTGGACAGCAACCCCATTACAACTGGCCAATGCTACTGCCATTTTAGCCAATAAGGGGCGTCGTTTTCAGCCGCATTTACTCAAATCTATCAAGGATAATACGGCAAAAATTGACACTCCAGTTAATGAGTTACCGCCAATAGAACTTAAGAATGCTCGTAACTGGAATATTATCAATGAAGCGATGCGCCAGACGGCTCATAAATCTCGTTTCACCGATGCAAACTATTCAGCTGCAATGAAAACAGGAACGGCTCAGGTAATTGGCGTAGCTGAAAATACAAAATACGATGCGGATAAAATTGCAGAACACTTTCGTGATAATGCATTAGTGATTGCTTACGCCCCCTTTGAAGATCCTAAAATCGTACTCGCAGTCGTCATGGAAAACGCGGGTTGGGGTGGTGCGAATGCAGGTCCAGTTGCTCGTGCCATGCTGGATGAATACATGCTTAGAGACACTTGGAAACCAACGCCATGAGTGCCCATACACAACATCAGAATATCTGGCAACGTCTGCATATCGATCTTCCCCTATTACTTGGTTTGTTTGCCGTAATGGGGTTTGGACTGTTTGTTATCTATTCAGCAAGTGGTGAAGATCTAGGCATGATGGAACGCCAGTTATTTCGAATGGTGCTATCACTGGTCATTATGTTTATTATGGCACAAATCAATCCTGAAGCGCTGAAACGCTGGGCGCTGCCTATTTATTTAGCAGGGATTGTTTTGCTGCTCGGCGTACATTTTTTCGGCGAAATTAATAAAGGCGCACAACGCTGGTTGAATTTAGGTTTTATGGAGTTCCAACCTTCAGAACTGATTAAACTCGCCTTTCCTATTACTATGGCTTGGTATATTAGTAAGTTTCAACTTCCCCCTAAAAAGCGCTATTTGGCGGGAGCTGGAGTCATTTTACTTGTACCTACGCTACTTATCGCAAAACAACCCGATCTTGGAACATCCATTTTGGTTGCCGCTTCAGGCATATTCGTATTGTTTTTATCGGGCATGAGTTGGGCTATTGTAGGTACCTTTGTCGCCGCTATTTTGGCCTTTTTACCTATCCTTTGGTATTTTTTGATGCACGACTATCAACGAACTCGTGTACTGACCTTACTCGATCCTGAGCAAGATCCGCTTGGTGCGGGTTACCATATTATTCAGTCAAAAATTGCCATTGGTTCAGGAGGCCTCTGGGGCAAAGGCTGGCTTGATGGCACCCAATCTCAGCTTGAATTTATCCCCGAACGTCATACCGACTTTATTTTTGCCGTCATAGGTGAAGAGTTTGGTTTAGTGGGCAGCATTATCCTTCTCATCATGTATCTCTACATTATTGGTCGCGGATTAGTCATCGCATCCCGCGCACAAACCAGTTTTGCAAGATTGCTCGCGGGTAGTATCACATTGACTTTCTTTGTTTATGTTTTTGTGAATATTGGTATGGTTTCAGGTATTCTGCCTGTAGTAGGTGTGCCGCTTCCCTTGATAAGTTATGGTGGCACCTCAATGCTGACATTGATGACAGGGTTTGGCATTCTAATGAGCATTCATACCCACAGACGTTTTGTCGATAGATAATTTTAGGGACTTTTTTATGCTTATTCTTCGAGCTTATTTAGCTCCATTGGGTTTACTTTGTTTAAGTTCGTGCCTTATTGCATGCTCAACCCCGAGCGACACAGTACAAACTCCCGCTGGTGAACAAGCAGTTGAAGCCGTCAGAGCTCCAACGCCAATACTTCCAGAGGCGTTGCAAGAAGAGTTTATCCAAACTCAAATGCAACAGGGATTCACTCGCGAGGAAACTATCGCCTTTCTTAATAAGGCCAACTATAACCAAGCGGTCATCGATGCGATAACGCGTCCTTGGGAAGCAAAACCTTGGCACCAATATTATCCCATCTTCTTAACCGAGAAACGCTTAGAAGCTGGACTCGCCTTCTGGAAAAAACACGACGCTACGATTGCCAAAGCAGCAGCAAAATACCAAGTAGAACCCGAGATTATCGTTGCCATTATTGGCATTGAAACCTTCTATGGGCAGTACACAGGCAACTATCCGGTTATTGATGCGCTTTATACCTTAGGGTTTTATTACGAACCGAGAGCCAGCTTTTTCCGCAAGGAATTTGGCGAGTTGATGAAGTTGGTCAAAGAAGAACATTTAGATATCAATAGCCTCAAGGGCTCCTACGCTGGCGCCATGGGCTACGGACAATTTATCCCCTCCAGCTATCGTCATTATGCCGTTGACTTTGATAACAGCGGTAACCGTGATTTATTAAAAAGTCCTGAGGATGCCATTGGCAGTGTGGCTAATTATTTCCACGAACATGGTTGGCAGGCCAATGCACCTGTTGCCTTACCCTTAGTCAACAAGAGTAAATCAGCACCCAAAGCTAAAGTATGGGCTGGGGAAAAACTTAACGATAGCGTCGCAGACATTCTGAGTCCGACCTTAACCTTAGCCAATGCAAGAAACTTAGATATATCCCAAAAAGCCTTGCTAATTGAACTCAAACAAGCAGATCAAACTGACTATTGGCTTGGCCTTAATAACTTTTATGTGATCACTCGCTATAACCGCAGCCCTTTATATTCCATGGCCGTTTATCAATTTAGCCAACAATTAAAAGAACAGCATGCCTCTAAAAAATAACTGTCCACTGCTTTTAGCTTTGCTCATATGCTTCACACTTGCAGCTTGCTCTTCAACACCCGACAAGGCGAGTACCAATGTAAGCAAGAAAAATATGGACCCCAATAAGGGGCGCTATTCGCTAAAAAATGACAAAATGCCACTCAATCCACCGAATGTGGATCACGTGCCAAATGCAACGCCCAAATATGAACCCTATAGCCGCAGGGGAAATAAACCCTACACGGTTTATGGCGAGTCATACAATGTGATGAATACGGGTCAAGGCTTTACCGAAACAGGAAGAGCCTCTTGGTATGGTGAAAAATTTCACGGTTATGAAACATCCAATGGTGAACCTTACGACATGTATTCCATGTCGGGGGCACATAAAACCTTACCCCTGCCAAGTTATGCGAAGATCACTAACTTAGAAAACAATAAGCAAGTGATTATCCGCATTAATGATCGCGGCCCGTTTCACTCAGATCGTATTCTGGATGTGTCCTATGCAGCAGCCTATAAACTCGGCATGCTTGCCACTGGTACGGCCCGCATTAAACTCGAGGTGATTTATATCGGTAGTATTGCAGGTACCAGTTCAGCCATTGCCAGCATCAACGACACTGGCAATCACTACATTCAGTTAGTCGCCTCTAAGGATCGCGCCAAACTGAATAAAATAGCAAAAGAACTTGAGCGAAAATATCAAGTTAAGACCCGAGTGCAACCCGTAAACAATATGTTTAGGCTACAACTCGGTCCTATCGGCCAAGCGGAACTCGCCGATAAGATGCTTAATAAAGTTAAACAAGACGGATATCCTGAAAGCTATATAGTTCATGAGTAGTAAATTAATTAGCCTAAGATATCGATTTAACTGAAAAATACCACAAATGAAGGAACCTTCACTAAAAACCCCTGTCGAAGGGTGGTATACTCGCGAAGCTATTTAGCCCTTTTCATTCAATACAACCAAAAGACGTGCCAAGTTAATGATGAATTTTGTAAAAAGTCCCATTAAAACATTGCTGCTAATTTCTAGTGTCTCTCTCCCTGTTTATGCTGCGCAGCCTATTGTTACACCTGATGCACCCACTGTTGCCGCCAAGGCTTACGTCTTGATGGATTACTATTCGGGCCAAATTATTGCAGAAAGCAATGCCTATGAGAGCCTAAACCCTGCCAGTTTAACTAAGATGATGACCAGTTATGTTATTGGCCAAGAAATTAAAGCAGGCAATGTCTCCCCTGAAGATGATGTGACCATCAGTAAAAATGCGTGGTCTAAAAACTTCTCTGATTCTTCTAAAATGTTTATCGAAGTTGGCAAAACCGTAAAAGTTGCAGACTTAAACCGAGGAATTATCATCCAATCAGGCAATGATGCCTGTGTTGCCATGGCTGAGCATATCGCTGGAACCGAAGGTGCGTTCGTCGATATGATGAATTCATGGTCAAAACAGCTTGGGATGCGTGATAGCTACTTTGAAAACTCACACGGCCTTGATTCTGATAACCACAAAACGACTGCTTATGATATGGCATTGTTAGGTGCCGCACTTATTCGAGACGTGCCTGAAGAATACCGTGTATATAGTGAAAAATTCTATACTTTCAATGGGATCAAACAATATAACCGCAATGGTTTATTGTGGGATAACAGTATGAATGTGGATGGCATTAAAACTGGCCACACCTCTGGAGCGGGTTATAACTTAGTCGCTTCGGCAACCAAAGATGGTATGCGCTTGATCTCTGTCGTGATGGGTACACAAAGTGAAGCCGCCCGTAAAGCAGAAAGCAAAAAACTGCTTACCTATGGCTTCCGTTTCTTTGAAACGATTACGCCATATAAAGCAGGTGATAACTTTACCACTCAACAGATTTGGTACGGTGATAAGAGCACTGTCGATTTAGGCGTTGCAACTGATACACCGATCACTGTCAGCCGTGGCCGCGCAAAAGACTTAAAAGCCAATTTTGAGCTAACTAAACAATTAGATGCACCGCTGAAAAAAGGTGAAACTGTAGGTCGACTATTTTTCCAACTAGATGGAAAAGACATAGCACAATACCCATTAGTCACCTTACAAGAAGTGAATGAGGGAAGCTGGTTTAGTAAATTAGTTGACTACTTTAAACAGCTGTTTTCTGGATGGTTTAGCTAAGCTAAATCACAAAAATAAAGCTACCTCAGGGTAGCTTTATTTTTTTGGGGAGTGCATACCCCTTGAATCGGGTATAATCGTCGCCATATACAAAGAACTACAGGTTAAGAGCACTGATTATGTTAGATACCAAATTTGATGAATTAATGGATTTTCCCTGCGCCTTCCCATTCAAAGTCGTAGGTGATGCCCATGAAGCTTTAACGGATAGAGTCGTAGCCGTCGTTCAAAAGCATGCTCCTGGTGATTATGCTCCTACAACCAAGGCATCAAGCAAAGGAAGCTATTACTCAATCACTATTCGCGTCACTGTCACCAGTAAAGATCATATTGAAACTTTGTATACCGAACTTGCCGCTATTGAAGGTGTTCGTCGCGTCCTGTAAGTATTCCTCAAGGCTGTAAAATGTGATCTATCTTACATTTATGCGCAAGAGGCGTATAATGACGCCACTCAATTTTAAGGGGAGAGGTTGCCCTTGCAAGACACGACTTTACATATCCGACATCTAGGAAAACAAGATTACGAATCAGTTTGGCATGCCATGCAGCATTACACTGACACTCGTAATAGTGAAAGCCCTGATGAACTGTGGATAGTAGAACATCCACCCGTGTTTACCCAAGGCCAAGCAGGTAAGAGTGAACATATCTTAAATGCTGGCGATATCCCCGTTATTCAAGTGGATCGCGGTGGTCAAGTGACATATCACGGCCCAGGGCAATTAGTGGTTTATCCTCTTATTGATATCAAACGTAGTAAAATCGGCGTCCGTCAACTCGTGACCCATATAGAACAAAGCATTATCAATATGCTCGCTAAGTATGATATCCAAGCCTACGCTAAGGCTGATGCACCAGGCGTTTATGTTAATGAACGCAAAATTGCCTCCCTTGGATTGCGCATCCGCAGAGGTTGTTCATTCCATGGATTAGCCTTAAATGTCGATATGGACCTTGCCCCATTTCGCCGAATTAACCCTTGCGGTTATGCCGGCCTTGAAATGGTACAATCCAAAGCGCTTGGCGGACCGCAAACCGTGACAGAAGCAGGCGAACAACTCACTATTACTTTTAGCCAATTATTGGGCTACCAACATCTAGTTCATCATCAAGGATTAGCAGCGTCATGAATAGGCCAGAACGTTTACAGCCCGGAGTCAAATTAAGGGATGCCGATAAAGTATCTCGTATTCCGGTTAAGATTGTGCCCTCCGAGCGCGATACTATGTTACGTAAACCCGATTGGTTACGGGTAAAACTCCCCGCTTCGAATCAACGTATCTTAGATATTAAACAAGCCCTACGTAGCAATGGCTTGCATTCTGTATGCGAAGAAGCCTCCTGCCCTAACCTCGCGGAATGCTTTAACCACGGTACAGCGACCTTTATGATTCTGGGTGCAATTTGTACTCGTCGTTGCCCATTTTGTGATGTTGCCCATGGCCGCCCTTTAAAACCCGACGCCGAAGAGCCAGTTAAATTGGCACAAACGATCCGCGATATGAAGCTTAA
Organism: Shewanella sp. W3-18-1; assembly: GCF_000015185.1. Lineage (NCBI taxonomy): Bacteria > Pseudomonadati > Pseudomonadota > Gammaproteobacteria > Alteromonadales > Shewanellaceae > Shewanella > Shewanella sp. W3-18-1. The sequence continues at coordinate 1,172,349 of NC_008750.1, read as the reverse complement.
ATACGTGGTTATCACCTCGGTAGATCGTGATGATTTACGTGATGGTGGGGCGCAGCATTTTGCCGATTGTATTCGAGAAATCCGCAAACTGAACCCTGCGATTAAGATTGAAATCCTCGTACCGGATTTCCGTGGACGCATCGATGCAGCATTAGATATTTTAGCAACTGAGCCGCCTGATGTGTTTAACCACAACTTAGAAACAGCGCCAATGCATTATCGCAAAGCCAGACCCGGTGCTAACTACCAGTGGTCACTCGATTTGCTAAAACGCTTTAAAGAACGTCATCCAAACGTGCCAACAAAATCTGGCCTGATGATGGGACTGGGTGAAACCAACGAAGAGATCGCGCAAGTACTGCGCGACTTACGCGAACATAAAGTTGAAATGCTGACCTTAGGCCAATACCTGCAGCCGTCTAAATTCCACCTGCCGGTTGAACGCTATGTACCGCCAGCAGAGTTTGATGAACTTAAAGCCTTAGCCGATGAATTAGGTTTTACCCATGCAGCCTGTGGCCCATTAGTGCGTTCAAGCTACCATGCGGATCTGCAAGCACAAGGTAAAGAAGTTAAATAACCTATTGTTTAATATTACTTTGTACAAAAAACAGCGCCATTGCGCTGTTTTTTTATTGCGTGAAATAGGTTATTCAGAGGTGATGGTGAAATCCATCAAAATCGCATCTTCTCTCCCATCATCTGCACTGTAGTAACCTTTACGCCTGCCAGACTCAGTAAAGCCTATCTTTTGGTATAAAGCACGGGCCGCAAGATTAGACTCTCTCACTTCAAGCATCACCACCACAGCACCAGAGGTTTTTGCAGCTTCAATCACTTCGCTCAATAATAATTTGCCATAACCATAACCTTGGTGCTCAGGGGCTAAGCAAATATCCAGTAGGGTCACTTCATCGAGGATCTGTTGGATAATGGCAAAACCAATTAACGTTTCAGCAGACATTTCTCCCGCTAGCGATAAACCATATACGCGGTATAACGTGCCAAAACAATCGGCTAAATTGCCTTCGCTCATGGGATGAGAATGTGCGCTTACTTCAATTGAAGCCATTTGCGGTACATCCATTTGCCCAAGACGCACTAAAGTTAACTGTGGGTTTAATATTTTAGAGTCTTGAATATTCACACATTAAGTTCCGAAGCAGTGATTTATGCCTTACTGTGTTGCTCACGCCATTGACAAATCTGTGACCATAAGGCGCGTTTAGCCTCACTCCCAACAAGCAAACTCGCTAGTGGCTCAGAGACTAACCAAGCTGTACGAGGCCTTACTTTATGGCGACGCAAATCCCAAATAATTTGCTTTCCTTTATGGATCTGACAATCAAAATCACATTCATCTGGCGTAACGCCAATTAACTCAAGCACTTGCTCAATAAGCGTCTGGGCTTGCGGCAACGCACCATCGGCATCCCAAATGACTTGATAGGGCTTAACCTTAGTGTCACGTATACGCCAAGAGGTAATCGCCATGGCTTCTAAATAAGCTGATTTATTCATGGGTTCGTTAGGCTCTTCACTCGTAAGTCACAATGGCGTAAGAATACCAGTTATGCGTTGTTAATGTTACTAACCTTATAAACTGTGACTGTGCGAGAAAATTTCCAATCTACTTATGCGATTTATTAAATCTGTTTTAATCGCTTTATTTGAAGCCATGACCTGTTATTCTTGGTCCATTGAGTAGGGCACTGAAAGGAAAATACCATGATTAATATCGGCATCAACCAAACAAACAGAGAAGAAATCGCCGCAGGGCTAAACCAACTATTGGCTGACAGCTACAGTCTTTACCTTAAGACCCATAGCTTTCACTGGAATGTCACAGGCCCAATGTTCACTAGCTTACACTTACTGTTTGAGCAGCAATATACTGAGCTTGCTTTAGCCGTTGACCTGATCGCCGAGCGAGTACGGGCACTGGGAGCCAGAGCATTAGGCTCATATTCAGCCTACGCCTCCTTGACAGAAATCAAAGAGGATCAAGGGGTAACCAAGGCTGAAACCATGATCCGCGAGCTACTTAATGATCAGGAAATCGTTATCCGCAATGCACGGGCACTTTATCCACTCGTCAGCAAAGCTAACGATGAAGCAACCGCCGATCTACTGACCCAACGCATTCAACTTCACGAGAAAAATGCTTGGATGCTACGCAGCTTACTCGCAGAGTAATCGCTAAATAGATTATTGCTCTGACCAAAGCAAAAAAGCCGCCAAGTAAACACTTGGCGACTTTTGCCTTTAAAGCTTGATCACGCAAAATAGATTAGAGGTACTTAATCCAAGCTTGAGTGCTGTGTTTTTTATACTCGCTAAATCGCTTAACGGGATAATACAATGCGATGGCTAATACGCCCGCGATAAACCAAACCCATCCCATGTTGTTCACGCCAAAGTACTCACCATGGTTTGCGCCAAAGATGAATTTCGCTAAAGTATAAAGCAGTAACAGCACGTACAAATGCAAGATATAGAAGAACATAGGGACTGAGCCAAACACAGACAACCCATTACCGACTCGCGCTAATCTCCCACCCACTTTCCCACTTGATGCAAAATACCGCTCAAAGGCCACTAAGCAAAAGAACATGCCGCCTAAAGTCACCAGTAAAAAGCTTAATGATGGCGGGTATTTCGTTAAGTTAAATACCGACATCAAGGTTTCACCCAAATGTGCCCCCGACTGCCAAGGCAAGGTTTCGCCATAAAGGTTAAACCCACGTAGCACCGCAAAAAGTACCCAACAGCTGATCCCTAAAAACAACAGCTTTTGCTGGCGAGCTAATGCATCAAGATGGCTCCCGTTCGGCTTATTACTAAAAAGTGGCCCTGCAACATAACCCAGTAAAATCACTCCAATCCAAGGCAGCACGGGATAACTCACCTTAACCCTAAGCGCACCTTCGCTGACGAGATAGCCGCGGTCGTGCAATATGGTCCACAGACCGTAAGCCCACTCATTGGGCTGAAAACCAATAGGCGTCAACAGATTATGGCCAAAAACAATCGCAAATCCTAAAAGGGCCATCCAAGGTCTAGGCAGGTTTATCAGTGCAGCGAGCGCTAACATACTCAGACCAATCACCCAAATCACCTGTAACCAAAGGGTGTAATAGCTGACCATCCAAGAGAGGTTAGAGAAGTTAATCACTAAAATTTCCAGCGCGATTAAAAACAGCCCGCGTTTAATCAAAAACTCCCGTGCTGAACGTGGCTCACCATGGCTACGATTGGCATAAAGCCATGCAGAAACCCCGGTTAAGAACACAAAGACCGGGGCACAAAAATGGGCAGCAAAACGACTCAGAAAAAGCCCCCAAGAGGTCGAACTCAAATCCATAGGATCGCTCACCTGCATGTGAAAGAAAAACCGCTCCCTCACATGGTCGAGTAACATGATAAGCATCACCATACCGCGCATCATATCGATACTATTGATCCGGGTGCGGCCAATAGAATGACCCCGTTCTTGCTCGGTAAAACCTGAAGATAACGCTGGATTAGCACTGATATTAGAATTCATAGCTGACACTCACTTTAATGCTACGTGGCTCACCCGGCACGGCCCAAAGAGCGGAATAGCTACTCGCGATGTAATGTTCATCCAGTAAGTTATCCAGATTCACACCAAGGCTTAAGTTGTCGCTTAAGTGGGTGTTCATAAACAACCCAACTAACTGATAAGAAGGCAATTGAAAGCTAGGATCGGCAGAATCGCCGAGGCGCGAATCAATATAGCGCCAACTTAATCCCAAATGCCCATCAATGGAAAAATCATTGAGATCTTGTTTCAACAGAATACTTGCGGTTTGTTTAGGCACGTTAACCAGTGGACTTCCTGCGGGTATTTGTACGCCAAAGTCAACATTCAAAGTATCGTTGGCTGTACGCGTATTAAGATAGGCATAGGATAGTCTGCCTTGTAATGACTCAGTCAGATCGGCCGCGATATCTAATTCAAGTCCTGTACTTTTCGCTTCCCCCAAAGTAGCCGAAAACCCTACATTCACAGGATCTGAGGTTAAAATATTGCTCTTTTTGGCATCAAACACGGCTAAACTACCATTTATGGCAAGGTCGTTAAGCCAAGCAGCATTAAACTTCATGCCCAGCTCTACAGATTGACTTTCTTCAGCTTCAAATGGATTCCCCGCATAGTCAGTTCCTGAAAGCGGTAAAAATCCTTCAGAGTAAGAACTATAAAAATTTAATGCATCTGACCACAAATAGACGAGACCCACTTTAGGGCTAACCCGATTATCGGTTTGTTCCGATAGCGTCTCTTTAGCCGTTTCACGAATATCTTGCTGATAACTATCAAACCTCAGTCCTAAATGTAATTTCCACTTTTCAGTTAAATCCATTTGATCTTGAAGATAAGTGCCCCATGCCTTCTGAGTTTCCTCATTCTCATACAGTAAACTTACCTCAGGTTGAACGCTGCCATATTGCGGCTCAAAAATATCGATGGCATATTCGCCTTTTTTGCCTCGATAGCGATAAAGCCCCGTCTTCAGGTTGTAGTGGTAGGCATCGGCACCAAGCAGCAAATTATGACGAATAAAACCCGTATCAAGATGACCACTTAATTCAAGACGAAGGGAATTATCCTCTGAGGCATAATCCCTATATCGATGCTGGCGAGTCAGTGTTCGGCCATCATCAAACAAGGATTGACGCCCCGCTGCCAGCTCAGCATCGGAGGAAAATCCCTTTAAGGTGGAATCGCGATAGTTATAACCCGCCGTTAATGACCAATCATCATTTAATTCATAGTCATAGGTCAGTTGATGCCCAGTGGCATTCACCTTCGTTGCGCCATCATTAGGCTCACCTAGATAACGTGAACGCGGCACTGTCTTGATATCGTTATTGAGTACGATAAAACCGCGGTCAAATAACTGCTCCTGTTTAAGATACTCAAGCTCATAGAGTAATGAGGCTTTATCGGAAACCTGCCAACGTACAGAAGGCGTAACGATTTTCTTATCACTAAACACATAATCACGAAAACTATCGTATTCCTGCCAAGCGCCATTGATCCGAAACGCCACAGACTCGGTTAAACCAGAGGTAACATCGCCTTCTAACCGATATTGGTCGAAACTCCCAGCCGATGCCTTTAAATAACCACTGCTTTCATATTGGGGTTTCTTAGTCACGATATTGACTGTGCCACCAGGTTCAGAACGCCCATAAAGCGCAGAACCTGGGCCTTTTAATATTTCCACATAGGCGACATTAGACAAATCCCTATGGCCACTAAAGCCTCGTCCACCATTAAAGCCATTAATTAAATAACCCGATGGCATATTTTCATTGCCCGGAAAACCGCGCAAAGAAAAACTATCCCATAAACCACCACCATTATTTTGCCGCGCTACACTGGCAGAATAATCCAGAACATCCTGAAACCTTGTCAGGCCCGCATCTTTTATTAATTGTTCATCCAGCACACTAATCGCTTGGGGAAGTGCCTCTGCGGGTACATTACCACGGTAGGCTTGACGATAATGGATACTTAAACGCTCAATATCTGAATCGGTAATTTGTTCATTCGATTGAAGCTCCTTCGCGGCAAACACCATTGGAGAATTGAACGCAACGAAAGCGCCCAGTAAAAGCGCTACGCGCTTTGGGAAAGCTAAATAAGTCATTTTCACTCCGAAAATAAACAGCATCAGCGCCTTAGTAAAACCAAGACACTACAAAATCAATAAATTAATGAATTTAATCAGAAAATTAAGCTGTTATCGGTGGTGCACGACTATTAAAGAAACGACTAAACAGTTGTTCAAAGGAAACGACTTGAAACTCAACGCGGATATAGCTTTGTTGAGACAGTTGGAAATGAAAGGGTGTACTCGTTAACGCATGTTGTGTTTGGTGTTGATGTAAGCAAAGCGCACAATGGGTTGTTGAGTCATCTTTTAAATGGGAAACACTGTGAACAGCCGAAGCCACAGACAATAGCACCAATATGGCAACAAGCCATATCGCTAAGGTGCGTCTTGTGTGCATCACACTGTTCAAACCATACTTCCTCACATAATTTGGCAGGCGATTGTATGTTAAGAACAACTAAAGTTGCAAATCGATTTACCTAAGACACAGGGCACAAATGTTACAAGAGGTATATGAAATAAGGTAAAAATAAGCAGGCAGATCAACTGGCTCTGTCGCAAACTGAGGAACGAGTTTATCATGAGCGATGCTCTCTTAACTAACATCATCAATGTCGCTAAACTTTTCTGGACGCCATTTCCCAACAGATATCATCATGCAAGCCCTACGATATTACCTGGCCTATAAACTGAGTTACCGTGAAATTGAGGAGATGTTCGCTGAACGTAATATCCATTTTGACCACTCAACACTGAACCGTTGGGTTATCAAATATGCGCCGCAACTCGAAGCCGTATTCAGGAAGAGAAAGCGTCGAGTATCAGGGTCGTGGCGAATGGACGAAACCTACATAAAGATTAAAGGTCGCTGGGTTTACTATTATCGCGCCGTGGATAAATACGGTGCTATTATTGATTTTTATTTGAGTGAGACCCGTGATGAACCCGCTGCTCGGGCGTTTTTCAATAAAGCTATCAACCAACATGGCTTACCTGAAAAGGTCGTCATTGATCAAAGTGGGGCGAATGCTGCGGCATTAGACACCATTAATATTCGTCTTTGGCTGTCTGGTTGCATGTTGTTTATGATTGAGGTTTTAGCCATAAAATATCTGAATAATATTGTTGAGCAAAGTCATCGAAAAGTGAAAGGTAAAATGATCAATGTTTGGGTTGGAAGTCTTGGGAAGGTGCCGAATCAACGCTTGCTGGCGTTGAACTTTGGTTCATGATAAAGCAAGGGCAAATGAACACCACCGAAAAGATGACACCATGGGAACAATTTTATTCTTTAGCCGCATAATTGTATCTGAGGGATCTTGCGCCCTCAAATCTTAGCTGCAAGCTCTCAGTTTGCGACAGAACCCTATTTTTTATACGATTTAAAAAAATCAAAATATTTTTTGTTATAGCCTTGAAAGGCTCTGCCTTTCCCTCTTGCATATGCTTTTGAAAAACACTCAAAAGCATTATCCTTATCTTCCAGCTCGAAATATATTACCCCTAAATCAATTAGCTCTGACGTTCCATACTCAGGAATGTTATATTTAAATATCTCAAGAGCCCACTTCTTTGCCTCAAGATATTCTTTTTTTAAGAAATACACACCACATATGCATGAAATTAACCACCGAGCCTCTTCCGATTTATATTTATCAACAATGGCCTCTTCTATATCAGTTAATGCCGAAAAATAAACCTCCAATGCTTTGTTAAAATCCCCCTTATCTTCAAAGGAATTCCCAAGCTCGATTTTTTTAACAATTTCAGATTCAATGCCCCCCATAAGAACCTCGTTTTAAATCAATGGCTTTAAATATGTTTGCCCTAACATAGCACCTTGCGATCTGTTTATAGAGTAATGATCAAGGTAATAGTTATTTGAGTCCAGCATCCAGTTTCTAACCTCAGGAGCTCTTGCTCCATATCCTCTTCCGGTACTGTTCCACCAACTTACTGCATCGACTCTATGAGACATATCTGCTTCTCGTAGTGGACGCCATACACCTTCCTAGGGTTCTGTCGCAAACTGAGGAACGAGTTTATCATGAGCGATGCTCTCTTAACTAACATCATCAATGTCGCTAAACTTTTCTGGACGCCATTTCCCAACAGATATCATCATGCAAGCCCTACAATATCCAGACATTGAACGAACGTTCACATTTCACGACATCAAAGCGAAAGGCATCTCTGACTTTGAAGGAAACATTCACGACAAGCAGCAATTTAGTGGGCATAAAACCGTTGGCCAAGTGAACGTTTATGATCGCAGAACAGAGATCGTGCCAACGATCGGCAGTATTAAGAAGTGAATCGTTATTCAAAAAGCTGATTAGACATTTCTAACAACTTTTCTAACAAAAATAAAAACGGCTCGCATATTTCTATGCAAGCCGTTGTTTTATTTGGCAGGGGTGGCAGGACTCGAACCCGCAACCATCGGTTTTGGAGACCGCTGTTCTACCAATTGGAACTACACCCCTGTTGACGTGGGGCATTATGCTAAAAGCACTCTCAAAGGTAAAGGACTTTTTATGACAAACCTCATTAACTGAGGATTTTTCAAACAAGTTTTATTATGTATGTTGATTTAATTAGCATAACGATGAAAAACACACCATGCCAGCCTACCAAGTGGCGTTGCACTGCAACCTTGAAGCGAACGGATAAATCCCTCCATGCTAAATAAGCTGTATCTAATGGTGAGATGCCCGAATAAAGCGTCGTCATAAACGCAGTTATCGAAAAAATATCTGAGTTCGATTTATAAAATCGGTGTTTTATAGTATAAGCATCGTCAATTTCATACACAGCTCCACGGAACCCCCTTCATGTCTGACAAATTTTTCTTTAAAGGTCGTAGAACGCCTAAGCCAAAGCATGAAAGCTATGGCTACAACACTAAACGTGCCGCTAAACCGGGAACAGAGGCTTTTCCCCTGCAATTAATCGTTACCGACGAAGCACGTAAACTTGAAGTTGCCGCTATTGTTGCCGAGCATCAACTGTTCGCTAATATTGAAGTCAATGCCGATGTACAAGAAAACATTATTGAATTAGAAGGTTTATTAAATAAACCTAAAACAACCACCTTTGAGAAAAAGCCGAACCGTAATGAGCCATGCGCCTGCGGTAGTGGTCAAAAATTTAAAAAATGTTGCGGTAAATAAATCCGAAGTACATCACTTTAATAGGGTCTTTTTGCTGCCACGAGAATAAGCCCCTTTTCACTTCTCTTTTCCCGCTAAATCCTATTTAAACCATTAATAGCTCGGTTAATCCTCAATTGGTGAGATAAAAATTCGCTGTAAATCGTTATTCCATAACTGAATAATTTTGCGGGTCTTTTCTTTATTCCAAAAACACTTGCCAAATAAAATCAGCCCTGCGCCTTCTAAATCACGTTTATCTTCAATGGCAAATTGCTTTAATAGTTTTGCCTTTACCCCATCGATAGGAATACCTATATCTTTACTGTCTGCGGGATTGAGCCAATTCATGGTTGGATCCGTATGTGAAATCGTCCCCCAATACATATGAGGCTTATTATCTGTGGGATCGGCATCGGCAAAATTCACAAATAGATTCTTTGCCCGCCAACGGTATTTACGCTCACTATCTGTATATACCCAGAGGTTGGATGTGGCTAAATCGGAACCACGCAGTAAACTGTGGAGCAACTTTTCGAGCCCTTGGCTTGGGACACGTTTTTCTTTGAGTGGGGTATCTTTTGGCGTGTCGACCTGATATTGCATCGGGGCTTCTTGCACTGTGTCAGCGTTAACCTTTTTTACTTCAATATCCGCAATCTGCGCTGAATTAAGTATGGTTTTATCTGCGTGTTCCTTTGACTTGGCAGTGCTAGATTTAGCTATTCTCGGTTTACGGCTAAAATCGATCATCAGCGCATCGGCATCCACCAGCTGTTGATGCACTTCGATAGCATCTTGCTCTTCTCGGGATTTTTGTGCCGAAGGTTTAAATTCAATGCAATCAATTTGATGATAGCGGGATCCAAAGCAGGCAGCTTTGCCATCTTTTGAGGCTTTACGGAAATAGGCTTTACCGCCACAGGCAGGGCAAAATAACCTTTGACGCAGACGCTCAATATCCGCTTCGGACAAGTGCTGAAACGTAAATACGCTGTATGTCACTCGAATTGCGTCGCCTTGCTCTACATCGAGTTCACAAATCGCATCTAACATAGCGCCCCTCTCCCTTTTTATGGCTTAAGTATTTTTGAGCTTAAAGCCATGTATTAACCCCGAACGTCACTAGTCCTAATAAAAACAACATCCCAATGACTCGGTATATCAAGCCCAAAGTGCTGGTTCCCTGTGAGCTAACATTGGAGTTAAGTGGATCCGCTTTCAACTTAGCCCGAGTTTCCTTGGTATTCAAAATCATCCCGTTACCTCATTGTCCTGTTCAAAATAGCTCGCCAGTCGAACCGTGAGGTTTTGAGTAAGCAACTGAGTATTCGCTTCTAATGATGCCAGATAAAATGGCTTAAGTTTGTCGATTAACTCGCTAAAACAATGCTGCGCTGCCAATGCATCTAAGGCGGCATAAACAATTTGTGTAGAGGTTAGAGGTACCTGTTGCCAATTCGATAGGGTCACTTTTTTAGGCTTATCGATACGCTTTTGCAGTAACGTGGCGACCAGTTGACGAGTACCCATTTCTTTACCCGCCCCAAGCTGTGCTAGAACCCAGTTCAAATCTAACCTCGGCGTGACATTAATCCCCCACTCCCGCGTTAATGCTTGACCGTCACTTCTAAGGCCAACACCCACTTTCAAAATATTCTCATCCTCAAGCACAGGTTTTAATAACCCTAACTGCTCAGCTAACAGCGCATGTTGAAACAAATAGCAGGTGTCATGGGTCGCGATTTGGATCAAACTTAAGGGATGCTGCACTCCGCGCTCAAAACTTGCGCGAGTTTCGGTATCAAACCCAATGACACGCTGCTTGCTTATGCTTTGCAGCACTGTTGTTAATTCATCAGGCTGAACCACAATAACTCGCGCGCCCTCAAGCTCGAAAGGGGCTAATTGGGATAACTCAATATCATCAAGACGAGTGATAAGTGCAAGCTTTTGTTTAAACCACAATAACTTAAGCTCAGGCCCTATTAATTTAGGCAAAGCATCTACTGCAACTGAAGTATCAGACTGTGCTGCTTGGACCAAATAGGCGCTACCCGCCGCATCCATTACCGCAATCAAACCATCGGCATTCTCGCCTAGCTCCTGACGTAGCCAAGCTAACTTATTGGGTGAAAGGCAATACTTCATTAACTTCATGACACCGTCCTTGAGAGCTTAAAGAATAACTTCCGTTAGAAACCATTCCTATATCGAACTATCTTCCACCAAAACTAGCAATTAACTACGCAGCTTTTGAATTCCCGCCATAAGAAAAACAGCAAGAGCCCCCGCAAGCACACCAAATAACCCGTTAAGTATGCTAGGGGTGAGAACCGCCAAGACAGGGCCGAGAACACTGATTGCAGCAATGGCTTGTTGCGCATGGTGAATTTGCTCACCGATGATATGCAAACCATGGGTTAAAATCCCACCACCCACCATAAACATGGCTGCCGTGCCAATAATCGTTAAACTTTTCATTAATATGGGGGCGGCGCTCAATAAACCAAAGCCTAATTTACGGTTCATTTGAGTTAATACAGAGGCACCTTCACGTTGACTCAAGTACAACCCCGCATCATCCATTTTGACAATCGCTGCCACTAAGCCATACACGCCTATGGTCATCACTATGCCAATAATTGCTAAGGTAAAAAACTGTGTCGATAACGATCTATCCGCCACTATACCAAGGGTGATGGCAATAATTTCCGCCGATAACACAAAGTCGGTACGAATCGCCCCTTTAACTTTTTCGGCCTCGTAGGTGGCGATATCTTTAATCTCTGGTAACTCATTCTCTACTTGGCTTTGGTGTTGCTGCTGGCCTTTTCTATGGCTATAGCTGTGATGCAGTTTTTCAAAGCCTTCGTAACATAAAAACAGTCCACCAAACATTAATAAAGGGGTGACAGCCCAAGGAATAAACGCGCTGATAAGCATTGCTGCAGGTACTAAAATCAACTTATTACGGAACGATCCCTTGGCCACCGCCCACACGACGGGTAATTCACGATCGGCGCTTACGCCCGTTACTTGCTGGGCATTAAGCGCTAAATCATCTCCTAGTACCCCTGCGGTTTTCTTTGCGGCAACCTTACTCATCACAGCCACATCATCTAAAATCGATGCGATATCATCGAGTAAAGTTAATAAACTCGCCCCAGCCATAAAACTTCCTTAATAAACGCATTCTGCTTTTGTCATAGTAACTTAGTTAGATTGAGTGCGTATAGTGAAATGCTTTTCATCTTAACTGCTTAAGTCGCTTACATTATTTCTAATCTAGAAATACCATGAATGCAGATCACACTGGCAATGGAATTGCCCCACATTATCTGCCGGAAAAGAGTATACTAATCGCAGAATTTTTTACTCATTTGCCGTTACAGGATGTCAACATGACTCAAGATGAAATGAAAAAAGCTGCTGGTTGGGCCGCGCTTAAGTACGTTGAAGAAGGCAGTATTGTCGGTGTAGGTACAGGTTCGACTGTAAACCACTTTATTGATGCACTCGCTACCATGAAAGATGATATCGAAGGTGCGGTTTCAAGCTCGGAAGCATCCACTCAGAAAATGAAAGCGCTAGGAATTCCCGTTTATGACTTAAACAGCGTCGATCGTTTATCTGTCTATGTAGACGGTGCCGATGAAATCAACGATCGTATGGATATGATCAAAGGTGGTGGCGCAGCATTAACTCGCGAGAAAATTGTCGCGGCTGTAGCTGAGAAGTTTATCTGCATCGTTGATAACACTAAACAAGTCAACATATTAGGTGAATTTCCGCTACCCGTAGAAGTCATTCCAATGGCTCGCTCTTATGTCGCTCGCCAATTGGTAAAATTGGGTGGAGATCCTGTTTATCGCCAAGGTGTTGTGACCGATAACGGCAACGTAATCCTCGATGTGTATAATCTTAAAATCCTTAATCCAAAAGAATTAGAAAGTCAGATCAATGAGATAGTCGGTGTAGTGACTAACGGTCTGTTTGCCAAACGCGGTGCGGATGTGTTACTCGTTGGCACCCCTGATGGCGTAAAAACGTTTACTACCAAATAAGTTAAGTGCAAAAATCCTATCACAGTCACAAAGCTGCTGATTGTAAAAATACGCTGTAAAAATGCCAGCCACTTTATTCAAGAGCTGGCATTTTTTTATGATTCTTTTTATAGCTCAATGTTATCTAACTAAGTTGCCCATCGCAGACAGCTTATATCAAACGCTTGGCTTACCAAGCTCTGGCAACTAGACCTTTTAAGTAGAATCCTTCTGGGAAGGCGCTACCGATAGGGTGATCGCTCGCTTGGCTTAAGCGTTCAATAAACTGGATTTCACGTTTCGCATCGAGCGCGGCATCGGCCACGATTTTTTGGAACAGATCCGCAGGCATTAATCCTGAGCAAGAGAAGGTCAATAACACACCGCCCGGATTCAACAACTGTAATGCAATCATGTTGATGTCTTTATAACCACGGCAAGCCCCGTTTAACTGCGCTTTGTTATCGGCAAACTTAGGCGGGTCGAGCACAATCACATCAAAGGTTTTGCCTTCATCACGGTACTGGCGCAGCAACTTGAACACATCGGCTTCGTTGTAATGCACATTGTCATCACTCAAACCGTTCACTTGCATATTGAGGCGCGCTGTCGCCAAGGCTAGAGAAGACACATCGACGTTTTCAATACTGGCAGCACCTGCTTTCGCAGCGTACAGACCAAAAGTCCCCGTGTAGCAAAAACAGTTCAATACCGATTTATCTTTGACAAAACGGGCGGCAATGGCGCGGTTATCACGTTGATCGAGATAGAAACCTGTCTTATGGCCTTTAATCACATCGACGGCGATCTTGATGCCGTTTTCTTCGATAATCACTGGCATTTCTGGCAGAGTGCCGTGCAGTAAACCCGTCACAGGCAGCAGACCTTCTTTCTTACGGGAATCCACATCAGAACGCTCATAGATAGCACAATCTGGATATTGCTCAGCCAATAACTCGACTAAGGTATCGCGCCATAAATCAGCACCTGTGCTCAGTAACTGGCACACCAGCACATTGGCATATCTGTCGATGGTGATCCCAGGCAAACCATCGGACTCGGCGGCCACTAAACGGTAACCCGTTAAACCCTGCTCGCGGATTAGATCGTTACGGCCGATTTGCGCCCGCTGTAAACGTCTGGCAAAAAACGCGCGATCAATTTCTTCTTCGCGATCAAAAGTCCAAATCCGCACTTGAATTTGCGACTCAGGCGACCAAGCACCACGACCTAACCAATGACCATCATGCGCGACCACATCGACTGTCTCACCCGCTTCAGGTTTTCCCTTAATGTTATGAATAGCATTGGAAAATACCCAAGGATGGCGACGCTCGAGCGACTTCTCGCGGCCGGGTTTAAGTTTGATTCTGATAGCCATAGTTGCCTTTAAAAATAGGGCCGCCACTAAAAAAGGGCTGCTGTCTAAAAATGGGAAACGGATGATATACCCAATGCCACCTAAGTGCGAGTACCGAACACGCCGCAGCGCTTATTTACCATCATCCACGGGTGGCCGATCATACCTTATTTTAACAGTTAATTCTGAATGATATTCATGCGAAATGATGTTGGAATGGTTAATGAAACAACGCTAACAAAACCGTAGCGAGGAGATGCCAGCGCGATAAAGACAACTGACATGATTTGAAATAAGACGAATTAATCAGTAAACACGAAAACTTAGCTACGTAGCGCTAACTCAACAATGACGGGCGCATGGTCAGTACTGTAGGCGTCGCGTTCATATTCAGGTCTGACTAAGTGTCTATCGCAGGTTTGATAATCTACGACTTGCGCTAAACTGCGGCCATGGCTCGCATCAAACTCACTCGAAAGCAAAATATAATCCAGCACAGAACCTTTGGGGCCATAGTAATGGGTCGCCGCTCTGTGTTCCCTATGGTAAGCGGTATTGCCAGTCAAACTGTCCCTCAAGTTCGCTTCAATAAATAACTCATAGGCATCCTTAAGTTGATACTGAGCAAACACCGCCGCTAATGCCGCATCCGATAAATGCCCAAGGCCAGCGGCTTTAATGTCATTACTGTGAATGCTATCGCCCTGTATCGTTAACGCATCTAAGGCGCCCATCGACAGGCTGTCATTAAAGTCCCCCATCACGATAACTGGATGTTTAGATTCTTGCCTACGTACCAATATGCCATTGAATAATAATGCTGCTTCTGCGCCGCGCTGCATGGTGGATGCCCAGCGGCCTAAGGCTTGCTCTGTGAGTAATTGGGTTTCTGAATGCAGTTTCATGCTTGCTGCGGGAGCCAAGTTATCTAACCCAAGTGGCTGATGTTCAAATAGCTTAGGCTCGAGTGCTAATCCGGCACGTTTTGACTTAAAGTGCACCACATAATAGTCACACTTGCCGATGTGTGGCACTTCAACGGTTGCGCGCAGCACCTTACGGCTAAAGGCAAATTCACTCGATAATCCCATGGCTGCCACTAAACGTGCATCAGGTTCGACACTGCTGATTTCCACTATAGGATAACGGGAGGCAAGCGCGACCACAGGGCTGCGATAAATGTAATCCGACATTCCGCAGCTAATTTAGGAATAAACTACCTCATAGAATCTACCGAGTAATTTGAGTAGTTGTGTTTGGTGATCTTGAAGTCCAGTGATGAACCTTTGGCCGTTAATCTCTAGCGTATCTATGCCTTCGAATTGCAAGAAGACCCAACGTGCCGTCGGTCTGGAGGTCGTCTTGTTCTTTACCATACTTGGGAAGAACGCTTCGGTTTGTGCGAGTTGTTCTCTGATTTTGTGTTCTAAACTAGCGTAAACAAGCAAGCTCAACGTCATTATCATTAGCAACGCTTCAATGCGCTCAGGCTTTTTCAAGAAGATGGAAGAGGTTAAAAACTCAGGGCTTTTTAGAAAACGGAAGCCGCGCTCGACTTTTTGTTGCGATTTGTAATGTGCTAGAAGAGCCGCCATGGTGAGTGCTTCATTGTCGGTGTCATTCGTCGCGAGGATAAACATGCCTACTTTGAGCTTAGCCAGTTTTACTTTTTCTAGGTCGGTGAAGGGGGCGGCTTCGATAAAGTATTGGTATCCTGTCGGTGCTTCATCTGTCTTTGGGCGGCCCGAATGAGAGTAAGTCGGCTGTTTGATGAGAGTGCCTTGTTCAAACCCAAGTAAGTCACATTGTTTCTTGAAATCGTTAAACGCTAATTCTGCGTCAACTTCACAAGCGAATGGTTTTTTACTTAGCTTTTCCAACGCTTTGATTTCTTTTGCTATGTTTTTCTCTAAGTTCTTGAAGAAAGTGATTTCTTCCCGCTTGGTGGCCTGTTCACTGTGAACGAGCAACCAACGTTGATTGACCTTTCCGTAATCCGAGTCTATCCAACATCCTGAGTAGCCATGACCGATAGTGCTTAATTGCTCTGGCTCTAGCGCAAGTAGTGCTTGTTTTGCGAGCTTGATGGTCATGGGGACACGGGTAATGAATTTTTGATTTTGCTCATCTAGCGAGGAGATGCTTTCTTCGGTGTACAAAGCGGCATCAGCGATAAAGTAACGACTATTTTGCGCGGCTTTTAGGCAATGTATGTGTCTTTTAGTGACTTCAGCGAATGCCTTGGCATCATTGGTGTTACCACTCAGTGCTTGCATGTAAACAGGAATACCTGCTTGGTTTTCACAGATGAGTTCAAGCACGACTTGGTTAAGCTCTGGCCTATGATCCCGACTATAACCTCTTACAAGCTTAATCACGTTGGTGTTTTCATCTTGTGCATACTCACCATCAACGTGGAAGCTAGTGATATCAAGATGAACAGAATCGGTCGTCAAGCCCAGTTTATCAACAACACGCTCAGCAATAACCTGATAGAGCGCTGAGACATCGGCTTCGTATAGAGCATCTAATGTGCGGCCTAGTACATCATCAGTCAGGTGGTGTGCTTCAATGTCTTTGGCGAGTAGCTTAGATACAGGCTTGGTCTTAAAAAAGTCCGAGAACATGTGCAGTGTTCTGCTATGAAAGCCAAGTCCATTTAGGAGCATGGCCAATACCGCGTCACCATGAGAAACATTGTGGTCAGAATATTTTGGGATAACGGCATCTATCATCCGTGGCAGGCCAATTTCGTGACAAAAGGCGGCAATGAGACCAAGGTGATCTAAGCGTTTAATAACAGGATGGGTAGACATATTTTGAGACCGTCAAATAGCAGTAATAGATCAAAACTGTCGATCGCGGTCAAGATGGTGTCGTAGTTTTTATGAAAAGCTGATCGCCAGATCACACTATTTAAATTCTGGAATTAGCTGCGGAATGACGGGTAATCACTGATAAGAGTTGGCTCATCAACGACCGCAAAATACCCTAGACCTTGCTCGCGAGCGATTCGTTTGAGCGGTTCAGGGCTAAACACTTCTTGAAATCCGACAATATCGGGCTGGCGATGTGCGAGAAACTCACTCAACCACTGACACTTTTTCTGCCATTGCCCATGGCTATAGATATTTTCAAAATCATAGTAAGCCAAAGGCGGCTCAATAAAATTAAACAGATTGATACTGGCGATCTTGATATTCGCGGTGCGCTTATGATCGATAGGTGCAGCCACTGATTCCAACTCATCGATATTGTGTGCCACAGCTTAATCCCCCAAAATCTGAATACAGCAAACTCTCTTAATCTGACTTAATCTGACTTAATCTGAATGAGCACAATGACTCACCGCAGGCCGACAAGGGTATACCCGAAGTGCACTAATGCCAAATCCCCCATTTTAGATAAAGTCTTAACTCATCTCTGGCGACTCAAATACACCTTACTGAGATAAGTCATACCGTTAAAAACCACAATTCAATATCACAGTTAAATCCGACAACAAAAATCAACCGCTATCAGCCAAAAAACAAACAATCAAACAACAATGATTAGCACGCAAAACCACCAGCACTCCCAACAAAATCACGCAAGCCCAAGAATGATCATAAAATTAACTTTTACTTAAAGTGTAAATTCAAACAAAAACATATGTAATAACATGTGCGGTTGACTTTACATTTCAGTCCCTTAGAATGTGGCGACTTTAATCATTGCGGAGACCCACTGTGGGCACACACATAAGCGACAGTAGATGCCCTGTCCAAAAGACAGGATTTAACGCCTAGCACTAGCCCGCAATATTTGCTGCTACCTGCTAAGCAGGGTAGTAGTGTGAACCATTCTTCACTCAGCCTCCCCCAAAATATCAATCACAGACAATAAGCCTGAGCCTATGGCTGCGCTTTAGCAATTCCAGCATTTTGCTGGGGTTCAGTTATGTGTATTTATTGCATCTCAAAGCAAGTTTTTTGCCTCAGTGGACTTCGTTTTCCCTATGGATTTACATCTATGGGTTTACATCTGAGGAGCCTAAATATGGCTTACATAAACAACACATCAATTTTGCGATCGTTATCCTGCGCAAGTATCAGCTTGTACTACAGCATGAGTGCGGCGGCATCCCATCTCGAAGTAGATGATCCCGCCCTCGCGGATCGCTGTGAATTAGAAATGGGCTGGCAACAACCTAGGTCGGATCATGCTCGCACACAATTAAACGCGGCCACGACTTGCAGCCGCAATCAATGGGAATGGCATTTAGGATTAGCGTCCAATGCCAATGACGATATTCGTGAGGAGCAAGCAGAAGTCGGCATTAAGCTACCACTCAACGTAAACTCCCACTCAGATCCAGAGCAGCAACAGGATGATTGGCACAGCGCACTGGTAATCAACTTGCAGAAAAACCTCGATGCCAGTAACGAATTAGCCACCGAAGTCTTCGGCATTTTTGGCAAAACCTTAAGCGATTCTGATGTCAGTCTCTATGCCAATTTAGGTTTTACCCATGAATTTAATCAATCAACCCAATTACTGGTGGGTATCGCGGCAGCGTATGAACTCAGTAGTCACCATCGCGTGATAGCCGAGATTTATCAAAAAGAATTGAGCGAGACTGCCTATCAGTTCGCCTATCAACACACACCGCAACAACAGCTACAGCTGGAATTGAGCTTAGGCAATGCCCTTCGTGGCAACGCGCTGCAACTTGGCGCAGACATCACCTTTTACTTTGGTCACTAGATCGTTGGGAGAATGAGCTATGAACATGAATAACAGCAAAAACAACACTAAAAAAATCATCCATAATCTGCAAATGATTATCGAGCAACGCAGTGCAAGCGTCATGGCTGAATTAGCCGAAAAACGCCACCCTGCGGATATTGCAGCCGTATTTAACGTCTTTAATCAAGCTCAACAAGTCCTATTGTTGCAACTGGCCTCACCTAAGGTTTGCGCCAATCTGTTTCGCTATCTGACCGATGAATTGCAAGCCAGCTTAGTACAGCAATTAGATAAAACCACGCTATCTGCGCTACTGGTTCACATGGCAGCAGATGAACGTGCCGACCTCTATAATCTGCTCGATGAAACCCAGCAAGCGGCGATTTTACCTGCGCTAGCATTGGCCAAACGGGAAGATATGCGCACCCTCGCCGCCTATGATAAAGCCAAGGTTGGTGCGGTGATGACGTCAGATTACACCTTACTTAATAGCCGCCACACGGCTGGCGAGGCCATAGAGGCGCTACGTACTGAAGCTAGTGATAAGGAAACTATTTATCAAACCTATGTGGTGGATATGTTAGGCCGCTTGATAGGCACAGTCTCTTTAAGGCAATTACTACTCGCACAACCCGATGAGCGAGTGGTCGATTTTATGAAGCCCGATCCTGTTGCGCTTGATGCCAACGCCCTGCGCGAAGAAGCGGTGCAGATGATTGCTCACTATGACTTAATGGCACTTCCCATTATCAATGGTAAAGGTCAATTGGTCGGCATTGTTACCTATGACGATGCAATGGATATTGCCAGTTCGCAGGCGGATCTTGAATTCACCAAAACCGCAGCTATAGGCAATATCGACCACAATCTAAAAACAGCCAGCATAGGGTTACTCTATCGTAAACGCGTATTTTGGCTAGTGGTTTTGGTCTTTGGAAATATTTTCTCAGGCGCAGGCATTGCCTATTTTGAAGATACCATTGCCAGTTATGTTTCATTGGTCTTCTTCCTACCACTACTTATCGATAGCGGTGGTAATGCAGGCTCGCAATCAGCCACCTTAATGGTACGCGGTCTAGCCACTGGAGAAGTTAAAATAAAAGACTGGTTATCTATGCTAGGGCGCGAATTATTTGTCGCCGGATTATTAGGAGCCAGCATGGCAGCGGCAGTGTCCTTGCTAGGGTTTTGGCGCGGCGGACCTGAAATCGCACTGGTTGTGGCACTCACAATGCAAATTGTGGTGATTATTGGCAGCTTGATTGGTATGTCTCTGCCTTTCTTACTGAGCAAATTAAAGATGGATCCTGCGGCCGCGAGCGCGCCACTCATCACCTCCATCGCCGATATCATAGGTGTAATAGTGTACTTCAGTATCGCCACTATGGTGCTCGACTTACCTATGCCCTAAATCATTCGTGGGCCGAATAAACAACCCTTATTCGGCTCACTTTTGGGTTAATTCTGATTGGCTTGGTCTACATCATAAATGTGCTAATTACACCTAAAATATAAGCACAAACATTAATCATGGGTTAATATTCTAACATCACAATAAATCTAACTTATTCTTAATATTGCTATATTTGCAATAGAACCACTAATGCAAGTCTATAAGCAGTAGCGATAACAACACTAATGAAGTGTTTAGAGGTCTTTATGTGGTTTAACTCTCAGCTAAAAACAGAAAATAAAATTCTCCGGCAACAACTCGTCGAACAGCAGCGTACACATCAAATTGAAATCGATGAGTTGAAAGCCATCATCCGCGAAAACGAAATGATGCAGCAGCAATCCCGCCAAAACTCAGATCTTTTTACCGAAGTGATCGCTTGTCAAAATCAAGGCGGAGAAATGTTAAACGCGATTCGCGATGGATTAGCCAGCAGCGCATCACTACTTACTGAAGAAAAAGAATCCTTATCTGAACTCGATAAAATTTTTGATCAAACCCGCATTGCCATTACTAACTTAGGTTCTCGAGCAACTTATATTAATGAACAAGCAAAACAAAGTATGCATGCGGTCATGGAGCTCGATGCTACAACCGCCTCTATTAATCAATTTGTGGCGGCTATCCAAGGTATCTCTGAACAAACAAATTTACTCGCCCTGAATGCTGCCATCGAAGCTGCACGAGCAGGTGAAGCTGGCCGTGGTTTTGCCGTAGTAGCCGATGAAGTGCGCCAGCTTGCAAGCAAAGCCCATGAAGCGAGTAGTCAGATAGAAAAGCTTGTGAAACAAATAGTTTTCCAAGCAAATGAAATTAAAAATATTGTTGATAATAACCAAGCCAGTGCCGTTGATATTGCAGCCTCATCGACTCAAATTGGCCAAGTCGTTGAAGATGTACTTCAACGCTCACATCAAATGCAGCATGTGATCCATAATGCCGCAACCGCCTCTTTTTTGAATACCACCAAACTCGATCATGCGGTTTGGAAAAGCAATGTTTATCAATTAATTGAACAACCACAACATAGCCATGATGTAAACTCACATACCGAATGCCGTTTAGGTCAGTGGTATTTTAAAGGCTTTGGCGCAGAAAATTATCAACACTTAAGTAATTTTAAAGCATTAGATGCCCCACATAAGGCAGTACATGAGGCAGGCAAAGCCGCTCTACATGCAAGACATACGGGTAACTTAAGCGATATGGTCAAACAATTACATCAAATGGAAGATGCAAGTATGCGCGTAGTGCACTATATCGATAATCTAATGCGTGATGTGTACCAAGCATAAAATTGAAGCAGCGATACCAACAAAGATAACCTTAAGAGCACGATAATCGGTGCTCTTTTCTGAAAACCGATATTAAATTTTAATCTTATAAACCAAGCTAATAGCTATACTTGATAAAAAATACAGTTTCTCTCTTTAATCGTTTTAGAGCAGGCAGTCAGACTCAATTATAACGTACTAATTTTTAGGGTTATTAATGAAATTTGCCACAAGAATACTGCTACCAATCTTAGTGTTGATCGTGCCTACCATCATGGCCAATCCACTGAATATATATACCGAAGAATGGTCACCGATCAGCTTTTCTGTTGATGGTAAACCCGATGGTTTAGCTGTACAGGTCGTACAAGAAATTCAAAAACGCATCAAGAACCAAGACCCAATTAAGGTTGTGCCATGGGCTCGAGGTTGGAAAATGCTGACCGAGCAACCTAATACTGTGTTATTCACTATGACACGCACGACAGAAAGAGAGCAGATGTTTACTATGATTGGCCCAGTTGCAATTGGGACGACTAATTTTTATGCTCTAAAAAACAGTGGGATAAAAATTACCAGTTTAGAGGATGCGAAGTCAGCCAAAGCGATTGGCGTTTACCGTGCCTCAGTTGAAGAGCGAATACTCCTCGAACAAGGGTTTACCAATATTGCAGCGTCTTCTACTCCGCTTTTAAGCGCTAAGCAGCTCATAAAACACCGTATCGATCTCTGGTGTAATGCTAATTTAACAGCACCAAGCATACTTACGGAGGCGGGTGCCAGTATTGATGATGTTGAATCCCTTTTTACGATTAGTGCTAACCATCTATACATTGCTTTTTCTCGCGGCACCGCCAATGAAGTGATAGAACAATGGAAAAATAGCCTAGTAGCGATAAAAGCAGATGGCACTTTCAAAACGATTTATCATGCTTGGCTCCCCATGGATGAACCGCCCATGCAAACCGAACGGATAGGACCAGCCCACTAACCACTAAATTCAACTATTCTACACTCTATATCTCTTTTACTATCACGTTCAAATCGTCCCTTAGAAAGGACACTTACAAATCCAATCGATACGCTCGCCTGTTATTGGATGGTCGAAGGCTAGGCGAGTCGCATGCAGCATTAACCTTGTATGATGTAGAGCATAATCGTTGTCTGTTATCTTCTCACCTACCCCAGCATACAGATCACACCCCAAAATCGAGTGTCCCAATTGCTGACTGTGGATCCTAAGTTGATGAGTGCGGCCAGAAACGGGGGTAAATTCTACCCGAGTAGCAAAAGGTTCCGGTAATCGTTCAAGCACCCGATATTCGCTGATCGCAAGCTTACCTGTGCTGTGGCAAATTTTTTGTAGCGGGAAATTGTCGACATCTTTAGCGATCGGCAGATTAATCACCCCACTGTCGTCAGTGAGATGCCCATGGAGTAATGCGGTATAGCGCTTCTCAACCGTGCGCGCCTGAAACTGTTTTGTCAGCAAACCATTAACCGTTTTATTCAGTGCCACCAGCATGATGCCAGAAGTGCCAAAATCGAGTCTGTGTAGTAGCGTGGCCGTCGGAAAATCCTGCACTAAACGATAATGCACTGAGTCGAGATTCAGCGGATTCTTCCCCGATAAACTCAATAATCCGCTCGGCTTATCAATCAGCAGAATATCGCTATCTTGATAGAGCACACGTATTTGCCCGAGGCAAGGCGGCGCAATAAAAGTATCGACTTGGGTAATGCTATCTTCGGGATCGGACATCGTTTTCTCAGACAACTAAAAGGGAAATTCAGTGAGCAAAATATTCAAAAACGGAACCATAAAGTAAAACCGCAATGGGCCTAAATGATAAGGCCGTATAACCTCGGTTATACGGCCTTATTAAATGACATCAACAGTAATGCTTATTCAGCTAATACGCGTTGATGCAATTCTTGCACTGATGTCACATTGGTACGGTCATCAGCAGCATGGGCCATACAGGTGGCAAATGCAGCATTCATGGTCGTCGTGTAGTTCACTTTGTAACGCAGTGCACCGCGGCGCAATTGACGAGAGTCTTCAATCGCTTGACGACCTTCAGTGGTGTTGACGATATAAGTGTATTCACCGTTCTTGATGCGATCGAGAATGTGTGGACGACCTTCATGTACCTTGTTCACTAAACGTGGGTTAATGCCCGCTTCACCCAGAATAATGGCTGTACCATGGGTCGCATCGATTTGGTAACCGAGCTCAATTAACTTAGCCGCTAAATCAGCAACGCGTTTCTTATCGCTGTTTCGCACAGACAATAATGCACGGCCCGACTTAGGCACCTCTGCTGTGGCACCTAACTGCGCCTTAGCATAAGCTTCGGCGAAGGTATCACCCACGCCCATCACTTCACCGGTAGAGCGCATTTCTGGGCCTAACAGTGGATCAACACCTGGGAACTTGTTAAAGGGCAACACCACTTCTTTCACTGAATAGAAAGGTGGGATCACTTCTTTAGTGAAGTTTTGCGACTTCAAGCTTTGCCCTGCCATCACGCGCGCCGCGATCTTAGCTAAAGGCACGCCCGTTGCTTTCGACACGAATGGCACAGTACGGGCTGCGCGTGGGTTAACTTCAATCATATAGATTTCGTTATCTTTCACGGCAAACTGTACGTTCATTAGGCCAACGACACCAAGTTCCATTGCTAACTTGCCGACTTGCACGCGCATGCGATCTTGGATTTCTTGGCTTAAAGTGTATGGCGGTAAGGAACAGCCTGAGTCACCGGAGTGAACCCCAGCTTGCTCGATATGCTCCATGATGGCGCCGATAACTACAGTTTCACCGTCACAGACTGCGTCGATATCCACTTCGATCGCATCATCTAAGAAGTGGTCTAACAGTACTGGCGATGCGTTAGATACGCTTACGGCTTCGTTAAAGTAGCGCAGTAAGTCCTGTTGGTCGTAAACGATTTCCATCGCACGGCCACCCAGAACATAGGATGGACGCACCACCAGCGGATAACCGATACGCTCAGCGGCAATCACTGCACCTTCAACTGTGGTCACGGTATCGTTTTCAGGTTGCTTCATCTCTAAGCGTTGAATCGCCTGCTGGAAACGCTCACGGTCTTCAGCGCGATCAATCGCATCTGGGCTAGTACCAATAATTGGCACACCAGCGGCCTCAAGGGCGCGAGCCAGTTTCAGCGGCGTTTGGCCACCGTACTGCACGATAACGCCTTTTGGCTTCTCGATACGGACGATTTCTAATACGTCTTCTAGAGTGACGGGCTCGAAGTACAGACGATCTGAGGTGTCGTAGTCGGTTGAAACGGTTTCAGGGTTACAGTTGACCATGATAGTTTCATAACCGTCTTCACGCAGTGCTAATGCCGCATGCACACAACAGTAATCGAATTCGATACCTTGACCGATACGGTTTGGACCACCACCTAATACCATGATTTTTTCACGATCAGAGGGATTGGCTTCACACTCTTCCTCATAGGTCGAGTACATATAGGCCGTGTCAGTCGCAAACTCGGCCGCACAGGTATCTACACGTTTGTAGACAGGATGCAGGTCGAATTTATCACGCAGCTTACGCACTTCAGCTTCATTCACCCCTAATACATCGGCTAAACGCGCATCGGCAAAGCCTTTACGTTTCAGCTTACGCAGTAAATCATAATCCAGCCCCGCCAAACCCGCCTCGGCAACAACGCCTTCGAGTTTAATCAGTTCTTCAATTTGCACGAGGAACCAAGGGTCGATATTGGTCAGACGGAAGATTTCATCAAGGCCAAGACCCGCACGCATCGCATCGGCAATGTACCAAATACGGTCACAACCGGGTTCTTTTAGCTCGAGGCGAATACGTGACATCGCTTCAGGTTTAGACATATCAGTGATAGGGTCTAAACCGTTACGGCTAACCTCTAAACCGCGCAAGGCTTTTTGCAATGACTCTTGGAAAGTACGGCCGATGGCCATCACTTCACCCACAGATTTCATCTGTGTGGTTAAGCGGTCATTCGCGCCGGCAAACTTTTCAAAGTTAAAGCGTGGCACTTTAGTCACAACGTAATCGATAGCAGGCTCGAATGACGCTGGCGTGCGACCGCCCGTAATGTCATTCATCAGCTCATCAAGGGTGAAACCGACTGCTAACTTCGCGGCGATTTTTGCAATCGGGAATCCCGTGGCTTTCGATGCCAGCGCAGATGAGCGCGATACCCTTGGGTTCATCTCGATGATCACCATACGGCCATCGATTGGGTTAATACCAAACTGTACGTTTGAACCGCCCGTTTCAACACCGATCTCACGCAGTACGGCCATAGAGGCGTTACGCATGATTTGGTATTCTTTGTCTGTCAGAGTTTGCGCGGGTGCAACTGTGATAGAGTCGCCGGTGTGCACGCCCATAGGATCGAAGTTTTCGATAGAACAGACGATGATGCAGTTGTCGTTACGATCACGAACCACTTCCATCTCGTATTCTTTCCAACCGATTAAGCTCTCATCGATTAGCAGCTCTTTGGTTGGCGATAAATCTAACCCTTGAGAACAGATTTCTTCAAACTCTTCCTTGTTGTAGGCAATACCACCACCCGAGCCACCCATAGTGAATGAAGGACGGATAATACAAGGGAAACCGACTTGCTCGAGCACACCGTAGGCTTCTTCCATGCTGTGGGCGATACCCGCACGTGGACACTCTAAGCCAATGCTCTTCATGGCTTTGTCGAAACGGCTACGATCTTCGGCTTTATCAATCGCATCGGCAGTCGCGCCAATCATTTCAACATTAAATTCCGCTAAAACACCTTTGGCTTCGAGTTCTAATGCGCAGTTCAGTGCGGTTTGGCCGCCCATGGTTGGCAGAATCGCGTCAGGGCGTTCTTTGGCGATAATATTGCGGACCACTTCCCAGTGAATTGGCTCGATATAAGTCGCATCGGCCATTTCAGGGTCGGTCATAATAGTGGCAGGGTTAGAGTTCACTAGAATGACGCGGTAACCTTCTTCACGCAGTGCTTTACAGGCTTGGGCGCCTGAATAGTCAAACTCACATGCCTGACCAATGACAATCGGGCCTGCACCTAGGATAAGAATACTCTTTATATCTGTACGTTTTGGCATTGCTTCTCTCTTCTCCTAGCTTGCGTATTACTTAGCGTTCTGACGGTATATGTCGATTAGATCGATAAAGTGATCGAACAGCGGGGCGGCATCGTTCGGACCAGGGCTCGCTTCAGGGTGACCTTGGAAGCTGAACGCAGGTTTGTCCGTCAGATGAATACCTTGCAGTGAACCATCAAATAGCGACTTATGGGTCACTTTAATGTTGGCGGGTAAAGTCGTTTCATCGGCAGCAAAACCATGGTTTTGGCTAGTGATCATCACGTTACCTTGCTCGATATTGCTCACAGGATGATTTGCACCGTGGTGACCAAACTTCATCTTTAAGGTTTTTGCACCCGAGGCCAGCGCGAGTAGCTGATGACCTAAACAGATACCGAAAATTGGCGTGTCGGTTTTCAGGATCTGCTGAATCGCTTCAATCGCGTAATCACATGGCTCTGGATCGCCAGGGCCATTCGAGAGGAATACGCCATCTGGGTTCATCGCTAACACTTCTGCGGCAGAGGTTTTAGCAGGAACCACGGTGACGTCGCAGCCGCGATCCACCAACATACGCAAAATGTTTTGCTTAACGCCGTAGTCGTAGGCTACTACTTTGTATTTAAGCTCATTTGCTGGCGTATCTTCAGGTAAGCCGCCCACTAAACGCCAGCTACCTTTACGCCATGGATAGGCAGTTTTAGTCGTGACTTCTTTAGCGAGATCCATACCCTTTAAACCGGGGAAAGCTTTGGCAGCGTCAAGGGCTTTTGCTTCGTCTAAGTCTGCACCAGCCATAATACAACCGGCTTGGGCACCTTTTTCACGGAGAATACGCGTTAACTTGCGGGTATCGATATCTGCTATGCCAACGACATTGTTCGCTTTGAGATAATCACTTAAGCTTTGTTGATTGCGGAAACTACTTGCGATGAGTGGAAGATCGCGAATGATAAGACCACAAGCGTGAACCCCATAGGATTCTATATCTTCATTATTGGTACCAGTATTACCAATGTGGGGGTAGGTTAATGTTACAATCTGGCGTGAGTAGGATGGATCAGTTAGAATTTCTTGGTAACCTGTCATGGAAGTGTTAAAAACAACTTCACCAACAGAGAGTCCATCGGCACCAATTGCTGTGCCAGTGAATACGGTTCCATCTTCGAGTACGAGTAAGGCAGACTTTGTCAACGCGACCTCCATAAAGAGCCAAGCCACTGAAATATAATGTTTTTATGCTGTTTTAAGATACCAATTTCCGCTGTTTTACGAAATTTTGACAAATTCCAGCGAGTTTACAGGAAAAACGCGAAACCGTCCACCCATTGGTAACTGGGTGCAAAAAAAAACGCCATATCGGCGTTTTTTAATATGAATTAATTCAAACCTAAAACCTGCTGCATATCATACAAGCCCGGTTTTTGCTCCACGACCCAACGGGCTGCGCGCATGGCACCGTTAGCAAAGGTCATACGACTCGACGCCTTATGGGTGATCTCTAAACGCTCACCGATATCGGCAAACATCGCAGTATGCTCACCCACTAAGTCGCCAGCACGAATGGTCGCAAAACCGATAGTCTCACGATCACGTTCACCGGTAATTCCTTCGCGGCCATACACTGCACATTTCTCCAGATCGCGACCTAAGGTTTTAGCAATCACCTCACCCATTTTCAGAGCTGTACCCGATGGCGCATCTTTTTTATGTCTGTGATGACCTTCGATTATTTCGATATCGGTATAATCGCCCATGACCTCTGCGGCCAGTTCAAGCAATTTCCACATTAGGTTGACACCGACTGACATATTTGGCGCCATGACTACAGGTGTTTGCTCGGCAAAGGCATTAATCTGTATTTTTTGAGCTTGATTGAAACCCGTTGTGCCGATCACCATGGCTTTCTTATGGCGAACACACCAATCTAAATGGACAATACTGGCGTCTGGTGCGGTGAAATCAATCAGTACATCAAAGTCATCAGTCGCATAATCAAGCGAATCCATAATGATGACATTCAACTTACCCACGCCCGCCAACTCACCCGCATCGATACCCACTAGACTTGAGCCTGCACGTTCTATTGCCGCGCCCAGAAGAATGTGCTCTTGATGGTAAGCCGCCTCAATAAGAGTGCGTCCCATGCGACCACCCGCACCGACGATTGCAACTCTCACTTGTCCACCCATTTCACTCTCCTCAAACTGGTTCATCTATCCCATAAGAAAACGCCTAAGACAGGCTTAGGCGTTTCAATCACATTAGACGATGTCTAACAACTCAACTTCAAACACTAAGGTCGAGTACGGAGGAATTGATGCGCCTGCACCACGCTCACCGTAAGCTAAATGGTGTGGAACATATAACTTTAACTTAGTGCCTACAGGCATTAGTTGCAGTGCTTCAGTCCAGCCAGCGATTACGCCAGAGACTGGGAACTCAGCCGGTTGGCCACGTACCACTGAGCTATCGAACACATCACCATTGATGAAAGAACCATGGTAATGAGTACGCACTGTGTCTTCGTAAGTAGGTTTCGCGCCACTACCTTGGACTAATACTTCATATTGCAGACCAGAGTCAGTCACGGTTACGCCTTCACGCTTAGCGTTTTGCGCTAAAAACGCTTCGCCTTCTGCAGACGCAGCTGCAGCAGCTTGCTCTTGAGCAGCTTGAATTCGACCGCTGATTTCAGTGAAGGCAACTTGCAAGTCCTGCATAGATACTGCACTTTCTAAACCGGCAAACGCATCGGCTAAACCTGCTTGAACGGCAGGGATATCCACACCATCAAAAGAATTAGCGGCCAGTTGCTCACCCATTTGACGGCCTACGCCGTAGCTTGCTTGCTGTTCAACAGTACTGAATTTATCAGACATAATTAACGACTCTCAATTATCAGTGGAATTTTGCGCGCCAGTTTAGCATAGTTCGAAGGCTTATGCTGATAAACTGACTGCTTATTTAACTTTCTGGGCTAACTCATTATAGAAATTGTCTATTATTGTTATTTAGGTGCAACACACTGGTTTTTAACATTGACCTTTGCGCTTTGATATAGCGGTTGCATTTGGCTTTGAAGTTGTTGCAACTGAGCAATACGGTTGCTGTTTGATGGATGAGTCGATAACAATTCAATACCTTGGCTTCCTCCCGCTTTCGACATATTTTGCCATAGTTCAACACTTTGTGCGGGATCAAAACCTGCACGCGCCATCAACTCTACCCCCATCACATCGGCTTCACTTTCTTGGGCTCTACCAAAGGGCAAAATAACCCCAACTTGGGCACCCAACCCCAGAGCTGACATATACAAGTCACGATTCGACACTCCACTCGCCCCCAACGCTGCATCGGCTATTTGCATGCCAACGCCCGTTAACTGCCCACGGGACACCTGTTCGTTCCCATGTTGCGCCAGTACATGGGCAACTTCGTGACCAATAACAGTGGCAAGCTGATCAGGACCATTAGCGACTTTAAGTAATCCGGTATAAACACCGATATGGCCTCCCGGCAAGGCAAACGCGTTGACTTGTTCAGAGTCAAACAATACTACATCCCAGCGTTGGGTCTGATCTGGCAATACCGCCGTAATGCGGCTAGCCACACAATTAACATATTGTGTCAGCTTTTTATCGTTACTCACCTTCAGTTGCTTTTTCATCTCTTCAAAAGAGGCATCACCCATCTGCTGCATTTGCGCTGATGAATACAACAGAGTCTGACCCCTTCCTGTTGGCGATTTTGTGGTTGCACAGGCCGATAATCCGAGCATGACAGTGATCACCATCAAGCTTAATCGTTTTGATTTCATGTAGAACTCTCCCAAATCCTTTGATCACATGACGAAGTCTTTTCAGGACTCTGCGAATGAAATGATTTTACTGAGATAAGGCCGATAAGCCAAATGGGATTAGCGTTTACCTTTAAACTCGCTAGCCTTGTGCTTATTTATGCTACGGCGGTTGGCCTGTTTATCCCGCGGTGGCCGCTTACGTTCAACCTTACCATCACTGGCTTGTTCACTCGGCTTATCTGTTACCGGAAAATCAGCCAATAATGTCAGCGGTAACGCTCGCTCGGTTAAACCGCGAATCGTTGTTAAGGTTGCCATTTCACCATGGCATACAAGGGAAATCGCCAGCCCTTTGGTGCCCGCTCTCGCAGTACGGCCGATTCGATGTACATACACAGGCGCACTCATGGGCAAATCAAGATTGACCACCACAGGCAAGGCATCGATATGAATGCCGCGCGCCATCAAATCTGTCGCCACTAATATTTGAATGCGTTTGGCTTTAAAGTCGGCCAAGGTTTGGCTGCGCACCGTTTGATCTTTCTCACCGTGTAGTGCAGCGACTTTCATCCCCGCTTTTGCGAGCCGTTTAGCGACCGCATCAGCATCATCACGGGCGCTAATAAACACCAGCACCTGCGGCCATTGATATTGTTTTAGCAGGGCAATCAATGCCTGTGTTTTACTGCCCTTATTCACCAAATAGAGCTGTTCTTCAATATGGGGGACGACTGAATTAGCCTTGTGGGCTTGAACGCGTAATGGATCATTGATCAGCAATTGACTCGCCAATGTATTCAAAGCCTCGGGCAGCGTGGCTGAAAAAAGTAAGGTTTGCTTATGTTTGGGCATCAACGCAATCAACTTTTGCACATCAGGCCAGAAACCCATTTCCAATAGACGGTCTGCCTCATCCAAAACAAGGTGCTTTATCGAGTCGAGGGTAATGTGGGATTGCTTACATAAATCCAGTATACGCCCAGGGGTTGCCACTAAAATCTGAGGCCGCTCTGCAAGCTCAATTAATTGATTATCGATGTCCACGCCACCGCAAAGGGTTTGAATTTTCATCGCCCCTGACAAAGGCTGCGCCACAGCTTGCAGTGCCAGGGTCACTTGTTGCGCTAACTCTCTTGTTGGCACGAGTACCAATGCTTGAGCCGTTATCAGTGCTTGAGCCTGCTGCTCTAAAACCGACTGCAATAAGGGCAAACCAAATGCTAAGGTCTTGCCACTCCCCGTTTGCGCCAACGCTAACACATCACGCCCCGCTAATATGGCAGGAATAGCCAATTGCTGTACCAGAGTAGGACACTGCAGCATCGCAGGTAATGCCTTAATCAAGGCCGAATTTAAGCCAAGTTTGGTAAAAGTGAGTGACTCAGAGGATGACGAAAATTCGGAGAAGGTCATGACAACACCGGATAAAAACATGGGAGCGAAAGTCTACTGAGTGTCACCTAATAATACCAATTTAGTTTAAGGGCACTTGTTTAGAGGAACTTATTTAAAAGAACGTGTTTAAGCGTTTTTACGTAAACCTTTTTTGCCTAAGGCATTATTTAAGCACAGATATAATAAGCTTTCCCCTATTCTCACTCTCACCGCACTATTTTGATCTATGCATTTTGACCGTTTCGCGGAAACACTGTAACCACTTGTAAATAAAATAATAAAAGTAAACTCAAAGGCGTACAGTCCTTCCACTAAAAACGTCAACATAAAAGACGTTAGTAATATGTTAACTATAAAAATAAGTTATAAAAATCAAAATAAAACAAAAATACAGCAATTTACTCTGGAAAATAAAAATATCACCGATACTTTGCCTAATACATTAAATTGGGTGTATGTTAGAGTCAGATTGAAAGGATAATCCATTATCAGTGCCAAGGAGGCTCTATGAGTACTGTCATTCCACGTACCGTCACTTCCCCTAAAAAATTTATTATCGGCAAGGGCCTATTAGCTCAAATGCATGATTATGTTAAGGACTTTGGTGACAATGCTTTTATCATCTGCGATGAATTTATCCTCAGCCGCGTGAAGAATGAAGCGGTCGCTGGGCTAGATCAAAATGGGATCAGCAGCCACCTCGAACAATTCAACTATGAGTGCAGCGAAGCCGAGATAAAGCGCTTAGGCGCGCTGGCAGAGCAGCATCATACCAACGTCATTGTTGGAGTTGGTGGTGGAAAAACCTTAGATGCCGCCAAAGCCGTCGCCTTCTATCAAAAACGGCCTGTCATCTTGTACCCTACAATTGCCTCAACCGATGCGCCTTGTACTGCACTTGCAGTGATCTACTCCGAAACCGGTGAGTTTGAACGCTATCTGTTTCTGCCACAGAACCCAGATGCTGTCGTTGCCGACACTGCTATTATCGCCGCGGCTCCGGCCCGATTTTTTGCGGCAGGCATAGGCGATGCACTGGCAACCTATTTTGAAGCTCGTGCCTGCTATCAATCGGATGGCGTCAACCTAGTCCTGAAAAAGCCTTCCCGCACAGGGCTGGGATTGGCCCAACTTTGTTATCAGTTACTGACTGAAAATGTTGAAGCTGCTATGGACGCAGTTAAAAACAAAATAGTCACACCTGCGCTAGAGCAAACCATTGAAGCCACCATCTATCTCAGTGGTGTTGGTGCAGAAGCAGGCGGGTTAGCCGCCGCCCATGCCGTAAATAATGGTATGTCAGCGGTGGCAGACTTACATAAAGCTCAGCACGGCGAGAAAGTCGTCTTTGGGCTGCTAACTCAGCTCGTGCTCGAAAATGCCCCCAAAGCCGAAATCGATAACGTTGTCCGCATTATCAAAACAGCGGGACTACCGCTCACTCTCGCAGATTTAGGGCTGAAAACCTTTATCGAGGCCGAGTGGCGCAAAGTGGCTGAGATAGCCTGTGCTGAGGGCGATACTATGGGCAATATGCCGATGAAATTAACCGCAGATGACGTCTATCAAGCCATGATAGCCACCAATGCCATGGCTGAACGCTATAAAACAGCTGAAGCTTGTTAACCGTAACAATATGACGTGTACACCGTAGGTAGCAACCATCTGATTTTATTAATTAATACTACTTGAATAGTTCCTGCTGCCACACGAGTTTACCGCTCATCCTAGGCTTCCTTGCCACATAATCAATGGCAAGGGAGTCCACAACAAACAAGACATTTCCACCCTCGATGCCAAAGCTGGCATTTACGCTCTATTTGTTAAACGCTTGGAGGCACATATGGCTTATGCAACAACCAATCCCTTTACGGGAAAGCTCATCAAAGAATTTCCAAATGCAACAGATACCGAAGTCACACAGGCGATAGAATCCGCCCATCAGGCATTTTTAAGCTGGCGAACCACTCCCTTTGCCGACAAGGCCGCAATACTATCTAAGGCAGCGAAGATCCTCAGAGACAACAAGTCCAAATACGCCAATCTACTGACCTTAGAAATGGGCAAGGTCACAGCAGAAGCCGAAGCTGAAGTTGAACTGTCGGCGCAAATTTTCGAATACTACGCCGAACATGCCGAGCGACTGCTGGCACCGCAAAAACTGCCGGTTGCCGATCCCGCCGAAGGTGAAGCGATACTGGTTAACGAACCGCTGGGTGTATTATTGGCTATCGAACCTTGGAACTTTCCCTACTACCAAATTGCGCGCATCTTAGCGCCGCAGCTTGCCGCCGGAAATACCTTACTACTCAAACATGCATCCAACGTGCCCCAGTGCGCAGCGGCCTTTGAAGGCTTAATGCGCGATGCCGGACTGCCCTCAGGTGCATTCCAAAATCTGTATGCCACCCGAGAGCAGATAGAACAGATCATCAATTCGCCCAAAGTGCATGGTGTTGCGCTCACGGGATCTGAAGATGCGGGATCGATCATTGCAGCTCTGGCGGGTAAGGCACTGAAAAAATCCACCCTAGAACTGGGTGGTGCAGATGCCTTTATCGTACTTGAAGATGCCGATCTGCCTAAAACCATCGACTGGGCAGTGTTTGGCCGTCACTGGAACGCGGGACAGGTCTGTACATCATCTAAGCGGATGATCTTAGTTGAAGCCATTTACGATGAATTTATGAAGGGCTATATCAAGGGGATCGAAGCACTAAAAGCGGGCGATCCTATGGACTCGGCCACTACGCTGGCACCACTGTCTTCCCAAGGCGCGGCCGATGAGTTGAAGCAAAAAATCCGTGATGCCGTAAAACACGGCGCAACCGCGACCGAAGTGGGTCCTAAAGTGCCGCAGCAAGGCGCCTTTGTACAGCCAACAATACTGACAAACCTGACGCCAGATAACCCCGCCTACTATTGGGAATTCTTCGGTCCTGTGTCCAGTATCCACAGAGTAAAAGATGAGCAAGCGGCGATTGCCATCGCTAATGACTCGCCTTTTGGATTGGGTGGCTCAGTGTTTACCGCCGATACCCAACGCGGGCTCGCGGTCGCTAAGCAGGTTTCCACAGGCATGATGTTTGTCAATCATCCAACTATGGTCAAGGCCGACTTACCCTTTGGTGGGGTTCGCCGCTCAGGTTATGGCCGCGAGTTGATCGATTTAGGATTGAAAGAGTTTGTAAACCACAAGCTGATTAATGTGGTTGATATCAACGCACCTTTCTAAACGCTTAGAAAATAGTGGCATCAGACTAAACGCCTGACGGAATAATCTGTCAGGCGTTTTATTTAACGTGCTTTATCCAAGGCATCACATAAGGCTTGAACGCCAAGTAATGCTCTGGGCGTCGCACGGTGCAATAAATCGGCATTGAGTTGATAAATATGCTGATTTTTAACGGCAGGAATTTCTGGCCATTGGCGCCAATCAACCCCTTTCACATTGCCTTCCTCTTCACTTTGTAAAATCACATCTGGTAAAGTCAGTAACACATTTTCTAAACTCACCTGCGGATAATCGCTATCGGCATCGTAAAACACATTTTGTCCATGGCACACACTCATAATCTCTTGGATCCAACTGTTTTTAGAGACTGTCATTAAGGGGGTAGACCAGAGTTGATAAAATACCTTAGGTTCTGATTTTTTAGCATTTTCAACCCGCAATCGGATAAGCTCAGCGCGATAAGCGGCCGCAGCCTTGCTTGCTTCTTCAACATGCCCCGTAAGTTGGCCTAACTCTTCAAGCTCCTTGGCGACGCCTTCTAAGGTTTTAGGATCGCTACCATAAAGATTAAATCCTAACGTCCTAAGCTGGTTGATATCTTCGGCTTTATTACCCGAATCCCACACCACAATCAGATCGGGATTAAGCTCTAGTACCCGCTCCATTTGAATGCCATAGTAACCGCCAATACGCGGGATCTTTTTTGCAGCCTCAGGATAATCCGCATAATCGGTTGCGGCCACAATCGTATCGCCCGCGCCTATGGCATAAAGCATTTCCACCGCATGGGGAGAGAGCGCAATAATGCGTTTAGCGGGCTGCGCCAGTACATCAGTCGAACACAACAGATATAGACAGAAAAACAGCCCAATAACGCCTTGTATATACATATTATTCCTTAAGTGGTTAATTGATTAGCTCAGTCGGCCAGCCATAGCGATCCAAGTAAACTTTTAGATTTTTTGGCCGATATTGGGGGTCTCGCTCCCAGCGGATTTTCACTGAATGGTGCAGTAACACAGGAACAGTCGAAGGATCCAGTGGCCGCAAGTACGCCTGCTTTATCCGATAAAAACTGCGCCGTGAGTCATGTAAAGTCGCGAGCGGATTAGGATGTAAACTTGCCGTTAAATGTGGCTCTAGGCTTAAATTAAATTTCTGCGCCTCGGATATCATCCACAACAGTGCAATATCCGACAGCAATGAGCCGTCTTTATCAGGTTTATAACTGCCGCCAATATTGCTATGGGCACCCGCAAACCACACTTGCTGCATGTCCATATTGTCGCGTAGTTGCCAAATGGTCGGCTCAAAATCACTGCGGTGTTCATCTATGGCTAAGGCATGACGGGCAACGCGCACATTGCGGCCAATTTTAGTATCGTAAAACTCGTCTTTATCTTCGAACAAGCCTAAAAACGAGATAGGGATCCCCATAGCACCCACGGTATCCCACACGCCAACAAACTTGATTTCCCGAGATTCATGACTGTATCTCGCTCTAAACTCGAGGGATTTTTCACCATCAGGCGCAAAGGGCGCACTGCTTTTTTTATAGTGGTCGAAAGCTTGTTGAATCAACGCCGCATCGGGACGTTTGAGTATGCCGCAGTTATTAATCAAGCCACACAGGCAACGCACTGTGTAAGCACCACGACTAAAGCCAAAGAGGTAAATCTCATCGCCGGGGGAATAGTTTTGCACTATATAGCGATAACCATCCATGATGTTTTTATGTAAACCGCGCCCTGTCGCACCACCGATGGTTTGATCGTAATAGGAACCCACACCCCAGTCATAAAACACTTGCTGGGGTTTGCCGTCACTGGCCAAGGGGCTAATCGCCCGCGCGAGGCGCAGCACATTGGTTGGGAAATCGACCTTAAGATCTTTCTCGGGCCGATTCCAAGTCCCATCGGCACAAATCACAATACGTTTATTCATCGCATCATCCTTGAGTCACAGATGCCCAATCTCACAGGTAAAAAGCTGTCGATACAGACGCTAACGGGTTTTACCAAGGAATAACAGCCTCGCTATCCTTGTTTGCTGGCGATTCAAGGCGTTAAAAGCTCATCTTGCTTTACATGCTAACATCGCGGCAAAAAACCTATAGTGACATAAAAACCTAAGCTGACAAATTAGAACAATAAGATGCCGCTACAGTTTGCATATGTAATGTTCGTTTAACAAGCGTTGGACAGAGGAGCGTTAAATATAGAAGGGCTAATATCACTAAATGACTTATTGCTTAGTTATTAAATGCAGGCTCCTATTGAAGGGCGAACCATGGTATTTGCTCGACGACACGGTGATGGCTCACCTATTTAGCATTGACGTAGCCTGTAGACTTAAAAAGCTTATGCTGCACGCTTTGGGACAAAAGTGCACGAATAGTACGATTGAGTGACTTATAACTTAAGCTGTAGGGAACTTAATGCATAGGCCCCGACTTATAGGTTTGCCATGCCATTTGCTCGTCGACTCGGTGAATAGAAACCTAGGGTTTCTGAGCTTATGAACGAGAGCCATGGACGGCGAACTGGCAGTTAAACAGGGATGTTGTTCAAGTCCATCCGTGGATGCTCGACTGCCCCGTCCATAGGGCGGACGGTCGTCTCGCAAATCACCATGGCTCACCGTTTTGGCTTTAGCGTAACCTGTAGATTTAAAAGACATACGCAACACAGTTTTGGACATATTCCGAGTTAAAGCATTAACTCTAACTCGTCAGTTTCGTATAAAAATTTCTATGGATTAACGCCCGCCTAAGGGGCTGACAACGCATTACCACTAAACTCAAACGAAACAACTGCAACCACTACGGCTCATTGGGACTGGAAACGCCACGCGTTGACAGTCCATCTTGAGGCGTTTGTTATGAGCCGGACTTGAGATAAACACCCACTTCTCTAAATTGAGATTTCAAATCCAACATTTGTATGTGAGCCAGTACTATTTGGAATAGATTGAACACTGCTGCTGCAAACATGCACCCAGCCACATAGCCAGACCACATTTGTTTGTCAGGCTGATATAACGTGCTGAAAGATATAACAAAGAAAATGAGACTAGAGAAGCTTAATAGGTATTCATTACAACTATATAGGTACGAATTTATCGAGTAGTCATATTTGATTGTGACTTTTCCACCTGCTCGAGCCAACTTTAGGTGAAGTGAATTGCCTACATTTTTATAAGATAAATGATTCTTATCAAGTATTTGCTCTACTTTTTCCAACATTCTTCAATGTCCTCCATGACCATTGATTTAGCAGTACCACTAGCGTTGGTACTGCAATTTCTACAACGATTACTGCAAGATGTGTTCAATATGTACGAGACTCATAACGCTTTGCCAAGGGGCAAATGCGAACGTCGTTGGGCGAAGCCCTGTGAGTATTTGTCCCAGCCGCGATTTTTAGCGGCGAACTTAGGCAACTTGTTAGTAGCATATTATGCAACGCTGTTTGATTTTGAAGGCGAACGTTTTTTTAGTATACCTATAGCCAGAAATACTATTGAAGAAACTAAAAATATACCCGAACCAAAAAAGTCTTGCTCTATAACGTTATAGGCCAACCCTAAAAGCATGATAAAAGCTGCTCCAAAATAATACGAAATACTTTTTTTCATTACACTTCCTTTTAATTTAGATTCGATGCTCATTTACTACTAACGCCCCGCTAAACGGCGAGCGTTAGCGAGTCCGGTGGAGGCCACGCCTTTTGTGGCCGGAACGAATTTGAGCGGCTTGTTATAAGGCATTTTGGCACTCACTGTGAATTTTCCCGCACAAAGCCGAAGCCTCTTCGTACTGGATGCCTATTATTTCAGGCACTACTGCCCTGGAAACAGCGCTCGCACCATGTAATAGTTCTCGAAGGCTTCCAAGACATGCAATCAAAGTGCGCTCCTCATCGGTGCTCAATGAGGCCGGCCACTTCTTTACAACCTCTATCAGGTCGGGCTTTTCGAGACCAAACAATGTGGGGCATTCAAAATCCCACTTATCAATCCAATATTGGATCGACTTGAGCAAGGCTTCCTTTTCTATGGCAGTGAAATTCATCATGACTTATAACGTCTTAGTATTTATGCGCTGCGCTGTTTGCAGGGCATAAATCGCTTGTTGGACTTGGCCGCTGCCACATCCGTGTAAATGGGTATGAATGATGCTATAGGAATTTGCTTTTTTGCGGTAGCGGTTTTTTATACAGTTTGATGGGTAATCACTTGATATCGTTTTAGCTTTCTCATTCTTTTACGCTAACTTTCGACTGATTATTGACCTTGGTTGACAGCATTTGGGCCCCGCATTCAGGCTGACACTCACACCCTATCCCCTCACTGGCTTACCCCATAAGACTGGCTGCTTTTCGCTGTCGGTTACGCTACGTCTTGAGGGAGGGGTTATCCTGACAGGCATATTGGCTGACTTTGGTTGTTAATCATCACTAATCCCTGCTGTCTTATCAGCCCAATAAACTGTAAATGACCTAACTGGCATTGCGGACATGACCACAAACAGTCCTCCTTAACTAAAGGACTCACCAATACCACCTGCGGCTTACGTAATTGCGGCTGGATAAGCGCGAGCTTTTTACGGCGGCAAGCGTTGGCGAGAAAACCAAAGTGTCTCACTCGCATCAGCCCTTTGGGCAACACATGTAATAAGTAACGGCGGATAAACTCATCACAGCTTAGCCGCATTTGCTTATGCTGCTGACCGTCACGATAGTCCTTGTAGTAAAAACTGACATGCTCTGCGGTGACGTCGGCAATTCTTGATTCATGCAGCATGCCTTTACGGGTATAACGCCCGAGATATTCCACCACGGTTTCAGCGCGGCTCAGACACGCTTTGCTGTAAACACACCACGGTTTTGCCATTAAGGTGTCAGCCGCAGGGATAGCCAGCTCATGTTGTCGAAGCACCCGTAATAACTTGGCCCGATACACGGTGGACAAGGCTTTCACCGGAAACAGATAATCCGTTTTCACGCTATGCCAATCTCCCGCTGACGTCAGCACCCCACCCGGGATTAAGCAATGCAAGTGAATATGCTGACTCAAGGTTTGCCCCCACGTGTGCAGCACCATAGTGCAACCCAATTGACCCTGAAGGTGTTTTCGCTTCATACCAAACTGCGCAAGCGTCTGCCACACCGACTCAAACAGGGCGCTGTATAGCGGCTTGGCAGCGTAGTGCGCCAAGATGTTCAACTCGTGGGGTAAGGTAAAGACCAAATGGAAATAGCGACAAGGCAAGACTTGCGCCTGTTGCGCAGCAATCCATGCTTGTGTCTGCCTTCCCTGGCAACGAGGACAATGCCGGTCACCACAGGAGCAAAATACCTGCTGCTCATATTGGCAAGTATCACAACGCCATTGCTGTATGCCTAAGGTTTGCGTGCGACACTGCTGAATATGCTGGCAGACTAAGGCTTGCTGTTCGGTCAGTTTATGCTGCTGTTGGTAGTGGGCTAAGTGCTGATGAAGGATATCGCTTAAATGGTAGGTGGTTGCCATTGCATCCCCCCAAGACTTGCTAGCAAGTCACACCCTTGATGACCCAATTCCGGCGACCAATGCAAGTAGCGCTCGGTGGACTTAATACTGTGATGACCAAGTTGGGCCTGTAATTGATGAAGGGGCATACCCGCTTGTAATTGATGGGTCGCATAAGCATGCCTTAGGCTGTGTGGGCTGCACGGCTTAGTGATACCCGCTAAGCGAGCCGCCTTCGCTAAGGCTTTACGAAAGGTCGACTCATGCAGCGGATAAACCACATCATGATAGGTCGAGGCAAACAACCATTCGACGGGATGATACGCTTGCCAATACTGACGCAACAGGGTGAGTAAGGTCGGTGAAATAATCACCCAGCGGTCGCAGGCCCCCTTGCCTTGACACACTTTGAGCAACTGCCGCTGCCCATCGATATCAGCAACCTTAATATGGGTTAACTCACTGACGCGTAAACCACAACCATAACACAGCGCCAACATGGCGCGTTGTTTCAGGCTTTGACAGTGGTACAGCAGTGCCGCGATATCTTGGCAACTCAGCAATTGCGGCAGTTTGTGCGGACGTTTAGGTAAACTTAGCTGAATCGTAAAGTCACGTTTTAGGACATGTTCATAGAAAAAATGAATGCCATTAAGCTGTAACTTTAAGGTGGCTCTGGAATGATGCCGCTCAAGATTTAAGTAACGGAAATAAGCCGTAAGCTGCTCATCCGTAATGTTATCGAGCGGTTGGTTGGCATACTGCTGCAGTTGGGTGATGGCATACAAATAAGCGTTACGCGTACGGGCCGAGTAACCACGTAAACTAATCTCATCATGGAATTGTTGCAGAAGTGATGACATGGTAGACCTCCTAGGTGAGGGATTATCCCTAGGAGTAAGTGTGGAGCAGTGGATCGTTTTAGGCTCCGCGCAGCGGCTTAGTTCAACATTTTATTAGTGCGCATGCGCGTTTACCTCATTAGACCAGTTAAAACGCGCAAAGTTAACTATCTGTATGTAAAGAACTTATCAGCTTTCTATCAAATACACCATCTGGAAAAACGCGCAAACTAATGAGTGTAAAAACACTCAAAAACATCTAAATTTAAATATGACTGTATACCCATACATTGTTAGTCGATTTCTGGTAAGGCAAAACATAGGCAAATAGATAAAAATTTGTATAGCAGCAGGAGTGGGAATTTTTGGTTGAGCTAACGAGGCGAAACACGGAATGGGGCAATAGCTTTTTAGCTAAACGAGCAGCGAGAGGGTTAGTTAAGATTGGCATTGGTGTACCAGTGACCGTTGGCGACATGGATGTCGCCGTCGAGCCTATAGGGATATATTTACGGCGTGTCACTGGGGAAGCAATGACAATTAATACGGAATGCGCGTAACTCAACTGTCTTGCTTTGGGGCATTAGCTTTTTAGCTAAACGAACAGCTAGAGGGTTCGTTAAGATTGCCATTGTTACACCAGTTATCGTTGGCGGCATGGCCGCCATTTTATATCTGCCCAATATGAATAAAATATCTCTTTATGGTGATAACAACACACTCAGTTTAATAATCAAATCCCGGCTGCGCTTTTATTCCGGCTTCAAAGGCATGTTTAATCGGTTGCACTTCGCTGACAGTATCAGCCAGCTCGATAATCGCGCGATGACAAGCGCGGCCCGTAATAATCACATGCTGCATGGGTGGACGATTTTTAAGTGCGCTAAGCACACGCTCCACATCTAAATAGTGATAGCTCACCATATAGGTGAGTTCATCGAGCATCACGCAATCTATGCTCTCATCTTGCAGCAGCTTTTCGGCGGCTTCCCAAGCGAGTACAGCGGCGGCGGTATCTTTTTCTTTATCTTGGGTTTCCCAAGTAAAACCTGTGCCCATTACATGAAACTCAACCCCTGCGCCTTCGAGTAAATTGCGCTCACCGCACTCCCAAGTGCCTTTGATAAATTGCACTACCGCGGCTTTTTTACCGTGACCGACGGCGCGGGCCACTGTGCCAAAACCTGAGGTCGATTTGCCTTTACCGTTACCGGTTAACACCAGTAGAATCCCCTTCTCCTCTTGGGCAGCGGCAATTTTAGCATCCACACCGGCTTTCACTTTCTGTTGGCGAGCCTTGTGGCGTTCGGCCTTGATTTGCGCTTGTTCGTTGTCGTTCTGTGCTGTCATGGTCTTCTCTTCACTCTGCTGCTAAAAATGTCTGCTTTTAAAACTTATGCTTCTAAAACTTATGCTTCTAAAATTGGCTGTAATTTTTGCATGTCTAAATGCTCGGCTAACACATCGGCTAAACGATCGAGTTGCTGCTCACGTATTTTATTGATATCTATCGCCTTAGCATCGTTTAATCCCGCCCAGCGCAAAATCAACTGACACGCATCCGGGCTATCAAACAGCCCATGTAAATAAGTGCCAAGGATTTGCCCGTCATCACTTTGCAGGCCATCGGCAAAGCTCATAGATGTGGAATCAGGGATTAACTGCAAGGGTACATTCGTTTGTTCAAGCCTAGGGATAAGATAGCTTGATTCACCGCAGTGGATTTCATAGCCCTTAACAGCAACCTTTTGCCCAAGTAACGTTAGCTCACCGCTCACTCGCCGTAACTGTTTTTCGGCTTTGAGTTCTGTGCTCAGCGGTAGGTAGCCAAGTCCAACGGTATCACCCGCACTGTCTTCAATGCCTAAGGGATCGGCAATGCTTTGGCCTAGCATTTGATAGCCGCCACAAACGCCTAGCACTTTTCCGCCGTAACGCAGGTGTGTGGCGATATCTTTATCCCAGCCTTGCTGGCGTAAAAAGGCCAAATCCGCGCGCACATTCTTACTGCCGGGCAAGATCAATACATCAGCGGCGGGCAGATGAGTGGAGTGACTCGCGGCTTGGGTTTGTAATGACACATAGTCAAAATCGATATCGGGATGCAGCCGCAGCGGATCAAAATCCGTGTGATTACTGATCCTTGGGTACACTAATACCCGCACTTTTAAGCGGCTGTTAGCGCCTTTGGTCGGCGAGCTTATCAGCGCATCTTCGGCATCGAGATGTAAATCATGCAGATAAGGCAACACACCTAAAACAGGCTTTTTTGTATAAGTTTCAAGCCAATCGAGGCCAGATTGCAACAGGCTAATATCGCCACGGAAACGGTTGATCACAAAGCCCTTTACCCGTGCTTGTTCAGATTCTGATAACAAGGCCAAGGTCCCGACCAAATGGGCAAATACGCCGCCCTTGTCGATATCGGCAATGATAATCACAGGACAATCCACAACTTCGGCAAATCCCATGTTGGCAATATCACCTTCACGCAGATTGATCTCCGCCGGACTGCCCGCGCCTTCAACCACTATGGTTTGATATTGGGCCGTCAATCGCTCGAAGGACTCCAGCACAGCACCAAGCGCCATAGCCTTGTAATCCTTAGATTTAGGCCCAAAAAAGGCCGAGGCTTCGAGTGTCGTCAGGGCTTTGCCATGAACGATAATTTGCGCGCCCGTGTCCGAGCTTGGTTTAAGCAGTATGGGATTAAAATCGGTATGGGGCTCAAGATAACAGGCCACGGCTTGTAAGGCCTGTGCGCGGCCAATCTCGCCGCCATCAATAGTAACAGCGCTATTGAGTGCCATATTTTGCGGCTTAAAGGGCGCAACCTTAATCCCCTGACGAGCGAGCAAACGACAAATGCCTGCGACTAAGGTGCTCTTGCCAGCATCCGATGTTGTGCCCTGCACCATCAAGACTGCCGCGCGCCGAGGTGAATTAATATTGGCGGTATTGTCTATAGTGAAAGAAGACATTGTATTTACAGAAGGCATAGATTAATGACTTACTTAAGTTTGCGGTATTAACATCCAAGCTAAGCCCCAATACTCATGCAAAGCCGTTATAAACGCATCGATTAAAGCTAAAGTGGTTTTAGTGTTAAGGGTAAACCTGCAACCACTAAGGTAACATTGTCCGCTAAGGTCGCCACGGCTTGGTTTAACCAGCCAGCTTCATCCACAAATTGTCGGCTTAACGCACCTAAGGGTACTATGCCGGAGCCAACTTCGTTACTGATTAAAATCACTACACCTTCAAGCTCGGCAAGGGAATCGACAAACGCATTCTTCTCGTTTTGCCAAGATATCAGCGGATCAAGGCTCGTGTTTTTAGTCGCAATGTCCGCGGCGAAATACCCTTCTGTAGGAATCGGTTCATCTAATT
Source organism: Shewanella sp. W3-18-1 (assembly GCF_000015185.1). Lineage (NCBI taxonomy): Bacteria > Pseudomonadati > Pseudomonadota > Gammaproteobacteria > Alteromonadales > Shewanellaceae > Shewanella > Shewanella sp. W3-18-1. The sequence goes on along the minus strand of NC_008750.1, from coordinate 1,127,401 downwards.
CGGGGTAACAAGCGAGTAACTGGTTAGTTAACCAAAGCGTTAAACAATCCACAAGGATCACACGCCCAGGTTTTGCTAAGTGCTTCAATTGCGTTGTCAGCGCGAGGGGTTCTTCAATTAATTGCCATGCAATACCATCATCTGCACGGTCTTGTTGGTGTTTCACTATACGTTCAGTCATTTCGGCATCCCGTGCTTGCGCTGTAGCAACAAAGCACGCATCAAATCCCAGCGCCGTATATTGGCGCACTAAGGATTCGCCGTAACGGCTCTTGCCGCTACGGGCACCTCCTACGACTAAATGGATCACAGAATACTTCCAACAATCAGCAGCACAAGATAACAAACAATCTCGCATATTTGTTGTGCCGCGCCTAAAGTATCGCCCGTGTATCCCCCAATCTGACGCCTAAAAATAACGACAATCAAACGGCGTAACCCGATCATCACCAACAACAATGAGAGGGCTGCTAATCCCTTAAGGAATAACAACACCAATACACCGCTGGCAACCAAGATAAATAGCTCATTAATGCCTTGATGCTGAGATAGTGGTTTAGATTTGCTGGTTTCATCATCGCGCACATATTTTTCGGTAAAAATAATGCTCGCAGCAACCACGCGACTCACTGTATGCGCCACGATAAGCGCCGAGCCTGCAACCACGGGATCATAAAGTGCCAATTCAACCAACAATTGCCATTTCAGCAATAACGCTAATATCAAGGCGATAGCGCCATAACTACCAAGCCGCGAATCCTTCATGATCCGCAGTTTATCTTCTGCCGTCCAACCACCGCCAAAACCGTCGAAGGTATCGGCTAGGCCATCCTCGTGGAATCCACCTGTCAGTAAAACGCCAACTAACATGGCTAACAGCACTGATACCCCTGCAGGAAGCCAATTCTGTGTTAACCAAAAGACAATCGCACTTAACAGGCCAATTAACAGGCCCACTAAGCCAAAATAACGGCTCGCCTTATTGAGTTTATCGCTATCAACCTCAACCCATTTAGGCATTGGGATGCGGGTAAAGTAGCCCATAGCAACTAAAAATAAATCTATTTCTTTGTGCCAGCTTTCGCGTTCTGACATAAAGCATCCTTAGTGAATCCACACTTGCTGCAAGGTTTAAAATTAAAACGGTTGGCTAAAAAGTTATTATTTTAAATAAGTAAAATAAACAGCTTAGCTGATGCATATCATACAACAGCCTCAATCCCCGCATCACTAAAACTCGCCATTTGATTGTAAAAATTTACTGCTGCTTGGATAAGCGGTAGAGCCAAGGCTGCACCAGTGCCTTCGCCTAATCTTAGGCCAAGCGATAGCAAAGGTTTAGCCTGCAAAAATTCTAACATTCGCAGATGGCCTTGCTCTTCTGATTGATGGGCAAAAATCAAATAGTCGCGCACATTAGGCGCTATTGTTACTGCGACTAATGCAGCGGCAGTCGCGATAAAACCATCCACAACCACCAGCATGTTACGCTCGGCGGCGGCTAACATAGCGCCTGTCATCTGCACAATTTCAAAACCACCTAAACACGCCAACACTTCTTTTGGTCCAGTTAACGCACTTTGATGTAGCAATAACGCTAGCTCAATCAGCATCAATTTTCGCGCTAAGGTTTCTTGATTAATGCCAGTACCACGGCCAACACAATCAATCACATCGAGCTGCATTATCGCCGCCATAATCGCAGATGCGGCAGAGGTATTGCCTATGCCCATCTCGCCAAAGGCCACCAGATTACAGCCCGTTTGGTGGTGGCGTTCAATCAAATCACGCGCCATCGCAAAGCCTTTATCGACGGTTTCCAGCGCCATGGCAGGCTCTAAATGAATAGCGCCAGTTCCAGCGCCAAGACGTTGATCAATAATGCCTTTAACCCCTTCGATAGGCGTTAAAATACCGCAATCGATCACTTCGAGCTTAAAGCCAACTTGCCGACAAAAAACATTAATTGCCGCACCGCCATGGGCAAAGTTTTGCACCATTTGGCGCGTCACTTCACTAGGGGCAATGGAAACGCCTTCTGCTGCAATGCCATGGTCACCCGCAAACACCAGCATGGTGGGATTCGCTATATATGGCTGATCAGCACCCTGTATGCGAGCTATTTGTAATGCTAAGGATTCGAGCTGCCCGAGGGCGCCAAGCGGCTTAGTCTTAAGATTTATTTTCTGTTGAATCGACTGTTCTTGTACTTTGCTCACAGGGTTAATTTGAAACGACACGGCTGATTGAGACATTCACACTCCACTTGCTAATCCAAATTTAATCACTACGATGCATTCCATGACTCTTTTCCATAGGTCGTAAGCATTAAATTAACGGGTTACTTTTCGCCGCCGCAGGATAATCAAAAAGAAAAAACTCCCTATGGCGGCAGTAATAATACCCACGGGTAACTCTTGATTGCCCAACAAACAACGTGCTAAGACATCAATCCACACCAAAAATAATCCCCCCACCAACGCGGTTAATAATATTGATTGACGACCAGGAAATAATAACCGCACTGTGTGGGGGATCATTAAACCGACAAAACCAATGCCGCCGCAGGTGGCAACCAATACGGCGGTAATCAAGGAGCAAAGCAGCAACATATTGAGCCGCAGCTTAGGCACATTCACCCCTAAGGTATGGGCGGTTTCGTCCCCTGCTTGCAACGCCATGATCTGGCGCTTCATCCCTAAAATAATCACCAGACTCACGCCTATCACTAAACTCGGCAGCACTAGCAACGACCAACTGGCCTTAGCGAAACTGCCTAAACTCCAAAAGAGCACTGATGCCGTGGCCTGTGGACTGGCGAAATACAGCAGCAGACTCGTTAATGCGCCAAACATAAAGGAGGTTGCCACACCAGAAAGCAACATGCGCTCCACTTGGCTATTAAGCCCAAGCCCAGACAAGGCAAGCACAATTAACACAGATAAGCTCGCACCGATAAAAGCGCCAAAGGGTAAGCTAAACCAGAGCTGCCCAGCAAAAGCACCCGAGCCGCTAAAAATACCTGAGCTTGTTATTAATGCTGAATGTTCAAATAAACCAGAACCGGTAAAAATCGTCAACATCACCACAGCGCCAAAGGACGCGCCAGAGCTAATGCCAAACAAATAGGGATCGGCTAACGGGTTGCGGGTCACGGTTTGCAGCACACTCCCCGCCATTGACAAACCCGCCCCCGCCACAAAAGCCAGTAAAATGCGCGGCAGTCTTAGTTCCATCACAATGCGCTCAGTCATACCATTGGCTTGAACAGGATTCACCACATTATTTGTAAATACTTGAATAACTTCTATAAAGCGGATATTTGCCGCACCAAAGCTCGCCGCAGCAATAGGGGTGAGCAAAGTGATGATGCCCAATACAAGCAGCATCAGTTGTTGTCTCGTCAACGGTGTCACAATACGCCCCAAATATGAGATGAAATGTTGTTTATTCCTCGACATCATCCGCCCTCGCCTCGCTCGTTCAGGCCATGAGCCACATGGTGGTAACCATAAAAATAACTGATTAAGGGCTTTTTATGTTGTGGATGGGGCGATACCTGAGCACACACGCCGAACACATCACCAATGCGCGCCTCTGTTAATACTTCGGTTGGCGTCCCCATAGCGCTGACTTCACCGTTATGGATCAACAACAAACTGTCGCACAGGGCACTGGCTAGATTAAGATCATGAATAGAAGCAATCACGCTGATCCCAAGACTACGCACTAATTCGAGGATCTGAATTTGATAGCGCACATCGAGGTGGTTAGTTGGCTCATCTAGGATTAAAAGCTGCGGCTGCTGCACTATGGCGCGGGCAATCAAGGCGCGTTGCTTTTCACCACCAGATAAGTGCTCATATTGTTGATACCTCTTATGGCTCAAGCCCACTTTATCTAAGGCCTGAGCAATGCGCTCAGCATCCCTACTGGAATTGGTATCGAACATGCCCTTGTGGGGCGTCAAGCCCATGCTAACCAATTGCTCTGTGGTTAGGTCAAAATAATGCGGTGTATCTTGCTGCACGACGGCGACACGGCAAGCAAACGTCTTGGGCGATAAGAGCTCAATATCTTGATCAAAAAGGGTAATTTTGCCCTGAGTCGGGCGCACAAATCGATACAAACACCGCAGCAAGCTAGACTTGCCCGCACCGTTAGGCCCAATCAAACCCAACATCTCCCCCGTAGGCAACGAAAAGTTAATATTGGATAGAATGGTTTTGCCACCGATACACCAGCTTAACTGGCTGACATCGAGTGCGACACTCTGGCTCGTTGACGGACGAGTGTTACTTTCACTCAAACTATGGCTCATTTGGAGTGCAGAGAGTTTCACCAACGCGGCGCTCCTAGCGAGTCCAAACCTAGATTAAAAAAGGCTATGTACATTGTTATCTGCTCCCTCGAGTCACCCGCTCGAGAACTAAGGCTGCACGCAGCGATAACAGAAATAGGCAGGTCTCCTGACTTGTAGGGAAAGAAGGTTCTAGGTTCTAGGTTCTTCTTTTACTACTCACAGTTGCGGGTACAGTTCGGGCTGACTGATAAGCAGTGCCCCGATTCCCTATTATGTTTGGGTTGATATGCGCTTTGTTCACAACGCCATTGAGAATGAAAACAACGGAGCGATTCGAACAAGAGAGTCTATTCCCAACACCTATTTCTGCGACGTTATCACTCATTGCGCATGTAATACGCTATCTCGTTCAAACGTCAGGAAAAAGCATTATCCTACATCTATCCCATTAGGCAATGCTGTTTAAATCAGAATATTTTCATGTCAGCTTATTCTCGCCAAACGATCACGCCTACACCATAGCGCCTAGGTCGTGAAATAAGGCCTCAACACCTGCGCCCACTCGGCCAATCTAAACGCCAATAGCAGGCACCCTGTTCATCTTGCAGCACATTAATGCTCACCACTGCCGCCACGGGTAAATCAAGCTGACTATAAAACCCCACCGCCCGTTCAACCCCAAGGGCGCGAGCCATTAAGTGACGGATCACCCCGCCGTGGGTCACAACCCACACTTTGGTAGCAGGCATATAGTCACCGCGCTCATTAACGGCACTGTTTTCATTACCCATTTTATGTGAGTCGAGGGTAAATCGTTCAAACTCGGCGGCGAGTATCTGATCAACCGCCCCATTCACCCGCGACTCAAAACTCGCCATAGTTTCACCATTGGGCGGCGGCGTTTGCCAAGGATTTTGCCAATACGCCGCTAAGCGTTCGCCCTCTTGTTGATACACTTCATCGAGCCGACAACCGTCCCAATCACCAAAATCAATTTCCTGCAAACCCGACAAACACTGCGCCTGCAATGGCCTAGTGACTGATACCAACGCCGCTGTCGAATGCAGCTCGGCGGCGAAAGCGTGGGCAAAATCGGCGCAGCGGCGTGAAGTCGAGCTATAAATCGCGCTACACACGCTGGCCTGCGCCTCAACCGCTGCCGACATTTGTTGCCAACCCTTTTCGCTCAAAGGCACATCCACACGCCCCCGCAAGATGGCGCCGCCTTCACACTCTCCGTGGCGTAACAATAAAAGCTGCACTTGTTTCATATATGCCTTTTTAGTTAGGGACTAGATGCTAGGAACTCAAGCCGAGGGCCTAAATTCTAGATTCTCGATTCTCGCTCCTAATGCCTTTGACTTTCATCTTGCCCTGACGATCATAAGTCGCGTATTATGGACGTCTATACGTTTAAATGTCCAAAAACATTTTATAAAAACAAGTATCCAAAAACAAATGTCGATAGACCAGAATAAAATGCACTTTGCATAACAAGGGTCGATGCTTGGACTTAACTTAGCTGTATTTAAGGTAATTATTTATGACGATACCCTCAACCAAAGCCGGCCAGATATTAGCAGACATTCGCAAACAGCTTGCAGAGCGCATTCTGATCTTAGACGGTGCCATGGGCACAATGATCCAAGGCTACAAGCTGGAGGAAGAGGACTATCGCGGCGAACGCTTTAAGGATTGGCATACCGATGTTAAGGGCAATAACGACCTGTTAGTGCTCACGCAGCCTCACATTATCAAACAAATTCACACCGACTACTTAAACGCCGGTGCCGATATTATTGAGACCAACACCTTTAACGCCACGACTATCGCCATGGCCGACTACGACATGCAGTCGCTGTCAGCCGAAATTAACCGCGAAGGCGCGCGCCTCGCCCGTGAAGCCTGTGATGAAGCCTTTGCTGCCACAGGCATTCCACGCTACGTCGCCGGTGTGTTAGGCCCCACTAACCGTACGTGTTCTATTAGCCCTGATGTGAACGACCCTGGCTATCGCAACGTCAGCTTCGATGAGTTAGTGACCGCTTACAAAGAATCCACTAAGGCACTGATTGAAGGCGGCGCGGATATCATTATGGTCGAGACCATATTCGATACCTTAAACGCCAAGGCCGCGCTGTTTGCGATTGAATCCGTATTCGATGACTTATTTGGTCAGCATTCTAAAGACAGACTGCCGATCATGATCTCGGGCACCATTACCGATGCATCAGGCCGCACACTGACAGGCCAAACGACCGAAGCCTTTTACAATTCCCTTCGCCATATCAAGCCCTTGTCTATCGGTCTTAACTGCGCCCTTGGGCCAAAAGAGCTGCGCCCCTATGTGGAAGAATTGTCACGTATCAGCGAATGCTATGTGTCGGCGCACCCAAACGCGGGTCTGCCGAACGAGTTTGGCGGCTACGATGAAACCCCAGAAGATATGGCGAACGTGATCGAAGATTGGGCGCGCGAAGGCATGCTCAACATTATCGGCGGTTGCTGTGGTAGTACGCCTGAACATATTCGCGTTATTCGTCAAGCAGTTGAAAAATATGACCCTCGCGTCTTACCCGACATTCCGGTTGCCTGCCGTCTTGCGGGTTTGGAACCACTCACTATCGACGCCCAAACCCTGTTTGTGAACGTGGGCGAGCGCACCAACGTCACAGGTTCTGCCAAGTTTTTAAAGCTGATTAAAGAAGGCAAGTTCGAGCAAGCGCTTGATGTCGCCCGTGAACAGGTTGAAAGCGGCGCGCAGATCATCGATATCAATATGGACGAAGGCATGCTCGATGGCGTGGAGATCATGCACAAGTTTTTAAACTTGATTGCCTCTGAGCCGGACATCAGCCGCGTACCGATTATGATCGACTCCTCTAAGTGGGAGGTGATTGAAGCTGGCCTCAAATGTATTCAAGGCAAGGGGATTGTTAACTCGATTTCCCTTAAGGAAGGCGAAGCCAAATTTATCGAGCAAGCTACCTTAGTGAAACGCTACGGCGCGGCAGCCATTATCATGGCGTTCGACGAGCAAGGCCAAGCCGATACTAAGGCGCGCAAGATTGAGATCTGTACCCGCGCCTACCGCGTGCTGGTCGATAAGGTCGGCTTTCCGCCAGAAGACATTATCTTTGACCCGAATATCTTTGCGATTGCCACGGGTATCGATGAACACGATAACTATGCCGTCGATTTTATTGATGCCATTAAAGCAATTAAGGCCACCCTGCCCCATGCGATGATTTCGGGCGGCGTGTCGAACGTGTCGTTCTCCTTCCGTGGTAACAACCCAGTGCGCGAGGCGATCCACGCGGTATTCCTGTACCATGCGATTAAAGTCGGCATGGATATGGGGATTGTGAACGCGGGTCAGTTAGCCATTTACGATGATATCGACCCCGAGCTTAAAGAGCGGGTCGAAAACGTGGTGCTTAACTTGCCCTGCCCAGTTGAAGGCTCGAGCAATACAGAGCAGTTACTTGAAATCGCAGAGAAATTCCGCGGTGATGGCGCGCAGGTGGGTAAGAAAGAAGATTTAGAATGGCGCTCTTGGCCAGTTAATCAGCGTTTAGCCCATGCGCTCGTTAAAGGCATCACCGAATTTATTGATGAAGATACCGAAGCCGCTCGCCAAGAAGCGAAACGTCCACTCGATGTGATTGAAGGCCCGCTGATGGACGGCATGAATGTGGTCGGCGACTTATTTGGCTCGGGCAAGATGTTCCTGCCACAAGTCGTTAAGTCTGCGCGGGTGATGAAAAAGGCCGTGGCTTACCTCAATCCCTTTATTGAAAAGGAAAAAGTCGCAGGTCAGTCTAATGGCAAGATATTGATGGTGACCGTAAAAGGTGACGTGCACGATATCGGCAAGAATATCGTCGGCGTAGTGCTCGCCTGTAACGGCTTTGAGGTATTCGATTTAGGCGTGATGGTGTCGGTAGAGCGAATTCTCGACGCCGTGAAAGAACACAATATCGATATCATCGGCATGTCGGGCCTTATCACCCCAAGCCTTGATGAGATGGTGCATAACGTGAAAACCTTCCACCGCGAAGGCTTAACTATTCCAGCAATTATCGGCGGCGCGACTTGCTCAAAAATCCATACAGCGGTAAAAATCGCGCCCCATTATCCCCATGGCGCTATCTATATTGCCGATGCGTCCCGCGCTGTGCCAATGGTCAGCAAACTGGTGAATAACGAGACACGCCAAGCCACCATTGATGAAACCTACGCCGAATACGACGATATGCGCACTAAGCGTTTATCCCAAGCCAAGCGTAAAGAGATTGTTTCACTGGAGGCCGCCCGTGAAAACCGCTGCCAACACGACTGGGCCAATTACACCCCATTCAAACCCAATGTGCTCGGTCGCCAAGTGTTTGATGATTATCCATTAGAAGATTTAGTTGAGCGTATCGACTGGACACCGTTTTTCCGCTCGTGGGAGCTGCACGGCCATTACCCTGAAATCCTCAGCGATAAAGTGGTCGGCGTTGAAGCGCAAAAGCTGTTCGCCGATGGTCAGGCCATGCTTAAAAAAATCATCGAAGAAAAGTGGCTCACGGCGAAAGCGGTTATCGGCTTATTCCCAGCCAATACCGTGAATTACGACGATATTGAGCTGTATACCGATGAGTCGCGTACCACAGTTGAAATGACCACCCATCACCTGAGGATGCAGCTTGAGCGGGTCGGTAACGATAACTTCTGCCTTGCCGACTTTGTAGCGCCAAAAGATAGCGGCGTCGCCGACTATATGGGTGGTTTTGCGGTCACTGCGGGCCATGGGATTGATGAACATGTGGCACGTTTCGAAGCCAACCACGATGACTACAACGCCATTATGCTCAAGTGTTTAGCCGACCGTTTGGCCGAAGCCTTTGCCGAACGGATGCACGAACGGGTACGTAAAGAGTTTTGGGGTTATGCGGCCGACGAGCAGTTAAGCAACGAAGCCTTAATCCGCGAGAAATACAAAGGCATACGCCCCGCACCGGGCTACCCAGCTTGCCCAGACCACACAGAAAAAGGTTTGTTATGGGACTTGCTCAAGCCCGATGAGACCATCGACTTGAATATCACCGAAAGCTACGCCATGTTCCCTACCGCTGCGGTATCGGGCTGGTATTTCGCCCACCCAAAATCCCGCTATTTTGGTGTAAGTAACATAGGCCGCGATCAAGTGGAAGATTATGCGAAGCGTAAAGGGATGACTGTAGCTGAGACAGAGAAATGGCTGGCGCCAGTGCTTGACTATGATCCTGAATAGAGAGTGATCCTGACTGATTTTTAGAAATAGTCAGGATCTTTATTACGCTAACGCGGTTTGAGATCTAAGATCGGTCTTGCGACCGAAAAGGTCGTGGAATTCCATTCCACACCAGGGCAAGAAGGGGATCAACAGCAATCCCCCTCTTGCATCTCCCCTTGCCGCCCCTAGCGAAGTTACATGCATTAGGGACTAGCCTTGGTCTTATGGATAAATTGCTATCGCTTCCGATGGTACATCCTGTACCCCGAAAGCTAGCCGGTCATCCATGACCGGACTCACGCAATTTATTCCAACGCCCCGCGGCAACTTCGCAGGGGATTGGTGAACTTCTGCTACTTTTGTGTTACTTGCTAGCCATTCAAAGCAAACCGAGTAATGTTTACTACCAGTTTTAGAAATTTAACAATGGATGACTCATTAAATTTCACATTATTATTTCAAATTACAGCTTAACAACTGGTGTAGAGATAAACCAAAAATAAAAAATCTCACCAATTAATTTCCAGAGCGGAATTAAGCAAGCAGGACTCAAACTTGAAATATCCATACTAACAACTTTGCCATCCTTAATATCCTTTTTTATTAAAGAAATTAAGGAACTAGTACTAGCTGTCAAGTTATGGGAAATATCTAGCCTATTGTTTTCAAACTCAGCTAATCTTTTTAAAAATAGAGGACAAGAAAACGCACCATATAAACCCCTCCAGTATTCTGAAAAACTATTTTCATCTTTAAAAACTTCTTTGTATTTATGCCCCCGTTTAAAATCATAATACAAATAGCTTTCTAAATTTATAGTCGTAGCGTTAGAAATAAAATCAACTGGCATTCTTTGAGTACTATTAGCCTTATTATCAATGACATTTAACGGAATTAAATTTTCAACCTCATGACAATTTAAAACATGCAATCTATCTCTTATCTTTTTCGATTCAAAAAAATGTATTAATTTTAAAGCAGTTACACCATCATTACTTTGGGGGTGTTTTTTATCACTATCACAAATTGCAAATACATTGTAATTAGTTGTATACAAGATAGAACAGACCTCATGAGAGCGATCGCCTCCACCATGTACTGGCACAAAGTCCAAGTTGTAATTATCACCTCTAAACAACTTATATGATTCCATTACAAGGTTGTAAACCACAATATCATCAACATCTTCAACAATTAAATTCGAACGTCCTAAAAATCTATCGATCGAAGTAACACTTCCCTTGTAATCAAATAAATTAACGACAAACAACTCACTAAAATCGCATTCAAAATCAAAAGAATTATCAACAAAAATAAATCTTATAGCAAAATCTTGTGCTAAAAAATCACCAAGAAAAGTAATTTTATTTAGCGATTTTCTAAAAATTGTTTTTGAAAACAAACTAATATCATTTAAGCAAATTATTTTTTCCAATGTATCTCTATCTGAAACAACACAATGATGTCCATACGCTATGGTTTGCGCTAATTTTTCTAAAAAAAGTAATAAATATTGTGATTCTGGATTTTTAGTCACCGACTCGACTATCGATTTATCTAGTTTTATAATCATATTATTAATAATCAAAAAAACCTAATGGCCAGTTATTAAGAAAACCGTTTTGGTCAAAATTTGCAGAAATTATTTTAGTCTCTCGACTTTCTCGATCTTGTTCAAAAAGGGAAACCCCTATCATATCATTAGCGATTTTCCCTTTAGATATTAGATTACCCATTTTAGATATTATTGATTCACTATGAGTTTCTATAATTAATTTAAGTTCGATACCATTATTATTTGCAAGTTCAATTGCATTTATGAATACAATTGAAAGCGACGCCTGCATCTTAGGATGCAAATGTAACTCAGGTTGCTCAATCGCAAATATATAACTATTTATTTTTCTACTTCTTTTTGAATTTTCATATCCAGATGATACTGCCCATAATTGAATAATAATAGGTAACACTTGTGAAAAACCAAATCCCATATCAGAAATATTATCACTCAAATCTGAATCGGCATACTGAAGATTAATTGATATATGATTAGAGTTCAAATCTACATTTATAACAAAACCAAATTCACTTTTTGTCCACTTATTAAGTTCCTCCCTCCACTTACCAGTAATATTAGATATAAACATACCTATATTATCCCCACGATGGTCTAACTCGTCGATACTTAAATCTTGATGCCTATAATATCTTGCCGTTGAAGTTCTTAATGGTGCAATATATCTAACGCCTAACAACTCATTGGTCATAGAATCATTTATATTTGCACTATTCTCTATAAGATAATAAAGATCAGCCAAACCAGATATAAATCTGAACTTTTTTGAATTAACATCCCAACTTAATGTTTCTTTTTCCCACTTTGCAGTTGAGTTCATTTTCCTTAACAAAGCTAATTTATTATTATCATTAACTGAATTTCGTAAAAATCTTGTAGCCATAGCTTGCAATTTGTTACTACTCGAACTACCTGAGTAGTTTTTAAAAAGCTGAACAACTTGATTGAATAATGCTGTACTTATTTGCTTGCCTTTTGCATCAACCAACCCTGAAGAAGGTGATATTAAAATCGGAAGTAAATTATCAGTATCAGTTATCTGATACTTTAAATCATGTTTTTTTAACGGCCATGACAACCTATCAGATGAAATATCAGTAATCACACCATCCTCATCAAACTTAAAAAAAATCGTATGATTATACATTTTAACTTGATAACTTGCCGTATAACAACTTAAACCACTATTAGACCTCATCATGCCTATTTTACATATCAACTCCACTGGTTCTTCATTAATAAAACTGTGATGATACTTTTTCCTATTATAAGAAAGTTGGAATGTAAAAAATAGTTCATCCTCATTCTTCACTTCACCATTAAAAAATTTTTTATGAATTGCTGTATCAAAAGAACCAAAATCAATATATAAACCATTCCACAGTATAGGCCCTCGAGTTTTCTTTTCAACACTTTGCCTGAGCAATGGAAATATCCTTAGAAAAGTACTTTTACCCGAACTATTGTTTCCAACAAGTATATTAATTTTCTTTAATTCAAAGTCACCACTATCCCTAAGGGACTTAAGACCTTCTACTTTTATTTTTTGCATCAAATAATCCAAAGTAAATTTAAATTTATTAAAACCTATCTAATCTGACCCTAATGCTTTATCTGTAGCGGTCACCAATTCAGTAATAAACCGAATACATTTATCCACTTCATCACGTTTTATGATTTGAGGTACACCAATTTCAACTTGAGCACGGTGTACCGCATCTCCACGCTTTTTGAGCCAAGTATTAAGGGTTTCTCTCGCTTGTTTAGGTATATAATTCGGCCATTTCCAATGCTCTGTAACATCAATCCCGAAAAACTCTTCAAAAATTTGCTTCGTTTTAGCAGAGTCTGGGTTATGAAACATTTTCAAGCGAGTAGAAAACTGCTGCTCCATAAAGTTTCCAATTTGACACCCTTTTAGTGCACCAAACTTGTTGTTGAAAAGTTCTGTAGCAACATCTTCTACATAGGTTTCCCAAGCCGTCATAGTCATGATCAAAGCGGCTCTTTTCAGTGCCTCTGGAACAGCCTTTCCTTGACCAACATTAAGGTTGTCATAGCATTCGATTAATACTCGCGCATCACCAATTGCACGCTTAAATGTATTTAGAGCAACAGACATTAAATTCCTTAGCTAAATAGCAGTTATATTAATAACTATCTGACTTTTAATAAAAATTATGAATAAACACTAATGCCAAGAGTTACGCCAATCCCCTGCGAAGTTGCCGACGGGCGTTGAAGAAAATCACGTGAGCGAGGCATGGATGCCGAGCTAGCTTTCGGGGTACAGGATGTACCATCGAAAGCGTTAGTGATTTTCGAATAAGCGCTAGGCCAGTAACCAATGCATGTAACTTCGTTAGGGGCGTCTTGGAGAATCCAAGGAGGATAGGACGAGCAGTCCTCCTTGGTCGGGTGTGGGTTGAAGACCCACGACCTTGATTCACCTCGGCCGTTAGGCCGCAATAAACAAATAACCGCGATAACATTGCCAATTCGCAGCGCCAAGCAAACCAGCACTATCAAAACGCTTCAGCTTTGTCGTTCGACAACAAGCCCCGCCATAGCTACCGCACTTAGCCAACAGCCGTTAGCCAAGGGATTGCACTGCTCTTTTCTAGATTCTAGGCTCTAGCACCTAGCACCTAGTGTTAGAAACTCATCGCATATTGTTCAGGAGGCGTTTCTTGCGAAATAAAGATACATCTTCCTGATGCAAGTGAACTTAACCATGGTCACGATTAAGTTTCATCCTTGTTAAAACTTAAGATAGCGTTCTGATTAGGCCATGTCTACCACTTTCACATTACAAATTAGATAGTTAAGTGATAACTAATTTTCATCCTCCCTTTACAGACCAATATCAAAGCGTATTCAGGATAAGTAGTGCAAAAACACAGAAGTAAACGCAGAAATGGCTGGTACCAACCGTTAACGATTTACACCTAAACAAAGGGGATCTCAATAAGAACTGCGCTTGACTAGCTTCATCAGCCTATTACAGAGACAAGTTGCTATTTGGTATATTGCGATTATATTGCCCCATCTGTAACACGCTGATCTATTTTGTCTATTTTTACGTACCTACGTACAGTTAAAGACCGCAATACACACTATACTAAGCAGCATGCCACCAAAAAGTGATTTTAGTACTTCGCTTTGGAAATCAATATGATCATATTTAATAAGCGCTTGAAGGAAGAGAATGAGCAGTTGAAAGAAGAATTACTTTCAATGCAACAGGTAAGGGAAAGCCTTGATAGCGAGATGTTAGCATTAACACTTGATTCAAATGGAAAAATTACCGTAATCAACGCAAACTTTACCCATGACATGTTATTCCAAAATACCTCACCCGTCGGGCGAGAATTAATCGATCTTGTGCCTCAACGAGCCAGAAGTACTAATCACTTTAAGTTAATGTGTGATGCATTAAAACGCTGTGTACATTGGGCTGGCGCCCTACAAATTACCAAAGGCGATGGCGAAGAAGCCTGGTTACGGGCAATTATACAGCCGGTGAAAAACAGTAAAGGCCAAGTTAAACATATATCTGTATATGCAAATGACCTCACCCGTACCATCAAAAACTCACAGGAACACCAAGATTTAACCCAAGCCTTACAACGCTCTACGGCTGTCATCGAATTTAATTTGGAGGGTATAGTTCTCGCGGCAAATGATAATTTTTTACAGGCCATGGGCTATAGCCAAAATCAAATTATTGGCAAACATCACAGAATGTTCTGTGAGCCTGAAGAATATAATTCTCTAGAATATAAACAGTTTTGGGAACAGCTTCGTCAAGGTAAATACGTTGCGAGCCGCTTTAAACGTCTTGATAGTTATGGTCGAGAGGTTTGGCTAGAGGCATCCTATAATCCGATTTTTGATAGTTACAAAAAACTGTATAAAGTCGTTAAATTTGCAACGGTAATCACTGAGCAAGTCAATCGAGAGCAAGCCATATCCGAAGCGGCCGATATTGCCTATGGCACCTCAAAACAAACGGATGATATGGCACAAATGGGCAGTAAAGTGCTACAAGAGACTGTCGAAGCCATGCACAAACTGACAGCGCAAATGGACACCGCAGCCCAAGGAATTGCAGCCTTAGATAAACAATCGCAAATGATTGGTGAACTGGTAAAAAGTATTAGCGGCATTGCGGATCAAACAAATTTACTAGCCCTTAATGCCGCGATTGAAGCTGCACGAGCAGGTGAACAAGGACGAGGATTTGCTGTGGTTGCCGATGAAGTACGGCAGCTCGCCTCTCGTACCAGTAAGGCAACGGAGGAAATCGTCGAGGTGGTTTCGCAAAATAAAAAGTTAACCGAAAATGCAGTTAACATGATTGAAGAAGGTAAAAAACAAGCACAACACGGCTTAGCACTTTCGACGCAATCCGGTGAAGTAATGTCAGAAATCCAAGACGGTGCTCAAAAGGTGGTAAATGCTGTAGGCCAATTTACGAATCAATTAACCAATTGATAGTAGAAAATACAGTTTAAAAAGCTGATATCCGAATATAAAAAGCCCCGCAGTGTTTAACACTGCGGGGCTTTTTTCATCGAGTGCCGCGGCTCATAGCGACACGTCACTCAACGGGTTAAGTTAGCTATTTAGATCTTGGAAGAACTTTTTCACGCCATCGAAAAAGCCCTCAGCCTTTGGGCTGTGCTTCTTTGACTCACCCGTTAAGGTGGCTTCAAATTCGCGTAACAGTTCTTTTTGACGATCATTTAGGTTAACTGGCGTTTCCATCACCACTTTGCAGAGCAAATCGCCTACAGCATGGCTACGCACCGATTTAACCCCTTTACCGCGTAAACGGAACATACGGCCCGTTTGTGTTTCGGCAGGGATCTTAAGGCTCACTTTACCATCCAGTGTGGGTACTTCAATTTCACCGCCAAGGGCGGCTTTACTGAAGGATATCGGCACTTCGCAGTAAAGGTTGTTACCATCACGGACGAAAATCGCATGTTCACGCACACTCACCTGAACATATAAATCCCCTGGAGGCGCGCCAAATTCACCCGCTTCGCCTTCACCTGCTAAACGAATACGGTCGCCCGTATCGACGCCGGCAGGGATCTTAACCGATAAGGTTTTGCTCTTTTCAACACGGCCATCGCCATGACACTTAGAGCAAGGATCTTTGATGATCTTGCCGCGGCCATGACAGGTTGGGCAAGGTTGCTGCACCGTAAAAAAGCCTTGGCGCATTTGGACTTGGCCTTGACCATGGCATGTCGTACAGGTACTTGCCGATGTGCCTTTTTTCGCCCCGCTGCCATCACACAGATCGCAGGTTGCCAGTGTTGGAATACGCAGTTCTTTCGTCAGGCCTTTAACCGCTTCTTCCAGTGATAACTCTAGGTTGTAACGTAAATCTGAGCCGCGGGCCGCTTGGCGTTGACCGCCACGACGTCCACCGCCGAAAATATCGCCAAAGACATCACCGAAGATATCACCGAAATCGCCCTGCCCACCACCGTAACCACCGCCACGATTGGGATCCACACCCGCATGACCAAATTGATCATACGCCGCTTTTTTATCGGTATCGGTCAGGATTTCATAGGCTTCTTTCGCTTCTTTGAAGCTAGCCTCTGCGGCTTTATCGCCTGGGTTACGATCGGGGTGAAACTTCATGGCCAGACGTTTATAGGCCTTTTTAATTTCACGTTCGCTGGCGTCACGACCAACGCCTAATACTTCGTAATAATCTCGCTTTGACATAATCTCATGCTTCTGGGCTTAAGTTGAACGAACGGGCGTTAGGGTTTCCCCGTAACGCCCGCCTAGAATTAACTATTTAAAATCACATTTGAAATCAGTTATTTGAAATCAAACCTTGATTCAAACAATTACTTCTTGTCGTCTTTCACTTCTTCAAATTCAGCATCGACAACATCATCGGCAGCAGCGTTAGCCTGTTTGCCCGCATTGGTCTCTGCACCACCTTGGGCTTGAGACTTAGCTTGAGCAATTTCCATCAGCTTAGCAGACGCTTCGATTAATTCTTGGCTTGCCTTTTCAATGGCTTCTTTGTCATTGCCTTTAGTGGCAGTGTCAACAGCGGCCATTGCAGCTTGGATTTTCTCTTTATCTTCGCTTGGCAATGCATCACCCGCTTCTTCTACTTGTTTCTTAGTCGCGTGGACTAAGCCATCAGCTTGGTTGCGTGCTTGCACTAGCTCTTCGAACTTCTTGTCTTCATCTGCGTGCGCTTCAGCATCACGTACCATTTGCGCCACTTCTTCTTCACTTAAACCAGAAGAGGCTTTGATGGTGATGTTTTGTTTCTTGCCGGTTTTCTTGTCTGTCGCAGACACATGCAGAATACCGTCGGCGTCGATGTCGAACATCACTTCAATTTGTGGCTGGCCACGTGGTGCTGGCTCAATACCGTCTAAGTTGAACTGACCTAATGACTTGTTCGCGCTCGCTTGCTTACGCTCACCTTGCAGTACGTGAATCGTCACTGCACTTTGGTTGTCATCGGCGGTTGAGAACACTTGCTGTGCCTTAGTCGGAATAGTCGTGTTTTTCTCAATCAACTTAGTCATCACGCTGCCCATGGTTTCGATACCCAGAGACAGTGGCGTCACGTCTAACAGTAATACGTCTTTCACGTCGCCTGACAATACACCCGCTTGAATCGCAGCACCTACAGCTACCGCTTCGTCTGGGTTAACGTCTTTACGAGGTTCTTTGCCGAAGAAGTTTGTCACCGCTTCTTGAACCTTAGGCATACGGGTTTGACCACCCACCAGAATCACTTCGTTAACGTCTGATACGGATAAATCTGCATCCGCCAGAGCAACTTTTAATGGCTCTAATGTGCGGAGAATCAAGTCTTCAACCAGTGATTCCAACTTAGCACGAGTGATTTTAATCACTAAATGCTTAGGACCTGTTGCGTCTGCCGTGATGTATGGCAGGTTCACTTCAGTGTGGTTGGTGCTTGAAAGTTCAATTTTTGCTTTTTCAGCCGCTTCTTTCAGACGTTGCATTGCTAATGGATCTTTACGCAGATCTAAGCCTTGCTCTTTCTTGAATTCGTCAGCTAAGTAGTTGATCAAACGGTTGTCAAAGTCTTCACCACCTAAGTGGGTATCACCGTTAGTTGCCAATACTTCAAATGTTTGGTCGCCATCGTTGCTGTCGATTTCGATGATAGAGATATCGAATGTACCACCACCTAAATCGTATACCGCAACAATGTTGTCGCCTTGTTTCTTATCAATACCGTAAGCTAATGCCGCTGCTGTGGGTTCGTTGATAATACGTTTAACATCAAGACCTGCGATACGACCCGCATCTTTAGTCGCTTGACGTTGTGAATCGTTAAAGTAAGCAGGTACGGTAATAACCGCTTCTGTCACTTCTTCACCTAAAAAGTCTTCTGCGGTTTTCTTCATCTTTTTCAAGATTTCAGCAGAAACTTGTGGTGGTGCCATTTTGTTGCCACGCGATTCAACCCAAGCATCACCGTTGTCGGCTTGGATGATTTTGAATGGCATAATGTTCACATCACGTTGAACTTCGTCATCTTTAAAACGACGACCAATCAAACGCTTAATCGCGAAGAATGTGTTAGTCGGGTTAGTCACTGCTTGACGTTTTGCAGGCGAACCGACAATGGTTTCATCGTCTGTATAAGCGATGATTGACGGGGTTGTGCGATCGCCTTCAGCATTTTCTAACACACGCGCTTTGCCACCATCGAGGACAGCTACACAAGAGTTTGTTGTGCCTAAGTCGATACCAATAATTTTACCCATGAGGTCCTCCGAAAAATTTCATTCAATCTAAATTTGTTTAGTTGGTTTTGATATGGGGCCGGACGCATTGTTTATCAAGTCCATTGTTGGCCGCCTTCTCTGCCTTAACACCTATATTGGGACAGGGAATTTAATTACAAGGGCCGATAAAAAAATTTTCTTACTTTATCTTTTCCATATACGGAAATGGATAAAATATTTCATCCACTAAAATACGCTTGCTTATCCACCATAGCTGTTATTCAATCTGCCCACATTTGGTAGATGTTTATCTAAATAAGGTAGCAGAGTGAAGTCTTCGAATTTAGCGTATGTGTACGGCATGGCCGCAGTCTTCCTCTGGTCCACAGTGGCCACGGCTTTTAAAATAGCCTTAAGCTATTACAGTCCGCTGCAACTGGTGTTTGTTGCCGTACTCACTTCGATTATTGCCCTTACCAGTATCTTGGCTTGGCAAAAAAAGCTATCTTTACTTAAGCAACAATTTTTACGCAGACCCATGTTTTATCTGGTAACAGGGCTAATCAATCCCTTCCTCTACTATGTTGTGCTATTTAAGGCGTATTCTTTACTGCCCGCGCAGCAAGCTTTATCACTTAACTACACTTGGGCGGTATTACTGCCGTTACTTGCCGCGCCTTTGCTAAAGCAACATTTGCGTAAAAGCGACATTGCGGCAGCACTGATTGCCTACACTGGTGTGTTTATTATTGCCACTGGCGGCGATATCAGCGGCTTTAGCTTTGATAGCCCGCTGGGGATCGGCCTTGCGCTGACCAGCACGCTACTCTGGTGCCTATATTGGATCGTCAACACTAAAGATCAAGGTGATCCCGTGGTGAGTTTATTGCTCAGTTTTCTCATCGGCTTACCTTTTATTGCCATGACCTTAGTGTTAACAGATGCGCTACCCAGTTTTAGTCTTAAGGCGATATTTGCTGGTATGTATGTGGGATTGTTCGAGATGGGCATTACCTTCGTGCTCTGGTTAATGGCGCTGAAAACTGCCACTCGCACCGCGAACATCAGCACTATGGTGTTTTTATCCCCGGTGATGTCGATTGGATTTATTGCCTGGATTTTGCAAGAAACCATTGCAATGACGACCTATCTTGGCCTTGCTTTTATTTTGTCAGGGATGATGTTGCAGCAACTTTTACCCCGTTATACCGAGCGTAAACGTAGTGGAAAACCTGAAGAGGTCACGCCAAAGATAATGGAGTAATTTACCGCCATTATCTAAATCGATTATTGGTGCATGATGACGCCACTTTTTATATCACTCCGATGTAAAAATGCGTTGGCTAACATTTTTATCTTACGTTAAAGGCTAATATCCCCCGTTTTGTGAAGGAGTATAGAATGACACCTGCTGTTCGACTGGTGAAAAAAGCCAAAATTGCCTTTGAAATTTTAGAATATAGCCACGATCCACACTGCGCCGCCTATGGC
Organism: Shewanella sp. W3-18-1; assembly: GCF_000015185.1. Classification (NCBI taxonomy): domain Bacteria; kingdom Pseudomonadati; phylum Pseudomonadota; class Gammaproteobacteria; order Alteromonadales; family Shewanellaceae; genus Shewanella; species Shewanella sp. W3-18-1. The sequence continues at coordinate 1,107,011 of NC_008750.1, read as the reverse complement.
GAAGAAGCCGCCAACACTCTTGGGCTTAATCCTGCACAGGTATTTAAGACCTTACTGGTCGCCATCGACAAAGCCCATGCGCCAATCGCCGTCGCGCTCGTACCCGTCGATCATCAACTGAATCTTAAAGCCGTTGCAAAATGTTTAGGGCAGAAGAAATTGCAAATGGCTGATGCTGAACTCGCGCAAAAATCATCGGGTTATCTTGTGGGTGGTATCAGCCCGTTAGCACAAAAGAAGCGCCTGCCAACCTTGATTGACCAAAGTGCACAATCCTTTGATCACATTTATGTCAGTGCAGGACGTAGAGGGCTTGAGATTAGTTTATCCGCCAACGAGTTGGCTCAACTCTGTAATGGTTCATTTGCCGATATAAAAACACTTTAATGTAAGCCTAATGGGTTGAATATCACAAAATTAACAATAATTTAACCCAGCACATTAAAGTGTTTGAAAAAGCCGTGATATCCGTCTATAAATTGTACTGAGCGACAGTTGGACTAAGGACAGTCAGATGGAAAAATCAACACAATGGAATCCAGAAAAAGGCATAGGCCCCGTTGGCTGGGTTGCCATGCTGCTTTGTATCACGCTTTTTATCTATGAGCATTTTTGGGGAAATGGTTTTACGACTATGGTAGTTATGCTCTACTGCAGTTTTTTGCTCCCCTCGGTATTACTTACCCGCAGAGTGCAAGAAAGGTACTTTATTTATACCTTGGAATATATCAGTGCCTTTCGTAAGTTCACCATAATGATGACGGTAATCTTTCTCTGTGTGTGGCTACTCGCCACTTATACCCCTCTTATTCGCTAAACCTATCCACAAAAGATTTAATCGCGCATATTCACAATAAAAAGCCATTGATGTTATCCATCAATAGCTTTTGTTTACCGTCTTTTAAATACGGCTGGTGTAATCGCCCCAAGCTAACCATTTATAGGTGGTTAATGCCTCAAGCCCCATTGGGCCGCGGGCGTGCAACTTTTGCGTGCTTACCGCAACTTCGGCACCTAAACCAAACTGGCCACCATCAGTAAAACGCGTGCTGGCATTGACATACACAGCGGCTGAATTCACTTGGTTCATAAAGTGCGCCGCAGCATGAATATCATCGGTCAGAATCGCTTCCGAATGCCCACTAGAATAAGTACGAATATGGTCAACGGCAGTATCGATATCAGCCACGACTTTGATGCCTAAGGTGAGTGACAACCATTCAATGCCAAAATCCTCAGACTGAGCAAGCATCACATCAAACCCTAAACCATCGAGAAGGGCAAAACTTGTCTCACAGACTGAAAAACGCACACCTAAACGATGCAAATACTCGGCAACTTGCGGTACAAAGCTGCTCGCCACGCGCTCATCCACCAGCAAGGTATCGAGCGCATTACACACGGTCGGACGCTGCACTTTGGCGTTAGCAATAACATCGAGGGCACGTTGTAAGTCAGCATTTTTATCGACATATAAATGGCAAATGCCAATGCCGCCTAAGATCACCGGAATGGTCGCTTGCTCAGCACATAGGCGCTGCAGAGCTTGACCGCCGCGCGGCACTATCATGTCAACATATTGATCGAGCTTTAGCAGTCCCGTCACTAAGGCTCTATCAGGCGAATCAATAAATTGCACCGCATCTATGGGCAAACCTTGGGCGACAATCGCGCTGCGGATCACATCACTAATAAGTTTATTCGATTCAAGGGTTTCTTTACCGCCACGGAGGATCACCGCATTACCAGTTTTAAGGGCAAGCACCGCGATATCCACGGTCACATTAGGCCGTGCTTCATAAATCACCCCAATCACCCCAAGCGGTACACGGCGGCGAGTCAGCCTTAACCCGTTATCCAATAACTTACTGCCAAATTCTTCACCGACGGGATCGGCAAGGCGAATGACATCGCTGATGTCACCGATAATGCCCGCAAGGCGCGCATCATCGAGCAATAATCTGTCGATCATCGCCTCCGTTAATCCATCGGCCTTAGCAGCGGCAACATCCTTAGCGTTAGCCGCTAAAATGGCCGGAGAGTTTTCCGTCAGCGCATCGGCAATAGCCTCGAGCAAATCGGCCTTTTGACTCGCCGTTAAGTTGGCTAAGGCATAACTTGCCTGTTTGGCATTAGCGCCAAGTTGCTGTAAATACTGCGCTTGATTCATTTCACTCAAAACAGACCTCGCTTATAGGACCACCATGTCGTTTCGGTGCACTATTGCGTCACCATAATCGTAACCGAGTACTGACTCGATCTCGTCGGAATGTTTACCCGCAATCAAATTCAAGGCTTGACCACAATACCTCGTTATCCCCTTAGCAATTACTTTACCTTGTTGGTCAACTAATTTCAGTGTTGCGCCGCGCTCAAATTCGCCCTTAACCCCAATAATACCTTTAGATAATAAGCTACGGCCCTTATCGGTAACGGCTTTTACCGCGCCAGCATCGAGCACTAAAGAGCCTTGAGTCGCAGGGCCCGCCAATATCCACTGTTTACGGCTTTCGAGCGGGTTTTCAATGGCACTAAAGTGAGTACCAACGGACTCTTTACCAACCACTTTTTTAATCACATCGGGGTGATGACCAGAGGCAATCACCACCTCAATCCCTGCACGGCGAGCAATATCCGCCGCTTCCAGTTTAGTCGACATACCGCCCGTACCTAAACCCGATACAGACCCCCCCGCTAACATCCGCAGACTGTCATCAATCTTCACCACCTGCGAAATCAATTTAGCATTCGGATTAGTGCGCGGATCGGCATCGAACAACCCCTTTTGATCCGTCAATAAAATCAATAAATCAGCATCACACAGCAGCGCCGCGCGGGCCGATAAATTGTCATTATCACCGACTTTAATCTCATTGGTAGCCACGGCATCATTTTCATTAATGATCGGGATAATATTATTTGCTAACAATGCATTGAGTGTATCTCTAGCATTGAGATAACGTTCTCTATCCTGCAAGTCGGCGCGGGTTAGCAAGAGTTGGCCCACATGCAGCCCATAAATACTAAAGAGTTGTGCCCAAGCGAGGATCAACTGACTTTGCCCGACAGCGGCTAACAATTGCTTATTGGCCATAGTGTCGGGCAGTGTCGGGTATTGGAGATGTTCACGCCCAGCGGCAATTGCCCCTGAAGTGCATAAAACGACTTCGACCCCTGACTTCATCAGTGCAGCCATTTGACGAGCCAGCTCAACCATATGGGCTTTATCTAGCTGTTTACTGCCAGAGGTCAGCACACTCGTTCCCAATTTCACTACCACGCGGCGATACGCAATCTCACTTAAGTTCATTATTCATTTGTAAAAAATAACCGAACAATCCTTATACCTAATCCGCTAGATAATTGGTAGCGAGGAGTGATTAACTCGAGATAAATTTTCGATTTTGCTCATAATCACGCAGTAAAAAGGGCCATCGATTAGATGACCCTCAAAAAATATTGCCTATTGTAGACAATCTAACCCACTAGGCTAGCTCACGATTAAACAGCATCAAGCATAGACAAACTTAGCCACAAATAATGCCGCTAACACGATGATACCCACATTGAGATCGCTAAAGCGACCCGTGAGTATTTTAATCGCCGCATAGGAGATAATCCCCAGCGCAATCCCCGATGCAATAGAGAACGTCAGCGGCATTAAGATACACACCACCACCACAGGCGCGGCTTCAGTTAAATCTTCCCACTCAACATGCACAAGGCCAGACATCATTAAAATAGCCACATAAAACAGGGTGCCCGCTGTTGCATAGGCCGGAATCATCCCCGCCAATGGCGATAGGAACAATGCAGCAATAAACAATAATCCCACCACCACAGCGGTTAATCCTGTACGCCCTCCCGCACTCACTCCCGCGGTACTTTCGATATAGCTTGTCGTGGTGGAAGTACCACAAGCGGCACCAGCGATAGTGGCTAAACTGTCTGCGGTCAAAGCACGATTTAAACGAGGTAAACGACCTTTCTCATCGAGAAAACCACCGCGTTGGGCAACCGCAACTAAGGTGCCTGATGTATCAAATAAATCCACAAACAAGAAGGCAAACACGACTGATAGCATCGTGACTTCAAAGACTTGGGATAAATCCATCTTCATAAAGGTCGGGGCAATTGAAGGCGGCATAGACACTATGCCGTTGTAATGCACATCACCAAAGATCAATCCAAGTCCGGTGATAATTAAGATGCTTAAAATTACCGCCGACTTCATTCCCCTTTGCACCATGGCAATAATCAGGAAAAAGCCCAATACTGCCATTACGGCCGGAAAAGTAGTAATATCACCCATAGTGACTAAGGTCGCAGGATTAGCAACAACAATGCCCGCACTTTTAAGACCAATCAGCGCAAGAAATAAACCAATACCAGCGGCAATACCTAGGCGTAACGACACGGGAATGCTGTTAACAATCCATTCACGAATACGCACTAAGGACAAGATTAAAAAGCAAATTCCCGATAGGAACACGGCACCTAAGGCTGTCTCCCAGCTATAACCCATTTCACCCACAACCGTGTAAGTGAAAAAGGCGTTAAGCCCCATTCCCGGTGCTAATGCAATCGGATAATTAGCCATTAATCCCATGACTAAACAACCAATTGCTGCTGCAAGGCAGGTGGCAACAAATACTGCCCCGTGGTCCATGCCTGCATCGGCTAACATCATTGGATTGACAAAAATGATGTAGGCCATCGTCATAAATGTGGTTAAACCTGCAATAGCTTCCTGCTTGAGGCTCGTTTGATTTTGTTTTAGTTTGAACAGCTTTTCTAACATGGAACTGGGTTCCTTTTATTTTAAGTAGGTAGGGTATTTAAATGTAAGGAATATGTAGCGCGATTACATTTGCGGCAGATTATAAGGAGTTTAGGCTGGTCAGGCCACAACATTGGCGAGGAATAGTTAACTCCATCAATAGCGGAGAAATAATACATAAGTATGAAGTGATGGCTCACAACGCCTGATTATCGATAGTGACGACGCCAATAATCTCGGCGATCTCCGCTAAATGGGTATCGACCCATGCACTGCTGATCGGTCCCCAAGTGAGGATGCGATAATAACCCGCGTTGTTGCGACTCCCTTCCTGTATAAATTCAACGCGGATACCAATATCCTCAAAGGCAGCAATAGCATCCTGCAATGTACGGCGCGGCATTCCAGTTAACTTGTTGAGAGATAATAAATTATGACGCTCGTCATCCATTAAATGTGCGAGATATAACTTACGTAGAAAGGCTTTATTTTGCTTTGAAACCGCTGGCGATACGGATGCTGACACTGGCATAGGATGACCTGTCGAGATGTAAAAGTAATTATCATCAAAACTACTTTATATTCAGTTAATAACGCAATAGCCAGTCCTAAATAGTTGGCATTAAATATAGCCAGATCACACAGTGCAATACTGCGGATTAATTTGAATAAAACAACTTGTATTTTCCCCCTGATAGCTGTTATTTCTAGTCTCAGACGTTGATACCCAAACAACCTAAAAATACGAATACTTTGAGGTTGAGGTTGAGGTTGTTTGAGTATAGATAAACTACACTTACTCATGTGAGTCATCGATTGGCTTAGCGAGTCTCAATCCCAGCTGCGAGAGTCCGTGGAGGCATAGGTGATAATGACACTTGATAAAGACAAACCTCATCACTCAGGCATTCGATATAACCACTATAAATTGATGGGGTTAATGGCGCTTTGCAGTTACCAAACCGGCAATACAGCCGAGCTGAGTATTGGTGTTAGCCTCTCTATTCCTCCTTATGTTATTCAAGAAACTAACAGTGGACTCGAACTCGAATTACTCTACCAAGCACTCGCGGTTAAGGGACATAATGCCATCATCCACTACCTTCCTTTGGCGCGCACATTTCATGAGCTAAAAGAAGGCAAACTCGATGGTATTATCAATATAAAAGAAGGCATGTTAGATAATGTCTTTTATTCTGATGTGGTCATTAGCTATCAAAACTGTGCCATTAGCCTCGAATCAAATCGATTTAATATCAATAGCATAAGTGATTTAAGTGACAAACAAGTCGTCGCTTTTCAGCGTGCATCAAGCATGTTAGGAGAAGAGTTTGGCCAAATGGCTAAAGCCAATACTGGCTATAAAGAACAAGCTCGACAACTACAACAGGTTTATATGTTGATGAAGCATAGAGCCGATGTGGTGGTGATGGATAAAAATATTTTTAAATACTATTTAAAGCAGGCTTATCTGGATGGGCGATTGAACAGCAAGGAATTACAACAACAAGCCATTTGCCACAAAGTATTCCCCCCGACTGAATATCGTTTTGCATTTCTGAGCGCACAAATTCGGGATGATTTTAATGCGGGTCTTAAGCACATTACCCAAGACGGTAGCTTGCAAGCATTACAGGAAAAATACCGCCGCCTCATGTCCCTAGAACATGAAGCGGAGGCATCAACCAAAATAATAGAACGTAACCCCATCGGAAATGATGCGCTCTAACCGCCGCCAATAGAAAAATTACTTAACGACAAGCACAGGACATACCGCGCCATTTGCCACAGCTTCAGCGACATTAGTATGTAAAAAGTGTGATAACCCACTCCGTCCATGACTGGCAATCACCACCATGCCAATATCTTTACCGTTCGCTTCCTCTAAAATTTGATCGACAGGATCACCACGGCGGATCAAAGTACTAATTGGAAGATCCGTTTTTAGTTTATCTAGCAATGCTTGCATTTTATTGGCCGCCGCATCTTCCATACTCTTAGCCAGCTCTTCAGGTGTGATGGATAAAATCATAAAGTTTTCATCACCAATAGGCTGCTCAACCACGTGTAGAATTTTTAGACCAACATTATACAAATTAGCCATTTCAATAGCATAACTTAGTGCATGGGCCGCAGTTTCCGAGAAATCTGTGGGCCAGAGTATTTGACCTTTACGCATAATCTGTACTCCTTCTATGGCGCAACTGAATTACTAAGTGAAGGTAAAACTTAGGTAATAGAACTAATCTCGTAACCAAGCTACCGCATCACCATTATCGACAAAAAACCTTACCTCAGCAGGCGTAAACCAGTTTGCCAACTTAGCCAACACTTCCTGCAATGTTGTCTTACCGACAATGGCAATTTTCTCGAAATGGCGAATATGCTTCACCCCAAGTTTAATATCGTCCCAAGCGGCTTGTAGTTCCAAGCCATCCAACTCAGTGACATCAACCAAGGCGAAGATATCGGGATCTTTTACGCCTGCCAGTGCCGATTCCAACACGGGCACCATCCTTTCGTAGTCTTGGTGAGTTAAGGTACCAATAGCTTTAAAGGCAACGAAAAAATCATCATCACCATAACGCTCAATACCGATCGAAATTCCGTGCTTTAACAAAGTCATACATACTCCTTATGTGAGAACCTTTGATTCAGTGTAGAAGCTAACGCTATAACAAGCCGTGATCTTGCTCAAAAATACACCAGATATCTTGCGCTGCCTCAACAAGCAAGCTAGGATAAACCGACTAATCAGTCGGTACTTATTTAAGATTCAATTGTAAGAGTTGAATCTTAAATAAGTACCCAATAAGACTTGCTTACCACTTAGCAAGGATCAACCACTATGAATATGGCTACTGACCACCTTAATACCTCACCGCTGACTCAGTTGCTCCAACGTCAACGCAGCAGTTACTTCACCAATCCGAACCCCGATTACGCTACGCGAGTGGAGCAATTAACTCGACTTAAAGCGGCCATACTGCAATTTCAAACACCCTTGGTCGATGCCTTAAGCCAAGATTATGGCCATAGATCGATTGATGACAGCCTAATATCTGACATTATGCCAGTCATTAACAACATCAATTACTGTTTGAAAAACTTAAAAAAATGGCTCAAACCTAGTGTTCGTCATGCAGGGATCTTACTCGCTCCTGCCAACGTCACTGTGCATTATCAACCTTTGGGGGTTATCGGCATTATCGTGCCATGGAATTTCCCCGTGATGCTGTCGCTTGGCCCACTTGCCGCCATCATTGCCGCGGGTAATCATGCCATGCTCAAAATGTCTGAATTTACCCCAGCGACCAATCAAGTGATCAAACAGTTATTGGCACAGGTTTTCGATGAATCCTATGTCGCGGTCATCGAAGGTGAAGCGGATATTGCCGCCCAATTTTCTGCCCTGCCCTTCGATCACTTGCTCTTTACTGGCTCCACTACAGTGGGTCGCCATGTGATGCGCGCCGCTGCCAATAACCTTACCCCTGTAACACTCGAACTGGGCGGTAAATCGCCTGTGATTATCGCCCCTGATATGCCGCTTGAGACGGCAGTAGAACGAATGATTTACGGTAAGTGTCTAAATGCAGGGCAAATCTGTGTCGCCCCTGATTATGTACTCTGCCCTAAAGCCAAAGTGGATGGCTTTATCACGGCCTACCAAGCTAAGTTTCAATCCATGTACGGTACGATTAACCACAACAAAGACTATGGCAGCATCATTAATACACGTCAGTTTGACCGCTTGATGACAGTGCTCGAAGACGCCAAAGCAAAAGGCGCCCGTGTTATTTCTGCGACTGACGAAGTCATAGATAGCCAAAACCGCAAAATTGCGACTCAGTTGATAACGAACACCACTGAAGACATGCTATTGATGCAAGAGGAAATATTTGGTCCATTGCTGCCAATTATTGGTTATGACTCGCTAGATGAAGCGATTCAATACATCAACCATAAAGCCAGACCCCTAGCACTTTATGTAATGAGTTTTGATAAGCCTACGCAGCAAAAAATCCTCCAGCAGACCCATTCTGGCGGTGTTTGTATCAATGAAACCGTGTTTCATGTCGCGGCAGATGACGCGCCCTTTGGCGGTATAGGCCCGTCGGGCATGGGGCATTACCATGGTAAAGAAGGCTTTTTGACCTTCAGCCATGCTAAAACCGTACTCAGCCGTGGCCGATTTAACACGGGTAAGTTTGTGCACCCACCCTATGGCACTTTTATCCAACGCATCTTAATGAAGCTATTTTTGCGCTAGTCATTGGGGGATAAATCTTGAATAAGCCAGCCACCACGCAACCAATAAAAATGATGACAGATAAACGCCAAGCCATTCTCGATACCGCCTTAGTACTCTTTGTCAGCCAAGGATTTCATGGCACGTCCACCGCCTCAATTGCAAAACATGCAGGCGTCGCTACGGGCACCTTGTTCCATCACTTCCCTTCCAAGGAAGCCTTGATGGAATCTTTGTTTCTTACCATAAAACAAGAGTTTGCCGATGCTTTACTGTTAAACAGCCCTAAAAGTAATGATCTTAAACACAATGCATTGCAGCTTTGGCAAAGTGCGATTGATTGGTCGCTAGAAAATCCTGTCAAGCAACTGTTTTTTCAGCAATATTCTATGTCACCTATGATAGCGGCTCAGGTGCGCGATCAAGCGATGAACGGTATCTTAGGTTTTATTAGCGAACTGATTAAACAGGGACAAATGATGGGATTAATCGCCCACTATCCCATTGAACTGATGGTAGAAAACTGTCATGGACAATATCTGGCGGCCACACGCTTCTTTATCGATAACCCACATTTAGGGACAAATAAAACATACCGAGATGCCAGTTTTGAATTGTTTTGGAAGGCCATGCAAGCGGACTAACATAGCCCAATATCAGGCTATTGACTCTCAATTGCTGCCTTAGGTAAACGCTGGGGTCTACAGCTAAACTCCAGCGCTTATCCTAATTTCGGCGCACGTACTTAACTCTGACTCAACTCCTGCGCTTTTTCGGCTGGCTGGGTGACTTGAGTTGGGCTCCAGTAACCTTGTTTGATGCCCTTATCAATCATCTCAGCGACCGCCAATTCAATGGCCTGCAACACACAAAATTGCACTGGTTCATTGGTAGTAAAACCGACTTCTGCCTCGGCAAGGCGATTTAAACTCGTGTAACGGAATAACCCCGCACGCATTTCTTGGGATAAAACACGCTTACTGGTTGAGACTGACATCATCACTTTACCCGTGTGCACATCGACCGCACGCAGATAAATCGTCACCAGATCTTCACGGTACATTTCAGAGGCACCAATGCCGTAATACTCAACGCCCGCACCTCCCGTACTGGTGTTAGTCTCATAGCTGATGATCCCACCTTCAAGCAACAATCTGGCAGTAGACAATACAGGTACGTCATCACCCTTAGTTCCCGTTTGTTTATTGCTGATCTTGCGCTCGGTAAGCAAATTTTGCAGCCCTTCACGCTCCACAGGTGTAAACCATTTAGAGTCGAGCAAAGTCTGCATCAACATCGACGTTGCGCCCTGAGTAACCGCGGTCGAAAACGAACTCACGTTAGCCTGTGGTTTATATTGTCCCGTTTGATCGCGAAAGGAATATACAGCGACAGGAATGGGGAACTTAGGCCCAGGCTGAGCTTGTAATCCACGCATCACTTCACTTAAAGGGTTAACCTCGGCAGCCGTGATATTCAAATCAGGTTTAGGGATCAAACTGCAGGCCGACAGGCTTAATAACCATAAACTCACTAACACTAAACGAGCCATTAGCTAAGACCTCCAAACGTCGGCATTTCTATCACTGTAATTTCACCAGTTTGAGTGTTAGTGATAGTTAACATCACGCCATTACCCGTAGAAGCCACCTCAATACGAAAATCCCCAGTATCATAAACGCCATCTTTGATCTCACCATCGGCCACACCGCGGGTGATGGAGTTAATAATGTTACGCTCTAGGGATTCTTTAAAGCGGGTGACAAAGTCCTTCTCGGTCGAGCTAGATTTATTGTCATTCTGGGCTTGGGCTTTATTTAATAGAAAAGTCCCATTTTGTGGATTACCGCCAAAACTGGGATTAATGGGGGTGTAAATCAATTCAGTGGCTTGACCACTGCTCGCCACATATAACGTGACAAGGGCAAGTAACGTCCTGTATGTCATTATTTTTATCCTAAAAATCGTCCGATGTTCCTGAAAAATCACCTGTTATGGCATTGGCTCTGATTTGCGCTAAATAATCAATCGTGAGCAAAATCGCCTGCTCTGCACTCTCTTTAACTGGATTTGCACGACGGCCAAAATGGGTGGTGTAAATCCGAGTCCCGTTTACCTCTAAGGTTAAAACAGTGCCAGCCTGTGGAAACACTGTCTCATACAGAGTGACGTTAACGCCTTGGGTAAAGGGCAGTTCACGCCAATAGCTTGAGTAGTAAAAACCAAAGTCTTTACCAAACCGAGTCAAGGTTCTATCTATTACTAAGCCACTAATTTCAATGTCGTTATCGGCAAAAGTGATAGGGGAAGTTAACAGCAGGAATGGACATAAAACACAAGCAAGCAGACGCTGTTTTAACGGTTTCACATATTCCTCCTTTAAGCTGTTAATCGAACCTTAAACATTGCACTCACCACGGTTAAAACAAGATGAGTTGTAGCGCAAATTTTCGATAAAACAGGTTAACAGGGTTAAAGATCTCCCGTCATTACACTGAGGGACAAATTAGCCCGAAGAGCTAAGGTAAAAATGCAAAAATAGCCCATTTGGGTAATGTGCCAAGCGGCCACGGAGGATAGGAGTTGTGTTTAAACAAGCGAAGAAAATAGGCAATAAAAATGTGCCTTAAACGTGTATGGCGGTGTTATTTAAAACACTGGCATTATTGTGGCAACCATAGTCGAACCAACAGGCCACCGTCACTGCGATTATGCATGCTAATACAGCCATCGTGGGCTTCAATAATTTCACGACACAAAGGTAAACCTAAGCCTGTACCCGATTGTTTTGTTGAGTAAAATGGTAATAGCGCCTGCTCTAATACTTCGCCAGACATACCTGCGCCGCGATCCTCAATCGCAATACTGAAACCCGCGCCATCTACTAAGGTTTGATATCGAATCGATAAGGTGACGTCCTCGGGGTTTGAACCAGATTCATGGGCATTTTTCAGTAAATTAAGGAGCACTTGCTCCATCTGTCCTTGGTCAAAATAGCCATCGATCTCAGGCAAATCATCCTTAAGTTTAAAGGGATAATGCTGGGTTAACTGGGCGGTAAATTGCGCCCAACTCACCTGACACCGCTGTGGAAGCGGCAACTTAGCGAAGCGAGCATAGTTGAAGATAAACTGACTTAAATGATTAGTGCGATTCTCAATCGTATCGAAAATTAAGGTTAACCTAGGATCATCTATATCTTGAGTGAGTAGACGGCCCGAATTGACCATAGAAGCAATGGGCGCGACGGAGTTATTGAGTTCATGGCTAATAATGCGGATGACTTTTTTCCACACAGCCACCTCTTGGCGATTGAGTTCTCGAGTCATCTGTTTGAGCAAGATTAAGTTATGCTGTTGGTTATTCAATAAAAACTGACCACGGCTGATATACCAAGTTTCCATCTCATCTTCGCCCATGGCAAAGAGGCCGTTCTTTTCATGTTTAAGTGCTAAGGCCAATGCCTCGGGCAAATCCACCAGTAATTCATCTAAGCTCAAGCCTTCCATTCTGCCCTTTTTATGAAATAGGTGACGCGCGGCATCATTGGCGTAAATGAGCCGTTGATGGTCATCGAGCAATAACATCACATTGGGGGAACTCTGAATCACCTTATCCAGCAATAACTCACGTTGATAAATGTATTGCCTTTCTTGGCGCAATTTAGCCGCGCTATGATTAAATAACTGCGCTAAGGTTTTGAGTTGCCCTTCACCATGTTCAGGAATACTCACACTAAAATCATTATCACTAAAATTGAGCAAGCCGACTTCAAGGGAATCTAAACTGCGGCCAAGATGTCGAGTCAACCAAGCAATGCCTAAACCACAGACACAGCAGGCGAACAATAACACCATCAACCCCTCACCTAAGGTCAAACTAGCGGCAGGTTCACTGGCGACTATCTCGGCGGGCGCAACAGAGGATACGGGGGCTTTAGGCGGTAAAATGGATAGTGGCTCGACACGTAAAGGCTCAACAATATGAGGCATAGAATTAAATGCCCCTTCTTTAAGCTGTTCTAAGGTAAAAAGTTTTATCTGTAACTGTGCTTGTTTAAGTTGTTCAAGCTTTTGCAGTTCAGCCTTAATCTGCTCTGCCCTTTGGTGCGCTTGCATTGCTGCGGCCTGCTGCAATGGCTCACTATTGTTAAGGGCGAGTTCGATAGACGCGAGGTTTTTTTCAAGCTCAGCAAAGTCAAAGACGACATTATTATCAGGGGTTTTAATCGCCTGAGGCGTGGTAACAACTGATGCCTCGGATAAAATATATTTCACCAAGGCAAAGCTCAATAATACGCCAAAGGCACAGCACGCTATTGAATAAATGATAATTTTAGTTCGAATTAACACTCATATTCCTTAATCGATAGCCTTCATCTATAACCTAGCGCCTGCGCTTAGCCTATGACTTATCTAAACCAAATTTATCCATTCGCCGATACAGCGCCTGACGACTGAGTCCAAGGGATTTTGCAACTCTCGCAATCACTCCTTTATGCAAGCTCAGTGCAGCTTCGATTTCTTCTCGGCTCACATCAACCGATTCATTGGAAAATACAGTATTAGCGGGGATAGAAGCGGATGCATAAACGGGCTTAGAGTACTGTTCACCCATTTCAGGCTGAGGATCAAATTGCCGCTGCTCAGAAACAGCCGAAACACTGGAAGAAGATTTTATGGCTCTCGCAACAGGTGCCAAACCAAAGTCAGTTTCCGTCAACACATGACCTTGTGCTAGTAATACGGCTCGCTTACAGGCGTTTTCAAGCTCTCGGACATTTCCCGGCCAGCGGTGGTGCAATAACGCCTGAAGCGCAGGTTTACTCAAGCTAAAATCGCTACCGATAAAATGCTGTACTAAAGGTAAAATATCATCGGTGCGTTGATTCAGCGGTGGCAATGCCAGTTCAATCACATTTAAGCGGTAGAATAAATCCTCACGGAATCGCCCTTCGGCGATATCTTGGGCCAGATCCGCATTGGTCGCACTGATCACCCGCACTTTTACTTTCTGTGTTTTATGGCTTCCTAAGCGTTCAAATTCGCCGGTTTGTAGCACCCGCAATAATTTCACTTGGCCAGATAACGGCAAATTACCGATTTCATCTAGAAACAGCGTGCCGCCGTCTGCCGCCTCAAAACGACCAATACGCGCTTTAGTCGCGCCAGTAAAAGCGCCAGCCTCGGCACCAAACAGCTCGGCTTCTAATAAATCCATCGGCAAAGCACCGACATTGACCTTGATAAAAGGTTTGTTTTTTAAGGGTGAATTGGCGTGGAGAATATCGGCGAGTTTGTCTTTTCCCGCACCATTGGGGCCTGTGATCAACACAGATACATCGGAGCGCGCCAATTGCAAGGCTAAGTCAATACAACGCTGCATAGCACCGCTGCCAAAGACGATACCGCAGAGATTAGCATCGGCGATCGCCACTTGCCGTTGATGATTCACCCGCTCCAAGCGGTGGTTAGCACGGGAGAGTTTATAGAGCGCAATCAGATTAGTGATGCTATTGAGTACTTTAGCATCATCCCAAGGTTTACCCATATAATCGGCGGCGCCCGCTTTAACTAATTCAACCGCCGTTTCGAGTTGCGTCCACGCTGTCATTAAAATAATGGGGAGATCCGCTTGCTGTTCACGTAGGGCATAAAAAAGCTGTCGTCCCTCCTCGCCTGAAGTGGTATCTCGGGTAAAGTTCATATCTTGAATGACAAGATCGACCTCCTGAGTCGTCAGCACTCCAAGGGCTTCTTCTGGAGTATGGCAAGATAAGACTCGATAACCATTCAACTCAAGCATTAAACCCAGTGCTTGGCAGATGGCGTGATTGTCATCGACGATAAGAATGGTATCCATAATTCTCAGTTCAGCCCCAAGTAAAACCCATTAACGGTAAAGTAACAAAAAGTGCAATAACATCCTATTGTTATCGCACCTTTCCTAGCTTGAATCTCCTCCAATATGCCGCTATACAGTGCGAGTTGCCGTTGCTGGCGAAATATTTGCCGCCTTACGCGCCGGTAGATAAACCGCCAGCGTAGTGACCATAAATAAGCCTGCCACAGTAAATATTGGATAACTTAACGTCAACATAGGTAGGCTATAGATTTTCATTAACTGTTGCCCTAACTGTATCGCTAACAAACCACCCAACACGCCTCCTGCTAAGCAAATCAAATAATTCTCAACAAGGAAGTAATTGATAATATCCCGCTTCTTCGCGCCCAGTGCTCGGCGTGTGCCTATTTGCTTAGTGCGACGCTGGATATTAAACATCACCATACCCGTTAACCCGAGAGAAGTGATAAGTAGCAATAACACCACCATCATAGTCAAGACTGTGATCATCAATTGATGGTCGCGGTATGAGCCCTCTTTTAAGGCCTCAATGGACTTGAATCCATCGAGTACTCGATTAGGATTCTCCGCCAGCAGTGCTTTTTTTATCGCGTCTTTAAGCTCTGCGTGATGCTCAGGTTTTGCCCGCACCATATAAGAACTGCTGCCATAATCCACATTTTGAATAATGCTGTTTTCAAGGCTATTACTGTCAATCCATGCGCCTTGTAATTTCTCAACGACGCCAATCACTGTGATCTGCGCATCTTTACCTTCGTATAACACTTTACCCAGTGCCGATTCATCTGGCCAAATCGCTTTTGCTAACGTGCTGGTCATTATCGCTAATCGGCTGGGGCTATCGAGATTATCCTTAAGTTCATGGGGATAAAAATTACGTCCCTCAATCAGTTTAATCCCTAAGGTATTAATGGTGTGATCTGTCCCTAAATACATCGCAAATTGCGGTGTCGATTTAACACTATCAGGATCTGGCCCAAGCTTTAAGCTACTTGACCAACCACCGCCACTCAAGGGCAGCATGTTAGTTGAGGTCGCATCAATCACATTGGGTAAACCCCGTAAAATTTGTTGATCGATTTTGTTTTGCGCGGTTTTATCAATCAATGGATCGAAGTTGAACAAGCTAAAGGTCAAAACTTCTGACTCTTTAATCCCCGAATCACGCTGCATCAGGGCTAAACGCTCTTGAATAATAAAGCTCGCGTTCGCCACAATCGCCACTGACAAAATAATTTGAATAAGCAGTAAGATTGGACCGCTTTTACTGCGCAATAAACTGCTGAGAATAGGTTTAATATGCAACATAATAAGTCCCCTACTGGCTTTTAAGATAAACGCTAGGCTTAGTGCGACACACCACCCACGCAGGATACAAACCAGCCAATAACGCTGTGCCCACCGCAATACTTGGGGTGATAATCCACATACTTGCCGATAACTGGGTTAACCCCTTCGCGACCTCAAACTGGGCCGATAACCCATAAAGCGAAGCATAGGCCCAAGCCAGTCCCAGCAAACCACCGAATAAACCAATCATGCCCACTTCAACCATATATTGAGCGAAGATTTGACCTCGGCTAGCGCCAATGGCGCGGCGTACACCCACTTCGGGCGCGCGCTTGAGAAACTTGGTCAGCATCAAACCTAATATATTGACTAAACAAACACTTAAAAACAGAACACTCAAACCGACCAAGATTTTATTGTCTTCTGGCACCACATGATTGTATTCAAGCCAAGTTGCCACATCGGATACTTTGACTGAATCAGCGGCAGATTTATTATCCGTAAAACGGCCTAGGGCTTTTTGTTCCGCCACATAATTGCTGAGCCAAGAACGGTAACTGGCTACTGCGTCTTTATTGGGCAACTCAACCCAATAGAGCAACCACACTTTTTCAGAGTGAAGGCGATCGCTGTAGCTATTCATCGGCTCAAACTTCCAACCCGAAGTGTTACCCCATATATCAAACTCTTCGATAGGCGTCAGCGAAAACGGCACAAAAATTTGTTCCGTGTCGTTAAAGGCGCCGTTAGTGGGATCATAATATTTAGGCTTAGGATCCCAGGATTTAATTACTCCAACCACTTGATAAGGTTTACGATTAAGATAAACCACTTTGCCAACACTGTTTTGACCCGCAAACAACTTTTGATTGAGTTTATCGTTAATCACCACTTGATAAGCAGGCTCAGTGTCCACCGATTTATCCCACGCATTACCGTATAAAAATGGCACGTCAAACAGCTTAAAAAAGTCACTGTCCGTCACCCGAATGCTTTCTAAAATAGGCGCAAAATTAACATCGTCCGTTTGCACTGCCATCCCAGTGCGAAACATCGCAGCTTGGCGTTTAGGTAAGGTATTGTTGCGCAGATTCATCGCGTCTTGGTAAGTCACTAATGAGTTTAACTCATCCCAAGAATCGGGACCTTGGCTCCAAAGCTGTACCGCATTTAACTCGTCAGAACGTTCACCCGCAGGGTTAAACGACATCATCTTATACACGTTTAAGGTAGTGATAGTGATACCGATACCAATGGAAATCGCCAACACCATCAACATTGACAACACTGGGGTTTTCTTAATGCTGCGCCACGCTAAATCAACATAATAAAAAAACATAATGCGTATCCTTAGTCTGCGTTAGCGACAAGTTTGTCTAGTGGATCTGTCGTCGCAATTTGTGCGCTGCCACGGGGCTGATACATCGTAAAATCACACACTTGGCCATCGACAATTTGAATATTGCGTTGGGCGCGACGAGCGAGTTCAGGATCGTGCGTCACCATAATGATGGTCGTGCCCGCTTGGTTGATATTTTCAAGTAATTCCATCACTTGACGGGCCATTAGGCTGTCGAGGTTTCCTGTGGGTTCGTCGGCGAGCAGGAAGCGTGGCTTACCCGCCAATGCCCGAGCTATCGCCACCCTTTGTTGCTGTCCGCCCGACAACTGCGTAGGTAAATGCTTGAGGCGTGAAGCTAGGCCCACTTGCTCTAATGCCTCTTGTACGCGGCGTTGACGCTCCTTGGCATTAAAGCCACGGTAGCGCAGCGGCACTTCAATATTCTCAGCTAAGTTAAGATCGGGAATTAAATTAAAACCTTGGAAAATAAAGCCAATTTTCTCATTACGGACAGTAGCGCTCTTGTTATCGCTCAAGTTAGACACGTTAATCCCATCGAGAAAATAATCACCATGGGTAAAGCCTTCGAGTAAACCTGCGATATTTAAAAAGGTGGTTTTACCTGAGCCTGAAGGACCCGTTACCGCGACAAATTCGCCTTCGTTCACCTCGAGGTTAAAATCGCGCAGGGCGTGGGTTTCAACGAGATCCGTTTTAAAAACCTTGCTCACATTCTTCATTGATAACATATTAGTTTCCTTTAATAATCAGTGTTCTCTGCGCGTAAACAACTCGATAAAACGCGATGTATATTTATTTTTCAATTAAGCTATGGCATCACAGAGTCAGCCGAAAAAGGGCTGAACAACACAATCTAAAAACCATACAAAGGCTTGGATCATCAAATCCGTAGATGCAACCGACACCTCACCCACCTGATGTACATCCTCCAAGGGATCAATCCATTCCAACAGATTAAGCCCAAGAAAAAACCAACTATTGGCCTCACCGATACTTAGCTCAACGGCAATCACTAACAATGCTAATGCCAAAACTCCAAACACTTTAGATGACATCAACACGCTAATATTTAAGGGGTTATGTCGCATATCTGGCTCCTATTTAATGCATGGCGCTGTACTTTTATTGCTCACCTAAGGGACTCAACTGATTAGGGATGCCTTGTTTCGCATGATTCAGTTCATTCTTACCTGCTCAGCACGATTAAAGGGATCGAGGCTTGAGATCACCCACTCATCTCCCGCTTTACCGCCATCCAGAACTTCCACTTGGCTCAGGCTCGTACTACCCAGTTTTATCGCACGGCGGGTCGCTAAATCGCCTTCGACTTGATAAGTTTCCTCCCCGCCACCGCTGGTCATAAAGGCGCCGCGTTTTACCATCAGTACATTGGGTCTGTGCTCTAATAACACTCGGGCCGAGATACGTTGATTCTGACGCAGTTTCAGGCTGTCATTTTGATCAAATTGCACCCTTGCGGTCACTTCACGGTTACGCACTTCAGGGGAAATCGACGATAACTTGCCCATTAACTTAATACTGCCAAAACTCAACTCGACTTCCATACCTAAACCTAAATCGTCGGCATAGCTTTCTGGCACGGCCAACTCAGCTTCATAGGCGCTTAAATCCACGACGGTTAAAATCGGTTGGTTGGCACTAAGACGGGTTTTCTGCTCGGTGATCCAGTTGCCGATAATCCCATTAACGGGTGCGACAATATTCAAGGCTTCGACTTGGCGTTCTAGTTCACGCACCGCGAGGGTTTGACGTTCAACTTCGAGGGCTTTATTTTTTACCTCAAAAGTTAAGGTATCTTTCGTTAACGCGACTTCTTGCTCGGCATGTTTAAACTTCAGCTTGGCTTTGTGTAAATCATCTTTGCCCTTTTCATAATCAATCTGGCCAATAAGTTGGCTTTGAATCAGCAGCTCACCTCGACGACTTTCTCGCTCGGCCGCCTCAAGATCGACCGTAGCCATATCTAAGGTTTGATAAGCTTGTAATTGATCGCGTCTCGCATCTAACTTAGCGCGCTCTAACGCACTTTCCATGCCCGCTAATACGGATTTGGCTTGCTCTAGCTGATTAGTGAGTCTTGGACTATCGAGTTTGGCAACCACATCGCCCTTATTGACTGTATCGCCAGGATTACTCAGTAGGGTCACTGTACCTTCTTCGGTGCTATACAAAATCGGCGCATTGGCCGCCACAATTTTACCTGTGGTCGCCACATCGCGGGTTAAGGTTCCCACATAAAGTGTTGCCGTGGTGATATCGCTACGGCTTAAGGATTTGCTAACACTATCAGAGCCTAAACTTGCCCACACTAAGGCGCTAACTAATAAGGCGCAGCCGCTAATTAACAGAGGTAATTTAAGACGTTTAGTGGTGGATGGCACAAGTACTGTATCTTGGCCGCTAGTATCTTTAATCATGGCTTTACTCGCTTCCCTGTTGGAATCATCAGTGCCGGAACGCATCAACGGACACTATTGGAAATCTCTACCCTAGAGTTAGCAAAGCCTATGCCAAACAAGTAAAATCATTTACTTTCATAATCTTAATAAAAAATCGCAGATAAAAGTGTCCGCGGACACTGGGGCTTTTATTTAAAAGTGTCCGCAGCAGTGAAATGAAAAGTGTCCGATTGAGGAAAGCGGTTCCTAGAATCTAAAACCTAAAGCCTAGGACCTATACCCAAACAACCTGAAGATGCAGGATTCAGCGGGAATTTAACGCACTTTAGGCAAGGCGGTTATTTGCAGACCTAGCGGGCTAAGTTAAAAATAACCAACGCAGCATAAAGTACGTTAAAACCCGCCGGGACGGAGCGCCTAGGGCACTCCACTTCCGTGTTGCATCAATTTAAAAGGTGGCCGACATTCTGTCATTGATGCGCCTTGAATTGAAGCACCCTAGGCGCTCTGAAACTCGTATCTTCAGGTAGCTTGGGTATAAATTTATTAACCGAAAAATCCGAGTTTCCCTTTACAGTAAAATCCTTGCCACATAAGATCCCGCCACCCTCGCAGCAAAAACGATCAAAAGAAAACCCTATGACTACAATAACAATCACTCGCCCAGACGACTGGCATATTCATTTAAGAGACGGCGCCCAACTTAAAGATACAGTGCGCGACATCAGCCGCTATATGGGCCGCGCCATCGTCATGCCAAACTTAGTGCCCCCCGCTATCGATACCGAAACCGCACTGGCCTATTACGATCGCATTAAAGCGCAGGTGCCAGCGGGCTCACAGTTCGAACCTTTGATGGTGTTGTATTTAACCGACAAAACCAGCCCTGATGAAATCCGCAGGGCCAAAGCCTCGGGTAAAATTGTTGCCGCTAAACTCTACCCAGCGGGCGCAACGACTAACTCAGATTCCGGCGTGACCGATGTGAAAAACATCTATCCCGTACTCCAAGCCATGCAAGAAGTCGGCATGCTGTTTTTAGTCCACGGTGAAGTCACAGATTCAGCCATTGATATTTTCGACCGCGAGCGCGTCTTCATCGAAAATACCTTAAGTAAAATTGTCGCCGATTTCCCAGCGCTTAAAATCGTGCTTGAGCATATCACCACCAAAAATGCAGTCGATTTTGTCACTCAAGCCTCTGATAATGTGGCCGCGACTATCACAGCCCACCATTTGCTGTATAACCGTAATCACATGCTGGCAGGCGGTATTCGTCCGCATTTTTATTGCCTGCCGATTTTAAAACGCAACACCCACCAGCAGGCGTTGTTAGGTGCAGCGGCAAGCGGCAGCAAGAAGTTTTTCCTCGGTACAGATTCAGCGCCACACGCCAAGGATAAGAAAGAAGCAGCCTGTGGCTGCGCGGGTTCCTACACGGCTCATGCCGCCATTGAGCTGTATGCCGAAGCATTTGAGTCGGTCAATGCGCTGGATAAACTCGAAGCGTTTGCAAGCTTTAACGGCCCAGATTTTTATAATCTTCCACGCAATAGCGATACCATCACGCTGGTCAAAAAGTCATGGGATGTCCCTGCCACTTACCCGCTTGGCGATACTAACGTAGTGCCTATTCGTGCTGGAGAAGCCATTGATTGGCAAGTTGAGTAAGCCTTAAGTCTTTAAAATCAAGTCGCCTACGGGCGACTTTTTATGTATACCCAAGCTACCTGAAGAGTCGAGTTTCATCTTCAGGTCGCTTGGAGATATCAGTTGATTTTGATTTTTAATTCACAATCGGCTAGTGTCTTTGCCTTTAGAATACGGCCCTTACTTATCACCTTTTAAGAGAAAATCAGTATGCCCACAAGGATGTTATTCTCCGTTTTATCTTCAAGCCTATTGCTGAGCGCCACGATCTCTTTGCCGACCTTTGCGGCCAATGAATTAACGGGGATCTGGCAGGGACAGTTAGGTAAAAGCAAAGTCAGAGTTTGTTTTAATCAATATGGAACAGGCAGTTATTACTATCAACGCTACTTAACGCCGATAAGACTCGAGCAGCAAGATGAACTGTGGAAAGAAGAAGGCAATACCGGAAATTGGCAGTTTGATAGTGTCACGCCACAAAAACTGAGCGGCCATTGGTTTAAAGATACCGCGAGTAAATCGTTACCAGTGCAACTTGAGCGAGAAATCAGCCCAGATAAGGTCGAGGATTGTGGTGCCGATGCTTACAATCTACCGCTAGAAACCACGCCAAAACTCAGCCGAGGTAAATGGCAAAGCTACGAAAATATTGAGTATCGCCCGCTGACTTTTGGCACAGATGTAGGTATCGAATTTAAAGGCCCACAAACGGGTATCTTGGCAATTAATCAATGGCTTGAACATAAGCTCACCGATGAAGCCCAACTAGCACAAACCTTTGACACTCGCCGCAGAATGCTGGCACAAATGGGCAGTTTTGTAACTGACGAAACCTTTGCCGAACCGATTTTTATGAATCAACATTGGCTCAGTGTGCGCCTATATCGCTGGGCCGCAGGTTATGGCGCCAATGGTATCAGCCAAGAATTTGTGAGTTTCTCCCTTACCGACGGCAAACCTTTCCACCCGTGGCAATGGTTTCTCGCCGATACGCAACCACAAAGCATGCTCGAGGGTATGAGTCATCCTTTACCTCCTGCATTAAGGGACAAATTGTTTGCTGGCAAAGCACCGGACGCAGAATGCCCCACATCAGACGGCTCGGGATATTACCAGCTCACCCTTGAGCCAAAGGGTATCAAATTCTGGGAAACGCCCCGCGGCGATGGCTGTGAAAATGAGTTTATCCTAAGCCCGCAAGAAGCCATGCCCTATGCCACCCAATGGGGACAAACACAACTTAAGCTATTGGAATAGTGTACTTAACTGAGAAAATATTAGAGGGCAAGCAAGCTATCATGGCAATGATAGTGAGTGCGATGAGAGTTGCGCAATGATAGTAGCGCGACGACAAGCACTCTTTCCCTCCCGACACAGCAATCCATTTCGAGCTAATTCATTTCAGTAAGGATGAACCGATTGAAGTGATAGTGGTGTTTAAGGTTAATAATGGGCTTATTCAAGCCATCTGGAGTTTTGCAACTAACTGAAAAGTGTTACGCCTATCCCAAATTGAGTTTAGGCACATTATGTTAGTGTGATATCAACGCATTCTGTGAGATCTGCGACTGTCCCTCTGTCGCAAAATATCTTAGGGTAAGTAGCAATAACCAAAAGGGTGAAAACACACCACACGCCCTTTCTTTAGCCACTTTGCCCAACAATAGGAATTGCTGATGTCTGATAACGAAAAAGCCTTTTACGACCGTGCCTCTGAGTTGATAAAACTCGCGAACAAGCAAAACCAGAGCACCGAAATCCAAACTGGTGAGGTCAGCGCTTCTTTTATGTGGGCCGTCGCCCGCTATAACGCTTGGTTTGGTTCCACCAGCTTTGAAAGCAAAGAGCAAATGCAGGCCAAAAAGCAGGAAATGATGGACTATTATATGGAGCGCTATAAAGAGATGCTCGACGTCAATCTGGAAGATTATATCGAGAATTTCGACCACTACCGCGCAACGCAGAAGTAATGACTTCCCCCACTCCGAGAATCAAGATTCTCGGAGTGTTTAGTTTACAAATCTAAGCCTTCATTATCCAAACTGTATTAGGTTAGCTTTGGTATTGGCTGCCTAGGTAATAGACTTATAACTATTAAGCCTAGCTGACCAACGTCGTGGAGCTTCACCCTGATTTGTTAATCAAGAATCGACCAAGAGGGAATTAACAGCAACTCCCTCTTTAAGAGAGTGATTAGTTCTTTATTTTTGTATGCATAGAATTAATCACTTTCATTCCAGTGACACGCCATAAACTCATCCTTGAGGGCTCGACGGCGGCATCCATGCCGCCAACGGTCACTTACATGCAAGTGCTTAATTTCGTCAACACTTGAGTAGTCTGTAGCTAAATGACTCATATCTCCGTAAACACCTTAGTAACCAGTCTCATACTCCAATAAAAATCACCTAACGGCTCAGAATGTGCCCCCGAGCCTACGCCATCTTCCATGATGTCGCCACGTAATTTTTATCAATATATTTCAACAACTTAGCAGAGAATAGCGTATTCCTGTAGTGCAAGGTGATTACAGCTCATCTTAATAATCAGAAGGAGTTGCACCAGAACCGTCTTTTTGCAAAGCTAGGTTGTCGAGTTCTATGAGTAAATTCATAGTCTTTCTTATTAAATAGCCAAGTTTAATATACCACTACAAATGGAGTTGCAAATTGCCGAACTCGGATACAGAAAACCAGCAAGTAATATCGTGTGTGGCTGATGCCATTAAATTAGCAAAGACAGAAACTTCAAATAACTCTAAGAAATGGTGGTTTAGGGGACAATCTAACGCCCGCCACAATCTTGTACCTAGTTTATTTAGGCCAATAGACGGAAAATACTATGATGAGAACATGCTCATCGATGAGTTTGTAAGGATGCATCCAGAAGCAAGAGAACGTCATACCGATGTTTTAGAGCTTCTTACTTATGCCCAACACTATGGCTTACCGACAAGACTTCTCGATTGGACGGAAAATGTATTAGTTGCTCTTTATTTTGCGTGCTCAACAGAAAATAACCTTGATGGTAAACTCTTTTTTTACCCGATTTTGTAGACGATATATTTGATTTCGATTATTAAAACTTTGATTTTGGTAAAATATTCCTTACTAAATTAATAGAATATAATGATGCAGATGACTTTGAAAATATATTTAAACAGGCCGCATCTTCCATCCGCGAAGATCATCTTAATTTTTTAAATGACCAGATTTTATTTAATGAATTACGTTTTGATGATTTTTTAGCATTAGAGAGAAAGTATCACGGTCCATTATCGAATAAAGGAGTTAATTTAATTTTTAACACCGAAGGCAGTGGAACAGGCCGTTTAATAAAACATGCTGGATTCATGTACACACCAAAACGCCTTAACAAACGATTAGTCACACAACAAGGTTGCTTTACCTGCCATACAGGTAAAATATTGTATAACCAACAATATGTTAAAGTTAACGATGAATTTGATAAATTTTCACATTCCTTCATTATCCCAGCTAAGTTCAAGGAAGATATATTAAATGAACTTAAATATTGCGGAATATACGAAGCAACTTTATTTCCTGAACTTGAATATCAAACGAAACATATTAAAAGCTATTCACTGTTTGAACAAAGGTGGTAATTCTAGCTAAATAACACTTTACAACGTTCTAAATTAAGAAACTGAACTTATAGAACTTTTATGCCTTAATAATGTACCAATAACACCAGAGCCTAAGGAATACACCATCCCCTCGGAGTTGCCGCAGGCGAATAGGCAAATTGCGTGAGTCCAGCCATGGATGGCTGGCTAGCTTTCGCAGGTGCAGGGACGCATCCTTCGGAAGCGATAGCAAATTTGACAATGGGCACAAGGGGCTTTCAACTCCGTTAGGGGCGTCATGGAGCATCCAAGGAGGATAGGACGAGCAGTCCTCCTTGGTCGGGTGTGGGGTGAAGCTCCACGACTTTGACTTTGACTTTGACTTTGACTTTAGAAATACATCAAATCAACTATCAGACATACACAGGGATTAACCAAATTAAGCACTATCATGGAAGTGACCGTCCGTGGCATGGTCGCTTATTCACATCCATGTGATCGCGACATTAGTATGTCCTATACAGCAGATGCCACGTTCGAGCATACATGGACGACTATTTTAAAACCAAAGTCGGCGTGTCACTGGAATGATAGTGCTTAATGGATATGCGGAATTAAAGCTCCACCAATATTTACAAACGCACGAAGGATTAAGTTGGCATCCCAACTAAACTGCGGACAAAACTGAGTATTCATGATCTCACGCTGCGGTAGATTGCATTAACTCACCAAAAGATTTTTTGTTTACGAAAAAGTCTTAACCAAACATATCCTCATTGATCAAAATAAGCTGAAAGAGCAAAATGCGCCTCTTGAAGCCGTATGCCAATTCGACTAATGCTCCTGTGTCTATGGCAAAATTAAATGTGTTGATTATGTGAAGGTAGGTGCAATGGATAGCTCAATATTAGTTTTTGATTCAGGTTCAGGTGGACTGACTGTCGCGGCCGAAATAAAAAAGAGAATCCCCAACATACGGCTGAGTTACGTCTCTGACGCTGGCTTTTTCCCGTACGGAAAAAAGCCGCACGATATACTTAAAAAGCGAATTTTAGACGTTATATCCAAAGCAAGCTCACTGACTCAACCCGATATCATCGTTATCGCCTGCAATACAGCGAGTACCATTGCGCTAGACTTACTTCGTGCTGAACTCAATATACCTATTGTCGGCGTTGTCCCTGCGATAAAACCTGCCGCTTCGTTATCAAAATCAAAGGTAGTGATGGTACTTGGCACTCACACCACGGTGAACTCAGCTTATGTGAAGATGCTGATCACTAATTTCGCCACAGAATGTAAGGTTTTAGTAGAAGACTCTGAAGCGCTGGTTCTCGCCTCAGAGCAAAAACTTCTCGGCAATGGGTTTGATCCCGACATTGTAACCCAGGAGATTCAGCGTATTTTTAGCAAACCCGATGCGTTTAATACCGATGTATTAGTGCTGGCTTGTACTCACTTTCCACTTATCAATGCAGAAATCAAAAATGCCCTTCCCCACCACGTTACCGTCATTGATTCTGGATTAGCCATTGCTAATCGAACGCACTCATTGTTGAAAATCGAGCACCAAACGTGTAGCCCGATACTCGATCCAGAAATAACGTTTTACACCACTGGGAATGTAGATTCAGAACAAGCGAAACAAAGCAAAATTGAAGCACTGCTTCAGTGCTCCATTAAATTTAAGCAGCTGTTATTGTAATATTTTTAGCTCATTTTTTTTTAACCCGTTGTCAAAGAAATCTAAATGATTACCCTAAAAGACACCCGCGAAATAAATGCTATATCGCATCGCTGATTGTTAAATGTTGGATCTTAACAGGCCGCTATTGCGGCCTTTTTTGTATCAGCCACTTCCTGAAGTGCTTGTCTTCGCATAAAATTCGGCCCGTTTACTGGTGCGCATGAGGCGCAAGTTATCGGTATAAAAGGTGTAGTTAAATGGAACTTTCGATTCGCAGTTTATTCACTGCAGCGGGCATGGTGTTGTTATCCTCTTTAATGGTTATTCCTGCGGCAAGCGCTGCGGGCAAAGCCGTCCATCCCACTGTCGATTTACCGAATGGCCAATGGCTTAATTTCCACCAAAAAGACAATCAAGTATGGAGCGAAATGTCCGACGGCGATGCGCCCGGCGTACATCTTGATGATTATGGTGCGGCTGAAATTGTGGCCGTTTTTTACTATGACTTTGATAAGGGTGGCGACAAAGAAGTCGTGGTCATGCTTAAAGATGCTGATGGTCAGCATTTACGGGGTTATGGTTTTGAGGATTCAAAGCTCACTAAACTGCCACGCCTACAAGTGGTGCTGGATGAAGTCGCCCCGACGTTATCGTCTTTTACCGTCAGCGACACCCGCAAAGTGTTAAACCAAATTCCACCGCAGCAATATCGCATGACCTATGATGTTGAGGCGATTGAAGATCCCGCCATTAAAGCGATTATCGATGGCTCAACCAAGCTCAAACCAACCTTAATCGGCTATCGCAATGCTAAAGGTTTACCTGCCGATGTGAAAACCGCAGACGAATATAAGTTACGTTATCCCCTCACCCGCAAAGATAAAGATGCCCAAGGCCGCGAGCATCAATACAGTTTAGTGACTCACTTTTATCGCAATGATTTTCGCGAACAACAGGGCAGTTTTGTGTTGGTGAGCGTTGCCTTTGAAGCCGATGATGTAGACTGGCTAAACAGCGGTGAGGGTGAGATCCCAAAAACGGGCCCAGCTTATGATTACATGAATCTCGGTGGATCTTGGGCTGGACTTGCGCTTGAAAGTCATTATGCCCAAGGTGTGCTCGATGGCCCCTATATCGCCTACGATAACCGTAATGCCAATATCATGTTGAATGGTCAGTACAAACAAGGCAAAAAAGTCGGTAAATGGATGGAGGCTGACGGCCAAGCAAGCTATTGGGAAGGTGAATATCTTGACGGTAAAAAGCAAGGTAAATGGATTGCACAGTCCATGTTCGATGAGGCAGATAACTACGGTTTTGCCCATTACAATCAAGGAGTGCTCGATGGCCCCTATGAAATCTATGAGCCCGAATATGGCGCAGACACAGGAGATAAGCGATTGTCTGAAAAAGGCATTTATCGCAACGGCGTCAAAGACGGTGAATGGCTTGAGAGCAATGGCAATAAAGGTCACTATCAAAACGGCATTAAACATGGCCCTTGGGTAGATAAAGTCTCGCTTGGCGAATACCGCAACTATGTGGGTCAGGGGGCTTACCTTGATGGCAAGCGCACTGGCCCTTGGGTATTTAAAACTGACAAGAAGTCACGGATCGAAGTGACTTATCTCAATGGGTTACGCGAAGGTGAAGAAAAACTAATCAGCGATGAAAATGTGCTCTTTGCCAATAAGTATTATAAACAGGGCCTGCTCGATGGTCAGAGTATTTGGTACTCAGCACAGGATGTCGTTAGCGGCATTAGGCACTATCGCAAAGGTGAGTACCATGGCATGCAGGCTATTTTTGATCCTAACCACAATCATAGGCTTATGGAGTTAAGTCATTATGAATATGACGAAACCCTGCCAGTCAAACCCTCTCAGGACGAGTGCATTATGCGAGAAAACCCCTATAGCAATGACTGTAAGGATATAGTGAATTCCTCCTATAGAAATACGCCATCGCTAAAGCACGGAGAGCAATATTATTATGATAGTAAAGGAAAATTATATAAATTTTCTGACTACCATCATGGCAATCTCATCAGAGAATTTGAATTCGATGGAGAGGGGCGTGTCCAAAAGTTACAAAATAATGAACAGGGGCAAGACAGTCAAATCAGCATCCGCTATAAGAAGGATGGCGGTTATTCACTGTCCAACTACAGCGACAATGAGCAACGTGGCTGGACATATGAAATCGATAACAATGGTCGGTTGCAATCCCTGAAGTATTACCACGATGGTGAAAAAAAGGGCTTTAGCCTCCGCTATAACCCAGATGGTAGTTATTCATTTACTGAAAAGTAAACAAGGAAAAGACGGCCCTAAATTTCTGTAAGAACCCACAATAAAAAGATCGGGTATAGCTTTATATAGGCGGTATATAGCCGGCACAGTAAAACCCGTGCATAGACTGATATGGTTATCGCCACGATTAACCACAATCAACACTAACAGCCAAACCCAATAGTGAAAAAATCCTAATGCTAAAAGCCCTTTAGCATTAGGATTGAAAGGATTTTAGACTATCAAGTCACTGATAATAAATACATT
Source organism: Shewanella sp. W3-18-1 (assembly GCF_000015185.1). Taxonomy (NCBI): domain Bacteria; kingdom Pseudomonadati; phylum Pseudomonadota; class Gammaproteobacteria; order Alteromonadales; family Shewanellaceae; genus Shewanella; species Shewanella sp. W3-18-1. The sequence goes on along the minus strand of NC_008750.1, from coordinate 1,077,560 downwards.
AATAAGCTAGCCCGTTAATACGTTTATGAAAGTTACAGCGGCATTCTGTACTCAATAACGCCCGGTTTTTCACCAATCCAGTTATAGAGTTTTTGCGCGGTTAAATTTGTTTCCTGTGTATGCCAGTACAGGCGCGCGCAGTTGTGTTCAATGGCCGCTTGCTTTACATACTCAATCAATTGTTTTCCAACATGTTGCCCCCTTGCCGTTGGGGCAACAAACAAGTCTTCAAGATAACAATAATCCGTTTCGGCCCAAGTAGAACGATGGAAAACATAGTGCACAAAACCGAGTAAGTTTTGGCCCTCTCTTGCGACGGCGCAATAAATGGGTTCTTGGTCATCGAAAAATCGGCGCCACGTGGCTTGGGTGGTCGCTTCTGATAACGCCACTTTGTAAAAAGTCTGGTAATCACGCCAGTGTGGTAACCAGAGTGAATAGTCCGTTTCTTGAACCATATCAATGGTCACTGTTAGTGATTGGCTGGACATTAGTGTACTCCTTGAAATTAAGTAAATGGTCTCAGTTTTACTGAAGCAAGATTCTAGATTCAATTGTGGTACCGCATAAGGTACACTTTTTGCATTTTCTACAGTACCAGTTAGCAAATGAAAAAACCTCAATCCAATTTCCCTCACTTGCAACTCAAAGATGGCATCCTCAAAGATCAGCTTTATCATGCGTTTAGAGAGGCCATTCTTGATGGACGTTTACATCCTAGAATGAAGCTCCCATCCAGCAGAGCCTTGTCGGAAACCATGCAGATTTCACGTAACTCAGTACTGCAAGGGTTTGAGCGCCTGATTGATGAAGGCTATCTGCTGACTAAACCGGGATCGGGCACTTATGTGTCAGATACCATCCCCGATGAACTGATCGATATTCCCAACAGCTCCCGAGAAAGTGCTCAAGCCTTTGATTCCAATGTAGACATTAATCCACAGTTAATAGAAATGGCGCGACTGAAAGCGAAGGGAAATACGGACCACAGCCATAGCATGCTTAATATTGGCGTCGGATGTGTCGATCTTTTCCCACACCAACTTTGGGGACGGCTGTTAGGCCGAGTTTGGCGGCAATCGCGTAAAACCTTAGGTAAATCAAACCATAGCGCGGGGTATTTGCCGTTGCGTGAGGCGATAAGTGACTATGCGCGTTCGACCCGCGGCCTCAATTGCACACCTGAGCAGATCATCATAGTCAATGGAACTCAGCAGGCCATTAACCTCACGGCGCAAGTCCTCCTCCAACAGGGAGATGAAGTCTGGCTTGATGAACCTGGATATGATGGCGCTTTAGGCGCATTTCTCTCACAAAATATGCGAGTTCGTCCTGTGAGTGTTGATGTTGAGGGTACAAATATTGCCGATGCGATACAGCGGTATCCTGCAGTGAAACTGGCTTTTACCGCGCCCTCACACCAATTTCCCCTCGGTGGCATGCTAAGTCTGCCACGACGATTGGCCTTACTCGATTGGGCCGCTGAGCAGAGTAAATGGATTTTAGAGGATGACTATAACGGTGAGTTTCGTTACAGCGCCCGCCCAATACAGGCATTACAAGGGCTCGATAAATACCAAAGGGTGATTTATGCAGGCACCTTTTCCAAGATGCTACTGCCCGAATTGCGACTCGGCTTTTTAGTAGTGCCCTCTAAACTGGTACAGGCTTTCCAGCTAGCAAAGCACTACGCCGATACGCACACGGCTCACCTAGAGCAAGCAACATTAGCGCTGTTTATCGCCGAAGGACATTATGCGCGGCATGTTCGCCGAGTGCGAAAAGCCTGCTTAGCGCGCCAAACGGCGCTAATCGCGGCAATTGAGCAGTATCTGCCTGACAAATTGTCCGTTCAAACCTCAGACTCAGGTATTCATCTGGTCTGTTGGCTAAAGGGCGATTTGACCGAAGAAAAAGTGATCAATAAATGCCGCCAACTCAGTTTAGGTGCACAGCCTTTGTCTCGATATTGCCAAGCGCCCTATCCAAAGCAAGCAATCTTACTGGGCTATGCCGCTCATACGCCTGATGAGCTGCGGGAAAGTATCAAAAAACTGGCGCAGATCCTTTAATATCCAAGCTTAAAAAGCCTGAAAGAAAATCCCGAAAGCACTGAAGATGGCAACAAACCATGTGAGGGATCTTAAGGTGCCTTTGTTGGCAAGATAGAGGATGTGATACACAAAGCGGGCGCCGACATGGACGATGGCGAGCCACTCAGTGGTGGGATTCACTTTGCCCGTGGCGATAACCACTAATACGGCTAGGCCAAACACCAGCAATGATTCAAAGGCATTTTGATGTCCCGCTAAAGCGCGAGCGCCAAAACCGGTTAGCTGTGCTTGCTGAGCACGGGGATGATTATTATCGTAACCACCCGCCTTTGCCATAGCCCAAGCCACTGGACCTTTCGCAAGATATGGCAATAACATAGCGATAAATAAGCAAATAAGTAGGGTGTTCATGGGTGTGCTTCCTTTTTTATAATGCTTGAGCTTTTATACAAATTGGCCAGCAAAATTCACCAGATTATGCGCTAAGATGGGGAAAACTAAGCTCCCCGTTCTTTCCCTTAACCACAGTAAAATCAAGCCATAAAAGCCAGTTAATGACATCGACATCAGAGAGAAATGAAATTCGCCAGCGTTATACATAAGACCATGAATAAGACCGAATAACAGCACTAATAGCAATCCAGCGACATTTATTTGCGCACCCAACAGGTTTATTCGACTCGATACTATGGCTAACGAGACAATATAGAGCAGTACGCCTCGAAACATAGGTTCTTCATCAAGCCCTGGCATTGTCGCCTGGTACCAAAGTTCTTCAGCATCATAATCTGGGCCATTACCCAGAGTGTAAGACAAGAGTAATTGCAGCACGATAAAAAACATAATCACAACAAGGGAGGGAATAACGGCGCCGCGATGTTGCTTAAACGTAAAACCTGCCTCGGCAATTTTAAATTGTTTCTGACTTAAACATAATGCGAATAATGCCAGCACCCAAAGTAGGATTGCTGCAATTTTACCGCCCCAATTCCATTGTAAATCAGTAAAATAATCATTCAATGGGATCCATTTCCCACCATTAAAAAGCGCAACGCCATAAAGAAAGATCAGTGCCAGCGCCACCATAATCCATACAAAATTAATTTTAACTATGCCTTTACGCTCAAGCACAAATGCTATTAGAGCGACAATAGCGACATTAATCATTATCGAAATCAATAAATCCAAAATATTCTCTCCTTAGTTTTGTTATTGATCATTCTTCATTGGTTCAGAAATTGTGTTCCGTTAGCGGGCGTTAAATACTTAGCCCAGTCGCCTGAGCGGTAATATTAAGCAAATAGGCAAGTCGTGGATGACGCGTAGATAGAAGAGTGCAACTCATTCACTAAGTGCACTCATCTGAGTTAACCACCTAGATATTTCGAGAAGAAATCTAAACTGCGTGACCAAGCAAATTCGGCGGTCGTTTTATCATACCTTGCGGTGGAATCATTATGAAAACCGTGGTTCACCTTGGGGTAAAGGTAAGCAACATAATCGGCTTTATTGGCTTTTAGCTGCGCTTCATATTCTGCCCAAGTGTCATTAATCCGCTGATCAAGCTCAGCAAACTGCAGCATTAACGGCCCTTTTACACGGCTACGCAGTTCGGGTGCGGCGGGCGTACCGTAGAAAGAAACACCAGCATTAAGATCATCTGGAATGGTGGCGGCTAACATATTGACGATATAGCCACCAAAACAAAAACCCACAGCGCCGAGTTTGCCACTACTTTGGGGGTGGGACTTTAAAAAGAGTGCAGCGGCAATAAAATCTTGCTCCATTTTGGCGCGATCCAAATTGCTTTGCATCGCACGGCCCGTATCGTCATTGCCCGGGTAACCACCGAGGGAGTAGAGCGCATCGGGAGCGAAAGCAATATAGCCTTGCGCCGCTAAACGGCGGGCAACATCTTCAATATAAGGATTAAGACCACGATTTTCATGCACCACAAGTACCACAGGGGCTTTTTTATCGGTGTCGTAAATCAATGTTTCAGCAGGTTTACCATCCACTTCAATCTTAAGCAGGCTGCTAGGTACCACCAAATAACCGCGCCCCTCACCATAGCCATTTGGAGAAGGAAATTTTACATAGCTGGCTTTAATACTGGGATCATTAAAGGAAACTTGTTCGGCTAAGGCATAGTTAGGCAGCAATGCGCTGGTAAGGCTTGTCAGGGTAAAACCGAGCGCCACCAGCCCAGCAAGACGAGCCATAAACTCACGACGATCGATAATACCGTGGGCATATTCGTCATACCAATCGAAGGCTTCTTGTGGAATAGGTTGTTGTGGATTAGTTGTAATCGCACTAGATTGGCTAGCGGTGGGGTGAGGCTGCGTTGGTCGCTGTGTCATAGATAAAACTCCATTAAACAAGCTAACCGCAGGTATTGATCTTACCTAGCTTGTGGTTCTTAGTGTTAATAAAGAGTAAAGGATTAAACACAACGAAGGCAAGCGTATCGAGATAAGGGCTGTTAGCCAGTAAGCACCATAAACTGCTATCGCAAAATTTATGGGATGAGGAGGTTTAGCTCTCGAGTATTTCAAAACACTGCCTAAGCAGCATAAAAGGCAAGACAATAGCGTTAAACCTCACGGTAAAGCTTAACGAGATAATAAATATCAATTAAAACAATAAAAAAGTTAACTAGAGCAACGGGGTAGGCATCAATTGCCACCCCATAAGCGACAAATAATGCCGCGCCAATAAGATTCCACCAGCGCAGCTTTTTGATATTCGACATCATCAATGAGATAGCAACCACAACCGATGCTAGATAACCTACCCATTCCCAAATTGTGGCGCTCTCCATAGAAACTCCTAATCTCGCTGCAGTTATATCCTTGAATAAGTGTCCTTACATCATAGCTTGCTCGCAAGAATTAGGCATATAAACACACGTGTTTAACAGGATTAAAGAAGCACTCTTAGCGTTTTACCACCGCCGCCGTCATACGAGAGATACAAGTTAACTCACCTGCACTGTTGTGAATTAAAATTTCCCAGACAGAGCTACGTTTTCCTAAATGAATTGGCTTAGCGGTAGCGGTTAACAATCCATTACGAGAAGCCCTAAGATGGTTAGCGTTAATCTCTTGCCCCACACAATAATATTGCTCAAAATCCACTGCAAAATTAGCCGCATAGCTGGCAACCGTTTCAGCAAGTGCCACATTTGCGCCACCGTGCACTATCCCTAATGGATTATGGACTGCGGGTGTTGCAGGCATCGTTGCCTTTAAGTAGTCATCACCGATTTCACTTATCTCAATCTCTAGGGTTTGCATCAAGGTGCCTTTCCCCCCCATGCCAGCATCTAAACGAGTGCAATCTTCTAAGGTGATAGGTCTAAACCAAATACTCATTTCAACATCCTAGTGAAAAAAACCAGTAGCTAGTTTACTGTGAAGTGAATGAAGTTCAACTGATTAACAAATACCACATACGCAAAAAAACGTAAGGAAAAAACCTTGAGTGAACCTTGCAGTTATAACCCTCCAACACGAAAGCATTCAGAAGCACATAAAAAAGGGATGGTTATCCATCCCTTTGTTTGAGTTTAACTCACTGATTATACTTGCTCATTATCGCCTAAACTGAACGGCGACGGCGTTGTAATCCGAATAACGATACTAAAGCCAAAGCTAAGTAACCTAGCGCGCCACCATCATGCTTAGGCTGAGGCGCGGGTTCTGGTTCCGGCGTTGGAGGCACAACTGGCGCTGGATAGCTTAAGGCGATAATCACAGGATCATGATCCGATGCTGAAAAGGCATTTTCAGATTTAGCTAAATTACCTGAATATTTCTTACCGTATTCAAACAGGTTAGATTCAACTGAGTTAATATGCCAATCTTCAATATCCACTAAGCGTTTAGCGAGGCTTGTATTGGCTAAGGCGTGGTCTAAATTACCTAATTCACCATTGTAACTATAAGAGTAAGTCGCCACGCCGTGGGCTTGGGTATTTAAGTTGATAAGACCATAGCCCTTATCAATCTTACTCCCTTGACGCTCATACACCTTACCACCCAGAGTGGTCCATGAAGCTGTGACTATGTCACGCTCTGATTTACTGGCATCAAAATCGGTCAGCACACGGATAGGATCTTCCATACCGTAAGCATTCATATCGCCGATAACCAGTAAATCGCCTTTCACATCTTTTAACGCTTCACCTAATACTTTGGCCGCAGAAACACGGAAAGCGTTACATTTCCCCTGTTGATCGGCAGGATCGACAGATTCTTCAAAATTAACCCAATCTTCTAAACAGCCCGAACCTTTTGATTTTAGATGATTCACCACCACAGTTAATGGTTCATTATGGATCTTAAAGGTTTGCGCTAAGCTGTGGCGTTGATAAGCATCGTTACCTGGGTTTGTCTCAGTCTTATCCGCTTTAGTGCGAGTCACGCTACCAGCCGTTGCATGTTGCTCTGGTGTCTCGATAACGCGAGCAGCCCCTTCTAGAGTGACTTTACCCGCACGATAAAGCATACCCACAGTAATGGCATCGCTACCAAAATACTTACCATCGTACTTATCAGCATCAGCCAATTCGATAAAACTATAAGCATTATCCGCTGTTTGCTTCTCGTTCAGTGCGTCGACTAAGTTTTTAAGTGCGCTCTTCTCACCAAAACCGTTATTAGCAATTTCCATTAACCCGACGATATCGGCATTCATGGCAGTAATTGCACTCACGATTTTTGTACGTTGTAACAGCATTTCTTCTTCAGTTAGCGCGCCACGGTTACTGCCTGAAGGATTTGTATCACCACCCACAACATCATTAAAGAAGTTTAAGACGTTGAAACTGGCTACGCGGATATCCCCTTTTGTTGCCACACTTGGTGCGTCAGTTCTATCGTCACCACGGATAAAATCACCTGCGGTAATGGTGTTAGTGGCAACTAATCGATAAGCCCCATAGCTATAGCCAATGACACCTTGCAAATTAGTCAGTTGATCGCCTACACGGATATAACCTGTTTCCACGTTAAAATCAGGGAAATATGGGATCACGCCATTAGCGGGTTTATAATCCGACTCGATAAAAAGCTGATTGTCGAGGTTTGATTTCGCCAGTGCTATTGCTTCAGGGGAAAGTGCTGGATATAGCTGTGTTGGTTTCATTAAAGGTGCTTTATATGAAACTAACATATTGTTACGGCTACTCGCATAGTCAAAGCTGAAGGTACGGCTGATCTTAAGATCGCTACCCGCATCTAAAACCACATTCATGCCTTCGTAACGCTCTAAGGCTTGAGCCAGTGTTTCACCATCGGCAACATAGAAAGGTGCCGCAGCAGGGATACCGACCTTAGCACCAACCTCAAATTTTTTATCCGCTTTGATATCGATTTGGGTTAAGCCAAAATACTCTTTAACCTTACCTTGCACACAGACTTCAACCCCTGGTTGGATTGCTTCTGGTGCCGCTTCGCCGAGGAAGACAAATACACCATCAGAGGTATAGGGTGAGTTATCGCCTTTAATTTCTTGAAGATAGAAACCTTTAAATAAACTTTCACCACGGGCAGTAACAACACCACGTACTGTCACTTCAGTTTCAGATTCAAATGCCCCAGCAGGCACAAGTGGACTCGACTCACCCGCGCCTTGTACTTGATAAATAGGCACAATTTTAGCGCCACTGCAGCTAAACACCGGAGCTTCAGGTTCTGCGGGTTTTTCTAAGGATCCTAAACCGGTAAAAGTATCTTTGGGTAAGAGTTCCCATTGCGCGGCATTAAATACGGTATTGGCAACGAGGGCATCGAGTTTACGTTGTAGTGTAACATCAAGCCCCCACCCCGTTGGCGTTGGCACATCGCCAATAATATCGACAACGGCGCCATCTTTCATTAAAGCAACCGCATCACCACCATTAAAGCTTAAACTACCAGAGAAGCTATCAACGCCTTGAGCAACAGTAATAGTACCGCTAGTATTTAAAATAACTTTTGTCGATTTTGCCGCAATGGTTTGACCATCTAAGGCCACCATATCGGTTGCATCAGTTGCACCATCTTTATAACGAACCAGTTTATAACCTGCCAAATCAATCGCAGTATCACCGCTGTTATAAATTTCAATCGCCTTATTATTAGAGCTACCTTCTACATACTCTGTAATCATCACTTCAGCACTTGCCATCATAGGCAAAGCGGCTGCAACAGCTAAAGAAATAGCCGTTAATTTATTAACATTATCCATATTATCAACCCCATTATTATAATATTGCCGCTAACTTCTATTAACGTGCTGGCGGATTATTTCAGAGTTGACGGCGTAAAAAAAGGGGGCGAGATCGCACATTGCCAATGTAACATATTGATGAATATGCAATTATACACATGACATTGTTCATTAGATGGAACAAGCTAATAAATCAAAAGTATTAGCCAAATAAAAACAATCAGTAAGAGCAATACATATAGACTCAATTTAGATTGTTAAATGACTAAATTATCACCAACAGGTAAATATTATATTTCAATGAAAACTTCCAGAACGCCATACTCAATAAAATATAAAGAACGTATCTCCTTAAAATACGAATACTTTAATTAAAGCTAAAAAAGCTGATGACTTTATTAAAGTCAATAGGATAAAAAAATACCGCTCAGTGAGGAGCGGTATTTTTCATGTGCACAATAAGAGCACTTATTAAAACACTAAGAGATGTAATCTATTACTTCTTAGCGGGCTCAGCAGCAGGTGCTGCTTGCGCTTTCTCAATTGATTTCAGTTCAACTTCAAAAATGAGCGTTGAATTGGGTGGAATAGTGCCATTATCACGCTCACCGTAAGCTAACTCAGCAGGGATAACAAACTTATACTTAGCACCAACAGGCATTAATTGAAGCCCTTCAGTCCAACCGGGAATAACGCGATCCAGTGGGAACTTAATCGTTTGGCCACGCTTGTATGAGCTATCAAACTCTTTACCGTCGAGCAGTGTACCTACATAGTCCACTTCAACGGTATCTTCAGCAGCCGGTTTTTCACCTGAACCCGGCGTCAAGACTTCGTATTGTAAGCCTGATTCAGTGGTAACAACTCCGGGCTTAGCCTTGTTTTCTTCAAGGTACTTTTTACCCTCTTCGATATTTTTCGCAGAAATCGCTATCGCTTGTTCCTGACGTTTATCATTCAACTTTTTATCCAAACCTTGCAGAAGGGTTTGCATCTCTTCTTCTGTTAGCTTGAGTTGGTCGTTCAAACCATTCGTAAAACCAGTGACGATCAGAGAGCGATCAACGGGTAGGCCTAATTCTTCTTGCTCTTTAATATGGCCTGACATGTAACGACCGATGGAAGCGCCTACACTGTAAGCTTCTTTTTGAGCTTCTGTCGTTAATTCAACATTTGTGCCTACGTCTGTTGCTTTTTCTTCTTTATTACAAGCAGATAGGCCAATCACAGCCAATGCAACTAACGATAATTTATAAATCGATTTCATTAAAGCTTCCTCAGCATCCTCAAGCGGTTACAATAACCTAAGCGCGATAACTTTATACTAGTTATCTTGGTTATACCAACTAGATTCTTTATGGGTTAATAGTGATTAATCTCACTTTCTCGAGACTAGAGACACCGACTTTAGGAGCAAGTTCATGAAGAAAATTCTACTGCTGGTTCTTTGCACAACTTTTCTGACTGCTTGTCAGCCTAAAGCTGAAGATATTCAAGTGCTCACTACTGATTCAAGTTATAGCGCCAGTCTGTCAAACAATGGCAAATTTGCCCTAGTCGCCACCCAAAATAATGGTGTGCAATGCTGGGATCTCACCAGCCACACCTTAAGGTATCAGTGGATACATGGTGATATTAATACAGGGGTAACAAGTACGGCGATATCACCTAATGGACTTTATGGGGCATCATTAAGCCGAGATTCAGTTGCATTATGGACAATAGCCGACGGAAAATCATTCGGTTGGTGGTCATTACCCTCATCGGGAGAAAGTGTCGCTGTCGCAGATAATGGCGCCCTACTGATAGGATTAAACGATGGCAGTGTTATGTCGCTTAATGCTAACAAAACTGCACTGATTAAATTTCTTGGGCATACCGAAAGGGTCAACAGTGTTGCACTCTCTGCCGATGGTCGTATAGCCTTGACGGGGTCAAATGATATGCAGGCCATACTATGGCAGGCACAAACCGGACAACCTATCCACACTTGGGATATTGGCAGTCGAGTGACTAAGGTGGCACTGAACGACAGTGGCAGCTTAAGCTTTACCAATGGCAGTACTAATGAAGCAAAAATATGGGACAATGCAAGCGGTAAGCTTTTAAATCAATTAAAGATTAACCGTCGACAAATGACCTTTTCAGCGGTACGTTTTACTCAGCAAGACAGCCAGTTGTTAACGGGAACTCCCGCCCGTGAAGTCATACTCTGGCAACGAGATACGGGCAAGCAAATTGGTAAATGGCAAGTTGCGCTCACTAAAAACAGCCAAACACGTGGAGCCGTTGTATACTCTGTGGCAATTCGAGATACCAATAAAGTCGTTAGTATCAGTAGCCAAGGCTTAGTCGAGACTTGGCAACAATAGAGGTTAGTCATGCAAGGCGTACAAGAACAGATTGAAGAGCTACAAACTAAATTGGCTTTTCAGGAACTCACCGTCGAAGAATTAAACCAAGAAGTGATAAAACTCAATAGACTGGTGGCCTATCAACAGCATCAAATTCAACTGTTGGTGGGTAAATTACAAGCAATGGAACCGAGTAATATTGCGACGCAAGCAGAAGAAACGCCACCACCACACTATTAATGTTCACCCAATTTGTTCACCCTAAATAGCAAACGAATATCCAGGGATATGCGATGTTTAGAGATGAGAAGTTAAAAGAGATGTCTGCCCCGCTCCCAATAGCGCAGTATGGCGAAGCCATATTAAGGCAGACCGCCATCGAAGTCCGTCAATTCGACGCCAAACTGACTCACTTAGCCGAACAAATGTCAGCCAGTATGATGGCCGCTAAAGGTGTGGGTATCGCGGCGCCTCAGGTGCATAGTCCGCTGGCGATGTTTATTATGGCTTCTCGTCCCAATGCTCGTTATCCAGACGCCCCTCATATGGCGCCTGTCGTCGTTGTTAATCCACAAATCCTAAACGTATCGGATGAACTCAACGCAGGGGAAGAAGGCTGTTTATCGGTTCCAGAACAACGGTTTATCATACCAAGACATGACAGAATTGAAGTACGCTATCAAAATTTACAGGGTGAATGGCAACAGGCGGTACTTTCGGGATTTATTGCGCGGATTTTTCAGCACGAATTTGACCATTTGCAGGGAATAACCTTGCTTGAGCGCTCACATATACCCATAGACTCAAAATACACAGTAACGGAAGGTAATGCTCAATAATGAAACCCACCTTCAGCACATCTTTCATTAAGCCTGTCATCACATCCATATTTGCAATCAGTTTTGCGCTGGGTGTAAGTGGCTGCGCCTACAACAGTATTTTTATTAACTATCCATCGCAAATCGCGCCGATAAAACAAGAACTCAATAGCGCAACACCGATGGCGGACATCAATAAACTCGCGAGTAATATTCAAGGTAACGACGGCTTACTCTACGCCCAAGAAGCAGGCCGAGTCGCACAAGTTGCAGGAGATTTTGCCAATAGTAAAAAATATTATCAGCAAGCCATCAGTGCCTATACCGCCTTCGATGATAAAGCCAAAATTAGTGCTAGTGACTTAGGTGCAACAGCCAGTAGCTTAGTCTTAAACGACAATGCCATCCCCTACCGAGGACCGGGTTATGAGCGCATTATGCTCCATCAATATCAAGCCCTTAACTATTTGTTCAGTGGTGATTTTCAAGGTGCGTTAGTCGAAGTTCGTCGCAGTAATGAGCTACAAGGCTCTGAACAAGAACGCTATGAAAAATCACAAAAATCGGTACAGGCTATGGCTAATGGTACTGTGGATGCCGAGGTCAATCGCCTTGGGCAAGCAGCAGGCACTATCACAAGCTCCTTCTTAAACGCCTACAGTTATTACACTACAGGTGTGCTTCACGAAGTCTTAGGTGAACCCAACGATGCCTTTATTGATTACCGAAAAGCGGCGCAAATTACCCCTGATAATACCTATTTACAACAGGATTTAGTTCGCCTCGCCAAACAACTTGGTATGCCACAATACGATGAATTTAAACGACGTTGGGGTGAAGCAACTTTACCTAAGCCGAACGAAGGGCAAGTTATCCTTATGGTTGAGCGCGGTTTTGTCCCCGAAAAGCAAGCGCTTACTGTGCCATTTACCATACATGGCAACTGGCAAACCGTATCACTTGCAACCTATGGCCCAAACAATACTTTTGTACCAGAGACGCAAATTCAGGGTTTGGGTACAGTGCTAAAAACGGAACCCATTGCCAATATTGATGCCTTAGCCATCACTGCACTAAAAGAAGATTTACCTGCAACACTTGTGCGTCAAGTCGCCCGTGTCTATGCAAAATCAGAAATGGCCTATCAGATAGAAAAAAGTGGTCGACCAGGGAATAATGCCGCCGATATTGGCAGCATAGCGATGCAAATCTTTAACGTAGTAACGGAACAAGCGGACCGTCGCAGTTGGTTGACGCTCCCTAAACAAGCACAAATCGGCAGGCGTTATCTCAATGCAGGGGAATACACTTTGCAATTAGATAAGGCGCCGCCAGCTAAAATTGACATTGCAGCAGGCAAAACCACCTTAGTCTGGGCAATTGATACTGGTAATTACACTCGAATTTATTCAATAATCATTTAACCTAGCGGTGAAGACTTTTGGATAAAACGAGTGTCATTAAGTTTATACAATCACAAAATGGAACTGACTATGAAACAATTTAAACTGATTTTTGTGCTGGCTGCCGTAATGGGCCTGGCTGCATGTCAATCTAAAGTCGAATATGGCGATGCGACTGAAGTTGAAACCGTCAACGCAAACTTTGGCTCAACCGATCTTCAGGCTATTGCAGCTAAAATGGTCGATAGCATGATGACTTTCCCTCCTATCGTGGCAATTACGGCTAATAACCGCCCGATTTTATTTGTTGATAGCATCAAAAACAAAACGTCTGAACATATTGATACTGAGTCAGTTACAGACTCTATCAGCAACAAATTACTGCGTTCTGGCAAGTTCCGCTTTATCGATATGACTAAAGTTGACTCCGTTCGCAAACAGTTGGACTACCAAAACAATACTGGCATGGTTGATCCATCTACAGCTATTAAATTCGGTCGCCAAATTGGTGCTCAATACATGCTGTACGGCAATCTATCTAGCATAGTGAAGCAAGATGGCAGCACCAAAGATGTTTACTATAAAATGACCATGCGTTTAATGGATTTAGAAACAGGGCTGATTGAATGGTCTGACGAAAAAGAAATCCGTAAAACGAAATCTAAGTCTTTCTTAGGTATGTAATTATCACGCTGAATACCCAGCAGTAATTAACATTCATACAAAAGCCAGCATCATTGCTGGCTTTTTTTACATTTTTAACATTGGTTATCCAAGGTAAATAAGGTAGTGTACTCGGCCAAAATACACTGCGATGACTGCGCCCCAGCCCCGCTATAGCGTGAACTATTATTAACCGCTAAAGTAACTGGCGCGATTAAAAAAGCGTCGCACATCTCAAACGTAAACAAGAAAAACAAATCGTTGAAGGATTTATGTTGTGAATTTGTTTAAAACTAGCCTAATTGCCTTAACCTGTGGCGCATTAATGTCATGTGCCACCCAAAGCACGCTTAATACAGGCCCTAGAGATGCCAGCCCGTATATCAGCCAGTATCAGGCAAGCCTGCGATCGCAGGTAATTTCAGATGTCCGCTATGAACTGGATTTTCAACTGACAGGTGAAACAGAATTCTCTGCCAGCACTAAGGTCACTTTTCGTTTAAGTGAAGTACCAAAACAGCTGAGTTTAGATTTAAGCAAAGCCCAAATAAAACGCTTTACTATCAACGGCACTGCCGTTTACCCCAACTACAATGGTGCCTATATCAGCCTAAATCCACGTTTACTCACCTCGGGCGAGAACACGGTGGAAGTACAATTTACCCGCGCACACAGCACCAATGGCGAAGGCTTACATCGTTTCCAAGATCCTGTCGATGGAAAGGTCTATCTTTATTCCCATTTTGAACCCGCTGCTGCCCAGCAAATGTTTGCCGTATTTGACCAGCCCGATCTCAAAGCCAATTATCAAATTACCGTTACGGCCCCTAAAGATTGGCAAGTGATAAGCACGATGCGTGAAACGAGCGTCACCCCAGCAGGCGCCTTTAATCGCTGGGAGTTTCCGCAAACCCCCAAATTAAGCCCGTATAATTTTTCGATGCATGCCGGACCTTATCATATGTGGCAAGATAACTCTGGCCGCTATCCGATGCGATTATTTGCAAGGGAATCAGTGGCAAAACAAGTTACGCCAGAAGATTGGTTCACCTATACCAAACAAGGATTGACCTTCTTCGATAACTACTTTGGTATCCCTTATCCCTTTAAAAAGTATGATCAACTTCTCGTGCCTGATTTTCTCTATGGCGCAATGGAAAATGCAGGCGCAGTCACCTTTGCAGAAGATCATTTTCTTTACAAAGCTGCGATGACAGCGGATCAAAAGCAGAGTTTGGCAAGTGTTATCATGCACGAAATGGCACACCAATGGTTTGGCGATCTTGTCACCATGAAATGGTGGAATGGCCTGTGGTTAAACGAAAGTTTTGCCTCTTTTATGGGGATGCTAGCGACCCAAGAAGCAACCGAATTTACCAATACTTGGCGTAGTTTTTACGCCCAAGGTAAACAAAAAGCCTATGAACAAGACAGCTTAGTGACGACACATCCCATTGAAGTGCCTGTGGCTACCACCCAAAATGCCTTCGATAATATTGATGCCATCACCTACCAAAAGGGGGCATCGACCCTAAAGCAATTACAACACTTATTAGGTGATATGGTATTTAGGCGTGGTGTAAGCAACTACCTAAAAGAGTACAGCTATAAAAATGCGGAACTTGACGACTTTATCAATAGCCTAGCCAAAGCTGCTGGCCGTGATTTAAAGGTATGGACGCAGGAATGGCTCTATAGTGCTGGAGTCAATACCATCAAAGCCGACTATCGCTGCGAAGGTAATCGTATTACTGAATTTAATCTATTACAGTTCCCCGCCAGTGCCGACCTTCCCACATTGCGTGAACAAAAGGTTCAAGTCGCTTTATTTACTCAAGGGCGATATGACCTCAGAAATGAGATTACCGTCCCCGTCACTTATAAAGGGGCTCGTACCGAAGTCAAACAACTGGTCGGCGAACGCTGCCCCGATTTAGTGTATCCAAACTTTGATGATTGGGGCTTTGTTAAAGTAGCACTCGATGACAAATCCTTTACTACGGCAAAACAACAACTGAGTAATGTGTCAGATCCCCTGCTACGCTCCATGCTCTGGCAGAGTCTCTGGGACAGTGTGCGTGAAGGCCATTTAAGTTTAGAGCAATACCTCAGCACAGTATTTGTAAATGCACCAGCAGAGGCGGATTACACCGTTGTCGGTCAAATTATTTCGAGTCTATTGAGCTCAAAAGAATACCTCGCGCAAATCGCACCCATTCAACAAAATTATGCCGAAAATGCAGTGAAAGGCTTAACTCAAATGAGCCTTAGAAAAACCATGGAAAGCAGGGGCGATAATGATTTCCAGCGCCGTTGGTTTAATGCCTATATAAAACTGGCAAGCGATCGCGATTCACTGCGCCATCTCGCACAACTGTTAGATGGGACTTCGAAAATTAAAGGTTTAACCCTAGATCAAGATTTACGCTGGGCAATTATTACTCAGCTGAATCGCTATGACTTCCCTAATGCCTTGCAACGCTTAACTCAAGAAGCGGCAAAGGATAACTCAGACTCAGGCCAGAAAGCCGCCCTTGCAGCAGAGGTTATCCGTCCAGAAGCAACAGCCAAACGCCGCTGGTTAAGTAAAGTCCACTTAGATGCATTGCCTTTCGCTAAACAGCGTATCGTGATGGAAAACTTGTACCCTGCGGAGCAAAAACTGCTCAGTGCTGCCACGGCAGAAGAACGCTTGGCAAACCTTATCGATATGGATAAAAAGGGGCCGGTCTTTATGCGTAGCTATAGCCATAATTTGATCCCAACCGACTGCAATTACACAAGTATTGCCGCATTGGATAAAGTGCTGGATAGCCAGACAGGTTTAACCAACCTCACCCGCCGCGCCTTGCTCGAAAAGCGCCAAAGAGAACAGCAATGTGTACAAATAAAAAATAAAATGACCCATTAAGTTTGATTAAAGAACCATACTATTAAGAGGCTCCTAGGAGCCTCTTTTTATATTTGGAGATAAAGCTACATTAAAATGAGTGTCTAATTCTTAGGCTCAATCACGATCACATATCCTTTAAATATTTCGTTACCTATTAAGGCGTTGACATTTTCAGCCGCTATACTCAATAGACGTTAGAGTGCTAACGGAATATTAAGGAATGAAATATGCGATCCACACTTAAAACTCGCCTACTTTTCAGTAGTCTTTCTGCCGTTTTGATCACTGTTGCTGTGTTAGTGAGCATTTCAAGTTACTTTATTCGCAATAATGCATTAGAAAATACTCGACATGAAATCGACCAACTGGCAAACACTTTTGCTCAAGGTATCGGTTTGTGGATGCAGGATAGGAAAACGGCTATTACTAGCCTTAAAACCGTCATTCCGCAGCTAATTCCAGAATTTAAATAGTGTGATCTGGCGATCAGCTTTTCATAAAAACTACGACACCATCTTGACCGCGATCGACAGTTTTGATCTATTACTGCTATTTGACGGTCTCAAAATATGTCTACCCATCCTGTTATTAAACGCTTAGATCACCTTGGTCTCATTGCCGCCTTTTGTCACGAAATTGGCCTGCCACGGATGATAGATGCCGTTATCCCAAAATATTCTGACCACAATGTTTCTCATGGTGACGCGGTATTGGCCATGCTCCTAAATGGACTTGGCTTTCATAGCAGAACACTGCACATGTTCTCGGACTTTTTTAAGACCAAGCCTGTATCTAAGCTACTCGCCAAAGACATTGAAGCACACCACCTGACTGATGATGTACTAGGCCGCACATTAGATGCTCTATACGAAGCCGATGTCTCAGCGCTCTATCAGGTTATTGCTGAGCGTGTTGTTGATAAACTGGGCTTGACGACCGATTCTGTTCATCTTGATATCACTAGCTTCCACGTTGATGGTGAGTATGCACAAGATGAAAACACCAACGTGATTAAGCTTGTAAGAGGTTATAGTCGGGATCATAGGCCAGAGCTTAACCAAGTCGTGCTTGAACTCATCTGTGAAAACCAAGCAGGTATTCCTGTTTACATGCAAGCACTGAGTGGTAACACCAATGATGCCAAGGCATTCGCTGAAGTCACTAAAAGACACATACATTGCCTAAAAGCCGCGCAAAATAGTCGTTACTTTATCGCTGATGCCGCTTTGTACACCGAAGAAAGCATCTCCTCGCTAGATGAGCAAAATCAAAAATTCATTACCCGTGTCCCCATGACCATCAAGCTCGCAAAACAAGCACTACTTGCGCTAGAGCCAGAGCAATTAAGCACTATCGGTCATGGCTACTCAGGATGTTGGATAGACTCGGATTACGGAAAGGTCAATCAACGTTGGTTGCTCGTTCACAGTGAACAGGCCACCAAGCGGGAAGAAATCACTTTCTTCAAGAACTTAGAGAAAAACATAGCAAAAGAAATCAAAGCGTTGGAAAAGCTAAGTAAAAAACCATTCGCTTGTGAAGTTGACGCAGAATTAGCGTTTAACGATTTCAAGAAACAATGTGACTTACTTGGGTTTGAACAAGGCACTCTCATCAAACAGCCGACTTACTCTCATTCGGGCCGCCCAAAGACAGATGAAGCACCGACAGGATACCAATACTTTATCGAAGCCGCCCCCTTCACCGACCTAGAAAAAGTAAAACTGGCTAAGCTCAAAGTAGGCATGTTTATCCTCGCGACGAATGACACCGACAATGAAGCACTCACCATGGCGGCTCTTCTAGCACATTACAAATCGCAACAAAAAGTCGAGCGCGGCTTCCGTTTTCTAAAAAGCCCTGAGTTTTTAACCTCTTCCATCTTCTTGAAAAAGCCTGAGCGCATTGAAGCGTTGCTAATGATAATGACGTTGAGCTTGCTTGTTTACGCTAGTTTAGAACACAAAATCAGAGAACAACTCGCACAAACCGAAGCGTTCTTCCCAAGTATGGTAAAGAACAAGACGACCTCCAGACCGACGGCACGTTGGGTCTTCTTGCAATTCGAAGGCATAGATACGCTAGAGATTAACGGCCAAAGGTTCATCACTGGACTTCAAGATCACCAAACACAACTACTCAAATTACTCGGTAGATTCTATGAGGTAGTTTATTCCTAAATTAGCTGCGGAATGTCGGTTAAAAGAACCATAGAAGCCGATCCCAGTGTGCAAGTGACACCCTATTTGCTTCAAGCCCATAATGCGATGGGGTTTGCGCTCACTTATTTTGGCGATGAACAAGGTGAAATGTACCGCCAAGATCCTGCACTCAATACTGCAAATTACGATCCTAGAATTCGGCCTTGGTATATGGACGCTAAAGCTGCGAACGCTATGGTTATGACAGCACCTTATGTCAGCGCAACGCTGAAAAAACAAGTCGTCACTATTGCTGAGCCAGTTATAGTATCAGGCCGACTTTTCGGTGTTGCGGCGGCTAACTTAACAATCGATCAGCTAACAGATGCTGTGCAGCGCTTACAAGTACCAGGCAAAGGCTACACTGTTATGGTCGATAATGCTGGACTCATTATTAGTCACCCCAATAGCCAGCTTAATACCCAGCAAATGGATAAAATAGATAGTAATTTTACCTCTGGCTGGTTATCCAAAAACGCAAGCGCCAATACGATGGAAGAACGCTATTTAGATGGCGCAACCAAACTGGTGTATGTTGCCGCCGTTCCTTCGACCGACTGGGCGCTGATTTTCGTGATGGATAAGCAGGAGATCATGTCACAGGCAACGGATCTCGCCTGGTGGATGTCAGTGATGGGGATCGCACTTTTAATTCTATTTGGTTTGATTTTAATTGGTATTTTTAAAATTCAGTTTAAAGATCTCGAACGCGTTGCCCAAGCCCTTAATGATATTGCCGAAGGTGATGGCGACTTAACCGTACGAATTCACACCGCAAACAGTCACGATGAAATAGGGATGTTGGCTTCAGGTTTTAACCGCTTTGTGGAACGTCTTCATGGCATGATCTCCCGCATGCATAAAATTGCGGGGCAACTTGAGTATCAAGCCCAAGGCAGCAGTGCTTCTGCGACGGATAATAGTCAACGTATTGCCGTTCAGCAGGATGAAGTGACAATGGTTGCGACTGCAGTTACCGAAATGGCCAGTGCAACCGAAGAGATAGCCAGTAATGCGGAGCATACTGCGCAAACGGCACAAAATGCAGTTAGTCTTTCTAATCATGGCCAAAAACAAGTAGTACAGAGCCAGCAATCCATTCGCAACCTTGCGAATGAGGTGGAAACCGCAGGCCGTATCATAGGTGAACTTAATGAGCACTCGCAGAAGATCAACAGTATTTTGTTGACTATTAGTGGCATTGCAGAGCAAACCAACCTGCTCGCCTTAAACGCGGCGATTGAGGCTGCAAGAGCTGGCGAACAAGGTCGTGGTTTTGCCGTGGTTGCCGATGAAGTGCGCGTATTATCGCAACGAACACATTCATCAACCCAAGAAATTCAAGCCATGATCGAAACCCTACAACAAACGGCAGCCAAAGCCGTAAAATCGATGACACAAAGTCATGGAATGGCAGAAACCAGTGTTGCCGATGCCAATTCTGCTAGCGAAAGTTTATTGCAAATAAGTAAAGCGATTAATGATATTTCAGATATGGCGAGCCAAATTGCCACTGCCGCCGAGGAACAAACCTCTGTCACCAGTGAGATAAACCGCAATACAGAGTCTATTCGTGAAGTCTCTGAAAATCTCTCAATTGAGGCGCAAACCTCTATGGTTCAAGCACAAGAACTCGCCCATTTAGCGGCTTCGCTCCAACAGGAAGTAAACCGCTTTAAGCTATAAGAAAGAAAAATCTTCTGATAAAACAATGCCCGACAATGGATAACATTATCGGGCATTGTTTTAATCACTAAGTTTTAATAACTAAGTCTTATTCATTAACCAATAATTGATGCTTTAACATCAAATGTTAAATGACTTTTTTAGCATTAGTGGGGTGTAGCTCGAGCGGCAGTATCGTATCAACAAAGATAGATCTTAAACCTTGATATGCCATCTCAATACGATTACCACCGTTCTTTTTGGCCTTATACATAGCCGTATCTGCACAGGAAATCAGTTGTTTCTCATCGATACCATGTTCCGGATACATAGCAATGCCGATGCTAGGTAATATTTGAACTTGCTGATCAATAAGCTCAAAGGGTTGATTAAGTACTTGTAAAATCTTTTGAGCCGTTACTAAGGTATTTTTAGCAGAATCAACTCGTTCGAGTAAAATCACAAATTCATCGCCACCAAAACGGGCAACTGTATCAGAGGCTCTCACACAGCCAAGTATACGCTGCGCTGTCACTTGCAGTAATAAATCCCCAACACTGTGTCCATAGGTATCATTTACCCACTTAAACTTATCAAGATCCAAATACAGTAAGGAAAAATAACTCCCTTCCCGATGAGCCCGAGATAGGGCTTTTTGGAACCGATCGTAAAACAACGCTCGATTCGGTAATTGAGTTAATTGATCATACAAAGCAATATGCTCTAGGCGAGCTAGCATTTGTCGACGTTCAATAGCAAAGGCTATTTGGGTTGAAACAAACTCAACTAACTCATAATCTTGATATGTATAAGGTGCAGAAGTCGGGTCGGTATGCATCATTAACGCACCAATAACCCCTTTTTGTAACTTAAGCGGTACGCCAAGCCAGCTTAAACGGCTATTACCTAACTCGGCTGCGGCGCCTTTTGGATACTCGTTTAAGCTAATAGGGCAAAGTAATATCGATTCTGCATTTTGGATCACTTGTTCAGTAAATACGCGAAAACTTTCAATGTCTACAGCCGAGTTTTCTTGGGTGCTAACCCGATACGGAAAACTAAGCTCTTGTAAATCTTGATCATAAAGTGCAATAGCAAAATTCTCTGCAGGGAGTAACTTTGCCATAATTTGGTGAATATGTTGGTATAGTGCCAGTAAATCCTCTGTCACATGCACAGCTTCTGAGATTTCATACAAGGCCGCCTGTCTACGCTCGGCATTTTTTCTCTTCGTAATATCTCGAGCAACAGCGACACGCTGCTGATGGTCCTCTGACCAACGAGCAGACCAAAGAATATCGACTATTGAACCATCTTTTCGCACATAGCGATTTTCAAAGTCAACCTTAAAACGACCATCCATAATTTCTTTAGCTGTCGCTAACGTGCGCTCTCTATCTTCAGGTAATACAAGCTCTAGCATCTGCATACCAATCATTTCTTCTGGGGTGTAACCAAAAATTCGTTCTGCTCCTGCACTAACAAATTCAAACCGCCCCGTTTTATCGACAACACAGATCGCATCCAACAGCAGATCAATAAACTGACTTAGGGAAGTGTATTCATCATTATTCACGCAGATCTCCAATGACATCCAGAAAGCAAGTGTCTTTATTGGCTAAAAAGTTAACTAAGACATATACTTAAATCTAAATAACCTACAAATTAGCTTAACCTTATCCGTCTTTGCATAGAGTGATTTATCAACTTGTTTGCTTATTCCAACAATAACACACTATTAGAGTAGGTTAATTTGCAAAACCAATCCATTCTCTATTGGCTTTAGGTTGCCATTCACTGATATCGGCAAACAAAGATAGTCATAACAACAATACATGACTCTTTTGAACATACTAAGTTGTTTGATATAAATAGATGATTAATCCATTTTAATGATGCTAGAGATTTGCGATTGAATTCATTAAGCTCACCACCTTATCGTCCCAGACAGTTGCGTCTGGGGTTAGCGATGTGGTCACATCAAAGCTGGCAAGACAGTGTTTACGGCCATCAAACTAAAGCAACAGAACGGCTCGCACACTATGCTCATATTTTCAATTCTGTTGAAGGTAATACCAGTTTTTATGCCACTCCAGCACCACAAACCGTTTTAAATTGGCACAGTGCGACTCCCGATAATTTTCGCTTCACGTTCAAATTGCCTCAACGTATTACCCATCAGAAACAGCTTCAAGATTGTAATCAAGATCTGCGGGATTTTTTCCATATTATGGCGCCATTAATCGAGAAAACAGGCATATGGAAAATCCAACTCCCCGCTCATTTTGGGCCTGAACAACTTCCAGTATTGGCACGATTTTTAGATCACGTTCCCCAAGGATTGACCTATGGCGTCGAAGTCAGGCACTTTGCATTTTTTGCCAAAGGTGATGCAGAGCGAACACTCAATCGATTGTTAATAGATAAAAAAGTCAATCGAATCATTATGGATAGCCGACCCGTATTTGCCCTACCGCCTTTCAATGAAACCATTATTGATGCCCACAAGAAAAAACCACGAGTTCCAGTGCACCCAATAGCCACAGCGAATAATCCCGTTGTACGCTTTATCGGCCAAGCCGACGGTACGCTGGCTCTGCTGACACAACTCGGAACCACAGCTTTACCTAAGGATAATGATGCCTTTTTTACCCATTGGCTTAAGCAACTCACACTCTGGTTGAACGAAGGCCGTGAGCCCTACTTATTTATTCATACCCCAGATAATCAAACTGCACCTGAACTCGCCGCTCGTTTATATCGCAAACTGCAGCTCCACATTGCAGAGCACATTCAACTCGCCGACATCAAACTGCTTGAGAAAAAAGCAGAGGAAAAGAGTGCACAAATGGGGTTAGATTGGTGAAAACTCACAGTCAACACGATGACGGATATATACATTTTTGATGTGCTAGAGTGTGTGGACGCTTCAGGATTATTCCTGTCGCAAGTGAACTCACTTTTCTGCAAGGTAACGTCCGTGCAGTACCGTTATTCAACATAAACGGTACTCAATGCTGCACTAAATACTGCGAAATTTATCGTCAAGCTGCTGCGCACAATCCAATTATTGCATTAGCCAAACATTGCATTAGCTAAAATAAACATACCACCAGAAAGTAGAATGGTAATCGGCAGGGTAAGTAACCAAGCAAGCATGATCTGCTTAATTGTCTGGCTTTGTAAGCCCGAACGATTCGCCACCATAGTGCCCGCTACTGCGGAAGATAAAATATGGGTCGTAGAAACAGGCATACCAGTCAGACTCGCCACCCCGATGGATGCCGCGGCCGTGACCTGCGCAGCGATACCTTGGCTATAGGTCATGCCAGATGAACCAATCTTTTCACCCACGGTATACACAATTCGGCGCCAACCGACTAAGGTGCCACAACCCAATGCGGTTGCAATCGCGATAATGACCCACAAGGGAGCATATTCAGTGATGATAGTCAGATCTTTACGCCACTTGGCGAGTGAACTTAATTCTTTTTTAGGCAGTTCGAGCTTGGATACTTTACGGGCCGTATCGTCGATACAGAGCAATAAACGGCGTACTTCACGGCGCTCTTCAACCCCCATCTCTTTAAAAGTGGATACTTTGCCCAAATGACGATCGAGTTGTGACATCGCAGGTAACACTGTCTCTGCCGAGCAATGAGTCAACATATTATCGGCAACATGGATATCAGCCTTAAAATCAACCAGCTCACCAATAGCGGTCTGATTACGATCATAAATAGCCATAATACGCCGATTCGCATCCTGCGTTCTTTCTAAGTCATAGGGCTGACTATTCATATTGAGGGCAAAATATGCAGGAGCCATACAGATCAATACGAGCATGACTAGGCCAATCCCCTTTTGACCATCGTTAGAACCATGGGCAAAACTGACCCCCATGGCAGATACAATTAAGCTGACCCTCGCCCAAAATGGTGGATGCTTTTTGCCATTGATTTGGATTTGTTCATCGGGTGTTCGGTGGATTTTATGTTTTTGCCAAATCGATTTCATCAGCAGTAAAAAAAACGCTGCCATCACAAAACCTAATGTCGGAGAAATGATCAGAGACAGCATAATCTGCGTGGCTTTAGTGGTGTTTATGCCATGTAAGATCGGTTGATCGTGTAGCCATGCAAATGCTCCACCCACTCCCATTATCGAGCCTATTAAGGTATGCGAACTTGATGCAGGAATGCCAAAATACCAAGTGCCTAAGTTCCAAATAATCGCCGAAACTAAGAGGGAAAACACCATTAATAACCCTTGGGTAGAATCCATGCCTAGTAAGGAATCGACAGGTAACAAATGCACTATCGCATAAGCTACACCTAAGCCACCTAATAATACGCCCGCAAAATTAAATAGCGCAGAGGTTACAACTGCAAGATTAGCTGGCATCGCTTTAGTATAGATAACCGTTGCCACCGCATTGGCCGTGTCGTGAAAGCCATTGATAAATTCATATGCAAGTACAAACAGCACCGCTAACACTAAACCAACAGACCATCCAAAACCTAACGTCGTAAATATTTCGAACATAAATAGCTAACCTATGACAAGGACGCCACAGATTACGCCCAAGTTTGGGGTCTTTTACAGTGAAAAATTATTTAGATTGTCAAAAAGTGAATGAGTCCTCAATAACTCAGTAGCATGCTTGCAATTAACACTCGCTTGATTTTTATTCGGCCCAATGAATATCTGTGCAGCAAAAAGAGGGAACACATTGATTCGATATTAGAGAAGCCATTTAAATAGAGTGCTCGTTACCATGAGTCGTTATCCCATGATCACCTAACCGAAATCGCTGTGGCGTCATCCCAAAACGCTCCTTGAAGGCTTTGATATAGGATGAATCATTTTGATAACCAATTTGGTGGGCCACATTCTGTATTGATAGGTCAGTGGCCAATAGTGATAGCGAATAGATCAGCCGTAAATGTTGACGCCATAATACAAATGAACAACCAAACTCCCTCACAAATAACCTCGACAATGTTCGTTCCGATGCTCCAACCATCTCCCCCCATTTTACTAAAGAGAAATCTAAAGCTGGCATTTGAGTTAAGTGCTCAAAAATCAATTTTAGGCGCCTATCTTGCGGTATCAGTAACTTAAAAGTCTGCCCTCCCGCACTATTAATTTGATCGTATAACACCTCAAGCAAACGTAATATTGGCGCCGGTGTCATTGGCTCAATGTTCATTGAGGTATTTAATGCACATTGTTTTCTGAGCGTTAACACTAACTCCCTTAGAAAAGCACTCATAGCGACAGGTTTAATCGTGGCGCCATAATCTCGACCATACATAGGATTCAGATAGACGCCAATAAAGCAGGTATGAGCAATCGCAACAGACTCATGTACCACTCCTGCTGGCACAAAAAGCGCTGTGGTATGGGGAACTAAAAACAGTGCCCCATTTGCCTCTGTCTGTAACAGGCCTTGAAGCGGAAAAATAAGCTGATGCCAACAGTGCTGGTGTAAAACATCCACATACCCCTTTTGCATCTCAATCGTTTTTACAAATGAAGGCATATTAGGCGCTTGCTCAATAATGGCGTTAATCGAATCGAGTTGGCGACTTAGCATTATTACTTGTCCATATGACGTTATTCAGCCAAATAAAAGAATTGTAGCATAGCGTTATCCCACAAAAGACACAGGAACACTCAATGCATATTCATTGCATTATCCATGAAAGTTATGAAGGTCCAGGCTATTTTAGCGATTGGGCCGCAAGCAAAAACTACAGAATGAGCTTTAGCAGAGTCTATTTAGATGAATCTCTACCCGAAAATAGTGATGGTTTTGATCTGTTAATTATCCTCGGTGGCCCCCAGTCTCCCGCCACATGCCAAAGCGATTGTCCATATTTTGATAGTCAAGAAGAACAAAGACTTATCAGGCAAGCTATCCAAACAAATAAAGCCGTTGTGGGGGTTTGTCTTGGAGCACAGTTAATCGGTGAGGCATTAGGTGCCCGTTATCAAAAGAGTCCACATGCCGAGATTGGTTACTTCCCTATTGAACTGACTGCGGCAGGAAAAAGTGATATTAACCTTAAGACATTTTCGACAACTGAAGTGGTCGGCCACTGGCATAACGACATGCCTGGCCTTACGCCCGATTGCGAAGTGCTAGCCACAAGTGAAGCTTGCCCGCGGCAAATTGTACGTTACACAAATTTAGTTTTTGGATTTCAATGCCATCTTGAATTTATCAGTAGCCAATTAGCACCATTAATTGCCCAAGAAAATGCTTTTTCTTGCACACAGAAAATTCCATATATTCAAAGCCCTGAGTTCATACTGGGGCAATCAACGGCTAGGATGAATCAGTTGCTGGGACATTTTTTAGATAATCTAGTCTTAGCCTATCAAGCCGTATATACCCCTAAGTAAAAAGTGGCTAAAGCCAAAACAAAAATGCCAGCTAAGTTAGCTGGCATTTTAGATTAATGACTCACAAATCGCTTATTGCAGATGGCCCGCGTTATAGAGTTCACGATCATCCTTAGCGGGCGGATTCCACTGATACATCCAAGTCTCAGACAGTGGTTGACCATCGACTTCTAAGTAAACTCTTAGGTTAATTGGCTCAACGCTGTCCTCTGGAGGCACTACATCAAACATAGCACGATAGCCATTAATCGATGCTAAAGGACGTGCTGATTCGATTTCTACACGGCCTTGTGAGGTACTGATCACCGCTTTTACTTGAGTATCTTTGCCTAACATAGGTAAAGTGCCACCAGCAAAATCGATAACAAAGCGCTTACTGTAATATTTGCGCTTCTGACCAACCACACCACCTAAACCAGTGAAAGTATCAACAACACGGGCACGAGGTGATTGCACAGGTGGAATGCCTCCCCAATACATGTTGTAGCTATAAAGCAACTCTTGACCTGGTAAAATAGGCTCTGCAGGGTTCCAAAATGCCACTATGTTATCGAAGGTTTCATCCAGCGTTGGGATTTCCACTAGCTGTACAGAACCTTTACCCCAACTTCCCGTAGGTTCAATCCATAAACTTGGACGTTTTTCGTAGAAAACACCGTCATCCTGATAATGATCAAAATTACGATCGCGCTGCATTAAACCAAAACCTCTTGGATTTTCATCGCTATAGGCGTTGAATCGCAGATTTTCTGGGTTAGCGAGTGGACGCCAAATCCATTCGCCACTCCCTGTATGCATTGCTAAGCCATCCGAATCGTGGATCTCTTGACGCCAGTCATAACCAGTACGGCGATCGTTTTCACCCACCATATACATACTGGTTAGTGGCGCGACACCTAAACGCTCAATCGCTTTACGGGGATAAATCGCCGCATCGACTTTCATCTTCAAACGCTCACCTGGCTCAATGTCAAAACGGTAAGCGCCAGTCACACTTGGAGAATCTAACAATGCATAGACGGTGGCAATATTCGAGCCTGGTTTAGGTTTCTCTAACCAGAAATGAGTAAACATTGGAAACTCTTCAGGTTTTGGTAATGCAGTATCAACCGCCAAACCACGGGCTGATAAACCGTATTGCATCTCTTGACCTACTGCTCGGAAATAACTCGCCCCAAGGAAAGCCACCACATCACGCTGCCAATCGGTATTAAACTGCATTCTAAATCCAGCAAAACCGAGATCTTTAGGTAGCTGACTTCCTTTCACTTTAGACTTGCCGTAATCAAACATCGATGGTGAGTATTCGATAAGTTTGGCCTTACTCTCATCTAACTCATAGATATGTACTGGCGTATCAAAATACAAACCTAGGTGAAATAATTCGGCACGAAACTCAGAATCCTGATCACGCCACATTGCCGCTTTTTTCTTAAAATGGAACTGCTGGTAATCATCCCAGCTCATCCCCTGCAGGCTTTTAGGCAGTTCGCCCTTGTGACTAACATAGGACTCAGCAGCAAGTGTACGAGCATGACCCTTAAGCCATGCATAACTGAACTCTTCGCCCTCTTGCGGCGCGCTCGCCTTACCTGCAGCGCAGGCGGAAAGACTTAGCAATACACTACAGGTCAGCAATACACTGCCAACCATACGTTGCAAACGTCCACGAGTAGATTGAATTTCAACTGATGACGGCATAGCCATCAATTCACGGTTAACATTTCTTTGTTCGGGAAATAAATTGGGTTGCATAAGCAGACTCTGAATTGGTGTAACTTCCTGACACTTCGCTGCACATATAAGCAATATGCAATGACTGCCCTGTGGAGAACTGTTGATGACAATGATAACCATACCTTTATCTCCATCAGTTCGCCAGAATCTAACATAATTTCAGCACAATGGAATACGGCACGGCGGCTATTTTCAATACTGCCGTCAGTTTATGAAAATAGTATTAAAAAGGGCTACACAATGTAGCCCTTAATAAACGGTTAATCACAAACTGAATTACTTCAGATCAACAGCCACTTTACGTCTGTTATGGGCAATAATCAGCGCTACGAGGCAGATAACGCCCACCGCAATCCCCACAGGTTGGCTCAAAGATTGAGGTAAACCAAGCCCTATGCCCGCGGTAACGATATAGGAAACCGTCACACAGGTTCCAGCGATGGCAGGCAAACTCACAATCCAATGGAAAGTGCCTCTATCGAATAAATATTTCGTCGCTAGCCACAGTACACTGGTCGATAACAACATATTTGAGAAGGCAAAGTAGCGCCAAATCAATGAAAAATCGATCTTAGTCATAAAGTAAGCAATAGTAAGGATAGGTGCTGCGACTAATAAACGATTACGCATACTTTGTGGAATATTAAATGCGTCAATTATCGTTAAACGTAAGGATCTGAAAGCAGTATCTCCTGAAGTGATAGGGAATACAGCCACAGCAATAATCGCCATCACGCCGCCCAGTACACCAAGATAGGTTGTCGCCACTTGGTTAACCACTAAGCCCGGACCACCTTGATCCAGCAGGCTCTTCAGTTCAACATATCCACCTGGGAAAGCGGCAATACCCGCCGTTGCCCAGACACATGCCACAATACCTTCAGCAACCATAGCGCCATAATAAACAGGACGAACGTATTTCTCGTTGGTTAAACAGCGGGCCATAATCGGTGCTTGAGTCGAATGGAAACCACTAATTGCACCACAGGTAATAGTCACAAACAGCAGTGGCCATACAGGTAAACCATCTGGGTTAGGCTCGAGTAAGTCATTGTTATAGTGGCTATGGTCAAAATAGGCGAACACATCCCCCATTTCTGGTAACTGCGGAGCATGGAGCATTAATGCAACTGCAATTGAGGTGGTCATAACGACCATTAATAAACCAAATGCGGGATATAGCTTGGTAATAATTTTATCAATCGGCAACATAGTCGCTAAAAAGTAATAAGCTAAAATCACTAACACCCAGAAGGTATTATTACCAAAAATAGTGTCTTTAAAGTAATCGAGATTACTTAAAAGCCCCGCAGGACTCATAATAAATACCACACCCACAAAAAACAGCAACATGGCAGTAAAGAGCAGCATCACGCCTTTAAAATAGATATTAAAGTAATGGCCTGCAATTTCCGGCAGACTCTTACCATCTTCCTTAATACTGAGTACGCCCGAAAAATAATCGTGTACAGCACCGCCAATAATATTACCAAGCACAATCCACACTAAAGCAATTGGACCATAGAGAGCACCCAGAATAGGACCAAAAATTGGACCTACCCCAGCCACATTGAGGAATTGGATCAAAAACGCTTTGACGGGGTGAACAGGAACATAATCCACGCCATCTTTAAATCTGGCTTGAGGAGTCAGTGCCTTAGGATCAATACCCGCTTGGCGTTCAACAAATGGACTGTAAAACCGGTATGCAAGCGCTAACAGCACAAGACAAATGAAGAAAATTAACATTATTTAATTACCCATACTTTAGTGGGAGATGATTAAATGACGAGTTTCATTGAGTTATGCCGTGAGGTCAAGCAACTCAGCATTAGACTAAGGTAGGGTTGCTAATACGAAATCAGCTTAATCTCAGTTCAAGCAAGGCCTGAGTATCTTCGCTTTCTTTGATTTGTTGACCTGTCAAAATAAATCCCTGCCGAAAAAGTGCCCGTAACGAGGCATGATTATGCTTAGCGACATGGGCGAATAGTGGTCGAACTGAAGTGAGGGGCAAAAATACCTTCAATGCCTGAGTCGCAATGCCCTGCCCCCAGTATTCACGCCCGATCCAGTAACCGAGCAGTGACTGCCCTTTGTGTTGAAAATTGACGATATTCCCCACAAGCCTCCCGTCAACCCAAATAGCACGAGACAACACTTGCTTGCTATACAAAATATTCTGTTGCCAATGGGCAAAAAAGGCTTCGCGCTCCCGAGGTGGAAACTGAGCAAGGTGATGGGCTATGGGATCACTTTGATGGCTAAAAAATACCTCAAGATCACTGATTTCGATGGCTCGCAGATTGACGCTTTGCGTTGTTACAGAATGCATTTCTGGATCCGTTTGTGCACCGTTTCCCATTGCTTTACCTCCCTTTCTATCTCAATAAAAGACAGCATGCCACATTCTCGGTGATTAAGCTCAAGCAAAAAAATAGACGCATAACCGAGAATAAGTTAGCGTCCGAAGAGGCAAAATTGCCGAAATTGAAGTTTTAAAATTGACAGACTAAATAAAAATCAGCGCAAAAACGGGCGCCCCTAATACCATAGCAATACCGATAAAGATCATGGTTAAACTCGCTATTACGCCTTCTTGCTGACCAAGCTCAGTCGCTTTAGCCGCGCCGGCACCATGGGCGGAAGCTCCCAGTGCAACCCCTTTACCTAAAGAAGTACGAATGCGCATTAGTTTAAATAAGGGTTCGCACACTAACATCCCAATAATCCCCGTGATCAGTACCATCATAGCGGTCAGCTCTGGCACACCACCAAAGGCGCTCGTTGCCTCCATAGCAAAGGGGGTTGAAACCGAACGAACTAATAAACTTTTAGAAAGCTCGGCAGGTAAAGGAATAAATTTGACGAGCAACCACGTTGATATCATTCCCAAAAATAATCCAGCAACAACACCAAGGGTGATAGTGAGTGGATACTGACAGATTAATTTGCGCTCACGGTAAATAGGCAGTGCAAAAGCAATTGTTGCGGGAGCTAACATCGCCATCAACCAATGGGTATATTCAAAATAAGTGGGTAATGGAATGTTTAGATTAAACACCAGCAAAATGATCATCACAGGCGCAAATACTATGGGTGCAAGCCACCATACTTTATGGTGCTTGTATAAACTTTTAGCTCCGTAGTAACAAAATACCGTTAACAATAAACTGATTAAGGCTAAAACGGTTTGCGACATTAGAAAATCCATCACTTTTGAATCGGCCATGGCTAAACAACCTTAGCATGGCGACGAGCATGCTTTTTGATATTCAACTGGCGTTCAAAACGAAACACTCTATCCACAACAAAGCCCGTTCCCACCATCACACAGATACTCCCCATGACAAGCGTAAACATGATATTGACACCATACTGCTCAAACAGCCCTTCGTACTTGATAACCGATATCACAGGTGGAATAAAAAACAGTAATAGCTCACCAATTAACCAAGCAGCGCCAAGCTGTACAGCACGCTCAGGTATCAATTTTGATATAAGTAAAATCAATAAGATACCTAATCCTAGTACACTGCCAGGTAGGGGTAAGTGCGCCCAAATAGCAAACCAATGACAAGCAAGAGACAGTAAACAAAAGAGACCGATTTGGATTAACAGCAAAGCCCCATGACGACATCGACATATTGTGGCTTGTAGGAATGACATGATGTTCTCAATCAACACTAAATTTCTATAACACCATTTTACCGCTTGTCTATTCAATAAAAAAAATGAATATTAAGAATGTAATCCATGAATTTAAAGAATGAAGTTAACAGTGAGGCATAATGGATCTAAAGGTTATCCGCTATTTTATTGAAATTGTTGATGCGGGCGGTTTCGGTAAAGCCTGCGAAAAAGTGCACCTAACTCAGCCAGCGCTTTCTAAAGCCGTGCGTCAGTTAGAGGAAGAACTCGATCTCACCTTGCTTGAACGTGGCAAACGTGGCACCCAAGTTAAACTCACCCCAGCAGGAGAAGTTGTCTACCGCCACGGAAAAGACTTACTCGATGGCCGCAAACGCATGTTAGCGGAGCTTGCTGCGCAACGTAATTTAAGCGCAGGAGAGCTTAACCTCGGTTTAGCCCCCCTAGGCAGCGCCGAAATTTTTGCCCCCATCATTGCCAAATACCGCCAGCAGTACCCACAAATTGAAATGCATTTGCTCGTGCGTGGTGGTGTAGAACAAACTTCGGCGATTCAAAAAGGGGAAATAGAACTGGCTACCGGTATTATTGATTTCGATGATGGCTATGATGGTATCCGCGTATTTAACGATCCAATGGTGGTCGTGCTCCCCAAGGAAAATCCATTAGCCTCCAGAGAACATCTATTCATTACCGACTTAAACCATCAGCCCCAAGTGATGTTTGAAACTGAATATACACTTTATCAATTAGTTCTAACGGCTTGCCAAGCGGCAGGATTTACCCCTCAAAATATCACTCGAGTCAGCCAAGCTGATTTCGGCATTGCTTTAGTCGCGGCAGGAACGGGCATTATGGTGCTGCCACGCTCAATTGCGCGGCGCTACAGTGTCTCAGGGGTAGTCAATATTCCCCTAGCGAGTGACGAATTACGCTGGGAACTATCACTCTTCTGGCGTAAGGAGCAAGTTCTATCCTTTGCAGCCCAAGCCATGATCAATTTGGTTAAGAAACATTTGGCGAAAGCCTAATCGCCCCATAAAAAGTGATCTCACTTTGTTCTATCCAAGCTAATCCATTAGAGTGAAATTGCATAAATTCACAAAAACCTTAATAAGAGACACCATCAAAACAGGCCAGTTTTCACCGCGACAAAGGATAAATACAGATAACAATATCTATTTAACCAATGTTTAAATAAAAACATTAAACCAAATAGTTAATTGAAAAATATAAACTAAAATAAAATAAATTCTCTATAACAACCATTCAACCTCTTGAGTACAATTTAAACACAGCCCCTATTGGTTAAACCGTTTCTACGACCACCTTATGAAGCGCTCTTTTTTAAAATGAATTTATAGTCACATTTAAAGCATAATTATTGACACGCTAATTACTTATGCCTATAGTCGCCACACTGCACACTGATAGTGAAATCGACAAGAGAGTTTTAAATGAAAAAATCCATGTTATTAGGCGGCCTGACCTTAACTGCCACCTTGTTGTTAGCTGGATGCGGAAAAAGCGATGACGTGTTAGTCGTTGGTACTAATGCCGCCTTCCCTCCTTTTGAATATGTTGGCGGCCAAAGTGGCGATGAAATCAAAGGCTTTGATATCGATCTGGCCAAGCAAATCGCTAAAGATGCAGGCAAGACGCTCAAAGTCGAGAACATGAAGTTCGATTCACTGATCGTCGCACTCAATTCAGGCAAGATTGATTTTATCGCCTCAGGTATGACGATAACCGCTGAACGTCAAGCAAACGTCAACTTCTCTGACCCTTACTACGAAGCGACTCAAGTGGTACTCGTCAACAAAGATAACGATAGCATTCATACACTTGAAGATATTAAAGGCAAGCACTTTGCGGTGCAGTTAGGCACAACTGCTGACATTATGTCGAAAAAATACACCCAAAATATCACCGCCTTTAATACGGGTTTTGAAGCCATCATGGAGCTTAAAAATTCAAAGGTAGATTTAGTGTTATTCGACAGCGAACCTGCCGCTAACTATCTGGCTAAAAATCCTGAATTAAAGATGATCAAACTGGATTTTCCTGCTGAGTTTTATGGCTTTGCCGTGTCAAAAAAGCAACCAGAACTGCTAGCGAGCATCAATAAAACACTGGCTAACATGAAAGCTGACGGCCAATATCAGACGCTCGTTTCTACCCATATAAAGTGATATCAGCATGATAGACGCAATTAATACCTCGCTGTTTAGCCCGATTGGCGAAGATGGCATGATAGGCATGCTGCTGATATTAAATGGTTTAAAAGTGACGTTAGTCGTCACTTTCTTCGCCATGTTATTAGGCGCAGTGTTAGGCATTGGCACCACCTTTATGAAGATGTCGTCTAAGTGGTATATCCGCTTCCCCGCCAATCTTTATGTCGGTGTGATCCGTGGCACCCCAGTAGTTGTGCAATTAGTGATCCTTTACTTCATCGTGCTTTCAGCCTTAGATGTCGATAAGATCACTGCCGCCATTATCGCTTTTGGTCTCAATAGCGGCGCGTATATTTCTGAGATAATCCGCGCAGGGATTCAAGCCGTTGATAAAGGCCAAACCGAAGCGGCACGCTCACTTGGCTTGTCCCAAGCAATGACCATGAAGTCGATTATTCTGCCCCAAGCGATTAAGAATATTCTGCCAGCACTGGGTAATGAGTTTATCGTGCTCCTCAAAGAAACAGCCGTCATTGGCTTTATCGGTGGCGTCGACCTTATGCGCGCCGGTGAAATCATCCGTAGCCGTACCTTCGAGGACAGTGTGCCCTTATTTACCTGCGCACTCATCTACTTATTCCTAACCTACAGCTTCACGTTCGTGCTGTCGAAATTTGAAAAGAGGTTGAAACAAAGTGATTAAGATAACC
The DNA here is from genome assembly GCF_000015185.1 of Shewanella sp. W3-18-1. Taxonomy (NCBI): domain Bacteria; kingdom Pseudomonadati; phylum Pseudomonadota; class Gammaproteobacteria; order Alteromonadales; family Shewanellaceae; genus Shewanella; species Shewanella sp. W3-18-1. The sequence goes on along the minus strand of NC_008750.1, from coordinate 1,042,607 downwards.
AACCTACATAAAAACTTCGGCGATAACCAAGTGCTTAAGGGGATTAACGAGCATATTCGGCTCGGCGAAGTAGTAAGTGTGATAGGCCCTAGTGGCAGCGGCAAGAGTACCTTTTTGCGCTGTATCAATCTGTTAGAGCAGCCAAGCCAAGGCGATATCGAGATTGAAGGTCAATTGATCACAGCGCCAAACGCCTGCGTCGATAAACTGCGGCAAAAAGTGGGCATGGTGTTTCAAAACTTTAATCTGTTCCCCCATAAAACTGTCATCCAAAACATCACTTTAGCGCCCATTAGTCTAAAACTGATGACGCCAGATCAAGCCGAGACCAAAGCCCTCGACCTACTGGCACAGGTTGGTTTAAGTGACAAAGCCAATGCTTATCCCGCTAGTTTATCGGGCGGCCAAAAGCAAAGGGTCGCCATTGCCCGCGCATTGGCCATGGAACCAGACTTGATGCTATTTGATGAACCGACATCGGCACTCGATCCCGAAATGGTCGGGGATGTATTAGACGTGATGAAAGACTTAGCGCTAAAGGGCATGACCATGGTCATTGTCACCCACGAAATGGGCTTTGCGCGTGATGTATCCGATCGGGTGATCTTTATGGACGGCGGTTATGTAGTCGAATCTAGTCCGCCAGATGAGCTATTCACCCATCCGAAAGAAGCCCGTACCCAAGCATTTTTAAGCAAAGTATTGCGTTAGCTTAAGCGGCTTAAGTCCTGTCCCTCATGCTCACTGTCATGACCTTTATAAGTACGTTCAGTGAGCAAAGGATTCAAATTAGGATCCCAACATTCAACGTTCATGACAAAGACTAAATTAGACAAGTCAGGATACAATCATCTTTCACAACACCATAAAAATTATGCCTTTGAATTAATAGGTATTGAACTAAAGCTAAATAGCCGTTTATCTGTTCAGGGAGTTTATTGTCATTGTGTCTCCAGCGACACGCCATGAATATGTCCTTATAGGCTCGACGGCGACATCCATGTCGCCAACGCTCACTGGTGACCCAATGCCAATTTTAACTACCAGTTTTGCTATATATACGTAAAAAGCTAGTAGACATAAATAGGTTAGAATTCTTGCTCTAATCTATGATTTTCGAATTAAAATTGCTATGGATTAACGCCGCGCTCTGGACAAAGCGCAGCGTAGGTTTGTCCCAGAGCGCCTTGTTATGCGCTTGCCGCTTCACTTAAATCAATCTCCATTGGAATCTGATATGAATTTGTGTAAAGGCTAGCTTTAAATGATGCCCTCGGCGTGATCAGGACTTTTCCATCTTTTACTGAAATTGTACCGACCAGAGGAAATATATCCGATGGTCCCTTAAGATCAACAAACCTTTTAGTGAAAGTAGCACCTGTTTTGTGGTTAATGTATTTTACAAGCCCATGAGATGCTTCGCCATTTGGGCGTAATCTATATGAAACCAGAACCGAATATGACTTAGTATGTTTTGCCTTAACCGGAAGCTCGACCGCAGAACCAAATCTTTCCACCTCGTTTGAAGCAAGCTTGATTTTTTCGGTTTTTTCTATGCTCAACTTACAAAGGTGCTCAAGACACTCAAAGGTACTGCGAATTACAAATTGTTCAAGTTCGGACTCATTTAATGATTTTAATTTCTCAAAATTTACACCACAGTCTATATACCTAAGCCACTTTTCTGGTGTTCTATCAGAAAAAACCATCGTGCCTTCTGGAATAGCATTTGTGTAGTTTACATATAGGTGATCGAATTCTCCGAGGGATAATCCATTTGCACCAAGTATTGTGGCTATACGAGCACCCCAGTAATGAAGCAGCTTAGGAAATTTGAAAAAGCTAGAACAACTCGAAGGTAGACTTTTACCTGTCTCATATAGGGAGTCGCTAGCGTAATACCTAATATCTATTAATGCTTTTTCCATTTATATATCCGATCTCTCTTCACGCATAAGCCGAAAACAGCTGCTTTGTAGTGGATTGTTTTGCGGTAGCGTAGCAAAACAAGGAACAAAAAAGCCATCAGGCTGGTTTGCATTGTTATGTGTTACTCACAGAATGGACAAAATAGTTGTTCATGAAGTCTAGTGGATTAATATTGGAGCTAGGTAGTAGAACCGTAACTCTACCGTGCTTTTGACATTCTATTTCTTGGAAGCCACCTTCTGCTTTTAAAGTAGTGATTTCCAGATCGCTCCAGCCGCACCAAGGACAACATTTTATCTCAGCTTCAGTGATAGCAGCTATTTCCTGCTCCCAGTTACACTCTCCGCAATGGACTTTTCGAATCGTTCTGGCTTCTATGAGGTTTATTACTTTGGGTCTTTCGATCATTAAGATTCCCTTACACATAACGTTGGGTATAAGCGGATCCGCGTTAGCGAATAATAAATCAAGCCATCCATTTTAAACCAACAACATAATGCACTTTTGGTTTGCATTCAACCAGCGATGACTTTGTTAAGCAACTGAAATCATTCAGTTGTGCAGGGTGTCCATTGGAAGCAAGATATTCCGATAATACCTATTCTTGCTCCCAATTATCTCCTTCTCGGCGGCAAACATAGTCATAGTAAAGGGTGGAACCAAAGGGCTGAAATTCCATCTCAATGCCGTTTTCGTAATACTGACCATTTTCGCAGTCCATTCTGTCATTAAGTCGTACTAAGGCATCATGAATACCACCATGTCTAGCATTAATAAGCATCTTGACGAGAATCTCTCTTTGCTGGACAGTTAGTGACTTTAAGAACTCATTTATTTCTGAATTTTCCTGCCTGTTTGGATAGCTCCCTTCTTGCAAGACCCATTTTTCAAATACTCCATCATGTAACTGAGCAAACTCGTCAACAAAGCTTTTCCACAATTCAACTGAACTCATTTTTTCTCCTGAGAGCATAACGCAGTACCCATGCGCGTGAACTTGTGAATGCCGCGGGTCTCGAATGCCTCACTCTGTTATGTGTCTGCAGCTTCATTAAACAAAATCCTGTTTGAAAACGGATCTGTTACAGTAAAGCAACGATCGCCCCAAGGCGCATCTTCAATACTAGGTTTGTTGTATTTATATGGCTTAGAAGTCACATGAGCAAACAATTTATCAAGTTCACTCACATTCACAAAAATCTTACAGCCAGGAGTTTCAAATTTTTTTTGAAACTAATACCTGCTTTGATCACATTGTTTTTTACTTAAACCTGCTTAAAATGCTGCCATTGAATTTGTATTCCTTAATGATTTGGAGCCGTTACATGAGTGATTTAAGTTTCTTCGCCAAAAAGCGCTACACCACTAAGGCCTTTGATCCAACTAAGACGATTCCTGCGGAGAAAATAGCAGAAATCAAAACCTTATTGCAGTTCAGCCCATCTTCAACCAACTCACAGCCTTGGCATTTTGTATTAGCAAGCACGGCAGAGGGTAAAGCTCTAGTTGCCCAAGCAACTGAAAATTACGCCTTTAACACTCAAAAAATTCTTAATGCATCCCATGTTGTCGTGCTTTGTACTCGCACCCAGTTAGATGAAGCGCATTTGCTAAAAGTACTTGAGCAAGAAGCAAAAGATGGTCGGTTTGCTAATGAAGAAGCCAAGCAAGGTCAACATAATGGGCGCTCATTTTTTGCCAATATGCATAAATATGAACTGAAAGATGCCCAGCATTGGATGGAAAAACAAGTCTATTTAGCGTTGGGAACCTTAATGCTCGGCGCAAGCGTGTTAGATATTGATGCGTGTCCAATTGAAGGTTTTGATGCCACTAAACTGAACCAAGTTTTAGGTCTGCGGGAAAAAGGCCTATGTGCTTCAGTGGTCGTTGCCCTCGGTTATCGCTCAGAGGAAGACTTCAACGCTAAGTTACCTAAATCACGTTTAGCACAAGACGTTATCTTTACCGAGATCTAAAAACGGCTTAAGTTCTTCAAAGATGTCCTTGATTTAATTGAATTTAAATAAGGACATTTTTTATTATTGCGTTTGCTAATCTACAGCATTCCTCTTCTTATCGACTAATGCTTGCAAGTCGGAAGCGCGTTTAAGCCAGATTGCTCTACAATCCATCTTTGCCTACACTTTTGCTCTATGGCATAGTCTAAATGCAATCATATTTTTGTTGCACCTAGCGAATACCAATCCAACGCTGAAAAACAATAGCCTCAAAGCACAAGCTTTATAACACTGTTTTGCAAACAACAACATAGGATGGAAAAGTCAGTATGTTACTTGCTAAACCTTCGCTCAATGCAGAAGCACAATCGGCAAGATTATCCGCCACCAAAGGTGATAATCCACTGATTTGGCCCCTTCTCTCCGTATTGCAAGCCTCTAATCAAAGCTGGAAAATCCACCACCTCGCGACTGAATTACAAAGCAAAGGATTGATTCATCCACTGGATGAGAATCCAGGTAACGATTTGTTTAAGCGAAACTTCTTATTGATGAATGCCCTATTTGAGTTACAAGAAATCCTGCTTCCTCGGCAGTGGCTTCAAGTGAAGGCTATGGATATTCAAATTTTTCGTTTAGTACCATCCAACGTCAATCTACTGATGATGGAAGAAACATCGCTTAGAGAATATTACCTTGACTGGAACAACTACGACACAAGCGAAAACGTGGTCAGGGAGCTATTAGAAGCCTTCTGGACCAGTTACAAAAGCTATATTGGCCTTAACATTAACCTCATGAATAAAGGGCATGCTCTTAGCGTATTTGAATTAGATGAAAGCGCCACTGCGCGGGATATTCGCAAGCAATGGCGCCGCTTGGCCCTTAAGTGGCACCCCGATAGACCAGACGGCGATGCAGCAAGATTTCGTGAAGTCTGTGAGGCTTGGCAATCACTAAGGGATATAGCTTAGAAACGTGATGTAACCATTGCTAAGCCACGGTGATTTAGTCCTCTGTCATCTCTACCAATAAATGTGATCCTGTTTACAGTCTTGTAAATCTAAGGGGGAAACCTCCTGTGGGATCACAGATTTAGTCTAATATCCTCAACGCAATTCAGCGATAATTAAGTCTTCCAATTTAACCTGAAGCTATACGCCGACAGTGCGATATCCGTCTGGCTTCGATGATGAAGCTTAACTGATCTGTTTTAGGTTTATAATCACGCAGAATATCAATATCATTCATTCAATCTAACCGACTTTGAGGAAAATATGATTAAACCATTAACCTTGGCTGTAGCCTTCATTTTGGCACCACTAAGTGCATTTGCGGCCAACTTTACCGAAGGTACTCATTACACCCAAATTTCGGATAAAGCCCCTAGCGCTGAACCTAAGTTAACTGAGTTTTTCTCTTTCTATTGCCATAATTGCTTTAATATGGAAACTAATTATCTACCTGATATAAAAGCAAACTTAGATAAAAAAGTGGCATTTGATAGCAAACATGTCGACTTTATGAATAGCGATATTGGCACCGAAGTCATGCGCTCTTTGGCCGTGATCCAAAACGTTGATAATGTTGATAATAAAGATGCCTTAACCCATGCCATGTTTGCAGCAATCCAAGGTGAAGAAGGCGCAAACGGTCACGATCACAGTGCGCCAGGGCATAAACACGAGCCGCAAATCAACAACCGTGATGATATCAAACAAATATTTGCTAAATTTGGCATCGATGCCGCTAAATACGATGAACTTGCCGATAGTAAAAATACCAATGAAAAACTCGCTCTATGGCGCGCACAGCAAAATCAGTTCAAAGTAGAAAGTGTGCCCGCGTTTATTGTCAATGATAAATACGCTGTTAACTTAAGCAGTATCAAAACCTTAGATGAATTAATTAGCTTAATTAACTATCTTGCTATTGAAAAAGATGCCCAAGCACCTAAAAGTTCAGGCGGCAGTTTAACTTGGCTATTCCTCGCCTTTGCAGCAGTCATTGGATTAAGCCGCCAAAAGCGAATCCGTTAAGTAAAAAAATGGCCTCCAACGGAGGCCATCTCTTCTCAAGACCACAGATTACTGCCTAATAAATTCAATAATATGGGTTGCTGCCAGCACGATATGTACAATTAAAAAGCCAATAAAAGCCTGTGCACAAATAAGATGATAACCACGCCAGTCCATTGCGATTGGTGTACCTTGATATACAAACCACACAACACCAGTCAACCCCGTTGCGACCAGCAATAACATTCCAATGCCTTCAACCACACTGAATAACCCTTTGCCGCCCGCAACAGGGAACTTACCTTTGATTACACCAGCGATATCTTGTTTCAGTTGTGCCCAATCCCCCACTAGCCAACCAAAATACGAGCGCCATTTTCCATTGAAGGTATTGTGAAGTAAGAATAATAATGCAAGAACCGTACAGACCAATCCTAAGTAAACATGCAGGTAATCCCAAAAACTGGCATTTTTTCTCAGGCTTCGTCCTATAAAAATCCATGGGCTAGTACATACCAATACCGCACAGCAAGTCGCAAGCCACACATGTAAATGGGTTATCAATATACGAAACACGTTGCCGAATTTTACTGCCGCAGTCGGTTTATCCGTCATGATCCATGCCCTTAAACTTATAGCAAGCCACTTTTATGCTTGATGGATTTGCTCACCAAACTCGTTTACTTTCTGCCAATCTGTATATTCAACATTGGTAACTGGATCCGTCGGCCCCTTAGTTAACCACATAATAAAACGAATAATATTCCTATCTAAAGCGTTATAGCCTTGATAGTTCAAGTTACCACCAAACACTTGCAATAACTGAGGTCTCCAAGTCGTTTTGCTTAAAAAAGCCTGCATATAAGGATTAGTCTCAGGCGTATTTTTTTCCGGCTTACGCGCCACTAAGCTAACCGAGAAAAAACCACTTACTTTTTGTGTTAGTAGTTTTTGATGCTTTTGAATAAATTCATATAACGTCGGATTATGTTTACCATGGCGAATACTGGCGCCAATAATGATTTTGTCGAACGACTCCATTGCGGGCACAGCCTTAATATCGGCGATAACAACCGAATTGCCTAAGTCCTTAAGTTGCTGCGCTAGCTGATTAGTGATCTTACGGGTTTGACCGTGAACACTAGAGAAAATGATCAGAATTTTTTTCACTTTAGCCTCGATTCATCTCAACAAAAATAAGAAAAAGCGGCCTGAAAAATGATAGTGAAAGGCGGCTTAGATGGATAACGCAAAAAGCAAACAGCCTATTACGAGATTGCATACTAGGTGATTTAAATATCAATTTACATGAAATAGATCACGGGGTTAGCCCCATAGGGCTTATGCATACACAGTAATTTTAGCTTGCTCACAAAAATAGACTCGGTAATAAATTGAGAATTCAAAAATGACCTTGCATCGTTACCTCATAGTACGTCAATAGACTTACCATGATTCCGCAATTCACCTTAGCCAACGAGTATCAAAATTTAAGATTTCAACATAATAATCGTCAATAGATTGGGTTAATATAGCCAGAACCGTGATTAAGGATTCGCTATTATCTAAGCAAAATCAGCTTTGGTAAGACAATTCACTTAACTCCCTATATCAGCATACAAACAAGGATTGATTCGGATGAAGGACTCAGACATTTTAATGCTAGCAGAAGAAGGCGAGTCAGCATCCGAGGTATCCGCTCGCAAAAAAGCCCTGCTACTCGGTCGCCAATTAGGGCTCGCCAGTGAGCAAGAATATCGCCCCGCGAACGCTTCAATAGCCGAACGTGCAGAACATAGAGCCCGCAAGTTATCGAGCCAATATCAGGCCAATGTGGAAACCATTTTCGCCTTAGCCCTTAGTTACACCCACTCAGATGTCACTGGGGTCGATCTCGATCCCGATTGGAGTCATCAATTCTTCTTGATGGCGGAACAAATCCATAACCGTAAGATGCAAGATTTGTGGGCTCGGATATTGTCGAGCGAGATAGTGAATCCGGGAAACTTCAGTCTACGTACCTTAGCGCTGCTCAAGCAACTGACCCACAGGGAAGCACAAATTCTTGAAAAAGCCCTTGGCATGGCGGCTAAAGTGAATAATGAACAACGTCTTAAACTGATCAGTGGTTATCGGTTATCTGGGGGGATTGGGCAATACTTTAGAAAAAACACCACAGTAAATCTTGGCCTATCTCAATTTGGCCTGCCTTATTCCAGTATTTTGACCTTAGTTGATGCGGGTATTTTGCACAGTAGCGAGTTTGAAACTGGGCTTCTTAATAGCAAAACCCCAATCCAATTTACCATGCCTAGTATTCAAATGAAGTTAACACCTAAGAGCGGCCATTTACTATTCACTTATTATCGCTTAACCCCCATAGGTGATGAACTGGCTTTACTTGTACAACCCAAAACAGATCAAGAATACGTAAAAGCACTGCAACTACTATTTGCCAAAGATTTCAAAATAGAATAGGTATCACACCCTAAAAAGGAGCAAAAAGCTCCTTTTTAGCAAGGTAAAGGCTAAATGTTAAGCGACTGTCTTTGTCTTATCGGTATTGATGACATTGATCGCAGTTAAATAATCGATTAAGGCACGCACTTGGGTCGCTAAATCACCTTTGCTGGTATCTATGGTTAATTCCGCGGCCAGTGGTGCTTCATAGGGCGATGAAATCCCTGTAAAATTGCTGATCTCGCCACTGCGCGCTTTAACGTACAACCCCTTAGGATCCCGCTGTTCGCACACACTTAATGGCGTCGACACATGCACTTCAATGAACTGCCCCGCAGGAAAACGGGCGCGAATACCATCACGTTCTTCGCGAGTCGGTGATATAAAAGCAGATAACACCACAAGCCCCGCATCCACCATCAATTTAGCCACTTCGCCAACACGGCGCAGGTTCTCGTCACGGTCCTCAACCGTAAACCCTAAGTCTTTACACAGGCCATGGCGCACATTATCGCCATCGAGCAAATAAGTGTGGAATCCCGCCTCAAATAAGGCCCGCTCTAATGCACCAGCCAATGTTGACTTGCCCGCGCCAGAAAGTCCGGTAAACCAAAGTAGCACAGGGTTTTGACCTTTCTGCTCGGCTCTGGCGGCTTGGTCTACAGGATGTTGATGCCACACGATATTTGTCATAAAAACTCCTCAATCCCCATGTTGACTAACCGCTAACATAAGGGCTATAAACACAAGCTAATCACTAAAATGGAAAGATGATCGGCACCATAAATATCACTATCAGGGAATACAGCACAGATAACGGCAATCCAAGGCGGACAAAGTCACTAAAGCGATAATTACCCGCATTAAACACCATTAAGTTCGTTTGATAGCCATAGGGTGAAATAAAGCTCGCACTGGCACCAAAGACGACCGCCATAATAAAGGGTCTTGCATCGACACCATAATTAAGCGCAATCGCGTAGGCAATAGGGAACGCCAGCGCTGCCGCTGCGTTATTGGTCACCAGTTCAGTCAGTAACAAGGTCATAAAATACACACCTACAAAGGCACCAAAGACCCCATAACCATTGATTACACTCAATAATCCTTGGGCTAAGTTGTTCGCAAGGCCTGTACTCATCATCAAATTAGCAAGACCAAGTGCACTGCCAACAATGATGACAAGTTCAAATGGAAAACGGCGTTTCAGCTCAGACAGTGTGACAGCGCCGATGGCAAAATAACTCAGCAGCAATATCACTAAACCTTTAGCCAATGGCAATACGTCAGTAACACTCAGGACGATCGTTGCCGCAAAGCCCAGCAACACCCAGCGACCACGATGACTGTCTAAACGCACATTCAAATCTAAACCGCTGATCGCCGCAAACTCTGAACTTAGCTTTGCGCTATTGCTAAAACCATCACCTGGTGTCAATAACAACACATCACCGGGTTGCAGGATTATGTCACCAAGCCCACCCTTTAGTGGGTGATTTCCACGGCGAATAGCCATCACAGCCGCATCGAACTGCTCACGAAAACGCGTTGCTTTTAACGAACTGCCCACTAAACGAGATGATGGCGCGAGTACGGCTTCAACTAAATTTTGTCCCTTAGCTTGATGCTTACCAAACCAATCTAAACCATCGAATTGATGCAATAACTCGACCGATTCCACCGCGCCACTGAAACGCAGCACGTCGTCCGCTTGTAATACTAACTGGGGCGGCACAGGGCAAATACAAATGCCACTGCGTTCTAATTCAACGAGATATAACTTTTTCAGCGCCCTAAGTTTGTTATCCACCACACTGCGACCAACCAAGGACGAACCTTTCGCCACATGGGCTTCGAGCAAATAAGGTAGCGTTTCTTCGTTTGAATCTTCTCTTCTATCAGGCAGAATATTCGCCAGTAAGGTCAGTAACAGCATTCCAGCCACTAAAATAATCACAGCCACCGGCGTAAACTCGAAGAACCCTAAGGCGGGTAAGCCAGCGTTTTCTACAAAGGAGTTCACAATCAGGTTAGTCGAGGTACCAATCAGGGTCAGTGTGCCGCCTAAAATTGCCGCATAATTTAGTGGCAACAATAGCTTAGCTGGCGCGTGTGCCTGATTGCGGCGCACAACACCGATAAGCGATGCCACCACCGCAGTGTTGTTAGTGAAAGACGACAGCAAAGCCGTCGAAAAACCGAGTTTTGCCATTGTCATAGGCAAAGAACTATTACCTATGACTTGACTCAACTTTCCCAGCAAGGACGTTTTTTCTAACGCCGTCGCGGCCAACACCAACAGGACAAGTGTGACTAAGCCAATATTGGTAAAGCTTGTTAATGCGGTATCGAGCGCAACCATGCCCAAGAGATAACAGAGCAAAAATGCAAATAAAAACAATACCGCTGGGTTGATACGGCCGCTAATTAAGCCAGCCACAAGCCCTATCAAAATAATCGCTAATTGCCACAAGTCACTCACAAATTAAGCTCCAAGCTGAGTGATATCTATCGCTTGCCAATGGGGGAAGTGTTTACGCACTAAGGCATTAAACTCGACTTCAAAGGCACTAAATTGTGACGCTGTTTGCTTGTTAATATGTTGACCCGACACCACCATCACCGCGGCAACCGTCGCATTAGTAAGACGGTCGATTAAGATCATTCCGCCCGTATCACGCACTAACGAATAGGCATCAAATACTATGTCTTCGGTCAGTTCTAAGGTCACACGGGCAATCGCGTTTAACCCAAGCGTGTCCGTCGCACTGCGCGCTAAGGTGTTAACATCAACCACATAATCGATAGCTGTTACAGAGGCTTGCGTCTTCTTACCGGCCACTTTGATGTCGTATAACTGACCGAGTTGTAATGGCTTTTCATCCATCCACACTATATCAGCGCTGATCAGGTTAGCGACGGCGGGAGCTGAGTCGGGTTTTGCCAGTAAATCGCCACGGGAAATATCAATTTCATCTTCCAGCGTGATAGTCACAGCCTGGCCTGCAACCGCTTCCTCTAGATCACCATCGAAGGTGACAATACGTTCAACCTTGCTGCATTTACCCGATGGCAACGCGACTAACTCGTCGCCGACCTTGATGATGCCAGAGGCTAACGTGCCCGCAAAACCGCGAAAATCTAAGTGAGGACGCGACACATATTGCACAGGGAAACGCACGGGCAATGCACTGAGTTCGCGTTGAGTATCAATGGTTTCTAGCAGTTCAAGCAGTGTTCCGCCTTGATACCAGTCACTTTGGGTACTGCGCTCAACCACGTTGTCACCATTAAGCGCGGATAAGGGCACGAAGTGGATATCGAGATTACCGAAATCTTTAACGAAATCCGTAAAATCGGCACGAATACGATTGAATACTTGCTCATCAAACCCCAGCAAATCCATCTTATTCACGGCAACCACAAAGTGACGAATACCGAGTAATGACGCGATAAACGCATGGCGCTTAGTCTGAGTCTGCACGCCGTAGCGGGCATCGACTAAAATCACCGCTAAATCACAGGTCGATGCACCTGTCGCCATATTGCGAGTGTACTGCTCATGCCCTGGCGTATCGGCGATAATGAACTTGCGCTTATCACTTGAAAAATAACGGTAAGCCACATCGATTGTAATGCCCTGCTCGCGCTCTGCTTGCAGACCATCCACCAGCAAAGCTAAGTCAATCGCTTCACCTGTGGTGCCCATCTTAGCGCTGTCGCTTTTTAAGCTCGCCAATTGGTCTTCATAGATCTGCGCGCTATCGTGTAGCAGGCGGCCGATTAAGGTACTTTTGCCGTCATCCACACTGCCACAGGTTAAAAAGCGCAGTAAGCCTTTGTGTTGCTGCAGGGCTAGATATTCTTTCACACCATGGAGGGTAATTTCTGCCGCCATGAGATTGGTTTTATTGACCGCTTTGTCCATCTTATTCTCACTCTTGATCTGCTTGGCTGAAGGTCGCACTGACTAGCGCCACCTTCGCGAAATAGGGTTAACCCTGAAGATATTAGAAGTAGCCTTGACGCTTCTTCTGCTCCATCGAGGCACTTTGATCTGAGTCGATCAATCGGCCCTGGCGTTCGCTTGAACGGGTTAACAGCATTTCTTCAATAATCTTCTCTAGACTGTCGGCCTCGGAATGCATGGCGGCCGTGAGTGGGTAACAACCTAAGGTTCTAAAACGTACCACTTCTTCTTTAATCTGCTCGCCTTCGGCTAATTGCATCCGCTCGTCATCGGCCATGATTAACTGACCACCGCGCTCAACCACTTTACGTTTAGCTGCAAAGTACAGAGGCACTAACTCAATGTTTTCTTGATAGATATATTGCCAAATATCCAGCTCAGTCCAGTTAGATAACGGGAACACGCGAATACTTTCGCCCTTGTTCACTGCGCCGTTATAGGTGCGCCACAGTTCTGGACGTTGGTTTTTAGGATCCCATCTGTGGTGACGGTCGCGGAAAGAATACACGCGCTCTTTGGCGCGAGATTTTTCTTCATCGCGACGAGCCCCACCGAAAGCCGCATCGAAACCATATTGGTTAAGTGCTTGCTTTAAACCTTGGGTTTTCATGATGTCAGTGTGTTTCGCACTGCCATGGTCGAAGGGGTTAATCCCCTGCGCCAAACCTTCTGGGTTAATGTGCGTCAGTAACTCGAAGCCAAATTTCTTTGCCTGCGTATCACGAAACGCGATCATCTCTTTGAATTTCCAACCCGTATCGACATGCAGCAACGGAAACGGGATCTTGCCCGGATAAAAGGCTTTACGCGCTAAGTGCAACATAACGGAAGAATCTTTCCCGATGGAATACAACATCACAGGATTATCGAATTCGGCTGCAACTTCACGAATGATCTGGATGCTCTCGGCTTCCAGTTGTTGTAAGTGGCTTAGTTCACGCCCGGCCATACTATTCTCCGTTTACCTAAAATTTGCTGCATTGATACAGCATGATTACTTAATTTTATAATTTGCTAATTTATCGATACTTTTGCAGTCTGAGTCAGTTCATGTTGGTATTGTGCGTTGTCGATGGATTCTGGTGTGAACCAATTGAGCGTCTCAGAAAGCGCGACCACTTCACCTATGATCATCAAGGCTGGCATGTGTAATTCTGGATCGGCGGCAAGCTGTTCAAGCTCACCTAAACTGCCGATAAAACGACGTTGTTCATTCGTTGTGGCCTTTGACACTATCGCCACAGGTGTTTCTGGGCTTCGGCCCGCATCGACTAAACCTTGGCGAATAATGCTGGCGTTCAGAATCCCCATATACACGACTAAGGTATTGTTGGGATTAGCATAACCTTGCCAGTCCATAGGGCGACTCTCTAACTGACAATGGCCAGTGATAAAAGTGACGCCTTGGGCGTGGTCTCTGTGGGTTAGGGGAATTCCCGCATAGGCTGACGTGCCGCTGGCGGCGGTAATGCCGGGGATGACTTCAAACTCCACCCCAGCTTCAACTAAAGTTTGTAACTCTTCCCCCCCGCGGCCGAAAATAAAAGGATCGCCACCTTTAAGGCGAACCACATTTTTACGGGTGTAGGCTTTAGTGACGAGTAACTGATTAATCTCGTCCTGTGCGGCGCTATGCTTGCCCGCACGCTTACCTACAGCAATCTTCTCAGCGTCTTTGGGAATAAGATCGAGGATATCTTGGCTGACTAAAGCGTCGTATAGCACTGCATCGGCGGTTTTAAGGATACGCCATGCCTTTAACGTCAATAACTCAACGTCACCGGGACCAGCCCCCACCAGCCAGACTTTGCCTTTGGCCGCTTGGCCCGGTAAAGAGAAAATTTCCATCAGAATCCCCAAGATCACTTTAGTCTGTAGAAATATAGCGCGTCTTATATTCCATAATAAATAGATAATTATTAGTTTTTATATCATTTAGGAATATAACTAATATCATCATTAGGGAGCAACAACGGAAAAACAGGTCTATTTAAAATAAAATACAAGTAGAGATTAGGTAACACACTAAATTTAAATGATTTTTAATTTACAGCATTCATGGTAAACGCTATTGTGACAAGGGTATATCCATCATTTTGGCACTATGTTAGTGCGAAAAATTCTACCTAAATGTCATATTTTGAGGAAAACTCACTTTTGCTTAACCCAACTGATGCTGATGCAACTAACAGTTCCTTCAACCAATCACCGTAAATTCATTAACTAGTGTTAAGCTGACAAATCGAGCGTTACAAGTACGATCAACAAACACATCAAGGAGGGTAAATGAATCTGTTTTATAAAAATATCCCGTTAATAGGATTGCTAATGTGCTCAGGGCTAAATGCAGAATCATTGGTAGAAGGACGCGTTAAAGATGAACTTGCTACTGCAGAACGTCCATTTGTGATCACCCCGCATCATGTCAATTATTTACTGCCAGCGACCTATAATCCTGATCCTAATATTGCTCCTTTTCTTGAAGAAATGGCTCAAGATCCCTATACCTTAGATAAATTTGAGGCTAAGTTTCAGATAAGCTTTAAATTTCCGGTTTGGTACAACGTATTTGGTGACAATGGGCATCTATTCTTTGCTTATACCAATCAATCCTATTGGCAAGTGTATAACAAAGAAACCTCTTCACCCTTTCGCGAAACCAATCACGAACCCGAAATATTTATGCTGTTTAATAACGATTGGAAAATTGGCAGTGTGACCAATTCTTTTTGGGGTTTTGGTGCCGTACATCAATCTAATGGTAAATCTGGCCTACTTTCTCGAAGCTGGAATCGGATTTATGGCACCATGATTTTTGATGCCGGTCCACTCGCTTTCGCAACCAAAATTTGGTGGCGTATTCCCGAAGATGAAAAAACCGATCCCTATCAGACAAGCGGTGATGACAACCCAAATATTGAAGACTATGTAGGCAATGCCGAATTTATCGGTGTTTATGGCATTGATGAACACAGATTCACCCTCACCCTCAGAAGCAATCTACAAGATATCGATCGCGGCTCAGCAGAGCTCACGTGGAGCTATCCAATAGTGGGGAATTTACGTCTGTATACCCAATATTTTAATGGCTATGGAGAAAGTTTAATCGACTACAACTATCACAACCAACGTATTGGAATAGGGATTTCGCTTAATGACATCCTCTAATACCCATAATATTAACTCTCTGTTTATTCAGCGGTGAAATATTCAATGTGATGGGTATAAAGTGACGAAGTACAAAAATTAGCCATAATTTCATACTGACTCAACCAATCTGCTGTTAGATTGCTCAATCGGGCTAGCTCCAAAGGATGGATAATATGATTTTCATTGAAAATAATCGAATTTCCACCGATAGTCGCTCACCTTTTTAGCAGTAAAAGGCATTGTAAGATCACGGAGGAGTATGGGTTTTAACTATCGGACTATTGTTAGTTTTCTGACAGTTATCATTATCGCGAGCTTAATTAGGCTCGCGATTTTTGCTATGCCCGAACAAGAACGAACTCCCGAATTGAGTGCTCAGGAAGTACGCCAAGACCTCTATGTTTTGCTGAGTCAAATTGAGCAATACTCCGCTTTCTATGCCCTTAAACCCAATGATATGGCTCAACTATTGACTGATACTGCAGCCTATATTGCTGAACAATATCAAGATATTGTCTCCAATGATCGTTTTGCAGCTGAAGTCACTAAGCTACTCAATCGCATCAAAGATCCTGGTGCTCAAGTGCTAAATTTTGAAGATAAGAGCGGAGATTTACCTTTAACACTCAGGCCCATAAATGAACAATGGCTTGCTTTAGATACTAAAAATAGTCCGATTAATTCTGATTTTCCCTTTATAAGCCACATTGATGGCTTACCTATGAACAAATGGATATCGGCAAGCCAAGCCTACTTACCCGAGCCATCGAAAGATAGCCAAGAAATGCAGCTACCTTGGCTTAAAAAACTCAACCTATTGCGGGAGGATTTAGGGCTTAGTCTTAAACCTTATGTGGTCGTCACTTTAATGAATGACAATCTACAAACACAGCAGGTTACGATGGTATTAGCCCCTAAACAAAAAAATCAACCTGCACCAATCGTTGATAGGGATAATGAAACATTACCACTGGTTTTTGATGCATTTCTAACCCCACTCACCAAATCATCCCCCACAATATCATCTCAATCCGTTTATAAGTTAGAAAGTATCAACACAACTACAGCAAGGCTTAAAATCGACGATCTATATACCTTCGAATTAGATAAAGAGCTACAACAAGAGCTGCTCAAAGGTATGGAACAGGCATTATTAGTAATCGATCTAAGGGAAGCGAGTGGCTTTAGCCCTAAACTGCTTACCATGCTGTCACGCTATCAAGATATTGAATCTGGTAATACGCCACTTAGCACTCGACAGTTCTCCTCAAGCATCATGGGGTTTGCTCACTATCGACGCTCGGCAGCGTTCAGAAACGATTACCTACAACCGCTAAATTTTAAACCTTTAGAATCCTTAGGATTCAGTGCGCCAAAACTTAAAATACTCACTCGCTATTTACCGCAAACCGATAAAGACAAATTCAGTCCTTGGTTTGCTCGCACTAAACCAGATGTAGAAGCGACTGGAAATAACCAACTAGTGTTACTGATAGGGCCCCGTTGTCGACAAGAATGTGAGTGGATAGCTCATCGTACTAAAACTTGGTCGAGAGTTAATTTAGTCGGTGAGAGAACCTCTGGTGACTTTGCTCGGCAATACCACTTTACCTTACCTAACAGTAGATTAAATGTCCGATTAAGCAGTTCTCTAACCTATGACTCCAAAGGGCAATTGCTCTCTGGTAAAGGGACTGAACCTGATATTTCATTGCCCCTAAATCATGATATTGAATGGCAGGGGTTAGTGAGTTTAGTGAAAACATCAACATCCAAACCAACTCAACATGGGTTAAAATCCAAGCTAGCCCATTCAGTTAACTGACAATAAAAAACCAGCAATTAGCTGGTTTTATCAACGACCCAATGCAATGTAAGACTAGGTCCCACTGACCTTGGCTATCTGCTGAGTACTTCGCTGTTTTTTATACTGCTTAGCTTCTGTAGGTATCGGTGTCACCTTACCCGTTTCTAACCAATTACGTAAACGGTTTGCATCGGCTAGATGGGTATATTTGCCGTAGGCATCAAGCACAACAAAAGCCACTTGACGTTTTGCCATTTCAGTACGCATCACTAAGCAATGGCCTGCGGCATTGGTAAAGCCCGTTTTTGTAAGATGAATATTCCAGTTATCTTTGTAAACCAAGCGATTTGTATTACGAAAATCTAAACTGTACTTAGGTTTGCCAAACGTCACCGTTTTCTTCTCTGTGGCACTCAACTCACCAAGCATAGGGTATTTCTCACTCGCTTTAAGCAGAACGATAAGATCGCTCGCACTAGATACATTTTTATGAGATAAGCCCGTCGGTTCAACATAACGAGTATTTTTCATACCTAATGCTTTCGCTTTGGCATTCATCGCCTTAATAAAGGCCTTATGTCCACCGGGATAATGATGAGCAAGGCTTGCAGCGGCGCGATTTTCTGAAGACATCAAGGTCAACAACAACATCTCTTTACGGGTAATTTCGCTACCGATACGTACCCGAGAGTAAACACCACGCATTTCTTTGGTATCGCTAATATTAACAGCGAGCTTCTGATCCATTGGCAATTTGGCATCTAACGTCACCATAGCCGTCATTAATTTAGTCACAGAGGCTATTGGCATAACAGCATTAGGATTACTCGAATAAAGGACCTCATTGGTTTTGAGATCAACCACCAAAGCACTGTTCGCCGCGACTTCTTGTTTATTTAAAACAGGCTTTGCTGAGGCAGATGATTTAGAAGCGGTACTTTTCGTAGTGACAGAGGCCGATTCGGCACAATATGCTGTCGCGGCAACAGTACAACTGCTGCAGACAAAGATAAAACTACTGAGTAAAGATCTGATCTTCATTTAAGTTTCACTAAAAATAGAAAAGGATCACATGTGCTAACGCACGCGGCTTGCCCAAGTATAAGAGGTATATGCAGAAAGGAATAGAATGAAACTAAACTTTTATCTGTGATATCAGCAATTTCCATCTAGCGCCATAGTTCACGCACCAGCTTAACCTATTATAAATTTCGCATTTAAAAGTACTCAAAATCATACTTTTTAACTAGCTTAGAGATTAATGCTAAAAAACAGCACTTTCAAAGTTAAATGCTTCAATGTAAAAATTATTAATAATTTTTTAACTTTTATATGAGTAAAGATTAATTTTTGCAAATCAATCATCTGTTCCCAGCCTGAAATCAACCAAACACCGTCAAGGCATCTTAGTCATCACTCTGCCCAACAACAATGAAACAAAACTTAACACCAGATTGAAAATTGACAACATCCCCCATAGTACTTTGATACAACGTAAGTTATATCGCGAAAAAACCGGCTGACAATAAAACAGGAATTTATATTTACCGTAATAGTTTTGTCGGACAAGCACTCAAGAAAAACATTTATATCAATGGTGAAATGATTGGTGAATCAGCCAATAAGGTATTTTTCTACAAAGAAGTTGAACCTGGCGAGCAAACGCTTTCAACTGAATCTGAGTTTAGTGAAAACGATTTAAAAGTTTCAACAGAAGGCGGTAAAAACTACTTCTTTGAGCAATATATCAAAATGGGTGTATTTGTCGGCGGTGCAGGACTAAAAGCCGTCTCTGATGCCGAAGGGATGAAAAACGTTCAAGAATGTAAATTAGCAAAATAGTCATTACTTCCCCCTTGAATCGCACATATAAAAACCAGCCAAAAGGCTGGTTTTTATATTTATCCAATGCAAATTGGGTCGCAGGTTTTATCTGCAACCCAATGAATCACTTAGGCTTGTGGGCGCATTGCAGGGAATAGGATCACATCACGGATTGTATGAGTGTTAGTGAATAGCATCACTAAACGGTCGATACCAATACCTTGACCCGCTGTTGGTGGTAAACCGTGTTCCAGTGCAGTGATATAGTCCGCATCGTAGAACATGGCTTCATCGTCACCCGCGTCTTTGGCATCAACCTGCGCTTTAAAGCGGCTGTCTTGATCTTCAGCATCATTTAACTCGCTGAAACCGTTAGCTACTTCACGACCACCGATGAAGAATTCAAAACGGTCGGTGATGAAGTGATTGTCATCGTTACGACGTGCCAGTGGCGAAATGTCCGCTGGGTAGCCAGTGATGAAGGTCGGTTGCATTAATTGCCATTCAGCAGTTTCACCGAAGATTTCTTCTAATAGCTGACCACAGGTCCAGAACTTCTCGATCTTGATACCTAGGCTGATAGCCAATTCACGCATAAATTCGAGATCTTTCACTTGCTCGTAGGTCATGGCTTGGATAGTCGCGTTATCAGGATTGTACTTCTGAATCGCTTCTAACATGCTCAGACGGGCATATGGGCCGCCGAAATCAACGGTGTGCTCGCCGTATGGCATTTGCGCACTGCCTAACAATTCGATCGCGATTGAGCTTAACAGTTCTTCGGTTAAGTCCATCAAATCTTTGTAATCAGCGTAAGCCATATAGAATTCCATCATAGTGAATTCTGGGTTATGGCGTGGCGACAGACCTTCGTTACGGAAGTTACGGTTGATTTCGAACACACGCTCAAAACCACCGACCACTAAACGCTTGAGGTATAGCTCTGGCGCGATACGCAGGTACATTGGCATGTCCAGCGCATTGTGGTGCGTGATAAATGGACGGGCTGAAGCGCCGCCAGGGATCACGTGCATCATTGGGGTTTCAACTTCCATGAACTCTTTTTTGATCATGAAGTTACGGATAGCTGCAACCACTTTTGAGCGCATCACGAAGGCTTGACGAGATTCTTCGTTAACGATTAAGTCAACATAACGTTGGCGGTAACGGGTTTCTTGGTCGGTTAAGCCGTGGAATTTCTCTGGCAGTGGACGCAGTGCTTTGGTCAGCAGTTGGTACTCTTCCATATTGACGTACAGATCGCCTTTACCAGACAAGTGTAACTGACCAGTTACGCCGATGATGTCACCGATATCCAGACCTTGGTAACGATCCTTCAGATCCGCTTGAACGCCCTTTTCAGCATAAGCTTGGATACGACCAGACACGTCTTGAATTACGAGGAATGGGCCACGTTTTGCCATGATACGACCAGCAATGCTGGTTCTAAAACCTAAGGCTTCGAGTTCTTCCTTAGTGTTTTGGCCGTATTTCTCCTGTAACTCAGCCGCTTTATGGGTGCGACGGAAGGTATTAGGGTGAGCATTAGCGCTACAATTTGGGCGAATGCTGTCTAGCTTGGCACGACGCTCGGCGATCAGTTTGTTTTCATCTTGTACTTGTTCAGTCATGTTATTTCTCGTCTATACCTTTGAATTGATTACAGCCCTGATTTCAAACTGGCTTCGATAAACTTGTCCAGATCGCCATCGAGTACCGCTTGGGTATTGCGCGTCTCCACGCTAGTACGTAAGTCTTTAATACGGGAATCGTCCAATACATAGGACCGAATTTGGCTGCCCCAGCCGATGTCAGATTTAGCGTCTTCGGCCGCTTGCTTTTCAGCATTTTGCTTATGCATTTCTAATTCGAACAGTTTGGCTTTTAACTGTTTCATCGCCGAATCTTTGTTCTTGTGCTGTGAACGATCGTTCTGACACTGCACTACCGTGTTGGTCGGTAAGTGGGTAATACGTACCGCTGATTCGGTTCGGTTAACGTGCTGACCACCCGCACCCGAGGCGCGGTATACGTCGATACGTAAGTCAGCAGGGTTTATATCGATGGTGATATCATCATCAATCTCAGGGTAAACAAATACCGAGCAGAAAGACGTGTGGCGACGACCCGAAGAGTCAAATGGCGATTTACGCACTAAACGGTGCACGCCAGTTTCGGTGCGTAACCAACCGAAAGCATATTCACCAGTGAATTTAATGGTCGCACCCTTAATGCCCGCCACGTCACCATCGGTCACTTCCATCAATTCAGGGCTGAATCCATGGGCTTCACCCCAACGTAGGTACATACGCAGTACCATGTTGGCCCAATCTTGAGCCTCAGTACCGCCACTGCCCGACTGAATGTCTAAGTAACAGTTTGAGGCATCCTGTGGACCAGAGAACATACGGCGAAATTCAAGATCAGCAAGGCGACTTTCTAAATAATCCAGCTCTTTGGTGGTTTCATTGAAGGTGTCTTCGTCTTCTTCTTCAACGGCCAGCTCGAGTAGCCCTTCGACATCCTCAAGACCTGAGTCCATATCGTCGATTGTTTTTACTACGGCTTCGAGGCTTGCACGCTCTTTGCCTAGGGCTTGGGCGCGCTCAGGCTCGTTCCACACATCGGAACTTTCAAGCTCACGGGTAACTTCTTCTAGACGCTCATGTTTAGCATCGTAGTCAAAGATACCCCCTAAGAAGCTGCGTACGCTCGGCAAGCTCCTTAATTTTGAATTTTACTGGATTAACTTCAAACATGAATTTTCAACTTCACTTTATTTGGCCGCTTTAATTGATTTCCCATTAAAGGAGGCGGTGATTAACAGTATTTGCGACCGCGCATTTTAACCTAACAACGCCAGTAAGCCTAGGACGTGTTGATGTTTCGAGGTTAAATTTTGTGCTCGATAAGTCAGTTAACACTGTGATCTTAATTAATTTTGGCTAAGCATTCCCTGAGCTAGGTATCAAGATCTGCTCAAGTGACCCTAAGTCTTTTAAGAAAATGTGCCGAATATCAAGGGGGATAGTATTTAAAACACGATTTTTTGCTAAGAGCATCACAATCAACACTCAGTACAAACCTTGCACTGCACAGTCTTAAATCAGTTTGTGATTAATGCAGCAATTCCATCTTAAACTTGCTGCGTACATAAGCATCTTCAAAACTACCCTAGGTATACTCAAATCAACCTATGCCTGCAGCCTCGCGCGATAGCAGCCAAGTTCCCTACAAAATATAAAAGGCCATGGGATGATAGAACTTCAAATTGATGACCAAGTGCTGTTGGTTAACCCAAACAACACACTACTGCAAGCGGCACATAATGCTGGGATAACCATCCCCAGCCTATGCGATCAAAACGCGGCCTCACAGCAATTAGTTACAGATAAAAACAATCAAAAACATGATGATAAACAAGCCTGTAACTTATGCGTGGTTCAAATTGAAAATGCCGATGCAAGCCTTCGTTGCGTACGGGCTTGTGAAACACCCGTTGAGATGGGAATGCGGGTAATCACTCAATCAGCCTACCTTAGTAAAAAGCGTAAGCAAGCACTCAACAATATCCTAAGCGACCACTTTGCCGATTGTGAGGCACCGTGCCAGCAGGCCTGCCCAGCGGGTGTCGATGTACAGAGCTATTTATATCACATTGCCCAAGGTAACCATACGCAAGCCATTAAAGTTATTAAACAAACCTTGCCATTACCCTTATCTATTGGCCGTGTCTGCCCAGCATTCTGCGAGGCCGAATGTCGGCGAGGAAGTGTCGATGAACCTATCGCCATTCGCCAATTAAAACGTCACGCTGCCGATTTAGATTTAGCAGAAGGTGAAAATGGTGGTATGAGTTACGTCCCTGAACGCCAAGCTGAAACGGGTAAAAGGGTCGCCATTATCGGAGCGGGTCCTGCGGGATTAAGTGCTGGATACTATTTATCAAATCAAGGGCATAGCGTTGAGATATTTGAAGCAATGCCCCAAGCGGGCGGCTGGCTACGTTACGGTATTCCTGAATACCGTTTACCCAAAGCGATATTAGACAAAGAAATAGACTTACTTTGCCGTAACGGATTAATGATACACACTCAAACCCGCCTAGGGCATGAGGTACATCTAACCCAATTAGCTAAAGATTTTGATGCCATCTGCCTTGCTATTGGCGCCCAAAAAGCCGTGCCGATGGATTATCCCGGTAGCACACTTAAGGGATGTTATTTAGGCGTGGATTATTTAAAAGACCATTGCCTCGAAAAATCGTTACCACTAGGCAAAAAAGTAGCCGTCATTGGTGGAGGAAATACCGCTATCGATTGCGCTCGCACTGCAGTACGTGAAGGCTGCGATGTCACTTTAATCTATCGTCGTACCCGTGCTGAAATGCCTGCAGAAGCCTATGAAGTCCATGAAGCTGAAGTTGAAGGGGTCAAATTTCACTTCTTAACGAATCCGATTGAAAACCATAGTGATGCAGATGGCCATGTCTGCGCGGTCACCTTTGCTAAAATGGCACTTGGTGAAGCCGATGCTTCAGGCAGGCGAGCACCGATTAATACGGGGGAAACCTTTACCCAAGACTTTGATACTGTGATAGCCGCGGTATCACAAACCCCAGATATGAGTTTTCTGCAGGATCCTGCGAGTCATTTAAGCCAAGGAGAAATTGCTCTTAGCCGTTGGAATACCTTTATCGGCTGTGAGCACACTATGTCTGCGGGTATTGAAAAACTGTTTGTGATAGGCGATTCTCGCCGAGGCCCAGCCACCGCTGTTGCCGCCATTGGTGATGGACACAAAGCGGCACAAGCCATTGATAAAATGTTGAAACAAGGGCTAAGCTGCGAACTGTATAGCGGTGAATTTAATTCATCTAAAGCGGTTAGTCACAATAGTAAACAAGATCAAATAGCACAGGATCTTTATCCTAATATTCAGCGTCAGGCACGCTTAAAAATGCCCGAGTTAACCGCTGTACAACGGCTCCTGAATTACAGTGAGGTAGAACTAGGATTCGCACCTGATGCGGCCA
The DNA here is from genome assembly GCF_000015185.1 of Shewanella sp. W3-18-1. NCBI lineage: Bacteria > Pseudomonadati > Pseudomonadota > Gammaproteobacteria > Alteromonadales > Shewanellaceae > Shewanella > Shewanella sp. W3-18-1. The sequence continues at coordinate 1,018,453 of NC_008750.1, read as the reverse complement.
TGCAAGAGGCGGCACGCTGTTTAGAATGTGCCTGTCAGGCCAATACAAATTGCAAACTAAGAGATTATGCGACTGACTACAAAGTTGAATCAAAACAACTAAACACCGATTTTGCTCGTCAATTTGTGGTTGATAAATCAAGCCCTTTTATCCAATTTGATGCCAATCGCTGTATCAGTTGCGGTAAATGTGTGGATGCGTGCAACCAACAAAGTGGGCACTGCGTCATTCAATTTGCCTATGATTCTTACCAAGCACTCCCCCAAACGGAAGATCTGACCCAAGAACGCCGCGCCCCCAGAGTCGGCTTTAGTGCATCCATGGCGGATAGCCAATGTGTTCAATGTGGTAATTGCGTCCAAGTTTGCCCTACAGGTGCCTTAGTTGACGCCCGAGACAAACGCCAAGGGGATAAGACATCACTCAAAACCGCTTCCACTATCTGTACTTACTGTGGTGTTGGATGCAGACTCGACCTCAAAATCGATGAAAATACCCATCGCATCCGTCATATCGAAGGTAATAAGGACTCAGTCGTTAACCAAGGTATGTTGTGTGTTAAAGGCCGTTTTGGTTTCGATTTTATTCACAGCGAAAAACGCCTGACCACTCCACTCATCCGTAAAAACGGACAACTCCAGCCTTGTTCTTGGCAGGAGGCTATTGATTATATCGCCAAAAACTTGACCGATATAAAGCAACAATATGGCAGTAATGCGCTGGCCAGTCTCGCCTCCGCGAAGGCCACAAACGAAGATAACTTTGTACTGCAAAAGTTTGTCCGTAGTGTACTTGGCACCAACAATATCGACCACTGCGCCCGCCTGTGCCACTCATCAACCGTCACAGGCCTGCAACAAAGTATTGGCAGCGGCGCTATGACCAATGATATTCCGAGCATCCAAGACTCTGATGTCATTTTTATTTTAGGTTCAGATACCACCAGCGCGCACCCCATTATTGCGTCCAAGATAAAGCAGGCGGTGACATTACATGGGGCAAGATTAATCGTTGCCGATCCTAAACGTGTCGCTATTGCCGATAACGCTGAACTCTATGTCGCCCAAAGGCCCGGCACGGATGTGATGCTACTCAATGCTATTATGGCGGAAATCATTCGTAACGAATGGCATGATAAAACCTATATTGCCGAGCGCACAGAAGGTGTGGACGCACTATACGCGGAGCTTGCTAAGGATGATTACTCCCTAGAAAACGCCGCACTTATCACTGGCGTTAATGCAAGTGAAATTGCCCAACTCGCACGCATCATCGGCACCGCTGAAAAAACAGCTATTTACTATGCAATGGGGATCACTCAGCACACCACAGGGCATGACAATGTTACCGCTATTTCTAACCTGCAACTCTTGTGTGGCAATATAGGTATCAAAGGGGCGGGGATTAACCCACTACGTGGCCAAAGTAATGTGCAGGGTGCTTGTGATATGGGCGCACTACCTAACTATTTTACTGGCTATCAAAAAGTGACCGATATTCATGCCAAAATGCGCTTTGAGGCCTATTGGCAAACTCCGCTCTCTGGTGAGATTGGTGTTACAGCAACCCATATGATGCATGATATTTCCAAAGGGAAAATCAAGGCGTTATATGTAATGGGGGAAAATCCAGTATTAAGCGACCCAGATCAAGCCCATGTGCTAAGGGCGCTTAACCAAATAGATTTTCTCGTGGTGCAGGATATCTTTCTAACTGAAACCGCAGAACTAGCTCATGTCGTATTGCCAGCCGCCTCTTTTGTGGAAAAACGCGGTCACTTTACCAACACAGAACGACGGGTTCAGCGGCTTGAGCAAGCTCTGCCCGCACCAGGGGTAGCATTGCCTGATTGGCAGATTGTGCAGAAAATTGCTAACGCGATGGGCGCGAATTGGAATTACATCCACGAAGAAGATATATGGCATGAAATTAATGAATTAACACCACAGTATCGTGGTATTCGTTGGCAACGATTAAGTCAGCAGGATAATGGTGACTTTCCTCAAGGTATTCAATGGCCCTGTCCAGATGAAGACCATCCCGGAACCCCCATTATGCACCAAAACCAATTTACACGCGGCTTAGGCAAATTTACGCCTGTCAGTTACCGCTTACCCGCCGAAATGCCCTGTAGTGAATATCCACTAACACTTTCAACTGGGCGATTATTGGAGCAATTTCATACAGGTACATTAACGCGTAAAACACCAGGACTCGATTTACTCGGCTCACCTAAGGTGATGATTTCCGTCTATGATGCCGAGAGGCTCGGGATTAGTAATGGCGATAAAATTAAACTCACGACACGCCGTGGTGAGATTGAAATTGATGCCTTTGTGACTAAACGCGCCCAAGCTGGCGTGCTATTCCTACCTTTCCATTTTGTCGAAGCGGCAGCCAATAAGCTCACCATCAATGCCCTTGATCCTGTTGCTTATATTCCCGAATATAAAGTGTGTGCAGTCAAAGCAGAAAAGGTAACGAGTTGCGGCTAAATCAATTTTAAGCGCCGAATAAAAAACGGGAGATAAGATGTCTCCCGTTTTTATGCTTATCAATTGACTGAAGGGTTAAATCTTAAACTGTCCGACTAATTTACCTAAGTTAGTCCCCTCCTGCGATACGGTTTGACTAATTCTGGCCGCATCTTGGCTAGAATGGAGTAACTCGTTCACAATTTCTTGAATAGCATATACATTGCGATTAATTTCCTCGGTAACAGAGCTTTGCTCAGTAGCCGCAGTCGCAATTTGAGTACTCATATCATTAATGGCCGTTACCGCTGAAGTCACAGAACCTAAACTTTCAGAGATAGCACGGGAAGACGCTACCGAACGCACACAACTTTGTTGGCTGTCCTCCATCGTTTTCACCGCTTGGGCGACAAGTTTATGCAGCGCAGATAACATCTCGTTAATTTCTAAAGTGCTAGCCTGAGTACGGCTGGCGAGATTACGCACTTCATCGGCCACCACCGCAAAACCTCTACCCTGCTCACCTGCACGGGCCGCTTCAATTGCCGCGTTTAATGCTAACAGGTTGGTTTGTTCAGCAATACCACCAATGACCGAAAGCACACTGTTAATCTTCTGGGATTGCTCACTTAAAGATTGAATGCTGCCCGCCGCGTGATTAATTTGCTCCATCAAACCTGCGATTTCTTCTAGGGAAGCATCAACACAGCGTTGAGCATTAGCAACATCCCCCGTGGCAGCTTGAGTCGCTTCTGCCACTTGCGTGGTATTTTGCGCAACTTCACTGGCAGTGGAAGACATCTCAGTGATGGCTGTCACCACTTGATCGGTTTCATTGTTATGGCTGATAAGCTGGCTTGACATCACTTTCGTTTGATCGTGAATCGCATTCGCCGCCTCTTTTACTTTCGTGGTCGCACTCGCTACATCCCCAATAATAGTCTGCAGTTTATCAACAAAGAGGTTAAAGGATTGGCCTAATTGGGCAATTTCATCTTCGCCTTTTACGAGAAGGCGCTTAGTTAAATCGCCTTCACCCTTAGCAATATCATTTAGATTTTCAGCCATTTTTTGAATGGGCACCACCATACGGTGTGCGGCTATCATGATGATAAAGGCTGTAAACCCCGTGAGTAACAGTGCAATGAGTAGCAGCCCATAGGATTTATCCACCATTTGCTCTGTCACTGTGATGCGATAATCTTCGACTACCGCTTCGATATCATCAATATAAGCCCCCGTTCCTAACATCCAATCCGTGCCGGGCACCATAGTCACATAACTGAGTTTCTCAATTTGTTCGTTAGTATTAGGCTTTTGATAGTAATAGGAAAAGTGACCATCACCTCGCTGTGCAGCATTAAGCAAACCGACAATAATTTTGGTTCCGCGGGGGTCTGTCATGTCAATTTTATCTTGCCCTTCCAGTGCGGGTAGCAGGGCATGGAAAATATTTTTACCTTTAGAGTCGTATATAAAGAAATACCCTGCGCTACCAAAACGAATATCCCGCAGGGCTTGATTGACATTACCTTGATCTTTTAAAGATATCTGGTACTGCACTATTCCTGCGGCAATTTCCGTCGCTTCTTTTATTTGTTGTTTACGTTCACCAACGAGTTTAGTTTTAAAGGTAACCACTTCATCATCAAGTGCCTCTTTCTCGACATAGTAAGAAACAGACATCAATATCAGTAAAGTTAAGATCAGGGGAAACAGAGATAACAATAGTAATTTATTGCGCAAACTAAAATTCGACATGCTTAATTACTCCGGGGGGATAAAACTTATAATTGTTGTATGTGCGAAGTATAGCCAAAACTGGGCAATTTCTAAGCGTCGAAGATAACAAATCTACATAAATTTTGTAAAAGTACCTTTTAACTGACTAACTTATCACAAAGAGGTAGTCACTATGCCAAAGATGCAAAAGCCTAAAACTAAAAATAACACAGGGGGTTTAAATAGCTTCAATGCACCAAAACCGAGCAATACCAAGGCCATATCTTGCCCAGATAACACAGCTTGGCTAAAAACAGGTTGATAAAGTGCAGCCGCCAGCAGTCCCACAACACAAGCATTTACCCCCGCGATTGCACCAGCGATTTTGGGTCTTGCGGCAATGGCATGCCAACTTTTCAGCCCCACCAACATCAATAAAAATCCGGGTAAAAAAATGGCGGCTGTCGCAATACAAGCCCCAATAAAGGGATTGTCTAACATCACCTCGGCGCCAAGAAAGCTAGCAAAGCTAAACATAGGTCCAGGGACTGCCTGTGCGAAAGCGTATCCCGTTAAAAATCGATCACTGCTAAGCGTGTCGCCAACGGCGGTTTCAAGCAGAGGCAGCACAACATGCCCCCCACCAAACACAAGGCTACCCACGCGGTAGAACTCGCCAAAAACCCATGCTTCGGGTCCCATATTCACTGCAAAAAAGCTACCGATAAGCAAAGCGACAAATAACAATAGATAGAAGTAATTTAAGCGAATGGGGGCTATAGGATTCTGCTCATTCCCATCCTGAGCACTCAGTAAACGTACGCCCAAAATAGCTGCAAGTAGTAACACCCCTATTTGTGTCCACATAAAGGGGGCGATCAGAATAGCGGCGGCGCTGAACAGCATTAACATCTGAGCGATTTTACGCTGGCAAAACTGTTTAAACATGGTAAGTACTGCGTCTGCTACCACCACAACGGCCATCAATTTCAGCCCGTGGATCATGCCCTGCATATAATGGTTGCTCAGCCAAGCGGCTGTCGTGACAGCAAGTAAATACATCAAGATGAAAGAAGGTAGGGTAAATCCGACAAAAGCGGCTAGCGCACCAATGAGCCCTCCTCTTTGATAACCAATAGCAAAACCCACTTGGCTAGAGCCCGGTCCAGGCATGAATTGGCTTAACGCAACAAAACTGGCATAACGTTTATCATCGAGCCACCCCAGTTCATTCACAAAAGTGTGTCGAAAATACCCAATATGAGCGGCAGGCCCACCAAAACTCATCAAACCTAAGATCAAAAAACGCAAGAAAATTTGCAACATGATATGTGGTCCGTCTATGCCTAAAGTGTTGACCTAACGTATTAAAGAGTATGTCACTAAAAAGACATTTTGATGAAATACATAAAAGATGCCACTGACGTCACCGACAACCAGCACCATTGATACTGTTAATCCTTCACTAACATGGCTAATACTTCGAAGTGATCTGTGTGCGGAAATAAATCAAACAGTTGCACTTTAGTTAAGTGATAACCTTGAATGTGCTCGAGATCTTTAGCTAAGGTCTTTGGGTTACAACTGGAATAAAGAATCGCCCTAGGCGCAAACTCGCTTAAGGATTGACACAATGCCTCTCCAATCCCGCGCCGTGGCGGATTGACAATAATCAAATCGGGCTTATCGGCGGCGTTTTTGCCCTGAGCAAAATCAGTTGAATCAAGCGCCATAAATTGCACCTTCTCAAGCCCCATCAAGTTAGCCGATATTTGTGCACAACTAATGGCCTCTGCTTCAATTTCAATGCCTGTAAGCGCGATATCCTTAGTCGCACAGTGCAAGCCAAAGCCACCGACTCCGCAAAAGAGATCCCAGAGCGACTTAGGAGCAAACTCAGCAACCCACTCACGGGCTGTTTGGTATAACTGCGCAGCGACTTGAGGATTGGTTTGGAAAAAACTTTTAGGTCGAATAAACAAAGGCACATCGTTAAAACGCTCTTCGAGGCGGGTATTTTCAGTTAAGAAAATTTCCTCATCCCCCTCAAGGATCGCCATATGAATAGGCTGAATATTGACTGAAACCACGTTAATTTGTGGGTATTCGGCCAGTAATGTAGGCAATGCTCTCTCGATACGCTCAATACTATTGTGCGAGCGCAATACAAAACGCAGTAGATATTCGCCGCGAACTTGGCTACGCGTTAGCAGAATAAACTTAAGCTCACCCTTCGCTTTATCAACACGATACGGCGGAATACCCGCCTGCTGTACAAATTGCGTTAAACGGTGCAATAACTTTTGCATATCAGATGGATAGAGTAAGCAATCACAAAGACTTACCGCCTCACCACTTGGACTAACAATCCCAAGTACAGGTGCATGAGCCGCACCTAACACCACCATTTTGGCTTTATTGCGAAAAGCCGTCGCCTCGCCAGTCACTGGAGGGTAAAAAATAGCTGCGGATGGTGCCACAAATGGTTTGAGTAATTGCTGTAATTCTAGGGATTTAGCCATCAACTGTTGCGCCATAGGCACTTGAATATGGCGACAGGATTGACACTGACCTCGATTAAAATAACCACATTGCTCGACGGTATTTACAATAACAGCGCTCACAGCAGTTCCTAGATATCAATAAAAAGCGCCACACTGTAGCGTTTTTACAGGTAAAAATCACCCAAAGTCACGCGATTCAGCTCAAAGTGAGTGAGTCAACATCGGCGATAGGTTGACGTTTACCTATAGCACGCTCAATCCATTCAAGCACTTCTTCAGAGGAACTTCGAAAAGTCGTTAACTTACCGCCATATAAACTTAAGATACGTGGATGGGATCGTGATGTTTGCATCAAGGTGTCCCGCGGGCGCTCAAAAGCATGACCAGTTTGTTTAGGTAAGACTCTTACACCACAAAATGTGCCGATTATCTTCGCGTTAAGTGCTTTGATGTCAGGTGCCAGTGGGAAATAATACCTATAGATACCGAGGAGATAATTCACCTCAGATTCAGTCACTTTTAGAGGTTCATCTAATGAGCTAAGTTGAGTTTCCGTCGTGCCAACCAAGGTCTTACCATACCAAGGCATCACAAAAATGACCCGTTTATCGAAACAAGACTCAAGGTATAAAATACCATCGGGTGCGGGGATATCGAGTAACAGATGGGCCCCTTGCACCCAGTCGAGCTCAACACCCGCCAACGGAGGCGACACTTTAGCGATGACCTCATTCACCCAAGGGCCTGCAGCATTGATCACTAAACTCGCCTGCACTTGCTGAATATCGCCTCTATGACGAAAACTCAACTGACAACATTGAGCTTGATGCTCGAGCCATAAAAACTCGGCTTCGGCATAAACCTCGGCACCCAGAGTTTGAGCACTGCGCGCTACAGCTTGGGTCAACAATTTATCATCGGTCTGCGCATCCCAATATTGGAATACCGCTTTTAATCCTGAAAGTTTTAACCCCTTAAAACGGTGCCAATGCACGGCGGGAACGGATTTAAATTGCCCCAAGGCATCGAACTCACTCAAAAGCGCATACAAACTCAGGCCAGCCCGTATCGTTAAGGGACTTCGTTGACTGTCGTCATAGACAGGAATGTAAAAAGGAACAGCTTTGACGAGGGTAGGCGCAAACTTGAGGAGATTACGCCGCTCAAGCAAAGACTTACGAACTAAGTTAATTTGCCCGGTTTCTAAATAACGCAAACCACCGTGGATAAGCTTGCTGGAGTTAGCCGAAGTTTGCCCACCAATTTCCCCTTTTTCAATTAAGAGCGTCGAATAGCCTGCTGCTGCCGCATATTGGGCAATGCCTACGCCGCTAATCCCGCCACCAATAATGGCGATATCAAAAGAAGCCATAAATATCCCCTAAATAATGCTGCCATAACCAACGCATCCATACGTTACACCTTGATGATGCTTTGTCGCCGTTAGGCTTTAATATGGCAATCGGTTGAATTGGGATCAAATATCTTGGTCAACACTGGCATGTAATTGCTTAAGGGCTTTATCACAAAGTGCTTTTAAGGCTTTAAGCTCACTCAACTCGCCCCCCACTTTACAACGCATTAAATGGGGAATGTCACTCGCTTGAGATTTAAGTGCGATGCCCTCTGGCGTTAAATCCAATACTCGCACCCGCTCATCTGACTCACTGCGACCTCGGCGCACTAATCCTTTCGATTCAAGACGTTTAAGCAAAGGTGTTAAGGTGCCTGAATCGAGAAACAGTTTATCTCCTAAGGTTTTAACACTAATCCCCTGTTCTTCCCATAGCACTAGCATCACCAAATACTGTGGATAGGTTAAATCCAACTTATCCAATAAAGGACGGTAGGCTCGTACCATCGCATTGGCGGCACTATAGAGTGAGAAACACACTTGATGCTCTAAACATAAAGCATTGTCTGAATTAGTATTTTCGCCAAGATCAGTGGGATAAACTTGGAGATGAGATTCATGTATCGGCATCTTGAGGCTCAGAAATCAAATATATTGCGCACAATATACTTGCATTCACATTAAAAATCGAATTATAGTTAGGCACAATTAGATTGTGCACAATCAATTTACTCATTCAATCCGAAACTTGAAAGGTCAATACGATGAAAACACTTTATGAAACACGTGCAACAGCAAAAGCGGGTCGTCAAGGTCAAGTCAGTACTGATGATGGCTTACTCGATGTCGCCCTTGCTTATCCTAAAGCCATGGGAGGCAGTGGGCTTGCCACCAACCCAGAGCAACTCTTTGCCGCAGGTTACGCGGCCTGTTTCTCTAATGCGGTCTTACACGTTGCTAAAATCGGTAAAATTAATATTACGCAAGCCCCTGTTAGTGCCGTTGTAGGAATCGGTGCAAATGAAACGGGCGGTTTTGCTCTTACGGTTGCTTTAGAAGTCAGCTTAGATTTGCCGCAAACGGAAGCCGAGACTTTAGTTCGCCACGCCCATCAAGTCTGCCCTTACTCTAACGCGACTCGAAACAATATTGATGTGAAACTCAGTGTCAACGGCACAGAATTAAACTAAGTAATCAGTATCATCCCAATCATAAAGCACCATTTTGGTGCTTTATTTTTATCCCGATAAGCTCAAATACAGCCAAAAGAAGATCTGCCAGAGTTCCCAAAAAATGGTTAATCGCGAGTTAAGTAACACTTCTTATTATCCAATTTAATCAAATGAATGGAATTAAGTAGAGTAAGTGCTAATTTAACCGTTCTATGATCCACTAACCCACATTTGTGGGAGGCGCTATGACAAAATACCTATCAAGATTCTCTTTTCTCTGCTCCCTCATGTTTGCGCTACTCTTTATCAGTCCAAGTTGGGCCAACACAGATACGCCAAACACGGATAACACTTGGCACTATGTGAATGAACAGGGCGAACTCAAAATAAAGCTCTATTTTTTCTGGTCAAAAACCTGTCCGCACTGTGCAGAAGCACATCCTTTTATCGACTCATTGCCACTAAAGTATCCTTGGATAGAACTTGAGTCTCATATGATATCCGCAAAAGGCGTGCAAGATATTTGGCAAAATATCGCTTCAAAAACAGCGACTGAAGCGCGTTCAGTCCCCTATATGGCAAGCTGTGAAAAAGCGATCGTAGGCTATTCCAGTGAAGCGGTAACAGGAGAGTTTCTCGTTAATCGGTTGAAAAATTGCTATTTATCACTGGGCGGCACACTGAGTGAGGCGGATATGCCCACCAAAGGGGTTGCGAGTACAGCTGCAAATACAGAGAGTAATGAGCCACTTTTTGGCACCTGTGGCAGCGATACTGGGAGTGGTACTTGTGATGCAACTAGCCTTAGCGAACCCGAGGTTCAACCTGTCGAATTGCCATTAGTGGGTGTTGTCACCCCAGAAACTATGTCACTGCCCTTACTCACACTAGTGCTGGCAGGTGTCGATGCCTTTAACCCTTGCGCCTTCTTTGTTTTGCTATTTTTACTGTCAATCATGGTCAATGCAAAGAGCCGCAGCCGTATGTTATTAGTCGGCGGCATCTTTGTGTTCTTCTCTGGTTTTATTTATTTCCTGTTTATGACCGCCTGGCTCAATATCTTTAAGCTACTCGGTGCTGGCAGTGACGGTGGCATGATCATCTTCGCGGCGGGTTGTTTAGCGTTAATCGCGGGTGTCATTAACGTGAAGGATTACTTTTTCACTAAGGGAGACGTGACCCTATCTATGTCGGCGGAGAATCGTACTAGCCTGATAAAACGTATGGGGAAACTCTCTAATTCAAGCAGCTTGGGCGCATTGATTTTAGGCTCGACTGTACTGGCCATTCTAGCTAACACCTATGAACTGTTATGCACCGCAGGTTTCCCGATGATCTATACCAGCGTGCTATCTATGCATAACCTGCCCGATTTTGAGCGTTATATGTATTTGGTTTTATACAATGTTGTCTATGTGATCCCACTGGCAATTATTGTTATCGTATTCAGTGCTACCTTAGGTAAGCGTAAGTTAACTGAAAAAGAGGGCCAAACCTTGAAACTCATGTCAGGGGTGATGATGTTTGGTATGGGTGTCGCCCTCGTTATCGACCCTACGTCGCTGCAAAATGTAGGTCTCGCGCTAGGATTAATTTTAGGCTCACTTGGGGTCACGGCCATTATTGTAATGAGTAGAAAATTCCTTGGCTCTAAGAAGGCTGGCTAACAAATGTGCAAAACAGGGCAAATTCAGCTAAAGTAAATCCTGAGTTTGCCGATAGACAGGACTGGCTCATCACTGAGGTTAATTATGTCAATTTCACTAAACACTCAAGCAATCACACCTAATCTAGAAAATGGTGCTATTGGAGTTAAAGTCGCTCAATTAGCCAAAGAGCAACAAAAGGTTGAAGGGCAGATTGCAGTAGATTTAATTCAAGCCGCAACACCGCAACCTGTTGGTAATACTGGCCACAATATCAACACAACAGCCTAGTCCTTAGTTTCTTAAGGATAAATAAAAAAGCGCCTTAATCAGGCGCTTTTTTTATGGCAATTGACCCGTCCTAAATAGCGTTGACACTTTTCAAACGCATTTAGGAGTGTAATGACTTACTTGTTATCGCTGGTCTTTGAATTAACGACAGAACCTAAAACGATTCCCTGCTTATTCACGTCAAAACTCATTTGAATCCGCATATTGTAATCTTTTAGCATTTGCACTTCTTCAGGGATTGGCTCACCACTCATTTCTAACAGCGTAATGACCGGCGTAAACATCTTGCCATAGTCTGCTGAAAGGCTATACATGCCATTGGCCGACAATTTTTCACTCGCCAATTTGTTTGCAAGCGCCAAGCCTTTATCACCACTATAAACCACTAAATGCTGACCTTTGATGGCCAACATTGGCTTAATGCCTAATTCAGGTGGCAACATCAGTAATGGGGATAAATCAGTAGCATCACCATTCTCAGCAAGTTGAACCTCTGCCAACATAGGCGCAAATGGCTTCACCATATTAAATAACATTGCGGGATTATCGGCACTTAAACTCACTAAGGCATCTAAACTCTCTAGCTGAGGTTCAGACTCTTGCGTCCCCATTTTGTAATCGAGTAATGAAACACTCATGCCTTTTACGCCATTCGCCATCCCCGTAAACATACCTAGCATAGCAGGGCTTTGTTGGCTCAGTTCAGCTTGCAAATCGGCCAATGGTGCGCATGTTAATTGCGGTTTTTGTAAATCATCCCACACGGCAGTCAGTGATGGTGCAACTTCGTTAACATCAAAACCCAGTCCAAGAGAGAAAATAGTGCTATCAATATTCGCTAAATGAGCAGGGATAAAACCACGCATTTTTTGCAAAGCGGTAAGGATAGGCTGGTTTTTCGTTTCCACCACAAATGAGGCTGCCATATGGCTTTCTTTTTCAGTCACAGAAAAAGCCGTTAAACCAGCAACTGTCCGTGGCCAATTGCCAGCAATCGCAGTTAATTCAGCACGACATTCTGGCGTTCTTATTTCAGCTAATGGATCTTCACCGTTGTTTTCATCGGCAAATAACTTAGTTAGCTGCTTAGAAAGCATATTGCTATCGGGTGAGGTTAAGGCTTTTACAATTTCCACATGGTTGATAAAGCTAATGCTATCATCCATAAAACCGTGGGTTTTAATGATCTCTTGCAACATACCTGATGCAGCCAAAGATTGTGGCGCTTTCTTCAATCCTAATGCCATTTCTAATAATTCAGGTTCAGTCACTGAAGTACTAAAAGTCACAGTAAGAATGCCATCTTTATGGGCAAATAGCAGATCCGCCTTTTCAGATGAGCTCTCATCGGATAATGCATAGGCGCGGTAATCAACACCACCAATCTGACGCATTTCATGGGTAACACCACTGTCTTTTTCGGCTTTATCTAAAACAGCCCAAAATGCAGCGACTTGATCCACATCGATTTTAAGGACAGGTAAGGCACCTAACGTATAAAAATAAGGTTTGATTTCATCTGGAAAACCAAAGGTTTTAAGCAGTAAGGCAGGTTCTTTAATTCCTTCCATATACTGCTGATAAACGCTGACAAAAAACTTGCCCATTGGGTTGTCTAATTCGCCTAACTCAGCAAAAACATCCGTTGGATATTGCTGATAATTTCCAGAAATAGACTGTAAATACGCTTTTAACGGGAATGGCTTTAATTGGCCTGAAAACACCGGTGTGTCAGCAGGCACATAATCAAGCAACGGATTTGCAGAGACACTAGAGCTTGTTCCATGCTGAGTGTACCAATACGCGCCTGCACCCGCTGCTATAATTGCCGCAGCTATCACAATCTTTTTCATCTAAAAACTCCATTTAAGTACATATAATTTTGTCAGTAATACCCTTAGGTATTTAAAAGCACATTCACGTTTACACCTGTTCGATAAAGGCAATGTAAAACGAAAAATCAATTGTCCTCCGTTGAGTAACAATAAATATTGCACTCTTACAAGACGCAAAATTTGCCCGATAATTTAGCATTAATCAGGGCTATTGGCTAACAGCTAAGATTTAGTCAGTAAAAACAATTAAAAAATAAACTCGATTAGTTCTGCTTATTCAGCACCGTGTACTTTATTAAGGGTCACTTCACCAAGTTGACGCATTTGTTTACGGATCCAAGCTGATCGCTGTTCAACATAAGATGAAGGAGGAGAAACCTTATAGCGCCATGGATTAGGTAGCACGGCAGCAAGTAAAGATGCCTCATAACGGGTGAGTTTTGCAGCAGATTTGCCAAAGTAATACTGAGCGGCAGCCTCTGCCCCGTATATACCAGGGCCAAATTCGACAATGTTTAAATACACTTCAAGAATGCGTGACTTATCCCAAATCAGTTCCATGAGTAGGGTGAACCAAGCTTCTATTCCTTTACGCAAAAAACTGCGGCTAGACCACATAAATAGATTCTTCGCAGCTTGCTGACTCAGCGTACTGGCACCGCGTACCTTACTCCCCTTCTGGTTATATTCAAACGCAGCGCTGATTGCGGCTAAATCAAAACCCGTATGATCCGCAAATTTTTGATCTTCTGCGGCAATCACCGCCAACTGTAACTCAGGGGAAATTTGCCCAATAGCCCGCCATTGATGACGAACCTCAGTGATAGTGTCAGGCGGAAACAAAGCGCGTTCAATTCGCCAAGTCCACATAGGCGGATCGACAAAACGCAAAAAGACGACGATAAAGATCGAGCTTAACCACAGCCAAAATACAATCTTAACTAACCAAGAAACTAAGCGCTTAAAGCCACGCTTACTTGGCTTGGGGGCGGGATGATTGGTTCTATTTACTCGGGGATGATTGACATGATCCCGCATCGCATACAAAGGTGCGGTCATTTATATCGTCTCATTAAAAAAATCATTAATATTAACTTGTTATTTAAACAGATGATTAATCCATTCTTCACGACTTCACTCAAGGCGATAAAAATAGCCGCTCAGAAACAAACGATTATATTGTCACAACCTGCGCAATAAGCCGAGTCAAAAATGGTAATGGGCATATAGGAACGAAAAATTAAGGAATGATAACCAGTTAACGTCTAAGAACACACTGGATTCAACCTCGGCAGCTTTGACAGCAGCTCGCCGAGGTGAAATAACCGATTAACGAGCGCTAGCAAGCCAATCAAATTTATGCAGTAAAATCTCCCAAGACTATCTATGGGGACTTCAAAATATAGTTCATACCCAACAAATTGTGCATAAGTCTGTGAATAAAAATGTACAATTTTTTTCAACAACAGAAACACATTGGTTAACTATATGAAAATCAATCTAACTCACTTTAATGACGGCAGAATGACAACCCAAATTTTGTAACTATTAATTCGCTTCAAAATCAAACAATAAAAGACCATAAATAAAAACACCCCGAGCAAAATCGAGGTGTTAAGTTTTTAACTCAATAAGATAGTTAGATTTCGTAGTGCAGACCACACTCACGTTTTAGGCCATTAAAGCGGGTTTCTTCCTCCGTCATGCCTAATTCGAGTGGTTTACTCGAATGGGTATCCCCCACAGAAACATAGCCTTGCTCCCAAAGTGGATGGTACGGTAAGTCAAATTGCGTCAAATAGAGGTGCACATCTTTATTCGACCATTCGATAATTGGCAGTAACTTAAAGCGTGTGCCATGGATAGCTAATATCGGCAGCGCCTCACGGGTACTGGCTTGACTGCGTCTAAGCCCCGCAAACCAAGTGCCGACTTCAAGCTCGGCTAAGGCGCGTTGCATAGGCTCAACTTTGTTTAAACGGTTGTATTGCTCTAGCCCGTCTAACCCTTGCTCCCACAACTGACCAAAGCGTGCCTCTTGCCATGCCGATGTCATCACTGCTTGGTACACTTTTAAATTCAGCGATAAACGCTCTGTCAGCTCGTCGATAAACTGATAAGTCTCAGGGAATAAATAACCCGTATCCGTGAGGATAACCGGAATATTCGCCTGTGCCTGACTCACCATATGCAGCATTACAGCGGCTTGGATCCCAAAACTTGAGGACAGAGCATGATTACCGGGCAAATAAGTTAAGCCCCATAGCACTCGCTCTTGCGCGCTCAATCCACCTAAGAACTGATTAATACGTTCAAGCTCTATCGCTTGCTCAGCCTTAGGCGCACTCAATAATGCCTTGAGTTCGGCAGCGCTGACCACTGTCGGCACTGTATCACTGGTTTTATGCTCAAGATCAGCCATGAAAATCCTTAGCGGCATCGATCACCGCCTTCACTACGCCCACGCGGACAGTGAAGTTACCAAAGGTTTCGCCAGCATCACGCTCAACGGCGTAGCGGCCAAACAGGGTATCCAATTCGGCGAGAATGTCCGCCTCTTGGATATTTTCTCTGTGCATCTTGTTCAGGCGAGTCCCTTCAAAACTTGCACCTAAATACAAGTTATAACGACCCGGCGCCTTACCCACAAGGCCAATTTCAGCGGCAAATGGACGGGCACAACCGTTAGGACAACCCGTCATACGCACCACAATCGCTTGCTCGCTAATGCCGTGTTTTGCCTGCAGCGCATCGATGTGATCGATAAACTCAGGGAAATAACGCTCGGCTTCCGCCATCGCTAATGGACACGTCGGCAACGCCACACAGGCAATAGAGTGACCGCGGGTTTGTGTCAACACTTGGCCAAGTAGACCGTGTTTGCGGGCTAAGCCTTCAATGGTGGCTTTATCTTCCGCCGCGACGCCTGCGATGATCATGTTTTGATTCGAGGTCATGCGGAAATCGCCCTTGTGGATCTTAGCAATTTCACGCAGCCCCGTTTGCAACGTTTGCCCCGGTAAATCTTTAATACGACCGCTTTCGATAAATAAGGTTAAATGCCACTTACCGTCAACGCCTTCGACCCAACCATAACGATCGCCGCGATCGCCAATCACTACATCGCGCTTAGGTTCAAATTTCACCCCAGCACGGGCCTCGACTTCGGCTTTAAACTTCTCATAGCCATGGTCGACAATAGTGTATTTAAGGCGCGAGCGCTTACGATTAGAGCGATTACCCCAGTCGCGTTGCACTGTCATCACAGCTTCGGCAAATTTCATCACATCTTCAGTTTTGATAAAACCAAAGTCGTCAGCCAGACGTGGGAAAGTTTCCACTTCGCCATGGGTCGAGCCCATGCCGCCACCCGCAGTCAGGTTAAAGCCAACCAGCTCGCCATTTTCGGCCACGGCGATAAAACCTAAATCGTTCGTGTAAACGTCAACATCGTTATCGGGAGGCACCGCAACCGCCATCTTAAACTTACGTGGCAAATAGGTTTTGCCATACACAGGTTCAACGGTTTCATCTTCCGTGGTCAGTAACTTTTCTTCATCTAACCAGATTTCGGCGTAGGCGCGAGTGTGTGGCAGCAGATGATCTGAGAGCTTTTTCGCCACCGCATAGGCCTGCTCATGCAGTTTAGATTCCACCGGATTGGGGTTACACATGACGTTACGGTTAACGTCACCACAGGCAGCAATCGAATCCAGCGCCTGCCGATCTAAGTCTTGAATAATGGTCTTCAAGTTACGCTTAGGAATACCGTGGTATTGGAAGGTTTGACGGGTCGTCAAACGAATGCTGTTCGAGCTGGTTAAGGTCGAGGCAATTTTGTCCACACCTAACCATTGCTGCGGCGTACAAATACCACCAGGTACGCGGGCACGCAACATAAAGCTATATAAAGGCTCGAGTTTTTGCTCTTTACGTTCGTTACGTAAATCGCGGTCATCCTGCTGGTAGAAGCCATGAAATTTGATCAGCTGCTGATCGCCATCGCTGAAACTGCCTGTCACAGAAGAATCTAAACCTTCTTTGATGGTCCCGCGCAGGTAATCACTGTCGGTCTTTAGGTATTCGTTTAACGCTAACTTTTGCTCACTCATGGCAACTGCCTCTTAAAATTGGGTTCGCTGGCTGCACAGGTCATCACGTGTGCAGCTTTGGCTATTCTTATGCGTTTCTTATCTGCGCAACGGTTGAGATTAATACACGTCTTTTTGGTAGCGTTTATCGCTGCGCAGGGTTTCAAAGTAGGCTTCTGCAGCCTCAATATTCAAACCACCGACTTCAACCGCCACCTCAATCAAGGCTTGGTGAACATCCTTTGCCATCCGCTCGGCATCACCGCAAATGTAGAGATGTGCGCCGTTTTGCAACCATTGCCACAGGGCTTGGCCTTGTTCTTTAATGCGGTGCTGCACATAAATCTTATGGGCCTGATCGCGGGAGAATGCCACATCGATACGGCTGAGATCGCCATTTTTCAAATACTGTTGCCACTCGGTTTGATACAGGAAATCCTGCTCAAAGTGTGGATTACCGAAGAATAACCAGCTATCACCTTGGATCCCTTGTGCTACGCGCTCCTGCATAAAGGCACGGAACGGCGCAACCCCCGTGCCAGGTCCAATCATGATCACCGGTGTTTCTGGGTTTTCGGGTAAACGGAAGTGCTTATTAGGCTCAACATAAACCTTAACTTGCGTGCCTTCCTGCGCTGAGGCTAAGAAGTGTGACGCGCCGCCAAAACGTGCTGAGCCGTGGCGCTCATCTTCCACTAAGGCCACCGTTAAGTGGACTTCTGTTTCAACTTCGCTTTGACTTGAGGCGATAGAGTAAAGTCTTGGCGTTAATGGACGCAGTAGTTCAAGCAGTTTTGCTGCATTTAAGGTTACTGAGTTATTTGATAACGGATACTGAGTGACTAAATCGGCAAATTGATGCTTAAGGATAAAGTGGCGCACTTGTTCTTTATCTTCGCTCAATGCCAGCAGCTCAGCGCTGCCGCTCAATTCGGCCCAAGCTTTGACTAATCCAGGATATAACTGAGTCAGCTCTTTCCTATCGACCAAGACTTGCTTAAGGGTCAAAGATTCTTTTTCGACAACCACTTCCTCATCACCAGAGAGTGACAGTGCAGTTAAAATCTCCTCAACTAAGGCTTCGTTATTACTAAACCACACACCGAGGGCATCACCCGCTTGATAGGTTAACCCTGAGTCGCCAAGGTCAATTTCAACATGGCGTACATCTCTGTCTGATCCACGGCCAGTAATTTTCTGGCTCACAAGCACTTCGGCGCTATAGGGGTTTTGCTTAGTAAATTCACTTTCGCCAATCGCTTTGGCCGTGCCGATGGATACCACACTGGCGGACGAGGTTTCGATCAGCGGCTTAACGGCCTCTAATACATCGGCGTGCCACTGACCCGCGGCAGCTTCATAATCCACATCGCATTCAATCAAAGGTAACAGTGACTTAGCACCCAGTACTGCTAAGCGGGCATCGAAGTCTTTACCTGTTTGGCAGAAGAACTCATAGCTAGAATCCCCCAGCGCGAGCACTGAGTAATGTAGATTGTCTAACTTAGGGGCACGTTTCGATGCTAAAAACTTGTGTAATTCAATCGCATCATCCGGCGCTTCACCTTCACCATGGGTGCTGACCACCAGCAAAAGCACAGCTTCTTGCTTTAATTGGCGAACATTGTATTCGCCCATTGAAGCCAGATTGACCGCATAACCTTGCGCCTGCGCCTTATCGGCGAGCGCTTTGGCGACACCACGGCCATTACCCGTTTGGCTGCCATAGAGAATCGTCACTGTTTGAGCCGTTTGCGCCTGCGCAACAGGCGCTAATTGACCCGCATTGGCAGTTGCAGCAAGATAGCCACTCACCCAAGCCAGTTGCACTGCACTTAACTCAGAAGTGAGTTGTTTTAGCTTCTCGACTTGTCCTTGAGACAATGGCGAAGCTAGCGATGAAAGTTCTTTTAACAACATGAGACGGCCCTATGACAGTGTAATGTTCACCAGCTTATCGTGGTTTAAGAAAAGCAAAAAAGAATAAAATTTGATTTTTAATTCCATTTTGGAATATACAAAGGGCAAAATTTAAGCTACAAAAGTGTGCGCTGGTTAAAAGTTTTTGATACGACCAGTACAGAAACGACTAGCTTGAGAAATATGCGCTTGTGTCAAACCAAAGTCTTGCCACAATGGTATGAGCCTGCTGTACAGTGACCTCTGTTGCTCGCTGAGAAGTTTGTTTTGAAAGCACAAATTTCACACTCAAGATTTAATGCGCTAACTTGCCGCAATCAAATAGACGAGTTAACTCTTGTTGCTGCCTAGCCCTACCTAGGTTTAGCGCAGGGGAAAGTACTCAGGCAGAACGATTATATAAACCACCAGGGAGTAGTCATGCAGATTGGAATACCGAGAGAGAGTCTCGCCGGTGAAACTCGGGTCGCCGCGACCCCTGCCACCGTTGAGCAGCTTAAAAAGCTCGGCTTTGAGGTTGTTATTGAGGCCAATGCGGGTCAACTGTCAAGCTTCGATGATGCGGCCTTTGAAGCTGCGGGCGCGAGTGTAACTAAGGATGTCTGGCAAGCGGATCTCATTTTTAAGGTCAATGCACCAAGCGATGTTGAAATTGAACAAATTAAAGATGGTGCGACGTTAATCAGTTTTATTTGGCCCGCTCAAAATCCTGAGTTGGTTGAGAAGCTATCTAAACGTAACATCAATGTCATGGCAATGGACATGGTGCCAAGGATTTCCCGCGCCCAGTCACTGGATGCCCTCTCCTCAATGGCAAATATCGGTGGCTATCGCGCCGTTGTTGAGGCCGCGCATCAATTTGGCCGTTTCTTTACTGGTCAAATTACTGCTGCTGGTAAAGTGCCTCCCGCCAAAGTATTAGTGATTGGTGCTGGTGTAGCTGGCCTTGCCGCCATTGGTACAGCGGGCTCACTGGGTGCTATAGTGCGCGCCTTCGATACCCGCTTAGAAGTGGCTGAACAAATCGAATCTATGGGTGGCCAGTTCCTTAAACTGGATTTTGGTAACGAAGAAGGCGGTTCATCGGACGGTTATGCTAAAACCATGTCGGACGAATTTATCGCCGCCGAAATGGCGCTGTTTGCCGAGCAAGCCAAAGAAGTCGATATCATCATCACTACTGCGCTGATCCCTGGCCGTCCTGCACCTAAGCTCATCACCAAAGCCATGGTCGATAGCATGAAGAGCGGCTCTGTAATCGTCGATTTAGCCGCTGCGACGGGCGGTAACTGTGAATACACCCAATCGGGCGAGCTATTTATTACCGCTAACGGTGTAAAAGTCATTGGTTATACTGACCTTCCCGGTCGTCTACCAGCGCAATCATCACAACTTTACGGCACTAACTTAGTCAACTTGATGAAGTTAATGTGCAAAGAAAAGGATGGCACAGCCAGCATCAACTTCGATGATGTGGTCATGCGCAATATGACGGTGATAAAAGAAGGTGAAGTGACCTTCCCACCACCGCCGATTTCAGTCTCTGCTGCGCCAGCAAAACCTGTCGCAAAAATCGAACCTAAGAGCACAACGCCAAAAGCTCCCTCAAAACTGAAATATGTGCTCGCCGCCTTAGGTGCGCTAGGATTCGCCGCTGTAGCATCGGTTGCACCGCCAGAGTTCCTATCTCACTTCACCGTTTTTGTGTTGTCCTGCGTGGTTGGCTATTACGTAGTGTGGAACGTATCCCACTCTCTGCATACGCCTTTAATGTCAGTGACTAATGCTATTTCAGGCATTATCGTGGTCGGCGCCCTACTGCAAATCGGTCAGGGTTCAACTTTGGTCACTGTACTGGCATTTATCGCCGTGCTGATCGCCAGTATTAACATCTTCGGTGGCTTTACTGTCACTCAGCGTATGCTGAAGATGTTCCGTAAGGGTTAAGGGGGTATAACGTGTCTCAAGGACTGGTAACAGCAGCTTATATCGTTGCCGCCATTCTCTTCATCTTCAGTCTCGCAGGACTGTCGAAGCAAGAAACGGCAAAAAATGGCAACTTGTTCGGTATATTAGGTATGGCAATCGCCCTATTGGCGACCATTTTCAATCCTGATACTAATGGTATCGCATGGATCTTAATTGCCATGGTAATCGGTGGTGCCATTGGTATCCGTCTCGCATTAAAAGTTGAAATGACTGAAATGCCAGAGTTGGTGGCCGTACTTCACAGTTTTGTGGGTATGGCCGCGGTATTAGTGGGTTTTAATAGTTTTATCGACTTACATCCACAGGACGTTTCACAGGTCGTGGTTGCCGTAGGTGGTGATATTAATACCACGCTAGCGGCAGTGCAGGATGCCCTTACTAAAGCAGCCGACACCGCCAGCAAAGCGCATCTCACAGGCGCTATGCTTAATATTCACTTGGTCGAAGTCTTCCTTGGGATCTTTATCGGTGCGGTCACCTTTACAGGTTCTATCGTGGCTTTTTGTAAGTTGCGCGGACTGATTTCTTCTAAACCGTTAATGCTGCCACATCGCCACAAACTCAACTTAGTCGCCGTGCTAGTGTCTTTCGCACTCATGGTGTACTTCGTTCAGACTGGCGGCACTATGCCGGCATTGCTACTGATGAGTCTAATTGCCTTCGCCTTTGGCTGGCATTTAGTGGCATCCATTGGCGGCGCAGATATGCCAGTGGTTGTGTCTATGCTGAACTCCTACTCAGGTTGGGCAGCGGCAGCGGCGGGCTTTATGCTATCGAACGACCTCTTAATTGTAGTCGGCGCCTTAGTGGGCTCATCGGGTGCAATTCTGTCTTACATTATGTGTAAAGCGATGAATCGCTCGTTCATTTCTGTTATCGCGGGCGGCTTTGGCACTGATGGTGTAGCCTCATCTGGTGATGAAGAAATGGGCGAATACCGCGAAACCAACGCCGAAGATGTGGCGGAAATGCTGAAAAATGCAACCTCGGTCATCATCACTCCAGGTTACGGAATGGCAGTGGCACAGGCACAATATCCTGTTGCGGAAATCACTCAAAAACTACGTGATCGCGGCGTGAAAGTGCGTTTTGGTATCCATCCTGTGGCTGGCCGTTTACCCGGTCATATGAACGTACTGCTCGCGGAAGCGAAAGTCCCCTACGATATCGTGCTCGAAATGGACGAAATCAACGAAGACTTTAAAGACACAGATGTCGTGCTCGTTATCGGCGCAAACGATACGGTTAACCCCGCAGCGATGGAAGATCCTGGTAGTCCCATCGCAGGTATGCCAGTACTCGAAGTGTGGAAAGCGCAAAATGTGATTGGCTTTAAGCGTTCGATGAACACAGGTTATGCCGGCGTGCAAAACCCACTGTTCTTCAAAGAAAATACCCAAATGCTATTTGGAGATGCTAAAGCCAGTGTTGAGGCGATTCTAAAAGCCCTGTAACAAGTGTTTTTCAATCCAGTAAGGGGAGCTATATCGCTCCCCTTATTTTTTAATCTCAAGCGTAAAAAAGGAGCCATTCGGCCCCTGTTTTACACCAATCAGATGATTTATGCCGCTTTAGCGATATCAAAGTTTGATAACAACATCATAGCAGTACGGCCCAATAAATGATTGATTGTACGATCGCCCGCTAAGCCTAGCTCTGAAATCGCTTGCTGACGAGCTGAACTCACCGCTCTAAAGAGGGTAATTTCATTATTTGCACCACCACAAAGACTAAAAAACAGTCTCAATACCGCACGATAATGTTCTTCCTGCATTGCCTGCATCCATGATGTTTCCAATGCCTCTTGGCTAGAAAAATCCAGAGCCGCAACAAATAGATTGCCAATACGACTATCTAAACGAACCAGAAAATCGCTTTTGCGCGGAAAATGATGACTAATGCCTGTACGGCTAATACCCGTAGCTTCAGATAACGTAGTATAAGACATTGTCTCAAAGCCAATAGTCAAAATCTGCTTTAACGCTTCATCCATAATTTGATTAATGGTTTGCTCAGTTTGTACCCGCGAGCGTTTAGCCATAGTAAAGTCCCCTTCTTCTTTTTCTGGGCGCAGAGCTTACCAAAGCATCTCAGGGATTACTGCTATCTAAAGGGCTAAAACGAGTGTATTTCACTTTTGTTCAGCTAGGGTTCAGTTTTAAACAGGGGGTTTGGCCTGTTTTATTTACATATTCACAACATTGAATTTTGTACCAACCAGTCATGGGCTTTTTCTTCTCCCATAAGCAAAATGAAGGTAGGTTTTAAGTAAAGGCCAAGTTCGGATTTACGCCAAAACAGGTATTCAGGAAGGGATTGCAGAACGCTTCCCCCAAATGTTCGTTGGATTAAACTCGAAAACTCATTCAACGTTCGAGGTTCTAATTGGTCAATTTTAGGATAAAAGTCTGCCAAAAAATCTCGATAACGAGCATATTGTCCAACCTGTGCCGGGCTGTATTTATTTAACACTTGTATCATCATTGGCGCACTCCAATGGGACATATTATGCGCATTTGTTAATGCGGCAAGATTACGCCTATGGTATTGCTGCCATGCAAGGGCAAAGTTATTATTTTCCCTCGCTATGCGCCAAATTAAATAAATATCAGCTAAGGATTCATGCTGATAAGTACTTAAATCATTTGGTAATATGCTTCCTTGCAGAGCAATGTTCTCAAGGTGCCCTAACTCGTGCCATAGCGTTAGCAGCGACTGTTCTCTCAGATCTAACTGGTAGGTCACACCGTCAATATTGACCACTTCTATTTGGGGTGTTTCTTGCTTGTTTACGAGGATTAATCCAGAGAAATGACTATCATCAACAGGTATCACCATAGCACTTCTAAAACCGATATCACGCTTGAATTGCTCAAGCGTATCGGGTAACTGTGTTCGCACAGATGCCGGAAGTGTATCGAGACATTTGTTTAACACCGACAAAGGACAAATTAAAGCCTGCTTATCCGCGATAGGCACCCAAGACAGGCTTGAAACCAATGTCAGAACAATTAAACTCACTGATTAGCCATAATATTTTGGATAATGGCCGTTGTTGAAATACCATCTTCAAACCCAAGTACTTGTACTTGACCACCAGCGGCAATCACTTCAGCGCCACCCGCAATATCTTCAATTTTATAATCGCCACCTTTGACCAAGAGATCCGGCAGCAATCTGGCGATGATCCGCTGCGGCGTATCTTCACTAAAAGGCACCACCCAATCGACAGAAGCTAAGCCTGCGAGCACTGCCATACGACGATCAACCTGATTAACTGGACGGCCTTCACCCTTGAGGCGTTTAACCGAGGCATCATCGTTTACTGCGACAATTAAACGATCACCTAAAGCTTTAGCCTGCTTTAGGTAACTCACGTGACCCGCATGCAAAATATCGAAACAACCATTGGTCATCACCACACGTTCACCGCGCAGTTTGGCTTGCTCTAAGGCGTAGGCAAGCTGATCTTCACTCACCACACCAAAACCCGATTCTCCATGGTGCAAAGCTAAGGCTTCGATAAGCTCGATACGACTCACGGTTGAAGTGCCAAGTTTTCCGACCACCACACCCGCAGCCGTATTTGCAATAGCACAAGCTTGGGGTAAATCGGCCCCTGCGGCTAATGAGGTTGCTAAGGCCGAAATCACAGTGTCGCCAGCCCCCGTCACATCATAGACTTCGCGGGCAACGGTTGGGATGTGTAATTCAGGCGCATTAGCAGTCACTAAGGTCATGCCCTTTTCAGAGCGGGTCACTAAAATGGCATCGAAATGATGTTCTTTGAGTAAACCACGGGCTTTTTCTAGTAGATCGGCTTCAGAGGTCACCGTACCCACAACAGCTTCAAACTCGCTCATATTTGGGGTAATGAGTGACGCGCCATGATAACGACCAAAGTCACTGCCCTTAGGATCGACTAATACCATCACACCTTTAGAACGCGCTAAGGCAATAAAATCTCGCGGCTGATCGATAGCGCCCTTGGCATAGTCGGACAACACCACCACATCGATAGAGTCGAGTAAGGCTTCGGATTGCTTAAGTAAACGCACGCTATCGGCCTTGTCGAAGGCTTCTTCGAAATCGAGGCGAATAAGCTGCTGATTACGTGATAATACCCGCAACTTAGTGATAGTTGGTTTATCCGCAATACTTAACCATTGGGGTTCAACCCCTAAGGTTTGCACACCGAGTGTTAAGGCTATGGCGGTATCATCTTGGCCAACGAGCCCTGCAAGTTGGACTTGGCCACCTAAGGTTGCGATATTGAGGGCCACGTTGGCCGCGCCACCCGGTCTGTCTTCAACCTGATTAATCTTCACTACAGGTACGGGTGCCTCAGGGGAGATACGTCCCGTAGGGCCAACCCAATAACGGTCTAACATCACATCGCCGACGACTAACACTCTGGCTTTTTCAAATGCTGGCAGAGAAACCTTCATAGCGCTCTTATCTTCATGCAGAAATTTAACCGTGATTGTACCTAATTTTCAGTAAAAATTGAGTTAGAATAAGCAGTAATTTTCAAAACGAGTGAGTATTTTTGTGGTCGAGAAAGCCGAATTTTCATCTTCTTTATATCATCCCAAGCATTGGCCCATGTGGTTTGGCGTATTTTTGATGCGTTTAACTCAGTTTCTACCACTGTCTTGGCAGATGAAACTGGGTAAGGGGTTAGGTCGCTTAGTGATGAAATTTGCCGCTGGCCGCACCCATACCGCACGCCGCAATTTAACCCTTTGCTTCCCAGATATGTCTGACACTGAAAGGGAAAATCTGCTCAAACGTAACTTTGAAGAAACGGGTAAAGCCATTTTTGATACGATTAATGCGTGGTGGTGGTCCGATGAAAAAGTGCAACAACACATGAGTATTAAAGGCAAAGAATACGTACAAGACACACTCGATGCCGGCCACGGAGTCATCCTTTTTGCCGTGCATTGTTTACCGCTAGAAATGGGGGCACGTATCTTTGGCCAATTTCAACCCGGTGTTGGCGTTTATCGCCCACACAATAACCCAGTCATGGAATATCTGCAGGTCGAGGGGCGTTTACGTTCCAACAAAGGTTTGGTCTCTAAACGGGATTTACGCCAAATGGTGCGCTGCCTACGTAATCCCGATGTAATTTGGTACACAGCCGATCAGGACTTTGGCCGTTCAAGTGCCGTATTTATTCCCTTTTATGCCATGCCTGATGCGGCAACGATTACGGGCGCGACGACCTTAGCCAAACTCGGTAAAGCTAAAGTGCTCCCCTTTTTTGTAGAGCGTACTGAAGGTGATGAAGGTTATCGAATTGAAATCATGCCACCGCTGGATAATTTCCCCGGCGAAGATGAATTAGCTGATGCCATTCGCGGTAACAAGATTATCGAGTCCATCATAGATAAAAACCGCGCCCAATATATGTGGTTGCATCGCCGCTTTAAGACTCGTCCTGATCCCACTGATAAATCTGTATATCAGTAACCTAACACACTTTTTAACACAAAAATGCCAGCAATTAAGCTGGCATTTTTTATAGGCCCTAGAATGCTAGGTTTCTGGCGGTAAGCGAATCCCGATATTCGTCACTTTGCCTTCATGCAATCCTGCAACAACCCAGTGTAAAGATTGCCATTGGAAATGATCCCCTATGACCGGATGTGCACCAAGCTCAGATGCCACAAGATCAGCCACAGTCATCTCACTCGCCTCCTCATCTAAGTCCAAACCATAGATAGGGGCCAGATCAGCTAACTTGACATCAGTCTCAATAAAGAAATCACCGAAGAAACGTGGAACTTCCTTAGTTTCAGGTGCTTGGCTAAAAAGATGGCTTAATGCATCTAAACTTCGCTCCTGACCTAGAACACAGAGTATATCTCCCGCCTCTAAGCAAGTACTACCAGAGGGATGCAATAGTTTGTCTCCCCTAAAAACAGCCGCAATACGCGTACCATCAGGCATCGATAACCGTTTTAAGGGCTCACCAACACACCATTTATTTTCGCTCAAACAGTAAACAAAGACCTCCCATTCACTACTCGGATAAATTTCAACACCCGAGCGTGAAATGGGGAGCGGCTTTGGGGGCAGTTCCACCTTTGCCAAGCGCGCTGCCGTGGTTAACGAAGCTCCTTGGATCAGCAGCGAGACTAGCACGACGAAGAAAGCTAAGTTGAAATATAACTGAGCCCCTGGCAGGCCCGCCATCATAGGAAATACTGCTAAGATGATCGGTACAGCGCCGCGTAACCCCACCCAAGAAATAAACCAACGATCCCGGCTACTAAAGCTTTTAAAGGGCAATAAGCTCAGCCACACAGCCAGAGGACGGGCGAATAAGATCATCCCAAATGCCAAGGCAAAACCAGGCAGCAAAATATCAAATAAATCAGAAGGGGTAAGTAGCAAGCCTAAGACAAGGAACATACCGATTTGGCTGACCCAAGTCATACCATCGAGTACGTTTAAAATAGAATGACGACCACGAGTGGGTTTATTACCGAGGAATAATCCGACTAAGTAAATGGATAAAATGCCACTTCCACCCAACTTGTTAGATACAGCATAGATAATCAGTCCGCCACTTAAGACTAAAATTGAGTAAAGCCCCTCTGCAAGCTTACTTAAATTAACCAGTTTCCATAGCAGCCAACCACCGCCTAAACCTAAACAAATTCCCAAACCAAACTGTTTAATAAAGCTTACCAGCATAAAACTAACCGAAAGCTCAGTATCAACATTAGCCAAAATAGCAATTAATGTGACGGTTAAAAATACCGCCATAGGATCGTTACTACCGGACTCAATTTCCAAGGTTGCCCCAACCCGCTCATTAAGACTTCGTCCTTTAAGTAAGGAAAATACCGCTGCCGCATCAGTCGAGCCCACAATAGCCCCAACCAGTAACCCCTGCAGCCAATGCAAATCAAACAACCATGCGGCCATCAAGCCAGTAATACTGGTGGTAATCGCAACGCCAAAAGTCGCCAAGGATAATGCAGGCCATAGCGCCACCCTAAAACTGGCTACGCGCGTGCGCATACCGCCGTCGAGCAAAATAATCGCTAAGGCTAAGTTACTGACTAAATAAGCTGTGGAGTAATCATCAAATTGGATACCACCAAGACCATCTTCACCAGCCAAAATACCTACAGCAAGGAAAATCAATAAAATTGGAATGCCTAAACGGGAAGACATAGGACTAAGCAAAACACTCACTGCTGCAAGCAAGGCACCGATCAGAAAAAAACTATTGATGGAATCTGCATCCACACATGCCTCCTTAAATACAGGTTGTTTAGTTAAACGATAGACAAATCACCGAGGTTAAAAATGACTCAACTTACAATTTTTATGATTTTATATTAGCACAAAAATAGCGAATTATTGGAGCGTTAAATATTAAATTTCAATCATCTACAGACAAATAGCTTCAACAGTAACTTTGTATTAGCTTTGATGTAAAAACCAGTAAAAAATTCTAAATTCACGATAACACCAACAACCCAATAAATTGCAATTAAAATAGCTAAATATCAATACATTAAGAAAACAACCATTCAATTAAAACCCACCTCATTGACGTTAAAACCAAGCAATAACGCAATAGAAACCCCGATATACTATGAAAATTAGCACAAACAATAAAAATACCAATAAAAATAGTAAGTTCTAGGATAAGAAGCCTAAATACGATTGTTTTAAAGACACAACTCAATAAATAGTGTCATAAAAACAATAATTGTCATTATGACACTTTAAAAACGTATCAAAAAGACACTCATACAATAAATATTCATTTAATTTCAATAGGATAAATGTTGGCACATTTCCAGCTATAGATAACACAAAGGTATCAAAATGACGTTGTATTAAGGGGATTTATGAGCAAACAAAAACTCACAGTAATTGCACTATTATTAGTGTTAATTGCTTCATTTACGGTACTGCTTAGTATTGGCAGTGAAATTTATCGAGAAAAACCACCCATACCAACAGCCTTTACCGATGCCAGTGGACACACAGTGTTTAGTGGACAAGATATAGAACAAGGCCAATTAGTATGGCGATCTATGGGAGGTCATCAACTGGGTTCCATTTGGGGACATGGTTCTTATGTTGCCCCTGATTGGACCGCCGACTGGTTACACAAAGAAGCGGAGGCTTGGCTCAACATACGCGCAATGGAACAATATCAACACCCCTTTGAACAACTGACTAATCCTGCAAAGGCTGGTTTAGAACAGGCACTAAGGGATGATTTGCGTCGTAATACTGTAGAACAACATGCTGATGGCACGAGTATTATCAGATTATCTACAACACGAGTTGAAGCCATTAATAAGGTCAGCCAGCACTACCTCTCATTGTTTGGTAGCGATCCTGAGCTAAAAAACTTACGCGAGCAATATGCAATGAAAGAAGGCACTGTGCCCGATCTTGCCCGCCGTGAGCAACTCAATGCTTTTCTCTTCTGGGGGGCGTGGGCCGCAATCACTGAACGTCCAGATGCTTCATATACTTATACAAATAAC
This sequence comes from Shewanella sp. W3-18-1, assembly GCF_000015185.1. Classification (NCBI taxonomy): domain Bacteria; kingdom Pseudomonadati; phylum Pseudomonadota; class Gammaproteobacteria; order Alteromonadales; family Shewanellaceae; genus Shewanella; species Shewanella sp. W3-18-1. The sequence goes on along the minus strand of NC_008750.1, from coordinate 988,924 downwards.
TGGCCCTTCGATCCGCAGCTAGGCAATACCCCAACCTCGGATAATATTGTTTGGTCAATCCTCAGTATTGTCACTTTAATCGCAGGAATTGGTGGCTTAATCTGGCATCACGCCAGTGGTAAACACGAAAGCCTACCTAAACCTGCCGAGCAAGATCCACTATTCTTGGCTAAACCAACCGCCTCACAAAAAGCGGTTGGTAAATACTTTATTACCGCTATTGGCCTCTTTCTACTACAAATTTTACTCGGTGGTATTACCGCCCACTATGCGGTAGAAGGTCAAGAATTCTACGGTTTCCCCCTTGCAGAAATCCTCCCCTATTCAGTCACTCGTACTTGGCATACTCAATTAGCAGTATTCTGGATTGCCACTGCTTGGCTAGGCACAGGATTATATATTGCCCCAGCATTATCAGGTCATGAGCCTAAATATCAACGCCTCGGTGTTAACGTGCTATGGGTCGCCTTAGTCATAATTGTAGTTGGTTCAATGGCTGGTGAGTGGATGGGAGTACAGCAGTACTTTGATCTTGATATGAATTTCCTTTTCGGCCATCAAGGTTATGAATACATAGATTTAGGCCGCGTATGGCAAATACTATTGTTAATTGGATTATTAATTTGGTTGGCTCTAGTCACTGCGGCAATGAAACCCGCGCTCAAAGTCCAAAGTGAAATGCGCCCCGTTATATGGGTACTTTACGCCTCCTGCGTCGCTATTGGATTATTCTATGGCGCAGGTCTTTTTATGGGGAAACACTCTAACCTCGCGATTGCCGAATATTGGCGTTGGTGGGTGGTGCATTTGTGGGTTGAAGGCTTCTTTGAGACCTTCGCCACCGCCGTTATCGCCCTGATGTTAGTGCGTCTTGGTTTAATACGTGGTCGCAGCGCCAACAGCGCCGTACTTTTTACCACTGTGATCTTTTTAACTGGCGGGCTCATTGGCACCTTACACCACCTCTATTTTACCGGAACACCCACATCCGTTATTGCTTGGGGTGCGATTTTCTCCGCATTAGAAGTAGTCCCATTAGCCATTATTGGTTTTGAAGCGATGGAAACGTATCGCCTACGCAAAGCCAGTCACTGGATGCAAAGATATCATTGGGCCATTATGTTCTTTGTCGCTACTGCGTTTTGGAATTTAGTTGGGGCAGGCATACTTGGGTTCCTAATCAACCCACCTATCGCCCTTTATTACATACAAGGCTTAAACACAACGGCAACCCATGCTCATGCGGCATTTATGGGAGTATACGGTATGTTAGGCATGGGCTTGATGCTCTTCTGTCTACGCGGATTAACAGGCAAGATGCAATGGAATGAAAAAATGCTAAAAGGAGCCTTCTGGAGCCTCAATATCGGTCTTGCCGCTATGGTCTTTATGTCACTGCTACCTGTGGGCATTACACAATTCTTTGCCGTCATCGACCATGGATATTGGTATGCTCGCTCGCCTGAGGTTATCCACAGCCCATTAGTCGAACGACTCGTCTGGATGCGCATGTTTGGGGACGTTATTTTCAGTGTCGGCGGTTTGTTGATGGGAGCATTCCTATTCGATCTGATTAAAAAAGCACTGAATAAAACACCGCAAGTTCAGCATGAATTACTCGAACCCAATCGCTAACGCCCTCTTTTAAACTTGTCCAAGGCATCATTTACGATGCCTTGGACTTATAGTTTAACAGCGGTGAGTCTAGCCACAGTCAGTCTAGCCACCATGCATCAAACTGGATTTTATTGCGTCGGTTACATAATAACTCAACTTACCAGTTCAAAGCAGACTGGCATTGTTTAAACTACCTGTGTCAATATCACAATTATTTATACCCACTGGATACACTGGAGTTTGTATGGCATTAAGTCAAACCGAACTGACCCGTATTGCCCTTGATATCACTTCAGGTTTAGGTCATAGGGATCGTTTCTCACGTTTACTGGATACCGTAAGACAAAATCTCCACTGTAATGCCGCGGCACTGCTCACTTTCCATGGACAATACTTTACGCCACTGGCGATCAATGGCTTAAATGACGATGTGCTTGGTAGACGATTTATCCTCAGTGAACACCCTAGGCTTGAAGCCATCGCAAGGGCGGGGGATATAGTGCGTTTTCCCGCTGATAGTGAATTGCCCGATCCCTACGATGGTTTAATTCCGAATCAAGCTGACCAACTAAAAGTACACGCCTGCATTGGTCTGCCACTCTTTTCCAATGAACGTCTTATCGGGGCTGTCACTATCGATGCGTTTGATCCCCTTCAATTTGATCAATTTAGCAATACCGAGCTACGCAGTTTAAGTGCTATCGCAGCCGCCTCATTAAGCAATGCATTATTGGTAGAAAAACTTGAGCGTTTGGCCCTTAATAGCCACGCCAGCCATACAGAAGAAAATGCCCCAAACTTGAATACGGATGGCGAACTCATTGGTCATTCTCCCATCATACAAAGTCTAAATCGAGAAATCGAAGTCGTTGCCCACAGTGATCTCAATGTATTAATCCTAGGCGAAACAGGTACAGGAAAAGAATTAGTCGCTCAAGCCATACATCAAAAATCAGCAAGAGCGACTAAAGCCTTAGTCTACCTAAATTGTGCCGCCCTCCCCGAGTCGGTCGCAGAAAGTGAACTCTTTGGGCATGTTAAGGGCGCCTTTACTGGTGCAATAAGCCATCGTAGTGGCAAATTCGAAATGGCGGATAAAGGCACTTTATTTTTAGATGAAATAGGTGAGTTACCACTCACACTACAAGCAAAATTACTGCGGGTACTGCAATACGGTGATCTACAAAGAGTAGGAGACGATCGCAGCCTAAAAGTCGATGTGCGGATTATTGCTGCTACCAACAAAGTGCTTAAAACTGAAGTGCTAGAAGGACGCTTTAGAGCCGATCTTTACCATAGATTAAGCGTATTTCCCCTATTAGTGCCCCCACTACGGGAGCGTGGACAAGATATCACACTACTAAGTGGTTTCTTTGCCGAGCGTTACAAGCAAAAGCTTGGGATAAAACAACTCAATTTTAGTCCCACTAGCTTATTACTACTCAACCAATACACTTGGCCTGGTAACGTACGAGAGCTAGAACATGCAATCCATAGGGCAACGGTTCTAGCTCGCGTATCCGCCGAAAATGGCTGCTGCACCATTGAGCCACAGCATTTTGACTTACCACTGAAACTCAATCCCCTCGAAACGAGCCAATCAATAGCGACTAGCGATGTGTCCGCACGAGAAACGAGGGAATTTTTAAACTTAACGCTTGCGACTGAGTCATTTCAGAGCGATTACATTAAACGCGTCTTTGCTACGCAAGATAACAATTGGGCCGCCACAGCAAGGATATTGGGCGTCGATCCTGGCAATCTACATCGCTTGGCTAAGCGTCTAAAGTTAAAATAAGTGATAAATACGCTGTACGGATCATATTTCAGTTGAAATAATGTTCAAAATAAGGAAGGATGCGAGCTTCGCGCGCCAGAGCATGTTGCCCGTCAATTTGCCGCGCTATTTTAGGTAGAGAAAGCAGCGTTCAACACGCTTTTTTATTAACAGGAATCGTAGTATCCGCTTATGAGTATGCTTCGCACCACAGCTTTATTATTGACTTTAGCGTTCCCAAGTCTCTCCGCTTTAGCAACGGAATACCCTTTACCGCCGCCTTCAAGTCGGTTAGTTGGCGAAAACCATTATTACACTGTGCCAGAGGGTAAACACACCCTAGAAGATATCGCGGCTCAATTCCAGCTGGGTCTAAGTAACTTGATGGAAGCCAATCCTGGTGTCGATCCATTCTTACCCAAACCTGGCAGCCAGTTATTAATTCCACACCAGTTAATTCTGCCAAACGCCCCGCGTGAAGGCATTGTGATCAACGTTGCGGAAATGCGTTTGTACTACTACCCGAAGGGCAAAAAGACCGTTGAAGTCCTGCCTATTGGTATTGGACAAATTGGCAAAGATACGCCAGAAAACTGGGTGACTAGCGTTCAACGTAAGCGTGCCAATCCTACGTGGACACCAACACCACGTATCCGCAAAGAATACGCGGCAAAAGGCGAAATTCTCCCCGCGGTATGGCCAGCAGGCCCTGATAACCCAATGGGCTTATATGCGCTCTATATTGGCAACTTGTATGCTATCCATGGTACTAACGCCAGCTTTGGTATTGGTTTACGCGTCAGTCAAGGATGCGTGCGCTTACGCCACGAAGATATCGAGCATTTATTTAAAACAGTGCCTGTCGGCACTCGTGTACAATTTGTTAATCAACCGATTAAAGCGACAGAAGAGCCTGATGGAAAACGCTATTTAGCGGTACATCAACCGCTATCGCGTACTATTGCAGAGTTTGAATCAAATGAACCTGTTGCTATCTCCTTACCCAAGGATATCGTTAAGTTTATCGCGAAGGCGGATACCGATTCATCTGTGATTAAAAAACTGCTTGATGAACGTACTGGCGTGCCCACCGTTATCAATCAGTAATACTGCACAGCTAAAAAAATACCCGCTTATTCGCGGGTATTTTTTATCTATAAATAGATTTTTCAATCACATAATGGTGCACAAAGTGCTAAAAAGTGCGTCATCGCCGCGCTATTGGCCAAGATCCGTTGATCAAAATTTTGCAGTGCAGGGGTTTCGGTACAAGCCCCGACTCTTGCACCACTGCGGACCAAGCAAGCCTCAAATGAAGTATCGAAGTGGTTGAAGATCAAACCATCCTTTACAGGACAACCGTCTATCTCACCATCGGGTGCAATAGGGAAATATCCCCCTAAAGTGTCGCGTAAATCGAGGCTAAAACGCCCAGGTACTTGGCTTGGTTCAAACGAATACACATAGGCTTCATGGCTTAACACATCTTCATGGCAAGTTAAAATCCCTTCTCGGCTCGCAGCAATCAGTAACTGTGCATGTTCGAGTAATAATTTACCTTCTATTGATGTGGTTTCATTCGCCTTTGGTTTACCATTTTCAAACACAAATCCACGGTTAGGGTTTTCACCGAATTTGTTGAATCTATGGCCGCGATTAAATCCTGTTGGATTAACGAGGGGCAGTAAACTTAGGTTAACGCGCTCAAATAACTCGGAGGAAGCCTCACTTAAGAAGTGCAATAACCCCCATGGCCCAGCGGATTCTTCACCGTGAAAACCAGCACTGATTAATAAAGACGGTAAGCTCGATTTAGCGGCAGGAGATTGATACAAGCTAACCTTATATTTACCTACTTCACCCAATACCTTCTCAACCATGCCCAAACGGGACATTTCTTGCTCAAGCAGTAGATAAAAATTATCAATATCAGTGCTTTCACAGTTAAAAATATCGCTTTTCCACTGAAAGGATTCGAACGGAGATCTGCTTACCATATCTTGTACTTATGCCAGAAAAAGAACTGTGCCATCATAGCAGTTCTTTTAGAAAACTGAATGATATTCAACTGAATTCGATGAAATCCGACGAGTCTCTGACTTTACCCTACGCCTTACCAATACTCACAAAGTAAAGTGCGACATTTTTAACCAAGACAGGCAGAATAATCCCCCGACTTAGCAGCTAAGCTGTCTGCGTGGTGACGGCTTGAAAAGGTGAGAGTAAACTAGATTGTGAATATGGCTAATACTATGCTTTTAAATCAAAAAATCACTAAAAATACCAACATATCTCCACTGGCCATTTACCAAGCTCAAGTTGGCGTAAATTTGGTTGTAGATCCTGCCCAACAACAGGCCGTTTTCGCCCTAGAAGATTTATTCCATCAATTGACTTCACCCACTAAAAATAGCTGCCAGCAACAGTACTCGCAGATTAAAGGTCTGTACTTGTGGGGCGATGTCGGTCGGGGCAAAACATTTTTGATGGATTTATTTTTCGACTGTTTACCAACAGAGGGAAAGTTAAGACTGCATTTTCACCGATTTATGGCGATGATCCACCAAGCATTACGCGAACATTCGGGTAAACGAGATCCCTTAACTGTGATTGCCAAAAATCTAGCGAAAGAGTGCAAGGTGCTCTGTTTTGATGAGTTTTTTGTCTCAGATATTGGCGATGCCATGATACTCGCAGGGCTGTTTGAGTGCCTATTCAAACAAGGTGTGGTCTTGGTCGCCACATCAAATATCCCCATAGAGCGCTTATATGAAAACGGCTTAGCCAGACACAGATTTTTGCCCTGTATCCAACTGCTGCAAACACATACGCAAATGCTGCACCTTGCAGGCAATCAAGACCATAGGATACATACTGATTCGATAGCTGATATCAGCGCCTCAACGTCCCTAAATATAGGTCTTAGTGGAACGCTCAATTTCGAGCAGATATTTGACAATATTGTGAATAAATTAGCCCCAAATACTCCCTTCGTAAGCAATACCAGCCTTACCATCTGCAACCGTGAAATCCCAGTTATCCGCGCTACATTAGCCCACACAGACAACTCAATTGCTTGGTTCGACTTTCATGCTCTCTGTGACGGCCCAAGATCCCAGCTCGATTACATCGAAATCGCAAGTCGATTTAAAATCGTAATGGTAAGCGGTGTCCCTAAACTAGGCGGTGAAGTCAAAGGTTGGATCCGCGCCCGCGGTACCGAGGATGGCACAGGAGAAAACCAAGCTGCCGCGACAGGCGAGCGTAAACTCTCCTATGCCGTCAACGACGACCCAGCACGGCGCTTTATCAGTTTAATTGATGAACTGTACGATCAACATGTCCGTTTATATCTGAGTTGCGATGTACCACTCAATGAACTCTACCAAGGTGGCGCGCTTAGTTTCGAATTTCGCAGAACCTACAGTCGATTAATCGAAATGAGCCGCAGCACTTAAGGTTCAAAGTAAAAATATATCTATAACCTATAGCTCAAAATATAAACGATAACCGACACCAGGTTCAGTCCGCATATACTGAGGCTCACTCGGGGAATCGCCTAATTTTTGCCTTAAGTGACTGACCACAATTCGTAGATAATGTGTGTCTTCTGTGTGGGCTGGCCCCCAAATTTCCTTTAGTAGCTGAGTCTGAGTAACAACGCAGTTAGGTGACGACGCCAATTTAGACAATACCGCGTATTCCTTGGGTGTGAGTTCGATAACTTGGTTATCAACTTTCACTAACCTACGACTTAAATCAATCTGCAACTTACCATCATCTAATATGGGTAATTTTTCAGGTTTGATATGGTCCCTTAAAATTGCCCGCACCCTTGCCAGTAACTCTTCCACACTAAAGGGTTTAGTTACATAATCCTGCGCGCCTGCATCTAATGCTGCGACTTTTTCCTTATCTTGATTGCGAACCGACAATACAATCACAGCAACATCGGACCATCCCCGTAACTCCTGTAGCACTTGATGGCCTTCCATATCCGGCAAGCCTAAATCCAAAATCACTAATTCAGGTTGCTGGCGAGCGACAGCTGAGAGTCCTTGCTGACCATTTTCTGCCTCAGTAACATCATAACCTTCACTGGCGAGTGCAATCCGCAACATGCGGCGTATTTGGGTCTCATCATCGATAACCACGATTTTTATTGCCACGTCTCTAGTCCATTCTGTGGTTTAGTAAGGATATTTTGACTAAAAATGATTAGCCAGGAACAGGGTAGTCTAACGGCAATTCAACTTCAAAACGAGTGCCTTGCCCCTGTAGGCAATCGGTAACGCGAACACTCCCCCCGTGTGCAGCTATCATGCCTTTACAAATAGCCAGCCCCATACCTGTGTTCTGTTTTTTCTGATCGCCATCGGCAACCACATAAAACATATCGAAAATTTGATCCCTATGGCTGACGGGGATCCCCGGCCCTCTGTCTTCAATGGCAATACAGCAACGGTGATTGGAAATGGTTAATTCAATACAAATAGGCTCTTCTGGTGGTGAAAATCGAACGGCATTCTCTAGAATGTTAAATAATCCTTGTTCGATCAGCGCCGCATGCACAAAGAGGAGTGGGGGTTCTTTTTCTCTGTGATATTCAACGATTGCGTTAGGGAAATAGCGTTTAAGCCTACCAAGTACGCTGCCAATAATGTCATCTGCCGAAACCCAATCACGCTCTATGCTCAAAGTGCCATGACCTAGGCGTGTCATGTCGAGTAAATTTTGGATATAGCTGTCCAAGCGACGGCTTTCTTGCAAAATAGTATCGAGTAGCTCGTTTCGGTCGGCCTCTAGCAATTGCTTATTCAATAGTTTTAAGCTCTCCGCCGCCCCCATCATAGCTGAGAGTGGTGATTTTAGATCGTGAGATACTGATGATAATAATGCCGAACGTAACTGCTCAATTTCTGTTTTCACCCGTGCCGATTCAAGATCTGACACTAACTGAATACGCCGCCAAGTATTAGCGCCTTGCTGTAACATGGCAAGAATAAGCTCTCTATCAAACGGACTGAGTTCGTTGACTGTGGGTTGCCAATCTAAAATCGCCGCGCCAATCGTCGTACCTTCAAGTTCAATGGGGAACACACTGACACCCGATGCGCTCAAGGTATCGCTCAAACGCCCCGCAGCTTGCCCATGGCGCAGGGTCCAATCGATTGCCGCCAAATCGAGGTCGTTAAATGGCGTATTCAGCAGCGGTAAATAGGATCGCTGACCGTCTTTACGCTGCAAAACAATATAACAATCGGCATTCACTGAACCTGTAATCTTGCATCCTATCGTTTGCCAAAGGGCTTTTTCATCATCGGCGACCGATAATTCTTGGGCGACATCCTTTAACGTTTCTGCATAACGATTTGACTCGCGCAGTAAAATAAACTGGTTCCTGATCCGAGAAGCGGCCGGGCCGCTGATAAGCCCGATAAAAACCAAAAAGATTAAGGTGGCAATGTCATCCTGGCTATTCACATTCATAGTGAATTTAGGCTCAGTGAGAAAGAAGTTAAAACTAAAAAATGACCATACCGCCGTCGCCATCGCAGGCCGAGCGCCATAGGTTAAGCCAATGCTGACAATCAAGAAAACATATAACAACACCAGATTGCCATTACTGAGCCAAGTATCTAAAAATGCCACCAGCGGGAAAATAACCACCACACCAATCAGCCCAAGAATATGGCCTCGAAGATCACCAAAACTGACTTTAGGCTTGATAGGGTCTCGTACTTGTACTTGACTGTCGGGGGCGTGATATACGCTGACTTCAACGGGTAAACCAGATTCAATCAAGCGTTGGTAGAGCCTTTTACGCCACCAAGGATAGGTGCGTTTCACACCCGCGCCGACTAACACTGTATTAATTCGATGTAGGGCTATGTAGGGTAAAATGGCCTGATAACTGCTCGTGCCACGTAATACTTCGGTCTGCGCACCGAGTTCTTTGGCTAAGGCAAAGGCCTCATTTAGTCTTTTTCGCTGATAAAGGCCCAGCGCTTTACCTGTATCGACCCAAAGCACTAACCAAGGAATTTGCCGCCGCTCAGCAATCTGCCGACCTATGCGGATCAAATATTGATGATCACTGCTGTTACTCACTAAAACCAACAATCTGTCTTTGAGAACAAAATCTGTTCCCTGTGCTTTGGCATCGAGTTCACAAATCAGTTTTGCATCGACTCGCTCTATGACTTTTTTCATTGCCAATTCGCGCAGAGCCGTCAAATTCGAGACCGAAAAAAAAGCATCTAAGGCTGAGCGAGCATACTCCGGCAGATAAACTTTGCCTTGCTGTAAGCGTTCGATAAGTGTTGATGGCGGTAAATCGACAAATATAATTTCATGGGCTTCATCAAGGAAGCGATCAGGTACGGTTTCCCGTACCCGCACTTGAGTAATTTGCAAAACCAGATCATTCAAACTGACCAAATGTTGAATGTTAACTGTGGTATAGACATCGATACCCGCAGCCAATAATTCTGCGACGTCTTGATAGCGCCGTTTATGGCGACTACCGGGAACATTCGTGTGGGCCAGTTCATCGACGAGGATCAGCTTAGGCCGACGAAGCAGCGCCGCATCTAAGTCAAATTCTGTTAAACGATTATTGTGATAATCAATGGGTTTACGCGCCAATACCTCAAAACCTGCTAGCATGGCCTCGGTATCGGCACGCCCATGGGTTTCCACCAGTCCAACCAGCAAATCGACACCTTGTTGGGCTATTTCCCTTGCCGCACTGAGCATTGCATAGGTCTTGCCCACGCCAGGTGCCGCCCCAAGAAAAACCGTCAGTTTACCTTTATCATTTTGCTGTATCTGACTTAAGAGCGCATTGGCTTGCTGTGTTTGACTGATTGGAACCACGATTAGAAACTCCTTGAAAGACTCACTAGCCAGCGCGCATCACACAGGGACTGGCACTGACTCTGCGATAAATCCGTATCGACATAACCGACACTCAACACATCCTGCTCAGTCATATTGAGGTTCAGCCCCACTCGCCAATCCCAATAGTGGTTATTGTCTGCGACCATAGAGCCTAAGAACTGCGCCATATCTTGCTGGGACGCAAAAAAATTACTCCCAAGATGCAGAGCGAGGCTTACATTAGAGAACAGTTGCGGCTCATAGCTTACGTAGACATACTGAAAATCGTCCACATTCTCGCCGAAATAATCAGGAGAATAAACCAACCCTAACTTAGCATCGGCGTAGCTTACCACAGCATAAATTTCGTTATAACTCAGGTCGGTATCGTCCTGCGAGTATTGATAACGTATCACGCCTAGGTCCGTTGTTAAGCCATTATCCCAATCCTTGGCCCAGCCAGCGGACAAGTCGAGTTCTAAACTTCCATCTCCAAATTCGATGTTACTGCCCCAAAGCGAGCCATACCAGCCAGAATCATGGCTTAAGGTATACCCTGCTTGAACTGCTGGTCCTTCATCGGTTTGAGAAATACCGCGAAACGCATAATCACTGGTAAGCATCACACTCCCTTGGCTCTGCCAAGAGGCATTGCCCCCTTGAGCCTCAGTGCTGGCAAGCGCGCCCATAGAGAGTGAAGATAACGCCATCATCACACCCGCGCAAAGGCACGAGCAACGCGAACAAAGAGCCGACTTAATCGGTAACATAAAAATGTATCCTTAAATTCAGTAGAATATTGTTTTATTGAGCGTGTTTAGCCATCTGGTCGAGAGCGAGGTTGAGTTTGAGCACATTGACGCGCGCTTGCCCAAAAATGCCCCACTGCGGTGGTTCGATAAATTGCGCCACTAAGGTCAACACTTGTGGTTCAGCTATCTGTCGAGCCTGAGCCACACGCGCGACTTGCAGTTTGGCCGCTGCGGGAGAAATATGAGGATCCAACCCCGCCCCCGATGTGGCGAGTAAATCCACAGGGATATCAGCGGCCTGAACGGATTCTCTGGCTTGGATTTCTTAGCTCGTTGCCATCACACGTTCACGTAACGCTGGGTTACTCGGCGCAAAGTTACTACCACCTGTCGCCATAGGATCGTAATCAACAGCGCTCGGCCGACTATAAAAATAGGCAGGATTAACAAAGGGCTGAGCGATAAACTCAGAACCCATAGCGACATTATCCCTGTGGATCACACTGCCCTTAGCTTGTACGGGAAATAAAGCGCCACCGAGCTGAGTCACAGTGCCGGTATAGACAACGCCACACACAAATAACAGGGCTAGACTGGCTCTCAATCCCATAACGGCATGCTGGGTTTTAGTGGTATATACGATTGAATTCATTACTGTCTCCTAGAGCATAAGGGCAATGATTGAGTCGAGCGCTTTAATGCCGACAAAGGGCAAAATCACCCCACCTAAGCCATAAATCAGCATGTTATTTCGCAGTAATTTTTCTGCACTTATGGGTCTGAGCTTGATGCCTTTTAATGCCAATGGAATTAAGGCGGGAATGATAAGAGCATTAAATACGAGCGCTGCGAGTACGGCTGAGGTTGGGCTGTGAAGCTGCATCAGATCCAGTGCACCAATCGCAGGCAAAGCCCCCGCAAATACCGCTGGAATAATGGCAAAATACTTAGCCACATCATTGGAGAGGGAAAATGTAGTCAAGGCGCCACGGGTGATCAGCAATTGTTTTCCGACTTCAACGATAGCCAGTAATTTAGTGGGATCAGAATCCAAATCCACCATATTGCCAGCTTCTTTAGCGGCTTGGGTACCTGAGTTCATCGCAAGACCTACATCGGCCTGCGCCAATGCTGGCGCATCGTTAGTGCCATCCCCCACCATAGCCACTAATCGACCTTTGGCCTGCTCTGCACGAATAAGGGCAAGTTTATCCTCAGGTTTAGCTTCAGCGACAAAATCATCAACCCCAGCCTCGGCGGCAATCACGCCAGCCGTTAGCGGATTATCCCCTGTCACCATGATGGTCCGTACACCGAGCGCTCTTAAACGTGCAAACCGCTCCGCAACGCCTGGCTTAATCACGTCACTTAAGGCTATAACCCCTAAAATGTGCGTACCACTGGCAACGACTAAAGGAGTACCCCCCTGCAAAGCCACTTTACGGATAAGCGCGTTAACAGATTCAGGCCAGTGAATTTGATGCTGCTGCGCCCAAAACTGCATCGCATCGCCCGCGCCTTTAATGCCTTGAATACCATCGGTTAAAATCACCCCAGAAACCCGAGTCTCCGGCGTAAATGGGATAAAAGTCGCATCCGTAGGTTTGACGGGCAATACCGCGCCCAAATCTATGGCCAATTTGAGTACAGATTTCCCTTCAGGGGTGGGGTCATCGAGGGAAGACAGCACCGCCGCATCACGCAACATCTCAGCTGCAATGCCTTTCACGGGTAAAAATGCGGTCGCTTGACGATCACCGAAAGTGATAGTGCCAGTTTTATCCAGCAGTAACGTATCGATATCCCCCGCAACTTCCACGGCTTTACCCGATTTAGCGACCACATTGGCGGCTAAGGCACGGTTCATGCCGGCAATACCAATAGCGGGTAACAAGCCACCAATCGTCGTTGGGATCAAACACACTAACAGCGCAATTAACATAGTGTAATCAAGGCTTGCACCGACGAAACCCGCCATGGGTGGCAAAGTCACCACCACGATAAGGAAAACCGCAGTCAATGATGCAAGTAGCACAGTCAACGCCGTTTCGTTCGGTGTTTTCTGACGCTTCGCCCCTTCGACCAGCCCTATCATACGATCTAAGAAGCTATTCCCAGGATCGTTGGCAACCAGCACGGTAATTTCACCCGTAAGTACCTTAGTGCCGCCAATCACACCGGAATGATCTGTGCCTGCTTCACGCAGCACAGCCGCAGATTCACCGGTAATCGCCGATTCATTGATAGTGGCTATCCCTTCGATGATTTCACCATCGGCAGGAATATAATCACCCTGTAAAACCTTCACCTTATCGCCTTTGACAAGCAAAGTTGCGGATACTGATTCCAACTCACCGTGGCGTATGCGCCGAGCCTGCAAGGCCTCTTTCGCCGACTTTAAGCTAGCCGCTTGTCCACGCCCCCTTGCCTCTGCCACGGATTCCGCAAAGTTAGAAAACCACACGGTAAGCAAAAGAATAAGGGTCGTGGCTAACTCAAAAGTAACAGTCTCGCCATTGAAGAACTTTTGTCCTGTGATCAATGCGGCGAGTAAAGCACCCACCAGCACCACGAACATCACAGGATTGCCAGCCATACTCACTAAGGACATTTTCTTTACAGCACCAAAGGCAGCTTGCTTCACGCCGGCGCTATCTAATATTTGAGCAGGTTTATGCATGACTATTTCTCCAGACTCATAGTGGCAAGTTCTAAAGCTTCGCCAATAGGCCCTAATACCGCCGCTGGTAAGAAAGACAGGAAGTTAATGATTAAAATCACGGCAATAAGGGTGAAACAAAAGGTGGGACTCTCGAGCTTCAGGCTCGCGTTACTGTCGGGGCTCACTCTTTTACTCGACATCATCCCCGCAATCGCCAGCGGTAAAAACAGTGGCAGGTATCGACCAAGCAGTAAGGCGATAACGCAGCTGATATTCCACCAAGGTGTGTTATCACCTAAACCTTCAAAACCCGAACCGTTATTAGCAAAAGCGGAGGTATATTCGTAAAAGACTTGCGAAATTCCATGAAAGCCGGGGTTGCTGTTGCCCGTAATACTCGGGATCGCCACACTGATCGCCGTCAAACCTAAGACGCATAAGGTAGGTAAAACTAATAGACTTCCCAAAAGGGTGATTTCACGGGTTTCGAGCTTACGACCAAATATCTCTGGCGTACGGCCAATCATCAATCCCGATAAGAAAACAGCAATCCACACATAAACGATAAAGTTAACAAAACCGCAGCCAATACCGCCCCATATCGCATTGAGCAACATGCCTGATCGCGTCATCAATCCCCCTATTGGATTGAAGGAATCGTGCATGGCATTGACCGAACCGTTAGAGGTTTGTGTGGTAAAAGAAGCCCATAGCGCCGATAGCTCAGGTCCAAAGCGAACTTCTTTACCCTCCATATTAGGCCCTTGGGCGCTTAATCCCGCAAAGGCGGCGTTGGGTTGCAACTCGCTGTACACAGTTGCCCCAAGAAAACTGACGCTCAATAGACCCATTGCCACCAGAGCCATCAAGGTAAATTTTTTGCGTCTTAGCATGCCGCCCGCCATAAAAACGACGGACATAGGGATCAACACTAAGGCAATGGTCTCGATTGCATTACTGACTGGCGTTGGGTTTTCCAGCGGGTTACTGCTGTTGGGACCATACCAGCCCCCGCCATTAGTGCCTAACTGCTTGATGGCCACCATAGAAGCAACGGGGCCAATCGGAACGACCTGCTCAGAGATAGGTGATGCTGAATCTAAGGTGTTCACTTTTTGCGCACCGTCAAAACTACTCGGTACGCCTTGCCAAGTCAGTAACAGCGCCACAATAGCCGCTAATGGCAGCATAAGTCTGAGCACACCGCGCACTAGGTCAACATAATAGTTACCCAGATTTCGAGCCTCGCCCTCTTTGGCGCTGTCATTATTCAACCCGCCTAACATTCCCCGCAAAATCGCCACACAAACCGCCAGCGCCATGGCTGGAGTGACAAATTGCAGCGTGACAATGACAAATCCTTGGGACAGATAACTAAGCTGAGCCTGCCCAGAATAGTGCTGTTGATTGGTATTGGTGAGGAATGACACCGCAGTGTGCAACGCCAGATCCCAAGATAATGGCCCTATGCCATCGGGGTTAAGCGGTAACACATGTTGGAATTTAAGGATAAGAAACGCCAAAATACCAAGTACTAAGTTGCTGATAAGAAACGCCGCACCATAGGATTTCCATGTCATCCCCGAATGGGCATTTACGCCGATAGCCCGATAAATCCACTTTTCAATAGGATTAAATAAACGATCTGAAAAATGGGACTGACCAGAGAAAACCCCTGTCATATAGGATCCCAACAGCCATGCGAGCCCAAGCGCAGTAGTAAAAATAAGGGTAATTTCAAACATAACGACTCCTAAAACTTATCAGGGGCAAACATTGCCACTGCTAAGTAAATGAAAAGTGCTATGGAAAGTATTAGAAATATCCAGTCCATATAATTTGTCCTTAAGAAATTGAGTAACGGGACAAATATATGAATTAACGGTGTAAAGTCTCTAGAGTTCAAATGACTAATCCCGTAAAGAATACGTAAAAATCATCAACTATCAGAGAATAAACATGATGAGGAACATGTAAAATTAGTGTGTTTTTTGCGGATGATAAAGTCACTCAAACAGCAGAATATCAATTAGGATTCTATTGCCAATTAACAATAAGTTATCATTCCAAGCCAAAGCTGATTGAATCATCATAATCAGTGGTAATTAAGGCCGCAAAAAGCCATAGAATTAGCTGTAAAAGTAAAATAAAAAAGCCATCATTCTTTTGCCGAGTTTATTTTTATCACGATGACTCATATCGATAATAGGCGGCAAATGAATCAGGCTGTTTATACCGATGATATAAATCAATTAAGTTTTTTGTAATCTGCTGAGCTGATTGCCAGCCAATAGCGCATCGCCAAGATTCAGTAAAACCCAATTATTCATATTTCATCATCCTATCAAGATGAAAGTCCTATTAAATCTTGCTATCACTAAAAAAAGTTCAGCTAGATTCCCCCTACCTAGATAGACTTGCAGGATTAAAATGCATGCTAAGCTGCTGGATATCCGTAGCAACCCACTCTGGTTCAATACATTCGGCCAAGTGCGCTGCCATAAAATCCACTAACTGCATGGCCGCATAGGGTAAGCGGCGATCTTTACGACCAACCAGATACCAATTACTTTCAAGAGGAAAACCAATAACAGGCAAAACCGCTGGTTTTTCACGCCCTTCTTGCAGTGTGTGTGCTGATATGACGGATAATCCTAAACCCGACGCAACGCTCAAACGGATGGCTTCATTGCTCTCAATTTGCATCGTATCGCTTAGGGTTATGCCTTGAGCACTACACCAAGACTCAAACATCAAGCGCGTGGCTGAGCCTGGTTCGCGCACGATAAAACGCTCATGTTTAAGCTCATTAAAATTCACTTGCTCGCGGCCCACCGCCCAGTGATCTTTAGGCACAATCAATTGCAGTGGGTTTTTAATGATGCGCGCGGATAACACATTATCACCACTTGGTGGATGGCTAAACAGATATAAATCATCTTCTTGGCGTTCAAATCGGCCTAACACATGGGCACGATTACCAATATTTAAGGTCACTTTAACCTGTGGAAATTGCCGATAAAATGCACCTAAAATCCGTGGTAATACGTATTTTGCAGTGGTGACTATGCCAATATTGATATGACCAACGCTGCCACCTTTAGCCTGCTGCATAAAGGCTTCAACATCCTCAAAACGACTTAAGGTATCGCAGGCGGCGCGATAAAGTTCATTACCTATCAAAGTAGGCAACATGCGGCCATCACGGCTCTCCAGTAATGGCTCGCCCAACACATCGGCCAGTTTCTTAAGTTGCAATGACACTGTCGGCTGAGTTAAATGTAAAACCCTTGCTGCTGCGGAAATATTGCCAAGCCGAACAACCTGCACATAGACCTGCAATAAACGAAAACTTAAGTGCCGCAATTTAAATGGGGTCAATGACGAATGCTTTTCCATAGATAATGTTCTATACCTAAGTGGTAAACAATTTATTTTCCAATATAACCAATTAGGTTCAAAATCACCAGCCATCAGGATCACTCGACCACTCACCCTGTATAGCAGGGTGTAAAAGTCAAAACTAATGAGATACTTATGCCCGATATTGTGATTGCTTTCTTCGCTTTAGGTTTATTAGCTGGCCTCGTAAAATCAGATCTTAAAGTCCCCCCAGCTATTTACGAAACCTTATCCATTCTGTTGATGCTGACTTTGGGATTAAAGGGAGGGATGTCACTCCATGGGCACACCCAAAACTTAGTGCCTAGTGAACTCTTAGCCGTCATTGCGCTAGGTTTAATCATTCCATTAGTCCTATATCCAGTATTAACCCAACTGGTACGCATAGGCCGCACCGATGCCATTAGCATTGCCGCCCATTATGGCTCAGTGAGTGCGGGGACTTTTGCGGTGGTCATGGCGATCGTGGAAAATACCGGACTCACCTTAAGACCAGAAACAACACTGTATTTAGTGTTACTCGAACTGCCTGCAATTATTGTGATGCTCTGGCTACATCGATATTTAAGTGCTAAAAATGCTACAGAAACAATGCCTAAAGTGGAAGCACAATCAAATGTATTGCACGAGGCTTTAACCAGCCGTGGTGTTGTCCTTCTGCTCGGTGGTGTCGCTATTGGTTGGCTCTATGGCCCAAATGGGCTGGCACCAATAACGCCCGTGCTACTCGGTGGCTTTAAAACCTTATTGGCCTTATTTTTACTCGAGATGGGTTTAGTCACGGCCAAGGTATGCTTACCTCTGCCCCTCAAACAATGGCGCCTACTCGTATTTGCGGCGGTGGTTCCTTTCGTTTTAGCCTGGTTCGGCATTGGTGTGGGTGTATGGCTAGATCTACCCGCTGGCAGTATTTTAGTATTAGCGGGCTTAAGTGCTAGCGCATCCTATATCGCGGCACCTGCAGCCATACGTGCCGCAATCCCTGAAGCCAATATAGGCTTAGCAATGCTAGCTTCTCTTGGGATCACGTTTCCAGTTAACGTATTAATTGGCTTACCTTTATATCAACATTGGGTCATGCTCATTACGGCTTAACGCCGGTGTTTAGTTTTTCGCCTAATCAGATCCAATGAAAAGGGAGACATTATTGTCTCCCTTTTCATCTGGCATAAGCAATTTAAGATGCATCACTGTGATGTGCGGCTTTATTCTGATACATGGCTTTATCGGCGGAATCTAACAGATCCTCTAAGCCCATATCTGAATCCGGCGTCCAATGGGCGATACCTATGCTGGTCGCCAATCGATGTTGCTTAGGATGCTGTTGATTATATTGCTCAAGTAACTGCGTAAAGCGCTCGATGACCCGATTAACTGTATCTCTATGCACAAAACTTAACAGCACCACAAACTCATCGCCGCCAAGCCTTGCGATCACATCCGACTCCCTAAAAGCAGTCATTAAGATATGGGCAAAATCATATAACACCTGATCGCCCTTACGATGACCAAAGCTATCATTCACTTCTTTAAAAAAATCGAGATCGAAGAACACTAAAGCCGCCTCCGATTCAGTGCGTCGACAACTCGCTATGGCCTGATGTGCTAATAACTCAAATCCTCGACGATTTGAAATGCCCGTTAAAGGATCTAAGGTATTCTGCGCGATAGATAATAACTCGGCCTCAACCATTTGGCCGAGATCTGTCAAGGTTTCAATATCTTCTTGGCTAAACTCCCGAGGTTCAGTGTCATTTACACATAGTGTTCCTACTCGGTAATGATGATTTATCGTGAGTGGGTAACCTGCATAAAAACGAATAAAGGGTTCTTGTGCCACAAAAGGATTATCACAAAACCGCGGATCGAGAAGAGTATCGTTAATAATAAAAATACCCTCATAGTTTATTGCGTGGGCACAAAGGGAAATATCCCGTGATGTTTCAGTTATTTCAAGTCCTTGGCGAGATTTAAACCACTGGCGCTGAGCATCTACAAGGGTAATGACACAAATTGGCAACGAAAAAATTCGCCGAGTCAGGCGAGTGATACGGTCGAAGCGCTCCTCTGCATCGGTATCTAACACATTGAGAGCTCGCAACGTGGCTAAACGTTGCAGCTCATTTTCTGGGATGGGAGGTAATTCCATGGCACTCTCTAATAGCTGCTCTGCATTAAACTTTAGACCAAATCCCCCGACCTAGAGAATTTGAATAGACAAAAGTTTACGATTCAAGCACGGCTCGATAGATGTTCAGTACCCGCTCGGCATGTTCTGCAACCTCAATGTAAGGCAACTGCCCCGACTTTTGCTGTAGTGTAAGTCGGTGATTCTCATCCCTTAGCCAACAATAGGATTGAGTTAAATGTTGCGCACTCATAATAGGTAAAAGCGCAAGTTCGGCTAACACAGCAAAAATTCGCACATTATCAGACCAAATCGATAGTTCTGGATACTCATGGGCATTAGCAAGCACAAGATACTGAGCAATAAATTCAATATCGGCGATTCCACCAATGCTTTGTTTTAAATCGAATTGGCCTTCAGTCACTTTTAACAAATGATCACGCATCTTCTGGCGCATCTCACGCACGGCTTTTTTAAGCTCCGCTTTATCCCTCGACTGTTCTAACACTGAGGCTCGGATATGACTAAACTTAACCGCTAAACTATTGTCACCAAAAACAAAACGTGAGCGAACTAAGGCTTGATGCTCCCAAGTCCAAGCCTCATTAGCTTGATATTCCCCGAAGCGTTCAATCTCACTGACCATCAACCCCGAGGCGCCAGAGGGGCGCAGACGCATATCGACCTCATACAATTCTCCTGATGTGGTGCGAGTGGAGAATAAATGCAAAATGCGTTGGGCAAGTTTAAGGTAAAAATGTCCTACTTCTATCGGTCTATCGCCATTAGTTAGGCTGTTTTCCATATTTTTATGGGCTTCGTATAGGAATACCAAATCCAGATCCGATCCATACCCAAGTTCAATACCGCCTAACTTACCGTAACCAATAACGGCAAAACCAGTATCACTACTCTCAAGATACCCAGGCACACCATGACGTTGCGCCACCTGTTGCCATGCTTGCATCACAACCTGCTCAATAATAGCTTCAGCTAAAAAGGTTAAATGATCACTGACTTGCATCACAGGTAATACGCCTGTGACATCGGCTGCGGCAATCTTAAGTTGTTGTGAAAGTTTAAATTGTCGCAGCGCCTCCATTTGCTGCTCCATATCATCTTCCGGCACCCTAAGCAGATATTGGCGCAACTCGCTGGGATAATCGTCCAATGAAGTGGTGTCGTACAAATGCGCGGGATCGATAAGCTCATCCAATAACATAGGAAATTTAGCTAACTGAGTCGCAATCCAAGGACTTGCACAACACAAGCTCACTAATTGTTGACGCGCACCAGGGTTTTCGCATAAAAGCTCGAGGTAAGTGGTGCGCGTTAAAATCTGTTCAAGTACCTTAGAAACGGGTTCGAAGGCCGCCGACGGACTGTGTTGATTGAGAAGCTCCTCCAATAATCTTGGCATTAATTTATCTAAAGTTTCCCGGCCTCGAGGTCCAATAGATCGCTTTATCACCGTTTCACGCCAACAGCTAAGCATAGGCCATAGCTTGTCATCTTCGATCTGTTGCTCGGCAAACAATGCAAGTGCATGATCATCCTGCTGTACATTCCACAATTGCACAGTCCAATGCTCTGTTTTTTCTTCCCCTTCTTCACCCCCAACGGTCGCTTTAAAATGACGGTGTATTTTCGCCATTGCCGCTTCAATATGACTGCGTAACTCAACCTCATTTGCCATATCGAGTACATGACATAATCTTGCCCAATCGAGGGGATTATTCGGTAAGGTTTGAGTCTGTTTATCATCAATCGCTTGTAGTAGATTTTCGACTCGGCGCAGCAGCAAGTAACTGTGTTTTAATTCGTCCACCGCCAGGTATTCAAACTGCCCAAGACTATAAAGCGTGTCCATAGCGCCAAATAAACTCTGTTGGCGAAGTGCTGGCTCTCTTCCACCGCGAATAAGTTGAAAACTTTGCACCACGAATTCCACTTCTCGAATACCGCCAGCACCGAGTTTGATATTGTCAGTTAGCTGACGACGACGTACCTCTTGAGCGATAAGCTGCTTCATTTTTCGTAGGGAGTCGATAGCCGAAAAATCAATATAACGGCGGTACACAAAGGGGCGAAGTAAACTGTGTAGTTCATCGGAAAAATGATTCCACGGACCAAGTGCGCGGGCTTTAACCATGGCATAGCGTTCCCAATCACGCCCCTGCTCTTGGTAATAATCCTCAAGTGCACTAAAACTCACCACCAGTGGACCACTCTCACCATAAGGACGCAAACGCATATCGACTCTGAAAACAAAACCATCGACCGTTATTTGATCGAGTAGATTGACAAGCCTTTGCCCCATACGAATAAAAAATTGTTGGTTATCTAAACTCCGACGGCCACCAAGGGTTTCGCCATGCTCGGGAAAAGTGAAAATCAGATCGATATCCGAGGAAAAGTTAAGCTCACGACCACCGAGTTTCCCCATACCTAAAATCAGCAGCGGTTGCGGATTACCAGCTTTATCCATTGGTGTGCCATATTGCGCGCACATCTCTTTGTAAAGCCAATCGCGGGCACAGATCACTAACGCTTCAGCCAGTGCAGATAAATCGAGAAGGGAGGTTTCTAAACTGGTGTAATCTAAAAAATCACGCCAAGCTAAGCGTACCATTTGATAATTACGAAAACGACGTAATACGGATTTAGCCATATCCTCGCTAGTCGCATTACTTAGCAACTCATGTAATTCAACATCATAATGTTTACGATTAACATCCGTTAAGTCTCCCATGAATAGTCGATTAATCCATTCGGGATGTCTACTTAACTGCGCGGCCACATAATCACTTAACCCCAGTACCGTTTTTAATTCTTGTTTAGCTGTTGGTGTCAAATGTGACAGCCCATCGGACCATACATCCTCTAGCCGCTGCCAATGGCGCTCTGCGGTTTGTGTGATGAGTGTAGACAATGACTTCTTACTGTCTTTTTGCATGGTCATAATAATCCCTAACAAATTAAACTATCGACATATTATGTCGTAAATGATATAGATTGACATGTTCAACGAGACTTGCAGCTACCTGATGTAACACACAAATAAAGGAATGCCCTTTTATCAGTGCTGTTTAAGGGTACTATAACCTGTGCAACAGGCATATTGGGCAAGAGGATTATTATTTGCCCGCAAGTATTTGAGTTTTATTTCAACCCTTTTGGAGACAACATGGCAGGAATGCTAAGGCATGTTCTCATATCGATACTCTTGATTACGGTGACTTTATCCTTGACGGGATGTGGTGATGATAGACCGGATAAAATAGCTAAGTATCAACAACTCACTGAGCAGCGTCTCGCGTCGCTCGGCACTATGCTCGATGACGGGCAATTGCGTAACGCCAATCTGCTAAAACAATACAGCACACTGTTAAAACAGCAAAAACCCGATTTAGCACCACTGCTTGATGAACTAGCGAAGGATTCAGGCCCCAAAGGGCCTATGTATACATCACTAAAACGTCGCTTAGAAGAGTCTAAAAATGCGGCAAATTTTGCCGATCTCGATCAGCAATTAGCCGAAGCTGAAAACCTCTATCAAGCGGCAGATCCGAGCCTGTTTAACGATATGCTGTCCGATCCCGTTAACGTGGTTGCCGATATGTCCGAGGGTAAGCTCGCCCGCGTAAATGCGATTAGCCGTGAAGCCGCAGCATTAGCCAATGGCGCAGAAGACTTTGGCCCTGGTAGCCAACTTGTTGGTAACCCTGCCTACGGCAGTTGGCAAACCGATTCCAGTGGTATGTCATTTTGGGCTTGGTACGGCATGTATTCCATGTTCTCAAATATTTTTAATCGTCCCATTGCCTATGATCGCTGGTCAGGTAATCGTGGCTATAGTTATTACAATGACGTAGGCCGTTATCGCTATACCTCACCAAAGCAAGCCGATGCCCAAGCGAAAACATTTGAACGAACTAAAAAACGATTTGACTCTCAAGGTAAGCTTTTTGATAGTCCCTATGCGAAACCACGTACAGGAGCCACAGCATTATCCCGTGAAAGCACGAGTACACCCAAAGCCAATACAACGAGCGCGAGTAAAAGTTCTGCGAATAATTCAAGCAGTAAGTTCCGTTCAAACTATTCTAAAGACAGTAGTTTCCGTAATTCCAGCAATCGTACGACCCGCAGTGTGCGCCGGGGCAAGTAACTAAGGATTTCCAATGACACTATTTCAGGATTTCGGTATCACATCAGAGCTAGTCACGATACTCGCTATCGATCTTACTATTGCAGTTATCTTGCTAACCTTAATGCGTTATTTGCAAGGCTGGAGTGTAAAAGTTAATAGCAGCAAAGAACTCGCCGAGCGAGATAATTTTGCCTTTGGTATCAGTACCGCTGGCGCAGTTGCGGCTCTCGGCATTGTATTAACTGGGGCAATAACAGGGGCAGCAGCTCACTCCTATATGACCGAGGCGATAGGCATGATCGCCTATGGACTGTTTGGTTTAGTACTAATCAAGCTCGGACGTTTTTTGCATGATAAAATCGCCTTAAATGAACTGGATAAAAATCAGCAAATCATTAAAGGAAATATTTCTGTTGCCATCGTTGATGCAAGCGCCGCCATTGCGACCGCCATTATTATCCGCGCTGTTTTGCTCTGGGCTGAGGATTTAACGGTCGATACTTTCATCGCAATTTTCAGTGCATTTGCGATTTCGCAATTAATGCTAGTATTACTGACTCGCTGGCGTGAAAACCGTTTTGCAAGCCGCAACCAAGACTCTTCTATGCAACATGCGCTCGAACAAGGACACACTGCGCTGGCGATTCGCCACGCGGGCTACATGATTGCAATGGCATTGAGCTTTAATGCCGCAAGTCATTTTATTATTTTTAATCCAACAGCATACGTAACAAATGTGATTGGCTGGTTGGTATTTTCAATCATTATGCTGATTGTGCTTTCACTACTGATATTTGTGGTGAAAAAATTAGTCTTGGCTCGCATCGATTTGGCTAATGAAGTGGAAAGACAGCACAATATTGGTATTGCTGCAGTAGAAATGGCGATCAGTATCGCTATCGCGCTTATTCTTACGGCACTGATGGCCTAATCGAATGCAAGAAAACAGTTTAGCTCCCTTAGCGGCTAAACCTAGCCGCTTAGGTTGGTTTGACGATGTCCTATTATTGGGCATTATGGCCGTATTAGCAGGCTGCGGCCTGATTTACGAATATCTACTGTCACATTATGCGGGGCGTATTTTAGGTGCATTAGAAGCGGCCATCTACACTATGATTGGCTTGATGATCGTTTCTATGGGATTGGGGGCCTTTGCTGCACGTAAAATCCGAGATGCCTTTACCGGTTTTGTCATATTAGAACTCACAGTCGCACTTTGTGGCTCACTCGCCATTTTAATCACCGCGGCGGTGATTGGTTTTGGTCAACAACTGCCTTTAATCATTGCAAGTACATTAGGGTTACCACCGGATCAATTACCGGATGGCGGTGTGATAGGTACGCTGCAAAAACTCAGTGAATACTTACCCTATATGTGGGGTGTGTTGCTAGGCTTGATGATTGGTATGGAAATCCCCCTTATCGCAAGGGTACGCCAATCCCTTTCTGATGAACATTTGCTCCATAATGCTGGCACTATTTATGGTGCTGATTACATAGGTGCAGGCATAGGTGCCGCCATTTGGGTGGGTTTTATGCTTGCCATTGATATTCAGCTCGCCGCCGCCTTAACCGCCAGTTTTAACCTATTAGCGGGTTTTGTGTTTATCTGGCGATTCTGGCCGAAAATCCGCCAAGCTAAACTGCTGTTAATCGGGCATCTTGTTGTCACAGGCGTCTTGTTGGTGTTAGCGATACACGGCCCACGCTGGGAGCAAGAATTTAACAATCTGCTTTATAAAGATAAAGTGGTTTATAGCAAGGCAACTCGATTCCAACAACTGACGTTTACTGAACGCCTACGGGGTAATGGATTAGCACCTGTATATGCTTTATATATCAATGGCCGTTTACAATTTTCGAGCATAGATGAGCACATCTACCATACATTTCTCGTGCATCCCACACTCGCCGCCAGTGCCCGCCATAACAAAGTACTCATTATTGGCGGTGGTGACGGGCTTGGATTAAAACAAGTACTGCGTTGGCAACCGGAGCAGGTTACCCTACTCGATCTTGATGCTGATCTGGTTAAGTTATTTAAGTCACCCGATACAGATATGCCTGAAAATTTAACTCAAGCTATGCTGGCATTAAATGGCGACGCACTGAATGATCCCCGTGTCACAATCATCAATGATGATGCCTTTAACGGCGTCGATAAACTAATTGCCACAGGCGTTAAATACGATGCCATTATTGTGGACTTACCCGACCCGAGCCACCCCGATCTCAATAAGCTGTACTCAGATTATTTCTACCGTAAATTAAAGGAACTAATGAGCAGTGATGGCGCACTGACTGTACAGTCAACCTCGCCTTATCATGCTCCTAAGGCCTTTATTTCAGTGGCAAAAACCTTAGTTGTAGCTGGATTTGACGTTAAGCAATATCACCATAATGTCCCCAGCTTTGGCGAATGGGGATGGAGCATTGCTACTGCGGGTGGAAGGGATGCACAGTACAGGCTTGCGCAGTTAACGGAATTCCCTATCAAAGATGATTGGCTCACATTAGGACTTGTGAAGGGCGCATTTGAGTTTCCAGCTAACTTTTATCTGGATGCTGTCAATATAAAACCCAATGAATTAGGCTCATTACAGTTGTACCACTACCATTTACAGGCTTGGTCTGAAAACCAAGGAATCGATCTTTTTTAACGGAGAAAGATAGTGCTTGACATATTATGTCTTGGTGCTATCTTTGAACACAGACATAATATGTCAATAAGGACAAATATGAATATCCATACCCTTGCCAATCACCTCAACAGTCTTGGCAATAACAGCCAAACAGGCTTTCAATTTGATTGTTATCCGATTGATGGCGAAGTAGAAGTGTTGCAAGTGAATGTGGTCGGCCGTGAAGAAATCCCGGTATTCGTATCGGTAACGGATAACCAAATTCTCTGCATCAGTTACCTGTGGGGCGAGAATGAAGTAAACCAAGAACGTCGCAGTGAAATGTTTGAAACTATGCTAGAGCTCAACATTCCAATGCCTTTGTCAGCCTTTGCAAAAATCGATGACAAATACGTAGTTTACGGCGCGCTATCACTACAATCTAGCATGCTTGAAATAGAGCAAGAATTAGCAGTTTTATCTGATAACTGTTTAGAAGTTATTGATGAATTGGTCGACTATCTGAAATAAGGAGCCACAAAATGGGCATTCTGAATAAAATTTTAACAGCGTTTCGCGGTGGTGCCACCGAAGTTGGCCAAAGCATCGTTGACGCAAACTCAACCCGTATTTTCGAGCAGGAAATCCGTGACGCCGAAAAACACTTAACCAACGCTAAACGCGAACTGACCGATGTGATGGCAAAAGAAATGCAGGCCAGTCGTGAAATCGATCGTTTGAAGCGTTCTATTGCTGAACACGAAGGCTATGCAACTCAAGCGCTGGATAAAGGTAATGAACCTCTCGCGATTGAAATTGCAGAGAAGATTGCACAGTTGGATCAAGAGTTATCCGAGCAACAAAGTGCAAACGATAGCTTTAGTGCCCATGCTGCACGCTTGAAAGATTTAGTGAAAAAAACCGAACGCCAACTGTCTGATTATCAACGTCAGTTGAGCATGGTTAAAACCACTGAAAGCGTTCAAAAAGCCACGGCAACGATTACCGACTCTTTTGCTTCAAGCAACTCTAAACTGCTGAATGCAAAAGATTCATTAGAGCGTATCAAAGCACGTCAACAACAGTTTGATGACAGGCTAAAAGCCGCAGAAACTTTAGCTGAAGAAAGCAGCGATAAATCACTGCAAGCTAAGTTAGCTGAAGCTGGCATCGGTGAGCAAAAATCCAATGCAAATGCAGTACTTGACAGGATCAAGGCTCGCAAAAGCTAAGTAAAGAGTGACCGAATGCCGAGTATCGATGGGATCATCACCCCCTATTGAACTCGGCATTTTTTGTTTCAACCATTAAATAAGCTCACCTTCGTCAGTGATTATCCGCAGCTATTCGCTTATCACGCAGCACACAGGCAAAGTCAGCAGGAGTGAATATGGGATTTTTTAACAGTATTTTTGGTACAAAAACGCCACCACAACGTGAGCTCAATCATCCATCCCAGCTTAATGTGGGTGATATGATCTCAATGGATGATAGTTTTGCCCTACCAACACAATTACGAGGTCAACAGCTTAAAGTCGAAGCTGTTAACACCTATGAGTTCGAGCGTAGCCAACAAGCCGAATGGGTGCTTAAGGGGCATGGTAGCGATACCATTTATTTAAGTATTGAAGAAGACGATGAAACCTACCTCGCGTTGTCCATTAAGATCACCCGTAACCAAGTTGAACAGATCTTTGATTTAGAACAATTTAGCACCATATTCGATGAGCCTGGACACGCCGAATTAGCCACTCAGGTATTATCATCTGAACTTAATACTCAACTTGAGCAATGGCTTGGAAAGCAATACCATCAAGTGACTTTTGCCGCCTTTGGTTATTTCCACCGCGAAGATTACCGAGGCCTAAAGCCACCCCAAGATGCTAATGGCAATACGGGCGAACCTTTTGAATATTACTTGCTACTCAATGATGATGAGAGCCGTGCAATCGAAATTGAAGTTTATGAAGGTGGCGATACCGATGTGGTATTGACCCTATACCGCCCTCTTACTGATATTAGGGAATACTGGCCTAGTAAGTAGCGGCTAGAATAAGATAAAGTGCGTGGCACGCACTTTATCGCTAATCTCAATACACTCCTTGTATAATTAACGCCAGCGTGAAAGCGTGATGCAACCAGTTGATAGCAATAGGTAATACGCAATGAGTAAAACAAAAAATCCACTTCCCGAACAATGGCTAAAAAATCAACAGGCGGCAAAAGCAACTCAAGTCGCTTTTGATCTTGATGAAAAATTTCAATACTCCATCCGTAAAGCGGCACTCGATGCAGGTGTGAGTCCTTCTGACCAAATCCGTACCATTTTAGGTTTAAGTGTATCCAAACGCCCGACCCGACCACGCCTCACCGTATCACTCAATGCCGATGACTATGTTCAACTCGCCAAAAAATATGGGCTAAGTGCTGAGGCGCAACTTGAGATAAAACGTCGTGTACTCGATGATCTAGTGCATTTTGTGGATAAGACCTAGCACATCCTACCTTGACAATGATTTGATGACAGGCACAGTCTGCTAAGTGATAAAGACGCCATTTATCACAAACACAATTTACTCGTAGCATAAAGTCTTTTACTTTAGAGATTTATCGCACTTTAAAGGGATCATGTTTACCATGACAGATAAAACACCATGGTCGCTCCGTTCGCTTAATGGCCCATCACCTATTGAGCTGGCGATGATGTTGTTATCCCTACTGTCGGTGATCATCGTCCTCGTCATGACCTTTGTCCGACTCGACACTGAAACCTATCGTTTACTCTTTTTTATTGATACCAGTGTCTGTCTGATTTTTATGGCCAACTTTTTTGTGGGTTTATTCCGTGCTCGCAATAAGACGTTTTATCTACGCCATCACTGGATTGACTTTATTGCAAGCATTCCAGCAATAGAAGCACTACGTATCGCGCGTGTTTTCCAGATCCTACGAGTGATCCGTTTGATCCGCATGAGTAGCTCACTGCTATTACCGCTGATAAAACAACGAAAACAAGCCACCTTAGCCAGTCTATTAGTTGCCATGGTAACAATACTTACCTTCGCTTCCATCATTATTTTAATTGTTGAAAGTGGCACTGAAGGTGCCAATATTCAAACGGCTGAACAGGCGATTTGGTGGGCTCTAGTGACTATTTCTACCGTAGGTTACGGAGATTATTATCCGGTAAGTACAGTCGGGCATATTGTTGGTGGTCTGGTTATTGTTAGCGGCGTCAGTTTCTTCGGGGTTATTTCAGGTTATATGGCATCGGTATTTGTCGCACCCGATGAAACAGAGCAGCAAGAACGTCAGGATGCCCATAAGGCCGAAATCAAGTCTGAGCTTGAACTCGCACTCCTTAGGATGGAAGAGAACCAAAAGCAAATTGAAGAAAATCAGACTAAAATGTTGCAGCAAATTACAGAGTTAAGACAAGCCTTAGAAAATAAAAAATGATAATTTTCTGTTTGAAAAAATCTCAATAAAAAGGGCTCAATTTTAAGCCCTTTTACCCACCTAAACTGCGCTCTGCTACCAATATGTTTTTTGCTGCATAGCATTACGTCTTGATGATTCCATCGCAAATAATAAGCTTTGCTGTTTATCTTCAAGCCACTCACTTAAATCAATACCTAGCTGCTGTGCGGTCAAATTTAAGACGCGATAGTTAGCTAATGTTTTAACTCCAAGTACAAGATCCTGCCAAGGGGCACGAAAAGCGTCGCGAGATTCAGCCTCGTACAAACTGCCATATACCTGCCCAACAAGTAGCCCTTCATCCAAAACAGGAGATACCCGCAAATAGTCATCACAATCCATCGACTTATCAGGCGACATAATATCGAGTATCGCCTGCCAAGAGGCTTGCTGAACACAGTCAGCGTGCTGCCGCAAATCTAACCTACCCATTAATGGAATACGCCCTGCACTGACACCAAGTAAAATATCAACAATAGCTAACTGCAATTGCCCATATTCAACTTGCTGCCATAACAAGGGCAACTGTTCAGCCAACTTAAGCGCGGCTAATCGTATCTGTAGTTGCCGTGTCAGTGCCATATTGTCCGTCAGCTTTGTCATTAAACATTTTTGACTGCCGAGCAATGCCGTCAGGGATTGCGCTTCTTCAATAAAAGCTAATTGCTTTTCGATATGGGTAAACAGATGTGACAATCTGACATCAAGTAACCCAAACTGATTTAAGGTCATTCGTAGCAAGCGAATACAAGCTCTCATCCGCCACCAAAGCGCCACGCAGGCTTCGTTATCTTGCTCTTCTACAATCATGCCTTCTAAGAGTTGCCAACGCTCGAGTGCTGTCTCAAGTAAAACCTGACAAGTAGTCGTTAATGCTTGCTGATGGGATTGATGAAGATTCACCTCCTCCGGGATTGGCAGAGGCAAAAATGCTAACGCACTTAAAGCCAATGGCGTAGATTTGCCCGCAAGATGATATCCCCGCTGCGCTTTACTCGCTTTGCCCAAACGAACAGGAACAACATTGGCGACTTCAGAAGCAAGAGTAAGTAAAGCCTGTGTTTCACCACTGAGTAGCTCAAACTCTAATTCACACAAAGCCTCCTGCTTACCATTCGCTGTAATTTCTCCGGTGTCCAACGCCACTTCAACTAAGCTACCACCAACCTGAATATGCCAAGCTCGGCGATAAAAATCGGTGTGAAATACACAGGAAAGTTGGGCCTGAGTTGTGAGCAAATCCGCATCTACAGGCCAAATTTCAGCAGGGAATAAACTTAAATCAGGGCTATCCCCCTCAATAGTGACATTATACTCTGGGCGGGAATGGATCCCGCCCACCACTTGCCCTGCAGTTTTGATGGTTTGTTCTTTATGCGCATCGTAGCCTCGTACTCTTAATCCCATGTGCCATTTTCGCAACTGTAGATCAGGAGTATCGAAGTAGCCATTGACCAAACGGCGTTGGCCCTGAGGGATAGCGTTATCGAGGCTATCTAATTTATTTATCAGGAAATCTTGATATTTAGGCAGGAAAAACAGTTTTAATTCTATCTCAGCACTCATTGCGTAACCGCTCATTTTGTCATCAAATATTCATCAATGCGTCATTTTTGGTTCATAATGTCACAAATGTGTCATAAAAAACCCGTAGGATTTGGTTTTGCAGTTGGTATATAACCCGTTAGAATAAAGCTGTGGTTTTTTCTTCAAAAAACACAGTTTCAATACGCGGACGCATAGGTTAACATGCGCCCGCTTTTTCCAATCATGGAACAATCTAAATAGGTAAACGGCAATGCCAGTAAACTCTATTTTGGGCGTGTTTGCAAAATCGCCAATTAAGCCTCTTCAAGAGCACATGGACAAAGTCTACGATTGCGCATCGTTACTGGTCCCCTTTTTCGAAGCCACTATCACAGGTAACTGGGATAGTGCAGTTCAACTACGCAAGCAAATTAGTTTAGCAGAAAAGCAAGGTGACTCGCTGAAACGTGAAATTCGCCTCACTCTGCCAAGCGGTTTGTTTATGCCGGTAGAACGCACTGATTTATTGGAACTTTTAACTCAACAAGACAAAATCGCTAATAAAGCAAAAGATATCTCTGGTCGTGTAATCGGCCGTCAACTGTTAATCCCTCAGGTCATGCAAGTCCCTTTTATTGCTTATCTACAACGTTGTATCGATGCAGTAGGTTTAGCAAAAGAAGTCATTAACGAACTCGAAGATCTATTAGAAACAGGTTTCCGCGGTCGTGAAGTGGATTTAGTGGCAAAAATGATCAACGAACTCGATATCATCGAAGAAGACACTGATGATCTACAAATTCAGTTACGCCGTCAGTTATTTACCTTGGAATCTGAATTGAATCCTGTCGATGTGATGTTCCTCTACAAAACGATTGAATGGGTCGGTGGTCTTGCAGATCTCGCCGAACGCGTCGGTTCGCGTCTTGAGCTTATGCTGGCTCGCGTTTAACAAATAAGGTTATCAAGGTATCAATATGGTTGATGCAGGTATTGAGGTGGCTAACGTTTTAGTCACCAATGGCCCGTGGCTTATTGCCGTTGCGGCTGCATTTGGTTTTCTCATGGCGTGGGGTATTGGCGCGAATGACGTTGCTAATGCGATGGGAACCTCCGTCGGTTCAAATGCAATCACGATAAAACAAGCGATTATTATCGCGATGATTTTCGAATTCGCGGGTGCTTATTTAGCCGGTGGCGAAGTCACCAGTACGATACGTAACGGAATTATCGATCCCAATTACTTCACGGACACACCTGAATTACTGGTTTACGGTATGATAGGTTCGCTGCTTGCTGCAGGTATTTGGCTAGTCGTGGCTTCAGCCCTAGGCTGGCCAGTATCAACAACTCACTCTATCGTTGGTGCCATTATCGGCTTTGCTGCGGTAGGTGTCGGGAGTGATTCGGTCTCTTGGGATAAAGTAGGCGGGATTGTTGGCTCATGGGTCGTTACCCCTGCAATTTCTGGTTTTATCGCATTTATCCTGTTCCAAAGCACCCAAAAACTCATTTTTAACACTGATGATCCTCTGAGCAATGCAAAACGCTATGTGCCTTTCTATATGGCATTTGCAGGCTTTATCATGGCATTAGTGACTATTTTGAAGGGATTAAGCCATGTAGGTATCAACCTTAAGGGTGCTGATGCCTATTTGTTAGCCGGCGCAGTAGCGATAGCTGTGGGTCTTTTCGGTAAGGTAGCAATTTCTCGTTTAAAAATGAGTGATAAAACCAGCCGTCAAACAATGTACGCTAACGTTGAGAAAGTGTTTGCTATTCTTATGGTCGTTACCGCTTGTTGTATGGCTTTTGCCCATGGTTCGAACGATGTTGCAAATGCCATTGGCCCATTAGCGGCGGTCGTTTCTGTTGTGAATAGTGGCGGTGAGATTGCTGCTAAATCTGCTTTAGTCTGGTGGATTTTACCCCTTGGTGCTGTGGGTATTGTGATGGGCTTAGCGATCTTCGGTAAGCGTGTAATGCAAACTATCGGTAAAAACATTACTCACTTAACACCAAGCCGTGGTTTTGCTGCAGAGTTAGCTGCCGCCTCAACAGTCGTTATTGCATCCGGTACTGGTTTACCTATTTCAACTACGCAAACCTTAGTGGGCGCAGTTTTAGGCGTAGGCATGGCACGTGGTATTGCGGCGATTAATCTCGGTGTAGTGCGCAATATTGTTGTATCTTGGGTTGTGACTTTACCTGCTGGTGCGGGTCTATCAATTGTCTTCTTCTTTATTATTAAAGGTATCTTTAATTAAGAAGATGTAAAGCGTCTACAACTTTAAAATTGTAGAAAAGCATAAAACAAACAGGAATAGCTAGCATGGATGCCGCAAAGTTGAGGGAAGTCTATGACTTCCCTCTTGCATTGCAGGCATCAAATCCATAGCATGTGTTCACTATTTCGTTGATGAGAATACAAAAGTGTTAAGACTCCTGACTCTGGTGGGAATGATGTTGCTATCTCCCAACCTGCTGGCCGAAGGCCAATCCCGCTACATCTCGGATAACGTGTTTCTTTATCTTTTAAATGGTCCAAGTACAGATTATCGTATTTTAGGTTCCATTGAAGCGGGTCAACCTGTTACCTTTTTAAATGAAACCCAAGGTGATTATTCAAAAATAATTGATCACAAAGGCCGAGAAGGTTGGGTACTTACCAATTTAATTAGCTCGAATCAAAGTTTCCGTGAGCAAGTACCAGTCTTAAAAGATGAATTAGCTAAGGCAAAGGCGGAATTAGCAGAGGTGTTTAATTCAAAAGATAACCATGCTGGTGAGGTTATCGAATTAAAAGCCAAGCTGAGTGAGCTGGAAAATACCTTGGAACAAACAATTAAAGAACGGGATAATTTAAAAGTCGCTGTTGATCGAAGCGCCCAAGATGAGCGCTTCGAATTGTGGCGTCAGGGTGGATTGATTGCAGGGGCGGGGTTAATTGCGGGTATGATTTTAGTCTATCTCCCCAGACCACAACGTCGTAACAAAAAGCGTTGGATGTAATTCTGGACCTAATCAATATCGAGCAAAAAGCCAGTGTTTTAAACCACTGGCTTTTTGTCAATTAAGCGTTACATCAATTCATTTACGCCTCAGTTAAACATTCTTCACATTCTTCCTCTCGATAGTGTTGTCCGTCACATTTTGCTTGTATAATCTGCGCGCGCAAACCTTCATATTGTATACAAAATATCAAATGCGTTTCGCGCCTCCCTATTTGTTTCAACAATAGCGCCCCAATAACGGCCAAGATGGAAGCGATAACTATGTTCAAAGCGAGTGAAGTGCTGGCAGGCCGCTACGATTCTGCCAATCTCGACGAACTGTTCAAAGCTATCAGCGACAACTACATTGTCGATGAAGAACAATACTTGTCAGAGCTAATCAAACTAGTGCCCTCCAGTGATGAAGCCATAGAGCGTGTCACTCGTCGAGCTCATGAACTGGTCAACAAGGTTCGTCAATTTGAGAAAAAAGGCTTAATGGTTGGCATTGATGCCTTCCTGCAGCAATACAGCCTAGAAACACAGGAGGGCATTATCCTGATGTGCTTAGCCGAAGCGCTGTTACGTATTCCCGATGCCGCCACCGCAGATGCGCTAATTGAAGATAAGCTTTCAGGCGCTAAGTGGGATGAGCATATGAGTAAAAGTGACTCAGTGCTGGTTAACGCATCGACCTGGGGCCTGATGCTCACGGGGAAAATTGTTAGTTTAGATAAAAAACTCGATGGCACCCCAAGCAGCCTACTCAGCCGTTTAGTCAATCGTCTCGGCGAGCCCGTGATCCGTCAAGCCATGATGGCAGCGATGAAGATCATGGGTAAACAGTTTGTCCTTGGCCGCACGATGAAAGAAGCGCTCAAAAACAGCGAAGACAAGCGCAAATTAGGCTATACCCATTCCTACGATATGCTGGGCGAAGCGGCGTTAACTCGCAAAGATGCCGATAAATACTATACCGATTACGCCAATGCGATAACCGAACTCGGTGCTCAAAGCTATAACGAAAATGAATCACCGCGCCCAACTATCTCCATCAAACTATCGGCACTGCACCCACGTTACGAAGTGGCCAATGAAGATCGTGTTTTAACTGAGCTGTACGATACAGTGATTCGCCTGATTAAGCTGGCACGTGGCTTAAATATCGGTATATCTATCGATGCTGAAGAAGTCGATCGCCTCGAGTTATCACTGAAACTGTTCCAAAAACTGTTTAATTCTGAAGCCACTAAGGGCTGGGGATTACTGGGTATCGTTGTTCAAGCTTACTCTAAGCGCGCCCTGCCTGTGCTGGTATGGTTAACTCGCTTGGCGAAAGAGCAAGGCGATGAAATCCCAGTGCGTCTGGTAAAAGGTGCCTATTGGGATAGCGAACTTAAATGGGCGCAGCAAGCTGGCGAAGCCGCTTATCCTCTCTACACTCGTAAAGCCGGTACCGACGTATCTTACTTAGCCTGTGCACGTTACCTGTTATCGGATGCGACTCGTGGTGCTATCTACCCACAATTTGCTAGCCACAATGCGCAAACCGTGGCGGCGATTTCCGATATGGCGGGCGATCGTAACCATGAGTTCCAACGCTTACACGGCATGGGACAAGAACTGTACGACACTATTTTATCGGAAGCTGGCGCGAAAGCGGTACGTATCTATGCGCCTATCGGTGCCCATAAAGATCTGCTGCCCTACTTAGTCCGTCGCCTGCTGGAAAACGGCGCGAATACTTCGTTCGTCCACAAACTAGTCGATCCTAAAACCCCCATCGAGTCATTAGTGGTACATCCGCTAACAACACTGACGGGCTATAAAACCCTGGCTAACAACAGAATCGTTTTACCTACCGACATTTTCGGTAGTGATCGCAAAAATTCCAAGGGACTCAATATGAACATCATTTCCGAATCTGAGCCATTCTTCGCAGCCTTAGACAAATTTAAAAATACCCAATGGCAAGCGGGCCCTCTGGTTAACGGTAAAACCTTAACTGGTGAACATAAAACGGTTGTTAGCCCATACGATACCACTCAAACCGTGGGTCAAGTGGCCTTTGCAGATAAAGCTGCTATCGAACAAGCACTGGCATCCGCCGAAGCGGCATTTACCTCTTGGGCACGTACGCCAGTAGAAACCCGTGCATCTGCACTGCAAAAGTTAGCGGATTTATTAGAAGAAAACCGTGAAGAATTGATCGCGCTTTGTACCCGTGAAGCGGGCAAGAGCATTCAAGACGGTATCGATGAAGTACGTGAAGCCGTTGATTTCTGTCGTTACTACGCAGTACAAGCCAAGAAGATGATGGCAAAACCTGAACTGCTTCCAGGCCCAACGGGTGAACTGAACGAACTGTTCCTCCAAGGTCGCGGTGTGTTCGTCTGTATCAGCCCATGGAACTTCCCATTGGCTATCTTCTTAGGCCAAGTATCGGCAGCCCTCGCTGCGGGTAACACTGTCGTAGCTAAACCTGCTGAACAGACTTCAATCATTGGTTACCGTGCAGTGCAGTTAGCACACCAAGCGGGTATTCCTGTCGAGGTGCTACAATTCCTACCGGGTACTGGTGCGACTGTGGGTAGCGCAATTACGGCCGATGAACGTATCGGTGGTGTATGCTTTACCGGTTCAACTGGCACAGCAAAACTGATTAACCGCACACTCGCCAACCGCGAAGGCGCGATTATTCCATTAATCGCCGAAACTGGCGGTCAAAATGCCATGGTGGTGGACTCAACCTCTCAACCTGAGCAAGTAGTGAACGATGTGGTTTCATCGTCATTCACCAGTGCGGGCCAACGCTGCTCGGCGCTGCGCGTACTCTTCCTCCAAGAAGATATCGCTGATCGCGTGATCGATGTGCTGCAAGGTGCGATGGATGAATTAGTGATTGGCAACCCAAGTTCAGTGAAAACCGACGTAGGCCCAGTGATTGACGCCACCGCCAAAGCTAACTTAGATGCCCACATCGACCATATCAAGCAAGTCGGTAAGCTTATCAAGCAAATACCACTGCCTGCGGGCACTGAAAATGGTCACTTCGTGTCGCCCACTGCGGTTGAAATCGATTCAATTAAAGTGCTAGAGAAAGAACACTTTGGCCCAATCCTGCATGTGATCCGTTATAAAGCGGCAGATCTTGGCAAAGTGATCGATGAAATCAACAGCACAGGTTTTGGCTTAACCTTAGGTATCCATAGCCGTAACGAAGGCCATGCCTTGGAAGTTGCCGACAAAGTGAACGTGGGTAACGTCTACATTAACCGTAACCAAATCGGTGCTGTGGTGGGCGTACAGCCTTTCGGTGGTCAAGGTCTGTCAGGCACAGGCCCTAAAGCCGGTGGTCCACACTACTTAACCCGTTTTGTGACTGAAAAGACCCGCACCAACAACATCACCGCCATCGGTGGTAACGCCACGTTACTGTCACTGGGTGATAGTGAAGAATAATATCTCTCACCAGTGAGAATTGAACAAAAGCCAGACTGAGTCTGGCTTTTTTATTTACATTAATAAAAATCAAAATCAAAGCAGCCTCACTTAACAGCTTGATTTTTAATAAAAAATCCAACAAAGAGGACTGCTCATCCTATCCTCCTTGCTATTGTTTTCACAAACAGACAAGACACACCTAGCAAATTTACATGCATTAGACACTAGCATCGCAGGGAGGTGAACTGCTGTGGCCTCTGTGTCAGCAGTTAATCCTTAAAGAGTTATGGACATCCCATTTTTTAGCTAAAAGATTAAGTACTTGCATTCCAGTGACACGCCGTAAACTCATCCCTGAGGGCTCGACGGCGGCATCCTTGCCGCCAACGGTCACTTCCATGCAAGTACTTAATCTCGTTAATTCCCGAGTATACCTGTCGCTAAATTTAACAATGGGAATCTCGTTAAACCTAGAAATGACCACTTATCTCATTCATGACAACAGGATCTCGTGAAGTGCATTAATGCACTAGAACAACCCGCCGAGCTCACACTATTTTCTTCAACACGCTGCAATAACTTAGCAGGGGATCGGTGAACTTCCGTGACAGCAGAGTTAACTTCTCACATTGAAAGAGTTATGCATGCCCTATCTCTTTTCTGATTCGCTAAAAGATTAAATACTTGCATTCCAGTGACACACCATAAACTCATCCAAGAGGGCTCGATGCCCCCCCCTTTAAAAGCCTTTTTGCGGGGGCGCAGCAGGGCCTGTCGCGGTGTTATCTACTTTCGCACTCAGTTATTGTCTTAACCATCTGCTCTGCAATAGCATCGATCACTAGCTCGCAAAGCCGATGGCATGTCATCGAAATACTTCACCAAATTTATATATAAACTTATATATAAATTTATATATACTTCTGTCGTTTTTATGATATGTTTTACATATATTTATCAATTGGTGTGGCATCTATGAATGTAGTAATGGTTTTTACAAGTAAGCCTTTGGAAACGATGTTCAATGAGGGAGGATCTGGGTATTGGTCTGCAAATAGAGCAAGATTGGAGAGTTGTTCATATATTGTAGCTACAAAAAGCAATACTTTACGTGAACATTTTCCAAGTAATACTGATATCAAACAAGGTTCTGCATTTGTTGTGGGTAAGATATCGAATATAGTTAATTCACCAGAAGCTAATCGATTGACCATTCAGTTCAGTGAGTATGCAGAAATCAATATTCCTAATGTTTGGACCGGGAATAGGAATCCAGTTGCTTATTCTAATATAGAAGAACTTAACGACAAATACAGTATAGATATGTCTAAACTCGAATGGAAAAAGTTTCCTGAAGATAATATCAACTTAGTTCCAGACGTGAAGCCACTTACCATGAGCGAAGCTAAGGCTGGGTTAGCTAAGTCTCTGGGGATCGACCCATCCTGTATTGAGATTAAAATTACAGCATAAATAACTAGTGTGTTTTTAAATAAAAGGACGATTTAAATGCAATATAAAAATATCAAAGATGAACTGGAAAATGTCATTAAATCTGCTGAAGGTCATTTTTTATCAGCGTATCAGATCTGTCAAAAATTAGAGAATAACTATCCTAATTTATGGTCAAGTCTTGTTTATGCCTATCCATCTTTAGATCCTAACACCCCTATGGGTGAGGGCACGGGATTGCAGTACTCTCCGGCATCATTTGTTGCTAACGCATTAAAATATTTCACAGCTAATAGTGCAATTTCAGGGCTAAGACAAGAAACTTTGAAATGTGAGGGAGTTAATTTTGATGGTGTTGCTCCTGGTTTTACCGGCAACATAGTTGGGATTTGGGCCATCAAAATTTAACTCTTAAAAAGATAAATGTATTCCCAAAAAACTGGACAGGCGCAGATCTTTAGAGATTAATAGCTCGCACAGTTGCGTCAGGAGTTCACCTTCCCCTCTGAGTTGCCGCAGGGCATTTACGTTTGTTGCGTGAGCGAGGCATGGTCGTTCTCGTGCATCTGATCCATAGGGAAATGGGAAATGTCAGAATGATGTATGGAACATCATTGACCATGCACTTCACGACATTCGAGCATCCTGCCTATCAGATGCCGAGATAGCGTCAGTCGAATCAGGGACGAGCGTCTGACGCGATAGCATTAGAACACTTAATGCCCAAGGGGCTTTCAACTCCGCTAGGGGCGTCTTGGCTGATGTGAAAACGATGAGCAAGGAGGATAGGACGAGCAGTCATCCTTGGTCGACTCTTGACTAAACTCTTGATTAAAAAACAGGGGGTGAAGTCCCACGACTTTGACTCACCTCGGCCGCAATGCCGCAATCGAACGACGGGAAACAACGGTCAGAGCCAAGCGTCTAACGCGATAGCATAAGGACGCTTAATGCCCAAGTGGCTTGCTTCGAGATATGACCAGTACAAACGCACTTTTCTAACTAACTTACCTGACAAGAATTTCTCCCAAACTGAGTCTCACCCTGCGAGAGGCTTCAAAACCAATGTGAGCGGCTTCAAATTGTGAATAGGATGGATTTCAAAGTGATACGAGGGGATTGCGCCTAGAAGATAAAAGCCTTCATAATCACTGTGCAATTGGACTTGATGATGTTTGACTTCGGCTTTTGACTTTAAAATAAGGTAGCTATGACATTTTCGCTGTTAGATATTTCTGCATTGGTGTGGTTTATCGTTTCTTGGGCTGGCTATACCGCTTTTGCGCGGCGTAAAGCAAGGGATACTAACTGCATCGCCCGTGGATTACACAAGCACAGGATTTATTGGATGCTTGAAGTGATGACCCGTGGTGTACGTGTAGGTGATGCTGCGCTACTGGCGAACCTTGAGCGCAATATTGCATTTTTTGCGTCAACGACGCTGTTTGTACTCGCGGGTGTACTTACCTTATTTGCGCAAGTAGAGCGTCTTGAAAGTGTTATTGCGACCATCCCTTTTGCCGCGCCACCCAATCATGCACTAGTGCAAGTTAAGCTAGCTCTACTTGTTGGGATCTTTGTGATGGCCTTTTTCCAATTCACTTGGTCAATGCGCCAATATGGCTTTGTAAACGTCATGATTGGTGCGGGCCCATTAGATGCTGATGGTTCAAACGAAAATCTTAGGGGCTATGCAAGGCAGATGGCCACAGTGCAAGATCAGGCCGCCCATTCCTATAACTATGGTCTACGGGCCTATTACTTCTCCATGGCGGTGCTTTGCTGGTTTGTTCACCCTACCCTCTTTATTTCAGCTAGCTTATTTGTGGTTATTACTTTATATCGCCGCGAATTTAAGTCTCGCGCAGTGATGGCAATTACCGCTGCAAAGGGGCATTTAGGTGCGGAGTATGAAACTCGCGAGGCCAAACGCCAACAAAGCTGACTCCATGAACACCACAGTGCGAGCAGTTAAGCACTGTGGTTTTATTCTTGTCCTATACTCTTGTAGTTATATTTCAACCAACATATGAGAGTACGCCATGAGTGAGCAATTATTAACCTTAGATGAAGTTTGCAAAATGCTGGATAAAACCCCAACGACCATTAAACGCTATGCCCGGGAAAATTTGCTTTCCAGTGTTCAAGAAAATGGTGAATTGAAATTTCCTGAAGCAGAAGTAAAACGTTATTTGGCTTTTTCTCAACGCTTAGGTTAGCTTTCACGCTTTCCTTAATTTGAATAGCCACTGCTACGCAATACACAGCAACACGGAGTATAAATCCAAAAGGATTTGATTTTATCCTCGCAAGCATCCTTAACTTAACTCAAAATGTCCTTAGGTTCAGTGCTTGCTTTAGTTCACGGTAAGATAAAAACTCTCGCTGTGTTTCACTCAGTCCTAAATCTTCAGCAAGTTGCAATAACTTAACTTCATACATGGCTAATAAGGATTCATCATTAGTCATTATTGCCAACTCTGCAAAATCCCCCAGACCTTCAAGATGATCGACTGTCAGGTGAAACTCACCGAGAAAATAAATACTGCGGCGCTTTTTCATTTCGAGCACACACTCATAGCCTAAGGTATGCAACATACTCTTGGCTTTAGTCGCATCAGTAATATTCACGGCTTCGCAGCGGTCCTTTTCTGGGCCTTTCACTATCCACAGCATAATACCAGAAGGCTGCATCTCACGGATGCATAAGCTCTTATGTTCAGATTTTAAAGACGCTGAAGGCAAGTCAAAGTAACAATCATGCTCAAGGTTATCCTCAAGCATCACCTCGGGGGATTTAGCGTGTAACCGCGCCCAAAACATTTCGCGATCGGTCAATCGATACTTAAGTTCTACCTCAAACTTGCCATTAAAATGGGCATCGATTTGTGGTGCAAGACTTTCAGGTATCACACTATTCATAAAATTTGCCTCAGTGTTTAACGCAAATAACGGCCGACTAAAGGTGATTAACCAAGACGCTTGTAAAGGGCCTGATAGGCAGGGCAGTTTTGCATCAAACTTTGGTGGCTACCTGAGGCAATAATCTTGCCCCCATCCAGCAGATGAATTTGATCCATCTTCGCCATCGCAGTCAAACGATGGCTAATCATTAATAAGGTTTTATCCTTAGCAAATTCAAATAGTAAACTTAAAATTTCCCGTTCAGTGCGTTTATCCAGTCCTTCTGTCGGCTCATCTAACAATAACAGTGGTGCATCACGCAACAGCGCCCTTGCGACACCAATACGGCGCTGCTCGCCCCCAGAAAGTTGGCGCCCACCTTCACCAATCCACATATCCAGCGGCTTATCACCCGTAAGCAACGCACCTAGCCCTACACGTTGCAATACCTCAACCAAACGCGCGTCGTGGGCGGTGCGTTTTTCACCATCAATAACAGGTAAGGCGAGCACGAGGTTTTCCCTCAGCGTACCCGCAAACAGATAGATCCGCTGACTGACGACGGTTATCGCATCCCTAAGACCACGCTCGCTATAGTCTGACAGTAGATGACCATCAAGCTTAATATCCCCTTGCTGCGCTTGCCATTCACGGGTAATCAACGCTAATAGACTCGATTTACCACACCCCGTAGCCCCCAATAGCGCCACTTTTTGTCCGGCTTTTATCTCAAGGGACAAACCTTGTAGCACGCTTTGGCCTTCCCTATAACCAAAGTGAATATCTTCAATCTGTAATGCGCCTGAATGTGCCCGAAGGCCATTATCGGCAACAAATTGAATATCAGCCTCTTGTTCGGTGATTTCATTAATCCGCGTTGCGGCAAGTACACAGCCCGAAAGATGCTGAAATGCGCCAGCAATTGGCATCATCATTTCAATACACGCCATGGTCGCAAACACCATCAGTGCGAACATGGGCCCCGGCGGCACGGCATCACCCACCCCATTGGCAGCTAAATACAGCATCATAATAAGGGCTGAACCCGTGGAGAGGATCAACATGGCTTGGCTTAGCGCCGT
The DNA here is from genome assembly GCF_000015185.1 of Shewanella sp. W3-18-1. NCBI lineage: Bacteria > Pseudomonadati > Pseudomonadota > Gammaproteobacteria > Alteromonadales > Shewanellaceae > Shewanella > Shewanella sp. W3-18-1. Next base: position 946,048 of record NC_008750.1, on the reverse strand, counting down.
AATATTGGCCATCGCGCTCTGGCTTTTAAACAGACTTTCCTCTGCTTGATTGAGCCTCTGCCGATATCTATCGTTCGCACCAAATAGGCTGAGTTCGGCTTGGCCTTGTAACATATCCAGTAACTGCACCCGATAATGACGCTTAGTCTCAAGCATAGTTCTGCTCGGTTGATGTCCCAATCGGTAAAACAGCAAGGGCATCACAAGCCAAACGGCGACTAAGAATAAACATAAACTCAGCGCAAGTTTAGCGTCAAACCATGCTAAAAACAGATACAAAAGCCCCGTCATCATCAATGACGCCGCCATGGGCGTGAGGAGTCGCAGGTATAAGTGATCGAGGGTATCGATATCGGCAACTAAGCGGTTAAGCATGTCACCACGGCGAAGCCCTTGTAGGTTCTTAGCACTTAGAGGCAAAAGTTTTCGCCATGCCCAAACCCGAAGCTCAGTTAGTAACTTAAAGGTTGCCTCATGGGTCGCTAAACGCTCACCATAGCGACTCGCAGTGCGAGCAATGGAGAGGAAACGTACCCCACCAGCAGGGGTAAAAAAGTTGAATGCTTGAGAGGTGACTATGGTTAAACCTGCGACTGCGGTGGCCGAAAGAAACCAACCTGACAGTGACAGTAACCCTATACCAGCCATTAAGGTGATCAGCGTTAGCAGCAAACCTACGGACATCATCAACCATTGACGCGAGAACAGACGAATAAAAGGGATCAGCACTTTCATTGGCCAGCTCCTTTGGCCGTATCTAGAACACCATCGAATGAAGCTCCTTCTTGGGTGATCGTATCTAAAGGCACAAGCTCGATATCCGCAATAGACTCTACATTCTCACGCAACATAGTTCGAAATAACCCATCACTTGTAGATAAGGATGCAAAATTACCCTGTTGCACGATTAAGCCCTTATCGAGCACAAGAATAGTATCCATTTGATCTAGTTGATCTAACCTGTGGGTCACCATAATACACATCTTACCTAGCATCGCCTGATTAAGGGTTGAACTCACTAGCTGCTCACTTCGGCTATCCAAACTTGCGGTAGGTTCATCAAGTACAAATAGACTTGCTTTTTGCCCTAAGGCTCTGGCGAGGGCGAGCCGCTGAGCTTGACCAACGGATAAACCCGAAGATTGCTCACCGATAGGCGAATCTAAACCTAAGGTTTGTGCCTTAACATATTCAGCGATATTGGCCTTAGTTAACAAATCCCAAATCTGCTCATCCGTCATTGAAGTATCAGCCAATGCGACGTTGTCACGCACTGTACCGTGAAATAACTGCGGCTCCTGCCCAAGCCAAGCTAAATGCTGTCGCAGACTGGCAAGATCGATTGCAGATAACTCATATCCATTGATCAGTAAATGCCCTTTGTAGGGTAAAAATCCCAGTAAGGCATTGAGTAAACTGGTTTTACCCGCTCCGCTTGGTCCCACTAATGCTAAGCGGTCATTAGCTTTTAGCTCAAAACTCACAGGGCCTAATAATCGCGTACCATCAATACTAAAGACTTCAAGATTGCCCCCTTTAACAGTATCGATACCCTTTAGACTCATCTTGCCTGTGGTCTCAGATTCTGGATGTTCAAGTAAGGTGATTAAGGCTTCGGCAGCACCAATGGCCTGCGCCTTAGCATGATAATGGGTGCCCATATCCCGCAGCGGTTGATAAAACTCAGGGGCTAAGATCAGAATAAACAAACCCGTAAACAAGCTAAAAGGAATACCTCCTAGCTCAGAACTCGTATCGGTAGTGATATTGGCGTGAGGCCCGTAATAGCCAAAATCTAAGTGACCTAAATAACTAAAACCAAAGTAAACCGCTAATACCGCAATCGATACCGCTGCAAAAAACTCTAATACCGCCGAGCTTAAAAAAGCCATGCGCAGTACCGACATAGTGCGACTGCGAAACTCCTCTGACGCTTTAGCGATCACCTTAAGTTCTGCATCACCACGGTGGAATAGTTTCAAGGTGCTTAAACCTTTTAATCTATCCATAAAATGTCCACTTAGTCTGGCCAATGCATTGAAGTTTTTGCGATTAGCATCGGCGGCGCCCATACCGACCAAAATCATAAATAATGGAATTAAAGGAGCGGTTAACAATAGGATTAAACCTGCGGCCCAGTTAATAGGGAAAACGGCTGCAAGGATCAGAATAGGGATAAATCCTGCTAAGGTAATTTGTGGTAAATATCTGGCATAAAAGTCTTGTAAATCTTCAACTTGCTCTAAGACTATACTGGCCCAACTCCCCGCTGGTTTACCTTTAATAAATGCAGGGCCAAGTTTAGTGAGTTTATCTAAAACTTGCGTACGTATATGGCTGCGTAAACGCTTGCCCGCCTCAAAACTTGCCCGCTCACGACCATAGGCAAGCAATGATCGCAGCAAGATTAAGCCAATCAAGGCTATAAAATAGGGGATGTAACTGCTGGCATTAATGGCAACGGACGATGCTGTATCCGCAAGGGGGAGAAGCTTATTACCGATAATCACGCCATCGAGAATAGTGGCAATAATAAACGCCTGAGCCACCATAGCAATTGCACTTAGCATCCCAAGCCATACTGATAATTTAAGAAACAAGCCACAGGCTTTTTTTTGCGACTTAAGCCAGACAATAAGGGATTTTTCTAAGGACTTATCCATGGTGCTCCAACAAGACAACGATTAAGCGATTTGCATTGGACATTCGCTAGGCTAACAACTCAGTTTAAGACACTTGCAAGACAGAAAAAGTTGCGATAGGAACGCAGTATCGCAGGCATCCGCAATAGATGAAACCCTGTAGGAGGCTTTTGTTAACCGATTCACAAAAACGAAATAATTTAACAATTTACAAATTAAGCACCGTATTTTACTAACACATGCCAAAGCAATTTGAGTTCATGGGCGACCAGAGCGCGATTTCCGCGTTCACGCCAATGTTGGGGGAAATGATATAAATCCCTCGCAGCAACACCAATAGCATAGGCATTAACCCTATCTTCTATCGCAATACACTGAGCGAGTGATGGCATAGTAGGGCCACGAAAATCACTTGGGATTTGTTCCGTATGTAAGCTAAAACCTTGGTGATATTGCAGTTCAATATCATACCTATCACACATTTTACTCAAAGTGTCGCCAATATCCGTCCCCTTAAAACTCGGATCAGCCACCAGCATGGCGATATCCTCATCGAGTGATACATCACCGTGGATCTGCGCTTCAATATAATGATCGAGGTTACTTGATAGTGGCCGCTCAAACCGTGACATCAAAGAAGCATTGAGTTGATGCCCCAAATAATGGATCACATTCAGCGGCTTGAAGTCAGTTTTGCCTAAGGCATAGTGACGCTCAAAGCTTTCCGTTAACAGCGCTGCTAAAATATCCTCAAAACAACCTAAAGTTCCCTTCTCCTTTGGATTGCGATATGAGTCAAGGTAGGAAAAGGTAGCCCGAGACATCACTTCTGTATGAGTCAATAAATAACAACTGCCAAAGCGAGGAGCTGGGCCATCCTGCCACATGCTCAAATCTAAGGCGCCATATTTAGGTCGGGATTTTGTTCCTTTATACACATTGCCAAAGAGTTGGTTTTCCCAATGATCCCGTGGGCCACCTAATTCAGGGGATAACTGACCATTAGAAATATGAGTCTCGAACTGGCTGCGATATTGACCATCTCGGAGCAAGCCTTCGGCTACCGTCATGCCGCGGCTATCAATTCTATCGGGATGAAAATGTAACGCGACACGGCCACAGCTTACTAATTGCTTAAGTGCTAACTGCATTTCATGCGTAGGAATATTGGACATCTGCTGCACGTTTTTAATGACGGCAACGGCCTGCTCACTTCGCCCTCGTGCAAGGCGTTCAATATGCTGTATCGCTGTCATAGTTCACCTGTAATGAGGCGTATAATCAACTCAAGAAAATCCCATCCTAAAAGTAAAATGGCTTGGCAATCAAGAAACACAACCTCAAGCCCTATCTCACCTTAGGAAATATCCACTTATTTCAACCTAGGTATAAAATCACTGCAACCTATTGTGGGCATTTGTTAATTCTACTCCAAGACAAACCACTTAAAAGCAATCAAATTAACATAAGCGTGATCTTTCACTAAATACAGAACAACACCCTAACTGGTATAAATTCGCTAAATATCAATAAATGGGAATAAAGCGTGGCAAGTGGCCACACGCTTTAACAGCTATCTTTTATATATCTAAGCCATATTACAGGGGGACTTGGCTTTATTCGATGGCACTTAAGGGCCTGATCCTGTAAGCTGCACGCCCGCCAGCGAACCCTGGCCATTGACCACAAATGCAGCAAAGTGTTGCCACAAGAGACCTATCTATGAGTTTTACCTCCCTGGGCTTATCGGCCCCGATACTTAAAGCCGTCGCCGAACAAGGTTACGACACACCTTCGCCAATCCAAGCGCAAGCTATTCCCGCTGTGCTCCAAGGCCAAGATGTGATGGCGGCAGCCCAAACTGGAACAGGTAAAACAGCAGGCTTCACCCTTCCTTTGTTAGAGTTGCTCAGTAAAGGTCAAAAAGCCCAAGCGGGACAAGTTCGCACCTTAGTATTAACACCCACACGTGAACTTGCGGCACAGGTTGCTGAAAGTGTCGAAACCTACGGCAAATACTTACCCTTACGCTCTGCGGTCGTCTTTGGTGGCGTCCCGATCAATCCGCAAATCGCAAAATTACGCCACGGTGTCGATGTATTAGTCGCGACACCCGGTCGATTAATGGATCTGTACAATCAAAAAGCGGTGAAATTTAATCAACTTGAAATACTCGTATTAGATGAAGCCGATCGCATGCTCGATATGGGCTTTATCCGAGATATCCGAAAAATTCTCGCTATATTACCTAAGCAACGCCAAAACCTGATGTTCTCAGCCACCTTCTCCGATGAAATTCGCGAGTTAGCTAAAGGCTTAGTGAACAATCCAGTCGAAATTTCGGTGACACCGCGCAATGCTGCAGCGACCACAGTCAAACAGTGGGTTTGCCCTGTTGATAAAGGCCAAAAGTCGGCACTACTCACCCAACTTATTAAGCAACACGACTGGCAACAGGTATTAGTGTTTTCACGCACTAAACACGGTGCCAACCGTTTAGCTAAAAATCTGGAAGAAGCAGGGATTAAAGCTGCGGCAATTCACGGTAATAAAAGTCAAACTGCTCGTACTAAAGCTTTGGCCGATTTTAAAAATGGTCAAGTACGTGTATTAGTCGCAACCGATATTGCGGCCCGCGGCTTAGATATTGACCAGCTGCCACAGGTCGTTAACTTCGACTTACCCAACGTGCCTGAAGATTATGTCCATCGTATTGGTCGCACTGGTCGTGCGGGCGCTTCGGGCCAAGCGGTATCATTGGTCAGCAGTGAAGAAATCAAATTACTTAATGATATTGAACGCCTTATCAACCGTATCCTCGACCGTGAGGTCGTTGAAGGCTTTAATCCAGTACATCCACTGCCTGAGTCACGCTTAAATTCGAGCAGTAAAAATAACACAGTAAAAACCATTCCAAGTCGTCGCAATCACCGAAGTGCAGGTCAGGCTGCACCGAGAGCGGGTTCAGGACGTGATGGCTATAAAGCTGAGGACAAAAAAGAAGGTGCGCAGCGCCAACAACATACACCATCGCCCAAAAGTAACGAGCATAAAGATGGTCAACGCAGCGGTGATGTCGCTCGTGGTCACAAGCCAAACGACAAGAATCCCAGACACAGCGGTGAAGTCAGTAGCGCTCCTCGCGGCGATGCTAAACCTCGTACACCACGTTCAAACGACGGTCGTGCGAATAGCACTGGCGCCAATCGCCCAAGTGAAGGCCGTTCAGGCTCTGGCGAAAATCGTGGCCAATCGGGTGACAATCCTTACGCCAATGGCCCAAAGAAAAACACCCGTCGCCCCAATAACGGTGCAAGTCGCCCAAGAAACACCCAAGATTAGTCCGTCTTTAACAAGAAAAACGACTTAGTATCAAGCTCAAACAAACGCCCAAATCCACGCGAATTTGGGCGTTTGCATTTTTACAATCCTTGCTTATTTATTTCATACCTTACGGAAGCGCTCTACCAGCTCGTGCAATTGTTCTGATGTCATTTGTAGATTTTTGCCACTTTCACTGACCTCTGTGCCTTGCTCTAATGAAGTACTGGCAAGCTCAGAAATAATCACAATTTGTTGATTAATATCTTCAGCAACATGGGCTTGTTCTTCCACCGCAGCAGCCATTTGCACCGCCATAGTGGCGATACTCGTCACTGCAACACTAATGCCTTCTAATGCCTTTTCAGCTAATCCGACTTGAGCAACCCCCTGTTCAGTATCTTTACATCCATTTTGAGCAATCAATACTGAGGCTTTAGCTTTGGTCGAAAGCAGTTGAATAATATCATAAATTTCTTTAGTTGATGCGGTAGTTCGCGACGCGAGCAGCCTCACTTCATCGGCGACCACAGCAAAGCCTCGGCCTTGATCACCTGCTCTTGCAGCCTCAATTGCAGCATTAAGGGCAAGTAAGTTGGTTTGTTCGGCGATCTGTTCAATTAATTGTGCCGCGCCCACAATTTTATCTGTCTGATCGGCAAGATCCGCCACCGACTGGCTAATATCATTGACGGTTTTTTGTAGCTGCTGCATTGCACTACGTGTTTGTCCTGCCACCGCAGAACCAGAACAGGCTAACGCATCAACATCGCTGGCTTTGGTTGCGGTATCCTGCACATGTGACGATATTTCAGCAATCGTTGTCGTCATCTGATTCATGGCGGTCGCAACTTGTTCTGTTTGCACTTGCTGCTTACGGATACAGTCCGTTGATTCTACAGATAAATGCATCACTTGATCCGATTGTGAGGCCACTTTAGTCGAGGCATCTTCGATCCGAGTTAACACTGTATTTAAATGGGCTGATTCCGCTAATACCGCAACCTCCAACTGCCCCAATATTCCACGATGTTTTGCATAGGAAGCAACTGCAAGTGGGTCGGTAAAAGGGGTTGGCAGTAATTCCACAAGGTGAGTAAGTGTGCTGTTTAAACGATATACTCCCAAACCATAGCTAAGTAACGCTGTGATAAGAAAAGCAATAGACGCTTCTGTTGGGCCTAATCGCCACCATAGCAGTAATGAAATAATCATAGCGATCGCAGGTAGGCTTACCCAACGAAGATTAGCCATCAGGGTTGAAAGACTGCTTTGAGGATTTTTTCCTGCATTGATTGCCGTGTATAAACGCTCTGCATGGGCTACCTGCTCTCGACTTGGGACTGAGCGAACCGATTCATACCCCACTACACGTCCATGTTCCGTCACTGGAGTCACATAGGCATTAACCCAATAATAATCCCCATTCTTACAGCGGTTTTTTACAAGCCCCATCCAAGGTTTGCCCTGCTGTAAATAGCTCCACATCGTCTTAAATGCCGCTTCAGGCATATCAGGATGTCGAACTATGTTATGGGGTTTGCCAACTAACTCTTCACGACTAAAACCACTAATGGAGATAAATGCATCATTACAATGCAAGATAGTGCCCTTAATATCAGTAGATGAAATAAGCTGCTGTTCCTTCGGAAATGTTCTTTCATTTCCTGTAATGGGCAAATTTTTACGCATTTGTGACACTCTCCTTAGTGAACCACAACAGGGACTACATCAACTAAATTTTGTTTAAGATTGGAATGACTGATAAAAATTTAGCAGCTAAATCAGGCTTTGGTAGGACATAAAAGATTAATTTAGAAAAAAAAGCCAAATAGATGTGCAAACTAAGAATAGCGAATATCTGAAGGTGCAACTTGATATAAAAAATGAAATTGAGCCCCAAAGCTCAATTTCATTTAGTGATTAATCAACAATAGCGGATTAACAAAACCTCACAGCAAAACCAAGCTTACTTCATTGGCCAAGCGCGGTAAGATTTACCTTTAATACGCCCGCCAGTCAGTTTGTTCAGTGCTTTCTTGGCAACCTTACGATTAACGGCCACATAGGCGCGGTAATCGGTCACTTGGATTTTACCCACCTGTGAGCCTTCGATACCGTTTTCGCCCGTCAGTGCGCCTAAGATATCCCCTGGACGCAGTTTTTCCTTCTTACCGCCATCGATCTGCAGAGTGATCATGGTTGGGGCTGCAGGCGTGCTACCGAGCAGACTTTCAGATGGCAGTGATTCGCTGGTGATTTCGCGCTCTAAGTACTCTTCTAACAAGGCAATCTTGTAACCGTCTTGGTCGTTATAGAAGGTATAAGCGGCGCCTTTACTGCCCGCACGGCCAGTACGACCGATACGGTGAATGTGCACTTCGGTGTCATAGGCGACATGATAGTTAAACACGGCATCCAGCGCATCGATATCTAAACCACGGGCGGCAACGTCGGTCGCCACTAAGACACAGGCACTCTTGTTGGCAAATTGCAGCAAGGTTTCGTCCCTGTCTCTTTGCTCTAAATCACCGTGCAAAGCCAATACGCTAAAGCCTAAACCTTCAAGCTCATCGGCCACTTTTTGGGTTTCGCGTTTAGTGTTACAGAACACCACCGCGCTTTCAGGCTTATGTTCTAACAACAATAATTGCAGCGCTTGCATACGCGCCTTGTCATCATCTAAATGATAGAAATGTTGGGCTATGCTCAAGCTGTCGTGATTACCTTCGACTTTAACCATGCTTGGGTCATACATGATTTGCTTAGCAATCGATTGAATTTGCTCAGGGAACGTCGCGCTGAATAGCAGCGTCTGACGCTCACGCGGGGCTTGTTCGATAATCGCATCGAGGGCGGGTTGGAAACCCATTTCTAACATGCGATCAGCTTCATCGAGCACTAACATGTTGAGATTGCTTAAATCTAAGCGATTGCGATCTAAGTGATCGACGATACGGCCAGGCGTACCCACAATAATGTGCGCGCCGTGTTCCAGCGAGCCAACCTGTGGCCCCATAGGTACACCGCCGCAAAGTGTCAGTACTTTAACGTTGTGAATACCACGGGCAAGGGTACGGATTTCCTGCGCCACTTGGTCGGCCAACTCGCGGGTTGGACATAACACTAAGGTTTGAATGCGAAAGCGTTTAACGTCTAACTTGTTCAGTAATCCTAAGCCGAAGGCGGCCGTTTTACCCGAGCCAGTTTTACCCTGACCTATCACATCCTGCCCCGCTAAAATGGGTGGCAAACTTTGCGCCTGAATTGGCGTCATCTCGTTGTAGCCCATAGAAGAAAGGTTCTCAAGCAGTTCGGGTTTTAGCTTAAGAGTCGAAAAAGCCATTGATGGATTAGGCTTAGTATCAGAGTTGCTCAAGGTGAATATCCTGTGGTGGGTAACGAAGCGGCTACTAGGTTACTGAAATTGCGTTACTTATCGATTAAACTGGTCTATCAAGATTCAGGTTAGTTTTAGGCTAGCTTGAGTTTAGATTTAAGCTCTAGGCTCGCTCAACCCAAAAGCACGGCTATTGTAGCAACAAAGCGCGGCTTTTGCCTCAAGTCCTTAAGCAATAGACATAGCTTGCGTGAACAGCAACAAAAAGCCCTGTAGGAATACAGGGCTTAAACTTAAATTTAGGCTTGGATTTAGAATTAGCTCAGCACGGCAGATTTAACAAATTACGCGATCTGGCCGAAACGCCCTTCTTGATAATCGCGGATCGCCTGCTGAATTTCCGCTTGGGTGTTCATCACAAAGGGCCCCATCTGGACGATTTTTTCACGGATAGGTTTACCCGCAAATAGTAACATCCCAGCGCCGCGCTCATCGGCTTTAAGCTTAAGCACACTTTGGCTATCGAGCACTAAAAACTCGCCCTGATGATGTTGATTTGAAGCAGATGACCAGTGTGAATCCTCACCCTTACTCGAATCGCTTTTATATAAGCCACCTTGGTAAAGGTACAAGGCGACAAACTCATGTTGAGACAAATCGAGCGTGGCCTCAGCATTTGGCGATAGACTTAAATCAGCAATAGCAGCCTCACCCGCTAATCCTTGAATAGCCGCACTAATAAGCGGCTGATCTTTAAAGCCCCAATCACCCGCTAAGGCTTTCAAGGTTGCGCCAGTATCATTGGTCGCTTCAACGCTCGCGCTACCCGCAGTATCTTGATACTTCGCAGGGCGCAGCTTGTCTTTGGCGGGCATATTGACCCAAATTTGGAATCCATGCAGACCATCAACTGCATCGGCCAGCGGCATTTCAGAGTGTACTACTCCGAACCCGGTGCTCATCCACTGCACATCGCCGGCACGAATCGCCTTCACATTACCCATTTGGTCGCGATGCTCAAAACCGCCCTTACGAATATAAGTGAAGGTCTCCATCCCGCGATGGGGATGTGCGGGGAAGCCGCCAATAAAATCTTGTTCATCATCGGATTTTATTTCGTCGATCATCAAGAAAGGATCAAATTTAGTCGTCACAAAATCGGCGACACGGCGAATATTGACCCCATCGCCATCCATCGCGGCTTTGGCGGAAAACTGACTTAATACTTTCATTGCTGCTCTCCTATCGGTTGAGCAAAGCGATACGTGAAACGCCAAGATCATACGGCTAACACAAGACGCAAACGCTTTGCTGATGGAGGCAGAATAACAAGGAAGTTTACAAAAGAATAACGCGAAATCACGGCCTAAACATTCGAAAAAATAGAAGGGTAGGTTGCTGATATCCACTCACACAGGTTTGCCATGGCATTGACTCGTCGACTCACAGACAGTCCGTTCTTGGGGCGGACGGTCGTCTCGCTAATCACCATGACTCGCCTTTTTGGCATTAGCGTAACCTATAGATTTAAAAGACATACGTAACACACTTTTGGACAGAAGTACTTTAAGAATTTCTGGATAGCACTGCTGAGGATCAAACTTGGTCATTTAATTCTTTAAGTGCTGGCTTATGATGAGCCATGGCATTCGCTCACCGACACGCAGCGAGTCCATCCGTGGATGCTCGACCGCCCCGTCCATGGGGCGGACGGTCGTCTCGCCAATCATCATGGCTCACCTGTTTAACATCAGTGTAGCCTGTTTGTTTTAAAGTAGATATGCAACTTGTCTTTGGACAAAAGTGAGCTAGGTTCTAAGCTCTAACACATAAATTTCGGATAAAAATTTCTATGGGTTAACACCCCAAATGGGAGCACACTAAAATAATAGCAAAGTGAAGGAAGCCTGCATGTTTGTTCGAGCAAGAGTGGTTGTTATGTGCTTACCACTCGAACACCTTCGGATTCTAGACGCACAGTTAGTAGCTTTTTTGCTAAAGAGTGCAACTTAGCTTGATCTATAGATTTTAATCTGCGTTTCCCCAAGCGTTTATCAAGCATAGCAAGTGACTGAATTAAAGGATCTTCAGAAGATATAGACTCATCAATGGTAAGATCGTGCACGAAACTCCAGCAAGCCTCATAAACATCTTGCCTTGATAGTTCACCGTACTCCATTTCGCCGTAAAACTTTTTCTGGTGTGCAGATATATGCTCAGGAACTGGTGAGTCTGTAACCCACCGTCCATCCTTAAAATGGTAATCGCCAGCAGCGCGATTCCAGAATGCTCTTGTACAGAAATTAGCGATAACTTCCTTATCAAGTGTCAGCCAAGCGTGACCACAAGTACAATTACCATATCTTGTGCTGAAAATAGCAACTCTCCCACCAAGGGATTGAGAAAACTTGTCTTCTACCAGCGATTTCAACTTACTCCATTTCACCAATAAAACTCCTTTAAGCACACAACGTTAAGCACACAACGACAGAATTAAGCCGCGACGCGAAGCGGCGTCTGCTTGAATGAATTGTCAGAGGTAAAAAATCTGACCATCTAAAAAATCTAAAAAATCTAAAAAATCTAAAAATCTGGCCATCCATTTTAGATCAACAACATAATGCACTTTCGGTTTGTCTACAACTTGTACTAACTAAAATGGAGTAAATGAGAGTCATCAAAAGTTGAAGAGCTAAAGCTAAGGCATGAAAATGAGCTAACTCATTAAAAATGTTGTATTTAAGACATGCTAATCCACCCAATAAAACAAATGGGTAGTGATGGGTTTGGTTAAGCAGGATTACAGTTAGTTGCTGTGAAAGTGCTGACAGCTTGCGGCAAAGTGCCGTCGTCGCTTTTCTAGATGTTCGCAGTAATCAGTGAGTTCTTGCAGCGTACCCACCGGACCGCGAAATAGCTTGCCAAACTCAGTAGTGAGCTTGAGCCAATTGTCATGTGAGATATTTAATCTTGCCAGTAACTTAGCACTATTCTCACTGATTGCCCCACGTTTGTCGCTTCGAATAATTCGGCCTGTATCATCGACCAATTCAAGGTAGTCCGATAATAAAAACGCAATGCCATTGGGCTGGTTGTCGCGCTCATTAACGATAAAAGGCAGTAGATTTTTAGGCTGCTCACCTTTCAATGCGGCCCGAATACGCAGTTGAATACTGGTATGGTCGGATTGTTCTGGTGTATCAGCCAGTTGGGCTCTAATGGGATTCAAATCAACGTAGGCCATGCAGGTTAACATTGCGGCTTCATCGAGTAGAGCTTGATTCTCTATAAAAGAAATAGGTAAATCGCCCTTCCCAGAAACGACCTGTACAGTTATCTTCTTGATTCGTTTGTCTTGCGATGGGTTCGTTGAGGCAGCGCATAAACCAACTGATATCACATAATCGACTGCGATAAATGGCAATTGCATGCCTTAACCTGTTGACCTCATGGCCTCAACCAACTCACCTTTAGCGAATTTTTGCGTTAATTCATCGCCTTTAAACTGCTTATGCCACTGCTCAAGTACTTCGTGGTCAGTCCAACGATTCGCGCTGTCGATATCGACCCGCTGCACCACATGGAGATGATTCGACCCTCCCGTTCATTTACAAGAGTGCAAAGGCGGCCACATCAATAGCAAAAACCGCTTCGAGTTCAAACAGTAACGATTCTACCCAAGCGCGGAGATGGTCATAATTTTTTCCAGAATAGGCATCATCGCCACACAAAAGGCACGCCGAACAACGCGGCTACAGCAATGATAATAAGGTGTGTCTTCAAGACTTATCTGAGTTCTGCGAGGGCGCGGCATACAAACCTCCTTGTTTAATGCTTAACCAAAGCATAGTCGGAGGTTTATTGAAGCGCCATTAAGGCTGGGTGTCCATTTTGGCCGTTTTGGCCGAGCTATTTTGGCCGACTTGTTAAGCGGTGGTGGTACGAGCCAACCACTCGCTCATTGAATTTGATACCTTTTTAACATCACTACCATCATGATGGAATATCCATACTGAGAAGTTGTCTTCTGGGTCTAAGTACAATAGATCACCGTTTTCTTCTGCAACAACAAACCCATTGGCTACTCTGTTTATAGGGAGCTTACCCTCTGATGAATGAACAAACTCACTGTTCGAGAACTCTTGGTAGCATTTTAAATATAGTTCCAATTGTCGATGTGCTGGAGCGTTGCCTACTCCTGACATTTCAATGTTTTCACAAAGTAACTCTTCGTCAAAAAACGCCCAGCACCTTCCCTCGAAATCTGGGTACTCATCTGGGAATTCGTTAAAGCAGTAATCTTCGCCAGCGTCGATACCTGCGACAAACTCAAGATAATCGCTTGGCAATTCTATGCCTCGTTCTTTTTGTAATTCAGAGATTTTCACGATTCTTCCTTTTCGCTTAACGTCTTCGTATTTATGCGCTGCGCGTTAACCTCATTAGACCAGTGAAACGCGCACAGTTAACTATCTGTATGAAAAGAACTTATCATTTTTCTATCAAATGCACCATTCGAAAAAACGTGCAAAATGGCAGGATTCTATGTGTGAACCTGAGGAGGCAAGTCTGATTCACTGTAACGATGTTTGTAATCCCTCATGGTCAGGTCTTACTTTTTAGTATCTATTACTTTTTGTATCTCAAGTTATCAGACAACAAAGGGCTAATCTTTAAGCCGTTGAGGCAAATAGCTTTTTAGCAGAACGGGCAGCGAGAGGGTTAGTTAGGATTTGCATTATTACGGAAGTGACCGTCGGTGGCATGAATGCCACCGTTGAGCCCTCAGGGAAGCTTATTTTAAAAACAATAGGCGGCGTGCCACCAGAGTAATATTGCAAATCGACACTGCACATCGGAGAATCTTTTACGAATCTAATTTTCTGGACTGCCTAGCGAAACCTAGTCCGGCTTAAACACCCCTATCACAGCACCTGTGGCTTTTTCTGCCACCTTTTCATCGGTTTGCTGTTCACGGTAATCACACTCTGTGCATTCAACGGTTTCGATGCCGTTTTCTTTGTAGAGTAAAATGCTGTCTTTGGCGCTGCATTTTGGGCACTTAGCACCGGCTACAAAACGCTTTTTGATTTTAGTGTTTGTCATAATAGATAAAGACCAGATAGCAGGGCCAAGGGACTCGGCCGAAGAAATTGGCGCTATTTTGCCACACTGATGATTGAATGCCAGTGTTACCTGAAAGTATGAGGCCTTAGGTCGATGTGATGCAATTCGCTAAAGATCATCCTGAAAAGTCGAATAATTGTCCGAGTTATCGGGTCAGGCTGTGGTTTGAAACTGGGTTGTACGCTATTATCTGTGCCCTGACGAATTTACGTTCTAACCAAGTTGTAGTTAATGATCAGCATCAACCAAGCGCAATTAATCCGTGGCAGCAAAACCCTGCTAGATGAGACCTCTCTCACGATTTATCCCGGCCATAAGGTCGGTTTAGTCGGTGCTAACGGCACAGGCAAATCCTCACTGCTCGCATTAATTTTAGGTCACTTAAGCCTAGATAAAGGTGAATTTAGTCTGCCTTCTGGCTGGCAAATTGCCACTGTGGCCCAAGAAACCCCTGCGCTCGACGTCTCGGCACTGGAATATGTGATCGATGGCGATAGCGAATATCGTCAATTAGAAGCCCTATTACACAAGGCTCAAGAAGATAACGACGGCAATGCCATCGCACTCTTACACGGCAAAATCGACGCTATCGGCGGTTATGCGATTCATTCGCGTGCAGGCTCATTGTTAGCGGGTTTGGGCTTTAGTGAAGCCGAGCAAAGCAATCCGGTGAAAAGCTTTTCGGGCGGTTGGCGTATGCGCCTCAACTTAGCCCAAGCGCTACTGTGCCGCTCTGACTTATTGCTCCTCGACGAACCGACCAACCACTTAGACTTAGATACCATGTACTGGCTCGAAGGTTGGATTAAGTCCTATCAAGGCACCCTGATTTTAATCAGCCATGATAGGGACTTTATCGATGAAATCGTTGATGAAATCGTCCACGTTGAAAATCAAAAACTCAATTTCTACAAAGGCAATTACAGTGCCTTTGAGCGCATTCGTGCCGAACGTATGTCGCAACAACAGGTCGCCTTCGAACGCCAACAAAAAGAACGTGCGCACATGCAGTCCTTCGTTGACCGTTTCCGTTACAAGGCAAGTAAAGCCAAACAAGCGCAGAGCCGCTTAAAGGCACTAGAGCGCATGACTGAGTTGTTGCCGTCTCAAGCCGATAGCCCCTTTTATATGGAGTTTCGTGCTCCGGAAGCCCTACCCAATCCGCTGATTAAGATGGAGCAAGTCGCAATAGGCTATGGCGACAAACCCATCCTGAGCAAGGTGCATTTAAACTTAGTGCCGGGTGCACGCATTGGTTTACTCGGCCGTAACGGCGCGGGTAAATCGACATTAATCAAGCTGTTATCGGGTCAATTATCGCCAATGACAGGTTTGTATGAACCTAATCCTGGCGTTAATATTGGCTACTTCGCCCAGCACCAAATCGAATTTTTACGCCTCGATGATACGCCAATGCAGCATTTAATGCGTCTGGCGCCCAATGCCAGAGAGCAAGAATTACGCAACTTCTTAGGCGGTTTTGGCTTTAACGGCGATATGGCGCTTTCACCTGTACGCCCCTTTTCTGGCGGCGAGAAAGCCCGTTTGGTGTTGGCGCTATTAGTTTGGCAACGCCCTAACCTATTGCTGCTCGATGAACCCACCAACCATTTAGACTTAGAGATGCGCCACGCCCTGACAATGGCATTGCAAACCTTTGAAGGCGCAATGGTTATCGTATCCCATGATAGGCATTTACTGCGGTTAACCTGTAGCGATTACTATCTGGTGGATCAAGGTGAAGTACGTGCCTTCGACGGCGACTTAGACGATTATCACCAATGGTTGCTCGATGCAGCGAAAGCCAGTACCAATCAAACGAGCAATAGCGACGACACCAAACCAGCGGCTGATAAGAAGATACAAAAACGCCTTGAGGCCGAGATCCGCCAAAAGGTATCGCCGCTCAAGCGTAAGCAAACTAAGTTAGAAACCGAACAACAAAAGCTGAGCGAACGCCTCGCCGAGCTAGAACACTTGCTGGCCGATAGCGAATTATATGACCAAGATAACAAAGCCAAGCTAACCGCTGTATTAACGGAGCGAACGAGCTTGACGCAAACCTTAGAAGACAGTGAAATGCAATGGCTAGAACTGCAAGAAGAAATTGATGCAATGGAACTCGAAGTGATAAACCAGTAGGGACTACAAACATGATCACCACCCCCAATATACAAGGACAATGTATGCAAAATCCATCCAGACTAGACGGCCAAATTTGGGATTGGTGTGATATGAGTTATGGGCACAATAAAGCACTGTGCCTCGAATTGCAGGATAGCTGCCAAGTGAATGTTAACCTGCTGCTACTGGCGCAATATTTAGATCTCACGCTTGATGTTACAGGGCCAAGGCAATATAGCACTGAGCAATGGCAAACATTGACTGCCGCCGTAAAGGAATGGGATGAGAAGTTTCTTTCTCCCTATCGCCGTTTACGTCGCCTTGCCAAAGCAAGTCTGAATAAAGATGAATATCAGCAAATGCTTGATGTTGAGTTGATGATGGAGCGTAAGGCACAGCGCACCATCACTTGTGCTCTGAGAAGGCTTAATCCACTAGGATTAAAGACTAACCTAGTGAGCTACCTAAGTTTATTCGGGTTAGGCGAAGCCGATGTAAAACAGTTAGCGCTACTCACACCTTAAATTTATACGCCTAGATAAAGCCATTACCTCACAGAGCTTAGGCGCTTCGACCTTGGGGATACCTTTTACAGTTATCCTCAATAGTCAACCAACTGACCTGACTCTCAGTATAAATATGGTAATGTGGCCTGATGCGATTAGGATCATCTAAGCTCGCTATTGTTAAGGTGACATAATCAGGGTATTGGGTATGCCGATAGGTCAGCGAGCAACCACACTCCTTACAAAAACCGCGCCTAACAAACTCAGATGATGCAAATTCAGTCACCACACCATTAAGCCAAGTGACTTGAGCAAACTTAAAATCCATCCAAGCGCCAAACACTGACCCCGTACTCTTTTGACACATACGGCAGTGGCAATAATCCGCATCAAAGGGTTCACCATCGAGCCGATAACGAATCGCCCCACACAGGCAACCACCTTCTAAAAGGAATTCTTCAGTCATACTAAACCTTGTCCCCTACACTGAGTTTTGCCGCGAGTCTCTCTGCTAGTTTGCTCGCATTACGTGCCGTAATGCCATAAATCGACAATTGTGGATTAGCACCTAGGCTCGTCGGAAAGATAGAACCATCCATTACCGACAAGTTTTCTAAATAATGTGACTGTCCATCACTGTCAACCATCGCAAGTTTTTTATCTTCACCCAAAGGACATCCTCCCATCACATGGGCCGATGCCACCACAGTGCGCAGTGGCGCGAGCGACATCTGGGCAATGCTTTCTTTGGCCTCTTTCCATGAAGACAAATAGGGCATGCCATCGCTAATCGGTAACACTCTTAACGCGCCCGCAGAGAATTGTAACTCGGCCATACTGGCAAAGGCGCGTCTCGCCGCACGCCAAAAAATATCGGTCAGAGGATAATCTAAGGCAAAACCTGTTGATGTTAAATGCACTTGCCCCCCCTGACTCTCGGGGTGATAACCATCACGCACAAGGGCGATAGTCACCTGTAATTGATTAAATTGTGACATTAGCTCAGCGTGGCTCATGCCATAACCTAAGGTTTTAGAGGCAATGAGTATGGGATGTACAGGCGGTACTTCGAGCTTATAACCCAGCTCCCCCTCTGCACCATTTTTCCAAACAAACTCATCGGAATAAATGGATTGCGGTGCACCACTGTGAGCATTAATCGCATCGGCAAACACGCCACCAGAGAGCAAAGTTGGATGTAAAAAGGTGCGTTTACCCAAAAGCTTGTGGGGATCGGGCACTTGAGAACGCATTAAAAGCGCTGGAGTATGAATGGCGCCAGCACTCAAGATGTAATGTTTGGCCTTAAATAACAACTCAATGGCGGTTGGCCTTAAGTTCACATCCTGTGCCTGTGCCTTTAATGCAAAAACATGACCGTTATGATGCTCAATGTTCACCACTTTTGCGCGACTTACCAACTGTGCACCTTTATCTAGCGCCGCGGGAATGGTGGTCACTAACATAGATTGCTTGGCATTCACTGGGCAACCCATACCGCAATAGCCGGTATTCCAGCAACCCGCTACATTACGCTTAATCACAGTGTAATCCCAACCAAGATTAATGCAGCCTTGCTTTAACGCTGCATTATTGCGATTAGGTTCATAATTCCATTGGTGGATATTTAGGCGCTGCTCCATTTGCTCAAACCAAGGGGCTAAGCTTTCTGATGTTAATCCAGCGACGGACTTATTTTGCTCCCAAAAGGCTAACGTCTCAGCCGGAGTACGAATCGAGGTCGTCCAATTTACCGTTGTCGAACCGCCAACGGCGCGGCCTTGGAAGATACCAATCGCTTTGTCGGCGGTTTTCATGGCGGCCGCTTGTTGATATAAATTCGGGTAAGCGACGCGCTCTTCCATATCAAAATCACTGGAAGATTTAAGCGGCCCCGCTTCAACCATGATGACACTCAGTCCTGCTTGAGTAAGAATTTCAGCCGCGACACCGCCCCCTGCACCCGTGCCAACAATAATCACATCAGCTTCAAATTGCTGGTTTGCCTGCAATAGGCTCGCATCTATATGCTGCCAACCTGAATTTAAACCATTCACTATGGGATCGATGATTGCCAACTTGAGCGCTCCAGTGCTACGGGTAACATTTTGATTATTTGCGTTTAATGCCAACATTAACAGAATCGTTATTTGAATAACTCAGGCTTGGCATAATGCAGACGACTCCAATGCTCAGGGCAGGCGTAGTAACTTGCCATCACTAATTCCCGTAGTCCTAAATAAGCCGTCTGTAGTAAGGAAAAATAGCTATGGCGCCAACTTTCTAGCATTTCTGTTAATTCAGCAGGAGAACGCATTAATAGTGGCGTCATGCTAGAGGTTAATAGCAGTAGCCCAAGCCGATTCTCGAGCATATCGAGTAATTCAAACAACTCAATTTGCTGCTCGGCTGGCAACACATTAATTGACTCTTTTATGGCATCTAAGGTTCTATTTTGAGCCACTAACTTGTGAGTCGTCACATCGGGGAGCGCCCCGTCGAGCATCACAGGTAAGAGTACACTAAATAGCAAACGATAATCCTTACCTTCACTATCATCGGGTAAACTGAGTTCAGGGGAATAGAGATTAACCCCTAAGGCTAGCACTGCAGTACCTGCAAATGCGCCCAGTAAAAAGGTTCTTCGTTTCATCGCTATCTCCTGAATATCAGCATAAAAAACAATTGTGTTACACTAAGCGCGAATTCAAATTAAACATACGTTTTAATTTTCAGCAATAGCGGTGCCTAGATAAACTCTTATGCCAAATTCTTTTATGCCACCTTGGTGGGCCAAGAGTCCACATATACAAACGATTTTGCCCGTATTGACGAAAGTCGCCAAACCGGCACTGACAAGGCAGCGCCTCGAATTGCCCGATGGTGACTTTATCGATTTAGATTGGCAGGATGTCCCGCTGCAGGGTAAACCAATAGTCGTGATCATCCATGGATTAGAGGGCAGCGCGGCATCCCATTATGCGAGGCGCATACTGCTGAGCTGTAAAGAACAGCAACTCTCAGCCGTTGTGCATCATCACAGAAGTTGCTCGGGCGAAGCCAATCGTCTCGCTCGCAGTTACCACAGTGGTGACACAGACGATCTGCAGTTTAGCCTATCAACACTACAACAAACGTATCCGCAATCCCCGTTATTAGCTGTAGGTTACAGTTTAGGTGGAAATGTACTCACTAAGTACCAAGGCGAATATCAAGATAGCAGCTTATTAACTCGGGCCGTGGTTGTCTCAGCCCCCTTGCAATTATCAGCTTGTGCAAAACGACTCGAACATGGCTTCTCTAAGGTTTATCAAAGCTACCTTATCAAGCAATTACAAAAAAAAATAAACCAAAAACTCGCCGATCCTGATTTGGCAAACACTCTGCCATTAAGCCGATGGCAAGTCGAGCAGCTTAATACTTTTTATGACTTCGACGATAAAGTCACGGCACCACTCCACGGTTTTAATGGCGTTGATGATTATTATATTCGCGCTAGCGGCCTGCCCTTTGTTAACCACATCACTAAACCCACACTGATCATACATGCCAAGGATGATCCCTTTATGACTGACGATGTGATCCCACATCCAAGCCAAATATCTGAGCATGTCGAATACGAATTACATTCCTATGGAGGCCATGTTGGTTTTATCGAAGGCGGTACACCATGGAAACCACGCTTCTATCTTGAACGTCGTATTTTAGCTTTCTTACGTGGCAACACCCTATTCGACGAACGCTTGTCTGATAACATTGAACAAGGAAAAAACCATGCTCATCCCCTATGATGTGCTTTTACAGCTACCGAAGGAAACACTGGCAAATCTTGTCCGCGAATACCTATTTGGTCAAGTAGAAGATGGCAGTTTTGCGAGCCTAGATGAACAGGAAATGTCCTTGGCCATAGCCCAGTGCCAACAAGCGCTTAAGCAAGGAAAGCTGCTCTTAGAATATAGCGAAGATGACGAGTCTTTCGCGATACGACCTGCGGATCAAATAGCAAAACGGCAAGATTGACCAGCCCTACCCCTGTACCGTATAAATAGAACTCGCGGTTTTATCGCTTACCCATAAGCGGCTCTTTTGGTTCCTAGCTAGGTAGAAAAAATGTCAGCAAAACATCCCATTATTGCAGTTACAGGCTCTTCAGGCGCAGGAACCACTACGACAACCACGGCCTTTAGCCATATTTTTCGCCAACTTGGAATAAACGCAGCTTTCGTTGAGGGGGATAGTTTCCACCATTTTACCCGCGCCGAAATGGAAGTGATGATCCGTAAGTCCCAAGCAGAAAACCGTAATCTTAGTTATTTTGGCCCAGAAGCCAATAACTTTGCTCGCTTAGAGCAATGCTTCAGCGACTACAGTGCAACAGGGCAAGGGGAAACTCGCAGTTATCTACACACCTTTGATGAGGCTGTCCCCTTTAATCAAATGCCCGGCACTTTTACCCAATGGCGGCCACTACCTGAAAATACCGATATGCTTTATTACGAAGGGTTACACGGAGGTGTCGTCACGCCAGAAGCCAATGTCGCCCAACATGTCGATTTGCTTATCGGCATGGTACCCATTGTCAACTTAGAATGGATCCAAAAAATAATCCGAGATACTTCAGAGCGCGGTCATAGTCGTGAAAAAGTCATGGGCTCGATTGTGCGCAGTATGGACGATTATATTAAGCATATGACACCGCAGTTCTCTCGCACCCACATTAATTTTCAGCGAGTACCCACGGTTGATACCTCTAACCCATTCAGCGCCAAAGACATTCCAAGTTTGGATGAGAGCTTTGTGGTGATCCGCTTCCGCGGTATTAATAATGTCGATTTCCCTTATTACCTGAGCATGATCCAAGGCGCGTTTATGTCACGGGTTAATACCTTAGTCGTGCCCGGCGGTAAAATGTCCTTAGCGATGGAGCTTATTCTTACGCCCTTAATTAAAGACTTAATGGAAAAACGCCAACAACTTAATAGTCCTGAAACGAACTAAAACCTTACCGATTCTCAAGTGAGTTTGACCAAAGGTTAAGGAAATAAAGTCTTTTTTTGCAATGGATTAAGTTTTATTTAAGCCATTAACGCTAACCTTGCTCGCATCGGGATTTCAGGCGAAAGAACGATAGTTGGCATACTCTTGGGAGTTAATTCCCCCATCTTGATCTGTTGATTCCCTTGAGTATGTCAGCAACCTCTCTGAACAGTTAATTCCGCCTCCATGCTTGATCTGTTGATTCCCTTGAGTATGTCAGCAACCTCTCTGAACAGTTAATTCCGCCTCCATGCTTGATCTGTTGATTCCTTGAGTATGTCAGCAACCTCTCTTTAAGACTTGCAAGTTAATTCCGCCTCTATGCTCGATCCTTGAGAATGCCAAGAGAGGTTCTCGGAAAACAGAACGTTCGTAAACTCACTCACAGAACGCTGCGCTCACCGTAAGGGCAAAGCCCGTTCGGTAAACCGTGAGTCACGAAGTGACGCTCTGTAACGGCAAGGCCGCGTACCGTTATCCGAGCGGCCTAGCAGGCCGAAGGCCGTTCTAGATTCTTATACATCACCATACACTCTAAGGCGATGCCCCTAGGTGAGCAGTAGATTGATTCCTCTTCTAAACCTTCACCACCAAAACCACAGTGGCGATAAAAATCCACTGCATTCAAGGTCGATTCCAACCTGAGCTGGGCAATCCCCTGATTAAACGCCATTGTCTCAATAAACTTAAGCAGTGCCTTACCTACCCCAAGCCCCATAGCATCAGGGGAAACAAACAGAGCTTCTAACTGGGCATAGGGTTCATCCAACATAACAGTGCCGACCACAGTCTTTACCTGCAACGCATTATCAGAGATCTCTGCCACATAAAAATGCGCCTCGACGATACGCCTAAATTGCTCGGTCAGTTCGCCTGCGGTCCAAATCAACAGATCGCCCGCATCATAAAATCCGGTGCAGCCTTTATTGATGGCCGCATTGCGGATATCCCAGCATGCTTGTGCATCGGTTTTAGTTGCTTTTCGAATCGTAATCATCAGATTTTCCAATAAAATATCTCCCCATAACATGCCATGAAGCGACTCAATCACCAAGTAAACTCTTGATCTCAAATGTGACTCAACAAAAAACCGCCCGAAGGCGGTTTTAAATAACGCGACAGAAGCTCAATGGATCTGTGCTAGCGTATTTTCTGATGGTTTAACTTAGCCTTTAATCAATTCGCTAATAGTCAATACGCCATGAGTCGTAGCGCCTGCGCCCCATAGGGCAGAAGCTGAATCTTCAAATGCGGCGGCGAGATCCACATGTAACCATTTAGCTTCGGGTGACACGAAACGCCATAAGAAACCAGCGGCATTAGAGGCACCACCTGCACCGCCACCTTTCACCGGACGACTATTAGCCGTATCAGCGTAAGCCGATGGACACATTTCTTTGTGCCAAGGGTCTAGCGGCAGCGGCCATACGCGCTCAGCAACACTTGTCGCTTTTTGCTGAGCCAGTTGCAGCACATCGGTCTGTGGCGAAAAAATTGCGTTATAGTTTGAACCTACCGCCATCACTGCGGCGCCTGTTAGGGTCGCCGCATCGATAATAAAAGGCGCTCCAGTAGCAGAAGCCGCTTGTAAACCATCGGCCAACACTAAGCGCCCTTCAGCATCGGTGTTCACCACTTCCACTGTCACGCCATTTTTGTAAGTCAGGATATCGCCTAACTTATAAGCGCGGCCGCTGATCAAGTTTTCAGCACAGCAAAGGAATAACTTAACCCGTTTATTCAGCCCCGATTTCATTGCTAAACCGAGTGCTGCAGTTACAGTGGCGGCGCCGCCCATATCGCATTTCATGCCGAGCATGCCTTCGGAGGCTTTAATGCTGTAACCGCCAGAATCAAAGGTAATCCCTTTACCCACAAGCGCGACAGACACGGGTGCATCGGCGGCTAATGGATTGAAGTCTAATTCTAACATTGCTGGCGGACGCTCACTGCCGCGACCCACAGCATGGATACCAATCCACTGTTCTTCGAGCAGTGCTTCGCCTTCGATAATCCGATAGCTCACCTTATCGCCACCAATATCGGCTAACCATCTTGCTGCTTGTTGAGCAAGTTTTACGGGTGAGAGGTTTTCAGGCGTATCGTTGATCAATTGACGAGCAAAGGTTGCCACATCGAACCTGCGTTGTAATTCTGCTTGAACAGACTCATCACCACACCAGTGGATTTGATAGCCGGTTTTGGCGGTTGCGAAACCTTGGGCAAATACCCACTGGCTATTGAGATCCCAAAGCTGTCCAGCTAATACCACACTGCTAATACCTTGACTGCGTAGTTTGCGGGCCGCCATTTGAATTTGACGCAGCTCATCGCCACCCGCTAAATGAATTTGTGCACCGTCGGCACTATAAGTCACATCAGCCTTACCCCAATAGGCGGCTGGTGCTTCTTTGGTTAATTGCACTTTCATCAATTCAGTTACTTTTAGTTCACTCATTAGGGATCCTTATTTTTCGATTCGTTTTAGAACATCAATCAGCAATCAGAACAAACTTTATGGCGGCAGTTTACTGCTAGCAGGCGATGACTCAAAGCGATTGGCGGAAGTTACTCAGGTAAAATCTGTAAACATTTGCGAAATTTGCTAGTCTTGCCGCCTGAGTATTCTCAATACAGGTAGTAGCATGCAGTTCGAACCCGCCTTGCAGCAGGGCAGATTAGTTAAACGCTATAAGCGCTTTCTTGCTGATATAAAGCTCGCCGATGGCAGTGAGATGACAATCCATTGCCCTAATACAGGTTCAATGCGTAACTGTCTCTTCCCCGGAGAAGCCGTGTGGTTTTCAACCTCAGCTAACCCTAAACGTAAATATGCATACACGTGGGAGTTAATGGGCACACCCAATGGTGGTTTTATTGGCATACATTCAGGTAGTGCAAATGCCCTAGCCGAAGAAGCCATACATAGCGGCATTATCAAAGAACTGACGGGTTACGACACTTTAAGCCGTGAGGTGAAGTACGGCGATGAAAACAGCCGTATTGATATTCTGCTTCAAGGTGCTCAAAAACCAGACTGTTACATAGAAGTCAAAAGTTGTACTTTACTCGAAGATGGACAAGGATTTTTCCCCGATGCAGTGAGTTTACGCGGCCAAAAACATTTGCGTGAATTGATGCATATGGCAAATCTTGGCCACCGCGCAGTGCTGTTATTTGTAGTACAGCACTCAGAAATATTCAGCGTTGCGCCTGCAGCACACATTGATCATGAATACGCTAACCTACTGAAAAAGGCGACTTTATCGGGTGTTGAAGTATTGGCATATCGCTGCGAAATGTCACCAACAGAGATACGCCTAGCCCAAGCCTGTCCAGTCCGAGTATGATGTTAACGGTCGGTAAAATTGAAATTCATTTCAATTAGCGAATTGAATCATAAAATTCATTCAAGGCGAGTTGAAAAATTTGCCTCGATGTAAAGATTCTGATATAGATAGCGGCCGTTCTTAAGGACGCCCTACAAACGCAAATGATTACAGGAGATGCGTTATGCCTGAAGGCACCAAAAAACTTGGCGTACTCGCTATCGCAGGTGTAAGTCCCTACCAGGAAAAGCCGGGTGAGGAGTATATGAACGCTAAGCAACTGGGTCACTTCAAGACTATTCTTGAAGCTTGGCGCAATCAGTTGCGTGAAGAGGTCGACCGTACTCTCAGTCACATGCAGGACGAGGCAGCAAACTTTCCCGATCCTGTTGACCGTGCTGCACAAGAAGAAGAGTTCAGCCTCGAACTTCGTGCTCGTGATAGAGAACGTAAGCTGATCAAGAAAATCGAAAAGACACTGCAAAAAATCGAAGAAGACGATTTCGGCTTCTGTGATTCCTGCGGTATCGAAATCGGCATTCGCCGTCTCGAAGCGCGTCCAACAGCCGACCAATGTATCGACTGTAAAACGCTTGCAGAGATTAAAGAAAAGCAAATGGCTGGTTAATCGGCTGAGCTAAACAAGGCGGGGATTTCCCCGCCTACTTGTTTGTTAAAATGAGTTCATCAAACTCGTTCGAGTACAACTCACTTCATTTTATTCTGTTATTCGCTTTTATCTTGGTATACCCCTAAAATACCTCCACTTTTGTCGGTGCGACTTTCAAACTGAATCTTGATGCTATGCCAAATCCATTGACACCTTTTTTAGCCAATAAGCCCTATGTTGGCCGCTTTGCACCTTCGCCTTCAGGTGCGCTGCATTTTGGTTCGCTTATCGCCGCCCTTGGCAGTTATTTACGCGCTCGCTCACAGAAAGGTAAATGGTTAATTCGTATCGAAGATATCGATCCGCCGCGGGAAATCAAAGGGGCAGCAGATGAGATTTTACGCACCTTAGAAGCCTATGGCTTTGAATGGGATAACTCGCCGTTATACCAGAGCCAACGCACTGAGGCCTACCAAGCACAAATTGACCATCTGCTCACTCACAACGACGCCTATTTATGCCAATGCAGTCGTAAACATATTCAGGCTATGGGGGGAGTTTATGATGGGCGCTGCCATCGCTTATCTAAACCACACTTATCGGGGGCGGTACGTATTGTAAACCGTGCTCAAGTAGCCCAATTTAATGATAATTTGATGGGAAAAATCTGTGTCGATAGCCATTTTGCCGCAGAGGATTTTATCATCAAGCGCAGCGATGGCTTATACGCCTATCAACTCGCGGTTGTACTTGACGATGCTTATCAAGGTATTACTGAAGTGGTGCGTGGCTGCGACTTAATCGAAGCCAGTTGTCGCCAACTCAGTTTGTATCAAACCTTTGGCTTAACCGCTCCCGAATGGCTACATTTGCCCTTAGCTTGCTTGAGTCCTGGGTTTAAGCTTTCAAAACAAAATCATGCACAGGCTATCGATAAACAATATCCACAAAAGAGCCTTAATGCAGCACTGGCATTTTTGGGGCAAGCCCCAGTAGAAGCCCAAGGTTCGTTGGCACACATGCTCGACCAAGCCGTGGCACAATTTCAATTATCAGCGATCCCAAAACAGCCTGAAATATTGATCGAATCCTAATGATGCCAAATCGCATAAAATCCTCCCCACACGAGAAAGTGCACAATGCCGCAATTTGTGTCTCCAGTGGGCTAAGTCAAGCATTGCTATATACCCATTAGGCGGCATTTGGTATATGATAGCCGCCAGATTTTTTAATCACATAACAGATCACATTTCGAGGTGTCCCATTTTTCGCCGTATCAGCCAATTCTGCAAGCAGCTATTTGAAGACGCGCCTAAAACGACCGCTCCAACTCCAGCTCAGATCCAATCTCAAGCGTCAGAAGCTTCTTCTAACGCCTTAAGCCTAGAGTTAGTGCCCAGAGATGCCCACTCCATCTCGCGCAAGCAAATTAGCGAAAATGCCCTTAAGGTATTATACAGACTGAATAAATCAGGATTTAAAGCCTATTTGGTCGGCGGCGGTGTGCGTGATTTACTCCTCGGACTCGAGCCTAAAGATTTCGACGTTGTTACTAACGCAACCCCAGAAGAAATCAAAAAACTGTTCCGCAATTGCCGAGTCGTCGGCCGCCGTTTCCGTCTCGCCCATATCGTCTTTGGTCGGGATGTGATTGAAGTCGCCACCTTTCGTGGTCACCATGGCGAAAGCAATGAAAAAATTTCCAAAGCCAACGCAGAAGGCCGCTTACTGCGCGATAACGTCTATGGCGAAATAGATGAAGATGCCGAGCGCCGCGACTTTACTGTCAATGCCCTCTATTACGATATCAGCGATTATTCTATCCGCAGCTACGGTGGCGGCATGGCTGATCTCAAGGCGGGTACCTTAAGATTAATCGGCGATCCTGAAACACGTTATCGTGAAGATCCCGTTCGTATGCTAAGGGCCGTACGTTTTGCGACTAAGCTCAGTATGAATATTGAGGACGTGACCGCAAAACCCATTAAACAATTGGCGCCACTGCTCACAGATATTCCTGCGGCACGCATGTATGAAGAAGTGCTTAAACTTTTCTTTGCTGGCAAAGCCTTAGCTAACTTCGAAATGATGCAAGAATACAAGTTATTCGCCCCCTTATTTCCTCAGGTCGATGCCCTATTAAAAGAAGATCCAAAGGGTCCTGCGATGAAAATGGTGCAGGCCATTATGAAAAGCACTGACTTACGGGTAAATGAGGATAAACCTGTTACTCCCTCATTCTTTTATGCGGCCATGCTTTGGTATCCACTGCGTCAACGTGCTGAGGATATTGCCGTTGAAAGTGGCTTAACTTTATATGATGCCTTTTTCGCAGCAATGGGCGATGTGATGGAGCAGCAATGCCAAACCATTAGCATTCCACGTCGCTTTAGCACACCCTCAAAAGATATTTGGCAATTACAGCTACGCTTTGACCGCAGCCAAGGCACTCGTGCTTTTAAACTGATGGAGCACCCTAAGTTTAGAGCCGCCTACGATCTACTCTTGCTCAGAGGTGAAGTCGAGGGGGGGAATGTTGCCAAAAGTGCTGCTTGGTGGCAGCAGTTCGTTGAAGCCGATGAAACCGAGCGCTTGACTATCGCTCGTAGTGGTAATAAGTCATCGGGGAATCGCAATGCTCCTCAGCGTCGCCGCCGCAGATCAAGTACGACTAAAGCCAAAGCAGCCGAATAATGACCCGCGTTTATGTTGCATTAGGGGCTAATCTTAATGATCCCAAAACGCAATTGGACAATGCCGTGATAGCATTGTCCAACCTTGCTCAGGGCAACAGTTTGCTTGTCTCACCTTACTATCACTCCACCCCGATGGGCGATGTGGTCCAACCCGATTATATCAATGCGGTGGCAAGCTTTGAGACAACATTAACTCCACTCGCCTTACTCGATGCATTGCAATATATCGAAAACACCCAAGGGCGAGTACGTAAAGAACGCTGGGGACCAAGAACCTTAGATCTTGATCTGCTGCTATATGGCAATGAGTTTATTGATGAGCCTAGGTTAAAAGTACCTCACTACGGTATGAAAGAACGCAGCTTTGTGCTTGTTCCACTGGCCGCGATTGCTCCAGATCTTATCCTGCCCTGTAACACAGTCCTAAGTAGTCTTATCGACAAAAATATGTTGGCCGAGTTACAACAACTGGGGCATTGATCATTGAAGTCCGTCTCCAGTTAGCTTATAACACCACTTCTATTTGGTTTGAAGATCATCCATATGTCTAAAATTACTAGCTCAACCCTGTTGAAATACAAACAGGAAGGTAGAAAATTCACTGCACTGACAGCCTATGATGCCAGTTTTGCTGGCGCGTTCGATAGCGAAGGTGTAGATGTGCTACTCGTCGGTGATTCTTTGGGAATGGTCCTGCAAGGCCATGACGATACTCTCCCAGTCACGACAGCAGAGATCGCTTACCATACTCGCTGCGTACGCCGCGGGATAGAGCGAGCGTTACTGATTGCCGATATGCCTTTTATGAGTTACGCCACGCCAGAACAAGCTATGATTAACGCCACCGAGCTGATGCAGGCTGGCGCCAACATGGTCAAAGTTGAAGGCGGCCATTGGTTACTCGAAACCGTCACTAAACTCACCGAACGCGGTATTCCTGTTTGTGCCCACTTAGGGTTAACGCCTCAATCTGTTCACGTTTTTGGTGGTTTTAAAGTTCAGGGGCGCGATGCCGAAAATGCCCAGCGAATTCTCGATGAGGCCAAAGCATTAGAAGCCGCAGGCGCCCAATTACTCGTCGTAGAATGTATTCCAGCACCATTAGCCACAGCGATCACCCAAGCCCTAACCATTCCAGTCATTGGAATTGGTGCTGGAGCATCGACCGATGGTCAGATTTTAGTGATGCATGATGTATTAGGTATTTCAAGTGGTTATATTCCACGTTTTTCGAAAAACTACCTAAAACAAACGGGTGAAATCCGTTCTGCGGTGCGCGCTTATATTGAAGAAGTTGCCGCTGGCACCTTCCCCAGTGCAGAGCACACATTCAGCTAAATAGTGCCGAGCACATATTCAACTCATTTTAGGTTTTAGCAAGGTAAGGCTTAATGATCACAAGCGCCCATATCGATGATATTCGCACGCAAGTGCGCGCATGGCGTGCCAAGGGCGAAACCGTCGCCTTTGTGCCAACCATGGGGAATCTTCATCAAGGACACATCACCTTAGTCAAAGAAGCTGCACAAAAATGTGACCATGTGGTGGTATCCATTTTCGTCAATCCAATGCAATTTGGGCAAAACGAAGATCTCGATGCCTACCCACGTACTCTGGCCGCCGATAGCGAAGCACTCACTACGGCGGGAGCAGAACTCTTGTTTACTCCGACCCCCGCCACTATCTACCCTAAAGGTTTAGCACAACAAACCTTTGTCGAAGTACCGGGTATTTCAGAGGTGCTTTGTGGCGCATCCCGTCCTGGGCATTTTCGCGGTGTTGCTACCGTTGTCTGCAAGCTATTTAATATAGTGCAGCCGGATGTCGCTTTCTTTGGCAATAAGGATTATCAACAACTGTTAGTGATCCGCACTATGGTTGAAGATTTATCATTACCCATTGAAATTATTGGTGTTGATACCATACGTGAAGCCTCTGGCTTAGCCATGAGTTCGCGTAATGGCTATTTAACTCGCGATGAAAAAGCGGCAGCACCTGCGCTTAAAAAAGCACTGGATGCAATGGCGGCAGGCATCAAGCAAGGTGAAACATTTGAGCAAGTAACAGAACAAGCTAAAGCGAGTTTATATGCAGCAGGCTTTACTCCTGATTACTTAGAAATTCGCCATGCACACACCTTAGCAAACGCCGAACCAGAGGATAAAGCGCTGGTGATTTTAGCGGCGGCTTATCTCGGTAAAGCCCGTCTTATCGATAATTTAAGATTCGATCGCTAATAATAAATATCTGTAAAAAGGAGCTTAGGCTCCTTTTTACCCTTTATGGCTTGATGTGACTGCAACTTCCCTGAAACCTCCATTTTAATCACTGAAAAGATCCACTGCCTAAACTGGTTTT
Source organism: Shewanella sp. W3-18-1 (assembly GCF_000015185.1). Lineage (NCBI taxonomy): Bacteria > Pseudomonadati > Pseudomonadota > Gammaproteobacteria > Alteromonadales > Shewanellaceae > Shewanella > Shewanella sp. W3-18-1. The sequence goes on along the minus strand of NC_008750.1, from coordinate 914,958 downwards.
CTCGCCAAACTTACACCATAGTATTAAACAAACCACAACACAGGTTTGATGAATAACCTATGTCACTAATATACAAGGATTTGTAGCCGAATGGCAAAGTTGATATTGACTCTCATAGGCCTTTTGTTGTCAAGCATGACTCAGGCAAGCATTATCTATAAATGTTATAAGGGCGATAAAGTGGTTTTTAGTCAAATCGCTTGCCCGCAGGAATATCGTCAGCACAAAATCGAGTACCAGTTAGGCGTCACAACAGAAACAGATTCAGATAAACGGGATATTCCTGTCGATCCTTTACAAGCATTACTGAATAATCAAACGATTACCAAAGAAAAACTGCTACAACTGCTGGATAGTGAAATATATCGACTTAAGCAGGAAAACAGCTATTTTGAAATCCTACGCGCCAGTGAATTACAGAAATTAGAACGCAAACGTTACTGGCAAAATAAAGAAAAAAATGATCCTGAATACATCAATGAACTGAACGAGATTAACTCTCGCTTCAATGCATTAATGGTGAACAATAACAGTGCAATGCAGCAACTCAATGACCGAAAAAGTCAAATCAATAACGAAGTCTCTTCTGAAAACTTGAAAGACTCTAAACAGCACTGATTCACATAGAATGTTGTACTTATTCTATCGATGAGCTATTAAAAATTTGACCTTATTGATAGGGCTGCTTCACAATAAATACAACTTAACTACTAGGACAACTAGGTTAGGCTCCATAAATAAAAACACGTCAATAAACAGATAAAACTCATTTAATCAATACGATATAAATACAGTTCTCTTTTACCTTCCGTTAACCCTTTCTAGAATAAATACCCTTTTGACCAATTGCGACATGTTCATCGGGCTCGTATCTTCAAGTCTGAATTTGGGATGTAAGCGGTGTTAAGCAGCCCAAGATATTTGATGCAAGGAGTCACCCGTGCCAAATACCCCTATACGCTTTTTGGTGCTGCTACTCTTGCTCTGTAGTTGTATGACCTCAGCACAAGGGCTGAATGTCAACGAGTTACCCGTAACCCTTCAAGCATTACTAGAACGCTCCGGTCGCGATAACCTTATCGAGCTGGTTCAACAAGGTAATGCCAACCAAGGATTACTGTTCCAATCAGGTAGCGATAACAAAGCCGATGTCACACAAGTGGGCAATGATAACGATGCGCTAATTACACAGATTGGTTCAAACAATGAAGTCCAACTACTGCAAGTCGGCAGTCAAAATACGGCAACAGTGACACAAATTGGCAATGACAATCTCGTGCAACTGAACCAACTAGGAAGCGGCAACTTTTCGATTCAACAGATTGCAGACGGTGCTGCAATCTCAATAACTCAATATTAAACAGGGAGCGTCACATGAAATCACAAGCTAAAAAATCACTTATTGCTTTGGCCATTGCAACAGGTTTAAGCGGTCAAGCCTTTGCAGCCAGTACAGTGAGTGAAATTAGCGTAGTACAGTCAGGCCAAGGCCAAGACACTTTAGTTTCACAAACGGGTGCCCTTAATGCTGCTGCGGTTGTGCAAACAGGTACAGATCAAACCGCTACCGTAATCCAAGACGGGCTATGGCATGAAGCGGCTATCAACTCCGCAGGTACTGACAATAAAGTCCAGATAACACAACAAGTTGACTGGCATGTGGCCAGTGCCAATGTTGAGGGCAACAGCAACTTTGTTAATGTTTCCCAAGACGGTTTCTATAACCAAAGCAGCAACGATGTTACTGGTAACGATAACACCGTCGTAGTGAGTCAATTAGGCGAATTAAATGAAAGCCAAGTTGAAATCACTGGCGCTCAAAACACGGTATCTGTTGAACAAGAAGGTGATACCAACTTTGCAGTTTTCCGTGTTCAAGGCAGCAATAACGACGGCGACATCAAACAATACGGTGACAATAACCAAGCAGGGGTCATTGCACTTGATTTAACCGCTAACGTAGGTAACAACAACGACGTGTCTGTTGAACAAGTGGGTAACAATAACTTTGGCGCGGCTAAAGGCATTGCAGGCGACAACAATAGCGTTGATATGGTTCAAAAGGGTGATAACCATGTTGGTTTTGTTTATGCACTAGCGGGCAGCGATAACGATATTGCCATGGATCAAAAAGGTCGTGGCAACACCGCTTATCTTGCTATGACAACGGGTGACGACAACAGTATTGATATTACCCAAAATGGTAGCGGCAACACTATCGGTGATACTTTAGTGGCCGATATCCAAGGTGATGATAATGATATTACTATCACCCAAAAAGGCGATGTTAACGGTGCAGAGTTCCAAGTATGGGGCGATAGTAACGATGTAGATTTACAACAAAGAGGCGATGCTAACTTCGCCACCTTTGGCGCATACGGTACAGATAACGACTTCGACTTATCTTCTAAAGGCAATTACAACGAAATCGTTGCCTTCGCAGAGGGTGAAGACAACAGTATTGAAGTCGACCAAAAAGGTGATGCGAACTTTGCTTATGTCGATGCAGTCGGTAACGATAACGAAGTCGATGTTGAGCAAAATGGTAATCAAAACGAGAGCATAATTTCTATTGCAGGTAACAATAATGCCGATGCAACTGCACTTCAAAAGGGCGATCTTAACCTTATTGATTTGATTATCAAAGGCGATGAAAACACGGCACAAATTGCCCAATCAGGTAATAGAAACTGGGTCGGTGGTGACGATAGTGCCTCATTCACAGTTAAAGGTGACAACAACAGCCTATTGATCGCTCAAAAGGGGAATGACAACTTAGTGTTGGGCTCTCAAGCTGGCAATAACAACAGCATCAGCGTGAACCAATCAGGCAATATGAACATTGCCACTGTAGTGCAATACTAATAAATACTGCTAAACCGCCATAGCTAACTCTTTGGTGTTGTTTGATAAAATGGTATAAAAAAAGCGGGAATGTTTACATAAACATTCCCGCTTTTCTATTTTGATATGCCAGCAATCATTAACATTAACCACTCAAAGCAACAGGCAAATGACCACACCCTTTGCAGGTTAACTACATAGCTCAAAGTGAGTTTGATAGGTTTGCGCCCAACGTAAAAGCTCAACCCGATTACGAGACTGGGTCTTGCGGAAAATAGAGGAAATGTGTGCTTTTACTGTATGTTCGCTGATGCATAACCTATGGGCAATTTCTTTATTCCTTGCGCCACTGGATACAAATTGAATAATGGTACGTTCACGGGATGTCAGCATCTGCAGCATAGCCACAGTATCGGAGGGCATCTCATTATTACCCTCTAACTTTTGTACGACACGGCGAAACATTTTGCTTAGCAACGTTCTATCGTACCAAAGCTCCTCTGCCACCATTTTACGTAAACCCGTTAACATCAGATCCATACGTTGATCGGCAAATAAAATACCTCGAATGCCGAGTAACATTGCAGATTCTTGGTCTAAGGAGTCTCGCTCAACTTGATACAGCGCCACAGGAAAATGTGACACTAAACGCGAAGCCAGCAAAGGAATTCCTTTGTTATCTAATGCTGAACCTTTTTGGGTGATCAGATAAAAACTACGACGGCTTTTATCTAAATCCAATTCTGCTGCGTGCTTTACAATACGCGTTTTCAAACCTATGGATTCAGCGAGTAACGCTAAATGACATGGCGCGGCCATTTGGTGTAAAAAAACCAATTCATTAATTGTGCTCAATGACTCTCCTCCCTGAAAAGTATTCTCTTATTGCAAAATGGTCTGTTTGACTCGTCTTCTAGTTAGATTTCTCAACATTCCATTAACCTGGTTGATTCTGACTAGTTAACGATTGAAAAACATCACCCAAATGTACTATTCCCTGTTTAGCCATAGTAAGTTCGACTAACACACCATCGAAAAACGGGTTATGAGTTAAAACCACTCGTTAAATCCACAGCCTCACAGCACTTGCACTGTTAAACTAGGATGAGCCGCCCCAAGTTGCAACATAAATTAAACATAAAGGTTAGTGCAAAAGTATGACAACTCTATGTCGTCATACTTTCATCAGATGTGTTAGCGGGAGGAAAATCTTACCACTCAAATAAACCGCATCATTCACCAGTCATACTAAGTGCTTGGTGTAAGTGCTGCTATTTGCTTATCTTGAAAACGAGACAACAAAGTCAGTGCTACTATCGCGCCAATAAGGGCAAAGAACATATCCGATTGAGTGTCCCATACATAGCCTTGAGTTCCCAAAAAGGCTTCTGCACCTTCGCCAGTGGCCACAGCAACCCACCATTCGATCAGTTCATAAAACGCCGAAAATGCGAGCACAAAACACGTCGCAAGAAACGCGCACCAAGCCCCTGGTTTTACCGCTTCGTTGCGCAGCATAATTTCACGGGCGAGCATGGCTGGGATAAAACCTTGGGCAAAATGCCCGACTTTATCGTAATTATTACGTTCCGAGCCCATCCAATCAGCAATAGTGTCAAACAACGGCACTTCAGCGTAAGTGTAATGAGCGCCCACAAACAACACACAGCAATGTATTAAAATTAACAAATACGCCAAAGGTGTTAGCGGAAAACGGTTACGGGTAAAAAATAAAATCGGTACTGCGACTAATCCAGGTAAGGCTTCGAGCAACCAAGTAAATAGATCTGCGGGTTTTATCGCCGACCATATTAAAACTGAGAGGTAAATACCGCACCATGCGATTTTGTTATTCAATGTTTCTTCCTCTTATGCGATATTGTTCTAAATTTAGAATATTAACTTTAGCCATCTAGCCCTCCACACTGAGCAAAAAAAGTGCTACTTTGGTGGGTGAAGGTTGTCAGCATATCATAAGAAACATTTCTATTAATTAGAGGGTACCCATATCATGGCGAAACATTCGCTGGACAAGGATAAGATCAAGATCCTGCTGTTGGAAGGCGTCCACCAATCCGCGGTCGATGTATTTGAACGTGCGGGATATACCAATATCGAATATCACAAAGCCTCTTTAGGTGATGAAGCCTTACTTGAATCCATCAAAGATGCGCACTTTGTAGGGCTTCGCTCGCGTACTCAGTTAACTGCCGAGGTGCTGAAACGTGCCGAGAAGTTAATCGCGATTGGTTGTTTCTGTATTGGTACTAACCAAGTTGATCTTGCCACCGCCGAATCCCTTGGTATTCCTGTATTTAACGCGCCATTTTCAAACACGCGCAGTGTTGCTGAGCTAGTAATTGGCGAAATCATTATGCTGATGCGAGGCATCCCTGAGCGTAATGCCATCGCCCACCGTGGCGGTTGGATGAAAACCGCTGCAGGCAGCTACGAAGTGCGTGGTAAAACCTTAGGTGTAATTGGTTACGGTCATATTGGTACTCAGCTTGGCATTCTGGCGGAAACCTTAGGTATGCGCGTGGTGTTCTTCGATATCGAAGACAAACTGCCGCTAGGTAACGCACAGCAAATCCATTCAATGGAGCAACTGCTGGCGCAATCTGATGTTGTAAGTTTACACGTCCCTGAAACACCACAAACCAAAGATATGATAGGCGCACCTGAGTTTGCCGCTATGCGTAAAGGTAGCATCTTTATCAACGCCTCACGCGGTACAGTAGTCGATATCGATGCCTTAACGGTCGCCTTAAAAGAACGTCACCTCGCGGGCGCCGCAATCGATGTGTTCCCCGTCGAGCCACAATCCAATGACGATGAGTTTATCACTCCTCTACGTGGTTTAGACAACGTATTACTCACGCCGCACGTCGGTGGTAGTACGGCTGAGGCTCAGGAAAACATTGGTATTGAAGTGGCTGGTAAGTTAGCGAAATATTCAGACAACGGCTCAACCGTGTCTGCGGTTAACTTCCCTGAAGTGTCGCTGCCAACGCATAAAGGCACCTCACGCTTACTGCATATTCACCAAAACCGCCCTGGCGTACTGATCAAGATCAACCAAGCCTTCTCAGAAAAAGGCATCAACATCGCCGCCCAATATCTGCAAACTACCGCAGAAATTGGTTATGTCGTGATGGAAGTTGATACCACTCAAGCAGAAGAAGCCTTAGTTGAGCTCAAAGCGATTGAAGGCACACTGCGTACCCGCGTACTGTTTTAAGATATTAATCCAACCGCATACGCGTATCGGCTAAAGTACACATTAAGGCGCATATATCATTCACAGATATGTGCGCCTTATGCTTTTGAGCCAACTGGAATTCCGTTACAATCTAGCCTCTCACATCGTCTTCATTTTCAGGATCTCGCTATGACTATTTCAGTTTCTACACCCCATTGGGATCTGGACGCTACCTTGCCTCCACTTATGCTTGCCAACTTATCTCATATGGGCCTAATCAAAGTCGTTGGAGAACAAGGCCGTAGTTTTATCCATGGCCAAGTGACCACAGACATCAGCTCATTGGCCACGGATCAATGGCGCTGGGGCGCCCATTGCGATCCTAAAGGTAAAATGCTGGCCAGTTTCAGAACCTTTGCCATCCAAGAGGCACTCTTTATGTTGATGCCAAAGGGTGCTATCGAAGTCGATTTACCCCAACTACAAAAATATGCGGTATTTAGCAAAGCTACCTTAAGCAATGCATCCGGTGAATGGACTTTACTCGGCGTTGCCGGCGAACAAGCCTGCCAATTTGTGAAACAGCATTTTGGTGATATTCAGCAAGAACTCACACTCATTGAAAATGGTGCGATTTTAAAAGACGCGGATAGATTTATTTTGGTTCTGCAACCAGAAACCGCAAACACCCTCGTTGCTAAGCACACAGTATTTGATGCCACCGCTTGGCAAGTATTAGAAATTGCAGCGGGTTATCCTAACCTTGCCGCCAGTCATGCCCACCAGTACGTACCACAAATGTGTAACCTGCAAGCTGTTAATGGTATCAGCTTTAATAAAGGCTGCTACATGGGACAAGAAACCGTCGCCCGCATGAAGTACCGCGGCGGAAATAAGCGCGCACTTTACATTCTCCATGGCACAACCTCGTTAACGGTGGATCTGGAAACTAGCCTTGAAATTGCGATGGAAGACGGTTATCGCAAAGGGGGGCAAATCATTGAATTTGTGCAACGCGGTAATCAAGTATTGCTGACTGCCGTACTGGCTAACGATACCGAAAATGACGCTAAACTGCGTTTTGCTGACGATGAGCAATCAAGCTTGACAATTCAAGCCTTACCTTACTCACTAGATGAAGCATAACCCTTTATTTTATAAACGATAAAGGCGCCATGTGCGCCTTTATTTTCACTAAGATTTAATCCTCAATGCTCTAAATAGGTATCTCGAATCGCAATGACTTCTGGCAGGATTTGTTTAAATGCCTCCACCAGCTTAGGGTCAAAATGCTTACCGGCTTGGTTTTCGAGTAACTCCATTGTTGCCTCTATGGTCCAAGGCTGTTTATACGGTCGCTGGGATGTTAGTGCATCGAACACGTCCGCAATCGCGGTGATACGGCCTTCAATTGGGATATTCTCACCCATTAACCCATTGGGGTAGCCTGAACCATCCCATTTTTCGTGGTGAGTCAAGGCGATACGACGGGCCATTTGTAATAGAGGGTCGCTATGCTCACCGATAATTTCTGCACCTATGGCGGCGTGCTGTTGCATAATTTCCCATTCTTCAGGGTCTAGCTTACCCGGTTTTTTTAATACGGCATCGGGTGTACCTATTTTGCCTATATCATGCATCGGTGCTGCATTATAAAGCAAGTCGCAAAAAGTCGTTGGTAAACCAAGCCTTATCGCAAGTAACCGCGCATAGTGACTCATACGTACCACATGTAAGCCTGTTTCATTATCTTTATATTCTGCGGCACGGCCAAGGCGACGAATAATTTCGAAACGCGTATCTTCTAGCTCTTGTGTTCTTTCTTTAACTTGCTGTTCTAAAAGTCGCTTTTGATCATACAATGCAAGATGCGTTTTAACTCGCGCCTTAACAACTGGCGCACTGACAGGCTTAGTAATGTAATCGACTGCACCCAACTCAAAACCTTGGGTTTCATCAGCCACTTCAGATAATGCGGTAACAAAAATAACGGGGATATGGCATGTCAGTGGCTCTTGTTTTAATAACTTACAAACCTCATAACCATTCATTCCCGGCATCATTACATCCAATAAAATGAGATCCGGCAAGGATTTAGCGACAAGTGCCAACGCCCTAGGTCCATCAATAGCCACTTTGACTTTATAATCTTCTCCAAGAATACCCACTAAGATGTCGATATTCTCGGGAGTATCATCAACGACTAATATTGTTGCCTTATCCATTCACAACCTCGACTTATGCCAAATAACAAACTATTTTGTCCGCTCTTTTACCAACGCTATTCCATAGCCGATATCAAACACAGGCACATATTCGACACGTCATCCATGGCATTAAGTTTCGGCTTATTGAGCTAGCCTTCCATCTTGATGTGCATCATTGGGAATGCGAATTTAACTCTGCTAAAACCTCGTCAATCAAGTCCACCGCTTCATCAAATTGATATTGATTAATCATCGCCAGTACCGGGCTTAATTGTTGCCATAACTTGGTGCTCACTTGGGGTTTTAACGCATTAATCAGCTCCACAGCCTTAGCATCGGCCTCTTCTAAACTCTGACGTAAGTGTTTAAGCGCTATGATTAACTGTTCAGAGGAGAGTGGCTCTATCCCAATCTCAGAAATGTCCTCTAATTCAGGCTTTACTTTTTCGATAGCTTCACAAATAGAGGCAACCAGTTTTTCAATCTGCTCAAGCTCGTCCTGATAAGGCTGATTTTCACTCAAATGCAATTCTAATAAACGAGCAAGTTCAACTAATTTGCTCGAACTTAAATTACCAGCAAGCCCTTTGAGCGTGTGGGCAATACGTACGGCATCCTCCTGTTTATTTGCACTAACAGCCTTACGAAGCATCTCCACAACATTACGCTGACTGCTTACAAATCGATCAAAAATCCGTTGATACAAACGTGCAGAATGCTGGACAAGTTGCAATCCCCTATCAATATCTAACTCGGGATGCTCTGGCCATTTAAGCATAGTTGCTGGATCAGTATTGATAGGTTTATTTTTAATATCATTAACTTGTGCGTTTTCTAATAAGGTCGATTGCGACTTATCATCTCCAAGATATTTTAATAAGGTTTGATACAGAATATTGACTTCGATAGGTTTAGCGATGTGGTCATTCATCCCTGCTCTTAAGCACATTTCTTTATCGCCAGCCATGGCATTTGCGGTCATAGCGATAACGGGGAGATGTGCCAACTCAGGCCGCTGCCTTATTGCCATTGTCGCTTGATAACCGTCCATCACTGGCATTTGGCAATCCATAAGCACTAAGTCATAACTTTGCTGAGACAGTTTATCTAAGGCAATTTGCCCATTCGTCGCAATGGATAAAATAATACCCACTTGCTCCAAAAACTCTGTGGCGACTTCAAGATTCATCTCATTATCTTCAACTAAGAGGACACGCTTTCCTTTAAGTGGCAGTAAGAGTTGGGGATCTAACGCTTCATTATGCCGCCTCACCGGTAAGATTCCGGCCCTACCTAGGGCATTCATTATGCCATCAAGCAAGCGTGAGGCACTGATAGGTTTGCTGATATATCCCGCTAATCCAAGTTGCTCTATTTGTGTTAAAAATTCATGGTTCGCATGGGCAGACACCATTAAGATCCGCGGTGCGGCTTTAGCCTGCTGTTGGATCTGCCGTGCAGCTTCTAGCCCATCCATACTCGGCATCTTCCAATCAATTAATGCTACGGCATACTCATGCTGTATACATCGACTAACAGCCTCTTCGCCTGTGCGCACTGTATCAACATTGAATCCCATGCTCTCCAGTGCCGTACGCATAATGTCTCTAGCCGTCGCATTATCATCGACCACTAACACCGACATGCCTTCGAGCTCTTGACCTACCGTCAACTTTTGACCACTGGAAATTTGCAGTTTCACCGTGAAATAGAAAGTACTGCCATGCCCAAATTGACTCTCAACGCCAATATTACCTCCCATTAGCTCCACTAGCTGTTTACAAATGGCTAAACCTAGGCCTGTACCACCGTATTTACGTGTCGTGGAAGTATCCGCTTGGCTGAAAGATTTAAACAGTTTGGCTTGCTGTTCATCGGTTAAGCCTATGCCGCTATCGCGTACACTAAAGCGCAGCGTCACATCATCATTCTGTTGCTCGACCAAGTTGATAGAAAGTAATACTTCCCCTCTTTCAGTAAACTTAATCGCATTGTTCATCAGGTTGATCAGCACTTGCCCTAAGCGTAGCGAATCGCCAAACAAATGCCGTGGCACATTGGGCGCAACTGCAAACAATAACTCAAGTTGTTTGTGAACCACCTTCTCCGAGAACATATCACTGAGATCTTCGAGCATGGTATCGAGTTGAAAAGGAACGGCGTCAATATCCAGCTTACCGGCTTCGATCTTAGAAAAATCGAGGATGTCATTGATAATTGAGAGTAATGATTGTGAGGCTCGCTCAATTTTCTCCACATAGTTTTTCTGTTTTTTATCGAGCGCGGTCTGTAAACACAGCTGTGACATACCAATAATGGCATTCATTGGCGTGCGTATTTCATGGGACATATTGGCCAAAAAGTCCCCCTTTGCCTTACTGGCTGCATCGGCTTCTTCTTTAGCGATAAGCAGTTCATCTGACAACAGTTTAAGCTCGGTCATATCCACCATGCTGACAACTGCAGATTCAAATTGGTGATGACAGTCAAAAAGTGCGGAAACATTAACCGTCATCCACATTGGCTCACCGGAGGGGCGAATAAAACTACGTTCTCCACGATAGTGATCGACTTTACCATCAGCAAGATCTTTAAATTGTGCTTTAGCAATCTCTCTATCCTGTGGGCTAAGGACATCAAATATGGGAATATTACGTAATTCCTCACGGGCTCGTCCTATGTCTTCACAGAATTGGTCATTACAATCCAGAATCAAGCCCTTAGCATCGATATTGATAATACCTATGGTTGCACCATCAAAAAGTGCCCTAAAGTGCGCTTCACTTAAGGCGAGTTCTTGCTCCATAGTTTTACGCTGAGTGATATCCATAACGTAACCATTCCAAATGATCACATCATCACTCTCTACGTGACCACTCGCACCAGCCTCCATCCAGCGTATACTGCCGTTAGGATGTCGATAACGAAACTCGCGGATCCACTGCAACTTATCGTCACTCTTACCCGCTAAGGCACGAACAACCTCAGGCCTTTCCTCATCAAAAATACGCTCTGCAATAATATTAAAATCATTCATTAAATTATCGCGTTGCAACCCTAGCATCGGCAGTGCGGCACCAGAAAGAAAGGTAAATGCGCGATCAGAGGGAGAACGCCAACGCAACTGGTACACAGTACAAGGAATCGATTCAGTAATATTGGTCAGCTGCTGACGTGAGGCTTCAAGCTCGACAGACACGAGTTTGCTCTCGGTAATATCATCAATACTGCCATCAAACCAAAGTGGGAAGCCCTCTTCGTTATAGCTCGCTTTACCCTTTTCATGCACCCAACGGATGCTGCCATCGCGGTGGCGAATACGATATTCCACCTCAAAGGTTTCTTGCTGTGCCAATGCCTTATCAATATGCTGATGACACAGAGGACGATCTTCTTCCAGAATCAAAGATGAGAAGTTACGTTGGCGGTTTTCGATAAACTGACTTGCCGCATAACCCGTAATATCGGCGATATTGTCACTGATATATTCCATCACCCATACCTCGCCGATACGGGTACGGTAAACAGCACCGGGAATATTCGCCACCAAACCGCGAAAACGTAGCTCACTGTCACGGATTTTTTGTTCGATGGCTAATTTCTGAGTCATATCGCGAATGGAAGCAGCGACCTGTCTACTGCCATCCACATCGGCGGGGAGAATACTTAAGGCAATTTCAGCAATAAACTCGTTACCATCGGCCTTTACAGCACGGACATGACGCGCATTTGCCATGCTTCTATCGCGGCCATCACGTAAAAACTGTTGCCGATAACGCACATGTTCACTCCCTAGTGCTTGGGGCAATAGAGCTTCAACTTGCAGCCCTAACATGGCCTCAGCATGATAACCAAACAGTTGTTGGCAACGACTATTGCTAAAGATGATTTCACCTTTTTCATCAACAATCAGCATGGCTTCTGGTGCGGCTTCAAGCACGGCATTTGACCAAGCTGCCGCTGAAAACTGCTCTGTCACATCGGTAAAAAGCATTTCTACCGACATTAATTCGCCCGTCTCTGACACTAAGGGCTGCATAAAGACATCGAGGCGCCTTAAATGGCCTTGAGCATCAATCATTTCAACTTGGTGCGAAGGCACATTTTGGCCTTTTAAGGCCAAATCTGTGTATTGCCAATTTTTTTCATTCAGTGGATTTACCGAGAAAAGCCGTTGATATTTTCGCTTTAATAACTCAGGTGCAATGCCAAGTACTTTCGTCACACCATCACTCACTTGGGCCAACTGCCCTGAAGGTTCGAGTGAACAGTAAAAGGATTTATCACTCATACCGTCAATTAAGCGAGCAAAGCGGTTACCACGGGAGTCGATAATGGCCTGTTCACGCTCAGCTAATAGCTCGGCCATTTGATTAAAGGTCTGGCTTAAGGTCACAATTTCGCTCACCGCACCTTTAGGAATAACAAGTTGCTGTGCTTTACCTTGACCAAAGGCGAGAATGCCTGATTCCAGTAACTCTAATGGTCGGGTCAGGCGTTTTGCAGTTAAATAGCAGGTCAGCAATAACAGCAAGGTTAACAAACTTAAATCCAGCACAATGGAGGCAATATCATCGAGTAAAGCCGTAAATAACTCCTGTTCTGGCACCATAACGACGACGCGCCATTTCAATTTAGGCACAGTTGCAACACTGGCAAGATAGCTAATCCCCTGCACATCAACAAACCTTGCCTGTCCATCGAGATTTTTCTCTTGGAGTAACCAAAAGTCCCCATTGTGTTTCATGCTCTTATCGAGCCACTGCGCCGAGGTTGTGGACAGTATTTTGTCTCTATCGGCATGAAAAATGAGTCGTTCCTGATCGTCTAATATAACTAAGCGATTCGACGCAACACCTAGTTGGCTAGGTAATCTATCGAGGGCGAGATCGACAGTAGCCACACCAAAATAATGATCTAAAACGCCAAAAGGGGCGGAGTAAGTGACCATAAGGACATTGCCAGCACCTTCATCAAAATATGCCTTAGACCAATAGCCATTGGCTTGATTAATGGCATTCGTCCACCAGTCCCAAGAACCATCGGTGTAATCATAGCCCTCGGCACCAATATCGAGGTAATGCAACGCCTCGCCAGCGCGGTATACATAAGGAGAAAAGAGTTTTCGATTAGGAAATACATCGGGTTTAAACGCAACAGCAGTACCAAAAAAGTCTGGGTTTCGCTCCAAACGATTCATCAATACCTGTTTGACGTTATCGATATCATTAAATCCCTCTTTATTAGATAAAAAACCGATAAAATCTGCCAGTCCTTGGGTGTTCGCTTGGGCATGTTCGAGGATAAGTTGTAACCGAGAAGCCGAATGGCTAGCCTGCTGTTCTAATTTTTCATAGAGCGTTTTTTCTAATGCTTGATATTTAAACCAAGAGTTTACGCCATACACACCCGTCATAATTAAAATCAAAGGCAAGGCGATGTGAGATAAAATTCTACTGCGGAAGGTACGAAGTTTACTTCTATCCATAGCATCGCCCCAAAGTCATCGAGTTTAAAAGCACACGTCGTTAAACAGCACTTATATAAAGTAAACGAAGAACCATGAGGCGACAATCCTTAGCGTTAAAATAATGTGAAGTAATTTATTGTTTTAACAGCACTAATAAATAGTCTCTACGTTGCGGCTTGGGAGCATTCGCGCAAAGTAATGTTGAGTCTCGGCAATAATGATATGACGCAAACCCACAATAGCAATCAAATTAGGGATAGCCATTAGGCCATTGACAGTATCGGCTAATAGCCAAATCACATCTAATTTGATAAATGCTCCTCCCCCGATTAAGACAAGAAAAACCACTTGATACACACGTAAGCCGCGCTCACCCACCAGATAGTACCAGCAGCGTTCACCATAATAATGCCAACCTAAAATGGTCGTAAAAGCAAAACAAACGAGGGCAATTGTCACTAAATATTGGCCGACAACCGCAGAGCCCCCGAGGGCAAATGCCGCGCTAGTCATTGCAGCGCCCGCGGTATCACCGCTCCATACACCTGTAATAATCAGCACTAAGCCCGTCATAGTACAAATGATGATGGTGTCGAAAAAAGTGCCCGTCATACTGACAAGCCCCTGCTCTACTGGTTCATTGGTTTTTGCCGCAGCTGCTGCAATGGGAGCGCTGCCAAGACCCGACTCATTCGAAAACACCCCCCGAGCAATACCAATTTGAATGGCTTGAGCAACCGTCGCGCCTAAAAATCCGCCCGCCGCAGATAATGGGGTAAATGCCGATTCAATCACAAGACCAAGCGCAGGCATAATCTGATCGGCAAAACTAATCAATATCCACAAACAGGCAAGGATATAGCCAATCGACATAGCAGGCACCAGCTTTTGTGCCACATTCGAAATGCGCTTAACGCCCCCTAACGTGACAGCCGCAACCAGCATAGTTAACACCACAGCCGTTAACCAAGTCGGCACCTCAAAGGCAATCGTCAGCGCATCGCTGATGGCATTCACCTGTGCAAAAGTGCCAATACCAAAAAACGCTACGCCAACGCCAAAAAGTGCAAATAACTTTGCCATCCAATGCAGACCAAGGCCACGCTCGATATAGTACATTGGGCCACCTGCTATCTGACCTCTCGCATCGGTTGTTCGATATTTTACCGCCAACATACACTCGGCATATTTAGTCGCCATACCAAAAAAGGCCGCCAACCACATCCAAAATAAGGCCCCAGGCCCTCCCATTTTGATCGCCGTCGCCACGCCAACAATATTACCGGTACCAATCGTGGCTGATAACGCAGTACAGAGTGCGGCGAAGGAGGATAAATCACCATGGCCTTTGGCGGGTTTAAATAATAGTCCGAGCGCCATAGGCAAACGAAAAACTTGGATAAGCTTTAGCCGCGCAGTGAGATAAATCCCTGTGCCAACTAATAAACAAAGTGTGATAGGACCCCATACAATACCGTTTAGGCTGCTGAGCAAGACTTCAAAACTCATGATATTCCTCAATTATTAAACAACTTAAATTAATAAGGGAGGAGGAAAAGAAATGGCTGAGACACAAACACATGGCATGCTTAGTGCGCTTTTTCACCTGTGTGGATCGATCTGTGGCATAGACAACATACCCATTTCAACTCACTCAACCTAAAAAACGCCCACGACAAACGACAGGGACTGTGCAGTCATCCTCTCCTCTGTCCTTTTGCCTGAGCGTTTCGCGTCGCATCTTCATTAAGAACACGGCGACACTTTCGCCTTCGGCGCCACCTTTCCACACTATCAAGTGTAGCGGTAGTCTCTCCAGAGGCTCGTCCAGTAGCAGTCCACGCCTTACGGCACCTGAAAGAGTGCTTTGCTTCTCATCCCTGCAACTGATTTTAAAAATCGAGTGTGGGATAAAAAGACAAAGTTGCCTCGTCGGTGTGGGGTTAATTCCCCACTCTCCTGCTACCTTCATCCGAACGGATTGTTAACTCAATATCAGCATATTGATTTAACAGGGCGCACAGCATGCAACAAACCCGTTAAGAGCTCAAGCCTGTTTGCTCACAGTTATTGACCCACACGCCTATTTGGTGAATTTTTGAGCACACTTGTTTTTCGGTATTTGAGATAACATGGTTACACTGGCCAAATCTAAAGTGAACTTTTTAATAGAAATATCAGTATCTATGTGAATACAAATTGCTTTATGTTTATCCTTTAGCTTGTCACGAACAATAAGGAACAGTTCAAATGACGGAAGTCGCTAAACTCATTCAGATCAGTAAAAGTTTTCGCGATGGAGAACTGCGCCATGCCGTACTGCAATCGGTTGACTTAGCGATCCACAAAGGTGACACAGTTGCGCTCACAGGGCCTAGCGGAAGTGGAAAGAGCACTTTGCTAAATCTTATTGCAGGCTTTGAAACACAAGATTCAGGTGAAATATTCCTTGAAAATAAATCAACTAAAAACTGGCAAGATAGTCAATGGAGTCACTTTCGACGGCAATCACTGGGGGTCGTATTTCAGCAATTTAACTTACTGACACCACTGAATGTAAAAGATAATATCGCGTTTTCCCTCAACCTTATCCAGCAATCATGGTCGCCTTGGTGTGATTATTTAGTGGATAAACTGGATCTTACACCACTGCTACAACGGCAGATTGAAGCGCTATCCGGTGGACAACAACAAAGAGTCGCCATTGCCCGTGCCTTAGCCCACAAACCCAGTTTGCTGCTTGCCGATGAACCCACGGGTAACTTAGATGACGTGGCGGGTAAGCAAGTGATGTCACTACTTTGTGAACTCGCAAGGGAAAGCCACACCAGCATTTTGATGGTCACCCATAGCGAGGAATGTGCGGCCTTTATGCAAAAACGCTGGCATTTATCCCATGGTGCCGTGGCAATTTCAGGATGACACGCGCCTTGGAAACACAAATCATGGCTAAAAAAACCATCAAAAACCAAGCGCTCATTAGTGGCAAACTAAGGCGAATAAGGCTAGGTTTACAGCTATTCTTGGCCCATTATCGCCACGCACCACTCCAAGCTGGCGCCACATTGCTAGGGATTGCACTTGCCGTAACGCTGCTTATTGGCGTCAAAGCGACCAATGACAACGCGATTCGCAGTTATAGTGAAGCCACCGAACTCCTAAGCCAACGAGCGGATGTATTACTGACTGCGCCAATAGGACAAGATACCTTAGACGAATCCGTATATTTCGCCCTAAGACAAGCAGGGCTCAGCCAAAGTCTTTCCGTGGTTAATGGTCGAGTCGCTGGTAAAGATGGTCAGTTTTGGCAAATTGAAGGCAGTGATTTAGCGGCAGCACTCACCTTACAGAAATCCCAAGCCAATAAAGAAAACGATACTCACACTCCCATGCAAGATCTCCCCCTTGCCGCACTGTTAAGCGGCGATCCTGTGGTGGTGATGAGCCAAAGTTTAGCTGGACAGATTGCCCCCAATGGTCAGCTTTACCTAGCGCAAACGACCCTAGAGGTTATCGCTATCGATGATAAATTTGGCCTAGGCAGCGCCATTTTAGCGGATATATCCCTTGCCCAACATTTGCTTAATCTTAACGGGAAACTCAGCTATATCGCCCTGTTTAGTGAACGAGACAAACTCCCTGCACTAAAATCCCAACTCGATAAATTGGAGATTACACCACAAAAAGCCAGCTTTAATCAGCAGGATCAGGGCCAAGCGCTTATCGCTCTCACTCGCAGTTTTCATTTAAACCTCAATGCCATGAGCATGCTGGCATTCGTAGTCGGACTCTTTATCGCGTACAACGGCGTACGCTATAGCCTGATGAAACGCCAAAAGTTACTGGTTCAGCTTCTGCAGCAAGGAATGGAACGCAGTGTCGTGATGGCGGCGCTGATGGTTGAACTCGTATTACTCGTGGTTGTAGGGGCATGCCTTGGGTTTATCATCGGATTACAGCTTAGCCATTGGTTACAACCTATGGTGGCAATGACATTAGAGCAAATGTATGGCGCCCATTTACTGCCAGGTATTTGGCAATGGACATGGTTATTTGAGGCGATAGCACTCACTTTTGTGGCCGCGTTAGCCGCTTGCTTGCCTTTATATTTAGACTTAACGAGACAATCACTGGCCCAAGGGGCTAATCGCTATCAACTCACCCAAGCCCATCGAAAAACCCACAGTAAACAGTTTATTTGTGCTTGCATTTTATTAAGCCTTGCAGCCCTGCTATTTCCCTTTAGCCAAAGTTATGATGTGAGTTTAGTGCTACTCGGCATAGTCACCATAGCGATCCCTTTGCTGTTACCGCTATTACTACATTGGGGAGTCAGCATATTACAGCCCTTTGCACGCCAAGGTCTCTGGCAATACCTGCTCGCAGAAACTCGCGAGTTAATTGCCCCGCTCTCCCTCGCTATGATGGCAATTTTACTCGCCCTCAGCGCCAACGTATCGATGAATACCTTAGTCGGTAGTTTTGAGCAAACCCTACGCGCTTGGCTGGAAACCAGATTACATGCCGATCTTTATATCCGTCCACCGAGTCATCGCATTGAAGCAATACAAGCCCAACTGGCTAATGATCCAAGGGTAAGCGGGCTTTACCAGCAATGGCAAATAGACGCTCAACTTACGCTTAATAGCGCGAATAAAACCTCAAGTGAGCAGGCGATTCCAGTCAATCTATTAAGTCGCGATGATTATTCAGTGCGTTATACCAGTGCACTTAAAGAAAGTTTACCCACACTTTGGCAATCCTACTTTGAAAAACCCTATTTACTGATTAGTGAACCTCTCGCGATAAAATATGGTTTACAACTTGGGGATACTGCCGAGCTTGATGTGCTCGATAAAACGGGCCTATCGGATAATAACAAGCTGATTATTGGCGGAATTTACTATGATCACGGCAATACCCGAAATGAAGTCATTATCAGTCAAAACCTGTGGCAAAAAGCACAATTACCGATACAACCTATTAGCCTCGCGGCAAGTTTTTATGGCAAAAACCAAGCCAAGATAAGCGATACAGACCTTGATAAACTCGAAGCCCAATTAGCACAAGAGCTTGAATTATCAAGAGCACAAATCTACAGCCAGACCAAAATCAAAACCCAAGCCATTGCGATGTTTAAACGCACTTTTTCGATTACCTTAGTGCTCAACAGTTTGACGTTAATTGTGGCGGCCATTGGGCTTTTTAGTGCCTGCTTAATGTTAACGCAGGCAAGGCAGGCGCCACTGGCCCGACTATATGCATTGGGCGTAAGCCGTAGAGCATTACGTATAATGGTTTTTGTCCAAATGTTGATTGTGGTACTTATCACCTGTTTACTCGCAATGCCAACGGGTGCGCTTTTAGGGTATCTGCTTATCCATAAAATCACGCTGCAAGCCTTTGGTTGGACAATCCATATGATTTGGGATTGGCTCGCCTACGGTCATGCTATCCTTATTGCGCTCATTACCTGCACTCTGGCCGTACTTCTACCCTTATATTGGCAAACCCGTAAACCCTTAGTGGCGAGTTTACAGCAGGAAACTTTATGATGAAAAAGCCAAAAAAAAGGCAGCTGATAACGCGAGTAAACCCAACAATAGCCAAAACCATATTTTATGTTCTGATAGGGCTAATGCTGACAACTGGCTGCGATAAATCCCCTTCCACACAGAACAATCCCTCAAAATCTATGGGGAATGTGCTAAGCAGTACATCAGGTAAGGCGTCTTCAAATAGCGAGATATCCTTTGCGCCCGTCATCCAAGGTTACCGTTTCGAGTTTCCGCGAGATCACTTAGCCCATAATGATTTTAGGCAAGAATGGTGGTATCTGACCGCAAACCTAACCACAGAGCAGGGTGAGCAACTCGGCGCCCAGTGGACACAATTTAGAATTGCCCTTAACGCTGCAAATGCCCATAGGGAAAATGAATCAACGTGGGCAAGTCGGCAATTATATTTCGCCCATAGCGCCTTAACCTCAAACCATACTCACATGGCTCACGAAAAATGGTCACGCCACCACAAAGAGCTTGCCGATGTTCAAGCAATCCCTTATCAGATCCGCTTAGATAACTGGACATGGAAGAGTGAGAATACGACATTATTCCCCGCAATATTAAGCGTCGAAAATGAAGATTTTAGTTATCAACTTAAGCTTGATAGCCAAGCACCTCTGCAATATCAAGGTGATAACGGTTACAGCATAAAAAGCCGTGACGGTAAAGTTGCCTCCTATTATTACAGTCAGCCCTTTATTGATATTTCAGGTGAAATTATCCGTCACGGCAAAGTGGAGCACGTAACGGGTAAAGGTTGGCTCGATAGGGAATGGAGCTCACAATTTCTCACTAAAAACCAACAGGGTTGGGACTGGTTTGCCCTACGACTAAACGATGGTTCTGCACTGATGTTATTTCAATTACGGGATGAGTTACCGCATGAATCAAAAGGGAATAAATCTATTTCAGCATTTTATAGTGCAAGACGCATGTTTCAAGATGGTACAGGCCGCAATATTAACTCTACTGATCACCCCAATGGCATTCAAATGACGCCACTCGAATGGCAATCAACCGTCAATGGCAACTATCCTGTTAGTTGGCAAGTTAAAATCCCAAGTGAGAATATTGACCTTACGATTAGACCACTAAACCCTAATAGCGCCATGCCTCTTTCAACCCCTTACTGGGAAGGCCCTGTGCAACTCACCGGCAGCCATACTGGTGTGGGTTATATGGAACTAACGGGGTATTAATGCCTTATATACTAAGCAATGTGAATGCGCCATCCATACCTAGAGAGCCAACTTCGTAATGCCCAGTATTCCCCTCCCCAATACTGGGCATAACACTTACGACGTAGTGACATCGCCACCAGTGACAACAGAACTAACCGCTTAAATATCAAACTGGGAGTTAGATCACTCGAAAAACTTTGATCCCGATCGACTATCGCTTTCAATACCTCTTGTGAGGTATACCCACATTTTTTATCAGGTCTAGACTCGCAGAAATCAGCACTTAGTTGTCCTTTAAAATCTTCGCAACTGAGTCAAAACCACCTAAAGGTCACCCGCGATGAGTCAGGAATACCATATTACTAGCCTTGTGGTACATGCAGCCCCCAATGCCTTGCAGCAGGTTGAAGCAGATATTAGTGCCTTATTGGGCTGTGATATTCATGCCATCACACCTGAAGGTAAATTGGTTGTCACCCTTGAAGGGAGTAGTCAAAAAGCCATTCTCGACAATGTTGAAGCTATTAATGCCCTGTCCGGCGTGTTATCCGCCAGTTTGATTTACCACCAAGTAGAACCCTTAGAACAAATGAGTGAGGAAATATTATGAGCATAAGTCGCCGCGAGTTTCTCAAGGCCAACGCAGCCCTTGCCGCTGCGACGGCCGTTGGCGTGACGCTTCCCGTGAAAATGGTTGAAGCCGCCGAGTCAGATAATATCAAATGGGATAAAGCGCCCTGCCGTTTTTGCGGCGTAGGATGTAGCGTATTAGTCGGCACTAAAGCGGGTAAAGTCGTTGCCACTAAGGGTGATCCAGAAAGCCCTGTTAACCGTGGCTTAAACTGCATTAAAGGTTACTTCCTGTCGAAAATCATGTACGGCAAGGACAGATTAACCACGCCACTGCTACGGATGAAAGACGGCAAATACCATAAAGAAGGTGAGTTTACCCCTGTTAGCTGGGATGTCGCCCTTGATACTATGGCCGCTAAGTGGAAACACAGCATTGCCACTAAAGGCCCGACTTCTGTCGGTATGTTCGGTTCAGGCCAGTGGACGATTTGGGAAGGTTACGCCGCTTCCAAACTGCATAAAGCGGGTTTTTTAACCAATAATATCGACCCTAACGCGCGCCACTGCATGGCCTCGGCTGTGGTTGGCTTTATGCGTACCTTTGGTATCGATGAACCTATGGGTTGCTATGACGATTTAGAAGCCGCTGACCACTTTGTGCTTTGGGGCGCGAATATGGCCGAGATGCACCCTATTTTATGGGCACGTTTATCTGATCGCCGTTTAAGCAGTCCGAGTTGCCGCGTACATGTACTCTCTACCTTTGAGAATCGCAGCTTCGACTTAGCCGATAACCCTATGGTTTTCCATCCGCAATCAGATCTAGTGATCCTCAACTATATCGCCAACTACATCATTCAAAACAAAGCTGTAAACACTGACTTTGTCACTAAACATACTCAATTTGCCTTAGGTGTTGATGATATTGGCTATGGTCTGCGTCCAGATCATCCATTAGAGAAGAAAGCCAAAAACCCTGGCAATGGTAAATCAACCCCAATTAGCTTTGACGAGTACGCTAAGTTCGTCAGCACTTATACGCTGGAATACGCGGCTAAGATGAGTGGTGTGGAGCCTGAAAAACTCGAAACCTTAGCCAAAGCCTATGCCGATCCCAAGGTGAAGGTTATGAGTCTTTGGACCATGGGGATTAACCAACACGTACGTGGCGTATGGGCAAACAATATGCTCTACAACCTCCACTTACTGACGGGCAAAATCGCGACTCCCGGTAACAGCCCATTCTCATTAACAGGTCAACCCTCTGCCTGTGGCACCGCCCGTGAAGTCGGCACCTTCGCCCATCGTCTACCCGCTGACATGGTTGTGGATAACGATAAGCACCGTGCTATTACTGAAAAAATGTGGCAAGTGCCAGAAGGCACGATTCCACCAAAACCGGGTTACCACGCGGTACTTCAAAGCCGTATGCTCAAAGACGGTAAGCTCAATTGTTATTGGACAATGTGTACCAATAACATGCAAGCAGGCCCCAATATCAATGAAGAAATGTATCCAGGCTTCCGTAACCCTGAAAACTTTATCGTGGTATCCGATCCTTATCCTACGGTAACTGCCATGGCGGCGGATTTAATCCTGCCAACGGCAATGTGGGTAGAGAAAGAAGGGGCCTACGGTAATGCCGAGCGCCGCACCCATATGTGGCATCAACAAGTCAAAGCGCCAGAAGGGGCAAAATCCGATCTGTGGCAATTAATGGAATTTGCGAAACGCTTTAACGTGTCAGAGGTGTGGCCTGCAGAGCTTATCGCCAAACAGCCAGAATACGCAGATAAGACCCTGTTTGAAGTGCTATTTGCCAACGGCGTGATCAACAAGTTTCCAACAACCGATTGCAAGGCTGAATTAAACGATGAAAGTCAGCACTTTGGTTTTTATGTACAAAAAGGCATTTTCGAAGAATATGCCGCCTTTGGCCGTGGCCATGCCCATGATTTAGCCGACTTTGACCGCTACCACGAAACCCGCGGTCTGCGCTGGCCAGTGGTCAATGGTAAAGAAACCCTGCGCCGTTTCGTTGAGGGTAGCGATCCTTACGTCAAAGCAGGTGAAGGCTTTAAATTCTATGGTAAACCAGATGGTAAAGCAGTGATTTTCGCCCTGCCCTATGAGCCTGCAGCGGAAGAGCCGAACTCAGAATACGATCTGTGGATGTCAACTGGCCGCGTGCTCGAACACTGGCATACAGGTTCAATGACAGCACGGGTGCCTGAACTCTATCGCGCTTATCCCGATGCACAAATCTTTATGCATCCAGAAGACGCCAAGGCTCGTGGTCTACAACGTGGTGATGAAGTAGTTGTCGCCTCTCCCCGTGGTGAGGTCAAAACCCGTGTTGAAACCAAAGGCCGTAACAAACCGCCACGCGGCGTAGTGTTTATGCCCTTCTTCGATGCGCGTCAGTTAGTGAACAAGTTGATTCTGGATGCAACCGATCCACTGTCAAAAGAAACTGACTTTAAGAAGTGCCCAGTCAAAGTGATGAAGGCTTAAGCCCTCATTTTTGATAGCGATTAGCTCATTTGATAGCAATTAAGGAGTCTAAGGTGAGTCAGCAAGTTAAGAGTGCATTCACAGCCAAACAAGTCAACCGTCGCCAATTTTTGGCAACGACGGCGAAGGCTGGCTGTGTGATGGGACTCGTGGGATTAGGCTTAACGGCTACGGCAAAAAGCCAAGGCCAGCTCGCCCCTCAAGCTTGCAGGCCGCCAGGTGCCCTTGAAGAAGGCGATTTTCTCTCGGCCTGTGTGCGCTGCGGTTTATGTGTTGAGGCTTGCCCCTACGACACACTATCGCTGGCACGCTGGTTCGATGGCGCAGCCACTGGCACGCCATTCTTTACCGCACGGCGCATTCCCTGCGAGATGTGTGAGGATATTCCCTGCATAAAAGCCTGCCCATCGGGTGCGCTTGATCCTCAGCTTGAACACATTAACGATGCCAAAATGGGCATTGCGGTACTGATAGATGAGAAAAACTGTCTTAACTTTAAAGGATTACGCTGTGATGTCTGCTACCGGGTTTGTCCGTTAATCGACAATGCCATCACCTTAGAGCGCCAGCGCAACAACCAAAGCGATCACCACGCCATGTTTTTACCCACAGTCAACAGCGATACCTGCACTGGCTGTGGCAAATGTGAACATGCCTGTGTACTCGATATTGCAGCAATCAAGGTGCTACCTACGGCATTAGCCCTAGGAAAAACCGCAGAGCACGATACTTACATCAATACAGAAGAAACCACCCTAGAGATGTTAAACAAGGGGTTAGTGCTATGAAGATGAAGACACCAGCGCCTCAATCTAAGAGCACAAATATCTTGGAAATACCTTTTGCCGCGGCTGCAGTTGCGGAACTAGGTTGGTGGCGAGCCCATAAATATCTGCTGCTACGCCGCTTAGTGCAACTAAGTCTTTTCGGTTTATTCGCACTAGGGCCTGTCGCAGGTATTTGGATTCTCAAGGGTAACCTATCGGCAAGTCTATTGCTTGATACTGTCCCTCTGGCTGATCCCTTAGTGGCTTTGCAGGTACTAATGACGGGACATATCCCTGAATTTAGCCTGCTTATTGGTGCTGGGATTATCGCCTTATTTTATGGCGTAGCAGGAGGAAGGGTATTTTGCAGTTGGGTCTGTCCAGTTAACTTGGTTACAGATACCGCGAGTTGGCTAAGACGTCGGCTTAATCTACCTCGCACTAGTGAACTACCTCGTAATTTACGTTATTACCTACTCGCACTGGTACTCTTGTTGCCCTTGATAACAGGCTTAACGGTTTGGGAATGGATTAACCCAGTCCCAGTACTGTATCGAGCAATATTATTTGGCACTGTCGGTAGCTTGTGGCTCCTTGTGGCTATCTTCCTGCTCGATCTATTTATCGTCGAGCGCGCTTGGTGCGGCCATCTTTGCCCTGCGGGAGCCCTGTTTGGTCTTTTGGGCAAACTCAGTCCAATTAAGATCGCCGCACTGCAAGCCAAAGATTGCAACAACTGCATGGATTGTTTTGCCGTTTGTCCTGAAAGACATGTGTTAAAACCTGCACTTAAAGGACAAAACCCGGTGATCTTAAGCCAAGATTGCACCCAATGCGGCCGCTGTATCGATGTCTGCGCCAAGCGTGTATTTAGCTATCAGCATCGTTTCACTTTTGCTAACGCTCACTCTAATACTCAATCATCCACAGAATCTACATTACCCAATATTCGTCAACACATTGCCACCAAGGCGGAGAATGACCAATGAAAAAAATACTCACCTTAGCTGCCATTGTTGTCGCTATCGGCGGCTGCACAGGCCAGAAAGCAGACACTAATTCAGCACCTGTTACCATCAATTCACTCGCTGGTACTTCAGCAATTACCGATATTCGTCCCGCCGATGCTATGCCCGTTTTTCCTACTCGTGGCGCAGCACTCGAACGTAGCTTTAGCGACCAACCTCCGCTTATCCCTCACAAAGATGATTACAAAATTACCTTAGATAAAAATGGTTGCTTAAGCTGCCATAGTTGGGAAAAAGCTGAGCGAATGAAAGCAACACCGGTTGCTAAATCACACGTTATTGATGATAAAGGCAACTTAAACGGACAAAATTATTTCTGTACCCAGTGCCATGTCGCTCAGGCAGAAAATAAAGCACCCTTAGTCGAGAATAAGTTCTCAAACCAATAGACGATACTCCCCTGCCCGTAAAAGCCACTGATATTCAGTGGCTTTTTACTTTCAAAGCCTTGGTGAACTGAGTTTTGATAGCTACACCTTGATGAGAGCCGCTAAATGCTTGGAATACAGCGCAGAGAAAATATGAGTGTCAGGAAAGGTAA
Organism: Shewanella sp. W3-18-1; assembly: GCF_000015185.1. Lineage (NCBI taxonomy): Bacteria > Pseudomonadati > Pseudomonadota > Gammaproteobacteria > Alteromonadales > Shewanellaceae > Shewanella > Shewanella sp. W3-18-1. The sequence goes on along the minus strand of NC_008750.1, from coordinate 889,067 downwards.
ATGGGGGTAGGAAAGAGCGTAATGATGATAAAAAGTAAAACCCAGCCTAGGCTGGGTTTACTTGTTGTTTTGCTTTATGCAAATTACCCACTGAAGCCGTTTGTGCTGCTTGTGTCACTTTCACTTTTTGTGCATCCTTTGCCACAGGCATAGCCGCCTGCCACAAAGCACCTACCCATAGACTTGAAGTTGATTTCATCGGTATTCCCCTGTTTTGTTAACAAGGTCAAAGTAATACTTAGGCTATCATCAGTAAAATGAATTAATGCCATAATATGGATTCCATTTAAGCATGAATATTCCAATCAAGACCTTACAGTGTTTTCTGACCTTAGTGGAAACCGAAAACTTTACCCGTGCAGCACAAAAATGTTTTATCACCCAACCAACGCTTAGCAAGATCATCCAAAGGTTAGAGGAAAGTCTAGGAGAAACCCTGCTGATCCGTAACAATCAAAAGGTAGAGCTAACCCAAGCTGGACAGCTTTTTGAACATAGTGCGAGAGAGATCCTAGGCCAATGGCATAGGCTACAAGAAGACATGAGTAACTTAAGTGGACTCAAATCAGGGCGATTGCGATTAGGTGTATGTCCTATGATGAGCAGTCTGATTATCGGTCTGCTGACGAGTTATCGTAAGCGTTATCCGGGTATTGAACTGCAGATGTATGAATACGGTGGATTTGGCTGCGAGCAGGCACTGCTGAATAACAGTTTAGATATCGCCTTTACTGCGCTACCAACAACCCATGAAACAGAGCTAGTCAATCAACCCTTAACCAAGTATCCATTACTCGCTTGTTTGCCAGAGGGACATCCTCTAGCCGATAAATCCCAAATCAATTGGCAAGATTTCGAACCCTATCCTTTTATCCTTTATAACGAGGATTTCTCCCTCGCTAAGCTGATAAACCGCCTCAGTCGTAAGGCTGGTGTGCAATTGAATATTGCCTTTCGTAGCGGTCAGTGGGATTTTCTAGCGGCTATGGTGGAGGCCGATATGGGCGTTGCCATTTTACCTGAGCCTATCTGTCATAAACTCACTAGTAGCAAATTAATCTTCAAACCAATGCAGCCCGCTATGACATGGGATCTCGCACTAATTTGGCGCCAGAGTTTACCCTTAACACCCGCTGCCAATGCGCTGCTGGAATTGAGTAAACAAAAGACCGAATCCTAGAAACCGTCTACCGTCTACCGTCTACCGTCTACCGTCTACCAGAATGTACGCCCATAAAAAAACCGCTGCTAGCCTAGGGCTTAGCAGCGGTCTCTATTCGTGTTGAGTTAAGAATTACTTCTTAGCTTCAGCAGCTTTACGCTCTTTAACTTGCTCAACTACTTTTTCAGCTACGCTGTTTGGACATGGTGTGTAGTGTGAGAACTCCATAGAGAACTGACCACGACCAGAAGTCATTGTACGTAGAGTACCGATATAACCGAACATTTCTGATAACGGTACGTCAGCCTTAATACGAACACCAGTCACACCTGCGATTTGGTCTTTGATCATACCGCGACGACGGTTTAAGTCACCGATCACATCACCCACGTTGTCTTCTGGGCTGAACACGTCAACTTTCATGATTGGCTCAAGAAGTTGTGGCTTAGCTTTAGCGATAGACTGACGGAATGCCGCTTTAGCAGCGATTTCGAACGCGATAGCTGATGAGTCAACTGCGTGGTAAGCACCGTCAGTTAATTCGAACTCTACGTCTAACACTGGGAAGCCAGCGATAGTACCCGTGTTCATCATGCTCGCAAAACCTTTCTCAACTGCAGGCCAGAATTCCTTAGGAACACTACCACCCACAACTGAAGATTTGAATACGAAACCAGAATTTGGCTCACCAGGACGGATGATGTATTCAATCTTACCGAATTGACCAGAACCACCAGATTGTTTCTTGTGGGTGTATTGGTCTTCAACCATTTGAGTAATGGTTTCGCGGTAGGCCACTTGTGGCTCACCTACGATCAACTCAACGCCGTAAGTACGCTTCAAGATGTCAACTTTGATATCTAAGTGCAGTTCACCCATACCTTTAAGGATGGTTTCACCTGAATCTTCGTCTGTTTCTACGCGGAAAGATGGATCTTCAGCGATCATCTTACCGATAGCGATAGCCATCTTCTCGCTACCACCTTTATCTTTTGGCGCTACTGCGATAGAGATTACAGGCTCAGGGAACACCATGGCTTCTAATGTACATGGGTGCTTAACATCACACAGAGTGTGACCCGTTTGCACGTTCTTCATGCCCACGATAGCGATAATGTCACCAGCTTCAGCCGATTCAATTTCGATACGGTCGTTTGCGTGCATTTCGCACATACGGCCGATACGTTCAGTCTTACCAGTCGCACTGTTAAGAATGGTATCGCCTTTCTTCAAACGGCCAGAATAAACACGTACGAAGGTCAGAGCACCGAAACGGTCGTCCATAATTTTGAACGCTAACGCTTTCAATGGCTCATCGGCAGAAACGATAGCGTGTTCGCCAGTTTCGTTACCTTCTTCGTCTGTTAAAGGTTGTGGATCAACTTCGTTTGGCGCTGGTAAGTAATCAACAACAGCGTCTAGAACCAGTTGCATACCCTTGTTCTTGAACGCAGAACCACAGTATGTTGGGAATAAAGCCATTGTACGAGTACCCTTACGGATACAACGTTTCAGGTCTTCAATCGATGGCTCTTCGCCTTCCATGTAGGCTTCCATCAGATCGTCATCTTGCTCAACAGCAGATTCGATCAGCATTTCACGGTATTCTTCAACTTGATCAACCATGTCAGCTGGAACGTCTGTCACACTGAAGTTTTCTGGTAAACCTGAATCATCCCATATGTAGGCTTTACGGGTTAATAGGTCAACAACACCTTTAAACTCGTCTTCGATACCGATAGGCAGAACCATAACCAGTGGGTTAGCCGCTAAAACATCTCTAGTCTGCTTAACAACACGCAGGAAGTCAGCACCCATACGGTCTAACTTGTTTACGAAGATGATACGAGCAACTTCAGATTCGTTAGCATAGCGCCAGTTAGTTTCTGATTGAGGCTCAACACCGCCGCTACCACAGAATACACCTATACCGCCGTCGAGTACTTTCAGAGAACGGTAAACTTCAACGGTGAAGTCAACGTGCCCTGGGGTATCAATAACGTTGAAACGGTGTTCTTTCCAGAAACAGCTTACTGCTGCTGATTGAATGGTAATACCGCGCTCAGCTTCCTGAACCATGAAGTCTGTTGTAGATTCACCATCGTGTGTTTCACCAGCTTTGTGAATTCTACCAGTTAGCTTAAGAATACGCTCGGTGGTCGTGGTTTTACCCGCGTCAACGTGAGCGAAGATACCAATGTTTCTGTATTTGGATAATTCGGTCATGATTCAACTTTAATGATTAGTTTAAGAAGTAGACGGAGTATGCGACAAACCACCGACACACCGCACATCAGATTATTTTAGGCGCATATTGTAAATTGGAACCCAGTTCTGCGCAAATGACTCTTGCAATTTTTCACGATAAAGTCGTGGTAAATTTTAAAAAAATTTGCACAAATACAAACAAAAACAACCAAGTAAAACAATTTAGCCTAAATTTTAGACAATCAATAAAAATACCTAAAAATATAGCTTTGCAAATGATATTGATGTTTTTCCGGTTTTTTATGCCTTGTATATAAGCTAAATCGCCTAAAAATATGACCTCGAACGGCTTAAGACTTAGCAAGAATGCTCATCATATGACGCATTACCTAAAACAATGAGGTAGGCATTTTATCGACAGCACATCCTTTGAAGCAAAATAGGGCATCACCCCAAGATTTGGTCAGTATAAAATCCAACACTAATACCGAGTGACCATCAAGTCTTTATGGTAATACTGGTTAAATCAGATAAAAAATACCCGCCAAAGGCGGGTATTCGGAGTATCAGATTTTATTTAGCGTTTAAGCGTCGACGGGCGATACCACAAAGAGTAAATCACCTTGAGACACTTGTTGACCATTGCTGTTCAGAATGCGCTCGATGCGATACTTCTGATCCTCAGGATAGAGTATGGCGCCTTGACGGTTAAAGCCAGCCAAGTTGACCTGCGAGAACATCTTCATCGCTTCAGTTAACGCTAAGGTTTGCTCAACGGTAACAATATCACCTTCTTTCACGAAATCAGGCTCACCCGGTGCAGGAGAGGTATAGAAGATACCCGCGCCTTGGGCTAATACTTTCAATTCGTTACTTTCGCCCACACGTAAAGACTCTGTATCAACACCCACTGTTTCAGCTGCCGCTTCCATTTCTGCGATAAGCGCAGGAATATCAAGTTCAGCCATAAAGCGTGGTAGATAGTTAGTGTCGTATACGCCTTCTTTGAAGGTACCGTCATTTAAGATTAGCTTAAGTAACGGAATGTTAGTTGCGATACCTTTCAGCACTACGCTATCCAGATAAGCATGCAGCTTGGCAATCACATCTTCACGGTTTTCACCGCGCATAATGATTTGCGCAATCAAGCTATCATAGTATGGCGAGACTTCTTTGCCTGGTGCAGCAATTGAGATGATTTCCACATCAGGATGCTCTGGGAATACACACTCAGTGATCTTGCCAGGATTTGGAATAAGCTGCAGTATGCCATGGCTATCGAGCGCCGCTTTTTCAGCAGTCACACGTACTTCCATCGCATAGCCAATTTCCTTCGGCTCTAGATGCTCGATTGAACGGCCCGCAGCGATATCAAACTGTGCACTCACAATATCGATACCAGAAGTGGCTTCCGTTACTGGATGCTCTACCTGTAGACGGGTGTTCATTTCCATGAAGTACACTTCGTTTGCATCTAAGTTATAGATGAACTCAACAGTACCAGCACCCATATAATCAGTCGCATCACCTAAAGCACGGGTGTAATCCAACACCTGTTTTTTAAGCTCATCCGGCAACATGGTTGAGCCAGATTCTTCGACGACTTTTTGGTTGTTACGTTGTACCGAACAATCACGCAGACCTAACACTTTGGCGTTGCCGAACTTGTCACGCAATAACTGCACTTCGATATGACGCAGTGAGGTTACATATTTTTCTAAGTATAAGTCGCCATTACCAAAAGCTGCAGCCGCTTCGGTCGCTGTCTTTTGGAATAGGCCAATCATATCCTCAGGGCGTTTAACAACCTGAATACCTTTACCGCCACCGCCTTGTACGGCTTTCAGCAGCACTGGATAACCAATTTCACTCGCCACGTTAACCGCTTGCTCAGCATTGGTCAGAATACCGTGAGAACCTGGCACGACTGGTACATTTTGCGCTTGAGACGTTTTAATCGCGTTCGACTTATTACCCATAGTGGTCATTGAATGCACGCTAGGACCGACGAAGTTAACACCGTTATTCACACACAATGCAGCAAACTGCGGGCTTTCTGATAGGAAACCAATACCAGGATGCAATGCATCAACCTGTTCATATTCGGCCACTTTCAGCACAGAGTATGCGTTCAAGTAACTTTCATCCGATGTGTTACCACCGAGACAAACTAACTTATCGGTCTCTTTGAGCATGTCCGCTGGCACTGACGTCATATCAGGATCCGACGCCACTAATACCACATTGATATTATTGTCATGCGCCTTACGAATAAGTTTTACAGCTGTACAACCACGGGCGTGAACCAATACTTTGTTAATAGGCTTCATTAACTTACGTGGATCGTTCTGCACGATCACTTCTTCTTCAACAGTAGCTTCAACCACTAAGGTCGACAGTGCATTGATGATCACATCGTTAATTTTTGCCGAAGGCATTGGCATCAGAGGATCGATACCTGCTAACTGAGAGTCTAAATTGTCGCTGAATGGGTTATGGACTAAGCCCGCCATTGCGCCAGGTACTTTTGACAAGTAGTTAGACAGCGTTGCCGTTGATGGTAAGTAAGCTGGCACCACCATTTGACCTGCGAATGGCATGTTAGTACCAGACAGATAGTAAGTTTGCACCAATGGGTGAGTCACAAAACTCGCCTGCGCACCACCGGTACAGTCACCAAAACCAAACATCAGTACTGGCAATTCGTTATCACGAATAAAGCGCGTGATACGATCGTTCACCACAGCCATAGAGAAAAGTGCTGCCGCGCCTTCTTTCGTCTGCATACCGCCAGAGCTAATAAAGCACACAACAGGTAACTTACGCTTAGCACACTCAATCAGCAGCGCAGAGAATTTCTCGGCGCTCGCCATATCGAAGGCACCCGCTTGGAATGCGGTGTTAGAGACAGCCACGCCCACACGGACTTTTTGGCCTTTCTCTTTAAAATCCGCAATACCAGTGATTAGACCACAAGGACGTATTCCTTTATCTAAAGCATCTTCAATCGATAAACGGAAACCTGGGAAGTTCAATAAGTTAGCCGACATTTTGTCGCCGTTAATCTCATCAAAACGGGTAAAGAATTGCTTGATGACATTTTCCCATGTCATATTGCCTTTACGCTTTTCGTCCCGCAGTACTTTTTGGATCAATAGATCCTGATAACCCATGGTCAAGCGGTTCCAGAAGTCTTTACGGCGACCGATACGCACAGGGTTTATTGCACCAGTGTATTTGCTAGTGTCACTTTCGCTATCAAAATATTCTGGTAGTAGGCGCTCGAAGAAGTAAGTCAGCACCACGAACAAACTGTCATTGAGCTGTGGGAAACCCACACTCTTCCACTGCTCTACACGTACCAACAAGTCGGCACGGTTAGATTGCCCCATAAAGTACTTAAGCCACTTGTAAAATTTGGCTTTATCGTTAGCGGTGTCCTGCGTCGACAGTGCATGATCAATTGACTTATGCAGCAGATTGTTCACTGAGTTACGTGACAAACTCTTAGACATCATAGCTTCTTTAGCGATTGACGCTAAGCTGCCCACCACGTTGTCGTAAAGTGAGTTAAAGATCAGGATGTTATGGCATTGCCATATAAAATCTTCACGCAGTTCTTCGTTTACCACCACATCCAGCACAGTCAACTGGTTCAACTCAGGCCATTTAGCTTGAGTGACTGACTTAGGTAGATTTTCTAAATGCTGAATAAGCCCTTTAAAGTTATTGGCCGCATTGCTCTTCCAACGGTGATATAAGGACCAACCGATGTTAAATAACAGCGCCTTACGGGCTTTTTTATAGTTTTCTTTTGGTTCACCCAAAATTAAACGGGTTAACATATTACGTTCGGTCGATACTTCATCACGCTTAGCAACAAAGTTAGCCCAAAGCTTGTTTAAATCTTCGTCATAAACCAATTTATCGGGGCTAGACAACCAAGCTTGGAATACCCGATCCTGCTCTTGCTGGATGCGCGTTAACAAGTCGCCTTCAGGCACACTGACCCGCGACAAGCGGCCATATTGTTCCTGAGAAATAGAATGAATACGACTGCGTAACGTAAGATAACGCAGATAGCGATAGGCACTACCGAACAGGTTATGGTGATTGGTTGGGCTGGTTGCTACCGCCAATTCTGCGTTCAATTCTAATGCCATCAGGTTTTTAGATGGATTAAGGAAACGCATTAAACTACGGTCATAATGCTCACGTAAATCCTTAGATTCACGCACAAAATTCATTGCGGCACGTTCAACAGTTTCGATACTACTGATAATAGCGCGGCGCAAGTTATGCTGACGCTCATCACGATCGCTCGGTGAAAAATCGATAATGCCATCAATACAGCCGGAGGTATAAAGCTCTTCTGGCGATACACCAACAGATTTTGCGCATTCTTGCCAAGATAAATTGTACTTACGGGCAATACTTTGCAGACCCTGTGGCTGAATCGTGTTGAAAATACCATCGCGCAGCGATAACAGGATGTTCGCCGCCGCTAATGGAATCGCGCCACCTGAATAACCCGCACCGATAACGATACCGACTGTAGGCACGTCAACGTTAGCACTCTCGGCAATCGCCTTAGAAATAGAATGAGCTTGGTTTTGGCTGTTAGCAATTTCGCCAGCATCCGCTCCTGGGGTATCAATTAAATAGATAATTGGCATAGACAATTCGGCAAAATGACGAATTGCTTTACAGGCAGCGTAGTGATGCTCAGGCATCCAAGCACCGTTCGCTGTGGTGCGCTCTTGAGCGATAAAACCAACACGGCGAGTACGAGAACCGAAATTAAGCTCAATTTCGGCACTGTAAAAAGAGCCTAAGTGAGTTTCAGTGATCAATCGGCCTTTAAGATCGGCGATGATACGCTTAGCCCCTGGGCGACCTTTATCTTGAGTCGGCAGGATAACCTTAGCAACGTAACCATCAACATCTAATGATGCTAAATCTTTTAAGTTTGCCTGAATGGCATCTTCACTTAAAAGACCTTTAATTTCTTCCGTTAAACTCTGTTTGCTGTGTTTTGGAAACAGAGAAAAATCCTTTGCCAAATGCTCGGCTTGTAAAAAAAGCGGGTCGGGCGTTTGGGCTTGAGTCATGTGTGTGGGCTGATTTTTGCTGGTCATCAAAAGATCCTCTGCTTAGCCTCTGAAAATTTTTAGCCAATAAATATAACTTTGTTATCCCGCCAAATGCCATTAAACTGCATAAGACGCTATGTTCCATATATGAGACAGTGGGAAAAACATGCCAGATTTAAACGGTATGATGCTATTTGCAGCCGTAGTTAGAGCAAAGGGATTCTCCCAAGCTGCACGTGAAACCGGCCACCCAAAATCCACCATTAGTCGCAAAATCGCGCAGCTTGAAGAACAACTTGGCGTACGATTATTACAGCGCGACACCCGTAACCTGAGTTTGACCCAAGTCGGGGCACTCTTTTATCAACACTGTGATTCCATTCGCAATGAGGTAGAAGCGGCCAAGGCAGTTATCGAGAATACTCACGATGATGTGTCAGGATCATTACGAATTGCAATCCCGGTATCATTTAGCCAAGAATTAATCGCTAACCTCTGTAGCGGATTTATGCGTTTATATCCCAATGTGGAATTAGATGTCCAGTTTACTGACAATGATATAGGTTTAGTCGGTGAAGGATATGACATCGCTATCAAATATGGTCCACTGCAATCATCGGACTTAGTGGCAAGATTATTGTTTGAACGCCAGCCCATTTTAGTCGCAAGTCCGAGTTATCTAAAACTCAGGGGAACGCCCGCAACACCACAGGAACTCAGTCAGCACAGTGGCATTTTATTAGGGACTTCACGCTCAGCACCTATCTGGCCCCTCGGCAAAGGGCCACGAAAAACTATGGTGAACTTCCAACGTAAGGTGCGAGTCAATAGCCCTATCATGGTAAAGCAGTTAGCCATGGATGATTTTGGCATTGCCATGCTATCTAATTCTGCTTGTAAGACAGAACTCGCCAATGGACAGCTAGTGCCAATCTTACAGGAATGGCCGATTGAACCTTTTAAGGTTTATGGGGTTTATTCGAGTCGACGCCAACTGGCAACCAATATCAGCGTGTTTTTGGACTTCTTTGTAAAACGCTTTAGCAGCCAAGAAAGCCTGCAATCGTTAATGGGCTAAGGGTTTACCCATTAATAACAAAAAGCCTAGATTATCCCACTAGGCTTTTTGTTTTCATCTGTCACCCATAACACAGTTGATTAGGGGATAATCTTTTCCTGCCTGAGTACTTCTTTTGTAATGGCTTGGCGCAGTGCCAAACCATCCGCTGATGGCATATCCATATTCATTGCAAAAAACCATACATTATCATCGAGTTCTACCCAACCGACCCACCAACCAATGCTCGGTTCGGCCCTTACGGCATAACCCGTTTTTGCGCGGATAATATAGTCACTATTGGCTTCAGTCAGCATGGCTTGCTTAACAATACGCTGACTTCTCTCGGAAACATGCAACTTGTTATGATAAAGCCGACGTAGGAAATCGATTTGCTCTTTGGCTGAGATCCGAATGCCTCCATCTAACCAAAAACTGTCTAAATTGCCTGAGATATCCTCATTGCCATAATCAAAAACAGCGATCATCTTCCCCATGCGAGCATCACCTATTTGGCGAGCAAACTCTTGGTAGATGGGCACAACCGAATACTTCATGGCGCTAATCAAATTATGGTCACGATTCCAGGCGGCAATATCACGATTTTTACCATCCCACTTAAAAACTTGGTGCTCATCTTTCACCATCCCTAAATCGAGAGCAATCAAACTGTTGGGAATTTTAAACGTCGATGCAGGTAAAAAACCTTGATTGGCGCGTTTAAGATTATTAGTGAATCCCTGTTGTTTATTTTCATTCCATAACACCACCACGCCTTTAGCTTGGTGCTGAGTAAAACTGGCATCCAAACTGCGGGTTTCTTGCCACTCTTTTTGGGGCGAGCTAGCAGCAAAAACAGGGGAAGCTGAGATGGAGGACATCACCAATACCGCCGAGATGACGAACAAACGCATAAAATCTCCTTGAAAAAACAAACAATCCAACAAACTAAAAAAGTGATTAAGGCTATCACTTAGCACTACAGCATGCCCTAGCAAACTGCTGACCAATTGTGGCAAAAAAGAGGCAGACTAGACCCTATTGCACTGTTGCACTGTTGCACTGTTGCACTGTTGCACTGTTGCACTGTTGCAGATGGATTAATGCCAGATCCACATGATTTGTGATAGAAGATATTGGTATAAGATCACAAAGATCACTGGGCTTAACTTTATTACCCTCAGCTTGTAGTGCATACTTTTTGGCATAAGAGCCTATCTACACGAAAAAATAATCATTATTTCCAATGAATAACGTCTAATCACTACAGGGAAGCCAAACATGTTGAAGCCAGTGTTAACACTCATCCTCACCACCAGCTTAATGACTACAGCCAGTGCCGTGCAGTTATTTGGTGACGTTGAAGTTTCCCGCCTACCCACAGCAGAAAAAACCATAGGCGACGTAGTCACTCGCTATCAAGCACTTGACGATGGTCTGGCTCAACTGAGCTCAAAGAAAAACGAAGTTGACGCCACCCACTTAGCAGCGCGCCAAGGGCACAGATTGTGGCAACAAGCTGTCCGCGATGTACAGTCAGGGCATTTTGACGACCGACCTTTATACTGGGCTCGCCTTGCCATGCTTAATAGTCTAAAAACCACCAGCGCCAACTTTAAAATGGCCGATTGGCAACAAGACATACTAATGAGTGCGGTTGAAAAAGCCTCACGGGGGTTTAGCGATATTCAATATGGTGATGATGTCCAAATCAAAATATTCCTCACGGGTTTCGATCCTTTCTTCCTCGACAAAGATATCACCCAGAGTAACCCTTCCGGTCTAGTCGCCCTCGCCTTGGATGGTTTTCGCTTTGAAATTAATGGGAAAACGGCGCAAATCGAAACCGCTATGATCCCTGTACGTTTTGAAGATTTTGACCAAGGTCTTATCGAATCGCTATTGAGCCCGATTTATCGTGATCCTAAAACCCAATTTGTGTTCACCGTTAGCATGGGCCGAACTGATTTTGATATCGAACGCTTCCCTGCTCGCAATCGCAGCGCAGCGGCACCCGATAACCAAAACGTACTCACTGGCGGCACGAAAACCGCGCCCGTTGCCCCTAAGCTCAATGGCAAAGATTTTATCGGCCCCGAATTTGTGGAATTTTCACTGCCCGTCGCCGCCATGCAAGTCAAAGATGGCCAATGGAAAGTCAATGATAACCATACTGTCACAACCCTTACCCGCGGTGAATTTAGCGCGACATCATTAAACGAACTGCAAAACGAAACCTCAGTCGAAGGCTCTGGCGGCGGTTATCTTTCTAATGAAATCTCCTATCGTGCCATAGTCTTGCAGCAAAAGTTTAATAGCCATGCCAAGGTCGGCCACATTCACACACCAAGAGTCAAAGGCTATGACGCAGATACCGAGCAAGCGATCGTTGAACAAGTGCGCACTATGGTGATGCAAGCGGCGGCGAGTTTATAACAAAGCCACACTTCCTGAAACTGACTGAAACTGGCTGAAACTGACTGAAACTGACTGAAACTGACTGAAACTGGCATTGTTAGATAGCGTTCGCTATGATGCGAACGCTTATAATTGACTAATTTAAGCACGCAATTTTTACCTTAACCGACGAGATCCAAAGCTCACCCTATGCTGAAACCCGCTGACTTACTCAATGCCTTACGCCGTCGCAGCAGTGAAGCCCTTGCACCGCTAACAAAATCGACGTATTCAGCCTTAGGCCAAAGCCAAGGTAAGTTTCAGGTTATAATGAGTCCACCAGCACAAGATCCGGCAAAGGCGCATATTTTCACCGGTTCATCACGCCCACTCTCGACACTACAAATTCAAGTACTAGAGCGAATTGAAACCTGTTATCAAACGGCCGAAATGACGCTTAAACGTGCATTCCCTCGCCCAATAACGCAATTTACGCTCAGGGGAAAAAGTGCAGGCACAGCCCATTTACAGCAGAACAGATTAAGATTCAATCCCGTATTACTGCGGGAAAACAGCGAAGCTTTTCTGACAGAGGTCGTGCCCCACGAAATTTGTCATCTACTGTGTTTTCAGCTTTTTGGTAAAACCAAACCCCACGGTAAAGAATGGCAATCTTTGATGTTAACGGTATTTAAGGTCAATCCAAAGACTACCCACAATTTCAACACCACCTCAGTTGCAAGCAAAGAGGTTGAATATCGCTGTGCCTGCGGACCGATTCGACTCAGTATTCGCCGCCATAACAAGGTTCTACGCGGTGAAAGTCGTTATATCTGTAAACGCTGTAAGACCCATTTAACTGCTATCTAATTAAATCTTGGCCTAACCACTTTTAGCTTAAACACCCCTAAGTACGACTCAATTTGCATAAGCGACCGTCTTTCCCTTACCATCACGCCATAAAAGACGAGCCAGAGGCTCGCGTTGTATTTGTTATTTTGGGATAAATGTTGAACAAAGCCTCTTTAACCGTTTATTCACGGCGACTTTTGCTGTGCTTCATCACTTGGTCGGTGACCCTATCTGTCCCCACAAGTGCATCACCATCACACCCCAATAGTTTCAGCCAAGCGAAAACTAAGTCGCAGACGCTTTATGCTGGCAATCGTCAAGGTATGCTGCCCGCAGTCAGCTTTTATTGCGGCTGTGACATTCAGATTAAAGGCAAATCGTGGAAACCCGATCTCACCAGTTGTGGTTACCAAGTCCGTAAACAGGAAACTCGTGCTAACCGTATCGAGTGGGAGCACATAGTGCCCGCCTGGGAATTTGGCCATCAACTCCAATGCTGGCAAAAGGGTGGTCGTAAAAACTGCGCCGATAACAGCAATGAATTTAATAAGATGGAGGCAGACATGCACAACTTAGTGCCCGCCATAGGTGAAGTGAATGGTGATCGCAGTAATTTCCGTTTTAGCGAATGGAACGGTAAAGCCAATCAATATGGTCAATGTGCTATAGTTGTCGACTTTAAGAATCGTCAGGTACAGCCACCCGCGAATACCCGCGGTAAGATAGCCAGAACCTACCTGTATATGCAGCAGACCTATGGTCTTAAAATTGCCTCTAGCCAATTAAAATTGTTTAAGGCATGGGATAAAACCTATCCAGTTGATACTATTGAGTGCCAACGTGATAACGCCATAGCGCAGGTTCAAGGCAACCATAACCCCTTTGTGCAGAATGCCTGTAATGCGCCACCACAGCGTCAACAATTAGCCGAGTAAGGTCGACAATGAGAGTCCCAAGAATTTATCAACCTCAGCCATTAGCTATCAATCAACTGCTGAACTTAGACGAAGATGGCGCGGCCCATATCGGCAAAGTGTTACGCATGGGCAACGGTGAAAATATCAGTCTATTCAATGGCGATGGCAATGATTATCTTGCTGAAATTGTTGATGCAGGTAAAAAGCATGTCACAGTAAAATTGCTCTCCTGTGAGGCAAATTTATCAGAATCGCCACTCAACTTGCACTTAGGCCAAGTGATTTCCCGTGGCGATAGAATGGAGTTCACCATTCAAAAATCCGTCGAGCTTGGCGTGAATACGATTACGCCGCTGTTTTCTGATCGCTGCGGCGTGAAACTCAACGGTGAACGCCTAGAGAAAAAAATTCAACAATGGCAGAAGATCGTCGTGAGCGCCTGTGAGCAATCGGGACGCAGTCAAGTGCCCGTGGTTCGCCCAGCGATGGACTTACACGATTGGTGCAGTGAGCCGACCTCGGCACTTAAACTCAATCTGCATCCACGTGCCGCACACGGTATCAATGGCTTAGATTTGGCCCATACCCGCGTGCGTTTATTAATTGGCCCTGAAGGCGGTTTGTCGGCGGAAGAAATCGCCATGACAGAAACCTATCAGTTTACCGATGTGTTGCTTGGCCCCAGAGTGCTACGCACCGAAACCGCCTCGCTCACCGCCATTACAGCACTGCAACTTAGATTCGGTGATTTAGGCTGATCGACAAGCAACACCTAATTAATACTTTTTTGCCTGCGAACGGCGACAAATAAGGAACAGATTAATGATAAAACTCGGCATAGTGATGGACCCCATCAGTGAGATCAACATTAAGAAAGACTCCAGTTTTGCCATGTTAATGGCCGCGCAGGAAAGAGGTTATCAGCTGTTTTATATGGAAATGGCCGATCTTGCCATGGTCAACGGTGTGGCTATGGCCAATATGCGCCCGTTAACTGTTTTCAATGATGCAAGCAAATGGTTTGAACTCGGCGAAGCTACAGACACGCCGATGAGCGAACTCGACGTGATCCTAATGCGTAAGGACCCGCCATTCGATACTGAGTTTATCTACGCAACTTACATGCTTGAACGCGCCGAAGAACAAGGCGTATTGATCGTTAACAAGCCACAAAGTTTGCGTGATGCTAACGAAAAACTGTTTACCGCCTGGTTTAGCGAATTCACTCCAGAAACGATCGTAACCCGTGATGCCAAACGTATCCGCGCTTTCCACCAAGCGAAGGGCGATATTATTCTTAAGCCTTTAGATGGCATGGGTGGCACCTCGATTTTCCGCGTGAAGCAGGATGACCCAAACCTTGGTGTCATCATCGAAACCTTGACCAGTTATGGTCAACAATATGCGATGGCGCAAGCCTTTATCCCTGAGATAACCCAAGGCGATAAACGCATTTTAGTGGTCGATGGTGAGCCAGTGCCTTACGCCTTGGCGCGTATCCCAATGAAAGGCGAAACCCGTGGTAACTTAGCTGCTGGCGGTAGCGGTGTAGCCCAGCCTTTATCCGACAGCGATTGGGCGATTGCCCGTGCCATTGGTCCTGAGCTTAAAAAACGTGGACTGATTTTTGTCGGGCTAGATGTCATTGGTGACAAGCTGACTGAGATCAACGTGACTAGCCCAACCTGTATCCGTGAAATCCAAGCGGCATTTGATGTCGACATCACAGGTATGTTAATGGATGCTATTGAGGCGCGCGTTAAAGCCTCAGCTTGATTGAACTAATATGTTAACTTATAAGAGTTTGTTGTTCTAAGGCGCTATGAATTAGCTAGCGCCAAGCCACTTTCTAGGGATGTGATATGAGTTTCACCAAAGCGCCACTCTTGTTGCTCGGCATAGGCTTATTGCTATCGACTTCGACTTGGGCAAACATCGAAACAGGCCCAACAAAAGCACCATCTCGCCCGAAAAATATCGTCATTATGATAGGTGATGGTATGGGGCCTGCTTATACGAGCGCCTATCGTTACTACAAAGATAATCCAGATACCGAAGAAGTCGAACAAACCGTATTCGACCGTTTACTGGTGGGTATGGCGAGTACCTATCCCGCCAGTGTCAGTGGCTATGTTACCGACTCTGCGGCCGCCGCAACCGCGCTCGCCACAGGCGTTAAATCGTATAATGGGGCGATTTCAGTTGATACTCAAAAGCAACCACTACCGACCATACTCGAAAAAGCCAAATCCCTTGGCTTAAGCACAGGCGTAGCTGTTACATCACAAATCAACCATGCCACGCCAGCGGCATTTTTGGCCCATAATGAAAGCCGTAAAAACTACGATGCGATAGCACTCAGTTATTTAGAAACTAATGCCGATGTATTTTTAGGTGGCGGTCAAAAGTATTTTTCACCCGAGCTGCTAGCGCAATTTACAGCTAAAGGCTATCAACACATCACCCGTTTTGATGATCTCGCCACTATCACCCAACCTAAAGTGTTAGGTCTGTTTGCCGAGGTGCAATTGCCTTGGGCCATTGATGAAAAAGAAGCTAAAAAACTCAGCACCTTAACCCAGAAAGCCCTTAGTTTACTCTCACAAAATGAACAAGGGTTTGTACTCTTAGTTGAAGGGAGTTTAATCGACTGGGCGGGCCATAATAATGACATAGCGACTGTGATGGGGGAAATGGATGAGTTCTCTAATGCCATTGAAGTGGTTGAACAATTTGTTCGCCAAAATCCAGACACGCTAATGGTCATTACCGCCGACCACAATACTGGAGGTCTATCGATTGGTGCCAATGGTAACTACAACTGGAATCCCGAAATTCTGCGAAATATTTCCGCCAGTTCAGACACCTTAGCCTTAGCCGCCATTAGCGGAGATGAATGGCAAGCTGATCTCGCCCGTGGTTTAGGATTTGAGCTTAGCGAAGAAGAAGTGACCAAATTAAATGTTGCCAGAATGCAGGGGTTAGAAACCATGGCCATCGCGATCCGCCATGTTATCGATAAACGTACAGATACAGGATGGACAACTGACGGCCACACAGGTACAGATGTACAAGTCTTTGCTGCAGGTCCTGCATCAGAGCTGTTTAACGGCCATCAGGACAATACAGATATTGCCAATAAGATCTTAAGTTTATTGCCAAAACCGAAGAAATCCAAAAGTTAAGCTTTTGGCCCTTCAACACCTGACACTAAAGGCAACTGCATAATAGCGTTGCCTTTTTTATCACCCTTTGCTGAAACTCTTGGATGCAAACTGGCTGAATGACGAATAACGGGTATAATGCCCACACTTCAATCTATTGGTGTGAGCCACTGTGTTAACCAATCCATCGCAAGTTATCATTCGCAATCAAGACAGCCTAAACCAACATAAAGTGTTAGTGCTCAACCATGAAGCCGATCTACTGCCCAAAGCCCTGCTCGATGTCGCGGCCTCGGTCGATGCCCTCGCCTTGGATTATCACCATTATTTACACTTAGTGCCGCACGCGAATTCAAAACTGCGTTGCTACTTCGGCCACGAACTGCCACATCAAGACCCAATTAAACCAGAAAAGTACGATACGGTTATCGTTTACTTCCCCAAGGCTAAACCCCTAGCGCCTTACCTATTTACCCTCGCCGCCAATCATCTTGTACCTAATGGCCAACTGCTAGTCGTAGGGGAAAATAAAGGCGGCATTAAGTCTTTAGTTAAACTCTTGCCTGAGTATTTTGCGACGGGGATGAAGCTCGATAACGCCCGCCACTGCCTGCTATTTGGTAGCAATTTAGAGGGCCGCGCCCCGGCAATGAAACTCAGCGACTGGGTCAGCCAGTATCAACTCAGCACACCACAGGGTGAGATCAGTATCTGTAACTTAGTGGGGGTATTTAGTGAAAAACGCCTAGATCAAGGCACAGAATTATTGCTATCACACCTGCCCACACTCTCGGGTCGAGTGCTCGATTTTGGTTGCGGTGCTGGTGTGATTGCCGCCGCCTTACTCAAGGCACAACCGCATCTATCCTTGGAATGCATTGACATTAATGCCATGGCGTTAGCATCTTGTGAACTCACGCTTGCAGCCAATGGTATGACAGCTAAAGTTTACCCCTCTGATGGACTCGCTCAAACCACAGGAAAATTTAACGGTATTATCTCTAACCCACCGTTTCACGATGGTCTAACTAGCACAACTAATATAGCGAAAAATTTCGTTACAGACAGTGCAAAGCAATTACAGCATAACGGTATTTGGCAAATTGTTGCCAATCGCCACTTACCTTACTCTGATATCATTGCAGCAGAATTTGGCCAGTTAACAGTCCCCGCCGAAAACAATAAATACAAGCTGTATTACTTTCAGCAACAATAAGTCTCTACCTAATACCTAAGCGACCGAAAGAAACACGTTGCAGCATCTTCTGGTCGCTTAAAAACATTTGCACTGATTTGTGAAACGGCTCACCCATCGATTTGCTACAACTAATGCAGCATTGACGCTGTTTTATCGCACCTAACATAGGTTTTTAACTATTGAAATATAAAATATTTGTTAAGTTAAAAATAAGCATAACCCTCGAAAAATGTGTTCATTTAAGATAAACCGCCAGAGATTACACTGCATAACGTCAAACATATCGTATAAAAAACTATTTAAAAACCAGCACATAGACTAAAAAAACAATAAAACAACATTTGCTGTTTTTAGCGTCAAAAAGGCTTCTTTGCACAAAGTCTCTACTGTTATACTCGAAACAGTATTTCCAACAATAATAAAACAAACTGGTAGGAAGCTCTCTATGTTGCCACCTGAACTTCTTGAGTTAAGCAGTGATAAAACAAAGGCGGAATTGCGTGTTATCCCAAATAACCACGGCCCTGTTACCCGTGAAGACATCATGCAACTCTTGTCCTTACCAGAATTCTCATCCCTGTTTCCACTAGAGCCTTCCATCAATAAAACTATCACTCAGATTAATGCTCTATGCCATCAAGAGGATGGTAAATTTGAACTATTTGCTGAAATAGCAGAACGGCGTAACGGCAGTGTTACGATTGACATCAGCCCAGATAAAATGCACGCCAGCATGACGCTTACAGCCGCTTGGGGTGGTAAAGCCGTTGATTTACCTGAAATCCTCACTCAACTCAAAAAACACAATGTATGTATGGGATTGAGTAAACTCAAGATCCAAGCATTAATGCAAAAACTCAGTAAGCTCAAGCCAGGTGAAAGCTGTCAAGGGGAGATTGCACAAGGTAAGATCCCCATTAATGGGAAAAATGCCATATTAGAACGTAAGGTGGCCCTCGCTCGGGAACGCTTACTACAACCACAAGAGCGCGCTGATGGTACCGTAGATATGCGTAATCTTGGCTCAATGATCATGGTAAAACCCAATGATATATTGATGGTTAAACATCCCGCGACAGAAGGCACTCCTGGTTACAATATTAAAGGCGAAGTGCTCAAACAAAAGCCGGGCAAAGATAATGTATTGCAAGCTGGGACAGGAACTGATTTTCACCCCAAAGATCCCAATAAACTTATCGCGACAGTTGCAGGCCAACCCGTAGAAACCCGAACGGGTATGAATGTGGATGATGTACTGCAGCTCAAAGATGTGGATATCAGTACAGGCCATGTCACCTTTAAGGGGAGTATTTTAATTACGGGTGATGTACATGAGGGCATGCTAGTCAAAAGCTCTGGTGATATTACCGTAATGGGATTTGTGGATTCTGCCACCTTAGATGCAGAAGGTGATGTTACTGTAAGCAAAGGCATTATCGGCAGACAGATTAAAGCAAATGAATTTTCAACGAAGATCAATGCCCAAGGGCAAATCAGTGCACAATTTGTTCAGTATTCTCAACTGATTGCTAAAGGTAATATCCTCATTACCAAACAGTTATTACACAGTAATACTAAAACTGCCGCCAGCTTAACAGTAAGCGATGCCAGTGGACGCCGTGGTGATCTGGTGGGTGGTGTAGCCCAAGCCGAAAAAGGTATTAAAGCTGTTGTCATAGGTGCGACCGCAGGCACAAAAACAGAACTTTATTGTGCAATGGAACAAGCTGAGCTAAAACAAAATCTGAAATTGCTCGAAGAAGGTGTTCAAGCGATGGTGGTCGCCAGTTTAGATATCGAAGCTCGCCTCAATAAGCTACCACCCAAATCAGAATGGCAAGATGATCCCGTGATGGTTGAGCAGATAAAGATGATGCTCGATGAGAAAAATCGCATTTTAAATGAGCGGTCTCGGGAAGAACTTGAGTTCGATACACTTAAACAAGAAGTCGAAGGCTATTATGAAAAATACCGTGTTGAGGCCCTTAAGCACGTATTCCTTAATGTGGAGTTTCATATAGGACCTGCCAATCATCGTACAACAAGGGAACATGGAACTTGTTGCATAGCTAATATTAACCAAGAAATTAATTTCGACTATAACGCCAAAGCCAAGACTCCCACACCAAGCTAATCGCCAATATAGACGTAAGTGCGCTTACGTCTATATTAATCCAATCTAAGCATGGCATACTGCCTAGCAATGGCATGACTCCTATTGTTTTATTCGATCCCAATATTGTCATGCGACTCAGCCATGGCCTCAAACTTTAGGGCTTGGACTTTCGTCACAGGAGCGATAATGACCAGCGTCAAGATGTCGGACATTGAATGGCCCGCCGTAGTTAAGCTCATTCAAAATGATGAACTGCTTTATCTTGCCCACCAACGGGATTGGTTAGAGCTAGCCTGCCTTTATCAGCATCACTTTACTGATAAAGATCAATTGCTTGATAGTAAAGGCCACCGCTACTATATCAATGCAAATTCCCGCACTGTTTATGAAGATCCTATCGGTGAACTCCCCACATTACTCCAACAGGAGCAACTGCTACCATTAACAGAATTTATCAAATGGGTGCAAAACCATGCCAAAGCCTTAGGACACTGCTGCGTAGCTAAACTTGCCTTCACCACGATTAGCCAAGGAATAGAAATCGTACGCACTCTAGATGAATAGATTGATATTAATCATCTTAGCTATCTGTTCATGCTTTGGGATTTTGACGTCATGGGATATATGCTAGTTTTTTGCGCTAAAAAACGCTTGGATCTTAAAAGCTAATATCCTCGCTATAAATTCACAGGCATAATTTGTCAGAACCGAAATCGCATTAACGGCGCACACGCCATGTTTTCTGGTCCAGCAATACGAATTACAGTAACGGATTGCCTTAGGTAAAAACCACCCTCAGATACACGAACAAATGGAACCCAAATTGGAACTACTTAAGATTGACTGCTTAGGCAAACAACTGCGTTTAGAAGGCTCCCTCGCAGGATGGCAGCAACTATTCTGGGACAACAACTTAGTCTCACAAAAATCTGCCTCTATTGATAATGGCGGACTCAGAATACATGAATTTGAACTCAGCCAATTTAACAGCCCACTGGTTACCGAAGGCGGAGAACAAAGTTCCCTCGAAGCTAAAATCATCATTAGCCTTGAAACCGATTTAGTCTGGCAGCCATTTCGCTTCGATTATCGCCTGCTACAGGATGACGAAGTCATAGCCCAAGGAACACGTACCGAAAAAGATATCGAAAGACAACATCCTGAAATCCCTATCGTTAAACAACAAAAGTTAAGCATTGTTGGGCTGGCATCCCTTGGATTTAAATTATTAAAAAGTGCCAAAGTAATTAAAGTGGCACTAGCCGGAGCCAGTGTTGCTGCCTATTCTTGGCTATTTTCGTTTCAGTTTGCACTGGCATTGATCGCCTGTTTAGTATTTCACGAATACGGCCATATCCGCGCGATGAAGTATTTTGGGATGAAAACCAAGGGAATTTACCTGATCCCTTTTATGGGTGGGCTCGCTCTTTCCGATGAAAAAATTAATACACGTTGGCAAGATGTCGTGATATCCATCATGGGGCCCACTTTTGGCTTATTCATGTCTATAGGCTCATTGATTGCCTACCACGCTACGGGCAATGTGTTTTTTGCGGGGCTTGCAGCCTTTAATGCTCTACTTAACTTGTTTAATTTATTGCCTATTTTGCCATTAGATGGCGGCCATATTTTAAAAAGTATTAGCTTTTCAATGAACAGTGTAATGGGGCTTATCGCCTGTGCGGTAGGAGCCGCTTTTGGCGTTTATGTTAGCTACACCTTTGGTTTAGCATTACTCGGTTTTTTACTGTTAATAGGCAGTTTGGAAATTATCTTTGAATGGCGAACTCGCCATCAAAGCCATTTACTACCTCTCGATAGATATGGGCAAATCTTCTCAACTATCTGGTATTTACTGACTGTCGGCGCCTTAGTAGGTATTATCTGGCACTTAGCTGGAACAGGTGACGATATGCTTAGCCTGCCACTTAAGATACTGCAAAGCTAATATCTGCACCGCCCCGTGTGGTCACGGGGCTGATGCCTGCACAACACAATTTCGACCTTGTCTTTTACCACGATAAAGCGCTTCATCAGCACGTGCTAACGTGCTGTGCCAATTTTCATCCCCTAAAACGGCAACACCGAGTGTCATCGTCACAGGTATAGTTTGCTCTTCAAAGCTGAGGTGGCTACAAGCAACAATTTCGCGTAATCGCTCAGCGACTTTCATCGCTTCTATTATATCCGTATTGGGTAACAGCAATAAAAACTCCTCTCCTCCCCAACGTGCAACTACATCATATTCCCTCAACACTCCCTGTAATAAATTAGCGACATTAACCAACACATGATCGCCAGCAGCATGACCATAGCTATCATTAATACGTTTAAAATAATCAATATCACATAAAACTAAGCTCATCGATGCGTGCGTACGTAATGTTCTTGCCGCTTCTCGATCAATAAGTGCAGTTAAGCTCCGGCGGTTAATCAGCCCTGTTAACTCATCTGTATTAGCCACATTACGTAGCGCAGTAATGGCTGACATTACAATTTGTGAATACGCATAGGATACACCGGCGAGCAAAGCACACGCACCGAGCACATTGATATGGCGAAATAAACTAATCATTTCATCGGAATAAAGATAATAAGGCTCGTAATCAATAAACCAAATATCACAAATAAGAAAGAAGACTATGATGATCAAAGCTTGTATTAGTTTATAAAATAATGGCTTAAAAATACTTGCAAATGATGGTGGTATAGTCGCAAGAAGATAATATTGAAATCCAGCATCAGCACCTAAAATGAGTACTGACGATAGAGATTGACTAAATACCACCACCCAAGACCACTGAATAATTGGTGGTAATTGTTTAGGGTGAGAGTGAGCACAGTAGCTTAACCAAAGGTGATAGCTTAACCCTAAGGTATAAATAAATGCTAAAGGCCATACGGATAAAAATACAAACAGGATGGCAAAAATGCCATTTATGGTAATAGAAAATGGCCTAATACCATTGAGTAGTTGCAGTGCTTCTTGGGATGCCGCAGCAGAATGGGCACTAAGCTCGTCATCTTTTGCTCCAGTCGTTGTAATCAAGCTCTGCATACTAGCCCCCAACTGATTGTAATTTACCTCTACATTATATAGTAGCAAGTGTTTGGCAAATCAGATGAAACCATATTCGTTAATAACCTCACTGACCAATCAATAATATAAAGCCGCAGCAACAAGAGTTGCTGCGGCTTTATATATAAAAACAAAATTAGTTAGAAATCTGAGCAATCTCTGGGGCGATATCGCTCCCACCAAGGGCTTGGTAGAGCGTTGCTTGGGCCGTCAGTTGGTTATAGCGGTTTTCGAGCAAAGACGCCTCCGCTGCACGTCGATTTTCTTGGGCATTAATCCAATCTTGAATACCTATCGCACCATGGCGATACTGGCTTTCATAAATGGCCTCGACCGCTACCGCAGCATTATACTGTTGCTGTAATTTGTCTCCTTGATAAGCAAATTGCTGCTTAGCCGAGATGGCATTATCAACATCCTCAAAGGCGGAATACAGTGTCTTACGGTAATTTACGACTGCAGTTTGATAATCAATTTCAGCAATGTCGTTATTAATTTGCATTTGATTCCACTGTAAAAATGGCAACACTAAGCCTGCACCTAAACTACCCACGGGATTGCGCAATAATTCTTTTAACTCTGAGGTCGACTCCCCCACACTGCCAGTTAAACTCAAACTCGGAAAGTAACGGGTATAAGTCGCATCTTTACTGGCGAGTGCTGAACGTAATTGATATAAAGATGCCTTAACATCAGGGCGTCTCACCAATAGATCCGCTGGCATCCCCACGGCAATCTCCGGCACTGCAACATCAGGTAAGGCGTTAATCTCAACGAAAGCCTCTCCAGGTGCTTGATTCAGTAAAATGGCAAGCGCATTTCCCGCCTCCGTTAACTGTTGGATAAGTTGACTATGGGATGCCTCTTGTCCCGCTAGGCTACGCTTAGCCTCTAACACATTGACTTGAGTCACCGCTCCAGAATCATACTGACGCTGGGTTAATGCCAGTGTTTGTCGACTGTGGTCAATACTGCGGCTGCTTAAAGCAATCCTTTGATTTAAATAGCCCATCTTCCAATAAAGCGATGCTGTAGTTGCCACTAAACTTTGAGTGGTACTTTCTCTATCCTCCGCACTCGCTAATGCCGACCACTGAGCTTGATCCATCTCTGCCGAGACTTTTCCCCATAAATCGACTTCATAACTGACTGAAAGCTTGGCCTGATAGCTCTTGGTTGATTCGCCACCATCCAGGGGGTTACTGCGCGATGCAGAAAGGTTTGAGGATAACTGCGGGTAAAGTGCATCTTGGGCAAGCCCTGCCTGTAAACGCGCCTTACGTAGTGTCAAGGTTGCAAGGGCTAAGTCATTGTTACTGCTTAGCACTTGGCTTACTAACTTATTAAGATCTGGCTGCTGAAACTGCTGCCACCAAGGATCAACTCTCACCTGTTCGTTGACCTGTGTATGCTGCCAATGACTTGGTATCGTCAACGCGAGGGGCTCAAAGTCTGAGCGCATAAAACTACCGCAGCCGCCGAGTAATGCAACACCTACAGCGATGGCGCAAGTACGTAACATAATTTTACGATTTAATATTAGATTATTCATGGTGTTATTACTCTCTTGCTAAGGCGTCAACGGGATCTAATCGCGCCGCGTTGCGGGCGGGTAAAAAGCCAAATAGCACACCGATTAACGTCGAACAGGCAAAAGCAGCGACAATCGAGGTAGTGGAATAAATCATTTGGAAACTACCTCCCGTTTGAGCAAACACCACGCCAATTAAATAGGCCAAGGCGATACCTAAAGTGCCACCACATAAACAGACCAACACAGCTTCAATCAGGAACTGACGCAAAATATCACTCTGACGCGCCCCGACTGCCATACGTACACCAATTTCACGAGTACGTTCGGTTACCGAAACCAACATGATATTCATCACCCCAATCCCGCCCACAATCAGGGATATCACCGCAATTGCCGAGATAAGCAAGGTCATCGTTGCCGTCGTTTTTTCAATATTCTGTCTAATTGCATCCGTATTAATAGTGAAAAAATCCTCTATTCCATGGCGCATTTTCAGCAAAGTTATAATGCCCTGTTCAGCGGCATTACTCGGCACCGATTCATTGAGTCTTACGGTGATACCATTCAGGTAGTTTTTCCCGACAATACGTCCCGATAGCGTTGTATAAGGTAGCCACACATTCAGTGAATCACTTTTACCAAATACGCTGTCTTTAGGTTCAGTCACACCAATAATCCGCACGGGTAGATTCCCGATAAAAATCACCTCACCAATAGGTGAACTACGAGGGAATAACTCTTTACGAACCTTATCGTCAATCACAGCATCTTGAGCAAGCGATGAAACACTATCTTCATCCCAGAACTGCCCCATAGCCAGCTCATAACCTCGTACCCTGAAGAACTCTGGGCCAACACCATTCACGACCGTGGTAACCGCTTTATTGCCATAACGTAACGTCATACTTGAATCAACGGTTGGTGTAACACTGTCAACGTAAGGTAAGTGTTTCAATGCATCGGCATCTTTAACAATTAAGGTTTTCACTTTTCCTGAACGGCGATCACCAAACCCAAAGCCTGGGCGAATATCAATCGTATTAGTCCCCATTGAGCTAATGCTATTAAGAATTTCTCGCTGGGAACCTTCTCCTAATGCAACCACGGAAACAACCGAGGCAATACCAATAATAATGCCAAGCATAGTGAGAAAGGTGCGTAATCTGTGAGTCGACATGGCAAGTAGCGCCATTTTGAACGCTTCAACATATCTATCCCACGAGGCCACTCGAATACGGTTATTTATCTTAGTGACAGCCGTATCGACGTGCTTTGGTGCCTTCGTTTTACGTTCGTCACTGATAATTATGCCGTCCTTAATTTCAATAATCCGGTCGGCATATTGGGCTACATTCATATCGTGGGTTACGATAATGATGGTATGACCATCGCTGTGAAGCTCTTGCAGCAATTGCATCATTTCTTCACCGCTGTGGCTATCCAATGCACCCGTGGGCTCATCGGCAAGGATCACATCACCGCCATTCATCAACGCACGGGCCACACTGACCCGCTGCTGCTGTCCACCACTGAGCTGATTAGGTTTATGATCGAGTCGGTCACCTAATCCTAAGCGAGTTAATAAATGTTCGGCTCTGTCTTTTCTGGCACTTCGTTCTTTACCTGCATAAACCGCAGGAACTTCCACGTTACCTATCGCAGTAAGATCGCTAAGCAAATGATAACGCTGAAAAATAAAACCAAAATGTTCACGCCGTAATTGAGCTAACTCATCGGCATCCATGGTGGAAGTATCTTGTCCATTGATAAAGTACGCCCCCTTCGACGGTTTATCTAAGCAGCCAAGAATATTCATTAGGGTCGATTTGCCCGAACCAGAGGCGCCGACAATGGCAACCATCTCGCCACGTTCAATCGTTAAGTTCACATCTTTTAGTACGGTAAGCTGCTGTTCTCCCGCCTGAAAAGTGCGATAACAACCTGAAATTTCAAGTAATGCGGCACTCACAATTAAAACCTCACACTAGGTGGGCGGCGCAGTTTGCTGCTCTCTTCCGATGAAGGCATACCCAGCACAACTAAGTCGCCTTCATTTAAACCTGAGGTAATTTCGGCATTAATTTTGTTGTTAATACCTACGGTGACATCCACGTATTGCACTTGATTATTCACTAATACTGGTACTTGATACTGAGGCCCACGATGACGCTTAGGTTCGCTAGACTGCGTATCTTTGTCTTTATCTAGCTGCGGTGCAGTTTGCTTATCCCTTGGCTTAATCCGTAAGATTTGTGAAGGCACGAGTAATGCGTTCTCTGCTTTAGCAAGCACAATTGAAATCTGGGTTGTCATTCCAATACGTAAAGTACGATCTGGATTTTTCACATCAAATAAACCGTAGTAGTAAATAGCTTCTGTCGTGCTTGAGCTTGAACTTGAACTACTACTGCTCTCCATTGAAGTCGGTCCCGGCTCAATTGCCCTAATGGTCGCGTGATAGGGACGATTAGGTTGTCCAAGAATCGTAAAGTAAACAGCTTGGCCAGGTTTAACGTTGATAATATCAGCCTCTGATATTTCAGCCTTGACGGTCATAGTATCAAGCTGTGCCATTTCAACTATGGTTGGTGTCGTTTGATTCGCGTTAACGGTTTGCCCAACTTCGACAGCAGAATATACAACGGTGCCATCCATAGGCGCGGTAATTTTGGTATAACCTAAATCAATCTTGGCACTATCAACTTTAATTTCAGCCTGTTGTTTTTGAGCCTCTAATTGTTCTATTTCAGCTTGATAAACAGTCAAAGTTGCTTCTGCCGCTTCATAAGACGCTCGAGAACTAGCATTATCTGCTAGCATTTGTTGTTGACGAACAAACTCAAGTTTGGCTTGCTGTATTTGTGCTTGCTTTGCACGATATTGAGCATTGATAATTTTCAGTGAGGCTAAAGCTTCTTTGATCGTATTCTGTTGTGCCAAGCTGTCGATTTGAGCAATTAAATCGCCTTGCTTAACCTCATCACCTGACTGTACAAACAAACTGTCAATCTGCCCCGACACCTGTGCACCAACACTGACTTGCTTTAATGCCTGTAACGTACCATTTGCAAGCACTGTACTTTCAATATCACCGATATATACCGCTTCTGTAACATAGGCTGGCGGTGTTTCTGGTTTATACCACAGGGAAAATGCTCCCCCACCAATGATAATAAGGCCGCTAATCACAATCAGCAGTTTACGCTTTGAGGATTTTTTCATCGGTATATTCACATCCAATAAACTAAAAAGCCGCAAGCATATTGCTCACGTAGAAAGATTAAATTATGTAGGTAGTATATAGAGTTAATATAAGACAGTAGACGAAGGAAATGTCGTTAACAGGTAAAGATTTGCAAATATCTGTGTAGATAGTTACAAGGCAAACACGGTTGAGTGGTGCTTAGGCTGTAATGCCAATTTAGTGCGATACCGAATCGACGGGTTGTAGATTATCGGGGTCTATATTCCTCAAACAGGCGAAACATGGTAAGTCGATAACTCAAGGATTAAAGCGGATGCATAAACATCCGCCTTCTATCTTATTGATATTATTGATAATCAATAAGTGAACAATTAACCTAGTCGGCGACGTAGTTCCCGTGTGGCATCGACCATGTTTTTTAAGGCGGGTTCGACTTCATCCCAAGTGCGGGTTTTTAGGCCACAATCTGGGTTGACCCACAGCTGACGTACGGGCACTTTTTGTGCCGCTTTCTCGATTAAGTGCACCATGGCCTCCACACTTGGGGTGTTTGGCGAATGAATATCATACACACCGGGGCCAATTTCATTGGGATATTCAAAGTCTTCGAAGGCGTTGAGTAACTCCATCCGTGAACGCGAAGTCTCGATAGTGATCACATCGGCATCCATGGCAGCAATCGCGGCAATTGTATCGTTAAACTCGCTGTAACACATGTGGGTGTGGATTTGAGTCTCATCAATCACCCCAGCAGCGCTGAGTTTAAAGGCATTCACCGCCCAATCTAAATAGGCTTGCCACTCACTTTGTTTCAATGGCAGACCTTCACGGAAGGCGGGCTCATCGATTTGTATAATGCCAATACCGGCATTTTGTAAGTCCACCACTTCATCACGGATCGCCAGCGCCAGCTGAGTCGCAATCACATCGCGGCCGATATCTTCACGGGCGAATGACCAATGCAGAATCGTCACAGGGCCAGTCAGCATGCCTTTTACAGGCTTGTCGGTGAGACTTTGGGCAAACTCGGCCCAATCAACCGTCATCGCCTTTGGACGACTAACATCACCATAGATCAACGGCGGCTTAACACAGCGTGAACCATAGCTTTGCACCCAACCATTTTTGGTAAAGCCAACGCCCGCAAGCTGCTCACCAAAATATTCCACCATATCGTTGCGCTCGGCCTCACCATGAACCAGCACATCGATACCGAGTTTAAGCTGGCGGTCGATAGTATCGCGGGTGACTTGTTGTAATTGCTCAGTATATTGTGCATCACTCAGCTCGCCCTTGCGCCAGCGACTGCGTAGTCCACGGATTGCCGGTGTTTGTGGGAAGGAACCAATGGTGGTGGTCGGCAACAGAGGTAAACGGTATTTCTGCTGCTGCACTGCTTGGCGTACGCTGAAATCACTGACGCGCTCATAATCGGCAGATGTCAACGCGGCAACGCGGGCAATCACTTGACTGTCGGCGGCCTGCGCTTTCGCCTCACGGCGTGCCAAACAGGTTTGCACAATCTCTTTTGCCGCGACCGATTCAGGTGCCAGTAGCAATTGGCGCACATTGGCCAGCTCGAATAATTTCTGCTTCGCAAACGCGAGTTGTTGACGCAGCGCGGGCTCAAGCGTGGCTTCCACCTCTAAATCCACAGGGCTGTGCAGGAGTGAGCAAGAAGTACCGATCCACAAGCGATCTCCGAGATCACGGGCAACCGCGCCTATGCGTTCGGCAATCAAATCCGCCTCTGCCGCCCACACGTTGCGGCCATTGACCACACCCGCCGACAAAATTTGATCTTGACCAAGCGCATTAGCAAAGACTGCCAATTGATCCGGCGCTGTGACTAAATCGATATGCAACCCCGCGACCGGCAAGGCCGATACCAGCGCTTGATGGTGTGCGATACCGCCGTAATAACTGGTAAGAAGGATCTTCACCTTCGCAGTGCTGAGGGCTTGATACGCCTCAGTGATCGCCGCTTGCCATTCACCATCTAACTCCAATGCGAGAATAGGCTCATCGAGCTGTACCCATTGCACACCCTGAGCAGCAAAACGCGCCAAAATGTCAGCATAAGCAGCTAATAAATTGGGTAATAAGCTTAACTTATCAAACTCTTGGCCCACAGTTTTAGCAAGGAACAAGTAGCTAACAGGGCCGAGTAGCACAGGTTTGGCTTTATAGCCTAGCGCTTGCGCTTCGCTGACTTCCTCAAAAAACTGCTCATAGGCAATCGAAAACACTTGGTTTTGGCTGAGCTCAGGTACTAGATAGTGATAGTTAGTATTGAAATACTTGGTCATTTCAGAGGCTGGCGCATCTTGGCCCGTTGGCGCTCTGCCGCGGGCAACACGGAATAAAGTATCGAGATCGATTGCTCCTTCACCACGATGACGCTCAGGAATGGCATTTAAAGTCGCGCTTAAGGTCAGCACTTGATCATAAAAGGCAAAATCACCTACGGGAACTTGCTCAATGCCAGCAGCAGCTTGCCACTGCCAATGGTTGCGGCGAAGTTCACTCGCCACTTCACGCAATTGTGCCTGAGTGCTCTCACCACGCCAGTATTTTTCTAAGGCAAATTTCAATTCACGACGACGCCCGATACGGGGAAACCCAAGACTATTTAATTGCATACCATATCTTCCTTTATTTGAGATAAGCCATATTCGGCACTTGCACCCACCAGATTGTTTTCTCTTGGCACTTTTCAGCATTTCAGCCTTGATAAATAACAATGGGCGTCTGGACGTCTAGAAGTTTATTGTGTTAGTCTCTATCCCAGCAACCGAATTGATTTCAAGCACAACATGAGTGAAATTCACTTGGAGTGAACATGATCGAACTAAGACACCTGCGAACCTTAATGGCCCTGAAAGAAAGCGGCAGTTTGGCGGGCGCGGCCAAAAAACGTTTTGTCACTCAATCCGCCCTCTCCCACCAGATTAAGGAGTTGGAACAACGAATTAACTCACCCATTTTTGTGCGTAAGAGTAAGCCACTGTCATTCACCCAAGAAGGTGCACGCCTGCTGCATCTGGCCGAAGAGATTTTGCCTAAGGTGTTAGAAACCGAGACAGATTTGAAGAATGGGCTGGAAACCGAAACCAATCAGTTGCGCGTCGGCATTGAGTGCCATAGCTGTTTTCGCTGGTTAATGCCTGTGATGGAGCAATTTAGGCAAGATCATCCAGCAGCCGAGTTAGACTTGTCGAGCCGTCACCTGTTCGACTCGCTCAATGCCCTAGAAATGGGTGAACTGGATATTGTATTAACCTCAGATCCTGTGCCTGGGCATTCACTCGCCTACCAGCATTTGTTTGATTTTGAAGTGAAGTTAGTGGTTGCAAAAGATCATCCCTTAGCAAAAGAAGCCTATGTCACCCCTAAGCAATTAGCACACTTGCCTATTATCAGTTATCCGGTGCCGTTGACGCGTTTAGATATTTATCGCCACTTTTTAGAGCCTGCGGGCATAGAGGCGGGCGAGCAAAAAACCTGTGATTTAACCATGATGTTATTGCAACGCATCGCCTGTAAAGACGGCATAGCCGCACTGCCAAGTTGGTCGATAAATGAAGGACATGGACTGAGTCTCGCCACGGTAAAACTCGGCCAAGAAGGCTTAAAACGCCCGCTATTTGGCGCCTATCGCCGCCACAGCGCAAACTCAGCATTGATCCAAAATTGGTTACAACTGGTGGCAAGTGAAGGTTTATCCCGCCAGCATAAATCGAATTGATTCAGATAGTAAGCCCAATAAAAAGCCTGCGAATGCAGGCTTTTTATTGGGCTAATATGCTATCAAATCTAAAAATTACAGCGGATTCATTAATAGTCCACGCATAGATAAGATACGGCGCAGAATTAACCCTGGAGAATTGGGATTTCTAGTCTGACGTAGATTATGGGCAATCATAAATTCTTGACGCAGATCCTGATCTAAATCTAATGATTCAAACGCTTCTATGGTTAAGGTTTGCTGCTGTTTATCAATCAATGACTTAATTACACTTAATGGGAAAGATTGCTCAGCACTAGCATTAAGGTAAGCAAATGCGGTGAGCGCAATAATTTGGCCAAAAACACTAAAGAGCGCTAAGGTTTGTACTTCATCGGGATCAACCTCAACGCCTTCCATACCCACCAAACTGTCTACCGCATCAATCGCAATACTTTCTGTTAATTTCCAATAACCTTGAACTAACTTTTTATAGGGCTGCGGTAGCTCATCGAGGCGTTCTTTAAGGTAGAAAGTGAAAGCATAACGATAAATATTGACCTGCCCTAAACGGATCAACGCTTCTTTTAATGAGCGAGATTTGTGATTTGCCACCACGGCCGCCTGCGCAGAATTACTACGCATTAACATATGTGCCGCCAATGCAGGGTCACTCGAAATAATATCGATCACATTACGAATATCGCCTTCGGCAAGGATCGCTTTTTTAAGGGGAATGAGAATTCCTCTCCGGCCAATCACTTGCTCTTCATTTGCGATGATCGCCCTAACTTGAGTAAAAACCTGTTGCTCAAGATCAGTCATAAGACACTTTTCACCTGTTTACTAAAAATTAAGATGATTCGATTACGACCCATATCATACCCAAAATTCAAAGAATTTCAGCACTTAGTCATTGATTGTGTAATGAAGATAACCATAAATTAATATGGTCATCGGTAACTCAAAGTGACCGCACAAAAAAATGTTTTGTAATCCACTGTTTTAAAAGGCTTTAACTTATACCCGATCCACATTAGTCATACCATTAAGTAAAACACCTCAACACCATTTCTACAACAAAACCAACTTGGTTATAGTTAAGTTACAGCCCATGTTGCTCAACATCTGCACACAAATACAGCGATAACAGCAACCCTAAAAGCTAATCAAAAATAAACGGCTAAACTGAACTCTATCCTGAAAAAACAAAAGCTAAAAACATCAGCACAAATAAACATAACGCATTGAAAAGTAACCACTAACTTCCTAAAAAATAACTTATATTCAAATTAATGCTGAATAACAATCAAAGAAAATAAGTTTAAAACCACCAAAAGATCACAATTACACGCTAAACTCATATCAAAAAACAATCAAATGTGACTAAAATCAACAAAAACAATCTATTTGAAAAGAAAAATTAACTTAAGTATTATGGATAAAATGCGTTTTTTTTGCTCAAAACTCAGAAATGGCAAGCGTTTTGACTGTTTCAGATAACTTAACGGAGAGAAAGATGAGATACAGTAAATTTACAATTGCTTTGTTATGCTTTTTTGTAAGTAACTCGTTCGCCATAGAATTGATAACAACAACTGAAACTCAAGCTGTAAATGAGATCAAGCAAGAATTTGACATTGATAATTTGTTGATATCTGTAAATAATCGATTATCTGAGCATCAACAAAATGAGTATGATTACAAATTACTACTTACAAATATTAAAAATGAAAAAGAGAATTATAATAAAGCAATATTAGAGTTGCCGAATGCAATTTTAAAAGATAATAACGCTAGCAATTATTTCAAACAAATTGAAACCTTAGTTAAAAACATTGACTCACTTGAAAAACAATCTGTCAGTGATGAAATTAAAAATAAAGAAAATTATCAAGAAATATTAAAACAGTACGACATTATCAATAGTAAACGCTTACAGAAAATAGAACAGCTTTCTTCATTAAAAAAGAAAATCGTAAATCGTATTATAACTGAATTATCAAGTGCTGAAAATGTTAAATCTATTGACTTAGAAAGCTCAATGACCTGTTCTAAGTTTCAATCTATAAATGATTGTTTAAAAGACACTGAAAAATATACTGTTAAAAACACTATCAATTCAGATCCTTTCCTTAGCGATAAAAGTGTTCTTCTATCATATAAAGTAATTGATGCAAGTATGAATATGAATGGTGAATTACACTATAAAGTTAATATGACTTTTAAACCGTCATATAACAATAAAATCGAGTCTATGCTCAATGACAAACTTGGCCTGAAGTCTACAGTCGTCACACTGACTAGCAATGTCGATGCTGATTGGTATGTTGATGGTGCTAAAGTAGGCACTGGCAAAAAGGTAAGCTCTGAAGTCACCTTGGGTAAACATGGGATCGTTGCATCCTATAAAACAATGAAAAAATCTACGGTAGAAACAATCGAAACATTAGAATCAAATCTTGTTTTCAACTATTTATTTGATGATATAGACAATCAATCTGCACTTAAGTAATAGGCATCATTTAAGCGTAAAAAAGCCACCTTAAAAATTATTTAAAGGTGGCTAAATATATTTTCTAAGTAATTAGAAGCGATAACCTAAGGTTAGACGGATATCACGGCCTCGGCCAGAATAATAACTATCCCACAAACCACCACCATAATAACCTGAGCTAACATATTCTTTATCGAACAAATTATCGACGCGTAGACTCGCTAACCAAGCATCACGATTATAATTTAAGGCTAAATTACCGAGCACATAACTTGCCAGCTTATCGCCTTCATTAGCATTATCGCCTTCAATAAAACGATTACCCGTATAAATCGCCTCGGCAAACACTTGGAAATGCTCGGCGAAATCCATACTGATATAACCACGTCCAGTATGTTTTGCCACCCAAGACAGTGCTTTACCATCATTCACCCCATCGGTAAATTCGGCATCGATATAGTTATATTCAAGCCCTAATTGCAGTGCTTGAGTGATCTGCCAATCCCAGTCTGCGCTCGCACCATAACGGCGTGAGGCATCGGCATTGACGTTCGCGCCTTGGAAACTACCACCAACAGGTTTTTCCGCACTGGGGTCGAAGACAATTTCATCTTCTAAATCGAGGCGGTATAAGCTTACGCGCAGGCTTTGGCTAGCAACAGTCCAATCCCAACCCGCCTCATAGGAGCGGCCCGTCTGCGGCTTTAGGCCATAGACATCTTTCGGGGTGTAGGCTTGCTCATCGACCTTAGCGAAACGGAAGTTTTCATCGCCGCGTAGATAGAATCGGTGCTCGGCGCTTGGGCGATAGTTTAGACCGAACTCGAATGCAGTGGCATCTTCATCTAAATCAATACCATTTGGATAGACATTGCCATCGACTAACTCGTCGGTCACCCGCGCATAACGTCCACCTACCACATAGCTTAAGCTGTGGCTTAATGGCACTGTGGCCTGTACATAAGCACTTTGCATTTCTTGCACATTGCTACGCGCCATAGTGTTATAGTCGGCCTTACCACGGCTAAGATCTAAACCTGCCACTAGATTTAGCTCACCTTGGCGAGTGGTGTAATTTGCTAAGGCCTTAGGACTAAACATTAAGAGAGAACGGGTATTATGACTACCTGCCCCCCAGTTCAGCGAGGTCACTAAGGTATCGCTATAATCCAGATCCGCCGCTAAGGCCCAATTTGGGTTAAGCTGATGCTCATAACCACTGCGCGCCGCTGTGGTCATCTCATGGACATATTCGCTTTTATTGGAAGATTGACGAGGGTTTTGTTTAAATTGATCTTTGGTAAGTGAACCGGGATTTTCACGGTCATCATCGTAATAACTGGTTTCAACAAAAAAAGCATCTGTATCAGTTTTATATTGAATACGGCCTAAAATTGAGCCAGTTTCATTGGCATTATGCTTGCGATAGTTATCACCTTGGTTGTAGCTACCTGTAAAAAAGTAACGCCAGTCTTTATTGATGGCGCCAGATATATCACCGCGACCTTCATAGGTATCAAAGCTGCCACCCGATAATTGCACACTGCCGCTAGTGTTTTCGGGTGACTTAGTCACAATGTTAATCACCCCACCGACAGCTTGGTCGCCATAAAGCACACCCGCACTGCCCGATAAAATCTCAATACGTTCAACAAGGTTAAGCGGAATCGCATTGAGGCTTGGCGCAGCGATATCGATATTATTCAGACGACGGCCATCGAGTAAAATCAGTGTATTGTTAACAGCAGTGCTGGCGCTAAAACCGCGCATCGCAAAGCTAGTCCCAATATTATTATCCGAAATTTGAATACCGCTTCGACCGCGTAGTACATCAGTCAAACTCGTTGCACCGCTCATTTCAATTGCAGCGGCATCAATCACATTCACATTGGCAGCAATGTTTAGCGGGGTATTGTCTGTACGGCCAATCACGACAAGATGCTCATCGACTCTAGCGGTATGGGTATCGTCGGCCGCCAGAGCGGGCGCGATAATTGAAAAACTGCAAAGGCTGCCGATCAGCAGCGCGATTTTAGTTGGATTTGTTCCCATTTTACCTTTAACTCCTACAAGGAAAACGGGGCATTGACGCCACGATACCGTTGATTAAGCGTAAATACTGACGGTGATTATCGCATTTTGAGATCTGCCCACCGAAATCTCAAAAACACCTTTAGGGCCGGTCTCCGGACTTAGGCTATGTTAATCCATTAAAAGTTGGATTAACGCGAGACTGACCTTTCACATTCTGATTATCGGGTTCTGTCTTGAACTCACTTATCAAACGCGGTCTTCTCTCACCTTTTACCGTTGCGGGGGCAGTGCCAGAATCTCACTGGCTTCCCGATTATCTCGCGGCTTGAGCACGCAAGCACCTCAGAAGGTTGACTAAAAATTTGATATATAGGGCTAAAGAAACGTCATTCATTTCTTTATACCTATCTACTCTACATCAAGCGCGAGCATTATAGACGTCTATACGGATGAAAGTCCATTAAACTCAAACAAGCACCTATTCGCTAAACGACCACATTTTAACTTCAGGATTTGGTCTTTCTTTACTCAAAATGTCCTGACGCTGCTCCTGCGTTTCACATTGTGTTGGAGCCGAAAAATCGAGGGGCTTAATCACGAGTGAATCGGCAACCTTTACAGAAGATGTAGCAAACGTATCGGTATTCATCGACCAAGATACCCACTCTCCTTTTTCACTGAGCCCGACATAACCATCATCTGTTGCACCTAACCAAGTTAATCGCGGAATGCTTGCTATTAACTTCTGGACATTTTCGAGATTAGCTCGATAGCCTACTGGCACGACCTTACCATCTGGGCGAATAAACACAAATGATGCTTGCCCGCTGATAATACGGCTCCCTTCCTGCCAATATTGATTGAGAATGTCTTGGGCATAATGAAAACCATACAGATAAGCGTAGTCAGTATCGTCGACGATAATTTGCGGTACAGCATTGTCACGCAATAACAAAAAACCTGTATCTACGCTAACAATACTGCTCACACCTTTAATTCCCGTTTGTTTGAGCCAATCGATACCGCAGTTCGTTGAATTACCCCAAAAGTGCGCCTCAC
This sequence comes from Shewanella sp. W3-18-1, assembly GCF_000015185.1. Lineage (NCBI taxonomy): Bacteria > Pseudomonadati > Pseudomonadota > Gammaproteobacteria > Alteromonadales > Shewanellaceae > Shewanella > Shewanella sp. W3-18-1. Next base: position 851,768 of record NC_008750.1, on the reverse strand, counting down.
CCGTAGGACTTAAGATGGCAAAGGCACAGCGATTTGTCGTAATACTGGCCACATCCTGTAACGCACCGCGAATAGGATAAACATCACTACTATGCCCCCAAGTCACGACAGTGCCATCCTTTTTCAAAGCAGCAAAGGTACCATGAGTGTACTCGACGCTGACGACATCCTTAAGTTGCGGTAGCAGCTTTTTCATATTGGTAGAGCTTTCAATTTTTCCCCAAATCACAGTACTACCGTCTTTTTTTAGTGCCGTAAAACTTCGCCCTGCAGCAACGATATCAATTACATCAATAAGCTGATCCTGCACATGTAAGCTATTACCACCATACGGGCCATAACCCCAAGTGTGTACTTTGCCATTGGCATCTAGAGCAGCAATGGCCTCTTGATTGGCGAACAACTTGGTAATATTGGTCATGCGGTTTTGTAGTGCTTTGTCGAGGCTCAATTTCCCCGCATTACCCCAGTACACCACAGTGCCATTCTTACGCAGCGCAGCAAAGCCGTCCTTAACTGGCACAATTTGGATGACATCTTTAAGTTGATCTGTCACTTCACGGCTATCGCCGCCGCTAAAACTGTTACCCCAAGTGATCACATCGCCATTTTGGGTGATAGCTGCAATAGCCATATTATTTGCTATAACGGAGGCTAGCGTGGGTAAATCACAGGGAATATGACGGTATTGTGGACTCGGTTTTTCCTTCAATTGAATGAGTTTACCGTTATCAAACTGCACTAATGATTCGTTATTGCTTTCAATTACAGCCGTAGGTTTAGGGTCGCTACAGCCTGCGAGTTGTACAACAACCATGCCCGCTAGCACAGCCATTGGCCAAGAGATTCGATTAGCTCGCATTACTATTTCCTTGTATTTGTTGTATCGCTCAATTTTTACAGCACTCAATTTTTACAGCAATAAAATGCGCGCGATTCTAGCAGCTTATCGCGAAAAGGCGCAAAAGTTCACACTTTGCCTCTTGAGTCGAATAATCTAACTTCCTCAAAATATTAAGCATGCTACTCTAATGCACCACAGTATCTGTTTAAAGGAGTAACAGTATGACTCGCCCTATTATTCTGGATTGCGATCCCGGCCATGACGATGCTATCGCGCTTATATTAGCTTTAGCTCACCCAGAGCTTGTTCCCCTTGCCGTCACAACTAGCGCAGGCAATCAAACCCCAGATAAAACCCTCAATAATGCCTTACGGATCTTAACGCTGTTAAATCGCGGTGATATCCCTGTGGCCGGTGGTGCGATCAAACCTTTAGCCCGCGAACTGATTATTGCCGACAATGTTCACGGGGAAACAGGACTCGATGGTCCTGTATTACCTAATCCAAGTTTTAGCCCTCAACCCATTACCGCAGTGGAGTTAATGGCGCAGCAAATTCGCCACAGTACAAAACCTGTCACATTAATTCCCACAGGGCCGCTGACAAATATCGCCCTATTGCTGGCTAGTCACAGTGAATTACACCATAAGATTGAGCGCATAGTGCTAATGGGCGGCGCAGCCGGTGTCGGTAATTGGACCCCAGCCGCCGAGTTTAATATTTTTGTCGACCCCGAAGCCGCCGATATTGTATTCAAATCAGGTATTCCCATTACCATGTGTGGGCTCGATGTAACCCATCAGGCGCAGATCATGGATGAAGATATTGAGCGCATTCGCGCGATTCAAAATCCCATTGCTCAGTGCGTCGCCGAATTATTGGATTTCTTTATGATTTACCACAGAGATCCTAAATGGGGCTTTATTGGCGCGCCACTGCATGATCCCTGCACTATTGCTTGGTTGCTTAAACCTGAACTATTTGAAGCGCAAGATTGCTGGGTCAGTATTGAAACCCAAAGTGAGTTGACCCTAGGCATGACAGTGGTTGATCGCTATCAGCTTACAGGTAAAGCCGCCAATGCTACGGTATTATTTGGGCTCGATAGGCAAGGTTTTGTCGATTTGCTCGTAGAAAGTGTCAGTGTTTATGACCCAACTTATCTCAATCGCAAATAACAACGACAGAGGATCGTCTATGAGTCAAATACTCATTATCGGCAGTGCCAATGCCGACCATGTGATGAAATTTGAATACCTACCCGCCGCAGGACAAACCTTGATGAGCCGAGAATACCGTCTTGAACACGGTGGTAAGGGAGCAAATCAAGCGGTTGCCTGCGCACGTTTAGCCAAGCCAGATACGCACATTGATTTTATCTGCCGCTTAGGCAAAGACAGCGTCGGCGATGATATGCTCCAAAGCTGGCTAAAAGACGGCATTAGTGCAGAAGGGATCACTCAAACATCCAATATGAGTACTGGAACGGCCATGATTTTTATCGGTGACAACGGTGAAAATACCATTGGCGTTGCCGCAGGTGCTAATGCGGAGCTGTTACCTGAAGATTTAGAAAATTATTATGCCCTATTTGCGAATGCACAGTACCTGCTTATCCAGTTAGAAACCCCATTGACGACGGTAGCGAAAGCGCTACAAATGGCGAAAAGACTGGGCGTTACGACAGTATTAAATCCTGCTCCAGCCAAAGTATTAGGACCTAATTATCTTCAATGGGTGGATATTATTACCCCAAATGAAACCGAAGCCGCGGCACTGACTGGCGTCGAGATTAATCACCTCGATGATGCGCATCTTGCAACACAATTGCTGCATCAACAGGGCGTAGGTATTGTGGTTATCACTTTAGGGGCAAAGGGTGCTTATATCAGCAGTCCTCATTTTACCGGGCTCATACCCGCCATCAATGTACAAGCCGTTGATACCGTTGCGGCGGGTGATACCTTTAATGGTGCTTTAGTTGTCGGGTTAAGTGAGGGAATGTCGATTGATGCTGCCGTGGGATTTGCCAATGCCGCCAGCGCCATGACGGTGACTCGCCAAGGCGCACAACGGGCCATCCCCTACCGCCACGAAGTCCCTAACTAGGCACTCATTTGTGCGACAGATTGTCGCACTGTACGGCTTTCAGTCGAAAGTTGTATATACATAATTTACTAAACTAATTCATTCCCATTTAATACAAATTGGCTATTCTTTCAGCGCATGGTTGAGCCAAAACGGCTCAACTTCCCCTTGTTTAAATAAGGAAGTACCAGATGAAAGCAAAGAGCACCTCTTTACGTAACCTAACCAGTGTGAGTCTTTTAGGTTTAGGATTATTCGTCGCGAGTCAAGCGAGTGCCAATGAATGTGAGTTGAAGATTGCTGCCACTGATGCAATGCAATTTGACACAAAAGAACTGTCAGTCCCTGCGAGTTGTAAAGAAGTCACCCTCACTCTGACACACACAGGCACCCTACCAAAGGCTGCCATGGGCCATAACTGGGTATTAACAAAAGCCGCTGATATGGCAGGTGCCGCTAATGATGGAATGAGTGCCGGTGCCGATGCTGCCTATGTAAAAGCAGATGATACTCGCGTAATAGCACACACTGGATTGGTAGGCGGCGGTGAATCAACTTCAATCACCTTTAGTACAGAAGGAATGGATGCCGCGGAAGATTACAAATTTTTCTGTAGCTTCCCAGGCCACTGGGCAATTATGCAAGGCAGTTTTAAGCTAAAAGAATAAAGTGCATAGATTGAGCTAGGCTCGCGTTCACTTTACAAAAAAGCGGATCTTAGGATCCGCTTTTTCTATCTTAGGACGGGATAGCCGTAAGTTTTTAATGCCTAGGTTGAATAACAAGCGGGGAAAAAGTCGTCATCGCATTGCCATTAGCACCATTCAAGTTAGGATAATCCAGCCCTTCTTGTAATGTGTAATATACGTCGACAAAATCATCGTCATTAGTAAACCACGCATCTGGCATCGCACTTAGAATACCATTAGTGATTTGTGGGATCAGTGCATAGCCCTGAGCTTCAGGATCGGGGATGGATTTTAAGATCTGCTCAGCCGCTTCCAACAACTTAGTCGCCAGCACTTTATAGTTAGTGCCATCATCGTGCTCCATTAAAATCACATCCGCAGCAGCCCAGCGATAACGCTCCCAATGAATAATGACTTGATTTGGATAATAAGTCGTATCTGCATAATCTAAATAGGGCATTTCGACAATATCGAGCACTGGTTTATCGCGACTCGGGTCAACTCCTGTCACTATGGCATAAATCTCGGCAGCCCCAGAAATCCAAGGTTCATGATCATCCTTCAAAGATATCTGCTTGATCACTGTAGTTGAAATAGGTTTATCGGCGACCGCTTTACTTGATGAACGGTTCAAAAAGGCCCTGTCACCTTGTTTAACTTGTGCTTCGGCAAAAGTAGATCGCATCACCTTTAATCCAGCAATAAAGGCTTTTTTACTATCAATACCAACCACAAACACTGGCTGCTGCGGCAGGTTATACACATCTAACTGATGCACCTGTCCATAAATATCAAAGGCTTCAATATAATCCCACTGACGCTCGTCTCCCTCAGGTTCAAAGGCAAATAAGGGCAATTCTCCTTGCTGCCAAGCCCCTAACATAGTCGCATCTGCCAAACGCACTTGTACCAACGAATCCGCTTGCGCACTTAAGTTTAGCCCTTTCGCCCGGCGGATAGAGGCATCGGCTTTGGTCATCACCTGACTATTAAGCGTATGTTGGGATAGGATTGCATCAGCATTCACTGCTAGCTGATACTGGTTTATTTCCATCTGTAAAATAGGTTCAAGCTGCGCATATTGATGGCTTAGATCTAATGCTAAAGCTCTTTTAGTATTGGTTAACTGAGTTTGTGTATTTAACATCGAATCGTCTAGTGACACCTGTAACAATCGCAACGCCTCTGTATCTAGGGTCTGGCTATAACTCATGGAGGTCCAAACTGACAAACACAGCAATAAACTGGATTGAAGTCGTTTCATAGGAGTTTCCTTACCGTTAAAAAGTTAAACGTGCGTTCGAATTCCCTACATATGAACACAGACCCGAATCCAAGTAAATTAAATGATAATAATTATCGTTAATTATTAATGGTATAGAATACGTAATCGCGCTGAAGTGTTATCAAAACAAGGTAATAGCGATATCGATATTGAATAGACTAGAACAAGCTAAATACTCGGGAGCACACTAAAAAGAGGAAATGAGGTGAAATGAGGCTATCAGCTCAATGTAGAGCAGAACAAATTAGCGCAGAATAAAAACACAAAAGACGGAACCTAAGATCCGCCTTTTATTGTTGATAGCCAGAATGACTCATCCAGAGCATCAATGCCGCTTTAGGGTCACTCTCGCTGATAAGACAAAAATAAACGAATGAGTGTTACTCTTCGTCGAAATCATCTTCATCAAGATCATCGGCATCAGTTGCCGCTTCAGCCGCTAATGCTGCCGCTAATTTTGCTTTAGCTTGTTTCTCTGAACGACGTTTATTGCGCTCAGTTAACGTACCTAAAAACACTTGTAATTCAGTTAAACCCCAAGCTTGTGCTTCGGCTTCGGTCGCAAAACCATCGTGACTTTTAGACACTACGGTTTTAGTGGATGTCATGCGACGTGTGATTTCAGTTTTCCAACCATTATCGCCCTGTGTTACGCGAAAATCGTATTTTTTACCCTTGCTCATTCTGCTCTGTTTCCTAAATGATGCTTGTCACGTTTGTCTTATCAAGCGAACCAAACGCTCATCATAAAACAAAAGGAGCGCAGTTTACTTGATTTCAGCCTAGAAAGATCGCTCGAGTGAAAATATTCATGTTAGCTTCACATATTCATCTATCGTTCTGACACTGAACATCACGACCTCAGCTTTGCAATACCACTAAGGTCAATTTAACTCTGCGGCCTAACATTTCTAAAATCCAGTCACATACTAGCTTGGCAAGTTTGGCCTAAATAAGCAAAATGCGCTAACGGCGACCGCTAACGCATTTGTATTGATATGAATTTTAAAATTATTTAAAGAGGTGCTGAATATTCTTTAAATCACCTTTTCCTTCAGCAATTTCTTCAGGCGTTAATCCCGTGACTTCATGGGGGAACACTAACCAATCTTCAGAAGCGTGGATGTAATAATCTGGTTTTAAAGGCACGGCGGTATTTTTCGGTTTGTAGTAAGGGCAAGCAATACGGATATCCTGTGGCATGTTTAAGCGCATAAGCTGGCTTAACTTTTCCTTTAATGCATGGATGCTACGGCCTGAATCAAACACATCATCGACAATCAATAATCCATCACTGGCATTTGCATTTTCAACGATGTAATGCAGGCCATGCACTTTGATTTCTTTGCTTTGCTTGTCGGTACCAATACCATAGTAAGAGGAAGTACGCACGGCGATATGGTCAGTTTCTACTTGTTTAAAATCGAAAAACTCTTGAACTGCAATCCCAATTGGAGCCCCGCCACGCCATATACCCACGATAAACTGCGGACGAAAACCACTCTCATACACTTGTGAAGCTAATAAAAATGAATCTTCCAGCAGTTGCTGTGCGGTAACAAAATACTTTTCTGACATGACACCGTCCCCATCGCGATTATTTATTTTTAGGTGGCTAAAGCGAATGCTTTTTACCTAGTAGGTCTGTTCGGCGTCCAAAACACGAGAACAGCATTCTCTTCACAAGAGTCCTAGCAAGTGTAGGCAGCCGCCGAATTTTGGGAGCGAATTTTATACCAAAAAAAACCGCAGTGCTGCAGTAATAATAAGAACTTGGGCGGTAACAGCCATTTATTTTGTATTTTTAGGATGAAACTAACAAAAAAGGCCACCCTAAGGTAGCCAACATAGAACACGCCAAGGCATTAACTCACAGGATTAATCGTGTGCTCACCTGCTTTCGTCACCGCACTGTAACTACGCGCCGTTGCAAGTTGGAAATCCTTCGACAAAATCGTGTCCACATAATGCCAATCGCTGCGCACCGCATCGGGAGTGAATGTCAGCGTCATAAAGCCGCGGTCTTTTAAGTTGGTGTACTTAAGATCTGGCACTAACTCGACAATCGCCGCTTCGGTTGCCGGGATCTGTTCTGCAGGGAGATTCAAATAATACTCAAGCCCCGGCGAGGATACCGAACTCGTCGCAAACTCCACACCAACAGTATCGCCCTTCATATCTTTAAGCTCACTCGCCCAAGCGTTATGGGTATCACCCGCAATCACCACTAGGTTGAGATTTTTCGATTTAGCCGTACCTAAAATCACTTCACGCTCATAGGCATAACCATCCCAGGCATCCAAGTTATAGGGAATCGATGGCAATTGCAGCAGGGCTATCACTTCTGGGGTTAATAAGGCTTGGTTGGCTTGGAGATATTGTAATTCTTGGGCCGTTAAGGTGGGATCATTGGCCGCTGCACGCGCCGCTAACTTAGCTAAAGCCCCTAACATAGCAAATTGGGGAATGCTCATCTGCTGAGTCGCAATCGCCGCAGGTAATGACATTTTACCCATTAACACTTGCTGACCTAACACCTGCCACTTACCCGTTGCCTGTAATAATGTACCTTGCAACCATAATAACTGTGTCAAACCTAATAACGTGCGCGAGGTTGATGTCACATCCGTAAGAAAACGCTCGCCATCAAAGGTGCCTGTAGTGGCATCCATATAATCAGCATAATCGAGCTGTTTATCCCGCGCTAACACGCGAGTATCGAGCATATGTAAATCCACTAAGTTACCGTAACTAAAGCTGCGGTAAATCTCCTCATGGTTGCCTTCACGCCACGGGCGAATGGGCAGCCACTCAAAATAAGCCTGTAATGCCGCTTCTTTACGAGCAGTAAAATCCCCTTCATCTTCGTTGTGATTTTCAGCACCATCACGCCAGGTATCGTTAGCGACTTCATGGTCATCCCATACCGTGATAAAAGGCACTTTGGCATGTAATTTTTGCAAACTCGCATCGGTGCGGTACTGGCCATAACGGGTACGATAATCGCTTAAGCTCAATAACTCATTGGCGGGAAGCACTTCTCGGCCCAATTCTGCCGCATGTTCACTGGCATAACCACCGCGAGGATATTCGTAAATGTAATCCCCTAAGTGCACCACAGCAGCTAAATCGGTCTGCGCCGCCGCTAACTCATACACGTTAAAGTAACCCGCAGGGAAATTAGAACAAGAAAGTACGGCTAACTTTACTGAGCTGACTTCACCTTCTGGCAAAGTTTGGGTTTGACCTAACGCTGAAGTTTTATCCCCCGTCTTAAAGCGGTAAAAATAGTGTTGCCCTGCACGTAAACCACGGGCATCCACTTTAACCGTGTAATCACGGCTGGCATTAGTCACCATTTCACCCGTGGTGACTAACTGTGAAAACGCCGCATCACTCGCCACTTGCCAACTCACTTTCACATCACCTTGTGACTCGGGTGTTACACGAGTCCATAGGATAACGGCATCATGGGCTGGATCGCCGCTGGCTACCCCATGAAGAAATTGCGCGGGGACAGCATTATCATCATTATCACTACAGCCCATCAAGCCGTAGGAAATAACAGCAACGCCAACACCTTTGGCCGACATAGCCAGAAAATCACGACGAGTCACGGTACGATTCATTATTATTCCCTTGTTAGATTACGCTTCACATTTACAGGTATGAGGTCTAATGAGGCCAAGATTGTGGGACATAACTGTTACATATTGGTGACATCCTAATAATCCATTTAGGATCTCTATCAATTCAAATGGTTATACTAGGCGTTCTACTTTATTGATGCAGGACTAGCACAGTGGGCGAAGAAGCTGCTAACATCGAACTACGCTAAATTCAGCCCGTTTTATAAGGCATAAGACAGATGCTCGCGAACCGCAAGGAAGGAATTTAATATGATGAAAGTCAGCGATATTATGAGCCAAAACACCATCTGCATTAGCGATGGCGCCAGCCTAAAAGATGCCCATCATCTCATGCAAACCCGTAATGTTCGCCATCTGCCCGTCATTTCTGAAACCGATGGCACCCTTGTAGGTATACTCACCCACAAAAAAATGATTGCCAGCGTGCTGTCTATGCTCAATAAATACGGCCAAGGGGCACTCGATCGCAAAGAACGCTACACACCGATTAACACTGTTATGGAAAAAGAATTCCAGCACTTAACTGCCGATGAGCCTTTAACCGTTGTGGTGGAATATTTTATCGAGAACAAACTTGGTTGCCTGCCCGTCGTCGATGCCGATAAAAAAGTGCTCGGTATCGTCACTTCATCGGACTTTATTAAGCTGTGCCGTACCCTGCTGCAACAGCAAGCGTAACGTTTTACGCTCCTTTTCTTCTATGTCAGCCTTTTACTACGTAAAGGCTGGCGTTGTATTTTTTATAAACTGTATTTTCTATAAAAAGAAAGGATTCCCTTGGCTAAATTACTCTCACAAGAACAATTTATTCGCGCCTATGAATGCGCAGAATTTGGCTGTTTTGCCAATCAACAACAACTCGCCAAATTACTCGCCGATCCCGATTACGACTTTTTACATCAAGACAGTACCTACTTTGGCAAAGCGGCGACACAAATCACCTGTATCAGTGACTTACAAAGTATGGAGGAAGTGCATTTTGTCGCGGCCAACTTGAATTGGGATGACGATGATCCCGACATAGTCAGGGCGATTATCGAACATCCACTCTGCGATGCAGGTACCGCCTTATTACTCTACTGGTACGGACAAGGCTTTTATTACTCCACGCCAGAGACGCTCGACACACCTTTTGGACAGCTATTCAAAACCATAACCGATAGATTTATTGAGCGCGGCTATGCCAGTTATAAAATCCATTTTGACCCGATTAAAGAATGTTTTATGCCTTCATTAGAAGACGTTCTTACTAGAGGATTCCAAATTCCAGGGGCTATTTTTGCCCCTTATAGCACTATGGAAATCGAAACCTATGAAGGGCACCCAAGGTATCTACAATTTAAAAATGAACTGCTGAAATCGGGTAAATGGGGCAAACAATAAGCGTTGACTTTTTGATATCAGAACAGTTTAAGCTGGGGTTACTGGCGGAATACGCGTAAAACGCTGCCAGCGACCCGAGCGCCAACGCTGCACCATAATCAATCCACGCACCCATTCATCTGCCGCAACGGCAAGCCAAGCAGCCAACACGCCATAACCTAAATGCAAGCCAAAGAACCAAGCCAATAACACGCCAATGCCCCACATACTAAAGAGACCAATCCGCACGGGGAATGCCACATCACCGGCGCCCTTTAAGGCCGAGATAATCACCAGATTAAACACTCGTCCGGTTTCAAGGGCGATGGAACCTGCGAGCAATAACGCTGTTAGTTGGATAACTTCTTCGTTTTCACTCAACCAGCCGACAATAACGAATCGCTGCCAGTAGAAGAGCAATACTATGGTCAATGAAGCAATAAAACCCACCAAACAGTAACGCTGCACCCGAGTGGTGATTTCATCGAACCATTGTTTACCCACATAATATCCAGTCTGGATTTGCGTCGCCTGCCCGAGTGCGACTGCAAAACAATAGATAAAACGGCTAATGTTCAAGCCATAGGTATAGGCCGTGAGCGATAAAGTACCCATCTGACTGATAAAGTAGATAATCGTCATTTGCGCCATATTGTAAGACAGCATCTCACCCGCATTAAGCAGGCCAATGCGCATCACGCGCCAATAAGTGCTGCGCGGTAAGAGCTTAAGTCGTTGCAGCGGCAGCGGGATTTGCTTATGCCGGATCACCATCAGCATAATAAAGGCACCGATAATCTGGCTGGTCACAGTAGAAATCGCCACCCCTGTTACCCCGTATACAGGCAAACCAAAGGGAGAATACAGGGCAATATAATTGCCTAACACATTCATCAAGCCCGTGCTCGAGGTGACTAACATGGCCGAGCGGGTAAAGCCATAACTACGCAAAATAGCGGCGAAGGCAATGTTCATCACTAGCCCTATGCTCAAGCTGCCGCAAATGACTAAATAATCGTATCCAAAGCCTGCAACCTCATGCTCAAGGGCGAATAAACCGATAATGCTCTTAGCACCTAAAAACATTGAGGCGCCCATCACCACGGCTAAGCCGAGACTCAAAGCAATGCTTGCAACACCAATATCAATCGCCTGCTGCGGTTGTCCCGCACCATTGTGTTGACTAATCAAAATGCTCGCGCCCGTGCTCACCATCATGGACATCACCATCATAAAAAACATCAACTGAGTGGTGAGCCCAACCGCAGCAACCGCATTATCGGAATAGTTGCTGAGCATAAAAATGTCACTTATTCCAAGCAAGGATTGCAGCAAGGTCTCGATAAAAATAGGCCAAGTCAGCGCCACGATACTCATGCGCTGCTGCAATGTTTTGGGTGCTTTTGCCACAGAAATGCCTACTAAATGGAGAATGAAATCGTAAGAGAGTTTTTGTTCAGTTTTACCGCTTATGTCGCCAATCCCCAAAATAACCGAGAACGACCACATGCGTCACTAATCCATAAATAACACTTTAATGTTACTTTTTTGAAAATTAATTTCACAAAACAAGCGTTATTCAGTTAAAACCAGACTGACAGCCGGATTTAGGCGGAAATTTAAGCGCATTAACACTAACAGTCAATTGTAATGGTAATTTTATTACCATTTATTTTTTATAAGGTCTGACAAGGTCACTACCATTTGTATGATACGAGGGATAAACTCCCGCAAGCGACGCAATTTACCGCAGCGGAACAGCGCAGTAATACAATCGAATTTTAGGAGAACAAAATGAGCCAACTCTATTTGGAAGAAGGAATTAAACAATTAGTCGGCGAATTTATTGCAGCAGGTTGTCCATCGGTGCGGGCCCAAACAATAGCAGAACGTCGCCAAGGTTATATTGCCAGTACAGTACTGGCAGGTGAACCTGAAGAGGTATTTGAGGTTCGCTCAGTTTCAATCGATGGCGCAGAACTCACCTTATTTAAGCCTTCGGCGGCAAACAATTTACCCGTTGTCATTTACTACCATGGTGGCTGCTTTGTCAGTGGCGGTGTTGAAACCCATAATCAGCAACTGCGAAAACTCGCCAATGATGCAGGAGCATTGGTCATTGCCGTTCATTATCGCCTCGCTCCTGAACACGTTTATCCCGCCGCCCACGACGATGCCTTCCATGCCGCCGAGGTTATCTATCAACATTGTTCACAATGGGGTGGCGATAAAAACAATATCACCCTAATGGGCGACAGTGCGGGCGGCCATTTAGCCTTAGTCACTTGCCTGCGTTTAAAAGCCAAAGAGCAATGGTTGCCACAAAAACAAGTACTTATTTATCCTATGCTCGATGCGACTGCCAAAAGCCAGAGTTATAGTGATAATGGCGAAAAATACATTATCACCCGCGATACCTTGCTCACGGGATTTGATATGTACCTCGATTGGCACCCTAGAACCGACGTTGAAGCCAGTCCACTGCGCCGCGATGACTTAGCAGGCTTACCCGAAACCCATATCATCACCGCTGAGTTTGATCCGCTTGTCGATGAGGGGGAGCAGCTATTTAGACATCTATTAGAGGCTGGCGTAAATGCCCATTGCCGCCGTTATCTTGGAGTGATCCACGGCTTCTTCCAACTCGCAGGAGTGAGCCGCTCCGCTCGGGATGCCATGGTGCAGATAGTCAATATTGTGAAAAAATCCTAGCGATCTCCTTAATGGCTTAGGTTTAATACGATTGATATAAATAAAAAAGGCTTCCTATTGAAATAGAAAGCCTTATTCTTACCCCAATGGTATTAGGACTTATGTCCGCGGCTTTCGATACGCCAATAGCAGCAAGACGATACCCACAGCTAAAAAAGGTAAGCTAAGCAGTTGTCCCGCACTGAGCAGTGTTTCTGTGTAAGCCGCTTGGCTCACTTTAATCGACTCTATGCCTATTCTTGCACTAAATACCAAAACCAAAAATAAGCCAAATATTGCCCCATGCCTTTGTTTAATCTGCGTATATTGATACAAAGCATACAAACCAATAAAGATAGCTAAATAAGCAAAAGCCTCATAGAGCTGCGCCGGATGCCTTGGCAACATGTCAACACGGTTAAAAATAATGGCCCAAGGCAGAGTCGTGGGTTCACCTAAAATTTCTGAGTTGGCAAAGTTCGCCATACGCACAAAAAAGCCAAAAATGGCAGTCGCAATCGCCAGCCTATCCAATAAAAAGAGGAAGGGCAGCTTCACCTTACGTTGGTAATAATATAAGGCCAATATTGCCCCGAGTCCCCCACCATGGCTGGCAAGCCCACCTTCCCAAATCGCCAAAATCTTCAATGGATGGGAGAAGTAGTATGCGGGATCGTAAAAAATACAATGGGCTAAGCGCGCGCCAACAACAATACCAACCACACAATAAATCAGCAGATTATCAAGGGATTCGAGATCGAGATGTTCCTTGATATACATTCGCTTCATCACCTGAAAACCCGCAGTGATCGCCACAGCAAACAAGACACCATACCAATGTATTTTGACTCCCATAAACGAGATTAATACAGGATCGGGCCCCCACACTAAGTGTTCCAAATTCAATTACTCCATCACACTTGCTACATCGAGGTAGGCTAAAAAAACTTGTTTTACGTGGTTAAACACTAATAGACAAGTCCTATTACGCCATTATTGGAATATCCAGCACAATAAGGTTGTTTTATGCCCAACAACCTAGGTCATGTTAACAATTAAACTTTAACAGTGCTCACTTCTACTAAGTCGCAGAATAATATCTCTATGCTGCGGATATTGCGCTAACAATGTTTCTTGGCTAAATAACTCGAAATCTTCGAAGGTAAACCCAGGGGACACCATACAACCCACCAGTGAAAATCCCGCTTGATTCATGGCTGAACCAAAAATACAGCCCTTAGGCACTAAAAACTGTGGGCGCTCACCCGCCGCTAAATCGAGCCCTAATTGCGCGGTCGTTAATTCGCCATCGGGAGAAATCATATAAATCGTCAATGATTGCCCCGCATGGAAATACCACATCTCGTCAGCCGTGAGGCGATGAAAATGCGACACTTCCCCCGTTCGCAGTAGAAAATAAATGCTGCTCCATAGTGCACGATTGTCATCAAACAGCATATCAGAACGGTAGGATGAGCGGTAATATCCACCTTCAATGTGCTGCTCTAGTGCTAAATGTTCAATAAATTCATCTGCGGTCTGCATACTCAATACCTCTGAAAAAAGATCCTAATCAAATTTTTATCATCTCGTTTATACGTGTTTTAAAAAGATGTTAAAAACACGATCCACATCAAATAATAACCATTCTCATTCGCATACTATGGCGCCACTTTCTATTTTACGGAGAAACGAGAGTGAAACCTACTTATCTGGCCACAATCTTAGCCATTTTACTCAGCCCACAACTGGTGGTCGCTGAAGAAGTTGATAGCGCTGAAACAGCAAATATTGAACGTATGAGTGTTATCGGAGTTAGGCAGCGGCTAGAACAAGCAGGAACATTAGCCAATACCATAATGAAAACCGAGGTGATTAACGCCACCACGATTGAAAACAAAAATGCCGTTAATTTATCAGAAGCGATTGATAACTCGCCGGGAGTAAAGGTTTCTAACGAATGCTCAATGTGTGGTGTTAAACGCATTATGCTGAACGGTATGAAAGGCGAGCAAACCACGATTTTAGTCGATGGCTTACCTGTACATACCATGATCTCGGGCTACTATGCCGTAGATGCTATCCCTACCACAGGGATAGAACGTATTGAAGTTGCCCGTGGGGCGGGCGCGTCATTAATTGCTCCCGAAGCGATTGGTGGCACGATCAATATTATCAGCTACGAACCCACAGAAAATGGTGCCGAACTCGATGTATCTGCGGGTGAAAATGGTTATCGGAAAATGGGCTTCCTAGGTAAGGGAGTGAGTGAAGATGGCCGTACCCGTGCGACTTTAGTTGCCCAATACGATGATAGAGATCAGTTTGACGCCGATCATAACAAGGTCAACGAAGCGCCGCAGCAAGAAAACCGCAGCCTAACCGCCAGAGTGTCACAGGACGTCACAGACACAGACAATCTCGTGTTACGTATTGCCAATATTCAATCAGAAATTTTTGGTGGGCCTATGTTAGGGAGCACCTTTGCCGATGGCACAGCCTCAAGCATTGGCAATGTATTATCCGGTTTTGACGATCAATTTAGTGAACCACAACAACTGTTTGAAGATGGGGATGTTCGCAAACCATTTACAGGTAAAGCATGGGAAACCACTGAATGGATCAAAACAGAGCGCAATGAGGCTTCATTAGCTTGGCTTAAAGAATTCAGCGATGACTGGAATATGCATTTAGCCGCAAGCTATGCCGAACATAAGCAAGACTCATTCTATGAAGGTTTTGATTATACCGCCGAAGACAAAATGTGGTTCTTCGATGCGCGTTTTAATTATCTACTGACAGAAAACCAACTACTGACCTTTGGCGCGGATTTACGCACCGAAGAAATGCGCTCCCACTCCCGCGCAGGCAGCGCCAACCCCAATTATGCTTCTGACTCCTTTGATTATGATGTGAAAGGGGTTTATATACAGGATACATGGCAAGCAACTGAAGCACTCGAAATTGCCATGGCACTGCGTTACGACACTATCACCGCCGATTTTACCGATCCTAACAAACCGGGTACTGAACTCGATGAATCCATTCTGTCCCCACGACTGGATGTACGCCTACGTCACAATGATGAATGGACCTCTCGGGTCTCAGCAGGACGAGGCTATCGTGCCCCACTTTCCTTCTTTGAAACCGACCACGGCATATTAGACGGTTCACTGGGTTTTGACATTGATATCGACGAGTTAGAACGCTCAAACTCAGCCAGCTATGCATTAAGTTATGAAGGTGAAAAACTCACCTCTACCGCCTCTATCGCATGGACAGAGGTGGAGCATCTTGCCGCATTAACCACCAATGACCTTGGTATTCCATTACTCACTCAGCTCGATGAAAAAGCGACGGTGATCACCAGCGATATTGCATTAGGCTACCGCTTAACCGATGACATGACATTAAGCCTAACGGCTGAGCATTTTGATTACGATTCGGTATTCAAATCATCCTATGCAATTGCACCAATAGAGGAAAGGCTTACGCTCACCTTTGACTTGGATGTCAACGATTGGGAATTCTTCGCTAATGTTGTTTGGGTGGGCAGTCGTGATTTATCCAAATATGGTTATGAAGGTTACAACCGTTTAGATGCCAATGGTCAAGTCGATCCTGACTCTAAAAAGACCACGGATGCACCGTCTTACCTCACAGTAGACTTACGTGTTAGCTATCAGTTAAATGAATATCTGTCCCTTTACAGTGGTGTCAGCAATTTATTTGATTACACCCAAGCGGGTGATGAAGAAACACCGCTTTTTTACGATGCTGAAGGTGCCTTTGACGTGGGATATATCTACGGACCGCTGCGTGGCAGAGAGATTTACGCCGGCATGAAGTTAGCCTTCTAATGTTACGTCAAATCATATTAGTGCTAGTTTGCTGCGCCGCGCCTCTACAGGCGGCGCAGCTTACCCGCGACTATCAGTTTCAATCTCTGCGTGACCAAAAACTCACTCACCTTTCCCATCTTGAGGGCCAGCCTACGGCAATCATGTTTTTTGAGCCTGAATGCCCTTGGTGTATCAAACAATCCGTAGTACTCAAAAAACTACAGCAAGATTGTGGTCAGCCTATTCACCCTGTTGCACTGGGGGTGAATGGCGATCATTTAACACTAAAGCGTGCCCTATTCCGGCTTAATTTTCCCTTTGAAGCCTACCGCGCACCGCCAGAGTTACTCAAAGAAATGGGCGGCATACCCGCAACCCCGATCCTACTGCTGTTAAATGCAAAGGGAGAGTTGGTGAAGGGATATCGCGGTTTTACCAGTGAAGATGAGCTAAAAGCACAACTCTGTCCCGCTGTATAATATAAAGCCGTAAAAGCTAACACCTGTAGGGGTATTTGCTTTTACGGCTAAAACGCGATCAACTTGCTTTCTAACGATGATATTAGGCCGTATTAGTTATGCGGCGATTTCCCCGTAAGGCATTGAGCAAAATACCAATAGTCGTGCCATTGTGTAATATAGATGCCGCTACAGGACTGAGTAAACCAACGGCAGCAGCGCCTAGTATTCCTGTGTTAGCCCTCAGTGTTAACTGGTAGTTATCATGGATAAGTGCCATAGATAAATTCGCTAATTCCTTCGCATCGGCCACTCGGGTAATGTCATCCTGCAAGAGCGCAATATCTGCGGATAAACGCGCAATATCAGCCCCTTTTTGCATGGCAATACCAACATGAGCCCCCGCTAACGCAGGCGCATCATTAATACCATCCCCCACAAAGGCAATATTGCACCCCGATTGACTCAGTCGCTCAATGATCTCGGCTTTATCTTCTGGCAATAGCTCTGCATACACTTCATCGATACCAAGATCTTTGGCAAGCTCCAAGGCACGATCCTGCTGATCGCCAGTAAGTAACAGTATTCGTTTTACCCCTAATTGCTTTAAGCGATGTATGGTTACTGCGCTTTCATCACGAATGGCATCCCTAAGTGCTAAAACACCGATTAATACACCACCAAATCCAATATAAAGTAAGGTTTTACCTTCACTGTATAATCTTTCAATTTCAGTAAGATAAGGTGTTACATCAATACACTCATCTTCTTCAATAAAATGCCGAGAACCGACAACAATACGTTTCCCATCAATTTCACTCGCCACACCGTGGGAAACGATAAACTCCACTTCAGAGTGATCAAAATGTCGACCATCAATGCTTTGTGAAGCCTCCACTACCGCCATGGCCAACGGGTGAAAATAGTGCTCCTCTACTGAGGCTGCCAGCCAGATCAAATCATTCGCAGAATAGGTACTATCAAACGCCACAGAGTCGGTCACATCAAGATTACCTTTAGTAAGCGTACCCGTTTTATCAAAAATAAAAGTGTCTGCCTGAGCGAGTCGTTCTAACGCTGTAGCCCCTTTGATTAAAATCCCGTTTTTACCTGCACGATACATGGCCGATTTAAATGCCACTGGTGTAGCGAGCTTTAATGCGCAGGAATAATCGGCTTGTAAAACAGCGGCACTGCGCTGCCAGTTACCAGAAACTAAATAAGTAGCACCTGCTAATGTGAGTACTCGGGGCACCAATTTATCGGCTAATGATGAAGCCTGAAGTTGGACGTCACTTTTGGCTGTGAGCGATTGTTCGACATAATCCGCAATACGCGCCGCCGCGGTTCCCACACCGACATGCTCTGCGTAGATCCTCAATCTGCCATCTTCCACAACCGTACCCGACAATACGGTATCACCCCGTTTTTTCCGGGTTGCCATACTTTCGCCTGTCATTGAGGCTTCATTAACATAAGCCTCTCCCCCAAGCACAGTACCGTCTACAGGCAGCACAGCACCTGCACCCACGATCACGGTATCGCCGACAACCACTTCATTGGTTGCCACTTGGATTTCTACACCACTGCGTTCAACCCATACAAATTTATCCGAGGGCTGCAACAAGGTTTTCAGCATATCGTCAGATCGACGAGCGATAGAGTCTTCGAGGTATTCGCCTAACTCCAACATAAAGGCTGTGGTATTAGCAGCAATATAATCACCACTGCCAAGGGAGATAGTCACGGCCAAGGCTTCTAGCGCATGAGAAGTTAACCCTTTACTCACAACATCCTCAGCACCATGCCTTAGCACAGACAATGCCGACAATAGAGAGACGGGCAAGCGCATCGATATAGGTAAAAAATTCACACTGATTAATGTCGCAAGATTCAGCAACAGTCTTTGGGGGGCGGGGTGGCTCTCTTTATTTTGGCCATCACCCGCAACCAAAATGACAGGCTTAACCTGTAGCACTCGGCTGGCTAATTTCTCAATCGATATTTTAGACGCGTTATAGCTAACAATTAAGGAACGAGCTTTGGGATTAAACCTCGCAGAATACACCTCATCGAGATTCTCAATGGCCAATGCTAAACCTTTGAGCTCTTGGCTATTCGTTGCTAAAGAATAACGCCATCGAACCCGATTAGTGCAATGGTGGACTAAAGCTAATGCTTTAAATACTGCGGCATTATTGTTCATCATCACCAGTCTGGACTGCCATTTCAGCTTGGATATCTGCAACCTGTTCTTTAAGTTCTTCCATCCCGCCAGCAATATCGGTATACAGTTTTACGGCTGAACGAACAATTTTCTCGCGCATCTCATCGTTGCTCAACACATAAGCAGCCGTTGCGCCAAGTAATGCACCTAGTAAAAACTGATTACTGGTATTGTTTTGTATCGCACCGAGTAGCCCCTTGCTTTTTTTGCCGCCTGCGGCACTTGCAAGTAACTCTTCAACTGTCATACCCGCTGGGATACTTCCTTGAAATTGCTTTTTTAACTGTTTGTTTTTCTTTTTGCCCATGGTTCGATACCTCGTTATTAATCCTTGATGAGTAATTCAATACTTGCGATACCTGCGCCACCACCCAATAGCAATAACAGCGCCTGCTCATACTCTTTCACTTCTACCGCATTCGCGACCCCCATGCCCACCGCAGTCGCGACACCACCCTGTAAGGCACGTTTCAGCACTTTTTTTGCTTTAGGCTTGGACTTTTTCTTTTTAGCGCCATCCGTCTGTTGCAGCGCAGTGAGTAATGCTGCGGCCACGGCTCCACGAATAAAAAAATTACTTAACTCATTGGTTTTTAGTGTCATCTCCTGACTCCTCAGTTTGAGATTTCACCTCTTCTGCGTTATCAGTTGCTTCGAGTTTATGTCGCAATTTAGCCGATGTTTGCTCTAATGATTCGAGGCTCGACGCCGTTGACTCATAAAGTTTCTTCTGCGCTCGCTTAACATAAGTTTTACTATTACTTTTTTGCGCCAGTTTAACCAAGGTCGCGCCAGTAGCAGCACCGAGTAATAAGGTTAATATTGGATTCATTTATCTCTCCTTTGAACAAAAGCAACGGAATGAGTGTTAGGTATTTTGCATCTTAAACCACTGAAAATGCTGTTCTACTTCATCTAACAAAGCGATGACATTGGGCTTATCTTCCGCTTTCAACAACGATTCCCACAATGATGCACTGAGCACTTTAGTGTCATACTCCACAACACACGAACGGGCTAACATATTAGGGCGTATCGACTTAACCCCAGGTATTGACTCCATAAATCGAAGTAACTGTTGTGTGTGCTTAAACCCCTTTAAATTCAAATTATCGGGAAGATGGCTTTTTAGTTTGAATCGGATCCTGCCCGGTACATGGTGAGCAACGAGAATGTGTTCAGTCAGCTCTCGCAATTTTTCAAGTTTATTCATGCAATATCATCAATGGGTGACTAACGAAAAGTATTCTTACGGTGAATGAATACATGGGTTGCCGCCGCGGCAATAAAACACCATCCCGTAATGGCATGCCAGCGTTTAAATCCGGAATACACAAGCCCAATGGATAATGGCAGGCTAATAATGGCGGCGGTTTTGGCGAATCGATTAATATCTCGACGCCGAGCATGTTTTCTAGGGCGTGAGATTTGATGGTGGTTTATATCTAATGAGATGGGCGCCTCAACCTGCCCCACGAAATTCTCTATCAACTGCGTTAGTTTTTGTTCCATTTCAGCCTTAGGATATGACGGCTGATAGGTGAGAATAAGACTGCGCGCAGACCAATTAACCCGAACCGCCAGTGTTTCGGGCAACGCTTCGAGTTGCTGTTGCAACAGGCTTAAGCAGGTTAACTTCTCGGAAGGAATTTTAAGACGTAAGCGGCCATTAACTGATGACACTATCATGTTGGTATCCCAACCTAGATAAAAATCCATATCGAACAGAATAAAGCAGCCCAATATTTGTGGGCAATAGCCTGTTACATCACAACATTGATGTAAGTCATAAATATGGAACATTTATTTTAAGTGGGCCTGAAGCCTAATGCGGGAATTCAAATTCTTTAAGGTGAAGCCATAAAAAAAGCGAACCCTAGAGTTCGCTTTAGATACCGAGTTATCAGTCAATAAATCAGGTTAATTAGCCATTTTAGCTTTACGGGCTTGATGCAGTTTTTTATAGCTTTCAATAAGCCTTAAGTGCGGCTCAATACCCTCAAGTTGCATACTGGTCTTGGTTAGTCCGCTAAAGCGCACTTTACCTGTGACACTACCGACCACCTCATTCATCACTTCCTCACCAAACATACGGGTGAAATTATGGATAAAGTCTTCGAGTTCGAGGTCTTCATCTAAGGTCACTTCCAGCACGGCATTCATCGCTTGGTAGAACAAACCACGTTTAACCGTGTTATCGTTAAATTGCAGGAACTCACCGACCAACTCAAGGGCTTCTTCATGCTCACCGAGTGCCAAATAAATCAATATTTTCAGCTCGATAATCGTCAGCTTACCCCACACGGTATTTTCATCAAATACAATGCCGATCAGGGTACGAATATCCGTATAGTTATCGAGTTGGCTTTCTTCTAAACGGTTAACCAAATTAGCCAGTTGTTTAGTGCTTAATGAATGCAGATTTAAGATATCTTCACGGTACGCCAACGCCTTGTTGGTGTTGTCCCAAATCAAGTCATCAACAGGATAAATCTCAGAATAATCAGGCACAAGAATACGACAGGCCGAGGCGCCTAAATCGGTAAACTCAGCAATATACACCTCTTTCCCTAGGTCTTCTAAGATGCCGAATAAGCGTTCCGCTTCTTCTTCGTTAGTGCCGGAGAAATCCCATTCGCAGAACTCATAGTCATGCTTGCTGCTAAAAAAGCGCCATGAAATCACGCCCGTTGAGTCGATAAAGTGCTCAACAAAGTTTTCAGGCTCAGTCACCGCCATACTGTTAAAAGTGGGTTTTGGCACATCGTTTAACCCTTCAAAACTGCGACCTTGCAGCAATTCCGTTAGGCTGCGCTCTAACGCCACTTCAAAGCTTGGGTGCGCGCCGAAAGAGGCAAATACACCACCGGTTTTCGGATTCATCAAAGTGAGACACATTACCGGGAACTGGCCGCCGAGTGAGGCATCTTTTACCACCACGGGGAAACCTTGTTCTTCTAAACCGTTAATGCCAGCCAAAATGCTAGGGTATTTTTCCAGCACAGACATAGGCACATCGGGCAAGACAATTTCTTGCTCAATGATTTGCCGTTTAACGGCACGTTCAAAAATTTCTGATAAACACTGCACATGGGCTTCGTTAAGGTTATTTCCCGCACTCATACCATTGCTTAAGAAGAGGTTTTCAATCAGGTTTGACGGGAAGTAAACCGTTTCACCGTCGGATTTACGGGTATAAGGAATCGCACAGATACCGCGCTTGATATTGCCCGAATTGGTGTCAATCAAGTGCGAGCCGCAAAGCTCCTCATCTGGGTTATAAATCTCTAAACAATAGTCATCCAAAATCCCCGCTGGCAGCGAATCGTCTTCTTCTAATGCAAACCACTTTTCATTGGGGTAATGCACAAATTCGCTATTGGCGATCTCAACGCCAAAGAACTGATCGTTATAGAAAAAGTTATTGTTTAACCGCTCAATAAACTCACCGAGTGCCGAGCACAGCGCGCTTTCTTTGGTTGCGCCTTTGCCATTGGTGAAACACATTGGCGAGGCTGCGTCGCGGATATGCAATGACCACACGTTCGGCACAATATTGCGCCAGGATGAGATTTCAATCTTCATGCCTAGATCGGCGAGCATCGCCGTCATATTGGCAATGGTCTGCTCCAGCGGTAAATCTTTACCCAAGATATAAGTGCTGCTCTCACCCTCTGGATGCCCCATCAGCATAGCGTTTGCATCGGCATCGAGGTTTTCAACGGTTTCAATCTTAAATTCTGGCCCCGTTTGTACCACTTTTTTAACGGTACAACGGTCAATCGAGCGCAAAATACCTTCGCGATCTTTATCGGAAATATCTTCGGGTAGCTCAACCTGAATTTGGAAAATCTGGTTATAGCGATCTTCAGGATCAACAATATTATTTTGCGACAGGCGAATATTATCCGTTGGAATATCACGGGCTTTGCAATATACCTTCACGAAATAGGCCGCACACAGGGCTGATGACGCTAAAAAATAATCAAACGGACTAGGGGCAGAACCATCACCTTTGTAGCGGATCGGCTGATCGGCGGTCACGGTAAAATCATCAAACTTGGCTTCAAGTCTAAGATTGTCGAGAAAATTAACTTTGATTTCCATTGAATATGATTTCCACTAAATATGTGAGTCTGTAGCAGCCATTAACCAAGACGCTTCATCGGTAATGAGTCATTAGGGGTGAATTATCGGTGTTTTTCGCCCATTAGTCTTGGGTTAATTATGTTAAACAAATTCGACGAGGGATTTACAGGGGTAAACCTGTCATCAAGGTAAGCTAAAAGCAGGCTTTTAGTCGGAGTATGACAATTTTGTTAACCTCAGCACTAAGAAAGAGAGAATATTAGCTATACTCCCCGCAGTAAAAGCGATGTTCATCTTGGAGTATTCAGATATGCCTCATTTTAGTCTACGTAATAAATTACTATTATTATCGCTGTTCCCCCTGCTCTTTACTTTATGTGTCCTAATGACTGTCACTTACTATGTCGAGCAAGACGCCCTCGCCGATGAAGTCACTATCTTTAGAACGAAACTGATTGGCGAGCGTAAAGCACAAATCAAAGAAGCAACCGAAATTGCCGCCGGGATAATACAATACCAACTGTCGTTAAAGGAAAATGGCAACGTAAACCAAGCACTGCGTGATATTCGTTTTGGTAGTGCAGGCTACTTTTTTATCTATGATTCCCAAGGCAAGAACCTCTTCCACGCCGTGATGCCCAACCTCGAAGGGCAAAATAAAATCGATATGACAGATCCTCGCGGCACAAAAATTATTGTCGGTTTACTCGATGCCGCTAAAAATGGCGATGGCAACTTCTCCTTTTATTTTGAAAAACCTAACACCAAGGAGCAAATAGAAAAACTCGGTTACTCCATGATGATCCCAGGCACTGACTGGATGTTAGGTACTGGAGCCTATATTGATGATATCGACGCGGTCGTTGAGGATTATCGCGCCACAGCAACTGAACAAATGATGAGTAAATCCTTTGCAATTCTGTTGATTGCGCTTGTCCTTGCTGGTATCACCGCTTTTATCATCATGATCACAACCCATCGTATGGTCACACCGATTAAAAATATGGCCGATAACCTAAACGATATCGCCAAAGGCGAAGGCGATTTAACCAAGCGCCTTACCGTCAAAGGGGAAGATGAAATCGCCAAACTCGGTCAATCGTTTAACCTGTTTGTCGATAAACTTCAAACCATCATAGGCGATGTCGCCAGTGCAACGGCCAAAGTTAAATCGGCAGCGAATGCGATTCATGACCAAACCAAAGCCATGTCGAGCCAGCTTATCAGCCATAACAATGAAACAGACCAAGTGGTAACGGCCATTACTGAAATGTCATCCACAGCAAGCGAAGTGGCACAAAATACCACCCAAGTGGCGGAAGCAACCCAAGCCGCAACAGGTGATGTCGCCAACGCTCAGCGTTGTGTCGATGCCTCATTAGAGGAAATTGCAGGCTTGATGGAGCAAATCAATAATGCCGCGGGTAGTATTCAATCCTTAAGCGAACAGTCTAAAAAAATCAACAACGTGCTGTCAGTGATCGGTGGTATTGCTGAGCAAACAAACCTATTGGCATTAAATGCTGCTATCGAAGCGGCCCGCGCGGGTGAGCAAGGTCGAGGTTTTGCCGTGGTGGCTGATGAAGTGCGTAACTTAGCGAGCCGCACCCAATCAAGCACATTAGAAATCAATGAAATGCTCTCTGAACTGCACAAACTTGTCGCACAGGCCGTAAAAACAATGGAAGAAAGTCAGCAAAGCTGCGTGCGCTCGGTAGACTCTTCTCGCGCTATCTCTGAAAGCCTTGGCTCAGTCACATCGGCAGTCACAGCAATCAACGATATGAGTACCCAAATTGCCACCGCAGCAACGGAGCAAAGCTCTGTCACCGAAGAAATTAACCGTAATGTGTACGCCATCCAAGAGATTGTGAATGAGTTACTCCACTCTAGCGAAGATGCCGCCAGAGTGAGCCAAACCGTATCACAGGAAGGAACAAACTTAGGTAAGCTCGTCGGTCAGTTTAAAATTTAAAGCTATGTCGCAATGGGTTGCGAAATCAGAATGAAAAGTAGCAACCCATTGGTTTATTTAAAATGCGAAGACTCAGCCTTACAGAGGCCAATGCCTGCGGATAATAATTGCTGAGTACTGCTTTTATTTTCAAAAAGTAAAACTTAATTCCCATTGCCTACGTATATAAACCCAAATACCCCACCCATTAGAAATAGCCATGTTTTCAATTTTTAAAAAAGATCCCTTAAAAAAATTAACACAGCAATATAACGCTAAACTGGAAGAAGCGATGCATGCCCAGCGAAAAGGCGATATTAGATCCTACTCAATGCTGACCGCAGAAGCCGAGCAAATCGAAAATCAAATAAAAGTGTTAGAAACAACAAGCCATAAATCCGACATTCCGCAGCTAATTTAGGAATAAACTACCTCATAGAATCTACCGAGTAATTTGAGTAGTTGTGTTTGGTGATCTTGAAGTCCAGTGATGAACCTTTGGCCGTTAATCTCTAGCGTATCTATGCCTTCGAATTGCAAGAAGACCCAACGTGCCGTCGGTCTGGAGGTCGTCTTGTTCTTTACCATACTTGGGAAGAACGCTTCGGTTTGTGCGAGTTGTTCTCTGATTTTGTGTTCTAAACTAGCGTAAACAAGCAAGCTCAACGTCATTATCATTAGCAACGCTTCAATGCGCTCAGGCTTTTTCAAGAAGATGGAAGAGGTTAAAAACTCAGGGCTTTTTAGAAAACGGAAGCCGCGCTCGACTTTTTGTTGCGATTTGTAATGTGCTAGAAGAGCCGCCATGGTGAGTGCTTCA
Organism: Shewanella sp. W3-18-1; assembly: GCF_000015185.1. NCBI lineage: Bacteria > Pseudomonadati > Pseudomonadota > Gammaproteobacteria > Alteromonadales > Shewanellaceae > Shewanella > Shewanella sp. W3-18-1. Next base: position 825,769 of record NC_008750.1, on the reverse strand, counting down.
TTGTCGGTGTCATTCGTCGCGAGGATAAACATGCCTACTTTGAGCTTAGCCAGTTTTACTTTTTCTAGGTCGGTGAAGGGGGCGGCTTCGATAAAGTATTGGTATCCTGTCGGTGCTTCATCTGTCTTTGGGCGGCCCGAATGAGAGTAAGTCGGCTGTTTGATGAGAGTGCCTTGTTCAAACCCAAGTAAGTCACATTGTTTCTTGAAATCGTTAAACGCTAATTCTGCGTCAACTTCACAAGCGAATGGTTTTTTACTTAGCTTTTCCAACGCTTTGATTTCTTTTGCTATGTTTTTCTCTAAGTTCTTGAAGAAAGTGATTTCTTCCCGCTTGGTGGCCTGTTCACTGTGAACGAGCAACCAACGTTGATTGACCTTTCCGTAATCCGAGTCTATCCAACATCCTGAGTAGCCATGACCGATAGTGCTTAATTGCTCTGGCTCTAGCGCAAGTAGTGCTTGTTTTGCGAGCTTGATGGTCATGGGGACACGGGTAATGAATTTTTGATTTTGCTCATCTAGCGAGGAGATGCTTTCTTCGGTGTACAAAGCGGCATCAGCGATAAAGTAACGACTATTTTGCGCGGCTTTTAGGCAATGTATGTGTCTTTTAGTGACTTCAGCGAATGCCTTGGCATCATTGGTGTTACCACTCAGTGCTTGCATGTAAACAGGAATACCTGCTTGGTTTTCACAGATGAGTTCAAGCACGACTTGGTTAAGCTCTGGCCTATGATCCCGACTATAACCTCTTACAAGCTTAATCACGTTGGTGTTTTCATCTTGTGCATACTCACCATCAACGTGGAAGCTAGTGATATCAAGATGAACAGAATCGGTCGTCAAGCCCAGTTTATCAACAACACGCTCAGCAATAACCTGATAGAGCGCTGAGACATCGGCTTCGTATAGAGCATCTAATGTGCGGCCTAGTACATCATCAGTCAGGTGGTGTGCTTCAATGTCTTTGGCGAGTAGCTTAGATACAGGCTTGGTCTTAAAAAAGTCCGAGAACATGTGCAGTGTTCTGCTATGAAAGCCAAGTCCATTTAGGAGCATGGCCAATACCGCGTCACCATGAGAAACATTGTGGTCAGAATATTTTGGGATAACGGCATCTATCATCCGTGGCAGGCCAATTTCGTGACAAAAGGCGGCAATGAGACCAAGGTGATCTAAGCGTTTAATAACAGGATGGGTAGACATATTTTGAGACCGTCAAATAGCAGTAATAGATCAAAACTGTCGATCGCGGTCAAGATGGTGTCGTAGTTTTTATGAAAAGCTGATCGCCAGATCACACTATTTAAATTCTGGAATTAGCTGCGGAATGACGGATAAATAAACCTTCAAAGCAAAAAACTCAGCGGACAAACTACCAAGAGTCAGCTTGAAAACGTGCCAATCTGGCCTCTGTGACAGTGCATTGAGTCAATTGCATCAACTCACCTAAGGTAATCGCAGGGTTGTCTGTGATAAGCCGAATCAGCTTAGCGTCTAATGGTTCAAGTTTGTCTGCATACTGTAGCAAAGCTGACTCAAGCTTTTGAATAAGATAACGAAATGCACCATCAGCCATCAGTCGCTGCTCGGCTTGTAAATGGGCGGTGCAGGATTGGATCTTGACCGCTGCGCCAACAATGCACCAATTCCTCGAACGCCGCACACGCTTAAGCTCGCAATCATACTGAGTTGCAATCGCTTGAGCTTGTTTAACCGCCTCGCGCCCAATTCGATGAATAAGCGAGGGCAGTAAGATAGTAATGTCGTCGTTCATAACGCGTGATGAATAACTGTTGGTTTATCGAATACTTTCATGGCAATTGGGCAAGGTCGGCTCGACTTAACATTCAAGCGCCATAAAATACCTAGCGCGAAAGTGTAGCACTGTATCCAAGCAGGATAATAAGGTTCTCTAACAAATGCTGCCCATACTTATCCCATGCAGCGCAATCAGTCACAGTTAAAGTCTTGAGCGTTGCGCTGGGATTGCCTACAATAGCGCACGCTTTTTCACTATAGACAATGACAGATCACGACCATGACCGACACAACATCATTACCCGCTTTACCGGATCGCCTTTCCGTTAACCCACGCAGCCCACACCATGTGGCAGAAATTTTCGAGCACGATATCGGTATTAAGCTCAACGGCAAAGAGCGTTTTGATGTCGAAGAATATTGCATCAGTGAAGGTTGGGTAAAAGTGCCAACAAAATCATTGGACCGTCGCGGCCAACCACTTTTGCTAACAGTAAAAGGCACAGTTGAAGCGTTTTATCGTTAAGCCGCTAGCCGTTAAGCCTTAGCGCAATAGCGGGATCATAACAACGGCCAATTAGATTGGCCGTTTTTGTTTGCCCAGCAGCAAATGATACTAATTCAATACTACTTGCTGAAACTGCACGAGTGCAGTTAACTACCATTCGGAACAGCTATCCAGTCGGTTTTTGGCGAAATGGATTAAATCAAACAGCAGTATGCATGTCTACTTATTTGAATATCATCAAGTTTATTTGGGGATTGGCTAGAGAAAAGCGTTAGAGAGAGGAGAAATAATTGATGTTTCGGTAGCTCCAATATATAAAGGTCCTTCCAGAATACCGGCAGGTATAACAGTAAACGCTCAAGGTAGTGGTGGTTCCTTTGAAAACATTACTCTTCTTAATCCTCGTGGAATGTAGATCATGACCCTATCTGTATTAAATAGCATTTTAACTCCCCCTAACTTCCCTAATGACTCTGGGATTGGTAACGTTTGGCCTTCTATAGATGAAGGTCTTAGTTTTCCTAGGGATTATATTGCGTTTATTAATCATTATGGCACAGGAAGAATTGCCGATTTTATTGCGATATTCAATCCATTTACTACAAATTATGACCTTGATTTTTTTGAGCAGAAGAAAACAATTATTGAGGATTTCAATTACCTTAATAATGAAGACCCAGAGTATTTTAAATATAACCTCTATCCAAAAATTAATGGCCTTTTACCAATAGGCGTAACGGATAATGGTGATTGCATATTTTGGGTTGTTTCCGATCTAAAAGACAGTGATACATGGGACACAGCAATAATCGCATCTAGATCGCCAGATGTAGAATATTTTGATGAAAATATAACCTCTCTATTGTCTGGTTTATTGTTAAGAAAAATAAGATCAGGATCATTACCTAATAGTTTCCCTCCTAAAAATGTTACCTTTGAAAAAATTTAAACAAAAAATAAATGGTCATCCGCAATAAATCATGGACCGCCACGGCCAACCACTGTTACTCGCAGTAAAAGGCACAGTTGAAGCGTTTTATCGTTAAGCTTTAGCGCAAAGAGCGGGAGCATAACAACGGCCAATCTGATTGGCCGTTTTTATTTGCCTACCTAACACCGAAGTTTCAACCTTATGTTTATCTTCCGCCAAATGATCACAAGTTGTTATTTAAAATAAGCTTTTGTGACAAAACGCATTGATTAAACCGTATCGTGCAGGTTAAAGTGTGGCCACTGAGGGAAAACACAGAGTCACACTCGAACACCAATATCGAGCACGCTATTTAGGGATGAAGAAGCAAATCAGTTATCTGCCTCACCCCTCTTAACAGCCACCTCTGTCACCCAGCTAAATCAGCACAGGGGAAGCCTGTGTAAGTAATGGAATTAACGATCCCTTTATTACGGCAAGGATGTAAATGACAGATTTCGGCAGCAACCTATTATCCGTTGTAATTATTCTATCCAGCCTGTTTGTCGGCGCAGGAGTATTACATGTATTTCTTCGATACCGCGATGCAACGCTAACCCTGCCCGTTGATCGTGAGCAGTTAATCCGCATTCCGGCCTATGGATTACAACAGCAAATCCAAGATCTGCAATTAGATTTAATGGGCTACATGATGATGGGAGCCGTGATTTTTTGCTTCCCCTTTGCACTCAACAGCATTCAAGCACATATCGCCGTAGGTAAATTCCCTTGGATATTAAGCATCACAGCGCTAATGGGCTTAAGCTATTGCAGCTTTAAAACGTGGAAACTCTTTTCCAAACTCACCAAATTACGCCTCGGGCATACCGCTGAAATCGCCACCGCCAATGAGCTTATCGGCTTACAAGCCTTGGGTTATCAAGTGTTTCACGATGTGCAAGCCGACGGCTTTAATATCGACCACCTCGTCATCGGCAAAAATGGCGTATTCGCGATAGAAACCAAAGGCCGCCATAAGCGCAATAAAGACCTACGCCAAACCAATGGCAATGGCAATGGCAATGGCAATGGCAATGGCAATGGCAATAAAGGCTATCAAGTATTTTACAAAGACGGGCGCTTAAACTTCCCCTCATGGACTGAAACCAAACCCATAGAACAAGCCGAACGTCAGGCCAAGTGGGTCAGTCAATGGTTAACCAAAGCCACAGGCTCCCCCGTCGCCGCCACCCCAGCCCTAGTATTCCCCGGCTGGTATGTCACCAGTCAATCGAAACCACCGTTCCCGATCCTTAACCACAAACAATTAGTCGGAACGATCCCAAAACTGAAAACCCAAGATCTTACCCAGCAACAAGTCGACACCATCATCTACCAAGTCGCCCAAAGATGCCTAAGTAAAAGTGAGGTAGGGAAATAAAAATTTTTACTCTGACTGTTTATTAAAAATATATTGAAGAGGCAAATACCGTGTATTTAGAAAGTCTAACTATAAAAAATTACCGAAAATTTAGCTCTACAGATAATACTATATGCTTCGTAAAGCCGAAGCCCATCGATAAGAGAACTGAAGAAGAACAACCGAAGCCAGTGATATCGCCCTCTACAACCTTAATCATTGGTAAAAATAATGCTGGTAAAACTACGGTAGTTAATGCATTAACAATGCTATGTCAGAATAAGCAGCCATCAACCTCAGATTTTAATCTCTCTTATCTAAACGAATTATTCAATAAATACATAAGAAAATTTGAAGCTGATGAAAGCACAAAATTCGAACACCTAGAAACTCCTAATTTAGAATTTACATTAATTATTAAAATTGACTTCAATGATCAAGATCTAATGACTCATCTTGCACCTTTTATATCAATTAGTGAAATAGATAATGGTGAAGCGATTAGCATACGTATCATGGTTAAAATATCACTTGCCGAAGAGTCAACATTTAAAGAAGAAGTTAGAAATATTTTTAAAGCAACCGATTCAAATGGAAATAAGCTGTCGGATAATCAGCGTAGAGATAAATTCTATGCGCTACTTTCGAAAGCGACTAGTGTGATTAAAAATGAAGGAAATCTTTACAAAGTTGATTTTATTGATTGCATTGGTAATGTTGCAGAAAAGTTTTCCATTAATCATCTGATAAGTGTTAAAGAAATCAAAGCCAACCGTCATCTTAAAGAAAATGTGTTAAGCACTGTTTTTAGTAAGATAGTTGAATTTCAGTTCAACAATGATGCAAGTTCTCGCTCAAATTTGGAGGCTAGCGTTCAAGATATAAATCAAGTTATATCTAACAATGTAGGTTCTAAAAGTACCGAAATATCTAAAGTATTAGGTGAAGTTGAAAGTCGTAACAAAGTTGATATGGATCTTTCAGGTAATGTTACTTATTCGACGCTAATTAAAGGACTAATTAAATATAATTTTATGGATGGTGATGATTACATTCCTGAAGATCAATTTGGCTTAGGTTATATCAATCTTTTAAATATTATCGGGGAGATTATCCACTTCGTTGATAGTTATGAAGATAAAAGTCATTTAAGTCACATTAATTTACTTTTTATTGAAGAACCAGAAGCATTTATGCATCCTCAAATGCAAGAATTCTTCATAAAGCGTATTGATAATGCGGTAATGAAAGCACTTGAAATCGCAAATAAATCTTCAAAATTAGCAAAAACATTACAATGCCAGATTGTTATCACTACTCATTCATCTCATATCGTCAACAGTAAGATCCACAGTAGCAATACTTTCAACAATCTTAATTACTTAACCACAATAAACAAATGTACAAAAGCTATTAATCTTACGGATAATACCATAGTACCTTTTGATAATATTGATTCAACAAAAGATCTTAACTTCATAAAAAAACATATAAAATATAAAGTTTCAGAGTTATTCTTCTCTGATGCCATTATATTTGTTGAGGGAATTACCGAAGAGACTTTACTAAATTATTTTTTGGAAAAGCATCCAATTCTTAGTAACTATTACATTTCGGTATTCAACATAAATGGTGCTCACGGTAAATTGTATCTACCTCTGGCTGAAAAGCTTAGTGTTCCCAGCTTAATTGTGACTGATTTGGATATTAAGCGCGAAGAGTGCGAGAAAGGCATAAAGCATAAAAATAATAAATCATGTAGTATATGTGGTCAAAGACCTAAAGATGGCGATAACCCATATATAGAAGGAACTGAACCAAAGTACGTTCAAATTACTAACCTTAAAGGGCGCACAACAACTAATTCGACGATTAAAGAGTTAAACTTTAGGCTTAACGGCATATCAGAAAAAGCCGATTTTCTTGATGGCATAAAATTTATAGAAGGAACTAATTTTTATGTTGTTTTCCAAAAAGACCCTATTGAAGAACAGTACGCAACTAGTTTAGAAGAAGCTTTAATCTTAACCAATTATCAAAATGATATGATCAATGAAGTAATTAGACAATGCAAGCCAGAAATATATGCTGATATTATAAATGATGGAGGAAATGAATCACGAAAAAATATACTCAATAACTCTTATAAACTACAAAATAAACTTTCAGACAGTAAAAGTGAGTTTTCCAATAAGTTACTTTTTAGTTTGCTCTCCTCAGAAAATAGCGACCTTTCACCAAACTTACCCAAGTACTTAAATGATGGTTTAGATTGGTTAGCTACTAAGCTACAAACTAATGATAGCGCTTTATCTATGCCTATTAATGCCAATGCCGAAGTACTAAGTGGTATAATTGAGGATCTGGAGGCAATTGATCATGACGCATAATGAAATTGCTGAGCTAGAGGTACAGAAAGCTATAAATAATAGTATTGATAATTTTAAAAGCTTTCGTTTCAATGCTGGAGCTGGAGCTGGTAAAACTTATGCACTAATAGAAACTCTGAGATATGTCACAACCAATAAAATAGTGACTACCAAAAGCCCACAAAAAGTAGCATGTATTACCTATACTAATGTAGCAGTGAATGAAATAAAAAGTCGATTGGGAAATTCAGATATTGTACAAGTTTCAACTATTCATGAAAGATTATGGGATATAATAAAAAATGCTCAGCCTGAGCTATTGATATGTCATAAAGAAAAAATCATATCTGTTTTAGACCAACATAATAATGAATTAAATAACATTAATAACAAAAACACAAAAACCTTTGCAAAATTAACTACCGAAGAAAAACTAGAGTTCATTTCACTTGCAATAAAAACTAAAGACTTGTTCTATAAATCAGAAAAGTTAAATGCGACAGCATTTAGGGATTATTACAAAAAAAATATTGAAGAGAATAAATACAAACTTTTAGATATACATCTAAAAAACATAGAAAACTTTAAAAAAATCGTCAAGATTATTTATAAAATTGAAAAATTAGAAGCCTGTTTGGAAAGAATTTCCACAGGTATAGAAAATCGTGTAAATTATGACAGCAAGGTAAACTTGGATAGACTTCATTACATGAAGTTTAGCCATGATACACTTCTTGAGTATGGATTAAAGTTAATTAATACCTACCCTACTTTATGCCGCATCATTATTGATACCTATCCTTATATATTCATTGATGAATATCAGGATACACATTGTAATGTAATTAGTTTTTTTAAAACCATCAATGAATATGCTAATAAAAAAAATAAAAAATGGATGGTAGGATATTTTGGAGATACAGCACAGAATATTTATAATGATGGAGTTGGTCGAAAAATTGAAGAACTTCATAGCGGGCTGATTAATATCCAAAAAATATTCAATCGTCGTTCGCATCAGCAGATCATTGATATTGCCAATAAAATTCGTGCCGACAATATAGTTCAAAAACCTATCTTTGAAAAACGAAATGAAGGCTCAGTAAAATTTTATTACCATGACTCAGAAAACAAGCAGACAATTGCTCAACAATTCTTATCTGAGTATCAAACTGATCTTTTTAATGTCGATAGTGAAACAGAAGTAATAAATACTGAAAGTAAAAAAATTCATTGCTTGGTATTAACAAACAAACTGATGGCAAGTTTTAATGGTTTTGGTGATGTTTATGATATATATCAAAATTCATCAATTTATTTCGAAAATCTAAATACTCAAGTGTTATCCCAGCAATTAGAAAAGTTACATCCAACAATTTTAACGATCTACTATCTGATTAGTCTTTACCAAGACTTACAGAAGAGAACGGTATCCTACTTCGATATTTTTGGATCATCAAGTAAAAATCTAACTTTCGCGAAGGCAAGTTTGATCATACAAGAATTAGAAACAGATAAACTGACATCATTAGGTGACTGGATAGATTTGATTACTGATCGGCTTAAAAATAGTACAGCTAAAGAGACTCTATCTAAAATATTAATAAATCGAGTTCATTATGAACAAGATAAGGTTACTTCATCTGATATATTCCGCGACACGTTGATGAGTAGGATTAATAGTTTAATGAGTGATGATTCTGAGGAAGATGATAAAGCAAAAGAAAAAATATTAAGTATTTTAAATCTACCAATCAAGTCATTAGTAAACTGGGTTAATTTTATAGATGGTATTGAAGCTGATGATATTAGTTATCATACGTATCATGGCACTAAGGGGGAAGAGTATAATAATGTTGCCATCATCCTTGAACATAGCTTTGGTAATAAGAATAGAGATAAGTTTAAAGATTATTTTCTAGTTTTACAGCAAAGCACGGAAGAAACACAATTCTTATTTACAGACCCTGTTGAGGAAGAAAAGCATATTAATACGCAAAATTTGCTTTATGTTGCTTGCTCTAGAGCAATAAAAAATCTCAGAGTACTGTACTTAGATGATATATCGGAAATACAAGAGGGTATTAAGTCTATTTTTGGCGAGTTACAAGCTTGGCCCGTAGTTGAAAATCGAAAACCTGCGTGATTTTTATGCATGAAAAATAGGGTAGACATTACGCGTCACTCAACGGTTACACCAGAACTGGCATTGTTGCACCAGTGACCTTCTAAAACATGGATGTTTTAGTAGAGCCTACAAGGATGTATTTACAGCGTGTCACTGGTGTAACCGTCATTCCGCAGCTAATTCCAGAATTTAAATAGTGTGATCTGGCGATCAGCTTTTCATAAAAACTACGACACCATCTTGACCGCGATCGACAGTTTTGATCTATTACTGCTATTTGACGGTCTCAAAATATGTCTACCCATCCTGTTATTAAACGCTTAGATCACCTTGGTCTCATTGCCGCCTTTTGTCACGAAATTGGCCTGCCACGGATGATAGATGCCGTTATCCCAAAATATTCTGACCACAATGTTTCTCATGGTGACGCGGTATTGGCCATGCTCCTAAATGGACTTGGCTTTCATAGCAGAACACTGCACATGTTCTCGGACTTTTTTAAGACCAAGCCTGTATCTAAGCTACTCGCCAAAGACATTGAAGCACACCACCTGACTGATGATGTACTAGGCCGCACATTAGATGCTCTATACGAAGCCGATGTCTCAGCGCTCTATCAGGTTATTGCTGAGCGTGTTGTTGATAAACTGGGCTTGACGACCGATTCTGTTCATCTTGATATCACTAGCTTCCACGTTGATGGTGAGTATGCACAAGATGAAAACACCAACGTGATTAAGCTTGTAAGAGGTTATAGTCGGGATCATAGGCCAGAGCTTAACCAAGTCGTGCTTGAACTCATCTGTGAAAACCAAGCAGGTATTCCTGTTTACATGCAAGCACTGAGTGGTAACACCAATGATGCCAAGGCATTCGCTGAAGTCACTAAAAGACACATACATTGCCTAAAAGCCGCGCAAAATAGTCGTTACTTTATCGCTGATGCCGCTTTGTACACCGAAGAAAGCATCTCCTCGCTAGATGAGCAAAATCAAAAATTCATTACCCGTGTCCCCATGACCATCAAGCTCGCAAAACAAGCACTACTTGCGCTAGAGCCAGAGCAATTAAGCACTATCGGTCATGGCTACTCAGGATGTTGGATAGACTCGGATTACGGAAAGGTCAATCAACGTTGGTTGCTCGTTCACAGTGAACAGGCCACCAAGCGGGAAGAAATCACTTTCTTCAAGAACTTAGAGAAAAACATAGCAAAAGAAATCAAAGCGTTGGAAAAGCTAAGTAAAAAACCATTCGCTTGTGAAGTTGACGCAGAATTAGCGTTTAACGATTTCAAGAAACAATGTGACTTACTTGGGTTTGAACAAGGCACTCTCATCAAACAGCCGACTTACTCTCATTCGGGCCGCCCAAAGACAGATGAAGCACCGACAGGATACCAATACTTTATCGAAGCCGCCCCCTTCACCGACCTAGAAAAAGTAAAACTGGCTAAGCTCAAAGTAGGCATGTTTATCCTCGCGACGAATGACACCGACAATGAAGCACTCACCATGGCGGCTCTTCTAGCACATTACAAATCGCAACAAAAAGTCGAGCGCGGCTTCCGTTTTCTAAAAAGCCCTGAGTTTTTAACCTCTTCCATCTTCTTGAAAAAGCCTGAGCGCATTGAAGCGTTGCTAATGATAATGACGTTGAGCTTGCTTGTTTACGCTAGTTTAGAACACAAAATCAGAGAACAACTCGCACAAACCGAAGCGTTCTTCCCAAGTATGGTAAAGAACAAGACGACCTCCAGACCGACGGCACGTTGGGTCTTCTTGCAATTCGAAGGCATAGATACGCTAGAGATTAACGGCCAAAGGTTCATCACTGGACTTCAAGATCACCAAACACAACTACTCAAATTACTCGGTAGATTCTATGAGGTAGTTTATTCCTAAATTAGCTGCGGAATGTCGGGTGTAACAGTGCGAAAGCCTGCGGCAGGCAATTAGGAAATGCCCTAACATGAAGCCACTGCAAAGCCCATTCGCAGCACACCATTCGACAGAAACAATTCTTCTGAAACCCATTCAGCTAAACACAACTAAACCTCAAATTGCAGGCAATAAAAAAGCGAACCGCTAAGGGTTCGCTTTTCATCAAACGTTAGACCTGAATAACGTAACTATCCAGCCCTTACTCGTAGTCTTCCATCGGCGCACAACTACACATTAGGTTGCGGTCGCCGTAAACGTCATCAATACAATTCACGGTTGGCCAGAATTTGTTAGCGATTTAAGATGGATACTCGCGATTTAAAGTGGGTGGCACGATTTACTGCACGATTTAATTTAAGATCGGTGACACAATTTAACTAAAGTAGAATGTTATGATTGAGGTGATAAGATACTGAGTCATGATCTTTCTATTCTAAAAGGTAAAATATTGTGAAAATGAGATATCAAGAAGGTGATATTTTTATTATTCCTACAGAGGGCAAATTTGCCATCTGCCAAATTGTTTTTGCCCCAAAAGGGAAGTTTAAGCAAGTCATAGGTTTCTGCGTCCTATTTTTACAGGATAATAAAGTTTTTAAAAGTGATGACGTACTTCGCCCTCTTCCTATCATGGATATGGGGAAAGAGATGAAAGTTATATTTACTGGGAATCAAAATGTAAAAAATGGTTCTTGGGAGATAATTGGACATGCAGACCTGACCGAAGATAAAGACGAGTTAAGGATCTTTAATTACGCAGGAGGGCTATATAAGGGAGAGGAAGAAATTAAACGAATCCCTGTCTCTGAGTATAATAACTATACCTCAATGGAGGTGTATGGTTTCGAGCTTGTTAATAGCTTATTGGCAAGCCTGTAACACCTCCGTTTTATCAGCCAGCGTCTCGTATTTGGAATATATCAGAACAAGCATAACTCTGTACTAAACCGTTACACCAGAATAGGCATTGTTGCACCAGTGACCTTTTAAAACATAGGTCTTTTAGTAGAGCCTACAGGGACGACTAATGTTTACATTATGGGCGGCGTGTCACTGGTGTAGCGAATATAAGAGCCTGCAGCAGGCAACAAAAAAGCGACCTTTCGGTCGCTTTTTTATGCTTCAAATTCGCTGAAGCCAACTACATCATAATTGCGTTGCTGGCGAAGCTAATGCAAGGCGGATTGAAAGCTTTCGCGCGGAGTTGACTGGTGTCAAACTCTCTATTTCGAGCTATGCGAAAGCCTCATTCAACGCCGCAGTAGCTAGCCTAAGCAGCAATTATTACTCGTAGTCTGATAATGGTGCACACGAACACATCAAGTTGCGGTCGCCGTAAACATCATCAATACGATTCACGGTTGGCCAGAACTTGTTAGTGCGCACTGCTGCACTTGGGAACACGGCCACTTCGCGGCTGTATGGACGCGTATCGAACTCTGGGTCCATAATATCGGCCATAGTGTGCGGTGCGTTGTGCAGCGGGTTGTTGTCCGCTGGCCATTCGCCCGATTCCACTTTGGCGATTTCAGCGCGGATTGACACCATAGCGTCGATGAAACGATCGAGTTCCACCTTAGACTCAGATTCCGTTGGCTCAATCATCAGGGTTCCCGCAACCGGGAAGCTCATGGTTGGCGCGTGGAAACCGTAGTCATTCAAACGCTTAGCGATATCCATTTCGGTCACGCCTGAGGCTTCTTTCAGTGGACGTAGGTCGATAATACATTCGTGCGCGACGCGATCGTTACGGCCACGGAACAATACTGGGTAGTGTTCCGACAGCTTCTTCATCACATAGTTAGCATTTAACAGCGCAGTTTGGGTCGACTTTTTAAGACCGTTTGAACCAAGCAGCTTAATGTACATCCAGCTTATTGGCAGAATGCCAGCACTACCGTAAGGTGCAGCCGATACGGCGCCGTTGTTGTCGCTCACGCGGCCCGGTTTCACCACAACGTGACCCGCAACGAATGGGGCTAAGTGTGATTTCACACCTATTGGGCCCATACCTGGACCACCGCCGCCGTGTGGAATCGCGAAGGTTTTGTGCAGGTTAAGGTGTGATACGTCGGCACCGATAAAGCCAGGAGACGTTAAGCCGACCTGTGCGTTCATATTGGCGCCATCTAAGTACACTTGACCACCGTGCTGATGCACTATGTCGCAGATTTCGCGGATAGATTCTTCATACACACCGTGGGTCGATGGGTAAGTAATCATAATGCAAGACAGGTTTTCGGCCACTTCGGCAGCTTTCGTCTTCAGATCTTCTAAATCGACGTTACCTTGCTTATCGCACGCCGTCACCACCACTTGCATACCGGCTAATTGTGCCGATGCAGGGTTAGTACCGTGAGCAGATTGCGGGATTAAACAGATGTTTCTGTGCGCATCGCCACGTGACTCATGGTATTTCTTGATGGCTAACAAGCCAGCGTATTCGCCTTGCGCACCAGAGTTAGGTTGGATACACACGGCATCGTAACCCGTTACATTCACTAACCATGAAGACAGTTCTTCGATCAGCTGAGTGTAACCTTTGGCTTGATCCAGTGGGCAGAAGGGGTGCATGTTGGCAAATTCTGGCCAGCTTACGGGGATCATTTCAACCGCTGCGTTTAACTTCATGGTGCATGAGCCCAATGAAATCATCGAGTAGTTCAGAGCTAAGTCTTTACTTTCGAGACGCTTGATATAACGCATCATCTCGGTTTCGCTTTGGTAGCGATTAAAGGTTGGGTGGCTTAAAATCGCATCTTGGCGCACGAGTGCAGCAGGAATCGATTGGCTACCTTGGGCGACGATTTGCGCGTCTAACGCGGCAACATCTAAACCATGGCCGGCACCTAAAATTACATCGAACAGGGCGTCGATATCGGTGCGCAGTGTCGTTTCATCTAAGCTCACGCCCACAGTGCCATCGGCATCAAAACGTAGGTTCATTTCAGCGGCCAGTGCGCGCGCATTCACGGCAGCAACATCTAAGCCTTTGATGCTGAGGGTATCGAACCAAGTGCTGTTGACTAAGCTCACACCCTTCGCTTGTAAACCGGCCGCTAAAATATCGGCGAAACGGTGAATACGTGAAGCGATAGTTTTCAGGCCATCAGGGCCGTGGAATACGGCGTAGAAAGACGCCATGTTCGCTAACAGAATTTGTGCAGTACAAATATTTGAGTTGGCTTTTTCGCGGCGGATATGTTGCTCGCGAGTTTGCATCGCCATACGCAGTGCACGGTTACCACGGGCGTCTTTTGACACACCAATGATACGGCCAGGCATAGAGCGTTTATGTTCGTCACGGGCCACGAAGAAGGCAGCGTGTGGACCACCAAAGCCCATTGGCACGCCAAAACGCTGCGCACTACCGAAGACCACATCGGCGCCCATAGCGCCCGGTGATTTCAGTAACACTAACGACATGATGTCAGCAGCCACAGTTACAATCACATTCTTGGCGCGCAATTCGGCGAATAATTCAGTGAAGTCAGTGATTTGACCGAAACGGTTAGTATATTGGAACAAGGCACCAAACAGCTCATGGTTAACGGCCTCAGATGCAGGGCCTACCACCACTTCAAAACCAAAACACTCAGCGCGGGTTTTCACTACGTCTAAGGTTTGCGGGAACACATCATCGGCAACGAAGAAGATATTGGCTTTTTTCGCTTTAGAAACCCGCTTGGCCAGCGCCATCGCTTCGGCAGCCGCGGTTGCTTCGTCAAGCAGTGACGCTGAAGCCAAATCTAATCCGGTTAAATCCATCGACACTTGTTGGAAGTTTAGAATGGCTTCTAAACGGCCTTGGGCGATCTCTGGCTGATAGGGCGTGTAAGCCGTGTACCAACCTGGATTTTCTAAGACGTTACGCAAAATCACATTCGGGACTTGGGTACCGTAGTAACCCATACCAATGTAGCTTTTGAAGACTTGATTTTGTTTCGCTAAACCACGAATGTAAGCAATGCCTTCGGCTTCGCCGCAGGAATCACCAATGCTCAACTCTTGGCTTAAACGGATCGACTCAGGCACGATTTGCGCGGTCAAATCATCCAGTGACTCGGCACCAACATAGTTCAGCATGGCTTGCTGTTGACTGCTATCAGGGCCGATATGACGACGTAGGAATAAATCGTGCTGTTCTAACTGAGTGAGGGTTTGCTTGGTCATGTTAAACCTTGTTCCAGATTTGCCGTAACTCAGGACTGTAGGGTACTGATTAACGGGCTATTGTTATGTCAAACTTGTGCTAAAACAAACGAAGCCCCTAAGGGCTTCGTTAGCGTCGACGATTATTCTTCGTCGATAACAGCTTGGTAACCTTCTGCATCGAGCAGTGCGTCAACTTCTGTTTCATCAGAAGGCATTACGCGGAAGAACCAGCCTTCGCCGTAAGCGTCGCTGTTAACGAGTTCTGGAGAATCTTCCAGCGCTTCGTTCACGGCAATCACTTCGCCAGAAATGGGGGCATAAATGTCAGACGCCGCTTTTACTGATTCAGCTACGGCACAGTCATCACCCGCCGTCACAGTGTCGCCCACTTCTGGGAGTTCAACGAAAACCATATCACCTAACAGCTCTTGGGCGTGCTCAGTGATACCAACTGTGTAGCTACCGTCTTCTTCCTTGCGGATCCATTCGTGTGAAGAGGCGTATTTCAGTTCTGTCGGAATATTGCTCATTGTTCTTGGTCCTTGTTCCGTTTTTTTAAAATGCTTGTTTACCGTTGCGCACAAAGTTTGGCGCCACAACTCTAACAGCCACACGTTTTTTACGCATTTCGACTTCTGCCGTATCCCCAATCTGGTTAGGAACACGCGCCATCGCAATAGAATAGCCCAATGTTGGCGAGAAAGTCCCGCTGGTGATCACGCCTTGGTGCTCAACACCCGCTGCATCGGTGAAAAATACTGGCATATCATGGCGTAACACGCCCTTTTCTTCCATCACTAGACCGACTAATTTGTCGGTTCCGGCATCGCGCAGGGCTTCAAGCGCCTTGCGGCCGATAAAGTCACGGTCGGTTGGTTCCCATGCGATGGTCCAGCCCATGTTGGCGGCCAATGGGTTGATGGTTTCGTCCATATCTAGGCCGTAGAGGTTCATACCGGCTTCGAGACGTAGCGTGTCACGGGCACCTAAACCACAAGGTTTAACCCCTTGATCTAACAATGCTTGCCACAAGGCTTGGGCTTCATCTTCTGGGACGATAATTTCGTAGCCCGCTTCACCTGTGTAACCTGTGGTCGCAATAAATAGCGAGCCAGCTTGCTTACCGAAGAATGGCTTCATACCTTCGATGGCGGCGTTTTGGTCTGCGCTGAATACGGCGGCGGCTTTGGCTTTTGCATTCGGGCCTTGAACAGCGATCATCGCCAGTTCAGGGCGCTCAGTCACAGTGATATCAAAACCTTGGGATTGCTTGGCGATCCACGCTAAATCTTTTTCGCGGGTCGCGCTGTTGACGACAACGCGGTAGAAAGTGTCGGTGAGGTAGTAAGTAATGAGGTCGTCGATGATGCCGGCATTTTCATCTAACATGCCACTGTATAAGGCTTTACCTGGCACTTTAAGTCTAGCCACATCGTTTGCGAGCAACTTACGCAGGAATGCACACGCGTCGGTTCCGATCACATCAACCACAGTCATGTGGGAAACGTCGAACATACCTGCATCTTGGCGTACTGCGTGGTGTTCTTCGATTTGGGAGCCATAGTTGAGGGGCATATCCCAACCGTGGAAGTCGACCATCTTAGCGTTTGATTCTAAGTGCTTGTTAAACAGAATAGTTTTATTAGCCATTGTTATCCCTTTTGTGCGGCCTTTTTCAGGTCTCTGCCTAGTGTAGGGTGTAGATACTAGGGTCTAAAATGCGGCGAAATTATACCTTGCGTCACAAATTTGTATACAGGATATTTTTCTAATCCGAAGCCAATGTCATTAGATTTTCTCATCTTCAACATGTAATTTTTTTACATGCAAAAACCAGATTTGCGCAGCTTGCAGCCAAATTGCTGATATTGTCAGCAATTCTGATCACATTAGCGCAACCGAGGCTAACGACATAACTTAGGCAGCGACGACTTATTGCCCATGGCCTGTTGCATGAACACTGTTTTCAGCCCAGAGACATTATCAACGAGATTTAATCCCAAATCGCGAATGGCCTTTTTGACCGGATTTGAACCTTCGAATAGGCGTTTAAAGCCTTCCATCGCCGCAATCATCTCCATCGCATCGGCCTTGCGCCAACGCTCTAACGCACGCAAGTGTGCATAGTCCCCAATATCCTTACCTGCTGTATGTAGCTCACTGACCACTTCGATAATACTGGCCGCATCTAAAAAGCCGAGGTTAATCCCTTGGCCAGCCAGCGGATGAATCGTATGAGCCGCATCGCCTGCTAATAACAGGCGGTGACGGGCAAAATGGCGGGCGTAGCGCATTCGCAATGGGAAGGCTTGGCGCTCACTTTCAAGCTTGCAAATCCCGAGGCGGCCATCGAAGGCGGCGGTTAAGCTACGCTCAAATTGCACTTTGTCCATCGCCAGTAATTCAGTGGCGCGCTCGGGCGGTACCGACCAGACGATGGAGCAGAGATTGTCTTCATACAAAGGTAAAAATGCCAAAGGGCCGTCCTGTAAAAACACTTGGCGGGCGGTGGCAAGGTGCGGTAATTCCGTACGGATAGTTGCAACAATCGCGTGATGACCATAATCCCAAAACGTCAATGGGATCTTGCACTGCTCACGTACCCAAGAATTGGCGCCATCGGCGGCGATCACCAAGGCTGCACTAACACTTTCGATTTCAGAATCGGCGCTATCGGCTAAGGTCAACCAAGCCTCACGATCACCAAAGGCAATGCGCTCGAGGCGGTGGTTTTGGATATGGGTAATATTGTCAAACTCACTGGCACGTTTGGCGAGGGCAAAGCTAATGGCGTCGTTTTCGATAATCGCGCCGAGGCTAGGCTCACTGATACTACTGGCATCGAAGGCAATTTTGCCAAAACCGTCTTTATCCCACACCGCCATTTTTTGATAAGGCGTGGCACGGTTTGTATCTAAGTATGTCCACGCACCTAAGTGTTCCAATAAGCGTTGACTCACCTTATTGATGGCACTCACCCGCAAACGCGGTTCGCCGACAACGGCCTGCGTATGGCCCGCATCGATAACGACGACATTTAAATCGGCCTGCGCCAATCCAATCGCGGTGGCGAGTCCCACCATGCCGCCACCCACAATGGCAATGTCATAGGCTTGTGAACTTAACATGGGTACATCCTTTTCGCGTTGCGATACCAGTAAATTGCTGTGTTATTTCCAACCCATCGCTTTTTGAGCGACGGGGGTTTTGAGTGGCGGAAACCAAGACAAGAGCCGTAATCCTAAATTACGCCCAAGGGCCAAGGGCCAGTATTGGTTGGAGAAGCCACGAACTAAAAATTCGATATTACGGATAGTGGTGTTTCTGTCGTCCTCGCGGGCATGAAGGTACGCATGGGTCACAGCGGCAGAGCCGATATCCTCCCCCTGTACTAGCGCCGATTTGACCACCTCAAGCAAGCTGACTACATCCCTTAGCCCTAAGTTAAAGCCTTGCCCTGCAATCGGATGCAGCGTCTGCGCCGCATTGCCGATAAACACACATCTATGGTGGATTGGCCTTGGCATATAAGACAAATTAAGCGGATACGCATGGCGCGCGCTAACATCGATAAACGTGCCCGCACGATAACCAAAGGCCTGTTGCAGCGCCGCTAAAAATTCGGCCTTAGGCACGGTTTGCATCTGCTTAGCCCGCGCATTATCGAGGGCCCATACGAGGGATAAACGCGGTTGGCCTTGGCTATCGCCCATAGGTAGCAGTGCTAAGGGACCTGTCTCGGTAAAACGCTCGTAGGCCCAATGTTTTTGAGGCCTATTGGTTGGCAAATCAGCGGTTTGAATATTGGCAATAATCGCAGTTTGCTCGAACGCCACTTGGGTAATGGGCAGATTAAAACTGCTGCGCACTTTAGATTGTAAACCATCGGCGGCGACCACAAGTTTGGCGTGAATGCGCTCGCCCGTATCAAGCACTAAGGTGTGGCCTTCGACTGCGGCTTCTACTTGGTCAAGCTTAGCGGGGCAGTAAAGTTTAACCTCGCTCTTATGTAACTCGTTAAACAGCACTTGGCCGACACGTTCAAGCTCGACTACTTGGCCTAGGGCATCTAAATGAAACTGTGCCGCATTTAACTCTGTCATACCAAAATGGCCGCGATCCGACACATGGATATTTTCAATCGCCGTGCCCAAATGGGCGAGCTTTTGCCATAAACCTAAGCGGGATAATTCAAAGACAGAACCATGGGCAATGGCAATAGAGCGGGCATCGAATCCGGGGTGTTGCTTATCGGGAAGGTGTGCCTCAACTAAGGCAACAGAAAGTGGGGCTGTTGTGTGGGAAAGGCGCGCGAGTGCCAACGCCAAGATTGCCCCCGCCATGGCACCGCCTACAATCGCGATGTCGACGTTTTGAACTGAAGTATCCATGTGATTCGTTACCGTCATGGGGATCTCATTCAAGCTATGGCATGATCCTAAAAAGTAGAACCATGTACTAAAAGGCTGAATCTGCAAATGTTGGGGAAGCGTATCAACCTTTTTACATCAAATTAGTTCACTCGTCAGGCATTAGTGAACAACAGCGGTGTCGTCATCCTCACCGTGCGGGATCTCTGGGCCGAATTCCGAATAACACATAATGGCGGCGATTCGCACAAACTCCAGCAACTCGATATAGGCAGTTTCAGACTCTTCATCATCAACGACATCAAATTCTACTTGGGCTATTTCGGCTAAATCCTTAATCACTTCACGCACTTCAACTGAGGCCTGATTAAGTTTTGGCTGAATAATAGCAATACCCGTTAAGAAACTTTGTGCCCAAAGGGATAGCGCCTCTACACGTTTACTGAGCGGTTCTTCCTCTTCGGGTAGTAAAGGAGTAAAACCAAATTCAAAGTCCACTAAACGCGCAACCGAATCTTGGAATAACTCACACACTAATTGATGTAACTGCGCAGGCAGTGGTTGACCATCGTTCATCAAGTCGAATAAGGGCTTAATCCACATATCGCCGGTTTGCTCTACGCCACCGCAGATTAAACCCACGAGGGCACCGTGAACTTCCACGGGATGCTGACCAATTTCAGCCGCATCTAAGGCTATTTTTAAGCTCTCGATGCGTAACGAAGGAGGGGTAGCCATATCAGATTCCAATAAGAATTTTCCAGCAGCAATGCTAGCAGAGATAAAGACTTGAACCAATACTGAATCCTGTTTATGCCAAAATCACCAGTAGATTTTTGGCAACTGCTCACACAAGCAGCAAACACAACGGTGAATACACAATCCATTTGCAGCTTACCTTGCACTTTTAAGATCAGCCCTATATAGTCCGGCCTATCGATGCCAATAAAAGGATCATCCGCAACATGAGTAATAGTGCAGTTGAAATCACCCTGCTTGGGCGCACCTACTCTATCGCTTGTCCTAAAGGGCAAGAGGATGCCTTGCGTATAGTGGCAACTGGGGTTGAGCAACAGCTTACCTCTCTGAAAAATCGCACTAATAGTTTAAGCCGTGAAGAAATTGCTATTATGGCGGCGCTGAATATTGGACACGAGTTGTTCCAAGAAAAGCAAAAAAATAAAGATTATATGAAACAAATGGATGACCGCATTAGTCTGTTGCAGTCAACCCTCGAGAATGCCTTAGTTGAGCGTTCAACTAAATAGATTTAAACTGTGCAACTTGGTTATTTAGCCACTCAATTTCAGACAAGAGTTGTACAGTGAATAGTTAAACTGACCTATACTCTTAGGGCAATGTTTAACGATTCGATACCGTTTTTGCTCCCTGGGGTGCAGGCCAACTGGTAATGTCCCTGTGCCGATAATTTTGATCTCAGGGTGAATGCTTTACTGACATTGAGCATGCTCGGCTCGTACCGAGAAGCCTTAGGAAGTAATCATTTACCCGCCTTGAACCTACGGTTCAAGGGCTACACCGGTAGCGGCATTCTGGGGAGCATCTTAATTCTATGTCTACATCAGCCAAACTTTCTTATTTCAGCGTCCAAAACAAAACGGCACACCTTGCCGATGATGCTGCAATCCATTTAAAAGCAAGCCGCAATCAGTTACGCAAAACTATCCGAGCAGCCCGTAATGCCCTGTCCGCAACAGAGCAAAACAAAGCAAGTCTCTGTGCCAGCCAGAAAATGCTCAATGAATTGCAGGCTAAAAAAGCACAGCATGTGGCCTTGTATTTAACTCACGATGGCGAACTTGCTACACCACCGTTGATCCATGCACTATGGCAATTGGGCATAAACACCTATCTCCCAAGGCTGCATCCCTTTAATGCCGGACAATTGTTATTCTTGCATTACACCGCAGATACCCTGATGCAACCCAATCAATTCGGCATCTTAGAACCTAAGTTAGATGTGCGCGCCATTATCCCCGTGACAGCGCTAGATGTGGTTATCACGCCCTTAGTGGCTTTTGATTTAATGGGAAATCGTATGGGCATGGGCGGCGGCTATTACGATAGGACGCTGGCAAACTGGCAGCTTAAAGGTAAACCTTTGCCTATGGGTTACGCCCATGATTGTCAGCAAGTTGCGAGTTTGCCCTGCGAGCATTGGGATGTACCTTTACCTATTATCATCACCCCAAGTCGTGTGCTGACGTTTTAAAAAAGAAAGTGCTAGGTAATTAGATTCTAGGGCCTAGGACCTAAAATCTAGATTCTTTTTTACCTTAAATGCCGACCACCATCGACATGATGGCTGCGCCCCGTGACATAGCGGCTATTTAGCAGATATTCCACTAAATCGATAATCTCTTCATTCCCCGCCTCTTTTGGCAGTAGTGCTTTAGCTAAGGTTTTTTGCTGATAGGCTTCATCATCGCCTTGATTAAATAGGATCATCGCTGGCGCAATCGAATTGACTTTCACTTCGGGGGCGAATTTAGCCGCAAAGGACAAAGTTAAATTATGTAGCGCCGCTTTACTGCCGGCATAAGCGATATGTTTAGCACTGCCCTTTTCGGCCACATAGTCGGTGATATGGATGATATCGCTGGCACCAATCTCCTCTTCTGCACCTGCTTGCAACTGCGATGCTAACGCCAAATTCAATTGATAAGGTACGCTTACGTGCACCTGCATCATCCGCTGTATCACTTCGCTGGCAGTATAGGTTTGACTGCTATCCGCCAACCAATCCGAGGCGTTATGGATAATGGCGCGGATCTTTGGATACTGGCTCAATTGATCAATTAAGCCTTGTACCTGAACATTGTCGTAAAAGTCACATTGGATTATAGTCGCGCCCAAAACCCGCAGCTTATCAATACTCGGATAATGGCTACGATAGGTGCCAATCACACTATGACCTTGGGCAAGAAGATGTTTGGCTAAGGCGTAACCTATGCGTTTACCCACGCCTGTGATGATGATGGGAGATGTCATACCTATCCTTTTGAGTCGTTATTTGTCAGGCTTTACCTTGTTCACTTAAAAATCAGCAATCAAGTTAAACTGATGAATAACCAAGATGTTACTGCACTCATTTGAATTTAACCTAACAAAAAGCCAAATGAGATGCTGATCTGTTCTACAATCGCTTCGATCTAAAACCCTTTATGCTGCGTATAGGGTAAAAGAAAACTGAGCCTTAAGTTCTCAAGCCGAGAACTTAGACCAAGTATTGTGATCACGTCATCAGAGGTAAACCCAATGGAACTGCGGATTTTTTACGATGGTAATTGTCCATTATGTAGCGCCGAAATGCGTCAACTGAAAGCACGCGATCCCAAGAACTTAATTACGCTAGAGGATTTAAATGCACCCGACTTTAGCGAGCGTTTCAGCCATATCGATAAAGACTTTGCTAATACCATACTCCATGGCGAAACCGCAACGGGCGAAGTGTTACTCGGGTTAGATGTCACTTGTAAAGCGTGGGCGCTCACAGGCACGCGCGCTTGGATCCAGCTATTACGTTTGCCTGTGATCAAACCCATTGCTGATTGGTGCTACCTCAGATTCGCAAAGCACAGATACCGCATCTCCTATTTACTGACGGGCAAAGCCCGCTGCGATGATAACTGCCAAATTCCCACTAAGCGCCGCTGATCGACTGAATTAGCTTGAGAAAGTGTAAAATGTAGGCATAAAAAAACGGAGCGCAATGGCTCCGTTATTCATTCGTCACAATCTAAAAAGATTATTTAACGAAATCAACGCCTAGTTTGATATCGCCTTTCAGCGTATCTAACATAGAATCACGGGCGTTAGCTTCAAATGCACTCACTTCACCGTAAGGCAGTACTTTTTCGATACCGTTTTTGCCTAATAGCACAGGTTGTGCGAAGAATTCAGCGTGTTCGCTGCCGCCATCAACGTAGGCACATTCAACGACATTCGCTTCGCCTTGCAGACCACGAACCAGAGACATACCGAAACGGCAAGCCGCTTGGCCCATAGACAGAGTCGCGCTTCCGCCACCTGCTTTAGCTTCAACCACTTCAGTACCCGCGTTTTGAATGCGTTTAGTTAAAGAAGCGACTTCTTCATCGGAGAAAGTCACGCCTTCAACTTGAGACAGTAATGGCAGAATGGTCACACCGCTGTGGCCGCCGATCACGTTGATTTTAACGTCAGCAACGTTTAAGCCTTTTAATTCAGCGATGAAAGTTTCAGAACGGATAACGTCCAGAGTGGTCACACCGAATAGACGGTTCTTATCGTAAACACCTGCTTTTTTCATCACTTCAGCAGCGATAGCAACTGTCGTATTCACAGGGTTAGTAATGATACCAACAAGTGCTTTTGGACAAGTCGCAGCCACTTTTTCAATCAGATTGCGAACAATGCCCGCGTTGATATTGAACAGATCTGAACGATCCATACCAGGCTTACGTGCAACACCTGCAGAAATGAGTACAACGTCAGCGCCCACGAGGGCAGGCGTTGGATCTTCACCAGCAAAACCTTTGATCTCAACCGCAGTTGGAATATGGCTCAAGTCAACCGCAACACCCGGAGTCACCGGTGCGATATCGTATAGAGACAGTTTAGAACCCGCAGGCAATTGAGTTTTTAACAGTAGGGCAAGAGCCTGGCCGATACCACCAGCAGCACCAAGTACAGCAACTTTCATAGTTATCTCCGTTATTTCTCGGATATGTGTGACATGGATCTAGTTTCCGTTGGCGTCACATTACTGGAATGTCACAACAATTTCAATTATCCCTTAGTCGTGGGAGAAAAGAATTACGGAATAAAGTAGAACAA
Source organism: Shewanella sp. W3-18-1 (assembly GCF_000015185.1). Classification (NCBI taxonomy): domain Bacteria; kingdom Pseudomonadati; phylum Pseudomonadota; class Gammaproteobacteria; order Alteromonadales; family Shewanellaceae; genus Shewanella; species Shewanella sp. W3-18-1. The sequence goes on along the minus strand of NC_008750.1, from coordinate 801,364 downwards.
TCACTCTATTCTATGCATTAAAGTGCGAAACATAAGCATAACCCCACTTAACAAGTGAATTTTTATTCAACCAATCTGGTTATTTGTTGACAATTTTTCTAAAAATATTCAAAATGGGCCTGTTTTTTTGAATAACGAATAATAACATTATGCAAACGACCAAGAATCAGGATGACCTTGTTAGAATTTTTAAGTCGATTTTAAAAGAAGAGCGCTTTGGCTCTCAAAGTGAAATCGTCGCCGCCTTGCAAGCAGAAGGCTTTGGCAACATCAACCAATCAAAAGTATCGCGGATGCTCAGCAAGTTCGGTGCTGTGCGGACTCGTAACGCTAAGCAAGAAATGGTGTATTGCTTACCAGCCGAGTTAGGTGTCCCCACTGCGGGAAGCCCCTTAAAGAATTTGGTACTCGATGTTGACCACAACCAAGCTATGATAGTTGTACGTACCAGTCCGGGTGCTGCACAGTTAATTGCTCGTTTATTGGACTCAATCGGTAAACCTGAAGGGATTTTGGGGACGATTGCTGGTGATGACACTATCTTTATTTGTCCATCGAGTATCCAAGATATCGCCGATACCTTAGAAACGATCAAATCTTTATTCAATTATGCAGAATAAAAAAACAGGTCAGTTCGCTGACCTGTTTTATTTTACCTGTGCATTTTTAAGTACATAACGGTGCAGTTATATGTCTACTGTCCCTATTACGTTACACATTCCAGCACAGTATCTAACTCACCATCGTCATATCAATAAGCCACACTGATGCGTTGGTTTGGGTGAGTGCCCTTTTCAGCCTCATCTAGCATGGCTTTGGCGTAATCAGTGACCGAAATACGGCTTTGACCATTGGCATCGGTAAAAAAACTGTCGCCACCAACACGATAGGGGCCCTCACTCTCTCCTGGGTAAATCTCAGCGGCAGGGCTAACAAATGTCCAATTGACCGTTGTATTGGCTTCTCTAAACACCTTTAATGCTTCAACCGCCGCTAATGCTTCGCTCTTGTAAGCTTCGGGAAAATCAGGGGTTGATACTAAAGTTACACCCGGTGCGACTTCTAAACTCCCTGCACCACCCACCCATAATAAACGCGGCACTTTGGCCTTAGGCAATATTGCTAATAAATGAGTGGCTGTTCCCGCCACTATTTCGTGGTTTTGTGCGGCACGGCCACCGATCGCGGCGATCACGACATCCTGATTGGTAAAGCTATCAGCAACAAGTGGCTGATTTAAATCCACGGTACGCACTGCCGCATTCGTTGTTGGTAATTTACTTGGATCACGAACCAGTGCGGTGACTTCATGCCCTCGGCTTAGTGCTTCTTTTAAAATTGCACCACCAATCCAACCTGTTGCACCTAAAATTGCGATTTTCATTTTGTTACCTTATTCAGATGGTTTACATTGGATTCAGTTTACTTGGGATATTTCACGTGATAAATATCGATAAATGAGCAAGATTGTTTCAGATTGGGATACTAATATGGATAAGATTGCCGCAATACGCAGTTTTGTCGAGGTGGCAAACTGTGGAAGCTTTACTAAGGCCGCCCAACACCTCGACCTAAGTCGACTACAGGTTTCGCGTCATATTCAAGAAATTGAGCAATGGCTCAATTTACGCTTATTACACCGAACGACCCGTAGCGTAAGCCTAACGCTACAGGGGGAAGAGACCTTGCAGTATTGCCAGCGCTTGCTCAGTGAAGTTGCCGCAATGGAGAGCCGTGCACATAGTCATAATACTGAACTTGTTGGAAGCATCAGAATCGCAACCCCCATAGGGCTGGGGCAGCACAGTCTGTTTGATGTTGTCGATCGCTTTATCAAACTACACCCTAAGGTCAATATCCAACTGGCCATGTCAGACAGTTTTGCCCAATTGGTCGATGAACGGGTTGATGTGGCACTGCGATACACCGAACAGCCCGATGAGAATTTGATTGCGCGGCGTTTAATGATGATAGATGCAGTGGTTTGCGCTGCACCAACTTATCTTGCTAATACAAGCCCCTTAAACGAACCAATTGATTTACTAGCACATAATTGCCTTGTCCACACGGCGCAGCACAGTTGGCATTTTCTAAAAGAAAAACAAAGTGAAGTCATCAAAGTCACTGGTAACCTCAAAGCCAACGATATGGGGGTATTGGTTAGCGCAGCACTGAGGGGGCACGGCATTGTACGTCTCCCCTGTGACTTGGCCAATCAGTACCTTGCCAGTGGCCAACTTCAGGAAGTTTTACCCGACTTTACGACTCCAGGCCAAACTCTATGGGCCGTCTATTTATCCCGAAGTTATCAGCAGATGTTAGTCAGAGCGTTTATCGATTTCACCGCTCAGCAGTGGCAACTCGATATCAAGAAATGGACACCCGCCCATCTGATTTAAACACAAAAAACGCACTTAATGCTTGAGCATCAGTGCGTTTTATTCGTATTTGCTTAAATCGCGTGAGAAGGCTTATTCGTCAAACTGCAGCATAAAGTCTAATGCGGGCGCGAAGAAAGACGAGCCTGTCATCGCCTTAGTAAAGTGCATTAAGTGATCGTGGTTTCCCTCACCATCACCAAACATCATGCTATGCAGCATTTGTTCAAAATGATTCGGTGTACGACAGTTAGAAATAAACATTAAACCTTGCTGCTTGAGCGAGCCATAGGGCATGCTTTGACGCAGAATTTCCATGGACTGACCATCGTTATATTTAAGATTCACACGTTTGATATGACTCGTTAGCGGCTTGTCTTCCGATTCATATTCAATATTATCTTGCTTAGTACGCCCGATAATATCTTCTTGTTTTTTAACCGGTAATCGATTCCATTTACTCAGATTATGGGCATATTTTTGCACATGAATATAGCTGCCGCCCTTAAACTCAAGATCTTCATCTCCTACAAGTGCCACTTCCTGACGGTGACGACCTTTGGGATTTTCAGTACCGTCAACAAACCCTGTCAAATCGCGGCTATCCATAAATCTAAAACCGCGTTCTTCTTCGACTAATTCCACTAAATCTTCAAACATTTGACTAATTTCGTTGGCAACCAAATGCAAAATATCGTAACGGTCACAGCGAATATGCACGAATAAATCGTATTCGATTGCAGGCGCTTCACGGCTTCCAACTTGCATCGCAGGAAAAGGTTTGAGCATTGCTGGACGCGAATCTGGATATAGGCTATCCCAATAGTTAGCGCCAATAGCCACAAAGCCATTGAATGCACTATCGGAATACTGATCTGTCAGCTCATAAATATACTGCGCGACGTTGGCAATACAGGGACGTAATTGAGACTCAACATTATCATTCGCAGTAAACATCAAATAAATACTATGTAAGTTCCCCTCTGCACACACACCCAACTGTTCACGTGGCATATTTTGGATATCCATCTGGTTATGACCCTTTTTATAAATTCATTTTCGGCAATATTATCCGCAACTTTACCCAAAAATGACATTAAGTAACGCACAGTTTGCTCTGATCTGTTTATGATAATGCCAATAGCGGAGCATTATCCCCCAAGACCCTTAAACATAAAAATTGACGAGACCATTAAAGTCTCGCCAATCAGTTTAATCGAATCAATGAAGTCAGGTTCACTCAGTGTTGAGTTTACCTTAGCATTTATATTAGTGTTAATAGCCTGCGGCGTGACCATCCTTGCGACTCTCAGATGCCGCACGATATACACCCGTTTCGGCATTAAATCCAATGGCTTGATAGCCGCCAAAATCACCAAGACTATCACGCAACACATGGCCTTTCTTAATTAACTCACGGCGGGTTTCTACCGGGAAACCTGATTCCAGACTGACATAACCACCATCATGCATGACTTCACCCGTTGGCTCAGTGGAGCCAGAATGTAAAATTCTGGGAGCATCGCCCGCTTCTTGCAAGTTCATTTTAAAATCAATGAGATTGACTAATATTTGAGCATGCATTTGTGGCTGGGTTGCGCCGCCCATCACACCAAAACTCAGCCAAGGCTTCCCATCTTTAGTCACAAAAGCGGGAATAATGGTTTGGAATGGCCTCTTACCAGGGGCGTATGAATTAAAACGCCCCTCTGTTAAATCAAACATTTGCCCACGATCCTGCAATACAAAACCAAGATCTGGTGGTGTCATCCCAGAGCCCATACCACGGTAATTACTCTGAATGAGTGACACCATATTGCCATCTTTGTCGGCGGTAGTTAGATAAACCGTATCACCATGTTGTAATGCTGGATTTCCAGCATCAACGCTTTTAGCGGCTTTATTAGGATTGATTAACTTAGCGCGATCATAGTTATATTTCTGTGAGATAAGCTCTGTAACGGGGACTTTGTTAAAAGCCATATCTGCATAAAACTTCGCCCTGTCGGCAAAGGCGAGTTTTTTAGCCTCAACAAATAAATGTACGTATTCAGGACTATTAAAGCCCATAGCAGCAACATTAAAGGGCTCCATCGTTTTAAGGATTTGCAGCGCAGCAATACCCTGTCCATTGGGCGGCAATTCCCACACATCGTAACCTCGGTAATTGACCGAAACTGGATCAACCCATTCACTCGTATGACTCGCTAAATCATCATAACTTAAATAGCCACCTTGAGATTTCATATACTTATCTATACTTTTGGCGATATCCCCTTTATAAAAAGCATCGCGCCCATCCTTGGCAATTTTTTCATAAGTATTAGCAAGCGCAGGATTTTTAAAGATTTCCCCTACGGCTGGCATTTTGCCATTTGGCATATAGGTTTCTTTAAAACCGGGGAATTGAGCAAGCTTTTTACCGCTGCCCTCAAGGTAATAGGCAATCAACTCGGAGACAGGGAAACCTTCGCGGGCATAACGAATCGCTGGCGCTAAGTTATCGGCCATTGGTAACTTGCCGAACTTATCGTGCAGTTCGAACCATCCATCCACCGCGCCGGGAACGGATACGGGTAGCGGCCCCAAAGGAGGCAAGTAATCTAATCCGAGGGATTTTAGCTTCTCTAGCGTTAAGGATTTGGGGCTGCGACCAGAGGCATTAAGACCATAGAGACGTTTATCTTTCGCACTCCACACAATTGCAAATAAATCACCACCTACACCGGAACCTGTCGGTTCAACTAACCCTAGCATCGCATTGGCGGCAATAGCCGCATCAACAGCACTACCGCCTTGTTTAAGAATATCGATCGCAACCTGTGTCGCTAAGGGTTGGCTTGTCGCCGCCATCCCTTGGGTTGCATACACTTCAGAACGAGTTGCAAAAGCTTTACCTGTGATCCTATCCATGGCCATCACTCCTGAAGACAATATCGCAGTTGTTACAATAACGAGGGTACAAATTAAATTTATTTTTTTTAGCATAAATCCTCCGAAACCGGAGGTTTAAAGTAACAAGGATGGTTGAAAATATCATCATCCAATACTGCGTAGACCCAAGTTAAACGTAAGCAAAAATGTCTTACTTTCATTGGCTATGTGGTATCAGCATCCAATAAATACTCATTGCTTAAATTGGGTACCCACATTTTAAATATGCTTAAGATTCAAATAGCACTAATGAATGCGGTTCTGTCGTCAATCCTACTTTTTGGCCAATGGTAAGTTGCATCATTTGGCTACGAACCTCCACATAATAGGCATGGGAGGCTTCTTCAACCTTCACCCAATAATGGCAAAAAGTGCCTAAGAAACGTCGCTCCGTAATAGTGCCAACACCCTGCTCATCTGCTGATAATGTCAATTGCTGCGGTCTCAAGAAGATCTGTCCACGATACTCATTCGGAAATGGTAAAGGTGTAAGACTGGTTAAATGCCCTATTGGTGTTGTAACTCTGTGCCCATCGACTACTGAAGCAGGTAAATAATTGCCACTCCCCAAAAAGTCAGCCACATAACGGCTATTTGGCGTGGCATACACAGCCTCAGCACTGCCATATTGCACTATAACCCCTTGATTAAATATGGCTAAAGTATCAGCAAACACAAACGCCTCATCCTTACTGTGAGTAACAAATACCGCACTGACATTACGTTGTTTTAAGATGCTGCGAATTTCAGCCATCATCTCGTAGCGCACTTGAGCGTCGATATTGGAAAAGGGTTCATCAAGCAGCAATAACTGCGGCTCATAGGCCAGCGCACGAGCAATCGAAACTCGCTGCTGCTGACCACCCGATAATTCATGTGGATAGCGTTTTGCTAAACCATCAAGTTTAACAAGGCTTAACATATCATCTAAACGTGATTGACGCTGAGCCCCTGATAACTTAGGTACACCGAATAAGATATTTTCTGCTACGGTCAAATGCGGAAAAAGTGCATAGTCTTGGAAAATCATACCAATGCCACGTTGCTCACTAGGCACAAATGTCTTTTGACCACTCACGAGCTTGCCATTAATCAAAATCTCGCCTTGACTGATCGCCTGCAATCCAGCGACAGCCCTTAACAAAGTCGTTTTTCCACAGCCACTAGGCCCTAACAGTGCAAGAATTTCTCCTTGAGCAAGATCTAAACTTAAGCCTTTGAGCACTTTCTGGCCCTGATAATCACTATGAACTTGGTGAAGGGTGAGCGTACGAGTCATCCGCTGTGTTGCTCCAAAGAACGATTTAAATAAATGAGAGGCACTAAGCCCACGATGACAATCACAATAGCAGCTAGAGCGCCATGTTCCAGTTTTTCATCGGACACAAACTGAAAGACATGAGTTGCAAGATTTTCAAACCCAATCGGCCTTAGCAGCAAAGCGGCTGGCAGTTCCTTCATGCTTTCGATAAAAACCAACAACGCAGCGGCAAAAATCCCCTTTGAGAGCAAGGGTAAATGTACTCGACTGAGTAGTCTTATTGGACTCTGTCCCATTGTTAAACTCACCATATCTAATGATGGTGAGATGCGCTTGTAGCTACTTTCAATGCTCCCGATTGCGATGGCAATAAAGCGCACGCAAAAAGCAAAAACCAAAGCCACTACACTGCCCGTGAGTAGGAGTCCAGGACCTTTGACACCGATATACTCAGCCAGATCGTTAATTCCAAAATCGAGCAAAGTTAACGGCACTAATACTCCGATAGCTAACACAGTACCGGGCAAGGCATAGCCTGTTGATGCTAAACGTGAAGGTAATGTATCACTGCGCCTTGGGCTGATACGACGCACAAACATCAAGAACAAAGCTATCAAACAACAGAGTATGCTGGTGACTAACGCAAGACTAAGGCTATTAAGACTCAATTGCCAAAAACTTGAATCCCAACTTTTTTCAAAATAACCAATAGCATAGGTTACTAAAATCCCAAAAGGTAATAAGAACGATAGTAAGAGTACTGTTCCACAAAAAATGAGTGCATACACAGTTTGTTTAGTGGTAAGTCGATATAAATCAGTAGTCTGAATACGTGACTGTTTTTGAAATAGCTGCTGTTTACGGCGCGCAAATCGCTCGACTCCAATGAGCATAAAGATCACCAGTAAAATAATGGCTGACAATTTCGCCGCAGCAGTCAGATTACCGTAGCCGAGCCATGTATCGTATACCGCAGTAGTTAAAGTGGGCACAGCAAAATAGCTTACAGTCGCAAAATCTGCCGCGGTTTCCATCGCGACCAAAGCAACTCCCACGGCGATTGCGGGTCTTGCCATTGGCAAAGAGAGACGCCAAAAGCTCTGCCATGAAGAACAGCCCATAATACGAGAGGCATGGGCTAAGCTTAGGGACTGCTCCATAAAAGCGGTGCGCGCTAAAAGATAAATATAAGGAAAAAGTACGAGCGACAGCATACAAGCTGCACCGCCTAAGGAACGAATATCAGGAAAAAAGTATTCTTGAGATGAACGCCAATCAAAGAGTAAGCGCAGCCCTCGCTGAACAGGCCCTGCATAATCGAGTAAATCGGTATATACATAAGCAACAATATAGGCAGGCATAGCCAAAGGCAGTAACAGCGCCCACTGCAAATAACGCCTTCCAATAAATTCGCAGCGAGCCACCAACCAAGCGCAGGGTAAAGCGAGTAAAAGCGCACCCACACTCACCCAAAAAATCAGTAATAAGCTGTTGATGATATAAGTGGGTAACACAGTTGCCATTAAGTGGTCAAACACTGCCTCATCGGGCTGAAATGCTTGAAATATTAAGGCAAAAAGAGGCAATACGAGTAATGCTGCCACGGCATAACCAGCAAGCGACCAGCTTCTGGCTAATCCTAAAATCATGTCAATCCTTAAAAAGTCACAGCGCCAATAAATGGCGCTGGCTTTAATATTAATGCAATGCTTTTAATAACAAGCAACTACAAATCAAACTGTACTTCATCTAACAACTTCACCGCGGCTTGATGATATTCAGCAAGTTTGAAAATAGGCAGTTGATCAACCTTAAACTCTCCCCAAGAAGCCACAAGCGGCGATGGTGCTACATTGGCTTTGACTGGATACTCCATGTTTACATCAGCATAGGCTTTTTGCGCGATATCGGCCGATAAAAACTCCATTAATTTAATCGCGTTTTCTTTATTAGGCGCATGGCGTGTTAATACCATACCTGAAACATTCACATGGGCGCCGCGATTGGCTTGGTTTGGAAAATTAATCACGACAGCTTCCGCTACAGTTTTTTGCTCAGGATCCTGCAACATATTGCCATAGTAATAGCTATTGCCTATCGCAACATCACACAATCCCTCTTTAACAGCGGCAATTTGGCCTCTATCGTTACCCTGTGGCTTACGTGCTAAATTAGTTTTCACACCTTGCAGCCAAGTTTTTGCTTCAGCCTCACCATGATGCGCAATCATTGATGCCACTAACGCAATGTTATATGGATGTTTACCGCTTCGAGTACAAATTTTTCCTTTGTACTTGGGGTCGGCAAGATCCTCATAGGTTAATTGCTGCGAACCAGCACGATCCTTTGCTGTGTATAGGTTTCTGACTCGCATAGTCAAAGCATACCATTGACCATCAGGATCACGATATTGTGCGGGGATATTGCTTTCGAGTGTGGGCGTTTTAACGGGAGAAGTGAGATCTTTTTCGACTAATTCAACTAGGCGAGAAAAATCAGAGGTCAATACTAAATCAGCAGGAGATAAGCGGCCTTCACGGGCAATGCGCTCTGCAATACCATCTTTCGCAAATACGACATTCACGCCAATGCCAGTTTCCTCAGTAAAACGCGCAAGGATTGGCTCCACTAAAAATGCTTGGCGATAAGAGTAAACCGTTAGTTTTTCATCCGCAAACGCTGATTGCCCAACGGAAATTAACCCAACTAACGCAGCATAAGTTACCAATTTCATTATCTATTTCTCCCCAATATTGTGATATCACTCGCCAGTATTTTTATGCATTTTAATGATAATAGTTATCACTTATTTCAGAGTAATAGATAGTCAACCACAGAGCAATAGCAAGTTTAACTTTTTGTTTTTAATAGATTTAACCTTAAAACTGGCGATTATCTCAAATCAAACTAAACTGAACCTTAATTTGTCAAAATCCATGGGGAACAAATATGTTGACCATACTCCTGCTAGTCGTAGCAACACTGATGTTATTTGGATTAAGCACACTCAAGAGCCGTAAAAAACAGCGAAAATACCGCAGTAAAACGACATCTTATACGGCAGAAAAAGTACCTATAATCCAAGAGCACCGTTTTCATAGTGTTAGCATAGTAAGCAATGGTAGTGGTTGTGAAAAAGTGAATGCGCTATCAGGAAAACGTTTTTTATCCAAAGAAGCCCCTGAACTGCCGATGGAAGAATGCACCCAAGCAAGTTGTCAGTGTCGTTATCAACACCATCAAGATAGGCGTCAAGTTGGCCATGATCGTCGAGTGGATTACGGTGTCACTCGGGAGTTATACGGCGCTTTTGGTGAGCAAAATCGCCGTGACAATCCAAGGGGAAGGCGCGTAACTGATTGCTAAGCCTTTTCAAACTAGTGAGGACGAGTTTCAACGAATGCAGGTAAATCTCGCATGTCACTAAACCAAAGTGCCGTAGCGGGTGCAACTTTTCGCCAATCAAGCTCTGGATGTCTAAAGTCCATATAATCAAGTAGGCAAATTAAGGCTAACTGTGGCGCTTGCACTGTAGCTTGGGTGATTACACTTTGATGCTCCATCTGCATTAAACCGCGGAGCAACGCCTGTTCAAATCGCGATGTCCAAAAGACTGATCTCAAACCTTCATCTTCACGCATTTGCTCTTGACGTAATTTTACCGCGCTATCGATCAATCCTTTTATCATAGAGAACTGGCACTGCAATACCCAATGACTATTGGGCACACCAAACATATGTTGTTCGCCAAGTTCAGCATCCAAATAACGCATAATCACTTCGCTATCATACAGAGGTATACCATCATTCGTGATAAGACACGGGATTTGGCCTAGTGGATTGGCATCAAGCAACTCAGCGGTATTCTCAAAGGGGTTTACAGTAACTTCTTCAATATCCTTAATATTTAAATAACGAATTAGCGTTCTAACGCAGCGGGCATAGGGGGATGCCTGAGAGCACAGCAACTTCATCAAAAATATCCTTCTCTTGTTGGAATCATCATTTACCTTAAAAAAACACTTTTAATACTAGTTAAATCAGTATGTTGAGGCCACTTGTAAATAGCGACATTACCAGTATTTTTCAACGGTAATTTGTCCAGGCGCACGGCGTAAATTCTTAGTAAGACCTTTATCAAGTAGAACAGACTGAGCACCGCTAATCATGCCAGGATTACCACAGATCATCACCTGAGAATCCTTCATACTCAAGGTTAACCCTACTTGATGCTCTATTTCTCCTGAAGCTAAACCTTCTGGAATGCGACATTGCAATGCACCATCCACAGCTTCGCGAGTCACGCATAAGCACAGAATAAATTGGTTTGGATACTGCTGTTCATAGCTGCGTAATTTGTCGAGATACGCTAAATCTTTTGCCTCTCTCACCCCGTACACAAGCACAATCTTTTCAAAACGCTGCCAAGGTTCCGCGGTATCCAACATCGAAAGAAATGGGCCAACCGCAGTTCCTGTCGCTAAAAACCATAAATGCTTTCCTTGACCCTCCCCCTTAGGAATTTCATCTAAGGTCATAAAACCCGTTGCTGTCGAGCTAATATCAATCTCATCGCCTATGGTTAAGTGTTGTAATTGAGGCGATAATTGTCCTTCTTCTACCGCGACCGCAAGTACTTCTGCATAGGGTTTATCGGGCGAGTTTACGAGCGAGTATGCTCTAGCGACACGTTTTTCGTCTTGTACTTGGCTAAGTTTAATAAACTGACCGGGAATAAATGGTGTCAGTGCTGCAGCAATGCGCAGTGAGAATAATTTATCATTCCAATCAATACGTTCAATAATTCTTCCTCTAATCCACATAAGCCATCCTCAAGTAAAATCTTGAACAGATCTCTAGCATATACCCAAGTTACCTCAAGATGCGAATTTCAGGAATAGGGAGATTTAAACAACACTATGATTCGCTGTTAATAAAAAACCCCTTTTAATAAAGGGGTTTAGGGTAAGTTAAATGCAAAAGCTATTGGCATTATGTGGCAGCAGTCTGACTGTTATCGTTTTTCTTATTAAAGCTATCTCTAAAAGCTTGTAAGCCCTCTTGTACCAGAGAATAAGTTTTATCAACGCCATCAGCAATATCGCCTTGCAGCACTTTAAGACCTGATAAAATCTCTCTTGCATCCTTAAAACCACTATCTATAGCGCCACCAATAATGGTCATAAAACTATCGAGCTGTTCATCGAAACTCATTCTTGAGTTCTGCTGCTGGTGGATACTAAAAAACTGCGTTGCAAAGCTAACAATGCGATCGGCCGTCGCCTCTGGCGAAGTGTCAACGCCATTGTCATAAGCCGTTTGAATGGCATTCTCACCCATGCTCGGTGCTAACTCTTTGTTTATCGCCTCGATTGCTGCGCGATAGAGTAAGACCATAGACTTATCACCAGCCTTGATATTCACATCCTGCTGTGCGGATAAAATGGCCTGATTCATCAGATTCTTACTTGTCTGTTGTGCCGTGAGCTTAGAGGGGGCTGCTGCCGCTTTAGATTCACTCGCCTCGTTATCTTTAGGGACATTTTTATGGGGCAAAGATGTGCTCTGCTGAGTCGGAGCGGATTTATTGATTTCCATGGTAGCTATCCATTCAATTCGGGTCGACCTAATTATCGACCAAAATTTGAACAACTTTAGTAATTTTTAAAATTACACTATTATCAAGCCGTAACGCTATGATAAAACCAATATAAATTGGTGGTTATTTTTAAAAGTACCTATTCACCAATCACTAAAATGCTTATCTAAATCGATAAAAAGGATGTAATGCAATGGCAGCATGTCATGACATCAATCAGTTTAATTTTCAAGTAGTAGTGAGTTTGACAAATCGTCGTTTCATCCCTTATCTGTCACCCATTAAGCTATTAACTGGTTTTTTGTTATTGCTCTGCTTTGCTGCGTCTTCCATAAATCAAGCCGTAGCAGATACAAGATTGATCGTCCTAGTAAGACATGCTGAAAAGATTAACCTGCAGATTGATGATCCCCAGTTATCTCCTCAAGGAGAAATGCGAGCCGTAGCCCTTATTACTGCCTTAAATCGTACACCACTATCTCAACTTATTGCCACGCAGTATCAACGCACGCAACAAACGCTGTCTCCCATGAGTAATGTACGTCATTTACCCGTAACTATAGTGCCTGCTCAAAAACCTATCGAAGAGCATATCCAACAAATCGTTGAACAAGTCTATGCGGTAAAGGGAAATTCATTAATTGTCGGGCACTCCAATACTATCCCGCTTATTATCAAGGCATTGGGTGGACCCGAGATCAGCGCCATCAATGAAGATGATTACAGCCAACTTTTTTTGCTTTCCATCGGTGATAGTCAAGCTGCAAGTCTAATTGCTACACGTTATGGACAAGAATAAAGGATCACAAAATGAGTGAACAACATTGGTTTATGTGGGGGCTAGATCTGTTTTCTGGATTATTTTTAATCCTAATAGGATTCGGTGTACTTGCCCTTTTCTACATGTATATCGTCGATAAGATGCAAACAAAACAAGCCATCAGACACAACTATCCCGTGATAGGCCGTTTTAGATACTTATTTGAAAAGCAAGGAGAATTTTTTAGACAATACTTCTTTGCCCAAGATAGAGAAGAACTGCCTTTTAACCGTGCTGAACGAAGCTGGGTATACCGCGCCGCGAAGAATGTGGACAGAACAATTGCCTTTGGTTCGACTCGCCCTTTGGATAATGCTGGCACAATTATGTTTATGAACACAGCCTTCCCTACCCAAGATGAAGATATCACGCCAATTTACCCTGTCACTATCGGCCCTCACTGCAGAGAACCATATACCACTCAAGCCATTTGCCATATTTCAGCGATGAGTTATGGTGCCCTCTCACGACCCGCAATTACCGCACTATCACACGGAGCTGCACTCGCGGGTTGTTGGTTAAACACCGGTGAAGGTGGTCTAAGTCCCTATCACCTCAAGGGTGGCTGTGATCTTGTTTTTCAAATCGGTACAGCAAAATATGGCGTACGTAATGAACATGGTCACTTAGACGATGCAAAACTCAAATCCATTGCCGCCCATCCAGAAGTTAAAATGTTTGAAATCAAAATGAGCCAAGGAGCAAAGCCTGGTAAAGGCGGCATACTGCCGGGCATAAAAGTCACCGAAGAAATTGCCCATATTCGCGGTATTCCTCAAGGATTGGATTCCATTAGCCCCAATGGTCATATCGAATTTAAATCCGTGGGCGATATTTTGGACATGATCGCCAGAGTGCGTGAGGTAACAGGTAAACCCACAGGAATTAAAGCCGTACTCGGTGATGTTCAATGGCTGGAAGACTTTTGTAATGAAATTGAGCGCCGAGGTGAAGATTCCGCCCCTGACTTTTTTACCTTAGACAGTGCTGACGGGGGAACTGGTGCAGCACCACAGTCTTTGATGGACTACGTAGGTTTACCGCTTAAAGAAAGTTTGCCGATATTAGTTGATATTTTGATCCAACGGGGTTTGCGGAAACGAGTAAAAATTATCGCATCCGGTAAATTGATCGTGCCATCAAAAGTCGCTTGGGCATTAGCACTAGGTGCCGATTTTATTGCCTCTGCTCGCGGTAATATGTTCGCCCTTGGATGCATTCAAGCTTTACAATGTAACAAAGATACCTGTCCAACAGGAATAACGACTCACAATAAAAAGCTACAACAAGGCCTAAACCCAAGGGATAAATCTACGCGTGTCGCCAACTATAACCGCAACCTACATCACGACCTAGGTTTGATTGCTCACTCCTGCGGCGTGAAAGAACCAAGGCAGCTTAAACCTTCCCACGTTAGGATAGTGCTAGACAGTGGTCTGTCTGTTTCCCTTGATAAATACTATTCCCACATGGATCAGTAAGAGAAGTCGCCAAAATTTCGTGCTTATACAACTTTCGACTACACTGGGTAAGTGGAGTATATTTGAATGCGTATCACAAAAGGGGTAAGATCCGTGAGGTATGGCATAATTAAAATGCTAAATCGGCATCACACAATTGAGGAAACACTTTGAAATCAAGCTTTGGAAGCCAACTGCCCGCCAGTAAAACTGTAAGCACGAGCTGTAAGAGCTGTAATCGCTTGACCGAAATCGAAGGCGAGCTTGTGTGTTTTCGTGAAGGGCAGATTATTAGACTCACCCTTATAGATGAATCGACAACTAAATTAAATTTGTTATGCGAAGGCTGGAAAGGGGGAAAACTGAAGGGAATGTTGTAAATCGTTTCCCTATCTTCCCCTGCAGTTGTATCAACAGCGATATCTAATGCATCCCTATTGATTCTCTATGAGAGATGTTCATATCTCGGATCACGCCGACGAGAGGTATTTCTTCATTCATTTTGGCCAGCGTAAGACGTCTTGTCGTGACTTTTAGCCCTGCACTGAGTTCTGCATGAATACGTTGTAGTGAATCATAATCCACACCACGTTTTTTTAAGGTCGCCATAATTGCAAACCAATCAGTGGCGACTTTCTCTTCTTTGCCTTCAATATTGACTCTAAGTGAAATATTCTCCATGCCACACCTCTACCGATTGATTGATGGCTCTTGAGTATAGAGATCTGAAGCTGAATAAAGACTGAACTGTATTGTGCAATTAAACATCCACTGGGGCTTGTGATTGCTCATTTTGTATTCGCCACAATTTCGCGTATAACCCTCCCATATCCAGCAAAGAAGCATGATTACCTTGTTCAACTATCTTACCTTGGTTCAATACAACAATTTGATCGGCATCCACAATTGTCGAAAGTCTATGGGCAACCACTAAGCTAGTATGCCCTTTAGCCACCTCACGTAGCGCCGATAAAATAGCCTGCTCAGAACGACTGTCCAGTGATGAGGTTGCCTCATCAAACACTAGCACCGGCGATCCCTTAAGAATGGCTCTGGCGATAGCGACTCGTTGCTTTTCTCCGCCAGATAGCTTTAAGCCGCGCTCACCCACTTTAGTATCCCAACCTTGGGAAAGTGAAGCGATAAACTGTTCTAAGTGTGCGAGTTTAATGGCATTTCGGACTTCATCATCACTCGCGCCAGGGCGACCATAACGAATATTCTCAACTAAGGAATCGTTAAAAAGTACAGTGTCCTGCGGTACAATCGCGATCGCACGCCGTAGTGCATCTTGAGTCAAATGACGAATATCTTGACCATCGATCTTAATCGCGCCTTGATCAACATCATAGAAACGAAAAAGGAGTTTAATCAGTGTCGATTTACCTGCTCCACTATCACCAACAACCGCAACTTTTTTACCCGCAGCGACCTTAAAACTCACATCCCGCAGAATAGGTCTATCATCATAGCTAAAGTTGACGTTCTCAAAAGAAAGCTCACCTTTTGATGGCTGAAAATCGAGGGCATTTGGTGAGTCGATGATCTTAGGATATTTATCAAGCAGGCTAAACATACGTTCAATATTAGCTAAGGCACCCCGGATTTCACGATAAACAAAACCGAGAAAATTTAATGGCATAAAGAGTTGCATCATAAACGCGTTAATTAATACAAAATCACCCAATGTCATTTCGCCATAGGTGACACGATAAGCCGCTAGCGCCATCATGGCCGTCATCGCTAATGCAATAATTAAAGCCTGCCCTCCATTTAGGGCAAAGAGCGATAAACGGTTTTTTCGCTTCGCCACTTCCCATTGGTCCAGAGCTTGATCATATCGCTCAGACTCATATTTCTCATTATTGAAGTACTTTACAGTTTCGTAGTTCAGTAAACTGTCTATAGCCCTTGTGTTGGATAGCGAATCAGCTTTCGCTGCATCACGCACATATTCGGTGCGCCATTCAGTCGCAATAACGGAAAAAAGGATATAAGCCAGTACAGAGAAAAAAGTAATTGATGCAAAGGCGACACCGTAATTAAAGAAGAAAATACCAATCACCATGGCAATTTCGAGTAAGGTTGGCACGATATTGAATACCATAAAGCGCATTAAAAAACTCACACCACTCGTGCCGCGCTCAATATCCCGTGATAAGCCCCCCGTTCTTCGCTCTAAGTGAAAATCTAAATCTAGCCGATGCAAATGATCAAATACCGCTAACCCCAAACGTCGGATAGCTCGTTCAGTGACTCGACCAAATAGCGTATCGCGTATTTCCCCAGTAATAACAGTCAATAAACGCACCGCACCGTAAGCAAGCACTAGGCCAACAGGAACACTTAATGCCTGTATTGTTTTATCGTCATCTAAAGTATCGACTAACTGTTTAAGGATAAATGGTAATGCGACACTGGCCAGTTTTGCGACGACAAGACAAGACATTGCCAAGGTAATACGACCTTTATATTCAAGCAAATAGGGCCAAAGTAACTTGAGGACATGCCAGTTTAGCTTATCTATTGGACCTTCAAAATATGATGTTGGACGCATATGACTTAACCTTAAATGAGTTAGGCCAATTGTAACAGCAGATATCAACATTGGGTGAAATCAAACCGACAAAGCTTGAACAAAATCAATCAGATTTATCTGACAGACAATCAGAATTGGGGCAGATAGACTCGTTAATCGTAATGTCATTCCTACGACTTATAAGAGACATACTATGTAAAAATTTATCAACAGCACCCATGAACACATTTAACTCACAAAGAATAAACTTATCGATATGCAACCCCCTAAAATAAGCGTTATTAGTGAGATTTATAGTGTTGATTATTTTTCAAAATTTACCCAAAATGCCATTGGGGTTGGTGATGAAAAGCCACAAAATTTGCTAATCTCAAGACGCTAGATAGAGCGGTATAAGCGCAACTGACTTATATCTGGCGGTAATATTAAGATAACTCAATTAAATCAAGATCAAAGGAAGCTTTATGTTGGATTCCGCTAAAGTTCAATACCCGCCATTACCACTGATCCAAACTTGGGTGTGGATGATGATAGAATCAGGCAATCCAGAAATTCAGGACAAAGGTCGAAACAACCTGATTGCCGCCTTTGGTAGCTTAGCCAAAGCAAACGAATATTTAGCCGAAATAAGCAATAAATCATAAAAATAAAGGCGCTGAAAAGCGCCTTTATTTTGCTTACTGACCGACTTTTAGGCCTTGCGGCGCTCAATCACACTTTGGGCTAATACAGCCAACAAACGCTCAGTGTCATCCCAACCAATACAGGCATCGGTAATGCTTTGGCCGTAGCATAAATCTTGCCCCTCAACTAGATCCTGACGCCCTTCCACTAAATGACTCTCGACCATAACGCCAAAAATAGCTTTATTGCCTGCGGCAACTTGGTCAGCCACATCTTGAGCGACTACCATTTGGCGCTGATACTGTTTACTACTATTAGCATGACTAAAGTCGATCATCACATTATCGGGTAATTTGGCTTTTTGTAGCTGCTCACTTATCTGTGCGACATGGGGCGCACTGTAGTTAGGTTCGCGTCCACCACGCAAAATAATATGGCAATCGGGATTCCCCTTAGTTGACACAATCGCAGAATGACCAAACTTGGTGACAGAAAGAAAATGGTGTGGTGCATTTGCAGCACCAATCGCATCAATGGCGACTTTAATCGTACCATCAGTGCCATTTTTAAACCCGACAGGACACGAAAGCCCCGATGCCAACTCTCGATGTACCTGTGACTCAGTTGTACGCGCACCAATGGCTCCCCAACACATTAAGTCGGCCATATATTGTGGCGTGATCATATCAAGGAACTCTCCCGCCGTTGGCATACCACTATCATTTAAATCCACTAATAATTTTCGGGCGGTACGCAGTCCATCATTCAGTTTAAAACTGTTATCCATATAAGGATCGTTGATCAACCCCTTCCAACCCACAGTCGTTCTTGGCTTTTCAAAATACACTCGCATCACAATCTCAAGTTGATCTTTATAATGCTCGCGCAGAGAAGCAAGACGCTGACCATATTCCAATGCGGCTTTAGGATCATGGATAGAGCAAGGGCCGATTACCACTAAAAGGCGATCATCATTTTTCGCTAAAATATGGTGAATACTTTGACGGGCATTAAATACGGTGGCAGAGGCTTTTTCGGAAGCAGGAAATCGTTCAAGAATCGCAATGGGAGGAAGTAATTCTTTGATTTCTTTAATGCGAACGTCATCGTTTTGGTAATGCATAATTTACTGCTCCAACTCTGGTGTCTTAGGCTATTTCTATCGCTGCAATACGGGATCTCAACGGCAATACTGAGTTCAATTTATCCAGTCTGAAGCGCTAATGCAACCAAGTTGTTTCTATTTCAAAAAATCATGCATAACCAATTGTTTTTATATGTTTTTAAAAGTGATAATTTAAAATATATCGGATAAATCACAGTCATGGTGAGTAAAATCGAATAAGGCGGTGGATCCACAGGTGAAGTCTTTTAAGGTATTGAACAATGAAATCACTCAGCTAAAAGCCATTATTTTTTAGGGGAATCCACTTTAATATATAGCTCTCGCTGCTGATACTGATAGGGTCGATATGTACTCTCACCACAGGAAAAATGGCGATAGGGTTTTGTCATCAACACACAGCCAATAGGCAGAGCCTGTAAAATTTGGATCTGCTCCTGTCGACGAAGCGATTCTTGCCACTCAAAGTCTTTAAGCACTTGATCTCGCACAGCAAAGGCGTCAAATGGCTCACTCGAACGCGTCACGACCACTTGACCCGCCATCACAGGCATAACGAATAGGGTGATAAGGCTCAGTAAGACATAGCGTTGCACAATATTTGCAATCAAATTCATCAGTCACTCCTTAAATTTATCGCTGCATGATTTATCACACTTCTTACTCTGTAAAATTTAAAAAGCCTCACACTTGGCTTGGATTACCCATAAAAAAGCAGAGCACTAAGCTCTGCTTTACTATCCCCTGATCCTGTTATGGCATCAAGTCATATCAGTGAGTTTTTAGCTGGCATTTTTTACTGTCACAAACTCAGGATAAGCGTCGATACCGCAATCGGAAGCATCCATACCGTTATATTCTTCCTCCTCAGAAACTCGAATACCCATAGTCATTTTGATGATAGACCATACGACAAATGAGGAACAAAATACCCAAGCAAAGATAATCGCAGCACCAGTTAGCTGTGCCGTAATGGTTGCATCAGCATTCGATAAAGGTACGCACATCAGACCAAGAAAACCTGCCACACCATGAACTGAAATAGCCCCGACAGGATCATCAATCTTAACGCGATCTAATCCGACAATGGAGAACACCACTACACCACCAGCAACCAAGCCAATGACGCCCGCCATTAAAAATGAAGGAGATAAAGGATCGGCAGTGATTGCGACTAAACCCGCTAGAATACCGTTTAAAATCATTGTTAAGTCTGCTTTCCCCCAAATCATTTTACATACAATAAGGGCAGAAATAGCGCCAAATGCCGCGGCAGTATTGGTATTCATAAACACTTTTGCCACTGAACTTGCGTTTTCAGCATCAGACACCATAAGTTGAGAGCCACCATTAAACCCAAACCACCCCATCCACAGAATAAACATACCTAAGGTTGCCATGGGTAAGTTAGAACCAGGAATGGGATTGACTTGACCATTAGGGCCGTATTTACCTTTACGAGCGCCGAGTAAGAGCACCCCAGCAATTGCAGCTGCAGCGCCAGTCATATGCACTATGCCACTACCTGCAAAATCAACAAAACCGAGTTTGGCAATAAATCCTTGGCCCCATGTCCAATACCCTTCAATAGGATAAATCACCCCAGTCATGACGATGGCGAAACAAAGAAACGCCCATAACTTCATGCGTTCAGCCACTGCACCTGAAACGATTGACATCGCCGTTGCCACAAACACCACTTGGAAGAAGAAGTCAGACTCTAACGCATGGCTTGCATCAGCAGATTGTGAACCGATTAAAGTGCCGATGGAGGGTATCCAACCGCCCTCGGTATTATCGACATACATAATGTTGTAGCCGACTAAGAGGTACATCACACAGGCAATTGCATAAAGAACCACGTTTTTAGTTAAAATTTCAGTAGTATTTTTTGAGCGTACTAAGCCCGCTTCTAGCATGGCAAACCCCGCAGCCATCCACATGACCAAAGCACCTGAGATTAAAAAATAAAAGGTATCAAGTGCAAAGCGTAGTTCTGTGACTGTAACGCCTAATTTTGTTAATTCTTCCATTATCAGCCCCTTATAGCGCTTCAGAGTCGAGTTCACCCGTACGGATACGGATAGCATGTTCTAAGTCAACGACGAAAATTTTACCGTCGCCAATTTTTCCCGTATGAGCTGCTGTGGTAATAGCCTCTATCAGCATGTCGAGATTTTCAGCCTTTGTGGCAATTTCTAATTTTACTTTCGGCAAAAAATCCACTTGATATTCAGCACCACGGTACAACTCTGTGTGCCCTTTCTGACGGCCAAAACCTTTAACTTCGGTCACCGTCATACCTTCAATACCAATTGCGGCGATAGCTTCACGAACATCATCCAACTTAAATGGCTTGATGATAGCGCTGACTAGTTTCATCCTGACCTCCAAAAAACACGATTGTTATTAACTTGTATCAAAGGTAATTCAATCATCAGGCCAATAATTTAATATATTGATTTATAATATATTTAATACAAACAGACCTTATATTGCGCTTAAAAATGCACCACATTTGTGCATAACACTTAGCAACGCACTCTTTTAGTGATCTGTTTAAGTGCAGAACTATTCGACCTTATGCCTATTGGTAACCGTGGGGAATTAGGGTTTACTGATACAGCGTGATATGAAAAAAAACGCCGTCATAAACTAAAATGCAAAAGGAAGGCACAATGTTAAAACCCGAAGAATGTGTGCTTGTCATCGTGGATGTGCAGGGAAAACTCGCTCAGATTATGCAAGGTAGTGAACAACTCCACCAGCAACTCCAAACCTTAATTCAAGGCGCGCAGTTGTTTGAAATCCCCATTTTATGGCTAGAGCAACTCCCAGATAAACTCGGCGCAACTAGCCCAGAATTACAAACATTGCTTGAAAAAACCAACATGCCTATCGCCAAAGCACATTTTAGCGGTTGGCGCTGTGATGAATTTAAGCAAGCGTTAATTCAAACTGAACGTAAACAAATCATCTTGGCAGGGATAGAAACCCATGTGTGTGTTTATCAAACCTGCTGTGATTTACTAGCGAACCAATATTCGGTGCACTTAGTCGCAGATGCTGTCTCATCACGAAGTGAGACTAACAAGCAACTCGGTATACAAATGATGACGAATAAAGGCGCGCTACTCACCAATGTGGAATCATTGCTATTTGAGTTACAACACCAAGCCCAAGGTGAACGCTTTAAGGCACTATTAAAGCTGATTAAATAACCTACTGGACCATTTATTAACATGGGATAATTTGCAGGATTTTATAGGTCACTTTCCTTCATCTATATTTACTGTATGTTATCCCCTCGCCCTCCCTTCACACTCACCAAGCAGTTTGTGATAACATCAGAGCCTATTTCGTATTGACATCAGCAAGGTAATATAATGAATCCCATTATTGCCATCTTAAAAGAGCACAATATCAGCGACGCCAAAATTAATGCGCTATTCCAAACCTTAACAGAAAATCCGTTTGCTGCCATGGCAACGATTAGTCAGTTGGGGATCCCACCTGAAAAATTACAGCAGCTTATGGCGCTGGTAATGCAAAAGCCTGCGTTGATCAAAGAGGCGGTACTGGAGCTCGGTTTAGACTTCGCCAAAGTGGAAGCTGCAAAGGCGCAATTTCAGCAATAACCCTCTACCTTTAAATACAACACCGCAAGAACAAGTGAAGTAAGGATTATGCTCATGCCAACTATCGGCACCGAAAAATATACTGCTGAATGGCTTGCCCTAGTCAACAACCTCTCCAGATCTGATGCAGGGCAACTAGAGCACCTTATTCATCAAAATCAACATGCCCTTAGCGATACTTTTTATCAAGCGATGATGCAAGACAGTTCAGCATCTGAATTCTTGTCTAATGATTTAGTACAAAAACGCTTAAAAGCATCAATGCAACAATGGTTGACGGATATGTTTCAAAGTCAGACGACCGAGCATATTCAAGCACTCGTTGCACAACAGATAAAAATTGGTGAAATTCACGCCCGAATTGGTGTACCAGTACACTTAGTACTCAATGGCGCTCGCTACCTAAAAACAAGAATCACCCAGTTAACCAGTCACGCACTTGCATCCCATGCAAGTATCTTGATTGATTTGGCAATGGAGATAATGAGCCAAGCGTATTCTAACTCACATGAGCGAAATTCCCGCTCAGAGGAAGCCTATCGCTTACATGCTATTGCACAAAACATTGCCCATGAAAAAGATAAACAACGTGCCGCGTTCCTAGATTGGGAAAACAAAGTCATGTTTGATTGCGCAAGTGGTGTTGATGCAGCGCTACTTCAGCCATTATATTCTTCTGAGTTTGGTTTATGGTTTCGCCATAAAGCAGAGCACGCTTTTGCGGGCGCGGAGGAGATAACACTGATTAATGACGGTATTAACCATATTGATAATGTGTTGCTACCTCTTTTAGCATTACCCTCCTTACAAGCCGATACCAAAAAGCTCCAATGCCTTCGTGAATTGCGCGAGCAATCTAAATCTATCCGTTACTATCTTGATCTTTTATTTGAGCAAAATCGAGAGGTTGAATCTGGTCGTGATGTTCTTACGCGGTTGTTAAACAGAAAATTTCTCCCCGCAGTGATGACGAAAGAAGTCAGCTATAGTCGGCGCAATAAAAGTCAATTTGCGATACTTGCTATTGATATTGACCATTTTAAAACCGTAAATGATTCCTATGGACATGAAGGCGGTGACCTTGTATTGCAACATCTGGCGGCATTACTGAGTAATACAGGTCGAGGTGGAGATTATTTATTTCGCCTCGGTGGAGAAGAGTTTCTAATGTTGTTAGTCGATATAAACGCCAGAGAAGCGGCTCTCTCGGCTGAAAATATCCGACGCAAAGTTGAGCGTGAAACCTTTTTACTGCCACACAATCAACAACTACAAATTACAGTCAGTATTGGTTTAGCAATGTATGATGGGCATCCAGACTATCAACGATGTTTACGGGCTGCTGACGATGCGTTATTTGCCGCTAAGCGCGCTGGCCGTAACTGTATTATCACCGCGATAGACAAAGCTGACAGCTAAATCTTAGGATCCTTTGGATCTATGTCTTTATCTGAAACTTGGTGGATCCTTGGCTTTGGCTCGAGAGGATCCTCTTTATGCTCAAAATCGCCCTCGTAGGTATTTCCCTGAGCGGGTTTATCCTGTTCAAAAGGCGAGTGTCCAAATGGGTTAGATCCCGGGTCTTGTGTATGCTGACTAAATGGCCCTTCACCAAAACCGCCCTTCATTCCACCATGCAATCCCGCAACCACGCGTAACTGCATACGTTTAAAGACCAAAGCAGCAATAGGGCGACGAGTTAACGGCGTTAAAAGCAATAAGCCAATAAAATCCGTTACAAATCCGGGTATAACCAACAACACACCCGCCATCGCTAGCATCATGCCTTCGACAATTTCTTGCCCAGGTGCTTCGCCCCTTGTGAGCTTTTGTTGCACTTGCATTAAAGTACTGATCCCTTGGCTGCGCACCAGAGATACCCCAAGTATCGCGGTAAAGAGAACTAAGCCAATGGTGGTCCACGTTCCTAACACTTCACCAACACGTATTAGCACCGATAGCTCAACCACAGGGATCAGCACAAAAAGTAAAAATAGAATGAATAACATACCGACCTCAGTTTTATCTCACTATCCGTTTTTATCCGATTATCCGTTTTTATCTCACTATCACTGTAAACTAAATGGGGGTTGTCCGGTCTTAAATCAAGTCATCAGTACGAGCATAGTCCACATCGGAATGTAATTTAGCTCACCCTTTTGTTAACGCGTTAATGTATGAGACCATGAAAACACGTAAAGTAGCTTACCCCAACGGGCTTAAGTGAAGTTTAAGATTGTTAAGGGACGATACCCCATACCATGCAAGATCAATATTTAGTGGTGAGCACTACCTGCCCAGATGAGTCACTGGCCAACACCTTAGCATGCGCCTTAATCGAGTCGCGTATTGCCGCGTGTGTGCATATATCGGCGCCAATTCGTTCTATATATTCGTGGGAGGGGAAAATCTGTGAAGAGCAAGAAATTAGCTTACACATTAAATGTTTACAAAATCGTTATGCCGAGTTAGAACAACTTGTGCTAACACTCCACCCTTACCAAGTACCTGAAATAATTGCCGTACCTGTGACTCACGGGCTACCAGCTTACTTAGATTGGATAAAAGATAACACGCAGCCATGAAAAAACTACTTAGCCTTATCTTCACCTCTTTATTGCTCCTCGCTCCGTTAACCTATAGCGAGGGCGTTTTAGCAAACACCTTTGGTTTTTTAAAAAGTGAACCAGAACTAATGCCCGTCGATAAGGCATTTGTTTTCGATTACAAGCAGGAAGGAAATCAAGTCAAACTCAATTGGGTTATCGCCGACGGTTACTATATGTACCGCGATAAACTGGTATTCTCCGTCAATGGTGCCGAATTAGGCACCATCGCCTTACCCCAGGGTAAACCCCATACCGATGAATATTTTGGCGAACAAGAAGTCTATTACACCTATGTAGATATTCCTGTTGGCCTAAAGCAAGCCGATGAAAATAGTACACTCACTGTTACCTTTATGGGATGTGCCGAAGGCAAACTATGTTATCCGCCCACAAAGCGCGAAGTGTCCCTTAAAGCCGTAGCTGCCAACGACGGTATTCTAGCCAATGGTGACGCGACAAAGACTCAAGCAGTCAGTCCAGATAAAACCACCCAACCTATCACTCAACAAGACACCCTAAGCCAAATGCTATCCAACGACAGCTTAATTTGGACCTTAGTGATCTTTTTTGGCTTAGGTATTGGTTTAGCACTGACGCCCTGCGTCTTTCCTATGTACCCCATTTTGTCTGGCATTATTGTCGGCCAAGGACAAAAACTCTCAACGGCAAAAGCTTTTACCTTGTCCATGGCCTATGTACAAGGTATGGCAATTACTTACTCACTTCTGGGCTTAGTTGTCGCTTCAGCCGGGATGAAATATCAGGCCGCACTCCAACATCCTGCTGTGTTAGTGGTATTGGCTATCCTGTTCTTTGTTCTTAGCTTATCGATGTTTGGCCTTTATGATTTAAAACTGCCATCACGCTGGCAGGAAAAAATGAACTCGGTATCAAACAGTCAAAAGGGTGGCAACTTAGTTGGCGTATTTTTGATGGGAGTGATTTCGGGTCTAGTGGCATCTCCTTGTACAACGGCTCCACTGTCGGGTGCATTAGTCTATGTGGCGCAAACGGGTGATTTACTCCAAGGCTTCTTAGCGCTTTACGTACTCAGCATGGGAATGGGCGTGCCCTTATTGATCATTGGCACCTCTGGCGGTAAATTGCTGCCGCGCGCTGGAGCATGGATGAATATCATTAAAACCGTGTTTGGTTTCCTTCTCATAGCAGTGTCCATTGTGATGCTTGGCCGTATTTGGACTGGCGTCATTTCCGATGTGCTTTGGTCACTTTGGGGCATTAGTTTCACTGGCTACTTGATGCACCAAAACAAACTGAGCACCTTTAACTGGAAACAGACTGTCCGTTCGGTACTGTTAATGCTGACTCTCCTCGCTAGCTTCTCCTATGGTTTTCAATCAGTAATGAGGCATTTTGGTTTTAGCCATAATCCTGTGGGGGTCGCGGTGACGTCCGAAGAATCCCATGGCTTCAAACGCATTAAGTCAGTAGAAGATCTAGATCGCGAAATCACGGCGGCAGTGGCCGAAGGCAAACCTGTGATGTTAGATCTTTATGCTGATTGGTGCGTTGCCTGTAAAGAATTTGAAGCCATAACCTTTAAGGATGCAGAAGTCTTAAATCGCATGAATAAAATAGTGTTATTGCAAGCCGATGTGACTAAAACGGATGCTGTGGATGTCGCTCTTTTAGAAAAATACAATGTGCTCGGTTTACCAACTCTGTTGATGTTTAACGAGCAGGGCGCGCAAAGGGAAGATTTACGCGTGACAGGCTTTATGGGGCCTAAAGACTTTGCGGCCCATTTAGACCACCTAGTAAAATAAAGGTAACGCCTTATAGAACATAATGTTAAGCAAAGCCCCAAGATAAAATTATGGTAGTTTGGGTTTAAACACTGCTTTGACACAACCACAAAGAAAAGCGGACTTTTTTAATTAAAAGTCCGCTTTTTTATCGCTCTGTCATCGATTTCTTATACAATTCATTCTTATTGTGGACTTTTTAAATTGGAGCATTATGGAACCGGCTATCCTTGTCATCACACTCGTCTGCGGCATGCTCGTCAGCAGGATAGGACTCCCACCTCTCATCGGCTATTTAGTGGCGGGCTTTGTGCTGTTTGTTTTAGGCATAGAAAAAGAAAGTCTGCCACTACTGCAAGAACTCGCAAACCTCGGGGTTACCCTATTGCTCTTTGCTATTGGCTTAAAACTGGATATTCGGAGTCTATTCAAAGCTGAGGTTTGGGCGGGTTCGAGCATACACTTAATACTATCAATGCTAATATTTGTGCCCATTCTTAAAATCTTAGGCCTTATCGGCTTAAGTCAACTGACTAGCCTAAATATTGAGCAACTTACCCTACTTGCTTTTGCCTTAAGTTTTTCAAGCACCGTATTTGCCGTAAAAGTATTGGAGGATAAGGGGGATATACAATCTCTCTATGGTCGTGTTGCCATTGGTATCCTGATTATGCAGGATATTTTCGCCGTACTGTTTTTAACCATTTCCAAGGGAGATGTACCTTCGGTCTGGGCTTTTGCATTACTCTTATTACCACTGGCTAAGCCGCTTATTTACAAAGCCTTTGATCGTGTAGGACACGGTGAACTATTAGTGCTTTTCGGACTGGTGATGGCACTTGTGGTCGGTGCTTGGTTATTTGAAGTCGTGGGCTTAAAACCTGACTTAGGCGCCTTAATTATCGGGATCCTACTCGCTGGACATAAAAAATCCTCTGAACTCGCAAAATCCTTATTCTATTTTAAAGAACTTTTTCTTGTCGCCTTCTTCTTAACCATTGGGCTCAATGGCTTACCTTCGGTATCCGATATCGTGCTCGCCGCCCTTTTAGTACTATTAGTCCCGTTAAAAATTCTATTATTTGTCTATATTCTTACCCGCTTTAAGCTACGCTCGCGTACCTCGATGTTAGGATCGTTTAACTTAGGTAATTTCAGTGAGTTCGGTTTAATTGTTGCCGCGGTGGCCACCAGCAAAGGCTGGTTACCTTCGCAGTGGTTAGTCATTATTGCAGTGGCTTTAAGTTTTAGTTTCTTACTCGCAGCTCCACTCAATGCGACTGTCGGCAATATCTATCAGAGATTCCAACAGCGGTTGGTTAGATTTGAAAAACAGCCATTACACCCAGAAGATAGGCCAATCGCCATTGGCAATCCCCGTTTCTTAATTCTAGGAATGGGTCGTATTGGTAGCGGTGCCTACGATGAGCTACGTAACAAATTTGAGGGTGAAATCCTTGGTATCGAACATAAGCAAGAATTGGTGGATTTACACAGAGCCAACGGCCGCAATGTGGTCAAGGGCGATGCATCAGATACCGACTTTTGGGAAAAACTCGACCATGCACCCAATCTCGAACTCGTACTGCTCGCCATGCCACACCATGCAGGAAATATGTTTGCAGTTGAACAACTCAAAAAACTCGATTATCAAGGCAAAATCAGTGCGATAGTTCAGTACAGTGATGATGCCGATGCATTAAGGGCATCTGGTGTGCACAGTGTTTATAACTTGTACGAAGCCGCTGGTGCAGGTTTTGTCGACCATGTTATCCATGAATTACTGCAAGCCTCTGATAAAACAACACTCGAAGAGCAAGAAGCATTAAAGCCAAGTACATTAAACAATGTGAGTTAACAAAGCATTAGATAGGCTCAGAGGAATACCACTGAGCCTATCGCACTTGTAATTTACTATTCTTTACAAATCAAATGGCTACATCACTTATATAAGATGATTAACTTGTACTCAAGAAGACTATCGATTTTCTCTTTTCTCTCCATCGCAATAACGATACAAAATCTCAGTTACATAGCCGACTCAGTCGTGATATAAATCGAAGACAAGAACGAAATTAGCTCAGCTTTTTTGGAAGTTTTCACAGCATGTCAAACCCTGCGCAGCGCGCCACTAAGTTATTTGTCCAAACCTTTGGCACTAAAGCCGATGATTTATATCAAGCCCCAGGCCGAGTCAATTTGATCGGTGAATATACTGATTACAACGATGGTTTTGTATTACCAGCAGCCATTAATTTTCATACCGTTATTGCGGTTAAGCGTCGTGAAGATACCAAGTTTCGCGCCGTTACCGATGCCTTTCCTGGACAACTCAAAGAGTGGACCTTCGGCCAAGAGGGGCATATTGATCCGGCTGATGGCTGGGTGAATTATCTAAAAGGACTCACAGCGGCCATGGCTCACACAGGCCTATTAGCAAAAGGACTGGATTTAGCCATAGTGGGTGATGTTCCTTTAGCCGCGGGTTTATCTTCTTCAGGGGCGCTTGTGGTTGCTTTTGGCACCGCAATCAGTGATAGCAGCCAACTACACTTATCCCCCATGGCAGTCGCGCAATTAGCCCAGCGTGGTGAGCATAGATATGTTAAATCGGCCTGCAGCATTATGGATCATATGATCAGTGCCATGGGTGAGCAGGACCACGCTTTACTGATCGACTGTTTGGATCTCGACAGTGAAGCCATTTCGATCCCCGAAAATTTAAGCCTTATCATCATAGATGCTCATATTGAAAAACAGCGTTTAGCGGCCACCAATCAACAACGCCGCGATGAGTGTGCCCAAGCTGCTGAATATTTTGGTTTAGATGCATTGCGCCACTTGGATTTGCGTCAGTTAGAAAGTGCTAAAGATAAATTAACTGACACTCTATATCGCCGCGCCAAACATGTAGTGACCGAGAATAAACGCACTCAGAGTGCTGCGCGCGCACTCGAACAAAATAATATCACTAAATTTAGCCAGTTAATGGCGCAATCCCATGTCTCACTCAGGGATGATTTTGAAGTGACCCTGCCCGAATTTGACACCTTAGTTGACATTGTTGGCCAAGTGATAGGGGTACGTGGCGGCATACGTATGACAGATGGTTGTGTCGTGGCTTTAGTGGATCATGAACTTACCGATGAGGTCGTTGCGGCTGTGGAGCATGATTTTTTCGAGAAAACAGGGATCGATGCCACAGTCTATTTATGTTCTGCAAGTGCTGGAGCGGGTCGTATCGATAACTAGTTGCTCACAAAATACAGAAGGAAGCGAAATGGTACGTTTCAGTGTATTAGAACCTTGGACGGATCCCCGCGGTGGCGAAATCGAACGAGTACGGATAGACAATGGAACTCTTGCATTAGAAGTTATCAGCTTAGGCGGTATTATTCGCTCACTTTGGACACCCGATAAACATGGGGAACGTGGCAATATTGTACTTGGTTGCGATAGCGTCGAAGATTACCTCACCCAAAATGCCCATCTTGGTGCCATTACTGGCCGTTTTGCTAATCGCATTGCTAATGGCAAAATGCACTATCAAGGGCAAAATTATCAACTGGATATTAATCAAGCGACGAACTGTTTACACGGAGGACGTGAAGGTTTTAATCGCAAAGTCTGGCAATTAGGTACACTCCCCGATGGAGTACGCTTAACACTAGTTAGCCCCGATGGTGACATGGGGTTTCCTGGTAATTGTACTGTGCAATTAGACTATCGCTTAGCGGCCAATAACCTCTATGTCGAAATGTTAGCCTCTGTAGATAAGCCTTGCCCCGTTAGTTTGACTCAACACAGTTACTTCAATCTTGATGGCTCGGATACTAACTACAACCACTTTATGCAAGTGGATGCCGAGCGTTATCTGCCCATAAATGATGTTAGCATTCCTACTGGAATCGCGAGCGTTGAAAACTCTATCTTCGACTTACGTCAAGCCGTACGTCTCGGTGATAAACTGCATTCAGCCGAACTCGCTAGTACCCATGGCTACGATCACTGCTATTTGATGAATAATTCCGAAGGTTCCCTTGCACGCTTTGGTTGTTTAAGCAGCCCCGTGAGCGGCCGCGCTATGACAGTATTTACCAATCAACCGAGTGTCCAACTTTACTGTTCCAATTTTTTAAAAGGGACGTTAGGCCGTCATCAACAGGTTTTCAATCAACACCATGGCGTATGTATAGAACCTCAAATGCCGCCTGATTCACCAAACCAACCCCATTTATGTGGTGATAATGTCTGGTTAGTACCGGGGGAAATTTACCACCATATTAGTCGCTATCAGTTTGATACTTATGCCTAATAATAAAGATTGTGGATTTAGAAAAGCAGATTGGAAAAAATATAAAAGGTAGGGATAAGGAATAAAATAATGGCTATTTTATTCCTTACAGCATTTGGCTCTAGGCCAACACTGTGTTAATCATCAAAATCATCGCCCCAGTCATCATCAAAATCTGCACCGATAGCATCGGTTTCAATTTCAGGCTCAACTTCAGGCTTCGCCTTACGTACAGGAGCGGTCTCTTTGACATTATTAAGATCAATACGAGCTTGATGTTTGCTCATAAATTGAGATCTAGCCGCTTTCCATGCTCCACCAAACTTAGCCTCAGCAGCTTTTAACGCAGCCTCATCTAAGTCATATAGGTTCACTTTAACAATATCTTCCACGTACTCAACAATGGCGTCACGCTCTGTATTGTATAGGTAGATTCGTCCAGGAGAGGCGTCTGGCAGTTGGTTGTCATGGACGACAATCGCATTGCCTTTCGATGTTCTCAGCTCACCATACCAAACTTGTTTCTTTGCTGTGTTATACATATATGCCAATACCCTTAAATCAACACATACACCATGAGTTTTTTAGTCTGAATAAGCGAAGTGTCGCTTGCTTTGATCCACAAATAGCGCCGGATTGTCTCTGACGTTTTCAAGTGGGTATTTTTACAGAATATTTCCGATAATCAATGCCTCATACCATGAAATTTTCACTTATTACGTATTAATTTCAGCCAAAGTCCCCAAAAAGTTGCGGCACTAACGACTTTAGTCGAAAAAACCATCGCTGCCAGTTTTTATTCAGCCCTTTAATCCATCAAAAGACTGACTAGGACAGCTTTACTGTAAAATTCATCCTAATCGCTCACTTGCCGTTTTAATCAAACCAATGTGAGAACCACTTTTCCCCTATGCTCGCCAGACTCCATCAAAGCATGCGCTTTAGGAGCCTCATTCAACGGAAAAGTTGCAAAAATATTAGGCACTATTTTATGACTATCCAAAAGCGGCCATACGGTTGTTTGCAATTCATTGGCGATTGCGGCTTTAGACTCCACACTCTGCGGTCTTAAGGTGGAACCTGTCCAAACGATGCGCTTTGCCATTAAGCGAAAGAGTTCAACCTCGGCTTTAGGGCCACGCTGCATGGCTACTGACACCATTCGCCCATCCATTGCAAGAGCTTGTAAATTCAAGTTGATAAAGTCACCACCCGCAATATCAAATACCACATTTACTCCTTTGTCTTGCGTGAATGCCATCACGGCTTCAACAAAGTTTTGGCTTTGATAGTTAATCACCTCATGGGCACCTAGACCCAAGCAGTAGTCGCGCTTTTCATCCTTGCCTGTGGTAGCAATCACTTTGGCTCCTAACGCACTTGCAAGCTGAATGGCTGTGCTACCGATACCGCCAGAACCGCCATGGATGAGCACAGTTTCACCTGCTTTTAGCCCCGCACGCATAAACAAATTGCCCCATACGGTGAACAAGGTTTCCGGTAATGCAGCAGCCTGAACATAACTAAAATCAGTTGGTATTGGTAAACAATGGGCAGCATAGGTCAGCGCATACTCACCATAACCACCGCCCGGAACTAAGGCGCATACCTTATCGCCGATTTGCCATTGGTTTACGCCGTCACCCAGAGCGCAAATCTCCCCTGCAACCTCAAGCCCTATAATGGGCGATGCCCCTGGCGGAGGCGGATATATACCGACTCTTTGCTTGATATCAGGCCCATTCACCCCTGCAGCATGCACACGAATAAGCACTTGTCCTGCCGAAGGGATAGGTAAAGGGGAGCGAGCGAGCTGCATCACCTCAGGTGCACCAGCTTGTTCAATATGGATATGGACATAATCATTAGGTAAAGCTGACATAGAATATTCCTTTAGCGAAGGTAACGGCTTAACTCTTTTATATGCGAATAGTTAACTAAGACATTGCACAAAACTCGTCAATTACCGCGTGAAAACGGCAGGAATTAACGCGTAATGAGAGGAACAATATTTATTCGATACAAAAGACCTGACTGGAAGTTATTGGGGCTAAGCTAGCGCAATTTCAAACCCGATTACCACTTTTATTCGCTATCTCGATAAATTTTGTAGTGCTTGCACTCTCGCCTTAGCTTGAGTTTCATAATCATTTGAAAAACCTGCAGCAAGATCAATACTCATCTGGTAAAGGGCGAGCGCACGACCAAGATCTTTATCCCCACTATCTGCATTCTCAAGTAAGGTCGCCAATTGAAAATACGCCGTACCCATAATGTTATTTTGAAGACCTTGTTCAGCACCGTAATTAGCGACTTTCTCTAGTAAATATCGTGCTTTAGCCACATTTTTATATTTATCTGTCATTAAAATATTGGCAAATTCAGCAGCACTATATAGATCCTGCTCAGCGGCAATATCCCAAAACTCCTCGGCCTGTTTAAAATCCTCTTTAAAGTAATAATAGGTTTCAGCAGCGCCCTGGGCTAAATCAGGTTGAGTTTTAACACTTTTACGATAATTATCCAGCGCTGCGGTGGTATCAAAATAGGGCGAGCAAGAAAACACTTGATAATACGCCATCGTGCTGACGGCTTGAGGTATTCCCTGCTTAGTCAGTTCAGTTAACGCTTGCCATGCTTGCTGCTCACGGATTTTTGCTTGGCCAGTATTCACTTTACCCAGAGGAATGACGGATAAGGGTTGATTAATTAACTCCAGTTGAGCTTGAATATCGCCAAGCTTAGCAGCGCGCTCTAACCAGTACTGGCCATCTTTAATGTAGCCCCAACGAGCCCGTTCTCTAAGCCAGTTGATTGATTCCATATCCCCTGCCTCACCCAATTCGCGATACAAGACTTCAGCCTTGGCTTTATCCCCTTTAAACACATGCTCAATGCCTGAATCGTAAATCTTGGCTAACTGTCTTTTATCTTCAAGACGCGCACTGCGCTGTAAGCTGTTGAAGCGGGATTTTGCAGAATCGTAAGGATAAAGCCGTAAATCGGCCTTGATGTAGGTAAACTCGGTGCCATCGGGATAACTTACCTTGGCTTTTCTGTCCAAGATATGGATATTCACAGCATAATCTTCAGCAATGTGAGGGGTAAAATTCACCCGTGTTACCCGTTCATCGGTTAAACGGATACGCCTCGAGTGTTGCAAACTCCATCGGTCAGAAACCTCGCGCTGCAAACTGCTTTTCAGCCCAACATCAAAGGGCTGCTTATCCTCGGGGGCATAACTGTAAATAGGATAATAAATTGGTGAAAAGGAGATAGTGGCGTCATTGCTATCAACGCTGGCCGCATCAGCTTCCTTTAAGGTGGGTATCAAGTCAAAAGACTGCTTAAAAGCATCTTTTTCAAGGGCTTCATCTTTCACCTTGGCGACAGGTAACTCAGCTAAATACTGCTTTTCCAAGGATTGCGCTTCCTGCCACAAGCGATGACTGGGCAGAAGTGACATATTCAATTGAATGTTAGTCAGCTGCCACTCACATGACCCTCCGCCCTGCAACGCAACAGATTGGGTAAAATGACTGGCACTGTGCAAACTGGTGACCACTTGCCGCAATTGAGAAGTCGTACCTTTGGTGCGCCACTGGGGATTAGCGATATCACCACTGGGGAAATACATCTCTTTCTCGGTGCAAATTGATGAATAATAAAAACCGATAAGCTCTAGCTCAGTATCAGCGGGAAGCGAGCCAACGAGCTCAATACGAGGGCTGTCCTTGGGGACACTTGTCTGACTCACTCCTCGCTTATTGGTAAATAAATCCCAAATAGAGGCAAAGGACTGAGGGGAATAAAAGCTCCCCACTAAGGCGCACCCAAGCACAGTCAGGCCTAAGCCTAGTGGAGTCAATCTCGTTACTAATCTAGGTACTAATTTAAGTACTAATCTGACACCCATAATACCAGTCTTTCATTGCTGATGAGTCTTTACGCTATTCACGCCATAAACCTAGCGGAGTCTACACAATTGCCGACTCAATTCAAAACTGGTCAGCGAATACCCCAACTGCAATCACGCCGAGCGCAGTCTAGCAATAACCGCAATCGCCATGGAAGGCGTGAATGCCATTTATGCAGGAGCAATAAATGGCATTGCCTAAAGTGCGTTACTTAATCATTAAAATCAGCCGCTGAATCCTGCATCTTCAGGTAACTTGGGTATACATCCCTTGCCTTTAACTCGGCCATAGCGACATAGGCCACAGGCACTACAAATAATGAGAAGAAAGTGCCTGCTAATAAACCACCCACTAAGACCAAGCCTATATTGGCTAACCCTAACGAGCCAGGGCCCGAGGCCAGCGCTAAGGGAATAGCACTTAAAATCATGGTGAGTGAGGTCATAAGAATCGGCCTTAAACGCGACTTGGCACTGCTCAGCGCCGACTCAATCGCGCTAAAGCCTTGAAGTTGCTGCTTGTTGGCAAATTCCACCAGCAAGATACCGTGCTTAGTCACTAGCCCAACTAGAGTTAGTAACCCAATTTGTGAGTAGATATTTAGACTCTGACCAAACAAGGTCAAGGTCAGCAGCGCACCAACAATACATAAGGGAACTGTGAGCAGAATGATTAAGGGATCGACAAAACTTTCAAACTGCGCAGCCAAAATCAGATAGATAAACACCAGTGCCAACAAAAATAACGACTGAGTACCCGCCTGTGAATCCATCAGTTCCTTTATTACACCATTGTATTTAAAGCCCTGAGCATCGGTGAGCAGGGTTGGTAGCTGTTCGTCTAAGTAGGCTTTGATTTCATCGGTGGAATAACCGGGCATAATATCCGCCGTCAACTCCGCGCTATCGAGGCCCATAAAGGTCTTTATATTAGATTCTGCGGTGGTCTGATTAATCGACACAAACTGTGACAGTGGCAGAGCCTGACCTGATTCAGAGGTGACATAGAGTTTATCCATTACCCTAAAATCACTGAGCTTATCTAAATTAACTTGCACTTGAATGGGATAGGTAAACCCATCGGTAGCGTGTAAATCCGCCGCTTTTACTGAGCCTAAAAATGTCGAGAGTGCATTCGTTACATCGCCATAGCTCACCCCAGAGAGGATAATGGCATTACGATCGATAGATAGATCGTAGCGCAGTTGATCCCTTAGTACTGAGTTACCCACATTCGTTAAACCCGGGTAATCCTCCATAAGCTTTTGCACCTTGGCAGCCGTCTCACTCAACTTATCCTTGTTACGGTCTAAGGTCGTGAGTTCCAAGCGTACATTGGTAGCAATATTTAGGTTATCTGCCGAGCGGATGCTGAAGGACATATTATAGGCAGAAACGCTTTCCTTCGATTTAGCGATCAAATCAGCGATCACTTCATCTATCCCCTCACGACGCTCCCCCCAAGGTTTAAGCAGCACATGATTGACGGGCTCACCCTCGATATAGGACAGATTCGCCCCCACCGCAGGATGGCCGTCAATCACACCATTAAGCTCGCTATTATGGTCCAAATGATACTGCCGCCCCACGCCCGTAGGGCCATTAGCCGCCACATCGATAAAGCCTGAATCCTCTACGGGCAAGAGTATCTTAGGCAACTGCCAATAGGCGATGCCCGCAAGACCCATAAGCACCAAGGCCATCCCGAGCATTTGGCGCTTACGGGTAAACCATTTACTGAGTTCATTGATATACAAATGATTTAACTGCTGCAGCGCACCTTCGACTCGGCTAAACCATTTAGGCTGCTGCTCAGTGGTATTGATAAGATAAGCACTCATCATCGGCGATAAGGTCAACGCCACCATGCCGGAGATAATCACAGCGGCAGCTAAGGTGAAGGAGAATTGCCTAAACAGATCGGCGGTTAAGCCAGACATTAATCCAATCGGCAAATAAACCGCGGCGAGCGTTAAGGTCATGGCAATGATTGGGAAGATGATCTCCTGACACCCATTAATTGCGGCATTAAAGGGGGTTTCACCATTTTCGATATGGCGATAACAGTTTTCGACGACCACAATGGCATCGTCCACAACAAGGCCAATAGCCAAAATAATTGCCAGAATCGTCAATACATTGATACTAAAACCGAGGGCCGACATCACCGCAAACACCCCAATTACGCACACGGGAATGGTAATAATCGGGATCGATGCCGCCCGTAAGCTCCCTAAAAATAGCACCACAATCAGCGAGACCAAGATCACCGCTTCAATCAACGCAGCAAAGCCTTCATCGATAGCGGCTTCAATAAAATCCGCTTGATTGTAGGCCAAGTTCATTTCTAAGCCTTGGGGTAAATGTTTCTGCATACGTGCAATTTCGGCTTTAATGTTCGAAGCCACAGTCACGGGATTAGCGTTGCTCAGCGGCAAAATCTGCAATGACATTGCACTATGTCCACCAATCGACAACAGACTCGGCGATAAACTCTCCTCGCCCATCACCACCTCAGCAACATCGGATACGCGGATGATCTTGCCGTCGCTGACCTTGATCACCAGATCCTTCACATCTTCTAGCGTCTCAACTTGATTCAAAGGGTTAATCGAGAAATCCCGCGACTTCCCTTTAATGGCACCCGAGGTAAAACTGGCATTGTAGGAGCCTAACGTGCCCACCACATCGGCGGCCTTAATGTTGAGTGCCTTCATTTGCTCAGGATTAAGCCAGACTCTCACTGCTTTTTGTGATCCTCCATAGGGCCCCCACACAGCGCCAACGCCTTGAACTTGTTTGAGCTGCGGCACTAATTGCTGGCTGATGTAGTCGTACATCGCCTGTTTTTCCATACCTCCAGTATTCACAAAGGTGATGATATTACTGGCAGAATCGGTAGCCGAAGTATCGTCTGTCACTGTGGGCTTATCTATCATGCTCTGGGGGAAATCGTTAATCCCTTCAACGCTACTACGCAACTTATTCATTAAGTTGGTGTATTCAATATCGGTAGTGTCATCTTTAAATTTAATCGTTAACGAGCAGCGGCCCTCACTACAGTCGGTCGACATGGTATCGACTTTATCTAATCCAGATGCGGCAGCAACCAACTTATCGGCGACATTGCTCGACATAAAATCGGCGCTAGCCCCTGCAATCGATGCATTTACCGATGCCGAGTGAGTCGTGTGCTCAGGGAAATATTGAATATCGAGTTTGTGAAAGGCAATTAACCCCAGTAGAACAGCCATAATACTGAGTACAGAAGCAAATATAGGGTGACGAATACAAACCTCAGGCAACCGCATTACTTAATCTCCACTGCGCCAGAAGTCGCTGTATTCGGCAAGGTTTGTTTATCTTGAACAATCTTAATCGTGCTATCGGACTTAAGATTTTGCATACCGGTTTTAACCACTAAGTCACCTTCAATTAAGCCTTGAGTCACTATGGCATAACCGTCATTAGTGTTATGAGCTAACTTAACCGATTGTTTTATTGCTGAATCTCCCCTTACTAACCAGACAAAACGCTCTTCATTATTCGCAATAATTGAATTTTGTGGCACTAATAGGCGTTGAGTGCCTTGACTATAATACTGCTTAATATTGGCAAACATGCCGGGCGCAAGCTTAAACTCTGCGTTATCAATCGTTGCATGGATTTCGACACGCCCAGCACTTTCATCAATTGCAGGAGCCACATAATTCACTACCCCATTAAAAATCTGTGTTCCATAGGCCTCAACGGTGACATCCACCTCTTGTCCCTTTTTCGCTTTACCGAAATCGTTTTGACTGATGGCATAACGCACTTCAACAGGATGTAAGCTGTAGAGCGTGACAAGGGCAGTTCCCGCACCAATTTGGCTACCAATTGACTGGCTAAAACTGGTTAACTGCCCATCAAAGGGCGCCTTGATTAAGTAGTCATTCATGATCGCTTGCTTTTGGCGAAAATCCGCATCAGCAAGATTGACGTTTTCCCTGAGCTCATCCACATCCTGCTTCGCCAAAGCAAAAGGTTCTTTGATCAGCAAATCTTCAACCCGTTCAAGTTTGGTTTTGGCAAGCGCTAAGGTACTTTTGGCCTTATCTAAATCCGCTTTAGCCTTAGTGTTATCCAACTCGGCTATGACCTGTCCTTTAGTCACCT
This sequence comes from Shewanella sp. W3-18-1, assembly GCF_000015185.1. Classification (NCBI taxonomy): domain Bacteria; kingdom Pseudomonadati; phylum Pseudomonadota; class Gammaproteobacteria; order Alteromonadales; family Shewanellaceae; genus Shewanella; species Shewanella sp. W3-18-1. Next base: position 762,245 of record NC_008750.1, on the reverse strand, counting down.
TGTCACCATTGCTAAAGTGAATAGCACTGATTTTTTCGCTCGCGTTGAAATTGAGTATCGCCGAGTCAATAGCGTTAATTTTGCCCACTTCCTTCACTACATCGGCAAAAGTCGCAGCTTTTACGGCCTCCACTGTGACGGGAATAGCCTCATTTTTATCCTCTGCGGCAGTAGCTGAGGGTAAATTGATGGCAAATATACAGATGAGCAATAATGATAAAAACGCAAAAAACAGCGCCTTTGAATAAATATGTATATTATTTTTTGCAGAAAAAAGAGGAGAAATACGCGCTTGTTGATTCATTTTTTGTTTAAACATAATGTGTAAAACCTATCGTTTTTACCATTTAGCGGACATCCTATCCGACAACAAACCGGATTGAGCCTAAGATCGTTAACCGCACGGCATCTATACGCTTTCGCCATCGTGCGGCACATAGCCTAAAGGCATTATCCAGATTTACGCTAGTAAAAAACGAAACACAGAGTCAAACAAAACAGCCACTTAACTAAAGAACTAACAATTAAAAAGCGAAACACACAAAAACCTAAAAAAACCATTAAAACTGCAACAGATGTAAAATCACACTGTTTATACTGAGCTCCTAAGCGTCAGCCCCCCCTAGGTATTACATTTAAAAGTGTATGTTTTACCGCACTAAAACTCGGACGCAGCCCTAAATCAGCGACCATACACCTCTCTTTAATTGCCGTTAACTGCGCATAATCTGCTGGATTGACATGAGCATCGGCATAGGCCAACAGATCTTCGATTAAACAGCCTAATGCTCGTATTTCAATTTTCTCCATCGCCAAGCGTTCAACATCGGTTAACTGTCGTAAATTAGACGCTGCACCAAAATCCCCAAAAAGTAACTTCATCTCTTTATTAATCACAATATTATGGGCATATATATCGCCATGGCTTACCTGCTTAGCATGCATATGTTCCATAACATCAGATAACTGATATGCAATTTTTATAATATCGGTAAGGCTAAATTGGCTATCCGCGGTAAAGGTATCGCGGGTACAAGTGTCTAAGTTTGGCGGTAACCCTAAATTACGAAATTCTTCGGGAATAAGCGCCATCACTAAGCCCAATTGATCTTTTTGGCTAATGTGCGCTACCACCTTGATAAGGCAAGGATGATCTCCCGTGGTGAGGCAACAATCTAACTCATCTGCGGGATAACCATCGCTTGTCACTTCGCCCTTAAACAGTTTGACAGCAACATGCGCCGAGCCCGTCGCTTCAATCATAGATTGAGTCAACCATTGACCATGGTAAATCACACCAGAGGCACCTTCTCCTAGCTTATCAGTCAGCTTTAGCTCATCGAGGGTAACATTAGCAACTGTCGCGACATCGGCGTGGGGATCGACCAAAGTATGGCTAAAAGGATTACCCGCAAAGGCGAGCCAAGTCAGCTTAGGTAAGCTCAGTAACCAAGCAGGTAGCGCCTGCAGTTGATTGGCCGAAAGACGCACTAATTCTAAGTTACGGCAATTAGCCATCGACTCGGGCAAAGCCGTTAAACAATTGCCCGCCAAGGCTAATTTTTGCAGACGCTGTAAATCTCCCATTGCCAAAGGCAGGGTTTCGATCTGATTATCGGTTAAGATAAGCCAGCGAGTTTGTAATGGTAAAGATGCCTCAGGCACTGTCTTGATGCGGTTCGCCTTAAAACCAATCATCTCTAACCTTGGACAACGTCCTAAAGCCTCGGGTAAATGCTCAAACCGATTATTGGAAGCAAACAATATCTTCAGTTTGGATAAACGATACAAATCTTGAGGCAGCGCACTTAATTGATTATTCGATAAATCGAGGATTTCGAGTGTATCGGCTAAGTCAAAAATCTCCTGCGGAAACTCAGTTAAATCTTCAACCAACTGTAAACGCGTGATCCCTTGTAATTGCCCTGCTCTTAACTGCGCTAACGTCTGCACATGACTACCTAAATCAGTGAAAAATCGCGCTTATGTTACCGCATTTATTGAAAAATCTAAAAGCTAACCCACAAACCAAACTCGACTCAAGCTGTACAAAAAACGCACATAACTATCCAGAAACACAAAAACAGATTAGCATGTGCACAAATATTGAAAGCTAAGTCACCTAATAACAGGACTATCATGCGGAAACATTTTCGCCAAATGCACGCTTTTGCAGTGCTTATGCTAGCCATGCTAACGGCCCATCTCAGTGGCTGCGTAGCCACCTCGGCGGATAATGCGCCAACAGAATTCACTACCACTACGCCTGAAGAAATAGGTAAAAGTGACCATTCAGCACAAGAGACCAGCGATACACCTGAACCCGTTGAAGAACAATACAGCGACGTATGGGAAAAAATTCAACATGCGCGCACTATTGACGTACACGATGAAGCAGAAGTACGTAAACAACGTAAATTTTTTGCTGATAAACAAAGATTTATGAATCAAGTTGGTGACCGTGCAGAGCCTTTTTTGTATTACATCGTCAGTCAACTAGAAGCCCGTAATATGCCGCTTGAATTAGCCTTATTACCTATTGTTGAAAGCGGTTATAACCCACTAGCGCAAGCCAATGGTCCGGCGGGTTTATGGCAGATGATTCCTGCAACTGGTCGCAATTTTGGCCTGACCATTAATTCCGCTTATGATGGTCGTAAAGATGCGCTGGCCTCAACTGATGCCGTTCTCGACTACTTACAGCACTTATACGATACCCTAGGCAATGACTGGATCAACGCTGTAGCGGGCTATAACAGTGGTGAATTGGTTATAAAATCCGCAATAGAAAGAAACAAAGCAAAGGGAAAGCCAACCGATTTTTGGTCACTTAATATCCCTGCAAGACAAGTACAAACAGTCCCTAAGTGGCTCGCTTTTATTCAAATTATTCGCGAGCCTAGCCATTACAACTTAAAAGTGCCTCCCATTGCCAATCGCCCTTTCCTTGAGCGACTCCCCGCACCTAATGGCGTTGAAATTGGCCACATTGCCAATGCGGCGGGACTCACTAAAGCAGAGTTTAAAACCTATAACCCTGGTTTCCGTCAAAATGTGATCCCCAGTAAAGGCAAATATCAAATAGCCCTTCCCATTGAAAACATCGGTGCCTATCAGGAAAATCAAGATAAACTCTATGCCCAAAAAAGATATGACAGCCAAAGTTACATCGTCAAATCGGGTGATAGTCTAGGTGCTATAGCGGCTAAGTTTGATATCTCAGTGAGTGAGTTAAAACAGGCGAATAACCTCACATCAGATAGGATCAAAGTAGGCCAAGAACTCACGCTATTAACCCCTTTGGCGGCTAATGATAAAGAGACTAAAGTTGCCCCAGCAACGCCTAAAACAAGCAGTAAATCTAGCGCCAAGGTCACTGAAACAAAAGCTAAAACGACGGAAACAAAAGCGGCTACTTATAAGGTAAAATCCGGTGACTCACTGGATAAAATCGCCCGTAAACATAAAGTCAAACTGGCTGATTTAATGAAGTGGAACCAGCTAAATGCTAAGAGCATTATTAAACCCGGCCAAGAGCTAAAGCTATCCGAGTAATATAAACACTGGATTAATAAAAAGCGCTACCTAGGACCTAGATAGCGCTTTTTTTATTTGCTTAATAACCTTATGTGAGTAATTACAGCTTAATGAGGTTATAACCAAAGCTGGTAGAAGGATCTTTATTCAGCACCATAGTCACATTGTCTTCATTGCTGAAATCCATTAAGTCGGATGCATAGACAACGGTTTTAGTACCGTTTTCCACGGCGATGACCTTAATGGAATATTCGCCAGCAGGCACAGTCAATGACTGAGGGCTCGCTGGATTGACCGCAGTGATCTTATTTGCAGCCGTTTCAATCGTGTCATTCGCCTTTAAAAAATACACGGTTAGATTGCTTTTATCGGCAAAACTCACAATATCGAACTTCACGCTATAGGGATTTGGCGTCTGAGTTTGCTTCATCTCTATCGCCTTCACTTGGCTGCCCTGCTCATTCGTTTGCTCATAGATGAAGATGGTTTTAATGTCATCTTGGTTAAGGGTGATAAGCACATTATCGAGTAATTTAGTTTGCGTACCGTGGTCGAACACACTCACACCAAAATCATTAAACTCAGCACCTTGATAGCTAGTCACCCCAAAAGATGGCACTTCGCTAAACAGGGTTTCTTGCTTACTGCTGGCGACTTTCACATCAATAATATGCGAGCCTAAACCGTTAAAGACGCGATAATCGACACTCGCTTCTAATGCCACATGATTGCGAACATTGGTAGTTGAATCGACACTGTCTAAGGTGATTTTGGCATCCGAAGCACCAAAACCTTCGCGGATAATCAACTTATAGGGCACCTTTGAACTGAATTTAATGTTAGCCGTTGTATAAGCAACATTGGTTGTTCCCGCGGGTGTGAGATAAACCTTATATTCACCTGTATCCATCATTTGCGGCTGCGACACTTCACCATAAGCCACACTACCTAACATCACGGCATCGGCAAAGGTTTGGGTCGACTTAGCAACATAGGCGTCAAAGGCTTGGGCATGTACAGCGGTATTGGCAATCAAGAGCTGCATTTTACTGTTTTCAGCCACTTCGTTGAGCTTATCGAGTTCAGTGCGAGAATAGTTGATATTAAGTAATTTAGGTTCGGCAAAATCACCATGTAATACAAAGAAGTGATCCGTTGCCGCTTTTAATTCAATATTCTCTTTGTAAATAGAAATCTCTTTATTGGAGGCGTCTTTCCCCATCACCTCAATTGCAGATACTCCAACTGTCGACGTAAAACGGGGCATCGCATCACCATAGATCACACTTTCATAGGTTTTGTCGGCAACTTTGAGCGCCGTTGCGGTACTTCTAGCAGAAGCATTGTAGAATTGCACATAAGTGGTGTTTTGTTCAGAACTCCCTTCATCCTTATCATCTGATCCACATGCCGTAACGGCTAAACACGCCACGGTAACAGCAACCCATTCCTTTAATTTACTTTTTATCATTATATCCCTCATAGACTGACGAAAAATCAGGTTTAGTCTACGCAGATATAGCGCCACAACAATGGCTGATAGATATAAAAATAAGAACAATTTTTTCACAAAATCAAACACATAACAAACATTTCAATAACAATGAAAATAGTGATACAAACCACACTTTATGAGGGTTAAATTGATACAAATGCGTGAGCGGATACTTTTGTTCACAAGTAAAGCCCCCCTCTGTGCAGGTGAGTGCGGGCATTTTTTAACAGTTCGCAGAGGAACCTACGCTCTCTACGGCTAAATCATCCAAAGACAGTACACAACTTGTCCGCCCTATTGGATTAGGTTACCCTCACATCGCCAATGACGTTTCTAGGATGAATAGCAGTTGCAAGGAATTTTAAACTACTACAAACAATGTTTTCAGCATGATAGTGCTGAAATAAACCTCTGGTCGACCCATAAACTTGCAGAAAAAGAATGGTTATTACTCGAAAAAGCAGACGAGTTAAGCAGTGGCTTTCTTCCTCGTTTACCCCTGCCATTTTCGCCAGCTTCTGCATTATTGGCCCGCAGTGCCTTGTATTTACGTGAACGCGTGTTATTACATTGCTGTTTGTTTTTTTGTGGCACCGTCGAACTCAATGGTGAAAAACGAAAAGTAGTGACACCGCTATTGTATAGGGAATGCCAACTACAAGCTGATGGCGATAATATTTACCTAGAGAGCAATAACACCTTATCTGGCAGCGGATCATTCACTATCAATGAAGCTCTATTAGAAAAATTAGTCGTTGAAGGACATAGCCTAAGCCAAGATTTACGCGATAATCCAACGGATGTCAGTGGCTGGATAGCTTGGCTACGAGCTGGCCAAGCCGATGTTGATACCAGTCATTTATTGCATTTTCCCAAGCTGATCGATGAGGCTGAATTCACTAGTTTATGCCGTAAACGTGGGCAGTTTATGGTTAGCCGCAGCCAAATTATTCTTGCAGAGCGTTCGTTGGCAAGTCGCGGCATATTGCACGAACTGGACAAACTAATAACAGCACCTGAACCATCAGCACCGCTTAAAGCACTATTCGCAGGAACACAACAAACAACATCAATAAGCACCAGTGTAGACACGCAAGAGGCTTATCTTCCAGGGCTGTTAAGCCGCGCGCAAATTCAGGCCTTAAAGATTGCGGCCAATCATACTTTGGGACAGATCTCAGGCCCACCGGGAACAGGTAAGAGTTACACCATCGCTACAGTGGCGGCAGAACAGGTATTAAGGGGCAAATCTGTCCTTATCGTCGCGCACACTGATGTGGCTGTTGATGTGATTGCCGATAAATTGCAACAACAATTCCAGCTAGGGAGCAGCCTTATCCGAGCAGGCTCGCCGCAGTTTATAAAAACACTAAAAAACCAGATTGATGAAATGCTTCATGGTCAGCACCCTGCGTCTGATGAAGCCGTCTCTGATAGGTTGCTACTCAATGTAAAACAGCAACTTAATACTGTGACTCGCGAGCAAGTCAAGATGGAAGCGGGCTTTATACGTCATTGCCGCCATGCCATACGTCGCGGCCAAAAACTGGCGACCTTACAACAAGGACAATCCCGCTGGCGCTTAGGATTTTACAACTGGGCTTACCGTGCCGGTATAAAAAGGTTTGCCCAGCAATGGAATGAACTCGATAAATTAACGGCCCTCATCGCGCAAAAAGAAAGCTTAAGCCTCAAATACTTACAATTGGCCACTCACTATCGATTAAACCAATTACTCAAACATAAGCGCAGTACACTGATGAGTTTTGCCAGTGCGTTACGCGCCCGGCAGTCCGCTAAGCAACTCGACGGTTTCTACAAGACGGATTTTGATGCCTTAAAACAAACCTTTCCCATTTGGTTATCTAGCCTTGCCAGCTTACATAAAGTGCTCCCTATGGAGCAGCAAATGTTTGATTTAGTAATTATTGATGAAGCCACTCAAGCCAATATTGCCGCATGTTTACCCGCCTTGCAGCGAGCAAAGGCGGCATTGGTGGTGGGAGATAGCAAACAGCTGCGCCATTTCTCGTTTTTATCCCGCGCAAAACAAACCCAAATCCAGACCCAGCTCGGACTTGCTGCGGATTGTCGCGGCCTAATGAGCTACCGTGATGCCAGTATGCTCGACTTAGTATCGCAATCCCTTACTAGCCAATCCCAAGTGGTATTTTTAAATGAGCATTTTCGGAGTAAACCTGAGCTGATCCAATTTAGTAATCAGCAGTTTTATCAAGGCATGCTGAAGATTATGCAGCACAGACCTTGCACAAGTTCAGGGCACTTACACAGAGTCCACGTTACTGGCAGCCGTGATAGTAAGGGCATTAACGCCATAGAAGCTGAGGCATTAATTCAAAAGTTAGCTCAACTGATTGATGAACAAGAGAATGTATTAGTGCCTTCCAGCATTGGTGTGCTCTCCTGTTTTCGCAATCAGACGGAGTATTTATCTCAGCAAATCCTCACGCGCTTTAGCGCACAACAACTCGAGCGTCACCAATTACGGATTGCCACGCCCTTTGGTTTTCAAGGGGAAGAGCGCGATATTATGCTGCTGTCGTTTAGCATTACGGCCAACGACAGCCGCGCCGCTGTGTATTTAAATCGAGCCGATATGTTCAATGTTGCCATCACCCGCGCTAAACAAATGCAGTGGCTATTTTTATCGGTACAAGAGCATGAACTCCCCAACAATAATTTACTGGCAACTTACTTAGCATCGGCGGGCCAATTTCAAGCGGCACACAATTATGTCGATGCCCTCGATAGCTTCGGCCAGTCGGTGGCGCAGGCGATTGAAGCAAAAGGCATAACAGTCTGGCGCGCCTACCATATGGCGGGGCTAGAACTGGATATTCTGTGCCGCTATGGTAACCAATATTTAGCAATAGATTTAATCGGTTACCCAGGGCCATGGGCGGACTTTTTCGATATTGAACTGTATAAACTCTTACAGCGCGCGGGGATTAAACTTATCCCCGTCAGCTACGGGTTATGGTGCCAACAGCGGGAACTTTGTATCCAACATATTTGTCAGCAATTGGGAATAACGCCCGCCTAAGGAGCAGACAACACGACCACCAAACTCAATCACAACAGCCGTAACCACATCGCAGTTCAATGGGACTGGAAACTCCACTCGTGGACAGTCCCTTTTAAAGTCGTTTATCTACGTGGTTAAAATTCGATGTACAACCTTAGCATATCTTTGTGCTGTATACCGTTTTCAAAAATGGGTTCCGGATAATTTGCTAAGAAATGCTCTTTCACAACAGAGTCAACTCGAAAACCTATGCGCTGATAATATGTCAGTTGATAACCGAACGTACCTGTACCCAACTCCACTCTATGTATTTTTTTGTTAGCTAACTCGTTCAAAGCAAGCTTTATTAAACCAGAACCAATACCTTGCTGCTGATGGTCAGGATAGACTGCAATGTTAAATATCTCTGCTGTGCTAGCACAGATTAATTTGGCAATACAAGCACCGACAATCTGTCCATTATTCTTCGCTACGTAGCACCACGAATCACTTAGATATGAGCGAATGCTTTGCTCCGAGGGATCGGCTTCAAGCAAAAGCTGGATAGGAATTTCTGTTGATTCGACTTCTAAATATTCCATTTTTACCTCAAAGCACAAAACGCCTAAGGGACGGGAAACACTACCACCAAACTCAATAATAACTATAACCACATCGCAGTTTAATAGAACTGTAAATGACACTGTGTCATTTTGCTTAGTTTTGTCCCCGAAACAATAATCCGAAATAACATACCAAGCAGCCCTGTCAGGCATGGAACTTAGCCAGTACTCTAGGTCATCTTTTGCAGACTGATTTACAGTCTTCTTTAAAGGAGTCAACAGTTCTAACATATATCCTCTGTGAAGCTTAACGTCTTAATCATGCGCACGCGGCTGATAAATCGCTTTTATCCTGTTTCGCAACCAAGTGATTTTGGGGTTGTGGCTGTTTCTCTTATGCCAAATCAAGGTAAAAGGAATGGCGAGTTTATCAAGATATTCGTCGCTTAACGGGATGGGGCGACTGACTAAGTCAGGGTGTAATTGGCGAGCATATTGTTCGCAATATTGTGGCGCAATTGCCATCATGTTGTGGTGAGGCTCTGCCGCGACAAACAGTGACTGCTCAAAACAGGCCAAGGTCAGCACAATATTGCGAGTTAACCCAAGCTCAATAAGCACATCATCCAAGGCCCAAGTTTCGCTCTTTTCCCACAAGATATTGATATGCGAATATTTAAGAAAGGTGTCTATATTCCACTCTTCCTGCAAGGCGGGATGATCGCGGCGTAAATACACCTGAGGAAGATCGGTAAATAAAACTGCACAATAGATATCGAAACATATACCTCACCCCATTAGCCATCTCACACATAAGTTGCGCCTAGCCTAGTTTCACTCGCACAGATCTGTGAGTGGCATTTTCGACAACAGGTATTTCCATTGACGACCTATTGGAGGGCATAACACCACGAACGAGAAAGAAAAGTTGGTAACAGAAGATAGAGGAAGAAAGAGGTAGAAAAATATCCCCTGCGGTTTGCTACCACAGGGGATATGTCGGTGAATGATCAGTCTACTATTCTATGAGCCCAACACTCATTGCTGAGGTTCTGCCGATGCAGGAAGGACTTGGATCATTAAACTGCTATCGTCTTGCAGATATTGCTGCGCCAATTTATTAAGTTCTGCAACTGTCATCTGCTGCGCTAACGCTTGCCTTTGTTTAAAGGCAGTAAAACGACCGGGATGACTCTGGGCGGTTGAGGTGAGATCTAACCAAAAACCATTGGTTTGCGGCGCAGCTTGCATCCACTCAAGTACTGGTTGGCGGGCTCGATTAAGTAAGTCCTCACTGATCCCCGAAGGCGCTTTAACTTGCTTAACTGCGGCGGTGAAATACTCGGCAACCGTTGGCAACATAGCTTGAGTCGTCACGCTAAACAAACCTAAGTAACCATAACCGCTGGCATTGAAATCGTTGTAAGAAAAGGCCGATGGCGAATAACTCGCGCCCGCTTTCTCCCTCACGTTTTCCGTTAATAGAATGCTTAGCACTTGCTCCAGCAGACCCAATCCCACATGTTGACTCAAGTGAGTCATATCCGTTGTAGGCCAAACCATGGCAAGTGCCGCCATATCCAGTTGACCATAATGGGTTAATGTTTTCTGAACGGGCACTTGTGGAAACACAGGTAGTATCGTCTGACCATTTGCAATAGGGCTACGCTTAATGGCGCCAAGCGTTTCGGCCACAGCAGCAATGGCACTCGCTTCGTCAAAAGCGCCCACAATAGCGAGTTCAATCGCCCCTTGCTCGACGGCCGAATGGAAACTCGGCGCTAATTCTCCAAAGTGACGTTTGAGAATTTCTTCAGGCTCACCATAACCATAGCGTTTATCACCATTATGAGAGATACGGGCAAACTGATTAGAAAACTCAGATTGTGGGTTGCTATGAATACTTTGTTGCTCGGCAATCACTTGTTCACGAAACAATTGCTCAGCCTGCTTATCCATACCTGGCTCAATTAAATAAGCCGTCATTAAGCCAAGCTGCGTGCGTAGCTCTGCGGCATTAGTGCTAATCTCGCCGCCAAAACTTTGCTCACGCAGGCCTAAGTTGATGGAAATATCTTGCCCAGCAAAAATATCCTGCAGACTGTCATAATCATGGGCCTTGAGCCCACCCTGCACAAACGCACTGTTAAACAGATAAGACAAACCATCCAACTCAGGGAATGGCACTTCACCAAAGCCAATGTTTAGGCTGACCAATGTGGTGCCTTTGTTAAAGTTGGTAGGCTTAAGATTAAGGCGCACGCCATTGGCAAATTGCAGTTGGCGAATCCCCGTTTCCTTATCGCGACTGTCGGCAACTAACTTGCCTTGCTCGCCAAACTGAGTATAAGCAAACTCATCAATCGCCTTGATTGCTGGTGCGCTCACCGCTTGTTTACGGCTTTTCTCGTAGCTGGCGATAAGCTGTTTTTCAGCATTTTCAATGGGCTTATTGCTCGTCAGATACAAATACGGCGTGGCGTTCCATGTTTGATTAAACACTTGGCTTAGCTTTTGCGGTGTCACTGTTGGCATTATTTTTTCAAAAAATGCGAGCTGCCAATCGGGTTCGACAGGGACGCGATTGCCCGCCACCGAATACACTAGACTCTCGGCAATATTCACACTGTGAATGGTACTGCTACCCGCGACACTTAGCTGATATCCCTTATGCATACGTTTGATTTGCTGGTCAATTTCCTGCTGGCTAAAACCAAACTCTTTTGCTTGACGCAGGGTTTTCTCCAAGAGTGCGATTCCCTCTTGCCAGTTATTTTCCTGCGTACCTAGGCTCATTTGTGTGCCATAGGCAATATCAAACTGCGGCCCAACCTGCAGGTTTACACCATATAAACCTTGGCTATGCAGTAATTGCGACTCCATACGACGATACAAGATGCCGTGGGCAAGCTCGAGCAACATTTCCTGCTCCCGCACATCAGGGCTATCGGTAATCGCTGAGATGGGTTTTAGCATGCCAAGGGAAACTGACGTTGACAGACTTGGATCAAAAAATGCCGCCGCATCGACACTTTGGCGCTCTGCGACAGTACCAATAGCTTGTTCCTTGGTTTTAGCGACCAAAGGCGCGGCTTTCCAACTGGCAAACTGTTTTTTTATCTTTTGTTCTACCGCGGCCACCTCGATATCACCCACGACAATTAAAGTGGTGCGTGAGGGTGTATAAAAACGCTGATATAAAGACAGCAACGCCTCGCGATTGGCATTACTGATACTGTTCGCCTCACCCACAGGGAAGCGCTTTGACAACAATGTGTTTGGCATTAAAAACTGTAATTGATGACGGTAATTCTCAAGATCCGCACCGCTACGTTCACGCAGCTCAGACAACACCACCGCTTTTTCACGCTCAATTAGCGCAGGATCGAGTAATAGATTACTGGCAATTTCTCGCATTAAAAACAAAGCGGTATCGACTTTATCTTGGCTATTACTCGGCAAGTTAAATTGATAGACCGTCTGCTGAAACTCTGTCACGGCATTGGTATCGGCGCCAAAACTCAGGCCAAGGCGCTGCAAAGTAGGGATCATCTCCCCCGCGGCCAATCCGGTCGAGCCATTAAAGGCCATATGTTCAAGAAAGTGAACTAACCCTTGCTCGGTATCTGATTCCACCAAAGAGCCCACATCCACCCGCATCCGCACTATGACCGCCTGCTCCGGCGTCTTATTGCTCACCAATAAATAACGCATGCCATTAGTAAGTTCACCAGTATGGATGCGTCCGCTCATAGGTAAATCAGCAGTCCCCATCCACAGCGGATCTTCGCTCGCCTGCAGTGGCAACGCCATACTCAAAAGCGCCAGCAGTAACCACTGACGTACAAAACGAATTACCTTGAAATTGTTCATTAAAATTCGCACTTTTCCCCCAAAATCAAACAAAAACCTAGGAAGCGCACACCTACGTTTTAGATAAAATAAGCTTTCACTATAGTACTTAAAGCACTTTAAGTCACAAAATCAATACCTTATGCCGTACCAAAAATAGTTTATCGCCTTGAAATATAGTCAGAATATGCTGAAAAATATTGCGTAAGGAAGGAAAGCTGACTAACTGAGCAACGCCACTGATCATATGATTCATCAAGACGATAGCTCACCCCTTGATATTGCCACTCCAAGGGTAATATTAACGTACCACGATTTAGCTGCAGATAAGTTTGCGCATTCGCCCCCGAAAAAGTATCCACCCAAATCAGGCGATTTAACCAAGTGCAGGCTTTTTCCAACAGCCCTCGGCTTTGGGTCGTGGCGGTAATGCTCTGTAACCCTTTATCGCTCAATTGCACTTGCAGCATAATCTCTGCTGTTTCATCGTCAAAATACACAGGTACGGGCAACAAGTGCTTGGCCCTGTCTTCTAACCGATGACGCTGCTCGACCGCGCTCCCTTGGCACAATGTTTGCCAATGCGCTTGTTCGGCGCTGCGGCCAATTAATAAGGGATGCGATAACACGTTGGCACATTCGCTTTCTTGCCAACTGCATTGGCTAAAGTAGCAGCGGGCTTTGTCTAAGTCGCGCTCGGTATTGAGGTAATACACGCCAAGGTTATATTGAATATCGCTATCATAGGGATCGAGCTTAGCGGATAACAGCCAATAATGGCCGCCTAAGCCTTTATCTTGCTTAACTAACCCATTGTAATAAAGCGTACCAAGATTAAGGTAAAGCAAGGCACTTTCGTTGTCAGGAAGACAGCTTAAATACTGAGCCTCGGCTTGTTGATATTGCTGGCGCTGCTCATAACTTGCACCTAAGTTAACACACGCATCGGCACTGCCTTTGGCTATCGCACGGCGATACCACGCTGAAAAACCTAACGCGGCCAATCACTTTGTTCATATAACTGCAACAGTGTTAGGCAAGGCGCTTTACCTTGATAACAGCGCAAACGATGTTGATTTTTGGCAGAAATTGGCACTGGCTGTGATTCACGCGTCTTCTGCTGTAAGTAGGCTAGGCTGCGCTGCATAATGGCTTTATCTTTGGGGTAGTAATCAATATCGTCGATTTGTTGCAACCGCGCTTCGGCGTACGCCACGGCCTCGGTTTTATCTAAACCAAACAGCGTAATAAAGCCCAAATACTCATCAATATGCGCAATGATGTTGTCTTGCCATATGCGGGCATCGAGCAGTTCAAATCGGATCACCTGCGGCCATACTTTGGCGGCACTTTGCACATCACCGCGCGCAAGGTATTGATCGATTTGGTGCTCTAATAACAAAGCAAAAAAGTCATCAATCACAATGCCTTTGCCACCACCATTGTCGGTAAGGTAAATCGGCACAGCCGAGAGGGAGTCATCATTCTTGACCCGCTTCGCCCATTGCAAGCAGCGCTGTTCGCTTGGCCAATCTGCCCATGGCCACCATGGCTGGCTCGCTTTTAGCTGATGATCCAATTGCTGAAACTGCTCAAGCTGTTTTGCCATACGGTTTTTCAGCCAAGCACTGAAGGTGATGCTTTGCTCAGCGGTGCTACTTTGCAATAGCGTTTGTAACTCAGCACTTAAAAAAGGCCGCTCCTGCTTAAAACGAAAGCGTTCGTTCAGTAATGCAAGGCGACTTTTAAGATAGTCCTGCTGTGAAAACTCATTTTGATTTTGCAGCACTTCTTGCAATAACTGATGATCGTAAGCGAGATAAGGCAAGGGCCAATAGGCTTCACCTTGGCACAGTGCCAGCGCATACTGTTTCTGCGCCCGAGCCATTACGCGGGCATATTCGCCCTCTTCAAGGTTTAAGTAGTAGGGCACGGGCATAGGAGATAGAGGATCACTGTCCCCCGCTGTTGCCGCACCACGCTCTGGCATGCTCAGCGCGTAAACCACAGCGCCAAGCAGCAATACGCCAAGTAACACCAATCCAAGCTGTATTGTTAGTTTCACTCGCAGCATCCGCACCTACTCAGCCTTTTTAGCCCCTAAAATGCGCTACCAAGACGCACTGCCAACAACCAATTACTGTCCGGCTCGCACCAAACGGACGTGGCGGCCCTCGCCCCGATTGGAGCCGTATGCACCACCATTGTTAAAACCGACATAACCACTGTCGAAGTAAACTCCCCACGCGTAGCCACTGTGGTCGGTATTGGGCGAAGATGACCAGAAGAAACCTACTATAGGCGTGTTTGGAAAGGCATTAATATTAATTTTGGGATTGCTAAATTCATTGCCATGGCAACTCCCATCAGTATCAGCAACAAACTTACCATTGGGGCGTGCTGAGGGTGCTCGACCTGCCGAGCATTGCACCAGAGTATCTAACTCATCGACAGTGGGTACCCGCCAGTCGCTGTGGCCTGCATAGCTAAAACTGATTGCGGTTTTCAACGCATCATTCCAGTTCATCTCCATGGCCACACCGGCACAGGTACTGCCTGTCCATTGCTGTCCAAGGCTGCAACGCATCCAGATAAGGTTGGTTTTGGTATCGGTAATGGTGCCATTGCCGTTATCACGATAGCGCCCATCAATAAGCGCTTTAGCTGGGGCGCTGGCAGCCTTGGATGCGGTATTACTAGCATATTGGGCTTGGCATGCCTCAGTGATCGCTTTTACAGCGGCATCATGGGTTATGCCCTGCAATTTTTCGGCTAAACAACTAACATAATCACTGGCCTGCGCCAGTTTTGATAAACACAAAAAACCACACAGAGATAAGAAAAATAATACAGTCAGAGTTCGTTGACTACTCATAAGCGATCCTTGTTATTAATTAGGTTTTGGCTACCTTTTAGCTGGTGAAATAATCCGCAATATCTACCACCAGCAATGCCAAGTCGTTTGGGTATAACGGCTAAGCGAAAACACTCCATAAATCCCACCAAAGGTCTGTGCAGATAACAACTTAACCGAGCCTTAAGCGCCGCGTGCCGCAGAATTTAATTAACCCAAAATAGTGCGAGGATGTGCCAGAGTGCGTGAGTGGAACGACTAAAGTGATGAGTTTAGTTTTAGTCATACGGCTCACCACTGATAAGCCTTAATTACAACACCACAGGTCAAAAGCTAATTACTATCCGCCTCGCACCAAACGGACGTGGTAATAGTGGAACCTAACGTCGAGGTAGACGCTACCACTGTTGAATTCAACGATCCACGATGTGTGATTACCATAGTTGGAACTGTGCGAAGACGACCAATATCCACTAGGTGACGTATTGGGAAATATTTGGCTATTAATTGCAGGGTGATGACAGCGGTATTCAATAATTGAAGCCAGTTCATTTTTATTAGGCAAGCGCCAATCACTATAGCCTGCAAATAGATTATCTTTGGCTTGCAGGGCAGATGCAGGCCAATTGTAAGTCGTTGCATTATCTATACAATAACTGCCATCCCACGTTTGCCCCAAACTGCAACGCTGCCAGATTAGCCCAGTGGTTAGATGGGTGACTGTGCCATCGCCATTATCAGTAAACTCACTACTCGGTGTGGTCGCTTGAATAGCCGAGTTTTCAATACCAGAACAGAGTTCGCTAGCATAGACTTGCATTTCCACAATAAGCAAAAATATCCAAAGTAATAACTTATTAAAATTGAGCATTAACATATTTCCTTAAACAAAAGCATCCTGTTTTAGCAATACTACGAAGCTAGGGCCTTTTCCACCTGTTGCAACCTTTTGAAAAACAGTATTTCTGCTACTTACAACACGTCCAACTAAAATCTATTAACAATTACTGTTCGTTACGAACTAGGCGTACAAAATTGTTACCACTGCGATACATTTCGACACCACCATAAGAAAACATGACCATCCATGAATTTCCTGCGTTTGGAGCATTGCGTACTGAGGTCCAATATGAATCAAACGGTGTGGTGATAGGGAAATTAGGGAAGTAATCTAAATCAATTGCAGGATTTGCTCTTCCATTATGAACAATACCCATCAATTCTTTGACCGTTGGCAAACGCCAATCGCTGGCGCCACATAGCCCTTGGCTATTGACCGCATTAACAAAGGCTGCGGTATCACAATCACTGCCTTGGCAGGTGCCACCGTTTTGCGTGCCAGCATTACCACCATTAGTGCTGTTATCGGGGTTATACCAGCTGTAGGTATAGTTGGCATCGCGTAGGCCGCCGCTGCCCGCGGGTTGTTTGACTTCCCAAATTAAACCTGTGTGGTTATCGCGCACGCAACTCCATTCGCTGGCGCTTTCGGGTAATGGGTTACCGCTGTTATCGAGCTTGGTAAAATCAAAGCCTGCCGCGCCACCACCGACTTTTTGCAACTGGCCGTTGCGCGCGAGCGCATCGCGGCCATACTCGGCATCTTGGCCCTCATAACCTTGTACAGGGCAATCCAAGTAGTTATTGCTACCATCGGCGCACCAGTCGATGCCAGTATCATTAAGTTTGCCGGTGGGCTGGGCCACTCTGCGGGTAACGAGTTGCACTTGATTACTTAAGGGGCTTTCTTTATGTGCGCCTTGGGTGGTGGCCACCATAAAATACGCAGTATCGGCCGTTAACCCAGTAAAGCGGTACTCAACTGCGCCTTTTACCGATGTGCGCCTTGCCCCTTTTAAACTGGCGTAGTTGGCAATATCGTTTAAGTCGGTAAAGCTTTCTTCGGCGAGATACAGATTGACTGTGCTGCCCTGTTCAATATTGCGCCAATTGAGGGTAATGCTGGCGCTGCCATCGGTTTCAATTTGATAACGCGGTTGCTCAAGCATTGGCGTACGTAGGCGCTCACCCACCGCAACTGTTTGGCTGACCGTGGTTTCAATCCCCGCTTGGGTGACAACGGTTAAGGTGACGGTAAAGCTACCTTCGGCGTAGATATGTTCGACCAGGGTTGAACTGGTTTCTAACACCGCTGAGCCATCACCAAAGTCCCAACGATAGGTGACAATCGGGTCAAGGTTTGACTGCACTATTTGAGAGATATCAAACCCAATCACATAGCCACCGTTATCGACGGGCATTTGCACTGTGCCAAAACCAACATTGCTTACGGCTGGCACAAAACTAATTTTGTGGGTAATCGCGTTAGTGGAGTGGCCATCAATTAGAACCAATACGGGTTTATCGCCCTCACGATAAATATGTTGGTAGCTGATCAGCGCCTGAGCATCACTTAGCTCGGGTTTTAACTTGAGGCTATTTGCTAATTTATCGTTGTCTTCATAAATGGTTGCACCTGACTTAGTGCCATTAAACCAAGTATTAGCATACCAATCGCCAGCGCCACATCTTGTATCGTAGGCGTCAGCCATTGATGTATTTGCTATTTGGTAATCGACATATTTCAAGTCGTTTAATAGGGTGCGAGTACATAAAAAGCGGCTGGCATAGCCACGCTGATTGGTGTCAATAATCTTGGCTTCATAGAGAGATTGAGGCGGCACATTACCACTCATTAACCAAGGTGAACGAGTGGTATCGAACATATTTGGGCGTGAGAGTGCAACCTCAATATCCAACTGATCAAGGTGTTCTAAAGCAATAACCGTATCTTTAATCACATTGGTATTACTGAGTTGCTTAACTAATTCACGCGCGCCATTATTTGCCACACGATAGATATCCACATGGCTTTGCATTGCTCCCAGCGGGTTTAATTTGCCGTCGACCAAAGCAACTGACATTTTGCCCGGTGCCCAAGCTAAATCCCAAAGAAAAGGCAATAGCTTGTTGGCAATGCTGTTACCAATGGAGACCCCTTGGCTAAGTTTGCCAGTGACATGATAAATATGTGCTCGGCCATCACTTCCCGTCATGCGTTGCAGCGCGTATTTAGCTAATATGGTTGCACCGTCGGCACCGTCAAAAACTTGCTCCGCCATTTCGGCGCTGGCTTCTACGCCAAGCTCAAAAATTGTGCTGATCATTTTTTGCGGATCGGCTTTAAGATCTTGATAAATATCGCTCGAATTTAGTACTAACGAGGAAAGCAAAATCACGACTCGCGCTTGGTTTAGATCCTTAATTTGAGCTTCAAGGGATGTAATGATCTCCTTTTGCCCCTTTGCTTGCGCGATCATTAATTGTTGCCGTAATCCCTTTTGATAAGCGGCTAATGCTTGCCCGAGTGGCTCCATAATATATTTAGCAATAATGATTTCGGCCGTCTTCGGATCAGCACCTTTGAGGCTTTCGGTAAACTTTTTAGCGCCAAATTTAATTAACTCATCATAGGAATCACCTGACACTTTACCTGCATCAATATCAGCTTTTAATAATCGCTGGTATTGCTGCTTTAGGGTGCCTTTTATTGGTGAGTCCTCATCCACCTCACCGGTAATAACTTGCAGTTTTTCGAGACCCGTGAAAATGATTTCACTGTCGTGTAGGGTATATTCCAGCCAAGGGTAATCGGCCGCATTAATATTTGCATCATCAACAAAGTTGCTAAGGATATCCCGTGAAAGTTTTACATAGTCAATAAAATGAGCGTATTTATTCCAGAACTTTTGCTCTCTTGCATTTCTGACGTAATCGGCAAATCGGGCAAACCTATCTAATGATTGTTGAAACTGGTTGCGTTTCTTAGCTGTTGATATTGGCCCTCCAGTGACGGTATTGGCGGCAATATCAACAACCACTAACGTATTTAATGCCAATAGCGAGACCATATCGGCAAAGTCTTCTCCTTCCATGCTTTCATTATCATAATACTCATTCACCAAGCCCACTAAGCTAACGCCTTTTAGGGTCAGCTCAGCATTTTGCCAACCGTTAGCCGTTGGCAGTACCTTAGGTAACTCAAGCTCAGTGCTTTCGTATTTTCGCTGCGGCAGCTTTAACTCAACCTTAGGGAAAAAACCATCTAGTTCAAGATCGGCCACATCAAAGTCGATACGTTGACTAGAAGCGCTCACTAAATGACGCCCTGTTTGATATTCGGTTTTAGGATCGTAACCGCGCAATAAATAATAGGTGAGGTAACCGCTATTAACGGTCAATTTGCCTGAATCATCTAAAGTGAAATTAATATTGTCATTTAAACGGTACTGCGTTTGCGCTTGTGCACTTCCCATTGCCATGGTGATGGCAAACATACACATACTGGCTGCGACTTTGAGTTTAAACCCTTTCATCCTTATTCTCCCGCCACCAATAAACCATCAACATTTAAAGAACTGGCAATGCGCTCAGAAATGATCGCCGCCACTGCGCTACAGCTTCTATCCATTGGGCAAGGATTACCGTTTTGTAACTGCTCGCTAAGCTCACTCACTAATTGCGGGAAGGTTTGATGCGCGCGTATACGGCGGTTGAGTTCTGCTCGGTCGGTAAAATCAGCACCGTAAAAATGGTTGCTGCTTAACACAAATACCACTGCACTGCTTTCTACCGTCACCTCAGTGGTTGGTTCATTGGCGAGTTTTAGCCCTAGCATTAAGGGCTCGCCAGTTTGATCAATTAGCGTTAACAATTGATTTTGCTCGGGTAACGTGGCGATACTTGCTTCGGCTAGGTTTTTATCGAGGGATTTGGCGTAGGCATCGTTTACTAAAAACAAGGGTTGTTGCTGTTGCTCAGGGCTTAAGGCTTGAGTACCTATCTGTACATTGGTGAAATTTGCCGCTAATGCAAAATGGGCTTTTATGCTGCAATCAGCCGAGCCACTTTGTATAACATAGGTATTCTCCTTTAAGGTGCCATCGCAGCCACTCACGGTATCGACTCGATAACCTGCATTAGGCGTAAGGGTAAAGGATGCGCTTTGACCATGGTTTACCAGTTGGCTTTCAGGCGAAATAATCCCACCTTCACTCGCACTGGCGGTAACGGTATAAGCAACAGGGGTAAAGCTAGCGTTAACCGTACAAGCACTCGTCACTGGTGAGCTGGTATAAGTATTACCGCTTAAGTTGCCCTCGCATCCCGTCACATTGGCGATGACAAAACCCGTTTGTGGGGTGAGAGTAAATTGCCCTTGCTGACCATACTCTAGCTGCAATTGCGTCGGAATAATCTGGCCGTTGCCCGTGATCTTTGTATCTATTTGATAGCGATTACGCGTAAAAGTGGGAGTAATTTGGCAACTTTGCTGCACATTTTTAACCTGATAACTATCGCCTTGTCGCTCACCATCACAGCCAGTGATCTGGTCGATGGAATAGCCTGGGTTGGCGCTAATAACAAAGCTGGCTGAACCGCCTTTGTTGAGTTCAAGCTGTGCGGGCAATATCGAGCCGCCCTCTGAGGCGACCGAACTGATGGTGACCCGAGTAACGCCACCACCATTATCCGGTTGCTCTGGTGAAGGATTAGCTCCTGCGTCATCTCCGCCACAGCCAGAAAGTATGCCACTGAGCATGGCAAACAAGGCTATCGAAAATACCTGTGTAATTGATTTTTTTGCTCGAATCACGGTTATTCCCTTTTCTGCTTTATCTGTTATTGCCAAGCCAAAATCCACCAAGTGCTATCGTGATACTCAACAGCCCATTGAGCATTGAAATAGCGGTCTCTCGCGATAACAGATTAACGACTGAAAAATAAAGAACTTGTATGTGAACTCAGCGGGGGATTGAACGCAATCACCTTGGCGTATTAGTCCGAATAGTTGGCGTAAAAGTGCGAATAAATCATGCGGTTTAGGTGTCAGTCTTTTGTTTTATGCTTATTTCTTTCTTGTATTGATGACGTTAAGATAGGCGCGCATTTGTAGAAAAATGGATACTGAGCAGATATGCGTCAGTTAGCCGCGTGTGATTGTTGTATGGGTTACGGCGTATTGAGAAGGCGTTAGCATGTTTGCTGATTTTACGGTTTTCAGTTGGGTATTGTTCGTTATCTCCGCGCTATGCCTCATCCTTGCTGGGGCGACACTTAAAATCCGTTATCAAGCGGTCACGATTTGGTTTATTGGGCTGCTGCTGGCTTACGCAATTCAAGCCTTTGGTTATGCTTTTGAACTGACAAGCCATGAGCTAGATTCAATTAAATTTTGGCTCAATATTGAATTTGTAGGTGCCTGCTTTATTCCTACCTGCGTAGTCTTGTTTGCGGTGAGTTATCAGACCCGAACCTCGCCACCTTTATGGCTAGTGAGCAGTTTGCTTTCGATCAGTGCCATAGTGCTATTAGGCCAATTAACCAATGATTTGCACGGCCTAGGCTTTAATATTATCGGGCTAGAAAAAGTGGATAACATCACTGTCACGACCAATCATTTAGGATGGCTGTACTTAGCTTATTCGCTCTATATTCATTTGGCCGTTATCGTGAGTGTGATTATTTTTATTCGCTGCATGCAAAATACACATCCGGTGTTAAGGCCACAGATTTTACTCATTCTGGTCGGCATTACCCTAACTTGGCTGAACTATATTTGGACGCTTTTTGGCAATACCCCCTACGGCCTTGATATAGGTACTTTTGGTTTTATCTTTTGTACTATCGCCTTTGCGATAAGTGTGTTTCGTTATGACTTAATTAAACTCACCCCGATTGCACGGGATCAAATATTTCACCAAGTTGAACAAGGCTATATCGTGATTGATGAGCAATCGCGCTTAATTGACTATAACCCAAAGGCAAAAGCCTTCTTGCCAGCACTATCGACGGGGAAAATAGGTCAGCCATTAAGTGGTTTTATTGACCCATCGCTGGTGGCTGATAACCAAACTAAGGTGATCAGATTAGACGATGGTAAAAGAGTCCAAGTACAGCGTTCACTCATGGGAAAAAACGCCGCCATGGCGATTGGCAGTGTGATTATGCTGTCCGATGTAACCGAAAAAGAGCAACTGCTCGAAGAAATGGAAAGAATCGCCAATACCGACTCATTAACGGGCTGCTATAATCGCCATGCATTACATTGCCGACTTAAACAACAGATTATTGAAAGTCGCCACCAGTTAACGCCCCTTTCTATTGTTGCCTTGGATATTGTCGGCTTTCGTAAAGTGAATGAAGTTCACGGCTATACCGTTGGCGATATGCGCCTAAAACAGTTAAGCCATATCCTCAGTCATCACTTACCCAGTGATGCCATATTAATTCGTTATATTGGCGATATTTTTATTATTATTTTACCCAGCTATCGGTTAGAGGATGCCAATCAACTCGCACTGCAACTAGCAGATAAAGCCAAACAACTTGCCTCACTTGCTATCAGCACTTTTTGTGTTCAACACCACTCTGAAGAAAGCGATCGACAAGTCATTGATCGCCTCTTAGGTGAGGCTATGCAATTAAAAAAAATTAGGCCAAGCTTGGCGGTTTAGTGCTTGCATCCTTTTTAAATTGGCTGGGCGTTACCCCATATTCCGCTCTAAAGACGCGGCCAAAGTAATTTTGACTGGTAAAGCCTGCATAGTAGGCGGCTTCTTTAACGGTATGCCCCGCAACTAAAGCATCCTTAGCGATTTGTAATTGGGTTTGCTTTAAATATTGGGAATATGACAAACCAAATACGCTTTGTACCCGCCGCTGCAATGAGCGGCTACTGGTATGAAACTGCTGTGCGACAAACTCAACCGTCAATTCCTGTGTAGTAATGTGTTGATCGATCACTAACCTTAATCGTTTAGCGAATTGTTCATCGAGGGTTTCTACTGTACTTAGCACAGGCGTTGAAGTGGATGCTTGCACAGAATTTATCGCTAAGGAAAGCGATAACATTTGCTGCTGCACAAGGCGCCTATTTTCAATTAAAGCATTTAACCTCACAACCAATAATCCGGGATCGCTGTTTTTGCTGACGTAATCATCGGCATAACACTGCCATGCCTGTAAGCGTTGCTGCGGATCATCAACCGCAGTTAACATCACAAACGGAATAGCGGTATATTCAGGTTGATGTTTGAGTGTTGACAACCAACTGGCCGCATCGCCATCACTTAACTGGGTATCACATAGGATTAATTCTGCGCCCTGTTCATCTAACTCATATTGCGCTCCTTGCCATGTTTGGCAAAGAGTGAGCCGAAAATCCGCCGCTAAGTGGTAATAAAGCCAATCCATAAACTCAGGGTCGCTCTCGACGATCAACACTTTAGCTTTGCTCTCATCGGCAACATGGTGCTGTAGATATCTGAAATCCGGCGTAAATTGCGGTAATTCATAAACAGTCGCTGGTAGGCATAGCGTATATTGCGCTATTGATTGTGAGCTATGCAGGCAACAGAGTTCCCCCCCATTTTCTTCCACCTGTTTTTTTAGCAGCAGGTAGCTGTCATCGGCATATTCTTCCCGCGTAGCCTCGACTTTGCCCGTTAAAGTCAAGCGAAGCCCTTGCTTTGACTCTATCTCAAGTACATAGCCTGCTATGCCCGTCGATTGTCTGATGTCCTGACAAAACTTGCTGAAGACTTTTTCTAACAGTTCAAGATGGGTTTGAACAAGCAGATCGGGGATCTCACTGATATGAATGGGTAATGGTTGTTGGCTCTTCGCCTTTTCGAAACTTAACTGATTTTTTAGCCAAGGTTGCAACAAAAATGGTGAGGATAACATCTGGCGAGATGACTCATTCCATTGCCTTGTACTCTCGAGTAACTGATTGATGCGCAGTAATAATGCGTTCATCTCATCAGTATGGGTCTGAGTGTTGGCAATATAGGGGGCTAACCAAGTGACATTTTTTGTTATTTCAGTAAATAGCTGACCAAAGGTGCGCTGTTCACATTCACGTTGTTGTGTAAGTGATTGTATTGTTTTATTAGCCTGAGTAAGTTCAACCTGAAATGACTTCACCTTTGCTTTGTATGTGCGCGTTAACTTGGCCAAATAGAAAGATAAAACCAAGATGATAGTGAGAGAAAGAACCCAAGAAAATGATGACAACAGTGCTTCTCCAATAGACACATGTAGCGATGGGATAGTAGCCATTCCCATGGTGAGGATTTCTTTATTTATGGCAATCAACTTTAGTAGTTCAATATCACATTTTGATATCAACGAATCGCTCAACTACACCACTTAAGCACTTCAACATGATGAGCAAAGATAAACTAGCCCCCGAGATAGAATATTGAACATCATCAACTAAAATCATAAATCACTCACTAATATATTTAAATTCAAACCCTTTAAGTTTTTCGCATTGTTCTTTAACTGTATTGTTCACAATAATATACCCATGTTTTTCTTTTAACGAAAAAATTGAAGCACTTCCGACCTTATTCATATCAATAATGAGATTTTTTATTGTCATCCACAGTCGATTACCATAATTTTTGTAGGAAATGTGGGATCTGACAAAATCGACACATTCATAACAGGTTAGAACCTGTAAGGCATAAAAATGACTATTTACCCTGCCCTCGCTATCCATAATAACCGCAGGGATTAAATTAATTTCTTTACCCAATTTATCTTTAAATAAATCAAAAAATCGCTGACTAACGAGAGGTAAGCCTAAGGTAGGTAAAATATCATATTGGTTAACGATATCATCCAGACAGTCTACATCATAATACATGTTATCTATTTTGCTTGAAGTCGATTTTAATGCATCAACATAAGAAATAGCATTTTTATCCGAGTAACAGAAATAAATATCTTTATAATAAAACTCCTGCATTTTAAAAAACATATATTCCTCTTTATATCTTTGCCTATTTATGAGTAGCCCTAGTAAACAGACTGTTATTAATTTAAATAAAATCAATATATTATATAATTATGTTAGCCATTAAAATAGCTATACGCGCTTTTCTGAACATTAACCAAACATATTAAAGTTTAGTAAGGGTACAAAAAAGCCAGTCATATGACTGGCTTAGTTTTAATCTTAGCAATACATGACAGTGAATTAACTACTTTACAACAGTTAAGTGACTGCGACGCTTAGGAGGCTGATCTGTCGGATCCTTTGGTTTATCCGTTACATCAACAACAGATAAAACTGATTCGGCTTCATCCTCCATCAGATATGCATCTTCAACATCGAAAACAGTACCAGCACCATTTTCTCGGGCATAAATAGCAATAATCGACGCCATTGGCAGCAATACCTGTTGAGGTACGCCACCAAAACGCGCATTGAACTCCACAAACTCATTGCTAATTTGCAAATTGCCCACAGCGCCAGCAGCAATGTTTAACACTATCTGGCCATCCTTCACATACTGCTGTGGTACTTGGGTGCCTTTAACAAAGGCATCAACCACAACGTGAGGCGTTAATTGGTTATCCATCAACCAATCGTAGTAAGCCCTAAGTAAATAAGGACGATTTGGAGTCAAAGATTTCATTACATGCCCATACGCATTTCGCGTTCAGCTTCAGTCAAAGAAGCTTTAAACGACTCACGTTCAAAAATACGTGTCATATAGGCTTTGATGTCTTTCGCTACGCGGCTGTCTAACTCGATGCCTAATACTGGCAAACGCCATAATAGTGGGCCGAGATAGCAATCCGCTAAACCAAATTCTTCACTCATGAAATAGGGCACTTCGCCAAACACAGGAGCAATAGCAACCAAACTTTCAGTCAACTCTTTACGAGCGGCTTCAGCACGATCACCTTTGCGAATGCGATCAACCAGCGCATACCAGTCAGTGTCTATGCGATGCATCATCAAGCGGCTTTGGCCGCGTGATACCGGATAGACTGGCATCAAAGGGGGATGAGGGAAACGCTCATCCAAATATTCCATGATAATGCGTGATTCGTATAAAACGAGTTCACGGTCTACCAAAGTGGGCACTGAATTATAAGGATTGACTTCAAGCAAATCCTCAGGCATTTCATTAGGGTCGACCTGTAAAACATCAACAGTAACCCCTTTCTCAGCTAACACGATACGTACTTGATGGCTATACAGATCATCAGCACCTGAAAACAGTGTCATGATAGAGCGTTTGTTGGCAGCAACAGCCATTGATACCCTCCAGAATCGAAATAAAACAAAAGTAAACGAGGGGCAAAGCCCCCCGTTTACACTATGCGGATATTACATTTTACCCGTTATTAGTGCCTAGTGTACATCTTTCCAATACTCTTTCTTCAAGAGGTAGGCCACAATAAAGAATATAAATAGGAATCCGAGTACCCACCATCCCATCGCTTCACGCTCTAGTCTAACAGGTTCAGCCGAATAGACTAAGAAGCCCGTGATATCACGCACCGCTTGGTCATACTCTTCTGCGTTTAATTTACCGCCAGTCACCACAATACTGCCATCTTCTTGCTTAACAGGCGTGCCTTGCAGCTCTTCGAGCACATGTGGCATACCGACAGATGGAAATACAGTGTTATTCACACCAAATGGGCGACTAGGATCTTTATAAAAACCCTTTAAGTATGAATACACCCAATCTTCACCACGAACACGAGCAACTAAGGTTAAATCAGGTGGAGTAGCACCAAACCATTTAGCCGCATCTTTAGCAGGAATAGCGCTTTGCATCAGCTCACCAATTTTAGCATCGGTAAACATATACTTGTTACGCATATCATCAGCAGAGATACCAATATCATTCGCTACACGCTCATAACGCTGATATTGAGTGCTATGGCAACCTGAACAGTAGTGTTGGAAAAGATCCACACCACGCTCTAGGGAAGCTTTATCATGTAAATCAACTTTTGCGTCTTCTAAATGTACATTATGTCCGCTCGCGGCCATCGCCAGCGTCGGCAACAAGGTAACTAATGCAATCAATAATTTTTTCATTAGTGTGTCAACCTCGCTGGAACAGGTTTAGTTTTTTCGTTCTTGCTGTATAACCACAGCGCCAAGAAGAAACCAAAATAAGTAACAGTAAATATTTGCGCAACAATCGTTAGGATTGGTGTAGCAGGAACAACACCTAAGTAACCTAACACAATGAAAGAAATTGCAAATTGTGCAATGTTCAACTTGTGCAGCGTACTACGGTAGCGCACTGACTTAACCTTACAACGATCTAGCCAAGGCAATACGAACAACACAGCAATCGATAGCCCCATCATCACTACACCACCCAGTTTGTCGGGTACTGCACGTAAAATGGCGTAGAAAGGAGTGAAGTACCACACTGGCGCAATGTGCTCAGGTGTCTTCATTGAGTTTGCCGCTTCAAAGTTTGGCTTTTCAAGGAAGTAACCACCACCTTCAGGCATAAAGAACAACACATAACAGAACACAATCAGGAAGCCCGCAACACCCATAATGTCTTTAACTGTGTAGTATGGGTGGAATGGGATGCCATCGACTGGCCAACCGTTCTCGTCTTTGTTCTTCTTGATTTCAATACCGTCAGGGTTGTTTGACCCTACTTCGTGCAGTGCAATTAAGTGTAAGAACACTAATACGACTAACACTAATGGCAGCGCGATAACGTGCAGCGCAAAGAAACGGTTCAGTGTCGCGCCAGAGATCACGTAGTCACCACGGATCCACAGGGTTAAGTCATCGCCAATAACAGGGATTGCACCGAACAGAGAGATAATTACCTGCGCGCCCCAATATGACATTTGACCCCATGGTAGCAAATAACCCATAAAGGCTTCGGCCATCAACACGAGGAAAATTAACATACCGAACAGCCACAGTAGTTCTCTGGGCTTCTGATATGAACCGTAAATTAAACCACGGAACATATGTAGATAGATCACAACGAAGAAGGCTGATGCACCCGTTGAATGCATATAACGCAGCAACCAACCGTACTCAACATCACGCATAATGTATTCAACAGAAGCGAATGCGCCTTCTGCGGTGGGTACGTAATTCATGGTTAGCCAGATACCTGTCAGTAATTGGTTAACCAATACCAACATTGCTAACGAACCGAAAAAATACCAAAAGTTGAAGTTTGTTGGTGTAGCATACTGACCCACATGACGGTTATAAGTCGCCGTCATTGGAATACGTGCATCAATCCAATTAATTAGATTCTTAACCATTACGCCACTCCTTTATCTACACCGATAATCACGGTGCCATCATCAACGTATTGATGTGGAGGGACAACTAGGTTCAATGGAGCTGGTACGCCTTGGAAAACGCGACCAGCCATATCGAACTTAGAGCCATGACATGGACAGAAGAAACCAGAAGTCACACCTTCAACTTGCTCACCAAATGAATCAGGTAAGTAAGTAGGTGAACATCCTAAGTGTGTACAAATACCGACAGCAATAAAGAACTCTGGCTTAATTGAACGCAGAGGATTCGTTGCATAATCAGGCTGCTGCATTTCTACAGAAGCAGGGTCTCTTAACTTATTATCGTGTTTTGGTAGGGCGTTGATCACATCGTCAGTACGACGGACAACCCATACAGGTTTTCCACGCCATTCAACACGGATCAGCTGACCTGGCTCTACTTTACTGATATTTACTTCGACCGGCGCACCTGCAGCTTTCGCTTTGGCACTCGGATTCCATGACTTGATGAAAGGAACCGCTACAGCGACGGCACCAGCACCACCTACTACGGCGGTTGCGGCTGTCAGGAATCTGCGACGTCCGGTATCGACTGGCGCATTGCTCATCCACTTATCTCCCAGAGGGTGTTGGAATTTTTGTTTTTCAAAGACTTTCCGCCCGGGTCATCACCATGGGCAAAAATCGAAGTTTGAAGCGGGGCTCATTATAGCTAAAAATTAGAAGCAGATCATAGTGAAAAGACGCAAGTAAGTTAGGGAGATTGCGTGTTTTTTAAAAAAAGTTCAAAAAAAGCACAACTATTAACCTATTTCTATCCACATGAATGGTATTTGGAACATGAAAGGATTGAGATCGGCATAAAGCATACTTTACTAATATGCATTAATTCCCCGATTTTAACTCTATCAACTTGAGATAAAAAATAGGCCCTGCAAAACAGGGCCTATTAAAATGAGCTTTATATCGTATTACTTCTTAGGTGATGTACTCTTCATATATTTGAAGAACTCACTATCAGGCTCTAAGACCATGATATCTGAATTACCAGAGAAACTTGCACGATAAGCCTCTAAACTACGCATAAAACCAAAAAATTCAGGATCTTTGTTGTAAGCATCAGCATAAATCTTTGCGGCTAATGCATCCCCTTCACCACGAATAGTGAGTGCTTTACGTTCAGCTTCAGCAATCTTAACGGTGACATTAGCGTCAATAGTCGCACGGATAATTTCAGATTGCTCTTTACCCTGTGCTCTATGCTCTTTTGCCACTGCCTGACGTTCGGCACGCATACGTTGATAGATACTGTTACTGACGTTCGCAGGTAAATTGATTTGCTTTACACGTACGTCAACAACCTGAATACCTAAGTCTTTTGCACTTTCAGATGCATTTGCGAGCGCATCGTTCTGCAATTCATCGCGCTTACCTGAAACAATTTCTCTGATAGTGCGGCGACCAAACTCAGTACGTAAATCGTTGTTTATCTTACGTTGTAATAGCGATTCTGCATTCGCTTTAATACCACCATTTGTGGACAGGTAGTATTTTTCGAAATCATAAATGCGCCATTTAACGTAGGAATCCACCATCAGATCTTTCTTCTCTGAGGTAACGAAACGATCCGCAGCACCGTCCAATGTCTGAATACGAGCATCAAGTAACTTAACTTTATCAATCACTGGCACTTTAAAGTGTAATCCAGGACCGAAAACGCGAGTCATAGGTTTGCCATCAACGTTATCTTTCACGATTTCGCCGAAACGTGCGACGATAGCTCGCTCACCTTCACTCACAACCATCACAGAAGATAGGACAACACCTAAAACGATGGCGATAAGAATAATACCTAATCTACCCATGAATTAATCCCTCCCTTGGCGAGTACGATCATCGCGGGACGGACGTCCACTCAAAGGCTCACTACTAATGCGAGTCGTTGATACAGATGAAGAATTGACATTCTGCTGAGGTTTAGGCTCAAGTTCAGGTGTCGCAGGCTTCTCTTTCATTAACTTATCTAACGGCAAGTACATCAAGTTACCATTGTTCTTAGCATCAATAAGTACTTTGTTTGTCTCTGTCATCACTTGTTGCATTGTATCAAGATACAAACGCTTACGGGTTACCTCTGGCGATGCTTGATACTCAGGTAACAACAACTCGAAACGAGCCACTTTACCGCGAGCCTCTAAGATTTCACGTTCTTTATAAGCATTAGCTTGTTGTGCCATGCGCTCAACTTCACCACGCGCTTTAGGTTCAATCTCACGGGCATAAGCTTCAGCTTCACGAATAAAACGCTGTTCATCTTCCTGGGCAGAAATCGCATCATCGAAAGCATCTTTCACTTCTTCAGGTGGACGTGCCGGTAAGAAGTTAACATCCACAACCGAGAGACCCAATTTGTATGGTTCAAGGATACGTTCTAATTCTTTCCACGTATCGCGGCGAATAGCATCACGACCCGTCGTTAAAATATCATCCATCTTATTGTGACCAATCACATAACGCAGGGCGCTATCTGTTGCTTCACGTAAGCTGGCGTTCGCATCGACAGCACTGAACAGGTATGAATAAGCATCTAAAATTCGATACTGTACATCGAGTTCTACCTTCACGACGTTTTCATCGGACGTCAGCATACTACCAGACGCAGGAATAGAGCGAACCGATTGAATGTCGACGGGATAAATTTCATCAATAAAAGTCGCTTTCCAGTGAAGTCCTGGCCCAATCTCACCAATGTGTTTACCAAAGCGCAATGCCACACCACGCTCGGCCTCTTTAATTGTATAAAAACCCGAGAGTCCCCAAACAGCTAAAGCAATGGCAAGTATGATGATTAAGCTTAGCGAACTAAAAGATTGGCCTGAACCAGTCCCTTTGCCGCCAAAGCGCTTTGAAAGATTACGAAAAACCTCATCAAGGTCCGGTGGTCCTTTGTCGTTACCACCTTTATTTCCCCAAGGATCATTACCCTTGTTACCGGGCTCATTCCAAGCCATTTAGCACTCCATAAGTGGATGAAATAAATTAGATTATTAACAAACAGCCTTTTCTATCGACGCATCGAAGATAAAGGTTTCTAACTCACCCTGACTCTGTTTAGCTAACCGGCGCCAATCGGCGTCCGATAAACGAACAGACAAAATACAGTTCCCCAGATCGTCGTACTCTTTCTGCTGTATCGCATCCAGTCGATAAAACTGGCCAAGATAATGTCCAGCAGTTGCCGGAATTCTAAGTGTAAGCTCCCTAATCACCTCACCGATAAGCTCGGTAATCGCTTTCAACAGCAAATCAAATCCCAAACGCTTCTGTGCTGAAACCCAAACTCGAATGGGTTTGCCTTGATCATCATACTCAATTCGAGGCGTAACATCTTCGAGTAAATCGATTTTGTTACACACAATTAATTGCATAACTTCATCGGCTTCGATGTCTTTCAGGACAGATTGCACTTGTTCAAAATTATCCGCCATATTTTCATCTGCACAATCAACGATATGCAGCAATAGTTCGGCCTGACGTGTCTCTTGCAATGTCGCCTTAAAAGCGGCAACGAGATCATGTGGCAAATGGCGAATAAATCCAACGGTGTCAGCTAAAATAACGGCACCATCGGGTAAATCTAACTTTCTAAGCGTTGGATCGAGCGTAGCAAATAGCTGATCTGCGGCATAAACATCGGATGAAGTTAGCGCATTAAATAACGTAGATTTACCCGCATTTGTATAGCCGACTAATGACACAGTTGGCATTTCACTGCGTTTACGTGCTCGTCGGCTCTGCTCACGCTGTTTATCAACCCGCTCTAAGCGTTTATTGATATTTTTAATGCGGCCCCTGAGAAGGCGTCTATCGGTTTCGAGTTGAGTTTCCCCAGGACCACGTAAACCAATGCCGCCTTTTTGACGCTCAAGGTGAGTCCAACCTCGCACCAGACGAGTTGACATGTGGCGCAATTGCGCTAGCTCCACCTGCAACTTACCTTCGTGGGTTCGTGCACGCTGGGCAAAAATATCAAGAATAAGCGTAGTGCGATCGAGTACACGACACTGACATACTTGCTCAAGATTACGCTCTTGAGCTGGACTCAACGCGTGATTGAAAATAACCACATTCGCCTCAGTAGCAGCCACAAGTGCAGCTAACTCTTCGGCTTTTCCAGATCCCACAAAAAACTTACGATCTGGAGAGCGTCGACTTCCAGTAATGACCCCGACAGAGCGTGCTCCAGCTGATTCAACTAATAGCTGCAGTTCGACTAAGTCTTCTCGGCGTTCCTCATCGGAAAAGTCGATATGGACAAGAACCGCTGTTTCTCCCGCCTCATAACGATCAAACAAGAAGCAAACTCCTCAAATAACGCTTATTCGCCACTAGGTACATCGTCTTGCGGACCATATCCACCCTGGGCATTTTGGTGACCAGTGACATTGAATGGGCGAGCAGGAACAACCGTAGAAATAGCGTGCTTGTATACCATTTGGCTCACTGTGTTTTTCAACAGAATGACAAATTGATCAAACGACTCTACCTGTCCTTGGAGTTTAATGCCGTTTACTAAGTAAATTGATACAGGAACGCGCTCGCGGCGTAGTGCGTTCAAAAATGGGTCTTGTAAAGATTGCCCCTTAGCCATTTTATTATTTCCTTTTTAATTTATAAAAATAAATCTATATCAGTGAAGTTTTTTGTTTAGTTTTAGTATTATACAGCAAGGGCTAATAAGCTAGCGGCAATGACGCATAAGTGTAACTAAATTCCCCTCAGCACCACTTTCAAGCCAATTTAACTCTGGCCAACTACGTAACCATGTTAATTGACGCTTCGCTAATTGCCTAGTAGCTGCAACTGCTTTTTCGACCATAGTATCATAGTCGAATTCTCCATCGAGATGTTGCCAACATTGCCGATATCCAACACAACGCATTGATGGCAAATCTAAATGTAAGTCTCCCCTTGCCTTAAGTTGAGTCACTTCGCCAATAAAACCTTGCTGTAACATTATGCGAAAACGCTGCGCAATTAAGTCATGTAATACTTTACGCTCTCGCGGTGCAATGGCAAATTGCACCACATCGTAAGGTAAAGGTGCAGACTTAGTCTGTGTAAGCTCAGTTAAACTCTTACCGCTTATTCTATAGACTTCCAGCGCTCTTGAAAGCCTTTGTGGATCATTAGGATGAATTCTTTCCGCCGACACGGGATCAATATCCCGTAATTGGTCATGCAAGGTTTCCCATCCTTTCGCATCAGCCTCTGCCTGAATGTCGGCACGAATGGCGTCATCGGCACTCGGAAGCGGTGATAACCCTTCTAATAGAGCCTTAAAATACATCATGGTTCCACCAACGAGTAATGGTGTTTTCCCCATGCGAATAATTTGCTCAATTTCAGCTAAAGCATCTGCTCTAAAATCGGCGGCAGAATAGCTCTCGCTAGGATCGCGAATATCAATCAATCTATGTGGCCCGCGCGCTAACTCCTCTATAGAAGGTTTTGCACTACCAATATCCATACCGCGATAAATGAGTGCAGAATCAACTGAGATAATCTCGCAGTTATGGTTTTCGGCTAATTCTAGTGCTAAAGCCGTTTTTCCAGAGGCAGTAGGCCCCATAAGAAATAACACTTTAGGCAGCAATTCTGTATTCACTTATTACTCTTCTAGCCATGATTGCCAAGGTAAAGATATCGCTTGATTGGCAATATGCTGTCTTGTTTCATCCGTTAGCAAGGAAAAAGCCGCCCAGATTTCTGGTGCCGACACAAATCCACTTAAACTTTGTTTTGCCAACCACTTAGCCAATGCATTGGGCGATGGCGTTTCAAAACGCAGCGATTGTAACCACTCTGGTATCAGCTTCGCTAATTGGCTTTCCCTCAGATATGGGGGCACTTTTTTAATTATCAACTGCTGGTAACGAATTGTAAGTTCTAAGCCTATTTGACGTATTAATTGCTCATTTTCATCGAGCAATGATTGCCAGTCTGGATCGGCTACAACTGATACCGGCATCAACAATGGTTGACCAATGAGACCCGTTGCCAGCTTAGCTTCTATTTCTTGGGCGCGAGTTGCCAATGCGACTGATTTTATGGGTAAAAGACGAAGATGATTTGCTTCGACGACGACCCAATATTGGCCATCTAAAATAGGTGGCATAGGGGCTACTGGCTGATAATCTTTATCTTTTACGTTATAAGATGGTGTTTGCAATAAAGCACCATAACTCACTATTGCCGACTTTGAAGGTAATTCAGCGCGCTGCCGAGCTTCACCACCTGAAAAACTGCGGTAATGGCTATCTCTTGGCTGTGCCATACTGCCAAAAGCATTTTTCTGGATGCCAAAACCTGAACGAACTGATGTCACGGCTTGCGCTTGGGAAGACTCAGTGAATCGCTCCTGAGAAGCCGTAACAGGGCTTGCGTCTCGAATACGTTCAATCTTGTCAGTTTGATCACTGATACTTGCAAGTTCAAATAATCCTGAGGGTTCAATCGCCTTAGTGCACTGTGTATCCATACATGCAGCTTCAGGTTCGGTTAAATTACCATTGTCCGTAAGGCAGAGTTCCCCCGCCTCTTCGAGGGCCGATTGTAATGCTTGTAAAATATAATCATGGACATAACGACTCTGATGAAATCGAACTTCATGCTTAGCGGGATGCACATTCACATCCACCTGATGGGGATCAATTTCTAACATCAACACATAACCGGGTTGTTCAATTTCGGCTTTGTGTGCAAAAGCTTGGCGCACTGCATGATTCACTAAACGGTCGCGAATTAAACGACCATTTACATAAAAATAGTGAGTGTCCGTTAACACGGTCGACCAAGGCGATTGTAAATAACCGCTTAGTCGTAAATCATCGTGTTGGCACTCAATTTTTAAAGCGTGTTCCGCAAACTGTCGCCCTGACACCTGCGTTAAACGCTGTAAGTATTGGGCTTCATTTACCGCTGGGCGGTAATTACGCACAAGTTTACCATTATGCGTCAGCGTAAAATGGATATCGCCACGCACTAGAGCAATACGCTTTAACCACTCGTCAATGTGAGTAAATTCGGTTTTATCACTCTTTAAAAAGCGCCGTCTTGCTGGGGTATTAAAAAATAAATCAACGGCTTCAATTGTGGAGCCTACGGGATGTGCTGCTGGCATAATTTTAACTGCCATATCAACACCTTCCGCATAGGCTTGCCATGCTTCGGTTTGTTCAGCAGTGCGAGAGGTTAAAGTCAAACGTGAAACCGAGCTTATACTCGCGAGCGCTTCGCCGCGAAATCCAAAACTGAGTATGGCCTCAAGATCATCCAATGAATGTAACTTTGACGTCGCATGGCGTGATAAGGCCAAGGTCAGTTCTTCCTTAGGAATTCCGGAGCCATTATCCCGAATTTTAATCAGCTTACTGCCGCCTTTATCGATTTCAATATCAATTCGAGTCGCACCCGCATCAAGGCTATTTTCAACCAACTCTTTAACCACTGAGGCGGGCCTTTCAACCACTTCGCCCGCGGCGATCTGGTTGGCTAATTGCGGCGGTAAGATCTGAATACCCATAGATTTTTCCATTCTAACTCTCAGGAATAACGAGCGTTTGCCCTAGTTGCACTACATCGGTTTTCATCCCATTCGCACGTTTAATACTCGACATTGGGACTTGATAACGCTGCGCAATGGCTGAAAGCGATTCACCGCGGCTGACTTTATGTTTGACCGTACCAGAAGATCTAACACTTGGCCTTGAACTTATTCCTGTAGATGCTGATTTAGAACTAGATATAGGA
The DNA here is from genome assembly GCF_000015185.1 of Shewanella sp. W3-18-1. Lineage (NCBI taxonomy): Bacteria > Pseudomonadati > Pseudomonadota > Gammaproteobacteria > Alteromonadales > Shewanellaceae > Shewanella > Shewanella sp. W3-18-1. Next base: position 725,997 of record NC_008750.1, on the reverse strand, counting down.
CTCGGCCTTGCCCCATTTTGTTTGGCTATCAGAGTATCTGCCGGCGGATTGCTATGGAAATATCGGCTAACCCCTTTATAAATAGCTGTTGCAATACTTTCTTGGTGTTGGTGACTGGATAAGAGTCGCTCTTCCTTAGGATTAGAAATAAAGCCAGTCTCAACCAAAATTGAGGGGATATCCGGTGACTTTAGCACTGCAAAACTGGCTGATTCGGGCCGACTTTTATGCAACGTCGTCACAGCGCCTAAATCCTTGAGAATATCCCCCGCAACCGCATGACCAATAGCCATAGAACTGTTCATCGACATATCGAGTAATGTCATAGCAAGATATTGTTCATTATCGGTATTTTGGATAATTTCCCCCGCACCGCCAAGTAGTTCAGAATGCTTTTCTTTTTGCTCCAACCAGCGACCAATTTCACTGTTTGCACGACGCATAGACAATACCCACACAGACGCACCGCGAGGATTGGGCGAAGTAAACGCATCCGCATGGATAGAAATCAGCAAATCAGCTTTACTGTTGCGGGCAAGTTCAGAGCGCTTATTTAAATTAACAAAGTAGTCGCCACTGCGGATCATAACGGCACGCATTCCAGGGGTGTCGTTAATTTTACTCGCAAGGCGCCGAGAAATTTCGAATACCACTTTTTTCTCATAAAGGCCCGATGGACCAATTGAGCCGGGGTCGTCACCACCATGTCCAGCATCGATAGCAATTACAATATCGCGGGAGGATTGCATACTTTGAGTAACGGACTTTTTAACTGGGGTTGAGCTGGCGGCAGGTGGTGCCAGTGTGACCGTTTTATCTTCAAGGTCAACTACAAGACGATTACCATAGGGAGCCGTAACGGGAAGTGAAAACAAGTTAGCATTAAGAGGCTTTACAAGGTCAATCACCAAACGCAAATCACCCTTCGTTGGAGATTGACTAATGCGCACCCCTTTAACGAGCTTGCTGTTATTGTCGATATTTTTAAGGGTGAGTTTAGTTGAAGTCTTTTTAAGATCGACCACTAAACGGTTAGGCCCTTCTATTGAAAAATAGGTATAGTTCGGCGCTTCACTGAGATCAAACACTACACGGGTCGATTCAGGGGCAGCCCAAATACGCACACCTTCTAATCGATTTGCCCCATGGGCAGATACAGTAAAAAAAGTGCATAAAAAAAGAGTAATAAGATGAAAATAATGATTAATTTTAGTCATTGTTGTTTTTATTTTATCGCAGCTAATAACTTTTCACCTGATTTAGACAGGGCTTGAATATGGATTTCACGGCCCGAATTTACATAACTCAAATGCAAATGGATATCGGCATCTGGCAGTAAACCTTCCCCTTTATCGGGCCATTCCACTATGCAAAGACTCTTATCTGAAAAGTAATCGCGGATCCCCATAAATTCGAGTTCTTCAGGATCGTTGAGGCGATACAAATCAAAATGATAAATTTCGACACCGTTAAGTTCATAAGGTTCAACGAGTGTGTATGTAGGACTTTTTACCGCCCCTTGATGACCAAGCCCTTGAATTAACCCTCGACTCAGTGTCGTTTTTCCTGCGCCTAAATCACCCGTTAAATAAAGAGTTAACGGCGCTTTAATATAGCGAGCCAGTTGCTGCCCTACCGCAATAGTGTCGTCTTCATTATTTAAGAAAAAGGTTAACTCTGTCATTTCCGCTTATATCACTGCTGTTAGTAATGGAGGAAGCAACTCAAGCACAAAAATCAACCATCTTCAGCACTTGAGTCTCACATATCGCCTAGAGTAAATCACTATTCACTAATTGGCGAATAAAAGGCATTAAATCACTTGCTAACATACCGCGCTCACCCTGTGTAGCCGCAAGATCGGCAGCACAACCATGGACAACTACGGCGACAATTGTTGCCTGCATATTATCCATACCTTGTGCCATGAGCGCGCCTATAATACCAGATAACACATCCCCACACCCACCACTTGCAAGGCCGGGATTACCCACAGGTGCAACGACCATGGTTTTACCATCATAAATCACAGTTCCTGCGCCTTTTAATAACACAACTCCACCATATTTTTGCTGCATTGCAAGCACCGCAGCAAATCTATCCTGCTCGATTTCAGCGACAGAGCAACCAAGTAAACGAGCAGCTTCACCGGGATGCGGTGTCAGTACCCAGTTACTTTGACGACGAGGTTCATGGCTAAGAAGATTTAACGCATCGGCATCTAGTACACAGGGTTTATCACTCAACCCTGCTGCCTTAAACAAATTATAACCCCAGTCATGCTTACCCAAGCCTGGCCCAAGTACTATGACCTGCGCCCAACCGAGGCGAAGATAGACTTCCATATCAACCAGATCGCAGCCCCAAAACATCAATTCAGGGCGAGAAACATTCACAGTGAGTTGATGTTCAGGACGGCTAATTACAGTTACAAGCCCTGCTCCTGCGCGCAAACAAGCCTCACTCGCAAGACGGATCGCACCTGCCATACCAAAGTCACCACCAATAACAGTGACCTTGCCTGACTGACCTTTATGACTATCTCGTGCCCGAGCCGCAAAGTAATCCTTCAGGATTTCACGCCCAACACGTTGCGCGCTGGATTGGGTAAAAAATGGGGTTAAACCTAATTCGGCAAACTCGATAAGTCCACTATGATGCCGTGCTTTACTGGTAAGTAAACCTTGCTTGACCCCCCCAAAACAGAGAGTAACATCTGCCATTACAGCAACATTAGCCACAGCACCTGTATCCGGATTAATTCCTGAAGGCAAATCGAGGCTAAGCACCCAAGCTGTACTTTGATTAATAGCATTAATTAATTTAGCGGTGTCATCACGCACTTCACCTTTCACACCCGTACCTAATAAACCATCCACGATGATTTCAGCTTGTGAAATCAGATTAATATCGATTTCTTGAGTTAAACCACCTTGGTTAACGTAAGCAGTGAGTGCACGCTCATACTCCACACTACCTGTCGTTTTAGTCAGCATCACAGAAACAGTATTACCCGCTTCGAGTGCGAGGCGTGCACAGACTAAGGCATCAGCACCATTGTTACCACTGCCAACAAGCATAAGCAGAGGAGTTGATGCTGTACCATGCTCTGTTGCAATATGTTTTGCTAAATATTGAAACGCCGCATATCCCGCCCTCTCAACCAACTCATAAAGTGTCGCTGCACCCTGTGAAACAGCGAGTAATTCAGCTTCCCTAACTTGTTGCTGGGTATAAAGCGCTGTGGGTAGTCTAGATAAATCTTGTGCCATAGAGGATCTCCTGCGCTATTAAGAATGAATTTCAAGGTGAGACACTGTAAATTTGCCACCAAGCTCTTAAATGATGGCAACCTATCAATCTGATATCCCTGTTGAGAAAGTCGAAGTTAAAATCAACCAATAGTCCAAGAAAGTAGCAAAATTTGCTTTATAAAATCATGACATAAATCAGTTGATGCGCGAAAATGCGCTTAAAGTCTCGCAATCCACGAATTTGCGATGCATATAAAGACAACAAAGCCAGCACTATGCTGGCTTTGTTGAGAGAATGGCGTGCAGGAGATCTAGATATCATCCATCCGAATGGTGCTATGCACTAGACGTTGCTGTTGCGTTTTTTCTACGCGGATCAAATTGGCTAACGCATTACGCGCATCTTCCGCAGTGGTTGAGTTAACGGTTTTTTCTAACAAGCCTATCAGACGATTTTCTAAATCTAAGTGCAAATTGAGCACATCGTCTTCATTCATGTTTGCAGGCAACATAGTATCTTGGCAACGCTTAGTAAAATCTTCAAAAGTAAAGTCTTTATACCAAGTATCAAGAATACGATGTGGTGCTTCGTCCATATAGTCGCGCAGTTTCTCAGCCATGGTTTTTTGGTGCGACTCAAAATACTCTAGCATCATTTTAACTCGGGCCGAGTCGGCTTGATTGATAAGACGGCCATAGAGTTGCGCCATATCTAAGCGGCAATTTGCCACATACTCAAGTAGATCACGTAATTGTTGAATACGCATATAAAGCACTCCACTGTCAGGCCAACAACTTGGCGCTATTAACTTTGTCTGGAACCATTATGTAAGTAAACGCATTACGATTATTTGAACAAGGTCATAATTTGCCTTTCCAAAATACATCTAATTTAGGAAAACTTGAAGAAACACAGCGCAGATCACGCATTAAACTCTGTGTTTTATTTTCCATAAAATGAAAAAACAAGTTAAAAAGAAAAGGTTTGCTCGCAGCCTCACCAACGCTTGCATCCATCACAGACTAAAACTGTTGCTAAAACCCGAACTTACTCACTGTGACTGATAGAGTGCTAGCTTGAAGAACCGCAAAATTAGGTACATCAACAAAATGTAGATTGATTATATTTATGAAAAGATTTGATAAAAAAATTGGAGCGACCTGATTTTGATCAAGAGCGGTTCGAACCGATGACCTATACCTTGGAAAAAAGAAGGTATCGCCATATTAAGAGCGCAACTGAGCTAATGTTGGATTGACATTTAAAGATTGGAATATGGAGCGACATGATTTTAATCAAAAGCGGCTCGAACCGATGACCTATACCTTGGAAAAAAAGAAGGTATCGCCATATTAAGAACGCAACTGAGCTAATGTTGGATTGACATTTAAAGATTGGAATTTGGAGCGACCTGATTTTGATCAAGAGCGGTTCGAACCGATGACCTATACCTTGGAAAAAAGAAGGTACCGCCATATTAAGAGCGCAACTGAGCTAATGTTGGATTGACATTTAAAGATTGGAATTTGGAGCGACCTGATTTTAATCAAAAGCGGCTCGAACCGATGACCTATACCTTGGAAAAAAAGAAGGTATCGCCATATTAAGAACGCAACTGAGCTAATGTTGGATTGACATTTAAAGATTGGAATTTGGAGCGACATATCGGGTTCGAACCGATGACCTATACCTTGGCAAGGTATCGCTCTACCAACTGAGCTAATGTCGCATAATTTGGAGCGACATATCGGGTTCGAACCGATGACCTATACCTTGGCAAGGTATCGCTCTACCAACTGAGCTAATGTCGCATAATCTGTATTAATGATCTGGTGAATCACTAAGTTTTAATTTGGAGCGACATATCGGGTTCGAACCGATGACCTATACCTTGGCAAGGTATCGCTCTACCAACTGAGCTAATGTCGCATAATTATCGCTGTCACATTTGCCTTCAACATTCACAAAGGTATCGCTTATCAACCTTTATCAACTGAGCGAATGTCGCATAATCTGTATTAATGATTTGGTAAATCACTAAATTTTAATTTGGAGCGACATATCGGGTTCGAACCGATGACCTATACCTTGGCAAGGTATCGCTCTACCAACTGAGCTAATGTCGCCTTTTGCATCGCTGTTACATTTGCCTTCAACATTAACAAAGGTATCGCCTATCAACCTTTATCAACTGAGCTAATGTCGCGTTCAATCTAAATGACTAGAACATCCGTTCGCATCAAAAAGTCGAGGCCGCATTATATGAAAAATTCATGCGGCTGCAACCCCTTCTTTCAGATTTATCTGCTAATCGGTCAAATTTTAAATACTTTGCTGCGGTAATACTGTAATTCTGCAATCGACTCTTGGATATCTTGTAGTGCTTGATGGGTATTTTGCTTCTTAAAGCCCTCCATAATTTCTGGACTCCAGCGCTTGACCAGTTCTTTTACTGTGCTCACATCAAGATTGCGATAATGGAAATAATCCTCCAGTTCGCGCATATAGCGATTGAGGAAACGTCGGTCTTGACCAACGCTATTGCCACACATAGGTGAAGCGCCCTTAGGCACATATTGCTCTAAAAATGCAATGGTCTTTGCCACAGCTTGCGCTTCATTATCTTGGCTCGCTCGAACGCGATCAATCAGTCCAGACTCACCATGATGCTTTTGATTCCAATCATCCATTGCCGCAAGCACTTCATCTGGCTGATGGATAGCAATTACGGGGCCCTGACCAATAATATTGAGTTCTTGATCCGTCACTAAAGTGGCAATTTCAATAATTCTGTCGACATCAGGTTCTAGCCCCGTCATTTCAAGATCGATCCAAATGAGATTATTTACATTCGCCGTCATAAATCAGCCTTATCATGTCAGTTAGCCTAAATTCAGGCTTTTTTATTCAAGAGCGTGTATCATACTGCTTTTTTCCAACACAAAAAATAATCTAATTGACGAAGACGAATCAGTGAGTAAAAAGAAACCCCTAAGCCAAGGTCAATTACGCCGTATGCGCGCTAATCACGAGAAACGACTCAATCGTGACAGCGGTGAAAAAAATACGCCAGAGCTACAGGATAGTTCACTTGGTGCCGAACAGAGCGGCACTGTGATTTCCCGTTTTGGCCAACATGCCGACATCGAAACCGAAGACGGCCAAATAGTACGATGTAATATTCGCCGTACGATTAATAGCTTAGTCACTGGTGACAAGGTCGTCGTACGCTTAGCGATTGAGAGCCAAGCAAATAGTGGCATTGCTGGTATCGTTGAAGCCGTACATCCGAGACGATCTTCACTTACGCGTCCCGATTTATACGATGGCGTAAAAATTATCGCTTCGAATATCGATCAAATCTTGATTGTATCTTCAGTGTTACCCAGTTTTACCACCCAAATTATCGACCGCTATTTAGTCGCCGCCGAAGATACCAATATTCCACCTATCATTATTTTAAATAAAATTGACCTATTAAATCCGCAAGAAGCACCGGTAATCGAAGCTGCACTTAAACGCTATCAGGACATTGGTTATCCTGTGTATAAAGTCAGTAGCAAGTTAGGTGAAGGTATCGATACCATCAAAGGTTTACTTAAAGACAAGGTCAGTGTATTTGCCGGACAATCTGGTGTAGGGAAATCTTCGATAATCAACGCGCTACTACCTGATGCAGACTTATTAGTGGGTGATGTGTCAGATAACTCAGGCCTAGGGCAACACACCACCACCACAGCTAAGTTGCTACATTTAGCCAGCGGTGGCGATTTAATTGACTCACCCGGTGTACGCGAATTTGCGCTTTGGCACTTACCTGCTCAACGGGTTGGTTGGTGTTTTATTGAATTCCGTGAGTTTCTCGGTGGCTGTAAGTTCCGTGATTGTAAACATGGTGATGATCCCGGTTGTGCATTAAAAACTGCGGTGGATGAAGGTAAAATTAGCGAAGATCGCTTCAACAATTACCATCGGATTATCGCCAGCCTTGATGAGCAACGCCATGCTCGGCATTTCCGTGCGGCCACCGATGAATAACGACTGATTGATACATAACAACGGTCTCAGTAAAATTTGAGCAGTAAAGTAAGAAGAAGGAATTAAAATTGGATAAAGTCAAAATTGCTCTGCAGTACATGCTGCCAAAACATTTATTATCACGTCTAGTGGGTAAACTGGCTGCGGCTGAAGCGGGCACGTTAACAACTGCGGCGATTAAATGGTTTATCAAACAATATAAAATCGACATGAGTGAAGCGGCACAAAGCGAGCCACAGGCCTATAAAAGTTTTAACGATTTTTTCACCCGCGCATTAAAACCGGGGATTCGTCCGATAAATCAACATACGCATATTATGGTGCATCCGGTTGATGGTGCCGTTAGCCAACTTGGTCCAATAAAAGAAGGTCGAATCTTCCAAGCAAAAGGTCATCATTACTCATCTCTCACTTTACTTGGCGATCAAGCTCAAGATGCCAAACGTTTTGAAGGCGGGGATTTTGCGACAATCTACTTAGCACCGAAGGACTACCACCGAATTCACATGCCGATAAAAGGTACATTATCAAAAATGACCTACGTTCCCGGTGAGCTGTTTTCGGTTAATCCGCTAACAGCAAGACATGTACCCGGCCTTTTCGCCCGTAACGAACGTGTGGTCGCCATTTTTGAAACCGAACATGGCCCATTAGCCATGGTATTAGTCGGCGCCACTATCGTTGCCAGCATCGAAACCGTCTGGGCAGGCACAATCACGCCACCGACAGGTAAGCAAGTCTTTACTTGGGAATATCCCACGGTTGGCCCTGATGCCATCACCTTAGACAAGGGCGATGAAATGGGTCGCTTTAAGTTAGGCAGTACTGTCGTCATGTTATTTGCTAAAGACGCTATCGATACCTTCGCTGAAGGAGTGGAAGCCGAAGCAGTTACACGCATGGGTCAAGCCTTTGCTAATCTTAATAATCCGAAGTAAACGGACTAACCGTTCTTGGGGTCAATAACGAAACCTTCGGGATTAATTGAATTACACTTAGCTGTGCTGATGTTTGGTGGCACAGCTTTGTTTTCAAAATTAATTCCATTAAGTGCCCTTGATATCACCTTTTGGCGTTGTATCGTCGCAGCACTGATTTTGGCTTTATTGATTAAATTCAGCCGAAAACCACTCAGCTTAGAACACAAACACGATTACCTGATTGCTATTGCACTCGGTATTATTGTCAGCCTCCATTGGGTGACTTACTTTGCCGCCATGCAACTCTCCTCCGTCGCTATTGGCATGATTGCCTTCTTCACTTATCCAGTAATGACTGTTATCGCTGAACCGCTATTGACTGGTAATAAAATCAAGTTAATCGATATGATAAGCGGGATCCTCGTTTTTATTGGCGTTATCTTACTGATACCTGAAGCAAATTTTAGTAATGATACAACCTTAGGTATCGCGATTGGTATTCTCTCTGCCATGTTATTTACCGCACGAAATCTGCTCCAGAAACGCTACTTTACTCAATATAGCGGCCCGCATGCGATGTTTTACCAAACCTTAGTGGCGGCGATGTTTCTTATGCCTTGGCATGAAACGCCCCTGAATAGCATCACATTGGATGTATGGGAATTAATCATTTTACTGGGCATCGTATTTACGGCTGCGCCACATGCATTATTTACTTCTGCCCTAAGGCAGTTAAGCGCAAAAACCGTTGGCCTCGTTTCGTGTTTACAGCCTTTTTATGGTGCAATGCTAGCACTGATGATTTTAGGTGAAACCTTAAATCTTAATACGCTTCTTGGGGGGACTATCATAGTCGCTACCGCCATCTTTGAAACCCATCAATCCCATCAATCACTAAGACGAAAAAAGAGGATCTGAAACATACCCATTTAGCCCTATTTTGGGCTAAGATGAGAGCGTCTTTTGTCCCTAAGTATATCTGCCTATATGCCACGTATTTTATTGTTCATTATTGTTTTTCTCTCATTTTCTATCCAAGCCAACTCTCCCCTACAGTTGGATAAACGTCTTGGACTCAATAATAAAAATCAGCAGCAAACCGCAGGTATTGATGAGCAAATTACAGAGTTAAAGAACAACATAGATAAGCTGGCAGCCAATGCAGCCAGTTTTCAACAAGCACAATTGGACTTTGAAGATAATAAAAAAGAAATTAACCAAAAGTTAAAAGAAGCCTCAAAACCCTTAAAACTCAAAAAAAACACCGATCTTAGCCAGCAAGCATCAATCGCTTATTCACACCTTTCAGAGCTCAAAGAAAGCGAGGCTGCATTAGGTAACCAAGTTAATGAATTGCTGCAACGCCACAATCTTTTACCCTCGGTGATTGCGACTGCCAGACAAAATGTGGTGCAGAATAAAAAAACGGAGTTGGCCCCCTTAGACACCCCTTCGGGCGAGTTACAACAAACCCAGCGACTCTTCTTTGAGCAAAGCCTTGCAACTAGTGAGGCTGAGCTAGCGAGTAGTCAAAAGCGCATCGAATTAACTCAACTAAAATTACAGTTAGTACGCCAACAATTAATCCAACAAGAGGCGCTCATTGAAACAATCAATAAGGCAATTAATAAGCAGCGCCAGCAGCAAACTGATGCAACGCTTGCCAAAAACCTAGTCGATACGGATAGCAAAGAGTTAGATCCTGTTACACGCAATATTGCTGATACCAATCAAATTTACGGTCAGAAACTACAAACATTAACCTTACAAATTAATAATGTAGTTGAGCAACAAGAACAAGCCGAGATCCAATATCAGTCTCAAGCTAAGCAGCTCGCCAATATTCAAGAGCAAATTACTTGGGTCAAAATGAACTCAGCTTTTGGGGAGCGTTTTTTGCAAATGCTGCAATCGCTACCTAAGCCTCCAAACCATGAAAAGCTGCAAACCTTGATCGCCGATGCGCGCTTAGACAGATACCATTTAGAGCAGCAACAAGCCCTGAATGACCAAGAGTTAGAACAATCAGGACTCTATAATGACAGTCAAATTAAGCTGTTAACTTCCCAACAAGCGCTTATTGCACAGTTAATGCAAAGCTATGACCAATATTTAAGTGAACTTGGCAAACTTAAAGTTAATTATCAGCAACTTAGCCAGCAAAATCTTACCCTAAAAAATACGCTAAATGAGCACTTATTTTGGGTTCCCAATGCTGCCAGCATCAATAAACTATGGTTTACCGATGTGCAACGCAGCACGATTTGGTTAGCCCAAACAGCGCAATGGGGACAACTCACGAAAGCGTGGCAAGAGCAAAATGATTATTGGTCTTGGTGGATTATATTGCTGATACTTTGTTTAATGACCCAAGATCTGGTTACTCCTAAATTCAATCAGCTACTAACACATTACACCACCTATGTTGGCAATGTGACGCAAGATAAGTTTATTTATACCCTAAAAGCCCTGCTTTGCAGTGTTTGTTATGCCTTGATAAAGCCATTACCCGTTGTGATTGCGGGATTGATTTTTTATCAGTCCGAACGCAACTTCGTGCAGGCTATTGGCATGGGAATTTTAGTTATTGGATTAGTTTACCTACTGTATCGTCTGATTTTTGTACTGGCTCTTGATAAAGGCGTGCTTGTCGGTCACTTCAGACGTCCTTCAAAACTAATTCAAGCGGGTCAATTTAGATTAAAGCACTTTGTATTAGTGGCTAGCCCACTACTGGGTTTAATGGGTTTTACTGAAGTACTCGATGCATCCTTGGTTCGTAATAGCATAGGGCGCGGGGCATTTATTCTTTTTTGTATTATTTTATTCTTGTTATATAAAGATATTTTTGTGTTAAATCGCCAAAATATCGATTCTAAGATGGACGGTAAAAACAAAAAACTCCTTCAAAAAATGCTTTGGGCTTTGTTAATTGTTGTACCTCTGTTCAGTGCTGGACTTGCATTTAGAGGCTATTATTTCACCGCGTTTCAAATGTTGTTACAACTACAACTCTCCTTAGTATTAGGTTTGGGATTCTTACTCTTATATCAACTCATCAAACGCTGGATGCTGATTGAGCGCCGACGCATTGCGTTTGATCGCGCAAAAGCTAAACGTGCAGAACGATTAGCTCAAAGAGAAAAACACGAAACACACCATCTCTCAAGTGATGGCCAAGATACCTATGAAGAACCCGTTGTCGACTTGGAAACGATTTCGAGCCAATCATTAGGCCTTGTTCGCTCATTACTTTTACTGGCCTTTTTAGCCAGTTTAATTGGCTTGTGGACTCAAACCCATACGGCATTATTCTCCTTCCTTGATGGCATAACATTGTGGACAACCAACACGAGTGTCAATGGGGTAGAGCAACAACTACCTATCACAATGAAATCCCTCATGTTTGGTTTAATTGTGGTTGGCTTTTCATTAATGGTCGCGACAAATCTGCCCGGCTTGCTAGAACTGATGATCCTCCAACGGCTCGAGCTTTCACCCGGCACCGGTTTTGCTATTACCACAGTCAGCCGCTATTTAGTGGTCTTCTTAGGGTTATTGATCGGCTTTTCAAACCTAGGGATGGAATGGTCCAAACTGCAATGGTTAATCGCGGCGCTCTCACTTGGTTTAGGTTTTGGTTTACAAGAGATTTTTGCCAATTTTATTTCAGGTTTGATTATTTTATTTGAAAAACCCGTACGGATTGGCGATACCGTCACTATCCGGGAGCTAACGGGCACCGTCAGTAAAATCCAAATCCGCGCGACCACGATTATCGATTGGGATAGAAAAGAAATTATCATTCCAAACAAAGCATTTATTACTGAGCAATTAATCAATTGGTCATTATCAGATCCTATTACTCGGGTTATTGTCTATGTGTCGGTGGCACGGGATTCTGATCCCGCAAAAGTCGAAGCAACCCTCTATCAAGCAGTGCAGGAGTGTGAAGATGCACTCCCAACGCCAGAGCCTGAGGTCTGGTTCGCAGGCTTTGGTAAACATACACAAGACTACGAGGTACGCGCCTATGCTAAAGAAATGTCGTCTCGCTGGCCTCTACGCCATGATTTGCATAAACGAATTACCAGAAAGCTGAAAGAAAACAATTTAGAACTCGCCTACCCTCAGATGGAAATCCATATCAAAAATGGTCAAAATCGGGATCAGGTCGGTATCATTAGAAGCTAACAGGATAGTAGAAAATGCTTATTTTTGCTCACCGCGGTGCTAGCGGTTATCAGGTCGAAAACACCTTAGCCGCAATGGCAAAAGCACTAGAACTAGGTGCAAAAGCAATTGAATTAGATGTACATAATGTTGAAGGCGAGTTAGTGGTCTTTCACGATAGACGCCTAGATAACAAAAGCTCGGGTACGGGTGTTATCCATACTGTGACTAAAGATTATTTGGCTGGGATAAACGTAAAGGGCGAACCCATACCAACATTGTGGCAAATACTGGAACTGATTGCCGGACGCTGCACTGTCAATATCGAATTAAAAGGGATAAATACCGTTCAGCCCTTAGTCGACTTATACCCAAAAGTGTTGAGTGAACTAGGATTTACTGAAGATCAGCTATTAATATCCTCCTTTAATCATCCCTATCTAAGTGACATTAAGCGCGCATTACCTCAGGCTCTAGTTGCCCCACTACTCGCCAGCATTCCACTGGATGGGGCTACAGTAGTGAGCCAACTTCATGCTTACTCTTTACATTTAGATGTCAGTTTTATCAGCCAAGCACTCGTGGACGATGCTCACCAAAGGGGCGCAAAAGTGTACGTGTATACTGTAGACCATAGCGATGATATTCATGCTCTAAAGCAAATGGGAGTTGATGGTATTTTCAGTAATTATCCCGATCGCGCTATGGAGGCTCTCACTCAAACACCCTCGCTCAATTACCAAGGCTACTTTGAGTAAGCTTCAGTGACAAGATCAAGCTTGGTTGTTTCGCTGAGCCCAATAACCGATAAAAATAAACATAGAAACAATTAATAGAAACATCCAATGTGGTGGCATGGCAACAATATGCCTAGCTACCCAAGGTGTTGTTTTTATGATTAAAAGACCATAACCAAAAGCGTTTAGAATGATAAAGACGAAAGTGCGCAGTACAAAAGAATATCCTAAGAGATGACGTCTTAAAATGCGGTTTACATCCGCGGAAAACACCAAAATCAGGCACACTACCATAGCGGTGGCAATATCAAATGCCCAAGGGCGAAGCATATTACCCAATTGGGCGATAATGGCGACTAACTGTTCAAACATAATATTCAACCTAGAAAGCTGTTCTCAAACCATAATACTGGCTAAGACAGTGTATTGAAAAATAACAATAACAAGCATAAAGGGAGATGCTGTGAGGCACAAGTGACTCTTACTCTCCAAAGCAAATGCACTCCATCGCCAATGAATTGGGGGCAAAATTCCCCCAATCTAGTTTGAGTCAATGATAATCCTGTCAATGTTGCAAGCCTACATAGTGGATGAGCTGATCTTAAACGAGCGCTCTCTTAAAACCCCACAGTCACAACTATAGTGATGACCATCAAGTAGCAGATGAACGATCACTATAACCAACCAATTGATTTTTAATAGCTATTAAAATAAAAAAGGCAATAGCCACGCTTATTGCCTTTATACTACCGCATTTGATTAAAGCAATTAAACCTTAAAACTACGCTTTAAGAATTGACCAACTAATACCGAATGGGAATCCATTTCTTGAATAACATCATCATTTAAACTCACCATTTCACTGCCAAGCTGATGACTTAAATGGGTAAACTGCGCCGTATTCACCACACTTCGGTTCATTTCATTCGCCACACTCGATTGTTCTTCCACAGCACTAGCAATGTGGTGAGTCATATCGGTGATAGTCGCGATGGCTTCACGAATCGTTTGTAGCGCAGCCCCCGCCAGATCGGCAGTCGAAATACATTGTGAGGCCGCCACTAAGCCATGCTGCATACTCTCAACGGCCTTACTGGTTCCTTGCTGCAATAAGCTAATCATGCTGTGAATTTCTTTAGTTGCATCATGGGTACGTTGCGCTAATGCACGCACTTCATCGGCCACCACTGCAAATCCTCGCCCCTGCTCTCCGGCTCGAGCCGCTTCAATTGCCGCATTCAGCGCCAGTAAATTAGTTTGACCCGCAATACTCTGAATCACGTCAAGCACAGTACCTATATCTTTACTGTGGCTTTCTAATTGAGTAATCACCTTAGCAGTCTCCTGTAACTGCTCAGCCATAGCCTGAATAGAGCTAATCGTACTTGCAACCCTTTTATCACCATTAATGGTTTCGGCCGATGCCATTTGAGACGCACTGGCGGTATCGGCGCAATTGGATGACATATCCCCTAACGTGGCGGTCATTTGCTGCATGGCAGTAGCAACTTGTTCTATTTCAGAAAGCTGAGACTGACTCGTTCTCTGGATTTCTTTTCCCTTAGCCGCCGAAACTTTAGCCTGCTCAGCGACGTTATAGCAGGAGTCTGATGCGCGGCCAAGAATCGACTTAAGCTCTGAACTCTGCATTTGTAGGGCCAAATCTATGGCGCCAAGATCATCACAGTTACCACTATAAATATGTGCCATCAGAGGGCTATCGTAGATCCGCTTCGCTTTTTCAACTAAGGCATAGTAGCGACCAAGCACGAGATGCCCTCCCACAAGCAATACAATGAAGCTAAAGATAAAAGCAATAAATCCAACCAATCCAACTTCAATCGCTAGGTACAAAACAGGTAGCAAAGCAATTAAAGCGATCAGCAGTAACTTGGTTGGCATACTTAGGGTAAGCTTTAATGCCTTGATACTGCCTGTTTTATTCAATTCACTATAGGCAGCTTCTGCTCGCTTAACTTGCTCGCGACTAGGCTTAGTACGTACCGATTGAAACTCAACGACTTGGCCATTAATGGAAATAGGTGATACATAAGCATCCACCCAATAATGATCGCCATTGGCACAACGGTTTTTGACGATGCCCTTCCATGGCTCCCCTTTTTTGATTTTTTTCCACAGATCTTCAAATGCCTGTGGTGGCATATCCGGATGACGAACCATATTATGGGTCTGGCCTAACATGGCATCGAGCTCATAACCGGAGACCTTACAAAATGAGGCATTCGCGTAGGTGATATGACTCTGAGTATCCGTGGTCGATAATAAAATCCAATCTGCCGGATAGTCATATTCACGCTGTGTAACTGGTAAGTTTTTTCTCATGATCACCTTATGGAATAACGATTAATATTTTTAGTCATCCATGAGGCATCACCCTGAGCAGTTGCTTATCTTTAATTAAAATTGCCACTCCATTTCTAGGCACTGAGCCAAGAGAATAGCCTAAAAAATGTGCGCAGAGTAACAAATCATTAAACTTTCTAGCACTCTCTTATATCCTTTTTTAATACTGTATTGCATTTGATAAGCGTTTTCATTTAGAATTAGACCAATTCATTTTGGAGACTAATATATGTACGTTTGTCTTTGCCATGCCATCACAGATACGCAGATTAAAAACGCGGTAAGCCAGGGCGATAGTTCCCTTGCCGATGTGAAAAAGCGTTTAGGTGTTGCAGATCAATGTGGCAAATGTGCAAGAATGGCCGTACAGATAATCCAAAATCAATTGGAGCTAGAACCTAAATATTATGAAGTGGCGTAAGTCATTTAAAGTTAAGTTTTAAATAGCAAAAAAACCGTTAAATATTAGTCGTTATAATCACAACACGCCTTACGACTGTATCTCACCAATCCGCAGACCAAACGGTTGTCATTAGCGCGACTTATCCCCATAAAAATATTTGTAAACCTGCCTATCAACACATTAACTTTTAATCAAAAACACCTCATCAAACTCAAGCTTTAATTAATAAAACATTATTATTCAATGAGATGTATTCAAAATCTAATATCGTGCTATTTACGTTTCAAAAGATAGGCGGCTTCATTTAACCAAGGAACCTCTTTTTTAACGAATCGAGGGTTATCGGCTAATACATCTTGGCAAGCGAGTGCTTGGATCTCAAAATCATCGGTTAAATGGGCTTCAATCCAATTGGGCGACACAGCAAATGGCGGGCCGTTTAAGGTTTCTTGTGGATAATCTAGGGTAACAAGCAAACCAAGGCTGCCGCTAGGTAATAAATTGGCCAGTTGCTTAGCATACTGTGCGCGCATCTCTTCGGGCCAAGCAATTAACGCCGCACGATCATAAAATGCCGTCACATCTTGGGTAATGCGCTTAGGTAAGGTGAAAATATCACCCTGATACAAACTGACTTGCTCGGTTTGATAGTGTTGATGCTCACCCTCAACAGTTTGTGTCATCTCGAGTTGGTTATCGCTAAAGAACTGCTGCACCGCTAATTCATTCAACTCACATCCTATAACTTGGTGCCCCTGCTCTGCCAAGAAACACATATCTAAGGATTTACCACACAAAGGCACAAACACTTTAGCCCCGGCAGGCAATGCTAACCGTTGCCAATACTGAACGAGGAAGGGATTAATATCCTGTTGATGAAAGCCTATCTGCTGCTTGTACCACTTTTCATGCCAAAAACCGGGTTCCATAGGAATATCTCAAATAACGAAAGTAGCCCTACTCTAATGGCATTTCCAAATAGATGCAAAACCGCTAATGTAAGCAACGCTTCCTCGCTGTGTAAAAACTAACTTACTGATCTAACGCCTCTTGCACCTTACGAAGCCATACACAGTTATCGCATTGACACTGACGACGAGATAGATGATGTGGACTCAATGAGGAATCAATAAAATCAACAGCGATCAGTAATTGCTGTTTTAACTCAGCAATCGATTTTTTCTCCACTGCAACCAGTTCATCATTTTGGTTCATCCAAATACATTCCATACCCTGATGACAGGTTAAACATTGCTCATCACTGTCATTAAAAAACACGGCATGGGGACAATGGGTGACTTCCATCGACTGTAAAATACGCTTACGTGGATATTCCAATAACTCGATCAATAACGCTTTATATTGGGTGGGCATATGCCCTCCTTTAATGCACTCTGTCTGTGGGTTTTCTTAACCAAAATTTATCCCATCCAATGCCACAAAGATTACCTATAGTTGCCACTATTTAACTTGATATAAGTCAAAGTCAGCGACGAAATGATGCGATAGGCAGCCTATGACTTGCGCTAATACCTAAGCAACCTCAAAATGCAAGTTCCACTTCACTCGATAGCGATATTTCCGCTCAATACCGGTGAAGTGGCAAAATAAGGAGCAGAATTTTGCAAACACCCCAGTTACAGCATTTTTACATTTCTGAAGAGCAATCTATTTATTTGCTCAAAGCCAATGATGCCCGCAAGCACAAGGCGTGGATCCGTCTATGTAAACAACAATTAAGTAAACTGGGTTATTCCGATATTGAATTCATCGGCAAAGGAGCTTATGGCTTCGTGTTTGCGGGTATTAATCTGGAAGGTGAAGCCCATGTATTTAAATTTTCAAGGATTAACCTTCCACAACATATTCAGGATAGGCTCGAAGAAGAAGCCTTTATGCTGTCCTTACTCACACACCCTAATATACCCAGAGCGATCAAATTTGAGCGAGTTGGTAGACAAGGTATTCTTGTGATGGAACGCGCTAAAGGAGAAGATCTTGAGCAACTTTGCCGTCGTTTAGGTGCACTTCCCGCTGCGATGGTAATGAGCATTGCTCGCCAACTCGCTGATATTCTTTATTATCTACGCACAGGTAAACCACTGGTTCATGGCGATATCAAGCCATCAAATTTAGTCTACGATATCCAAAGTCAGCATTTGTCTTTGATCGATTGGGGATCGGCAGTATTTGCCCAACGCGATGAATATAATAAGCCAGTTGAAGACAATGTAATGGCACTGATGTCGAGCGATCAGCAACATACCAATGCCCGCATGGGTGATGTGTATTTTATTGGTGAAGAACAGCTTAATGGCGGACTCTCAAGCCCACGCTTTGACGAACAAGGTGTGGCTGCCACCTTATATGCACTCGCATCAGGACAAGCAAGCCGCTTCGGCGCTCAAGTTATTCCTCCCACCAGCATAGGTTTACCCGTGGAACTCGCTCGTACCTTAGAAGGTATGCTCAGTAGCGATCCTCAGCAGCGTATTATTGCTGGCGATTACTTTTTAAAGAGCATGAGACACAGCCACCGATTGCATTTGCCTGAGTTGCCTAAAACTGAATTACAGGGCGAAATCCCCGTATGGGTACAATCCCGCGACAAAGATGTAGAAACGGTTAGCTATAGCTCACGTAAATCCTTTTTAAAGGAGCATAACGCTCAAGATCCTATCGCTAAGATGGATGATATTCAGCTCGAAAAGTATTATCGAAACTTTTTAGCGGGCATGGGGGATACCGAAAAGGGGTTTATCGCTGCTGTTGGTCGTTTGGCTCAATACCCTATCGTGGGAGGGCTGGCAATTCACTGGCGGGAAAGTGGTGTGTTTATCGATTCAAATCTTGCCATTTATGATGCTCAACAAAAAAGTGCCTTGGTCATCGCGGTCAATAATATGGTGACGCTAGCGCGAGGGATTAAACGTATCGGGGTTTTTAAAGCCTGTTTCTTTAACGCAAGAGACACGCTGCATATTGAACGGGCTAGCACCAATGAGCCTTTTGTCGCCAGTGCCGATCAGCAATTACCTTTTGAAGTCGGCGATGTGCCCACCCTAGAAGATAAATCACGCTTACATTCCTACTTTGAGGATGGTAAAGATCCCGATGAAAACCTCGAATTACCCGTCGAAATAATGGAAGAACTGGCGCGTATCAACCAGATCCATCATACAGGTTGCATCATTTTTGAGGCGCTGCCGAATCACTTAAAAATTCACAGTTACTTAAAGCTACTCAATCCACGTAAACAGGCCGCATTTCGTGCTAGCCTAGATCGCATTTTGCACCATGTGGGTAAGATCCAAGGTCATGGTGTCTCTGGTTTTATGAAATTGCCCTATAAAAATACCCGTCGCTTTACTCATCTTGAGCGTCAAGCTGATCACTTTTATCCCAAAAATCCAAAAGAAATAGGCGCCTAATCGCGCCTACTTCAACACTATCTTGAAGTTAAATCGGTGCGCCTGGCGGTAATATTAACGGCTTAGCAATGAGCTTGGCCTTGGCATCGGTTAGCCCCTGATTGAATCCCTGCTGCAGCCAATTATAATGGGCTGCACGATTCATATTCGCTCGATTTGCCTTAGCTTTTAATTGTTTAATCGCAAACTGAGCGCGATCGTTCATTACCGCTTTTACCTCAGGGGAAGTGTGCGGATCGTGCAGCGTTGCCAGTACTTCATCAATCACGACGGCATTAACCCGCATCCATACACCCTCGATAAGCCCAAGCTGATTTTCTTGGTACAGCGTGGCCGCAAATAGTTTATCCAATAAACTGGCTACTGAAAGCTGTTCATTATCCGCCATCGATGCTTGGCTCACACGGTTTAAACGCTTCGGCATCAATAACAAACTAACCGTATGGCGACTAAATCCCTCTGCCATAGCTAAAGGATCACTTATTGCACCGAGACCCGAATCAAAGGATTCGCGAGTAGTGCGATAATTCCCCGCCTTAGGTACTAAGCTATCGAGCAAAAGCGGAGGTACAGTTAAACTAGTTGCATCTAAGGTTTTTAATAATGTATCTAATGCCGTTAGCTGTAACTGTGGAGCGATATAACTCCAGCGACTGCCTTCACCAATGGACTGATAATTGTAGTCAGTGCCACCAATAAACTTAGCAACTGCATCAATTTGGTAACGCGTTAGCAAATAAATAGGCGCAAAGGCATCGGCTAATTCCCCTAGCGGTTCACTAGGATGTAGCGCTGCACTGGAAAAACCTTCAATGGCTTTGGTACGAATTTTATCGAGCATCACCAGTTGAGCAATAGGATCTTCCCCACTATCCCACAGGCTTGCATAGGCTTGGCTAGCATCCTTTTGGCGTGAATCGCTCTCACCGATATAACGTAGCCCTTTTTTCGCGACCTCCGCTAATAACTGAGTTTGGAGATTTTTTTGTGCAATAGCATCCCCTTCATCACTGTAACCATAGGTAATTGCAAAATAATCCCAAGGGCCAATCCCAGTCGTATAAGGGGCTGAGATATCAATATCATTGCCCTTTAGTTGGATCTTAGGATGAGGGTAATCCATCACGGAGGCATCCTGATTGGTCGAAGCTGCAAAGTTATGATCTAGCCCCAAGGTGTGACCCACTTCATGGGCCGCCAATTGTCGAAGACGCGCTAAAGATAACTCTGTGGCAGCTTGTTCTGCCGCGACCCTATCCCGCCAAGCTGCGGTTAACCCTTTGGCAATGAGATAATCCTGACGAACGCGCAAGCTACCCAGCGTAACTTGACCTTTAATAATTTCACCCGTGCGCGGATCGGTTAACGCCGCGCCATAGGACCAGCCCCGAGTTGCTCTGTGCACCCATTGGATCATGTTGTAACGAATATCCTGTGGATCGGCATCCTTTGGCAGTAACTTCACTTGAAAGCCATCGATAAAACCCGCTCGGGTAAATGCACTCTCCCACCATCTGGCACCATCAAGTAAGGCAGAACGAATAGGCTCAGGTACACCGGGATCAAGATAATACACTATCGGCTTAACCACTTTGCTTGGTAAAGGGCCTGGCGTCAGTTTCTGCAAACGGTGCCTTAACATAAATCGCTGTACGAGAGGTTGATCAAAATCGGTCGCATAATCCTGATATTCATCGGATAAATAACCACTCATCGGGTGATAAGCCCTTGGTTGATAACCCTCATCGGGGAGTTCAACGAAAGAGTAACGCATCCTAACTGACATCAGAGTGCCATCGGGAGTGACCTTAGCAACCTCTTTCCCTGCAACAGCATTATGAAACGTAAGCTGGACATCAACATCGGCATTTCTTTCAAAGGATTTGACTCCAGCAGGTAAGATGGCTGAGCGACTCAAATCGAGCTGATAATCCCCCTGTGATGTTTGCTTCAACACCGAAGATACGCCATGTAAATCATTGAGAACGAGATTATTTATCGCCACAAAATCAGGTTTACCCTCAATGACCTTCCCTTGCCATAACACTGAGTCCGCAAAGGCTTCTTTAACCGCCCTCTGCTCTGCTATATCGAGGGTATTAGCACGATATTGGGTATTGAGTTGCTTAAGTATTATGTAGGGGCCTTGCCGCTCAAACTGCACCAAACGGGTTTGACCAAGCTGACCGCGATCTAAGCCTATATCATTTGAACCAACGCCCTCAGGGAGGCTAGTGACTAATAAGAAGGGCTGATTGAGACGATCGACTTCAAGGTATAACTGTCCCTGAGACGTTTCGTAGTAAAGGTTAAGAAACCCTTTAGCCTCTTGGCTCTGTTTAATGATCTTAGTGCTAGGTTCGCTAGCCGCGACACTCATAACAGGTAAGCCTAAAAGAATTAAGGCTAAGGCAAAGTTATAGGGTTTCATGCTTCCTCCTAATAGTGCTGGCTGCAGGGCGTATGCCTTGCGAGGCCATCACTGGCCCCAAGCAAAAATCAACTATGCTGGTTCTTGTGCTGGATCCAGTGATTTAACGTCTCAAATAGCTCATTGAGCACTATGGGTTTAGTAATATGGGCGTTCATTCCCGCTGCCAAACTTTTTTCCCTATCGCCTGACATTGCATGGGCGGTCATCGCAATAATAGGCAGTTCTTCTGGACTATAACGCTCACGCAACGCCCTTGCAGCCGTTAATCCATCCATCACTGGCATTTGAATATCCATCAACACCGCATCAAAGGGACGGGAATCGATAATATCCAACGCGACTTGACCATTATCGGCTAGCACCACTTCATAGCCTGCGCTCTTAAGTAATTCAGTCGCCACTTGTTGGTTGATAAAGTTATCCTCTACCAGCAACACTAAACCTGTATGCTCGCCAACGTCAGTTTCTTCCATGGACTGAACCACATTTAACCTCGGCTCATCGGCAAAAGCGGCGATGATCTCATCAAACAAACTAGATGCTTTAAAAGGTTTTTGCAGCACAGCAAATACGTTGGCGCTTTCCACCTCATACTGCAAAGGTTCTGCAGAGTAAGCCGTCATCATAATAATTACAGGGCGCTTATCCAGCCTGCCTTCAGCGACCATAGTATCGATAGCACTGATCACATCACTGCCATCCATTTCGGGCATCATCCAGTCGAGCAATAATAAATCGATAGGATCCCGTGACAGTTTATACAGGGCTTCGGCGCCACTGGCGGCGGTATCCACTTCAAAGTGGAAATCCCGCATCACAGCAGAATAGATTTGCAGTGCAGTTGGATTATCATCAACTACTAACGTACGTAAATTATTGAGTTTTTCAGGTACGACTAGCGGCTCAACCTTAGCTTCTTCGGCAATTTCAAAACTGATGGTAAAACTGAAGGTACTGCCGACGCCAAGCTCACTTTGTACTTGCATCTTACCGCCCATCATAGACACGAGATGCTTACTGATCGATAAACCTAAACCTGTGCCCCCATATTTACGCGTCGTGGAACCATCGGCTTGGGCAAAGGCATCGAAGAGTTTTTCCTGCTGGTCTTTGCTAATACCAATACCGGTATCTCGCACCCAGAATTTAAGGGTAATGCGATGATCTCGCTCGCCGACATCCTCACAACCCAGTTCAATTTCACCCGATTGGGTAAATTTGACCGCATTCGATAATAGATTTATCAGCACTTGGCCTAGACGCAGCGGATCGCCCTTAAGAATAAGCCCTGCGGTGACGGGGGCATAGAGTAAGAGTTCAACCCCCTGCTCCTGAGCCTTGAGCGCATTAAGATCAAGCGCATGGTCAAGCACTTTATCCAGTGGAAATGGCACCCGCTCAAGCTCAAGCTTACCCGCCTCAATTTTAGAAAAATCAAGAATATCATTAATAATTCGTAATAATGATTGGGCAGAGAAACCCGCCTTTTCGAGATAATCTTTTTGCTGCGGCGTTAATGAAGTGCGCTGCGCTAACTGCAACATACCGATAATAGCGTTCATTGGCGTGCGGATCTCATGGCTCATATTCGCCAAGAACTCACTCTTGTAGAGGTTTGCCAGTTCCGCATCTTGTTTGGCTTCTAACAGGGCAACTTCATTACTCTTTTGTCTGGTAATATCTTTATGTGTCCCCAGCATCCGCTTAGGTTGACCATCGGCGGTAAATTCCACCACCCGACCACGACAAAGCACCCAATGATAGGTACCATTCTTGCCTAACAGTCGAAACTCAATTTCATAGGCATCAACCGGATCTTGTAAATACTGGTTACGATATTCCTCCACCCGAATACGATCATCAGGGTGAGTTAAATGATCAATTGCCGATACCAACGCTGGGAACTCATTTGTTTTATACCCCAGCATCGAATAATACGCGGGGTTACAGATGATTTGCTCAGAATCTAAATACCAGTCCCACAATCCATCCTCTACCGCATCCATAGCTAAGTGATAGCGTTCTTCAGATAAGCGTAATTGTTCAGCAGATTCATATTCTCGCGTCACATCACGCCATACGGCGATTAATCCGAGCAACTCACCGCGGCGGTTATAAAATGGCAATTTGAGAGTATCGAGTAACACGGGTTTACCCGCCAACTCGACCTTTTCTTGATAACGCAGCGGTGTACGATCTTTAAGTACTTGTTGATCTTCGGCGCGAATACGGATCCCCATTTCCGGTGAGGTAAGATCCTCTGATGATAGGCCAATCATCTCACTCTCGGTGTAACCCAGCATGCGCTCTGCAGCCTTGTTACAACCTAGGTAGTTGCCTTCTTTATCTTTGAAGACAATAGCCTCAGGAATCGAATCAAGGAGCGAACGCAGCAGTGCATACTCACGTTCACGACGCTCAGTGGTGTCTTTCAAGCGCTCAGTACGCCGCGCCACAAGTTTATCGAGACGCTTATTCTGCTCAGCAAGATGATGAGTATATTGTTTATTTTCTTCAAAAATCCGACTCACCAACAAAAACCAAGGCTCCCAACCCTGAGTAATTTTCTCAGGCGGTTTGCGCGGTTCTTGAGAACATCCCTCAAGGTGCGACAAAAGACGTGATGCAGGACTAACAAAAGAACGACGCGTTTGCCAATGCACGATAGTCACCAGCACTGAGAGCGCAATCACCACTAAAATAAACGTCAGTTGCAATTTTTCCCACGAATCTTGGAATAGGTCGTCTTCATCTTGTAAGTACAACAAACGCCAAGGCGCGTTATGTAAGGCGACTGAGTGGATATAGTAGCCATTACGGATCATGCCTTCATGGGCATCGAACAGTTCAGACTCAGGTAAAGAATGTAATTCAGATGGAATGCGCTGACTGATGTGATACACCCGATTAATATCGGAACTGTCAAAATCACTGTGGGATAAAATATTGTTCTGTTGATCGAGCAAAATCACAGTACCGGGCATTCTAAAATAAACGCGGATTTGCCGCGCAAGTGAAGCAAGGGTCATATCTAAGTTAATAGAACCAATAAACTCATCATCTAGATAAATTGGAACGCCCAAAGTAGTGAGCAAACCTTTGCCCGTTGAATCAATGTAGGCCTCACTCCAAAACACACTGCGCTGCGGGTTCATCGCTGGAGTCGCATACTGGAACTGTTTCTTATTGAGGAGTTCATCCCTAAATCGCAAATCATCATTGGTCCAAGGAAAATAGGACATGATTCTTTGTCTGGATAAATAATAAATAGCTGACGCTTTAGGGGCGGCTTCTTTCGCGACGGGAAAAGACAAAGATAATTCAAATAACATCTCAAGTTCTTGATAAAACTTGTCACTACGACCATCAAGCGATCCAGCACCAGTAATCCTTCCCATATTAGTGAAAGGCTTGCCTCCCTTGGCATAACTGGGCTCAAGGGTAAAATATTGACCACTTTCGTTAAATTTACCGTACTCAGGTAAACGGTCTTTCCGAACTAGCTCACCTAAGCGTAAATGATCGACTGCAACATCACGCAGACTTTTTACGGCACGAATACTCGACTCAAGCAACAGATCAATTTGCAACACATGTCGTTCAACTTGCTCTTCACGCTGTTCCATCTGCTGGGTTTTCTGGCGGTCAAAAAACACCCACGCAGTTAATAACGACATGACGATAACGCCTATGTACGTATAAAAAACGGCACGGTTGTAATTCTTTTGGATCGGCGATTTTAGTTGAAGATCCGGCTCACTCGATTTCATCCACTACCCTTGATTGCAGCGCTTTATTTTAGCTCTCTGTGACAAAAGCTATAGGGCTAATATAGTAGCAGGAAGAAACCACCAATCACATTAAATAATTGCCGAACTAATGCTATCCATGCCCATGATTCATCGATTAAAAAAGTGTAAATGGGTGCAGAAAAACAAAGGCCTCAAAGACGAGGCCTTTTGGTCATATTCAAGGGTTCAGTTAAAGGTGTTCTTCGGCATATTCAGCCAAACGTGAACGTACAACCCCATTGAGGTACAAGTTAGCACTACCTTCAAAGTCTTTAAAGCGCTCAACAATGTAGGTCAGCCCTGAGGTAACGGCAGTTAAATAATTAGAATCGATTTGCGCTAAGTTACCGCAACAAATCAGCTTTGTACCTTCACCCATACGGGTAATCATAGTTTTAATCTGCGAAGCTGTGAGATTTTGGCACTCATCCAATAATACAATTGAGTTTTGAATCGAGCGGCCACGCATAAAATTAATCGACTTAAACTGAATATTGGCCTTTTCCATAATGTAATTGAGGCTGCCCGTGGGATTCACATCATTCTTGTGCAGCACTTCTAAGGTATCTGTGATGGCGGCGAGCCACGGCATCATTTTCTCTTCTTCTGTGCCGGGTAAAAAACCAATAGACTCCGCTATTTCAGGCGTGTTACGGGTGACTATCACCTTGTCGTAGCGGTTACGCTCAACCACAAGCTCAAGGGCTGCAGCCATAGCAAGCAAGGTTTTACCACAACCTGCGGGGCCCGTTAAAATCACGAGTTCGATATCGGGATCGAGTAGCGCCTGTAATGCCATGCCTTGATAGACATTTTTCGGTTTAACCCCCCAAGCCTCAAGGTTTTTCATCCGCTCACGACCTAAATCTAAAATATGTAGGTGCGTGTCGGTGCGCCCCGTGACTCGGCCACAAAAATCCGACTCTGTATCGATAAGGTATTGGTTAATATAAAATTGATCGTTTTCCAGATCCTTAAGTGGCACTTCATGGATAATATGTCTGCCATGGCGCTCGGTAGAAACTTTATTTAAATGTTCCCAAAAATTGCCTTCAAATTGGTAAAAACCTTTACTGAGGAAGCGAATATCATCAATCAACTGGTCGGTACGGTAATCTTCCACTAATTGAATGCCAGCACCTTTGGCTTTAAGGCGCATATTGATGTCTTTAGTGACTAATACGACGGTACGTGGATGGTGGAGGTTTTGTAGGTGAAGTGCAGTGTTGATAATGCGGTTGTCATTTCCATCCCCCGGCAAGCTGCCTAAGGTAAAATCAACAAGGTGATCGGGGAAAATAGAGAGCGCTCCTATCGCATCGGCATGACCCTCTCGACTCGGCAGTGGTACACCATTAATAATCTGCTCAGGTGTGGTATCACCTCCTAGGGTATCCTCCAACGCCCTGATGGCCACCCTAGCATCCCGACTCACATCACTCTTTCGATCTTTTATCTGGTCTAGCTCTTCTAGCACTGTCATCGGAATGACCACATCGTGCTCTTTAAACGAATAGATCGCCAAAGGTTCATGCAGTAACACATTGGTATCCAGTACAAACAACTTTCTGTCGTCTTGTTCCATGGCGCCTCCATAGTGCTTGATTGATGTCTACGCTACATCCTGTCTCACGTTAGATTGCATGGCTCCTGTCATTAGCTTAGATAAGGTTAGAATGATCTTTAGGTTCAAACATCTAGCTCGAAAAAAGCTAAAGGCTTAAATTAATACTGGCACCAAACTCACCAAAGCTCAATTAAGTTTGCCATTGTTTAAGTCTGTGACTCGAGGGCAGTGTAGGTCCCTCGATATGACAGTAGCATGACAAATCGATGGCCGACTACGACAATTTTCTGACTTGTTCAATTTGTAATCTAGCGTTGGGGGAATTAGGCTCTAACGGGTGAGAGGGCGATTCAAATATTGCCAGTATTGGTATAACATACGCGCCCTTTGTTAAAGTCCGCCCAGAAATGAGAATTTAAGATGCCGTTCGCCTTAGGTCAACGTTGGATAAGTGATACCGAGTCAGAGCTTGGTTTAGGAACTGTGGTTCAAGTAGAAGGCCGTATGGTCACTGTGTTATTCCCTGCAACGGGTGAGAATCGCATGTTCTCCCGAGCAGAAGCCCCTCTGACACGCGTCACCTATAATCCCGGCGATACGGTTGAAAGCCACGAAGGTTGGAGCTTAACCATTGAAGATCTTACTGAAAAAGACGGCTTAGTGATTTATCACGGTATTCATAGTGAAACGGGCGAGCAAGTTACTCTGCGCGAAACCTTGTTAAATCACAATATTCGCTTTAATAAACCCCAAGACCGTTTGTTTGCTGGCCAAATTGACCGCCTCGACCGTTTTGGTGTGCGTTATCAGTGCCAAATGCTACGCCATAAACTGGCAACCTCTGATTTACTCGGTCTGCAAGGTCCGCGAGTTGGCCTTATCCCACACCAAATGTGGATTGCCCATGAAGTCGGCCGCCGTTATGCGCCGCGGGTATTACTCGCCGACGAAGTGGGTTTAGGCAAAACCATTGAAGCAGGCCTGATTATTCATCAACAACTGTTGACCGGTCGCGCCGAGCGAGTACTCGTTATCGTCCCTGATACTCTGCGTCACCAGTGGTTAGTCGAAATGCTACGCCGTTTTAACCTGCGTTTTTCAGTGTTTGATGAAGACCGTTGTGTGGAAGCCTACGCCGACCATGACAACCCTTTCTATACAGAACAGTTAGTGATTTGTTCACTCGAATTACTGCGTAAAAAGAAACGCCTCGATCAAGCCTTAGATGCCGATTGGGATTTATTAGTCGTCGATGAGGCGCATCATTTAGAGTGGACCGAAGAAGCACCAAGCCGTGCCTACCAAGTGGTTGAAGCTTTAAGTGAAGTCGTGCCCGGCGTATTACTATTAACGGCAACGCCAGATCAACTCGGCCACGAAAGCCACTTTGCGCGTTTGCGCCTACTCGATCCAGATCGTTTCTACGATTACGATGCTTTCCTCGCCGAAGAAAACAGCTATAAAGACGTCGCCATTGCAGCAGAAGCGCTCGCAGGCAACGCAAAATTACCCGATGCAGCGATTAATAGCCTGACCGAATTGCTCAGCGAAAAAGACATAGCGCCGAGCATTCGCTTAATCCAAGCCGACGGCATAGATAGTGATGTACAACAAGCTGCCCGTAGCGAATTACTACAAGAACTGCTCGACCGTCACGGCACAGGTCGCGTGCTCTACCGTAACAGCCGCGCCTCGGTAAAAGGCTTTCCAAAGCGCTTTTTTAATCCGCATCCCCAAACCATGCCAGAGCAATACCTCACGGCTGCGCGTGTGAGTAGTATGATGGGCGGGCATAAAACCTTAGAGGCTAAAGCGGCGCAAGCCTTAAGCCCTGAAAAACTGTATCAAGAATTTGAAGATAACAGCGCTAGTTGGTGGAAATTCGATCCCCGCGTGGATTGGTTGATCGCGTTTTTAAAATCCCACCGCAGTAAGAAAGTGCTTATCATCGCCAGCCAAGCGGAAACCGCACTCAGCCTTGAAGAAGCTCTGCGCACCCGTGAAGGTATTCAAGCAACCGTATTCCACGAAGGCATGTCGATTATCGAGCGCGATAAAGCGGGCGCTTACTTTGCCCAAGAGGAAGGTGGCGCACAGGCGCTGATCTGTTCTGAAATTGGCTCAGAAGGTCGTAATTTCCAGTTTGCCAGCCACTTAGTGCTGTTCGATTTACCGCTCAACCCTGACTTACTAGAACAACGTATCGGGCGTTTAGATCGTATCGGTCAAAAAAATGATATCCAAATTCACTTGCCCTACCTTGAGGATACCGCCCAAGAACGCTTAATGCAGTGGTATCATCAAGGGCTCAATGCCTTTGAACTCACTTGCCCGAGCGGCCATGTGCTTTACGCTGAATTTGCTGAAGATTTGCTCAATGTACTTGTGGGTGATGACGCGGATGAACTCACGAATCTGCTCAATCACACCCAGAGCCGCTATAAGGAACTCAAACACGCCATGGAGCAAGGCCGCGATAAGCTGCTGGAAATCAACTCCCACGGTGGCGATAGAGCAAAGGCCATTGTTGAGCGTCTTGCCCAAAACGATGAGAACACCCAACTCATTGGATCAGTGATCCGTCTATGGGACATTATTGGTGTCGATCAAGAGGATAAGGGTGAGAATTCCATTATCCTGCGCCCGAGTGAACATATGATGTTCCCAACATACCCTGGCTTGCCAGAAGATGGCGTAACTGTGACCTTTGACCGCGACACAGCACTTTCGCGTGATGATATTGCGCTGATCACCCAAGAACATCCATTAGTGCAAACGGGCTTAGATTTGATCACAGGCTCAGAAACGGGCACTACCAGTGTCGCAGTATTGAAAAATAAAGCCCTCCCTGCTGGCACATTATTCTTAGAACTCATCTACATGGCCGATGCTTCTGCGCCTAAGTCGAGCCAGTTATACCGTTACTTACCACCCACACCTATCCGCATCTTGCTGGATAAAAATGGGAATGATCTGTCGGCCAAAGTGGATTACGCCAGCTTTGATAAGCAACTGAGTGCGGTAAATCGGCATATCGGCGGAAAGTTAGTGACTGCATCACAACCAATCTTGCATCCACTGTTTGCCAAAGGTGAAGAATACGCACAGGCCGCTGTAGATGAGTTAGTGATACAAGCGCGTGAGAAAATGACAACACAACTCACGGGAGAATTAGACCGCTTAGAGTCCCTCAAAGCCGTCAACCCCAATATTCGTGAAGAAGAGTTGGAATATCTGCGTAACCAAATGCAAGAGCTCAACACCTATCTTGACGCCAGTCAGCTACAGCTTGATGCCATTCGTATGGTATTGGTCAGCCATGTGTAAACACACAGCCAGATAGACTTAGTACTTAAAATAACGCCCAGCGTAATTATACTCTGGGCGTTTTTATTTTAAGGATGACACTATTATCTAAAACATCGCCCACTGATAAGTGTTCAGGTTATACTCAAGCGAAGTAATTTGTAATACTACACAGTGGGTTATCCATCCTATGGCACACATCTTTTTAGCTTTTTGGGTTTTGTTCTTAAGCCTGATGACGTTACCTTGCCTAAGTGCAGAGCCTAATACGTCCACTGAAACTCCTAGAACTAACCCCACGAGGAACTATCTACCCGCTAATGAAGTAAAACAAATCACCATAGATAACAAACCCTATGAATTATTAGTTCGCCCATGGGAAGGAAAAAAGAAACTCGGCGCAACCATTATTTTACCCGCTACCAATGGTACGGCTGATTCCCCCGGCCTAATGGCATTTTTGCGCCGTAATATTAATCCTGCAGGTTGGGCAAGCTTAAGTTTAACGCCGCCCAAAGAATTGCCAGCCCCCAATTTTGCAACTGCAGCAGCGGAAGTCA
Source organism: Shewanella sp. W3-18-1 (assembly GCF_000015185.1). Classification (NCBI taxonomy): domain Bacteria; kingdom Pseudomonadati; phylum Pseudomonadota; class Gammaproteobacteria; order Alteromonadales; family Shewanellaceae; genus Shewanella; species Shewanella sp. W3-18-1. Next base: position 695,018 of record NC_008750.1, on the reverse strand, counting down.
CCACCGCTGGGGCAGCACAATTAGCAACACCATCCAATAAGCCCAGTCAGAAAATTAAACCTGAAGACAGCAATAAACACCTACAAGAACAAGAAGAATTTTTAATTAAAACCATGTCACAGCTCGATGGCATAGGTACAGACTATCCGGGTAAGCGAGTCCTTATTACTGCGGAACAAAGTGCGGGAATATTGATAAGCCTACTAAGCCAAAAGAAGATTGCCGATCCCGACGTATTGATTGTCATTAATCCCTACAATGAAGATGAGACACGCAATCAAGCCATTGCAGAAAAACTGGCTAAACTCACGATGCCAATCCTAGATATTCAATCGCCCGATGGCCACCCTGCCTCACTAGAGACAGCCGAACAACGCAAAATACTGGCTGTGACATTAGGCACACCAAACTACCGCCAAACTACGCTAGTACTCAACTTAGATAATGAAAGTGCTTGGCAAAATTGTTTGAACACGATCAAGGGGTTCGCCGCCAGAATGAGCGGCGCACACTGAGAGATAGGTTTTTACGAAATATCTCATCTATTCCTAAGTGCGTTCAACATTCCCAGTATTACCAACCAGACTGGCGATCCTGATAAGGTTTTTCAGGATCTTTAAGCTGCCGTACCGCTGCAATAGTACGATTTTTGCCTAACAAGAGCCGAATTTGGCTCAATGACTCACGGCTTAAGAGGCTACGTACTGAGGCCGTCCAACTCCTATTAATGCTGAGCTTAATCGCCGCGGTAGCATCGGGTGATGTCTTGATTAGCTCTCTGGCTAATTGCTCTGCAGCAGCCATTGGCTGCTCAGATAACTGAGTGACTAGTCCAAGAGCGAAGGCTTGTTCCCCTGAAAGAACCTTAGCAGTCAAACTTAATAACATCGCTTGATCTTTAGGCATAATTTGCCTAAGTGAAACCAATCCCGCCATATCGGGTACTAGCCCCCATTTAGCTTCCATAACCGATAACTGGCTGTCATGGCTAGCGATGCGGATATCTGCGCCGAGCGCAATCTGCATACCGCCACCAAAGCAACATCCATCAAGCACGGCAATAACAGGGATAGGTAATCGCTGCCAGCCAAGGGAAACGCGTTGGGCGAGATTGGCGTTTCCGGGTAACCATTTAAAGAGCAATTTCACCGCTTGCATCGGTGCTGACATAACACTTTTAACATCAAGCCCTGAACTAAAGTTTCCACCAGCGCCTGAAAGAATAACCACTCGAATGGCTCGATTCTTCTGAATTTTTTTAATTGTTCTATCTAATTCGCTAAACATTAAATAGTTAATCGCGTTCATTTTTTCAGGACGATTAAGCTGCACATAGGCAATGCCATCGCTGATAGTGACTTTTACACATTGGGTACTCATCAAATATTCCGTTACTGGTCAGTCCAGAACAAATGTTAACACATTTGGTCTAATCCACTAAAAGATATAACATAAACCTTAATTTTGACCTTAGTCAAAATATTGTCAGCCTTAATAAATTTTGGGTAGTGTTTATGTTAGGCTGTAACAACTAAACCTGATAACTACAACTATCAGCAACTTACGCAATTTATACCCCAATTAGGGCATAGATTGGTGGTAATCACACACTCTGATGGCAAAATCTAGGTTAATAAATACCAGCACAAAGCATATCAGCGGTCAAAAATGATATGAATACTGCAACGCTTTTTACAGCTAAGAACAAGAGTTTATTCAGTTACATATAAAATTCATTGAGGAATTTATCCCCATTAATTAGCCATATTAACTAATAAAATCTGCAAGTTATAAATAGAAGATATAAATCAGATTTGCCCGAAGACCGCAATTCATCCGTCGGACCTGAAAATAAGTGTTATCTTCAATAAATGGGCAAATAAGGATCACCAGTCAGCATGACAATATCTGTACTCATCTGTGACGATTCCGCTATGGCGCGCAAACAAATGGCTCGCACCCTACCAAAAGAGTGGGATGTGGAGATTACTTACGCCACCAACGGTGCCGAAGGGCTAGACGCCATACGCGCAGGTAAAGGAGAGGTCGTCTTTCTCGACCTCAATATGCCTGTGATGGATGGCTATGAAGTACTGCAAACGGTACAACAAAACGACCTCCCCGCCCTTATTATCGTGGTTTCAGGCGATATTCAAATCAAAGCCCATGAACGGGTAAAAGCACTAGGTGCATTGGATTTTATTCAAAAGCCCGTTAGTGCCGATGCCATTAGTAATATCTTGCAGGAATACGGCATTCTGACTCTGACGCAAAAAGCGCTCGAAGATGAAACTCCGATGATTAAGGTGGATATGCGCGATGCTTGCCAAGAAATAGCTAACGTTGCCATGGGGCGCGCTGCCGATCTGCTTGCCAAGTTACTCGATGTATTTGTATTGCTGCCTATTCCAAATGTGAACGTACTTGAGGTGAGTGAACTCACCATGGCTCTAAAAGCAACAGAGGAAAGTTCAACTGTTTCAGCTCTTTGCCAAGGGTTTATTGGCGCAGGCATTGCGGGTGAGGCTCTACTGCTATTCCATGATTCCAGTTTTCAGGATATGGCAAAACTAATGAGACTCGCCGATCCTGAAGATAAAAACACCGAAATTGAAGTACTTATCGATACTGGTAACGTGCTAATTGGTGCATTCCTGAACGGGATTTCCGAGCAACTCGATATGAAATTTAGCCAAGGGCATCCAGTTGTGCTTGGACGCCACTGCACAGTCAATGATCTTATCCACGATAATTCAGAAAAATGGCAGAGAACACTCGCAATGGAAATAAACTATCGTATTGAAAACCATGATATTCAGTGTGATTTATTATTGCTATTTACTGAAGACTCGATCCCGACACTCAGCTATAAACTTGGCTATTTACTCGATTAACCAGTTGGATTTAACTTTATGTCAAACGACCAAAGCGCAATGAACGAACTACACTGGCTCATTGATATGGTACAAACCATTGAAGTAGGCTTGGTGGTGTTAGATCGGCATTACAATATCCAACTATGGAATGGCTTTATGGAGAATCACAGCGGTGTTTCTCCAAATTCAATCAAAGGCCAAAACGTATTTACGCGTTTCCCCGATCTACCCGCAACTTGGTTAAAGCAAAAAATGGAATCGGTTTTTATGCTCAAAAACCGAGCATTCATCAGTTGGGAGCAGCGCCCATACGTGTTCCAGTTTAAAAATTACCGTCCTATTACTGGTCGCGCTGACTTTATGTACCAAAACGTAACACTCCTCCCGCTGGCCTCCTTAACGGGCAAAATCACCCACATCAGCGTGATTGTGTATGATGTCACTGATATTGCCGTCAACAAGTTACAGTTAAAAGCGGCAAACGAACAACTCGAACGCCTAAGCCAAACCGATGGACTCACCCAACTGCATAACCGTCGGCACTGGCAACTATGCCTAGAGCATGAATTTGACTTATATGCTCGCTATAACGATATCCCGAGCCTAGTGATGATAGACATAGATAACTTTAAATACATTAACGATACCTATGGTCATGTCGCTGGGGATAAAGTGATCCAACATATAGCCCATATTCTCAGCCAATCTTTACGGGAAACCGATTGCGCAGGACGTTATGGAGGGGAAGAGTTCGCAGTTGTTATGCCAAAAACCAGCGGTGAAGATGCCTTACATTTTACTGAACGTCTACGGGAAAAAATTGCTGAGTCGACCATAGTGTATGAGAGCCTAAAAATAAAAGTGACTGTCAGCTTAGGGGTGTGCGAGATAGGCAAGCATATTAGTAGTAGCTCAAGTTGGATTTCCTGCTCTGATAAAGCACTATACGAAGCAAAGCAAAAAGGTCGTAACTGTAGTGTACTACATACTGAAAAAACAATAATCACATGATTTTAAAGACAATAAAGCCCATCTCAATGGGCTTTATTGTCTTTGTGGATGCTTAACACTTAATCTAAATTAATGCGGAAATCCGTCATCTTCTTCGTCTTCATCCTCGTCATCCATATCATCGCCAACAAAATAAGTGCCCCAACCATCGTAGTCCACTTTCTGTTTAGCGGCTAACTGTAGCAATTGCTCAGTCGCTTTATCAATTAATGCTACATCTAACTTATGGTGAGCCACTGCATCGAAACAGAAGATCACAGAGCCATCTTCTAACTCCATTTCTTCGGCATCGTTGACTTCAAAGCCCAGTTTAAAGGCATCTACTGCTGCTTTTTCGAGGCGATCAAAGTTGGTTGATGAAAAATGATGCTCAATCACATACTCCGCATCAGGCTCAGAGCCATCATCGAGTAGGGCTTGCACTATGTCGCGATTCTCGGCAAGTTGTGCTTTTAACTGACTTTCAATAGACATAAACGTGTCTCCGTTAAGATAAATCTGGCTCAAATTGAGGCTATTATACGCCATCATCCATAGGAGTTTTACCCATTAATGTTGCCGCTTCTCGGTTTATCTCATTAAATTTTGCCGACATACTGTCATAAATTTGTGCAGAAAAAGCTTTAACATCCGCTTTGTCTATATCCGCAGTGGGTATTGGCGCCATCATTTCGATAATAACAACCCCATTATCCCAACGATTTAAATTAATATGGCTCTGACAGGAAGCTAACACGGGCACAATTGGGACACCTGCTGCAATCGCTGTATGAAAAGCCCCCGCCTTGAAGGGTAATAAACCACGTCCTCGAGAACGGGTGCCTTCAGGAAAAATCCATACAGATAAACTTTTTTGCTTAATTTTCTCAACTGTCTTCGCCATCGTATCAAAGGCACTGTGTCGATTTTTCCGATCGATGAGAATATTGCCCGACAACCAATAAATTTGGCCAAATAGTGGCATCCAAACCAAACTTTTCTTACCTAAGCTAACCGTGCCCTTAGGAACGGCCTTAGTGTGAGTAAAAAGATCGAAGTTATTCTGATGATTTGCTAAGAAAATATAGGGGCCATCCTGCACCTCTTTATGCCGACGAACGATCACTTTTATCCCTAGGATCGGTGCAACAGAAGAGAAGATCTTGGCGAACATATGTACATTGTCACGGTGTCGAGGTCTGAGTAAACACACCAATCCACCAAAAATAAAGGCAAGCAACAAAGACACCGCCAACAGCATAGATCTGACGATTAACAGCACAGCATACTCCAACGATAAAATTGGCGACAGTATAGCCAGCATGGCCTATGGACTCAATATATTGTTTACATCTGTAAGCCGATTCGCTAACAAAAAAAAGCCCATCAACTCATTGTAAATACAGTGTGTTGATGGGCTTTAATTTCAACATCTAATGTTTAGAGGCGATTTGAGCAGAAAAAGTCCCTAATTTAGCTAACCACCAACGAAATACCAGCGCACTTACGGCCAATGTAGCAACAATCGCCGCACCGCTGGGTAAATCGAAAGCTGCTGAAAGCACGAGTCCGAGTAAATAGCCAATTAACCCCACAAGGTAGGCATAAAATAATTGACCTTTTCCACGGTATTTATTCAGTGCTAGCGCGGGCAAAATTAAGGTGCTGAAGACCAGATATACACCAACAAGCTCAACTGAGAGGGTGATAACCAGCGCAAATAACAAATAAAATCCTGCACCATCAAGGATTTGAGGGCGCAGAAAAAATGTTAATAGCACAACAGCATAAACCACAGTAGGTAAGATTAACTGTGGCCAACTGACCCATAGGATCTGCCCTGACATCAATTGTTTTAGTAACTCAGCCCCATGGGGGTCGTTTGCCAACAACAACATAGCTGCAACCGCTGACAACACGTAAAAACAACCAATCATCGCTTCTAGCTCATCCGCCATACGCTTAGATAACCAAGCAATAAACCCTGCGCCTGCAAGGGCAAACACCGCTGGCATCCACACATGAGAAAAAGGTATATCTTCTACCCTGTGATCCATATGAGCGACGATGGCTCCCAAAGCCGCCACTTGTGCTATGGCCAAATCAATAAAGATAATGCCACGCTTTAGAACTTGTCTTCCGAGTACAACATGAGTCGACAGCACTAAAACCCCAGCAGCAAATGCTGGCAGCAAAATCGACATCAGCTCCAGATCAAACATAGGCGTTATTTCACTCCATTTAAGAGGGAAATCACACTGTCATAAAGGCTGAATAGATCCTTACTGCTATCATTACCACCCACTGACATGGGTAGCATTAGCACTGGCAAATGGGCTTTTTCACCTAACCATTTTGCACCGCGCTCATCTTGATAAGATGCCACAACAACGGCCAAAATATCACCTTGCTCAGCGCGCGTTAACAAGCTAGCTAAATGCCCGCTAGTTGGTGCTAGACCAGGTTTAGGTTCTAAATCAGCCACTTGCTCTATACCAATCCAGTTAAATAAGTATCGAAAACTAGAATGGTAAGCGATCACTTTTTTACCCTGTAACCCTTTTGCTTGCTCTTCCCAACGCGGAATGGCAGCTTGCCAGCGCGCGGTAAAATCCGCTAAGGACTGTTGGTAATGAGCTTCACTCGCAGGATCAAGCTGAGCCATCTTACTGGTTAAAGCTGTGGCAACCTGAAGCAAACGCATAGGATCAAAATGCAGATGCGGATTTCCTTGGGCGTGTACATCCCCCATACTACGATCAACACTGGCTAATTTATCTAGCGTCTCAATGTGATCGGCAGCAAAGAATAGGCCCTTTTCCGTTGATTGCACCTTAGCGTTTGCCGATTTCATTTGTAACATAGGTAACCAACCTACCTCCAAATCAGCCCCCGCACAAACCACAAGATCTGCTTGGCGCATTTTAGCAATTAAACTCGGGCGCGCTTGCACTTGGTGAGGATCCTGTAATGCCGTTGTCGCAGAATAGATATTAGCCGTGGGCGCTAATTCCTTCGCCAAGGCCGCATACTCAGGTTCACAGGCAAACACATTCAGCTCAGCATGGGCCAACCCCATATAAGCTGCAGAGAGTGCTACTGCAGCCAATTTCACTAATTTAGAATTGATGCGCACCGTGAGCCCCCAACGTCATAATATACTGAATAGTAAAGATGTTATCGTCTTCAAAGCCATCAAAATTCGTCCCTTTTTGATTAGTATACTGAAAACGAACCGTCGAGAAATGGCTCGAATGCCATGCCAGTGTGACCTCTGATTCCTTCAACTTTTGTGCATGAAAATGATCACCATGGAGTTCTTGAGTATCAACTTCACCATAACGCACTCCAGCAGACCAACTTGGTGTAAATTGGTACACACTACTCAAATACCAACCTTGATGATAATCCTTGCTCGGAGCATCTTCTGGATGCAAATCTACAGGCGTAAAATCCGTCACACGGAAATATTCACCGCTCAAGGTTAAATTTTGGTATTTGTAGTTACCGTTAGGTGCCCACTTATAAACAAAATCAGCCCCATAGGTATTTTTACCCGTATAAGATGCCGCATGGCTATGATCATGTCCTTCTTCATGTTCATGTTCATGTTCATCTTCATCTTCTTCACCTTCCTCATGGGCGGTCACTTGACCATTTTCGTTACGCAAGTAACTTAAACCTGCCTGCCATGAGCTGTTATCGCCAATGTCACCACCGATTTTGGTGTATAAAGTGTAAACCCCGACATTTTCAAATTCACGCTCACCATGCTCATCGGCTGCCCGTAAACTTTCTCCTTTAAAGGCTTCTACACCCATAGTCCAATAAAGATCGGTTGGAGCAACAAAGTTTAAGCGCACACCATCATCAAAGTAGTGACCACCTAAAAAGGCACGGTAGGCGATAGGACGATCGGTGAAAGAATCAGTATGTAAGTGTTGGTTATTAAGGTAGCCAATATCCGATAAAAAACGACCACCACGAATAGAAAATCCCCCTGGCATCGCCATCGTCTGGATAAAGGCTTCTTCAAGGTTGAGCTCACTCTCACCATCATGGATTTCAACAACGGCAGTCACCTTGCCATAGAACATATCATCAATATTGGCACTCATGGCTAATTCAGTTTCACCTAGACCAAAACCTTCAGAGGTTTCAGATAAAGGCCGTTCGCCCGTTTGGTAATAACCATTTAATACCGCGCTAATATTAGGGTTGGTCAAGCTAGAATCAGCGGCAAACAACGAAGGTGAAGCAAACGCGCAGGCTAATGCCACCAAAGAAACTTGGGTGTTAAAAACTGTCATAATATCTCCAAAATACAACAAACGCTCGATGGTGAAAACCATCAAGAAATACAATAAGTTAAAATATGTAAGTTGATTTAGAGTAAAACAGGTGGAGCGCGACTACGATAAACACTGATGTGTTTTGAGAGGAAAACCGGTAGAACAAACTCAACAACATCAAACCGCTGTACGGCTAAATTAAGCACCAGTGGTTGAGTCAATAAGATTTTATTAAATTGATGCTGGTGGAAGCAGAGGGTGCAGTGAGTCTTAGCACCATCATCAAGGTGCGTCACACTATGGGCTGAGGCAGCAAAAGACAGCAAAATCAATAGGGCCGCAAGCCATATTGAAATCATGCGTCTAATGTGACTTGGAAGTCTCACTCAGTCATCCCCATAGTTAAAAAGTGGCACAAGTTTATGTCAGGCGCATAGTAAGTTGCAATAAGACAACCTACCGCCAATACGTTACAAGATATTTGTCTTTGATATGTTTAGGTTAAAAACCGCGAGAAATACCCGTTAAGCGGAACAAACTCTCATAAAATAGGCTATTTAAGATTAGCTTAAGTGAGTGTAACTATAGTGTATTTAGTTTTATGTCGATGAAAGCTCCTCAGTGAATTCTCGGCATTCGTCTCTTTTTCCATCCACCAAAAGGCAACTAGAAATGCTAGCATTTTTCCGTGAAAACTTAGGAATTATCTTAGGTATAGTGATTTTCGGCGCATTAATTTTGGGCGGGATTTACTACGTAGAGCATTCGTTAAAGAGCCAAGAACAAGTTATACAATAACACTTAGCATACACTCTGAGCCCTAGGTTAAGGCTCAGAGTTTAGTTTTACTTTGACTATTGACACTATTATGCAAGCCTAAAATCAGGCCCAATCCATGGTAACAAACAATCAACCCACTGCGATACCATTCATTTTAAGCACTAGCGATGACAACCTCAGCACCTAACCTAAACCAATAATCTCTCCAGCCTCATCAATATCAATCTTGAGATAACCTGGCTTTATACCAAGACCAGGCATTGTCATCACATTGCCCACTAATGCTGTAACAAAACCCGCCCCCGCATTCAGCACTAAAGCGCGGATTGGCACAATAAAATCTTTCGGGACGCCCTTTTGCATAGGATCGTGACTAATCGATAGGGGTGTTTTTGCCATACACACAGGTAAATAAGCATAACCGAGTGAGGTAAACTCCCTCACTTGTTGCTTAGCTTCATCCGAGAGACTGATGCCCGCCGCACCATAACCAACCTCAGCTAAAGTGGATAACTTAGCCTCTAAAGAAGCATCATCCGGATATAACAACCTAAACTGGCTCTGAGTGTCAGCGGCGCGAACCACAGTATATGCAAGTTCAATAGCCCCCGCTTCACCTTGGCTAAAAGCATCACTGACCTCACAACCAAATGCCGCAGTTTGGTTAACGGCGTTGATTAACCATTGCAACTCAGCTTCGGTATCCGTGGCAAAGCGATTGATTGCCACGACGACGGGAATGCCATAGCGTGCCACATTGTTAATATGCCAGTGTAAATTAGCAAATCCTGCCTCTAGACGAATCTCATCAGGAGTATTGATATCTGTGTCTGACTCAATACCGCTATTTGCCTTAAGCGCTTTTAATGTCGTCACTAACACCGCGGCACTTGGGACTTGCCCGGACTGACGCACCTTGATATTACAGAACTTCTCGAATCCCATATCGGAACCAAAGCCCCCTTCGGTGATCACATAGTCCACAAGTTTTAAAGCGATATCATCGGCAATAATCGAGGAGTTTCCGTGGGCAATATTGGCAAAGGGGCCTGCATGAATGAGGCATGGTGCGCCATTTAAGGTCTGCATCAATGTGGGTTTAATCGCATCCACCATAATCGCCGTCATAGCGCCTGCGACCCCTAAATCTTCTGCGCTTATCACCTGCCCTTGGCGATTAAGTGCTAGAACTAATCGCCCAATGCGGGCCCGCATATCCGCCAAATTAGCGCTCAAGGCCAAAATAGCCATTAATTCAGATGCAGCCGTAATATCAAAACCAGACTCATATACAGGACCGTTGTTTTCCCCCAGTCCAACCTGGACCTGTCGCAGACAACGATCATTATGGTCAAGCACCCTATGCCAGCGGATCTGCGCAGGATCGATATCCAAAAAGGCTTGTCCAGATTGCGCCTCAAATTCCACTTTACCTAAACGTGACTCATGGAAAAGCCTCGCCGCAATCGCGGCGGCACCTAAATTATGGGCACTGCTGACAGCATGAATATCACCCGTTAAATGCAAGTTAAGTTCCTGCATAGGTACAACCTGTGCATAACCGCCACCCGCTGCGCCACCTTTGACGCCAAAGACGGGCCCCATACTCGGTTGGCGAATGCAGGCACAGGCTTTTTTACCTATGGCCTTTAAGGATTGAGTTAGCCCAATACTTGTCACTGTTTTACCTTCACCGTGGGGTGTTGGGGTGACAGCAGTGACAATAATCAGTTTTCCCCGACTTTGACCCGCTAAACGCTGCTGAACACTTAAATCTACCTTAGCTTTTGTGCTACCAAATAGAAGCATTTCTTCCGGTAATAAGCCTAACTCTGCGCCAAGCTCTGCCACATTTGTTAAACTGGCACGGCTTGAAATCTCCATATCGGTCAGCATGCGTCGGTTTCTCCTTTGAAGTATTCCGGATAAATAGGTGTGATTGTAATAAACAACATCGCTTGAATATGGCGGATATTAGGTGATTGATCTTAAGAGATACAGTCGCCGAAAAGGTTAATTACTGATTTCTTATAAGCAAACAGCGCCATCGGCGCCGTTTATTGTTTAATACTAAAAATATATTTCACCGCTCAGATGTGGACGGCGACCTTTACTGTCTCTAAGCTCAAACACCCAATTATCCTCGTTTTTCTCATAACCAAACCCGACCTGTGCAGGCATTAAGAGTGGCAGCTTAAATGTCACATCGACAGTGAATGGGCGAGTACCAAGTTCAGGCATTAACTCAGCCAAACAGCGGGCTTTAGACCACATACCATGGGCGAGTACGCGATCAAAGCCAAATCGCTTTGATAACAATGGATGCAAATGGATCAAGTTATAGTCACCGGATGCCTTTGCATACCGACGGCCCAGATCTTCCCCCAGCTCCCACGCTTGCGGAGCATCCCATTCCATTTCAATCGCCTTAGGTGGGCGAACGCGGCGACCTGCGGTTTCAATACGATATAAATAGGTCGAGAGTGATTCCCACACTAACTCCTCACCAACATACACTTTAGAAACAAATTCAAACTCCAAGCCTGAATCCGTTTCACGACTTGTCGTTAACGCACACTCAAAGGAATATTTTTCGTTGACTGTGGTTGGACGATATACTTGGATACGGTTTTTAAGGTGGATCATGCCAAGTAATGGAAATGTAATACCATCATGGGTAAAAATCACCGCGTGTAAACGAAACGCCATCACGTATAAATAAGTTGGAGGTAGCAGGTTACCATCAAACTGGAAACCACAAACTTGGGCGTATTGACTCACTTTTGCTTCTGAGACGGTAACATCAGGTGCAGTCACTCTAATGTGAGGCAATGGCTGTTGATCCCAACCTGGTTTGCGGCCAAAAAATATCTTGCGATAAAGAGAAAGCAGCGACGGCATCGCGTTCAACTCAACACAATATGCATTATTCAAGTCTGTGTACCTTTTAATTAACTATCCCTTAGCACAGATAGCCATAAATTACCTCGCTCAGACGGGTGACATCTGATAAATCAAGCTAAAAACGAGTGTAAAACGGGCTGTGCTGCGTCTTAAAAAGGGTGATGCAGACTCTTTGAATGGACAGCGAAAGAGTCAGGTTTGTTGAAAACGGCGTGATTATAACCTAGGGGATAGAGATCTGTGTATCCCTAAGTTTAGTAGGAATATTTACCATCAATAAAATCATTGTGTTAGCTAATTTTATGAGTGAATAAGTAAGCTAACTTGAAAGATAATACCTACAGAGTGCGAAAATATTTCGTCTGTGCCACACTATTACCCCACACTCTTTAAGTTAATTTACACGTGCAAGATAAGAATTTTGATAAGCTCGCGCACAAGTTTGCGAAAAATATTTATGGCACCCCAAAAGGGGAAATTCGTGCAGCCGTGTTATGGCGAGATCTCAGCTCTGCGTTAGCCCCATTTGGCGATAAAAAACTCCGAATTTTAGATGCTGGCGGTGGCTTTGGTTTCTTTAGCCAAAAGCTGGCACGCCTTGGCCATGAAGTCGTACTTTGCGATATCTCACAAGAGATGCTTATCCAAGCCCAAGCACATATTGATGCCTCTACCGAGCCTTTAAATATTGAGCTTATCCATGCCCCTATCCAAGCATTATCAGTTGAACAACATGGTGTTTTCGATCTCATACTGTGCCATGCCGTAGTTGAATGGCTTACCGATGCCCAGCGTACGATGGAAGGATTGCTGACGATGCTAAAACCCAATGGGTTGTTTTCACTGATGTTTTATAACAAAGAAGCAATGCGTTTCCATGCCTTAATATCAGGAAATTTTGACTACGTGGCCGCAGATCTTAAAGTAAAGAAAAAAGTGAGGCTAACCCCCACACACCCGCTTTATATTCAAGAGGTTAAGCAATGGTTTATGGATTGGGAAATGACGTTAATAAGCCAATCTGGGGTGAGGGTTATCCACGATTACTTGAAAAAGAGCCAAGCTGCAGATTTTGATTACCAAAAACTTCTGCAGATGGAACTCGAATATTCCCAGCACGAGCCGTATATATCACTTGGCAGATATGTCCATTTCTTAGGTATTAGTCGAGGAACATAGCACCTCGACTGAACCAACGTGATGTTAAAGACAAGTATCACTCCAACAGGCGGTCACCTTAGCACCCGCCTGTTTAAGTAACTGCACAACACTCTTATCACCCACAACATGACCAGCCCCAATCACCACAAATAACGGTGCTGGCACATCACTGACATCCATAAGCTTAAGAATACCCTCGGCCATTGTGTGATTTCGCTGCCATAGGATCTTATCTATAATTCGAGTATCACCCTCGCCGCCCATCTGTTCTTGCATAATAGTATCAAGTTCGGTCTCGTCACCCGAACGCCACGCCGTTATCAGCGATAAAAGCTCATCATCCGACACACTAATCGCATCTCGCACCATAGACCACTGCTCTTGGCTGTCGAACGTAGCTAACAACTGAAATTGAGATTCTGCGGTTTCCAGCTCAAACACTGGCAGTGTTTTATTACGAGCCATCAACTGTGCATCAACACCATAATCAGTGCTATAACCTAAGCCATTGTAACGTAAGAGATTGAGTTGAGTCGCCTGTAACCAAGGTGCAAATGATTGAATTGACTGACATACACTTGCTCTACTCGCACAGTAAAGCGTCATACTCTCAACAGTTTGCTTATCGCGGTTCTGCCAATCTAAGCCCTTAGTGCCATCTGCCATCCCATACTTTTGCAATAGCGCGCGGCTATCGACTTTATTCATATCGACTTCAACCACTAACCCCTTGGCTTTGCTAAATGCTGTTTCAATTTGCTCAGGTAAGGGATAAAAATCGCGATTACCAATATGAATTGATCCCAACAAATAGGCACTTTTACCCTGCCACTGCACTTGATAAAACGGCGGTTTATCGCTTGGTGCCGCAAAAATTGCGGCATGAAAAAATAATGTCACACAACTGATTGCGGCGATGAGTCGTCTGTGGCTTGTTGCCATATCCTTTGCCCCTTATAATTCCTGCAAATTTTACAATGAGACGCTGTTATGCCACACACTAAGGTTATAGAGCAACTGAAAGAAAACCTTCAAACCGCCTATCGCCAAGCCATAGATGCCGACGCTAAATTAGATGAACTGAAAAAAGCGGGCTATGGAAAATTCACCAGCATCTTTACGGCAGATCAAGGATTTATCATTTCGAGTAATCGTTTTTTGCCCTACGTGCAAGAGCTTGTTGATGATTTAACCACATTAGAGAGCCAACCGACGCTCGATCCTGTCGCACTTGAAACCTATGTGCGCCAATTAGGTATCCTATTGAAAACGCTTCAGGTCTTTAAAAAACAGAGCTAACTTATTTATCTAAGCGCTAAAATTTTTCGTTAAGTTTAGCGCTTTCCCTTTCTTCTTTACCCTGTTAGCACCAGAGAAAGCCCCTTTTAACGCCACAAAAATTGTCATCATTTTGTCATTTCTAAGTCATAGACTCCGCAAACACAGACGAAGGGGCTGAATAATGACAAGTTTAGATCTCGCTAAAGAGCTTGATAAAATAATTTCTAAAGGGGCTATCAGTCCATTATTCCAGCCTATTTTCAATATATTAGAACACAAGATCCATGGATTTGAGGCCCTAAGTCGCGGCCCAGAACACAGCCCATTATATTCACCCGCTCCCCTTTTTCAGACCGCCGAACATCAGGGTAAACTCAGTGAACTCGAAACCCTCTGTCGACGGATTTCACTTGAGCAATTTAAATGTCGTCAGTTTCAGGGGCGACTATTTATCAATATCTCGCCCAAGGCACTGTTGGATCCCAGCTACCCCAAAGGCTTGACACTGCAACTATTGCAACAGCTTGGGATTTCACCTTCACAGGTAGTGATTGAACTCTCGGAGCAATATCCTGCGGATGATATAGACCTGCTTAAATCCTGCTTAAATCACTATCGTAGTCAAGGATTTATGACGGCAATTGACGATTTAGGTGCGGGATATTCTGGCTTAAGACTCTGGTCAGAACTGTCACCGGATTATGTGAAGATTGATCGTCACTTTATCCATCAGATCGACTCAACCCCAGTAAAACAAGAATTTGTGCGATCTATTGTTGAACTCTGTCAGAGTTTAACCTGTAAAGTGATAGCCGAAGGGATTGAAACTCAAGAGGAATTAGCAGTACTTAAACAACTTGGCATTGTGTATTGCCAAGGTTATTTACTCGGTCGTCCTGAGGCTATGCCCTGCAGAGCAATGAAAGCCACCTTAGTTCCCAATAATACCCAAGCACAACCCCGATATAGTGAGTCAGCAGAAAGCCTCTGTTGCGGTGCCGTTACCGTTCTACCAAACCTAAAGCTTAAACATCTAAGTGATACTTTTATCTCCCAACCTGCACTGCAAGCAGTTGTTGTGGTTGAAGATCAAGTACCCCAAGGTATTATTAGCCGTGCAACATTACTTGAGCTTTTTAGCACCCCCTATGGTCGAGCATTACATGAAAATCATGCCGTTAGTGAGGTCATGGATCCTCAGGTACTGCAAATAGAAGCCAATGAGCCCCTTTCGACTGTTAGTCAGCTACTGACGTCAGAAAGTGCAAATACCGTGGCACAGCAATTTATTATTCTGCGCCGTGGCAAATTGCTCGGCATTGGTCACACCAAAGATCTATTACAGCGCATAACTGAGCACAGAATTAAAATGGCACGCCATGCTAATCCACTTACGGACTTGCCGGGAAATGTGCCTATACAAGAAGAGCTAAAGCGACTAAGAATTCAACAAAAGCCTTTTTACCTCGCTTATTTCGATCTGTGTCATTTTAAACCCTACAACGATATTTATGGTTTTTGTCGTGGTGATGAAGTGATTTGCGAAGTGGCCAATTTATTAATGAAATATAAAAGTGATAACTGCTTTATTGGCCATGTGGGAGGCGATGATTTTGTGATAATTAGTACATGCGATCAAATCGTAACTCGTTGTCAGCGGATATTGACTGACTTTGAACACCATAAACAATTGTTCTATAGTGCCGAACATTGGCAAGCACAACAAATGCTGGCAGATGATAGACAGGGGCAAGCCTGCTACCACAAACTTATAAGCCTATGCGTTGGCTTACTCTCGCCGGAACATACCCATAATTGCAATGAACATAGCTTGTCCACGCTGAGTGCAAGGGCAAAAAAACAGGCAAAATCCGCAAGTAATGGATTTTGCCTGTTGGAAAATAATGCACTCAATCCACACGCATTAATCGCTTAAGATGGCTTTACATCTAAATCTTAGGGGCGATGGTCTTTTTTAACCAGTCGTTTAGCATCTGTGTTTCATACATAAAAGGTTTATCGTTTAAGGGCTGAATACCCGTTAAAAACCCCATATCAGATAATTTTTCATCCCCAGCAACGATCACTTTATCATTCTCTAACACCTGGTAGCTAAAGGTGATTCGTGGTGGGTAAATATCCTTCACAACCCGTAAATCATTTGCCGTTGCACCAAATGTTGGACGCATATCCCCCGCTAAATCCACATCGGTAACCATCATTTCAAGCTTTTGATTGGGTTTTAAAATTTTAGCGGCTTCTTTATTGATATTCTTGGTTAAGGTCTCAAATAAGCGAGTCTCATAACGGGATTGAACTTCCCCCGATGATTTAATATCGCGAAAATCCTTCGGATTTTGCCAAACAATTTTCACCACACCATCTTCCGTGACAGGATGGGTTGATGTTTCATCTGCGGCCCACACTGCACTGCAACTTAATACCCCTGCGAGTAAAAGGAATTGAACTTTCATGCTTGCCTCCTAGGCCTAATCATTTCTATATTGACAGTACAAAATCTAACCTGAACTAAAGCTTAACGCAAAACAGTCTCAAGAACATAAAATAAACACAAGCATTTGTATAATAAACAAAATATTTTACTTTGCTGTAAATTGACACGTATCTTTTTGTATCGACACTGCACTAAGTAAGTGCAGCGTTATAAATTTGTGATCATTTTGCGCGCATCTTGATTAAAAACACGTTATTCTTCGCCTATTGTTTATATGGCTACGATTAGAAAATGAAATTCCCCGTTGTACCTGTGTTCATTCTTATTCTTTTTACCTGTTTCGCCAGTGCGATTTGGTTTATCTCCCCAGACAGTAAGGATGACCATCACCAAACTTGGTCATCCTTTATCTACACCCATGGGTATGACTCTGGAAAATACAAAAAAACAGATAATTTTGATCATTATGATGCCTGCCGAGATTTTGCCCGGGTGCAATCTTCTCTCTATGATAATGTCCCTTGGGAATGTGGTTTAAATTGTGAATTTGATCCACGCAAGCAAGGGTTTCAATGCAAAAAAATGAAAAATGACAATTAAGGCCTATTCCACAGAGATTAATGATTAACGTTTAAAATGGAAAACGGGCACTTAACTCAGGATATTGCTGTTTAAGATCCTTAGGTTTAGTGCTAAATTTTTTACCAACAGGAGTCGCTTTACCCGATGGCATAAAAGGTAACTCTTGACCCGTCCTATCTTCATATAGCTGCCCAGCAATTAAGTCGTACTCATCGACAAAGGGATAGGCATATCCGTCTTTCTCTGGCCATGCGGATAAACGCGCTAGGCTATCAGGATGTGTAATAACTGCATCATAACGCTCTTGCCCTAAAGAAATAAGAAAACATCTAAACTCCGCAAAAGCATATTCAGAATCACACCCAGTGATAATATAAGCCGCTCCCCATACTGACCATAAATAGCTACGCCGCATCTGTTGGCTAAATATTTTATCGAAAGCTTTTAATTCTTCATTACTGAGTTCGGTGAGTTTTTGCTTGAGTGCCTGCACTAAAGATTCCTGTGGTTGTGCAGCCTCAGTACGCGTAACCAATGCCCAAAATTCAACTTCTGTCATAACCTAAACCTATTAACTATACCCAAGCAAAGGCAATATTCTACATGATAATGCGGTTATACTGGACTCAGTTCAGCGCTTTTCCTACACTGCCTCATCCTAAGACCACGAAATCCATCAGTCATTCAATGCCTAAACGTCTCATTTTACTCACAGCGCTCTATTGCCTCTTTAGCATAGCCGCACTATGGCGAGCAATAACAACCCAATCCTTTGATTTATTTACCTTAGGAGTGCTTCCCGTACTAGTTGGTATCCTGATGCGAGCCCCTTGGTCAAGCCTAGTGCTTAAAATCTATCTTGGAATGCAAACCCTCGGTTTTTCAGCACTTGGTATCACTGCGGTGATTGCCTACCGTATCACACCAGAAGACGTAAAAGTGTTCTTTGCAGGTAAGCAAATTCCGATGCTACCACTTGTTATCGGCATAATTGCTATGTTGTTAGTACAATATTGGGCTGCATTTTCTAAAGTCACTTACCAGTATTTAAGTGGTAAAACAGAGTAATAGCGGATTTATTGCTAAGCTGTTATTTATAGCGTAGCTTAACAATCCTATAAAAGACCCTCAGCTAATACCGACGAAAACTATGAGTCATCTATCACCCAACGAATTATCCATTCTCTTAGTAGAGCCTTCGGATACGCAACGCCGAATCATTATTCAGCATCTACAACAAGAAGGGATTGTCAGCATTCAAACGGCTGCAAATATCGAAGAGGCTAAAGCCGTGGTTGGCCGCCATAAACCCGATCTCATCGCCAGTGCAATGCATTTCGAAGATGGCACTGCCATCGATCTACTCAGCTATTTACGTGTAAATAGTGACTACAAAGACATTCAGTTTATGTTGGTGTCGAGCGAATGCCGTCGCGAGCAATTGGAGATTTTTAGACAATCAGGCGTAGTCGCTATCTTACCTAAGCCTTTCCATGCCGAGCACTTAGGTAAAGCCCTGAACGCGACCATCGATCTATTAAGCCATGATGAACTCGATCTTAGCCATTTTGATGTACATGATGTGCGCGTTTTAGTAGTCGATGACAGTCGTATGGCGAGAAATGTCATCAAACGAACTATTGGTAATTTAGGAATAAAGCTCATTACCGAAGCAGAAGATGGCGCACAAGCTATTGAGTTAATGAGAAATAATATGTTTGATCTGGTCATTACTGACTATAACATGCCCAGTATTGATGGATTAGCATTGACCCAATTTATTCGCAACGAGAGCCAACAATCCCATATCCCTATTTTAATGGTCTCCTCAGAAGCCAACGATACCCACTTAAGCAATGTATCACAGGCAGGCGTCAATGCTCTGTGCGATAAACCCTTCGAACCTCAACTCGTCAAGCAGCTCTTATTTCAACTGTTAGAAGAATAAAACCTAAGTCACGAACCGAGTAAATATTCTCCAATTTACCGCGTTTCATTCTATTCTCTGGCAGTAAAAGGCTTTCAAAGTATGAAGCCTTATGGCATGTTAGGCACGCTTACTTAAATAATCTACGGAAAGAAGAGACAACAAAGATGAACAAAACTGAACTTATCGCTAAGATTGCGGAAAATGCCGATCTAACAAAAGTGGAAGCAGCACGCGCATTAAAGTCTTTCGAAGCGGCTATCACCGAATCCATGAAAAATGGTGACAAAATTTCTATCGTGGGCTTTGGCTCTTTCGAAACGGCCACCCGTGCAGCTCGCACAGGTCGTAACCCACAAACGGGTAAAGAAATCCAAATTGCAGAAGCAACTGTGCCTAAGTTTAAAGCCGGTAAAACCCTACGCGATAGCGTCAATTAATTCGTAGATAAAACCATTCGTGATGAAACGCCTCCTACTTTGTGAGGCGTTTTTTTTTGCGCAAAACTCAACTCGAAATGACGATTTATTGCACAACGACAGTGCGTGCCTGCTCCATTTTCATGCACACCCAAAAGCACAACTGACAAACATTTTTATAACATTATGTTTTCCATAAGATTGTAATAATGGCATACGATTAGCAACTCACTCTTCAGAAAAAAACCAAGATGCACCAGTGCCACCAACAAAATGGGCATAAGTGAATCAATAAATACATCAATCGAGGGGATGAGCATGAGAAAATCACTGTATAGCGTTTTAGCCTTATCGACAGGAATGTTACTGACATCCAATGCCTTTGCTGCCGTGTCAGCCAATATAGGGGGTACATCAAATTACCTATGGCGTGGTGTAACCCAAACTGACGATGCGGTAGCCATCCAAGGTGGAATTGACTATAGCCATGATTCTGGATTTTATGCAGGCACATGGGCATCGAATGTGGATTTTGGTGATGAAACAAGCTATGAGCTCGATCTTTATGTGGGTTATGCAGGTAATATCACTGAAGATATTAGTTACGACATAGGTTATCTCTATTATGGCTATCCTGATGCACCTGGAAGTATCGACTTCGGCGAACTCCATGGTGCTGTTACTTGGAAATGGATTGAGCTTAGCTACTCCCATGTCATTAATGCTGGAGATGATGTAGCAGCATCGCCTTTAGATAATAAAGATTTGAGCTATCTTGCGGCTACTGTATCAATACCACTTACTGAAAAGGTGAGCTTATCAGTGCATTATGGTTATTCAACGGGCGATGTAGTTGAAGCTTGGTTTGGTGAAGATAACTACGCCGACTATAACGTGACGCTAAGTGCAGATACTAGTGTGGGAACCGTATCCTTTATGGTTGCAGATACAGACTTAACCGATGACGATACTAAAATTGTTTTAGGCTATTCCTACAGCTTTGACCTCTAAGCTTTACTATCTACCCCGAGCGAGTACAAGTTATCAAAACGCCACCTTAAGCGGTGGCGTTGTGCTATCGCAATGATCCATTAAGCAATGATTGGCCTATTTGTTTTACGCGCTGCAACCATTTTCTCGATATATTCAACTATCGGTTCAGTGACTGAAATCCCTGTGGTTTGTTCAATACCTTCAATGCCAGGTGCCGAGTTCACTTCAAGAATTAAAGGGCCACGGTTAGAGCGTAAAATATCCACACCAGCGACAACAAGCCCCATGGCCTTTACGGCTGCAATCGCCATCTTACGCTCGACGGAGGTGATTTTTACCGTTTCACCACAACCGCCCAAATGAAGATTAGAGCGAAAATCTCCTTCTGGTCCTTGGCGTTTCATCGAAGCGACAACTTTATCACCTACAACAAAACAGCGAATATCGCTTCCGTTAGACTCTTTAATATATTCCTGCACTAAGATATTGGCTTTCAATCCTAAAAAAGCTTCGATCACGCTCTCTGCCGCGGTTTTCGTCTCTGCTAACACAACACCAATACCTTGAGTACCCTCAAGCAGTTTAATCACTAAGGGAGCACCTCCCACCATATTGATTAAATCAGGAATATCATTAGGTTTATTCGCAAACCCCGTAATTGGCATACCTATCCCTTTACGAGAAAGCAACTGCAATGCCCTTAACTTATCACGGGATCGGGCTATCGAAATCGAGTCATTAGCCACAAATACACCCATCATTTCAAACTGACGTACCACTGCACAACCATAAAAAGTCACACTTGCATGGATTCGAGGAATGATTGCATCGAATCCAACCAACTCCTGTCCCTCATAATGAATACTGGGTTTGATCGAGTTGATATTCATATAACAGTTCAGAGTATTGATCACAACCGCTTCATGGCCACGACTCTCACAGGCGGCGACTAAACGTTGCGTTGAATACAGTTGAGGAAACTGGGATAAGATACCTATTTTCATTACGGAATGACCCACTTAAGCACAGTGAATAAAGAGTTCTGACACAACAAAATTCGGCATCAGAAAAGGGGGGCTGATATTTGTCTATTGCTCAGTGTAAAGCAAGAAAATATTCCTCACCAGATGAAAACGGTTTACAGGAATGACCACTGGATAAGGTTCACAATTTTGTGAGTAATGGTGTAATAAATTTTGCCTCAAAGTCTATTGCCTCTAAGGGCCGAGAGAATAAATATCCTTGCAAAATATTACAATTGCGAGCCGTACAAAACTCCGCCTGTTCCAATGTTTCCACGCCTTCTGCGACAGAAATAACATTAAAACCATAGGCAAAATTAAGTAATGCGGCTAATAATCGAGTGTCTTTTTCATCTTTATCGTAGGATGCGATAAAGCTTTTATCTATTTTCAATACACTGATAGGGAATAATTTGATGTGTTCTAAGGATGAAAATCCTGTACCAAAATCATCGAGGGCGAAACGAACACCAAGTTTAGCGATTTGATCTAAAACTTTAGCGTGTTCATGGGGATCTTCAATCAAACAATTCTCAGTAATCTCTAACTCTAGTGCTGTAGGAGGTAAACCCGTTAATTCCAGTGTTTGGATAATTTTACTCAGCAAATCAATCTGCGCTATTTGTGAGGCTGATAAATTTACCGCAATGGTGAAATCACGCCCAATGGGTTTTAGTTGTGTCAGCCAAATCTGAGCTTGTCTACAAGCCTCCGCGAGAACCCAATCCCCAATCTCCTCCATCAGGCCCATCTCTTCTGCAATAGGGAGAAACTGATCCGGTGCGATAACCCCGTCTTTAAGATGCTGCCAACGAATAAGTGCTTCCATACCGACCATTTGATGGGTCAAAGAATCAACCTGTGCTTGGTAATACACCTTAAATTCATTCTGTCTGAGTGCAACCCTAAGACTTGACTCGATATGATTGCGATAACGCACCTCTCTATCTAAGGCTTCAGAATAAAATTGGATCTGATTACGCCCCATTTTCTTGGCGCGGTACATCGCAATATCGGCACATTTCATCAACTCGGAACTGTCTGATGCAGCCTCGTTATAAAAAGCAACGCCAATACTGGCACCAATCAGCACATCATTATCCCCGAGGCAAAAAACCTCCTCAAATGCCTTAAGCAGTCGATTAGCCACTATCATCGGAAAATACTTGTAATCATCATCCGTCACCAGGACAACAAACTCATCGCCCCCTAAACGAGCAATGACATCACCATCCCGCAGAACCTCACTTAAGCGAGAGGCCACTTTGACTAATAAGATATCGCCAGTCTGGTGACCTAATGTATCGTTAATCGCTTTAAAATCATCTAGATCGAGTAGAATTACCGCTAAATAATTGTTACTCCTTTTGGCTCTAGCTATGGCTCGATTTAAACAAAGCTCGAACCCATAACGGTTAACGAGTTTCGTCAGCGAATCATGCTCCGCTAGCTCTTTCAGTTTTTGATGGCTATTACGTAGTGCTAATGCCATTGAGGCTCGTTGTTTGGCGTAACGAATAGCTCGGGTAAGAATACGGGAATTAACTTCATCTTTGAGTAAGAAATCCTGAGCACCCAGTTCTATACAGCGCTGGGCTAACTTTTCATCTTCATAACGGCTGAGCATCACGACTACGGTTTGGTCTTGAGTCATCGCATTGAGTTTAATCAGCACTTCGAGGCCATTGGCATCGGGCAGCATGTAGTCCAATAAAATGCCATCAAAATGGCGTTCTAACGCTAGGTTTAATCCATCGAACGCACAATTTGCCTCAATGACATTAAACGCTAATTTTGACTGCCTCAATGCTCTGATGACCGCGGTTCTATCCACTTCATCATCATCGATTAGTAGTAAATCCATATGCCCATCCTATGCCGATGGAAGCTCAACAATACGCCAGTAACCTTCCAACATATTAAAAATATTATTAAAACCGTCTTTTATATCCGTTTTCACCATATAGCCCGCCACATGATGACTATAGGCTTTCATCCGATCTTCATCGGTACTTGAGGTGGTTAACATAAAAACCACAGAGGAAGAAAGTGTTGGATCGGATCGAAGATGCTCAAGAAACTCAAAGCCATTCATCCTCGGCATATTTAAATCCAACAGTATGAGATAGGGCCCCTTAATCGCCTCGGGATTAGTCAGAATATGTAACGCCTCAAGTCCGTCTCTGGCGCGTATCAAAGGATTCAATAAGCGAAGCTGCTTCATTGCACGCTGAACAGCCATATAATCAACATCATCGTCATCGACCAGTAAAATTGTCACTTGAGTGTAGCTATTTGAACTGCTCATAAAACCTCCTTGTTCACTATACGTACTGGCCAACTGAATCGAAAACGACAACCTCGTCCCTCTGATTCTAGTTTGATTTCTCCCCCTAAGCTTTCTATGGTTTTTTTTACCAGTGATAAACCTAAACCACTCCCCTCTACTTCATCCCTTGGTTTAAGCGTCTGAAACATTTCAAATACTTTCCCATGATAAGCCTTTGAAATACCTGGGCCATCATCAACAACACTAAACCAATATACATCCCCTTTGGGTTCACATTGCACTTTGATAACACCCGTGTCTCGATCGTGGTGTTTTATGGCATTACTCATTAAATTTCTAACAACCAACTCCAAAAGTGTTTTGACTGTCTTAAAGTTTGGGAATTCCCCCTCTAGCAATAACTCAAATCCCTGTGGAGGAGCGACTAACTCAAACATATCCTCAATTAACTGCCGCGCATCTACCTCTACAATTTCAGCATCAACCCGACCAATTCTGGAAAACATTAATAATCCATCGAGTAGCAAGACCATGCGATGAATCCGATTTTGAATTAATCCTAAGTACTTTTGGACATTTTCATTCGTATTATCAACAAGATCTTCCGCCAACCAACTCGTCAACTGTTCAATCCCCCTTAAAGGAGACTTAAGATCATGGGATGCAATATAGGCAAAACGATCGAGTTCTTGATTAATACGCTCAAGTTCTTTTGTATGTTGAGCTCTTTGAATTTCCACACGTTTGCGTTCTGACACATTATTGATTGTCGCGAGTATAGAGAGCCCATTACTAAAATGGATTGGTGTTAAGCCAACCTCAATCGCTAATCGGCTACCATCCTTGCAACAGCCAAATAAATCGTCCCGCATAGACATATTTTTTGCGATAGGCTGGACCAAATAATTACTCATATGCTGCTGATGTATATCCCACAATCCCTTAGGCAGTAGCATATTGATTGAATGCCCAAGCAATTCTTCTCTGGCATAACCAAATAAGCGTTCGGCATGAGTATTGACTAAAGTGATCACGCCTGTTCTATCAATCATAAATAGGGCGCTTGGCGAGGCTTCAATGACTAATCTAAATCGTTTCTCGTTGGCGATAAGTTCAGATGTCAACCTAGATTCTTGATAACGATTACGCGCCATCACAACCACGGAGTAAAATAACGCTAATATAAAGCCGCACCCAATCAATTGGAGCCAAAAACTCTGGGTTTGCTCCGAACTAGAAATAAAGGCTGATTCTGACGAAATATCTAAACGCCATACTCGGCCTTCAATGATTGCCGTTTGTGATTGATAAAAAAGATCCTGCGGACTAGGTAACAATTTATTGCTAGTAAACATTAAACTTTCAGCGTTTGCATTTTCCCCATCGTAAATAGCGAGTGTTAAACCCGAAAATCTATTTCCCATAATCCCTTGCATCAAATCATCCATGCGAAAAGCTGCATAAATTACACCGACGGCACGCTGTTTTCGCTCCTCATCAGTAGTCGCTTGCCCTTGATATAAGGGTAAATACATCAAAAAACCCGATTGGGTATTATCTTGGGTTTCCTGAACTAATATCACCTTTCCTGAAATTGTCGGCATCCCTGTTGCTATAGAACTGAGTATGGCAGAGCGTCGATTCGTCTCTGAACACATGTCAAAACCAAAAGCCCTCTGGTTACGCCAATCAAAGGGCTCTAAGTATTGAATGACGCAATAGAGATCGCGCTCTCCTTGGGGATAAACGTTATATTCACTAAACCCTTCAGTTCGAACTTGATTGACATGCGCCTCCAAGGTTTCAGGAGTCAGTAAGGGAGTGTAACCAAAGCCTTGAATACCTGGGTAATATTCAATCAAACGCGCATTTACTACGTAGGTCTGCCACTCTTCTCTGGTCACGCCATCAGAGGCAAGAAATAACCCAATCCCCCCCCGTAATACCTGCTCATACACTATCATTCTGCTGTTTACGGCTTCAATTAGCTCCTGCACATTATTATTAAAACGCTCTTCTCCGCGATCTCTAAGATATACCTCTAAGACATACCAAGAAACGCCCATGAAAAACAATGCAGCCGTGATCACCATCCAACTGGAACTTAGGACGCTGAAATAAAAATTTTTAGGAGAGTCAAAGTATTTAGGAAAGTCATCCTTGTGCATATATGCCATCCCTAGCGAATCATTAATCATCAAAGTGTTGTTGTAGTTGTCAATTAATTCAAGTTTGTCTGAGTATTTAAGTAGGGATTAGTCAATAAATTAACAATAAAGTATCAGGTATTCAGTCACAAAATAGAGTTAAATTACAGGAAGACTGCTATATAAAAATGTCATTATTATTACCACAAGCGACAGTATGCGATTCAACCAATGGGAAGAAATTTTTACTCTAATTCACAAAATTTTTTGCTTTTCTGCCACACTATTTTTAGATAGAAAGTCTTTAGGAACAACATGAGGAATTCGTTATGGCTCATATTATTGAAGTCGTGCCCAACGATACTGAAATTGAGGCGATGACCACCCCTAGAAACAGCAAAGCAGCCGAAGCCATGCAGCATAAGCGTGAAATCAAAAAACGCTTAGAAGATTATCTCGAACGCGCAGAACTTCGACGTGCATTAGGAGACGACGAATTTTTTTAAGCCCGGCTAATACCATTATGCTTACGCTACAAACCGACAAGCATAGATATTTTGCTCGATTATAGACAAGTATCACCCAGTACTTCATCGGCTGGGTGAGCATTAATTTTTAGTACCACCAACCTTATCATTTTGCCTTTTTATGTCTTGGTTTTAATGAGAAGCCATCCAACCTTTATATAAATAAGTATAAGTTCCTCATCCCAGCGCCAAACGCGCCAGCGTTCATATCGCAGATCCTGTGTAGAACTTTTCACCGAGTGATGCTTTAAATCGATGAAAAATTGATTATTTAATCTAAAATTTTTAACATCAGCCTAGCAGAGCCATAGGAATCAATAGGGTTAAAGGCTATGATTATGTCAATTTCTATTGCTTAAACAGCCCGCAGGATGACGGAAATGTCAGAGTCGTTAGCCCAGTACCAACAAGATCTACGCCGCTTTTCCGATGAACTCATTCGTATCCAAACTCCCATAAAAATCCTCGATGCGATTAAATGGCCAAGGGAAATGGAAGAGCGTTTTCTATCAAACAAAGGTTCTTCACTTCCAGCGATTAAACAAGACTTCTATCAAAACATAGCATTACCTTTTGACCCTATAAAAACGCAAGCTGAACTTATCGCCCTGAAACAGGATATTCATAGACGTTTAGGTAAACGGGACAAACTTGGAAAATTATTAGTTGCCAACGTCGATCAATATCGTCTCGTTGTCGATATGTTAGGCCACAGAGGTACGCCGACCTTTGGTAAACTCAGTCAAGAATTATACGGCAGTGCAAACCATAGATTGCATGGCGATCGCCATACCCTGCGTCAGTTGGGCGATAAACTGAGTTATATATTCTCGCTGCCCGCAGCACGACATATGAATAAGCATCACCCCAAAATTATTAGCGCACCGGAAGCCGTCCATGTACTAAGTCAGCGTTTAGAAAAGTATTTCCATAGCGATGATATGCGTGTTCGCCTCAGTGACGGTATTGTTTCGGATGCCGCAGTGGGCGGCGATACCGTTAAACTCAACAGTAAAGCGATGTTCAGTGAGTCAGACCTCAATGTATATGAGGTTCATGAAGGCTGGGTACATGTTGGTACAACCCTTAATGGCAGAGCCCAACCCCACGCAACTTGGCTCAGTGTGGGGTCTCCACGTGTAGCGGCAACCCAAGAAGGGCTCGCTGTATTGCTCGAAATGTTGACCTTAAGCTCCAATCCAGGCCGAGCTCGGCGTATTAGCGACCGTGTTGCGGCTGTCGATATGGCGGAAAATGGTGCAGACTTTATCGACGTGTTTAACTATTTTAGAGAATTAAATCTCAGTGCAAAGGACAGCTATAGGGTCACTCAAAGGGTTTTCCGTGGCGGTATGGTAGAAGGGGGGAGCTTTTTCACTAAAGATATTTCCTATGTCCGCGGTTATGTAGAAAATATTAACTTTATTCGTAGTGCAATTACATCAGGCTTACCCGAGCTCATCCCTATGTTGTTCTTAGGGAAATTGGCGATCGAAGATATCCCTGTGTTGTATCAAGCCTGCCAAGAAGGGATTCTGACCCCCCCAAAATACCTACCTCCTATGTTTGATAACTTTAGCGGTCTTTACGCATGGTTTGGTTTTGCCTCTGGCCTAGCTGGAATTGATTTAAAAGGTGTGCAGCGTCACTTCACTCGCTTATTTAAGGATGTCCCCAACGTATCTCCTGCCTACGAGTTATTTGATGATACAGAGTTTGATAACAACTCAGACTAATCGCGTAACCAACTCGACTAAAAAGCTCACCAATATGTGAGCTTTTGGTTCGAAAACACTCAGTCGCATCGGCAATTAAGTGCGCACTTTTGCCGTCTCTTCTGCGCGTTTTTTAATAAAGTATTCTCGCGTCAAACCGAAAACCACAGGACTCAACAGCACTAAAGCAATAAGGTTCGGAATAGCCATCATAGCGTTTAAGGTATCCGCTAATAGCCAAATGAAATCTAAAGAACTCACCGCACCTAAGGGAACCGCAAGCGTCCACAGTAGGCGAAATGGTTTTATTGCTTTAATACCAAAGAGATATTGCACACACTTCTCACTATAAAAACTCCAACCAATAATGGTTGTAAACGCAAAAATAGCCAGAGCTACAGCGACAATATAATTCCCCATCGGTAAGGCGTGGGAGAAGGCGTAGGAAGTCAATGCGGCACCATTTTCACCTGAAGTCCATGCTCCTGACACCACAATCGCTAGTCCCGTAATAGAACAAACAATAATGGTATCGATAAAGGTGCCAAGCATAGCAACAAGCCCCTGCGCTACAGGGTTATTCGTTTGCGCAGCGGCATGGGCGATAGGCGCACTTCCTAAACCTGCTTCATTGGAAAACACACCGCGAGCGACACCGAAGCGAATGGCAGCCCAAACTGCCGCCCCCGCAAAACCACCTTGGGCAGCAACTGGATTAAACGCACTATGAACAATCAAGGCAAATGCAGCAGGCACCTCTTCAATATGCATAGCTAACACAGCTAAACCCGCGGTAATATAAAAAATTGTCATAAAGGGCACTAACTTACCCGCTACATCGGCGATACGTTTAATCCCTCCCATCAATACTGCACCAACTAACAGCATCATCACCACGCCCGAAGCCCAAGCGGGAATCCCAAAGTTACTGCTTAACGCATCTGCAACTGAGTTTGCC
The DNA here is from genome assembly GCF_000015185.1 of Shewanella sp. W3-18-1. NCBI lineage: Bacteria > Pseudomonadati > Pseudomonadota > Gammaproteobacteria > Alteromonadales > Shewanellaceae > Shewanella > Shewanella sp. W3-18-1. The sequence continues at coordinate 665,699 of NC_008750.1, read as the reverse complement.
TGTACTGTATTACCAATACCAAAACCAGCAAGAGAACCAAAAATCGCAAATAATGTGCCTAACCAAGCCCACTTCTTACCAAGGCCATTTTTGATGTAATACATAGGCCCACCAACATGGTTACCATGGTCATCAACTTCACGGTATTTCACCGCTAAAACGGCCTCTGCAAACTTAGTTGCCATCCCCACTAACGCTGTACACCACATCCAAAATAAGGCACCAGGGCCTCCAATAAAAATCGCGGTAGCAACCCCCGCAATATTACCTGTACCAATAGTGGCTGAAAGTGACGTCATCAACGCATTAAAAGGGCTCACATCTCCTTTCACATTTTTATCTTTATCGGGAATTCGCCCAGACCAGAGTAGCTTAAAACCTGTACCTAATTTAAGAATGGGCATCAATCTAAGCCCGAGAGAGAGAAACAAACCCACACCAAGGATCATCACCAACATAGGTGTGCCCCAGACAAAGCCATTAACTAGGCCAACAAATTCCGTAATTGCTTCCATTCAAACCTCGTGATTGATTGTTATAGTTATAGTTTTATTAGCTCTGCAAAATTAGGTTTGACCTAATTGAGACTATTTAATGAGCCAATCTAGATAGCCTCAATCCAGATTACAACGAATGATTAACAATTGGAAACCTAAATAATGGATAAATTTATTCGGTACCATACCTAAGGCGCGTTGATTTATAAGCAAATAAGACGCCCTATTCTTACTAAATAGGGCGTTACAAAGAAGGGCATAAACTTAAGAGGTGATCCACATTAACCGCGGCAATGCAGTTAAATCCAACTTATCACCATATGCAGCTATCGCAATATCCTTAGGTCTAGTTTTAGGATCTTGGTTAATGACATCGACTAACCCCTGCTGTGCCTCGGGTTCGCCATGGACGAGAACTAAGGGGGGCTGATCATCAAAGTGGTGATACCAATGTAATAACTCAGCCTGATCCGCATGGGCAGATAGCCCACCTACCGTATGTAGCTTAGCGGCGACTTTAATACTGTTACCGTGAATGGTTAGCTCTTCTGCGCCATCGACTAAAGCACGCCCAGGAGTGCCTCTGGCTTGATAGCCACAAATAATCACATCACATTCAGGGCGCCATAGATTATGTTCAAAATGGCTACGAATACGCCCACCATTACACATCCCGCTCCCTGCAATAATAATCAGCCCCTTGTGTATATCATTTAATGCTATTGATTCTTCGGTGGTTTGAATAAATTCAACGTTTGACAGCAGTGGATGCTTCCCTGGTGACTGGCGAGTAAAATGCTTAAAGTCTTCATCCATCAACTGGTAGTTATTAACATAGACGCGAGTCGCTTCAATCGCCATTGGGCTATCAAGGCAAATTCTCCAACGGGATAGATCCCATTCCTTGGCATATAAATGAAAAAGATAGAGTAACTCTTGTGCTCGTCCGACTGAGAATGCGGGTAACAAAATATTACCGTGGCTTTCTGTCACCGCCTTCGTAAAAATGGCTTTCAACTCTGCTAAGGTATCAGTCCAACTCCGGTGAAAACGATCACCATAGGTACTTTCCATTAGCACTAAATCGGCCGTATCAACTAAGGTTGGATTATGTAAAATCGGCATACCTGCACGGCCAAGATCACCACTGAAAACAATTTTTTTCTGCGACTTACCTTCACCTAACCAAATTTCAACTAAAGCCGAACCTAAAATATGCCCCGCATCCGACAAACAAATATCCACATGGGGGATCACGTTTATCACTTGGCCGTATTCTAAGGGAATAAATTGCCTCATCACTTGTTCGACATCTTCAACGGTAAATAAGGGTTCTAAAGGCTCAAGATCGTGCTTAGTCCGTTTTTTATTAGTACGTTCCGTATCTCTGCTCTGCAGCATAGCAGCATCTTTAAGCATAATGGCACAAAGTTCAGCCGTCGCTTTATGAGTATAAATAGGCCCATCAAACCCCGATTTGACTAACAGAGGTAAACGTCCAGAGTGATCGATATGGGCATGACTCAGCACGACAGCGGAAATAGACTCGGGCTCGAAAGTGAAAGGGTCGTGATTACGCAATTCATCTTCTTTACCGCCCTGTATCAACCCACAATCGAGTAATAAATGTTCATGATCGACCGAGAGTAAATGGCACGAACCTGTCACTTCTCTCGTTGCCCCTAAAAACTGCAGTGTCATTCGCATAGTGTCCCTCCACCGTGTTTACCTCTTATTAAAGATAGACTATGCCCTTATTCCTAAAACAAAAAGGATTAATTAATCACATACGAGTAATGTCAACTTTAGGAGTAACACACAGTAGTTAATAGCCGAGTAAGGGGTACAATTTACCTTGTCGCACCATTTTATCGGCATTCATAATTGTGCCATCATGCTGCCATTGGATGAGCAAGTTCAACAAAGGTTGTTCAACCTCAGCGGCTGTCATCCCAGCGTGAATCAGTGGACTATAGAGTAGTTTTAGGAGAATAAAATCCAGCCCTGTGAGCAAATCCTGCTGGGTTTTATCGTTAAAAATGGAGGGAAACACTTTTTCTGAGTCATTGGGTAATCCAAGTACTTGGGTCATTTCTTCCACAATACAAGCCACTAACTTACCGTGCATTTTTGCTTGATCGACGGGAATGATGATCCAAGCACGTTCAATTTGCTGCAAAGAATTGAGGGCAAATTTTGCCATGCAAACTGAACCATGGATATTTTGCACAGCACTTTGCCCCATTAAGCGCACTATCTCATTCGCCCACAGGGATTGACGGGTAAATACTAAGTGCAAATTAGCCTTTTCAAGCGAATCGACTAAGCGAATATCGTGACCCGTAATCTCCGTTAAATGGCTTAAATGCATCTGCACTAATTGAGTGTGCAGAGCACCATCGGCAACTTGATGTTCAATAAAAACCCGTATTGGTACCTGCCATTTACGAACTCTGTGTTTATAAGTGTCATATTCATTATTTAACGCAATATGACTGAAAGCTTGGCGGATATAATCTGGATTTTGCCAACGGGTCTCTCGTTCTAGTACTTTGCCGATGGACTGTGCTGGGTCAGCCGCCGATAGGGGAAAGATTCCAAACCATGCACTCAACATAACATAGTGTATACACTGACTTATGTACCGCACAATTCTGCAACGCTTTTGCATTGAATATGATCCCAGCATTCATTCTAGCTGTGTTAGTCTCGCAGCCATTCTTCGATATCGGCTCTACTCGGCACTGAACCGCTATGCACTAGCTCCCCATCGATAACGACTGCGGGAGTTTTTGTTACTTTAAATTTCACTAAACTCTGTGGATCAGTATCTTTTTTAACGATCAGATCGACGGCCATTTCCTCTGATATATCTTTGAACATTTCCTCAGTTTTTTTACACTTATCGCAATCACCTAATACGCTAACCCGTTTCATATTATTTCCTTGGAGATACAGCATTGCAGGATTTTCACCTTGAGAGTTCCACCTAATCCCTAGTCGAGCTTTAGGTAGATACAGCAACATGATGCGCTATAAAGTGATTATTTGCTTACTTAAATTTGCCTATTACGAGGGCCAGTTAATATTTTGAAATGACCTTGTATTCGTTCGAGCAAATTCTTGGCTGAGAATCGAGGAATGAAGCGAGCTGGCCCACTCAAATAATGAGCCACTCGTATGAAGATAGTTAGCGCACAGCCTGCTGTAGTGCCTTTATGCGGACGCTATATGTGTCTACGATGAAAGTCAGCTTAAGTGGAATTAGCACGCCCTAGCACTAAGCAATAATTTGGTGGTAAGTTTCTACATGATATGACTCAACCAATTCGGGCATCACTTGATGGAAATAATGTTGAATCGCGTCTTTAGCGCAGTGTTCATCGAAGGCGGTAATATCGACAAACTTTTCTACAAACGTCACGCGGCGCGGCTCATCACGGCTCACATTGAGCTCGTAACGAATACAACCCGCTTCGCGGCGCGTATCAGGAATAAGGCTCGCGAGCGCAGCGATTAGCGCTTCGGTTTTGCCCTCTTTAGCCAGAAAACTCGCCACGCAGGCAATTTGTTGTTGATTGATTCTATAGTCCGTTGAAGTCGACATCTCAGTTCCTTATTGGCTTAATGTTGAATGCTTATGTTGATAATTGATGTAGATAACTCTTATTGATAGCCGCTTATGCTGATTGATAGCGCATATCTAAATGGGGAATACCATCTTCTAAATACATCTCAGAGCAGGCGACAAAGCCGAGTTTTTGATAGAAAGCTTTGAGGTAATCTTGGGCGCCAATTTGGATCCCCGCATCGGGCCATGTCGTCAGTGCTGATTCAATGGCTTGCTGCATTAAAGGCATTGCCAGTCCTTTGCCTCGTCCCGCTGGCGATACCACCACACGACCAATACTCGCCTCTGGATAACTCAATCCCGGCGGCAAAATGCGCGCGTAGGCAAGCAGTTCCCCGTCAGGCGATAAGCCAAATAAATGCTGGGTTTCTGGGTGCCTATCCTTATCGTCAAGCTCTGGATACGCACAGGCCTGCTCGACGACAAACACATCAACTCTAAGTTTTAATATGTCATACAGCATATTAATATCTAATTGGTTAAAAGTTAGATTATTCCAATGCACGTGATACTTTCTCCCCAGAATGGCTTAAATCGGACGCAGTCTAACATGCTTTTTTGCCGTTAAAGAATGTCTGAATTGCCTTAATTCACAAGCCTCTATAAGCTTGAAAAGCTAACAGGGTGAAAAAGACCTTGGGTTTTCCTGATATCGTTAGCAAAGTAAAACTCAACATTTAATCTTAATTTTGGAGAAAACCTAATGAGCTTAATTAAAGAGTTCAAGGCTTTTGCGTCCCGCGGCAATGTGATCGATATGGCCGTTGGTATCATCATAGGTGCCGCATTCGGCAAAATCGTCTCGTCCTTCGTGGCCGATGTCATCATGCCACCGATTGGTATCATCCTAGGTGGTGTGAATTTTAGTGATTTGAGCATAGTGCTTCAGGCAGCCCAAGGTGATGCGCCTTCTGTGGTGATTGCCTATGGCAAATTTATTCAAACCGTTATCGACTTTACGATTATCGCCTTCGCGATTTTTATGGGGTTAAAAGCCATTAACACCCTAAAACGTAAGGAAGAAGAAGCGCCTAAAGCACCACCCACACCGACCAAAGAAGAAGAGTTGTTGTCTGAAATTCGCGATCTATTGAAAGCTCAACAAGAAAAATAATCTCAAACTTAAGTGTCACGCATAAAAAACCCATCTCTAGAGATGGGTTTTGTTCTTTACCTCAGCGAGATAAGTGATTACTCAGCTTCAATGTGTACAGTTTCACTGTAATCTTGCACCACTTCGGCCACCCGAATGCGATAGGAGTTAAACAAACAAGGCACTATACCCGTTTGCTCGGCAATGCTGTGAGCCATCTGATTACGCCATTGGGTGATCGAAGCTTGGTCTTCCCAAAACGACAAACTCAGCACTTTGCCATCGTCGGTTAAACTCTGAAAACGTTCGATCGAGATCAGTCCCTTACGGCCTTCTAAATATTGGCGCATTTCAGCCGCCACGTGCAGATACTCTTCCTTCCCTTCCTTTGTCGGGATGACTTCAAAAATTACCGCGATCATAATGTTCTCCAGAAATGAATGTCCTTAATGTCGACCCTAAGACTAGCCTATCTATCGCTATTTAGCTCACTGATTTTTAGAGTTTTAGTCAATCTGATAACCCTGTCTACAACGAAGGCAATAACCCGAAACATAACCAGTTATTGCCTACGATGACGGCTTACTTGTGGCTAATCTGTAGCGAATCAAGCTCATCAATGCGCTTATCGCCGCGATATAGCCAGCGATACAAGGTCGGCAAGACGAGTAAGGTCAGCGCCGTCGAGCTAAACAAGCCACCGATAATCACCACTGCCAAGGGCTTTTGGATCTCACTGCCGACACCCGATGACAATAAAATAGGGATCAAACCTAAGGCTGAGGTCAGTGCCGTCATCAATACGGGGCGCAAGCGCCCAACTGTGCCCTCATAAACACAATCATAGAGTGCTTCGCCGCTTTGCCTGCGCTGATTAATCGAATCCACCAGCACCACACCGTTGAGCACCGCCACCCCAAATAAGGTGATAAAACCAATAGAGCTAGGCACAGATAAATAAGTACCACTGACATACAGGGCCACTATGCCGCCAATCAAAGCTAAGGGCACGTTCGCCATGATGAGCAACACTTGCTTGAATGAACCAAAGGAGAAGTACAACAGCAAAGCAATCAAGGCGATAGAAATCGGCACCACTAGCATCAACTTCTGCTGCGCTCGCTGCTGGTTCTCATATTGGCCGCCAATGATCACTGTATATCCCGCAGGTAAATCCGCCTTTGGCACTAGGGCATAAATATCTTTCACGACCGAGCCCATATCGCGTCCTGCCACGTTGGCCTGCACCACAACACGGCGCTGCACATCGTCACGGCGAATATTCGGCGGCGCCATTTCCACTTCGACGCTAGCGACTTCCCCTAAGCGCACTGTGGCGCCATTTGTACCACTAAGTAATAAGTCTTTAATCGCATCAGGGCTTTGGCGAAACTCGGCCGCGAGTCGCACATTGATATCGTATCTGGCATTGCCATCGATCACTTGCCCTGCACTCGTGCCGCCAATACCTTGGCTGACGAGGCTCATCACTTGATCAACACTGATGCCGTAACGCGCCAATAACTCGCGTTTTGGCCGCACGACCAATTGCGCCTCGCCGCTCACTTGCTCAAGCGACACATCCACGGCACCGGGAATTTTCGTGACGAGATCGGTAAGTGCTTGGCCTTTCTGTGACAATACTGCTAAATCAGGGCCGAAGATTTTAATCGCTAACTGGGCTTTTACCCCCGAAAGTAATTCATCTACCCGAGTCGCAATCGGCTGCGAGAAAGTCAGCAAGAGTCCAGGGAACACGCTGAGTTTTTCCTCCATCAAGCGTTGCAGTTCCAAGCGCGAGCTTGCCGACTGCCACTCTGCTATCGGTTTCAAGCCAATATAGACTTCAATATTACTCACAGGCTCGGGATCGCCGCCCAGTTCAGGCGCACCAATGCGGCTCAGGGCATATTCCACCTCTGGAAACTCCAGCAAGATGGCTTCAAGCTTAGGTGCGACTTGGAGCGAAGTACCTAAACTCGCCGTTGGTGCCAGCGTGACCCTTAAGTTAATCGTGCCTTCCTCCAGTTCAGGCACAAATTCGGTACCCAGCCTTGGTAGCAATAATAGACTCAAGCCGAACATCACCAAGGCGCTGAGCATCACCACCTTTGGCCTAGCAAGCGTTGCCGTCAGTAACTTGCGATAAGCGGCATCCAGTGGCGCTAAAATCACACTTTGTTTAAGCAGCACACCGCGCTTAAACAGATACACGGCAAGGGCTGGCACGGCAATCAGCGCCACCAGCAGCGCCGATATCATTGCCAAAATGATACTGACCGCCATCGGCTGGAACAATTTGCCCTCAACCCCTTCAAGGGCAAATAATGGCGCAAATACGACGATAATTATGGCGGTGGCGAAGAAGATTGGACTACACACCTCTTTTGCCGCGAGCATGATGCGCACAGCCATATTGGCCTGCTGACCACCGTCCTCATCGCTATGATATGGATCTATTTCACCGTCCGCCCGAGTTCTTGCCTCTTGCAAATGTCGACGATCGGGCTGGGTTAAGTGTTTGAAAATGTTCTCCACCATCACCACAGAGCCATCGACTAACATACCAATAGCCACAGCTAAACCGCCGAGCGACATCAGGTTTGCCGACAATCCATAATAGGACATCACCATAAGTGCGAGCCCGATAGACACTGGAATCGACAGCAACACCAACAAGGTCGCGCGCATATTGACGAGGAACAACGCCAAGATCACCACGATAAACACAAAGGCCATTAGCAGCGCATCGCGCACTGTGGTCACAGCCTTATCGACCAGATCCGCTTGGTCATAAAACACCTCAAAGGACACGCCATCGGGCAATGCCTGCTCAATAAGGCTCACCCGCGCACCAATATCGTCAATCGTCGCCTTAGTGTTAGCCCCCATACGTTTGAGCACGACACCAGCCACCACTTCACCGAGATTTTGCACTTGACCAGCTTCATCACGGCGCGTCATAGTCACAGCCCCGACACGGATCTCGCTACCGAAATCCACCTGAGCGATATCGCCAATACGCACTGGCGTACCGCTGGCTTCGGTCAGAGGGATCTGCGCGATCGCCGCTAATCCCACGTCTCCTGCGGGCAACATGCCGTAACCGCGCACCACAAGTTGCTCTTGGCCTTGGTCCATAAACCAACCGCCAGCGTTACGGTTATTGCTCTCTAATGCCTCGGTAACTTGCGCCATCGACAAGCCATAGGCACGCAGTTTATTCGGCTCGACCTGCACTTGGTATTGGCGCACATAGCCACCAAAAGACAAGACTTCAGTCACGCCGCCCACGGGCATCAATATCAACTTCACCAGATAATCATTTAAGCTACGCAGCTCGGCGGCATTAATGCCAGAGTTAGGTTCTGCGCGCAGAATATACTGATAAATCTGCCCTAATCCCGAAGTATTCGGGCCGATTTCAGGCACTCCGACGCCGCTTGGGATCATCTCCCGCGCCGCCTGCAACTGTTCAAACACTTGCTGACGAGCGAAGTAAATATCTGTCCCCTCGGCAAATACCACAGTCACAATCGACAAACCAGTACGCGATAACGAGCGCACCTCAATCACCGCAGGGAGGGCGTACATGGCCGATTCCACCGGATAACTGATGAGCTTTTCCACCTCTTCTGCGGCTAAGCCTTCGGCCGCAGTATTGATGGTCACTTGCACGTTAGTCACATCGGGAAAGGCATCGAGATTCAATTTTGGCAGCATGGCCACACAGCCCACAATCACGGCGAGCAGAGCCAATACCACTAACAGCCGATTTTTAATCGCGGCTTCGATTAACTTTTGCAACATAGAAAATCTCCAAAATGAGGGCGCTCATATTAGTGGGCGTGAATATCAAAGCCCGCTTTCGCCTGCTCGGATGCCAAGAAGAACGCGCCAGCCACCACGACATTGCGCTGTGCCTGTTTGGCTTTTTCAAGCTCAGGTCCACGCACTAGACTCAGACCGCGTTGACGCTGCACCACTTCTACCTCAATGGACTCGAAGCCATCCTCATCTTGAATAAAAATCTGCCAATCGCCATCGCCGCCACGGGTCAACGCCGCATCGGGCAGCACTATGCCACTGCCGTTTGGATCGGTAGTAGAGCCAGCAAAGTACAATTCAGCAAATTGCCCCGCATGCAACACATGATCAGGATTGTGCATACTCACCAGCACTTGCTCGGTGCGCGTTACGCTGTCGAGTTCATGGGAGCGACCTATGATCTTACCTGCCAACGTCTTATCCCCTACTTGCACTAAAGCTGAACTGCCAACCTGGATATGCGTAGTTTGAGTTGGGGTTAACTGCGCCTCAACCCATAAATAGGATTCATCGGTCAGTTGCATTAATGGTGTGCCCGCGCTAAACACTTGACCTAGCATGGCGATATCCTGCTGCACTCGGCCGTCAATTGGCGCTAAGAGTTGATAACTGCCTATGGCTTCGGGTGTCGATTCCAGTGCACGAATTTGCGCGGGCGTCATCTTAATGGCCTCTAAAATTGCCCGTTTAAGTTCGGCATCCACCTGCGCCTGCATCCGCCGACTGACGCTAACCGCACCTTCACTCATGCGTTTGACTCGACTCCATTCGGCAGCGGCATTAATGTAGTCCGCCTGTGCCTGCGCAACGGCTGCGCCACCCAAGGTAAGTAAAGGCTCACCTTTTTTCACTTCTTGTCCCGGCACCACATGGCGCGCCAACACGCGCACATCGAGCTGCGGCGCAAGGGTCGCGGTTCGATCGCGATCCACCACTAAGGTCGCCGTCGCCCTGATATCCAGATTCAAATTGGCGATATTCAAGCTATCGCTCGACAAAGGTAACAAGCTAATCCCCGCCAGGGCTTGCTGCGCTTCGGTCAATTTCAGCGCCTGTTCGCCGTGTTCATCCGTCGACGCCATTTGCGTTACCGAATCGCCGCTTTCCTTAGCGACGGGGGCGTGATCACCGCCAGCCAATACAGGCTGAGCGAGAAATGCCAGCGTGCTCAGCACGAATAATGCGAGCGCAATTTTTGATAGGTTAAACCGACGCTTTTCAGGCGTCATTACAGCATCCAGTTGAAGGATATTTTCGTGGTGAGTATTTGAATTCATTATTGTGACCTCATGGGTTTACTGTGCGTGCGGCGGCATTAGATGTTATCGAAGGAGCTGCATTTAGCTTTTCTATAATGAGCTTTTCGATAAAAGGCATAAGCTGGCCGCTTTCGCCCATCCAAGTTAACCAACTTTGATAGATAGCCGTTTCTAGGTTCAACCCCACCAAATAACTGGCGGCCAACTGACGACGGCTCTGTAAGTACTCGCTAGTACTCACATCCCCCGCCTGCCATTGTTGGCTTAAGGATTTAGCGGCTTTAGCACCTGACACTTGCACTAACTCGCGCCAGTCTTGGTAACGTTCGAGTAAACGCGGTAACGCATAGAGGAATTGTTTCTGCTTAGCGGTAAGTACTCGCTCACGGGCAAGATAGCCTTGCTCCGCGATAGCGATGCCCTTATCGGCTACGGCTTGCAACTCACTGTAGTTATTGCGAACTTGTAGAGGAATCGACACGCCGACACCGAGCTTATTGTCCGTGCCCTCCTTTTCAGCGCCTAGGCTAATAGTCGGGTCAGCTGAAGCTTCCGCTTTGACTTGCATGACATTAACTCTGGCGAGCAGCACTTGCTGATAAGCACTCGCCAGGGCTGGCAAGGCTGATTTAGAGGTGCCCAACTCGGCCGCTGGCGCTTGCTTAGCCTGAGTCACAAAGAAATGGATCTCCTTGATAAATTCACTAAAAGCGAAATTATTATCCCCCAGTAATTCAATTACTTTGCCATCGGCCACTAAGGCCACCTGCTCGGCTAAGGCGTAGTCGGCAGTGTTAGAGGCGACTTCGAGTTGTATCAATTGCAGCTCGACGTTGGATAAATCCCCCGCCGCCAATCGCTGCTCAGCAATATTGAGCTGCGCCTTGGTGAACCTTAATTGCTGCTCGGCAAAGGTCAGCGCCTTACGGCTTTGCGCCTGTTCTGCCAAGGCCAGTAAGCGTTCGGCCAACATTTGGCTACGCTCTAACCCTATGTCCGCTAACAGGATTTGCGCTTCAAGCTCGGCACGCTTTGTCGCCACGCCGCGCTTGTCGCCCCAATCGAGGGTTTGACTCAGCCCTAAGCTGTAGGCATCTGTATCAGCATTTTGATAATTAAGCCCAAGCTCTGGGTTATACACAGCGCGATCTGCCGCCTGAATGGCCAGTTTGGCCTGTTGCTGCCTTACAAGTTGCGCCTGAACCTCAGGTAACTGATTGAACTGTGTGAGTAACTCAGGCAACCATTGGCCAAAGTTGACATGTGCCGTGTCGGTTTCTTTGGCGGGTAAACCCAGTGATTGCGCCTTAAATGCCTCAACTTCAGAGGCTTTGATTTCAGGGGCATTAGCTTCAGAGGCTTTGGTTTCAAGGACCTTGACTTCCAGGACGTCGACTTCAAGAGAGTCATTTTCTGCCGCGAGGGCAAAGGCTACCAATCCGGCGGCCAATACTAATCCGCAGCTAAACAAGCCCGATCTAAACAGACAAACTAAAGTACGGGCGAGAATCGTTTTTTTCATCGCAAATCCTAACAATATCGAATGTGGATCGGCTGACTTTTGCGCCCAAAGCGAAACGGCTAGATGTGAGCTTGATTTCAATAGCTCAATGCAAAGCAATCATATCGTTCTGGGCATGGCAAATAAGCGCCGATCGAATCATCCCGCCAAGCAATACAGTACGCGGCTAAAAGGCCGATGACGGCTCCAACAGTTAACGCTGCTGAGCATCAGTTCAAGCGTATCTTTTGGGGGATGAACATAACGGGCTTATCACGCGGTCAAATAGAATGAGATCCAATCAGATGACTCAATCGTCCTAGGCCGAGAAATAAGCAGAATATTGGAGAATTAAGCGATAGGAGGACGATCTTTAGGTAAATTATCAGGCGGGAAATAGGATACATCGGTAGGCAGATAGACGCTTTCTAACGCCTGTACAGGCTGACTCACTGCCTGAGATAACAGCGCCACATGACCGCCATGGCATTGGCAATCGAGGCATAGATCAAAATCTTGTATTTCAGTGGTTTTCACTAAGTGGGAATGAAATCCGTTGCTTTGGTTTTCACCCGCGTGATGACTGGTTAAACCCGTGGAGTCCGCAAAGCCTAAGGCTTGCTCGCTTGGACAAACACACTCAATACATTGGGTCAAAGTGGTCACTTGAGCACTAAATTGCAGATGGGGGTGATTCTCAGCTTCTTCCGCACCATTGCCCGCATGTAACTGATGCGCACCCAAATTAGCGCCAGCAAATTGCAGCACGATAATGGCTATCAGTAGGGTCACCATTCGAGTAAAAAATGGCTTAGCGGTAGAATTCAAATATCACCTATAGCAAATAACGGATAACGGAACATCTGACCCGTATCATAAACATAAGTTCACAGCCCGCAAGCAAAAGCCGCCAAGCTGTGATCTATTACCACTCAACTTACTTAAATACACAGTGCTTAGCGTAATCAGCAGCTTCGTTAGCAGTCCAATCGCCAGATGGCTTATTTTTCATCTGTTTACACCAAGCATCGCTACCCACTTCTGGCGCACAGGCACTCAGCCCAGCCGTAAAAGCGATAACGTACGCAATGGCACCCAGTTTGGTGCATAAAGGCTTGACCGCCAGAGATTTCAACAAAGACATATTTAATTCCTTATAAACAAAGCCCATCTTAGGCAATTAATTATTCGAACGCTTAGTGATCCAAGCAATCGCTTTGGCTTTCTGTTCAAGCGGAAACCAAGCCACTTCGCCCTGCATAAAAGGCCCAAGTAAGCGCAGCGCATTTCCCACCCAATCAGGGCCACCCACAAACACTAGCGCTTCAAAATTCGGTAACTGAACTTCACCACTGCCGGTCAGCGACTCAAATTCCCAGCCCTCGAGTAACACATCCGCCTCAATATACAGGCAAACTTGGCCCCAATCCTTACGATAGCTCTTAATCGCTGGCTGTAAACGGGTCCGATAATCGGTGGAGGATAGTCGGCCACTGGCAAAAAGACTGATAACACCCTTAGCAATATCGGGGATTTGGCATAACATAGAGGCACTCCGAATCGAGAACACTTTTGCAGGCAATGGCTTTAGCCAATGCAGCGGCAAAGAATGCGCCCGATGATAACAAATCTATTGGAAAGCCATAAGTCATTATTGATGGCTTCTCAATCCATGCTGAAAAATGCCTAAGTTTGCCATGATAAAAATCTCAAACCGTGTGGAACTTCAGGAAAATGAAATCGAGTGGCAATTTATCCGTTCGAGTGGTGCAGGCGGCCAGCACTTAAATAAAGTGTCCACCGCTGCGCAGCTGATTTTCGATATTAAAAGCTCATCATTACCCGAGTTTTACCAAGAACGCTTACTCAACAAGGCGGATCACCGCATCACTAAAAGCGGCAAAATCATTATCAAATGCCAAGCGAGCCGCAGCCAAGATGCCAACCGCCAAACCGCCTTGGAGCAATTTATCGCCTTAGTTGCCAGTGTCGGTGAAGTGCAGAAAAAACGCATCCCCACCCGCGCCACTAAGGGCAGCCAAACGCGTCGATTAGAAACCAAGAAACAAAAAGGTGCCACTAAGGCCATGCGTCAACAGAAGAGTGACTATTAACTTTAATAACAGATAATGCAAAATCGATTTGAACAGGTTAAGTTAGTGGCCTATATGCAAAACTGAAATCCATTTATCCCTGCATTAATCCCAAGGCATGTTCGTGAAGGAAAGCGCAATGAGTCACAAAATTTTGCTCGTTAATGGCCCTAATCTCAACCTCTTAGGCCGCCGCGAGCCCAGCGTTTATGGTCATCAAACCTTAGCCGATATAGTGGCAACGCTAAACCAGCAGGCGCAACAGGCGGGAGTCGAGCTCGAGCATATTCAGTCCAACGCCGAATTTGAGCTAATCAATGCGATTCATGCGACCGATGCGCAGATGATCATTATCAACCCCGCCGCCTTTACCCATACCAGTGTCGCCCTGCGTGATGCCATGCTTGGGGTGGCAATTCCTTTTTTTGAAGTGCATTTATCCAATGTGCATGCCCGTGAAGCCTTCCGCCACCATTCCTATTTTTCCGATAAGGCGATAGGCGTGATTTGCGGTTTTGGTGCTCAGGGTTATGAGTTTGCACTGTCGGCGGCCATTAAACAACTTAAGGGCTAACGCCAAGCATTAGGCTATTTTGAGTGACCCATAGCCTGAATTAACGAGGTCAAAATGATATTAATTACTGGCGCTAGCAGCGGACTAGGTGCAGCTCTCGCGGCACTCTACGCCAAAGAGAATGAACCACTGACACTCACAGGGCGTAATGCTGAGCGGCTGCATACCGTCGCCAATGCTCTGACACCATTCTCAAACCGACCCATTGCAGCGGTGGCTGCAAATTTAGCGGATGTACAGAGCGTTAACAGTCTATTTGATAGTCTCACTGCAATCCCCAAAACCGTTATCCACTGTGCAGGTAGTGGCTACTTTGGCCCGATTGAAACCCAAGATGTGAACGCTATCCAAGCGCTTTTAAATAACAATATTACATCGACCATTCTATTGGTGCGGGAATTAATAAAACGCTATAAAGATCAAGCCATCACTCTCGTCATCGTCATGTCTACCGCAGCACTTGCAGCTAAGGCCGGAGAGTCGACTTATTGCGCCGCAAAATGGGCGGTACGAGGATTTATCGAGTCGGTACGTTTGGAATTAAAGCACAGCCCGATGAAGTTGATTGCCGTGTATCCCGGAGGCATGGATACAGGCTTTTGGCCCAGTAGCGGTAAAACTTTGGATACCTCAAGCTTTATGTCGGCAGATGAAGCAGCAACTATGCTCAAACAAGCCTTAGTTGCCACAGCGCATGGCTATATCGCCGATATCAGCATACAACGCGGCTAACCAAGTGAGAGTAATTGACAAGCACCCTGTATACGAATAGTTCTGAAATTTATTAGAGTAATTTAGATATCGAGTTTTTCATTGGAACGTCTGAAGTGCTTTTTAATATTTTTCGATATTCTTGGCTTCTTAACTATCATTTCTGGCAAATTAAAACGACGACGCTCATTGTTCACTAACACTTCGGGCATATTAGCTTCACAATACTGTGCAAATTGCTCCAAATACATCCGAGAATATGCCCCATCTTCAATAGTTAGAGGTTCATCTAGTTCGAGTCGCTTATGTTTAACCCAAGGCTCCAGTGAGTA
The DNA here is from genome assembly GCF_000015185.1 of Shewanella sp. W3-18-1. Taxonomy (NCBI): domain Bacteria; kingdom Pseudomonadati; phylum Pseudomonadota; class Gammaproteobacteria; order Alteromonadales; family Shewanellaceae; genus Shewanella; species Shewanella sp. W3-18-1. The sequence continues at coordinate 650,180 of NC_008750.1, read as the reverse complement.
CCAAGTAGACAAATACATAGGTCCCCAAACATTCATAAAATGATTACGGGAAATCAAATTATGTAGCGCCATATAGCCAATTCTCTGCAATTTCACGCTCACGTCCTGCGCAGCGGTGAGCTCTTCCGAAGTCCAGTTGCATGCGAACTCTTTAGTAGTATGGCCGCCCTCACTACATTGACAATAAGCCACGCGCTTGTGGGCGTTCGTAAGCACACGAATAGCGGGCTTTAATATATCCATTTCTGCCATAGCCCAACGCAGAATGTCTGCATCACGAGAAAGAGCTGACTCTTTAATATTTTTAGAACCTTGACGGAGGCTATATAGCAATAAAGCTGTAAGGAAAACCATTAAGATGTTGGTTAGGCCTGAAACGCCATTCCAGTCAAAAGTGCTGAGTTGAACTTTAAAATCATTAAACACAACAATATCCTATAAAATGTTAACGACAAAAAATAGTAAATAACTTGAATATTTATACTGAAAAAAAGCCAGCGCGAGATCGCTAACATTTTTCGAACTCACCTTGTTCATATAATGAGCCGAGATAGCACGTTAACCCCTCATGACAGACTCAGAACAAATTTGTTTTGGTTGTTGATTAATCATCGAGTCCAAAAAATGTAAATTCATTCTCTCACCGAGAAAAAGCTTCTCCGATTTATAGTAATGAGTTATTAATCACTCCAAAAGAATATTTTTTTGTGCTCTATAATAATGGGCAATGAGTACAAAATATCAAAATTAACAAGATAAGATATCTAAATCCATAATTACTGCCCAATAAACGCTTAAAAATTTTATAACAATCTAGCACTATTCATAATCGAGTACAGAGTGCTTTATTCTTTTAAAAGAAAAAAGCAAATTTCTATCAAGATTTGAAATCTTATTGACGGAACTGTTCTTGGTAGGTTTTACTATTCCAATCAAAGGCATAAAGTATACCTTGCCACTCGTAAAGAGTACGGCCATCCTGCTGCACTATTCTGGCATTGGTTGGCAAAGTAGACACGGTACGGGCACGGCGCTGTTGAATTGAAGCACTATCTGGAGTGCTTGTTTGGCTACCAACACTCGCAGGCATACTCGATACCATCCGACCTTCTCCTGGCGCATATTGCATACTGGTTGTCACCCGCACAGGGGTTGAAACTGCAACAACTTGATCGTCATAGGCCATTGGAATCGAAAACCCAATGCTCGAATAAGGCGAATTGCGATAATCTCGGGCGTAATTATCCCGTAAATAAGCTTCACGATAGTATGGGTAGCGAGTATTCCAGCCCCAATCATTATTCCACTGGGTATTCCAACCATAACCAAGGTTCCAGCCAGAATGCCATCCCGTTGCTAACCCCAACCCTAGGCCCAAGCCCCATGGATTGTAATAGCGATACTTATGTTTGTGGCGGTAACGCTTATCATAGCGTTGATCCGCATGATTGATATGACGGCTATAGCTATCGCGAGACTGAGCATAAGACTCAACGTGATCCGAATAGTCCCGATTTCCAGCAACTGCATTGGCGGATACACACAACCCACTCAAAAGTGCAGTCCCACCCACAAGCGACCAAGTCCCCCACTTTCGCAGCCATTGATAAGCGCCATGGAGCTGACTTTGGCAACACTTTTTTTGAGTAAACGCTAAGGGAATATTCATAAGCACCTCGAAAGATAAAGCGTAAGCGAGCTAGACTATTGCCTACGGAAGCTTATTTTACGCTTCTAAAGCTTGAAGATCACTGAATAGGTTAACCCTAAAACAGAAAAATGCTATAGTGCGCGCCACATGGATTTTCACTGCAGAGGCTATTTCCACATGAGTTTTAAGGATTTACGCAGCTTTATTGATCACTTAGAAGCCAATGGCGAACTCAAACGCATTAGCTACCCAGTTGATCCTCATTTAGAAATGACAGAGATCGCCGATCGCGTTCTGCGCGCTAAAGGCCCTGCACTCTTGTTTGAAAATCCCAAAAATCACCACATGCCCGTGCTGGCAAACCTGTTTGGTACGCCAAAACGTGTAGCTATGGCGCTCGGCAAAGACGATCCTTTAGCCCTACGTGAAGTGGGCGAACTGTTAGCCTTTTTAAAAGAGCCCGAGCCGCCACGCGGTTTTAAAGACGCGATCGCTAAGATCCCTATGTTCAAGCAAGCCTTGAATATGCCGCCAAAGACAGTGCGTAATCCGCCTTGCCAACAAATCATCAAAACTGGCGATGAGGTCGACTTAACCCAATTACCTATTCAGCATTGCTGGCCGGGCGATGTCGCACCGCTGGTGACATGGGGCTTAACCATCACCAAAGGCCCGCGTAAGAGTCGCCAGAATTTAGGTATTTATCGCCAACAATTACTGGGCAAAAACAAGCTGATTATGCGCTGGTTATCCCACCGTGGCGGCGCGTTAGATTTTGCTGATTTTAAAGAGCAATTCCCCGGTGAACGCTATCCGGTTGTGGTCGCACTTGGCGCCGATCCTGTAACCATTTTAGGTGCCGTCACCCCAGTCCCCGATTCCATGAGCGAATATGCTTTTGCCGGTTTACTGCGCGGTGAACGCACCGAAGTCTGCAAAGCATTAAGCTGTGACTTAGAAGTGCCCGCCACCAGTGAAATCATCCTCGAAGGTTATATCGACCCAGAGGAATTGGCGGAAGAAGGCCCCTACGGCGATCACACGGGCTACTACAACGAAACCGATAAGTTTCCAGTATTTACCGTTACCCACATCACGCAGCGTAAAGATGCCATCTACCACAGCACTTACACTGGCCGTCCACCGGATGAGCCCGCTATGCTGGGGGTTGCCTTAAACGAAGTGTTTGTACCGATTTTGCGTAAGCAATACCCTGAGATCGTTGACTTTTATCTGCCGCCTGAGGGTTGTTCGTACCGCATGGCAGTGATCTCCATTCGCAAACAATATCCGGGACATGCCAAACGAGTGATGATGGGCGCTTGGTCTTTCCTGCGCCAATTTATGTACACTAAGTTTATTGTCATCGTCGATGAAGATGTGAACTGCCGCGATTGGCAGGATGTGATCTGGGCGATCACCACCCGCATGGACCCTAAACGCGATACCGTGATGATCGAAAACACCCCCATCGACTACCTCGATTTTGCCTCACCCGTTGCGGGCTTAGGCTCAAAAATGGGACTCGATGCCACCAATAAGTGGGAAGGTGAAACTAATCGCGAATGGGGCACGCCCATCGTGATGGATCCAAAAGTAAAACAAAAGATCGACTCAATCTGGGATGAGTTAGGCATAGACGACAGCCCAACCCTATAATGCAGCTTAAGCAGAGTCTCAAGTACCGACTTAAGCCAAGAAAATAGGCCGCTAACGGCCCTAATGCGACACCTTAAACACAACACATTGAGAAAGGTGCAAAGGAAGTTTGATGAAAACCATACGTTGTAAGATAGAGAAAGTAAGCCCATTTAACGATGCCGTTTATCAAGTATTGTTAAAGCCAGAAACCGCCTTCGATTTTCAAGCGGGACAATACTTATGTGTTGTTATGGGTGATAAAGATAAACGCCCCTTCTCTATCGCATCAGCGCCCAATGCCGAGTTTATTGAATTACATATTGGCGCCGCCGTCAGCGAAAGCTATCCAATGCAAGTGGTTGAGCGTTTAAAAACCAGTAGCCATATCGATATCGAAGCCCCAGGTGGCGAAGCCCACCTACGCCACGAAAGCCTACGCCCTCGCCTATTAATCGCCGGTGGTACTGGGTTTTCTTACATTAAGAGTATCGTCGAGCACCAAATCGCCCTCGGCCAACAGGTTGAAACGATGCTGTATTGGGGTTGTCGCACCCAAGATGCCATGTATTTTGAAACCATCGCCCGCCAGTGGCACGACGCTCACCCTTGGTTACACTTTATCCCTGTAATCGAAGAAGCCCCCGCCAACTGGCAAGGTAAAACCGCCAATCTGTTAGCGCAAATCAAACTAGATTTTGTCAGCTTAAATGGTTACGACATCTATATCGCCGGCCGTTTCGATATGGTCGGTGCGGCACGGGAAATCTTCCGTGAGATGGGCGTAGAAGAAGCGCATCTCTACGGTGATGCGTTCGCGTTTATCAAATAACGCAATAATTTGTTAGCTTGGCAGGCTAACCTTTGTCAGCATAGGCTTAAATAATAAACCCCAGTTTTTACTGGGGTTTTGTTTTTACGTTACGCCGTATTTCACTTTAAATACGGCCTGACGGCCAAGAAAATCTACATATCCAAACTTCGTTTGTTATTTTAAATCAAAGTCAAAGTCGTGGGGCTTCACCCCACACCCGACCAAGGAGGACTGCTCGTCCTATCCTCCTTGGATGCTCCAAGACGCCCCCAACGGAGTTGAAAGCCCCTTGTGCTCATCTGCAAATTTGCTATCGCTTCCGAAGGATGCTTCCCTGCACCTGCGAAAGCTAGTCGGTCATCCATGACCGAACTCACGCAATTTGCCTACTCGCCCTGCGGCAACTCCGAAGGGATGGTTAACTTCTGTAGCCTCGGTGCTGGCTGTAAATCCGGAAAGAGTGTGCCCAAAGATCTGTGCCTGTCCGATCTTTCCCCTTATCTTTCAATCGCAAAGTGGGTATCAAATGTATGCCTGTCCGCTCTTTCAGTTGTTCTTCCTATAAATCAAAAGGCACGCATCTCTCCTTAACTATTGAAATATCCTAAAAAATCGATCACCGAAATAAAAAATAACCTAATCCGCGCGCTTTACCTCCAACCAGTGCTCGCTATAGTTAATGGAGCAAAAGTGAATAAGAATGGCAGTAATGCATCAGAAGCACTATTGAGTTTGGATATCCATATTTCTAGGTATTAATTAAGCGGGGGTAACTGATTGTCACACCTTTGTGCATTAGAATGGGCTAAAACCTTTCCTACTGAAGTTAATTGGAATGAAGTATTTATAGAGTCCCACCAAGAGCGCAACAGTCTCAAATTTTCTCTCTTTTCCCACTGTTCCATAAAAGAGTTGATATTTTGTTGCTTTATTTGTGCATCGTTTAGATAGAGATCATACACATCAGTTATCGCTTGCAACTGAACAGGAGATAAAGCCACAGGAACAGTATGAGTAAGGCCATTATAAACAAGTTTTTGAATCAAAATAGTATCTTGAATTCGCGACTTATCACTAAAAGGCAGCCTTACAAACTCATCACTTAAGCTATGTTCAATCAGCAGATCATGTGGCAAATTGTTGATTCGCAGTATTTCAAGTGCTTGAGAGTAACTATCTGAATTTTTCTTGATACCAACGTCTACATAGACTGACAGTGATTCAGGATAATATTGCTTCATTTTTTTCAAACTACCAAATGAATTTACCCGAACAGCATTAAGAACATCTAAGTGATCTAGCCACTCATTGCCGTTCGGTAATTTATTGTAAAGGATTTTACCAAACAGGCCATCGAGCATATCTAAGCCAATATTAATATCACCTGTAGCTGGAACAAATGTTGTAACAGAATGAGCAACAGTTAAACCTAGCAAAGCTTCATCCGAGATTTCATCCACAATTTCAACTGCACGAGTAATTCCAGCACGTATAGTGCGATTTTCACCTTTCTTAAATCTGTGAACTAGTAGTTCAGATAGCAAGTCGTAATCTGCAGCTCTCTCTGTTGCGGCGGCAGCTTTCTGGGCATCAACAAGTAGCAATTGGAAGCTGGGATCTGCGAAAGCTTGCATTGCGCCTTCAACTGAATTCATTTTAAGCATTAAGCTATTTTCAAATTCTTCTACCCTCGAAATCGCAATGTTTAGGGCTTCGTGAGTGTATTCCTTTTTTAGTTGCAAATTCATCTCTTGATAAATTTCACGAGCACGCTTCTCATCAATTCCCATATTGACTACAAGCTGTTCAGCTTGAATATTAGTGGAACTATCACCACCTTTCTGACTTTGCCTACTTGTCATTTTTATCGTTCCCTATGTGAAAATTGCCTCCTACCTGGATGTTTGTCGAGTTCTTACCACCTTTTTGAACTTGCTTATTATTCTTCGATACAAAAAACCAACCGATGACTGCCAGTGGTATTGCAATAGCAATCCCACTGAAAAGCCATTCTTTATTTTCGATTATCCAACTCATGTTAACTCCGTCTGTATGTTGAAATACTCTGAGTTATAACCCTTGTATAACCTGCATGCACATTTATCGCCTCAAACCAGTGAAGATTATTCCACTGAATTTTCTTGATAATCTAATACTTAGTCGATGTTGTCTAGTTCAATTTATAGCCAAAAGTGTCAAGCTCATTATCTTGCCAACTTTTCAAAACTCACAAACAACGCACAAAACCAAGAGATACACCTTCCCCTGCGAAGTTGCTGAAGGGCGTTGAAGAAAATCGCGTGACGCAGACAGGACGTCTGCGTAGCTTTCGGGGGGAAGGGACGCCCCATCGTAAGCGTTAGCTATTTTCGAATAAGCACGAAGCCACTAACCAATGCATGTAACTTCGCTAGGGACGCCGGGGGATTTCCAAAAGGGGAATAGGCGTTTTTTCCCTTTTGGTCGGGTGTGGAGTGAAGCCCCACGACTTTGACTTAGACTTAGATTTTGATTTTGATTTAAAAAGTTAAACTAATGCCCAAAACTCAAACGAAGTTTGAAAACCCAAAGCCCTGCGGCGCCTGAGCCCCCCCTACACTTCTGGTCGATGCAAATCGAAACGTAACGCTTCGGAGATCCCATAATAGGCGGATGGGCCACCAGCACGTAAAACGGGCTCGGCAAGGGCAGTTTGATAAATCCCCTCGGCATTGAGTAAATGCTTGGCAATATGCACGGCCACCACTTCACCTAACACTAACCAAGTATCAATCTTGTCGCCATTAGCGGCGGTTAACTGGATACATTGGGACAATTTACATTCAAAATTCACTGGGCTTTCAGCCACTAAATCGGCCTTAACAATAGTGCCCGCTTTGGCAGTGAGCCCAGCAAAGCTAAACTCATCTTGACCGCGTGGCAACATGGCAGAAGTTTGATTCATCTGCTCGGCAAGGCTGCGAGTGGTGAGGTTCCACACAAACTCCCCTGTCTCGATAATATTAGCGACACTGTCTTTCCAGCCTGTGCTGGCAAAACCTATGATGGGTGGTTTGTAATTGAAACAATTGAAAAAACTGTAAGGCGCGAGATTGCGCTGTCCTGCTGCACTGCGTGATGAGATCCAACCGATTGGACGGGGAGCAATAATGGCATTTAAAGGATCATGGGGTAATCCATGGCCCTTTTGGGGTTCATAAAAATAGTGAAGGTCAGCGTTTGTCATTCCCTTAATCCTAGTGTTTACAGTTTCACTTGGGTGTACTGAGTCCAAGCCAAAACTTGTCCCATTTGAGGGACTATCCATACAGCGGTGTGCTCATTTTGATAAACGCGGTAGTAAAATAAATCTTCATCGCGGATATCATGTTTACGGATCTCACGGTAAAAGTGCATGGCAGAAGGGCTCACTTCATCCGGTTTTGTCAGTTCTTTTTGCAGCACTTTAACATGAAACACATCGACCTTTAACTCATCTATAGTGGTTTGATATTGCTCAAACTCCCCCCGAATGGTGTATTTAATTGGCGTGGTTAAACAGTCTTGATCTGTGATGCAGGAGGTGGAGTAAAATTTGCCTTTTTTCTCCCCTTCATAGACGAGCGACATGCTGAGATCGGTACGAACCAGTAACTCTCCCGCGACAGGGAAATAGATATCGGCATGATAATTATGCTCAAGTAATTCGCCAGAACTCTTATCATCAATGGGAAGCACAATGCGGTTATAACGAATGCGTTGCTCCATCTTTTTACTGAGCGGAATAAACTCCGCCATATTCAATCCAGCAGGTTTTGCATCTATCGCCGTAATATTGATGATGCCATTGCCATTACAGGCTTTGGCATCCAGCTCTGGGCAAATGGCCATCGAATAGTTTTTACCATCGGTTGAAGCAAATGCACTAAAATAGTTAAGGTTATTGATATGGTTGCCTTCTGGCGCCAAATGTTTTTGCCACCACGAAGGATGTAAATGTTCCTCACCGCTGATATAAAGCATGTGGGCTGTGCCCAATGTGCCGCCAATATTTAAACTAATGTACTTATCGGCATGCCATTTCGCGATACGTTTCACTACAGCGTGGTGATCGCTCACATACCAGATCCCCCCTAAAATCACACACAGTAGCAAAATGCCTGCAACTTTTGTCCAAATGGATACTCCGACTATGGCATCGCGAATCGCATCGGCATCGTTAATGGCCAACATTTTTACATGGGATTGTTCAGACACATGTAACTGATACCCACGGCGTGCCACGGTTTTAAGTTGCACTTCGGTATAGGGTTCAAGTTTTTTACGTAAGGTACTAATACATTGCGTTAAAGAGGTAGGAGCAACCACCCTTTCAGGCCAGCCTACCTGTAGCAATTCTTCCTTAGTAAAAATGGCCTTCGTGGAGGATAACAGCAGAACTAATACCGCCGTTTCAGAGAATGTCAGACTGATGGTTGCGCCATTCACATGATCGACTAATTCCTTAGCCTGTTCATCTAACATTAAATATGATGTGATTTTATGCATGTTAAACGCCTGAAAGATCAGCCAATACTGATAAAGTTTGATTACATTAGCAACATGCAATCATCATGTGACATTGTTTCTTTCCAAGAAAACGATGATATGCAATCACCAAATCAAGATGGTTTATTTTACCTTTTAACAACATATAAGAGTGTGACTCTATACTCAGTTTAGTCATTGTTTAATAAGTACAAATGTAAACTAATAGAGATATCGCTAAATTAAATGTCTTGATGGTTAAATATCCAAAAACACCCAAGCAGTAATAGGCCAATCCAACACATTAATAAGCCATACATTAACGGTAACCCTATTCCAGTTTGTGCGATTAATGCGAGACTACTTTTAGCGGCTAAGGTCTCTGATTGACCTGCGAGTAAATTTAAAGCGCGGAATAAATCGCTCGGGTTTAGTAGGATTAACACATTGAATAAAGTGCGATTGAGTGTATCAGCCAATCCCACTAATGCTGTCAACAACACTAAGTCATATATCAGCACTAGCGCAAACCATAACACTAGCAATATGCCTAGGGCTTTGGCCTTTTCCCTTACCATTAAGCTTATCCAGTAACCGAGTAATACAAACACCAGTGATAACAAAATTCCACTACTTATCAAATGGATAAATCCAATAAGTATCGATAATCTAATGTGTACCTCGCTAAGCATCCCCAAGATAAACCCTGTAATCCCAAACCCCAAAATACAGGCAACGGCTAATACACTGGCATGGCCTAACAATTTGCCACACACAATATACCAACGGGCTAGCGGATAAGTGAGCAGTAACAGCAAAGTACCGGATTCCTTTTCCCCAACAAAACTGTCGTAGCTCAATAGAATCGCGCCCAAGGGAAGCATAAATACCGATAAGGTCACAAGTCCCGACAGGATCTGGGCAGGCTCGAAGATCACTAAGCTACCGGATATCGAACTCCCCATAAAACCGACACTCAAGGAGAGCAGTAACAATATTCCCGTCATCATCCATAACCAGCGGTTACGCAAATTATCCTTAAACTCTTTTGCGGCAATAGTGACAATAAGGCTCATGGCACTTAAATGGACATTCTCCTGCAAAACACACGCTTGTTTCATGCCACGCACTCCCGTTTGGTCTGCTGCATTAATGCTTTTGTGGGATTGGTTCTCAGTGAAATATCTGCCGATAAAGTGTGGGATGACGGAGCATCAACCTTATCCATGTAGTAATGAAAAATATCCTGCAAACTGGGCGGTTCGACTGAAAGCGTATCTAACTTGAGTGTTTGTAATAAATGCGTTAATGCAACAGACTTTTGTACCACAGGAACGCTTAACCTTATTCCTTGGGGTGTTGAAGTCGATATGAAAGGGGTTAATACGGGATCGACTAACACTTGCTGCCTTTGTGCATTAGAGATGGCATGCAAGGTAATACATGCGGGTAGCGCAGTCGCCTCGCGTAGGGAGGTTAAATGACCCGAGGCGAGCATATGTCCTTGACCTAAGATCAAGGCGCGATCCATATTTTCCTGTACTAAACCTAGCTCATGGGTACTGATAATAATCGCACAGCCCTGCGACTTTAATTGCGCCATTTTTTGATAAAGAAACGCCGATGCCAGAGGATCTAAGCCGACTGTCGGTTCATCTAACAGCAATACTTTAGGCTCAGCCAATATCGCCTGTGCGAGCCCAAGACGTTGCCGCATCCCCTTGGAAAAAGTACTCAAACGCTTATCTTTAGCGGCCTCTAAACCAAATTCAGCAAGTAATTCATGTACTCTATGCAAGGCAACGCCCTTAAGCTTAGCGAAATATCGCAGTAGCTCATTGGCGGTCATATTGTCATAAAAACTCACATTTTCAGGTAAATAACCTATTGATAAACGCTGCCTTAGATTCATCGACCTCATATCTTGCCCTTGCACTTGGATCTGCCCCTTTGACGGGGTCACTAACCCTAAAATCAATTTCAATAGCGTAGATTTACCCGCGCCATTGTGGCCAAGAAGCGCAATCATTTGCCCCGCTAACACATCAAAACTCACCTCATCTAGCGCCTTAAACTTGCCATAGCTTTTACTGACATTTATCGCTTTAACAACATTTGCATTCGACGAGCAGGTCAAAGTCTGATAATTCATCGCGAACCTCCATCAATCAGTGAGACAGTACTTGACCGCATAAGGGGAAAACTATCACTTATACCACTCGTCATTTGGGGCTGAAATTGACGTTCCACCCAACGCAGTAGTAAAACAACGGGGCTTTCCATCAACAGTTTGGCTTCAGGATAAAGCCAAAACAGTTTGTCTAAACTGTCATTCGGCCTATGGGCAATATCCCCTAATCCATCGCCATTCAGATCCCAGCCCTGATATTCGGACCAGTAATTCCCCTGCCCCTGATAACTCCATTCAAGTTGGCTTTCACCGACATATTTGACTTGGGTTTGATTGGCTATAATACGATTGTGCCAAAGGCGATTTTCCTCTCCGCCCATGGCCATACTGATCCCGGTATCGCTGTAGCTAAACTCGTTATCTTGAATACGGTTATGTTGAGCGGCGTAAATAAAAATACCTTTCCCTTCATTGCCAAGCTCCACAGTACCCTTAGGGTTATGAATTTGGCTGGCAATATTGGCTTGCACATAGGATGCCTCAGTAATGTTGAGCAAAATACCAAAGTCCCGCGCCTGGGTAACACGGTTGTGGTGCAGGTAAATATGGGTTGAATTCATTAGGGCATAACCGCCATCGACGGCAATCGCTTGGTTTTGCCACGCTTCGTCGGCTTGGGTATACATGTAGTGAATGCCATATTGCAGCTTAGCGAATTGATTTTCATAAATGCGGCTTTGGGTAACAGACTCTAAATACACACCATCACGGACAAAAATCAGCTGATTTCGGTCAATTTGTGGCGAATTAACATGCTTAAGATAAATACCATCTCCCCGATCAAGCACATAAATAGCACCGTTGCCACTAATGCTATTGTCCGTGATGGTGGGCGAGTTTAGCTGTTCGCCATAAATGCCAAAACCATCACCCACCAAGCGATTCCCCTTAATCAGCACATTATCCGCCCCTTGTTTTAGTAAAATAGCGGCATCACGGTAATACAGATCCCGTCCCCAATGGCGGATATTTAGCCCCTCAATACTCACCTGAGGCGCCTCAATAATCAGCGCACTCCCTTGGCGCAGTGCATCTAATGTCGCGCCCCTTTCTCCCTTTAGCGAAATGGATTGCGTCACCTTAAAGGAGCCTTCATACACCCCAGTGGCTAACACTAAGGTGTCACCAGCTTGAGCTTTGTTAAGGGCAAGGGTGAGTGAATCTGTATCTGTTACCCGAAGGAGTGCTGCCCAACTAGCAAAAGAGGCAAAACACAGCAGCCCAATCAGCAATAGACGCAGCTTCATCATCACAGCCTTATTTATCACCCGCGAGCAGTTCTAAGGTGATGTCATCAAAACTCAGTACGCGACCACCATATTCCTTGGCAAAGGCTTCGGCAGCAGCGCGAGTGCTAAAAGGTGCAACGGCAGGTCCCATCACGGCTTTCTTAGTCGTACCGTAAACATAGAAGGCATTTTTAGCATCGATAAAGGCGCCATCATCAGGCTGATCCCAATCGGTCTTGCCCGCGTCATGCACCATCATGTAGTCAATTTGACGTTTGTTCTCACTCTGCAATGCAAAGTTGAACATATCGCGAACCGAACAAAACTTAGGTACTGTCTTCTCAGCCTTGAGGTGCACTTGCCCTTTAGGCCCGGGATATTTAGTGATCACCATGCCACATAAATGACAACGGTCATGCTCGTGGATCATCTCGGCTTTATGAACATGGTCTGTGGCCTCGCTTTTATTACAGCCAAATAGCAAAGGCACTAACAGCAACAATGCATAGTATTTCTTCATCCTATTTATCCTTTTATTAAAATATCAACACCTCGCCAGATGCCTTGCAGGGACAGATCGTTACGGCGAGGGTTGATAGAAACGGGTTTCATCTTTCATTCATTTTGCTTTGTGCTTTTGCAATCGCATTATTGATTGCTTCACGGTTGATACTGTCCCCATTGTGTTTGAGCAAAAGCTGCCAATGGTCAATGGCCTCTTGGTTACGAGCATGTAAGTAAGCATCTGCCGCGAGTAACATATGGGTTTGAGGCTCAAAGGGAGAGAGTGCTAATGCTTTGGCAATCACCTCTTGGGTTTCAGGTGTCATTTGCCGAAGCTCGCGGTAATAAAGCGCGTTAGCTTTTGCCCCTAACACTTCGGCATCTTCTCCCCCTATTTCGAGTAATTTATCCAAGGTCCGCACCGCATCTGAGTACAAACCACCCGCACTGTATGCCTGAGCTAATGCCATAAGTGCCAAGGTATTTTGTGGCTCACTCTGAGCCCAACGACTGGCTTTGGTGATTTCGGCCGCCACTAAATAGTCAATATTTTCATCAAGCCGACCTTGATCCCAATCCCTAAAACGGCCTGTTTGACTGTAGATAGCAAGGGTAAGCAGCACTAGGACGATTCCCATCGCAAAGGGCACTTTGCTCGACATGTTTGGCAACTGTGCTATTCCCATTACTAGGTTTAGACGCATGTGCTGCCAGTAAATGTAAGCAACAAACACCAGTAAACTGATGCCAATGCCTAGTCCTAAGCTCACCATTCCAGTCTCCATTTCACTCTCCAAACAACTCGTTTTAGGAGCCTGATTAACCGTGTGCAGGCATCATCTTTTTATTTTTCATCTCTTTCATTTCGCTGGGTTTCTCAATATTTTTCAGTTCAATTTCAAAGATAAGTGCTGACTCAGGTGGGATAATGCCTACAGCTTCAGCGCCATAGGCAAGGCTTGCGGGTACCACAAAACGGTATTTAGACCCCACAGGCATCAACTTTAATCCCTCTTCCCAGCCGGGGATCACTGACATTAATGCAAAGCGAGTAGGCTCTTTACGTCCAACCGTATTTTCAAACTCAGTCCCATTGATAAGAGTGCCAACATATTCCACTGTGACCACATCTTCTGGATTGGGTTTATGACCTTTACCTTGGGTTAAGACTTCGTATTGAAGACCAGAGGCGGTAACTTTAACGCCAGACTTTTTTTGATTTTCAGCAAGATATGCCGCACTTGCCTTTTTGGTTTCTGCCATTTGTTTTTCAGCAACGACGGCTCTTGCTGCATTGAGTTGTTCTGCTCTTTGGTTCAGGTAGGTCAGCACTTCTTCGTCGGTTAATTGCTGTTTATCTTTAAGCGCATCCACAAAACCTTGCACAACTAAGTCGACATTGACCTCTGAGCCCAATTCAACTTGGTTGTAGACTTGGCCTGAAATGTAATTACCAATAGAAGCACCAATGCTGTAGGAGGTTTTATCTGCATCGGTTTTCAGACCTGTGCCTGCAAAACTGGCTACCGAAACAAATAATGCGGCGCAGGTCGCCACTGTAATGCTTTTGGGGATAAAAGAAGCTGGTATACGTGTTTTCATATTATGTTCTCTACAATGTTAACCCTGTGGGTTTCGCCTTTTGGCCCTGCAAACCAAACCGATAAAACATCGGCCTTGTGTGTTACTAAGGTTTTTCTGTTACTCGCCCAGACATACGCCAGCCATAAATACCATCGGCCATATGACGCACACCGGTGTAACCTAGCTTCATGGTTTCTCTCGCCGCCATATTGCTGGTGGTGCAAAGGCGGTTAGCGCAGTAAAACACCATGACCGCATCTTTATTCTTTGGAAGTAACTCTCTCCAATTCTGAACATTGAAAAAAACCGCTCCGGGGATAAAACCTTCTGCCCATATCTCCAGCGTATTTACGTCGAAAAAATAAACACCTTGCTTGCCAACCAAGGTCTCCGCTTCCATCATCGAAATAGGATTTAATTGGATTTCGTTATAGGGCACTTCAGACATTTCAGAACCTCCACCAGCTATCACTGGCAGGGCTATCACGCCTAAGGCCAACACCATCAATGTTCGGCTTACACTTTGACGAATCACGTTATGCATAATTAGGCTCTCATATTCCCCGACACCCTAAGGTGTCGGGGATAACTAGGACTCAAGTTAAATTATATTTTCTTCGCACTCAGCGCCTTACCATCAATAATGGCTTGGGCTTGGGTCACATAGGTCAAGGCGGCATCTAAGCGTTTTTGTGAGTAACGCGCACCATGAACACCCCATGAACCATCGGCTTTAATCAGCTTGAGGACATCTTGAGCTTTATCGGTTAACAACAGCACTTGCGTCTTATCTTCTACCGATAACTTGGCCATATTGGGCGACTTATCGATGCTAATAAGGGCTTTTTCTACTTTGGCATAGGCTTCTTTCACAGGTTTTTGCCACTTCTGAACTCTGCCGTAGATTTCCTGTTGATCTTTAAAGTGCAGACCCTCACCTAACTTAGATTGGAATTGGCTATGGCAACCTTTGTTATCCACCACATCGTGATCAGAAGCGGATGTGCGAGCACAAGTCCACATGAGATCGAGGTAGTTATGGCCATTTTCGTCCTTCGCTACAGTCCAGCCTTTTGTGGATGAGTCGCGAGACTTACCTTCAGGTGGATTAAGGGTTTTACGTAGCGGATCAACATCAATTTTCCACATATGTGATTTACGGACGTTGTCAAAGCCTGCGACATCAGGGAACTGGATCGCCGTGAAGTTTTCACAACTACCCATGTTTGGCATATGGCAGCTTTGGCAGGTTTGTTTGCTGTGAGTCTTGGTATTACTCGCAATTTCGGCCTGTGCCGTATGGCAATCGGTACATTCTTTGATGATTTTGGGTTTGGTAATACCGGATTTCCAATCTCCATCCGTCACTTCGTGTGGGTCGTGACAGGTAGAACAACGCATGCCTTTATCGTAGTGAGATGAGGCAAACATTTGCGAACCTTCTGTACCACAGGATGGGCAAGAAGATTTCATCTTCACGTTAAAGGCATATTCCAGTTTATCTTTACCCTGCGGCGTTTCGGCTAACTCTTCAACAAAGTTGAAACGCTGGTGACAACGCTCACAGTTAGACGGCATACCACCACCGATACCACCATCTAAATGACCACCTGCACCATGACACTCTTCACAGGTAATACCTTTAGAAATAGTATGTTTTTGTAATTCTTTAGGATTACCTAAAGCTGCAAAAAACTCATCCTTCGTTTTAAAGTCAAACTTAAAGGAGTGGCACATTTCACAATAGGAACTGGCTGGCTGGAATAAGAATTCCTTCTCATATTTAGCGCCATAGGAGCTCATACCCCATTGGTGTGAACCACTTCCGCCAAAATCTTCCATTTTAGTTGGAAAGTCAGGAATAACTTTCTGGATTTTCTTTGCCATTTCAGGTGTTAACCATTCAGCCCAACCACGGGAGAATTGGTTACCACCAGCGACCATAGTACCAGTGCCATCTTTAAGCAAACCGTCCTTCACATGGTACGTTCCGCGTACTAAGTAACCGTCGATAAAGCCATATTTTGTTCTTGGCGTACCTACAGTGGCATAAATCACATCTGGAGTAATACCGTCTGGCAGGATAGAGGTATCCTTAGTGCCATACATGGTTTTATCTAGATTGTTTTCAACCTCTGGATGCTCCCCAGGGAAACGAATCGTTTTTGAATGGCGTGAACGTCTCCATTTCTCATACTGTGGACCATGACACTCACCACATTTTTCAGGGCCAACAAACTTGTTGGGAAAATCTAAAATCGATTTTGCGCCTAAACGGTATTGTAGGGCCTTGGGACGTTGACCATCGTTATAGGAACTGTAACGCACCGCAGTGCCATCCGTTGAATTCACTTCTTTACTGTGTTTGCTGTAAGCAACACTGTCACCACCGTGTAAATATTCTTCACCACGATCACTGACTTTATAAGTGCCCTTTAATCGCCCTTCTGCGTCATATTTAAAAACGGGGTGATTTTCAAATAAAAAATCAAACAACTCTTTTTCTTGAACAATATAATCCTGTAGTGTTTTAACACCACGAGATTGTTCCATTAAATTTTCAGCTAAATTGGGATTAGCCAAAATATCTTGAGTATAGTGGGATTGCTGTTTATTACCCACTCCAGGAACCACCTTATTATCCGATTTAGCATCGGCAGCGATTGAGATGGTACTTATGGCAGAACCTAAACCAAATAGCACACTGAGTGCCACCTTGGATTTCCATCGTTTCATCATTCACTCCTAATTATCATTAGTTTTATATTTTCCACTGAACCTAACTGCTCACTGAACGACATAAACAATTGACCAGTGATGGCATAATGGAGACAAAAAACCATGAAAAATCAGAGCTAGAGCACATTAAATACCCGCTGATAAATAAAGAGGAATAAAAGCGACAAAAGCATATAAAATACAAACACATAAATCTAATCAAACACTTGTTTTTTAGAAGTAAAAAAGCCTGTTTTAGTTATAAAAAAAACTAAAAATAGATTTTATTTTTCAAAAATAATTAAGGATGGGATGGAGTGAATTAATAACGAATAAGATCACATTATCAAATGCAAAATTCGACTAATCTCAAAATGAACCGTGATGCAAATCAGTCGTCAAATGATATTTGAACAATGTGTTCAACCAAGACTGATATGAAATTTAAATATTAAATAAAACTTATTAAAGCAATAAAGTTAAAAGCTTAAAATCACATGAACAAAGTAACTATCAACACTCTTTTATTTTACCGCGTTATCATTATTCTAAGGAATAATAAATGACAACTATGGTTCCAGAGATTGGGCATATATTATTGATCATCAGTAGCGTATTGGCATTATTTTCTGCAATACTACCACTAATAGGGATTAAACAGCATAATGCCTATCTGGTTGGGTTAAGTCCGGTACTCTTTAGAACCATATTTATCTCGGTATTTTTTTCACTTCTTTGCTTAATTTATTGCTTTGTCACTGATGACTTTTCTGTTGCTTATGTTGCAAACCACTCGAATAGCCAATTGGCATTGGGCTATAAAGTGGCCGCCGTTTGGGGCAGCCATGAAGGGTCAATGCTCTTCTGGATATTTACGATTGCTCTTTGGGGCGCAATCATCAGTTATCACGTGAAGATAGCGGATTGCACTCAGGATAAGGCCACCGATAGCTACCAAGACACCCTGTATTTTGCGAGACTGTTGGCTATTCTGGCGTTAGTGATCCTTGGTTTTAACCTATTTTTACTCTTTACCTCTAATCCCTTTGCCCGTTTATTACCTAACATTCCAATTGAAGGGCGAGATCTTAACCCCATTTTGCAAGACATAGGCCTCATATTACACCCCCCCATGCTCTTTCTTGGCTATGTAGGCCTTACGGTTTGCTTTGCCGCAGCGTTAGCATCACTGCTCGGTGGTGGCTTTAATACTCGCCAAATTAACTATTTACGACCTTGGGTATTATTAGCGTGGGTGTTTCTCACAGGCGGCAATGCCTTTGGATCTTGGTGGGCCTATAACGAACTGGGTTGGGGTGGTTGGTGGTTTTGGGATCCTGTCGAAAATGCCTCCTTTATTCCTTGGCTTGTGGCAACAGCATTAGTGCATTCCCTCATTCTCACTCAACGTACTCATGGCTTTAAACTGACGACTTTACTGCTGTGCTTATTGGCATTTTCACTCAGTTTACTCGGCAGCTTTTTGGTGCGCTCCGGCATAGTGCAATCGGTACATGCCTTTGCCGCCGATCCTACCCGTGGCATGTCAATCCTCTGCTTATTAGTGATTTTTGTTGGTGCAGGGTTACTGATTTTTGCGCTCAAAGCGCATCATTTAAAACAGGATGTGACTTTCGCGCTTTTTAGCAAGGAAACACTGTTACTGCTCGGGATCGTTATCTTAGTCGTTGCCGCGTTTTCCGTGTTACTCGGCACATTTTACCCTTTGATCTATGAGCTACTGGATTTAGGCACACTTTCAGTGGGCGCCCCATATTTCAACGCTATATTTGTCCCCCTCACTTTCTTGCTTGTCCTGTTAATGGGCATTGCGCCCTTAGTGCAATGGCAAAAAGTGCAATGGCAAAAAGTGCAATGGCAAAAAGTGCAATGGCAAAATGCCTCAAAGACTCGTATTACTTCCCTGCTCATTCCTAGCCTAATGATATTAGCCGTCGCAGGCTGGGTAAGTTTACAAGCCGCCTCGGGCAGTAGCTTATTTTTACTCCTTGGCACTGCCGCGGCACTTTGGTTGCTGGTGTGTTTATTGCTCACGATATTGGTAGCCTCGGGATTGGGTAGACGAGTATATGCCCGTCAATTAACCCAAAACCGCAGTGAGCACGGCTTAAATCCTCCCGTTAAGTCATCAAAACAAGGGGTTGTCGCCATGCTATTCGCCCACTTGGGGGTGGCTATCACTATTATAGGAGCAACATCCGTCTCCTTTTTTGAACAGGAAGCCCTGCTACGAATGGGGCCTGGTCAAGGTAAGCCTTTGGCGAGTTATGTCTTAGTTTATGAAAGCACAGAGAATGTTGAAACCAACAGCTTTACCGCCATTCAAGCCAATATCAGTATCCGTGATGCAGCGAATGATGAACGGGTTTTAGGCTATATCACACCACAACGACAAACCTTTAAAAGCAACGGGATGGAAATGTCCCACGCGGGTATCGACCACGGTTTATGGCGGGATATTTATGTGTCTATGGGGCTGCAATTAAGTGATAACGAATACCTTATCCGTATCAGCTATAAACCCCTCGCGAGTTGGATCTGGCTTGGCGCCCTATTAATGATGCTGGGCGGGGCAATTGCCGCTTGGCCTACTCGCCGCTTTAGCTACCAAGCTGATTTAACAACCTTAGTTAACCTATCCCATCACAAACCACAGGAGACGCTTGCCTAATGAATCCAATATTACGCTTTTTAGTCTTACTGCTCCCTATCACCCTATTTGGGATAGGAACCACATCCTTATCCATGGCGCAGGAACAGTCCATATCTGGCCTTTCCCACCAGCAACAGGCAATGGATATCAGTAAAGTGCTGCGTTGCCCTATGGCGACGAATCAAACCCTATTTGAATCACAAGCACCTATCGCCCATGAACTCAAAGCACAAATATTCTCGATGCTGGAACAGGGGCAAAGCCAAGATGAGATTATCGATTTTATGGTGCAGCGCTATGGTGAAAAAATCCGTTATCAACCTGAATTTAAGGCATCCACGTCCGCACTTTGGCTTGGGCCACTGCTGTTATTAGTGCTTGGTGTTGGGCTTTGTTTTGCTTTGATAACCCGAAAAAAAACACAATCGTCTATTTGAAATAAAGGATAACCAGATGAAATTACGCTATTTCCCCTTTGTTCTACTGGCGTGTTTTGGCCTATTTTCTAATAGCAGCCCAGCACACTCATTAGACAATAAACTCTACAGCACGGGTGAGCCTCTTCCTAAACCTCAAGTTATGACGGGCTTTATAGAGATGCAGCACGCACGCGGCGTACCAGAAGTCCCCTTTATTGATGAATCAGGGCAAACTCAAACCCTAAAACAACACCAAGGAAAATTGGTTTTGGTCAATCTTTGGGCAACTTGGTGTGCCCCCTGTTTACGGGAAATTCCAGAACTCCAAAAACTGAAGCAACAATATCAAGGGAAAAATATCGCCATCATCCCTATCTCTATCGATGAAGAACCTAAAGATGTACGCCCTTTTCTTAACCAATATGGCTTTAGCGGCTATGCCACTTGGCTTGACCCAAAGCAAAATGTTGAGCAAATCATCCCTGCGAATGTCGTCCCAGCGAGTTATATTTTTGATGCTAAAGGTAATCTTGTGGGTTTTGTACGGGGTTATTTAGATTGGAGTGATAAAGATGTTGGCCCTTATCTTGATCAACTGATTGCAAAATACGGCCAATAATCACCAAGTAACACAGGCTCACAATATATTTCTCCATTCGGTCATCCGCCAATATTTGCCGAAACCCGCTGCTACCCATTTGGCTGCGGGTATTTTTATATTCGCCCCATCTTTGTATTCTGCGGTGCGTTTCTTTAAAATTGTCGCCAAACTTTTTTATATCAAGGCACATCAGATGAAACTCACCCGCTTAACTCAACCTATTTATGACCACTTATATCGTGATATCAGTGATTTTCGTCGCACCTTCGATTTACCCGTTAATGATGTTCATTCCTTAGATGACAAGGCAGACACCCTACATACTTCACTGATTATTGAGGAGTTAACTGAGCTTGCCGAAGCCGATAGCCGTACCGAACAGGCCGATGCCATAGTCGATTCTGTATATGTGTTAATGGGACGTTTAGTGCATTTGGGCGCGCAAGCAATGACGGACAGACTCGAAATCAGTTACCTGATTGACTTGTTGCTTTGCGTGGCTCATAACCGTGAAATCGACTTTATCGCCTGCTGGGATGAAGTGCATTCGAGCAATATGAGTAAAGTGTGCCGTAACGAGCAAGAACTGGCTGAGACTATTGCCTTTTATGCCAAACAAGGTGTTGAAATTGTCGGTAGTCAGCAAGGTGATTTTATCATCGCCAAATGCGCTAAAGATGTGGAAATGGCAGGTAAAGTCGTTCGCCAAGGCAAAGTGTTAAAATCGGTTTACTATCGCCCAGCGGATTTAACAACACTGGTTAAAGCCTAAACGCTGTCGAGTCGACTCTACGGCAGCGCAGGCTTTTCAATGATATTTATCACGGGGAAATTCGTATGAATCCAGCGAAAGTGGTGCGTGCCGAGGTTAAGCAATTAACGGATTTACCCAATATTGGTAAAGCCTGCGCTACGGATCTGCGTCTACTCGGCATAGAGACGCCAGTGCAATTGCTTGGGAGAAATCCCTACGAAATGTACCGCACACTCAACACATTAACAGGGGTAAAACAGGATCCTTGTATGCTCGATGTGTTTATCTCCATCACCCGTTTTATGGCGGGTGATGATCCTAAGCCTTGGTGGAATTACACCGATGAGCGGAAAAATACCTTAGCAGCAAATTGAGCCTTAGCTTTCTGCCTGTTTGTCCATTGGTATCGTTTCAGGTTCTTCCCTTAGCCATTCCCGCCAAATGGCTACCAGCAAGGCCATCAGTACTGGACCGACAAATAAACCAACAAACCCCATGGTTTTCACCCCACCGATCAGACCGAAAAAAGTCGGTAAGAAAGGTAATTTAATCGGCCCACCAACAAGATTTGGCCTTAGGGTTTTATCGACAATAAACAGCTCTATACTGCCCCAAAGGAATAAACCGACTCCGGCGGTCATATCACCAGTGCCGACAAGATAGAGTGAAATCAAGGTAAACATAGTGGGCGCACCGCCGGGGATCAGCGCCATAAATGCGGTTAACACCCCAAAAGCCACAGCCGAAGGTACACCCGCAATCCAATAGGCAATACCGAGCACTATGCCCTCACCAATGGCAATAAGCGTCATACCTATCACGGTAGAACTAACCGTTGCAGGCACCACGCGGGAAAAACTGTGCCAACGGGCAGGCAAAACACGTTCACCCACAATATCGAGCTGTTTCGCAACATGTTCGCCATCTTTATATAAGAAAAACAAAGTGATCAGCATAAAAAGTAAGGTCAGTAACAGCCCTAAGGTGTTCCAGCCCAATTGCAGTACCCAACGGGAAATACCACTTAAATTTTGACCACTGATGGCGCTGATTATTTTACCCAACTCGTGGGGTTCACCGATAAACTCGTGCCATTGCAGGGTGAGCCACTCTCCTATCAAAGGTAATTCTTTGATCCAGACAGGCACAGCAGCACCATGCTGATTCGTGTGGACGAGCCACTCAACCCAGCCCCTAATTTCATGTAAAGCATAGGAAAAAACGAACGCAAGCGGGATAACCAACCCTAATACAATCAGCACCAAAGCAATCGTCGCCGCCAACGCTGAACGACCACGGCATTTTGCCAACAGTTTTTGATAAAGCGGCCAACTCGAAAAACACACAATCAAGGCAGCTAAGGCGGGGACTAAAAAGTCGATAAAAAAGAATACACCGGCACATAAGAGCAAAATCAACAGAGTTCGACCAATTGCGGCATTACTGAAAATCGGTGTCATAACTAAACTGTATCCTTTACTTCAAAGCATTAACTCATAGGTTTGATATTCTATTTCTAGAAAGCAGATTTTATGACACTTCTGCACTCAACCAAATCCCCAACGCCAATTGTTTTGTAAGCTCTGCGGCGGGAATCGCCTGACAGCCAGTTGCATTTTGGCCGCACCAGAGCGGACTAAAATCGCCAAATCCCTGTTGTTCAGCGGCGCTTCGCAATCCAGCGATAGCATTCGAAGCAAGCGGAAAATCCGGTACCGCACTATTGATAGGCCCAAGTTCGGCCATAAAACGGTTTACAATACCGCGGGCAGGGCGGCCAGAAAATAAATTAGTGAGCGCCGTATGTTGCGCAGTCTCACTTTGCAGTACTGCGCGGTGAATTTTAGTGGTAGTGCATTCAGGACAGAGTAAATAGGCCGTACCCACTTGCACCGCCGACGCGCCCATTGCCATCGCAGCGCGCACCGTTTTAGCATCGACTATCCCGCCCGCGGCGATAACAGGTACATCAACGGCGGCAATAATCTGTGGCAATAAAGCAAAAGTACCAAGCTGCTCGGTGAGATCGTCCGATAGGAAATGCCCCCTGTGCCCCCCAGCCTCTAAACCCTGAGCAATAATGGCATCTACCCCACGCGCTTCTAACCATAAGGCTTCTTCTAAAGTGGTTGCGGTGGAAATAACCTTGGAACCCCAAGATTTAATCTCCAGCAACAAGTCTTCATTCGGTAAACCAAAATGAAAACTCACAACTTCGGGCTTAAATTTAGCTAACACTTCTGCCTGAGCACTCGTGTATGGCGCACGTTGTGCTCCCGCAGCTTGGGTATCAGGATGGATACCCAATTCAGTAAAATAAGGGGTGAGTTGTTTAAGCCATGCGGCTTGTTTCGCCGCTTGCGGTTCAGGTTCGTGGTGACAAAAGAAGTTTACGTTAATGGGTTTAGTTGTGTGGCTACGGATCAGGCTAAGTTCTGCATCTAATGTCTCAAGGGATAACATTGCACAGGGCAAAGATCCCAACGCGCCCGCCTGTGATACCGCAATCGTTAAGGCACTGCCTTGGACACCCGCCATCGGCGCTTGGATAATGGGTAACTCAATTCCAAATAGTCGGGTTAACTGGCACGGCATACATCACCTCCTTTGATAGTGCTCCTGATAAAACTGAACAACTTAGCCTTAGCCGTAAACAAAAATCGTGAACGACAAACGTTTAGATTAGATAATCAGCCCCCAAGCCAACAAATAATGCGAGTCCCGCCCAGTTATTGTTAAGAAAAGCCTTAAAACAAGGGGCGCGTTCACGACCAAAAATCAGCATTTGTTGGTAAGTACTAAAGCCAACAAAAGTCAGTAAACCAAGGCCATAGAGTAAACCGCGCTCAGCACTCCAACCCGCAGCAATAAAACAGACTAGTGCAGCAATCTGAAATAAGCCTATGATTTGGCGGTCATATTTACCGAACAAAATGGCAGTGGATTTTATACCCACCTTAAGATCATCGTCCCTATCAACCATGGCATACATAGTGTCGTAGGCAACTGTCCAAAACCAATTCGCCGCAAATAACCACCAAGCCTCCATCGGTACTTCACCCGTCTGCGCGGCATACGCCATAGGGATAGACCAACTCCACACCACGCCTAAAAACATCTGCGGCATATTAGTAATGCGTTTGGTGAAGGGATAAATGATAGTGAGGATAATGCCAACAACGGATAATTTAACCACTAATCCATTGAGTAATAAGACTAAACCAAATGCAGATAAACCTAAGACGACAAACAGTATCAAGGCTTCTTTAGTACTGATTTCGCCACTGGCCAGCGGCCGAGATTTAGTGCGCTCCACAAAAGAGTCAAGATCGCGATCGGCATAGTCGTTAATAATGCAGCCACAGGCACGCATGATCACCACGCCAATAATGAATATGATCAATACCTTAAGATCGGGCATACCACCCGCCGCTAACATCAGCGCCATCAAGCATGGCCACATCAATAATAACGTACCGATAGGACGGTCGAGTCGAGTCAGACGGGAATACACGTCCCACTTCTGCTTTAAATTCATTAACGAGGTACTCCCACGCCTAATAATCTACCATTTTCGCCTTCATCCCTATGGGTTAGCATCATATACCTAAGCTAACCCTGAACGCGAATTCCCACCCAAAAACATTGTCACAAAAGAATGACACTCACCCATCATTTCAAGCTTAAAGCGCTTCTAAACGAGCGTAAGCCACCACTAACCATTTACTGCCAAAGTCGGTAAAACTAACCTGAACTCTGGCCTGTGCGCCGCTGCCTTCAAAGTTGGTGACCTTGCCTTCACCAAATTTAGGATGATTGACTCTCTGTCCAACATTAAAGCCCGTATCATTTGCCGCTGCCGACTTTTGAGTGCTAAAACGATTATTTGCCATGGGAGTGGAAACCTGCGCCTTAAGGCGAATTTCATCCACATATTGCGGCGGGATCTCTTTGATAAAACGCGACGGCCGCGCGTAATCTTCCCGGCCATAGATACGGCGCGATTCCGCATAGGTAATGTAGAGTTTTTCCATCGCGCGGGTCATGCCCACGTAGCAGAGACGGCGTTCTTCATCGAGTCTGTCGCCCTCTTCGAGCGCCATTTTACTCGGGAAAATCCCTTCCTCGACTCCCGCCATAAACACCATGGTAAACTCAAGCCCTTTGGCCGAATGCAGCGTCATCAGTTGCACCGCATCGGTAAAGGCATCGGCCTGCCCTTCACCCGCCTCAAGCGCAGCATGGGATAAAAAGGCGTTAAGCTCGCCCATATCCTCAAGCTCTTCAGGCATTTCAAAGGTACGTGCCGCCGTGACGAGTTCTTCTAAGTTTTCGATTCTAGCGTGGGCTTTCTCGCCCTTTTCGGCTTCATACATGGCCTTAAGGCCCGACGCTTGGATCACAGTGTCGGCCATGCGATACAAGGCCATATCCTGCGTATCTTCCTGTAGAGTAACGATTAAATCCATAAAGCCACGCACCGCACTGGCTGCACGGCCGGCAAGTACTTTTTCATCCAGCAGCCTTAAACACGCTTGCCATAACGTAAGCTCTTGTTGGCGCGCCGTAGTGCGTAAAATATCTAAGGTGCGATCGCCTATACCACGGGGCGGCGTATTCACCACCCGCTCGAAGGCGGCATCATCATTTTTATTACTGATGAGGCGCATATAGCCCATGGCATCTTTAATTTCTTGACGCTCGAAAAAGCGTAAGCCACCGTAAATACGATAGGCTAAGCCTTTGTGTAATAAGGCTTCTTCCAATACCCGCGACTGAGCATTCGAGCGATATAAAATTGCGCAATCACTGAGGTTACCGCCCTTTTCATGCCAATCATTTATCCGACCGACAATAAAGCGCGCCTCATCCATTTCATTAAAGGCGCAATAGAGCGAAATTGGATCGCCATCGGCTTCATCCGTCCATAACTCTTTGCCCATACGCTCGGGGTTATTGGCGATTAACGCGTTGGACGCTTTAAGAATATTCCCCTTAGAGCGATAGTTTTGCTCGAGGCGAATGGTGGTTGCGGTAGGAAAATCCTGAAGGAAGCGATGCAGGTTTTCAACCTGAGCGCCGCGCCAGCCGTAAATCGATTGGTCGTCATCACCGACTATCATCACATTGGCAGTTTGACCGGCAAGCACGCGGATCCACGCATATTGGATCGCGTTGGTATCTTGGAACTCGTCCACCAAAATATGCTTAAAGCGTTCTTGATAATGGGCCAACAAATGCGGCTTATTAAGCCATAACTCATGGGCACGTAAAAGGATTTCGGCAAAATCGACTAAACCTGCGCGGTCGCAAGACTCTTGATAAACCTGATAGATTTTTAACAGATTTTGCTCAATGGGAAAACCGATGGCATCGATATGTTTAGGGCGTAATCCTTGGTCTTTTTTACCATTGATATAACCCTGAGCTTGGCGTGGAGGATATTGTTTCTCATCCAAATTCAGGCTTTTAAGAATACGTTTGATCAAGCGCACTTGATCGTCAGAATCGAGGATTTGGAAGCTTTGCGGTAAACCCGCATCTTGGAAGTGAGTGCGCAACAAGCGATGTGCCAAGCCATGGAAAGTGCCAATCCACATGCGGCCCATATTGGTACCAGCGACTTTTTCAACTCGTTCGCGCATCTCAGCCGCAGCTTTATTGGTAAACGTCACCGCCAGAATCGAGTACGGACTCTGCTGTTCAACCTGCATCAGCCACGCAATACGGTGGGTCAACACCCGAGTTTTACCACTGCCCGCGCCCGCCAACACTAACATGCTAGATTGCGGTGCCGCGACAGCCTCGCGCTGCTTATCATTCAGGCCGTCTAGTAAAGAAGATACGTCCATTCTCGCCTCCAAAAAATCGAGGGGGCATTATAACAGAAGAAAACCCGCCTGCGCGCTTGATCCACAATACAAGAGCCACTAGACGAGAACCATAGGACGAATAACAAGTTGCCGCATCTTGCTTTGCACTTGTGTTGTAATGACGACATTGATTAAGCACTGTCATTCCCGCAATGCTTGTGGGCAGGAATCCAGCTTTTCGGTAACAGATCTTTGTTTTTAGGGTAGGAATTGAACAAATGCAAGGCCGTATTAATGACTCATAGAGAGGGTGTTCATCATTCTGTTTCAGCGATTAAGCACTGTCATTCCAGTGACACGCCGTGAATATGTCCCTATAGGCTCGACGACGGCATCCATGCCGTCAACGGTCACTTACATGACAGTGCTTAATCCTATTAACCTTTGCGTATCTCTGCTAGCCAGCAAAGGATGATAAAGCTAAAACGATATCAAATAATTACCCATCAAAAGGCATAAAAAACCACTACCGCAAAAAAGCAAATTCCTATAGCATCATTTATACCAATTTACATGGTTCTAACAGCGGCCAAGTCCTACAAGCGGTTTATGCCCTGCAAACAACGCAGTACATAAATACAAAGACGTTAAGCAATAAAACGGAAATCACACATTGATCGAAGAAGACTATAAAGAAGGATGGCGTCAACACTTTCCAACTTACCATTTTGATGAGCGAGATATCGCACTGGAGGAGTATAAAGTTGCAGCTAAGAACCTTGAGTCAGAAGAAAGGGTTTTCCTAAATGCATCAAATGTGACGCTTGTTTCGTCCGCAGCTTTAGGCTCATTATTAGTAGGTTCATCAAACCAATTAATAACCGTTTTTAGTGGTATCATTCCTCCGTACATTATTTCATTAATTTTATTATCCATAATTATTGGCTTTTCTTTTATTAGTCTAAAGTATTTTTCAGATCGGCAGCGAGCAATAGTTTTTTCTGGGAGGAAAGTCATTATTTTGAGGCGAATGTTAGGGTTAAGCTACGGAAATATCCAACTTCTCCTGCCTAACTGGAGAATCGAAGGTGCTGACCAACCACTTGCTCTGAAACTATTTCCTGGATGGCTGACATATGCAGCTTATCCATTTTGGATGATATCAATTATTTCAAGCTCTGTAGTATTATTTTTGAGCGCTTATTTTATTAAGCAGAACCCCAATGTTATTCCGGAAGAATTTAACTCTGCGTTTATTTTACTAATGGGATTTTTCTGGTTTTTATCTGCAATGATGATCTATCGATTATCGTTACTTGATACTCATGAAACATCTCGGCTTATATTTTATAAATTTATTTCAAAAAATATAGGTTTACCGTTAACTGAAAATATTGAATACATCGCATACCGAGCTAAATTAGCAGCTCATGAAACTGATAGACTTAAAGTTTCTACGCTGAATATTAAGAAATTCCTTATCTTCATTGAAGATAGAGACTTTTACAGTCACTCTGGAATTAGTTATAAATCGCTTGCACGGAGTATATTGGGGTTGATGAATATAAAGCCAAAATCCGGTGGCTCAACTATTGTACAACAACTCACTCGGACTCTATTTATTTCAGATTTAAGTAAAACAAAACGGCGTAAATTTATTGAACTAGCATTAGCCCCTTGGGTTACGAGCGTATTTAGTAAAAAAATTATTCTAGATATTTATATTTCCTCCGTACGTTTTGAGAGGGGATGCTTTGGTGTTGTTGAAGCTATGAATCACTTTTGGGGGAATGTTGAACATAATCCTACTAATGCACAGGCTTTTTTTCTTATAGAGAGAGTGAGCAATATTCGCTCTAAATTACTCGTCAATAAAATAATTGATACAGCTAATTCAGCAAAAGAAAAAAGACTATTAACTCATGATGACATAAGTAGTCTTTTTGATTTATATTCTGATGCGGTGACAAATGGAAAAATTACAGCGAATAATACTGAATTACGTAAATTGGCTAAAGGCTTAAACTTAGTTTGCCTAGACACCCATTGTTAAATTTTGCGTTAGCGGGGACGAAGAGTGAAACAGAGGGTAAAACAGGACATCCACCACGCTTTAATGCGTTAAGTGACCAATAAACAACTCAACAATCGACGGAATATCCCCTCGAAGTGACCGCAGGGCATTAGCGTTCGTTGCGTGATCGAGGCATGGTCGTTCTCGTGCATCCATGCACTTCACGACATTCAGGCATCCTGCCTATCAGATGCCGAGATAGCGTCAGTCGAATCAGAGATGAGCGTCTGACGCGATAACATAAGTGCGC
Source organism: Shewanella sp. W3-18-1 (assembly GCF_000015185.1). Lineage (NCBI taxonomy): Bacteria > Pseudomonadati > Pseudomonadota > Gammaproteobacteria > Alteromonadales > Shewanellaceae > Shewanella > Shewanella sp. W3-18-1. The sequence continues at coordinate 620,760 of NC_008750.1, read as the reverse complement.
TAATTGCCCAAGGGGTTTTCAACTCCATTAGGGGCGTCATGGCTGATTGTTTATAAATAGGAAGGAGGATAGGACGAGCAGTGCTCCTTGGTCGAATTTTAATTAAAACATCAGGGGGTGAAGCCCCACGACTTTGACTTTGATTAAATAATTCAAACAAGAGTTGGGACTGTAACAGGAGTAGCAGTGCTTAACACGACTACCTGAAATAGATAGTAATGCATCGAAACTCAACCCTCCTTCTCGATGAGAATAACTTTAGGTAGCGGCGGATCGCGGTTAGAATACTCATCCTGTTTTTCTTGGTTACTTTTTCGGAAACAATCATGTCCCATTCAGCGCTTAATTCTTTTGATGATTTTTACCAGCTTTTGGCTGACAGCTTGGCGAAGAATAGTCTGATCAAACTATTGTTGAGTAAGTACCGAGGGGCAGATAAAAGCCTGCAGCGCATCACGATTCGGCCGATCAGTTTGCAGAATGAACCTATGCTGTCATTTGTGTATCAGCATCAGACGAATCACATCACTAAAAATCTGAGTTATGACGATGGCTTAGCTAGCATAAAACAGCTACTCGGTAGCGATTTTAAGAGCGCCCACTTAGCCACGGCGCAGGCAGAGGTTCAGCTTGAGATCAGCAAAAAAGGCAAAGTCCAAATCAGTACACATAATGTTAAACAAACCGTCGCGGCGCCGTTAGAACATGACCGTGAGAAAAAGCGTTTTGTGGATATTGAACGACCCTTTCTCACTAAGCTAGGTGTAACTGACAGCCAGCATAATGTGATCCCTGCGATGTCGCGTAAATGGAAACAAATCAATAAGTTTATTGAGGTTTTCAGCCAAGCACTCGAAGCCTCACCCCACAAGAATAACCAACCGATCAATGTAGTCGATTTTGGTTCAGGCAAAGGTTATCTCACCTTTGCAATCCATGATTATCTTCGCCATAGCCTTCATAATGATGCGCAGGTGACTGGAGTAGAATTACGTCAAGCCTTAGCCGATTTATGTAATGAAACGGCGGCAACGCTGGATCATCAAGGATTGTCATTTGTCTGCGGCGATGTGAGAACCCATGCGCCTAAGCAAACCGATGTGATGATCGCGCTGCACGCCTGCGATATCGCCACTGACTATGCGATTCATTATGGTATCCGCGCCAATGCCGACATCATCATGTGTTCACCTTGCTGCCATAAACAAATTCGCCCGCAGATGCACAGCCCAGAATTGTTTAAACCTATGCTGCAATATGGGGTGCACATGGGCCAACAGGCTGAAATGGTGACAGATTCATTACGTGCGCTATTTTTGGAAGCCAATGGTTATGCGACTAAGGTGTTTGAATTTATCAGCCTAGAACATACCAATAAAAATAAGATGATTTTGGCCGTTAAAAAGTCGCAGCATAACCCGAAAGACAGCGCCGCAATACTCGCGCAAATAGCAGACATTAAAGCCTATTACGGTATCAAGGAACACTGCTTAGAAACTTTACTCGCGCAAACCCAAGCCGATTAACAGCCGGCGGTTTACTGGCAAAGCATTAGAACTTGGCACTCACCACAACCCCGTTGAAATTGAGGCAATCTTTAATTCTTTGCTGCTGAACCGTGCTAAGGGTGTCGATATCGTGGAAGGCGAACGCTGAGTGTTCGTGACTTAATTGGATCGGCAATAGCTCGTCTTCTACCCCATCTTTTGCCACTTCAGGCAACAGTAATTCGCATCGAAAAATAAAGGCTTGGGACTGATAAGCGCTGTGATAATACACACCGCTCAAATAGTTCACCCGCACACTTAAGCCTAATTCCTCTTGGCATTCACGCACCAAGGCCTCGTGAATCGTTTCGCCTGGTTCGAGTGCGCCGCCGGGTAAACCCCAAGCAAAATTACCGTAATTGGCCTTAAGCAACAGCACTTGTCCCAGCGCATTGGTAATAACCGCGTGGCTGCTCAATCTAAAGGTATCGTTAAAGGCCACTCAATTATCCTTGCATGTCTGTTCGGTACGAATTGAAGCTTCTTTCTGTGTCACGCCAACGCTTCGCATTCCTTAACTCTTTGCTTAAACCGCTTATAGCATCAATACCGATTTCACCGTTAAATATCTCGATGCTAATCCTTATTTCGCTGCTGTCCTGTTTTAACCATTTTTACGTGATTGGTTTTATCACAATTTGCCACGTAACTTAAGCGATTCGCCCTTTCACGACCTCTCACTGACCTTTAACTTAATCCCTCATGTTGACATAAATACCGCTAAGGCCAACACTCAATGGTGAATTTTCATACAAACATATAATGACACAACAGTGGGTTAGATAAGAGCAGTGCAACAACGCCAGTATCTGCCCTTCAGTTAAGATAAGGAATCATCTTGAATACTCTACTCCTTGGCAAAGGTGAGCAACAGGTTCACTTACATCTTAAATACGCTAATCGTCACGGACTCATTGCGGGCGCGACGGGTACGGGAAAGACAGTATCATTAATGAGTATCGCCGAAGGGTTTTCGCGCCAAGGCGTGCCAGTGTTTATCACAGATGTTAAAGGGGATATTTCTGGCCTAGCGCTCATGGGTACACCCAGTGAAAAACTGTTACAAAGGGCGGCTAGCATTGGCATTGAGGATTATCAAAATGAGGCCAACCCTGTAGTATTTTGGGATTTAGCCGGTGTTCAAGGGCATCCTTTACGCACCACTGTCAGTGAAATGGGCCCGACCTTACTCAGCCGAATTTTAGAACTGAATGACACCCAAAACGGTATTTTGGATATCGTCTTCCAACTGGCTGACGACCAAGGATTACTGCTGCTCGATTTAGATGATCTGCGTGCTATGCTGACACTGGTCGCTGATGAGCGCAAAGAAATCTCGGTTAAATATGGTCTGATCAGTGCCCAATCCCTCGCGGCGATTCAACGTGCCGTTTTAGGGTTAGAACGTGATGGTGGCAAAGACTTTTTCGGTGAACCAGCCTTACAGCTTGAAGATTTAATGCGTACTAATTTACAAGGGCGCGGCATCATCAATTTACTCGCTGCGAATAAACTGATTTTAACGCCACGTTTATATTCAAGTTTTCTATTATGGTTACTCTCCGAGCTATTTGAAAACCTGCCAGAGGTTGGCGATCTTGATAAACCTAAATTGGTGTTTTTTATTGATGAGGCACATCTCCTCTTCGAGGGTTGCCCGCCCAGTTTATTAAAGCGTATTGAGCAGATCATGCGCCTTATTCGCTCAAAAGGTGTTGGCGTTTATTTCTGCTCACAATTCCCTGATGATGTCCCCAATGAAATCCTCGGTCAATTAGGTAATCGTATTCAACATGCGCTGCGGGCCTATACGCCAAGGGATCAAAAGGCGGTCAAAACCGCCGCTGAAACTTTTGTCCCCAACCCTAAACTGGTTGTCAGCGAGGTGATATCTCAACTCGCAGTGGGTGAAGCCTTAGTCTCAATGCTTGCCGATAAGGGCGCACCCACTATGGTAGAGCGCGCCTTAATTGCTCCGCCCCGCTGTCGCATGGGGCCAGCAACGACTGAAGAACTAAAACAAATCCGCGCGCAGAGTCCAATTGGCGGTAAATACGATACGTTAGTCAACCGCGAATCGGCCTATGAATTACTCCACCAAAGACGAACAGAAAACGCCGCCGCCACTAGCGCACCGATAATAGAAGCCACACCCCATCATCAGGCCGATGAACAAGGTTGGTTTAGCGAGCTTATTTTTGGCAATAAACGCCGACAAGGTTTAGCACAGACCCTTTCTAAACAGGCGGCGCGTACCGTTGGCAACCAATTAGGAAAACAAATTTTACGCGGGATACTCGGTGGCATATTAGGGAAGTCCTCCCGTTAGTTTGGTTATTATGCAATACAGTGCCACCGATCGCATATTTTATAGACAAGTTAACACTACCATTAGCGCTAATTATTCTAAGCATGGAGTGGATCCTACTGCGGATTTCAGTGATAAGATTATTTTGCGAGTACAGCTCAAAGAGGCAAACAAATTCAAATAAATTATCAATGATTTTAAATGATTGTGATTTAAAAATGTTGTAATTCGAGATTTAACGTTTCGCTTTAATCAGGACATCATGGAATAGGTTCAATGCGTATGGCTTACATGATTAGCCTGATGAACAACCACAAAAGTACATGGAGTTAGCTATGAGTAAAGAGCAAAAAAATCGCAAAGAGTCCAAGAAGCAGCCGTTAATGTCTGCAAAAGAAAAAAGAGCAGCAAAACACGCTAAAAATGCTTCAAAAGGTTTCTTAGATAACACTAAATAGTGTCCTGTTATTAAGGGAGTCATCCTCAAATAACACAAATAGGGTTAACTTAGGTTAGCCCTTTTTATTGCCTTATACCAATCAGCAATCAAACCTCCGTTTTATCATGTAACAACTCCGCTATCGACTATAGCCTAATTGACCTTTTTTAGGTTTTATGCGGTTATATTAAGCTGATTATGCTATTCCCTACTCGAAAGAACCTATATAACACAATAAAAAACAAGGATATTTCAATATGAAAATCAACAAACATTTTGTCGCCATCGGTGCAGCAATCACACTCTCTCTCAGTGCTGCCACTATGGCCGCAGCCCCTGCATTTATCAACATACTCACAGGTGGAACCAGTGGTGTTTACTATCCTATAGGTGTGGCCTTGTCTCAACTCTATGGTAGTGGGATCGAAGGTGCTAAAACCTCTGTTCAGGCAACAAAAGCCTCTGTAGAAAATCTTAATCTACTGCAATCGGGTCGTGGTGAATTAGCTTTTGCATTAGGTGACTCAGTGTCAGCCGCCTACCAAGGTGATGTTGATGCAGGCTTTAATAAACCTTTAGATAAAATTAGAGTCATTGCCGCGGCTTACCCTAATTACATCCAAATTGTTGCCAATAAAGAATCGGGTATTAAAACCTTAGCCGATTTAAAGGGTAAGCGCATCTCCGTTGGCGCCCCTAAATCGGGGACAGAACTCAATGCCAGAGCCATTTTTAAGGCTGCTGGATTAAGTTACGCAGATATGGGGAAAGTAGAATTTTTACCCTATGCAGAATCCGTTGAATTGATCAAAAATCGTCAATTAGATGCAACGCTACAATCATCAGGTTTAGGTATGGCGGCAATCCGCGATCTCGCCGCTACTATGCCTATCAACTTTGTCGAAATTCCTGAGGATGTCGTACTCAACATAAATAATCCTGCCTATCAACATGGTGTCATCCCCGCCTCAACCTACGAAGGTCAAACGACGGATGTGTCTACCGTTGCGATAGAAAATTTACTGGTTACCCATAATGGCGTCTCAGATGATTTAGCCTATCAAATGACTAAAATTATGTTCACGAATCTTGAACGTCTCGGCAATGCACATTCCGCAGCCAAAACCATTAACCTCGAAAATGCAACGAAAAATCTACCCATTCCACTACATCCTGGTGCTGAGCGTTATTACAAAGAAGTGGGCGCGCTCTAAATATTTTGTGCGACCTATTTACTAATACACATTGGGGATATTAACGACATTAATATCCCCAATGCTGCACCACCCTCTGTAGTCTAATGCTGTGAGGCATAATATGAGCGATCCACAACAAGGTTTGGGTGCCAATACTGGCGACTGGCCCAAGGCGCTGTTTTATACAGCCCTCATTTTCTCCATTTTTCAGATTATTACTGCTGCGTTTCATCCTGTATCCACCCAAGTATTGCGGGCAACCCATGTTGGCTTTTTGCTACTTGTGGTTTTTTTAAGTTATCCCGCTGTGGGGAAATCTCGGCCATGGCAACCCTTAGCTTGGTTACTCGGCATTGCAGGCATGGCAACTGCGGCCTATCAATGGGTTTTTGAAGCTGATTTGATCCAACGCTCAGGCGAACTCACTGATGCGGATATGGTGATAGGTATTATTCTGATTGTCTTAGTATTTGAAGCTGCTAGACGGGTAATGGGTTGGGCACTCCCGATCATTTGTTGCATTTTTTTGGCTTACGGTTTATTTGGCCAATATCTTCCAGGTGAATTAATGCACCGTGGTTATGGAGTTGACCAAATAATCAATCAATTAGCCTTTGGGACTGAAGGTTTATACGGTACGCCAACCTATGTATCTGCAACGTATATTTTCCTGTTTATTCTGTTTGGAGCTTTTTTAGAACAGGCGGGAATGATCCGATTATTTACCGATTTTGCTATGGGATTATTTGGCCACAAACTGGGTGGCCCAGCAAAAGTTGCTGTGGTGTCATCCGCCATGATGGGCACTATTACGGGCTCAGGCGTTGCGAATGTGGTGACTACCGGACAATTTACGATCCCCCTAATGAAACGCTTTGGCTATCGTCCCGCATTTGCCGGTGGCGTTGAAGCAACCTCCAGTATGGGCAGCCAAATTATGCCGCCCATCATGGGCGCCGTCGCGTTTATTATGGCTGAAACCATTAACGTGCCCTTTATTGAAATTGCTAAAGCCGCACTGGTTCCTGCATTACTGTATTTCTGCTCCGTATTCTGGATGGTGCACTTAGAAGCCAAACGCGCCAATCTTTCAGGCTTACCTAAAGATCAGTGTCCCGATCCTTGGGCGGCAATAAAAGCGCGTTGGTATCTGCTTATCCCGTTGCTTATTTTAATTTACTTGCTATTTTCAGGCAGAACACCGCTATTCTCAGGCATGGTGGGTTTAGCACTTACCTCAATCGTGATTTTAGGTTCAGCAATCGTATTAAGGTTGCCATCAAAGGCGATGCGTTTTGCATTTTGGATAGCCTTAGGTGTACTTTGCGCTGGTTTTTTCCAACTCGGCATTGCCGTTGTATTTGCGGTTATCGCCCTATTAGTTGCGGTATGTTGGTTTATTAAAGGCGGCAAAGAAACCCTCGTTATCTGCTTGCATGCATTGGTAGAGGGTGCTCGTCATGCGGTGCCTGTGGGTATCGCCTGTGCCCTCGTAGGTGTCATTATCGGCATAGTGTCACTCACTGGTATAGCTTCTACTTTTGCCAGCTATATATTGGCCGTAGGGCAAGATAACCTCTTCCTATCACTTGTGTTAACTATGCTCACTTGCCTTGTTTTGGGCATGGGTATTCCGACTATCCCAAACTACATTATCACCAGCTCAATTGCCGCGCCTGCCCTACTGGATTTAGGCGTGCCGCTGATTGTGTCCCATATGTTTGTATTCTATTTTGGCATTATGGCAGATCTAACCCCTCCCGTAGCGTTAGCTTGCTTTGCAGCGGCTCCCATTGCTAAGGAATCGGGGCTTAAAATTAGCCTATGGGCAATTCGTATCGCGATTGCAGGCTTTGTGATCCCTTTTATGGCGGTATACGACCCCGCCTTAATGTTACAAAGCGATAGCTGGTTAGCCACGGGATTTGTCGTGCTTAAAGCAACGGTAGCGATTGGTATTTGGGGCGTGATATTTACGGGTTTCCTGTTACAAAAACTCTATTGGTGGGAACGTCTTATCGGCTTCCTAGCCGGTGCAAGTTTAATTCTTGCTACCCCACTGAGTGATGAAATTGGCTTTGGTCTCGCACTCTTGTTTATCCTGCAACACAGTTGGCGCGCCAGAAAACTAAAACGCCTTATGGAGCAAGGATAAGCCTTTGGGATCATTAAAAATTAAAGACACAAAGAGGAAAAAGAAATGCTAGGCCTATGTTTTGGCCTAGCTGGCACGCTGTGGGCCCAAGTGCCCACAGACAACTTCACCTTGGCATGGAACCACAGCATAGAAAAAATTCGCTGGGAGGAAGACTATAACGTCACGCCACAAGGATTAGTGTTGGTCGAAGCAAGAGTGAAAGGTACGGGTGCAGGAATGGAAATCCCAGATGATGCCTATCTTAAAAATGGCAGCTGGCATTATCATCCAACATTACCCATTTTGCCGACATTAAGATTAGGGAGAATCCCTGAAGCGGGTGACTATGACATCTGTATCGAAAGCCAGTGCAACGCCATGAGTCACTGGATTGGCGCTCCAACGAAGGAGGAAGCAATGGTTGAGCTATGGAGTTGTGGCGCTTTGCTTTAAAAATCAAATGAAAATACCCATCAGTTCAGACAGGTATTCCATCTTTTTTTCACGTATAGCGTGGTTTTAATCGTGGTGAAACAAGGGTAAAGCTAGGCTTGCTTATTTTTATATTTACGCTCAATTTCTCGAAGGCGAACATTAAAATCCTCGAGATGAGCCAGCATTTCAGCTTCTGCTTTATCTTCATCTTTAGCGACAACCGCCTCAACAATCACACTGTGTAACCCTAGAGGATGGATCTCATCTGTTGGTGGCTCATATTTCATAGTCTGATTACGTAATAAAATCAGTAAAGATTTAACAATGGCCTCTAAAAACCGATTACCCGACATTTCGGCTAATAAATAATGCACTTGTGAACGCAATGTAACGGTATCAGGGTAAGCACTGGTATCATTTTCATGGCGATCGGCTTCTAACAAGATTAAGGCTTGCTCTGGCGTGCAATTTTTAGCAGCCATTCTAGCCACTTGCGGCTCAATCAGCATACGCGCTTGGCATAGTTCAGGTAATGAGAGTTTCCCCATCATAAACAAATCGTGGCAAGCATCACTTAAGCGCTCGAAAGTTAAGTGCTTAACAAACGCACCGCCCGTAGCACCTTGACGAATCTCTACCAAACCTCCCGCTTCGAGGCTTTTAATTGCCTCCCTTATTACGGTACGGCTAACTTGAAATAGTTCGATCAATTCACGCTCGGAAGGCAGTTTATCACCCGCTTTATAATCACCGCCTAAAATAGCATTTTTGAGTTGTTGTCCAACTTCACTCGATGCTTTTATCTGCTTAATTGGCTTGAATATATGCACTTGATTATCCCGAATATGCTTAATGCGCCCATCTTACCATAAACCGACTCATTCACGCAGAAAAAGTATCCGCGTACATCCTATATTAGTGATTAAAAAACAAACACTTTTGTTGATCTACGTAACATCTGTACGAATTTCGTAACTTGTTTCTCATATTCATTCTTACCTCGTTGTGGATAAAGGTTATACGTCATACATTTCACCTAAAGATATTAAAAATGATCTTTTACCTAGCCTAGACATTTCAGCTCTGGGCTAACTTAATAAAATAAGGAAAATGATGATGAACAAATCTTATTTATCTGTGCTGGTACTATCAGCCTTAGCCGTTCCTGCTATTGCGGATACCAGCATTGACCAAATGTTTAGCCAAGGTACGTTAAAAGGGGAATTTCGTTTATTTGATTTTACTCGTGACTTTGATAATACGACGAATACCAAACACGATACGTCATTTGGTGGCCTGTTTTATTACAATACAGCCAAAGTAAATGGTATTAGTTTTGGTACTAGCTTCGCATCTGCAAATCCAGTTTGGACGAATGATTCTGATGATGTCTACGGCCTAGTGGCACGTGATGCCAAAGGAGATCATGACAACGTAAACCGTTTACAAGAATATTTTGTTCAAGGTGAATGGTGGAATACAAAACTTAAATTAGGTGCCCAAGAACTGCGCACTCCAATGATGAATCCCCATGATATTCGCGCTATTCCACGTACTTTCCGTGGTTTTTCAGCAGAAAATAAAAGTGTTGATAATCTGACACTTTCTGCACTCTATATCACCGACTCTATGGGTTGGTCCGATAATAGCTTTATTTCTGTAAAAGACGCGGTACAAAACGAATTAGCAAGGGCTGGTGTTATCGCCGATGTCGCGGATAATCCAGTGTATGCCCTTGGCGCCAAGTATCAACTTCCCTTTGAAACCATTAAAACTGAAGTCGATCTCTGGCACTACCGCATGGAAGATGTTTTCAATCAAACCTATGCCAAAGTGAAGTTGTCCAGTCAGTTAGGCGCAACCAACGTTTATTTAACACCCTCCTATTTAACGCAAGAAGCAACAGGAGATAAAACTGGTGGTTCACTGGATACCTATCAATATGGCTTCCATTTAGGGGCAAAATTTGCGGGAACGGATATCACCTATATCTATGCCAAAACAGGCGATGACACAGTACTCACCCCTTGGGGAGATGAAAAAGTGGTTATCCAGCAAGTAAACCAATCAGCAAGAGCCGATGAAGAAGTTAATGCTTTAAAAGTCGCCTATGACTTTGAAAAAGTGGGCATGAGTGGATTAGAGGCCTATGCATTTTATGGTCAATATGATGTGCCAACGGGTACGGCAAAAGACTTTAACGAAACGAACTTTTCAATTACCTATAAATTTTCTGGTGCATTATCAGGCCTAGGTCTTAGAGCACGCTATGCCATGATCGATGTTGATCAAGGCGAAGACTATGATGATCTGCGTTTATATATCACTTACAAATTTGTTTTAGGTCAATAGTCACAAGTTCAACTCCCCTGCACCAAAATTAATGCGGGTGTATCAGCCTAGTTAGATACACCCGATTTTTACACCGCAAAATATCCCCTCCCCAATAATTAGTTGCGGTGAATACTTTGACTTAAGGATTGAGATAAAAATGAAAAAAAAGAATTTATTACTGATTCCAGCCGTAACTATTTCTTGTTTTTTATTTGGCGGGTGTGGAAATAACGATAATGCCGAAATCTCCATACCACAATTAACCCCTGCGAAAACAGGAACACTGAATATATGCAATGAGATAGCGGCACAATATCATTTCAAAAATACCGTCATCACTGACTCAAAAATGATTGCGGCTGGCAATGTTGAATATAACGCGACTGAAAGTTATCGCGCTCCAGAACATTGTTTAGTCAAAGGCTATATGAATGAAAGGATAGGAACGGGTATCGCGGGTGATACTCGCTATGCGATTGGCTTTGAAATGCGTTTACCCACTAACTGGAATGGCCGATTCTATTATCAAGCCAATGGTGGCCTCGATGGTTCAGTCGCCAAAGCGGTGGGTAGATTGCTCTTCTCTGGAGGCCCAGATTCAGCGGCACTGAATGAAGGTTTTGCCGTAATAAGTTCAGATATGGGCCACCCCGCCCCTACACCACATTTTGGTCTAGATCCCCAAGCAAGGCAGGATTATGGCTATAATGCCGTAGCCGAATTAACACCAATGGCGAAAAACTTAATTGAAAAAGCCTATGGTAAACAACCTGATAGATCATACTTCGCAGGTTGTTCTAACGGCGGTAGACACACTATGGTTGCCGCAAGCCGTTATGCCGATATGTATGATGGCTTCCTTGTTGGAAATCCAGGCTTTAATTTACCCCAGTCCGCCGTTGCTCAATTGTACGGGATCCAAGAATATTCAAAACTGGTTGAGTTTGATGGCGCAGATATTTTAGCCACACTGCAAAAGGCAATTACGCCTGAAGAATTTTCACTCGTTTCTCAAAAAGTCTTAGAACAGTGTGATGCCCTCGATGGGCTCAATGATGGAATGATTGCAAATACCTATGCTTGCCAAAAAGCATTTGATCTCGAAAGGGATATTCCAACCTGCTCAAATCTGAGGGACAACACTTGTTTAACCGCCAAGCAAAAGCAGGTTCTAGGCAATATAATGGCAGGCCCGCACAATAGCAAAACGGGTGAAGCCATTTATGCTGATTTTCCCTATGATGCTGGGATAGGAGCTAAAGATTGGGCCAATTGGGAATACTCTATGGCGCTAACTAGAGACTCTGGTGCTGTAGGGTTTATTTTTAGCTCACCGCCAACCCCTTTTAATGGTGAAAGTGAACAATCCAGTTTGGATTTTATCCAGTCATTTAGCATGGATGATGATGCACAAAGAATTTATGCAACCGATTCCATTTACGCTGAATCTGGCGTTGATTTTATGACACCACCTCACCCAACAGACCTGACGACACTCAAAAATCGTGGCGCTAAGATGATGATTTTCCATGGCACATCAGATCCTGTATTTTCAGTAAATGATACCGTGAACTGGTATAACGACTTAGGAAATGCAAATGCTGGACACGCACAGACCTTCGCCCGCTTATTTCTAATCCCTGGTATGAATCATTGCGGAAAAGGCCCTACAACCGATAAATTTAATATGGTGCGTACATTGGTCGATTGGGTTGAAAAAGGCGTAGAACCGCAAAGTATCACCGCGGCAGTACGTGCAGAAAATACTGAATTGCCTAGTGATTGGTCGAAAAGCAGGACTCGAGTCCTATGTCCCTACCCCCAATTCGCAAAATATAACGGCATAGGTAATATTGAAGATGCCGCTAACTTTACCTGTGTAACACCTGAATAAGATCCAAAATATCACCTCAAAAATGCCATCTCGAAAATCACGAGATGGCATTTTTCCTCAAGATATAAGTTACCCCTTACCCCACACACACACCGCCCAATGGGGAATAAAACTGTCACGATAAACACTCTTTACCCCTCTGTTACCTGTTGAAATTCAAACCCTATTTCAAAACAAATTAATAACAAAAAGCATTTTATGGCATCCATTTTATTCAGGTCTTTGAATTTATCGAAAGCGTCATCTCGCAAAAATCACATACAATTCTTTAATATAGAAAACCCTATATTAGATTGTTTTAAAAAGAATAATTATATTCACAGCTCAAAACTCCAGCGTTTTGTGAAGCACTGCAAAGATGTAATGAATAACACTTTTGGTTTATGGTCATATGTCATACATTTAAAGGTATGTTGTTAACGAGTGAGAATTTCATCACTGTCACACAACAGCACTTTTAGGTTTTAAAGAAAGAAAACATATGTGGTTATAAATAGATCCAGTGTCGTTGTTAGGGAGGAACTCTTTAGCAATGAGGGCCAAAGGAGTATTAAATGAGTAAAGAATCGAAAGAAATTGATCAGTACACTGCTAGCGTCCTTCAAAACGGTATATCTCGAAGAAGTTTTCTGACTCGAGCAGCAGTCGGAAGCGGTAGTTTAGCCTTTGCTGGTCTTGGTATTGGTTCTGCTAGCGCTGCACCACTCCAAGTGGGGACTGAATATGGTGAGATTGGTGGTGCAACATTAAACTTCCTACCTAAACCAAAACCTATTGCAGACAAAGACATAGCAACAACACAAACCTTTGATGTCGTTGTTGTTGGTGCAGGGGCTTCTGGTGTACCCGCGGCACTTTCAGCAAGAGAAAGTGGCGCCACTGTAGCATGTTTGCAAAAGCAAGCCATTCCAGTTTCTCAAGGAAACACAGGATCAGGGATCGATCTCAAAAACAGCGATAAATCTGCAATCGAAGCTTTAGTTAGCCGTTTAATGGCTGATAACGCCCACCGTTCTCATCCTGGCCTGTTAAGACAATGGGCGTACAACTCTGGTGAAGCCGTCAATTGGGTGATGGACCGAATGAAGCAAGGTGGCGGCCAAGTTGTAGACCAAGGAACAAAAGTACAACACGGTATTCGCGGTATTGCTGATGAAGGCGATCGTCTAAGCTTTGTCACTTCTTTCTGTGGCCCTAAACCCTATACCACGGGTGATGCTATCCGTGCACTCGCCAAAACAGCCGAAAAAGCAGGCGTTAAATTCTTCTTTAATACGCCAGCACAACAGTTAATCCAAGACGAATCAGGGAAAGTCATTGGAGTTATAGCTCAGACTCGTGATGGTAAGTATCACAAATACATGGCTAAGAAAGGCGTTATTCTGTCATCAGGTGACTATCAAAATAACAAAGCTATGTGTGACTTTTTTATTCCTGAACTGAAAAATTTTGAACGTAAACAAATGGATCGTACTGGTGATGGTTTTGCCATGGCCTATTGGGCGGGCGGTGTTATCGAACCCGTTGGTCACACCAAAATGTTGCATGACTTCGATGCTGGTCCAGCCTCCATGTGTGACATGCCATTCTTAGCGGTTAACCGCAAAGGTGAGCGATTCGTTAATGAAAAAGTTGAAATGTCACTAATGAATAACTATCTGAAAGATGAGCAGAACGCTGGTCATTACTCTCAGGTATTTGATTCCGACTATATGACGCAAGCGAAGGATTGGCCTGGTCGCCTCTACTCTCCTGAAGAACTTAAAATTTACATGCCAGACGTTCCTGGTGAAAAAACAGGGGTATTCCCCTCTTTGATCAACACCCATTCTGCTAACACCTTAGAAGAATTGGCCGTGAAGCTGGAATGCGATCCAAAAACCTTTGTTGCTAACGTGAATCGCTATAACGAACTGTGCAAAAAAGGTAAGGATGAAGATTTCGGTAAACCTGCAAGCAAAATGGTGCCAGTCGTCAAACCGCCATTCTACGGTATTCACCGCCGTATGCGCATTTCCACTTTGTGCTCAGGAATTCTTGTTAACGAAAACCATCAAGTGCTTGATGCTGATGGTAAAGAAATTCCTGGTTTATTCATTGTTGGCAACCTCGGAGCCGGCTTCTATGGTGGTGTTGACTACCCATTAACCGTATTCGGTTTGTCTTTGGGTCGCTGCTATACCTTTGGTTACTTAGCTGGCAAGTATGTAGCAAAACTATAGAACGCAAAGTCATCAATAATGGATGCCTTATATTTTGGCATCCAGTAAATGAATAATGGGATCAAACAATGAAAAACGTAACGATTATATTTGCTCTTGTTTTGGGCATTTTTGCTGGCAGCGCAATAGCTAAAGAGAAAGAGAGTGTTTTACTCGATCAAATTCATATCGCGAAAGGAGTGAAATGTGCAAGTTGCCATGGTGCAGAAGAGCGACAAGCAGTACCAATGCTTAAATGTGTGCAATGTCACAACACTAAAAAGTTAGCGGAAAAAACGGCGGACGTGAAACCCACCAATCCCCATAAAAATCGCCACTTTGACACCGAAACTGACTGTAGTAAATGCCACCATATACACAAGAAATCTGAAAACTATTGTGTCAGCTGTCATCAACCATTTAACTTTGTAACACCATAAGTTAATAACACGACGAAATGATCAACCCCTGAAAACCACCTTTTATAGGTGGTTTTTTATTATAAAAACTTAATATTTAAACAATGAGATTAAGATTAAACTAATATTCACCACCAACTGACTATATGTTTCTCATGTTGAATCACATAAAAAATCGGATAAAGTATGAAACATTATAAAGTGAAGAAAGATTAGATAATATCGAGAGGTGTATGCATAGAATAGTATTTTAAAAACAAAGAGAAAGACAACATCTAAGAGTTAAAACCATAGTCATTTATAAAATATTATTAAACTATTATTGTCACAAATGACTACCCGCTATATTAACCGCTAATATATTGGCACCAACTCCTTAAATAAAGTGATACATTCTTCAATAAGTTCAAGCGACACAGGTTGTTCAAACACACTCAACATCTTAGTGTGCTCGTTATCATCACGAAAAATTTCGACTATAAGCTTATCATCAATATAAAACTCAAC
Source organism: Shewanella sp. W3-18-1 (assembly GCF_000015185.1). Classification (NCBI taxonomy): domain Bacteria; kingdom Pseudomonadati; phylum Pseudomonadota; class Gammaproteobacteria; order Alteromonadales; family Shewanellaceae; genus Shewanella; species Shewanella sp. W3-18-1. Next base: position 605,343 of record NC_008750.1, on the reverse strand, counting down.
ACCAATTCCATTACGAATAACATCATCGCTTATAATCAGCGCTTTTAAATTTTTACCAGACATGTTAACGACATTCCTTAGGAATACTAAAATAGGGTATTACTGCCTTACAATGTAAATAAGTGAAACTTATCGCCATATACTGTGAATATTTTATTTTACCATAATCATAAAAAAACCACACTGAGATCGGCACTGTTCATTAAAAATATTTTTATCTCATGGAATTACACCAAGCATAATGTATTGTCACAACATTTTATTAGGTGATTTAGTGATGGATTAACAATACGAAAATATAATATTAATAACATTACAGAATATTATATAAAAAGTGCATCTAATAATTTAACTTGACAAAAATCGAGCCGGAAAACATTTCTACTAAATAATCTTCCTATAGAAACAGTACCCATTCTTACCTTGACGTTTAACATCATACATTGCCATATCTGCACGCTCACAACTGTCAGTAAAACTGTCGCCATCTCCAAAAATATCGATACCAATACTCAGACCGATCTCTACTTCAAGCCCATCTAACAGAAAACGCTGTCGATAAACATCAAGCAATGATTGGGCAAGTTGAGTCAAAGAAGCAATCTCCGATGAAGGATGCAAGATCACAAACTCATCACCACCAAATCTTGCTATCTGTGCATACTCCCCAGCATGCAACACTAAGGTATTCGCTACATGTATCAGTAAGCTATCGCCAAACTTATGTCCATGGCGATCATTTAATGCTTTAAATCCATCAAGATCGATAAATAGTAATGCTCCACCAGCATCAGACAGTAACAATTCATCAAAGGCTTTAGTAATGGCTTGGCGATTCAACAAATTGGTTAATGGATCACTGTGGGCCAGTTGCGCTAACCCCATTTCATAGCGTTTCTCTTGGGTGATATCGATATGGCTACCCATCATTCGCAGTGGTGTACCATCGGCCAAGCGCTCAACAATTCGACCACGATCAGAGACCCAAGTGACGCTGCCATCTTTATGCAACATTCGGTACACTGCCTGATAATAATCAGACTTGCCGCTGACGTGATCTTCGAAGACTTGTATAACCCACGCTTTATCTTCTGGGTGTAATTTACTTTTCCAGATATCAACATGGGCAGCCAACTCTTCTGGACTAAACCCGAGCATTTCCCCCCAGCGCATATTGAATATAGTTAAATTTCCGCTTGGAATATGCTGCTCCCAGAGACACAAACCATTACCATCAAGCGCTGCAAATAGCTTTTCTTCTGCACGATAATTCAATGCCGATAAATGGGCATTTTCGCTTTTTAGCTGAGCAATTTCTGCTTGAAGTTGCTGAATTAACGCTGTGGTATCCGAATCCACGAGAATATTTTCCTTAATTCGTCATTCCCGCGAAGGCGGAAATCCACTGATGAGATAAATGCTATTTCAGTGTAAAACACTCTTTGTAGTAATACATCGAAAGCGTGTACAACAAAAGTAGCAATTTCCCTCAGCGTTGCCACACTAACGAATCAAGTGTCTTTTAGTCGCGCGTTAGCACCTCAAGCAATTCGATTTCAAAAATAAGATTTGAATGAGGTTTGATATGTGCCCCCACTTGACGCTCACCATAGGCAAGGTGGGCAGGTACTAACAACTTACGTTTTCCCCCAATTTTCATGCCCATAATACCTTGATCCCAACCTTTAATAACACGGCCAGTACCAATAACACACTGAAATGCTTGTCGACGATCATAGGACGAATCAAATTGAGTGCCATCTTCTAAAAAGCCGCGGTATTGTGTGGTGATCAGTGCACCTTTTACTGCCTCTTTACCCTCACCAACGACTAGATCTATTACTTCTAATTCCGCCATTTTTTCGCTCTCTTTTCTTTTTCGTATTTTATTGATTACGCGATAGTCACTTGGCACCGGATTTTATCATCGACGCTCACGGTTGTCGGCGCTATTGCAGCATTTTGGCTGAAAATGCACACTCATGCCATCCTTCATCACAAGTACACGGTTGGTGATTACATCAACACCCCCTTTAAATATCCGCCCATTAGCCCAATATATGAAACATACAGACGTTTTATTTTGGAGCTTTGCCATGATTATTGCTTGCCCCCATTGCGATACGTTAAACCGCGTTCCCAATGAGCGCTTAAACCAGCATCCGACTTGCGGTAAATGTAAGCTCAGTGTCTTTACAGCAGCACCAATTGAACTCACTAGCGCAAACTTTACCAATCATGTCACTAAATCTGAACTTCCCCTTGTTGTCGATTTTTGGGCAAGCTGGTGTGGGCCCTGTAAAAGTTTTGCTCCCATATTTTCTGAGGCAGCTAAAACGTGGGAACCTCAATTTCGGTTCGGAAAAATTAATACTGAACAGCAACAATCCCTCGCGGCTCAGTTTAATATTCGCTCTATTCCAACCTTAATGATTTTCAAGCAGGGGCATATACTCGCCCAACAAGCTGGGGCTTTGCCAAAATCGGCTTTCGATCAATGGTTAACAAGTTATCGCTAATATCCATAAATATCGTCCATAAAAATACCCAGCTAAGCGCTGGGTATTTTATTGTACATATAAGACTAGATAACGACGTTATACATCCCAGAAGGTATGGGCGATAATCCCTAATACAATCATACTGATAAAGTTAATTATCATACCCACCCGCACCATTTCTGATTGCTTAATATGACCAGAGCCATACACGATAGCATTGGGTGGCGTCGCAACAGGCAGCATAAAAGCACAGGAAGCAGCGATACCAATCAAGACAGATAACATCACAGGGGATACACCTAACGCCTCTGCAATAGCGGCAAAAACAGGCACTAACAGTGCAGCACTCGCCGTATTACTGGCAAATTCCGTTAACATCACCACGAAAGCGATTACCGCAAAAACGAATAATGACATATGGGTGCTGCCAAAAATATCCGTCATCCAGTGCGCTAAAAAGACACTCGTTCCCGTGGTTTTAAGCACGGCACTTAAGGTTAAACCGCCACCAAAGAGAATTAATACACCCCAATCGGTTGTCGATTCAATCTTCTTCCAACCAACCAATCCTAAGCCTGAGAGTAAAACAACGGCTCCCAAGGCGACTATGGTATCAAACTGAGAGATGCCCCCTAACGCCTTGGCTAAAGGCACACTGAAAATCCAGCAACATACAGTCGCAAGGAAGATAAGAAGGGTAAATTTACCTTGGAAAGTGAGCTGTTGATCTTCAAGATTAAGATCGCATTTCACCGATAGATCTGGCTTAAAGTACCAGTACAAAGCAATCAACATCATCGGCATCATCAGAATCACGGTTGGAATACCAAACTTTAACCAATCACTAAAACTCAACCCTGCCTGAGCGGCTGCAATCGCATTCGGAGGGCTACCAACCAAAGTGCCAATTCCACCGATGTTGGCCGAGTAAGCGATACCAAGCAGTAAAAATACGTAAGTGTTGTGGTATTTGTCGCGATCTAACTGCTGCAAAATCCCTAAGGCTAGCGGTAACATCATCGCTGCTGTCGCAGTGTTACTTATCCACATAGATAATAATGCTGTCACACCAAATAACATCAAACAAGCTATGCTGAGTTTCCCCTTTGAGGCTAGCAACAGCTTTTGTGCGATTAAGGTATCAATTTTTTGATGATGCAAAGCCGCGGCCAACACGAAACCACCAAAAAATAAATAAATAATAGGGTTAGCAAAATTACTCATGGCCTCTTGGGTTTGAAATACCCCAAAAAACACAGCAAGTATAGGGACTAAAATCGCTGTAATGCTGATATGAATAGCTTCTGTTAGCCACAGAACTGCCGCAAATACCAGAATGGCTAGCCCAGTATTGACTCCTTGCTCGAAGGGTAAACCATAGTAGAGTGCAAATAATAGGATGATATCAATCGCTAAAATCAGCATTTTTTTCTTATCTAGCCCCGCTGTTGCAGGTGTCTTATTTGGTGGAACTGTAGTTGATTGCGTTAAAGACATGGTTACAACCTTAATACCATTACATTTGGGTGTAAATTTATGGCATAGATCACACACGACAAAGCGCTTTATTTTGTAGCTTTATCACATCAAAACAACAAACTTTGTCGATAAAAATCGCAAAAAAGCCATTTACGCGACAAAAATCACCAAATACTGATCTGAAGTTGTGTTTTTAATTTTCAAACGCATAAATATCGAGCAAATGCTTATGGGTGTTGTAATTGAATAAATATTTTAAACTGTGACACTAATCACACTTTGATTTTTTAGCAAGGTGATAACCAACGAAATTAATTATCCCTTCTGGCAACTTACAAGTTGTAGGGGAGTTATTGTCCACTAAACCAAGTTTGGCGTTAAATTGAATGGGAATACTGCTGATCATGCACTAAAAACGGCTTCTCAGTTGAAAAAACGGACTATCAATACAGCATTATTTCAAAAAAATAACATCAAACCCTCAATATCTATATGAATAGTAAACACAAATATTATTGACCAACACAGTTAATCTAACTCACTTTACCCTGATAAGAATAAATCCTAAAGTCGCGACCTTAAACACTGTCAGTTGTCTTTGGTGCATTTAGTGGAAAATATTGTTTTAAACCAATCAACCCAAAAGAACAGCTTATTTGTCCCTGTGGCAGGTTTAAGTTTGTTTGCATTGGCATCTGGGTATTTGATGAGTTTGATCCCATTGTCGCTCACCTTTTTTGAGCTCAATACTTCACTTGCCCCATTACTTGCCAGTATTTTTTATTTGGGTTTGTTGTTGGGTGCACCTTGCATTGCTCCCATTGTCGCCCGTATCGGCCACAGTAAAGCCTTTATCCTTTTTTTGAATATCCTGCTTTGCAGCGTTGTCGCTATGATCTTAATCCCTCAAAGTGGCGTCTGGTTAGCCTCTCGACTCGTGGCTGGGTTTGCCGTAGCGGGGGTGTTTGTCGTTGTTGAATCATGGCTCTTAATGGCTGATACCCAAAAGCAACGCGCTAAACGGCTCGGACTTTATATGACGGCACTCTATGGCGGCACAGCCATAGGACAATTAGCTATAGATTATTTAGGTACGGCAGGGAATCTCCCCTATTTAGTCATCATGGGATTATTAGCGGCAGCCAGTTTACCCGCATTACTGGTCAAACGAGGGCAACCTATCGCAAGTGAGCAACAGTCGATGTCACTGTCTGGACTAAGAAATTTAAGCCAACCTGCCATTGTGGGATGTTTAGTTTCCGGATTATTACTCGGCCCTATCTATGGTTTACTACCTATCTATGTAGCAATAGATATGGCACTTGATCGACAAACAGGGCTATTTATGGCCCTCATCATCCTAGGCGGGATGCTAGTACAACCCTTAGTGAGTTATTTATCGCCTCGAGTCAATAAAAGTGGCTTGATAATGGGCTTTTGTCTGCTGGGCACCGCCGCATTATTTCTGCTGACTCAGTATTCAAATATGAGTTTAATCATTGGGTTTCTACTGCTTGGTGCCAGTGCATTTGCCCTTTACCCTATTGCGATCAGTTTAGCTTGTGATGACTTGCCAGCAAGCCAGATCGTTTCAGCGACTCAAGTGATGCTGCTGAGTTATTCAATAGGTTCTGTGATAGGCCCATTAGCTGCCAGCGGCTTTGGACAAATGGAGTATGGTTTACTCATTTATTTGGGCATATGTTGCGTTCTAACCAGTAGTTACCTTTTTGCTCAATTGGTCATAAACACTAAACCCCGTTTTTCCTCCCTATAATGTTTTTAACTTCCTTACGAATATAATGTTGCTTGGGGCTCGCACCATAGCGAGCCCCTCTCCTATACCGATTTAATTACTGTGCTTGTTGACTAAGCTCATTTTCAACTAAAGATTGCTTAACAGGTAATGCCCAAACACTATCCTGAGGGCCATGCAGCGCACGTTGACGAGTTAATCGATAACCATAAAAGAACACAGCACTAAAGGCTAAAGCGACTAAATCAACACCTAGCGTTGCCATGGAATAAGGCGCCCATAGACCCAGTTGTGGAAATACAAATGCCAATAACGAAGTGAATGGCATCGCGAATGTAGCAATAGCACAGAGCGGCAAAATAAGTAGCGCAGCCCGTGCAGCACCCCGCCAAAAAGCGTAGGCCACTAAAAGCACAAAAACCGAATAATAGGCTGATAAATAAACATAATTGATATTACTAAAATAGGAATAAACCCATTTACCCAGCAGCATGCTGACCGCGAGCGCAGCGACCGATCCTAAACAAATCCCAACGGTAGCACTTGCCATCAACCGACTCGCATGGGACTGCTCAGCGGCTTGTTTTTTACGGCGTTTTTCAAGCCAAAGTAAATTACCGCTATAAAACAAAAATGCCCCACTTAAGCCTAAAAAGAAATATACCCAGCGCCCAAGATCACCACCAAAACTACCAAAATGTAATCCAAAAAAGACTGCCACAGTCCGCGACCAAATCCCCTCTTCGCTCGGATCAAAAGTACTATTGGATACTGTCAGGGTATAAGGATGCATATAGAGGTAATCAGTCACTGGTCCACGCATAAAGCCGTTAGGGTTGTACAAACCTAAGCGTAAAGTGGCACGGGGATTATCCAGATTCATATAGGTCATTTCATTGACTTGGTATTCGGGTGCGAGTTGCTTAACTTTCGTTAGCACAGTTTCAATACGCGGTAACTCGGTCAAAGAATAGAGAGTACGATCAGGTGCAGGTATCGCAAATAGGGGCTTATCTCCATAGACGAGGTGTTTTAAACCATCATAAAGCTGATCGTGAAAAGCAAACACAATCACAGTTAAACTGATCACTAAGTGAAAAGGTAAGCTCGTGATACCGATAAGATTATGCACATCAAGCCAAAAGCGGTTTTCGCCCTTGTTTTTACGCAGCGCAAAAAAGGTTTTAGTCAGGCTAGGTAAAAGAAAGATCACACCAGAAACTAATGCCAAGAAATACAAAAATGCGGCGACACCAAGTACATAGACACCCGCCTGGTCATGACCAACCTCACCCGCAATGCCTGCTGTACGGTGCAATTGGTCAACAAGTTCCGCTAACTCGCTTGGGGTACTCAATTGGGTCAACAATTGCCCTTGTTCATCTAAACTGGCATGCCAAATTTGGTTACTCATACTTAGCTCACGTTCAGAGCCTTGCTGATACCACGTCATAGGCGATTGATGTTCATCATGTAAACTCAGGCGGAACCCTGTCTTAGCCTTATCATCCCGGGCTAGCACTTGAGTGACTAAATCATCCAGTTTTTCAGTGGGAACCTGAGGTAAAGTCAATGCTGGAGGCGTAGACCAAGCCTCAATCGCCCCCTTAAACATAGTGAGAGCACCAGCATAAAAACCGATAAACAACACTATTCCAGCAATAATCCCTGTCCAAGTATGGATGGATTGATAGATCCGTAACACATCACTACGTACTTTCATCCTGATCACCTAAAACTATACAAAGTTACATAAACCAGAATGTTAAATAGGCCTAAATACCCAACAGCCCGCCAACCGGTTCTAAATAAAAAGCTAAAACTAACAATCAATAACCATATAGGAGAGATCAGCCACATATTGAATTGCACTTTCACGGCGGCATCGATACCACCAGGGCCAAACCATGCAAACAGACCGACTAAACCTAACGCTAAGGTAAATCCTAAGATCAATCCTGCTAGGGTTTTAGTCCACCAATCAGGCTGTAATTTTTCCGAGTCACTTAAGCGGGCCATTTCCTATTTCCTATTCAAAATCAATGATAAAAATGGCACTAAACCCATCAGTAATATAAACAGAGCCAACCAAGTGAAAATTGCAGAACTTAAGGTAAACAAACTCAACCACCCCACAAGACAGCTAAGCGATACAGCATAGGCCAAATAACGCCAAGGGCGCTTCGGGAGAGATTGATTTAGAAGTGCTTGTTGCTTATTACTCAGATAAAACAGTAAACAGGCAAGCACACTAGCCAACACTAAAATAAGCTGCAACACGCGATTAATTCCTTAAAAAACTTGCGACTGACAACCCACATTAGACCACTGTCAAATAAACCAATGTGATTGACTAGATAGACAGCCATTGGCTTAGATAAGTAAGTACTAACATGATGAAATTCATGGGTAAATCTATTTAATCCGCGCGATACTAACTTTATTGATAACAATTCGCAATACCATTTACACTTTAAGAGATGACTCTGTAATTGCCATCACATTAAACCGTTTTGTAATGAGATTATTGCTACAAATACACCTTTAAGTTACATTTTCTTGCAAAAGCATAATCATTCGAAAATATCAAAAAAACCTTAGTTTGCGCCAATAAATACCCATTGGAACAAATTCATTGGAATATTAAGCTAAATACATCACTTACAAGCAAAGGAAGCTAAATGATTAAAAATGAACTGAACTTACCTAGTACTATAAATCTCACCAAAATAATTCCTATCCTTATTCTGTTAATCCTATTTATCTCATTATTCGGGAGTTGGTACACAGTCGATCAGGGTGAACGAGGTGTGGTGCTTCGCAACGGTAAAATTATTGGTACCGCAGAGCCTGGACTAGGATTTAAAATTCCACTCATTGATACTGTGGTCAAAATATCGACTCAAACCCATACCACTAGCTATACCTCACTACAGGCCTATAGTCGCGATCAACAACCTGCGACACTGAATGCATCCGTGACCTTTAGCGTCCCACCAGACAAAGTAGAAGAAGTGTACGCTAACTTCAAAAGTATCGATGCCATGGTTGCACGTTTGCTTGATCGCCAAGTACCTACCCAAGTGGAAAATATTTTTGGTAAATACACCGCAATCTCCGTGGTACAGGAACGGATAAAGTTTGGTATTGATGTCACCAATGCCATCACTAATTCGGTCAAAGGCCCAGTAGAAATCACCTCAGTACAGATTGAGAATATCGATTTTTCAAATGCCTATGAAAAATCCGTTGAAGACAGGATGCGCGCTGAAGTAGAAGTACAAACTCAGCTACAGAATCTTGAAAAAGAGCGCGTGAGCGCGCAAATTGCTGTGACTCAAGCACAGGCCGAAGCCGACTCACAATTAGCTCGCGCTAAAGCCGAAGCGGAAAGTATCCGCATAAAAGGTGATGCCGAAGCCTCTGCCATTAAGAGCCGCGCCGAAGCACTGGCACAGAATCAAAACTTAGTTGAACTGACCAAGGCGGAAAAGTGGGACGGTAAGTTGCCAACCACTATGCTGCCGACCGGTACACTGCCGTTTATCGACGCCAAGAAAGCCAACTAATACCAGTAAGTTGGCAAATCAAACCCATAAAAAATCCCCTGTGTTAGCAATAACACTGGGGATTTTTTATTATCAGCGGAAAATTAAGCGCTGATGTTAAAGGATAATATGATTCAGATTAAGAACAGCAATCGCTGCGACGTAGCCAACTACGGGGAATTTTCTCAAATACGACTTTAGCCATTAACAATGCAAGGACTATTCCCGATATGGCAACCAACCACTCAGGCAACATCTGATGTTCTTCACCAATTTGCGGCATCACCACAAAGCCAAAAGTATCAACCAGATAATTGACTAACATACCCGCAACTAGAGCCACGCCAAGTACGCCGCCAAGATATCCCCACAGCGCACGTTTACCAAGCTCTTTACCAACCACCCCCAAAGTCGCAATATTGGTTGCGGGGCCCGCCATCATAAACACTAAAACTGCGCCCGGTGACACGCCAGCCAGTAATAATCCAGCAGCAATCGGTGTCGATGCAGTGGCACAAATGTACATAGGCACTGAAACCAACACCATCACCAGCATCGCCAGGATACCATCGCCCCATTTCGCCAAAAAGTCAGCGGGCACATAGGTTTGTACTAAGGCCGCAAAGAATAAGCCCACTAATAACCATAATGTGGTATCACGCACTAAATCCGTTGCCGCATATTTAAGGCCAATACCGACACGGCTTAATACCGATTCAGACTTCAACTCAGTCGCCATATCTTGGGTTGATGCGCAGCAGCTTTCGCCATCAGGCTTGTCATTCGTTTGCGCGCTTGCACTGCCGCAGCAGGCGCCTTTTTTCACTACGACTATTTGTTCAGACTCTGTGGTTTGGCTGCCACAGCATGAACCCGCGCTTTTTGCTTTAGCAGCGTTAACCTTGACCACAGAACCCATAGTCTGAACAGATCCCATGGTTTGACCGCCAACAGCCATAACACTTGAAGACCCCGCCATTAAGCTCGGTGCCGCCATAGGCGTCATTTTGATCTTCGGCTTTGGCTCGGCTGCAGGTGCATCAACACCGTCATTACCACAGCAGGAAGACTTTACGGGCGTTATCGCAGGCGTAGTCGATGAGCAGCAGCTTTTAACCGCTTCGGCTTGTACCATCTCTGGCTGAGCCACTGATTTTGAGGCGCAGCAAGACGCCACACCCTCTAATGGCTTATCTGATTGAGTTTCTACCTTAACCACTGACTTGCTATCGTCATCATCACGGCCAACCAATAAACCCGCGACAATGGCGCTAGTGATCGCCGCAATTGGGCGCACTATCGCCATAAAAGGGCCGAGTAACACGTAGGAAACGGTCACCGAATCGACGCCCGTTTCAGGGGTGGAGACTAAAAAGGAAGTCGTTGCCGCCTTAGATGCCCCTGAGCGGCGCAGCCCGACAGCCGCGGGGATAACGCCGCAGGAACACAGAGGTAAAGGCGCGCCCAATAACGCTGCCTTTACCACGGTTTTAAAACCATGTCCGCCGAGCTGTTTTTGCATCCACGCCATAGGCACAAATACTTTTAATAACCCCGCCAAAATCAAGCCCAGTAACAACCAAGGCGCAGAGTCTAAAAACAGATCGATAAAATTCTTCAGTAACATAATTAATTCCCTGACTTTTCTAGGGTTGTGGTGCAATCTGCACCATGATCATGCTCAACGCGTACTCGCTCGGTACTCGACTCCAGCGCTTCTAAAATCGAACAGTGTTCGGCGCTACGCGGCCCGCCACAGCAGGCATCCGACAGGCTCTGCAAACTGGTTTGAAAATGCAGTAACTCGGCAATCTTAACCTGCACCTGCGCCAACTTGAGGTCGACCATGCCTTTTACATCGGCACAAGCCCAGTTGGACTTGTCAAGATCGATAGACAACAGCTCGCTAATTTCACTCAAGGTAAAACCCACAGCCTTCGCCCGCAGGATAAAACGCAGCCGCGCAGCATCTGCCTCGGTATACACGCGATAACCAGACTCAGTGCGGCTCGAAGGCGCGAGTAGGCCGTGCTTCTCGTAAAACCTCAGCGTATCGGCCTTAACCTCACATAAATCGGCCAGCTCACCAATTCGATACATAGCTTTATCCTTTGCAAAGTTGACCTTAAGTTAACAATCTCAACTCAATAGGCGGAGTATAAACCTTGGAGCCTACTCCAAGGTCAAGGGGTATTTTTAATTTATACCGCACTCAGAAACCACTCCACTTTGTTCTGATATGAATATTGTGAAATCACGCAGAAAAAACACCCGTAAATGCCGTTTTACGGTAGAATACGCGCGCCGTGATGAAGGGATAAAAAGTTAGCGAATAACGCAAATAGGACCAAGGGGCTTTTGGAAAGCGGTACAGCACTAAGGCTGTTCTGTTTTCCGAAAGATCCTTGAAACTAAAATAACTGGACCCTGTACCCAAATGACTGCTGCAAATAATGCCAGACCCATTCGTCGCGCGCTGTTAAGCGTTTCAGATAAAACCGGAATTCTCGAGTTCGCCAAAGCACTTCACGCCCAAGGTGTAGAATTGTTATCGACTGGCGGCACCGCTCGCCTGTTAGCGGATAACGGCGTGCCTGTTATCGAAGTATCTGATTACACAGGACACCCTGAGATCATGGACGGTCGCGTTAAGACGCTGCACCCTAAAGTGCACGGCGGCATTTTAGCGCGCCGCGGTCTTGATGAAAGCGTGATGGCCGACAACAATATCAATGCCATCGATCTGGTTGCGGTTAACCTTTATCCCTTCGCTGAAACGGTCGCTAAAGCTGGTTGTACCTTAGAAGACGCTATCGAAAATATCGATATTGGCGGTCCAACTATGGTGCGCGCGGCGGCGAAAAACCATAAAGATGTGACTATCGTGGTGAATGCGGCCGATTACTCACGCGTTCTGGCTGAAATGACGGCTAACAATGGCAGCACCACCCATGCGACGCGTTTTGATTTAGCGATTGCCGCCTTTGAGCACACTGCGGGTTACGATGGTATGATCGCCAACTACTTCGGCACTATGGTTCCAATGCATAGGGTTCCAGCCCACAGCACGGACGAATGTTTCGAAGACTCCCTATCCGTTGATGGCTCAAAGTTCCCACGCACCTTCAACACTCAATTAGTGAAGAAACAAGATTTACGCTATGGCGAAAACAGCCATCAAAAAGCGGCTTTCTATGTTGACACTAAAATTGATGAAGCTTCTGTGGCTACCGCGATTCAGTTGCAAGGCAAAGCCTTGTCTTACAACAACATTGCCGATACTGATGCGGCCCTTGAGTGTGTAAAAGAGTTCAGTGAGCCCGCCTGCGTTATCGTTAAACACGCTAACCCTTGTGGTGTCGCACTCGGTAAAGACCTGCTGGACGCCTACAACCGCGCCTATCAAACTGACCCAACATCTGCTTTTGGCGGCATTATCGCCTTCAACGGCGAATTAGATGCCGAGACGGCCAGCGCTATCGTTGAGCGTCAATTCGTTGAAGTGATTATCGCCCCAAGCGTCAGCCAAGCGGCGCGCGATGTGATTGCGAAAAAGACCAACGTGCGTTTATTGGAATGTGGTCAGTGGAACACTAAGACCCAAACCTTAGACTACAAACGCGTTAACGGCGGCTTGTTAGTGCAAGATCGCGACCAAGGCATGGTTGGCTTAGACGACATTAAAGTCGTGACTAAGCGTCAACCCACAGAGAGTGAACTGAAAGACTTAATGTTCTGCTGGAAAGTGGCGAAGTTCGTTAAATCTAACGCCATCGTTTATGCCAAAGACGGCATGACTATCGGTGTCGGCGCTGGCCAAATGAGCCGCGTTTACAGCGCTAAAATCGCCGGCATCAAGGCCGCCGATGAAGGGCTAGAAGTGGTCAACTCAGTGATGGCCTCCGATGCCTTCTTCCCCTTCCGCGACGGTATCGATGCCGCTGCGGCGGCAGGCATTAGCTGCATCATTCAACCGGGTGGCTCAATGCGCGATGCTGAAATCATCGCTGCTGCAGACGAGCACGGCATGGCTATGGTGATGACAGGCATGCGCCACTTCCGTCATTGATAACAACTTAAATCAAACTTGGCCCTAGCGATTAGGGCCTTTTCCTTTGCGATATGTGGGAGTTTTAACCATGAAAGTGTTAATCATTGGTGGCGGCGGCCGCGAACATGCCCTAGCTTGGAAAGCCGCTCAATCGGCTCAAGTTGATACCGTTTATGTAGCACCGGGCAATGCGGGTACAGCCCTAGAACCTAATGTAGAGAATCTGGCCATCAGCGCCACCGACATCCCTGCTCTGCTCGATTTTGCCAAAACTAATCAGATTGAACTGACCATAGTCGGCCCTGAAGCGCCGCTCGTTATCGGTGTCGTCGATGCCTTCAACGCCGCAGGTTTAGCGATTTTTGGCCCAACTAAGGCGGCAGCGCAGCTTGAAGGTTCAAAAGCTTTCACTAAAGACTTTTTAGCCCGCCACAATATTCCAACGGCGGGTTATAAAAACTGCACTGAGATCAGCGATGCCAAAGCCTTCGTGCGTGAATTAACCGCCACCACTGGCTACCCTGTCGTCATCAAAGCCGACGGCTTAGCCGCGGGCAAAGGCGTGATCATTGCCCAAGACCAAGCCGAAGCCGATGCCGCTATCGATGACATGCTCGCCGGCAACAAGTTTGGCGAAGCGGGTTCGCGCGTGGTCATTGAAGAATTCCTTAAAGGTGAAGAAGCCAGCTTTATCGTCATGGTCGATGGTAAAAACATTCTGCCCATGGCCACCAGCCAAGATCATAAGGCCCGCGATAATGCCGACCATGGTCCAAATACCGGCGGCATGGGCGCTTACTCGCCAGCACCTGTGGTAACTCAAGCGGTACACGATTGGACTGTGGCCAACGTCATTCGCCCAACGGTTGATGGTATGGCGGCTGAAGGCAATGTCTACACAGGCTTCCTGTATGCGGGTTTGATGATAGCGCCCGATGGCAGTGCCAAAGTGCTCGAGTACAACTGCCGCTTCGGCGATCCCGAAACTCAGCCGATTATGATGCGCTTAAAGTCTGATTTAGTGGAACTTTGTTTAGCCGCCACCCGTGGCGAACTCGATAAAGTGACTGCCGAATACGACGAGCGTGCGGCCGTGGGGGTGGTATTAGCCGCAGGCGGTTATCCCGATGAGTATCGCAAAGGCGATGTGATCGACGGTTTAAGCCTTGGCGATAACAACGGCAAAGTCTTCCATGCGGGTACTGAGATGAAAGACGGCCATGTAGTCACTAATGGCGGCCGCGTATTGTGTGCAACAGCATTGGGTAATACAGTTACCGAAGCACAAAAAGCGGCCTATCTATTGGTCGATGAAATCCACTGGGATGATGTGTATTTCCGCACCGATATTGGCTACCGTGCCATTGCCCGTGAACAGCAGGGCTAGCAGTTAATCGACTTTAGCGCTGAATGAGAGCCGACTGTATATGTCGGCTTTTTTATCTCCAAATGATGGCTGTGAGCCGTTTAATTTTCACCCAAATGTGAACCAGAGCACACTCATAGAAGCGGATGGCGCGCAGTATCTAAGGTCTTGTTTCTCTTAGAATCAAAATAATGGGGTTAATATATGAGTTTTTCGATAAAAGATCTGATTTATCAAGGTGAAAAATCCGGTGTGCATAACTGGCAGACTCTCGAAGGTATGAGTTACTACTGGCACCCTGACTGGTTACATATTGCAGAAGATATGACAGGCCATAAGGCAACTGCAGCTATCGATATCAATGGGGAAAAGGCAACGCAAAGTGAGGCTGAACAAGCCATAGTCCAGCACCTTAATAACCGCGATAAATAGGTACTAACGCCCAGAAGCGATAGCCTTACGGGCAATTTTATCGATTATCCCTGGGGCTATCAACTTAAGCCAACGGCCAACACGGCCACGTAAGGATGTGATCAACAATCGATCTCGGGCGGTAATCACAGGCAGCATCATTTCAGCACATTGCTGCGCGGAGAGAATTTTTGATTCTTGCATGGGGGATTTGCCTAAGGGTTTACCTTTACCATCAAGCGCACGTTTGTGAATTTCTGACACAACAAAATCAGGACAAATTACCGTCACAGCGACGTTATCATCCGCTAATTCAATCCGTAAAGAATCGAAAAAACCAATCACAGCATGTTTAGAGGCAGCATAACCGCTACGAGTGGGAACGCCCGTCAAACCAGCCAAAGACGCGACTACAACTATTTGACCTTGACGAGACTTTAAATAGGGTAAGGCAGCATGGGTTAAGTAAACCGGACCAAGGTAATTCACCCTCATAATATCTTCAAGAACAGAGAGTTGGGTTAGTTCATCGAAGCGTGACCACATGGTCATACCTGCATTATTGATCAAGATATCAAGGTGCCCATAATGGGCTATGGAGGCAGTGATTAACGCTTCGCATTGTTCTTGGCTAGCGACATCAGCGGCAAAGACAAAGGGAGCTGGGCCATAATTGGCAATGTCTAAGGCGAGTGAGGCAAGCCGTATTTCATTGCGCGCACTCAGTACAAGTTGGCAACCGACACGGGCTAATGCCACCGCAAGGGCTCTACCTATTCCTTCAGAGGCGCCTGTAATAATGACGACTTTTCCAGTGAGTCCATCCATAACACTACCCTATGTTGCAAAAGCGTTAACCTAGAATCGGGTAAACTGACATAATCGGACTAAAAGCGCAAATTCATCATGCGCGTTGTGCTAAACCCATCTCATATTGCTCACGATACAAGCTGAGTGGTTGTGGGCGCCCTATTGCATACCCTTGGGCATAATTAATCCCTATAGTTTGTAACCTATCAATAATATCTTGATTTTCAACGAACTCAGCAACAGTTTCAATGCCCATCACACGGCAAACATCCTGAATCGATTTAACAATGGCGTAATCTTTAGCGTTTACGGCTAAGTTTTTGATAAAACAACCATCGATTTTCACATAATCCACAGGGAGTTCACGCAAGTAGCCGTAGGAGGCAAAACCACTACCAAAGTCATCCAACGCGAATGAAAAACCGAGTTTTCGTAACTGTTTGAGCATTTCCATGCCGCGGTTTCGATTTTGAATCGCCGTAGTTTCGGTAATTTCAAAACAAATACATTGGCTTGGAATATCAAATACCCTTTGCTGTTGGGCAATATATTCCACCATCCCTTCAGCACCAAGGCTATTGCCTGAAAGGTTAATTGAAATACAATGATCTGGCCACAGGACTGGATGTAAAGACAACCATAAAAAAGCCTTTCGGATCACTTCTTTATCTATTTCTGGCATCAGCTTAAATCGCTCTGCGGCAGCAATAAACTGTGCAGGGGCTAAAATGCGACCACAGGGTTCCTGTATTCGCAGTAGGATCTCCATCCGTTGCCGTTGTGGACCCGTTCCTAAGCCTCTAATAGGTTGGTAGTACAAAATAAGTTCATTTTCTTCAATGGCTTGAGCAATCCTTACCGCCCACTTAGGTGCATTTCGTTGGTAGGTGAGCTCTTTATCTTTATCATCATAAATATGGATTTGATTCGCCCCCTTCGCTTTAGCAGCAAGACAGGCAATATCAGCATCTTTCAACAACTCTTGGGCATTGATATAAGGTGCACGACCAAAGGCGACACCGATACTTAAGCCAACTTTATAATTGCAGTTTTTATCATTTAGCACTTGTAATGAGACTTGAGCACTGATCTGCTTTAACAACTGCACCACAGATAAAGCACTGCGATTACAAATCACTAAACCGAACTCATCCCCACCAATCCGCCCCAATAACTCCTGTGGACCAAGGCAGGCTTGCATCACTTTAGCAACCATGGCCAACATGCGATCCCCTGCCGCATGGCCACAACTGTCATTGATAAGCTTGAATTGCTCTAAATCGAGATAGCATACGGCAATGGCTTTGGCGTTGTCAGCAAAACTCAGCAGTCGCTCATCGAAGGCCTGACGGTTAAGCAGTAAAGTAATACTGTCAAAATCGGCTCTTTTTTGTAACTGGCGCTTCAGTAACTCTTCTTGAGTAATATCGCGTAATATCACTACGGTGCCGACGATTTCTTTATCGTGATTGCGTAGATTACTGATACTGCGCTCCATAATCCGAGGTGTAGCGGTTAATAACTTGATTTTCTCGACCTGTGGCGCAGTCTCTCCGAGACGAATACAGGTAAATACAGCCTGATTTAACTGTTCTCCTGCTTTTAATAAACTAGCAAGTGTCTGATTAATCGCATAACAACTTGCCATATTCAAAAGTGATTCTGCCCGAGGATTCATATAAATGACTCTGGCGTCCACATCGGTTAAAATGACCGCTTCGGCAATCGATTCTAAAGTGATTTTAGCTCGTTCTTTTTGCTGATAAATCCTCGCTAATAAACTATTCACTCGACTAGCCAGCACTTCTAATTCTTCATTACCGTCTGCGGTTACAGGCTGATAAACGCTCGCCATAGGATCGATTAACGCCAATTGTTGCATCAGATTCTTAAAAGGTTTGAGCAAACCTCTTCGTAACCAGATATAACCTAAACCAACAATAAAGACGCCAAGCAGAATAAAACCCATCGATACCCAATCGAGTTTAAATCTCACCTCTCGAAAAGGCCCATCGGAAAATTGAACTTGCAGATAAATGGGGGTGTTTTTTAATAAACTGGGAACTTCAATCACCTCACTGTGAACCCCTTCTATCGTTGGGAGCACCGAAGCTGCGTGACTCATAGACACCTTTGACACTAACAATGCCTGAGCATATTCAAGCAAATCGTTATCTGCCAAATGGCGCACAAGTAACACATACTGATTGGGAGCAGATTTTACCGCTGTAACGACATAAGCCTGATTACCAATTAAATATGCCCCTTCGACTCTTTGATCATCGGCCTCAGTCACCGCTGTCGCAATTTCCCGTAGGTTATCATTTGGAAAGGCTCGCTCATTAGGAAAGAAGGTCTGTAGCTCCCCCTGGCGTAAGATATACCAACTGAGATTGGCAGACATTGAACTAGCGTGCCAAGAGGATTCGAGATCTTTAAGCTGAGTATTGTCTAGCTGCGATAAAGGTAACGCATAGATATTGGTGAGAAAGCCCAAACGATCGACATCGATTTGGAATTGCTGCTGGATATTAGCAAGTTCACGGTTAGCACTGTCTTGACGTAATAACTCTACACGATGGTCATACCAACTACCTAAACAATAGGAGACTAAAACCACCGCTGGAAGACAAAAGCCCACTATAAATATCAGTATTTTCTTGCCAATGTGCATCTTTTACCACGGCTTATTAAGACTAAGGGCTTCGCACTATCCTTCACTGTGCCATGCAACATATCCCATTTACGAATAGTATTAAACATCACTTAGCTTTATCCGTTGCTAAAGTAAGCAATAGCATGCAATTAATTCTATTTTACCCTTTTGATTTAACGCATTAATTCATTAAATAAACACAGTAAAAACTTAATTCTGACTATCTGTTCCCAACTGGCTTAACTCAACACTAGCACTATTATCAATTTATCTTAAAGAGTAGACACAAAAAAACAGGCCCATTATGGGCCTGTTACAGAACACAACTTATTACTTATGGTATTGTTTTGATTGTGCATGTACAGCTTTAATAAAAGCACCAGCATGTTCAGGATCCACATGTTGATGGATACCATGCCCTAAGTTGAACACATGGCCAGTTCCTTCACCGTAACCCGCTAAGATTTGGCTCACTTCTTCTTCGATACGTGGAATTGGCGCATATAACATGGATGGATCCATATTGCCTTGCAGTGCCACTTTATGACCGACACGGCGACGAGCATCGGCAATATCAACTGTCCAATCTAAGCCTAAAGCATCACAACCGGTTTCAGCCATGGCTTCTAACCATAGACCGCCGCCCTTAGTGAATAGTGTGACAGGGACTTGGCGACCATCGGCGAAACGAGTCAGGCCATCAACAATTTTCTGCATATAGCGCAATGAGAATTCACGATAAGCCGTGTGCGATAACGCACCACCCCATGAGTCAAAAATCATTAATGACTGGGCACCGTTAGCCACTTGAGCATTCAAATACAAAATTACAGAATCAGCTAACTTATCAAGCAACATATGCAATGCAGCAGGCTCGGCGTAGGCCATCTTCTTGATTTTTTCGAAGGTTTTACTTGAACCACCTTCTACCATATAAGTCGCAAGCGTCCAAGGTGAACCAGAGAAACCAATTAATGGCACGGCACCATTTAACTCACGGCGAATCGTGCTCACAGCCTTCATCACATAACCGAGTTCATCCTCAGGATCTGGGATTGAAAGCTTTTTAATCGCATCGATAGTGTCTGTGGGGCGCTCAAAACGTGGACCTTCACCCGCCTCAAAATACAGACCTAAGCCCATAGCATCAGGCACTGTCAGAATATCGGAAAATAGAATAGCAGCATCAAGTTCATAACGACGCAATGGCTGCAAAGTCACTTCACAAGCTAATTCGTGGTTTTTACATAGAGACATAAAGTCACCCGCTTGTGCGCGAGTCGCTTTATATTCAGGGAGATAACGGCCAGCTTGACGCATCATCCAAACGGGGGTCATATCGACAGGCTGTTTTAGTAGGGCGCGTAAATAACGATCATTCTTTAATTCTGCCATTTGGCTTGATTCCTAGACTTATTGAGATCCGCTGGGTCGGTAGTTTAGCATTTACGCGAATAATGTAACCAATATGAGCTAATTTATGTGAGCTAATCCCCATCATTGACGTCCATTTAGCCAGTTCAATCCAAAATGTTAGCCAGATAACATACTGTTTAATAATCAAACCAGAAGTCACAGTCAGACAGAAAAAAGTTGCGCCAGTTCCCTGCCTTTGGTATAAAAAGTCTGCGCTAGCAAGAACAATCAAGAAGCTCGTCGCATCGAGCCTGCTATATACTTTACTCGCCCAACGATAGCTTTCTATCGTTGGGCTTTTTATTTCTATTTTTTCATACAAAACAGCCTGTTTGTTCATTTGGTTCTTTATCGCAAAAGCCAATAAAAAGGGTTGATCGAATCCAGACTTATCCCTACATTAGGATCATGTGCTAGCAGCTAAATGGAATGCATCATGCTGAGAAAACTTGAAAAGGCAGAACGAAAGTGGGGCGGTTCAAATAAGCTTATAGATCAATGGCTAGAAAATCGCCGCAAACTACTAGTGCATTATTGTCAGATTGCTGGCCTACCGCCCTACGGCAAATCCGAAAAATCTCTCCCCTCTTTAGAGCATGTTAAGTCCTTCTGTGATCTGTTAGTGGATTATGTTTCTGAAGGCCATTTTGAAGTGTACGACCAAGTCGTTACCGCCTGTGAAAAATTTGGTGCATCGAGTAAAACTTTAGCGCAACAAGTTCTACCAAAAATTACTCCTACCACAAGTGCGGCATTAGATTTTAATGATAAATATGCCGAAGCTCAGGATGATCATGTCTTATATCAACTCGATAAAGACTTATCTGACCTTGCCCATACCATGGAAACCCGTTTTGAACTTGAGGATGAACTCCTTGAGGTCCTGTATAACAAGCATTCAGAGCAAACCCAACAGGTATAATTCATCCCACAACGAATGCTCTTTTTCAGACAATAAAAAAGCCAGCGTAAGCTGGCTTTTTTATTTTATATCAATTAATTACACTGCAGTCTGGAAGATCACTTCCGCTGCTTTTTTCGTGTAAGAATCGATTTGGTCGAAGTTCAAGTAACGGTAAGTGTCAGCCGCCGTAGCATCCAACTCTTTCGCGTATTCTTGGTATTCTTCAACCGTTGGCAGACGACCCAATAGCGCTGCAACTGCCGCTAATTCCGCAGAAGCTAAGTAAACATTCGCGCCTGTACCTAAACGGTTAGGGAAGTTACGGGTAGAAGTCGACACCACGGTTGCACCTTCGGCCACACGTGCTTGGTTACCCATACACAGTGAACAGCCAGGGATCTCGATACGCGCACCGACGCGACCAAAAATCGCGTAATAGCCTTCTTCGGTCAGTTGATCTCTGTCCATCTTAGTCGGTGGCGCAATCCACAGACGCGTTGGCAATGTCTTAGCGAACTTGTCTAACATCTTACCAGTCGCACGGAAGTGACCAATGTTAGTCATACAAGAACCGACAAACACTTCGTCAATCTTCGTTTGCGCAACAGATGACAGTAATACTGCATCGTCTGGATCGTTAGGCGCACACAGGATTGGCTCTTTGATCTCGTTCAGATCGATTTCGATTACTGCAGCATACTCGGCATCTTTATCGGCGCTCATCAGTTCAGGATTCGCTAACCACTCTTGCATGCCTTTGATACGACGCTCTATCGTACGACGATCACCGTAGCCTTCGGCGATCATCCACTTCAGCATAGTGATGTTCGAGTTCAGGTATTCGATGATTGGCTCTTTGTCTAACTTGATAGTACAACCCGCTGCAGAGCGTTCTGCTGATGCATCAGACAGTTCGAATGCCTGTTCAACTTTCAGGGATTCTAAGCCTTCGATTTCCAGTACACGACCAGAGAAGATGTTCACTTTACCTTTCTTCTCAACGGTCAGCATCCCGAGCTCAATGGCTTTAAGCGGGATAGCATGCACCAGATCACGCAGTGTGATACCCGGTTGCATTTGGCCCTTGAAGCGCACTAATACGGATTCAGGCATGTCGAGCGGCATAACGCCAGTCGCGGCAGCAAACGCCACTAAGCCAGAA
The DNA here is from genome assembly GCF_000015185.1 of Shewanella sp. W3-18-1. Lineage (NCBI taxonomy): Bacteria > Pseudomonadati > Pseudomonadota > Gammaproteobacteria > Alteromonadales > Shewanellaceae > Shewanella > Shewanella sp. W3-18-1. Next base: position 583,283 of record NC_008750.1, on the reverse strand, counting down.
CCTGCTGGGAATGAAATGCCGATAGGGAAACGCGTATGTGAGTCACCACCAGTACCGACTGTATCTGGTAGCAGCATACGGTTTAACCATGAGTGGATAACACCGTCACCTGGGCGCAGTGATACACCACCACGGTTCATAATGAAGTCTGGCAGCGTATGATGTGTGTTAACATCAACTGGCTTTGGATAGGCCGCTGTGTGGCAAAATGACTGCATCGTCAAATCGGCACTGAAACCTAAACAAGCTAAATCTTTTAGCTCGTCGCGGGTCATAGGACCTGTAGTATCCTGTGAGCCCACAGACGTCATCTTAGGTTCGCAGTATTGGCCAGGACGCACACCCGCTACGCCGCATGCTTTACCGACCATCTTCTGCGCCAGCGTGTAACCTTTACCTGTATCGGCGACATCCTGTGGACGTACGAATACATCAGATGCTGGTAAGCCTAAGACTTCACGAGCCTTGTCAGTTAAGCCGCGACCAATGATCAGTGGAATACGGCCACCTGCACGGACTTCGTCTAACAAGACTTCTGTTTTTAAGCTGAATTCTGAAATGACTTCATCGCTGCCGTGGCGCTTAACAATGCCAGCATAGGGGTAAATGTCGATAACATCGCCCATTTCCATTTTGCTCACGTCAAGCTCAATTGGCAGGGCGCCCGCATCTTCCATCGTGTTGAAGAAAATCGGCGCAATTTTACCGCCTAAACAGAAACCACCAGCACGTTTGTTAGGGACGAATGGAATATCATCGCCCATAAACCACAGCACTGAGTTAGTCGCTGACTTACGCGATGAACCCGTACCCACAACGTCACCCACATACACCAATGGGAAACCTTTGGTTTTCAGTTCGTCTAATTTCTTGATTGGACCTACGCTACCAGGTACATCAGGCTCGATACCGTCGCGGGCGTTTTTCAGCATCGCTAACGCGTGCAATGGGATATCAGGACGTGACCAAGCATCGGGCGCTGGAGACAAGTCATCGGTGTTGGTTTCACCAGAGACTTTGAATACTGTCAGGGTCACTTTGTCCGCTAATTTTGGACGGCTTAAGTACCAGTCTGCATTCGCCCAAGCTTCAACCACTTGCTTAGCAAACTCATTACCTGCTTCCATTTTCTCAACCACATCGTGGAAAGAGTCAAACATCAGTAGGGTATGAGCTAGGGCTTTAACGGCCAATGGTGCGAGGGCTGGATTATCCAACTGCGCGATCAGAGGTTCAATGTTATAGCCACCTTGCATAGTGCCTAATAACTCGGTAGCACGCTCAGCAGATAGGATGGGTGAAGTCACAGAGCCTTTGGCAACCGCATCTAAGAAGGCCGCTTTCACATAAGCCGCTTCATCAACACCGGGGGGAATTCGATTTTCGAGCAGGTCAAGGATAAAAGCCTCTTCACCTGCGGGTGGGGTTTGAACCAATTTAACCAGTTCAGCCACTTGATGTGCATCTAATGGCTTAGGGACTACGCCCTCTGCAGCACGTTCTGCGACGTGTTTACGATATGCTTCTAGCACGGCAACATTCCTCTTTGTTTGGCGCTCTAACAACGAAACTGCACGTCTTCTTTATTGAAGCTGACAGTCCGACATGATCGACCCGTATTTCCGGCCAGCAGTATACTACAGCTTTGCAAAAGTATGAATCAGGTCACACTCAGCGAAAGGCGAAATAAGGGCTAAACCCGGCGGTATAAACAAACTTACGGGAATAATAAAACAAGCGAAATTAGACAATAGTTTGAAAACAGACAAAAAATCATAAGCTACAAAGAGTTAACATAAGTTAATCAATTTAAAATCGAACGATTATTTTTTTGCACACCAATTCCTTTCCACCAAAAATATTTCTCAACTTTGTGTATTTAGGCTTTGAAGATGGCGAGCCTTAAACATACACTCAAGCTCCCAGAGCATAACGCTTAGTTATCATTCCCATCCTTTGGAGTAGTAATGACATCCCTTAGTATTCAAGCCGTTATTTTTGATATGGATGGCGTGTTAATTGATTCAGAACCCCTGTGGCAACGTATTGAATACGATGTTTTATCCGCACTCGGCGTCCCTGTCACTATCGAAACGATTCAGCAAACCACGGGGCTGCGTATCGACCAATGTGTCGATTATTGGTATCACAAGGCGCCTTGGGCCGATTACGACAATACTAAGGTCAGCAAAGCCATAGTTGACAAAGTTGCTGAAGAAATTCGGCAAACCGGTGAACCTATGCCTGGCGTTCAGCAAGCAATAGCATACTGCCAAGCCAAAGGATTAAAAATAGGCTTAGCGACCTCATCACCAACAGCTTTGATTGACGCAGTGCTGGCAAGACTTAAGCTCAAGAGCCAATTTATGGCAGTAGAATCAGCAGAGGCGCTCACCTATGGCAAACCACATCCCGAGGTTTATCTCAATTGTGCGACCGCTCTAGGGGTCGATCCACGTTATTGCCTTGCCATCGAAGACTCTTTCAATGGCCTGATTGCGGCCCGCGCCGCCAATATGCAAACTGTTGCTATCCCTGCGCTAGAGCAACGCGGCGAGGCCAAATGGATAATTGCTCACCACCAATTGGAGAGTTTGTCTGAGCTAAACAAAGTGTTATAGATAAGAGCAACCCAAATTGATTTGAGAGACTTGAATCACCGCGAGGACAAACTGATGAAGTATTATGTGTTGTTAGCCCTCTGGACGGCGAGTTTACCCGCCTTAGCTACAGATTCCATGCGCTGTAAGCAATTCGTTATTAGCGTTGGCGATCCTCTGGACATAGTATTAGAAAAGTGTGGTCATCCCAGCGAAGCCAAAGAATACAGCCAACCGGCGACTTATCGAAACTCCGCGGGCGATATCGTCGTCGATCCGAGCAAGTTACCGATTGAGTATACTGAATGGATCTATGATTTTGGCCCGTCAAGATTGATGCGGCGTATTTATGCCGCCGATCAGAAAATCGAAAAAATAGAAACCTTAGGGTATGGGCATTAACCTAAGCAAAAAGCCAGACATTGTCTGGCTTTTTATTAACTCAATCTGTTACCAGATTTTCACCCTTTCATTGGGTTCTAAATACATCTTATCGCCTTCTTTCATCTCGAAGGCTTTGTAGAAGGCTTCGATATTACGTGGTGTGCCCATAGCACGGTAATGGCTTGGAGAATGGGGATCGGTCAGTAAACGACGACCCAACTCTTCATCGCGATAATTACGGCGCCACACTTGAGACCAGCCAATAAAGAAGCGTTGCTCACCCGTTAAGCCGTCAATCACAGGGGCAGGCTGACCGTTTAGACTCATAATGTATGAGCGCGCAGCAACGGTTAATCCACCTAAGTCACCAATATTTTCGCCTAAGGTTAAGTCACCATTAACAAATTTGCCCGGCAGTGCTTCGTACTGGGAATATTGTGCCGACAATTGCTTACCGCGTTTTTGGAATTCTTCTCTGTCTTTATCCGACCACCAATCACGCAAGTTGCCATCACCATCATACTTAGCGCCTTGATCGTCGAAACCATGGCTGATTTCATGGCCAATCACAGCACCAATACCACCGTAGTTCACCGCATCATCGGCTTCCATATTGAAGAATGGTGGTTGCAAAATAGCGGCTGGGAATACGATTTCGTTACTGACAGGACTGTAATAGGCATTCACTGTTTGTGGCGTCATATGCCATTCAGTGCGATCGATTGGTTTACCTAACTTGTTGATCATGTCTTGATATTCAAACTTAGCATAGCGCAGATAGTTGCCCACTAACTCGTCAGCTTTGATATCTAAACCTGAATAATCTTTCCACTTGTCTGGATAACCGATTTTATAGGTAAACTTAGCCAGCTTTTCCTGAGCGGCGACTTTGGTTTCTGGTGTCATCCACTCCAGTTCGTTAATGCTAACCTCAAAGCCTTTGATCAGGTTTTTGATCATAGTTTCCATACGCGCCTTGGCTTCTGGTTTGAAGTACTGCTTCACATACTCCTCACCCACTAGCTCACCAATCACAGTATCGGCACCGTCAACAGCCTTTTTCCAGCGCGGTTGTTGTTCTTCGATACCCATTAAGGTTTTGCTCTTAAAGGCGAAGTTCAAATCAACAAAGTTTTTGCTCAGCAACTCAGCATAGCTATCGACTAAGTGGAAGGTTAAATAATCTTGCCAAGCAGAGACTGGAAAGGTATCAAAGCTCGTACCCAGTTTTTCAAAGTAAGAAAGCTGGCGCACAATAACTTCGGAGGCCTTATCGCCTAAACCGGCACTGTTAGCAAAGGCATTAAAATCAAAAGATCCCATCAGTTTTTGCAGTTCAGCGCGATCTAATTTGTTATAGACTTTATTTGCATCACGAGACTCAACGCGACTCCACTGGTTTTTGGCAATCATCATCTCGATATCTGCCACATTTTTCGCCGCACGTTTAGCGTCTTTGTAACCCGCTTCAGTCAATAAATCAGTCACATACTTGGCCATCGCTTGGCGATTGGCCGCAAACTTAGGATCATCTTTAAGATAATAATCGCGATCTGGCAGCGTGAGGCCAGATTGACTTAAATACACCGCATATTGAGTCGAGTTTTTAGCGTCATTATTAACATAAAAGCCGAAAGGGATCCCCGCTCCGCTCGTCAATAATTTACCCATCACAGCAGGTAAATCTGCATGGGTTTTAGCAGCGGCAATATCGGCAAGTAAAGGATTAAGAGGAGTCACCCCTAGGGTTTCAAGCAAATCCGTGTTCATAAAACTGGCGTTAAAATCACCAATTTTTTGCTCATTAGAGCCAGGGGCAGCATTCTTTTTGGCGGCAGCTTCATCGATGATTTTTTTCAATGCATCTTGGCTTTGATCATAAAGTACAGAAAATGCACCGTAATTTGACTTATCCGCAGGAATGGGGGTATTGGCAAGCCATTTACCGTTCACGCTGTAATAAAAATCGTCTTGATGACGAACGGAGGTATCAAAATTTTGTAGTTCAATGCCAGAAACCGCTGCAACTTCAGTTTTAGGCTCGCTGCTGCAAGCAACCAAGCCTAAGCTCAAGGCGATGCCCAGTGCCAGTGTACTAATCTTTTTCATTGTTTTCCCCAGCTTACATTGAGAGTGTTATTATTTTTACCCACAAACCATACCATCTTGCTATAGTCCGCAATAGCAAGATTTTGTAAAAGGTTATGACACTTTCACCCACTTTGTTTCGATTTTGTTTCGATTATTTCTCAAAAAATCAGGGCATAACTCATGTTATGCCCTGATTTTATTGCACAGCTAAATCGCTTTTAAAAGTTTTTACCCACAAACAGATAGAAAGATCGATCTCCAAAATCGGTGATCCCAAATCCTAATGCTGCTGGCCCCAATGCGGTATCAGTCCCAACATATAGACTTGATGCATAAATCAGATCCGTCAATGAAACCTCACTGCGCTCAAACCAAACATTTCCAGCCTCTAAACTCCAACCAAGATAGAGAGGATAATCCGTCATACCGAGGGCATCACGCCCAAGATCGTATTGGTAAATAAAAGCACCAAATAACTTATGTGCCCCAGTAAGCGAGTCTTTATGGTAACCAGAAAGATTTAAGAATCCGCCCAGATCAGATAGATGAAGTGTATTGATACCGTCATTATTGTTGGTCGCAATAGAAGTCTTACCCACAAAAGCATGATTGCCTACACTGAGAGCACCTTTCCAATCCGCTTCTATCTGTACACTATAATTATTTTCATTGTTGTCGATAACATCATCAAAATCTTCATTACGAACATAGACATTCAGCGTGATTCGATTTCCTGATGTTGGGAAACTAATGCTATCTAAGCTATCGTAGCCAAACCTCAAGTAGGCACCATAGGAGCTGAAGTCTAAATCATCAATTAACCAAGCATCATTTTCTATCGTGCCTTTTTCACCAACAACACCCAATTCAATACTTCCCTGAAGGGTATAGTTATAACCAATACCTAACTCAACAGTATGGGTTTTCTTATCGAAAATTAAGACGCGGCTATTATTATCAAAAAGATCCCAATTACGGATATCGTATTGATATCTGGCCCGACTAAAGAACTCCTGATCCCTATCGAGTGGTTGATAAAATTCAGTGGCAAATAATTTTTCAAATCCCAGTTTGACTTCATTGCGCCACTCACCACCATTGAACGTTAAATCCGTCATAGTGTATGCCATATCAAAACTGATGGCTGAATCGGCGTTAAAATCATCCTCCCAATTAAAGCCTAACTGAAAATAATTCGGTCCCCAAGACTTCGCTTTAGTCGTCACTGTGAGTATGCGCCCCTCTTCTCCTTCAACAAACTCAGCATCAACACGTTCAAATTTATTCAGAGAATAAATGCGTTTTAATGCTTCATTTAATTCATCTTTAGAAACGGTTTGCCCCTTCTGCAGATTTAACGTTTCTTTTAGGAGGTTTAAGCTGACCTTCGATTGGTTATCAAATACAATTTCGTGAATAGGATGCGACACATCCGTCATCAAGGTTTTGCCTTTAACTCTTTTCGCATCAACATAAGCAGCATATTCATCTGGGCTCAAACTCAAGCTGCTCAGTTTATCGAGATGGTTATTTGCCGCTTCTTTGCCGAGGGTTAATGCTAGAGGCATGATAGTAAAATCGGTTGTACTTAAGGCATCAATAGCGGGACGAATTAGCACATCTTTATCTGTTAATAGCTGTTTTTGCTTCTCGGTGCTAGCGTTGGTCAGAAAGTTTGATAACTGATCGAGTACCGCTATGGTGCTGTATAACTTATCTTTTTTGACTAGAGGTGAACCAATATCGACGGCAATAATAATGTCGGCCCCCATGGCTTTAACTACATCCACAGGCATATTATTCGCAATTCCCCCATCTACGAGCAGTTTACCCTCAAATTGTGTAGGTTGAAGCGCACCAGGCACAGTCGCAGAGGCTTGCATCGCATTCACTAGGCTACCATGGCTAATGATCACGGGTTGACTCGTTTCCAAATCAGTTGCCACCGCGCGGTAGGGAATCGCTAAATCATCAAAATTTCCAAATTGTTGTACTAAATCAGTTGATTGCCTGAGTAGCTGTGACATTGTCTGCCCCCGTAACACACCACTTGGCGCCCTCACTTCACCTTCGTTGTAACCGATATTAAGGGGAATATTGTAACGATCGCGTAACTGTTTATCCCTAAAACTCAAAATATTCCGGGGGATCGTATCCGAATAGCCACTATCCCAATCAACGCCCATCATAATACTTTCAACTTCACTGGCGCTGTAACCAAGCGCATACATTCCTGCGACATAAGCGCCGATACTCGTGCCCGCAATGTAATCCACAGGGATATTATGTTCCTCTAATATTTTAAGTACGCCCACATGGGCTGCACCTTTCGCTCCACCACCACTGAGTACTACCCCAATTTTAGGTCGCTCAGCTGCAATTAAGGGGGTAAATAACAAGCATAAAAAGAGGGAAGCGAGTATTCGGCGCATCATTAAGGATCACTTTTTATAGGATAAAATTCGCGTTATATTAACAAACTTATGCATTTAACCGTCAGTCATATTTTATCTGAACCGATGAGTTCATTAATCGTGAACTCTATTAGCTGCAGCGATATATAACTCAAAATCTCTCACCGACATAGGTTTTGCAAAATAGTAACCTTGGATAACATAACAGCCTCGGCTGAAAACCTGCTCTAACTGTTCTACCGTTTCAATCCCCTCGGCAACGACATTTAATTTAAGATTGCGTGCCAGTTCAATAATACTGCTGACTATCGCTTGGTCTGCAGTATTCGTCGCAATATCAATAAGGAATGATCGATCAATTTTTAGCGTGTTAACATCAAAATGCCGCAAATATGCCAGTGATGAATACCCTGTTCCAAAGTCATCAATTGCGACTTCAATACCTAAGGACTTTAGTTGATTTAAATGACTTTTTGCGACTTGCAGTTCCTTCATTAATACACCTTCGGTAATTTCTAACCCAAGGGATGAAGGCGGCATCTGAGTTTCTAACAAAATTTGTTGAATACCCTCGATAAAATCAGCTTGCCGAAAGTGCACCGCTGAAATATTGACCGACAACTTAAATGGCTCAGAATACGCTTTAATCCACTTAGCCCCATGCAAACAGGCTTGTCGTAATACCCAGCGATCAATATCAACAATAAGACCACAGGATTCCGCTACCTTAATAAAGATATCAGGACGAATAAATCCTTCCTGTGGATGGCGCCAGCGGATCAAGGCCTCCATGCCAATAAATTTATCCCCCTGCACAATATCAATCTGCGGCTGGTAATAAAGCTCAAACTCTTCGCGCTCAATCGCTTTTCGTAAATCGGCTTCTAAACGTAAATGGTATAAAGCCTGCGCATTACGTTCTGATGAATAATATTTGAAATTACCCCGCCCTTCTTCCTTAGCATGATACATAGCAAGATCGGCATTTTTAATAAAGGCCTCAGGTTGAATGGCATCATCAGGCCAAATACTAATACCAATACTGGTGGAAATATAAAACTCCCGACCGAACAGCTTAAAAGGTGCCACTATCTGTGCCAATAAACGCTCAGCAATATGATTAATCTCATCGATATTACTTGCATTCCTAAGCAAAATAACGAACTCATCACCACCAAAACGGCAGAGTAAATGTTCACTGGAGATACAGGATTGAAGTCGGTTTGATGCTTCAACTAAAAGCGCATCTCCCATACTGTGACCGTAGGAGTCATTAACATGCTTAAATCTATCAAGGTCGAGAAAGAGTAGCGCCAGTTTTTCTCCCGTCTGCTGCGCGACTTGTATCGACTGCAATAATCGATTCGAAAACAATGAACGATTGGGCAAGCCTGTTAACACATCATAATTAGCGAGGCGCCTTAAATCGGCTTCTGTTCTTTTACGTTCAGTAATATCTGAAAACACCACAACATAATAATGTTCTTTAATATTAGCCGTTTGCATCATCGAAACATTGAGCCATACAGGACACAAATGCCCCCTTTGGTTAACTAACTCTCGCTCTCCCGTCCAAGAGGTTTCGGTGTCTAGCAACTGTTTAATCTCGTAGGATAAACCATCATTCATCCGCAAAAATTGCGAAAAGGATAAGCCAACTAAATCAGTGTCGCCTGAACCAATAATCTGCTGTGCGGCATGGTTAGCAACCCGTATATTTTCATTGCTCTCTAAAATCAACACGCCTTCTGAGGTGTTTTCAAAAGCTTGGGCAAGTAATTTCACTTCATCCTCAAGCAGCCTCTGCACCGTAATATCACTGTAAATTCCTGCTGCACGTTCAATCTCTTGGGTATGCTTATTGCGACTAATGGGACGACCCCTAACCCTTAACCACCCCCAATGACCCTCTCGGTGCTGATAACGGTATTCCGCCTCAAATCGATCGACCTCACCCACCAGCATACTGTTCCACTGAGCAAGGACTTTGTCTCTATCCAGCTGGTGTATCGGTAAATCCTCTAATGAAACGATAATTTCATTTGTATGTTTTCCAAGTACAGATCCACGATTATCAAGATGAAATTTTTGAGTGTCTTTATGCCACTCCCAAAGATCGGAGTCACTCCCGCGCAATGATTGCCTTAATCTATCGTCACTTTCAGTTAACGCCTGATTCATCAGCATAAAACTGTTCACCTGCCGCTGCCGATACCAAGCGAAGCTAAGGGCGATGGCCAAAAGCAGTAACATTAAAAGACCTTTAAAGCCTTGGGATAGCCACCAGTGCTGCTCAACATAAAATGAGTATGAAAACGGCTTGTTAGACCATATCCCATTAACTTGGCTTAAAATATCCAACACATACTCACCGGCCGCCAAGCCCGCAAGATTGATTTGAGATTCTCCCTGCAGTAAAACGTAATTATCGTCCTCTCCCTGATAACGCAATCGGTATTTAAACTGCATGGGTGAATCATCAAGATAATCAAGATTAGTGATCTGTAAGCTCACAATATTGGCATCGGGCTTTATCACCATCATGGGCTGAGGGAGTAGTGACACCTCAGTGAGGTCATCGTAATACACCGAAACCGACTCAAGCATGACATGGTCATCATTAATTCGGTTTATCAGCCTATCAACATCCAGTCGCATAACACCTTCTGGCGTGCCTAGATAGAAACCGGCCTGTGGGGAATAAAAATAGGCTCCTTCATTCATCTCATCGGATATAAACCCATCCCTATGATTAAAGATGGCAATATTTCCGGTCTCAACATCTTGACGGATCAATGAGTTAGCACAGCCAACAAGATTTGACTTTGGCGTTTTTTGAATAAAAAACACCGAACTGCAGTTTAATTGCCACTCAGTGGTCAGCGATTTAAGTTCTTCTGTATGTTGATGATATTCAAATAACCCTTTCTCGTAGGAACCAAACCACATCACACCAGATGACATTTCCTCAATATGGCTCACTGTTGGCGGTGTAGCTAAGGCATTAAACAAAAGTCGCTGATCATGAAACTCGTCTTGAGCATCGATATAACCAAAGATTTTTTTTCCGCCTAACCAGAGCTTTCCGTCCGAAGCACGATACATAGTGCGAATAGTTGGGCGTGTAGGTTCGTTGGTATTATTAGAGGGTCTATCTATATCAAAGGGGCGAGGTTCAGATAAACCAGACTCCCAATAATACAATCCTGTGGATGTGGCGATCCAAATACGCCCTTTTATCTGTGGATCTTTATAGGTTTTATAAATCAGCTTATTTTTAAATCCGTCTTGGCCACTGGCCCATTGGGAAAAACTGTTGCCTTGTAAGGTTTGCTTATCGACAACAAAAAGCCCTCCCGTGGTCGATATCAATAAGTTATGTTCACCAAAATCATTAATATCATAAATGCTTTGATGTGGTTCTAATCCATTAATCGGAATATCCACTGCTTTTTGGCTATGCTTGCCAATAAAAGCCAAATTTGAGGAGCCTAGCCATACGCCATCATTATTTGCATATATGGACCAAGTCATTGCATCGCTCAACTGATAAGGTTGATCTGCGGTATAAGTCTCGAGGATAAAATCCGGCGACGAGGCCAACAAAGCTAAACCATCCCCAGAACCGCCAACCCACATAAGCCCTGAACTATCAAACAACATGGCCTTCAGTATTTCCATGTTAGCCTGAGCCTTGAGTTCTTTCTGATAGTTTTCAACTTGACGAGTTTCGGGTGACCACTTCAGCAGACCCACACGACTGGTAAACCACAAAAATCCTTTAGGATCTTCAACAATTGAAGTGCTCCATTCGGGTAATTCTGGCACTGGCACAATTTGACGGCTCGCCAACTCAAACTGATAGACCCCTCGCCCCGTCGCAATCCAAATTCGCTGTTTTGTATCCTCAAGCATATCGAGAATACTCCCCATGGTTTCGGTCCAATGATAATGGAATACCGACTCACCATTTTTGTCTAGCAGGACTAACTGCTGTTGACCTGCCACTAACATTTCACCATTTGGTAGTGGAAGTAACTTACGCCAAGGAAGATCGCGATTAACTGGTAGCTGAGTAATCACTGACAATTCAGTTTTTGCGGGGGAAAAATCGTAAATATATCCAGCATCGGTCAACAACAACCACGTTTGGTCATCTTTACGAATAGCGGAAAGAAGTGCTCCTCCTACGTACTGTGGAAAAAGTTTGACTGAGCCAAAGGCAGTAAATTGATTATTCAGAATATTGTAAAGATAAATAGTGGAATGCGTACTGACGAGTAAATGGTTACGATCAACATTCACCACTGAGGTTAAAAAATCATCCGCTAGGCGAGACTCAAAACCAATTTTATCAATACGCCTCACTTTAGCGTTACTGACCCTATAGAGTCCTTGCTCAGTCGCCGCCCAAACAAAACCATAATAGTCTAAGGCTAAGCCGCGAATACTTGTGGCAGCCAAACCGTCCCTATCGGTAAAGACTCGCTGCACAAAGCCGCCCGCCCAAACCGAGTGGAAGCTAGTGAGCACAAGAATGAAACATGCCAGAAATGTTTTAATTATTTTTATCTGCATTTGACGACTCGTATTAGTACTCTAGCAGTTCAACTCTATCAATTCACCCGCTCGTTTACATTAAAGTTACATTTTACGCGACGCAATAAAAAAGCGCCTTGAAGGGCGCTTTTTCAAAAATGAAGGTCAATTTACTTTTTCTTTGCCTTTGGATTTGGCAAGTCAGTAATCGAACCTTCGTACATTTCAGCCGCTAGGCCTACTGATTCGTGCAGCGTTGGGTGAGCGTGAATCGTTAATGCTAAATCTTCAGCATCACAACCCATTTCAATCGCTAGACCGATTTCGCCTAACAGTTCGCCACCGTTCACACCGACAATTGCACCACCGATAACGCGGTGAGTATCTTTATCGAAAATCAGCTTAGTCATACCTTCGCTGCAATCTGACGCAATCGCACGACCACTTGCTGCCCATGGGAAAGTCGCAGTTTCGTAAGCAATACCTTGCTCTTTCGCTTCTTTCTCAGTCAAACCAACCCAGGCCACTTCAGGGTCTGTGTAAGCAATTGATGGGATCACTTTTGGATCAAAGTAATGCTTCATACCCGCGATCACTTCAGCCGCTACGTGGCCTTCGTGCACGCCTTTGTGAGCCAACATTGGTTGACCAACGATATCACCGATAGCGTAGATGTGCGGTACGTTAGTACGTAATTGCTTGTCTACGTTGATAAAGCCACGCTCGTCGATCTTAACACCCGCTTTGTCAGCGTCTATCAGCTTGCCATTAGGTGTACGGCCGATAGCGACTAATACCGCATCGTAACGTACAGGTTCAGCTGGCGCGCTCTTACCTTCCATGGAAACGTAAATACCGTCTTCACGGGCTTCTACCGCGGTGACTTTAGTTTCGAGGATCAGGTTGAATTTCTTCTTGATTTGCTTAGTGAATACGCGAACGACATCTTTATCAGCCGCAGGGATCACTTGGTCGAACATTTCAACCACGTCGATTTCACTGCCTAAAGATGAATACACAGTACCCATTTCTAAACCGATAATACCGCCGCCCATCACTAACAACTTGCCTGGAACTGCTTTCAGTTCTAATGCGTCAGTCGAATCCCAAATACGTGGGTCTTCGTGGGGAATAAATGGCAGTTTGATTGGGCGAGAACCTGCAGCAATGATCGCTTGCTCGAAAGTCACTTTAGTCACAGTGCCATCTTCAGCAGTCACTTCTAGCGTGTTAGGGCCAGTGAATTTACCAAAACCGTTAACCACGTTAACTTTACGCATTTTGGACATGCCGCCCAAGCCGCCAGTTAATTGGCCAATGACTTTTTCTTTAAAGCTACGTAACTTATCTAAATCGATAGTTGGCTCGCCGAAGACCACACCATGAGCGGCAACCGCTTTGGCTTCTTCGATAACTTTAGCAACGTGCAATAAGGCTTTAGATGGGATACAACCCACGTTAAGACACACGCCACCTAAAGTGCTAAAACGTTCAACTATGATGGTTTCCAGACCTAAGTCAGCAGCACGGAAAGCCGCAGAATAACCTGCAGGACCTGCACCTAATACCACTACCTGAGTTTTGATTTCGTTACTCATGTTTTCCTCTAATTCTCATTCAATCCGTTGGAGGAGTTATCCTGCCAACCGAAAATGCGCCAGCGCGTAAGGTGGGCGCATTTTAACCTGTGTTTGATACTGATCACAATAAACAAAAGGCTGCTCAAGTTGAGCAGCCTTATATGTTTACAGAATCAAAGTACGAATATCGGACAGAATTCCTGACAGGGTCACGCTAAAGCGTGCAGCCATGGCACCATCGATCACGCGGTGATCGTATGATAGCGACAGTGGCAACATCAATTTAGGCTCGAACTCTTTACCATTCCACTTAGGCTTAATTTCAGATTTAGACACACCTAAAATCGCCACATCTGGGTAGTTAACGATAGGCGTAAACGCCGTACCGCCAATACCACCTAAACTTGAAATGGTGAAACAGCTGCCCTGCATATCAGCAGATTTCAGCTTGCCATCACGGGCACGGATAGAGATATCAGCCAGTTCACGAGATAACTCGATAATGCCTTTCTTATCCACGTCACGCACGACTGGCACAACCAAACCGTTTGGCGTATCCACCGCCACACCGATGTGGAAATACTTCTTCTGGATCAGTGATTCGCCATCAGAGCTTAAGCTCGAGTTGAACACTGGGAACTGTTGCAACGTCTTAGCCACCGCTTTCATCATAAAGACTAAAGGCGTGATCTTATAATCGGCTTTCTTCTTCGCCGCTGCGTCGTTTTGCTGCTTACGGAACTCTTCCATTTCAGTGATATCAGCTTCATCGAACTGAGTCACATGCGGAATAGTCACCCAGTTGCGGTGTAAGTTAGGGCCAGAGATCTTCTGGATACGGCTTAATGGAATTTCTTCCACTTCACCAAACTTACTGAAATCCACTTTAGGTGCTGCAATCACTTGCAGACCACCGCCATTGCCAGCGCCGACTGACGTTGCCGCAGTTGCTTTCGGACGCGACAGTTCGTATTTCACATACGCCTGAACGTCTTCTTTCATAATGCGACCTTTACGGCCAGAACCAGTGACTTGGGTGAGATCCACACCAAATTCACGGGCTAAACGGCGTACCGCAGGCGATGCATGTACCGCACCAGTCGACACAGGCGCACCTGCACTTGGATGATGCGGCACTGGCGGACGGCTTGCAGGTGCTTGAGCAGCAACTGGCGCCACTTCTTGCACTGCTGGCGCTTGAGCAACTGGCGCAGGCGCAGCGGCTCCAACAGCAGTCGTTTCAACGGTAGCTATCACGCTACCTTGAGAAACCTTATCACCCACTTTAACGGTTAACGACAATAGTTTGCCGGCAAATGGCGCTGGCACTTCCATGGTGGCTTTGTCAGTTTCAAGGGTTATTAAACCTTGGTCGGCCGTGATCATATCGCCCACAGACACTAGCACTTCAATCACATCGACATTGCTTGCATCGCCAATATCTGGCACTTGAATTTCTTTTACCGTAACCACACTTGCAGTTGGAGTTGCAGAAGCCGGAGCCACTGGCGCTACCGTAGCGGCAGGAGCCGCCTGAGCGGCAACGGTTGGCGCACTTGCTGCCACAGCAGGAGCTGCGCCACCCACTTCAAGCATGATGACTAAAGAGCCTTCCGACACTTTATCGCCAACGGCTACTTTGACTTCTTTTACCACACCAGCAAAAGGTGAAGGTACATCCATGGTCGCTTTGTCAGTTTCGAGAGTAATTAAACCGCTATCAACCTCAATCTTATCACCGACGGCAACCAGCACTTCGATAACCGAGACATCAGTGTCGCCACCGATATCTGGCACAGCCACTTCAACGACTTTTGTCTCAACAGCTTGAGTCGATGTCGCTGCTGGTACTGCGGGAGCAGGAGCCGCTTGAACCGGTGCAGCTGCTGGCGCGGATGATGGTGCCGCAACTGGAGCAGGATCGGCAGCTGCCGCGCCCGCTGCTTGCATCATAGCAATCAAAGTACCTTCAGAGACTTTATCACCCACAGCCACTTTTAACTCGGCTAACACACCGGCGAAAGGCGCAGGAATATCCATAGTCGCCTTGTCGCTTTCAACGGTAATAATCGATTCATCGGCCGCGAGGGTATCACCCACAGCGGCACAAATTTCGATCACTTGCACTTCGTCGCCGCCGATATCAGGAACAAAAACTTCTTTTAATTCAGCCATTTTCATTGCCTCTTACGCGTACTGTGGATTGATCTTGTCAGCGTCGATACCATATTCTTTAATGGCGTTTGCTAACACATCGACAGGTAGCTCTTTACGATCAACCAGTGATTTCAGCGCTGCAATCACGATGAACTTAGCGTCCACTTCAAAGTGGTGACGCAGATTCTCGCGGCTGTCTGAGCGACCAAAACCGTCAGTACCTAACACTTTGTAATCGGTTGGCATGTAAGCACGTAACTGCTCGCCATAAATCTTCATATAGTCAGTCGCCGCAATCGCAGGTGCATCACTTGAAATCACTTGGCTGATATAGGCTTGTTTTGGCGTTTGCGTTGGGTGCAGCATGTTCCAGCGCTCAACAGCTTGGCCATCGCGGGTCAACTCGTTGAAGCTGGTCACGCTAAATACGTCGGCAGTAATACCAAAGTCTTTCGCTAATGCTTGCGCCGCTTTACGAGTTTGCTCAAGGATAGTGCCACAGCTCATTAACTGAACTTTACCTTTGCCTGATCCTGAAACAGTTTCCAGCTTGTAAATCCCTTTAACGATACCTTCTTCGGCACCTTCAGGCATTTCAGGCTGAACATAGTTTTCGTTCATTGTGGTCAAGTAATAGAAGATATCTTCTTGATTTTCACCGTACATACGGCGAATACCATCTTGCACCACAACGGCAATTTCATAACCATAAGTTGGGTCGTAAGAAATACAGTTAGGGACAGTGTTTGCCAATACATGGCTGTGACCATCTTGATGCTGTAAACCTTCACCGTTCAGGGTTGTACGGCCTGAAGTACCGCCCACTAAGAAACCACGAGCACGCATATCACCCGCAGCCCATGCCATGTCGCCAATACGTTGGAAACCGAACATTGAGTAGTAGATATAGAACGGGATCATAGGCACGTTGTTGACTGAGTAGCTAGTCGCTGCCGATACCCATGAAGACATAGCGCCGAGTTCGTTAATCCCTTCTTGCAGAACTTGACCAGTTTTATCTTCGCGGTAGTAAGCAACTTGGTCAGAATCCTGCGGAATATATTTTTGGCCTTCGTGAGCATAAATGCCCACTTGACGGAACAAACCTTCCATACCGAAGGTACGCGCTTCGTCAGGAATGATTGGCACAATGTTTTTGCCAATTTTCTTGTCTTTCAGCAGCGCTGTCAGTACACGAACGAATGCCATAGTCGATGAAATTTCACGGCCATTTGAGCCCTGTAAAATCGAATCGAAAATCTTCAGTGATGGGATTTCAAGCTCTTCGGTGAACTTTTGACGACGTTGTGGCACGCTACCATGCAGCGCTTCACGACGGCTCATCATGTACTTCACCTCTTCCGAATCAGGACCTGGATGATAGAAAGGTAAGTCTTCTAATTGGTCATCTGGAATGGGGATATTGAAACGATCGCGGAAGTAACGGATAGACTCGATACCCATTTTCTTCACGTTGTGAGCGATGTTTTTACCTTCACCCGCATCACCTAAGCCGTAACCTTTTACAGTCTTAGCTAAAATCACCGTTGGGCGACCTTTGGTTTTTTGCGCGTGATCTAAGGCTGCGTACACTTTCACTGGATCATGACCACCACGGTTTAAGCGCCAAATGTCATCGTCTGACATGTTCGCTACCATTTCGGCTGTCTCTGGGTACTTACCGAAGAAGTGCTCGCGAGTATAAGCGCCACCTTTGGCTTTACAGTTTTGGTATTCACCGTCTACGGTTTCTTCCATTAACTGTAATAACTTACCGCTAGTGTCACGGGCCAATAATGGATCCCAGTAACGACCCCAAATAACTTTAACCACTTCCCAGCCTGCGCCACGGAATTCGCCTTCAAGTTCTTGGATGATCTTACCGTTACCACGTACAGGACCATCAAGACGCTGTAAGTTACAGTTAACGATAAAGACTAAGTTATCTAATTCTTCACGGGCCGCTAAACCAATCGCACCTAAGGCTTCTGGCTCATCACACTCGCCGTCACCTAAGAAACAGTAAACGGTTTGTGCTGAACAATCTTTCAGGCCACGGTCAGTCAAATATTTCAGGAAACGCGCCTGATAAATCGCTTGGATAGGACCTAGGCCCATAGAAACCGTTGGGAATTGCCAGTAATCCGGCATCAGTTTTGGATGTGGGTATGAAGACAAGCCCTTGCCATCCACTTCTTGACGGAAGTTAGCCAGTTGGTCTTCCGTTAAACGACCTTCTAAGAATGAACGCGCATAAATACCAGGGGCAATATGGCCTTGGAAATACACGAGATCGCCGCCGTCTTTTTCATTCGGTGCGCGGAAGAAGTGGTTAAAACACACGTCATAGATAGTCGCGCTTGAGGCGAAACTGGAGATATGACCGCCTAATTCTAAATCTTTCTTAGAACCACGCAGCACCATAGCTAAGGCGTTCCAACGGATGATGGCGCGAATGCGACGTTCCATCTCTTGGTTGCCCGGCATATGCGGCTCTTGACCCGCAGGGATAGTGTTTAGATAAGCGGTTGTCGCGTTGTAAGGCAAGTGAGTGCCGTTACGACGGGCTTTATCGATCAACTTTTCTAATAAAAAATGTGCGCGTTCTGGGCCTTCTTGTTCCAATACGGCTTGCAGGGCATCAACCCATTCCTGAGTCTCTAACGGATCTACGTCTTGTAGCATATCTTCAGACATGACACTGTCCTTCTCTATATACATGATAATGAATGGTGTTTGCGGCATATTCCGATTTAGCTCAGTGCTAAATCTCAGGAAATTAAGCGCCACTCTTTAAGCGGCGCAAGCTTCGCTGCAACCGGCTATCTTCTTCCCGCACAGATAACATCACCTCTTCGATGTAACTTAAATGTTCATTCGAGGCTTCTCTGGCGGCGTCGGGATCGCGGCGAACGATAGCAGCGAGCAAAGCCCGTCTATGATCGTTTGCCATGGTAGAAGCTTCTTCGCGGCGGCTTAAAAGCTCCAAATTTTGCGCCACATTTTTATGCAGCACAGGGGTTAAACTGAGTACGAGATGTAACATGGCCACATTATGTGACGCTTCGGCCACAGCACGATAAAAATGTACAATCGCGGCGGCTTTTTGTTCGATAATACTTGCGGCTTCAACTTCGAGGATCATACGTTTGATATTTTGCATATCGGCGTCGGTACCACGCAACGCGGCAAAATAAGCCATCATGCCTTCAGTCGCATGACGGAACTCCAGTAAGTCATATTGACTTTCTGGATCGGAATTCATCAGTTCAACAATAGGATCGGCAAGAGTCTGCCAGAGTTGTTCTTTGACATAAGTACCGCCACCTTGACGGCGCATTAACAGTCCTTTTGCCTCAAGCTTTTGAATCGCTTCACGCAAAGAAGGTCGAGACACTTCAAACTGGATCGCCAGTTCGCGTTCGGGCGGTAATTTCTGACCGGGCTTTAAACTGCCCTCTAGGATCATTTGCTCTAATTGCGCCATGATCACATCAGAAATTTTTGGCTGATTAATTTTACTATAGGCCATTTGGCACTCAGCTCCGTTGTAAATTGGTCTTACCAATTTTTTTGAGTGAGCGCACTTTATCAAATCAGACTTTTGATGTCCAGATTGAAAATCAACCTAAAATGGTGATCTTGCTCAAAACTGGCGATCTTATTCAAAAGCACTCACGATGTGAGAGCATAGCCTAAAAAAAGAGATATGGGGTCAGACCATTTAACAACAGAGCAGACTCCGCCCTGCTAGGCGCTGCAAACAATGCAGCGGATAGGCTCTAGATTCTAGGTTCTAGAAGGAGCACTTAAGTCGTCATCCTCGCGAACGACTGCATGGTCTATTTTGTTCCATACAAAATATGACATTTCCCCCCTCCATGGTGGGCAGATACAGAAGGTAGAATAACACAGGAGCAGTTATCGATGCGGGGATCCAGCTTTGTGTACTTACGCTCTCTAGGATCTAGAAGGAGCACAGCGACGCCCTAGCAGCGAAGCGTCCTAGATTCTCGATTCTCGCAGCGCAACGTCCTTCTTTTAACTCACCAATCCGAAAATGGTCAATAATGAAACAATTGCAACCATAAGTGTAAAGTTACGTTTACTCAACACTAATAACGCTAGGGTCGATTGTACACAAATAGGTGCATCAGAAACCTCAGGTAAAGGTTGCGCAGCCACTGCCGTTTCAGTAATCACCCTTCTTGCACTGGTATTAAAACGTAGCGCGTTATTACGCCATGCCGTTAATCCCTCACTAAATTGCCCGCTTAATGCATAGCCAAAGGCAAATAGCCGGCTCGGAATCCAATCTAAAACGGCGATAAACTCATCCACTAAAGGTAAATTAAGGGATTTTCGCGCATTTTCTTCAGCATAATACCGTACTGTGCAATAGAGCACTGTGCCGACGGGCCCAAAGAAAATCAAAAACAGTGCTACAGCGCCATAATAACGATAGTTAATCCATGCCACACTCTGGCCAACCTTAGCCCCTAAATCCTTTTCAGATACCGCATCTAGGCATTCGCTACAATCAAGCTCTGCGGCATAAAGATAGCAGGCTTGCACATCCGAACGACAAGCGGCTTGCATATATTTTTTAAAAATTTCACGTTGTTTCAGGTGATTAAAACAAATTGCCGCCACAAAAACCCAAAGCGCCAAACTGAGTATTCCCCAAAACATTCCTGCAACTAACCAAGATAAGACATACACCACCAAAGCAGGCAACACTAGAGCGAGTGCCATCATAGGTGTGGTCAAAGACGCTTTATCACCAAAAAACGTCATCTGATAAGACTGTAGCAATCGATCAAATTGCCACGACGAGGGAAGAAATTTAAGTCGCTCCACCAAAATGGCGACTAACAATGAAAATAATGCCATCGGTCGTACTCCTTGTATAAAAAACAGGACGGGCTGGTGCCCTGCTAGATTCTAGACCCTAGATTCTAGATTCTAGAAGAATCGCTTAAGCCGTCATCCCCGCGAACGCGGGGATCCAGCTTTATGTACTTAAGCTCGAAGTTCTAGACTCTAGATTCTAGAAGGAGCGCAGCGACGCTCTAGCAGGACGAAGTCCGCCCTAACAGCGCAGCGCCCTTAAATATCTTTCCCAATCAAAACTTTGCCCGGGATCTGTTTTACGTAATGGTGCTATATCACAGTGCCCAACAATCCGCTTAGTATTTAATAATGGATATTCAATCAACAATGCCTGTGTTAACTCAACCAAACGCACATATTGGGCATCAACGTAAGGCTCAGTATCCGTCCCTTCAAGCTCAATACCAATAGAAAAATCATTACAATTTTCCCTTTCGCCATAGCAAGATACGCCAGCGTGCCATGCCCTATCGTGACAACTGACATATTGTACACACTCACCATCACGGCGGATCAAAAAATGTGCTGATACTTGCAAGCCCGCTAACTCAGTAAAACTGTCATCGGCACTGGTATCTAAACACCCTTTAAATAATTGATCAATATAAGGTAAACCAAAACAGCCCGCCGGCAAGCTAATATTGTGGATCACCAATAAACTCACTTCAGCCTCAGGGCGTTGATTAAAATGTGGCGACTCACTGCGCCGAGCGGCGCTATACCACCCAAACTCAAAGCTCATTTTTACTCCTTAAAAGCAGGACGGGCTTCGCCCTGCGAGGACGCTGCAAAGAACGCAGCGGATAGATTCTAGAAGGAGCAAAGCGACGCTCTAGCAGGACGAAGTCCGCCCTAGCAGCGCAGCGTCCTAGCCCCTAAGCCGTCATCCTCGCGAATGCGGGGATCCAGCTTTATGTACTTACGCTCTAGCAGCGTAGCGTCCTTCTTAGCTTTCAGCGCAGCATCCTAGCACCTAGCGGCGCTGCCATGATAATCTTAACGCCATATGCAAGTAGGCAATCTCAGTTATACAAGAATGCAAAATGCAAGGAATCAGATTATGTTAGAAAACGATATTCGCCACGCCGTTAAAACCGCCCTTAATGAAGACTTAGGCGGAACCGATATCAACGAGCACACAAAAGCCATTGCCTATGGTGATATCACCGCCCTACTTATCCCCGCCGATAAATATGCCGAGGCAACCTTAATTACCCGTGAAGAAGGCGTATTTTGCGGTAAAGCATGGGCAGAGCAAGTGTTTAATCAATTAGGCGGCGAAGTCGCCCTCCACTGGCATGTTGACGATGGCGATTTAATACTGCCAAATCAAGTGTTATGCGAACTATCAGGCCCTGCCCGTAGCATACTCACGGGCGAGCGCACTGCCATGAACTTTATACAAACCTTATCTGGCGTTGCCACATTAACTAAACACTATGTCGATAAATTGGCAGGCACTCACACTCGCTTACTCGATACCCGCAAAACCATTCCCGGCCTGCGTACCGCTCAAAAATATGCCGTCACCTGCGGTGGAGGCAAAAACCACCGTATTGGCTTATTTGATGCATTCTTAATTAAAGAAAACCATATCATGGCCTGTGGCGGCATACGTCAAGCCGTTGATGCAGCCCGCAATTTACATCCAAACAAACCCGTCGAGGTTGAAGTGGAATCATTAAGCGAACTGGCGCTCGCACTCGACTCTGGCACAGATATTATCATGTTAGATAATTTCGATATCACTATGATGGTCGAAGCTGTTGAACTTAATAATCAATATCGCGCTAACGGCAAAGCCAAGGGCGCAAAACTCGAAGTCTCTGGCAATGTGACTTTAGATACCCTAGCCGAATTTGCCAAAACCGGTGTGGACTATATTTCAGTAGGCGCACTCACAAAACATGTACGCGCATTAGATCTGTCGATGCGACTGAAAGGCTAAAAGCGAAGAAGGACGCTTCGCTGCTAGAATCTAAGCGCTCCTTCTCGTCATTCCCTCTCCTTCACGTCATTCCCGCGAAGGCGGGAATCCACAGTAATATCTTTAGCCTGCTTAGTTTTGAAAACCTTAAAAAATCGGGTAAGCGGATTAAATGGTTGATCTTACCTTTGCATGAGAGTGAGACAGACCGGCATCTCATCGGATTATCTGGTTGATGCTTCACCTACTGCTGGTGCATGTTTCCTTCGCTAATTCCAGCAAGAACCCCACACGCCTCAACTTCCCGGTCATCGTTGCAACTCGCTCTCAGTGAAACGAGTTGTTTCTCAAGCGCTTGCAGAGCGGTTATCTGCGACCGCACATGAGAGATGTGATCATCGAGCAAGGCGTTGACGGCGGTACAAGGCTGATGAGGGTCGTCCTGATAGCTCTGTAGTTCGTGAATCTCAGCCAGTGACAGGCCCAGGATTCTGCAGCGACGGATGAAGGCCAGCCCCTCACCATGCTTCTCGGTATAGACACGGTAACCGTTGTCCTGCCGATCAGGCGGCGGCAACAAGCCCTGCTGTTCATAGAAGCGGATCGTCTGTGTTTCGACCCCTACCAACTGCGCCAACTGACCAATGCGCATCAGCCTCCTCCCCAACGGATTCTTTACTCTATTGACCTTATAGTGACTTTATAGTTTTAAATGGTACCACAACATTGTTCAAGTGGAGTCGTATCATGAGCAAATCCTGTGGTGGCGCCTGTGGCGGTGATGCAACGTCCGCAGCGGATACCGATATACAGGCCTCCTCCGAGGCGCCAGGGAGATGGGTCAGTGTTTATGCCGTGCCGAAGATGGACTGTCCATCAGAAGAACGAATGATTCGCCTAGCCCTGAACGGCTTTGAGGAGATTCGGGCGCTGTCCTTCGACTTGTCGAACCGCCGGCTGAAGGTCGTGCATGACGGCGAGGTCGAGCCCGTCACCTCGAAACTGAAGACCTTGGGGCTAGGCGCCTCGCTTCAGGAAACCGTCGCTGCAAATCCGGAGACCATCAAGGCCGCCGAGTTTTCGGCAGCTTCTGCTAAGCAAGAATCCGGGACCCTGCGCTGGTTGCTCGGCATCAATGCACTTCTGTTCGTGGTGGAAATGACTGCCGGTCTGATCGCCCAGTCCACCGGCCTGATTGGAGAATCCCTGGACAATTTTGCCGATGCGGCGGTGTACGGGCTTGCCCTTTATGCGGTTGGACATAGCGTGAAAATGCAGGTACGTGCCGCGCATCTTGCTGGTGTACTGCAACTGATCTTGGCTGTGGGCGTGCTCGTAGAGGTGGTGAGACGCTTTGTATTCGGTAGTGAGCCTGAATCGCTGGTGATGATGGCTATCGCATTCGTCGCATTGATTGCCAATACCAGTTGTCTGCTGCTCATATCCAAACATCGGGAGGGCGGGGCGCACATGAAGGCAAGCTGGATATTCTCGGCCAACGACGTGGTGATCAACCTGGGGGTCATCACCTCCGGCGCTCTGGTCGCGTGGACCGGGTCCAATTATCCGGATCTGATTATCGGCACCATCGCGGGGGTAATTGTACTTAACGGTGCTAGACGCATTCTGGCGCTCAAGGATTAAGCAATGTCCATTTTTGGCAAACATCTGTCACCGTACGCTCTGTTGTCCATCTCCGGCCTGCTGGCAGCGTCTGATCAGGCCGTAAAATGGCTGGTGCAACAATCAATGGCATATGGCGAGTCTATTTCAGTGACCTCATTCTTTAACTGGGTACACGTATGGAATACCGGTGCCGCATTCAGTCTTTTTGCGAATGGTGGAGGCTGGCAGCGCTACTTTTTTATCGGAATCGCGGTAGTGGTCTCGATTTTTCTGATCAAGCTGATCCTTGAAAATCGTCATAAAGGAGAAGCCATCGCTTGCAGTCTTATCCTCGGTGGCGCCATGGGCAACCTGATTGACCGGGTCTTTCGCGGCTATGTTGTGGATTCCTTTGATTTCTATTGGCGAGACTGGCATTGGCCGGCCTTCAACCTGGCTGATATTGCAATTGTCCTCGGTGCCTTACTTTTAGTTTCCAGCAGCTTGTTGGGTAAAAAAGCAAACACCAATGCCGAGCCGGATGGATCTGACTGACACCTACGCCTATACAACACCATGACCGAACTTCCCGACAACATCCTTCACCTGCCGCAATACCAAGTACTGGGCTGCAAATCAACCGACGACGAAATGCACTTCCAGGTGGACGTGCCCGATCCCATCGCCTGCGAGGAATGCGGCGTGCAGGGTGAGTTCGTACGGTTCGGCAAGCGTGACGTTCCCTATCGTGATCTGCCCATCCACGGCAAGCGGGTCACTCTCTGGGTGGTCCGCCGCCGATACACCTGCCGGGCCTGCAAGACAACATTCAGGCCCCAGCTACCGGAGATGGTGGACGGATTCCGTATGACACTGCGGCTGCATGAGTACGTGGAGAAGGAATCCTTCAACCACCCCTACACCTTTGTGGCGGCACAGACCGGCCTGGACGAGAAGACGGTGCGCGACATCTTCAACGCCCGCGCCGAGTTCCTGGGGCGCTGGCACCGCTTCGAGACGCCCCGCATCCTGGGCATTGACGAGCTATACCTGAACAAGCGCTACCGCTGCATTCTGACCAACATTGAGGAGCGAACCCTGCTCGACCTGCTGGCCACCCGCCGCCAGAACGTGGTGACCAACTACCTGATGAAGCTGAAAGACCGGCAGAAGGTCGAGATCGTCAGCATGGACATGTGGAACCCCTACCGGGCAGCGGTCAAGGCTGTGCTGCCCCAGGCCCGTATCGTGGTCGATAAGTTCCATGTGGTGCGCATGGCCAACGATGCCCTAGAGAGAGTGCGCAAGGGCCTCAGAAAGGAGCTGAAACCGTCCCAGAGCCGGACTCTCAAGGGAGACCGGAAAATCCTGCTGAAACGCGCTCACGAAGTCTCAGACCGGGAGCGCCTCATCATGGAGACCTGGACAGGCGCGTTCCCGCAACTGCTGGCCGCCTACGAGCACAAGGAGCGCTTCTACGGCATCTGGGACGCCACCACACGGCTCCAGGCAGAAGCCGCCCTGGACGAGTGGATAGCCACCATCCCGAAGGGCCAAAAGGAAGTCTGGAGCGATCTGGTCAGGGCAGTGGGAAACTGGCGCGAAGAGACCATGACCTACTTCGAGACGGACATGCCCGTCACCAACGCTTACACGGAGTCCATCAACCGACTGGCCAAGGACAAGAACCGTGAAGGGCGCGGTTACTCCTTCGAGGTGATGCGGGCACGAATGCTCTACACCACGAAGCACAAGAAGAAGGCACCGACTGCGAAGGTCTCTCCTTTCTACAAGAAAACCATCGGTTACGGACTGCCGGACTTCGCAGAGGAACTCAACTACGGAGTCGATCTATCAACCATCTGAGGGTGGTATCAGATTGATGGGGTGAAGGTGCCCCATCAACCATTAAATCCGTATACCCAAAAAATCAAAGCTGGATCCCCGCATTCGCGAAGATGACACAGATACAAGCTCTCCGTATCCGCGAGGATGACATCTATACTAGATCCCCACGTTCACAAAGATGATGGCTTAAAAGCATAAGAAGCCTGCTCTGCTTTTATAACGACGTTTGGCGACTATATATTGACACCCACCACACCGACGCCATTTGAACCTATTTTGTCAATTTTTTGTTAGAACTTATCTCATCACACTGTCAAGTCCTTAGACAAATTAATCATTTAATTAATACTTTATACTTAAAGTTGTTTCTATTTATTTAACTTTGTACTAACTTTTACTGAGGTGAGATGGCCAAAAGTCAACCAGCCTAAGGTGAGGTGGTAAAAGGAGGAATCTACGTTTTTTATTAGATCCCTGATTTGAACAAATCTCCCGCGCGAAAGTGAAGCAAAACCGGATAACGGATAACGGATAACGGATAACGGTAGGATAGAACAGTAAGCAACAGGGTAAAACCGTAAACAGCAAGATGATATGGCAACTAGTAATGTTGCAGGTAAAGGGCGAATTCGATAATACCAAGGTGAGTCGATAACCTATAAATCGCAAAACCTAAATATTACCAAACCCTTATAAGTCGCAGCACGTCATAGCATCTGCCATAAGCAACTTAATGGTATATTTAGTTATATTTCCGTTATGTTTGCATTGTGGTAAAAACAAATTAACTCTTTAATTATCAATGCATAAGCTGGAGATAAATATGAAAGGTCTAACGTTAAAAACAGGGTTAAATCATAAGGCTAAAGGTTTTACCCTAATCGAATTAATGATTGTTGTTGCCATTATTGGTATTTTGGCCGCAATCGCATTACCTGCGTATCAATCATACGTGAATAAAGCAAAATTCTCGGAGGTTATTGCTGCAACAGGTTCAGCTAAAACAGCTATTGATGTATGTGCTCAAACAGTCAAAGCTGCAGACTTAGAAGCAGATTGTCTAGCTGCTGGTAATAATGCTGTTGGTGCAATGGTTGGTCAATATGTTGCTTCTGTTACAGTAACTCAAACTGGTGGAGTATTTACAATAACGGCCACATCACAAGATATTGGATCAGCCGCTGCTGATTATAGGTTAGTAGGTACAGCTACCGCTGGTGTTGGTGTTGACTGGGAAATAGATAAAACAAATTCTACCTGCGTTGCAGCAGGCTATTGCTAATATATTAATCATTGTTTTTAGGCATACTTTAGGGTATGCCTCTCTTTTTAGGCAAAAAGTTTATATGCCAACAACAGGCCTTCATCTTGGTTTATCCACTCTCTTTATCCGTAAGGGGCTGCTAAATGAAGAGCAGATGGCTGGGGCTATTGCAAAATCCCGTCATAATAAACAAGGATTAGTGGCTACCTTAGTACAAGGCCAGTTAGTCTCATCCCGCACCATTGCCGAGCTTTGCTATGAAGAATATGGCACACCGCTACTGGATTTAGCGGAATTTGATATACGAGCCATTCCCGAAGATTTTTTAAATAAAAAACTGATTGAAAAACACCGCTGTTTACCGCTATTTAAGCGCGGAAATCGCCTCTATATCGCCACCTCTGATCCCACCAATATTACCGCCCTTGAAGATTTTCAATTTAGCGCTGGCCTGCATGCCGAAGCGATTTTGGTTGAAGAAGATAAGCTCGCTAAAGCCCTTGAAAAAATCCTTGAAGAAGATATTACCAGCCTCGACTTGGGCGGCATGGATGAAGCGGCGCTGGCGGGGATAGAAATTACCGATACCGATAGACGCAATGAAGAACCGACAGGCGATAGCAGTGACGATGCGCCCATTGTTATTTATATCAATAAAATTTTAACCGATGCGATTCGTAAAGGTGCCTCCGACTTACACTTTGAACCCTACGAAAAACGCTATCGCATCCGTTTTCGGATTGACGGTATTTTGCATGAGGTATCAGAGCCGCCTATTAGCCTTGCGGGCCGTTTATCCGCCCGTTTAAAGGTGATGTCAAAACTGGATATTGCCGAGCGGCGCGTACCACAGGATGGCCGAATTAAAATGAAGCTCTCCCGCACTAAGTCTATCGATTTTCGGGTTAGCACCTTGCCTACCCTGTGGGGCGAAAAAATTGTAATGCGGATCTTGGACTCCTCCTCCGCACAACTAGGTATCGAAAAACTCGGCTACGAGCCCGATCAAGAAAAGTTATACCTTGAAATGCTGGCTAAACCCCAAGGGATGATTTTAGTCACAGGACCGACGGGCTCGGGTAAAACCGTTTCCCTCTACACGGGGTTAAATATCCTCAATACCGCCGAGCGCAATATTTCGACCGCTGAAGATCCGGTAGAAATTAACCTTGAGGGGGTCAACCAAGTTCATATTAACCTAAAAGCCGGGCTGACATTTGCCTCAGCGCTACGCTCTTTTTTGCGCCAAGATCCCGACGTGGTGATGGTGGGTGAGATACGCGATCTTGAAACCGCCGAAATTGCTATTAAAGCCGCACAAACGGGACATTTAGTGTTATCGACCCTACACACTAACTCGGCCGCCGAAACCTTAACCCGTTTAATCAATATGGGCGTACCTGGATACAATATCGCCAGCTCAGTTAACCTTATTATTGCCCAGCGCCTTGCCCGCAGACTTTGCCCAGAATGCAAACAAGCAGAGGTGATCCCCGAACATGAACTCTTACGTTTAGGTTTTTCTCCTGCACAAATTACCCAGGGTTTTACTACCTTTAAACCAGTGGGGTGCGAACATTGCTCTGGTGGTTATAAGGGACGGGTGGGGATTTATGAAGTGATGAAAATGTCCGATGAAATTGCCCGTACCATTATGGAAGGCGGCAACTCGTTGCAAATTGCTTCCCAAGCCAAAGCACAAGGTATGCGCGATTTACGTCAATCGGGTTTATTAAAAGTATTACAGGGCGTCACCAGTATTGCCGAAGTTAATCGGGTGACGAGTTTTTAACAGCGCGGCCTCTAAAAACAGGACGGGCTTCGCCCTACAAGCGCTCGGGTTCTAAGCTGTCATCCTCGCGAATGCGGGGATCCAGCTTTTAGTTTTTAAGGTTTTTCAAAACTAAGCAGGTTAAAGACATTACTATGGATTCCCGCCTTCGCGGGAATGACGGCAGTCGAAAGCGGTTTTTTATATAAACTAGGGTTTATTTCGCCATTTATACTCATTAGAACCTAAACTTAGAGCCTAAACTTAGAACCTAGGTTCTAGCAGCGAAGCGTCCTAGATTCTAGCAGCGAAGCGTCCTAGATTCTAGCAGCGAAGCGTCCTAGATTCTAGCAGCGAAGCGTCCTAGATTCTAGCAGGAGCGCAGCGACGCCCTAGCATCCTAACAGGGCGAAGTCCGCCCTAACAGCGCAGCGTTCTTATTAGCTTTATTCAACCTAACAGGGATTATTTATGGCTACGGCAACGACAGTAAAAAAGCCTCGCCCAAAGAAGATTGAGCCCAAAAGCCAACCAAAGATTTTTACCTTTGAATGGAAAGGCACTAACCGCGATGGAAAAAAAACGGGTGGTGAGTTAAAGGGTGCAACGGTTGCAGAGGTAAAAAGCCAGCTCAAATCCCAAGGAGTAAATCCTAAAGTCGTACGAAAAAAAGCATCTCCTTTCTTTGCCCGTAATCCTGATATCAAGCCCATGGATATCGCGATGGCAACTCGCCAGATAGCGACTATGCTGGCCGCCGGCGTTCCGCTTGTGACCACAATAGAAATATTGGGGCGTGGCCATGAAAAACTCAAAATGCGCGATCTGTTAGGGACAATTCTGTCAGAGATTCAATCGGGTATTCCGCTATCAGACGCCCTGCGCCCCCATAGGCGTTATTTTGATGATCTCTATGTAGACTTAGTGGCAGCAGGTGAACACTCAGGTTCGCTCGATGCGGTATTTGATCGCATTGCAACCTACAGGGAAAAAGCGGAGCAGCTAAAATCTAAAATCAAAAAAGCCATGTTTTATCCCGCCGCCGTTGTGGTCGTCGCTATTTTAGTGACCACATTGTTATTACTATTTGTCGTACCTCAGTTCGAAGATATTTTTAAAGGATTTGGCGCTGAACTCCCCGCCTTTACACAGATGATCATTGGTATCTCGCGCTGGTTGCAAAGCTCTTGGTATCTCTTTTTCATTGCGATTACGGTGGGGATTTGGTTATTTGTCCGTGCCCATCGCAATTCACAAATGGTTCGTGACCGTGTTGATGAATTTGTACTTAAGATCCCTGTTATCGGCGAAATTCTGCATAAGGCAGCCATGGCGCGCTTTTCTCGTACCTTAGCCACCACCTTTGCGGCAGGTGTGCCGTTGATTGATGGGATGGAATCCGCGGCGGGAGCATCGGGTAATGCCGTATATCGCAAAGCACTTTTAAAAGTACGCCAAGAGGTGATGGCTGGTATGCAAATGAACGTCGCGATGCGTACTACGGGTTTGTTCCCCGATATGCTGATCCAAATGGTGATGATTGGTGAAGAGTCTGGATCGCTAGATAATATGCTAAATAAGGTGGCTAATATTTATGAAATGCAAGTCGATGACGCTGTGGATGGTTTATCGAGTCTAATTGAACCCATTATGATGGTGGTGATTGGCACCCTTGTGGGTGGTTTAATTGTGGGAATGTATCTCCCTATCTTCCAAATGGGAAATGTCGTAGGCTAAGAAGGACGCTACGCTGCTAGGGCGGACTTCGTCCTGCTAGAGCGTCGCTGTGCTCCTTCTAGAATCTAGCACCTAGAATCTATAAGGGCGTAGCCCATCCTAGCAGCAGCGCTTTTTGTAGCGTTCTAGAAGCGAAGCGCCCTATTTTCCAATAACATCATAAGTAACTTTTCATAAGTAACTTCTCATAAGTAAGAGTATGACTGAATTTATCACTTTATTAGGCCAATCTTTTGAACAGAGTCCTTGGCTCTTCGTCACCTTAAGCTTTATTTTTGCCGCGACTATTGGCAGTTTTCTGAATGTGGTCATCCACCGACTCCCTATCATGATGAAGCGTGAATGGCAGCAGGAATGTAATCAATATTTACAGGAATACCATGCGGATATCGTTAACCAAGTCGGTATCGATAGGCTTAATAAACCCATAGATAGCTATCCCGAAAAGTACAATATTGTGGTGCCAGGCTCAGCTTGCCCTCAGTGTAAAACCGCCATCAAACCTTGGCATAATTTGCCAGTTCTCGGTTGGTTAATCCTTAGGGGGAAATGCGCCGCCTGTCATGCACCTATCTCGACCCGTTATCCGATTATTGAATTAATCACAGGTTTACTGATCGCAGCTTTAGCTTGGCATTTTGGCCCAAGTTGGCAATTTGTTTTTGCGTCTTTACTCACCTTTGTATTGATTGCGCTGACAGGTATAGATCTGGATGAAATGTTGTTACCGGATCAGTTAACACTGCCCCTACTGTGGCTTGGGCTATTACTCAATTTACACCATACCTTTGCTAGCCCAACGGATGCCATTATCGGTGCAGCCACAGGCTATTTAAGCCTATGGTCAATTTTCTGGGTGTTTAAGTTACTCACAGGCAAAGAAGGTATGGGCTATGGCGACTTTAAACTGTTGGCCGTTTTTGGTGCTTGGCTTGGCTGGCAAATGTTGCCACTGGTGATTTTACTCTCCTCATTAGTGGGTGCTGTTGTGGGCATTGGCATGATTATCAGCAAACGTAATCAGATGGATAACCCTATTCCCTTTGGCCCTTATATTGCCGCCGCAGGCTGGATTGCACTGGTTTGGGGAAATCCCATCATCGATTGGTATTTAGGGACACTATAACTGCTAGAAAAGCCGGACAGGCCACACCCTATGAGAAATAGAGCGGGCTTCGCCCTGCTAGAACACTGCAAACAGCACAGCTGCTAGAATCTAGACCCTAGATTCTATACGTCCTTAGTTCTTAAGCTGTCATCCTCGCGGATGCGGGGATCCAGTTTTGAGTATTTGAGGTCTTTTAAAACTAAGTAAGCTAAAGATGTTACCGTGGATTCCCGCCTTCGCGGGAATGACAACCATGGGGGTGCAGCGGCTAGACTCTAGCAGGACGAAGTCCACTCTAGCAGCGCTAGCGTCCTAGCTTCTAGCAGCACAGCGTCCTTCTTAGCTTATCAAGAGAATTTTATGTCTAAATTTGTTGTTGGTCTTACAGGTGGGATTGGCAGTGGTAAAACAACTGTCGCCAATTTATTTGCCGCAGAAGGCATTACATTAGTGGATGCCGATATTGTTGCCAGAGAGGTTGTCGCTAAAGATTCAAAGGGACTTAAGGCAATCGTTGAACATTTTGGTACTGAAATGCTAACCCCTGAAGGCGAACTCGACCGCGCAAAACTGCGCGAACGTATTTTTAACCAAAGTGCAGAGCGGGAATGGCTAAACCAATTATTACACCCGATGATCCGCCAAGAAATGCTCGAACAAGTAAAAAATGCCACTTCGCCCTATGTAATTATGGTTGTGCCCTTGCTATTTGAGAACGGGTTAGATAGGTTAGTCAATCGGACTTTAGTGGTGGATATTTCACCAGAATTGCAAATCAGCCGCACCGTAATACGGGATCAAGTTGATGCAGCTCAAGTGAATAACATCATTAATAGCCAATGTAGTCGGAGTGAAAAACTCGCCAGAGCCGACGACATTATTGATAATCAGGGAGAGATATCAGCCTTAAAACGAGAGGTGCTAGCATTGCACCAACGCTATTTACAATTATCCGGTATTGATAACGCCCATGACTGACTTAGTTTACGAACAGCCATTAAACGAGAAAATTCGCAGCTATTTACGGCTCGAATACCTCGATAAACAGCTGCGTACTAATCTCAATCATGACCACCAACATAGATGCTTCTATCCGCTGTTTTCGCTATGTGAATTATCCGAACGCTGTGATTACCGCAATGAAGTCTTAAAGGATATT
The DNA here is from genome assembly GCF_000015185.1 of Shewanella sp. W3-18-1. Lineage (NCBI taxonomy): Bacteria > Pseudomonadati > Pseudomonadota > Gammaproteobacteria > Alteromonadales > Shewanellaceae > Shewanella > Shewanella sp. W3-18-1. The sequence goes on along the minus strand of NC_008750.1, from coordinate 550,206 downwards.
GAGCGTCATCTGTTACAACTCAATAAATGGCAAGAACTCGAACAAGCAGACCACCAGCAGATCAACTTTTATATCAATGCCCTTACCCAAGCCCGTGAGTTACTTCAAAAACCAGAGCGGTTCGGCAGTCAACTCAAGCAAGATCGATTTTTATCCGCTCTACGACAACGATTTGGTATGCCTGGTGCGTGTTGTAGTTTTGACCTACCCCAGCTACATTTTTGGTTAGCCAAACCTTGGGAAGAAAGACAACAGGATTACCTTGCTTGGATAGCACATTTTGACCCACTGCTCACCCCCATTACCCAACTACTTCAACTCACCCGCAGCACGTCCATTTTTAATAATGCCATTGCCCATGCCGGTTTTTATCAAGGCGATAGCAACCAAGCTTTATCCTTAGTTCGTGTTAAACTTGATGCTTCACAGGGGTGTTACCCCACTATTAGCGGACATAAAAATCGCTACGCCATTCACTTTGTCCAGTTTGATCAACAACGTCACTCCGATAAACCCATCGATTTCTTACTAGCGACCTGTGTCTGAAGCCTTTAAACTATCAGCACTGTGAGATGTTAGACCAATCGTATTAAATAGCCGCATTCGTTATCGCCTCACGTTGAGTTTCCATAACGTGATAGGTCGTTTTTTATAGGCTACCCATACCACATACATCAGGCTTATACATACAGAGACGCACATTATGCCATTAACCGTTAAATGCCCCATTTGTAAAACCCCCGTTGAATGGGCGCCACAATCTGAATTCAAGCCCTTTTGCAGCGAGCGTTGTAAGCTGATCGATCTTGCCGACTGGGCATCTGAAAAACATGCCATTCCTGTAAAATCGGAGTTCGATCTTGATGCCTTAGACGAGTTCGACTTAGATGAAGACGCGTTCTTTAAGGAATAAACACAACAGGATGCCACAGGCAATCACACACACTCATTAGTAGAAAATATTATGACAAAGCGTATTCATGTTGCCGTAGGTATTATTGTTAACAAGGCACAGCAAGTTTTACTCGCTAAACGGCCAGATCATTTACACCAAGGAGGTAAATGGGAGTTCCCTGGAGGAAAAGTTGAGACGGGTGAAAGCGTTACCCAAGCGTTAATGCGTGAACTAAAAGAAGAAGTCGCTATAGAGGTCATCTCCAGCGAGCCTTTTATGGCGCTTAGCTACGATTACCCGGACAAACAAGTCCTGCTCGATATCCATACTGTTATCCATTTTACGGGGGAAGCCCAAGGCCTAGAGGGCCAGCAAATTGCTTGGGTAGAAAAACACGATTTGATCAATTATGACTTCCCCGATGCGAATAAGCCTATATTGGAAAAATTGTTAGAAAATGCCTTGCCCTGCTAGGACAAAGCTAAGAGTACAGCACCTAGATTCTCCTCACTGAGTGGAGAATCTAGCAAGCAGTGTATGCCACTTCTCCACTAAGCCATCATCCTCACCTAAACTGTCAACCTCGCACTTAAACTATCATCCTCATACTTAAAAACTGTCAACCTCGCACTAAAAAAACTGTCATCCCCGCGCAGGCGGGGATCCAGCTTTTAGTTCTCTAGTATTTTAAAACGAAAAGAAATGACTATGGATTCCCGCCTTCGCGGGAATGACAAGCATGAACACCTAGCAGAAGCGTACGACTGCCGAGTCTATTTTGTTCCATACACAATATGACCTTTTCATAGGCTATGCTGATCAGATGCAGGGGTGAATAGCGCAGGAGCAGTTATCAAGCGATGTTCTCACAGCGAAGCTGTCCTAGCAGCCTAGTGATCTTCTTTACATTAGCGATACGTGATCTGGCTTGCAGCAAATTAACAATTGCCTTTTAGAAAATCGAGATTGATGCTTGAATGCTGAGTCACCATTTCTTTTTTCTTCGATTTCGAGGGCATATCATGCACAATAATGTTAAAGCATTACTCGCCACTACAGCCTTATTTTTTAGCTGTCAGGTATTAGCCAATAGTGGCTGTGGATTTGAAGAACAACAACAGGGCTTAATTGCAACCTGCAGTGAGGAGAAACAAGAAGTGATTTTAACTGGTATTGTTGAAGCGCAACATTTAGTGAATGATCTCAATGAGTTTACTGAGGGCTATAAAAGCTATCAAGTTGATACAGCGGCAATCGCCCCACTCAAAAACATCAAAGAACCGACAGAAATCATCGTGATCATCGGTACTTGGTGCCCAGATTGTCACCGTGAAACACCACGTTTTATTCGCATAATGGAAGAAGTCGCGAACCCCAATATTAAAGTGACCTATATTGGCGTGGATCGCACTAAGAAAGATCCCGAAGGTTTAGCCGCTAAATACGAATTTACTCGTATTCCAACATTTATTATTCAGCAACAAGGCAAGGAAATTGGCCGCATTATTGAGCGCCCAACAACTTCGCTTGAAAAAGATTTGGCAGAAATATTGAAATAGCTCTTTGAGATAGCTCTTTGAAATAACTCTTTGAGATAGATTTTAGAACTAGATCCTAGAAAAAGTAGACCGAGTTTAGCCCCGCGAGGACACGGCAAAAAGTGCAGGTTCTAGGTTCTAGGTTCTAGGTTCTAGGTTCTAGGTTCTAGGTTCTAGGTTCTAGGTTCTAGGTTCTAGGTTCTAGGTTCTAGTAGGATAATAGCAACATCCTCGCACTTGAACAGTCATCCTCGCGAACGACTGCATGGATGCAGAAGGTAGAATAACGCAGGAGCAGTTATCGATGCGAGGCTCTAGCAGCGAAGCGTTCTAGGCCATGAGTACTAAATTGCTTCTTCAAGGATCCGCTGCGCTAACATTATTAATACACCCTCACGTAATGCGCCACCCGATAGGCTTAGATGCTCAATACCCAATAGCTCAAATAGTGCTAATAGGATCGCAACACCCGCGGCAAAGGTCGGAGCACGTTCGCTACTTAAACCATGGATCCCCAAAAGCTGCCTATCCTCTTGAACGAGAATTTCAGCCTTTAGCTGATTAAGCACTTCAAGGGTGATGGTTTCAGATTGCTCTCGATGTAATAGTACTTCAACCACAGATTGCACCGCGCCAGAGGCTCCCACTACACAATGCCAACCTAAGTCACGCAGTGTCTTCCTATGCTCAGCCAGAGTGACTAAAACCTGCTGTTTCGCATCATCAAAATCTAACTGTTGAAAAGGCATATTACTGAAAAATTGGCGATTATAAGTCACGCTTCCCATAGGCAAGCTGGTTTTAAACAACACTTGATGACCATCGCCAATAATAAACTCAGTACTGGCACCGCCAATATCGATCACTAAACGCCGCCCTTGCCCACAGGTGGTAGCCACCATACCTTGGTAGATAAGCTCGGCTTCGCGCATCCCAGAGATAATCTCAATGGAATGCCCAAGTAAAGGCAATGCACGCTCATTAAACTCATCGGCATTACTGATACTACGAAGAGTGGCGGTGGCGATGACTGCGACATGATCTTGATGAATTTTATGCTGTGTCAGCATCTGCGCAAACATGGCAAGACAATCGAGACCACGTTGCATAACCTCTGGATTTAACTTGCCATCCTCACCAATACCTTCAGCTAATCTTACCTTACGCTTATATTTTGCAATAATATGTGGCTGACCGCCTTTTGTCTTGGCGATCAGCATATTAAAGCTATTAGAGCCTAACGTAATTGCGGCATAAGCGGGTGTTGGCATTTACGAGTGTCTACGTGTCCTGTCATGGCGAGGTGGACGTCCACCACTACGATGGGCGCCCTGTGGACGACCAGCTCCTGCACGCTCGCGTAGGTTACGCGTACCCGCAGGATGTTTACGCGGGATCTTAACTGGCGCAGGAATATCCTCTAACAATGCCGAGCTATCATAATTACTCACAGGGATGGAGTGATTGATATAACTTTCGATTGCCGGCAAGTTCAGCGCATATTCTTCACAGGCAAAGCTGATGGAAACCCCTTTATTACCCGCGCGTCCTGTTCGACCAATTCGGTGTACATAGTCTTCACAATCGTCAGGTAAGTCATAGTTGTAAACATGGGATACATCAGAAATATGTAAGCCACGCGCAGCAACGTCTGTCGCGACTAGGATATCCAATTGGCCACTAGTAAATTGCTCCAGAATGCGAATACGCTTTTTCTGAGGAACATCACCTGTTAACAATCCAACGCGATGACCATCTCCTTCGAGCCAAGACCATAAATTTTCGCAGCTATGCTTAGTGTTTGAAAATACAATGGCTTTTTCAGGCCAATCTTCTTCAATTAAGGTCAGCAACAAGCGCATTTTATCTTCTTGGGAAGGATAAAAAACTTCTTCTTTAATGTTCTTAGAGGTTTTTTCGTCGGGCGCAATATCCACTTTGACCGGATCATTCATATGATCATAGGCCAGTTCTTGCACCTTCATCGAGAGGGTTGCCGAGAACAGCATATTGAGCCGTTGATTGGCATCAGGCATACGCCTAAATAGGAAACGGATATCCTTGATAAAGCCCAAATCGAACATGCGATCCGCTTCATCTAATACGACAGCTTGAATAGCCGTTAAGCTGATAATGCCCTGACGCACATAATCGATGATGCGCCCAGTAGTACCAATCAAGATATCAACACCTTGATCTAATACTTTGCGTTGTACATCATAGCTTTCACCACCGTAAACAATTCCCACTTTTAAGCGGGTATGTTTAGCCAATAAAATCGCATCTTTAGCAATTTGAATAGCCAATTCACGAGTGGGTGCCATGATAATGGCACGGGGTTGATTTATCTGACGGCCTTCTGGTATTGGCGTCGATAATAAATGATTAAATGTAGCAACCAAAAAAGCCATCGTCTTGCCAGTGCCCGTTTGAGCCTGACCAGCGATATCTTTTGATTGAAGTAATACGGGTAATGATAACGCCTGAATCGGCGTACAAAATTCAAAACCGTTCTCTGCAAGAGCCTGTTTTACCTCTGGATGTAGAGGAAGGTCGGCAAATTTTTGGGTAGATAAATGTGTTTCGCTCATAGCGCAAGCATACCATTTGGGGTTGCAATAAGATACTCGATCGTTTGAAATAGCCACATTGTAAAAAGGTAACTTGAAAAGCTATTTTTCACCCCCAATATACATGGTAAGCCATTAACAAACCAGCAATGGCAACCAAACTGGAGAACATCATGAGCGATAAAATTATATACCTGAGTGACGACGGCTTCGAAAACGACGTATTAAAGTCTGATTTACCTGTGTTGGTAGACTTCTGGGCTGAGTGGTGTGGTCCTTGTAAAATGATCGCTCCAATCCTCGATGACGTTGCTGAAGAGTACGCAGGCCGTGTCACTATCGCTAAATTAAACGTTGACCAAAACAATGTTTCTCCGGCGAAATATGGCGTTCGTGGCATTCCAACATTATTATTATTCAAAAATGGTGAATTAGCGGCCACTAAAGTTGGTGCACTTTCAAAAACGCAATTAAAAGAGTTTATCGACGCACAAATCTAATTTGCAGTCGTCTTGAGTGACCTCCGGCACAAGCTATAAATTAATTGTGCCGGAATTTCCCTAAATTTCTGGACGCCCCGCTTTGTTAGTGCTACTTTAATAACCAGATTCTTTCTAACTAAACCACTTCTCGCTCGTCAATCACTATCCTGAATCACAAACTTTACTGATTGATCGCGGTAAGCTTTGTCGCGTAACACAAGACCCCCAAAATGAACTTAACTGAATTAAAAGACACGCCGATTTCTGACCTAGTCTCGCTAGCCGAAAATATGAAACTCGAAAATATGGCCCGCGCTCGCAAGCAGGACATTATTTTCTCAATCCTTAAAGCCCACGCCAAAAGTGGAGAAGACATTTTCGGCGGTGGGGTATTAGAAATACTCCAAGACGGTTTCGGCTTCTTACGCAGCTCAGACGGATCTTATTTGGCTGGTCCAGACGATATTTACGTCTCACCGAGTCAAATTCGCCGCTTCAATATGCGAACGGGTGACACCATTTTTGGTAAGATTCGTCCACCAAAAGAAGGTGAACGATATTTCGCTCTACTGAAAGTCAATGAAGTTAACTTCGATAAACCAGAAAACTCTCGCAATAAAATCCTATTTGAAAACTTAACCCCACTCCACGCCGAAGAACGTATGCGTATGGAGCGTGGAAATGGCTCAACTGAAGATATCACTGCGCGTATTCTGGATTTATGCTCACCGATTGGTAAAGGTCAACGTGGTTTGATCGTTGCACCACCAAAAGCCGGTAAAACGCTATTACTTCAAGGTATTGCTCAAAGCATCAGCTACAACAACCCAGAAGTGGTGTTGATGGTATTGCTGATCGACGAACGCCCAGAAGAAGTAACAGAGATGCAGCGCCTCGTTAAGGGCGAAGTTATCGCATCAACCTTCGATGAGCCAGCCAGCCGCCACGTTCAAGTGGCTGAAATGGTGATTGAAAAAGCAAAACGCTTGGTTGAGCACAAGAAAGACGTCGTTATTTTACTCGACTCAATCACCCGTTTAGCCCGTGCTTATAACACTGTTATCCCGTCATCGGGCAAAGTGTTAACTGGTGGTGTGGATGCTAACGCCCTACACCGTCCAAAACGCTTCTTTGGTGCGGCACGTAACATCGAACACGGCGGCAGCTTGACCATTATCGCCACAGCCTTGGTAGATACGGGTTCTAAGATGGACGAAGTGATCTACGAAGAATTTAAAGGTACAGGTAACCAAGAGCTACATTTGTCACGTAAAGCGGCAGAAAAGCGCGTGTTCCCAGCCATTGACTTCAACCGCAGCGGTACGCGTCGTGAAGAAAAACTCACGACTCAAGAAGAGCTGCAAAAAATGTGGATCCTGCGTAAAATCCTCAATCCTATGGATGAGGTTAGCGCAATGGAATTCTTAATCGATAAATTGGCGATGACCAAGACTAACGAAGAGTTCTTTACCGCCATGAAACGCACTAAGTCTTAAATCTCAGTGAGTCTCTAAGCTAAAAGCCGCATTATGCGGCTTTTTTGTTATCTAAGATTTTTTCACTGCTAATATTTTACTCAAGTTTTTACTTAGAGCCAGTGTTCGCTGCCGGAGCATTTCCCGCAGTAAGAGCACGACGGGCGTGACATGTTCACGTCCTGGGCACACTAAGTACAAATCGACGGGCTCCCCCTGATACTCAGGCAACAAACGTACTAATCGCCCTGAGATTAAGTCATCGGCCAGATCTAGACTCGACTTAAATACCAACCCTTTGCCAGCAACAGCCCAACGGCGGGCAATCTCGGCATCATTAGCACTACGATTGCCCGTGACACGCACTTTGAATTCTTGACCATCACGCCTAAATAGCCATTGATCGTGGGTGCGATCATCTAACTTATAAAACAAGCAATTATGCTCAACTAATTGTTCTAATGAATCAAGCACACCAAACTTGGCGAGATATTCAGGTGAGGCACACAAAACACGATCAACACTACAGATAGGAAAAGCCACTTGATTAGAATCCTGCGGTTTTCCATAGCGCACGGCGACATCAATTTTATCGTGGTAAAAACTGCTGATATTGTCGCCAAGGTGCAAGCGCACTAGCAGTTGAGGGAAATCGAGCAAAAACTCGTCGAGCCAAGGCACAAACAGATTACGGCCAAAGTCTGAAGAAACCGAAAGACTTAAGGTGCCGGATATTTTACCTTTATCACTGGCGATAGCCTGTTCGCCAAGTGCTAAATCGCTTAGCGCACGTCGGCAATGAATAAGATAACGTTCACCTTGCACAGTCAAACGTAAGCTGCGTGTAGTGCGGATAAATAAACTAGTATCAAGCTGTTTCTCAAGCCGTTTTATTGCAGCACTGGCAGAAGCTGCCGAGATATCCATCTCGGCTGCTGCGGCAGATATATTACCGCAATCAGCGACTCGCACGAACAAAGCTAAATCATTAATTAGCATGATTATCAAAAATCCTTTGAAAAAATTACAAACTTTATCCTGTTTATCTCTTGGCTAATCTTCCACACAATGGCTACACGATACAAGTACACTCAAACAAGTAGACTCCAGCAAGTACACCCAGAGGAATAAACATGAAAGCCATTGGTTACCAGACAGCAGGTGCAATAACAGCGCCCAATGCATTAGAAAACATCACGCTAGCCGAGCCAACTGCGACAGGTTTTGACCTTTTAGTGGAAATCAAAGCCATTTCTGTCAATCCGGTTGATACAAAAATCCGTGCATCTAGCTCAGCGCCTACTGGCGAATACAAAATTATCGGCTGGGATGCGGTCGGTGTCGTCAAAGCCGTTGGTGAGAAAGTCAGTCTTTTCAACGTTGGCGATGAAGTGTGGTATGCGGGCGATATCAGTCGCAGCGGAAGTTATGCAGAATATCAATTGGTTGATGAGCGAATTGTCGGCCATAAACCTAAAAGTTTAACCTATACCCAAGCCGCGGCATTACCTTTAACGGGGATTACGGCATGGGAGATTTTATTCGACCGTTTAGCTTTACCCCAAGATGGTTCGGCAACTGACGCCCGTATTTTAATTATCGGAGCGGCCGGCGGTGTGGGTTCAATCATCACTCAGCTTGCAGTAAAACTCACAGGTGCAGAAGTCATAGGCACTGCATCTCGTCCAGAATCCGCCGCTTGGGTGCATAAGCTTGGTGCCGATGCTGTTATCAACCACACCAGGCCACTTTCAAAGGAACTTGCCAATATTGGCATTACTGATGTGACCCATGTGATTAGCTTAACCCAAACCGATCAGCATTTTGATGAAATAGTACAAGTGCTTAAGCCGCAAGGAAAACTGGCGCTCATTGATGATCTTAAAGGCCCATTAGATGTGATGAAACTTAAGCGTAAAAGCTTATCCTTACACTGGGAGCTGATGTTTACCCGCAGCCTTTATCAGACCGAGGATATGATTGCGCAACACCACTTACTCAACCGCTTAAGCGCGCTTATTGATACGGGTGAATTGCAGAGTACATTCGGGGAGCACTACGGCACCATTAATGCCCAAAACTTAATCAAGGCTCACGCTCAGATAGAGTCTGGCAAAGCTATCGGTAAAATTGTTTTAGAAGGTTTTAACCAATGAAAATAACAGTATTTGCCCAAATCATAGCGAATCAAGGCCAAAGCGATACGCTATTTAAGATACTCAAACAACTCGTGACAGACACTCATACCGAGGCTGGCTGCATCGAATACAAACTGCATCACTCATTAGATGATGAAAATATCTTCTGGATATACGAAATTTGGCAATCCCAAGCCGCACTGGATGAGCATATGGCGAGCACGCACTTTCAAGCATTCGTCGCTCAAACCGCAGACATCATAAATCGAGCTGACATTCACAAAAGCTACGCCTGCTAATCAACAAAAAAGCGCCAAACACGTTGGCGCTTTTCATCATTTATCACTTATCAAATCAACGTCATTGCCATTTTTCGACGTAAATAGGCAATTTGCTGCATATGCGGTAAATCTTTTGGACAGTTATCCTGGCATCCGAGCAAGGTCATACACCCAAATACACCATCTTGATTGCCAATCACATGGTAAAAATCCTCTGCTGATCGGGCATCGCGACTGTCCATCTCGAAACGGGCTATTTTCATCATGCCCACAGCGCCGACAAAAGTGTCCCGCATTTGCTTAGTAGCACAGGCAGAAACACAAACGCCACATTCAACGCAGCGTTCTAGCTCATACAAGCGCGCAGCTTCGTCAGGATCCATAGGATCTTCGAGTCGATGCACATTGATATCATTAGGTTTAGGATGTAACCATAGCTTTAAGCGTTCGGCCAGTTCACGCATAAACTTACCCGTATTGACCGATAAATCACCAATCAATTCAAAGCCTGGCAGCGGCATTAAAGTGATTTCGCCCTTAGGGTATTTGGCCGTTAAGGTGCGGCAAGCTAGCGTCGGGAAACCGTTGATCACCATAGCGCAGCTACCACAAATACCTGCACGACAAACAAAATCGAATTGTAGCGAGGTATCTTGCTCTTCCCTAAGTTTATTAAGGGCAATAAATACCGTCATCCCCGGTGTTTCGGTGATCTGATAACGTACCATTTTCGGCTTATCGTTTGGCTCCTGCGGATCATAACGAAAGATATTAAAGGTTAACTGGCGACCTTGGCTCATTATGATTTTTCTCCTAACGCATTGGCTGATGGTTTTTTTAACGTGTCACTTAAACGTTCATTATTAGGTTGCAAACTCTCGGGTAACTCAAATGGCATAAGGGCTCGCTGCCTTTGATAGCGATCTGTATCATCACCCAGCCCTGCTAAAATCTCAGCGATTTGCTGCTCACGTTTTTGGGTATCGGGATGCACTATGGCGTTGTCGATCCCATAACCGCGATAGCCAGGCGGTAATTCCATCTTCATCACATCGAGGGCTTCATAATTAAGCATGGGTTCAAGTGCATTGGGATCAGGCCAGCTTGCCAACGTGCGATTCAGCCAATCTCGGTCATTTCGCTGCGGGTAATCCTCGCGAGCATGGGCGCCGCGGCTTTCGGTACGCGCTGCTGCGCCGCAGGCTACGGTTAACGCGACTTTCAACATCCGCTTGACCCGTAATGCTTCGACTAACTCAGGATTAGCGTGACGTTTTTTACACTTAAGCCCGAGTTTACGTGAACGCTCGAGCAAGACTTTAAGCTCGGCAACCGCTTTTTCAAGCTCGGGGCCATTACGGAATATCCCCACGTAATCCATCATAATACGCTGCATTTCATGCTTAAGCTCGAAGGGGCTCTCTGTGCCGTCCCCTTCGATTAACGTATCGATTTCATCTTGCACTTGCTTCATAAACTTTTCAGCAAGTTGGGTATTGATTTCTAAACTGTTATTTTCACAAAAATCAGCAACATATTTACCGATAATCATGCCCCCGACCACAGTTTCGGCTAGCGAATTACCGCCTAAACGGTTAAAGCCGTGCATATCCCAACAAGCCGCCTCACCCACGCTAAATAACCCTTTAAGCTGTGGACTTTCACCTGTGGCATTAGTCCGAATACCGCCCATAGAATAATGCTGAGTTGGGCGTACAGGAATCCAATCTTTAGCGGGATCAATACCCAGAAAGTTCTCACAAATTTCCTGTACTTCCCGAAGGTTTGTTTCAATATGTTTACGACCTAAGAGGGTAATATCGAGCCATAAATGTGGTCCATAAGGACTGTCAACCCCTTTGCCTTTACGCATATGCTCTGTCATACGGCGTGATACTACGTCCCGCGATGCCAACTCTTTTTTATCGGGTTCATAGTCTGGCATAAAGCGATAACCATCTTTATCGCGCAATAAGCCACCATCACCACGGCATCCCTCTGTCGTGAGAATGCCCACAGGTACAATAGCCGTCGGATGGAATTGCACGGCCTCCATATTACCTAAGGTCGCAACACCAGTTTCTAAAGCGAGCGCGTGCCCTACACCTTCACAGATAATGGCGTTTGTTGATACTTCATAGATACGGCCATAACCACCAGTAGCAATGGTGGTGGATTTAGCCACATAAGCACGCAGTTCACCCGTAATCAAACAACGAGCCACTACGCCGTGACAGCGTTTGCCATCGTGAATAAGCGCCAAGGCTTCAACACGTTCATGGACGGGAATGTCCATAGAAATCGCTTTGTTGTCCATCGCATACAATAATGAGTGACCAGTCCCATCTGCGGTGTAACAGGTTCGCCACTTTTTAGTCCCGCCAAAATCACGGGCGTTGATAAGACCATGAGCTTCCTCGGCCTCATGGAGAGTGACCTTTTGCGCATTGACTATCACTTCTCTCGGGCCAGCACTCACCCTTGACCAAGGCACGCCCCAATTTGCTAATTCACGCACGGCCTTAGGTGCACAATGAGCAAACATACGCGCCACTTCTTGATCGCAGCCCCAATCGGAACCTTTTACAGTGTCTTGAAAGTGGACATCTTCATCATCACCCATCCCCTTAACGGCATTCCCTAAACTCGCCTGCATTCCCCCTTGTGCCGCCGCCGAGTGTGAACGTTTCGCAGGAATAAGCGATAGAACTAAGGTATCCAGCCCACGCTCTTTCGATGCAATGGCGACCCTTAAACCGGCAAGCCCGGCTCCTACCACTAATGAATCGGTATAAATCAGTTTCACGCCTGCTCCTTAACGGGATTTGCTATTATTGTCGGGTTTTCTCTCATAACACATCAACTACAACTATGTTTTTCTTAGAATTTATTTAACTTGCGTGAGGTAAAAATGCCAGCAGCGATGCAATACCCACTGATACAAATACCACGCTGATAATTGTCTTAAGTTTTCGTAATCGGGCACGACTGTTGAGATCCCTCGCTGCGCCCCATTTCAAAGCCACACGATAAATACCAATGGCAGCATGTAACTCCACCGTCAACAGTAATGGCAAGTACAACATCCACACACCTTGGTTCCATATGCGATTAGCACTGCCTTGGGGGCCAATAGTTTCGGGGGCAGATCCAATCAGCCACAGATGTACAGGAAGCAGCAATAAAATCACCACACCGGTAATCGCCTGCCAACGCCACAAGCGAGTATCGCTGTGCTTGATCACCTGCATTTGTTGGCGTAGCGCCCTTTGTTGCTGCAAACTCATAGGCAGTTTTTGTAGCGCCACAAGCACATGAATAAAAGCCAAAACAGCAATACCAATGGCGATACACGTCACAACCCAAGGATAGCCATGACCATCAGAAGATAAAAAACTCAACTCCATCATGCGCGCAACCCAACTCATCGCATCCGCACCGAACAAAATCGATGACACTAGCACTAAATGGGTCCACAAAAAGACAGCAAGAATGACGCCCGATAAACTCTGGCTTAAATCCAGCCACGCACTCCATTTTTTGATTTTTAAATTAATCGACATTTCACGCCCTCGCCCAGTGAGCTAACCCCAGTAAATCCAACGCTAAAAGTTAATATCGCTCACAAATCCATCACAGAACCTGAGACAGATCAATCAACAGAGAAATAATTAACCAAATGCTTAAATATTAGCTGTGAAATAACATTCTGCTTTACGGACATAGTGGCGATAAGCCCAATCCCTACTGGGGGACAAATGGCTGCACGGGAAGACTTAATTCACTTCCAATAAAAAGGTAAGAAATTAAGCTCGCTGTACCTAGACATATTAAATAGATAATCAAGACCTTAACCACTTTACGCAGACTAGAACGCTTGGTCGTTAATCCCCACTTCACCGACACGCGATACAAACCAATCATGGCGTGTATCACAACGGCAGGGAGTAAAAGTGCATACAGTAGCCAAGCATTATTGTGATACACACGCTCAGCCGATAAATGTGGGCCAATTTCGGGATTAGTTATCATGGTAAAAAGATGTACTGGCACAAGGAAAAATAAAATAAAACCCGTGATGAGTTGCCAAAACCAAGCATGGGTATCTTTGTGTTTAATTCCCCCTAAATGTGAACGAAGCGCGCGCCACTGACCTAGCTGGGCAGGGAATCGTCTAAGCGCGACCGCAGCATGGACAATCACCACGAGTAACATAAATACAGAAAATATTTTCGTCACTATAGGAAAACCATGGCCAGTACTACTAAACATGCCCCCCTCAAGGAACTGTACTACGTGGTAAAACGCCTCTTTACCGAGCAGAATGCTCGACTCAAAATGCATATGCAGCAATAGAAAACACCCAAGCATAAGACCTGTGGCACTCTGTAATTTATCTGCCCTAGCCGACCATGGGTGTCCTAGTGCGGGTGTATTCACGCGATTGTGGACTCGAGTTACGCTTGTCATCTTGCTTATACCTATGTGTTTATTGTTGGCACCTCTGGGCAAGCTACACCATAGCAGCAACAAAAATCGCCGTTCAGCGTCACAGATTTAAAGCGTGAGCTACCTCACTCGACAGAATGCAACTCTTAGAAGAAGATCACAAAACACACATTCAAACTAAACAAAGGTAAAACCAATTAACCAATAAATTTCATATGGTTATATTAAAAAATAAAACTGACAATTCGCTTTTTAACACTAATACTGACTCACTCGCTAACACCTTGTCTGGACAGATAAAAGCGCAATAACGCAATCACCAGCAACAAAACGCTACGCGATGGTAGCCCTCCCTACGGCTTAGCTAAAGCACGTTAAATTCCAGCTCAATCCTGCATTTTTAAGCAGTTTGGGTATACAATAGCGCCATATTTCACCCCTTACCTTTTGAACGCTTAGTCACAGGATACCTCCCATGCCTTGGATCCAACTCCGCATAAACACCAATAGCGATGATGCTGAAACCATTAGCGACTTACTCATGGAAGAAGGTTCAGTCTCAATCACCTTCGAAGACGGAAAAGACACACCGATTTTTGAACCTAAACTGGGCGAAACCCCATTGTGGCGTGATACTGTGGTCGTCGCGTTGTTCGAAGCGGACACCGACCTCACCCCAACAATAGAAATGCTAAAAACCCTGCCATTTTTAGGCGACAACTTCAGCCATAAAATTGAGCAGATTGAAGACAAAGATTGGGTGCGCGAGTGGATGGATAACTTCCACCCTATCCAATTTGGCTCTCGTTTATGGATTTGCCCAAGCTGGCGCGAAATCCCTGATCCAACCGCAGTCAATGTTATCCTCGATCCAGGTCTAGCCTTCGGCACCGGCACTCACCCAACCACTGCACTGTGTTTAGAGTGGTTAGACAGTCTAGATTTAAGCAATGAAGAAGTGATCGACTTTGGTTGTGGCTCCGGTATCTTAGCCGTGGCCGCACTAAAACTTGGCGCGAAAAAAGTCACAGGTATCGATATCGACTATCAAGCCATTGACGCCTCACGTGCTAATGCCGAGCGCAATAATGTCGCCGACAAGCTGGCGTTGTACTTACCTGAAGATCAACCCGCCGATCTTAAGGCAGACGTATTAGTGGCTAACATCCTCGCAGGCCCACTGCGTGAACTTGCTCCACTTATCGCTGAACGGGTAAAAAGTGGTGGTAAATTAGCACTTTCTGGCCTCCTCAAAGAACAAGCGCAAGAAATCTCAGACTTTTACAGTCAATGGTTCGATATGGACGAAGCAGCTCACAAAGAAGACTGGAGTCGCTTGACAGGTAAGCGTAAATAGCAGTAATGCCATGGCCTAACATGCGCCACGGCTGGCTTCGGCTAATTTTGCTAATTACTTCTCAACGCTTAAAAGTCAAGAAAAAAAATTGCGCCTAGGTCATTTATTGACCTTTTCACGGCCAACAAAAAGGGCTACTATAGCGCCCCTTTGAAGAGCTAAGGTGAATCATAAATGCAGATTGGACCCTATCAACTGAAGAATCAGCTGATCGTGGCACCAATGGCAGGTGTCACCGATCAAGTCTTCCGTAATCTCTGTCTTCGTTATGGCGCAGCCCTTGCGGTGTCAGAGATGCTTTCATCTAATCCTGATGTTTGGGAAACAGATAAAAGCCGCCAACGCATGATGCATTCTGGCGAGGAAGGTATACGCTCAGTGCAAATTGCAGGGGCCGATCCTGATTTAATGGCACAGGCTGCTCAGTTCAACGTTGAACAAGGCGCCCACATCATTGATATCAATATGGGATGTCCTGCAAAAAAAGTGAATAAAAAGCTGGCTGGCTCAGCACTGATGCAAAACCCACCCTTAGTAAAAGCCATTTTACAAGCCGTGGTCGCCGCAGTGAATGTGCCCGTCACGTTAAAGATTCGCACAGGTTGGGCTCCAGAACACAGGAACGGTGTTCAAATCGCCCAGATTGCTGAGGATTGTGGTATTGCCTCACTCGCCGTTCACGGCCGTACGAGACAATGCATGTACAAAGGCGATGCCGAGTACGACACTATTAAAGCAATCAAACAGAATGTCTCGATTCCTGTTGTCGCCAATGGGGATATCGACAGTCCGGAAAAGGCCCGCTTCGTGCTGGACTACACTGGTGTCGATGCTCTGATGATAGGACGGGGTGCTCAAGGACGACCTTGGATTTTCAGAGAAATCCAGCACTACTTGGAAACGGGTAATAAGCTAGCGCCCATTGAGGTTGCCCAGCAACGAGAAGTTATGCTGGAACACCTCACCAAACTGTATGATTTATATGGCGAATATAAGGGCATCCGCTTCGCTAGAAAACATATGGGATGGTACCTAGACCAAGAAGCTCAGCGCCAATTTAGGGCTGACTTTAATCGGCTGGAAACCGCTGCAGAACAGTATTCCCTCGTGGAATGTTATTTTGATGAATTAGCACAGAATTAATAAAGAGCAGAATAGAATGTTTGATCAGACAACTAATACAGAAGTTCACCAGCTTACCGTTGGCAAAATCGAAACCGCAAACGGCACTATCAAGCCCCAGTTATTACGTGACGCAGTGAAACGTGCCGTAACTAACTTCTTCGCACAGTTGGACGGTCAGGAAGCACAGGAAGTTTATGAAATGGTGCTAAGCGAAGTAGAAGCGCCTCTGCTTGACATCATCATGCAACACACTCGTGGCAACCAAACCCGCGCAGCAAACATGCTAGGTATCAACCGTGGTACTCTGCGTAAAAAATTGAAAAAATACGGCATGAACTAATCCGCAAGGGTTAAGCTGTCGTATTGAAAAAGGGTTTCTCATTAATGAGAAGCCCTTTTTTGTATTATCAGTTTAAATATAAGGGTGTACTGCACCGAATAATATTGGAACAGACTGAGTGAAAATATCTTATCAACACCTAGCCCGATTTAAAGCAAGAAGAAAAAATAGACAACGAGAAAGAAGGAACTGAGTGCGCCAATCACCACAGGATAAATGAGGTAGGCATCTTGGGCTCTTGCGGCACGTATAAAGCATAAATGGGCAAGAAAATAGTTATATATAAAAATCATAACGGAAATCATAACACCATTACTAAAGCGCAATGTGTTGATATTGATAGCGATAACAATGAGTAATAGCCAGTTTAGCAGGATAAGATAAAGGAATACTTTTTGTAGCTTATCTGAGCCATTACGATTAAAAGATGCAGCCATTGCATGCCCTATATTTTGGCTCGTAATTTAATTGCGTCGATTAAATTTTGAACCTCGGTATCGTTACCATTAATCCAACGAGCACCCAAAAATTTTAAATGACCTTTAATTGAGTGTTCTCGAGTGACTTCACATAGGACTCTATATTGATCAAGTTCAATATAGAATTTCATCCCTATGGATAATGGTTCACTGCATAAAATGCCAACACCGCCAATACTAATGTCTTTTATGTTCGCGGTACCGAGTGGCGTGAGGATAAACCAACGAGTCGTTGATAAGTTAACCGTTAAGCCATCACAGGCAAACGCTAATGGCACTCTTTTATCATGTCGTAGGCTGAGTCTCTGATGAGTTCGCCGATTATCAAACTCAATAATTTGATACTCAAGCGTAGGTTCAACCTCATCCTCAGAATGTACAAACTCTTCATACATATTCATAGTCATACCTAACAAATGAGTACAAGTGCAAACACTAATGTGCGATAGTCTGTCGTTTTATATCGTTAATGCTAATACCGTTCTGGATAGTCTCGTTAGGCGCGCCTATCATGCCCCTTAATAACTGCTCGGCAGAGGAGGTTAAAATAAGCGCCTCAATTCGACGATTAGCCGCCGCAGCAGTATCCGAAGTAATATAAGGAACCTGATCTGCCATACCTGTTACCTGAATCACCTGATCACGCTTAACACCACCACGCTCAAGCACTCTTCGTGCTAATAGTGCTCTTTCACTCGATAACTCCCAATTGGTAAATAAACTGCCGGCATAAGGCGTGGAGTCGGTATGACCAGAGATAACCATGCTGTTGGTGATATTTTTTAAAATTGGCCCTAAAGATAACAGTAACTCTTCAAAATAGGGCTGCATCTGCGCACTGCCGCGAGTAAACATAAATCGATTAACATTATCATGGATCAAAATACGGATACCCTGGGGGACTATAGTGACAGTGATATTCTCCGCCATACTCGAACTTTGTACGACTCGATTCAATTGCCTTGCTAAAACAGTGAGTTGTTCCTGAGTATCAAATTGACCAGGGATCAGTGCGCCCTCCTCAATACCTTCAGCGCCAGCACGTGGAGAAGGGTGAGAAGGTATAATAGTGGGAGCAATAGACATATTTCCTTCCAGATCAATGATCGAGGATGATTGGCTTAGCTCAAATGGATTTATCGGTCCCGTTGGATTCATATCCCCACGCAAATATTGCACTATCATAGTTCGCTCTTTTTGATCGGCAATTTGCATGATCCACAGGACCATGAAGAGCGCCATCATCGCGAGAGTAAAGTCGGCAAAAGCCACTTTCCACGCCCCACCATGACCATGATTACGCTTTCCGCGCTTTCGCCGCTTGATAATAATCGGCTCATTTTTATGGAGCATTAGCTTCTCTGCCCCTCCATCCAACGCTCTAATTCTATAAACGAGGGACGATTCTCACTTTGTATTTGCTTACGCCCTGCATCAATCGCCATCATAGGGGGTTTCCCTTTGGAAAAGGTCACTAAAATAGCGGCAATGCAACGTAACTGTGCTGACTTGCGATCGACTAAATGCTCCAATGCTTTAGCCATAGGATCGAAAAAACAATAACAGGCAAAAATACCGATAAATGTTCCAACTAATGCAGCAGCAACTTTGACACCAATCATGGTAATTGGCCCGTCAATATTTGACATAGTGATAATAATACCGAGTACAGCGGCTAAAATACCAAAACCAGGCATGGCTTCACCCACTTTGCTAAATGCTTCCGATGGCCTTAGTCTGTCCTCTTCTATTCGATGGATCTCCTCTTCTAATATATGTTCTAAATCATGGGGAGATATTTTTCCGATAGATTGTACGCGTAAGTTATCGATTAAGAACTGAAGAACATTTGGGTGCTTTAGCACCGCTGGATACATTAAAAAAATTGAGCTCTGTTGTGGGTTTTCTAAATGTTCATCGAGCACTTTTAAACCCTGAGATTGGATCTGGGCCATTAAAGTGCCCATTAAAGGAAATAATTGAGGGTATAGCTCAGGATCTTCTTTTCCTTTATTAAATAGCTCTTTTAATTGCTCCAGCATTTCTTTTAGTACTGATTGTGGATTAGCAATAATAAGCGCCCCAACTCCAGCACCCATAATGATTAAAATTTCAGCAGGCTGCCATAATGCAGCCAACGCACCACCAGCCCAAGCATATCCACCAAATACTGAAGCTAAAATAATTAACAGCCCAACTAGTTTACTCATTACGATCTTCTCACTTCTAACTTTAGCGCTGCAATATTGTTTTTAACTGTGAAATTGCTGATTTATGTAACTGACAAATACGTGTTTCTGTTAACCCTAATGCCATGGCAATTTCTTTTAAATTCAGCTCATGATGATAGTAAAGCGACAGGATTAACTGTTCTCTTTCATTTAATTTTGAAATAACTTTGATCAAGGTCTGCTTTAGCATCAATTGTTCAACATCATTGCCTCTATCGACCGGATGTTCGCCCACCAACAACAATTCATCTAAGCTTTTCATCGACTCCGCTTGTGTGGAATATAAGCGTTCTCGGTAATCTTCAGCACTAAGACCTAATGCACTGGCAACCTCGAGATCGCTAGGTTCCCGTCCCATTTCACGGCTCAAGCGTCTAACAACATCATTCAGTTCATGGGCTTGTTGCCTAACAGGGCGAGGACGCCAATCTTGCCTTCTTAACTCATCCAATATTGCGCCGCGGATACGTTGTCCCGCGAAAGAAATAAATCCGTTATCGAGCTCTCCAGGATAGCGACGCGATGACTCAAGCAAGGCCATCATCCCTATTTGTTCCATATCCTCAAGCGATAACATGACGCCACAGTGGCTACGCATCTGCGACACGATACGTTTAATCAGTGGTAAATATTGCCGAATAACCTGTTGTTCAGATTGCCGTTCTTCGATTGGATAATCACAGGTTTGTTGATATGCAAGTTGGCCATCTGTCGTCATATCGGCCCCTTACTGGATCACCATACGGGTAAAAAGTACTTCATCAATATCTGATGGCAATTTGTTATCAGATAGCACTTTCACCATCAAAATAAGGGCTTCAGCCTGCAAACCATCGAGCTGATCCAAATGATTTAACTGTTCAAATGTTTTACGTGAAAACATTTTCATCATGGCGTTACGAATGAGGGGATCGGCCTCAACTAACACTGTTTTCATATCGGGATTGTAACTTTTCAATGACATTTCAAGCAGCATGTAATGGGGATATTTATCCCCTGGTATCGATATCACAAACTTTTCTAATGGGTAAAACTTTGCCACAGGCACAGGTTCGACTTCAGGTTCAGAGGCAAAAAGCTCTGTTAACTTCCAATCGGCACCATTTATCCCAATCCATAACGCCCCAGCAGTCCAGCTAATGAGTACAAAAAATGCTAGGGTAATTTTTATTACACGCGATTTTACAATTGCCATTAAACAACTCCGGCATTAAGCCAATAAATCTAATTGAGATTTCTCTCTGGTCATCACATCGGCGCCATTTTCCATTGCGGTTTCAGGTGCTATCGATGAAGCAAATAATGCTGTTTCCTGCTGCTGTTGTTGAGATCCGCCTTGGCCAACATCCACATCAATTTGACCACCATGATCCATGGCTAAATCCATTCTTAGGCGCTCTAATCCATTGAGTAAGGCATCACGAATGGCGGGATTGACCGCATGCATATGCACCTGTAAACGATCGCCTTCTAAGCGAATATTAAGGTCAATCTTTCCAAGCTCTGGCGGATCTAACCTTAACTCCGCTTTTTTAATGTGTTGGTCAACTTGGAACCGAAGATGTTCTCTTAGGGGAGTCAGGATCTCCTGTGCTTGCTGCGCCAATGAAGCTGTCGGTGTTAACGATACTGGCCCCCATTGTGTTGCACTTGCAGCCTGTGTACTCACAATCGGCTGAGTACCAATGGCATTAATATCTTTCGCTTCATGGCCCCTGAGTTCTGCCAACACACGTTGGAACACAGAGGTATCGGCCTTCAAATGGTCAAAACGACTAGAGTCTGAGAAAGGAGTCGTCATTGCATCCTTTGCCAATGCACTACTTATTGGGGAAATCTCGGTACTCATACTGGCAGGTTGAGAAGCGCTTCCGACAAGCGCCATAGATGACGCCATACCACTGCTAAATAGCGCGCCTCTTTGTGAGGCAACTGATAGCCCAACTAAAGATGCGGAGGTTTGACCTACAGATTCCGTTTTAGATGCTTCAATCGGCAAAGTTACAGGAACAAGCGGAGCAACAACCGTTGGAGTGGTAAGACTGTTCAGAGACGCGAATGCAACATCATCGAGGCGAATAGACGTTGAGTTAATCTCAGCCTCGCTATTGAACATTGCCCCCTGAGTAACAGCATCCACACCAGTAAAAGGTGCTGATTCAACTAAATTATTAATATGTTGATTCAAAAAGGGGTTATAACCACTTTCTTGCGATTGTTCAGTGGTGATATCCAACGAACGCTCCTGTGGCATAGATTCAGCAGAGGGTTCTACTGGTAATGCCAACAACGTAAAGGATTCCGCTTTATCTTGATCCACTGCACTTGTCACTTTAGTCGTCACATTAGGATTTGTTCCCATATGACGAGTTGAAAGAAGATCAGAGATCATCTAAAGCTCCACTCACTTGCGTTAATTGATAGGCGGCTAAGCCCGATTGTTGTTCCCTAAAACGGCTCATCTCAACGGCTAATTCATCACGCGCCAAAATCAGCTCCTGTAGTACTTGGGCATGTACACGTTTTAGCGCCTCACGGGCTAACTTCTGCTCGGTATCACGGGCCTCACCCGCTTGTTGCAGTGCTTTAATCAAAGCGATATTCACTTTTTGGACGTTAGTCCAATCCTGAGCATCGGCATATTGACGTAAAGCATGCCCAAAACGCGCCCACTGCTTAATTGAGATTTGTCCACCCTTCTCTGACATTCGTAATCACCTGAGTAATAGGAACCAAGGCTTCAGCACTGTTTTCAACACTGGCACTGACAAGCTGACGGCTACAAAAGTCATAGAGGCGGTGTAGGCTGATAGCAACCTCACCACCGTTCTCAAGATCGAGCATTGAGTCCAATCCATGAACGATATTGAGGCATTTATGAATACTCATGCCTTTAGCTTCAAACCGTTGATATTCCATATGGCCTGCAGCACGCTCTAGCTCTTCCAATAACCCATCAAGCAACATACGCACCATATCATGGGGCGTTGCAGCAGCAACTTGTGCATCTAAAGCGGTTTGCTTGTAGGCATTAAATGGATCGTACTCATTTAACATTTATAACAACTTCCTATGAAAACAACTGACTAGCAGAATTAAATTGGTTAATGGTAGATTCCATCGCCGTAAACTGAGCCAAATAAATTTGGTATTTTTGATTCATTTGATAATCATGGCGCGCCATGCTGTCATTCACGCTTTTGATCTGTTTATTTAGTGCTTCCTGCTTTTGATCGATATAGCCATTAAACTGGGTAAAAGGTTTTAGGGTCTTTTCGATACTTTTGACATAGCTGTCTGGGCCCGTAAACATGGCTTGTACTTTTTCAGGATCACTTTTAAAACTATCGGTCAGCTTAGCATCGTCAATTTTCAGTTTTCCATCACGACCTATCTCGATCCCGATATCAGACAAACGCATCCCATTAGCAGCCGTTGCAAAAACCGAATCACGTAATCGAGACTGGAGTAAGCGGATAGAGGTATCCCCTTTCAACACACCAATTTGTGCTTCACTCACTGCGGTGGTTTTATCTTCCTTATCTTTATCGGAAGTACCTGAATCAGAAGTTTTAACGCCCATAGAACGGGTTAATTGATTAATTTGCGTCATTAAGGAATTAAATGAATCGACAAAATCCTTAACCGCTTTCTTATTCGCTTCAAAATCGTCTGTAACTTTAATCATGCTGCTTTCACCAGCCGCATGTACCTTAACTAATTCGAGGCTAACGCCATCAACCACATTTTCTAAGTAGTTACTGCTACTGGTAATATTGATACCATTTAATGTGAGTTCAGCATCTTGTGCCACGCGACGTTCTGTCATGCCCCAGTCGGCGCCATTAAACTCGACCTTCATTTGATTCGCGACGCCCGATTCCTTTGAAGACAGCATAAACTCGATTTGATTACCCGTGCGCACCAGTGACGCTTGCACACCAGGATTGCCCGCTTGTTTATTGATCAGATCCCGTAACTGAGACACAGAAATAGCCGCACCGCCATTAACCGTTGCTAAATCAATTTCCATACGCTTAGTCGGATCGCTACCGACTTGAATACTGATCACGCCCGATGTTGGTAACAACTCGTTTTCTGAGGAATAGGCTTTAGTCAACTGATGGGCTTGTGCAAGTTTATGTACACTCAGGTCATAGTTACCCTTTGGCGCATCGGATTTAACTGTTGCAGTCGCATTTTCGCCCGTCACAGTGGCAATTTTACTTTTCGCCGCATCGCCACCCAGTTCACTTAGCTTGGTGGCCATTTTCTTCATATTATTTTCGAGCAGCGTATAGGCATCTAACTGTGTTTTGCTTGCTGTTAGTTTGCCTTTGTAAAGCGTATCTTTACCGGCGCGATCTGCACCTATCAGTTGTTGAGCAAATTGTGCCGCATTCATACCTGAAATCATAACTACCTCCAACAAATTGAAAAGCAAAACACATGCCAAGGTAAACGCTTTGTTTTTTAAGCAGATTAAATAGATTTTATCGCTAAAAATAACAACTCACTTCCGTAGCTCAGTGTCAAACGGAAAGCCTACTTCCACTACTGAATCTGAAACAGCGATTGCGACACCATTGCATTGGCATATTTGGATGGCTTAAATAATAAAAATGCCAGTCAGCTTAGCTCACTGGCATTAACGCTAAATCTGCAACCTTAGGTTAAGCCAAGTAAAATAAGGCTAACGTAGATTGAGCTAGATTAACGCAGTAGACCCATCACTAAGCCAGTATTTTGGTTAGCAGAAGACAGTACTGTAGTACCTGCTTGAACCAGCAGTTGGTTACGCGTCATATTGGCAGATTCAACCGCAAAATCGGCATCCATAATACGGCCAGCAGCCGCTTTGGTGTTTTCAGTGACGCTGGCTAAGTTAGCCGCTGTATGGCCAAGACGGTTAATATTGGCACCTAAAGTTGAACGCTCAGTACCCACGGTTTCAAGAAAGGTATCAACAAGTGCAATAGCAGCATTAGCAGTACCGCCAGTTAAGGTACCTGCAACCGTTTTAGGAATGGCGCCTAACTTCACATCCAGTGTTTCTGCGGTTCCAGCTCCAATTTGGAACTTCACGCCAGTACCAGTAGTTAACACACCTGTATCAAATAATTTATTACCCGCATAGGTTGTATTTTCCACGATACGTGTAATTTCAGCGTTTAATTGAGTAAATTCATCATTTAGCGCTGTTAAATCGGCTGCTGAGTTCACACCGTTAGCCGCTTGAGTCGCCAATTCTTTTTGACGATTGGCAATGGTCGTTAACTCTTCTAACGCACCATCAGCAGTTTGCAGCATAGAGGTCGCATCTGAAATATTACGTGAGGCAGTTTCCATACCTTTCACGTTTGCATTCATACGGTTAGCAATTTGCAGACCTGCAGCATCATCTGATGCACTGTTGATACGTAAACCTGTTGATAAACGCTCCATCGCGTTAGTCAGTAAGTTATTGCTTTTGTTTACAGCGCCCTGTGCAACGATTGAAGCGTAATTAGTGTGAACACCTAACATATTAATTCTCCAGAAAATAACAGTTGTCTTGTTTAGACCTGAATTCAGGTATAACTCAGTAAGGCGACAGCGACTGCAGATAACTAAAACCAATATTCAAAAAATATCGTGTATAACAGTAAAAAGATCAGGGTGAGATACTATGTGCTCATCACGATAAAGATGTTAGGGCATAAAAAATGCCAGCAAGCTAAGCTCACTGGCACTCAAGACTAAAACGGCTTTAATTCAGCCTAATTAGCGCAGTAAGCCCATCACTAAACCCGTATTTTGGTTAGCAGAAGACAGTACTGTAGTACCTGCTTGAACCAGCAGTTGGTTACGCGTCATATTGGCTGATTCAACCGCAAAATCGGCATCCATAATACGGCCTGCTGCGGCTTTAGTGTTTTCAGTCACGCTGGCTAAGTTAGCCGCAGTATGGCCAAGACGGTTAATATTGGCGCCTAAAGTTGAACGCTCAGTACCAACAGCAGCAAGGAATGTATCCACGAGCGTAATCGCTGCGTTAGCACCTGTTGTTAGATCACCTGCTGCTAATGCAGCGTCATCGATAGCTGTTGTTGTAACGGCCAATGTTTCAGCCGTTCCTGCGCCAATTTGGAAAGTCACACCCGCTTCCAACTTAGTGAACAGGTTATTACCAGCATAAGTTGTATTATCGAGAATACGGGAAATTTCTTTGTTTAGCTCTTTAAACTCAGCATCCAATGCAGTTAAATCATCTGCTGAGTTCACACCGTTAGCCGCTTGGGTCGCCAATTCTTTTTGACGATTGGCAATGGTCGTTAACTCTTCTAACGCACCATCAGCAGTTTG
This sequence comes from Shewanella sp. W3-18-1, assembly GCF_000015185.1. Lineage (NCBI taxonomy): Bacteria > Pseudomonadati > Pseudomonadota > Gammaproteobacteria > Alteromonadales > Shewanellaceae > Shewanella > Shewanella sp. W3-18-1. The sequence continues at coordinate 524,501 of NC_008750.1, read as the reverse complement.
CAGCATAGAGGTCGCATCTGAAATATTACGTGAGGCAGTTTCCATACCTTTCACGTTTGCATTCATACGGTTAGCAATTTGCAGACCCGCTGCATCATCTGATGCACTGTTGATACGTAAACCTGTTGATAAACGCTCCATCGCGTTAGTCAGTAGGTTATTGCTTTTGTTTACAGCGCCCTGTGCAACGATTGAAGCGTAATTAGTGTGAACACCTAACATATTAATTCTCCAGAAAATAACGGCTATCTTGGTTAAACCTGAATTCAGGCATAACTCAATAAGGCGACACAAATCCCTCAACACTAAAACCCAAAATCGTATTTTCAAAAATTAAATGCGCTAACTTGGGATTCAACTCAAAAAATTAGAGTAGCAATGCGCTAACTTGCTCACGGTTGGTATTTCCCTGCGCCATTAAAGATGTCACTTGATAGGAAAAAGGATAGGGTTGCATAAATTTATGCAAATGCTGGAGTTCAACCTTAGGCTGACTGGATGCGGTCAATTGCTTAACCTTTGCGAGTAATAAGCGATGGGAAGCGTTAATTTCCTCTATTTGTAATGTCACTTTTTTCTCAACCTTAGCGATTTTAGCTAAGGTGATTTTTAACTTTTCAGTATTATCAAAATGCCATTCACGGGGATCTTGCCAACTAAATATCTCTTCAAGTGGAATATTTCTTGGCTCACCAGCAGGGAGTCTTTGGCCCTCACCGACCATTAAAATCCCACCGCAAAGCTTTGTCCAAGTGTCATCCTGCGCCATAAATACAGTGTCATGGGGGGATGAACGATCAATACCAATCCCGATCGAAGCTAATACGGGCCCTATTATCTCTTGTAGCGCTAGGCGATTTTTATTTGCTGGTAAAAGCAAATGCAATGTTTGCTTTTCAGTAAATAGCGTTATGCGTTCATCGCGGTTCTTAGGCGAGGTGAGATCCACCCGCCTAAACTTAAAAAGATGCAAAGCGGCAGGCTGGGATACTGAAATCAAATTGAGATGATGATCGAGTAAACGCTTGCCTTGGTAGTGAGGTTTTATTTCAATAAGTTGACGCCTCACTTCTTCAGCTCTGTTTAAGGTATCCTCAATAATCGTATTCTTATTAAATAGGCAGGTTTGTAACTGCTTATTAAGCTGCCCCATTAACTGCTTAGCTAAGATTAAACTCTGTAATACAACTTGCGAAGCACTGATATTATGCTGCTCTTGAGTCACTTTAGCCCAACGACCATAGGCTTCTAACCTATGTTTAGGGATAGGCCGCGCCTTAGGGATGCTGCGCGGTGAAGCCGATATTGGTGCAACATATTGAGACGTTACCGTCTGACTTTGGTGTAATTGAGTAAGCGACTCACCGATCCCTTTGATCATTTAACTCATTACCTACATATGATTGAAAAGGGACAATTGACTAATCTGCACAAACGTTTGTTGAGTGATTTTTAATGCGGTTAGCTTCACATTGAACTCCGCGGTAGCGGCAGCATAATCAAGCTCCTGCGTTTCACCGATCACTTGCTTGCTAAATAACACCATCTCTTCATGGGAGCTTTTCACTAACGCGAGATTATTCTGCTTGCCACCAAAATCTGTAATAGCCGCGCCTATGCTATCTAAGGTTTCACTTAAGGCGGTTTGTATTCCATTAGCGGCGGCACTAAAGGCGGGATCGCTTGGCGACAAACTCGGATCCTTCAACACACTAATATAATCCATTGTTTGGTTTAGAATATCTTGCCCTGCATTAGAAAATAATAACTGCTCAGCGGTGACATTAGCCGTTGTCCATGAAGAATTTGAAGTTTGCACTGTTCTCTGATTGGCATCACCTTGATACACATATCGACCAGTAGCATCTTTAACAACGGGGATTTTATCAATCACATTACCTGAAAAAAGATAATTACCTGACTCATCTGTAGCATTAATATTATCCACTAAGCCTTTTAAGAGTTCTTCCATTTCTGAAGCATAGGAAGCTCTATCTTCTACCGAAAGGTTTGAGCTATTGGTGGCAATACTGATCTCTTTCATCCGTTGCTGCGTCTCAACCATACTGGATAAATAGGTTTCAGAGCGGCTCATACTGGTACTTAACGAGTCGATATTTTTAATGTATTGCTGCACTAATGCTAAATCGCGCTGGTTATCCATTACCCTAACAACGCCGATAGGATCGTCAGAAGGCGCCAATATCGAAACGCCTTTAGAGAGCATTTGATTCAAACGTGCGACATCATACGTTGTGTTCTGCAAACTGTTTAAATTATTAGTGTAGAGATTTTGCATTGTTACACGCATGGATAATGTCCTTAAAAGCTACTTAGCATAGTTTGAAACAGCTGATCCGCAGTGGAAATCACCTTGGCATTGGCCATATAAGACTGCTGATAAATGATCAGATTAATCCCTTCTTCATCGGGATTAACACCGCTGGTACTCGCCCATTGGACTTGTGCATCTTTTTGCAAATCCACACTGGTTTTGGCAAATGAAATAGCCTGGCGAGAAGCAGAACCCAATTGGCCGACTTTGCTGGAAAAGGATTCCGCTAAGCTGGTACTACTGCCAAGGCTAGTAAAACTCAGTTCCTTATTGGCCAACTGCACTAAGGCTTTCAAGTTTGTGTTATCTCCTTGGGTGCCATCCTGACCAAAGGCAAGTTTATCAGGCGTAAAACCAGCAGTTAGCGATAAACTCCCACCAGGATTATTGGCTTGATACGTAAAGAGATCCTGTGATGGTGTTGCACCATTTAAATCAGTACCAGAAGCGAGAATGGAATTGAACTCGGTTGCCAACATCACCGCTAATTCATCAATATAGGCTTGAGAGTCAGCAAGTTGAGTATCACGATAGTTAAGTAATGCCCCTAAACTGCCGCCCGCAGTCTGATCGACGTTAAACTGGCTCGCCCCAAATTGAATCGATACTAGATTATTTTTAGGGTTAGCAGGATCAGGTGCGCTGGTCAGTTTAGCCGCGGTATTTCCAGTCAATAACGGCTCACCTCGGGCCAGCGAGATATTGAGCATACCTTGGCTATCTTCAACGACACGAATATCGATAATAGCGGCTAAGTCATCAATGGCCGCATCGCGGCCATCCTGCAGTGCAGGTGGAATTGTACCTGTCACACTGGCAGCCTGAATATCTCGATTGAAATTAGCAATGATAGCAAGTTGAGAGTTAATCTCTTTAACCGATGTCCCCAGTTGCCCATTGATCTGATTACGCTGCGAGTCAATATTATCGTTAATCGCATTCACTCTTTGAGCGACGGCCTTAGCCTCATTGAGCACACTTTGTCGGTAAGCGATTAAATTAGGCTGCTCCATAGAGGAGTTTAATGCTGCAAATAATTGGTCAAGACCTTTTGAAATATTATTTCCATCTGCACCAAATACTTGTTCAGCCTGACGCAAATAGCTGCTTTGCACTTTAGAAAAGCCAACGGCACTCGTGGTTTGCCACAATTGGGCGACCTCGTACTGATCTGAGATCCGCCGAACACCATCCACAAACACACCCGCGCCAGAGCCATATGCGCCGCCACCAACTGAACTTAGCATGACTTGCTGACGTGAATAACCTGCAACCATAGCATTAGCGACGTTATTTGACGTCGCATTCAATGCCGCCATACTTGCCAGTAAGCCAGACTTACCAATATTCAACATGCTCATTTAAAATCCTTCACAATGGGCCGCATTATAAGCGCAGGCTGCATTGCTGTAGTTGTCATCTGTTGAGGATCAAAGGCGACCGGATCTTTCTCGGACTGAAATGAACGTGATAGCTGCTTAGTCATCACTTCTGCTAATCCCATACCATTGACTTGGCTCAAGCGATTTGCCAACTCCGCATCATGTAAGTCTTGATAAAGGCCATTATTACTTTTGGCCGTTAAAGGATTATCTTCATCGGCCATCGCGTCGGTGGCGGAACGCATCTGTTTAAGCACGGTCTGCAGGAACTGGGCTTCAAATTGCTGGCTAACCATCTTTAGCGCGCCCTGCTCACCATTAGCCTTTATCAGCTCATCGGCATTGAGCTTACTTAAGTAACCGTTTGGATTTTCAACTTTCATTAGATCACCACCAAATCAGCTTCTAAGGAACCCGCTTCGGATAAGGCTTCCAGGATAGCCATCAAATCCATTGGAGTAGCACCTAAACTATTAACTGCTCTCACAATCTCCTCGATTGACGTGCCCTCTGGCCACACAAACATCCGTTTATTACCTTGCTCAACCAGCACTTGGCTATCGTTAGTGACGACGGTTTCTCCCGCTGCATTGCCAAGATAAGCGCCATTAGGTTGGCTGACATTTTGGCGCTCGACAATCGTCACTGTTAAGTTGCCATGGCTTACGGCGGCTTTTCTTGCAACTACATCGCCCCCCATCACCACAGTACCTGTACGACTGTTAAACACGATCCGGGGTGAACGTCGGCCTTGGTCAATCTTAAGTTCTTCAAGCATGGACATAAATGTCACACGCTCTCGATTCGATTTAGGTGCATGTATCAATACCTTGGCATGATCTTGTGCACGCGCGACATCGGGACCAAAGAGTTCATTCACTGCGCGCTCAATATTTCGAGCCGTTTTAAAATTGGGATCTTTCAGATTTAAAATAATGTCTTCATTATCACTAAAGTTACTTTTGATGGGCGCCTCAAGTAAGGCGCCATTGGGAATGGTGCCAACAGTTGGGACATTGACAGTCACAGATGACCCATTACGACCCGCGGCAGAAATACCACCGACAACGAGGTTCCCCTGTGCCACCGCATAAATTTCGCCATCGACAGCACGTAGTGGCGTCATTAATAAAGTCCCCCCTTGGAGGCTCTTCGCATCACCAAGGGATGAAACGGTCACATCCAAGGACTGACCAGGGCTCGCTAGGGAGGTAATAGTGGCATGCACAGCAACAGCGGCAACGTTCTTTAATTTAGGATCGGTTTTATCATCAATTTGTACGCCAAATTGTTTAAGCATATTAACAACAGATTGACTGGTAAATTTGACTTGAGAGCGATCACCCGTGCCACTTAAGCCAACAACTAAACCGTAGCCTACCAGTTGGTTATCACGTAGCCCTTGTACATCAACAATATCCATCAAATAGCGACTTTGACTTTGCTCTTGAGCCTGTAATGTTCCACTAACCAAAAGTAGCAATAATAAACAACGTAGCATTACAAAAATCCTTGGTTAAAGCGGGAACCATGGGCTATTAAAGTAGCGAGAAGCCCACCCCATAGCATTACTGTCGGCAATAGCGCCTTGACCACCATAAATAATTCTGGCATCGGCAATACGCTGCGATGATATGGTGTTGTTATTGCCAATATCATCGGTACGTATGATGCCAAGCAGGCGTAAATATTCATCGCCTTGATTTAATCGCAGCCATTTTTCACCACGGATCAACAAGGTGCCATTAGGCAACACCTTAGAGACGGTAACGGTAATCGAACCTGATAATTGGTTTTGCTGTGTACTGGAACCTGCGCCATTAAACCCTCGAGAAAAGGAGGTTTTACCATCTGCATCGGCGGTTTTTTCGCCGATATTTCCCTTAAGTCCCATGCCAATATCTTGTTCTTTATTCGTTTTGGTATCCGCTTTTTTACTCGAATAAGTTTTTTCATCTAACGCAACAGTTAAAATATCGCCCTCACGGAAAGCACGTTTATCCTTAAATAGCGTCAACATGTAGCCGGGACGATAAAGACTGCCATCTTTTGCATCTGGCAAGCTGTAGTCAATTTCTGGTGGAGCCCACTCTTTGGTTCCAGGTTTGGTTTCCTGATCTGGAATATGTGACATACAACCCGACAGCAGTGCAAAACATAAAAGCCATAACCAGTGCATTACCGCCTCCCTAAACCGATTGATTGAGGAATTTGAGCATATCGTCTGAGGCTGAAACGACCTTGGCATTCATCTCATATGCTCTTTGGGTAGAAATCATTTCAACCATTTCTTCCACTACATTGACGTTTGCGCCCTCTAGTGCGCCCTGTCTTAAAGCACCTAAAGCTTGATCACCAGCGACACCTTCAACAGCCACACCCGATGCCGCAGTTTCACGGTAAAGGTTGTCACCACGTGCCTCTAATCCTGCTGGATTGGTAAAATTAACCAGTGTGATTTGACCTAAATCTTGTGGCTCAGCTTCGCCAGCCATTTGTGCAGTAACAACACCATCACTCGCAATAGTGACAGTTAATGCATCTTCAGGGATCACAATATTAGGCACTAAGGGTAGCCCTTGCGACGTGACCATCATGCCTTCACTGCTGCGATAAAACTGACCATCACGGGTATAAGCAAGATCGCCATTAGGTTCTTCAACTTGAAAAAAACCATGGCCTTGAATCGCCAAATCCAGTTGCTGACTGGTATTTTGCATATCCCCTGTCGTGAATATTTTTTGGGTACCCACGACCCTTGTACCAGCTCCGAGTTGTAATCCGGAGGGGAGGTTATTTAATGCATCGACCTGACCGCCCGGCTGACGCTGGACTTGATAAAAAAGATCATTAAAGGCGACACGATCACGCTTAAAGCCTGTGGTATTCACGTTTGCCAAGTTGTTGGCAATGGCGGTCATTTTCGTATCTTGTGCTGTTAGGCCAGTTTTACTTACCCATAACGCTGATTGCATACCACTAATCCTTAAACATTACCCAGCAAACGATTACCAGCCTCAGCTAGTTTTTCGGCACTTTTCATTAACTTAACTTGAATTTCAAACTGACGGCTCAGATCCATCGACGCAATAAGCTCCGACACGGCCTGCACGTTACTCGATTCAAGGAATCCACTATCGACCAGTACGCCATCATCCTGCGCCATCAACTGACCATCTCGGCCGTAAAGCAAACCATCTTGGCCTTTTTGCATTAAAGCTAAATCGGGATTGACTAGTTTTAATCGACCAACTTCTTCAATGATCCCACCTTCTGAAGGCAACACACTGACGGTACCATCTTCACCGATGAACAGATCTTTATGCTCAGGGAGTACGATAGGGCCATCGTTTCCTAATACTGGCCGGCCATCAATGGTTAACTCTCCCTCGGCATTAGCAATCAAAGCCCCTGAACGGGTATAAGCCTCGCCCCCCTCGACGGCAACCGTAAATAATCCACGGTCCCGAATCGCCAAATCCAAGGTTCGACCTGTAGGGTTGATCACCCCACTTTGGTGGCTAAAACCACTGTTTTCGGTCTGCGCCATTACCCGCGTATTTAAGCTATTACCTTGAGCAGCCAAAGCAACCGCATTCACCCGCTCTAGATCGGCTTTAAACCCTGCGGTTTCAGCGTTAGCCAAGTTATTCGCACGAATACTTTGCGCTTCAAGAATACGAACTGCACCGCTCGCCGCGGTATAAAGCATCTTCTCCATGTTAGCGTCTCGTATTAAATGGCATTAAGTAACGCTTGCTGCATTGTCGAGTTAACATCGAGCACTTTAGCGTTGGACTGATAATTACGCTGTGCCGACATAAGGTTAACCATTTCAGCAGTCGTATCGACATTCGAGCCCTCTAAATACCCGCCAGTTACGGTTCCCATAGTGCCCGTTGATGGCGCGCCAGTAATCGCTTGTCCCGCCGTATTAGTCGCGACCCAAGCATTGTTACTCACTGCGGACAAACCATTTGGATTGCTGAAGTTAGCAAGGATGACTTGTCCCTGTAACTGCTCTTGGCCGTTGGTATAAGTGCCATACAGCATACCGTTATCATCTAAGCGCACCCCTTTCAATTCACCCGAGGTATAACCGTCTTGAGATAAGCTGGAGTTGTTGTATTTGGCGGCATACTGAGTGCTTTTATCGAAATTGATTTCAAACTGGAGGTTGGATGCGCCATTAGGTAAGGTAAGATCGAAGGCTTGTTTGGTCGTTGTTGGGTCTAAAACACCTTTAGCGTCAAATGTTAATGTCGTTTGTTCGGTGAGTTGAACGCCATCCAGAGTGTAATTAACAGTCCATTCATTCGGTGCAGTTTTGACATAATACTGAGTCACAACATGCTCTGCACCCAAGGAATCATAAACGCTAGTCGTTCCAATTGAGTGATAGCTATTGATATCTTTAGGATCAAAAGCAACGGCTATAGGGTCTACTCTGGCATCTAAATTGGAAACAAGGCCAACTTGAGTTGTCGCTTTTGCTGCAAGTGATGCGGTTTGTACCTGTAAATCACCCACATTACCTTGCTGGATTTTTCCGGTGGCATTCACAGAATATCCCTGCAAACGACTGCCTACGGGGTCGGTAATGAAGCCTTGGCTATCCTTGTGGAACATCCCCGCTCTAGCATACATAGCGCCGCCATCGGTGCCCTTAAGCACAAAGAAGCCTTCTCCTTGAATGCCCATATCAAGTTGACGGCCTGTGTACGTTAAGCTGCCACCCTTAGAAAAGTTCTGCGTCGTGGACATCACACTAACACCACCCGCTTGGCCACCGTTATAGATAGATGCAAACTCGCTGCGTCCACCACGGAAACCATTGGTTGATGCGTTAGCGATGTTATTACTGATGGTATTGAGGTCTTGGGTCGTCGCCTGTAATCCACTTAAAGCTATGTTAAATGACATCTTAATTTCCTATAAAATGAGTTACGAAACTTCAGAAATATTGAGAACTGAAATCACACCGACACCATGGCCCATTTCAGCCATCATCATGCCCGATGCACTGGAAAAATGGATTCGCTCTATCGGTGCTTTTATATACGTAGGCGCGACTAAACTATTTTCACCCAGTGTCGCCTTCGCTTTGATTTCATATTGGCCTTTTTCTAATCCCAGCTCATCTGGATCGATAGCAAAACGAATATCACCGACAGCTTGCGCACCTAATTGCATAGTGTGGACAACTTGCCCTTCGGAATTCACAATCTCGATATCGAGTGCTTCAACCGCATTCTCCAAATACACTTTTCCCTCAACCGTTTCACCATCTAGCTTAAATTCAGACACAGGCACCATGGCATTCTTGCCGATCAAAGACGCCGATTGCACAATGCCTAAATTTTCCATCATGATCATTTGGTTGGATTGATTCTTCCGCATCCCTTCTAAACTTTCGACCTGCGAAAACTGCGCTAGCTGAGAGATATATTCAGCACTGTTAAGCGGTTTAGTCGGGTCTTGGTTTTTAATCTGCGCAATCATTAATGTCATAAATTCATTTTTTAATGATGCTGCATCATTCCCCGGTGCCGCCAATGCGCCAGCAGGATTCTGGACTGGGTTATTTGTTGCGCTAGCCACTTCCATGCTATTTATTTCCTAGTTGCAATAAGCCCTGCTGCATAGAGCGAGCACGATTCATCACCTCTACACTGGTCTCAAATGAACGGCTCGCTGCCATCATGTCAGCCATTTCTTCAATGGTGTTTACGTTAGAATAAGCGACATAACCTTGTTCATTGGCAAAGGGATGATTCGGCTCATAACGCATATCTAATGGCGCATCGGCCTGCACTATATCGCTCACCTCAATCGACGCTCCGATAGCCCCTTGTTGAGTTGAATCGTAAATAGTGGCAAATACTGGCTTTAAGGCACGATAGGCTGACTCAGGAGTTTCGGCAGCAGCCCCCGCATTAGCGAGGTTACTCGCCACCGTATTTAGACGTATGGTCTGGGCATTCATGCCAGCACCCGCTATCTGATAAATATCACCAAATGACATATAGGCTCCTAACGACCTTCAATGGCAGATTTTAGACCTGCTATTTTCATGTTCAAAAAAGTCAAACTCGTTTGATAATCCATCGCATTCTGTGAATATCTCGCCTGTTCTTTACCGAGTTCCACGGTATTATCATCGGCGGAGTTTTGATAAGGCATGCGATAAGCAAGACTGTACTGTTGATTCATTTGCATGCCAGCTTCAACCTGCTTCATGGCTGCCTTGAAATCTAAATCTCTTGCTTTATACCCTGGAGTTTCGGCATTGATTAAATTGCTCGCTAATACCTTGCTTCTCTCCACTCTAAAATCGAGTGTCTGAGGATGTATTCCTAATGCTTTATCAAGGTTGATAGCCATCTAAACTCCTAGTACTGTATGCCTAAATTAATATCGATGGCCAAGCAGCTTACAATTAGCATGCCAATATACTTATCAATATAAAACAGTTGGTTACATGAACGCGTTACGAATAGACGGAAAGTCTTTTTCCCTCATTTTGTTATTGAGCCTATTACTACTTCCGCTCAATGTGCAGGCGAAAGGGAAGCTTTCTGCAACTGAGCAAATATCTCAGCAAATGACAAATGCCGTGTCAGCCGAAATTGCACGCTGGCAAGAGTCGCAGGAGATCAAAAAGATCAGTAAAAAAATCTCACTACACATTCCATCGAGTACGGCAAAATTAAAAACGTGTAGTACAGCGCTGAATATTGAAGCGGCCAAAGGACTCCCTTTTGGTCGGCTCCAGCGCAAAGTCAGTTGCAGTTCTGAAGGTTGGTCACTGTATGTTCGCGCTAAGGTTGATCTCAGTGCTTACATTCCTGTCACGAGTAAAACCCTCGAACGGGATGAGGTTGTCACGGCAGAAAATTTACAATGGAAAATGCTGCCATTAACGGCATCAGATCAAGATATCATTACCGATGAAAAGCATATTTTAGATCAGGCTGTAGCTAGAAAAATAAGAAAAAACAAACCAATAAGAACGAATAACCTAAGCGCGCCATGGCTTGTGAGCATCGGAGAGGAAGTGATTATCGAGGCAGCCAGTGCCACCTTTTATGCCAATATGCTAGGGGTCGCGATGGATGCAGGTAAGCAGGGAGATGCCATTCGAGTGAGAAATACAAGTTCAGGCAAAATCATTACCGCTTACCCAGTAGCAAAAGGCAGAGTGCAAACCCGCTTTTAGGCTGTAGACCGGATCTAAATAAATCAAAATTTTATTTTAGAAAAACACCATTAGGGTCGCCTATATCTAGTATCAGACCATTTATGACGATGAACATCTATGGAAATTAATAAAATTAACAGTGCGTTAAGCACTGATTTCAACACAAGTAAAAGCGTTAATACGCCCAAAAAGCCTGTTGCATCAGAAAATTTACCAGCATCTGCGAAGCAAGATATTAGTGATGACTGGCAATTACTGGAACAAACCCATAAAGAGTTACACACTATCTCTGATGTTGATACGGATAAAGTCGCCGCCATTCGTCAAGCATTAAGTAACGGTAGCTTTGAACTGAGCTTAGATAAAATTGCAGAAAAGATACTGATACAACATGGAAAATAGCCAAGTAAATAAGCGTGAACTCGTTCAAAGCTTAATACGGGACATTCGTCAAGATCTTGATGGATATAGCCAACTAAAAGCGATGCTTAAGCATCAACGTGAATTAATGCAGCGCAGAGATAATGATGCACTCCTTGCCCACAACGAGCGTCAAACGGCACTTTGCAATAAACTCGCGTTAAGAGCTAAACAACGTAGTGAAAATCTCGCAATTCTCGGTTTTAATGGTGACAACACGGGTATGAAGCGTTTAATTACCGCCCTACCCGATCACTTAAGACCACAAATTAAAATGTCATGGGACAACTTACAACTGTTAGTCAAAGATAGCCAAACTGCCAATGAAACCAACGGACGGTTACTTGTGATGCAACAAGAAACCATTAACCGAATTTTGAATCGCGATGGCCAACACCAAGAAATTGATTACGGCGCCAAACGTTAAGTAAACTCTATGAGCGGGAGTGTCCAAAGCACTCTATCATAGGCAAGAGTGGTATTGTGGTGACTCCCTGAACTGATTAACTTTTCTTCTTATAATAGATACCTGCCATATCATCAACTATGGCCTGCTCATTGCGAGCCACTCGCGCCTTTTCCTGAAGATGTGTTTGTTTTTCAAGCCACTTTAAACTTTGTTGACGCCCTAACTGTTTACGCCAAAGCCGATCAATACGTTGTTGCTCCTGTTGAAGAAACATGTCTTTTTGAACTAACTTTACCCGCATGGGTTCAAGGGCTTGCGCCATACTTGCCGAATTTTGCCAAAGTAAAACATTGCCGCCTTCTTTAGCACCACGGTAAGTAAAAATCATCTGCGACAGGGCTTGATGCTGTTGTTGGTTCAGTTGGACATTCTGGCTGGAATCTTCGCGCTTTTGACCAAGCTGGGCTAACTTTTTTTCAGCTTGTATACATAACTTAGAGAGATGACGCTGGCTCATATCCCATGACTCCCATCAATTGCTCTAACTGCACTAAACTCTCGGCGAGATTGATTTTAGTTTGCGTGGTTTGACGTAAAAATTTTGCCATCTCTGGGTATACACGTACTGCCAGATCCATTTCAGGATCTTGGCCCGCTTGATACCCTCCTAAAGGCAATAAATCTCTCACTTCATTATAACGGCTTAGAATATGCCTAAATATCTGACTCTGCTCGATACTGCTCGCCGTAGCTATCTGCATCGCAAGACGGCTAACCGAGGCATTAATATCAATGGCAGGAAAATGCCCTTGTTCTGCAAGTTTACGGCTCAGTACGATATGACCATCTAAAATAGCCCGTGCAGCATCAGCAACCGGATCCTGCTGATCATCCCCTTCCACTAGAACGGTATAAAAAGCCGTCAGAGTGCCCGTTGGATGCTCACCATTTCCCGCCATTTCAACTAATCTGGGTAACTGTGCAAACGCCGATGGAGGATAACCTTTTGTTGCTGGCGGCTCGCCTAAACTCAGGGCGATTTCACGCTGTGCCTGTGCATAACGCGTCAATGAATCAACCAATAACAACACTTGCTTGCCCTGATCCCGAAAGGCACAGGCAATAGAATGGGATAAGCGCATAGCACGCAAGCGCATGAGTGGGGTAGTATCTGCAGGTGCTGCAATAATCACCGCGCGCTTACGACCCTCTTCGCCGAGCGTTTCCTCAATAAACTCACGCACCTCACGGCCACGCTCACCAATTAAACCCACCACCACAACATCCGCATCGGTAAAGCGCGTCATCATGCCGAGTAATACACTTTTACCTACACCAGAGCCCGCAAATAACCCCAGTCGTTGCCCTCTACCTATAGGCAGTAAGCTATTGATGGCACGGATCCCAACGTCAAGCGGTTGCCTGATAGGTTGTCGTAATAATGGGTTATAGCTGGTATGTGATTGCTGAACCTGTGAAACATCGGTGAGATCGCCGAACAAATCGAGTGGCTGGCCGAGCCCATCAAGCACCCTGCCGAGTAATCCATCACCAATCGCAATCGTTTGCTCATGGGTAATAGGCAATACTCTCGCCCCCGGCATCAACCCCTGAGTAGGTTCGATAGGCATAAGGCAAAGTACATCTCGGTGAAAACCAACGACCTCAGCCTCAATTAAACGACCATGACGTCCTTCTATCTGACAACGATCGCCCATGCCAAGCTGACAACCAACGGCTTCCAGCAATAAACCATTGACTCGGATAAGACGTCCATAAACTCGAGCAACCGGTACCCGTGGCCAATCGTCTTGGAAAAAATCAGCCTCCAATATCGGCCTCATGTAACTTGGCTTCAACTAACTTCATGCAGGTATCAAGTCTTGTTTCAACCGAGGCATCTGCATCGGATTTATTACTGACAATACGACAACTGCCCGCCGAAATATTGCTATCTGCAATCAGATTCCAGCCGCGGATTTTATCCTCAGCCAGTTCTTTTAATTTAATCACAGCATTAGGCTCTAAATGGATCTTCATGTCCGATTGATCATCGGGCAAGGCACTCAGCGTTTCTTCCACGAGTTTGAGGATCTGTTGTGGCTGAAGGGTTAGCTCACAGCGTATCACTTGCTGTGAAACCCGACGGACCAAATCAAGGATCAAGTTTTGTTGCTCACGTACCTGTTTAGCATGCCCATCTTCAAGTAATTCCCGCAAGGCACCAAGCGGCACAAGCAGACTATTAAGCTGTTCATTAATAGAGGTTTTACCTGCGGCAACACCTTCCAGTTTACCTTGATGAAAACCTGCCGCATGTCCTGCAATGCGCCCCTCTTCTATCCCCGCCTCATAGCCCGCATTCTTGCCTTGGAGCACGCCTTCCTCATACCCCTCATCAAATGCCTGCTGATAGCTTTGAAAATCACTACCTGTATCTGAGGAATCAACAGCATCATGCAACGCTGGGAAACGATAGCGACGTGCAAGATTCGGATTTAGACGCCAACGTGAATGCTTGTTTTCCATTAGACAACGACCTGCTCTTCAAATAGCTGCAATTCAATTTCACCCTCTTGCATCAATTGTTTAGCAAGCTCCATGATCTCTTTTCGTGCACCGCTCGCTCGGCTAACAGGTACACCCCCTAATGCTTCTATTTGGGTTTCAATCGCCGATGACATCCGCTTAGGTAGCGCATTGAGCAAGGCATCTTTTAATTCAAAATCAATGCCTTTTAATGCGAGTGATAAAGTTTCTGAGGGGACTTGCCCTAGCAGCGTTTGTAGTGTCTCTTGTTTTTGACGACCTAAAATAATGAAGTCAAACATGTTATCGGTTACGTCAATCGCCATTTGTTTATCATGGAGTTTGATCATTTCCATTAACTGTTCACGATCGCCCTCAAAGCGATTGAGTATATCTGCAACCTGTTTTACACCTGCCACTTGTGTATGACTTTTCTCCATTGCCATCAACATACAACGCTCGACAAGCTCACGTAATTCATCGACAACATTACGATCCAACTCACCCAGTTGTGCAATACGGACAAGCACCTCATCTTGGCTATCGCTCGGTAACATTTTCAATATCTTAGCAGCACTCTCTGCGGGCAAAAGCCCTAACAATACCGCTTGTAATTGACAATGTTCATGGGTGATTTCCCGTGCAAGTAATTGAGGATCAACCCACTCAAGCCGCTTCACCAGCACTTTGATTTCATCACCGTAAATACTGTCAATTAAACTTTTTGACAGTCTATCCCCGAGCGCAATGTCGAGTGTCTTCTGTAAATAGGAGCGTGAGGCTCTTGCAATACCCGATTGCTCTTTGTAACGCTGGAAAAAACGACTAAGAACAGCTTCTGCTTCTTGCTGAGTAATACTGGATAACCGCGCCATTTTGTGGCTTAAGTGCTGTACGTCGTTACGGTCTAAATGCGCCATCACCCTAGCTGCACCTTCTTCTCCCATACTCAGCAATAACATGGCTGCTTGGGCGTAATTATCCATCTTAATTTCGATTGAGTTATTCACCGTCTTTATCGCCTATCCAATGAGCTATCACTTCTGCAACACGTGCGGGTTCTTTATTTGCCAATAATGCTAAATGTTCCATCTTCACCGTTAAAGGTGATCCTGGTTCAGGCAAACCTTGGCTGCCTAGCCAATCAGCACTCGGTAATTGATGGGCTTGATTAGGTGCATAATCAACCGTTGGCCCATCAAGGGCATTGGCTGATGCCGCACTTAATGCTGCTGGTTCTATACTAGGGGCAGTGATTTGTGCCGTACGAGTTAAGTGTTTAACCAAAGGACGTAAGACAAACAAAATAAGCCCAAAACCGAGGATCCCACCTATGATATAGCGTAAATAGGATTGATAATTTTCGGATTGCCACCAAGGAGAAGTCGGTATTTCAGCCACCACTGTCGGCGTAAATTCAAAAGCATTGATGGTAAAACTGTCACCTCTTGCCGCTGAAAAACCAATGGCATCTTTCACCATGTTGCCAAACTTAACAAGCTGAGCCTCATTATTAAATACCCCTTGACCCGCCGCGCTATTGATGAGTACTGAGACAGAGAGGTTTTCAAGCTGCATTTGTTGGTAACGCACATGACGCACAGAACGTCCAACATCATATTGACGACTTTCCTCTTGCTTCAGATTACGTGTTTTGTCATCCGTTGCCGCGGTCCCGACCTGAGGAGGCTTATTGCTTAAAGCACCAGGGATCCCTGCCGCAATACTATTACTCGAGTCATCAATACTGGTGCGCTCTTGGGTTACGACATTTTGTGGATCGAGTGACTCCTTGGTTTCTTCAACCTGATTGAAGTTAACTTTTGCCGTCACTCGTACTTGGAAATTATCGTGTCCAAGCACAGGCTCCAGCATAGAGGCAGCATTGGCGACTAAACTATGTTCCAACTCACGAGTGTATTGTAATTGCTTATTCCTAGACTGGCTAAGATCTTGATTACCCGAAATGTTTTCACTTAAATACCGACCATCTTGATCAACGACTTTAATATTACTTGCGGTGAGTCCAGTTACACTGCCAGCCACTAAGTTAACAATGGCCTCAACCTGTGATTCAGATAAACGTGTATTGGGGTCAAGCTGCAACATCACAGAGGCCGTGGGTAATTCCGGCTCCTGACGAATAAATAGACTCTGTTTAGGTATGGCTAAATGAACTCTGGCCGCTCTCACTAACTTTAATGACATAATAGTGCGGGCTAACTCACCTTCTAAACTATGGCGATATTTGGCTTGCTCCATAAATTGGCTCGTACCAAGCGCATTATTATCGAGCGCCTCCATACCTGAAGGTACTTTCGCTTTCACGCCTTTCGCCGCCAAGAGCATACGTGCATTACCGACTTGCTCCTCAGCCACCAGCACTGCCCCTGTATTTGCCTCAAGACGGTAATGAATCCCTTCAGCTTCTAATACATTAAGCACTTGAGAGGTATCGACATTTTCTTGGCTACCGTATAAAGGTCGATACCCCGCCGTTGCCGTCCAGAGCATTAACACTATTACGCTGGCAACAACCACAGCGAGTAGCGCTAAGGCAATGACCTGACGATCTCCACGGTTAAACTTATGCCATTTCTGGGTCATATCAGCAATGAGGCCTGACGAACGCTCAGTTCCCGTAATATCCTGACCTGATTGAACAAAAGTGGTAGACATTCACACAATTCCTTAAATAGGCATCTTCATTACATCGTCAAATGCTTGCACAAGACGATTACGAATTTGAAGCATAGTCGCAAAGGACAAACTGGCTTTTTGCGAAGCCACCATAGCACCGACAAGATCATCACTCTTTCCACTATCAACCGCAGTCATCGCCATAGAGGATTGATTCTGATCTTGGTTAACGGCAGCCACCTTACTCTTTATCAAGTCCGTAAATGAGCCATAAGCCTGACCATTATCGGCGGGGTTAGGGGAGATATTGATCGCTCCTTTAGCCACTTCCCGATGAATACTTAAGGTGTCCATTAGCATATTCGAGCTAACTATCGCTCCAGAAGACATATTTTTTCCTATTACTTTGTATCACGCTAAGCAGCGCGGCCCGCTTGTTCTAATAACATTTCAATATCAATCCCTGCTTCCCGCATTTGTACGAGTCGATATCTTAACGCTCTCGTCGTCATCCCTAACGCCTGTGCACTTAAGGTACGTTGCCCATTGAAACGCTTAAGTACGTCGATAATATATTGGAACTCCGCCTGCTGCTTTGAAGCCCTAAGTCCATCAGTCACTTCTGGATGCTCAACCGCCTGCACTTCTAGCTGAATGTTTAAGCCAAGATCGGCAGCTTGTATTGCAAGCCCACGACGCATCACCAATGCCCGCTGGATACAATTTTCTAATTCCCTTACGTTTCCGGGCCAATCATAGGACACAAGGGCTTGCTTTGCGTGCTCACTAAAATAACAAGTACTGGTGGTATCTGGCTGGTGATATAAGTCCAAGAAGTGCTCAGCAAGAGGCAAAATATCTGCCTTTCGATCTCTTAAAGGAGAAATTTTCAACGGTAAAACATCTAAACGATAAAATAAGTCTTCTCTGAAATGGCCGAGCTCTACTGCCTGCCTTAAGTCACGATTAGTAGACGCAATTATCCTGATATCTAACGCTATTGCATGCTGCCCACCCAGCCTTTCCACTTCTCTTTCCTGCAAAACTCGCAGTAATTTCGCCTGCAACGTCAAAGGCATTTCACCAATTTCATCGAGCAATAACGTACCGCCATTGGCTTGCTCAAATTTCCCGGCCTTATCACAAATTGCACCTGTAAAGGCGCCTTTTACGTGCCCAAACAATACGGACTCAAGGATACTTTCTGGAATTGCAGCACAATTAATCGCAATAAAAGGTTTATGTGAACGCGAAGAATGACGGTGAATATAACGAGCGAGAGGTTCTTTGCCTGTACCACTTTCGCCCAGTAATAGAACGCTGGCTTCAGTGGTTGCTGCGCGATGGGCGAGCATCAACAACTGCCGACTGACAGATGCCGATACCACCAAACTAGAGTCAGGTAACTCTAACCGTCGTAATCGATGAATAGACGCGAGCAATTGCTCACTTTCTACGGGAATTAATAAATAGTCTTGAACGCCAGCACGCATCGCTGCGGCGGCTAACTCACCTTGTTCTGGCGCCAACAAAGCAAGCTGGTTACGACTAGGGAAACGAGCGAGATAATCCTTTACGTCACTAGGACTACAATCAGAAAGATTGACGATTGTGAGCCAAGGCAAGTCCATTTTATCATTCCAAAGGCAAAAATTTTCATGCATTATTTTGCATATAAGATCCGCCGATAGATTTAGCCCTTCAATCCGTATACTTAGGCTTCTCACTCGCCAACACCCTCTTGTTTACCGCACATGAAATAACACCTTAGTTAATGGACTAATTTTTTGTGTAATTGAGTTTAAATAAAATTTATTACAACTAACCAAATAGATAATATATTAACCATTTATACTGGCTGGCATATTGAAAAATAAACACTCAATGCGGAAATAAAACTTCCCATTCAGCATAAATCAAAAGAGGAAGCATTGCTTCCCTTGTATAGTGATAACCATATGCTTATTCACTGCATCAAAACTATTACCAAACAAAAAGCATAAAGATCAAAAAACATCCACCACGAACAAAAGTGTGATCCACTTCAAAATTAACCAGTTCTTTAGATATCTATAACAACTGAAGTAAAAATATAAAAGTACAGATAAAAATAGACGCTATGAACCTCTGAATCACTACACCAGATACCACAATTAATCGTGACATCCTGATACATATAACTTAAGACTGACTTATACCAAATATACTTGTAAATTAATATATCAGAATGATAAAAATATTATCATTGCAATAAAATAGTAAACTCAACTTAACTGATTAAATTTACATCAGCAAAACATTATAAACTGCGGTAAAAAGTAAAACCAATATAAAACAATAACTAAGATGGACCGAAGTTATGTTTACAGTATGAAATGACAAAAAATCATTAAAACGTCAAAAAAAACACCATTGCCAAAATAAAGTTTTCACGACAATTTATTGACACAACAAATAAAGAAGTCATTTAATCTAAATAAAAGATTGTACAGTTATCCGTAGCACATTCTCTTTACAAATCACTTTAAATATCATTTCATTCACATTTATTTCTATTTTATCAATAATTATTATTGAATACCTTAGCCGGATTACCTTATTATCAGCCTCGTTTAAAACGGAACGCTTCCTGCATATCTATTCCACACTCCGTTTGACCCTATTGAATATCTATAGATGATTGACTGAGATAAGTAAAAACCTTTAGCACTCGATTTAAGTACGCTTTTTATACAGAAATGAGCATTGTAAGTTACAGACTAAATTCTCGCGGTACTGAAACTGCATTTAATAGGAAGTAAAATGAAGATAACCGCAAAAGCTCGGCTTATTAAAGCGAGTTCGGATGAGATGATCCGGCCTATTATGTTAGTCCAAGAGAAACTCGCTAGAACCCGTTTATTACAACAACTGGTTCAGTTGCATCGCCCACTTATTGATGCCATCAATAACATTTTATCTCCCCTTCTAAGACAGGGGCATTCGGCTGTCTCTAGTTCTCATTTAACTGAACCTAGAAAACCCATTATCCCTGAGCATTACTACGCTTGGTTCATATTGAAGCACCAGCAGAATATTCTGGGTTATTGGAGGATAGATCGTTGTACGCTCGATCAATTAGCAAGTAATTACTATGGCAGTATGTCAACGCCATTAAACTCCCCCTTAAGGGATCCTAGCCAGTCTGAATTTAGATTGGCCAGAAAGTTATTGCTGTCAGTGGTTGATAAGCTGCCAAATAACACAATAGATACCAGTGCTCTTGAAGTTGAATTGATTAAAGGTCAAATGGAGCTTGCTGTGTCGGCGGTATGGTCGTTCAATTTTAGCCAAGAGTCACAAACACCACCGATGCTTTTTTGCTTAACCGAACATTTACTTGGACATTTAGCAGAACAACCTAAAAAATCAGAAGTAAGTGCAGATTTACCTGCAAAATTAGCCATTTGGCTAAAGAATCTTCCAGTAAAAATTCAAGTGACACTTGGGCAACATAACATCCCAGTACACTCCCTTGGTCAGTTAAACACTGGTGATATTTTACCCATTAATTTATATCCAAAAACCTTGTTATCCATCGGAAGTACCCCTCTATTTCATGCAACTGTGCATAGTCATGAAGGGCTGATGGTAGCGAAATTGACTCAAGATGTTTACCAGTATGAGGAGAACGACATTGGCTGAACAACCTATTTTATCGGATGATGATTTTCTATTAGATGACGATATTTTCTCCGAAAAAAGCCTGTCAAAACAGGACACCCAAAGCCGAAAATTGAAGAATAACAATTTTTTTCAACAGCTTCCGGTACAAGTTACTCTCGAACTTGCCAGTGCAGAAATGTCATTAGGTGAGCTAAACCGTATGGGAGAAGGTGATGTTATCGCACTCGATCGTATGGTAGGTGAGCCTCTGGATATCAGAGTCAATGGCGCACTACTCGGTCGAGGTGAAGTCGTAGAAGTCGCAGGTCGATACGGTGTACGTCTGTTAGAAATAGAAAGTATCGCGCTGGATGGGACAATTAACGAATGATAGTTCGGCTGCTTTTACTCTCTACTTTTTTGTTCGTTCCCCACGCTATAGCATCCGAAGGGCTGACCTTATTTACATTGGACAGTGGAGAAAGTAGTCAAGCAGTTAACATTAAACTCGAAATTTTAGCACTCATGACAGCCATTAGCTTTTTGCCTGTCATGTTAATGATGCTTACCAGTTTTACTCGAATTATCATTGTATTAGCCATCCTAAGGCAGGCTCTAGGATTACAACAAAGCCCGCCCAATAGGGTGCTGGTAGGAATAGCGCTAATACTCACTATCTTTATTATGCGTCCCGTGGGAGACAAGATTTATAAAGAGGCTTACCTGCCCTATGATCAGGGTAAGATCGAGTTAATGGAAGCCATTTCGATTGCAAAGGTCCCCTTAACTCGGTTTATGTTGGCACAGACGAGAGAGACAGATCTCGAACAAATGCTAAAAATCGCCAATGAACCTACACATATGAAAACGGCAGAGGAAGTGCCATTTTTTGTTCTGATGCCTGCGTTTGTATTGAGTGAACTCAAAACCGCCTTTCAAATTGGTTTCTTAATCTTCTTGCCTTTCTTGGTTATCGATTTAGTGGTCGCAAGTGTGCTTATGTCGATGGGGATGATGATGCTATCGCCCTTAATTATCTCACTCCCATTTAAGTTAATGATTTTTGTATTGGTCGATGGTTGGGCTATGACAGTCAGCACCTTAACTGCCAGTTTTGGATAGCTAAATGGACATCAATGAACTGACTGCTCTTTTTGCAGATTCCATGTTTCTTGTCATTATGATGGTTTCGGCACTGGTCACGCCAGGGCTGATCTTGGGCTTAATTGTGGCGGTATTTCAAGCCGCAACGCAAGTCAATGAGCAAACCCTCAGTTTTTTGCCGAGACTTATCATTACCTTGCTGATGGTGCTATTTTCAGGCCATTGGCTCATACAACAGCTAAGTGATTTATTTGACAGGTTGTTTATGAATATCCCCCATATTATCGGTTGATATGCTGTCACTGACCTCAACAGAAATCAGTATGCTCATCGGCGGCTTTTGGTGGCCATTTTGCCGGATCATGGGTGCTTTTATGATAATGCCACTCTTGGGTAATGCTTATGTACCCGTGATGGTAAGAATTTTTCTTGCGCTCAGTATCGCTGCATTGCTCGCACCTATGCTCCCACCCGTTCCACCTGTCGACGCAATCTCACTCGCGTCACTTTTTTTAGCCATTGAACAGCTACTCATTGGGTTTATGCTCGCATTATTTTTAACGCTGCTAATCCATGTAATGACCATGCTTGGCAATATTATGTCCATGCAGATGGGACTCGCAATGGCAGTTATGAACGATCCTGCCAATGGTGACTCAAGCCCGATCATCAGCGAATGGTTTCAAATTTTTGGCACTTTGATTTTTCTTGCACTCAATGGCCACTTAGTTGCCATCAATATCATTGTGGATAGTTTCCGTTTATGGCCGATTGGTCATGGCATTTTTGAATTACCACTCATGGGGTTAGTGAGCCGATTGGCTTGGCTGTTTGCGGCATCACTTATGCTCGCCATACCAGCAGTACTTGCCATGCTAATGGTCAATATTACTTTCGGAGTGCTAAGTCGCTCTGCGCCCTCATTAAATATCTTCTCACTCGGATTTCCCATGACGATGTTAATGGGGTTGCTCTGTGTTTTTCTGTCACTGAGTGGCATACCTAGTCGTTACAGCGATCTCTGTTTAGATGCCTTGACCGCCATGTATCAATTTATAGGTGGGATCACATGAGCCAAACGCAGCAACAAGACAAAACAGAAGAAGCCACACCGCAAAAGCTACGCAAAGCAAGAAAAGAGGGGCAAGTACCCCGTTCTAAAGATCTTGCCTCAGCCGCTCTTGTCCTTGGCTGCTCCGTTATGCTCACCAGTAATGCGAACTGGTTCGCGACAAAAGTCAGTGGATTAACCAAATACAATATGTTGCTCACGCGTGCTGAGTTAGATCAACCTGACATGATGGTACGTCACCTTGGTACTAGCCTAGTTGAAATGTTAACTATCTTGAGCCCACTTTTTATTATGGTCGCACTGCTCGCCGCCATTGCAGGGGCATTGCCTGGTGGCCCTATATTTAATGTTGGAAACGCTAATTTTAAATACAGCCGAATTGATCCTATCGCAGGAGTAGGAAGAATATTTTCCACTCAATCCCTTGTTGAGTTGCTTAAATCCTGTTTAAAAATCGTGCTTCTGATCAGTATCATGCTGGTTTTTTTGAATGGTCACTTACAGAGTTTACTCAGTTATAGTCATCGCCCAATTGACGAAGCCGTCCGTGATGGCATAAATCTTTTATCCCAAGGAATGCTTTACCTCGGAGTAGGACTACTCGTCATCGCTTTTATCGATGTGCCATACCAATACTGGCATCACAAAAAACAATTGCGAATGTCGCGCCAAGAGGTAAAAGACGAGCATACCCAGCAAGAAGGTAAACCTGAGATCAAGGCGAAGATCCGTCAGTTACAACAACGCATGGCTAGATCCCGTGCTGATACGACTATACCGAAAGCAGATGTCCTTTTAGTCAATCCGACTCACTATGCAGTAGCATTAAAATACAATCCTGACTTAGCCGATGCACCTTATGTATTAACAAAAGGTACCGAAGAACTGGCTCTCTATATGCGAGAACTGGCCAAAAAACATGGTGTCGAAATTATTGATATCCCACCTCTCACTCGGGCTATCTACCATTCAACACAAGTCGATCAACAGATCCCCAGTGCATTGTTTATCGCCATCGCGCACGTATTAAGTTATGTCATGCAAATAAAAGCCTCTCGTAAGGGTTTACAACAAAAACCTGAACCTTTGCCACACTTTTTTATTCCACCCCATTTACGTCACGATTGAAGGATTGCTTAACCTATGAATTGGCTACGACGCACCTTTTCAGGAAATTACAGCTATATTGGTATTCCAGTTATGCTGCTCGCTATTCTCGCTATGGTGATTCTGCCGCTACCGGCATGGCTACTAGACATTTTATTTACGTTTAACATCGTTCTTGCCGTGATGGTGCTACTGGTGAGTGTGTCTATCAGGCGGCCGCTCGAGTTTTCCGTATTTCCCACCTTGTTACTACTTGCCACCTTAATGCGTTTAACCTTAAACGTCGCATCAACGCGCGTGGTGCTGATTGAGGGCCACGAAGGTGGCGATTCGGCGGGTAAGGTCATTCAAGCCTTCGGTGAAGTCGTTATTGGTGGAAACTATGTTGTCGGTGCCGTTATCTTCCTCATTTTAATGATAATTAACTTTGTTGTTATCACTAAAGGTGGCGAACGGATCTCCGAGGTCTCGGCACGGTTTACGTTAGATGCCTTACCCGGTAAACAGATGGCTATCGATGCCGATCTCAATGCTGGCACGCTAACCCACGAACAAGCACGCGTACGTCGTCAAGATGTTGCTAGGGAAGCCGACTTTTACGGTTCCATGGATGGGGCATCAAAATTTGTTAGAGGTGATGCCATTGCGGGGCTATTAATCTTAGCCATCAACATTATTGGCGGGATCTGCATAGGTATCTTTATGCATGATCTCAGCGCCGCTGAAGCCTTTAAAACCTATGCCTTATTAACCATTGGTGACGGCCTTGTCGCACAAATTCCATCGTTACTGCTCGCCACCGCTGCCGCCATTATTGTCACACGTGTTTCCGATGCGGAAGAAATGCCGACTCAGTTAAGTCGACAATTATTAGCCAATCCAAAAACCTTAGCTACCGCGGCCATTGTGATGGGAATTCTTGGGATAACTCCGGGAATGCCAGCATTAGTCTTCCTATCTTTTGCGATATTGCTTGGTTTCGCCGCATGGAAGCAAAACCAAAATAGGGCTGCTTTTACCGAAGAAAAAACCGAAGAACTGATAGAAACGAGCCTAACAGAACCTTCAGCGCCTAGCTGGGAATCACTTCCCTTTATCGATATTATCGAAGTGCGATTAGGCTATAGACTGGTCCATTTAGTTGAAAAAACGAAAGGTGCAGAGTTACAGAAGCGCCTTACAGGGATCAGACGCACGCTATCAGAACAAATCGGATTTTTACTCTCAGAAGTCAGAGTGCGTGATAACTTAGCCTTAGCGCCACATGCGTATCAAATCAACTTTATGGGAACACAGGTGGCCATTGCAGAACTCGAACCCGATTTGCTGTTAGCCATAAAAAGTGGCCCCGTCTATGGCAAGATTGATGGGATCTTAACCAAAGAACCCGCCTATCAAATGGATGCCATCTGGAT
Source organism: Shewanella sp. W3-18-1 (assembly GCF_000015185.1). Taxonomy (NCBI): domain Bacteria; kingdom Pseudomonadati; phylum Pseudomonadota; class Gammaproteobacteria; order Alteromonadales; family Shewanellaceae; genus Shewanella; species Shewanella sp. W3-18-1. Next base: position 499,242 of record NC_008750.1, on the reverse strand, counting down.
CCAACCAGATTTAAAGGCTAAAGCACTCAACTTGGGTTACTCAGTGGTCGATAACGCAACCATTATTGCCACTCATGTGAGTAAATTATTGCGTGAGTCACTGCCTGAGTTATTGCAACATGATGATATTATGCAATTAACTGACAGACTCAGTAAGCAAGCACCAAAACTCGCTGAATCACTCAGTACGAGCTTAACCCCCATTCAGTTACTCAAAGTTTTTCGCTTGTTACTCAAAGAACAAGTGCCGCTTAAAGATATACGCACCATAGCGACAACCTTGCTGGAATGTAGCGAACAAACTAAAGATCCGGTATTACTTGCAGCGGATGTGCGCTGCGCCTTACGCAATAGCATATTGCACCAAATTGCTGGCAGCAGTGCGCAGTTAAATGTACTCACACTTACCGCTGAGTTAGAACAAACATTAATGACCGCATTAAATCAATCACAACAGCAAGGGCGTGTATCGCTTGATAGCTTCCCAATAGAACCGAACCTACTTGCACAGCTGCAACAAAAAATGCCGCAATTACTCGCTGATACAAAAGAGAAAGGCTACAACCCCATTCTACTTGTATCACCACAACTTAGGCCCTTCCTCGCCCGTTACGCATTAGCATTCGCAAGAGGGTTGCATGTTTTATCCTACAATGAAGTCCCTGAAACAAAAGAGCTGATGATTGCAGGACAACTTGGGTAATTAGAGACATAGATCCCTCTCGCGTTATCAAATTTTTATCGTACAACAAGCATCAATGGCAGAACGCTAAGCTAACTAGCGTTCAACATTGATGCCATGTGCACTGAGCACGATTTAGCACTCAGGATTAAAAAGTTGAATGCTGAGCGCTGAATAAACGTTAGCATTCCGGTATGACCAGAGATTGCGCTTATCACTTCATTCATTTTTATATCGACGTTTTAATCAAACTTTCACAATAGTATGAGCTGCATCAGGTGCTAGGAGACAAATGTCCTCTGGCATTCCCTCTTATCTCCCTATAATCCACGCCATGACTTCGTAACTCGGTGCTTGGCCTCTGGTTTTAACTACACGGCGGCACCGTTTCCTCTCAGGAGCTAGCTAATGAACATACTCGTGCTAAACGGGCACCCCAACTTAACCCTGTCTGTGGCCAATGCCAGCATACTTGCCCTTGAGGCAGAGCAACTGGGCTGGCATATCAATTCAGTGGCTCAGTTTGATGGAGATACCGCCACGGAGCAGCAACAGTTGCTCGATGCCGATGTGATTGTGGTGCAATTCCCGCTCTATTGGAGCACCTACCCCGCCGTGCTCAAACATTGGATTGATGAGGTATTTACCTATGGTTTTGCCTTTGGCCCCAATGGTAGCCAGCTCCAAGGTAAACCGGTCCTGTTTTCTATTACTGCAGGGGCGACTGAAGAATCTTACAGCGAGACTGGCTTTAACTTTTTACCCTTTAACGCATACCAGCAAGCTTACGAACACCCATTTCGCGCTGCCGCTGTCGATATTATCGATACCATTATTAGCTTTGAGATGAACTCCACTGCTGCCGAAGGTGGCAACAAGTCCAACACCCTTTCCCTTGCAAAGGCCCACGCTGAGCGTGTGATTGCAGCCGTTAATTCATATAAGGACCACTCAGTATGATCCAGTCCATCCTTGGTATTTTAGTGCTCTTAGGCGTAGGTTTGCTGTTTTCTGATAACCGCCGTCTGATCAGCTGGCGCGCTGTTATCGGTGCATTTGGCATTATCATCGCGCTCGCTTTTTTTGTGCTGGCAACCGAGATCGGTGCCGATGTCCTGCTGGCCGTATCGAATACCGTAGGTAAAGTCTTTGGTTATGGTACTGAAGGGATTAAATTTGCCTTTGGCAGCTTAGTCAATTTCAGCGTTGAAGGCATTGGTTTTGTCTGGGCATTACAGGTATTACCGCAAATCATCTTTACTGCCGCACTCACTTCTTTGTTGTACTACTTAGGGATTATGCAGTGGTTTGTGTTAATCATTGGCGGCAGCTTGCAAAAGGTACTAGGCACGTCACGGGCGGAGTCAATGAATGCGGCAGGCAATATAATTCTCGGCCAAACCGAAGCACCGTTACTGATCAAGCCCTACCACCGCGTTCTCACCCGCGCGCAAATTTTTGCGGTGATGGTCGGCGGATTGTCTTCGATTGCTGGATCCATTTTAGCGGGCCTCGCGGGCATGGGCGTTGCGCTTAACTATCTGATCATGGCTTGCTTTATGTCAGCGCCTGCGGGGTTGATGTTCGCTAAGTTACTCATCCCAGAAACCGAGCCAACCGTTAACGAAGTGCCAGAATTACCCGATGATGAAAAGCCCAGTAGCTTTATTGATGCCATAGCCAAAGGCGCTATTGCTGGCATGGGAATCGCTGCCATCGTCGGCGCAGTCATTATTGCCTGTATTGGCCTCATGGCCTTGTTGAACGGCGGATTGGGCGCAATTGGTGAACTGTTTGGCATGCCAACCTTAACCGTAGATATGATCCTCGGCACCTTGTTTGCGCCAGTAGCTTGGTTGATTGGTATTCCATGGGCTGAAGCAAACACAGCAGGCGCCTTCCTAGGCCAAAAAATCGCCATGAATGAGTTTGTTGCCTTCGCCAATATGGGCAATGTGGAGCTGTCTGCACGTAGCAATGCCATTATGACCATTGCCCTTTGCGGCTTTGCCAATATCGGCTCAGTGGCCATGGTGTGTGGCGCCCTGAGTCAAATGATACCGCAACGCGCGGGGCTGATTGGTCAGCTCGGGATGAAAGTGCTGCTAGCGGCGACGTTAGCAAACTTGATGAATGCTGCAATTGTCAGTTTGTTTATCTAAGTTTTTCCTTCGCGGTAGCCCGATACAATTCGGGGCTACCGCCAAGCTAAGTAATTGATAAAGGTCAACAATGAGTATTCAACCCCATATTCTCGTCGCGCCCCATCAAGTCAGTGAAAAAGCCGTCGTCTGCGGCGAACCCAATCGAGTCAACCGCATCGCGGCGCATCTAACGGATGTTGAATCCTTGGCGGATAACCGCGAGTTTCGACTGATACGTGGCCGTTATGGCGACACTATAATCACCGTTTGCAGCACTGGCATTGGCGCGCCCTCGGCGATCATTGCCCTTGAAGAAATGTATCAATGCGGTGTTAAACAACTTATCCGCATCGGCTCCGCTGGTGCGCTACAACCGCAAATAGCCATAGGCGATGTAATTATTGCCGAGGCCGCAGTGCGTGATGATGGCGGCTCTGCCAGCTATGTAAAGCTCAGCTTTCCGGCCTGCGCCAATCATCGTTTGGTCGGCAAACTGCAAGCATACTGCGCGCAGCATCATATATGTGCCCATAGCGGCGTAGTGCGCTCCCACGACAGTTTTTATACCGATCAAGAACAGGAGCTCTGCCACTATTGGCATCGCCAAGGCGTGCTCGGGGCCGATATGGAAACCGCTGCGTTATTCACCATCGGCCGACTGCGCCAGCTTGAAGTGGCGGCAATACTCACCAACGTAGTGCTATTTGAGCAGGATGTTAAAGCAGGAGTTAATGACTATGTTGCATCGTCCAAGGCAAGCGCCCAAGGTGAGCAACACGCCATTTTAGCTGCGCTCAACGCACTGTGTGATTAGGGCGAGTGAGGTTAATTAGCAGTAAGCCTTACCGATAAATGCATCCAGATAACGACCAAGTCATCCTCTTAATGGCGCAGCCAATGCGCCATCATTCTCACTAAAGCTCACACTCACACCTAACCGTTCTAAATACGCTTTTGCAGATCCACAACAACGGCGACACACAATGCGCCACCCATCCACCGCCGCCAAAGTGCCAGCCCTCACGCAGGGATTTACATATTTTATGATCGAATGAGTATCAATCTTGCAGCGAAATGCGTACCTTAATCGCATTAATAATCTGCAACTGTCATCAACATGCAGTTACATCCTGAACTCTCTAGCCGCTTTGGCGACACATTAAGTGAGCAGCGCGAACTCTTTAAGCAGACCTTATTTCAGTGCCAAACGGCCAGCCGCCAATTTGCCCCCGGTGATATCATATTGCAACAGGGGCAAAATGTGCGTGAGCTTTACGTGGTGTCAGTGGGGAAAGTCGCCATGTATACCAGCGCCCACAATGGTCGGCGCTTTCAGTTAGGTGAGCTAAATTGTGATCAGCATATTTTTGGCGAAATTGAGTTTTTTACCAAACTGCCCTGCCAGTGGACAGTGATGGCCGAAGATCAGATGGAAGCCGAGGTAATTTGTGCCGCCAAACTGCAGCAATGCATAGTCACTCAACCGCAATTAGCGCTCTTTTTTGCCTCCGCTCTGGCATGGGATTATCAAGACTCAATGGCAATCTACACCAACCGCCTATTGCACCCCATCGCCGTCAATATCGCCCTCGATCTGCTACAACGCAGTCAAAACAATATCGCCCTCGGAGCCTTTAACAAAGTCGAGCAAGAAGCCGAACGCTTTGGCACCAGCAGTCGCGTCTACCGCCGCGCACTCAACTCCCTCATTGAACTCGGCCTTGTCGAAAAACGCGATCAGCAGCTGCATATTATCGACCCAAAAGCGCTAGTAACTTTTATTGCGGAGTAAATCAAAAGAATGCTGCATCAAGCATAAGGCTATGCAGGGGATTCACAGGCAAACCACCCAATTTGCATCAGCTTTGCCATCGACACACTGCATCAATCAGCGCATTTATCGTTAAGGGCGATAAATCCAATCCTAAATATGGAGAGCCATTATCCGAGCGGGTGGAGCTAAAAAGTGTTAGATTTTGATAATAAATAAATCAGACTTGCCTAATCTGGTTCACGCATACAATCCTGCCATTTTACGCGGGCTTTGGACTAACGCGCTTTCGTCGGGTGGACGACACTTGTTACCAAGTGCAGTCTCCCTAAGAACCACACGTGCAACTTTCACTGTATACGGCTCAAGCCTCCACAAAAGCATTGTTTGATACCCAGCAACTTATAAAGCAGTCAGAGCAGGATCGTTCCAAGAGTTGCGAGCGAGCCTTTTGGACTTTCTCTTCGTCAAGTATTCTTGGTATTGAGGGTAAAATGGTGTTGCTGAACTTCGGATTTTGACATGTCTCTCGATAGGCACTTTGGCTATTTGGAAGATATTGAACAGGCAATCCATACCCAAGAACTTCTGCCAACCGTGAAAAGCCACTGGCCTTTTCGATTATATCCGAACACCTGCTTCGCGACACAGTATCGATGCCCGCTATGGTGCGAAAAGTGCAATTATCACGAAAGAGCACGGTGCAATCTCTTTCCGACTCTCGTGCCTTTTGGCTACAGGGTGTTAACCAGTTTCGCTGCTTCATCACATAACGCACCTTACGCGGATTCACTTACATTCATCATACTGACTACCTAGCACTCACCCAATTTGTGGTTATCAGGAGGATCATCCCCTCGCGGTTCATATCCCGATTGGTCAAAGACCAATCTTCGTTACATTGTCAGAGCCGCTACTTAATTTAGGCTCCTAGGTTCATCTGGTGATACAGATAGTTCACTCGTTAAGCGGTGAACAGCGCTTCATATAACTTCACGTCGCACGCCCCAAAGTGAGTTATGACGAGAGCTTGACTACATTAAGAGATACTGGTGTTGCCATATGTTATTTTATGTAAAAGCTTCTGTTTAGTTGGCTAAATTCAGTATGCCACTACATGAATAATGGCGAACGGAGCATTGAGGGAATGGCGGTTTAAGATGACCTCCAATAGAACATCATTAGGATTTGGCTCTTTAACTGGACTATTTACTTTAATCATTCAATTTATTAACAATTACTCAGTGTCCATGTAGGTTAGATACCATCATTCACCGGCATTTTATGTGGATGAAAGTGCGCTAAAAGTGGGTGTTGAAGCCATGACCAAAGTGGCGTTAACGGCGCTCAAAGCCCAATAAGTGGCTAACGTATTATTCCGTAAGCACTGCGGTATAACTTGAGCTTACAAAAAATCGGCGCGGGATACGCTTGCTGCGCTTGATTTGTTAAACAATTTACCTTCATATGTGATTTTTTACAGCAAGGAGCGAACAAGATGAAGCGCACGCTATCGGCTCTGGTGTTGGCTATGGGACTTTTGAATCCCCTAAGCCAAGCACAGGCCACCACGGCAGAAGACATTAAGAGTTTCACGCTAGATAACGGCATGAAAATCATGGTGCTAGAAGATGCCTCAATTCCCAATGCCAACATGTATTTATTTTGGAAGGTCGGTTCACGTAACGAAGTGCCCGGCATTACCGGTATTTCGCACTTTTTCGAACACATGATGTTCAACGGTTCGAAAAAGTACGGCCCAAAAATGTTCGACCGCACTATGGAAGCCGCTGGTGGCGCGAACAATGCGTATACCACTGAAGATATGACGGTTTATACCGATTGGTTCCCCGCCAATGCACTCGAAACTATGTTCGATCTCGAGGCTGACCGTATCGCTAACTTAGATATCAATCCCGAAATGGTAGAAAGCGAGCGTGGTGTAGTGCAGTCAGAGCGTTCCACTGGCTTAGAGAACTCTAACTGGAATGCCCTTGAAGGCGAAATCAAAGGTGTGGCATTTTTAGCCCACCCTTATTCTTGGTCGGTGATCGGTCACGAGTCGGATATCGCCGCTTGGTCGTTGGAAGATTTAGTTCAGTACCATAAAACCTATTACGCGCCGAACAATGCCGTGGTCGTAATTGCCGGTGATGTAAAGCTTGCCCAAGTAAAAGCCTTGGCCGACAAGTACTTTGCCCCTATTCCGGCACAGACTCCGCCTAAAGCGATTCGCACCGTAGAGCCTGAACAAAAGGGTGAACGTCGCACCTTTGTGCAAAAGGCCTCGGTCAGCACACCCAACGTAATGCTGGCGTACCATATTCCGGCGGCAACCCATGCGGATTTTTATGCGCTGGACTTATTAAGCTCGATTCTAAGCCAGGGTAATAGTTCGCGTTTATATCAATCATTGGTTGATAAACAAGTGGCCTTAGAAGCACAAACCTATATGCCGATGTCGGTCGATCCTAACCTCTTCTATGTAATGGGCGTGGCGACACCTGAAGTGAATGCCTCAACCTTAGAGCGCGCGCTGATCGAGCAAATCAATAGCATTGCGAGCCAAGGTGTTACCCAGCAAGAATTGGATAAAGTTAAAAATATCAAGTTGATGGATTTTTATCGCTCAATGGAAACCATTAATGGCAAGGCCAATACCATAGGCACCTATGAGATGTATTTTGGTAGTTACGACAAGCTATTTAATGCGCCAGAAGCCTATAACAAGGTGACACCAGCAGATATTCAGCGTGTTGCCCAAACCTACTTACGTAAATCGAATCGCACTGTGGCTGTGCTGGCAGCATCCGAGGAGTCTGATCAATGAAATCATTTGGAAAACCCTCTACGTTAATGGCGGCTTTAGCTTTAGGAACAAGTTTGGCCTTAGCAGGCTGTGCGGCGATATCAGCCCCAAAACTCGTTGATACTGGCAGCTTTGCCATGCCAAGTTACGATAAGTTTGTGTTAGATAATGGCCTTACTGTGTATTTAATGCCCCAGCGCGAAGTGCCCTTAATTACCTTAAATGCCGTGGTGCGCGCAGGTGCCGTCAATGACACCACTGCAGGCGTGGCACAAATGACGGCAGAAGGTTTATTGTTAGGTGCAGCGGGTAAATCTAAGGCCGATATCGAGCAGCAAGTGGATTTTCTTGGTGCCAGTTTAGGCGCTGATGCAGATAAAGAAGGCAGTTATCTGAGTGCTGACTTTATGGCGAAGGATATTGACCTCATGCTGGGCCTATTTAGCGCCGCCATATTAACCCCTGATTTTGATGCGGCCGAATTTGATAAACTCAAACAACGCGCCATTGCCGGGCTGCAGCAAGATAAAGAAAGCCCACGGGCGGTGATTGGTCGCTACTTCGATAAACTCGTATTTGGCGATCATCCCTATGGTAATGCGGCTTCAGGTAACAGTGATTCGCTAGAGCAAATCACTGTATCGCAGCTACGCGCTTTCCATAAGAGTTACTATCAGCCTGCCAATACCGCGATAACCGTTGTGGGTGACTTTGATGTGACTGCTATGAAAGCCAAACTGACACAAACATTCGGCCAATGGAAAGACAGCGAAAAACTGGTACAGCCTAATTTAAACCAAGGTTTGCCTCAGTTAACCGAGGCCAAAGTTTTGTTGGTGGATAAACCCGATGCAATCGAAACCACCTTTTTGATCGGCGGTTTAGGCATTAGCCGTAATAACCCTGACTATGTGGGTTTAACGGTAGTAAACACGATTTTAGGCGGCCGCTTTACCTCTTGGCTGAATGATGAGCTAAGGGTAAACGCAGGCTTAACCTATGGTGCACGCTCAGGTTTTACACCGTATACCGACTCAGGCGTGTTTACTATCAGCACTTTCACTAAGACAGAGACGACTCAAGAAGCGATAGATTTAGCCTTAAAAACCTATGCACGTTTATGGGAAAAAGGTATAGATCAGGCGACGTTAGATTCAGCAAAAGCCTATGTGAAGGGGCAGTTCCCACCTAAGTTTGAAACCTCAGGCCAGTTGGCTGGGTTATTGTCTGGCATGTATTTGTACGGCTTCGATGACAAGTTTATCAATGAGTTCCAAGCTAAGGTGGACGGTTTAACCTTAGAAGAAACCCAAAGACTCGTGAAAGCTTACTTCCCACAGAAGGACTTACAATTTGTACTAATTGGTAACGCGAGCAAGATTGCGCCTGTTGCAGCTAAATATGGCAAAGTGCAAACTGTCGATATTAACGCCACAGGATTTGGTCAATAAGTTATCGTTGCTCGGTTTGATTCAATAAAGAAAAGGTCTGCATAGTGCAGACCTTTTGCTTTTCTGTGCTAGGTTCTAGATTCTATTGTCCACCCGGCTTGGCGTAGTGGGTCATCCAATCTTTGACTTGGTTATACCAATAGATAGAGTTATTAGGCTTCATCACCCAATGGTTTTCATCGGGGAAGTAAATCATCCGCGATTCCACATTGCGAGTTTGCAGGGTGCGGAACAGCTCAAACCCTTGCCCTACTGGTACACGGTAGTCGAGCTGACCGTGGCTAACCAACGTTGGAGTGTTAAAGTTAGCCGCAAAATAATGTGGCGAAATCGCTTTATATAACTCAGGATTATCCCAGTAATTACCAAAGCGCGTGCTGTGCACCGCAAAGTCGGCCGCCATTTGTGAATACATGTCATAAACCGCGGCATGGATCAGTAGGGCTTTAAAGGGATGTGGTTGACCTAAAATAATCGAGGTCAGATATCCACCGTAACTTGCGCCACCCGCGACCATACGATCGCTATCAATCCAGCTTTGCTGTTTAAACCAGTCAGCAGCTTTGAGCACATCTTCGAGGGATTTATTCTTCCAATCTGGGTTAATTGCATCGGCAAAGTCTTGTCCAAAGCCGCTAGAACCATGGAAGTTTGGCCACGCAGTAACATATCCCCAAGAGGCGAAGGTTTGCGCGTTCCAACGGTAATGGAAACCATCGGAGATGGCGTTATGTGGCCCGCCGTGAACCAACATAAAGAGGGGGTATTTTTTACTGCGATCGAACCCTGGTGGATAATGTACCCACATTTGAATATCTTGATTTTGATATCCCTTGTAAGTCACTGACTCATAAGTGCCTAAATCAACGTCTTTAAGAATATCGTCATTAAAGTTCTCTAGGCGTACCGTCTTGCCATTGCGGGGATTAATGCTGACCAAGCGCGCTGGGTGCAAGAAACTCTCGTTGGTGGCAATCAATTCACCATCTTTGCCTATGGCAGGTTGACCAAAGTCAGTCGCCTCTGTAATGGCTTTGACTTTACCGTTTTTGGCATCGATATGATAAATGCGACTCGTCGCAGCATCATCAATAGCGGCATAAAAACCTTTGCTATCGGGTGTCCAATTAAATTGGCTGACTGAACGATCCCACTCAGGCGTTAGCGTATTGAGTTTGCGGCTATCAATATCCAGTAGCATCAACCTTGCGGTATCGGCATAAAATCCGGGGATTTTTTGGCGGGTAAAGGCCAGCGTTTTGCCATTAGGACTAAAGTTTGGATTAACATCTGCGGCTTGATTTTCTGGCGTAATATTTTCAGCTTTACCGCTACCAATCGTGGCGAGGAAAATATCCAGTTTAGGATCAACACGATTGTCTGAGCCATAAGCACTGAAAGCAATCAAGCGTTCATTAGGCGAAATATCATAACTTGAACTGCTTTGGCTCGAACGCGGTAACTCATATCCAAGCGGTTGAGTGACGGCTTCAACTTCGCCGCCCAAAGCGGGGATCCTAAAGACATGGGCTTGACGACGTTCATCCAGCCAATGATCAAACTGGGCATAGGGCAACGCATTCCACTGGCGCGCGGATACCTTATTGTCCTTGTCGGTTTTTAGTTGGGTTTTCATCTCATCCCATTTTTGATTTGGGAAGATATTGCTGATGAAATACAGATGCTTGCCAACCCATTTAATACCATTAACGCCAGTAGGAATATCGGTTAAGCGTTGCGCTTCACCCGGACCATCCATAGGCAACAGATAAATTTGGCCTGCATCGTCTTCATTTCGCTCACTGACAAAGGCTAATGTCTTGCCATCAGGTGAAAACACTGGCTCACGAACCTTTAGCCCCTTCGCTGTGATGGCACGATTATTTTTCCCTTCGCCATCAAAACGCCACAACTGGGTCGAACCTTTATCTTCTTTTAAATCATATTCTGTCACTGGCGCAATAATATGTTCACCAGAGGGGGATACCACAGGGCTACCAATACGCTTAAGTTGCCAAAGCAACTCCACCGAGAGTGGCTTGCCCTGCTCCGCCAATGCTGAGCCAAATGGCATCAACAGACAGAGCAATAAAATTCCTGCCTTCTTCACTGTGAGTCTCCTTAATATATACCTACGCTATCTGGAGAGACGCATGCCAGCATCTTCAGATTGTTTGGGTATAAATATCGTTATAATGATTATATTTGGTTGTACAAACCCGAGAGTATAGAAACTCAGCATGAAAGCAAACTGAGTAATGATGAGCAATAAACGTGCTTTGTGTAACCATCTGTAAATTTTGCTCGTCAACCTCGACTGCCATTGTGATAATTTGTCCGCGAGTAGCACTTCAGCATCAATCAACATAAAGACGGCTAAGTATTTGTTTATGATTAAATTTAACGCTAATCTAATCCGACATTGCAGATAGGTGAAAATATGCAGAATAAAATAAACCTATTAAAACGGTATTGTCTGTGGGGCATTACGCTCAGCGTATTAACGCCTTTTTCGGCCGTAGCGACTAAAATCAGCTTTAATGAATTTTGCGCTCAATTTGTTGGTCAGTGGACTGGCGATGCGGCTAAAGTGGGTGAAATACCACGAAAAGTCACCACGACAGGTTTATGCTCCCACGATCAGCGGCAGTTGATCCTATCCGTCAGTGTCGGAACAAGGGCCCCTTACAGTGAAACGTGGTGGTTTAGAGAGCAAGGCGAACAAGTACTTCTGACATACTACGATGGTATATCACAGGAAAAGCAGCAAGTTTTTAGTTTATATCGTAAAAATGGGGATTATTCCTTACTGGGGGAAGGCGTAGTAAATGCCCGTTCTGCATTGATCCAGTTGTACTTTCAAACCCAGCCCTCCTCTAGCCAACATAATGCTTGGCAATGGACACAGAATATTCAATATCTAGATGATGATGTTGATCGCTATCAGCTTTTTCGTGGGATAGAGATGACGCCTGTGACGCCATCTCAATAAGTGTACTCACTCATACACGAACTGGCAGTTTTGATTATGTAGTACGACTTAATCGTACAATCTCTACTTGACACCACACAACTCACTTCGGGACAAAAAAGCGTTAGATTTTATGCACTAAAGGTGGGTAATAGCATTAGGTAAGTTATGGCGACCAGATTCGTTTACACTGACCCCGTGTATTCGTTGACTGATATCGACTAACGCAGACTTGCCATGGTGTTCACTCACCGACATGCAGCAAGTACTTCACAAAAGGTGTCCATCCCATCATCCGTGGATGCAGGGCCGCCCCATCTGATGTGAAAGGATTCACAAATGCCGCGATGGCATGGACGCCAAAGAGCGGCCATGGTGCGGACGGTCGTCTCGCCAATCACCATGGCTCACCTATTTAATATCGGTGTAACCTGTTTGCTTTAAAGTAGATATGTGACTCGTTTGTGGACATAAATGAGCTAGATTGTTAGTCCTAATTTGAGGTTTTCGGATAAGAATTTCTATGTCTTAACCTACGCTCTAGCCCATTCCTGTGAGCAACGCGAGCTATTTGAACCACTAGTTAGTAGCTTTCATAGATTTGATTCGTGACGGCAACTCAAAAAGAGTAATGAGTTTTAGAAGGTCACTGGTGCAACAATGCTTGATTTGGTATAGCTATTGATCATCGAGTTATTTCTGTCTTAACTTATATTTTATTGTCTTCATTGCTTTTATAGGATAACCAATTCCCCAGTTTGGGTTATACCACATGGCCACACACCGGTATGATATAATGCTAAGATTGCTACCCACTTTCCTGGCTGATTAGAAAGGACCTCTTTGGCTGCATGTCTACAAGCGAACAGCGCGCTACCTTTCATTGCCTCTGTGTAGTTATGAGGGCCATCGACAAGTTTAGGATGAGTCTTCCCAACGCTTCGCAACGATTTCAACGCAGCTTTATAAACCACTTTCTCAGCCTCTTTGTCGTAGAGCTGTTCGTCTGGTTTAGTTGGATATGTTCCTTCGAAAGGATCGGATTGATCTCTGCTGCTCGGCAACCAATCCCATTCAATTTGTAATTGAGAAATCGCTAAGATGTGCTCAGCTTGGCTTAGCCAGTCAGTATTCTCTATTTGTTCAATCAATGCTTCGATGTTCATTAGCAGTTACGCCTGAGTCGATTCTTGGTTTGTCCTAACGCTGCCAGCAACTGCCGGAGTGAATTAAAAACTTTTTTACGTCTTTTTGCAAAAAAGGCAGTTTACGGAGGTCAGATTGACTGGCCTTGTTAAACATTTTAGAACTTGAGTGAATAACCACTGGAAACCCACTCATTGAAATTTGCCGCCAACAATACCATAGACTCTTTAGTTAAATCGCCGAAAGGTACCCTATAAACTGGCCAGTCTTCTGAGCTTATATTATGTGTGGTATCGAAGACAATTGACTCTCCCCCACCATCTGAACCAATAGCAACCAACCCAGGCAAGTATTGCTCGTAGCAATAGGCTTCTGTTAATTCGGAAATCTCTTTAGCGCTCCAGAGCACAACTGAGTCATCTGGTTCTTGCACGCCAATCGGAGTTTCGGCCCCATTAGTTTCAAGCAAGAACTTCTTATGCTCACTAGGAAGATCTGTTCCTAACCATTTCTCAAGAGCCTGAATTTCTTCAGTACTTGCTGGATTTTCCGGATATTCGAATTTATCTCGATATTTGCTCATGATGCGTAACATCTTAGTAATTATGCGCTGTTTGCAGGGCATAAATCGCTTGTTGGACTTGGCAACTGCCACATACAGGTCAATTGGTACAAATGATGCTATAGGAATTTGCATTTTTGCGGTAGCGGTTTTTTATACTGTTTCATGGTTAATCACTTGATATTGTTTTAGCTTTCTCATTCTTTTACGCTCACGTCTGACTCATTATTTACCTTGATTGACAGCATTTTGGCCTCGTATTCAGGCTAACACTCATACCACATTTTCTCATCTGCTAATGTAATTGCGGTTGGATAATACTGATTAGACCAGAGCCCTGTAGCATTACTAAAATTGAGTCAACATACTGATGTTGAAGTGAGCTAGATGCCACTTTGCTAACAAGGAATGGGCAATACCTTTTTAGCTAAACGAACAGTATAAGGGGGTAGTTAAGATTGCTACTGTTGCAACAGTGACCGTTGGCTGCATGGCCGCTCTTTCACATCTGACCCATAGGGATATGGGAAATGCCACTATGATGTCGGGAACATCATCGGCCATGTGATCGCGACATTCGCACTTCCATATGCAGCAGATGCCGCCGCCGAGCCTCAGGGATACTTATTTTGAAAGAAATGGGCGGCGTGTCACTGGGGAAACAGTGGCAATGCACAATATACGATTCAGCTGCCTTGCTTTGGGGGCGAATGGAATTAAAGTAACCTGTCGAATCTAATTGCATCGTGATTTGAATATTGACAGGTTAACTCTAGATTAATCCAAATAAGTATCCCTAAGCATTAAATTGCACCTTCAAAACCGAGTTGGCGCCATGCTTCGTAGCTGATAATGGCCACCGCATTAGAAAGGTTCAAACTACGACTCGTTGCCGCCATGGGAATACGCAATCTTTGCTCGGTCGGAATTGACTCGATAATCGCCATCGGCAAACCACGGGTCTCAGGGCCAAATAACAGCACATCATCCTTGGCAAAACTCAGCTCAGTATGCGGGCGACTCCCCTTAGTGGTACAGGCCATAATGCGCTTGCCTGTCATCGCTTCAAGAAAGGCATCGAAATCTTTATGGCGAGTCACATTGGTTAAGTCTGCATAGTCCAAACCCGCGCGGCGTAGCTTTTTCTCTTCTAGATCAAAACCTAATGGCTCAATCAAATGGAGCTGGCAGCCATTGTTTGCGCAAAGGCGAATGATATTACCTGTGTTAGGTGCGATTTCTGGCTCATAGAGTGCGATATGGAACATACTGGCTCGCCTGTAAAAAATGACGCCCGATTATACGGCAAACGGCGCACAAACGCAGTGTCTGTTGTGAGTGGATTTGGCTCAGGTCATACAATAGAGGTTGTAAATAGGTGGAATTGTTATCTCAAGGCTTGCCTGCTTTATTATCTCAAAGTAATATATCTCAACATCAAGATACTTTTTAAGAAGCCATTATGCCCTTTGTGATTGCGTTACTCGCTCCTGTATTTTGGGGGACTACCTATGCGTTAGTGAGTCTCTACTTACATGGCTAAATTTGCCCAACGCGCCAAAAATGTAAAGTTAGCTTTAAATTCTAAAATCACTCACTTGAATTCTCGTTCTCAATCAGCGCTTGCTTCCAATATTCTGGTTCAGCATATCGAGCAACCAATGCATCGATATCTATTTTTGAGGTTGATGGACTAAACTCAAAATTGCCATACATATTGATGTGCTGCCATGCAACGGGCGAAATACTGTGAAGCTGAGCCAGTGCATTTTGATCTCCTACTGTTTGCTTCTGTTCATAGACACGAGATAGCAGCACTGTGTTGTAGTAAATGACCGCGTTGGTGATGAGCCGAGAGCATTCATTCCATATTTGCTGCTCCTCTTCTGTTTTTACTCTGAATTTTCCACCGTTAACAAATGCAACTGCTCGTCTAAGACGATGATAGGCTTCGCCACGATTTAATGCTTTTTGTACACATTGACGTAAGCCAACATCGTCGACAAAGTCGAGAATGTATAGCGTTCGGCATATGTTTTCCAACTCCCATAATGCTTTCTTGGTCTGATTCTGACGCGAATAGCTCGAGAGTTTGCGAACAATCGTGGCTTGAGTAACATCTTTTTGAGCTAGCGATGCCATGATCCGTTGAATATTGGGCCATTCACGTTCAATCAATTCATCGTTGGTTTTTCGGGCAGGCTTTATTAGCCAGTCACCACACTCATTGGGATGTTGTGAGCCGACTAACGTATCCATTTTCTTATGCAAATCACGATAACGAGGTGCAAAATGATATCCAAATGCATGCAAAATCCAAAAATTAACCTGATTGGTGCCATGGGTGTCAGTGGAATGCCGTTCTGGCTTTATATCAGAGGTATTGTTATGCAATAAATCGAAAACGTAATGGCTTTCATGTTCGTGAGTCCCAATAATCTTTGCATTTATAGGAACATGATTTGCAACCAACGTGTAGGCGCTGACACCTTTCTGTAAACCAAAATACTTGGGAGAATATCGAGCGTTAAGGGTGTTAATTTGCGTTTCTATCCGCTGACCATCGCTACTTGAATGAAGTGTGTCCTGAATATCATAGAGATGAAATGCGGGTAGCTGGCTGGTCGCATTACTAATCGCATCATTAGCCGCTCGTAATGTCTCCAAGCGTAGATAATTTCTTGATGTCCCCGCCATTGATGCTGAGCTAAGGCCTGAAACCTCAGCCATTTTTGCTAACCCCATGTTTGTTCCCATCGCAACAATACAGGCGAAAATTTCACGGGGATCAGCTTCATGCTTTACATAACGATCTAATACATGGGTAAATGCATTTAAAAATCCAGTATTACCCGCAACAAACCACAGTAGATCCGCAATACCAATTCCTGGTAACTGGCTGTAAAAATCGCTATTAACGGATTCATCACTGCTCGGATAAAGCAGCTTCCAACGACGCTTTTCGGCAGCCCCAATTACTTTAATATGTTTGTTGACCCCATCAGAAATATGTTGGTTAATCGCACTATAACGTGCTGCTAGCATAGTATGAAATACAGCCAGAGTATCTTGGATAGGGGCCAATAAAATGGGTGCACCAATATCTTGCAATACTCGTTCTTTATCCTGCCATCTAAGATCGCTTATTAAGTCATCTTCAAAGCGGCGAAATTCATTACTATGTTTAACGTACACATCACCCGCTTCCAGTGAGTTGCGTAGTAGGCGATAGACCAAAAACTCATAGCGATCTACATCAAGCGTTTTAAATGTTTTGCCCTCTTTACTAAACAAATATCGGCGTAAACCTTTAGGAATAATCTCAGTCGGAAATGAATTAGGGTCAGTTTGCCTTGGTGATTTTTCTGTGCGCAATAAGTTTTGTAAAAACGCGATAGCTTCAAGCAAAGGAGAGTCTTCTACACGTCCGGCAAAATCCAGATCAGTAAAAAGTTGCCTTAAGTTACGTTTGAATGTGGCGGATAATTTTGTGTAATGTGACCATTCAAATGCCGTTTTGTCGAAAGCAATATTGCGTAAGTAATCAGCAACTAATGGGAATCTCTCTTGTTCAAGCAATGCATAGGCTTTTTCTTTAATAATGGAAAAAGGTGTGTCATCGGTGATGGTGTCATCCGTAAACAGGCTCAATACATGACCCGCAGCCTGTAAATTTTTCGCTGCATTGGTAACCGCATTATTCATTGCTTCTTCAGCGGCACGCTTGGCCTGTTTCTCGTATTGATCGACCCAATGGAGCAATGCTTCAATTAAGTTGTCATTAATTTGCTGAAACCGATGAAAAGCAAAAAACAGCAGATATAACTGTGCAGTCTCTTTTTTCATGCGTTGAAGTTTATAAGTGGTATAAAACTTAACCATAGAAGCATAATACTTGCCGCTTTCATTGGAGATCCCCGCTGTTATGAGGAACTGCTTGGCAAACTCATGTAGAGGCTGGAAAAACTGCCGCCGTGCGACTTCATGTCGCAATTCTTTATAACTGAAATCTTTAGCTTCATGTTTTAATGCGCTGACGCGAAATACTCCTGACTCAGCCCGAAGCAAAGCCGCTAATTGCTGATCGATAAGTGAAGTCATGCAAGTGCTAAGTAATCGAGCAATACGGGTGCGTTCATAAGCCACCACTCTACCAATCATCTCTTGCATATACCGATAACTGGGCATGACAATACGGTGTAATGCTAAGTATTGGGTTAATTCACGAAAGATAAAGATAGGTTGTGTCGATAACATCGCAACCCGCTGTGCTTTATCTTCCAAATCAACTTTTACCTCATTATCACATTGTTTATACTGGAATAAATCAAGAATTGCTCGTTGTTGTTCAGCCCTAATCGGTCTTGAGGGACTTTTCAGTCTTGAAAGCGTTTTGGTGGGAAAGTACAGCGCGGCAATGTAATCCAAGTCATTTAGTACTGACGATTCTTGTTCATAACTGAAAAACTGCCGTTTGGCTTTGAAATAGCCCAGTTGCAATACTAAATGGGCTGCCACAGAAAACGTTCGGGTATTGTCGAATAGCTCGCGCTCTTTAGCACTTAAGTCAAAATATAATCGACGATCATCATCTGAGAAATGAGGTAATCCAAACAGTTCATCTATTTCATCAGTTGACAAAATAGATAGCCGCCGAACATCATTTTTCATGGTGCCCTCCCTATTTCACTACATCAAATAATTTCCCGCTCCGCGAGATGTGCAAGTGGAACCATACTTTTATGTAAGATCCCAAATACAACGAATTGATGCTCATGTTGGATGTAATAGATGACATGACTTGAATAAGGGAAGCTAAACACATTCATGCGTACCTCGGGTCTATTTTTCCCAAGGGTGGGTGTTTCAGCCAGCAGTTGAATCGTTTGTCTAAGTCCTGATAAAGGGTATACGGATTTAATGGTTGATGGGGCACCTTCACCCCATCAATCTGATACCACCCTCAGATGGTTGATAGATCGACTCCGTAGTTGAGTTCCTCTGCGAAGTCCGGCAGTCCGTAACCGATGGTTTTCTTGTAGAAAGGAGAGACCTTCGCAGTCGGTGCCTTCTTCTTGTGCTTCGTGGTGTAGAGCATTCGTGCCCGCATCACCTCGAAGGAGTAACCGCGCCCTTCACGGTTCTTGTCCTTGGCCAGTCGGTTGATGGACTCCGTGTAAGCGTTGGTGACGGGCATGTCCGTCTCGAAGTAGGTCATGGTCTCTTCGCGCCAGTTTCCCACTGCCCTGACCAGATCGCTCCAGACTTCCTTTTGGCCCTTCGGGATGGTGGCTATCCACTCGTCCAGGGCGGCTTCTGCCTGGAGCCGTGTGGTGGCGTCCCAGATGCCGTAGAAGCGCTCCTTGTGCTCGTAGGCGGCCAGCAGTTGCGGGAACGCGCCTGTCCAGGTCTCCATGATGAGGCGCTCCCGGTCTGAGACTTCGTGAGCGCGTTTCAGCAGGATTTTCCGGTCTCCCTTGAGAGTCCGGCTCTGGGACGGTTTCAGCTCCTTTCTGAGGCCCTTGCGCACTCTCTCTAGGGCATCGTTGGCCATGCGCACCACATGGAACTTATCGACCACGATACGGGCCTGGGGCAGCACAGCCTTGACCGCTGCCCGGTAGGGGTTCCACATGTCCATGCTGACGATCTCGACCTTCTGCCGGTCTTTCAGCTTCATCAGGTAGTTGGTCACCACGTTCTGGCGGCGGGTGGCCAGCAGGTCGAGCAGGGTTCGCTCCTCAATGTTGGTCAGAATGCAGCGGTAGCGCTTGTTCAGGTATAGCTCGTCAATGCCCAGGATGCGGGGCGTCTCGAAGCGGTGCCAGCGCCCCAGGAACTCGGCGCGGGCGTTGAAGATGTCGCGCACCGTCTTCTCGTCCAGGCCGGTCTGTGCCGCCACAAAGGTGTAGGGGTGGTTGAAGGATTCCTTCTCCACGTACTCATGCAGCCGCAGTGTCATACGGAATCCGTCCACCATCTCCGGTAGCTGGGGCCTGAATGTTGTCTTGCAGGCCCGGCAGGTGTATCGGCGGCGGACCACCCAGAGAGTGACCCGCTTGCCGTGGATGGGCAGATCACGATAGGGAACGTCACGCTTGCCGAACCGTACGAACTCACCCTGCACGCCGCATTCCTCGCAGGCGATGGGATCGGGCACGTCCACCTGGAAGTGCATTTCGTCGTCGGTTGATTTGCAGCCCAGTACTTGGTATTGCGGCAGGTGAAGGATGTTGTCGGGAAGTTCGGTCATGGTGTTGTATAGGCGTAGGTGTCAGTCAGATCCATCCGGCTCGGCATTGGTGTTTGCTTTTTTACCCAACAAGCTGCTGGAAACTAAAAGTAAGGCACCGAGGACAATTGCAATATCAGCCAGGTTGAAGGCCGGCCAATGCCAGTCTCGCCAATAGAAATCAAAGGAATCCACAACATAGCCGCGAAAGACCCGGTCAATCAGGTTGCCCATGGCGCCACCGAGGATAAGACTGCAAGCGATGGCTTCTCCTTTATGACGATTTTCAAGGATCAGCTTGATCAGAAAAATCGAGACCACTACCGCGATTCCGATAAAAAAGTAGCGCTGCCAGCCTCCACCATTCGCAAAAAGACTGAATGCGGCACCGGTATTCCATACGTGTACCCAGTTAAAGAATGAGGTCACTGAAATAGACTCGCCATATGCCATTGATTGTTGCACCAGCCATTTTACGGCCTGATCAGACGCTGCCAGCAGGCCGGAGATGGACAACAGAGCGTACGGTGACAGATGTTTGCCAAAAATGGACATTGCTTAATCCTTGAGCGCCAGAATGCGTCTAGCACCGTTAAGTACAATTACCCCCGCGATGGTGCCGATAATCAGATCCGGATAATTGGACCCGGTCCACGCGACCAGAGCGCCGGAGGTGATGACCCCCAGGTTGATCACCACGTCGTTGGCCGAGAATATCCAGCTTGCCTTCATGTGCGCCCCGCCCTCCCGATGTTTGGATATGAGCAGCAGACAACTGGTATTGGCAATCAATGCGACGAATGCGATAGCCATCATCACCAGCGATTCAGGCTCACTACCGAATACAAAGCGTCTCACCACCTCTACGAGCACGCCCACAGCCAAGATCAGTTGCAGTACACCAGCAAGATGCGCGGCACGTACCTGCATTTTCACGCTATGTCCAACCGCATAAAGGGCAAGCCCGTACACCGCCGCATCGGCAAAATTGTCCAGGGATTCTCCAATCAGGCCGGTGGACTGGGCGATCAGACCGGCAGTCATTTCCACCACGAACAGAAGTGCATTGATGCCGAGCAACCAGCGCAGGGTCCCGGATTCTTGCTTAGCAGAAGCTGCCGAAAACTCGGCGGCCTTGATGGTCTCCGGATTTGCAGCGACGGTTTCCTGAAGCGAGGCGCCTAGCCCCAAGGTCTTCAGTTTCGAGGTGACGGGCTCGACCTCGCCGTCATGCACGACCTTCAGCCGGCGGTTCGACAAGTCGAAGGACAGCGCCCGAATCTCCTCAAAGCCGTTCAGGGCTAGGCGAATCATTCGTTCTTCTGATGGACAGTCCATCTTCGGCACGGCATAAACACTGACCCATCTCCCTGGCGCCTCGGAGGAGGCCTGTATATCGGTATCCGCTGCGGACGTTGCATCACCGCCACAGGCGCCACCACAGGATTTGCTCATGATACGACTCCACTTGAACAATGTTGTGGTACCATTTAAAACTATAAAGTCACTATAAGGTCAATAGAGTAAAGAATCCGTTGGGGAGGAGGCTGATGCGCATTGGTCAGTTGGCGCAGTTGGTAGGGGTCGAAACACAGACGATCCGCTTCTATGAACAGCAGGGCTTGTTGCCGCCGCCTGATCGGCAGGACAACGGTTACCGTGTCTATACCGAGAAGCATGGTGAGGGGCTGGCCTTCATCCGTCGCTGCAGAATCCTGGGCCTGTCACTGGCTGAGATTCACGAACTACAGAGCTATCAGGACGACCCTCATCAGCCTTGTACCGCCGTCAACGCCTTGCTCGATGATCACATCTCTCATGTGCGGTCGCAGATAACCGCTCTGCAAGCGCTTGAGAAACAACTCGTTTCACTGAGAGCGAGTTGCAACGATGACCGGGAAGTTGAGGCGTGTGGGGTTCTTGCTGGAATTAGCGAAGGAAACATGCACCAGCAGTAGGTGAAGCATCAACCAGATAATCCGATGAGATGCCGGTCTGTCTCACTCTCATGCAAAGGTAAGATCAACCATTTAATCCGCTTACCCATACTTTAAAGCTCAGGCAAGAAAATGTGATGTAGCACAATTTACAACGATTTTAAAAAGAGTATAATTTTCATATGATATAGTCACGAATGTAATGGATTTATCTTTGTGAAAAACCAAGAATAACTAACGGATTACAACTTTTATTGCCAGGTAAAAAAATGAGAAACGCCCACGATATACTTGACAATATTGTATATGATTTTGCCAATGCCACAGGTCTGGGTTCTGTTGCCGTAGATCTGAATGGCAAAGAGATATCCCCATGGTATAATTTTACTTCTTTCTGCCAGCAGGTCAGGCAAATCGCAGCTTACCATCCCTATTGCCAACAATGCGATCGCTGTGGTGGTTTTGAAAGTACGAAAGCAAAACAGATTCAATGTTATCGCTGTCACGCAGGACTCGTAGATTTTTCCATTCCTATTTTCATTAACGGTAATCTGACAGGGTTTGTTTCTTGTGGACAAGCACGTGTTGCAGAAAACTTACCATTACCAAAAATAGTGGAAAACGAT
The DNA here is from genome assembly GCF_000015185.1 of Shewanella sp. W3-18-1. Lineage (NCBI taxonomy): Bacteria > Pseudomonadati > Pseudomonadota > Gammaproteobacteria > Alteromonadales > Shewanellaceae > Shewanella > Shewanella sp. W3-18-1. Next base: position 476,911 of record NC_008750.1, on the reverse strand, counting down.
AAAAACTTACCAACAGAATCAAAACTTATCGAACTATATCATGAGGTGCCTGAACTGAGCCTGATGAAAATAAAGTCTGCTGCACAGCTCCTGAACCTTATTATAGAGAACTACCTTAGTAAGGAATATAATTTACGTATAGTAAAAAATGTCAGTCCTGTTAAAAATCAGAAACTGGAGACATTGGGTCGACATCAGGCAACAATGGAAATGATACTCAATCACATAAATCAGAATTTCTCTGACAATCTCAATCTTGAACAAATGGCCAGCAAAGCCAACCTGAGTATGTTTTATTTTTCCAGAACGTTTAAGGAGTTGACAGGCACAGGCTTCACTGCTTATTTAATAAATAAAAGAATGACGGAAGCTCATTGTCTCCTTGAACAAACAAACTGGAGCATTGAAAAAATAGCACGAAGTGTCGGTTATAATGATGTCCATTATTTTTCCCGTCTCTTTAAGAAAACGTTCAATAGGTCTCCATCAGAATTCCGAAATCATTCTTCAGGCTTTTCCATGTAAATATCTCGCTTAATCTGTCCATTCACTTTTGAGATCTTCCAACATGTTAATTATGTCTCCTGAGGATATGATTCACCGAATATCAGCTCAGCCCCTCCACCTACCCTAAGTACTTCACTCCCAGTACACCGCATTTCCGTTCAGTTACTTTTGGAAGTTCAAAAGCAACAGGGATGTGAGGAACTCATCCATAACATTCTTAACTCCGATGAAACGATACTTCAGAACCAGAAAAAGACTCAGAAACATGCTGATACTGAATAGACAGTACGACCATGCTTGCGCTTGCGAATCTGCCCACCTACTGCCTGTTCCATTACTTAACATCCCCAGATGGAAGATGTTACTATCGAAACCAGCCGGACGGGGCATTCCTGTCAACCGGGGGCGGTTTGTTTTTGATGTCCCGTTTCGGCTCTGTCAGTTTCAATTTATCGGGTTCCTGTGTTGATCATCCACTATCAGAAGAAATGATTAATCTGTAGCAAGTATCGTGGCTTGTCCTAAATAACTGATCCTAATACCGCTACACTTTAGCCAGCCCGTGTTTTCCACCGGGGAATGGGCTGACGGTATCCATAAAGTGATGAACCTTTTTCAACAGTTGCCACATTGAACGGCACTGGTGATTTCGGGTTATTGTCTCATGAAGCGCCTGCCACAACCGTTCGACATGATTGACCCATGGCGAGTAAACCGGCTGATAAATGACCCTGAACTTCTGGTTTGCTTTCAGCCAGCGCAACGTTTCACGGCTTTTGTGGATAATGTAGTTATCGACAATGAGCGTAATCGTTTTTGCCCGCCGGTATGTCGCCTTAAGATGTTTTAACAGTCTGATAAATAAAGATGAACCTTTACTGTTTCCACCTACGTAGCTGACTTTTCCCGTACCGCTGTGCAGCGCACCGGCAAGATAGTACTTTTCATTCTGGCCCGGTGTGACAACACGTTTTTGCTGCCCGCGTAACTGCCAGTCAGCACCGATTTTCGGGTTGAGATGAATATCCACTTCATCTTCGGAAAACACGGGATTTTCCGCACTGCATTTCGCCAGTGCTTCATGGATAGCGACCATTTTTTCTTCTTTGTGTGGGTCACGGATACGCAGTGTCGGCGCTGCTCTGCGCCATACCAGCCCGGCAGCAGGTAACCATCTCCGGATGGTTGAGGCATGTAGCGGACAACCGGTGACATCACGGATTTTTATCGCCAGCAGTTCGGTACTCCAGCGGGAACGCTGATAACCGAAATCGCCGGGAGAATGCTTCACAAGCTCACGCAGCAATGCGCAAATATGTTCGAACGGCCAGCGCCTGCCACGTCCTGACGGTAATGACTTCAGGCCTTCAGCACCAGACAGAGTGAACCAGTTAATCCAGCGACCAATCGATGAGCGGGCACAGCAGAGTGTTCTGGCCACATGACTGACGCGCTCGCCCCGGTGCAACATCAGCATGGCGGTCAGTCTGCGGGCATAATTTTTATCACGCGTTTTATGGATAGCTTTCTGCATCAGGCGTCGTTCGTCACGGGGAATTGGTGCTATGATCGGCATCGCTCAGTCCGGTTGGTGATTTGGGATATTCAGCGATTGATCAGATCGCACAATTCGGGCTGAGTTCCCTCAAAGTGATCTACTATTCCGAACAGTTATTTAGAAAAAAGCACGGGTAATCTGAAGGTTGGATATGATCGTTAGACAGCATAACCATTGCGTATAACAACAGACGAGTTGAAGGAAAAAAACTGCTAAACCTCCGCTCTTGGCACAGGGCCGCTGTCGCAGCCCTGACAACCTTAGACTTCGATCGATTCAGATATCTCCAGCGCATCATCGACTTCAATGCCCAAGTATCGAACTGTACTTTCCAGTTTCTTGTAGCCCAGAAGGAGTTGGATCACTCTGAGATTCTTAGTTTTTTTGTAGATCAGGTAAGGTTTTGTTCTTCGCATAGAATGCGTGCTGTAAAGTGAATTTTCGAGACCAAGCTTTGCTATCCACCCATGAAAAATTCGGTTGTATTGCCGGGTTGATATGTGTTGGCAAGTACCAACCCGAGACCGGAACAAGAAGTCTTTACTATGCAAATTACCAAGCTTTATCAATGCAGCAACAGCTTCTCTTGTTCCTTTGGTTATCTCAAATTGGACAGGACTACCGGTTTTCTGTTGCAACACCGTTGCTCTGCTTGAAACAGAACTGCCATATGCAACATCTGATACTTTGAGTTTGACCAGGTCACAGCCTCGTAGCTTACTGTCCAAAGCCATGTTGAACAGTGCAAGATCGCGTGTTTTACCTTCCAGCTCAAGTCGAATCCGGATCCCCCAGATATGAGATATCTGAAGCGGCCTTTTTTGACCGATGATACAGTCTTTGTTCCACGGTGACGTTTTCATACTCAAATCTCCTGCAATATGGGAGATTTGAGTATGGTTGTCCCTTAAGAGCGAAGAGCGAAGAGCGGAAGCTAGCTTTATGGGTAATCTATTCCAGGTGATGCTACCAACTTACTGATGTAGTGTATGATGGTGTTTTTGAGGTGCTCCTGTGGCTTCCGTCTCCGTCTGTTGTCCCTCCTGTTCAGCTACTGACGGGGTGGTGCGTAACGGCAAAAGTACTGCCGGGCATCAGCGCTATCTCTGCTCTCACTGCCGTAAAACATGGCAGCTCACCTTCACTTACACCGCATCTCAGCCCGGAACACACCAGAAAATCATTGATATGGCCATGAATGGTGTCGGTTGCCGCGCCACCGCACGCATTATGGGCATTGGTCTCAACCCCATTTTCCGCCATTTAAAAAACTCAGGCCGCAGTCAGTAACCTCCCGGATACAGCCGGGCAGTGATGTCATTGTCTGTGCGGAGATGGACGAGCAATGGGGCTACGTCGGGGCAAAATCACGGCAGCGCTGGCTGTTTTACGCGTATGACAGGATACGCAGAACGGTGGTGGCGCATGTCTTTGGTGAACGCACCATGGCTACGCTGGAACGTCTTCTTGGCCTGCTGTCGGCCTTTGAGGTGGTGGTATGGATGACGGACGGATGGCCGCTGTATGAGTCACGCGGCTTTGTTGAATAAATCGAACTTTTGCTGAGTTGAAGGATCAGATCACGTATCTTCCCGACAACGCAGACCGTTCCGTGGCAAAGCAAAAGTTCAAAATCACCAACTGGCCCACCTACAATAAAGCCCTCATCAACCGTGGCTCCATAACTTTCTGGCTGGATGATGAAGCTATTCAGGCCTGGTATGAGTCAGCAACACCTTCTTCACGAGGCAGACCTCAGCGCTATTCTGACCTTGCCATCACGACTGTGCTGGTCATTAAACGCGTATTCAGGCTGACCCTGCGCGCTGCGCAGGGTTTTATTGATTCCATTTTTACACTGATGAATGTTCCGTTGCGCTGCCCGGATTACACCAGTGTCAGCAGGCGCGCAAAGTCGGTTAATGTCAGTTTCAAAACGTTCACCCGAGGTGAAATCGCGCATCTGGTGATTGATTCCACCGGGCTGAAGGTCTTTGGTGAAGGCGAATGGAAAGTCAAAAAACATGGCCAGGAACGCCGTCGTATATGGCGAAAGTTGCATCTGGCAGTTGACAGCAACACACATGAAATCATCTGTGCAGACCTGTCGCTGAACAATGTGACGGACTCAGAAGCCTTCCCGGGTCTTATCCGGCAGACTCACAGAAAAATCAGGGCAGCAGCGGCAGACGGCGCTTACGACACCCGGCTCTGTCACGATGAACTGCGGCGTAAGAAAATCAGCGCGCTTATCCCTCCCCGAAAAGGTGCAGGTTACTGGCCCGGTGAATATGCAGACCGTAACCGTGCAGTGGCTAATCAGCGAATGACCGGGAGTAATGCGCGGTGGAAATGGACAACAGATTACAACCGTCGCTCGATAGCGGAAACGGCGATGTACCGGGTAAAACAGCTGTTCGGGGGTTCACTGACGCTGCGTGACTACGATGGTCAGGTTGCGGAGGCTATGGCCCTGGTACGAGCGCTGAACAAAATGACGAAAGCAGGTATGCCTGAAAGCGTGCGTATTGCCTGAAAACACAACCCGCTACGGGGGAGACTTACCCGAAATCTGATTTATTCAACAAAGCCCCCAGCCACATGAAGGCCAGCGTGGTCACCGTTGAAAAGATGATAAAAGCATATCACAGTGAACGTTATGAAGGTGTTACCGCTTTTCTTTTATTTGGTAATCCAACAGATGTTCTTCATCTTGTTGAGGGCGGAGTTAAAATTCCTTCAGTAAATATTGGAGGAATGATTTATGAAGAGGGTCGTAAACAACTCACGAAATCCGTCAGCGCAACTCCTGAAGACATCGCGTCGTTTAAAAAACTGCATGAGAAAGGTGTTCAGCTTGAACTACGGCAATTACCCTCTGATTCCGCGGTTGATTTTTATTCTAAAATTGAATAATGAAGGTTAAATGACATGGAAACATATCAAATTATTGCACTGGTCATGGTAGCTGCTTTAGCGGGGATAGGGAGTGTGCTGGACGAAGCTCAGACCCACCGCCCACTTGTGGTTTGTACGCTGGTCGGGATCGTTCTGGGTGATATTAAAACCGGTATTATCTTAGGCGGTACACTTGAAATGATGGCCCTGGGCTGGATGAACGTCGGGCTTGCAATGGCGCCAGATACCGCCATTGCTTCCGTCATTTCAACTATCCTCGTCATTACGACCCATCAGGGCATTGGGCAAGGTATTGCCATCGCAGTCGCCCTGGCAGCAGCAGGTCAGGTCTTAACTATTTTTATCAGAACGATAGCGGTATTCTTTGTCCACAAGGCAGATACCTATGCCGAGTCCGGCAATATTCGAGGTATCGAGTTCATGCATATCAGTGCGCTGTCATTACAGGCATTACGCGTTGCACTCCCCACGCTGGCCGTACTGATGCTTGATGTTACCACCGTTCAGAACGTTCTCAACAGTATCCCGGAAGTCGTCACAAAAGGTCTCCAGATCGGAGGTGGCATTGTTGTCGTTGTGGGTTATGCAATGGTTGTCAATATGATGAATGTCAGACATTTGATGCCATTCCTGTTTGCGGGTTTTCTGATTGCGGCTTTCACCAATTTCAATCTGGTTGGACTTGGAGGGATGGGGTTAGTTGCCGCCATTATTTACCTTCAGGTAAATCCAAGATTTTCTGCGGCCAGTAAAGCGGTAAGTAGCCCATCGAAAGCAACCTTGTCTGATGAAGACGATCTCGATTCCTGAGGAGCCAATCATGTCAATCGATAATACCAATAAAGACACTACTGTTACCGAAAATAAACGCCTTACCTCTGGCGACCTTAGAAGTATGTTTTTAAGATCAAACGTCCTTCTGGCTTCAGCAAACTTTGAACGTGTACAGAATCTGGGTATTTGCTATATCATGATTCCTGCCATAAAACGGTTGTATGCGCCGGGTCCGGAAAGAATAGAAGCTCTTAAAAGACATCTGGAGTGGTTTAATACTCAGCCCTACTGCGCCTCCCCCATATTGGGTGTTGCGGCGGCGATGGAAGAGGAAAAAGCAAACGGTGCACAGATTGAAGGGAATAGTATCAGTGGTGTAAAAATCGGTTTGATGGGTCCCTTCGCAGGTGTTGGAGATCCTATTTTTTGGGGGACTATCAGACCCGTTCTTGCTGCCCTGGGAGCCTCTCTTGCGTTAACCGGAAATATCCTTGGCCCAATCATTTTTTTTGTATTGTTCAACGCAATCCGTTTAGCACTGAAATACTATGGTTTAAATTACGGATACCAGAAAGGAAGAGAAATTCTTAAGGATTTGGGTGGGGATCGCCTTCAGAAACTGACAGAAGGTGCATCAATTCTGGGACTGTTCGTTATTGGCGCCCTGGTTTGTAAGTGGACGACAATTAATGTACCGATTGTTGTATCCCGTGTCACACAGGCAGATGGCCATGTCACAGTAACAACGCTGCAGAACATCTTCGATCAGTTACTTCCGGGAATGCTTCCTTTGGCTCTTACATTGTTAGTTGCAAGATTGCTCAGGAAGAAACTGAGTCCCCTACTATTGATTATGCTTATTTTTGCATTCGGTATTCTGGGTTACTGGGCTGGAATATTGGCTTAATAATAAAACACAAAAACTTGGAGCTCCCCTGTCATCGGGGGAGCCTCCATCATTTCTTCATAAAAAATTCAACTCCATAAACAACACCTGTTTTATTAAATTGTTACTTACTCTCAATATGAAATTCATTAAAGATTTATCCCCAATGAAAATCATACGTGTGACGAGAAGGGTTTAAGTTTTGTGACGCTAGCACAACCTTTTGTAACTCCGATGTACCGCAAAACATAAAAAAGCATGAATTGGAATTCCAGACTGAATTCAGACCTACCCACAGACGATTTTTATATAATACCAAAAAGTATTTCTATTTCTTAGAAAACCCCCATCACCTTAATATACACACATCCTCAGCAGCAGTATTTTGACACGCGGCCATTATTATATTTTATTTAACATTAAACACTCATGAAAATTAAATATTGAGAAACGATCCTGGGGGTACATTTATTTAATAAGAATAAATTTTGACGCTGCTATAAAATTAAATCATTAGATATCAATGGAATACCGCGCATATCACGCATCCATTATCTTGTCTCATGACTTTACCTAAATTTGGTATTACCTCTAAGATTATATATATTCATTTTTTGATATTTGTATCCTCCTGTCGCCTCACTATTCGCAAGTAAGGTTGGTCATAATACAATCATGAAAAAGAGAAGGTCTGGCAATATCACCATCTACGAAATAATCAGAGACCTCTTTTCTATGCTAAACCGCGGACATACAAGCTCTGCCTCGTGGGCAGAAGCAACCACACTCGACAACATAATGCAACAAATAAATTAAAATTATTTTCTTCGCCAACGCAAGAACACACCATCAGTTAAATATTATTTAATTTAAAAAACAATCACATACATTAAAAAATGGCAAATCAACACCTGAAAACGCAATAATGATGCTTCAAAAAAAAAGATCCCCGCAATTATTTTAAAATCCAATCCCTTACCCTTTCCGGGTGAATTATCCCCCACAGACGATTTCCTCCCGGAAGGAGAACAATATGCAACAAGAAGCGTTAGGTATGGTCGAGACCAAAGGTCTGACTGCAGCAATAGAAGCTGCTGATGCGATGGTCAAATCAGCCAATGTCGTGCTCATTGGTTACGAAAAAATTGGTTCTGGTCTGATAACAGTGCTCGTACGCGGAGATGTGGGTGCAGTCAAAGCCGCCACCGATGCCGGTTGTGCCTCTGCTCGTCAGATCGGCGATGTCATCGCTACCCATGTCATTCCACGTCCGCATTCTGATATTGAAAAACTCCTGCCAGCAGGCCTTAAACCATCTGAAGGAGTTAAACAATGAGTAGCGATAACCTCGTAGAAAATATTATCGCCGAGGTGCTCGGAAAAGTCGGGGATTTGAAAACCCCGTCCGCCGCATCCCAGCCGGGGATATCTCAGCAGGAGCCCGCTATCCCAAGAAAACTTTGCGGTTTAACCGAGTTCGTCGGGACGGCAACGGGCGACAGTATCGGCCTTGTAATTGCCAACGTTGACAGCGCCTTGCTGGATGCCATGCATCTGGAGAAGAAATACCGTTCAATAGGCATCCTTGGTGCACGTACTGGTGCGGGCCCACAGATCATGGCGGCTGATGAAGCTGTCAAAGCCACAAATACTGAAGTCGTTGCAATTGAACTGGCCCGCGACACTAAAGGCGGCGCAGGACACGGTTCACTGGTGCTGTTCGGTGGTCAGGATGTTTCCGATGTGAAACGGGCTGTGGAAGTGGCGCTAGGCGAACTTGAGCGTACTTTCGGTGACATTTACGCCAACGCAGCAGGTCATGTGGAACTCCAGTACACCGCACGCGCCAGCTACGCTCTGGAAAAAGCATTTGGCGCCCCCCTTGGACGCGCCTGTGGCGTGATTGTCGGTGCCCCGGCAGCGATTGGTGTGCTGATGGCAGACACGGCGATCAAATCTGCCAATGTGGATGTGGTGGCTTACAACTCCCCGGCAAAAGGCACCAGCTTTACTAACGAAGTTATTCTGATTGTTTCCGGTGACTCCGGTGCTGTGCGCCAGGCGGTGCGTTCTGCACGTGATGTAGGTCTGACTCTGCTGGAAACAATGGGTGGCAAAGCGCCTTCAGCCACAACCCCCTATATCTGATTTCCATGTAGTGGAGAACAAGAAATGAGCCAATTATCACAGGCTTTTGGTGAACCAACTGACCGAATTCGTGCCTTACGGGAACAAATCCTTGATACGACCCCCTGCATTGAGACGGATCGTGCCCGCCTGATCACCGAGTCCTATAAGGAAACGGAATCCCTGCCCATGATCATCCGTCGCGCCAAAGCGCTTGAGAAGATCCTTGCGGAATTGCCGGTCACCATCCGGGCAGGTGAACTAATCGTTGGTAGTCTGACAGTCACTCCTCATTCCACACAAATTTACCCGGAGTACTCAAATCGCTGGCTTCAGGATGAATTCGATCGTCTGAATCTGCGTAAAGGCGACCGTTTTACCATAACCGATGAAGCGAAACAGCAGCTGGATAGCGTATTTGGCTACTGGGAAGGGAAAACAACGAATGAACTGGCTACATCCTATATGTTGCCTGAAACGCTTGATTGCATGGCAGAAAATGTCTTCACTGTCGGCAACTATTACTTTAATGGCGTCGGTCATATAGCCGTGGACTACGCGCGTGTTCTCGCTCGTGGATACAAAGGCATCATCCAGGATGTTGTTGCAGCAATGGCCAGCGCTGATAAAAAAGACCCCGCTTTTCTGAAAAAAGAATCGTTCTACAAGGCGGTCATTATTTCTTGTAACGCAGCAATCAATTTTGCTCATCGTTACGCGGTTAAAGCTCGTACTCTCGCGGAACAGGCCTCACCAGTCCGTAAAAAAGAGCTGCTGAAAATTGCTGAAATCTGTGACAAAGTACCTGAAAATGGTGCAAGTAATTTCTATGAAGCCTGCCAGTCATTCTGGTTTGCCCATGCCATTATTCAACTTGAATCCAACGGGCATTCTATCTCCCCGGCGCGTTTCGATCAGTACATGTACCCTTACCTGGAAAAGGACAGCTCCCTGAGCGAGGAACAGGCGCAGGAATTGCTGGATTGTCTGTGGCTCAAGTTCAACGACGTTAACAAGGTTCGTGATGAAGGCTCGACCAAAGGTTTTGGTGGCTATCCGATGTTCCAGAACCTGATCGTTGGCGGTCAAACCAGCGGCGGACAGGACGCCACTAACAGACTGTCCTTTATGGCCATGACGGCTACCGCCCATGTTCGTCTGCATGAACCTTCACTGTCAGTACGTGTCTGGTCAAAATCTCCGGACGATTTGTTACTGAAAGCCTGTGAAGTCAGTCGTCTTGGTATGGGGATCCCGGCCTATTACAACGATGAAGTTGTTATCCCTGCATTGATTAACCGCGGCCTGACCCTGGAAGATGCGCGGGAATACGGCATCATCGGCTGCGTCGAACCTCAACGTCCGGGAAAAACAGAAGGCTGGCACGACGCCGCGTTCTATAACATGAGTAAGGTACTGGAAATAACCCTGAACAACGGACGCTGCGGGGATAAACAACTCGGCCCCAAAACTGGTGAGCTGGATTCATTCCAGAGTATTGAAGACATCATTGAAGCTTATCGTAAACAGAACGAATATTTTGTCTATCATCTGGCAATGGCCGATAACAGTGTTGACCTTGCTCATATGGAACGGGCCCCCCTGCCGTTCCTGTCCTGTATGGTGGATGACTGTATCAGTCGCGGTAAAAGCGTTCAGGAAGGCGGTGCCCATTATAACTTCACGGGTCCGCAAGGTGTCGGCGTTGCCAATGTGGGCGACTCGCTGATGGCTATCAAACGTCTGGTATTTGAAGAAGGCCAATTATCGCTGGGTCATCTGAAAGAAGCACTGGATGCCAATTTCGGTGTATCTGGCGGGATAGAGAAACCTGACACTATAGCCACTGAAAGTACGCCGAAACAGGATGCAACCTATGAACTAGTCCTTGAGGCCGTGAAGAAAGTGCTGGGCGAAAGCGGCGCACTTGCACTCACCTCACTCAATAGCAACCCACCGGAGCCTGTCAAAGGGGCTAATGCCGGGCTGACAGCAGTGCGTCAGTTACTCATTAATGGCGCCCCCAAGTTCGGTAATGACATTGACGAAGTGGATATGCTGGCCCGTACCGGTGCTGAAATTTACTGTCGCGAGGTAGAAAAATACACCAACCCACGTGGCGGTTTATTCCAGGCTGGCTTATATCCGGTATCCGCTAATGTGGCTCTCGGTGAGAGCGTCGGGGCAACTCCAGATGGACGTCTGGCCGGCCAGCCGCTTCCCGATGGGGTGTCGCCCAGCAGGGGCATGGATACAAAAGGTCCAACCGCTGCCGCCAACTCAGTAGCCAAGCTGGATCACTTCCTGGCCTCAAATGGCACGCTGTTTAATCAGAAATTCCATCCGGCAGCTCTGAAAGGCGATGAGGGATTATACCATCTGGCGGCCTTACTGCGTGGTTATTTCGATCAGAAAGGCATGCATGTTCAGTTCAATGTGATCGACCGTAATACACTGCTGGCAGCACAAAAAGAACCAGAAAAATATCGTGATCTGGTTGTGCGTGTGGCGGGTTACAGTGCGCAATTTGTCTCACTGGATAAAAGCGTACAGGACGATATTATCCTGCGAACCGAACATGTCTTTTAATTGACAGTCGGCCGGATTTCTCAACATAAGGATATTATCTTCTGATGATTGTTTTCCTTGTTTTTACAGACAAGGAAAACACATCCGGCCAATAACATGCTGAATATCAGCATGAAGAAAAGAAATAAAGGTATTGACATGGCGGAAATTGATTACGCGCAGACTGGCACCGTATTTAATATACAAAAATTCTCCTTACATGATGGCCCGGGAATACGCACCATTGTATTCCTGAAAGGCTGTTATCTGGCATGTAAATGGTGCAGTAATCCGGAATCACAGCACACTGAACCGGAAATATTTTACTACGATCGCAATTGTATCCATTGCGGACGCTGCGTATCCGCCTGCCCCGTTGGGGCTATCGATGCCTCACGTCAAGGGCTTATTGACCGGAATGCCTGTATTCATTGTGGAGCTTGCGCTGAGGTCTGCCCGGCTGGCGCGATGGTTCAGTCAGGTAAGAGAATGTCGGTGGTGGAGGTTATAGACGAACTGCGTAAAGATGAGACGCATTATCGCCGCTCCGGTGGAGGTATTACATTGTCCGGTGGCGAAGCACTGGCTCAGCCTGCATTTGCAGCAGCATTGCTGGCCGCCTGCAAAGCCAGAGGATGGCATACAGCGATGGAAACCACCGGAATAGCCTCCCGGGCCGTGCTGGAAAAGGTTATCCCATTGCTTGATATCGTATTGCTCGACATCAAAACCTTTTATAGTGAACGGCATAAGGAATTTACGGGACATCCGAATGAGACGGTTTTACGTAATGCACTGACAATTTCAGAACTGGCAAAGAATGTCGCCGTTCGGATCCCGGTAATTCCTGGATTTAATGATGATGAACAAAGTATCGAAGCTATTGCCAGATTTGTTACGCACATGAAAAATGTATCGCGATTACATTTATTGCCCTATCACAACTATGGCCAGAATAAATATAACCTGCTTGGCAGAACGTACGACATGATTGAAATAAAACCACCGGAAGAAAGTCGTATGCATAAATATAAAGATATTGTGACATCCCTTGGAATCGACTGCGTCATCGGTGGGTAACCGGTAGTTTTTTAAACTTTTGCAGGAAACGATTATGAACACAACCTTACCGACATTAAAGCAGGAGTGCCTTGCCGAATTTCTGGGCACCGGACTCTTTCTGTTTCTTGGTATCAGTTGCCTCGCAGCGATGAAACTGGCTGCCGCCAGTTTCGGTTTGTGGGAGATCTGTATTGTCTGGGGACTGAGTGTCGCACTCGGTGTTTACCTCACTGCGGGAATATCCGGAGGGCATCTTAATCCGGCAGTCACTATCGCATTGTGGCTTTTCGGCAATTTCAGTGCCCATAAGGTCTTACCTTACATCCTGTGCCAGATTATGGGCGCTTTTGGCGGCGCCATGGTGGTCTACCTGCTTTACCACAATCTGTTTATTGATTATGAGCTGGCACACCATATTCAACGCGGCAGCATGGACAGCCTTGCACAGGCGGGTATTTTCACGACGTTTCCCCATCCGGAAATTAATCTGCTTCAGGCTTTTGCCAGTGAAACCATCGGAACGCTGACGCTGATGTGCCTGATCATGGCGCTGACCGACGACGGCAACGGTGTTCCTCGCGGTCCGCTGGCGCCGCTACTGATTGGGATTTCCGTGGCCCTGATTGGGGTTGCCATCGGTGCACTGACGGGTTTTGCGCTGAATCCGGCAAGGGATTTAGGTCCCCGTCTGTTCAGCTATCTGGCTGGCTGGGGTAGTAATGCTTTAACAGGCGGACGTGCATTCCCCTACTTCATTATACCACTCGTCGCACCGATCTTCGGAGCCTGCCTTGGCGCCGCGCTGTATCGCGGTCTGACCAGGTTACCACTTCTGCCGGGCAAGGGGGGCCAGGGAAAAAGTCTGTCGCTGCCGGAATAATTATCTCCCGTCCCGTCAGGGACAGGAGCTGAAGATGAACTTTACACAAGAAACTCAGGAGTAAAAGAGAAATGAACAATGCGCTTGGAATGATCGAAACCTATGGACTGATTGGCGCCATCGTAGGTGCAGATGCCATGGTCAAATCGGCAAACGTCCAGTTGGTGGGTTACGAAAAAATTGGTTCCGGCCTGGTTACCGTCATGGTACGAGGTGATGTCGGTGCGGTAAAAGCTTCGGTGGAGGCGGGCTCCGCAGCTGCAGCCGGTGTGGGCCAGGTGAAATCAACTCACGTCATCCCACGTCCTCATAATGAGGTGGAAACGCTGTTGCCGGTTTATCAGACCGCAACAGCCGAGTGAAAAATTAACAAGGAAAAGGGGGAGCTTGTGCAACATTCTCTTGGCCTTATCGAAGTCTCGGGTATGTCTCTGGCGATAACTGTTGCTGATGTGATGGCGAAAACCGCCCAGATCAGACTGATCGGCGTGGAAAGAACCATCGGGTCTGGCTGGATGCTGGTGAAAATTGCAGGCGATGTTGCTGCAGTGCGTACGGCTCTATCGGCCGGAGAAGAAACAGCCAGAGCACACCAGGGATTTGTTGCCTGCACCACAATCGCCCGGCCAGCGAAAGGAACCGGTGAACTGGTTTCAACAACTAAACCGCCCCGAGCTGAGCCTGTTCAGAAGATAACCGTTCTCCCGGCCGTTGCCCTCACGGCATCCGCCGCCCATACCACAACCGGACCTGAATCCGTTCAGGAGGATCCGGACGCAGAAAAGGCAGTCCCCCCGATCAGGGAGGCTGTCGAGGGAAGCACAGGCAATATCATTCAGGTCGATGCTATCAATGATCCTGTGGAAACGGCCAGGGAAATCAGTAAACCAAACGCTTCAGCAAAGTCTCCTCCTGCTGAATATGGTGAAAAACAATCTGTGGCGACGGTCAAAGCATTTCCGGTCATGGGAGATATCGCTACTGACCTCGATATTCCGACAGCGTCAGCGAGATCCGTTGCCGTTGCGCAGCAGGTTAAACCCGGAATATCTCTGCATCAGTTTCATTATCAGGAAAAACCTGATGATGAAACTGCAGATGCGGGTAGCCAACAGACAGGTGAAACAAAACAGGCTGTCGCCATATCAGCAAAATTACTGGTGACATGCAAAATCTGTGGAGATCCTTCATGTCCGCGACATAAGGGCCAGCCACGCAGTAGATGTATTCACAATCAGAAATCGGTATTGAGGTAAATCAATGGATCACGATCTGATCACAAAACTGACCGGTCAGGTAATTGCGCAGATGCGGCAACGAACGATTCCGCTGGGTATATCAAACCGGCATGTTCATTTGTCGGCAAAAGATTACCAGAGTCTGTTTCCCGGACAGACTCTGAAAATTAAAAAGCCCCTTGGTCAGCCCGGGCAATTTGCGGCAGAGCAGACCGTTTCCTTAATCGGTCCAAGAGGTCAGTTGAAAAACGTACGGATACTGGGGCCGTTGCGGGGACAAACACAGGTGGAAATCTCGTACACCGATGCCAGGCAAATTGGCCTGACGGCGCCACTCCGCCTGTCAGGTGATCTGACCGGAAGTGTCTCTGTCACACTCAAAAGCGAGGCCGGAGAAATTAATCTCACCGAGGGAGTAATCATCGCTCGCAGACATATTCACATGTCGCCACTGGACGCTGCGATATTTGGCGTAACACAAGGAGAAACGGTGAAAGTCGGGATTGAGGGCACCGATCGAAAACTGATTTTTGATGATGTCTGTATCCGGGTTGCTGAGGATATGCGTCTTGAAATGCATATTGATACTGATGAAGCGAATGCTGCCGGTATTGATGGAGGCCAGGCAGTGGCAAGACTTCTCCTGACAAAACGCTAATGCAGGTGTGCCTATGCTGGACATGATCGTCTCAAGGGTCATTACACTTTTACAGGGAAGGGAAAGCCGGAGTTTACGGGTGACCCAGGCCGAGCTGGCGGCAGGCTTATCAAAAACGGTTTATTTGCATAATGCACAACTGATATTGCCCTTACCTGATCTGGCTTTTATTCAGAGTCTGGTTGCCTATGATCACCACCACCCGGCAGTGTCGACTGTCCTGGAAGCATGGGCATATGGCGTAAGGTTACACCTTCAGATCCACCAGCAATTACTGACCGCACTGCCACTGCGAGAGTTACGCCGCCTTCCGGTCACACTCACTGACCATATGAGTACACCGGTGAAACTGGCAGCTGCAGCTGGCCTCAGCTATGCCAGCGTTATTCACTGGCACGATTGCTGGGTTTTACTGGAAAAGCAGACGCTGATTACCGCCCTCGCCCGGGAAGTAATGGAAAGACAGAACATCAAACTAATATGGCAGGAGTAATGCAATGCAACTGGCGAAAGTCGTAGGGTCAGTGGTGTCGACGCAAAAATCTGCGTCCCTGACAGGTAAAAAATTGATGGTCGTTACTTTAGTTAATCTGGACGGCTCCACACCGCTTTTCCAGGAAAACACCCTGGAGGTTGCTGTGGATTCTATGGGAGCAGGTGAAGGTGAGCTGGTTCTGGTCAGCCGTGGCTCTTCAGCCAGAAAGATCTTTCCGGAACCAAATCAGGCCATTGATCTTGCCATCGTCGGCATCGTCGATACCATCGACCGGTTTTAGCCCCGGTCGGCTGTTACAGGAGAAACAGAGCTATGCCAGAACAGGATATAGCATCCCTTATCAGCGAGCATCGCATATTGCTGGAGGAGGCCGTCCGCGAAGTTATCCGTCGGTACCCGCAGTCACTTTCGCCATCGGAAAACTTCAGTAAGCACATTTTCAGTTCAGAGCAGTTGAAAAACATTATCGATACTGTTCTGGCAGAGGCGTGGCAGCAAAGCGCCATGGTAGTTATCACCTTGTGTGACGAAAAAGGCGAATGTGTTCTGACTTACCGCATGCCAGGTACATCGGCAGAAGATATTGCTGTCGCCGGGCGTGCAGCCGAAGCCGCGGTAAGTTTCGCTAAAGAAAATAAACAGATCATTGACCCCACACTACATAACGTTATTGGCGGGATTGATACCTCCCGCGGAGGCTGTGTCGTGTATTGTGCGGGGAAAGTGATCGGCGGGATCGGAATTAGCGGCGCATCCGCTGAAAAAAATCATCTTATTGCATTACGGGCTGTCGACAGCCTTAAATCAGGGAGTCAAAAATGAATACCACTGAACTGGAGAATATGATCCGCAATATTCTTGCTGATAATCTGAAAGGGACCGCTACTGCCCCTGGAAACATTCAGCACACTATCTTCGCTCGTGTGGAAGATGCTATCACTGCCAGCTACGATGCCTATAAAAAATACATGGCAGAACCTCTGGCACTTCGAACCAGGATCATTACAGCCCTGAAGGAAGAGCTGGCACCCTGGATCAAAGAGATGTCCGAACGCGCCGCAGAAGAAACCGGCATGGGTAATGCACCCGACAAAATCAGTAAAAACACTGCGGCACTGAATAATACTCCGGGGATTGAGGATTTGACCACAAGCGCCCTGACTGGTGATGGTGGCATGGTTTTATTCGAACTATCTCCCTTCGGAGTCATTGGCGCTATCGCCCCCAGCACCAATCCGACCGAAACTATCATTAACAACACCATCAGTATGCTGGCCGCTGGTAATGCTGTCTACTTCAGCCCCCATCCGGGCGCAAAAAAGGTATCCTTGTGGCTTATTGAAAAAATCGAAGACATCATTTATCGGGTAAGCGGGATCCGCAATCTGGTTACCACCGTAGCAGAGCCCACCTTTGACGCTACTCGCGAAATGATGTCAGATCCGCGCATTGCTCTGCTTGCGGTTACAGGTGGTCCGGCAATTGTCAATATGGCCATGAAAACCGGTAAAAAAGTTATCGGTGCTGGCCCTGGTAACCCCCCTGTACTGGTGGATGAGACTGCCTGTCCGGTCAAGGCTGCCAAAGATATCGTTGATGGTGCCTCTTTCGATCATAACGTCCTTTGTATCGCCGAAAAATGCGTCATCGTAGTAGATAGCATCGCCGATCGCCTCATGGATAATATGCAGAAAAACGATGCCTTTCTGGTAAAAACGCCCGGTGATATTGCCAGACTGCGCAAGGTCGTTATCAATGACAAAGGAGAAGCAAACAAGAAACTGGTAGGTAAAAGTCCGGCAGTGATCCTGCAGGCTGCTGATCTGAACACATCAACAGCACCGCGACTGATTATTGTAGAAGTGGAGCAGGACGATCCGCTGGTGATGGTCGAACAATTAATGCCAGTTCTGCCTGTTGTACGGGTCAGTGATTTCGAGACAGGACTGGCACTGGCTCTGAAGGTGGAAAACGAGCAGCACCATACCGCCATAATGCATTCTCAGAATGTTACCCGTCTGAACCTGGCTGCGAAGACCATGCAGACTTCAATATTTGTGAAAAATGGCCCTTCCTATGCCGGACTGGGCATAGGTGCCGAGGGTTTTACCACCTTTACTATTGCGACACCCACTGGCGAAGGGACAACATCAGCACGGAGCTTCGCCCGTAAACGCCGTTGTGTGCTGACCAATGGATTTTCCATTCGCTAAGTGGAGGATGTGAAGATGTCCCTGTTCACGGTAAAAACGCGGGTATATAGCGGAGCCGACAGTTTAACCTGGCTCAGAACGCTCCACGGTAAAAAGATCTGGATTGTCTGCGATGGTTTTCTGGCTGGCAGCCCCAATCTGAAAATGGTCACCGACAATATCCACGAGGACAACACTGTCGGTCTGTTTAGCGATATCATCCCCGATCCGCCTGTCGCTACAGTGGCGGCTGGTATTGAGGCTATGAGTGCGATACAGCCGGATGTAGTGATCGGTTTCGGCGGTGGGTCGGCACTGGATTCAGCAAAGGCGATAATTTTCTTTGGCCGCAAGCTTGGCATTATGGTTGAGAACTTCGTTGCAATCCCCACTACCAGTGGTACGGGTTCTGAAGTCACCAGCGCCAGTGTTATCAGCGATCCGGCCAGCAGAATAAAATACCCGTTGTTTGATGACAGTCTTTACCCTGATATAGCGCTTCTTGAACCGCGACTGGTGCTAAGCGTACCACCGGCAGTAACAGCCAATACCGGGCTTGACGTACTGACGCATGCACTTGAGGCATATGTGGCCAAAGGCGCAACGGACTTTACTGATGCACTGGCAGAAAAAGCAGCACAACTGGTCATCAGTTTCCTGCCCGTCGTATATCGGGACGGTAATGAACTGGAAGCTCGAACCCGGATGCATAATGCTTCCACGCTGGCCGGTATCGCCTTCAGCCAGGCCGGGCTGGGAATGAACCATGCCATTGCTCATCAACTGGGTGGTCAACTGCACATACCCCATGGACTTGCCAACGCGCTGTTGCTGTGCCACGTGATCCGGTTCAACAGTCGTGATTTAGCCGTTCGTGCAAAATATGCACGGTTAAGTAAACTGTGTGGCCTGGCAAACTTCCAGTCGGCGGATGAGTATTGTGTCGCGAGTCTAATCACCCATCTGCACAATCTCATGAAGCAGGTTAATGTCGCAGACAACCTTAGCGCATTAAACATCACTCGCGAACAGGTAACGACTGCTGAAAATGCCATGATTACAGCCGCTTTACAAGATGCCTGTCTATCCACCAATCCGGTAACCGTATCGGATACGGATATACGTGCTATTCTTAGAGCGATTATATAGAGTCAGGATCAGAAAATTTAAGCCGGAAAAAACTGTTAAGTTACGTGATTTTTTCCGGCTTCTTTTTTAATTTTCAATCCCCCGAACATGTTATATAAATCATATCCGTTTCCTGGATACTGGATTACCATTACAGAATAATCCCCTTTAAATCAATCCAACCAAATGATGGTCATTCAATGAAAATGACTCAGATCAAGAAATTAATACTTTAGGGTATACGGATTTAATGGTTGATGGGGCACCTTCACCCCATCAATCTGATACCACCCTCAGATGGTTGATAGATCGACTCCGTAGTTGAGTTCCTCTGCGAAGTCCGGCAGTCCGTAACCGATGGTTTTCTTGTAGAAAGGAGAGACCTTCGCAGTCGGTGCCTTCTTCTTGTGCTTCGTGGTGTAGAGCATTCGTGCCCGCATCACCTCGAAGGAGTAACCGCGCCCTTCACGGTTCTTGTCCTTGGCCAGTCGGTTGATGGACTCCGTGTAAGCGTTGGTGACGGGCATGTCCGTCTCGAAGTAGGTCATGGTCTCTTCGCGCCAGTTTCCCACTGCCCTGACCAGATCGCTCCAGACTTCCTTTTGGCCCTTCGGGATGGTGGCTATCCACTCGTCCAGGGCGGCTTCTGCCTGGAGCCGTGTGGTGGCGTCCCAGATGCCGTAGAAGCGCTCCTTGTGCTCGTAGGCGGCCAGCAGTTGCGGGAACGCGCCTGTCCAGGTCTCCATGATGAGGCGCTCCCGGTCTGAGACTTCGTGAGCGCGTTTCAGCAGGATTTTCCGGTCTCCCTTGAGAGTCCGGCTCTGGGACGGTTTCAGCTCCTTTCTGAGGCCCTTGCGCACTCTCTCTAGGGCATCGTTGGCCATGCGCACCACATGGAACTTATCGACCACGATACGGGCCTGGGGCAGCACAGCCTTGACCGCTGCCCGGTAGGGGTTCCACATGTCCATGCTGACGATCTCGACCTTCTGCCGGTCTTTCAGCTTCATCAGGTAGTTGGTCACCACGTTCTGGCGGCGGGTGGCCAGCAGGTCGAGCAGGGTTCGCTCCTCAATGTTGGTCAGAATGCAGCGGTAGCGCTTGTTCAGGTATAGCTCGTCAATGCCCAGGATGCGGGGCGTCTCGAAGCGGTGCCAGCGCCCCAGGAACTCGGCGCGGGCGTTGAAGATGTCGCGCACCGTCTTCTCGTCCAGGCCGGTCTGTGCCGCCACAAAGGTGTAGGGGTGGTTGAAGGATTCCTTCTCCACGTACTCATGCAGCCGCAGTGTCATACGGAATCCGTCCACCATCTCCGGTAGCTGGGGCCTGAATGTTGTCTTGCAGGCCCGGCAGGTGTATCGGCGGCGGACCACCCAGAGAGTGACCCGCTTGCCGTGGATGGGCAGATCACGATAGGGAACGTCACGCTTGCCGAACCGTACGAACTCACCCTGCACGCCGCATTCCTCGCAGGCGATGGGATCGGGCACGTCCACCTGGAAGTGCATTTCGTCGTCGGTTGATTTGCAGCCCAGTACTTGGTATTGCGGCAGGTGAAGGATGTTGTCGGGAAGTTCGGTCATGGTGTTGTATAGGCGTAGGTGTCAGTCAGATCCATCCGGCTCGGCATTGGTGTTTGCTTTTTTACCCAACAAGCTGCTGGAAACTAAAAGTAAGGCACCGAGGACAATTGCAATATCAGCCAGGTTGAAGGCCGGCCAATGCCAGTCTCGCCAATAGAAATCAAAGGAATCCACAACATAGCCGCGAAAGACCCGGTCAATCAGGTTGCCCATGGCGCCACCGAGGATAAGACTGCAAGCGATGGCTTCTCCTTTATGACGATTTTCAAGGATCAGCTTGATCAGAAAAATCGAGACCACTACCGCGATTCCGATAAAAAAGTAGCGCTGCCAGCCTCCACCATTCGCAAAAAGACTGAATGCGGCACCGGTATTCCATACGTGTACCCAGTTAAAGAATGAGGTCACTGAAATAGACTCGCCATATGCCATTGATTGTTGCACCAGCCATTTTACGGCCTGATCAGACGCTGCCAGCAGGCCGGAGATGGACAACAGAGCGTACGGTGACAGATGTTTGCCAAAAATGGACATTGCTTAATCCTTGAGCGCCAGAATGCGTCTAGCACCGTTAAGTACAATTACCCCCGCGATGGTGCCGATAATCAGATCCGGATAATTGGACCCGGTCCACGCGACCAGAGCGCCGGAGGTGATGACCCCCAGGTTGATCACCACGTCGTTGGCCGAGAATATCCAGCTTGCCTTCATGTGCGCCCCGCCCTCCCGATGTTTGGATATGAGCAGCAGACAACTGGTATTGGCAATCAATGCGACGAATGCGATAGCCATCATCACCAGCGATTCAGGCTCACTACCGAATACAAAGCGTCTCACCACCTCTACGAGCACGCCCACAGCCAAGATCAGTTGCAGTACACCAGCAAGATGCGCGGCACGTACCTGCATTTTCACGCTATGTCCAACCGCATAAAGGGCAAGCCCGTACACCGCCGCATCGGCAAAATTGTCCAGGGATTCTCCAATCAGGCCGGTGGACTGGGCGATCAGACCGGCAGTCATTTCCACCACGAACAGAAGTGCATTGATGCCGAGCAACCAGCGCAGGGTCCCGGATTCTTGCTTAGCAGAAGCTGCCGAAAACTCGGCGGCCTTGATGGTCTCCGGATTTGCAGCGACGGTTTCCTGAAGCGAGGCGCCTAGCCCCAAGGTCTTCAGTTTCGAGGTGACGGGCTCGACCTCGCCGTCATGCACGACCTTCAGCCGGCGGTTCGACAAGTCGAAGGACAGCGCCCGAATCTCCTCAAAGCCGTTCAGGGCTAGGCGAATCATTCGTTCTTCTGATGGACAGTCCATCTTCGGCACGGCATAAACACTGACCCATCTCCCTGGCGCCTCGGAGGAGGCCTGTATATCGGTATCCGCTGCGGACGTTGCATCACCGCCACAGGCGCCACCACAGGATTTGCTCATGATACGACTCCACTTGAACAATGTTGTGGTACCATTTAAAACTATAAAGTCACTATAAGGTCAATAGAGTAAAGAATCCGTTGGGGAGGAGGCTGATGCGCATTGGTCAGTTGGCGCAGTTGGTAGGGGTCGAAACACAGACGATCCGCTTCTATGAACAGCAGGGCTTGTTGCCGCCGCCTGATCGGCAGGACAACGGTTACCGTGTCTATACCGAGAAGCATGGTGAGGGGCTGGCCTTCATCCGTCGCTGCAGAATCCTGGGCCTGTCACTGGCTGAGATTCACGAACTACAGAGCTATCAGGACGACCCTCATCAGCCTTGTACCGCCGTCAACGCCTTGCTCGATGATCACATCTCTCATGTGCGGTCGCAGATAACCGCTCTGCAAGCGCTTGAGAAACAACTCGTTTCACTGAGAGCGAGTTGCAACGATGACCGGGAAGTTGAGGCGTGTGGGGTTCTTGCTGGAATTAGCGAAGGAAACATGCACCAGCAGTAGGTGAAGCATCAACCAGATAATCCGATGAGATGCCGGTCTGTCTCACTCTCATGCAAAGGTAAGATCAACCATTTAATCCGCTTACCCCTGATAAATAGGTCTTCGACTGAGTCGTTCCCCATTGGGCTAACGTAAAGCGGTGAATACCTATCAGATCAGATTGTGCATCGGGCGTTAAATGATAAGTTACCGGCATTAGTCATACTGCCCTGCGGCCAGCTCATCAAAAAAGGTATTACCATCAACCAAATTGCCCATTTTGATGTCAGTTATGGCTTTCACCGCTTTGGATTGAAGCAAATGTAATTTTAGTGTCTCGATACTTTGGTATGCATCAGCTGAAATAACAACGGCCACAGGCTTGCCATTTTTATTAATTTGGATTGGAGCTTGTTGAGCTTTGAGCAACAAATCTCCAAAGTGAATTTTTGCTTCATTGGCTGAAAGAGTGTTCATTTATCACCTTTAAACGAATCGTTCGATTCGCTCAATTTACACCAGTTGGGCGATAAAAGTCAAAAATGCACCCTATCAAAATGTATACTATTTGATAGCTCTGGTTATTACCTATCAAAACTACTATCATAAGTGCATTATCAAAACCTTTAAAGAGATATGGTGATTTATGTCCAAAGTTGGTTATGCTCGAGTGAGTTCCACGGGTCAAAGCTTAGAAGTGCAACTGGGCAAGTTACATCGAGCTGAGTGCAATAAGATATATCAAGAAAAACGCAGTGGGAGGACGGCTGAACGGTCTGAATTTCAATCTTGCATGAGTTATTTACGTGAAGGGGATACCCTAGTGGTAACCCGACTCGATCGTCTTGCTCGCTCAGTCGTCCACTTAGCCCAGATTGCTTCGCGTTTTCAAAGTGAAGGTATTGATTTGCTCGTTATCGATCAGAACATTGATACGAGCACTTCGACTGGGAGACTCATGTTCAATATGTTGGCTGCTATTGCTGAGTTTGAAAATGACTTGCGGACAGAGAGGCAAGCTGAAGGTATCGCAAAAGCACATGAAAATGGAGTTAAATTTGGTAGGCCTGTAAAACTTACGGACACCTTAAAACAAGCAATTTATGATAAAAGAGCTGAGGGGGCCACTATTGGTCAGCTTGCCAAGGAGTATCACCTTGGAGAAGCTTCTATTTATCGGGCAATAAATTCAGTTAAGCAATCAATTGTTTCCCCCTACTCGATAGATGTTAAAGAGCTGCGAGATTATGGAAAATATAAAACGTGATTGATACTGACTATTGTATGTATTGACGTTTAAAATTAGCCTTACTGTATTAACGTAACATCAATAGGTATGATAAATTTTCCTTATCTAAAGAGCCTTAGCCTAACATTAATATTTCTACGAACAGTTAATGCAGCGAGTCACGGTAGGATCAAACATAAGCCGATTCAAATCGATATCTTCACCACAGACAAAACAGCTGCCATATTCATCGCTATTTATGCGCAATAATGCACCTTCAATAACTTGTAACTGATGCTGCTTGCGTCTCGCAGTTTCTAATTCCATTTGCTGTCCTTGCAATGCATCTATACGTGAAAGACGTCCGAGTCGTGATTGGTCAAGTTCGACAACTTGCACATCACTCGTTTGTGCTGCAATCTGCGCTAACAAACTTTCCAGCATTTGCTGTAACTGTAAATGCAGTTGTTGCTTTAGCTGCTCGTTCATTTCACCTCCAAACTTAAGCGTCAGAACCTATCTCTATTACTATGCACTAACCAGCGTCTTGGATACTGATTAGTGCAATATCAATAGCTGTTAGCGCAATAATAATAATGGGATATGGCTTTTACTGATCATCTTTGTGGTATTGCTTCCCACAAAAAACTCTCTTATCCGCGAATGGCCGTAGGCCCCCATCACCATAAGATCGATGTGATGCTCAAGTTGATAGATCTCAAGAGCCGTTTGAACTTCTCCCTGACAAACAGCGGTAACCACATTGAAATTCGCCGCCATCAGAGATTCGGTCACCAACGCCAGTTCTGCTGTCGCCTGTGATTGAGCATCAGACACCATCACCAAATGACATTCAAGCCCTTTTAAGAGTGGACTTGTTAGCACTTGATTAAGGGCTTTTTTCGCAGTAATGCTGCCATCGTAGGCAATCATAAATCGTTTCGGTGCTTCAAACTCTGTCATCACCACTAAAATAGGCTGCTTAACTGTGCGAATGACGTTTTCTAGATGGCTGCCAATCGCCTGCGCTTGATCTTGATGTTGCTCCCCTTGACGCCCCATCACCACCAATCTGGCATGGGATTCTTGCTCTAACAGGGTTTCGACTAAATCGCCGTGACGCTGCAAGGTTTTAACCACGACTGCAGGTTGTGCCTCCACGATGCGCGTTTGCGCATCTTGCAACATATACTTACCCTGCTCGAGTGCCAGCTTGCCCCGGCGCGCTTCGAGCTCAACCATTTCATTGAGCAAGTGCTCCCGTGTACCTAGGCCAATATTTCCCGACAGATCTGACTCTATCGGATAGGCTGACTTATCCAATACATGTAATAGGATTACAGGGGCATTCAGTTGAAAGGCGGCCCAGCCACTGGCATCACATACAGCGGATGTCACATTTGAACCGTCAATACAAGCAATCACATTTGTCATCGTTTTATTCCTTTGTTGTTGTGTTGCTAATGGCTTAGTGACCAGACATCATTTTTTCAACTTCTTCTGGCTTATCGTGTACCCCAAATTTATCGACTATGGTGGCACTGGCTTCGTTAAGGCCAATCAACTCAACCTCAGTCCCCTCGCGGCGGAATTTAATCACTACCTTGTCGAGGGCCGATACCGCGGTAATATCCCAAAAATGTGCTTGAGATAAGTCGATAGTCACTTTATCAACCACTTCCCTAAAATCGAATGAATTACTGAACTTATCTGATGAAGCAAAAAAGACTTGTCCAATAACCTGATAATGGCGACCAGTGTCAGCAGCAGTCGTTGTACTCTTAACCACCATAAAACGTCCCACTTTATTAGCAAAAAATAGGGACGCGAGTAATACACCTACAAATACCCCAATTGCTAAGTTATGGGTAGCGACCACGACCACAACCGTCGCCACCATCACAAGGTTGGTTGACATAGGATGATGCTTAAGATTACGGATTGAATCCCAAGAGAATGTACCGATAGCCACCATGATCATCACGGCAACCAGTGCCGCCATAGGAATAAGCTTTAACCACTCTCCTAAAAACACCACCATCACAAGTAAAAAAACGCCTGCAGCGAAGGATGATAAACGTCCGCGACCACCCGATTTAACGTTGATGATCGACTGACCAATCATAGCGCAACCAGCCATACCGCCCATTAAACCCGCGCCGATATTGGCAATACCTTGGCCCTTACACTCGCGATTCTTATCGCTTTGGGTATCGGTTAAGTCATCAACTATGGTGGCGGTCATCATAGATTCCAGCAAGCCCACCACGGCAAGGCCGGCCGAGTAAGGGAAGATGATCATCAGAGTTTCAAGGGTCAAGGGCACTTCAGGCCAGAGGAAAATAGGTAAAGTATCAGGCAGTTGTCCCATGTCGCCGACAGTACGAATATCTAACCCCATATAAACCGCAAAAAGCGTTAATCCGACAATACACACGAGAGGCGAAGGTACGGATTTACCAATCACAGGGATGAGTGGGAATAGGTAAATGATACCGAGGCCAGCTACCGTCATCGCATATACGTGCCAAGTCACATTGGTCAGTTCGGGCAACTGGGCCATAAAGATCAGAATCGCCAGTGCATTCACAAAACCCGTCACCACAGAGCGGGAGACGAAACGCATCAAGCTACCGAGTTTTAAGTAACCCGCAGCAATTTGCAGCACACCGGTTAATAAGGTCGCCGCGAGTAAATACTCAAGGCCATGTTCCTTTACTAAGGTCACCATTAACAGTGCCATCGCGCCTGTTGCGGCAGAGATCATGCCAGGACGGCCACCAGTAAAGGCAATAACCACAGCGATACAGAATGAAGCATATAGGCCGACCTTAGGATCGACACCTGCAATAATAGAAAAGGCAATTGCCTCAGGGATTAACGCCAGCGCTACCACAATACCGGCTAACAGATCTCCGCGTATATTGGAGAACCACTCTTTTTTCATGGTTTGAATCATGTTACTCACTCTGATTAAAATTAAATCAATAACAAAAGCTAACGCTAGCCATATACACAGATGTGCAAAGACAAGAGCTTTTTCGTCAACGTGACGAATCAATATTAGATTTATGGAGGTACAACAAAAGCTACCGAAGGGTAGATACTACGAACGGATCTGAGCGATCCAAAATGAAGGGGGTTAAACTAATGCGGCTTAAAGCTCATTACAGAAATTATCCTTACAACAGGTAAAATGAGTAAAATTTTGATTTTTAGCTATATACAGAAACACAATATAGAGTTAGGTAAGGATACCGTTCAGGTCGTTGAAAGTCAAAGGACCAAAATCAGATTAACTATGATCCGGTAAGCTGTAACGACTTAAATTCAGTGTTAATGAGCGTAACCAGATAAATTCCACATTAAAAACAAAAAAAACAGTGGCTTAATTTAGCTCAAGAGCTTAGTTATAAAGCTAACTTTACATTTTCGGCGCGTTGGGCAAATTTAGCCTACATGATATGTCGCCCTACTGGGTGGCCGTGTGGCGCGCCTTGCCAGCGGGGATATTAATGTTAATGCTGCGTCCTCGTTTGCCAACGCTGGTGTGGTCAAAGCTTGGTTTGCTCGCTTTTTGTAATATCGGCGCTTTCTTCGCTTTGCTATTTATCGGAGCTTATCGTTTGCCGGGCGCAGTGGCGGGAACCTTAGGGGCGACGCTGCCACTCATCTTCTTAATGCTGGCTTGGCTTATTGATAAAAAAAGGCCAGGAATAAAGTGGTTACTCTTAGGTTTGATGGGATTAGGTGGGGTCATTTTACTGCTTAACCCGTCGGCGGATCTCGATCCTATCGGTGTACTTTGCATGCTGAGTGCCACCACTTTAATCGCTTTTTCTTCTCGCTGGATGCAAAAGTGGGATGTGGGTGACTTTTTAGTACTGACCGCGTGGCAGCTATTATTGGGCGGCTTGATGCTGATCCCACTGGCTTGGTTTATGGCAGGGCCACCGCAGCTACCGAGTATGACTTTGGTGCCGTCGCTGATATGGTTAGTGATTGCTAACACCGCCGTTGCCTATTGGGCTTGGCTGTGGTCGATGCGAAACTTAGGTCCAGAAATCATGGGAATGGTCGCTTTAGTCAATCCAGTAGTTGCCGTATCATTAGGCGTATTAATTGTGGGTGAAACTTTAGATATGCGCCAATGGATGGGAATAGCGGTGATTTTATTGTCACTGTTATTGATGAAGTTGCCGCAGAATTTAAGGTTAAATCCATTTAAAAAAGTGCAACCCTAGTCATTATTTTGGTACGAATGAGGCATAAATGCTAAAACGTTTGGATCTGAATTTACTGCCCGTACTCGAAATCCTACTTGAGGAACAAAGCGTGACCGCCGCTGCGGCGCGGTTGCATTTGAGCCAGTCGGCGGTGAGTAAACAGCTCACACGTTTGAGAGAAGTGTTTGACGATCCTTTATTTGAGCGTACCGCCTATGGCCTAAAACCGACGCCCAAGGCCTTGTCACTCGCGCCTGAGTTGCGCCAATGCTTACAGCAGCTGGCGCAATTTACTCGCCCCAACACCTTTGAACCGGTCTTGAGCCAACGTCAATTTAGAATGCATTTGGTTGAAACCACCTATTCGCTGACCTTTCCCCATTTTATGCCCACGTTGCTTACCCAAGCGCCCGGTGTGAGTCTCAATTGTCAAACATGGCGACTCGATACTATGGACAAATTACTGCGCTGCGACATCGACTTAGCCATAGGTTGTCGCGAGTGGGACGAGCGCTCGCCCATGCATGTGAATAATATTCCCGATGACTTATGTCATGCTGAGTTAGTGCAGGATTATCCAGTGTGTTTGATGCGCCGTGATCATCCGGCGTTAACGCAAGAGTGGAATTTAGATACCTTCTTGAGTTATCGTCATCTGCAAGTGGCTTTTGGTGGTTTAGAGCATTGGTTGCTGGATGATGTGTTGCAACTCGAGGGCCGTAAACGGGATATTGCCGTGAATATGACCGACTTTCAGAGTGCTCTCACCCTGTGTGAACAGAGCGATTTGATCCTCTGTGCACCTTCGCGGTATGCCTTGGCTGTGATGAAGTCTTTTGAGCTTCAGTCTTTACCATCACCCATCAAGCTGATCCCCGGTGCGTATTTATTGATGTGGCACAAACACTTCGAACACGACTTAAGCCATAAATGGCTGCGAGAGTTGATTATCAATCGAGTGCATCAATCACACTCGCCTCAAACTTAGCCACCTTCAGGCTTCACT
This sequence comes from Shewanella sp. W3-18-1, assembly GCF_000015185.1. NCBI lineage: Bacteria > Pseudomonadati > Pseudomonadota > Gammaproteobacteria > Alteromonadales > Shewanellaceae > Shewanella > Shewanella sp. W3-18-1. Next base: position 447,959 of record NC_008750.1, on the reverse strand, counting down.
AGCCAAGTAAGCAAGGTGGGCAGAATAGCATTCCCATCGGTAAGCCCTTGCTGATAAACAGCGGTCACTTTATCAATATTACGATCAAGTCTTGATAAATTAAGTGGCTTGTCGGGACGGATCACAAAGGCTTTACCTGCGATAACGGCTTGGTCGATATCGAGTAACGCGCGGTTGTAAACTCGATGGCGCTCGCTTAATGCATGGGCAACTGCGGGATAGCGTTTATAGGTTTTGCGCGCTAACCAATTCATTTTCATGGGTGATTTTTGGTAGTGCTGATCTTGAGTCAAGATCACTACTTGGCGAGAATAACCGTCTTTTTGAGCCTGCAGCACAGGTATAGGTTCAGCAATCCCACCATCAAGGTAAGGATTGTGGTTGATTACGCAGGGTTTAGACATAAAAGGCAGGCTAGAGGAGGCAATAAGTACATCCAATAATTTATCATGGCAGCTAAAATCTACTCTGCTAAAGTAATCCGTTTTGCCTGTGTTGCAGTTAAAAGCCCCTACTTTAAATTCAGTGTCACTCTTTAAAAATGTCTCAAAATCAAATGGCAGCAACTCATAAGCCATACGACGGTAGGTAAAGTCAGTGTTGACATAGTTGCCTGTCGCCAGCCAATGACGAACGCCCATATAGCGTTTGTCATTAAGATATTGCTGCTGGATTTGGAGATTACGGCCAAACTGACGTGACACATAGGATGCAGGATAAATCGCTCCCGCCGACACACCAATCACATAACTAAAGTTGAGTGACTGCTGTAGAAACGCGTCTAATACACCTGCGGTATAAATGGCTCTGAGGCCGCCACCTTCTAATACTAAGGCCACATCTTTCATCTATTGGGTACATCTTTTTATTGATTCATATCAGCAGAATACCCCAGCTTGAGTAAGAAATGAATGTGCAAACTCTACACCTTCGCTGGCAACATAGTGACAAAACTTACACTCTCATCATAACGAGTAGGCTAAGTGCCTAACCTGTGCTCTTTACCACTTTTAATATGCTCTGTTTGATAACTCCCACCTTTCAATTGATCGGCATGGTTAAAATCAGTTTGACTAAAATATTGGCTGAGCGCGTTTAAGGCTTCTTTGACTTTAGCAGGCTGCCTATCCCGTGCAGATGTCACACTGTAAACACTGTAAGTATTGAATGACCATTCGGGTAACAAGGGGACTAATACACCTTTATCAAGATAATCAAGCACTTCAGGTTCTGGTAAGGCGGCATATCCTAACCCATCAAGCGTAAGCTGGATTAAGGTCTGCATATTGTTAACGCTGATCCGCTGCCCCGTGAGCTCAAAACACTCAAGACTAGGATGATGGGTTAAAAGTTCGCCTTTAGTGTAATTGTGATTGATTCGATTAAATGCCGCTAATTCAGATGGATGCTTGATATTATGATGCATAGGCAAGTAATCAGGTGAGGTACAGAGCAACATACGCCAATCGGCTAAGTGACGGGCAATTAAGTTTGAGTCTGAGAGTGGACCAATGCAAATCGCCAGATCGATACCGTCGTTGACTATATCTATGGGCCCATCCTGCATAACGAGGTTCAAACTTATTTGTGGATGAGTTGCAAGTAAATACTGAAAAGGTTCACTTAATAAACCACCACCAAATCCTACAGGCGCCGCAATCTTCAATTCTCCAGAAGGAATACCTTTTAAGTTATTAAGTTTTTGCTCTGTGCTATCAACGATACTGATCACTTTGCGGCAATTCTCATAGAACAAACTGCCTGCCTCGGTGAGCGTGAGGTTGCGGGTATTTCGGTGAAATAGACTTATCCCCATATCCATTTCGAGCTTGGTCACTTGCTGACTTACCGCAGACGAGCTGAGATTTAATTGCTGCGCAGCGGCACTCATCGATCCCTTTTCCGCAATAGTCGCAAAAACGATCATCCCCTTGATCATGTTTTTATTCATTCTTAAGTAACTCTTAAAAGTGATTACCCAAATTCTAACTTGAGTCAATTGTAACATAGGAATACATTTCCGTATTGAAAATTGTTCTCATTTGCAAAATGTTCTCTATGGAGACTTGTTGGTTATGTTGTTGAGTCGTAAGAAGTATCTCGCCCAAGTAATTAGTGTTTTATGTTTGTTACCCACAATACCTGTGACAAATGCCCTTGCGGATACCGCGCCTGATAAAGAAAAGATGATGGAAAGAATCGTGGTGACCGCCTCGGGATTTGAACAGCAAATTCGCGATGCGCCAGCTTCTATCAGCGTGATCACCCGTGAGGATCTGGATAACCGCTTCTACCGCGACTTAACCGATGCCATGTTAGAAGTGCCTGGCGTGGTAATTACGGGCGGTGCGGATCGTCAGGATATCAGTCTGCGTGGCATGGGTAGTCAATACACGTTAATTTTAGTGGATGGTAAACGTCAATCCTCGCGCGAGACACGGACTAACAGCGATGGTCCTGGTGTTGAAGGCGCTTGGACACCACCATTGGCTGCTATTGATAGAATTGAGATCGTTCGTGGGCCTATGTCGTCACTTTATGGTTCGGATGCCATTGGTGGGGTAATTAACATTATCACTCGCAAAGTGCCGAACGAGTGGCAAGGTGAACTGCGACTCGACACAACTCTGCAGGAAAAATCAGACTCGGGAAATGTGTATCAAGGTAACTTTTTTGTTAACGGTGGCTTGATCAAAGATCTGCTAGGGATGCAACTTTATGGTCAATATACTCAGCGTGAAGAAGATAATATTTACGGAGGTTATCGTGGCCGCGATGCGACTAACTTGACCGCGAGATTTGCGCTCACGCCCAATGAAAATCACGATATCATGTTCGAAGTTGGTACCTCTAACCAAGAACTCGACAGTAGCTTAGGCAAAACCGTTGCACCTTTAGCACCAGGTGCAAGCTGTGGCCGTAATGGTTGCCCAGCCTCCTCTACCACTGAATATGAAAATAGCACTTTCTCACTTTCCCATACTGGTCGTTGGGACTTTGGTACTTCCGATACTTATATAAAGCATGAGGAATATGACAATAAATCCCGCAAGATGAAAATCACTAACACGGATGCGCAATCTAGCCTAATCACAACCTTAGGCCAAAGCCATACAGCGACCTTTGGCGCAGCATTCAATCATCAAGATCTGACTGACGAAACAGGTAACCAAGTGAGTGACTTAACCGATATTAGTCGCAAACAGTGGTCGGTATTTTCTGAGGATGAATGGCGCATTGTCGATAACTTTGCTCTGACCATGGGTCTGCGTTTGGATGACGATGAAAACTTTGGTAATCATGTCAGTCCGCGCGTTTATGGGGTGTGGGGATTAACCGACAGCACCACCTTAAAGGGCGGTGTGTCAACGGGCTTTAGGGCGCCGAGTTTGCGCCAGACAGTACCCGACTGGGGACAAGTCAGCCGTGGCGGCAATATGTACGGTAATCCGGATCTTGAACCAGAGACCTCCGTCAACTATGAGCTTGGTTTATATTCAGATCTGACCGAAAGCATTACCGCCAGTGCAGGTGTATTCTATAACGAGTTTAAGGACAAAATAACCCGCGTAGCCTGCCCTGCGACTCAATGTACCGCTGGCCCAAATCAATTTGGTTCCGATCCTACAACCTATGTGAATATTGACGAAGCAGTGACCCAAGGGATTGAACTAAGTATCGACTATCGCATTCGCTCGAACTTAAGCTTAACAGGTAACTATACCTATACGGACTCAGAGCAAAAGACAGGTGTTTATAAAGGTAGCCCATTGAATCAATTGCCTAAGCATTTGATCCAAGCATCTTTCCACTACGAACCTATTGATAATTTAAGCACTTGGCTGAGAGTGAACTACCGTGGCGAAGAGAGCCAACCGACGACAGGCCCCTCATCGAGCAGTTTAATCGCACCTTCTTACACTCTGCTGGATTTGGGGGCTAACTATCAGTTGAACGATAGCCTGAAATTTAGCGCGGGTATCTATAACGCCTTCGATAAGGAAATTACCCAAGAAGAATACGGTTATATTGAAGATGGCCGCCGTTATTGGTTAGGTATGACCTATAGTTTTTAAATTGAAAATAGTGAGTTATAAAGAAGCCAGCTACATGCTGGCTTCTTTTTTGATTATTCAAAATTCGGTTTACGAATAAACAGGATGCTAAGATCTTGCTTTGGCGTGAACTGTTTTTGCTGGAATTCAAAGGTGAGTGGATCGGTTTTTTTGAGCTCACCATCAAAACACAAGCTAATGAGATCTGTGGGCTGGGATTTTTTTAGGATGAGTTTGAAGTCCTTAATCGGCCCTTGCCAGTTATTAGCCGTGACCAAAATATAGCTAAGGTGGCTCCATTCCACGCCAATCTCCTGATCTTCACCGTCTTGTTTAACGATAAGGTTGCGCTTCCTAATGCCTTGCTTTGCACTTTCATCTAAACAGGCCAGTTCAGTGTAAGTATCAATAATACTACTGGCAGTATCGGGGATACCTGTTGAGAGGCTTGGCGTGTAGCTATGGCTGATAGCGACAGATTTACCCGCGGGAAAAGTTTGTTCCCACACAAAGTAATCACTTAGGGTAAAGGCGATTTGTTGGTTCTCATCCAACCATTGCTTGGGGAGCGCGGATTTACCCTTGGGGACTTCGGCATATTCGGCAAAGTAAGCGACTTCATCTACACCCCAGCCAAGCTGTTTCAACTCGGTTGAAATATCGGTTTTATCGGCAAGTTGGGCAACAAGCCTGTGCTGAGTTGGCTGGGTTTTGCCATTCACTTTAAGGGTGAAGTTATCAATGCTGCTGTGATCGGCGGAGCCAAAAAACATCGGTGGCATGGGGAAGGCGATGGGGACGATAAGATCCTGCGAACTGGTGTTGGTAAACATATAATCGACCCTGACTTCGGTCTCGCTGATAAAGAGAGACTCTTTATCCATACTGATATTAGGCTGATATTTCAAGGTAATAGAGCCATTAGCATCGCCAAAACTGCTGTCGTTGGCAGAGGCTGTTTCTCCGTAGACGAGTAAAACTATAGCAAAAAGGGGTATGGCTAAGTGTGCTGACATAAACTTCTTAACTCTAGTTGGATGTTTTAGTATCAATGGGGAACGATTATTGCGCGCGGGCGAGGTCGATGGCCGCACTTATCGCATTTCGCGCTTGTGGGCTATTTTTCCAGCAAGTGGTTCGCAGCATACTGGCGACTAAGTTAGCAATATCATCCACTTCGTGTTGGGCAAGTTGTTGCAGCGAGCTGATACCAATTTCTTCGAAGCGTTTAATTACCGTCGGGCCAACGCCTTTGAGTGCTAATAAGGCTTGTTTTTCTTGTTCATTAAAACCCATAACGAATACTCCTTTATTACTGGGTAAGTGGCTCATGCGAGAGTTGTGGCAAGAATAAACTGAAATCACACTAACAAAAAGGCCCATAAAGGGCCTTTAGTGGTTAACTGTGCTTACATATCGCAAGGTTTGAGTGGTTTACGCAATTGAGCGCGTACGTTATCCATACCTGCGTAGAACTCTTTCATCATCAATAGCCCCATCATCTTGCCGTTATCGGTTACGATCAGATTATCGGGATCCGTTGGGTCATTTTTAATCGCACCAATGAGTTTCATTGACGTCATTTCTTTAAATAATGCGGTATCTAAATTGACGCCAAAGGTTTCGCGGAAATATTTACGCGATAAACGGCCTGAGAACATGCCCAGCAAAAAGCGATATTGCATCACGTCTTTTTTACTGTAGTTCTTTTGTTGCTCGACACCCATTTGACCCGCTGCAATACGCTCTTGGTACTTACGTAGTGAGAAAGTGTTCACATAAAGCGTGTCATTCAAAAAGCTAAATGAACCTGAGCCGACCCCTAAATACTCATCGTAGTCGATCACATACTCATCAAAACCTTCGTCATTCGCTTTACCAAATGCCCATGCAGATAACTGATTATATTGACCATTGAGGCTGTTTAAGATCTGGCGATATTGGTTTGCCATATCCGCTTGCGGCGCCGCTAATTTGCCTTTAACGCTCTTACGGGTTTGATGAGTGATCATCAGCGGATAGGTGGTAATTTGTCTTGGATCTAAGCGCGATGCCATGTCGAGATCGTGTTGGATCACTTCATCAGTTTGGCCGCGGAAACCAAAAATCAGGTCGACATTGATAATAGGGAACAACTCTTTGGCGCCCATGATCTTGTCGAAGGTTTGCTGACCTGTACCGAATTTATCAAGTCGGTCGGTCATTTTTAAAATATCGTCATTAAAGCTTTGCACGCCGATAGACATGCGATCCACTAAGCCTTTGAGTTGCTTAAAGCCTGGGCTGTCTAAATGCTGCGGATCGGACTCACATGAGACTTCTTTAATGCTAGGAAATAGGGTTTTAGCGTGTTCTATAGTGCGGGCTAATTCGTCTTCTAATACTGTGGTGGTTCCGCCACCAATGTACATAGATTCAAAGTCATAGCCGAGGGATTTGACCATTTCCATCTCTTTCCGTAATGAGATGAAGTAAGCACGCGCCTTGTCTTCCTTGAACATAAAACGGTGGAAGGTGCAGTAGGAACAAAGCGTATGGCAAAATGGAACATGAGCATACAACATGTATTTTTTGCCCTCAACAGGTGCAGGCATCATCTCTGCCGACAAGGTATCTAAGCGAAGATTCTTATCGACATAGTACTGCATGACCCGTTCCATCGAGCCGAGCATCCAGTTAGGGACGGTAATATTCGCTTGATAAGGCGTTGCGATAGCGCCGTTGAGCGTTTGAATAACTGATGACATAACGATTCCTATCTGAGAGTGCTAACCGTAAACACCGAAATAGCTTTAGGTAATTCACGACCACCTAGCGCAATTAGACTACCCTGTATGAAAAAGATAAAACGTGAACTGGTTATAAGTTACGGTTTCCTAACAAGGAAATCACGGTTTTTTTGTTAAGCAGATCATGTTTTAGTAATCTTAAATACATTTATCGCAAAGCCGCTTTCACAAAATTGGTAGAAGTTTTGAATAGTTAAAACCAGACGTCAGTCGAAATACTGAAAATAATTTATTCAACCATATATCCGTATCTGATTTGCCCTTGTCTATCGGTAAGTGGACTGTCATTATCCAGCACAATAAAAATAACTTATTATTTTTAAAGGCTTACTATGCTATCTAATATGAACAGATTCTTCCCACTACTTGCACTATTAGGGGCATTCGTGGCATATCTGATGCCACATTGGTTTACTGATCTTAGATCCTCCATAGTTCCCCTGCTGATGATGATTATGTTATCTATGGGGCTTACCCTAAATCTGCAGGATTTTACTAATGCATTCAAACAGAAACGTGCCGTAGTCACGGGGCTTATATTACAATTCTCTGTGATGCCACTAAGTGCACTACTGATAAGTTTTTTATTAGGATTAGACAGAGATCTCACCATAGGCATGGTGTTAGTAGGTAGCGTTGCAGGTGGCACCGCCTCTAATGTGGTCTGTTACTTAGCAAAAGGGGATGTGGCTTTATCGATAACCATGACGGCATTGTCAACATTAGCGGGCGTGGTGTTAACACCACTGATTATTAAGCTGTTGGTTGGCGAAATGATCGATATACCCTTCGCAGATATGCTGCTGAGTTTAGTGAAAATGGTGCTAATCCCTGTCAGCGTTGGCGTGATTATCAATCATTTTTTTAAATCGCTGGTGGCTAAAGTCGCTCCTGCATTGCCATTGATTTCTATCTTGGCAATTGTGATGGCGATAACCATTATCGTAGCGTTAAATGCCAATCAGTTTGATAAAGTTGGCCCGTTTATTCTACTGGCCGTGTTCTTACATAATGGCCTTGGTCTCGCCTTAGGCTATTTCTGTTGCCGTTTATTAGGCTTTAACCACACTGTTTGTAAAACTATCTCCATCGAAGTTGGCCTACAAAACTCCGGTCTCGCCACTGCTTTATGTATCAAATTCTTTAGCCCAATCTCAGCCATCCCCAGCGCTATTTTTTCTATATGGCATAACCTGTCAGGCGCTATTCTGGCAAGTTATTGGGCCAATTTAAAAGAGAGCACAAAATCAAATCTATAGCCCGTAACCTATTGAGAAATTAGTGTTATACCAATCTAGAAGCGTAGATCGCTGGACGCTTACAGATAACTCGCGAATTGAGAGCAAACTAGACGTAATCTAACAAATCACAGACGCAAAAAAGCCAGCTTATTCAGCTGGCTTGGTTACATCTTTACAAGATAATTAGGCGCTTGGCGATGACCTACTCTCACATGGGGAGACCCCACACTACCATCGGCGCGATTGCGTTTCACTTCTGAGTTCGGGATGGGATCAGGTGGTTCCACAATGCTATTGTCACCAAGCATATTCGATTTTAAACAAGACTCGAGAGCGCACTGCGTGCTGCTAGATTCTAGGTTCTAGGTACTAAAACCTGCTCTTATCTTATTTAATAATTCGGAAAACTGATTGTTTTTTGAGTTCAAGTACACGGATGTACTGTGTGTCATAAATGCAGGAGCATTTTATGACCACACTTCATTAAGTGTTTATATTCTGTCTAAGGCTTCTTTGTAAAACCCATCTGGGTTGTATGGTTAAGCCTCTCGAGTCATTAGTACATGTTAGCTCAACGCCTCACAACGCTTACACACCATGCCTATCAACGTCCTAGTCTCGAACGGCTCTTTAGTGGACTTATAGTCCAAGGGATGACTCATCTTGGGGCTCGCTTCCCGCTTAGATGCTTTCAGCGGTTATCGATTCCGAACGTAGCTACCGGGCAATGCCATTGGCATGACAACCCGAACACCAGCGGTTCGTTCACTCCGGTCCTCTCGTACTAGGAGCAACTCCCCTCAATCATCCAACGCCCACGGCAGATAGGGACCGAACTGTCTCACGACGTTCTGAACCCAGCTCGCGTACCACTTTAAATGGCGAACAGCCATACCCTTGGGACCGACTTCAGCCCCAGGATGTGATGAGCCGACATCGAGGTGCCAAACACCGCCGTCGATATGAACTCTTGGGCGGTATCAGCCTGTTATCCCCGGAGTACCTTTTATCCGTTGAGCGATGGCCCTTCCATTCAGAACCACCGGATCACTATGACCTACTTTCGTACCTGCTCGACGTGTATGTCTCGCAGTTAAGCTGGCTTATGCCATTGCACTAACCGTACGATGTCCGACCGTACTTAGCCAACCTTCGTGCTCCTCCGTTACTCTTTGGGAGGAGACCGCCCCAGTCAAACTACCCACCAGGCACTGTCCCTAACCCCGATTAGGGGTCTAGGTTAGAACATCAAAACTACAAGGGTGGTATTTCAAGGACGACTCCATCAGGACTAGCGTCCCAACTTCATAGTCTCCCACCTATCCTACACATGTAGGTTCAATGTTCAGTGCCAAGCTATAGTAAAGGTTCACGGGGTCTTTCCGTCTAGCCGCGGGTATACGGCATCTTCACCGCAATTTCAACTTCACTGAGTCTCGGCTGGAGACAGCGTGGCCATCATTACGCCATTCGTGCAGGTCGGAACTTACCCGACAAGGAATTTCGCTACCTTAGGACCGTTATAGTTACGGCCGCCGTTTACCGGGGCTTCGATCATGAGCTTCTCTTGCGATAACCCAATCAATTAACCTTCCGGCACCGGGCAGGCGTCACACCGTATACTTCCTCTTGCGAGTTTGCACAGTGCTGTGTTTTTGATAAACAGTTGCAGCCACCTGGTATCTGCGACTCCCGTCAGCTTAGAGAGCAAGTCTCATCACCAACAGGAGCGTACCTTCTCCCGAAGTTACGGTACCATTTTGCCTAGTTCCTTCAGCCGAGTTCTCTCAAGCGCCTTGGTATTCTCTACCCGACCACCTGTGTCGGTTTGGGGTACGATTCCCGCTAACCTGAAGCTTAGAAGATTTTCCTGGAAGCATGGCATCAACTACTTCAGTCCCGTAGGACCTCGTCATCAGCTCTCAGTGTATAGCAACCCGGATTTGCCTAAGTCACCCACCTACCACCTTAAACGCGGACTACCAACGCCGCGCTAGCCTAGCCTTCTCCGTCTCTCCATCGCAGTTAGCGGAAGTACAGAAATATTAATCTGTTTCCCATCGATTACGCCTTTCGGCCTCACCTTAGGGGTCGACTCACCCTGCCCCGATTAACGTTGGACAGGAACCCTTGGTCTTTCGGCGAGGGGGTTTTTCACCCCCTTTATCGTTACTCATGTCAGCATTCGCACTTCTGATACCTCCAGCGTGGGTTACCCCTTCACCTTCAACGGCTTACAGAACGCTCCTCTACCGCGCAACCCTAATGGGCTGCACCCGTAGCTTCGGTGGTATGTTTAGCCCCGTTACATCTTCCGCGCAGGCCGACTCGACTAGTGAGCTATTACGCTTTCTTTAAATGATGGCTGCTTCTAAGCCAACATCCTAGCTGTCTAAGCCTTCCCACATCGTTTCCCACTTAACATACACTTTGGGACCTTAGCTGACGGTCTGGGTTGTTTCCCTTTTGACGACGGACGTTAGCACCCGCCGTCTGTCTCCCGAGTAGTACTCATTGGTATTCGGAGTTTGCAAAGGGTTGGTAAGTCGGGATGACCCCCTAGCCTTAACAGTGCTCTACCCCCAATGGTATTCGCTCGAGGCGCTACCTAAATAGCTTTCGAGGAGAACCAGATATCTCCCGGTTTGATTGGCCTTTCACCCCCAGCCACAAGTCATCCGCTAATTTTTCAACATTAGTCGGTTCGGTCCTCCAGTTGATGTTACTCAACCTTCAACCTGCCCATGGCTAGATCACCGGGTTTCGGGTCTACACCTTGCAACTAAACGCGCAGTTAACACTCGGTTTCCCTACGGCTCCGCTATTCGCTTAACCTCGCTACAAAATGTAAGTCGCTGACCCATTATACAAAAGGTACGCAGTCACGGTCTCAAGTACCGCTCCCACTGCTTGTACGTATACGGTTTCAGGTTCTATTTCACTCCCCTCACAGGGGTTCTTTTCGCCTTTCCCTCACGGTACTGGTTCACTATCGGTCAGTCAGGAGTATTTAGCCTTGGAGGATGGTCCCCCCATATTCAAACAGGATGTCACGTGTCCCGCCTTACTCGTTTTCATCTACGGTTAGTTTTCGTGTACGGGGCTATCACCCTGTGCCGCTGGACTTTCCAGACCATTCCACTAACACCCCATAGACTTAAGGGCTAATCCCCGTTCGCTCGCCGCTACTAGGGGAATCTCGGTTGATTTCTTTTCCTAAGGGTACTTAGATGTTTCAGTTCCCCTCGTTCGCCTCATGTAGCTATGTATTCACTACATGATGACCGCTTATGCGGCCGGGTTCCCCCATTCGGACATCGTTAGCTCAAATGCTTGTTACTAGCTCGCCAACGCTTTTCGCAAGTTACTACGTCCTTCATCGCCTCTGACTGCCAAGGCATCCACCGTATACGCTTAGTCGCTTAACCATACAACCCAGATAGGTTTCTTTTTCGCTTGCCACTCCTCTTGTTATGCGGCGTTGCAAGTCTCATTCCTCAATCATGTAGTGCTGCTACACTCATTCGTCATTCAACTTACGGCCTTGCCTAACAAGCGATTGGCTGCGCTTATCTTATCGAAATAAGAAAAAACACATCTCGAATTGTATTGCGACCAGCTGGTTTTACTTGTCTCACTTCTGACCAAAGAAGTGGACGCGCCTTAGACTTGAATATTCAAGACACTTAATAAAGTGTTTGAGAACTCAATGTTCAATGCTTTCGCATTAAACTTTTTGTAATTAATCACATGACAGACTCATGCCATTAATTACTATCAGCTTTCCAAATTGTTAAAGAGCGGGCTTAAAAAAGCCAAAGATAATTTTTCAGTTTATCTTTGGCATCTCTAACCATAATGCAATAAATGGTGGAGCTATGCGGGATCGAACCGCAGACCTCCTGCGTGCAAGGCAGGCGCTCTCCCAGCTGAGCTATAGCCCCATTTACATGCAGTGCGAGTAAATAAGATGTTCCAAACCTCTTAAAGGATTGGTTTGCCAATCATTTCTTATCAAGGCGGACAGTGGCGACGTTTAGTTCACTAAACGAGTCACTTTCCAACGCTGAGAAGGAAGGATTGGTGGGTCAGAGTGGACTTGAACCACCGACCTCACCCTTATCAGGGGTGCGCTCTAACCAGCTGAGCTACAGACCCATCTTATTGATAAATCTACAACCATCCAGAACCACTGACCTCACCCTACTCTTTATGAGGGAATTGGGGTGCTAACCAGCTGAGCTACAGACCCATCTTTGATAAACCTATTTAACTAGGTCCATCTTTTACTCTTTCTTCTATCAAGCAAATCTGTGTGAACACTCAAAAGGTACACGGATGTACCGAATGTCGAAAATGCAGGAGCATTTTTCGACCAAGCATCGAGTTAGTCGTATAGGTAAGGAGGTGATCCAGCCCCAGGTTCCCCTAGGGCTACCTTGTTACGACTTCACCCCAGTCATGAACCACAAAGTGGTGAGCGCCCCCCCGAAGGTTAAGCTACCCACTTCTTTTGCAGCCCACTCCCATGGTGTGACGGGCGGTGTGTACAAGGCCCGGGAACGTATTCACCGTGGCATTCTGATCCACGATTACTAGCGATTCCGACTTCATGGAGTCGAGTTGCAGACTCCAATCCGGACTACGACGAGCTTTGTGAGATTAGCTCCACCTCGCGGCTTTGCAACCCTCTGTACTCGCCATTGTAGCACGTGTGTAGCCCTACTCGTAAGGGCCATGATGACTTGACGTCGTCCCCACCTTCCTCCGGTTTATCACCGGCAGTCTCCCTAGAGTTCCCACCATTACGTGCTGGCAAATAAGGATAGGGGTTGCGCTCGTTGCGGGACTTAACCCAACATTTCACAACACGAGCTGACGACAGCCATGCAGCACCTGTCTCACAGTTCCCGAAGGCACCAATCCATCTCTGGAAAGTTCTGTGGATGTCAAGAGTAGGTAAGGTTCTTCGCGTTGCATCGAATTAAACCACATGCTCCACCGCTTGTGCGGGCCCCCGTCAATTCATTTGAGTTTTAACCTTGCGGCCGTACTCCCCAGGCGGTCTACTTAATGCGTTAGCTTGAGAGCCCAGTGTTCAAGACACCAAACTCCGAGTAGACATCGTTTACGGCGTGGACTACCAGGGTATCTAATCCTGTTTGCTCCCCACGCTTTCGTGCATGAGCGTCAGTCTTTGTCCAGGGGGCCGCCTTCGCCACCGGTATTCCTCCAGATCTCTACGCATTTCACCGCTACACCTGGAATTCTACCCCCCTCTACAAGACTCTAGTTCGCCAGTTCGAAATGCTATTCCTAGGTTGAGCCCAGGGCTTTCACATCTCGCTTAACAAACCGCCTGCGCACGCTTTACGCCCAGTAATTCCGATTAACGCTCGGACCCTCCGTATTACCGCGGCTGCTGGCACGGAGTTAGCCGGTCCTTCTTCTGTAGGTAACGTCACAGATAAGGCGTATTAAACCTTACCCTTTCCTCCCTACTGAAAGTGCTTTACAACCCGAAGGCCTTCTTCACACACGCGGCATGGCTGCATCAGGGTTTCCCCCATTGTGCAATATTCCCCACTGCTGCCTCCCGTAGGAGTCTGGGCCGTGTCTCAGTCCCAGTGTGGCTGATCATCCTCTCAGAACAGCTAGGGATCGTCGCCTTGGTGAGCCATTACCTCACCAACTAGCTAATCCCACCTAGGTTCATCCAATCGCGGAAGGCCCGAAGGTCCCCTCCTTTCCCCCGTAGGGCGTATGCGGTATTAGCAGTCGTTTCCAACTGTTATCCCCCTCGACTGGGCAGATCCCTAGGCATTACTCACCCGTCCGCCGCTCGCCACCTCAGGAGTAAACTCCCTTGTGCTGCCGCTCGACTTGCATGTGTTAGGCCTGCCGCCAGCGTTCAATCTGAGCCATGATCAAACTCTTCAATTAAAGTTTTGTTGTTTGACTTACGTCAAACGGCTCAATGAATTCTGTCATTTGTTTCCGCTTTTAAAAAGCGAAATCAAAATTATGTACATATTGCTATGAACACTCATTGTTACATTGATTAATTCTTTGACTGCCAACCCGAAGGCTAAGCAGTTTCGATTAACTCAACACCTGTGAGTGTCCACACAGATTTGCTTGATATATTGTTAAAGAGCGTTGACCATTCGCTTACACACTTCAGTGTTTTCAGCGGGTCAGGGCTGCGTATTCTACGCATTCCCGTTAGTGCGTCAAGTAGTTTTTTCAACTTTCTCAACACTCATCGTTTAGCTTGCTAACCGATGAACTGCTTGGCTTTCTTTCTTTGCTTAACTTGCGTTTCGCTGTCTGCCCTGTCAGTGGATGCGCATTATAGGGAGATTAACCAAGTCCGCAAGGGCTTTTTTGAGAAAATTAGATCTTTTTTTAATACTTTCAGTTAGTCACACTATACCCCCACTTTATCCTCAGACTTATCCACAAAATGGTTTTTAACGGTTAAATTTACGACCACGACAGGTTTACTTTAATGGCTATTGATAAGAGTGAAACTATGTTCAATGGGGAATAACAACGATTCGCTATAAAAGAAGAGTAAGAAAATACAATCCAGATGCAATCAGATTAAACGTAAGGTTTATTAAAGGAAAATAAAAAGGCAACTTCGATAAGTTGCCTTTAGTGTTCTAATCAATCTATTCGATAGAAGTAATGTCAGTAAGTCGTGCAGCAGATTAGCTTAACTTACCATGGCATTGCTTATACTTACGTCCTGAACCGCATGGACAAGGATCGTTACGACCCACTTTATCACCGTCACGGATCATCGGTGTATGTGCAGCGATAGATTCGTCATCTTCATCACCACCACCGACTAACGCTTCTGCGGCTGCATGTTGATAGTCGCGTTGGATCTTAGCATCTTCTTCACGACGACGCGCTTCCATTTCTTCAACATCTGACTGAGCTTGCACTTGAACTTTAGACAACACGCTAATCACGTCATGTTTCAGCGTATTCAGCAATTGTTGGAACAGCTCGAATGACTCACGCTTATACTCTTGCTTTGGATTCTTCTGCGCGTAACCACGTAAGTGGATACCTTGACGTAAATGATCCATTGCTGCTAAATGCTCTTTCCACAAGCCATCGAGGGTTTGTAGCATCACTGCTTTTTCGAATTGGCGCAGTACTGAGGCACCGACCATTTCTTCTTTCGCCTTATAAGCATCAGACCAAGAGGTGATAATACGCTCACGCAGACTTTCTTCATGTAAGTCGTCTTCTTTATCTAACCATTCTTGAATTGGCAGTTTAAGCATAAATTCTTGGTTTAGGCGCTGCTCTAAACCTGGAACATCCCATAACTCTTCTACTGATTGCGGTGGAATATACTGATCTATAACTGCGCCAATCACATCGTCTTGGATGTTTTTAATAGTATCTTCAATACTTTCAGCATCCATTAACTCGTTACGCTGAGCGTAAACCACTTGACGTTGATCGTTTGCTACATCGTCAAACTCAAGTAATTGCTTGCGGATATCGAAGTTACGCGCTTCAACTTTACGTTGTGCGTTTTCGATTGCGCGTGATACCCATGGATGCTCGATGGCTTCGCCTTCTTCCATGCCCAGCTTTTTCATCATGCCAGAGACACGATCAGAGGCGAAGATACGCATTAAGCTATCTTCCATAGATAAATAAAAACGTGAAGAACCTGCGTCACCTTGACGACCCGCACGTCCACGTAATTGGTTGTCAATGCGGCGAGATTCGTGACGCTCAGTACCTAAAATATGCAAACCGCCCGCAGCGACGACAGCATCATGTCGCACTTGCCAATCGGCTTTGATCTTGGCTTTTTGCTCTGGAGTTGGATTATCGAGGGCATCTATTTCCATATTCCAGTTGCCACCGAGCACGATGTCAGTACCACGACCCGCCATGTTAGTAGCAATAGTCACGGCGCCAGTACGACCTGCTTGCGCGACAATTTCCGCTTCTTTTTCATGGAACTTGGCGTTAAGCACTTGGTGCGGGATCTTTTCCTGCACCATTAAGCGTGCTAATAGCTCAGACTGTTCGATTGATACTGTACCCACCAATACTGGCTGACCACGTTCGCGGCAATCTTTAATATCTTTAATAATGGCTTGATACTTTTCATTGGCGGTTAAGTAAACCAAGTCGGCCATATCTTTACGGACCATTGGACGGTTGGTTGGTACAACGACTGTATCTAATCCATAAATGTGCTGGAATTCGAACGCTTCAGTATCGGCTGTACCTGTCATACCTGCCAGCTTCTCGTATTGACGGAAGTAGTTCTGGAAAGTGATTGAAGCTAACGTCTGGTTTTCGTTCTGAATATGCACGCCTTCTTTGGCTTCTACGGCTTGATGTAAACCTTCAGACCAACGACGACCTGGCATAGTACGGCCAGTATGTTCATCAACGATAATTACTTCGCCATCTTGAACGATATAGTCAACATCACGCTCAAATAGTGTATGTGCCCGTAGTGCTGCATTAACATGGTGCAGTAGAGAGATATTGGCAGCAGAATAGAGAGAGTCACCTTCTGCTAACATACCGCGCTCGATCAGCAAGTTTTCTACTTTCTCTTGACCGCGCTCAGTGAAATGCACTTGTTTGGCTTTTTCATCAATACTGTAATCGCCCTCTCCCACATACTCTTCGGAATCTTCTTTATCCTGACGAATAAGATTTGGGATAAGGGTATTAATCTTAGTGTATAACTCAGAGCTATCTTCAGCGGCGCCAGAGATAATTAATGGCGTACGCGCTTCGTCGATTAAAATTGAGTCAACTTCATCGATAAGGGCGTAGTGCAATGGGCGTTGTACGCGATCCTGTGGCGAAAATGCCATATTATCGCGCAGATAATCGAAACCAAATTCATTGTTAGTACCGTAGGTAATATCGGCATTATAAGCAGCTTTCTTTTCTTGCTGACCAATACCTGCGACGTTAATCCCAACGGTTAAACCAAGAAACTCAAATAATGGGCGGTTATTCTCAGCATCACGACGTGCTAAGTAGTCGTTCACAGTGATCACGTGAACACCTTTGCCAGTCAGCGCATTGAGATAAGCTGGTAAGGTTGCCGTTAGGGTTTTACCTTCACCCGTACGCATTTCAGCAATACGGTTGCTATCAAGCACCATACCACCAAGTAATTGCACATCGAAGTGACGCATTTCAAACACACGCTTGGATGCCTCACGAACTGTAGCAAACGCTTCTGCCATGATGTCATCGAGAGTTTCACCTGCAGCTAATCGCTCACGGAACTCAGCCGTTTTTGCTTTTAGCTCTTCATCGGTTAACTTTTCATAATCAGCTTCGAGTGCATTAATTTTAATAACGACCTTTTGCAACCCTTTAAGGGTACGATCATTACGGCTACCAAATACTTTTGTCAGTAATTTACCAAACATCTGAATCACTTATTCTCTGTAGGCCAAGTCCATGATGGAAACTAGAAGCCAATGTTTCAATTAACTTGCTTTGCGGTAGACAAACTTTTGTGGATCTATCTGTTGTCCGCCACGCAACACTTCATAATGCACATGAGCACCAGTAGAGCGCCCAGTGCTTCCCATACTGGCGATAGTATCGCCCTTTGCGACTACATCACCTACAGTCACTGACAAAGCTTTATTATGGCCATAACGAGTTCGAAAACCATTACCATGATCAATTTCAACTAATTCGCCATAACCAAACATATTCCCAGCCCAAGTCACCACACCAGCAGCAGTCGCCACGACTTTAGCACCTTCTCGACCCGTAAAATCAATTCCTTTGTGCACAGATCTGCGACCATTAAAAGGATCATTACGCAATCCATAAGGCGACGATAACCAACCTTTATCGAGTGGGATACCTGATATATAACGCTCATCATCTATATGGTGGTTAGATGACACAGTTTCAAGTAGTGAAAGTTGAACATTATTGTTGTCAATTCGTGAAGCCAACTTATCCATATCATCGATAAGCTGACCAAGCTCGATATTGGTGCCTAACTCGCTTAATCCGCCCACCCCAACTTCTGAGGAAAAATCAAAATCCTCAGCCAGTTTATTCTGTTGGGCAACCTGTTGGCCTAAAGCTTCGAGACGGGTGATTTTGGCTTGCATACGTGCAACATGAGTCGCTAGCATGGCTAGTTGAGACTCGGTGGCACTTTTTAGCTCTAAGACTTGTTTCTTTTGTTGTTCGCGTACGAGACGATCATTATCCACACTGGCTTGCTGATTTTCAAATCGAGCAGAGTTGTGCTGATAAATACCCGTCCCCGTTGCCAACAATAATATAGGAAGTAGCAACCAACGTTTACTGGGTTGCCAGCGTGTGACGCCATTCCGACCTTGAATAAATACTGTTACACTCATAGCCTAATTCAGCCATCTTATTATCATATGAAAAAGCCCCCTCAAGATCTCAGCCAATTACTACATCAATCAGGTAAATTACCTGACATCGCTGAGAAAGCGGAACTACTTTTATACCTGGATCAGCACGTGAAGCAAATTGTCGCAGGTCCTGTTGCGGAGCAGCTGAAAGTCGCTAATTTCCGCCAAGGTGTTCTTGTGATTGAAACTACTTCGGCGGCTTGGGCTGCACGAATTAATTTCCAAAAGCCGAAGCTATTAGCACAGCTTCAAGCAGAAACGCTCACAATCCTTACCGCAATTGAGGTTAAAGTCAACCCGAGATTAGCAATGTATGATGCAAAGCCTAAACAAGCGCACAAAGAACTGAGCCCTGCGGCCGCTGAACATATTGCTGCACTTGCGGAAAATATTAGTGGAACGCTGGGTGAAAAACTAAAACGGCTGGCCTCATTGGCCAGCCGTAATAAATAAATCAACCCTTTTTAGGCAAATACTGCGCCACTAGGTACACTAAAGCTGACGGGAACATCAGCTTCTTTTTCAAAGCTAACCAATTCCCATGCATCTTGTTGTGCCAGCAATGCTCGTACTAATTGGTTATTTAACGCATGACCCGTTTTATAGGCCGTGAACTCACCTAAAATCGCGTGTCCTGCGACATAGAGATCACCAAATGCATCTAAAATCTTGTGCTTAACAAACTCATCCTCATAACGCAGGCCATCGGGGTTGAGGACGCGGTATTCATCAAGCACAACCGCATTTTCCATGCTGCCACCTAAAGCAAGGTTGTTCGCACGCAGATACTCAATATCGCGCATAAAACCAAAAGTACGGGCTCGACTGATTTCTTTTACAAATGCAGAGGTTGAGAAGTCCATCACCACATGCTGTTGACTACGAGCGATCTCTGGATGAGCAAAGTCAATTTTAAAATTAACTCTAAAACCTTTAAACGGTTTTAACTCAGCCCATTTATCACCATCTTCAACGCGCACAGGGCGTTTAATCTTTAAGTACTTCTTAGGTGCTGCCTGCTCTTTAATGCCAGCAGACTGCAATAAGAAGACAAATGGGCTCGCACTGCCATCCATAATAGGAATTTCAGGCGCGTCCACTTCGATTACGGCGTTATCTATGCCTAAACCCGCGAGTGCTGCAAATAAATGTTCAATAGTTGAAATTCGAATACCTTCGTCATTAACAAGAGCCGTGCACATCGTGGTTTCGCGAACTTGTTCTGCCTTCGCTGGAATAGCAACAGCAGGACTCAAGTCGGTACGCACAAGTACGATCCCTGTATTAACTGGTGCGGGCATAATGCTCAAGGTGACCTTGTTGCCAGAGTGTAATCCGACCCCGGTAGCTTTCACCATTTTTTGAACAGTTCTTTGAAATATCATTCAGTTACCCGTTTAAATTTCTATTATAGCGCTTAATATTTACACACTCAGCAGTGGCGAAACGGCCACACTGGTATGACATGGTAACATAACTTAACCATGTCATACAAATGCAGCTATGTTGTGATATTGCTCAATCAAACAATATCACCACATACACGCTGAACTCAAATACCGTCTTTAATCAGCTTGTTTACGCAAAAATGCTGGAATATCAAGATAGTCCAGTTCATGCTTTGTCGAGGGCGCTGGAGTCGGTGCTGGCTGTGCTGCCGTTGGTAACACGTTACCTTTCGGTGCAGCATAGTTTACATGAACTGCTTCTTCGACATAAGCTTCAACTTTTGGTTCCACAACCACAGGCTCTGGACGCGGCGCAGGTTTAGAAACCAATTGGATATCAGGGCGTTTTTCAGCGCCAATACCAGTAGCCACAACGGTTACACGCAGTTCGTCGCTCATTTCAGGATCGATAACCGCACCCACAACCACAGTCGCATTGTCAGAAGCATAGGCCTTAACATGATTACCGACAGTTTCGAATTCTTCGATGCTCATGTCCATACCTGCGGTAATGTTAACTAACACACCACGGGCACCGGCTAAGTCGATATCTTCTAATAATGGGCTGGCAACGGCAGCTTCAGCGGCTTCTTCAGCACGATCTTCACCACGCGCAACGCCTGTACCCATCATGGCATTACCCATTTCAGACATAACAGTCTTCACATCGGCGAAGTCGACGTTAATCAGACCTGGACGCGTGATAAGCTCGGCAATACCTTGCACCGCTCCGAGTAACACGTTATTCGCAGCAGCAAATGCATCGAGTAATGAAGTGCCACGGCCCAATACTTTTAATAATTTTTCGTTCGGGATCGTAATTAGCGAGTCCACGTGCTTAGCGAGCTCGGCAATACCTTGCTCGGCATAAACCATACGTTTTTTGCCTTCGAAGGGGAAAGGCTTAGTCACAACCGCAACGGTCAGAATACCTTCTTCACGGGCGATTTGTGCAACGACCGGCGCAGCACCTGTACCCGTACCACCACCCATACCCGCAGCGATAAAGATCATGTCTGAACCTTTAATTGCGGCACGAATGTTTTCGCGATCTTCTTCAGCTGCTGCACGACCCACATCTGGGTTCGCGCCTGCACCTAGGCCTTTGGTCACATCACGGCCTAATTGAATTGTTGAGCCAGCACTTGATTTACGCAGTGCCTGCGCGTCTGTGTTGGTAACGACAAACTCAACACCTTCAATGTTGTGTTTGACCATATGTTCGACAGCGTTACCGCCGCCGCCGCCAACGCCGATGACTTTAATCACCGCGTCGTCTGAGTGAGTATCCATGATCTCAAACATTGTCTGATCTCCGTGTTGCCTGCGTTATGAAAATTAAAATTCGCCCTTAAACCAGCTTTGGACCCGATTCCAAGCGCTAGTTACCCCTTGGCGCTCAGGACGCTCGAATTGACGTTCAAGCACCCTTCTTGCACCGTAATGAAGCAGCCCAACTCCCGTTGAGTAAATGGACTGATCCACGTATTCATATAACCCTTTGATCGGTAACGGTGACGCTACCCGAACTGGCATGCCAAAAGTTGCTTCCGCAATATCCACCACACCTTGAATCGACGCGGTACCGCCCGTTAGCACAATACCTGCGGCGATCTGATCTTCTAAACCACTGTCTTTCAACTCTTTGAGCACTAGCTCAAACAACTCTTGATATCTTGGCTCCACCACTTCGGCCAGCGTATGACGCGACATACTGCGCGATGGGCGACCACCTACCGATGGCACTTCAATACTGTCTTCGCGACTCACCATGGAGCTGCGAGCACAGGCGAATTGCACTTTAATTTGTTCAGCATGCGATGATGGCGTGCGAAAAATCTTCGCAATGTCGTTAGTCACTTGGTTACCCGCAACGGGCACGACCGCACAGTGGCGCAGCGCACCATTGGTATACACTGCAATATCGGTAGTGCCACCGCCGATATCGACGATACACACACCTAAGTCTTTCTCATCGAAGGTCAGCACAGCGTCGGCTGAAGCAATACCTGAAAATACTAAGTCATCGACTTTTAAACCGCAGCGTTCAACGCTTTTAGTGATGTTCTTTGCCATATCATTGGCACAGGTCACTATATGTACCTTGGCTTCCATCCGCATGCCTGACATGCCGATTGGGCTGCGAATACCGTCTTGGACATCAATGGCATATTCCTGTGGCAGTACGTGCAATATCCGACGTTCAGTCGGGATCTTGACCGAGCGCGCAGTGTGGATCACATTGTCCACATCTTCCTGTGTCACTTCTTCATCGTTAATAGACACCATGCCGTTTTCGTTTTGGCAGGCGATATGTTTACCGGAAATGCTCAGGTAAACCGATGAAACTTGGCAATCTGCCATTAATTCTGCTTGGTCGAGCGCACGTTGTACACTGCGAACGATGGAGTCTAAATCGTTAACGCCACCTTTATCCATGCCCCTTGAAGGATGATTGCCAAGGCCGACTATGCTGATTTCGCCATCGGGCAGAACTTCGCCTATGATCACTGCGACCTTAGAGGTTCCTATGTCCAATCCGACGATCAGATTTCTATCTTGGTTTTTGGTCATTAATTATCAGTTCTCTTGTTTGTGCATCGCCCCAGCCTACGGCCAACCCTGTGTCGTAGCGTAAATCCACTCTGGCAATCGGTTTATCTTGTTTTGCCAAAAGAGGATAAACAGTAATAAATCTTTGTATCCGAGCAATTTTATCTTCTCGACCCAAGTCTAAAACGATACCGTTCTCTAGGGTCGCGTGCCACGCATGACGCGGCGTTAAATTCAAGCTAGCTAAAGTAAAACCATTAATTTTAAGCAATGAATTAACCTGTGCATACGCGGTTAATACTTCGACTCCCATATCATCAGGCCCTGATAGCTGTGGCAAATACTCAAGCTCTGGGCGCGCTGGCGCTTCAAACACTTCACCATGCACATTTAACCACGATGCTCCATTCCAATGGGCGACGGGTTGTTGTTCTTGCAAATACACCCTGAGTTTCGCTGGCCACTCGCGCCTTACTGACGCACGATATACCCAAGGCAAGGCTTCTAATGCCTGCTGTACTAAGGAGATATCAGCACTAAAAAAACTTCGCTGCATCAAATCCTGTAGTGCTATTTGTATATCTCTATCTGTGGTGTAAGTCCGTTCACCTTTGATGGCAACCGCTTCTATCGGCAGTGTACTGGCATCATTCAAAAACTTATGTAATTGGTAACCTGCAAAGACGAAACTACCAATCACTAAACTTAAAAAGCCAATCCCACTCCACAGATACCAATTGACCCGTGACATTCTCGCCCACCAGTGCCGCCTCTTATCACTCCAAGACACGTTTGATCCCACCTTTAACGACACTTACCAAAAACCACAGAAAACCGGCCATTATATAGAGCGAAACCTTTTGGTCAAAATTTCCTTTTAACCACAGTCCAAACACCATACATCACGCTGGCACCTGCGCGATTTCTACCTTTGCAAAGCCTAATTCTGTTACCGCTAACTGGCGCGACAGGGCGCCTATATTACCCGCACCTTGGGTCAACAATAAATCCCCCTCCTGCAACACATCGGGTAGCACTTCGGCTAGCTGATCTGGGCTGGCAATAAAGATGGGATCAAGCTGGCCGCGAAGACGAATCGAGCGGCACAATGCCCGACCATCGGCACCGGTAATGGGTGCCTCGCCTGCACTGTAGACATCGAGTAACAGCAGGCAATCCACCTGAGATAACACCTCAATAAAGTCTTCGTACAAATCACGGGTACGTGTATATCGATGGGGCTGATAGGCCATGACTAAGCGTTTTTCTGGCCAGCCTGCTCGTGCTGCTTTAATGGTTGCAGCCACTTCACTTGGGTGATGACCATAGTCATCAACTAACATCACTTCACCCTTAGGTGTGGCAAACTTACCTAAATGCTGGAAACGACGACCAATGCCTTGGAACTCAGCTAGGGCTTGAATAAGGGCGCTGTCATCAATTTCATCTTCGGTTGCTACCGCAATCGCAGCCAGCGCATTTAGCACATTGTGCTGACCTGGCAGGTTAAGCAGCAGATCTAAATCTTCCTTACCTTTGCGTCTTACCGTAAAACGGCATTGATGGCCTTGCTGGCTAAAGTTTAATGCTTGAACATCAGCGTCATCACTAAAACCATAAGTCACTAAGTGACGACCAATACGCGGCATAATTTCACGAACAACAGGATCATCAATACACACGACTGCCACACCATAGAATGGCAAATTATGCAGAAAATCCACAAAGGTCGATTTCAGTTTTTCAAAGTCACCGCCATAGGTATCCATATGATCGGCTTCAATATTGGTTACCACGCTGACCATAGGCTGCAGATGCAGGAAGCTTGCATCACTTTCATCAGCTTCGGCAATCAAGTAACGACTGGTGCCCAATCTTGCATTAGTACCTGCGCTATTAAGTAAGCCACCAATAACAAAAGTGGGATCTCGCCCTGCTTGCCCATAGACACTGGCAATAAGACTGGTTGTGGTAGTTTTACCATGGGTGCCCGCAATCGCCACACCATGGCGATAACGCATTAACTCCGCCAGCATTTCGGCACGGCGAACGATAGGGATCCGTAACTCTTTAGCGGCGATAATTTCAGGATTTTCAGCGTTTATCGCGGTCGAAACCACAACAACATCAACTTGCTGTACATTGTCAGCAGCATGACCAATTTGGATCTTCGCACCGAGTAAACACAATCTGTCAGTCACGGTATTTTGGGCGATATCCGAACCACTCACCTGATAGCCTTCGTTCACTAACACTTCAGCTATCCCGCCCATGCCCGCGCCGCCAATGCCGACGAAGTGAATACGCTTAATACGGCGCATTTCGGGGATCATGCTTCTTAGCTGTATGTATCTTTCTGTTTTAGTCATGCTTATCCTTTCTCAGCAAGGCTAATGCACACGGCTGCAACTTGTTCTGTGGCATCCAGTACTGCAACGTCTCTTGCTCTTTGGCCCATACGGGCTAATTCTGTTCTGTCATTAGCGAGCAATTGTAATTTACCCACTAGCTTATCTACGTCCAAGATGGCTTGCGGCAATAGGAAAGCAGCGCCAGCCTCAACCAATACTTGACCGTTACGTGTTTGGTGATCATCCACCGCATGGGGATAGGGCACCAAAATACTCGGTAATCCCACCGCGGCTAGCTCTGATACTGTTAGTGCACCTGCTCGGCATAGCACCACATCGGCCCAACGGTAGGCGGCTTCCATATCATCAATAAATTCAGCAATGTTGACCCCACCCTCTTGTCCTTGTTGCTGATATGCCGCTTTTACACCTGCTAAATTATCTTTACCTACCTGATGCCAAACGGTAATAGATTGCTGCTTACTTAAGGCCGCCACCACAGAAGGCATTAAATCGTTAAATATTTTGGCGCCTAGGCTTCCACCCACCACAAGCACTTTTAAAGCATCATCGGCAAGGGGTTTTGGCTCAGCGCCTAGCGCGATTAGCTCACGCCGAATGGGATTGCCCACTACCTTGGATTTCACTGTGGTAAAGGTGTTTTTAAAAGCACATAACACTTGAGTTGCGATACGAGAGAGCAACTTATTCGTCATACCAGGAATCGCATTTTGTTCATGCAACACTAACGGAATACCCGCAAGTCTTGCTGCAACGCCACCAGGCCCACTGGCAAAACCACCCATGCCTAGCACGACATCTGGTTTAAATTCCGCTATCACAGCTTTGGCCTGCAAGATAGAGCGGATCACTTTAAAAGGGGCAGCCAATTTGCGAACCAAACCATTACCACGAACCCCTTTGATATCAATAAAATCAATATCAAATCCGTATTGCGGTACTAAACGCGCTTCCATACGATCGGCCGTGCCCAACCAACGGACTTGCCATCCCTGTTGCGCTAAATACTTGGCCACCGCTAGTGCCGGGAAGACATGCCCGCCCGTACCACCTGCCATGACTAGAATACGTTTACCCTCTTGGGTCATTACTTCAATCTCCCTTGCACGGCCTGAACTAAACTCATGCGCCGTTCATAATCAATGCGTAGCAATGTCATTGCCGCCGCCGTCATGACCCATAAACTACTACCACCGTAACTTACAAAGGGCAGTGTTAACCCTTTAGTAGGTAACATACCAATGCTTGCTCCCACATTAACGACGGTCTGAAAACAGATCCAAATGCCGATGGCATAGGCCAGATAACCTTCGAAGGCTTTGTCCATCACTAGGCATAAATTGCCGAGGCGAATGGCCCTCAATGCCACAAACAGCAACACGGATAACACTGCAATAATGCCGATAAAACCTAACTCTTCCCCTATAACAGCAAAGATAAAGTCGGTATGGGCTTCGGGCAAATATTCTAATTTTTGAATACTATTACCTAACCCCTGACCAAACCAATCGCCACGGCCATAGGCCATTAAAGATTGGGTTAACTGATAACCACTGCCAAAGGGATCTTGCCAAGGATCCATAAATGAGGTGACACGGCGCATACGGTAAGGTTCGAGTAATACCAGCGCAACGAAGGCTAAAACCCCAGTAAAAATCAGTGCAAAGAAATCGAGTAACCGCGCACCGGCAAGGAACAATAACCCCACTGTTCCAACGAATAGCACCACGACTGTACCTAAGTCAGGTTGCATTAAGATCAAAATGGCGTAAATCGCGAACACAGCTATTGGCTTATAGAAACCCTTCGCATTTTCACGAACTTCTTGATGCCGACGCACAAGATAACCTGCCATATACACAGAGAAAGCAAACTTAGCCAACTCTGCGACTTGAATACGAATAGGCCCGATAGATAACCAGCGCGTGGCACCATTAACTGTGGTACCCACCAGTAACACTGCAACCAACATCAAACCGACAACTAACAGCATGATTGGACTCAAACGCTGCCAAGTTTGCATATCTACCCGTAGCACGAAAGCCGCAATGACAAAACAACCCATTAAATAACCCACATGGCGAGTCATAAAGTGAAACGGATTTCCGGTTAGCGTTTGAGCCTCTGGCATCGATGCCGACATCACCATCACAAAACCAAAAGCGATTAAAGACAATACAGCCGTGAACAAAGCACGGTCGTACAATTGCACGCCCGGCACTTCAGTATCACGTTGCCAGTTTGGCATTGCGGATAGCAAGCGACCAAACAGGCTGAATTGCCTTGTATCACTCGCCATCGAGCAGCTCCACCAGATTGCGGAAATCATCGCCACGCGCCATAAAGTTACTGTACATATCTAGACTCGCACAGGCGGGAGATAATAAAACGATATCGCCTGAGGTGGCTAATGCAGCCGCCTTGGCAACGGCTGCAGCCATAGAGTCGACTTTAATAGCCCCTTCCTTCAGCGCAGCAATCTTATTGCCATCACGACCTAAGGTAATCAGATGAGTCACCTTGCTCAGTGGCTCAACCAGCGGGCTGAAATCCGCCCCCTTGCCATCACCGCCAGCAATTAAAATAATGTCGCCTAAGTGATCGCTTAAACCATCAAGTGCGGCAACTGTTGCGCCCACATTGGTGGCCTTGGAATCGTTCACATAAGTCACACCGCCTTTTATCCCAACCACTTCACAGCGGTGTGAGAGCCCAGTAAAGGTGCGAGCTACCTTCGCCATCACTTGCTTATCTACACCCACGGCATAGACTAGAGCCATGGCTGCAAGTAAGTTGGCATGGTTATGACTGCCAATTAGCGACACTTCGGTAATTGGCATAATTTCGCTGCGACCATGATAAATCTTACTATCACAAATACCCCACTCGTCGCCCTCTGGCGGCGCTAAACCAAAGCTGTTTTGGTTCATAGGTTCGGTAGGTATAGTCAGCGCATCATCACGGTTAAAAATGATGGAGCGACTTTGATGGTACAGACGCAGCTTTGCTTTGCGATAGGCATCCATATCGCTGTATCTGTCCATGTGATCTTCCGTCACGTTCAAGCAAGTTGAAGCCACGCAATTCAAGCTGTGAGTGGTTTCCAGTTGGAAGCTCGACAGCTCAAGCACAAAAATCTCTGCATTCTCGCTCAGCAGATCTAGTGCAGGAACACCAATATTGCCCCCCACAGCGACAGCCATGCCTGCTTCACGCAGCATTTCACCGACTAAGGTTGTGACCGTCGACTTGCCATTAGAGCCAGTAATACCAATCACGCAGGGTTTTCGGTCTGCGATTTCTCTGGCAAAAAGTTCAACGTCACCAATGACCTCTATTCCCATATCTAACGCTGCACGCACTTCAGCGGTATCGAGAGCAATGCCTGGGCTAATAATAATTTGGCTGGCTTGTACTAAATAGCGACAATCAAAACCACCCGTAATTAACTGTACTTCAGGGAAAGAGGCCGCAAGAGTATCCGCCCCCGGAGGTTGTCTACGGCTATCCATCACCAGTGGCGTAATGCCCTTTCCACACAAATAGCGTACAACGGACAACCCCGTTGCGCCCAAACCTAACACTATGTGTGAATACTGACGTTGCATACCCTATTACCTTAACTTTAATGTGGCTAAACCGAGCAAAACGAGGAATATCGAGATAATCCAAAAACGCACTATCACTCGAGGTTCAGGCCAACCTTTCAATTCATAATGATGATGAATAGGTGCCATACGGAAAATTCGTTGCCCGCGTAATTTATAGGAACCCACCTGTAGGATCACAGACACCGTTTCCATCACAAACACACCGCCCATAATGACAAGTAGAATTTCTTGGCGTACAAGCACAGCGATAGCACCTAAAGCAGCACCTAGCGATAATGAGCCAACATCCCCCATAAACACTTGTGCTGGGTAAGTGTTAAACCACAAAAAACCTAAGCCAGCACCAACAATGGCAGTACACACAATCACGAGTTCACCAGAACCTGGCAAATGTGGAATATGCAGATAATTTGCAAACTGCACATGACCAGATAGATACGCAATTAACGCAAATGCGGCGGCAACCATCACAGTCGGCATAATCGCCAAACCATCCAAACCATCAGTTAAGTTCACCGCATTGCTCGAACCCACAATAGTGAAATACGCCAACACGATAAACACGCCGCCAAGCTGTGGCATCACATCCTTAAAGAAAGGAACCACTAACTGGGTTTCACCCGGGTTAGCTGCGGTTGCATATAAAAAGAAGGCGATTAACAATGCAGCTAAGGATTGCAGAATATATTTCCAACGCGCAATCAAGCCTTTAGTGTCTTTACGTACCACTTTACGGTAATCGTCGATAAAACCGATCAGACCAAAACTGCCCAGTACAAACAGCATCACCCACACATAGCGGCTACCAAGATCGCCCCATAGCAATACGCTAATGAAAATAGCGGCCAATATCAGTAAGCCACCCATAGTCGGCGTGCCACGCTTACTAAAATGTGACTCTGGACCATCGTTACGCACAACCTGACCAATTTGCAATAATTGCAAGCGTTCGATAAGTTTTGGTCCCCACCATAAACTAAAAATCAACGCGGTTAATAAGCCTAAAATGGCTCGAAAGGTCACATAGGAAAACACGTTAAACCCAGTATAAAAACGGGTTAAATACTCAGCCAGATATACCAGCATTTACACTAACTCCCCACGCCCGAAGGCTACTGTTAGGCCATCCACGACCCGCTCCATAGCGGCGCTACGTGAACCTTTGACTAAAACCGTCACCTGTCCCGGCAACTGGTTAATGTGCTTTATCAATTTTTCTACTAACACAGCCACGCTCTCATGGTGCTCCGCCCCAAAAGCTTGGCTCGTATGCTGACTCAACGCTCCTGTACAAAACAGCGCATCAATCCCCTGCTGTTTGGCCAGTTGTCCGAGTTCGGCGTGTAAAAGGGGCGCATTGTCGCCTAATTCGCCCAAATCTCCCAGTACCAAACAGCGATTTTCAGAAATTTCCTTTAACCAAGCGATAGCGGCGCCAACAGATACAGGATTTGCATTATAGCTATCGTCGATTAAACGAATTCGTCCTAATTGACTCGGCTGCATACGCCCCTTTACAGGCGTTAATTGGCTTAGGCCATGGGCGATATCAGTCAAACTTAATCCCAGTGCAATACATACGCTTGCTGCAGCTAACGCATTACTGACCTGATGACGCCCCGCCAGCGGTAACTTAACGTCACAAGATTCACCTAAGTAGTTGAGCATAAAACGATAACAGCCATCGGCATCTGCTTTATGTCCTGTAGCAATAACGTCAATACGACGCTTTGCTGCGCCCTCTTGTTGAGAGAAATGCAATTGTTTATAAGGTCTTGCTTTAACACTCATCACATCGGCGAAAGCATCATCAGCATTGATAATTGCAGTACCGTCGGCCTGCAGATGGTTAAAAATTTCCGATTTAGCTTGGGCAACACCCGCTTGCGAGCCAAATCCTTCTAAATGGGCACTGCCAACATTATTGACTAACGCCACATTTGGACGGACTAGCCCAGAGGTGTAATCAATCTCACCTTTATGATTAGCGCCCAGCTCAAACACCCCATACTCATCCGCAGGCGTTAAGCGCAGCAAGGTTAAGGGCACACCGATCTCATTATTAAAATTACCCGCGGTGTAAAGCACTTGGTATTTAGCCGACAAAATAGTGGCGATCATTTCTTTTACGCTGGTCTTGCCGTTTGAACCCGTCAACGCCACACAAATGGGATTAATTTGGTCACGGACATAAGCTCCTATCGCGCCCATCGCTTTTTGACAATCTGTCACTATCAGTTGTGGAATATTCAGAGCGAGCTCACGTTCAACCATTAATGCTGCGGCGCCATTCTCAATAGCGGTTGCTGCGAAATCATGGCCATCGAAACGCTCACCTTTTAAAGCGACAAATAGGGTTGCGTCGCCGACTTTGCGGCTATCACTGCTTAAATCTTGGATGGTAACGTCGTTACCGACTCGATGCGCACCTAAATGTTGACTTAGCACTTCGAGTGAAAGAGGGATCATTTTGATTGCTCCGCTAACTGGCGTGCCAAAGCGCGTTCATCATAGTTATGACGCACGCCTGCCGCCTCTTGGTAAGTTTCGTGGCCTTTGCCCGCAAGTAAGATCAGATCGCCAGATTTAGCCAATCCCACAACGTCTTTAATTGCTGTGATACGGTCAACCTGAGTCAATGCTCGTTCTGGAGTGACAAGCCCTTGGATAATATCGCTAATAATTTGTGCAGGATCTTCGCTGCGTGCATTATCACTGGTCACCATAATACGGTCTGCATATTGCTCAGCGGCACGCCCCATCAAAGGGCGCTTGCCCTTATCGCGGTCTCCACCGCAACCAAACACGCACCATAAATCCCCCGCACAATGGCGGCGCAAGGCCGTTAATGCCTGCTCTATCGCATCGGGTGTATGTGCATAATCGACGACTAAGGTGATGTTATCCGCCGTAGTAAAACGCTCCATACGACCCGCAACAGGCGTTAAATATTGCACTTGCTCGGCTAAGGCTTCCATATCAAAACCTTGCAGATACAAGGCCGATAACGCCGCGAGTAAATTAGAGAGATTAAAGGCACCAAGAAGTGGTGAGTGAATTTGAGTTTCGCCCTCGGGCCACACTAAAGTTGTACTTACGCCTTGATCGTCAAACTGAGTATTTTTGGTATAAAAAGCGGCGGCTTGGTGGCCTTCGATACTAAAGCCCCAGATCTGTGCAGCCATGTCTTTAAGCTCAATCAACCAAGATGCACCAACGGGGTCATCGAGATTCAATAAACCGTGACCTAAGGTACTGAAACGAAATAGGCTCTGCTTAGCGGTGGCATAGCTTTCCATGTCGCCGTGGTAATCGAGGTGATCGCGCGTTAAGTTAGTGAACACGGCGACATCGAATGGTACTGCATCGACGCGGCCTTGCACTAGCCCGTGGCTCGACACTTCCATAGCACAAACGCTCGCGCCTTGGGCTTCAAATTCATGCAACTGACGCATTAGGGTAATCGCATCGGCAGTGGTATTACCGCTATCAACTAGTTCACCCCATAGGCCATTTCCCAATGTACCCATAACAGCAGCTTTTCGCCTCAATGACGTCACTAGCTGTGCAATGAGTTGACTAGTTGAGGTTTTACCATTGGTGCCGGTAATGCCGATAATGCCAAGGGATGGCGTAACGGCAAACTGGTGCGCTAAGGGATAACGCTGGGCTGCTATCGCTGATACCTGACGATTTAATTGGAAAAAATAAATCTGCACACCACGCTCAGCATTATCGCCAAGCAACACTTTGCCATGTTGGTCAGCATCATCCGTGTGAACTAATACGCCTGCGGCACCTAAATCTAAGGCTTTATCAATAAACTGTCTGCCATCGACCCTATACCCTGGCAACGCCAAAAACACATCGCCGCGGCGTATTGCGCGGCTATCTAAGGTCAACTCATTGAAAGACTGATCACCCGAATATATAAACCAAGGCGCTAACAGGTCCCGTAGCAACATCATTCTGCTCTCCCTGCAATTCCGGCCAATTGCACCTGTTCTTTATCGGAAATAGGTTCGACATTTAACATTTGCAGTGCGCCAGACATTACCTTGGCAAATGCCGGCCCTGCCACTGAACCACCATAATACAAATCACCCTTAGGCTCGTTGACCACAACAACTATGGCTAACTTGGGATTATTCGCTGGCGCAACGCCCGCAAATAACGCAACATAATCATCACCATAGCCACCTGCAACGGCTTTACGACTCGTCCCAGATTTACCCGCGACAGGATAACCATCAATATGCGCTAAGGTGCCTGTGCCACCTTTTTCAGTCACAGTCACCAGCATCTGTAATACATCGCGGGCAACCTTAGCTGAGATAACTCGCTCACCTTCAGGTGGTTTTTTCAATTTTAAAATCGACACTGGATACAAAGTACCGCCATTGCCTAAAGTGGCATACATACGCGCAAGTTGTAGCGTTGTTGCCGTTAAACCATAACCAAAAGAAAGCGTTGCACGCTCAAAGTCAGACCAACGATGACGATCCTGAATAAGACCCGCACTTTCACCCGTAAGATTAATCCCCGAAAAACTACCTAACCCCATGGACTGATAAGTACCTAGCAGTTGTTGTACCGGAATGGACAGGGCTAACTTACTGATCCCTACGTTACTGGATTTCGCCAGAATACGCGCAAGGCTCATATCACCATAATTATTAGGGTCACGTACTTGACGCCCACCTAAACGCATCCAACCTGGAGAAGTCGGGATAATATCCGTTGCCTTAACAGTGCCAGCCTCAAGCGCCGCCGCCACGACAAAAGGTTTAATCGTCGACCCCGGTTCAAAAGTGTCTGTCATAGCGCGATTACGCATTCTGAAGGTTTGCAGATTATCGCGAGAATTGGGGTTATAAGAGGGGGTGTTTACCATGGCAAGCACTTCACCCGTATGGATGTCCAGTACGACAATCGAGCCAGAGGTGGCTTGGTTCATCTCTGTAGTACGTTTAAGCTCACGGTAGGCTAACTGCTGAATACGATGATCAATACTCAGTACAAGATCATTTGGACTCTCGCCTTCTTGTACTATATCGAGGTGCTCAACGACATGACCATCACGCGACTTGCGCACCTTTTGTTTGGATGGCGTGCCTGTCAACCAACTATTGTAGGCATTTTCAACGCCTTCAATCCCAACATCATCAATGTTAGTGATACCAATAAGCTGAGCGGTAATTTCACCACCTGGATAATAACGGCGGGATTCTGATTTTAAAAACACCCCAGGTAACTTCAGCTGAGTAATGTAATCCGCCACTGCGGGGGTGACTTGACGTTTAAGATAGGTAAAGCGTTTAGTGGGGTTACTACGAACTCTATCTAGCACATCTGCTAACGGTTCATGTAACACATCGGCCAACGCTTGCCAGCGGCGCATATCGGCAAAACTATTGCTGTCATTAACTTGCTTTGGATCGGCCCAAACCGCACGCACTGGCACGCTCACGGCAAGCATATCACCATTTCGATCTGTGATTAACCCTCGCTGAACCTCACGGCTCGTGGTACGCAGAGTACGCATATCACTTTCATGGCGTAACTTATCTGGCTCGATAATTTGAATATAAGCAGCCCGCCCCACCAAGCTCGAAAATAGCGCAAACACAAACCCAACCACCACGTATAAACGCCAATGGATAAGTTGCGGTTTTTGCTTTTTACTCGCCTGTTTGGTTTTTGCTTGCCTAATCATATCTTCCCTATACTCACGGCACCTTTACCACAATTTCTTCGCTGGGTAACGGGCGACTCATGTTGAGTTCTTTCGATGCAATACGCGTAATACGGCTATGCTCTGTCTGCGTTTGTTCTTCCAACAATAAATTGCGCCATTCAATATCCAGCCTATCCCGTTCCTGTAACAGTTGATCCCATTGTGTCGCGAGATTACGGCTAGCGTGGCTGATATAAACAACAACAACCGCGTTACTGAGCACGAGTAAAGCCAGTAACAAAATCCATTTGTGTGACCACAAATCATGTAGTACCACTCGTGGTAAATTTAATGAGGGCTTACTCACAGTTCGCCCCTTAGTAATCTAAACGCTCGGCAATGCGTAATACTGAGCTGCGAGCCCTGGCATTGCGTTCAATTTCCTCATCGGATGGCATAATCGCCTTACCAATGGCGCGTAATTTACGCGACTTATTAATTTGATCTTCAGTGATCGGCAAACCGTACGGCACACTCTCACCTTGGCTATGACGACGGATAAAACGCTTCACGATACGATCTTCTAAGGAATGAAAGCTAATGATGGATAATCGCCCTTGGGGAGCGAGTACAGCTAATGCCCCTTCAAGCGCCTGATCAATTTGGTCTAATTCACTGTTGATATAGATACGTATCGCCTGAAACACTCGGGTTGCTGGGTGCTTATTGCGTTCTTTATTCTTCGTGATACGCGCAATTAAATCGGCCAAATCTTTAGTGCGTAAAAATGGCGTTTTGTCACGGTCAGCAGCAATACAACGGGCGATATGACGGGCGTTTTTTTCCTCACCATAGGTTTTAAATACCCAAGCCATATCTTCAATTTCAGCGTGAGCCAACCATTGTGCGGCTGTTTGGCCTTGGCTGTTGTCCATCCGCATATCGAGTGGGCCATCTCGCAAAAAGCTAAAACCGCGCTCGGCATCGTCAAGTTGAGGTGATGACACACCTAAATCGAGTAATACGCCATCAATTTTGCCCACAAGCCCAAGATCTTCGACGTAATCGGCTAATTGGCCAAAACCGCCATGCACAATTTGAAAGCGCGGATCATCACTAAATTGTTTTGCCGCCTCAATCGCTTGGGGATCGCGATCAATTGCAATCAATCGACCATTGTCACCGAGCCGCTGCAATATCTGTCTTGAATGACCACCGCGGCCAAACGTGCCATCGATATAGATGCCATCGTCTTTGATGTTTAAACCGCCAACCGTTTCTGCTAACAGAACGGATAAATGGGCAAATTCCTGACTCATACTCTCTTCTTAATATAATTAGCGCGACTCGTTAGAGTGAAAAATCTGCCAGGCGCTCGTTATTAGCAAGCTCCTCACTTCGAATAGTTTCCTGACATTCATCAATTTGCTGCAGCCAAGCTTGCTCATCCCACAGCTCAAACTTATTCAGTTGTCCCACCAGCATAATGCGCTTATCTAAATTGGCGTATTGCCTCAATGGTGGTGGCAGTAATATTCGCCCGTTACCGTCAAGCTCCACTTCGTGGGCATAACCCAATAACAGCCGTTTTAAAGATCTTTGGGTCTTATCGGTATCGGAAAGCTTCAATAATTTTGCTTCAATCAATTCCCATTCATGGATTGGATACAAGAGTAAACAGGCGGATTGAATATCAACGGTAATCACGATGCGGCCTTGGTGCTCAAGCTGCAAAGGTTCGCGGTATCGCACTGGAATAGCGATCCGTCCCTTTGTATCTAAGTTGATAGCACTGGCTCCACGAAACACGCTAATTCATCCCATCCTGTGATTTTTGATCCACAAATATCCACTATTTCCCACAACTGCTAAGTTTAGGGACAGTAGACAAGCATTGTCAAGGGATGGAATCCTTTTATAAAGCCAGTCGGCAAGCGGGTTAGCAGCATGTCATGCCTATGGCTTAGTGACAAAGTTTTGACAAAATATCGCACCCAAATTAGCTAAACGATGGAAAGCATAGGAATAAATAGAGTTGAAAAAAGCAGCAACCTTTAGCTTTCAGGTAGTTGAAAGATGAATTTGAGTATTTATCTCTATTTAGTAATAAGGCAATCGACTAATAAAATGACCTTTAATCACCCATCAGCAGCAAATAGTTGCTTCAATGTGTAGATAGCGTTTTGAAGAATAACATCACATATAGTCTAAATATTAACCAACCTCTGCCGATATAAGGTTAAGATAGATAGAACTAAGGAGGCGTTATGAGTGGATTGGATAGCATTTATGCCATGCTGGCACAGCCAGTAAAAGCCGTATTGAACCCTAAACGGGTCGTCGACCAAGTGCATAGTGCCACAGCAAATGCCCCTGATAGCCATGAAGCACCGCAGTCACAATTGCCTCCGACGCTAGAGCGCCGAGATGCCAAAGTCAGAGATAGGCGCAAAGAGTCTGAAACCAATAAGAACAAAAAACGGCGCGCATCAGATAAAGCTAAAGAGTTAAAAGAAGGCGCTGTACTTGAAGTCACTGATGATAGTGCTGAAATTAAAAAACCACAGACTCAACATATTATTGATGTTGAAGTATAAATTCTTATTACACAAAAAGAAAAAGGCGCAATCCACAGGATTAGCGCCTTTTTCTTAGCAACAACCAAACAATACACCAAATCTAAGCATGCTAAAATTCAATGAGTTATGTTCGAGTTCTGGCCACCGCATCCTGCCAACCTGCATATAGCTGCACTCGAGTCTGGGCATCGATATTAGGGATAAAATGCTTATCGATGCAGGCTTTGTGCTCAAGCTCTATCACACTCTCCCAAAAGCCCACGGCCAACCCAGCTAAAAATGCCGCGCCCAAAGCGGTTGTCTCACAAACGCTTGGCCTTAACACTTCGACATCGGTAATGTCGGCTTGAAATTGCATCAAAAAATCATTAGCGACCGCGCCACCATCCACTTTTAAACGCTTAAGGCTGACGCCACTGTCTTTGATCATGGCATCGAGTAAATCTTTACTCTGGTAAGCGATAGATTCTAACGCCGCCCGAATAATATGATTACGATTCGCCCCGCGTGTCAGACCAAATAGCGCACCACGGGCATTGGGATCCCAATAGGGCGCACCGAGTCCCACAAAAGCGGGTACCAGATATACGCCATTAGTATCGGCGACCTTAGAGGCAAAGTATTCGGTATCACTGGCATCGCGAATAAGCCCGAGTTCATCCCGCAACCATTGAATGGTCGCGCCGCCCATAAAAACTGAACCTTCGAGGGCATAGTTCACTTCACCCTTAGGCCCCACGGCAACTGTAGTCAATAAGCCATGGTTTGAGCGCACCGCTTTGGTCCCAGTATTCATCAACAAAAAACAACCAGTGCCGTAAGTATTCTTCGCCATGCCGGGCTCGACACATAACTGACCAAAAAGCGCAGCCTGTTGATCGCCCGCCATTCCTGCAACTTGGATTTCACTGCCTTCACCGGCAATCCGTGTGGTGCCATACACGCTGCAGGAGGGTTTAACGTCAGGCAACATAGACAAGGGAATATCTAAGGCTTCGAGTAACTTATTATCCCAAGTCAGGCTATGGATATTGAATAGCAACGTGCGGGCAGCATTGGTGGGATCGGTGACATGCACCTTGCCCTCGGTTAACTTCCACACGAGCCAAGTATCGATAGTGCCGAACAACAACTCACCACGATCGGCTTGCTCACGGGCATTGGGCACATTATCTAAAATCCATTTGATCTTAGTGCCTGAAAAATAAGGGTCGAGTAATAAACCGGTATTCTCACGCACATATTCTTCTAACCCTTGAGCTTTGAGTTGCTCACAAATCTCAGCGCTGCGACGGCACTGCCACACAATCGCGTTATAAATAGGTTTACCTGTGGCCTTCTCCCAAATAACGGTGGTTTCCCGCTGATTGGTTATGCCAATGGCCGCCACTTCATCGCTGTGAATACCCGCACGCGCCAGCGCTTCAACTAACACTGAACTTTGGCTTGCCCAAATCTCCATGGGATCATGCTCGACCCAACCTGGATTAGGATACAACTGGGTAAATTCCCGCTGGGACACGCTGACAATGTTTGCGTCGTGATCGAACACTATCGCCCTTGAGCTTGTCGTGCCTTGATCTAAGGCCACCACGTATTTTTTCTGCACGCTACTATCCTATCAGGATCCTCTGTCGACATTTATATCAGCGAGAATCGAAATGACTTACTACTTATGCAGTGAATATATTCGGAATTTTCCGCCGTGACCAGTAAGCTAACCCGACGAACTTTATTCTAGCCATAAAAAAGCCCTGAAGATTCAGGGCTTTTTTTAACATACCGAACTTACATCTTGTAGCTCATTTGAATACCCGCAAGCCATACATTGCCGCTCGCTTCGCCGTTAAAGTTAACTGTCGCTAAGTTTAATAGATTTTGCTGTTCGTTGATGGGCGCATCGCCTGTCGCTTTGATATACGTCACTGCAAAATCAACATTCAGATTTTTGGAAGCCTGATAACCTGCGCCCACAGAGAACCACAAACGGTCAGAGTCAGGAATTGTAGTGGTACGCCACTCATCTGTTGCCGCCGTTTTATCTAAAGCGACACCGGCACGCACTAACCAAGCATTATTCACTTGGTAGGTCGTTCCCAGCGCGAAACGCCAGTTATCTTCAAAGTGTTCTTCTTTCACTAAATCAGACTCTAAGTCACCCTTAGGTTTAACCTCGCCGGGGAAATACGCCACTAACTGATCAAATACACTCCAATCGGTCCAGTTCACACTCGCATGCATGGCCCAGTTATCGGTCAGTTGATGGTGGGATGCAATTTCTGCAAATGCGGGTAATTCAAGCGGTAAATAACCTTCGATAGACACATCTTGGCCACCCGTATAAATCACACCTGAAGCATGACCATCAAGATCTAGCTTAACGCCGCTATGGTAAGCCAAACCTAAACGGTGAGCGGGGGTAATCTGCCAGCTTGCGCCTAACTGCCAGCCATAGCCAATATCATCACCCTTCATACTCTTCAGCTCAGTACCGCCTGGGGGCAACATGGCAGCCACTTGCGCAGGTAAACTCGGTTTAATACCATCGACCCAACCGGGTAATGAAGCACCAATTTCACCTTCACCATAAACGATTCGCACACCACCGCCTACACTGACTGCATCATTGATGCGATAAGCAACATTAGGATTAAACTCAACGGTCGTTACCGAGGTCTTATTACCAAAAATGGCCGCGGCGTGGGTTGCAGGTAATTCTGTGGCGAGGCCATAGTTAGAGTTTACCGCTAGGCCCCAAGTCCATTGATCATTTAACTGATTTGAATAATAAAAGTTTGGCACCAACGCGCTATCGGCCACATCCAGAGCATCACCGCCTTGCATTTTAACGGGATCTGGCCCCAGTAACGGCGAGCTTAGGCTCACATCACCTTTCACATCGACGTTTGGCATCACATAAATACCACCCGCAGAAAGCTGACGTCCTTCTAAATAAGTGAGCATGGCAGGATTTCGACCTTGGGCAGAGGCGTTATCCGCCATAGCAGCTTCCCCTGCAAAGGCGCGGCCTAAACCTGTAGAAGAATATTCGGCCAATTGGAAACCAGCGGCATGGAGTTGAGTCGTTGAACTTAACAAGGCTGCAGTGACAGCCAAAGTCAGAAGACGTTTTTTCATTATCATTCTCTAATTATCTTATTGTTATCTGTACTACTTAAATAAGTACTACGGCATTCAGGCAAAATAGAGTAAACACTCCAGATTGAATGCGCTGCAGTTTACTTATGCAGAAGATGTTTGCAACCAGAGGAAATAAAACAGATAAAAAAACTACAAACACTTGCTCGATTAAAATTTTTAGTGATAAAAATCACTTTTCAGATCAAAAACAACTAACAAATTGGCTAGACACGTTCGCTCAATGTAGTTCCAAAAATGCAACAAAAATAAAATAATTGAATACAAACAAATAGATAGCAAAAAACAACAACAGCACAAGCGTTTATCATTATTCATTGGCAATATCAGCACAAATCACTACCTCTTTTTAAAATTAGACATCCATAATAACAAATAAATAAATTATCAATTTAATACATGCACTTAAATTAAGGCTCAACAAATGTGCTAACAAAAACGCCTAGACTTTCGTCAAGGCATTTTATTATTGCATCATCATAGGTACAAGTGTTCGCTGAAATTTTAACTCCGCCAGCCTTGGATTTGGGTTTCGTACTGACTGATTTGCGCAGCATGGGACAAGGTCAGCCCAATGGCATCTAACCCATTGAGTAACTTATGTCTCGCCGACTCTGCCAGCGTAAAACTAAACTCGGCACCTGACGGTGAAATCACTTTACAGCTTGTGAGATCGACCGTGATTTGCGCACCTTCTTCTGCCGCCACTTCATCCATCAACTGACGCACCTGCGCATGGGTTAACGCCACAGGCAATAGGCCATTATTGATTGAGTTGCCGTAAAAAATGTCGGCAAAACTCGGCGCTATAATGGCGCGCAAACCAAAGTCCGCCAGCGCCCAAGGCGCATGTTCGCGGCTTGAACCACAACCAAAGTTTTCCTGCGACACAAGAATTGAAGCGCCTTTATAACGAGGCTGGTTCAATGAAAACTCAGGATTGGGCACATCGCCCGCATCATCTAAATAACGCCA
Source organism: Shewanella sp. W3-18-1 (assembly GCF_000015185.1). NCBI lineage: Bacteria > Pseudomonadati > Pseudomonadota > Gammaproteobacteria > Alteromonadales > Shewanellaceae > Shewanella > Shewanella sp. W3-18-1. Next base: position 407,073 of record NC_008750.1, on the reverse strand, counting down.
GTCATGAAATAAGTGCACGCCAAAACCATCGCGCGTCACTTTAGACAAAAACTGTTTCGGAATGATCTGATCCGTATCGATATTGGTGCTGTCGATCATGACCGCAAGCCCGGTATGGGTCGTAAAAGGTTGCATTAACTTCTCCTCTTGGGTTTACGGTAATTAGTAAGGTTTACGAATATCGACAAAATGCCCAGCCACCGCAGCGGCGGCGGCCATTGCAGGGCTCACTAAATGGGTGCGACTGCCGCGGCCTTGGCGACCTTCGAAATTACGATTACTGGTCGAAGCGCAGCGATCACCCGCTTCTAATCTGTCATCGTTCATCGCTAAACACATAGAGCAACCCGGTAAACGCCACTCAAATCCCGCTTCGATAAAGATTTTATCTAAGCCTTCGGCTTCGGCTTGGGCTTTCACTTGACCAGAACCAGGTACGACAATCGCGGTGACGCCACTCGCGACTTTGCGGCCTTTAGCATGTACGGCGGCGCTGCGTAAATCTTCAATCCGTGAGTTAGTGCAAGAGCCGATAAATACCTTGTTGATACTGATGTCTGTCATCGGCGTGCCCGCACTCAGGCCAATGTATTCTAAAGCCTTCTCCATACTGGCACGGGTGCTTGGGTTGGCTTCATCAAGAGGATTAGGCACTTTACCATCGATCGCTACGACTTGGCCGGGGTTAGTGCCCCAAGTCAATTGCGGTGCGATATCAGCGGCATCTAATTCAACGACAGCATCAAATACGGCGCCATCATCGGTTTTTATGGCTTGCCAGTAAGCGACAGCCTCTGCCCAATCTTCGCCCTTGGGTGCAAACTCACGGCCTGCTAAATAGTCGAAAGTTGTTTGATCCGGCGCGACCATGCCCGCCTTAGCGCCCATCTCGATCGCCATGTTGCACACTGTCATTCGGCCTTCCATCGACAGGGCTTCAATCGCCTCACCACAGAACTCCACCACATAACCCGTGCCGCCATCCATACCGATTTTGCCAATAATAGCGAGTACGATATCTTTGGCGGTCACGCCATCGCTAACATGACCACGCACTTCAATCTTCATGGTCTTAGCTTTTAACTGACGCAGGGTTTGGGTTGCTAAAACATGCTCAACTTCCGATGTGCCAATGCCAAACGCCAATGCGCCAAAGGCGCCATGGGTCGCGGTATGGGAATCACCACAGACAATCACAGTGCCCGGCAAGGTAATACCCAACTCAGGGCCCATCACATGCACAATCCCTTGATTAGGATGATGAATGTCGTATAAACGCACGCCAAAGTCTTTACAGTTTTGCGCTAAGGTTTCAACCTGTGTGCGCGCCATTGGGCTTAGGGCATCCAAGCTGGCGCTACGGGTCGAAGTATTGTGATCCATAGTAGCAAAGGTTTTTTCCGGTGCACGCAGTTTGCGGCCCGCCACTTTTAAGCCACTGAATGCTTGGGGAGAAGTCACTTCATGGACTAAATGTCTGTCGACATAAATGATCGGCGCTTCACCTTCAGGAGTCGCTACAACGTGGGCATCCCATACTTTTTGATACAGCGTTTTTGCCACCGCGTTTTTTGGCACAGTCGTCATTACACACCTTCCTTTATAGCATTGGCGATAAAGTCACCCATCTCGGCGGTTGATTTAGCTTGGCTACGCTTGTCGCTGCTCAATAGCTCACCAGTTAAGTAGCCAGAATTTAATGCTTTGCTTACGGCGCGTTCAATCGCACAGGCGGCTTCTTCTTGCTTTAAGCTGTGGCGCAGCATTAATGCCGCCGACAGAATTTGGGCGATAGGGTTTGCAATGCCTTTACCTGCGATATCCGGCGCACTGCCACCCGCAGGTTCGAATAAACCAAAGCCAGTGCTGTTCATGCTCGCCGATGACAACAAGCCCATAGAGCCCGTTAACATGGCGATTTCGTCGGATAAAATATCGCCGAACAGGTTAGAACATAGCATCACATCGAACTCATCGGGACGACGTAGCAACTGCATGGTCGCATTATCGATATAGATGTGTTCAAGCTCGACATCGGGGAAATCTACCGCGACTTCTTCAACCACTTGGCGCCATAACACTGAACAGGCGAGCACGTTGGCTTTATCCACTGAGGTCACTTTTTTACGGCGACCACGGGCGGCTTCAAAGGCTATGCGGGCGATACGGCTAATTTCGCGACGGCTATAACGCATGGTATCGAAGGCTTCTTCATTTTCGCCTTCACCTTGACGACCCTTTGGCTTACCAAAATAAATGCCGCCAGTTAACTCGCGTACACATAAGACATCAAATCCACGGGCAGAGATATCGCTACGCAGCGGTGACATATGTTCTAAGCCATCATGCAATTTAGCTGGGCGCAGATTACAAAACAGTTCGAAGTGACCACGCAAGGGCAGTAGTGCACCGCGCTCAGGTTGCTCATTTGGCGGTAACTTTTCCCACTTAGGGCCGCCTACCGAGCCAAATAGGATCGCATCGGCCGCTTCACAGCCCTTTAGCGTGGCATCGGGTAAGGGACAACCGTGGTTATCAATGGCAATACCGCCAACATCATATTCAGTGTATTCGATATTTAAATCGAATCGCGCTTCCACTTCACGCAGCACTTTACGCGCCTCTGCCATCACTTCAGGACCGATCCCATCCCCTGCTAATACTGCTATTTGATAACTCATACGCCAGCCAACTCCTTTAAATGTAAATGCTTTATGCTCGACCTTGCTATTCTTTGGATGCTTTTAGCGACTAGACGCCGCCTAGCTCTCGATTTTTTTGCATGCTTTGTTTGTAATCGGCGACCTTGTCTGCGCGGCACGTTAAGTTCATCACATGCACTAAAGCGCGCGCCGAGGCTTCGACCACATCGGTCGCTAAACCTACGCCGTGAAAGTTCTGCTCGTGGTAAACCGCGGTAATGTCCACTTGGCCTAATGCATTTTGACCTACGCCCTTAGCGCCTAGCTTGTAGCTGATGATATCGATTCGACGATCGGTTGCGCGGGCAATCGCGTTATAGGCAGCATCAACAGGACCATTACCCGTTGCGGCTTCGGTTTTAATTTCGCCGCCCACTTCGATACGCACAGTCGCCGTAGCAACGCCTTCAGTTGAGTCAGACTGCACCACTAATTGCTGCAATTGATAGTGATTGTCTTCTTCGGCCTGCGCTTCCATAAAGGCTAAGGCTTCTAAATCATAATCAAATACTTGGCCTTTTTTATCTGCCAATTTTAGAAACTCTTCATACAGAGTATCCATATTGTAATCGTGCTCGCTATAGCCCATTTCTTCCATGCGATGCTTGATCACATGGCGACCCGAGCGAGAGGTCATATTCAAGTTATTGCGATTCAAACCTATGCTTTCTGGCGTCATGATTTCATAGGTATTTTGTGCTTTTAACATGCCATCCTGATGGATACCTGACGAATGAGTAAAAGCATTAGCACCGACAATTGCTTTGTTCGCCTGCACTGGCATATTGCATAACTGGCTGACCAAATTAGAAGTACGGTGAATTTCTTTAGCATTAATGCCTGTTTCTAGCCCTAACATTCCCTTACGCGTCGCTAAGATCATCGCGATCTCTTCCAGTGAACAGTTACCCGCACGCTCACCTATGCCATTGATGGTACATTCAATTTGACGCGCACCGTGCTGTACAGCGGTAATCGAGTTAGCCACAGATAAACCTAAGTCATCGTGGCAATGCACTGAGATCACCGCTTGGTCGATATTCGGCACCCGATTAAACAAAGTCTGAATGATATTGCCAAACTCGCTTGGTACTGTGTAACCGACCGTATCGGGAATATTAATGGTGCGCGCGCCAGCAAGAATGGCGGCCTCTACCATGCGACATAGATTATCGATGGGCGTACGCCCCGCATCCTCACAGGAAAACTCCACGTCATCAGTAAAACGGCGGGCATACTTCACTGCGCCCACCGCCATCTCTAACACTTGATCGAAAGAACGCTTCAACTTGCTCTCAACGTGAATCGTTGAGGTCGAGATAAACGTATGGATACGGAATTGATCTGCGACAGACAAGGCCTGCGCCGCGGCATCGATGTCCTTTTCCAATGCACGGGATAAGGCACAAACGCGGCTATTTTTAATGGTACGCGCTATGGTCTGCACTGACTCAAAATCACCGGGTGAAGAAACCGGAAAACCCACTTCCATCACATCCACACCGAGACGTTCCAGCGCCATAGCGATCTGTAGTTTTTCTTTGACCGACAAACTTGCGGCTAACGCCTGCTCACCATCACGCAAGGTAGTATCAAATATTATGACTCTGTTAGACATCTCGCTTCTCCATGGAACGTCACCGTTCGTTAGTTAATTTTTGCCGTATTCAGATACAAAAAACCCCGCAACATTTGTGCGGGGTTTGTGAATGCTTTGCCTCTTTATCGAGCGTGCAACACTAAGACCTCCGCGTATAAACCGCGAGGAGAGAGAGGAGGAGGTCGAGTTTGCGGCTAATAATATTCATTTAATCTGTATATTTATTCTGTTTGAATTATTGAGGACGGTTAATATTTAACTTGCCTAGCCGATAGTGTCAACCCCAATTTTTTCATGTTCTACTGATTTGACTTGTCATCAGCCAAGTAATTGCGAGTTTTATCCTTCAATTAGTGATCGCTCCCACAGAATTAACCCGCTGTTTGGGTTCAGAAATCATTCAGATGTGTTAATTTATCTCACTTAGAAAAAATAGTTTTTTATGCAAAAAATGATTAAGAAAAGTTATAATCCAGCCTCACTGATTATGGATAATAGAGTTTACGCATTCTATGGAGCACAAAATGGATTTTCGCGTCTTGGCACTGAGCATGCTCTTATGGCTTGTTACTCTTAATGCCTGTGCTAACAGTCAACTCGATGAATTGACCGAAATCATCTACCAATATCCGACTAAAGCCTTTAATCAAATAGCAACCCTTGAAAAACAACCCGTAACGGAAAAAGCATCAGACATTGATCAGCTCCGTCTCAGTATTTTGAAGTGCCAAAACTTGCTGCAATTAGGGGAAAATAAAGCCGCGATTAATCTCGCCCAGTTGGGTGAAGCAAAAGCTAAACGACTGAAACTCGATCAAGCTCGTCCCTACTTTTTAACATGCCAAGCCGAAGCACACCTTAATAACAATAATATCCAGAATGCTCTGCCGTTACTCGACTCAGCCATTACACTCGCTAGACGCTACCAACAACCTCAGTCTTTAATTGATAGTTTAAGATTACGAGGACAACTCGATACAGACACAGACAACTTCTCATCGGCCATCGAAGATTTACGACTTGCGATTGATATTTATCCTGATATTCATAGCCAAACACAAAACTGGATTTGGCCGCCGCAGGCTTACATATATGCCGCTATGGGTAATTTACTCTATGCCACCCATGATTTTCCACAGGCCATGTATTACACCAATTTAGCGCTGCAAAGTTCTGATGCAAAAGGAAAAGTACTGCATGTCATTCTTCGTAATGCCTCACGTATTGCATTCGATAATCAAGAATTTGATTATAGTGACCAACTCGAAAAACAAGCAAAAGCCTTACTTCCTGAAATAGGCTCCCCCTTAGAACTCGCTTACAGCTATGCAATTTTGGCCTCTATCTCCTTAGATAAAGGACGTATAGATACAGCCGAAGAATATATTTCCATCAGTATCAATAGCTTTCAAAAACAAAACCAGCTCGTTGCCGTGATGCGCTCTACTCGTCTCTTGGCACAGATCCGTTTCGCCCAATCTCAAGATGAGGCAGCATTAACCCTAATGCAATCCGCAATTGAACAGGGAGAAAGTTTAAAGCAATACTCAGATTTAAAAGAATTCTACCGAATATTAAGTGACTATTACGTAGATAAAGGAGATTTTAAACAGGCATATGACTTTCTACTAAAACGTCATCAGGCTTCAGAATTCGCAAATGAAGCGATGAACAATACTCGTATATTGCAGTTCAAAGCACGCATCAATCAACAAGATTTACCGCAGGAAACTGCGCCTAACACGCAAAATCCTAACATCCTTGATGAACTCAATCTAGATTGGGCATATAGCACTCTTTTTTTACTTGCGATGACAATACTGGGCGGTGCTATTTGGTATTTTATTGATAAACAAAATAATCGCGCCCCAGCAACGGATAATGACAGCCAGTCATTATCCCCAATACAACAATTGGAATCGGCACTAAACAGCGCAAAACAAGGCAACTATCCCCTGGCACTACTGCTCTTTAATGCCAGCCAGATCCGTCAAGTGGACCTGCCACCACTGCAAGATGAGCTACAACATAAATTACGTGAGCACGATAAACTCATCCGCTATTCCATGGATGAAATAGTAATTGTATTACCCCATACCTCAGCGATGGGGGCGCAGCGTGTTGTCAATCAGTTAACGGCAGCGATTCAACCTTGGCAGGGGTCGAATAGAGTTTATATTGGCATTGCCGCATTGCAGCAGTTTGACACTTTAGAATCTCTGATTAAGCGCGCTGGCATCAATCAATTAGGTAAGATTAAGATCAGTGAAAATAGTCAGGATAATCACTCTCCAGCTAAATAAGCTGCAATCTCATCAAGGAAATCGTCACCAAAACGGCTGAGTTTACGCTCGCCAACCCCGTTAACAGCGAGCATTTCACCCGCACTCGTTGGCATCATGGCCGCCATTTCTGCGAGTGTCGCATCGTTAAACACTAAATATGGCGGCACGTCCTGCTGTTCGGCAATGGTTCTTCGCAACAATTTTAGCCGCGCAAATAACTTACGGTCATAATTAAGCGGTGCTTTAGACTGACTCGCCTTACGTTTTGTGGTTGTTAACTGAATACGCGGTTCAGCAAGCATTAACGCCACCTCCCCTTTGAGCACAGGTCGTGCCGATGGGTTTAAGGTAATAGAGGAGCCACGAGTCACATCTTGGCTTGCTAATCCCAGATGAATGAGTTGACGGATCACACTCAGCCAATATTCATGGCTTTTATCTTTACCAATCCCCCAAGTCGTGAGTTTGTCATGCCCTCGATCGACTATCGGTGCGCCTTTCGAACCGCGTAACACTTCAATTAAGTGATTGATACCAAATCGCTGTCCTAGTCGATAAATACACGACAGCACCTTTTGCGCATCTTCGGTGCCGTTATAGCGCTTAGGCGGATCGAGGCAAATATCGCAGTTACCACAGGGTTCTAATGCACTTTCATCAAAGTAATGCAGCAGCACTTGGCGGCGGCAGGTTTGCGCCTCAGCAAAGGCCGCCATGGTATTGAGTTTGTGGAATTCGACCTGCTGCTGCGGCCCAGGTTCAGACTGTTCAATCAAATGTCTGACCCGACCAATATCGGCGGGATCGAACAACATAAAAGCTTCGGCATCGAGCCCATCACGGCCTGCTCGGCCCGTTTCCTGATAATAGGCTTCGATACTTTTCGGGATATCGTAATGCACCACAAAACGCACATTCGACTTATTGATCCCCATACCAAACGCCACGGTCGCAACGACGATATCAATTTGATCTTTAAGGAAACTGTCCTGTACTGCACCGCGGTCTTCCTGCGTCATTCCCGCATGATAGGCCTTGGCATTAAAACCTTGCAGACATAAACGGTCGGCCACTTCATCGACACGGCGACGACTGCTGCAATAAATAATCCCACTGCTACCATTTTGTTGTAGTAGAAAATGTCGTAACTGGTTAGCGGCATTGAGTTTTTCGGCCACTGTATAGCGAATATTCGGCCTATCAAAACTCGATAATAGTCGGTAAGGATCAATACCTAAACGCTCACAAATACTTTGGCGCGTTGCCTGATCTGCTGTTGCAGTCAGCGCCATCATAGGCACATAGGGGAAGAGTTGTTTTAACTGGCCGAGTGCTGCATATTCAGGGCGAAAATCATGGCCCCACTGACTAATACAGTGCGCCTCGTCGATGGCAAACATCGCCAGCTGCAGCGACTGCATACGCTCAATAAAATCAGCGGTTAATAGGCGCTCAGGTGACACATAAAGTAGTTTTAACTCACCGTGGCGTAGCTGCCTTAATACTTCGGCACTCTGCTCTCGCGGCAAAGAAGAATTCAGATAAGCCGCAGCAACACCGGTTTGCAATAAGCTATCGACTTGATCTTTCATCAAAGAAATCAATGGGGAGACGACAATAGTGATGCCATTCATCATCAAAGCGGGTAACTGATAACACAGACTCTTACCGCCGCCCGTTGGCATGATCACTAAACAATCTTGCCCGCCGCAGATACGTTCTATCACCTCCCGCTGACCGTCCCTAAAGTCACGGTAACCAAACACCTGTGCTAAGCGTTGCGAGAGCGGATCATCATGCGTGTCGAGTACGAGCTTTTCCATGGATCTTCTATGTCAAAAGTGAGGGGGCCTATTCTATACCCAAACGACCTCAAAATGCAGGATTCAGCGGGAATTTAAAGTACTTTAAAATCCGCCATGGCCTCATCAGAGTCACGTCGCCTGAGTCACTTAGCCTGAGCACTTAGCATTAGTGGCACAGTTGCATTCGTAGTGAGGTTCACTGTAGATTAATTGCTCTAAGCCGCACTTTCCTAATCTAAGTGTTGATAACAAATCCAATTACGCCTAATGCAGTCACTCCTAATGCAGTCACTAAGTGACAAGGACCAGAAACCATGACAAACCCAATCCAAGCCGAAATATTAAGCCGAGTGGCAGAAGTCTTTGATCAACATGTCCCTTTTCATAATCTGCTCGGGCTCGATATTAAACGCTACGATGTCGACGGTGTCGAAGTGGTCATTAATATGAAACCAGAACTTATTGGCAATATCCATCAACAGATCCTCCACGGCGGTGTCACAGCTACAGTACTGGATGTGGTCGGCGGACTCACCGCATTTGCAGGACTGGTCGCCAGCCGTGAAGATTGGACGATTGAAGAATTACAACAACGCCTCCAAACTTTAGGGACGATTGATATGCGCATCGATTATCTGCGGCCAGGACGCGGTCTCACCTTCACGGGTACGGGCAGCGTCATTCGTGCGGGTAATCGAGTTTCAGTATGCCGCATGGAACTGCATAATGAGCAAGGTACGCATATCGCTTTTGGAACAGGGACTTATATGGTTGGTTAGGAGATTAACTCTAGATGTTTATTGCTGTCTTATGGTTCAAAACGGACTAAGGTAAACATCTTGATGATGACTTTAATCGTCCATTCAATCTCTGGCAGAGATATTCTGTAACGAAAAGAACGCGGCGATGCCCTTGAGTCAGCGGTCAGACACACCTACAATCGCCACCTTGTTGTTCTTCGAAGATGTCTCATGCCAGATCGTGAATACCGCAAAGGGATCCTACTTGCCGTCAGTGCTTACTGTATGTGGGGTTTTGCGCCTTTATATTTCAAATTACTCAACCATGTTTCCGCCACCGAAATTTTGCTTCATCGGGTGATTTGGTCATTCGTATTTATGCTGATCATTATGCAATTTATCGGCGGTTTTTCTCGTTTACGCTTACTGTTTAAACAGCCTAAGCAGCTTATCGTCCTCGTCATTACCTCCATCCTGATCGCGGGAAACTGGCTACTATTTATCTGGGCGGTAAATAACGACCACATGCTCGATGCCAGCCTAGGCTACTTCATCAACCCTCTACTTAACGTCTTGCTCGGTATGCTATTTCTAGGTGAGAGGCTGCGTAAATTACAATGGTTCGCGGTCGCACTCGCCAGTGCTGGCGTATTGATCCAGTTAATCTCTTTTGGCTCAATTCCCATCGTCTCACTGGCACTCGCTGGCACTTTTGGCTTTTATGCACTGCTGCGAAAAAAGGTCAATGTAGATGCCAAAGCAGGCTTATTAGTCGAAACCGCAGTGCTATTACCGGTTGCACTGGTTTATCTCGTCGCAACCTTAGACACGGCCACGGCGAGCATGCTGACTAACGATTGGCAATTGAATCTGATGTTAATGGCTGCTGGGATAGTCACCACGATTCCTTTGCTCTGTTTTGCAGGGGCAGCGGTACGTATTCCATTGTCTATGCTCGGCTTTTTCCAATATATTGGCCCGAGTATTATGTTTATCCTCGCGGTGAGTCTGTTCAATGAGCCCTTCGATGCCGAAAAAGGCGTGACCTTCGGTTTTATCTGGAGCGCGCTGTTAGTCTTCACCTTAGATATGGCCTATAAACGCAAACCAGCGTAAACATTATCACGCCAATAAACACAGTGGCAGAAGTGATGACTGATGATTACTTCTGTAACTGTGCTAAAAACTCACTCCCTTGTGGTACTGTCAGTAATAAACTGTAGCCTTTAGTCGTTGGCACTAACACTAACTGCGATTTATCTGTTATCGCCAAAAATGCTTTAGTCTTCCCCTGTAAGTTAAACCAACCTAATTGAAATCCAGGCATACCTATACCATTCGTTTTAAAGCTCGGTGTTAAATCTGCCTCTTGCTGCAAATCGACTATGCGCGCCTCGGCAGGTAATAAATCCGCGCGGGATAACTGCACTTTATAGAAGGGAACATCCAATGTGAGCTCTGTATCGGTTAACACTAATTCGGCGCTATTGGATTGATAAAAGACCCAAGAAAATCCGCCCATCATCACCAGCAATATGCCTAAACTCGCGGATTTTGCTATTTTAGGCATGTTTTTTAGCCACAACATCAGCAAGATACCTACGATCCCGAGCAATAAGACGATAAAGCTGAAGATAGAGGTTTGGGTTAAAGGGGCGAGTTCAAAAAATTGAGGGCTCATTGGCAGCATCTCCCGTGCAGTGAAGCCTTAATCTGCCAACAAAGACATATTATGTCAATAAAAATGCCAGCGCTAATATGAGTACTAGGCTGGCATTCGTTGAATGTTGAATAACTTAGAGATCGAGTGCGAGAATTTTTGAGCGGCGTTGATAGTTATACAACTGCTTTTTCTTCTGCGGCAATGCATCAACATCTTCAATCACAAAGCCATGTTCTAAAAACCAGTGAATGCTGCGAGTCGTCAATGCAAACAAACGGGAATAACCACGGCTACGAGCCTGGCCAATAATATTCTTCAGCAGTAGGCTACCTCTGTCGGCATCACGATAATCAGGATGTACCACAAGACAAGCAAACTCCCCGGCATTATCCTCTTCAAAAGGGTAAAGCGCGGCACAGCCAATCACTAAGCCATCACGTTCAATCAGCATAAACTGTTCGATTTCAATCTCGAGCTGCTCACGGCTGCGACGCACCAGAATACCTTGCTCTTCCAATGGGCGAATAAGGTTCAATACGCCACCAATATCGGCGATAGAAGCACGGCGTAAACGCTCGGCACTCTCGGTCACTATTTGCGTGCCTATGCCTTCACGGGAAAACAATTCTTGCAGTAAGGCGCCATCTTCAAGATAACTCACTAAATGACAACGCGGCACGCCATTACGACAGGCATCAATACTCGCCTTCAAGAAGGCCATAGTGCCCACACAGGCAGAACCTTGTTCGGCCAGCTTGTTCATAATGTTTTGCGCATCATTTGGCATCAGCTCGGCAATCACATCGCCGTTACGATCGAGAATACCGTTCTGTGAGCTAAAACCTATCATCTTGTCGGCTTTAAGCTTAATCGCCACTTGAGTCGCGATTTCCTCAGCGGTGAGATTAAAACTTTCACCAGTAACCGAAGCCGCAATCGGCCCCATCAATACGATGCAGTGATTATCTAACTGACGTTTTAAGCCTTGCACATCGATACGACGCACTTTGCCACTCAAGCAAAAATCCACACCATTATCCACACCCAGTGGTTGAGCAATCACAAAGTTGCCGCTCACTAAGTTAATTTGCGCACCTTGCATCGGCGTATTACTTAAACTCATGGATAAACGCGCCGTGATATCAAATTGCAGTGCACCCGCCACTTGCTTGATCACTTTGAGCGAATCTTCATCGGTGATACGCACACCTTCGTGGTAGGCAGGCGCAATACCGTTGGCGGCCAATGCAGCATCAATCTGCGGCCGAGCGCCATATACCAACACCACTTTAATCCCTAAACTGTGCAGCAGGGCGACATCATTTAAGATGGCGCGGAATTGATTTTGAGCCAAAGCTTCACCACCCAGCATGACCACAAAAGTTTTACCTCTGTGAGCATTAACATAGGGGGCAGAATGACGAAATCCATCAACCAGTTCAGTGGTACGCACGCGTTATTTACACCTCATTTTGTGCTGGCAGCATCACGATGACGCGCCAAGAGTGAATCGCTAATTTTCGCGTATGGTATTGCATTTTAATTCACATATAAAGAATTTATTCTCACTAAAATACAGTTTTAATGAATTAAAGTGCTTATAACCGCACTATTTTATATTTTCCGCGAGTATTCACAATTTTTTAACTTCACAGGAGATGATTCAGCAGCTTAAGTTTGCGAGGAAATAATCTCAACTTGATGACGAACCACTAAAAAAAACGCAAAAAAAAATACATGTAACTAAAAGTTAGATTTGAAAGTTAGTAAAGCCAATGCTGGCGGGGCTTGTGGGCCAATTATCTAATTTTCATCAAAGTCATCTAACTTTTAACTTATTTTTTGTTCTTAACAGAAGTGAGTCGAGAGAAAAAAGTTAGATCAAATAGGAACAGTGCTCATCTAAATTTTTAGCTTTGCTACAGATTAGATGTATGACAAACCAAAATGAACGCTACATCATCCGAGATAACTCACTTTGGGACAAAAGAGCGTTAAATATTGGAAGACGAATATCATTGCTTGGTTATTGAATGCAGACCATATTTAAGGGCGAACCATGATATTTGCTCAACGACACGCAGCAAGTCCTTCCTTGGATGCTCGACCGCTCCATCCATGGGGCGGACGGTCGTCTCGCTAATCACCATGGCTCACCTGTTTAGCATTAGCGTGGTCTGTAAGTTTTAAAGAAATACGAAGCACGCTTTTGGACATAATTGCGTTAGAGTATTGAATCTAGTTAATCTGTTTTGGATTAGACAAAGTACGAAAATTTATTTTAAAACCATAATCTCTTACGCCCTCTTTTGTCTTACCAAGTACAAGAACTGGCCCTAAGGCTCTCACAAATTTATGGAGACATGAGACTTTCTGACTGTTAGTTAAGCGTCGAAAAGAACACTGACCTCACTTTTTTGGTAGATTGAATGGTAAGCCTATATTATTAAAGGAATAAAATGAGTAGAAAACTAGCCTTTGTTACTTCTAAAGACGACGGTAATGTAGATTTTCATGTTGCAAAAGCTGCAATTAGTAAGGACGTTTCGAGAGTCTATGACGACAATAGTCATATATTAACTGATTTCTTATATCCTCTGTATCTAATACATAAGGTAGTGAGCTCAAATTATGAAGAACTTGATAATATTGTAGATCGTGCTCAACGAGAGTTGGACTTACAATCAAGCAAGCCATTAATTACCCTCGACCCATATGACCAAGCCATTGAATTGATGGTGGAGTTAAATCGATGCCTACTCAATATACTTACCTCACAAAGTTTATTTTTATTAAAAGCTAGGCAATTAGTTAAAGATCAATTCGGAGAAAATTCGGAAGAGTACCAAGAATTCGAATGCCTAAGAAAGCAACTGCACAAGGCAAGTGTTAGTTACAGGTTTTGTTATGAATTAAGGAACTATGCGCAGCATTACGGAATACCGTCTAATAAATTAGCTATCGATTATATTTCAGGTGAGCAACCTGTTTTAACTGTATCAATTGCAAAAAATAAGCTTCTTAAAGGGGGATATGAGTGGAAAACTCATGGCTTGGAGGCGCTTAATAGAATGGAAGACATGTTTGATTTAATGCCCCACATTAAAAATTATAGAGATGTAGCTAACAAGTTGTTTTTGCAACTATACAACTCCTGTGAAGATAAGCTAACTCAGTTTCACTCTATCGTAGCTGATATCAAGGAAAAAGCTCAAGCACCGCAGAAAGTGCGATTCTTCTTTGTCTGTAACTTTGATGATAATGATAGCCAAATAGACACGGAAGAAATTCCTTATACTTTCGCGAGAAAACTAGAAAACTACATATCAACCTTCAAAGACATGAGCACTACTTGCAATAAGTGATTGATTCATTTATTCAAAAATGATGTCGTGACCAACTGAATATAGCCACTGCCTTACCATAATATTGCATATGCTAGCTTGTGAACCAGACTAGGCAAAGCCTGCAGTAGAGTAATTAAATGGCTCACTTTTGACAGAAACTTGTTAGAAGTTCAACTTTGGTAGTGAGTTTCGGATAACAATTTTGATGGATTAACTTTTACTTATGGGACTGCGTAGCAGTCACGTTTGCCTTTATTTACTCAAAAAACTCTTTCAATACCGTTTTGGTACCAATTTTTTTCCAGCTATCAGCATCAAAATTTGGACACCAATCACAACCTAGGTCAACAGCTTTAGCTTGAATTTGATCTTCTGGACAAGAAGGATGATCACATTGAAACCTAAATCTATGGAATATATGTTTACAAGGAAATGCATACCGGTCTATTTCTATTTCTTGCTTAATAGTTGGCGTCTCTGTGATTTTTATTACAAATGCGATACCACCAATTTTTTCAATTTCGGTATTAAATGGATCATCAATGACGGTTTGGCAATGAGCTTTATAATCCCTACAAGATTGTGATTTCAGGTAGCAATTCAGAACTTCAACAATATGATAACTTGATGGAATTAATTTTCCTTGTGAGAAAATTTGGACTCCTTTCCAAGAAGCTGCATAGTCTAAAAATGCGATTGCCCTTGCTGCATCTACCTGATTGCCACCAAAACAAACGCTATATGTTGTTTTTCCTGACACTGTGGTCTCTACGAATTTTTCTGCTCCTTGAGCAATGTTCAGTGCTAAAGGAAAGTTTTTCGAATTACTTTTAGAAAATACAATTACTAACAAGGATGAAAATGACGCTGAAAACGGATCTATTTGCTGTTTTTTCATCAATAAGTTATCACTCGACATTTTCATATCTCCTTGTAAAAAATAACGAAACACTAAGGTATGACGCAATGCTTACCATACTACGAAGCGAATCTGGCAAGCGTTTCGGAATAGCTCTTAAACGCATTTTATTCTTGATGCTCATGCCCAAAGCCAATTCTATGCCAGGCTTCTTTAAAATTTGAAGAGTCATATGATGTTGGCTGCAACCAATATGAAACAATCCCATTTTTCTCGCCACGATGAGCTAAGTTTCTAATTTCCTCAGGAAACATTACAAAAACATTTGGTTCCTTACCAACATTGTTTATTATTAGCCAAAAATCTCCCATAATTTTTTCAAGAGAATTTCCTAGTGGTACTGGATTTCTTTTGGTAAGTGATTTGACCTGAACTCCAATAAATTTGGTACCTGATTTGTTGTAAGCAATAATCCGTCATTCCGCAGCTAATTCCAGAATTTAAATAGTGTGATCTGGCGATCAGCTTTTCATAAAAACTACGACACCATCTTGACCGCGATCGACAGTTTTGATCTATTACTGCTATTTGACGGTCTCAAAATATGTCTACCCATCCTGTTATTAAACGCTTAGATCACCTTGGTCTCATTGCCGCCTTTTGTCACGAAATTGGCCTGCCACGGATGATAGATGCCGTTATCCCAAAATATTCTGACCACAATGTTTCTCATGGTGACGCGGTATTGGCCATGCTCCTAAATGGACTTGGCTTTCATAGCAGAACACTGCACATGTTCTCGGACTTTTTTAAGACCAAGCCTGTATCTAAGCTACTCGCCAAAGACATTGAAGCACACCACCTGACTGATGATGTACTAGGCCGCACATTAGATGCTCTATACGAAGCCGATGTCTCAGCGCTCTATCAGGTTATTGCTGAGCGTGTTGTTGATAAACTGGGCTTGACGACCGATTCTGTTCATCTTGATATCACTAGCTTCCACGTTGATGGTGAGTATGCACAAGATGAAAACACCAACGTGATTAAGCTTGTAAGAGGTTATAGTCGGGATCATAGGCCAGAGCTTAACCAAGTCGTGCTTGAACTCATCTGTGAAAACCAAGCAGGTATTCCTGTTTACATGCAAGCACTGAGTGGTAACACCAATGATGCCAAGGCATTCGCTGAAGTCACTAAAAGACACATACATTGCCTAAAAGCCGCGCAAAATAGTCGTTACTTTATCGCTGATGCCGCTTTGTACACCGAAGAAAGCATCTCCTCGCTAGATGAGCAAAATCAAAAATTCATTACCCGTGTCCCCATGACCATCAAGCTCGCAAAACAAGCACTACTTGCGCTAGAGCCAGAGCAATTAAGCACTATCGGTCATGGCTACTCAGGATGTTGGATAGACTCGGATTACGGAAAGGTCAATCAACGTTGGTTGCTCGTTCACAGTGAACAGGCCACCAAGCGGGAAGAAATCACTTTCTTCAAGAACTTAGAGAAAAACATAGCAAAAGAAATCAAAGCGTTGGAAAAGCTAAGTAAAAAACCATTCGCTTGTGAAGTTGACGCAGAATTAGCGTTTAACGATTTCAAGAAACAATGTGACTTACTTGGGTTTGAACAAGGCACTCTCATCAAACAGCCGACTTACTCTCATTCGGGCCGCCCAAAGACAGATGAAGCACCGACAGGATACCAATACTTTATCGAAGCCGCCCCCTTCACCGACCTAGAAAAAGTAAAACTGGCTAAGCTCAAAGTAGGCATGTTTATCCTCGCGACGAATGACACCGACAATGAAGCACTCACCATGGCGGCTCTTCTAGCACATTACAAATCGCAACAAAAAGTCGAGCGCGGCTTCCGTTTTCTAAAAAGCCCTGAGTTTTTAACCTCTTCCATCTTCTTGAAAAAGCCTGAGCGCATTGAAGCGTTGCTAATGATAATGACGTTGAGCTTGCTTGTTTACGCTAGTTTAGAACACAAAATCAGAGAACAACTCGCACAAACCGAAGCGTTCTTCCCAAGTATGGTAAAGAACAAGACGACCTCCAGACCGACGGCACGTTGGGTCTTCTTGCAATTCGAAGGCATAGATACGCTAGAGATTAACGGCCAAAGGTTCATCACTGGACTTCAAGATCACCAAACACAACTACTCAAATTACTCGGTAGATTCTATGAGGTAGTTTATTCCTAAATTAGCTGCGGAATGTCGGATAATGTCTATGCCTCTAGCATTTCTTGCTGTTGGCATAACATTCCAACCCATGCAAGAAAGCTTATAGCACGCGTAATACATTCCTATATTTCCAGTTACCTGAGTTTCTAGCTTCATTATTATTGCCTTACATTTCATTAGTGCGAATGCGAGTTGGCTCACAACAAACTAAAAAGGTTAGCTTCTGCATATGAACCAAACGAGGTAAATCTGATTCATCTACTCATTTTTGGACAGGAATGAGTTATCGGCCTTACTAAATTAACTATCGATGGATTACTTCAAGTATGGGGAAATATACAAAGCAAAAAAACAAGACTTTCTATACATTAACCTAGACTTTGAAATACTTGTCCTCCTGAGATAGCTCTAGAACTATATAATTTTTGTACTTCTCATAATCATTATCTTCGAGTTGACTCACCAACATCGATACGACCTGCTGGCCAGACAGTTTTATCGACTCATCGAACAATTGACGTATATGCTTAATGTCAACTTCGTCTATAGAGTCGTGTACAACAAACGTTGGTCTTTTAAGACCAAGTGAATCAACTGTTTTTATATAGGACAAGTCAAAAGTGATTACTTCAAGACGTTTCAATCCTCCATCATTGTTTGACTGGATATCATCTACAGTTGGTTGGCAATTGCCATTTGTAGCATCTAAGTTCAGATTGAAGTTATATTCGACCCCATAGAAGGTATTGGTGTAAGCCTTAAAGTGTTTTTTAAACTCGGTTTCGAATATGTGAACGTTTTGAAGTTCAGCAGCGAGCCTTCCTGAAAGCCCTTCTAGTCTTTCAGTCTCTTTTTTTAATCTGTCTTCTATACTATTCTTCTTCTCGACAATAGCATTTAGCTCAATTAGCGTTTTATTTAGCTCACCAATAGTCTTGACGGACTCTGAGATCTCTTCAATTTTCTTCTTAGACTTCAGTTCATGGTAAAGCGAAGATTTATTTTGCTCTAAAGCCTTGAGTTTAAGAGTATTATCAAGAAGTTGATCTTCAAGCTTATCAAGACCATCAGTAACAAATTCTGTTTTCGTCTCGACCAAATAATTATGAAATTTAAGCACATTATCATAGTCATTAATAACAGCCCCTAGCTTAACAGATGCATAGCCATAGATAGTCTCGAGTTCACTAAGTAGTTGATGGTTTTTGTTGCTTTCAAGTAGTTTTTGAGTCTTCTTTATATTATTTACTTTTAGATCTAACGATAGAATCTGGTTAGATAATTTATTTTGTTCATTATCGATGTGATTAATTTCACCGATTATCGCTAGCTTATCTATATTGTTTTCGCTCAGTAGTAGTGATCTTTCTAGCTTTCGGAGCTCTTTTTGAGTGCTATTAATAGTACTAAGGATTTTATCATCCTTTATAATGCCATTAAATGATTTTAACTTATTATCATAGTTACTAAGGAAGGTTTTAATACTCTGAATTGCACTCAGAATTTCAGTATCACCAAAGTTAAATAGGTACAAGAACAGAGTATTTCTATCTGCTTGAGATATCTTAAACTTATCATCATTGAACTTGACTGTCTTTGTCATTCGATGAGTATCTGTTCTCAGAAACTTTGGAGCTAGCTTTCTAAGGGTAGGCTTGTCAGAATATACATTGAACATAGTATTCAATATATGATTGTTGTACTCTTTTTTGCTCTTAACTTCATCGTTAACATAATAAGATCTGTCAGTACTTTCAATGGCAAGGTTTCGTTTGATCTCAGCGATGTTACCGTCCAACCCAATATACGCAAGGGTACAGGTCACATTGTGTTCATTAAATAACTTATGAATGTGCGGTTCAGCTGTGTCGAATTCTTCATCAATATAAATAGGGCCAATAGAACCGTCTAACAAGAAATCGATGATACGACCAGGCACAGACTTACCGATCTGGTTACCTGATAAACTCGAATCTCTCTTATTGGTGATGATATTTAGAGTATCTTTGAATTCGATCTCTCGAATTATACATCCATCAACCTTTGTCGTTAATTTGAGCAGTTTCATTGATGGAAACCTCATTGTTATTTTGTTTAATAGCAGAAATAGTGTATAGCCAGTCAAGAGTTAGGATCATATGGTCGATGGAAATAGAAAGCTCACTTTCTCCCAGCTTCATTAGGCGAGTAATCTTCATTTTACGACCTCTTGACTCTTGAAGTCGTTTTATTACGAATGCTCCAATATAGACAACGTTGATTTCTGGATTAGCACCTTTAGTCAGTATCATTAGGGTTCTCCAACACGTAACACTCAACAAAAGCATGAGCAATTACTATGTCAACTCCAAGAGCCATCTGTTCTTTGGTGAAATTGATGTTTGAAGACTTGTACAGGAATTTTGTTAGTTGAGTTCTGATATCATCTATTATTCCGTCTGCATGTTGCTTAATAGCGTCCATGTCAGGTTCCCAAACATCGATGTTGAACTTATGTAGTGCTTTTTCATACATATCATGAAGAATCAGCAAAGCCGTTTGTTTACCATTAACAATGTTCTTCTCAACCGTACCATACGCAGACTCAATATGTGATGAATAGCTCTTGTACTTTAGAACAATGCTTCTATTGTTCCTCAACTGATTATGTTTGATCTTCTTAGAGACTTTAGAGGGAAATGTACGATCCTTGATGTCTATAGTAACTTGAACTTGTGAGAGCTCGCTAATGACGTCATTGATGATAGAGTCAACCTTAGACTCTGGTGGCTCCGAGTTATTGAAGTCACCGTTCACCTCTTGGATTTGAACTAACGTTCCTGTCATACCTTTACTTTACCTATCTCATTGATTGAGATTGAAGTTACCATTCAATACACCTGTATTGATGTTTGAAGTGGTCAACTAAATTTGGCCACGGCTTTAGAATCTTCCCAAAATCTTCGCTCTGATTCATTTGGGCTTAATCCTGCATTATAATGATGTGGCCTGACTTGGCTGTAATAGCCAATAATATAATCAGTCACATCTTGTTTAGCTTCAATAAAACTCTTATAGCCTTGCGTTGGCACCCATTCCGTTTTTAAACTCCTGAAAAATCGCTCCATTGGCGCATTATCCCAGCAGTTACCTCGGCGACTCATGCTCTGGGTTATTTGATATTTCCACAGCCGTTGACGGTATTTAAGGCTAGTGTAATGACTGCCTTGGTCTGAGTGAAATATCAGGTTTTTAGGCTTACCCCGTGATTCAAATGCCATTTCCAGTGCTTTGCTGTTAACTCAGTATCTGGTGAAAATGACATTGCCCAACCCACCGCTTTTCTGGAAAATAAGTCCAGCACAACCGCTAAATAACACCAGCGATTACCCGCCCAAATGTAAGTGACATCGCCACACCAGACGGTGTTTGGTTCAACCACTGCAAATTGTCGTTCGAGTATATTGGGGATAGTGACATGCTCCTTCCCAGTCTTCTTGTAGTGATGTTTAGGTTGTTGGCAACTGACTAATCCTAGCTTTTTCATTAGCCTAGTGGCCCGATAACGACTTAGTGCAAAACCCCGTTCAGAAGCAATAGTGGCAATGTTTCTCGCACCAGCAGACTGGTTACTTTGTGCATGTAGCGCTTTGATTTCACATTCTAAACGTCGCTGCTCTGACGTCACAATATGCTCATGACTCACCCAATAACGGTAACTACTGCGGTTCACGTTAAATGCATGGCATAACACTGAAATAGGGTATTTACTGCTCTCATTGAGCTCCTCGATTATCGAGAATTGTTCAGCGAGTCCGACATCAATAGAGCAGTAGCCTTTTTTAAGATTTCTTTCTCGAGATTTATGCGCTCAATTTCACGTTTAAGTGCCCTAATCTCAATCTGCTCAGGCGTCATGGGTGAGGCTTTAGGAGTAAGCCCTTTGCGTTCAACCTGAAGTTGCGTTACCCACTTACTGACCGTTGATTTACCTACGTTCATGGCTTTGGCAGCCGCTTCTTGTGTATAGCCTTGGTCAATGACTAATTGGGCAGTTTCGAGTTTAATCGCTGCGCTATATCGAGCACGTTTACTTTTATTCATTTTGTCACCTAAATTTGCTATGAATGAGATCATAACATTTCTTATTAGGTGGCCAAATTCAGTGTGCCACTACAGTTGGTAGTACCTTCTTGCTTGACATCTTGTTGGTTGTCATGGGTGCTGTTGTTTTTGATGCTAATAATCTGCTGTTGTAGTTCGTAGTTATTCGCTTCAAGCTTTTCGCACTTAACCTTAAATTCATAGTTACTGGCTTGATAGCTTTCACACTGAACTTTAAGCTTCTTCTTTTCGTTTCGTTGTGATAGCGAAAAAATGAAACCAACAACCGTGCAAAACCAAGCAATTGTCGTCCCTAGAGGACTGGTATACCAAGCTAAAAACTCATGCATATACTTTCCTATCGATAAATAATTAAATTCTATAGGGTTTTTCGCCAATTTAACAGGTTGAAGTTATACATTTGTGTTTTTAATCAATGGTTTTAACATCTAATGTTCGACAATCTTATAGGGAGGTGAGAGCAATCGGTAGTGCTCACTAATTCCCCAGAATATCTGCAATCATTAGCAAAAATATCGGTAAACGAACAACCAAGACTTTATAGAGCTAAAGAGCTGAGTTGTTTTGGGGCATAAACGTGCCAGAACTGATCGGCCTGACACGAGTTTGAACCAAAGCGCGCTAGCCCGAAGCCAGCGCAAAAATGCGCTGGGTTTTAGCACGTGAACCAGACTAGGCAAGTCTGATTCGTTGAATCACTCTGGGGTAGAGTGATTCGCGGGCTCAATTTTAATGTCCGAATCTTTATCTAGATTAGTACGCTCATCTTTTAGATTGTCTTTATACAGCTAGAGTAAACCATCAAAATATTATTTTTTTAGGTTTAAACTTTTACCTCCTTTAACTAAGTACTGAGCGAGCCTATCACTTTCTTGAGGAAGAGAACTTGTGTTCATTTTGTACCCCAAACTTTTTACATCTTCAATAAGTTCTATTGCTCGTAACACTCCTATAGAAGAATCGATATCGTATACACTTAGTCCTGTAGTTTGAGATATTTTCCCTCTGGAGACTGATACTTCACTGAGGCTATTTTGGCGTATAGACAAAAGATAGAGAAACAACTTTAACGCATCTCTTTCTGATGGGTATCGATTCTTCAACCCTGTAAAGGAAACCACACGACCGTTTGGACCTAATAACGCTCGGCAAGGTAACTTACACCATCCTGAAATTGATAAGCCTACAATCTCATATACTACCTTCCTTGTAGTACCTTGTTTATGAATTAAGCCGCAAGAGATTAACTTCTTAAGGCCCCTTGACACTAAAACCCGACTTAAAGAGCAGTATTCTGAAAGTTGATCATACGTCAAACTAGACCCAATCAACTCCCTTTCCCTCAACACTTTCAAGTGAACCTGTAATATTGGCGGGTACGGAATCATTTTTCGGTCACTATATAAGCACAAACAGATATAAATTTTTAGTGCTGAAATTTCACCGGAAATATCTTTCTCTCTTCGTGAACTAAAGTGTTCACGAAGTATTCCTTTACCAAGCCAATCCGAAGGCATTTTAACCCACAGTAAAGTTGGCATATTTAGAGTTTTCCTAATATTGAACCAATAAACTCAACACCATATCCACTGACCAATGCAATTACTGTTATTAATAATAAAATCAGTTCCTTATGAATCTTTGCTAGCCTCTCAAGAAGAGTTATAAACTCATCAAGATATTTCAAAACTATGCCCATGATATAAACCTCTAAGTGTCCCCAATAAGTGCATCATTGAGTAAATGATTAAAGATGTCTATAACTGGACGCAATGTCTTTCTAGAAAGTAAAAATGATTTAAATCCTTTAAACTTATGTTTTTACTGTCTAATTAAATAGCAATTAAAAACAAAGTTAGTTCACAGCAATACCAAGTTAGTTCACGATGATGAGCAATAATCACCCACCTTAATCCAATTAAAGCATTACGATTACTCACTGTAATCGTATTTAAGGAGCGAAAGCATCAAATAATGAAAAATAGCGCAAGCGAAAAATGGCAGGATTGTATGCATGAATCAGACTAGCCAAGTCTGATTCGTTGAATCACTCTGTCTTAGAGTGATTCAATGGCTCATTTTTGGACATTTCCGCGTTAGAATTTTAACTCTAATTCCACAGATTCGAATTACCAAAAGTATGGCAATGCTCGATCTAACAATAAGTGAAAATATATATTCAAGAGGGATATCTATGGCACTGTCTAATGCGTACTAGACAGCATCATATCGGGATATTAGAACTTGTTTGTATCTTTAACTTCCAATAATTCACCGTTACTGGCGATTTTCAGAAAGACCTGTTTTTTAGTGGTGGGGTTAACAGCGCTTATTACATAAAAATTACCTTCAAAGGTCACAATGGATAATTGTGATTCAGGTACCTCTTTCCATGAGCCATCTAATTTACCTACCTCAAAACCAAAGTCTTTAAATGTCATTTGATTGAGTGACTTAGCGGCAACCTTTATTGCACCTTGCCCACTAATCACACCATGATCAGCATGGGCTAAAGCACTACCATTCATTAATAGGCCACATAGGGCGACAACTGTTATCAATTTTTTCATAGCATTCTCCAAATTATGTCAATTATTATTTAAGGCCAATGACGTCATACTGCCCTTTAACCAGTAGCTGTACGGCTATCGGTTTATCCGATTTATTTTTCCAATACCAACCATGGGAACCCGCGAAAGGTGCCGTAAAGCTCCCTTTCATTTCGTTTGATGTTGCTATGGTGTAACTCTCAAAATAACCTGTAGTATCTCCCTCTGGTTCACCATGGAGGTCAAAATACAAAGCGTCGCCATCAGTTAACCATTCATAGGTCATTTTGGCATACTGTGGCATAGCAAACTTATATTCGACGCCTCGACCAGCGGGAACAACCACTTCAATCGTTTGAAATTCTTGGCTGTTTTTCTCACCTAAGCCCTGCGTTGAAACCACACCTTCGGCTTCAGCGGCTTGTGCAAGTGTCGTTAATCCCAATTTTTGGCCTACGCCTGTCGGGTCAATGTTGTACTCGGCAGGAAGGATAAAAGTCACCAGAGCAACGGCCGCAATGACAGTTGCGGAAATACTGGCTTTGACTAAAGTGGTTGAACTCACAGTGTGTTGCATAATCTTCTCTTTTTATTAGTTAATTTACAAAATAACCAGTAAGCTGATAGCCCATCAGCATGATCCCGGCACTCATGAGTGCCGTGTTTGTGAGCGTTGAAAATCGCTGAAATGAAGGAAAGTGACGCCAAGCGTTAATCACTATCAAAATAAAGGCCAACGCAGCAAATTGCCCGATCTCCACCCCGATGTTAAATGCCAATAAATTGGTAAACAGGCCTTCCTGTGACAGTTCAAATTCCTGTAATTTGGTTGCCAGTCCAAAGCCATGGAACAAACCAAAGATCAACACCGCCATTTGGGTATTGGGTTGCCAATTAAAGCAGCGCTTAAATCCACCTAAGTTATCAAAACCTTTGTAGATCACTGATACGCCGATAATGGCATCGATCAAATACGCATTGACCTGAACATCAGTCATAACGCCAAGTAACAACGTTGTGCTGTGACCAATAGTAAACATGGTGACATACAACAACACATCTTTGCTGCGGTACAAAAAGAAGATCACCCCCACTAAAAATAGTAAGTGGTCGTATCCGGTGATCATATGCTTAGCCCCGATATACAAAAACGGAATAAATTGCACCCCTTGGTTTTGTTCTAAAAAGGCTCGGGTATTGTCATCGACCCCATGGGCCAATACATCGACACTGATAAAACCTAACAGTCCAATTAAGAGGAATAGGCTGATTTTTAATAGCTTATTTGGCATCAACTAACTCCATTGCTTCTACTTCAGTCAAAATAGACTCCTTTTCTTTGTGTAAAATTCGATATAGCGCGGGGATAAGAAATAGCGTTAATAGCGTAGAGGAGATAATGCCGCCAATCACTACGGTAGCCAGTGGCCGTTGCACTTCAGAACCAATACCGGTATTGAGGGCCATCGGAATAAAGCCAAGCGAGGCGACTAATGCGGTGGTTATGACCGGACGCAGCCTTGTAAGTGCCCCTTCAAAAATGGCGCTATCGAGTCCCATCCCTTCTTTACGCAATTGGCGGATAAAGGACACCATTACCAGACCGTTTAAAATCGCAATGCCCGATAATGCAATAAAGCCAACCGCGGCCGAAATTGAGAACGGAATATCGCGCAGCAACAGCGCCGCAATCCCACCAGTTAACGCCAGAGGCACACCAGTAAAGATAATCATTGCGTCTTTAAAGGAGTTAAGCGCCAACATCAGCAACCCGATAATCATCAACAAGGTAACAGGCACCACAATACTGAGGCGTTTTGAAGCCGATTGCAGTTTCTGATAGGTGCCACCGTACTCCAGCCAATAACCTGCGGGAATTGCTACTTTTTCACCAATAACAGTCTGAATATCGGCGACAAAGCTGCCTAAATCTCGTCCACGTACGTTAGCAGTAACGACCATTCGGCGTTTACCGTTTTCACGGTTTATTTGGTTAGCACCAGAAACCAGCTCTAAGGAGGCTAATTCTTGAAGTGGAATGCTTTGACCGCCAGGCAACGTAATTGGTAGATAACTGAGCGCATCGATGTTCTGCCTACGCGACTCATCAAGACGCACCACGATATCTGAACGCACATCCCCTTGGTAGAATTTACCCGCCACAGTCCCTCCCATCGCGGTTGCAACCTGAGATTGCACCTCCATGATACTGATACCATGCTGCATCAGCTTTTGACGATTAGGAATGATGTTCAGCATCGTTAGCCCCGTGCTCTGCTCAACCTGAATATCTGCAACGCCTTCGACTTGAGCGATAGCGGACTCAATTTCTGCACCCAGTGCTGTGAGCGTATCAAAATCATCACCAAACACTTTGATGGCAAGTTCTGCCCTTACCCCTGCCAGCAGTTCATTGAAACGCATCTGAATGGGTTGCAAGAATTCATAACGATTACCCGGAATGGGGGCGACTAGAGCAGCAAGTTCTTCGACGATTTGTGCTTTAGATTTGTTAGGATTGGGCCACTGCTCACGTGGTTTTAAGATAATGAAGTTATCCGCCACGCTGGGAGGAACCGCATCGGTAGCGACATCAGCCGTACCGATTTTGGCAAACACCCGCTCAACTTCTGGCATTTGTTTAATTTTATCTTCCAGTGTTTCCTGCAGGGCGATTGCCTGACTCAGCGAGGTTCCCGGAATTCGAAGGGCGTGCATAGCAATATCCCCTTCATCTAGATTAGGTGCGAATTCACTGCCTAATTTCGTCGCCTGATAACCAAAGATTGCCACTAACAGCGTGGCAGCGATGACAACCATCCAGCGCCCTTTAATAACCCAACTTAAGGCCGGGCGATATAAGAACACTGCGCCACGAATAAGTGGACTGTGTTTCTCTTTCACCGGTTTTTTAAACAGCAGTGCAACCATTGCAGGAACAAAGGTGACGGAAAGCAGCATTGCACTTAACAGTGCAATCACCACTGTAATGGCCATTGGATGGAACATTTTGCCTTCCACGCCTTCCAGCGCAAAAATCGGCAAATAGACCGCCGTTATGATAAAGACACCAAACAGTGCCGGGCGAATAACCTCGCGAGTGGCCTCAAAGACGAGTTCTAAACGTTCTTTTAATGGTAAGGGATCATCCCCCGCCTGACTTAAACGCCTCAGGCAATTTTCAACAATGATGATCGCGCCATCCACTAATAAACCAAAGTCCAGAGCCCCTAAGCTCATCAAGTTAGCACTAACACGAGTCTGCACCATGCCCGTAATGGTCATCAACATGGCAAAAGGGATGACTAATGCGGTTAAAAATGCCGCCCGAAAGTTTCCTAGCAAGACAAACAACACCACGATCACCAGAATTGCGCCTTCAAGTAGATTGGTTTGTACTGTCTGTAACGTTTTATCTACCAAGGTGGTGCGGTCATATACGGCAGTGGCCACAATCCCTTCTGGTAAAGTCGCATTGATTTCTGTGAGCTTTTCGCCCACGGCATGGGCTACGGTGCGGCTATTTTCACCAATTAACATAAACACGGTACTCATAACCACTTCACGGCCATTCTGCGTGGCGGCACCGTTTCGTAGACCTTGGCCATTTTCAATCTCTGCCACATCTTTGATGGTCAAGGCTGATCCATTGGCCGATTTCAGCGGGATATTGCCAATCGTGGCCATATCCTCTGCCTGACCGGGCATTCTCAGTAGCCACTGCGCGCCGTTTTGCTCAATAAAACCCGCACCTTGATTTTGATTATTTTTAGCAATGGCATCGACAACATCCGCTTGGGTTAAGCCAAAGGCCAAAAGTTTTTCTGGTTTGAAAGCCACTAAAATTTCACGTTCAAAACCACCAATAGGATTCACTTCAACAACGCCGGGCACTCGCATCAACTGCGGTCTAATCGTCCAATCGTGCACAGTGCGTAAATCCATTGGGGTGATCGGCGAACCATCGGCGTGGGTGGCATCAGGCAATGCATCCACCGTAAACATAAAGATTTCACCTAAGCCTGTCGCAATAGGCCCAAGCTGCGGCTCAAGTCCTACAGGCAATTCAGCACGGGCTGCGGATAATCGTTCGTTCACGAGCTGGCGGGCAAAATACACATCCGTGTCGTCACTGAATATGGCAACCACTTGAGACAAGCCATAGCGAGAAACGGAACGTGTGTAAGTTAGCCCAGGTAAACCTGCCAAAGCGGTTTCCAAGGGAAAGGTGACCCGTTGCTCAATCTCAAGCGGGGTATAACCTGGGGCTTCGGTGTTGATCATCACCTGCACATTGGTGATGTCCGGCACCGCATCAATCGGCAATTTAGTGAAGTTCCATATGCCTAATCCGGCTAAAGCTAATACCATCACCAGCACTAGGAATTTTCGCTTTATCGAAATGCGTAAAATCGATTCCAACATGACTTACACTCCTAGTGATCGTGGGATGCGCCAGACTTTTCAATGTCGGCTTTTAAGATATAGCTATTTTCGGTGACGTATTCAGTGCCAGGTTTCAAACCGCCCAGTACCTCAACCCATTCACCGCCTTGACGGCCTAGCTCCAGCATACGCACTTCATATTGCTCACCGACTTTGGCAAACACTACGGTGAAATCACGAAACCCTTGCAATCCAATTCGTTTAACCGCCAAAGACACCTCAATGGTGGCCACTTCAATCTTGGCGTGAACAAAACTGCCGGAGGTAAACGCTCCCTTTTCATTAGCAAGTTTTACCCACACGATACGGGCTTGATCATCACGCACTTGGGGCTCGATAAATGAAACAGTACCTTGATAAGTCTCATCCGAGCCCTCTATCTGCAAAGTGACGGCAGCACCGATGCTAACCTTTTGATAATCAATGGGGTATACCGCCAGTTTAGCGATATAATGACTGTTATCGGTGAGCGTCAGCAACGAACGGCCAAGGGTTTGCTCGCCACTGTTAGCGAACTGCTGGGTGACTACGCCATCGGATGGCGCTTTGATTTGATATGGCTTCAAACTTTCGTTACTTTCTATGGTTAACAAGGGTTGGCCTTTTTTTACCCTGTCACCCAGTCCAACATACAACTGCGTAATTTCTCCTTCAAAGCGAGCGGCGATGGCACGCTGCGACTCTACCGGTAGCGCCAATGTGCCATAGGCAGGGATTGTTTGGTGCAAAGTGGCTGGACCTGCAATATCGGTTTGAATATCCATCGCGGTGGCGACGGCTTGCTCTATCGTGGTGCGACCTTCAAAGTTGTCATACTGCCAAAGGTACGTTTTACCTTGGTATTTAGCCTCAATCGTGACCACAAACGAATGGGGTTCATAGATCTCCATATCACCACGGAGGAAATCCCCTTGCGCGTTAAAGCGAATGTCATCCACGACATTGCCTAAGCGAGTCAATTTAACGCTCAAATCAACAGTTTTGGGATCTAGTGGTTTCCCTTCATAGGTCAACCACACTCGAAACTCTGGAGGGACACCCGTTTCAAAAATGGACAGCTCTAAAGCAAAATTCCCCTCACGCAGCATACGTCCACGATGCGGACCTTTTTCTGGCTCAGCCTGCTCAGCAACAGGGGCTGAGGAAGCCATTACAGGTGTTGGGATGACGGCGTTCATACCCATACTGAGCAGTATCGCCAAACTCAGTGACGAAAGGATGTGGTTATTTTTCATAAGTAATCTCACTGAGAAATGGACGTACCCGTCAGGCGTTGAATTTCGATGTGTTGCAAATGCAGGCTTTCAAAGGCATCCAGCAACTGATATTGAGCACTGAGTAATTCCCGATACACATCATTGTATTGGTTGTAACTGAGTTGACCTTTATCAAAAGCATTGCTTGCCTCTGACAGGGCTTTTTCGAGGGTGGGCACTATGCTGTTGCGCACTGTATCTATCACATGCGCAGAGTGTGCCATTTCCTGTAGCAGTACATAGAGTTGAGCATCTTGAGCTTGCATTAATGCGCTTTGTTCGTTGGCCAACACATCCTGCTGAGCGTGGAGGGCTGCGATTGTCCCTGCATTACGGTCACTTGTGCCCCAAGGGATAGAGACGCCTGCCACTAAACCAAAGTCATCGCTTGCCTCATAACGACGGACCCCAGCGGTAAATTGCCACTGGGGTTTGGCTTCAATTCGTGCCAGTTCCATTTGTGACTGAGCAATACGCTGAGCACTGGCAAACTGTTGAAAACGCGGATTCTGCTTTAGCAGGGTAAGCTGACTGTCAACCGACGGCACAGTTGGCATGTCCAGCAGATCACCGTTGAAATAATATGATGCTTGAGGCTTTCCCCAAAAAGAGGCTAGTTGATACTGGCTCGCTTGCAGCTCGTGTTCGATATCTTCGACCGCCAGTCCTCGGCGGATAAATTCAGCCTTTGCCAACTGCATTTCAACCGCCGAACTTTTACCTACTTGCACCCGCTTGGCAATCGTACCAACAACGTTCTCAGCCTGAGCCTTTGCCATCACATTGAGCTTAAGGCGCTCCTGTTTAACCAGTATATCGATAAAGTGCTTAGCCACCTGTGAAGACAAATCGAGCGCCTTGATTTGCTTCTCTATGGCCAGTTTAGTGGCTTCTGTTTTTGCCGTGTTAACACGACTATCAATTAAATCCTGTTGCAGCAACCATGAGAAGGTGAGCGTAGATTGCATACTTTTCAATGCACTGTGTTCCCCTGTGCCTAACGCATCCTCAATCATCAGCCCAATTTCTGGGCGTTCACCGACACTCGCTTGCTGAATACGCCCCTCCCAGACTCGCTGCTGCGATACAAAAGCTTGTAAATCAGGATGATGAGTGAGAGTCATGGTAACCGCATCAGATAAACTGATTTTTTGTGGGTTTTCATCTGTCGCTGCGGATACCGACAGGATAATACTCATTCCTATCAATGCAGCAGAAAACCGATGGCCTATCGGTTTTTTGGCTGTGCGTTTACAAAGAATAGCTTTCATTCCCAATCCTTACTTAATGGGTGAAAAAAGTTTCGATAATATGGTGGAGGCTATCCACCGTGGAGGCGGTTAATACTGGTGCTATGACTAACAACACAATAGCTAAACCGATTGCCAATCGAGAAGATGTACATACAGGATAAATTAGGCGCTGCACTCGCACGCTGGTTTGATCATTGCCGAAATAGCTCGTTTGCAACCCATCACAACCTAGCGTTACGCTTCGTTGCATTCTGGCAACGTTAACCAGAGCCTGAGCGACGTCAAGATTGTCGTGTTCATTTGTCACTGCATGATCTGCTATCTGTTCAGTAAGCAAGGTAAATTGCCTGACAAAATGTTGTTTCATCCCGAGCGGGAAAAAGCCTGCAAAAGTCGCGAAGATCACTTTAAACAGAGGATCTCGGGCAGCGACATGCGCCATTTCGTGCCGGATAATAATATCTAATTCCTGCTCATTAACCCGTTCTTGTAATGCCGTGGTTAGATAGATTTTGGGAGAAATAAGCCCTGTGGTAAAAGCTGCAGGTATTGCCAAAGGTAATAAATAATAACGATGCTGAGAGTTGGCTTCTTGGGGGTAAACATCTGAGAATCCAAGCAGAGACGCCATTGTTGATGATTGTTTTTTGCGAGAATAAACAGTCTTTATCATCGACCAAATCAAAAATCCCGAGGCCGAAAGCAAGGTAACTGCGTGCCAACTGTCAAAGCTAAAAATATCCACATGGTGCCAGTGAACAAATTCATTTAACCAAGCTGCAGAAAACAAATCTTGCTGCTTCGGCCAGAAAAAGACAACACAATTAATCGCTATCCACCAAGGCGCTGTGACTAACGACCATAGGATAACTTTACGTAACCTGAAAGTGAGATAATCTAATCTAGGCAGAGTGAATCGTAGAGCGATCGAGATGAACACAACACTGATAGCAAATGCCAGCACTGCCACACTCAGTAAATTCAGTGTAATCGCTAAATCGCCAACAAACATAAGCCTAATTATCCTTTCCGAAGTTGACGTTGTTCTTCAATTAAATGTTCCAAGATATCTAGCTGAGCATCATTCAGATTAGCTGATACTGAACTAAATGCCGCGATCAGACTGTGCTCACCCTCTTCGACAAAGTCGCTAGTAACATTGGTAATAAGTTTGGCGATCAAGGCTTCTCTGTCGACTTTTGCTCTATAAAAGTAGGCATGACCCTGCTTCGTTCGACTCAGTAATCCTTTTTTAAACAAGCGATCTAAGGTGCTCTGAATGGTATTGAGTGAACTCTCTCGAGACAACCCAAGCACCGCATGTACTTGCTTAGCATCCGCTTCAGACTCAGTCCAAAGATGTTGCAAAACCTGCTTTTCTAATTCACCTAACTGCATAACACTTTTCTCTTGCCATAATGACCGCTATAGTGGCAGAACAAAAACCGATAGGCAATCGGTTTTTAATAACTCATAGTGAGGGTGGAATGGGCTGGCTACTAACAAAGTATATGATCACCGCTGCAGTCGTTGTTGCAGCTTCTGAGCTTGCAAAGCGTAGTGATAAACTTGGAGCGCTGATCGTGGCATTGCCGCTGGTCACCATTTTAGCCATGGTTTGGTTATATGTTGAAAAACAGCCAATGGAAAAAATAGCGAACCATGCTTGGTACACGTTCTGGTATGTCATACCTACATTACCTATGTTCCTGATATTTCCATCACTGTTACAACGTTTGGGTTTCTGGCCATCGTTACTAGTGAGTGCCACGATAACCGTAATTTGCTTTTGGTTGTTTGCGTTATTCGTAAAAATATTTGGAATCGATCTAATTTCATGGCACTAGAAAAATGATGTGATTCAGTAATAGTGGGAACTTTATACATTACAAAAATTTGGTCAACCTGTGCACAGTTGGTATCAGGTCCTTTGCTACTCCTGAAAAGCTTTGGGGCATAAACATGCTAGGTAAGTTCTAAAATAGTGGCCAGTTTTCATTGGCCACTACAGTAATTGGGCTGAAGAAGAGATGGATAGCTACTACCTATCAAGCAAATATGTCAGTGACTTCTACGATGTTCAACGTGAACTCCTGAAGAAAGAAGTAAGCAACTAACTAAGTTCATGAAGGATACTATTACGAAGAGAGATTCACATTTCTATCGCACTGCATCAGTCATTCAAGCCATCAGCTTTAAGTAGGCAGGGCGAGAGCACACTTTGTTAAATCAAGTAACAAGCCCGATTTTTGCTCATTAAGCACACAACCCAAGAGTAAATAGCACTTGGTTTTACACCGTGGAGTGAGCAATATTTATACCTATTGATGTTGTTTTGCTCTGCCTGCTCATTTTTTAGGTTAGTGTGCTCTCACCCTGTTTAAGTAGGAATCCATGAAGTATTTAATGCCTCTAACTCTATTTATGTCATTTTGTAGTGGCTGAATTTGGCCACTATATTGAAAGTTATAATAGATAGCTTAGGTTAAGTACAAACAGCTAAACTTCAATATATCTCTATTTCAAACACACTTTGGGACAAAAACGGCTTAAGGCATCAACCCTCTTTTGGGCAATTTCGAGTTAGAGCTGATGTTCAAAATTGAATGCTTCACATAAGAAAAATTTAGAAAAAGCAATGCTAGAATCCACAGCAATCGCTAATGATATTTCAGTTTTTGCTTAGATCTGTTCCATTCTGACAACTGAAACGTTGGCTATTCCAAGTCCAGTTAGAGTGTCACAGTGCACTTCCTCATCATCAGAGTCATAAAAAGTCGCAACCCATTTGGCATCAGGTCTGACTGATTGCTCCAACTTCTGGAAGTAGGGTAAATCTACGTCAGCTAATGAGTGGCCGAGAACATATACTTCATCAATATTGCCGAGCTTTGCAAAGAAATCTTCGTTGTTTTTTATGATCTGGTCTGTTCCCTTGAAAGTTGCTGAGAAATACTGATTGATGGCATCCTTGCCACGCTCGAATGAATAGTCATATTGATCAGATTGATATTCCATCCAACGTTCTAAATCTTCATCACTCAATCCTAATGGTGGTTCGGCAAGTCTCTCTTTGAAATTTTCAGGATCAACACCATGACCGAGAATTAATTTATCAACATGCTCATCGGCTTTCCCGTGAATGAATAGCAGGTTTTCATCGGGGATTGCGTAGTATTTAGAAAGCGTATCTGTGTAGTTGAATGTGAGGTAAACAGCGTCTCTATCAATGTTTACTGATCGGCTGTGATCAAACTGAGGAAACTGCACAGACAAAATGAACTCTTTGAATGCCTTATACAGATCAGTGGTTAGAAGCCCAAGTATTCGCTCCATCTCAATTTCAAGCGTGTATCGGTCTCTGTCTCGAAAGTCATCTGAAGAATAGCTTGGCATTGCATCCATGTTTGCTTCCAAAACTGAATCTTTATCAAGCAGTGACATACTCGTTTCAAATTCAGACCATAAAAGGTCTGACATTGATGTAGGGTAATCTGGATTGAGATCACCGAATCCATAATGCTCGATCAATAAGTCATAGGTTTCCCAATAGTTGTTTTTAAGATATAACCCAAATGATGTGTATTTTGTGTCGAGACCATGATGAACATCAAAGCCATTACCAATTACATATAACTTCATGTTATTCCCCATTGATATCTAGTTCTTTGAAGTGAATGATTTCAGAGTCATTATCAGTCAGTTCGAAGTACGCATCTTGGAAATACAGCTCTTCAATATATGCTTTAGCCTTTAATCCGTCGTCGTAAGCAAGAGTTAAGTGGGCAGTGTAAGTTTCTTTATGTTTTACTGTTGATTCATTACTCAAGACAAAGACATACTGCTTATCTTCAGGATCCCAAGGTGAGCGGTCATAATCTGAGACGCGATAGTTTGCGGTAACAACCACCTCAAATTCTACTTCGTATTCAGCCCACTCAGCATCGACATTCTGTAAGTTTTTCTTCTCAACATTCACCGAGTTGATTTCTATAGAATTT
Source organism: Shewanella sp. W3-18-1 (assembly GCF_000015185.1). Classification (NCBI taxonomy): domain Bacteria; kingdom Pseudomonadati; phylum Pseudomonadota; class Gammaproteobacteria; order Alteromonadales; family Shewanellaceae; genus Shewanella; species Shewanella sp. W3-18-1. The sequence continues at coordinate 372,266 of NC_008750.1, read as the reverse complement.
ATAATTTCATCGAAAGGATCTGCGTCTTCATAGTTGAACTCACCATCTTCGAGAGCTTGTAGGGCATCTGCTTTGATTTGTTCTAGGAGTTGTTCGAATACTTCATCAGCAAATTTTGCTGGTTCTTCGTACGCTTTGTCGCTTCGAACAATCAAGTCAATTAAGTCATCGACGTTTTCAAGATGAATGAAGTTATCTTCTTGATCACAGAATGATTTCATATCGCCATCGTCACTAACTATGTAGGCTAAATGTCCTCTAGCCAAGCTCACCTTTTTAATAGCTTCTAGCGCAAATGCATCAGGAAACTCGTGCTTTTTTGATTCTTTGCCAAAGGGAGGGAGGTTGTTGAAGTAAGCATGAAATACAACTTGAGGGTTAACAGTACTTACATCAATAGTTTCCACATGGCCGTTTTCGACGAAATCATCAAATTTTTCACTGATAACAGCATAAATATCATCACCTTTAACCTTGGTGAAGATGCCATGACAATCAAGGTCGGGGGTGTTTCTTAGGAACATCGCATCTCTTTGCATCTTCTTTATCATAGAAGCTGCTTCTTCAGATTTGCGTTTGAGATGGGCATTGATCTCTTTCTTTGTCACATCAGTAATGAGCAAGTGGATTTTCTTATCTTCAATTAGTTCTTGAAGACGACCAAGAGCGTGTTGTCCAAATTGATAGTTTTTCTCTTCAAAAGCGCTTGTATCGATAAACACTAGCCTTGTCTGTAATTCCATAATCAATACCTTGAACACATGGTGTAAATTGTTATCAAATAAAGTGATAAAATAATCGAGTGGTTAACCAACTAATGGCATATTGATTCATTACAAAAATTCGGGCAAGTAATGAGTTAGCAAGGTGTGATGAGAAATAGCTATAAATGATTTAGGGGCAGAATCGAGTTGGTTCAGTTAACTAACTCGCCTATGGACAGAACTGAGTTGGGCAATCTATCAGTTCTGCTTTTCGGCTTTACACCTTAATATTCTTCACATTAATAGAGTGCTGTCTTGTTGATGTTTTGTAGCGGTGCAACTCCCATGTTAACTGTGCTACGAAAGTTGCCATGACCTTCATTTCATCTCTAAACTGGCCACTCTCAGCTCTCAAGCGCTTGTTAGATTCTTCCAAGTCATCATACCGCTCCTTATCAATATGCTTTTTCTGCCTAGGTTCCCCCTTCTTAGCAACAGTGGGGTTAGGGTGGTAGCGAGCCTTTTCATCCAAAATAATCTCTAATACTGCGGGGTGATTTTTGCATGAGCCGTTCGCCACGCCCGCTCGTTTTTCGACAGCGTAAGGGCTAATTTTTTTGCCTTCACTTTTGAGCGACTCAAAGGCATTGAGCAACTTAGTTTTTACGTTTGCCATTACAAAGCCCCTAATTTAAATCGTTTAAATTCGATGTTGTGATCACGCATGACCTTTTCAGCGGCACGGATATCCGTCAACTCACGAGCAAGTGTGTTCTGGTTGTAGAACCCCATCTCCTTCATTTGCTGTAATCGTACCGCGATTCGTCCGTGACGCGCTTGCCAGCGCAACGCTTCATCCTTATTGATATTTAAATTTTCACAGTCACGACCAAGACAACTCGATTGCTCAAACAGGTGTTCCATTTTGCACTTAAAACCAGCAAAGCACCGTCCATAACCAGTCGATTTATTTGCCTCTTTGGTTTTCTGAGCAAGCTCTTCAAATTGCTCTTCTGTCATTACACGAGGGTCACCCTCAAACACCTTCATAAACCCACCTGACTGCTCTTCGGGGTGGGCTATCATGTCCCGTAAGTACGTTTTGTGGCTTTCCATCTCTGCGTCTTCAACCGCTTTTTTAATGTTGGCAGGATTCTCTATACCAAGCAGCGTTAAGACTTCTGCATGACTGGCATAGATAGCCGTCATTGATAGTCTGATATGTTTAAACTGGTGCTTCAAAGCGGCAAGAGATACCAGGCCATTCCCCACCACAAAATGAGCAAAGGTACGCCTCAACGAGTGCGTCGTAAAATGCCAGTAAATTGAGCCATCTCCCCGTTCTTTAATAGGGATATATATCGCGGGTACAACAGGGTTAAGCAAGCCATACACTTCATCCATTTCATCTGGGTCGTAAGTAATATCTAAGTGCTTTGAGTAATATACGAAGAGGCTACTAAGGTTTTGTTTGTTTAACACGACATCTTCTAACTGACTAGAGATGTTGTCACCTTTCCCAGAGCTACCATCAAGACGAAATCGCGGTGAACAGTGAATGCTCCCCTTATTAGAGCGATAGCTGTCGTTGAGCACGGTTAAGACCTCTAGCGCCTTTTTACAGATAGGAGCGCAGGCCCATGCGTCTTCTCTGGGTAATTTATCTAACTTACGAGTCCAAGAGCGCAGGGTGCATAGTTTAATACCATCAAGGTCAACTTCTTTGTAAGAGGTGGAGTCAATTTGGGTTAGCTCGCTAATTCGCATCCCCGTAAATGCAGAAAGCGTCATAAAGCAAGCGCCTCCTATCGCCCTGAATTCATCATAGGCTTGGCGCTCTGTTACGACATATTTCTTGGCATAAGCTTTTACATCGCCAAGGTCTTCCAGCTTATTATGAGCCGTGGTGACATTTTCTATCAAGCGCCCCATCAACTGTTCATAAATAACAGGGATAACCGTAGGGTAATGCCCACGGCCTGCCGCTGAATACTGCTTGGCCATTTTTTTGATTGTTTTACCTTCAGGAAGGCCAAGTGAAAAGCGACGCGGTTCTGGGAAATGTTGATTTAGTTGCGTAAGGACGCTCAGTGCTTTTAAGCGATGAGATACCGTTTCTTCACTGTGCTTTTTTCCCTCATACAGCAATTGACCAAAGACCAGTTCATTGCTGAGCAAGGGAAAGGAATCGATGGGGGTACCTTTAAATACCCTCAGGGCAGCGTTTGACCACCTTGCTAAATCATGGCAATGGCTGAACTTACGAAACGCGTCTCCTTCCATGTGTAGCAGGCTCCCCTGCGACCCCCAAATCAAAAAATAGATCCGTTGTTTGAGTTCGATAAGCAGCTCGGGGTTGTGCTTTTTAGGATGGAAATTTATCTGGTATAGCGATTTTGATTCGTTGGTGAGATTAAAAAACGCATTAAAGTCCCAAATGTCATCTTTGAAATAGGAGACGGGGTTACCATCCTTATCCACGCTCACCACCGTCTCATCGCAAGGCATGGGGAACGAGCCCGGCATTGATGGGAATGCATATTGTTCAAACTTACCAACATCATAACTGACGCTATACATGGTTTATCCTCTGAATATGTCCATGACTGAATTTTCGTCCCACAAAGGGTGACATTCGCGCTCTAGTAGCTTCATTGCAGCTTTGAGATGAGCCTTTTTAAAACGCGCCTTGAGCTTATTTAGATTGGCCTTGACTTCGCCAAAGTTGGTGATGAAGTGCTCTACGTTTTGATGCACCACCATGGCTTCATTCAATCGCTGCTCAAAAGACAATAACCGCCATATATCATGTGGGTCATCCACAACGCCAAAGTTAGAGCAACCAAAGCATTTCACGACAAACCCGCAGCCTAGTTGAGACTTTTCTTCATCGGAGAGGAAGTCACTCTTGTCTACGTTTTTTTGGAATTCTTTTTTCTGAGGTGTGTTGGCCCCCTTACAAAAACCACCGTTTTGATTCTTAACGACACCGTACTCAGCAGCTGCTTCCTTCAAGACCTCCCATTCCTCGTGCGAAATGACAAGTCCAACTGCTTCTTTGGCCTGTGCGACCGCGATTACAGTTCCACCGTCAGGATTCTTGCCCAAGTTGTGCAAAGCCGTTAACCCTAGCGCCAATTGACTTCTGGCTTCGCCCTTAGAGACCTTGCCATATTTGGAGTTGTCATAAGTCTGCGGTGCATTACGGGTGTTTTCTGCCGCCTTGCTACGTCCTAGCTTCTGCTCCGCATACTGTTTAATGGAAGATTTCAGCAGATTGCAGTTCAAGCGGAAATCAGGGTTTTCTTTAATTAACAACTGAATACGCTCGGAGTAGTTAACCAAATAATTTTGAGAATAATTATTAAAGTTATTGCTGTTTGGCACCATGCCATTCGCTTTTCGAAACAGGTAATGCTTATCCAACCCCAGAGAAACAGAGTGTGCCTTTGACAGCGAGAGGTGTGATTCAAAAAAGCGCTTACAAGATGCTCTCGGGGTGAAATAGCGTTGTTCAACTTTGTTTCCGCGAGCCTTGAATCCCTCTATGCTAATGCGGCCAGCGCCTGACTTTTTGCACACCCATTCATCATCCAAAAACATACTCAGAGTTTCTGTTCGGCCAGTCCCAAGATAATAAATGGTTATAAACATCGCATTGTAGACCAACCTATTAAACGCAGTCCGTCTTTGAGCTTCGGGTAGTGACTCATCCTGATAGCGTGCTAACAACGCCTTGCGGTCAGCCAATAAGGCAAACGCGATTGAGCGCAATTGCTTTGGCGTGTAGTTATTTGAATCTAATGAGGCTGAACGGGTATCAAGGTTGCGAGCTGCTTTAGGGATTGTTCCAAACCCAAACTTCTTGCAAATCGAATTCAAGTTCGAGCTCAGCCAACCAAGTGTCTTTGCTTTGATAGGCTTGCCATTAAGACCTACACCTGTACTTGCCATCGATAGGTAGGCAGCATGAATGTACTGGGTGCATGTCTCAGGTGAGAGCTGAACCTTCACCTTTTGCTTTCCACTTTGAGTATTAAAAGCACGGCTAAGCACTTGACGGATATATCTAAAATTCGTCGATTTTGATGTTTCGCGCCACCCTGACTGCTGGAACTTGGAAATCAACAAACGAATGTGCTCATCAGTGGCATATGCTTTTAGCTGCGCAAAGTCACACGTTGAATTGCCACCACCACTATTCTTCCAGACATATTTCCACTTAGTAATTGCTATCAGTGTGTTATCGGTGACCATTTCGGTAGTCGGTGTAGAACGATAGGTGCGAGCTCTCTCTGTCTGTTCTGTATCAATCACTTCGGTCACGATAGCATCTCATCCTCTAGCAAGTTCATGGTTATCTCTGGGATATGATTCTTTTCGGGGTTGCCCTCGTAGTGCTTGAGGTACAGCATGGTGGTTTCTAAATCTTTATGACCCATTTCATCTTTGAGCATCTTCAACGCCTGCATCATCGACAACTCTTTGATTTGCGTCAGAGACTCAAGCTTGTAAGCCCCAAACGTTGCCCTGCAATCATGCTCTTTGTGCTTAAAGTGAGGGTTGCTGTTTTCTTGTATCGCGGTGCGTAACTTACTCCACAATGAATTGAGGCTACTGGTGGTGAATGGGTCTCCATCCTTATTGATGAAAGCGGGAGGGTTCGTATCCCCCGTCTTCATGAAGTACAGTTGCTGCCGCTTTTTGTATCGTTCACTGCCATGGTATTCATGAACCGACTCCATCAGCCAAACGGGCATTGAGACCTGACGATTGATGTCATATTTGGTTTTACAATCGTGATCAGGGCCAATCCAAATCCCCGTTAGCGTCTTTCCCTTAAAACCTTTGGGGATAGCAAAGTGTCTGGGTTTAATGTCTGTGACCTCAATAGCGCGAAGCCCCACAGAAAGTGCCACGCTAATCATTAGGCGAAACTCTTGGGATAGCCCGTTGCAACGCCAATTGTCCCTTACATGCTGTAGATCAAGGTCATTCAATGGCTGTAGATTGGTTTCTCTGATTGCGCTTCGGATTGAGCAATCCGTTAACGTCTGTCCATATTTGGTAGTGCCTGTGATTTCAAAAGGCAATTGAGAGATGTACCCATGACGGTAGCAAAACAGGTAGAAGCGCCTCACAATCGAAAGGGCAGCAACGGCTGTGCTGCGACTCAAATTTCCTTTCTCTATCTCATTATCTAAATAGGCACGATAAAGGAAGATTGGATAGCGTTGGAGTCGTTCTTCGTGGTCCTCCCAGTTTAGATTATTTGCATCCAGGTAACGGTAATATCTCAACAGATGAAAGCAGGTTGGTTTGACATCCTTTGTGCCCTCGACGATGCGGCGACTAAGGATGTAGGCATTAGGCTCAAACACTGGCTTACCTTCACTGGTAAACAGCATAAAAACGCCTTTGAATGACATTGGCTTATCAACTGTAAAAAAAAACTGGATTTCTTCGTATGACACCGATTTTTCAGTATGATAGGAATTGATAAACTCATCAGTGATTTCAACGTCACCAATCTCAAAGTATTCGTCTGTCTCTACCAGATGATAGAAGTGCTCCATACCTGACACGTCCCCACTTTTATATCTAAATTTAAGTATGGATTGCCATCTAAATTTGTCAACATAAATGAATCGCTAGTGTCAATCTAAGTATTACTATTGGAATTTTAAGTCGAATGAAAAAAAAGCCCCTTAAATAAGGGGCTTTTCTCGAAACACTAACCAAGGATTACTTGATTTTGGCTTCTTTGTAGATAACGTGCTGACGAATAACTGGATCAAATTTTTTGATTTCCATTTTTTCAGGCATGTTACGCTTGTTTTTTTCAGTTGTGTAGAAGTGACCAGTCTTAGCGCTTGAAACTAATTTGATCTTCTCACGATTACCTTTAGCTTTAGCCATGATCTATTATACCTTCTCGCCACGGGCACGAAGTTCAGCAACAACAACTTCAATACCTTTCTTATCGATCAGACGGATACCTTTAGTAGATACACGTAACTGTACGAAACGCTTTTCTTCTTCTAACCAAAAACGGTGGTTTTGTAGGTTAGGTAAAAAACGACGACGGGTCGCGTTTTTTGCGTGCGAACGGTTGTTACCAACCATCGGCTTCTTGCCAGTAACTTGGCATACTCTTGACATGTCAATCTTCTCCAAAAACAATTTTAACGCTCGAGCATTAATGTGCCTCGTATGGCCGTCGCCCGAGGCACAAAGAGGGCGCATTTTATACACGATCACAGAGTGAAGATCAAGTGTTAGATTAATTAATCCAGCCTCGTTCCGCAAAAGAAACTATCTCTCGATCACCTACAACCATATGATCCAATAAGGATACATCTATGGTTGCTAACGCATTTTTTAATCGCTCAGTTATTCGTCTGTCAGCCTGACTGGGCTCGGCAATACCAGACGGATGATTGTGACACACTATAACGGCAGCTGCCTTTTTTTCAAGCACTAAGCTCACCACTTCACGTGGATACACTGAGGCTGAGTCTATTGTGCCGCGGAATAATTCGACAAACTGAATCACTCTATGCTGGCTATCTAGCAGCAAAATTGCGAACACTTCATAGGAGCGGTCAGTTAATTGTCTCATTAAATAGTCCCGAGTTAAATCGGGATTTGTCAAAACCTGACCTCTTTGTAGATTTTCTTGTGCGACACGCCGCGCTAATTCAGCTGCAGCTTGAAGCTGAGCGTATTTTACAGGCCCTACGCCAGGAAGTCGACACACCTGATTTTTAGGGGCGCAAAGTAGATTTCTTAATCCTCCAAACTCACTGATCAACGATCTAGCTAGATCGACAGCGTTAAGACCCGCTAAACCATTACGCAGCAATACGGCCAGTAACTCTGCATCCGATAAATAGGCAGCTCCTTTTTGTAGTAGTTTATCTCTAGGCCCCTCTCCCTCTGGCCAATCTTTGATGCCCATGTGACCTCCTTGTTACCTCACATATTTTCACTTTACTGAGTATGGACGAGATTTTTTGAACTGGGATAGTCACTAAAATTCACCGCGTTGTGGTATCGTTGGTGGCATTATTTCAATCTCGGATGATGTCTGTGAGTCTGACAAATAAAAACGTCCTGCTGGGCATTGGCGGCGGCATTGCCGCCTATAAAAGTGCCGATTTAGTGCGACGCTTAAAAGAGCGTGGTTTTGATGTGCGCGTCGTGATGAGCCAAAGTGCGATGGAATTTATCACGCCTCTCACGCTGCAAGCGTTATCTGGACATCCTGTGGCATCTAGCCTACTGGATCCTGCGGCAGAAGCTGCCATGGGCCATATAGAACTTGCTCGTTGGGCAGATCTCGTCATCATAGCCCCTGCAACCGCAAACCTATTGGCGCGGATTAATGCAGGCATGGCCGATGAGCTAATCACCACCACATGTCTTGCCACTGAGGCGCAAATTGCCCTGTGTCCAGCAATGAATCAGCAGATGTACCGCAATCTGGCTACGCAGGCGAATTTAACTAGCCTAGCATCACGTGGTTTGACACTTTGGGGACCCGCCAGTGGCAGTCAGGCCTGTGGTGAAGTGGGTCCTGGACGCATGCTCGAACCGCTAGAAATTGCCGAGCTAGCCAGTGATTTTTTTGCAACAAAAGAAGTCTCTGCGCAGCCTCTTGCAGGCCAGTCGGTGCTGATTACCGCCGGGCCAACCCGTGAAGCGATAGATCCCGTCAGATATATTTCCAATCACAGTTCTGGGAAAATGGGCTTTGCACTCGCCAAAGCCGCAGCGGATATGGGCGCAGCCGTCACCTTAGTCTCAGGTCCTGTGAACCTAAGTACCCCTGAAGGCGTAGCACGCATCGATGTTGAATCTGCGCAAAATATGCTCGATGCTGTTATGGATAATATTGATAAAAAAGATATTTTTATTGGCTGCGCCGCCGTTGCAGACTACCGCATTAGCGATATTGCTACTTGTAAGATCAAAAAATCGGCAGAAAAAATGCAACTTGCGCTAGAAAGGAATCCTGATATCTTAGCCACGGTTGCGAGCTTGCCCAACCGTCCTTTTGTGGTGGGATTTGCCGCCGAAACCCATGATGTTGAAACCTACGCCCGCGATAAACTCAAACGTAAAAACTTGGATATGATCGCCGCTAATGACGTTTCAGTTACTGGCCAAGGCTTCAATGCCGATACCAATGCCCTGTGTGTATTCTGGCCGCTCGGCAGTCAAGATTTGCCTGCGACCGACAAACTCACGCTAGCACGGCAATTACTTTCGTTGATAGTGAAAGAAAAAACAAATACATGAAAACACCGATTGAATTAAAAATTCTCGACTCTCGAATCGGCTCAGAATTTCCTTTACCTGCTTACGCCACACTAGGTAGTGCAGGTATGGATCTTCGTGCCATGATAGATACCACAATGACGATAGCCCCCGGTGAAACCCAGCTTATCCCCACTGGCATTGCCATCCATGTGGCCGACCCAGGATTAGCCGCTGTGATTTTACCGCGCTCAGGTCTAGGTCATAAGCACGGTATTGTACTTGGAAATTTAGTTGGACTTATCGATTCCGACTACCAAGGGCCATTGATGGTATCTTGTTGGAATAGAAGCAATAGTCCATTCACTTTAGACATTGGCGATCGTCTCGCACAACTGGTATTTGTCCCTGTGGTGCAAGCACAATTCAAACTCGTTGATGAGTTCGACAGCTCAGACCGTGGTGAAGGTGGATTTGGCCATTCAGGCACGAAATAACTACCAGTCGTTATTGAGCGAAGGATACTGCAATGGCTGTAAGCCCAAAAATTAATCGTCGTGAGCATATCTTGCAATGCTTAGCACAAATGCTAGAAACCAGTCCTGGGCAAAGGATCACTACGGCAAAACTAGCCTCAGAAGTGGGGGTTTCGGAAGCCGCACTTTATCGTCACTTCCCTAGTAAAGCGCGAATGTTTGAAGGGCTCATTGAGTTTATCGAAGAGTCACTGCTCTCACGCATCAACATCATCATGGATGATGAGAAAGACACCATGAAGCGCTGCCAGCTCATGCTACAACTACTACTTATTTTTGCTGAACGTAATCCAGGGATCTCTCGAGTACTCAATGGTGATGCACTGTTAGGTGAAAATGAACGTCTGCGAAGTCGTATTAGTAGTTTATTTGCAAAAATTGAAACCCAGTTAAAGCAAATTTTACGGGAAAAGACACTTCGGGAAGGTAGAGGCTTTAACTTAGATGAAGCCATATTAGCCAATTTACTGTTGGCCTTTGCCGAAGGTAGAATTGCGCAATTTGTGCGAAGTGAATTCAAACTCAAACCGACCACCCACTTCGATGAACAGTGGCGTTTTATTCAACACCAGCTACTCCAAAGCTAACTCTCGATTAAATATTCATATTCAAACAGCCGATAGCGATTAGAACTATCGGCTTTTTCATCGGTGCGGTGAATGATTTTCGGTATGAATTATCTGCAATTCGCGTTATCCTCCTCCCCCTTATTCTTGCCCCACAAGAATAACCCAATTTGTATCCTAGGCTGGATGATCGATGCCAGTATAGGTTTTCAATGATAGCCGCTGCAACGTAGTGGAGGATAAGATGGCATTAAGTGAAGCAGCAGTAAAAGTACAAGCCGCGTTATTAGAACGTGGACTTGAAACCCCCATGCTCCCCAGCGTTTACAGCAGTGAAGAACGTAAAGACAAGATTGAACATCATATGAAGGAGATACTGACATTAATGTCATTGGATCTGTCAGACGATAGCCTTGCCGATACGCCACGCCGCATTGCTAAAATGTACGTCGATGAAATATTCTCAGGCTTAGACTATGAAAATTTCCCTAAGATCACAGTTATCGACAATAAAATGGGCTTCGATGAAATGGTGCGAGTGCAAGATATTAGCCTCACCAGCACCTGCGAACATCATTTAGTGACGATCGATGGCACAGCAACCATAGCTTATCTGCCACGCAAAAAAATCATTGGTTTATCAAAGATTAATCGTATTGTGCGTTTCTTTGCTCAACGTCCACAGGTACAGGAACGTTTAACTCAACAGGTGTTAGTCGCCCTGCAAACCTTACTTGAAACTAAAGATGTTGCAGTAAAAATGGATGCAGTGCATTACTGCGTAAAGTCCCGCGGCGTAATGGACTCCACCAGTTCGACCACTACCACAGCGCTGGGCGGTATTTTTAAATCTAACCCAGCAACTCGCGCCGAGTTTTTGCATCAATAAGACATAGAGGGCCTAGGTTCTAGATTCTAGAGCCTAGACTCTCGAGCCTAGGTTCCTCTTAAATCCCGTATTGCTCGCGGTACTGGCTCACGGCAGCAAGCTGCACTTCCATCCCTGGTTTTTCAGACAGATAGCTGATCAGATCGGCGAGTTTAATAATCGCCACAATACCGCAACCAAAATCACGCTCAACCTCTTGGATAGCCGATAACTCGCCCTTACCTTTCTCTTGCCTGTCTAAGGCAATCAACACGCCGGCTAATTGCGCTTTATGGGCTTCGATGATTTCCATCGACTCACGAATCGCAGTACCCGCAGTAATCACATCGTCCACCAGCATCACACGGCCTTTTAGCTCGCTACCGACTAAGCTGCCACCTTCGCCGTGATCTTTCTTTTCTTTGCGATTAAAGCAGTAAGGGATGTCGATATCGTGATGCTCACACAAGGCAACCGCCGTAGTCGTCGCAATCGGAATGCCTTTGTAAGCGGGACCAAACAGCAAGTCATAATCAATGCCAGAATCCACTAACGCAGCGGCATAAAAACGGCCAAGACGCGCTAAATCTCGGCCGGTATTGAACAAACCCGCATTGAAGAAATAAGGACTGATACGGCCCGATTTAAGGGTAAACTCGCCGAATCGCAGTACCTGACGCTCTAAGGCAAATTCAATAAACTCACGTTGATAGGCTTTCACAATCTCTCCTTACGACTTTGTATGTAACTAGTTTTTATTAGGAAATATTTTATAAAATTTTATTAGGTACAGGGTTGGATCACGCTAGCCTCTTGTTACAGACAAAAAGCGACAGCTAATAAAAAGCCCCGCACTTTATCAATGTCGGGGCTTTTTATCAGTACACATTAGTTTAAAGCGGCTTTTTGCACATCGACGATTTCACGAATACTGTTCTTCGCCAATCCGAGTAGCTCAATCAACTCTTCGTGAGTAAACGGCTCACCTTCAGCTGTACCTTGGATTTCAATAATTTTACCCGTTTCTGTCATCACCACATTCATATCAGTTTCAGCGGCGCTGTCTTCGATATATTCGAGATCGCTTATCGCTTCACCCTTGTAAATACCTACGCTAACTGCAGCGATAAGGAATTTCAAAGGGTTAGATTTAATGATCCCTTTACCTCGTGCCCAGTTCAATGCATCCACTAAGGCCACACAGGCGCCAGTGATTGACGCAGTACGCGTGCCACCATCAGCTTGGATCACATCACAATCGATAACGATAGTGTTTTCGCCTAGGGCTTTCATATCCACACAGGCGCGCAGCGCACGACCGATAAGACGTTGAATTTCTTGTGTACGACCAGATTGCTTACCGCGAGCTGCTTCACGATCCATACGGCTATGGGTCGAACGTGGCAACATGCCGTACTCTGCCGTCACCCAGCCTTGACCCTGACCTTTAAGGAAACGTGGCACACCTTCAGTAAAACTGGCGGTACAAAGCACTTTCGTTTCGCCAAATTCCACTAACACAGAACCTTCGGCATGGGCCGTAAACTGGCGAGTGATAGTGATGGGACGAGTTTGTGCTGGCGTTCTGTTACTTGGACGCATGCGAGATTCCTGTATTCTGAGTCATTGACCGATTTTGGCTGCATATTATAGGGGCTTGTGCCTTAGGATACCATGCTTAGGGTGATTCTCTGGCAAACTCATCACACTCAAACGCCTAATCCGTGTCCTTATACCCAAACAACCTGAAGATGCAGAATTCAGCGGGAGTTTAACGCACTTTAGGCAAGGCGGTTATTTGCGGACCTAGTGGACTAAGTTAAAAATAACCAACGCAGCATAAAGTGCGTTAAAACCCGCCGGGACGGAACGCCTAGGGCACTTCACTTCCGTGTTGCATCAATTCAAAAGGTAGCCGACATTCTGTCATTGCTGCGCCTTGAATTGAAGCACCCTAGGCGCTCTGAAACTCGTATCTTCAGGTAGCTTGGGTATATTTACTGTATGCCTTTAATCCTACAGCCATTGACTCTATAATCGCCTCTCATTATGACGATTACACCATTAGGACAACCCATGATTCAAAGCATGACAGCCTACGCTCGCATCGAGCACAAAGCACAATGGGGCACTGCCTCCTGGGAAATTCGCTCAGTCAATCAACGTTATCTCGAAACCTATCTACGTTTACCCGAGCAATTTCGCAGCTTTGAACCCGTACTTCGCGACCGCCTACGCAAACGCTTAAGCCGTGGTAAAGTGGAAGTGAATCTGCGCTATGAACTTGCCGACAACAGCAACAACGAACTGCAATTGAATCAAGCACTGGCAAAACAGCTATTAGATGCTGCCACTTGGCTCAAGCAAGAAGCGGGACAAGGCGATGTCAATCTGACCGACATCCTACGTTGGCCAGGCGTGCTAGCAAGCGGTGAACAAGATATGGATGCAATCGGTGCAGACTTAATGACAGCCTTCGACTCAGCCATAGATCAATTCATCGAAGCCCGTGGCCGTGAAGGCGAAGCCATCAAAGACATGCTGCTAAGCCGCTTAGATGGCGTGAGCGAGCAAATCGCCATCGTACGCGAGCACATGCCAACGGTTATGCTGTATCAACGCGAAAAGCTCACCAACCGCCTTGCAGAAATCAAAGGTGAACTCGACCCAGCCCGCATCGAGCAAGAAATGGTGCTTCTGGCGCAGAAACAAGATGTCGCCGAAGAAATGGACAGGCTCGAAGCCCATGTAGCCGAAGCGCGCCGCATCCTAAAAAAAGGCGGCAGCGAAGGTCGCCGTCTCGATTTTATGATGCAGGAATTTAACCGCGAATCGAATACCCTCGCCTCTAAATCCATCAGCACTGAAATCACCTCAGCCGCAGTGGAGCTTAAGGTCCTTATCGAGCAAATGAGAGAGCAGATCCAGAACGTCGAATGATGTTTTTAGGTGTTTAATACTGTTTAAAAACCACTATAAAACCATGCACTTGCATGGTTTTATGTTTTTACATGTTCGCCATTGTTTGCTATTGTTTATGAAAAAGTGGGACTAAAGTGGTGACTAAAATCGCTTGAAACCACTAAAAATGGCCCCAAATAGGCCATTTTTAAGTTTAGTCACCACTTTGGACTTAACTACATGAATGACAAGCAAATTAAATCTTTTTTAAAAAGCAAAGAGCTTGGACGTAAAGCAGTGGGGGACGGGCTCTATATCAGAGTCCAAACTGAAGGCGTCGCATATTGGGAAGTCAGGTACAGCGTTAACGGCAAACGTCGTTCAATGGTACCCAATGGTGGCATTTACCCTGCAATGTCTTTAGTCGAAGCTAAAGCCGAAGCCGCAAAAGTTAAACTGCTTGCCAAGCAAGGGATAGATCCTCTCGCCGAACGGGAACGGCAACAAGAAATTACCATTAAGACCGTAAATGATCTTTTTGACGATTGGTATCAATGCACCGCCCCACGTTTAAAGCATCCAGAAATCCCGATGCGGATGTATACCAAAGACATAAAACCCGCCATAGGCCAATTAAAAGTAACCGACGTGAATGCCCGCGATATTAGGGCCATTCTTCATAAGGTCGTTAAAAGTAATCGCCCTACTGTTGCGAATAAAACACTGCTGTTTTGTAAGCAGCTATTTAACCACGCTTGTAAGCTTGATGTCGCCTCAGGCAATCCTGCGGCCGCATTTAACACTGCCGATGCTGGTGGACTCGAAAAAAATCGTACTAGGGTGTTATCCCTAAATGAAATCGCCGCAGCATTTCCCGTATTGAGAAATAGCAGGCCCATTTTTAGTCATGAGAATTATCTTGCTGTCGCCCTTTTGCTATGCCTAGGAGTCAGGAAGGGTGAGCTAATCGCCGCCAAATGGAGTGAGTTTGATTTCAACCAACAGGTTTGGCGTATGCCGAAAGAACGCAGCAAAACAGGCGTAGGAATAACCATTCCATTGTCGGAATTTGTCATTGAATGGCTAAAGGAATTAAAAATCATCGCTTGTGGCTCTGAGTATGTATTCCCAGCGCGTAAAGCCAGTAAGCGTCGAGAATATATCGCAAACGATACTTTAAACCATGCATTAGCCAAGCTGTTTGGTCAAAAACATGACAGCAATAAACAGCCATTCGAAAATTTACTCGGGAAGGTTGGTGTTGAGCATTTCACCGTTCACGACCTACGCCGTACCTGCCGCACTTTGCTCGCAAGCCTTAAGGTTCCCCCTCATATTGCCGAGCGGTGCTTAAACCACAAGCTTAAGGGCATTGAAGGCACTTATAACCACCATGATTATTTAGAAGAGCGTCGAGAAGCGTTAGATAAGCTAGCGGCTTTGATCAGCCCAATTATAAACAACCAAACGAATGTCATCTCATTCATCAAACCACAATCAGCGAAATAGGTAACAAACATGGCCGTTATGCCTAAAAACGTAAAAAAAGCTCGAATTTGTGACCTTAAAAATATGATTTTGCCAGAGATGGCGCCTGACCAATTGAAGATCTTAGGGGTCAAACTCGAAGATTTCTATCCTGATAATCTGGCGGATACTCAAGCCAGCAATGCTGGTGGCATAGAGCTAATTAAACTGCTTGAACGCAGAACAAATGAATTACTGAGGCTTGGGAGCGAACTTTACGTTAACAAAAACCACCATTCATCCTCGCAAATTGAATTGGTACAGCAAAACATACACGTATTTATGACTCAATGTATGACGCTATTAAAGCTCGCCTCACCTTCAATGCCAGAAAGTGAGCCCTATTACAAAATAATAGATCGACTCGTCGAAACGGCGGTTTATATTGGCTATTACGCAGGTAGCAATGACACTTTAGCCCTGACTGATAGATACACAGATTTAGGTTTCGAGGCAACTGTAACTAGAACGCAAGCTGGCGGCCAAGGCAAAGCGAAAAAAACTATCTGCCTAAAAGAATTAGTGATTGAAATGGCAAACTGTATTTACCTTGACCCTGATTGTGTTGCAGCCTCAAAAGAAAATGTAGCTGAAGCCATATATTGGATTATTCGAGACTTCTCGGCGAAAGGCACAAACAAGGGCATCTCTGCATTATTGAAATTTAGCGACCGTCACCCAGAGCAACACACAATCTACAACTGGATTAAAACTATCACAAAACCAGTCAATCGATTAAAAACGCCCAAACCGAGTCTCGCCGTAATCAAGGCAAAATTAAAAAGATCCTTCACAGATAAACAAATCTCATCAAAAATAAAATAGCTAATATTAACAACATCTTGAACCTTATTTTAAACACTTCTGCTTAGCAGAAGGGCTAGCATCACTCCTACATCTCGACAAAATCACTCCCGAACTAACCTAAACGGGAGTGAACATGAACCCATCAAATCACGAATCCTCAGATCGCCTTGTACGCGAAGCCGAACGTAAAAGTATTACCTCGATCTCACGTACAACGGCATGGCAACTAGAGCGTAAAGGCCTTTTTCCAAAACGCCGCCAGCTATACCCACAAAGCAATCATGTCTGCTGGCTATTATCCGAACTCAATGCATGGGTATCCAACCGCGAAAGTATCAATTAGGAGAGATAAATGATTAGTAAACCAGATGCGCTACTTGCCATGTATTTAGACGACAACAGGCTCATAACAAAGAGTGAAATTCAACAAGCCTTAGGTATCAGTCGCTCGACTTTGTGCAGATGGATTTCTTCAGGGAAATTTCCAGCGCCGAAAATAAAAAAACATGGCTTGCAGCGCTGGCTATTCAAAGATGTGCATGAGTGGTTAAACGAATAAAACCAAAAAGCAGGTTAAGCCTGCTTTTTTTAGCGCAGCTCGTGACACACTTTGAGTCAATCTGTGCACAGCGCCAAACAACGTCAATGAGCTGCAAACCTTAACCAACAAGCCTAATCAATACTTCACAGCCCCGAACAGCGGCGGATATTAAATAATATACCCGCGCCAATCGTTCAGGCTGTCAAATATTCAAGAATAATAAAATGACAAAGCAAACAGCAACTACCAACGCCCTATCGACTTCGAGAAATCAAAACCGTCACTTTTGCATTAATAGCCATAACTCGGCCTTATTCCCATATAAAAATCACGCATACGAAGTCTACAAACCTAAGGCCCTAGACCTTGACTATCGTTCACTTAAAACCATTATCGCTGACTACGAGATAATGCTAAGCCATTACTGTAGGGTGTTAGTTTGTCGAATTGATTTACATCCCCAAACGGCCTCAGCAGATAATCAAGCCATCAGCCTGTTTCTCAATAATTTGGAGAGCACGCTGTCATCAAAATACCGAACAAAAATCATTTTTCACTGTGCTAGAGAGCAAGACGGTGCAGACAAAGAGCATTACCACCTAGAACTAATGCTGAGCGGTCATAGGGTCCAGCACTCATCGAAACTCCTTTCCTTAGTCAAAAATATGTGGAAAGAGCAAGGCACTGTAGCCTTCGTTGATAAGCCATATTGCATTATTCGACGAGGCAACAAAGCCTCAATAAAAGTGGCCTTTTACCGCTCCAGCTACCTAGCTAAGGAGCATACTAAAGAATTAAATGGAAAGGCGAAGGGCTTTATCAGCAATAAGCTCAAGCCTTCTGCACGCTTTGATTTATCGACGGATCTCATGCTGGTTGATCCACATATCACCTTCGAACAAAAGCACCGTAAGCAATTATATAAAGCTAATCCACCCGCTACCTCATCAGCTAACCCTAAAGCAGCGACAAAGACCAAATATGGCTGGTTTGTGACCTTGGACCATAGTCAACAGTTGAAAGAATGTATCGCATCAAGAACCAGCAGCCTATCGCACCTGCTCGATGCAACCGAACTCGAACATGCCATGCCGCTTGATCACACATATAGAGGCTTACAAGCACCCCATGAACCGAGAAGCGGCCACATACCACTCTAAAAAATGATCAGCTTGCCGGTGATTTATTAAACAACGACAAACAATCTCGAACAGGAGTTAGGAGGGTGATCAAAAACAACCCATTGATCATAAATAAACAACGCTTAGCAAAAGAGGACGGCAGCAAGCATCTCTCATTCCATACCCAAACCCATATATGCCCCCCCATTTTTTTTGCATCGACTGAGCTAACACCAAGTCAATTCGCCGCACAAATGACATTTGATATGAGGGCTCAACGCAAACATGGGGATAATTACAGCCATCGAGTACGCAATTGCGCTTTCGTCCGCAATTATCAAAAGGAATTTAAACAGCATCAGATGACACTATGGGATTAAAGCAAAGCGCTTGACTAGGCTTAGACCGAAATCGCTTATATGTGCCGTTTAACGCCTCTACGCTTAAGGCTAAACAAGCCAAACTTCAACAATCTGCGTTGTACCCTGCTCAGGTCTAATCGTTTTTAGGCCTGAGCCATTACCACTACAGCGCTTTAAATCGCAAATCTCTAGTAGACTATGCCCTCGTCGCGCTCTTTCTTGATATCAGCCTGCCTAGCGCGTTTTTGCGCAGCGGTAAGTGGAATAGCCGCCAGCTCAAGCATCGTATCGTAGTTTTCATCTGGGGTGACGTCACAACCCATGCCACGTAATACTGAAATCATTCTAGGTATCGAGCAAATTACTTCACAACCACCCTCATGGGATATATGCCCACCTAGCAAGACGCCATCTAGAATATGAGAAAGGCGACGGATGAACTCAGGGGGAACTGAGTCAAATAGATAAGCTGAATGGAGCTCCTTCTCATAGGACCGGCGTGTTCCCCAGGGCTTTGCCACCAGTACAAACACATCAATGTCACCACTCACTAGCAGCTTAACGAACGCCATCCTCCACCTCCATTTGAATCATTAGTCTGATAAAAAGTTGAGCCAACGGCCTTTTAAAACTCCAGAATCCACACCGAGTAAAACGTTAATTAATTCCGATTTGTCGGCACCATAATTTAACCTGCATCTTGGTGTCATCGGTAAATCCTATTCGTGTTTTGTTAATCACGATATTGTTAGCCCTATGAGGTGTCTGTAGCCCCCACAATTGAGAAGAACGGCACATCACCAACAGAATTTCTTCTCTCAAAGCTTGCGGGATTAGTGTCCGCCTCAGGTATTCTTGTGCCGCCCAAACACTTGGCAAGCTGGTGGCAAAACTTTGTACTTGGTCCATATTGGTAGAGGCATAAGGGACTAAATTAAACACACTGATATGCTTTGATGCCAGTTCACAATTCCCATCAAACAAACTATTGGCAACTGGCTTAAACCATTTATCCCAACCCGGTATCTGATAAGGATAAGACTGTAAACCATCAAGTTGAGCAAACAACCGCTCTTTCAATGCTGTCGATGCGACAACCTCAGCAGTGCTTTCATCACGGCTAGGATTGGCGTAGCACAACACGATTTTCGCTGTTTTTAAAGGGCCAAAGAAAGGCCCCGGTGGCAAGCCAAATTCAAACTCGCAATCAATGGCTTTATTTAAATCATGATGAAGCTCATCAAGCACTACTAGATCATCAGGGTGCTTAGTCAGTCCCATTGCTAGGCAAGAGTTCCAATATTCAAAGAAGTCCATGCTCTATCCATCCTTAAAAACTTAACCACCAAGGTGACATTCCTTAATCTCGACATCCCGAATTAAGGAAAAGAGTGGCTATTTTTTCTTTGCATTTCCTTTAAAAATCTGCTCATTATGGTATTTCATATAATGAGCCTGCTCTTTTTTAAGAGTATCAATAGATGTACCCTGCTCTATGCCCCACAATTCTAATACTCTTTCCACATTAGCATTGGCACAAAGCAATGCTCCACTTGAGCAATCAAAGGTTATCCACCCTCTGTCGAACAAACGATCAATATGAGGGGCTAACCAAAGGCCGTTGTATCCATCAAGACACTCTTTATCATTGCAATGACGCCACGGCTTTATATGACTTGCTGTAAGGAACTTTTTATCCTTAATTTTCGTGATCCGGCAATCAGTTTCAACTTTCGATAAGTTTTTTCGATACTTACCGTGTCCATTGCGAGCTTCGATAAGCTGCTTCTTATTTTTATCACTTCTGCTACTCTGCTCGATTTCCTTGCTTCGTTGCTCTTCATCTTTTATTGCTTTCTGCTCATCACTTATATCCTGCTCATCCTCAGTCATAATTTCTGAGTCAACTGGATCCCATACCTCTTTCAGCGGTGAACGATAAAATTCAATATCATCTGTACCTAACCGCTTAGATTCTCGTTTTCGAATACCCAGTAAAAGCTCATCAATTTGCCAACAAAACAACTTATTAACTTGCCTTGATGTTATGTTCTCAAAAGCTTGTACAATTTGCTTACGCTGCGTATTACTGGTTATCCGCTCAAATTGCTTGGGGAACAATAAAAACAGAAGGATATGCCTGAATTGACGGTTAGAAGTATCTTCTATTCCTTCTAACCATTGCGCTAAGGTCTGCCCCTCAGCAAGTAACTCGCCCCGCTTTTCTGGTTTCTCTTTGTAAAATGCCAACATCACATTGATAAAATAAGTGAGTTCTCGCCAACGATTGGTATTAAAACTTACCCCCGTTTTTGCGTATCCACCTAAAACGCCATCTGTGAGTAGTTGATGCCCCTCATCAAATGCTTCTCCACTCCATTCCCACACTCGTTTAATGTTGCTTCTTTTTGTCCTTGTCGAAATGTTTATTGAAGCCAAGGACATAAACCAAAGCATTTCAGCTGCGAGCCTTATAGTATTTGCTGATGAATTCCTCAGTTGGTGCTCAAGTTTGGTAAAAAAATCTTTATCAGAACTAGGATCTGGGTGTTTGACAAAATCCTCATATAACTTTTCAAAATTCGCGTAATTCCATGTTCTTGTATTAGAAAAAACCCCTCGGGATTGGAGCAGGCATTGCTCTTTCCATACATTTACAGCACTGAGGATGACTTTTAACTTTTGGTCGCTTTTTCGAAAACTCATTTATTAATTCCCTTTATATAATGGATTTGAACGATTGCCCCACTACACCACCAGCAATTGAGCGTGATCTCTCAACCACTCTTTGCACTCACGGTAATCGGGCATCACCCGCTCAACCTCTTTCCAGAATTGTGGCGAGTGGTCGTGATGCAGCAAATGGCAAAGCTCATGTACGACAACATAATCAACGATGCGGTTAGGTGCTAACACAATCAGCCAGTTAAATTCTAAGTCGCCGTAAGGGGTACAACTGCCCCAACGACTCTTAAAGTCCTTGATGCGCACTACAGCCGTTTCAACCCCCACAACCGATTGATAGCGGTCTACCTTTTCACGGATTTTCTTATCAGCGTTGCGCTTATACCAGTGGACTAACGCACGGCGCACAAAATGCGCTTGCTTGGCATATTCAGGCACAGTAACTGTAATTTTCCCATCAACCAATTTGGTCGGGCTCACTTTGCCGCTAACGACTTTCAAGCGATAGTTACGACCTAAATAAGGGAATGCTTCGCCAGAGACATACTCCTTGCCACGCAATGGCCGCGCCTCCGCATGAATCGCCAACTTTTCGAGAATCCATTGATGCTTAGCGGCCAGCAGCTGGTGGACTTTCTCCGATGGCAGCGCTTTTGGCACTACCACCGCAACCACGCCCTCCTCCACTTTAATGGTGGCGGATTTTCGACGCGAGGTACGTTCAACCCGCACCTCGTAGCCCGCTTGTTTAATTACTTCAATCTCTTGCATCGCGGCGGCTGTCACTTATTGCCAAACTTGTGCTTAGCCAGTTCAACAAAGCGGTCTTGCAGCGTTGCCACCAGCGCTTTATCGCCAAAAGGCTGCTCCAATATCACTCGCTTAATCTTTTTCTTCATCCGTTTAATTTCGTCTTCTTTATTGAAGAAATCGACGATCTGAGTCGCATCATCCAATACTTGTACTAGCGCTTGTGTCGTTGACTTAATTTGCTCATGCAATGCTTCATCAATCATATCGCCGTCATGGATACGGGTGACTTCCGCTAGCAGAATATTGTAAAAGGCGAACTCGGTTTCACTCAGGCCAAAATTTTGCGCCGCTTGCTTATGTGCAGTGCTCAAGTCATTGGTCATGTCCAACAACAACTCTAGCTGGCGCTCCCAATTACCCGCCGTCTTCTCAATAATATCGCGTAAGCGCAAGCTCAACGAACGGTAATACTCGGGGTCATCCTCTAAATTAATATTGATGTGATGCTTAAGCGCACTTTCAATTTCGGAGGCCTTTGACTCAGGCGATTTAATCTTTTGCACATGCTCTTTAAAGTTAGCGGCCAGTAAATCCACGGGCGGGATTTTCGGATCTACGCCAGTACTCAAAATGTGCTCGTCCACCAGCTGGCGCACCTTCTCGCCCACATCCAGCAAATCCATACCATCGTCACGATAACGATTACGCGCCGCATGATGCACCTTGCCAAAGAAGGTCATATCCGGGATATAAGGCTTAGCTGAAGCATCAGGCAAAATCACGTTCAATTGCTTGGCAAAACGCTTGTAAGCCACCTCAAACTGCGCCCGAACAGCATCGTCTTTCAAGACGACAACATAATCATCAACGTCATCACTGGTCACGCCTTTGAAAAACGCCTTAAGCCGCGTATGCGCAGCTTGCAGTTTAGGCAACTCATCTTTAAGGCTTTGGTACGTGCCTTCGATATCATCGCTACTAAACAGCTCTAATGCATCGGTGAGATAACTGGTTAAACCGTAGTAGTCCACCACATAACCGCACTCCTTGCCTTTGTAGTTTCGGTTCACCCGCGCAATCGCCTGCATCAACGTATGGTCTTGCAGCTTACGGTCGATATACATCACCTGCGCAATCGGCGCATCAAAGCCGGTGAGCAGCATGTCTTTCACGATCAAAAAGGCAGTGTTATCAAACTTGCGCTGTTTCTCATCTGTGCCCGGTGCATCTGTACCAAACGGCTTCTTAAAGTTAGCGATAACCTTCTTCTGGTGAACCTTATCGGTGTATTGGGCAATGTACTGCGGGTCATTATGATCACCGGAGATAATCACCTCTGATGGCGGCGCCTTTAACTCGTCTAAGGTCTTTTTGAAGAGGGTTGCCGCGTGGCGACTGCCAACGACGATCATCGCCTTAAATCCATCAGGCCGAATGCGCTCACGGTAATGTTTCAACAGGTCGATACACACCCAACGAATGCGTGCGGGCGCTTCTCGCACCGCCTTTTCAACGCCATATTTACGCTTAATCTCTTGCTGTTCTTCTTTGGTGTAATCACCGAAATACTCTTCAAACAGAGCATCGAGCGATTCCCCCGCCACAGCGGTTTTTACCTCACGGCCTTCATACAGCAGCCTTACCGTGGCGCCATCCTCGACAGCCTCATTGATTTTGTATTTATCAATGTAACCACCAAAGGCGGTATCCATCTTTTGGGTTTTCAACAATGGCGTGCCGGTAAAACCGATTTTGGGCGCGTTCGGCAAAGCGGCGTTAATGGTAGTCGCTAAGCCACCAAACTGGGTACGGTGCGCCTCGTCCGCCAGCACAATAATCTTGTCGGAGGTATTGATGTTAACAAAGCTCTTGTCGCCCTGTTGCTGCGCCTCTTTTTCTGCGTCTTGGAACTTCTGCACCATGGCAGTCACCAAGTCTGAGCTGTCTTTTTTCAGCAGGTCACGCAGCGCGGCAACCGAATCCGCGTTATATACGGTTTCACCTTGGGCACCTTGAAAGGTGGTAGATAGCTGCTCATCTAGTTGCGTTCTATCGGTAACAAACACCAACTTATATTGCTTAAGCTCGGGGTCATGGCGCATTTTTACCGCCAGCATCACCATAGTCAGCGACTTACCACTGCCTTGGGTATGCCATACCACGCCCGACTTCTCCTTGCGGGTTTTGCCAGTCTTTAATTGATGAATCACTTTATTCACCGCGCGGAACTGCTGATAACGCGCCACTTTCTTAATTAAGCGGCCATCATCAGGTTCAAACAGAATGAAGTTACGCACGATATCGAGAAAGTTCTCACGGCTAAACATCCCCGCAAGTAGCCGTTGCTGCGCGGTAACCTTCGCGACTTGGTAATCTGCTGGTGGCTCAGCCACTTGTGGCTGCTCACTACCCGCAGCGTCAACGCTGGCAACAGGCTGCTCTACCGTTAACTTTTTAGCTAATGGCACCACGTTATCGCTATCTACTTGGGCAATCTGCGCATCAGTCAGCGGATAAGCATCTTTCCAATCACCATAATATTGTGCGGGCGAGCTAATAGTGCCCACACGGGCGATATCCCGGCAGGTCGATACCATCAGTTGGTTATACCAAAACAGCTTTTCTGCGCCCTCAAAATCTTCAGGATGGCGCTGATTAGCGTAGCGCCGCAGTTGGTCAATGCCACACGCAACCGGCGTAGAGATAAACGGCGATTTACACTCAATCACCGCCAGCGGCAGGCCATTCACAAAACAGACGATGTCAGGAATGATGGTTTGCTTTGTACCTTCCACCTTAAACTGATTGGTGCAGATAAATTCGTTATTGCTGACATCATCAAAATCAATCAGCTTAACCGTTTGGCCTTTCTTGCCCTTGCCAATGTCTTGTTCGACCGAGAGATAGCCCACCATGGTTTGATAAAAGCCGTGGTTATACTCCATCAAGCCAGCGCATTGCGGGTGCGTAATCTCGCGGACTACCTTGCGCAAGTTCTCTTCATTGATCCACGGGTTAATGCGTTCAATGGCCTGCGTTAAGCGTTTAACCAGCACTACATCGCGTAAGTAATCACGCTCTTGATTGCTATGCTCTGGTGCCAGCGTTTTACCGGGAACGTAACGCCAGCCTAGCTGATGGAGCTGCGCAATGGCGGGGCGTTCTACCTTGTCAAATTCATCATTGCTCATGAGGCAACACCCTGCCCACCAGCAACACGTTCATGCTCGGCTTCGGCAGCGGCGACGGTGCTGGAGATGTGTTGTTGAATACGTTCAACCACCTGCTCTACGCCATTCTTCTGCATTAGTTCACCAAGCGAACACTCGAAGCCACAAACGAAACATTCCACTTCATTTTCATCTTTTTGGGGATTAGGTTCTAAAGAAAACTCTGGGTAAGCAGTGGCCGCCCACACCGTGTTATACAAGTTGTAATCAAACAATTTGTAAGGCGCGCAGATCGTGACTCTAAGCAAACTCAGTGCGTTATCAACATTTGGGGTCAACTCCAATGCGTCTAACTCATTGGAATGACCATCACCATGGCTATCAACACCGGTATCAGAGATCACGGCAAACTCTACAAAATAATCACCTACATCAATTTTATTCTTATCTTTATCAGCGAACTTGTAATAGAGATATGAAGTATTCATCGCGGGCAACAAACGCCATGGGTCGTATGTTGTGACGTTATATTGTCCACTTGGGACGCTATTAAAATCAGCATTACCCCAGTAATAGAAATCAAGCTCTAGCATGCTCGCCATATCACCTATTGCGGGCACAATACGTTGATAATACGCCGCCAATAAACGGTGTGCGGTACGTACCTGCAATAGCAAATCATCTACTTGTTCCATGTGCTGATGTCCTTGAGTGAAATGGGGTGCGCTGTGGCAAACGCGGCGAGGTCGTGCCAACTGTGTGGTGCTTGGGTCGCTGAAAACGGTTGCGGTTCTGGTTGAACTGGCGCTTTGGGGGGCGGTTTATCGCGCAATAGCGCTTGCTGTAAGCTGAGGCGTGGTAGCGGGTGGTCAAGTAACGTTTTCCAGCTATAGAATTGTGTTCTGAGCTGATACAAGCCCGCGGTTTGCAGAATGTCAGCAATTATGCGCTTATCTTGTGTATTTGGCTCACACGCTAACTTACCATTATCGAGTTCCAGTAAGTCGTTAACGACTCGTTGCCACGCCACGGCATTAATACCATCAAGTTTTTTACTGAGCTGTTTAGCCCAGTTACCAAACACGAATTTGTTTGGTATACGCCCAATGGCTAAAAAAAACAGTGGTAGCTGGCTGCGCTCTCCAGACAGAAGAAACGACTCAACCTCACGCTGCCACTGGTCAATGTCTTGGTCTCCACCATTAGGTGGCTTGATCTCCAAAATCACGGTAGCACTAGCAAAATTAAGGACTACATCTGGCTCAACCCTTCTCTTTTGGTCATTACTCACCAATTGATAACTAGGCCAGAAATCGATCTTTTCAAAGTCATCAAACGCTGGCTCAGTCACACCAAGCCAGCGTTGCATAAGCGTTGCTTGCACTGGCGCAGACAGATAGGCAAAGCGGCCAAATACCGCCGCTGTCATCAAGTCTTCCCGTCCCTTGAATACTTCACGCCAACTTATCGACTGGACTTTGTCGCCGTCGATACGTCCCGCCTTTCCATGGAGAATTGCCTGTAACATTACCCGTCCTTGCTAGTCGATATTTACCCGCACCTTACCCGTTAACAGATCCTGCATCAGGGCTTTTTTAGTATCATTCAGTTTTGACAACTTATTTTCAGTCAATTCTAATTTTCGAAAAACACTATCAAAAATATCTACTAACTTTTGTTGCTCAGTGACCGAAGGAACCCCAACCAACATTTTGTCTACTACGGTTATGTAAATATGCTTGATGGTTGAACCACCAGCATTTTCTAACATCTCTTGCTGATATCGGGGTGAAGCAAGTAGATAGAGAAGAAACTTAGGGATTACTCGCTCATTTGGTGTTAAAACCGCAACAGATTGATTGATGCAACAATTACTGTCAGTTACTAAAGCAACGCGCCCCAATGTTCCATCTTTGGTCAACAAGATATCATTGACCTGTGGGCGACTTTTACGAGTAAGCAAATTATCAAAAGCTTCTTGGGTAGTTTTACGCGACGTACTGTACTGAACCTTGAGGTCATTCACATCTTTAGCCGTGATCATATATGGGCCAACTTCGGCCTCAGGCATTGGGTTTGTAAACCCATAAGATATAAATGTCGTGAAATTTGCGAGAGGCTCTAAATCCCACGTCTTAGGAATCCAGCCGACAGGGGAATCCTTAAACTCAGTGTGAGGTTTGCCATCGACGCCGACACCTTGGGTTAACAGCTCCTGCATCATGCCGGTTTTCAGGTCTTTGAGCTTGTCGATTTGTGCCTGTGTCTTCTCAATCACCTGATCCACCGAGGTCAGAATCTTGGCGATTTTTTGTTGTTCAGGGAGTGGTGGTAACAAAACATCTAGATCACCTAATATCGCAAGGTTTAACCCTGCGCGACCGCTTCCCCCAGAGACCCCTCTTAACTCTTCATAGCGGCTATCAAGATTGTGATACAAAAAATCGGGATAAACTGATTTATCCTTGACAATAATTGCAGCAATAGATTGATTTGTCGTTAACTCTATCTCACTGATAGCAACCGTTCCACGCGTTTTCCCCTGTCCAGCTAGAGCCACCAATATAGACTTTGAAGGAAACATTTTCGCACTGCTATTTTCTAAGCCGAGCGTTGTTATACAATTATCAACACTATGCACGCGTTTTTTGTGCACTTCTCCAGAAGACATCCATGGAATAGTACCATTCTCCCAATATTCAGTTACTTGCGTGCTAGGTGTTCCTCCTGCTGATAATTTAGAAGTATCTCTAACAATTTTTAACATCCAACCATCTGGAACCCGCTCACTCATAACCCAGCTCCTTGAGATAGCCTTGCATCACGCTCTCGGCGGTTGCGACTTCATCATCGAGTTGCTTGAGTGATACGTGGTACTTGTCCCACCAGCGCTCTAATTGGCTGATGATGGCGGATGTGGCATCCGTGGCAAACTCGCGGATCTGCTCTTTGGCGCTGATATCGGTGCGGAACTGATAGTAGCCTTCGGACTTCAGCGTAAACACGCTACTGACATCGAAGCCTTGCAGGATCTCTTCTTGAATGTATTCGCTCTCGACCTCGCGCACGGGCACGCCGCCATGGAGGATGGCGCGGACATCAAAGATCTCTGCTGGTGGCGCGGTATCGACGTAACGGCGAATATTGAGGTTGTAGTCGTTGTCAGCTATCTCGCTAATGTCGACCACTTGGGCGTAACGCTTGATGTTTTGGTAGTTGTTAAAGGTGGTGACGATTTTCTCAATATCTTGCGGGCGCAGTTTGTTTTGATTTTTGCCCTCTTCGTACTCCAGCTCGCCATTGATAAACAGCACCTTGCCTTTACGGTCAGCCGCTTTGCGTTTATTGATAATTAGTAGGCAAGCAGGAATACTGGTGCCATAGAACAAGCCAGATGGCAGACCAATGACTGCTTCCAGCAAGTCATCTTCTAGAATGCCCTGACGGATCGCCTTTTCACTGGAGCCACGAAATAGCACGCCGTGCGGCATCACCACGCCAACCATACCCTCGGCATTAGTGCTGGCAATCATGTGCTGCACAAAGGCTAAGTCACCGGCATCTTTTGGCGGAGTGCCATAGGGGAAACGGCCAAAGCCGTCGTTATCGCATTCATCCTTGCCCCATTTCGCCAGTGAGAATGGCGGGTTGGCAATCACGCGGTCAAAGGCCATAAGCTCGCCGCCTTCGGTATGCTTAGGCTCGCGCAGGGTATCGCCCTTACGAATATCGGCACTGAGCACGCCATGCAGGAACATGTTCATCTTACAGATGGCCCATGTGTTTAGGTTCATCTCTTGGCCGAACAGCGACAGGTTGCCGGGGTTCTCGCCATGGGCTGCTAGGTAGTTACGGGTTTGCACCAACATACCGCCGGAGCCGGAGGTTGGGTCGTAGATACGCATGCCCGCTTTAGGCTTGAGTAAAGCCACCAGCAGCGATACCACTTCACTTGGGGTGTAGAACTCACCGCCCTTTTTACCCGCGCTGTCGGCAAACATTTTGATGAGGTATTCATAGGCGGTGCCGAGCAAGTCTGGCCGCTCAAAATCTTCATTACGCAGGCGGTATTTGCTGAAATGCGACAGCAAGTCGCGCAGCTTTTTATCAGACAGCTTGTTTTTAATGTTGAAGTCGATAGTGACCAACACCCCTTCGAGGCTGCTGTTGTACTCTTCAATCGCTTCGGTGGCTTTGTTGAGCGTGGCACCGATATCGTGTTTAAGGTCTTTCAGCTCTGACCAACGGGCCGTTTGCGGCACAAAGAAGGTTTTATCGTATTCGTCTTCATCTTGCGCCAGCGCCTCGGCCTGCTCTTGGGTTTTGCCTTTATCGAGATAATACTGCACCACGCTTTCTTGCGCTTCTTCGAAAGCATCAGACAGGCGTTTTAAGAACATCATGCCGAAGATGTAGTCTTTGTATTCTGAGGCGTCCATATTGCCGCGCAGGATATCAGCGGCTTCCCACAGGAAGGATTCAAGCTGTTGGAGAGTGAGTTTCTGGGTCATTGAACAATGCAACCTTAAAATGATTCTGGGCGTATCTTAACACCTACGAACCAAATTGGATGTGTGAAATGTATCGATTTCAGTCTGTTAATTGTAGGGCCTAATTGACAGGCATAGACGCGGTTCAAACGACGCCGATATATTGCCCAAAGCATATATGGAACCGAACAAAATCCGCTTAAAAGAGAAAGGCTGGTAAATATCTCGCTTCACCAAAAAATAGCTTTAGTGAATCACGAGTATCTTGAACAAATGATATTAGCGGGACTCAGCTCACCACAGCACACAAAAATCGTTCACTCAGCCCCAGTCTTACGTTCTAAAGCTGCTTCGGTAAAGATCTTAGTAATTGCTGAGTCGGCAAGAAAACCCTCGCTAAATTGCTCTTTGTTTCTCAGAATAAACCCTCTCAACGCGGGGGGAGATTTCAGGTTATAAATTCCTAGTTCTTGCCGCGCAGCTGCCATATTGAAATGATGTTTTTTGATGATGGTTTCCACTTCACTGAATATTTTGCTAACAGTTTGCTCGCTTTGAATTGGCACGGCCTCAATAAATGCGCTTGGAATGCGGGAATTTTCCTCTCTCAGTAGACGCTCAATAAGGTCGTTGGTCACTACGACACTTTCGCCGAGTACAAAGAATAGATCCCAGGCAAAACGCTCCAACTGGCGGAAATTTCCCGGCCAAGGAGCCCTCATTATTTTTTCAAGGACACCGTCTTCATAAATGATAAAAATCTGTGAAAGCACCTGTTTCGCTTTACCATCAGTACTAAATGCTGGAAGTTCAAGTGATTTCCAACGGTAGAACGTCAGAATTTGTGTTAAAAACGCTTGGCCGTTTTCTTGTGCAAACAGCTCGTTGAGTGATTTAAATTTCACCACGTCACGAATGCGATGAAACAGATCAGGCCTTAACCGGCCTTCGGCCAGCAGACGTGAGACGGGCTCATTGACGGCAAGTACCACTTTTACATTGAATTTTTTCTTTGCCGCATCGTCCCCTACTTTACTAATCCAGACATCATTGCTGATGGCAGAAAGTAAATCCAGCAGCTGTGTTTGCGAGGCTAGGTTTGCACTTTGTAGCTCATCAAGGAAGAGCACGCCGTTGTCAGCCTCTTCAAAAAAACCTTTTTTGTTAGTCGCACCAGTAAATGCCCCTATTGACGAGCCCCGCATACGGGTTTCCAGCAATGTTTCACTGACGGCGGCAAGGTTAATCTCAACCATTGTTTTACCCATCTTCATAGACAGATGTTTAGCCGCAGCGCTTTTCCCTGTACCAGTATCCCCCTCAATAAGTAGGGGGCCAGGCTTGATGTGAATGCCTGTATCTTCATCTAACCTTAGCTGCGAATTTCTGGCAAAAAGTGACGCTAGCACGGCGTTAAAAATAGAACTATCACCACTGGTTTTATAACCGGATTTTGCCAGTGCGATAGAGGTATTCCCCGCGCTAAGTAATGCTGAAAACGAGCGTATAAATACATTACGCTCATCCGCACGATGCAGCACTGAGTTCGACGGCGAGCTATCTGGCAACAAAAAGACCGTTTTGCGCGCCAAGATAGCTCGCGCCTGGCTGACAAAATTGCGGTCCTGGGCCACGTCGTACCTATCTGTTATATATAAGCCAGAAAAGAGGTTATGTTCATTTTGCAAAACAGCCTCAGGTCCCTTCTCTGCAATGTTTTCAACCCAGGGCATAAAGTCTGAGTACTTCTTTGCCAGCTCTTTGATATTTTCACTGCCTACGATCAATGCCAGCGCCTGCTTCCATTCACTCATCACGGCCTGTGAAATGATGTCGCTAATATACGGTGTAAACGAAACCGTTTGTTGGGTAGATTCCAGGCTGACTTGATGCCAATAAGGAGCCAAATCCTTGGGGGATTTTTCTTCGCTAAAATTGATAACCCTAAATTCCATTATATCGACTTCATCATTTAGTGAACCACCAAATGATGATTCCATCATCAAACAACAAAGTCAATCTAAGCCATAAACAAATAAAGCATTGATAAATAAATATTATTTTCAATTTAAAAACTTGGCACGCGATTAGCAATCGTAATGTCACTAAACAACAAAGGAGATATAGCTATGAATATACAAATTGTGACTCCAGACCAAATCAGTAAACTGTTAGCTTTTATTTCAGTTCAAGCCAAAGGGACAAGCTTCGAAATCCCTGCTAGCTTGCTTCACAACGTTGAGAGCGAACTGCGTGATTTCTGCAAAGCACGTCGTATTAGTGTTGAGTTTGAAGATCCGTCAAGCGACCGTATTTTTGTCTTTTGCGCCACAGGAGCAGCGACCGGCACGGTGATGGGCGCTATTTTAGGCGGTATGATTGGCGCGTTGACAGGGGCATTGCTAGGAACGGCAGCAGGGGCAGCCTTAGCGCAAATACGTATTACTGTCGCCCCAATAGGTGACAGCGACAATCTAGTCCTGACGTTAGCCTAACTTTTTGCAGTGAACACTGGTGCTGCATGGCACAGCACCTCCTTACAAGGAATTATTATGAGCAAAGCTCTTTCACTCGTTGATGTTTTACAGCGGTCTCTGGCCCAAAATAAGGAAGACATAACACCACTGCTTGGCTACCTTGGCACCAACCAAGATGAACTGGCTCTGGAAATGAAACGCCACACCACTGGCGCTGATGCGAATAAAATCGCCGATTATCTGCGCAAAATGGGCAGCAACGACTTTGCCAACCTATTTCGCAGCGGTCCTGGCGTCGAGTATAACGAAATCGTCTGTGACGTTGGTGAAAAGCTCAAGGTTAAAGGTGTAAGTGAAGGCAAGTCAGTAGAGGTCAACGAAGAATTAATTATTCAGCATCTCTTTTCCGATGCATTAAAACAAATGAGCGATGAAGAACGCAGCGCTCTAATGCGTTCAATGAATCTTTCAGAAAAAGATCAAGGAGCGATAATCGCTGGCGCTTTATTGGCCTCGCAGGTGATGCTTAACCAGTTTGGTGGTTTCGCGGTGTATCGGATGTCCGTCATTCTGGCCAACATGCTGGCTCGCTCATTGCTAGGCAATGGTCTCAATTTTGCTGCAAATGCAGCATTGGTGCGCGGCGTGGGAGCATTCCTCGGTCCAATTGGCTGGATTGTTTCCGGTGCATGGTTGGCTGTAGAAATTGCGGGCCCAGCTTTTCGTAAGACGGTCCCTGCAATAGTACATATAGCCATGTTGCGTCAGAACGTATTGAAACGTATAACCATTAGCGTGGTGGGAGATGGTTCCGTCGGCAAAGATGCGCTCTTCAAAAGCGTATTCGGTGTCGATACCGGTAATATAAGCCCCATTGCTGGCTCAACATCCGATACAAAAGTGTATGACCTTGGCCCTACAGGCAGCATTAAACTAATTAACTTCCCAGGATTTCACGACATTCGCTCTGAGGTTAATGACTTGGTGAATGACAATATCAAGCATACGGATTTGTTCTTACTGGTGGTCGACGTCAACCGTGGTGTATCGGATCATGACAAGGAGACACTGAAGAAATTACAGGCAGAGGGAAAACCTATATTGATCTGTCTGAACAAAGTAGACATGCTTCGTCCGGACGATAAAGAGGAGATGCTTCAGGTAGCAAAAGCACGCTTGCAGAACCTCTATCTGATTGAAACAGCGTTTGACCCAGATCCGCGCTTGTCACAGGATGGCCCTATTGGTACACAAGCCGTGTTTGACTGGGTTGTAGATCAGTTAGAGGCCCAGGGTAAAGAGACTACGCACCTAAAAGCTGATCAATAATAAGTACTTTGCAATGCAACCAGGGGCTAGCCCTTGGTTGTCATACGTTTGTCTTGAACGCTCTATCTAAGATGCTGAAGCTCGCGGTTTAAATTTAGATTATCATCATAAAAACATCGTTAAACCATGCGAGATCGGCACAATCCCGACCTTAAGACCTAAAGGCTTAAATAGTCGGTCGAGAATATCACCTCCATCCAATTATGTTGGCATCCCAATACCCAACTTAATCAATACAATGCTCTCTTTCTGCCATTACGCAACCTCGGGATTCGGTTTAAATTGTGAACCTAACCAGCAAAGCGCATAATTGCTCGCAACGGGTTAATCGGTAACGTCATATATGAATATTGCGCGAGTAAAAAAGCTGGTGGACGACTTACAAGCCGAAATGCCATTTATCCGTCGGCTCAACAGCAAACAGGATTATTTAGCGGCACTCAACTTAGTTGAAGCGCTAATTGACGACTTAGATGCTAATGGGCTGCTGCTCGATTTACTCGTATTAAGGATTAACGAATACGAAGAACAGAGTGACGAATTCAAAGATTTTAACAACGCGGTCAAAAATACCGATAAAGGTACCGCCGTGCTGCGCGTGCTAATGGATCTGCACGGACTTAAGGTTACCGATTTTCAACATGAAATCGGCGACGCCACAACCGTTTCCCTGATAATTGATGAAAAGATGCCATTAAGCCTTGCCCAGCGCCATAAATTAGCCGTGCGTTTTAATATCCCCTGCGCAGATTTCATTTAAATCGTTCACCCCATAACGAGAGTTGCCCTCGTGATTGAGAATCGATTGCTTGCAACTCAGTACTGAAAAAATCACTCAAAAGGAATGGCTATGTTATATCCAGTAGCAATCGAAATGGGCGACAACGAACACGCCTACGGGATTATCTTTCCCGATCTACCGAATTGCTTTTCCGCAGGCGACACGCTAGACGAAGCGCTTAACAACGCTCATGAGGCTGCTGAAATGTATCTCGAAGATTTGGCTAAACGCCAAATACCACCGCCACAGGCAAGCAATTTAGAAACGTTACAAATGGTTCCTGAATACCCTGGCTGGTCGTGGGCGATTATCGACATAAACATCCAGCCCTATTGCGCTGTTCTGGTCTAATACCATCGGACACTTAATTTTGAGACAGTATGGTCAATAAATTAAGAGGTCTATATGAGTCTGAAGAAATCACATAAGAGTTATCCGCAGGCATTTAAAGATGAAGCTGTCTTGATGGTGCTAGAACAAGGTTATAGCGTTGCCGATGCTGCAAAGTCTCTTGGAGTTAGCACGAGCCTACTTTACAACTGGAAGGAAAAACACGAAGCCAAGAAACAAGGTGTCTCCACAGAAGAGTCTGAGCGTGATGAGTCATTAGGGGTCAGTGATGACGAGGTGAAATTTTACGATGCACTCGCCAACAACGAAGCCGCGGTGCTTGAGCTAGGCGATGAAATCTTAAAGAAAATCGCCCATGAGCCAACCGATAACCTAAGGGCCAATATCAGTGTGGATTGGTCACAACGTGAAAGCGTTCGCGCTAAATTACGCATTATGGTGAAGCGAATATTACGTAAATACAAATATCCGCCCGACCAAGCTGATGGCGCAGTGCAATTGGTTTTACAACAAGCCGAGGCCTTAGGCGAGCAATGGGCCGCCTAAGGCCCAACAGAGATAGGCACAATCCCGACCTTAAGACCAAAAGGCTTAAATAGTCGGTCGAGAATATCGGTCTTAAAACTACCACGGTCGTTCTCAACGTCCGAGAGGGTCTTGCGCGATACTTTAACCAAGTTTGCATACTCATCTTGCGTGAGTCCTAGCACCTCAACTCGCAGAGCTTTCAGAGCTTGCCCTTGGCTTAGCTCACTGCGTAAGAGCCGTTGTGTGATAGCGTTAATCGCATTCTTGCGTTCTACCGTATTAACACCGCCTGATTGCTTAGAGGCGCGTTTAGGGGTTGGCTTTATTGGAGCATCTCCAATATTTACGGGTTGCCGATGCTGTGACGCCTCAATCGCAATATCACTCCGTTGCTGACGATTAGCTCTAAGACGGGCGATGGTATCTTTAGCCGTTTCAGTAGTCGTTTGTTTATCACTCATGCTAATCCCCAACGCGTTAGTTTGTCTTCGAGGTAAGCAAAGCCAATTGCTGGCATGTCGATAATGCGCAGTGGCACACCACGCTCTATTAAGCGTTGCTTTAAGCCAAGGCATTGCTGGGCTGTACGTTTTAAATCTATCAGTAGCTCCTGAGCAGGCACCAAATCAGTTAATACCTCAGCAATGCCCAGAAAGTCATACTCTCCCCCGATTTCAAGCGGGGCTTCCCACTTTGTGGTTCTAGCTATGCCTTCTGGGTCAGCTTTCATCGGTGCAAAGTCATAGATAGGCGCAAGCCTTATCCAACCATCGCCCCTAAGAAACGCGGTATTACGCCCGTGATTATCACTATTGCCAAATAGGATATTGAGTAAGTCTCGCCGCACCCACTCAATGACAAAAGCACGCACATCAAACTGATAACCTTGCTCTAAGACCATATGGCTATGAGTGATTTTATCGATCAACGCTCTTATGGTTTGCTCATGGTCTAAGGTAACGCCCGCGCCTTTACCCAAAATCGAATAGACCGACTCCATCGCATAACGTTGTTGGCCTAGTTCGTTGAAGTAAATATCAAAGCGCGGCAACCATAGCGATGGGTAGGAATGGCCTTCTTCGAGCCGCATATTAGCCGTAGGAATGGTCTCAAAGCCCATTTCAGCCAATTCGTGATAATAGTGGTATTCCGCGCGTAAGATATCGCAGTCAATAGGCAACCGAGCGCCTCTTGGGTATTTCACCAGATAATGAAGGTCACGGTTTTGCGGTTCGTCTTGATAGCTATCAATCCAGATATTTTGCTCATCGTCGCAACGTAACAAAAGCTTGGGCGCTTCGCCGCCAGCCCCTGTTGCGCCACCAGCGGCAGCGCCTCGATGTTGCGCATAATCCAAAAAGTCAGCAGCTCGATTCCTAACGTCGTCTACGGTGAATTTCAGTGTATCAGCGATAGCGGTGCGCTTAGGCAAAGATTCCTTTACCCGCAAATTACCCACGGGAGCGATGGTCCCAAACTTCAAAAGTACAAAATTTTGCTCGTCTAAGGTCAGGTCTGCGATATCTAAATACTTAAGCCAATAGCGACGGCTTGCGCCGCTAGGCATGATGTCATCAAGAAAGCGTAACCATCCTGGTCTACCTAGATCGTCGAAAAAAAGGCTAACAGGATGGTTTAGCGAGACGGCGTGCAAGTCGTCTTTATCTAGCTCAGCTAATGCATATGCTTGCTCGTAATCTAACGAGGTAAGCCGATAATTACCTTGTTCGCTCTCAGGGAATGAGAGCTGTGCAATATCGCTCCATTGGCCATTAATGTACGCCTGAATGGTCAACTGTTCCATGAAAGCTCCCAAAGACATTATGAGTAGATAATTACTCATTAAACCCAAAATAAGTGATTAATGAGTAATTATTTACTCAAATACTACTTCAGCCTAGGAAAAATACAAAGTTTTTATGAGCTACTGACAGCGCCTACTCTGCAATAAGCCCAATAGCCACCATCGACCTCATGCCCGAGTGGCCTGCGCCATTCCCCTCCCAGGAAAATTGTTCGTCAGCTTTAACGTTTAAAAGGCCTTAACCAATAAAACAACGAATAGCCCTATCATTACACGCTATAACAGGTAAAACTTTTTTTACACGCTATAGGCGGTAAACACCTGCGACAATATGAAGGCTGCTTGTTCGCAAAAGATAAGCTGGTGGATAGAAAATAAGCCGATAAAACTTTTATCAGAGCACTCTACAGGCTTCACAAAGTGGGACTAATGTGGTGACTAGAATTAGCGACCTGGACAAATAAGCAAAGTAACATATTGTTTAATATTGAATTATTAAATATGCGCTACAGTCAGATCCAGAACGTCTAATGATGTTTCCGACTCATTACTAAAGCTTTAAAAAAGCAATAAATTGATTGGATTAATCTTTTTTATTTGAGATTGTTTGCTATTTTCTATGAAAAAGTGGGACTAAAGTGGTGACCAAAACTACTTAGCCCCACTCAATACAGTGCCCCAAATTCCGCTCAGTCATTGTTTTAATGAATTCGCCCACTAAAACGAGACTAACTTAGCGACTAAATCAATAAAAAGGCTAAATACCAAAGATTAACTAAATGTATTTTAAGCAGAATTAAAAAATACAAGATTCAAATCTATGATTGTAGATACACCTTACCAATCGATTACTATAACGCTACTCATTTTCCCAAATAGACAGAGGCTGGATAGAGCACCATTGCCAGAATTTTTGTTCGGCTAAATCACTGGTCTCTAAAGGAATTCGTCCTTCAAACAGACGCCAATTATCCTCGGAAAATTTCAATGCATACTGATAAAGGTGTCCCTTAGCATCCTCAAAATCGGATGAATCCTTGCCAAAGGCACTACCATCACGCATCAACTCCCAAGGGATACCTAACTTCTTCTTATGGTTTCTGAAAAAAGCTTCGGTAAACACACTGGCGGAGCCTCCGACCTCTTTACAGTTATTCCATCGCTGACAACGATAGTAAAGCTGGTAACCTTCGGCAGAACCATCTTCAGCTTCCAACGCAACATATGGACATGGGCGTTCCCAAGCCTTTTACTGGCCTCTGCGACGCCTTTACGAGCCAGATCAACCTCATGGGGCTTAGGAATGGCCATTTCCAATAGCAAGTCATAGCCGGATTTTTCCTCAGCGATGGAAATAGAGGCGACGCTGAGCAACGAGACTCAAAGTAAAAGATTCATGCTAAAAGGAAATGAGCGAAATGACATCTTTACAGCGCTTCGTTTAAAGAAGTTATTGTGTGGATTAGCCAAAAAAAGGATAAGGCCATCACCTGATAGCCTTTGCCCCATGTGCCGTTGTTATTAACGAATACTCGTCTTCGAAGCGGTTTAATAATTTTACGCTTAAACATAGTTTCACTCCTTGAATCATAAAAAGAATTCCATGGTTATTACTAAAACAATGTAACGATGATTAAATCACTCAGAAAGATAAAAATAAATTAAGCTATAAACTCTAAAAAAGTAATTATTTAGTATGACGACATTAGTTGAATTCGTCCCTTTAGATTGTTTTTGCGATAGATATTTTGAAGATGCATTTTCACTGTGTTAAGTGAAACATTCAATGCTTTGGCAATCTATTGCTGATAAATGTGAGACTAAAGAACTATTTCTGACAACTTGCCCATGAAATCCAGCTCTTAGCAATGTAATTTCTATTTGAGTATCGTGATGATTGACGACAGCGACATAAACTGTTGATTTTTCATGTCGCAATACCAATGCGGGAGATGTTTTTTGTGTCCAGTCGACAAAAATAACTCGATTAATATATTGTTGTTCATTGTTTGATAGTGCCTTTCGTAAACACAATCCATTCGTAAAATAAATTTTTTTCAACTCTGGTAACAAGTCAAAACCTTCTCCCTCCAGACGAATACCATTTCGTATATTCATATTCATACGTACATTCTCATATATCCATATATATCACTCGGGAAAAACATTACTCTAGTTAAACAAACTCTGAGTATGACATTTCAATTTTTTTATTGTACGATCCTTCGCCTAATTAATAAGCTAAAGTAAAACCTCCCCACTGAAAAGGATTTTTTATGGGACAAAATACATTATTGAGTGCTGTACTATTAACCACCACTGCCTTTGGTGCCAATGCAGAACAGTTGTTCATTCCTTTCTCGGATGCTAAATCTCCTGAAGAAAAACGCATCCACTTTACGCCCTTTGATATTATCACCGCAGTAAATGACAATAAGTTGACTCTTTTGACTGTCTCTGGACAGTTGACTCGGCAAAGCGTTGAACTACCTGAAAGTTATAGCCCTGAGCATGTTATCAATAATTATTTGGCTCAGATGAAAAAGCTCAATGCTGAGGTTTTATTTAATTGCAAGGCTGCATCCTGCGGAGATGGCCAAGCAATGCAGAGTCAACTAAAGCCACTTAGAGAAGTGAATGCCGACTATCACAGTGCTTACGTGGCAGCAAAAATGAAAGGTACAAGTGGTGATGTTTACAGCAGCATCTATGCCGTTAATCGTGAGGGCAGGTACACCTACATACAGGTCGATATTCTTGAGGTAATCCCAGAGCCGCTTGATCTGATTCAGGCAAACAACAGCTTTTTGCAACAGGCGCCAAAGGAGATTGAGATTAAAGACAAACGCAGTGAGGATGCACAAGGATCGGCTGATCATCCTTTGCTGGGTCGCATGCCCGGCAGTTATATCGCTCACTACAAACAAATCAATTTTACGCAGGTGCCTGTGATTGTGGGAATGACCGGAAGCGATTACCAAACCAAGCCACTAGCTGCCAAGCTCACCCAAATCAGTTATCGCATGCCAGAGAGCTATTCTCTATTTGAAATCAACAGCAATTATGCCGCAGCGGCACAAAAACTGGCCGCAGAACGAATATTCCATTGTAAAGGTACCGCCTGTGGTGACGATGACAGCCTGATAAAAGCCATGGGCTTATTTAAAGATGATCAAGATGATGAGGGGCAAGAGTACCAGCTGTTTCAACTCAGCCATCCGCAGGGCGATGTATATTTCGATATCTATTCACAGGGATATTCCAATGGTACACCGACTGACACTACTGTTAGAGTAATGGAACTCTCGGCACTGAAGGATGATCGGGTGGCGATTAATCTCGATGCGTTAACCGATGCTATCTCGCAAACAGGTAAGGCGACGTTGGAGGGCTTGCTGTTCGATTACGACAGTGAGCGCATGCTGCCCGAGTCCAAGCCAGTATTAGAGGTGCTAGCAACTTATCTTAAGCAAAATCCTGCTCTGAGTTTTTATGTGGTCGGTCATACCGATGATAAGGGCGAGCGGAGTTACAATCAAAGCCTGTCAGAACGCCGTGCTGCTGCCGTGATTAAACAACTGAATGAAACGTTTAACATTCCATCCGTCCAATTAACAGCCCATGGCAACGGTGAATACAGCCCAGTCGCGAGTAATGCTAACGACACGGGGCAGCGTTTGAATCGCCGAGTCGAGCTGGTGCTTAGATCTGACAAAAAATAGTCAATAACCTGAACTAGTGTAAGCAAAGTTGAGCTAATGGCTCTCCCCGTGATCGGAGCTTTCGAATAAGAGAAACTCCATCACTCAGGAGAGTAAAGCGGCTGCTATAGCAGATCTCAAATAGCAAGTGGCTGGGGAGAAATTAATGACGTAGGGCTATCTCCCATTTCAAGTGCTGTCTTTTGGATTAGTGGCGTATGGAAAACCGGATCCTGTGCCACTTCTTTTATGCCGTTAATACAAAATTGCATTCCCATACACACCAATAGAAACCCCATAATCCGCGTCATAGCATCAATACCCGTAGCACCGAGGATTTTACAAACGGGATCTGCCAGCTTAAGTACGCCCCAACTGATCAGGCTCATCAAAGCAAAAGCCGTCACCATAGCGCTATAAATCGTAAAACGGCTGTATTCATCGGGCAGCTCAGCAATTTGGGCTGCACCACTAATCACCAACGCCATAGTGCCAGGCCCACACATACTTGGCATCGTCAGCGGCACAAAAGCAATACTTTCATTAATATCGACATTATTAGCCTGTGCTGGCGTAGGAAATAGCATTCTAAAACCAATAAAGCCGATAATCAGCCCACCCGCTAATCGCAAACCAGGGATTGAAATACCAAATAGCTCTAAGATTGAAGAGCCAATAAAAAAGCAAACACAAAGAGTGCAAAATAGGTAGATAGCAGCCAAGTTAACCTGATGCCGAACATGTTCGCGAGACATCCCCTTACTCAGCCCCAAAAGTAGAGTGGCCGTAGTAGGCGGATTAACCATCGGTAATAATGCTAATAAAGCAAGAACCACGACTTGGAAATACATCCTGCACCTCGTATGAGAAATGATAAATAAAACTTATCTAACCAAGACTAATTTTATGTGTAACAGATGAAAACTCAAAATATCTGTATTTTTATGTATCGATACAAAACAAAGCGGTTAGGCAGCCAATTTAAAAGAGCACAACCTTTACCCTCCTGCACTTTTATCGCGTTACGTCCTAAGATTGCCTTACGCTTATTCTCTGTTAATATATGTATAAATTCACAGTGATTGAGTGCTAACGACTTGCAGCAATTGGATCTTGTTCCGATCACCGACCTCAAAGGCGTCGCCAAAAAGGTCGCGGAGAAACTCGCAAAGCTCGGCATCACAACAGTACAAGATCTGCTGTTTCACTTACCCCTGCGCTACGAAGACAGAACCCAAATCTATCCGATTGCCGCCCTCAGCCCTGGTAGTTACGGCACGATAGAAGCAGAAATCCAATCGACACAAATCATCCAAGGCCGCAAGCGCATGCTGGTCTGCAATGTGCGCGACGATACGGGCAGCTTAAGCCTGCGCTTCTTTAACTTTTCCGTTGCTCAGCGTAATGCCATGCAAAATGGTTTGATGATCCGCGCCTATGGTGAAGTGCGCCGTGGTAGTCATCAAGCTGAGATAGTGCATCCAGAATATAAAGTGGTGTATCCCGGTGAAGATGTTCACCTGAGTGATACCCTAACGCCGATTTATCCCACAACTGAAGGCTTAAAACAGGCGAGTTGGCTAAAGCTGACGGAGCAAGCCTTAGTATTGCTGAAAGAGGGTGGCTTAACTGAGCTGCTGCCACCGCAATTGCAACCTAACAACATCAGCCTTAAACAAGCACTGCAGACGTTACATCGCCCTCCTGCGGGGATCTCTCAGTTCGATTTAGAGCTAGGTCAACACCCTGCCCAGCAACGACTCGTGCAGGAAGAATTACTCGCCCATAATCTCAGCATGTTGCGCCTACGGCAGCGCAGTAATTTAGACGCTGCCGTCACCATGCAGGCCACGGGGCAGTTGCTCAATCCCTTCCTCGCAGCTCTGCCCTTTAAGCCGACTGGCGCCCAGCAAAGAGTCGTGGCTGATATAGGCAAAGATTTAGAAAAACCACACCCTATGATGCGCTTAGTGCAAGGGGATGTTGGCTCAGGCAAAACCTTAGTCGCGGCGATGGCGGCATTGCAAGCGATTGAAAACGGTTATCAAGTTGCCATGATGGCGCCAACCGAATTATTAGCAGAGCAACATGCGACTAACTTTGCCGCTTGGTTTGAGCCACTCGGGCTTAAAGTCGGTTGGCTTGCAGGGAAACTGAAAGGCAAGGCCAGAACCCAATCCCTTGCGGATATTGAATCTGGCGCAGCCCATATGGTGATTGGCACCCATGCCATCTTCCAGCAGCATGTGGTCTTTAACAAACTCGCGTTAATTATTATCGATGAGCAGCACAGATTCGGCGTACACCAACGCTTAGGTCTGCGGGAAAAAGGCATGAGCCAAGGCTTTCATCCACATCAGTTAATCATGACTGCAACCCCCATTCCACGCACATTGGCGATGACGGCCTATGCAGATCTCGACACCTCCATTATCGATGAACTGCCACCGGGGCGTACACCCGTCACCACAGTGGCAATTGCCGATTCCCGCCGTAACGAAGTGCTTGAACGGGTGCGCAACGCCGTCATCACCGACCAACGTCAAGCCTACTGGGTGTGTACTCTGATTGAAGAGTCTGAAGTGCTCGAATGCCAAGCCGCCGAAGACACGGCCGAAGAACTGCGTCTCGCACTGCCAGATCTCAATATCGGCCTAGTGCATGGCAGATTAAAAAGTGCCGAGAAACAGCAAATCATGGCCGACTTTAAGGCAGGCATGATTCATCTACTGGTAGCGACAACCGTGATTGAAGTCGGCGTCGACGTGCCCAATGCTAGCCTAATGATCATCGAAAACCCTGAACGTTTAGGTCTAGCACAACTGCATCAACTGCGCGGACGAGTCGGTCGAGGCGCCATCGCAAGCCATTGTGTGTTACTCTACAAGGCGCCGTTGAGCCATACCGCCACCCAACGACTGAGTGTCCTCAGACAAAGCAATGATGGTTTCATCATAGCGCAGAAAGATTTAGAAATTCGTGGCCCGGGTGAAGTGCTTGGCACTAAACAGACGGGGCTCGCCGAGCTCAAAATTGCCGATCTGGTGCGCGATCAAGCTTTGATCCCACACATTCAGAAACTGGCAAATCATGTAATGACGCAGGCACCTGAAAAGGTCGATGCAATTATTTTACGTTGGCTCGGGCACAGACAGCACTATGTGCAGGCTTAATTAGATAGGAAGCGAATCGCTTCATAGTAAAATAAATCATGTATGTTCAGCTAGGTGCTATAGACAAGCGCATGGAAACTTGCACAATAAACCTGCGGCCCTCGAATAAGTCCGTTATTGCACTTTAATGTTAGCTGCATGTATTCACCACGTTACCTTGAAACTCAAGCTAAGGATGTAAAATGCAAGTTAATCAAGACGATAGAATAAACCCTCAAGAGACTTCTTCTAGCAGCAATCGCTTTGCTCTTTTTGCGATAGTGCTCGTCGTGCTACTTTCTGCCGGAGGATATTATTACTACAGCGGTGATTCAGACTCACCCAAACGCATCCCTAACGCGCCCATTGTATTACCTGAAACACCATCATCTGAACCTATGACACTGGAAAGTGCTACGGAGCCAGAAGAAACCACAGAAACAACACCAACAACCACTGAAACAAACACCAACAGCACAGAGTCATCCGTAACGACTGAGCCTGAGGTCGTCGTTGAACCCGTACCCGCCTT
The DNA here is from genome assembly GCF_000015185.1 of Shewanella sp. W3-18-1. Lineage (NCBI taxonomy): Bacteria > Pseudomonadati > Pseudomonadota > Gammaproteobacteria > Alteromonadales > Shewanellaceae > Shewanella > Shewanella sp. W3-18-1. The sequence goes on along the minus strand of NC_008750.1, from coordinate 328,318 downwards.
GGCTGAAAGTGATACTTTTGTACAACAAAAAGCACTCGCCATCATTAATAATAATCTGCTTGCATCTTCATTAGTGCAGCAAGACATTATTCGTCAATTCGTTGTGTTTGTAGATAACCTGGCTCAAGGTGAATTAACCCGTAAGGTAAGCCCAATTAAAGGGCCAGAAAAACTGTTTACAGTGTCTGAGATCACGAATAAAGTCTATTTGAATCCAGATAGTTATCATAGATACGACGCTTATGTTGACTCAATTACTAAGATGGATGAGCAGAGCCTAATCCGCACCTATAAGCAACTAACGCCGCTGTTGGAAGAAGCTTTTAGTGAGTTGGGTTATAGTAATGCGAAGTTTAATGACCGAATGCAACAAGCAATTAAAGTTTTACTCGCGGCACCTATCGTTGAAGATCCCATTGAATTGAGTTCAATTAGCGTTAACTATCAATTTGTTGACCCTAATTTAGAAGCACTACCCAGTGCACAAAAATTGTTAATCCGCATGGGTCCAGAAAACACCCGTAAGCTCAAAGTTGCGTTACGTAAACTTGAAAATCAATTAGCACAATAACCTTAAACCCACTCAACAAAAGGCGCCCAGTGCGCCTTTTGTAATCTAAAACTCACTATATCAATATGTAATACCACTTTGTTTCTTATTACCCTACCTCATGAATAATATGTTACCAATGAGTTGAAATTTCCGATTTGGTTGCATTTTGTTAACCAGCATAATGCAAATGGCTTCATTAAAACTAAAGACTTAGTGTAGAATGCACGACACAACTGAGGGAGTATTTGGCGCGATTTATCCAACGCGTAGGTAGCCCAATATTAATTAAATTTATTAATGTTTTTAACTTAGTTAGGGATAACTAAGACAGCTTTAAACTAGTGTCGAGGCAAAGTAGTGCAACTAACATTCAGCATTCTCTCTTGGGGCGCATGGGCTCCTCAATATCCCCTTAATGATAGCTGGCAATGTTGGCGCAAAAACTCGGCTGAGCAGACCTCAGGCACAAGCACTACATCAGAACTGGACACCACTTCCCCACCCCTGACACACATTCCTTCCATGCAACGCCGCCGTTTTAGTCGATTAACTAAAATGATGTTAGAGGTCAGTTTTCGTTGCAGCGTAACACATAATTGTCGCTCTATTTTTGCCTCGCGCCATGGAGAGTTACAGCGCACCATTGGCCTGCTCGAAGATATTATCGCTAAACAGCCCTTATCGCCCTTAGGTTTTAGTCAGTCGGTGCACAACACCGCCAGCGGCATTTTTGGCATAGTAGCGGCCAATACCGCGCCTTCAACCTCAGTTGCGGCGGGCACAGAAACCCTGTCCCAAGCTATGGTCGAAGCCTTCGCCCAATTACATCAATCGCCAGAACCATTGCTATTGGTTTTCGGTGATGATCCAGTGCCTCCTGTGTACGATGAGTTTACCCAAGAATTTGAATTACCTTTGGCCCTAGGCCTACAACTCGCGCCCTTCGATACACCCGCTTCGACCAAGCTCACGGTGAGCCACATTTCTAAGGCAACAGCTTTAAATCCGCTGACCTATGGTGCATTTATCCACGCCCTAGCAACGGCGCAAAATATTTCAGGCTGCTTATCCCAATGGCATTGGAGACTTGAGCATGTTTGATGCAGCCCACAGCCATGACGCCGCTAAGGATCATCAAGATTCAATGCTCAATGCCGCTTATACCTTGCCGGAAACTCGCCGCAAAGGGCTGAATTATGTGCCACGTTGGCTAGGTGGCGTGAGTTGTTATATCGCCTTTGGCTTAGGCGGCTTATTAAGCTCCTTGACCATTCTGCCGCTACTGCGTTTTTGGCCAGGCACACCAGAGGCGCGGATTATTCGGGTACAAAAGGCCGTGCATTTTATGTTCAAAGGCTTTGTCGCCATGCTCACTTGGGCAGGTGTGATTAAGGTCAGCAGCCACGATGCCCAAAAATTACATGATGCCAAAGGCGTTATCGTCATTGCCAACCACCCCAGTTTAGTGGATGTGGTGGTATTGATAAGCCTCATGCCCAATGCGGGCTGCATAGTCAAACAAGCTTTGTGGCGTAATCCATTTTTGCGTGGTGTGGTGTCCTGCGCGGGTTATATTCCCAATCGCGGCGCCGAACTCATGCTAGAGGATTGCCGCGAAGTGCTCGCAAGAGGCACCAATTTAATTATCTTCCCCGAGGGCACGCGTACGGTGGTCGGTGCTACCATTAACCACTTTGCCCGCGGCGCCGCCAATATCGCCTTAAGGGCCGAAGCGGATATTTTACCTGTGGTGCTACGTACCAATGTCCGTGGTTTGACAAAGGAGCAACCTTGGTATGAAATCCCAAGGCAAACCATGGGAATGGCCGTTGAAATCGGCACAATCGTTTCTTACCAGAAGTACCAAGCGGCTTTAGGTGAGCATGCAAAAATGGCCCGGCAGCTGACGCGGGATCTTGAACATTACTATAAACAACAACTCGAAAATAATTATGAACTTAAACAATGAAATAAAGCAGTTAATCATCGACTGTCTCGATCTAGAAGACGTCAGCATTGATGATATTGAAACCGATGCGCCGCTATTTGGCGAAGGTTTAGGCTTAGATTCTATCGACGCCCTCGAGCTCGGCTTAGCCATCAAGAAAAAATTTGACGTCAAAATCGAAGCCAATTCGGATGCCACTAAGGCCCATTTCCACAGTGTTGCCAGCTTAGCTCGCTTTATCGAATCACAGCGTCCATAGGAGAGGAATATGCAAAATCGTGAACAAATCCTCGCTATGCTGACCACTATTTTAGTGGACGAATTCGAAATTGATGCCGAGGCGATTACGCCTGAGGCCAACCTGTATGAAGAGCTCGATCTCGACAGTATTGATGCCGTCGACTTAGTGATAAAGCTGCAGCAACTGACAGGTAAAAAGATCCAACCCGATGAATTTAAATCAGTTCGCACAATCAACGATGTGATTAATGCTATCGAAGGTTTAGTTAAAACCTAATGCGAGCCTTGCTACAGGTCTTAACCGCCCTAACTTTGCTGGCCTACCCCGTTGCCGTGTACTTAGGGCTCAGTTACTTGCCTGCTGGCACCATAGCGCTCGTGCTGTGTTTATTGCTGATAGTGCGGCTAATGCTACAAAAGCAAAAGGTTAAGACATTAGTTTTACCACTATTAGTGGGGATTGTGCTCACGGCAGGCAGTTATCTTGCCAAGCGCAGTGACTGGCTGCTGTATTACCCAGTAGTGATAAATCTCACTATGCTGGCGCTGTTCAGTTATTCACTGCACACTGGCCCTAGCATGATCGAACGTTTAGCCCGTTTGAAAGAACCAGATTTACCGGATGAAGCCACTGGGTATCTTAAGAAAGTCACGCTACTTTGGTGCGGCTTATTTATCTTCAATGGCACTATGGCGGCTTACACCGCTGGCTTTACTAGCTTAGCAACCTGGACCTTGTATAACGGTTTGATTGCATACGTACTCATGGGACTGCTCCTCGGTGGGGAGTGGTTATATCGCAGCTTTTGGTTGAAGAAAACATGACACAGCTACTCAAAAACTGGTTAACCCAAGGGCCCTTTGCCCAACAACTGATCAGCTTTAATCACCACGACATAGTCACAGGTGCATTATTTACCAATCAGGTGGCGTATTTTTACGAGCAACTGCTGGCCGCGCCAGAGAAAAAATGGCTGCTCGCGAGTGATACCAGCGATCTGTTTGCTGTGGGTTTATGTGCGGCGCTGTTAGCAGGCAAGGAAATTATCTTACCAGCCAACACCCAAACGGGCACGCTAAGCGAATTAACCCACCAGTTTGAAGGTATATTGTCGGACAAGCCATTGTGTGAAAGTCAGGCCTTTATTCTACTGAGAAAAGAGCTGAGCCTGCCGAGTAAACCTTGGCCGGCGAGCGAGGCTATCGGCGAACTTGTGCTATTTACCTCCGGCAGCAGCGGCGAACCTAAGGCGATCCGTAAAACACTTCAGCAATTAGACGTTGAAGTCTCAGTGCTCGAACATACCTTTGCCGAACATTTACCCCATTGCAGTGTGGTTTCAACGGTTTCCCATCAGCATATCTATGGCCTGTTATTCAAGATTTTGTGGCCACTCGCCGCCAGTCGGCCGTTTTTAAGCGAGCAGATTGAATACCCAGAAACCTTAAGCTATTACACTGCCTTACTGCCAAACCTGTGTTTGATCAGTAGCCCTGCCCAGCTATCGCGTTTACCTAAGGCCTTAGAGCACGAGCGGCAACTGCGCTCACCTAGCTTAGTGTTTAGCTCTGGCGGGCCCTTAAGTTTTGCGGCGGCTCAGGGGATCAGCCAATGCTATGGCCATTTGCCCATCGAAATTTTTGGTAGCACAGAAACGGGCGGCATCGCCTATCGCCGTCAGCATGAGGCCGATGAACCTTGGCAAGTGTTTGACAGAATATTGATAGATCAAGATCCTAGCGACGGAGCCTTGCTACTTAAATCACCCTATTTGGTCGACGATGAATGGTTGCGCTGCGAAGATAAAATCGAACCAACCGAAAATGGCCAGTTTAGACTCAAGGGCCGACTCGATCGCATCGTTAAGATTGAAGAGAAACGCTTGTCACTGGCGCAAATGGAAACGCTGTTAGGCAGCCACGCCTATGTTGAGCAAGCCGCACTTGTCGTATTGCCGCAGTTTAAATCCCAACTGGGCGCGGTCGTGACCCTCTCCGCACTTGGCCGCAGCGTGCATCAAGAGCAGGGAAAACTCAGCATTAACAATGCCCTAAAAGCACATTTACTGACGCAATTTGAGCGAGTCACCCTACCACGCCGCTGGCGTTATCCCGATATTTTGCCGCTGAACACTCAGGGTAAGCGTGTCACTGCCCAGTTAGTCGAGTTATTTGATCATGATTAAATCGAGTTTACCGCCGATCCTGCATTCCAATATCGGCATGGATAATATTGAATTACGTCTGTTAGTGGCGGCCGACCTTGAATCTTTTAAGGGACATTTTCCCGAGCAAGCCGTACTGCCAGGCGTGACGCAATTAGATTGGGCGGTGCGTTTAGGCTGCCAATATTTCGGCTATTGCGAAACCGTAGCCAACTTAGAAGTGCTTAAGTTTCAGCAACTCATTCTGCCAGGGCAAGAAGTCACCTTAAGCATTAGCAATAATGCGGCTAAGGGGAAACTCACCTTCGCCTATAGCGATGGTGAAAACCGCTACGCATCAGGTCGTATCGCCTTTGATATCTCGCCAGTTAACAGCAAGCCTTCTGCTGCCAATAATAGCGATGGGGCGAGCCAGTGCTAACACCTCCCAGCGACTTAGTTGAGTCCGCGCCCATCAAGCTCGCCCTAGTGATCCCCAATTACAATCACAGTGCCGCAATTGCCCAGACCTTGGCCGAACTCGCCCAATTTAATCTACCCTGTTATTTGATTGATGATGGCAGCAATGATGAAACCCGTTATCTACTGCAATCCTTAGCCCAAACCTATCCTTGGGTGACTTTGCTGCTGCATCCTTACAACCGTGGTAAAGGCGCTGCTGTGATGACGGGCCTACGCCGAGCCTACCGCGATGGTTTTAGTCATGCACTGCAGGTCGATGCCGATGGTCAACACAATCTAGCCGATATTCCAGCTATGGTAGCAAGGGCGCAGGCTAAACCCGATGCGCTGATTTCAGGCAAACCCGAGTACGATGAATCCGTGCCTAAGGGCAGGCTCTATGGCCGTTATATCACCCATTTTTGGGTGTGGGTCGAAACCTTAAGCTTTGATATTCAAGATTCTATGTGTGGCTTTCGCGTTTATCCCCTCGCCGCCACCGAGCGATTACTGTGCCAGCAAGCATTAACGGAGCGAATGGATTTTGATATTGAAATCCTCGTCAAACTCTACTGGCAAGGGGTGGAAATTTTATTCCAGCCGACTAAGGTGATTTATCCCGAAGGTGGTGTTAGTCACTTTCAAGGTGTGGCCGACAATGTGCGCATCACTAAACTGCATACCAAGTTGTTTTTCGGCATGCTCAAACGCCTGCCTTGGCTGCTGAAACGCAAACAATCGCAGCAACAAGCCTATGTTTCAGAGACCTCATCGAAGCCGCAAATAACTGCGACCACCCATTGGTCGGGCATGAAGGAGCGCGGCAGTTACTGGGGCATAAAACTGTTAGTCGAGAGCTATCGCTTTGGCGGCCATTGGTTGTGCCGCGCCATCATGTATCCGGTGATTTGCTATTTCTTTCTCACGGGCAGAGTCACCCGCGAAGCCTCGTTAGATTTCCTGCGCCGCGTGCAAACGCTTGAGCCGCAACATCCTAAGCTGAATCAGCCTGTAGGCTGGCGCGATAGCCTGAATCACTTTTTAGCCTTTGGAAATGCCGCACTCGATAGAATCGATGCATGGTGCGATCGCATCCAATTGAGCCAAGTGGATTTTCCGGATCGCCAAGTGCTGGCAGGTCAACTCGAAAGCGGCAAAGGCGCGGTGTTATTAGTGTCTCACCTTGGCAATTTAGAACTCTGCCGCGCCATTTCCATCCACCAGCGCAAGGTCAAAGTGAACGTCATGGTGTTAACTAGCCATGCGGAAAATTTCAATAAGGTACTCAAACAGTTAAACCCAGATAGCACGCTTAATCTTATTCAAGTGACCGATCTTAACCCCGCGACATCTATGCTGTTGCAGCAAAAGATAGAAGCCGGTGAACTGGTGGTGATCGCGGGGGATAGAACCTCATCCAATACCCAAGGTCGCGTCATTTACGCGCCGTTTATGGGGCAAGATGCAGCGTTTCCTCAAGGGCCGTTTATTTTGGCAGGCTTACTCGATTGCCCTGTATTTTTAATGTTTTGCCTGCGGGAACAGGGCCGTTATCGGGTGCATTTAGAGCACTTCGCCGAAACACTAAAAGGCCCGCGAGCGGGCAGAATGGACAGATTACAGCAGGCGGTAAATCGCTACAGCGAACGCTTAGAATACTTTGCCAGACGCGAGCCTTTGCAATGGTTTAACTTCTTCGATTTTTGGCGCAAAGACAGCGAGTTAGAACGCGTATCAGCCAATTCAGTACAAACCGATGCTGTAACAGCAGAGTCAACATCACCGCAGATCCCAGAGCAGGATCATAAGACAGACAGGACAAGTCATTCATGAGCCACACCCAAGCCGCCGACTCAAAGAATCAATCAGACTTAAAGACTGTTGAGTTCGGCCGTCAATTTCTTACCTTAGAACAAGTGGTTGCCGTCGCTAAAGGCGCACCAGTCAAGCTCTGTGATGATGCGGATTATCAAGAATATATTCAAAAAGGTGCGCGCTTTATCGATAGCCTGCTGCACGAAGAAGGCGTGGTTTATGGTGTAACAACTGGTTATGGTGACTCTTGCACAGTCAATGTGAGCTTAGATCTGGTCCACGAATTGCCACTGCATTTAACCCGCTTCCACGGCTGCGGTTTAGGCGAGACCTTAAGCATAATGCAGGCCCGCGCTGTGATGGCTTGCCGTTTAAACTCCTTAGCCATTGGTAAATCTGGCGTGACCTATGAGCTATTAAAGCGAATCGAAACTTTGCTCAATCTCAACATAATCCCTGTAATCCCAGAAGAAGGTTCGGTCGGTGCCAGCGGTGACTTAACACCGCTGTCGTATTTAGCCGCCGTGTTAGTCGGTGAGCGCGAAGTAATCTACCAAGGTGAACGCCAAGCGACTCAAGCTGTGTACGCTAAGCTCAACATCACTCCGCATGTCCTGCGTCCAAAAGAAGGCTTAGCCCTGATGAACGGCACGGCTGTGATGACGGCCTTGGCCTGTTTAGCCTTCGATCGCGCCCAATATCTTGCCCGCTTAAGTAGCCGCATTACCGCTATGGCTTCGTTAACGCTAAAAGGCAACTCGAACCATTTTGATGAAATCTTATTTGCCGCTAAACCGCATCCAGGGCAAAACCAAATCGCCACTTGGATACGGGAAGATTTAAATCACCACGAACATCCGCGCAATTCGGACAGGCTGCAGGACAGATATTCCATCCGCTGCGCACCGCACATTATCGGTGTGTTGCAGGATGCTCTGCCGTTTATGCGTCAGTTTATCGAAACCGAAGTCAACAGCGCCAACGACAACCCGATTGTCGACGGCGAAGGCGAACATATTCTCCACGGTGGCCATTTTTACGGCGGCCATATCGCCTTTGCGATGGATTCACTGAAAAATACTGTGGCTAACTTGGCCGATCTTATCGATCGCCAAATGGCACTGGTAATGGACCCTAAGTTTAATAATGGCTTGCCCGCCAACTTATCCGGCTCAATAGGAGCCCGCCGTGCCATTAATCACGGCTTTAAAGCGGTGCAAATTGGCGTATCGGCTTGGACGGCAGAAGCGCTCAAGCACACTATGCCCGCCAGCGTGTTCTCACGCTCGACCGAATGCCACAACCAAGACAAAGTCAGCATGGGCACCATTGCCGCCCGCGACTGTATGCGCGTGCTGCAATTGACCGAACAAGTCGCGGCGGCAGCCCTGCTCGCCATGACCCAAGGTATTGGTTTACGTATCGCCCAAAATGAACTGGACGAAGCCTCGCTCACGCCTTCATTGGCGAAAACCCTCGCTCAAGTGCGCGGTGATTTTGAGACCTTAATTGAAGATAGGCCGCTCGAAGCCGTGCTGCGCAAAACCGTTGCCAAGATCCAAGCTGGCGAATGGGAAGTGTGCCGATGAAATCATTGCTCAGTGTCGATATGGAGATGCAAATCCCCTTCCACGATGTGGATTCCATGGGGATCACTTGGCATGGCAATTATCTGCGTTATTTCGAGATTGCTCGCTGCAAACTGCTCGATGAGCTGGGCTATAACTACCGCCAAATGCAAGCATCTAACTATGCGTGGCCTATTATCGATTTGCAGATTAAATACGTCAAAACCAGCACCTTCGAGCAAAAAATCACAGTGCGCGCAGAGTTAGTCGAGTGGGAAAACCGCTTAAAAATCAATTATCAAATTCGCGATGTTGAAACGGGTGCGCGCATCACTAAGGGTTATACCATTCAAGCGGCGGTCGATATGTGCACCCAAGAATTGTGCTTTGTTACCCCAGAGGTGTTCCGTGACAAAATAGCCACCCTGTTCGCTAAGGTTGAAGACTAATGAACTCAGTACTCGCCAAGAGCTCTGCGCTGACGAAGAATCCTGTGCTGGCGAAGTGTGCATTACTCCTCTGCTTAGCTTTTGCTTTGATAAGCCTGCCACTCAAGGCTGAGACTTTAGCCTCGCCCGGCGCTTATCAAACACTTTTTAGCCAAAGTGCAGATACTGCGCAGCTTGTCGCCTTAAGCCAAAAACTTAACTTGGGCGAAACGGTGCGAGGTCACTTTGTGCAATCTCGGCAGTTAAAAGTGCTCAAAAAGCCGTTAATCAGCCAAGGCCAGTTTATCTTCGATCAGACCCAAGGGCTGATATGGCAACAGATAAAGCCCTTCGAATCCCTGCTGATTTTAAAAGATAAGCAGCTTATTCAGCGCGATAGCCAAGGTCGAGTACAAGTCAGCAAGGCTGATGCATCGACGAGCGCCGCCGCTATGGGCGATTTATTGCCCAGCCTAGTGCGCGCTATGCTCGGCGGTGATATTTCCGGTTTAAGCGAAAACTTCGAGCTGCACTTTCTCATCACAGACAGGTTAAAAATAGAAAGCTTGAGCACAGACGGCCAATGGCAATTAGGCCTAACGCCCAAAGATCCCTTAATGAAAAAAGCCATCGCCAATATGGTGTTAGAAGGTAGCGATGTGTTGCAATCCTTAGTGCTGCTTAGCGCAGCACCGAGTGTGAGCCCGCAGGATATGACCCGCATCGACTTTAGTGCACTTTCCCAAGGCACACTCAGCGAAACCGAATTAGCGCAGTATGCGTTGGCGGTAGAGGCGAGTAAACCTTAGCAATGGCCTCCAACTTCGCCGCGCGCGCCAATCAAGCGCTAATACAATCTTCCCCTAAGTGGCGCCTCGCCATTTGGTTGCTATTGATGCTGTCTGCCAGTCTGTGGACGCTGCAACTTTGGCAAAACGGCGCACGGGTGCAGAGCGATATTCTCGCCATGCTGCCGCATTTACAGCAGGACAAACTCACAGAGCGCGCCCTTAACCAAGTTGAAGCGACGCTCGCCGATCAAGTCTATATTGCGCTCGTCGCCAAGGATGAAACCACGGCAATCGCTGCGGCTAAGCTGTTGATGCAAAAGCTTGAAACTGACCTTGTTGCTACTGGAAAAAATGCTGCACTTACAGATATTCGTAGCGCCGATATGCAGCTCGGTGAAGCCTTGGGGCAATACTATTTCCCCCACAGATTTAAATTACTGACAGCACCACAAGCTGAGGCGTTAGCAACGAAAGACATTGGAAATCTGATTGAAGCGGCCACCGCACAGCTTTACAACGCCTTTAGTTACGCCAATAGCAACTTGCTTGCCCAAGATCCGCTGCTGTTATTCCCCGCCAATTTACTCTCCCTCGCGCCGAGTTCAAAAGTCAAAGCCAGTCAAGGTATTCTGCTGGCTAATCAAGGCGATAATGTCGCTGCGGTTGTTATGGCAAAGGGGCGAGAAAGCGCTTTTAATCCCAATGCGCAATTGGCGCAGATGACGGCATTAACCCTAGGATTGGATGCGGTTAAACAAAGCTATCCCGATATTACCCTGCTTAAGGCTGGTGCCCTGTTTCACGCGATTGCAGCGACCCAAACGGCTAAGAGTGAAATCTCGATCCTCGGTCTTGCATCCTTACTTGGGGTAATAGCTTTAGTCTGGCTGGCGTTTCGTTCTGTGATGCCGCTACTGTTGGCAATCGTTACCATTTCCAGCGGGCTGTTGCTGGCCGCGACTTTTACCTTAAGCGTGTTTGGCGAGCTGCATTTACTCACCTTAGTGTTTGGTACTAGTTTGATTGGCATTGCCATCGACTACAGCTTTCATTTTTACTGCGAGCGCTTAAGCGATACCGAACGGAGCGCTCAGGCGACGGTCGCGTATATCTTCCCCACTGTGACACTTGCCTTTATCACCAGTGCGTTAGCTTATGTGGGCATAGGTTTAGCGCCGTTTCCTGGGATGCAGCAAGTGGCGATTTTCTGCGCCGCGGGACTACTCGGGGCCTATCTCACCCTCATTCTCGCCTACCCACAGTTAGCGGGAAGTCGTTTGCCATCGGGCTCCCGCCCATTAGCGTTAGCGGGGAAGTACCTTGCCAACCTCACTCAGTTATCCAACCGATTGACCACGCCGTTAGGCATGGGCATGTTTGCTTTAGTGATAGTGGTGTGGTGTCTGGTTGGCGTAACCAAGTTAACCGTCGATGACGATATTCGCCATTTGCAGCAAAGCCCCGCGAGCGTGACTGAACCTGAAAATAAGCTCAGGCAGCTACTCAGCGGCGGCACAGATAATCAATTCTTACTGGTACGCGCCGCGAGTGAAGAAGCACTACTACAACAGCTTGAGCGAGTGTCGCCACTGCTGGATGCCGCTATCGCCAATCAAGAGTTAGGCAACTACGTCAGCCTCAGCCGTTATCTGCCCAGCCATCAAAGGCAAGACACGGCTTATCGCTTACAGGGTGAAATCTATCAAACTCAGATAGATACTGTGCTCACAAACCTTGGGTTGGATGAGAACTTAAAGCCAGAGCTGCAAGCAAGCTACTTAGCGGCTAAAGACCAATATATCGCCCCAGCGGATTTCTTTAAGCTAGAGGCAGGCAAGCAACTCGCACCGCTGTGGCTAGCACCAAATGGCAAGGCCACCGACTATGACGCGCTAAATGATGGCGGCGCGAGCGCTGAGTATGGTGCCATTGTCTTGCTTGGCGGCATTCAGCAGATCGACGCGCTCAAGGCGCGCTTTGCCCATGATGAAAGCGTACAACTTATCGATAAAGTCGCGGATATCTCCGCCGTCATGGGCCATTACCGACTGTTAACCCTAAAGCTGTTAGCGCTCGCACTCGGTATCGCACTCTTGTTGTTTAGCCTGAATTTTGGCATTAAAAAAGCCGCGGTTGTCGTTGCCGTTCCAGCCCTTGCGGCCTTGCTAACGCTTGCAACCTTAGGCTTAACGGGCTCGCCACTGAGTCTGTTCCATGCACTCGCGCTCATTTTAGTTTTCGGGATTGGGATAGACTACAGCTTGTTCTTTGCCTCTGCTCAACAGCACGGCAAGGCAGTGATGATGGCGGTATTTATGTCCGCCTGCTCGACCCTATTAGCCTTTGGTTTACTCGCCTTTAGCCAGACCCAAGCGATTCATTATTTTGGTTTAACCCTGTCGCTAGGTATAGGTTTTACCTTCTTACTTTCGCCACTGATTTTAACGACTAAAAAGTCCTGATAACGACAAGGAACGTACTTTACATGCCTACACCCGCTCACGATTTATCGGCTATGCCAAATTCACTTGCCGTCGATGTGGCTATTATCGGCGCAGGACCTTCAGGCGCCATCGCCGCCAGCTTGCTACACCAACAAGGTAAACGCGTGCTGGTGTTAGAAAAACAACATTTCCCCCGTTTTTCCATCGGCGAAAGTTTACTGCCCTGCTGCATGCAGTTTATCGAAGAAGCCGGCATGTTAGACGCACTCAATGCCGCTGGATTCCAGCATAAAAATGGCGCCGCCTTTCGTCGCAATGGCACTTACACTACCTTCGACTTTACCGATAAATTTACCCCTGGGCCGGGCACCACATTCCAAGTGCAGCGCGCCAGTTTTGATAAACTGTTAGCCGATACCGCCCAAAGCCAAGGGGTCGACATCCGCTACGGCGAAACGGTCGAGGCGATAGATTTAACCGAGAACCCACGCTTAACGGTGCGCAATGAACAGGGCGAGCTTTATCAAATCAGCGCCCAATATGTGCTTGATGCCAGTGGTTTTGGCCGTGTGTTACCCCGCTTGCTCGACTTAGAAAGTCCGTCTTGCCTACCACCGCGTAGCGCCATCTTTACCCACGTGGAAGACAACATCAGCGATCCCAGTTTCGATCGTAATAAGATTTTAATCAGCGTCCACCCAGAGCATAAAGACATTTGGTATTGGCTCATTCCCTTTAGCAATGGCCGTTGCTCACTCGGCGTGGTTGCCGAACCGCAATTACTTGCGCGTTTACAAGGTTCGCTTGAGCAACAATTGATGAACATAGTCAATGAAGAACCAGGACTAAAAGCCCTACTGGCAAACGCTAAGGTGGTGCAAGAATGCGCCACGCTCAAGGGTTATTCAGCCAATGTGTCACGGCTTGCGACCGACAAGTTCGCCCTACTGGGTAATGCCGGCGAGTTCCTTGATCCGGTATTTTCCTCCGGCGTCACTATCGCCATGCAATCGGCATCGATGGCAGCAAAATGTGTGACTAAACAACTCAATGGTGAAACGGTTGACTGGCAAGCCGATTACTCAGCGCCTTTAATGCAGGGGGTGAATACCTTCCGCACCTATGTGCAAGCTTGGTATGATGGCCGCTTTCAGGATGTGATCTTCTATGAAGAACCGAATCCACGCATCAAGCAAATGATTTGCTCGATTCTGGCGGGCTACGCTTGGGACCTCAATAATCCCTTCGTTAAAGACTCGGAGCGCCGCCTGAATATGGTGGTCGAATTGTGCCAAAACCAAGTTTCCACTCCTGAATTTTCAGAGGCGTAACCGCATGTCGCTCAACTTTAACGCGAAATGGCGAGTGTTCCCCGCGCTACTGATCATCAGTCTAGGGCTGACTGGATGTAGCGAACTGCTGTTCAGGCAAACCTGTGTCGGCCTCGCTAAAGACATGCGTTATTGCTTGGCGCCACTGCCCCATGATTTTGCCCCCGCAGCCGATAAGCCTCTGACTAAGCCGACGGCCAAACCCGCCGACATTAGCAGCCCGCAAACCGACAGCAAAGTTAAGCTAACTTCGCCCCAGTCCTTTAGCCAAAAGGTCAGCATTAAAGTGGGTGATAAATCCCACGAGCTACTCACTCAATTAGAGTTAGAGAATGAGCGCATGACGCTCGTTGGCTTAGCACCACTCGGACAGGCTTTATTTACCTTAGTTTATGATGGTAATACACTCAGCAGTGAACAAAGCGTGCTGCTAGGGGACAATTTTAAAGCTGAGTATTTAATGGCGATGATGCAACTGATCTATTGGCCTGAGCAGAGTATTCGCGCCCATTTAGAAGGTGGTCATTTAGTCACAGGCCTTTGCGATACGGTTGGGGGAAATCAGGGCGATGCACTTGTAGGCACCCGAGTGAATACAATCCCTTGTCGCCAGATCTATAGTCAAGACACCTTGATCAGTAAAAGCGGCCAGCAAACCCATGTGGTGCAAATCCGTTATCAGCAAAATATCGGCGATGCTCTTTGGCAAGCCCACATCAGCTTAACTATGCCACAAGCTAAATTTGAGCTAGAAATCGAACCTATTTAATCTGTTAGCATCCGCACTTAACTGTGCCATGGTAAAAAGACACACAATGATGAACAGAGTAGCTATTACACAGATTGGATTGTGTACCCCGCTAGGGCAAGATCCCCAGCAGGTTTTAGACCGCCTGATCGCCGGTGATACCAGTGCGATGCTGCGCAGTGACACTCTCCTGTTCGAGCACCCAACCTTAGTTGCCCCCGTGACGGCAGCGCTACCAACCATTCCCGAAAAACTCATTCAGTTCGATTGCCGTAACAACCAATTACTGCTGTGCGCCGCACTGCAAATTGCGACCACAGTTGAACAAGCGAAACGGGATTTTGGTCATGCCCGTATTGGTGTAGTGCTAGGCACGAGCACGTCAGGGATTTCAAAAGGTGAAGCCGCGCTGAGCTACCGCAATCAACACGGATACTTTCCGGCGGATTACCACTATTTCCAGCAAGAACTCGGCAGCACCAGCGACTTTTTACGCCAATATTTTGAGCTCGATGGTCCCTGCTACACAATTTCAACCGCCTGCTCATCCAGCGCCAAAGTGTTTGCCAGCGCTAAACGCCTATTACAGGCTAACCTCTGCGATATGGTGATTGTCGGCGGTGTCGACAGTTTATGCCAACTCACAGTCAATGGTTTTCACGCCTTAGAATCTGTCTCGAAAGGCCACTGCAATCCTTTTAGTATCAACCGTGATGGCATCAATATCGGCGAAGGCGCGGCGTTATTCACCCTCACTTTGGGCGAGTCAGAGGTCATGCTAGCGGGTATTGGCGAGTCGAGCGATGCGCACCATATGTCGGCGCCACACCCCGAAGGCGCAGGCGCCATCACTGCCATGCACGCGGCATTGCAAGATGCACACATTGCAGCAAAAGACATTGGTTACATTAACTTGCACGGTACAGCCACGCCTAAAAATGATGCGATGGAAAGCCGCGCCGTGGTTGAAGTGTTTGGCGTGAACACGCCTCCTTGTAGCTCGACCAAGCCCTTAGTCGGCCATACCTTAGGTGCCGCTGGCGCCATTGAAGCCGCCTTCTGTTATTTATTACTTTCAGCACATAATCACCGCCAAGCCCTGCCGCCCCATCAATGGGACGGACAAGTCGATCCACAGGATCCGCCCATTGCATTGATCGAGCGCCATCAAGTCGCCGCTAAGGGCGCGCTTAATTATGTGATGAGCAATTCCTTCGCCTTTGGCGGCAGTAATGCCAGCCTGATTTTCTGCCGTAACGAGGCCTAGTACCATGCAGTTACTTAAGATCAACCAACCCTTTGCCGAACAGAATATTGCCGATTTTATTCCCCATAGGGCACCGATGATTTTGCTCGATAAAATCATTGGCTATCGGCGCGATAACCTAGAGACCGAAGTCACTATCACGGCCAAGAGCCCCTATTTCGATGACAAACATCGAGCCGTACCCAATTATGTGGGTATCGAATATATGGCCCAAAGTATTGCCGCCCTTGCTGGGGTTGAGGCAAAGCTTCGCAATGATAAAATCCGCGTGGGTTTTCTATTGGGATCGCGCAAATTAACCTTGTATGCCAAGCAATATGAGCTCGGGCGCACCTATCGCACCCAAGTCAGCCGCCTCTATCAAGAGGGATCGGGATTAGCGGTATTCGATTGCCAAATTTATCTGCTGCCCGAAGCCGGCTCTAACCTAGAAAAGAGCTTAGTGGCCCAAGCCAATGTAAATGTGTTCCAACCTCAGGACACACAAGCCTACCTTGCAGGCAATCAAGACGCGGCAAATAGAAGCCTTGGGCACTAAAGCAATGATGTAGATAAAAAAGCCTTAAAGCGCCTTAACAAGCGACCTTTTTACCATAAATACATGAAACCCCATACCGACACATAACGATAAAATGGGGTGGAGAAAACAGATGAATAACAGAGTATTAGTTACCGGTTCGAGCCGCGGCATTGGTAAAGCCATCGCCCTAAAACTCGCCGCTGCGGGTTTCGATATCGCCCTGCATTACCACAGTAACCAAACGGCTGCCGATGCCACCGCCGCAGAAGTTCGCGCGCTTGGAGTGAATGCGAGCCTGCTGAAATTTGATGTCGCCGACCGCGCAACCGTCAGAGCCGCCATTGAAGCCGATATCGAGGCCAATGGTGCCTATTATGGCGTGATCCTCAATGCTGGTATCAACCGCGACACCGCCTTTCCTGCTATGACAGAAAGCGAGTGGGACAGCGTCATCCACACTAACTTAGACGGCTTTTATAATGTCATCCATCCCTGTGTGATGCCTATGGTACAAGGCCGCAAGGGCGGGCGTATCATCACCTTAGCTTCGGTTTCTGGGATTGCTGGCAACCGTGGCCAAGTCAATTACAGCGCCTCAAAAGCGGGTATTATCGGCGCAACTAAGGCATTGTCGTTAGAGCTGGCAAAACGCAAAATCACCGTCAACTGTATCGCTCCCGGCTTGATTGAAACCGACATGGTGGCCGATATTCCTAAAGATATGGTCGAGCAATTAGTGCCGATGCGCCGCATGGGTAAACCCAGTGAAATCGCCGCCTTAGCCGCATTTTTAATGTCTGACGATGCCGCCTATATCACTCGCCAAGTGATATCGGTCAATGGAGGCATGATCTAAATGAGCGAAGCGACAAATCAAACCCGCTTAGGGAAACGAGTGGTCGTCACTGGCATTGGCGGCATTACCGCCCTAGGCCATGATTGGCCGACGATAGCGGCGAGTCTTAAGGCGCAGAAAAACTGTGTTGTCACTATGGGCGAATGGGATAAATACGATGGCCTCAATACCCGCTTAGCCGCGCCCATTAGCGACTTTGAAGTGCCAAGCCATTATTCGCGCAAGAAAATTCGTTCTATGGGTCGGGTTTCTATCATGGCGACCCGCGCCAGTGAACTTGCATTAATCGATGCGGGATTGTTAGACGATCCTATCGTGTCCTCTGGTGAAATGGGTATCGCCTACGGTTCATCCACGGGCAGTACCGATGCCATCATCGCCTTTGGCGATATGTTGAAAACCGGTGATATGTCGGGCGTTACCGCCACGAGTTATATCCGCATGATGGCACACACCACAGCGGTAAATGTCGGGGTATTTTTCGGCTTAAAAGGCCGAATTCACACCACCAGTAGCGCCTGTACCTCGGGGAGCCAAGGCATAGGTTACGCCTATGAAGCCATCAAATACGGTCATCAAACCTTAATGTTGGCAGGCGGCGATGAAGAACTCTGTCCCACAGAAGCTGTCGTGTTCGATACCTTATTTGCCACCAGCACTAAAAACAGCACTCCCGAACTCACGCCACGCCCCTTCGATGCAAGCCGCGATGGCCTCGTGATTGGCGAAGGCGCCTGTACGCTGGTGCTCGAAGAGCTCGAACACGCCAAGGCGCGTGGCGCCAAGATTTATGCCGAACTCGTCGGTTTTGGGACGAATTCAGATGGCCAACACGTCACTCAACCGAACGCACAAACCATGGAAATCGCCATCAGATTAGCCCTCAAAGATGCACAGCTTGAGCCCAGCGCCATAGGCTATGTGAACGCCCACGGCACGGCAACGGATCGCGGTGACATCGCCGAAAGCCACGCGACCCACGCAGTATTTGGTGCTGGTATGCCGATTTCATCCCTTAAAAGCTACACGGGCCACACCTTAGGCGCATGCGGCGCGTTAGAGGCTTGGGTGAGTATTGAGATGATGAATGCAGGCTGGTTTGCGCCGACACTCAACCTTGAAAGTATCGACCCACAATGCGCCGATTTGGACTATATCCGTAGCGATTTACGCCCAATCGATACAGATTATGTGATGAGTAATAATTTCGCCTTTGGCGGTATTAATACCTCGCTGATTTTTAAACGCTGGGCCCAATAACAACATATAAAAACCACATAAGGACATCACCATGAAACCACTGTTTGCAGGTATGCTGCTTAGCATCAGTTTATTAAGCTCGCCTTTATTGGCTCAGGAATATACGGTTGAAACCTATCAAGAAATCTTTAGGGGTGATAACCAATTCAAGCAAAAAGAAGCCATTGAATCACTCACCATCGCTGGTTTATCCGATCCTGCCATTTTTGATGCGCTCGAAGCAAAGCTACTCGCATCTTTGCCCCAAGCCACTGAAAAAAATGCCATTGACTACAGTGCTTGGTTAGTCAAAGGCTTAGCTTATTCAGGCAATGATAAGTACAGCGAAACCATCAATAAGATTGTTAATGGTGATTATCCTAAAAAACTCAAAAAATACGCAGGTCAAGCTTTAGAAAACATAACGATATATAAAAAATGGAATGCGATTCTTGCGGATAAAAGCCAATATGCCGCCGATCAGAGTCAGCAAAATAATGCCTTTGCCAATGCCCTACGCAGCAATGATTTAGAATTAATGCGTCTCGCGGCTAAACGCATCATGGATGACCGCCAGTACGATGATTTTATCCTAGCCGTACTCAGTAACGAATTGAAAACACCACGCTTAATGGCCAATGACAAACTCGCCATCGATACCTATGCCAACATGGCAAAAGCGCTAGCTAGTTCGGGGAATACCGCTTACCGCGATGTGATTGAAAATATGGCAACCGCGAGCTCAAACAAAAAACTCAAAAACTACGCCGAGAGTTATTTGAAGAAATACTACTAAACCTACCCGCTTTACGCTTAATCGAGCAAATCATGGCCGAGCTTATCCTCGGCCATTTTTATATTCGTTTGGATAATGTTGAGAATCGGAAAGGATAATTAATAGTGAGCGGATTAGGGGACTCGCACAACGTGGTTGATCTTGTAGCCTGTGCCTTTTACTGGCGATAAAAATTTATAACCCGCTTGTTTTCGGAAATATCGCACGATTTAATCGTTTTGTGCGTTTTGCACAATGCACTATACTGCCACTGTATTTCCAAATAAGAGGGCTTAATCGTGCAAACATTAACAGCCAATGACGCCAAACGAAATTTCGGTGAGTTACTGCTAAACGCTCAACGTGAACCTATCAAGATCAGCAAAAACAGTAAAGATGCGGTTGTTGTGATGTCTATCCACGACTTCGAACAACTTGAGGCGATGAAAGCGGATTACCTTAAACACTGCTTCAACGCTGCTAAAGAAGACTTAGCGAAAGGTAATATTGTTGATGGTGAAGATTTTCTTAACGCCCTGTAGCAACTTACATGAAAAATAAACGCTATAAACTGAGTAAGTTAGCTCAAACTCACTTACTAAAGATTAAAGACTACACCCTTCAACACTTTTCTGAGTCGCAGTGGCACAAATACAAAGAAAGCCTAATATCCGGCTTGCAAATGTTAGCCGATAACCCCGGATTAGGCAGAAGCTGCGAAGATATTTACCCCAACGGATTCTACTTTCCGATTGCTAAACACACCGCCTACTTCACAAAAGAAGACGACTTCATCCTCATCGTTGCCCTGTTAGGCCAGCCACAACTACCACAAAACCACTTGAAATAACCTCACCCCTGATCGTTTACTGGTACACCCGCACAGGCTTGCCATGGCACTCACTTGCCGACTCAGTGAAAGAAACCTAGAGGGTCTAAGTTGATAAACGAGAGAATTAGGGAAGGCGAAGAAACTGTTAAAAATAGATATTATTCAGAGTGAGGCCAACCATGGTACTGGCTCGACTACCCGCAGCAAGTCCATCCTTGGATGCTCGACCGCCCCGTCCATGGGGCGGACGGTCGTCTCGCCAATCACCATGGTTTGCCTTTCGAGCATTAGTGCCATCTGTTGGTTTATATGACTAGTGTCACAGTAACACTGTAAAAAAATAAGTAGTTATAGCTGATAGCTAACATAATCAATGGTGAACAGCTTAGTTAATTCTCAATAAAATTCAATTTTTTATAAATAGTACGTAACATAGAACGATCTTAAATCATGCGCACTTTCTACCCAGAATGATTTTTGCTATCGTAGAAATCAAATTCTAAATCAGTGGGTTGCGACTTATGCTGTCAAGCGATCGGTGGTGAGATTTTGCGAACGATACAAATGTTAGAACAAAAGTGGAATTAGAGAATAAATGATGGATCAGAAATTAAATAAGCGAAGGATTCCGTCGGTTGCAATGCGGGCAAAACTAATTGCAAAGCACAATAATCAATGTGCAATGTGCACCATTTCTGGAGAGGAAATCCCTCTAGAGCTAGCTTCGATTACCCCTTTTAATGAAGGTGGTAGTATGACGGAAGAGAACTTCCTTCTGCTATGCCCGAATTGTCATAGATATATGACTATGGGTCCAAAAGAAATTGAATTTGTGAACTTCCTTTATCAGGTTATTAAGGAAACAAGCCCAGATCAAAAAATCCAACTGGAAGCGATAATTGGAGAGTCACAAAGAGCTAGAGCAGACATTCTCATAGAAGATAGTCGGAACGCGAAGATTCTTATTGAGTGTAAATCCAATAAAGCAATTACAAGAAGTCACAGCTCTAAAATAGTCGAACAGATTTTGGAATATGGCAAGCTAATAGGTGAATGTAAGAAGGTCCTAGCCATACCTGGTAGATTACCGAACGAGATAAAGCAAAACATAGAATCTAATGATATAGAAGTGTGGGACGCAGACTATCTCATTAAGAATTTTAAAGCGGGAATACAAAAGGCAGACAGTAGCTACTTTAAAATGCTTCTAACTGCCATTACTGGGGGAAAAGAAGGCAGTAGAGGTCAAGATTTGCTTAGCAAGTTAAAGTCATGTAATCCGGGCCGTAAAGATTGCTACATATATCAGCGCCTCATTGGTGAAATCATAGAAGAACTATTTTGTCCTCCACTTGATAAGCCGATTCAAGAAGTTAATGATTTTACCAAGTCAAATCGAAGGGATTTCATTGTCCCAAATTATGCAACTGATGGTTTTTGGTCATTTTTGCGCGAAAAATACTCTGCAGACTATGTAGTGATTGATGCCAAAAATTACTCTAGAAAAGTTAAGAAGAGTGATGTCCTTCAAATTGCGAATTATCTAAAACCTCATGGGGCGGGTCTGTTTGGCATTATCTTTTCTAGAAAAGGAGGTGATTTTGCAGGTTGTTTACACACTATTCGAGAACAGTGGATGGTGCATCAAAAATTGATCCTCGTACTTGATGATACTGATGTAGAAAATATGCTCTTATCATCTGGCGGTGCGGCAGATTTAATCGGAGCAAAAATTGAAGAATTCAGGCTATCTATGTAAATAAATCTGGCCATCCATTTCAAATCAAGAAAAGATCCGACAGGCATAACTTTTATTCCTTAAAAATTTACCAATAACACTTGAACCAAAGGAGTACACCATCCCCTCGGAGTTGCCGCAGGGCATTAGCGTTCGTTGCGTGATCGAGGCATGGATGCCGAGATAGCGTCAGTCGAATCAGGGACGAGCGTCTGACGCGATAGCATAAGGACGCTTAATGCCCAAGAGGCTTTCAACTCCGTTGGGGACGCCGAGGGATATCCAAAAGGGGAACAGGCGCTTTTCCCCTTTTGGTCGGGTGTGGGGTGAAACCCCACGACTTTGATTTTTGCTTTGATAAAAAGTTTGTGGCCTAGCATTTGCTTATCCACCACGGCGCATTGGCAAACAGATAACAAAGCGATGACGCCATTATGGATAAGCCACAATAATAGGGAGCACCCGATCTGCCATGAAATCCACAATAAGAGCCATGAAAATCACCTTAGATGACCTTAAAGGGCCAGAGATAGCGGCATTACTGCAGGAACACCTCAACGATATGCAGGCAACCTCACCGCCTGAAAGCGTTCACGCATTAGATCTTGATGGCCTGCGTCAGCCCAATATTCGCTTTTGGACCCTCTGGGATGGCAACAATTTAGCGGGCTGTGGTGCACTAAAATGGTTAGATACCGAGCACGCCGAGATCAAATCCATGCGCACCGCCGCGCCCTATAAGCAGCAAGGTATAGCGTCTAAGATATTGCAGCACTTGATTAACGATGCCAAAAGCGCTGGCGTCAAACGTCTGAGTCTAGAGACAGGTTCGATGGACTTCTTTAACCCCGCTCGCTTGCTCTACTGCAAATTTGGTTTTGAAATCTGCGGCCCCTTTGCCGATTATCGACTCGATCCCAATAGTGTGTTTATGACGAAGAGAATCTAAAACACATGCGCCTTAGTCTTTGAAATTCATCTCTAAGGCGCTTTGCTGCAGTTAAGTATTCGCTCGCTTAACTACTGATGCAGTTCTGTGCCCGTTCCACCAATGGATAATAAACCCAAGTAACAACCCCCAAAATGCGCTGCCGATGCCCAGCACACTAAAACCCGATGCAGTGACCAAGAAAGTGATAATTGCTACTTCGCGATCTTCCGTTTTAGCTAATGCAGCGGTCAGACTATTGGCAATAGTGCCGAGCAGGGCTAATCCGGCGATGGCCAGTACTAATTCCTTCGGGAAAGCGGAAAACAGTCCAACCACAGTGGCACCCAATAACCCAGTGATAAAGTAAAACACCCCGCCCCATACCGCCGCCCAGTAGCGGGTAGCCGGATTTGGATCGGCCTCTTTACCCATGCAGATGGCCGCTGTGATGGCGGATAAGTTAAAGGCAAAACCGCCAAAGGGCGCGAGAATAACCCCGATTAAGCCTGTGCTCGTGATCAAAGGCGAAATAGGCGGCCTGTAGCCATTACCGTGCAGCGCAGCAACGCCCGGCATATTTTGCGATGCCATAGTCACCACAAACAGCGGTAATGCTACGCCAATTACACTCGCCAGCGAAAACTCAGGTGTCGTCCACACTGGCATCGCCAGTTGCAACTGAACGGCATCTAGCTTGAGCAAATCTAATTGAAAACTCATGCCTATGCCCACCAACAAGGTCAGCAAGATGATGTAGCGCGGCGCAAAAGGCTTAACGACTACAAACACCAACAGCATGATCAAAATTAGACTCAACTGGGTTTGCATCGCCTGAAATAGCCCTAGGCCAAATTGCAGCAGGATCCCCGCTAACATGGCGGAAGCCACCGACTGCGGCATGATACGAATAAGTTTATCCATCCAGCCCGCAACACCGCAAAGGGTGATTAGAATTGAACTCACCAGAAAAGCGCCTATGGCTTGGTTGACGCTCAATCCCGCAAGGCTAGTCACCATTAGCGCTGCGCCCGGTGTAGACCAAGCCGTTAGAATAGGATTCTTGTAGTAAAGCGATAACCCTATGCTGGTCACACCCATGCCCACACCTAAAGCCCACAGCCATGAACTGATCTGTGCTGGTGTCGCCCCCACAGCTTCCGCCGCTTGAAAGATGATCACAGCCGAGCTGCTATAACCCACTAATACCGCAATAAAACCCGCTGATATTTTTGACAAACTTCCTGCATCTCGCCACATACCCACTCCCTTTTTCTGCAATTGCTGTCGCCACCACGTTGTGCGCTATAACTTATAAAATGAACAAGATAGCCTTTGTGCGCTATAACGTACGAGATGGACAAGATAACACCTGTGCGTTATAACGTACAAACTAAATTTTCATAAAAATGATGGGGCCATTGTGCAGACGATAAACAGCTATCTCGCCACCACGCTTAAAGCACTTCGCAACCAAAAGGGATGGAGTTTAGATAAAGCCGCCCAAGAGACGGGCGTTAGTAAGGCCATGATAGGACAAATCGAGCGCGGTGAATCAAGCCCAACCATTGCGACTCTGTGGAAAATAGCCAGTGGATTCAATATCTCGCTGTCGACCTTTCTCGAACCCACACCCCAGAGCCAAGGCACAGTATTCCGTAAGCCCGACGAGTTACGCCAACAACCCGCTACCGACGGTATGCTAGTCGCCTCACTCTTCCCCTTTGAAGAGCGCTTCGGTTTCGAGATGTTTGAACTCACGCTGCTGCCAAACTATGAGCGCCTTTCTGAGCCCCATGAAACGGGTGTCACTGAGCATGTCATTGTCTTGAGCGGCACTATGGAAGTGCTAGTCGATGGCGAGTGGCAAACACTTAAGCAAGGTGAAGCAGTACGATTTTCGGCCGACAAACCCCATGGCTATCGCAATCTAAACGAGCAAGCCGTGGTATTCCACGACATCATTCACTACCAACGAGGTAGTATCTAGTAACCTCGAGCTAATTACCCCAGAATAGCGTCTGCGGTAAACCAAGGGTGCAACCGAAGTGAGATAGGTTATTGGCACTGCTCAAACAAAAATGCAGCTTATATAAGCTGGCATTTTATTAAATTTATTTGACTATTAAGCAGTTAACAAATCAATACTGTGTTTGGCTTCGCTCATGCCTTTATCGTGTGCTTCTGGCCCCATATTCAGTGCTTCGGCGTAAACCACTTCAACATTGGTGATACCTATAAAAGCTAAAACCGTTTTCAAGTAAGGTACAACGTGATCGGTTGGGCCATCTTTGTGGGCGCCGCCACGAGTCGTCACCAACACGGCGCGTTTACCTTCCACTAATCCTTTTGAACCGGTTTCAGTGTAAGTAAAAGTCACACCGGCGCGGGCAATAAAATCGATCCAGTTTTTAAGTTGGGCTGGAATGGTAAAGTTATACATAGGTGCCGCGATAACGATAGTGTCGTTCGCTTTTAATTCAGCGACTAAGGTATCTGATAAGGCGAGCATTTCTTGCTGACGTGCCGATAATTCTGCACCACCGCGTAACCCAGAAGCGATTTCACCGTCTACCATAGGCAGTACGTCTTTACCGCCTAAATCACGTACTGTAATAGCGGCGCCTTGGTTTTCCCAGTGGCTCGCTAAGTGGTCAATTAACACGGCAGATTGTGAATAACCGCCAAGAATGCTTGATTTTAAAATTAAGACTTTAGACATAATCTGCTCCGAAAATAGGTAAATGACTCAGAGTCAGATGGAATATCTCAACTCTATGACGCTAGTGTATTAGCTCATAAAAAAGAAATAAAGCGGATAAAATCTGAGATTAGCTTCGATTTTTTAGAAAGGTTACACCAAAGGCTAGCACAGCTAGCCTTTGACATTTGAAAATCAATCGCTCAAAACTATTGAACAAAATAATAGTTGTACTCGTTAATGAGATGGGATAATTCAGGGACTTTTTGAATATCTTCAATAAACTTATCCGTAGTTGTCATCGCCCAGGCCAAACTATCTTTATCAAGGCTATACAATCCCTCGTTAGAATACATATTGTGAGCCTTGGTGAAATTCTCACGATAACTGACACTGGCAACCACCTCATTGTGGACCCTAAACTCATAGGTCAGCACCAAATCATTATTGGTCACCATAGGCAACAGCCCTAGGGAACCACCCGCTAAAATAGCCGAGGTCAATCCCGCGGCCTCTCCCCCTGCTGTAGGTTCCATGTTATAAGTCACAATGAGCTTTAGTGGATTACCGATATTCTCTTTATCCATTTTTTCAAATAAAGGTGTGCCCTTGAGTTTGTTATAAAAGTCTGTTGAATCAATGGTACTGATAAAAAACACTGGTGGAAGTACCGTTGTTTGCGCCTTAACGAATGGGCTGATTAGCAACAAACCCAGCATTAAAATACGAAGCATAAATGGCATTGGAAACATCCTTATTGATAGCAATTTAGTTGTACTACAGCACCAAGCGCAGCCGCATTTGCCGTTCGAATATCACCCTTCATATTGGGCTCTACCGACTGATAACTAATGTGGTGTTTATCTAAAAAGCGGGCAGCATATTTCGCATCGAGGGCAAAGTTAACATTCTGCGGTAGCGCGCCCGATTCACGCAGACTCGTCACATTTAACGTACTGACGGTGATACCTAATAACTCCCCGCCGTCAGAGACCACTGGGCCGCCACTAGAACCAGGTTGGATCGGTGCCGAAAACTGGAACTGTCCAACCGCGCCTTTTAATGCCTCGCGCGAACTAATATTGCCTCGCGTTAAATTAGGTGAAGCCGCCAATAATCCCTGTAAGGGATAACCAACATTGGTAATGGCCTCACCAAGAAAAATCTCTGTACCTTTACGCAATGGCAAGTATTGCTCCACTGGTGTGCCCGTACTGACAACAGCTAAATCTAATAGGGTCGAGCTAGCCTCTACGACCGCATCAAAGGATTTATCGCCAACATTCACCTGTGTCACCATGCAATTTTTGAGTACATGGGCCGCAGTAACAATTTGTCCCTGCGGATTAATATAAAACCCCGTCCCGGTACTGACTGGTTTTTTCATATTTGCGAGTAAATTCGCCGATACATCTTTCATTGCATACTGCGCAGGGTAGTTACTTGCAGAAGGCGTTAACGCATTTAGCACATCGACAATCACTAACTGAGTCGCTCGCAATGATGCGTTATAAAGCCCTAAACCATCCCCAAGATAACCAATATCTGTCTTAAAGGATTTTTGTCCCTCTCGAATAGGCTTATCGGACCCATTAAATACCCGATAACTCATGATCATTTCTGCTTTGCCCGATTCAAATTTCCACTCGGGATCGATATCGATCAATAACCCATATTGATTCGCTTGCGTGCGGTCTAACAGCTTAGCATTTGAAAAATAAGCACCAAAACCATCCTTCACACCATCACTGAGTGATTTTCCTGGATCGACCCAAATATTCCATTTCTCTAAATAAAAACGGTTATTTAACTGCGAATGGGGCAAATAATAGGCAACACTCACATCCACAGGGAGCGTAATGGACTTATTCAGTACCACACCCTTAGGCAATTTATTTGCATTTAATTTGGTATTCGCGCAGCCACTAAGATGAAAACAGAACAGAACAATAAGCACACTGGAGAGAAATCGCATCGGTTATCCTTAATATCAATGCAAATAGCACTATACAGCGTAAACGAACCGTACAGACTATGGAGGATGCAATCTAAGTTGCATTAAGCCAAAGATTCTATTGCAAGATTAAAACAACATCAACGATGAAAGCCCACAAAAAGCAAACAATGACAACTATTTAGTAATATTTGGAATGCTAATATAGAGGCCCGTAAATTCAGCGCATCGTTGCTCACCACAGTAAAGTTCAACCACAAGTCGGACTTTAGCTTTTCGTCCTGCAGATAATCCAGCTAAATTGGCATCCTGCCATACCACGCGTGCAACAGGTTGTGAACTCACAGGTGCGAGATAACGCATATGGGCATCAGCGAGCACAATATCACCCGCCACGCCTATCAATTGTTGATTAAGCCACACGGCCCCCCAGCCTGTTAAGGTCATCAGTGTATAAATGCTGCCCGCAAACATGGTCTGATGCAGATTAATATTGGGCGTTATCGGCGCTGTGACTCGAAACTCTCCCTCACTGTAATCGAGTGGCACAATCTGCATAAACTCGCTAACGGGGATCGTACTGTGCCAAGTCTGGCGTAATTTGATGAGTAATTGATCCATGCGCATTTCCCTTAATACTCCCTCTTGGTACAAGCGACATTGATTATGTCTAATACTCAATCACCGGGGCCCCAAGATAAACATCTCGATAGAAGTTACACCTGCAGATTAAAGGTCACTGGGCCATCATTGACTAAGGACACTTGCATATCGGCACCGAACTGTCCGGTTTCTGTAGTAACACCCTTATCGCGGCAAAAAGCAACAAACTCTTCATACAATGTCAATGCCTGATCTGGCGTACCTGCCCCAGAAAAACTCGGCCTCAAACCTCTGCCTGTATCGGCGGCCAAGGTAAATTGTGACACGACTAATAAAGATCCACCGACTTGTTCTAAATTGAGATTCATCTTGCCATTTTCATCGGAAAACACGCGATAACTCATCACCTTAGTGGCTAATTTTTCCATTTTTTCGCGGTTATCTTCCCGCTCAACCCCAAGCAAGACTAACAAGCCTTTATCAATTGAACCTAGGGTTTGGTTATCGACCACCACGCTGGCACGGCTCACTCTTTGAATTAACGCTATCACAACTTTTCCTTTATATTGATATGGTTATATTGCCAACATAAAACCTATTACCGCAATTAATCGGCAAAAACTTAAGTTTTCGTACTCGCTTCGTCCTTATCGAAACTCGATTCATAATCGAGATACTCGGGCATAGCCGCGGTAATTTCTGCCCCCAGTAATACAATCATCCATGACAGATACACCCACACAAATAAGATAGGAATTGTTGCTAAGGCACCATAAATAGCCTCATAACTTGGGAACTGAGTGACATACAAAGCAAAAGCTTTTTTCCCTAACTCAAACAGCAGCGCTGCGACTAGTGCCCCTAATAATGCATGTAAAAACTTCACCTTTTGATTGGGTACGACCATGTATAACAACAGAAATGCTGCGACAGAAAACAGCATAGGTAAACGCTCAATAAACAGAGGGACAACACCAGAAAAAGTATCATCTTCAAACAGTTTTAACGAAACAACATAGGAGGTCGCCACCAAACTTGCACCAACCAAAACAGGGCCAAGCGTGATCACCATCCAGTACATTGAAAAAGCCACCACCACAGAACGCTTCTCTTTAGTGCGCCAGATATTATTAAGCGACTTATCGATAGCGGAAATCAGCATAATCGCCACCACAACAAGTGCCGCAATACCGACTGCGGTGCCCTTAGAAGCATTTCCTACAAATTCATTGATATAGATTTGCACTGTATCGCCAGCAGCGGGGAGAAAGTTCTCATAAACAAAGGCTTCAATCTGTCCACGTATTCCCTTAAATACAGGGAAGGCCGATAGCATAGACATAGTCACCGCCACCAAAGGAACAAGTGATAGCAAAGTGACATAGGCTAAATGTCCCGCCCGAATATTGATTTGATCTTCCACTAAGCGCAGCCTTAAATGCTGTAAAAAGCGCCAGATCCCAAGGAATAAGACTCGAATTTGTGCTACTTCTATCTTCTTAGTCACGGGTTTCTCTTGATTCTGTTGGTATAGACTCGTTATCTTCGTACAATAAACACTTAATTTACAAGTCTAAGGAGTGAATTGATGTCTCAACAAGGATCCGCTGGTAATGTTATCGCTGCCATCGCTAGTCTGTTTTTCCCCGGATTAGGCCAACTGCTACAGGGCAGAATAATAGCTGCACTGCTATTTTTTGTGATTACCGTTGTAGGTTACGCCCTGTGGTGGCTAATCGTACCCGCCGTTATAGGGGCAATCTTTCACCTATGGGCTATTATCGATGCGGCGAGATTTAAGGCTGACTAAGTTCACTTCGCAATAGTATAACCACTGAAAAGACTAATAACGGCAGTCTTAACTCAAAAGACAAACAAATCGAACAGCTATAATAAAGCTAAAAATCAATAAGTTAATAAACCAATCAATATTGAATCCAAGCTGTTAGTTTCAAACCAAAACTAACGGCTTAGTCTGATCCATTTAAGGGCAAAAATGGATTGGTAAATAATCAAAAAAATGAGTAACACTCTAGCCTCTAGCCTCTAGCCTCTAGCCTCTAGCCTCTAGCCTCTAGCTTCTAGCTTCTAGCTTCTAGCAAATAAATTAGCTTTTCTCCCCCTGCAACTCATGTTGCTTTTGTGCAACCCTAAAATGCATAGCTTTGTGAGCTATCACGCGCTTTAGTGGGTTGATGGCGTAAATTTTGGATCTGCTGCACAATTTCGTTTAGTACTCAAAAACTTATCTTCCATCCACCCCTCATAGTTTGTACTTGTAACTTATTCGCTGTATTCATCACTATGACTTTTATCGAATCACTCACGTTGATGTTGGCATTGATGTATCTCGCTTCTCTTAGTTATTGGAGCGGCCAAAAGTGGGGAGCTATCGCCACCCTCTTGTGTAGTTTAGCTGCCGTCGCCATTAGCCTATATTGGCCCTTAGCTCTAGGTTTACTGATTGCATTACCTGCGGCTTTTGCCGTTAACAAATTTGCACCAGACTCCTTAAAGCAAGAAATTAAAATCAATACCTTGCGTGAAGGTACTCAGCATCTTTTAGCACTGTCCTTACTCTTGGTCGCTATCCAATACACCATTAACACGATATTACTGAAACAAGGCATAACACCTTGGCTAATGCGCCCAGATGTAGTCGATGCCTTTTTACCCATAGCGGGTGGCATTGAGCTTAAGGCCATTATTAGTCTCAATTTGTGGGATCAAACCCATCCTGCGGCGGCGGTTATGTTGGCTGCAGTCTTAGTTACGGGTTTGCTCTGCAAGCGAGCATTTTGTGGATGGGCTTGCCCATTAGGTTTAGCAGGGGAATATCTCTATGCATTTAGAAAACGCTTTATTAAAGCGGAATTAGCCCCACCCGCTTGGCTCGATTGGCCACTGCGAATGCTCAAGTATCTCTTATTGTTCGCACTCTGCTATATCGTGATCGGCATGCCAGCCCAAACCATACCCTACTATCTTGAAGGGAATTACCATAAAATCGCCGACTTAAAGATGGCACTGTTTTTTATCACGCCAGGACTTGTCACCCTGTTATGCTTTGGATTGATCCTCGCGTTAGCCGCATGGCGTCGTCAGGGATTCTGCCGTTATTTGTGCCCCTATGGTGCCATGCTTGGGATTTTAAGCTTTGCAAGCCCACTTAAAATCCGCCGAGATACTCAGCACTGCTTGATCGACGCCAAAGGAATGAAATGCGATAAATGTACCCGCGCCTGCCCTGCAAATATCATAGTGCACACTAAAACTACGGTTCGCAGTGATGAGTGTCAGGCCTGTATGCGCTGCGTTGCCGCCTGCCCTAAATCAGCGGCGCTTGGCTTGAGTCTCAAATCTGGCCACCGATTGGGCCATAAAGGATTACTCGCACTGGTACTACTGGCATTATTTGCATTACCACTTGGGGCCTATTTAGGCGGTTTTTGGCATAGCCAAACTCCAGATAATATTCGGATGGAACTTATTAAAGTCATAGATAGAGTCGGGCATTAAGCTAAGTTTGACATAAAAAACAAGGTGCAGCTCAACTGCACCTTGTTTGTTTTATCTCAATACTCAGCCATTAAGCGAGGTCAAATCTGTCGGCATTCATCACCTTGGTCCATGCATTCACAAAGTCATGCACAAACTTCTCTTTGGCATCGTCTTGAGCATAAATTTCAGCGTAGGATCTCAGCACCGAATTAGAACCAAATACAAGATCGACTCGGGTAGCAGTCCATTTCACTGTTCCGGTTTTACGCTCAATAATCTGGTACAGATTATTGCCAGCAGGTTTCCAGTTGTAAGACATGTCAGTCAAATTAACAAAAAAGTCATTACTGAGTACACCCACACGATCCGTAAACACACCATGCGCGCTACCTGCATAGTTGGCACCTAATACCCTCATGCCACCAATCAACACTGTCATTTCGTGGGCTGTGAGTCCCATAAGCTGAGTGCGATCTAACATAAGTTCTTCAGGTTGAACAACATAATCCTTTTTCTGCCAGTTGCGATAGGCATCGTGTAAGGGCTCAAGCACGGCAAATGATTCTATATCCGTCATCTCCTGTGAAGCATCACCACGGCCAGAAGCGAATGGTACTCGAATATTCACCCCTGCATCTTGGGCCGCTTTTTCTACGGCTGCGGTTCCACCCAATACAATTAAGTCGGCAATACTGACTTTTTGACTCAAACCAGTCTGAATATCGGTTAGCACTTTGAGTACTTTTTGCAAACGGACGGGTTCATTACCTTCCCAATCCTTTTGTGGTGCGAGACGAATGCGGGCACCATTGGCACCACCGCGATAATCAGAGCCGCGGAAAGTGCGTGCGCTATCCCAAGCGGTTGTTACAAGCTCAGCAATACTCAATCCTGATGCCAAAATTTTCGCTTTTAATGCGGTAATGTCATCATCAGAGAGGCGGTAATCCACCTGTGGAATCGGGTCCTGCCAAATTAAATCTTCTGCAGGCACTTCTGGGCCGAGATAACGGCTTTTAGGACCTAAATCGCGGTGGGTCAATTTGAACCAAGCACGGGCAAAGACTTCAGAGAAATAAGCAGGATCTTTATAGAACTTCTCAGAAATTTTCCGATATTCAGGATCCATTTTCATCGCCATGTCGGCATCTGTCATTATTGGATTGTGGCGAATCGTCGGATCTTCAACATCGACAGGTTTATCTTCTTCTTTGATATTAATGGGTTCCCATTGCCACGCACCTGCAGGGCTCTTTTTCAGTTCCCAATCATAACCAAGTAACAATGAGAAATAGCCGTTGTCCCATTGGGTCGGATGGGTGGTCCAAGCCCCTTCAATACCGCTAGTGACAGTATTACGGCCAACGCCTCGACCGTGCTTATTAAGCCAACCTAAACCTTGGGCTTCAACATCCTCAGCCTCGGGCTCGGGACCAAGATTCTGCGCCTTACCATTACCATGGCATTTACCCACAGTATGTCCGCCCGCGGTCAGGGCAACCGTTTCTTCATCATCCATCGCCATACGAGCGAAGGTTATTCTTATATCTTGTGCGGTTCGAAGAGGATCAGGATTACCATCTACGCCTTCAGGATTCACATAAATTAGCCCCATCATCACAGCGGCCAATGGATTTTCGAGATCGCGCTCCCCAGAATAACGGCTGTTGGGATTATCGCTCGGTGCAAGCCATTGTTTTTCTGAGCCCCAGTAAATGTCTTTCTCTGGATGCCAAATATCGGCACGGCCACCTGCAAAACCATATGTTTTCAAACCCATAGACTCATAGGCAACATTACCTGCAAGTATGATCAAATCAGCCCAAGACAGCTTATTGCCGTATTTCTTCTTGATCGGCCAAAGTAAACGGCGAGCCTTGTCGAGGTTAGCGTTATCGGGCCAGCTATTAAGTGGAGCAAACCTTTGATTACCCGTACCTGCACCACCACGGCCATCGGCAATACGGTAAGTACCCGCAGAATGCCACGCCATACGGATCATTAATCCGCCGTAGTGTCCCCAGTCCGCTGGCCACCAGTCTTGGCTATCTGTCATTAAGGCATATAAATCTTGTTTTACCGCCGCAAGATCGAGCGTTTTAAATGCTTCGCTGTAATTAAAAGTAGGATCCATTGGATCCGTTTTTTTGTCGTGCTGATGCAAAATATCGAGATTTAATGCCTTAGGCCACCAGTCCATATTATTGGTTGTGACGGAGGTATTACCACCATGCATTACTGGGCATTTACCTTGAGAGCTGTGAGTCTTATCCATGAGATCTTCCTTTATTGATGACGAACGAAGGGCGTATAGCCTGAATCATTTTTGTGTAATCTAGACTAATCACTTTCTGCCACCCCCTAAAGCGACTTTAACAGTTTGTATTAATCTGTTTTTATGATTAGTGATACCGTCCATACTCTCGATAAATGGGGAGAATAAACGAGCATCATGACAAAAAAGCCTGAACTTAAGGAATAAAACTAGGTTACTTTCGCGAAAAGACAACACGATAGATCTAAAAAACACCATAACAAATGCGCAAGATCACTATCTGAGCTCCTAGTTTAGTTTTTACAAAACTATATTGATTTTAATCAGACTGCAGAACCATTTTATCGTCAATACTTATTCTATAAGGGTATCGAAAACACGTTATATCCTCTCATTTGGAGTGAGTCTATGCGACAGAGACGCCTGCAACTTATGCAATCACTTTTTGACGAATATATTGAGATGTACTCCTCACGGAATGACAAGCTCACGACGCGTTTTAGCGATAATTTTAGTGGTTATGCGGGCAGTAGTGATGTTCTGATCACGAATAAAGAAGAGTGGATACGAATTACTCGCCAAGACTTTGCACAAGTACCAGAGCGGATCCACATCGAAATGCTAGATTTATCATTGCAGGATCTTGCAGAGGATATCCTTGTTGTTACCGCTTTTTTCCATATACATTTGCCGATCCCTGAATCAATACTCTGCCAAGAAACCGCAAGGTTAGTGCTCATTTTTCATCAAGAAAACAAGGATTGGAAAATTGCCCATAGCGGCATATCTATCCCATATGGTTTAGCCAATAACGGGGAGATCTACCCCATGACGAGCCTAGAAGAAAGGAATCGCGAACTTGAGTCTATGATTGAAGCGCGCACCCGTGAATTGGCAGAAGCAAACAGTCGATTAGAAAAACTGAGTAACACAGACGGCTTAACCAATATTGGTAACCGTAGGCTCTTTGACCATATACTGCAAATGGAATGGAGCCGCGGACAACGCAGCAGTGCACCACTCGCGCTAATCATGCTCGATATTGACCACTTTAAATTGTTTAATGACCACTATGGTCATCTCGCAGGAGATGACTGCCTTAAACTACTGGCTAAGGGGTTATCTCAGTCAGGTCGTCGGGCGGGTGAATTGGTTGCACGCTATGGCGGTGAAGAATTTGTCATTTTACTCCCCAATACAGATCAGCAAACAGCACTCGATACGGCGCAATACATTCATCAACTTATCCAATCGCTTGCTATCCCCCATGTCAAAACCGACCTTGGTACAGTCACTGTGAGTCTTGGTGTCACCTGTATAGAGCCCTCAGAGCAACACAGCGCCTTAGAATTGGTACGCCAAGCAGATGCCGCGCTTTATCTTGCCAAATCGGCAGGTCGTAATTGTATACGTTATATGTCGCCATCAGTGAACAAGCTTGAAACGTAAAATAAAAAAGCCCCGTCAAATTTCTTTAACGGGGCTTTCATAAGGTGGCTCACCGAAGTAAGCCGCTTTTGTTAACCGCGGTTATTGCGCTTACGATCGTTTTCAGTCAAGTGTCTCTTACGAACACGGATGCTTTTCGGCGTCACTTCAACTAATTCGTCATCATCAATAAACTCAAGCGCTTGCTCAAGCGTCATGGTAATTGGCGTAGTCAGCACTTGCGCTTCGTCAGTACCAGAGGCACGCATGTTGGTTAGCTGCTTACCTTTCAAACAGTTAACTGTTAGATCGTTTGAGCGAGCGTGGATACCAACCACTTGGCCTTCGTAGACTTCAGCCGCATGGCCGATAAAGAGACGACCACGATCCTGTAGACCGAACAGTGCGAAGGTCAACGCCTTACCCGTTGCGTTAGAGATCAATACGCCGTTAGCGCGTTGACCAATATCGCCACCTTTATGTGGACCGTAATGGTCGAACGAGTGGTAGATTAAACCAGTACCTGAAGTAGCAGTCATAAACTCAGTTTGGAAACCAATCAAACCACGGCTTGGGATGATGAAGTCGATACGTACACGACCTTTACCATCAAGCTGCATATCTTTCATTTCAGCTTTACGGGTACCCAACTTCTCGATCACTGTGCCTTGATGTTCTTCTTCAACGTCAACGGTCAACGTTTCAAATGGTTCACACAGTTCACCGTCAATGGTTTTCAGAATCACTTCTGGACGTGATACGGCTAACTCGTAACCTTCGCGACGCATGTTTTCAATCAAAATTGATAAATGCAATTCACCACGGCCTGATACGCGGAAGCGATCTGGGCTGTCAGTTTCTTCAACACGCAGTGCCACGTTGTGGACTAATTCTTGTTGTAAACGCTCAAGAATGTTACGTGAAGTCACATACTTACCTTCTTTACCTGCGAAAGGTGAAGTGTTGACTTGGAAAGTCATGGTCAGTGTAGGCTCATCAACAGACAGTGGCGGCAGCGCTTCTACATTACCAGCGGCACAGACAGTATCAGAGATTTTCAGTTCGCCTAAACCCGTAATCGCCACGATATCGCCAGCATTAGCAACCTCAACCTCAGTACGGTCAAGGCCCATGTAACCTAATACTTGGCCCATTTTACCGTTACGCGTCTTACCATCGGCACCGATGATAGTCACTTGTTGGTTAGTTTTGATGCTACCACGATTGATACGGCCCACACCGATCACACCTACATAAGAGTTGTAATCGAGCTGTGAAATTTGCATCTGGAACGCGCCATCGGCGTCAGCATCAGGGAAAGAGACTTTTTCAACGATAGTTTGGAACAGTGGCGTCATATCTTCACTGACGACATCTGGATCTAAAGTTGCAAAACCGTTTAACGCTGAAGCGTAAACGATTGGGAAATCTAATTGTTCGTCGGTCGCACCTAAGTTGTCGAACAGGTCGAACACTTGGTCGATAACCCAATCAGGGCGAGCACCTGGACGATCAATTTTGTTGATAACAACGATTGGCTTTAGGCCTTGGGCGAACGCTTTTTTGGTTACGAAGCGAGTCTGTGGCATTGGACCATCAACGGCATCAACCAGCAATAATACTGAGTCAACCATAGACAGAACACGCTCAACCTCACCACCGAAGTCGGCGTGGCCTGGGGTATCAACGATGTTGATACGATAATCGTTCCACTTGATGGCAGTATTCTTTGCCAGAATCGTGATTCCACGTTCCTTCTCAAGATCGTTGGAGTCCATCACCCGCTCAGTAGCTTCTCCCCGGGTTGCAAGGGTTCCTGATTGCGACAGCAACTTGTCTACCAGGGTCGTTTTGCCATGGTCAACGTGTGCAATAATGGCGATGTTACGTAAATTCTCTAGCACGGATAAACCTCTTACCATCAAACAAAAATAGGGGATATTACAATATTCGTTACAGCAATCTACGTTGAGTCGCCATAAAAAAGCGTGCCATTCTACTCCAGAGCGGCCTTGGCGCACAGGATTATTTTTGAACACTTATAAAACAATACACCTTGGCAAAGGGCTTCTCGTTTGGCAACACACTAAGCCGAATAGTCTAGTCGCACCGTAAAAGCGCAAATAAATGGCCGTTTTTGGCAAATACTCATAAGTTAAACAGCTGAATTCACTATTCTTCATCTTATGGCGCGCTCACAAGAGTAGGCATTTCCATCGTAATATCCAGATACTGTCACACACTATTCCCAAAGATTTTGGAATGCTAAATCCGCAATGACAGGGTATAGACAACAGATGAGTACACCGGTTAAATACACCGCATCTTTACAACTCGCCTTCCACAACATTTCATCTAAACGCTACTGGCTCATAAGCCATAAACTTATTTCGCTCTAGAGAACGAAGCTAGTGCTAATAACATGATCTTAAACACCTATTATAATTTTGCACACGGCTATGATTAGAACCTTAGCCTGTTACTTTCACATTATTTTATGACATTAATATGGCCAAAAAATAATCTCACAATAGGATTAGAATTAGCGCCCTGTTCTCTGTATGTTATGTGTAAGACCTATCATGCACACTGTCATGAAAGTAAATCTTGTTGTGTTGAGTCGTATTATTAAATGAGTCACTTAGATTCTAATCCGTGTCAGTAACATGCAAAAAAACGACAGTGCCGTTAGCATTAGGGCGTATTGCCACTGCGCACCAAAATAGATTTATGCACCAAAATGCCACACACAAACGCACCATTATAGTGCATTTGAAAAATCAATTTAGTGCAATGTTTTTTATAGCCATTAATTATCAACACGTTACATTGTTGGCATGGATATCGCTATATAGCTCGTAAGTTTGGCTCAGTAATATACACTTGAGTTAAAAGATTATAAGAAGGGTCATCCCTTTACCCTACCGGAGGCTTGAGAATGTCAGTTGAATCAGTTTTAAAGCAACTTGAAGAATTAGAAGTTAAGTTTGTTGATTTACGTTTTACCGACACCAAAGGTAAAGAGCAGCATGTATCTATTCCTACTCATCAAGTAGATGCTGACTTCTTCGAAGACGGTAAAATGTTTGACGGCTCTTCAATTGCAGGCTGGAAAGGCATTAACGAATCAGACATGGTACTGATGCCAGATCCAACCACTTTTGTACTGGATCCCTTCACCGAAGAAACCACAGCCTTGATCCGCTGTGACATTCTAGAGCCAGGCACAATGACAGGTTACGACCGTGATCCACGCTCTATCGCTAAAAAAGCGGAAGAATACCTACGCTCTACCGGTATCGCTGACACTGTATTGATTGGCCCAGAACCAGAATTCTTCCTCTTTGACGATGTCCGTTTCGGTACTGACATGTCAGGTTGTTTCGTTAAGATCGACGCTAAAGAAGCGGCTTGGAACTCAGGTACAAGCTACGAAGGTGGCAACACAGGTCACCGTCCATTCGTTAAAGGCGGTTATTTCCCAGTTGCACCTGTTGACTCATCACAGGACTTACGTAGCGCTATGTGTTTAGTGCTTGAAGAAATGGGCCAAGTGGTTGAAGCGCATCACCACGAAGTGGCGACTGCGGGTCAAAACGAAATCGCCACTCGCTTCAACACACTGACTAAGAAAGCGGACGAAATCCAAATTCTGAAGTACGTAGTTCACAACATGGCACACGCCTACGGCAAGACTGCGACTTTCATGCCTAAACCAATCGTTGGCGACAACGGTAGTGGCATGCACGTTCACCAATCTTTATCTAAAGATGGCGTTAACCTGTTCGCAGGTGACAAATACGCTGGTCTGAGTGAAACCGCTCTGTACTACATTGGCGGTATCATCAAGCACGCTCGCGCGCTGAACGCTTTCACTAACCCAAGCACTAACTCTTACAAGCGTTTAGTACCACATTTTGAAGCACCTGTTATGTTGGCTTACTCTGCCCGTAACCGCTCTGCATCAATCCGTATTCCAGTGGTACCAAGCCCTAAAGGCCGTCGTATCGAAGCGCGTTTCCCAGATCCACATGCAAACCCATACTTAGGTTTTGCTGCACTGCTGATGGCAGGTCTTGACGGTATCCAAAACAAGATCCACCCAGGCGAAGCGATGGACAAAGACTTGTACGATCTGCCAGCCGAAGAAGCGGCTGAAATCCCACAAGTGGCCACTTCATTAGAAAACGCCCTTGAAAACCTGCAAGCAGACCATGAGTTCTTAACCCGTGGCGGCGTATTCAGCGAAGATTTTATCCAATCTTACATTGCACTGAAAACTGCTGAAGCTGAGCGTGTAGCACGTACAACTCACCCATTAGAGTTTGAAATGTACTACAGTCTGTAATGGCTAGCGCTATACAACCAGCTCGCTTTATGTAATTGATACAGAAAATATAAAAGCCTCGATAGCAACGCTATCGGGGCTTTTTGTATTTTGAAGGTATATACAACTTTGATTCTGATTCAATCATCGCGTTGTTCTCTAAATAGGCATCATCGCCAACCACTCATTTATCATTCAGAGAAGGCGCGCCAGGCACCGAGGCAACAGCAATAATAGAGATAGATGGTTAAAGACTGATCTAAATTAAACGAGGGTGCGGCATAAAAACCACCTATATAGTCGAAAGTTAACTACCGCGCCATTGTTGTTAAGTGTCCACGCTTTATTCAACTAGGCTGGGGATTGTCAGGGGCGAAATCTGACAGTTGGGCAGGTTCGCCTGACTCAAATGACGCAAATGGTACGCCATCTAACACGCGCTCATTTTTAAATACACGGATTTCAGAATCAGGTAACTGCGTCATCAGCAATGACAAGATAATGTGCATCTTATCCAATGGGCAATGAAGACGAATACTTGCACGTAAGCCCATTGTTCGTACATCCGATTGGCAGGCAATAAATGGACGATTCCGCGTTACCTTAATCAAATGACGATGCCCATTTTTTATAGGGCTCTCATAAGTTGTCTCTACATTTTTAAAACCAGTAAAGAAAAATGCCCCCAGAGCCATTCCGCCTGCACCAATCAGCGCTGCTGGGCCTAAAAAGGCCACCCCGACAATACAAACCACCACCCCAAACCAAGCCAGCCCCCGCACTACCGCGTAAGCTGCATCCGGAATCGCGTCATGATAGGTGGTAACTAAACCCTCGGAGGTGAGCCGATAATGGTACTGTTTGTCTGCAAACCAGAGGTAACGAGCAGATAAGCACATAATTGAAGCCATGATAATTAACCCTATACCCAAGCTAGTATCGCCAGATAGCAAATAGCACCCTATAAGTGCTAAGCAACCACATGGGATCAGGAAGGTTAACCAAAATAGACCATAGACAGTCGCTACCTTAATATCCCACTCATAAAGCGTGGGCGCCTCACGCACCCGCTGCTGACGTAGCTTATTGAGCCGGTCTTGCTCCTCTTTGGGTAATTGCAGGAACTCACTGCGCGGCAGGTCTTCATATCGACTGTCGTCCAACGGTTGTGTCTCTTGCTCTGTCGACGCCGACTGCTGCGGCGCTGCTCTCTTATTCATATAGCTATTCCTTTGCTGTACCCACGGACTGCACGGTCATCGTTAACCTACCCACACGGCTCGTACTTAATGTCTTCTCGCCCTTGACGATCTTGCCGCTATAAGGCCAGTTAGCATCTTGGTGGCAAAGCTGCCACTGATGACACCGAATCTCACGCCAATAACAGGCGCGAGAAAAAACGTTAACTGGGCTGGGGATTCTCAGGGGCGAAATCTGACAGTTGGGCAGGTTCGCCTAACTCAAATGACGCAAATGGTACGCCATCTAACACGCGCTCATTTTTAAATACACGGATTTCAGAATCAGGTAACTGCGTCATCAGCAATGACAAGATAATGTGCATCTTATCCAATGGGCAATGAAGACGGATACTTGCACGTAAGCCCATTGTTCGTACATCCGATTGGCAGGCAATAAATGGACGATTCCGCGTTACCTTAATCAAATGACGATGCCCATTTTTTATAGGACTCTCGTAAGTAGTCTCTACATTTTTAAAACCAGTAAAGAAAAATGCCATCACGGCAAAACTACCTGCACCGACCAAGGCGGCCGGGCCTAAAAAGGCCACCCCGACAATACAAACCACCACTCCAAACCAAGCCAGCCCCCGCACTACCGCGTAGGCGGCATCCGGTATAACGTCATGATAGGTAGTAACTAAACCCTCGGTGGTAAGCCGATAATGGTACTGTTTGTCGGCCAACCAGAGGTAGCGCATAAATGGCCCAAAAATCATCACTATGATGAGAAAATAATACCATTGCTCAAATCCATACCAGTATGTCACCAACCCAACTAGAGCCGTAATCCCGCACGGAATAAGGACCATGATCCACCCAATGCCATACACAGTCGCTACCTTAATATCCCACTCATAGAGGGTGGGCGCCTCGCGAACCCGCTGCTGACGTAGCTTATTGAGCCGGTCTTGCTCCTCTTGGGGTAATTGCAGGAACTCACTGCGCGGCAGGTCTTCATACCGACTGTCGTTCAACGGTTGTGTGTCTTGCTCTGTCGACGCCGACTGCTGCGGCGCTGCTCTCTTATTCATATAGCTATTCCTTTGCTGTACCCACAGACTGCACGGTCATCGTTAACCTACCCACACAGCTCGTACTTAATGTTTTCTCACTCTTGACGATCTTGCCGCTATAAGGCCTGTTAGCATCTTGGTGGCAAAGCTGCCACTGATGACACCGAATCTCACACCAATAACAGGCGCGAAAGAAAGCGTTAGACGGCATGGGTATTCTCAGGGGCAAAATCTGCCAGTTGGGCAGGTTCGCCTGACTCAAATGACGCAAATGGTACGCCATCTAACACGCGCTCATTTTTAAATACACGGATTTCAGAATCAGGTAACTGCGTCATCAGCAATGACAAGATAATGTGCATCTTATCCAATGGGCAATGAAGACGGATACTTGCACGTAAGCCCATTGTTCGTACATCCGATTGGCAGGCAATAAATGGACGATTCCGCGTTACCTTAATCAAATGACGATGCCCATTTTTTATAGGACTCTCATAAGTTGTCTCTATATTTTTAAAACCGGTGAAGAAAAATGCCATCACGGCAAAACCACCCGCGCCGACTAAGACGGCTGGGCCTAAAAAGGCCACCCCGACAATACAAACCACCACCCCAAACCAAGCCAGCCCCCGCACTACCGCGTAGGCGACATCCGGAATCGCGTCATGATAGGTAGTAACTAACCCCTCGGTGGTGAGCCGATAATGGTACTGTTTGTCGGCCAACCAGAGGTAGCGGATAAATGGCGCAAAAATCAGTGCCATGAAAAAAAAACCATACCATTGGTCAGACTCATACCAGTACGCCACCAAGCCAATCAGCACCATTATCCCGCAGGGAATAATGACAACGAGCCACCCCATGGCATACACGGTCGCTACCTTAATATCCCACTCATGGAGGGTGGGCGCCTCACGCACCCGCTGCTGACGTAGCTTATTGAGCCGGTCTTGCTCCTCTTGGGGTAATTGCAGGAACTCACTGCGCGGCAGATCTTCATACCGACTGTCGTCCAACGGTTGTGTCTCTTGCTCTGTCGACGCCGACTGCTGCGGCGCTACTTTATTGTTCATCCTGTTACCTCTCGGTAGACTCTACTTGTAGCGTGGCCATCGCCAAACAGTAAATCCAGCCATCCATTTTAAATCAGCAACATAATATGCTCTCGGCCTACCCTCAAGCGAATATTTACTGAAACAGTTTTAAGGAAAGTAATAAAAGTCGCTAGATGGCCAGCGAGGGAAGTAGAGACTGATTTTAAAGAGTATGTTCAAAACTTATCAAAGTTCTGCGAGGGCGCGGCAAACAAACCTCCATGATTAATACCAATCGTATTAAATATCTGTTCATTCAGCGGGAGTTCAACGCACTTTAGACAAGGCGAAGGCTTGAAGGCATAGTGGTGCTCTGTCGAAAGCCTTAAACGCAGTATAAAGCGCGTTGAAACCCGCCCTTCGGGAGCCACACAAGCATCCCACTCCGGTGTTGCATTGACTTAAAAGGGAATACCATTTCTGCGTCAATGCGCCTTGGATTGAGATGCTTGTGAGGCTCTGAACTGATGAGATATTTAATGTGATTGGTATAATACTTATCCAAAACAAGAGTCGCCGTTAACAACTAGGTTATTGAGCTTGGTTGTCTCTCGTTTCTGTTGATGAATAATTGACAGATATAATCATATAGTTAGAATGCCAAGTTGTTGAAACAGAAAAGATTGGCATCGAATGAAATCAGATCTGGTTCCACACCACTGACGCTCTCAGTTGATCAAGTGAGTAGATCATACCGAAGCAATGCAGTTTTTCACATATAAACAATGGAGTGGTTATGCGTTGGTTGATTTGGTCGGTCGTGTGCTGTTCTCTGACTGGATGTGCGACAATAACATCGAGGATGGGAGAAAATTCAACTTGGGGTCATTCTTTCTCTAGTGTTCAGACGGCTGTTGATAATGGCGAGGAGTGTATGGTTATCTCCGCGTTGGCGGCCCCGCCCTTGCTGCTCTTTACCATCCCGCTGACTCTGGTGGATATGGGCAGTGCGCTGCTCGTCGACGCTGTTATGCTACCTGCAGATTTAGCGATCACGCCCAGCGATCCCAAGCTCCACACCCCACGACCTATGGTCTGCCGCTATGACTACAAGATTTAAGCATGATCGCACCCAATAAATAACCTCAAATCCAAGCACCGCTGCCTGTGTGACGATGAGTTAACGCCGCCATTTTAAATCATTTACGTTAGCGATGAGCCTTGATCACACTCAATAGCAACTGAATATCGGCTTTATCATTATAAATATGCGGCGAAATACGTATCCCCATACTACGAGCATCCACACTGATATTTGCCTTGGCAAGGGCTGCCATTATTTGCCCTTGTTGTTCACCAAATTGCAAAACTAAGGTGCCACTGCGTTTTTCTATCTCTCTAGGTGATACAAACTCTTGATCTAGCGCCTCGGCAACGATATCAATCAATAGCTGGTTCCCTTTACGCAATTGTTCAACCCCTATATCGGCAAAATAATGAATACTGTGGGCGGCAATGGCATAGGGCGCAATAGAGGGCGTTCCACCCCAAAAACGCAGTGCCGAGTTGTGATAACGAAAATCATGGATATTAAATTCAAAGGGATTTTCATGGCTAAACCAACCCACATCCTTAGGTTGGCAACTGTCTATAATGCTAGGGTTAACCCAAAGGTAAGCGGCTCCGGGGCCAGAGCAAAGCCACTTCACACTCGACCCTATCAAAAAGTCAGGTTGTAACTGAGCTAAATTAAGCGGAATAATTCCAGCGGATTGCGCAACATCGACCACACTTAAGCAGCCATATTGACGTGCCATCGCCAAGATATTCGCAAGCGGAGCCTGCTGCCCAGTATTGGAATATGCATGGCTAACAAACACTAAATCGATATCCGAGCCCATATGGGCATCCCATACATTGGCATCGGTTATATCTAACGTTTTAGGAATAAAACGCACTTCACAACTGGCGGGTAATGCCTTTTTAATAGCAAAACCCATGCTAGGGAAATCAATTTCACTCATCAACACCACGGCATGTTCG
This sequence comes from Shewanella sp. W3-18-1, assembly GCF_000015185.1. Lineage (NCBI taxonomy): Bacteria > Pseudomonadati > Pseudomonadota > Gammaproteobacteria > Alteromonadales > Shewanellaceae > Shewanella > Shewanella sp. W3-18-1. Next base: position 283,568 of record NC_008750.1, on the reverse strand, counting down.
CGGTTTAGGCGTGCCAAAGACATCAGGATTTTTGCTAACGCACTCGACAAATTAACCTGAGGGCAAAAATCCTTTTGGTGACCGTTAAATAACTTAGATAAAGCAAAGGTAAAATCATCAATCACGCTTAACCATTGTCCCCAAGGTTCACGCCCAGAGTCCTGCCATGGTGCAAAAAATGCTTCTTTAAAGACTTGTTCGGTTGACTTAAGTGGACGCCCTACGGAGTGGCTCAACAAATAACCGGGATTGGCGAGACAAAAATCCTTTTTAAAATCGCTAAACATGGTATTACCTCAAACTCTCTTTTAAACAGTTAAGATCATCATAGCGGGTACGAATATCACTGCGTTTAGTGGCTGCACGCCTATCTCGAAGTTTTTCGAGGGAACCCAGCAGCACAGATAATGGTTGCCCACTTGCAGTGACCTTAGCCAGATGTTGTTGAGCCATAGTCGTAGAAGGCTCGGCAATATATTTAGTGACTAATTGATTATGGTGCTGAATTGCGGTCGCACCATGCAATTCACAAACCTCGATAAAGAGTTTGAGATTTTGCTGATACCAATCTTGGTTAACACTATTCTTTGCCTGCAAAAAATCATCCATTAAGTTAGGGCGGCGCATGCATTCCCGTAGTAGCTGCTGATCTTCTGGCATCATATATAAAAATTTATCCACCAGCATTTGCGAGTAGGAAGACTCGTTGGCAAAACAAAGCCCTAATGTCAGATCAATAACATTAATCCCCGCAAAATCCCCAGCATTTGCCCCACGATAAACAACGGAGCCTACACGATAAGGTTTGTAGTAAGGACGCACACAATAAAAGAAGCGGTCTGTATCTAATCGATTAAATAATTGGGTATTCGATTCAATTACATCCTGTAATGCCTGTTTAGCGACACGCAGTAAATCCAAACTTATTGGATGGGAAATTCCTAGCGGTTGGATCTTCAATAACGCATCCGCGGCACGTTTATAGGCTAAGATCCCCTTAGTGTTATAATCCACAAACAGTTTTTCATCAGGCAAATCGGTAAAACGCTTATAGATACCACGATGAGCACGATTGTGTGTGGTTAAATGCGCGGTGGCAAAGCGTGGCGTAACGCCAATGGAGGCACCAATATGCATCGCCAGTGCAGAGGCTTCGGCCAGTGGTGAGGTGGTTTCCCGCGACGGTTCGGTAATTTCATGGCGACGACAGGCCGCCATATGCAGGCCAACATTACCGAGTAAATCAAATGCACTATCAAAGCCTTCATCGGTATTGCCTTCATCGAGCAAGGTTTTTATCAGTTCTCGCCCTTCAGATTCGAGCCGCTGTTTCGCTTCATCGCCGATATTGAGCACATTGGCGCGGTCTGATTGCAGGTAATAAAGCCGTTCAAGCTCGGAGTTTAGCTCGACGAAACGAGTGCGGATCCAATCATCGAACGCTTCGGTATTGTAGGTGGCAGGTTTCACTTGGACATCCTTGGATATTGTTATCGTTATTTTGGATGAGATGTTTTCAGTCTAACGGGTTTACACATTGCAATAAACTGAATTCACCGAGTCAAGTTAACAAGAATGCAACTTATCACCGTCTGTTGCTAGAGCTTGGCCAAATTTGCTAAAGATCTAATGCCACTTTTTATTTACACCTTGTACTTAAGTATGAATCTCATCCCGTTAACGCCTTTCCCTAGACGCTCACACACTTAGAGCTTAAAATACTTGGGCGATGTATCTTACTGAATTTCAGATATTAATTTCTTGAGTTTGCCTTGTTAATGATTAAACGTATCTCCATTCTATTTTTGGGTTTAGGTATTCTCCTCAGTCTTATCTATTGTGCCTATCGTCTTATCACCCAGCATAACTTTAATACCAAATACCAAGTGGGTGACGTTATCGACTCCCTCAATGGTGTCGAGATCTATTATAACGGTGGTGTAAATACCAGTGACGGCCGCAATTTGTCTATCGATGGTTATAATTTAGGCATTAAATATCAATGTGTTGAATTTGTGAAACGTTACTTTTATCAGCGTCATCAACACAAAATGCCTGACACCTACGGTCATGCTCGCGACTTTTTTGATAACAGCTTGGCTGACGGTGCGTGGAATGAAAAACGTGCCATGCTGCAATATGTCAATGGCAGTCAATTAACGCCTCAGGCTGATGATCTACTCGTTTTTGCTCCATGGCTTTTTAATCCCTATGGCCATGTCGCTATTATTGCTGAGGTCCATGACCATCAGGTTGAAATTGTTCAGCAAAATCCAGGGCCTTTTGGACCTTCAAGAGAATATTTCCCACTAACTCAACACGATGGGCTCTGGTATATTGATGCTCCTCGGTTAAAAGGCTGGTTAAGATTGCAAACACCGACTATCGCGCCCTCGCTCTTTAGCAACCATGCCGCTGAGGAATAACACCAATGTCATTGCTCGCTTGGTTTACCAAATGCGTTAACTTGATTAAATCATCCAAGCAAGACGTGGCATTGCCCGAGGTTTTTAATCAAATACAAATGCCCTATATCACCATACCTCTGCAGCAGACTTATCCACTGGTGATGCCTATGGCACAGGATGATATTTATGCTTATCAAATACATTGCTTACTCACACTCGAAGGGAAACAAGCCATCGATACCCTGATAAACAATGCAGGTTTTAAAGCACTGCCGGAGCACTCCGCTCCGTTTAATGGCTTAATAATGCATTCAAACCAATCGAGCTGTGTGTTTTTAAATAAATATGCAGACTTTGCAGGTATTTGCCTGAATTTAATCACTAACGATCAAACCCTACTTGAGCAACTAATTAGCTTCAAGTCACCATTACCTGATCCGTGGAAGAGTTTTCCTGATATCGATCCTGATACTCTCGGTAGCTTGCAAGGAAATCTCGATTTTTGGTGTCATTATTTTTGGCGCCCCTATTGGCTGTCACTCTCACAAAAAGAACGCTTACAATATCCCGAACCTTGGCGAGAGTTCAGCGAGTTCCATTAAAGTCTGAGGCATTTACAGAGGCTTAATTCAGGATAAATAATGAAATTGAAATATATTGGATTAGCGCTAGTGTTACTGTTAATCAGCGGTTATCTGGTCCCTGAGTCACCCATCATCCCCGTGAAAGGCGCAAGTAGTAAAGATTGGAATAGTCAAACCTTCTGGTACGAGCCTTGGGGAGCTTCTGGCGTACATAAAGGGATAGATATTTTTGCCCCAAAAAATACCGCCGTGATAGCCCCCACATCGATGCTGATCATTTATCGAGGCGGCTTCTTCCAAGGAGGTAAAGTCGTGGTAGGTCTTGGCCCTAAATGGCAAATTCACTATTTTGCCCATTTGGCGACAATTGCCGCCGATACAGGGTTAATTGTAGCAAAGGGAGAGACTCTTGGCGCGGTTGGTGATACGGGGAATGCGCAGGGAAAACCGCCACATTTACACTATTCAATATTAAGTTTATTACCTAAACCTTGGTTGATAGATACATCGACTCAGGGATATAAAAAGGCATTTTATCAAAATCCTATCCGCTATTTAGAGGCGCAATAGTCTTTTTAAACAGGCATTAAGCAGCCGCATCACTAGGCTCTGATTCGGGTAACACTGCTGGCACTAATGCTTCCCTGTCTGCCTTAGCAATATATTTGGGTTTATTGCAGGTTTGCAGCTTAGCATTGGCTTTTTTAGCCTTATTCTTCAACGTTTGATTTATCTTCTTTTTGCGATTCATATCGACACCAATACAGCATAAAGTGGGCAATTATATCCACTAGCTAACACTTGAGACAATCGAAAGAGCCCAAACGATGCTCAGGTGTTGCATCTAAACGTCTAAGCCCAAATAACCACTCGAAATAGTCGTTCATTATTTATAGATACTGCGACATAACAAAACGATTTCATTTACGACACGACTAGACAATCTATTCTTCCTCCCCTAGAATCTCGCCATTAACGAAAATCGTTATCATTTGCAATGTTATTTAACGGAATATGACCCATGCCAAGGAATCCGGTGTAACACTCTTACTCGCCTAGCAGGAAGTTATATGACGTTTAAAAGCTCACTTGTCGCCTTAGCAATATTGACTGCATTAACCCAATCCGCCGCCGCACAAGATGCCTCGGACAACAGTAATAAAGATCAAGAAATTGAAAAAATCACTGTCACCGCAAGCCGCATGGACAAATCCCCAAGTGCTATTCCAAATACAGTCACGATTATTGACCGTCTGCAGTTAGAGGAACAGTTCCGTACCACTAAGGATTTATCAACCATTATCGGTAACTTAGCCCCCAGCTTTTCCCCTAGTCGCCAAAAAATGAGTAACACTGGCGAAACACTGCGCGGTCGCCCTCCACTCATCATGATCGATGGCGTACCGCAATCTAATCCTTTGCGTAGCGGCGGGCGAGAAGGGCAAACCATAGATCCAGCCATGATTGAGCGTATTGAAATTATTCACGGTGCCAATGCAATGCACGGCCTAGGTGCACAGGGCGGGATTATCAACTACATCACGAAGAAACCCTCAGGCCATAATGAGCATGTGGTCAGTTTTGATGTCACCGTACCAGACTCAATGAAATCCAATGGCATGAGTTTTGGCACCAGCTATGCATTTTCTGGGGAGTCAGAATTGGTTGATATGCTGGGTTCGGTGAGTTATCGCAATAATGGCGTTTACTATGACGCTAACCATGATCTCGTGGGAGTCGATACAACACAAGGCGAGTCAATGGACAGCCAAAGTGCAGACTTCTTTATCAAGCTAGGCCATAACTTTGCCGAATCACGTATAGAGTTAATGGTTAACCACTACAACATGGATAACAATGGCGATTGGATGCCCATTGCTGGCGATAAACCTAATGGTGTACCAACAGGTGCAATAAAACAAAACCAACCTTGGGAAGCGGCTAACAACCAAGTGACGACTACTAGCTTAACTTATACCCACGAAAATATTGCAGGACAACAACTCAACCTCCAGCTTTTTAATCAAGACTTTAAAGCTGTGTATGGTGGCGGTTGTTTTGAAAGCTTCTACGATCCAGCCTTCGAGGGCAGCGACCAAGTTATCCAATGCGGCGTTGGTAGCAAAGGTGAAAGCTTGTATTATGACCAATCACGTAATTCTTCGGTCAAATGGGGCTTAAAAAGTGCGTTAATTGCTAAGGATATTGCTGGTTCAGGGATTGATGCGGCCTATGGTATCGACCTTTTCCGAGATACTACGGAGCAAGATTTAGTGAAAACAGGTTTTTCATGGGTGCCTGAAAGCACCTATGACAATATCGCCCCCTATTTACAGTTAGATTATGATTTAATTAAAAATTTAACCCTATCTACGGGCATTCGCTATGAACATGCCGAACTGAGTGTCGATGATTATAAAACCCTATGGGGCGCGGGCAATAAGCAAATCGCTGGGGGAGAAGCCTCCTTTAATAAAACCTTATTGAATATCGGCATATCCTACAAAATCACACCTGATATTCGTATTTATACTAGCTATAACGAAGGTTTTGGTATGCCTGATATAGGCCGCATTCTACGTGATGGTAAAAGCTTTCCTGGAGCAAATCCCAGTATCAGTGACTCACTTGCGCTCACGCCCATCGTTACAGATAACGTGGAAGTCGGTGCCGATTACCAAGGTAAATACCTGCGAGCTAAGATTTCCTACTACCGTTCGGCCACCGATTTCGGCTCACGTTTAGCCTTAAATAGTGATGGTTTTTACGATGTGAAACGGGAAAAAAGTGTTATCGATGGCATTGAAGCCAATGTGACCGCTTATTTGACCAGCAATGACGATTTAGGTATGAATATCGCTATCCAACAGGGCGAATACGATTCTAACGGCGATAATAAAGTGGATACCGATCTTGATGGTGCCAATATTGCTCCAAACCGTATCAACCTCTATTGGACGCATAATTTTGATAATGAAATGTCCACTCGCGTTCAAGCCAACTACTTTATGGACCGCGACTTTAAAAATGCTGCGGGAACGCAATATGCCGAATTTGATGGTTACACTACCGTCGATGCTTCCTTCTCTATGCCACTCTATACAGGCACTTTAAGCTTAGGCCTGCAAAACCTGCTAAATAAGGATTATTTCAACTATTACTCACAAACTATGGGGACAAATGATCGTTATTTCAAAGGGATGGGACGAACAGCGACCATAGGCTATACACTACCTTTTTAAACTGCTCTGATTTTTATCCATCAAAAAGCGCAATAAATATAGGTTGCGCTTTTTGATTGGGATATTGGGATCACTAATCCTTAGTAACAACCCACAGTGCGTGCAATAAACCGGGAAACCAGAAAAATAAACACAGAACGATGTTAATTAACAGATCCTTACCCGCTCCCGCTTTCAAGAATACCGCAACGGGCGGTAAGAGGATCGCAATAATAACTAAAAGTAATTTGTTTGTATCCATAGATAAGCTTGCTCCTGTAGAGGGGAAATCATTACACAGCTAACTTCGCAGGAAGACTCAGGATTTGCAAATACTTTATCCCAAAGCAGACTCATGTTCGCCAGTACTCGCTCTGTAAAGTTACTCCTTAGAGGGCCATGCCAGAGTCTCTGGCTTATGCCAAAGAGCCAGCGCGTCACTTACAGCCTCTAACTGAAAGGCTTCGCCCTGCTGTGATATATTCAGATAGGTATAATCCCGCCAACCAGTTACCGCATCCTGATAGCGGAAATGCAGGCAATAAGCGTGTAAATAGCAACGGTCAGCCACAGCACCACCATATAATTCATCGCCTAAAATCGGTACACCTAAGCTTGCCAATGCCACTCTCAATTGATGGGTTTTTCCCGAATGGGGTTTGAGAAGATAAAGTCGCAATCCATCTCCTACACTGACTGAAAAAAATTGGGTGATGGCAGGGTTTTCTTTGGTTCGCAACAGCTTAAACATACTACGGCGTGACTTTGCCATATCACCAATTACCCAGCCTTGTTTCTTTTTCGGCTTACCTTTTGCGAGGGCGAGGTAATATTTCTGCACTTTATGGGCGGTAAATAGCTCAGTAAATTGTTTTGCCGCGGCAGTACTCTTAGCCAGAATCAATAGACCAGATGTGGGCGTATCGAGTCGATGCACAGCAAAGAGCTTAATCCCTAAATCTTGCTCAACCTGTGCTACTACACCCGCGGTTCCGTCTTGACTGTGAAAGTGCACCTTAGGGAATTTTGAAATAACAAGAAAATCAGCCTCATCAGCTATGATTTGGTACATGGAACTCTCGACGCGGTAGTGCGGATCATTGACTTAGAATTGGATAGTAACGACTAAGCCGGGATGATTATCGCTAAGTTTAATTTGCGCATTGTGCCGTGAGAGAATCGCTTTGACCATAGATAATCCTAATCCTGTGCCCTGTAAATGTCGGCTAGGATCGAGTCGCACTAGGCGCTCAAACACTTTATCTTTACTCTCATCGGGTATCCCAGGGCCATTATCACGGATCTGAATTTGTGCGCCTGATTGAATAATATCAATCCGCGCACCCTGCCCAGAATATTTCATCGCATTGTCGACCAAATTATATAAAGCTTGGAATAATAAGTACTTATCACCCAACACTGTATGGTCTGATAACAAAGATAAACTCAATGTTTGTTCGTTTGACTCGGCAACCGCATCGGCCATTTCCAATAAATCGGTACAAAGTTGAGCTAGGCTTAGCTCCTGCAAGTCGAGAGTCTGCTGACCTTCCTCAATACGGGTGAGCGATAACATAGCATCAAATGTCGCCAAACAATGATCAAGCTCCTCAATTAAAATGGCACAACCTTCGCTGATATCATCATGTGACTTAGTGGCCAATTCTTCTAGCCCAATACGGATATGGGATAACGGTGTACGTAAATCATGGGCAATATTGTCAGTGGCTCCGCGCACTGCCATCAGATTATTTTCGAGAATATCCAGCACATTATTAAATTGCAGCGCCAACATATCAAACTCATCCTGACGCCAACTTAGCGGTAAACGCGTATCGTAATGACCGCGCTCAATCTGTTCACTCAATCGGTTGTACTGCACAAGCCGACGCAAAATGGCCTTAGAAAACAGATAGCCCAACGCTAAGGTTAATACTATAGTCAACATCACCGCGGTTGCAGCAGCACTGATAAATTTGTCGATTAATGTGGCTAAGTTATCGGTGCGAGTCGCAATCAACACTGGGCCGTAGCGGGTCATCACCAGACCGCCAGTGAGGATATGCAGTTTATCCGGGCCACCAGTTAAGATAGGAAAATCCCGCGTTTGCGGCAGCATGGGCATGCCTTCGGGCATAAAGCTCAAGGCACCGACCATATCGTAACTATTACGCCAAGCGATCAGAGCGGTTTGTGGATCGGCGGCGCGGATTTGAGCCGCAAAACTACGGCGATCAACAGTAAGGGCAAGCTGCTGATAGCGTTGGGTTTCAGACTCAAGATACTGAGTGACTTGATACTGCTGCTCGATGATCAGTTGTCGATAAAGCGCAAATAACAACGCACCTATAATCACAGTCACTAAGGTTGAAAAGACAATTGTGATGCGCCAAGCGCTACTTTGGTAAGGCTTAATGCCTTTGGCGTAAGCGATAACCCGCTCCCCTTACGGTTTCAATAAGCTCTCCGTGACCTAACTCCTCAAATTTACGCCGTAATTTTGCAATATGTACATCAATTACATTGGTGCGAGGGTCAAAGTGATAATCCCACACAGCTTCAAATAATAGTGTGCGGCTGATGACCTGATTAGCATGTTCCATCAAATACTTAAGCAACTGAAACTCTTTAGGTTGCAACATTAACTCCTGTCCGTCCAAGGTCACATTGCGGGTCAGTAATTCCATCTTGAGCCCACCAACCACTAAGTCGGTCGAAATGGGCGTGGATTGACCACGTTGCATCAGTTTTTCAGCGCGTACTAACAGTTCAGAAAAAGCAAACGGCTTAGTCATATAGTCATCACCGCCCGCCCGCAAACCTTTAACCCGTTCATCAACATGGGCTAAAGCCGACAAAATCAGCACAGGGGTTTGATTACCCGTAGCCCTTAAAGCCGCTAGTAATTTTAAGCCATCAAGCTGGGGTAACATTCGGTCGAGGATCACCAGATCATATTGACAGCTTGTGGCGAGAGATAAACCTTGGTGGCCATCATTCGCCGTTTCGATATTGTGCCCCTGCTCAAGAAATCCTTTGACGATGTAATCAATCGTCGTCGCATCATCTTCAACTAAAAGTATTTTCATCTGTATGTTGCGCTCCCCAATCGTCACGGATGCTGCGGGCATTAATCCCACTTGAGTAAAGGTAATTGACGTAAATTATCAACATCAAAAGCCAATTTATACTTACCTGTGTCATCCAGCAACTTAAGCTCTAAATAGCTAATGCCTAGATCATGATCCAATTTAGCATCAGTTAAGAAACCTTTATGATCTTTAATTGCCATGGTAATTAAACCTGAAAATGTCTGGTGTTTGCTCGTGATTAAGCGCGTTGCTTCAACTTCGCCTAAATCGTCAGCGCTAACCTTTCCTGCTTTTTGTTTCAATAACTTGCCATCTCGAGCACGATATTCAAAATGAGTAATCGCGTTAGCCAACGGGTTAATCAACTCAAACTGATAGACCAACTCACCTTCCTGCATTTCCATTTCAAACTCGGCAATCACGCCAGGAAAGTCTTTTTCAATCTGCTGCATCACTTTTAGTGGTGGCTGATACTGCCCACTCCCCAACATGGAATACAAGCTCTGGGCAGCAGAGACCGCCCCCGATACCAAGATGAATCCTAGCAACCATAATCTCATGGCCCCTCCATATAAATCAGCTAAGTTTGTATCTTATGAGACAATCAGTTAGAAGTCGATGGACCATATTGTCCCTCTCTTATCTTCCACCCTCACTGCATTAAATCCGTCAAAGATAGCCGCAAAATAGGGATAGTCTACCTAATGGCGACTAAAACACCGATGGAAACAAGATTAACCTTTGATCATCTAAAACATTTTGTGCTTAGAAAGGGACTATTCCAGAATATGAATTTGTTCAGATTTGAGTGCCACTGTGGTTTGCATTCCCTTAGTGAGAGCAAGCTTTTGGGCAAAATGCAGCGAGACTTCGGTGTTAATTTGTAATTGGGTGCCGGCGACATAGCAGATAAGCCGAACAGATTCGCCCATCACCAGCATAGCGTCTATCGTGACAGTTAACTTATTAAAACTGCGGCATAAACGTCCTTTGGATATCGAATTAAAACGAATACCTTGATTGGGGATAACCCAACGGACTCGACTTCCCACTGGGCGATCTTTACCATAATCGCAGGCAATTAACTGCTCACCAAACTTAAGCCAAGTGAGGTTTTTAGTGCTGTCTTGAAATACCACTTCACCATCAAAAATATTTCTTAGCCCCATCTGCCTAGCTACAGCTTCATTACGTGGTCGCGATAACACTTCAAATGGAGCCCCCTGCTGTAACATCTTGCCTTGGCTGATCAAAATCATCGAATCAGCCAGCAGCAAGGCTTCATTTAAGTCATGGGTGACCATAATCACTGGACAAAGTAACTGCTCTTTGAGGCGCGCAAGCTCAAGGTATAAACGCTCACGGGTTTCCCTGTCCACCGCAGAAAAAGGCTCATCCAACAATAAAACCGACGGTTCGCGTGCAAGTGCTCTTGCTAAGGCGACGCGCTGGCGCTGGCCGCCCGATAAATGTGCAGGTAATCTATCGGGTAATCCCTGTAGATTAACCCTTTCGAGCCAATCTTTCGCGCGCGGTATGCGCTCCGCCTTGGGAATATGATCAAGCCCTGCCACCACGTTTTCTAGGGCGGTAAGATTCGGAAATAAGCCAAAATGCTGCGGCATATAACCGATATGGCGTTGCTGCGGGCTTAAGGCGATACGCGCTTTATCATCAAACCAAGGCCGATCGCCAAAGTGGATTTGTCCCGTATCGGGATGATTCAACCCAGCGATCATCCGCAGTAGCGTGGTTTTTCCACCGCCAGATGGCCCTACCACAGCAAGTACTTCACCCGCTTTACAGCGAAAATCAGCGCTCAGATTAATGTGTTTATGATTTTGGATCTGACACTGCAGATCAGCGATGATTTGCGCCACGCTGACCTCCTAAACGCCGCGATAGACTGGTCGTGAGTGCTAAGGCCGTCACGGCAAACAGCAATAAGACTAATGACATAGTGCCTGCTGCATTAAAATCGAATGATTGCACACTGTCATAAATTGCAATCGAAATCGTTTTAGTCTCGCCAGCAATATTGCCGCCCATCATCAGCACAACGCCAAACTCGCCGAGCACATGGGAGAAGCACAGCACTAAGGCAGTCAATACTCCCGGCCATACCATAGGCAGTTCAATTTTAAGTAAAATTTTAAGTCGACTCATGCCGCAACAAGCGGCTGCATCGCGAACATCATTAGGTACAGTTTCAAAGGCGCGCTGTATCGGCTGCACGGCAAAGGGAATATTAACTAATACGGAGGCGATAACCAGACCAGAAAAGTGAAACACGAGTTGCTGACCAATGACTTGTTCAATCCATTGTCCGAGCCAACTTTGACTACCTAGCCCCACCAGCAAGTAATAGCCAATCACTGTTGGCGGTAATACCAAGGGCACCATGATCAGTGCTTCAACCCAGGATTTGCCGACAAATTGGCGATAGGCTAATGCCCGTCCAGCGAGAATAGCTAAGGGGATAAGCACTAAAACAGTGATGCCACTCAGCTTGACCGATAACCAAAGTGCCTGCCAATCCATCATGGTTGCTCTGGTAATGAAAAACCATAATCGGCCAAAATACGACGAGCGCTATCGGCTCTTAAATAATCATAAAAATGCTGGGCTGTTTCACCCGCCTTGGCCATTAATGCCATACGCTGAAACAGCGGAGTATGCATTTTTGCTGGCACTATGGCGTAATCACTCAGTTTAGAAAACGTGGGTGACATAGCTAAAGACAGTGCAATAATTCCCCCCTGGGTTGAACCACTTATCGCAAACTGCCCGGCTTGGGACACATTTTCCCCAAGGATCAATTTAGGTTGAATCGCATCCCACAACTGCACAAACTGCAATGCTTCTTTGGCCTTTTCGCCATAGGGAGCGTGATCAGGATTAGCAATAGCAAAACGGGTAATTTTTCCTGCAGCGAGTGCTTCAGCGAGCCCCTTAAGTTCAGGGTCAACGGACAAACTCCCCGCTTTCGGTACAACAATCGCGAGTTGCCCTTGGGCATAAAGCACACCAGCATCGCGGGCGATACCGGCACTGTGCAATTGCTGAATATATTTTTCATCCGCAGATAAAAATAGCTCAAAGGGCGCACCATTTTGAATTTGAGTGGCAAAATTACCCGATGACCCATAGGAAATGTTAACTTTCAACCCCGTTTCATGGGTGAATTTTTGGCTAATCTCATCTAGGGCAAAACGTAAATCAGAGGCAGCGGCAATCGCTGGAACCGATGCGGTACTGGTATTCGTCGCCGCTTGGATGCTCAAAGATAAAGTAGATAATAAACAACAAACAGATAAAAAAACTGAGTTAAAAAAACGAGTTAAACCCACCATGTTGTCAATCTTCCATTAATTTGTGTTAGCAATATACGCCTGTTTGTCGCCAGCTTTTATGCTTGCCACAATTTAGCCGCCTGCTCATCGGCATCTTTCGCCTCAACCCAACTTTTACCTTGCTCGCCCGCTTCTAATTTCCAGAAGGGTGCTTTGGTTTTTAAAAAGTCGATTAAGAATTCACAGGCAGCAAAAGCGGCCTTACGATGGGCACTCGTCACGCCGATAAATACAATTTGCTCGCCCAGCGACATAGTACCGACACGGTGGATAACAGTGACCCGATTCAACGGCCAACGGCTACGCGCTTCGGCAACAATTTGTTCGAGTACAGCTTCTGTCATGCCAGGGTAATGCTCTAAGGTTAAGTCAGTCACCGCGGCGCCATCGTTAAAATCACGCACTTTACCGACGAAAGTGACTACGGCACCATCGCTATCATCTTGGGCGAGTTGGCGATATTCGTCAGAAACACTAAAATCGACCTCTTGCACTCGAACTGCGGGTAGTAAACGCATATTAACCTCCTGTAACTGGTGGGAAAAAGGCGACTTCATCACCATCCTTTACCGGTGTATCCCATTGGCTAATGGTCTGATTTACCGCCACCAGCAATTTGTCAGAGGTTAATACTTTAGCCCATTTGTCGTCGGTGGCCGCCAGCGTTGCCCGTAATGCTTCGGCAGTTTGTGTCTGCTCGCTCGCCTCTAGACTTAATTTAGCTGTACCCAATAATTCTCGAACTTGAGCAAAAAACAACACGTTAATCATAGTCTTCTCTCATTTTTGATCCGCTAAACCTTAAAATGTCCCGACTTGCCGCCACGCTTTTCCAACAGACGGACTTGGGAGATCACCATATCTTTTTGCACGGCCTTGCACATGTCATAGATAGTTAACGCCGCCACTGAAGCCGCAGTTAACGCTTCCATCTCTACACCCGTTTTACCGGATAATTTACACAGGCTAGTGATGCGCACACGGTTATGTTCAGGCTGCGCCTCTAAATCGACCTCCACTTTAGTGAGCATTAATGGATGGCATAAAGGGATAAGATCTGAGGTTTTTTTTGCGGCTTGGATACCCGCAATACGCGCGGTCGCAAACACATCACCTTTGTGGTGGCTGCCACTCATGATCATCTCGAGTGTCGTGCTCGCCATCTCAATAAAAGCTTCGGCGCGGGCTTCGCGTTCAGTGACGGCCTTTTCGGTCACATCGACCATATGGGCATTGCCATCGGCATTAATATGGGTAAATACATTGCTCATTGGAGCGATCCTTTCATGTGAGGTCAAAACAAAGTGCAAGGAAAATTGGGCTTATACTCGCGCTACATTAGCGATGACAAAACACCTAAATACAGATCTAGCCACCAATAGAGGCAAGATGCTGAGTGACACCAGTGATGCCTTGATGCAAGTAATGGGTTTCTTTCTTCTGGGCTAATTGGCCGTGCAGGCGTTCGATTAATTCCGCTTGCTGATCAGCATGCTGCAGTAGATCACGCAAATCGACACCGGACTCGGTAAAGAGGCATAAATGCAATTTCCCCTTTGCCGATACGCGTAAACGATTACAGGTAGCGCAGAAATTATTGGCATAGGGCATGATCAAGCCAATACGCCCCTTATAATCCGAGTGACTAAAGTTTTGCGCAGGACCATCGGAGGCGCTTGGCGTATCAAATTGCCAACCATCGGCCAATAATTGCGCCTTAATATCGGCACCCGCTAAATGGTGGGCCTGAAAATACTCACGACCCAAACCCGTTTCCATCAGCTCGATAAAGCGTAGGTCAATTGGCGTGTGTTTAATCCAGTGTAAAAATCGCGGTAAATCTTTATCGTTTAAGCCTTTAAGCAGTACGGCATTAATTTTTACTCGCTCGAAACCTGCCGATAAAGCAGCATCAATCCCCCGCATCACTTCATCGAATTTATTTTCGCCCGTGATCTGGTAAAACATTTTGGGATCTAAGCTGTCAACGGACACATTAATACGACGTAAGCCCGCATCGAACCATTCTTTGGCATGCTTTTCGAGTCTATACCCATTAGTGGTAGTCGCAACAGTGTGAATGCGCGGGTTATCGGCCACAACACGAATAATGTCGGTAAAATCTTTACGTAGGGTAGGCTCACCGCCCGTTATGCGGATTTTTTGAGTACCCACTTGGCTAAATGCAGACACGAGGTTTTCTATCTCATTAAGAGATAAGAATTTTGGTTTACCATCAGGATGATAACCATCGGGGAGACAGTAGCTGCATTTGAAGTTACAAACGTCTGTAACAGACATCCGTAAATAGTGAAATTTTCGACCAAAGCTGTCTTGTAATTGAGACATGATCACCTTTCCAAGTGTGGGAGGTGAGAGCATTTCTTTACTCACCCCGGTGGCATTATTACCACGGCTACACCTCCATATCTATTGACGTAGGTAGGCAAGCTCGGAGAACCGTCGCTGGTGATTATAAGCCTAAAGTCGTCCCTAGCTATACCCCTAAACAGGTATTTATTGGCCTAGATCAAACTAGCGTGAATAATCTGTGACAGTCCTCACCCAAAGATTTGTATTGAATTAGACTAAACAGCAGGTTGATACACTGTGCCCTAAGCCCTTTTTAAGGTAAGGTGAACATCAGTAATAAAACGCCCGTTTACAAACTACAACACCCAATAAAAATTGGGGAAACGTGAAGGAAGAGGTGAACAGATGGAACGCGAATCAATGGAATTCGATGTTGTTATTGTCGGTGCAGGGCCTGCTGGCTTGGCAACTGCGTGTCGATTAATGCAAATATCACAGGATTCAGGTAAAAAAATCACTGTTTGCGTGGTCGAAAAAGGCTCAGAAGTGGGCGCGCATATTCTATCAGGCGCAGTGTTCGAGACAAAAGTGCTCGACGAGCTATTCAGCGACTGGCGCGAAAAAGATGCCCCAATAAAAACCGCTGTCACCCACGACGAAATCTACCTGCTCAGCTCAGCCACCGACGGCCGAGTCATGCCTAATGCTTTTGTGCCAAAAACCATGCACAACGATGGCAATTTTATTATCAGCGTCGGTAATCTGTCCCGCTGGCTGGCTAGCCGCGCAGAAGAACTCGGTGTCGAAATATTCCCAGGGTTTGCTGCAAGTGAGTTGTTGTTTAACGAAGATAACAGCGTTAAAGGCATTTTAATTGGCGATATGGGCATAGGCGCTGACGGCGAGCCAAAAGATAGCTACATGCCAGGTATGGAACTGCACGCTAAATATACTGTATTTTCTGAGGGTTGCCGTGGCCACTTAGGCAAGCAACTTATCGAAAAATACCATTTAGATAATGGTAAAACACCTCAGCATTATGGCTTAGGCTTTAAAGAAATTTGGAAAGTCCCCGCCGAGCAACACGAGCAAGGCAAAGTCGTTCACACTGGTGGCTGGCCATTAACTGAAGGCGCATCGGGTGGCGGCTTCCTTTATCACATGGAAGATAACCAAATTGCGGTCGGCCTTATTATTGATTTGAACTACAAAAATCCGCATCTGAGCCCATTTGACGAATTCCAGCGCTATAAAACCCACCCTGTGATTGCTAAGTATTTAACGGGTGGCGAACGCCTTAGTTATGGCGCCCGCGCGATTACTAAAGGCGGCTTAAACTCGCTACCTAAGATGAGCTTCCCCGGAGGCCTTATCATAGGTTGCAATGCGGGCACCTTGAACTTCGCTAAAATCAAAGGTACTCACACTGCGATGAAGAGTGGAATCGTTGCCGCTGAAACCTTAGCTACAGCCATGATGGCAGGCGTTGAGGGCGGTAAAGATCTCGACTGTTACCAAACTCACTTCGAAGAAAGCTGGCTGCACGAAGAATTGTATAAATCACGCAACTTTGGCCCTGCAATGCACAAGTTTGGCACCTATTTAGGCGGCGCCTTCAACTATATCGATCAAAACTGGTTTGGTGGAAAGTTCCCTATCACACTGCGTGATGAACACCCTGACTATGCGCAAATGGCACCTGTGAGCGCTTACAGCAAGATTGATTATCCCAAACCCGATGGCAAACTCAGTTTCGATAAACTCTCCTCAGTATATCTGTCGAGCACTTACCATGAGGAAGATCAACCCTGCCATTTACGCCTAAAGGACAGCAGCATTCCACTGGGCATAAACCTCACCCAATTTAATGAGCCAGCACAGCGTTACTGCCCTGCCGGCGTATATGAAATTGTCGAAGAGGCGGGTCAGCCTAAGTTTGTGATTAATGCGCAAAACTGCATTCACTGCAAAACCTGCGATATCAAAGATCCCAGCCAAAACATCACTTGGGTTACGCCTGAGGGTGGTGGCGGCCCCAACTATCCGAATATGTAACAAATTAACAAAAAATGTAAACGAAGGCGCTCGATAGGGCGCCTTTTTTTCACCTTTAACACAAACAACTCACTTTTTTTGCTTGCCCTAACTCGCGACATTGGCCACAATTGCCGCACAAAAAGAGTGCGTTAAAAATCACCATTTCATTTCCGTCTATACTCTACATAATTAGATCTACCGCAAGACCAACAGGTTAGGTCAAATAAGTGTTCTATACGCTGTTTTATTCGGCAACTGACCCAGACTAAGGTTAACTTTTAACATTTCTGTCCGATAATAAATGTCGTACAAGAGTGCGTCGACCGATATCTCAAAACGTCCAACACAGGCATATTGATATTTATGATATTGAATAACCTCACTATTAAGCAGAAAATTCTGCTAACCGTGACATTTGCAGTACTGCTGTCGACCATACTCGTTGGAGTATTAAGCCAGAACAGTGCTAAGCGTGTCGTAGAACAACGTATGCTTGGGTCAGAAATGCCCAGCTTAATGATGCAAATCCGTAATAAAATTGAGTTGGATATCTCCAGCTTAATGAACGCCGCTGAACAACTCGCTAGCAGCCGCATGCTGCTTCAATGGCTAGAAAACGATCGACCTCAGGAGCAAGAAGCTCAAGTCGTTGCTCAGTTAAAGGACATCACCCTCCAATATAAGCTGGCACAAGCCTCTTACGCCGACAGACAAACGGCGGCTTATTACACTCAGGATGGGTTTCTACGCGTACTCACTCCTGCACAAGACGGTTGGTTTTTTGGTTACCGAGACAGTGGCCAAGAACGTATGCTAAACGTCTTCACAGAGGCAAATGGCGAGGTAAAACTCTTTATTAACTACCAACAACCTAACGGTCGTGGTTTAGTTGGTCTAGCCAAATCCCTCGATGATATGGTGCGTTTGCTTGGATCTTTTAAGATTGAAAAGACAGGTTTTGTTTATCTTGTTGATGCCAAAGGTGAGGTAAAACTGCACCCAGATACCAGCCAAATTGGTAAGAGCACCCTAAACAATCTTTATAAAGATGCGAGTTCAAACTCCTTATTAAATCGCGGCGATTTCAATCTGATCAATACCAAGATCAATGGTAAAGATATGCTAGTTGCCAGTAGTTATATCGCATCTATGGATTGGTATTTAGTGGCACAAGTGCCTGAAGCAGAAGTCTTCGCACTATTAGCAGATGCCGCTTATCAGATCTTAATCTGGACTCTGCTCATTGCTGCTGGCTTTATTGTGCTTGCAATCGCTGTAGCTGGATCGGTCAGCCGCCCAATCGCCCAAGTTGCCGCCATGTTCCGTGATATTGGTGAAGGTGAAGGTGATTTACGCCAACGCTTACCCGTCAATGGTGAAGATGAAATTGCGCAGCTTGCCAAAGGATTTAATAGCTTTATCAGCAAGATTCAAGAGTCTGTCATCGAAGTAGCACAAACCAGCGAACAGCTTGGTTTCTCTGCGAAGGATGTCTCGAATCAGGCGCAGCAAACCTTAGAAGATAGCCACGAACAGAAAGATCGCACCATGATGGTGGTAACGGCTATTAATGAGATGGGGGCGACTGTTAACGAAATCGCCAGCAATGCTGCCCAAGCTGCGGTTGCCGCCAGAGATGCAGATACCGAAGCCAGCAGCGGCCAAGTGGTGGTAACCCGTGCTCGCGATACCATTAACCAATTGTCGAAAGACGTTGGCCAAGTGGGTGAAGTGATTGAGTCCCTCGCGACCCACACTAAATCCATCGGTGGTATTTTAGATGTGATCCGCGCTATCTCTGAGCAGACTAACTTGTTAGCCCTCAACGCAGCCATTGAAGCTGCACGTGCAGGTGAAGCCGGACGCGGTTTTGCGGTCGTAGCCGATGAAGTGCGTAACTTAGCATCACGTACTGCGGCATCGACCAATGAAGTACAAGGCATGATAGACAAGTTGCAATCAGAAGCAACCCGAGCCGTTAATGCGATGGCACAGAGTCGCACACGCTCCCACGAAGGTGTTGTAGCCGTTGATGAGGCAAGCCAATCTTTAGTTGGGATTAGTGATCGTATCGGCTTGATTAGCGATATGAATATCCAAGTGGCCGCCGCAACGGAAGAACAATCCACAGTGGTGGAGGATATCAACCGTAACGTCACTGAAATCAATGATATTACTCAACGTACGGCCAACACCGCACAAGCAGCGGCACAGGCAAGTTTAGCGTTAAACCAATTGGCCCATCGTTTAGATACTTTAGTGGCTAAGTTTAAGGTATAAACTTTATCCCATAAAAAACGCCTTAGATGCATCCATCTAAGGCGTTTTTCTTTGATGTCCAACAACATTAATCCATGGAAATAAATTTAATCGTGAGTGGATAGCGATACACTTGCCCTTCACTGGCTTTAATAATCCCAAGCACTGTACACACTAGATCCAAAATAGCGAGCACAATTAGGAAGATAAACCCAATACCGATAAAGGCCAGCACACCGCTGATAATCACATAAATCAGCAAACTCAATTTAAAGTTTAAACAACTACGACCACATTGATCGACAAATGCGGACTCTTCACGCTTCATCAGCCAAATGATCAAAGGACCAAGAATAGAGCCCAACGGCACTAAATACCCAATAAAACTCGACGCATACACGAGTAAGCCAAAATCTTTATCACTCTTTGTCACGGATTCAATCATAGGTCATCCCTGTTTTATCATTTTGAATATCAATACTTATATACCACTTGGCCCATATAAACGCATTTGCCAATCTTCTACTGTCTGCGAGGCTAAGCGGCGTTGCAAACTATTGATCCAACTCAGTGCCAATCCTTCGCATGAAGCTAAACGATCATAGGCACTGGCATTGAATGTTGGCGAAAAGTACAGTGACATAGCCTCGGCAACGCTGATATCAGTGCGACGCTCAATCAATTCAATCCTATCGTGTAGCTCAATAACCCCTGGAGTTAAAATTCTATAAAACCAACCACATAATTGGCTTTGCTGCATGGCGAGAGCAAATTCTCTGTGACCAAATTGTAGATTCAACTTAAAGCAAGGTGAACGTGGTTGAGTCACTTGCACTTTTACCGCGCCAATCTGTAAGATATCGCCAATATTAACTTGGGTTTCGTTCAGTCCAACGGTACTGATATTTTCTCCCATACTGGGTGCATCTTCGAACTGAGTGATTAAATCCCAACGACGATATTGGCCGTAATGCTCTCGGGGAAAATGATGTAGTACGCGATCAAGCCCGCCATGGTGTTTTGGATCGGCCTGAGCGTCCCCTTCTACATGGTCGATATGCACTAACAGTTGTTGAGCAGCTTGCTTACCATCAATCCCTGTCGCGACTCCTGCGACTTCTTGAAGCTGGGTTCCTAAGTACAATCCTGACAATTTATTAATTAACAGCTTTGACATCTGCAACTCCCAATCCATGACTCCTTTCGCATAAAGTCAGAGTGTAAACCGCGACATAACAGTAGCACAATCAA
The DNA here is from genome assembly GCF_000015185.1 of Shewanella sp. W3-18-1. Classification (NCBI taxonomy): domain Bacteria; kingdom Pseudomonadati; phylum Pseudomonadota; class Gammaproteobacteria; order Alteromonadales; family Shewanellaceae; genus Shewanella; species Shewanella sp. W3-18-1. The sequence continues at coordinate 263,050 of NC_008750.1, read as the reverse complement.
GCAACGCAATAACCCTAAACGACTCAATATGACTCAAAGCAGCGCCGAACAGCATCATGGATGATTCAATACCACTTGATTTCGACCCGCTGCTTTTGCCTGATACAAGGCCAGATCGGCACGTTTGATAAGATCTTCCGCTGGCTCTTGTGCTTGGTGCTCTGCGACGCCAATACTGGCAGTAATAGAGATGTGCAATCCATTCACTTTGATTTCCCGTAGAGAGATAAGGTCACGGATCTGTTCAGCAAATTCTGCAGCCCGACTTAAGTCCATTTCTGGAAGCAAAATTAAAAACTCCTCACCACCCCATCGACATAGGATATCCTGCGGCTGTAGTAAACCACGTAGCATGTTAGCCATGGTTTTTAACACTAAGTCCCCCATTCCATGCCCATAACTGTCATTCACTTTTTTAAAGTGGTCGATATCCAGCAAGAGTATTGAAATGGGTGATTGTGTCAGCTTCGCTTTATCTAACGCCTGCCTAAAGTACTCCTCAAACACCTGACGGTTAGCGGCGCCAGTGAGCTTATCGGTAGACGCCATCATTTCTAGCTTGCGCTGATAACGACCTAAGGTCATGTTTGAGATAAATAAAATACCCATAGTCACAATCAAACTCAGCGCCAGATTTCCCCAAAAAGTGTTAAGTAAATCTTGCTCTTGGGGAGCATCTTCCTGCTCAACAATCAAATACCATTTAAATTCAGATACTAAACGACTATTGAGATAAACTGTTTTTCCATTTTTCTTATAACTAAATGCCGCACTCGGACTCGTTAAAATACGTGTCGCCAATTGTTCTAGCCCAGTACTGGTCTGGAGTGAATCCGAACCATCATAGGCATCACCATGTAATGTGACATTACCTAATCTATCCGTGAAAAAAACGCGGCGGTTATAACGTTTTTGATAAAGTTCTACCAGTAATTTGACTTTCTCAACTGCTAAACCAACACCGGTCACCCCAATAAATTTACCTTCAAAATCAAAAACTTTATAGTTTACAAATACAGTTGTCTTACTACGGTCTGCCGTATCGGCATCGATATTAATCTCATAATATTCGGATTCAGGTAAAGATCGCACCCGAAAATACCAAGCATCATCCGGTTCAACATCTTGAATTTGTTTTAAAATACCCGTGGAATGGTAATAATTTCGACTCTTCTCTGACACAAAAAAACTCGTAACTGTGCCGTATTTTTCTTGAATTTCCTTAAGGTAACGAATGAGTTTTTCAGGCTCTTGTTCATGGTTTAAGGTCCAATCACGAACAAAGGTATCCTGCGCCATCAAAGATGAAATAAAGATCGGTCGTAACAAGTCCTGCTGAATTTCTGAGTAAATATTGTCACTCGTCAGAGGTAAAGTATTGCTCTCAATTTGTTGGCTGAGCGAATCGTGAGCCACTTTATAACTGATGCTACTGGTCACTAAAAAAGCAAATAATAACAATATAGATAAAAGCCAAATAAACTTCCTTCGCTCATTCCAAACATTATTGCCCATTCTCAACTCCAACCGCAGCGCGACACTTTGAGTAGCTTATTCTTTTTAACGCTTTTTCAGTTGCATAAATGTATCTCAATTGTGCAAGTACCGCACAACATTTCAGTAATGTGGATGTTCTGCGACAAAATCACTTTATGCTGTACAAAAAAATGCCCCGTTGGGGAAACGGGGCAAAACATGCGTACCACTAAGTGGGAGAGAAACACAGAAAAATGTTAAGGGACAATAGCGAATCGCCACTGTGGTCAAATTTACCAAGCCTAGATGACAAAAAGATGACTAATCCCAATCCATGCATCATTTATGACAAGGAGCCCTTAACCTCTAAATACCCTTTCAGTGCGTCCCCAGGGATAGAACTATCAGTTGCTACCGCAAATGCAGCCCATATAGCGCCCTCAGCCATTGCATCAGTGATCGATTGTCCGGAACACAGGCTGTGAATTAATCCGGCGGCATAAGCATCTCCTGCCCCCGTTGTGTCGACCACTTTTGCGGGGACCGCTTGGACATGTTGTACTTTATCTTTGGTATAAACATTTGCGCCATTAATACCATCCGTCACAATAAAATAACGTAATGAGTCACCGCCAATGCTTTTGCCATATTCCCAAAAGGCGCTATCACAACGCCCTTGCATATCACTCATCGATGCGAGTAGTACATGGCAGGGTCTAGGTCTATCATCTTTCGCTAACTGGGCAACAACGAGACAATGCTCTAACGCTGTCTTTGCCCAACTAACAGTACCCTCGGCCGAAGTATTAAAATACAACGCATCCCACTGCTGCCACTTAGGTGGAACAGACAATTCAAAAATAGGTCTTTGTGGACGAATAATCGTGCGTTCGCCATCAGGAGTCATAACAAGGAGCATTTCACAGGTATTTCCCGATCTTCGTTGCACTAAACGGCAATCGAGCCCTTGGGTGCTCGCTTCAGCAATGGCCCAATCTCCCATCTCGTCGCGCCCGACTTGACTGACCAGCGCCACTCGATGCCCAGCCCATACCAGTCCAAGCCCAGTATTAGCGCCTCCACCACCAAGCCTTTGACCACCATCTTGATAATGAAAGCGTCCTCCTGTTTTGAGTGGTTTATCCAGCAATAAAATTCGATCACAATTAAGATTTGCAACCAGTAAAATATTCGCCATTACAAGGCTCCATAGGACGATAAAGTAAAGCGCCTAAATGCAAGCCCCAATCTAGATCAAAACAGTGATAGGTACAATTCAATCCGTCACTGTGGATCTTACTGCGCCAACAAAACAGCCTAACACTATGACTAACATCGCTTTCGAGCGGCCTAAAACACAGTTTCATCAATAAAATAGCCTATGCTCAATACTGGCTAATGGAGATATTTCATAACGAATAAAATCATGGGAGGTCGCGGTAATGATCTGCATGGTCAAAAAGAATATGATATGTCGAATAACAGAAAATAAGCATTTTTATCAATTTGTTAAATAAAACCAAAGAGCAGTCGGTCATAACTAAAGTAAACTAACTGCCCCTTGGAACCATTAACTAATCGACGGATGTGAGTGGCGATAACGAAGTAAACTTGACCTCTAATTGCCAATCTGAAATCGTCATCTCCGAAGGCTGCCAACTATCATCAACCCACTCATAGATTAAACCAGGATCTTCCTCTGCGTTAACCAACAAACGGCGCCCATCCTTCAATACAATTGTATAATCAAGGCCCTGTGCATCAACACTCTCTATATCCCCCAAAACAGCGTGATAAATGCTCGAAATGGCGCCTGTCGCTCTCACGGCATCGATATTTTCTGCACCACTGTAAAATCTTAATGCCCCATTGGTAGTAGGTTTATGAAATATAAACTCTTCAGTAACGCCCACAACGATCGACGGATCAAGTTCATACCAAGCGGGTATCCATAATGCGTTAATTGTCATCCCGTTATATCCTGCATAATAATTTTACGGACAGGTTCATTCTGCCTTAACCTCAACAGAGAAAATACTCTTCTGGGATAAAATAGTTTTTATTATTAAGCTCCGCTGTAAACCACAATTCCGTTATCTCACCTAGATAAATAACCCTTCTCTTAACCAAAACGGCTTATCTCTAAACCACTGGGTACAAACCCATTTATGTCCAGAAGTGACTTCACAGCCACGATGTAATGAGGAAGGAATCGGCTTGCCGGCTTGATCTGTATTGTCAAAAACCAAAATAGAGGCTGCCTCAGGTCGGTGTTTTTCAAGATAGTTGTCACTCTTTGTTTAAATATTAAGCTGCATTTATTACGCCTTCTTCTGGTGCCTTATCTGGGTTGAGTGTTACAGCGCCAACCGCTTCACAATTTCTGATCTCTGTAGACCAACGCATCGGTTTTCTTTCCTTCGCCGCCTCAAGCACTTTCTTGCGCTTCGCTAAAATAGCGCCATCTTGCAGTGCATGACGTTGCCCTGGTGAGACAAAATTTAGCTGGCTGTGTTTATGCTCATCGTTGTACCAGGTTACAAACTTTTCCACCCATTCTCTTGCTGTTGCTAAGCAGCTAAAACCTGATGCCGGCCACTGTGGGCGGTATTTCAACGTTTTAAATAACGACTCTGAAAAGGGGTTGTCATTACTCACCCGCGGCCGACTTAATGATGCCGTAATACCAAGCTCTTCCAGCTTGGCTTTCATGGTCAGTGACTTCATCGGCGCCCCATTATCAGAATGCAGCACTAATGGCGTGTTAAAGCATTGCTCGCGTAACAGACAGCGTTGGATTAGCGCAGCGGCATATTCCCCACTTTCTTGCTCATGAACTTCGTAACCCACTATTTTTCTACTGTAAATATCTTCAAACAGGTACAAATAGTAGAACTGGCCTTTGACGATTGAGGCTAAATAAGTGATGTCCCATGACCACACTTGATTCGGCCCATCTGCCCGATAACTCAACGGTTTGCTTCGATTGACCGCAGCCTGAGTGCGGCCACGATGGTTAAGTTGACCATGAGCATTTAACACTCTGTAGAAGCTGGATTCCGAGGCGATATAAATCCCGTTATCTAATAATGTTGGCACAATTTGCGACGGGGGTAAGCTGGCGTACTCCGCTTGATTGCACACACTTAATATCTGTTGTCGCTCATGTTCTTCGAGTTTATTTGCTGGCTCTGGTCGAGCTGCTGTTGGCCTTAAATCAGCTTGCACTTGACCTTCTCGATACCAACGTCGATAGGTACGCTTACTGAGGCCCGTTTCAGCACAAGCCTTATAAAGGCGAGCACCCTGGGTATACGCCTCTTGGATTAAGGCAATCAATGCTATGCGCTCAGGCAAGGGGGTTAGCTCTCCTCGCTGTCGTCCCCCCAGAGCGCATTGAGCTTTTTTCTGAGCACCAGTAACGCAGCAGCTTCAGCCAGCGCTTTCTCCTTATAGCGCAATTCCCGTTGCAGCGATTTGATTTCGGCTTTGTCAGCCTTAGCCTGCTGTTTAATGGTTTTAGTTTGTACTTCTGAGGTTTGAAAACCAGCTAAACAATCCTGTTTCCACTGCTGTACTTGCTCGCGGAACAAGCCCTTTTCACGGCAATACTGGTTTATCTCCGCTTCCGACAGCGGCGCTGTTTCAATAATCACGGCAAGTTTTGCTTCAGCCGACCAATCATCGGCTGTTAATGTTTTACCTGGCACGGGGCGACCTTCTTTTCTGGCAATATCTCGCCAATGATACAAGGTTTGCACCGCGATGCCTTCTTCCCGAGCGACCTCTGCGACCGTTAAGTTGTGAGGAGGTAATAATTTTTTAAGGATCGCCTCTTTACGTTCTGGTGAATACCGAGCCATATCGTTCTCTTTTGCCGCACCCTGTCTTTAAACATAATGATTATTTAGGGGTGACAACAATCCTGACACAGGGGGAGGTTTAACTTGAATATATGGTGCCTTGAACTCCGTTTCTCCCCCTTGAAAATCATCGTTAAGATACAAAATAGCCGTTCTAGATCTTTGACCAAAACGCTCCAACTCTGCTTGAATTTCATCCGTATATGCATGTATTGCATCATAATGCCATTGATAGAACTGGCCAGTTTCGTACCTTAGTACAACGATAGGTTCTGCAAATGCCAATTTAATCCCTGCAAATTTCGCAATCACTCTTTCTGCACACGCCAGTGCAATATTGTCATTAGGTATTGGGGTTGGGTAATGCATGTTGTTACGAACCCCTGTTTCGACACTCCCCTTCCCCTGATGTCCATATACAGTAATAGGCCGCAAATGGGGCAACGACAATCTCTTGATATCGTCCAATAAATTCACTGGGAGTTGAGTGTAGGATAGGGTTGCCGATTGCAGTTTTTTCCCTACAGATGTGGGCCTGCGATCAAAAGCTAATAACGCAGAAAACACACGTATCGCATCTGCATGACGAGGGGAGATCGTTTTTAGCCAAGGTAAAAAATAACAAAATTGCGTTTTAAAACTCTGCTCTTGCTGAAGATCTGCCATCACAACATAGGAACCCCAGAATGATTTTAAACTCGCCAGTTCTTCTAATTCCCACTCAGCACTAAAAAATAAGGCAATGGCAAGCTCCCTTTCAGAAACCATACTACGCAGGCAATGAACTAGCCAAAAACGGACAAAATCAGCCGACTCTGTTGCAAACTTGAGCACTAACGCCTCAGGTAACCGATTGAAATAACGCTCTTCTAATAATTGGACAAATAACTGCTGCATATAAAGACCTATTCACAATACAACTCTATTATGCTCATTAATAACTTAATCACACCAACGAAGAAACACTTTATTTACAATTAGCCGTTTTATCGCCTTCAAGTCTATCAATCTTGAGCAGATCTTGGCTTCATCTCAAGCTTGGTTTCTGTTAGCTTGAAAGCCCGAGTAAAGAACAGCCACATTTTGTTGATAAAGTGATCCTATAACCAACTGTGACGTATTGAGCCTGACAACCCATGGCAACAACAATGGCACCCGCTTGCCCTATGGAGAAATCGAACATGCCTGTTTTGCAAACACTCAAACTTACGGGTGAGAATGAAAGATTAAAACGTCAAGAGCTTAAGCAATATTTTAATCAGACATGGGCTTTATATGAGTCACTGTTTGACTTGATCCAAGATGATAGCGCCTATTACCTCAAAGCTGAGCCGCTGCGCCACCCGTTAATCTTTTATTTTGGCCATACAGCCACTTTCTATATCAACAAGCTCAAACTCGGCAAATTTCTCGATGAGCGTGTAAACGACAACTTCGAATCCATGTTCGCCATTGGTGTAGATGAGATGTCTTGGGATGATTTGAACGAACAACATTATCCGTGGCCAGATGTGGCAGAAGTGCGAAGCTATCGCCAGCAAGTTAACGCCGTCGTCAATCGCGTTATTGATGAAATGCCCCTGACGTTACCTATCACTCAAAATAGCCCAGCCTGGATCATTTTGATGGGCATTGAGCATGAACGTATTCATTTAGAAACCTCATCGGTGATCATCCGCCAACTGCCGCTGGAATATGTCGCGCCCAACCACCTCTGGCCTGCGTGCCAAGACACCGCCCCTGCCGAGACCAACAGTTTATTGGCTGTAAAAGGGCAAAAAGTGACCTTAGGTAAAACCGAGCAAGACCAAACCTACGGCTGGGACAATGAATACGGCCATAAAATATTTAACGTTAACGACTTTAAGGCTGCTAAATTCTTAGTCTCGAATCAAGAGTATCTCGCATTCGTCGAAGCTGGCGGCTATCGCTCACCCCAATTTTGGAATGAAGAAGGCCAAGCTTGGCTTGCCTATACCCAAGCACAAATGCCGCGTTTTTGGCGCTTAAGACAAGATAAATGGTGGCAACGTAATTTAGCGGAAGAAATTCCGCTGCCATTAAACTGGCCTGTTGAAGTGAATCAGCTCGAAGCTAAAGCCTTCTGTAATTGGAAAGCCGAACAAAAGCAAAGCAATATACGTCTATTAACTGAAGCTGAGTGGTACATCTTACGCGAGAATGTGCCCGCCGATGCGCCCGATTGGCATGAAGTGCCGGGCAATATTGCTTTGGCTTATTACGCCTCTTCTTGCCCAGTGAATCGCTTCGAACATAATGGCTTTTTCGATATTGTCGGTAATGTTTGGCAATGGACAGAAAGCGCAATCGACGGTTTTGACGGCTTCGCCGTACACCCACTTTACGATGATTTCTCCACTCCAACCTTCGATGGTAAACATAATCTCATCAAAGGCGGCTCATGGATCTCGACGGGTAATGAGGCAATTGCTTCATCACGCTATGCGTTTCGTCGACATTTCTATCAACACGCGGGCTTTCGCTATGTGGAATCCACCCAAAATCCAGCTCAAATGGCCGAGGTCAATGTGTACGAAACGGATGAACTGATTTCCCAATACCTTGAATTCCACTATGGCGCCGAATATTTCGGGGTGGCTAACTTCTGCGTCAATGGTGTGCAGCAAGCGCTCAGTGAAATTCAGCTTAACCATACCACCAAAGCCCTCGATATCGGCTGCTCCGTTGGTCGCGCGAGTTTCGAACTGGCAAAAGTGTTTGATCATGTTGATGGTATCGACTTCTCGGCGCGCTTTATTCAACAGGCCTATGCGCTGACAGAACAAGGTGAAAAACGTTACACCATACGTACCGAAGGCGACTTACAGGAATTTAAGAGTGCGAGTCTCGCGAAACTGGGATATGAGCTTGAGGCTAAAAAGGTCAACTTTATGCAAGGTGATGCCTGTAATTTAAAGCCCATCTACACAGGTTATGACTTGGTTTATGCCTCAAACCTTATCGACAGGTTGAACGATCCTAAGCACTTTTTAACCAGTATTGCCCAGCGGATTAATCACGGTGGATACCTTGTCATTGCCTCGCCATACACTTGGCTTGAAGATTATACGCCCAAGGATAAATGGTTAGGTGGCGTTAAGATCAAAGGGGAGAACTTCACCACCTTAGATGGCTTGACCGAAACCTTAATTGGACAATTTGAGCTGGTCGCAGTGAAGGAAATCCCCTTCGTGATCCGCGAGACTAAACGTAAATTCCAACACTCCATTTCGGAAATGACAATTTGGCGTAAGCGTTCATAATTCTTTATTAGATAACTTAAAAGGTAAAAAATATCCGCCAGAGCTCCATTTCTGGCGGATATACAACATCGAGCTCAGTCACATTTACAGCACCAACTAAGGTGAGAACACTGTAAATGCAGCGAAAAATACCTACACCTTAAACTGTGCCGTTGTTAAACCAAGCTGATTTGCTAACCCCAACAGACTCCGCGTACTCGCTGCCACTTGGCTGATAGCCGCACTATTTTCCTCCGCCGCCACGCTTAAGCCAGCAATTCCCTGCGCAATCGTCGCTGAAACCGTTGTTTGTTCTTCCGCAGCGGTTGCGGTTTGAATCATTAATGCCTTTAAGGTTTCTAAGCGCAAAGCAATATCATCCACAGCCGCTTGCATTCCATCGGCATCTTCTGCAGTTTTAGAGGCTTCAGTGGAACACGTTACGCTATGCAACGCCAGCACACCTGACTGTTGCTGAATACCTTTTAACACTTGCCCAATATCCTGAGTTGCTAACTGAACCTTCACCGCTAACTGACGCACCTCATCGGCCACCACCGCAAATCCACGACCATGCTCGCCAGCTCTCGCAGCTTCAATCGCCGCATTAAGAGACAAGAGATTAGTTTGTTCTGCAATCGCATTTATCACCGCCAATACTGAACCGATTTTCTGACTATCCGCCTCAAGACTGCCCACCTGTTGATGAATAGTCGCAAAACTGTTCAAGGTTACTTTTAAGCTTTTACGAGTACTGGCTAAGTTTTGTGAAAGAATTTCACTCGAATGGGTACAGGCAGACACTTCATCGGAGGACCTCATCGTATTGGTGCTGATTTCGGCTGCGGCATAACTCATTTCTTCAACTGCAGTGGCCAACATATCGGTTTCTTTAGCCTGCATCTGAATACTGCAATCGGCTTGACTCATAGCTGCAGAGTTTTGTTCGGCGGCGGATTCAAGTTCATGCCCAACACCCACCAGCTGACTGATGATTTCTTTAAGCTTAGTTTGCATCCGCGCCAACCAACTCATCAGGTGATTATCCGTTTGAATATGCGGTAAATGATGAGTTAAATCACCAGAGGCGATCATACTGGTCAAGTTGCACATGTCCTCAGGCTCACCGCCGAGCGGCTTTAATACAAATCCTGTGACTAACTTCGCGGCAGCGAACGCCAACACTAAGGCGGCCACACATACAGATAAACCAATAAACAGCATGCGGTAGGCGGGAGCTGCAATTTCACTCACATCAATTTCAGCCATCAACCCCCAACGTAAACCAAGCTCAACGACGGGAGAATAAGCAGATAATACAGGATTATTATTGTAATCACTCACTTGCATCACCCCTGTTTTACCTGCCAGCGCCTCTTTGACCGCTTGTGTATCGACACCATTCTGAGCTACCGTTCCCGCAAAAGAAGCCGTAACAGTGCGATTAACTGGGTCGAGAAAAGAATCGGAGCGCATACGATTATTTGGACCTATGAGATAAGTTTCACCGCTTTGCCCCATACCTTCACGAATTTGCATAACTCGATTAATGCGGTCGATAGATACCTGAGCCGCCACGACTAACCTTTGCTGATTGAACTGAATCGACTGGCCAATAAATGCCGCTGGTTGACCATTTGAAGGCGCGTATGCGGAAAAATCTTGCAACAATACAGTACCCGCCGATCCCAATGCCTTATTAAATAATTGTGCTAATCCAGAATCATGGAAGGGCCCTGTACGCAAATTGGTACCGAAATCAGACTCTTTCTCAACTGTATATAAAACGGTGCCATCATCACGAATAATAAACAGATCATAAAAACCGAGAGATTTATTTAAGGACTGCAAGGTTTGATCTATGTCGGTAAGAGTATCGAGGTTTTTTTGGCTGGCGATTACGGCGCTGACGGCCTGAAGATTATCGGAAAAGTCCTGAAACATACTCACAATTTGCCGCTGCTTGATCTCACGCACAGCCACTAAACGAGACTGAGCCTCGGCAAACAATTCATCCCGAGCAATATAAGTTACTATTGCTGTAGCAAAAATGAGGGGTAATAGGACAATTAATAAACTGATAAGCTGAATTTTACGAGTAAAACCCATGGAGGACTCCTTGTCATGCTTCGAATTCTATTCCTTCGCTCTTTACAGAATCAAACCTGCCATAACACTATAGGAGAAGAATCTCAGCGAAACAAAGTAGCGCCGACTATTTTCATCAAAAGCTGACTAAAATGCCACCAAGTTATTATTTTTAAATAAAAATAATGATTAATAACTTTAAATGACAATCAACTGTCGTCGACCACTTCAACTAAAATAATAAAGTGGGAAATTGGCGATAAACCGGACATTAGCATCAGCGTATATTGAATGCGTACATCCACGCGGCAAACAACGCATTGAAATTTATCAAAAATGCATATAAATTCATCTAAAGCCAATTTATAGAGGATTAATAATGAGTTTACTCGAGCAAGTGTCAGTATCGAAAAAAGCCAATATCTACTTTGACGGCAAAGTAGCTAGCCGTAGTGTATTTTTAGCAGATGGAAGCAAGCAAACCTTAGGTGTTGTATTACCCGGGGAATATGAGTTCTCGACTTCCCAAGGCGAAGTCATGGAAGTCACCAGTGGCCGCTTTGAGGTGTTGTTACCGGAGAGCACTGTATGGCAAGAGTTTAGTGAAGGAACGCAATTTGAGCTTGCCGCGAATGTTAGCTTCAAAATCCGCAATACTGCCATTGCTGAATATTGCTGTAGTTACCTCTAATCATCTTAATTAATTTCAATACTAATGGTTAATCGAACGCTCACAGTGAAAATTTTCTCTGCACTGTGAGTATGCTGCTCCACCCGACGATTTATCCTTTCCACAATTTCACCATCTGTATGCCTTATTTATCTGATATCTATCAATCTGGTTGCTTTATTAAGTAACTGTTTTATTATGCAAAACTAGGTCAACGTAACACTCCCAACGTAAAGCTGGCTAATCGAGCGCGTTAACGTCACCGATAAAACCAACACTAGACGACCGGTCTAATTTGATTTATGCTAGGCGCCATGAAAACTGAAACTCAATCCACTCGCCAGCACATTCTGGACATCGGCTATAAGCTGATTGTACGAAAAGGCTTCTCCTGCGTCGGCCTCTCTTTGCTATTGCAAGAAGCCGAAGTGCCTAAAGGCTCGTTTTATCATTACTTCAAATCCAAAGAACAATTTGGTGAAGCACTCATCACTGATTATTTCGAAAAATATCAGTTAGATTTAGATACATTGTTTAATAACTCAACACTAACAGGCTATGAACGTTTGATGCAGTACTGGCAACAATGGTTGCATGTACAGACAGATGGATGCGTCGATCAAAAGTGTTTAGTCGTCAAACTCAGCGCCGAAGTGGCCGATTTATCCGAAGCCATGCGCCTGGCTTTACTTCAAGGTTCCGCAGGCATCATCGACAGGTTAACCACTTGTGTTCAAGTGGGCATAACCGATAAATCAATCGCCGAGCAAGATCCACAATCGACCGCTGAAATGTTATATCACATGTGGTTAGGCGCCAGCTTAATGAACAAATTAGGCCACAGTCCTGCCGCGCTCGAACGTGCACTCGTAACGACTGAAGCCATTTTAACACCCAAAACGGTTCCTTAATTTAAACCGACTCAAAACTAATATTGGCTGATATCGATTGGCCTAGATTTTTAAAGAATTTATTTTTACGCCCCCAAATTAGACGACTGGTCTACTAATATAAGGGGCAACTTATTAACGAAATAACAGGAATACATCATCCATGCTAAATTTTAACTACTACAACCCGACCCGCATCCGTTTTGGTAAAGACACTATCGCCGAAATTGATTCCTTAGTACCGAGCGATGCTAAAGTGATGATCCTCTTTGGTGGCAGTAGTGCTAGAAAAACAGGCACGTTAGACGAAGTTAAACAATCATTGGGTAATCGTTTCGTTGTCGAGTTCGATGGCATTGAGCCAAACCCAACCTATGAAACCTTAATGAAAGCCGTCGCCCAAGTGCGTGAGCAGAATATCGACTTCCTCCTCGCGGTTGGCGGTGGTTCGGTTATCGATGGCACTAAATTTGTTGCCGCTGCAGCGGTATTCGAAGGTGAACCTTGGGATATTCTCACGAGCTGGGGCGCAAAAGTGACTCAAGCCATGCCTTTTGGCTCAGTGTTAACCTTACCTGCGACTGGTTCAGAGATGAACAATGCCAGCGTAGTGACCCGTAAATCACTACAGGCTAAACTGCCATTCCGTAATGATTTGGTTTATCCACAATTCTCAATACTCGATCCAACGAAAACCTTCACTCTGCCAGAACGCCAAGTGGCTAACGGTGTGGTCGATGCTTTTGTACATATCACAGAGCAATACCTCACTTACCCAGTTAATGCCGCCGTGCAGGACAGATTTGCCGAAGGTCTTTTACAAACCTTGATTGAGCTTGGTCCACAAGTGCTAGTTCAACCCGAAGATTACGACATTCGCGCGAACTTAATGTGGGTTGCCACTATGGCACTCAACGGCACGATTGGTGTCGGTGTTCCTCACGACTGGGCAACCCATATGATTGGCCATGAACTGACTGCACTTTACGATATCGACCATGCGCGCACATTGGCAATCGTACTGCCTGCCCTGTTGCAATGTACAAAAGAGGCTAAACGCGAAAAGCTACTCCAGTACGCAGACCGTGTGTGGCACATCAACACAGGTACAGATGACGAGCGTATCGACGCCGCTATCGCAAAAACCAAGGCTTTCTTCGAAGCCATGGGCATACCGACGCATCTATCTGCCTATGATCTTGATGCCAGCCTCGTTGATACTGTAGTGAAACAGCTTGAACTGCACGGCATGGTGGCACTAGGCGAACATGGCAATATTGACCCAGCCATGAGCCGTGACATTTTGACCTTAGCCCTATAACGTCAAATGGTATCCTGATTGCACTAAACCCAAAGCTCACACATATTGATGTGAGAAACTAAGGTAACGGTATGAAAATGAATATATTAATGGTACTCACGTCGCACGATAAACTCGGTGATACGGGTTTAAAAACCGGCTTTTGGCTAGAAGAATTCGCCTCACCTTTTTATGTTTTTAAAGATAAAGGTTTTGACATTACCTTAGCCTCGCCACAGGGCGGTCAACCACCACTCGATCCTAAAAGTGATGAGCCAGACTTTCAGACCGAAGCCACTGCGCGCTTTAGCAAAGATCCTGAGGCGCAAGCACTGCTAGCAAATACCACTCGCTTAAGTGCAATCAATGCAGCCGATTATGATGCGGTTTTCTATCCTGGCGGTCACGGCCCACTGTGGGATCTTGCCGAAGATAAACATTCTATCGCCTTGATTGAACAGTTTTATCAAGCCAATAAACCCCTAGGGCTCGTATGTCATGCGCCTGCTGCATTGCTGCACCCTAAAACCAGTGATGGCAAGCCATTGGTCAGCGGCAAGCGTGTTACCGGTTTCAGCAACTCTGAAGAAGAAGCCGTACAACTCACTCATGTCGTGCCATTTTTGGTTGAAGACATGCTGCAGAAAAAGGGTGGCAATTATGTCAAAGGTGATGATTGGACAAGCTTTGTCGTCGCAGATGGCCATTTGATCACAGGCCAAAATCCGGGATCATCCGAAGCCGTAGCCGAAACCATAGTTGCGCAATTGAATGCGAGAGGCTAAGCGATAAATACGCGACGCTCAGCTTAAAATGAACAAAGGCAGGCGCACAAGTGTACTAAATGCGTTAAAAAGGGCTATCGCACCATAATGGTGCAATAGCCAAAATGTACTCTCACTGTTCAAAGGAAAGCCCATGATCACCTTGCACCATCTCAATAAATCACGCTCTAAACGTATCATCTGGTTGCTAGAGGAACTCGGTCAACCTTATGAAATTAAGCGTTATCAACGTGATAGCCAGACTTTTCTCGCGCCACCCGAACTTAAGCAAATTCATCCGCTAGGCAAATCACCCGTTATCGAAATGGACGGTCAAGTGATCGCCGAGTCGGGTGCGATTACCGAATATCTTATTGAAAAATATGCGGCGGATACCTTAGCCCCCGCCAGAGACAGCGCAGACTATGTATACCCAAGCTACCTGAAGATACGAGTTTCAGAGCGCCTAGGGTGCTTCAATTCAAGGCGCATCAATGAAAGAATGTCGGCCACCTTTTGAATTGATGCAACACGGAAGTGGAGTGCCCTAGGCGCTCCGTCCCGGCGGGTTTTAACGCACTTTATACTGCGTTGGTTATTTTTAACTTAGCCCGCTAGGTCTGCAAATAACCGCCTTGCCTAAAGTGCGTTAAACTCCCGCTGAATCCTGCATCTTCAGGTTGTTTGGGTATAGTTATCTGCAATGGCTACACTTTGCCGAAAGCTCAGCCATGCTACCTTTGTTACTGCGTATGTTCGTGCAAAAGGACGGTTGTAAAACCAATTTCCTTGAAGGTTATGCGGCGATAGAAGTCAGTAAGATAAGTCATTACTTCAATGATATGTTGGCCGATAAAACCTACCTTGTTGCAGACAAGCTCACGGGTGCGGATATTATGATGTCCTTTGTGGTAGAGCTACTGGCTAACAGTGGCGATCTCGTGAAATTTGAACATATTCAACGGTATGCTATTCAATTATCTCAACATGCCGCTTGGGTCAAAGCAAATGAGATCGAGAAACAACTCGACGCAAGCCTGTAATCTATAACTCGAGTTCGGGTGCATGGTGCCCGAACTTCACCTCATTCAACCTAGTCAAGTTTCAGCACCTTTCCAGTCTCACTTTACACCTTCCATGTAACGATGCCGTACAACAAAACCATGATATTTGATGGAAAAGGGACTAATCTTGATTAACTCTATCTCAAGGCGACAAGGACTTTAGCATGATGCGTTCACTCACACTCATCGGCTTACTGCTATTTAGCATGTTAGCACAAGCGACGGTTTACAAATGGGTCGATAAAGATGGCAAAATCCACTACTCAGATGAGCCCAGAGCCAATGCAGAAGTCGTTGAACTAAATGAAAAAACACTCAACCAAATTGCCTTACCTCCTGTAAAAATAGGATCAGATAATAACAATCAAGTGATTGAAGACATTCAGTATCAAATCAACATCATCTCTCCGGAAGAAGAAGCCACAGTTAGAGATAATAATGGGGATTTTGAAGTGGTTGCGACTGTCAGTCCAGAAATAAAAAGCCAATTCCTAATGCAGTTAAAACTCAATGGCCAAATCATTGCGCCCCCTCAAGTTGGCGGTAGATTTAAGTTGACCAACATTGATAGGGGCGAACACACCATTATTGTGGACGCCATGACTCAAAACGGCAAAGTCTTTGCATCAAGCTCACCAAGAAAGATATTTCTTCATCAAGCAGCAATGGCTCCGCATCCAAAGAAACAACCAAAATCCAATTAAAACATATAATAACAACGGATTAGGTTACTCAGGAAAAATTGAACTGTTTGATGAAGTCGAGTTGCAGCTTGCACCAAATCGGTGCATCATGTTGATGCAACCCTATTTATAGGAACGGTCAATGGATAAAGAGACTCTGCTCAATCATTTAGTTACCGCTGTACTGGTTATAGATAAGGATCTCAAGCCTTGCTATGCCAATGCTGCAGCAGAACAACTACTTGGCGTTGGTAGCCATAGGCTTATAGAACAAGCTTTGCCAGCACACTATCAAATTCTCGGTATTGATACACAATTATTAAGTAGCGCAGTCAAAGCTAGCCAAGGATTAACGGTTAATACCGCAACCTTAGTCACCTTAGATGGTCAACATCACACTGTCGATCTTACCCTAGTCCCACTCGAAGATGAGGCAGAGTTAAGTCTGCTCGAACTACGCCAAGTCGACCAGCAAAGACGTATCCACCAGCAACTGAGTCAAGATGCACAGCAACAAGCGGCGCAGTTTTTGGTACGTAACTTAGCCCACGAGATCAAAAACCCCTTAGGCGGCCTTCGTGGGGCGGCGCAGCTGTTATCGCGGGAACTTGACGATCCGGCACAAAAGGAATTTACCACGCTTATTATTGAACAAGCAGATCGTCTACGTAACTTAGTTGACCGCTTACTCGGCCCCCAAAGGCCGACACAGCACAGCCTGCACAACATCCATAAAGTCGTGCAAAAGGTTTATAAGTTAGTCGAAATGGCGTTGCCCGCTAACATCCAACTCAAACGGGATTACGATCCATCCATTCCCGATATTGAGATGGATCCCGATCAAATGCAGCAAGCTGTGCTCAACATTTTGCAAAACGCAGTGCAAGCACTTGAACATACAGGTGGCGAAATTTTGATCCGCACTCGCACCCAGCATCAAGTCACCATAGGTTCACAGCGTCACAAGCTAGTGTTAACCCTATCGATTATCGACAACGGCCCCGGTATACCGCCTGAGCTAATGGACACATTATTTTATCCCATGGTGACAAGTCGCGAGCAAGGTTCAGGTTTAGGCCTCTCGATTGCCCATAATATTGCTCGTTTACACTCGGGCAGAATCGATTGTCTCTCCAGTGCAGGACATACCGAATTTACCATTTCGTTACCCATTTTAAATGCCAAATAATTTCACAGTACCTACCCATACCGCATGAGGAAGCAAGATGCGAATTAGTGAACAAGTGTGGATCCTCGACGATGATAGCTCGATACGTTGGGTGCTAGAAAAAGCACTTCAAGGGGCCAAACTCAGCACCGCCAGTTTTGCGGCGGCAGAATCCCTGTGGCAAGCCTTAGAAATATCCCAGCCTCGCGTAATAGTGTCGGATATTCGTATGCCGGGCACCGATGGGCTCAGCCTACTCGAACGGTTGCAAATCCATTACCCGCATATTCCCGTGATCATTATGACCGCACACTCTGATTTAGACAGCGCTGTAAGCGCCTATCAAGCAGGGGCTTTTGAGTATTTACCTAAACCCTTCGACATTGACGAAGCCATTTCCCTCGTCGAACGCGCCCTTACCCATGCCACTGAGCAAAGTCCTGCGCCAGTGCAAGAAACACAGGTAAAAACCCCTGAAATCATTGGTGAAGCACCTGCAATGCAAGAAGTGTTTCGCGCTATTGGCAGGTTATCTCGCTCGTCTATAAGTGTACTGATCAATGGTCAATCGGGTACGGGTAAAGAGTTGGTTGCTGGCGCATTACACAAGCACAGCCCGCGTAAAGATAAGCCGTTTATCGCGCTGAACATGGCTGCGATCCCTAAGGATTTGATCGAATCTGAGCTATTCGGCCACGAAAAAGGTGCCTTCACTGGTGCCGCCAATGTCCGCCAAGGTCGGTTCGAACAAGCTAACGGCGGCACCCTCTTTTTAGATGAAATCGGCGACATGCCGTTAGACGTGCAAACACGGTTACTCAGAGTGCTCGCCGATGGCCAATTCTACCGCGTCGGTGGTCATAACGCAGTGCAAGTCGATGTGCGTATTATTGCTGCAACACACCAAGATCTTGAGTTATTGGTACAAAAAGGTGGCTTTAGGGAAGACTTATTTCATCGACTCAATGTGATCCGCGTACACTTACCTCCACTATCACAACGGCGCGAGGATATTCCACAACTTGCGACTCATTTTCTTGCTTCTGCCGCCAAGGAAATCGGTGTTGAACCAAAAATCCTCACCAAGGAAACTGCAGCTAAACTTTCACAACTCCCTTGGCCAGGTAACGTACGACAACTTGAAAATACCTGTCGTTGGTTAACAGTAATGGCTTCAGGACAGGAAATTTTGCCACAGGATTTACCGCCTGAGTTACTTAAGGATCCCGTGAGCATCACTCACGCGACTAAAGTTGGCCAAGACTGGCAATCGGCGCTAACCGAGTGGATAGATCAAAAACTCTCTGAAGGAAATAGCGATTTATTAACCGAAGTACAACCGGCCTTCGAACGCATATTACTCGAAACAGCGCTGCGTCATACCCAAGGTCATAAACAAGAGGCGGCGAAACGTTTAGGCTGGGGGCGAAATACCCTAACGCGTAAATTAAAAGAACTGTCGATGGATTAATGGAGTGTTGATTTATAGCACTCTTCATATTTATCAGTGAAAAGCGATGAATATTTAGGACGGGTCAGTTGAAACAATTAGCGATTTTAACTTAGCACCCGCAACAATCCTATAAAACTTGCATATAGCCAACGGATGAGGGAACGACGCCTTCTCACATCCAAACATTCGGATACGACAACTCTGCCAGTCGCCACACAAGTAATACGTGTACGCCAAAGAAATAATGGCCAGATGTGCACTCGATAACTTTGATTGGCAATATTAATATCGATTTTCTGCGGTAAGTAATAAAGGTGTTTACGTAAGACTAACTGACTCCAGGCCCTTTTTATCGCTGGAGAAGCTGCTCTATCTACTTGAATCGGTATGGGAATCATAGGCAGGTTTTCCGCTAAAGTAGTAAGAGTCGCATCTTCAGGAGCGCTAACATCATTAAGTAGCGACTCGGCTATCAATTCAAAACGAGTAGATAGCCAATGGTAACGGCAGATAAGTTTTGTAGAATAATCTAATCTGTGACTTTGCTTTTGCATCCATGCCATCATTTGCTCCTATTTTATATTTCACTCTTCAAGTTTCACCGGATCTTGGTGAATAATGACCTCAGCATCCTCAAATGCAGCCTTGACTCGCAAGCCTGTAGTATCGGCGATACTGTGGGCTTCATTTAAACTTAAATTGCCATCGAGTTCTAAATGAAATTGAATAAAAACAGTTTTGCCTGCTTGACGAGTTCGTAAATCATGTAGCCCTTGCACCCGAGGATCTTCCTTCGCAATCTGCTTGATTTGCTGACGTGTTTCTTCGTCTAATTCTCGATCTAACAGTGCTTGAATTGAACGATAACCTAATCCAAAGGCTTGATGACCAATATAAAATGCAATCAGGACGGCAAATAAACCATCGGCCCACCACCAGCCATATTGGGATAACACTAATGCTAATAACACAGCGGCATTGAGGAATAAGTCGGACTTGTAGTGTAATGAATCTGCTTCCACCACTGTGCTATTAGTTGCGGCAAGCGCCCGTTTTTGCAACATGACCAGCGCCAATGTCAACGCTATAGCAACTACAGAAACCACAACCCCTAGGGTGGCATACTCCACTGGTGCAGGAGTAATAAGGCGTTCTCCGCCATAAAACAGCAACAAAAAGGCTGAACCCATAATAAAGGCTGACTGCGCAAGGGACGCTAAGGGCTCTGCTTTTCCATGACCATATCTGTGATCCTGATCGGCAGGAACGATTGCGTAACGAATAGCAATAAAATTAACAATAGAAGCAAGTGCATCTGCAAAGGAATCCGTCAAGGAAGCCAACATACTGGCAGAGCCTGAATATAACCAAGCTAAGAGTTTGATAATAATAAGGGTCAAAGCGGTAGCCACAGAGGCGCGGCTAGCCAATTTGACCCAAAAATCGTATTGGGAAGTTTGAGTCATAAAGGTCTATATCGGGAAGCGATGACCCTATTGTATATCAGCTTAGACACTTAACCGCGAGGTTCTTTACCAGCTTGTGCTTCAAATCGTGCTTTAAACTTCGCTTGTTGCTCTGGCGTCAGTAGATTATAAATTTGATTCTGAATCTTCATACGTTCAATTGCTTGCGCTTGGCGTTTATCTTGCCGAGCATTGAGTAATGCTTTAGCTTGAGTTTCATCGAAGGTGGCTGCGGTGATAACTGCTTGCATCTCATTACGATGTGCTAACAACTCTTCTTTCGTTGGACGTTCATCTGAACGAGACGATTTTTGCTCTGCAAAAAGTTTTTTAATATCCGCCTTTTGAGCATCTGTTAAATCAAGTCCTTCAAACATTTTATGCATACCGCCATGTTCCATTCTGTTGCCTTTTTTATGGAACTCACCCCTTGAATGATCACAGCCTTGGGTTGGCTCTGCACTGACCGTCGTCGCGAATACGGTTGAACTCGCTAAAATAGCAAATAAACCTGCTTTCAAAGGAGATAATGTTTTCATCATGTTAACCTCAATGTTTAGATAGATAAGACACAGTGACGACCCTTTTTCAAGCCGAATCACTTTCGACCATCACAGTCTATAGCGCTATACGTAAGCGAGGGCGTTGTCTGAGTAAATCACTGTAAAGTTGCGGCAATAACTCTATTCTTTACTTTGGCTTACATTGCTACACAGCAATTGACATCAAAACGGGTATACTCAGCCAAAGTACAACATTGCCAGTGATAAAAGCACATAAAGCCATATCACAAAGATTAAGGAACATTATGAGTCGGATATTATTGATCGATGACGATCTCGGTTTATCGGAATTACTCGGGCAGTTGCTTGAACTGGAAGGCTTTACCTTAACGTTAGCCTACGATGGTAAGAAAGGATTAGATCTTGCCCTCACAACCGATTTTGATCTGATTTTACTCGATGTCATGTTACCTAAATTAAATGGTTTTGAAGTGCTTCGAGCCCTGCGCCAACATAAACAAACTCCTGTATTGATGCTAACAGCCCGTGGCGATGAAATAGACCGCGTTGTGGGTCTTGAAATTGGCGCTGATGACTACCTGCCAAAACCCTTTAATGACCGAGAGTTAATCGCCCGTATTCGTGCAATTATCCGCCGTGCCCATTTAACCGCCCAAGAAATTCATGCGGCGCCAGCCCAAGAGTTTGGCGATTTGCGTTTAGACCCTTCACGCCAAGAAGCCTACTGTAATGAACAACTGATTATTCTTACGGGAACAGAGTTCACGCTATTGCATACCCTAGCATTACACGCTGGTGAGTTAATGAATAAAGAAGAGCTAAATGAAATTGTGCTTGGCAAAAAACTTATGCCCTTCGATCGCAGTTTAGATATGCACCTGTCCAATTTACGGAAAAAGCTCCCCGAGCGTAGCGATGGCAGACCGAGGGTAAAAACCATCCGAGGTAAAGGTTATATCTGGCTACCATAAGGGCGGAATATATTGTGCCTAATCGTTTATTTATCAAATTATTGCTCGGATTCTGGCTCTGTAGCTCACTGATCATTGCTTTGGTCGGCCTGTTGCCATTACTACAACAAAAGCACGATAGAGCACCGATTCCACCTCATCTTGAAAATGCGTTATCCAATATTGCGATACGATTCCAAGAAAATCCTTCCCTGTTCGAGTCTGACTTTTTACGTCGATGGGAAAGACAAAGAAATATGGAAGGAAAACCGCTCCGTATTTATCTCGCGAACAGCGAAGGGCAAGTGATTAATACCCAAAAAATTAGCCGTGGTGTTCGTAGCTTTATGCTGATGACGGATGAAGATAAACGACCCATTAGCCATCAATTTAAAGATGAATTGGTATTTGGCCCTTACCACTTCAATGTTAATGGTGAAACCTACTCATTATACGGCCGCTTGCCGGATCATCATCCACGGCCTTGGTTCTTCTTTTTTGTCGAAAACAAACTGTTAACCTTAAGTCTAGCAATTCTACTTTCGGGGTTACTCTGTGGTTTACTCGCGTGGCATTTAGGTAAAGCGCTAAATTCCCTTAAAAAAAGTGCTAATGCTCTCGCTGAGGGCGATTTAAGTAACCGTGTTGATAAAGCCACGACTAAGCGTAATGATGAAATAGGCCAACTCGCCAGCGCCTTTAATAGCATGGCGGATTCTATTGAAACTATGGTTAAAAATCAGCAAAGGTTAATGGGAGATATCTCCCATGAATTACGCACCCCATTGACACGTTTACAATTATCTTTGGCACTTGCGCGCAAAAAAGGCCAGCAAACCACAGAAACTGACCGCATAGGATATGAGGCCGAACAACTTGAAAAACTTATCGCGGAATTGCTAGAGCTTTCACGAGTCAAACTCAACACCAACGAAACCAAAGTGCGCTTAGGCCTAGCCGAATCCTTAAGCCAAGTTCTAGACGATGCGGAATTTGAGGCCGATCAACAGGATAAAAAAATCACTATCGATATAGATGAAGATATTGAATTAACACACTTTCCAAAATCGCTTTCCCGCGCCATCGAAAACCTGCTGCGTAACGCGATTCGTTATGCCAAAAACGATATCTATATACACGCCAGCGCCACGGCTGATGAAGTCTATATCACCATTAAAGATGATGGGCCGGGCATTGATGCCTCTGAGCTTGATGCTATTTTTAAGCCTTTCTACCGTCCCGATTCAGCAAGACAGAGAGAAAGTGGTGGTTGGGGTTTAGGACTTGCCATTACCGAAGCTGCCATTACTGCCCATAAAGGAAAAATTAAGGCGAAGAATAGAGTACCACATGGGCTTGAAGTCAATATTACCCTACCCGTTTAAACCTTAAATCAATCGACATGGGATTAAAGCTTACCCTTATGGCTAAGCTTTAAGTCCCATCTGTTTCAACTTACGATACAAGGCATTACGGCTGATCCCTAAGCGTTTAGCGCATTGGCTCACATTGCCATTACAGGCCTGAAATGCCTGCAGCACATTGCTATAAATCGCCTCATTTAGGGAATCCGATTGAACCTTTGTGACATTCGGCTCCACAGCGAGCTTACCACTTGGCAGGGGTGATGCAGAACGTTGACGGCTTACCTCTTTAAATTCATCACATAAAGATGCAGCTTGTAACAGGTCTCCTTTTAACGGCTCGCATGTGAGTTTGGCCGCCAGATAATCGGGTAAATGTTGCCAATTGAGGGTATTGTCCCCTTCTGCCATCAAGCAAGCGACTTGCATGAGATTATCCAGCTCGCGCAAATTCCCCGGCCAGTCGTATTGCATCATTTGTCCTAACAATTCAGGGCAGATATCCTGCGCAGCAATACGATGTTTACGGTGTAATTTATGGATAATACGCTCGATATCCTGCCGTTCACGCAGCGCAGGTAAACGCACCTGCAAGCCATTCAATCGATAGAACAAATCCTGTCGAAACAGCCC
Organism: Shewanella sp. W3-18-1; assembly: GCF_000015185.1. Lineage (NCBI taxonomy): Bacteria > Pseudomonadati > Pseudomonadota > Gammaproteobacteria > Alteromonadales > Shewanellaceae > Shewanella > Shewanella sp. W3-18-1. The sequence continues at coordinate 239,431 of NC_008750.1, read as the reverse complement.
TTGAGTCACCTGTTGTTCTAAATCCATATGGGTTGCGGCAATGATTTGGATATCGACTTTAAAGCTTTGATTACTGCCAACGGGTACCACTTCGCGCTCTTGCAATACTCTGAGTAAACGACTCTGGGCCGCCAGCGGCATTTCACCGATCTCATCTAAAAACAAAAAGCCACCGTGGGCTTGGCGAATTTTACCGATAAATCCAGTGCGGTTTGCCCCAGTAAAAGCGCCTGCCTGATAACCAAAAAGTTCAGATTCGACTAATTCAGCGGGCAATGCGGCGCAGTTCACTGCCACTAAAGGCTCGGTGCGACGTGCACTCTGGGCATGGAGCTTTTTAACAAACTGCTCTTTACCGACGCCCGTTTCTCCGAGCACTAACAGCGGAATTTGCTTGGTGATCACCTTATTGGCATGTTGCCAAGCGCGTTCTAATTGAGGATCGCGAAACCGAACCCCCAATTGATTGAGCGATTTATTGCTAATCGCAACTCGACCCTTAGCGCTGGGAATATTTAAGGATTGAGTCTGTAAATGCAAAGCTAAATGTTGATTAAAGCCACCCACACGGCTCCAATTATCGCCTAAGTACTGTTCGACAGCATCGCCCACCTTGGCATGATTAAGTAATTGTTTCGCCATGGGATTACAACCCACGATGCGGCCATCGCTATCGGCAATCACTATACCCTGCCAACCCGAATTGAGCAGATTGGGTTGCGCAGCTAAATCGATTCGATAATGGCTATCGGGCAGATGGCACAAAAGCGCGGTCTCGACCTGCTGTGCCAAACTGGACACTAACATTAGCGTCTGCTGGGTGTGCCTTTGCTGCTCGCTGGTGATATCAATCACCCCGAGCATCTCACCTTGGGGGGAAAATATCGGGCAAGCAGTGCAACTCATAAAACGATTCTGGCGAATAAAATGTTGCTCACCCACCACAGATACTGCTTGTTTGGCGGTGAGTGCCGTCCCTATCGCATTGGTGCCCTTGTGCTGCTCAAGCCAATTCACCCCAATATCCAAAGCCACGTCCGCCAGTTTTGTAGAGTAACGGCTCACGCCCCAATGCCTAAGCACATAACCCTCGGCATCGCTGAGCAGGAGTCGGCTATTAGAATGCGCCATCAACTGATTGAACAAAGGCAAGGCATGGGATTGCACTAATGCGATGAGCATTTGATATTGCTCATGTTTCTGCTTTAGTTCACTAGCATCGAGCCTGAGCTCCTGGGGTAACTGAAATTCTGACAAGCCAGCGCCAATGCTGCGCTGCCACGAATCGGCCAACCACGCCTGTGTCGATGGTAAATGCGGTTTAACTGTCATAACCGTGCCCCCCCGAGCTGTGTTCCGTTTCGGCACAATTGCTGTGTGCCACTCAATGACAAAGTAACCACAGGACACACTCCTATCCCTGAGTGCCCATACTTATTCAAATCTGCAAAATTAGCTTTTCATCATACTGTTAGCGCAACAAGTGTACAACTCCTGCCAGTTTGGCACTCTCCTTGCGATATCCATTTGTATGCAACGCTAAAGTGTTACGCAAGAGAACACTAAGCCAATCAACAAGAAGGAATGATTCTATGATTTATGCTCAACCCGGAACCGCAGGCGCAATCGTTAACTTCAAAGAAAAATATGCCAACTTTATCGGTGGTAAATGGATCGCCCCAGTCAATGGTAAATACTTCGACAATCGCTCTCCCGTGAATGGCCAAAACTTTTGCCAAATCCCACGCTCCGATGCCCAAGATATTGAATTAGCCTTAGATGCCGCTCACGCAGCGAAAGAAGCATGGGGTAAAACCTCAGTTACCGAACGCTCAAACCTGTTACTGCGCATTGCCGATCGGGTCGAACAAAATCTCGAATATTTAGCCGTAGCCGAAACCTGGGAAAACGGTAAAGCGGTGCGTGAAACCTTAAACGCCGACTTGCCCTTATTCGTCGATCACTTCCGCTACTTTGCTGGTTGTATCCGCGCACAGGAAGGCAGCGCCGCCGATATTGATGGCAACACAGTCAGTTATCACTTCCCAGAGCCTTTAGGCGTGGTCGGCCAGATCATTCCTTGGAACTTCCCGCTCTTAATGGCGGCATGGAAAATCGCCCCTGCGCTGGCGGCTGGTAACTGTGTGGTACTCAAGCCTGCAGAGCAAACACCGGTATCGATTTTGGTCTTGCTCGAACTGATTGAAGACCTATTACCCGCGGGTATTCTTAACGTAGTCAACGGCTTTGGCGCCGAAGCGGGACAAGCGCTCGCCACCAGCAAACGCATCGCTAAGCTTGCGTTTACGGGCTCCACCGAAATTGGCTATCACATCTTAAAATGCGCCGCCGAATCCTTAATTCCATCGACCGTTGAGCTTGGCGGCAAGTCGCCTAACGTGTTTTTTGCCGATGTGATGGACCATGAAGACGAATATTTAAATAAGGCCGTCGAAGGCATGTTGCTGGCCTTCTTCAACCAAGGAGAAGTCTGTACGTGCCCATCTCGGGTGCTAGTCCAAGAATCGATTTTTGATCGCTTTATCGAAAAAGTGCTCGCCCGTGCGCAAACCATTAAGCAAGGCGATCCCTTAGATACCGACACTCAAGTGGGCGCTCAAGCCTCTAAAGAACAGTTCGATAAGATCTTAAGTTACTTAGCCATAGGTAAGGCTGAAGGTGCAGAAGTGCTATTGGGAGGCACACTTTGCCAACTCGATGGCGGCCAAAGTGAAGGTTATTACATCAGCCCAACCATTATGAAAGGCCACAATAAGATGCGTATCTTCCAAGAAGAGATCTTCGGCCCCGTCATTTCGGTCACCACCTTTAAAGATGAAGCCGAAGCCTTAGCGATCGCGAACGATACTGAGTACGGCCTAGGCGCTGGCGTGTGGACGCGGGACATGAACACGGCTCAACGTATGGGACGTGGCATTCAAGCGGGCCGCGTGTGGATTAACTGTTACCACGCCTATCCTGCCCATGCCGCCTTTGGTGGTTACAAAAAATCCGGCATCGGCCGCGAAACCCATAAGATGATGCTCAACCATTATCAAAATACCAAGAATCTCTTGGTGAGTTACGATGTGAATCCTTTAGGTTTCTTCTAAGGTTTTGGTGCTCAAACAAGCTGATGTGAGGAAGCTTTTATTAGGTTTTTAAACGTCTTTGTAAGCAGGCTTATAAAACTTTCCGCATGAGTAATAGATACAAGTGATAAACATGAAAGGGCGAATAGCCCTTTCTTTTTTAACTCAATTTAATTCAAACCTCACTCAGTTTATATTATTAATCCGCGCTAAACGCTGAGCTAATTCAGCAAGAGAGGAGGCTGTTTGTGGATCGCTTTGTGGATCGACAACTTCAACCAGTTTAAGTTTTGGCTGAAAAGGTAACCAAGAACTGCCCGTTGTCATCACTAAATCCAGCACAAACTGACCGTAATAGTGCAACCTCAGTCGGTTATCCGTCATAGGCCAATGGGCATAAAGCAGAAAAGAATCGTACATTTGCGCCAAAGAGGTTGTCGCAATGAGCTTAAACCCTTCATCAAGCAGACTAAACTCGGTCGATTCTTCGAAGGGACAATCAAAAGAAGTGATGACCAAATACCCCGAGGTTTTATTGGGTAAAACGCAGCGATATTGGCCTTCAATCACTAAGCCAGCAATAAAGGTATGAGTAGGTTGGCCATTGAAATACAAAGGCATTTTCAATGGATTAGGCTCAAGTCCATCGGTATGCTCTGTTAGCAGTGAAAACCCCGTTATCGGCTGCATCCCTTACCCCACTTATCTCGCCTACCTATCTCGCCTACCCGCGAACACACACATCACGCGGCTCTTGCAAATTCAAATCACTAGGACTGACGGCTTTTCCAATAACAGCTCAGTAAGATCAAATAGCCGACAAAATACGCCACGAGATCGAGTGGATCAAAATGGCTACCTATCACTATTCGCGCCAAGCGATTTCCGCCCAAGCCTAGCTTGTCGACTAAACCCCAATACTGACCAAACTCGATAGCAAAGGCAAACAGCAATACCGAAAACGCCAACCAAGGAGTTTGAAAAAAACGCTTCATGCCCTCGCCTGCGTTTTGTGCTAGGGACTTTTCTGCTGGGCTGTCAACCGGAACGACAGCCCGCACCATACAAAACAGTAAGATCACTACTAGTACATCACCCACAAAACCACGAATAAAACCCGCAGGTGCATATAAAGCGATTAAGACTTCAGTCAAAAATAATAAAACGGCATAAATACAAAAGGATTTACGACTCGGATTGCGGCTGATAAAAGCGCGAATAACGGCGGTAGACATAAATAAGTTAATCCCTTCACTCGGTTGAGATGGCAGAATTTACCGTAATACCAATAGGTTAACAAGTGAGTTTTCGTTGACATTTAAAGCTCACCACACGAGCAAGCGCACCACTCAAACCCATCAATTCGACAAATGTTCGCCCCTCAAAATTTAAGCGAGGTTTAAGTTTGGGTTAAGTAGCCTACATCTAAACCTACTTAGGAGCGTCATACCATGTCATCAAACACACTGCAAACCATCAAAGTCTGGGACCTGTTGATCCGCATATTCCATTGGTCACTCGTCGGCTTTTTTACCTTAGCCTACCTCACTGAAGGCGAAGACGAATGGATGACCATCCACAGTTACGCAGGTTATAGCATCTTAATTTTACTGGTGTTTCGCCTACTGTGGGGCGTGATGGGTACCCACAATGCGCGCTTTAGCAACTTTATCACTCGCCCTAAAGAAGTGCTTGTGTACCTCAAAGGGCTCATCACGGGCAAAGCCAAAGACTACATAGGCCATAACCCCGCTGGGGCAATGATGATAGTGGCCTTGATTGCCAGCATCGCCATCACGGGGTTCTCGGGTATGGCTCTGTACGCCACCGACGTATACGGCCCATTAGCCACGAGCTTTTTCGCCACTTGGCCCGAAGGCGCCATAAAAGAAGTCCATGAATTATTTGCCAACTTTACAGTGTTCCTTGTGGTCATCCACGTTGGCGGCGTCATTGTCAGCAGCCTATTACACAAAGAGAACTTAGTCAGAGCCATGGTCACGGGCAAGAAACAACGCCCAGTGGAACAAGAAGATTAATCCCTTAGCCATTTTGCTTAGCAATAAGACATCCAGCCCAAAAGGAATGCCCTATGAACAGATTAACCAGACACACGAATAAAAGTCGCCTTGCCATAATAGCGATTTCCACCTTGCTGCTGACTAGCCTTAGCGTTAGCGCCGTCAACAGTAAAGTGCAAAGCCTGCCACTTAGCGCTGAGCGCATTGGCACGCAGTTGCAACGCTATCAAGCCCAAGGCGCGGGACCCTTTACCGCCGCCGCAGGACAAAAGCTTTGGCTACAGGACATGGACGGCCGCAGCTGCGCCAGTTGCCATACCGCCAAAGTCACCGACATGGGGATGCACCAAAATACCCGTAAACCCATTGACCCTATGGCGCCGTCGATTACCGCAGATCGGTTAACCGACTCAGCCAAAATCGAGAAATGGTTTACCCGTAACTGTAACTGGACCTTTAAACGCGACTGCACGCCGCAGGAAAAAGGCGATGCCTTACTCTGGTTAAGCCTGCAATAACCGCCAAATGTCTACCTTATAACTCATTCAATTAGCTCATTTAATTAGATCAATTAATTTCAATACCTTCCACAGAAGGTAACGGCACAAAAAGGAAGATGTCATGACTCAACAAGCACACCCTATTAGTTGGATCTTAGGTTCATCACTCACAGCTGCGGCATTAGCCATTGGCGTTATCGGCATCAGCCTAACCTTAACTGGCACAGGCTATGCGGACGATGGCCGCGAGCTCAGCCGCGCCATTCCACAGAATGCGGAATACATTGCAGAATGTGGTAGCTGCCATATGGCCTATCCAGCCAATTTACTCCCCGCCGACAAGTGGCGCGCCATTACGGAAAATTTAGAAAATCACTTTGGTGACAACGCCAGCGTAGATCCTCAAGTCACTGCTAGAATTGAGGAATATCTAGTTCAACATGCAGCGCAAAATGGTAAGGTGATGAAAAACAGCACGCCGCTGCTCGCGGGCATGGGGCCGCAAAAGATCACAGAACAGGCATTTTTTATTCGCAAACACGATGAGATCCCAAGGCGAATGGTGCAAGATAACCCAAAAGTCGGTTCATTCAGTCAATGTAGCAATTGTCACAACCTCGCAGAGAAGGGCATATTCGATGAAGATACCGTTAATATTCCTGGCTTTGGCCGTTGGGATGATTAGCAGCCCAAGCACTGATGCCCACGACGATGATCTTTCCAGCAAGGTGGTCGAGTGGGTTAAGGAGGGCAAGGTTTTACCCTTCGACACCATAATGCAACGCTACGAATCACGCCTACAGGGGCGGCTGCTGGACTTAGAAGTCGAACAAAAACATGGCAGGATCATCTACGAGCTCGAGATCCTCCGTGACGATGGCATAGTGTATGAAATCAAAATTGACGCCAAAACTGGCGAGTGGCTAAAGGAAAAGGTCGACTGATGCGTTTGCTATTGATTGAAGATGATACCGATCTGGTCGCGCGCCTCATTCCCGCCCTCAACAAGGCGGGTTATACCGTCGAGCACGCCGATAACGGTATTGATGGCGCCTTTTTAGGCGAAGAAGAAAACTTCGAAGCCGTGATCCTCGACCTCGGTTTACCCGGCAAACCCGGTTTACAAGTCCTCGGCCAATGGCGACAAAAAGGCTTAGCCATGCCAGTGCTGATCCTCACCGCACGTGATGCGTGGCACGAGCGGGTCGATGGCCTCAAGGCGGGTGCCGATGATTACCTCGGCAAGCCTTTTCACATTGAAGAACTACTCGCAAGGCTCGAAGTGTTGATCCGCCGCCACTTTGGCCGTGCCGACAATGTGTTGCAGCATGCAGGCGTCTCCCTCGATGTCGACAAACAAGCCGTCACTAATGTTGATGGTGCAGTGATAGAGCTGACTAAGATTGAATATCGTCTGCTGCATTATTTAATGGTCAATCCCAGCAAGATCGTCTCTAAGTCAGAGCTCAGTGAACGCATTTACGAAGAAGATCAAATCAAAGACAGCAATGTCATCGAAGTGTACGTCAACCGCCTGCGCCAGCGCTTAGGCAAGGATTATATCGAAACCCGCCGCGGCCAAGGTTATCGACTCAAGGAGTAAAGGCGTGTATTCACTCAAGGGTTATCTGACGCGCAATCTGCTGATCACGCTCACCTTTGCCATGGTGCTGTTACTGTATTTTCTGTACCAAGGTATCCAAGTATTAACCCAAGACTTTGTCGCTTCGCGTCTACAACACGATGCCGACAGCCTGATCTCCGCCCTGAATCACAATCCCGATGGCACATGGGCGCTCACCACCGACCGTTTACCCAATGTGTACCACAGGGTTAATTCTGGGCATTATTTTGCGATTCAAATCGGCGAGCAAACTCTGCGTTCACGCTCCCTTTTCGACCATAACGTGAACATGCCAAAACTGACCGCTGGTGAGCAACACCAAGCCACTGAGTTTGTCAGCAAAGAGCATTGGCTGATGTTCAGTCAGGCCGTTATCAAAGATGATCAATTAGTTACTCTGTGGGTGACAGAAGATATTAGCGCGCTTGAACAAACCCAAATCCACTTTTTAGTCTTTGCTAGTGCAGCCGTGTTGCTCACGATTGTTATTCTATTAATGGCGCAGTATCAGCTACTGAAACGCGGCTTTAAACCCTTAGAGCGGATGCCAGAAGCCATACGGCAGATGCGCACCCAAGGGCAAGAAATCAATCCTGACCAAGTGCCAAGCGAGATAGTCCCACTGATCGAAGAGATAGATCGTTTAGTCAATCAATTGGGCCAAAGAGTACAACGCTCCCGTAATGCCTTGGGTAACTTAGCCCACGAAATGAAACGTCCGCTACAAGGGCTGCAGTCCTACCTAGAAAGCCTTCCACCAGAACAGCGGAGTGAGGGCAGCAAGGTGCTCGCAAACCTGCACCACATCATTGAGAGAGAGCTTAAGCGCACTAAGATTGTCGGCCTGTCCACACCAGGGCGTTATACCGTGCTCGATGACGATCTTGCGCCGCTGATTCAAGTAATGCAGCGCATTTACCCAGACCGCATTATTCATAGCCATTACACGAGCGGCTTAGTGATGCCATTTGATCGGGATGACTTACTCGAACTCTTAGGCAACTTGCTGGATAATGCCTGCAAGCATGGCCGCAAGAACATTGAGATCCGTATTAGTCAGCAGAACGTGCCAACCACAGGCTATGGGATAGAAGTGAGTGATGATGGCGAAGGCGTCTCCGATGCCGCGCTGTCAGTTATCATTGAGCGCGGCATCCGGCTAGATGAAAGCATCCAAGGCCATGGTTTAGGATTGTCTATCTGCAAAGATATCGTCGACAGTTATCAAGGCGAACTCGGTTTTAGCCATGCGAAACAAGGCGGACTTAACGCCAGCGTATTTCTGCCGCTCCCGAATTAAACGGTATACTCACTCAGCCTGTGCCCACTGAGTTCATGCAAGCCAATAGAGGGTATAATTTGCCCATTCAACCCCCTTTCCCCAATCAGTCTAGAGATTTATATGAAAGTTATCGACCTAAAATCGGCCCCGCAACACATTCCACAATTGGCGGAGTGGCATCATCAAGCATGGGCACATTTGAGTTCTGCGGATGCTTCAGTCACTACGTTGATTGAGGAAATGAACGAGTATTTAACTGACGCAGCTATGCCTAAGATGTTTATCTGCGAACAGGCAAATCAAGTAATGGGATCATCTTCATTAATCGCCGCAGATATGGACAGCCGAACTGACTTAAGCCCTTGGCTTGCCAATGTGTATGTGAATGCCAACCATAGAAATAAAGGACTGGGTAAGTTGCTCGTCAATGCCGTCGTTGAGCATGCTAGAGCGATTGGTTTACAGAAAATCTATTTGTTTACCGCAGATAAAGCCGATTTTTATCAGGCACTGGGTTGGTCAATGATTTCACGGGAAGAGTATAAGGGCGAGATGGTTACGATAATGGAATATCAATTAACGCCCCCAAGGAGATAGCAGCACTAATTAGAACATGCCGCCAGTTTTTGCTGGCTCGGCAATTTCCAGTTGTTTTGTTTTTGTGATAACAATTTAAGTTAATAAGGATAAATAAGTTACAAAAGCGCACTTAGTTTCAATATCGCCTACCCCCAGTTTTAGGATTTTTGCCGTTGTTATACTCACCTCGAAAATAAATCAGACGACAGATCCACTCAAGAAACATCATTTATTGATTGAGTTTTGATGATTCCGAGATACGAGTAAAAACGCGACCCTACCTATACCGTCCGTTTTGAACAGATAAACATCATTCCTGCTGGAGGGATAATTTTGAAAACCATAACCACAGATGTGGCGGTCATCGGCGCTGGTGGCGCGGGTCTTCGCGCAGCAATTGCTGCAGCAGAGGCGAATCCAAAGCTAAGTATCGCTCTCATTTCCAAAGTATATCCAATGCGCTCACATACCGTGGCTGCCGAAGGCGGTTCGGCTGCGGTAATTAAAGATGAAGACAGTCTGGATAACCATTTCAATGATACGGTTGCCGGTGGCGACTGGCTATGTGAACAAGACGTTGTCGAGTATTTCGTCGAAAATGCACTACGTGAAATGACCCAGTTAGAACTCTGGGGTTGTCCGTGGAGCCGAAAACCTAACGGTGAAATTAACGTGCGCCGTTTTGGTGGAATGAAGATTGAGCGAACTTGGTTTGCGGCCGATAAAACGGGTTTTCACATGCTACACACCCTTTTTCAAACATCAATGAAGTACAGCAATATCGTGCGCTATGACGAATTCTTCGTGCTGGATCTCATCGTTGTCGATAATGAAGTGCAAGGTGTTATCGCCCTATGTATTGCTGAAGGCGAGCTCGTTTGCTTTAAAGCCAAATCGGTGATCCTAGCAACAGGTGGCGGTGGCCGGGTCTACCACTTCAACACCAATGGAGGCATAGTCACTGGTGATGGAATGGCGATTGCCTATCGTCATGGCGTGCCACTGCGTGATATGGAGTTTGTGCAATATCACCCAACGGGTTTACCCGGTACGGGGATTTTGATGACGGAAGGATGTCGCGGTGAAGGCGGTATCATGGTCAATAAAGATGGTTACCGTTATCTGCAGGATTATGGTCTAGGGCCAGAAACCCCCGTTGGTCAACCACAAAACAAATACATGGAATTAGGCCCTCGCGATAAGGTTTCTCAAGCATTTTGGCATGAGCAACGTAAGGGAAATACCATCAAACATCCTCTGGGAGATGTAGTTCACTTAGATTTACGCCACTTAGGTGAAGACTACCTCAAAGAGCGCTTACCTTTTATCTGTGAACTAGCAAAGGCCTATGTCAACGTAGACCCCGCGAAAGAACCCATTCCTATTCGCCCTACCGCCCATTACACCATGGGAGGTCTTGAAACCGATCCTCAAACTGAAACCCAAATTAAAGGCTTGTTTGCCGTTGGTGAATGTTCTTCAGTTGGCTTACACGGTGCTAACCGCCTTGGTTCTAACTCGCTGGCAGAGCTTGTTGTGTTTGGCCGATTAGCTGGTGAAACCGCGGCTAAGCGCGCCGCAGAATTTCAAGGATGGAACTACGATGCGATTAATGAACAAGCCGCAGCCGTTGAGGCCCGTCTCGATGCGCTATTAGCTCAGAAAGGTACAGAAAACTGGTCTGATGTACGTACTGAAATGTGTAAGAGCATGGAATCTGGTTGTGGCATCTACCGCGATGAAGCAGGTATGCAAGCAACGATAGATAAGCTCGCTGAGCTGCGCTTACGTTATAAAAACATCCAAATCACCGATAAAGGCAAAGTATTTAATACTGATTTGCTCTATGCCATTGAAGTCGGCTTTAGCTTAGATGTTGCCGAGGCCATGGCACACTCCGCAATTCAGCGCCGAGAATCACGCGGCGCCCATCAACGGCTCGACGAAGGCTGTAACTCGCGCAATGACAAGGATTATCTAAAACACTCCCTTGCACTCTATAACCCTAATTCTGTGCCAACCATCAAGTACAGCGAGGTGAAAATTACTAAGTCTCAACCTCAAGCTCGCCTGTATGGTGATGCCGCAAAACAGCAGGAGAAAGTCTAATGACAGAGCATAATATTCAGACGGTTAATATCCTTCGATATGATCCAGAAAGGGACAATGAACCCTTCTTGGAGACGTTCAAAGTCCCTGCGGATAACACAACCTCCATACAAGATGCATTAACTTACATTAAAGATCATATGGATAAATCTTTATCCTATCGCTGGTCTTGTCGCATGGCGATTTGCGGCTCCTGTGGCGTAATGGTTAACAAAGTGCCTAAATTGGCCTGTAAAACCTTTTTACGCGACTACCCAGAAGGTATCACGCTTGAGCCACTCGCTAACTTCGCCATTGAGAAAGATCTGGTGGTCGACAAAGCCCCCTTCCTTGAGCGATTAGAAGCAATGAAACCTTATATCATTGGTAACGATCGCAAACCCGAAGATGGACCAAATCGACAAACGCCAGCACAAATGGCCAAATACAAGCAGTTTGCAGGCTGTATCAACTGTGGTTTGTGCTATGCAGCTTGTCCGCAATTTGGTTTGAACCCAGAGTTTATCGGCCCTGCCGCCATCACGCTTGCCCACAGATATAACTTAGATAGTCGTGATCTGGGCAAAGTCGAACGGATGAAGCTTATCAACGGTAAAGACGGTGCTTGGGGTTGTACCTTCGTTGGATACTGTTCAAAGGTATGTCCAAAGCATGTCGATCCTGCGGCGGCCGTAAACCAGAGCAAGGTCGAGTCAGCTAAAGACTTTCTCATTAATATGATAACGACAAAGGAGGCATAAGATGCAAAACCGCAAACCCTATGTTCGTCCTATGCAGAGAACTTGGTGGTCCGAGAATAACTTCTTCAGTTGGTATATGGTGCGAGAATTAACCATAGTACCGCTGATCCTATTCACACTTAATCTTTGCGCGGGTTTATTTGCGCTGGTCTCAAGCAGTGATGCTTGGAATAACTGGCTCTATTTTTCATCTCACCCTGTCATGTTACTTATCAATGTATTGGCATTGATCGGAGCACTTTATCATGCAAAAACATTTTTTGGCATGATGCCGCAGGTGATGCCAATTAAGCTGGGTGAAAAAGTCGTGCCAACGGGTGCCATCGTTACGGTTCAATGGCTACTGTTAGTGCTAGTGTCACTCGTGGCGATTGCTTGTATTTAGTAGGAGTACATTATGATCAATTATTCACCAAAACGCTCTGATGAACCCATTTGGTGGGGCCTGTTTGGCGCGGGTGGCGTTTGGTTTGCCATGATTACACCGGTAACCGTACTTCTGATGGGGATCCTGTTGCCCTTACATGGATTTGGAGTAGTGGATATCGGCTACGACAAAGTTTATGCATTTGTCAGTCACCCAATTGGTGGTGCGTTTACCGTGCTCTCTTTATCACTCCCTATGTGGCATGCCATGCACCGAGTTCATCACGGTTTACATGACTTACAAATCCATTTAGGTACCGTTGGCAAATACGCTTGCTACTTAGCCGCGGCATTGGTAACAGTACTGGCTACCGTTTGGGTGATACAACTAAGTTAACGATATCGTTAAGTTGATAATTTAAGAGGTATGATAGGCAGAATTTTTCTGCCTATTTCTGTTAACTAAACAGCCCCAAAATGAGATTTTCCGCATTTCGGGGTTGTTTCGTTGTTTAAAAATCCTAATCGCAGGTAATAGCTAAGATATTATTGATGTAAACACTCACCCACAGGATGGTCTATGCTTTCCACCAATAAGCGATTTGGCTTAGTCAAACCGATGAAATTCAAGAAACATTTGATTACCAGTATTTTTATGGCAATGGTGTTGATCTTGACTATTATGGTGGCAGCCACTTTTCATCTCCTCAAATCCACCCATGATGAGAGCCTTAAGCAGCGAGGATTAGAGTTAGCCAGTATTCTTGCATTGGATCCCGTGGTCATTGACGCTGTTGAACGCGCCAATGTTACACCTGAAGTATCTATCCGATCGTATATTGAAAACCTACGCGCTCAGACTAGTGTCTCTTTTATTGTCGTGGTCAATAAAGAGGGAATACGCTTAAGCCATCCAGAAGAATCAAAACTACACCATCCCTTTGTGGGAGATGATCTCAAACCCGTATTAAGTGAAGGCATTAAAGTCAGTACCTTTGCCGAAGGTTCGCTTGGCCCTGCCATTCGCAGTTTTTCCCCCGTCATGAGTAACGGTAAAGTCATTGGTGCAGTCGCTGTGGGCATTCTGACCAAAGAAGTCAGCCTGCTTTTTCTTCAAAGCCACGCCAATCTGCTTTTTGTCGTTATCTTAGTTTTAACGATTGCTGTATTGCTAATTATCGTAGTGTTATCAAAATTAAAACGTACCATGCAATACCTTGAACCAGAATTAGTGATGAAGCGATTGATGGAACATGATCGTATTTTCAATGCTATCCATGATCCCATTATTTCAGTCAGCAATGATTTTACGATCTCGGCCATCAATGATATCGCGACTCAAGTTTTACCTATGGGTAGCATGAGTAAGCAAGACTATATCGGACAGCCATTGGCACATTTTTCGGCGGCGCTAAGTCAAATAACCAAAGCGAGCCATAGAGAAGCCTCCTCCGAAAGGCTTCGCTTAGGAAAGCTTGATTACCGAGTATGTATATATCCATGGCAAATAAACCAAGAACAACATGGTTATGTGATTATTTTCCTCGCGGATATGGAACTTAACGACCTAAGAAAAGAATTACTTCATTATAAAAACTATTCTGAACAGTTACGTAGTAAAACCCACGAGTATTCAAACAAACTCAATGTATTATCTGGCATGCTACAGTTAAAGCATTATGATGAAGTCATAGAGTTTATTGACCGTGAGAGTAAGGGCCATCAACGTATTATCGGTAATATTGTACGCTCCATTCATAACAGTTTAGTGGCCTCTATCTTGCTGGCAAAATATAACAAAGCAACAGAAACCAACGTAAAATATGTATTAGATGAGGACAATAACCTTCTTAATTACAGTAAGTTAGTCTCTGAAAAGTTAGCAACCATACTGGGGAATCTTATCGACAATGCGATTGTTGCAGCTTGGAATAATCGCAGCAATGTACCACCAGAAGTGCAGGTTTATGTCAGCGATCGTAGTCAGCATATTATTTTAGAAGTGCAAGATAGTGGTTCGGGCGTAATACCAGAGATAGCCGATACCATTTTTGACTTTGGGGTTACCAGTAAAACCGATCAGGAACAATCAGGAATAGGCTTATATCTGGTTAACGAACTTGTAAAACAGTTTAGTGGTAGCCTCGATTGGGAACGCACCGAGGATAACACCACTTTATTCTCCATTTACATTGAGAAGAGCGAAGTAAAACGCTATGAGGCAGAAAGTCACCACCATGATTATTGAGGATGATCCCAAGGCCAGTTATGCCTTGGAATCCATCATTCACCAACATCCAGATTTTGAAGTCGTTGTCGTCAGTGAAACCTATCAAGATGCTCTGATGCACTATGACCTCTATAAACCCCAGCTGGTTTTTGTGGACATCACTCTACCCGATGGCAGTGGCATAAATGTCATCAAACAACTGCGCAGTCAAGGCGCTAATTGTTATTTTATTATGACCACCGCTGAGCGCGAGGCCACAACCGTTGAGCAAGTCGTTCAACTCGGTGTGAGTGATTACCTTGTAAAACCACTGCGCATGTCGAGGGTTCGCCAAGCTCTTGATGATTACAAGCTGTATCGACAAAAATTGGCATGCCATGAAACCATGGACCAATGTGTGATTGACCATATCCTAGGCAAGCGCACAAATCTCCCTATGCGGCGAACACCAAAAGGAATCGATGCCAATACTCTCGATACGCTAAAAGATATCTTAAGAAAAGAACAACTCACTGAATTTTCTGGGGATGATATTAGTGATCGTATGAATGTTAGTCGCATCACTATCCGCCGCTATCTGGAATATCTTGAATCAGAGGGGGTGATAAAAATGGTATTGAACTATAAAACGGGTGGACGCCCCAGTAGAGTCTATCAATTGATTGATGTGGATTTGCTTGGCTAATAAAAAACGGTAACCAACAGATGTTTGTCTGTTGGTTACCGTTAGTATTGCTTCTAACCGCCTAATTTGCAGGGGTAAATATATTAGGCAGTCATTTCGGCAATTTTGAGTTTCCAGGTTTGTGGCCCGGTTTCGTGCACATTTCCGCCGAGGCTGTCCACGGCGACAGTCACTGGCATATCTTCAACATCAAACTCGTAAATGGCTTCCATTCCAAGATCTTCAAAGGCGAGGATCTTGGCTGACTTAATCGCTTTTGCCACTAAGTATGCGGCGCCACCGACAGCCATCAAATACACGGCTTGATTTTTCTTAATCGACTCAACCGTAGCAGCACCACGTTCCGATTTACCAATCATACCCATTAAGCCCGCTTGCTCTAGCATCATATCGGTGAACTTATCCATGCGGGTCGAGGTCGTTGGGCCTGCAGGGCCTACCACTTCATCACCTACAGCATCCACTGGACCGACGTAGTAGATAAAACGATTCTGGAAATCAACAGGGAAGGATTCTCCCCGTGCAAGCATGTCTTGAATGCGTTTATGGGCAGCATCACGACCGGTAAGAATTTTACCTGAGAGTAGGACGGTTTCACCAGAGCGCCACTCAGCGATATCGGCTTTTGTAAGTTTATTTACATCGACTCGGCGCACATTTTTACCGACTTCCCAGGTTACCTCTGGCCAATCGGCAAGCTTAGGTGGCGTTAACTTAGCAGGCCCATTGCCATCTAACGTAAAATGCACGTGCCGCGTTGCCGCACAATTCGGAATAATACAGACAGGTTTGGATGCCGCATGTGTCGGTGCGGTTTTGATTTTGATATCCACAACAGTGGTCATCCCACCTAAACCTTGCGCGCCAATACCGAGTTTATTAACACGTTCAAAAATATCTAAGCGCAGCTCTTCTTCGGTAGTCTGTGATCCCCGCGCCTGTAATTCGTGGATATCAACAGAGCCCATTAACGCTTCTTTAGCCATCAATGCCGCTTTTTCTGCCGTACCACCGATGCCAATACCCAACATGCCAGGAGGACACCAACCCGCGCCCATTAGCGGTACGGTTTTTTCCACCCATGCCGCAATATCATCCGATGGGTTTAGCATTGCCATTTTGGTCTTATTTTCTGAACCGCCGCCCTTGGCCGCGATCATAATATCAACCTTATCACCGAGAACCATTTCGATATGGACGACCGCAGGGCCATTGGTATTCGTATTTTTACGCGCGCCAGCGGGATCGGAGACAACCGACATCCGCAATGGATTAGTTACGCAGTTGTAGGCTCTTTTTGTGCCTTCATCAACCATTTCCTGTACCGTCATATCGGTATCCCACTGCACTTGCATACCAATTTTGACAAAACAAGTCACAATGCCCGTATCTTGGCAAATAGGACGCTTACCTTCTGCAGCCATTCTCGAATTAATCAATATTTGAGCAATAGCATCTTTAGCCGCGACACTTTTCTCGGCGTGGTACGCCTTTTCCATCGCACGAATAAAATCCAGTGGATGATAGTAAGAGATGTATTGAAGCGCATCTTCGATACTGTCAATAAAATCGACTTTCTTTATAGTTGTCATAACGTTCCCTTGTATTTATTTACAGCAAGCTAGAGCGGGGGAAAGAGTTACCCCGCCCGACACATGATTAATATAGCCCGATCACTTTCCACCAAATTCCGCCCACAAGGGTCCAAATGGCAATTTGTAAGAGCCCCATGGCAAAACCCACACTCCACCATTTAGGCAGCGACACATGACCCGCGCCAAAAAGGATAGGTGCAGGGCCTGTTCCGTAGTGAGTACCACACGCATATAAATTAGAAGTAAAACCAAAGATAAGCGCAGCTAAAAGACCAGGGGCCCCCAGCTGTATCGCCACAGCAAGAAACACAGAGTAAAGTGCAGCAACATGAGCGGTTGCAGATGCAAAGGCGTAATGGATATAAAAGTAGATTAATACCAACGAAAACAGTGCAACTGGCCAATCTAACCCGCTCAGGTTAGTCGCGATATTGGTGCCGAACCATGTGATTAAACCTAGTTTGTTTAGGAAGGTTGCCATCATCACCAACGCAGAAAACCAAACCAGCGTATTCCAAGCCCCTTTTTCCTTCAGCACATCATCCCAACTCAACACATTAGCAGTGACAAGTATAATTAAACCAACCATAGCAGCCGTTGTACCACTGACACCAAGTGCAGGACCACCAATCCACAGAGCAATCAAGGCAATAAAGGTCCCCAGTGTAACCCACTCAGTTAGCTTCATTTTGCCCATATCAGCAAGCGCTTTTGCAGCAATCTGAGGGGCTTGTGGAGTAGATGTAATGCTCGGTTTATTTAGCATGTAAGCAAATAATGGCATTAATATCAGTGCGATAATTCCTGGCACTAATGCAGCTAACGCCCATTGACCCCAAGTGATCTCCACTCCCATATCCGCAGCTAATTTAGCCGCGAGTGGATTCGCAGCCATACCAGTTAAAAACATAGCGCCAGTGATAGTGGTGCCATGAAAAACTGTTGTCATCAAGAAGCTGCCTAGCTTACCTGACGTCCCCTCTTCCGCTTTTGAACCATAAGCATCTGCGACTGAGTTTGCCAGAGGGAACACAATCCCACCTGTCCGAGCAGTATTAGATGGAATCGCTGGCGCTAAGATCAAATCTGTTAACAGCAAGCCATAGGATAGACTCAGTGTTTTTTTGCCAAGTAATCTCATAAATACAAAACCAATGCGCGCTCCCAGCCCGCTCTTGATAAACGCTCTTGAGATAAAAAAAGCTGTCACAATTAACCAAATAACATCATTAGAGAACCCGGTCAGCGAGTCTTTAATTGTTAATGTTCCAGTCAATGCCGTTATTGTTATTCCCCCGATAGCAACGGCACCCATTGGAATAGGCTCTAGGATAAGACCTAACACAGTTGCAGCGAAAATGGCTAACAAGTGCCAGGCAGTTGGATCAACGCCCGCTGGTACGGGAGTCAACCAAATTCCACCACCTACTGCCAATATAATCAGCCATGAGATGATTTTTTTATTCATGGTAAGCACCAATTTAAATTTATTTGAAGTTATTGCTGCACAATGGTGAAACATCATCGTTTTCCACTGCTACAACATAGGTTTGAGTTACGCTGTAACCTTAACCAAAATCGAAAATTAAATAGGCGAGGGGGAGTTTTATGTAACTTTGTTTGTTTTTTGTTTCTTAAAAGTAGTTATGTAACTTTTTATGAGGATTAAGAAGCCACAATGGCAGCCTTAACATAAAGATAATGCTTACACTTTGCTAAATGGATTTTGGATCCTGATCGGGATCATTGGTATTGCAAGGGCCGGTGGGGTTATTCATTGAGATGTAAATAAGGTTGTTATCCTTGATGGTAATAGTGTGATCTATTCTTCGCGTCACAATCAAGATAACTTCAGTAGATTGCTAAAAATAGGCCCACACTCAACCACAGTCTGGGCCCTGAACATTATGACAAAATAATCGCTATGGCTACATTAGTCAATTTCGATATCCACACCGAAACGATTAGATAGTTGACGTTGCTCATGCAGAATTTCAATTCGCCGACGAGTATCTTGAGTCAACTTATCCTTAATCCGCAACCCACTGGCAATAGCGACTTTTTTAGCTTTTTTGCTCTTCATTGGCAAATCAGTTACCGTTACTCCAGTAGGACTCTCAATGACATGTGATTCGATAGACATGGCTAACTCCTTTAATTAAAGCCTCAATCGGCTCTTCCAGTAAATTTCTGCTCTAACGAACAAACAGGTCATTTTCAATGAGTCAACTCATCATTAAACCTTTAATGATTTAATTCGCTAAGAATATGACGACTCATAAACTTACGCCAAACATAACTCACCTAAGCAAACAAGATTGAAGCGCATGCTAACGGTGTACAAATGAACAAAACGTAAGGCATATGAAAAACAGCGCGTTAACTCATTGAGACAAAAGAGCCTTAGACTAGGCTCCAATTCATCGATGAAAAGCGGCATGCTACAGATAAAGAAAAAACAGGTGGTAATGCAGAAAGGTTGACAAACTCGAGCGGCAAAGCCGCTGTTGCACAACAATTAAGCCATGCAACAGTACTACATCTAGCCTAGATTTACGACTTATATGGCATAGCACCAAGGTAATCTTTCTTTCCAATTTCGACACCATTATGGCGCAAAATTGCGTAGGCTGTTGTTATATGAAAGTAAATGTTCGGGATAGCATGCTCAATGGCAAACTCATAACCTGTCAGATATTTTCCTTCCCAACGTGGTTGTGAAACATGAATTGCCGCCGCATTAGCAAAATCCTCCGCTTTAAACGTCGCTAAGTAATCTAAAACTGAGCTAATACGTGCTTGTAACTCAGCCAGCGTCGTTTCGCTATCATCATGCTTTGGCACTGTATCCAAGTTATCTGTCAAACGTGCTACGCCAATTTTGGCTGTATCACAGGCAATTTGAACTTGGCGAATAAGGTTAAATTGATCTGGAGCTAAACGGGAGTTTAACAGCACCGCCATATCGACTTTCTTGAGGTTTGCGAAGCATTCGCCCTTTTCAAGAATAACGCTTAAGTTTTTTAGCATCTTGCTAAATTGTACAACCGTTAAATCATAAAGCATGGCATGGACCTCGGTGGTGGACGCTACAAAACTGCAGCACTTCATACTATCTTGGGGCAAATTACTCAATTTCAATTGTCTTTAGAATTTAAGTGTTCACTTAATTATAAAAGCATCAAGATAAACACAACAAAGAAAGCGAAACAATGAAAAGAGTTCGAAACTCACCCAAACCGATATAATCACTAGCTCGAGAAGGTAGAAAAATACAATATCAGCATAACCGATAATACTATCAAGGATAAAAGAGGGAACCTTGGGCACCTTATCGGTGCTCATTTTCATTTATTTTACAACGAAAAAAGCCTCATCTTTCGATGAGGCTTATCTCTTAATGTTGGCGGAGCGGACGGGACTCGAACCCGCGACCCCCGGCGTGACAGGCCGGTATTCTAACCAACTGAACTACCGCTCCTTTAGTCTAACGTTTGCACGTTAACCTAAATTAGGCGCTTGGCGATGACCTACTCTCACATGGGGAGACCCCACACTACCATCGGCGCGATTGCGTTTCACTTCTGAGTTCGGGATGGGATCAGGTGGTTCCACAATGCTATTGTCACCAAGCAAAAAATTGTCCGGAACAATTTTTAACGCGCTTTAGCGCGGCCCGTTAGGGTCAACTACATGGATGTAGTTGATAAATTCTTATTCCAGTGAATTCGGAAAACTGATTGCTTTTTGAGTCCACACTTCATTAAGTGTTTATATTCTGTCTAAGGCTTCTTTGTAAAACCCATCTGGGTTGTATGGTTAAGCCTCTCGAGTCATTAGTACATGTTAGCTCAACGCCTCACAACGCTTACACACCATGCCTATCAACGTCCTAGTCTCGAACGGCTCTTTAGTGGACTTATAGTCCAAGGGATGACTCATCTTGGGGCTCGCTTCCCGCTTAGATGCTTTCAGCGGTTATCGATTCCGAACGTAGCTACCGGGCAATGCCATTGGCATGACAACCCGAACACCAGCGGTTCGTTCACTCCGGTCCTCTCGTACTAGGAGCAACTCCCCTCAATCATCCAACGCCCACGGCAGATAGGGACCGAACTGTCTCACGACGTTCTGAACCCAGCTCGCGTACCACTTTAAATGGCGAACAGCCATACCCTTGGGACCGACTTCAGCCCCAGGATGTGATGAGCCGACATCGAGGTGCCAAACACCGCCGTCGATATGAACTCTTGGGCGGTATCAGCCTGTTATCCCCGGAGTACCTTTTATCCGTTGAGCGATGGCCCTTCCATTCAGAACCACCGGATCACTATGACCTACTTTCGTACCTGCTCGACGTGTATGTCTCGCAGTTAAGCTGGCTTATGCCATTGCACTAACCGTACGATGTCCGACCGTACTTAGCCAACCTTCGTGCTCCTCCGTTACTCTTTGGGAGGAGACCGCCCCAGTCAAACTACCCACCAGGCACTGTCCCTAACCCCGATTAGGGGTCTAGGTTAGAACATCAAAACTACAAGGGTGGTATTTCAAGGACGACTCCATCAGGACTAGCGTCCCAACTTCATAGTCTCCCACCTATCCTACACATGTAGGTTCAATGTTCAGTGCCAAGCTATAGTAAAGGTTCACGGGGTCTTTCCGTCTAGCCGCGGGTATACGGCATCTTCACCGCAATTTCAACTTCACTGAGTCTCGGCTGGAGACAGCGTGGCCATCATTACGCCATTCGTGCAGGTCGGAACTTACCCGACAAGGAATTTCGCTACCTTAGGACCGTTATAGTTACGGCCGCCGTTTACCGGGGCTTCGATCATGAGCTTCTCTTGCGATAACCCAATCAATTAACCTTCCGGCACCGGGCAGGCGTCACACCGTATACTTCCTCTTGCGAGTTTGCACAGTGCTGTGTTTTTGATAAACAGTTGCAGCCACCTGGTATCTGCGACTCCCGTCAGCTTAGAGAGCAAGTCTCATCACCAACAGGAGCGTACCTTCTCCCGAAGTTACGGTACCATTTTGCCTAGTTCCTTCAGCCGAGTTCTCTCAAGCGCCTTGGTATTCTCTACCCGACCACCTGTGTCGGTTTGGGGTACGATTCCCGCTAACCTGAAGCTTAGAAGATTTTCCTGGAAGCATGGCATCAACTACTTCAGTCCCGTAGGACCTCGTCATCAGCTCTCAGTGTATAGCAACCCGGATTTGCCTAAGTCACCCACCTACCACCTTAAACGCGGACTACCAACGCCGCGCTAGCCTAGCCTTCTCCGTCTCTCCATCGCAGTTAGCGGAAGTACAGAAATATTAATCTGTTTCCCATCGATTACGCCTTTCGGCCTCACCTTAGGGGTCGACTCACCCTGCCCCGATTAACGTTGGACAGGAACCCTTGGTCTTTCGGCGAGGGGGTTTTTCACCCCCTTTATCGTTACTCATGTCAGCATTCGCACTTCTGATACCTCCAGCGTGGGTTACCCCTTCACCTTCAACGGCTTACAGAACGCTCCTCTACCGCGCAACCCTAATGGGCTGCACCCGTAGCTTCGGTGGTATGTTTAGCCCCGTTACATCTTCCGCGCAGGCCGACTCGACTAGTGAGCTATTACGCTTTCTTTAAATGATGGCTGCTTCTAAGCCAACATCCTAGCTGTCTAAGCCTTCCCACATCGTTTCCCACTTAACATACACTTTGGGACCTTAGCTGACGGTCTGGGTTGTTTCCCTTTTGACGACGGACGTTAGCACCCGCCGTCTGTCTCCCGAGTAGTACTCATTGGTATTCGGAGTTTGCAAAGGGTTGGTAAGTCGGGATGACCCCCTAGCCTTAACAGTGCTCTACCCCCAATGGTATTCGCTCGAGGCGCTACCTAAATAGCTTTCGAGGAGAACCAGATATCTCCCGGTTTGATTGGCCTTTCACCCCCAGCCACAAGTCATCCGCTAATTTTTCAACATTAGTCGGTTCGGTCCTCCAGTTGATGTTACTCAACCTTCAACCTGCCCATGGCTAGATCACCGGGTTTCGGGTCTACACCTTGCAACTAAACGCGCAGTTAACACTCGGTTTCCCTACGGCTCCGCTATTCGCTTAACCTCGCTACAAAATGTAAGTCGCTGACCCATTATACAAAAGGTACGCAGTCACGGTCTCAAGTACCGCTCCCACTGCTTGTACGTATACGGTTTCAGGTTCTATTTCACTCCCCTCACAGGGGTTCTTTTCGCCTTTCCCTCACGGTACTGGTTCACTATCGGTCAGTCAGGAGTATTTAGCCTTGGAGGATGGTCCCCCCATATTCAAACAGGATGTCACGTGTCCCGCCTTACTCGTTTTCATCTACGGTTAGTTTTCGTGTACGGGGCTATCACCCTGTGCCGCTGGACTTTCCAGACCATTCCACTAACACCCCATAGACTTAAGGGCTAATCCCCGTTCGCTCGCCGCTACTAGGGGAATCTCGGTTGATTTCTTTTCCTAAGGGTACTTAGATGTTTCAGTTCCCCTCGTTCGCCTCATGTAGCTATGTATTCACTACATGATGACCGCTTATGCGGCCGGGTTCCCCCATTCGGACATCGTTAGCTCAAATGCTTGTTACTAGCTCGCCAACGCTTTTCGCAAGTTACTACGTCCTTCATCGCCTCTGACTGCCAAGGCATCCACCGTATACGCTTAGTCGCTTAACCATACAACCCAGATAGGTTTCTTTTCGCTTGCCACTCCTCTTGTTATGCGGCGTTGTAAGTCTCATTCCTCAATCATGTAGCGCTGCTACACTCATTCGTCATTCAACTTACGGCCTTGCCTAACAAGCGATTGGCTGCGCTTATCTTATCGAAATAAGAAAAAACACATCTCGAATTGTATTGCGACCAGCTTGGTTTTACTTGTCTCACTTCTGACCAAAGAAGTGGACGCGCCTTAGACTTGAATATTCAAGACACTTAATAAAGTGTTTGAGAACTCAATGTTCAATGCTCTCGCATTAAACTTTTTTCGTATCAACACAACGACAGACATCATTGTGTTTAATACTATCAGCTTTCCAAATTGTTAAAGAACTACATCGACCTGCTAGAGGGATGTTTCGCTCTGACTTCTCGTGAGAGAAGCTAAACAAGCAATCTGTGTGAACACTCAAAAGCATCGAGTTAGTCGTATAGGTAAGGAGGTGATCCAGCCCCAGGTTCCCCTAGGGCTACCTTGTTACGACTTCACCCCAGTCATGAACCACAAAGTGGTGAGCGCCCCCCCGAAGGTTAAGCTACCCACTTCTTTTGCAGCCCACTCCCATGGTGTGACGGGCGGTGTGTACAAGGCCCGGGAACGTATTCACCGTGGCATTCTGATCCACGATTACTAGCGATTCCGACTTCATGGAGTCGAGTTGCAGACTCCAATCCGGACTACGACGAGCTTTGTGAGATTAGCTCCACCTCGCGGCTTTGCAACCCTCTGTACTCGCCATTGTAGCACGTGTGTAGCCCTACTCGTAAGGGCCATGATGACTTGACGTCGTCCCCACCTTCCTCCGGTTTATCACCGGCAGTCTCCCTAGAGTTCCCACCATTACGTGCTGGCAAATAAGGATAGGGGTTGCGCTCGTTGCGGGACTTAACCCAACATTTCACAACACGAGCTGACGACAGCCATGCAGCACCTGTCTCACAGTTCCCGAAGGCACCAATCCATCTCTGGAAAGTTCTGTGGATGTCAAGAGTAGGTAAGGTTCTTCGCGTTGCATCGAATTAAACCACATGCTCCACCGCTTGTGCGGGCCCCCGTCAATTCATTTGAGTTTTAACCTTGCGGCCGTACTCCCCAGGCGGTCTACTTAATGCGTTAGCTTGAGAGCCCAGTGTTCAAGACACCAAACTCCGAGTAGACATCGTTTACGGCGTGGACTACCAGGGTATCTAATCCTGTTTGCTCCCCACGCTTTCGTGCATGAGCGTCAGTCTTTGTCCAGGGGGCCGCCTTCGCCACCGGTATTCCTCCAGATCTCTACGCATTTCACCGCTACACCTGGAATTCTACCCCCCTCTACAAGACTCTAGTTCGCCAGTTCGAAATGCTATTCCTAGGTTGAGCCCAGGGCTTTCACATCTCGCTTAACAAACCGCCTGCGCACGCTTTACGCCCAGTAATTCCGATTAACGCTCGGACCCTCCGTATTACCGCGGCTGCTGGCACGGAGTTAGCCGGTCCTTCTTCTGTAGGTAACGTCACAGATAAGGCGTATTAAACCTTACCCTTTCCTCCCTACTGAAAGTGCTTTACAACCCGAAGGCCTTCTTCACACACGCGGCATGGCTGCATCAGGGTTTCCCCCATTGTGCAATATTCCCCACTGCTGCCTCCCGTAGGAGTCTGGGCCGTGTCTCAGTCCCAGTGTGGCTGATCATCCTCTCAGAACAGCTAGGGATCGTCGCCTTGGTGAGCCATTACCTCACCAACTAGCTAATCCCACCTAGGTTCATCCAATCGCGGAAGGCCAGAAGGTCCCCTCCTTTCCCCCGTAGGGCGTATGCGGTATTAGCAGTCGTTTCCAACTGTTATCCCCCTCGACTGGGCAGATCCCTAGGCATTACTCACCCGTCCGCCGCTCGCCACCTCAGGAGTAAACTCCCTTGTGCTGCCGCTCGACTTGCATGTGTTAGGCCTGCCGCCAGCGTTCAATCTGAGCCATGATCAAACTCTTCAATTAAAGTTTTGTTGTTTGACTTACGTCAAACGGCTCAATGAATTCTGTCATTTGTTTCTCGCACTCCTTATAAAAGAAGCACTGAAACAAACTGTACATATTGCTATGAACACTCTTCATCATTGATTAATTCTTTGACTGCCAACCCTAAGGCTAAGCAGTTTCGATTAACTCAACACCTGTGAGTGTCCACACAGATTTCTTGTTTTATCTTGTTAAAGAGCAACTCAACCTCGTAAGAGAAGGTGAGTACCACACTGAGCGTCGAACGCTTCCAGTTGGCTAGGGCTGCGTATTCTACGTATTTCCCGTTTCGCGTCAAGGAGTATTTTTCAACTTCTTGCTGCGCTTGAATTAAGTGCTTAAAAGCTGTTCAATTCAACCTAACTCGTCAGCTTGCTTTCGCTGTCTGCCGTGTCAGTGGATGCGCATTATAGGGAGCGAAACTTTTTCTGCAAGCGCTTTTTAAAAGAAAAAGATCGCATGGCGATCTTTTAAACGATAGAACTCTTTTTCCAGCAAATTGATGATTAATCAGGCTTGGCATGCCCTTTATCTATGAATCCTTGGATGAGTGTCACAGCCTTGGCGTCATCCCAATCAACAAATGATCGCACAAATGCAATCAGCTGACCGTTTTGATCCAGAATAAAGGTGGCAGGAATAGTATCAAGTGGAAATACTTGTCCTAGGTTTTGTTCAGGATCGTAATAAGAGTTAAACCCTGCCATCCCTAGTGTGTTCAAAAACGGTTGCACTTGTTGTTTACCATCAGCATCAATCGATATAGGTAAGAGTGCAAAATCCTCTGCTTTGAATTTAGTCGCTAATCTTTCGATCGCTGGTAACTCTCTGACACAAGGCGGACACCAAGTTGCCCACACATTAACCATGACAACCTTGCCCTTATATTGGCTAAAGTCGATGGATTTACCATCGACATCATTAAAAGGCGCAGGCTCAATCGGAAAAGCTTTAGGTAAAACACTGATCAGATCAATTGTGGATGTTACTGGATTTGTTCCCTGTTGCATCCCAGGATAGGCATGCACAACTCCAACTGTAAATCCTAATAAAATAGATGACAGCATGAACGCTATCGCTAATTTATGCTTCATTTGCTATTACGCTTTAGTAAGGCATCTAATGCTTGTTGATCTTCAGCGCTGATCTCCTGAGGTGTGTTGCCACTGATGCGCTGTTTGCGGATAAAAATATAACCAATCGCTAAGCCGATGATTAACAAACCTATGGGCCCTAACCAAAGTATATAGGTTTTGGCTTCCATTTTAGGTTTATACAGCACAAACTCACCATAGCGACTTGTCATAAACTCAATGATTTCATCATCGCCTTTACCTTCATCGACCATTTTAAAAACTTCCAGCCGCAAATCACTGGCAACTGGAGAATTCGAATCAATTAAGTTTTGGTTTTGACACTGCGGACAACGCAAAGAGTGAGCGAGTGATAAAGCGCGCTTTTGATTATCCGGCGATTTAAATTCATAAGTATCGACAGGTGTAGCAATAGCACTAGTGACCATACTCAATACCAGCACTAACCCGCTTACTAATTTGAGTAATATTTTCACGATACATTATCCTTTGCTGCTTCTGCCTGTAATTGCTGGATCATTGGGAATAGTGTTTCACTCCAGACATTTTGATCAATAGGGCCTGCATAGCGGAAGCGAATAATACCGTTATGATCAACAATAAAACTTTCTGGAGCGCCATAAACGCCAAGGTCTAGACCCAAGCGTCCATCTTTATCAAAGATATTCAATGTATATGGGTCACCTTGGCGTCTCAGCTCAGCGATTGCAGGCGCACGCTCATCCCGATAGTTGATACCGTATATGGGTAGAATATTTTTCCGCGATAACATATTTAAAAAAGGGTGTTCATATTTACAAGATGGGCACCAAGTCGCCCATACGTTGAGTAATGCTACTTTCCCTTTTAACTGTTCATTGGTAATCAGCTCATCAGGTGTTTCTAGACGTTCTAGCTGGAAAGCCGGAATAGGCTTTCCTTCTAGTGCTGAATCCAATTTTTGAGGATTCAAAAACAACCCTTTATATAAAAATACTCCCATGGCAAGAAATAGCACCAGAGGGATAAATAGAACTAACTTCTTCATATATTCCTCAACTATTGAGCGGTTGCCAGTTTAGCTTTATCTACTTGTGGCTTAACAATCGCCGCCACTTTTGAGCGATAACGCTTATCTGATGCAGCGAAGAAACCACCAATCATCATAAAAATCGATCCAAACCACAACCAACGGACAAAGGGTTTATAGTTCAAACGTACCGCAAACTCTGTTGCACTGATAGGGTCACCCATAGTCACATACAAATCACGGAACAGACCCCAATCAATACCAGCTTCGGTCATATCCATGGTTCGTACATTGTATTGACGGCGATCAGGCTTTAGCAGTGTTAACAATTTGTCATCTTTATAGATTTCAATTTGCCCCTGCTGAGCTGTGTAATTTGGGCCAACGACATTTTTTGTCTCTAAATACTTAAAGGTATAACCAGCTAACTCTTGACTAACCCCTGGTCCCATACGGACACTTTTCTCAACTGAATAGTTAGATACCATAGTGGCACCAATAACAGAGACGGCAATGCCGAAGTGGGCCAAGATCATCCCAAATTGACTGCGCCCCATACGAGCAACACTAATATCACCTTCTTTAGGTTTAACAATATTATAAGCGGCTCTTGCCGTAGCAAGTATGATCCATACCGCCGCTGCAATACCAAATGCAACCCACGCGTTAAATGCACCATCAACTATAAATGGTGTCACTATCCCTATCGCGACAGAAATTAGAGCTGGGATCAGTAGTTGGCGTCTAAGCTCGCCAGCCTTCGATTTTTTCCAGCGAATAATTGGACCTACACCCATAAAAGCAAACAACACTAAAACGATAGGCACAAATACAGCATTGAAATATGGAGGCCCTACAGAAATTTTACCCATACCAAGTGCATCAATCAGCAGTGGGTATAAAGTGCCTAATAACACAGTACCTGTAGCAACAGTCAACAGAACGTTACAAATCAGCAGCATAGTTTCTTTAGACTTCAACTCGAAACGTGCTGGGCTACTCATTTCGCTGGCACGGAAAGCAAAGAGTGTTAAAGAACCACCAATGGCTAAACCAAGTAACAACAGAATGAACATACCACGGCTTGGATCTGCCGCAAATGAATGCACTGAGGTTAATACGCCAGAGCGAACAATAAAGGTACCAAGCAAGCTTAAAGAGAAAGCAAAGATGGAAAGCAATACCGTCCAGTTACGGAAGGCACCGCGTTTCTCGGTCACAATCAAAGAGTGCACAAGCGCAGTACCCACTAACCAAGGCATGAAAGAGGCATTCTCAACAGGATCCCAGAACCACCAACCACCCCAGCCTAATTCGTAATATGCCCACCAAGAGCCTAAAGAAATACCGCCCGTGAGGAATACCCATGCAGCCAAGGTCCAAGGACGAGACCAACGAGCCCATGCAGAATCAAGACGTCCACTCATCAATGCCGCAATAGCAAAAGCAAAGCTTACAGAAAAACCAACATAGCCCAAATACAGCATAGGTGGATGGAATATTAAGCCCACATCCTGCAGCATTGGGTTTAAGTCACGACCTTCTGCAGGCATGGGGAATAAACGCTCAAATGGGCTTGATGTGAGCAACATAAACAAACTAAAACCAATCACGATTACTGCCAGAACTGCAAGTACACGTGCGGTGAACACTTCTTCTAAACCTTTACTGAATAAAGCAACAGAAGCGGCCCAAGTTGCTAATGAAAACACCCAAAATAGCAGCGACCCTTCGTGACCGCCCCATACGGCCGCAATCTTAAAGAAGATAGGTAACTGGGAGTTAGAGTGATGAGCCACATAAGCGACGGAGAAATCATCAACAGCAAAGCTATAACCAAGTGAAACAACGGATAAACTGATAAAAAAGAACATTCCGTAAGCTAACGGCCAAGCATACCTCACAAGATATTGATCTTTACGGGCAACACCAATAAGGGGAACGCTGACGAGCAGAAAGGCAAAAGCCACTCCGATTATCAACGAAAAGTGTCCAAGTTCTGGGATCATGGGTTTTCCTCAGTCTCTAATAATATGTTGATCTAGAACGACTCTACATCAACGCACAACATGTTATTCACACAAACGTACAAGATTTGGTTCATTTTAGTATTTGCTATTGTTCCTGTCTGCCTATTTCATACAAAACTGGGTGACTTGTCTCATTACTCAAATATTGAGAAAACCGCCGCATAGAACGATAGTTCTGCATGTGACAGATAAAAGGCACTTAAGTTTCATACAAAATTTACAATAAGAATCAATTTGTGAACCAGTGCCCAACTATAAGCTTTCAGTGCAATGAATGCCTTATATTACTGTTCAATGAATAATCTTTACGTATAATCTTGCTTCCAAGCCGGCGGTAACACCGCTTTTATGCAAACTAAAGTGAATATAGAAACAATGACAACATTTTGGATTTTTATTGCGCTTGTTGTGTTAGTCAGCCTAACGTTGATTTGGATCCCGCATTTCAGACAACAAAAGTTGTTACGTACTGAAGAAGCTGGCGTTCGTAAACAAACGAACCTCGAGTTATTCAATGAACGTCTTGCAACACTAGAAAAAGAACTGAGCGAAGAACTGCTCGATCAAACAGAATTTGATGCTCTTAAAAAAGAATTAGAAATCAGCTTACTGCAAGATATCAAACAGGCAGGAGATGATTCACTGGTTAATCAAATTAAACCCAAAACCATACTCTGGCCATCAATAATGTCAGTGGGTTTACTTGCTATTTCAGGTTACCTGTATCAGCACCTAGGTGCTTTCGAAAATATTGGAACAGCCCAACCCGCTAATCCACATGCTGGAATGGATACAGCCCAAATCATGGGGCAACGTATTCAGGCAATTGAAGCACAAGTACAAGCAGAACCTGAAAATAGCCAAGCTTGGTTTAGCCTAGGCCATGCATATATTTCTGCAAATCAATTCGATAAGGCAATTGCCGCTTTCGATAAAGTCATGGAATTAGTCGGTAAACATGCGGAGTTATTAGGTCCAAAAGCGACAGCTATGTACTACAAAGCTGGACAGCAGATGACGCCACAAATCCAAGCGATCATTGATGAATCCTTAGCGATGGATCCACAAGATCCTTCAACACTGCTACTCGTTGGAATGAATTCTTTCTTTCTCGCTGACTACAAAAAAGCAATTACCTCATGGCAAACCATTCTTGATAGCGACCGTACTGATGTGGATCGCGCAGCGTTAATGAATGCAATTGAAACTGCAAACCTACGCATGCAAGCAGAAACCACAGGTATGCCTGATGATGACGTGCATAAACAAGCTGCAGTGGGAAAAAAATCAGTCAGTATAGCGATTTCAATCTCTCCGGAACTTGCAGCTAAGGCGAGTCCAGAAGACACTATTTTTGTGTTTGCACGTGCAACTGAGGGTCCAAAAGTCCCCTTAGCAGCAACAAAAGTGAGCGCAAGCGCCTTACCCGTTACTGTAACGTTAGATGACAGCACTGGCATGGGAGGAGATGCAAAATTAAGTCAGGCGACTAGCGTTGAAGTGATCGCCGTACTTTCCAAGCATGGCAATATCAAACCTCAAGCTGGTGATATTCAAGGTAAGATCAGCAAAGTTATTGTAGGTGAAACAGCAAACCTCGTACTTGATACCCAAGTACAATAACCTATCGTTTATTTTTGGTATAAAAAAACCGGCTTGCACCGGTTTTTTTATACCTGAGTAATTACTTAGCTGTAGACATAAATTGGATAGCAGCTTTGTAATCATCATCAGTACAATCAGTACACATGCCACCTGGCGGCATAGCATTCAGACCGGTTTTAACACTGTGTAACAGCGTATCAATACCTTTAGCTAAGCGTGGTTCCCATTCAGCAGTATTGTGAGTTTTAGGAGCACCGGCAACACCCATGCTATGGCATACGGTACATGCCTTATTATAAATAGCCTCAGCTTCTTGAGCTGAAACGTTGACTGACATAGTCAAAGCAGCGACTGCAGTCATTGCTAACAGTTTTTTCATGTTCAATGTTCCTAATGCAAATACGTACAAAGCTCGACGCTGCCCTTGGTGGAGGCAGACTCATTATAGCGGGCTAAGATTACTACAAACTTCAATAAATCTCATCTTTTTGTGATTAGAATCTCAGCGTAACCGTTGTAAAGCGACAAGCGTGACAAATTCGTTAATATATTAGCAAGTCGTAAAAAAGTTCGATAAATATTGCGGTTATTGGAACCACATCAAATTGCTGACATCTAGAGTAAAGCAAGTGTAAACCCCGCAATAATGTTTGTGTTAGAATCACTTGTGTTTCCTTCCGGCTTGAGATAGAGGGTTCAGTGACAAATATAACTTCAGTAAACACACTGGTATCAGCGAGCAAGCTGACATGTATCCGCGAAGAACGTATCCTGTTTGATGAGTTAAGTTTTAATATTAATGCTGGTGATATCGTCCAAATTGAAGGCCCTAACGGCGCAGGCAAAACGAGCTTATTGCGTATTTTAGCGGGGCTTTCGCGTCCCTATGCAGGACAAACCTTTTATCTTAGTGAAGATATCAATCGTTGCCGTGACGAGTACAACGAAGACCTACTGTATTTAGGCCACCTTGCAGGCGTTAAATGTGAATTAACAGCCGAAGAGAACCTTAATTTCAATTTAAGAATCAGTGGTTATGATGAATTCGACACAGCCTCTATCTTAGCCAAAGTTAATTTAACTGGATTTGAAGAAGCGCTGGCTGGCCATTTATCTGCAGGTCAGCATCGTAGAACTGCACTGGCAAGACTTTGGCATAGCAACTGTAAAATTTGGATCCTTGACGAACCTTTTACCGCTATTGATAAAAAAGGTGTTGAAGAACTTGAGCAACTGTTTATTGAGCATGCAGATAATGGTGGATGCGTTATTCTTACCACTCACCAAGATATGAGCATTATCACAGATGATAGGCTTCGTAAAATTCGTCTAGATTATCGCTTCATATAAGGTCAAGCATAATGAAAAGAGGCATCAGCTTTACTCAGGCATTTTTTACCTTGTTACAGCGGGATCTAAAAATTGCCGTACGTCACCGCGGTGATATTTTTAACCCATTGTTATTTTTTATTATGGTTGTCACTCTATTCCCCCTTGGTATTGGTCCAGAGCCGCAAATGCTAGCACGCGTTGCTCCCGGTATTATTTGGGTTGCAGCATTATTAGCCTCCATGCTATCGCTTGAACGACTTTTTAAAGCAGATTTTAGCGATGGTAGCTTAGAGCAAATGCTGCTGAGTCCACAGCCATTATCAATTCTTGTATTAGCAAAAGTATTGGCACATTGGATATTGACTGGCGTTCCATTAATTATCATTGCACCGCTACTCGCGGTATTGCTAAATTTAGATACCAATAGCTATGGTGCACTGATTGCAACCTTAACGCTGGGCACACCTGTTTTATCACTATTAGGTGCGATTGGCGTAGCTCTAACCGTCGGATTACGCAAAGGCGGCGTTTTGCTCAGCCTACTGATTTTACCCCTGTATATCCCAGTTCTCATCTTCGCAACGAGTGCAATCGATGCGGCGGGAATGAATTTACCCTATGATGGTCAGCTCGCTATAATAGGCGCTATGTTGATCGGTTCGTTAACCTTAGCACCCTTTGCAATCGGTGCATCTCTGCGAGTGAGTACTAACTAAAATGTGGAAATGGTTACACCCTTATGCGGATCCTGAACGCGCATATAAATTATCAGGAACATTATTCCCATGGTTTGCAATCTTGGCTTGTCTGTTTATTGCAGTAGGGACTATTTGGGGATTAATCTTCGCCCCGACAGATTATCAACAGGGTGATAGTTATCGCATCATCTTTATCCATGTACCTGCAGCATCAATGTCAATGGCAGCCTACATGGGCATGGCAACTGCAGCATTTATTGGTCTGGTATGGCAAGTCAAGCTCGCTGATTGGGCCGCAGCATCTATTGCACCTATTGGTGCGGTGATTACTTTTATTGCACTGTTCACAGGAGCTGCATGGGGTAAGCCTATGTGGGGAACTTGGTGGGTATGGGATGCTCGTCTAACCTCAGAGCTTGTACTGCTCTTCTTATATTTAGGCGTAATCTCATTATATGCCTCATTCGAAGATAAAGTGCTTGCGGCTCGTGCTGCAGGGATCTTAGCGATCGTGGGTGTCATTAATATCCCTATTATCAAATACTCAGTTGAATGGTGGAGCTCATTACATCAGCCATCAACTATTCGCATTACTGAAAAATCAACGATGCCAGCAGAGATGTTGTATCCACTTTTAATCAATATTTTAGGTTTCGGCCTTATGATAGGCGCGATTACTATCGTCAGATTCAAAGCTGAAATTTTAGCAAGAAACGGAATGCGCCCTTGGGTGCGTGAACTTGCTAAGGCTGAGGAGGTCAAATAATGCAATTCGATTCTATCAGTGATTTTTTTAATATGGGCGGCTATGCATTCTATGTATGGCTTTCCTACGGAGTGACGTTCTTCTGCCTATCGGTACTCATCATAACAAGCGCACGCCAAAAGCGTAAGGTTCTGATTGAAATCGCTAAAAAGATGAATCGTGAAGAGCGCCTCAAAGAAACTAGGAGTACCAAATCGTGAACCCAAGACGCAAAAAAAGACTGACATTAGCGGTAGCATTAATTGGTGGTGTTGCTGCCATTGCATCGCTTCTACTGTATGCGCTCAACTCAAATTTAAATTTATTTTATACACCGTCAGAAATCGTGAATGGAAAGACCGACACAGGGGTCAAACCTGATGTTGGACAACGTATCCGTGTAGGTGGGATGGTAACCGTTGGCTCTATGGTGCGCGATCCAGATAGTCTACATGTACAGTTCGCTGTACATGATTCTTTAGGCGGTGAAATTTTAGTCACCTATGATGACCTATTACCAGATTTATTTCGTGAAGGACAAGGTATTGTTGCTCAAGGAGTATTAACAGCAGAAGGTAAACTTGAAGCAACTGAAGTATTAGCGAAGCATGATGAAAATTATATGCCACCAGAAGTAGCAGAAGCTATGGGGCAAAAACATGAAAAGCTCGACTACAGCCAACAAAAAGCACCTGATACTAAGTAGTAATATAAACCACCAATAAAGCCTCTTCGCGAGGCTTTTTTATTACCCTTACTCAGATGCTCACTCCTACTTATCCAAGGTTTGTTGCCTAAGACCGTGCAAAGATGAATATTAGTCATTTTTGACCAAGGTGAAACATCTAGCATTACCGCAGACTACATCAGTAACCAGCTATCACGTATACTGGGAGATGTGGAAGTCACTGTCTTCAACTTGCACGCCTAAAAGATTGGCAACAACATGTACTATCAGGTATAACGCCATAGTCGTCGCACTTGATCAGGCAGTGAAAGATGATGAAAATCAGTCAGTGAAGCGAATCAACTCATAAAATGGATAGCCAATAATACACCTGTACCTAATTTCGGCTTTTGTGACTTCAGTATCTCGGCTGAAGGGGGGACATTTGAGGCTACGTGCTTGAGGTTATAACCACTGCAAGATCGCAGCAGCTATGGCGGCAAGGATCCTTACAAGCGAAAAACCCGCATATATCTTCCCTGTTATAGATGGCCTTGGTAAGTTTGTGTTCAGTCGGCAAGGGCTCGCAAAATGGGAAATTACACTACCTCAATAAATTGAGAAACAACCCACTTGGGCAGAGGAGTTGTAAATAATTGACATAAAAAAACCGGGCAATTGCCCGGTTTTTTAATTATGTAACCTTAATTACTCAGCAGCTTCAACATCAACAGCTTGAGCAGCTTCTGGGCGACCAACTAGCTCGATGTAAGCCATAGGGGCTTTATCACCAGCACGTAAACCGCACTTAAGGATACGGGTATAGCCACCAGGACGTTCCTGGTAACGTGGACCCAACTCAGTAAATAACTTACCTACGACTTCAGCGTCGCGAGTACGTGCAAACGCTAAACGACGATTTGCAACGCTGTCACTCTTAGCAAGTGTTATCAGAGGCTCAACTACGCGACGCAGTTCTTTCGCTTTAGCTACGGTTGTCTTGATGATCTCATGACGAACCAGTGAGCTTGCCATGTTACGGAACATAGCTTGGCGGTGGCTGCTGTTGCGGTTAAGTTGACGACCACTCTTACGATGGCGCATGACCTAATCCTTATAACCTAAATCTGTACAAACCTGAGACTTATAGGTCGTCTGCTAAACTGGCTGGAGGCCAGTTTTCCAAACGCATACCTAACGACAGTCCGCGAGAAGCCAAAACGTCCTTAATTTCTGTAAGAGATTTCTTACCTAAGTTAGGGGTCTTCAGCAGCTCAACTTCAGTACGCTGTACCAGATCTCCGATGTAATGAATCGCTTCGGCTTTCAAGCAGTTAGCCGAACGTACAGTTAGCTCTAAATCGTCGACAGGACGCAACAGAATCGGATCGAACTCCGGCTTCTCTTCTTTCAATTCTGGCTCAGTCACGTCACGCAGCTCAACAAACGCATCTAGCTGTTCAGCTAAAATAGTTGCGGAACGACGGATAGCTTCCTCAGGATCGATAGTACCATTAGTGGTCATATCGATAACAAGTTTATCCAAGTCAGTACGCTGTTCAACACGAGCTGCTTCTACATTGTAGGCAATACGTGCAACTGGCGAGAAAGAAGCATCAACCAGCAAACGGCCGATTGGGCGATCATCGTCTTCGGTCTGTGCACGAGCAGATGCTGGCACATAACCACGACCACGCTCAACGCGAATACGCATGCTGATATCATTGTTACCCGTCAAATGACAGATAACATGATCAGGATTCACGATAGTGACATCACCATCATGCGTGATATCTGCTGCGATGACAGGGCCTGCGCCGGACTTGCTCAACGTAAGCATAGCCTCGTCTTTACCCTCGATAGTCACTGCTAACCCTTTCAGGTTTAACAAGATCTCAAGGATATCTTCTTGTACGCCTTCCTTACTGCTGTATTCGTGCAGTACACCGTCAATCTCGACTTCGGTAACCGCGCAGCCGGGCATAGACGACAATAGGATGCGACGCAACGCGTTACCTAAAGTGTGGCCGAAACCACGCTCAAGTGGTTCCAATGTAACCTTGGCACGTGTTGAGTTAACCTGCTCGATATCAACGAGACGCGGTTTAAGAAATTCTGTAACAGAACCCTGCATTGTGTCCTCTCTTGTTTGTTAGCTTTACTTAGAGTAAAGCTCGACGATCAGCTGTTCGTTAATTTCCGCAGACAAATCGCTACGTTCTGGAACGCGCTTGAAAGCACCTTCCATTTTCGCGCTGTCGACTTCAACCCATGTAGGCTTCTCGCGTTGAGCTGCCACTTCTAAAGCCGCTTTAATACGAGCTTGAGTGCGTGACTTCTCGCGGATGCTCACAACATCATTCGCAGACACTTTGAATGACGGAATGTTAACAACACGACCGTTAACCATAACTGATTTATGGCTTACTAGCTGACGTGATTCTGCACGAGTAGCACCGAAGCCCATACGATAAACAACGTTATCTAAACGGGTTTCTAAAAGTTGCAACAGGTTTTCACCAGTGTTGCCTTTCAGACGTGCAGCATCTTTGTAATAGTTACGGAATTGTTTTTCTAACACACCGTAAATACGACGAACTTTTTGTTTTTCGCGTAACTGAGTACCATACTCAGACAGACGTGGCTTACGAGCGCCATGTTGTCCAGGTGCAGTTTCCAGTTTACACTTTGAATCGATTGCTCTCACACCGCTTTTTAAGAAAAGGTCTGTACCTTCTCGGCGGCTGAGCTTGAGCTTGGGACCCAAGTATCTTGCCATGATCTTTCTCCAACAATCCTAATGAAACGGCGTTATACACGACGCTTTTTAGGAGGACGACAACCATTATGAGGGATCGGCGTCACATCGGTAATGTTGGTAATTTTATAACCAACAGCGTTCAGCGCACGAATGGCTGACTCACGACCTGGACCTGGACCCTTCACAAACACTTCAAGGTTTTTTAAACCGTAGTCTTGAGCAGCAGCACCTGCACGCTCAGCAGCTACCTGTGCAGCAAATGGAGTAGATTTACGTGAACCACGGAAACCTGAACCACCTGAAGTAGCCCATGACAACGCATTACCTTGACGATCTGTAATGGTGACAATAGTGTTGTTGAAAGAAGCATGGATATGAGCCATGCCATCTGCAACCTGTTTACGTACGCGCTTACGCGGAGAACGTGACGGAACTTTAGCCATTGCTTTACCTTCCCGTTACTTTCTAATTGGTTTACGTGGACCTTTACGCGTACGCGCATTGGTCTTAGTACGTTGCCCACGGAGAGGCAGGCTACGACGATGGCGGAGACCACGATAACAACCAAGATCCATAAGACGCTTGATGTTCATTGAAATCTCACGACGTAAGTCACCTTCTACTAAGTATTTGGCAACTTCTTCGCGTAGTGTATCTATTTGAGCTTCGCTCAATTCCTTGATCTTAGCTGTTTCAGCGATTGCTGTAGCCGCGCAGATTGCTCTTGCACGAGTACGACCGATGCCGAAAATTGCAGTCAATGCAATGACTGTATGCTTTTGATCAGGAATGTTAATGCCAGCGATACGGGCCACTATGCACTCCTTAAGTTAAAGGCCAACTGCGAAAAGCCCGAAAGGATACTCGACAGTTGACAGATTTGCAAACAATATTTTGTTCAGCCCAAGATTGGGCTGAACAAATTTCTTTATTAGCCTTGACGCTGTTTGTGTTTTGGTTCAACACAGATAACGCGTACAACGCCACTACGCTTGACGATCTTGCAATTACGGCAGATCTTCTTCACGGAAGCTCGAACTTTCATTTCATCACTCCGTAAAGCTAATTAGCGACCAAAACGATCTAAATTCGCTTTGTTTACTAGGTTAGCTTTCTTCATCACAGACTCATACTGATGAGACATCATATGGGTCTGAACCTGAGCCATGAAGTCCATGATCACGACTACCATAATTAGTAGTGAAGTACCGCCAAAATAGAACTGTACTTTCCACGCAATTAACATGAACTCCGGAATTAAGCAGATAAAGGTTATGTATAACGCGCCTGCCAATGTCAAACGGGTCATTACTTTATCAATGTAACGCGAAGTCTGTTCTCCAGGACGGATCCCAGGGATGAATGCACCACTCTTCTTCAAGTTATCTGCAGTTTCACGTGGGTTAAACACCAACGCAGTATAGAAGAAACAGAAGAAAATAATTGCTGCTGCATACAATAATGAGTAAAGCGGTTGTCCAGGTGACACAGCCAGTGAAAAATCACTTAACCATGACATAGACTCATTTTGACCGAACCACTGAGCCAGTGTTCCAGGAAACAAAATGATGCTTGACGCAAAAATTGGGGGGATCACACCCGCCATGTTTATCTTTAGTGGTAAATGTGTACTTTGCGCAGCGAACACCTTACGGCCCTGCTGACGCTTAGCGTAGTTAACAACGATACGACGCTGACCACGCTCCACAAATACGACAAAATAAGTCACGGCAAATACAATGACCGCAAGCAACAACAATACTAACACATTCAAGTCACCTTGACGCGCCTGCTCAGCCGTTTGGCCGATAGCGGAAGGTAATCCAGCAACAATACCTGCGAAAATAAGAATCGAGATACCGTTACCTATACCACGTTCGGTAATTTGCTCACCTAGCCACATTAGGAACATCGTTCCCGTCACTAAGCTCACAACCGCAACAAAGTAGAATCCAAAACCAATGTTGACCACAAGGCCAGGCACTAAATTCGGTAACCCAGTTGCAATACCGACCGACTGGAATGTACCCAGCACTAAGGTACCCCATCTTGTATATTGACTGATTTTCTTACGTCCTGATTCGCCTTCTTTTTTCAATTCAGCGAGTGCAGGATGTACGACTGTCAATAACTGCATAATGATAGATGCCGAAATGTACGGCATAATACCTAATGCAAAGATAGAAGCACGCTCAAGGGCACCACCCGAAAACATGTTAAACATGCTTAGGATGGTCCCGCTTTGCTGAGCAAACAGCTCTGCTAATACAGCTGCGTCAATACCAGGAATTGGCACAAACGAACCGGCCCTAAAGACGATAATCGCACCAATCACGAACAGGAGGCGAGCTTTCAGTTCTGAAAATCCGCCTTTCGCGCTTTTTAAATCAAGTCCTGGTTTTGCCATCGACGTATTATTCCTCGATCTTACCGCCAGCAGCTTCAATTGCTGCACGTGCACCTTTGGTTACCTTTAGACCTTTAACAGTCACTGGGCGCTCAATGGTACCTGAAAGAACAATTTTCGCAAACTGGATGTTGCGAGTAATAACGTTCGCATCTTTCAGAGCGTTTAAGTCGATAACATCACCGTTAACTTTTGCCAGTTCGAGTACACGAACTTCAGCTGTTACCATAGCGCGACGCGAGGTAAAACCAAATTTAGGTAAACGGATCTTCAGTGGCATTTGACCACCCTCGAATCCAGGACGTACACCGCCACCAGAACGAGATTTTTGGCCTTTATGACCACGACCCGCAGTTTTACCTAAGCCTGAACCCATACCACGGCCTACGCGCTTTGGTGCATGCTTAGAGCCTGCAGCTGGAGATAGAGTATTTAAACGCATCTATTAATCCTCCACCTTAACCATGTAGTAGACCTTGTTGATCATACCGCGAACAGAAGGAGTATCTTCTAATTCAACAGTGTGACCAATGCGACGCAGACCTAAACCTGTTAAGGTTGCACGGTGCTTCGGTAAACGACCGATACCGCTCTTAGTCTGAGTAACTTTTACAGTTTTAGTTGCCATGGTGCATTACCCCCGAATTTCGTCAACATTCAGGCCACGCTTAGCTGCGATTTGCGATGGTGACTTCATGTGCACCAATGCATCGACAGTCGCGCGAACGATGTTGATCGGGTTAGTAGAACCGTATGCTTTTGACAGAACGTTATGAACGCCTGCTACTTCCAATACGGCACGCATTGCGCCACCGGCAATAATACCGGTACCCTGTGATGCTGGTTGCATGTATACACGTGAACCAGTATGACGACCTTTAACTGGGTGATGCAGAGTACCTGCGTTCAACTCCACGGTCACCATGTTACGACGGGCTTTTTCCATAGCTTTTTGAATTGCTGCTGGAACTTCGCGCGCTTTACCATAGCCATAGCCGATCTTACCGTTACCATCACCCACTACTGTTAGTGCTGTGAAGCTAAAGATACGACCGCCCTTAACTACTTTAGAAACACGATTAACTGCAATCAATTTTTCTTGCAGATCGTCTTTTTGCTGAGCTTCTAATTTAGCCATTTTTATAACCCCTTAGAACTGGAGGCCAGCTTCACGAGCAGCATCTGCTAGAGCAGCTACACGACCGTGATACTTGAAACCAGAACGATCGAACGCAACAGAAGTTACGCCTTTTTCGATCGCGCGCTCAGCAACAAATTTACCTACTGCTTTCGCCGCGTCTACGTTACCGGTACTCTTCAGTTGCTCTTTAACCGCTTTTTCCACGGTTGAAGCAGCTGCCACCACCTGAGCTTCAGGATTGATCACCTGAGCATAAATGTGACGCGGTGTACGATGTACAACCAGACGGTTCACGCCCAGCTCTTGGATCTTCTTACGAGCGCGAATAGCGCGACGTAAGCGAGATGTTTTCTTATCCATATCGCGTTACCTACTTCTTCTTAGCCTCTTTACGGCGTACTTCTTCGTCGTCATAGCGAACACCTTTGCCTTTATACGGCTCTGGTGGACGGTATCCGCGAATCTCAGCAGCGACTTGACCAATTAACTGTTTATCAACGCCACGAAGGACGATATCAGTTTGGCTAGGGCACTCTGCAGTAACGCCTGCGGGCAGTTTGTGTACTAACGGATGAGAGAAACCTAGAGTCAGGTCAATATCAGCTCCGACGAGTTTCGCACGGTAACCAACACCAACTAACTTCAGTTTACGCTCAAAACCTTGAGATACACCAACAACCATGTTGTTTACTAATGCACGAGTAGTACCAGCCTGTGCCCAAGCGTTAACAACGCCTTCAACAGGAAGAAACTTAACTACGCCATCTTCAATAACAACATTGACCGCATTGTTGATCACTCGAGTCAGACTACCTTTCGCGCCTTTGACGGTCAGGGTCTGTTCGTTTAAGGTCACCTCTACGCCAGCTGGAATAGATACTGGTGCTTTTGCTACACGAGACATTCCTAGCTCCTTATGCTACGTAGCAGATAACCTCGCCACCCATGCCAGCAAGGCGGGCGGCACGATCAGTCATCAAGCCTTTAGAAGTGGACACAATTGCGACACCCAGTCCGCCCATCACCTTTGGAAGTTCGTTTTTACCTTTGTAAATACGAAGACCAGGACGACTTACGCGCTGGATAGTCTCAACGACTGGTTGGCCTTGGAAATACTTTAACGTAATTTCCAGTTCAGGCTTGGCTTCATCTGCTACGGCGTAATCAGCGATGTAGCCTTCTTCTTTAAGCAGTTTCGCAATAGCGACTTTCAACTTAGCAGAAGGCATCTTCACAGATACTTTGTTAGCAGCTTGGCCGTTACGAATACGGGTTAACATATCCGCAATAGGATCTTGCATGCTCATATTAGCTTACTCCGTGACAAGTGCTTACCAGCTAGCCTTACGTAGGCCAGGAACTTCACCACGCATGGTTGCTTCACGTAACTTAATACGGCTTAAGCCGAATTTACGTAGGAAACCATGTGGGCGACCAGTTTGATTACAGCGATTGCGTTTACGCGAGGCGCTGGAATCACGTGGTAAAGCTTGCAGCTTTAATACTGCATCCCAACGATCTTCATCAGAAGAAGCTGGGCTGACAATAATAGCTTTCAGAGCGGCACGCTTTTCAGCATACTTAGCTACGAGCTGTGCACGTTTAACTTCACGTGCTTTCAT
Source organism: Shewanella sp. W3-18-1 (assembly GCF_000015185.1). NCBI lineage: Bacteria > Pseudomonadati > Pseudomonadota > Gammaproteobacteria > Alteromonadales > Shewanellaceae > Shewanella > Shewanella sp. W3-18-1. Next base: position 196,747 of record NC_008750.1, on the reverse strand, counting down.
TGATGTTTTTGCCATTACGCTACCCTTATTTCTTGAATGGGAAGTTAAAAGCGTCTAACAAAGCACGACCTTCTTCATCAGTCTTCGCAGAGGTAGTGATAACAATATCCATACCGCGAATTTTATCGATTTTATCGTAATCGATCTCTGGGAAAATGATCTGCTCACGCACGCCCATTGCGTAGTTACCACGGCCGTCAAACGCTTTAGCGCTTAAGCCACGGAAGTCACGAATACGTGGGATTGCGATATCGACTAAACGCTCTAAGAATTCCCACATACGCTCACCGCGTAGGGTCACTTTACAGCCAATAGGGTAGCCTTCACGGATTTTAAAACCAGCAACTGATTTACGAGCAACAGTTACAACTGGCTTTTGACCAGCGATCGCAGTCATATCACGGAGCGCGTGCTCCATAACTTTTTTATCTGCAACAGCTTCGCCAACACCCATATTCAGGGTGATTTTCTCAATCCGAGGGACTTGCATGACACTGGTATAACCGAACTTTTTAGCAAGTTCAGCGACAACAGTCTCTTGGTATTTATCATGCAGTTTCGCCATCGTTTACTCCAATTACTTAACGAGTTCACTGTTCGATTTGAAGAAACGCACTTTTTTGCCGTCTTCAAAGCGGAAACCAACGCGATCAGCTTTGCCAGTGGCAGAGTTGAAAATCGCTACATTTGATGCTTGTATTGGCGCTTCTTTCTCAACAATACCGCCAGCTACACCCAATTGTGGGTTTGGCTTTTGGTGTTTTTTGACAAGATTGATGCCTTCAAGAATCAATTTACCAGTAGGAAGGACTTGAGAAACTTTTGCACGTTTACCCTTGTCTTTACCTGCTAATACAATCACTTCGTCTTCACGACGTATTTTAGCTGCCATTATGAAGCTCCTTACAGTACTTCTGGTGCCAGCGAGACAATTTTCATGAATTGTTCATTACGCAATTCACGTGTCACTGGTCCAAAGATACGAGTACCAATCGGCTGCAGGTTGTTGTTCAAAAGAACCGCTGCATTCCGATCGAAGCGAATGACAGAACCGTCTGGACGACGTACGCCTTTCTTAGTACGGACTACCACCGCGTTATACACATCACCTTTCTTCGCTTTAGCGCGAGGAATCGCTTCTTTTACAGAAACTTTGATAATGTCGCCGATACCGGCATAACGACGATGAGAGCCACCCAAGACCTTAATACACTGAACTCTGCGTGCGCCGCTGTTACATGCGACGTCAAGAGTCGATTGCATTTGGATCATTTTAAGTGCTCCGCTATCGTTACTACACAATTCCCACTATGGGACTATAAACGCCAATTTTTGCTATGAATTTAGTCAAAAATGGCGCGCAAATATACCACCATAAAAGTGGAATGTATAGTATTAAAAAACAAACGGCCCCACATTCTGGAGCCGTTTACCTAAATACCTAATTAACTTAGGCCTTTGATACTACTTCAACCAGGGTCCAAGATTTAGTCTTAGACAAAGGACGACATTCGCGAATCGCTACTAAATCGCCTTCATTGCACTGATTAGTTTCGTCATGTGCATGGATCTTAGTCGTACGCTTAATGTATTTCCCATAAATTGGGTGTTTCACTTGGCGTTCGATAGCAACAGTAATGGACTTGTCCATTTTGTTGCTAGTTACACGACCCTGCAAAGTACGGATTTTATCAGACATTATGCACCCGCCTTAGAAGTAATAATGGTCTTAACGCGCGCAATATTACGGCGCACTAATTTCAGTTGATGAGTCTGAGTCAACTGACCAGTGGCGTGTTGCATACGCAGGTTGAACTGCTCACGCAGCAGACCAAGTAGTTCAGCGTTCAGTTCTTCAACGCTTTTTTCTCTCAGTTCGCTCGCTTTCATTACATCACCGTCTTAGTTACGAAGGTAGTCTTAATTGGAAGCTTGGCAGCAGCTAAAGCAAACGCTTCACGAGCGATCACTTCAGAAACACCATTCATCTCATAAAGAACCTTACCAGGTTGAATCTGACATACCCAGTATTCAACGTTACCTTTACCTTTACCCATACGCACTTCAAGAGGCTTAGAGGTAATCGGCTTGTCCGGGAAAACTCGAATCCAAATTTGTCCCTGACGCTTAATGTGACGTGTCATGGCACGACGTGCAGATTCGATCTGACGTGCAGTTAAACGGCCACGGCCGACTGCTTTCAGACCAAATGTACCAAAGCTAACTTCGGTACCGTTCGCTAGACCGCGGTTGCGGCCTTTGAACATCTTGCGAAACTTCATACGTTTAGGTTGCAGCATTGCCGGCTCTCCTATTTACCACGAGGCTTGCGCTTAGGTTGCTGCTGCTTCGGCTCTTCAATCTGTGGCAGCATTCCATCTAGAACTTCACCTTTGAAGATCCAAACTTTAACGCCAATCACACCGTATTGAGTGTGACTTTCAGATGTTGAATAGTCGATATCAGCACGCAAAGTATGTAAAGGTACGCGACCTTCACGATACCACTCATCACGCGCAATCTCAGCTCCGCCTAAACGGCCACTAACTTGAACTTTGATACCTTGAGCACCAATACGCATTGCGTTTTGTACTGCGCGCTTCATAGCACGACGGAACATTACGCGACGCTCTAATTGCTGTGCAATTGAATCAGCAACTAACTTGGCATCTAGCTCAGGTTTACGGATCTCAGCGATGTTAATTTGAGCAGGAGTACCAGCCAGCTTTGACACTGCGGCACGCAATACTTCAACGTCTTCACCTTTCTTACCAATCACAACGCCTGGACGGGCAGTGTGAATCGTAACGCGGATGCTTTTCGCTGGACGTTCGATAACAATCTTAGATACTGACGCAGCTTGTAACTTCTCTACAAGAAACTTACGCACTTCCCAGTCGCTGTTCAGATTATTTGCATAATCTGACTTATCTGCGTACCAGGTAGAGATCCAAGGCTTGGTGATACCCAGACGGATACCATTAGGATGTACTTTCTGTCCCATTGCTCTCTCCTAGCGATCTGATACAACCACAGTAATGTGGCTGGTACGCTTCATGATACGATCAGCGCGGCCTTTAGCACGTGGCATGATACGCTTCATAGTTGGACCCTCGTCTACAAAGACGGCTCCTACTTTTAGCTCATCAATATCCGCACCTTCGTTGTGTTCGGCGTTTGCGATAGCTGAGTCAAGTACTTTTTTAACCAGTACGGCGGCTTTCTTCGGGCTGAAAGTCAATATTTCGAGGGCCTTAGCAACAGGCAAACCACGAATTTGATCGGCAACCAGACGGGCCTTCTGCGCAGACGTACGGGCAAAACGATGTTTAGCTAAAACTTCCATCTTATTCCTCCCGTATTAGCGCTTCTTCGCTTTCTTATCTGCAGCATGGCCGCGATAAGTGCGAGTTGGTGAAAATTCACCAAGTTTGTGGCCGATCATTTCGTCAGTTACGAACACAGGAACGTGCTGACGACCATTATGGACAGCGATGGTCAAACCAATCATATTTGGAATGATCATAGAGCGACGTGACCAAGTCTTAATAGGCTTTTTGTCACCGGCTTCCATCGCTTTCTCTACCTTCTTCAGCAAGTGCAGGTCAATGAAGGGACCTTTCTTGAGAGAACGTGGCATGGCGAATCCTCTTACTATTTATTACGACGACGTACGATGTACTTGTCAGTGCGCTTGTTACTACGAGTTTTATAACCCTTAGTTGGCACACCCCATGGAGTCACTGGGTGACGACCACCAGAAGTACGGCCTTCACCACCACCGTGTGGATGGTCTACTGGGTTCATTGCAACACCACGCACTGTAGGACGTATGCCTCTCCAGCGCTTAGCACCTGCTTTACCTAACTGGCGTAGCATGTGTTCAGCATTACCAACTTCACCAAATGTCGCGCGGCAATCAACTGGCACTTTACGCATTTCGCCAGAGCGAAGACGTAGAGTGGCATATGCACCATCACGAGCAACAACTTGTACATAAGCACCTGCAGAACGAGCGATCTGAGCACCTTTACCAGGCTTCATTTCTACTGCGTGTACTACAGAACCTACTGGGATGTTGCGCAGTGGCATTGCGTTACCGGTTTTAATTTCGGCTTCAACACCAGACTGGATCTTATCGCCAGCTTGCATACCTTTAGCAGCAAGGATGTAACGACGCTCACCATCCGCATACAATACTAACGCGATGTTAGCTGTGCGGTTTGGATCGTATTCCAGACGCTCAATCTTTGCAGGGATACCGTCTTTATCGCGTTTGAAGTCGATTAGACGATAATGCTGCTTATGACCACCACCTACGTGACGGACAGTGATACGGCCAGTATTGTTACGGCCACCACTTTTAGATTTTTTCGCCAACAGGCCAGCAAAGGGTTTACCCTTATGCAGGTCAGTGTTCACCACTTTAACTACGTGGCGACGACCTGGAGAGGTTGGCTTACACTTAATAACTGCCATGATAATTCTCCTTTGCTTACTCAGCGCCGCCGACGAAATCGATGTCAGCACCAGCAGCAAGAGTTACATAGGCTTTTTTCCAATCGCTACGACGACCAGTACGGCCACCAGTGCGTTTAGTTTTGCCTTTGCTCACTAAAGTGCGAACAGAATCAACTTCAACTTCAAATAGCTTGGCAACAGCAGCTTTAATTTCAGCTTTAGTTGCGTCGATAGCTACGCGGAAAACAACAGTGTTGTGCTTCTCAGCGTTCACAGTGCTCTTTTCAGAGATATGTGGAGCGAGAATAACTTTTAGCAAACGTTCTTCGCGGATCATCATGCTAGCATCTCCTCGATTTGCTTCACTGCGTCAGCAGTCACAAGCACAGTGTTGAACGCGATCAGACTTACAGGGTCTAGACCCGCTACGTCACGAACGTCAACCTTGTACAGGTTACGAGCTGCTAAGAATAAATTCTCATCAACTTCTGCAGTCACAATTAGAACGTCTTCTAAGTTCATTGCTTTTAATTTCGCTTTCAGCTCTTTAGTTTTAGGAGCTTCAACACCGAAAGATTCAACAACAACTAAACGCTCTTGACGTACCAATTCAGACAGAATGCTTTTCAGCGCGCCGCGGTACATCTTTTTGTTAACTTTTTGGCTATGATCTTGGGTTTTAGCAGCGAATGTTACGCCACCGCCACGCCAGATTGGGCCTTTAACAGAACCAGCACGAGCACGGCCAGTTCCTTTTTGGCGCCAAGGCTTTTTGCCTGAGCCAGTTACTTCCGCACGAGTCTTTTGAGCACGAGTGCCCTGACGCGCGTTTGCAGCGTATGCTACAACTACCTGATGAACCAGTGCCTCGTTAAAGTCACGGCCGAAGGTAGTTTCGGAAACTTCAAGAGCGCTTTGCGCGTCTTTCAATACCAATTCCATTACTATCTCCTCAGACCTTAAGCTTTAACGGCAGGCTTGATAATCAAGTCGCCATTGGTAGCGCCAGGAACAGCGCCACGGACTAGTAGCAGGTTACGCTCAACATCTACACGAACTACAACTAGATTTTGAGTAGTAACACGCTCGGCACCCATATGGCCTGACATTTTCTTGCCTTTGAATACGCGACCAGGCGTTTGGTTCTGACCAATAGAACCATTCGAGCGGTGCGACAAAGAGTTACCGTGAGTCATATCTTGAGTACGGAAGTTCCAACGCTTAACGCCGCCTTGGAAACCTTTACCTTTTGATTGACCAGTAACATCAACTTTCGCTACATCAGCGAAAATATCAACATTTAGCTCAGCACCAACTTCAATGCCCTCGCCTTCACCGTCTTCCAGACGCACTTCCCACAATCCACGACCGGCTTCAACACCGCTCTTGGCAAAGTGACCTGCTTCTGGTTTAGTAATGCGATTGGCTTTTTTGGTACCAGTAGTAACTTGAAGCGCGCGGTAGCCGTCAGTTTCTAAAGTTTTCACTTGAGTAACACGGTTGCCAGCAACTTCAATTACTGTAACAGGTATTGAAACACCATCTTCAGTAAAGATGCGAGTCATACCAACTTTACGACCAATAAGACCGATAGCCATCTCTCAAACCTCTTCTAAGGATCTCAATTAACCCAAGCTAATCTGTACGTCGACACCAGCCGCAAGATCTAAACGCATTAGAGCGTCTACAGTCTTTTCAGTTGGCTCTACGATGTCAACCAGGCGCTTGTGTGTACGTAATTCATACTGGTCACGAGCATCTTTATTAACGTGCGGAGAGATCAAAATGGTATAACGCTCTTTACGCGTAGGTAGTGGAATTGGACCACGTACTTGAGCGCCTGTACGCTTAGCAGTTTCAACGATTTCCGCTGTAGATTGATCAATTAAGCGATGATCAAATCCCTTTAAGCGGATACGGATTCTTTGGTTCTGCATTGACCAGAGCTCCTAAAATGGACATATAAAAAATCACCCTCTAGCTTCTTCTAAATAGAAAAGCAGAGCGAGATGATTTAACCGTTCGACTCCCAATCGGAGCCGCTATGATAATGATTAACTTAATTGACTAATCATTTAATTCGTAGACCTAGGTCAACGAGGGGGCAATTATACTCATCTAAATCGAGATATCAAGCCCACTGTGTAAATAGTCATCAAAAAACTATTTAACGTCAGAGTGGCGAGCATTTTACACAAATTTATGGAGAAAACTAGCCCTTAAACAAAAAAGGAAGCCGAAGCTTCCTTTTCACACTAATCTCTATCGCTATTAAGCAATGATTTTAGCTACTACACCTGCACCCACTGTACGACCGCCTTCACGGATTGCGAAGCGTAAACCCTCGTCCATCGCGATTGGGCAAATCAGTGTCACTACCATCTTGATGTTGTCGCCTGGCATTACCATCTCTACGCCTTCTGGCAGTTCGATAGTACCGGTTACGTCAGTTGTACGGAAGTAGAACTGTGGACGGTAGCCTTTGAAGAATGGCGTGTGACGGCCACCTTCTTCTTTTGACAGTACGTAAACTTCTGATTCAAAAGTGGTGTGTGGGTTGATTGAACCTGGCTTCGCTAATACTTGACCACGTTCTACGTCATCACGCTTAGTACCACGTAACAAAATACCACAGTTCTCACCTGCACGACCTTCGTCAAGCAGTTTACGGAACATTTCTACACCAGTACACGTTGTCTTAGTTGTCGCACGTACACCAACGATTTCAACTTCGTCGCCTACGCGTACAATACCACGCTCAACACGACCTGTTACTACTGTACCACGGCCTGAAATTGAGAATACGTCTTCGATTGGCAGTAGGAACGGCTTATCGATGTCACGTTGTGGTTCTGGAATGTAAGAATCCAGCGCCGCTGCTAATTCAAGGATTTTTGCTTCCCACTCTGGCTCGCCTTCTAGCGCTTTCAGAGCTGAACCTTGGATTACCGGTAAGTCATCACCTGGGAAATCGTATTCTGATAACAGTTCACGCACTTCCATCTCAACTAGCTCTAACAGCTCTTCGTCATCTACCATGTCACATTTGTTCATGAATACGATGATGAATGGTACGCCAACCTGACGAGAAAGCAGGATGTGCTCACGAGTCTGTGGCATTGGACCGTCTGTTGAAGCGACTACCAGAATCGCGCCGTCCATCTGTGCAGCACCAGTGATCATGTTTTTAACATAGTCAGCGTGGCCTGGGCAGTCTACGTGGGCGTAGTGGCGTGATGGCGTGTCATATTCGATGTGAGAGGTATTGATGGTAATACCGCGCTCACGCTCTTCTGGAGCGTTATCGATTTGAGAGAAGTCTTTAGCTTCGCCACCGTAGGTCTTAGCCAGTACGTGAGAGATAGCTGCAGTCAGAGTGGTTTTACCATGGTCAACGTGACCAATGGTGCCCACGTTTACGTGAGGCTTAATACGTTCAAATTTAGCTTTTGCCACGATATATTCCTTTCTTTTCAGAATAGTCCAGTCAAAGCTGGACCATAATAACATTTATGTCGTAACTGGAAATTAGCTACGAGATTCAATAATCGCTTTCGCAATGTTTTGCGGTGCATCAGAGTACTTCAAGAACTCCATGGAGTACGAAGCACGCCCCTGAGTTGCAGAGCGCAAATCAGTTGCATAACCAAACATTTCAGAAAGAGGCACCACAGCATGGACTATTTTGATGCCACCAAAGCCATCATCCATACCTTCAATCAAACCACGACGACGATTTAAATCACCAACTACGTCGCCCATGTAGTTCTCAGGAGTAGTTACTTCTACTTTCATGCAAGGTTCGAGCAGCACAGGATTCGCTTCAAGCGCACCCTTTTTGAAGCCCATAGAACCCGCAATTTTGAACGCCATTTCATTCGAGTCCACATCATGATATGAACCGTCGAACAGAGTGACCTTCACGTCCAACACAGGGAAGCCAGCGAGAACGCCATTCTTCATCTGTTCTTGGATACCTTTATCAACCGCAGGTATAAATTCACGAGGAACTACACCTCCCACAATAGCATTGATAAATTCGTAACCAGCACCTTCTTCATTAGGCTCTAGTTTTAACCAAACGTGACCGAATTGTCCACGACCACCTGATTGGCGTACAAATTTACCTTCAGCTTCAACTGATCCTCGGATAGTTTCACGGTAGGCCACTTGTGGCTTACCGACGTTACATTCGACACCAAACTCGCGACGCATACGGTCTACAATGATGTCTAAGTGTAACTCACCCATACCGGAAATAAGTGTTTGTGATGATTCTTCGTCTGTTTCAACCCTGAATGATGGATCTTCAGCTGCAAGTTTTTGCAGCGCAATCCCCATTTTATCTTGGTCTGCTTTAGACTTGGGCTCAACGGCAATGGTAATTACTGGCTCAGGGAACTCCATACGTTCCAAGATCACTCTATGATCGTTATCACAAAGCGTATCACCCGTAGTGACTTCTTTTAACCCTATCGCCGCGGCAATATCACCGGCACGAACCTCTTTCAGCTCTGTTCGATCATTGGCATGCATTTGCACGATACGACCTATACGTTCCCGCTTCTGTTTAACAGAATTGTAAACGCCTGAGCCTGACTCAAGTACGCCGGAGTACACACGGATAAAAGTTAACGTCCCTACGAATGGATCTGTAGCAATTTTAAATGCCAATGCAGCAAAAGGCGCATTGTCATCTGATGGGCGCTCAACTTCTTGCTCATTCTCATCAATGCCCTTAATTGGAGGCACATCAATAGGCGCTGGCAAAAATTCCACGACCGCATCAAGTACCGCTTGAACGCCTTTGTTCTTAAATGCAGAACCACAAGTCGCTAAAACGATTTCATTATTTATAGTACGCTGACGCAGTGCTTTCTTAATCTCTTCTTCTGATAGCGTGCCTTCTTCAAGGTACTTATCCATCAGTTCATCAGAGGATTCAGCCGCTACTTCAACCAGATACTCATGCATTTCAGCCGCTTTAGCCGCTAATTCTGCAGGGATCTCCTCATGAGTAAAAGTCATACCCTGGTCTTCTTCATTCCAGTTAATGGCTTTCATCTTAATTAAGTCGATCACGCCTCTAAAGTTTTCTTCTGAGCCAATATTCAATTGAATAGGCACACAAGTCGCTCCAAGGCGAGTTCTGATTTGCTTCACTACACGTTCAAAGTCCGCACCTGCGCGATCCATTTTATTGACGAATACTAAGCGTGGAACACGGTATTTGTCAGCTTGACGCCACACGGTTTCAGATTGGGGTTCAACACCTGAAGAACCACAAAAAACCACAACAGCGCCGTCAAGAACGCGCAAAGAACGCTCAACTTCAATAGTGAAGTCAACGTGACCTGGGGTATCGATGATATTGATGCGGTGTTCAGTGAATTGAGCATCCATACCACGCCAGAATGTGGTTACCGCAGCAGAGGTGATAGTGATACCACGCTCTTGCTCTTGAACCATCCAGTCTGTGGTCGCGGCGCCGTCATGCACCTCACCGATTTTATGAGACAAACCGGTATAGAACAGAACACGTTCTGTTGTGGTGGTTTTACCTGCGTCCACATGAGCACAAATACCGATATTACGATAACGCTCAATTGGGGTTATACGAGCCACGATTATACCCTCTCCACCAAGACAATTGCCTTGGCAATATCAACAACAATGGTGTGGGCCTGAGCCCACACCATCAAATTACCAGCGGTAATGAGCAAAGGCTTTGTTAGCTTCAGCCATGCGATGCACGTCTTCACGCTTCTTAACAGCAGTACCTTTGTTTTCAGACGCATCTAGCATTTCACCTGCTAGACGTAAAGCCATAGATTTTTCACCACGCTTACGAGCAGCTTCAACTAACCAGCGCATCGCCAGTGCGTTACGACGCACTGGACGAACTTCACATGGTACCTGGTACGTAGAACCACCAACGCGACGAGATTTAACTTCGACTGATGGGCGAACATTGTCCAGGGCTGCTTCAAGGATCACTAAATGGTTTTCGCTTTTCTTTTCAGCGACAACATCTAATGCCTTGTAGATAATTTTTTCTGCAGTCGACTTTTTGCCGTCCTGCATAATGACGTTGATGAACTTAGCCAACAACTCACTGTGAAACTTTGGATCTGGTAGGATTTTACGTTGTCCTACAACGCGACGTCTTGGCATAACAATTCTCCGTATGCTTCAGGGATTTCCAAAACTGGAATTCTCAAAATAAACTAGCTTGGCCTTACTTAACGGATACGTTAAGACTTAGGACGTTTTGCACCGTACTTAGAACGACCTTGGCGACGTGAGCTCACGCCAGCACAGTCTAGTGCGCCACGAACAGTGTGATAGCGAACACCTGGTAAGTCTTTAACACGACCACCACGGATTAAGATCACGCTGTGTTCCTGCAGGTTGTGGCCTTCACCGCCGATGTACGAAGTTACTTCGAAACCGTTAGTTAGACGCACACGAGCTACTTTACGTAGTGCAGAGTTAGGTTTTTTAGGGGTAGTAGTGTACACACGTGTACAAACACCACGCTTTTGTGGGCACGCATTCAACGCAGGCACGTTAGTCTTGTCGACTTTTGGCGCGCGTGGCTTACGTACCAACTGGTTTACAGTTGCCATGTATAGCTCCGAGTCAGTTGAATCAAACTCAACGATAAGGTGTGAAAAATCTATATCCCACAATAGTGGGACGCGGAATTTTAGAAAGGTAATGCCTGACTGTCAAGAAATAGCCAACTTTTGCGGCATTTTACAATAAAAAAGGCGCCATTGGCGCCTTTTTGTTACAAACTGATTACTTAATCTTGGCTACCGGCCATGTTTAAGAGATCAGCGAGGTTCTGTTCAGCTTCACTAGCAGTGACTTTATTCACAACAACTGGCTCGTCTTTCTTAGCGCGAGCATCATTGCGGGTCTTGTGATAAGCATAACCTGTACCGGCTGGGATCAAACGACCAACGATAACGTTTTCTTTCAGACCACGTAGTTGATCACTCTTACCACCTACGGCGGCTTCAGTCAGTACGCGCGTAGTTTCTTGGAACGACGCTGCAGAGATAAACGATTCTGTTGCCAGAGACGCTTTAGTAATACCTAGCAGTTCACGTTCGAAGGTCGCAGGTACTTTACCCTGTGCGATAAGTTCGCGGTTTGCGATCTTAACGCGAGACACTTCAACTTGCTCACCTTCTAAGAACTCTGTGTCACCCGCAGAAGTGATCAAGCACTTACGTAGCATTTGACGGATGATGACTTCGATATGCTTATCGTTGATCTTCACGCCTTGCAGACGGTAAACGTCTTGAACTTCGTTCACAATGTAGTTTGCTACATTGTGGATACCGCGCAGACGCAGAATGTCATGTGCCGCTTCTGGACCGTCAGCGATAACTTCACCACGTTCGACTTTTTCACCTTCGAACACGTTTAAGTTACGCCATTTAGGGATCATCTCTTCATATTGATCGCCGCCATCAGCAGGTGTAATGACCAAACGACGCTTACCTTTGGTCTCTTTACCAAACGAGATGGTACCAGAGATTTCTGCCAGAATAGCAGGCTCTTTTGGCTTACGCGCTTCGAACAGGTCAGCAACGCGTGGCAGACCACCGGTGATGTCGCGTGTTTTAGACGATTCCTGTGGAATACGTGCTAAAGCGTCACCTACGGCAATTTGCGCGTTGTCGTCAAGGTTAACAATCGCACTACCAGGTAAGAAGTACTGTGCTGGCACTTCTGTACCAGGGATCATCAGATCGCTACCATTAGCGCCAAGCAGACGGATCATTGGGCGCATTTCTTTACCCGCTGTACCACGCTGACCGACGTCAAGGATCACGATTGATGATAGACCCGTTAGTTCGTCTGTTTGACGTGTCATAGTGACACCGTCAATCATATCGACGAACTTGATACTACCCGCCACTTCAGAAATGATTGGGTGAGTATGTGGATCCCAGTTAGCGATAATATCGCCCGCTTCAACCGCAGCTTCTTCCAATTTCTCAAGCACAGTACCGTATGGCACTTTGTAACGCTCTTTCTCACGACCTAACTCATCGATGATGGCCAGCTCAGAAGAACGAGAAACGATAACCAGTTTGCCGTCGCTGTTAGTAACATGCTTAGCATTATGCAGTTTCAATGAACCCGAGTTTTTCACTTGGACATTGTTTTCTGCAGACGCACGAGATGCCGCACCACCGATGTGGAACGTACGCATCGTTAACTGTGTACCTGGTTCACCGATAGATTGTGCTGCCACAACACCGATGGCCTCACCATGGTTGATGATATGACCACGGGCCAAGTCACGTCCATAACAGGCTGCACAGACACCGAAATCGGTATCACAGGTAATCACAGAACGCACAATCACTTCATCGATTGAATGCTCTTCTAACTTGTCACACCATGCTTCATCGAGCAGCGTGTTACGTGGTGCTAGTACATCTTCGGTGCCTGGATAGAACACATCAACGGCAACCACACGACCCAGTACGCGTTCACGTAACGGCTCAACCACATCACCACCTTCAATCAGCGGTTTCATGGTTAGACCTTCGTGAGTACCACAATCGTCTTCGATAACCACTAAATCTTGTGCAACGTCTACAAGACGACGAGTCAGGTAACCCGAGTTCGCTGTTTTCAATGCAGTATCGGCAAGACCTTTACGCGCACCGTGAGTAGAAATAAAGTACTGGAGTACGTTTAGACCTTCACGGAAGTTAGCGGTAATTGGCGTTTCGATGATTGAGCCGTCAGGTTTCGCCATCAGACCACGCATACCCGCCAACTGACGGATCTGTGCAGCACTACCACGAGCGCCTGAGTCAGCCATCATATAGATGCTGTTAAACGAGGCTTGTTTCTCTTCAACGCCATCACGGTTAATCACTGTCTCAGTTGACAGGTTTTCCATCATAGCTTTAGAAACTTTTTCGTTGGCACTTGCCCAGATATCGATAACTTTGTTGTAACGCTCACCGGCTGTGACTAGACCAGATTGGAACTGCTCTTGAATTTCAAGAACTTCAGCTTCTGCATCAGCAACTAAGGTGTATTTCTCGTCTGGAATAACCATGTCATCGATACCGACAGAGGCACCAGAGATGGTTGCAAAACGGAAACCGGTATACATCAATTGGTCAGCGAAGATAACAGTATCTTTCAGACCCAGTTGACGATAACAGGTGTTCAACAGTTTAGAGATCTGCTTTTTGCCCATGTTCTGGTTAACCAGATCAAATGACAAACCTGCTGGCAGAATAAGTGACAGCAGAGCACGACCCACAGTCGTATCAACGATACGGCGTTGTTCAGTGCGCTCACCATCATCACCAATAATGGTTTCAGTGATACGAACTTTAACGCGGGCATGCAGTTCAGCAGCGCCAGTTGCGTAAGCTTTTTCAACTTCAGCAACAGACATAAATGCCATACCTTCACCACGGCCGTTAATACGCTCACGGCTGGTGTAGTACAGACCCAATACCACGTCTTGAGACGGGGTGATAACAGGCTCGCCGTTCGCGGGTGACAGGATGTTGTTGGTAGACATCATCAGGGCACGGGCTTCAAGCTGCGCTTCCAGTGTTAACGGTACGTGTACCGCCATTTGGTCACCGTCGAAGTCGGCGTTGTATGCCGCACAAACGAGTGGGTGTAACTGGATGGCTTTACCTTCAATCAGTACAGGTTCGAACGCTTGAATACCTAATCTGTGCAGTGTTGGTGCACGGTTAAGCATTACTGGATGTTCGCGGATCACTTCATCCAGAACGTCCCAAACTTCCGCCACTTCACGCTCAACCATCTTCTTAGCCGCTTTGATGGTAGTCGCTAAGCCACGACCTTCCAGCTTGCCATAGATAAATGGTTTGAACAGTTCCAGTGCCATCTTCTTAGGAAGACCACATTGGTGCAGACGTAAAGTAGGACCGACGGTAATGACCGAACGACCAGAATAGTCAACGCGTTTACCCAACAAGTTCTGACGGAAACGACCTTGTTTACCTTTGATCATATCGGCCAAAGATTTCAGAGGACGCTTGTTAGAACCGGTAATTGCACGACCACGACGACCGTTATCTAATAGCGCATCAACAGACTCTTGTAACATACGCTTTTCGTTGCGTACGATAATGTCTGGCGCAGCTAAATCTAACAGACGCTTCAAACGGTTGTTACGGTTGATCACGCGGCGATACAGGTCGTTAAGATCTGAAGTCGCGAAGCGGCCGCCATCGAGCGGTACCAGCGGACGTAAGTCAGGCGGTAACACAGGCAGTACTTTTAAGATCATCCATTCAGGCTTGTTGCCTGAAGTGAAGAAGGCTTCCATCAACTTAAGACGTTTAGTCACTTTCTTGCGACGAGTCTCAGAGTTGATTGAAGGTAATTCTTCACGCATTTGTTCGATTTCTTTCGCTAAATCGATAGCGCGCAGCAGTTCTAGAACAGCTTCGGCACCCATTTTCGCTTCGAACTCATCACCGTATTCTTCTAACGCATCCAGATACGTTTCTTCTGTCAGCATTTGACCACGTTCAAGGCTGGTCATGCCAGGCTCGATCACGACGAATGATTCAAAATACAGTACGCGTTCGATATCACGCAGCGTCATATCGAGCATTAAACCGATACGGGACGGCAGTGATTTTAAGAACCAAATGTGCGCGACTGGGCTAGCCAGTTCGATGTGACCCATACGCTCACGACGTACTTTAGTCTGGGTGACTTCAACGCCACACTTTTCACAAATAACACCACGGTGCTTCAGACGTTTGTACTTACCGCACAAACATTCGTAATCTTTGACTGGGCCAAAGATACGCGCACAGAACAGACCTTCACGCTCAGGCTTGAAGGTACGGTAGTTGATGGTTTCTGGCTTCTTAACTTCACCAAAAGACCAAGAACGGATCAGATCAGGCGATGCCAGACCAATTTTGATGCCGTTAAATTCTTCAGTCTTGCTTTGCTGTTTCAGAAACTTTAATAAGTCTTTCACGTTTCTCTCCTGAAGGAGTTAAACCGGGTACTCCGCGACTGCGGAGTACCATTCTGTTGCCAAACGTTGCCTTTGGGCGACGCTTATTCCTGATCCAACTCGATATTAATACCGAGTGAACGGATCTCCTTCAGTAACACGTTGAAGGACTCTGGCATGCCAGGTTGCATCTGATGGTTACCGTCGACGATGTTCTTATACATCTGAGTACGACCGTTAACGTCATCCGATTTCACAGTGAGCATTTCTTGAAGCGTATAAGCGGCACCGTATGCTTCTAGTGCCCACACTTCCATCTCACCGAAACGCTGACCACCGAACTGAGCTTTACCGCCCAGTGGTTGTTGAGTCACTAAGCTGTACGAACCGGTAGAACGGGCGTGCATCTTGTCATCAACTAAGTGGTTCAGTTTGAGCATGTACATGTAACCAACGGTTACTTGACGCTCAAATTCGTTACCGGTACGACCATCATACAACTTCAGCTGACCAGAGGTTGGCAAGCCTGCAAGCTCAAGCATCTGCTTGATCTCTTTCTCTTTAGCACCGTCGAATGCAGGAGTCGCAATCGGGATACCACCCTTCAAGTTTTGGGCAAGACGCATCACTTCATCATCGGTGAATGAATCGATATCGACGCGCTGCTGCACTTCGTCACCTAACTCATACACTTGTTTGATGTAACCGCGTACTTCAGCCAGCTCGCGCTGTTCTTCAAGCATTGCAGTGATCTTGTTACCAATACCTTTAGCGGCGGCGCCCATATGGACTTCAAGTACCTGACCAATGTTCATCCGTGACGGAACACCTAGTGGGTTCAATACGATGTCTACTGGATTACCTTGTTCGTCATATGGCATGTCTTCGATTGGGCAAATCTTAGAGATAACACCTTTGTTACCATGACGACCCGCCATCTTGTCACCAGGTTGGATAGTACGCTTAACCGCTAAGTAAACCTTAACGATCTTCAGTACGCCTGGCGCCAAGTCATCACCTTGGGTGATCTTGCGACGTTTAATTTCAAACTTCTTATCGAAGTCTGCTTTCAGCTCTTCATGCTGCTCAGCTAATTGCTCAAGTTCAGTTTGTTTTGCTTCATCGTCAATAACTTGAACCAATACATCCTTACGTGGCATCGCTGCGATTTGTGTTTCTGTGAAACCTGCACCTAACAATAGGTTACGAGCACGGCTCAATACACCTTCTTCAAGGATCTTGAACTCTTCGCTTAAGTCTTTACGTGCTTGAGCGATGTGCATCTCTTCGATTTCAACTGCACGTTTATCTTTTTCAACGCCGTCACGGGTAAATACCTGAACGTCGATGATAGTGCCCTTAACAGAGTTAGGTACACGCAGTGAGCTGTCTTTCACATCAGACGCTTTCTCACCGAAGATAGCACGGAGTAACTTCTCTTCTGGTGTTAGCTGAGTTTCGCCTTTTGGCGTCACTTTACCGACCAGAATATCGCCACCCTTCACTTCTGCACCAATATAAACGATACCTGATTCGTCGAGTTTCGACAGAGCAGATTCACCTACGTTTGGAATATCAGCGGTGATTTCTTCGCTACCCAGTTTG
Organism: Shewanella sp. W3-18-1; assembly: GCF_000015185.1. Lineage (NCBI taxonomy): Bacteria > Pseudomonadati > Pseudomonadota > Gammaproteobacteria > Alteromonadales > Shewanellaceae > Shewanella > Shewanella sp. W3-18-1. The sequence goes on along the minus strand of NC_008750.1, from coordinate 179,676 downwards.
GTATCACGAGCAATACAAGACAGCTCTTGGATGTGGATAGTGGTGAAACGGTCTTCCTGTGCTACGCGCTCAGAAATTAAGATCGAGTCTTCGAAGTTGTAACCGTTCCAAGGCATGAACGCGATGCGCATGTTCTGGCCAAGAGCTAAGTCACCTAAGTCAGTAGACGGACCGTCTGCTAACACGTCACCACGAACGACTGGCTCACCAACGGCACAACAAGGGCGCTGGTTGATACAAGTATTTTGGTTAGACCGGGTGTATTTAGTCAGGTTATAAATGTCGATACCCGCTTCGCCTGGACGTAGCTCATCTTCATTGACTTTAACAACGATACGGCTCGCATCAACGTAGTCGATATAACCACCACGCTTAGCAACAACTACAACACCAGAATCAACAGCTAGCGTACGTTCAATACCAGTACCGACTAATGGCTTTTCAGAGCGCAGTGTGGGTACGGCTTGACGTTGCATGTTCGCACCCATCAATGCACGGTTAGCGTCGTCGTGTTCTAAGAACGGGATCAGTGATGCAGCAACAGAAATAATCTGTTGTGGCGATACGTCCATGTATTGAATATCAGATGCGCGCATAAAGGTAGATTCACCTTTATGACGACAGGCGATCTGCTCTTCAACCATGCGGCCATTTGCATCAACTTCGATGTTTGCCTGTGCAATGACATAACGACCTTCTTCAATCGCTGACAAGTATTCCACTTCGTCAGTAATCACGCCATCAATCACCTTGCGGTATGGCGTTTCTAAGAAGCCGTATGAGTTAGTACGGGCAAAACTTGCTAATGAGTTGATTAGACCAATGTTTGGACCTTCAGGGGTCTCAATTGGACATAAACGACCATAATGCGTTGGATGTACGTCACGGACTTCAAAGCCTGCACGTTCACGAGTCAAACCACCAGGGCCAAGAGCAGAAATACGACGCTTATGCGTGACTTCTGACAGCGGGTTGTTTTGGTCCATGAATTGTGACAGCTGTGAAGAACCGAAGAACTCTTTCACTGCAGCAGAAATTGGCTTAGCGTTGATTAAGTCTTGTGGCATCAGCTCGTTCAGATCGCCTAAAGATAGACGTTCACGCACAGCGCGCTCAACACGGACTAAACCAACACGGAATTGGTTTTCAGCCATTTCACCGACGCTACGAATACGACGGTTACCTAAGTGATCGATGTCATCGACTTCGTCGAAACCGTTACGGATATGAATGATGTTCTTCATTACCGCGACGATGTCTTCTTTAGACAATACACCGCTACCTTCGTCATCGGGGATGCTCAGACGACGGTTGAACTTCATACGACCGACTTTAGACAGGTCATAGCGTTCTTCACTGAAGAACAAGTTCTGGAATAGTGCTTCTGCCGCATCTTTGGTTGGTGGCTCGCCAGGACGCATCATACGATAGATTTCAACCAGCGCTTCTAAGCGGTTAGTGGTTGAATCGATACGCAGCGTATCTGAAATATAAGCACCATGATCTAGCTCGTTGATATACAACGTGCTGATATCTTTAATGCCAGCCAGTGATAATTTCGCTAAGTCTTCTAAGCTGATTTCACTGTTTGCAGATACTAAAACTTCACCCGTGTCCGGATCGATATAATCTTGAGCAGCATATTTGCCCACGATATATTCAACTGGCACTTCGAGTTCAGTGGTATTAGTCTTTTCTAACTGGCGAATATGGCGCGCAGTAATACGACGGCCCGCTTCAACCAGCACAGAACCTTCAGCATCCTTGATGTCATAGCTGGCAGTTTCGCCACGCAGACGCTCAGGAACTAACGCCATGACTAACGTATCTTTCTTGATCTTGAACTCAACACGTTCGAAGAACAGGTCGAGGATCTCTTGAGTAGAGTATTCTAATGCACGCAGAATGATGGTCGCTGGTAATTTACGGCGACGGTCAATACGTACGAAAAGTGCATCTTTAGGATCGAATTCAAAGTCAAGCCATGAACCACGGTAAGGAATAATACGTGCGTTATACAGCACCTTACCCGATGAGTGGGTTTTACCACGGTCATGATCGAAGAACACGCCAGGGCTACGGTGTAATTGAGATACGATTACACGCTCAGTACCGTTGATAACAAAGGTACCGTTATCCGTCATCAATGGGATATCGCCCATGTAGACTTCTTGCTCTTTAATATCTTTTACAGTGCCTGCCGCTGCTTCACGGTCATACAACACCATGCGTAATTTAACGCGTAGTGGTGCTGAATACGTAACACCGCGGATCTGACACTCTTTCACATCAAAAACAGGCTCGCCAAGCTTATAGCTGACGTATTGCAGTTCTGAATTACCAGAAAAGCTCTTGATGGGAAAAACGCTACGGAAGGCGGCTTCAAGACCGCGCTCACCGGTAGGATCTTGATCGGTGAACTTCTTAAAAGAGTCTAACTGAATAGACAAAAGGTAAGGAATATCCAACACCTGTGGACGCTTACCAAAGTCTTTGCGAATACGCTTCTTTTCAGAATAGGAGTAAACCATGGGTTTCCTCTGCTTACGAGATGTGACCAAGACTGAATCAATAACTTAAGTTATTACATTCAGCACGTTTGCCCATCACCGTTGATGGCAAGAACCTAACCAGTAATCTCTGCTAGGGACTGCAAAATCTGGCGATAAACGGTGAAAAAAAATCGCCGGCGCATATAGCGCAAAAAAGGCCGACGGTTAAAAAACCGCCAGCCTCCACCCAATTGGCTTGGGTGAGTAAGCTAAAATAGCTTACTTGATTTCTACTGAAGCACCAGCTTCAACTAGTTCTTTCTTCAGAGCTTCAGCTTCTTCTTTAGAAACGCCTTCTTTAACTGCTACTGGAGCAGCTTCAGACATTGCTTTAGCTTCTTTCAGGCCTAAACCAGTTGCGCCACGGATGGCTTTAATTACTGCAACTTTGTTGTCGCCGTGTGCAGTCAGAATTACGTTGAATTCTGTTTGCTCTTCAACAGCAGCAGCAGCTTCGCCACCACCAGAAACAACAGCAGCAGCGGCAGAAACGCCGAACTTCTCTTCCATTGCTTCGATCAGTTCAACAACTTCCATTACAGACATAGCTGCAAAGGCTTCTAAGATTTGGTCTTTAGTGATAGACATAACAAATGTTTCCTATTGTTCTGAATTCAATTCTATTAAGCAGCCAGCTTGAAATTAAGCGGCTTCTTGTTTTTGATCGCGCAGGGCGGCCAGTGTACGAACGAACTTGCCAGCAGATGCTTCTTTCATAGTCATCATTAACTGTGCTAGTGCTTCTTCGTATGTTGGCAGTTTCGCCAAACGATCAATTTCCGCTGCAGGGATGAAATTCCCTTCAAAGGCTGCGCCTTTAACTTCGAAGTTAGCTTGCTCTTTAGCAAAGTCTTTTAACAGACGAGCTGCAGCACCTGGGTGCTCTAAAGAAAAAGCAATCAAAGTTGGGCCAGTGAACGTTTCTGCTAGGCACTCAAAAGCTGTACCTTCAACAGCACGACGAGCTAGTGTGTTACGTACTACACGTACATAAACACCAGCTTCGCGCGCTTTTTTACGCAGACCGGTCATAGCACCTACAGTTACACCGCGAGAATCAGCGGCAACTGCAGATAGCGCACCTTTGGCAGCTTCGTTGACTTCAGCAACAATCGCTTTTTTGTCTTCGAGTCTTAATGCCATTGGCTTTACTCCTGGATTCTACCTAGGATATTTCCTAGTATTTACCATACTAAATACTTATGTATTTAGTGACTTACGGTGCAGATTATCCAGTAAAAAATTTAGCTGGGGCCTGACACCGTCTACGCAGGAAATTAAGTAAACGGTTTAAAGTAAACACCTGCGGTCTTGGACGGAAGCCTTATCTTCAACACAAAAAAGTGCTAAAAATAGGCTTCAACCCACAAAGTGCGCGCATTATAGACTAATGCGCTCACCTTGTAAAATTAGTTAGCTGTATCGAGAGTCGCTTGGTCGACAGCAACACCTGCACCCATAGTGGTGGAGATGCTTACTTTCTTCACGTATACACCTTTAGCAACTGCAGGCTTAGCCTTTTTCAGTGCAGAGATTAACGCTTCCAAGTTTTCTTTCAACTGAACTGGTGTGAAATCCACTTTACCGATAGTAGTGTGGATAATACCGTTCTTGTCGTTACGATAACGAACTTGACCAGCCTTGGCATTCTTAACAGCTTCAGCAACGTTTGGTGTTACTGTACCTGTTTTAGGGTTAGGCATTAAACCACGTGGGCCTAAGATTTGACCTAACATACCAACAACGCGCATTGCATCTGGAGATGCGATAACAACGTCAAAGTTCATTTCACCAGCTTTGATTTGCTCAGCCAGATCATCCATACCAACAAGCTCAGCACCAGCAGCTTTAGCGGCTTCAGCATTTGCACCTTGTGTAAATACTGCAACGCGAACGTCACGACCAGTACCGTGTGGTAACACAGTTGCACCACGAACGTTTTGGTCAGATTTACGTGGGTCAATACCCAAGTTAACTGCTACGTCTACACTTTCAACAAACTTTGCAGTTGCTAATTCTTTTAACAGAGCAACAGCATCGTTGATTTCGTATAATTTAGTACCGTCAACTTTCTCGCGAATTACGCGCATGCGTTTAGTTAGTTTTGCCATTATATTAATCCTCTACAACCAAACCCATTGAACGCGCAGTACCTTCGATTGAGCGAGTCATCGCTTCAATGTCAGCACCAGTCATATCGGCAGCTTTAGTTTCAGCAATTTCCTGAATCTTAGCGCGAGCGATAGTTCCAACTTTCTGAGTATTAGGACGTGGAGAACCTGATTTCAGGCCTGCAGCAGTCTTCAGTAAGAAAGACGCTGGCGGAGTCTTAGTTTCAAAAGTGAATGAACGGTCACTGTAAACAGTGATCACGACAGGAATAGGCATGCCTTTTTCCATTTTTTCTGTACGGGCGTTAAACGCTTTACAGAATTCCATGATGTTCACACCTTTTTGACCCAGAGCTGGACCAACTGGTGGTGAAGGGTTCGCAGAACCTGATTTTACTTGTAGCTTAATATAAGCATCAATCTTCTTTGCCATCTGACATTTCCTCAGTTTGGGTTCAAACGCGCATCAGCGACATGCTGACATGCTCCCCCGAAAACAACGGGTGCGGATTATATAGAAATCCGCACCCGTTGCCAAACGGATTTTGTAGTTTATTTAATCAGCCTTTTTCAACCTGACTAAAATCGAGCTCCACTGGTGTAGAACGACCAAAGATCATTACTGACACTTTTACGCGGCTCTTGTCGTAGTCCACTTCTTCAACGGTACCGTTAAAGTCAGCGAATGGACCGTCACAGACACGCACCACTTCGCCCGGTTCGAAAATAACACGGTGAGTTGGTGAAGCCGTGGTTTCTTGCAAGCGACGCAAAATAGCATCGGCTTCTTTATCTGAAATTGGGGCAGGACGATCAGAGGTTCCGCCAATAAAGCCTAAAACACGCGGGATGCTTTTGACTAAATGCCAGCTGTCATCGTTCATTTCCATCTGGACTAACACATAACCAGGGAAAAACTTACGCTCACTCTTACGACGCTGACCTGCACGCATTTCGATAACTTCTTCAGTCGGAACTAATACTTCACCGAAGTACTGCTCCATGCCGTGCATCTTAATGTATTCAATCAGTGACTTACAAACTCGGCCTTCATAGCCTGAGAATGCCTGCACTACATACCATCTTTTTTTAGCTTCTTTAGCTTCAGTCATTCGAGGTGCCTATACGCCAGTGATAAAATTGACAATTCGCATTAACACAGCATCCATCCCCCACAGAACCAGAGCTAAGATACCTGTTGCAGCAAGGACAATAAAAGTGGTGTTAAGCGCTTCTTGACGCGTTGGCCATACAACCTTACGCACTTCAATTTGCGACTCGCGAGCAAAAGCAAAAGCTTTTTTACCCTTTTCTGTCTGTAGAGCAATAAAACCAGCAATAGCGAATGCAACGATAACACCAAGTGCACGTATGACAGCACTCGCTTCGCTAAACATTTGATTGCCAATAACAGCAGCGGCTAGCAATACAATCACTACGCCCCACTTCACGATATCCAGAGAATTGTTCTGGTTTTCAGTATTTGTTGTCATCGGTTATTCCGTTACTCAATACGGCCTGAGCTTGAGCACAATAATTAGGGACATAAGACCCAGTTTCAATACGCTTTTTTATACTCTGCATTTCCGAATACCCTTAGAAACGCAAATAGCATAAGCTCAGGGTCAAAAATCGGCCATAGATTGTATTCTTATTCGACTTTGTAAGCAAGGATACACAGCAAACGCAAACCACAAATCACAGCAAATAATTGACTTAAACAAAAAAGGAAGCCGAAGCTTCCTTTTCACACTAATCTCTATCGCTATTAAGCAATGATTTTAGCTACTACACCTGCACCCACTGTACGACCGCCTTCACGGATTGCGAAGCGTAAACCTTCGTCCATCGCGATTGGGCAAATCAGTGTCACTACCATCTTGATGTTGTCGCCTGGCATTACCATCTCTACGCCTTCTGGCAGTTCGATAGTACCGGTTACGTCAGTTGTACGGAAGTAGAACTGTGGACGGTAGCCTTTGAAGAATGGCGTGTGACGGCCACCTTCTTCTTTTGACAGTACGTAAACTTCTGATTCAAAAGTGGTGTGTGGGTTGATTGAACCTGGCTTCGCTAATACTTGACCACGTTCTACGTCATCACGCTTAGTACCACGTAACAAAATACCACAGTTCTCACCTGCACGACCTTCGTCAAGCAGTTTACGGAACATTTCTACACCAGTACACGTTGTCTTAGTTGTCGCACGTACACCAACGATTTCAACTTCGTCGCCTACGCGTACAATACCACGCTCAACACGACCTGTTACTACTGTACCACGGCCTGAAATTGAGAATACGTCTTCGATTGGCAGTAGGAACGGCTTATCGATGTCACGTTGTGGTTCTGGAATGTAAGAATCCAGCGCCGCTGCTAATTCAAGGATTTTTGCTTCCCACTCTGGCTCGCCTTCTAGCGCTTTCAGAGCTGAACCTTGGATTACCGGTAAGTCATCACCTGGGAAATCGTATTCTGATAACAGTTCACGCACTTCCATCTCAACTAGCTCTAACAGCTCTTCGTCATCTACCATGTCACATTTGTTCATGAATACGATGATGAATGGTACGCCAACCTGACGAGAAAGCAGGATGTGCTCACGAGTCTGTGGCATTGGACCGTCTGTTGAAGCGACTACCAGAATCGCGCCGTCCATCTGTGCAGCACCAGTGATCATGTTTTTAACATAGTCAGCGTGGCCTGGGCAGTCTACGTGGGCGTAGTGGCGTGATGGCGTGTCATATTCGATGTGAGAGGTATTGATGGTAATACCGCGCTCACGCTCTTCTGGAGCGTTATCGATTTGAGAGAAGTCTTTAGCTTCGCCACCGTAGGTCTTAGCCAGTACGTGAGAGATAGCTGCAGTCAGAGTGGTTTTACCATGGTCAACGTGACCAATGGTGCCCACGTTTACATGGGGCTTAATACGTTCAAATTTAGCTTTAGCCATGGTAATGCCTCAGTCCAAGAATCTTGGTGATGAAAACTTACATATAGAAAAAATCCGATGCATATAAATTACATCGAACCGATTATGTTAGGTATAGGAGCTTAATTTAGAAAGGCTGGTGCTGATAGGCAGATTCGAACTGCCGACCTCACCCTTACCAAGGGTGTGCTCTACCAACTGAGCCATATCAGCATACAAATTTGGAGCGGGCAGCGGGAATCGAACCCGCGTTATCAGCTTGGAAGGCTGGAGTAATACCATTATACGATGCCCGCGCAACCTAACTAGGCTACCTAACTACCTTGAAAAAATGGTGGAGGGAGAAGGATTCGAACCTTCGAAGGCTGAGCCGTCAGATTTACAGTCTGATCCCTTTGGCCACTCGGGAACCCCTCCAGTAAAATGGTGCCGGCACCAAGAGTCGAACTCGGGACCTACTGATTACAAGTCAGTTGCTCTACCAACTGAGCTATGCCGGCAAATCATTTCGGAACGGGATATTAGGTAAATGTGCTCCCGAGTGCAAGTAAAAAACGCCTATTTGATTAAAAAAACTCGTTAAACGATGTTTTTTTACACGCCAGCCACTATCGACGGCTAATTATCAGGCAAATGGGACAGGTAGAGAATCAAACAAGGTTGAAATAACTGATTTTTTATTGTCGATGATAATGCCATGGTGTACTGTGCCTTTCCTAGCCGAGGAAAGCCTATGACTTCTAAAAATCCAATTCAAAAAGCGCTCTATCTTACCTTTGAACGTGCACAATGGTCAGAGCTAAGAGATTCAGTACCGCTAACATTAAGTGAACGGGATTTAGAAAATCTTAGGGGTATTAATGAAAAGGTATCGCTTTCTGAGGTTACTGATATTTATTTACCCCTCAGTAGGCTACTTAATTTGATTGTAAAATCGAAGCAGCAACGCGGCTTAGTGCTTGATGAGTTTTTGGGACAAAAACCATTTCACAGTCCCTATATTATTAGCATTGCGGGGAGTGTTGCGGTAGGAAAAAGTACGACCGCACGGGTTTTACAAGCACTTTTACAACATTGGCCAGAACACCCTAAAGTCGATCTGGTTACCACGGATGGCTTTCTTTACCCATTAGCCGATCTCAAGCGTAAAGGTTTGTTGCAACGTAAAGGGTTTCCCGAAAGCTACGATATGAAAATGTTGGTGGAATTTATTTCGGCCGTAAAATCGGGACAACCACATACAAAAGCACCGATATACTCCCATGTGACCTACGACCGTGTACGTAATCAGCACCAAATTGTCTCGCAACCCGATATTTTGATCCTTGAGGGTTTAAACGTGCTCCAAACGGGTTTAGATTCACCTGTCGACACTCGTAGACCTTTTGTCTCTGACTTTGTTGATTTTTCTATCTATGTAGACGCCGAAGAATCATTACTTAAGCAATGGTATCAAGAGCGTTTTCTGCAATTTCGTAAAGGCGCATTCAGTGATGCTAAGTCCTATTTTCATCATTATGCGAATTTAACTGATGATGAGGCAAATGCGATTGCTGCTAATATTTGGGACACGATCAATGGCCCGAATTTGCAACTGAACATTCAACCCACGCGGGAAAGAGCACATTTGATCCTACAAAAGGGGCAAGATCATTTGATGTCCCATGTGCTCATGCGCAAGTAGTACCCCTAAGCTAACGGGGTCTAAGACTAATTTCTCCGCCGATAAATGCTTGAATACCATCGGCGGTGTCGAGTAATACCGCCCCTTGCGCATCTACGCCCATGCAAATGCCATCAATATGATTTTCCCCCATGAGTAAACGGATTGGTTTACCATAAAATAAATCTGCAGCTTGCCATCGCGTTTTAAATGCATTCAGCCCTTCACGTTCAAATAACTGAATATCTCGCTTAAGTTGTTTTTGTAATTCAATCACTAGGTCTGTCTTATCTGGCATAGTCGCTAATGTTGATAGATCACTCCAAGGTTGGTCTATTCCTTTTCCATGATCCTCAGACATCGCCATATTGACGCCAATTCCGATAATAAGCTGGCACTCGCTATCCGCTTGCCCTGCCATTTCAATTAAAATCCCAGCCAGTTTTTTATGATCCAAATAGATATCATTGGGCCACTTAACGCCAATATTCTCAACGCCATAGGATTTAAGTACTTCAACCAACGTACAGGCTACGACTAAACTCAAGCCCATTGCCTGCGCCATCCCCTGTGGAAATGACCAAAATAGTGAAAAATACAAATGATGGCCATAGGGCGACACCCAAGTTCGTCCTCGACGTCCTCGACCTGCCGCTTGATACTCGGCTACACAAACATCTCCACTCTTCAGCTCGTTTATGTGACTGAGCATAAATCCATTAGTGCTTGGAATTTCATCAAAATAAAAACAGCGATGATCAATCGATTGCACTAAACGTGACGCATCAATCAATGAAATCGGATTCGCAAGTTTATAGCCACGACCTTTGACACTATAAATTGCAACACCATAGGTTTCTAACGCATCTATATGTTTACTCACAGCAGCACGAGATATGCCTAACTCGCTCGCAAGCTGTTCGCCCGAGACAAAATGCTCGCTAGATAATAGCGTTAAAATTTCACGCTTTCTTACCCAGTTATCAGACATGCAGATCTCCTTCACCTGTGACTCCGATAATTTTTGGTTCCGCTTCTAGCAATACACCAAACGTATCATTGACGCGCTCAATAACATGTTGCGCTAAACGGCAAATATCCTGCCCCGTCGCACCACCACGATTAACTAAAACTAAGGCTTGTTTATCGTGTACGGCAGCTTTTCCTAAGATAAAACCTTTTAACCCTGCCTGCTCAATTAACCAACCAGCCGCGAGCTTCACACTACCATCGGCTTGAGCATAACCAACAATCGTCGAAAATCGTTGTGCAAGCTCAAGGTAGCAAGCAGCACTCACTATTGGGTTTTTAAAAAAACTACCTGCATTGCCTAATACATTAGGATCAGGCAACTTTTCTCGTCTAACTTGGCATACCTTATTAAAGATATCTGCAGCGGTTACAGATGCGGGATCAAACGATTGTAAAGGACCATAGGCAAGATGCGGTTGCCACTGCTTAACAAGGCGTAATCCCACTGCAGTGATCACCGCACGACCACGCAACGCTCCTTTAAAAATCGACTCACGATAGGAGAACTGACATTCAGTAGCCGTCAGGCGGAAAAAATCACCGGAATCAAGATCAAGATATTCGACCCAATCACAAACGTCACAGAATTCTACACCATAAGCACCAATATTTTGGATTGGTGCTGCACCGAGGGTACCAGGGATCAGTGCGAGATTTTCTAAACCTGGCATTCCATTAGCTAAAGTAAACTCCACTAATTCATGCCAGTTTTCACCCGCCTCAACCTCAAGATAAAAATATACAGCATCTTCGCTGACTTTTATCCCCTTAGATAACACTCGCACCACAGTGCCGTGAAAATCATCGGTGAAAACGACATTACTGCCGCCACCTAAAACAAGTAATGGTTGCTGGTCCTGCCATAATGGCAAGCAAATATGTTTAATATCTTCTTTTGAATGAGCTTCAACAAGGGCTGAACAGCACTGCGAAAGACCAAAAGTATTGAATGACTTAAGACTATGAGACAAAGACATGCGATAGATCGGTAGCGAGAAATATCTTATTGTAACGACTAAAAGCCGCAATTGCAGCCAAATAACGGTATTCCCTCTACGGCTCAAACACTGAAATAGCAGGGGCTATTTATTTTAGCGAAGATTCAAGTTACTCATATATGATTGACTGTTCACAATAACTCAAAAATAAGCCTCTGTAATCCTAGTGCTTGTGTGTACCATGAGCTTGATACCAAAGCGACTCGATTCACCACCACAGATAAGGATGCCATCGAATGACAATGCCATTGCGTTTGACCGCAAGCCCTAAGCGTTTACAGCAAGAGCTTTTGCGCCAACCATTAATGTTATATCGCATAGTCAGCATATTGCTCCTAGGAATAACCCCTGCAATCGCCGCTCCTGCTTCTGGTGAATTTATATCCAATAAGCGCTGTGAACTCTTTCAATCTAAGAATAAACAAACCAACCCAGAGCAGTTACAAAGCAATATTGGTGAACGCTATACAGTACAGGAAATTTTAGGGAACACGACCAATCCTCAATGGCTAAGAGTCAAAACTAATGCTGCAACTTCACCTTTGCGCTGGATAAGCGGTAGTTGTGGCCAATATCTCACCAGCGTAACGAACAATGACCTTTCCACACCAGTGTCAGCAATGGAACCCTCACAAACCACGACAGCATCAGATATTAAAGCAATCAATCGCGATAGCCTTAAAGAGCACAGTACAAAAGATCAACGCCAAGTTAGTCATTGTCAACTCGAAGGAAACTTAGACTCCCACGTTCTAGCATTGAGTTGGCAAAGCACTTTCTGCGAACTCAATGGCAACCGTAAAGCAGAATGCAGTGACCTCAATAAAACGGATGAATCTCCACTGTGGCAACAGTTTAGCTTGCATGGACTTTGGCCCAATAGGAAACAGTGTGGAACTCGTTATGGCTATTGCAGTACAGTAAAGCTACAGCCTAGCGATTTCTGTAGCTACCCTGAAATTGAGCTTAACGCTTCGGTGCGCAAAAATTTAGAAGAAGTGATGCCGAGCGCTCGCTACGGCACCTGTTTAGAACGGCATCAATGGTGGAAACATGGAACTTGTCGCAACCAAGAACCTAACGATTACTTTTTGTTAGCCACCCAGTTAACCCAAACAATAAACGCTTCTGCATGGGTTAAAAACTTCATCCATGGGAACATAGGTAAACAGGTAACTCGACAGGAGCTAAATACCAGCTTTGATAAAAGCTTTGGTCAGGGTGCTCATACCAAAATGAGCTTAGAATGTGCTAAAGGACTGTTAAGTGAAATCCGCATTAATCTACCCGAAGTGATTAAAGGTTCTGATTCAATACCCGCTCTCCTCGCGAAAGCCAACAAAGCGGGGAAAGGCTCTTGTCCAGACACAATCATTATAAATAACTCCAATTAAGCAGCTAAATACAGATTTATAAGAGCCAAGATGGAATCGTCAAAAACACAAAAGCCCTCATTTAAACGAGGGCTTTATTAGTAAAATGGACTAGGAATACTGAGGCAGCAAATTCGCCATTGCCAAAAGATGACACGTACCTGTGATGATTCCAAATAAGACGACGATGACGATAATGGGTGTACCTCCCTTCACTTTAAAACCTGTACTTTCAGGGAATAACTGCCGAGACTTATAAGCCATCAGCGCAGGCACAATCACAGCCCAAACCGTTGCCGCCAATGCCGCAAAACCAATAGCAATCAAAAAACCATCAGGAAATAACAGCCCAAAGACCGTCGGAGGAACAAAAGTAACAGCAGCCGTTTTTATCCTTCCATTACGGGAGTCATCAAAACCAAATAAGTCTGCAAGATAATCAAACAAACCCAAAGTTACACCGAGGAACGACGAGGCCACCGCTAAGTTTGCAAACAGGGTTAACATACTGTTTAACCAGCTACTTGCCATCACCTTAGACAAAGCACCAACCAACACACCCATATTGCCGCCTTGGGCGATAATATCGCTAAACTGGCTGCGGGGAATATTGCCCATAGTGGCGACTAACCAACAGGCATAAATGATAAGCGCGATAAAAGTACCGACAAAGATAGCTTTGATAATAGTGGCGGAATCTTTACCGTAATACTTCACTAAACTAGGCACATTGCCATGATAGCCAAAGCTAGCAAGGCCAAAGGGCAACGCTGCCCACAAATAAGGTGCAAATCTTGTGGTACCATCGGGCTCAAGCAGCTTAGTGACGTCAATCTCTATCAGTAAATTACCGATAGCAAGAAAGAAAGTGATGATCATACCGCCCAGCATTATCGTTGTAATACGATCCACAGCTTTGGTGCTGATCAGCACAATACTCGCTAGCACTATGGCAAATACTAACCCTGCCACACTTTGAGGTAATTCAATCCCCATACCCTGCAAGCTGTGATTTACAATCGAGCCACCACCGCTGATATAGGCATAGGTTAAAATGTAGAGCACAAAGGCGATTGACACGCCATTCACTATGCGCCAAAACTGGCCTAAGGTTTGTTTTGTTAACGTATCGAAACTCGCACCAGGTTCAAAGTGTAAGTTGGTTTCAAGCAGTAATAAGCCCGACATCAACATGCAAAACCAAATACCTAGCAGCATGACAATGGAATACCCAAACCACATGCCAGAACCCACCACAGGTAAGGAAAACATGCCCGCCCCTACGGTCGTCCCAGCAATAATCATGGCGCCACCGAGCAAAGACTTACCTGCGGTTTTATGCTTAACCGCATTCATATGATTTGTCATTAACTAATATGCTCCGCAGTGACACTCGCAACTATCGTCTGTCTCACTGAGGCTCTCAATAGGCTATTGGCTTGATCTCGAATACGCTTAACATCAGATTTATCATCTTTATCAGAAAGATAACCTAACTCTTTTAACTTAACACTCAAAGTGCCGTAGAGTTTTTTATCGTAAAACTCTGGTGCTGTAATGCCATGCAATGCCCCTAAACGCTGAGCAAGTAAATGGCTTTCAGACTCGAGTTCTGAACGTTCCATCTTAGGACGATGTGCTAGCAAATTAAAAATGATGGCATAGCGTTGCAATGTCTCACTGACCGATCCTGAGAGCAATACCAACTGACTGGAATGTTCCGTTACAACTGATAAGTTATCTGACTCAGTTATTAAGCCTTGCTCAATAAAGAGATCCAGCACTTGATTGACATAGGAAGGTATATCCTTAATTCCCATAAACAGCTCAGCCTTTAGCAACGGATAAAAGTCATTCACGATTGCCACAATTTGCTGTCGCTGACTTTGCTCATTATGGGTCAAACAACTCGCAATAAGAGAAGGAATAATAAATAAGTGGATAATATTATTGCGATAATAGGTCATCGAAATGGCCTGATTAGCATCGATAGACACTATCTCACCTAAAGGATCACTGGATACTGAAAACTTATTTAAATCAATACCCTGCTGAACAAGATGCTTACCATCACCTTCCGCGACAGAAGTAAAAGAGGTATAAGGCACCCGCTTCAGCAGCGTGAGGTACAAATCTAACTGACGTTCTAACAAACAACGCTCAAGCGCATTTTGCTCAGAAGCCAATAAAGCTAAACTGGTGAGCGTGACGGAACTGGCCGCTGCCGCATCATTAATACGTGTCATCACCCGATTTGCTAACACGTTAACCGCTGGAGTTAACCAAGTTGGCTTTTGTTCAGGATCATCGGCAAGCTCTGCGCGCCAGTTAGGTGCCATTTCGTTTAAAAAGGTTTGCAGGGTAATCGGCTCTCCAAAGTTCACATAACCTTGACCAAAATTACCTAACTTGCGAATAGCTCCAAAAACTTGCCAAACGGATTCTTTTTGTTTTTTCTTGCCACTTAACTCTTTGTGATACGTGGCGACTTCCATCACATGGTCATAACCTAAATATACGGGAACCAAAGTAACTGGGCGCTCAATTCCGCGCAGCACGCTGTTCATTGTCATTGCTATCATGCCCGTTTTGGGCGCTAACAAACGCCCCGTACGAGACCGACCGCCCTCAGAGAAATACTCCACCGAATAGCCCTTGGCAAACAGTTGATCTAAATATTCACGAAAGACTGCGGTATAAAGCTTATTACCATTAAAACTACGACGGATAAAGAACGCGCCACCACGGCGGAACAATGGTCCCGCGGGCCAAAAGTTAAGGTTTATCCCTGCTGCAATATGCGGCGGCACCATACCTTGGTAATACAAAATGTAGGATAGCAATAGATAATCCATATGACTTCGATGACAAGGCACATAGACAATTTCGTGACCATCATGGTGTAACTGACGAATATGTTCGGCACCTTTAATATTGATGCCACTGTAGAGCTTATTCCATAACCAGGTTAAAAAACGCTCGGCAATGCGCACTAAACTATCTGAATAATTTGCTGCTATTTCATCAAGATACTCAATTGCAGTTTCACGAGATTGAGTTTCAGAAATCTTTTTGCTCACAGCCTCTTCTTGAATCGCCTTACGTAATGACTCCGATTTGAGCAACGAATCAAATAATGCCTGACGATTTGGCAGTAAAGGACCCGTCATCACCTTACGTTGGCGGCGAAAATGCACCCGTGCCACACGCGCTAATTTATGGGCTATCCCCATATCAGTACCGTGTTCATCTGCCATATAACGCAGTGAAACTGCATTCGAAAACTGTACAAAATTATGACGGCCTAGAAACAAAATCATGAAGCACTTACGTAGCCAAGTTGGATTTTCACGCTCCAACACAGCCGCTTTCATCGTATCGTCTTCTTTACCTGGAGTACGTCCCCAATAAAGACTCACTGGCACTAACTGAATATCAAGCTCCGGGCGCTCCTTATGAACAGCCAAGAGACGCATAAAACACTCAAGGAATGGCTCGTTACCCGCACGTTCACCAAACAAAGGTTTACGTCCTTGAAGGCAAACAACCCGTGGCGCAACAACACCGTTAACAACTAAAGGTTCGTAGGGGCTTGGCAAGCCTAATTTTTCGGTGACTTCACTTAGTGCCGCAATGTCACTCAGCGATTCTGTTTTCATGACATAAGCAAGTGGTCTGGAGGTATCCAGATTCAGATCGGCAAAAGGATCCTGAGGCACCACAATAGTGTGGACTAAGTGTTTTTGGATCCAACGTAATGATTTCAACCAAAGAGAGTCTTGTTTAGGCATTATTCTTATGCAATTAAGTACGTTTACTAGCCCAATAGAATACCAGACTCTGGGGAGTATTCGCTAATTCTCTCCTATATATCCCTAAATCGCCCTAACATCAGGCGTTTTATAAGCCTATAAAACAATATATGCATCCCATCGGGATAAAATAAATACTCTTAAAAAATTAAACACTTAAAATTAAATAAGAAAATATAAAACGCCTTATCTTCCATAAAAACTCAACCAATAGATCAGGCTGAGATTTGCCGATTTAAAACACTTTACGATCTAAAAATGGTTAATACTTGCACTACAAACAATACTGTATATACTAACAGTAACTGTATAGAAAAACAGGAACAGCCATGAGACCCTTAACGCCACGCCAAGCTGAAATTTTAGAGCTAATTAAACGTAATATTGCCGATACAGGAATGCCACCCACCCGAGCAGAAATTGCCACTCGTTTAGGCTTTAAAAGTGCTAATGCTGCTGAGGAGCACCTCAAAGCTCTCGCCAAAAAAGGCTGTATCGAAATCATGCCAGGTACCTCTCGGGGTATCCGTCTCCCAGCAGAGGAAGAGGTCGTGGTTGAATATGGCCTGCCACTTATAGGCCAAGTAGCCGCTGGTGAGCCAATCTTGGCTCAAGAACATGTTGAACAGTACTATCAAGTTGACCCAAGTATGTTCCACCCTACCGCCGATTTTTTACTGCGAGTAAAAGGTGACAGCATGAAAAACATCGGCATTCTTGAAGGTGATTTGTTAGCGGTGCATAAAGTACAACAAGCGAGAAATGGTCAAGTAGTTGTTGCAAGAGTCGACGATGATGTCACGGTTAAACGCTTCGAAAAAAAAGGCAACTTAGTCTATCTATACGCAGAAAATGAAGACTACTCACCAATTAAAGTGGATTTAAGTTGTCAAAGTTTAACAATTGAAGGACTCGCTGTTGGTGTGATCCGTAATGGAGATTGGCTATGAGTAACCTATTAGGCAATGCCCCACGTCATCCGGGGTTGTGGCTCGACAACATTCGAGAGCCTGATGCAAACTGGCAGTATGCACCGATCAGCTGTGTGCCTACACAGACTCAAGGCCGTACTGAGTTAATCCAGCTCAGTACGCAGCTCGCACAACTCAGTCAACAGGGGCGTTGGGTTGTACTCATCAATCCACCAAGTATTGGCTATAAACAGTTACTCACATCAGCAGGTGTGCGCATGGATCGTATATTACTCGTTCATGCAAAAGATGAGGTAGAAACCCTATGGGCGATGGAGAAAGCCTTAACAAGTGGTACGTCCAGTGCAGTCATTACTTGGACGACCTCACTCGATGCCCGTGATAATCGACGCTTACAAATTGTGGCAAAAAGTGCCAGAGCGATGGGTATTGTATTAGAGGAAGTAAATAACCACTTACAGGATAAGGTCCGCCTTGAGCAACATACACACTTTAAGCAAGCCACTTTTTTTAGCCCTGTTCATTAGTTTTACAAAAGATTTTTTAGCCGTGAAAGCCGCCTCACATATGAATGTGAGGCTTTTTTTTAGCAATTTTTCAGACAATTAGAAAAATAAGTGATCTTGATCAATATTTAAACAGCAAGTATGGTTGATTAAGCTGGTGACTCTATATCTCTGGCGATGGTAAAAACCGAGCTGTTATCCCAGCCAATTTTCCATCAATAATTAAAATGACAGATTTTTTCAGTAGTATGTGCCAGCGTGGCGAATTAACAGCAGTAACAGTACAAAAGTAAGCCATCAACGCACATTGAAGTCAAAAACGCTTTTTTGGGAACTGAAGAGTTTGCATAGAGTTGAGACTTACTGTGTGACTCTTCTTTGTAGTTGCAATTTGCAATTAGCAGAGGAGAAGTCTTGTGAAGCAATTGTTGTATTGTTTACTCGTGGTGTTATTCGCACCACCGTTGAACGCAGCGGATTCGCGGTTCAATATGACCACTGGTGTAACCGAGATAAGTGGCAAGGTTTATCACTTGCATATGACTATCTTGTATATCTGCTGTGCTATTGGCCTCGTGGTTTTTGGCGTAATGATTTATGCCATGATAAACCACAGAAAATCCAAAGGCGCAGTTGCCGCCCATTTCCATGAAAGTACCAAAGTTGAAATTGCTTGGACCATATTGCCATTTATTATCCTGATCCTAATGGCCATACCTGCAACCAAAACCTTAATCGCAATGGAAGATACGAGCAATGCTGATATCACCATCAAAGTCACTGGTTCTCAGTGGAAATGGCATTACAGCTACTTCGATCAAGATATTGATTTTTACAGCATACTCTCGACACCTAGAACACAAATTGATGGTTCAGAACCTAAGGGCGAGCACTATCTCCTTGAAGTCGATAAACCGCTTGTTGTTCCAATAAATCGCAAAATCCGCTTCCTAATGACATCAGAAGATGTCATTCATTCATGGTGGGTTCCAGCCTTTGCGGTGAAAAAAGATGCGAATCCTGGTTTTATTAATGAAGCATGGACACGTATCGATAAACCAGGCATTTATCGCGGCCAGTGTGCTGAACTTTGCGGTAAAGATCACGGCTTTATGCCCATAGTCGTAAAAGCCTTACCAGAAGCAGAATTTGATGCTTGGATTACCGAGCAAAAACAAGCAGCACAAACCGCTGCCGCTACAGCTCAAGCCGCCCTATCACAAACCCTTAGCCAAGCAGACTTAATGACCCAAGGTGAGCAAGTCTATATGGCTCGATGCGCAGCATGCCACCAACCTAATGGAGAAGGATTAAAAGGTGTATTTCCAGGTTTGAAAGGTAGTCCTATCGCAACAGGCCCTCTTACTCCCCACCTTGAAATTATCATCCATGGTAAAGCTGGTACGGCAATGCAGGCTTTTGCTAACCAATTAACTGCCCAAGAAATTGCCGCAGTGACAACCTATGAGCGAAATGCGTGGGGAAATAATATGGGGGATGCTGTTCAAGCCAAAGATGTGAACGACTATATGAATGGTGATCGCCAGCCTAAGACATCGACAACACAAACACAGCAAGTCGCCGCGTTGCCTACAGAGCCAACAGTCCAAGGTGCTAGCATCGATCCCGCTAGCCTGCCAACACTGACCCATGACGCGCTAATGACGGAAGGAGAAGCCATCTATATCTCAAGTTGTGCAGCCTGCCATCAAGTAAATGGCTTAGGTATTCCGCCTGCTTTTCCATCGTTAGTTAATAGCAACATTGTAACGGGGCCAATTGCCAACCATATCGAGATTGTGATGCACGGCAAAACGGGAACGGCGATGCAGGCATTTGACAAACAACTCAGCCCACAACAACTCGCCGCGGTCATTACTTATGAGCGAAATGCTTGGGGTAATAATACAGGCGATACAGTTCAAGCCGCCGATATCGTTAAACATGGACAGTAGGGGATTAGGATGAGCACTATGACTCAAGAACACACCGCAGTCCATGATGACCACCATCATGGGGCACCGAAGGGCATTATGCGCTGGTTGCTAACCACCAACCATAAGGATATTGGCACCCTTTATTTATGGTTTAGTTTCATTATGTTTTTAACGGGTGGCGCCATGGCAATGGTGATCCGAGCTGAATTATTTCAACCCGGATTACAGCTAGTTGAGCCAAATTTTTTCAATCAAATGACCACTGTTCATGGGCTGATCATGGTCTTTGGAGCCGTTATGCCCGCGTTCACAGGATTGGCCAATTGGTTAATTCCTATGATGATTGGCGCGCCAGATATGGCGTTACCTAGGATGAATAACTGGAGTTTTTGGATCCTTCCTTTCGCCTTCGCTATTTTACTCGGTTCATTATTTATGGAAGGAGGAGGCCCAAACTTTGGTTGGACTTTCTATGCACCGCTCTCAACAACTTATAGCCCTGACAGCACTGCTCTCTTCGTGTTTTCTATCCATATCATGGGAATAAGTTCGATCATGGGCGCAATTAATGTGATTGTGACCATAGTGAACTTACGTGCGCCAGGCATGACATGGATGAAACTGCCGCTATTTGTATGGACTTGGCTAATTACGGCATTTTTGCTAATAGCAGTCATGCCTGTACTCGCAGGTGTAGTGACTATGGTGCTCACCGATAAATTTTTTGGAACCAGTTTCTTCGAGGCGGCAGGCGGCGGCGATCCTGTGATGTTTCAACATATCTTTTGGTTCTTCGGCCATCCAGAAGTTTACATCATGATTTTGCCTTCTTTTGGCATCATCTCGGCCATAGTTCCGGCTTTCAGTCGTAAAAAACTCTTTGGTTATGCCTCTATGGTGTATGCAACAGCCAGTATTGCCATTTTGTCTTTCCTTGTGTGGGCACACCATATGTTTACAACGGGTATGCCCGTGTTTGCAGAACTGTTTTTTATGTACTGCACTATGCTGATTGCCGTGCCGACAGGAGTGAAGGTCTTTAACTGGGTAGCAACCATGTGGCGAGGCTCGCTGACCTTTGAAACACCGATGTTATTTGCCGTGGCTTTTATTATCCTTTTCACTATTGGTGGTTTTTCGGGACTAATGCTTGCAATTACCCCCGCTGACTTCCAGTACCACGACACTTATTTTGTAGTCGCACACTTCCATTATGTACTTGTAACAGGTGCGATTTTTTCCATTATGGCGGCGGCCTACTACTGGCTCCCAAAATGGACTGGTCATATGTATAACGAACGTTTAGCACAGTGGCATTTTTGGTGCTCAGTGATTTCCGTCAACGTACTCTTTTTCCCTATGCATTTCCTCGGGCTTGCAGGAATGCCGCGACGGATCCCTGACTACTCCATCCAATTTGCCGATATAAACCAAATCGTATCGATTGGCGGTTTTGCCTTTGGTCTATCGCAATTGATTTTCTTAGTACTGGTAATCAAGTGTATCCGTGGCGGTGAGAAAGCGCCCGCTAAACCTTGGGAAGGCTCCGAAGGGCTAGAATGGACATTACCAAGCCCTGCGCCTTACCACTCATTTACGACACCTCCTGAGGTGAAATAAAATGACCAGCACAACTAGGTCAAATCGTAAACTTATCAGCTTGTTAGTTCTAGGCTGTGTGGGTATGTTTGGCTTTGGGTTCGCACTCGTCCCCCTGTATGATGTTCTGTGTGAGAAGCTAGGCATCAATGGTAAACCCGCAAGTACAGCCAGTAATTATCAAGCGATAACTGTCGATACAAGCCGCACTGTGACTGTGGAGTTTATTTCCCAGGTGCAAACGGGTATGCCATGGAAGTTTGAACCGCAAATTAAGCGGCTTGTGGTTCATCCTGGCGAGCTTGTCCATACAGCATTTTTGGCTCGTAATGAGTCAAACCATGCCACAGTTGGGCAAGCAATACCCTCAGTTTCCCCAGGCCAAGGGGCGGCCTATTTCAATAAAACGGAATGTTTTTGCTTTAATAAGCAACCCTTGGCCGCGGCGACCAGTGCTGAGTTACCGCTTATTTTCTTTGTGGATCCTCAATTACCCGAGTCAATCCATACTTTAACCCTCTCTTACACCCTCTACGACATTACCGACAAGCAGTTAGCGTCTGCCATAGAGCAAGGAGCTGCCAAATGACCACGAAACATCAAACCTACTATGTTCCATCCCAAAGCATCTGGCCCATTGTCGGTGCCATTGGATTATTTTTTATTGCCGTTGGCGCAGGACTTTTCGTCCAACAGATGAAATCTGGCGCTTCTGGTGGCGGTTATTTACTGCTTTTAGGCATAGCGGTCATTGTATTTATGTTGGTTGGCTGGTTTAGTGCGGTTATCAAAGAGTCGACAACTGGACTCTATTCCGCTCAGATGGATCGCTCTTTTCGCCAAGGTATGAGTTGGTTTATTTTCTCAGAAGTAATGTTCTTTGCGGCTTTTTTTGGTGCGCTGTTTTATGCCCGCGCAATTGCCGTACCTTGGCTTGGCGGTGCATCTAACAATGCCATGACCCACGAAATACTTTGGCCAAGTTTTGAAGCGGTTTGGCCCCTTATCTCTACGCCGGATGGTACCAAGACAGAGGCTATGCCGTGGACGGGTCTCCCCCTGATCAATACCCTTATTTTACTGACCTCATCAGTGACCTTACATTTTGCCCACATTAGTTTAGAAAAAGCCAAACGCTCAGCCGTCGTGCTATGGCTAGGAATTACGATTTTATTGGGTATAGGTTTCGTTGGGTTGCAAGTAGAAGAATACCGTCACGCCTATCAAGAGATGGGTTTAACCCTCACCTCGGGGATTTATGGCAACACTTTCTTTCTGTTAACTGGATTTCATGGCATGCATGTCACGCTAGGAACGGTATTCCTCGTGGTTTTATTTATCAGAGTATTAAAAGGACATTTTACGGCAGATAAGCATTTTGCATTTCAAGCAGGGAGTTGGTACTGGCACTTCGTTGATGTGGTCTGGCTGTGTTTATTTATCTTCGTTTATGTACTGTAACTGGCACTCAGTAGGGTCTAGGGTTCGGGCTAATAAGTCCAGACCCTAACGCCACCAGCAGTAAGAGGATGACCAATACAGAGAAAATCACACGACGACCGAGATAACGACTCATAGGGGCTGAGTTGTCATCTTTCACCATCATAAATAAGGCTCTACCTAAATTAAAAATGATAAACAGCAACAGCAGAACCAAAACTAACTTAAAGATAAACAGGGCATTCATGAGATATCCTTACTGTCTGCTGAATAAATTAACCGTTTTTTTGCTGGTCTTGACTGTGACTGTATTCGTGATTCTGGTCAAGCTAGGGCTGTGGCAACTCCATCGCGGAGAAGAAAAAGCCTTGTTATTAGCTCAAATGGAATCCAGACAAGCCTTAGCGCCGCTGACCTTTAAACAACTTTTACAAAAAATCCATCTAGAAGATGTCACAGGTTATCGCCTCAGTATCACTGCCTCACCTGCCAATGCGCAAATCTGGCTACTCGACAATCAAGTCTATCAGGGGCAAGTGGGATATCTAGCATTTCAAGCTCTGGAAGTTGAGCCGGAAAAACCTTGGCTACTGGTTGAATTAGGCTTTATCGCCGCAACCTCAAGCCGTGATGAACTCCCCCAAATCGAACCTCTTAGCGGAAAACTGAGTCTTGTCGGCAAGCTATATCAAAAACAAACCAATCCTTTAAGCCATGCCTTAATGGCAGAAGCCGGAACACACATTCGTATCCAAAATCTTAATATTCCTGAAATAACTCAGCTAGTAGGCCATCCTTTAGTAACGGCAGTACTGCAACCTGATCAACTCCCCAACCTTGAGTTAGCTCACCCTTGGCAACCATTTCCACTCTCGGCGCAAAAACATTGGGGTTATGCATTGCAGTGGTTTTCAATGGCTGCGGTATTTGCGGGCCTGATGCTGTGGCAAGGGGTTAAGTATGTAAAACATCATCACAGTGCCAACTCTATGGGTAAATAGTAAAAATCACAGCCGACTTAGATTCAGATAAATAGCAAAACAATATATTAGGGATAATTTACATGAGAGGAGCAAGCATGAACTCCCAGTCCAAATCGACACACAAAGCGTTGGGATTATTGCTCGTGGCGTTTATCGCACCGGTAGTGATTGCCAAACTAGTATTGAGCCTTAATTTATACCACGGCGGTGCAACCAACTTTGGTGAACTGATCAATCCCGCAACCAGCTATACCAGTCTTGGGGTTACCAATCCTAAACCCAAAGAATGGCAACTACTCTATTTATTACCCTCCCAATGCGATGATAATTGCCGTGAACGCTTGTATATTTTACGCCAAAGTCATACCGCACTCGGGCCAGATCAAGCAAGGGTAGAGCCACTTATCCTTGTCAGTCCTGAGAGCGATATTAATGCCTTAAAGGCATTTCACTTTAACACTAGCCCAATCAATAACCGCTTAAACGAGTGGTTAAATGCACAACAGTTGATCATAGTCGATCCCCTCGGCAACTTAGTATTACGCTACCCTCAAGCACACAGCAAAGAAGCACATCTCGCCCAAGGTAAAGCACTGATTGCGGATCTGCGTAAGTTATTAAAACTGTCGAGGGTAGACTAATGCAACTGACTTGGATCTTGCGCTTAACCTTAGTCTTTACCTTAATGGTCATTTTAATGGGGGCTTACACGCGACTATCGGATGCTGGCTTAGGCTGCCCTGACTGGCCGGGTTGCTACGGCCACATTAAAGTGCCCACCCAAGACCATGAAATCGCCCGTGCTCAAACCATGTTTCCTGATCATGATATTCAAACTGAAAAAGCATGGTTGGAAATGATCCATAGATATATTGCAGCGGGTCTTGGGCTGCTCATACTGTTCATTTTTATCAAATGTCTAAAAACACCAACAGCACCGAAGAAATTGCCCACATTTATATTATTACTGCTTATTTTTCAAGCCGCTCTAGGCATGTGGACAGTGACAATGAAGCTTATGCCAATAGTAGTAATGTCACACCTGATTGGTGGCTTTAGCCTGATTTCACTCCTGCTCATCCTTTATTTACGTATCAGGCAAAAACAGGTCGATATTAGTGGTTTGCAGACACAAAACCTTGCCATTTTAGCACTTGTGAGTTTAATCATCCTTATCGGTCAAATCATGCTAGGCGCTTGGACCTCCTCAAACTACGCGGCACTCGCCTGTACCACCCTGCCCATTTGCGAAGGTAATTGGATGGATAATCTCGCCATTGCCGATGCATTCTCCCCCTTCCAAGGCCAGCACCCAAGTTTTGAGTTTGGGGTATTAGATTACCCAGCACGAATGACCATCCACATAGCACACAGATTCGGCGCCATTATAACAACAGGGGTTCTGTTACTACTGGCATATAAATTATTTGTTAGCACTAGAGCATTAAAAAAGCTAAGTCTCTTATTGGTTGCCCTAGTGATATTGCAAGTCGCACTAGGCATTTCTAATATCGTCATGCACTTACCACTCGGCATTGCGGTTTCTCACAATGGCGGCGCAGCACTACTGCTACTGACCTTAGTGACAATTAACTACTTTTTATGGCGTAAAGCATAAGCGAGGGATCCAAGATGGCAAAACCACTCACAATCACCAGCAGCCATTCCCATTTTAGCTTGGCATGGCGCGCCTATTTTGAAATGACCAAACCCAAAGTCGTCGCCTTAATGTTGCTCACGGTATTAGTCGGCATGTGTTTAGCGGTACCCACTGCCGTCCCCGTACAGCCATTAATCGCAGGTATGTTCGGTATTGCCTTAATGGCAGGCTCGGCTGCCGCTTTAAATCATCTGATCGATCGACGCATCGATGGCATGATGGCTCGCACCTATAATCGCCCATTGCCCAAGGGACGAGTTTCGGCCAAGCGAGCCTTAATTTTTGCTGCCAGCATTGGAGGTTTAGGTTTTGTGGTTTTATATGTTTTGGTTAATCCGCTCACTGCATGGCTCACCTTCGCGAGTCTCATCGGCTATGCGCTGGTTTACACCGCTTATTTAAAGCGGGCAACCTCGCAAAATATTGTTATTGGCGGTCTTGCGGGGGCGATGCCGCCATTGCTGGGATGGACGGCTGTTACCAACCAATTCCATGGGCATGCATTGCTGTTAGTGATCATTATTTTTACTTGGACTCCGCCTCATTTTTGGGCATTAGCCATTCACAGACGAGCCGAATATGCCAAAGTAGATATCCCAATGCTTCCCGTTACCCACGGGGTCGAATTTACTAAAACCTGTATCTTGCTCTATACCGTCTTACTAGCAATCGCTTGTCTCTTGCCAGTGTTGGTTGGTATGTGTGGGCCAATGTATTTTGTGTGTTCTAGCTTGCTGAGCAGTGTATTTATTTATAAGGCTTGGCAACTGAAATATCGGGATCACGATGGCTTGGCGATGCAAGTATTTCGCTTCTCTATTTACCATTTAATGTTGCTATTTATGGCATTACTAATCGACCATTACCTGTGGAGCTAATGCTATGCAGAAAAACATGCTAATCATCGCCATTTTATTGATTGGCCTTGGTGGTTTATTCGCGGTTAAATTTAATCCCCCCAAGCCTATAGAACTTGATAACGGATTTATATTTCCACAAGCCTTTGAGATAGCGCCTTTTGAACTAATCGATCAGCACGATAAGGCATTTACTAATGCGGATCTGCAAGGAAAATGGAATCTATTTTTTATCGGATTTACCTTTTGTCCCGATATTTGTCCGACAACCTTAAATAAACTGGCCGCGGCATACCCTGAACTTAATAAGATTGCGCCAATTCAAGTGGTATTTTTATCCGTCGACCCTAACCGAGATACACCGGAAAAATTACTGACCTATGTCAACTTTTTTAATACAGAATTTAAAGCCGTGACGGGTGAACATACGCAGATATTTCCACTCACCCGTAGTCTAGGCCTAGCCTATGCCATGGTGGGTGAAGGTGATAATTATCAAGTTGACCACAGCGCTGGCTATGTACTGGTATCGCCTCAAGGAACACGAGTCGCCGTATTCAAACCTACGGCGACATTAGGGCAACCGCCGCAAATATTGAATAACGAACTCATTAGCGATTTTGGCAAAATAGTCTCGCAATACAAGTCAAATCTATGATTATTCTTTAATCCAAGAGCCGTCATCCCTAGGTCTTACCCAAGGCTGAGAGAACCAATAATAACCATTACGAGTTTTACTGGGTGCAGTGCAGTTATAACGGGAGCGTCCCGCAGGCAATGCCGAATCAGCCTGTACGCTAAATTCAGTTTCGCTAAGCCAAGTCGGCGATTTTGCTCCTTGACCTTGGATATAACACATAACTTGTTTGGCAGAAATATCACTCATATCAAGCGTGAGCCTCAACTCTGGTCGCCATTGCCCATTTTTTAACTCTGGGTCACTCACGTTTTGGGAAAGCACTGGCATATTAAGGCTATAAAGTTTGGCCTTTAGACTCTTTAAATCCGCATATTGTCCTGCCACGGGAAAACGCGGTAAAGCGGTCAGAGGTGAATAAGGTCCCGAGGCGCCAGATTGCTGACCAAAAGCGACAAAGCCATTTTGCGTTAACATATCTTGCAGTGCTTGATTATATTCGCCATAGGGATAGGCGAGCATTTTAAAATTGTGACCCGTCGCATCCGCAAGCGCCTTCTCAGTCTCGAGAATATTCGTTGTTACCCGCGCTAACCACTGTGCCTGTGATTCATTGTCTAATCTGCGGATCAAGTGCTCATGCGCCCAACTATGGTTGGCAATATCAGCCCCTTCCTTTGATAATCTGACGAGTTCATCCCAGGTCATCATCTCGGTAAACTTTTGTTTAATTGGCTCTATTGCCACAAACAAGGTGTAGGGGAATCCAAATTCCTTTAGGATAGGATGCGCCGTAGTGGCAATGCTGCGATAGCCATCATCAAAGGTAATCGCCACGGTTTTAGCGGGTAAATCTTGTTTTTGCTTTATCGCCTCAACCACTTGAGTAAGTGGGATTACCTTAAAACCGTCATCAGCCAAAAACTGCATTTGCTCACGAAATTGCGCGGGTGTCACGCTGGTTGCCGCAGGCGTAGTTTCCGACACATGATGATACTGTAAAATGACCACGGCATTGGCCGAAAAAGTCATCAACCCGAAGAGTGCCAATAACGCACGTTTAACCATAATGTGAATACCTCCAATATCAATGACTACTGCAAAATCAACCGCACTCGCACTACTGTTAAATGGCAACAAAAATCGCCAACTGTTCGCGCTTGCCCTACCGATGATCCTCTCAAATATCACCATTCCACTCTTAGGATTAGTGGATACGGCTGTGATAGGTCATCTAAGTGACGCCTATTATTTAGGTGGGGTAGCACTTGGGTCAACGATTATCACCTTAATCATTTGGTTATTAGGTTTTTTACGAATGGCGACCACAGGGTTAGTCGCGCAGGCTTATGGTGCAAATGATATTCACGCTCAACATAAACTCTTAGTTCAAGGTGCTATTTTAGCCATATTGCTGGGAATGGGTGTTATTGCTTTGCAAGCTCCAATACTGAATTTGGCGCTGGGCTTGTCCGAAGCAAGCCGTGAGGTCGAGCATTATTGTCGCGAGTATTTTCAGGTACGGATTTGGTCCACACCCTTCGCCCTGCTCAATTTAGTGATGTTAGGTTGGCTCCTAGGGCGACAACAACCTAAAGCCGCCATGTGGCAACTTATACTCGCAAACTTAGCCAATATTATTCTCGACTTAGTGTTTGTGCTTGGCTTAGGCTGGGGCGTAAAAGGTGCCGCCCTCGCATCGATATTTGCCGATATCACCGCCTTCTCAGTTGCATTCACTATGGTGCGACAACAACTCAAGCGTGCTCCCGATTTTCACCTATCTCAGCTATTCCCCCATGTCACCCTGATGGGTTATGGCAAGTTACTGAGGCTCAATACCGATATTTTTATCCGCAGCCTTTGCCTGCAGACAGCTTTTGCGTTTATGACATTCCATGGTGCTGGCCTAGGTGATAATACCGTTGCAGCCAATGCAGTGTTATTGAATTTACTGCTATTAATCTCCTATGCCCTCGATGGCATAGCCTATTATGCCGAAGCAGAAGTGGGCAAAGCCTATGGTCAAAAGCGCGCGCAGCAATTACATGAAGCCGTGGTGCTGGCCTGGTGTTGGTCTGCCATCACTGCACTTGGGTTTACACTGATATTTAGCCTTTGGGGAAGCCATATAATTGAACTATTGACCAGTATTGATGAGGTCAGAACCACAGCACAGACTTATCTGATTTGGCTGGTATTGCTACCGCTTTGGTCTTTTAGCTCTTACCTATTCGATGGGGTTTATATCGGTGCGGCGCAGGGAAAAGTGATGCGTAATAGCATGATACTGGCCACCTTTGGGGCGTTTTTCCCAACATGGTATTTATTGCAGGCGTTATTATTACCCGAGCAAGCCAATCATGCCCTCTGGGCCGCCATGACCGTTTTTATGCTCACTCGCAGCCTCACTCTCGGGGCGCATTATCGCTTCAGTAAGACGTTCCAACTGCACTCTTAGTGCATGTAATAATCTGAATTATTGAGTGATTTAGCACAGACTTAACCTGTCAAGATTCACATCAAGATGCAATTAGACCCGACAGGTTGATTTAACTCACTTCTGCCCCAAAGCAAGATAATTGTATCGTCAGTTGTGCTGTATTTATTGTCATTGTTTCCCCAGTGACTCGCCGTGAATATATCCTATAGGCTCGACGGCGACATCCATGTCGCCAACGGTCACTGTTGCAACAATGCCAATCTTAACTAACCCTATCGCTGTTCGTTTAGCTAAAAAGCTATTGCCCCTAAGTGTGCCACGGCTCGAAGATCAGCCCTTTGTTATCTGATAATTTGAGATACATAAAGTAATGGGTACCCAAAAGTAAGACCTGACCATGAGGGATTGCAAACATCGTTACAGTGAATCAGACTTGCCTAGTCTGGTTCACGCACTGAATACGATCATTTTTCACAGTTTCTGGATAACTAATTTTTGCTATCACTTGTTGAGTGAATCGAAAACTGACGAACGAGTTGTCCGACAAAATCTCATCTGTGTGCCTAATGTTTGGCTCTATCGTAAAGCGGCTAACAATGCATGGATATACAGTCGTATTTAAATGTCGATGCTTTTGAGTGTTTTTAACTCTTTAGCTTGCGCGTTTTTACTGGCCTAATGAGGGAGAAACGCATACTAATCGATAAAACTTTATGAAAATCAGAAGGTTGCATGGAATTAAAAGAAGCATTCTTAACAATATTAGCTGCGGCTGGTAGTTCTGCTGCGATAGGCTTTCTTGCTATGTTGTTTGCTAACTCATTAGCGTCAGCTGCAATAAAAAGGTATGAACTAGTAAATGCCCAAGCGTTGGAAGATCAGCGGTTAAGTCATCAAAAAGAGCTAGAAGATGTTAAATCACAGTTAGCTAAAATCCAAAAAGAGCACGAAGTTGTGTTCAGTAACCTTTATGTGAAGCGAGAGACAGTAGTAATTAACCTCTACAAACTTATGAGTGAACTTGCGCTTTTAGCGGATCACAAGCTCCGAGATTCCAGTATCGAAATTGACGACAAATGTAAGGCATTAATTGATTACTTTGAATTAAATCGTTTGTACTTCCCTTGCGATGTGGCGCTTGATATTAACAATGTAATAAACACGGTATTCTTCCTAAGTAACGATCCAGGTAAAACTGAATACGAGCAGTTAGTTTTCAAGTTAAAAATACAGGTATATGACGAAATGGAGTCTACGTTCAGGGAGTTTCTCAAAATTGAAGATTATCGATAGTCTGTTTCATAACAAACGCTTCAAGAGGTACGGCCAACGCACGGCATTTTTACTATGCTTTGGTTTGTGTGATTACGGTGTTATGCGGTAAGTAGCGTTGGCTGCTCCTTAAGCGGGCGTTATGCATTTTTCTTGAGAGTGGAGAGCTCGTTTGAGAGTTAGAAAACAAAACCGTCACGACTTTAAGCGTATGAATGATGGTTACCCTTTATACGCGAGGTTACTTGCCAAAGATATTTATAAGATCCCTGAACTACCTGACTTTAGCGCTGATGATGGGCTATTTATAATGTCTGATTTTGGTGGTGAGCATAAAGGTTCCGATTTCTCTACTTACGCATTCCTTATTCTTTCTGCTGATAAACGCTTTGTATTTGAAAGATATATAAAAGAACTTCGGGGGAAACACTCTTTGAATGAGCCATTCAAAGAGCTCAACTATAAAGACTTGAGATATGGTCCAATCAAAAGGGCATTATCTGAATATCTCGACTTAGTGGATAAGTACATACATGGAGCGCTGGTAACGGTTTCAATTGATCGGAGTATTGAAACTGTTTTTGGATTAGATGCAAAAGCATCTCATAAGCAACTAGTGGAACAACTGTCTAATCATGGCTTTTCTGGTTGGAAAGGAAAGGATGCAGAGAAGCTTTTAAGGGTATTGCATCCACTATGTATGTTTTTAAGCTTGCTTGGTCATCAAGGACAAAAAACCTTGTGGCTTTGCGACAATGACGCCATTAATGAAGATGGTAATGAACGCTCTTTTGAAGATACTCAAAAGATATACGGCAATATCTTAAAAATGTACTGCGATTATGAATTTGAGATTCTTGGTTTTGCTAAACCTTTTAAGGATGATCCCTTAACAAGTGACTTGTTAAGTGTTACAGACTTCGCCGCAGGCACGATACAAGATATTTTGCAGTCACATGTAAAAAAGAAAGATTACAAGGGTAACGATTCCAAGATTAAGTTGGTCAAGTGGATGGCTAAAGAGAGTAGGTTCCTAACAAAAATAAACCTTGTTATAACTAAGCAAGATGACGGTAACTGGGGATGTGGGATAGTGCAGTTGGGTGAAAAAATATAACAAACGGCTCAAGAGGGATTGCCAACGTGTGGCGACTTTACTGTAAACCTGAAGTTCAGTGTTTACAGTGTGTTTTTGAGTTCGGCGGTGTGTTGTCAACCCCTTAGGCGGGCGTCAAAATGAGCCAGTGAATCACTCTACACCAGACTGATTCACGCCAACCGCTAAAACCCGTCCCGATCCCCCGTTTGCGGCTATTCTGGGGCGGTTTTTTCCCTTAAGATGAATCAAATCTCTAGAGAACTGATTCATGTCCCTGTTATACCTATTCCGACTGGTTATATCGAGCGTTGATTAGTTTGTAGCTAAACGAAGCATTACTAATAGAATAGCTAATCCGAATCTGGCTAATAACAGTGAATTATCTAACAAGGTTTTGTCCCAAAACAAGTCGCATATCTACTGTAAAACAAACAGGCTACACCGATGTTAAACTGGTGAGCCATGGTGATTGGCGAGACGACCGTCCCATGGACGGGGCGGTCGAGCATCCACGGATGGACTCGCTGCGTGTCGGTGAGCGAATGCCATGGCTCATCATAAGCCAGCACTTAAAGAATTAAATGACAAAGTTTGATCCTCAGCAGTGCTATCCAGAAATTCTTAAAGTGCTTTTGTCCAAAAGTGAGCTATATGGTTTCAAGTGGTGGTTGTACGATTAAGTCACACTATATAAATAATCAAAACTGTCAGTTCGTGCATGAGTTAGTACAAATTAAGAGATATAAAAAACGCGACTCCGGGTCGCGTTTTTTATTTGCTCAACTCAAAAGATTAAGCGTAAGAATGCTCACCGTGTTGGTGATCAGTTACGTCACGCACACCGGTTAATTCACCGGGGAACATGTCTAACAGTTGTTTTTCGATACCATCCTTTAAGGTGATATCCACTTGAGAACAACCGTTACAACCGCCGCCAAACTGCAATACCGCAACACCTTCGCTGGTGATTTCAACCAACATGATGTTACCGCCATGGCTGGCCAACTGCGGGTTAATTTCAGATTGAATAACATATTCAATACGTTCAACTAAAGGCGCATCGCCTGATACTTTACGCATTTTGGCGTTAGGCGCTTTAAGTGTGAGTTGCGAACCTAATTGATCGGTCACAAAATCGATTGTTGCTTCTTCAAGGAAAGGTGCGCTCTTTTCATCAACCATAGCGTTAAAGCCATTGAACTCAAGTTCAATATCATCACTTTCAACCGCATCAGGTGGACAATAGGACACACCACACTCTGCTTGCGCGGTACCAGGACTTATCACAAATACACGAATATGAGTGCCTTCAGGTTGATCTGCTAACAACTTAACAAAATGGGCTTGGGCCGCATCGGAAATCGTAATCATGGAAACCAGCTCCGTCAGGGGATACCTGAGTGTTTTAGTAAGAATTAGCCGTATGATACTCCGACTCACTCCCGCTTTGTAGTCCCTTGAATACCAAGTTTGTGGATTTTTGCAAAAGTGATCACGATTTATATGCCCTAATAACACACTAAAATGCAGATTAATTAATGAATCAGTTGCGCCTATATTAGCAAAAAGCGACCCAAGTGGGTCGCTTAAGCTAGAGGATCAAACTATTACTATTTAGCCGCTTCTTGTCCTGCGATACGGCCAAAAACAATAATGTCTGTATAAGCATTGCCACCGAGTCGATTGGTTCCATGGGTTAACCCCGTCACCTCACCCGCAGCAAACAAGCCCGGAATCACCTTTCCTTGTTCATCAAGTACACGAGTACGTGTATCAACCACAAGGCCACCCATAGTATGGTGCACAGAAGGTGTCGCTTTTAAAATCCAATAAGGTCCTTTACTTAAATCGACTAATCCTGAGCGATGATTAAAGGCTTCATCCTTTCCTGTTGCGGCATAACGATTAACGTCTTTAATGGTTGATAACAACGTGTCTTCAGGAATATTAAAGACTTTAGCGGCTTCTTCTAGGGTATCGACCTTATACATTAGCCCATCTTTTGTGAATTCCTTAAGTTCGCCTTGGTGCATTTCAACTGTATGAGCAACGTTTTCAATGTCTTGATTCCAGAGCACATAAGTATAACGGCCTGGTTGGTCTAAAATAGCATGTGAAATAACATCACGACGTTCCAATTCCTCAACAAAACGCTCACCCTTCTGGTTAATTAACACGGCACCAAAAAAGCGAGAGTCCGCAATCAAGGCTATCGCACCAGAGGTTGGGCTACAAATCGGATATGACTGGATATATCCCATATTTTTTGCTGCTGCGTGAATTTTCTCTGCCATCACAATACCATCACCGGTTCCTCCAGGATGACCAGTACTACCATAACGCTCGTCGAGTTCTGGATTGTATTTCTTGCGCATCTCCATATTCGAGGAGAAGCCGCCCGTTGCAACCACAACACCGCGCTTAGCATGGTAGGTGATGGTTTTGCCATTATGTGTCGCTTCTACACCAACAATTCGACCCGTTTGATCTTGGATTAACTTTTCAGCCTTAGTATTGGTATGGATCGGTAAACCGACTTCATCAGCTTTAATCGAAAACTTACTAATGACTTCAGCCCCAGTATGACCTTTAGGGATTAATGCCCGTTTAACACTATGCCCACCAAACTGAAATAACTGATCTGGATAAAATTCTACTTTAACGTAATCTCTTAACCACTCCGCGGCATCAACTGCATTATCAACCATGGTTTTAACCATCTCAGGATCGCCTTTAAAATCACCGCCTTTAAGCGTATCGCTGATAAATAGTTCTTTGCTATCGGTGATCCCCATAGTCTTTTGTACCCAACTACCGGCCACATTCATCTCTGCACCAGAAATCAATGAGTTACCACCGATAATAGGCATTTTTTCAATAATAACGGCGGAGCGGCCTGCGGCTATCGCTTCTAAACCCGCGCTAAAACCTGCCCCACCGGAACCAATAATCACCACATCGTAGGTATATTCTGCAGGCGTTAATGCTTCACTTTTCTTAGCAGAAGCCGTTGCAACAAGAGTGACTCCTGCGGCTTCAATACTTTTACCCACAGCTTCTTTAAGCGCTTTAGACGTTACTGTCGCGCCTGTAATACCATCGACTTCAACAGAATTATTATCAATAATTGCCTGTTTAACATCTTTAAATACTGCTCCTGCAAGCACTTTATTTTCTTTTTGTTTAATAATATCAATAGCTACAATATGCCCATCTTTGAATGTGGTTTCGACCTGCACTTCGCCATGTTTGCCTTGAGCAGTTCCTTGGCTTTTTACTATTTGATGGGTAGCTTGACAACCAGCAATAATCGCTGTTGCCGTGACAGCAATACCAATAATGGATTTTTTATAATGCATTACAATTCCCTTATTATTCTTGATAAAAAATAGAACAACATCCAATTAAATGAGATTCTATATATTAAAAATTCAAACAATCTGATAACCCATTAAAACTGATAACCAATAGATATACCGTATTCAAACCCATCATTATATTGAGACCCCCAACTATCATAATGAGTGAGATATAACTTTGAAAATATTGAATCTGTGATGTTTGTTTGTAATGTTGTGATTATCTGATGGCCATAGCTGTTATATGAAAATAATGCTTGATGCGCTTTATCCCTATCAATTTGCGCTTCATAATTCAAACTTAAACTATGTTTTAACCCTAACAATTCAAGGGGGTACTTTGCATTTAAAACAACAGCATAGCCTGATAAATCGTTAAACTTCTCTGATGTGGGTGAAAAATTACCAATGGTATAATTGAAACCAACACCATAGTTTAATGATAGATTTTGAACTTTTGCGTTATGAGTCAAACCTAGGTAAAGGTTATCTTCAACTAGCGTTTCACTCGCAGAGATAAAGTTCTGAGTCCAGAAGTTAAACTGCGATTCCCCCAGCTTATTTTCCAGTATCAATAATGACTTAATCGTCGTCTTACCATCAACATGCTTCTGATTTTCCGCGATTTCTGCTGGGTTTTCTAACTTAAGATTAGCAAAGTAAGTCCCCCAGTCAGCAATTCCCAAATGATTTAACTTTACAAAGGGTTGATTAAAAACACCTGGGTTATCATCTTTTGTGTCACTGGTATAAAACTTATAACCTAAATCCACGCTTGTTTTATTTATATCAGCATACACGGAACCACTAAACAGGATTGCACTGACTAAAATAGATACCACATTTTTATTACACATAGAGCCCCTCTCAACCATGTTTATGAGGGAATATATTTAAATACCCCCACATCTCGTAAACTTTATTTAATAAAGTTACTACGAACCGCATGATTACTATGTGATCTAAGCCCAAAGGCGCTTTTGCATTTTAAAAGTGTGTGGTTTAATGCAGTAAATTTACAGTCACTATTATTGATTTATTTAGAGATTACCAACCTAGCAGTAAATAAATTATTTTCTGATGAGCAAGTAAAAATCCAGCCCAGTTGATTAGCAAGACGCTTCACCAGTAATAGCCCTAAACCAAACCCATGACGGCCATTACTATTGTAGGAATTGGTTATTTCTATACAACGAGCAATTTGAGTAATGCTAATATCTGCTCCACCATGCTCAATACTATTCCTTAATAAATTGCTTAATATGATTTTTAACGGATGAAGTTGAACGGAAAAATAAGTATCGTCAGAAAATAATTGAATTTTTTGCTCATGACCATGTACCCGTTGCTGCTCCTCGATAATACTGGCAAGTAAAGGCGATAACGCGACGTTTTCCTTTTCTAAACTGGAACACTCTTTATTGGTCAACCATAGCAAGGTTTCAATGAGTGACTTCATTTGATTGGTCGCTTGGGAAGCATACAGAGTTGCACCAGTAAGCTCACCTTGTTGTAATGCGAGGATTTCGAATGAGGATTGGCATATGGCAACTGGTGTACGTAACTCATGGCTAGCAAAGCGTAAAAAATTGAGTTCGCGTTGCTGAGCCTCTTGAAGCTGTAAAATCGAGTTATCTAGAGCATCAACAATGGCTTTTAGTTCTGCATATTCTTGTTGCGGCAAACTCAGTTTGCCTCCTGCCTCCCAATCATGCTGCTTAATCGCTTGGCTAATTTGATGCACAGGCGTAATCACTTTACTTTGCATATAAAACGCTAAGCTTGCACTGGCACAAAAGGTTATCAATACCAGCAGCAAAATGGCGGTCATGTTTTTAGGGGCAAATTGCAAATCATGGGTAACACTAAACTGCAGCCAAACGTATAGCGGCTGGCCAGCTTGTGTGTAGTACACACTTAACGCGTTTACAATGGGACCTTCTGCATGCTCATAGAGAATTTTGCTCGCATCAGTTAAAACTTCATTGTTACTTAACTCACGAATTTGCAGCGGAATATCTCGCCAATGAGGATAGACGGTTAAGTTATCGGTTTTTAGAAGTGGTTGATGAAGTAATGATTGCTGAGTTGGCTCCGCCATCTTCAGTAACGCTTCGGCCGCTTGCCCTGCATTGTGCATTGTGACTTCATGCATAGAAATCATACCTGCACACATCATGCAAAGCGGGATAAAACTATTCACACCTAAGGTTATTAATAGAAAAATAACGCCCCACACTTGATAGCTACGCTTGAGGCTAAGTTTAGGCGCTTGCATTGATTTCATCCCTAAGACTTAAACCGACACCACGAATCGTATGTAATATTTGCCGCTCAAAGGGGCGATCGATCACTCGGCGCAAAAGATGAATATGACTGCGCAAACTGTCACTATCAGGTGCGCTGTCGGGCCAAAGCATTCGTTCAATCTCTTCTCTACTCACTGTTTCTGGGCTGCGCCTTGCTAACAACGCCAAGATCTGCCAACCGGTTTTAGACAAAACCAGCAGTTGCCCTTGCCGATACACCATGTGATTTGCAAAATCGATTTCGAGGTCGCCAATAATCAACCGTTGGGGCGCGGGACGACGCTGAGCGACCACTTTTAATCGTGCGACCAGTTCCTCCATCGCAAAGGGTTTTATTAAATAATCATCAGCGCCAACGGCAAAACCAGCCAAGCGCTCATTCAAACTGCTACGGGCGGTTAGCATGATGATAGGTGAAGTAAAACATTGCGCTTTCCAGCGTTCACACGCTTCAATGCCATCACCGTCCGGTAAATTAAGGTCAAGAATGATAGCATCGAACTGCTGCTGACTAATGAGCATATCCGCTTGTGCTAGGTTGAACGCGTAATCGCACTCTATGCCACTCAATTCAAGATATTGAATGATATTGTTAGAGAGAAGCCGATTGTCTTCAACCAGTAATACCAACATATTTAGATCAACTCATATTGATGGGCGAGATGAATTAAGTTTGCTCGATTCGTCGCCCCAAACTTCCTACGCATTGATTCCATATGGTATTCAACGCCTCTGATACTTATCGGGAGCTGAGTTGAAATTTCGTCATTCTGCAGGCCGTTTGCGACCATAAGTAAGATATCTCTCGCATTATCTTTAAGTAGAGAACTTTGAAGAAATGGATTAAACAATGGCTTATTACATTCAAATAGCTTGTTTTGAGCCTCTTTTAAGGTTGCACTCAAACCCGTTAATAGGATGTCTGAATCACTCAGATGACTCAGCAATATAAAACGACCCGCCCAATGTCGATTGCTATGACATGTAACGGGCCAACTTAATACGGTTTGAATATGATGCTTACTAAAAAGTAGGCTAGCTTTATCACTTTTATCACACGACAAGCGATACATATAAGATTTTGAAGTATCTAACGAAAAACCAAAATTAAAATCATTAGCGGCAACCTGACTTAGATAAAAACGCTGCAGTTCAGCAACTACAGGTGATGAAGCTACGCTGGCATTAGGTTTACGCAGCGAAGCTTGTGAGAACAGATTGGTTTCTTTTGGAAAGTGATAGTTTTCATACGCGCAATGAGGGACTCCTTGAAACCAGAATCCACTAAAACCGTGCAGCTTCAAAGCTGCCGTTATTGCCTGAATAACCTCTTTTAACGTAGATGCCGTATTGGCATTTGATAGCGCCTGTTTAGCGTCCATAAATACCCCCAAACAAAATGATATTAGAAGGTATCTCAATACAAACAATAAACAAAACTCACAGATACATATACTTACATTTGATCGCAAAATTAAAACTTATTTTTTATACCCCGTGTTTTTGACATAGTTTTGACGTTCGTAACGCTAAACTACCGCGATCTGTTTTATAAGTCCGTTGTATCCAACAAACCTGGCGCTTCGGCTCGTGCAAGACACCATATTTGAACATGCACGTATCGCGCTTCAAATAAACGGGCAATTTCAGCGACTGTGGTCCCCGTTGTGACGACATCATCTACCAGTGCAATACGCTGATAAACAAAGTCGTCATCTAACATAAATGCATCCTGTAGATTCCGCCGCCGCTGCGCACCGTTCAATCCAGCCTGCGGACGGGTATCCTGTCGCCGCGTTAATCCTTGGTCAACTAAGGGCAACTGTAAGCGTTGAGACAACTCATGGGCAATCAACCAAGCCTGATTAAACCCTCTTTGCTGTAAGCGTTTGGGGTGCAATGGCACTGGTACTATCGCTTGGGGAAGCGTTAATAAGCCCAACTGCTCAAGGTGGTTAATTCGCGCAACCAAGGCACGACAGAGTACGGGCAATGCCGCAAGTTGACCTTGGTACTTAATTGCACCAACCCAAGTCCCTAAACCTTGGTGATAACTGCAGGGGGCAATGATCTTATGGGGTGAATATTTTTGGCATGCACCGCAATAATCCATTTCAAGCAGCATTGACCTGCCACAACCAAGACAAATGGGACTATGGTATAGACCCGTTTGTAGGCAAACCATACAAATCCCCGTTTCTGGTGCTTGCATGGATTGGTGGCACAGAAGACAACGGTTAGGTAAACTGCCCGCCAACCAAGTTATGCAGAGTTGATATCCTAGACGCATTATCCGCAAAGCAGATTGCGGCCAAATCCCTTTGACAATGTGCGGCATATATCCACCTAATCCATTTAGAGGCACTCAAGTGAGCCAAGTGATTCCCACAAACCCAGTAAATTTGCATATTGAAACCAGAGGCAAAGGGCCAGATCTGGTCATGCTTCATGGTTGGGGAGTGAATAGCACTGTGTTTACCCCATTATATGAGTCACTCTCTCAGTATAGGGTGCACTATGTCGACTTGCCGGGCTTTGGATTGAGCCAATCTGTTGAAGGTGACATAGGTGCTTGGGTTGATATATTGGTGCAATCTCTGCCAGCAAATGCTATTTGGGCAGGTTGGTCATTAGGCGGCTTAGTCGCCACGCAAGCCGCATTAAGCTATCCCTCATATATTAAAGGACTTATCACTATCGCATCGTCCCCCTGCTTTATGGCAAGGGAAGATAAGGCTTGGCCAGGTATTCCACCTCATGTGCTAAGTCAGTTTAGTGAGCAACTTGGGCAAAATCTCCCTCGTACCATAGAACGTTTTCTCGCTATTCAGGCTATGGGCAGTGAAACTGCGAAAGAAGACATTAAACAACTACGCGATCTTGTGCTTTCCCGCCCTTTGCCAGATACCAAAGCCCTAAGCCAAGGCCTGAGTATGCTGACCAAAGTAGACTTAAGGCCACAACTTTCAGCACTTCAACAACCTTGGCTTAGGGTGTGGGGGCGACTCGATGGTTTAGTGCCAAAACGTGTACAACCCCAAATGCCAACAGGTGACCAAATTGAAGATGCGATGCTAGCCAAAGCTTCGCATGCTCCCTTCTTTTCGCATCGCGACGATTTTTTACAAGTATTTTTGCCTTGGTTAGCAATACACACCCGCTGATGCTTTATCTTTAAGCAATTAGTGGCTAGTATTTAACCATTAGTGCTTCAAGGAATTTTCCATGTTAGTTGTCAGTAATTACCCACAAGTGCCGCTAGCGACCAGCAATGTCGCGACGGACTTAGCTCGGGTCGACAACCAACTCAAGCCTGTGGTCATTCCTCCCCAACAGGCAACGAAAGCGCACGAAGAACGCGCCTTTAATCCACAGAATGAACGTACAGCGGATCAAGCTCAGCAACAGGCACGACTGCTTGAGCATAATCAGCAACAAGTTCAAGATAAACAGCAGCAACAGCAATCATCTCAGCAGCAAAACCAGCAACAACAAGAGAAAAAAGCCCCTGTTGTCATGGCTGAACGAGTGCAATCAAAATTAGTAAAGATAGCGACTCGAGGTCAAGCAGCATTGCAGCGTAAGGACATACGCTTAAAAGTCGCTCAAGGGGATACTACTCATATAAATACTCGCCCTAAAAACAATAATACGAGCACGACTCAGCCGTCGATTCAGGGCGAATCTATGCAGTTTTATCAACAAGTTGGACAACGTATTAGTCAATTTTATGAGCAACAGACTCGACCAGAGCCTGAATCTGCCATGTCAACTTGGATTTAATGTCTACCATTTCGTCCAACAAAAATGCCGCGAAGTTGCGGCATTTTTCATTAAGAATAAACCTTATTTTGGTAACCGATACAGCTCTTGCTGATAAGCTAAACTACCCCACAGTGCCCAGCTTAAGGCTTTTTTCTCAAGCATTTTAGCTGCGGGAATATAGGGCGTTAATTGCTCCGTTTTCTGATTATATTGAAAACCTTGCGCAGCTTTTTCTGGTTGCAAAATGACGACATCTTTTCCTTCCATCAGTGCAAAGTTTTTATCGTATTGCATCAAAGCTCGCCCAGCCCAATCATCACTGACTTTGGTTAAATCACGACCAAGCATGGGGTATGAATCTGAAATACCCATCAAAGACAACAGTGTTGGTGGCAAATCAATTTGACTCACGATTCGATGATCACGTTTTGGTGTAACACCATCCCCTATAATCAACCCAGGAATACGAAAACGCGAAACAGGTACGAGATCAGCACCTACGACTCGACTATCATGATCGGCAACCACGATAAAAATCGTATCCTTCCAATATGCAGCATTCTTGGCAAGCTTGAAAAACTCACCAATGGCATAGTCTGCATATTTGGCGGCGTTATTTCGAGTCTGCTTTGGTTGTTCATAGAGTTCGATACGATCATCAGGGAATTCGAATGGGTCATGGTTCGTTGAACTGAACACTAAACTAAAGAATGGCTTACCTTCATTATGTAGCCGTTCAAACTCACTGTTTGCCTTACGCATAAGATCTTCATCTGAAACACCCCAAGACCCCACAAAAGCAGGCGACTTATAATCCTTTTGCTCTATGATATCGCTAAAGCCATTACCTAAAAAAAAGCTACGCATATTATCGAAATGGCTCTCACCACCATAGATAAACTGCGTTGTATAACCATGGTTTTTAAGAAGTTCAGCGATAGAGAAAAAACCTGTTTGACTCTTCCCTAGCTTAACCACAGCCCGTGCAGGTGTCGGCGTAAACCCCGTTGTTACCGCCTCGATTCCACGGACTGAACGTGTACCTGTGGCATATAAATGATCAAAATACCAACCTTCTTGAGATAAAGCATCGATATTTGGTGTCAGTGGTAAACCACCCAAACTGCCTACAAATCGTGCACCTAAACTTTCTTGCAATAGGATAACTAGG
This sequence comes from Shewanella sp. W3-18-1, assembly GCF_000015185.1. NCBI lineage: Bacteria > Pseudomonadati > Pseudomonadota > Gammaproteobacteria > Alteromonadales > Shewanellaceae > Shewanella > Shewanella sp. W3-18-1. The sequence continues at coordinate 137,234 of NC_008750.1, read as the reverse complement.
TTCTTTGGTTTACCAGTATAACTGGCTTGGTTAAAGCTAAGTGAAGGCACATCTGTTGATGTAAACGCACTTGCTGGACGACCACTCTCTTGTCTTATCGTCGCGATAATCTCAGCATCATTTAAATCACCATAAACTTCCGCTGCATCTTCTTCGTTTCCCATTTGCTTGATGGCAAAAACTAAGGAATAGGATGAGTTAGTGACAAGTGAATTCACCAGTGGATCATCGGCAAAAGCCACCATAGCAGGATTAAGTGGTCGATGGCCTAATGTTGAGCGAGCACCAAGAAAAGCTAAAACCACCACAACGACAGCTAACACAGGACGCCAATACCAACCAGGAAAGCGTAAATAGCTTGTTAGCTTGCCACTTAACACCCATCCTCCCCAAAGTGTTGCCATGCTAACGATCACGGAGAAAATCAGTTCAACTTTTCGACCTGCCCACAGCATAGAAAGCACTTCTTTGGGATAAATCAAATACTCCACATACAAGCGATTAGGACGAATACCATATTCTTCGATGAAAGTTGGCGTTGATATTTCTAAAAATACAATGACCCATAGCCCAAAAGTTAGCCATATCCGTAAAATGGGTTGCCATAAACGGCCAACAAAATGATCTCCAGAAAACAAAGCGGTACCAAGTGCAGCTATACCCCACAACCAGCACAAAGTAGCAATATCAACACGTAGCCCTTGTAATAGAAGGTGTGACCAGCCTTCGACAGCCACCACGCGTTCAGCTTGCCATAGGCCTAAACAAATACGGCTAACGGTAGTAACGAACAACACCAATAGGCAGAAAATAAGGATGGCGTGAAAAGGCCCGTAGGCGTGACCACGTCCGCGAGCAGATAAAACTGACAACATCTATTACCCCAAAACAATCAATGTCCACTCTGCTTTGGAGTGTCTATTTGAGAAAAATCAATAAAGAAGTGCTTGTATGACACCCGACTTTTCTTAAGGTTGCATTAAGCGTCGACTTTATATTCTTTAATGACACAATTTTGCAACAGTTTTGTAAATAATAGATGGAAAGTGTCGACTCGGACACAGGATTGTCCGAGTCTGAGTCAGCGAGGTTTACTTTTTCAGTTTAGCGAAAGCATCGGCAAAAGCGTTACCCATAGCCGCATTCGCGGGCGCTTTCGGCGCGGGCTTTTGAGCTGGGCGAGCGGTTTTACCTGACGAAGTCAATTTGTGATTGGCTTTGGTTTGCGATGAATGCTTAACCTGAGCATTGTTTTGATCAATCGCCTCGTCCAAACGCATACTCAAACCAATACGACGGCGCTCAACGTCCACTTCCATCACTTTAACCTTCACCACATCACCCGCTTTCACCACTGTGTGGGGATCGCTGATAAATTTGTCGGTCAATGAAGAAATATGGACTAAACCGTCTTGATGCACACCGATATCGACAAAGGCACCAAAGTTAGTCACGTTCGTCACTACACCTTCGAGGATCATTTCGGGTTTGAGATGCTTAAGTTCTTCAATCCCCTCTTTAAACTTAGCGGTTTTAAACTCACCGCGGGGATCGCGTCCCGGTTTATCCAGCTCGGCTAAAATATCGGTCACGGTAGGGAGACCAAATTCCGGCGTGATAAACTCCTGTGCATTAATCGTTCGTAACAGTTCTGAGTTACCAATAAGACTCGCTAATTCAACCTGTTTAGCTTTGGCTATGGTTTCCACCAGCGAATAAGCTTCTGGATGCACGGCAGACATATCGAGCGGATTATCTCCTTCACGAATACGTAAAAAACCCGCGGCTTGCTCATAAGCCTTTGGCCCTAAACGAGGCACTTTAAGTAGCTCTTTACGGTTTTTAAACTGACCATTGGCATCACGGTAATCGACCACATTTTTCGCTAAGGTCTTATTTAAACCAGCGACTTGCGACAATAACGGCACTGAGGCCATATTCAAATCAACACCCACACCGTTTACACAGTCTTCGACTACGGCTTCAAGCGAGCTAGATAATTGGCTTTGACTAACATCATGCTGATATTGACCGACTCCGATAGACTTAGGCTCAATTTTCACTAACTCAGCCAGAGGATCTTGCAGACGGCGGGCGATAGAAACTGCGCCGCGAATAGAGACATCGAGTTCAGGAAATTCTAGCGCCGCTAATTCTGAAGCAGAATAAACCGAGGCACCCGCTTCACTAACCATCACCTTAGTTAAATGTGGATGAGTGTCCGTAAGGCTGGCAATTAATTCAGCGGCAAGTTTGTCGGTTTCGCGGGAGGCGGTACCGTTACCAATTGCGATCAGTTCAACCTTATGCATATTCACAAGGTTGGCTAAAGTACGAATCGATTTTTCCCATAAATTTTGCGGTGCATGGGGGAAAATTGTCGCATGGCTAAGGAGCTTACCCGTATTATCCACCACAGCCACTTTAACACCAGTACGTAAACCAGGATCGAGTCCCATGGTGGCTTTTGCACCAGCGGGGGCCGCCATCAGTAAATCGCCCAAGTTACGGGCAAAGACCTTAATGGCTTCGGCTTCAGCACGTTCACGCATTTGCGAAATAAACTCGGTCTCCATTTGCAGGGCTATCTTGATGCGCCATGTTGCCGTCACTACGGTTTTTAACCATTGGTCAACACTGCTATCACCCAGTTTTAGGCCTAAGTGGTCAGCAATAATCACTTCACAGTAACTGCCTTGACCTGCTTGTGCATTAGGGTCGGCATTCATTGATAAGGATAAAAAGCCTTCATTGCGACCACGTAACATAGCTAAAGCGCGGTGTGACGGCACTTTAGATAACAACTCATTGTGCTCGAAATAGTCACGGAACTTAGCGCCCTCTTTTTCTTTACCCGCGATCACACGGCTTTCTAATACGCTGTTTTGGCTTAAATGCTCACGCACTTTGCGCAATAGTTCCGCATCTTCGGCATAGCGTTCCATCAAAATATAACGGGCACCTTCGAGCACGGCTTTAGTATCGGCAAAACCAGCATTTTCATTGATATAATCCGCAGCCAGCGCTTCGGTATCGGCATTGCGATCCGCAAGCAGTGCATCGGCTAATGGTTCAAGACCCGCTTCAATGGCGATTTGCCCTTTAGTACGGCGCTTAGGTTTGAAGGGTAAATAGAGATCTTCGAGGCGAGTCTTACTGTCGGCACTATCAATAGCAAATTGCAGCTCTGCGGTTAATTTACCTTGAGCCTGAATACTGGACAAAATCACTTGGCGTCTATCGTTCAACTCTCGCAGATAGGCTAAACGACTATGTAGGGTACGTAATTGGGTATCATCTAAGCCACCGGTAGCTTCTTTACGGTAGCGCGCCACAAAAGGAACGGTAGCCCCATCGTCGAGCAATGCTATGGTCGCGGTAACTTGCTGCTCACGAACATTCAGTTCTTGGGCAATGATTTGAGCGATGTTATGTGCAATGGTTTGGGAAGTCGTTTGCATAAATAAAATATCGTGTTTAACGGATGAGTCGTAATTGCGCCCACGATACCACAGGCGCATGATCAATTTCATGCTAAAGCCAGCATCAAATCACAGAGTTTGATCTTCTGCGCAATGATAATCGGACACCTAAGCCATCCTACATATAACCATCGAGGGTTAATCCGTTACGCTGGCCGAAGGATTTTCAAATGGTGTATAACGGATCTCATTGATATACCACTCTTTTGGGCCAGATGGTGTTTGCACAACGACTTCATCATCTACTTGCTTGCCAATTAAAGCGCGCGCCATAGGCGAGTCGATAGTGATATAACCCAGTTTAGTATCGAGCTCATCTTTACCGACGATCCGATAACGCACCCGCTCGCCCGCGTCGTTTTCAAGCTCAAACCAAGCGCCAAAGTAAATTTTACCTTCCTGCTGCGGCGAATAGTCGACAATCTTTAACTCTTCTAATCGCTTAACTAAGTATCTGACACGGCTATCAATTTGTCTTAACAAACGCTTGTTATAAGTATAATCCGCGTTCTCACTTCGATCGCCCTGTGCCGCGGCCTCTTGGACTTTAAGAGTGATCTGCGGCCGATATTCTTTCCACAAATATTTCAATTCTTTATCTAAGGCTAACCAACCTTGGCGGGTGATCAAATGCGCTTTCATGTTCTGACTCGATAATTAAATAAAACTGCCGCAATTGATAAGGGCAAATATGGACAGATGATACTCAGACTAACAGCTAAAGTTAACCACCTACAGAAAAGCATTCCGACACTTCCGAGGCTACAATGCCAATTTAGTTACAATTTCATACCGATAGTGAATAAATGCCATGATTATCATGCATTTTCATTTGCTTAGTATTAACATTGAACGGAAAATTTCAGCATTAATCGCATATCAGCCAATATGATGCGCTAGTCGCTTAGGCTGAATGCGGCTATATTAGGCAGATTCGTTTTCAATTTCAGCCAGTTACTCTTTACTGCATCAAGGCAGCAAGAATAAAGCATTAATCCGAGCAATTAAAGGATACCCCATGGGACAAGAAACCTCGAAAATCCTCGTCGTCGATGATGATATGCGCCTAAGAGCGTTACTCGAGCGTTACCTGATGGAGCAAGGCTATCAGGTACGCAGTGCGGCCAATGCCGAGCAGATGGATCGCCTATTAGAGCGGGAAAATTTCCATCTTTTAGTGCTCGATTTAATGTTACCCGGCGAAGATGGTTTATCGATTTGTCGACGCTTACGTCAACAGGGTAGCCTCATTCCAATTGTGATGCTCACCGCTAAAGGTGACGAAGTGGATCGTATTATTGGCCTTGAGTTAGGTGCCGATGATTACCTGCCAAAGCCTTTTAATCCACGGGAATTACTCGCCCGAATTAAAGCCGTGATGCGCCGCCAAACCTTAGAAGTGCCTGGCGCACCAGCACAACAAGAAGCCGAAATCAGTTTTGGTGAATTCTCACTGGATCTCGCCACCCGCGAGATGTACCACGGTGATGAAGCGATTGCGCTCACCAGCGGTGAGTTTGCCGTGCTTAAGGTGTTAGTCACCCATCCCCGCGAACCTTTGTCTCGGGATAAGCTGATGAACCTTGCACGCGGCCGCGATTATTCCGCATTAGAGCGTTCTATTGACGTTCAAGTGTCGCGTCTTCGCCGTTTAATTGAGAAAGATCCTGCCAATCCTCGTTATATTCAAACAGTTTGGGGCCTAGGTTATGTGTTTGTGCCCGATGGTGCGGCGCGTCGATGAAGTGCGTTGCGTGCTTAATTTTGTCCCCTTATTGGCACGACTATGAAACGTAAGTTGTGGCAGCGATTTCTACCACGTAGCGCGTTTAGCCAAACCGTGATGCTGATTGGTTGCTTATTACTGATCAATCAGCTGGTGTCTTACGTTACCGTTGCTGTTTATGTACTCAAACCCAGTTACCAGCAAATTAATCAACTGATTGCCCGTCAAGTCAAACTGCTGTTTGTGGATGGCATTGATATCGGCCGCGAACATTTAACGATAGTCGATGCACTCAATGCTAAAGTCCATGATGATGGAATGAAGATTTACAACCAACAACAGGCCCGTGAAGCTGGTATTGAGCAAGCAACTTATTATGGCTTCTGGTCGTCACAGATGTCGGAATATCTTGGTGGCGAAGCGGAGGTTAGAGTAACCCACGGCAGCGTACTGCAGATTTGGATTCGACCGCCACAGGCACCTTCGGTATGGATTAAAGTGCCATTGATTGGTCAAAATGTATCGGATCTTTCACCACTGACTCTGTATCTAATCGTGATTGGTGCGCTTAGCGTGGCCGGTGGTTGGTGGTTTGCCCGCCAACAAAATCGCCCTCTTCGGCGGCTACAAAAAGCGGCCATTTCGGTCTCCCGCGGTGAATTCCCCGATCCCTTGCCGCTCAAAGGCTCAAGTGAAATTGTCGAAGTGACCAATGCCTTCAATCAGATGGCACACAGCATGAAGCAATTGGAGCAAGACAGGGCGCTGTTGATGGCGGGCATTTCCCATGACTTGCGTACTCCACTCACGCGAATTCGTCTCGCTTCGGAAATGATGGTTGAAGAAGACCAATATCTTAAAGACGGTATCGTCAACGATATTGAAGATATGGATGCCATTATCAGCCAATTTATTGCTTATATACGTCAAGATCAGGAAGCCAACCGCGAGTTAGCCCAAATCAATAAACTTATCCAAGATATTGTCCAAGCCGAAGCAAATCGTGCTGGTGAAATTGAAATGGTCCTGACCGATTGCCCTGAGACACTATTCCAAGCTATCGCCATTAAACGAGTACTGAGCAACTTAGTCGAAAACGCCTTCCGCTATGGATCTGGCTGGATACGCATTAGCTCACAATACGATGGAAAGCGAATCGGTTTTAGTGTTGAAGATAATGGCCCAGGGATTGATGAATCACAAATACAGAAGCTATTTCAACCATTTACTCAAGGAGATATCGCTCGCGGCAGTGTGGGATCAGGCCTCGGGCTTGCCATTATTAAACGAATTATTGACCGTCACCAAGGGCAAATAACACTCTCAAACCGCAAGGAAGGAGGATTAAAGGCACAGGTTTGGTTACCACTGGAATAACCTACGTCACATATCAGCAGATCAAATGACAATGTAGGTATTCAACTCAGCTTCTGTAATATTTGTGTCACGTTAAATTCATAAACTCAGGGCAGTTAACTGGCTCTGACCATTATGAAGATTGCAATATGAAAATTTCAACGCTATCACTTTCTGCCTCTGCCCTATTGCTATTACTCGCGGGATTATTAGCGGCAGTAGTGCTATGGAGCAGCACTCAGAGACAGCAAATTGAGCAACAAACTCATTCACTACAAAACATTCAACAGGATTTCCTTGTCGGTGTCCGCCGCGATCTCGATGGCTATTTAGTCACTGGTAATGCCGGTCAACTTGAGCAAGCCAAAACCAAACTCATCACCATTAAGGATCAGCTCGCGCAGTTAAATCTCGCCACTGTGGGGGCGACAGATAATGAGTTGCAGATAGGCTTAAGCAGCTTCATCCAAGATTTAGAGACTAAGTACCTCGCCGCAGGCAAACTCGCGGGAGATCCTCGGAAATTGCTTGCCCATGCGGAATCAGAAATGATGGGGTACAACCGCCGCCTGAGCCAGTATGCAGATAAAGGAGCAACAATTAATGCCCTTGTCGCCGAGCAATATCTGCAACTTAGCCGTGATTTACCTTCAATTGTGTATGAACTCTCCCAACTTACCGAAGGTTATTTGATCGGGAAAAATCAGAAACTAAAGGGAATTTTGGATAGCACAATAAAAGAGCTGGATACTTGGCGGGAGACCCTAAATGCTCTGCCATTGATTGGCATATATGAAATTCAAGAAGCCGATGAATTTGCCCTTGGTGGTAGCGAGCCAGAACAAATTGAAATCGGTGAGAATGACCGCAGTGAGCTATTAAGCCTGAGCAATAGGTACAGTAAAGAAGTCGCCAACACCCACCAACAACTGCAAACCAATCAAGAAATGCAGGAACAGCTTATCCAAGCCATTAGCAAAGTGGAACAACAGCTTATCGCTCTAGGTGATGCCCAAGCCGCAAAAAATCAGCAACTCAAATCTGAGCTACAACTGATCCTCTATACCATGGTGTCCATCATGGCACTATTCGCCATAGGCTATTTAATCCTGCAACAAAATCGCGTTGTGAAACCGCTTAAACGCCTTAATCAAGCCTTTATGAAATTAAGCGAAGCGAACAGTCGTGAGAGATTAGATATCAATAGACGTTGTGAAACAGGGCAAATCGCGGGACACTTTAATCAATTATTACAACGCTTTGAATTGGAAGATGAAACACAACGCCAGCAGATAACTAAAGTTTCACAGTCCTTGCGTCAACTGGTGGCACGGATCAACCAACTCTCTGTGCATACCGAAAATACACAGACGATAGTGACAGAAACTCAAACACAAACTGAACATATCCGCAGCCTCGCCAATGAAGTCAGCCATACCTCAGCACTCGTGGAAAATAGCGCCGCAGAAACAATGCGCCAAATGCAATCGAGCCAAACTGAAGCTGAAGCGGTACTCAGTGCAACCGAGCAGACTCAAACTGCGGTCGGGCTATGCCATGCCTCCCTCGAAAGTTTAAATACCTCTGTCACTGATGTATCAAAAATCATTGATGTGATTAGTAATATTGCTGAACAAACTAATTTACTCGCCCTTAATGCTGCCATTGAAGCGGCAAGGGCGGGTGAACAAGGCCGCGGTTTTGCCGTCGTCGCCGACGAAGTACGTAATTTAAGCCAACGCACTCAAACATCCTTGAACGAAATCGTGAAGATTCTGCAGCAACTGACCCAATCGAATCATGCGCTCAGTGAGAGTGTCAATGGCATAGCGCAGGCCACCAGCAGCCAAAAACTGCGGGCTCAGAGCCTGTGGCAAGTGGCGCAAACAGTACAAAACCAAGCCAGTGAAATGGCTAATACCGCCAAACAAGGCTCGCTCAATGCCAAAGAGCAAGTCGATTATCTCGATGAATTTGTACGTACTATGGATAATTTAAGGCAACAGGCGCAGACCAGTTCACAACAGAGTGACGTCATCGCCCAAGAAGTACAGCAGAGTGTAGAAGATATTGAGACTAGCCTAGGAATAGCCAATAAAACTAAAGCACCACCCCATTTGCGAGCCGCTTAAATATAAAAAGGGAGCCTAGATTAGGCTCCCTTTTGACTCTTTAACCAGTTAAGTATAGATACTAAGTATCAATACCTAGCTTACAGCGCTGCTAAAACCACTTCGGCTTTACTCACTTCAAATGACTTCGGTGCTTCAACATTTAGCAATGTTACTACGCCATTATCGATGATCATGGCATAACGCTGCGAACGTATACCGCCGAAACCCGCTGTATCCATCTCTAGCCCTAAAGCTTTAGTAAAGCTGGCATCGCCATCGGCTAACATCATTAATTCAGAGGCATTTTGAGCCTCGCCCCACGCTTTCATCACAAAGGCATCGTTTACAGCAACACAGGCAATCAAATCCACGTCCTTAGCTTTAAATTGATCGGCTAATACCACATAGCCAGGTAAATGCGCTTCAGAACACGTTGGAGTAAACGCACCAGGCACGGCAAACAGTACGACTTTTTTCCCCGCGAACAGTTCGGTAACTTTGTGATTTACCGTGCCATCTTTAGTCTGTTGGCTTAACGTACCTGCGGGTAATGCTTGACCTTGAGCAATCATTTGTCTCTTCCTTTAGTTAAAATAGCTTACCCATACTAGCCCTATTTACCTAAGATAAATACCGAGATAAAGAAGGAGTGATTATGTTCGACCTCGACTCATCCGTAGCGCACCACATAAGCCTATGAATAACAGGATATATCCAGAAACAGCGCCACCACTTTCTTCGACAACGATAATGTCTGGCCCCCTGTCTCGATCGCTACTTTCCAGCGGTAGTGCATACAGACTATCTATCTCGTCGGCACTAATAGTTGCAACGATATCGCTGTAACCTACCTCATAAACATCAATTAACACATCGTAGTGATCCGTTGCATAGCCCGTATAAAGCGTCGTCAACACTTCATAATCATCCAGAGTTGAATCGCCATAAATAGTAAATACATCTGTGGTGTAGTACCGCACCCAAGGGCCACCATTACGACTAAGATAGAGCTCCGCAAATAGATCGGCTCTTTCATTAAGATAACTACCGTAAACATCCACATCAAAGGTCACACTAAAGGTTTGATAAAAACCATCATAGTCAAAATCTTCGAACAAACGACTACTGGCATCAAAAATCGAAAAGCTATGGTACACAGGCGAGCGATAGGGATTCTCAGTCTCGGCGCTTGAACGGGGGATAGATTGACTCTCATACTGGGCTATCACTTGGTCACGCGTCATAGGTTTTGCGCCAACAAGCTGTACTTTTTTTGTCGTTCCAGCCTTTGACGATAAACTGGGTGCAAGCGATTTAACCACCGCGGCGGCAGCATCTCCTACATTGTTCGCGGGAGCAGCCTGTTGCAGTAACGCTAAGGCTTGCTGCTCCTGAAATGCCGCTTGCTCTGCATCATCGGCTTTTTTAGCAATACCAATACTTGCAGCAGAAAAGGGCGCTATAGGCATTAACGACTCACCATCACGGGATTGCGCATGGACGTTAACAGATCCCAAAAACAGTAAAGTCATTGCTGTTAGCTTAAATAAACTTGTTCTGGATCCTGTTGCCACTATTTGCCTGTTAAGTATGTTCATCTTGAAGACCCCATGGATAATCCGTTCAAATTGGAGACATTAAAGTGCAATGAAAGTGAACATAAGCTGAACATTCGATAGCAAGATGTCGACCACAGCCACAGTAATCACAAAATGCCTAAATGTAGCTAAAAGGTGGCTTACTAATATGTTCAGCCCCAATTCATCTGCCATGGATAACACTGTCTAAACTGAACCCACCTAAATGCCTAGGCATAGGATAAGACTGACTAACTGATATTGAGTTCAGCCCGTTAGCAAAGGAAATTGCCAACGATAATTCCACAGGAATTACGCTAACCAATTGACGGATCTCTATAGTGATGGGGTATGCTTAGTCGACTCGATAGGCTATCTCTGTAGCTCATTAATTTAAGATCGCTGAACATTCGCGGGTAACGAATATGAAACTTGGTATGACATTGGCACTGATCGTCTGCTTATGTGCCTCCTTTGGCAGTATGGCGGCAAATGATAAACGCACCGATCGCAATCAGTCTCGCAACCAAGGCGTGCAGAATGAACAGCGCCGTTTAGCCGTTAATAGTCCAGACCAAGCCGTTGCTATGGCTCAGCGCCAATATCAAGGCAAAATATTGAGCGTACAATCAAGTGGTTCGGGTTATCGCGTCAAAATTCTCGATCCTAATGGTCAAGTGTTTTCAGTATCAGTAGATGCCGCAACGGGCAGAGTATCGAGGAACTAACCATGCGCTTGCTATTAGTCGAAGATGATCTAGAGCTACAAACTAACTTAAAACAGCATCTGCTTGATGCCCATTACAGCATTGATGTTGCAAGCGATGGCGAAGAAGGATTATTTCAAGCACTCGAATGTAACTATGATGCTGCAATTATCGATGTAGGTTTACCTAAACTCGATGGCATCAGTTTAATTCGCAGCGTCCGTCAAAAAGAGCGCGATTTTCCCATCCTTATTTTAACGGCAAGGGACAGTTGGCAAGATAAAGTGGAAGGACTCGATGCTGGGGCAGATGACTACCTCACTAAACCTTTCCATCCCCAAGAGCTGGTTGCGCGACTAAAAGCCTTAATCCGTCGTTCGGCAGGTAAGGCCAGCCCATTGGTTTATAACGGCCCTTTTAGCCTCAACACCAGCAGTTTAGAAATCCGTAAAGGGGATGAATTGATCAACCTTAGCGGCTCTGAGTACAAGCTATTCGAATTTTTAATGCTACATCCGGGTGAAGTGAAATCTAAAACTGTGCTCACTGAACATATTTACGATCAGGATTTTGATCTCGACTCTAATGTCATCGAAGTTTTTATCCGTCGCTTACGTAAAAAACTCGACCCAGATAACCAATACAATCTGATAGAAACCCTTCGGGGACAAGGTTATCGACTCAAAATATTAGCACCAGAATCCAGTGTAAATGAGTAACTCTTCTTTAGCATGGCAAGTGATAAACTCCCTTAAGGCTCGGTTAGTTGCCAGTTCACTACTGTTTATTTTAGTGCTATTACCTTTGATTGGTGTCGGCTTAAATGATGCCTTTACCGAGCAAGTGAAAAGTGCCGCAAAAAATGAACTCAGTGCCTATGTTTACTCAATACTCGCAGTAACAGAAGTGGAAAATACGCAGATCTCCATTCCTGAATTAGTGTTAGAAAATCGCTTTAATCTCATTCAATCAGGGCTCTACGCCATAGCAACCACACAAGATCTCAATGGCAAACAAAGTATTGTATGGCATTCGCAGTCTTTTATGGGCATCACTCCTCCGGCATATTTTACGATTCCCGACATGGGCAAAAGTACATTTGAGCAAATCAAGCTCGCCGATCTGCCCCATTGGATTTACAGTTTTAGCGTTAGCTTTGCCAGCCAAAATCAGAACGTACCTGTAACCATCCACATCATTAAAGACGAACAAGAATTCCAGCAGCAAATTGACCAATTTAATCAGCAGCTTTGGACTTGGTTGTTGATCCTGATGTTAGTCATGCTGGTATTCCAGTTAAGTTGGTTACTCTGGACGCTACGCCCGCTAGCACGTTTTACCCAAGAGCTGCACGAGGTTGAACAAGGTAAATCAATGCAGTTAAGTAGCCAATACCCCACGGAGTTACAAGCAGTTGCACGCCAACTCAATATTCTGCTCAATACCGAACAAACCCAGCGAAAACGCTATCGCAACGCCTTAGCCGATCTTGCCCATAGCCTAAAAACACCGCTCGCAGTGATCAAAAGCCAAGCTGATTTAAGCGAAGCCTCGAGTGAACAAGTGTCGGTGATAAGCAGAATCATTGGGCACCAACTGAAACGTGCTCAAACTGCAGCGGCAGCCTCCTGGCATTTAGGGATCCGCGTCGATGAGGTGGCGGCTAAGCTATTGCGTACTTTGGCTAAAATTTATCAAGAGCCGCAAATCCATCTCCATTCTGAAATTGCCGAACAAGCAGTATTCAAGGGGGATGACGCTGACCTCACTGAAATGTTGGGCAATTTACTCGACAACGCCTGTAAAGCGGCAAAATCCACTGTTAAATTAACTGTAACGGGTGATGCCTATCAACTGCAGATCTGCATAGAAGATGATGGCCCCGGAATCAGTGAATTATTGAAAAATCAAATATTTGAACGTGGAATTCGAGCAGATTCCTATCGCCAAGGTAATGGTATAGGGCTTGCGATCGTTCGAGATTTAGTCGACAGCTATAATGGCAGAATTTCAGTGTCGCATTCAGAAACCTTAGGTGGGGCCAAATTTAGCGTGAGTTTTGTGCACTCTATTTAATCTATTAGTTTCAAAATGATACATTAAATCCCCTCCTTTAAATTCTCCCTATAAAGCCTTAAAACATTTTCAGCTTATGTTCATATTCAAACGCCTATGATGCCAATAACATCCTCACATAGGATTATTGGAGCGAACCATGAACAGATTACATCGATGGAATTGGCTAGTGTTATCGGCAGTATTATTTGCTCTGCCCTTCACGCCCACAACTCAAGCCGCTGGCGTATCCGTAAGCCAAGGTTCAAGCGCGTCGGTAAGCCAAGCCGAGCTCGAACAAATGTTAGCGCCTATCGCACTGTACCCCGATAGCTTGTTGACGCACATTCTTATCGCCTCGACTTATCCACTCGAAGTCGTACAGGCACAACGCTGGCTAGCACAACGCCCTAAATTATCACTCGACCAGATAATGTCGCAGGCTGAAGACAAGGATTGGGATCCTAGCGTAAAAGCACTATTGGCTTTCCCCGTTGTATTACAAAAAATGAGTGACGATCTCGACTGGACGCAAAGATTAGGTGAAGCATTCCTTGAAGATGAAGGCCAAGTAATGAATGGTATTCAATCTCTTAGACAACAGGCAGATAAAGCCAATAGTCTTGCTAATATGGATAATATGGCCATCACCAGAGCAAATAATCACATCATCATAGAACCCGTAAGGCGGGAAATTGTATACGTCCCCTATTATGATCCTCGCGTGGTGTATGGCACTTGGCGATGGGGTGTGGCTTATCCACCCGTTTACTGGGAGTTTAGTGGTTATGCTGGCTATCCTTACCGTCCAAGCCATAGCCATTTTTACTGGGCACCTGGTATTCATATTTCCTTTAACTACTTTTTCAGTTCCTTCCACTGGCATCGCCATAGAGTGGTTGTGATAGATCACAGGCATTCACATCACTACCGCCCACGGGAAAGATACAGTGTTAGCCACGGTGCACAACCATGGAAACATAAGCCAGAACATAGACGTGGAGTGGTTTATCATAATCCTGTTGTTAAGCAACGCTACTATGCCGATAGCAAGTATCGTGGCCGCGATTCACACTCCAGCGGCAGTGCTCAGCACGCTACCAGCCAATATTCAAAGTCCAACCAAGATTTACGACATAATCGCCAAGACAATAAGGACTGGAATAATAAAGAGACTCACAATTACAACAGTCGTGAGCGTGATAACCGCGCTCCAACTTATCAGAATACTAAGGCAGAGTTAAAAGAGCGGCGCTCAGCCAATGCGGAACAAATGCCCGCGACTAAGGGACGTAGTGATCCTGTGCATACTCAAAGGGAGCGCAGTGATGCCCAAGCAAAACAAATGCAGGCCAACAAGGATATACAACAAAAACAATACCAAACTAGGGAGCCACAACGACAGGAAAACTCACGGGCTATAACACCAAGAGTGGAATCCCCACGCCAAGAGATTAAACGGTCTGAACCACAACGCATGGAACAACCGAGACAATCGGTGCCAAGACAACGTGAGGAAGTTAAAGTGAGGCAGAGTGAACCACGCCAAAACCAGAATATGCAGGCGACTCGCGCTGTAGATCAAAATAAAGGCAGATCGACCCAAAGCCAAGAACGCCGTAATAGAGAGTAATATGAATGGCCAAATTAGTCGGCCATAGCCCTAAGCCTAAAAGCACGATAAAACGTGCTTTTAGGTTAAAACTTTAAGGTTAGCGACTGGCCTTCACCTAAGCCTTGCCATTCGACTGTCAGATCCATAATTTCGTTAAGAATATGATCAAAATCCACTTCGCTAATTTGGGGGAGCGCCAGCTTACGGCTGCTGCTAGCCTGCTCTAACAGATAAATAAACTCGTCGTAGGTCGGCGTATCGCCCGGCCACAGCAAGGACTGCAAGGTTTCAACGATAGACTCAACTTGCCATATCTCAGCTTTATTGGTAACAGCACGGGAGGCTTGATTATGCTCAAGTGTAAAACTGATATTTGCACCGGCTTTCACCTGTGAAAAAAAGGCCCCTTGGATCTGTAGCCGTTTTTCAACCACATAGTGAATCATATCGTGGGGTGCAATCCCCTGCTCAGGCATTTTAGTTTCTGTAGCACTGCCATCCATACGCACACAACGTAACTGACCATAACGCTGAGTTCCTTTAGTGAAGATAACTTGCATATAACCATCCTTAGCACATTAACGAGCACAAACTTATATGCTCAAGTATAGACTATGGCCAGGCAGCGCCAACCAAGGCTATAAGTTACGCTGAATAAAACGGAAACATTCTTCGGCTGGCAAGGGTTTACTGAAATAATATCCCTGCACTAAATCACACCCCATACTCGATAATAGAACGAGTTGCGCTTCATTTTCGACGCCCTCAGCAACAACCGTTAGTCCTAATTCATGTGACATAGAAATAGTCGCAGCACTAATGGCTGCATCGTTAGGGTCGGTCTCAATATCCTTTACAAAGGAACGGTCAAGTTTGAGCCTGTCTAGGGGTAAAAGTTTTAAATAGGATAAAGAGGAATAACCTGTACCAAAGTCATCGATAGCCAGCTCAATACCATGTTGGCGTAGTTCCGCCAATAAACGTGCATTTTGCTCAGGGTATTGCATGGCAACACTCTCGGTGATTTCTAACTCTAACGCCCCCTTACCAAGTTGATGCTTAAGCAAAACATTGGTGATATCGGCAACAATCGTGTCTTTCCGCAATTGGTGTGCCGATAAATTTACCGCCATTCTAAGCCTTGTCGCTCCCGCGGCACGCCAAGCGGCTAGTTGTGCCATCGCCGTTTCAAGTACCCATTGGCCGATAGGAATAATCATGTCAATTTCTTCTGCTATCGAAATAAAGCGGTCTGGTGAGATAAGACCAAACTCGGGATGCTGCCAACGCACTAGGGCTTCAACACTCACCACTTGTCCTGTACGAATATCGATTTGTGGCTGGTAATGTAATTGCAGTTCTTCATTTGCCAGTACTTGCCTTAATCCCGTTTCAATATGTTGACGTTCGGTAATCAAGGTATTCATTGCCGCTGTAAAGAATTGATAGTTATTGCGTCCAGCCGCTTTTGCGCGGTACATCGCCATATCCGCATTTTTCATTAACGCTTCGACAGTATTGCCATCAGTCGGAAATAGGCTAATGCCAATACTGGGAGAAGAGTGCAAAGAATTATTGTCAATGATATAGGTTTGGCTAAGGCCACTACGCAGTGCTTCAGCTAAACTCGCCACTTCATCGTGGTTAGTATCGGACAATACCACTACAAATTCATCCCCACCTAAGCGCGCAACAATGTCATTATTATCAACAATATTTTTTAATCTCCGCGCCACTTCAAGCAATAATTGGTCACCCACATGATGTCCTAGGGTGTCATTAATATTTTTAAAATGATCCATATCGATAAACATGACCGCTATTTGGCTTTGTGAGGCCAATGCTTCGCCGAAGACAATTTCAAGACTCGACTGTAAACTCAGGCGGTTAGGCAACAATGTTAGGGAATCATGGTGAGCGAGAAAATGGATCCGTTCCTCACTCATTTTCCGTTCACTAATATCGGTAAAACTCCCAATGTAATGACTAACTGCGCCTGATTCATCACGCACGACGGACATCATCAACCATTTGGGGAAATCGTAACCGTCTTTATGTCTATCCCATACCTCACCCTGCCAGAATCCCGTTTGTTCGAGGGCTGCACGGACTTGAGGATCGATACTTTTATCCGTACGTTTAGCCTCTAAAAAGCGGCAGTTTTTACCAATAATGTCCTCTCGTGAATAACCCGTGATCTGGGAAAACGCGGTGTTCACATCCACAATAATGTCATTGGCATCTATAATCGTGATGCCCTCACCGCTCTGCTGGAATACCTGCGCGAGCAGATTCACTCTAGCAACAGTACGTTCCTGCTCGGTAATATCCTCCACAATAAAAAGCACAAGTTGTTCACCATTGGCACCTGTAACCAAAGCACCATTGAGGCGAACTGCCACTGATTGCCCATTCTTGTGTAGATAATGTTTCTGATAAGGGCCATAACGGCGAGTTTGCTTTAAGCGTTCTAATTGCTCAGCTTCACTTAATTGATAGCGCTTGGGGGTTAACTCCCAAGGATCGAGTTGATTAAGTTCATCGAGTGAGTAACCCGTAATATCGGTAAAGGCTTGGTTAATGGCGACAAATCGACCATTGTCCACTTGTTTCAGCACATGCCCCACAGGGGCTTTATCAAACAAGTTTCGATATCGCTGCTCACTTTCAACTAAGGTGGCTTGGAAAGCCTGACTACGTGCTATCTCTTTAGACAGTGCCATGGTTTTTTCTTGCACTTTTTCTGCAATCCGATGGTGCTCACCGGAATACACTAAGGTCAAACCTCCGATAACTGCACAGGTTGTAAAGGCAAGGAGCAACATCAGCAACGACAAACTAAAGGTATCGCCCATTAGCATCGTATAGGACTGGTAAAGCACTATGTGCCAATGGCGATCGGCAAACATTAGATTAGCTTGAAAAAAATGCCCATTCTTATCGCTAAATATATAGTCCGAAAATATTGGGAAATCTTTGTCGGTATTTGAGTAGAGCAAAGACCCGCCCGCACTCATATCAATAAGCTTCCACTGCAATCCCTGTACTTGCTCAACTTCATTGATGATCTGTTGTAAGTCGATAACGGCTGTACAAAAACCCGCTATTTCTCCTAAGCGATCAAACACTGGTGCAAATAACAAAGTACCGCTAGGACCTGTGAAATCCGGCGCTAATTGGACTTTAGCCGTCATTACAGGGGCTTGGGTGGTTCTGACTTTTGCAATCGCAGCAGCCCGAATAGGCTCGCTATTTAGATCCATTCCCAACACGGCTTCATGGTTGGTGAGTGGCTGTATATACATAACAGGCACTAACCAACCATCGGTATTAACTTGCCAATTTTGTGGACGCTTCACATTATAAGCACCAGAGATCGCCGCACTTGCCGCAATCTCAAAGCTTTCCTGTTCTGTTGCGGCAACAAGAGGTGCCCATACCCACGCATGGACACCATCCGTTGGTAATAACGTACGCTTACCAAACTGTATAAACTCGTCGACAGAAACCTGTTCGCTATTATCAAACAAACTGGCTAATGCAATAATTCGCTGCAAATTGGCATCTTGAAAACCTTCAATACGGCTGATGATCGCATTCGATTGGATCTCAAATTTATCCTGTAATTGCTGCCTTTGATTCATATCGGAATAGCTATAAATCCCTACGCAACATAAAAATCCCACAAACATCGGTATCCCCGTTTGGATACGACGGGATCGCCAAATATCCCGTTTGTCGAACACTAACATAGTCAATGGGATAAAAATGATCGCACCGAGTAAGTCTCCCATCCACCAATTAACAAGGCTTTCGAGAAAGTCAGACTGTGGGATAGTGCCACTAATAACTAAAGCAAGGTTGCCACAAACCGTTGCGACTATGCAGGTTAAAGCGAGACCCAGACAGGATTTGATAACAGTATGAGGACTATCTAAGGTGACAAGATGATCGATTCGACTCATCATTTTGGCGGCTAATATTGCTTGAATGCTGGAACCCATAGCGATAACAACGGGTAGCCAACTCCAGTGAACAAATCCTCCCATATTGGCATTAATGAGAAAAGATCCAATAAAAACCCCAATCCAAGGAGTGTACTCTTTCCATAAAATACAAGCGGCAATGGCTATCCCTGCCGCAGGCCAAATTGCCGCCGAATATCCAGGCGGTAAGGCAATCATTAAACCTATTTTCCCTACAACGACATAGGCTAAGGTTATGAGAAAATTAACCCTAAGAGAGTGAGTAAACGATTTGATATTCAATCCCTTTATGCTGATATGCATACTGTTTTATTGTGCATCATGCCCTATTAACCAAATCAACCTCAAGCTAGCACTGCTCCGATGATTTCAGACTCGCTATAATTTTTTGGCGCATGGCATAACAGTGTAGCACTGTCATGCTGATGGATAAGTCACTTCACCACAACCAACGAATGCCTAACGTCACACTTTCACGCATTTTTGAGACCTTAACAGGTTTATATTTGGTTAATTATTAACATAAAATGTTTCAAGTTGGTTTTAATTAAGGTTTTTTTAATATAAATGTCGCCTTAGATAGGTGATCTACTTTCATTCACTCGTCGCTTCTTGGTATCCTCCCGTCGCATAAAAAAGTTGCATGCTGAATATTTTTTGTTCTGCCAACTGACTCTTTTTCCCGTTCAACCGGACTCATTAATTGAAATTAGCTCTTAGCCAATTTATTGCTGAAAGATTGAATCTGATGATCAGGTTCACCAACTTTAGCATGACAAACCTTATCCTGTTTTTTGGGGTATTGTTTGTTCTGCCTATCGTTGATCTTTTATCAATATTGATTGGTGGTTATGTCGATATAGGCGAACTGCTAGTATTCAGTGATAGCTTTTTAGTCGAGTTTATCGGCGCCAGTCTGCTTAGCCTGTTATTGCTCAACCCCCTCGTTATTCTGCAGTTATGGCATTTAATCGACTGCTGCTTCAAATTTTTCAATAATCTTGATTTAACTAACGCTTCACTTTTTTTAGCACCCCCAAGGCTAAAATCCCTCGAATATACCGCCCACGGTTGTCGCGCCCCACCATTTTAACCCTCTGTTTTTAAATTCAAATTAAGCATTAAGCGCTGAAAGCGGATCTTCGATTTGCCTCGGAATGGCGGCACATTGTTGTGTCATACCTCTTGGGTCTCAGGATTTGCGCTCAGATAACGCCGCTTAGTGTGACTGCCGGTTAACGCTTGGCAGAGTTGTAAACCTTAGGGTTAGAGGAATCTTCCTTTGTTAATTCGAAAATTAAGTAAAGCAGCAATCGCGGCAGTAGCACTCATGCTCGCGGGTTGTGATGGCGGTGTGTTGGACCCTAAGGGCCAAATCGGTATCGATGAAAAACACCTGATTATCGTCGCCACCCTACTCATGCTCATTGTCGTTATCCCTGTGATTGCCATGACATTGTACTTCGCGTGGAAATACCGCGATGGCCGTGATCAGGAAATCTATGCGCCTAAATGGGCACACTCAACGGCGATTGAAACCGTAGTGTGGATAGTGCCGATTGTGATCGTAATAGTGCTAGGTGTGCTCACTTGGGGTTCGACCCATGATCTTGATCCATATAAACCTTTAGAACACGAAGCGAAACCCGTCACGGTTGAAGTGGTGTCGCTGGACTGGAAATGGTTATTCATTTACCCAGAACAAGGCGTGGCATCGGTCAATGAGTTGGCGTTCCCAGCCAATGTGCCGGTGAACTTTAAGATCACCTCTGACACTGCGATGAACTCCTTTTTCATCCCGCAGTTAGGCAGCCAGATTTATTCTATGGCGGGCATGACCACTAAGTTGCATTTGATCGCTAACGAGCCAGGCACCTTCGACGGTATCTCGGCTAACTACAGCGGCGCCGGATTTGCGGGCATGAAGTTTAAAGCGATTGCCACTCAAACACCTGCCGACTTCGAGGCATGGGTTGCCAAGTTAAAGCAACAGGGTAAGACATTGGACTCAGCGGCCTATGCCACACTGGCTAAACCGAGTGAATACCATCCGGTTGAATACTTTGGCTCAGTCAGCAAAGGGATGTTTGACCAAATCGTGATGCAGTACATGCACATGGACTCACATGAGGGCATGAAAGGTCACGAAGGAATGGACATGCACGCAGGCATGGAACACATGGGCACTGAGCACACATCTGACATGGCACATATGGCAGGCGAGCACGCGATGGAAAATACACAGAACATGGCCGACATGGATAGCTCAACACCTTCTGCACCGTCATCAACACAGGATTCATCCACAGAACCTTTATCCTTAGAGCACTCATCCACTCACAAAGTGGAGGCGGAGTAATCATGTCATTTCTCGGTAAATTAAGCTTAGATGCGATTCCGTATCACGAGCCTATCATCATGGTGACCTTAGCGGTCGTCGCGGTGGTGGGTTTGTATATCGCAGCCTTGATCACTAAACACAAAAAATGGAGCGTACTCTGGCACGACTGGTTAACCTCTGTTGACCATAAACGCCTTGGTATCATGTACATAGTGTTGGCTTTGGTGATGCTTATTCGTGGCTTCTCCGATGCCATTATGATGCGTACCCAGCAAGCACTTGCCACCAACGGCGCCGCAGGTTATCTGCCGCCTGAACATTACGACCAAATCTTCACCGCCCATGGCGTGATCATGATTATCTTTATGGCGATGCCATTTATGATAGGTCTAATGAACTTAGTCGTGCCGCTGCAGATTGGCGCACGCGACGTTGCCTTCCCCTTCTTGAATAACCTCAGTTTCTGGCTGACCGCCTCTGGCGCTGTGCTGATCAATATTTCATTGGGTTTAGGTGAATTTGCTAAGACAGGTTGGGTGGCGTATCCACCACTCTCAGAACTGGCTTACAGTCCGGGGGTTGGGGTCGATTACTATATCTGGGCACTGCAGATTTCGGGCATAGGGACAACCTTAACCGGGGTGAACTTTATCGCCACCGTACTGAAGATGCGCGCCCCCGGCATGAAGCTGATGCAAATGCCAATCTTCACTTGGACTTGTACTTGGGCGAACATTTTGATCGTCGCGTCGTTCCCTATCTTAACCGCCGTGTTAGCCATGTTAACGCTCGACCGTTACATGGATTTCCACTTCTTCACCAATGACGGTGGCGGTAACTCCATGATGTATATCAACCTATTTTGGGCGTGGGGGCATCCTGAAGTTTACATCCTGATTTTGCCTGCTTTTGGTATTTTCTCCGAGGTGATCTCAACCTTTACGGCTAAGCGTTTGTTCGGTTACACCTCTATGGTGTGGGCGAGCGGTGCGATTTCAATTTTAGGTTTCATCGTTTGGTTACACCACTTCTTCACTATGGGCTCCAGTGCCAACGTCAACGCCTTCTTCGGGGTGATGACTATGGTGATTGCGGTTCCAACCGGGGTGAAACTGTTTAACTGGTTGTTCACTATCTACCGTGGCCGCCTAAGGTTAACTGTACCTGTGTTGTGGACGCTAGGCTTTATGGTGACTTTCACCATAGGCGGTATGACAGGTGTGCTATTAGCCTTACCGGGAGCCGATTACGTTCTACATAACAGTTTGTTTTTAATCGCGCATTTCCATAACACTATTATTGGTGGTGCGGTATTTGGTTACTTAGCTGGCTTTGCTTACTGGTTCCCGAAAGCGACAGGTTTCCACTTGAATGAACGTTTAGGTAAAGCGTCATTCTGGTGCTGGCAAATCGGTTTCTACGTGGCCTTTATGCCGCTGTACGTACTGGGCTTTATGGGTATGACGCGCCGAATTAGTCATACGGATAACCCAGCATGGAACCTGTGGATCTACTTAGCCGCCGTGGGTGCTTGCATCATCATGGTCGGTATCATTCTGCAGTTTATCCAACTGTACGTGAGTATCCGTGACCGCGACCAAAACCGCGATACTACGGGCGATCCATGGAATGGCCATACTTTAGAGTGGTCAACCGCTTCCCCACCCCAGTTCTATAACTTCGCTAAGCTGCCACAGGTTGCTGATATCGATGCCTTTACCGATGCGAAAGAAAAAGGCTTGGCTTATGAAGGCCTCAAACACTATCAGCCAATCCATATGCCGAAAAATACCTCAAGCGGTATCTTAATGGCGCTGGGGATCACTGCCGCGGGTTTTGCCGCTATTTGGCACATTCTCTGGTTAGCCATTGTGGGCTTAGTGGGCGCGTTTATCGTGTTCTTATTCCGTGCCTATAACAATGACGTCGACTATTACGTGCAACCCGATGAAGTGGCTCGCATTGAAAATGCCCACTTAAACAATGTAGTAAGGGGCTGATATGAGTATTGCAATCCCAGCAGATTTAGAAGTAGCTCACGCAGAAGATCATCACGAACACCATGATACGAGTGGCAACACTCTGTTTGGTTTTTGGATTTACCTGATGACCGACTGCATTTTGTTTGCCTCGGTTTTCGCAACCTATGCTGTGCTCTACATGAACACGGACGGTGGCGTTTCGGGTAAAGACATTTTCGAATTGGACTTTGTGCTGATCGAAACTGCCGCCCTGCTCGTTAGTAGTATTACCTATGGCATGGCGCTGATTTTTGCTAAGCGCCACAACAAAGCCGCGACCTTAGCTTGGTTACTCGTGACCTTCGCCCTCGGTTGTGTGTTTATCGGGATGGAAGTCTATGAATTCCATCACCTGATTGAACACGGC
Source organism: Shewanella sp. W3-18-1 (assembly GCF_000015185.1). Lineage (NCBI taxonomy): Bacteria > Pseudomonadati > Pseudomonadota > Gammaproteobacteria > Alteromonadales > Shewanellaceae > Shewanella > Shewanella sp. W3-18-1. The sequence goes on along the minus strand of NC_008750.1, from coordinate 113,887 downwards.
AATGGCCCACAGCGCAGCGCTTTCCTGTCGTCCTTCTTCACCCTTGTCGGTATGCACGGTTTGCACGTGACCGCAGGTCTGATTTGGATGGCGATTATGATGATTGAAGTGGCGAAAACCGGTTTAGGTCATCGCAGCATCACCCGCCTGAGCTGCTTAAGCTTGTTTTGGCATTTCCTCGACATAGTGTGGATTTGTGTATTCACGGTCGTGTATTTATTGGGAGCACTGTAATGAGCGCACATAGTCATACTGATAAGCCTAGCCATGGCACTGACGATCTGGCCGCGAGCATTAAGTCATATCTAATGGGCTTTGTGCTGTCAGTGGTATTAACCGCCATTCCATTTTGGGCCGTAATGACCCATCACTTCGAGAAAGCGACCACCCTTAGCTTAGTGCTAGTGATGGCGATAGTGCAGATAGTGGTACATCTTAAGTACTTCTTGCACTTAGATTTCTCGAAAGAAGGCAAAGTAAATACCTTCTCCTTCCTGTTTACCGCCCTGATCATTGTCATGGTAGTCGGCTTGTCGGTGTGGATCATACTCGAAGCCAACGCTTTGATGATGTAACGAGAAACAGTCTATGTATACACAAGACAGATTTATGTCACCGCAATACAAAGCACGCTTCAAAGGGTATGTGCAGGTGACTAAGCCTGGCATCATTTTCGGGAATCTGATTTCCGTTGCTGGCGGTTTTTTATTAGCCGCCAAAGGCGACGTAAATCTGGCCTTGATGCTAGCGAGCTTAGTGGGATTGTCCTTGGTCGTGGCCTCGGGCTGCGCTGTCAATAACTGTATTGACCGTGATATCGACGCCAAGATGCAGCGCACCTGCAAACGCGTGACCGTCACGGGCGAAATTGCCGTGGGTAACGTACTCGCGTTTGGACTCGCCTTAGGTGTGTTAGGCTTTAGCATCTTAGCCTTGTTTACCAATGCATTAGCCCTGCTATTTGCCGTTATTGGTTACATCGTTTATGTGGGGGTTTATAGCCTCTACATGAAACGTAACTCAGTGTATGGTACTTTGGTTGGCAGCTTCTCGGGCGCAGTACCGCCCGTGGTTGGCTATTGCAGCGTGACAGGGCAAATGGACATGGGTGCAGCTATTTTGCTGTTGATGTTCAGTCTATGGCAGATGCCACATTCCTATGCCATCGCGATTTTCCGTTTTAATGACTATGCGGCAGCCAATATTCCAGTACTGCCGGTTGCAGAGGGCATGACCAAAGCAAAACTGCATATCGTGCTTTATATTGCTGTGTTCGCCTTAGTCAGTGCGCTGTTGCCACTCGCGGGTTACACAGGTATCGCCTTTATGGCGGTCACCTGCGCAACCAGCCTGTGGTGGCTTGCCATGGCATTAAAAGGTTATCGTCACGGCGTCGATATCCAACGCTGGGCTCGCCAAGTGTTTGGTTTTTCAATTATCACTATCATGGCGCTTAGCATAACCATGGCGCTGGATTCTCAAGTGATAAAGGAGCAAGTCATAGGTCAAACAAACCTATTCACCTTAGTAAAGTAGCCCAGTAAAGTCGTACTCATAAAAATGATTGGTGAGGCTAACTCTTACCATAAATCTTAATGTTAGCTAATTGCAAATGGGTAAAAATGAGGACTGGTGGTCAACCTTAGGTGACCACCAGTTTGCAGCAAGTAAACCTTAGAAACGATAGTTAAAACTAACAGTTACATTTCTAGGGGTACCATAGTGATATATGCTGTATGAAAGTCCAGAAGCTGACATATAGGCATAGTATTTTTCATCCAGCAGGTTTTCGAGGTTCAGTTGCAGATCCATATTTTCCGCTAGATTATAACGAGCCATCAGGTTAACAAGCGAATATGCCTCCTGCTCAATGACAACGCCACCGCTCTGCGAGTAACTGTCGCTCTGCCAGTTAACACCACCACCCACGGTCAACTCAGGTAAATGGTCAACAAACTGATAGGTAGTAAAGAGTTTAAACTGTTTACGAGGGCTCGTGGTCTCCACTTTACTGCCTTCGGCATCTTCAGCGGTGAATTGAGAATAACCAGCCGAAATATTCCAGCCATCAATAAATTCACCCACAACTTCTAACTCAAAGCCAGTACTTTCAGTACCTTGAGCAGCCTTGTAATTAGTCACTGGTTTGCCGTCAATGGTGACAGTTCCATCTGGCGTTGCCAGATTGTCCTGATCAATTTTGAACAGCGCTACTGTAGTATGTAGACGATCGTCCAAATAAGCGCTCTTCAAACCCACTTCATAGGCTTTGCCTTTTAAGGGATCTATATATTCTCCGTAGGCATTAGTCACATTCTGCGGATTAAATATTTCAGTATAACTGGCGTAAACCCGATGCTCTTCGTTAATGTCATACAGTGCGCCAACATAAGGTACAAATACACCATCATCACCAAAATTAGTGCTAGTACCATAGCTGACCCCTTCACGATTCCAGCTAGAAATACGACCACCAGCAATGATTTTAAAATCATCGGTAATCGTCAGCCGAGTTGCCGCGTAGAAACCTTTCTGTTCAGTATCCATATTTAACTGACGATTAGCGTCCGTTGACCACTGCGGCTCATCGAAGGTGTTACTGCGCCAATCATAAAAGTTTTCAACCACCTTTGAGTCCCAACCCGTCATGTCTTCACGGATAGGCTCATAGGTATCAGCATAGGATTTCTGTTTGCTGTACAAAGCCCCTGCCACAAATTGATGCTCACGGTTAAAGAGCTGGTAATCCCCTTTCAATTGGAAATCAAAATTATCGGAGTTACTTTCACCATGGCTGTGATAACGCTGACCACTTAATCCTGCACCGGTTTCTTTATCCAGCAAACCGGACATATAGATCATTTTGGTGGTAGTTTCGTATTCCATGCGATTATAGTTCGCCACCAATTGCCAACCATTACTGAAATAATGATTCAAATTAGCAAAATAGTTGATGTTGGTGGTTTCCCAACGACTCCAGTCTGCGGCCGTTGTGGCAGAAACATCCCAATCTGTCGCAGAACCATCGCTGAACATTGCGGGTAAGGCGCCCCACATCGCTCCTTTGGGGTTATTGTTATTGTAACTACCGCCGACGCGCAGCATAGTGTTTTCAGTGATGTCTGAATCCACTACACCATAAAGAATGGTCTTACGATCTTGATAAAGATCCTGATAGGAATCGCTATTGACATATTTAGCCACCATACGACCACGCACACTGCCACTGTCGTTAAGGCCATTGGAAACATCCGCTGTAATTTGTTTTTTATCCCAGCTACCCGTAGCAACATCAACATAGCCCTTAAGCTCGGCACTATCGGCATGTTTGCGCACTAGGTTAATAGACGCGGAAGGATCTCCTGCACCCGTCAATAATCCTGTGGCACCACGAACGACTTCAACGCGTTCATATAAGGAAATATCGGATACTGTCTCACCCGCATCACCGCCTAAACTCCAAGACAATGGCACACCGTCTATCTGGTAATTCTGCACCGCAAAACCACGGGCCATAAAACCATTTCGGACGTTATCTGTTTTAGAGGAAGATAAACCTACGGTATTGTTAACAACATCGACAACGGTATTGAGTGCCTGATCTTGAATCCGCTCAGCCGTCATAATACTGACAGACTGCGGAGTTTCCTGCAGTGACAGCCCCAAACCTGTGGCAGTGTCAATGGTTCTACTGACGGTATATTTACCCATCACAGTAATTTTTTCGATATTCTGATCTTTTGTTTCTGTAGAAGATTGCTCCCCAGCCAAAACGGACAGAGGATTTAACGCCAAAGTAATAGCTGCAGCGAGAGGAAGTAGATTGAAGCGCATAGTCATTTCAGTAGTGTCTTTAGGATACGCATACGGTAACACTATTACGAATAGTTTTCATTTGTATTTTGTGTGATATAGATAACAAACCTGCCACGATTCAGTAGCAGTTAAAGCATGATGGGAGATATTTAAGGATTGAAGATTCATTTAGGATAAATAAGAACAAGGGATCCGTGAGGTATCCACAATCATTTATCGCTAAAAAACCCAAAAGATGACGATTAATATCTCATCGCCATCCATTGTCATTCAAAAACCAAATGACCAGAGTGCGGGAATAAGGCTCACCAGGGTTATCCCAGCCAGCAGTCGTTCGCGACCACTGAGCCGCTGATGGTCACCAAGCTGTCGGCGGCTGTAGAGAAACAGCAGCAGGCCCGGCCCGTACAGCAGCAAGGAGAGCAGCAGGTATTCCACACCGGCGGCATAGAGCAGCCAGAGGCCATAACCGCTCGACACCAGTGCCACTGTCCGCATCAGGCCATTGCCCTCGCCACTCAAGGAAAGCTTGAGCAGGAACAGGCCGATCAGCAGATAGGGCACCAGTATCATGGAGGTGGAGATGAGCAGCAGGTTGGTATACCCCTTGCCGAGCAGCCACACCAGCAGCAGGCAGCCCTGCACCGTCAGGCTGGTGAGCCACAGCGACGCTATGGGGGTGCCGTTGCGATTCTGGCGTCGGAAGATGGCCGGGAAGGCACCGTGGCGGGCAGCGCTGTAGGGCACCTCTGCCGAGAACAGGGTCCAGCTCACGTAAGAAGCGAGTACAGAGACGATGAGGCCGACACTGATCAGCACCTTGCCCCAGGAGCCTGTCATCTGGGCCATCAGCCCCGCCATGGAGGGATTGGGCAGGGCCGCGAGCTCGGGGCGACTCAATATCCCCAGCGCCAGTACCGAGATGAGCACATAAAGCAGCAACGCCAGCACTACCCCGAGCACTGTGGCCGTGCCCACGTCCCGCTTGTTTCTCGCACGGGCCGACAGGACGGCGGCCCCTTCGATGCCGGTAAAGACCCAGAGGGTGATCAGCATGGTGTTGCGCACCTGCTCGGAGACCGGCACAGCAAGCGTGCTGCCCCCCTGATCCGCCGCAAAGGTCACAGGGTCAAACCAGTAGCAGGCGAACAGGATGAACAGCAGCAGCGGCAGGCTCTTGGCCAGGGTTGCGACCAGATTGAACAGGGCCGCCTGTTGCACGCCACGGGCCACCAGCAGATGCACCGCCCAGAGGATGCAGGACTCGCCGATAAAAGCCGCCAGGGTATTGCCGTCACCAAACCAGATCTGCTCAGGGGTATCGACGAAGCTGCCAAGGGCGGCGAACGCGATCACCAGGTAACCCACCACACCTATGGTGGCGCACAGCCAGTAGCCCCAGGCGGAGAAAAAACCCACCAGATCGCCAAAGCCTGCGCGGGCATAGCTGTAGATGCCGCCATCGAGATCCGGTCTTAGCCGCGACAGGTAGAGAAAACTCGCGGCGAGCGCCAGTATGCCCACCCCGGTTACGCCCCAGCCAATCAGCACGGCGCGAGCACCGGCCACTTCGGCCATGTTCTGGGGCAAGCTGAAGATGCCCGCCCCCACCATGGAGCTGAACACCAGCGCAGTGAGGGACCAGAGGCCTATTTTGCTCTCTTTCATGTGCTCTCCTTAGCGCAACCGGCTGGCCAGTGCCTGAATATGCTCGGGGCCGATGCCGCAGCAGCCGCCGATGAGAGAGGCCCCCACGGCGCGCCAGCGCTCGGCCCAGCCGAGGTAATCCAGCGGCCCAAGATCGGCGCGGATCTCGTCCAGCCCGTCGTTGGCGGTCGCCTCTTTGGGTTGGGGCGGAAAGGCGTTGGCATAGGCGCCGAGGCGAATATCCCCTCGACCCAGCACCTGCAAGCTGTCACCGGCCACCGTCAGCGCGGCCTCGATCACCTCGGGCTGACAGCAGTTGAACAAGATGGCATCCACACCGGCCGATGCCAGTGCGGTGACGGCATCCGCCACCCGCTCACCGGAACGAAGCGCAGGCTCGCAGCCCGGCGCTTCATCTTCCAGCGTGAAGGAGACCCAGAACGGCTTGCCATCCTGTGGCAACAGCGCCTTGAGGGCCAGCGGCTCGGCAATCAGGCTCATGGTTTCGGCCAGCCAGATGTCCACATGGGGCGTCAGCGCCCGAATGAGCGGTGTGGCCAGCTCGCCCACTCTGTCCGCCTCGAACAGGTCGGCGCGGTAGGAGCCAAACAGCGGCGGCAGGGATCCTGCGACCTGCACCGAGCCCGGTTGCTCATTGGCAACCTCACGGGCCAGCTGGCCAGCCAGCGCCGCCAGCGCTTCCCCTTCGGCGGCAAATCGCTCGGCACCGATATGAAACGGCACCAAGGCATAACTGTTGGTGGTGATGATACGGGCACCGCTCGCCACATAGGCCTGATGTACTTCGCGCACCGTCTGTGGTGCCTCCATCAGCGCCAGCGCCGACCATTCAGGTTGGCGAAAGGGCGCCCCTCGCCGTGCCAGCTCGCGTCCCATGCCACCATCCAGTACCCACAATGCCTGCTTCTTCATCAGCGTAATATCTACCTTTTTTGTACAACGTCATCTATCAAGGTACTGATTATTAAAATAAAAACCTTAATAGCCGCAAAAACATCCAGATGTTTAGATGGCTGTATAAGTTAAAGGAATGCGGATGCTAGTGCAATTGGTATTGCTATAAATGGATCTAAACAAAACAGACAAATTCATAAGGCATTGTTATTAAATGAAATACACTATTTAGTATATTTATCGTGAAAGGTTTTAATCTGATTAATGATAGAAAAGTAAGCCTTAGCTCCCTATAAATTTAAGCAATAGGAGAAAGCATAATTTCAATGCCACACTGAAAAGCGTGTATTGCGATATGATTGGGCTGAGCCAAAAACGATCTTAAATTAATCCTCACCACACTGGGACTTGCCAGTTTGATAGCAACTGGGTTGGCGAGGACACACTGCGCCGCGAGAGCAAATTAAGCGGGCATCATTTATAATCCCACGCTCAATCCAATTGATATTTAAGATCTTAGCAACGCTGACTAAATCACTTTTAATGTGTTTGGGGATCTTAACTGAACCACCGCTGGCAACGCAGGCATCCTTTAAATCGTGGGCAATAGATAAAGCATCCTTACCTTGGGCTTCAATTGCCGGATTTAAATCAATGCCGGCGCAGAGCACATGGGGATTACCCGCCGAATCTTCGACCTTAATCGACTCACAGCAGTAAATTCGTGGCTCATTGCCGACATTCAAAATTGAAATCTGTGCCGAAGTGCCCACCGTCGGCTCGCTGATCATCCTAAATACTGCCCAATGCTGGCAGGGGTCTTCCACTAAACGCATATTGCCCCAAGGCAATGGAATACCATTCCCACGGTAAACCGCCTTTAGTTTTCCTGGTGCGTAAGCGTCGAAATAATGCCAATGGGGATAAGGAGAAACGACTGTCATGCGCCGCATGGCAACCGAAGCAGACACTTGTAGTTGCTTATGTACTTCAATCTCATAACCGTGGCGGTCGAGCAATTGGCGATAAGGTACTTTAGGGCACAATAGTGCACCCGCGAAAAAGCTCGATTCAAAATCGCGCCACGCATGCAAAATATCCTGCGCATTAAGGGTATTGGACTGCATTCCGACCTCTTCATCAACCTCCAATTTGCGACCGGAAATCATTACGCTCTTTAAGCCGTCCTTATTGTGCAACACACAATGACCTATATGGGCGGCGAGATCATACTTGAGCCGACTGGGGCGATTTTTAAGCACTTTATTGACGTAAATTGTACTAGGCGGCTCGATATAGGAAGTCACTAATTGGCGTGAACTTCCGCCCACTTCATCAATCACCTCCTGTGGAGCACTATCTATCCATTTGATTTTAAGCCCCATTCCTTTAGCAATATCCAGCATGTCCTCCAATGACAATGGCATACGCTTAAGACCAACCTCTTCGGCAGCCCGCTCAAGATCGGGAAAATGGTTTTGATGATGTTCCTGATGGGCTCGGATCAGTAAATGGGCAAATTGCCGACCCGATATCCCCGTTTGTGACAGCATCTCAGGAATTGCAATTTGCAAAATATCATTTGAAAACAAAAAGCTGGGTTCGAGCGCCATACCACTAATACCACCTCGGCGGCCTTTGTCTGGCGTAATGGCGCTTTCTTCAGGCGCATCATCAAGGAACCAATCAACCTCTTTTTGAAAAACTGCGGCAATGACAGCTAACATGGCAGCACTTGGCACACGCTTTCCGCGTTCGATCATCGACAAATATGACACAGAAGGCGCACTACCCGCATCGACTCTAATACAACGAGCAGACAAATCTTCCATCGTTAAGTTATTACGTTTCCGTAGGTTACGTATTTTCGTCCCGAGGAAGTGTGATTTTCTCATTAAGCTCTGGTCATTGCGCATTTTGTAAAATTCACATTGTAAAATTTTTATTGTGAAATTGTAGTCAAAAAAAGACTAGACTACAAATCAAGCAATCAAGGAAAGGCTAATGCGAACAAGCTAAGCCATTCCGATGTAAGAAATGCTTAACCACTCACACTTGAAGTGGGCAAGTACTCAAAGTGGACAAACTAAATTGAAGACAAACTTCGATAGGCCAAAAGTTAAATCAAAACCCTAAATGTTTAAATTGAAAGAGTGAGAGGAACGAGCGATGAATATGTCAATTATCAAGAGCAACCAGATCCAATCGAATCTAAACAGTCTCATCGCAGAAGAAGTATTTGCCGTGGCCCAAGTGAATGTTGCAGAACACGAGAAGATCGCCAACGCAAAACAGTTTCTTGACCGAGTGTTTCCGCTCAACTCTGGCTCACATCAAGATGTCAGTAGCTATGTCGTCTACTACCAACATCTCTTAGCATTTTTTGCCGATGGCAGTCACAGTGGTTTACGTCAGCCAAAACAATTTGTCGCCTTTGGTGGAACGAAAGACTCACCCAGCGCCGTAGTGTTACAGGATCAAGGTTGCCATGTTGAGCTCAGTTTCGATCGCAATGGCATGATAGGCACCAGAGATGTGGCTAATCTGGAGGATATCCAAATCGAGACACCATTAAATATGGTGGCAGGAACACCAGAGTCACGCTCAGCCGCATCACGCCATTGGCTAAGTCTGTTGCACGCAGGAATGTCCAGCGCCAACGACACGCTAGAGAAGCAATTCACAGCCAAAGATGGCAGCGATTACAGTTTGAAAAGTATAGTAAATTTATAAAATCATTCTTTATAATCTAGCAGTTACAATCTAGTAGAGGAGATGAACTGAGTTATGTTCATCTCCGCTGATTTACCTCTTTGCTCCTACGCCTCCCTCTTTAAGTCAATAAAACTGACTAGCAAGATAAGTTTAATTGATTTTATTGAAGCGAATACTCACCGCTATAATGCCCCCAAACATCTGCCTCCATAATTAATTTAAACTAAAAGTAATTTAATATCAGTTACTCAGCATGAAGATTTATAGTGAGCATGATAAGACCGAATCGCTCCCCCTAAGGCGTTATGAATTTATTCTCGACATCACACCAATTTAACAAGCGCCATAGCATTATTTTCGTCTGTGTAGGCTTATTCTGTCTTACGCCTTTTATCTCATCGCCCATGGCACTAGTGTTAGGTTTTACCTTAGCCAGCCTTGGCTGGGTACCAGTGCAATGGAATATCGCCGCGCTCACCAAAAAACTCCTGTCTTATTCGATCATCGGCTTAGGGTTTGGGATTAACTTAAACGCGGCGATAGAAGCGAGCACCCACAACTTTGGCCTGATTGTAGGCTCAATCTTTTTTACCCTCAGCCTTGGTTTTCTGCTCACCCGTGCGCTGAAATTTGATCAGATTACAGGCCATTTAATTGCCTCTGGTACCGCTATTTGCGGTGGCAGCGCTATTGCCGCAGTGGCGCCGGCCATCAATGCGCGCAACGATCAAACCGCAACGGCGTTAGCCTGTGTGTTTGTGCTGAACTCAATCGCGCTGTTTTTATTCCCCGCACTGGGTCACTTGCTCAATATGAGCCAATACGATTTTGGTGTGTGGAGCGCGATTGCCATCCACGATACCTCATCGGTTGTTGGCGCAGCTTCGGCCTACGGTGATGAGGCCTTAAAAACTGCAACGACGATTAAACTCGCTCGCGCCCTGTGGATTATCCCAATCGCATTAGCCAGTGCTATGCTGTTTGGGGGCGATAAGCGCAAACTTAGCCTGCCGTATTTTATCGGTTTTTATTGCTTAGCCATTGCTGTGGCCCATTGGTTACCGCAATTCCATGCCATTTATGACACCTTATTTATGGTATCGAAACGAACATTAGTGCTGTGTTTGTTTTTGATTGGAGCAGGAATTACCGTACAGAAAATGCGGGCAAGTGGCCCCAAACCTTTGTTGCTTGGGGTGATGCTATGGGCAGCAATTGGCATAACGTCTTTAGTGTATATACTGTATTTTCAATAAGTAAGAGTTAGTTCAACAACTTACTCTGCTGTAGGTTTTATGCGCCAAGCCCAGTAGAGGACGCCAACGAAGGCGGAGAATTCGATAAGTGAGCGCACGAGTCCAGTGGTTTGCGTCGAAGCGACCAAGGCAATCAGGCAAAACACGATAATCAGCCAGTTTTTCAATGGTATCTTCCTACAAACTTAGGGGATGCTCATTATTGTTTAGAACTAAAAGCTCAGCCAATATCAATTTTCAATAACAAATAGCTATAACAGCTAAGCTTATCTTCCGCCTCTCTTATAATTTGGCACCACTGCTCTCACGACAAGATCTTGATGATGCTAAACCAATGTTCAGTACCGCTAGCCACTTTAAATCTGAGGCATACTGACTTTATCGCTAACGTTAGTCTGCCTTTACTTTAAAATATCTACAAAATTGGCGTTGGGCGACGCACTAAATAACCACTCAGGATCGATAAAATGCAGTAAGCGGTAAAGAAGTAAAAACCGTTTTCAAATTGCGCCTGGGTTTTTAACATTTCCCCCATGCCGCCAGAAGCATTTCCCGCCATAAACGTAATGATCAGCGCCACCACAAACACATCGGCCATCGACCACTTGGCGAGCGCATTAACAAGGGCATTAACCCGCAGTTTCAACCCAATAGAGCTAACACATTGCTGTGCTAACATTAAACTTAACTTCAACGCAGGAATGACCACGCTAAACAACATGACTAATGCTGCGACCAATCCATTGCCAGTGGTGTAAAGCTCGGTCACTGTCCCCCATATACTGCGGGTTTTCTGCAGCACTTCGACTTCACCCTTAAGGCTGTTGAGCCCAAGTAAACTACTGACCATGTTTAGCATGCCGCGGGCATGGTCACGCCCCGCATCTTCATCAAACCTTTGGGTAACTTGTTCTATGCCTTGCTCGGCAAGCTTAGCTTTATCGATACTGCCGCTAATGCTCAAAATAGGTTGAGTCACCCCAGGAACTAGCAATGCCAAGGATAAGAGAATAATGAAAATAGATAATAACGGTTTCATAATACTGCCCAACAAGAGAGATGGGTTCAGTTTACGGTTTTTAACTCGATAACCACAACGCCAATCATAGATATGATTGGCAAGACATGATTAACTTTGATGATTTAATAGAAAGGAGTCGGATCGATATCCAAAGAGCTAGGTGAAACTCCACGCTCAATATTAAGCTCAGATTTTAGCAAATCCACCATAACAATATCCGTATAACGCTTGGATTTTAAAGAGTAAAAACATTTAACTATTGGATGTAACGCATCTCTATCTTTTGACGTCCAAACAATTCCCACACGACCATCCGACAACTCAACCAAGGACCCAACAGGATATACGCCGATACAACGGATAAACTCATAAACCAATTCTTGATCTAAATGAAATGGCGTGAGACTGAGTAAAATTTTAAAAGCGGCGGCCGGGCTCATGGCTTCTTTATAGCAACGTGTTGCCGTTAAAGCATCAAAAATATCGACGATACAACTCATACGACCGTGGAGAGGGATTTCATCGCCCTTCAATCCCCTTGGATATCCCCGACCATCTAACTTTTCGTGATGCATTAGGCAGATGTCTTTGCTCATCTGCGATAATCCTTTAGCTTCATTCATAATATCGAGTGCAAACACTTGATGCAGTTTCATGTGTTCGAACTCTTCTGGGGTCAGCTTGCCCGGTTTATGTAACACTTTATTATCGACCTTAATTTTGCCGATATCATGCAAAATACCGCCAATCGCCATTTCTCGCAGCATGGAACGATCAAGTTGTAAATATTTGCCAAACGTCACAAGTAAAAATGCCACATTGACAGAATGTTCGAGTAAATACGCATCCTTTGAACGCAGAGCAGACATGCATTTGAGTGCATCAGCATCTAATAAAGCCGACTCAATCATGCTGTCGGCAAGCGCGCCAAAAGGAGCCACTTCAATCGCTTTGCCTTCAAAGGTTTCTGACAATACTTTACGAATTAAATCTTTAGCTTCAGTAAGAATAACCTTAGCCTGCGCTTGTTGTTTCTCTCGCGTGAGTGACGACTTTTTGGATTCTAACTGGTTATCCTGAGATGCCTTTTTTTTAAAACCACAATGATCGGCTGACCGTTCGGTATCGACCCAAACATACTTAATACCACTTTGAGTTAATCGAGCAATTGCATCCCTATGCTTGATTTGCCCAGCATTAGCAATAGCAAGTTGGCCTTGGTCATGTTTGTCTATTGCACTAACAAACATTCCTAATGTCAGTCGTGATACTGGCAACTTGATTAGGTCAACGGATTCGACCGACTCACTCATATCTGCAACCCCGAGAATGACTTAACTTAATTAAAGTACAGCAATGTCCACTCGATACGGACAGGCTTGGTTTACTTCCTTTGGTAGTATAGAACAAGTCTAGAACTCATTCTAAGCTGTGCATTAGAAAATCACCATGTACTTTATATACGAGTAGACTAAAGAATAACGGGAGGGAAATAACATAATGGTTATCATTGGTTAACACTTTAAAGCTTATCGTCCTGCTGAAGTGTCAAACATTCGAAACTATTCATTACCCATCTACATTGATTCCAACACCAATTGCCTATTACGCAAACTCCATTGTCGTGAAACTGCATCATGTTTAATGTTTCTATGGCTACTGAGTAAAATGGCACTGCCTTGAGAGCTTAGACCTGTCAGCAGGTGCCAAACTTTACCGTAGTAATCTTTATCCATACCCGCTAAAGGGTCATCCAATAACAACACCCGAGGACGTAAACAAACAATGGATGCTAAGGCGATCAAGTGTTGTTGGCCGTAGGACAGTTTGTGGGGGGATAATTCTGCTAAAGAGGATAACGCTAGCTCATCTAATATTTGGATTGCGCGTTCCTTCGGAAGCTTAAATCGCTTTAAACGAAATTGCATCTCGGCTAGCACGCTGGTTTCAAACAGTTGTCGACTTGGTCTTTGCATTAATAAGCCAAGTTCTGCCCCATACACGCCGAGTTTTGGCCTTCTTCCTAACACTTTGATAGGTAGTCTTTGTCTTATATTAAGCACCCCGGCGAGGATTTTTAGTAGACTCGTTTTACCTGAAGCGTTATCGCCAACTAATGTCACAATCTCCCCTGACTGTAGTTGAAATCCCTGCGGGCAACTAAATAAAACAGGGTTATTATCGTAACCAAAATCAAACGCATCAGCCTTCACGAGTACTTTACCTAAGTGTTCTCGTTTACAGTAGTTTTGCCACTTAAATACCTCAACTTGCGCTGAATCAGTGGCAGGATAAATCCCTTCGGAGAGTTTGCCCCGCTCTAACTGCCAGTAATGCTGGATAATATCGGCAAAAGCATGGGCGTTATGTTCAACCAATACCAACGCCATACCCTCTTGCAGTAAATTCCGCATAACCCCCAACAGTTCGCTTACACCATGATTATCAAGCTGTGCCCAAGGCTCATCGAGTAACAGCAAATGTGGTTCACATACCAGTTGGGAAGCGATCATCAGCCGATATTTTTGCCCAAGGGAAAGCGTACTCACTTGGGTATCAAGGCTCAGAAATAACCCGACTCGCCTCAATGCTAACTGCACTTTTGGCAGCATACTCTCGGCAGGAATACCAAAATTCTCCAATGCAAAGGCGACTTCTGCACCGACCGTTTGCCGAAGTAGTTGGAGTTGTGGATCCTGCATAACCAAACCTGTGACTAGCTCAGGGTGCCGCCAAATATCCCCCTCATGCGGACGAGTCAATACGCCCGCAAGGAGGTTTAGTAGGCTCGATTTACCCGACCCCGTAGGTCCACTCACACAATGGCATTGGCCAGTGCGAATGCTGAGGTTAACCTCCTGAAATATGGTAGTTAACTGACAACCATAGTTAAAGCTAACATCTTGGGTTTCTAGAAGTTTCATTTTAAACCTGCCAATTGATATCAATAGGATATTTAAACTCTTCTCACTACCACCTGATGACCTGATAGATGCAAATATCGTTACCATCCGTGGTTAAGCAGTGCCTAGGCTTGAACCTCTGTCAGTTAACCCACTACAACATTGTGAACATTTTTACCCGCTCAAAAAACAACACCCGAAAGAAGATATTCATGATCATCATATTATTGTTGTCATAGGTAAAAAATGAAGATGTACCCTCTATTGTGGGCAGAGATTGTCCAGCCTCAACTGAAAAATCATCAAAAGCCAACTCTGATCGACTAATTCAAACAAAAGGGGAAGGTGATTACGGTGACAAAAGACAAAATGTCTAGATAAGTTAGCTTTCACGACAAAAAGACCCATTTCAATCACATTTTTTATCGTCATAAAATGAGACTATGGCAAAAGTCACATGCTTAGGGCTTATATCTTGACACCTGCGGCAACGGCCTTTAATTTTAGCGAAAGATTCTTATTTACATACTCGAATTATCAAGATGTAAAGTACTTGAAAAAACGCATTAACTTGAGTCAAATTCACCGTTGCTAACAGCGTTATTTAGCCTTCACCTTTACAATTGATGACCCTTGGAGTTCTATTTGCCCGTTCATGCGCTGTCTAAAGACCTCAAGTCTCTTATCGACAAACTCATTCAACTGAAGCAAGTTTCGCCGACAGAACCGATAGTGCAGTTGTCCATAACAACTGTCTCTATGCCTTTAATTTCATGGCTTGCCTCCCAGACTCAGTACCCACGTATCTACTGGCATGGACGCGATAGAATTGAAGAGGTCGCAGCAATCGGTGCCTGCAAAGATTTTAGATTTGAAACAGGTGTCGACGATCAACAACTCGCCATGGTATACCAACAACAACGGGCATTATCGACAAATCAAGATATTCGTTACTATGGTGGTGTCGCCTTTGATCGCACCATTGAATCTTGGCCAGAGTTCGGTAATAGCCGTTTTGTATTACCTCGTATCGAATTTAGGCGTAGTGGTACACATTTCAGTTTGAGAGTGAATCTGAACTTTGCCGATAATGCTCCCCATACTGAAATCGACAATGCTATTGCCGCTATCGAAGCCGTCATGCCAGCCAAGCCACTTGCCCCACCGACAAAGTTAGCGTTGTTAGGACGTAGCGACAGACCCGATTTTCAGCGCTGGAAAACATTAGTCGAACAAGTCGTTGACCCTAAATTTAATGCAGATACGCCAAAGGTAGTGCTATCACGACTCACTCAACTGGAAGTCAATGAACCCGTTGATCCTTGGATGGTGCTTGCCTGCTGGCAAGGTCGTAACCCCAACAGTTTTCAATTTGGATTTCAATTTAGCCCTGAACGCACCTTTATTTCCTGTTCGCCAGAGCGTTTATTTCGCCGGCGCCAACAGGAGTTGTTCACCGAAGCGCTAGCAGGAACAACAGTACGTGGTTTAAACCAAGAAGAAGATATAGCGCTGGCAAATGCCCTGCTCGAAGACAATAAAAATAGTGTTGAAAACCAACTTGTCCGCAGCCATATAGTTAATATGCTCACGCCGTTGAGCCATTATGTGGGTGCCGATGAACTGGCTACAATTTTTAAACTTAATCATATCCAACATTTACATAGAGCTATTCGCGCTGAACTCAAAGCTGGAGTGAACGATTTTCAACTGTTGCAAGCATTGCATCCCACACCTGCAGTCGGAGGATTACCTCGGCATTCAGCCATGAACTTTATTCGGCAGCGTGAAGGCTATATGCGCGGTTGGTATGCTGGCGCCTGTGGCTATTTCAATAAGTACGAGAGTGAATTTTCGGTCGCCATTCGTTGTACCCTGATTGAACCAGGTAGGATTAATCTATTTGCTGGTGCGGGAATTATCGCAGGCTCAGATCCTGAGGCCGAATGGCAGGAACTTGAGAATAAACTCGCCACCATTATGTCCATTCTTATCGAATTATAGCGCCCAATATTAAATCCTTTAGATATGAAGGTTTTAATTGTTGTTCGCCTTTAATTTTTCGATGGTTTCAAGGTGGAGCCTCTCTTGTTCCCCCGAATCAATTAAGCGCTTATGCTCACGATCAAAATGCTGTTTAAGCATCATGCCTTTGTCTGTATCAGCAAAAGCAAAATAGGCTTCAGCCTTAATAACCCCTTGAATAATATTAAAGTTCTTGGGTGACTTAAGTCTTGGCACTAAAGCAAGAATATCTTTTTGGTAGTCTAAAACCGCATCAATACGACCCGCATTTAAACTGTTAAGCATAGTGAGCATATTACTGCTTTCTTCGTAGTACATAGGTACTGACGTCAGCATGTTATAGCGATAGGCCAGCATAGCTTGCACTTTTTTATGGGATAAACTTTCAATCCCAACCCAGCTTGCCGCTATCTCAGGCGTAACGGCCGCATCGATAGAGTCGATTTCCACTGGATTATCGCTCAGCAAACTATGTTTAATATCGCCCGGATAAACACTGAGAGCCATATCGGCACGCTGGTGCTCGATAAGATAGAGTGTTCGAGCAAAAGGCATAAACTGCACATTAAGTTGCCATTGTGATGCAGGGAAAACCCGCTGAAGTATATCAAAGTAATAACCTGTCCCATCAGGATTAGCATAACCTTCCCAAGTAGAGGTCACCACATTGACCACCACAGGATTCGCAGCCGCGGCAGATGATAACGCAGCCAAGCATAAGTAAAATATGGCAAGAAATCGTTTCATCGCTTTCCTCCTTTGGCGTCTTAAAAGTGTAGGATAGTTTCGCATAGATAGCTCAAAACGTCCCGAGTCATCGTTTCATCTTCTAAATTGGTGAAAGAATAATAAGTGAGCTTGCATCTTAAAAAGCGGCCACTATAATAGCGGCCCCGATTTCAGTAAGCTGTAATCGGTCAGCGTAAAAATAACAATTGAACATTAGCGGGTTCCCTCACCCCGCCCTACACAACTAAAAAGGCCACAAATGTTAATGTTAACTACAGCGCAGCTCCGCCGCGCCTTACTCCTATTAGTAGGATTCCATATACTGATTATTTGCGTCAGCAATTACTTAGTACAATTACCATTTCAGCTGTTTGGCTACCATACCACTTGGGGTGCATTTAGCTTTCCATTTGTGTATTTAGCGACCGATCTCACAGTACGCATTTTTGGCCAACAGGCCGCCCGAAATATCATCCTCAAGGCGATGGTCCCTGCGTTGATGATTTCCTATGTAATGGGGGTGCTATTCCATCAAGGTAGTTTTCAAGGCGCTGATTCACTTGCACAATGGAACACATTTGTTTTCCGCATTGCCTTTGCCAGCTTTGCGGCTTATTTGATTGGCCAACTGATGGATATCACAGTATTTGCTCGCATACGAAAAAGTCGTTCTTGGTGGGTTGCGCCAGCGGCATCCACTCTAGTGGGTAATTTCGTCGATACTTTAGTCTTCTTTAGCGTGGCTTTTTACGCTTCATCCGATAGCTTTATGGCATCTCACTGGCCTGAAATTGCCACTGTCGATTACAGTTTTAAGCTACTCGTCAGCTTAGGACTATTTTTACCCGCCTATGGTGTGTTGCTCAAAGTCTTACAAGATAGGATTTTGCAAACCAGTCCGCAAAAATCACTTTCCTGATTAACTCAACTGGCCAGACCTGTTACAATTTGACCAGTTAATAGCTCAGCCTTACTCAGGTTTACACTTGAATAAGGCTGATTTTCATGAGAGATCATTATGTATTCTATTGAAATTAAAGCTGAGACAAAACTCACGTCTGAGCTAGCCATACAACTAATTGAACTCAGTCAGCAAATCCCTGAACTCAATCGCCCTCTTGCACATGAAGTCTTGGCTGAACGACTAGATGACAAAACCAGTTTAATTTTATTGGCTTTTGTTGAAGGAGAACTTGCAGGTTTCAAACTGGGTTATGAGCAAGAAGAAACTATATTTTACAGTTGGTTAGGAGGTGTAGCCTTAGACTTTCGCCGCCTAGGGCTAGCTCAAAGCCTCCTTGAATACCAAGAAACATGGGCACGTCGTCAAGGCTATAACCACATTCAAGTTAAGACGATGAACCGTTTCCCTGGAATGCTTAATTTATTGATAAATAATCGATATATGATTACAGAACTCAAAGCTGATCCTAAAAGTCTTGTCGATCATAAATTACACCTCAGTAAGACGATCTAAATCGACGAGGCGTAAAGGCAATGTCTATTTTGTAAAGATCTGCTTTTTTTTGGATAAATAACTTGCAAACACAATTGAGAATGATTATCGTTAACGTGCGTTCCAAAACTCATCTTTAACACCGATGACTGGTAATCTGAAGTTGTTAAAGTGCTCCTGAGTTTGCAAGCACGACATTGCTCACACACTCTTTTGTGGCCGGACTCATCATCCGGCTTTTTTTTGCTTAAATTTCAGATCCAGAGAAATGTAATCCGTCATAGGGATTATTCTCCTGCTCTTCTTTCGCCTCATGGTATAAACCAATCGTGAATACAGTACCTTTACCTAAGGTTGAACTGACCTCTATTGTCCCACCAATTCGTTTTATAATTCCATAACTTAAAGAAAGCCCTAACCCAGTACCATCCTTACGGGTGGTATAAAATGGGTCAAAAATTCGACCCAATAACTCAGGCGCAATTCCAGAGCCTTCATCTTCAACCTCAATTTTAACGCCTATGGGCACATCTTGTTGCAACCAGTCGTAAGTCCTTACCCAAATACGACCTTTACCGTCCATTGCATGCGCTGCGTTTACCACCAAATTAATCAAGACCTGCAATAGCTGCGGTCGATTGACTTGCACAAGGCAAGTCGCACTCAACTCAGTGATCAAGATAACTTCTTGTTTTTTAATCGAATGACGAACCAGCACCATAGTCTCTTCAATAATGGGAGTAATAGACTGCATTTCTAGTGGCGCATTAAATTCACCGGGACGGCTGTACTGTAATAAGCTGCGAATAATGGTGCTGATACGCATCACTTGCTGGATGACTAAATCAATTTCTTCTTTAACGAGGTCCGCATTATCCCCAAGCTCGTAGCGCATTAGCTCCATATTACCGAGAATAACCGCGGTGGGATTATTAATTTCATGGGCTATGCCTGCGGTTAACTCACCGAGTGCGGTGAGTTTTTCGTTAGTCACAAGCTGCTGGCGGGTTTCATTTAGCAGTGCGACGTTACGTTCTAACTCTAAGGTTTTGTCCTGAAGACTACGGGTACGTTCTTCGACCTTCATCTCAAGCTGCTCAGCAGCAGATTGGATCTGTGCATTACGACGTTGCAATAAGTCGAGCATACGATCAAACTGCTCGGCCAAATTCGATAATTCGTTTTCTCTGTCCAAACCTAAGGCGCCGATACGAATATTGCGCCCAGACTGCACCGCCTGCACGACATGATGGATCCGTTCTATCGGTAGCAACAGGCTATAGGCCCCGCGATAAACCAGTAAACCTGATACGAGTAGCACCAACATCAGAATTGTGCCTAGCTCAATGATATTCAAAAGATAATTATGAATAAAGGGTGACTCAGAGAACCCTGTGTAGATCATGCCCACTCGCTGGCCTCGAATATCCTCCAAAGGCGCATAGGCAGAAATAAACCAATCATTGAACACAAAGGCACGATCCACCCATAGCTCACCACGATTGAGCACTTTCTCACGTACCTCCTCAGACACTAAACTACCTAAAGCTCGACCTTGAGTTTCATTGCCTTGAGGAAAAAAGTGCAACGGCACATTAGTAGAAATACGAATGTTATCTAAAAAAATGGTAACCGTACCAATTGAACGCTCAGGGAGCGTGCCTTTGTCGTATACCAAATCCCGAATATGATCAACGATGCGTGTATCGCGGTTAAATAAGATGCCACCATCCAAATACCAAGCAACCTTACCCGCTAAATCAGGTACTGGCAGTAAACTACGACTGAGTAAACCACGCCCTTCCACCCCTTTATCCGGATTTTGGGCCCGTAAGGTTGCAACAATGGGAATACTCGCGGTAACGGCTAGCTCAGGATCAATTCGAGCTAAACGCTCCGGCGATAACACCATCAGGCCAGAATAAGGCAATAGACCGCCCATTTTGGGTAAAATCAAGCGTAAATCGGGATCTGTCGCCGCCTCTGAGACACTGACTAAACGTAGATAATCGAGATTAAGCAGTTGTTTTTGTTCATTCAGAAAAGCATCAATATTGGCCCTATGATTCATTTCTCCGTTCAATATAGGGCGAAAATCATTTTGAAAAGTCCAAGATGTCATCACCTTTTCGAGCTGTTTTTCCTGACGAACTTGCACTTGTTGTAGGGTATTTTCAGCCACTGCTAAGTCAGCTTTTACCTTCATAAATAGCTGCTTACCTGTGTAACTAATGTTCCAGTAAATGGTGATAAAAACTAAACTCACCAGCGTCAGTAAAATAGGCAATAAGGTAAGGATTAATATGCGATAACGCACCTTGGCCTGCATTTGCTGCCAACTGACACCAAAAAAGTGAGTAAAGAAAGACACCCTAAGACTCCTGTTCGTCGCTTAAGCCAAACCACTCTTTATATTTACGATCTAAGGTTTTACGAGAAACACCTAAGTCTCTCGCTGCCGCAGATTTATTACCAGAATGTAAATCTACCACGCTGGTGACATGATGTTTTTCGACATCCTTTAATGGCCAATCTAAGGGATAACCTTGGGAAGCTGAAGATTCACTCTTTACCTGTTGTTTCCAATATTCCGCGGGGGGTTTACCAAGTAAAATACAACGCTCGATCATATTACGCAGCTCACGGATATTACCCGGCCATTCATGCTGTTGTAGCTTAACCATATCCTCATGGCTCCACACTACTTCCCTGACACCAAGCTCAGCGGCAAGCTGACGAGTAAAGTGATGGGTTAGCTCAACGATATCCTCAGGGCGATCCCTTAACGGCGGAATTAAGATGTCGAGCACATTGAGTCGATAATACAAATCTCGACGGAAGTTCCCAGCATCAACCTCTTCCAAGAGGGTTCGGTTGGTTGCAGCAATAACCCGAACATCAATATTCACTTCTTTTTCACTGCCGACAGGTCGGATCGCTTTTTGCTCTAACACTCTAAGCAACGCTGTCTGCATTTTCAGTGGCATTTCACCTATTTCATCCAGAAAAATCGTCCCACCAGAGGCGAAACTAAATAACCCCTCTCGATTTCCCTTCGCCCCCGTAAATGCACCCGCAACATGGCCAAAGAGTTCACTCTCGAGCAACTCAGGGGCTATAGAGCCGCAGTTAACGGGTACAAATGGCCCTTGTCGGCCACTCAATAAATGCAGTTGTCTTGCGACGAGTTCTTTACCCGTACCTGATTCACCTTGTATAAGCACAACGGCATTAGTTGGAGCCACACGTTCTATCACATGTTTTACTGACTCCATGGCCTCGCTACTGCCAATAATGGTCGATGAATACCCAATAGATACCTCACGGCGCAGCATCAGATTCTCGCGCTTGAGTAAACGACGCTCAATGCAACGATCTACAGCCGCCATCATCTGATCAAGATGAAAAGGCTTCATAATAAAATCGGAAGCACCCGCCCGCAGCGCAGTGATTGCCACTTCCATATCGGCATAGCCCGTCATAAAGATAATATCCGAGCGACGCCCCTGCTCATCTAATGCCTCATGCCATTCAATACCAGAGCGCCCCGGCAAACGAATATCGACAATCAGCAAGTCGAAATGGCAGCGGCTACGTAATTGCTCCGCATCCTCAATACTGCCAGCGGTTTCGACTAAGGCGAACTTCTTCGAAAGGGCTTTATTTAAAAAACTTCGCATTCCGGGTTCATCATCAACAATCAGTACCGATACTGCCGATGGAAGAGGCTTGAGGTTATTATCTATCTGGCTCATATTGTCTGCTTCTGGACATTTTGACTCATTTGCGACCAATTCTAGCACTGAAAATAGATGAATAGGTCACTATGAACCATCAGAAGTTTGTCCTGAGACAATTTGTCTGTAGAGTATTTGTTAAGCTTGGGATCAAGCTCACAAATTAGGTTAAGCTGTGAAGAAAATGACCGCATTCTCAGCTTGGCATCTAACTTGCTTTCAACCGAACGTATTACAATTTACGAGACCTTCCACTCAGTAGGCATTTGAGTTGGAATCCTATTTTTTCGCCAAGGAGTATCCATGCTAAACATGAAATCCCATATGAAGTCACTGTTAGGTCTAGTTGTTACCGCCAGTTTGCTCACAGTGTTACCTGCTCAATCGACAGAAATTATTAAGCTCGCCACCACAACAAGTACCGAAAACTCGGGTTTGTTACAGGATTTACTGCCTAAATTCGAAAGTGAATCTGGTTATAAAGTACAAGTTATCGCAACGGGTACGGGTAAAGCCCTCAAACTGGGCGAGCAAGGGGACGTTGATTTAGTGATGACCCACGCCCCAAGTGCTGAGGCAAAATTTGTGGCAGACGGTTTTGGTGTCGAACCTCGTGGCATCATGGAAAACGATTTTGTGGTATTAGGGCCTAAAAACGATCCTGCAAAACTGCGTGAAAGCAAAACTGCCGAAGAAGCTTTTGCTAAAATTGCAAAATCCGGTTTACCTTTTATCTCTCGCGGTGATAATTCAGGCACTCACATTAAAGAGTTAGAAGTATGGAAAGCAGCGGGTGTCACTCCTGATTTCAAAGGTTATACTTCCGTTGGTCAAGGCATGGGGAAAACCTTACTGATGGCAAACGAGCTACAAGGTTATACTCTGTCGGATCGCGGCACATTCGTCGCTTATAAAACTAAACTGGATCTCAGTGTCGATTTTGATGGGGGTAAAACCTTAGCCAACCCATACCAAGTGATCCTAATCAACCCTGCTAAGTATCCAGATCTGAACCATAAAGGCGCTAAAGCTTTCAGTGATTGGTTAAGCAGTAAAGAAGGTCAAACCATGATTAACAACTTCAAAGTTGAAGGTGAGCAATTGTTCAAGGCAACTTATAGCGAATGAACGACGGTTGGCTAGCCCTGTTACAGCAGGCCCTAAACCTGCTGTTTTCATTGGACCCTGAAGTCTGGTCCATCATTTATGTCTCGTTTTCAGTATCTTTCGCGGCACTGCTAATCACCCTGATCCCGTCGATGGTACTCGGGTTCGTACTGGCATTTGCGCCATTTAGGGGGAAGTGGTTAATCACCAATTTGGTTCAAACACTGCAATCTATTCCCACTGTGGTTATCGGCCTGTTGGTATATTTGCTCCTCACCCGAAATGGCCCTCTGGGCGATTTAAAGTGGTTGTTCACTCAAGAAGGGATGATCCTCGGACAAATGCTCATCTGCGCCCCCGTGCTTATCGCCATGAGCCAAGCCGCCTTTACCAGCGTTGATCGCAGAGCCTGGGAAACCTCTCAAACCTTGGGCGCTTCATGGGTACGTGCCGTATGGACCGTCTGCCGCGAGTTACGCATGCCACTACTTCTAGCGATTGTTGCAGCCTTTAGTCGCATTCTCACAGAAGTGGGCTGCTCAATGATGGTGGGGGGCAATATTCTTAACCTAACTCGTAACATTCCAACAGCTATCGCCCTCGAAACCAGTAAAGGCGATTTCGCCCAAGCTATCGCCCTAGGACTCGTGCTGCTAATCTTATCCTTGATCCTTAACTTTGCCTTAGGTAGTTTACGCGGCAAAGCCATGCCAAGGAGCCACTAAGCAATGACTAAGGTCAAACTGATCGCCCGTGACGTAGAAATGTCCTTTGGCGCGCGCCTGCTATTCAAAGCCGACGTATTATCGTTCTGCCAAGGAGATGTGATTTATCTGCAAGGCGACAATGGCACAGGCAAATCAACCTTGATGAAAATTCTGGCGGGCTTAATGCCACCAACCAAAGGCCATATTGAGGCTGTCGGTTTTGCCCAAAATGCTTGGTGGCGACGCAATCCATTGTTAGGTAAGGCCGTTTATCTGCACCAACATCCTTATTTGTTCGACGGCACAGTGGAATATAATCTCACCTATGGGCTGAATTTCAGCTCAGAAACAAAAGCCAAGGCGAAACAGCGGATTACTCAAGCAATTGAGATGGCGCAGCTAGGGTCGCTGCTGCAGGCAAGGGCCAGTAATCTCTCTGGCGGCGAAAGACAGCGCCTCGCGATTGCGCGCGCTTGGATCCTACAACCTAAACTATTAATGCTCGATGAACCCACCTCCAATATGGACAAGGATTCCCAAGAGCTAGTATTAAAAATGATCCAACAACTCAAACACGAAGGCACAGGAATGTTACTGAGTAGCCATCAGAATTGCGCGCTAACCGCCATCTGCGAACAACAGTGGCACATAGAAGGTGAGCGCGTGATGACCTCTTATCAACAGCCAGAATCTTTGCCAGCACAGGAGCCTTTGTATGTCATCGCAAATTGATGCCGTTATTCTCGCCGGTGGTATGGCCCGTCGCATGGGTGGCGACGATAAAGGTCTCGTCGAATTAAACGGCGAAGCCATGATTAAGCACACAATAGATAGAATAAAACCTCAGGTTAAGGAGATCCTGATCAACGCAAATCGTAACCAAACACGTTATGCTGAGTTCGGTTTTAAGGTGATAAGTGACGAGCATAGTGGTTTCCTCGGACCTTTAGCGGGTATGATCACCGCTATGGGCCAAACAGATGCAGACTACTTATTGGTAGTACCCTGCGACTGTCCACTCCTGCCACTCGACCTTGTTCCGCGTATGTTGGCAGCAATTGAAGCAGAAAAAGCCGAGATTGCTGTCGCCAGTGACGGTGAGTATGAACAACCCGTTGTTTTACTCTTAAAACCTAGCTTACGTGACTCGATGAAAGCGTTTCTTGAGGCGGGTGAGCGTAAAGTGGACTTTTGGTATATCAAACATCACTTCGTCGTAGCGTCATTCGCCGACCAGCCCAATGCTTTTGTGAATGTAAATACGCCAGAACAAAAACAACGACTAGCGATAAAAATCACCCAATAGCTAAAAAGGCTCCAATAACCCAAATTAGAGGTGCAAATGAGTAACCCCTTCGTCAATCCGCTCGCCATTCCCGTTCTCGGATTTTGTGCCTACAGTGGCACGGGGAAAACCACCTTACTCAAGCAATTGATCCCCGAATTAAATCAACGTGGCCTACGCTTAGCCGTAATCAAACATGCCCACCATAATTTCGACGTAGATATTCCCGGCAAAGACAGTTACGAAATGCGTAAAGCGGGCGCACGACAAATGCTGGTCGCCTCCCATGTACGCTGGGCGCTGATGACAGAAGACGCGCGCGATGGCGATCCTGAGTTAGTCCATTTACTCAAGCAAATCGAAGCCGACAAAGTCGATATCGTCCTCGTCGAAGGCTTTAAAAAGCTCGCATTACCTAAAATTGAATTGCACCGCGCCGCCCACGGCAAACCTTTTATCTACACCCAAGATGAGAATATCCTCGCCATCGCCTGTTGCGATGATACTCAGTTGCCAAACGACGCACTCCCGAGTGAGCTGCGCCGACTCGATCTCAACAATATCAGCCAGATTGCCGATTTTGTGATGGAGTACGCCCAAAACTGGGAAGCGCCACTCCAATACCCCATTTCGGCCGTGGATGCCTGCGCCATAGGCGACAACAAAAACCTCAGCGTCAGCCAAGGTTTAGCGCAGATTTTATCCCATGTATCACCTGTGGCAGAGATTGAAGACATTGAGTTAGATGCCTTAGATAACCGCGTACTGGCCAGCGACAGCATTTCTCCCGTCGACGTGCCACAACAAACTAATTCGGCGATGGATGGCTACGCCTTTGTCTATCAAGACCCAATGCCTACCACCTTAAAATTGGTGGGAGAGGTTCTTGCCGGTCATCAATATTCGGCCACGCTTAAAGTCGGCGAAACCGTGCGTATCATGACGGGCGCAACAGTGCCTGCAGGTGCCGATACTGTGCAGCCCCGAGAGCTTGCCAAGGAAGTCGATGGCATTGTTAGCTTTGAAGGCCGCATTCTTTCTGGCCAACACGTTCGCCTCGCTGGAGAAGATATTGCTCAAGGCCAAGTCGCACTCGCAAAAGCCACTCGCCTAAGCGCCGCCGAACAAGGTTTACTGGCCTCACTCGGGCTCAATCACGTGAGTGTATATCGCCGCCCAACTGTTGCAGTATTCTCCACCGGCGATGAAGTGAGCCAGCCTGGCGAAGTACTCAAAGCTAACTGCATTTATGACTCAAACCGCTTTACCATCAAAGCGATGGCAAAACGTCTCGGTTGTGACGTTATCGATTTAGGCATTATCGAAGATTCCGAAGCCGCCCTTGAAGCAACTCTCGCTAAAGCCGCCGACCTTGCCGATGTCGTCATTAGCTCGGGTGGTGTATCTGTCGGCGATGCGGACTACATCAAAACCGTGCTTGCACGCCTCGGAAAAATTGATTTCTGGCGGATTAGCATGCGTCCGGGTCGGCCACTCGCCTTTGGTAAAATCGGTGATAGCTTATTCTTCGGACTGCCTGGCAACCCTGTGGCCGTCATGGTGTCTTTCCTGCAATTTGTGCAGCCAGCTTTACGAAAATTAGCAGGTGAAGTGAATTGGCAAGCGCAGCTATTCCCTGCAATAAGTGATGAAACTCTACGAAGCCGTCAAGGCCGCACCGAATTTATTCGCGGGATTTATCAGCTTGGTAAAGATGGACGCCTACACGTGAGTAGCACGGGCAACCAAGGTTCTGGGATGTTAAGTTCAATGGTTAAAGGGAATTGCCTCATCATCATAGGGGATGATGCAGAAGCCGTGAATGCAGGTGAAACTGTGTTTATTCAACCCTTTGCGGATCTGCTTTAAGATCCAGTGAGTTTTTATGAGTCTAATTGTGGATTCCTTTGGCCGTAAGGTCGAATATTTACGGCTCTCGGTCACCGACCGCTGCGACTTTCGCTGTGTTTATTGCATGACGGAAGATCCTTGTTTTCTGCCAAAGGACCACGTACTCCACCTCGAAGAATTAGCTTGGATTGCCCAAGCCTTTACCGAGCTTGGTGTGACTAAAATTCGCCTGACCGGCGGTGAGCCCTTAGTTCGCACCGATTGCGACCAGCTAGTGGGTCTGCTTGGCAAACTGCCTGGGCTGACGGATTTATCCATGACCACTAATGGTTCAAGGCTGACAAAATTCGCTAAACCCATGTTTGATGCAGGATTAAAGCGCCTCAATATCAGCCTAGATACCTTAAACCCCACACTGTTTACTCAGCTAACGCGTAACGGCAAATTAGACAGAGTCATAGATGGTATTGATGCGGCTATTGCGGCGGGATTTGAACGTATCAAGATTAATGCGGTGATTTTAAAACAGCAGAACGATAATGAAGTTATTGATTTAGTTGATTTCTGCCGTGGCCGTAACTTAGACATCGCCTTTATCGAAGAAATGCCACTTGGCGAAATGGATGAGCGGAAACGCGCCCGTCATTGCAGCAGCGATGAAGTAAAAGCCATCATCAATAGTCACTATCCGCTACAGCTTTCCAACAAACGTACCGGCGGCCCAGCACGTTATTACACTATGGCTGACAGCCCAATCCATATCGGCTTTATCTCGCCCCACAGCCACAACTTCTGCCACGAATGTAATCGCGTGCGCGTCACAGTCGAAGGCCAATTATTGCTGTGTTTAGGCAATGAACATGCCGTTGATCTCAAAAGCATAGTCCGGGAATTTCCGGCTGATATTGAAAGATTAAAAGTCGCTATTCTCGCGGGAATTAATCTCAAGCCTAAGCAACACGACTTTGGCAATAATGAGGTACAAATCCTACGCTTTATGAACGCCACTGGCGGTTAAGCATCACCACTCCATCGCTTAAGGGCTAGCATCTCAATTTGGCCGTGATAAACTCGAAGCATCACCCCATACTTAGCGTTACACATTTCTATGGCATTAACTCGTAAGCAATGGAATAACATCATCATAGTCGCCTGCGCCTTTATGGTCGCCGTGCTGACTTTTATGGATAACAATACCAATAATGTTCCGAGTGATGCTCAGCGACTGTTTGACGATAATGCACCGCTTTCACAGCTGCAACTCGACGGGTTATGGCTGCACAAGCAAGCATCACAATGGGAGTGCGACACTAAAGTCCTCAACTGTGATGAATGGGCAAAGGCGTGGCAAACCATACGGGTATCCCCCTTAACCGCCGCGCCAGAAACCACAGATAATCCACAAGAATTAGTCATCCAGATTGCAGATATCCGCGATGCTCAACTGTGGATCTATTTTCCCAATGAAGGCGCCTTAAAGTCTCCCGCAGGTAATTGGTATTTAGTACCACCGAGTTTAAGAGCTAAACTGCAACCGATCCTCGATGCGAAACCCGCAACTTAATGTCACCCAATTTTACTTAAGATAAGAAAGAATCCATGCCGGAATTACCAGAAGTTGAAGTCACCCGTCAGGGTATTGCCCCCTACCTTGTCGAGCAAACCGTAATAGATCTTGTGATCCGCAATGGCTCTTTGCGCTGGCCTGTGCCTGACATCGCCAAACAGATTATCGGTCAAGTTATACGCCAAGTGCGACGCCGTGCTAAGTATCTGTTAATCGACACTGATGCGGGCACTAGCATAGTGCATTTAGGCATGTCGGGGAGTTTACGGATTTTGCCCCACGATACCCCAGTGGAAAAGCATGACCATATCGACTTAGTGCTCGCCAACGGCCGCATTTTACGTTTTAACGATCCAAGACGATTCGGTGCTTGGCTATGGTGTGAACTCCCAGAAGAAGCGCATCCATTACTTGCCAAACTGGGGCCAGAGCCACTGACTAATGCTTTTAATGTCAAACAATTAGCAGCAGCTTTAACGGGCAAGAAAAAAGCGATCAAACTCTGTCTGATGGATAATCATATCGTAGTGGGAGTGGGCAACATTTACGCCAATGAAGCCCTGTTTGCGGCGGGCATTCATCCAGAGGCCGAAGCAGGTAAAATAGATATAGAGCGTTTGACCGTTTTAGTTGCCGAAGTGAAGCAAATCTTAGCCCACGCCATTAAGCAAGGCGGCACTACGCTCAAAGACTTTACCAATGCCGATGGCAAGCCGGGCTACTTCGCCCAAAAACTGCATGTCTACGGTCGCGGCGGTGAAACCTGCACCAGCTGCGGTAACCTACTGAGTGAGATCCGTTTAGGCCAGCGCACCACAGTATTCTGTGGCATTTGCCAGACACGCTAACTATCACTCGCTAATAGCCGTAAAAATGCCTGCAATTGCAGGCATTTTATTCATTATATTGGTTACTCTTTTAACCAGCGCCCAGGATGATCGGTAAAGTAACGATATTCGCGTTTAGGCTTTTCGCACTGCGGCTTTAGCTCAGTGGCAGATAACAAAATCCACTCATCACGATGGGCCATTCCCATGCTCTTGCCGCCTTTAATATCGAAACAACTCAGCTCAGCCCCGCTCGGCACTAATAAATAACGTTGTTTATTTTCCTGCATCCATTGCCATGCATTACGCTCTTGTTCCTCAACCGAAGCAAGATAACTAAAGTGCGTCACACTCATGGGAGAGAACAAAATAAACTGCTCTTTAAAGTTCACTAGGCCTAGCTCAGCGTCTTCGCCAATCACCTCCGCCGTATGCAGCATCAAGCTTCTAGGAGTGCGCATTTCATCGAGCATAGAATACCCCCAAGTACTGATCAGCACCCAGCCTAAGGCAGAGACAATCCCCATCTTAACGAGAGCAAACTGTTTACGGGCGAGCCAAAGCAGCAGGAACCAGAGCAGACCAAGCAGGATAAATAGGTAGCCAATACCCGTTAAATCATCGGTATAGTCGGCAAGGGCTTTGACTAATGCGGGATGGTGAATAAGCGCAAGCACACCCGCCAGCAAGACCACTCCACCTAAAAACCACAGTAATCCGCTGACGAGTTTTTCAAACCACACTTTAGGCGCAACACCCGTTAACACCGCTGAGGCCGCCAGCGCCAACATAGGCAAAGCCGGCAGAATATACACATTACGCTTACCCGGACTGATGCTGAAAAACAACACAACCAGTGCCACCCATATCAACAACATTGCAATAGTAGGATCGGCCTTCACCTTCTGCACCCATTGTTTCCAGTAAGCAACCACCAGCAGCGAAATAGGGAACCACATCCAAGGAATGACACTTAAGACAAAGAAATACCAAGGCTTAATATGATGCCAAGCGTTGACATAACGCTCACCGGTTTGCTTAAACAAGATGTTGTTTTGATAAGCAACAAGTTCGGGCGTGCCATGGGTTTGCACTGTCAGCACCATGGGCACCAACCAGCAGGCAATCACGGCAAGCATAGCCAAAGGCCCAGCAAGACATAACCAAGTTAAACGACCTTGAAAACGGCTTTTGTCTTTAACTGCATAAATACCAATAGGGATCAGCATTAATAAAGGCAAAAAGCCGACGCCCTTAGTAATCACCCCTAGCCCCATAAATGCCCAGCCAACAAAATACCAACGCCAATGGGGACCGAGCATAAAGTGGCGGATCAAGCCGTAGCATCCCACAGTGATCCAACACATCACCATGGCATCGATCTGGGCATTTTTAGCCTGCATTAAAAACTGCGGCACAATTAACAGTAACAGGGCGGCATTGCGGCCAACACGTACATTCCACAATCTGGCGCCAAGATCGTAAACCAGGAACACAGTCAGCAGGCCGCACAAGGCGTTAGGGAGGAGGAAAGCGAGCTTAAGGGAACCCGTCAGCTGGTAAAATAGCGCGATAGCCCACATGAATACCGGCGGTTTATCAGGGTAGTACTCGCCGCCACGGGTAGGAAATAACCATTGCCCCGAAGACACCATTTCCCGTGCGACTTCCACAAACCGCGGCTCATCTGCAGGCCAAGGGGATCTAAAACCCACTCCTACCAGCAAAACCAGCAAGCTTATCAAGAGCAAAGGCCAGAGTACTTGGTAGTAATCCTGACGATTGAAACGGCGACTAAGAGCTTCCATCCTGAATCCTTATGCTTCGGTTTCCAATTCATCAACCTGTTTACGCAGGCTAGAACGGTACAAATACGCGCCAATCACGCTTGATAGGATAAATAATCCGATACTGATCCCTAGCTGATGATGATCCGATAAACCTATACCCGCGCCCGCAAAGCTAAAAATCAACATCTGCGGCAAATAGCCTAATACGCTGCCCAGCATAAAGCCACGCGCAGGAACATGAGTTGCACCAGCAAATAGATTGGTGAGTAAATTACTGCCGACGGGCAGTAAGCGTATCATCAGCACTTTCAACCAGGTTTTGTCGCTGATAAGAGCTTCAAACTTTTGCAACCTACGGCCAAAGCGGCGCTGTAAACTGCTGCGGATAGTTAATCTCGCCACATAAAAGGCCGATACACAGCCCAGTAAGGCAGCTAGAGTCGAAAACAGCCCACCATAGATGCCACCCAAAGCAAAACCAAAAACAAACGCGATGACTTGTCTTGGACCACCCACAGCGGTAAACAAGGCTCCAATAGCTAACAACACTAAAAATGCAAACCTGCCTTTATCAGCAATAAAATGCGCGACCCAGTTGCTATCAGTAACGTGCTCGAATAATCCCTGTTGGGCGGCAAGCATCAATACCAGCAAAATACATACGATAAATATCGCCTTATAGAGTCGCTTCATCTTAGTCGCGCCAGCTCGATTCACTGCGTGCAATCTTGGCGACTTTGGCTCTGCGCCCAAGCCAGATCACGCCCATAATATCGACGATACCAACCCAGACACGATTCCAAGCCGTGTACTTAGAGATACCCACTTGACGATCCCTATGATTCACCACCGAAATAAAAATCTCACCGTCCATACGCCGCACTAAAGCAGGAATATACCTGTGCATATGGTCGAAATAGGGCAAGCGAAGGAAGGTTTCACGGGGAATTAACTTAAGGCCGCAGCCCGTATCAGGCACGCCATCGTGCAGAAGCGCATCGCGAACTTTATTCGCAAAGCGAGACTGGAATCGCTTCCAGGCCGTATCTTTACGATTTTTACGGTAGCCCGCAATACAGAAGTGCTCGGCTTGGATCTGAGGCAACTGGGCAAACATGGCCGGAATATCGGCGGGATCATTTTGACCATCGGCATCTAAGGTCACAATATATTTGCCGCGCGCATGTAAAACGCCAGTCGAAATGGCGGTACTCTGCCCTGTGCTACGCTCATGGCGAATCGCTTTCGCATCACATTGCTGTTCAGCTGCGGTACGCATCACTTCACCAAAGGTATCGTCTTGGCTGCCATCATCTACGACAAGGATTTCAAACTCAGTCAAACCTTGGAGGGCTTGGCATATCTCTTCCATCAGGGGGCCAATATTGCCCACCTCATCTTTAGCGGGGATCACAATAGAGATCAATTCAACGCTCCACAACTTTATGACAAAAAATACGGTAGCACATAATTATTGCAAAATTAAAATCTGGAAAAATAGGGATGATTGGCAAAAAAAACACTAATTCAGAATTATAAACTGGCCAAACAATAAAGAAACAGCACTTAATTTGGAACTGTGGATTTCATAGTATGGACATATTTATCGATAAAATAAGTGTTAGTTTATTAAGCAAAACGCATAACCTTAAAATAATCTATGAATATTGTTGTTGTGGGGATGGGCTATGTGGGCCTATCAAATGCCGTCTTATTGGCGCAGCAAAACCAAGTCACTGCAATTGATTTAGTTCCTGAACGTGTCAAGCAAGTTAACGAGCGTAAATCCACTGTGGTCGATGAATTAATCGAAGACTATCTGCAAAACAAACCGTTGAATTTAACTGCAACAATGGAAAATGTGGCCTTTCAATCGGCTGACTTTGTGATTATTGCGACTCCAACAGACTACGATCCTCAGACTAATTATTTTAATACCCATTCGGTTGAAAGCGTCATTCGTGATGTACTCGCTGTTAATCCTGATACGACGATTATCATCAAATCGACTGTCCCCGTCGGCTATACCGCAGCATTAAGGCACAAGTTTAAGAGCGACAACATACTCTTTTCTCCAGAGTTTTTACGCGAAGGTAAAGCCTTGTATGACAACCTTCATCCCTCACGGATCGTCGTCGGTGAACGCTCGGCGCGTGCCCAAGTCTTTGCAGACCTTTTAGCCAAGGCGGCAATCAAGCAAGATATTCCTATTTTGCTGACCGATAGCACCGAAGCTGAAGCGATTAAGTTATTTGCTAATACATTTCTCGCCATGCGGGTCGCCTACTTTAACGAGCTCGATACCTATGCAGAGAGTCGAGGATTAAATACTCGCCAGATTATTGAGGGGGTTAGCCTCGATCCGCGTATTGGTGATTATTACAACAATCCTTCTTTTGGCTATGGCGGGTACTGTCTTCCGAAAGACACTAAGCAATTACTGGCTAACTACAATGATGTCCCAAACAATTTAATCAGTGCCATTGTCGACTCAAACACCACACGTAAAGACTTTATCGCCGACGCTA
This sequence comes from Shewanella sp. W3-18-1, assembly GCF_000015185.1. Lineage (NCBI taxonomy): Bacteria > Pseudomonadati > Pseudomonadota > Gammaproteobacteria > Alteromonadales > Shewanellaceae > Shewanella > Shewanella sp. W3-18-1. The sequence goes on along the minus strand of NC_008750.1, from coordinate 80,005 downwards.
TTATCCGTAAGCAGCCAAAATGTGTAGGAATTTATCGTTTGATCATGAAAGCCGATTCAGACAATTTCCGCGCCTCAGCAGTGCAAGGCGTGATGAAGCGCATTAAAGCGAAAGGCATTGAAGTCGTCGTGTTTGAGCCTGTACTTAAAGAAGATTATTTTTTCAAATCTCGCGTGATGAGAGACTTAACTGAATTTAAGTCACTATGTGATGTGATCGTCTCCAACCGTATGGTTGATGAACTCAATGATGTTGCGGATAAAGTCTATACCCGAGATCTATTTCACCATGATTAATACACTTTAAATAAAGGTCATAAATGAAATACTTAGTCACAGGCGCTGCGGGTTTTATCGGCGCCAAAGTCAGTGAACGCCTTTGCTTGCTTGGCCATGAAGTTATCGGCATTGATAACCTCAATGACTATTACGACGTCAATCTCAAATTGGCACGTTTAGACCTTTTACAAACTTTAGATAATTTCCATTTTATTAAACTCGATCTCGCAGACAGAGAAGGTATTGCTGCGCTTTTTGCGCGGCATGCATTTCAACGTGTTATCCACCTTGCGGCTCAAGCTGGAGTACGTTACTCGCTCGACAATCCGTTAGCCTATGCCGACAGTAATTTAATTGGCCATCTCACTATTTTAGAAGGATGTCGCCACCATAAAATTGAGCATCTCGTGTATGCCTCATCTTCGTCTGTATATGGGTTAAATCAGAAAATGCCCTTCTCCACTGAAGACAGCATAGATCATCCCATTTCACTCTATGCCGCCACGAAGAAAGCCAATGAGTTGATGTCGCACACTTACTCACATTTATATCAATTACCGACGACAGGTCTGCGCTTTTTTACCGTCTACGGCCCTTGGGGCCGTCCCGATATGGCTTTATTTAAATTCACCAAAGCCATACTAGCAGGTGAAGTGATCGATGTGTATAACCATGGCGACCTCAGTCGAGACTTTACCTATATTGATGATATTGTTGAGGGAATCATTCGGGTACAAGCCAAACCACCTCGCCCAAATACGGACTGGACAGTAGAAGCTGGCACGCCGGCCACCAGCAGCGCACCATATCGCGTCTTTAATATTGGCAATGGTAGCCCAGTGCAGTTACTCGACTTTATTACAGCGCTAGAAGATGCCTTAGGCATTAAAGCGAACAAGAACCTGCTACCGATGCAGCCGGGCGATGTGCATTCGACATGGGCCGACACAAGTGACCTATTTGATGCCGTTGGCTATAAGCCATTGATGGATATTAATACTGGGGTCGCACAATTTGTGGACTGGTATCGCCAGTTCTATAACAAATAAGTTAGCGCCCAAAAGCCAAACAAAAAGGCCTGCAAGAATGCAGGCCTTTGCTTTAGTCATGAATGTTAGAAGCGATACTCAAAACTACTGAAGAGCGTGGCATTAGTATCATTTTCTTGAACATCAAATTCCGATCTCGATACCGTTCCACCTAAGCTCCACATGCCTTTCCATACAGGCATACGGTAAGAAAGCTCAAGCATCAACAAATCTTCCTTCGGTGGTTGTGGCGCCCAAGTGCTCGCCACATTAGTGCCATCTTTATTCAACTTCGCATAACGCAATAAAGAGGTAAAACCTCGGCTGTTACTAAACTGGCCGACTAATCCCACCACAAACGTTTGAGCATCGCTATCATAGGTTGAGCCTAAAGCACGGCCATAATAACGAGAACCACTTAGATAGACAGGATCTTCATAGAAACAATTGGCACTATCGCCATCGCATTTTACATAGGTATCTGAATATTCCATAAACAGCTTAAACTGCTTACCCGATGTGCCAAAATGGGTATCAATCCCCCAAAGTGAGCCGCAGTCACTACCATTCTCACAACTATGTTCGAGATATAATCCCACAGGAATATCCTGCAAAGAGCTGGTATAGCGCATATCGATACTTTGGGTTCTATGGCCTGCATCGCGGCGCTCATCTGGCGTGCAATTACTTGTACCATCGAGGCAAACTGAATTACTGGCAACCGAATCCCACCAAGAATTGAAGTTACAATCTTGGCCCTCTCCGCAAAACAATGTCGACCACGACAGACCCACTTCTAGCTGCTTAATCGGTCTTGCACTTAAGCGCATATCCCACTCAGCCGTTTTAGGCACAGCACGATCAACTTCCGTTAAGCTAAATCCGGTTTTAAAGGTCCAAGGGCCAATCCAAGATAACCAAGGTGTTTCAAAAGCCGCGGCATTGTTACGGCTCAAGGTTAACGATGACATAGGGCGGGCATTATTAGAACGATGTAGAGCCGAGTCAAACCCCGGTCCCCACCACTGCTCAACCGCGCCTAAGGTTGCGATCCAATTGCCAAAAATGATGGCAAAATAAGACTCATCAAGGCGGAAGTTTTTATTATCTTGCGGATCATAGGTTTCTGCCACAGTCGCCTTATAAGCAACACGCGATCCTAAATACTCGTAGGAGCCCAGCACTTCACCTTTCTCGCGATAGTCAGAACCATAATGTTGAAAGCGAGCAGGATCAGATGCTGCCGATACTTTTATCCGTGCATTACCACGATTATCGACAGCATTTTGATAATAAAAATTAACCCGTGCAAAGGCTTGTACTAAAGAGGGAGAAAGCAGCTCTGGCTCAATTTTCGCTAAATCACCACCAATGCCTGACCACATCAATGGATAAGTATTCACTGGCACAGTGATCACACCCGCATCAGCAAGTGCTTGAATGTCAGCTCTAAGATATATATCAGAGGCATCGACCCAAGGTGCAGCAGCAAGCATTGAAGAAAAAAATATGCCAGAGGCAATGCTAGTAGCAAGGATCGTGGGGGAAAAAAAAGCCTTCATAACATCCTTTTAAGTATCATCACAAGGCAAAAATGCCTCAAAGTTAACACAAAACTCCTACGTAAAAACTATCTAGTTCGCAGGTAAAATCTAAGGTTTAACCAACTTAAGCTTTGCCGCCAATGCAGCCGTTACTTCAGGGTGAACAAACTGGCTCACATCGCCACCATGCAAAGCGACTTCCTTTACTAAGGTTGAAGAGATAAATGAGTTTTCCTCGGCAGGCGTTAAAAACACGCTTTCCAGATCAGGGCTCAATCTGCGATTCATATTTGCTAATTGGAATTCATATTCAAAGTCGGATACCGCGCGTAACCCACGCACAAGTACACTGGCCTTTTGCTCCTTGGCAAAATCCACTAGCAACCCAGAAAACCCCACCACCTCGACATTATCCAAATGAGCAGTTACCCGATTGACCAATTCAACTCGCTCTTCAAGGGTAAATCTAGGCTGCTTGGAAGGGTTAGCCGCAATGCCAATAGTCACATGTTTAAATAGTTTAGCCGCACGCTCTATCAAGTCCACATGACCATTAGTGATAGGATCGAAAGTTCCTGGATAAATCGCTCTTGTATGCATAGAAAAGTACATCCTCACTGTCATAATTCATTAAAGACACCAAAACACCCTTTCAATCCGTCGCAGACTCAACGTGTACCCGTTGAATACAATTATTTTTTAACTAATTAATTCTATTGATAAAAATAGCCGCGAAAACATAACGATGACTTTAATTTTTAAGCGTATTATATACAAATTTAATACAGATATCTGATAATCGTCACCCAAGCGTAAATCGTTAAAAATGACTTTCGGCACAATCCAAACTAAGGCGCGTAGCTAACCGAATAAAAAAAGTTTAAAATATACAGAATTCAAATGAAATACAAAAAGTTACGATGTTACTTTGCTATTCACAGCAAGAGTCATATTAAGAATCTGCAATTAAAGGTGTTCAAGTGATAGACCACTCCCTTAAATTAAAACTTCATTCTCATGGGGCATTAATACTCGTTAATGCACTCATAGCGATGGTCATTGCTAGCCGCTATTTTGCTTTTTTACCTGAACTACCTAGCGATAGTCTCGGGATTTTCTTCTTGCTTGTGAGTACATTCTCGCAAATGGCTCTACTAGCAGGGATTTTAGGGTTAGTGACACTGCCATTAGTTTATTTACCCACCACATTAAGGCAATGTCTCCAATCCGGATTGGCGGCATTAGCAATTAGCGTCTTAGTCATTGATACCTTTGTCTTTGCCCAATATCGTTTTCATATCAATTCTGTTGTACTCGATCTTATTCTCGCGGGCCAAATTGTCAGTTTCCCGTGGTCAACTTGGGTAATGGTCTGCGTTGGAGTTGGAGTCTTATGGATGGGGGAATGGCTGCTTATCCGTTGGTTAGAAAGCACTCCTTTACGAAAAAAATCATTAAATCGATATTTTTTATCGTTAACTATCATAGCATTACTGTCAACCCATAGTGTACATATCTGGGCGGCAGCAAATGCATACCAGCCCGTCACCCAGCTAAAGCGTTACTTGCCTTTGTTCTATCCTGCAACAGCAAACAGCCTAATGCGTAAATATGGCTATATCAACGAATCGGCTATTGCTCAACAAAAGGCGCTTACCTTAAAAAGTCAAAGTGACTTACGCTATCCCATTGAACCACTGAGTTTTACAGAAGTATCAAAGCCGACCAATATTTTATTGCTCGTGATTGACTCTTGGCGGGCGGATACTTTTAACGCAGAAAATACACCTAACCTATGGGCGCTCGCACAATCCGGTGTCATCTTTAACCAGCATATCGCTTCTGGCAACTCAACAAGGGCGGGTATTTTTGGTCTTTTTTACGGTATACCTGGTACTTACTGGCACGCCATGTTAGCCAATCAGCAAAGTCCCTTAATCGTAGACCGATTACAACAACTCAACTACCAGATGGGCATCTTTACTGCCGCGCAATTGCACAAACCTGAATTTGATCAAACCGTGTTTGTGAATATTGATAATTTACGTATTGGCTCATCAGGCACAAGCCCATCGGCACTGGATGCGAATCTGGTTAACGATTGGACAGCATGGTATGCACAACGTGATAAACAACGGCCTGTATTTTCATTTTTATTTTTTGACTCGCCACACGGTTACGATTTCCCCAGTGATTACCCTCATCGCTATGAACCCATGCTAAGTGAAATTAACTACTTACAATTGAATAATAACTCAGATCCAGTCCCATTCTTTAATCGCTACAAAACCAGTGTTCATTATGTTGATAGCTTAGCCAAACAGGTATTAGAAACACTTAAGTCATCTGGTGAACTCGATAATACTCTAGTGATTATAACGGGTGATCATGCTCAAGAAATCAATGACAATAAACTAAATTTCTGGGGTCATAATAGTAATTATACTGACGCTCAAGTTAAAGTACCATTTGCAATAGTGGGGCCTAAAGTTAATGTTGAAATGATATCAAAGAGTAATAATAAACTCACAAGTCACCAAGATGTAGTACCGACATTAATGGAAAACTATTTGGGTGTAAAAAGCCCAATAAACCATTACTCTGTAGGTAAAAATCTTCTCAATCAAATAATGGAACGTCCCTGGATCATATCCACGGATTATAATGGTTTCGCTATAATAACTGACGAGTCAATTTTAGAAGTGGGAGCCAGTGGTCAATATGAGCTATTGGACAAAACTAATCGACCACTTAAAAACCAACAACCTAACTTTGACTATTTACAACAAGCATTGGAACAATTAAGTCGTTTCAACAAGTAATAAAAAAGTTAAGGTTTTTAGTATATGCAGTAGATAAGATAAACACTCAATTACGTTCAGATTGCTAGGATCAGCGGTTACAATATTCCCAATTAACCGCTGTTCTAGGCTGACTTACCTAGGTTGTTTTGAAGGATACGCCCCGTTACCCATGATCCAATTTTTAAAATAACGTAGCCTCACACTCGGTTAAATCGGCACAACCATAAGGCATCAAAGCGCCTAAATCACAGCCCTAAATAAGCTTCACGTTGTGGGTTGTGACTAAATTTGGGGAACACTCAACTCCTGACTATGAATCCAAAATTGAGGCTCATAAGCCTAATGCGCCCCTTCTTTATGCGGTTTACAGCAGATGTTGCGCTATTTTGAACAGTTGTTTAGGGCAAGATACTCTTGTATCTACTTTGCTAACTCAACTTACATAAATACCATAAATTTATTGCTCGCCAGTCTACTCGTTTTAACCTAATGAGTGAATAATCAGAGCTACCCCCCCTTCAAATACCCTCCAAAACTTAAACAGAGCTAACAATTCCGGCGATTAACCCCACGTAAAGGCCTTAACTGATATAATGTCGCCACTCAGTATATTGAATTAACACAGATCAAAGACAGCCGCGGTTTCACTCAAGTTCATTGTTTAGCCAAGCTTGATTGAAAGTAGCGAGATCCAGATCCACGCATTAGAGCACTTATATGAAGAAAATCGCGATTTTTTGTCATAACTTTTTCTCCAACGGTACTGTCAAAGTAGCCTTATCCCAAGCTGAAGTGTTACAGCAAGCTGGGCAAGATGTATATTTGTTTGTGTTTCACAAAGAAGGTGATTTTATGCCACCGCAAAATGTAACGATTCATTATCTGTTTGAAGCGGGCCAGAAACCTTCGTTACATGAGCAGAGACAACAGCTGAAAGCGAAAGTAACTGAGGTCGAGAAAACAGGTAAATTCTCACTCTTTTTAAGTAATTCAACTGACTGTGATATCGTTGTTTCCGGTTGTGATTTCGAACCTTGTTACTATTTCTGTCACTGCGCTTTAAAACAAGAACTACTGATGGAGCTAAAGCGCGGCCCAGTACATTTCTGGCGCAGATGGAAAAAAGCCAAGGCTCTAATTGGCAAAAAAATCATTACTGTATCAAATGGTATCGCAGACGAGCTCCGAACCACCTCTTGGTTAAAGCCAAAGAGCGTGCAAACTATTTACAATCCTTTTCGCTTAGAGGAAATACAAAAGAAAGCTAAAGAAGTGATCGCAGACATTCCGACCGAACCTTATATGATCCATGTAGGTCGAGTCACTCGTCAAAAGCGCCATGACATCCTCTTTAAAGCACTTAGGGACATGCCGACAGCGCCTAAGTTAGTACTACTGTGCAATAGACCAAACAAGGCTCGTAAATTAGCCAAAAAATATGGTGTTGAACACCGGATTATCACCCCAGGTTTTCAGCATAATCCCTATGCTTGGATTGCCAGAGCAGAATTGATGCTATTGAGTTCCGACTTTGAAGGCTTGCCCACTGTAATTATTGAAGCTTTGGTCTGTGGCACGCCAGTTGTTAGTACTGACTGTCCCCACGGACCGAATGAAATCCTTACAGGACACTTAGCCAAATATTTAGTACCCGTTCGCCAACCAGCGCTACTGGCGCAAAGGGCTTTTGAATGCCTAACATCGCCCCCATCACTTGAAGATCTTGAGATTCTTAAAGCCGTAGATAGCCAATTTATTGCCCAGCAATATATTGAGTTAAGTAGGGATTAAACCAAACTATGACTTCGTAACTCACCTGAACTGTACATAAAAAGATCACAAAAACCCCAAGCCTCGATCTGATTGATCATTTGTCTAGAACTATCAATCGTAAGGGACTTGGGCATGAATAGTATCGAGCATTCAAGGCATAGTAGCTGCGTGAACTTTATAGTGCATCGTAGGGCACATTATTTATACATTTCAGCATAAAAATCAAATTATTAAAGTCACTCGACTAGAAAATCCATCCTAGTGTAGATCTAAAGCTAACTAGGTTGATTTCATCTTATTATAGCCGAGCTGTTCTCATTAACTTTTTATAAGCTATATACAGATAAATACGATGTCCACGCCATGTAAGCAAGCCCTTAGCATCTAGATCTCTTAACTCTTCAGCAAAAGCTTGCAACATTGCAGATCTCTGTTCTTGATCTGCTTGTTTACACTTTTTAAATTGATAACTTAAAAGAGGTCGCATTAGGTTATTTTTTATATGTTTTAATTCCTTGCTGCCCATACTTTTTTTATAAGTTTCATATATTGAATCTATTGCTATATGATAATCATTAATAATTTTCAACGTCGGTTTTTGTTGCGTTATCGACTCTTCAAACTTCGTATATAAATATAACGGCGTTGGAATAATTACGATTTTAGGACGTTTAGCGATGACAGAAAAACTAAATGAAATATCTTCATAATGTATTCCAGGGATGAAAAATATATCTTTTAGCAATTCTCTTTTATAAAGTTTATTCCATACAACTGAACCTATTTTATTATGACGTTTACTTTTATGATATAAAGGATCTGTGATTATTACTGCATCTATTTTTTTGAGATCAAATATCTTATCTGGTTTCCCTAAGCCATTAGAGTAAACCCTTTGCCACACGACTAAATCAGCTTGATGTTTTTTTGCCAAAAGGAAAGCTATTTCTAATGTCTGTGGTTGTATCGCATCATCAGGATCGATGAAATATACATAATCCCCTCTAGCCGAGCTTAAACCAGCATTACGAGCAACTGATGGACCTTGGTTGACTTGGTTAATGACTTTAATTCTATTATCATTTTTTTCATATTCTGCTAAAATTAAGTCACAATTATCTGGTGAACCATCGTTAATACAAATAACCTCAAAATCATTATAGGTTTGGGCCAGCACACTATTCAAACACCTTTCTAAAAACCTCTCAACCTTATAGATAGGAATAATAATTGATATTATAGGTTGCATTTTTGTCATTACCACATCCCTTTAAATCCTAATAAATTTGGTTTTCAACTACTGACAAGACCATCGAATATCATAAAAATAATTTCGCACTCAAAATATTATACAATAACGATAACACCCTACAGTTTATTATGAATATTCAACTTAAAAAAACATAAACATTATAAAAATATTTAGCTACAAAACTTCCAATAACCTAGCTTGCGTCGCATTTTAAAATGCCGCAATAAGTTCAATGGCTTAGGTTTAAGCCAATCGGTGCCCTTATCAATGAGTGCATCTGTGGCAGCCAAAACACGCTGACTAGATTGACCATCACCCGTTGGGTGGATCTGACTGCAATAATCGTGAATATGCACCATTAAATCGTCAGGCCGGCTCAGGGCGCGCACTAATGCAGATTCAATATCCTCAACTCGACTAATATCGATTAAATAATCCTTCGGTGACTGGTTTTTAAAGGTGACTACTGGCTTATGTTGCATCAAGAACATCAATAGAATCGATGATGTGTCACACAACATCACATCCCCAGCTTGCAACAATGGGATCACATTATCGGTTTCAACAAACTGTAAATTCTCATTCTCCAATGCCTTGTATTGCTCGACAATACTAGAATTCATCTTGGGATGAAATTGCACTAACCATCGCCATTGACTCTTTTGCGACAGCGCTTTAATTTGCTCAAACACCACAGGAGCACAGGTCAAGCTTCTGGAGAAGGTCGAACAAAAAAGCACAATAGGTCTTGGATCATCATGTTTAATATACGGATTTTCTTTGTTTTCAAGAAATAGTGGATCAAGCGCTGGCCAACCCGTTTCGGCTACAGTAAAAGTTCCAAACGTCTTCACAAGCTTTAGAAAAGGCAGGGTCGTCGCGGGACCTTGAGTACAATATAAGTCAAAACAACCTCGAATTTCGAAGTGATCCTCGCGGCCCTTGTGATTCATTTTTCCCGCATTAAAGCCATGAAATACACCGACTTTTACGCCAGGAATAAAGCTAGGCACCACGTTACCAGGAACAAATACCGCGTCGGGTTTCCATGCTTTCACAGCATCAACATTGGGTAATCGTTGCTCATAGTCTCTCAGAAACTTAGGATCAACCTCGTCCCCTTCTAAAAACCAGCTAACCTCATCGCCTCTATCCCAAATAACTTGTTGTAGCGGCCTTAACATCGCATAGGAATAGTTCTGCGCTATGTACAATAAGTAACGTCTTTTGGCTTGTTTAACTTCTTCCACAAGCATGCTCCTAAAACACAAACGAATAAATTATTTTGCCAACGCTAAATATTGTTCGGCAATTAAGGTCGCATCGACTTTGGCCAAAATCTCAACCTGCTCGAGGGATGGCGGCTGGCTAACAACCTCGTCTATCATTTTGGACAACGCTTTTGGATCGCGACGCGGTACGAGATAAGACACTAAATTTCCAGTTAAAATTTCATTCGGCCCATGAGGGCAATCCGTACTCACAACAGGAGTCCCACAAGCTAAAGATTCAATCAAGACTGTCGGTAGACCTTCAAAATCTGAGCTGAGCACTAATGCCTTAGCCTGCTTAATCCATGGAAAGGGATTGCTTTGAAAACCGGGGATAATCAAACGTTTTTCAATACCGAACTTTTTCGCCGCTTTAATCGCTTTTTTGTGGTTATGACACAAGAGCACTACAGGAAGTTGATTTCGCGTTAGCTTAAGGGCTTCAAACAACACATCATGGCGTTTTTGCTTGGCAAAGCGGCCGACATGAATAAGATAATCACCCTTAGGAATTTGTGGATTATCTTGCTGTGATTGAGATGTGATTTCATTAAATTCAAATGGATTATAGATAGTCTGCATAGATGCTGGATGCAAGCGGCCTTTATCTTTGATCTCTTTTGCTATGCCATTTGAGACTGTAATCAAATGCTGACCATTGAGCGCTTTTTTAGCTCTTAACTTCTTAAAATAAGCAAACGGCCCCAATTTGAATTGGCGACTAAGCTCTTCTTCTACTGAAGAATGGACTATAACATAAAGTGGTGAAACATCTGTTTTGGTCATCATCAAATTGGTTTTATCTAAGTTAGATAAAAACAAGTCGAACTTACCCACTTGAGATTCGATTTCAGCGATTTTTGCGCTGAGTTTGTGTACCGAAGCATTTAACCGCCCAAAATGGTCGAAATCTTTATCCTTAGGGGCAAAACATTGATGAATGGGTAAGTCTTCCGGCGTTTCATAATACCGATTATCTTCCATGACTAAAAAATGCGGTTCATGCCCTAGCCGAATAAATTGCTTGGCTAAGGTAATCATGACTTTTTCGGCTCCGCCACCCGCTAAACTGTCGATGGCAATGGCTATCCGCATGATTTATCTCCTAAACGATATTCTAAATACCAACCGCTAATGCAGCGATACATCTAGAGTGCTGAAGAATGCACTACACTAACATGTCTTATCTGAGTGCCTGCTCAACCACAAGTTCAAACTTCTCAATTACGGCTTCAACACTAATCAATACCATCAAGTTCTGGCCTTTCGCACGGGTTCCCCACTTCACCTCGTCGCGATGCTGGGATGCAATTGCCTCTTCATAGACACTAACCACATATTGCTGTGATAAATAAGGCCCGGTACGCCCCGGGTTTGAATGGGCATATAAACCTATCACAGGCGTGCCTTGAGTTACTGCCATATGAGCAGGCCCCGTATCTGGCGCTAATACTAAGCTTGAACGTTTTAACAGTGCCAATAATTGAGTCAGACTGGTTTTACCCACTAAATTATCGATTTTTGAAGGGCAAGCTAACAAGATTTGCTCGGCTAAGTCCTTTTCAAGTTGAGTCGGGCCACCACAAAGGATGACCCTAAAACCTTTAGAAATCGCATGACTCGCCACAGCAGCATAGCGCTCAGGTAACCAATTGCGTTCCGCCTTACTGGCTGCGGCGCAAATCATAAAGACTCTTTCATTGTCTTTAATGTGCATTTGCGCAAACTCGGTGTCGGCAATTGGCACAGGGATATTCCACTGCGGAGTAAGATCTTTAACACCTATTGCCTTTGCAAATCCCATAAAACCTTCAAGCACATGGGGCTTAGCCAAGGGCTCAACCCTATGGTTAGTCACCAGCCACTGGCCTTCTTTAGCGCGAGCACGGTCAAAACCTATGCGCACTTTTGCCGAAATAGCCACCGAAGCCAAGGTCGCACGCAGCGCCACTTGCATATGCAGTAGCACATCAAAATGTCGCCCTTTTAGGGCTTTGCGCAAATTAAAATAACTGCGCCATCCTTGGGATTTATCAAAAATAACAAACTCAATACCGGGTAAATGTTTTAGCAATTGATATTCAAGCTTGCCTATCACCCAAGTAATATTGAGTTCGGGGTATTGCCGTTGAATCGCCTGCACCATAGCCACGGCATGGCATACGTCACCGATAGCAGATAGCCGAAGCAGACAGAGTGAATTCATGCTATTTGGATTTAAACTCATTGGGATTGAAGCTCATGGCTTTTTAGGTTATTTGGCGCAAGCCAACGATCTTAATGTAGAATGCCCCTAGGTGCCACGCTTAAGTCAACAAATCTCCGATGAACGACCAAATAAAAATCATAAAAACCGCTAATGGCCATATGGCACTTTGCCAAGGAATATCTGAAGCTATCACCCCAGCTTGGTTCTCCGTGGACTTTTGGCGTACAAAAAATGCCGTTGTCGGCTCATCCAAAGGCCGCTATACCACTTGGTTTGTGGCATGCGAGCACAGCCATTGGGTGTTACGTCATTATTGGCGTGGCGGCTTAATGGAAAAATTCAGCAAAGATGCTTACGTTTATACAGGTCTCGCCAATACCCGCGCTATGGGTGAACTACGCTTATTAGACATTTTGTATCGCGAAGATTTTGCCGTACCTAAACCCATTGCCGCCAATATAGTGCGCGATGGATTATTTTACCGCGCCGATATCATTATCGAGCGGGTCGAAGGCGCCGAAGATTTAGTCGCCAAACTCGGCAAAGGTACAATGAGTACAACACAGTGGCAGGCGTTGGGTGCCACTATTGCGCAATTCCACCAGCGCGGTGTGTACCACGCCGATCTCAACGCTAAGAATATCTTATTTCAGCCAATGCAGGCTGAAGGAACACAAGAACGCTTCTATCTTATCGATTTCGACCGTGGTGAGTTAAAAACACCTAGCTCGCAGTGGCAGAAATCGAATCTAGACCGACTGTTACGCTCCTTCAATAAAGAGCAAGGCAAATTACCAAACCTAGCCTTCAACGCTGATAACTGGACCTCACTAATGCAAGGCTACCAAGCTGCAATGCAAAGCGCTTAAATTCGCCAGCTTTAGGTATATATCTGCTCAATAGCGCTTAATTAACAGAATTAATGGCTTAATAAGGATTGTACCAGTGTGAATTGCCGCTCAAGTGCACCGCGATTTGCCTCAACCACAGCTAATCCCGCGTTAGCAGCCTGTTGACGTAGCTCTGGCTCTGCAAAATATTCGATCAAGTTAACCCCTAACTCATCTGCCGAGACCACGATTCTTAGCCCTCCAGCATCGGCCAACATTTGGGTAATTTGGGCAAAATCTCGGTAATTTGGCCCAACCATAACAGGTACACCCATAGCAATAGGTTCCAATGGATTGTGACCACCATGGTGAATCAAACTCCCGCCCACAAAGGCTTGATCCCCCGCGCCATAAAAAGTTAAGAGTTCGCCCATAGTATCGCCCACTAGCACTTGAGTCGTTACTGTAACGGGCTGATCATCACTGCGCCGAACAAATTCAAAACCTTGACTCGCAACAACCTCGACAACGGCAGTAAACTTTTCCGGATGGCGCGGAGCTATGATCAGCAAAGCATCGGGCCATCGAGCTAATAATTGCCTATGGGCCGCGAGTATGGCGTCAAATTCACCTGGGTGCACACTGCCCGCAACCCAAATTGGCGAGGTTTCTCGCCCCCAAGTCTGGCGTAACAACTTAGCATTGGCTAAACGCTCAGGCGTAATACTGAGATCAAACTTCAAGCTGCCGCATACAGTCACCCTCTCTGGCGAGACACCTAATTCGATAAAACGCTGCGCTTCCACTTGAGTCTGCGCCGCAATGACATCGAGTCGTTGCAACATAGGTCGACTGAGTTTAGGGCGCTTAGTATATTGCGCCGCCGACTTTGCCGATAGGCGAGCATTAGCCAACATCAAGCGTACACCTCGTTTTGCCACAATGGCGACTAAGTTAGGCCACAGCTCAGTCTCCATAATCACGCACCACTTGGGCGAGACTTGGCTTAAGAAACGCTGCACACACCAAGGTAAGTCAAAGGGTAAATAGCAATGCTGCACTGAGTCACCAAAGGCTTTGCGCACTTCGGCGGATCCCGTTGGGCTGGTTGTTGTGACGGTAATACTCAGTTCTGGGTGTGATTGCTGGATCAAGCGAATTAATGGAATGGCTGCGAGTGTTTCCCCCATAGACACTGAGTGGATCAATAAATCCGTCGATTTGAGTGTTGTTAAGCCAAAACGCTCCCCCCAACGACCGCGGTAATCAGGGCTTTTAATAGCACGAAATGCTAAATAGACGATTAGCAAAGGGGATAATAAATATAAGATCGTGGAATAGAGAAAACGATTCATGAAAAACGTGCTTATGGGTTTTGCCTGATGAATAGCGGCAATGTTAGCATATGCACCAAATTAGGGATAATTTACCAGCAGTGCGGCGGTCGTTGGTTAGCTCTCTCTATTATGTGGCGTTCACTAGCAATTTGGATAACTTATGAAAACCCGCGACAAAATAATCTATGCCAGTCTTGAACTATTCAACGAGCATGGCGAAAGAAACATCACCACCAATCACATTGCCGCTCACCTGAATATGAGTCCCGGGAATCTTTATTACCATTTTCGCAATAAAGAAGACATTATTCGCTCTATTTTTAGCTTGTATGAAAACCACCTCGAATCCGGTTTTCAGCCCTATGAAGATAGGCGAGTCGATGTCGAGCTGTTAATCGGCTACTTCGATGCAATGTTCTATACCCTATGGCAATTCCGCTTTATGTACGCCAATCTTGCAGATATTCTCGCCCGTGACGAAGAGCTAAAAAAGCGTTATCTACACGCCCAGCAGCAGGTATTAACGCGCTCGAGCCATGTGCTCCACAAACTTAAGCAAGATGGCTTTTTAAGTGTTGATACAAACAAAATCACGCAGCTAGCGGATACCATCAAGATGATCGTCAGCTTTTGGATTGGTTACCAACTCACTCAATCCAGCACGTCGACCATCACTAAAGCGACCCTCTATGAAGGCGTTTTAAGGGTACTGATGATTTTTAAAGCCTATGCAACACCAACTTCAGTTGCAACTTTTACCCGTCTTGAGCAGCATTACCACGCGCTAGCGGATCAAGAGTCCCTATAGAATCATCCCCAACGTCGATGCTGGGAACTCGCATTCGGTACTAGCCTCAAAGCAATCTTAGCGCTGAAAGCGAGCCAATATTTCGCGCTAAATCCATCAAGCCTGTACTCAGCCCAACAGTGGCAAGCTTATGTTGCACATTAGTTTTTATAATGTAAAAACCACTTTAGCCCTAAACTAATTTATCTTGCTAACCTGCATAAAAAAAAGGCTGTAGGCCGATTAGGTTTAGAGTTAGAATGCCGCCACTCCCAGAATCAGAATAAAGTTAACTAAGGAGATATCAGGTGGCCTCTACCTCATTCTACGCACAGATTAATCAACAGCTTGCAGACATCAAAGCCGAAGGCTTATATAAAAGCGAGCGTGTTATTGCCTCACCGCAACAAACTGCCATTCAAGTTAATCACCAAGAAGTTGTTAACTTTTGCGCGAATAATTACCTAGGCCTAGCGAATCACCCCGAGCTAATCAAAGCCGCCCAACAGGGTTTAGACAGCCACGGCTTTGGTATGGCGTCGGTGCGCTTTATTTGTGGCACCCAAGACATACATAAACAGCTCGAAGCTAGCCTGAGCGAATTTCTCGGCATGGAAGACACGATTCTGTACTCTTCTTGTTTCGATGCAAACGCCGGGCTGTTCGAAACCTTGTTAGATGCAGAAGACGCCATCATCTCCGATGCGCTCAACCATGCATCTATCATCGACGGCGTACGTTTATGTAAAGCCAAGCGTTTCCGTTATGCCAACAACGACATGGCCGATTTAGAAACTCAGCTGATCGCCGCTAAAGCAGCGGGCGCACGTAACATCTTGATCGCCACCGATGGCGTATTCTCGATGGACGGCGTGATTGCTAACCTACAAGGCGTATGTGATTTAGCCGATAAATACGGCGCACTGGTGATGGTCGATGACTCTCATGCTGTGGGCTTTATTGGCGCGAACGGCCGTGGCACCCACGAATATTGTAATGTGATGGACAGAGTCGACATCATCACTGGTACTTTAGGCAAAGCCTTAGGCGGCGCATCGGGCGGTTTCACTTCGGGTAAAAAAGAAGTCATCGACTGGTTACGTCAGCGTTCACGCCCTTACCTATTCTCTAACTCACTCGCGCCTTCAATCGTTTCGGCCTCTATCCATGTGTTAGAAATGCTTAAATCGGGTCAGGCGTTGCGTGAAGCGGTATGGGAAAACAGCCGTTATTTCCGCGAGCAAATGTCGGCGGCAGGTTTTACCTTAGGTGGCGCCGATCACGCGATTATCCCTGTGATGATTGGCGATGCTAAACTGGCAGGTGACTTTGCGAATCGGCTATTAGCTGAACATATTTATGTGATTGGCTTCTCCTTCCCCGTCGTGCCTAAGGGGCAAGCCCGTATCCGCACCCAAATGTCAGCGGCTCATACCCGTGAGCAACTCGACAAAGCGATTTCAGCATTTATCCGTATTGCCAAAGAAATGGGCATTATTTAGGACTTAAGACAATGAAAGCACTAAGCAAGTTAAAAGCCGAAAAAGGTATTTGGTTAGTCGATGCGCCTAAGCCAGTCATGGGCCACAACGATCTACTGATCAAAATTAAGAAAACCGCGATTTGTGGCACCGACATGCACATCTACAACTGGGATGAATGGTCGCAAAAAACGATTCCAGTACCTATGGTTGTTGGCCATGAGTATGTTGGCGAAGTGGTTGATATCGGCCAAGAAGTCCGTGGTTTTAACATAGGCGACCGTGTCTCTGGCGAAGGTCATATCACCTGCGGCCACTGCCGTAACTGCCGTGCTGGCCGCACTCATTTATGCCGCAACACCTCAGGTGTCGGTGTGAACCGTGAAGGTTCATTCGCCGAATATCTGGTTATTCCAGCCTTTAACGCCTTTAAAATTCCTGATGATATCAGCGATGATTTAGCGTCCATCTTCGATCCGTTTGGTAACGCTGTGCACACTGCACTGTCATTCGATTTGGTCGGTGAAGACGTGCTGATCACAGGCGCTGGCCCCATCGGCATTATGGCTGCGGCCGTATGTCGTCACGTCGGTGCTCGCCATGTAGTGATCACCGACGTCAACGAATACCGTTTAGAGCTGGCCCGTAAAATGGGGGCCACTCGCGCAGTGAACGTGTCTAAAGAAAGCCTGAAAGATGTGATGAAAGAACTCGGTATGACCGAAGGTTTTGATGTCGGGTTAGAAATGTCTGGTGTACCATCGGCCTTCCACGCCATGTTAGATACCATGAACCACGGCGGCAAAATCGCTATGCTCGGTATTCCAGGTGGCGAAATGGCCATCGACTGGAGCAAAGTGATCTTCAAAGGTTTAGTGATTAAAGGTATCTACGGCCGTGAAATGTTCGAAACTTGGTACAAGATGGCAAGTCTTATCCAATCGGGTTTAGATATTTCACCCATCATCACTCACCACTTCAAGATTGATGATTTCCAACAAGGTTTCGACGCTATGGGCTCGGGCCAATCGGGTAAAGTGATCCTCAGCTGGGATTAATCCTCCTAGGATTTAAGAACCTTACCTAGATAGGGGCTGTACACTCGCAGCCCCTTGTTGCACACTTATCCCACCTTGATTTCCATCTCTTAGCTTTGTCAGGTTTTATTATGTCTTCCTTTAAACACTTAAGCGTTAATCAATTACTGCAAATGACCGAAGCACAACCTGTGCAAATCGTCGATATCCGCGATGGCAACAGCTTCACCAATGGCCATATTGCTGGTGCAACCAATCTGAATAACGAAAACCTAGCACAATTTATTAGCCAAGCCGATATGGATAGCCCACTTGTGGTGGTTTGTTACCACGGCATGAGCAGCCAAAATGCGGCACAATATTTATGCGAGCAAGGTTTTGATGACGTTTACAGTCTAGATGGCGGTTATAGCGCCTGGCATGAGGCAAATGCATGATAGAGATAGGTCGACTCCCCAACAGTAGAGCCGCGCAGGCATTTGTCGATTACCTCAAAGGTGAAAATATTGACTGCCAAATCGAGCCGCTGGTTCAAGGTGTCGCCATTCTTGTTATCCATGACAAAGATGTGGAACAAGCACGCCAAGAGTTTGCCCATTTTATTGCCCACCCTTACGACAATAAATATCTGCAAGCCTCATGGGAACATGGCGATACTCAGACCAAACTCGATTATGGCGCCCCTTCGCTACAGCTCTTTACCCAATTTATTACCGGTGCAGGCCCAGTCACGCTGATTGTATTTGCGGTTTGTGTACTCATCTTTGCAGCGATGAACTTAGGATTCGCCAATCCAATCTACGAAACGCTGTCCTATTTTGGAGCAGTATCTCAATCAGATCTCAGCCAGTTCTGGCGTGTTTTTACACCCAGCCTGCTACATTTTTCCGCCATGCACGTCATCTTTAACTTGCTCTGGTGGTGGTATTTAGGTGGCCGAATCGAAACCCGTATCGGTACTACACCGTTGCTCATCCTACTTTTTATGGCGGGCACATTACCAAACATCATCCAATACTATGTCAGCGGTCCTAACTTCGGTGGCCTATCGGGCGTTGTGTATGCAGTGGTGGGTTACACTTGGATCATGGGAATACGTAAACCTGCCGCAGGCATAGGATTACCGCCTGCATATATGGGATTTATGATGATTTGGTTGGCATTAGGGTTCACGGATATTCTAGGGGTTTCGGTTGCTAATGGTGCCCACATTGGTGGCTTATTTATAGGTTTAACCCAAGGGTTATTCGATAGCCGCAAGTCCCCGAACTCAATCTAATTTCGTTATACCAAGATAAATCCTGAAACGCATGGGGATTTATCTTGGTTCAATGACGCGCTCTCACACGCAACAAGCGGCTCAAACTAACGCTCGTCAGTCATCTCCAGCACCTTGGCAACCAGCTTCTCGATGCCTGAGTGCGCTTCAGCAATACTGCCTGCCAACATATAAGCGGGAGTGCTAACAATCCGATTCGCTTCATCCACGACTATCTCATGCACTGTTGCAATATGATGCTCACCGCCCATCAAATTAAACGCTGCGACAGTCTCGCTATCATTACCGATCGTGCCTTTTACGCCATGGGGATATAAACGCGGGATCATCATAGGGGCAATACAGATAAAGCCAACGGGCTTTTTCGCCAGAATGAACTCATTGATAAAATCGGCCACCAGTGGCTCCACTTCACACTCACTACCATTAGTCGCAAAATTACATAGGTTTTTAGCCGCGCCAAAACCGCCAGGAATAACTAATGCGTCAAATGCTGCAATCTCTAGCTCAGTGGTTGACTTTATTTCCCCACGGGCGATACGTGCCGATTCCACCAATACATTACGCGTCTCGGTGACATCGACTTCTCCAGATAAGTGATTAACTACATGCATTTGATTGATATCAGGAGCAAAACATTGATAATGTGCGCCAGCTTTCGATAGAGATAATAGGGTTAAAACCGATTCATGGATCTCTGTTCCATCGAAAACACCACACCCGCTGAGTAACACTGCGATTTTTTTCATTAAAAATATCCCTCTTATGTGATTTGGTTTTAACAAACTGCAAACAAATTGGTTGATCTGATTAAAAATCGTGCTAACTTAATTCGTCGAATCTGAGCGATGTCGAAAATTAAGTCAATCTTAGATGTATTCTACGGAGTCAATAAAAAATCCACAAATTAGGAAAATTTTTCAAGAAACAGTATTGAACTCACAAAAATCAATTTTAAACATAAAAAACAACAACTTAAAAATATCGCACTTAGTCGTATACAAAGCCATTATTCATAGTTGACTTTTTCACTCACAGACTTATCCACAGGCTGAGTGTCAATTTGCCATGGCTGAAATAGTGCTTCTGTGGCATGCTAACCGCCATCTAAGTCATCGATAAACGAAAAATACTTATGCCTACCATTGCAAATAACCCACTTGTCCTTGTGGATGGATCTTCTTATTTATACCGCGCCTATTATGCGCCTCCTCACCTGACAAACTCAAAGGGCGAAGCAACGGGTGCCGTCTATGGCGTAGTAAATATGTTACGCAGTCTATTGAGCCGTTACCAACCGAGCCATATCGCCGTCGTATTCGATGCTAAAGGTAAAACCTTCCGTAATGATATGTACAGCGAATACAAAGCACAGCGCCCACCGATGCCGGATGATCTTCGTTCACAAATCGAACCTCTGCATAGGATTATTCACGCCCTTGGTTTACCCCTTATCTCTATCCCTGGCGTTGAAGCGGATGATGTTATCGGCACAATTGCCCGCCAAGCAAGCCGTGAGAATCGCGCCGTACTCATTAGTACTGGTGATAAAGATATGGCCCAATTGGTTGATGAAAATATCACGCTGATCAATACCATGACAGATACCATCATGGGGCCCGATGAAGTTGCAGCAAAATATGGTGTAGGTCCAGATCGTATTATTGATTTCTTAGCCTTGATGGGCGATAAGGCCGATAATATTCCTGGCTTACCTGGTGTCGGCGAAAAAACGGCATTAGCTATGCTGACTGGCGCAGGAAGCGTGGCCAACCTACTCGCCGCTCCCGAAAAGGTCTCTGACTTAGGCTTCAGGGGCGCAAAAACGATGGCGGCAAAAATCACTGAAAATGCCGACATGCTTAGACTCTCCTACGAACTTGCTACCATTAAAACCGATGTGGAACTTGAGCAAGATTGGCATGAGCTCACTGCCAAACCCGCAGATAGAGACGAACTGATCAAATGCTACAGCGAGATGGAGTTTAAGCGCTGGCTTGCCGAGGTCTTAGATAATAAAGCACCAACGACCGTAGTCGCGGATGCGGCTAAAGTCGAAACCCAAGAAAGCTCTATGCCAAATCCTGCACTTGAAACTCAATACGACACGATTTTAACCGAAACTCAGCTTGATGAATGGATTGCCAAGCTGAAACAGGCATCATTAATAGCCGTGGATACAGAGACCACGAGTCTCGACTATATGGTCGCGGAACTGGTTGGCATGTCTTTCGCTGTGGAAGCAGGCAAAGCCGCTTACCTGCCTTTAGCTCACGATTATGTTGGCGCGCCTCAACAGTTAGATAAGCAATTTGCGCTCGAAAAACTACGCCCCATTTTAGAAGACGACAAGGTCAAAAAAGTCGGCCAGAACCTGAAATATGACATCAGCGTTTTGGCTAATGCGGGCATTAAATTACAGGGTGTCGTATTTGATACCATGCTCGAATCCTATGTTTTTAACTCCGTGGCTTCACGCCATGATATGGATGGATTAGCGCTCAAGTATCTAGGCCATAAAAACATTGGCTTTGAAGATATTGCAGGCAAAGGGGCGAAACAACTTACCTTCAATCAAATCCCGTTGGAAGTTGCAGCCCCGTATGCTGCGGAGGATGCGGATATTACTCTGCGTTTACACCAGCACCTATGGCCAAGGCTAGAAAAAGAACCTCAATTGGCCTCAGTATTTACTGAAATTGAATTACCCTTAATCCAAGTACTATCAGACATTGAGCGCCAAGGTGTATTAATTGATAGCATGTTACTCGGCCAACAGAGTGATGAGCTAGCGCGTAAAATCGATACCTTAGAAGAAAAAGCCTACGAGATTGCAGGTGAAAAATTTAATCTCGGTTCACCCAAACAACTGCAAGTGCTATTTTTTGAAAAACTAGGTTATCCAATCACCAAAAAAACACCAAAGGGCGCGCCATCGACCGCGGAAGAAGTATTAGTCGAATTAGCCTTAGATTTCCCACTGCCAAAGGTGATCCTCGAGCATCGCAGCCTATCTAAGTTAAAAAGTACTTACACAGATAAACTACCGCTGATGGTCAATGCCAAGACTGGGCGCGTTCACACAAGTTACCACCAAGCTAATGCGGCAACAGGGCGCTTATCGTCAAGCGAGCCTAACCTGCAGAATATTCCTATTCGTACCGAAGAAGGTCGCCGCATTCGCCAAGCCTTTATCGCCCCTGCAGGCCGTAAAATTTTGGCCGCTGATTATTCACAAATCGAACTGCGGATCATGGCACATCTATCCCAAGATGCGGGTCTGCTCAAAGCCTTCGCCGAGGGTAAAGACATTCACAGAGCCACCGCTGCCGAAGTATTTGGAACTGACTTTGATGCTGTAACAACAGAACAGCGACGCCGCGCTAAAGCCGTAAACTTCGGCCTTATTTATGGTATGTCAGCCTTTGGTTTAGCTCGTCAACTGGATATTCCTCGTAACGAAGCTCAAACCTATATTGATACTTACTTCGCCCGCTACCCGGGAGTGTTAAGGTATATGGAAGAAACGCGCGCAGGAGCAGCAGAATTAGGATATGTTTCAACACTATTTGGTCGTCGCCTCTACTTGCCCGAAATCCGGGATCGTAATGCAATGCGCCGCCAAGGCGCAGAACGTGCTGCGATTAACGCACCGATGCAAGGCACGGCTGCCGATATCATCAAAAAAGCCATGATCAATATTGCCCAGTGGATCAAGACAGAAACCCAAGGCGAAATCGCCATGATTATGCAAGTCCACGACGAATTAGTATTCGAAGTCGATGCCGATAAAGCAGAGACGCTCAAACAAAAAGTATGTGAACTCATGGCGAAGGCTGCAATCCTCGATGTAGCATTACTCGCAGAAGCTGGCATTGGTGATAATTGGGATGAAGCCCACTAACCCAATCTGAGCGACATCTTTTACAAAAAACTTAAAATCAACACAATGAAAACAAAGATAAATCTGAATCTACTATAGCAATAGCATTCAGATTTATCTTCTTGTTAATCAACACCTTTAAGTGTCGTCATCAAATAATAAGTAAGAATGTGTGCTCATTCTTACTTTTGACTGCTAAAGCCGAGCCAATATTTTAGAGTAAAAACATTAAATTTGATGCTGTGATCGTTTTTGTATAAAAATTTCTATTCATTCATTAAAAACAGCGTGTTAAGTTCTTTAAATGAAATTTTTAGATCAAAACAAGATGTTTTTTCACACATAACTTGAGATCAAACGCACATAATTACCTCTTTTTTGAAAAAACTGTTTTCCATTTAAAGATAAATGCCGTATTATTCTCTGCGTAGGGTACAGAGGTTAAGATGTTCTATCTTTCAGACCTTTATTTCACTTATAGTGATGAGCCAAATTCTGGCGCCTCAGCAACTTGTTTGCTGAGGCTTTTTTTTGCGTATTTTTTAAAAAATTCATCACAAAATTTAGAGCATTTACTTTAATAAACAGTAAATCCCATGTATGCTGTCTTCATTGAGAACCATTGAAGCTAATTTTTAATGGTGCTTGAGTCTTGTTGAATTTAGCTTCTCCCCAAAAGAGCTAATATTATTTAGGCCGATAACACTGTTATCGGCTATTTTTTTACCTGAAATCTGAAAAGTGGCGGGAAGTACTGCCAGAAGATAGAAAGAAGGCACAAAGCAAACTACACAGCTTAAGTTAGGCTGCGTAGTCTTTGTTAATAAAAAGATTAGTTAGATTGTTCTGCGGTATCTAACTCATCCCTCAACCACTGGGGATGACACCATTCATTTAAGATACTTAAGACTTTAGGCTTACCAGTTCCCTTCAAAGCAGAGAAAGGCTCTACCAGAACCCAATCACCAAAATCTGCCAGAGCTTTACGCACTTCATTCACCGTTTTCATTTTGGCACTTTGAGCTAACTTGTCAGACTTTGTCAGTAGAGCCAGAACAGGGATCTCACTCGCAACTGCCCACTGGATCATCTGCATATCTAAATCTTTTAAAGGATGACGGATATCCATTAACACCACTACGCCACTTAAACAGGCACGCTTTTGCAAATATTCACCCAAGGCTTGCTGCCATTTGTTTTTCATTGCCAGTGGTACTTGTGCAAAACCATAACCAGGCAAATCCACCAAACGTCGCTGAGAATCGAGTTCAAAGACGTTAATTAGCTGAGTCCGTCCAGGTGTTTTACTGGTTCTCGCCAAACTCTTTTGCTCAGTTAAAGCATTGAGTGCGCTAGACTTTCCAGCATTAGAGCGGCCAGCAAAAGCAATCTCAACACCAACATCGCCGGGCAGATATTGATCCAAGTGTGCAATGTCTGGTGCACTAATTAAAAACTTCGCCCTGCGAAAATCTATATGAGATTCAGTCACTATTTACTCCAAAATATTTGCTGCGCAATACCATAATTAATGAAGAATTGCTTACTTTTCCACGTTTTCGTGTAAAATATTACTCCGATCACATTAAATACATTTTACCACGCTTGCGGGTCACCCTAGTAAGCTCAGGATAATAATCTTAACCAGAAGTTGGAACGCCATGAAAAAGTTAGCTCTTGCGCTGTCTGTTGTAGTTGCCGCCATATCTTCACCTGCGATTGCTGAAGGTAATGCTGAAGCGGGAAAAACTAAAATTATCGTTTGCTCAGCCTGCCATGGCATGGACGGTAACAGCATGATCGATATGTACCCTAAGCTTGCTGGCCAACACGGCACTTATCTCCAGAAGCAACTACACGATTTCCGTAGCGCAGCGCAAACTGGTGGTAAAAACGGTCGTATGGATCCTATCATGGGTGGTATGTCTATAGCTCTAAGCGATCAAGATATTCTCGACATTAGCGCATATTTTGCGAGTCAAACAGTTCAAGTTGGTGAAGTAAAAGATATCCCAGAGCTCGGCGCTCAACTCTACAAAGGCGGTGACGTTTCCCGTGGTATTACCGCCTGCATGGCATGTCATGGTCCTGATGCAAAAGGTGCTGAATTAGCAGGTTTTCCAACGCTTGCAGGCCAACATGCAAACTATATCAAAATTCAACTCACCAAATTTCGTGATGCTGGACGCAATAATGACTTGAATGGCATGATGCAAGATGTAGCTAAAAAGTTAAATGATAACGATATTGATGCGTTATCCAAATATCTATCAAATTTAAAATAAGTTCACAGTATTAAAAAGGGTGTTTTGTCACCCTTTTTTTACACCCGAAGTTTACGTTCACGTAAACTGCAAAAGATTCAGGCTTGACATAGATCACGTATTTAGGTTTAATTAGCCCCGTACCGAGATAAACCCATCTGCTTGTACAAATAAATTAATCATAACTTGCAGATTTCGGTATAATTAACATTAAAGATATAAGAATAAAAAGACTCAATAACAATAATATAATTAAGACTACTCTCTAATAATAACAAGAGTCGTGGTTTCGCTTTGAAATCCAAGTCAGTACATTTTTGTAAGGGATGGCCGATAACGCCAATTTGCGCTAAGCAAAACGCCTTACACTCAGGGTAACTTGCCCCATCAGGACACAGTTTGAATGATTCAAATTGTAGCAAAGGAAGCTAATTAGCTTAGGATGCACTGGCTGGAAGCTTGTTATCACTGGAAGGTACTTTAAGCAACATGGATGGTTAACTGAACGTCAATGATGACGCTGCTATACAAGATGTGTCTTGAGACCATCTACAGAAACTGTGGTCAGGATGGCGACAGAAAATGAATTAAGTGTCTGGAAGACCGATAACGAAAATGTTGCAGGGAAAGCAGTAAAAAAAAGAAGGATACCGACCGGGAAAGTCGCATAGCAAGTATGGATACTTGGAATCAGGATAAGGTGCTAAATGCACCCTTTGTAAGGCGGCAGTTAAACTGCCGCCTTTTTTCTTTTGTAACACACCATCAGTGTCTAAAATGTGCACTCAACCAATATAATTGGTACAATCAAAGCCTTAATAACCACTTCAGCAGACTCAATGCCCAGATGCCCTCTTTGTCATAACAGTCAGACACAACTCCTTCATCAAGATAAAAAGCGGAGTTTTTATGTTTGCAAGACATGTGAGTTAACCTTTGCGGATGCGAATAGCCATTTACCCCCCGCGGCAGAGAAGCAAAGATACGGTCGTTCACGCATAGCGTCGAAGCAAAAGCAGTTATCGCAATTTATTTTGCCGCTGTTAGCGCAATTAGAGCAGCAACAAGCTGGCAGTTTATTAGGATTGAATTTTGGTCGCATACTCGATGATGAGAGCCTGACGACCATAGAAAATGCGGGCCACAAATTAAACCAATATGATCCCTTCTTTGCACCAGACCATGAAACACTCAAGCAGGAGTATGATTTTATTTGCTGCTATCGTGTCTTTGAACATTTTAAAAACCCCATAAAAGAATGGAGTCTGCTCTCACGCTTATTACGTTTAAGAGGATGGTTAGCAATTAGTACTCCATTACTAATTGATTTAGATGGTTTTGCTAAGTGGCATCATAAAAATAATCTCACTCATGTAAGCTTTTACCAACGACAGACCTTTGAGTTCCTAGCAAACAATAGCGATTTTGAACTATTATTTGCCGCGAAAGACCTCGTTTTGATGCAAAAAACATCATAATCTGGTATAACACCCGGCCTAATTTAGCACCTTATAGATAGCATTATTTAGTATCTGTAAGGCCACACGTTTTAAATAATTGAGAAAACCATGTCTCGTAGCAAGAAAACACGCAAGGGCGGCGAGAACAGCCCTAAGTTGCAGCCAAGAGTGAAAAAGCAAGACCGTGCTGTAGCAACTGGCAAACGTAAAGAAAGCGGTAATAAGTCAGGTAGTCGTCATAATGAAGGATTGATCCTTGCTCAGGCTCCGCAGCAAACTGCAACGCAAAAGAAAGATCCACGCCATGGCAGTAAAAAGCCCGTGGCTTTAGCCATTCCAGCGGCAACAGAGACAACGCAAACAGCAAAAGCTAAACAACCTAAACTAACTGATGAACAAAAGCTGTTGAAACTGGAAGAAGATCCAAGACTAAACCAATTACTCGATATGCTAGAAGAAGGTCGCAACCTTAATGACGCAGATCAAAAATGGTTAGATCAACAGTTAAATAAGATTGAAGCTCTGATGATCAAACTTGGAATAAGTGATGAACTAGATGAGGATGTGCCTGCCTCAGCTAAAGCGCTCTCCGATGATGAGTTGTTCGATAAATTTGAGTCAGGCGCAGATTTACTTAAAGATTATCAAGATAAATTCTAATTTCTAATAATGCATAAAAGCAAAGGCATAATTTCCTTTGTTTTTATGCCTGTTACATAAGGAATATTTGTGTCTACGGCTCTCATTGTCCTCGGTTTTATCATCATAGTGGCACTCAGTAGCTACGCAACCTTTTTACTCTTAAAACTCAAGCAGCAAAAACAGCGTCAACAGGTAGCACATGCCGAACGAGAAGTTGCTGCAAATGCGAAAAGAGCTCAAATTTTAGGAGATATTCGCTATATAGCGACAGCAATGATTGAAGATCGGTGCGAAATATCTGAAGGCGTGGTGAGAATTGGCCGTTTATTCGAGATTTTATCCCTCAGTGAACGGGTGGCTCCAGAGTTTCCTTCATTATTCCAACACTTTGAGCTAATTAAAGGTCATCCCATAATGGAGGCTCGCCAAGCATTGCCTAAGCAGGAAAGGATGAAGTTAGACTTAATCAGAATGAAGTCAGAAGCTGAACTAGCTGAGGGCATCAATGATGATGCAAAAAAATTATCCGACTACCAACTCAAAGCAACACACTAAAAAGACCCCGAAACCATAAATGGTGACTTTTGAGGTCATCTACATCACATTATTTTGTACCGCCCAAAACATCTTCCCGTGAACCTGTGCACAAAACCTCCAAAAAATGACAGACATTGAAACCTTTTTCATAGATATTGCGTAACTTCTAAAAATGCAGACTTCATTTTTACAACCTAGATCAAGGTTATTTACTATAGAACCTTGCATACTTCGCTTGTTGCTAATTTACCCTCGGAGGACACGCCTTGAAGCAGCCCACTCAGATTAGTTGGGATCAGTCGATGATCGAAAAATATAACTACAGCGGTCCCCGTTATACCTCTTACCCAACGGCATTAGAGTTCGATGATACATTCACCGAACAAAATCTGCTGACGGCCATTGAAAATAGCAAAAGCGATAAACTGTCGCTGTATATTCATATCCCGTTCTGCGCCAAGCTTTGTTATTACTGCGGCTGTAATAAAGTCATCACCCGCCACCAACACAAAGCCGATCAGTACATTGAATATTTAAGCCAAGAAATTATTAAACGTGCCCCCCTGTTCAAACATTACAGTGTGACCCAAATGCATTGGGGCGGCGGTACACCCACTTTCTTAAATCCAGAGCAAATTTTAAAGCTGACATCATTGATTAAAGCCAACTTTAACTTTGCGGATGAAGGTGAGTTTTCAATTGAAGTCGATCCCCGCGAGATTGAGCTTTCAATGCTCGACACGTTGAAAGAAGCGGGTTTTAACCGAATCTCTATCGGCGTACAAGATTTCAATAAAGAAGTGCAAATTGCCGTTAATCGCGAGCAAGACGAGCAATTTATTTTCGACTTAATGGCTAAAGCGAAAGCAATGGGGTTTGTGTCAACCAACATAGATTTAATCTATGGCTTGCCACACCAAACACCAGAAACATTTGCCGCAACAATGCAGCGCGTTTTAGATTTATCGCCTGATCGTTTATCGGTATTTAACTATGCTCACTTACCTGCACGCTTTGCCGCTCAGCGTAAGATCAAAGACGAACATTTACCTTCGCCAAAACAAAAACTCGAAATGCTGCACCAAACTATCGAGACCTTAACTGGCGCGGGCTACCAATATATTGGTATGGACCACTTTGCTAAGCCCGATGACGAGTTAGCCAAGTTACAGCGTGAAGGCAGACTACACCGCAACTTCCAGGGTTATACCACCCAAGAAGAATGCGATTTGTTAGGTCTTGGCGTATCGTCCATCAGTCAGATTGGCGATTGCTATGCACAAAACCAGAAAGATATCCGTCCTTACTATGAAGCCATAGATAAAGACGGCCATGCCCTGTGGAAAGGTTGCAGCCTAAACCGTGACGACGAAATCCGCCGCGTAGTGATTAAACAGCTGATTTGCCACTTCGATTTAGATATGGCCAAAATGGATGAAAAACTGGGGATCCAGTTTGAAGAATACTTCGCCGAAGACTTAAAACTACTGCAAACTTTTATCGACGATAAATTAGTTGAAGTGGTCGACAGAAAAATCACTATCAGCCCAACAGGCCGTTTATTGATCCGCAATATCTGTATGTGCTTCGACCTTTACTACCGTCAAAAAGCGCGTCAGCAACAGTTCTCGCGCGTGATCTAAAGGCTCTTTGCCGTACTCACAAGTGCTGCACAAAAAATCCGACTCTAAGTCGGATTTTTTATTGATGGCAATTTTTATTAACGACTCAGAATCGACTTATACCTTAGCGGCATAGAGTGCTTTGCGCTCACTATCGGATAAAAATGCCATTTCAACCCCGTTGCGTTGCACCTGCGCTAACTCAGCATCGGTTAACTTGAGTTCAGATTTAGCGATACGATACTCATGCTTAATATCGATAGCACTCACACCAGGATCATCGGTATTTAGGCTTATCAACACGCCTGCATCCATAAAGGTTCTGAATGGATGCTCAGCGTAAGAAACCACTGTAGAAGTATGCAAGTTACTGGTCGGGCAAGATTCGATGCCAATACGGTGCTTAGCGAGATATTCCATCAGCCTAGGATCGTGAATCGCGTTCACCCCGTGGCCAATTCGCGTAGCGCCTAGTTCTTGAATCGCTTGCCACATACTTTGTGAGCCCGCAGCTTCACCGGCGTGAGCCGTAATCGCAAGGCCAGCATCACGAACACGTTTAAAGTGATCGTTAAATAACTCACCTGGGAAACCCAATTCATCACCTGCCAAGTCCATCGCCACGAGATGTTGTTTATGGGCAAGTAAGCCTTCAAGTTCTTGAGTACAAGCTGCTTGACCAAATGAACGTGACATAATGCCAATTAAATTGATCTTCACGTTATAGTCTTTTAAACCCGCTTTAACGCCGTCAACTACCGCCTCAACTACGCCTTCAATCGGTAACTTATGGTTCATCGCCATATAGTAAGGACTAAAACGTAACTCAGCGTAATCTAAGCCAGATAACGCCGCATCGGCAACGTTTTCATAGGCGACGCGTTTCACCGCATCCAAATCAGCGAGTACGGCAACCATCCAATCGAGTTTCTTTAAGAAGGCGACTAAGCTAGTTTCTTTCCCCTGAATTTGCACAAAAGGTGCGAGCGTCTCTAAAGAATCGGCAGGTAGCGCAATGCCGTGTTGGTGTCCTAGTTCCCAAATGGTATTTACCCGCACATTACCGTCTAGGTGACGATGCAGATCCACCAATGGAATAGATGTATCAATCATATTTAACCCCTATTTGAACTACCCAGCCAATGCTTTTGTTATTTGGTCGCGGGCGGACACTAAGTTTAACACGCATTTTCAGGGGCATTTATGGACCAGATGCATTTAAATTCACATTTAGTCACAATTCTGCTTAATATCCGTACAAGGAACTGCCGTATTCATCAGGCATAATGACTTCAATAACAACGAAAATATCAGAGATCTAACATGCATAAACTCTTAACCCCCAGTTTATTGATATTCGCATTAGCCGCCTGCAGTGCCACTCAAACCACAAAAAATATTCAAACCCCATCGTCACAGACAATATCAGCAGCACAGTCGCAAGTTGAGCCAATCGCTCCCGCGCTGCAAGCGATTATCGACCAAAGCTGGCAATTACAGCTCAGCGCGAGTCCTGAAATGGCTTACAGCATGGGCGATACCAGTGCCGCAGGAAAATTAGCAGATCTCTCGCCAGCCGCGCTCGCTAAGCTTAATCAAGGTCAAATCGCAGTATTAGCGCAGCTCAAAGCACTCGACCGCAGCAGCTTGAGTAAAGAAGATAAGATTAACGCTCAAATACTGGAAGATCAGATCCAAAACGATGTCGACCTATATCGCTTCAAGGATTATTACCTGCCCATTACGGCGGAAAGTGGCTTTCACGCGTATATCACATCAATTGCACAGGGTAGATTTAACACCTTAGAGGATTACCGCAACTATATTGCCAAACTCAATGCACTCCCGACCTATTTCGCCCAGCAAACCCACTGGCTAAAACAAGGATTAGCCGAGGGAATAACGCCGCCAAAAGTGACACTCTATGGCTTTGAAGACAGTATCAGTGCTTATATTGTCCCTGTTGAAAAGAGCGGTTATTTCAAACCTTTTACGCAATATCCCAGCTATTTCACTGAGGCACAAAAAACTCAGCTGACCCAAGAAGGCCGCACTTTAGTTGAGCAAAAAGTTCTACCTCTGTACCAAAACTTTTATGATTTTATGACTAAAGAGTACATTCCCAATGCACGGGAAAATATCGCAGCGAGTAGCTTACCTAACGGCGCAGAATTTTATGAGAATAGAGTACGTTACTATACGACCTTGAATATGACGTCGATGCAAGTGCATGAACTGGGCTTAAAAGAAGTACAGCGTATCCGCCAAGAAATGGAACAAATCATCGCGTCGGTAGGCTTTAAAGGCAACTTTGCCGACTTCTTACATTTTTTGCGGACCGATCCCAAGTTTTACACCACCAGTGCCGATCAGTTACTCAAAGAAGCGGCATTTATTGCCAAAAAAGCCGATGCCATGCTGCCTAAGTACTTCGGCAAACTCCCCCGTAAACCCTATGGCATTGCACCAGTACCCGCCGAAATTGCACCGAAATACACCACGGGGCGATATTCAGGATCTAACAGCGATGACGAGCCTGGTTACTACTGGGTCAACACTTATGCATTGGATAAGCGCCCACTCTACGAGTTAGAAGCCTTAACCTTGCATGAAGCCGTACCCGGTCATCATCTGCAAATTTCATTGAACTCTGAACTAACTTCACTCCCCGACTTTCGTCGTTATAGCTATATCTCTGCCTTTGGTGAAGGATGGGGCTTGTATAGCGAATACTTAGGCTTAGAGGCCGGTTTCTACCAAGATCCATACAGTAACTTTGGTCGCTTAACCTATGAAATGTGGCGTGCTGCACGTTTAGTTGTAGACACAGGCATGCATGCCCAAGGATGGAGTCGTCAACAAGCCATCGACTTTATGGCTAGCAATACCGCACTATCACTGCACAATGTCACTACTGAAATTGACCGCTATATTTCGTGGCCAGGACAAGCCTTGTCCTACAAGATTGGTGAGTTAACAATCAAACGATTACGTGCCAAAGCAGAACAGGAACTCGGCGACAAATTTGATATTCGTGCCTTCCACGATGCTGTGCTCGAAAATGGCTCAGTGCCTATGTCGATCCTCGAACAGCAAATCAATGATTTTATTGAAGCGAAAAAAGTGACACGCTAAGTTAATCAAGTCCATGGGAGTCGGTATTTTCAGACTCCCATGGTTGTCTGTTACACTCTAGCAAACCATTCAAGCCAAATGATTTGCGACTGAGTATGAGCCAAGCCAAAGCGACATTTTCAACTGAACACGATTTAAATACCTCAGAGCAGCAAGCCTTCTGGCAAACCGTTGTCCAAGATACGCTGGCCACTGCCGACGGCGTCATGCTGGCCTATATGATGGTAAAACATCCCCAAGCGCATACCGCAATTGTTCTCAGCAGTGGTCGAGTCGAGTCCTATTTAAAGTATCAAGAATTGATCTTCGACTTATACCAACAGGGTTACTCTGTTTATGCCATAGATCATCGTGGCCAAGGGCTATCGGATCGAATGACAATCAACCCACATATGGGACACGTGCGAAGATTTAATGATTATATCGATGACTTTGCTCTATTTATGCAGAAGATAGTGTTACCACAAAACGACAAACAACTCATGCTACTCGGCCATTCAATGGGTGGCGCGATTGGCACTTTGTATCTCAAACAGCATCCCGATATTTTTACTGCGGCGGCATTTTCGGCGCCCATGTATGGCATTAAATTACCTATGCCCAAAGGGTTCGTGCGTTGGTTAGCCAGTAAACTCGATACCACACTCAATGGCGGCGAGCCTAATTATGTGCTTGCAGGACAAAACTATAAACCTGTTCCATTCAAAGGGAATGAGCTAACTCACAGCCAAACCCGATACCAAGCCTACCGAGAATTGTATGATGCCGCGCCTAAGTTACAACTCGGTTCACCCACTAACCGTTGGTTGACTGAATCTTTAGATGCCGCAGATACTTGCGTACTGGCAACGGCACAAATTCGCACTCCGATACTGATACTGCAAGCGAGTGAAGATAAGATTGTTGATAATGCGGCCCAGAATCTCGCCGTGAGTACCCATTGCCAATTGAAAGTAATCGCTGGGGCTGCCCATGAGATTTTTATGGAAAAAGACGCCTGCCGAAACCAAGCCTTAAACTATGCACTCGATTTTTTTAAACGCTACGCAACAAAGAATTCGAATGGAAAAGTTGTTTAAAATCAGCAAAATTTAGTGCTCGGCTATAATAATAGCCTTGATAAGCATGGCAACCTAATGCCGTAAATATCTGTTGTTGCTGTGCTGACTCTATACCTTTAGCCACTAAGCATAGGTCGAATGGTAATACTGATTGAATTAATGCTTTTTGCCATATCTGCGTCGAGGTAATAGAAGCGACACAACTCAGATCTAACTTTACTTCGCTTATCGGATACTGATTTAAGCAGCTTAACGCAGCGTGACCTGAACCAAAGTTATCTAGAATGACTGGCACCCCAATCTCCACTAACTGGGTAATACGTTCATTCACAAAAGCATCTTGTAAGAGTAGTGCAGATTCATTTAATTCAATGCCAAGTTGATTAGTACGAATTGAATACGTACGAATCAAAGCAATTAAATGCTCAATAAAATCAATCTGACAAAATGATAACGCGCTAATATTGATCGTTATACGAGGAAGAGATAAACCCTGCTCATCTGCTTGCTGTAATAATATACATATTCGTTTAGCAACGCTTAAATCTAACCCTGCAATCAAACCACAACGTTCAGCAAGAGCAATAAACTCAGAAGGAGGAACAACATCACCATTAGCTAAATACCAACGTGATAACACTTCTGCAGAGAGAATTTCGCCCGCTACATTCACAATCGGTTGAAACATTAATGATAGCTTTTCATGTTCTATCGCTAACTTAAGCTCATGTTGTAACAGCTCATCACGGCTCTGACGTACATCTAACTCCGAATGATAAAAAGCGCAACCGCATTGCCCTAACAGTTTTGCATGTTTTTGGGCTAGCTCGGCGCGGCGTATCACAAGTAGGGGCTCTAATGTTTCTACTGGATCGAGCAGATAAATACCGACATTGGCATTTAATTCAAAGTGATGATCTCTGTAATGAAATGGTCTTGCAATGATTTGCCTCAACTCAGTCGCTAGGGCTAGAGTTCGACGTGCAGCCACTTCTGCATCAATCGACAATTCTTTAGCAAGCAAGGTGAAACGCCCTAACCCCAAATGTCCAACAATAATATTGTCTGTGAAGTAGCTCGAGAGTCTCGCGCCAATCTGTGTAAATAAACGCTCAGCTTCATGTGAAGTTAGCGAGTTCATTACCCCTAAACTCTCAACCTCAATAAAAAATAATCCTCCCCAATGACCAGAATTATCTTCTTGAGTCAGAAATTGGGACAAACGTTCCATGAATACTGCTGGTAACATTCGATGCCCTGCAACTGAATGTTCAACTAACTCTGCAATTGCTGCATGGTTTTTCTCACTTTCAGATACATCAACATGGATACCTATCATCCGCATTGGACGGCCTAAATGATCCCAATCAACAAGCATGCCACGATCGAGCACCCATATATAATGACCATCACGATGCCGCAGTCGATGGACACTCTCAAACTCTTTACTTTTACCGCTAATATATTCCTGCAAACAATCTAAAACAGTCTCTCGGTCTTCCGGATGCAGCCGCGACTCCCAAGTCTTAAAAACACACTCTAATTCATCAGGGGCATAACCAATCATCTCTTTCCAACGATCGGAAAGAAATACTTCACCAGTGCTAATATCCCAATCCCAAATACCATTACGAGATCCCTCAACGGCAAATAGCCAACGCTGCTCACTGTCATTTAGCTGTTTTACTGCACGTCCCAAACGGGCATGTACCTCCTGTAAACTGCTTTGCAGTGACAAAACCTCTGAAGAACTCCAAGGGATCTGAGTTGAAAATTCAGGTGTACCTATATGCTTTGCACTTTCACTTAAAATCCGAAATGGCTTAATTAATAAAAAATATAAAATGAGAGTAAAACCAATCAATAGCAATCCACCCAAGCCCCATACACGGATAAATCGCTGTTGTAACTTAGCAGAGGCTTCTGAAACTAAAGGAGCCAAGTCAGATTCGAGGTAAATTAATTCAACTGCACCAGGGTATTGAGAAATAACAGGATAATAAGCCTGAATCGTTAAACGCTCCATATTGACAGATACTTGCGGGAGAGAGGATTGAGCAACGGTATGATGTCGAACAACATCATAACCATCAATAACTTGAATAGCATTACTATCGCGCCAAACGGTATGATTAGCAAAGCGGATCCGACTATCCATATCCACCAATATATACACCATTGTGTTCATATCCAGTGCAGCCAATGATACCTCTTGTTCTATACGCTCAATATCCTGTAAAACTTGTGCCGATTGTACAACCGCCTGCATTCTCAAAAGCTGTTGTTTTATTTGAGTAACCTGACGTCCAGCGAGCTCACTGCGTATTTGATCACTCTCATACAAATACTCTCCTATGACTAACACCAAATAAAGTATTAGCATACAAAGAGGAATTAGAACTGCGAGTGAAAGTTTTCTAAGCATCTGCGCTAGGCAGCCTTCTACTGAACAATGAATTATTCGTATGCTAACGGGAAATAGGATACTAAGCAAAAGGACTTAACGAAGTTATCGAGATCTTCTGCTAATTAATGGAGTTCAGCGATAATTTAATAATCTAGGAATAAATATTATGCGTCATCAAGCGGGTATAGCTAAAAGTGAAATGCAAAAAAGCCAGCTTATTCAGCTGGCTTGGTTACATCTTTACAAGATAATTAGGCGCTTGGCGATGACCTACTCTCACATGGGGAGACCCCACACTACCATCGGCGCGATTGCGTTTCACTTCTGAGTTCGGGATGGGATCAGGTGGTTCCACAATGCTATTGTCACCAAGCATATTTGGTTTTAAACAAGACTCGAGAGCGCACTGCGTGCTGCTAGATTCTAGGAACTAAAACCTGCTCTTATCTTATTTAATAATTCGGAAAACTGATTGTTTTTTGAGTCCACACTTCATTAAGTGTTTATATTCTGTCTAAGGCTTCTTTGTAAAACCCATCTGGGTTGTATGGTTAAGCCTCTCGAGTCATTAGTACATGTTAGCTCAACGCCTCACAACGCTTACACACCATGCCTATCAACGTCCTAGTCTCGAACGGCTCTTTAGTGGACTTATAGTCCAAGGGATGACTCATCTTGGGGCTCGCTTCCCGCTTAGATGCTTTCAGCGGTTATCGATTCCGAACGTAGCTACCGGGCAATGCCATTGGCATGACAACCCGAACACCAGCGGTTCGTTCACTCCGGTCCTCTCGTACTAGGAGCAACTCCCCTCAATCATCCAACGCCCACGGCAGATAGGGACCGAACTGTCTCACGACGTTCTGAACCCAGCTCGCGTACCACTTTAAATGGCGAACAGCCATACCCTTGGGACCGACTTCAGCCCCAGGATGTGATGAGCCGACATCGAGGTGCCAAACACCGCCGTCGATATGAACTCTTGGGCGGTATCAGCCTGTTATCCCCGGAGTACCTTTTATCCGTTGAGCGATGGCCCTTCCATTCAGAACCACCGGATCACTATGACCTACTTTCGTACCTGCTCGACGTGTATGTCTCGCAGTTAAGCTGGCTTATGCCATTGCACTAACCGTACGATGTCCGACCGTACTTAGCCAACCTTCGTGCTCCTCCGTTACTCTTTGGGAGGAGACCGCCCCAGTCAAACTACCCACCAGGCACTGTCCCTAACCCCGATTAGGGGTCTAGGTTAGAACATCAAAACTACAAGGGTGGTATTTCAAGGACGACTCCATCAGGACTAGCGTCCCAACTTCATAGTCTCCCACCTATCCTACACATGTAGGTTCAATGTTCAGTGCCAAGCTATAGTAAAGGTTCACGGGGTCTTTCCGTCTAGCCGCGGGTATACGGCATCTTCACCGCAATTTCAACTTCACTGAGTCTCGGCTGGAGACAGCGTGGCCATCATTACGCCATTCGTGCAGGTCGGAACTTACCCGACAAGGAATTTCGCTACCTTAGGACCGTTATAGTTACGGCCGCCGTTTACCGGGGCTTCGATCATGAGCTTCTCTTGCGATAACCCAATCAATTAACCTTCCGGCACCGGGCAGGCGTCACACCGTATACTTCCTCTTGCGAGTTTGCACAGTGCTGTGTTTTTGATAAACAGTTGCAGCCACCTGGTATCTGCGACTCCCGTCAGCTTAGAGAGCAAGTCTCATCACCAACAGGAGCGTACCTTCTCCCGAAGTTACGGTACCATTTTGCCTAGTTCCTTCAGCCGAGTTCTCTCAAGCGCCTTGGTATTCTCTACCCGACCACCTGTGTCGGTTTGGGGTACGATTCCCACTAACCTGAAGCTTAGAAGATTTTCCTGGAAGCATGGCATCAACTACTTCAGTCCCTTAGGACCTCGTCATCAGCTCTCAGTGTATAGCAACCCGGATTTGCCTAAGTCACCCACCTACCACCTTAAACGCGGACTACCAACGCCGCGCTAGCCTAGCCTTCTCCGTCTCTCCATCGCAGTTAGCGGAAGTACAGAAATATTAATCTGTTTCCCATCGATTACGCCTTTCGGCCTCACCTTAGGGGTCGACTCACCCTGCCCCGATTAACGTTGGACAGGAACCCTTGGTCTTTCGGCGAGGGGGTTTTTCACCCCCTTTATCGTTACTCATGTCAGCATTCGCACTTCTGATACCTCCAGCGTGGGTTACCCCTTCACCTTCAACGGCTTACAGAACGCTCCTCTACCGCGCAACCCTAATGGGCTGCACCCGTAGCTTCGGTGGTATGTTTAGCCCCGTTACATCTTCCGCGCAGGCCGACTCGACTAGTGAGCTATTACGCTTTCTTTAAATGATGGCTGCTTCTAAGCCAACATCCTAGCTGTCTAAGCCTTCCCACATCGTTTCCCACTTAACATACACTTTGGGACCTTAGCTGACGGTCTGGGTTGTTTCCCTTTTGACGACGGACGTTAGCACCCGCCGTCTGTCTCCCGAGTAGTACTCATTGGTATTCGGAGTTTGCAAAGGGTTGGTAAGTCGGGATGACCCCCTAGCCTTAACAGTGCTCTACCCCCAATGGTATTCGCTCGAGGCGCTACCTAAATAGCTTTCGAGGAGAACCAGATATCTCCCGGTTTGATTGGCCTTTCACCCCCAGCCACAAGTCATCCGCTAATTTTTCAACATTAGTCGGTTCGGTCCTCCAGTTGATGTTACTCAACCTTCAACCTGCCCATGGCTAGATCACCGGGTTTCGGGTCTACACCTTGCAACTAAACGCGCAGTTAACACTCGGTTTCCCTACGGCTCCGCTATTCGCTTAACCTCGCTACAAAATGTAAGTCGCTGACCCATTATACAAAAGGTACG
Organism: Shewanella sp. W3-18-1; assembly: GCF_000015185.1. Classification (NCBI taxonomy): domain Bacteria; kingdom Pseudomonadati; phylum Pseudomonadota; class Gammaproteobacteria; order Alteromonadales; family Shewanellaceae; genus Shewanella; species Shewanella sp. W3-18-1. The sequence goes on along the minus strand of NC_008750.1, from coordinate 41,193 downwards.
CAGTCACGGTCTCAAGAACCGCTCCCACTGCTTGTACGTATACGGTTTCAGGTTCTATTTCACTCCCCTCACAGGGGTTCTTTTCGCCTTTCCCTCACGGTACTGGTTCACTATCGGTCAGTCAGGAGTATTTAGCCTTGGAGGATGGTCCCCCCATATTCAAACAGGATGTCACGTGTCCCGCCTTACTCGTTTTCATCTACGGTTAGTTTTCGTGTACGGGGCTATCACCCTGTGCCGCTGGACTTTCCAGACCATTCCACTAACACCCCATAGACTTAAGGGCTAATCCCCGTTCGCTCGCCGCTACTAGGGGAATCTCGGTTGATTTCTTTTCCTAAGGGTACTTAGATGTTTCAGTTCCCCTCGTTCGCCTCATGTAGCTATGTATTCACTACATGATGACCGCTTATGCGGCCGGGTTCCCCCATTCGGACATCGTTAGCTCAAATGCTTGTTACTAGCTCGCCAACGCTTTTCGCAAGTTACTACGTCCTTCATCGCCTCTGACTGCCAAGGCATCCACCGTATACGCTTAGTCGCTTAACCATACAACCCAAATGAGTTTCACTTGAATTGTTGCGACCAGCTGGTTTTACTTGTCTCACTTCTGACCAAAGAAGTGGACGCGCCTTAGACTTGAATATTCAAGACACTTAATAAAGTGTTTGAGAACTCAATGTTCAATGCTTTCGCATTAAACTTTTTGTAATTAATCACATGACAGACTCATGCCATTAATTACTATCAGCTTTCCAAATTGTTAAAGAACTACATCGACCTGCTAGAGGGATGTTTCGCTCTACCCGTCCTAAGACAGGATAAACAAGCAATCTGTGTGAACACTCAAAAGGTACACGGATGTACCGAATGTCGAAAATGCAGGAGCATTTTTCGACCAAGCATCGAGCTAGTCGTATAGGTAAGGAGGTGATCCAGCCCCAGGTTCCCCTAGGGCTACCTTGTTACGACTTCACCCCAGTCATGAACCACAAAGTGGTGAGCGCCCCCCCGAAGGTTAAGCTACCCACTTCTTTTGCAGCCCACTCCCATGGTGTGACGGGCGGTGTGTACAAGGCCCGGGAACGTATTCACCGTGGCATTCTGATCCACGATTACTAGCGATTCCGACTTCATGGAGTCGAGTTGCAGACTCCAATCCGGACTACGACGAGCTTTGTGAGATTAGCTCCACCTCGCGGCTTTGCAACCCTCTGTACTCGCCATTGTAGCACGTGTGTAGCCCTACTCGTAAGGGCCATGATGACTTGACGTCGTCCCCACCTTCCTCCGGTTTATCACCGGCAGTCTCCCTAGAGTTCCCACCATTACGTGCTGGCAAATAAGGATAGGGGTTGCGCTCGTTGCGGGACTTAACCCAACATTTCACAACACGAGCTGACGACAGCCATGCAGCACCTGTCTCACGGTTCCCGAAGGCACTAAGCTATCTCTAGCGAATTCCGTGGATGTCAAGAGTAGGTAAGGTTCTTCGCGTTGCATCGAATTAAACCACATGCTCCACCGCTTGTGCGGGCCCCCGTCAATTCATTTGAGTTTTAACCTTGCGGCCGTACTCCCCAGGCGGTCTACTTAATGCGTTAGCTTGAGAGCCCAGTGTTCAAGACACCAAACTCCGAGTAGACATCGTTTACGGCGTGGACTACCAGGGTATCTAATCCTGTTTGCTCCCCACGCTTTCGTGCATGAGCGTCAGTCTTTGTCCAGGGGGCCGCCTTCGCCACCGGTATTCCTCCAGATCTCTACGCATTTCACCGCTACACCTGGAATTCTACCCCCCTCTACAAGACTCTAGTTCGCCAGTTCGAAATGCTATTCCTAGGTTGAGCCCAGGGCTTTCACATCTCGCTTAACAAACCGCCTGCGCACGCTTTACGCCCAGTAATTCCGATTAACGCTCGGACCCTCCGTATTACCGCGGCTGCTGGCACGGAGTTAGCCGGTCCTTCTTCTGTAGGTAACGTCACAGATATAGCGTATTAAGCTACACCCTTTCCTCCCTACTGAAAGTGCTTTACAACCCGAAGGCCTTCTTCACACACGCGGCATGGCTGCATCAGGGTTTCCCCCATTGTGCAATATTCCCCACTGCTGCCTCCCGTAGGAGTCTGGGCCGTGTCTCAGTCCCAGTGTGGCTGATCATCCTCTCAGAACAGCTAGGGATCGTCGCCTTGGTGAGCCATTACCTCACCAACTAGCTAATCCCACCTAGGTTCATCCAATCGCGGAAGGCCCGAAGGTCCCCTCCTTTCCCCCGTAGGGCGTATGCGGTATTAGCAGTCGTTTCCAACTGTTATCCCCCTCGACTGGGCAGATCCCTAGGCATTACTCACCCGTCCGCCGCTCGCCACCTCAGAAGTAAACTCCCTTGTGCTGCCGCTCGACTTGCATGTGTTAGGCCTGCCGCCAGCGTTCAATCTGAGCCATGATCAAACTCTTCAATTAAAGTTTTGTTGCTTCCGTCTTGCGACTTCAGCGGCTCAATGAATTCTGTCATTTGTTTCCGCTTTTAAAAAAGCGAAATCAAAATTATGTACATATTGCTATGAACACTCATTGTTACATTGATTTAATTCTTTGACTGCCAACCCTAAAGCTAAGCAGTTTCGATTAACTCAACACCTGTGAGTGTCCACACAGATTTCTTGTTTTATCTTGTTAAAGAGCAACTCAACCTCATAAGAGAAGGCGAGTACCACACTGAGCGCCGAACGCTACCAGTTGGCTAGGGCTGCGTATTCTACGCATTTCCCGTTTCGCGTCAAGGAGTTTTTTCAACTTCTTGCTGCGCTTGAATTAAGTGCTTAAAAGCGACTCAATTCAACCTAACTCGTCAGCTGGCTTTCGCTGTCTGCCGTGTCAGTGGATGCGCATTATAGGGAGATTGAGAAAGTCCGCAACCCCTATTTTTAAGATAATTGCCATTTTCTCACTGTTCGTTGGATATTTGACCTGACCCGCTAGTTTTTAACCTTTATAATGCTAAAAACCACTCAATCAGGGACTTTTCTATGTCAGGGCCACTCAGAACTTACCAAGGTATTCATCCTCAATTAGGCAATAACGTATATGTAGATGAAGCTTCGGTGCTTGTTGGCGATATTGCGTTAGATACTGATGCCAGTATTTGGCCTATGGTGGCGGCGCGTGGTGATGTTAACCATATTCGTATTGGTAAGCGCTCGAACGTACAAGACGGTAGCATATTGCATGTAACGCGTAAGTCAGCTGCTCGTCCCGAGGGTCATCCACTAATTATTGGTGATGATGTGACTATTGGTCACAAGGCTATGCTTCACGGTTGCAAAGTCGGTAACCGAGTATTAGTGGGCATGGGTGCGATTATTCTCGACGGTGCGATTTTAGAAGATGATGTGATCTTAGGTGCGGGTTCTTTAGTGCCACCGGGCAAGGTATTACAGAGTGGCTATTTATATGTAGGGAGCCCAGTTAAGCAGGCTCGCCCATTAACGCCTGCCGAAATTGCCTTTTTGCCAGAATCTGCCGACAACTATGTCAGACTGAAAAACGAATACTTAGTTGAGTTACAAAACATCTAGTCACTTATAGCTAATCTCTTATAGTTAGTCGCTTATTGTCACTATAGCTATATAAGAAAGGCGGTAGACACTCATTGAGTCTCTACCGCCTTTTGCTATTCGCTGATTCAGAAGCTATCTAAGCTCGATGAGTTTAGCCTAAGTGTACTGCCCCAAACTCATCGAACTCCTCTGCTTCGATTAACTCTTCCGCCATTTCTTCGGCATCAAATCTCACTGCATCAAACAAAGCCAGGATAGCGGCGGCTTCATCGGTACTCGGCTGCTTGGAGAAATCATTCAGCTCGGTTAACTTATTCGCACTGATATAGCACTTGATGTTCATCCCTTGTGACTGCGCGATAAAGCAGACTCGCTTGTGGGCGTCGTCCCAATATTGCAGTTCGGGGAAAAGAATACTTTGATTCATGCTTCCTACTTAGGCTCAGCCTTTAATTTGTCCCGCAAAAGAGTCAACACCACTTGAGTATCTGGCTCAACACCTCGCCATAGGGTAAAGCTTTTAGCGGCTTGTCCGACTAACATACCGAGTCCATCAATAACCTTAGCTGCACCTTGGGATAGCGCCCATTGGTTAAAAGCGGTAACTGAGGCACCATACATCATGTCATAGCAGACAGTTTGAGGGGTAATGATATGCGCTGGCACGGGTGGCAACTCGCCCGCAAGGCTAGCCGAAGTTGAGTTAATAATGATATCGAATTCGCCCACAAGCTCATTCATTTCTACGGCGGTGACTCTATTTGCGAAAGCACCGTTATCCACCGAAGTAAAGATATCGACCAGAAGCTGTGCCTTAGTGTGAGTGCGATTGCTAATCGTTAGCTGCGCAATTCCCGCATTTAATAATGGCAGAATACAACCGCGCGCCGCACCACCAGCACCTATAAGTAACACGCGCTTACCTTGCAGGCTGCCTAAGTTAGCGATGAGATCAGCCACCAGCCCTAAACCATCGGTGTTATCACCGCGAATAGTGCCATCGGCCAATAAACTTAAGGTGTTTACCGCGCCGGCAAGCTTGGCCTCTGGGCTGAGACTGTCACACAGCGCAAAAGCTTGCTCCTTAAAAGGCACTGTCACATTCGCGCCCTTGCCGCCCGCATTGAAAAACGCCGTCAGTGAGGCTTCAAAACCATCGACCGGAGCAAGAATGGCTTCATAGGTTAATAACTCTTGGGTGGGCGCAGCAAATTGTCCATGAATGAACGGCGATTTACTGTGGCTAATTGGATTGCCAAACACTGCGTATTTGTCTGTCATAGCGATATTAAATTTTAGGTTCAATGGCTTTGCAGTCTACCGCGCTTTTGAGCCTAGGCAAGACGAATTATGCTCAACTAAATTTCACGCTATAATGCGCCATCGGCTCAATGCTCTCTATTTTAGTGAACTACTATTCCAATGAACTGGCTTAAAAAGATTTTTAGCAAACACACTCCACCGCAGGATGATCGCGATCCGATCCAATCTAACGCTTACGACTTAATCGGCGGCGAAAAAGTGATCCGCGCTATCACCAAATGTTTTTATCAGAAGATGGCAAGCTCAGCAGAAACGACAACACTGCTTGCCATTCATAGAGCGCCAATTGCGGAATCAGAGCAGAAGTTGTTCGAATTTTTAAGTGGTTGGCTCGGCGGGCCACAACTCTACCAGCAAAAATATGGTCACCCCGCATTGCGAGCACGACACATGCATTTCGCCGTCGATGAGGCGATGCGGGATCAATGGCTGTTTTGTATGAAATTTGCGATTGAAGAAAACATTAATAAGCCAGAGCATCGAGCCGCCATCTTTGAGGCGATTTCAACTCTGGCTGATCATATGCGTAATCAATAAAGTGGATGTTGTATCCACTTCATAAGATTACTGGCTAAACCCAGTCGCGGGGTTTGAGGTAGTTATCGTACAAATCTGCCTCTGGGCTTCCCGCCTCTGGTGTATAAGCATATTGCCAACGCACTAATGGCGGCATCGACATTAAGATAGACTCGGTACGGCCGCCTGTCTGCAGGCCAAACAAAGTGCCCCTGTCGTAGACTAAGTTGAACTCAACATAACGACCACGACGGTAGAGTTGGAACTGGCGCTCACGCTCACCGAATTCAGTCTCTTTACGACGCTCGACAATCGGCGCATAGGCCGTTAAGAAGCCATTACCTACAGCTTGCATAAAGCTAAAGCTTTGCTCGAATCCGTCTTGATTCAAGTCATCGAAAAACAATCCACCCACGCCGCGAGTTTCATTACGGTGCGGCAGGAAGAAATACTCATCGCACCATTTCTTATACTTGGGATAAACCTCATCCCCGAAAGGCGCGCAAATATCCTTAGAAGTCTGGTGCCACTCGCGCACATCTTCCTCGAAAGGATAATAAGGCGTTAAATCAAAGCCACCGCCAAACCACCACACGGGATCGGCGCCCTCTTTTTGAGCAATAAAGAAACGCACATTGGCATGAGTCGTTGGGATATAAGGATTATTAGGATGAATAACTAAAGAAACGCCCATAGCTTCAAAACTACGCCCCGCCAATTCTGGGCGATGCGCCGTAGCCGACGCAGGCATAGCAGCGCCAGTCACATGGGAAAAGTTAACCCCAGCTTGCTCGAACACTGCACCTTGAGTTAATACTCGGCTCGTACCACCACCGCCTTCGGCGCGAGTCCATGAATCGGCGGCGAACGTGGCTTGGCCATCCAGCGCCTGTAAACCGGCACAAATTCGGTTTTGTAGATCGATTAAAAACGCTTTTACCACTGCAACATCAGGCACACTCATCTTGTTATCCTTATTATTGGTTTGCTCATTGTCCATTTCGTAAAATCTTACCGCTTCGCGCATCGATAATGGTCGAGGGCTGACGTTGCTCACCAAGTTCACCTAATACGAGTGCATCAATTTTACCTGTAAAATCGGCGAGGATTTCAGCGGCAGTTAATGCGGGATCTTCACCTGCAAGGTTAGCGCTGGTCGACACTAAAGGTTTATTAAGTGCGCGGCACAGGGCTTGTACTCCAGCATGGGCCGACACTCGCACTGCGATAGAGTCAAATTCACCACAGAGGTATTTTGAAACCTGCGCTTTGATTGGCATGACAAAGGTAAAAGGCCCCGGCCACTTGGAAAATGCAAACTCGAGCTGCTCAGCAGTTAATTGCGATTCATCAACATAAGCCAAAAGCTGCTGAAAATCACTGGCGACTAAGATCAGTCCCTTTTGCCATGGGCGCTGTTTTACAGCCAATAACTTTTGGATAGCAGTGTCATTATCTGGGTCGCAACCTAGGCCATAAACGGCCTCGGTTGGATAAGCGATAACACCACCGTTAAGCACAATATCTTTTATGTCAGATGGGTGCAGCTGCAACATCTTAGGATCACCTTTTGAGTATTGTCGATTTCAACAATCAAATTATTGGATAAATTCGAATACTGACCGCCCCATCAGCGGTCAGCCAAGGATTATACGCAAGCCACTTTCATCGGCCAAATATTAAGATGCAGGTCACACAATAAACTAAAGTGGTCTTTTGTATTTACAGCTTTTTTGCGGGCATTCTAAACGCATCCCTGCCGCACCTTTACGCTCGACTAAGATCCCAAAACCACAACTCGGGCAAACTTCAGCAACCGGAGGATAATTCACAATAAATTTGCACTTAGGGTAAGCACTGCAGGCATAAAAACTCTTTCCGAAGCGACTCGTTCTGTGCTCAAGCTTACCCGCTTTGCATTCTGGGCAAGGGATATCTGGTTTATTAGCTCCTTGATCCTGTTTTTCAATATGCGTGCAGCTAGGATATTGAGTACAACCAATAAAGATCCCAAAGCGCCCAGACTTTACCGCCAGTTCGTGACCGCATTCTGGGCATACAGAACCGTCAATCACTTGAGTTTCAATAGATTCGTGCTGCACTAAGGGGCGAGTGTAATTACAGCTAGGGTAATTATTACAGCCAATAAAACCGCCGTGCTTACTATGTTTGACCGATAACTCGCTGCCACATTCAGGGCAAAGTTCGTATTCTTTTTCCAGTGCGTGTTCGTGGGCACTAAATAATTGTTCATCAATCTTAGACATAATCATTCACCACCTGTCGTAGCGCATTAGGATATCAAGCGCGGTGCCATCAAGGAATTTATGGCATCAAAAAAGGAGGTCTTAGCCTCCTTTCTCTCATAATTCATCTTTCACAACAATTAAGAATGCAGTCGGCCTTCGGGCTGTTCGAAGATTAAATCTTCCATTTGCTCATAAGCGGACTCATGGCCAGGAGCATTAAACAGTACCATTAAGATAACCCATTTGAGATCTTCTAAAATCAGGGTTGGTTCATCCAACTCCATCACTCTATCAATCACCATTTCACGGGTTTCGACATTCAGCACTTTAACTTGCTCTAAAAACAACAAGAAACCGCGGGATTCTACATCCAGCTTGTCCATTTCGTCCTTTGTATAGATACGAAACGAATGCTGATCGTGATTACAAAGATAAGGTTTATCCCCTTCTTGTAATTCAGCTAAGCGCTCTAACCAAGTTAACGCTTTTAAAATCTCGGATTGATGAAATCCGGCACGAGTGAGTTCCTTGGTTAACTCGTCTTCATCAACTAGTAGTTCAACTTCACTGTGAACATAGTTTTCAAATAGATACATGAGGATATCAAACATGGCTAGCTCCTCTTTACTCTGACGTAACCACCGGGTACTGCTATTACCCAACCTTGCAACTCAAGTTCAAGCATTTGTTCTAACACCAGATCTATCGTTTTTCCACTATGTTCAACTACAGCATCAATTGTTGTAGTTTCATAACCTACACTAGCTAACAGAGACGAAAATGGCAAATGGCAAATGTCACTCTTCTGTATATGGTGGCATAAGTTTAATTCTTCAAGGTGGAAAGCCGTTAAACTTGCCAACTCTTCCACTATATCGGCAGCGGTTTCCACAAGTTTTGCCCCATCACGTAATAAATCATGACAGCCTTGATGGTAACCCCCTAAGATTGAGCCTGGAACAGCAAATACTTCGCGCCCCTGCTCCATCGCCAACCTCGCTGTGATTAAAGATCCGCTTTTACGACAGGCTTCAACCACAAGTGTACCTAAAGATAGACCGCTAATAATGCGATTTCGTTTCGGAAAATTGCCCGCAAAGGGGCCTATATCGGGCCAAAACTCGCTGAGTATACAACCTTGCTGCTGAATATTCTCATAAAGCTGTCGATGTCTGCGGGGGTACACAATATCAATACCTGTTCCCAGTACAGCAATCGTCCTTTTATTATGGTCAACACAGGCTTTATGCGCAGCACCATCAATGCCCATTGCCATCCCACTACAAATACCAAAACCAAGGGATGACATCTCTGTAGCTAGTTGATAAGCGACCTGTAAGCCTCCAGGCGAAGCATTACGACTTCCGACAATAGCAAGGTAAGGAGGCACCAATGCCTCCAAACACCCCTTAACAAAGAGGATGGAAGGCGGATCGGGTAATTGCTTTAACAACGGTGGATAAAGCGGATCAGAAAAACAAATCAGGTAATGCTCAGAGGAGTGTTGCTGCCATTCTAGGGCTGCATCCACTTTTTGATAATCAATCACAAGGCTATGGAGCAGATGATCAGATAAAGGTAGCGCTTGTCTCTCGTGCTCTAACCTTTGCCTGAGGTCGTCCACTTCCATGTGCATTAATAATTGTTGGGTCCGAGCAGGTCCAAGCCCAGATACAGCACTAACAATTAACCAATCGACCAAGTTTTCAGTAATTTATTGACCTCTAAACGCTAAATAATCGGGCGAAATTAGCTTATCATCAACTCGAACTGGGCGTTCTGTAGAGACAATTAAACCCAGACTCACTTTATCGAATACTTTAAATACCATTAGTTTACCATGATAAACGTCCGGCATTTTAATCGAACGCTCCGATGAAACGGACGCTATGATGTTATCATAGGCGGTGCGTTCTAGCGCAGGAACCGGTGAACCATCATGGTTAATGACAATTTCTTCACCATCACGGTAAATTGAGAACACATTACCAGGCTCAACACCGTCTTGGGTTCCTTTATCTAAATAGACTACATTCAGCTTACCCGCTTCACGCATTGCAGATTCTGTTGCTAAAACTGAAGCATGGTTTACTAACTGTGCAGGCTTGGGGGTAAAGTACGCAGACATCAGGGAATCATCCTCCATTGGTAGCACCTTAAAACCCGCTTTAGTCTCTCGAAAACTACTCAGTAATTTTATCTTTGAAACATTTCCAGACTCAATAACTTGACCAGTAGATACCAAGATAGCCTCTTGCCCCAACGCCTCACCGGACTCTTTATTAAAAAATGCTCGACCACTTTCGTAAACACCATACTTTTGGTGTAAAGGTAATATGTTATTGATATAAACCACGTCACCAATAATATGGTGACGTGAAGGACTTTCACCCGCCAATATCATTGGCTGCTCAGAAAACCAGTTAGAATCGACAACTCGATTTTGCACAAGATAGTTTTTGATAAGTGCAAGATCGATGGCAGGAACAGCATTACTCTTAGCGATAATGCGCCCTTCAGGGCTCTTTTTTACAAAAGGTTTTCCCGCACTCGAACTATCACGTACAAGCCGAGGTTGACCATCAATAAAGATTAATGTCAGTTGATCACCGGGATAAATAAGATGAGGGTTCGCAATCTGTGGGTTAACATCCCAAAGACGAGGCCATTTCCACGGATCATTTAAGAAAGTCGTAGCGATATCCCATAAGGTATCACCTTTTTTCACCACATATGACTCGGGATACCCCGCTTTAAGCGTAAGAGTATCAGCGGAAACAAACGTGCAACTAAATGTCATTAACACGAGTAAAATTAACCGTTTCATGGTGTGGTCCATGTTGTTTTGGCTCGAAATAGAGCTTTTACTATTATTGATAGACACTAAAGACTAAAATTAGCCCATTAGCATTAGTCAGTATAACTAACTGACCAAAATTTGACAGACTTGTTAAGAGTTTAAGTATGGCACTATTAAATGTTTTACGCTTTCCTGATGAAAGACTAAGGATCCAAGCCAAACCTATCACTGAGTTTGACGCAGAACTACAGACTCAAATCGATAACATGTTTGAAACAATGTACCAAGAAAAGGGTATAGGACTTGCTGCAACGCAAGTCGATTATCATAAACAACTTATCGTCATGGACTTACAAGACGAAATCGAGCGCCCAAAGGTGTTTATCAATCCTGAAATTATCTCGAGTAGTGGCGACTTTTGTAATGAAGAGGGTTGTCTATCTGTTCCAGGTATCTATGCCAAAGTGGATCGTGCCGAATTTGTCACGGTAAAAGCATTGGATAGGAATGGTTGCGAATTTATTGTTGAAGCCGATGAGTTATTTGCCATTTGTATTCAACATGAAATGGACCACCTCAAAGGCAAATTGTTTGTCGATTATTTGTCGCCGCTAAAACGTCAGCGGATCAAACAAAAACTTGAAAAAGCGGCCAGATTGGACGCCAAAGAAGCATAGGATTTGGATTTGAAATCACTCAACATCATTTTTGCCGGAACACCGGATTTCGCTGCTCGCCATTTGCAAGCTTTGCTCAACTCACAACACAATGTGATTGGTGTTTACACTCAACCTGATAGACCCGCAGGGCGCGGCAAAAAACTCACCGCCAGCCCAGTAAAAGAACTCGCTGTCGCCAACAATATTCCTGTATATCAACCGGGATCATTACGTAAAGAACCTGCACAACAAGCACTTGCCGCTCTCAATGCCGATATTATGGTGGTGGTTGCCTATGGCCTGATTTTACCCAAGGTTGTACTAGATACGCCGCGCTTAGGTTGTATTAATGTTCATGGTTCTATTTTACCTCGCTGGCGCGGTGCCGCACCCATTCAGCGTGCCCTATGGGCGGGCGACAAAGAAACGGGGGTGACCGTCATGCAAATGGATGTCGGTCTAGATACGGGCGACATGCTGCTTAAAACTTATTTGCCGATTGAAGATAGCGACACTTCAGCAAGCCTTTACGAGAAACTGGCTGAACAAGGTCCCGTTGCCCTATTGCAAGCCCTTAAAGGTTTGGCAAATGGCACCTTAGCCGCTGAAAAACAAGATGAAGCCTTAGCGAACTACGCAGAAAAACTCAGTAAAGAAGAAGCCAGACTCGACTGGAATAAGTCTGCCAAACAATTGTGGCAAGAAGTCCGTGCCTTTAATCCTTGGCCTGTAAGTTATTTTGAGCACCAAGGAAACACGATTAAAGTGTGGCAAGCACACGTTAGCGAAACCATCAGCACAGCCGCTCCAGGTACTATTATCAGCGCCAGCAAAAGAGGCATAGAAGTGGCCACCGCCGATGGCGTGTTAACACTGTTGAGTATGCAGCTTCCGGGGAAAAAGCCACTCAATGTTGCCGATATTCTTAATGCCCGCGGTGAATGGTTTAGTCCGAATACTCGTCTCGCAAACGAGGCCGAATAATCATGAACTTGCGCGCGCTAGCTGCGAAAGCCATCTTCGAAGTATTAGAAAAAGGCGTGTCACTGTCAGTGGCATTGCCTGATCAACAAAAGCATCTTGCCAGCGGCAAAGATAAAGCCCTACTTGCCGAGATCTGCTATGGCGTGATGCGCACTCTGCCGCAAATAGAAAAACGCATCAGTGAATGCCTAGAGAAACCACTTAAAGGCAAACAAAGGATTATCCACCAGCTCCTGATCGTAGGTTGCTACCAACTGTACTTTACCCGTATTCCAAGCCATGCCGCAATTTCAGAAACCGCCGAAGCCTGTCGCCAACTAAAATTTGAAGGCATGGTCAAAGTGGTTAATGGTGTACTGCGCAACATTCAGCGCCAGCTTTCGCCACTGAGCACTGAATCAGACACCTTAAGCTACAACACACCAGCTTGGTTGATTAAGCGCTTAAAAGAAGCCTATCCCGAGCAGTGGCAAGACATCATTCAACAAAGCCATGAACGCCCACCGATGTGGCTGCGTAACAATCGCTTATCCCAGAGCCGTACCGAATACCTTGCAGCCTTAGCCGAACTCGACATTGAAGCGAGCGAAGGCAGTAGTGCTGATGCCATTCTCTTAGCCCATCCAAAGGATGTGGCGACACTGCCACGCTTCCATGAAGGTGCGGCATCAGTGCAAGATGGCGCAGCGCAATGGGCGGCGACACTGCTCGCGCCACAAGTGAATGAGTTAATACTCGATGCCTGCGCAGCCCCCGGTGGTAAAAGCTGCCATCTACTCGAACTTGAACCGAGCATCAAATTAGTCGCTGTTGATTTTGATGCCAAACGCCTTGAGCGGGTGCAACAGAATCTTGATCGCCTATCATTAAAAGCGGAGCTTATCCATGGCGATGCGGCCAATATTGGCTCATGGTGGCAAGGTGGACTATTTGATCGTATCTTACTGGATGCCCCCTGTTCAGCCACAGGGGTGATCCGCCGTCATCCCGATATTAAATGGTTGCGAAAAAACCATGACATCGAAGAATTGGCTGAACTTCAACAGCAAATTCTCGATCATTGCTGGAAGTGGCTAAAACCAGGAGGCACGCTTCTTTATGCCACATGTTCGATTTTACCGCAGGAAAACCGCGACCAGATCAGTGCGTTTTTAGATAGAACGGTAGATGCTAAGCTAGACATACTCGCCCAGCAAAATTCGCCACAGGATATAGGTTGGCAAATCACGCCAGGACAAGACAATATGGATGGGTTTTATTACGCCCGTTTATTGAAAGCGACCCACAAGTAGGAAGTAAGCAAGGCCATGAAGATTATCATATTAGGTGCGGGTCAGGTTGGGGGAACTTTGGCCGAGAATTTGGTGGGTGAAAATAATGACATCACCATAGTCGATAGCGACAGATCAAAATTACGTGCCCTACAGGATAAATATGACCTTCGCGTTGTGGCAGGCCATGGCGCTCATCCAGATGTGCTAAAAGAAGCCGGTGCCGAAGATGCTGATATGCTAATTGCGGTCACTAATAGCGATGAATGTAATATGGCCGCCTGCCAAATTGCCTACAGCCTATTTGGCACACCAACAAAAATCGCCCGTATCCGCTCAGAACCCTATCTGGCTATGCGTGATAAACTCTTTATTGATAGCGAAACCAAGAACAGTGACGGCCGTCCACGTGGTGGCTTTGTAATTGACGAACTCATTGCTCCTGAACAGTTAGTGACCGCTTACATCCAGCGCCTTGTTGAATATCCAGGTGCATTGCAAGTGCTCGAGTTTGCCGAAGGCAAGTTAAGCTTAGTCGCAGTGCGCGCCTATTACGGTGGTCCATTAGTGGGTAATGCACTAGCGGCGCTACGCGAACATATGCCCAATATCGATACCCGAGTCGCAGCAATTTTTCGCCAAGGTAGACCCATTATGCCGCGCGGAACGACAATTATTGAAGCCGATGATGAGGTATTTTTCGTCGCCGACAGTCGCCATATTCGCGCCGTTATGAGCGAAATGCAAAAGCTCGATAATACCTACCGCAATATTATGATCGCTGGCGGCGGTAACATAGGATTAGGATTAGCAAAACGCCTAGAACGTACCCACTCGGTAAAACTTATCGAACACAAATTTGAGCGAGCAGAATCGCTTTCGGAACAACTCGAAAATACAACTGTATTTTGTGGTGATGCTTCGGATCAAGAATTACTACTCGAAGAACATATTGACCAAACAGATGTGTTTATTGCCGTCACTAATGATGATGAAGCCAACATTATGTCGGCTCTTTTAGCAAAGCGTATGGGCGCAAAAAAGGTCATGGTGCTTATTCAGCGAGAAGCCTATGTGGATATAGTGCAAGAAGCCAATATCGATATCGCGATTTCTCCGCAACAGGCAACCATTTCAGCCCTACTCACTCATATTCGTCAAGGTGATATTTGTAACGTCTATTCCTTACGCCGCGGCGCCGCCGAGGCGATTGAAGCCATAGCACATGGCGATTCAAACACCTCCAAGGTAGTAGGTAAAGCCATTGGTGATATTAAATTGCCACCGGGAACGACCATAGGTGCAATTGTCCGCAATGATGAAGTGCTGATGGCCCATGATAAAACCGTGATAGAACAAGGAGATCATGTCATCTTGTTCCTTGTGAATAAAAAGTTTGTCGGTGAAGTCGAAAAACTTTTCCAACCTAGTGCTTTCTTTTTTTAGGTCATTAAAGTCACTACTTTATGCTGAATTTCAGACCACTATTGTTTATTTTAGGGCTGTTTCTTTCCATGTTAACAGCCTTTATGTTTATCCCCCTGCTCCTTGCCGCTTTCAGTGGCGAAGAAACTGTAGGCTCTTTTATGGTATCCGCACTAGCAACAGGGATCTGCGCTAGCCTTTGTTTACATAATGGCCAAAGTAAAACTATTCACCTCAATATCCGCGATATGTTTCTGCTGACGAGCCTAACGTGGTTAATCGTCAGCCTATTTGCGGCCATGCCCTTTACCCTGTATCACGGTATTGGCTATACGGATGCATTTTTTGAAACCATGTCCGGTATTACCACGACGGGTTCCACCGTCCTTTCAGGCTTGGATACCATGGACCATAGCATTCTAATCTGGCGATCATTACTACAATGGCTTGGAGGTATTGGTTTTATTGTTATGGCCGTTGCAATTTTGCCTTTCTTAAACGTCGGAGGTATGCGGCTATTTCGTACTGAATCTTCTGATTGGAGTGATAAAGCCGTACCCAGAACACAAAATATGGCTAAGCATTTATTTTTTATCTATATTTTATTAACCATTGTTTGTTGTGTTGCCTACCACTTGGCTGGTATGACTTGGTTTCAAGCAATTAACCATGCGATGACCACAATATCCACTGGTGGTTATTCCACTTCAGATAGCTCAATGGCAGCTTTTTCAAACTCAGCACACTGGGTAGGTATTGTATTTATGGCGGCTGGTGGCTTGCCACTATTACTGTTCGTACATACGATTCAACAACGGAATCTTCATATTTGGAATGATGCACAAGTTAGAGGATTTTTATTCTTTCTGACCTTTGTCTCCTGCTCCATTGGATTTTGGCTCTGGCAAACCCGTGACATTGCGTTATTAGATGCCCTACGCTTATCCAGTTTTAATGTGGTTTCTGTTGTAACAACAACAGGATATGGCTTAACTGATTACGGATCTTGGGGGGCTTTTGCTAATATCGCTTTTTTATTTTTAATGTTTGTGGGCGGTTGTTCAGGCTCAACATCGGGGGGAATTAAGATCTTCCGCTTTCAAATCGCAGGTGCCATTATGCGCGAGCAATTAAAGCAACAGTGTCATCCAAACGGTCTATTTCGAGAGCGCTATAATAATCGCATTATCAGTGAAGATATTGTCCGCTCGCTCATTACCTTCGTCTTACTATTTATGCTCGTCATTGTTGGATTATCAGTAATTTTAGTACTTACAGGGCTCGACCCTATGACTAGCTTTACTGGTGCCATCACTGCCGTCACCAATGTAGGACCAGGTTTAGGCCCTATTATTGGCCCTGCGGGCAATTTCTCAACCTTGCCCGATGTCGCCAAATGGGCATTAGCACTCGGTATGTTACTTGGCCGCTTGGAAATCTTAACCGTGGCAGTATTATTCCACCCAAGTTTCTGGAAATACTAACGGCAGTCATAAAAATGCGCTAATAACATGCATTTTCCATTACGTTGTTGCTGTAACCTCTGTCAGATCTAACAGATGATCGGCATAAATTTTCACATCTTCCCAGTCGGTATAATCGATCACTGATTTAGGATCGGTTGGACCTTTAGTCATCTTCATAATCAACTGAATCGCCAATCTGTCGTACCAAGGCCATGAAGGATAATCCACTTTACCTGCAATGATCTTCAGATCTGCGGGAGTCCATGGTGATAATGCAATAAACTTTTGCAGGTATTTATTATTTTCTGGGATACGTTTTTCAGGATTTCTGGCGACCACATTGACACAGAAGAAACTGTTCGGTAAAGCGCTTAATGCTTGATTATGCTGTTCTATAAACTGGAATACTGTTTTATCGTAGGTACCGTAGAGAACACAAGCCCCCAGAGCAACAACCTGATAATCCGGCCAATTAATCCGAGTGGCTGCGGCACTATTGATATCAACTAAGTCAACCTGCGCACCACGGTTTTTTAATTGATCAGCAATTGCACTAGCAATCTTGGCTGTATGTCCACCACGGGTAAAATAAAGTACGAGGACGCGTATCATTGGAAGTTCTCAATTCGCTGAAGTAATGTCACCATTGTGGCGTTATTCCGCTAAATAATCCTCTGATAGGATCACAAATCAGCGGTATCTCATATTCTGTTATGCAAAAATTGAGATCTGTATTGTCGAGCAGTATGATTGCGTTTACAGGTATGTACAATTAGAATTATCTAATAAAATAAGCGATAAAGTGAGTGACCTTATGCAAAATGATATAGATGTAGATGCAATGGTAACTAATGCGGAAAGTGCAGCTAAATGGCTTAAAGCCATCGCGAATCCTTATCGCCTAATGATTTTATGCCTATTGCTAGATAAAGAGTTAAGCGTAACTGAGCTCAATGCCACGGTGCCATTAAGCCAATCCGCACTATCCCAGCATTTAGCTGTGTTACGCGCAGAAGATTTAGTGGATACCCGTAAGAGTTCGCAAATTGTTTATTATAAGCTTAAGAATGAGCAAGTTACCCAAGTCATTTCTATTCTACACAATCGCTACTGCGCGGGGTAATGCTAAATTTAAGCCCCTCTCTATTTTAAGATTTGGGGCTTAAATTTTTTTTACTGGTGACTAAAGTCAGTGCCAAAAGCATCAACCTTAGCCCAATCGGTAAACTCAAAGGTTCCGTTAATATCGGTCGGCCCTTTAGTCATCCACATAATAAAACGTATCATAGTGCGATCAAAGAAACTGTACTTTGGATAATCAATCTTACCTGCAAATACCGCCAAGTGCTGAGGTTGCCATAGGGAAAGTTTTAAAAACTTTTGCATATAGGGATTGGTTTCGGGGGTATTTTTTAAGGGCTTGCGTGCCACAACATTAACGGAAAAAAATCCGTTAATTTTGGTATCTAATACGGCATGGTGACGATTAACAAATTGATATAACTCGGGCCTATATTTTCCATAGCGAATACTGGCACCGATCAACACTTTATCAAAATCAGCCAAACTCAATGCTTCTGCCTGCTCTAACGTGACTAGCGAAACATTTTCTCCCGCCTGCTCTGCAAACAGTTTTATTTTTTGGCAGATTGCCAATGTTTGGCCATCAATGGTTGAGTAGATTATTAACGTCTGCATCTTTAATTTTTCCAAAAGGTTGGCGTGAATAAAATCAGTAAGGTAAAGACTTCGAGGCGTCCAAACAACATAGCGACCACCAGCACCCACTTTGCTCCATCACCGATACTGGCGTAATTACTCGCCACCTCGCCTAAACCTGGGCCAAGGTTGTTTAAGCAAGCCGCGGTAGCACTAAAAGCGGTAATATCATCTAAACCCATCGCCATCAGTGCAAGCATACAAATCACAAACACTAGCGCATAGGCAGAAAAGAATCCCCAAACAGCATCAACCACGCGGTCTGGTAAGGCTTTAGAGCCTATCCTAATTGAAAACATCGCCTTCGGGTGAACGAGTCGTTTCAATTCGCGCGACCCCTGTAACAGCAGCAAAATCACCCGGATAACTTTAATCCCCCCCGCAGTTGAACCGCCACAACCACCAATAAAGCTCGAGAATATTAATAACATCGGTAAAAATAGCGGCCACATATGAAAGCTATCCGTACCGAATCCAGCCGTTGTCGCCACAGAAACTGCTTGAAACAGCGCCTGATCTAAGGTTTCTTCGGGTGATTCATAAATACCAGAATGATAAAGCGTCAGAAAACAAATCGCGGTAAGAATAAGTTGAATCGCCACCAGCATTTTAAATTCAGTATCTTTAAAATACACTTTAACGTTAATACCTCGCCGCGAAAATGCCGCAAAATGCACGCTAAAGTTAACCGCAGAGACAATTAGAAAGAACACACAAATCAGATTGATCACAGGACTATCGAAATAGCCCATACTGGCATCATGGGTCGAAAAGCCACCAATGGCTATGGTTGAAAAAGAATGACAAATTGCATCAAAAATACTCATTCCTGCCAACCAATAGGCGCCAGCACAGGAGATCGTTAACAGTAAATAGATATACCACAGTGCTTTAGCTGTTTCAGCTATCCTAGGTGTCATCTTACTGTCTTTCACAGGCCCTGGGATTTCAGCACGATAAAGCTGCATCCCCCCAACACCAAGTACAGGTAAAATAGCCACAGCAAGCACAATGATCCCCATACCACCGAGCCATTGCAGCATGTGCCGATAAAACAGAATAGCTTTGGGCAAGGAGTCAAGACCAACAATCACTGTCGCCCCAGTCGTGGTCAGCGCCGAAAAAGATTCAAAAAAACTATCTGTCCAACTCAGATCTGGCTGATTAGAGAAAATAAATGGAAGGGATCCTATAGAACCCAGTACTGTCCAAAATAATACAACAATCAAAAAACCCTCTCGGGTACGTAACTCTTCTTTGCAGCGGCGATTGGGATACCAAAGCCAAAAACCAATAAATAGACTCACAAAAAAGGCTTGGATAAATGCCGTACCGCCACCATCGTTATACCAAATAGCGATCAGTGCTGGTGGCAGCATAGTGATGGAAAATAAGCCGATTAATAGACCTATTATTCTTATTATGGTTTTATATTGCATTAAGCGAGTTCAATTATTCCATTGGCTGTAAAGGTATTTTCAGCATTTTGGCTATTTTGGCATAATTTGCGCGGGCATCACAGTTCAAACTCGGCACTTAAGCTGCCTTGGCTCAAGGTCATCAATAATTCGCTGAACCTTTCTTGCTGTAGCTTTCCTATTTCAAACTCAATATAGACAACTTCAGCAAACTGCTTATTGATCATAACGGCATCAACTTGCTGTAATGAATATTCTACATCCCTTAGTTGCGAGTAGTCACACTGTAGCCTTGCAGGATAACGCAGCTGCTTTGTTTGCATTGATAGCTTGGTCAATCCAAGTCTTAAACCAGAAGTATAGGCTCGAACTAAGCCTCCCACACCAAGTTTAGTACCGCCATAATAGCGCACAACCACAGCAGCAACTTCACCAATATTTGCACCTTGTAAAACAGCGAGCATAGGGCGGCCAGCACTGCCAGCGGGTTCACCGTCATCACTTGAGCCAATCAATACAGTGTCGATTGGTGCGCCAGCGATAAAAGCATAGCAGTAGTGGCTTGCGCCGGGGTAATCACGCTTTATGTCAGTGAGCACTAACTTTAATTTATCAATACTATCGCAATGAAAGATAAAAGAGATAAAGCGGCTATGCTTTATCTCTTCTTCAATCTGAATATTTTCACTCGGGATAAGGTAACTGTCGAGCACAAGATCGTCCTAAACTTTGCCCTATGATCAATCGGCTAAGCCGAGCTCGCGGGTCATATTCTCGTTTCTATCTTGATGCACTATGACGTTATCTTCGATACGAATACCGCCAAAAGGCCTTAACTCATCAACGGTTTGCCAGTTGATCTGCAGGCCACGACTATCTTGTTTAAGCTCATTAAGCAAAGTATCTATGATGTATAACCCAGGTTCCATAGTCAGTACTTGGTTTGGCGCTAAAATGCGGGTGCAGCGCAAAAATGGGTGGGCCTCGGGCGCCGCGATATGGGTACCGCGCTCATCGTGGGAGAAGCCACCCACATCATGCACTTGTAAACCTAACATGTGGCCTAAACCATGGGGGAAGAAAGCACTGGTAATGCCTTGATCAACCAAACCTTGGGCATCCCCCGTGGCTAAATCAAAATCCAATAGCATTTGCGCGACTTTAGCGTGAGTAGCTAAGTGTAAATCAGGATAACGCACACCGGGACGCATCATGTCGATGAGCTCAAGCTGCGCCTTATTCATCGCAGCGATCAACTCATCGAAACGATTCTTCTCGAAGGCATAGGTTCTAGTAATATCAGACGCATAGCCAAAGTAACTCGCGCCCGCATCGATAAGAAAAGACAAACGTTTCGCGGGGCTTTGATGCTCAAGCGCGGTGTAATGCAAAATCGCCGCATTTTGATTAAGAGCGATAATATTGCCGTAGGGCACTTCATTTTCGCTCTGGCCCACGGCAGATAAATAGTGCTGTTGGATCTCGAACTCACTCGCACCGTTATAAAACGCATTTTTAGCCGCCAAATGTCCCTGCACCGCAATTTGGTTGGCGCGGCGCATACATTCCAGCTCATATTCAGTTTTAGTGGTTCTGTGGTAATGCAAATAGCTCATCACAGCATCGGGATTGCGACTGGTAAAACCCAGCACTTCGGCTACATCTAAATGCTCGCCCAAATAAGCCCAATTAACAGTGTCTTTGGGCAACAGTTCAGCGACCTTATCAGCCTTAGTTAACAACTTAATATCAAAATGCTCGGTCCAGAACATATCCGGCACATCGGATACTTTGTGCCAAAAATCCACAGGACGATAAAAAATCAGCTGCGGCTTATCGCGACCATTGACGACTAACCAGCAATTCGGATTATCCAACACTGGCAACCATGCCTTGAAGTGCGGGTTTGCTTTAAAGGGATAATTGATATCATCCAAAAACATCCGATGCGGCTGACCCGAATGGATCACTAAACCAGACAAGGCTTCTCGAGACAAAATCTCTGCGACTCGGCGGTTTAACTCGGCAATATGGGCACGATAGTGATGAGCCAACTGATCCATTTGTCATCTCCTGCAATGAATAAAAGTTAATATTATGAGCCAAATTTGCCCACATAATCTTAATCTGATCATGAACAACAGATTCAATCAAAACGTTAAACTGTCACTCAATCTAAAATACATGGCTGCTAAACAAAGAACATAAAAGCGATAACATCATGATTATTTTTAATAATTCTATTCAACCCTAGCATGGCTACAGCGTTTAAACGTCTAAGGAAAACAGCCACAAAGACCTATTTATCCACAAAGTGATTTAACGCATTCTAGGCGTTCTACACTCTGTGCAGTGTATCACAAAGGTGAAAAATCACCCTAGCCGACAAGAAATTAAACAGTCGTTTAAATTGGGTGTTGTAATTTATCGAATTTCGAAGCACACTGGCACACAACTGGTCAAATGATGGCCGAAGCTGCTGTGAGATAGAGAGTCGTACTAGCACCAACACATAATGGTGGGTATCACTTTTAAGCCAAAAGGAAGCAAGCAATGATCTACCAAAGTCCTACAATTCAAGTTGAGTTACTCGAGGATAATATTGCCAAGCTGTGCTTTAACGCACCCGGTTCGGTGAACAAATTCGACAGAGAAACCCTCGCTTCGCTCGATGCCGCATTAGACAGCATCAAGCAAAATTCCAATATCAAAGCGTTAGTGCTGACCTCCAGTAAAGATACCTTTATTGTGGGTGCCGACATTACCGAATTTTTAGGCCTATTTGCACAAGATGATGCTGTACTGCTCTCTTGGGTTGAACAAGCCAACGCTGTCTTCAACAAACTCGAAGACTTACCTTTCCCAACCGCATCTGCAATCAAAGGCTTTGCCTTAGGTGGCGGCTGTGAAACCATTCTGGCAACGGATTTTCGTATCGCAGATACCACAGCCAAAATCGGTTTACCTGAAACTAAACTCGGCATCATCCCAGGCTTTGGCGGCACAGTTCGTCTGCCACGTGTAATTGGTGCAGATAACGCACTTGAATGGATCTCCACAGGTAACGACCAACGCGCTGAAGATGCACTGAAAGTCGGTGCTGTGGATGCTGTGGTTGCGCCAGAAGCATTAGAAGCGGCTGCGATTCAAATGCTCAAAGATGCTGTTGCAGAAAAGCTGGATTGGCAAGCGCGTCGTAACCGTAAGCTGTCTGCCCTAACGCTGCCCAAACTTGAAGCTATGATGTCATTCACCACAGCTAAAGGCATGGTATTTGCTGTTGCGGGTAAACACTACCCAGCACCAATGGCCGCAGTAAGCGTGATTGAGCAAGCATCGACTAAAGGTCGTGCTGAAGCATTACAAATCGAACATCAAGCCTTTATCAAGCTGGCTAAAACCGACGTTGCTAAGGCACTTATAGGTATCTTCCTTAATGATCAACTCGTTAAAGGCAAAGCGAAAAAAGCGGGTAAGTTAGCCAAAGAAGTGAAAAACGCTGCCGTATTAGGTGCTGGCATTATGGGCGGCGGCATCGCCTACCAAAGCGCCAGCAAAGGCACACCGATTGTCATGAAAGACATTGCCCAGCCAGCATTAGATTTAGGCCTCAATGAAGCCGCCAAACTGCTATCGGCGCAAGTTGCTCGTGGCCGTTCAACGCCAGAAAAAATGGCCAAAGTGCTGAACAACATCACGCCTTCATTAGATTATGCTGCGCTCAAACACAGTGATGTCGTCGTTGAAGCCGTTGTTGAACATCCAAAAATTAAAGCACAGGTTTTAGCCGAAGTTGAAGGTTATGTGAGTGAAGATGCGATTATCGCGTCAAACACCTCAACGATTTCAATCAACTTGCTCGCTAAGAGCATGAAGAAACCTGAGCGTTTCTGCGGTATGCATTTCTTCAACCCAGTGCACAAAATGCCGTTGGTAGAAGTTATCCGTGGCGAGCACAGCTCTGAAGAAACCATCGCCTCTGTTGTGGCTTACGCCAGCAAAATGGGCAAAACCCCAATCGTGGTTAATGATTGCCCAGGCTTCTTCGTTAACCGCGTACTCTTCCCTTACTTTGCAGGCTTTAACGGCCTACTTGCCGAAGGTGGCGACTTTGCTGCAATCGACAAAGTTATGGAAAAACAATTTGGTTGGCCAATGGGCCCAGCTTACCTACTCGACGTAGTGGGTTTAGACACAGGTCACCATGCCCAAGCAGTAATGGCTGAAGGTTTCCCTGATCGTATGGGTAAATCTGGTACCGACGCGATTGATGTGATGTTTGAGAACAAGCGCCTTGGCCAGAAAAATGGCAAAGGTTTCTATGTCTATTCAGTTGATAGCCGTGGCAAACCGAAGAAAGATGTCGATCCTACGAGCTACGGCCTATTGAAAGATGCCTTTGGCGAGTTAAAAACCTTTGAAGCCGATGACATTATTGCCCGTACTATGATCCCTATGATCATAGAAACCGTGCGCTGTTTAGAAGAAGGCATTGTCGCATCACCTGCCGAAGCGGATATGGGCCTGGTTTATGGCTTAGGTTTCCCGCCATTCAGAGGAGGCGTGTTCCGTTACTTGGATACCATGGGTGTCGCAAACTTTGTGGCCTTAGCAGACAAATATGCTCACTTGGGCGGTCTGTATCAAGTCACAGATGCGATGCGTACAAAAGCCACCAATAATGGTAGCTACTACCAAGCCTAATTAGCGGGAAAGGAATTTAATCATGAAACAAGCTGTTATCGTAGACTGCATCCGTACTCCGATGGGCCGCTCAAAGGCTGGCGTATTTCGTAATGTACGTGCAGAAACTCTGTCTGCCGAATTGATGAAAGGTCTGTTGCTGCGTAATCCGCAACTCGACCCAAACCTAATTGAAGACGTGATTTGGGGTTGTGTGCAACAAACCCTAGAGCAAGGCTTCAACATTGCCCGTAATGCTTCACTATTAGCCGGCATTCCAAAGACCGCTGGCGCGGTGACGGTTAACCGCCTATGTGGTTCATCAATGGATGCTATCCATCAAGCGGCGCGTGCGATAATGACTGGCATGGGCGACACCTTTATTATTGGTGGCGTAGAACATATGGGCCATGTACCTATGAGCCATGGTGTCGACTTCCACCCAGGTCTTGCTAATAACGTGGCAAAAGCCTCTGGCATGATGGGGTTAACTGCTGAAATGCTGGGTAAATTGCACGGTATTACCCGTGAACAGCAAGATGCTTTTGCAGTACGTTCTCATCAACGTGCTTATGCCGCGACGATTGAAGGCCGCTTTGCTAAGGAAATCTATGGCATTGAAGGTCACGATGCTAACGGTGCCTTAATTAAAGTACTGCAAGACGAAGTGATCCGCCCAGAAACTACTATGGAATCTCTAGCAGCACTGCGTCCGGTATTTGATCCAGTCAACGGTACTGTGACTGCAGGTACTTCTTCTGCACTGTCTGATGGCGCTTCAGCCATGCTGATCATGGAAGAATCTAAAGCGCGCGCACTTAGCTTACCGATTCGTGCACGTATTCGCTCGATGGCGGTTGCGGGTTGTGATGCGGCGATCATGGGTTACGGCCCTGTTCCTGCCACGCAAAAAGCGCTGGCTCGTGCCGGTATCACAGTTGCCGATTTAGATGTGATTGAACTGAACGAAGCATTTGCAGCTCAGTCTTTACCTTGTGTAAAAGATTTAGGCTTAGCGGATGTGGTTGACGACAAAATCAACCTCAACGGCGGTGCGATTGCACTAGGTCACCCACTGGGCTGTTCAGGCGCACGTATCTCTACTACGCTGATCAACTTGATGGAAGACAAAGACGCGACCTTAGGTTTAGCGACCATGTGTATTGGTTTAGGCCAAGGTATCGCCACTGTTTTCGAACGCGTTTAATCATCCTGCGATTTATTACATTGGTAGATAAAGAATGCCGGAATTAATTTCCGGCATTTTGATATCAATAGCTCTGACATATATGCAGATGTTCCACGTGAAACATCAATCAAATAATATCAAAATATAAGCACCTTAATACCTATCACAAATTCAAATAGCCAGCTTGGTTTATCATGATCGCTAGAGTAACATTAGCCAATTCTGTTTGACCGTTCTGTAGAGGTAATATGAACGACGCTTTCTCAAACGCACAGCATAAACTCGATGCCCTAGGTTTACGCTGCCCAGAGCCTGTAATGATGGTGCGTAAAACAGTAAGACAAATGGCTGCTGGTGAGACACTGCTCATCATTGCCGATGATCCAGCAACAACTCGCGATATTCCCAGCTTTTGTGAGTTTATGGACCACACCCTTATCGCCAGCGAAACGGCTCAAACGCCATACCAATATTTGATCAAAAAAGGACTTTAGGTCGTATAACCTGTCATTAAACAGTAAACAGAGGATATGATGCTATGCCAAAGCTGCTGGGGATTGCCTATAAAACCGTAAAGAATGGCTTAATGAATGAAGTTCTGTACGCCAATGTCACCCAACTCAGCGGTGTCGAAAAAGATATATTTGGCCGCCCAGGCAAACGCCAAGTCACAGTACT
This sequence comes from Shewanella sp. W3-18-1, assembly GCF_000015185.1. Lineage (NCBI taxonomy): Bacteria > Pseudomonadati > Pseudomonadota > Gammaproteobacteria > Alteromonadales > Shewanellaceae > Shewanella > Shewanella sp. W3-18-1. The sequence goes on along the minus strand of NC_008750.1, from coordinate 15,250 downwards.
ATCCAAACAGCAATGGCTGACTGCATGCCAAAGTATCAATGTAGATTTACCTTGGACGACTCGCAGAGCAAATCTATTCGTTGATGGTCTGGTATTTAGCAGTGCTGATGTTGGTAAACATTTGCAGATTGGTGAGTTACTACTTGAAATCACGGGTGAGACAGATCCCTGTAAAAAAATGGAAGTGGCCCATATTGGTTTAGAGGCTGCACTTTCTCCCGATTGGCGCGGTGGTGTAACTTGCCGAGTCATCGTGGGCGCGATGATCCATCAGGGTGATACAGTCACGTTAGTCACTGAATCACTCTCATAAATGGGTATATTCTGCACAAGACTCAAACTACAGCCAAGTCTCTAACTTGGCTTACTATATAGCTTCCTATCCGCTCGTATTTTTCTCCGATCACTAATTGAAACAGTATTTACGTTTTCCTTCCTACCTATTTATGCGATAACTACACCAAGTATTAACAAAACTTTATCTTGTGATTAATACGGATCATGTAATCCATAAAAACGATAACAGGAAGTGACATGTTGAACGCTAAACTTACCCCGCTTTATATTGCCCTCATTCTTGGGATGAATACCTTCACAGTTAACGCCACAGAAACGAAAGAATCGACTTGGCATGTTAACGCTCCAGCGAATGCTCCCTTAGAGCAAGTCAAAGTTGATGTTAATGAAGGCACTTGGATGAACTTGAGTGTCAGTCCAGATGGTAAGCATATCGTCTTCGACTTACTCGGTGACATCTACCAAATTCCAGTAACAGGCGGTGAAGCTAAGCCATTGGCCCAAGGCATAGCTTGGCAGATGCAACCCGTCTATAGCCCTGATGGCAAGCACATTGCTTTTACGTCCGATGGCGATGGTGGTGATAACATTTGGATTATGGATGCCGATGGTAAAAAACCAAGAACAGTCACCAAAGAAACCTTCAGGCTACTAAACAGTCCAGCTTGGAGCCCAGACTCCCAGTATCTGGTTGCCCGTAAGCACTTTACCGCCAGCCGCAGTTTAGGTGCGGGCGAAGTGTGGCTATATCACGTGGCGGGGGGCGAAGGCGTCAAATTGACCGAACGTCCAAATGATGAGAAAGATTTAGGTGAACCCGCATATTCACCCGATGGGCGCTATATCTACTTTAGCCAAGATGACACGCCGGGTAAAACCTTCCATTACTCAAAGGATTCAGTCAACGGTATCTACAAAATCAAACGTTACGATACTCAAACTGGTGAGATTGAGATCTTGATTGAAGGCACAGGTGGTGCCATTCGGCCAACGCCAAGCCCAGACGGCACTAAGCTCGCCTATATTAAGCGCGATGATTTTCAGTCATCACTCTACCTACTCGACCTTAAGTCGGGAGAGACGACTAAGCTGTTTGGCGAACTTGACCGTGATATGCAAGAGACGTGGGCGATTCATGGCGTCTATCCAACAATGGCATGGACACAAGATAGCAAGGATATTTTCTTCTGGGCTAAGGGAAAAATTAATCGCCTGAATGTTGCCAATAAGACACTCACAGATATTCCCTTCAGTGTAAAAACCGAGTTAGCAGTACAGCCCTCGGTACGCTTTAAGCAAGATATAGATAAAGACGTTTTTGATGTAAAAATGCTACGTATGGCGCAGGTCTCTCCCGATGGCAGCAAAGTCACCTTCGAAGCTCTTGGCAAAATTTGGTTAAAATCCTTACCCGACGGCAAGATGTCACGCTTAACAGAACTGGATAAAAATATCGCAGAGCTTTATCCACAATGGTCGCGCGATGGTAAAAATATTGTTTTCACTACTTGGAATGACCAAGACCAAGGCACGGTACAAGTGATTAGCGCCAAAGGCGGCAAACCTAAGCAGCTAACATCTGAGCCAGGAAAGTATGTCGAACCCACCTTTTCACCCAATGGTGAACTCGTGGTGTATCGTAAAACTCAAGGCGGTAATCTTACCCCGAGAACTTGGTCGCAGGAACCTGGGCTATATAAAGTCGATATTAAAGGTAAACAAAATAGCAAGCTCAGTGCCGATGGCTATCAAGCTCAATTCGGTGCCAATGCCGATCGCATCTTTTTTATGAATAGCAGCGAAGATGAAACGCCGCAATTATCATCGATCAACTTAGACGGCTTCGATAAGCGGGTTCATTACAGCAGCAAACATGCAACTGAATTTAGGGTTTCACCCGATGGTGAGCAACTCGCCTTTGCTGAACGCTTTAAAGTTTGGGTAACACCTTTTGCTAAACACGGCGAGACAGTTGAGATTGGTCCCAATGCCAGCAATCTACCCGTAAGCCAATTGAGTGCCCGTGCGGGCGAAAGTATCAGTTGGAACAGTAAAAGCGACCAACTATATTGGACGCTTGGCCCCGAACTTTATCAAGCCAAGGTTGACACTCAATATCGCAACAAAGATGAAAAGGCACAACCAAGCATTATCGATTTAGGCTTTACCGAAAAGGCCGATGTTCCACGTGGAACAATCGCGTTTATAGGTGGTAAAGTGATTACCATGGAAAATGACCAGGTAATTGATAATGGTGTGGTCATAGTTAAAGACAATCATATTGTCGCCGTAGGCGATGCCAATGTTGCGATTCCTAAGGATGCGCAGATCATCGACATCAAAGGCAAATCCATTATGCCAGGACTATTCGATGCCCACGCCCATGGACCGCAAGCAGATGATGAAATTGTACCGCAACAGAACTGGGCGCTCTATTCTGGATTATCTTTAGGCGTGACTACGATTCACGATCCATCGAATGACACCACAGAAATCTTTGCCGCATCTGAGCAACAAAAAGTAGGCAATATCGTTGGCCCACGCATATTCTCCACCGGCACCATACTTTATGGAGCCAATGCACCGGGTTACACGTCACATATCGACTCGCTGGATGATGCCAAATTCCATCTTGAACGCCTTAAAAAAGTCGGGGCATTTAGTGTAAAAAGTTATAACCAACCACGCCGTAATCAAAGGCAACAAGTCATAGCCGCTGCGCGTGAACTTGAAATGATGGTTGTCCCAGAAGGTGGCAGTTTGCTGCAACATAATTTAAGCATGATCGCCGATGGCCATACCACGGTTGAGCACTCGCTCCCCGTTGGTTCAATCTATAACGATATCAAACAGTTTTGGAGCCAGACTCAAGTTGGTTACACCCCAACCTTAGTGGTCGCCTATGGTGGTATTTCTGGTGAAAACTACTGGTACGATAAAACCGATGTATGGGCACATCCACGCCTATCCATGTATGTCCCCGCCGATATTTTACAAGCCAGATCAATGCGACGCCCGCATGCGCCAGAGAGCCACTATAATCATTTCAATGTTGCCAACGTCGCTAATGAGCTCAATAAGTTAGGGGTTCATCCTAATATTGGCGCTCACGGCCAACGAGAGGGTTTAGCGGCACACTGGGAAATGTGGATGTTTGCCCAAGGCGGCATGAGCAATATGGAGGTATTAAAAACGGCCACCATTAATCCGGCGACAACCTTTGGCTTGGAGCATCAGCTTGGCTCAATCAAAGAAGGTAAGCTCGCAGACTTGATCGTTATTGATGGTGATCCATTAGCCGACATTCGGGTCACCGACAGAGTCACTTATACGATGGTGAATGGTAAATTATTTAATGCAGAGACTATGAATAAGCTTAATGGGGATAAAGCACAGCGTAAGCCGTTTTTCTTTGAGAAAATCTAATCTCAGCAAATAGAAATAACCAAAAGCATGTTCCACGTGGAACATGCTTTTTTTATCTCTAGACTTCTAATACCACGACAAGTTCTAAACCCTACTTCAACATCGGCAATCTCTCGATTAATGTTGCTCGTGATTATGCAGTCCGGCACAAGAATCGACACAGGCCTGATAAGCAATACACTCGACAAGATGATCGTTCACCATTCCCACCGCCTGCATAAAGGCATAACAAATGGTTGGGCCGACAAAATTGAATCCGAGCTTCTTCAACGCTTTTGACATGGCTTCAGATTCTGGTGTTTGTGCCGGAACCTGCGACATTGCCCTAATCTGATTAACTATGGGTTTACCGCCCACAAAGCTCCATAAAAATGCAGAGAAATCCTTCCCATCGGCAGTATAGGCTAAATAACCTTTGGCATTCTTGATGATAGAGTTCACCTTCAAGCGATTGCGCACTATACCGGGATTCAACATAAGCTCCTCTACTTTTGTCTCATCGAAGGTGGCAATTATCTCAGGTTCAAAATTGGCAAAGGCCTGCTCATAGTTTTGTTGCTTCTTCAGGATCGTAATCCAAGATAATCCGGCCTGTTGACCATCTAAACACAACTTAGCAAACAACTCCTTAGAATCATAAACTGGCCGCCCCCACACTTTGTCGTGATACTCACGATACAAGGGATCATCACTTACCCAGCCACAGCGGATCTCTTCCATGGTATATAACCTTATTGTTTTAATTAAGAAGGTAAAAAATAACCTACATAAGCAGATATCTACAAGGTATAATCGAACCCATTTTCTATTCAGGCTGACGGCAGTAGACAAGTAGACATGACGACAAAACACGACGTAAAAACATTTCAGGGTTTTATTCTCACCCTGCAGGAATATTGGGCGCAGCAAGGCTGTGCAATCGTTCAACCTCTAGATATGGAAGTCGGTGCGGGAACTTTCCACCCACAAACCTTCTTACGCTCTCTAGGGCCAGAACCTATGAGCAGTGCCTATGTGCAGCCATCGCGCCGCCCAACAGATGGCCGTTACGGTGAAAACCCTAACCGTCTACAGCACTACTACCAATTCCAAGTCGTGTTGAAGCCTTCACCAGATAATATCCAAGAACTCTATTTAGGTTCACTGCAAGCACTCGGTATCGATACTCAAATCCACGATATCCGCTTTGTTGAAGATAACTGGGAATCACCAACACTCGGAGCTTGGGGTCTAGGCTGGGAAGTCTGGCTTAACGGCATGGAAGTGACTCAGTTTACCTACTTCCAACAAGTCGGCGGCTTAGAATGCAGCCCTGTCACGGGTGAAATCACCTATGGCCTAGAGCGTCTGGCGATGTATATCCAAGGTGTTGATAGCGTTTATGATCTCGTTTGGACCGATGGCCCAATGGGCCGCATCACCTATGGCGATGTATTCCACCAAAACGAAGTCGAACAATCGACCTATAACTTTGAACACGCAGATGTAGACTTTATGTTTGCTCTGTTCGATCAGTGCGAAAAAATGTGTCAGCATTTATTGTCGCTGGAAAAACCTTTACCTCTACCCGCCTATGAACAAGTGATGAAAGCCTCACACGCCTTCAACCTGCTCGATGCCCGCCACGCCATTTCAGTTACCGAGCGCCAACGCTACATCTTACGCGTTCGCACTATGGCTAAGGCTGTTGCTGAATCCTATTATCAGGCACGCGAAGCGCTTGGCTTCCCAATGTGTAAGTAGAGGTAAAAACATGAATTTTGAAAACTTACTCATAGAGTTAGGCACGGAAGAGTTACCACCCAAGTCACTGCGTAAACTGGCTGAATCCTTTTTAGCTAACTTTACTGAAGAACTCACCAAAGCCGATTTAGCGTTCAGCTCAGCCGTTTGGTACGCAGCGCCACGTCGTCTGGCAATAAATGTCACTGAACTTGCCCTTGCGCAAGCCGACAAAATCGTTGAAAAACGCGGTCCAGCAGTGAGTTCTGCATTCGATGCTGAAGGCAAACCCACTAAGGCAGCTGAAGGTTGGGCACGTGGTAATGGTATTACCGTTGAGCAAGCCGAGCGCTTAGTTACAGATAAAGGCGAATGGTTAGTCCATAACGCCAAAGTTGAAGGCGTCGAAACGAAAAGTTTGATCGCTGCTATGGCGCAACGTGCGCTGGATAAATTGCCCATTCCTAAGCCAATGCGTTGGGGCAATAATAAAACCCAATTTATTCGCCCTGTTCATACTGCCACTATCTTGTTAGGTAGTGAGTTGATTGAAGGTGAGTTGCTGGGTATTAAATCAGCTCGCACTGTTCGCGGTCACCGCTTTATGGGCCTCAAACAGTTTGAATTAGCCCATGCTGATCACTACCTTGCCGACCTAAAAGAGAAAGGCAAAGTCATCGCCGATTACGAAAGCCGTAAAGCGTTAATCAAAGCCGATGCCGAAAAAGCCGCCGCTAAGATTGGTGGCACCGCCGATATCGAAGATAGCCTACTTGAAGAGGTCGCCTCTTTGGTTGAGTGGCCAGTGGTATTGACCGCCAGCTTCGAAGAAAAATTCTTAAGTGTGCCGTCTGAAGCTTTGGTCTATACCATGAAGGGCGATCAAAAATACTTCCCTGTCTTTGATGACGCGGGCAAGTTACTGCCAAACTTTATCTTTGTGGCCAATATCGAATCTAAAGATCCCGCGCAAATTATCTCAGGTAACGAGAAAGTCGTTCGCCCGCGCTTGGCTGATGCTGAGTTCTTTTTTAATACCGATAAAAAACACACGCTGGAATCGCGTTTACCGAGTCTTGAAACCGTCCTGTTCCAACAGCAGCTCGGTACCTTAAAAGACAAAGTGAATCGTATTTCTGCCCTAGCCGCCTTTATTGCCGAGCAGACTGGCGCGAATGCGGTGGATGCAGCCCGTGCAGGTTTGTTATCTAAAACCGATTTGATGACCAATATGGTGATGGAGTTTACCGACACTCAAGGCACTATGGGCATGCACTACGCCCGCCTCGATGGTGAAACCGAAGCCGTTGCGGTTGCGATGGAAGAGCAATACAAGCCTAAGTTCTCTGGCGATACAGTGCCTAGTGCAGGCGTTTCTTGCGCAGTCGCATTAGCAGATAAGCTCGACACTTTAGTCGGTATCTTTGGTATTGGCCAAGCACCAAAAGGCGCAGCCGATCCCTTTGCCCTACGCCGTGCCGCCATCGGTGTGCTGCGTATTATCGTTGAGAACAAACTGCCACTGGATTTAGTAACACTGATTGCTAAAGCTCAGGAGCTCCACGGCACTCACTTAAGCAACGTCAATGCAAGCGACGAAGTGTTAGAGTTCTTAATGGCACGTTTTCGCGCTTGGTATCAAGATAAAGGCATTGGTGTTGATGTGATCTTAGCCGTGCTAGCACGTCGCCCAACACGCCCTGCTGATTTTGATAGCCGTATCAATGCGGTATCTCACTTTAGAAGCCTAGAAGCTTCTGGCGCACTTGCAGCAGCGAACAAACGTGTATCCAACATTCTGGCTAAGGTTGAAGGCGCTTTACCAACTACTATCGATGCGAGTTTGTTAACCGAAGCCGCAGAGCAAGCATTAGCGGCCAAGTTGAATGAACTGCAACCACAGTTGGCACCTTTGTTTGCCAATGCCGATTACCAACAAGCCTTAACTTTGTTAGCTGGCCTGCGTGAAAGCGTGGATCAGTTCTTCGAAGATGTGATGGTAATGGCGGATGATGAAGCATTGAAAAACAATCGCTTAGCATTGTTGAATAATCTACGCGAGCAGTTCCTGCACGTAGCGGATATCTCATTACTGCAATAATGTGCGCTAAGCACCAATAAAAAACGCGCTTTTAAGCGCGTTTTTTATTGGCCTGATTTCTTATACCAAACGTATTAAATTGCCCAATCAGAACTGCAGCAGCTTTTGATGTAAGCCATCAAATTGGGTCTGTTCCAAGTTAACTTGCTGCAGTAAATTCGCCAGTATCTCAGGGGATAATTGTCCTGCTTGATGCAGCATAGAAATCTCGCTAATCACATTCGCCCGCCATACCACTGCAGCAAGCCCCGCTTGAGGACGCGAGTTCACAGTGGCGAGCCTGTCTAATTCTGTTTCAAAGGTATTAGGTAACTGCCAATGCTTAGCAAGCAATGAACTCAAGGTTAACGATTTGGTCGTCATAACTTGTCTAAATAACCCAGAATTAGGCTGTTCTCCTGGCTCTGCCTGTACAAATGCATCGAGGAGCATTTTAAAAATAGCCAACTTGCCGACATCGTGTAATAGGCCCAATAAAAAAGCTGTATCTTGATCTTCATCGCTTAACTCACTGGCAAGAAAAGCGACCTGCATCGAATGGCGCCAAATTTCAGCCCCAAAACGACGGAAATAAATTGGTTTGATATCTAACATTTCACGCACTAAACAAGTGGTGACAAACTTTCTCAACTGTTCGCGGCCAAGCTGTACCAAAGCCTGTTGTAAACTGGTGATATCCCTATCGCTACGTTTAAACGCAGGGGAATTGCACAGCTTAAGCACCTCCACACTCAGTAAAGGATCTCGCTCGATAAGTGCTAATAGAGCCTTAATATCAAACTGTGGGTCAGCCAGCTTACGATCTAACTCCAATACCTTTGATGGCAGTTTTAACACTTTTTCGGCGATCACTTGTGGCGATGCTAAGGCATGCTCTATCTCCGTCATCACCCGACGTTCAAGATTGTTGGCAATTCCACCGGCATCATTCACTCGAGCGGGAAATAACAAACTATAAAAAAGTGCAGATAAATCAACGTAAACAACGTTAGCAGAAATACTTTCCTGCTGAGTGATATTTTTTGGAGAAATTGCTAGTGGCTTTCCCAAATCGGTGGCACTAAAGCTCTTAGGACGCTCAATTGGGTTATTTTCACGAAGATTAAATAATTTATTAAAAATGGACTTTATCAAGCAATATAACTCCCAGAATTAACAAATAAAAAGAGTTCAATATCAAGCAATGCAAGTCCATTGTAGTCAATGCTCAATAAAAGGTATTTGTCACTAACTTAATAACAACATAATAGCTGCTTTTATGAGATAAGTATTAATAATCCAAACAAAAAGGGAAAGCCTCAGCTTTCCCTTAATTCAATCAATCATTACAACACATTACACGTCTAAGTTAGCCACGTTCAATGCGTTCGCTTCGATAAACTCACGGCGTGGTTCCACTTGGTCACCCATCAAACAAGTGAACAACTGATCGGCACCCACGGCATCATCAATTGTGACTTGCAACATACGGCGTGATTCAGGATCCATTGTCGTTTCCCACAATTGCTCAGGGTTCATCTCACCCAATCCTTTATAACGCTGGATATACAAGCCACGTTTCGCTTCCGAAATCGTCCAATCTAGCGCTTCGAGGAAACTGCCGACTTCTTTAACCCGTTCACCACGTTGTACATAGCCGCCTTCTTCAATCATGCCATCTAACGCCGCACCTAACTTGCCGATACGTTGATAATCGCTTGATTGGAAGAAATCATAAGTAAACAGGTAGTTAGTATCGATACCGTGTTTACGAATAGTGATCTTAGGCAGATACACTTTACGCTCAGGATCGAGAATTGGCTCAGCCGAATACAATACACCGCTACTTTCCATTTCCACCAGCTCGTGGATAAAGGCATCGATCCACTCTTTCATCTTACCTTCATCAGCCAACATCTCGTTGGTGATCATTGGGTGATAAAGCATACGGTTAGTAATGTGCGTTGGATAACGCTGCTCTAAACGGGCAACAATCGCCTCTACTTCACGGTACTGAGTCACTAAACGCTCTAACGGCTCACCCGACATACCAGGTGCACCTTGCGTTGGATACACTACGGTGCCATCCAATGCTTGAGTCGTGAGGTATTGAGTCAGTGCTGGTTCGTCTTTCAAATACTGTTCTTGCTTACCCTTTTTCACTTTAAACAAAGGCGGCTGAGCAATATACACATAACCACGTTCAATCAATTCAGGCATTTGACGGAAGAAGAAGGTTAACAGCAAGGTACGAATGTGCGAGCCATCGACGTCAGCATCCGTCATGATGATGATGTTGTGATAACGGGTTTTATCTGGGTTATATTCGTCGCGACCAATACCACAGCCAAGCGCCGTGATAAGCGTCGCCACTTCTTGAGAAGACAACATCTTATCGAAGCGGGCTTTCTCAACGTTTAGAATTTTACCCTTTAGTGGCAGAATCGCTTGGTTCTTACGGTTACGTCCCTGCTTAGCGCTACCGCCAGCAGAGTCCCCTTCCACTATGTAAATTTCGGAAAGACCAGGATCTTTTTCTTGGCAATCGGCCAGCTTACCTGGCAAACCACCTAAATCGAGTGCGCCTTTACGACGGGTCATTTCACGGGCTTTACGCGCCGCTTCACGGGCACGGGCCGCATCGACAATCTTACCGACAATCAGCTTAGCATCGGCGGGATTTTCCAGTAGATAATCGTTCAGCTTCTCACCCATGGTTTGTTCAACCGCGGTTTTCACTTCACTAGAAACCAGTTTGTCTTTGGTTTGCGAGCTGAACTTAGGATCTGGCACTTTAACAGAGATAACGGCAGTCAAGCCTTCACGGGCATCATCGCCGGTCGCGTTCGTCTTACCTTTCTTGTTATAGCCTTCGTTTTCCATGTAGTTGTTGAGGTTACGCGTCAACGCACTACGGAAACCAACTAAGTGAGTACCACCATCACGTTGCGGAATGTTGTTGGTAAAACAGAAAATATTTTCTTGATAGCCATCGTTCCACTGCATAGCCACTTCAACGGTAATACCGTCGTCACGCTCTTGCATAAAGTGGAACACCTCTTTATTGACAGGTGTTTTATTACGGTTCAAATAATCGACGAATGCACTAATACCGCCTTCATATTTGAAAAATTCATTTTTATTGTCACGTTCATCAATCAGGCGAATACCGACACCAGAGTTAAGGAATGACAATTCACGCACCCGTTTTGCTAGAATTTCAAAGTGAAATTCAACATCACTAAAGGTATCTTCACTCGGCCAAAAACGGATTTCAGTCCCTGTTTTGGTTGCATCACCAATCTCTTTGATTGGCGCATCAGGCACACCATGGGTATAAAATTGTTCGTACACTTTGCCAGCACGACGAATAGTCATTTGCAGCTTTCGAGATAAAGCGTTTACAACCGAAACACCCACGCCGTGGAGACCACCAGACACTTTATAGGAGTTATCATCGAACTTACCGCCGGCATGTAATACCGTCATAATAACTTCTGCTGCCGATACGCCTTCTTCCTCATGGATAGCGACCGGAATACCACGCCCATCATCTTTTACAGAAACAGAACCATCTACATGGATAGTAATGGTAATATCGCTACAATGGCCGGCTAACGCTTCATCGATAGAGTTATCGACTACTTCGAACACCATATGATGTAGACCCGTACCGTCGTCGGTGTCACCAATATACATCCCAGGTCTCTTACGTACTGCATCAAGGCCCTTAAGGACCTTAATACTCGAAGAATCGTAACTATTCTCTGACATATTATTCTCTCAATGGTTATTCAACTACCGTTACACGTCCCTGTTCCACATGAAACATCCTATTGGGAGGCGTGTGTAACGAATCGACTATTGCAGCAGGATCGATGGCGGTCACAAATACTTGTGCTCCGGTATCCGTTAACTGCTTAAGCAATAGCTGCCTATGCTGTGCATCCAACTCGGATGGAAGATCATCCACAAGATAAATACTGTGTTTATCTATTTGTTGTTTGAGCAACTTTCCCTGTGCAATACGCAGTGCACAGACTAATAATTTCAATTGACCACGGGACAGGGCATCCTGCGCCGGCAAATTGCCTACACGAAGTCTAAGGTCAGCTTTATGGGGACCGCTGACGGTATGACCTGTGGCCAAATCTCTGGAATATTGGTTTTCGAGTAGTTCTGCAAAATCCGTCTTACTATCCCAGCCGCGAGTAAATGAAACCTTCACATCTACACTCGGTAAAAACTCCCCGATTATACCCTTAAGTAGCCCATTTAACGAGTCTACATAATGGTTTCGTATTTCGGTGACCTGCTCGGCATAACGCACAAATTCTTGGTCCCAAAATTGAATATGAGTGTAAACAGCACCATTCCTAAGCAATTGATTTCTCTGCTTAAGAACACGACGAACATTCGTCCAAGCACCATAAAACTGCGGATCGGCATGAAATGCGCCCCAATCGATAAATTGTCGACGGGATTTTGGGCCTTCAAACAGTAACGAAAAGCTTTCTGGTGTGATCACTTGAATAGGCAAGGTTTCGGCTAAGGTCGATAGCCGTTTGACCTTTTCGCCATCAATTTTAACTTCAGTCTCACCGCTACGAAATCGGCGCAAACCGATTTTACTGTCACCGCGCGCTAAGTTTAACGTCGCAAATAGAGTCAACTTATCGTTGTCGTTATTAATCACCCGCTGCGATAAATGGCTGCGAAACGAACGCCCCATACCGAGGAAATAAATGGCTTCTAAAATACTGGTTTTTCCGCTGCCATTTTGGCCATAAATCACGTTAATCCCTGGCGCAGGGATTAACTGTGCAAACTGAATATTGCGAAAAGCTTCAATATTAAGACGGGTTAAACTCATGCATTACCCATAGAGCCGAGCAATCGGCACAGTACAGAAATTCATAATAGCTATCATACCGCACTGACCTTAGTGAAGCCGCACCATACCAATGATGGATGGTTTAACAGGAGTATTTTGAGGAAATCTACGCCACTAACACGCGGCGTAGATAGCAAAGATAAACGGGTAAACATGGACAAGTATGTGACGTGAACTACAAACGCATCGGCATAACCACATACATGGAATCTTCTTCCAAATGGTTTTCAATTAAAGCGCTAGAGTTACCATCAATCAGCGTGATACGCACATCATCGGACTTAAGGTTATTGAGCACGTCCAGTAAATAACTGACGTTAAAACCAATTTCAAGTGATTGATTGTTATAGTCAACATCGATGATCTCTTCCGCTTCTTCCTGTTCAGGATTGTTAGCGGTAATCTTGAGCAAACCATTTTCGAGTTGAATACGCACACCACGGAATTTTTCGTTGGATAAAATCGATGCCCGAGTCAGTGCTTGTTTCAAATGATTGCGACTCGCGATCACAATTTTATCACCGCCCTTTGGTAATACACGGCGATAATCAGGGAAGCGACCATCCACTAATTTACTGGTAAAGACGGTGTTAGCGGTAGTCGCACGAATCGCATTATCACCGATAGCAATCGCAATATCTAAATCGTCCGACTCCAATAAACGCGCCATTTCCATCACGCCCTTACGCGGGACAATAACTTGTTTTTCAGGTAATTGGGCATCGATAACACGATGACTTAAGGCTAAACGATGACCATCGGTCGCAATAGCGCGCAACATATTACCTTCAGTTTCAAAGAGTAATCCATTGAGGTAATAACGCACATCTTGGTTCGCCATAGAAAACTGCGTCGAATCGATAATCGACTTCAATACGCCTTGCTTTAAACTAAATTCAATTTCAGCTTGGAAAGCTTCAACATTGGGATATTCTTCTGCGGGCAAAGTCGCTAAGGAAAAACGGCTACGGCCTGAACGCAGCAACCACTTATTATCCTGTTGCTCAACCTTTAATTCGCTTTGTTCTGGCAATGACTTTACGATATCTAACAGCTTCTTAGCAGGAACTGTTGTACGACCTTCTTCGATATCACCGTGAACCACAGCTTGACCAACAAGTTCAACTTCTAAATCTGTCCCCGTCAATTTAAGAGAGTGACCACTAACTTCTACAAGGAGATTAGACAAAATGGGCAAATTATGGCGTCTTTCTACCGCACCACAGACTAATTGAAGCGGCTTTAACAGGGCATCCCTATCAATTGAGAATTTCATAGTGTCCAAATTCCTTGTTTTTAAGAAGATAGCGTTCTAATCAAATTAGCATAATCTTCTTTTATGTCGTGGCTCTCTTCCCGTAGCTGAGCAATTTTACGACAGGCATGCAACACTGTGGTGTGATCGCGACCACCAAAAGCATCACCAATTTCAGGCAAGCTCTGGTTAGTTAATTCTTTGGATAACGCCATGGCAACTTGTCTTGGACGCGCGACACTGCGTGAACGGCGCTTAGACAACATATCAGCCATCTTGATCTTGTAGTATTCAGCTACGGTTTTCTGAATATTGTCTATAGTGACTAATTTTTCTTGAAGTGCCAAGAGGTCACGCAGTGCTTCACGAACAAAATCAATGGTGATTGGTCGACCAGTAAAGTTAGCGTTCGCAATAACGCGGTTTAACGCACCTTCTAGCTCACGCACGTTTGAACGTAAGCGCTTAGCAATAAAGAAGGCCACTTCATCGGGCAAGTTAATACCACTCTCTTGGGCTTTACGCATCAAAATCGCCACACGGGTTTCTAACTCGGGTGGCTCAATCGCCACGGTTAACCCCCAACCAAAACGCGATTTCAATCTGTCTTCAACACCATCGATCTCTTTTGGATAACGATCTGAAGTCAAAATAATTTGGTGGTTGCCTTCAAGCAAGGCATTGAAGGTATGGAAGAATTCTTCTTGAGATCTGTCTTTATTGGCAAAGAATTGAATGTCATCGATAAACAGTGCATCGACACTACGGTAGTAACGTTTAAATTCTTCGATGGCATTATTTTGCAGCGCTTTAACCATATCTTGGACAAAACGCTCAGAATGCATATAAACCACTTTGGCATTAGGATTATTTTTGATGATCCCGTTCCCGACAGCATGCAACAAGTGAGTCTTACCTAAACCTGTTCCACCATATAAGAATAATGGGTTATAGGCACCACCAGGATTTTCAGCCACTTGCAACGCTGCAGCTTTACCTAATTGGTTTGATTTACCTTCGACGAAGTTATCAAACTGATAGGTTGGATTGATATTGCTACGATGATTAGCATTAGCAATAGGCTCAGCTTGGGTATTAAAATAAGTACCGACAGTCGCTTTAGTTTGAGTATTAGGTGCACGCACAGTCGCTACTGGGGCGGGCTCAAACTTTTTAGCCGATGGACGACTACCAATATCGAAGCGTAATTTGGGTGCGTCGCTACCCATTTGCTCAGTAAAAAACTGATTAATGATATTAATGTACTTTTCTCTGACCCAATCGAGCACGAAGCGGTTGGGCGCATAGAGCACCAATGTATCACCATCCATTTCAGCTTGTAACGGTCTGATCCACATACTAAACTGCTGAGCAGGAAGCTCATCTTGCAGTCGTCCGATACATTGTTGCCAAAGTGAAACCGCCACTTAGTTATCCCCAAAAGATCATCAAAAAGAGGTGTATTCTATAGCGAGATCTCAAGGATCGCTATCCTTAAAAAATATTTATCCCCAGCAAGATCATTCTATGTGGATATCCTCGATCACCTAAGATCAAAAACGATCCTTTTATTCAA